>OZ242167.1:0-3682500 GCA_965205295.1 Candidatus Multivorans sp.
GTCGCCGGCTGGATGAGGCGGGGCTCGAGGACGTGGCGATCGTGGTCAGCGACAGCCTGGACGAGAAGCGGATCATGGAGTTGCGGCGTGCCGGAGCGGCGATCGACACCTGGGGCGTCGGCACGTCCCTGGTCACGGCCGCGGGCGGCGACGGGCGGAGCGCCGGCGCGCTGGGCGGCGTCTACAAGCTGTCGGCGATCAGGCGCGCCGGCGAGGAGCGGTGGCAGCCCGTGTTCAAGCTCGGCGCCGGCGTCGGCAAGGCTTCCCTGCCGGGACGGCTGCAGGTGCGGCGGTACCGCGGCGCCGGGGGCGTTCTGGAGCGCGACGTGATCTATGCGCGGGACGAGAAAGCCGGTCCGGGTACAGGTTCCGGGCCGGAGGGCGGCCACGACCTGCTGGCGCCGGTCCTGGAGCGCGGGCGGCTGCTGGAACCGCTGCCCACGCTCCAGGTGTGCCGGGAGGTCGCGGGCCGTGAGGTCGCCGCCTTGCCGCCTGGTCTGGTCGACCTCGACTGCCAGGCGCCGGCCCCGGTCGAGATGGCGGCGGAACTGCTCGACCTGTGCGACGAGTTGGCCGCGTCGCACCGGGTTCGAGGCGGTTCGGACTGAGTCGCCGGGGGGGCCCGAGGCAGAAGTGTCTTGGTTTTGAGGCGCTTGCCGGGTGCCATCCGCGTTTCTCGTTCATAATCCGGCATGGCCGCTCCGGGCGCTGGTGGTGTAGTGCGTCGCTTCGACGACCTGTACGAGCACGGGTTCGCGCGGGTCGCCGCGTGCCTGCCGCGGGTCGAGATCGCGGATCCGGCGGCGAATCTGGAACGCACCCTCGAACTGGCGCGGCGCGCCGAGGAGGCGGGAGCAGCGGCGGCCGTCTTCCCCGAACTCAACCTGAGCGGGTACTCGCTGGACGACCTGTTCCACCAGTCGGCGGTGCTCGAAGGCTCACGGAACGCCCTGCTCGAACTGGCTGCTGCCACGGGCAAGATGCGGACGGCGCTGATCGTCGGCCTGCCCCTGGTGGCCGACGGCGCGGTGTTCAACGTGGCGGCGGTCACACACGGCGGCCGAATCGCCGGCATCGTGCCCAAGACCTACCTCCCGAACTACCGCGAGTACTACGAGAAGCGCTACTTCGCGGCCGCCGAATCGCGACGGTCGGAGTTCGTGTCTCTGGGCGGCGCGGAGGTCCCGTTCGGCGAGGACCTGCTGTTCGATGTGGGACCCACTCCCGGGTTCCGCTTCCATGTCGAGATCTGCGAGGACCTCTGGTCGCCGCTGCCGCCGAGTACCCACGGCGCGCTGGCCGGGGCGTCGGTCCTGTTCAACCTGTCGGCGAGCAACGTGACGATCGGCAAGGCGGACTACCGCCGGCTGCTATGCGCGTCGCAGTCGGGACGGTCCGTCGCGGCGTATGTCTACGCCGGCGCCGGCGCGGGCGAGTCCACCACCGACCTCGCCTGGGACAGCCACGGCCTGATCTACGAGAACGGCGAAAGGCTGGCGGAATCCGTGCGCTTCAGCCAGGAGGCCCAGATCGTCACCGCCGACCTCGACCTGGAGCGGCTGGCGCAGGAGCGGCTCCGTATGTCGACGTTCCGGGACGCGGCGCGCCGGGAGTCGGCTGCAGGCCGCTTCAGGCGGGTCGCGCTCGCGGTCGAGCGGCCGCCGGCCGCTGTGGCGCTGGAGCGGGAGATCCCCCGCTTTCCGTACGTGCCCGCGGACAGCGGTGAGCGGGACGAACGCTGCGCCGAGGCGTTCGACATTCAGGTCGCGGGCCTGGTTCAAAGACTAGGCGCGACCGGCATCGAGAAGGTCGTGATCGGCGTCTCGGGTGGTCTCGATTCGAGCCACGCGCTGATCGTCTGCGTGCGCGCTTTCGACAGACTCGGCCTGCCGCCGTCGAACATCCTCGCCTACACGCTGCCCGGCTTCGGCACCTCGGCGCGCACCTACGAGAACGCGAAGCGGCTCATGGCGGCGCTCGGAGTTACGGCCTCGGAGATCGACATCCGGCCGGCCAGCGAGCGGATGCTGGAGTCGATCGACCATCCCTACGGCCGCGGCGAGCGCGGCCCGGAGGTCTACGATGCGACCTTCGAGAACGTGCAGGCCGGCGAGCGCACGTCGCACCTGTTCCGGCTGGCGAACCACCACCGCGGCCTGGTGATCGGCACCGGCGATCTCTCGGAGCTGGCGCTCGGCTGGTGCACGTACGGCGTCGGCGATCAGATGGCGCACTACAGCGTCAACTCGTCGGTGCCGAAGACGCTGATTCAGCACCTGATCCGCTGGGAAGTCGGGCGCGGCGAGTTCGGCGCCGAGGCCAGTGAGACGCTGCAGTCGATCGTCGACACCGAGATCTCTCCGGAACTCGTGCCGGCCGTGGAAGGGCAGGCGGCGGGCAACGGGGAGCCGGCGCAGTCGACCGAGGCGGTGATCGGTCCGTTCGAGCTGCAGGACTTCCACCTCTACTACCTGAGCCGGTACGGCTACCGCCCGAGCCGGGTCGCCTACCTGGCCCATCGGGCCTGGGGAGATCGCGGCCGGGGCGCCTGGCTCGACACGATGCCCGAGACCGACCGCCGGGAGTACTCCCTGGCCGAGATCAAGCACTGGCTGGAGGTGTTCCTGGTCCGTTTCTTCGGCACCAGCCAGTTCAAGCGCTCGGCGATGCCCAACGGGCCCAAGGTGGGGTCCGGCGGTTCGCTGTCGCCCCGCGGCGACTGGCGCGCGCCGTCGGACGGCGGCCCGGCGGTGTGGGTGGAGGAGCTGCGCCGCAACGTGCCTTGAGCGGTCGGTGCGTCGCGGCCCTCAGCCCCAGTCCGCGGCGTCGTCCTCGGAACTCGCAATGTGGACCCCGGCGGCCTGGTAGCGGCTGAGGGCTGCTTCGAACTCGTCGGTGAAGTCGGCGACGAACTCGCCCGGGTGGTCCGGGTCGGGCACCGCGACGGCGGACATGCAGTCGGCGAGCAGATGCAGGCGGCCGGCGGGGATGCCGCGAGAGTCCATCTCGGCCAGTAGCTCGTCGACGGTGCTGCGCACGCAATGGCTGCCGGCCTGGCCGGCGAGGATCACCGCGTCGGCGGCCAACAGGCGATCGAGCAGCGCCGTGTTGCGTTCGCCGAGGGGCCGGCCGTCGTGGCCGGTGAGCACCTCGGGCGACAGCACGGAGTAGTTCTCGGTCAACGAGTCGGATCCCTTGACCTCCATCGGCGCCTGCGCCCGTCGGGCGTAGGCGAAGAACAGGCGCGCTTCCTGGACTGTTCCGACGACGGTCTGGCCCTGGCTGCCCAGCAGACAGTGCGGCGGCCACAGGTAGAGCCGGTAGCGCCCGGTCTCCTCCAGTCTCCGGCAGTAGTCCTCGGCCTGGCGGCGCAGCCATTCCGGACTGCCGTCTCCGAACCAGCCGGCAAGGTCCGGGTTGGGAACCGCGCTGCCGGCGGCGACCTGTTCCGCAGTCACTTCGCGGTAGGGATCGAGTGGGCGGCCCGCGGCGTCAGTCCAGAACGAAGAGAAGAAGATCTGGTGCGGCAGGTGCGCGTCGAGGCTGCTGACGATGTCGGTCAGGTTGCCGAGATTGCGGTAGATGAAGCGCACCAGCCGCTCCGTGTCCTCGAGCGCGCCGCGGCCGGAACGGCCACCGACGAAGAGCGTGCCCTCGGGCAGGCAGAAGTCGCGCTGCTCGTCGACCAGCAGCAGCAAACGGCGGGCCTCGTCGGAGGCTGCCGGAGGGAGGTCGTGGCGCCGGCGCCAGTCCGCGGCAGCGGCGGCGACCCGGTTGGGATCGGGGTCGTGGAACCAGGCGCCGCTCCGCTCGCGGGCGGCGCTTTCGTGGAAGCTCTTCGGCAGCGGCAAGAGGGTCATCGTGGGCGGACGCTGCCAGCGCCCGCGAGCGCTGTCAAGAACCCCAAGCAGGCGATTTCAGGAGGGCGGGCGCGCTCCGCCTGCTACTCTCGCCGCCTTCCATGAAACGGCCGTGAATCGGCCCTGCAGGCGAACAGGAGCAGGCAAGTGAGCTACAAGTTTCTCGAGGTTTCGAAGGACGACCACGTCTGGACGGTGACGATCAACCGTCCCGAGCGCATGAACGCGATCCACCCGCCGACGAGCCAGGAGCTCGATTCGGTGTTCAACGACTTCGCCGCCGATGACGACGCCTGGGTGGCGATCCTCACCGGCGCCGGCGACCGCGCGTTCTCCGCCGGCAACGACCTGAAGTACCAGGCCGAGCACGGCAGCAAGGTCGTGCGGGCCGGCATGAAGGGCGTGCGGGGCGGTTTCGGCGGCATCACGGCGCGCTTCGACCTGCACAAGCCGATGATCGCGGCGGTCAACGGCTTCGCTCTCGGCGGCGGCTTCGAGTTGGTGCTGGCCTGCGACATCATCCTCGCCTCCGAGAAGGCGACGTTCGGGCTGCCCGAACCCCGTGTCGGCCTGATGGCGGGGGCCCTGGGCGTTCACCGGCTGCCGCGGCATATCCCGTACCACCAGGCGATGGGGATGCTGCTCACGGGCCGGCACATCACGCCGCAGGAGGCGAAGGAACTCGGGATCGTGAACGAGGTCTGCGCCCACGACGAACTTCTCGACCGGGCACGGGCGTGGGCGGCGCAGATCCTGGAATGCGCGCCGCTGTCCGTGCGAGCGAGCAAGGAGGCCGCGAACAAGGGCCTCGGCATGGCGCTCGAGCAGGCCGCCGGCTCGATCTTCCCGTGGATCGCCGCGATGAACACGTCGGAGGATCTGGTCGAAGGTCCGAAGGCGTTCGCCGAGAAGCGGCCGCCGAACTGGAAGGGCCGGTAGGCGCCGGCCGCGGCCGCGGGAACCAAAGAGTGGAGATCGAAGGCAAGGTCGCCGTCGTCACGGGCTCGTCGTCGGGTGTCGGTCAGGCGACGGCTGAACTGCTGGCAAGCCTTGGGGCCTCGGTGGTCGTCAACTACCACAGCGGTGCCGAGGCTGCCGAACGCATCGTCGGCGGCATCCGGGAGGCCGGCGGCGCCGCCGTTGCGGTGCAGGCAGATGTTCGCCGCGACGCCGACTGCCGCGGCCTGATCGAGTCCGCGGTGGACGCGTTCGGCGCCCTGCACATTCTGGTGAACAACGCGGGCATGACCCACTTCATCGCGCACGACGACCTGGAGGGCGTCACCGACGGCGTGTGGGACGACATCATCGGCGCCAATCTGCGCGGCGTCTTCAACTGCACGCGGGCCGCGGCGCCGCACATGAAGAAGGCGGGCGAAGGCGCTGTCGTCAACGTGGCCTCCGTGGCCGGCTTCGGCGGCGGCGGCAGCAGCATCCCCTATGCGGCGTCCAAGGCCGGCGTCATCGTGATGACCAAGTCCTTGGCGCGTGTCCTCGGCCCGGAGATCCGGGTCAACACGATCGCCCCGGGGTTCATCGAGGGGCGCTGGCTTCACGGCGGCCTCGGGGAGGAGGTCTACGAGACGGCCCGCCAGCGTCTGAGCGCCGCGGCGCCGCTCGGGGCCGTGGCGACCGCCGAGACCTGCGCCGACGCGATCGTCGCCCTGATCGAGCGCAACGTGTTCGTGACCGGCCACACGGTGACCGTCGACGGCGGCCTGAGCCTGTAACCGACGCCCGGTCCTGGAACCCGGGTGGCGCGGTCCCGCGCCACACGTGAACCACTCCGTGCGCCCGTCATCGGGCGCGCGGATGGCACGCGGGCGTCTCGCCCGCATCCGGCGTCAGACGGAGCGCAGCGTCTCCTGCTGCACTGTCAACGCCTCGATCCGCTCGCGGTCGACCTCGACGCCGAGGCCGGGGCCGTCCGGCACGTCGACCCATCCTTCGCCGTCCATCGTCCACTCGGGTGACACGATGTCACGGGCCCAGTAGCGGCTACTCGGGCTGACGTCGCCGGGAATCGTGAAGTTCGGCAGGGAGGCCAGGGCCACGTTGTAGGCACGGCCGATGCCGCTCTCGAGCATGCCGCCGCACCACACGGGGATGCCGTTCGCGGCGCACAGGTCATGGATCGCCCTGGACGCGGTGAAGCCCGCCACCCGGCCGGGCTTGATGTTGATGATCCTGCCGCTCTCAAGACGGATCATGTCCTCGGCTCGGGCAATGTTCGTGATCGATTCGTCGAGGCAGATCGGCGTCCGCATGCGCCGCTGGAGTTCGGCGTGGCGCGCCACGTCGTCCCAGGCCAGGGGCTGTTCGACCATGACCAGGTCGAAGTCGTCGAGCCGGAGAAGGTGGTCCGTGTCGTCGAGGGTGTAGGCGTTGTTCGCGTCCGCCATCAGCGGGGCGTCGAGGCCGAGCCGGTCGCGGACGGCCCGGAGGTAGGGGAGATCCTGTCCCGGCTTGATCTTCAGCTTGATCTTCCGGTAACCGGCGGCGAGCGCCGCCTCGGCCTTCGCCGCCAGTTCTTCGGGCGAGCTCTGGATGCCGATCGAGATGCCGGTGCCGATCCGCTTCCGCGTGCCGCCGAGCAGGGACGAGAGGCTTTGGCCGGCCTTGGTCGCGGCCAACGCCCAGGCGCCCATCTCGATCGCCGCCTGGGCCATCTCGTGGCCTCGAAGGTCCTCGGACAGAGCCTCGGCGACCTGCTCCGGCGTTTCGAAGCGCCGGCCGAGCACCCGTGGCGCGAGCCAGGCGCGGATCGCCAGCGTCGCGGTGTCGATGCTCTCCGGCGAGTAGTTCGGGAAGTCGCCGGCGACGCACTCGGACCAGGTCGAGGCGCCGTCCGCATCGACGAGCTCCAGGAGCAGGATCCGGCGGGTGGTCGTGACGCCGGAGGAGATCCGGAAGGGCTCCACCAGGGGCAGCCGGATCTCGCGCAGGGTGATGGTCTCGATCTGCAGGCTCACGGCGTCTCCGTGGTTTCCAGTCGATAGTAGTAGCGGCGTTGGCCGGCGCCGTCTTCTCGCCAGGTGAGTCCGGTCACGCTGTAGCCGGCCTCCAGGTGCACCTGGAACGCCGCCCGAGTCCGGCGCCGCCAGTCGAAGGCAACCTCGGGCGACGAATGCAGGATCGAGCCGATGTTCGGGGGCACCTCGACCCACGCCGTCTCCGGCTGCGTCTCATCGACGGGGAAGGGCGGCGCGGCCCGGGTCGGCGTGGCCGCCGGTGCCCCGGTGAGCAACCAATCGACCCGGGAACTCAGAATCGGCCACGCCACGACGAAGCGGTCCGTGCCGAGTCCGCTGTGGAGCACACTGCCGGTGTCCTCGCCGTACATGTTCACGACGTACTCGACCGGCAGGGCACCGAGCCGGTTCAGGTTCAGGTTCGCGTTGCGGGCCACCAGAGGGTCGTAGGTCCAGTAGACCGTTTCGACGCCGAGCGGCAGCAGGAGTTCGCGCTGGAAGACCTTCAGTTCGCGCCCCAGCCCGCGGCCCCGCGCTTCGCGCGTCACCGCCAGCATGTGCGACCAGTGGGCGCGGCGACCGTACCGGAAGCCGCTCAGGCCGTAGAGGAATCCGAGCATCCGGCCGTTCTCGTCGAACGCTCCGACGAGTACGCCGCCCATCTTCTGCGAGATCATCAGGATCGTCGCCGGCACCGTGTCCTCGAAACGGGTGCCCCAGGTCCGGTGCTGGAGATCGACCGCCGCCTCGTAGTCCGCGTCCGATGCCAGGTCGCGCAGCTCGACGCCGTCGGGAAGCTGCTTCTTCATGGTGCGCGATCGTACAGCGGCGGGCTATAGGCTCGGCCGTGAGCGGGACGGCGTGCCGCTGTCGATGCAGTTTGTTGGTGGGCAACGACCGGCGACTCGCCCTGATCGGGAGCCCCCCGGAAGCAACAGAGGACGATTGATGACTGAGCGGGCCGGGCCCCGAGGAGGTTCCAGGGTGTTCGCGACGACCAGGTCCAGTTCGGCCGACCTGTCGATCGATCAGGTGGTCGAGCGACTCCGCCGTCGAGACGATGTCGCCGCCCTCGTGCTGATCGGGTCCACCGCCGCCAAGCTCGAGGATTGGAGCGACATTGATCTGCTCGTCGTGCTGGCGGAAGGGCCGGACTTCGATTTGGAGTTTGCGACGATCGATGGCCGACCGGCGGACATCGTGTTCACGAACCTCGATTCGATTCGCCGGCTGGCCGACGTCAACACGGAACCTGAGGGCCGGCTGGCGGACCTGAACACGTGGATCGGCGCCGGGCGAATCGTGTTCAGTCGCACTGTGGACACGTACCGGGCATTGGAAGTGGCTGCCAGCCGTGGTCGTCGGCGCGCGAGCCACCGCGAGCAGTTCTTCAGGTGGGTCGAACTGAACGTCAACCTGATCAAGCTCGAGCGCTACCTGGCGGCCGGCACCGCGGAGCACCTCGAAGCTCTACACCTCATGCTGGACCAGGCATTCGCCGTCCTTCCCCAGGATGCACTTGTTCTCGCCGGGATTGGCTGGGCCGGTGAGCGAGCCGCGCTGGACGAGTTGCGCGGCAACGGCGGACAGGTCCTCCAGGCGATTGAGGCTGGCCGGACCGAACTCGATGCGGCCCGCCGCCTGGCTGTCTACCGGTCGGCCGCGGCACGAGTAACCGAGTCCGTCGGTGGCCTGTGGGCGCCAGGAGAAACCGCCGGGGGTTGGGTGCTCCGCGGCGACGGCGAGGTTGTGAGCAGTCGGTGGGAAGAGCTGGTGGAGGACCGATGATGCGGTCGCCAAGAATTCAATCGTTGCCGACGATGAAGTGCACCCAGCCGGGTCCGGACGTCACGTGACAGAACGTCGCAAGAAGTTCCTCCGGTTCGCCTATCCGATCGTCGGCGTGTACTGGCTGTGGTTCGGTTGGTTTGCCGCGGAATGGGCTGGCCCGAGGGCGATGTGGGCAGGTCTCGCCGCAGGTGTCGCGCAGTTGGCGTTTGCGGCTCACTTCGAGTGGAAGATCAGGCGGGACAGAAGGCTGGCGGAGCTGAGAGCGGAGGAGGGCGACGACGACAGTAGCGCGTGGCACTGGTGGGCCGGAGACGAGCCTCGACGGGAGCTCGGCGGTGGAGCGGCCGCTTTAGCCACCGGGAACGGCCCGACTGGCGGCACGAGAGGGTGTTCGCATTGATCCTGACCGTGATCCGCCTCCGCGGTCTGGCCGGCTGGCGCAAGGCGCTGAGCGAGAAGGGGAAGCTGGTGTTCGGCGTCCTGTTGGCCGGCTTCCTGATCGTGAACTACACGTTCAGCCTGAGCAGGATGGAGGAGGCGCCGTTCGAGAACTCGCCCGTGGACATGCTGTTCGTGTTGATGTCGTTCTTCGTTCTGATGACGATGCTTCAGATGGCGCCGGTGACGCAGTGGTTCAGCCGGCAGCACGGGGCGAAGTTCGGGCTTACTGTCGGACGGCGTACGGCCCTGACGGTGGGCACGAACCTGGTTGGTCTGGCTGCGGTTCTGGTGTTGCTGAACGAGTCCCTGGCGCTGGTGTTCTCGGGGGCCGGCTGGCCCCGGGGAGCGGAATGGGTGTTCGAGGGCATGGATGTGCTCGGCGCCGTGGCCGCTCTGGTCGCGGCCGGCCCGCTGGGGGCGGTGATCCTGGGCGCTCGTGGGCGGAGACGTTGGCTCGGCGCCGGACTCGGGCTCCTGCTCCTCGGTGTGCTCGGCGCGAGCGCGGTGGAGCCGCTGTGGGCCGGGGGCGAGCTGTGGGCAATGGCGGCTGTGAGCAGCGCGCGGCTCGTTCTTCTCCTGGCCCTGGTGACCGGGGCCTTCGCGTTGGAGCAGCGCAGCCCCGACGATCGCGGTGCAAAGACGAAGAAGCGCGATGACCGGTCGGCGGCGGAGGATTCGGCCGGCAAGCGGGCCGGTTGGGCAGGGTTGCGGCGGCGCACGGCGGCCTTGGATCGGGGGCCGGCGGGTGTCTGGTCGCGGCCCACCCTCGTCATCGCGCTTGCGGAGGCGCGGATGATGCTCCGTTTCCGGCAGGTGCGTCTCAACCTGGTCCTCAGTTGGTTGATGCCTTTGTTCATGGCGATTGTGCTGCGCACCAGGGAGGTGCCGGACGACGGGACGGCGGTTGGGCAGTTCGGGTTATGGATGGCGGCTGGCCTCGCGGCCTTCCTCTCGGCGTTCTGGATCGCCTTCTTCGCCAACCTGCTTGGATTCACGGCGGACGGCGCCCGGCGGCTCTCGATGTCGGCGGAGCGGGCGCTCGCCGCCTGCATGCCCGGCAAGGTGCTGGGCGCCCTCGGCGTGGTCGGTGGTCTCGTGTTCGCGCAGACGGCGGTGGTGATTGTGCTGCTGGCCGAACAGATTTCACCGGTCGACCGGGCGATTCCGTTTCTCATGGCCGCCTTCTCGCTGCTTGGGTTGGCCGGCGGCGGAGCGGTGGTCTCGATCTGGCTGCCCAGGAAACCGAAGCTGCACGAGCAGCGCGACTTCTACTGCAGCGTGCTGGCGATGGCGGTGCTCGGGTGCGGTTGGCTGCTTCAGGTGGCGATCTTCGGCGGTGCTCTGGTCGCGGCGCGGCTGCTCGGGGGACCAGGGCTCGCCACGGTGGCGATGACGGTGCTGCTGCTGTTCGCGGCGGCTGGATGTGCGGCCCTGGTGGCCGCGTTGGCAAAGGGCGACTGGCTGCGTCGGCGCCTGAGGGAGTGGGCGGTGACGGTATGACAACGATGTTGTGGCTCGATTCGGTCAGCAAGTCCTACGGCGACCTGGAAGTTCTGCGTTCGGTGGACCTCGAGATCGGGTCCGGCGTGCAGTGCCTGGTGGGGCGGAACGGCGCGGGCAAGACGACCCTGATGCGCCTCGGCCTCGGGCTGACGGAACCGAGCGAGGGCCGCCTACGGATGTTCGGGTTCGATCCGCGGTTGCACCCGGAGATCATGACCAAGGTCGGCATCCTGCTCGAGGAGGACGAACTTTTCGACTTCCTGCGGCCGCTCGAGTTCCTGGACTACTGCGCCGCCCTGTACGGCCTCGACGCCGGCGCCGCGCGCGCCCGCGCGGTCGACCTTCTGGAGACCCTGGAGGTACCCACCTCCGGCCGGCTGTGCCACCAGCTTTCGACCGGCAATCGCCGGCAGTTGGCATTGGCCGCGGCGCTGCTGCACGAACCGGAACTGCTTGTTCTCGACGAGCCGTTCAGCGGCCTCGACCCGGTCGCGGTCGCGCGGTTGTGCCGGATGCTGCGCGACTTCGCCGCCGACGGCCGCGGCGTCCTGTTGTCGTCGCACCGCCTCGAACTCGTCGAGGAGATCGCGGACCAGGTCTACTTCGTGGCCGACTGTGCGGTGACCCCATGGTCGGCGGAGCGGGTCAAGGCCTGGTACGACGAGTTGAGGGTCGCCGGCGGGGGTGAGCGGCGTCCGCTCGAATCGAGTGGCCAATGAGGTCCCCGAGTCGAGCGCGTTGGCTGAAGCGCGAGCCGCCTGACGCGTAGCGCGGTCGCCGCGGGGGCATGGCGCGGCAAACGCCTGGCCCCCGCAATTTTATGGGCGACAACAACGAGCCTCGGAGCATAGTTTCTCTTGTAACGGGAAAAGGGCGATGTTCTGCACGGAAGCGCCAACCGCCGGAGCGCGGGGTTCGGTGGTCGCAACGGCGATCATGTGGACCACCATTGCATTCTTCGGAGGCCACGAAGCGGAGGGGCAGGCGAGGGGGCTGTTCCGCAGCCACGAACCGACGCGAATCGCGGCGATGGTGGGGCCCGACGTAGATCCCGAGACTCTTCGAAGCCGATCCGTGCGGGTCGACGTTGCCCAACTCGACGGCGTGCGGGAGCTCGTCAGCAGAGGGGCGCCGGGTTCGCTGACGTTGAATCTGTTTGAGGACGCGGTGCATTCCGCCGTCATCGAGCGGACGGCGCCGGCGTTTTCGGGCGGCTACACGCTCTCCGGCCCGATAGTGGATGCGGAGATGGGATCGGTCGTCCTGGTTGTGAACGGCGGTGTCGTGGCGGGCAGCGTCTGGACGCCCGAGGGGACCTGGGAAGTGCATCCGGCCGGCTCGGGGATGCACATCATCGAAGAGGTCGTCCCCATGGCCGCGATTGGGGAGTGCGAGTCGCCCGACCCCGCGTTGGAAGCGGCCCCATTCGGCGTCGCCCGATTTGCTCCCGATCGTTCCGTGGCGGCAACGTCCGACGTGACCGTCGCTGATGGATCGAGGATCGACATCATCGCCTACTACACGGCCGCCGCGAAGGACGCGATGGGTGGAACCGAAGGCGTCAAAGCCAAGATCGAGAGCCACATCACGACGACCAACGGGATTCTGGAGAATGGTGGAGCTCTACCCCGCCTCCACCTCGTGCACCTGGCCCAGACGGACTACACCCAGGGATCGGAGGGCGTCCATGGCGGCTTTTCAGACTGGGTCACGGCCGGCACCGGAGGAGAAACGGTCCAGTGGGAGGAGGCGGAAGCCGACGTCCTGGTCCTGTTTTACAACGGCGGCGGTGGTGCGGCGGGCGGCAATTTCGCGACGATGGGCATCCACAATTCGTCGACATTCGCCCATGAAACGGGCCACCTTCTGGGGGCGCAGCACGATCGCTACGCGAGGTGCTCGGTCGCAAACCGATGCTCGTGGGATACCGGCTACGACTACGGCGTTCCGCCCTTCGGGTACGGCTACGTCAACACGGAGAGAAAATGGTACACACTGATGAGTTACTCCTCCGAGTGCTGGAGCAAGGGACTCTCCTGCAGCCTGCTCCACAAGTTCTCGAATCCCGATCAGACCCATTCAGGCGTGCCTCTGGGGGTTGAGGGCGAGTTGTACACCAATACGCCGCCGGGACCCTCGGACGTGATCCGGACCATCAACAACATGGCCAAGTTCCTGGCCAATTTTCTTCCCAATGTTGCCAACTGCGGGTCGGCGTCCTACGCCTTCTCGCCGTCGTCCAAATCCGTGTCGGCGGACGGCGGGTCGTTCACGTTCGAAGTGACGGCAGCCGACGGGTGTCCCTGGACCGCCACGGCGCTGGGATCACACCTCGCCATCACGGACGGGATGTTCAGTGTGGGCTCCCGGTCGGTGGGCTACGCGGTAGAGCGGTCCGTCCTGTCGACAGCTCGAAGCGGCAGCATCAGGATCAACTTCCTGACCGCTCCGCATCGTAGAGGCGGGAACATTCACCGCCGCGCCACCGCGCTCACGATCAGTCAGGAGGCGGCGCCCAGCGTGCCCCCGGTGACGGTGGGGCGCCTGCCCGATCTTGAACTCCGGGTTGAGGACGGGTCCCGAACAATCGACGTTGTCGACGCGTTCTACGATCAGAACGAAGACACGCTGGACTACGCAGCGACATCCTCGTCGCCGGACGTGGCGACAGCGGGTGTGTCGGGTTCGAGGGTTACGCTAAGGCCGATAGGTGTGGGTTCGACTACGGTGAGTGTTGCGGCGACCGATACTGGGGATGCGAATGAAACGGCGCAGCAGGACTTCGGAGTGTCTGTACTAGCGCCGCGCGGCGCGACGGTTTCGCCCCATGCGCTAACGATTCCGGAGGGAGCGAGAGGCGACTATGCGGTCGTGCTGAACTCCAAGCCGTCCGGTCCGGTGACGGTGACGCCTTCCGTCCCGGCGAACACGGACCTGTCAGTGGATCCCACGGAACTCGAGTTCACGACGGGAAACTGGCGCATACCGCAGTCGGTGTTCGTGGAGGCGGAGACGGACGCCGATACGGTGGCCGACGCTCCGGTCACGATCAGCCACCAGGTGAGCGGCGGCGACTACGGCGCGGTGCGGGTGTCTTCGGTCCGGGTCACGATCGTTGAGACGGACACGTCGACGCTGTTCGTCGAAGCGGCGGCGGCGCCCGAGAGTGGCGGCACGGTCGCGTTTCAGGTGGAGTTGAGCACGTCGAGCGGCGCCGACGTGACGGTGGAGTACGTAACCTCGGACGGTTCAGGCCCTGCCGGAGCGCGAGCCGGCTCGGACTACACGGCGGCGAGCGGGAGGCTGACGTTCTCCGCGGGTTCGACAGCCGCCCAGCAGATCGTCGTGGACCTCACGGACGACTCGGAGGACGAAGAAGAGGAGGAGACGTTCCGGCTGACGCTGCACAATGTGCGGCACGCGTCGCTGGCCGGCGGCGGTTCGACGCTGCAGGTGACGGGGACGATTCGTGACGACGACGACCCCGAGGTCGAGGTGTCCTTCGGGTCAGCGAACTACGGGGTGACGGAGGGCGGCACGGTTACCGTGGTCGTGCGCTTGAACCGTGATCCCGAGCGTGAGTTGAGTATCGATCTGGACCGCACCCACCACGGCGGCGTGACGGAGGAGGACTACTCGGGTGTGCCGTTGCAGGTGGCATTCGGGCCGGGCGTGAGGACGCAGGGGTTCCTGTTCGCGGCGCCGGACGATAGCGCCGACGACGACGGTGAAGCGGTAGTGCTGAGTTTCGGCTTTCTGCCGCCGCGGGTCACCGGCAGCGGTGAGACCACCCTCGCGATTCGTGACAACGACGGGTCGGGTGGTCCTGGTCCCGGCGGTTCCGGCGGCGGCGGTGGCGGCCCTCCGCCTCCCGAGGACGGCGATGACGACGATGAGGACGACGGCGGTGGCGCGGGCAGTGGCGGCGGTCAGCCCCCGCCGAGCGGTCCGCCCAAGGCCGACTTCACGCTGACCGCGGAGTGCCCCGGGAATCTTTGCCGCGCCCGCACGGGTTTGGCCGTGACGTTCGAGGATACGAGTACGGGCGGTGTCCTGTCCCGTCGCTGGGACTTCGGCGCCGGGACGGGGTCGCGCAACCGGCGGATCGACCATGCCTGGTCGTCGCCGGGCTTCTACGAGGTCACCCTGTCGGTTAGCGACGGCACGACCACGTCGACCGCGTCCGAGGTGTTCCTGGTCGAGGCGAGCGATCGCGCCGGGACGTGTGTCTCTGACGCGGATACGCTGTGCCTGCAGGACTCGCGCTATGCGGTCGGCGTCGAGTGGTGGACGGCTGACGGCGGGCGCGGCCCCGGCAGCGTGGTCCAGTCAGGGACGAACGACTCGGGTGTGTTCACCTTCTTCAACCGGGACAACTGGGAGATTCTGATCAAGGTGCTGGACGGCTGCGCAGTGAATGGACACGTGTGGGTGTACGGCGCGTCGACGACGGACCTCGGCTACGCGATTCGGGTGACGGACACGGTGACGGGTGCGGTGCAGGAGTACCGGAACGAGCTGGGCCTCTCGGCGCCGGCGATCACCGACGTGACGGCGTTTTCCAGCGGATGCAGCAGCAGTGCAGGGGCGATTCCGCGAAGCGGGTCAGGGCGTGGTGATACGACCGCTGGGAACGCCCGTGCGGTCGTTCGCATCGTCACGCCACCTACGCCTGCTGGAACGCCCGGGCCCGGAACAGGAAGTCGATGATGTTGCCTTCGTGCGGCTGCAGCCAGTTGAGCTGAATCGTCGGCACCGGTCCGAGGTTCAGGCGGTCGACGTGGGTCGCGTCGATCAGTCGCCGGCGCCAGCCTTCGTCGTTCGTGATCGCGCTGCAGACCAGGGTGCCGCCGATGGCGCCCAGCATCTTGTCCTGCGGGCACTCGACGACCGAGACGAACGGGAACATGTACTCGACGTTCGCGGCAGGGGCGTCGGCGTTGGCGCAGTGGAGCACGGTCGGCAGCAGGTAGTCGCAGCGGTCGCGCTCTTCGAGCCGGCCGGCGCCGCGCAGTTCCGAGGTCAGGTCGCGCACGCCGGGGGCGTCGACCTGCCGTTCGATCATGCCGTCGATGGCCTTCGCCATGCCCGGCACGGTGAAAGCGGCGAGCGGAGACTCCGGATCGTCGGCCGGCTTGGGCAGCACCGGCGCCAGCCGTTCGGCGAGCGCCTGGGCGATCTCCCGGGTGTGGCGCGAGGCCCAGACGCCGGAGCAGGAGATGCAGCTCCGGCCGCTGTTGACGAGCACGCTGTCGACCATCATGTCGAGGTACTTCTCCCAGTCGTCGACGACGTCGTCGCCGAGCAGGATCTTGCTGAAGCCGGGCCCGTGGGGCTGGACCCGCGGATCGTTCTGGTAGCGGGCGACAGTCTCCGCGCCGCCGAAGATCATGCTCCGGGAACAGGAGGCGAGAACGGCGGCGCCGACGTCGCCTTCGCCCGGGTAGATCGAGATGGCTTCCCTCGGCACCCCGGCCTGGGCGAACGCCTCGGTCATCCGGTACGGGGTCCAGGGCTCCTGCGGGCCCGGTTTGAACACCAGGCCGACCTGGAGCGGGATCACCGGCATCCACAGCGTGTGCACGCCAGGCGAGTTGGACGGCAGCACGAGGCCGATCACCGGCGCCTGCGCCTGGTAGCTCACCGGCACGCCTCGTTCCTCGACGCCGTGTCCCCGGCCCAGGATGTCCAGATCGAGACCGCGGGTCAGGGCTTCCAGGACCTCTCCCATGTTCGTGAGCACGAAGTGGTTCTTGTCCATGTTCGCCCGGCACATGTGCTCGGGCAGGCCGGTGGTCGCCGACTGGTAGTGGACGAAGTCCTCGGGAGACTGGGTGCCGTCGCCCAGCGGCAGGTCCGCGGTCAGGTAGAGGTCGGCGGCCCTGGTCACCATCGAGATCAGTTCGTGCGACGGGATCTCCCGCAGGATGTCGCGGGCACGCTGGGCGCGGCGCATGTCGCGCTGGACCAGGCCGGGGTTGGTCTGGTGGAGCGTCGCCAGCTCCTCGCCGTTCTCGAAATGGACGATCGTCGCCTTCTCGAGCGACTCGTAGGGCTTGCCCCAACGGATGGCGGGGATGTCGATCATTCTGGGGTACCTGTAGCCGACCCGAGGGGGCTTAGGGAGGAGTGGTCGAAAGCGGCGGCGAAAGAGGCGGAATCGTAACACCGGGAGTCTGCAACCGGACCGGCGCTGCGCGCCGGATGCGGGCAAGATGCCCGCGTTCCCAAAGCCCAGAGGCTGCATCGTCCTGCGGTGCGCCGGATGCGGGCAGGATGCCCGTGTTCCCAGGGGTGCAGGCTGCTAGCCTCACCCGACCATGGAGGATCGGCGGACCGTTCTCAAGTCGGCCCTGGCCGTGGGCCTGGGCTTGCGCGGTCTCGATGTGCTCCATGCGCAGGCGGACGATCCACGCAAGGCCCGCCCGCAGGAGGGCGACCGGTTCGTGTTCGCCTTCGGACCGCGCCAGGGCGAGACGGTCTTGGCCACCGACGTTCCGCTCGCGAGCGAACAGCTCATCTGCTACGCGATGGACCCGGCGAGCGGCGCCGTTCGCGATGGCTCGCGCCTGAACCAGGTCCTGCTGCTGCGCTTCGAACCGGAGTCGCTGTCGCCCGAAACCAGGGAGGCTTCCGCCGAGGGGGTGGTCGCCTACTCGGGCGTCTGCACCCATACCGGTTGCGACATCGAGGATTGGTCCGACGAGACGGAGTTCCTCATCTGTCCGTGCCACGAGTCGGAGTTCGACCCCCGCCGCGGCGCCGAAGTGATCTCCGGACCGGCGCCGCGGCGGCTGCCCTCGCTGCCGCTTCGTTCGGAGGACGGCGTCCTGGTCGCCGCCGGCGGCTTCAGCGCGAAGATTCGGTTCGAGAAGGAGTTCTGACGATGGCCCACCGGCAAGCAATCCTCCGATGTGGCGCCGCCTGGCTCGCGCTCGGTGCGGCGATGGCGCCCGCGGCCGCCCAGGAGCGGCCCTACCGGCCGGTCACCCAGGAACGGCTGGCCTCGCCGGCGCCCGCGAACTGGCTCATGTACCGGCGTACCTACGACGGCTGGGGCTACAGCCCGCTGGACCGGATCGACACCTCGAACGTCGCTTCGCTCGCGCCCGCCTGGTCCTTCTCGACCAGCATCAACGAGGGCCATCAGTCGCCGCCCATCGTCAACGACGGCACGCTCTTCATCACCACCCCCGGCAGCCGCGTGCTGGCGCTCGACGCAAGAACGGGCGAGCTGCTTTGGCGCTTCGTGCCCGAACTGCCCGAGGACCTCCAGCAGATGCACCCGACCAACCGCGGCGTGGCGCTGTGGGGGGACAACGTCTACGTCGCCACCGTCGACGCCCGGCTGATCGCGCTCGATGCCCGCACGGGGAACGTGGCGTGGGAGACGGCGGTCGAGGACTACTCGGCGGGTTACTACATGACCCTTGCGCCGCTGGCGGTCGAGGGCAAGGTGATGGTCGGAGTTTCGGGCGGCGAGTGGGGGATTCGCGGCTTCGTCGCCGCCTACGATGCGGACACCGGGGACGAACTGTGGAAGACGTTCACGATCCCCGGCCCGGGGGAACCCGGCCACGACAGTTGGCCCGGTGACACCTGGCGGACCGGCGGCGTGCCGGTCTGGGTCACCGGCACCTACGACCCGGAACTGCGCTTGACCTACTGGGGCACCGGCAACGGCGGCCCGTGGACGGGTGACACGCGCCCGGGCGACAACCTGTACGCGACCTCCGTGCTGGCGCTCGACGTCGACACCGGTGAGCTCAAGGCGCACCACCAGTACCACTGGAACGACAGTTGGGACTGGGACGAGGTCGATTCGCCGCTCCTGATCGATGTGGAGCGCGACGGCAGAACGCGCAAGGCGCTGGTCCACCCCGGTCGCAACGCCTACCTCTGGGTGCTGGAGCGGAGCGCGGATTCGATCGACTTCCTGGACGCGACGCGGTTCGTCTACCAGGACGTGTTCACGTCGATCGATCCCGAAAGTGGGCGGCCGGAGTACGACCCGGCGAAGACGCCGGCCACCGGCGAGGGGGCGGTCTTCTGTCCGTCCTGGTCGGGCGGCAAGAACTGGCCTCCCGCCGCCTACAACCCGAACACGAAGCTGCTCTACATCCCGGCCAACGAGTACACGTGCTCGTATCTTGAGGGCGTCGAGGACGAGTATCGCCCGGGACGCACCTTCATGGGCATGGAGGGCAGGTTCGTTTCGCGCGAGGGCGCCGATCACTACGGTGAACTGCAGGCGTGGAACCTCGACACCCGCGAGAGAGTGTGGACGGCCGAGTTCGAGCGGCCACTCTGGGGTCCTGTCCTGACCACCGGCGGCGGTCTGGTGTTCATGGGCGGCACCAGCGACCGCTACTTCCGCGCCTTCGATGCCGCGACCGGTGAGTTGCTGTGGCGCCAGCGGACGAACTCCGGGATCACCGGTGTGCCCACGTCCTTCGAAGTCGATGGCGTGCAGTACATCGCCGTGCAGTCCGGCTGGGGGGTCGACGCCCAGCGCGGTACCGACCACCTGGACGGCGCCATCGGCACCAGGACCTACGTGCCCCAGGGCGGCGTGCTCTGGGTCTTCGCGCTGCTTGAGTAGGGGGTCGAGCTCCGGCCGCCTCCGCCCGAGGCGCCGTTGCTGTAATCTGCCGCCGCCAAGGGAACCGCGACGCCGTTCCCGTCTACCCCTTGAACAAGCTCGATTGGAGTCCGAAGATGGAAGTCGCCAGCGCTGACGCTCAGGCACAGGCCAGGGAGAAGCTCGACGCTCACGTCCGCGACATGATGGAGTGGCACTTCGACCCGGAGACCGGCACGCCGTTCTGGCTGGATTTCGCCTCGAAGCTCGACTTCGACCCGCGCAGCGACGTCGCCGGTTTCGCCGACCTGCGCAAGTTTCCGCCGTTCGAGGACGAGTGGCTGCGCGGCGGTCCCGTGCGGCGCTGGGTGCCGAAGGCGATGGCCGATGATCCGGTCTACGTGTTCGAGACCGGCGGCACCACGGGCATCCCGAAGAGCCGGGTGGCGCTCAACGACTTTCGCACCGACTACGAGCTGTTCAGCGCCAACCTCCCGGACGAGCATTTTCCGCCGGGGTCCAACTGGTTGATGCTCGGCCCCTCGGGCCCGCGCCGGCTGCGTCTGGCCGTAGAGCACCTGTGCCAGTACCGCGGCGGCATCTGTTTCTGCATCGACCTCGACCCGCGCTGGGTGATCAAGCTGATCAAGAAGGGTTGGATGGAACACCTCGAGGCCTACAAGGACCACGTGATCGACCAGGCGCTGTCGGTCCTCTCGGCGGGGCACGACATCCAGTCCATGTTCGCTACGCCGAAGCTGCTCGAGTCCCTGTGCCTGGCGCTCGAGGATCGCGGCCAGACCCTCGCCGACACCGGCATCCGCGGCATCTTCTCCGGCGGCACCGAGTTCACGCCGCAGTGGACCCGCTTCGCGGTCGAGGAACTGCTCGAGGGCGTCTACATGACCCCCACCTACGGCAACACCCTGATGGGCCTCGCCGCCTCGCGGCCGGTGACCGCCGAGGAGGGCTACACGATCGCCTACTACGCACCCCAGCCGCGTGCGGTGCTCGAAGTCGTCGACCCCGACGACCCCGACCAGGTCGTCGACTACGGCGCCACCGGCCGCGTCCGGCTCACCACCCTGACCCGCGAGTTCTTCGTCCCCGGCTTTCTGGAGCGCGACGAGGGCGAGCGGGAACAGCCCTACGTCGACTACCCCTGGGACGGCGTCAGCGGCGTGCGGCCGTTTGCGAAGCTGGCGTCCGGGACCACGGTCGGGGTGTACTAGTCCGGACCTGGGAACGCGGGCGTCTCGCCCGCATCCGGTCGAGCGGCGAGGCTACTCGGTAGCCCGGTTCCGGTACAGCGCCGGGTCGACCACCTCAGCCATCGCCCGCTCGTCCAGCCCGTCGACCAGTTCGGCGATGCGGGCCGCCGCGGCCGCGGGACGCAGCAGCGCCTCGCGGTACCCGATCTCGACCCACTCGAACTGGGGACCGTGGCGGAGCAGGTAGTTCGCCCGCCACAGTTGGTCCTGCCAGAGCTCGATCATTCGCTCGTCCGGTGTCTCGTCCGTCTCGCCGCGGCGGTCGAGCATCTTGCGCTGTGAGGCCAGCACTTCGCTCAGGTCGCGGCGCATGAAGATGACCCTGTAGTTCAGGTTGGGCGGCAGGTCCTTGAGCAGGAAGGAGATGACCTTGACCGCGCGGCCGCGCGATGCCCTGAGCCACGACTTGTCCGTGGCTTTGGCGAGGTTCTTGACCCGTTCGTCCTCGTAGTAGCCGCGCGGGTTGTCCGCATCGGCTTCGCGCTCGCCGTCAGTGGTGATCTTCAACCCGCCGGCCTCGAGCATCTTCATCGCCATCGAGGTTCCGGAACGCGGCAGACCGGAGACGACGACGATCGGCTGGCCATAGCGGAGCCGGCGCCAGAGGCGGATCACGGAGGCTGTCGCGCTGCGATGAGCGGGTCGCGGACGCGCAGTTCGGGGAAGTGGGCGAAGTCGCGATCCCTGGTCAGGAGTTCCGCCACGCCGTGTGCGATACAGATCGCCGCGATGCGGGCATCGTGGACACGGCCGCCCGTGATTCTCGGATGAGCGGCCATGCGACCGAACACGGGTAGGAAGTCCTCCGTTTCTGCGATCAGGCGCACGGATGGCGACGAAGCCCATTCCTCGAGCTGGCGCCAAGCGTCTTCCATCGGCGTCGCGTGCTGGCGCCAGAGGCGGCGGTTCGTCACCACGCTCAGGAACTCGCAGCAGCAGGGCCAGGGGATGGCCCAGGGCTTGTCGCCATCGGCGTAGCCTTGGACGACTTCGAGAGCTTCATCGTGGACCGGGCTCTCGTTGCGGTGGGCGTATACGAGGAGGTTCGTGTCGAAGGCGATCAGTGGCTCCTACCTGCCTTCGTAGATGATGTCGCGGATTTCCTCCCAGGAGTACTGCGCCAACGGATTGGGACCGTTGGGGTCTCCGTAGCTCAGGTCCTTCATCTTGTACTTCGTCTTCGTCAGGGGCTTCGCCAGCAGTTGGCGCAGTCCGTCCTCGATGACGGCCCGCAGCGGCTGGCCCGTTTCCTTCGCGCGCCGCTTCGCGCGATCGAGTAGCACATCGTGAATCTCAACGGTGGTCTTCATAGCGGACCATACTAGCCATCCTCGAGAGTATGGGCAAGATGGCAAGGCAGACTGAGTCCTGGGGGCGCGGATAGAATCCCGGCCCGCGTGGAGCCGCGCCGCCCGATGTTGGAGGCGCCGGCCCCAGTTCAGCAACGACCCGTCCGGAATCCGGAGGACATGCCAGCTTTACGTCCAGTAACCGTCGCGTTGGCGCTTCTGGCGGCGATCTTCGCCGCGGCGCCGGCGGCCGCCTACATCGGCCCTGGGGCCGGATTCGCGCTGATGTCGTCGTTCCTCGTTCTGCTGGGAACGGTGGCGCTGGCCTTCGTCTCGCTTCTGGCCTGGCCGGTGCGGACGCTGTGGCGGGTCATCCGGCGGAAGAAGCCGCCCAAGGCGCACGTCAAGCGGCTCGTGTTCGTCGGTCTCGATGGCCAGGATCCCCGCCTGACGGAGAGGATGATGAAGGAGGGCCATCTGCCCAACTTCAAGCGCCTCAGCAAGCGCGGCAGCTACCGGCGGATAGCCAGCACCTACCCGGCGCTGTCGCCGGTCGCCTGGTCGACGTTCGCGACCGGCGCCAATCCAGGCAAGCACAACATCTTCGACTTCCTCGACCGCGACCTGCGCAGCTACCTGCCGAAGCTGTCGTCGGCCCACATCGGCCGCGTGGAGCGGTTCCTGAAGCTCGGCAAGTGGAAGATCCCGCTGCAGAAGCCGGAGATCCGCCTGCTGCGGCGGTCGAAGCCGTTCTGGACCGTGCTGGGCGAACGGAACGTCTGGAGCACGGTGCTCCGGGTTCCGATCACCTTCCCGCCGGACCGCTTCTACGGCGCCCAGTTGGCCGCGATGTGCGTGCCGGACCTGGTCGGCAGCCAGGGCACGTTCCTGTACTACACGACGCGGCCGGCGGTGGAGACGATCCGGGAGGGCGGCGTCCGTGTGCCGCTGGCCTCCAACGGCGCCGGCCCCGATCATTTCGACTGCGTGGTGAAGGGGCCCGAAAACAGCTTCCTCGAGGGCGACCCGCCGCCGCCGCTGCGCGTGCCGATGAAGGTGCGGGTCGACCGCGAGGCGGAGTCCGCCACGGTGACGGTGGCGGGCGATACGGTCGAGCTCAAGCGCGGAGAACTCTCCGACTGGGTGCGGATTCCGTTCCGGGCCGCGCCCGGAGTCAAGGTCCACGGCCTGACCCGGATGATGCTGATCGAGGCCGGCAAGCACACCTCCCTGTACCTGACCGCGATCCACATCGACCCCGAGAAGCCGGCGATGCCGATCTCGCATCCTTCCTACTACGCGCCTTACCTCGCCAAGCGGCTCGGCGACTTCGCCACTCTCGGTCTCGCGGAGGACACCACCGCGCTCAACGAGGGGGTGACCGACGACGCGACCTTCCTCCAGCAGTCGTACGACATCGACCGCGAGCGCGAGCAGATGTTCTTCGCGGCGCTGGAGCGCCTGCGGCGGGGGAGTCTGACCTGCGTGTTCGACGCCACCGACCGCATTCAGCACATGTTCTGGCGCTACATGGAGAACGGCCATCCGGCGGCCGCGGGCAGGAAGCCCGGCAAGCACCGCCACGCGATCGAGGACCACTACCGGCACAATGACGCCCTGGTCGGCCGGGTGATGGAGAAGCTGGGCGGCGACGATCTTCTGATCGTGCTGTCGGACCACGGCTTCGCCTCCTTCCGGCGCGGCGTGAACCTGAACCGCTGGCTGCTCGACCACGGCTACCTGGTGCTCCGGGAGGACGCCGACGGCAGCGAGCAGTGGCTGGAGGGTGTGGATTGGTCGCGTACGCGGGCCTACGCGCTCGGTCTGGCCGGCGTGTTCCTGAACCTCAAGGGCCGCGAGGCCTCCGGCATCGTGGTACCGGGCGACGAGGCGCGGGCGCTCAAGCGGGAACTCATCTCGGCCTGGAACGGTCTGCGCGACGAGGAGCGCGGCGAGGTCGGCATCAATGCCGCCTTCGACGCCGACGACCTGTACACCGGTCCCTACAAGGGCAATGCCCCCGACCTCATCATCGGCTACAACGACGGCTACCGCGTGTCCTGGGACTGCGCCGTCGGCGTGGTCGGGCGTCAGGTGTTCGCCGACAACACGAAGGCGTGGAGCGGCGACCACTGCGTCGATCCAAGTCTCGTGCCGGGCGTGTTCTTCAGCAGCCGGCCGATTGACCGAGGCGACGATCTGTCGCTGCTCGACATGGCGCCCACCGCTCTGGCGCTGTTCGGCGTCGACAAGCCGGACTACATGGAGGGCGAGTCGGTCTTCAGTCCGGCGGCACCCGGCAGCGGCCGCGCGGCGGGAGCCGCGGCGTGAATCGGCCGCATTTGGCAGCGGCAACGGTCGCCCTGTTCGCCGTCCTGGTTGCGTGCGGCGGCGACGGCGTCGGCCCGTCCAAGGGGCCGAAGGTCGTGGTCCTCGGCTTCGACGGCCTCGACTACGGCTTGACCCGGCAGTTGATCGACGAGGGCCGGCTGCCGAACTTCGCCCGCCTGGAGGCGATGGGGAGCTTCACGCACCTCGAGACGACGGTCCCGCCGCAGAGCCCGGTCGCCTGGTCCAGTTTCGTCACCGGCATGGACCCGGGCGGGCACGGCGTTTTCGACTTCCTGCACCGCGACCCGGAGACGATGCTCCCCTACAGCTCGACCGCCGGATCGTCTTCGGACGGCCGCTCATTGAGGGTCGGGCGCTGGCAGTTCCCGCTCACGGGCGGCGAGTACAAGCAGTTCCGGCACGGCACCCCGTTCTGGGAGGTCCTGGAGGAGCACGGCGTGCGGACACAGATCATCCGCATGCCGGCCAACTTCCCGGTCTCGGGTACGGCGAGCCGCGAACTCTCCGGCATGGGCACGACGGATGTCCTGGGCACCGAGGGCACGTTCACCTTCTACACCTCGGAACTGTTCGCCGACCGCGATATCGGCGGTGGTGACATCGTCGAACTGGATGTCTACGACAATGTGGTCGAGGCCGAACTGCTGGGGCCCCCCAACCCGCTGCTGCGTGAGCCGGAGCAGTTGACGGCCCCCTTCACGGTCTACCTCGATCCGGAAACCGAAAGCGCCAAGATAGAGGTCGGCGACCAGCAGATCGTGCTCAAGGTGGGGGAGTGGAGCGACTGGCTCGAGGTCGACTTCGAGATGATGCGGACCCAGCATCTGCGGGGCATCTGCCGCATGTACCTGCGCGCGCTCGAGCCGGAGTTCGAGCTCTACGTAAGTCCGATCGACCACGACCCGATGGCGCCCGCGGCGCCCATCTCGACGCCGCCCGACTTTGCGGCGGAGCTGGCGGAGGCGGTGGACCGCTTCTACACCGAGGGGATGCCCGAGGATACGAAGACCCTGACCGAAGAGGTGTTCACTCCCGACGAGTTCCTGGCCCAGGCGAAGATCGCCGGCGACGAGGTCTCTGAGCAGTACGGCTACGTGTTGGACCAGTACCTGGAGCAGCCGGGAGGCCTGCTCTTCTACTACTTCGGCAACGTCGACCAGATCGGCCATGTCCGTTGGCGTTCGCGCGATCCGGACCACCCGGCCTACGACCCGGAGGTCGACGCCGCCCACGCCGATCTGATCCCGACCCTGTACGAGGGCCTGGACGCGATCGTCGGGCAGACCCTGAATCGGCTCGAAGCCGAAGCTGGGCTCGGCGACGGCAGCGGCGAAGGGCCCCTGCTCATCGTCATGTCGGACCACGGGTTCGCCTCCTGGCGCCGCGCCTTCAACCTCAACGCCTGGCTGCTCGAGAAGGGCTACCTGTCCGCGAGGAGTACGGACCCACATCCGAACGAGAAGGACTTCCTGTTGAACGTCGATTGGGAGGGGACGCGGGCATACGGCATTGGCTTCTCGGGCCTGTACGTCAACCTGCGCGGCCGCGAGCGGGACGGCATCGTGACGGCGGCAGAGCGGCTCGAACTGATTGAGGAGCTGCGAGCGGAACTGCTGGCCGTGGTCGATCCTGAGACCGGTGAACGCGTCATCACGGAGGTCCAGCGCCGAAGCGACTACGAGTACCAGGAGCAGAGTGTCATCGGGCCCGATCTGATCGTCGGCTACGCGAAGGGCTACCGCGGTGCGACCGAATCGGCTTCCGGGGAGGCCTTGGGTGACGTCTTCACGAACAACGAGAGCGCCTGGAGCGGCGATCACATGATGGACCACCGGGTCGTACCGGGCGTGCTTCTCGTGAGCCGGCCGCTTGGCCGGCCGGCCGGGGGAATCGCCGACCTCGCGAGTTCGATCCTGGCCGAGTACGGTGTTGCGTCCTTTCCGCCGGCGGCAGCAGACATCGCGCCCGCATCCGGCGGCTCGTAGCCACAACGGCAGCCAAGGAGAAGAAGCATGTTCGGCGGCGGCAGGATCAAGCTCGACAAGGAACTCATCGCTCGTGTGAAGCGCTACAGCGACATCGCGGGCTACTCGTCGGTCGAGGAGTTCATCGCCCACGCACTGGAGAAGGAACTGGCCAAGCTCGAGGGCGCCGAGTCGAGGGAGGAGATCGAGAAGCGGCTCCGCGGCCTCGGGTACATCTCCTAGCGGCCGTCGCCGGTCCCGCCTCCCCTTCCAATGTCCTTCGTCAACGCCGCTCTCCGGGCCGTCTTCGACCTGCTGCTCGGGCCGTTCGCGGCCCTGCCGCCGATCGTGCCGGTGACGCTGGTGGCGCTGGTGTCGGGCATCTTCGCCCTGCTGGTCTACCGCTGGACGTCGAACCAGGAGGCGCTCGCCGCGGTCAAACGGCGCCTGTTCGCGAACCTGCTCGAGGTGCGGCTGTTCAACGACGACCTGCGCGCGGTGCTGGCGGCCCAACTGCGGCTGCTGCGTGAGAACCTGACCTACCTGCGGCTCAACCTCGTGCCGCTGCTGTGGATGATCGTGCCCTTCATGCTGGTGATCGCCCAACTCCAGTTCCACTACGGCTACGAGGGTCTGGAGGTCGGCGATCGCACGCTCCTTACCGTCGACCTGGCAGCGCCGGGTTCGGAACCGGCGGTCGACGGCGAAGCGGCGCCGCGGCCGGGCGTCGCCCTCGAGACGCCGCCGGGCGTCGTGGTGGAGACGCCGGCGGTGTGGGTGCCGAGCCTGCGCCAGGTCGTCTGGCGGCTGCGCGCCCTAGAACCGGGAGAACACGACCTCGTCGTACGCACAGCCGGCGGGGAGTTCACCAAGAGCCTCTTCGTTGAGGCTCCGGAGGGCGGCGCGCGCTGGGTCCGCCGTTCGCCGACGCGCCGGCGGGCGGCGATCCTCGACCAGTTGCTCTACCCGGCGGAGCCGTCGCTTCCCGGGGAAGGCCCGGTCGAGCGGATCGATGTCCAGTACCCCACTGCCTCGATCTCGTTCTTCGGTCTCTTCGACGTCCACTGGCTGATCGCGTTCCTTGTGCTCTCGATCGCGCTGGCGTTTGCGTTGCGGAACCGCTTCGGCGTCACGCTGTGACCGGCGACACGCCGGCCGACCGGAGGGCCGCGGCGCCGGCGCCCGAGACCGGCGCCGCCGTGATCGACGTCGTCATCCCGGCGTACAACGAGGAGGATTCGATCGGGCTGGTGCTCGCGGACATCCCGCCGGGCC
This sequence comes from Candidatus Multivorans sp., assembly GCA_965205295.1. Classification (GTDB taxonomy): domain Bacteria; phylum Acidobacteriota; class Thermoanaerobaculia; order Multivoradales; family Multivoraceae; genus Multivorans. The sequence continues at coordinate 27,300 of OZ242167.1, forward strand.
TCGTGCGCCGGGTCGTCGTCGCCGACAACAACTCGCGCGACGCGACGGCCGTTCGGGCACGGCAAGCGGGCGCCGAGGTCGTGCCGGCGCCGGTCCAGGGCTACGGCAGCGCTTGCCTGGCGGCGCTCGATCATGTGCGCCGGACCGGGCCGCCGCAGATCGTCGCGTTCCTGGACGGCGACTACTCGGACCACCCCGAGGAGATGCCGGCGCTCGTCGGGCCGATCGCGCGCGGCGAGGCGGACCTCGTCATCGGTTCGCGGGTGCTGGGCGCCGCCGAGCCGGGCGCCCTGCTGCCACAGGCCCGGTGGGGCAACCGCTTCGCCTGCCTGCTCGTGCGCCTGCTGTACGGCCATCGCTACACCGACCTGGGACCGTTCCGCGCCATCTCCTGGCAGGCGCTGGAGTCGCTGGGTATGCGGGACACGAACTTCGGCTGGACGGCCGAGATGCAGGTCAAGGCTCTGCGGCGCGGGTTGCGCGTCGTTGAGGTCCCGGTCAGCTACCGCCGGCGTACCGGCATTTCCAAGATCACCGGCACGGTCACCGGTACGGTGCGAGCCGGCTGGAAGATCGTCACGACGGTTGTCCGCTACAGTCGCGGCCCGATATGAGAGGAATGACGGGTACGGAAGTGAACTCCGCCGGCCGCGAAGTGCTGGCGAGCGAGGTCGACATCGAGGTCCGCTACAAGGAAACGGACCAGATGGGCGTGGTCCATCACTCGAACTACCTGGTGTGGTTCGAGCTCGCCCGGACCCACCACTGCCGCGTCGCGGGCATGGCCTACCGGAACATGGAGGACGAGGGTTACTGGCTCATGGTCACCGGCGTCCAGCTCAAGTACCGGGGTGCGGCCCTCTACGGCGACCCGGTCCGCGTCCGCTGCTGGCTCGAGCGACTGAAGAGCCGCGCCATGAGCTTCGGCTACCGGGTGGAGACGGGCGGCCGGGTCCTGGTCGAGGGCCGGACCGACCACGTCTGGGTCGACAAGGAAACCGGCAACCACTGCCGCATGCCCGAGGTCGTCGTGCCGATCTTCCGATCGATGGAGCAGGCCTCAGACTAGAAGCAGGCGTAGCCGCCGTCGATCACGAACTCGTCGCCGGTGTGGTAGCCGGAGGCCTTGCTGGCCAGGTAGACGGCGATGCCGCTGAAGTCCGAGCCTGTGCCCCAGCGACGCAGCGGGACGCGGCGCAGGACCTTGGTCTGGAAACCCTCGGTGCCGAGAGCCCGCTCGGTCATCGCGGTGTCGATCCAGCCGGGCAGGATCGAGTTGACGCGGATGCCGTGGCGGGCGTGCTCGACCGCCAGACCGCGGACCATCGCGTTGAGGCCCGCCTTGGTCGACGCGTAGTGCTCGCTGCGGGGTGCGCCGAAGATCGCGGACAGGCTGCTGGTCGCGACCAGGGCGCCGCCTTCGCCGCGCTCGACCATGTGGCGGATCGCCTGCTGGAAGGTCTGGAAGACACCCTCCATGTTGACCTGGAAGATCCGGCGCCACTCTTCCATCGACATGTCGACGAAGGGCGTGCCGCGGCCGCCGATGCCGGCGTTGGCGAAGCAGGAATCGACCTTGCCCAGCAGTTCCACGGTGCGCTCGAACGATGCCGCCACCGCGTCGGCGTCGCCGACGTCGCAGCGCAGGGCCTCGACCTTCGTGCCATGGCGCGCCAACTGCTCCTTCGCCGCCGCGTTCTTCGTCTCGTTCGTTCCCCAGATGCAGACATCGGCTCCGGCCTGGGCCAGACCCTCGGCGAAGCCCAGTCCGATACCGGAGTTGCCGCCGGTCACCAGCGCCACGGTGCCGCTCAGATCGAATGCGTCGTAGGCCACGGTGATCTCCTTGTATTGAAAGCCCTGTTTCCTGTGCGTCAGCGCGGCGCGGAGCATAGCCGCGTAGGCTGCAAGGTGCTCACGCCGCCAAACCCGTCGCAGACTCCGTGTTTGGCCCCAGCCCCCACCTCACTATGACCTCGCGCCGCGACACTTGCTTCGCAGCGTTCTGCGGCGCAAGCTCCTAGCCGAACCACAGCCGGATCGCGAACACGATCACGGTGGCCGTAACCACCCGGCCGATCCAGACGTGCCCCTTGAGCACGGTGAGCCGCACGCCAAGCCAGCCGCCCGCCATGTTGCCGACCGCGAGCGCCAGGCCGAAAGTCCAGTCGACCCTTCCCGAGAGCGCGAACACGGCCAGCGAGAGGGCGCTGAAGCAGAGGATGCTCAGCACCTTGACCGCGTTGCCGCGCACCAGGTCGAGGCCCGCCAGGGAGGTCGCGGCGAGGATGAAGAAGCCGACCCCCGCCTGCACGAACCCGCCGTAGATGCCGACGAAGAAGAACCCGACCGCCAGCATGCCGACCCGCAGCGACGCCGACTGCTCCTTCGGCTCCGAACGGCGGGAGACCAGGGTCCACAGGGTCACCACGACCATCAGCGCCGCCAGCAGCTTGCGGAAGGCGTCGTCGCTGATTGAGAGCGCGGCCCAGGCGCCGACACCGGCGCCCGCCGTCGCCGGCAGGGCCGCCCACAGGATCGCCCTGGGGTCGAGCACGCCGTGGCGATGGAAGCCCCAGGAAGCGACCACGTTCTGCAGAAGGATCGCCACCCGGTTGGTGCCGTTGGCGACTCCGGGCGGCAGTCCGAAGAAGATGAGGATCGGCAGGGTCAGGAAGGAACCGCCGCCCGCCACTACGTTCAGGACCCCGGCAACGAAGCCGGCGAGCGCGAGGGCGGGGTAGACGACGGCCGCTGTGTCGAAGTAGATCGCTTGTTCGGGCACCGCCGCGGAGGTTAGCGCGGAGTCCGGCCGGCGTTTCCAGCTTGCGGTTTCCCGGGCCGCTCCACTCCGGCGATAGAATGCGGCCTGATGCCCGATCAGCCTCCCGCAAAACGCGGCGGCGGCCCGTCGCTGCTCTCCTTCATGGGCGGGCTGCGCTTCCCGCAGCTCTTCACTCTGCTGGCGATCGTCTTCCTCCTCGATCTCTTCGTTCCGGATCTCCTGCCCTTCGTCGACGAGGCGGTGTTGGGCCTGCTCACCCTGATGATGGGCATGTGGCGCGACCGGCGCCCACCGCCCGACAAGCCTCCGGAGAAGAACGTCACACCGCCGGGGACGCGTGGATGAGCGTGCGCCGGCTGCCGTTGACCCTGGCGGCGCTGCTGGCGGCCCTGCCGGCGGTCGCGGCGGCCCAGGACTGGAGCGGCGACCGCGCATTCCGCATCACGGTGGCCGACGAGGCCGGGCAACCGGTAACGGAGGTCAGGGTCATCGTCCGGCTCGCTGAGGCCGGCCGCTCCGGCGGACCGCCGCCGCTGCTCACGAACGAAGCGGGCGTCGTCGACGTGACCGGCCTCTCCGCCGGCGAGTGGGAAGTCGAACTGATGCGCCAGGGGTTCATGATCGTGAACTCCTATGTGAGGCTGGAGGATGGGAAGCGGCCCGAGGTGGGGTTCACTTCGAGTCAGCGAACGGGTCCCTTCTGGGCGCCCATGAAGGTGAGCTACTCGAGCCTCGGCGCGGCTACCCAGGCGGCGAGCGCGGGCTCGGCCCGGTCGATGAACAGGGCGCAGCGCCGGGCGGAGCGGCGCGCCGAACAGCGCGAGCGTCGGCTCGAGCGGGAGAACGTGGCGCGGGTCGTCGAGCCGCCGGCGGCCGCCCCGGACCCGCCGGCCGATCCACCGGCACCGCCTGCGGAGGAGCCGGAACCGGCGGCACCCGTCGTCGCGGTGGCGCAGCCGGAAGAGCCGCCGCCCGTGGTGGAGACGCCGGCGTCCGAGCCGGTGGTGGAGCAGCCCGCGCCGGAACCCGCGCCGGTCGCGGTCCGCCTGCTGGCGAACCCCACACTGCTACGCGCGGGCGCCTGCCCCGAATGCGCGCCCGGCGAATGGTCTGTATCGAGCCATTGGCCGGCGGAAGCCCGAACCGGCGAGACGACGGCGTGCGCGGCCGATCTCGCCGGGCGTCTGGAGCGGGTGGCGGCGATCGTCGAGCGGTCGTTGCCGGAAGAGTTCCGTGCCTACATCGGCGCCCTGGCGTCGCCCGAAGACAACGACCTGCTGCGGCTGTTGCCGCCAGCGACGCGGGCCGATGTCCAGGAGCTGCTCATCCCCGTCCTCGACCCGGAGCGCTCCTGTCAGGTCGTCGGGATTCTGCTGCCGAGGGATGTGAGGTTCGTCGGTTTCCAGTACGAGGCCGCCGATCTGAGCGTGCGGGGCGGTTGTCTCCCGGAGCAGCCGTGCGACATCGGCGACGCCCGCTGGCGGGGCAATCCCGTCATCCACCGTGACGATCGCGGCACGTTCGTCTACGGCGTGTTCGAGAACCTGTCTCCCGAGCGCCGGCGGGAAGCCAACCTCAAGGTCTACTTCCGGCCTCCGCGCGGTTGGTTGCCGCCGCGCTGAAGCGCCTCAGGGCAGCGCACACCGGACGGCCGGGAAAGTGCAGGCGCCGCGGGCGATGCGCTACTCTCGTTCCCGTTCAGGGACAAAGAATCGGCACGCGCGAACCCTCTGCGAGGAGAGTAGACATGTCCATCCGCTGCACGAACCCGCCCTTCATCGCTCTCGTCCTGGCGTCGCTTCTGGCAGCGCCCCTGGCCGCCGCCGGTGACGACGACATTCCGCGTACGGCAGGCGGCCGTCCCGACCTTTCGGGCAACTACGACGTCGGCAACCTGACGCCGTTCGAGCGGGATCCCCGCTTCGGGGACAAGCTGTACATGACCGCAGAGGAGGCGGAACAGATCGCCAAGGTGATGGCGGCGGCTCGGACAGGCGCCGACGCGGTAAGCGATCCCGGCCGCGAGGCGCCGCCGCCGGGCGGCGACGGCTCCGCGGGCGCGGCCGGCGCGGTCGGCGGCTACAACTTCTTCTGGCTCGACTTCGGCGACCGGACCTACCCGATCGACGGCCAGTACCGCACCTCGGTCCTGACCGATCCGCCGAACGGCCGCATGCCCGAGCTGACCGAGGCCGGCAAGGCGCGCAGGGCCACGGTCAACCCCTACATGTACCGCAACACCGGCGACGCCTGGTGGATCGAGGCAGACGACGACCCCTACAACGGCCCCGAGTCGCTGACGCCCGGAGACCGCTGCATCTACACGAGCGTCGCCACCACGCCGGTTCGCTCCCTGCCTTACAACAACCTGAAGACGATCACCCAGACCGAGAACCACGTCGTGATCCTGGTCGAGTGGATGCACTGGGCCAAGGTCGTGCGGCTGAACGCGGAGCACGCGCCGGCCGAGTACCGCTCCCTGGGCGGCGACTCGATCGGCTGGTGGGAAGGCGACACCCTGGTCGTCGAGACGACGAACTTCCTGGACAGCCAGAGCGACCCGCGCGACGGCCTGAAGGTCACCGAGCGCTTCAGCCGCCACGGCGCGAAGGACCTGCTCTACGGGTTCACCGTCCACGACACGGACTACGCCGCGCCCTACAGCGGCGAGTTGATCTGGCCGGGAACGGATGACCTCCTCTACGAGTACGCCTGCCACGAAGGCAACTACGCGATGGGCAACATCCTGCGCGGCGCCCGGCTGCTCGAGAAGGAGTACTACGAGAAGAAGGCGCAGGGGGCCAGCACGGGGTCCGGGTCGGGCCGGGAGTAGGCGGTCCCAACGACCAGGTGACCCTCGCGTCTCCCGGATCTGGAGCCGAACAGGCCGGATTGCCGCGATGAGACGGGGTGTGACATACGGCGCTTCGCGTGTCACTATTCGCTCTGTCATGGACCGACCCACCTTCGTCTTGGCCGCAATGGCCGCCGCGGGAGCGGACGCGCGCTTCGACCCGGTGCGCCTGCAGAAGTACTTCTTCCTGCTCGACCGAGAGCTCGAGGGTGAATGCGGTTGTCCGCACTTCGACTTTCGGCCGTACCACTACGGGCCCTTTGACCGGGCCGTTTACGTCCAACTCGACCAGTTGGTGGGAGAGGGTCTTGCCGTCGTCGACGAGTCGCGGCGATACCGGCTCTACGGTCTGACGGAGGAGGGCTTGGAGCGGGGAAAGCGGGCGGCGGCATCTCTGCCGGAACACGCAAGCCGCTACATGGCTGCGGCTTCCGATTGGCTTTTCTCCCTCGACTTTCGGGAATTGATTGCCTCGATCTACGAGTACGCGCCCGACATGGCAGTGAGGTCTGTCCTGCCCCAAGCCGTCGCTTCGCCGCGCCCGCACTACTCGATGCACCCCTTCCTGCGGGGTATGGCGCGTTCGCTGGACTGGAGCGGGGCCTTCAGTCGGCGTGGACGCGATAGGCAAGCAGGCGCTGCCGCGTTGGAGGGGCACTGGGCCGCGGTGGGGGGTTATCTCCGCGACGCGATGGCCCGCGCCGACCGTGGTGACGGGGCTTCGTGAGCCGGAAGAAGAGGCGGCCTCCGAAGAGGTCAGATCCGCTTCGCCGTCGCCGGCCGTCTGACGTCGAACCTCCGAACTCGCGCCCTGGAGGCGACAGGTTGGTCAAGCAGGAGACCCTGCTTGTCCAGGAGCACAGCGGACCGCTGCCAGCGCCATGGACGCTCGCCGGATACGAAGAAGTGACGTCTGGTGCTGCCGAACGGATCATCGTCATGGCCGAGAAGCAGCAAGAACATGGCCATACGATGCAGAAGGCGGCACATGCATACGAGGTATCCATGGGAAGACGAGGGCAGATCTTCGCCTTCGTCGTGGCGTTGGCCGGACTCGGTCTTGGCGGCTATCTGTTGGCGAACGACAAGTCGCTCTGGGGCGCTGCGGCTGCGTTCGGCCCCTTCGTCGGCTTGGTCGGTCTGTTCATCTGGGGCCAGTGGAGTGAGCAACGACGGAAGGGAACCGGAGGTGGTCGGCCTTCTGCGCCGCCACAGGTCAGGGACCACCGAAGTTAGGCCGCGAGTTCGGGCGTCGATTCCGCTCGCTACCGTTTGGCGCGCCGTCTCCTTCGCCGATGTCGCCTCGGTTTGCCGGCGGCCTGTGCGGCGATCGGCGCCTGCAGCTGTTCGTAGGCGGCCAGGAGGTGGGCCAGGCGTTCGCTCTCGGTCTCGAACCGGCGCGGGCGGTAGAGGCGGTCGACGGCGCGGTCGATCGCCCTGTGGGCACGGCGTAGATCCGTGGGCATGAGGTCGGGGTCGTATAGCTCGGCAAGGGTGGCGCCGGTGTGGTTGGCGCGGGCTTTGAGGACGGCGTCGGCGAGGGGCGCGAGGCGTTCGAGCGCCTCCGGTTCGGCCGGAGGCGGCGGAAAGGTGTCTTCATCGAGGTCGAGCAACTCGAAGGTCTGGAAGTCGCAGAGCATCAAGTAGCGGGGCCGCTCGTGCTCCGAAAGAGCGTCGAAGTAGGACAGGGCCTGACCTCGGGCCGCGGTCAGATCCCGGCCGGCGCTCTTCTGCTCGACGAGTAACACGCCCGGCCAGAACAGGTCGATGAACCCCTGTGAGTTGTCCAGGCGCTTGACGTGCTCTTCGTAGCGGGCGACGCTGCGCCGCTTGACGCCGAAGATCTCGAAGAAGTCGTTGTAGAAGCTCTGCGTTTCGCCCTTCTCGTAGCCGGCGTCGGCCCAGTCGCGGACGAACGCGGCGGCTCGCGGGCGGATCTCGTTCCAGGAGAGTCTCATGGGCGGCGGGGCGGCGTCACGGGTCGATGTCGCCTTCAGCGATGTCCAAGAGTTCCGTGAACTCGAAGATGGCGGACTGGCGGCCGCTCGCCGGGCGTGTGAGCTTGAGGATGCTGTCGTCGCGGAAGATGTTGAGGACGCGGCGCGCCGCGTAGGCCGGCACGTCCCGTTGGGCGCTGAAGTCCGCGCTCGTGAAGATCGGATTCTCGAAGATGAAGTCGAGTGCATCCAAGGCGTAGCGAGCGTGGGTCAGGCTCGCTACACGACGCTTGGTGCGGTCGTACAGATCGAGAATGCCCCGGGCTCTGGTGGTGCTGTCCTCAGCCTGCGCCCGCACGGCCTCCAGGAAGAACCGGCACCAGCCGGTCCAGTCGTCGTCGCGAGACACGGCGAGGAGCCGCTCGTAGTAGATGTCGCGGTTCGCCTCGATGAAGGCGCTGATGTAGAAGTTGGGCTGATGGATGATGTCCTTCTGCCACAGGTATAGCGGCACCAGCATGCGGCCCAGGCGGCCGTTACCGTCGAGGAACGGGTGCAGGGCCTCGAACTCGGCGTGCAGGACGGCGAGTTGGACCAGCCGGTCTTGAGACCCCTCGTGGAGGTACTTCTCCCATCGACCGAGGCCGGTGATCAGCTTGCCGGCCTCGATGGGGACGAAGCGGGCCTGGTCGATCGTGCAGCCGGGTGAGCCGATCCAGTTCGGAATGCGCCGGAACTCGCCGGGTGCGCGGCCCCTGCCTCGCGCGCCCTGGAGAAGCACTCGATGGGCTTGGCGAATGACCTTGAGGCACAGCGGCAGGTCTCTTAGCTGGGCCTGTGCTTCGCGCATCGCGGAGCGGTAGTTCAGGACCTCGACGACATCGTCGCGCAGCTCCAGGGAGGGAGGCTCTTGGCCGGCCTGGTACTCCAGGACTTGCCGTGTCGTCGCCTGTGTGCCTTCAATACGGGATGACAGAACGGCTTCGCGGGCGCCAAGCGGGGCCACCAGGATGTCGGGGTTGGGTACCGCCTCCAGCAGGCCGTCGTACCGGGCGACGGCAACCGATGCCGGGCCGATCAGGGGCACGAGCGCGGCCCAGTCGAGTCGGTCGTCGGGAGGGAAGTTCTGGGGTTGGTAGTGAACAGGAGCCATGGGACGCTTGTATCTCCGATGAAGAACCTCCAGAGTGGATCTTCGTCAACGGATCTTCGTTGTCAGAGTGGATCTTCTTAGTGGAACGTTTCTGCGCGACAAACAGGTTTGCCGAACACTTTGTGGCAGGTAGTGTTCCACAAAACTTCTTGACGTACAAAGATGCACGACAAAGAGAGGTCTACAGTTCTTCGATACCAGCGCCTGCTGGGATCCGCCTCCGCCGACGCCGCCACGGACGGTTGGGGGCCTTGACGTCCCGCTACTGCAGCGAGAAGTTGACGGTCAGGTTGATGTAGACCGGGACCGGCTCGCCGTTCAGGGTGGCGGGCTCGTAGCGCCACTGCTCGACGACCAGGACGGCGGACTCGGTGAGGCCTTCGGGCAGGCCCTTGAGGACCTTGACGTAGCCCACGTTGCCAACGGAGTCGACCACGGCCTGGAGAATGACGACGCCCTGGACCCGCGCCCGGCGGGCTTCCTCGGTGTAGTTGGGCCGCGGGGCATAGGTTCTCTTCGGCGGCAGGACATCGCCTTCGACCCACATGGTTCCGGGCGGACCGGCGGGGGAGGGGGCTGGGGGGATGTTGAACAGCACGTCGCTGATGCCATCGAAGTCGATCTCCGGCGCGTCGAACACCTCTTCTTCGATCAGCGGCTCGGGATCGTTGGGGGTCGGATCGGGGATCGGGATCTTCCGGGTCTTGGTCTTGGGGATGGGCTTCGCCCTCGCGGGCGGTGGCGGCTTGAAACGGACCGCCGTGACCATGAAGGTCTTGGGCGCCTGCGCCGCCTGGAGGGGACGGGGCTTCATGTTGGGGAAGGTGACCAGGAACAGCAGGGCGTGGAAAGCGATCGCGACGATGATGCCCACTCGGAGCGGGGTCTTGCTCTGCGGCGCCAGTTCGTAGGGCGAGCCTCCGAAATGGAGGGAGGAAGTCGCGGACTTGGACCCGGAGGTCTTGCGTTGCTCGAGTTTGAAGGCCATGTCGGTCTTTGCGGTTGGCTGGACGTCCGTTGGCGGAGACCTGCGAAGAGCGCGATGTCGGCTCGCTGCCGGCCGTGTCCTTGGCGCCGGCCGAGTGGGCTGCCGGCAGAACTCATCCATCCCAACACGCCGGGCGCCACTGGGCTTCCCGGATTCTACAGTTCGTGAGCGAGAGCCGAGTCGAGAGTGGGATACCGGTACTCGAAGCCGCCGCGCTGGAGGCGTGCCGGGACCACGCGGGCGCTGGCCAGCAGCGCCTCGCGCGCCATGGTTCCAAAGACCGCGACGAGGGCCGGAGTCGGCGCCGGGAGCAGCGCCGGCCGGCGCAGGATGCGCGCCAGCGAGCGGGTGAGGTCCGCGTTCGTCACCTGTTGCGGCGCGGTGAGGTTGACGGGGCTTTCGCCGTGGTCGATCAGGTGGCGGATAGCGGCTACCGCGTCGTCGAGGTGAATCCACGGGAAGTACTGCTGGCCCGAGCCGAGCCGTCCGCCGAGTCCTAAGCGGAACGGCGTCAGCATCCGGGGCAGAGCGCCGCCGGCGGCCGAGAGGACGACGCCGAAGCGGAGCATCACCACCCGTTCGCAGACCGTTGCGGCGGTGGCGGCCGCGGCTTCCCAGTCGCGGCAGACGGAGGCCAGGAATCCACCGCCCGCGGGCGAGTCCTCGTCCAGCAGCTCGTCGCCCCGGTCGCCGTAGTAGCCGACCGCGGAGGCACAGACGAAGACGCGCGGCGGCCGATCGATCGTGCTCAGGGAATCCACCAGGCGGCGGGTCGCGGGGGCGCGGGAGGACCGGATTCGGTGGCGTTTGGGGACCGTCCAGCGGCCGCCGGCGACGCTTTCGCCGGCGAGGTGGACAAGGGCGTCCAACCCCTGGGCGGCGGCGGGCGTGGTGATGCCGCGGTCAGGCTGCCACTCCAGCTCGTGCGGCTCGTGGGATTCCCGGCGCACCAGGCGCAGGCAGGTGTGACCCGACGTCTCCAGGCGGCTCACCAGGGCGCTGCCGATCAGGCCCGAGGCGCCGCTCACCGCGATCTTCATCAGGTCAAGGTAACAGCAGTTGCGGGCGTCGCTATTGCCGCTGCTAGCCTCGCCTCGCCGTGTCCGCTCCGCCGACGCCGCCGACGAACCGCCGTCTGGCCGCGATGCTCCGCCGCATCCGGCTGCACCTGCGTGGTTCCCGGCTACCGGTCGTGACGCTGATCGCCGAAACCGAACACGACCCCTTCAAGGTGCTCGTATCGACGATCCTGAGCGCGCGGACGAAGGACGACGCGACCGCGGCCGCGACGCGTCGGCTGTTCGAGGCCGCTTCCACGCCGGAGGAGATCGGCGCGCTGCCGGCTGCCGAACTCGAGCGGCTCATCTTCCCGGTCGGCTTCTACCGCACGAAGGCGAAGAACCTCCGGCTCGCGATGGGAGTGCTGCTCGACCGGTTCGGCGGCGAAGTGCCGCAGACGGTGGCGGAGCTGATCGAGCTGCCGGGCGTCGGGCGCAAGACCGCGAACCTGGTCGTCACCGAGGGCTTCCGGCGACCCGGCATCTGCGTCGACACCCACGTCCACCGGATCACGAACCTGTGGGGCTACGTGGATACCCGCAATCCCCTGGAGACCGAGATGGCCCTGCGCGTGAAGCTGCCGCGGAGCCAGTGGATCGGCCTGAACAAGACGCTGGTCAGCTTCGGTCAGAAGCTCTGCGTGCCGGTCAGCCCCTGGTGCTCGCGCTGTCCGGTCGAGGAGTGGTGTCCGAAGCTGGGGGTGGAGCGGAGGCGGTAGCGGCGCCACTCAGGTGCCGATTCGATCCAGGCGCAGGAGCCGGCGCATTTCCGGCGCCCGGCCTTCCCGGTCGGCGGTGAGGGCGCCGAGGTCGATCACTCCTTCGAGCGACCACATGTTCTCGCCTTCCGGGTCGAGGAGCACATGGCGGAAGGTCCAGTCCCGGGTGCCTTTTTCGTCGATCGCGGTCAGCCGGGCCTCGCGCGCTGCCGGTGAGGTGTCGATCCGCTCGTGTTCCGCGTAGAACGGTTCGAGCGCTTCCTGCAGGCGTTCGGAGGTCCACCCACGGCCGCCCCGGTCGGGGCCGACGAGGAGCGCGGCTTCTTCGAAGTCGTGCACGGCCAACGCTCGCACGAGTTGGTGCAGTTCGCCCCGCACGCGGGCAGCGAAGGCGCGCCGGGAACTCCTGAGATCGTAGGCCTCGGCGGCGCGTTCGGCGCCCCCTGCCGGCCCGTTGCCCACGACCGGTTCGAGCAGCCGTTTCCACTCGTCGAGGAGGCTGCGGTCGACCCGGCTGAGCAGGGCGTGGAGGTAGCCGAGCTGGTCGAACAGGGCCTCCGTCTTGAAACGGTCCGGCACGCCGCGGCTCAGGACCTTGAACAGCCGGCTCAGGTAGCGAAGAACGACGCCCTCGGAGCGTTGCAGTCCGTAGCGACCGATGAACTCGTCAAAGCTGAGGAAGTCCTCGTAGATCTCGCGGCCGACCCGCTTGGGCCGGATCGAGTCGCCGAGGACCCAGGGGTGGGAACGCCGGAACTCCTCGAACGTCGGTTCGATGAGAGCGACCAGCGGTCTGGGATGCGTGACCTCGCGCAGCCGTTCCATTCGCTCGTCGAACGGCACCCTCTCGGCCTTGAGCCGCGCGGCCAGCTCGTCGCGCAGCTTGCGGGCCTGCTGGCGGAGCACGATCTCGGGGTTCTCGAGGATCGCCTCGACCAGGCTGAGAAGGTCCAGGGCGTAGTCGGGATCCTCCGGATCGAGCAGTTCCAGGGTCGAGACCAGGTAGAGCGACAGGTTCTGGTGCATCGAGAACTCGAACTGGAGGTCCCGGTCCGCCTCGACCCGGTAGCCGTTGCCGCGTGAGGGCGCCATGCGCACGATGCCGCCACGGTGGAGCGACCGGATCAATTCCGCCGTTTGGCCGATCAGGTGCTTCTTTCGAGCTGGTCTCTCATGGCAGGCGGCGATCAACCGCCGGATGGAAGTGAAGTTCTGGCCGCGGTGGCCGTCTTCGGTTTCCTCGTCGGCCTGGATCAGGTCGAACACCATGCCGTGACTGAGCCGGAATCGCGATTCGAGCGTTTCCGGTGGACTGTGGATCAGGCGCCGGAAGGTGCGCTCGTCCCAGGGCACGAAACCGCGGGGCGGCGGCCGCTTGCGCAACTGCTTGCGACCTCTTCCGCGAGGCGAGGCCTGGGCTTTCGTTCGGCGGCGCTGGTTGTCGATTTCGTGTTCCGGCGCCTGGCAGACAACCCAGCCCTGCTCGTCGAACCCCTTGCGGCCGGCTCGCCCGGCGATCTGCTGGAAGTCCCGCACCTTGAGGATGGCCACGTCCTGGCCGTCGTACTTGCTGAGCTGGCTGAAGAGGACGGTACGGATCGGCACGTTGACGCCGACGCCGAGAGTGTCCGTGCCGGCGATGACCTTGAGCAGCCCGAGTTGCGCGAGCTTCTCGACCAGCAGGCGGTACTTCGGCAGCAGCCCGGCGTGGTGAATGCCGATTCCGAAGCTGAGGAAGCGGCGCACCTGTTTGCCGTAGGCGGTGTCGAAACGGAATTCCCCGATCGCACCTGTGATCGCTTTCTTCTCGTCCCGGGTGCAGAATCTCAGACTGGTCAGGCTCTGCGCGAGCTCGGCGCAGTCGCGCTGGGTGAAGTTGACGACGTAGATGGGCGCTCTGTCGGCGGCGACGAGCTCGTCGATCGTCGTACCCAGGGGTGTCTCGCGGTACTCGTACTCGAGCGGCACCGGACGCATCCGGCTGCTGATGAGCGCGACCGGCCGCCTGGTGGCGCGTTCGAGGGCCTCGCTGATCGGCGCCATGTTGCCCAGCGTCGCCGACATCAACAGGAAGGTCGTGTTGGGTAGGGTGATCAGGGGCACCTGCCACGAGACGCCGCGCTCCCGATCCGAGTAGTAGTGGAACTCGTCCATGACCACGTAGTCGACCGGCAGCGCCGCGCCCTGCCGGAGCGCCATGTTCGCGAGCACCTCGGCGGTGCAGCAGACGATCGGCGCTTCGGGGTTGATGCTCGCATCGCCGGTCAGCATGCCGACGCGCTCGGCGCCGAAGTCGTCGCACATGCGGAAGAACTGCTCGGAGGCGAGGGCCTTGACCGGCGCCGTGTAGACACCGGTCCGTCCTTCGCACAGGCCCTTGAACAGAAGGGCCATCGCGACCAGGGACTTGCCCGACCCGGTCGGCGTGTCGAGGACCACGTGGCGCCCGGCCATCAGTTCGATCAGCGCCTCCTCCTGCGGTGGAAAGAGCTCGAAGCCGAGCTCGGCGACCCAGTCCAGGAACCGTCCCAGGATGTCGTCGGACGAGATCGTCCCCGGGGTCTCGGGCAGACGATCGGCCAGGTGGGCGGCAGTCACCTGTGTAGCCTACGCAAACGGTGGCGTGATGGCTGATCGAGGAACACAAAGAAAGAGCACCCGGGCGCCGGCCGGCGGCCGAGTCGAGGCGTCCGCGCCTTCACGGCAACCGGTGATCGTCCTGGTGGGCCCGCAGTTGGGCGAGAACATCGGGGCGGCCGCCCGGGCGATGCTGAACTGCGGACTCGTCGAGTTGCGCCTCGTGGCGCCGCGCGACGGTTGGCCGAACGAGCGCGCGCAGGCGATGGCGACCGGGGCTTCGCGTGAGATCGTCGACGGGGCCGCGGTGTTCGAGACCACGGCCGAGGCCGTCGCCGATCTGCACCGCGTGTACGCCACGACCGCGCGTCGCCGCGACCTGCTCAAACCGGCGATCGGGCCGCGCGAGCTGGCCACCGAAATCGGGGACTGCGCCGCGCAGGGGCTGCGCTCGGGAGTGCTGTTCGGCCCTGAGCGGGCAGGACTCGACAACGACGATGTCGCTCTGGCGTCGCACGTCGTTCACATTCCCCTGAACCCGGGGTACGCGTCGCTCAACCTGGCGCAGGCGGTGCTATTGGTTGCCCACGCCTGGTTCGAGGCCGAGGCGGGCGGCGCGGTGGCAACCGCGGGCCGGAAGTCGACGACGCCGCTCGCCACCGCGGCGCAACTCGTCAACCTCTTCGAGCACCTGGAGCAGGAGCTCGACGCCTCCGGCTTCCTGCGCGTGACGGAGAAGCGCGGCATCATGGTCCGCAACCTGCGGAGTATCCTGCACCGTGCGGAGCTCAGGGAGCACGAGGTGCGGGCGCTTCACGGCGTGGTCAGTTCGCTGGTCGGTCGGCGCAAGGATGGCGGATTAGTGCGGCAGCCGGGTCGGCGTGAAGACGCATGCGTCCGGGCTGGAGAGTCCTCGCGAGCGAACCGCGAGCCGGAATCGTCGTAGAACAGGGAAGGCTGTGGCGCCGTGTAGCGTTGGCTTGTGTACTGGCCGCCGGAAGTGAAACGAGACGATGAAGCTGCGTAGTCAACTGATTCTGGCCTTCCTGGTCCTGGCGGTTCTGCCTCTGGCAGGCATCGTCGGCTACTCGTACGTCTCCTCGGCGAATGCGTTCCGCGCCGCGGTGCAGGCCGAGACGCTTGAGGTTGCCAGGCAGATCTCGGTCGGGCTTCGGCGCACCCGGGATGATCTGCAGCGGTATGTAGGGGCGCTCGGCATGATGTTGCCCTTCGACGACCCCCAGTACGTCGACCGGGAGGCACTGGCCGACCAACTGCTGAGCAACCTGGGTGATAGCGCGAACTTCGTCGAGATGCTCGAGTTCGTGCCCGCCGGCGCGCCCGAGCCCGGACGGGTCGTTCCGCCGGGTGAGGAGCTCGGCGCCGACGCTCCCGGCGACTCGGAGCGGTTGACCAGGGCGAACCGACGTTTCCTGTGGTCGCGGTTCGGCGACCGGGACGGACTCCCGCCAGGGGCCCTCCCGGAACGGCCTGGCATGACGCGGGGAGGCGGGGAGCCGGGGACGGGGCCGGACGACCCGGAGTGGATGCGCAGGGTGCGGGATGGAATGGCCCGGATCTTCGGTGGTCCGGTCTCGACTCCTGTCCACCGGGACGGTCACGTGGTCGGCGAGTTGTACGCCGGGATCAGGCCCGAAATGCTGATGCGCAACGTACTGAGCCGTATACCTCGGGCGGGCGGCGCGGTGCCGTTCGCAATCGACGCGGAGGGCGAGATCTACACCTCGGCGCCGGAGGAGCTGGAGTTCCTCCAGGGAGTGCGCTGTCCGGGTGGGCAGCCGCTCCACGAGGCTCTGGTCGCCGGCGATGAGGCCCTTTGGCAGGGCATGAGCAATTGGGTGGTGGTGACCCAGGCCGCGGCGGAAGGCGAACTCGTCTACGGCATCGTCCGTCCGATCGGCGCGTCGCTGGCCGAGATGCGAAGCGCCTCGTTGCGGAACTTCGGTGTCGGCGTCGGCCTGATGAGCCTGTCCCTGTTCGCGGCGGCGCCGCTGGCCAACCGCCTCACTCGCCGGCTGAGTCACCTGACCAGGCAGGTCGACCGTTTGGCCAGGGGCGACGCCGCGGCCCGGGCGCGCCTGGGCGGTCGCGACGAGGTGGGCAAGCTGGGCGAGGCGTTCAACCGCATGGCCCGCGATCAGGAGAAGAACCGGCGGCAGTTGCTGGAGCAGGAACGGCTTCGCCGTCAGCAGGAGGTCGACCGGCGGCTGCTGGAAGCGGAGAACGAGCGCCAGACGGTGGAGTTGGAGGAGGCGCGGCGATTCCAGCTCTCGTTGCTGCCCGCCGCGCTGCCGGAGCACCCCGACCTCGAGATCGCCGTGTTCCTGCGCACCGCCTCGGAAGTCGGAGGCGACTACTACGACTTCAAGCCCCGGCACGACGGCTCCCTGATCATTGCGGTCGGCGACGCCACCGGGCACGGTGCGCGCGCCGGCACCATGGTCACGGTGGTCAAGACGCTGCTGGCGTCCGCGGACCTGGGCCTCGACCTGGCGGCGTTCCTGTCCCATGCCACGACGGCCATCCGGTCGATGAACCTGGGCCGGCGGGCAATGGCGCTGGTCCTGGCGCGATATCACGAGGGCGTGCTCGACCTCGCCTCCGCCGGCATGCCGCCGGTGCTCGTCAGTCGCTGTCCATCCGGCGAGGTCGAGGAGGTCATGAGTTCCGGGGTGCCGCTCGGCACGATGGCCCATGCCTCGTACGAACGCCACGAAGTCCGGCTCGATCCGGGCGACGCGGCGCTCCTGATGAGCGACGGCTTGCCCGAGATGCTGGACGCAGGCGGCGAGCCGGTGAGCTACCCGGTTGTTGCCGGCCGCTGGCGCGACGTGGGCCAGCTTCCCGCGGCGGAGGCGGTAGCGGAGTTCGAGCGCTGGGTGGAGGAACTCTCCCCCGGTGGAGTTCCCTCGGACGACGTGACCTTCGTTGTGGTCCGGCGCCGCGCGCACTAGGTCGCGAGGTGGCCCCTGACAAGCGCCTGCCCCGCGGACCGTCCGGCTCCCGCGCGTGAGCTGGAAGCGGTGTAGAATCAGCGGTTACCGTGGCGAATCCAGAGTCTGCAGCCGCCGAGAATCTGATCGAGCCGTCCCTTGCGCCGGTTCCGGCCCCGGCTTGCGAGGTGGAATCCGAGACGGCGACCGCAGCGCGGCCGCCGACGATTGCGCCGGGGCTGCCCGAGCACTACATCAACCGGGAGCTGGGCTGGCTACAGTTCAATAGCCGGGTCCTGGAGGAGGCGCACGATCCGAGACATCCGCTGCTCGAGAGGGTCAAGTTCCTGTCGATTTACGGCAGCAACCTGGACGAGTTCTTCATGGTGCGGGTCTCGGGGCTGTGCCGGCAGTTGGAACGGGGAGCCTTGGAGGCGCCGCCGGACGGCATGACGCCGTCGGAGCAGTTGGCCGGCATCCGGTCCCATCTGCAGGGCGAGCGCCAGCTCGTCTACGGCTGCTGGCACGACGATCTGCTGCCCAAGCTGAGGGACGAGGGCATAGAGATCGTCTCCTACGACGACCTCTCGGCCAGGAAGAAGCGGAAGCTGCGCGCCTACTTCGAACGCGAGATCTTCCCGGTCCTGACGCCGCTCGCCTTCGACCCCAGCCACCCCTTCCCCCACGTCTCGAACCTGAGCCTGAACCTGGCCGTGGTGATCGACGACGGGAGCCAGGCGCAGCGCTTCGCCCGCGTCAAGGTTCCCCAGGTGCTGCCGCGCGTGGTCCGCGCGCCAGGGGGTGGCCGGGACGAACTTGGCCTGGACAATTCGGCGCGCGGGAAATTCGTGTGGATCGAGGAGTTGATCGCCGCCAATCTCGACCTGCTGTTCCCTGGCTTCGAGGTTGTTGCCGCCTACACGTTCCGCGTCACCCGCGATGCCGACCTGGAGATCGAGGACGACGAGGCGGACGACCTGCTGACGGCGATCGTCGAGGTCGTCGGCCAGCGGCACTTCGGCTCGGTCGTTCGGCTCGAGGTGCGCGAGGACATGCCCAAGAAGATCCGCTCCATCCTCGAGCGCAACCTGGGACTGGCGCCCTTCCAGGTCGATACGCTGCCGTCGCCCCTGGGACTCTCGGACCTGAGCGAGATCGCCTTCCTGGACCGTTCGGAACTGCGGGACGCCCCGATCCGGCCGGTCCGCCATCCGGCGCTACGCAGCGACGAACCTCTGTTCCAGTCGATCCGGCGGCGAGACCGTCTGCTGTACCACCCGTACGACAGCTTCTCGCCGGTCGTGCGGCTGCTGCGCGAGGCGGTCGCCGACCCGGACGTGATCGCGATCAAGCAGACGCTCTACCGGGTGGGGGCCAACTCGCCGGTGGTCGAGGCCTTGATGGAAGCCCGCGAGAAGGGGAAGCAGGTCTCCGTCATGGTCGAGTTGAAGGCCCGTTTCGACGAGGAGTACAACATCGGTTGGGCCCGGGCGCTGGAAGCCGCGGGCGTTCATGTGGTCTACGGCGTGTTCGGGCTCAAGACGCACGCCAAGATGTGTCTCGTTGTCCGCCGCGAAGCAGGCACGCTGCATTCGTACGTCCACCTGGCGACCGGCAACTACAACCCGGTTACGGCACGCGTCTACACCGACATCGGTCTCCTGACCGACGACGACGAAATCACTTCGGACGTGGCCAAGCTGTTCAACTCGATCACCGGCTATGGCCGCGAGGCGAGCTACAGCAAGCTGCTGGTCGCGCCCGTGCAGATGCGCCGCGAGCTGATCCGGCGGATCGATCGGGAGATCGAGGGCCATCGCCGGAATGGCGGCGGCCGCCTGATCTTCAAGATGAACGCACTGGTCGACCGGGAGTGCATCGACGCGCTCTACCTTGCGTCCCAGGCGGGCGTCGAGGTCCTCCTCCAGGTGCGCGGAATCTGCTGCTTGCGACCCGGTGTGCCGGGCCTGTCCGAGAACATCTCGGTGACTTCGATCGTCGGTCGTTTCCTGGAGCACTCGCGGCTCTACTACTTCCGGAACGGCGGCGAAGAAGAGCTGTTCACCGGCAGTGCCGACATCATGCCGCGTAACCTGAACGGCCGCGTCGAGCTGCTTTGCCCGATTCTGGATCCAGACCTGCGCCGGGCCGCGTTACGCGACATCCTGGCGCTGCACCTGGTCGATACGGCGAACTGCCGCCGCCTGGAATCGGACGGCAACTACAGCCGGGTCGAGCCCGAGGCCGGCGACGAACCGTTCGACTCCCAGCGTGCGCAGCTCCAGGACAGCCACGGCTGGCACCTGGAGTAGCGATGCACCCAGTCTTTCAGTCGACGTCGGCGAAGTTGGGCGCTCGCTTCTGCATGTTCGCGGTCATCGCCTCGACCTGATTCGGCGAGCCCATCAGGCCGAGCTGCAACCGCTCCTCGGTCTCGAGCCCCTGGCGGATGCCGACCGTCCTGGCAGCGTCGAGTACCTGTTTGGCAGCGCGAATCGCGTGCGGCGAGTTGCCCGCGATCTCCCGCGCGAGGGCGAGGGCGTCGTCGAGCGGCTGTTCGGACAGCCGGGTGACGAGACCGAGTTCGGCTGCCTCGGCGCCGCTGATCACGCGGCCGGTGAAGGTCAGCTCCTTGGCGATGTCGGAGCGCACCACATGCTGCAGCAACTGCGGGCCGGCCATGTCGGGAATCAGACCCCAGACGATCTCGCGCACGGAGAGCTTGGCTTCCGGGTGGACGACGCGCAGATCGGCGCCGACCGCGATCTGGAAACCGCCGCCGTAGGCCACGCCGTGGACCGCCGCGATGACGGGAACGGGCATCGTATGCCAGCCCCAGGCCGCGAACTGAGCTCGGTTGGCGGGGTTCTCGTCGGTCCGCTGGACCAGCTCACGCGTCGACGAGTTCTTGTCGCTGCTCTGCTGCATAGCGCGGAAGCTGCCGAAGTCGAGGCCGGCGCAGAAGGCGCGACCGTTGCCGGAGAGCACGATCGCGCGCACGGACGGGTCGGCGGCCAGCTCGCGGCCGGTCGTGCCTAGCGCCTCGAACATCGTGTTGTCCAGCGCGTTCAGCTTGTCGGCGCGGTCGAGACGCACGTCGGCGACGCCGTTTCCGATCTCGACAGTCACGCGGGGGCGGGCAGCTATCTCGGTCATGGAGTTCTCCGGGTGCTTGTTGGTGCTCTCTGTGGCGCCGACCGTGTGCGGCGCTTCGAGTCTGGCCTCTGATCGTCGAAAGAGCGAGAGCGTACCGTAGCCGGGCGCTCCGAGCGCCGGATTGCTCCGGGGACTGCTACGTCTCGGTCCAGCGGCGTCTGTTTCAACGCAACCAGAGGACAAGGGATGTGAGCATGACGTATGAGGCAAGTTGATCTTGCCACGACTGCTGTTGCGGACTGACCCGCGGTGGCCAGCGTAGAGGGGAGGAAGGATGAGTTGCTTGAACCGGGATGCCGAGTGGATGTGTAGGGTTGGCGTCTTGGCCTTGGTGTTGGCCGTGTGCGCGGGCTGTGGGGGGGGGGTGGAAGTGAGGTTGCTTCGTGCACGCAGACGCCAAAGGAGGCCGATACCGACGAGTACCACTGCTTCACGGGCTACGATAGGTTCATGGGGGACGAGAATGACACCTGTTCTTCCAGAGGTTCCTGTACTGGAACGGACTATGGGTCCAGCCGAGGATTCGATGTGGGCGGCATGGTATTCCATGCGTACGCCGTGTGCGGCCCCGGTAAGCCGCCCATTACCTGCAAGGGTACGCTGTCAGCTACTGCGGGCGTCCACGGGGACGGGCAGAAGTATGTCTCCTGCTTTGGTCCCGGGCTGAATTCCGACGT
This sequence comes from Candidatus Multivorans sp., assembly GCA_965205295.1. Taxonomy (GTDB): domain Bacteria; phylum Acidobacteriota; class Thermoanaerobaculia; order Multivoradales; family Multivoraceae; genus Multivorans. Next base: position 48,158 of record OZ242167.1, read on the forward strand.
CTGCAGGTGAGCATGGCCTTGGTTGCGCAAAGCGCCCCGGCGATGGTTGCGGTTCTGCTCGTCTGCGCATCAACGCTTGCCACGGCCCAGCAGACGTCGGGCTGGACTGTGTTCGGCCGTGTATCGCACCAGCCAGCGGACTATGCCGCGATTCTGCACTTGGCGGACGAACGACCGCTCTACGAGCAAATGGCGATGCTCGTTTCGAGTGGCCAGGAGGAGCGGCTCGGTTTTGGTGGGGCTTTGATCCAGCCGGGAGAGAAGGATTTCGCCGTGGATGTGCCGCAACCCGGCGCCTGGTGGGTCGTGGTCCAGGGTTCTGGCGCTGGCTTAGCTTCTCCCGACATGGCCTTTCCACTCATTGGTCCGCTCTCGAATGTGTTGTTGCCGCCGTTTCAACCGAAGCGTGGATCGTCCTGTCGGTTGCGACTGCTGGGTCCGGCGGTTGCCTGGGTGGTGCCGAGCCGCAGGGCAGGCAACGTGGATGGTGGCGCGGGCGCTTTTCCACGTTGGGAGGTCTGGAGGCCGTGGATCAGACTCGACCGTGCCGGTTCCGACCGCCACTACTGGCTCGATCCGGTAGCCGATCCGGGTTCGTCGCCCCAACCTTTGGGGATCAGAATCGGAGCTCCGGGCTATGCGCCGTCCAGCTTCGAGTGTTCGTCGGGAGCTCTGATCGAAGTGTCGTTGGAACCGCGCCCCGAACGCCTCCTTGATCTGCGACTGGTCATTGACGGCGCGAAGGGCGATGGCGATGCCCTTGGCGAGGCGTTGCAGGCGGCTGTTCTTGTTGACACGGCCGGTTGGCCGGTCGGCGTCGCGGACGAAGCCGGCAAGGTTGCTGTGGCCCGCGGCGCGTACCGTGTTCTCGGTCCTTCCGGTGGCGAGTGGCGGATTCGCGTCGAGGACGTGGGAACGCGGAGACTCGCCGTGCCGGAGCGATCGGTGACAGTCCTTGCCTCGGCCGATGCGGGGGAGGCGCTGGCCACGACGGTTATTGCGAGCCACCGGTCGAGAGCCGGTGAGCTGCTGGCAAGGCAGACGCTCGGCCCCACCGTCATGGCCCCTGGAACCAGGCACCGAACGACATGGGCCGTCCGGCCGCCAGCGGGCGCAGCGACGACGACGATTCTCGCTCCAGGCTTCGAGAAGCAGACCGTCGATTGGTCGCTCGATCAGGAGGACATCGAGCTGACGCCGTTTCGGTCGATCGAGGGTGTCGTCTTGGCAGATGAGACGGGCGACCCAGTGCAGGGTGCTGAGGTCGCACTCCACGGCGCTTTCACTGGGCGTTTGGCGCCCGTCGCCTTGACCGCTTCCAACGGCGGGTTTCGGATTGAAGCGAGCGAGGCGCAGAGCCCACCGCGCCTGGTCGTGCGTGCGGAGGGCTACCGGGCCGCGAGAGTCGCCCTGGAACCGGCAGCTTCGCGAGCCTTTGCCCCGGGGCCGATCGTTGTGCGCCTAGAGCGTGCGGCGTCGATTTTCGGCCGGATCGTCTCGCCCTCGGGAGAGGGAGTCGCAGGGTTGGCTGCCCTGGTCGGTCAGCAGCGTTTCTTCGTGCCGCCTTCCCTCGGCCCAGTCGATCTTTTTCTGGCGTCGAACCCCAGTCTTCACGATGTGACACAGGCGGATGAAGACGGAGTGTTCCGATTTCCCGATGTCTCTCCCGCCGCCCGCTCGGTCGCGGTAGGCGCGCCGGGCTATGCGACCCGCTTTGTTCCCCTACGCTCAAACGCGGGATCTGCTGCGCTGCTTGCGGAGTGGACGGGTTGGCACGACCTCGGGCAGGTGGCGTTGGCGCCGGAGTTGGCTGTGGAGGGAGTTGTCACGGATAGAGCACGCCAGCCGCTTGCCGGCGCGGTAGTGGGGTTCGGGCGTAGTCCGGACGTGGCAGGTGCGCTGAGCCTCGATTCCGTGGCGTGGGCGACAGGGGAGATTCAGTCGGATGCGGAAGGCCGCTTTCGAATTGGAGGGCTGCGTCACGGTGATCTGCTGGACCTGTTCGTGCAGCACCCCGGCTATGTGAGGGCCGAACGGCTTCGCGTGTCGGTAGATCGTGCGGCCGACCCGCGCAGGGTCGACATCGCGATGGAGCCGGCCACCGAGTTGCGCGGCCGTCTCGTGGACGAGGCGTCCGGCAAGGGGATTGAGGGTATTCGTGTTCAACTACTCGACCAAGCGGAACGTCGGCAGTTGGCGCTCGAACGAACCGGGTCGGAGGGCAGGTTCTTCCTTCGCGGTCTGGCCTCGCTGAATGGTGTCCTGAAGGTGGAGGCGTTCGGCTATGCGCCGTTTCGACGTGAACTCACGGATGACGACGGGTTGTACTCGACCGGCGGCGACGGCCTCGTGCTGGTCCTTCGCCGTGGAGACGCCACGGTGCGGGGCGTCGTGAATTCAGGCGGCGCACCGGTCGTGGGAGCAGTAGTCCAGATGAATACCATGGAACGCACGACCACCGATGCCGCCGGTCGGTTTGAACTCTCTGGCCTCCCTATGGGCGAGAGCATGGTGTTCTGCTGGCCGCCTGGAGGGGAGTCTGGTCAACCGATCATGTGGTACCGGGATGTGCGACCGGGTATCACCGAGTTGGTTCTCGACTTGACGCCGGTCTGGGTTGAGGGGTGGGTCGAAGACACGGCTGGCTTGCCGGTTGCCGGCGCCACCGTGCGGATCAGCCGTCCGCTGGCGCCAGACAGGGAAGCGCGAAGCGCGCCGGACGGTTCGTTTCGCCTCGATGTGACTCCGGGGCTCTACCGGGCGAGCGCCGAAGTGGACGGCTATGGTGCCACGTCGCGAGAAATCGAAGTAGGCACGAACGCCCCGGTTGGTATCGTGCTCAGGCTTGACGGGGCACGGGAGATCAGAGCGCGCGTCGCGGGTCTGACGGCCGAGGAGGCCGCTACGGTCGAGGTCGGGATCGAGCCCACTCCCCTATCGCCGGGTGGAGGCGGCCGACTAAAGAGGTCGCCGAACCAACTGGGAGGCGCTCCGGTCTTCGTGCAGCACAACCCTCCGATCGGGACGGTTGTGCTTGTGGCCAGGGTGCGGTCCTCGGACCGCATGCAGCGCCGCACCGTAGACGTTCTACCGCGCGGCGTGACGGAGGTCGAGATCGCATTCGACAATGCGGAAACGAACGGCCGGCTGTCGGGCCTGGTCACCGTTGACGGCAGTCCCTTGGCGGGTGCGCCCGTTTTTGTGATCGACGAACGTGCCGGCGATGCTTGGGCCGTGCGAACGGACCATCGCGGAATGTACGTCATTGACGGCCTACGCCGCGGTCGGGTCGAGATTGCGGCCGTCGGCGAGCGCCGCACACTGAGCGTAGATGGCGAGAGCGTGGCAGACTTTCGGGCGCGGAGTGCGGTGCTGGCGGGCCGTATCGTGGTGGCGGATGCCGGCGAACCGGCGGCGGGACTCGAGGTCCTGGCCATACCTGCCCATGCGCCGCTCGAGATCGCCGAACGCATGGGTCAGACGGCAGTCGTTCGCAGCGCAGAGGACGGCAGCTTCTCGATCAGCGGGTTGTTCCAGGTTTCGTACCGGGTTGTCGCGCGGCGGCGCGGCGGTCGCGTCGTCGGTTCGGCGGTCGTCGATCTTACGGTGTGGACGGGAGAGACCCTGATCGCGGTCCGGGACGCCGAGCCGCTGGAGTAGACACGGACCGGACTTCGGTCCGGTTCGAGCGACAGCTACGACTCGGCCCAGCCCCGCGACCTCTCGACTGCCCGCCGCCAACGTTCGGCGAGGCGGTCGCGCTCCTCCGCGGTGGACTGCGGTTCGAACTCGCGGTCGAGAGCCCAGTTCCTGGTCACGTCGGCCTGGTCGGACCAGAAACCGACCGCGAGACCGGCCAGGTAGGCTGCGCCGAGCGCCGTGGTCTCGGCAACTACCGGCCGCTGGACCCGCGTGCCCAGCAGGTCGGCCTGGAACTGCATCAGGGCGTCGTTGACCGCCGCGCCGCCGTCGACCCGCAGGCCGCTCGTGCCGGAACCGGCGTCGGCTTCCATGGCGCGCACGACATCGAGGCTCTGATAGGCCATCGATTCGACCGTGGCTCTGGCCACATGGCCGGCGGTGGTCGAGCGCTCGAGGCCGATCAGGAGGCCCCGCGCGTAGGGATCCCAGTAGGGCGCGCCGAGGCCGACGAAGGCGGGCACCAGGTAGACCCCGCCGCTGTCCTCCTCGCTCGCCGCGAGTTCCTCGACCTGTTCGGACCTCTCGATCAGACCCAGGCCGTCCCGCAGCCACTGAACTGCCGCGCCGCCGACGAAGACCGAACCCTCCAGGCAGTAGGTGGGCCGCCCGTCGAGCACCCAGCCGACCGTGGACAGAAGACCGTTGTCCGAGGCCACCGCCCGGTCGCCTGTGTTCATCAGGATGAAGCAGCCGGTGCCGTAGGTGTTCTTGACCATGCCGTGCTCGAAGCACCCCTGCCCGAAGGTCGCCGCCTGCTGGTCGCCCGCGATGCCGGCGATGGGAATCTCCCGGCCGAACAGACTCGCCTCCGTGTGGCCGAAGTCGCCGCTCGAATCACGGACCTCGGGCAGCATGGCCCGCGGTACGCGCAGGATCTCGAGCAAGTCGTCGTCCCAGTCCAGGTTGTGGATGTCGAACAGCAGGGTGCGCGAGGCGTTGCTCGCGTCGGTGGCGTGGACCTCGCCGCCGGTCAGCCGCCAGAGCAGGAAGCTGTCGATCGTTCCGGCCAGGATCTCACCACGCGCCGCCCGCGCGTGCAGGTCGTGTTTGTCGAGCAGGTGGGAGATCTTGGTGCCGGAGAAGTAGGGGTCGAGCACCAGGCCGGTCTTCGAGCGGAACAGGTCCTCATGACCCTGCTTCTTCAACTGTTCGCACAGCGGCGCGGTGATGCGGCTCTGCCAGACGATCGCGTTGTCGACCGGCTTGCCGCTGTCGCGCTCCCAAAGCACGACCGTCTCGCGCTGGTTGGCGATGCCGACGGCGGCGATGTCCGAGACGTCCGCGCCGGCCTTCCGGATGGCGGCGCGCGCCGTGTCGAGCTGGGTGTTCCAGATCGCCTCGGGATCGTGCTCGACGTGGCCGGGCGAGGGGTAGAGCTGCGGGAACTCCTGCTGCGCGGAGGAAACGGCTGTTCCCTGGCGCTCGAACAGGATGGAGCGGCTGGACGTGGTGCCCTGGTCGAGGGCGAGGATGTAGCTCATGGCTTGGCAGTCCGCCTACCAGCCGAGGCCGCGGAAGGCGAGCGCGCCGAGGACGCCGCCGACGAGCGGGCCCGCCACCGGCACCCAGGCGTAGCTCCAGTTCGAATCGCCCTTGCCGGGGATCGGCAACACGGCGTGCGCGATGCGCGGGCCGAGGTCGCGGGCCGGGTTGATCGCGTAGCCCGTCGGACCGCCCAGGCTCAGGCCGATGCCCCAGACCAGGAAGCCGACCAGCAGGGGATTGATGCCGGTGGCGAACACTGCCGACAGGTCGATCGCGCCGCCGCTGAGTTCGGAGGCGTTGGCCGCGATCGCGAGCACACCGAACACCAGCACCGCGGTGCCGACTACCTCGGTGATGAAGTTCGCGCCCCGGCGCCCCGGGATCTCCGGCGCCGTGCAGAACACGCCGAGCTTGGCGCCCTGGTCGGAGGTGGCGCTCCAGTGTGGGCGGTACGTGAGCCAGACGACGACCGCGCCGGCGAAGGCGCCGAGCATCTGAGCGCCGATGTAGGTCGGCAGCAGGACGGCGTCGAGTTCGCCGATCGCCCACAGGCCGACGCTGACCGCCGGGTTGATGTGGGCGCCGCTGATCCGGCCGACGCAGTAGACGGCGAGCGCGACGGCCAGTCCCCAGCCGGTCGCGATGACGATCCAGCCGCTGTCGTTCCCCTTCGTGCGGGCGAGAACGACGTTGGCGACCACGCCGTCGCCCAGGATCACCAGAAGCGCTGTGCCGACGAGTTCGGCGACGAAGATGTCCATGCGGGCCCTCCTTGTTCGAGCGCGTTCGAGAATACACTTCGCGCCGGCGGGTCGAGCCCCTCCGCCGGAACCACGAGGCAGAGCCCCCACGGAGCAGCATATGGATCAGTGGAAGAATCCGTTTTCACGCGAGACGTTCGCCTTTCTCCGCGACCTCGCGGACAACAACGAGCGCGACTGGTTCAAGGCGAACAGCGAGCGCTACGAGGACGCTGTGCGGGAGCCGGCACTGCAGTTCATCAACGACTTCGGGACCCGGCTCGACGAGGTGTCGAAGCACTTCGACGCGGTGCCGAAGAAGGTTGGTGGGTCGCTCTTCCGCATCCACCGCGACGTCCGGTTCTCGCGCGACAAGCGGCCCTACAAGACCCAGGTGGGTATTCACTTCCGCCACAAGCAGCACAAGGACGCCCACGCGCCGGGCTTCTACCTCCACATCGAGCCCGGAAGCGTGTTCATGGGCGGGGGAATGTGGCGACCCGACCCGGAGGCCCTGCGGGCGATCCGGCAGCAGATCGTCGCCGATGGCGAGGGCTGGCGGGAGGTGACCGTCGACCCTGGGCTCGGCGACTCGCTGGAACTTGGTGGCGAGAGTCTGAAGCGGGCGCCGCGGGGATTCGACGCCGGTCACCCGCGGATCGACGACATCAAGCGCAAGTCGTTCATGGCCGTGGCGAATCTGAATCAGACCCGGCTACTCGGCGCCGGCTTCCTCGACGAGTTCACGGGGCTCTGTGCCGCGGCCTCGCCGCTGATGCGCTTCGTCTGCCGAGCGACCGGCGTCCCGTACTGAAGCTCCGGCGCCTGTCACGGGTCTGGCGGCGCTATCGCGCCACCGCCCGCCGGTCGTCGACCGCGGCCGACAGATTCTCGAAGGTGACGCCGAGCCGTGCCGCGGTGAGCGCGGCCAGGGAGGTGCGGGCGACGCCGTCCCTGAACTGATAGGTGCTCCGGCGCTCGTCGTCGAGTTCTACCTGGAGGAACTCGAGTCCCAACTCCGCATGGTCCTGCTGGAGGGCCCGGGCGTGGTCGAGGAAGTGGGTGGTGACGTAGGCCACGGGCTGCACCCGCCGGAGGAGCTGGAGCACGAGGGTGAAGACCTCGATTCCCTCCGAAGGGTTGGTGCCCGAACAGAGTTCGTCCAGGACCACCATCGAGCCATGCTCCATCTCTTCGAACAGGGTGCGGATGCGCACGAGTTCGCGCCCCAGCCGGCCCTCGACCTGATCCGCGCTCTCGCGCTCGATCAGGGACACGAACAGCCCCTGCTGGACGCGCAGGCGGGCGCGGCCGCAGGGTGCATAGAGGCCGGACTGACCGAGCAGTTGAGCCAGCGCGATGGCCTGGATCAACCGCGTCTTGCCTCCCGAGTTCGGCCCGGTCACGACGGTGATCGGCACGCTGCCGACCGTTCTCACCGTACACGGCACGGGCGTCTTCTCCTGGCGCAGCAGCAGCGGGTTGAACAGGTGTTCGCACTCGATTGCCGGGCCGCCGTCGTGATCCGGACGGAACTCGGGAATGCACATCGAGAGGCCGCGTTCGGCGGCGCGGTCTCTGAGGGCGCGGGCGGCGAGGTAGAGCTCGAGTTGGCCGAGCATCTGAATCAGGGGAATCAGGGCGGGCGACAGGGAGACGTAGACCCGCTCCACGACCCGGTTCATGAGTTCTCGGTTGCTCATCGAGTAGCCGCCGATGCCGAGTCGCACGCGGCTCCAGAGCCGCTTGATCGGCCGGGTCCAGAAGGGATTGTCGCGGCGTTCCTCGAGTGAGCGCACGTCGAGCCCACGGATGCGCCCGTCGCCGCCCAGAGTGATGTCGAGGTTCAGTTCGGCGAGCTGGTTCTCGTAGTCGAGAAGGGCGGCGAGGGTCGCGTACTCCTCGGTCTCGCGGATGGCGACGGCGCCTTCGTACAGTCGTCGGAGCCCGGAGCGGGCCGACTCGAAGCGGTCGTGCATCAGGTCGATGACGAGCCGGCTCTGCTTGAGGATGTCCAGGTTATGGGACGCTGTGTCGAGGACGCTGTGGTAGCGGGGCATGCGGTGGAGCGAGAGCAGGCCGAACAGCTCGCGGTAGAGACGTTCGGCCGAGGCGAGGACTTCCCCGTCCTCGTCCATCTCGCGCAGCACCTCCTGGCGGAACTCGACGGTCTCCAGGTCGGTCGGCGTGGCGGTCAGGGCGCGGCGCAGGAAGCGCTCGTTGATCGGGTATTCAACGCCGTCGATTCGCAGCTCGAAGCTCTCCGCGACCAGGCGGTCGACGAACAGATCCTGTTCGAAGAACTCCGGCCGCCAGGCCGCCGCTGGCGTTTCGGCTTCGGCCATCAGGTCATGGAACTCGGTGCCGATCTCGCGGCCGAGAATGGCGAGACCCAGCAGGTCCGACAGAGCCTTCTTGTCGATGCCGAGGAAGGGCGCCCGGTTGAGAAGATCCGGGATGGGAATCATGGCCGGGTGCTGTCGCTGGGGCTACCGGCGCAGAGGGGAACGGCGGCGACGATCCTTGAGGGAGCGCATCTCGCGGTACGGGGTTACACCCTCCGCTTCGCAGCGGGGAAGCGGGTGCCCCAGTGCGTTCTCGATCTGCCTGATCAGGGACTTGTCGAGCCAGGAGCCGATCGACGACACGACGCCTTCCGCGGCGCCGCGGGCGGTGCGGCCGGCGCGGTGGATGTAGTCCTCGGCCGTGTCGGGGAGGTCGTAGTTCAGGATGTGCTCGATGCCCTGGACGTCGATGCCGCGGGCGGCGATGTTCGTCGCTACGAGGATGCGGTGGCGGCCGGCGCGGAAGCCCTCCAGAGCCGCGACCCGGTGGCTCTGCGAGCGGTCGGAGTGGATGCGCCCGACGCTGTGGTCGCCTTTCTCCAGGACCCGGCAGAGCCACTCGGCGTCGGACCTCCGCTTGGTGAATACGAGGGTCGAGCCGGGCACGTTGTCGAGCAGGGCCAGGGCGCAACTCTTCTTCTCCCTCTCGTCGATCAGGTAGAGCCGGTGCTCGATCCCCGCTGCGGCCCCCTTGGGCGACAGGTCGATGCGCAGCGGATCCTTCATGTAGCGCTGCGCCAGACGTTCGATGGGCGGCGGCATGGTGGCGGAGAAGAGCATCGTGTGCCGCTGTTTCGGCAGTTGACTCACGATGCGTTGAATCTGGGGCATGAATCCGAGGTCGAGCATGTGGTCGGCCTCGTCCAGGACCAGTTCCTCGACCCCGCCCAGGCTCGCCGTCCCCCGCTCAACGTGGTCCAGCAGCCGTCCCGGCGTGACCACGAGGACATCGGGGTCGCCGCCCAACTGGTCGAACTGCGGGCCGATCTTCACGCCGCCGATCAGGCAGGCGGAGTTCACGCTCAGACGGCTCTTGCGGAACAGGTCCAGGAAGGCCTTCGTCTGCAGGGCGATCTCCCGGGTTGGAGAGACGATCAGGGCGCGCACGCCCGTGCCGCGGCGCAAGCGCTGCACGATCGGCAGCACGAAGGCGGCCGTCTTGCCCGAGCCGGTTTCGGCCAGGCCGATCAGGTCCTTGCCGGCAATGGCGTCCGGGATCACTGCCGCCTGGATCGGCGTTGGGTGCTCGAAGCCGATCCGGGCTACTACCTCGAGAACCGCCGGTTCGAGGCCCAGATCGAGAAAGTCCCGGTCCGTCGTCTCGACCGGATGTTGAGGGATGGCGGCCAGGGCCTCCGGCGCTTCGAGGTCCCCGTTCCGCGTACTTGTACCGTCCGACACGCGGGGGATCATACCAGCGCCCGCGGCGCTGCTAAGTGACTTGAACGCAGCGGCTTCCCAGCGGCGCGGCTCATCGGTCGCGGCGCAGGCCGAGCCGCCTCAGGAAGCCGCGCTTTTTACTGCGCGGCTCATCGGTCGCGGCGCAGGCCGAGCCGCCTCAGGAAGCCGCGCTTTTCCGGCGCGAGTTCGCTCTCGCCGCTTCTTGCGGCGCGCCCGCCGCGGTCGGCCGCCTCGGCCCAGAACTGCAGGTTCCGGCCCCGATGTTCAGCGGCGCTGATCGTGGCTTCGAACTCCACCTCGGCCGTCTCCGCGCCGGCCGCGTCCGTTGACTCCGTCGCCGAAGTTCCGGTTCCCGGCCGGAGGGTTGCCTCGACGACCTCCCCCGAGCCGTCGTTGTCGAACCAGCGCCAGAAGAACCGCACGGAGACCACCTCGTAGTCGTCCCTGGCACGGACTCGTACAACGACATCCTTGTCTCGCTCGTAGATGCCCTGAGCCTCCGCCGGGCGTTCCGGGAGCAGGATTTCCACTTCCGGTTCTCCCTCGTCGAGGTCCTCCATCAGCATGGTCAGGGTCGATTCCAACTGCGCGAAACGGTCCCGGTTCTCCGGCGTCCGCTCCATCCCGGCCAGGACCTCCAGCGCCTTGTGCGGCCGTTGCGAACCCAGCGCCTCGATCTCGCGGAGCGTGGCGTCCAGATCGTTGCGCCGCTTGAATATCTCGTCGATGGCGGCCAGCTTGGCCTCGACGACCGGGCTCTCGCCCGCTTGGTCACCACGCAGCGCCTTGAGTTCCAGGAGCAGTGCTCTGGCCTCGTCGAGTCGGTTCGCCGCGATCAACCGACCGGCCGTCTCGTCGATCGCCGCGGCGGCGCGACGCTCGAAGTCGAGGCCGGCGGCGAAGCGCGGGTGGCGGCGCCGGAAGTCCCGAGCCAGGCGCAGGGCCGCCAGGCGGTCGCTGCCGAGACGAGCTCCGATGGCGTCCACCTCGGCTGCCAGCCGACGCGCGTCGTCGATGCGGCGAGCCGCTTGCGGATCACGGCGCAGGGCGATCATCTGCTGGCGCGTCAGAGAGCCCAGCGTCAGGCGAAGACGGTTCAGGTCCGCGTCGTCGAAGCCCCTCTCCAGTTGCACGGCGGCGGCCAGGACGCGGTCGTTCGCGAGCCTCGCGAGCATTGCCGTCATTGTTTCGCGATGTTCAGGCGGCAGCGCTTCGGCGGCCGGTCCGCGGCTGAAGTCCAGCATCAGGCGCTGAGCCTCGTGCAGTCTGCCTGCCGCCATCAGATCGAGCGCCTCGCTGAGCTGACCGGGCAGTGGCGCGATGGGCGTCGGTTCCGGCCTTGCCGGCAGCGGCGGTGGGGTGACGGCGGCGGGATCGTCTGCGATCGCCGCGGGCTCGTCGGGCGCCGTCCATCTGAGGACGAGCAGGGCCGCCGCGAGGCCGATCGCGGCCGCTGCCACCATCTGCAGCAGCCGCGGCAGCGCAGCCGGATCCGGTTCGGGTGGCGGCATTCGGTGATCCTAGCCCCAGTTTCCGCGAGGAGCGCTGATAGTCTCCACAGCCCAATCTTGCGAGTACCGATCTCCTTGAACCCGCTTCGGAGGCGCCACGACATGACGAAGAGACTTCTGTTGCCGCTGCTGCTCGTCCCAACGCTGTTCATCGCCGGCCCAGTGCTGGCCCAGGATCCGGGCGCGGTCAACGTGGGCGGCGATCTTCGTGGCGGCGACGTCACGGGCGCGGTTGGCGGCCGCGACAACACCCGCGTAGTTGGCACCATCTTCGATTCGAGCGGCAACCCGATGTCGGATGTCGACATCTGGTACCAGAATGACAACATGCCGGCGCCCAGGCTGCGCGCCAAGGGACGCAAGACGGGCGCCTACCTGCTGCGGAACATGGGCCGCGTCTACAGCCGCGAGGACTACGAGGGGATCAGGCTGCGCATCACCTTCGAGCGCGATGGATACAAGTCCGTCGTAGCTCGTGTCGCGGTGCAGCGAGACGGATTCCAGCAGGTCTACCCGATCCTCTTCCGGGAGGGCGAGTCGATGGAGGCCGAGGGCGTTCGCACCGTGCTCATCGGCCGGGTCGAGGACAAGCGGGGCAAGCCCGTCAAGGGTGGAGGCGAGGTGACGATCACCTCAGGAGACGGCGCGTTCTCGACGACCGGCCCGATCGAGAAGAACGGCGAATTCGCGGTCGTGCTCTGGGACGCGCCGGAGCGCGTGAACGTCTCCTTCAAGACGACCAAGGGCGTCCGGGACGAGATCCTCGAGCTGAAGCCCTCGCCTCAGCCCGACCTCGCCGTGGCGCACCACTACAACCCGGTGATGTAGGCGCGGCCCCCGAAGGGGCTCGCGCATCATCGGACGGAGTAGGCCGACGGCCTGCGTCGGAACTAGCCGGTCGGAACTGGCCAGGGCCGCGTGGCGACCCTGGACGGGACCGACTGTTGTGGACCTGCCGGGCCGCTTACCAGCGGGGCCGGCGTTCCTCGCGGGGTCTGGCCTCGTTGACGCGCAGGGTCCGGCCGCCGAACTGCTGCTGGTCCAACGCCGCAATCGCTTCCTGGCCGCCACTGGCCATCTCGACGAAACCGAAGCCTCGCGGGCGACCGGTCTCGCGGTCGTTGATCAGCGAAACTTCGGAAACCTCGCCGTGTGCGGAGAAGAGGCTCGTTACCGCCTCGTCCGTAATGTCGAAGGGCAGGTTGCCCACATAGATTCTCGTTGCCATTCTGCTGCTCCTGTTCTCGGCTCCGGGGTTCCACATCAACCAACGCTCGAGAACAACAGGCGCATCCTGGTTCCTGCGTGAGCTCTGCACCCACTGCCTAAAGAGCGGTAGCCTAGCACAAAGAACACCTCCGGCGTATCGCGGTGTTGGAGTTTTGGCTCTTTCGCCGTTCCATCCGCAATCTGACAAGTTCTCTGGAGGGCTGATGAAGATGCTCCGGTCCTGCTTTCGCGCCTCACCGCTCGCGGCGCCTTTCGCGTGTGCGGTCGTCGCGGCGGTGTTTCTGCCGCTGGCCTGCGGTTCGCCGTCCCACTCCGAGGAGATCACCGCGGAGACGATCGACGCCTGGATGACGGACCTCTCGAACTGGGGTCGATGGGGTGACGAAGACCAACTGGGCGCCCTCAAGCTGATTGCGCCGGACAAGCGGCGACAGGCGGCGGCCCTGGTCGAGCACGGCATCTCGGTCTCGCTGGCGCACGACACGATCAAGGAGCTGGCCCCGGACGTCACGTCGCCCTTCCAGCACGAAGTCCCCACCACCGGCGCGGACGCGGAGGGCTCCTTCAGCGTCGATACCTACTCGGTTCTGTACCACGGCTACGCGCACAGTCACATCGACGCGCTGTGCCACATGTGGGGCACTTCGGAGGCCTACCCGGGCGTGATGTACAACGGCTTCGGCAAGGACACAGTCACTGAAGCCGGCTGCGGCAAGCTGGGAATCGGCGTCATCGCACGGGAGGGCCACGCCACGGCAGCCGGATGGCTCAAGGAACGGGACGTGGCGGCTCTGGGCAGCGACGCGGCCAGCGACCTGCTGCCCTCGGGGGTTCCGGGCGTGACCCATCCCGTCCATCTGCTCGTGATCGTCGCAATGGGGATGCCGATCTTCGACAACGCCGACCTCAAGGCGCTGGCGGAGGAGGCAGCCCGGCTCGAGCGCTGGGAGTTCCTGCTCACGGCGGCGCCGGTTCGGGTGCCCGGCGGCACCGGTTCCCCGCTCAACGCGATCGCGACGTTCTAGGGCCTCCTGGTGAGGCTTCAGCCGCCGCTGCGCAGATCGTCGTAGTAGGCGTCGAAGGCGTCGAGGCGATCCTTCAGCAGGTCCTGGATGACGCCGATCGTGTCGCCCAGTTCAAGCACCCCGTCGGCGTCCGGGTCGTACACGGGCCAGTCGGGGCGCCCGTCGCCGTTCGGGTCGCCAGTGGCGGCGAAGTTCACCCAGTAGCTCGCCATGGTGCGCGCGAGTTCCCGGTCGGTCTCGTCCCAGGCATGGTTGAAGGGGCCGATCTCGTCGCGGACGGCGGCGCTCGTGTGGAGATTGTCGAATGCGTAGATGATCTCTGCCGCGTGGTACGAGCCGTAGGTCTCGGCTTCGTCCCAGGGCGGGACGCGGGAGAAGTAGTACATCCGCACGGGTCTTTCGCCGGTGCTGCTCTGCATCTGGGCCCAGGTCCGCATCTGCCAGGCGAAGTAGTTGTCGGCCGTGTTCTCGTAGGCGGCCACGCGCGCCTGCTCGTCGGTCTCGGCGGGATAGACCGCGGACATCGCGTCGGCGTGCTCGCCGTAGGTGTCCGCGAGCGACTGGCGATAGTCGGCGACCGTGAGGCCGCCGGCGCCGGCGAACAGGGCCGTGCCCTCGTCGCTGTTGAAGCCCACGATCGTGTCGACGTCGTTCTGCTCGCCGGCCGCGAAGATGTCGTGGATGTCGCGCGGGAACACCCTGCCGTCGTTCACGCCGACGAGCAGGACGGCGCCCGTCTCTTCCGCCGCCCGGTAGACCTCTTCGGCCGGCGCCGCGCGCAGTGCTGTGAGATCGCTGGCGCCGAGCTGTGCGGCGATCTGCTCGCCCTGGGACTCCGACTCCGCGAGCTGTGGCATGGGCCAGAAGATGCCGCCGCTGTGTCCGATCGCGCGCTGGAACAGGCCTGCCGCCAGTGGCGTCGCGGTCAGGTAGTTGACGCTCCAGGAGCCGGCTGACTCGCCGAAGATCGTGACTCGGCCGGGGTCGCCGCCGAAGCGGGCGATGTTCGCCTGCACCCACTTGAGTGCGGCGACCTGGTCGAGGATGCCGTAGTTGCCGGAGCTTCCCGACTCGTTCTCGGCCGAGAGTTCCGGGTGGGCCATGAAGCCCATCGGCCCGAGGCGATAGTTGATCGTGACCAGGACCACGCCGCGCCCGGCCAGACTCTCGCCGTCGTAGAGACCGGTGCTGCCGGCGCCGGTCTGCAGTCCGCCGCCGTGGATCCACACCATGACCGGGAGAGCGGCGTCGGCGTGTTCGGCGCCGGTCCAGATGTTCAGGTAGAGGCAGTCTTCGCTGCGCTCGATCTCGCCGGTGTCGTAGAACGAGCCGGGGGGAGACAACGGCTGCCAGCAGGTCGCGGAGAACCCGGTCGCGTCGCGGGTTCCCTCCCAGGAAGCTGCCGGTTGAGGCGCTCGCCAGCGCAGGTCGCCGACCGGGGCCGCGGCGTAGGGCATGCCGCTGAACTTGAGGATTCCGGAGTCGAGCTGGGTTCCCTCGACGACGCCGAGCTCCGTCGTCACCGTCGAGGCCAGGGGCTCGACCGACTCGCCGCCGCAGGCCAGCGTCAGTGCGAGGGCGGCGCCCACAACTCCGGCGGTGGCAAGGCGGATGTTCAGGGTGGTCGACATGTTCAGTTCTCCTTGGCTAGCAGCGTGCGCGGCAGGAAGATCGGCGCACGCCATGTTCTTCGGCGCGCGCTCATGGGGCGGGACCTCTGACCACGCCGCCGTCTTCCGCGGCTGGGCGGAAGCGTAGGGCGACACCGTTGTTGCAGTAGCGCAGGCCCGTTGGCGCCGGACCGTCGCTGAAGACGTGGCCTTGGTGCCCGCCGCAGCGGGCGCAGTGGTACTCGGTGCGCGGCACGAACAGCTTGAAGTCGCGTTTCGTTTCGACCGCGCCGGGCATCGAGTCGTAGAAGCTCGGCCAACCGCTGCCGCTGTCGTACTTCGATTCGGACCGGAACAGTTCGGCGCCGCACCCGGCGCAGACGAAGACGCCGTCCCGGTGCTCACCGTTGAGCGGCGAGGTGAATGCCGGCTCGGTTGCTTCCTTGCGCAGGACGCGGAACTCGGCGTCGGCGAGGTTGGCGTGCCACCCGGACTCGGGCAGGTCGATCCGTTCGGGTTCGGCCTCGCCCTTGGGGTCCGGACCGCGCTCCCCCGGTCGCCGGCTTTCGGTGCTCATGCGGCTGGCATCCTATCGTCGCGCGCCGCTTGGGGCAGAATCGGGAGCATGACAACACGAAGACCGCCGGTCGACCACATCGTCCGCACACGCGACCTGTACTCGAGCCTGGGCCACGAGCCCTACCGATGGGTTCGCAGCGAGACCCCGCCGCCGTGGACCCGGCTGGCGAAGCCGCTCAAGGAAAGCCGGGTTGGATTGGTGGCTTCGGGCGGCGTGTACCGGACGGGGCAGATCGCCTTCCATCATCGCGACGACATCTCACTGCGGGTCATCGACGCCAGCGTGCCGGCCGCGGAACTGCGGACGAGTCACTTCGCCTACGACCAGACCAACGCCCGGATCGATCCGAACGTCATCTTTCCCGTCGACACGCTGCGCGCTCTGGCAGCGGACGGCGTGATCGGGGACGTGTCGCCCCGCGCATACGCCTTCATGGGCGGCATCTACTCGGCGCGGCGGGTGCGCGAGACGCTGGCGCCGGAGATCAGCCGCCGGCTGGCGGCGGACCAGGTCGACCTGGCGTTGCTGGTCCCCGTGTGACCGGTCTGCCATCAGTCCGTGGGACTGATAGCACGGCGCGTTGAGGCGGATGGCATTCCGACGCTGTCGATGACTTCGGCGTTCTCGATCACGCGATCGGTCAATCCGCCCCGCGCCGCGTTTCTCGACTATCCGTTGGGTCACACGACCGGCAAGCCGCTGGATGCCGGCCTGCAGCGGGAGATCGTCGTCGCGTCTCTCGCGGCCTTCCTCGAGTTGGACAAGCCAGGTGCTGTGAAGATGCTGCCGTTCCGCTGGTCGGATGACGACGAGTGGAAGCGGGACGCGATGCTGAGCGGCGATGCGCGGGCGGGACGTTCGGCTCAGCCTGTCTACCAGTGCGAAGCGGACCGCGGGCTTGCTCAGGATGCGGGTGAGTGCCCCACGTGCGTCTTCCTCTAAAAGGTGGCGCCGGGCGGTGCGACACGCTCGCTCCGCCCGGCGCCGGTCGGATCCGTGCCTTGCCCCTTTAGGGCACGAACCCGACCTTGTGTACGAGAAGAAACAACCGGAGTTCTGGTCGGATTCCCCGGTTGGTTCGGCTGGGACGGCATTTTCACAGTCGGCAGGGTCGATTGGTCTGACCTGTTCCTGACGAAGAGATGACCGGGTTCGGATGCCCCGGTTTCGCCCTCAAGGCGAGCGTTCGAGGGAGGTCCAGGAGCGGACAGGGTCGGCCCCGGCCACTGCCTTCCGTCAGACCTCGAGCTACGGAACTTGGGTCGTGTCGTCTGGTGCCGCCGACCTCCTAGCGCCGCCAAACCGCTCGCTGACTCGCTGTTTGGCCCCAGCACCCACCGCACCAGTAGCCTGCGCCACAGAACTCACTTCGTGTCGTTTCTGTCGCACAGGCTACTGGAAGGGCTTGTACATCGCCAGGTAGGAAGCGATTGCGGCCAACAGGGGCAGCGAGATGACCAGTGCCCTGGCCAGGGCGGTGTTGCGGTAGGGCAGGGTGAGCGCGGCGCCGAAGAACAGCCAGATGACGAGCTTCGCCCAGGCCCATGGCGGCGGCATGCCGCCTGCCCCTATCTTGGCGAGCAGCCCGAAGCCGGCTACGAGACTCATGATCAGGCCGATGCCGTGCATCGAGGCGAGGACGCCGCGCAGATCGTTGTCTTCGCGGCGGCCGCCGTTTGCCGCGTGGACGGCGACACCCCCGGCCGCTGCCAGCACCAGCACTGCTCCCAGCACGTGCAGCAGTTTGTAGGCCAGATAGGACATCGTTCTCCCGTTTTTTTGGACAGACGCTCGTCGACTCGGCTGTTAGCGTATCGCCTGTGACGCCGCTTGAACGACTCGACGATTGGGACGACTTCGTGGCGGAACTCTACCCGGCGCCGGTGGAGACCGGCGGTAGGCGCCGCGAGGACTACCGGGATTTCGACGAACCGCCCCGGCACACGGTGCGCGAGTTCTACCGTCTGAACCACCGCGGTCAGACCTGGAGCTTCGTGCAACACAAGAAGGCCGAGTACCTCAGCCTCGACCGTGCCGAACTGCCTTTGTGGGAGGCGCTTGAGTTCCTGAACACCCTGGTCGACGACTCCGACCCGGACCTCGACCTGTCGCAACTCGACCACCTGCTTCAGACCGCCGAGGCGATTCGCGCCGACGGGCACCCGGATTGGTTCGTCTTGACCGGGCTGGTTCACGATCTGGGCAAGGTGCTCTGCCTGTGGGGTGAACAGCAGTGGGCGGTGGTCGGCGACACCTTTCCGGTCGGCTGCGCATTCTCCGACCGGATCGTGTACCCGGAGCTGTTCGCCGCCAACCCGGACAGCGGGAACCCGACCTACTCCACGCCCCTGGGCGTCTACGAAGCCGGCTGCGGTCTGGACCGCGTCGAACTCTCCTGGGGGCACGACGAGTACCTGTACCAGGTGCTGCGCGACTACCTGCCCGAGCCGGCGCTCTACATGATCCGGTACCACTCCTTCTACGCCTGCCACCGCGAGGGCGCGTACCGGGCTTTGATGAACGACCGCGACCGCGAGATGTTCGCCTGGGTGAGGTTGTTCAACAACTACGACCTGTACTCGAAGAGCGACAGTCCGCCCGACGCCGCCGAACTGCGGCCGTACTACCAGGGCCTGATCGACCGCTACCTGCCGGCGAAGCTGAATCTCTAGCTGCAGCGAGCGGCCGGTGCTGCCCGCCGCGGCCTACTCGAAGCGCACCAGGGCGGCGACCGCGAGCACGGCCATCGCGACCAGGTAGAGCTTGACGACCAGAGGCAGGATGAAGCGCAGCCAGCGCTGGTAGGGGATGCGCGCGAGCAGCAGCATGCCCATGAGCAGGGCGTTTGTGGGCACGATCAGGTTCATCAGCCCGTCGCCGAGCTGGTAGGCGAGCACCGAGGTCTCGCGGCCGACGCCGGTGAGGTCCGCGAGCGGCGCCATGATCGGCATCGTCACGTATGCCTGCCCGCTGCCGGACGGGATCAGGAAGTTGCACACGCTCTGGACCAGCAGCATTCCCCAGGCCGAGATGACCGCGGCGCCGGATCCCAGCGCCTCGGCCTTCGCAAGCAGCGAGGCGATGCCGTGGATCACCGTGTCGATGACCCGTGCGTCCGAGAGCACGACCTCGATCGTGCGCGCGAAGCCGATCAGGAGCGCGGTGCCGGTCAGGTCGGCGGCGCCGGTGGTGAACGCCCGCGCGGTGCGGTTCGGCGACACGCGGCCGAGGGCGGCCGCGATGATCGTCACGCCGAGGAACAGCGCCGCGAGTTCGACCAGGTACCAGCCGCGTGCGTTCACGCCCCAGATGAAGACGCCGATCATCGCGGCGAACGCGGCGAGGATGCCGATGCGTGCCGGCGTCAGTTCGGCGGCCGTCAGCTCGTGGCCGCCACCGCTGTAGTCGATGTCTCGGACCAGGCTCCGTTCCGGATCGGCGCTGATACGGCGCGCGTAGCGGAGCAGGTGGTGGATGCCGACGAGCAACAGCGCCGCCAGCAGCGCCCACCGGAGTCCGAAGCCGGTGCTCGGATCCTGGCCGGCGATGTCCTTCGCGATCATCACCGTGAACGGGTTGATCGCCGCCGCTCCGTAGCCGACGCCGGCGCCGATGTAGACCATACCCAGGGCGACCACCGCGTCCATCTTGAGAGCGATGCACATCGCGACCAGGATGGGCACGAAGGGCATGTACTCCTCGGCCATGCCGATCGTCGACGATCCGACCGCGAACAGGGTCGTCATTCCGCCGACCAGCAGGATCGGCCGGCTGCCCAGGGTGCTGATCGCGCGGCCGATCGCGGCGTCGATGGCGCCGGTGGCGCGGATGACCCCGATCGCGCCGCCGACCAGGAAGACGAAGAAGATGATTTCGGCCGCCGCCTCGAGCCCCTTCGGCACCTTGGTCAGGGCCGCGTGCCAGGGCAGGGGCGCCGCCTCGACGGCGTGGTACGTGGCCGCCAGAACCTGCCTGCCCTCGCGTTCGTACTCGCCTGCCGGCAGCACGTAGGTGAGGACCTGCGCCGCCACGATCATGGCGAAGATCAGCACCAGGGCCTCCGGAAATCGGTTGCCTGCAGCAGCTCTGGTCATGGCGAGGGCGCTGTCAATTTGCGTGGCGGCGGCTGCGGGCTTCCCGGCGTGCGTGCTGGCGGCTCTCGATGTTGGCGATCGTGTCGTCCGGCACCGCCTCGATCAGGTGGCGGGTGTACTCCTCGCGGGGCGTCCTGTAGATCGCCTCGGACGGCCCCTGTTCGACGATCCGGCCGTCGAGCATCACGGCCATCATGTCGGACATGAACTTGACCACCGACAGGTCGTGGCTGATGAAGATGTAAGTCAGGCCGTGCTCCTCCTGCAGGTCCTTGAGCAGGTTGAGCACCTGCGCCTGCACCGAGACGTCGAGCGCGGACACCGATTCGTCGCAGATGATCAACTTCGGCTGGACCGCGAGCGCCCTGGCCACCGACACCCGCTGGCGCTGGCCGCCAGAGAACTCGTGGGGGTAGCGGGGCAGGTGGTCCGCCTCCATGCCGACCTCTTCCAGCAGGCGTGCGGCGCGGTCGCGCCGATCGCTCCGGCTGCTGCCGATCTTGTGGATCGCCATCGCCTCGCTGAGCATCGCCTCGACCGTCATGCGCGGGTTGAGGGACGAATAGGGATCCTGGAGGATGATCTGCATCCGCCCGCGCAGGGCGCGGAGTTGGCCCGAGGGGATCGTGGTCACGTCCTGGTCCTCGAACCGAACCTTGCCGCCGGTGATGTCGATCAGCCGCAGCAGCGCCAGACCGGTGGTGGTCTTGCCGCAGCCTGACTCGCCGACGAGACCCAGGGTCTGGCCCGAATAGACGTCGAAGGAGATGCCGTCGACCGCCTTGACCTCGCCCACCTGCCGGCGCAGGAAGCCGCTCCTGATCGGGTAGTAGACCTTGAGATGGCGCACGGTAAGCATCGGCTCCGCGCCGTCTTCGACCAGCTCTCCGGGCCCCGGATTCTCGGCGTAGCCGAGGCTGTCCAGGGCGCTTTGCGGGTGGAGCAGGCGGTCGCGCCCGCGACCGACGAGTTCTTCGAGCGCCTCGGGTGTCAGGCTGCGTTCGGTGATTCTGATCTCGCCCCCGTCTCCGTCCTCGTCGACATCCATGAAGTCGGCGACCGTCGGCAGGCGGCGGAAGGCCCGCTCGAGGTGGGGGCGGCAGGCAAGCAACCCCTTGGTGTAGGGGTGTTGCGGATTGTTGAACACCTCGGCGACGTTGCCGCGCTCGACGATCCGGCCCCGAAACATGACCGCGATCCGGTCGGCGATCTCCGCGATGACGCCCAGGTCATGACTGATGAACAGGATGGACATGCCGCGCTCGTCGCGCAGACGGCGGATGAGGTCGAGGATCTGCGCCTGGATCGTGACGTCGAGGGCGGTCGTCGGCTCGTCGGCGATCAGCAGCTTGGGGTTGCACGACAGCGCCATGGCGATCATCACGCGCTGTTTCTGACCGCCCGACATCTCGTGCGGATAGCTGTCCACGCGGCGCTCCGGCGCCGGTATGCCGACCTCTTCGAACAGCTCGATCGTCCGCTGCCGGGCTTCCTTGCGGTTCATACCGAGATGGACGCGAAGCGCCTCGCCCACCTGGTCGCCGACCCGGAACACCGGGTTCAGCGACGTACCCGGCTCCTGGAAGATCATCCCGATCTCCTTGCCGCGCAGGTCCCGCATTTCCCGGCTGGGCAGGTGCACCAGATCGCGGCCGAAGTAGGAGATCTCGCCGCTCTCGATGTTCGCCGTGCTCTCGAGCAGCCGCATCACCGACAGCGACGTCACCGACTTGCCCGAACCCGACTCGCCGACCAGGCCGAGGGTCTCGCCTTCCTCGACCAGCAGGTCGATGTCGTCGACGGCGCGGACGGTCTCCCGCTTGCCGTGGAAGTACGTGCGGAGTTCGCTGATCCGGAGCAGGGGCGGCGCCGCGGCGGCTGCCGGCGTGGGGATGCCGGTCTCGGTCATCGTCGTGGACTCTATCCGGCCGCTCAGCGCGAGGGGCGCGTGGCACAGTCTGTTGACCACACGTTGCCAGAGCATGCTGGGAGGTCAAGCCATGGAGAGAGGACCGCGAAGCGGACGCCGGCGCGCGGTCTGGCCCTGATCCTCGCCGTCGGTCATCAACGGCGGCTGGTGGGCGGCGGCGCCGAGGGCACGCCCGAGGCGGTGCGGGTCATGGCGCCGGCCTTCGCCTGGCTGGGCAACGGCGCCGTTCTCGGCGTGCCAAACCCGATCCTGCTCATGGTCGTCCTGTTCGTGGCCGCTCACCTGATGATGACGTGGACCATGTTCGGGCGCTACGTCTACGCCGTGGGCGGCAACCCCGAAGCGGCGCGGCTATCTGGCGTGCCGGTAACCGCGGTGCTGCTCGCCGTCTACTGCCTGTGCGGAGCCTTTGCCGGACTGGCCGGGATCGTCGACGCATCCCGGTTCGAGGGCGGGCGGCCGAACGCGGGCGAGCTCTACGAGCTGCAGGTGATCGCGGCCGTGGTCGTGGGCGGAGCGAGTCTGGCGGGCGGTCGCGGCCGGGTCTCGGGCACCTTGATCGGCGCGATGATCATCGGCGTGATCTAGAACGGCCTGAACATCGCGGGTGTTGCGTCCTACGAGCAGAAGGTCGTGTTCGGGGCCCTGATTCTCGCCGCGGTGCTGCTGGACCGACTTCAGCCAAGACTTCACCGCCTAAGGCGCAAACCGTTGTAGGACAAGGGTCTGCAGGGGGTGACGACTTCGGTCGGTCCCCCACTAAGCCCCGTCAAGAAGAAGGCGGTAGCGGTCGGCGCCCGAGTCGCCTAGGGGCGGGTTGCTAGCCGGGTTCTCGATCCATACTCTCACCTTGAACAAGGAGGAGGCTATGCCCAGACAGGAATCGCTAGTCGAAGAACGATATCGGTCCTCATCCTCGGGTTTCACCCTGGCCGGTATTCGACGGATGGCGAAAGGAGTGGATGGTGTCGAGGTCGATGGTGTGACTGTCAACACGTTTTGTCGTGTTCTACTGGCCGAGATTGGCGGCATCCGACTGAACGCTGAAGAGGCGCCCTTTAGTCTGTGCGTTTGTGACTCCGACTCGACACGGGCGCATCTGGTCACTAACCGCGCTCGACTCGAAGATGCGCTAGGCGACGACTGGCCGCTTGCAAACCTCAGCGGGGTCGCGGCGACGTGGGCAGACTTGGCGGCTAAGGAGCACTCCCTGTACCTCGTGTTGGTAACGGTATGTGGAGTGCCCCAGACCGAGTTGGAGAAGGGCAGTGCCTTCAGAATCGCGACGAAACGCGAAGGCGTGACGCTGCACACGTCTCCCGTTGACTCGGTCATTCTCGCCTTCAGACCGATGGGATCCAGGAGGCTTCCTCGACCGGATATGGAGTCGCCCTACGTAGAAGATGTCTGGGTTGTGCTAGCAGCCCTTCTATCGACATCCAGACAGGGGAGACAAGTCGCGTTGGGCGAGATCCTGCTCTCTAGTGCCTTTCACGTCAGCGCGGATGGCGATGTCGTGAGCGAGCAGTTGGTGAGCCTGAGGGCGGATGGCACAGTTGTCTCTCCGATGGATGGAACCGGCTTTCGGCAATTACAGCGGGAGGTCCGGTCCAGGGTCTCCAAACTCCAACAGCGCGTAGAGTCCGAGCCAGAGGCGGGTGCTGTCGGATCGCTGGTCGAAGCGCTTCTAGGTGAGCAGGTGTACCCGGAAGAAGAGGTGCCCCGACTACGGTATCTCCGCCTATGGGAGGCATTGGCCGATGCGGCCGGAACCAGGAAACTCCACGGAGTTGCAGAGCTAGACACTGAGGATACGAAGCTCTTGGATGGCCTCCGTCACAGAATCGCACATCCTGCCCGACTTCCGATGGGTATGAATGGCAAAAAGGCACTAGGAAAGCTCCGAAAGGCGGCGCTTGTGTGGATTAGGGAGTTTCAGTAGGCGCGGGAGTTCCCCAAGTCGGCCTCGCGTCACCAGTTCGGCTCCACGACCCATCGTCGCTTTCCGTCGGCGCGCAGCCTGCTTCTGGTAAAGCTCCCCCCGCCGCCGCGCCTTCGAGCAACACTCCACGCACTTGGTCAGCCCCGGAACCGGACGCTCCGCTTCGCAGCCTGTACAAAGGCCCTCGCGCCTCTAGCCGCCAGTACCGCTCCCGTACCCGGTCGCGCTCCCGGCGCTTCGTCTTGAGACTCCGCCGCTTCACTCCAGCATCAGACCGGCAACCGCCGCAGCTCCACACCTCCACTCCGGACAGCCACCGTGACCACCGCTGCCTCAGGCCAACCGTGCCGTTTTCAGTTGCCACAAATGGGACATTTTCGGTTGCCATTGACATCCGGCGTGTCCAGTTTCTCGGCAAGCTCTGCCGACGTGAGCGGCGTCAGAGACCTGCTCGTCGGGAAGGTGACAGACGGAAGATCGCCTCCAGGCGGGCCCGCATGCCCCGGGGGTCGACGTCGACTCCGGTCCAGTAGCGAATCCCGCTCACGCCCTGGTTGACGAGCATGCTGAGGCCGTCGAGGGGGGTGCAGCCGCTCCGGCTCGCCGCGCGGAGCAGGCGCGTTGTCGGCGGGTTCGGAATCACGTCGGCGACCACCATCGCGGGTCGAAGCGTGTCGACATCGAGCGGCAGTTCGGCGTCCACATCGGGAAACAGACCGATCGAGGTGGCGTTGATCACAACGTCGACCGTCGTGGGAAGCGGGTAGACGCCGCTCCAGTGTTCGAACCGGGCCCGGGTCGCTGTGTGGTTGTCGATGTGGGCCGCGAGTTCCTCGCCCCGTTCGCGCGTGCGGTTGACGATGGTGATCGCGGTTGCTCCGGCCAGCGCCAATTCGACCGCGATCGCCCGCGCGGCCCCGCCGGCGCCGAAGATCAACGCCCGCTTGCCGGCCGCCGACGTGATCTCCTCCAGTGAGTGGAGAAAGCCCCTGCCGTCCGTGTTCTCGCCGATGAAGCGGCCGTCGCCGTCACGGACGACGCAGTTCACCGCTCCGATCAACCGCGCCGATTCCCCCAGGCCGTCGAGGTGCTCGATCACCGCGATCTTGTGCGGCAGCGAACAGTTGAAACCGGCCCAGCCCATGGCGCGGGCGCCGACGACCGCGTCGGCGAGGCGGTGCGGCGGCACTTCGCAGTTCAGGTATCGCCAGTGCAGGCCGTGGTGACGGAACGCCGCTTCGACCATTTCCACGGTCGGGTTCTCCGCTGCCGGGTGGGAGAAGGAGCCGACAATGTTAGGCAGGAAGTTCATGGTGGGTCCTTAGACTGCGATCCGCAGTCTCGTCAAAGGAACTGGACGAAGCACCCCTCATCCAGTTGAATCCGAACTTCGCGCCCGGGAGAACGATCGAGGAGTTGGTCGCAGCAAGTACGCTCGACTCGGAGTGTGGGCGTATCTTCCGGGCAAAGAGTCCAGCGACCCAGTCGGCAAGATACTGCGGTTGTACCGGCATCAAGCGAGGCGATCGACACTGCCCGCGCCGCGAGAGCTACGTCGCGACCACGGGCACGGGTAAGTCACTTGCAGATGTTGTCGAGAAGATGCTTCGCGGTTCGCGGTCTTCTTGGCAGAGCCGATGCCGGGACGGATGGTGGACAGAGAAACTGAACTCGAAGAGCGGGGCGCCCCTTGCGCTCCCGAGTTCCGCCGTGTCGGCCAGCCGATCAGTCGTTCCGCCGTGGCTGCGCGAGTCGGAACTCCTCCCGCAGGCGGCGGACATCGATGCTCCCCCAGCATCGCGTGGACAACTGCGCGCCCTTCGGCGGGAACGCACCGTGGATCACCTTGATCCCTCGGGTTCCCAGGAACTCGGCTACCGGCACGAAGTCACGGTCTGACGAAACCAGCACGGCGATGTCGTAGTTGTTTGACCATGCGAGGCTGATCATGTCGGTCGCCATGCGAACATCGACGCCCTTCTCCTCGGTTCCCCGCATGTCGGCGCCGCAGGTGGGGCACACGGCTACTGCCTCGCGGCAGGCAGGGCACGTGGGCGGCGAACGCTTCCTCTGGCGTGGGACGATCGACACACTCACCCCCGGAAACTTGGCCACTACCGTCTCCGCCCAACGACGAAGCCGGCGGTCCTTGTTGCTGGCTGGATCGTGGGAGCCGTAGAAGTTCAGTCCCTGATACTCGTGCGTCTGGGCAGCACTGACGACGGCGGCCGCAGCGTTCGAGAGTACAGGCCCCAGCTTTCGCCCAGTCAGTGCGGAACAACCCGTCAATGTCGCGCATCGCGAGCGTGTAGTTCCAGAAGTCGACGAATACGCGGACGCGGTGGCGCGGCCCATGGGTCGGATCGTCGCCGAGCATGTCGGGCCTCAAAGAAATACAGGGACGCACGAAGCGTCCCTGGGGTCAAGATGATCGGACCCCGTTTTCCCTGTCTGGGCGGCGGCCCGATGGGTCGTCTTGCACTGGACGCTACCACTCTAGAGTCCGATAGACAACCGATCCAAGTCCGGGGGATGTCCCAGTTGGCTCCTTTCGGGTTTTCGCCGCGCCAGAGTCCAGGGCATAGTGTAGGGAGTTGCGGGTAGGGAGTTGCGGGTCAGATCAACAAAGGGGAGGGTCGGCATGGACAGATGTTTCGCATTCGCGTTCCTGATCTTGGCGGTAGCCGCCTGTGGCGACCGACAGGGCGCCGATTCCGGCGTCGGCGTCAGTGCGGAGGTGGCCGGCGAGGAAGCGGCCGAAACCGCCCCGGTCCACCTCGGCGGCTGCATCCTGCTGTCTCCGGTCGGGGACGTGCCCGACGACGTGTACCAGCACGGCGATGTCGTCGCCACCGACGCGATGCCGCCGTTCACCAAGGAACTGCAGGTCTACGGACTGAAGCTCGCGGCCCGTGACGACATATCCGACGACTTCATGCGACTGGTCGCGAAGACCATCGCCGAGGTGTTTCCGCGGGACGCCGGACTCGATCCCGATCTGCAGCGCCGGGTGCTTGAGAACCACTATCGCTACAACGCGCTGATCCCGGTTCCCCTCGGGGACGACACCAGCTTCATGGAAGAGAACGAGGAGCAGTGGAGGGAGATCGAGAACAACAATTCGGTATGCGACATCATCATGCAGGACGGGCCGGTAGGGCCGGAGGGGCAGGTGATGGAGGTCGTCGAGCACATCCTCCACTATGTCAGCGACATCGGCCTGCACTACGCGTTCCCGGAGGTGTGGGGAATCTCCGCGGACTCGGAACTCGCGCAGGCGATGAGGACGGCCGAAGACGAGGACTACTACCTGGCGAGCAAGTACCTCGACATCGAGGATGAGGAGGTGCGCTTCCGCGTCCAGATGCAGGAGTTCGCATACTGGTTCATCTCGACGGCCTGGAATCTCCAGGAGCCCTACGGCCCCGTGTGGGAGGACGAGTGGGTGATTCGGGATCAGGACGAGCTGAGAGAGAAGCTGCCGGCGATGTACGCGGCCTACGAGGACACCGCGGCACGGGCGATGGTCGCTCCCAGCATGCAGACGCTTGCCGAGATCGGTCCGATGCGGTCGGATGACCGGTCCAACTGAGGATGGGAGCCGGCGCGCGGGAATACCCAGGGGAGGCTAAGTTGCACGTTGCCGGTCCTTTACCGCCCCGAGACCGGGTAGACTGAGCGGTTTGTATGACGATCCTGCTCCAGAGTCAGGCGGAGCCGGAACGAGGAGCGGTCGACCCCCTGTTCCGCGACGCGGAGCAGCGGGCGCGCGCGTTCTCGCTGTTTCCGGAGCCCCGTGATCCGCAGTTCGCCGCCGGCGGCGGGCGCATCGCCGGTCTGATCTCCGACCGACGCATCCGTCGGACCCTCAAGAGTCTTGCCGCCCTCGAGGTCGACGAGTACATCCGCCGCACGGTCGCTCCGGCCGAGGACCCGGGCCGGGTCGGCGCCGGAGAGGTCCTGGCCGCGACGAGTTGGGAACTGGTCGAGGAACGCCGTCACGGCCCCCTCTACGCGGCCGTGTTCGAGGCCGAGATCGAGGGCTGCTGGCGCCGGTTCGGCGTTCTCGCCCAGGAGCGCTCGGTGCAGAACGGGGTCTGGATGCCGGAGCACCACCGTCTGGCGGTGGACGTGATCCGCTCCTACGCCGGCCGCAACCTGCCCATCGTCGCCCTGATGGACACGCCGGGAGCGGACGCCGGCGAGACGGCGAACCGCGGCAACCAGGCTCACGCGATTTCCCGGTTGATCGCCGAGATGGCGCAGCTTCACGCGCCGACCGTCGGCATCGTGCTCGGCAACGGCTACTCGGGCGGCGCCATCCCGCTGGCCACGACGAACGTGCTGCTGGCGGTGCGTGACGGCGTCTTCAACACGATTCAGCCCCGCGGGCTGGCCAATATCGTGCGCCGCTACGACTTGTCCTGGGAGGAGTGCGCCAAGGCGGTCGGCGTGTCGGCGTACGAGCTCTTCGATCAGGGCTACCTCGACGGCGTGATCGACTTCGTTCCGGGCGAGGGCGGCGACCGGCTGGCCTGTTTCGAGGCCGCGGTGGCTTCGTCGATCGCGGTGGTGGAGCAGCGGGCGAAGATCTTCGTGCGCGACGAACCGGCCGTGTTCGAGCACTACCGGCTGAACACGCGGCGGTACGTCGACCCCTCCCGCAGTCTGCTGGCGCTCGAGGAAGTGGCCCCCCTGTCACGGCTGCGGAGTCCGGCGGAGCAGGTCAACGTCTTCGGCGTCGCCTTCCGGTACCTGCGTTACCTGGGACTGCGACGCCGCCTGACCTCGACCACCGTGTCCAGCTACGGTCGGCTGGCGGCGGCCGAGGTTCCGGCCGGGGCGGCCAGGGCGCGCCGGGACCGGCAGCGCCGGTTGTCCTTCGAGCGCTGGCTCGAGAACCCGCTTGCGGTGCGGTACGACGATGTCCTCAGCCGCACGTACAAGCGGTACGCCGCGGCTCGCGATGCGCTTCACGACGGGCGGGGACGGCTCGCTTCCTTCCTGCTCGGCAGCCGCGAGTACCACTTCAACCGCGCCCGGGCCGAACTGCTGCTCGAGTACGGTTTCCACCTGTACAACCAGTGGAAGGACGCGGCCGAGGACAACTTCGGTCGCCTGCTGGACGTGATGCGCGGCGTCGAGGCAGAGGGGATCGCCGAGGCGGATCCGGAAGCTCGGCAGGGCGCCGCTCCCGATCCGGCGGATCTCACCGTTCTCGACGTGATCCTCCAGCCGGAGCTCCTGCGGCTGTTCCGGCGCGAATGCGAGAACTTCATCTCTTTCGACCGGCTCTACGATCACATCTTCGTGCATCTGCGGGAGATCGCGGCCGAGGCCCGCGAGGAGAACGTGATCGCCCGCGAGTCCGTTCACCTGTTGCTGCGCCACTCGTTGAACGCGGCGCTGGGCGAGTTGACCGCCGGACTCGAGGCGGAGGCAGCCGAGAAGGCGGAGGCGAGGCTGCGGCGGCAGTTCCGCTCCTGGCTGCGGCACTTCTCGCGCCACCCCCGCCGCGGCCGGCTGCTCAAGTCGGTGGCGGAGTGGAAGCGGCTTCAGATGCCCCGCATCTCCGAGCCGCTGTTCGGGCTGGTCACGTTCCTCTTCGAGCGTCTGCTGCCGAACTTCTACGAGGACGAGCAGGGGATTCGCGCCTACGACGGCCGCATCTCCCCACGCAACATCGGCATCAAGGACTTCTGGAACCGACTCGATGCGGCCTATCGCGACCTGCTGCTCGAGGACGTGCTCGCCGGGCAGAAGCGGAAGACGCCGCGGCGGCCGCAGGCGATTCTGGACCGGTTCTTCGTCGACGTGCAGGAGATCGAAGCGGATCGGATGACCGCCGATCCGGTGGGCTTCCCGGGACTGCGCGTTTCGATCGAGCGGGCGCTCGAGCAGGGAGTGACGCCGTGTGGAACGGTGGCGGCCGTGGCCCGGATCAGGACCGGCGTAGAAGGTGACGCCGAAGGCGGCTCGGGGGGCAGCAGGGTCGGCGTGCTGGTCTCCAACCTGGCGTTCCAGGCCGGCTCGTTCGACATGGCGAGCGCCGAGAAGTTCTGCAAGCTCCTGCTGCGCTGCGCCGAGGAACGGCTGCCGGTCGTGTGCTTCATCTCGTCGGGCGGCATGTTGACGAAGGAGGGCGCCGGCGCCCTGTTCTCGATGTCGATCGTGAACGACCGGCTGACCCGGTTCGTGCGCGACAACGACCTGCCGGTGATCTGTTTCGGCTACGGCGACTGCACGGGCGGCGCCCAGGCGAGCCTGGTGACCCACCCGCTGGTGCAGACCTACTACTTCTCGGGGACGAACATGCCGTTCGCCGGGCAGATCGTCGTTCCTTCCCACCTACCGATGGCCTCGACGCTGTCGAACTATCTGGCCGAGGTAGAAGGCTCGATGCAGGGGCTCCTGCAGCATCCCTTCGGCGAGGATCTCGACGACCAGTTGCGCCAGGTCGATTCGCAGATCCCGGTGCCGGAGGAGACGGTCGAGGATGTTCTGAAGCGGCTCCTGCAGGAGGAGCGGCGGGTCGAGTTCCTGTCCGCACGTCGGCGCCGGCGGGCGCCGGAAGTCGCCCTTCCGGTTCCGGCGGTCGCGCCGCGCCCGGTGCGGCGGGCTCTGATCCATGCCCGGGGCTGCACCGCCGTCAAGCTGGTGCGGGTGGCGCAGCGCGCGGGTGTCGAGGTGGTCCTGGTGCAGTCGGATCCGGACATCGAGTCGCCGGCGGCGGCGATGTTGCGGAAGCGAGACAGCCTTGTGTGCATCGGCGGCAGCACGCCCGACGAGAGCTATCTGAACGCCCACTCGGTGATCCGGGTCGCCGAGCGGGAAGAGGTCGACGCGCTCCATCCGGGCATCGGCTTCCTGTCCGAGAGCGCTTCGTTCGCGGACCTGTGCCGGGGTCACGGCCTGAACTTCATCGGCCCGACCGGCGAAGCGATGCGGCGCATGGGCAACAAGTCGAACGCGATCCAGACCGCGGTGCAGGTCGGCGTACCGGTCGTGCCGGGCAGCGAGGGCATCCTCACCGACGCCGACACGGCGCTCGCGGTGGCCGAGTCGATCGGTTTCCCGGTCATGCTCAAGGCGGTCCACGGGGGCGGCGGCAAGGGCATTCGCCGGGTGGACCGCGCGGAGGACTTCCGGGAGGCGTTCGCCCAGATCCGGATCGAGGCGGAGAGCGCCTTCGGCAACGCGGACTGCTACCTGGAGAAGTGCGTCGTGTCGCTCCGCCACGTCGAGGTGCAGATACTGTGTGACCAGCACGGGACCGTGAGCGTTCTGGGCCTGCGCGATTGCAGCGTGCAGCGCAACAACCAGAAGCTGATCGAGGAGTCGGGATCCACGGCGCTGCCGGAGGCCCTGCGCGAGGAGAGCTTCCGCTCCGCAAGGGCGATTGCGCGGAAGATCGGCTACGTCGGCGCGGGCACGGTGGAGTTCATCTTCGACCTGGAAGCGCAGAAGCTCTACTTCATGGAGATGAACACCCGCCTCCAGGTGGAGCACCCGGTGACCGAGGCCACGAGCGGCACGGACATCGTCAAGGCCCAGTTCGAGATCGCCGGAGGGTCGCGAATCAAGGACGCGCCGGCTGGCGAAGACGGCTACGCGATGGAAGTCCGGATCAACGCCGAACGTGTCGTCGAAACGCAGGACGGGATCGACCTGTTGCCGTCGCCGGGGACGGTGAGCCGCTGCGAGTTCCCGCAGCGTCCGGACATCGACGTGCTGGCGGCGGTCGATACGGGAACGGTGGTCTCGCCGTACTACGACAGCCTGGTGGCGCAGGTCGTCTGCCACGGCAAGGACCGCGCCGATGCGATCGCCCGCATGCGCTCCTACCTCGACCAGGTCACGATCGAGGGCGTCTGCACCAATCTCCCCCTGCTGCGACGCGTGCTCGACGACGAGCAGTTCCGCACCGGCGACTACGACACGCGCTACCTGCCGGGCTTCCTGGCCCGCACCTGTGCCGGCGAGCTGGTCCGTGAGGTCGAGCGCGCCGCTGGCGTCTTCGCGACGATGGATCGTGCTTCGATCGAGATCGAGGGCAGCGACGAGCTGAAGGTCGGGGCGCCGTCCGGCGGCCTCTTCTACTCCTCCTCCTCTCCCAACGATCCGCCCTTCGTGCGGGTGGGTGACGTTCTGGGCGCGGAGAAGACCCTGTGCCTGATCGAGGCAATGAAGCTGTTCCGCCCGGTGTCCCTGTCGTCGATCGATGCCAGCGGCGACTTGTTCGCCCGGGACACCCGGTACGAGGTGATGCGGGTCAACGCCGCCAACGGCCAGGTCGTGAACCAGGGGGATCTGCTGTTTGTGGTCAGGCCGGTGGCGGCGTAGTCAGCAACGCCGCAACGCCGGACCGGGCCTACGGAACGACGAGTTCCCGCTCTGGCCACCGAGGGGCGGCTGACGCGGCGCCGGTCGGTCCGGCAGCCGGTGCCTTTCGCGTGGCTCCTCCCGGTCGGCCCGAAGATGTCGAGCGGGAACTTGCCTGCCTACCCAAACGGGCGCGTGATTGGGTAGTCCTTTTTGGGAGGCCTGTGTCTATCGTTCCAAAGCGAACGTGCTGGACTGATGACGTGACCGTGGCGCTTGTCGGCCTTGCTTGGTCAGGCGAGGCCGCTTGCGGACATGCGTACTTTCTACTCGCAGGAGATCGATGCCCCTCGAAATCCTCGGCCGCCGGCTCGCCGGCCCAGATGGAAGCGGTCCCCCCGTCGCCTTCGCCGCCGCTGCTGCTGCGTTCGTCGAAGACGATCTCGTGGGCGTGGTCGCCCTGGACCGCAACGCGCGCATCCTCTGGGCGAATGGCCTCGCCCGTCAGATTCTCGCTGCCGACGGTGGGTTGAAGCAACGACGCGGCCGGCTGAGCGTGGGTCGAGTCGCTACCGGCGATTCCGCGAACCTGGGGGGCCGTCGAGGGCAAGCGGGGTTGTTCGACGGTGGTCGGTACCAGAGCCCCGCAACGGCCTCTGACCGTTTACGCGAATCCGGTGCTGTCGCCGGAGGAGGACCGAAGACCTGCAGCCGCTCAGGAGGCCGTTGTCGTCGTGCTGATCGTGGACCCGTGGCTGAGGCCGTCCGTCAGCCCTGAGCGTCTGGAGTTGAGCCTTGGCCTGAGCCCGGCCGAGAGCCTGGTCGCCGCCAGGCTGGCGGCAGGCGAGTCGGTGGCCGAGATCGCCCACGAAACCCGGCGCACCGAGAATGCCGTCCGCTGGTTGGTCAAACAGGCGCTGACGAGAACGGGCTGCCGTCGGCAGGCCGACCTTGTCCGCCTCGCCCTGATGGCGTCCCGGTTGCCGGTTCCCGAACCGGGTGGTGGGGAGTCGGGCTGACCGGCGGGTAGCCGGAGCGTCTGTCGGCGCGGCGGGCTATTGATTCCTGGCGAGGCGCTATGGCTTCGGAGGGCTGGCCTGAAGCGCGACGCCGGCAAAGCCGCGAGCGGAAGTAGTTCAGGGCGGCAAGCCCAAGGCCGCCGCATTTGGATCCACCTCGCTGCGCTGACACCCGTTTGAGCAGCCCGCTTGAGCAGTGCGCTGCCGCTTCGGTGGGTCGTAGCCTCTATGACTCTTGGGACAGCCCACGGAAGAAAAGCCATGCCGAGAACGCCCCTATTGGTCCTGCTGGCCGCCTTGCCGGCGCTGCCGACCGCGGCGCAGCCCCCCGAACTGTTGCCGGAGCTGCTGGCTCCCAACGTGCCGCCAGCGGACTGGGAGTGCGCGGTTCTTCCGGAGTCACTCGCGTCGCCACATCGAGTGGCGGCGGCGACAATGGACCTTCCACCGAGAAGGACCTGCAAGGGCCGCTGTCAGGTGGACATAGCGTTTGTGTATGCCCCAGAGGTCATTGGGCAACGGACCGACGGAAACTGGCCGCAAAGCCCCGGCGAGCTGGAGAAGCTCCTGCGCGGGGTCGTCAAAAGTGTGACCGGCATCTGGCTGGCAAGCGGCCTCGATGCCGAACCCCGCTTCGTCGGTATGGAAGCGGATAAGCGTCTCAATGGATTGACAACTCGAGAGGCCATCGACGTCGAAGGCTACGGCCCCATACGGGAAAAGTACGGCGCGGATCTCGTGTATGCAAGTCCGAGCGGACCTGGATATCACGGGGTAGGGTTGCTCGGCTTCTCGGGCTGGTATCCGGGCTGGTATCCGGGGCCGGAGTCGTACTCGCGCGATACGGTCGACGGGGCCCTGAAAGACGGCTCCCTCTGGTCGCGGCTTGTTCTGGGCCATCAGATCGGGCACAACCTGTGGATTGTTCATGACCCAGTAACGAGAGCGGCCCAAAACGACGAGGGGAAGCCTTTCTTCGCCGGCGGCCAAGGCTACCGGCGGTCCCAACCGTCGTTCCGGTACGCCGTGGACGATGGATCAGTGTCGTGGTGGCGCACACATCAGAATGTGACATGCGTCGACCATCCTGGGCCTTGGAGCGCGTGCACTTCGAATGTTGTCGACAAGGAGAAGAGCCTCGGCACGCTCATGACATACGCGCCGCACTTCCTGGTGCTCTCATCCTCCCAGTACCGCCGCGACGGCTTGAGAGTGGGTGAGCCCGGACTGCATGAGGCGGCGAGCGTTGCTAGGCGGATCATGCCTTACCTAGCCGCGGCGCAGCCGGCGGTTGTTGGAGACCTGAACGACTACTCCTGTACGGGCCACTGCCTTGGCGAAGGTAGGTTCAGCGTCTCCGTGACGTTTCGCGACCCCAAGGCGGGGGGAGTTCGAGGAGCGCGAAAGCATGATGCGTTTGCGAGTGATACGGGGGCGGTGTTCTACTTCTTCGAGCCCGAGAACCCGGAGCTGTTGTTGAAAGTGGTGGACGCCTGCGGAGTCAACGGACGGCATTGGGTCTTCGGTTCCGCTGCTACGGATCTGGAGTACTGGGTGCGAATCTCCGACTTGGCGACGGTACGAGGAGTGACGTATCACAGTCGCAGCGGCGGTCTGATCACCAACGACCAGGGGTACTCGACTATGGCCGGAGTGATTTCGGACACCACCGGGTTCCCCTGCAACCCGTAAAGGAGGGCAGCAAGATGTTGTCGGGATTCGTGTTCAAGATGAGGAACGAGCCAGCCGTCACCCTGCTTTGCGCGGCTGGCTCCCTACTGCTATTGGCGGCAACGTTCGTGCTGGTGTGGCAGGTCTTAGTCCGGAAAGCTCCCTTGATAGAAGGCAGCATTATCCTGCCGCCTTCAGCGAACATCCTGCCTGTCGGCACGGTAGTCGCCTTCTTCGGTGGGGACCACGACGTGCCGAACGGGTGGGCTGTCTGCGAAGGCCAAAACAACCCGCAGGACAGCAAGCGGCGACGACGAGGCCCGCGACCATGCCGCCGATGAAGGCGGCGGCCAGGGTGACCGTCCAGATCGCGCCCGCGGCCTTCCGGAGGACCTGGGCCACCGCCTCGGTCTGGCGCTTGAGTTCCCGGCCGGACAGGACCAGGCGCTCGGCGATGCCGGCCAGGGCCTCGTACTCGGCGGTGTGCTTCGCCAAGCGATCGTGCAGGCTCTCCGTCATCGGCTCGGTCCTCCTCCCTGGTCTTTCTCGGGAGTGCGGGTGATCCGGATCGACTGTGCCGCGGCGAGGCGCACCTCGGCGGTGGCTTCTAGTCGCTGATCGGCTCACTTCCTGAGCGTCGCCAACAGCGGACGCGTGGTTGACTGCGAAGCTGGGGCGGCCGCCCACACGTCCGTCGCCACCGTCTCGAAACGTCTCCAACCCAACCGGGTGCCGGGCCGGGCGGGTTCCGGCCTTGACCCCCAGCTACGGCAGCCTGCGCGCGCGGCGGAGGAAGTCCTCTTCGTCGTGGCACAGCCAGGCCGTGCGGATCAACTCCGCGGTGCTCGCGGTCGGCGCCAGATCCGCGAGCCACGAGCGGAGGGCAGGCGTCACGACGAGGTTCCGCGAGGCGAACGCATCGAGCACCGCGGTCTGGAGAATCTCGAGTCGCGCCTCCGCGTTGCCTTGCGCCCGGCCCTCGGCGCGCTCTCGCCGCAGAAACGGATCGTTGTCGGGGCCGGTGCCTTCGGCGGCGGCGAGCTCGTCGGCGACACGGCGCAGGACGTCTACGGTTTCGAGCGAGGCTTCCCACTCGTTGAGCGCCGCGTGGATTTCCGGCGCCGTCCAGCCCGGGAAGGCTCGGCTGCTGGGCGCCTCGACGTAGCGCCCGCCTTCCAGGACGTGGATCGTCAGGCCGGAGCGGCGGGACTTCGGGCGGTAGTGCCACGGTTCGTCGGGTACTTCCACCCAGACCTCCGGGAAGCCCCAGGACTCGTAGAGGCCGAGCTTGCGGCGCCGCGCATCCGTGCTGTGGTCGACTTCCAGGACGACGTCCGGCAGGTGGTCCACGCCGCGCAGGATCTCCTTGCCGCGTGGCCGGGTCTCGCCGGGGTGGAGGTATGCCACCTGGTCGGGCTCCAGGACGCGTTCCCGCCCGCCTTCCTTGCCGCGAACGACGATGTCCGAAGCGCCGATGACGTCGATGGGCGAGCCTCGCCTCAGGGCGATCAACTGGATGCAGGAGGCGAAGCGTTGAGCGCGGTACTCGTGGTGCGGGCTCGCCGCTTCGGCGACGTAGGCGGTCTCGTTGCGGGCGTCCCAGTACTCGAGGCGGCCGTCGAAATGCTCGATTTCCCGGAGTGGAATGCCCACTGCCCGGCAGCCGGGGAAGTCGTTGGCCGCCGGCGGCGGACCGTCGTCCGGGATCGTCTGGGCGTTCGTGGAGAGGGCTTCTGCCATCGGCCGATTCTTGCATGGCGAACTCGTCCCGGATCTCGATTCGGAGGCCAGCCGGGAGGTCCGCGCATCCCGGTGCGAGCCAGCGGGCGGCGCCGGTTCGTCCTGATAGCTTGCGGTCTCTTCGATTCCATCCCGGATCCGGCCAGAGACGCCTCCATGCTGAACCGCCTCTTTCACCTCGACCAGTACCGGACGACGGCCAGGAGAGAGATCGCAGCCGGCGTCACGACCTATCTGACGATGGCCTACATCGTCGTGGTCAACCCGCAGATCCTGGGGGAGGCGGGGATGGACCGGGGGGCGGTGTTCGTGGCCACCTGCCTGGCGGCGGCGATCGCCTGCGCCGCGATGGGCCTGTACGCGAACTACCCGATCGCTCTCGCGCCGGGGATGGGGATCAACGCCTTCTTCACCTACGGCGTCGTGTTGGGGATGGGGCACGACTGGCAGGTGGCGCTGGGGGCGCTGTTCATCTCCGGCATCTGCTTCGTGATCATCTCAATCCTGCCGATCCGGACCTGGATCATTGGCGCCTTTCCCCGCTCGCTCAAGATGGCGACGGTTGCCGGCATCGGGTTCTTTCTGGCCATCATCGCGATGAGGAACTCAGGACTCGTCGTCAGCAACGACGCCACTCTCGTCGGGCTCGGGGACGTGAAGTCCTGGAGCGTCGTGCTTGCGCTCGTCGGGTTGGTGCTGATCGCGGCTCTCGACGCGATGAAGAGGGCTGGCGCGGTGCTGATCGGCATCCTCGCGGTGACCGCGATCGGTCTGCTGGTCGGCGAAGCGAGCTGGCAGGGCGTGGTATCGGCCGTTCCCTCGCTGGCGCCGACGTTTGGACAACTGGACATCGGCGGCGCCTTCAACGCGGCCTTCTTCGGGATCATCTTCGCCTTCCTGTTCACCGACGTCTTCGACACGTCGGGCACCCTGATCGCGGTGGCGAAGCAGGGGAACCTGCTCGATCGGGATGGCGATCTGCCACGCCTCAAGCAGGCGGTGATCGTCGATTCCGGCGCTTCGGTGCTCGGTTCGGTTCTGGGTACGTCGTCGGTCACGAGCTACATCGAGAGCGCCGCAGGAGTGAAGGCCGGCGGGCGGACCGGCCTGACCGCGGTCACCGTCTCGGTGTTGTTCCTGCTGACCCTCTTCCTGTCGCCCCTGGCGGCGACGATTCCGCCGTTCGCGACCGCGGCAGCCCTGTTGTTCGTCGCCACCGTGATGATCCGGAACATGACGGAAATCGACTGGAGCGACGCGACGGAGTACGTGCCGGCGGTCGTCCTGGCGATCACGATTCCGTTCAGCTTCTCGATTGCACACGGCATCGCGGCCGGCTTCATCACCTACACCGCGATCAAGTTGCTTTCCGGCCGGTTCAACCAGCTTCGACCGGCGGTGGCGGTGCTGGCCGTGTTGTTCGTGGTCAAGATCGTCTTTCTGGGCACCTGAGGGAGCGAATGATGAGGGCTTCGACAGGCCGGCGTAAGTCGACAGGCTGGCGTACGGCGGTCCGAGCGGTGCTGCAGGCAGGGCTGACGCTTGCGGTGGTGTTGCCGCTGGCGGCGCAGAGCCCCGGGTCCTGCGAGGCGAACGAGAACTACCGGGCCCTGGATTTCCTGCTTGGCGAATGGCGGCTCGTGTCGGGCGGCGATCCGCTCGGCGGCGAGACGGTTGGGCGGAGCCGGATCGAGAAGCTGGAAGACGGTTGCCTGATCGCCGAGACCTGGGCG
Organism: Candidatus Multivorans sp.; assembly: GCA_965205295.1. Taxonomy (GTDB): domain Bacteria; phylum Acidobacteriota; class Thermoanaerobaculia; order Multivoradales; family Multivoraceae; genus Multivorans. The sequence goes on from OZ242167.1 coordinate 86,238, forward strand.
TTCGCCGACGGTCGGTCGGGCCGGACCTACAGTTCGTTCGACCGGGCCGCCAACGTGTGGCGGCGGTTCAGCGTCTCGAACCGCGGTGTCGTGATCCGGTCGTCCGGCGCGGTGGAGGAGAGGGTCCTGCTGGCCCGCGGCGAGCGCACGACGGCCGCCGGCGAGACATCGAACTGGCGGGAGCGGTTGGCTCCGGAAGCCGAGGGGCGGATCCGCGTAGTGGCGGGTCGCTCGAGGGCGCGCGGTCGGGGCGATCGTGCCGGGAGCGCCGCGTTCGAGGGCTACTACGTTCCTGCCGGCGAGCCGGTGGTGCAGCCCTCGAGCCCGGCCGAGGCGCCCTCGCCGCCGCCGGCTGCCGTCGAAACGGCGCCTCGGCCCACGACGGGCGAAGTCGAACCGCAGGCGGTGCCGGTCACAGGCGAGGTGAGGCCCGACTCCGCACGCGCGGCCGATGCCGCCAGCATCGAGCGCATTGCCATGGAGTCGCCGATGGTGCTGCGACTGCCGCTCGGGACGGTCGAGGCGCTTCCCACTGGGTACGCCTGGACTACGCGAGACACCGAGCCCTATCTCTGCGAGGGCGTGACGATCGAGCGTGTCGAGGTTGCGCGGCATGAGCGACGCGGCCGGGTGGAGCTTCAGGTGGAGCTGGCACTCCATGGCGCACGGGGCAATCGGCGCGTCGACGTGGAGATCGACTTGCTCCGTGCCGGGCAGCAGGACCAGGGCGCCGCTGTGGCGTCCGGCAGCGCCTCGGGTCGTGTCGGGCGCGGCATCCCCGCACAGCTCCAGTACGGTGCGGTGGCATTGACGGTCAGCCTGCCGATGACGGTGGAGGCCTTCGATGCAGCCGTGGCGGGCGCGGAGCGGCCTGAACTCCTGATCACCCTCGCCGTAGAGAAGTGAGAAGAGAAAGGAGTGCGGAGGGAGCGCCCTCCTCCGAGCCGGTTCCGTTCAGTCGGCTGTACGGTCTGGCCCGTCCGTACCTGCTGCCGCTTTGCCTCGGGACAGTCCTGCTTCTGGCGGGCAGCGGCGTTTTCCTGCTGGTGCCGATGCGGGTCGGCGAGTTCGTCGACACCGCGCTTCAGTCCGGGTCCAAACAGGAGCTTCGTGAGCTCGTCGTGTGGCTGCTGGGCCTGTTCGCCGTCCTCGGTGTGCTCGGCTACTTCCAGACCTGGTTTCTCGGCGCCGCGGGCGCGCGTTTGCTGCGCGACTTGCGGCGGCGCTTGTTCGGGCACCTGGTCGGCCTGTCAATCGACTTCTTCGATCGGCGTCGCGTTGGCGAACTGCTGTCGCGTATGAGTTCGGACCTGACGGTCGTGCAGACCGCCCTGACCGAGCAGATTCCGTCCGGGCTCCAGGCAGCCGCGCGGTTCGTCGGCGTGCTGGCCATCCTCCTGGTGCTGCAGACCCGTTTGACCGCGGTGGCCCTGCTGATCGTGCCGCCGGTCGTGTTGTTCGCGATGTTCTTCGGCCGACGGCTGGAGAGGGTGGCGGTTGAAGAGCGTGACGCAGTCGCCGAGACCTCTGCCTGGGCCGAGGAAGCCCTGGCCGGCGTTCGCACCCTGCAGGCGTTCTCCGCGGAGAAGGAGGCGCGGAGCCGTTACCTGAAACGGTTGGTCGATCTGCTCGGTGTCCAGCTCCGCAACGTTCGCCTCTACGGCGCCTTCGGCGGCCTGATGACGTTCTTCGGTTTCACCGCCTTCGCGCTCGTGCTCGGGTACGGCGGCAATCTGCTGCTCGAGGGATCGCTCTCGGCCGGCAGACTGATCTCATTCCTGCTCTACACCTTCGCGATTGCGACCTCGGTGGGCCAGTTGGGATCGCTCTATGCCGGCTACCGGCGACTGCGGGGATCGAGTGAGCGTGTCTTCCAACTGCTTGACGAGGGCTCGGCGATCGTCGATTCGCCGTCTCCCGTCCGGCTGGCCGAGGACGCCGCCGCGCTGAGTATCCGTTCGGTCGGCTTCCGCTACCAGGGAGCGGAACAGCCTGCGCTGACGGACGTGTCGCTGGAGGTCGAGCCGGGGGAGATGGCCGCTCTGGTCGGCCCGAGCGGATCCGGCAAGAGCACGCTGTTCGCGCTGCTGCTCCGGTTCTACGAGGCCCAGTCGGGCGAACTGCTGATTGACGGCCGGCCGCTCGCCGACGTCGCGCTGGGCGATCTGCGGCGCCGGATCGCGTTGGTGCCACAGGAGATCTTCCTGTTCTCGGGTTCCGTGGCGGACAACATCCGCCTCGCGCGTCCGGACGCCGGCGAAGACGACGTGCGCTCCGCCGCCGCGGCGGCCGGCGCCGCCTCGTTCATCGAACGGCTCGACCAGGGCTTCGCCACCGAGGTCGGCGAGCGCGGCGTGCGGCTGTCGGCCGGGCAGCGTCAGCGGATCGCGATCGCCCGGGCCTTCCTGCGCGATCCACGGATCCTGCTCCTGGACGAGGCGACCAGCGCGCTCGATCCCGACTCGGAAGCGACGGTCCAGCGCGCGATCGAGCACCTGCTGGAAGGCCGGACGACGATCGTCATCGCGCATCGTCTCGCCACCGCGCGCCGCGCCGGTCGCATTCACGTGCTCGATCAGGGCCGGCTGGTCGCCTCGGGCAGCCACGAGGAACTGTACGAGAGCAACGAGCTCTACCGCCGGTACTGGTTGCTCCAGAGTCTGGAGCGGCAGCGGCCGGCGACCCCGGAAACAGTTCACCCGGCGGGGCAGAAAGCCGCCGCCGGGTGAAACCGGGTCGGACGTGAAGCCTGCTCTCCGCTAGCAAGCGGCACGAGCCGGTATCGGCCCTTGGGCCCGCGGGCATCCTGCCCGCATCGGCAGAAGGCGGCAATGGCTATAGGGTTGCTTTCATGGCAGGCCTCTACTACGAGCAGTTCGAAATCGGTCAGCTCTTCGACCATGCGCTGCGGCGGACGGTGACCGAGGCGGACAACGTCTTCTTCACCGCGATGACCCACAACCCGGCGGCGCTACACCTCGACGCCGAGGCGATGAAGAGCAGCGAGTTCGGGCAGCGGATCGTCAACAGTTGTTTCACCCTGAGCCTCATGGTCGGCATCTCGGTCGGCGACACGACGCTCGGCACGACGATCGCCAACCTGGGCTGGAACGACGTCGTGTTCCCCCGGCCCGTCTTCCACGGCGACACGCTGCGGATCGAGACCGAGATCAAGGACAAGCGGGAGAGCCGTTCACGACCCAATGCCGGCATCGTGACCTTCGAGCACCGCGCCTACAACCAGCGCGACGAGCTCGTCGCTCGTTGCACCCGCCTCGGGCTGATGCTGAAGGTGCCGGCGTCGGAGGGAGCGGACGCATGAAGTTCGTCGAGCTCGCCAAGTTCGATTCCAGGCTCGAGGCCGAGGCGATCGGCCATGCCCTGGACCAGTACGACATCCCGTTCCTGGTGCAGAGCGCCGGGGTCGGGATGTTCGGCATGGGGATGATGGGGAAGTCTCCGGTGCCGGTGTCGCTGTGCGTGCCGGACAACCGGCTGGACGAGGTACGGGAGCTGCTGACTTGCGTCGCCGGGCTGGTCGAGGATGGAGAGGAGCCTCCGGACGGCGGCCGTTCGAACGGCTGATCGCGCTCGCCGGCGTTCAGTCGCCGAGCAGGTCGAGAACCTCGGGCAGCAGTCGGCGCGTGGTGCTCACCGCTCTGCCGCAGTGGATCGTTTCGTTGCCGTCCCAGTCGCCGAAGTAGCCGCCCGCTTCGCGCAGGATGACCGGGAAGGGTCCGCAGTCCCAGGCACTCATCTGCGGGTCGACCATCAGCTCGAGCCGTCCCGTGGCGACGAGTGCGTGGCCGTAGGCGTCGGACCAGCCGACGCGGTAGGCGGTGCTCTCCATCATCCGCTGCCAGGCCCTCTTGTGCCTGGCGTCTGTGAAGAGACCCGGATCGCCGAAGGAGACGTAGCTCTCCGCCAGACTTCCCGTTGCGCAAACCCGGGCCGGCTCGCCGTTCAGCGTGCAGCCGCGACCGGAGGCCGCAGCCACGGTCTCGCCGATGCCCGGGAAGTGGGCGACGCCGACCTCCACTCGACCCTTGACCTCCAGGCCGATCAGGATGCCGTAGAGGGGCACGCCGCGGACGAAGGAGCGGGTGCCGTCGATCGGGTCGACATACCAGTTGCGACCGGCGCCTTGTGAGTCTTGCGCGCCGCCGCCAGCCCCGAACTCCTCGCCGACGATCGAGTCGCCGGGGAAGGTCTCCGCGATCCGGGTGCGGATCAGTTCCTCCGCGCCCCGGTCGGCCTCGGTGACCGGCGTGCGGTCGCTCTTGAGTTCCGCCTCGACGCCGAGCCGGAAGAACTCGAGCGTCAACTGGCCGGCGATCCAGGCGGTCTCGACCGCGAAGTCGAGTTCGGCTTCGTAGTTCGTCACGGTGCGAGGCTAGCGTGGCAGACCGGTGCTTCGCGCCGGGTGCGGGCGAGACTCCCGCGCTGCCGGGCACGGAGGAATGTTAGAAGGTCTCGATCGTCCGTTCGTCGCTGTTCGCCGGCAGGCCGATGTGCATGCCGTCGACGCCGACCACGGCCTCGTTCGGCGCGTCCTCGGCGCGGCCACGCATGAACACGGCATCCGCCTGCGCCGCAGGCAGCGGCGGCACCAGATGGCTCAGCACCAGGAGCTTGACCTTGGCGTCTGCGGCCAGGGCGTGCACGTCGGCCGGGAACGTGTGGTAGTCGAGCGTGTCCGTGAGCATCTTCGCGGTCCGTTCGTTGCCGCCGCTCGCGAGTGCCTGGGACGCCATCCCGATGAGGTTGTCGGAAAGGACCTCATGGACCAGAACGTCGACGCCCTGGCTCGCGGCTTCCAGGGTCGCAGAGCGCACGGTGTCGCCGCTGACGACGACAGAGCGGCCGCCGAAATCGATCCGGTAGCCCACCGCCGGCGAGATCGGCTCGTGGTCGACGAGGAACGCCGTGATCCGGAGGCCGTCCCGGTCGTAGATGACGCTCGAGGGCGCATCGTCCGAGAGCTCGATCGGATGGGGCGTCGCCTTGGCGCCCGCCGCCGGCAGCAGATGGGCGCCGTGGTGGGCGATCCGGTAGGAGGCGTCGAGCTCGTAGGCGGCCTGGAAGCCGGCCACGACACGGTCGACGCCGGCCGGACCGTAGACGTCCAGCGGCTCGGTCCGGCCCGCGACCCAGCTCCCGAAGATGACCTCGCCGAGTTCGCCGATGTGGTCGGAGTGGAAGTGGGTGAGCAACACACCGGCGAGGTTTCCGGCCGGCAGCCCCCAGAGCCGCAGGTTCTCGGTCGATCCCGGTCCGACATCGACCAGGAACATCCGACCGTCTGCGATCACCGCGGTGCAGGGCCCCGCGCGCTCGGCGCTCGGCAGCGGCGAACCGCTGCCGCAGAGCACAACGTGCAGGGCGCCGTCGTCGAGCAGGGACGATCGATTGGGCGGCGCGGCCCCGAACTGGGCCTCGATGGCCGAGGTGAAGAGGAGGCAGGCCGCAGCTACCGCTGAGGCGGCGGCTGTAGCGGAGGGGCGTTTGGGTCTCATTTGTCAGCCTTTCCGAGAGCGTAGGCCGCCCGAGGAAGGTGGCGGCGTCGGAAGATAGCAGGCGGCGCCCGACTACAATGCCCGGCAATGGCAGAGCAGGCGCTGATCACGGACCCAACGGCGCTGCTCGTCTTCTTCGCCGGCTTCGTGGCGCTGATCTTCGCGCTGGCGCAGACACCGGCCTTCGAGCGGCTGTTCAAGACCCTGCCGCCGATCGTCTGGATCTACCTGCTGCCGGTGGTGCTGACCACGGTCGGCATCACGCCGGCTGAGTCTGCGTTCTACGACTGGTGTACCGACTACCTGATGCCGTGCGCGCTGCTGCTCCTGGTGATGGGTACCGACGTGCCGGCGATCAAGCGCCTGGGGCCGCTGGCTGCGGCGATGCTGCTCGCCGGGTCGGTCGGCATCGTGATCGGCGGGCCGATCGCGCTGGCGATCTTCCAGCCGTTCCTCGACCCGCAGATCTGGAAGGGACTGGCCGCTCTCTCCGGCTCCTGGATCGGCGGCCTGTCGAACATGATCGCGATCAAGGAGGGCGTCGGCGCCCCGGACGAGATCTTCGCTCCGATGATCATCGTCGACTCGGTCGTCGGCTACGGCTGGATGTCGATCATCATCCTGCTCAGCGGCCACCAGAACCGGATCGACCGCCGCAACCGGGCACGGCGCGGGGAACTCGACCGGCTGAACGAGCGGCTGCAGAAGGTGCAGACCGAGAAGGCGCGGCCGATCACGTTGCCGGCGTTCGCGTCGATGCTCGGCATCGGCCTCGTCGGGAGTTGGCTGTGCATGCGCGGCGGGGAGCTGCTGCCGCGAGTCGGCTCCGTGCTCTCGCACTTCACGTGGGGCATTCTGCTGGTCGTGGCGGTCGGTTTGGGTCTCTCGTTCACGAGGCTCCGGCGGCTCGACCACCGGGGCTCGACACCTGTGGCCTACGGCGGCCTTTACCTGATGGTCGCGACGATGGGCGCCGGCGGCAACCTGGCCGCGATCGTCGAGGCGCCCCTGGTGCTGGCGGTCGGCGTGGTGTGGATCGGCATCCACGTCACCTGCCTGTTTGTGGCCATGCGTCTGCTGCGCGCGCCGTTGTTCCTGTTCGCCACCGGCAGCATGGGCAACGTCGGCGGCGTGATCTCGACGCCCGTGGTCGCGGGGGTGTTCCAGCCGGCCCTGGCCGCGGTCGGCGTGCTGATGGGTGTGCTCGGCAACCTGGTGGGCACGCCATTGGGTCTGGTTTGCGCCCAGCTCATGGCGTGGGTGGCCAGGGCCTACCACGGCGCGGCGTCGTTGTAGCTCCATGCGGCGGCGAGGCTGGATCCGCCTCACCGACGACGGTGCGATTCGCTTCAGCGGATAGGATTGTCCGCATGACGGTGGCCGCGCGAAGAACGAGTGCGGAGGGGACGCCGCCGATCGTGCCCGCCAGACGGTTGTTCACGGTGGACGACTACCACGCGATGGCGCGGGCGGGAATCCTGAGCGAAGACGACCGGGTCGAGCTCATCGAAGGAGAAATCGTCGTGGTGTCCCCCGTCGGCAGCCGCCACGCGGCCTGTGTCGACATCCTTGCCGAGTTACTCATCCGTGCGGTCGACCACCGCACCGCCATCCGGGTTCAGAGCCCGGTCCGTCTCGACGAGTCCAGTGAGCCGGAGCCCGACGTATGCGTGCTCGTCAGGCGTGACGACGCGTACAGCGAGAATCTCCCACAGCCTGAGGACGTGCTTCTGATCATCGAGGTCTCGGATACGAGCCTCGGCTACGATCGCCGAGTGAAGACGCAGCTCTATGCCCGCCATGACATACGGCAGTTCTGGCTGATCGACTTGGGTAGTCGCACCCTCGAGGTGCACCGCGTACCCGGGCCGGAGGGCTACAGGGAGCGCTCGGTCCACGACGGCGGCGATCGCCTGAAGGTGCCGGGGCTGGAGATCGATCTCGAAGTGCGGACGCTGTTTCCGTACCGGTGATCGCGTCGATCGTCACGGCAGCTAGAGCCGCCAAACCCGTCGCAGACTCCGTGCTTGGCCCCAGCCCCCACCTCTCTACGAGTTCGCGCCGCAGAACCCGGGTGGCGCGAGACGCGCCACCCGCGAACCAGTCCGAGCGCCCGTCATCGGGCGCACGGATGGAACTCACTCCGTCGCGTTCTGCGGCGCAAGCTCCTAGAAGCTCGAGCCCCAGGCGTAGTTCAAGCGGACGTAGTAGTAGGCGCCGTTGAAGCCGAACGGCGAGAACTGGCCGTACTGGTTGCCAACGTTGGCGGCAGCGCCGGGGTTCTCGTCCGGGTAGGTGTTCAGCAGGTTCTGCACCCCGATGGCGAGCGACGTCTCGTTCGGCAACTGAATGCCCAACTCGACATCGAGCAGGAACTCACCGCTGTAGTCCGGGTACATGGGCGCCGAGTTCCTGCCCAGAGTGTTCTGCGCGTCCTCGCTGTCCCACCAGCCGTCGTAGTAGTTCACGCGCGTCAGCAGACTCCAGCGATCGGCCTGGTGGTTCATCGCGATGTTCCAGCGCATCTCCGGCAGTCCGCGCTCCAGGGTGGCGATGCGGAAGGGGCCGACCGTGTCGGGATTCGCGTCCGTGACGACCGTGTCGGTGTAGTTGAACACCAGACTGAACGTGGTGTCGCCGCCAAGCCCCGTCGGCGCCCAGGTGCCGACCAGGTCGAGGCCCTGCGTCCGGGTCGCGAAGTCGTTGACGAAGAACCGGAAGTTCTTCAGGTTCCTCGCCTCGACGAAGCCGCCCGCGAGCAGGTTGTCGATTTCGGGTTCGGTCACGCAGCCCGCCTCCTGGACGAGGGAGCACTGGCGGAACGTCTCCGAGATGGCGAGCCGGTCGTCGAGCTCGATCTGAAAAATGTCGGCAGTGAACGTGAACGGGCCGTTGTCGACCACCAGGCCGGCAGCGTAGTTCACGGCCTTCTCGGGCTGCAGCGGCTGACCGCCTCGGAGAGCGGCTGGCGCCGAGATCGACGGCACGGTGCCGCTGTTCGACAGGCCGCCCGTCTCCGGGTCGAACGCCGTGGTCACGTTGAACGCGTTCTGCTGGCCGGGCGTCGGTGCGCGGAAGCCCGAACTCAGGGCGGCGCGGAGCGACACGGTGTCGGACACCGCCAGGCGCCCGGACAACTTGGCGTTGACCGTGTTGCCGAAGTCGTCGAACTCCTCGATCCGGACCGCGGCGGTGTAGGTCCACTTCTGGTTCGGGTCCTCGACCTCGATGTCCGTGTAGACGGCGACGTTGGCGCGGTCCCAGGTACCGGAGTTCTCGGGGCGGTAGCCGTTGAAGCCGTTGGAGCCCGAGCCGAAGCCCTGGACGGCGTAGGGGCCGATTTCCCAGGAAGGCGCGCCGCCGGCGCCGATCCGGAACTGTTCGTTCCGCCATTCCACGCCGGCGGCGAGGTTCACGTTGTCAACCAGCGGGTAGGAGATGTCGAAGTTGAGGTTCGTGTCGGTCTGCTCGTAGATGCCGGGGGTGAACGACGTGGGGGTGTCGTAGCCGAGCGAGGCGTTCACCGTGTTGTAGATGAACTGGTTGACCTCGCTGGAGCCGACGTTCGCGCTGAAGTCCCAGGACATGCCGCCCTGTGTGTAGCCGCGGACACCGGCGACAAGCGACGTGTCGGTCAGGTCGCCGCCGAACTGGGGATTGAACCCGCCGGGGAAGCGGGAGTAGAGGGTGAAGCAGTTCGGATCCGCTTCGATCGCGGCCAGGGCCGCCGGGTCCGGCGCGTGGTTGATGACCCTGAGCGCGGGGCAACCGCCGGCGCCCTCGACGCCGGTCCGGGCCCACTCGCGGTCGCCGACCAGAAGCGACGCTCCGCCGTTGTTGCTGAAGACGCCGGAACGGGTGTGCGGATTGCGGAAGTAGAAGCCGCCGGTGGTCGTCCGTGTCGCGTAGTTCGTGTGGCCGTAGAACTGGATGCCGCTCGAGAACACGGTGCCGAAGTTGGCGAACACCTTGATGTCGTCCTCAAGCAGGGGCGAACCCCAGACCTGGGCGGGATTGCGGATGTGGGTGTTGCCGGCGTTGATCGCGTTGATCGCGTCGGTGCGCTGCACGCTGCGGCTCGTCGGGTCGGCGGCGCCGTACTCCATGCTCAGATTGAAGAAGCCGTTCTCGCCCATGGGCATGCCCAGGTTGGCGGCGACGGCGTACGACATGCCCTTGTCGCCGGCGAACGTGTACTGGCCTCCGAAGCCGCCGTCGGAACCGGGATTCGCGTCCTGGAACTGACCCGAGCGGATCTCGACGCTGCCGCCGGAACTCGCGTCCTTGAGCTGGAAGTTGATCACGCCGGCGATCGCGTCGGAGCCGTACTGGGCCGCCGCGCCGTCGCGCAACACTTCGACCTGCCGCACCGCGATGGACGGGATGACGGAGACGTCGGGGCCCTGGGAACCGTCCGAGACGCCGTTGCCGAGCCAGGCGATGACCGCGGCGCGATGGCGGCGCTTGCCGTTGACCAGGATCAGGGTGTGGTCGGGGGCCAGACCGCGGAGGTTGACCGGGCGTACAAGCGTTGCCGCGTCGCTGATCGGCTGGGTGCCGACGTTGAGCGAGGGAACGACGGTCCGGAGCCGGTTGAGCAGGTCGTTGTCACCCTGACTCATCAACTCGACCGAGGGAATCACGTCGACAGCTACCGGAGACCGGGTGACGGTGCGTCCCTCGGTGCGGGTGCCGACGACGACGATCGCCTCGCCGAACTCGGGCGTTTCTTCAGCCTGCTCGCTTTTATCCTGAGCATCCTCGTCCTGCGCCAGGGCAGGGGCCAGGACGCAGAGTGACAGCAGAAGAGCGGCGAATAGGGGCAGCAGGACGGAAGGGCCGGCTTGAGGTTTCGTCACGAGACACTCCTTTGGGTTCCAGTTCGAGTCGACCGTTCGCGAAGCCTACATCAGGGATGGCCGTTTGGGGTGGGTCAAGGCTTGTTGACCCCTCGATTCTTAGAGTTTTCTGCGGCGTAGCTCCTGGCAGACCTGCCGAGAGTGGCCTGCTACCGTCGCCGGCAGGTATGGACACTCCCTCCAGCCGTGAGCAGCGATGGCCGGCGTGCGGCCGGCTGACCTGGCAACGGGCGGTGCTGTGGGCCCTGGTCCTGGCCCTGGCGACGGCCGTGGCCGCTTTCGACCCGGCGGACTGGCCGTACACGGTCGGCGACGAAGGCGTGTACTCGATGCAGGCCCAAAGCCTGGCCTTCGACTTCGACTTCCGCTACGAGGAGTCGGACTACCGGCGCTACCAACGGACCACGGGGAAGGTTCCGGATCCCCTGATCCTTCAGAGCGTCGACGGGGGCGAGACGCTGGTTTACTCCAAGCCCGTCTTCTACTCGCTCTTTCTCTCGCCCTTCGTCCGATTCGCGCCGGAGCGGGGGCCGATCGCGGCCAACCTGGTGCTGCTGATCGTGGCCGCCCTGCTGCTCGAGTGTCTGTTCCTCCGGCGTGTCGGCGCCGACGGGCCGCTGGTGGCCGCGCTTCTTCTCTTCTTCTCGGTGACGTTCGGCCACGTGTTCTGGGTTCATGCCGACCTGTTCTACCTGGTCGTGACCGCGCTGGGACTGTGCTGCCTCGACCCCTGGTTCGAAGGAAGGACGCTTCCCCTGGCGCGCCTCGTGGCGGGCGGAGTTCTGCTGGCGATGGCGGGCGCCGGCCGGCCGTTCTACCTGGCGGTGCTGGCGGGCGTGCTGCTGGCCGCCGGGCCGACGCTCAAGCATGCGTGGGGTCGCCGGGCCGCGGCGATCGTCCTTGCCTCCGCCCTGGCGCTGCTGCTCGGCTCGGCCGCGTTTCATCGAGCCAGCGGCGGCGACTGGAGTCCGTACGTCGGCGAGCGCCAGGGATTCGGCAGCGCGACCGGCTACCCCGACATCGACTTCGATCGGGAGCGTTGGCCGGAGTTGCTGGCAGCGCATGGGGGCGCTTCCTGGGCCCGCAGTGGATTCCTGCTGCCGTCCTTCGAGCCGGAACTGCTGGGCCACAACATCGTCTATGCGCTGCTCGGGCGAAGTGTCGGCATCCTGCCGTACTTCCTGCCAATCGTTCTCGCGTGTGCCTGCATCCTGCCTGGATCGCGACGCAAATGGCTGCTGGCCGGCATGGCCGTGGGGCTCATCGCGTTTCTCATCAAGAGTCCGTACAACTTCTACGGTGGCGCGGGGGCGATCGCGAACCGGTGGTTCCTCCCCCTGTATCCCGTGTGCTGGTTCCTCATCGAACGACCGCCGTCGAGGCGCTGGCTCGTCGCTTCGTCGCTGGCGGCAACCATGTTCGTGGCGCCGCTGTGGTTCTCCGCGGCCTCCTTTCCGCTGGAGATCGAGGTTGACAATGGCGCCCGCCGGTTGCGTTACGTCTCGCCGGTGGCGAAGCGGCTCCTGCCGATCGAGACCACCCAGGTTCAATTGAGCTCGGCGACGGGGGAAGTCCAGCACGGAGATCTTCGGGTTCGACTGCTCGGCAACGGCGTTTGGTCGCACGGGCAGGATGGCCTCCGCTACCGGCCCACGGCGGACGGCGAACTTCTGATCGGTTCGCCGGCGCCCCTCGCCGGTCTGACGGTGGAACTCGTACCGCCGCCGGGAGTGGAGGCGGAGGTGGTGCGCCTGGTCGTGAAGCGGCCGCGCCGGATCGCACGCCACCGGTACTGGTATCGCGAGATACCGCTCCACTACTACCGGTTGGAGCTGCCGCCGATTGCGGACGGCGTCGAACGCGATGTGCTTCTCGAACCGGCCTTCCGTTGGGAATGAACGGCGTTGGGAATGAACACCGCGCCGACTGCGCCCGGCATTGGTAGTCTGACGGGCATGGGTCCCGTTCGCTCCACGGTTCTCTTGCTGGCGATGGCCTCGTTCGCGGCCGGCGCCTGGTCCCAGGATCCGTGCGCCGACTGTCACGCGGCGCAGGAACTCGAAGAGACGGAGGAGTTCCACCTGCGCCAGTGGCGGAACTCGGCGCACGCTGGGGCCGGCGTCTCCTGTGCGGACTGTCACGGTGGCAACAACACGACCTTCGTTGAGCTTCGGGCGCACAAGGGGGTGCTGAACAGTGGCCACTCGAAGAGTCCGACCCACCAGTGGAACCTGCCCCGGACCTGCGGCCGCTGCCACGACGCCGAGTACCTGGCCGTGCAGCAGAGCGCGCATTTCGACCTCTTCGAACGAGAGGTCCGCGCCGCTCCCACCTGCCGGACCTGCCATGGCAGCGTGGCCGGGCAGTCGCTTGGCGAGGGTGGCTTGCAGGTGCGCTGCAACCGCTGCCACGGTCCCGAAGCCGACCACCGGGAGGCCGGAACGTCAGGGCAGGAGGCGTTGGCGAAGGGCGGCCAACTGCTGGCGCGGATGCGGGCTCTGCGGGGCGCCCGCAGCAGGGTGTCGCGGGACATTCTCCGGGTGCGGGATCCGTCGGATCGGCATGAGGCAGCCGATGCCCTGTTCGAGGCGAACCGGGCCTGGGAGGAGGCGATCGAAGCGGGTCATGCCTTCGACTGGAGCGACTGGGAGGTTGCTCTGGGCGAGCTGGAGGGGCTGCTCGGGGAACTCGAAGGGGCCCTCGCCACAGGCGACGACCGCTGAGCTGGTTCTGCGCGGCGCCGGCGCTCAGGCGCCGTCCGCGGGTTCGTCGTCCAGTCGGAGCGACCGCAGCAGGGAGATCGCCATCAGCACTCCCACGACGAGCAACGGCAGGGAGACGACCAGGGTGGCGGACTGGATCACGCGCAGTTGGTCGTTGCCGCCTTCCTGGCCGATGAACATCAGTGTGATCGGCAGTACGCCGACGGCGACGGCCCAGAACAGGCGGTGCCAACGAGCCGGATGGGTGCCTTCCGTCATGTTGCGGGTCGCCGACGCCGCCAGGCAGTAGGAAGCGGAGTCGTAGGTCGTGGCGATGAAGACGATGGCCACGAGCGCGAAGACCACGAGTGCCATGGTGCCGAACGGCAGGAAACCGATCGTCTGAGCGATCGCGTTCTCGGCACCGGCCGCCGCGGCGATCTCGCGCACCGGTAGAGCCCCCGACAGATCGAGGTGCATGCTGTAGTTGCCGAGGATGCCGTAGAAGACGGCGCAGCCGAGAGTGCCCAGGATCAGCATCCCGAGGATCAACTGCCGCACCGTCCGGCCGCGCGAGATGCGGGTCACGAACAGGCCCATGAAGGGTCCGTAGGCGATCCACCACGCCCAGTAGAAGATGGTCATGTCCTCGATGAAGCCGGTTCTCGCCACCGGATCGGTCCAGGTGTTGAGCCGGATGAAGTTCTCGATCATCAGGCCGATCGAGTTCGTGCCCGTACGCAACAGGAAGTTGGTCGGGCCGACCATGAGCACGAAGGCCAGCAGGACGATGGCGGCGATGACGGAGCCGTCGGAGAGGGGCTTGATGCCGCGTTCGAGTCCCAGGTAGACGCTGACCGCGAACAGGATGACGCAGACGGCGAGGATCGTCACCTGAAGTCCGAACGTCTGCTCGATGCCGAACACCTCGCTGACGCAGGCGGCGACCATCGGCGTGCCGAGCCCGAGCGACGTGCCGGTGCCGCCGACCAATGCCAGGATGAACAGGACGTCGACGATGCGGGCGGGGGCGCGGTCGTACCCTTCGCGGCCGATCAGGGCGTGCAGGCCGGTGCTCAGGCGCAGCGCCGGGGCGTGCTGGCGGTAGTAGGGGATGGCGATCGCCACCGCCGGAAAGCAGTACAGCGCCCAGGCCGAGATACCCCAGTGGAAGATGCCGTAGGTCGCCCCCCACTCGACGGCCTCGGTGGAACCGGGCGCCAGACCGAAGGGTGGCGCATCGAGGTAGGTGACCCACTCGATCGTCGACCAGTAAAGCAGCCCCGCACCGATGCCGGCGCAGAACAGCATGGCCATCCAACTGAAGAGGTTGAAGTCCGGCCGGCTGTCCTCGTCGCCTAGCCGTTTCGGTCCGTGCCGGCTGAAGGCGAGCCAGATCAGAAACACGGTGACTGCCAGCGTCGCCCACTGGTAGAGCAACCCGAACCGCTCGGTGAGGGCCTCGTAGGCGCCTACGACCAGGGCGCCGCCCGTCTGGGGCGACAGTGCGAGCGGAATGCAGACCAGGGCGATCAGGCCGGCGCTGACGCCGAAGGCGATGCGATCGACGCGTGGTGGGCGGGGAACCACGCAGTCAGTTCGTGACTGCCGGGGCGGCGGCCAGGTTCCTCAGCGCTAGTTCCACGGTATCGACCGCCAGCAGGTACTCATCCAGCTCCAGGTGCTCGTTCGGGGTGTGGTCGAGTGTACTGTCTCCCGGGCCGTAGGCCACGATGGGGCATCGCCAGACCGGCCAGACGATGTTCATGTCGCAGGTTCCGGTCTTGACGACGAACTTGGGCGCGGTCCCGGGACTGCCGACGGTGCGGATGGCGCCGAGGAAGGCTCGCACCAGGGGGGAGTGACGGTCGGCGCGGACGCCCACTTCGTAGCCGCGCAGGCGCAGCTCCAGGCTGGCGTCGCCCTGCTCGCAGCGGATCGTGCCCGTGCCGCGGACCGGATCCAGGTCGGAGAACAGCGGCCCGTGGATGTCCGCCGCGGCCTCGCCGAACCAGTTCCCGAGAACGCCTATCAGGGCGCCGGCATCGAAGTCGACCGGCAGCCGCAGGCCGTAGTCGGCGCGGACCGTGTCGTAGAGACCGTCGCTCGTCGTGTTGATCGAGCGCAGGCTGGGCAGCACGCGCTCGAAGGAGGTGCTGCCGCCGCTTCGTTCGGCCACAGCCTCCAGGCGTCGCCAGAGGTCGAAGGCGGTGATGCCGACGCCGGCCTCGGGGCCGGCCGTATGGCTGCTGGGCCGCCGCGCCAGCAGGTCGATCAACAGACGCCCCTTGTAGCCGAGCGTGACCCGGTGCCAGTGGCTGGGTTCGCCGATGATGCAGAAGTCGGGCATCGGTTCGTCGCGGCCGTTCAGCCGCTTGAGCAGGTGGTGCGCGCCCCGGGAGGTGGCTGCCTCTTCCTCCGTCGCCCCGGCGACGATCAACCGCAGGTCGTGCGCGCGCGCCCAGTCGCCGCCAAGGCGTGCGGCCGCCGCCACGAAGGAGGCGAGCGCTCCCTTCGCGTCGACCGAACCGCGGCCGTGAAGGATGCCGTGGGGCGATCCGTCGTCCTCGATCCGGACCGGGATGTTCCCGGGCACGGTGTCGATGTGTCCGAGCAGGACGACCAGGCGGGATGCGTCCGGTTCTCCGAGTTCGCCGACCGCGTTCAGCGCGCCGTCGACCTGACACCGCTCGAGACCGCGAGCCGCCATCTCGGAGGCCAGCCAGCCGCTGGCGGCGGCCTCGTGGCGGGATAGCGACGGCACCGCGACGAGGCCGCGCACGAGGTCGATCTCGGCCCGGTCGCGGCCCAGGTTGCGCCGGCCGGGGCTGCCATCGTCCATCATAGGCCGCTCGCACTCGGTGGCGGCGGCGGCGGCGGCGGTTTCCTCGGCATCGTCATTCTTCCCGGAGAACGACGTCCAGAGCGTCGGCGGCGCGCTCCAGCTCCCCAACGCCTATGATCAGCGGCGGCAGCATCCGGATCACGTTCGGCCCGGCGGGCAGCGCCAGGATCCGGTGTTCCGAGGTCAGGCGGGCGAGGTGACGGCCCGCGCGTTGGCGCAGGACGACGCCCAGCATCAGGCCGCGGCCGCGCACCTCCCGCACGCGCGGATTGGGGGCCAGCCGGTCGCGCAACGAGTCCAGGAAGCGCGCGCCGACCCGCGCCGCCCGGGCCGGCAGGTCCAGCACCCGCAGGGTTTCGAGCACGGCCAGGCCGGCGGCGCAGGCGAGCGGATTGCCGCCGTAGGTCGAGCCGTGGCAGCCGGGCCGGAGCGCGGCCGCGACCCGCTCGCCGTAGGCGATCGCCCCGAGCGGGAAGCCGCCGCCGATGGCCTTGGCGAGGGTCATCAGATCGGGCTCCAGTCCGGGCGTCCCGCGGTGGGCGAACCAGGCGCCGCAGCGCCCGAAGCCGGTCTGCACCTCGTCGAGGATGAGCAGCGCCCCGTGCCGGTCGCAGGCGCGGCGCGCCGCGAGCAGCGCCTCGTCGCTCAGCACGTTGACGCCGCCCTCGCCCTGAACCGGTTCGAGGATGAGCGCCGCGGTCTTGGCATCGACCGCGTCCTCGATCGCCTCGGGATTCGGCTCAGCGAAGACGTTCTCGTGGAGCAGACCGGTGTAGGGCTTGCGGGCGGCGGGGTTCCACATCGTCGCCTGCGCGCCCAGGGTGCGGCCGTGGAAGCTGTTCCGAAGCGCGACCGTGCGGCTGCGCCCGGTGGCCAGGGCGGCGAACTTGAGCGCGCCTTCGACGGCTTCCGTGCCGCTGTTGCAGAGGAACACCCGGTCGAGGGAAGCGGGCAGCACGCTCGCCAGCGCCTCGACGTACTCGGCCCGGTTCTGGCTGGACATGTTCATCGGGCAGTAGGTGAGCCGCTCCGCCTGGGCCGTTAGCGCTTCGACCATCGCGGGATGGTTGTAGCCGAGGCAGCAGACGCCGTAGCCGGCGGTCAGGTCGAGGTAGCGGTCGCCGTTCGCCGCGATCAGCTCGCAGCCCTCGCCGCGGACGATCGGGGGCGTCGGTTTCCGCGGCGCCCAGGTTCCGAGGCGGCGATCCTCGGCGTTCGCGGCGTTCGGTATGGCATCGGCGCTCATGACGCGTCCTCCTCCTGCTTGGTCGATCTGACGACGACGTGAGTGCCGGCGCCGTCGAGCGCGGCCCGGACCGGGCGTTCGATGCGGCCGTCGGCAAGGATCACCCGCTCCAGACCCCCGCGCAGCGCCTCCGCGGCGCCCAGCACCTTCTTCTTCATCCGGTCCTGTGCCGCCGCCATCAACGGTTCGAGCCCGGCATCCGCTTCCGGTCCGGTCAGGTCAGGTCGGGCGACGTCGAGGCGGGAGATCAGGGAGGCCTCGTCGGGAAAGTCGGCGAGCAGGCCCGGGGCGCCGGAGAGGTAGACCAGGGTCCGCGCGCCGAGAGCCGCGGCAACGGCGGCGGCGGCGCGGTCGCCGTCGACGTTGATCGCCTCGCCGTCGCAGGAGGCTCCCGGCGGGGTCAGCACCGGCAGGTAGCCGCCGTCGAGCAGCAGCCGCAGCAGGTCCGCGTTGACCCGGTCGACCGTGCCCGTCCAATCGTCACGCAGCACGAGACGGCGGTCGCCGACCCGGATGCGCAGCTTGTCCTTGCGCCGACCTTCGAACAGGCGGCCGTCGAGGCCGCTCAGCCCCACCGCGGGGATGCCCCGACGCTGCAGCAGCTCCACCCAGCGCTTGTTCAGGAGCCCGCAGTAGACCATCTCGAAGATCTCGAGGGTGCGCCGATCCGTGCGGCGGCTGCTGTAGCCGCTCTCGCTGGTCACGAACTGCGGCGGATGCCCCAATTGCTCGGCGACCTCGTTGGTTGTCTCCGCGCCGCCGTGCACGAGGACAATCCGCCGGCCCGCGTTCGACAGCTCGGCGATGTCGGCGGCGATCGCGTCGAGGTCCAGCGACTTGCCGCCGCCGGCCTTGACCACCAATGGGGCGTCGCCGGTTTGGCAAGGGCCGGGAGGAGCCTCGGCTGAGCGGGATTGGGGCACGAGTTGCTGCCTAGACCGGGTGCAGGCCGGGGAAGGCCAGGCCCTCGGTTTCCGGGAATCCGCACATCAGGTTCGCGCACTGGACCGCGTTGCCGGCGGCGCCCTTCATCAGGTTGTCGATCGCGCAGATGACCACCAGGCGTCCGGTGCGGGGATCGAGTTCGAAGCCGACCTCGGCGTGGTTGCTGCCGGCGAGGATCTTCGGTTCGGGGTAGCGGTAGATGCCGCGCCGGTCCTTGACCAGGCGAACGAACGGGTGCTGCCGGCAGAACGAGCGGTAGACGCGGAAGAGTTCCCGGTCGGTGGGCTTGCCGATGTCGGCCTGGTTCAGGAACAGGTGGCTGGTGGCGAGGACGCCGCGCACCATCTCGACGGAGGTCACCGACAGGTGGACGCGGCCGGTGGTCTCGACGCCGCGCATCGTCAGCGCCTGCTCGACCTCGGCCGTGTGGCGGTGCCCCGTCGGCTTGAAGCTGCGCACCGCGCCGGACCGCTCGGGGTGGTGGGAGGCGTCCGACGACGATGCGCCGCCCTCGCTGCTGCCGACCTTCAGTTCGGTGACGACGCCCCGGCGCCAGTCGACGAGATCTCGTTCCAGGGCCTCGGGTCCGAGCAGCGGCAGCAGGCCGAGCAGGGTGGCGGTCGCGTTGCAGCCGACGCCGCTCGTGTGGGACGCGCCGGCGACCGCGTCGCGGTCGAGCTCCGGCAGGCCGTAGACGAAGCGGTCGAGCCACTCCGGCGCGGGGTGCGGAGCGGCGTACCAGTCCGCGTAGGCCGATGGCGAGCGGAGCCGGAAATCGGCCGACAGGTCGACGATCCGCGGGGCCAGCCTGGAGTAGATGTCGATGTCGCCGGCCGCGCTGCCATGCGGCAGGCAGAGGAAGAGCAGGTCGCAGCGCTCGAGTTCGTCGGCAGTGCAGTAGCGGAGATCGGTGTGGCCGCGAAGATTCGGGTGCGTGAAGTGAACGAAGCCGCCCGCCAGGCGGCGCGAGGTGACCTGGCCGACCTCGAACTCGGGATGACCGAGCAGCAGCCGGAGCAACTCGCCGCCGGCGTACCCGGAACCGCCGACGATGCTGGCGCGCACGGTCATGCTCCCTCCCGGTGCTGGGCGGCGGCCCAGCCAACGGTCGCCACCCGCTCGACGAAGTCGATCATGCGTGCCGGGATGTCGACACCGGTCGGTTCGATCGAGTTGCGGAACTCCATCGTGTGGTTGACCTCCAGCACCAGCGGCCCGCGGTCTCTGTCCTCGACCAGGTCGACCGCGACCAGCCCGCCGCCGACCGCCTCCGCCGCCCGCCGGCACAGAGTCGCCAGCTCGGGCGTCACCGGGCAGTTCGCGGTCGAGGCGCCGCGCGCAGTGTTCGTGACCCAGTGGGCCGCCTTGCGGTAGATGGCGCAGATCGTTTCGCCGCCCGCAACGAAGGCGCGGATGTCGCGTTCCGGCTTGTCCACGTAGCGCTGCAGGTAGAAGATCGAGTGCTGGTAGGAGCCGAGTGTGCTCTTGTGTTCGATCAGCGCTTCGGCCGCGTCGCGGTCGTTGATGCGGGCGATCAGCCGCCCCCAGGAGCCGACGGTCGGCTTGAGCACCACGGGGTAACCGAGCTCCTCGATGGCCTCGAGGGCCGCTTCCGGCGTTGAAGCGACCCGCGTGTCCGGGGTCGGCACGCCCGCGGCCTGCAACAGGCTGGACGTGCGGAGCTTGTCCCCGCAGTTCTCGACCACTTCGATCCGGTTGACCGTCGGCACGCCGCGGTCGGCCAGCACCCGCAGGTGCACGAGAGCGCGGCTGTGGCTGAGCGAACGGTCGAAGACGACATCGAAGTCGAAGGCCGGTTCCAGCGTGCTCGCGCCGCCGAACGAGAGGACGACCTTGCGGTCGTCGATCTGTTCGACCTCCGCGCGCCGCCGCTCGAGCTCCCGGAACAGGAGCTTCTCTTCGGGTCGGACCCGGCTGTAGAGGACTCCGATGCGCATCGCCCGACGGCCTATTCGCCCCAGTCCTCTTCTTCTTCAGGCGCCAGTTCCAGGGTCACAGGGTCGAGTTCGATCACCTCCAGGTCGACGCCGCAGCCGGCGCACTGGACGATCTCGTTCTGCATCACGGCCGTAAGGTGGATCTCGTCGAAGCATTCGGGGCACTCGGACTGAGCACTTACGGTCTGCAGTTCCATGACGGTTTTCCTCGGTTGGCGGGAAAGGCTCAGCAAGCGACTGATCCAAAAACAAAGGGCCGGCTCATCCTCCTGGATGGCCGGCCGCTCAGAGAAGGTCTAGTTCTCGATCTAGGTCACCCAGGAGTGTCCGTCGGGCGCTTCGCGCCCTTCACCCGGACCTTACGGCAGGGAACGGTTGTAGCGGGCCGGGGGGCGGAGTGACTGAGCATTCGGTGCGAGTTCGTTTTCGGGGGAAGTCTTGGGGGAAGTCTGGGGAAACGGTCGGAGAGGCTAAGGAACAGTCGCGCTGCTGTCAAGCTGCCAGGCGTTCGCGCTCCGTAGTCACCGCGGCTCGCGGCCGTCTTCCGTTCGCACCACGGGCGCGTCTGCCTTCTTCCAGGCTCCAAAGCCGCCGCCGATGTGGCATACGGGTTCCAACCCCATGTCTTGCACGACCTTCGTTGCCAGGGCCGAGCGCCAGCCGCTGGCGCAGTGGAAGATGAACTCGCGGCCGCTGCCGAAGACGTCCTTGAAGTAGGGGCTGTCGGGATCGACCCAGAATTCGATCATGCCCCGCGGAGCGTGGAAGGAGCCTCGGATGAAGCCGTCGCGGGCCCGTTCGCGGATGTCGCGCAGGTCGACGATGACCGCTCCCTGAGCCTGACGCTGCTGGGCTTCGGCAACCGCCACGGTCTCGATCCCGGCGTCGGCCTCGGCCACGAGTTGCCGGATGCCCTTGGTGATCGCCATTTCGTTACCCGATCCTGTGCACGGTGTCGCCGACCCGGACCGTTCCCGGCTCGACGACCCGCGCGTAGATGCCGCGCAGGTTGCGCCGTCTGCCTTCCGGAGTGGCGGTGAACTTCAGCGCCTGGGCGCCGAAGCGCTGAGCGTACTTCTTGCAGCCGGTATGGGGAAGCGCGGCGATCTCGATCGCCGCGTCGCCGATCCGGAACCTGGCGCCGGGTGGCAGGTTGTCGACGCTCAGGTCGAGGTCGACGTAGAGCTGGTCGCCGGCCAGGGGCCAGAGGTCGCGGCTGCCGGCGATCAGGGCGGCGAAGCGGGAGTTGGTCAGTGTGATCTGCGCGTCCGGATCGGGGGAACCGTCCTCGGTGACATAGCCGCGGCGAACGTTCCACGTGTCGCCCTCGAGGCCGGCCTCGAGGGTGAGCCGGCCCTCTTCGACCGCCTCGCGCTGATTCACTGCCGGGCGCCGGACGATCATCTCGAGCGTGCCGCCGTCGCCGGGTGAGGCGAGGACGCGGTCGAAGCCGGCTTCGAGCTCGGCGGCGGTACGGTGGTGTGCGGCGTCGGCGGCCGGACCGCCGACGGACGTGCTGGTGCCCTTCACGGTGTTCT
This sequence comes from Candidatus Multivorans sp., assembly GCA_965205295.1. Classification (GTDB taxonomy): domain Bacteria; phylum Acidobacteriota; class Thermoanaerobaculia; order Multivoradales; family Multivoraceae; genus Multivorans. The sequence goes on from OZ242167.1 coordinate 107,847, forward strand.
CCTGAAACGATCCACGAGTTCAGCGGACATCGAATTCGCGGCGGATGTACGAGCCGTTGCCGCCGTTCTCGTCCCAGAGACCGATGGCGACGCGGTGGTGGCCGCGCGGGATCGGGTACTCGAAGTTGACGGCGAAGAACTGGTCCTTCGCCTGTGCCCAGTCGCGGGCGGGAATGGTCAGCGGCAGGATGATGTGGCTGGGGGCCAGTTGCTCGCCCTCCTCGGTCAGCACAGTGGCGACGACCCGCACCTGGTCGGTGCGATTGCCGCCCTGTTCGATCATCGCCAGCTTGCTGAGGGGTACGGAGACGGTGAAGTCGACATCGTAGAAACCGCCGCCGCCGGTTTCCCATTCGATGCTGTCGATGTGCAGTGTGTGCGGATTCTCGGTCCAGCCCAGCAGGAGGGCGCCGAGCGTCCGTTCGGCGACCCGCTCGCGGAGCGAGCGCGCGATGTAGCTGGTGCGGTGCCTGAAGCGCAGTTGCCGCGACCGCGGTTTGACGCGGACCTTGTGCATGGAGCCTTCGATGAACTCGTCGAGCACGTAGCCGAGCGAATAGTAGGCGCCCAGGTCGTCCGCCGTCTGGTCGAAGAACGCGTCCACGTTGCGTCCCGAAACCCAGGCGCGGCCGCCGGTATCGCCGGCGAGCTGGTGAAGGACGCCGCGCAGATCGGACAGGTAGGTCAGTTTCTGTTGATCGGCCACTCGCTCGGACAGCGATGCCGTGGCGACCTCGGTCTCCGGAGGCTTGAAGGCGTAGAAGGAGACCCGGTGCGAGTTCGCGCGGGCGGCGATCTCGGAAAAGCGAGAGCTGAGGTCGAAGTCGGAAAGACGCTGCTGGAAGGAAGTGGTCGCGAGGGCCGCGGTGCCCTGGATGTTCGAGTTCCGGGTGTAGAGGTTGTTCGGGGCGTCGAAGCCTTCCGGGCCGTCGACGGAGCGGCTCTGCATCAGCTCGATGCCGGTCTGTTCGCGTTGGCCGGCAACGCGCTTCTGGACGTTCTGCAGGAGACGGTCGAAGGGGCGCGCCGCGAAGCCGTCGCTGATCAGAAAGAAGGCCTTGCGCCCGGGGACCAGCGCCAGGGAACCCACGATGTCCTCGATCGCGCCCGCGGTGCGGGCACTGTCCTCCTGGACTACCCTGGCGTACGCGAGCATCTCGGAGAGCGTTGCCCGCAGCGCGCCGATGCTGCCGGCCGAGCGCCGCGGGTTGGAGTTCAGTTGTTCCATCAACTGCAGGAAGCTCTCCTGGGATCGCCGCTTCAGGTTGTGGGCTTCCGTGTGGATCTGGTGGGCGGCTTCGGCCCGGTTCAGCCCCTGAGCCACGGCGAAGTAGTCCGTGGTCAGGTCCTGGAGCAGCCGCAGTTCGCCGTCGAAGGCAACGACCATGGCATAGACGGGGGCGCCGTCGCCGGCCGCTTCGAGCTGACCGCGGGCGAACTCCTTGATCTGATCGATGACCGCGGAGCGGCTGGCTGCCGAGAGGTGGGTGTTGTCGAAGAAGAAGGCGATCGACAGAGGTTCGTGCAGCAGCTCCATGGCGGCAGGATCGCCGCCGGCGCCGCCGCCGCGGCCGAAGTAGTCGATCTTGACCGGCTTGTCGTTGTCGAAGACGCGGAAGTCCTGGCGTGTCAGATCGCTGGCCGGTCGCCCGTTTCGGTCGATGGCGATGACGTCCACGTTGACCACGGTGACCTCGACCACGTCGCTCAGGTCGCCGACGCCGCGGCCGACCGGAGCGTCCTGCACGGCATCGGGCACGGCGGGCGGTTGCGGTGGGGCGCCTAAGACCAGAAGCAGGCCGAAGAGAGTTGCTCCGATCATGCTCATCCCCGGTGCTAGCTGCTGGAGGGCGTGTGTCGTTCGAGGAAAGCTCTGACCTTGGCCGCGGCCGCCGGCGCCGCGTGGTCGCTCTTCCACTCGAGGATCAGCTCGTTGTTCGGCGCCAGCGAAGCGATCTCCTCGGCCACCGGGCGAGGGTGGTAGGCGTCGTTTCCGGCCAGGATCAGGAGCGGCGTTTCGATGCCGGCGACGAAGTCGCGGTCGACGTTGAAGGTGAAGTTGCCGCCGTACATGCGTTCGCGGAACGGTGGCAGGGACTCCGCGTCCACGTCGTCGCGCTCGTCCAGGAGCGCTTCGGCCCAGGTGTCGAACATGGCGTAGAACAGATCCTGGTTCTCGTGGTGGCCGATCGGGTTCTGGAGCACCGCGGCGCTGACCCGCGAGGCGTCGGCCTCAAGGACGCCCAGGCAGTACGAGGAGCCGATACAGCCGCCCATCAGGTGGCACGTCTCGATCCCCAAATGATCGAGCAGCGCCAGATGGTCGGCGGCGTAGGTATGCCAGCCGTCAGCGGCCGTCACCGGCGCGGTCGACTTGCCGGCGTTGCGTTGGTCCATCGAGATGACCCGGAACGACTGCGCCAGTTCTCGGCGCGGGTCGAAGGGGCCGGTTCCCCAGATCTCGGCGGCGGAGCGCATGCCGCCGGGCGCAAACAACAGCACCGGGTAGCCGGAACCGACCTCGGACCAGTGAATTCGGACCTCGTCACGCTCGAAGACAGGCACGAGGCTAGCGTAGCAGTCGGGTCGGCTGGGAGGCGCTGGCGTGAACTCGCTGGAACCTGGCGGCATCCGGCTGCGTAGAGTGTCTGGAGCACCTTGTTTCGGCACTAGGGGGTACGCAATGGAACACGAAGAGATGAACGATGCCGCCGCTACCGGCTCCGACGCCGAATCGTCGGCGCCGCCGCCCGCCGAGCCGCCGCCCCCGCCGGTCGAAGACGCGGGACCCGGCCTGGCCGGTCAGGTTGCCGCTGGCCTGGCTCTGATCGTCCTGGGCGGCGCGTTGCTGGCGCTCGAGCGACTCGACGGCGCCCCCGAACACCTGTTCCTGATACTGGTCGGCGGAGTCTTCGCGGCGGGCTACTTCTACAAGAGGGCGTACGGATTCCTGATCCCGGGCGGGATCCTGATCGGGCTCGGCTCGGGTCTGGCGTTCCACGATCTCTACTCAGGCCCGTTCGCGGACGACGATAGTGCCGCTTTCGGCCTCGGCGTCGGGTTCCTCCTGATCTACGTCGTCTCCCTGCTCTACGAGCGCACGAACCGTTGGTGGCCGCTGATTCCCGGCGGCGTCCTGGTGATCGCGGGCTTTCCGAACTGGGAGTGGGCGGATCAGGTTCTTGACTACTGGCCCGTCGCAGTCATGGCGGTTGGCCTGTTCCTGCTGTTTCGCGGTGTGCTCTCACGGCAGAGGGATAGGGAGTCGCGGCGATTCAACCCCTGATCGGCCTTGGCGGGCTGTTCGGCGCCGTCGCCGGGTAACATCCGCTGCCAGAACGGAAACGGCGCTTCCACGACGGGGAGCGCCGCCACGACGGAGGAGGCTGCTGTGGGTGTAGAACTGACGAAGGATTCGGTCGATCTGGGCATCGTGGTGCGTGACGCGGAGGCGGCGCTCCACTTCTACCGCGACGTCCTGGGGCTAGAGGACCAGGGGGAGATGCCGATGCCGGGCGGCAACTGGGTCGAGCTGCTGCAGGTCGGCTGACGAGTCCGCGGACCTTGCCGCTCAGCGAGAAAGAAGCCGACCGGCTGAGTTCTGGTGGTGGCCGCCGGCCGCCCTGGGCTGTCGCGCTCGCGGTCGGGGCCGTGGTGCTCGCCGCGGCGGCGGCGGTTCTGTGGTTCCGGGTGGCGCCGGAACCGGACCTCACGATCACCGCCGACCTCCCCGGAATCGGTCCGCGCACGATGCTGACGGCCACGGCGCGGGCCGGCGGCCGCGGCCTCGGCTCGATCCGGGTCGAGCTGATCCAGGGCGGGGAATCGCTGCTGCTTGAAGAGCGCGCGCTCACGCCCCCAAATCCCTGGTCCTTCGGCGGCGAACCGGTCCGGGAGGCGGTCCTCGAGGTCGAAGTCGGTCGCGCGTCGACGCCAAGTCTGGTGGAGGGCGAGGCTACGGTGCGCGTCACCGTCGAGCGGCCGGGTACGTTGCTGCGGCGGCCGCCCCCCGGGGTCGTCGAGCTCTCGTTGCCGGTCCGCTTGCGCCCGCCGGCACTCGGTTCGGTAGGCGTCACGGCGACGCCGACGCAGTCCGGCAGCGGCGTGCTGCGCTACACCGTCGGCGCGAGCGCGATCGAGAGCGGAGTGGAGGTCGGCGACTATTGGTTCCCCGGTTACCTCCTGCCCGGCGCCACTGTCCAGGACCGGTTCGCTCTCTTCGGCGTGCCGTACGACAGCGCCGATCCATCGGCCTTCCGGCTGGTGGCGCGGGACGAACTCGGCAACGAGGCGAGAACACCCTTCCTGGGTACGGTGGAGCCGTCGCCGCTCTTGTCGTCGACGATCCGGCTGAGCGACAACTTCATGGCCCGGGTCGTGCCGGCGATCATGGCGGAGACGCCGGAGCTTGCAGATCGGGGCAGCCTGCTCGACAACTACCTGATGCTGAACGGCGAGTTGCGGACGATGAACGCCGAACGGCTGGTTGAGGTGGCGTCCGACTCGGCGTCGCGGCAGCTCTGGAGTGGACCGTTCCGGCAGATGCGGAACACCCAGGTCATGGACCGGTTCGCCACCCGCAGGCAGTACCTCTACGAGGACCGCGTGGTCGACACGCAGGATCACCTGGGCTTCGATCTCGCCTCCAGGCTCCAGGATGAGGTTCCCGCCTCGAATTCCGGCGTCGCGGTGTTCGCGGAGTACCTCGGCATCTACGGCAACACCGTGATCGTGGACCACGGCTACGGCCTGCAGACCCTCTATGCGCACCTGTCGCGGATCGACATCGAGGTGGGGCAGGTAGTCGCGGCGGGCGAACGGCTGGGTTTGAGCGGCCAGACGGGGCTCGCTGGCGGTGACCATCTGCACTTCGCGGTGTTGCTCGGCGGCTTGCCCGTCAATCCGTTGGAGTGGTTCGACGGGAAGTGGATCCGGGACCATGTCGGGGGCGTGCTGCCACTCGAGGGAGGCGCCGCTCCGGCACGAAGTCGGTGATTGGGGAAGGCCGCCGGTAGCTGCTAAACTCACGCGAAAAATTCGCGTCGGAGAGATTGTGAATCCGCCGACGGGCGGCAGAGGCTGGAGAATAGAACGATGGTCCCCAAGCGTTTCGCGGCCGCTGTCGTGCCGCTCTTCGTGTTCGTACCAGTCGCCCTGGCTCAAGGCCCGGCAGAGACCGCACCGTTCTTCGAGGGCGTGGCGCCACTCGTCGACCGGTCCTGCATCCGGTGTCACGGGGACCGGACCGCGACGCCGCTCAGCATTCCCCGTCTCAGTCAGGATCTCTCGGACGCCAAGGCGTTCCGTACCTGGCAGCGCATTCACGATCGGGTGGCGAACGGCGAGATGCCGCCTCCCGAGGCCCCCAAGCCCGAGGCGGAACTGATCGAAGCGGCGCTGGCGTCGCTCAAGACTGCCTTGACCTCCGCGAATCTCGAGAGCCGTGGCGGTCAGCGCGTGCCGCTGCGCCGCCTGACCAGACTCGAGTACGGCTACACCATCCAGGATCTTCTTTCGATCGACGAAGCGGCGGCGACGGAACTGAGCCAGGGCCTGCCGGCCGAGGCGGACTCCGGCGGTTTCGACACCGTGGCCGCGAACCAGAGCATGTCGCCATTCCATGTGCGGAGCTACCTGGAAGCCGCGGACCGGGCACTCGACGAGGCGATCAAGACCGGGCCGCGGCCTGCCACCGGACGGCGCGAGATCGCCTACGCGGATTCGACCTACCTCACGTACATGAGCAGGGCCGAGATCCTGGGCGGCGGCATCATCAAGATGCTCGACGATGCGGCGGTCATGTTCTTCGATGGCGGCGCGACATACCTGATGCACAGCGAGACCGAGGGCTACAACGTGCCCTATGCCGGCCGCTATCGCGCCACGATCGAAGGGTGGGCGTACCAGGCCACAACGCCGGTGACGCTCACGCTCTATCGGGGTTCGAAGCAGGCGGCCGCCGCCGCGCTCGAGGAGCTGATCCTGTCCACCGATCTCATCGGCGAGACGCCGCGAACCGTTCAGGTCGAGACCTACCTGCGGCCCAACGACATCCTCGCTCCGTCGCTGGCCGACGCGGAACGAATCGACTACACCAACTACTACGCCCCGGAACACACGGTCGAGAACTACAAGGGCGAGGGGATCGCGGTCCGCTCGATGACGATCGAGGGGCCGCTGTTCGAGTCGTGGCCGCCGCCGAGCACCCGCGAGCTTCTGATCGGGGTCGGGTTCGATGACGAGGGCGGGTTGCGCCTGACAAAGGCGCCCTACGAGCACATCGTCGACATCGTCGCCCGGTTCGCGCCGCTCGCGTTCCGGCGCCCCCTCGTGGAGGGCGAACTCGAGGCCTACGCGAGCCTGGCCCAGCCGATGCTGGAGGACGGCAGGCCCTTCATCGACGCCGTCCGCGTACCGCTCCGCGCCGTCCTCAGCGCGCCCCCCTTTCTCTTCCAGGCAGGGGACCCGGGACGGCTGGACGACTTCGCGCTGGCGTCCCGCCTCTCCTACTTCCTGTGGCGGAGCATGCCGGACGGCGAACTGCTGGCTACAGCAGCCGATGGCAACTTGTCCGACCCGGCCATCTTCGCGGCCCAGGTCGACCGCCTGCTCGACGATCCCAGGTCGGAGCGATTCATCAACGACTTCGCGGGCCAGGCGTTCCGGCTCTACGAGTTGACGGCGACGAGTCCCGACGCCAGCCTCTATCCCGAGTACGACGACCGCCTGGGGCAGGCGATAGCCCGGGAGACGGAGCTGTTCCTGGCCGAACTGATCGCCGAAGACCACGGCGTGGGCGGCCTGATCGACGCCGACTTCACGTTCCTCAACCGGCGGCTCGCCGAGCACTACGGCGTGCCCGGGATCGAGGGGCAGCACATGCGCAAGGTGACGCTGCCGCCGGACAGTCCCCGCGGCGGGCTCATCACCCAGGCGAGCATTCACAAGGTCACGGCCAACGGCACGACCAGCTCACCGATACCGCGCGGCAACTTCGTGCTGACGAACCTGCTCGGTCAACCGGCGGCGCCGCCGCCCGAGAGCGTCACGGCGCTCGAACCGGACACGCGCGGAGCGACGACGATTCGGGAGCAGTTGGCCAAGCACCGCAACGAACCGGTGTGCAACAGTTGCCACCGGGTGATCGATCCGCCGGGCTTCGCGCTTGAGTCGTTCGACCCGATCGGCGGCTTCCGCACCCGCTACCGGGCGGCGGGCGGCGAAGGCACGACCCCGGACGGATTCACCTATCCGATGCCATACAAGCAGGGGCTCCCGGTTGATGCCTCTGGCGTGACCGCCGACGGCGAGCCCTTCGCCGGGATCGAGGAGTACAAGCGGCTACTCGCCAGGGATGTGGAGCAGGTGGCCCGCCACCTGGTGTCCCAGCTCCTCGTCTACTCGACCGGCGCCGAGATCGAGTTCGCGGATCGGGACGATGTGGAGCGGGTCGTGGCGCGAATCGCCGACGCCGGATACCCGCTGAGAACGATGATTCACGAGGTCACGCAGAGCGACCTCTTCAGGACGAGGTAGCCATGAACCTGACCCGACCTCTCGACCGCCGCACCTTCCTGCGCGCCTCGGGCGTCGCCCTGGCGTTGCCCTGGCTCGAGTCGATGACCCCGGCGTTCGGCCATGCCGCAACTGCGGGGCCGCGGCGGATGGTCAACATCTGCAACACGCTCGGTCTCTATCGCGAGGCGTGGTTCCCCAAGACCTCCGGCGCCGGCTACGAGACGACGGAGTACTTGTCGCTGCTCGAGAAGCACCGGCAGAACTTCACCCTGTTCACGGGCTTCTCGCACGAGGACCAGTCGGGACGGCAGCCGCACAACTCGGAGGTCACGTTCCTGACCGCGGCCCGGCGCCCCGGCCTCGACGGGTTCCGCAACACGATTTCGATGGACCAGGTGGCGGCCAGCCACCTCGGGTACACGACCCGCTTCCCGTCGGTCGTGCTCGGCACCGCGTCGCCGCAGAGTCAGTCCTACACGCGCAGCGGCGCCATGGTGACGGCGGAGACCAGCCCGGAGAACCTGTTCCGCCAGTTGTTCCTGCAAGGCACACCGGAGGAAGTCGAACGGGAGAAGCTGAGCCTGAACGACGGCGGCAGCATCCTGGACCGGCTCAAGTCGCAGACCGCGTCGCTGCGCCGGCGGGTGAGTCGGGCCGATCAGACGAAGCTGGACGCGTACTACAACGCGGTGCGGACCGCCGAACTTGACCTCGCCGAGGTCCAGGCCTGGCAGCAGAAGCCGAAGCCGGTGATCAACGCGCAGGCGCCCACCGACATCCCCTCCCGCTCCGACCTGATCGGCCGCGTCAAGCTCATGCTCCGGATGATCCCGCTGATCCTCGAGACCGACTCGTCCCGGGTCATCAGCCTGATGATCCAGGATCACGGGGTCGTGATCGACGTTCCGGGCGTGAACTTCGACCAGCACAGCCTCTCGCATCACGGCCAGGACCCGTCGAAGATCACGCAGCTCAAGAAGATCGAGACCGGGATCGTCCGGAGCTTCTCCGACCTGTTGACCGACTTGGGCGAGCGCAGCGACAGGAACGGTTCGCTTCTCGACCAGACGACGGTCCTGTTCGGCAGCAACCTGGGCAACGCGAACTCGCACGAACCGAAGGACCTGCCGATCCTCGTCGCCGGCGGCGGCTACAGCCACGGCCAGCACATCGTCCACGATGGCGAGCACAATGCACCGCTGTGCAATCTGTACGTGACCATGCTCCAGGGCATGGGCGTCGAGACGGACGCCTTCGGCCAGAGCACCAGCACGCTGACCTGGGCGTAACGAGCGCTACCGCGCAGATCGCGCCAGACTTAGCCGCTCGACTTCGTTGCTTGCGAGGCCTGCGAGGCTGGCTGCGCCGCGCTGCACCTTGAGAACGGCCTCGACGATGTCGTCGACGTCGTCGGCGGTCCCCAGCAGGAGTTGGTGGGGTAGCCAGACGGACTCCCGGTAGGCGGCTCGCTCTGCGTTCGGGCAATCGGTAGCCGGCGATCGGGCGAGGGCCGCGCTCCACGCCGGGTAGCGGGCCGGGTCGGGGCGGAGCAGCTCACTCCTTGGCAGCGCCTCGTAGAAGCGGCCATCGGCCGGCACGCCCTCGGCCTCGAGCGCGGCGACGAAGACGTCTCGATCGATGCCGGCGAACGCGGCGCCGGCGAAGCGGAAGACGAACTGGTAGATGGCCTGGGTGGTGACGCGCTGATCGATCCGCAGATTCGTGAGGCCCGCGACCTCGTCGATTGCAGCGCACAGGCGCCGGGCGTTGGCCGCCCGGATCTCGTGCTGGCGGTCGAGCCGTTCGAGCTGAACCTCGAGGATCGCCGCCTGGAGGTCCGTCATCCGGTAGTTGTGGCCGATCACCGGGGCGTGTTCCGCGGCGCCCGGGCGCTGCCGGCCGCAGTTCACGAGGGCGTGGAGGCAGTCCAGGACCGAGGTGTCGTTCGTCGTCACGATTCCGCCCTCGCCGGCGGTCATCAGCTTCGAGCTTTGGAAGCTGAACGAGCCGGCGTCGCCCCATGAGCCGACGCCGCGGCCGCGCCAGCGGGCGCCGTGGGCGTGGGCGCAGTCCTCGAGCACTGCCAGTCCGTGCTTCTCGGCGAGCTCGCCGACCGCGTCCATGTCGGCGATGGTCATCGCCAGGTGGACCGGGACGATTGCCTGCGTGCGCTCCGTGATCAGCGCCTCCGCCGCGCTCACGTCGATGCAGTACGTCTCCGGGTCGATGTCGGCGAACACGGGTGCGCAGCCGGCGAACAGGGCCGCGGACGCGGTCGCCTCGAACGTGTAGGCCGGCACGATGACCTCGGCGCCGGGTTCGACGCCCATCGCCTGGAGCGCCACTTCGAGCGAGACGGTGCCGTTCGCGACGCAGAGGGCGTGGGCGCAGTCGTGGCGTTCGGCGAACGCCCGGCCGAAGGCCTCGGCGCGCTCGTTGGGCAGCGGGAAGCCACCCCAGTCGCCGTCGCGCAGCGCCGCGGTGACGGCTTGCTCCTCCTCCGGTCCTCGCGACGGCCACCGCGGCCAGGGCTCGGTGCGGACGGGGTTTCCGCCCAGCAGAGCCAGCTTGGAAGAGGAGCCCGGAGCGGCCACGACGCTACGGTACTACCAGCGGGCGAAGGAGGTCTGCGTGCCGTGCCGGGTGACCGAGTCGCTGGCGTAGCGGACGCCGAAAGCGACTGCTTCGCGGCTGTTCGCGGAAGCGAGCAGGGCTGCCGCGAAGGCGCCGTTGAAGGCGTCGCCGGCGCCGGTCGTGTCGACGGCCTCGACCCGCGGCGCGGGAACCAGGGTCGACGCCGACCCCGGTTCGGCCAGCAGGACTCCGGCCGCGCCGAGCGTCAGGGCGGCGCCGCCGTAGCCCATCGCCAGCAACTCCACGGCGGCATCGGCGGCGCTGCCGGCATCGATCCGCTCGCCGGCCCGGCCGAGAAGTACCGCGCATTCGACCTCGTTGGGTGTCACCCAGGCGATCTGGCCCGGGTCGAGACCGGGGTCGTTCCGCTCGTCGATGGGCGCCGGGTTCCAGATCACCGGTACACCGGCGCCGGCGGCTCGCGCCACGGCGTTCCTGACGCCGTCGGCCGGCGTCTCGTTCTGGATCAGGAGCAGCCCGGCCTCTTCGATCGGGACCGCGGCCAGGGCCTCGGCAGTCAACAGGCTGTTCGCCCCGGGCGAGTTCATGATCCGGTTGTCGCCGCTGCCGGCCTCGACCCACACCGCGGACAGACCGGTGTGAATGTCGTCGAGGACCAGCAGGCGCCGTGTATCCAGGTCGTCTTCGGCGAACACCGAGCGTTGGGCGTCGCCGTGAGCATCGTTGCCGACGGCGCCGGCGAAGGAGACGGGCCCCGCCGCGTCGCCGAGTCCGCCGCGGCACCTTGCGGCGGCGACCGCCTGGTTCGCTCCCTTGCCGCCGCAGGATTCGAACAGCTCGGCGCCCGAGATCGTCTCGCCCTGCCGGGGCAGCCGAGGATGCCGGAAGATGAGGTCGTAGTTGACCGAGCCGATAACGAGCAGGGGGGCGGTCAAGGGCTCAACCGGTCTCCCAGCGCAGGCGCCTGGCGCCGATGGCGAAGGCGACGACGCCGAGGACCACCAGCACGGCGCAGGGCAGAAGCATCTCGTTCAGCGTGAAGCCGCGCCAGATCGCGCCCTCGTAGGCGATCAGCGCCCACTTCATCGGGCTGATGTTGCCGAGGCGCTGCATCCACTCCGGCATCAGGAAGAGGGGAACCATGCCGCCGCCGAGCATGGAGAACGGGAGCGCGAGGCCCCAACCCACTCCGGCCGCCGCCTGTTCCGTGCGACCGATCACGCTCAAGCCCATCATGATGCCGCAGAAGCAGATCGAACCGCTGAGGAGCGCCAGTGCCAGCAATGGGTAGGAGGTGGGTCTCACCCCGAACACGGTGATCCCGAGTGTGATCAGGGCGGTACTCGTGGTCAGAACCGTGGCCAGGCAGGCCAGCCCCTTGGCGGCAAGGAGGTGACGGCTCGTGATCGGGGACACGAGCAGTCGCATCAGCGTGCCGCGGCTGCGCTCGATTGCGATCGAGATGCTGAAGGACACGGTTCCACCGATCAGGGTCCACAGCATCGCCTGGGCGAAGGAGGTGGCGTAGGAGTTCATCGGCCCTCGCTGCTCCGCCTGGACTGCGGTCTGTCCGATCTCGAGCGGCGGGCCGAAACCGCCGGTCACGGCGCCGGTGGTGGCGGCGTTCAGGCCGAGCTGGTCGATCAGCGACGGCACGCGGGACGACAGGTCGATGAAACTGAGGAAATCGTCGCGGGCGGGCGACGGGGGCGAGAACTGTTCGATCAGGCGACGGTTCTGGTCGTTGGTTGCCTGGATGCGCGCGGGATCGCTCATCAACGCCTGCAGTTCGGCTCCGGCAGCTTCGAGCAGGATGCCCCGGATCATCCCCGCGGCGGCAAACTGCGTGGGGTCGACGTTGAGCTCGACCTCGGGAGTGGTCCTGAAGGGGTTGTCCAGGGCGACACCGAACCCGGGCCTCAGGGTGACCATGACCCCGGTCTGGCCCCGGCGCACCTGATCGAGGGCCTGCTCGCGCGGGATCTGCTCCAGGTCGAGCCCGCCGGCGGCTTCAAGTCTGGCGATGAAGCGCTCCGAACCGGAAGTCCGGTCTTCGTCGACGAGGGCGACAGGGATGCTCTCCGGCCCGCGGCTCAAGTTGGCGAACATGGCGCCGAAGAAGATCGCCATCATCAACGGGAAGAACACCGTGAAGAAGAAGCCCATCTTGTCCCGGAAGAGGATCTTGATGTCCTTCGCGGCCATGGCGACGATAGTTCTCACGGCTTTCTCCTGGCGCTCGTGGGCGCCTAGTCTCGCAGCGCGCGGCCGGTGAGGTTCAGGAACACGGTTTCGAGGTTGGGCGGACGGTACTCGAAGTGCTCGACCGTCTGCCGTTCCTGAAGTTCGGCGAGCGTCCTCAGGGGGTCCGTCGTCTCATGGGTGCTCTCGCCGTCTCGGGTGTGGACCACGAGGTTGCCCGGACCGCCGTGCGCCTCGATCAGCGCCGGCACGCGGTCGAGCGCCATCAGCCGGCCGTGATCGATGATCGCGACCCGATCGCAGAGGCGCTGCGCCTCCTCCATGTAGTGGGTCGTGTAGACGATGTGCTTGCCATCGTCCCGGAGCTGCTCGACACGATCGAAGATCGCGTTCCTCGATTGGGGGTCGACACCGACCGTCGGTTCGTCGAGCAGCACCAGGTCCGGGTCGTGGATGATGGCGACCGCCAGGTTCAGGCGGCGCTTCATGCCTCCGGAGTACTTGGAAACCGCTTTCTTCCCGACGTCCGTCAGATCGGCAAAGTCGAGACAGGCGGCGACCCGATCGTCCAGCTCGGATCCCCTAAGGCGGTGCAGGCGGCCAAAGAAACGCAGGTTGTCGGCGGCGCTGAGCTCCTCGTAGAGGGCGACCGACTGCGGCGCCAGCCCCAGCGCCCGGCGGTTGTCGGCCTCGGTGGGGTCCAGGTCTACCGTCGAGCCGAGGAAGCGGACCACGCCTTCGTCCGGCTTGAGCAGGCCGACCGCCATGTTGATCGCGGTCGTCTTGCCGGCGCCGTTGGGCCCCAGGAGGCCGAACACTTCGCCGGCCTTGAGCTGGAACGACAGGTCGTCGACCGCGCGCAGGTCGCCGAAGCACTTGCTGACATGGTCGAACAGAAGCATGGGCTGTCAGGTTCCTGTTACGGAACGGTGCGGCGCTTGTTGCGGCCGGATCACGGCCGCGGCGCGGAGGTGGGAGCGCGTCGTCAGATCGCTAGCGTACCGCCCGGCGCCATCACCTTGACCTCGACGCCGGCGGGGGCGAAGTCGGTGGGATCCTGTGCGATCGGCGGCCAGGTCCCGTAGTGGATCGGGATCGCGACCGGCGCTCCGATCATTTCGGCGGCCCGGGTGGCGAGTTCCGGCCCCATCGTGAAGCGGTCGCCGATTGGCACGCAGGCGGCGTCCGGCCGGTAGATCTCGCCGATCAGTTTCATGTCGCCGAACAGGCCGGTGTCGCCGCAGTGGTAGACGGTCTTGGCGCCCATGTGGACGACCAGGCCGCAGGGCATGCCCATGTACCGGCCTTCGTACGAGGACGAGTGGAATGCGTGGGTGAAGGCGACCCACCCGAACTCGGTGTCGATCCTGCCGCCGGGGTTGCCGGGGTTCACGTTGTCGTGGCCCAGTTCCTGCAGGTAGTTGCAGATCTCGAACGCGGCGATCACGTTCGCGTTGTTGGCCTGGGCGATGGCCAACGTGTCGCCGAAATGGTCCGAGTGGCCGTGGGTGAGGGCGATATGGCCGCACTCGACATCCCCGGCTCCGATCGTGGCCACCGGGTTGCCGGTCAGGAAGGGGTCGACCGCGAGGGTGTGCTCGCCGGAGCGGAACAGGAAACCGGAATGGCCGAGGAAGGTGAGCTCAAGGGTCATGGCGTGCTGTCTCCTTGGGATCGCGGCAATGGAAGGACCCGCGGTGAAGCCGGGCCTCTATTCGGCCTGTTCGGCGGGCAGGTGGACGACCAGGCCGTCGAGGGCTTCGGTCACGTCGATCTGGCAGCTCAGGCGGCTGTTGGGGCGCACGTCGATGCCCTGCTCGAGGACGAAGTCCTCTTCGACATGACGCGGACCGACGGCCTCGACCCAGGCTTCGTCGACGTAGACGTGGCAGGTGCTGCAGGAGCAGGAGCCGCCGCAGATGGCGACGATGCCGTCCACGTCATTGTCGAGCGCACTTTCCATCACGGTGCCGCCTACCGGCGCCTTGACCACGCGCGAGCTGCCGTCCTGGGCGATGTAGGTGATCCTGGGCATCTGGACCGTAGGCATCACGGCGTCGTCAGACGCACCCGTTCCCCGTCCAGTTCGAGCGTGGTCTTGGAGTAGGTGAGCTTCTGAATGATCTTGCCGTCCTTGAAGTGCAGGACATCGATGCCGCGCCGGGCTTCGTGTTTGTCCTCCTGGCCCTTCTCGAACGAGGGCGAGTCGAGCTGCCAGCGGTAGAGCATCTTCTGTTCGATCTCGTCGATGAAGGTCTCTTCGTCCGTGAACTGGAAGTCTCCATGATTGGCAAACCAGGGTGCCCAAGCCTGACGCAGCTTCTCCTTGCCCCTGACCCAGCCTCCGGTCCAGTTTTCGAAGTAGATCTCGTCGTGAAACAGATCCATCACGCCGTCGAGGTCGTGCTCGTTCCAGGCAGCCCCCCATTTCGCGAACGCGCTCGACATTTCTTCTCGTGTCAGCATGGTCCTCTCTTCCTTCGTAACGGCAAGAGGCCGGTTCCCGGGTCCAGGCAGGTGATCCTGGGCATCTGGACCCTTCCTGTCGTCGTTCGACCAAGCCGACCTTCGCCGCGGCCGGACGGAGTCTAGTCGACCGGCTCGGCGTTCAGTCGACGAACCGCTCGACGATCCAGCTTCCGATCAAATCGAGGACTTCGGGCGCCATTGTCTCCTCGCTCCGGGCGTACTCGGCGGGAGAGCCGGTTCCCGCGGTCTGGAACAGGTGGTTCATCTCGGGAAAGCGACGGATCGTGACGTCCTCGTTGCCGGAGGGGGCGATCGCGGCTTCCATCGCGGTTTGGTTCTGATCGGCATCGACCTGGGTGTCCTTGCCGCCGAACAGGGCCAGTGTCGGCAGGGCGAGTCCTCCCAGGGCGGGCCGCGGGTCGTAGCGGATGAAGAAGCGGAACCAGGGACTCAGGTTCGATTCGACGGTAGCCGAAACGGCGGATTCCAGAGCCTCGCCGCTCAGTTGCGCCGTTTCGGGCGATGCGGCCAACTGTTCGATGACGACCTCGCGTAGGGCGGTTTCCGCTTCCGCGGGTGGCATCTCGGAACCGATGATCTCGAGCGCCCGATCCTGCAGCGCGGCGAGCTCCTCGATCATCTGCGCCGGGGCGCCGTTCGCCGCTGCGATCCGCCGGAGTTGCTGGCGGAGCAGGTCGCCGCCCGGAACGCCCGGGCCGGCGAGCAGGACGGCGTACGCGATCGTGCCGTGCTCAACGCGGTTGAGCGCCAGCGGGGCCACGAGACCGCCTTCGGAGATGCCGATCAAGCCGACCCGATCCGGGTCGATCCGGTCGTGACCGCGCAGGAAGCGCACGCCGGCGAGAACGTCGGCCGCCTTGTCCCTGGATGTCGACTGCCACGTGCTGCCGGTCGAGCCGCCGACGCCGCGGTCGTCTACCCGAAGCACGGCGACGCCGAGGCGGGTCAGGTGGTCGGCCAGCACCAGGAAGGGCTTGTGGCCCGCGAGTTCGAGATCGCGGTTCAGCGCCCCGCTGCCGCTGATCAGGAGAGCGGCAGGGACTCTGGCGGCGCCGGGCGGCAGGGTCAGGGTGCCCGCGATCGTCACGTCGCCGTTGCGGTACCCGACTTCCTCCTCGTCGTAGGGGAAGGGCGGCTTCGGCTCCTGGGGACGTGGTGGCGTCTCGACCTCGACCGCCTCGCGGCCAAGTTGGAACGGGAGCCGGGCCGCGCCCTGGCGGAACTCGCCCGAGATCTCGCCCTCGGCCAGCGTGCCCTCGAAGGTCGGCTCGCCCGGTACGCCGCTGATCGTGAACTTGACCGTTTCACCGTCCACGGTTACTGCCGACAGCGGCAGGTCGTCGGCGCCCTGGGCGGGAATGTCGATCGTCCCGGACCAGGCACCGTCAGTTTGCTCCAGATCAACCATGACGACGAGGGGCTGGCCCGGCGCCTCGATCGAGCCTTCCCAGTGGCCGGCGGCGTCGGTGGTTTGGGCACCCACCTGGGTCGTCGCTATCGAAAGCGTGATCGAGGCCGCAACCGCCACGGCGCGCAGGAGGGGAGGTCGTCCGTGTGGAGCATGGAGCATGTGGCGTCCTGGTCTGGATTCGGAAGAAACTGCTTGAGGCTGAGCTACTAGGTAGACGAAGATCGGCCCCGTGAAGGGCCACGGTAGTTCTCGCCGGACGGTTGTCGGATGCGCAACTGCCTGACGGCTTCGAAGTGCCTCAGATTGCGGGTCACAAGAGCCATCCGGTGCTCGATGGCAGTGGCGGCGATCAGGGCGTCGGGCGTGCCGATGCGGACCTCGCGGCGGATCCGGGCGGCCCTTTCGGCCACCGCCCGGTCCACCGTCAGTTCCCTGAACGGGCCGAGCAGTTTCTGAATCCGCTCGGTTTCGACCGTGCCCGAGAACAGCTCGCATCGCGTGACGACGGAGTAGTGGAGGCGGTTCCGTCCGGGCCTCAGCTCCCGGAATCCGCGCAAATGATCGATGAAGACGTCGGAATCGACGAGGTAGTTGGCCACGGATCAATCGAAGGGCTTGAGCCTCTCGTCGCGAGTGTCCCATTCGTCGCGAGCCGGGAACCGCGCGTCGGGCGCGGCGCCGAACGTGTTCTTGAGGGCAGCGGTCGCGTCAGTGGGCGCATTGGCGAGGTAGAGGTCGACCGCTTCGCGGACCACGGAGGCGAGACTCAGGCCTCGCGCTCCGGCAATCTCGTCGAGCCGCTGGCGCTGTAACGGCTGGAGGTAGATCTGGGTGCGTGTTGCTGCCATACAGCGCAGTATACAGCAGCGCCAGTGGCCTCCCTTATTGTTCCTCGATCCGATAGAGGTGGGTACCTGTGCGGATGAACAGGGCACCGTCAGAGACGGCGATGGAGGCTAGCGTCGAGCCGTCGAGTTCGTTGCGCGCCAACTGCTCGAACTCCGGGCCGGGCGCGATGACCGTGGTGACTCCCTCTTCGTTCTGGACGTAGATCCGCCCTCCGGCAAAGACCGGCGAAGCGGAGTGGTTGCCGCCGAGTCGCTGTTGCCAGTGGATGTCGCCCGTCAGTGCAGCGATACAGGTGGCGATGCCAGTGTCGGTGACCGTGTACAACTCGTCGCCGACCAGGATCGGCGAGACGGTGAGCGGCGCGCCGCGACGGCGCCGCCAGGCGACCTCCGAGTCCGTGACGTCGCCCTCGCCGGTTGGCCGGACAGCGAGCAGGACCGGTTCGTTGAATCCGGTCGACAGATAGACGAGTCCGTGGCCGTAGACGGGGCGCGAGACGTTGGAGAAGCCCCCGGGGTACTCGACCCGCCAGATCTCGCGGCCGGTCGCCGGCTCGTGCGCCGTGGTCCGGAACGCGCTCACGTTCACGATCTGCTCGGCGTCGCCGACGCGGATGGCTAGCGGCGTGGAGTAGGCCTGCGAGATCGGCGCCGGCCGAACCGACCGCCACTGCTCCTCGCCGGTCTCGGCGTCGACCGCGACCAGGAAGGCGGTGTCGTAGCCGTCGATGCTCACGATGAGGAGCCCCTCGTGCAGGATCGGCGACCCGCCGTTGCCATGCTGCGAGGTGTAGGGGAACCGCGTTCGCCAGAGAACCTCGCCGGCTGACTCGCCGCCAGCGGCGACAGCCGCCGTGCCCTGGGCGCCGAAGTGGACGTAGACCCGCTCGCCGTCCGGATCGATCACCGGCGTCGGCGACGCGAAGCTGTTCTTCTGGTTCAGGAGCGTGGTGTCGGTGACGGCGAACACCTCGACGTCCATCGCGGCCTCGCCGCTGCTGACATCGAAGGCGAGCAGTCGCAACGAGGTTCCGGTTTCGCGGTCGGTGACGGCGGTCGTCAGCCAGACCAGATCGCCGACGATCACCGGCGACGACCAGCCCCGCCCTGGAACCGTCGTCTTCCAGGCCACGTTCTCCGTCTCGCTCCACGTGAGCGGAATCGCCTCGTCGGGCGCGTGCCCCTGCCCGGTCGGCCCCCGGAACTGCGGCCAGTCGCCGGCGTGCGCTGCGGCGGCTGCGAGCAGCAGCGCCGGGATGAACCTGTACACCTTCACGGTCCCAACGCCCCGACCGGGATCACCGCCACGCCGTCCTTGCGCGTGTATCCGTAGCCGCTGCTTGTGATCACGCCCAGCGCGGCTGGTTCCCCCATCCGTTTCTGGTCCACCTTCGCGGTAAGCCTCAGCAGGTTCCGGGCGGCCTGATCCGCCCTGCCCTCGCCCAGTTTGACCTCGAAAGCCGCCCAGCGGCCATCGTTGGCCTGGACGATCGCGTCCACTTCGAGGCCGCTCTTCTCGCGGTAGTGGAACACTTCGGCGTCGGCGGCCTGGGCGTAGACGCGCAGGTCGCGCACGACCATCGACTCGAAGAGCAGGCCCAGGAAGTCGAGATCACGGACCAGTCGGGTGGGACGTGCACGCAGCGCCGCGGCCGCAAGCGACGGATCCGCGAGGTGCCTGACCGGCGTGCTTCGCAGGACGGACCGCGACCGCAGGTGGGTGGGCCAGGCGGGCTGGTTCTCGATCACCATGATCCGCTCCAGCGCGACCAGGTACTCCGCCGCCGTGTGCGGTTTGATCGCGGACTCGCCCTGACCTGTGTCGGATGCCATCGTCGCGACGGTGGCGGCAGTTGCGGTGTTGCGCGCCAGGGACCTCAGGAGCATCCCCACCCTGACCGGGTCCCGCCTCCTTCCGTCCACGCTCGAGATGTCCATGCGGCGGATCTCGTCCAGGTAGTCAGCGTTGGCGCGTAGCGCGACGTTCGTTGCCCGCCCCAGGTTCGCCGGCCATCCACCGACGCAGATGAACTCCGCCAGACGGTCGAGTTCCATCGTCGTTCTGGCCGCTTCGGCACGCCCGCCGTCGAGAATGTCCGTCAGGGAGATTCCGCCTGTCGAGTGACCCAGCTCGAAGAGGGACAGGGGGCGCATGCGCAGCCGTGTCAGGCGTCCGGCCCCCGAGTGGCGGATCGCGTCGTCGGCTGGAACGGCCGACCCGGTGAGGATGAACTGGCCAGGAAGGCGTCGATCGTCGACCGCCCTCCGTACGTGGTTCCAGACCGATGGCTCCAGTTGCCACTCGTCGATAAGGCGGGGAACGTCGCCGATCAGAATCCGGGCCGGGTCGAGCCCGGCCAGCCGTCGCGCCTCTTCGTCGACATCGAGAAGCACTTCGCTGGCTGCGACCTGCCGAGCCATAGTCGTCTTGCCACAGGCCCTGGCCCCTTCCACGACGACTGCTCCGATCGCCTCAAGTTGCGCGGCCAGTTCGCGCTCAAGGATTCTGGGTTGGTAGGTCATCGAGTCCGCCATCGTCCGAGCCGTCGACGATGGCCGGAAAGATACCAGCCGCGAACGTCTACAGGAGGTGAAACGGCAGATTCGGCAGGTTCGCAACGGCATGAATGGCTGTCATTGACCGGCAGAAACGGCTGCCCCCAGGCGGCAGATTCGTCACCTTCCACGTCGGTTCGGATCGGCCAGGCCACAATCTGGCGCGCGCTCGGGCCTTGGCCGTGCAGCGGCCGCTCAGAGCTTTTCGACCGCGGCAAAGGGACGACGGGGTAGACGGCGCGGCGCGGACTATTGCCCATCCACCAACTGCTTGCATTCCATCCACCGGAAGCACGACGTCACATGGTCGTTCACCATCCCCACGGCCTGCATGAAGGCGTAGCAGATGGTGGGGCCGACGAAGCGGAAACCACGGCGCTTGAGGCCCCTGCTCATCGCCTCGGAGGCCGGGGTCGAGGCGGGGATGTCTTCGAGCCGGCGCCAGGCGTTGACGACCGGCGCGCCGCCGCTGAACTCCCAGAGGAAGTCCGAGAACCCCGTGCCCGACTCGCGCAGGTCCAACCACGCCTGGGCGTTGCCAATCGCGGCACGCACCTTGAGGCGGTTGCGCACGATCCCCGGGTCCTGGAGGAGCGATGCGACCTTCTGCTCGTCGTAGCGCGCGATGCGTTCCGGATCGAAGCCGTCGAACGCGCGCCGGTACCCCTCGCGCTTCTTCAGAATCGTGTACCAGCTCAGGCCGGCCTGCGCGCCTTCGAGCACCAGCATCTCGTAGAGCCGGCGGTCGTCGCGGAGCGGCACCCCCCACTCCTCGTCGTGGTAGGCGACGTAGAGCGGATCGGCGTTGACCCAGCCGCAGCGGGTTCGCGGCATCGCTGGCCCTCGAGTCGCCACTTCCCGGCACTACGGGTAGTAGCCGCGAATCGTCCGCGCCTTCGCGCCCCTGGCGTCGACGACGACTTCGACCCGGCGGAAGGCGTCGCTCGGTTGGGTGCTCGAGGACTGGTAGGCGAGGAAGTACTTCGAGCGAAGTTCCAGGGCGATCTGGTCGTAGACGGCGCCGAGCTGGCTTGTTTCCTCGACGAAGTAGGCGCGGCCCCCGGTCTCGGTCGCCAACTGCTCCAGCACCTTTCTCGGGTTCTCCTTCGCCTTGCGCGGCAGCGCGAGGCCGATCGCGTAGATCGCGGCCTGCGACCGGCGGGCGTACTCGAGCGCGTCGTCGAGGTCGTAGCGGCTGTGCTCGTCGACGCCGTCGGAGAGCAGCAGGACCGCTCGCTGTCCGGGCAGCCCGTTCAGGTGATAGAGGGTGAAGATGAGGCTGTCGTAGAGCGCGGTGCCGCGTTCGGCGCGCAGGCCCATCAGGCCCTTGGCGAACTCGATCCGGTCGCGGGTGAAGGGCGCCGCCAGGTGCGGCCGGTCGTTGAAGGTGACGATCGAGAGTTCGTCGCGCTCGGTGATCACCTGCTGGAAGAAGTCGGCGGCGGCCTGGACGGACTGCTGCAGACGTTCCTCCATCGACGCCGACACGTCGAGGAGGATCGTGCCGATGAGCGGCGTGTCGTCGACCCGTTCGAAGCGCACGATCTCCTGGGCCACGCCGTCCTCGAGCACCTGGAAGGCGTCCTCCCCGAGGTCGAGCAGGGGACGGCGGTCGCGGTCGTCGACGGTCGTGTAGAGCTCGACGAAGTCGACCTGGAGTTCTTCGAGGGTGGCCGGTCCGTTGATGATTGCCGTGTCCTCGACGAGGGAGGCCGGCCCCTCGGCGCCCGCCAGCTTGCCGACGATGCGGACGATGGTCAGCGCCGGTCCGTCCGGCAACTCGATCGGGACCGTGAAGGGCTCCTCGTAGAGCGTCGCCACCCGGTCGTCGTTGCGGAAGACCTGGAGTTCTTCGAGGCTCCGTCCCTCGGGCGCCGTGACCTGGGCGCGCATGCGGACGCTGTCGTTGTAACGGTTGCCGGGAATCGGTTCGATGATGCGGACGTCGAAGCGGTGGGGCGAGCCGTTGATCAGGTAGGAGTCGCTGGCGATCTGGTTGGCCCCGACATCGTAGGCGATGGCCCGCAGCATCTGGCTGCGGGGCAGTTCGCCCAACCGCACGTCGACGCTGTAGGGCGCCCGCTTGGTGGTGAACAGGTCCTTGTCGTCCAGGGTGAACCGAACCTTGTCGACCGGTCCCGTGACCGCGGTGTCGAAGCGGAGGTAGCCGGAAACGAGGTCGCCTCCGGGCGAGATGATCCGGATCGTCGGCTCGCCGCTCGCGAGAGAACGGTTCGCTTCGGCGAAGATCGGTTCCAGGTCGGCTTCCGTCCACCCGGCGGCCTCTTCGACCCGGGGCACCTCAAGCGGCTGGGCGTGGCGCCACACCGCGTCGCCGTTCAGATCGTCGACGCGCATGATGAGCTTGAAGTTCCCGGGTCGCAGATACCGCTGGGCGACCAGGGGCATGGCCGGCAGCCCGCCGTCGCCGCCTTCGGAATCGGCCTCCTCGACCGGGAACTCGAAGCGGTAGCGGAAGCTCTCGAACAACCGGTCGGCGCCGGTGTCCGCGTCCGCGCGCAGGATCTCACCGATCAGTTCGAAGCCGTAGGACCGGGCGCCTGCCAGGTCGGCGAGTGTTGCGCTTGCCGCTTTGACCTGGACCAGCGTCTGGACCACGGTGCGGCTTTCCTTGCGGCCCGGGAAGGTGACGTCGAGCGAGGCTTCGAGCTGCGGCGCGCCGGATGGGAGATCGGTGGAGTAGGACTCGAAGGTGCGCAGCCACTCGTTGGACGGCGCCTCGATCGGTTCCAGCTTCTCACCGATCAGCCGGTCGTAGTAGAAGCCAAGCGCGCCGCCCCAGTCATTCAGGATCTTGATGATGCCGAGCGCGTACCCGAGTTCCTCCTCCTTGCACCCGGCGCCGAGGTCCTCGCTGCTTAGCCGGCCGATCCCTTCGTTCGGCAGCCAGGCGCGCCAGGGGGCGACGCCCAGGCGCCGGTAGAAGATGACCGCGTACTGATGGGGCCGCAGCCGGCGGCTGTAGGTCGCGCCGAGCACCTCGCTCATGTCCTGGAAGCCGTAGAACCAGGCCTCGATCTTGGTGGCGGAGCGTCGGGGACAGATGTCGACGTGGATGTCGGGCGGTCCGTTGAGCAGGTAGTAGCGGGCCCGCTCGTCGTCCGTGCTGTCGAACAACTGGCGGATCATGGAGAGCCTTTCGCTCCAGTGCTCCCTGAACTCGTTGCGGGCGGTCTCGGGGTAGGGATCGCGCGCTTTCCAGAATTCGGTGATGAAGGCGTCCCGTTGATAGTCCTGGGACAGGCACAGGAACGACTGCAGCTCGTCGTCGGTGAGCAGCAGGGCGACCTCCTCGGTCCACTGCCGGTGGTGGGTCGGCAGGGTGTCCGGATCGGGCTGGCTGCCGTCGCTGCAGGGGGGGCGCTTCTTGGCGGCCGTTGCAGCGCCGGCGGCCAGAAGGGCCAGGGCGGTGGCGATCAGGAGGGCTTTGGTGAGGAGGTTGCGGCGCACGGTGGAGGGCCCCGAGGGCGGGGTGTCTAGTCTAGTCAGCGCAGAGAGGCCTCAGGGGCGGTAGGTGAAGGCCTGGGGACCCGTGGTCAGCGACCCGGCAGCCAGTCCGGCCCAGCGGCAGAGGATCGGGCGGGTCTCGCGCGGGTGGATGATCTCCTCGATCTCGAAGTACTCGGCCGAGCGGAACGGGGAGCGGACGCGGTTCAGACGCTCCAGTTCGTCGATTTCGGGCTTCCAGCTCACGCCGCTCTCCTCAGTCCGTCTCGCCTTGACGTTCCATTCGCCGTAGCAGCGCGCGCAGGTCACGCTCCATCTGGGGCAGGCGGTTGAGGACCGCCTCGATGCGCAACTGGTGGGACTTCGGCCGCGCCGGATTGCCGTAGAGCACGGCGCCCGCCGGCACGTCGCGGAAGGCCACCGTGGTGCCGCCGAGCACCGCGCCGTCGCCGATCACAACGCCGTCCGCGACGCCGGCGCCGCCGGCGAGCACGACGCCCTTGCCGATCGTGACCCTGCCGGCGATCCTGACCGTTGGCACGACCAGGGTGTGCTCGCCGATCGTCACGTTGTGGGCGATGTGAACCAGGTCACCGATCTTGCAGCCGCGGCCGATCACGGTCGCATCGAGCGCGGCGCGGTCGATCGTGACCTGGGCGCCGATCTCCACGTCGTCGCCGATCTCGACGGTGCCGACCTGCGGGATCTTGACGTGGCGGCCCTGCCGCTGCAGGTAGCCGTAGCCGTCGCAGCCGATGACGGTGGCGCCGTGGACGGTGACGCGGTCGCCGAGCCTCACGTCCTCCATGACCACAACCCCGGGGAACAGGACGCAGTCGGGGCCGATCCGGCTGCGTCGACCGACGTAGGAGTTCGCGTGGAGCACGGTGCGGTCACCAACGACGGCCTCCCCGCGCACCGTGACCCCGGCGCCAATGGAAACGTCGGCGCCTATGGCCGCGCTTGCGGCGACGACAGCGGTCGGATGAACTCCCGCGGCTTCGCGCCGGCGCTCGTCGTCGATATGGCGGAGTACGGTGACGAAGGCGAGGAAGGGATCGTCGACCACGAGTTGTTGGGCCGCAAGCCGGCCGGTCACGGCCGGCACGACGAGGGCGCCGGCGCGGGTGTCCGTGGCTCGAAGCGTCCGTTCGTCCTTGGCGAACGACAACTGTTCCGGGCCGGCCTGGTCCAGGGAAGCGACCGAGCGGCACAGGAACCCGCCGTCTCCGTGCAGTTCGGACGCGATCCCGTCCTCCGCGAGCAGGCCGCGGACCTCGTCGAGCGTCTTGTCGAGTCGCGACATGCGGGACCAGCCGAACCTGGGGCTCAGTCTCCCAGCCGGTAGACCCGGCGCGCCGTGTCGCGGAAGAGCGCCGTCTTCTCGTCCTCGGAGAAGTCGGCCACGATGCGCTGGAAGGAGTTCCACAGCAGAGTGTAGGAACCGCCCGCCCGGTCGACCGGGAAGTTCGACTCGAACATGCAGCGCTCGGTGCCGAAGCGGTCGATGCAGTGGAGGTAGTAGGGGCGGTGGGCCTCCGCGGTCTCGGCCGAGGACGGCGGCTCGTCCCGCTTGTGCCAGCCGAAGCCGCAGATCTTCATCGCCAGACCGCCGAGCTTGACCACCACGTTGTCGCAGCGCGCGAGCTCGGTGATCGACTGGCGCCAGTTCGCCTCGACTTCGCGGCGGCGGCCCCGATAGGGCCCGATCCCGAGCGGACCGCCGACGTGATCGAGGATGATCCGCGTGTCGGGGAAGGCGTGGGCGAGGTCGGTCAACTGGTCGATCTGCGGGTGGTAGAGCCAGGCGTCGAAACTCAGCTCCAGCGGCCCCAGGCAGGCGAAGCCGCGCCGGAAGTCGGAACGGAGCAACATGCCGTCGGGCGGCTTCGAGTGCGAGACGCGGATGTCCGGGCTGGGGTCGAAGGCGGCGGAGTGGCGGATGCCGCGGAAGCGCCCGCCGCCGGCCTCGATGTGCGCTTCCAGCACTCCCTTGGCGCGATCTTCGAGCAGCATGTCGGCGTGACTGACGATGCCGGCGATCGAGGCCCCTGCGGCGTCGCTCCGTTCGGCCACTTCCAGCACGAACTCCGTCTCGCCGACTACCCGCATCTCCTCGGGACCGTCCTCGCGGTAGCCGGAGGCGCACTCGACGAACACGGTCGAGGTCACGTTGTGACCGGCGCCGGTGTCTTTGTGCAACTCCTCCAGCATGTACCGGGACTCGGGATAGTCCCAGAGATGGTGGTGCGGGTCGCAGATCTCCCGGTTCGGGTCGATCGGCTCTTCCTGCGTGCGGGCCAGCCAGGCCGCTTCCTGTTCGTTCATGCGCGTGATTCCTACCTTGATGAAGACGGGTGGCGGTCCTGGGCCCATCTGCCGGATCCGCGGGTCAGGAGTTGTCCTTGCGGGTTCGGACCTCGCCGAAGACCTCGGCGTCGGAGGCGCCGGCCATGCCGAGCAGCGCGCGGATGCCCGGATCGTCGGGACGCAGGAAGGGGTTGGTCCGCTTCTCGACCCCGAGGCTCGAGGGCACCGTGGGTTTGCCTTCCGCCCGCAGTTGCTCGATCTCCGCGACCCGCTCGATCAGTTCCTCGTTGTCGGGGTCCACGGTGACGGCGAAGCGGGCATTGGAGAGCGTGTACTCATGGCCGCAGTGGACGACCGCGTCGTCGGGCAGGGCGCGCAGCTTGGCCAGGGAAGACCACATCTGTTCCATCGTGCCCTCGAACACCCGGCCGCAGCCGAGCGCGAACAGAGTGTCGGCGCAGAACAGCGCGCGGTCGTCCTCGAACCAGTAGCTGATGTGCCCGGTAGTGTGGCCGGGCGTGTCGATGACCTCCGCTTCGGCCTCGCCGAGCTGGAAGCGGTCGCCCTCGACGACGGTCAGGTCGAGGTCCGGAATGCGGTGCTTGTCGGCGGCGGGGCCGACCACCTGGCAGCCGTACTTCGCCTTCAGCGCCGGCACGGCGGCGATGTGGTCCATGTGGTGGTGGGTGATCACGATCCAGTCGATGCCGAGGCCCCGGGCGCCGAGCGCCGCTTCGATCGGCCCGGTCTCCGGCGGGTCGACGACCGCCGTCTTGCCGCTCCCGGTCTCGTGTAGCAGGTAGGAGTAGTTGTCGCTAAGGACGGGGATCGTTTCGATCTCGAGCACGGCGTTCTCCGCGAGTCGTTGAGGTGCCGACTCAGCGCGCTGAAGGGCTGCCGAGCGGCGCCGGGACTATATCTTCTGGCTTCGTGGCCGGGCCGTCGGCAACAAGGAACTCCGCGAGTACCTCGAGGTGCGGGGCTACGGCACGGCGGCCGAGTGGGTGTACCGGCAGGCAGTTGGTCACACCGGGCTCACCCAGTCAGGCGCGCTCCTGACTCTCGCGGAAGTACGGCAGGTTCACCACATGGCGATGACGCCGGTTTGGGCAGTGGCGCCGCATCCCGACGCCTCCGGGCGGGAGGCGCCGGGCTCATTCCGCGAGCACGAGATCCGAGCCTTCCCCGGTGGCATGGTCCCTGTGGCGTGGCCTCTCGTGTCTGCCGAAGTCGAGACCTGGGTTGGACAGATGAACCTGCTCGATCCCGAGTCGACAACGTTTCCGGAAGCGCTGGCGAACGTTCACTGCCGGTTCGAGCAGATCCACCCGTTCCTCGACGGCAACGGCCGCACCGGGCGGCTGCTTCTGAACCTGCTCCTCGTTCGCCTCGGATCCTCGACAACCTCTACCGAAACGTCATCCCCGCGGTCGCCGGTCCGGCGCGGCTGGTGCCTCTCGCCGCCTTGGCAACTGGCGAGTTGCGAGCGTCCGCGCTCCGGGTGGCGGCGATCCGTGGACGGCTCCGGGCCGTGCGCGAGCCGGATGGCAGGTGGCGAAGCTCTCACCGCTGGGTCAACGAGTACAAGAAGAGGCGCTACCGGCGGGAGCCGCCATAGCCACGCTGACTGGCAGCGCGAGGCAGACATGGTGGCAAGGACTCAGGCGTGCTCCCGCACCACCGCCGCGTTCAACTCGACGCCGCAGCAACTTCGTAGCCGCGGTGTCGCCGGTTGTGTCGTGGCCGTCGATATGCGTGATCCGGTCCCAGCGCAGTTCGGCCTGGGTGTAGACGCCGGTATCTTCCGTTTCGGTCCGGGGGAAGTACTTGGTCGGGAAGACGAGCCCGGTCGGCACGATCCTGCCTGAGAGATCGTGTTCGATCCGGTCAACCTGCATGTCGAATTCGTCGGTGATCAGGCTGGCGCCGAAGTAGAAGGCGGTGCTGATGGACGTTGAACGGTCCGAAGTCGAACTGCTCCGCGCTCGGAACGCCATCGACCTGAGTCAGGACGCGGTTGCCGCCGATGCCGCGGATGTTGAACCCGCCTGGACCCAGTCTGGTGGAGTCTCCCTCCACGTGGACACCGGGTTCGTACTTGACCAAGTCTGCGATGTCCTCGAGCAGGTGGTTCTCGATGTCCTCGTCGGTGACGATCGAGACCTGTCCGGGCGTGTCGCGTGGAGCTGCCGGGACGTGGGCCGCGGTGACCGTCACTTCGTCGAGGAAGCCAATATCCTGGGTGGTCTCGTTCTGGTCAGCGGCCTCGGCGGCCCCCGGTTCCTGGCCCACTGTTGCTGTGGTCCAGAAGACGAAACAGGCCGAGCAGAGCAGCCAGGTCATTGCCTTGCGGGTGTTGGGTGGTGCAGCGGGCATCGGATGGGTCTCCGTTCAAAGTGGCGGCCTCGGCCGCCGTTCACCGTCACGGCGTCGGCGCCGAAGCCGTTCAGACTGCCGGACGCGGGCAGCTCGGGGCCCGAGGTCCAGGTGTCGGTCGAGGGGTCGTAGACATCGACGCGCCTGGTCGTGTCTCCGTTGTCAGCGAGCCCGCCCAGAACCCACAGCTTGCCGTTGAGGCCGACGGCGGCGTTGGCGCGCACGCCTACCGGCGTTTCCGTGAGTCCGTTCCACTCGCCGCCGGCGTCGCTGTCCAGCTTCCTCAAGTCGAGCGCCATCACGGTTCGTTCTCACAGGGGATCCTCGACCGAGCCCCGGAGCTCCCACCCCCCGGCGACGACGAGCTGGTCGCCGACGATTGCGAGGCCGTGCGAAGACCGGCCGGCCGGAAGCTCCGGAAGCCGCTCCCAGCGATTCTCCGCGGGCAGAAAGCGGGCCGCACTGCGCACGGAGTGCAGCTCGTCCGGCGCCCGCCTCGGGTTGTTCGCGCGCATCCGCTACCTGATCAGACGGCCGGAGTCGGTTCAGCCAATGGGGGAATCAGCCGCAGTCCATGCTGTTCGAGCGCACGTACGCGATCACCTGCCAGATCGTGTCGTCGGGAATCTTGCCCCCGAACGGGAGCATCTCCGTGTCGGGGACACCCTTCGTGATCACGCGAAAGAGATCGGCGTCCTCGCTGCCGTGCTGCCAGTTGCAGTCGAAGAGGTTCGGCGCGTCCTTCGTGACCCCCGGCTGCGTGGAGTGGCAGTAGCCGGTGCAGACGGCCCGGAACATGCGCCGGCCGGCCGTGATCGCTGCGGGATCGTCGAGGTAGGCGGCAACGGGAGAGGAACTCGTCGCGGCCGTCGATGCCGTTGGCTTCGCGGCCGTGGCTTCGGTGGCCGCGGCCGCGTCTCCGGCGGGTTCCGGCTGCGCGGATGCCGCGGACTGTGCGTCGCCTGGAGCCGGGGCCGCTGGCTGATCGGCGGCCGGTCCGCCGCCGGTTGCACACGCGGCCAGCAGGACAGGCAGGACGAGTCGCGTGAGCGGCGCCCGACGGGTCGGCTCGGTTCGTGGTTCGCTGTTGGACAAGGCGTTGCTCCTCTGCCTGGCGGGCTACTCGCCGCCGACGCCTAGCGCGCGGATCGCGGCCGGCGACGACACGGTGGTGAAGGGTTGGGTTCGGAAGATGCCGTACCGGGCGGCAAGTCGATCCAGCGTGCCGTCGCGCCGCAGGTCGTCGAGCACTCGCTCGATCTCGGGGCCGAGGCGGTCGCCGGCTCGTACGGCCGCGTGCTCGTTGAAGCGCAGGCCGGTGGGAGGCTCGAACCCGCCAACCGGCGCCCTCTGAAGCCGCGCCAGGGCCGGGCCCCAGATCAGGGCCGCGACGGCTCGACCGTCGTCCACGGCGTCCGCCACGTCCGCCGCGGTCGGCTGCGAGGTCCAGTCGAGACCCAGGGCCTGGGCCGCGAAGTGACCGAGCGACTGGAGCCGGACCGCGACCTTGCGGTCGGCGAAGGCGCTTGCCAGGCGGTCCCACTCAAGAGCCTCCGCGCCGGGCATGTAGATCTCGAAGGCGGCCGCGTAGTACGGCGGCGTGAGGTCGAGTGCTGCTCCCAACCGGCCCAGCGCCAGCTCGCCGGGGATCGAGGGCGAGAGATCGCAGTCGCCGGCCACGAGATCGTCGAGTGGCAGGTCGGTGTCGTCGATCTCGGAGTAGGGCGGGGCGTTCGGGCGCCACACGGGCACGAAGTCGCGCCCGAGGCGCCGGGCTGCCTCGCTGAACAGGTCGTGGTCGAAGCCGGAGGCGCCGGTGCGGTCGGCGCGCGGGAGGTCGTCCTCGAGCAGGCAGACGCGCAGGTCCTCCGCCTGGGCGGGAACGACGGCCCAGAGGAGAATCGACAGCACACCGGCCGGCGCCAGGCGGGTCACTGCGTGAGTTCGAAGACCAGCAGGACGCTGCCCTCCGGCAGCGACGGAGCGGTGCCGACCGTGGTCTGGACGATGCCGCCGCCGCCCGAGCCGACGGCCATGAAGGTCCGCCCGTCGTGCTGGTAGGCGATCGGATGGCTGCGGATTCCGGAGCCGGTCTGGTAGCGCCACACCTCGTCGCCGGTCTCGGCGTCGAAGCCGAGCAGGTGACCGCTCGCGTTGCCGGTGATCACGAGACCGCCTTCGGTGCTGAGCACGCCGGCCATCATCGGCGTCGGATCCCGGTAGCTCCAGCGGGTCTCGCCGGTGCTCACGTCGATGGCCGACAGGTGGCCGTAGGACTTGCCTTCGACGGTGTCCGACGGAATCGGTTCACCGCCGAAGAAGGGGATGCCCTCGACGAAGACGACGAGGCCCTTGCGGAACATCATGCAGCTCTCGATCGTCGGCACGTAGGCCAGGCCGGTGACCGGACTGTAGGCGCCGGCGTAGGCCGCGTTGTTGCCGCCGGCAAGGCCGGGGCAGACGCGCTGGGTCGGCTCGTCGGCGGGCTTCATCGCCGGGTTGACCACGGGACGGCCATTCTCGTCCAGCGTCGCCCAGTTCAACTGATGAACGTACTGGTTGGCATGCAGGAAGCCGCCGTCACGGCGGTCCAGCACGTAGAAGTAGCCGTTCCGGTTCGCCTGGACGAGGGCGGGGATCGTCTGCTCGTTGACCTGTACGTCGACCAGCCACACCTCCGAGTTGCCGTCGTAGTCCCAGACGTCGTGGGGCGTGAACTGGAAGTGCCACTTGCGCTCGCCGGTTGCGATGTCGACCGCCAGAACGCTGTCGCTGTACAGGTTGTCGCCCTCGCGCGTGTCGCCGTTCCAGTCGGGAGACGGATTGCCTGTGGTCCAGAACAGGGTCCTGGTCGCCGGGTCGTAGCTGCCGGTGGCCCAGGTGGGAGCGCCGCCGGTCTTGTACGAATCGCCGGCCCAGGTCTCGACGCCGGGCTGGCCGTCGTCGGGCACCGTGTAGTGGCGCCAGAGCCGCTTGCCGGTCTCGACGTCGTAGCCGTCGAAGAAGCCGCGCACCCCGTACTCGCCGCCGCCGATGCCGATTACAGCCACGCCTTCTGCGATGAGGGGCGCCGAGGTGATCGAGAAGCCGGAGGCGTAGGGCTCGACCTCGGTGTTCCAGAGCAACTCGCCGCTCTTGCGGTTGAAGGCGAGCAGCCGGGCGTCCAGGGTGCCCATGACGACCACGTCTCCGGAGATGCCCACCCCCCGGTTCACCGGTCCGCAGCAGATGCGCAGATCGGAGGGGTTCTGGTGGTCGTAGCGCCACAGCAGACTGCCGTCGCCGGCGTCGTAGGCGAGCAGGCGGTTCATCGACGAAGTCAGGTAGAGGACGCCGTCGTAGACCACGGGCGAGGACTCGAGCTGGCCCGAGACGCCGGTCTGGGCGATCCAGGCCAGCCGCAACCCGGAGGCGCTCTCGGGAGTGAGTTCGGTGATCGGCGAGTGGCGCCAGCTTCCGTAGTTGCCGCCGTAGTGGAGCCAGGACTCACGGGTCGGGGCCGCTTCGAGCAGCGACTGCTCGACGGGCCCGGCGCCGTCGCCGACTGCGCCGGTCGCCGTCCAGTGGGTTTGCGGGCCCGCGGCTACGCCTTCCTCCTGAGCAGCGAGCGGGATCGCCAGAGTCGCGAAAACGATCGCCAGGTAGATCGTGGAGCGCCATCGGTGAGCTCTCGCCTGAATCTTCGTAGTCCCGGCGTGCGCTGTCTCTTGAAGCGGCGTGGCTCGCATCGACAAACTCCCTCCTGTGCAACGTCCAAGATGTCGCGGAACGGTGCTCTCGTGCCGCCGTTGACGCGAACCGCGGATGATACCGTGCAGCGCGTTTTCGGTTTCCAGCGACACCGGGCCCGGCGCCCGAGTTGCCTGCCACGCCAAGGAGAAGATCAGAATGACGGACGACGACAGCGGCACGCAGAGCCTCTACGGCCGGCTCGACCCGGACCAGGTCAGCGCCTTCGCCTTGAAGGTGTGGAAGTACAAGCAGGGCGAGCTGGTCTCCCTGATGATCCACCTCGGCGATCGCCTGGGCATCTACCGGACGCTGCGGGGCTTGGGGCCCGTCACCGTGTTGGAGTTGGCCGAGGCGAGCGGACTCAAGGAGCGCTGGCTGCTCGAGTGGCTGCGCGGCCAGACGGCAGCCGGGCTGATCGAGTACCACGCGGCCGAGAACGGCGGCGAGCCGCGGTTCGAGTTCACCGACGTGGCTGCCGCGGTGCTGGCCGACGAAGAGCGGTCCGTGGCCTTTGCCGCCGGCGCTTTCGGCTACCCGCCCGATCACGCCGTGATCGACGGCCTCGCGGAGGCGTTCAAGACCGGAGTCGGTCTCTCGTACCAGCAACTCGGCCCCTGCGCCGCCCATCGCACCGAGCGGATGCTCGGTCCGTGGACCCGGCAGGCGTTGGTGCCGCGGATCATCCCGGCGCTCGACGGGGTCGAGGAACGGCTGCGGTCCGGGATCGACGTCGTCGATGTCGGCTGCGGCGGCGGCGTGGCGCTCCTGTCGCTGGCGCGCGCCTTCCCGGCGTCGCGCTTCGTCGGCTACGACCCGTCCGAGCACGCGATCGAGATCGCCGGCGAGCGGACCAGGGAAGCCGGCGTCGCCAACGCGGAGTGGCGGGTCGCGCGCGGTGAGGATCTGCCGGCGTCGCCGACCTTCGACCTGGTCGTCACCTTCGACTGCATTCACGACATGACGCGGCCGGATCGGGTGATCTCCGCCATCCGCGGCGCCGTCCGGGACGACGGCACCTGGCTGATCAAGGACATCCGCAGCAGCCCCCGGTTCGAGGACAACCTCCGCAATCCGGTGCTTGCGCTGCTCTACGGGTTCTCCGTCTCGGCCTGCATGTCGTCCGCCCTGTCCGAACCGGACGGCCTCGGCCTCGGAACTCTCGGTTTCAACCCGGTGGTGGCGGAGCGGATGGTGCGTGAAGGCGGCTTCACGCGCTTCCGGATGCACGACTTCGACGACCCGGCGAACCTGTACTACGAAGTCCGACCGTAGCGGCCTGACTACCTGAAGGAGGTTGAGTCGACGTCCGGCGAGGGCCCTACTCCGAAACCCGCTGGCTCGTCATTGTGGAAGGACCGCGAACGGAGGATTCGCGTCCTCCCAGGCCCGTATTCCCTCCCAAAGACCTGTCGCTTCCAGCCACTCCCGCGACATCGCCAGCCGCAACCCGCTGGCTATGCTCTTCACGCCGACGGTCTTGGGCATGTCCCCAAGGACGTGCCTTAGTCCGCTTCGCAAGATCTCCATCATGTCGTGTCCCCGTGCGACAAACCAGGGAGCTTCATCCAGGAGCTCCTCTGTGCGGTCCTGCCAAGCCTTTCGATCCAGGGCGGACCTGGCGACAACAGCGCTGATGAGGGCGGCTTCCCCTCACCGTCGACGAGTTCGCAGTGCTTGTCTCGCCGCTCCCTCCAGAACCGCATGTCGTCTTTGCCTTCAAGGACGAGAAACGCCCCGGAGTGCGCTTGGCGGTGCATCTCGATTTCGGCTGCCAGGACGCCTGGCGTCTTGTTGCCGAACAGCATCTCGGTCTCTATCGGAGGAAGGGACGGGGCGTATTGCGGCCGTTGTGCCGTTGGCCGCCGCCGTGGGCCGTCAGACCTGGTCGCCAAGCCCCACCATGAGGTCGTCCCGCTCGCCGATGATGTAGGGCGAGTGGGTCGCCACGATGGCGTCGAAGGCGGACAGCTTGGCGAACTCCAGCAGGTCGGGAAGAAAGCGCTTCTGCCACGAGACGTGCAGCGAGAGTTCAGGCTCGTCGATGAGTACGATCGTGTTCCTCTTGGCTCGGAACAGGAGGTCGTAGTGCAACACCAACTCATGCTGCTCGCCAGACGAAAGCGAGCTGAGCGACAATTTGGCGCCGGAGTCGGTCTCGGCCACGAAGCCGCCTTCGCGATCGACTCGTAACCTCTTGTGTCTGAACTTTCCGTTGATGCTGTCCAAGAGGCTTCGCACACGTCTGGAAAGATCGGCGAGAGCTTGGAGTTTCCGTTCCGTGTCTTGAACATAGAGCGTCATCACCCGGGCCGTCATCTCGCGGGCCTGTGGGTCGTCCAACTCAGATTTTACATCCGGGCGGTGACTGGGTTGCTCGCTGGCTTCGTCCAGGATTCCGAGAGATTTCAGTTGATCGGTCTCACTCTTCAAGGCCGTCATGCGTTGTTGAAGCTGCTCACTAGGGAAGCTGTCTCTGGCCGCCACGAGTCGCTGAGGGAACGTCTGGTCCAACACCTGTGCCTGTCTGCCGTAACTCGCCATTGTCTCGCGAAGTCGCTCGCCGAATTCCCGGCTTCGTTCCAATACAGTCGGCACCGCGGAGTCGCTGAACCGAGGGTTGGACCAAGGATTGGACCAAGCCCTTGGATTCGGTCTGGAGCGCACTAGGCGTTGGGTTTCGATGAAGTGGACGCTGGCGTTCTCAAGGAACGCTTGAAACCACGGCGGGAGTCCCGAATCGGGGGTGCCACGAGTGGACGCGAGCAACCCCAGGAGCTTGCCCTTGGAAGAAAGTTCTCCTTCGCGAAGTTCGTCGAGGGAAGGCGGAAGCGGCAGGTAGGGTGGCGCGATGTCGTCGGCTTCGGCACGGAGGGGAATTTCGGCTGCCCTCGTATCACCGAGTCCACGGTCATGAACGACATCGATCAGATCGGCGGCGCGTGCGAAGTGTCCGTCTTCACGCCTCCTGGAAACGGCGGGCCGTACAGCGGTCACTGCCAGCGCAGGTCGACCCGGTCGATCGCCACGCCGTTCGGCGGCAGCGCTTCGCCGGCGTCGAAGGGGACTTCGAGGACGAGAGGAGCGCCTGAGAGCCACGGGGCGGCGGGCAGCTTGCGCGTCTGCCAACCGGTCGGGTCGCTGCCGTCCTCATCGGTGAAGGTCAGACGGCCGATCTCGCGGCTGCCGGAGCGGGCGATCAGGGTCAGCGGCGCGGGACGGTTTCGCACCGGCCGGACGGTCACGGTGAGTTCCACCTGGTTGCCGCCGGGTATCACGGGCGCTTCGGCACGCGTGCCTTCCGGGAACACCCATGCTTCCGGGTACCGCGTACGGTCCATGATCCAGCGTTCCGGGTCCAGATTGCCGCCGCTCCGCTGGATCGCGGCGCTCTCGATCTCGAGCCGCCGCGTCGGCAGGGCGCCGGCGAGGACGGGGAGGGCGGCGAGGGCGAGCACGGGGATGCCGGCAAGCGCCGCCGCGATTGCCTTGTGCCGGACGCGCCCCGCAACGAGAGCGAGGCAGACGGCCGCGAGGGGGACCAGCCAGGTCGCACTTCGGGGCCGCGTGGCCGAGGGCAGAAAGCGCGCGAAGTCGACACCGCTGCGAGCCTCCAGGTAGTGGATCAGGTGGTGGCGGCCGTCGGCCAGGTTGTAGGTCCAGCCCGGTTCCACCACGTAGAGCACGGCCAGCGCCCCGCTTAGAAGGGCCAGCACCAGGGCCAGCGCCGTCATGCCCGCCGGGAGGCCGCCGGCAGCGGCCCCGGATGCCGAGGCGGCGCGGCCGGACTCGAGTCGCCGTTCGAACAGCGGCGCCAGCAGCAGGGCGAGGAAGGGCAACACGACGAGGCCGTACCGAAACGGCGGCGACCAGCCGCCGTACCACTCGCGGCGCGAGGCGACCAGCAACAGTGTCGGCAGGGCGATCAGCGCGACCTCGAACAGGAGGCGGCGGTTGCGCCGCCAGGCGACCACGGCGGCGGGAAACAGGAGCAGCCAGATCGGTGCGCAGGCGACGAGGCCGTAGGCGACATCGAAGAACAGCCCGTTCAGACCGAGCGCGATGCTGGTCGCCGATTCGCGCGAGGGGGTCAACTCGCTCCACGAGTGCATGCCGAGCACGGTTCCGAAGCGCGCGTGGTTCAGCCACAGGACCAGGGCGCCGGCGGGAGCGAGGATTGCCGCCAGCCGCAACATGCCGCGGCGCCGGCGTCCGGGTTCGAGACGCAGCACCCAGATCAGGGCGAGCGCGGCGCTGACCAGGACGAGTCGGACTTTGATCGCCGGCAGCAGGGCCAATGCTCCGGCGAGCAGTAGCCAGAGGCCCCAATTCGCACGGGAGGCGTCGAGTGGTCGGCCTTGCGCGCCGGCTGTGAGGCGGGTGATCCACCGGTAGGCCGCGACCGCGAGCAGAACGGCGGCGACGTCGGCCCAGATCTGCTGGCTGTAGAGCAGGAACGGGGCGGCGAAGCCGAAGGTCAGATAGACGAGGAGTCTTGCCCGGGAGTCCGGGCTGAACGCGGTGAGATCGAGCACGAGCCAGGCGCTGAGCGCGGCCAGCGCCGCGATCACGATCATGGCGCCGGCCCTGCCGCCCAGGCGGTATGCCGGCGCCATGACTGCCTGCAGCAGGG
Organism: Candidatus Multivorans sp.; assembly: GCA_965205295.1. Taxonomy (GTDB): domain Bacteria; phylum Acidobacteriota; class Thermoanaerobaculia; order Multivoradales; family Multivoraceae; genus Multivorans. Next base: position 143,983 of record OZ242167.1, read on the forward strand.
CGCCGTGCCGCGAGTGGACCGCGCCGTCCGGCTTCTCGGGGTCTCCAGGCTGCGGTTCGATCGCCCGGGGCATGAAGTTGAGCGAGTCCCGGTCGCGGTAGTTGTTCGCCAGATCGAGGTCGAAGTCGTGGGCGATGCTGTGGGTTGCCAGGAGGAACCAGGGCTCGTCGCCGTCGGGCGCCCGCGTACTCGTCGACCACGGAATCAGCGCCAGGTAGAAGCCGAAGGGCAAGAGCAGAAAGACGAGCGGCGGCCGCGGCGAGGTCGCGGAGCGGTCGAGTAGCGGTTCCAGCGCCAGGACGCGGCAAACGACGTAGAGCAGACCCAGCGCCACGGCGCCGCCCACGCCCAAGGGCTGCCACCCGTCAACGCCCAGGAGCGGCGCACCGAGCGCCGACGCGCCGAGTAGCCCGGCGGCCGCCAACGCCCAAGTTTCCATGCCGCCGCGGACCATCTTCGTCCGGCAGTGTACCGACGGCCGGCGCGCGTCTACTTCACGCGGCGCCGCCTAACGCCGCGAGGACCCTGGGTGGCGTCATCGGCAGCTCGGTGAGTCGGGCGCCGCAGGCATCGGCGATTGCGTTGGCGACCGCGGCCGCGGTAGGAATGACGGGCGGTTCGCCGACGCCGCGGGCGCCGAAGGGCCCGCTGTCCGAGGGCACCTCGACAAGCACCGTCTCGAGTTCGGTCGGACCGTGGACGAAGTGAGGCAGGGCGTAGTCGTTCAGGGTCGCTGTCAGCAGTTGGCCGTCGTCGCTGTAGGCCATCTCCTCGTAGAGCGCCCAACCGATGCCCTGCATGGCGCCGCCCATCATCTGCCCTTCGACTGCCGGCGGGTTGATCGCGCGTCCGCAGTCCTGGACCACGACCACCTTCTCGACCTTCACCCGGCCTGTTTCCCGGTCGACCGCCACCTCGGCGAGCTGGGCGCAGAAACCGGGCGCCTGACCGGTCTGGGCGTGGCGTCCGTGGCCGAACACCGGCGCCTGCCGGCTGCCGAAGCGCATCGTGCGTTGGGCGATTTTCTTGAGCGGAATGGCCTTGTCGGGCGATCCCTTGACCCGGACCTCTCCGTCCACGATCTCCAGGTCTTCGGGTGCTGCTTCGAACGTGGCCGCGGCCAGCTCCAGGGTCTGCTGCCGGGCCTCACGGGCGGCCTGAATCACTGGCGGCCCGACCGTGTAGAGGATCTTGCTGCCGCCGGACGAGCCCGCGAAGGGACCGCTCGAGGTGTCGCCGGTGGCGATCGTGACCCGTTCCGGCTCGACGCCGAAGGCCTCGGCCGCGATCAGGGCCAGACTCGTGTTCGTGCCGGTGATGTCGGCCGAACTGATGTGAACCTTGAGCGTACCGTCGCCCTGGAGCGCGCAGGCGGCAGCCGCGGGCTCCGTGCCGCCGGGCCAGGCCCCGAGCGCGATGCCGACCCCGCGCCCCTCGGCCCTTGCCTGCTCGCGGTTCTGCCACGAGGGGTGGGCCTGCAGCGCTTCCAGCACCTGGCGCTGGCCCATGCCGGCCCAGGGCATCCCGGAGGCCATCGGCTGGCCGGACTCCGAGGCGTTGAGCAGCCGCATCTCGAGCGGGTCGAGCCCCAACTCCTGGGCCAGTTGATCGAGCACGGTCTCGACCACGAACGCCGCCTGCGGCGCCAGCGGCGCACGGTAGGCGCCGATCGAGGGCTTGTTCGTGACGACCTCGTAGCTGCCGACGGATTGATTCGGCGTCTGGTAGGAACTGCCGAGCAGGGTGCCGGCGAGTGCGGTCATGGAAGATGGGAAGCAGCCGCAGTCCATCGCCAGCTCGGCTTCCAGCGCCGTCAGTTCGCCGCTCCGCTTGGCGCCGGCGCGGATCGTGATCCGGGTCGCAGGCGCCGGAGTGGCGGCCAGCATTTCCTCGGTGCGGCTCATCATCAGTCGCACCGGGCGCTGGAGCTGCGTGGCGGCGATGGCCAGGAGCGGTTCGTAGAGCAGGAACTTGCCGCCGAAGCCGCCGCCGACCGGCGTGCCGATCACGCGCACCTGCTCGTGGGACAGGCCGAGCACGTAGGCGACCGTGTCCCGGATGTAGAAGGTCGCCTGGGTGGAGCTGTAGATCGTCATCCCGGTGCCCATCGGGTCCGGATCGACCAATGCCACGTGCGGTTCGAGGTAGGACTGGTGAACCGACGCGGTGGTGAAGCTCCGCTCGACCACGGCGTCGGCAGCGGCGAAGCCGGCGGCGAGGTCGCCGCGGTCGAAGCGCATGCGGTTCGTCACGTTGGGCGACGAGGGACCCTCGCCGCCGTCGTCGCCCGCGCCTCCGGCGCCGTGCGCTGCCGCCTCCGCGGACTGGCCGGGCAGGCCATTGGGCCACACCGGCGGCGCCGAAGGGGCCTCGGCCTGTTCGAGGGTGACCACGGCGTCGAGCGGCCGGTAGTCGACCTCGACCGCTTCCGCTGCATCCGCGCCCCGGGCCTCGTCCTCGGCCAGGACCAGGGCGACCGGATGGCCGACGAAGATCGCCCGATCGCGCGCGAGCATGAGCATGGCTCGGCTATTGGCCGGGAGTTCGGGCAGATCCGCTGCCGTGATGACGGCGGCGACGCCGGGCATGGCCTTCGCCGCCACGGTATCGATGCTCAGCACCTCGGCGTGCGCGTGCGGGCTGGTGACCAGACGGGCATGGAGCAGCCCGGGCCGCTCGAGGTCGCCGCAGTAGCGCAGCGAGCCCTTGACCTTGGGTTTGCCCTCGAGCAGTTTTGTGGGGGTGCCGATCGCCGCCATGTTCGTCTCCGCCGGTGAATCCTCACGCCCGTTATCGGGCGCGCGGATGGAACCAGGATTGTGGGGGGCGATTGTACGGAACTGAGCTCTGAGGGGTCCAGGGCCCGACGCGATTCGGACAAGGAAAAGAGCCCCGAGGGCGTTTGCTCCTCGGGGCTCCGGTGACGCTCTTGGACCGCGGTTTGCGCGGCTCGGTCGAGCGTGTTCTTGGCCGATGGGATGGCGTGGGATCGCTTCCCGAAGGAGGCGCCCTACGCCAGGCAGGGGTTACCTAGGGAGCCGCCACCTCCATCAAGCCGCATCTGCAGTACTCCACTAGACCACCTCCTTTCCGGGCACATCCACAAAGTGGTGGGTCCCACCCCACCCGGTCGCGGGATCGCCCCGATTGACCCCGGGACCGCCGCTCGCGCCTCGTTGACGGAGCGGAACGACTGGCACGATGCTGTTCGATCGGCGGGGCAGTTGTCAAACCCCCGTGTCTCCAGGGGGTTGCGCGCGCCCGGACGGGTCGTCGAGGAGCGGCGCTGTCTGGTGTCGCCGCTACGGGTTGCCGCCGTCCGAGGGCTGCGACTCGCCGCCCTCGGTCGCGGTCGGGGCTCGCCGGGGTCGCCGCCGGCGTCGCCGTCGCTTGGTCGGCCGGGGGCCGCCGTTGCCGGTCGCCGCTTCGGCGGCGGCGGGCTGGCCGTTGGCGGCCGGCGCCGCCTCTGGCGCCGGCGTGTCGATGCCCGGCACCTTGATGGCGGCCGTGTCCGCGCTCGGTCGGGGAGTGGGCGCCGCCGCGTTCGCGGCCACCGGCGCCCCGCCGTCCTGCGAGGCGGCGTCGCCGTTCTTCGGCTGCTCGTCCTTCGCCCTGGCCTTTCGTGTGACAGCGGAACGGCGTCTGCGACCGCCTCGGCGCCCACGTTTCTTCGGCGTTGCCTTGGCCGCGCCGTCCGGTCCGTCCTCGTCCACCTCCTGGGGCTGGTCGAAGGCCTCGTTGTCGCCGATCGACGGCGTGGCCAGCATCTCCTGTTCGAGCTTCTTCTCCTGCGCCTCTTCCCGCTCGCGCTTCTTCACTTCGTCCAGATCGCGAGCGGTCCAACTGATCTCCGGCTCGCGGCCCTGCATTTGAGGCTCGCCCGAGATCTCGATCTCGAGATCGAACTCCCGTTCGAGCTTCGCGAGCGCTTCGCGGTTCTGGTTCTGCAGGTAGTTGGCAAGCTGCGGCGGTAGGGCCATCTGCACGCCCCGCATGTAGCCGGCGGCGCCGTGGGACTCGATGTTGCGCAGCAGGCGCAGTGCGACAAGGTCCGGACTGGCGACGCGGCCGGTGCCGCCGCAGTTCGGGCAGTCGCTGTGAGTGCGCAACTGGAGCGCCTGGTGGATCCGCTGGCGGTTGATCTCGAGCAGCCCGTTGTCGCTGATCCGGCCGACGCTGGAGCGCGCCTTGTCGGCCTTCATCGCGTCCTTCATCGCCTTCTCTACCTTGCGGCGATTGCGGGGACTGCGCATGTCGATGAAATCGACCACGATCAGGCCGCCGATGTCGCGCAAGCGAAGCTGCCGGCCGACTTCGGCCGCGGCCTCGATGTTCGTGTTGACCGCGGTCTCCTCCTGACTCGATGCCTTCTTGGAGCGGCCGGAGTTGACGTCGATCGCGGTCAGGGCCTCGGTCGGGTCGATGACGATCGAGCCGCCGGCGCGTAGTTCCGCCCGGCGTTCGAAGATGTTCTCGATCTGAGGCTCCAGTTCGTAGACCGAGAACAACGGCTTGCGGCCGGTGTAGCGGTGCAGCGCCGTCTTGCTGCGCGGCATGAAGGCCCGCATGTACAGCTCGGCGCGTCCGTGGGCGCCGTCCTCGTCGACCCAGACCTCCTCAATCGCGCTGTCGAGGTAGTCCCGCAGTCCCTGCAGCACGATGTCCTGGTCGCTGTAGAGCAGCCTCGTGCCCTTCGCGTCGCGGGCGTCCCGGGAGATGCGCTTCCACAGCCGGAGCAGCGAGTTCATGTCCCGGCTCAGGGCCGTCTTCGTCTGGCCGAGGGCGTTGGTGCGTACGATCACACCGCCGCCCTCCGGCACCGGCAGCGATTCCGCCATCGCTTTCAGCTTGAGGCGAACCTCCTCGGTGTCGACCTTGCGGGAAACGCCACTGGTCTTGTCGAAGGGCGAGAGCACCAGGTAGCGCCCTGCCAGACTCAGGTTGGTGGTCAGGGCGGCGCCCTTGTTGCCCTCCGGCTCGCGCGTGATCTGAACCACGATCGGGCGGCCGCGAACGAGTACGTCCTCGATCTTGGGCCGCTGGGACTTGGACGCCGCCTGGTAGTACGCATCGGGCACGACATCCTGGATGGCCAGGAAGCCGTGTTTCGAGGCGCCGTAGTCGATGAACGCGGCGTTGAGGCTCGGCTCGATGTTGGCGATCTTGCCGTAGTAGATGTTGCCGCGGGTCAGCCCCCGCTCGGCGATATCGATCTTGAGGTCTTCGAGTATCGAGTCATTGGCGATGGCGATGCGGAGCTCGCTTGAGCTTCGCGCGTTGATGAGCATTCTTCGGGTCACAAAGTCTCCGGGTGACGGCGAGTGCGCCGTCGGTTGAATCGGTGTGGACGTCTCCGGATGCGCGGGCGCCAGGCCGCGATGGGATTCCGTGAACGGAACCCGCTGGGCGGCTGCCCTGCGTTCGCTGCAGTTCCACCTGCGCGAATCGGTTGTAGTACCGGAGCGTCATTTCGGGCGGCGGGTGTAGCCTTGAGTGCACCACGGGCTGTTCAGACGGCCCTCGGGCGACATGAGTCGTCTCAGAATGGACGGACTGTCTAGAGGACAAAGGCTGAAGCCAAGCGCTGACTCGTGCTATCGAGCTACGTGGCGCTTGCCTGATGGGGCCAGCGTCACCGCCGAGGCAGCAAGCATACCATTTTCTTGACTTTGCGATTCAAACACGGCCACTGCCCTTAGATGAAACCTCTGCACGGCGACATTCGCGGGCTGAAGGCCTCACAGCGCGGCGCGCTCGAACGGACCTATCGGCGGAAGGTGCGACCGGATCAGGTGGTCTCCACCGAACTGGCTCGTCACCTGTGCGCGCTCTCGCGTGAGATTGGACGTCAGGTGGGCGTGCTGCTGACCCGCGACGGCGCGGTCAGCAAGGTGATCGTCGGCGACGCCAGACAGCTCGAGATTCCCGATATCGGGCGCCTGCGGGGCGGCCCCGGACGCTTCCGGCGGCTGCGTCTCGTCCATACCCACCTGCATGGCGAGAGTCTGACCGCCGACGATCTCAATGACCTGGCGCTGCTGCGACTGGACATGGTCGCGGTCGTTCAGGCCCTGGAAGACGGCTCGGCGGGCGGTATCGAAGTCGCGTATCTGGCGCCCGAGCCGACCGCCGACGGCGCCGGCGAGGGCGCGCAGTTCCTCCGCGTGCAGGCGCCGCAGGTCTACCAACTGGAACTCGACTTCGCGGCAACCATCCGTGCAGTTGAGCGGGAGATGGGCCGGCGCCGTAGCGGGCGCGAGGCGGAGCGGGAACGCGCGCTGGTGATCGGCGTCCGGCCGGACGACGGCCACTTCCTGGAGACGGTCGAACTCGTGCACTCGGCGGGTGTCGAGGTGGCGGGCGTCATACGCCAGCGCCGGTCGCGCATTCACCCGCGCACCGTCGTGGGGCGCGGCAAGCTGACCGAGATCGTGTTGCAGAGCATGCGGGCCGGCGCCGAAGTGGCGATCTTCGACATCGACCTCAAGCCGGGGCAGGCCCGCGCGTTCGAGGACGCGACCGGCCTCAAGGCGATCGACCGCACCCAACTGATCCTGGACGTGTTCGCGCAGCGCGCCCGCTCCCGGGACGGCAAGCTGCAGGTCGAGCTGGCCCAGTTGCGGTACTCCCTGCCGCGGTTGACCGAGAGGGACGAGGGCCTGTCGCGGCTCACTGGAGGCATCGGTGGCCGCGGACCGGGCGAAACGGTGCTGGAGGTGGGCCGCCGGCGGATCCGCGACCGGATCCGCAAGCTCGAGAAGCAGGTCGAGGGACTGTCACGGCAGCGGGATGTCGCCCGCAGCCGGCGGCGCGACCGGGGGGTGCCGGTGCTGTCCCTGATCGGCTACACGAACGCCGGCAAGAGCACGCTTCTCAATGCGATGACCCGGAGCTCGGTGGAGACCGCGCCGCAACTGTTCGTGACCCTCGACCCGATCAGCCGGCGGATTCGCTTTCCGAGGGAGGGGGAGGTGGTGATCACCGACACGGTCGGTTTCATTGCCGAACTCCCACCCGACCTGGTGCGGGCGTTCCGCGCCACGCTGGAGGAACTCGGCGACGCGGACCTGCTGCTGCATGTCGTCGATGCCTCCGATCCGGCTTGGCGCGCCAAGGCGAAGGCGGTGGACGGGTTGATCGATGAACTGTCGCTCACCTCGAAGCCTCTCCTGGTGGTGCTGAACAAGTGCGACCTGGTGACCGAGGAGCGTGCCCGGCTGCTGGCGGATCAGCTCGATGCGATCGCGGTCAGCGCGCACACGCGGGCGGGCCTGGACCGGCTCGTAGGCGCCGCCGAAGAGGCGATGGGAAGGGCTGCGCCGCTGCTGCCGGGGGCGGCCCCGAACCGGGGCGCGGCGGCGGCCGGGAACGCGGGCGACGCCGCGACCGTAGAATGAAGGGCCATGGACAAGCGTCGCGAGCCTTGGCCAGCCAGGGTCATCGTCTACTACGACGGCGACTGCGCGCTCTGCAACTGGTCGGTGGCGCGGTGTCTGGCCCGGGGTGTGCCGTCGGGGGTCCGCTTCGCGCCCCAGGACGGTGAGTTGTTCAAGCGCCTGACCGGGATGCGGCCCGACCTCGCCGGGCTCGACAGCATGGTGATCCAGAGCTTGCCCGCCGTTCACGCGCGCCAGGGCACTTCGCCAGCCGATTCAGTGGGCGAGATCCGGGTGCGCAGCGAGGCGGTGATCTGGCTGGCGTCCCAGTTGCGCGGGCCGGAGCGCTGGCTCGCACTGCTCCCGTGGATGGCGCCCCGACCGGTCCTCGACTGGGGCTACAGGCTGGTGGCGCGGAATCGCCAACGCGTCGGGCGACGGCTGGCCGAGTGCCCGGTGCCGACGCCGGAGCAGCGGCGCTACTTCCTGGCGTGAGCGCGGCCAGGGGAGTCCCCGCGAGCCTGGCTCGGGCTCTTCCTCGGGACATTGCCGTGGCCGCGAGGCTGATCGGCAGCCTGGACGACCTGATCGAGGAAGCGCGAAGTCTGGCGATCGAGTTGCCGGGCGCCCTCGAAGGCGCCATCGACAAGCGCCGGCGGGAGTACCTGGCCGGCCGGATCGCCGCCCGGCTTGCGCTCAGGGAACTGCTCGGGGCGTGTGCTTCACAGGGTGGCCTTGGCGCCGACGAGGACGACGTACCGCTTTGGCCGGACGGTGTCGTCGGTTCGATCTCCCACGGCGCGGGCGCCGGGTTCGCCGCGGTTGCGGCGGCGAACCGGTACCTGGGTCTGGGTGTCGATGTGGAGCGCGTCGTGTCGGTGAGGCAAGCTGCTCGTCTCGGGCCGCGGGTGTTGACCGATCGGGAAAGGGAGCTTCGTCGCGGCGGGAACGGCGGCTTGACCGAGGCGGAGATGTTCACGCTGGCGTTCTCGGCCAAGGAGAGTGCGTACAAGGCCCTGTTTCCGGTCCACCGGCGCGTACTCGGGTTCTCGGATGTCGAGCTCGAACGCCGGGACGGAGCGGAGGGAACCGATCGCCGCGGTGACCTGCAACTCCGTGCGACTCTCGGCCGCGATGCGGGCGCAACGGCAACCCTCGTTGGCTGGTACGCGGTCACGTGCGATGCCGACGGTTTGAACGGTGCCGAAAACCGTCGCATGTGGACCCTGGTGCTGGCTGGCCCTTGACGTCCGTCAAATGACTGCCGTATCGTCGTCAAATGACGAAAGCCGATGCCTCCACCGTACTTGAGACCTACGCCAACTCGGCCGACCTGCCGGTAACCGAGGCTGCCTGTCTGGGAACGCTCCTCGGGATCGAGGATGCCGAAGTCCTGAGCAACCTGGAACTCGCGCGCCGGGTTGGCCGCGGCCTGCCCACGGACGCGGTGTCCGTGCTGACGGAGATTCTGGGCGCCAGGAACATCGTAGGACCGGTGATCCCCGAGGCCACGCTGCGGCGTACCCGCAACGCAGGCAAGCCCCTGTCGAGGGAGATGAGCGAGCGGCTCTACGAGCTCAGCCGCGTCGTCAATGCGCTGAGCCGGGTGTACCACGGGGACCGGGAGGGAATCGAGGCCTACCTGACGTCGCGGCATGCTCTGCTGGATGGCGAGAGGCCGCTCGATGTCGCCTGCTCGAGTTCCGCCGGCGCGCGGGCGGTGCTCGATGTGATTCATCAGGCCGAGGCCGGCTTTCCCGTCTGATGGTGCGGCGGCTTGCGTCGCCGATGTCGGCGTATCGCATCGGCGACGCCGACGGGAGGTTCCCGGTGTGGAGCGCGGAAGGCGCCAGGCGCACTGCCGGTAGATGGCACGAGGCAGGCGCCGAGGTGATCTACGCCTCGCGGAACTACTCGACGGCCATGCTGGAGATGCTGGTCGGCTGGTCAGGGCGGGTTCCACCGAACCAACACTCCGTGGAGATCGTCCTGCCCGCGGGAACCAGCTACGAGGTCGTGGCGACCGACGTCCTGCCGGACTGGCATCGGCAGACCCGCGCAGCGTCTCAGCGCTTTGGCCGGGACTGGTACCAGGAGCGCCGAAGCGTGATCCTCGTCGTGCCCTCGGTCGTGGCGCGCATGGAGAGCAACGTCGTCATCAACACGGGCCATCCCGACTACGAGGGCCTGCCGGTCGAGGTCGGGCTGGAGACGCCCGTATGGTGGGACCGGCGTCTGTTCCCGTGAATGGCCGGGGCCGATCGGAGAACGAGTCAAACCTCAGCGGTTGCGCTGAATCGGCACTTCCAGCCAGGAACCGTCCGGACCGCCCCGGTGAATCGTCACGGTTGGTGCGGCGACGCCTTCCGGGTCGGGGTACAGCGCGTGATTCGCGGCGTCGGCGCCGGCGATGGTCAGGCGAAGGCGGTGGCCCTGGTCGATCGTGATCGCGGTGCCCATCAGGTCGATCAGGAGTTCCGTGGCTTCACCCGGCAGCGGTTCGAGGTCTTCCGCGTTGCCGCGATGGAAGGGGAGGCCGAAGTCGTCCCATGGCGCCTCGCCGACCGCCCGGTAGGAGGCGCGGAGCGCTCCCTCGGTCACGTAGTGCGAACGTCCATCCGCGTCGATTTCCTCCAGGTAGACGAAGAAGTCGCCGTCGTCGTGGCTGGAGCTGACGTTCAGGCGCAGCACCGGATAGCCGACGATCGTCATCGACTCCGCCATCGGTTCGGTGGTGTACGTGAGCGCCTTCTCGTTCTCGGCCGATCGCTCGTCGAAGAAGGTCGTACCACGGCGGTCCTGACGTCGGGAACCGTGGCCGTTCATCCAGCGGGAGAAAGAGCCCATGGCCGACGTGTAGTCGACGGTGTATTCGTCCTGGCCGGAGTTGCCGGCGGAGTCGCCCAGCAGGCCGCCGGCGGCGAGTTCGAAGCGCTGGGCGGTCAGCCCGGCCGGCGGCCAGACATCTGTGCCGATCCAGGTCGAACCTTCCTCGGAGCGTTCCTCGTCCAGACTCGCCGTGACCTCGGGGTCCTCCGGCAGGGTGTGGTTGCCCTCCATGACGTAGTAGTGGACCGGCGGTTCGTCCATGACCCCGTTCTCGATGCCCTTGAGCCAGTGGTCGTACCAGCGCAGGAACTCGGCCTTGTGCACGTCGCCGCCGTAGCCGCCGCTGTGGACCCAGGGTCCGATCATCATCTTCTGCGGCGCCGAATCGAGGCTGGCGTAGAGCATCGGCTGTTGCGAGGTGTAGATGTCGTACCAGCCGACCAGGTGGTAGATCGCGATCCCGGAGGCATCGACCGCTTCCAGATCGTCGATGGTGCCCGTCGTGTCCCAGTCGGCGCGGGCGCTCTCCGTCTCGTAGGCCCAATCGCGGAACGCCGCGGCCTCGGCGCCGACCAGGTCCTGCGCCCAGATGTTGGCGGCGTGCTCGGCCACTGCCGCGTCGCGCATGGCGCCGGAGGCGTCGTCGTCGACCGGGGCGGGCGCCGTCGACAGATCGGCCTGTCTGGTGCCCGAGCCCCAGGTGTCGATGAACTCGTTCTTGTAGGTGCCGCCCCGGAACACGAAGTCGTAGGGGGTCGGCCCGGCCATCTCGGCGAAGATCGCCTTGAGCGCCGGCGGCGCCTGGGTCGCTGTCTGGTACTGGGTCATGCCGGGATAGGAGCGCCCGTGCATGCCGACGTTGCCGTCCGACCAGGGCTGCGCCGCGATCCACTCGATGATGTGGAACGAGTCCGCGGTCTCCTCGATCGAGAAGGCGCCGTTGTGGACGCCGAACGAGGCGCCGGTGCCGCGGGCGTCGGCCACGACGACCGTGTAGCCGCGGTGCAGCATGTGCTGGAGGACCGGATCCTGTTCGCCGGTAGCGAAGAGTTGGGGGTTGCCGTTCTCGTCCTCGGTCAGGAAGGCGCGGGTGTAGCGGGTGTAGTGGACGATCGTCGGCAGCGGTTCCGAAGCCTCCGCACCGCCGGCCGTGGGGATGAAGTAGTCGACCGAGACGCGGACGCCGTCGGCCATCGGGACGTAGACGGAGTAGCGGTTGGCGCCGTCGTGGGTCGCTTCTCTCGCATAGGCGCCGAACTGGCTGGGCTGGTGGGCGTCCGAAGACGACGGATCGCCGCCGCCCGGAGCACATGCGGCGGCTTGGACGAGGACGGCCGCTGCGATCAGGCCGCGGATGGCTGCCGGGAGGTTCTGCTCTGTTCTCATCGTTTCGGCTCCCCTCTGTTTGTTCCCGGGGCTGTCTATTCGGAAGGCTGGGCAGAGCCGCCTGACCCGTCAGGTCCGGGCAGCCGGTAGGCGACCAGCTCGAACCGCGCGCCGCGTCCCCCGAGCGCGAACACCAGGTACTGCCGGCCTCGATGGAGGAAGGTGATGGGGCTGCCGTCGGTGTGCGCGGGCAAGTCGATCTCGCCGACGAGTTCGCCGGTCGCCTTGTCGAACGCGCGCAGCGCCGGGGTCTCGACGCGCCAGTCGTCACGGCCCGCGCCCGCTGCCGTCGCCTCCTGGTCGATGGCACGGAAGGCGAGCGACCGGCCGGCGGTCACGAACAGGAGGGTCTTCGTCGCCACGACGTGGCCGCGGGCCCCGGAGCCAAGGCTCGGCAGGTCGAGCCCGGCGAGCGCCGGATGGCGGCGCGGGCCGTAGCCCAGGGGCGCCGTCCATGCGATCTCGCCGCGGTTCATGTCGTAGGCGGTGACCCTGGAGTAGGGCGGCTTGACCAGGGGCAGGTCGCGCGGGCCGCGCACGTCGCTGTTGATGCGGCCGACGTAGTCGAAGGCCGAGCGGCTTGCGTCCGGCTTGCCGAGCGTATTGACCACGGGCCAGGTGAAGGACGGCACGTAGAGCATGCCGGTCTCGGGGTCGAAGGCGCCGCCGGGCCAGCTCGCGCCGCCGCCGTAGCCGGGCATCAGAAACGTGCCGCGTTCCGTGGGCGGCGTGAACAGCGGGCCGTACTGGTAGCGGGAGAGGATGGCCCGCGCCTCGCTGCGGAGCTTGGGCGTGAAGTCGATCAGATCGTCCGGACCGATGCCCTGGCGGTCGAAGGCCGGCGGCTTGGTGGGGAAGGGCTGGGTCGCCGACGTGCGCTCGCCCACGATGCCGGTTTGCGGCACTTCACGCTCCAGGATCGGCCACACGGGCTCGCCGGTACTCGCGTCGAAGACGTAGAGGAAGCCCTGCTTGGAGAGCTGCATCGCGGCGCGGATGGTCGTGCCCTCGACCTCGATGTCGCCGAGGATGGCGGAGGTCGGCAGGTCGTAGTCCCACAGGCCGTGGTGGACCATCTGGAAGTGCCAGCGCCGCTCCCCGGTCTCGCAGTCAACCGCGACCAGCGACTCGGCGTAGAGGTTGTCGCCGAGGCGGTGTCCGCCGTACCAGTCGTTGGTCGGCGTGCCGAACGGCAGATAGGCGAGGCCGAGCTCCGGGTCGGCGCTCATCAGCGTCCACACGTTCGTGTTGCCGCTGACCTTCCACGAACCCTTCTTCCAGGTATCCCGCCCGGGCTCGCCCTCCCGCGGGATCGAGTGGAAGGTCCAGAGTTGCTCGCCGGTACGGACATCGAACCCGCGCACGTCGCCCGGCGGCGCTTCGGGCGAGCGGGGACCGTCGGAGACGGACGAGCCGACGATGACGACATCGCGGCACAGGGTGACCGGCGAACTGACGCTGTAGGCCCGGCGGACCACCTCGCGGCGCAGTCCCAGGGTCAGGTCGACTCCGCCACCGTCGCCGAATGAGGAGATCGGTTCGCCGCTGAGCGTGTCCACCGCGCGCAGGAAGGAGTCGCCGCCGGCCCAAAGCAGGCGGCCCCCGTCACCCGGAAGGTCGGGGTCGTCCCAGTAGGTCGCTCCGCGGTGGACGAAGCCGAGGTTCGCCGGACGGCCCTGGAGGTAGGCCTGCGGATCGTAGGTCCAGAGACTCGTTCCCTGCTCGATGTCGACCGCCGCGATCTGCCCGTAGCCGGTCGTCACATAGAGCCGGTCGCCGACCTTGATCGGGATCGCCTCATGATTCCGCGGGGTCGTGCGCCGCCCGGTCGTCGCGCCATCTCCGGTCATCAACTCGTTGTCCGGCGACGACCACCGCCAAGCGACCTCGAGCTCGGCGAAGTTGTCGCGATCGATCTGATCGAGCGCGGCGTACCGCTGGCTCGCGTTGTTGCCGGTAACGACCTGCCAGTCTGTGTCCGCAGGCTCCTGGGCAGCACCAGCGACCCCGAGCGCCACCGTCACCCCGACTGGTAGCCACCTCAGACCCCGACAACGCCTCTGGCCAAGCATCGAGGAACAGTAGCAGCGGCCACAGGGATGCCGGTCAGTGTGCAAACCGCTTCGCCGGTTTCGTGCCTTCGTCTCAGCTACCACCTCTGGAAGCCCACCGCACCGACAATCCGGTGCGGTGAACGCCAAGCCGACCCCGTCCAGCCTGCGCAGGGCCTCAGGGGGTAAGGGACCCAGCGGGCTCGAAGCGAGCGACGCCCGATTACACAACGCCGGGCAATGTCCAACCGGAGCGAGCGTAGTGAAGTGCGCGCCAACCTCCCCGTATCCGAGAAAGCGCGCACGTCCGCTGGGTCCCTTACCCCCTGTGGCCCGGAGCGGGCGGGTGAGCCCCGCGCCCCGCGCCGCCGCCGCTAGCCGCTGAGCCGGCCGCCGGCGGCGGCCGTCTTGCGCAGCAGCGGCGCCGCCTGCCACTGGTCGGGGTCGAAGCGGGCGGCGTAGTCGTCGAGGATTTCGACGATGCGGTCGAGGCCGAACTCGTCGGCCCAGAACATGGGGCCGCCTCGGTAGACGGGCCAGCCGTAGCCGTTGATCCAGATGACGTCGATGTCGCTGGCGCGGACGGCGATGCCTTCCTCGAGAATCTTCGCTCCCTCGTTGACGGAGGAGAGCAGGCAGCGGTTCAGGATCTCCTCGTCGTCGATGTCGCGCTGCTCGATGCCGAGCCGTGCCGCCAGTTCCCGGGCGAGGTCCATGACCTCCGGGTCGGGCGCCGCGGCGCGCGTGGCAGGGTCGTAGACGTAGTAGCCGCGGCCCGTCTTCTGGCCGCGCCGGTCCCGCTCGCAGAGCATCTCGCGCAAGGTGCTCGACGACGAGATCTTCGCATCCCAGCCCACGTCCAGGCCGGCGAGGTCGCTCATGCGGAACGGGCCCATCGGCATGCCGAAGTCGTAGAGCACGCGGTCGATGTCCCACGGCAGCGCGCCCTCGAGCACCAGCCGGTCGGCCTGGAGGCGGCGCTGGAAGAGCATGCGGTTGCCGACGAAACCGTGGCAGACGCCGACCAGGACCGGCGCCTTGCCGATCGTCCGGGAGATCGACATGGCCGTCGCGACCGCGTCGGGCGCGGACTTCTCGCCGCGGACGACCTCGACCAGCTTCATGACGTTGGCCGGACTGAAGAAGTGCATGCCGACGACGTCCTCGGGCCGCCCGGTCTCGGCGGCGATCACGTTGATGTCGAGGTAGGACGTGTTCGTGGCCAGCAGCGCGCCGGGCCTGGCGATCCGGTCGAGTTCGGAGAAGACGCGCTTCTTGAGCTCCAGGTCCTCGAAGACGGCCTCGATGACGAGGTCGCATTCGGCGAGCGCCTCCCGGTCCGTGCCGCCGTCGAGAAGCGCCATCCGCTCCTCGGCCTGGTCCTCGGTGAACCGTCCGCGGGAGGCGCTGCGGTCGTAGTTGCGCCGCACGGTGGCCAGGCCGCGGTCGAGCGCGTCGCGGCTCTGCTCGACGACCTGAACCGGCAGCCCGGCATTGGCGAAGGCCATCGAGATGCCGCCGCCCATCGTGCCGGCGCCGAGGACGCCGACGCGGCGGATGTCGCGGACCTCGGTATCCGCCGGGATGTCCGGGATCTTCCGGGCCGCGCGTTCGGCGAAGAAGTAGTAGCGCTGGGCCCGCGATTGCGGGTCCGCGTGGAGTTGCCGCGACAGCTCGGCCTCGCGCATCAGCCCTTCGTCGAACGGCAGCTCGGCCGCCGCCTCGACGCACTGAATGCACGCTTCGGGGGCACTGAACCCTCGCGTCCTGCGGGCGATCCGGCGGCGGAAGTCGTCGAAGAGCCCCTGGTTCTCGCGCACCGCGTCGCGGTGGCTCTCGATGTCCCGGACCCGCGGCAGGCCCCGGCCCTCGGCCACGGCGCGGAGGGCGAACCGGAACGCGCCGACCGCCAGGCTGCTGCCCCCCAGCACGTCGACGACGCCGTCGATCAGGCCCAGGTCGAGCGCTTCGGCGGCGGTGATGTGCTCGCCGCTGGTGACCATCTCGAGCGCCCGCGGCACGCCGACCAGGCGGGGAAGGCGCTGGGTGCCGCCGCCGCCCGGCAGGATGCCGAGCTTGACCTCGGGCAGACCGAGACGCGCCCGCGCATCGGCGACCCGGAAGTGGCACGCCATCGCCATCTCCAGCCCGCCGCCCAGCGCGGTGCCGTGGATGGCTGCCACGAACGGCTTGGGGGACTTCTCGATCATGCGCCGGACCTCGTTCGTGTCCGGGGGCAGGCGTGGCTTGCCGAACTCGCGGATGTCGGCGCCGGCGATGAACGTCCGGCCGCGGCAGACGATGACCGCAGCCTGCATCTCGGGGTCGTTCGCAACCGCGGGCACAGCCGCCGCGAGCCCCTCGCGGACGTGTTGGCTCAGGGCGTTGACCGGCGGATTGTCGATCCAGATCGCGCCGACGACGCCAAGTCCCGGCTCCTCGTGTCGTTCGACGGCTACGGACTGGCTGAGCTGCATGGCGGCGATCTCCCCTACGATTGGCGCGGGGAGGATACCCGGCCTTCTGGGAACCCGTGTGGCGCGTTCCGCGCCACACGTGAACCACTCCGTGCGCCCGTCATCGAGCGCACGGATGGCACGCGGGCGTCCCGCCCGCATCCGGCGCCGTCGCCTGCCGTACTATTGAGCCACATCCGCTGATCGAAGGAGGTTGAACCGATGCTCCGAAACGACTCGCGCTTCGCCGGCGTGGCCAAGCTGCTCCTGCCCGCGGTTCTCCTGTTCTCCACGGGGACGCTGGCAGCCGACGACTGGAAGGCCCCGCGCACCGCCGCCGATCAACCCGACCTGCAGGGCATCTGGGCCAACAACAGCGCGACCCCCCTGGAGCGGCCGGAGGCGTTCGGCGAGAAGGCGACGCTGACCGACGAGGAGCTGGCCGAACTCAAGCGGCGGCTCAACGAGATCCGGGAGAGTTCCCAGGCCGGCGACCTGCTTGGCGACTACCTGATCCAGCGCGTGCTGGAGGACCCGGAGTTCCGCGGCTTCGACCAGGTGACGGGGAACTACAACTCGTTCTGGCTCGTCGACCGGGAACTCGACAACCGCACCTCGCTGGTGATCGATCCACCGAACGGCCGCATTCCGGCACTGACGGACCAGGCCATGGAACGTGTGCGGGCTGGGGTGGCCTACGGCGACGAGGCGCCCGCCGGTCCTGAGGACATGCCCGTCAGCGTGCGCTGCATCAGCTACGGCGTGCCGAACACGCTGGCCGGGTACAACAGCTACTTCCAGATCCTCCAGACGGCGGACCACGTCGCGATCCTCCAGGAACTGATCCACGACGTGCGCATCATCCCGCTGGGCGAGCCCGAGCCGCTCGCCGACGATCTGCGGCTCTGGCACGGCAACTCGCGCGGCTGGTTCGAAGGCGACACCCTCGTGGTCGCGACGTCGAACTACTCCGCCGACGGCAGTTCCAGGTCGAGGGCGACGGACGGTCTGAAGGTGACCGAGCGCTTCACCCGCACCGGCCCGGACGTGATCGAGTGGGAGATCACCTACGACGACGAGGCGACCTGGGTCAGTCCCTGGACGATGATGATCCGCCTCGCCCGCACCGAGGACCCGATCTTCGAGTACGCCTGCCACGAGGGCAACTACGGCCTGACGAACATCCTCTCCGGCGCCCGCGCCCAGGAGCGGGAGGCGGCGGCGAGCGGCGGCGGTCACTAGGCGGACGGTAGCGCGTCGCGGACGGTGCGTCCGCTACTCGATTGCCTCGAGCGGCACGGCGCTTCGCAGTTGGAGCCCTTGCCGGATCACTCGGACTTCCGGCGCGATGGCGGCGCCGGACGGCTGGTCGGTGTGGTACGTCAGCACGTGTTGATGGCGCAGGTCGTCTTCGATCTGCTTGAACACGCCCTGGATCCGTTGCGTCCATGGCGGAGTGTCATCTGTAACGTCGACGTGGAAGAGGCGGCCGCCAGTTTGGCGGCTGATCGTTTCGAGCCGCTTCCGGTGTTGTCGCCGTCGACTCCTGGTCCTCTTGTTCGGTCGGTCGAGTTCGATGAAGTAGATCGGAAGACCAAGCCGCACCGCAAAGTCGGCGGACTGGCTTGGCGTGGTGCGGCTGTGCTGGTCGAAGCCGTCGGTGACTACGACCAGCGCTCGGCGACCCGGTTCCCTACCGTACTGGAGCAAGGAGAACAGGATCCCGTCGTTCAGTGCCGTGCCCATTCTGGGGACGAGCAATCTCACCTGGCTCGCAAGCAGGCGCTTGTTTCCGGTCAGCCGTTGGGCCAGGCGAACTGTGCCGGCGAAGTCGACCACGAAGGCCCGATCGTCTGGTGAAAGTGCAGCGTCAAGAAAGCCGGCGGACACGTCCCTCGCCTGATGCCAGATGGGCAGCATGCTGTCTGACATATCGATCGCCAGACCGAGAACCAGGGGACGTAGTGAGCCGTATGGAGATTCTCCACCAAGCGCTTCCTGCCGCCCTCGCGGATCTCGAAATCCTCCGGCTTCAGGCCGCTCACGGGGTCCCCGTCGCGGTCGCTAACCAGCAGTTGGAGCTGGGCCAACTGGATGTCGATCTCGTCCTGGTACACCGCGCCCTGGAGAAGTTGGGCGTCTTCCAACTCGCGGCCGCCGGCGAGCGTCGCCGTGACCCGGACGAAGTCGTCGGCTGGGTTGTACTCCATCAGGGACTCGACCGGGATCGTACGGGGAACGCCGGGAGCCGCGTCCTCGCCGAAGTTGTTCATGGTCTCTACCAGGAGTTCGCCGCGATAGAACGCGCCCCGTTCGAGCTTCGCGGACCGGGGCACCGAGACATCCGCCTCGATCCGTAGCGCGTCGTACCCGTCCGCATCCACGCGGCGCATCGTGGTGATGCGGACGCCAAAGGGAACGTCCAGTTGGTTGAGGGTCATCCTGTCGGTTCCGAGGACGTTGCCCAGGGCGTCGCAGGCCCGGACTTCGAGCATCTGTTCGCGAGGCGGATTCGCCAGTTCGATGGGGGCTTGGTAAGGCGGCTTCTTTACGCGCTTCACTGGGTTGCCGTCGAGGACGAATTCGACCGCCCTGATCAGTGGGTGAACAAGCAGGGTCTGGATCTCGACCTTGCCGCTGAACGGTTCGCCGTAGCCGCGGTCCGGCGGCACGATGTGAATCATCAGCCGCCCCGTGTCCGCCGAGGCAACGGCTGCCTCCCTGGCGGAGTTGTCCTGAGCGCTTGCCGGTGCGTGGACCGCTACGCAGGTCACCAGAGCAAGTGCCGCCGCGGCCATCGTCTTGGTGGCGCGGGCGTGGTCCGAATCGGCAGCGGTCATCTGGCTTCTCTCGACATCCGCCCTACTCGATCCCCTGGAGCGGCACCGCGCTCCGCAGGTTGAGCCCCCGCCGGGTCAGTCGGATCTCAGGCTCGACCGCCGTGCCGGGCGGCTGGTCGCTGTAGTAGGTCAGCACGTGCTGGTGCCGCAGGTCTTGCTCGATCTGATCGAAGACGTGCTCGATGTGGTCGGTCCACCGCGGCGTGGTGGCGTAGAGCTCGATGCGGAAAAGGCGTCCGCCGGTTTGCTCGCTGATCCGGCTGAGCCGTTTCCGCGCCCGTTGCCGCTGTGCCGTTCGTGTGACGTTGAGCGCGACCACGCCGGATGAGTCTCCGGTACCCGGACCCGATGCGTCCAGTTCGATGAAGTAGATCGGCAGGCCCAGCCGCTCCGCGAGGTCGGCGGACTGTTCGGGTTGGGATCGACTGTGCTGGTCGGCGCCGTCGGTGACCACGACCAGGGCGCGGCGCCCGGGCTCGCGGCGGTACTGGAGTAGAGAGAACAGGAGCCCGTCGTTGAGCGCCGTGCCGCCCATCGGAATCAGATGGTCAAGCCGGCTTTGCAGCAGCGGTTGGTCTGCCGTCAGTGGCTGGACGAGGCGCACCGTGTCGTCGAAGTCGACCAGGAAGGACCGGTCGCCAGGCTCCAGGGCGGTCTCGAGGAAGCCCCGGGCAATGTGCTTCAGGCGCCTCCAGGTGGAGAGCATGCTGTCCGACGAGTCGATCGCCAGCCCCAGGACCAGGGGCACGTCGTAGGCGGTGTGAAGGGCCACCGCCGGGTGCTTCCTGCCGTTCTCCCGGATTTCGAAGTCCTCCGGCGAGAGCCCGCTGACAGGATTCCCGTCGCGGTCCGTGACCAGCACCTGGAACTGAACCAGTTGGACGTCGATCTCGCTCTGGTAGTCCGCTCCCTGCAGGAGTGCCGCGTCTTCCCGCTCACGGCCGTCGGCGAGCTTCGCCACAACACGGATGAAGTCGTCCGGTCGGCCGTCCTCGATCAGTGCCTCGAGGGAAATGGTGCGCGCGACGCCGGGCGCCCCATCTTCGCCGAAGGTGTGCGTTGCCGACACGAGATTCTCGCTGCGGTAGAACTCGACCCGCTCGAGTGTCGCCGCGCGCGGCAGCGACACGGAGGCCGCCACCCGGATCGCGGGGTCCCCGTTTGCCTGCGCGCTGTGAATCTCGGCGATGTGGACGGCGAAGGGCCGGTCGATCTGGTTGAGGAGGATCTCGTCCCTTCCGATGTACTCGTTCTTTCTGTCGTAGGCGAGGGCCTCGAGCTTCTGCTCGCGGGGTGGGTCGGCCAAACCGATGCGGGTCGTGAAGGGTCGGTTGCGAACGCGCCTGGTCTGTTTGCCGTCGAGCAGGAACTCCACTTCGCCAACGCGCGGATCGACGATCAGGGTCTGGATTTCGACTCTGCCGCTGAGCAGTTCGCCGACCCTGCGTTCGGGCGGCACAATGCGGATCGTGGTGGGCTGGCCGGCACCGGCGGCCAGGGAATCCGAGGCAGGCGACACTTCCGGGCGGTCGTAGACCGTACTGAACTCCAGCCGAGGTTGGGACCGGACGTTGAGGTCGGTCATCCGCACAAGCTGGTCGTTCAGCAGGAAGAAGGTGTCGAACCGGCGCCAGTGCGAAGCGACCATCTCGATCGTGAGGCGTTCGTCGGTTTCGAGAAGGCGCCCGTCGACGCCGCGGCCAAGCGAGTGCTGCCGGCCGTCGAGCGCCAGGACACGGATGCCGCCGCGGTCGTCGAGGAGCACCAGGGCGTCATCGAGAATCCGGATCATCACCGTGCCGTAGCGCTCCGCGAGAGCCTGGGCCAGCTCGTCCACGGTCGGCGATCTGCGTTTGGGCGCCACTCGCATGCCCTGGACCTTGAGGACCGGATCGTCGCTGAGTTCGTCGTTCCTGATCCAGGGGCCATGCAGGTTGGAAAAGGGGACGTCCGGATGGACGCCGGTCCTGCTCGGTGGCGGAACGCCTTGGGCGGATGCCCCGGCAGCCCACACGGAGACCGCGAGCGTGAGCGCTGTCGAGGCTGCCGCGCAGCCGATCGCGGCACGACGTAGGGCTCCGGCTCTCACCCGCGTCTCTTCCCGGCGGACTACTCGACCGCGTCGAGCGGCAGGGCGCTTCTCACCTTGTGCCCCTTCCGGGTCACCCGGACTTCCGGTTCGAGTGCGGCGCCGAAGGGGCGCTCGCTGTAGTAGGTCAGCACGTACTGGCGCCGGAGCTCGTCCTCGATGTGGTCGAACACGTTCGCCATCTGGTCGATGGACTCGATCTGGAACAGGCGCCCGCCGGTGGGGCCGGTGATCAGACGCATGCTGTTGCGCAGGTTCGCGTCCTCCATCGAGGTCGGGCCGAACCCGACCGAGCGCATGGCGACGACGTAGACGGGGACGCCGAGGCGCTTGCCGAAGTCGATCGCCCGGGTCGGGTCGGAGCGGCTGTTCGAGTCGAAGCCGTCTGTGACGACGACCAGGGCCCGGCGGCCCGGCGCCTCGCCGTACTGGAGCAGGGAGAACAGGATCGCGTCGTAGAGGGCGGTGCTGCCCTGCGGAAAGAGGCGTCCGAGGCCGCGCGCCAGCAGCGGCTTGCTGCCGGTGAGTGGCTGCACGAGGCGCAGGGTGGAGTCGAAGTCGACCAGGAACGCCTGGTCGCGAAAGGTCAGGGCGCCGTTGAGGAACGCCTCGGCGATCGCGTTCGTCTGTTGCCAGATCGGCTCCATGCTGCCCGACGAGTCGATTGCGAGGCCCAGGGAGAGGGGTACGTCGTTCGAGACGTAGAGCTTCTCGACCTGACGGAGTTCCCCGTCCTCGCGCACCTCGAAGTCTGCCGGTTCGAGGCCGCCGACCGGGCTGCCCGAGCGGTCCACCACGAGGACCTGGAGCTGCACGAGCTGGACGTCGATCTCGCTGCTGAACTCCGCGCCCTGGAGCAGTTCGACATCCTCGAGTTCGCGGCCGTCGCCGAGGCGCGCCACAACACGGATGAAGTCCTGGGCCGAGACGCCGGACGTGGGCACGTCGGCGATGACGTCTCGCACGCCGCTCGGCCCTGCCTCTCCCTCGAAGTGGTCGAAGGCGGCAACGAGCTGCTCAGTGCGGTAGAACTCGACCCGCTCCAGGGTCTCGGTGCGCGGGACCGAGATACCGGCCTCGACGCGTACCGCCTGTTCGCCTGCGCCGCGGGTCGGGCCGATGCCTGCGATCCGTACCGCGAACGGCGGATCGAGGCGGTTCAGGACGATCTTGTCGCTGCCCGCGTAGGCGCCCCGGGCTCCAAGGGCCCTGACCTCGATGGTGTGCTCGCGCGGCGGGTCTGCGAGTTCGATCCGGGCTTCGAAGGGTGGCCGGGTGGCCCGGGCTGTTTCCTCGCCGTCGAGCAGGAACTCGACTACGGCGATCTGCGGGTCGATGGTCAGGGTCTGGATTTGGACGCGCCCGCTGAGCAGTTCCCGGTGGCCCTTCTCGGGCGGCAGGATGCGGATCGTCGCCGGCCGGGCGCTGCGGGCAGCGTCGGTGCGCTCGGCCCGCCCGTCCGAAACTCCTCCGACCGGCGGCAGGTAGTCCGCCTTGTTGAAGCCGCCATCGTCGTCCGGCCTTGGGGCGGCGTCGGCCGCGCGCGACGTGGTCGTGGGCGCCGGAGACGGGGGTGCGTCGCCTGAGCGCTCGTAGACCGTACGGAACGAAAGATCGGCGAAGCGGCCGCCCTGCAGGTCGGTCACGAGCACGAGCTGATCGCCCTCGAGGTAGAAGGTCTCGATCCGTTGACGGCCCTGGGAGGACGACTCCACTTCGAGCGAGGCGCCGACGAAACGGGCGCGGCTGTGACCGCCGAAGCCATCGGCGATGTCGCGTCCGTCGAGGAAGAGGACGCGGTCTTCGCGCTTCGCGTTGCGGATGAGGACCTGAGGTTCGTCGATTCGGATCATCAGCACGTCCAGGCGCTCGGCGAGTTCCCTCGCCATCTCCCGCATCCCGGACGGGCCGTCCTGGCTGCCGCCCTGGCCGCCGCCGCTTCCGCCGCGTCCGCGGCCGAAACCGCTCTGGCCGCCGCGGCCGAAGCCGCCGGTGGGGCCACCGCCGGGAGTTGCGCCCTGGGATCGTCCGGGCCCGCCGCCGAAGGTCTGGCCGTAGGACTCCTCGAGCTTCTCGACCGGGTTCTCGCTCAGCCGCTCGTCGCGAATCCAGATGCCCGGGATGGCGGCGACCGGATCACCCGCGGCCCCGGCTGAGGGTTCTTCCTGGGCGGCCGGGTCCTGGGCGCCGGCGGGGTTCCCATTCGGCAGCAAGAGGGCGACGCCGAGGATGCCTGCAGCCAGCACTGCCGGTGGGATGCGGTGCGAGCGCCGCCGTCGGCGCCGGTTGTCGGTGTTCCTGGTCATGGGGAGACGAATGCCGAGACGAATGCGTGCAGGATACAGGCCAACGGCGTTCCCGACGCGCAGACTCCTAACCTGCCAGCAGCAGTTCGCGCACGCCCACATCATGCGGTCGCGCAGAAACAGGAACCGCGCGCCGTTCGAAGCCGCCTGGACGGCGCCGTGCAGGATCATCGCGCCGCTTACGGGGAGGAGGCTCGTGAGCACGGCCATCAGCGCCAGGCCCCCGGCCATGCCGAGGACCCCGGAGACGATCGCCGTCGCGAGCACCGTCAACAGGATGACGGTCGCGATCACGTGGAAGAGCGTTCCGGTGCTACCAATATCTGCGGCGGGAGGCAGGCAGGCGTTTGGCGGCGCTACTGAAGCGCTTCGAGCGGCAGCACGCTCTTCACGGTGAGACCCTTGCGCGTCGTCCGGACCTCCGGCTCGACGCCCGCTCCCGGTGGACGGTCGCTGTAGTAGGTCAGCACGTGCTGGTGCCGGAGGTCCTTGTTGATCCGGTCGAAGACCCCTTGCATGTCTCTGGCCAGGACGGCCCGGGACTGGCCAGGGTGGATACGGAACAGGCGGCCGCCGGTTTGACGGCTGAGTCTCTTGATCAGGGGACCCCGGGGATCATTCCAACCGAGAGCGATGGAGTAGATGGGGACCCCCATTCGTTCGGCGTACTCGGTGACCTGCGCGCGCTTGGAGCGGCTGTGGAGATCGTCGCCGTCGGTCACGACGATCAGGGCGCGGCGGCCCGGTTCGTTCCGGAACTGGAGGAGGGAGAACAGGACCCCGTCGTTCAGCGCGGTGCCGCCCTGGGCGAGCAGCCGGTGGAGTCTGGCCTTGAGCAGGGGCCGGCTTCCAGTCAGCGGCTGGAGCGGCCGGACCGTGTCATCGAAGTCGACGAGGAAAGCTCGATCGTCCGCGGCCAGGGCGCCTTCGAAGAAGGCCCGAACGACCTCGTGTAGTTGGCGCCAGACGAAGTACATGCTCTCCGACGAGTCGATGGCGATGCCCAGAACCAGGGGGACGTCCTCCGAGACGTGCAGGTCCTTCGCCGGGCGCCAGGCGCCGTTCTCGCGAATCTCGAAGTCCTCGGCCTTC
Source organism: Candidatus Multivorans sp. (assembly GCA_965205295.1). GTDB lineage: Bacteria > Acidobacteriota > Thermoanaerobaculia > Multivoradales > Multivoraceae > Multivorans. The sequence continues at coordinate 168,408 of OZ242167.1, forward strand.
AGGTCGCCTACCGGGTCGCCGTCGCGGTCGACGACGAGGATCTGGAGCTGCACGAGTTGCACATCGATTTCGCTGCGGTGTTCGGCGCCCTGGAGGAGTTCGGCGTCTTCCATCTCCCGGCCGTCGGTGAGCTGCGCCGTGACGCGGACGAAGTCGCCGGGCGAGACGCCCTCGATCAGCGTGTCGACGGGGATGGTGCGTGCCTCACCGCGATTCGCGGCTGGGTCGAGGTCGTCGAACGTGGCAACCGGATGATCGCCGCGGTAGAACGCGACGCGTTGGAGCGCCGCGGCGCGCGGCACGGAGACGCTGGCTGCGACGCGGAGCGCCGAAGAGCCTGCCCGGCCTACCGATCGAATCTCTGCAATGCGGACTCGGAAAGCCGAGTCGAGACGGTTGAGAACGATCCGGTCGGAACCGGCGAGCTTTCCCGAGTCGCTGTAGGCCCGGACTTCCAGCGTCTGTGGACGGGGAGGGTCGTCGAGCCGGACGCGGGCCACATACGGCGGTTTCCTGGCTTCCTTCGCCCGCACGCCGTCGAGGAAGAACTCGACCGACTGGATCAACGGATCGATGACCAGGGTCTGGACCTCGACCGGACCGGAGAGTAGTCCCCGGTACTGGCGTCGTGGCGGCACGATGCGGATCGCGGCCGGCCTCACGAAGCGGCCCTGCTCGACCCTGGCAGGCCGCCCCGGGGGCGGCTTGCCGTCGGCGTGGTCGTACACGGTCTGGAAGAGGAACTCGGGGGTCGAGAAGTTCTGGGTCTCGGTCAGGTGGACCAGCCGCTCGCCCCGCCGGTAGATCGTCTCGATCCAGAGCCAAGCCTGACCGGTTCCCTGCGTGACGATCTCGAGCGAATCCTCGGCGAGGAAGACGGTGGTCAGGTTGCCCTCGCTGTCGTACCGGGCGTAGCCGTCGGTCCGTACATTGAGGTTCTCGCGCTTGGCGTTTCGAACCAGAACGTCCTGCCCGGCGAAGTCGATCACGAGGCGGCGGCGGCGGTTGGCAAGGTCTTCGGCGAACTCCCGCAGCCAGCCCGAGACGAAGCCTTCAACGAAGTGGCTGGCGAGGCGCTCGACCGGGTCGTCGCTGAGTTGCGCGTTCCGGACCCAGGCGCCTTCCAGGGCAATGGAAACGTCGGCGGCGCCGGACTCGGGGGCGCCGCGGGCAGGCGCCACCTGGGCGCGAGCGGGCGGCGCGGTCGCAGCCCCGAAGGCGATGACGGCGAGGACGGCCCCCAGCGATGTCGCCCGGCGGAGGCCGAGCGGAGTTGGGACATGGATCAGCACGGCTTTGCCAGAGGTTAACCGGGCGGTTCCCGGCACTGGCGTGGAGAATGCAAGGTCGGGGCCGGACGGCGCGGCCGCCGGTCGCGCATGCGATCTCCGAATTCGCCGCCCCGAGGGTGGCGGTGGCCGCCGGCTGTCGCCCCTTGGTGACGGCGGTGTCCCCATCGGGTTCCGCTCGCCTGTATTCTCTGACGCCTTCCCATGAAGACATACATCCTGCGGCGGCTCCTGGCGATGGTGCCGACCCTCTTCTTCGCCAGCCTGATCGTGTTCGTGTCGATGCGGATCATTCCCGGTGACGTGATCGACCTGATGCTGGCACAGAACGATGTCTCGACCAGCCTCGATCGGGAGGCCCTCGAGGCGGCGATGGGGCTCGATCAGCCGATGGCGACGCAGTACCTGCGCTGGGCCGGCGATGCCCTGCGCGGCGACCTCGGCCAGTCGCTCTGGCGCAGCACGCCGGTGGCGGAGCAGATCATGGACCGGCTGCCGGTGACCTTCGAGCTTGGTCTGCTGGCGCTCGTGGTGGCGCTGTCGGTCGCGGTGCCGATCGGCATCCTCTCGGCCACTCGCCAGGATTCCGCCCTGGACTACACGGCGCGGTCGTTCTCGCTCCTGATGCTCGCGGTGCCCGGTTTCTGGCTCGGCACCCTGGTCATGGTCTTCCCGTCGGTCTGGTGGCGCTGGGCGCCTGCGCTCGAGTACACGCCGTTCTTGGTCGATCCGCTGGCGAACCTGAGCCACCTGATCGTGCCGGCGATCCTGCTCGGGCTGTCGATGTCCGCGATCACCATGCGGATGACTCGCACGATGATGCTCGAGGTGATGCGTCAGGACTACGTCCGCACGGCGCGTGCCAAGGGTCTGAGCGAGCGTGCCGTGGTCGTCCAGCACGCGCTGAAGAACGGGCTGATCCCGGTCGTCACGCTGATCGGCCTGCAGGCGCCGCTACTGATCGGCGGCACGGTGGTGATGGAGCAGATCTTCGTCATTCCAGGCATGGGGCAGTTGCTCCTGGACGGCGTCTACGAGCGGGACTATCCGGTGATCTCCGGCGTCTTCCTGGTCGTCGGAGTCGCGATCCTGCTGATCAATCTGCTGGTCGACCTGAGCTACGGCTGGCTCGATCCGAAGGTGCGGTACGGATGAGCGCCGGATGACCACTGTTGGCGCGATCCCCGCGGACGCCCTGCCGGGGCGTGACCAGCCTCGCTGGTGGCGCTTCACCGTCCGCCTGTTTCGCACCAAGCCGCTGGGCGCCGCCGGCGCCGTGCTGTTCCTGATCTTCCTGCTGAGCGGCGTCTTCGCGGGCGTGCTCGCCCCGTACGGCATCAACGAGACCGACCTGACGCATCGCCTCGAGCCGCCGTCCCGGCAGTTCCTGCTCGGCACCGACCACCTGGGTCGCGACCTGTTCTCGCGGGTCCTGATGGGGGCGCGGCTGTCCATGATCGTCGGCTTCTGCGCCGCCGGCTTGGCGACCGTAGTGTCGATTGTGATCGGCTTGCTCTCGGGCTATCTCGGCGGCTGGTTCGACCTGCTCACGCAGCGCCTGGTCGACGCCTGGATGACCTTCCCCGACCTGGTGCTGCTGATCGTCATCGTGTCCGTGGTCGGTCCCGGCATCACCCAGATCGTCATTATCCTGGGGCTGCTCTACGGCATCGCCGGGTCGCGGATCGTGCGGGGTGCTACGACCTCGGTGCGCGAGCACGTCTATACCCAGGCCGCGCAGTCGATCGGCGCCGGCACCTTCCACATCCTCCGTCGTCACATCCTGCCCAACGTGATGCCGGTCGTCATCGTCCTGTTCACGACCCGTGTCGGCGCGGTCATCCTGTCGGAGGCGGCGCTTTCGTTCCTGGGCCTGGGGGTGCCGCCGCCGGCGCCCACCTGGGGCGGCATGCTGAGCGGCGACGGTCGCACCTACCTCTACCTGGGGCCCTGGCTGGCGTTGGCGCCGGGCGTCTGTCTGACGGTGGTCGTCTATTCGGCGAACATCTTCGGCGACGCGTTGCGCGACCTTCTCGATCCGAGAATGAGGGGCACGTGAGCGCGTTCGAGGACCATGCGGGCGCATCGTTCCTGGAGTGCCAGGCCCAGAGTGCCAAGTAGAGTACGGCCGTGAACGCCGACGAGCCATGGCGTTGGACGCCGCTTGAGAGCATGCCTGAAGGCGCCGAGTCCTGGGCTCTGCCGGGCCAGGCGGAGCAGGAGGCGGCCTGGGCCGATCATCTCGATGCGCTCAAGCGGGATGCGGCCAGGGAGCGCTTCATGCAGGGCTGGTTGCGCGAGCGCGTGCGGGCCTTCGCCATCGAGACCGGGCAGATCGAAGGGCTCTACACGTTGCGCTACGGCGTCACCGAGCAGTTGGTGGCGGAGGGCTTCGCGGGGGTAGTGGGCGCACACACACGGGAAGCGCTTGACGACAAGACCATCCGCGGTCTGCTCGAGGACCAGGAAGCCGCCTACGACATGGCGTTCGAGGATGTCGCAAGCGGCCACGCTCTTTCGGAGCACATGGTCAAGAGCTGGCATCAGTTGCTGGCGCGCCACCAGGAGACGGTCACCGCGCTGGACCTTGCGGGCCGCCGGGTCGCCGTGCCTTTCAGGACCAAGGGGCGGTGGAAGACTCAGCCCAACAATCCGAGGCGCGCTGACGGCCAGGTTCATGAGTACTGCCCACCGGAGCAGGTCCAGTCGGAAATGGACCGTTTCTTCGCTGTGTACGAGGGCGTGCGGAATCGCGGCTATCCGGTCAACGTGGAGGCGGCGTGGCTGCACCATCGCTTCGTGCGCACCCATCCGTTCCAGGACGGCAACGGGCGAGTGTCCCGGCTGCTCATGGCATGGGCGTACCTGAAACGCTCCCTGCCGCCGCCAGTCATCACCGCAGAGGGAAAGCCCGCGTACCTGAACGCCTTGGAGATCGCCGACGGGGGCAACCTCAAGGCGCTTTCGGACCACATCGGCGGCCTTTTGGTTGTCTCCATGATCGGCGCCAACCAGTTGGCCCAACAGGCGCTTGCGGGCAGGCTCGACCGGCCCAACGGAAACGGCGGGCGCACGATCGGCGACCGGTACCACTCGCCACCGGACGGCGGAGGCTCTGGCTCGGCATGAGATCCAAGCTCCCGCACGCGGGAATCCTCGCCGTCCTCCTGACCGCCTGCCTCGACGGGCCGGACCGCCGCTACGGCGCGGCCTCGGGCACGGACATGGGAAACGGCGGCCTGACGTCGGGTCAGGGGGCGCCCGAGGCGCCCCAGTACGGCGGCGAACTGAACGTGGGCACGGTCTACGTGACCTTGTCGGCGCTGTCGTGGGACACGACGGACTGGAACTGGAAGCAGAACCACGACACCGGGATGTTCTACGAGCAACTCTTCGTCGGCGATCTGGACCAGGCGGCGGTCCGGGGCGGCGACCAGCGATTCGTTTCCGAGGCCTACCTGTCCCCCGAGACGATTCGCGGCGAGCTGGCCGAAAGCTGGGAGTGGGAGGACCCGCTGACGCTGGTCATCGCGTTGCGGCGCGGCGTCTACTTTGCCGACAAGCCGGGGGTCATGGCGCGGCGCGAGCTGGACGCCCACGACGTCGTCTTCAGCTTCGAGCGCCTGCGCGACAGCCCAAAGGCGATCCCGACCTACTTCGATCACATCGACCGCGTCACAACTCGTGACGAACACAGCGTGGTGTTCGAGTTCGGCGAGTTCAACGCCGAGTGGGACTACCGGTTCGGCTACGGCTACTTCTCAGGCATCGTGCCGCGCGAGCTGGGCGACGTGGACCCGAAGGACTGGCACAATGTCACAGGATCCGGCCCGTTCTCGCTCGAACGGTTCATCGCGGGCAACTCCCAGACCTACGCTCGCAACCCAGACTACTGGGACCGGACGACGATCGGCGGCGAGAGTTACGAAATCCCGTTCATCGATCGGCTCACCTACCGCACGATCAAGGACGAGGCGACGTACCTGACCGCACTGCGCACGGGCAAGCTGGACACGCTCGAGAGCATCCGCTGGATTGCCGTCGACCACCTGAAGAAGACGACGCCGGAGCTGCGCTGGTCGCGGTGGTTGTCCACTGGCGGCAACTTCATGGTCATGCGGGTCGACCAGGCGCCGTTCGACGACCTGAGAGTGCGCCGGGCGATGAATCTGGCAATCGATCAGCGCGAGATCGTCGACCTGTTCTTCGGTGGCAATGCCGAGTTGTTCGCCTATCCCCAGCACCCCACCTTCGAGGGCTACTACGAGCCGCTGGAGGCGATGCCGCCGTCGGTTCAGGAGCTGTTCGAGTACAAGCCCGAGAAGGCGCGCAGCCTGATCGCCGAGGCTGGCTACCCGGACGGCTTCACGTTCCGGGCGCAAGTGTCCGTCAGCAACCCCATGCGGATGGAGTTGGCGCCCCTGCTGGCGAGCTACCTGGACCGGATCGGCGTGACGATGGAGATCGAGGTGGTCGAGTACGCGGCGTACCTGTCGATGATGACCACCCGCACCCACGGTCCCGGCTACATGATGGGCAGCGGCCACGTGAACCCGACGACGACGCTGCGCAAGAACTTCGTCACCGGCCAGACCTGGAACCCGTCGATGTGGTCCGACCCGGAACTCGACCGGCGCATTCACGAGATGTTCCTGACCCGCGACGACGCCGAGAGGCAGGAGATCATCAAGCAGATCACGAAGGAGATGCTCGATGAGGCGCCCTACATCTGGCTGCCGGTGCCGTACGTCTACACTGCCTGGTGGCCGTGGGTGAAGAACTACGGCGGCGAGCTGCGCGCCGGCGCCGTGCGTCCGGGTCCGATCTACGCGCGGCTATGGATCGACGAGGAGATGAAGCGGGAGATGGGGTTTTGAGGGCGACTCCGTCACCGCACGTTGGCGGAGGCGCCTGACCCGTCGTGAGCGAGCCGCTGCTCCGGATCGAGGATCTGACGGTCACCTTCCGCGGCGGGGACGGCGGCAGGCGGCCGCCGGTGCGCGCTGTGACCTCGCTTTCGCTTGACGTCGCGCCTGGCGAGACGCTGGCGATCGTCGGCGAGAGCGGCTCGGGCAAGAGCGTCAGCGCGCTCTCCATCCTGCGGCTGATTCCCGAGCCGGGACGGATCGAGAACGGTCGTATCCTGTTCGAGGGCCAGGACCTGCTGGCGCTCAACGACGCCGGTGTCCGGAGGGTTAGGGGCAACCGCATCGCGATGATCTTCCAGGAGCCGATGTCGTCGCTCAATCCGGTGATGACGATCGGCCGCCAGGTCGCCGAACCGTTGCGCCTGCACCGCGGGCTCAAGCGTCGCGAGGCGCTGGCGCAGGCCGTGGAGCACCTCGAGTCCGTCGCCATTCCCGATGCCGGGAAGCGGCTTGGCGACTACCCGCACCAGTTCTCGGGCGGCATGCGGCAGCGGGTCATGATCGCGATGGCGCTTGCGTGCCATCCACGGCTGCTGATCGCCGACGAGCCGACGACCGCGCTCGACGTGACGGTGCAGGCGCAGATTCTGGAGCTGCTCAAGGAGCGCACCCGGGAGGCGGATTCGGCGCTCATCCTGATCACCCACGATCTCGGCGTGGTCGCGCGGTATGCCGACCGGGTGGCGGTCATGTATGGCGGCCGGATCGTGGAGAGCGGCCCCGCGGCCGCGCTCTATGCCGACCCCCGTCACCCCTACACTCAGGGGCTGCTGCGCTCCGTTCCCCGGCTTGAGGGTGATTGCGGCGCGCGCCTGGACTCGATCGAGGGACAGCCGCCGGACCTCGCTGCGCTTCCCGCGGGTTGCGCCTTTGCCCCGCGCTGTCCGTACACGCACGAGCGGTGCCTGGTGGCGCCGCCGCCGCTCGACGCCGTGGCGGGCGGGCGGGCCAGGGCGTGCTACGGCTACGAAGGGGAGCCGGCGCCGTGACGGACGCGGGCCCGAGTCCGGTGGGGGAGACGGTCACGGAGTTCGTCGCCGGCGCCGAGGGCAGTGCGGCAGCGGTCTCCGGCCGCCGGGTGCTGCTCCGGGTCGAGGATCTGAAGGTCCACTTCCCGGTCACGGAAGGCGTGCTGATGCGACGCCTCGTCGGCTCCGTCAAGGCAGTCGACGGTGTGTCCTTCGAACTCCGGCGCGGCGAGACGTTCGGCCTGGTGGGGGAGAGCGGCTGCGGCAAATCGACCACGGCGATGGCGATCCTGCGCATGCTCGAGCCGACAGCCGGCCGCATCGTCTTCGACGGCATGGATCTCTCCCAGGCCAATCAGCGTCAGCTCCGGCCGATTCGGCGCCGGATGCAGATGGTGTTCCAGGATCCCTTCGGCTCGCTCAATCCGCGCATGCGGGTTCGCGAGATCGTCGGCGAACCGCTCAAGGTTCACGGGCTGGCGGGGAATCGCCGGCGTTACCGGGAACGGGTCGCGGAGTTGCTCGATCTGGTCGGCCTGCTGCCGGCGATGGGCGATCGCTACCCGCACCAGTTCTCGGGCGGCCAGCGGCAGCGGATCGGCATCGCACGCGCCCTGGCGCTCGAGCCCGATCTGCTGATCTGCGACGAGGCGGTGTCGGCCCTCGACGTCTCGATCCAGGCCCAGGTGCTCAACCTGTTGATGGACCTGCAGGAGCAGCTCAGCCTGACCTACCTGTTCATCGCACACGACCTGTCGGTGGTGCGTCACATCAGCGACAGGGTCGGAGTGATGTACCTGGGCCGGATCGTCGAGGTCGCCGACCGGGACGAGCTGTTCGAGCGGCCGCGACACCCGTACACCGAGGCGTTGCTTGCGTCCGTGCCGACGCCCGATCCGGTCATCGAAGCGGCGAGGCCCCACCGGTTCGTTGGCGGCGAGGCGCCGAGCGTCCGCAAACCGCCGCCGGGCTGTCCGTTCCATCCCCGCTGCCCGAAGGCGCTCGACGAGTGCAGCCGGGTGCGGCCGACCCTGGAAGCCGTGGGCGGTGCTCAGGTGGCCTGCCACCTCTATCCGGGATCCGACAGGCCCCAGAACGGCGCCGGGTGAGGTTCTGCGGTCTCTGAGTATCCAGCGGATCTTCCGGCCCAGCTTCTACGGCTGGCACATGGCCGGTGTCGGATTCCTGATTTATGGTCTGGGGATCGCCCCGGCCTACTACAGTTGGGGGTTCTTCGCGCCCGCTGTGATCGCGGAACTCGGTCTGTCTCGCCAGCAGATCGGCCAGATGTTCGGCGCCTTCACCCTGGTCATGGCGTTGGCCGGTCCGGTGGCGGCCTTTGTCATCCGTCGCTTCGGCGTACGCGCTGCGGTGACCGGCGGCGCGCTGGTCGCGGCGGCCGGTTTCTGGATGGTGAGCCGGGCCGAATCGGCGATGGAGTTCTACCTCGGCTTCTCGCTCGTCGGAGGCATCGGCATCGGCCTCTCGACCGTGCTGCCGGCTCAGGCGCTGGCCGTGTTCTGGTTTCGGAGGTACCGCGCTCGTGCCACTGCCGTCATCCTGCTGGGTGCGGGAGTCGTCGGCGGTTTGGTGACGCCGGTCGACGCCGTCATTCTGCGTCACTGGAACTGGCGTACCGGTTGGCAGATCATCGCCGGCATCTCGGTGTTGGTCGCCTTGGTGGCGGCGGCCCTGATCCGGAATCGACCGAGCGACCTGGGCCAGCGGCGTGACGGTCTGGCGCCCGCCGACCGAGAGGAGGCGGAGGACCCGAAACCTCCTGAAGCCGCGGCCGGATTCGGTGTCGTGGCTCGGGCGGTCTGGACGCCCCACTTCTGGATCGCCGGTTTCGCGGCGGGGGCGAACACGATCTCCTGGCGTGTGATGAGTGCACACGGCGCCCTTCACCTGGAGGATCTCGGCTTTGCCTCGACGGCGGCGGGGGCGATTCTGGGTGTCCGGGTCGGCGCCAGCTCCTTCGGCCGGTTGAGCGGCGCCCTGGGAGACTTCATGGCGCCGACCCGGGTGCTGGCGCTCGCCACGGTGCTTCACGGGGTTGGACTGGCGGTTCTGGCCACGGCCGATTCGGCCCTGGTCGCCTATCCCTGCGTCTTCGCGTTGGGAGTTGCCTACGGCGCCGCCTACACGAGTGCCGCGGTCGTGTTCGCCGAGTTCTTCGGGCGCGGCGCCTTCGTCGGCACCGTCGGCGTGAAGATAGCCATCACGGGCGTCCTGGGTTACCTGGCGCCGACCCTGGCGGGCGCGGCTGCCGACCGCACGGGGTCGTACGCCGGCACGCTGTGGATCCTGGCTGGTCTTGGACTGCTGGGGGGCGTGGCGATCTGGTTCTGCCGGCCGCCGGACCGCTCGCTGTTTGCGCCCCGGTCGTAGGCGGGTCGATACACTGGCGGAGCAGTCTTCCGGGGAGGAACTCGCATGGGCAAGCACACGGCCTCGATCGCGGCCTTCATCGTTGCCGGGCTGGCTTCGGCCGCGCTCTCGGCGCAGGACGGTTCAGCGGAGCTTGAACGAACCGCCTGGGGCGCCCCGGACCTGCGGGGAGTCTGGGACTTCCGCACGATCACGCCGCTCGAGCGCCCCGAGGAGTTCGGCGAGCGGGAGCATCTCAGCGCGGAGGAGGCCAGCAACTTCGAAGAGCAGACGCTGGCGCGGCGCAACAAGGATCGACGAACCGACGATGGCCTGTCCGCGCAGGCCGACGTGGCGAACGCCTACAACCAGTTCTGGTGGGACTACGGCGACAAGCTGACGGACGACCGGCGGACATCGCTGATCGTCGATCCGCCCGACGGCCGGATTCCCGAGTTGACCGAGGCCGCGAAGGGCCGGATCGCCCAGCGAACCGAGGCGCGGCGACGGCCGGCGCACGGTCCCGAAGACCGCGGCGTTGCCGAACGCTGCATCCTGGGGTTCAACGCGGGACCGCCGATGAGCCCCAGCGCCTACAACAACAACGTCCAGATCTTCCAGACCGAACACACGGTCGTGCTGCTGGTCGAGATGGTTCACGACTCTCGGATCGTGCCCCTCGACGGGCGCGCACCGCTGCCGGAGGATGTCCGCCAGTGGCGGGGTGACTCGCGGGGGCACTGGGAGGGCGGCACCCTGGTGGTCGTGACGACGAACTTCACCGACCAGACCAGCTTCCGGGGTTCCGGCGCGAACATGCGTCTGACCGAGCGGTTCACCCGGGTGGAGGAGGATCGGCTGGTCTACGAGTACACGATCGACGACCCGGAGTCGTTTGCGCGTCCGTGGACCGCCGTCGTGCCGATGACGAGAAACCCGTTGCCGATGTTCGAGTACGCGTGCCACGAAGGCAACTACGGCATGTACAACCTGCTCTCGGGCGCCCGCGCTGAGGATGCCGAGGCGGCCGCCAGGGCGGCGGAAACTTCGGGCGGCGCCATCCATGCGCCCGATGACGGGCGCACGGACTGGTTCACGGTGGCGCGGATCGCGCCACTCGGGTTGACGCCGGCCGAAGCGCGGCAAGCGTTCCCTTGACCATCGCCACTGTCGGTCTGCTCCATCCCGGAGCGATGGGGGTCACCGTCGGCGCTTCCGTGGCGGCGTCTGTGCGGGTCGTGTGGGCGTCCGAGGGACGAAGCCGTGAGACTCGTGCCCGGGCCGAAGGCGCCGGCTTCGAGGACCTGGAGACGCTCGTTGCGGCGACCGCGGCGGCCGACGCGGTGGTGTCGGTCTGCCCGCCGCACGCCGCCTTGGCGCTCGCCGAGGCGGTCGCCGCCACCGGCTTCGACGGCCTGTACGTCGATGCGAACGCGGTGTCGCCTGCCACCGCACTCGAGATCGCAGGGGCCGCCACGGCGGGAGGCGCGCGCTTCGTGGACGGCGGCATCGTCGGCCCGCCCGCGGTTCGGCCCGGCACCACGCGGCTCTATCTCTCCGGCGACGGTGCGCCGGAGACGGCGGCCTTGTTCGCCGGTTCCGCGCTCGAGGCGGTCGACCTCGAGGCGAAGGTCGGCGCCGCCTCGGCGCTCAAGATGTGCTACGCCGGCTTCACCAAGGGCAGTTCGGCGCTACTCCTGGCCCTGCGCGCCGCGGCACGCGCCTACGGCGTCGAGGACGGTCTGCTCGGTGAGTGGGCCCGGTCTCAGCCGGGATTGGAGCAACGAAGTGTGAGGTCGGCGTCGGCGACGGCCCCGAAGGCATGGCGCTTTGCCGGCGAGATGGAGGAGATCGCCGACACGATGGCGGCGGCTGGTCTGCCCGAGGGCTTCCACCGGGCCGCGGCTGAGGCCTACCGCCGGCTGGCCGAGTTTCGCGGCGAGCCGGAGAGCGTGCCGGTGGAGGATGTGATTGCCGCCCTGTTGGATGGCGGCCCTACTCTGGGAGGCGGCTGCTGAACTGAGCGAGGAGACTGCGCGGCAGAAACCGGGTGCGACGGCGTCCCCGCCGGCATCCGGCGTGAAGCGCCGGATGCCGGAAGTTCTGCCCCGCCAGGGCGACGGCGTCGTGTCCGCTGGTCGCCGTGAATTGTCCGTTAGTGGACGCTACGGGTCCGGTGAAATTGACCTCAGGTTCACTAGCCTTACTGCGTGCAGCGAACCGGAAGCCCGGAGACGCTGAGCAGTCGGGGTGCGGCGATCCACGGGATCTTCGTACCAGTTGAAACGATGCCCCACGTCGAGGGATCAATGTCTGTAAGTAGAGAAGGGGCGTCCGGCGGTCACCCCGGATTCCCATCGAGTGAGCTTCAGGGGTTGGTCAGCGCCCTGGTCGATCAGACGCTTGTGGGTCTGGTCTGTCTTGACGGTCGCGGAGTGATCGTCGAATCGAACGCTCGCGCGCGGCAGGTACTTGGTGCGGACGGTGGTCTCCGCGAACGGAATGGACGGCTGGGTACTCATCGCCTCGACGACGCTGCGGTCTTCGAGCGTTTGCTGCAGGCCGCGCTCGATGGGTCAGCCGTTCCCGGGGTCGGCGCTTCGGCCGTTCTGGGTGCGTGGCCGGGCCAGCGACCGCTGACCGTTCATGTCAACCCGGTGCCTCCTGTTCAGGATGGCGGCTCGAGCGTTGCGGCTCTTGTGACGATCGTCGATCCGTGGGTCATGATTCCGGTGGATCCGGAACAGGTCGGCATCTCCCTGGGCCTGACACCTGCGGAGAGCGGTGTCGCGGCGTGGCTGGCCGAGGGAAGTACGGTAGGCGAGATTGCCAAAGCTACAGGCCGGTCTCCTCAAACGGTCCGCTGGCTGGTCAAGCGGGCGCTGGCCAAGACCTGGTGCCGCAGGCAGGCCGATCTGGTCCGGTTGGTTCTTTCGACCTCCCGGTTGCCGGTTCCCCAACCGGTTCCCCAGCTTGCACAGCCGGAGTGAATGCGCGGCCGACCGCAGCGCGTCGTGAGCGGTGTCAGGCGCTAGACGGCGGGAACAGTTTTCCGCCGGACCGTCCGACTTGTCCCTCCCATTTTAGGGGGTTCATCGGGGTGTTGCCGTACTCTTGTGAAAATTTTAAGTTCTCTGTCAAGCGCGACAGATCGGAACCGTCGGTTGATGGGTCCCTGCCCTGCGTTCGCGAAAGGCGGGCGCCGACTCCTATGGCCTCCCGCTTGACCTGACAAGCCCCGATTGATGTCTGTTGCAAGGCATGGCTCCTCTTCTGGTGAGCCTCATCCAGGCCCCGGCAAGTTGAAAGGTGTAGTGGGCACATTGGTCGACCAGGACCTGGTCGGGTTGATCTGCCTCGACCGTAAGGGTGCGGTCGTCGAGTCCAACGCCCGCGGCCGCGACGTGCTGCTGGCGGACGGGGGACTCCGCGAACGGAACGGCCGGCTGGCTGCGCATCGCTTCCAGGACGCCGAAGCCTTCGAGGACCTCCTGGCCGCCGCGCTCAGCGGAACGGACGAGCCACCGCACGCGTCAGTAGCGGTCCTCGGTGCGTGGCCCGATCAGCGTCCTCTGACCGCTTGGATCAATCCGGTAGCGGGGAGCCCCGACTGCAGCCCGCGGATTGCGGCGCTGGTGGTGGTCGTCGACCCGTGGCAAGCGACTCCGGTGAATGCGGAACAGATTGCGAGATCTCTCGGACTGACGCCCGCCGAGAGCCGCGTCGCGGCCGCCCTGGCCGAAGGCAAGACAGTGGCCGACATCGCGCGGACCACGAATCGGAAGCCCGAGTCGGTGCGTCAACTGGTCAAGCAGGCCCTCTCCAAGACCTGGTGCTCCAGACAGGCTGAACTCGTTCGCGTGGTTCTGGCGACCTCGAGGCTGCCGGTTCCGGCGCCAGGGAAGCCGCAGGCGAGCGACTAGGCGCCGCGGCGCACCACGGGCGAAATGAAAAAGGGCGACCCCGGAGGGTCGCCCTTGATTCGTTCAGCAGAGCCCGGGTGGCGCGAACCGCGTCACCCGTGAACCAGTCCGAGCGTCCGTCATCGGGCGCTCGGATGGAACGACGACCTGGAAGGTCAGACGGCTACATCATGCCGCCCATGCCGCCCATGCCGCCCATGTCGGCCCCGCCCGGGGCTGGCGGCTTGTCTTCCTTGATCTCGGCGACGAGGGCCTCCGTGGTCAGCATCAGGCCGGCGATCGACGCGGCGTTCTGCAGCGCCGTCTTGGTGACCTTGGCCGGGTCGATGACACCGGCAGCGAGCAGGTCCTCCATCTCGTTGGTCGCGGCGTTGTAGCCGATCGAACCGGTCAGCAGCATGGCATCGCGGACGATGACCGAACCTTCGACCCCGGCGTTCGCTGCGATCTGGCGCGTGGGCTCTTCGAGCGCCCGCTTGACGATCGCGATGCCGACAGCCAGGTCGCCTTCCTCTTCCAGCTCGGCCACGGCCTCGATCGCGCGCAGCAGCGCCACGCCGCCGCCCGGGACCACACCTTCTTCGACCGCCGCCTTGGTGGCGTGCATGGCGTCCTCGACCCGAGCCTTCTTCTCCTTCATCTCGGTCTCGGTCGCGGCCCCAACCCGGATCACGGCGACGCCGCCGACCAACTTCGCCAGACGCTCCTGGAGCTTCTCGCGGTCGTAGTCGGAGGTGGTCTCTTCGATCTGGTTGCGGATCTGCTTGACCCGGCCGGCGATCGTTGCCTGACGGCTCGTGTCGCCCGCCTCGGTGACGATCGTCGTGTCGTCCTTGGTGAGAACCACCTTCTTCGCCTCGCCGAGGTCCTGCCACTGGACGTTCTCGAGCTTGATGCCGAGGTCCTCGGTGATCACCCGGCCGCCGGTGAGGATCGCGATGTCCTCGAGCATGGCCTTGCGGCGATCGCCGAAGCCCGGCGCCTTGACCGCGGCCGCGTGCAGCGTGCCGCGCAGCTTGTTGACGACCAGGGTGGCCAGCGCCTCGCCCTCGACGTCCTCGGCGATGATCAGCATCGGCTTGCCCTGCTTGGCCACCTGCTCGAGGATCGGCAGCAGGTCCTTCATGTTGCTGACCTTCTTCTCGTGCAGGAGGACGACGCAGTTCTCGACCACGCACTCCATGCGGTCGGCGTCGGTGACGAAGTAGGGCGACAGGTAACCGCGGTCGAACTGCATGCCCTCGACCACCTCGAGCTCGGTCTGCAGGCCCTTGGCCTCTTCCACCGTGATCACGCCGTCCTTGCCGACCTTGTCCATCGCCTCGGCGATGATCTGGCCGATCTCGGGGTCGTTGTTTGCCGAAATGGTGCCGACGTTGGCGATCTCCTCGCTGTCCTGGACGTCCTTGGACAGGGCGTCGATGGCGTCGACGGCGGTGCCGACCGCGATCTCGATGCCGCGCTTCAGTTCCATCGGGTTGGCGCCGGCGGTCACGTTCCTGGCGCCCTCGCGCAGGATGGCCTGCGCCAGGACGGTGGCGGTGGTGGTGCCGTCACCGGCAACGTCGGAGGTCTTCGAGGCCACCTCGCGCACCATCTGTGCGCCCATGTTCTCGAGCCCGTCCGTCAGTTCGATCTCCTTGGCGACGGTGACGCCGTCCTTGGTGATCGTGGGGGAGCCGAACGACTTCTCAATGACGACGTTCCGGCCCTTGGGGCCGAGCGTCACCTTGACAGCGTCGGCGAGCTTGTTGACTCCGCGAAGAATCGCGCCGCGCGCTTCCTCGGAGTAGACGATCTGCTTTGCCATGTACCTTTTATCTCCAGCCTTCGTTGCGGCCTTATCCCACGATCGCGAGGATCTCGTCCTCGCGCAGGATGACCATGTCTTCGTCGTCGATCTTGATGTCGCTGCCCGAGTATTTGCCGATCAGAACGCGGTCGCCGACGCTGACGTCCATCGCCGCGCGGTCGCCGCCTCTCTGCAACTTGCCGGGGCCGACGGCAACTACTTCGGCCTCCTGCGGCTTCTCCTTGGCAGCGTCCGGGATGATGATTCCTCCCCGAACCTGCTCTTCCTCTTCGAGCCTCTTGACGACAACCCGGTCGTGAAGCGGACGTACGTTCACCAGTACTCTCCTCCTTCTTGCTTGGTCTTGCTTGGTGTTCAACATGGAAGTCGTTCGGACCATTCGGGGCCCCGCCCGCCCGTGGCGTTCGTGGCTGCCGTGTTCTTCCCGCTTCCCGGCCATTCGGCAGGAGTGCTGTTAGCACTCAAGCCGGACGAGTGCTAACAGTAGAGCCGCTGGCGCCCGAATGTCAACCGTCCCTGACAGTTCGATGGCAATCCGCGGGCGAGCGCGGACGATATCGAGTGGAAGCGGTAGAGTCGCTTGGTCCTGCGTTGGAGGGATGACCGGTGGGTCTACGGGAAGTCGGGCGAGAAGAAGGGGAGAACTGTCTGTGAGGAAACCACACGGGAGCAGAGGAGGTCTGCCCACTTCCGCCATCGTTCGTGGACTCGCCATGGTGCTGGTTGCCGCCCTGGCGCCTCTAGCCGTCTCGCCTTCGAGTGTGTCCGCTCAGGAGGACGCGCCGACCGCGGCGGCGGTGCCGGTCGAGGAGTTCGAACTCGACAACGGCATGCGCTTCCTGCTCGTGCGGCGCCCGGAGCTGACCACGGTGGCGGTCGCCTGGGCAGCCCATGTGGGCTCGGCGAACGAGCGGCCGGGGATCACCGGTCTGGCTCACTTCTTCGAGCACATGATGTTCAAGGGCACGCACACGATAGGCACGAAGGACATCGAGCGGGACCTCGAGATCATCGCGGAGCAGGAGGCGGTCCAGGAGAAGGTCCGCGCCGAACTGCGCGAGCAGCGTCGCCGCTACCGGCTGGGTGAGATCGACGATCCGTACGACCCGGCCCACCGGACCGACACCCTGAACGCCCTCCGCGCCGAGTTCCAGGAGCTCGTCGAGGAGCAGCGAGAACTCATGGTGAAGGACGAGCTGGACAAGGTCTACACCGATGGCGGCGGCACGAGCCTGAACGCCTTCACCAGCGAAGACTTCACGGTCTACATCAATCAGTTGCCGGCGAACAGGCTCGAACTCTGGTTCTGGCTCGAGTCCGACCGGCTGCTGAATCCGGTGTTCCGGGAGTTCTACTCCGAGCGCGACGTCGTCTACGAGGAGAGGCGCCTGCGCACCGAGTCGACGCCGACGGGCCGCTACGACGAGCAGGCGGACGCCATGTTCTGGCAGTCCCACCCGTACAGTTGGCCGGTCGTGGGTTGGCCGTCCGACCTGGAGGTGATCAGCAAGGCGCAGGCCGACGAGTTCTTCGGCAGCTACTACGCCCCGAACAACCTGACTGGTGTCCTGGTCGGCAACTTCGATCCGGCCGAGGTCCGGGAACTGGCCGAACGCTACTTCGGCCGGCTGGAGCGGAGCGAAGGCGAGGTCCCGGATGTCGTCACGCTCGAGGCGGAGCAACTTGCCGAGAAGCGGCTGACCGCCGAGTGCGATTGTCAGCCGCAACTCCAGGTCCGGTACCACGCGGCGCCGTTCGGACACGCGGACGGGTACGCACTCGACGTGATCGCGGGCGTCCTCAACGGCCGCACCGGGCGCCTCTACGAGGAAATGGTCGAGGGCGCCGAGGTCGCGTCCAGCGCCAGCGCCTTCTACGAGGCGAGGAAGTACGCCGGCGTGTTCAACCTGCGGTCCGAGACCAAGGGCGAGGCCACGCCCGAACAGCTCCTGGCCGCCTGGGACCAGGTCGTCGAGGAACTGATCGCCGAACCGGTGCCGGAGGACGAACTGTCCAAGGTCAAGAACCGGGTGTCGGCGGATACCTACCGGCAACTACGCAGTCCGTTCTTCCTGATGATCCAGTTGGCGGTCAGCGACGCGCTGGGCGACTGGCGCTACCTGAACACGGTGGCGGAGCGCACGAACCAGGTCACGGCGGAGGACGTGCAGCGGGTGGCGGCGAAGTACTTCGAACCGTCCAACCGGCTGGTCAGCCTCTACTACCGCAAGGCGGGCTCGGAGGCGCAGGAGATCCCCGCCGAACTGGAGGCCCTGCCGCCGGAGATGCGGACGGCCCTGATCTCGCAGGCGAAGGCAATCGAGGCGATCGAGGATCCGGCTCAACTGGAGGCGGTTCTCGAGCAGATCGACGCCCAGGCGGCCCAGGTGCCGGAAGAGATGCGGCCGGCGCTCGACTGGATGCGGGGTGTGATCGAGGAACGGCTCGCCGAACTGGGGGAAGGCGAAGGGGGTGAGCGATGATGGCGCGCGTGCACTTGAGGGTTGGCCGCCGGCAACTGAGTGTCCTGGTCTTCCCGGCCCTGCTGGTCGGGCTGAATGCCCCCGGCAGTGCCCAGAGCGGCGGCGAGATCGTCGATCATCCGACCAAACTGACCTACGGCCCGCTCGACTTCGAGCTGCCGGATGCGGACTCCTACCGGCGCGAGCTCGCGGCCGGCGTTCCGGCCTACCTGGTGGAGGACCACGCCCTGCCGCTGGTCGACATCACGGTGCGCCTCCGCATCGGCGCCTACCTGGAGCCGGCGGAGAAGACGGGGCTGGCCGGCCTCACCGGCAACCTGATGCGGACGGGCGGCGCCGGCGAACTCGAAGCGAAGGCCTTCGACGAAGCGGTGGAGGCGGTCGCCGGCGATTTCTCGTCACGGATAGGCAGCACCGACACCCGAATGTCGATGAACTGCCTGTCGACGGTGCTCGACGAGTGTCTCGACCTGTTCTTCTCCATGCTCAGCGACCCCCGCTTCGATGTGGAGCGCCTCGATCTCGCCAAGCAGAACGAGTTGGAGAGCCTGAAGCAGCGCAACGACGATCCCGCCTCTGTCGCGGGCCGCGAAGGCCAGTGGTTGCTCTACGGACGCGACCACGTCGAATCCCGGTTTGTCACCGAAGCCTCGCTTTCGACGATCGAGCGGGGAGACCTCGCCTCGTTCCACCGCAGGTACGTCCATCCTCGGCACATGGTCATCGCGGCCGCCGGCGACTTCGACGGCGACGAACTCGAGGCCAAGCTGTCGGCGCTGCTCGACCGTTTCGATGGCGAAGGGACGCAGCAGGCGCCGTGGCCGCCGCAGGGGGCGGAGCACGAGCCTCCGGCGGGCGTCTACGTTGCCCGGCAGGACATCCCGCAGGGGCGGGTGCAGATCGGCCACCGGACCTTCCAGCGCGAGAACTGGGACGATCCCGACCACTTCGCGCTGGCGATGATGGACAGTGTTCTCGGCAACGGCGGCTTCACCACCCGGTTGATGAAGAGGATCCGCTCGGACGAGGGACTCGCGTACGGCGCCTACTCGAACTTCGGTATCGGCAACCACTGGCCCGGCAATCTCAGCGTCACCTTCCAATCGAAGAGCGAGACGGTGGCCTTCGCGGCGAAGATCGCGCTCGAGGAGATCGACCGCCTGCGGGCGGAACCGGTCCCGGAGGACGAACTCCGGACGGTCAAGGCGTCCGTGATCGAGACCTTCCCAGGCAACTTCGAATCGGCGCTGGCGGTGGCGTCCATTTTCGCCCAGGACGAGTTCCTGGGCCGGCCTCACAGCTACTGGCGGACGTACCGCGAGAACGTCGAGGCAGTGACGCCGGCGGACGTTCAGCGGGTGGCCGAGCGCTACCTCGCCCCGGACAAGCTGGTCATGCTGATCGTCGGCGACTGGGAGGCGATCGAGCCGGGCGACAGTGACGGCCGCGCCACGATGGCGGAGATCGCGGCGAAGATCGGCGGTGGGGTCACCATGCTGCCGGCGCGGGATCCGCTGAGTCTGGACGTCGTCGAGTGAAGGGTTCGGAAGCGGAGTGCCGCGGGCGGACACCTGGCGGTGAGCAGGGCGTGATCGTTTGCAGGCGCTAGACAACTTCCTGCAGGTCGTCGTGGGGTACGCCTGGGGCATGCCCCTGGTCGTCCTGCTGATCGGTTCGGGCGCCTTCTTCTGCCTCTACCTGCGCCTCCGGCCCCTCTTCCACATGGGGCACGCTACGGCGGTCACGCTCGGGAGGTACGACTCCGACGACGATCCGGGGCACATCAGCCACTTCCAGGCCCTCTCCACGGCGCTGGCGGCGACCATCGGCGTCGGCAACATCGGTGGCGTGGCGATCGCCGTGACCCAGGGCGGCGCCGGTGCCGTGTTCTGGATGTGGGTGGCGGCGGTCGTAGGCATGGGGACCAAGTTCTGTTCCTGCACCCTGTCGCAGATCTACCGTGGCCGGGACGAGCGGGGCACGCTCCAGGGCGGTCCGATGTACACGATCGAACTTGGCCTGGGAAAGAAGTTCCGGCCGCTGGCGATCATGTTCTGCTCCTTCGGCCTGTTCGGTTGCCTGCCGATGTTCCAGAGCAACCAGGTCGCGGAGTTGCTGAATTCCCAGTTCGGACTCGATCCGATCCTGACCGGCGTGGGCTGCGTGGCCCTGGTGGCTCTGGTCGCGTTCGGCGGCGTCGAGCGGATCGGCGCGGTGACGGCTCGCTTCGTGCCCGCGATGTGCCTGCTGTACCTGGGCATGGCCCTATGCGTCCTGTTCGTGCGTTCGGACGTGGCCGTCGAGGTGTTCGCCCGCATCTTCCGCGAAGCCTTCACCGGCACCGCCGTGGCCGGCGGCGCGATGGGGATCGGCTTCCAGCAGGCCATGATGATCGGCGTCCGCCGCGCGGCGTTCTCGAACGAAGCCGGGCTTGGCACTGCGCCGATCGCGCACGGCGCGGCGAAGACGAGCGAGCCCGTGCGCGAGGGCCTGGTCGCCATGCTGGGGCCGTTCATCGACACGATCGTCGTGTGCAGCCTGACCGCCTTCGTCATCCTGTCCAGCGGCCTGGAGACCGTCGGTGAGATCACCGGCGTTTCGCTGACCGCGGACGCGGTCCAGAGCGCCCTCGGTACCACGGGCCGCGCGTTGCTCGTACTGATCGTGATGATGTTCGCGATCTCGACGATGGTGAGCTACTCGTACTACGGCAAGCGCTGCTTCGCCTACCTGTTCGGCGCGAAGCACGACGGGCTGTACACCTGGTTCTACCTCGGGGGCATCTTCCTCGGCGCTTGGTGGAGCGCCAGCATGGTGATCAACCTGATCGACACGGCCCTCGCGTTGATGGCGGTGCCGAACCTGATCGCGACCCTGCTGCTGGCGCCCAAGGTGAAGCGTGCGGCATTCGACTACTTCGGCCGGTTACGGGCGTCCCGCCGAGCATCTTGAGGGCGACCGCGGTTGCCGGCTACCTGGGGAAGTAGCGAACGTCCCGCAGACCTTCGAAGTCCGAGTCCTGGGTCCAGAGTTCCGCTTGTTCCGAGTACGTGGTCGCGAGGATCGTGGCGTCGGCCATCGGCAGCGAGAATTCGAGGGACAACTGCGCCGCACGGAGCGCGAGTTCGGCGGACAGGTCGATGACCGTACCTTGCTGCATGGCCGCAACGGCCTCCAGTGCCTCGGCCTCGGAACGCTGTCGGGCCATGACCCTGAACACCTCGTAGAGGCAAATCACGGGTACGAGGAGCCTCCTTGTGTCGAGGATGGGCTCTTCATACAGATCTGCACGCTCGGAGTCGGCGAGGAACTCAAGCCACGCCGACGAGTCGACGACGTTCACAGTCGATCGGGCTCGCGGTCGACCGTCGTGTCGATTCCCTTGGCGAACCCTCGGTATTCCCGCATCGGCTTGACCGGAATCAGTTCGATGCGCCCGCCGAGGCGAATCGCCTGGATCTTCTGACCTGGCTTGAGCCGTAGAGCCTTGCGGATCTCAAGCGGGATGACGACCTGGTACTTGGGTGAAAGGGTCACTTCGGTCATGGTCGTACAACGGTAGCACGATCGATCGTGTTGCCGTATGACGGGTGCTCCGACGGGATGAAGAGGGTGGGTTCCTCCGCAGTAGAGTCGACGGCATGGCAGCCAGCGCGGTCGCGGTCAGCCTGGCGCTAGCCGTCGGGCCGGCGCCGGCGCTTGATCTCTGTAGCCCCGATCTCGCTGCCGGCGGTGGAATCACGCAGGGCGGCGAGCTTGGGTTGGCGCAGGATCTGCCCCCTGTCGGGCAGTGGAGCGTGTCAAGCCGTGCTGCCGGCCGCCGGATCCGGGAAGGCTGCGGCTTCGGCCTCATCGAAGAGCCCCTGGCGGCAGTGCGCGACGTGGTCGACGCGGCGGAGGAGTTCGACGAGTTCATGCCACGGATGCTCGAGTCCGATGTCGAGCCGGTCTCGCCGGGCGTCTACCTGAACCGGCAGGTCTTCGACATGCCGTTCCCGGTGCGGGACAGGCGGTACACGCTACGGGTCGAGACCGAGACCTTCGCCACCGGCTCGGGTACCGGCTGGCGAGCTGGCTGGACCTACGTTGAAGGCTCCGGCAACGTCCGGACCAGCACCGGTTCTTGGACCCTGATTCCGCTCGCCCCGGAGCGCACCGTCCTTGTGTATCGGGTGCTCAGCGACCCGGGCGGCATGCTCTCTGCTCGGATTTTGGACTACGCGGCGCCCCGCATGCTTCGGCAGGTGCTTGACGCGATTCGGGAGAGAGTCCAGAGCCGCAGATGATGCAGGAACCGGATGCCGGGCAGATGGCCGTCTCCGGCCGGCCAGGCGCCGTCAGAAGGCGACCGCGGCGCTGTTGCTGCGGTTGTGGGAGGCGGCGCGGAGTTCGCCGGTCTGGGGGTCGCGGCTGATCGCGATCCACACGCCCTCGCCGCCGAAGCGGGCGCCTTCGGTGTCGAACTCGACGTAGTCGTAGCCCGTCTCGTCCAGAACGTGCGTGGGGAAACGGCCCTTGGGGACCGCGACCTTGACGCCGGCGGGCGTGAACGAGGGCATGAAGAAGTCGGGGGCGTCGATCGCCTCGTCGACCGTCATGCCGAAGTGGATGACGTTCTGCAGGGCCTGGAAGGTCCGTTGGTGCAGGCCCGAGCCCATCGAGGCGAAGCCGAGCACGGCCTTGCCGTCGCGGAACAGGATGCCGGTCTCGGTGGGCGACTCGAGTCGGTTGCCGGGGCCGGCGCGGGCGATCTGCATCTGCTGGAAGGAGGCCGGGTCGCCGATCGTGACGCCGCCGGTGACGATCGCCGTCTTGCCCCAGAGGACGCAGTTGATGCTCTGGGTCATGGCGGCGATGTTGCCGTGGCGGTCGACCGCCACGACATCGTCGGAGTGCTGCGGCGGCCGGGGCGAGAAGGGAGTCGGAATCCTGCCGCCCTCGACCAGGGGCCAGAGCTTGGCCGCGTTCGCGGGGTCCAGCATGCCGCCGGTCGACAGGTCGACGCCGGGGTACATCTGGCCGACCATCGCGTCGGGCAGAAAGTCCAGCGCGTAGAGCTGGGTGATGTCGAGCGCCTTCTTGAGCGCCGTGCCCGATTCGGACCAGTGGCCGTCGGCGGCCAGGCCCGAAGCTCTCGCCAGGTGCTGAGCGAGGATCAGGGAGGCGCCGCCGTTGTTGGGCGGCGGGTTGGTGTAGACCCGGTAGCCGTTGCCCAGGTCGGCCTGGAGCGGTTCGCTCCAGATCACCTCGTAGGCCGCTAGATCCTCAAGCGTCATGCGGCCGCCGTCGGCCTGGACGGCTGCAACAAGGCGTTCGGCCCACGGCCCCGTATACATGTAGTCGACGCCTTCGGCGGCCACCGCCCGCAGGGTCTCGGCCAACGCTGGTTGGCGGAACGTGTCGCCCGCCGCGTACGCCGATCCGTCGGCCTTGAGCAGCGTGGCGCGGGTCTCCGGCAGGCGGGCGAGGTCTTCGGCGCGCAGGGTCCAGTAGGACGCCATCCGCTCCGAGATGGCGAAGCCCTCCTCGGCAACGGCGACCGCCGGCTGGAACAACTGCTCGAACGGGAGCTCACCGAACCGCTCGTGCGCCGAGCCGACACCCTTCATGAAGCCGCCGACCAGGGCCGTCCGGCCGCTCGGATCGCGGCCCAGCATGCCGCGCTCGGGATCGCTCAGGTCGACGCCGCCTGGGATCGACATCGGGTTCGTTTCCGCGAGCACCGTGTTCCACTCGGCGTTCATCGTGTACACGGTGTCGGTCGAGGCGTCGTAGTACACGAGCGACATGACCCCGAAGTAGCTGATCGGCGCTCCCGCGGTCAGCGCCACCTGGGTGAGCGCCGATGTGAGCAGGGCGTCCATCGCGTTGCCGCCCTGCTTCAACGCTTCGAGTCCGGCGCGCGCGGCGAGCGCGTTGTAGGCGACGCTGACGGCGCCGTTCCTGCCCGTGGCGACGCCGGCGTTCCGCCGGTACTCGCTCTGGGCTTCGAGGTAGCGGTCGTAGTCCTGCCGCCACTGCTGCGGCCTGAGGTCGGCTTCGTCGTTCGCGGCAACCGGCAGCGCGGCGACCAGCAGGAACAGGAGTGCGATTCGGATCGATCTGAACGTCATGGCGTCTCCTTGGGGCTTCGCTGTTCTGTCGAGTGGCCTCAACCCGGGTGGGCCAGCACGACGACCACATTCTGACCGCCGAAGCCGAAGGCGTTCACGAGCGCCACGTTGGTGGGGTGGGCCCGGGCCCGATTCGGGACGTAGTCCAGGTCGCAGTTTGGGTCCGGTCGTTCCAGGTTGATCGTCGGGGGGATCGTGCCCTCACGAATCGTCTTGACCGCGGCCAGGGCCGATACCGCGCCGGCCGCCCCCAGCATGTGGCCGACCTGGGACTTGGTGGCGGTCACCGCGACCTCCCGGGCGTGTTCGCCGAGGGCTGCCTTGATCGCCAGGGTCTCGGCAACGTCGCCCAGCGGCGTCGCCGTGCCGTGGGCGAACACGGCGTCGACTTCACCAGGGTCGACCGCGCTCGACTCGAGGGCGCGGGTCATTGCGGCGGCAGCGCCCGCGCCGTCGGGACGCGGCGCGGTCAGGTGGTGCGCGTCGGCGGTGACCGCGCCGCCCCTGACCTCGGCGTAGGCGCGGGCGCCCCGCTGCTCCGCGTGCCGTTCGGTCTCGACCACGAACGCGGCGGCGCCCTCTCCAAATACGAAACCGTCGCGGTCGGCATCGAACGGTCGGCTCGCGGCCCGCGGGTCGTCGTTGCGGGTAGAGAGGGCCTGCAGACGGGAGAACGTGGCGACGATCAGCGGCGTGATGCACGCCTCTGTGCCGCCGGCGACCACCGCGTCGACCTCTCCCGAGCGCAGCAGCCGGTAGGCCTCCAGCAGGGCGTAGTTGCCGCTCGCGCAGGCCAGGGTCGAGGTGGTGGTGGGGCCGGTGACGCCGAGCTCGATCGAGATCAGGCACGAGACAGCGTTCGGCATCACGTCGGTGATCAGGAAGGGGTTCGCCTTGCGTGGGCCGTGCGCGACCAGTTGCCGGGTGCCGTTCTCCATGCTCGCCACGCCGCCGCCGCCGGTGTTGAAGGTGATCCCGTAGCGGTGAGCTGCGGCGGGGTCGATCTCCAGATCGGCGTCCAGGAGGGCCTGCTTGGCCGATGCCACGGCGAAGTGGGTCGACCGCGCCAGCCGGCGGGCCGCCTTGCCGGCCAGCCACTCGGTGGGGTCGAAGTCCCGTACCTCGCAGGCGATCTTCACCTTGAAGGCCTCGGTGTCGAACGAGGTGATCGGCCCGGCGCCCGAGTCGCCGGCCTTCATCCGTCGCCAGAAGGTCTCGACATCGTTGCCCACCGGTGTGACGGCGCCGAGCCCGGTGATCACGATCCGGCCGTTGTCCGTTGGCATCCGGTGAGGATAGCGCCGTCTGCCGGGCGCTGCGGGCGGCGTGAGCCGTTTCTCCTGCGCTACGCTCGCCGTTCGCTATCTGCAAGAGGTCCTAAGCCGGGGAGTCCGAGTATGAGTCGAGAGCGTTTCCTTCGATTGCCCCTGCGGATTGCCGCGGCGACGGCGCTCGTGTCTCTGGTGGCGCCCTCGGCCGGCGCCCAGTCGGAGGGCGCCTTCGTTCCCGTCACCGACGCGATGCTGGAGGAACCGGATGCAGGCGACTGGTTGCACTGGCGCCGCACCCAGAACGGCTGGGCTTACAGCCCGCTCGATCAGATCGACCGGGAGAACGTCGGCGACCTGACCATGGCCTGGTCGCGCGGTCTGCAGCCGGGCAGTCAGCAGGGGACGCCGCTGGTCTACGACGGCGTCATGTACTTCCCGAACCCGAGCAGCGTCACGCAAGCCATCGACGCGGCGACCGGCGACCTGCTGTGGGAGTACAAGCGGCCGATCCCGAAGGACATCGCGACCCACGTCGGCGGTCTGGAGACGGTCAACCGGAGTCTCGCGATCTACGGCGGATTGATCATCGACACGGCAAACGACGGCTACGTCTACGCGCTGGACGCGGTCACTGGCGAGCTCGCGTGGGAGACCCAGATCGTCGACTACGAGGTCGACCCGGCCAGGCACTCGACCGGACCGCTGGTCGCCGCCGGTCGCGTGATCTCGGGTCGGAGCTGCCGGCCGAACCGGGGTCCCGAGGCCTGCTTCATCGCGGCTCATAGTGCTGTGACCGGCGAAGAACTCTGGCGCCGGCCGCTGATCCCACGGCCGGGCGAGCCCGGCAACGAGACATGGGGCGACTTGCCGTACGAGGACCGGCACCACGTCGGGTCCTGGATGGCGCCGAGCTACGACCCGGAGCTCGAGCTGCTCATTCTTGGCACGTCGGTCACCTCGCCGGCGCCCAAGTTCCTGCTCGGCGGCCACGAGAAGAGGCACCTCTTCCACAACTCGACCCTGGCGCTGGAGGTCGACACTGGTGCGGTGCGCTGGTACTACCAGCACCTGAACGATCACTGGGACCTGGACCACCCGTTCGAGCGGCTGCTGGTCGATACGGTGGTGGCGCCGGACCCGGAGGCCGTCGCGTGGCGGAATCCCCGGCTTCAACCGGGTGAGGTCCGGAAGGTCGTGACCGGCGTTCCGGGCAAGACCGGTCTCGTCTACACGCTCGACCGCGAGACCGGCGAGTTTCTGTGGGCGCGGCCGACGGTTCCGCAGAACGTGATCGAGCGGATCGACGGCGCGACTGGCGTAGTAGTCGAGAACCCCGAAGTCGTGTTCACCGAACTGGAGCAGGAGAGGCTGATCTGTCCGTCGCTCCTCGGCGGCAAGGACTGGGAGGCCGGCGCCTACAGTCCGCTGACGAACACGATGTACTACCCGCTCCGGAACTTGTGCTCCCAGATGACGACACGCGTGGGCCGCGGGGCCATGCACTACGCGCTGGTGAACGAGACCCAGTTCGCGCCGGGGAAGGAACTGCTCGGCACGGTCTACGCGATCTCCGCCGAGACCGGTGAAACGCGCTGGCTCCACGAGCGCTTCGCGGTGACGATGTCGCTCGTCGCGACTGGTGGCGGTCTCGTGTTCGGCGGTGATGTGGGCGGCCGCTTCTGGGCTCTGGACCAGGAAACCGGCGAAGTGCTGTGGGAGATCAACCTCGGCTCCTCGGTGACCGGTTTTCCGGTCAGCTACGCGGTGGACGGCCGGCAGTACGTGGCGGTTGGTACCGGCGCCGAGGGCGGGTCGACCTCGACCTTCCGGAGGTTGACGGCGGAGCTTCGTCCGAGCTCCAACAACACGCTGTTCGTGTTCGCGCTGCCCCGGTAATCCCTGCAGGTCCGTCGGGCCTGACCCGAGTCTGAAGCTTGAGACAGCGGTTTGCCGTGGGCAGCCGGCCCCATTTATTGTAGTAACATGAATTGTGCTGATCGAGTTCGACGCGGCAAAGCGCTCGGCCACCCTCAAGGCCAGGGGCCTCGACATGGCCCGGGCCGGCGAAGTGCTCGCGGGTGCGACGCTGACCGTCGGGGACGACCGGCAGGACTACGGAGAGGACCGCTTCATCACGATCGGTTTCCTCGACCACCGGATGGTGGTTCTCGTTTGGACACGGCGCGACGGCGCCTACCGGATCATCAGCATGAGGAAAGCCAATGAACGCGAACGAACGCTCTACGGCCCCAGATTCTGAGAAGGACCTCGCTCCGGACCTTTCCGCCGACGGCTGGCCGGAGAAGTTCGCTCAGGCCAGAGTTCGCCGGGGCAGGCCGCCAAGCGCGAATCCGAAGGTGTCGACGACCATCCGTCTGTCGCGCGACGTCATCGACCACTTCAAGGCTGGCGGTCGCGGATGGCAAACGCGGATCGACGCGGCGCTTCGCGAGTGGATCGGCAAGGGGGACGCCGCTTGACGTGGCAGCGGAGAACCTGGAGAGGGGCGCTAGTTCTAGTGTGGTAGGCCGTCAGCACGTCGAGCGCAGCGGACCGGACGCCTTGATACCATGTTGGATCGCGCACCGTTTCCTCGAGCACGTCCGAAAGCGCCGGTAGCGGCTCCCCGTCAGCCAGTATCTGCATCAGCAGTATCACGTACGACTGGTGTTCGTCGGCCCGCTCGTCGTCTGTCTGGACTTCTCGGAACGTTCCTTCGAGTTCCGGTGACACGATCGCTCCGATACCTGGGTTCGGCCCGATCGAACGGCTGCACCACGGATTCCAGTGGGACTCCCGCCGGAGGTCCAGCACGAGCATGTCTCGGGACTCGTCAATGCGGGTCTCCCGCTGGCGCGGATCCTCGCGCTGCTGTGTCCATAGCGCTGCTCGAATCGCTGGGTTCCCGAACCACGGATCCGCATGCCGCCATTGACCGACTCGGGCAATCGGGCTCGCTCAACAGTTTGGCTCCCGCGACAGTCGCGGGTCCAGTGCGGGCGCAATCGTAGCTTTGGCTCGTCGGCCACGAATACCTTGCACCGTAATGCATTGCTGTGCTATGTACTGTCCTCGTCGTCGCGTTCCAGTCGACGGAAGGGATGAAGATGAACATCAGCAAGGACCTGGTAGCCGCCTCGGCCGCGCCGCTGGTGCTGGCGATCCTGGTGGAGGGTGACAGCTACGGCTACGCGATCATCAAGCGGGTGGGGGAGTTGTCGAACGGCCATCTGAAGTGGACGGACGGCATGCTCTATCCGGTCCTTCACCGCCTCGAGCGTCTCGGCTTTGTCGAGGCGCGTTGGGCCACGGCGGAGACCGGCCGGCGGCGCCGGTACTACCGCATCACCAGGGCGGGGCGGGCGCGCCTGAAGACGCAGAGGCGGCAATGGCAGGTGGTCGACGCCACGTTGCGCGGAATCTGGAGGATGTCTTCGACGGCGGTCGAGGCAGGACAAGCGCCGCCGGGATGGCGGCTGGAGCCGGCATGGTGAGGCACGACGACGCGCTCGAAGCGCAGATCAGCCAGTGGCGGAGCTGGCTGCGACGGCGGCCGGCGATCCGCGATACCGACGTGGAAGAACTCGAAGGCCACCTTCGCGATGTGGTCGCGGCGCTCCGCGCTAGCGGCCTTGCCGCCGACGAGGCGTTCCTGGTGGCCGTCAAGCGGATGGGCAACCTCGACGCGGTGTCGCGTGAGTTCGCCCGCGAGCATTCCGAGCGGCTCTGGAAGCAACTCGTGATGCCGACGGCCGTGGACGGCGCGGC
This sequence comes from Candidatus Multivorans sp., assembly GCA_965205295.1. Taxonomy (GTDB): domain Bacteria; phylum Acidobacteriota; class Thermoanaerobaculia; order Multivoradales; family Multivoraceae; genus Multivorans. Next base: position 197,334 of record OZ242167.1, read on the forward strand.
GCACCGGAGCGCGCTGCGCGAGACGGTCGTTGCGGTAGCGCTGGCAGTCGCCGCGGCCGCGGCGATCAAGCTGCCCGAGCTGTTCGGCTATCCCCGGATCGGGTCGGGAAATGGCTTCTTCGACACCCACCTCCTGTACTTTCCCAATGTCAGTTTCTTCGTGCTCCCGTTCCTGGCCGGCTACTTCGCGTGGAAACGCCGGCTGAACCGGGCAGGTTGCGTGCGGCTGGCCCTGGCGTTTGCCGCCGGTGCGCTGGCCATCAACGTCTTCCCGTCCGCGCCGCCCGGTCACACGGTGACGCTAGCGGCGCTCCACCTGCCGATAGCACTGTGGCTGGTCGTGGGCATCGCCTACACCGGAGGACGCTGGCGTGACGGCAGCGGCCGGATGGACTTCGTGCGCTTCTCCGGCGAACTGTTCATCTACTACGTGCTCATGGCCCTCGGCGGCGGTGTCCTCATGGTTTTCACCGGCCTCACCTTCGCCGCCATCGGCGCGAACACGGAGTGGTTGGTGCTGGAGTGGATGCTCCCGTGCGGCGCGATGGGGGCCGTCATCGTCGGCGCGTGGCTCGTGGAAGCCAAGCAGGGCGTCATCGAGAACATGGCGCCCGTGCTGACGCGCCTGTTCACGCCGCTGTTCACCGCGGTGCTGCTCGCCTTCCTCGGCACCATGGTGTGGACGCGCAGCGGCATCGACGTGGAGAGGGAGGTGCTCATCGGCTTCGACCTGCTCCTGGTGGTCGTGCTCGGTCTGCTGCTCTATTCGGTCTCGGCACGCGACCCGCAGGCCCCGCCGGGCGTGTTCGACGCGCTGCAGCTTCTACTCGTCCTCTGCGCGCTGGTCGTCGACATCGTCGCACTGGCCGCCATCGCCGGGCGGATCTCCGAGTTCGGCGTCAGTCCGAACAAGTTGGCTGCACTGGGTGAAAACCTCGTTCTGCTGGTCAACCTGACGTGGTCGGGCTGGCTGTACGCGCGCTTCCTCGCCGGCCGTGGCCCGTTCTTCGCCCTTGAGCGCTGGCAGACGGCCTACCTGCCGGTCTACGCAGCGTGGGCGGCCTTCGTCGTCGTCGCCTTTCCGCCGCTGTTCGGCTTCAAGTGAGGCCCGGGGGCATCGCCGGCCGCTGCTAGGCTCAGCCGGTCCACGAACAGCGCGTAGCAGGAGGTCGAGAATGAGGTTTCGAGGATTCTCCCTGTCTTTCAGTCTGTGTGCGGCGGCGAGCCTGCTCCTCGTACCGTGCCTCGCGGCCGAGGAGATTCCGCGTACGCCGAGCGGCAGGCCGGACTTTTCCGGCAACTACGACCTCTCGTCTCTGACGCCGCTGGAGCGCGATCCCCGGTTCGGCGACCGGCTGTACCTGACCGAGGAGGAAGCGCACGGCATGGCGGATGGCACCGCGGCGGCCAATGCCCGCGACCTGGAAGCCCGCGACGCGAGCCGTGACGTGATCGCGGGACGGTCGGAGGAGGGGTTTCGGGGCGTCGGCGGCTACAACCTCTTCTGGCTCGACCGCGGTACGGCGGCCTTCACCGTCGACGGCAAGTACCGGACGTCGGTGCTCACCGATCCGCCGAACGGCCGCTTCCCGCCGGTGACGGAGGCGGGCGAGGCGCGCCGCGCGAACATTCCGCCGTTCAGCTACGAGAACACGGGTGCGGCCTGGTGGCTCGAGAACGGTGACGACCCCTACGACGGGCCGGAGTCGCTCACCCTGGGTAACCGGTGCGTCTTCCACCAGGGTTCGACGCTCCCGATCGGCCCTCGGGCCTACAACAACCTGAAGACGATCATTCAGACGGACACCCATGTGGTCATCATGATCGAGTGGATGCACTGGGCGCGGATCGTCCGCCTCGACGCCGAGCACCTGCCGCCCGAGTACCGTTCCTATGCCGGCGATTCGATCGGAAGCTGGGACGGCGACACGCTGGTGATCGACACGACGAACATCCTCGGAGACTGGGGCTTTCACCGGGAAGGCCTCCACATCGTCGAGCGTCTCCGGTTCCAGGACGCCGACAATCTGTTCTACGAGTTCACGGTCAGCGATCCGGAGCACACGGCGCCCTACAGCGGCTCGCTGCCGTGGCCGCGCACCGACAGCCAGCTCTACGAGTTTGCCTGCCACGAGGGGAACTACTCGATGGGCAACACGCTGCGCGGCGCCCGTTACCTGGAGCAGGAGCACCACGAGAAGCATGGGCGTTGAAGAGGCGTTGAGCGTCGCACCCGGCGGAATGGCCTCGGGTGGAGAACGCGGTCCGATCTTCAACCCCGTGAGTCGATGAAACGCACCCTGCTCCTCTCGCTATGGCTTCCGGCCGGGATGGTGGTTCTCACGCTTGTCCGGTTCGTCTTCGAGCCGGGCTTCGGCGGCGAGGGCCCCCCGGCTCTGATGGCGGTGCCGGCAATGTTCCTGGGGCTGGTCTTGGCGTGGCCCGGCGCGATCCCACTGACGATGGCTCTTCGCAGGCTGTATCCGCTGTCGCGGCCGCTCACATACACCTTCGCAACGGTTCTCGGCCCGCTGACGGTGCTCGGCGCGACGGTAGGGGGCTTGTTCGGTCCGATCGGCATCTGGATCTACGCGGGTGTGTTCTCGGTGCCGGCGTGGTTGACCGTCTGGCTTTTCGCCCTGATTTCCCGGCGGCGCAGACAGTAGCTGCGGGGTTGACCCCATGCGCCGAAGCTGACAGGGTTCGCGCATTCTGCTCAGACAACCCGGCGTCCTGCCGAAGAGGAGTATGGCCAACGTCATGAAAGTGGGAACTAGCGTGTCTTCTCGAATTGCCGTGGCCGTGGTCGCGGTTCTTGCCGTGGCGGCAGCGCCGCTCGCGGCCCAGTCCTTCGAGCCGGAGCGGCTGTCGGACGGTCACCCGGATCTGAACGGCATCTGGCAGGCCCTGAACGAGGCCAACTACGACCTGGAACTGCACATGGCGCGCGCCGCCATGCAGTTGCGCGAAGGTCCGCACGGCCCGATCCCTGCGGCTGAGGTCCTCAACTTCGGCGCGATCGGTTCGGTGCCCCCGGGCATGGGCGTGATCAAGGGCGGCGGGAAGATCCCGTACACGGACGAGGCGCTCGCGAAGAGAAACGAGAACATGGCGAACTGGTCCACCCGCGACCAGGAGATCTTCTGCTACCTGCCGGGCGTGCCGCGGGCCACCTACATGCCCCAGCCGTTTCAAATCTTCCACAGCGAGAACGCGGTCTTTATCGCCTACCAGTACGCCGGCGCTGTCCGCGACATCTACATGGAAGATCCGAAGCCTTCCCAGGTCGACAGTTGGATGGGCACGTCTTACGGCCGCTGGGACGGCGACACACTGGTAGTGGACGTCAGCGGCCTGCTGGCGAAGGACTGTGCGATGCGCGAGGGCGACATGCCCGGTTGCGGCGGTTGGCTCGATCGTTCGGGCAACCACTACAGCTACCAGGTGCAGGTCGAGGAGCGCTACACGCTGGCCGGCCCGAACCACATCCACTACGAGGCGACGCTCACCGACCCGATGACCTACACCGAGCCGTGGACGATCGAGATGCCGATCTACCGGCGGATGGAGCCGAACGCGCGGCTGATGGACTTCCGCTGCGTCGAGTTCGTCGAGGAGCTGATGTACGGCGAGTACCGGCGCAACCCGCTGCCGCGGATGAAGCTGGTCGACTAACGACTGAGGCGGTTCGGGCGAAGGCCCTGGCGGTCCGGCCGGAACGCACACCGAAGCGAGAAGCACCATGCGTGAACCCCGACGGCGTGAACCCCAACGGAAGGCAGCTCTGGCGCTCGTCGCCCTGGTTGGAATCGCGGCGCCCATCCTTGCCGCCGGCGACGAGGACATTCCCCGCACCGCCTCGGGGCGTCCGGATTTCTCGGGTCACTACGATGTCGCCACCCTGACGCCGCTGGTGCGACCGGCGGCGTTCGGCGACGAGTTGTTCATGAGCCGCGAGGACGCCGAGCGGAGGGTGAAGCAGGCCGCTTCGCTCCGCGCGGCGAGCTCTCAGGCCAGCGATCCGGACCGCGAGGCGCCTCCGGACGGCGGCGACGGATCACCCGGCGCCGCCGGCAACGTGGGTGGCTACAACTCGTTCTGGATCGACAACGGCACCGACGTGTTCGAGGTGGACGGCAAGTTCCGGACCTCGATTGTCACGCACCCGAAGAACGGGCGCTTTCCGCCGGTGACCGAGGCTGTCCGGGAGCGCGCCGCCGCCCGCAGGGGCTTCTTCCGGGCGAACACGGGTGAGGCGTGGTGGCTCGAGCGCGAGGGGCCGGGTCCCTACGATGATCCGGAGTTGCGGCCGCTTGCGGAGCGTTGCCTGCTCGGCTTCAGCTCGACGGCGGGACCGCCGATGCTGCCGGCGCTCTACAACAACCTGAAGCGGATCGTGCAGACCGAGGATCACGTGATGATCCTGGTCGAAATGGTCCACGATGCACGCATCGTGCGTATTGGCGGCGAGCATCAGCCGGCGACGGAGCGGCGGTGGTTGGGCGACTCGATCGGCCGATGGGACGGCGACACCCTCGTCATCGACACGAAGAACTTCGGCGATCGGGTGGCGTTGCGCTCGGCGACTCGGGATCTGCACACGGTCGAGCGCTTCTCGCCGATGGGCGCGGATCACGTCCTCTATCAGTTCACGGTCGAGGACCCGAACGTGTGGACCGAGTCGTGGAGCGGCGAGTACGTCTGGCCGCGCACCGACACGCTCCTCTACGAGTACGCCTGCCACGAGGGAAACTACGCGCTCGGCAACATCATGCGCGGCGCCCGGCTGCTGGAGGAAGATGCCGCAGCCAAGGCCGCCAGCTCGGGCGGTTCCGGAGAGTAGCCTGCGTTCGGATCCTGCTAAAGTCGGTTCACCGCCCGCTGGGGTCGGAGCGAAGTACGCTCCACCGATCGAGAAACCCCAAGGACAACCCACTGACATCAAAACAGAGGAGTGAGAGACGTCCATGAGTAAGCGAGCAATCATCATCACGGGTATCGGCTTCGTCGTCGCGGCAATCGCGGTGACGGTGCCCCTGGTAGCTCACCACGCCTTCGGCGCCGAGTTCGATCCCAACCGTCCGCTGCTGCTGAAGGGCCCGGTCGTCAAGGTCGAGTGGGTCAATCCGCACACCTGGATTCACATCGAGCACACCGAGGAAGACGGCACAGCGCACGTCTGGATGGTCGAGGGCGGTACGCCCAACACCCTGCTGCGCCGCGGTCTTTCCCGCGATGACCTGCAGCCGGGCACGGTGATCGTCGTCGACGGCTACCAGAGCAAGGACCGCTCACGGCGCGCGAACGGCCGCGACGTGACCTTCGAGGACGGCAGCAAGATCTTCATGGGCTCCTCGGGTACAGGCGCACCGCGCGACGGTCGCGATCAGACCGAGCCGCCGCAGTAGCTGAATCCCAGCAGAGGACAGCCAGCTCACCGCGTCCCTCGCGTCCCTCAGAAAGGGCGCGGTGAGTTGTCAGCCCTCCTGTAGCTGCTTGCGCCTCAGGCGCGCCGCAAGTCTTCGGAAGGTGCGCCTGAGGCGTTTTGCCGCCGGGACGAGGGAGGAGGCCGCGGAGAACAGGCCGCCCAGCAGCAGGACGATCACGACGACGTCCCAGAGCGGGCGCCGGTGGTAGAAGCCCGGGAAGTCGAGCCGGTGCAGGCCGCGGTACAGCCAGCGGTCGACGCGGCTCCGGCGCTGCTCCCGGTGGACGATGCGGCCGAGCGCCGGGTCGAGATAGAGCCAGGTCCGGTCCGCATCGTCGAAGCGAACCCGGAGTACCGGCAGGGGAGCACTGCGGCGCCGGCGGTCGCCGTAGTAGGCGTCGTACTCGGCTAGTTCTTCCGCGGCGACGACCTCCGCTCCGGGCATGGCGGCGGTGGCCGCGGCCAGGAGTTCGTCACGCGCGAACCGGCGGGTCTCTCCGCTGCCGAGTACTGTGAGCCGGTGTTCGAAGGGCTGCACGGTGGCCTGGAACGCGGAGGGACCGCCGCCGTACGAGCCGCCTCCGTAGCGATCGTCGTCGGACGGAGATGGCGGGCGGTAGGCCAGGACCATCGGCTCGCCGTCGAACGCGAGGAACTCGACCTCGCGCGGGGTGAACTCGCCCGGGAGCGACTCCAGGCTGGTCCGGATCGAGGTCAGATCGAAATCGGCGAGCCGCATCCCACCGCCGGCGACCGCGACGTGCTGTCCCTGGCTGGTCGTCCTCCCGGCGTGCCAGCCGAAGGGATCCATCGACAGCGCGCCGCTCAGCACCCAGGTGAAGGCGGCGGCGCCGAAGACCAGGCCGCTGTAGTGGTGCCAGCGCATGATGCCCGAGTACGGCGCGCGCTTCCGCCGGTTCAGGCGGGTCGCGCCGACGGCGAGCCCGGACAGGGTCAGCACGCAGCCGGCAGCGGAGGCCCAGACGATCAACTGGCGCCACAGCGTGGAGTGTGAACGCAGCGGCCTGAAGTAGAGCCAGTGGAACACCGCGCCGCTGGTACCCCAGAACCGGGATGTCGCGGTTGTCTCCATGACGACCTCGGCGGTGCGATCGGAGACGTAGAGGACATCGCTGCCGGAGCGGATGCGGTGCAGGGGGAACAGGGAGGGAAGTTCCAGGGTCCACTGGTCGGGGCGGGGCAGCAGCCCGTCGTAGTGGAGTTCGTGCGGCGTCACCTCGCCGGCCGGTGGCCGCGCGAACTGCGTCGCGATCGCCGCCGCCTGACTCTCCGAGAGCTGGAGCATCGGACTGCCGGTGTCCGCGTGGACCGCGGTCCAGCCGGCCCCGGTGCGCAGCCGGTAGATCGGCCGTTCGCCGGCCATGCCGAGCCGGATCTGGTGCATCTCCGGGCTATCCCCTTCCAGGCGCGCCGCCGCCGCGGCCTGCGCCGGGTCGATTCGGACCGCCTCGAGATCGAGGGCCGGCAGCCGGTTCAGCCGGTCGCCGGGGTCAAGCGCCGGCATCCGCGCGTACATCATGACCAGCGCCGAAGCGAACCAGACCACGAACAGCAGGTTGCCGGCGATGCCGAGCCAGCGGTGGAGGAGAATGAGCGAGCGCCGCAACGCGGTCCAGCCGGCGGCGCTACTGACGGAACTGATTCGGATCGTTGACCCAGTACTGCGCGTGACAGCCGGCGCAGGAGAAGTAGATCTGCTCGCCGGTATCGAAGATGCCCTGGACGTCCCGGGCGTCGGCCGACTGCATCGCGGCGTCGCCGGCCTCGATCATCTGCTGGCACCAGGCGAGCCAGTCGCCGTCGTCCATCTTGCGCCGGTCCATCATCAGCAGATTGCCCGCCTCTGCAACGGTGACCGCCGAGTTCCGAACGCGAATCCAGTCCTCGTCCGTCTCGGGCTGGATCTCGATCGTCTCCTCCGCCGTGATGATCGTGCCGGCCGATGCCCAGATGTGATCGGCCGCCGGCTCGATCATCGAGGCCATCAGCAACCGTACGCCCGCGACCTCGCGGAAGGGCGGTCCGGAGTCCTCGCCGCCACACGACGCGAGGGACAGGGCCGCCGCAGTGGCGGCGAGGGCGAGCACGGTGCGGGGGACGGTCATGAAGGTGGCGGAGTGTACCGGAGTGGGCCGGTGGCGCTCTCGCTCGCGGCCGGCTTCATCGACCAGGACATTTGAGCGTGCCCCGGCGAGCCGGCTCAATCGACCTGGGTCTTCCACACGTCGCCGTGCGCGGTGAGCAGGACCCCGGTCGGCGCCGCCCAGTGGGTGCCGACGACGGTGATGCCGGTGTCGCTGAAGCGCCCGCAGAAGCTGCGGCGGGCGGCGATCGCCGCCTCACGGTCGATGTCGGCGATGGAGCACCATTCGGGGTGGGCGCATTGACATGGGTGGTGCATCACGTCACCCGAGATCACGCCCTCGTCGCTGCCGGAGGAGATGGCGATGCTGCAGTGGCCGGGTGTGTGGCCGGGAGTGGGGAAGAACTGGAGTTCGGGGTTGATCTGGTGGTCGCAGTCGACGAGATCGACCAGGCCGGCGTCGAACACCGGCGCCACGGAGTCGCCGAAGACATCGCCCCAGGCGCCCTCCCCGGCGTCCTTCCAGTAGTCGAACTCGGGCCGCGCCATGATGTAGCGCGCATTGGGGAATGTGGGCGCCCACTTGCCGTCGACCTTCATCGTGTTCCAGCCCACGTGGTCGATGTGCAGGTGCGTGCAGACCACCAGGTCGACCTGCTCGCGCGGGAACCCGGCGTCCCGGATCTCCTGCAGGAAGGGGCCGTCGAGCTCGTTCCAGGCCGGCAGGCCGCGCTTCTTGTCGTTGCCGACGCAGGTGTCGACGACGATCTTGAGGCCCCGCGACTCGACCAGGAAGGCCTGGATGATCATCTTGAGCCGCGCGCCGTTCGGAGTCACGAAGTGCGGTTCGAGCCAGTCCAGGTCCGGCGCGAGGTTCTCCGGCGTGGCGTCCGGCAGCAGAAACGACGCCGGCACCGGGTAGTCGATCTCGATGATCGGAGTGATCGAGACGTCGCCGATCTTGGTGCCCATGGGTGTATCCCTCCTGCTCTGGGTGCTCTGAACCGCGGCTTCGCTGCCCGACGCGTCAGCGGGTGAGCCAGGCGAACTTCTGCGGCTTTCGCTGCGCCTTCGGGTCGATCAGCACGTTGACCAGGGCCGGCCGGTCGGAGGCGAGGGCCTTGTCGAGCGTCGGCCCGAGGTCGGCCACCTTCTCGACCAGGTAGCCCGTGCCGCCGAAGGCCTCGATCACGCGCTCGTAGCGGGCGCCGAGGGTGTAGGTGGAAGGCGGCAACGGCTTGCCGGGGATGTACTCGCTGACGCCGCCGCCGATGCCGTTGTTGTTGATGACGACGAAAGTGATGGGCAGGTTGTACCGGCACGCGACCTCGACCTCCATGCCGGAGAAGCCGAACGCCGAATCGCCCTGGACGCAGATCGTCCGCCGGTTCGGATGCACCACGGCGGCCGCGATCGCCAGTCCCAGGCCGACGCCCATGGTGCCGAAGGTGCCGGCGTCGAGTCGCTTGCGCGGCTCCATGTTCGGCAACACGGTGCGCGAGATGTCCATCGTGTTCGCGCCTTCGGCGATCAGCATGTCCTGCGGCGCCAGGCGGTCGGCAATCTCGCGCAGGGCGCGGTAGTAGCCCATCGGTTCGCTGTCGTCCTCGAGCATCGCCTGGACCGCGGCCTGGTTCTGCGTCGCGTTCTCGCGCAGCTTCACCAGCCATTCGCTGTCGGCGGGCAGCGCGAAGGGATCGTCGTCGAGCGCCGCGTTCAACTGCGCGGTGACCGCCCGCGCGTCGCCGACCATGCCGACCTCGGTCGGGACGTTGGCGCCGATCTCTTCCGCGTTGATTTCGACCTGGAGCACCCGCACTCCCTTCTTGAAGCGGGGCGGCGAGCCGAAGTGGAGGATCCAGTTCAAACGGGCGCCGATCAGCAGGATCACATCGGCGTTCTGGAGCGCGAAGGAGCGTGCCGGAGCGACCAGGTGCGGATCGTCGTCGGAGACGACGCCCTTGCCCATCGGCGTCGGCAGCACGGGTAGGTTGGTGCGCGCAACGAAGCGGCGCACTTCGCTCTCGGCGCGGGCGTAGGCGGCGCCCTTGCCGACGATCACCAGCGGGTTCTTCGCTTCGCGCAGGACCGCCACGGCGCGCTCGACATCCCGCGGGTCGGCGAGAGACTTCGGTGCGTCGGGACAGCGGGGCGGGAACTCCGCGTCCTCTTCGTCGATCTGGGCGGTCAACACGTCGTTCGTCAGGTTCAGATAGGAGGCGCCGGGACGGCCGTAGATCGACGTGCGCACCGCCTGCTCGACGTAGAACGGGGCCCGGTGAGGGGTGTCGATCTCCGCCGAGTACTTCGTGAATGGACGTGCCGCCTCGACCTGGGGACACTCCTGGAAGGCGCCCTGGCCGTTCTGGTAGCGGTCGTTGGCGCCGCCGAGCAGCAGCATCGGCCAGCAGTTCTTCTCCGCGTTGGCCAGGCCGGCAATGCCGTGCACCATGCCGGGACCCGACACGGCGAGGCACGCCCCGGGGCGCCCGGTCAGGTAGCCGACCGCGCCGGCGGCATAGCTGGCCGCCTGCTCGTTGCGGAAACCGAAGTACTGGATGCCGGCCTGCTGTGCGGCGTGGGCGACTCCATAGACGGGAAAGCCGACGATGCCGAACATGTAGTCGACACCCTGCTGCTTCAGGCTGCGGGCGATCAGGGTGTCTCCGGTCAGGGTCGTCATGTCGTGGTCTCCTGGCGGCCTGCAGCTTCGGGCGTGGGCGCCGCGCCCAGCACGCCGTCCGCGCGCAGCCGGTCGATTTCAGTTTGCGAGAGGTTGAGTTCATTGGCCAGGACGCTGTCCGTGTGGCGGCCCAGGAGGGGCGCCGCTTCGATCTCGACCTGGCTGTCGCTGAGGTTCATGGGCGAGCCCAACAGGCGGACCGGCCCCTTGGACTCGTGGTGGACGGTGCGGACGAACCCGCGCTCCAAGAGGTGCGGATCGGAGAACAGGTCGAGGGTGTCGAGTACCGCGCTCGCCGGCACGCCGGCGTCGCCGAGGATGGCCATCGCCTCGTGCTTCGTGTGGCGGCCGGTCCACCCGGCGATGACTTCGGTCAGCTCGTCGCTGTTCTCGAGGCGGAGCTTGGGGGCTGCGAAACGGGGATCGTCGGCGAGGTCATCGCGGCCGACGGCCGCGCAGAGCGCCTTCCACATCCGGTTCGTGACCACGCAGATGTAGACGTAGTCATTCGGGCCGAACGGCTTGCAGGCGTAGCTGTTCATCATCGCTCCGCGCCCGGTGCCGCTGCGCGCCGCCGCCTGACCGTCGAAGCTGCCGCCCATCGCGATGGCGGTGCGCATGAACCAGGTCACCCCTTCCTGCATCGAGATCTCGACCAGTTGCCCCTTGCCGGTGCGCAGCTTGTTGGCATAGGCGGCGCACAGCGCCAGGGCCATCTGCACGCCGGTTCCGCAGTCCCCGATCGTCGTTCCGGGACGGAGCGGCGGCCCGTCGACATTGCCGGTGATCGACATCGCGCCGCCCGCCGCCTGGGCCACCGGGTCGAAGCACTTGAAGTCGCTGTAGGGCCCACTGTTGCCGAAGCCCTTGATCCGGCCGTAGATGACCTCGGGGTGAACCTCGCGCACGGTGTCGTAGTCGAGCCGCAGCTTCTCGATCACGCCAGGGCCGAAATTCTCGATCACGATGTCGAACCGGGGCGCGAGCCCGAGCAGCAGGTCGCGGCCTTCTTCGGTGCCGAGGTTGATCGCGATGCTGCGCTTGTTGCTGTTCCAGTTGATGAAGTACTCGGAGTCCTCGACGGCGCCGCGCTGCCCGGAGAGGCCGCGGCCGGGATCGCCCACTCCGGGCCGCTCCACCTTGACCACGTCGGCGCCCAGCCAGGCCAGGGCCTGGGTACACGAAGTCCCGGCTTCGTACTGCGTCAAATCGAGGATTCGCAGGCCGTCGAGTGCTGGCATGGGTGGCCTCCTGGCTGCTCGTTGCGGGCGCATACGATAACCCGGTTTGCGGCCGCGGGCGGGTGAGTCCAAGAGCTGGCTCCGCGGGCGTCTCGCCCGCATCCGACGAGGACAGGCTGGGCGATAGGCTCCGGGACCGCAACCACGGAGGACGGCATGCAGATCGGACGACACGTGAGCCTGGGAGCAACGGCGCTGGCCGCGGCGGCTCTACTCCTGGTCGTGGCGCCATGCGGCGCTCAGGCAGCCCCGGCAACGGTCGAGTGGCCCACCTTCGGCAACGGCCCGGACAACACGAAGTACTCGGCTCTCGATCAGATCGACCGCTCGAACTTCCATCAGCTCCAGGTCGCCTGGGAGTGGGAGTCCGTTTCGACGCCGGTCGCCGACGCGAACAAGGGGGTCAAGCCTGGCCAGTTCAAGCCGATCCCGATCATGCTGGACGGTGTGGTGTACGTCGCCACCGAGGTCGCTCAGGCCGCGGCTATCGAAGCCGCCACCGGTGAGACCCTCTGGTCGTACGATCCGGAATCCTGGCGGGCGGGCCGGCCGGCGAACGTCGGTTTCCAGCACCGGGGCGTGGCTGCCTGGCGCGGGCCGGTCGAACAGGACGGTCGCGCGCACGACCTGACCCGGATCTTCCTCGCCACCCACGACCGCCGGCTGATCGCGCTCGACGGCCTGACAGGGGAGCCGATCGGCAGCTTCGGCAGCGGCGGCCAGGTCGATCTGCTGGCCGAACGGGGCGTGGTGGACTTCGGACGCCGGGTCAACCCGCGCTCGATAACCCACAGTTCGCCGCCGGCCGTGGTCGGCGACACGGTGATTGTGGGCTCCGTGGTCAGCGACGGGGCGATCCGCCAAGCCGCGCCGCCCGGTCACGTCCGCGGCTACGACGTGCGCACCGGCGAGCTGAAGTGGATCTTCCACACCATTCCCCAGGAGGACGAGTACGGCGTCGACACCTGGGAAGGCGAATCCTGGAAGTACACGGGCAACACGAACGTGTGGAACATGATGACCGTGGACGAGGAACTCGGCTACGTCTACCTTCCGGTCTCGACGCCCACCAACGACTTCTACGGCGGCCACCGGCTGGGTGACAACCTGTTCGCCGAGAGCATCGTGTGCCTGGACGCCGACACGGGTGAGCGGGTGTGGCACTTCCAGGCCATCCATCACGGACTGTGGGACTACGATTTCCCGACCCCGCCGCAACTGGTCGACATCACGGTGGACGATCGGGAGATCAAGGCCCTGGCGCAGGTCTCGAAGCAGGCGTTCACCTATGTTCTCGACCGGGTGACCGGTGAGGAGGTGTGGCCGATCGAGGAGCGTCCTGTGCCTGCGTCCGATGTCCCCGGCGAACGTGCCTCGCCGACCCAACCCTTCCCGACCAAACCGGCGCCCTTCGACCGTCAGGGCGTCAGCGAGGACGACCTGATCGACCTGACGCCCGAGCTGCTCGCGGAGGCCAAGGAAATCGCGTCCAAGTTCCGCGTGGGTCCGCTGTTCACGCCCCCAAGCACGGGCGCCGGAACGCTCATGCTGCCGAACGCCGGCGGCGGGGCGAACTGGCCGGGGGCCGCCGTCGATCCCGAGACCGGCGTGCTCTACGTGCCTTCGTCGACCTCCATCAGCGTCCATCCGTTGGCCAAGCCCGACCCGGCGCGCTCGAACCTGGACTACGTCGGGTCCTTCTTCGCCTCCGCCGCCGGCCCTCAAGGACTGCCCCTGGTCAAGCCGCCCTGGGGCCGCGTCACCGCGATCGACCTGAACACCGGAGAACACCTGTGGATGACCCCGAACGGCCACGGGCCGAAGGCTCATCCGGCGCTGGCCGGACTCGATCTGCCGATGCTCGGCGGCGGCAGAGGGGCTCCGTTGCTCACAGCGACTCTGCTGTTCGTCACCCAGAGCCGGGGCCTGGGAGAGGACAACTCGCCGCGGATCAACGTCTTCGACAAGGCGACCGGGGAGTTGCTCGGCCACGTGCCGCTGCCGGACACGGCCCACGGCAACCCGATCACCTACATGGTGAACGGCCGGCAATACATCGTCGTCGCGGTCGGCGGCGGTTCGTTCTTCGGAGACCTCGGCGAACTCGCGGAAGACGCCGGCCTGGACCTCACGGAGGAACAGATCGCGGCGCTGAGCGCCGGGACGACGCCGAAGCTGGTGGCGCTGGCGCTGCCGTGACGAATGGCGTGAACGACAATGGCCGCGCGATGATCGACGCCGATGTCCACATCCCCAATCCGCGCCTGAAGGACCTGTTGCCCCTGGTGCCGGAGCACTGGGTCGAGCACTTCAACAACACGCTGGACAAGGGCGCGTCCCAGGAGTACTACCCGCCGCGGTCGCCAGTCACCGGCCGCCGCGGCGGTCTTGCGGAACTGCGCGAGGCGGTGTTCGAGCAGGGCGGCGCCGAGTTGGCGATCTCGAGCTGCCTCTACGCGGTCGACAGCATTCACAACCCGGATGTCGCCATCGCACTCGCGAGCGCCGTCAACGACTGGCAGGCGCGGGAGTGGCTGGCGCCCGAGCCGCGGCTGCGCGGTTCGGTTGTCGTGCCGATCCAACTTCCGGCCGCGGCGGCCGAGGAGGTCGAGCGTTGCGCCGATCGCCCCGGCTTCGTCCAGGTGCTGATCCCGGTCCGCACCGAGCATCCGCTGGGAAGCCGCCACTACCACCCGCTCTGGAAGACGATCGAGGAGAGCGGTCTGGTGGCGGCGATCCACTTCGGCGGCGCGCCCGTCATGCCGCCGACACCCACCGGCTGGCCGTCGTTCTTCCTGGAGGAGTACACGGCGATGGCGCAGGTGTTCGCGACCCAGCTTACGAGCATGATCGTCGAGGGGGTGTTCGACGCCTGTCCGAATCTGCGGGTCGTCTTCCTCGAGTCCGGCTTCACCTGGATCCCGGCCCACCTCTGGCGCATGGACAAGGAGTGGCGGAACCTGAGGCGGCTGGTGCCCTGGGTGCGCCGTCCGCCTTCCGACTACTTCCGCGAGCACGTGCGGGTCGGCATCCAGCCGCTCGATTCGCCGCCGGACCCCGCGCACCTGTGCGAAGTCGTCGACCAGCTCGGGTCGGAGGACCTGCTGCTCTACGCGAGCGACTATCCCCACGTCCACGCCTGCGACGCCGGCGATCTGTTGCTGCGGCTGGTGCCGGAAGCGCTGGGGCGTAAGATCAGTTGCGAGAACGCCCGCAGCTTCTACGGCTTGTCCGAAGGAGGGTAGCCATGACCGTGACCCTGATCGAGCCATCCACGCAGGCCTCGGCGCTTCCTACCGCGGTGGCGCCGAAGCGGCCGCCGATCATCGACTGCGACTTCCACAACGAGCTCGACTCGATCAAGGACCTGTACCCCTACCTGTCGAAGCGCTGGCGCGACCACCTCGAGACGTTCGGTGTGCGCCACCCGAACAGCGGCTACTACCCGCGCTTCATGGACAACCGGGAGGCGGCACGGCCGCCCTCGGGTCGCAAGGCCGGCTCCGAGGTCGGCTTCGCTCGCGAGGACTTTCTCGACCCGTACAACGTCGAGCATGCGATTCTGAACCCGCTGACCCCGGTGACCTCGGCGCTTGACCTGGAGCTCGGCGCGGCGCTGGCTACCGCCGCCAACGACTGGCAGATCGCGGAGTGGCTCGACCCGGAGCCCCGGCTGCGCGCGTCCGCGGTCGTCACGCCCCAAGACCCGGTCGCCGCGGCCGCTGAGATCCGGCGCTGCGGCGCCGACGGGCGCTTCGTCCAGGTGCTGTTCCTGGGCCGGATGCAGGAACCGATGGGCCGCCGCAAGTACTGGCCGATCTACGAGGCCTGCGCCGAGACGGGAATGCACGTCGCGTCGCACGCCTTCGGCGCCTACGGTCACCCGATCACCGGCGCCGGGCACGCCTCGTACTACATCGAGGACCACACGAGCCCGCCCCAGGCGGTGCAGGCGAACATCACCAGCATGGTCATCGAAGGCGTCTTCGATCGCTTCCCGAGCCTGCGGATGATCTCGGTCGAGAACGGTTTCGGCTGGCTGCCGCCCCTGGTCTGGCGTCTGGATTCCGCCTGGAGCCTGCTGCGCGCCGAAGCGCCGCACCTCGAGCGTTTGCCGTCGGAGATCATCGCCGAGCACGTCTACGTGACGACCCAGCCGATCGAGGAGCCGCCACGACGCCGGGACTTCCTGGCCCTGATCGAGCACTTCGGCGACCTGGCAAGCCACATCCTCATTGCGAGCGACTACCCGCACTGGGACGGCGACAATCCCGATGTCGTGTTGCCCTCCGGGCTCGACGAGGAACTCGTCCGCGGCATCCAGCGCGAGAACGCTCGCGCTCTCTACGGGCTCTAGGGCCTCTGCCGGACTTGATCTCGGCGTAGGCCATCCGCGCATGAAGTACGTCGTCGCCGAGGCGTCCGAGATCGAATCGGGCGGCCGCAAGATCGTCACCGTCGCCGGCCGTTCGATCGGCGTCTTCAACCTGGACGGCGAGTTCTTCGCGCTGCGCAACCGCTGCCCGCACCAGGGTGGCCGCCTCTGCGAGGGCAAGCTCTGGGGCGTGCTCCGTTCCGAGCGTCCCGGCGCCTTCGAGTACCGCCCGAGCCGCGAAATCCTCTGCTGTCCCTGGCACGGCTGGGAGTTCCACGTTCGCACCGGCCAGTCCTGGTGCGCGCCCGAGCGGCTGCGGGTGCGCCGCTACGAGGTCGAGACCGTCGCCGGCGAAGAACTCGCCGAAGCGACCGAGGCCGCCGAGGCCGCGACGACCGCGATCGACGACCCCGAAGCCCCGGCCCCGGGCATGGTCAAGGGCCCCTACACGGCCGAGACCTACCCGGTCACCCGCGATGGCGAGTACCTGGTCGTCGAGATCCCGGGCTAGGGGCGCCGGCGAGGCGCTGGTCGTCGGGTGGCGTGCCCGTGGTTAGCCGTGTTGCCGACGCGCCAGCCACAACGAGCCAGTCACGCCCACCAGCACGTTTAGCGCCAGCCCCAGCACCCCGGCGTGGAAACCCCAGAGCCGCTCCCACCCGGCAAGCGTCGGAATGACGGCGGCGATGGTCCCAAGGACGATGCCGAGTAGTGCCGGCTTCGCCTTGAGACCTCGCCACGAGACGCCGAGGACGAACAGTGGCGCGACCTGGCCGAGCAGTTCGTTCTTGAGCTGGTTGAGGCCCCAGAGCGTCATGCTGGGGTCGAGCGCGACGACGACCATGACCGCCATGACCAGCCAGGAGAGGATCTTGCCGCTGCGGGTGAGGGTCGACTCGGGGGCGTTGCGGAGGAGGGTGCGGCCGAGGACGTCCTTGGCCAGGATGGACGACAGGCTGAGCAGCACCGAGTCGGCGGTCGACATGATCGCGGCGACGGCGCCGAGCAGGACGAGCACGCTGACGAGGTAGAAGAGCGGCCCCTGCTGCGACCACTCGCGGAGCAGCATCGGCATGACCTGGCCGCTGCGGGCGGCGTAGATGCGCTGAATCGCCTTAGGGGTAGACAGCGCCCGAGAAGCCAACCAACAGGATCGTGCTGAGCCAGTAGCGGCTGTGTTCGGCGTCCGGGAGCGCGGTCATCTCGGGACGGTTGGCGCCGTCAGGGCGCCAAGGCCCCCGGTGCTGTGGATCACAGCCGCCACCAATCCGCCCAGGCCGAGCAGCAGGAGCAGGCCCTGAATGCAGTCGGTCCAGGCCACGGCCCGCAGGCCGCCGACCGTCATCATCCAGGAGAAGCCCATCCGGTAGGCCTCGCCCGGATAGCCGATCAGCGAGTTGCCGCTGTACTGCGGCGCGTAGAGCGTCAGCACAAGCACCGGCACGCCGAGGCCGCGGCCAGCGAGGTAGAAGTCCGCCAGCGAGTTGCTCTTCCGGGCCCGGCGCGAGGCCCAGCCGAGGATGACCAGCATCAGGAAGTAGGCGCCGACCGCGAACGTGCCGCCGAGACCGATGTTCATCGGGCCGAAGTCGCCGAGGCGGCAACGCCGTCGTCAGCTATGCCACTGGGAGCGCTTTCGTCCTCGTCCTCTCCGGCCGCCTCGCGCCACCAGCGAACGATCACGACGTTGGGTCCAGATCGCCACGCCCAAGCATCCGGCGAGCGACAGAACGACCCAGTGGGGCAGACCCAGCCAGGTCGCACCTCCATTCTCCGGCACCCACCATGGGATGACCAGAGCGTAGAGCAGCACGAAGACGATCCAGACGATCCGGGGGCATCGGCGGGGAGGATAGCCCGACGGCGAGGCAGCGATACGGCGCTGGCGCATCGAGCGATTTTGGTGGGGCGAACCGACTGGGACCTACGGCCCCAACGCGCCGATCGGAATGACCCCCACGTCGTTCGCTCCGGTGTAGCCGTAGCCGTTGGGCACGATGACCGCGAGGGCCGAAGGCTCGCTCGGCGTGTCTCTCATGGCCTGTGGAGCCCGTTGGGCCATACGGCGCAGGTTCTTGGCGCCCTGGTCGACCCCGCGTTGGCCGAGCTTGATCTCGAACGCGGCCCAGCGGCCGTCGGCGGCCTCGACGACTGCGTCGACTTCCAGGCCGCCCTTCTCCCGGTAGTGGAAGACCTCCGCGTCGTTGGCCTGCGCATAGATCCTGAGGTCGCGGAGGACGAGAGACTCGAACAGAAGGCCCAGGAAGCGCAGGTCACCCAACAGGCGCTTCGGCGTTGCCCGAAGCGCGGCTACGGCCAGGGACGGATCGACGAAGTGGCGTTTGGGGGCTTCACGAAGAACTGCCCGCGAGCGTAGGTGGGGTGACCAGGCTGGCTGATCCTCGATGACCATGAGTTGTTCCAGTGCGTCCAGGTAGCCGGCGGCGGTCTCGGGCTTCATGGTGATTTGGCTGGCGCCCACATCGGCGGTCAGCCTTGAGAGCGTCACTTCCGTCGCCGTGTTCCGGGCGAGCGAGCGCAGAAGCCGGCCGACCCGGATCGGGTCTGTTCGGCGTTCGGAGACTCTGGAGACATCCGTGCGGCGTATCTCGTTCAGGTAGTCCCGGTTCAATCGCAGGGTTTCGCGCGTCGGCTGGCCATGGTTGGCCGGCCAACCTCCGGCGGCCACGAACTCGGCGAGCTCCGGAATGCTGAGTGAGGACGCCCCGGCTCCCTGGCGCGAGCGGTTCAGCAGTTCAGCGAGTGAGATCTCGCCGCTGGAATGCCCGGATTCGAAGAGCGACAGAGGCCGCATCCGGATGCGAGTGAAACGCCCTGCTCCTGAATGCCGCGTCACATCGTCGGTAGGCACGGCAGAGCCGGTGAGGATGAACTGGCCGGGATCGGCCCGGTCGTCGACCGCGCGACGAACGTGGTTCCAGATCGATGGTTCGAGTTGCCATTCGTCGATCAGCCGTGGCGTTGCGCCGGCGAGTGCGGTGGCGGGATCTACGCTTGCGAGCTGCCGTGCGTTGCGGTCGGTATCGAGGAGAACCTCGCTTGCAGCCCTCTGTCTTGCGGTGGCGGTCTTGCCGCAGGCTTTGGGACCTTCTATGACCACGGCGCCGGTAGCGGCCAGACACTCGTCGAGTTCCGTCTCGACAATTCGTGGAAGGTAGTGCATCGAACAAGTCCAGCGGGTGATGTGGACAAAGTACAGCGGGTGAAACGGACAAAGTCCAGAGGGCTAAACGGGCAGAGTTTAGCGGGTGATACGGACGAAGTCCAGCGGGCGATACGGACAAGCCACAGCGGGTGAAACGGACGAGTTCCGGCGGATGAAACGGCCGGTGCCCCCTGTCGACGGGCGTAGGCTGCGACGTGCTACGTCTGCGGGCGCAGATCGTAGGCCACGGCTTCGCGGTCGTTCCTTACCAGCAGGATGCCCTCGGCGATCGCGGGGTTGTTCCAGGTCCGGCCGGCCACGGCCGGCAGGGCGGCTACCTCCTGGTGTCCCTCGGGGGTGGCGCGCACCAGAACGAGGTGGCCGCGTTCGGTGGTGATGACCAGGTGGCCTGAGGCGAGCAGGATTTGGCCGTGGCCGTAGCGGCCGCCCTTCCAGACCCGGTCGCCGGTGGCCGGGTCGATGCAGGCGAGGATGCCCTCGTCGAGGCCGTAGATGTACCCCTCGTGGAGCACGGAGCTCGAGAACTTGTTCTTCATCTGGTTGCTGAACCAGATCTCGCTGACTTCGGCGGTGTTTGCCTCGAGGTCCGCTTCGACCTCGAGCATCGCGGCGCCGTGGCCGTAGCCCGCCGACACGAACACGCGGTTCGGCGCGACCTGCAGCGGCTGCGCGGCGTTGATCCCGTTCATCGTTTCCCAGGGCCGGGTCCAGTAGGTCCGGCTGCCGTCGGTTGCCAGCGAGATGACCTGGTCGCCGCCGATCAGGACGATCTGGGAAAGTCCATCCAGGGTGAACACGGCTGGTGCGGTGTAGGCGCCCTGGGCGTCGAGCGCCCGCCAGCGGATGGCGCCGGTGGCGAGCTCGTACGCGATCACCGCGCCGTCCGGGCCGCCAGGTGCGGTGAGCACGAGGTCGTTCATGATCGAGGGTGACGCCGCCATGCCCCAGGTCAGGTTGGCGGAGCCCGCGTCGTCGAGGATGTTGGTGCGCCAGATCCCTTCGCCCGTGGCCGCGTCGAGCGCCCGGAATTCGCCTGTGGCGCCGAGCGCAAACAGAGTGCCGCCGTGGAGGGCTGGTGTGGCTCGGGGACCGTTGCCGCCCATGCTCTCCTCGAAGCGGGCATCCCAGCTCACCGACCAGCGTTCGACGCCGGTCAGGACATCGTAGGCCGCGACGACCTCCTGCTCGCGGCGCTGCTCGATGGTGTAGGCGAGTCCGTGGCCGACGACGAAGGAGGCGTAGCCGCCGCCGACGGGAATCCGCCACAGCTCGGGTGGGCCGGTCTTGGGCCAGGCGGTGTTGATCGGCTCGGGATAGCGGCCGTCCATGTGCAGGCCGCGGTAGTAGGGCCAGGCGCCGGCGGGCGGAGCTTCTTCGACCGGCGGATCCGGTTGGGTAGCGTCTTGGGGCAGGTCTGTTGCGGCGACGGCGGCTGGGGCGTCGCCCTCGCCCGTTTCGGGTCTGGCGTCGTCACTGCCGTCTGCCTCGGGCTCCGGAGCGTTGTCGCTCTCGGGTCTCGCGGTCGGTTCCGGTTGCTCGGGATCGGGGGCCGGCGCGACGTCCACGCTCCGGTCCCGATGGGCCTCCAGAGCCCGGTAGTGCCGGTCTTCGTCGTGGAAGTCCAGTTGCGGCATGAAGTTGCCGGTCATCTGGAGGTGCATTCCGGTGGTCAGGTTCAGCACCAGCGCCAGTCCGGCGAGGCCGGCCACGGCGATGCCGGTCCACTTGAGAAGGGCGAGGAACCGTCTGGGTTTGCGGGTTTCGGTCATGGGTTGCATCCTATTCGTTGGTGGCGGAGTCTCATGTCATCCGTGCACCCGCTGACAGGCGCACGGAGTGGTTCGCGGGTGGCGCGGAACGCGCCACCCGGGTGTCATCGGTGCGCCCGCTGACGGCCGCACCGAGCGGTTCACGGGTAGCGCGTTCCGCGCTACCCGGGTGTCATCGGTGCGCCCGCTGACGGCCGCACCGAGCGGTTCACGGGTAGCGCGTTCCGCGCTACCCGGGTTGCCAGGGTCTCATTGGTACGCTCCCGCTCCGCTGTGAAGGCGCCGAGCATCCATCTTCGTTTCTCGCCTGCCGTCCTGCCGGAGACTGCCGGGGACCTTCGGTTGCGGGTCCGCGATCTACTGGAAGAGACGCGCGCCGCGGGCGTTTGGTTAGCGGACGGATTGTCGTGGTGGGGCCGCAACCCGGAACTCAGCCGCGCGCTCGGCGATGCCGGTTTCATCGGCATGACCTGGCCGCGGCGGTACGGCGGTTCGGCGCGGAGCTACCTGGAGCGCTACGTCGTCACCGAGGAGCTCCTGGCGGCGGGCGCGCCGACCGCGTTCCACTGGTTCGCCGACCGCCAGATCGGCCCGAGCATCCTGCGTTTCGGCACCGAGGAGCAGAAGCAGCGCTTCCTGCCGCCGATCGCCCGCGGCGAGATCTCCTTCGCCGTCGGCATGAGCGAGCCGGACTCGGGTTCGGACCTGGCCTCGATCCGCACCCGCGCCGAGCGCACCGACGGCGGCTGGCGGGTCAACGGATCGAAGATCTGGACTTCCTACGCACACCAGGCAGAGTACTGCGTCGCGCTGCTTCGCACCGAGCCGAAGTCGGACAAGCGCCATGCCGGCATGAGCCAGGTCATCATCGACCTCAGGAACTCGAACGGGATCACGGTGCGGCCGATCATCGATCTGCCCGGCCGTCACGACTTCAACGAGGTTTTCTTCGAGGACACGTTCGTGCCCGACGAATGCCTGCTCGGCAGTCCCGGCGACGGTTGGGCGCAGGTGACGTCCGAACTGGCCTACGAGCGGAGCGGTCCGGAGCGGTTCCTCACCAACTTTCATCTGCTGCGGGCGCTGGTCGATGTGATGGGTGAGAGCGCTTCGCCTGCGGCGCGGCGTGAAACCGGTCGGCTCGTCAGCCGGCTCTGGGCGCTGCGGTCGGCCTCGATCTCGGTCGCGGCAGCGCTGGAGGCCGGCGGTACGCCGAACGTCGAGTCGGCCCTGGTCAAGGACCTCGGCACGAACTTCCAGCAGGAAGTGTCGGAGGCCGTGCGACGGATCGCGGCCGACGAGGGGATAGGTGATCGGACGCTCCTCGACCTCCTGCAGCAGGTGGTCATGGCCGCGCCGTCCTACACCATCCAGGGCGGCGCGACCGAGATTCTGCGAGGCATCGTCGCCCGCGGTCTGAGGTTGCGGTGAGCGCGTTGCGGCAGCTCCTGCTCGACACGGCGGCCCGGCTCTTCGAGGCGGCGACGGACGACGAGGTATTCGAAGCCGTCGAGTCCGGCCGTTTCCCGGCCGACCACTGGCGGGCCATCGAGGAGAACGGCCTCGTGGACATGCTGCTGCCGGAGGAGGCCGGGGGCGCCGGCGTCGACTTCGGCGACGCGATGGCGGTGGCACGGGCGGCCGGGGCCTTCGCCCTGCCGTTGCCCCTGGTCGAGACGATGATCGGGCGGCAGGTGCTCGCAGGCGCCGGACTCGAGGCGCCGTCCGGGACGCTGGGGCTCGTCGCCGGCGTCGGCGCGGCGGAGGTGCTCTGGCCGGACGAGATCGCGGGCGTGGTCGTCGCCGACGGCGCCGGCGGCGTGGGTTGGCTCGCCGCCGGTGAGATCGACTTCGAGCGCGGCACGAACAGCGCCGGCGAACCGACAGGCCGGCTGGACCTGCGGCCGCCGATCCCGGAGGGGCAGTCGAGCGGCCTGGGCCCAGGGCCGCCTCCATCGATCCTGATGGCCGCCGCGCGCAGCGCGATGATCGCCGGTGCGATGGAGCGCGTCCTCGACCTGACGATCGAGCATGTGCAGGGCCGGGTCCAGTTCGGGCGGCCCTTGGCTCGCTTCCAGGCAGTGCAGCAGTTGGTCGCGGTGATGGCGAGTCAGGCCGCGGTGGTCGGTGTCGCCGCGGACACCGCGATCGCTGCCGTCGAAACCGCGCTCGACGGCGGCAGCGGCGACGCCACCTTCATGGCCGCCTGCGCCAAGGCCCGGGCCAGTGAGGCCTGCTACGAGGTCACGCGCATCGCACACCAACTCCACGGCGCGATCGGCTACACCCGCGAGCACGACCTGCATCGCTTCACCCGCCGTCTCTGGACTTGGCGTGACGCGGACGGTGACGAGGGCTACTGGCAGCAGAAGGTCGGCTCGATGGCGGTCGAAGCAGGCGGTGACGGCCTGTGGCCGCTCCTGGCTGTGGGCGTAGTCGGCGGCCGGCAGCGATAGGCTCCGGCGCCTACCGAGCCAGGGAGGGGATGATGGATCAGGCAACCGAAAGCAGGCCCTACGTGGGCAAGCGGCTGAGCAGCAGGACCTTCGTCGTCGTCGACTCCGTGCTCGCGGACTACTACGGCGGCCTGGAGCTCGATCCTCCGAGTTCCGGGCTCGTGCCCTCCACGATCGCCAGCGGCCCGGACGGCGACTACTTCCGCGAAATCGCGTTCGCCAACCAGACGGGTCATCTCTGGATGCGGGAGGAATGGGCGCTCTCGGCGCCGCTGGAGGCTGGGGCCGCCTACCGCGTCGAGGGTGATGTCTGCGACATCTACGACCGGCGCAACCGCGTGGTGGTCGACTACCGCGTCCGACTCAAGGACGGCGCCGGTCGCCAGGTCCTGGAGACACACCATCACCAGAGCTTCCTGCGCGACCAGGCGTACGCCGGGGACGTCGAACTCCGCGACCCCGGCAAGAAACCCGGTGCGCGGCGCTTCGACGTGCCGGAAGGCGAACGGTTCGGCGGACTTGAGCGCACGATCTCTCTCGAGATGTGCGGCCAGTTCTTCCACGGCAACGCGAGCTACCACACGGACAAGGACGCGTCCCGGGAACTCGGCTTCCAGGACGTGGTGGTCGGCGGCCGGATGACGATGGGCTACGTCGGTCACATCCTGGAAGAGCGTTTCGGCGAAGAGTGGTGGCGGAGCGGCTCCTTCGACCTCAAGTTCACGAACCCGGTCTGGCCGGGCGACACGATCACTGCGAACGGTGTGGTGACCGGCGCCGACCCGGAAGATCCAGAACGCACGGCTGCCTTCGTCTGGATCGCCAAGGCGGACGGCACGGTGGCGCTGATCGCCCGTGCCGGCGTTGCAGCCTGATCTTCGACACCTCTCCGTAGAAGGAGCACCAATGACGACCCGACTTTCCGCCCTCGCGCTGCTGCTGCTCCTCCTCCTGATTGCTGCACCGCCTCTTGCCGCCAATGACACGGACCGCGACTGCCGCGGCCTGTTCGCCCTGACCGATCTCGACCACGCGGTCGAGCCGGGATTCCGGGTGCCTGCCTCGGAAGGCGTGCCGGCTCACTGCCGGGTGCGCGGCGTCGTCAACCGGGCCATCCGCTTCGAGGTCACCCTTCCCGACGACTGGAACGGCCGCATGATGTTCAGCACGGTGGGCGGCGCCGCCGGTTTCATCGGCGACACGACCAGCCTGCTCGGCCGCGGCTTCGCGATGGCGTCGACCGACACCGGCCACGAGGGCTCGGACCGGGACCACATGCGGCAGCCCGAGGCGCTGCTCGACTATGCCTACCGTGGCGTTCACTTGGCGACGGCAGCCGCCAAGCGGGTCATCCGGAAGTACTACGGCCGGGAGATCGACCACGCGTACCTCAAGGGCTGTTCGAACGGCGGCCGCGCGGCGATGCTCGAGGCGACCCGCTTCCCGGACGACTACGACGGCATCCTGGCCGGCGCCCCGGCCTTCCGCTTCCAGGAGTTCGTGCCGTGGATGATGGGCGGGGCTCGCCTGCAGGCGAAGCATCCCCTGACTCAGGAGTCGTTCCAGTTGCTCGGCCAGGCGTCCCGCGAGGCGTGCGACTCGCTGGACGGGGTCGAGGACGGCGTGATCGACGATCCGGCGAAGTGCACCGCCGACGTCTTCGACCTGAACGCGCTGCAATGCCCGCCGGACTCGACGGAGAACTGCCTCACCGCGGGCCAGCTCCAGACCGCCCGCTACATGTACGAAGACGTGGTCGACGCGGACGGCAACGTGCTCTCGCCGGGTGTGCCACCGGGCGCCGAGGATGCGGGCGACTGGGCCACTTGGGTGTTGCCAAGTGCGCTCGGCGGCGACCAGTCCCTGATCGACGGCATGGACGTGTTGCTCGATGCCCTGATGCGGTTCGAGCCGGACTTCGATGTCGAGGCGTTCGATCCGGTCGCCGACCGCGATTTGCTCGCTTCGGCAACCGCGCCGCTCGACGTGCTCACCGCGGATCTCTCCCCCTTCCGGGCCCGCGGCGGCAAGCTGCTGATGTACCAGGGCTGGAACGACTATCCGCTGCGGCCGCAACGCGCGATCGACTACCTGCACGACGTGGAGAAGGAAAGCGGCGGCGCGGACGAGGCGGCGGACTTCTACCGCATGTTCATGGTCCCCGGCATGATCCACTGCGCCCGCGGCCCCGGCGCCTGGGTCGCGGACTACGTCGACCCGCTGGTGGCCTGGACGGAGAAGGGCGTCGCCCCCGAACGGATCGAGGCGAGTCGCCCGGGACCGGAGCCGGAGTTCACGCGGCCGCTATGCGCGTATCCCAAGGCGGCCAAGTACAACGGCGAGGGCGACGTGAACGACGCGGCGAACTGGAGCTGCAAGTGAGCTGGCGTCACCGTTTCGCGTGCCGGAGGGGGTCTTGATGGAGGGTGCAGGCGTTCGGCAGTTGCGGCGTGGTGATCGCGTTCGCCACCCGAAGATGAAGGAGTGGGGCCTCGGCGAAGTTTGCGACGTTAGAGGTGACCACGCAGACGTGTTCTTTGTCGAGGAGGGCACGAAGACTGTCTCCTTGCGACACGTCGCGCTCGAGCGCCTTGATCCCCGGCCGGCTCACGCCCTTCTCGACCGTCTGAAGCCTGGGACGAGGTACCGGAGCCTCAAGCGTTCGATGGAGGACTTCCTTGCTGACTACGAGGGCGGCTTCTACGGAGACCGCTACCTGACCAAGGAACGCTGCTACAAGGTGGAAGCGGGCAGGCTGGCTCGGACGGAGCTCGCTCGTGAGGTTGTCGAGGCTGCGCTGGCGGGCGGAGAGCATGACGACATCTGTGAACGGGCCGCCAGGGTAGTGAACAAGACGAACCTCATCTTTCCGAACGAGAAGATGGCCCTGCGAGACGGATTGAAGAATGCCGAAAACCGGCGGGCTTTCGCGACGGCCCTTTCGCGCCTGCTCCATGGAGAGGATGCGCCGGCCAACCGGTTCGAGCGCTTCGTTGCAGTGCTGGGCAACCTCGGAGCCGCGAAGTGGACTGTCGCCAGCTACTTCTGGTTCCTTGTTGAACCGGAGCGCTACATGTTCGTGAAACCTAGGTACATCCAGAGCGCTGCCCGGATGTGCGCCTACGACATCGCCTACACGACAGACATTGACTGGCCGGCGTACGAGCGAATGCTGACGTTCTCGAACTATCTGAAGTCCGAGCTGGGGAGGTTCGAACGGGACGATCTCTCGCCACGCGACTTCATCGACGTGTATTCCTTCATCTGGCTGATCTCGTGGTACGGCGACAACCGACGGAGCTGACGTTGACAATGGACGGGATGTTTCGGATTCTGGTTGCTGCCCTTGGCTTCGCTCTTGTGGGCTGTAGTCCCGGCCCGGACGCCGCCGAGGTCGCGCCCGGTCCGCCCAACGTCGTCATCATCCTCGCCGACGACCTGGGCTACGGCGACATCGGCGCCAACGGGTCGACTGTCATCTCGACGCCGCACATCGACGAACTGGCGGCGAAGGGGATCCGGTTGACCGACGGCTACGCCTCGGCGGCCGTCTGCAGTCCGATGCGGGCCGGCCTCTACACGGGCCGCTACCAGAACCGGTTCGGCTACGAGTACAACCCGACCGCGAACTACGAGCGCAACGCGGACGCGGAACTCGGACTGCCGGTGGACGAGACGACGCTTGGCGACATGATGCGCGAGGCGGGGTACGTCACCGGGTTGGTGGGGAAGTGGCATCTCGGCGCCCGCGAGCAGTACCACCCCCTGAAACGCGGCTTCGACGAGTTCTTCGGTCATCTGGGCGGTGGCACGAGCTACGTCGATCCCAACGACCAGGACGCCCATCGCTGGCCGCGGCGGCAGCCCGACGCGACCGAGCCGAAGGCGACTGGGCTGGCTACGACGCCGCCACGCTCTTGAGTGAAGGAGACACCATGCACGACATCGCAATCCGTAACGGCCGCGTCATCGACGGCACCGGCACCCCCGAGTTCCACGGCGACGTGGCCGTCGACGGGGCAACGATCACGGCCGTCGGCGACGACGTAGGCAAGGCGCGCCGGGAGATCGACGCCGAGGGCAAGCTGGTCGTTCCGGGCTGGATCGACATCCACACCCACTTCGATGCCCAGGTGTCGTGGGATCCGTACCTGACGCCGTCGTGCTGGAACGGAGTGACGACGATCGTCATGGGCAACTGCGGCGTCGGTTTCGCGCCGGTGAAGCCGAAGGACCTGTCGTCCGAGGCGCCCTACCTCGTCTACGACCTGCCCGAGAACGCGAAGCGCTACATGCAACGCCCCCAGGGCTACGACGCCACGATCTGCGCCGGCGAGGTCGTGCTCGAGAACGACGAAGTCACCGGCGCCCTGCTGGGCAGGCTCGTGCGCAGCCGGCCGGCTGCCTAGTCGCCACCGCCTGGCAAGGCAGGTATGTGACGAACTCCGGTCACGAAGCAGGTGAGATGGCGTAAGACGACCCGATCTGGATTTCACTCGCCAGAAGTACCGAATGGAGGTGCTTTTGTCGAGCGCAACAGGTGTACGCCGAGTAGCCGGTCCTGTTCGACCGCGTCCTATGGCGGCTCGTGCGTGTACTTCTCTCCGGCCTCGACCGCCACCGCGAGCCGATTCCGAGGCGTGGCCAACGGACAGGTGGCGTACTCGCTGAAGACGCAGGGCGGGTTGTAGGCCTTGTTGAAGTCGAGGACCGTTGTGCCGTCGGGGCCGGGCAGATCAGCCGCCAGGTACCGGCCGGCGGGATAGGTGGTGTCGCCGGTGGTGCCGTCGGCGAAGACGATGAAGAACTCATCCTTGGATCGGTAGGCCTCCAGCGACAGCGGTTGCCCGTGGGCCTCGAACTCCAGAGTGCCCGGAACGGTCGGTTCCCAACCGAGTCCCTTGACGACGGTGGCGACGCGGATCGTTCGGGGTTCGGGGTAGGCCTCGAACGTCGCTTCGAGCCGCCAATCGGGGTCGGCGGGGTAGGACTCGATGCCTTCAAAGGTAGCGATGGCCGGGTGCTCATAGTCCCTCAGTCGGACGCCTAGCCGGTCCAGGCGCCGGATGACGGTCCAGGCCAGCGAGCCGTGGGTGAGGAGGGTGGGGTCGTCTTCCTGGTCGTCGACGAGAAGCATCTCGGTGACCGGTGAGTCGCCGTGAAACACATCGGCGCCCGGTTCGGCCCGGAAGGTGACCGCTCGGTCCTCGACTACGAAGACCCCGAGCGTCGGCGGCGCCGATCCTTCAGGCGTCACGAGGTCGTTACCGGCTGCGGCGCCGAAGCTGTTGGCGCCTTCCTTCAGCCAGTACAGGCCCGCCAGATTGAGCCAACCATCCGGGCCCTTGAGATCAGCCACCCGGTTGGCACGCCATTCGGCAAGGGCGCTCTCGTATAGGGCAGGCTCTGACTCCCTGCCCGTTGCCGGCTGAGCGAGGATGACCGCGGCCACCAGCAGCGCCCGGATTCGATGGTCGATTCCTGTCACTGTCTGAGATCCTAGGACCGTGAGCGGAAGGAACCTAGGAAGTACGGTTCATTGAACATGCAGCGACTGGGCCGACTGTTAGACTGCCGCGCGTACCGTCGCAGCCAGATTCTGATCTTCAGCCCGGGAGTTGGAGATGCGCCAGCCACGACTGAGTCCGAGACGTCGCCCACGGGCGATTCGGGTGGGTTGCGTGTGTCTGTGTTGGCTTCTGGTGGCAGTTGGATCTGCGTTCGCGGGCCCGCCTGCGACGCCGGCAGCCGCCCCGGCGTTCAACGCCGACGCGCCGCACCGCGTCCTCATCTCGCGCCACTGTCTGGGCTGCCACAACAACCGGCTCAAGACGGCGGGGCTCGAACTGGACGCACTGGTCGAGCAGCACACGGGGCTCGACCGCGCGACCTGGGAGAAGGTGGCCCGCAAGCTGCGCGCGCGGCAGATGCCGCCGCCGGGCCGCCGGCGTCCGGACGACAGCGCCTATGTCGAGGCACTCTCGTCCCTCGAGACGGAACTCGACCTGATCGCGGCCGAGTCACCCGATCCGGGCCGCACGGAGACCTTCCGCCGGCTGAACCGCACCGAGTACCACAACGCGGTGCGCGACCTGATCGCGCTGGAGGTCGACGTCGCGGCGCTGCTGCCGGGCGATTCCTCGAGCTTCGGCTTCGACAACGTGACCGTCGGCGACCTTTCGCCGACCCTGCTCTACGCTTACGTCGGCGCGGCGGAGAAGATCAGCCGGCTGGCGGTGGGCCGGACGGGCGAGCCCACCGGGATCACCTTCCGCACAGACCCCGACCTGACCCAGGAGAAGCACGTCGAGGGTTTGCCCATCGGCACCCGCGGCGGCATCCTCGCGACCTGGAACTTCCCGGCCGACGGGGTCTACGAGTTCTCGATCCGCCTCGCGCGTGACCGCAACGAGCACGTCGAGGGCCTGAGCGAGCCGCACGACCTGGAGCTGCTGATCGACCGGGATCGGATCGAGACCTTCACCGTCCAGCCGCCGGATCTGATGAGCGACGTGGCGCTCAACTACCAGCCGTCGCAGGACGATGTCGACGATCACCTGGTGGTCCGGGTGCCGGTGAGCGCCGGTCCGCACGATGTCGGCGTCACCTTCCCGGCCCGGCCGTGGGTGCTGCTGGAGACGGCGCGGCAGCCCTACGAGTCGCACTTCAACTACTACCGGCACCCACGGGTGCAGCCGGCGATCTTCTCGGTTTCGATCGTTGGGCCGTATCTGCGCCAAAGTGCCGGAGATGCGCGCGCCGGCGATACGCCGAGCCGGCGGAGTGTCTTTGCCTGCCAGCCGCGGAGCGCGGCCGACGAGGACGGTTGCGCGCGGGAGATCCTTAGGAACCTCATGCGCCGCGCCTACCGCCGTCCCGTGACGGACGACGACCTGCGGGGTCCCTTCGCTCTCTACAGCCAGGCGAAGGCTGGCGGAGGATTCGAAGCCGGCGTGGAGATGGGGCTGGCGGCGGTGCTGGTCAGCCCGGAGTTCCTGTTCCGGATCGAGCAGGCGCCCGAGGGGGTCGCGGCTGGGGCGCCGTACCGGATCAGCGATCTGGAACTCGCATCGCGCTTGTCGTTCTTCCTCTGGAGCAGCATCCCGGACGATGAGCTGCTGTCGGTGGCGGAGGCAGGCGAACTGAGCGACCCGGCTGAACTTCGCGGTCAGATCGAGCGGATGCTCGCCGATCCCCGGGCAGAGAACCTGATCACGAACTTCGCGGCGCAGTGGTTGCACCTGCGGAACCTGGCAGGCGTGACGCCGGACAAGCGCCTGTTCCCGGACTTCGACGAGAACCTGCGTCAGTCGTTCAGGCGTGAGACGGAGCTCTTCTTCGAGAGCATTCTGCGCGAGGACCGCAGTGTCCTCGACCTGCTCCGGGCCGACTACACCTTCCTGAACGAGCGGCTGGCCCGGCACTACGGCATTCCGCACATCGTCGGCAGCCGGTTTCGCCGTGTGGACCTGGGCGACGACAGCGCCCGCGGCGGGCTTCTGCGCCACGGCAGCATCCTGACCGTGACCTCCTTCGCCACCCGCACCTCGCCGGTGGTACGCGGCAACTGGGTGCTCGACAACCTGCTCGGCGTGCCGCCGCCACCGCCGCCGCCGGACATACCGGACCTGCCGAAGGCGAAGATCGTCGCCAGGGAACTGCCGATTCGGGAGCGGCTCTCGGCGCACCGCGACAACCCCGCCTGTTCGGGCTGCCACCGGCTGATGGACCCGGTCGGCTTCGCGCTCGAGAACTACGATGCGATCGGCCGCTGGCGCACCGTTGACACGGGCCAGCCGATCGACGCCTCCGGCGAACTCTGGGACGGCTCGGCGTTCGACGGCGTGGCCGAGCTCGAAGCCGTCCTGATGGCGCGGCCCGAGCTGTTCCTCACCACGCTGACCGAGAAGCTCCTGGTGTTCGCCACCGGGCGCGGCGTGACGGCGAACGACGGTCCGTCAGTGCGGTCCATCCTGCGGCAGGCCGAGGCGGACGACTACAGGATGTCGTCGTTGATTGGGGCCATCGTAGAGAGCGACCCCTTCCAGATGAGGAGAGCATCGTCATGATCCTGACCAAGAAGGCCCTGCCGCGACGCACCTTCCTGCGCGGCATGGGTGCGGCCATCGCGCTGCCTCTGCTGGACGCAATGGTGCCGTCCATGACCGCCTGGGCGAAGACCGCGGCCAAGCCGGTGCGCCGCCTCGGCTTCGTCTACGTGCCGATGGGCTCGGACATCAACCGCTGGACGCCGCCCGGCGGGACCGGCGCGCTCGGTGAGCTGTCGCCGAGCCTGAGTCCGCTGGCAGCCCTCAAGGACCGGATCAACGTCGTCACGAACCTGGAACTGAAGAACGCCTATCCAGGCACGCACGCCACCTCGAACGCCTCCTTCCTGAGCGCGGCGAAGGCGAAGTGGACCGAGAGCACGGACTACTACCTGGGCACGACGGTCGATCAGATCGCGGCGCAGCAGATTGGCCAGGACACCCAGTTGCCGTCGCTGGAACTGGCGATGGACCTGCTCGACATGGTGGGGCAGTGCGACAACGGCTACGCCTGCGTCTACCAGAACAACCTCTCCTGGTCCTCGCCGACGACGCCGTTGCCGGCCGAGGCCCATCCCCGGATCGTCTTCGAGCGGCTGTTCGGCGAGGGCGGCACGGCGGCGGAGCGGCGTGCGGGACTGGGACGGCGGGCGAGCCTGCTGGACTGGGTGCGCGACGACATCACCCGTCTTGAAGGGAAGCTCGGCCCCGGCGACCGCGTGAAGGTCGGCGAGTACCTGGACTCGGTGCGCGAGGTCGAGCGCCGCATCCAGAGGGCGGAAGCCCAGACCGAGGAAGGCGCGCAGCCGGATGTCGACCGGCCGGTCGGCGTGCCCGCGGCCTACGCGGACCACGCCCGGCTGATGTTCGATCTGCAGGTGCTGGCGCTCCAGTCCGACGTCACCCGGGTCGTCACCTTCCAGCTCGCGCGCGAGTCGAGCAACCGGACCTACCCCGAGATCGGCGTCCCCGATCCACACCATCCGACTTCCCACCACGGCAACGATCCCGAGAAGGTGGCGAAGCTGGCGAAGATCAACCAGTTCCACGTCTCGCTGTTCGCGTATTTCCTGGAGCAGTTGGCTTCGGTGCCCGAAGGGGACGGCACGCTGCTCGACAACTCGGTGTACCTCTACGGCAGCGGCATGGGCAACCCGAACATCCACGACCACGTGAACCTGCCGATCATCGTCGCCGGCGGCGGCGCTGGCCGGATTCGCGGCGGCCGCCACATCCGCCACGACGAGCCGACGCCGATGGCGAACCTCCACCTGAGTCTGCTCGACAGCGTCGGCGTGCGGCTCGACTCCTTCGCCGACAGCACCGGCCGGATCGACACCCTGGCCGAACCGGTCCGACTGGCAGGCTGAGTGCAAATGCCTGCTTGGAAACGCCCGCGTCCCACCCTCATCCGGCTGCTGAAGCAAGTGTCCGCCACTGGGTGCGCCGGCCTTCGACGCTGGCAGTTGTGGTCCGCCACTGGGTGCGCCGGCCTTCGACGCTGGCAGTTGTGGTCCGCCACTGGGTGCGCCGGCCTTCTGGCCGGCATTCTGGTCATTGCCGTTCCGGCAACTGCCATCGCCGCCAACACCACCGCCCCCCTCGCCGACGCCGCCGAACGCCTCGACACCGCCACCCTCGAACGCCTCCTCGCCGCTCCGCCATCCTCCGAAACGATCAACGCCACCCAGGTCGACGGCATGACGGCCCTCCACTGGGCCGTGTACCACGACCGCGAAGACCTCACCAAGCGCCTGCTCGACGCCGGCGCCGACGCCTCGGCGGCAAACCGCTACGGCGTCATCCCGCTGTCCCTGGCCTGCGCCAACGGCAGTGCTTCCATCGTCGAAGCACTCCTCGCCGCCGGCGCCGACCCGAACGCGGTGCTGCCCGGCGGCGAGACCGTGTTCATGACCGCGGCCCGGACCGGCCGGCTGGAGGTCGTCGAAGCGCTCTACGAGGCCGGCGCCGATGTCCACTTCCGCGAGCCCAGGCGCGGCCAGACCGCGCTGATGTGGGCGGCCGCCGAGGGCAACCTGGAGGTCGTCGAGTTGCTGCTCGAAGTCGGCGCCGATCCGAACGCGACGCTCGACTCCGGCTACACACCGCTTCTGTTCGCGGTGCGCGAGGGCCGGATCGAGGTGATGGAGGCCCTGCTGCGGGCCGGCGTCGACGTGAACGCGGCGACGCCGCGCAAGGCGGTGAAGCGGGATCGCCCGCTGCCGGGCGGCCGTTCGGTACGGCCCGGTTCGGCGCCGCTTCTGGTCGCGGTGACCAACGGTCACTTCGAACTCGCGGCGCGGCTGCTCGACGCGGGCGCCGACCCGAACGCGTCCAACCCGGGTTACACGGCGCTGCACATGCTGGCGCGAGTGCGCAAGCCCGGCGCCGGCGACAACAACCCCCGGCCCGACGGTTCGGGTTCCATGGAGGCTTTGGACTTCGTCCGCGACATGGTGGCGCACGGCGCCGACCTCGAAGCCCGCATGACGGTGAAGGCCCGCCTCAACAACACGGGCTACAACGAGTTGGGGGCCACGCCCTTCGTCCTTGCCGCGCTGGTCGCCGACGCCGACCTGATGCGCGTGCTGGCCGAACTCGGCGCCGATCCGCTGACCCGGACCGACGACGGCTCGACGGCGCTCATGGCCGCCGCAGGCCTCGGCACGCGCTCGCCGGGTGAGGACGCCGGCACCGAGGAGGAAGTGCTCGAGGCGGTGCGGACCGCACTCGAGTTCGGCGCGGACATCAACGCCGTGAACGACAGCGGCGAGACCCCGATGCACGGCGCCGCCTACAAGAACCTGCCCCGCGTGGTCCAGCTTCTGGCCGAAAACGGCGCCGATATCGAGGTCTGGAACCAGCGGAACAAGTACGGCTGGACACCGCTCTCGATCGCGCGCGGCTACCGTTTCGGCAACTTCAAGCCCTCACCGGTTACGGTGGCCGCGATCGAGACGATCATGCTCGCCGAAGGCGTGCGCCCGCCCACCGAGGAGGAAGAAGGCGCCAAGGCGGTCGACATCTACGCCAAGCCGCCGCCCAAGCCGCCGGAAGGCGAGCCGAAGAAGGACGAGACAGACAAGCCGCCGGCGAACTGAGCGGGACGTGCGACGGCTTGCTCTCTCTGTCGCCTGTGGCGCCGTTTTCGGTGGCGCGGCGGTAGCGGCTGGGGCCGCAGAGCGTCCAAACATCATCTTCATCCTCGCCGACGACCTTGGCTACGGAGACCTCGGGTCGTACGGGCAGCAGGTGATACGGACGCCCGTTCTGGACCGGATGGCGGCGGAGGGGATCCGGTTCACGCACTTCTATGCGGGAGCGACGGTGTGCGCGCCATCCCGCAGCGTGCTGATGACGGGGCAGCATACGGGGCGCACTCACGTCCGCGGCAACGCCGCGGGAACTGCCCAGTCGCTTCGCGACGAAGACGTCACCGTCGCCGAGGTGCTGAAGTCGGCCGGCTACGCCACCGGACTGTTCGGCAAATGGGGCCTCGGCGAAGTCGACATGGAGGGGCATCCTCTCAGGCAGGGATTCGATGCCTTCTTCGGGTACCTCAACCAGGTTCACGCCCACAACTACTACCCAGAGTTCCTCTGGCGCGGGCTCGGGAAGGTCCCGCTCAGGAACAAGGTCGAGAGGGTGCCGCGGCCGTACGGCGGCTTCGCCGGCGGCTGGGCGACGGAACGGAACGAGTACTCCCACGACGTGATCATGCGCGAGGCGCTGGCATGGGTCGAGCAGCAGACGGACTCGCCCTTCTTCCTCTACCTGGCGCTGACGATCCCCCACGCCAACAACGAAGGCACCCGCGGCACCGGCAACGGGGCGGAGGTGCCGGAGTACGGTGTCTACGAGCGAGAGGACTGGCCGAACCCCGACAAGGGGCAGGCGGCGATGATTACCCGAATGGACCGGGACGTGGGCGTGCTGCTCGAGCGGCTCGCTGAACTGGGAATCGACGAGAAGACGCTCGTGATGTTCTCGTCCGACAACGGCCCTCACAACGAGTCCAACCACGATTTGCTTCGGTTCAACCCGTCCGGCAACCTGCGCGGCATCAAACGGGACCTCTACGACGGCGGTATCCGGGTTCCCTTCATTGCCTGGTGGCCGGGGACGATTGAACCCGGCCGGGTTTCCGACCACACTGGGTACTTCGGCGACCTCATGGCCACGGTCGCAGACCTCACGGGCGTCGAGGCACCTGCGAACATCGACTCCATCAGCTTCGTGCCGACCCTGCATGGCCACCCCGGCGAGCAGGAAGCGCACCACTACGTCTACTGGGAGTTCTACGAAGCCGGATCGGCGCAGGCTGTCCGGCTGCGGCGGTGGAAGGGCGTTCGAAAGCCCATGCTGACCGGTCGCCTGGAGCTGTACGACATCTCGCGCGACCCGGGCGAGAAGTACGACGTGGCCCGGAACCACCCGGAGGTCGTCAGGGAGATCGAGGGGATCATGGCGGAGGCCCACGTGCCGCATCCCAACTGGGAGCCGCCGTCAGGCAGGTAGGGCTGCCAGGGTCCCCCGCGCGAAACGGCGCCGCTGACCTGGACGCTGACCGTCTCGCTGCTCGACCGGCAGCGGGCGCTCGCGGTGCGGCGCTAGGCTGCCGAACGTTGTTCCCCGCGTGCCACCACAGTGGTTCGCGGCTTTGCAACCGCCCTAGCCGAGCGCGCCGGTCCAGAACTCCATCATGTCCGCGTGGAACTCCCGCGCCTGGTCGTCCGCGGTGCCGATCCGCGCGCCTTTGCGCCCGTAGGGCGACTTGACGAGGTAGATCATCGCGTCGCGTTCGGTGAGGTCTGGATCCGCCTCCCCACTGAGTGGATGCACCAGTGCGCCATCGTCGCGGATGTAGATCGTCGGTGCGCCCGGGGCGACGGATGCGTCGGGGACCAACTCCACGGGCGTGTCGCGGTCGAAGCTGTGGTGCGTATCGGCGAAGAGCCGGAAGCTGGCGTTGCATCCGCAGAGCGTCATCGCATGCGTGTGGGCCTGGACCTGGAGCGGCAGGCACCACTCGTCCAGGTCGCCGATCACGGAGCGCACGACGGTGCCGCCGACCTCGGGCCGCGCGAACTGCATGCCCGACCACGGGTACGCGGCATAGACGGCGGCGAGCGCGGGCGCTCGCTCCGGACCGATCAGCGGCGCCATGCAGGCCGCGGACAGCACCGCCGAGCCGCCGCGGCTGTGACCCTGGGCGCCGACGCGCGCGGCGTCGATGTCCTCGCGGCGGACCAGTACCGCGGCGGTCGCGAGCACGTCCCAGGCACTTGCCGCGAAGGAGTACTGTGCCTGGTTGGAAACGGTCGAGGTCACGCCGCGCGTGCCGAAAGGGTCGATCACGCAGCACGCGATCCCGGCGTCCGTCAGGTAGTCCGCTTTGGCGACGTGCGAGGGCGCCACGCCGAGACTTCCGGGCACGATGATCACGACGCGCCACGGGCCCCGTCCCGGCGGCAGGAACAGGCCGCCGAGAATCTCCGTGGCGGGCATCGCGGCGGGCTCGGAAATCGCCTGGTGGAAACTCGCCGGATCCGCGGTGGGGATGCGGAGCACTTCGCCCGCGATGCCGCTTCCGAGGACGACCGGCCCGTCGGTCAGGCTGACCGTTGCGCTGCTGCCATCTGTTGCCATTGGACCGGCTTCCTCCCGTTGTGGTGGGATCCGCCGGTAGGCGTTGCCCCAAAATGAATGCTGGCCCTAGCATCACGAAGACCAGTGGACGGTCGCTGAGTCCTATCGATGTCGGCAACTCTAGCGCGGCGGCGGCCCCCTCGGCGTGGAAGCGGTGCTCGGCACTAGAACCGCACCCGCAAGCCGCCGTTGACGACACGGCCGTCCAGGGGCGCCCAGGCGTCGACGGTCCAGCGCCCGTCGGGGGCACGGTCCGGGCGCAGGGACGAGTGCCACCGCTGCTGCCTTACGTCGGTGAGGTTCTCGAGGTTGAGAAACAGGCGGACCGGCCCGAACCGGCGCTCCATCAGGACGCCGACCACCGTGTAGGGCTCGCTGATGTCGCGATACGGGTTGGCTTCGAGCCGCTGCCGTCCCGTGTAGTACACCTCGAGACCGATCCGGCCGTCCTCGTTCTCGGCCATGGCAACGGCCCCCAGGCTGTGCCGCGGGGTCTGCGGCACGTCCAAGGTCACGTCGCCGGCTTGCTCGCGCGACCGGACGTGCGTGTAGGTGGCGGTCAAGGCGAAGGGCGGCCGCCGGTACGTCCCCAGCAGCTCCACGCCGGCGTTCGTGGTGGGCTGGTCGAGGTTGCTCAACACGAAGGTCTCGCGGTCGACGTGGACCGGGTCCGCGATGCGCGACACGAACAGAGTGGTTGTGAAGGCGAGCGGACCGTGGGTGCGAGTGACGTCGATCGAGGCGCTGCGGCCCCGCTCCGCCCGCAGCGGGCCGTCCACCTTGAGCCTGGTCAGGCCTGCCGCCTCGGTCTCCTCGGTGAGCGGCGTCGGGCCGAAGAAGCCGGTTCCGGCCGACATGCGCGTCGACCAGTCGCCGAACCGCAGCAGCGCGGAGACGCGAGGGCTGAAGAACCAGCCGTACTCGCTGTGGCGGTCCAGCCGTCCGCTGACCGACAGCGCCATCCGCTCGTTCACGTCGATGTCGTCCTGGACGAACACGCCCGGCGTCGTGAAGCTGTAGCTGAACCGCGGCACGTCGCTGGGTTCGTAGGCGTCGTGCTCGACCGCGGCGCCGGCGACCCACGTATGCCGTCCCGCCGCCCGCCGCACGGTGACTTCCGCGAAGCCGGTTTCGTGGCGGTCGCGCTCCAGGGTCGTTCCGAACCGGTGATCGCGCCGATTCCGCGCGATGGCTGCGCGCGCGTTGATGACGGAGTCTCCGGTCACCGTCTGCCACAGGGCGCCGAGGTCATTGCGGCGGGTGTCGAGAGCCTCCCGGTACGGTGAACCCGTCGCCGCGAGCGCGCGGCCCGGCCCCGTGCCCCCGCTGCGGCTCTCGCGCGTCGCGCCGGCGGTGAGCAAGAGCGATCGGCCCTGTCCGTCGTCCCAGAACACGCGCGGCCGCACGACGCCGCGGGCGTAGCGGGCCATGTCCGCCCACCCGTCGCCGTCGATGTCCGTGAGGCTCTGCCAGTGCCCGCCGCCGACCAGGGTCATCGCCCAGTTGCCGGAGAGCGGGGTGGACAGCCAAAGCACACTGTCGGTGCCGCCACGCGTCGACTGGTTGAGCAGGATCTCCCGCTCCGTTTCGTCGCCGGGCCGCCGCGACAGGAGGTTGACCACGCCGCCCATTGCGCCGGCGCCGTGCAGGGCGGAAGCCACCCCCTTGATGACCTCCACCTGCCCGAGGTCCATCGGCGGGATCTGGAGCAACCCGAGGCCGCCCGGCTGGCTGCCGTAGAGCGGCAGTCCGTCCGACAGGAGGCGTGTGTAACGCCCCCGCATGCCCTGGATGCGAACGCTCGCGGCGCCGAGCGACGGCGAGGTCGCCTGCACCCGCATGCCGCCCATCTCGTTGAGCATCATGACGATGTCTCCGGGCGTCATGAGCATCTTCTCTTCGATCTCTTCCCGGTCGAGCACCTCGACCCGCATCGGCTGGTCCTCGATCCGGCGGCCCGTGCGGGTGCTGGCGACGACGGTGACCTCTTCCTCGATCTCCGCGACCGGCTCGGGCTCGACCTGCGTCTGGCCCGTTTCCTGCGCTACGGCATCAACGGACGGCGCGGCAAGCAGCAGAACGAGTGCGAGAAGCTTCGACATGTGGATCCGGGAGCGTGGCGGGATAGTGGCCGGGTCACCCTACAGGGAGGCTCCTCGGGCATGTGTTCGCCCCTTGCGCGACATTCCACAACAGGAATACACTGGCCCATGCCTTGGGACGTGGAGTACACAGACGAGTTCGGGCTGTGGTGGCGCGCTCTCGGAGGGGCAGCAGAACGCAGTCGCGGCAAGTGTGGAGTTGATGATGGAGCATGGTCCCAACCTGCCGTACCCCTACTCTTCGAACATCCGCAGCTCACGCCATGGAGTCATGCGAGAACTTCGGGTGCAGAGCGGCGGCAGGCCCCTGCGGGTCTTCTACGCCTTCGATCCCAGGCGAACGTCGATCCTGCTCATCGGTGGAGACAAGACGGGCAACGACCGCTTCTACGAGGAGTACGTGCCCGTGGCTGACGATCTCTACGACGAGCATCTGGACGAACTGCGAAAGGAGGGGTGAGATCGAATGAGTGGACGCCATCCGTTCAGCAAGCTGACCAAGGACTTCACGCCGGCACGCCGGCGGCGAGTCGACGCGTTGAAGAGGAAGCAGACGGCGGAGATGCCGTTGCACGAGCTTCGTCGGGCGCGGGCTCTGACCCAGCGGGACCTGGCCGAGACGTTGAAGGTGAACCAGCCCGCCGTCTGCAAGCTGGAGCAGCGGGCCGACGTGTATGTGTCGAGCCTGCGCTCCTACATCGAGGCGGTGGGCGGGAAGCTGAAGATCGTGGCCGAGTTCCCGGAGGGGGAGGTCGCGATCACGAACTTCTCCGACGTTGGGGAGTGAGCGCGGCCGTCCAAAACGCCATCATGTCCTCGTGGAACGCCCGTGCCTGGTCGCCGGCGGGCTAGACTGGCCACATGATCCTCACCGAGAAGAATGTGCCCCGCGAGACCTTCGAGGCCGGCACCGGCTGGCAGCTCAAACCCGAGGGCGCCTGCAAGGGGCCGGTCTGCGTGCCGCTCGCCGACCGCGCAGTGGCGTCCCAAAGCCTGGTAGACGGAATTGCCGTCGCCGAGGCCGTCGGTCTCCCCGTCGTTCACGACGAGGAACGCGACGTGTGGGCTGTCGGGCCCGAGTCCATCGGCTCGCGCGCGCTGGTGTCGGCCGAAGATGCCGACTTCGAGTTGCCCGATCTGGATGGGCAGCTGTTCCGCCTGTCGAGCCTGCACGGGCGAAAGGTCCTCGTCTACGCCTGGGCGCCCTACTGAGGATGCTCTGCCGACCTGCCCGGGTGGCAGGCGCTGCGCGACGAACTTCATCCGCACGGCTTCGAGCTGGTCACCGTCGGTCTCGACACGATGGGAGCCGAAGGCTGCCGGCGGTACATCGAGGCCGCCAAGCCGAAGCACCCCGCGCTCGTCGACCAGCATCATCTGCTGGCCCGGCTCTTCGGCGTGATCAACATCCCGAGTTCGGTATGGATTGACGAATCGGGCACGATCGTCCGGCCCGCGGAAGCCGCGCCCGCGCCACCGCGGGACAAGGCGCGCAGCTTCGGCTCGTCGTCCGGGGGAACCGATCGTTTCAGCCAGATGCTGGAAGAGGCGAAGAAGATTCCTCACGACACCGGCGCCTACCACCGGGCGCTGCGCGACTGGGTCCAGAAGGGTGCGGCGAGTCGATTCGCACTCTCCCCGGAGCAGGTGGTCGAACGATCGCGACCGCGCAACGCCGACGCGGCTCTCGGACACGCCCACTTCGAACTCGCGACGCACCTGGAGAACGAGGGTCACCACGATGCGGCCGTCCCGCACTTCCAGGAGGCGCACCGCCTGGTCCCGGAGAGTTGGAGTTTTCGCCGCCAGGCCTGGTCGCTGGAGGGAGGCGCGGAAGGCCCGTTCGCGCGGTTCTGGCAGGGCCCGAGCGAGAACGACCCGGAGGCGTGGCCCTACGAAGGGGATTGGCTCGCCGACATCCGTTCGGTGGGCGCCGAGAACTACGTCGAGCGCTTCGAGCCCTAGTACGGCAGAAGTCCGGATGCCGGCGCTGCGCGCCGGATGCGGGCAGGATGCCCGCGTTCCCAGGAGCGGGTGCGGGGTGGCATTCGGTTTGCCGCGCTCCGGTGATTCCTTGCAACACCGTTGTAAGATCGCCTGACCCACCAAGGAGAAAGCCACGCACGGAAGGAAGTCAGCTCTGCCCATGTGCCTGGCGCTGCGCCGAACGCGGCGGTCAGCGGACGCCGCTGCGGCGGCTTCAGCCACGGCAAGCATCACCGCTACGAGGGCGACCACGACGCGTCGCTCAGCAACCTCTACGTCACGCTTCTGCAGGCGATGGGGGTCGAGACGGACCAGTTCGGGCAAAGCAGCGGCACGCTGACCTGGTCATAGCCGTAGGCGGTCAGCCACCACGAGCCTAGGGGCTTGCGCGGCAACACTGGGTGCGCCGGCGCCCTCGCCGGCTTCTGAGAGGACGCGCCGCGAAGCGGCGACCACCATGCAGCGCCGGGGCGCTGTTTCTGAGACCATTGGCGTGTGGAGCGATCGCAACCCAGGCCGCCGCTCGCAGGCGTCCGCATACTTGAGTTGGCAAACTGCGCGGCAGAGACTGGGTGCGCCGGCCTTCTGGCCGGCATCCGGCGCGAAGCGCCGGCCTCCGGGAGTTCGGCCGCGCTGGCAAACGGCGTCGCGGCGGCCTGGTGCGGCCGGCAGTTCGCTCTGTGGGGAGCGGACGTGGTCGTCCTGGAACCCGAGGGAGGATCGCGTCTTCGGCGCATGGGGCCGCTTGCCGACGTCGCGGCCGCGCCGGAGTCGCTGCTCTGGCAGACGGTAGCCGCCAACAAGCGCGCAATCTCGCTGTCGCGTGCCTGCCCGGACCCCGAAGCACTGCTCGATCTCGTGGGGCGGGCCGATGTCCTGGTCACCGACTGGACCGAGGCCGACCTCGACCGCTGGGGTCTCACGTTCGCGGATCTGCGAGAGCGGCTCCCGGGCCTGGTCCTGGTGTCGGTCTCTCCGTTCGGTTTGGACGGTCCCTATGCCGGGCTCGTCGGCTCGGAGCTGGTGGTCCAGGCGCTGTCGGGCTATGCCGGCCTGAACGGCGAAAAGG
Source organism: Candidatus Multivorans sp. (assembly GCA_965205295.1). Classification (GTDB taxonomy): domain Bacteria; phylum Acidobacteriota; class Thermoanaerobaculia; order Multivoradales; family Multivoraceae; genus Multivorans. Next base: position 239,431 of record OZ242167.1, read on the forward strand.
GGCGAGCGCCGCTCAAGGCGCCTGGACACATCCTCGGCTACGCCTGTGGCGTCGGCGCCTTCGTCGCCGCTCTAGCGGCCCTCATTTCGCGTCTCGAGACTGGGCGTGGACGCTTCATCGAGGTGTCGGAGTTGGAGACGATCGCCGCCATCCTGCCTTTGCTCCGCATCGAGTACACGGGCGTGCATCCCGAGCGCGACGGCGGTCCCTCGACCGGCGTGCGGGCGCATCGCTGCCGTGACGGCTGGGTCACCTTCATTCCGCCCCCCGAGGACCAGCTTGGCGACTACGGGGCGGTGCTCGGCGTCGAGGACGACGAGTGGCCTCCGCCTGTGGACGGCGAGGACCCGGTCGACCGTATCCAGCGCCTGCTGCCGTTCCTGGCCCGCCGGGTGCGTGAGAAGACGACGGACGAGGTGTTCCATGGCCTCCTCAAGCGCCTCATCGTCTGCGGCAAGGTGGCAACGCCCGCCGAACTGCTCACCGACGAGCACCTCACCGCTCGCGGTTTCTTCAAGACCCTCCACCATCCACAGCTTGGCGAGCTTCCCTTCGCCGGTCCCGCGGCGAGGTGCGGGCTGACGGAGGCGGTGGCGCCGGCGCCGGCCCCGGCAGCCCGTGAACAGGTCGATCCGTCGGCGCTCCACTGGTCGCCGCAGGAGCAGCCGTCCGCAAGCGGCGGGGGAGGGCAACCGCTGCCTCTGACCGGAGTCCAGATCGTCGACCTGACCCAGGCCTGGATCGGTCCGTTCGCCACCATGCTCCTGGCCGACCTCGGCGCCAGCGTGATCAAGATCGAATCGCATCGCCGGCCGGACGTCTGGCGGCGATGGTTGGCGAGTCCGGTACCCATGGTGGACCCGCCTGCCGACCTGGTGAACTCGAGCCCGAACTACAACAGCGTCAACCGCAACAAGCGCTCCCTGTGCCTGGACCTCAAGACCGAAGACGGCAGGGATCTGTTCCGACGGTTGGCGGCCGGCGCCGACGTGGTGATGGAGAACTTCACGCCGCGCGTCATGGAGCGGTTCGGGTTCGAGTGGCCGGAACTCTCGAAGGACAATCCGCGCCTCGTGATGACGTCCTGGTCGGGCTTCGGGAAGACCGGACCGCTGAGCGACTACAAGGCGAACGGGACATCCATCGAGGCGCTCGCCGGATGGGACTGGCTTCACCGCTATCCGGACGAGGACCCGATGGTCATGGGCTTCTACCAGGCGGACGCGATCACCGGCATGCAAATGGCCGCGACGACCCTCGTCGCCCTCTTCCACAGCCGTCGCACGGGAGAGGGACAAGCGATCGACGGCAGCATGATCGAGGCGGCTGCCGGCTACCTCGGCGAAGTGCTCCTCGATGCAGCCGTCGGTGGCGAGCAGAGTCCGCCGGGCAACGGCGACCTCGACCATGCTCCGCACGGCGTCTACCCGTGCGCCGGGAACGACCGCTGGATCGCCGTTGCGGTCGACTCCGACGAGATGTGGCGGCGGCTGGTGGCGCTCTCAGGCGTCGAGGCCCTCGCGGATCCGGCCTTTGACCTGAATCACGACCGCATCGCCAACGCCGAGAAGCTCGACGAGGCGCTCGCAGCGTGGACGTCTACCCAGCAGGCCGAGCGTCTGATGGAGCGCCTGCAGACCGCTGGCATCGCCGCCGGCGTAGCGCGCACCACCGCTGAGTTGATGGCCTGCCGTCACCTGGAGCAGCGGCGCTGGTTCCGCAGGATCAAGCACGCGGATGTAGGCGAACACCGCTACGCCGGCCACCCCTGGCGAATGGACGGTCTGCTGGAACGCTCCGACCTGCCGCCCCCTCGCCTCGGCGAGCACAGCCGTGAGCTGCTCCGTGGGCGCCTGGATCTTTCGGAGGCCGAGATCGGCGACCTCTTCGAGCGCGGCGTCACCGGCGCCGTGTTGGGTCAGAGCTCCGCCCCTGGGAACCCGTGTGGCGCGACCCGCGCCACACGCGAACCACTCCGTGCGCCCGTCATCGGGCGCACGGATGGCACGCGGGCATCCTGCCCGCATCCGGTGCAGAGCGCCGGCCTCCGGTCGTTCTGCCGCGCTAGCGGGCTAGGACCCCGCGCCGGCTGACTACTGGTTGTCTTGTGCGTGTCATTGTGCGAGACTCCGCACATGGCGACGAACCTCGCGATCGATCCCGAACTCCTGGAGAGAGCCCTCGAAGCCAGCGGCGAGAAGACGAAGACGGCTGCCGTAACCGTTGCCCTCCGGGAGTTCCTCGCCCGGAGAGAGCAGGCCGGCATTCTCGATCTGTTCGGAACCCTGGAGTGGGACGAAACCTACGACTACAAGCAGGAGCGATCGAGAAGGTCGAGGTCGCCTGGGGTCGACCAAGGCTGACGCCGAAGCTGCCGGTGCATGAACTTCCTGGTGGACACCAGCGTCTGGTCGCTGGCTTTGCGTCGAAGTGAACCTGTAGCCGAGAGAGAGGTGTCAAGGCTTCGCGAAGCGCTCTTCGCGCGAGAGTCGATCTACACGACGGGGCTCATCCTGCAGGAGCTACTGCAAGGGTTCCGGGGCCCTCGTCAGCGCGACGCGATCCTGCATCGTTTCTCTGCGCTGCCAACGATCACGCCGGACCGCGACGACTACATTGAGGCTGCCGAAGTTCGCAACCGCTGCCGGCGAAACGGTGTTCAGCTTGGGACGATCGATGCACTTCTGGTTCAGCTCGCGATTCGACACGAACTGGTCTTGCTGAGCATGGATCGGGACTTCCTTCACGCGGCCGCGCATGTGCCTCTGAAGCTGTGGCGAGCGTGAGGAGGATTCGCTACGGCCGGTAGCTCGGCCCCTTCGCCGGCCCGAGCAGCTCCGCCGTCACCACCCTCCGGGCGTCCCGCATGAAATCCACCAGCAAGAGCCGCGTGTCGCGCGGATCGATGATCTCCTCGACGCCGAAGGCGTGGGCATTGCGGAACGGCGATGAGATCGCGTGCAGACGGGCTTCGATCTCGGCGCGCTTGGCATCGGGGTCCTCGGCTGCCTCGATCTCGCGTTTGTAGGCGATCGCGGTGCCGCCCTGGATGTGCATGGAGCCGCCGTGGGCCGAGGGCCAGGCATAGCGCCGGTAAAGGCCCTGGCCGCGCCAATGGAGCCCGCCGGCGACTCCGTAGAGCTGGCGCACGACGAAGCAGATGTAGGGAGTCTGGGTCGAGTTGAGCGCCGTCACGACCCGGGCGCCCGCCCTCACGATCCCCAAGCGCTCCTGCGCGGGACCGACCGAGAACCCGGGCTCGTCGGCGAAGTAGAGGAGCGGCAGGTGGAAGGTCTCGCACAGCTCCAGCAGACGGAGCATCTTTTCGCCGGCCGCGATGTCCATCGAGCCGCCGTTGAACCGGGGGTCGTTGCTCATGACGCCGCAGGGCATGCCGTCGACGCGGGCGAGGCCCGTCACGCGGGCCCGGCCGTAGTGGGGCCCGATCTCGAAGAAGCTCCCCTCGTCGACCACGGCGCGGACGATCTCGTAGGGGTCATAGGTTCGGCGCCGGTCCTGCGGCACCACGGACAGCAGTGACTCGGCGCGCCGGTCCGGATTGTCATCCGGCTTCTGCTCCGGCGGAGCCTCCCAGACGCTTGAGGGCAGGTACGAGAGGAACCGCCGTACCTGACCGATCGCGTCGGCTTCGTCCTCGGCCAGGTTCATGACGACGCCGTTCCTGACCTGCGTGCGCTCGTCGCCCAGCTCTTCCTTGGTGATCCGCTGGCCGGTCGCCTGCTCGACCACCTTCGGGCCGGCCACGAACACCTGGCTGGTGCCCTTGACCATGACGTTGAAGTGGCAGAGGCACGCTTGCACCGCCGGTAGACCCGCGACCGAGCCAAGCACGGCCGAGACCACCGGAACGGTCTGCAGGAGCTGGGCCGACACGTCGGTTCCGGCGCCTCCGGGCAGGTACGTCCTGCCGATCTGCTCGAAGGTCTTCACGCTGCCGCCGGTCGCATCGAGAAGCCGGACGAAGGGCAGCCGGCTGCGCAGCGCGAACTGCTCCGCGAAGCGGCTCTTGTTGCCGATGTTGGCGTCCGAAGCGCCGCCGCGGATCGTGAAGTCGCCGCCGGAGAACGCGACCTTGCGGCCGTCGACGCGCACCGTGCCGACCACCATGTTCGAGGGCTTGAGCCCTGCTACCGAACCGTCCTCCCAGGTCGCCGTTCCGGCCAGCGCGCCGATCTCGTGGAAGCTGCCCGGATCCGCGAGCAGATCGATGCGCTCGCGCACCGTCAGCTTGCCGCGGCCGTGCTGAAAGGCGACGCTGTCGGCGCCGCCCATCTCCTCGGCCATGCGGCGCTGCCGTTCGATCTCCTTGACGTCGTCGCTCCAGCTCATCCTGCTCTCCGGTTCGGCATGGCGGGGATTCTCTCATTGCGGTTGAGACCGGGCACAGGGAAATCGCCAGCTTGGCTACGGCAGCCGTTGTGAGCGTGGGATCCGAAGGCCAGAGAGGCGGCGACGGCTTGGCATCCCTCAAACGTGGCGTGGAGCCGTGCATTTGGAGGGGGGAATCGGTACGGGTGCGAATGCCGCCACGGATGTGCCGGGCGACAGGCGAGGTGGCTGCCCGTTACTTTGACGGACGTTTTCCAACAGATTCCATTGAGGAGACTTGCCAATGAAGAAGAGAATCGGCTTCGGTAGTACTGCAGTTGTCGCACTGGCGCTGGCCGTGCTTGGCCCAGCCGTTGCCCAGTCACAGGTTTGGCTCTGCTTTGTCTACTTCAAGTCCCATCCCGATACCGGGAACAACGTCTGTCACGGCACCGGTTCGGGATGCATGGAGTGCCTCCCATTCGAGTTTTCACGGGTCGACGATGGGGCACCCATTGATTCTCTACGTCAGGGAGCGACGGTAGCCTCCTACGCTCCTCGCTTCGATCAGGCTCAGGAACCCGATCAGCCGGTGAGTCTGGCGCTTGACACGGGTCTCCTGCGTGCGCGGCTGGAGCGGCCCACCTGCGAAGAGCCGAGTTTGTACGATCGGGTGCGAAGGGCCAGCTTGGCGCGTATTCCCCGCGTTGTGAGGGGCCGTTCCCCCGGCCGGCTGGAACAGGCGCCCGCGCCTTGAAACCGGCCTTCGGAGTCCCCGCCGGCTTCGTGTTGTTGACGATTGTTGTCTCGCAGTCGGCCATGGCGCAGGGCCTCGCCGTGTTGGCCCCGGTGCTGGAGGATGTCCGCCGCCTGGATCCGCCGGACGAGATCATTTCCTGGTCCGCCGATGTCCGCTGGCAAGCGGACGGCAGCCTGTTGTTCGGTCTGCGTCAGGACGGGATCTACTCGTGGCGCCCGGGGGCGAGCCGCTCTGAGGCGGTCGCCACGCTCTCGGGCAGCACCTACCGGCGCGCGGGGAGGTACGGCAACTACAGCCGCGTTGGCGGCGACTCCACGGGCTCCCTGGTCTTCGCCGGCGACCTTTTCGGTGTGTACCGGCAACGCGAAGGCCGGATCACGGCGCTCAAGGCGAACTTGGAGATCGTCGGCGACTTGGATCATCGCAACGGTACGGTCGTCGCGGTGGGCCTCGCCCGGCAGCCCAAGCCGTCTCCAGGGCCGGACGACGTCTGGGAGCCGTACATCGCCTGGGTGATCGACGCCGAAGGCGGTGTCCGAGGATTGCTGCCGACCCGCGACGGCGGCGCCGCTCTGGACTCGTGCTATCCCGTGGAACTCTCCGTTAGCCGGTTCGTGGCGGACGACCTGATCCTGGTGATCCCCGGCGCTGAGCCGGGGGCCTTCCTTTACGGCACGGACGGCATGCTCCGGGAGACTGTGGATCTCCGGGCGTTCTCGACTACACGGCCGGACTGCGGGCCGGAGCAGAAACCGCTGCTCTACAAGGAGGAGTTCCGGTCCGCCTGGCTGAGCCGACACCGGGTAGTTGACGAAGTGGCCGCGAACGGTGAGGGCGACGTATTCTTCTTCGTGCGTCACGTGGCGGACGGCGAGCCGGTGTCTCCGGCGCTGACGAGTGGCCGTTCGGAGGATGCCCGGGTGGTCGGCCGCCGGGTGGTCGGCGCGGCGCCCGCGGTTCAAGGTGCAGACGCAGAGGAGATCGTGGGGTCAAAAGGGATCGCCGGGGCGGAAAGCGGCAGGCCAACCGTTGTGGCGTTTGGCCTGGGCAGTTTGCCCGCGCCGGAGTTGGACAAGCTGCTGCAGGACGCCGCGTCACAGGGCGGAACGGTGACCCTCACGGGTGAGCATGCCGTTCGGCTGCTGGCTGCCGCGAATGTGCAGGCCGATGTGGGCGAGACCTCGCTGCCCTCCTCATCCCGGGCCTCCTCCGCTTCCAAGGCGAGGGTCTGCTGGGACATTGTCCATGCCCGCACCGACGACCTGCGGAGCATGTCTACCGCGCCTTGCGCCGTGACCTCGGATTTGCCCGACGCTCGCTTGCGGGTGGATCTCTCCGGCGACCGGGCCGTTCTCCTCATCCGGGGCGCCACGCGTCTGGCTTCGGGAGACGTGGCAAGGCCTGCCGAGGTCTTTGAGGCCCGCCTCCGCGCCGGGAGTTAGCCCAGAAGTATGTGGTCTTCGGTTTCCGCACGCTGTCGGTGCCTCCGGAGGGGCGGCGCCCTTGGCCTTCTCCTGCTCGCGGTGGCGGCTCAGGTTGCCGCCCAACCTGGAGGAGACCTCCAGGTTGTCTGTCTCGGCAGCGACGGGGTCGCCCTGCCGCTGCCCCCACTAGCGGCCGCCACGCCCGAAGCAGAGTTCTGGCAGGAGATTTCCACCCTCGCTGGAGCCGACGCCGACGTCCAAGCCTGTTGGGCGTGGGACAACATCTGTCCGCCTTTGAAGCGCTTGCGCGGTTCCGACTTTGCGCCGGCCTGCGACGACGCGGACACGGACCCGGCTGCCGCTTCCCGAACCGGGCTTCTCGTGCGGCTATTGAATCTGGACGACGACCCGGCAGGGCCGCCTCCGTGGACGCTGACCGCCGCGCCTTCCGCGATGTGGGGGGAGGCGCCCCGCAGTCTGCTGCCGGCCTGGAGTGGTGAAGGCCGCACCGTCCGCCTACCGTACGGTCCGGGCCCGTGGAGGGTGCAGGCGTGTACCGAGCATCGCTGCTCGCGGTGGACGGACATCCCGGACGGAGCCGGAGAGATCTCGCTGCCGCTAGTCCAGGCCCGGACGGCGAGCTATCAGATCACGGCGGATGCTGCGCCGCTCGTGAACGCCCGCCTCTATCTTGTCCGTCCCGGCCAAGGCGGCCTCAGTCATCAGACGGAGATCCTGGGGTTCGAGCAGGCGGACGAGGAAGGTCGCGTCGCGTTCCGGCTTCCGGCCGAAGATGGCTCCGCGGTCGTCGTCTCAAGCGAGGGACGTGAAGCGGCGGCGTTCCAGACGTTGCGCGACGTGCCGAACCGGGTGGAGCTCGAACCGGGCTTCTTCCTGAGCGGCCGAATTGTCAATGGCGCAGGCGAGCCGGTCGCTGCCCAGCTCGATGGCCGCTCCTTCATCCGGGGCGGCTTCGGTCTGACCCAGTTGCAGAAGGGCAGGACCGGGATCGACGGTCGCTTCCGGCTGTTCGGTTTCCCCGCCGGCGACGCAACCCTGCGTGCCGTCTCCGAGGTGGATACCGGGCTGGAGCTCGCCCGCCGGCTGAAGCTCGAGGATTCCGTTGACCTCGGGGATCTCCTCTTGAGCGAGGTGGAGATCGTCTGGGTTCGGGTCATCGATGCCCTGCGTCGCTCACCGGTGAGCGGAGCCTCGATCCGAGCCGCAGACGGAGGCAAGACGCGGACGGACGCAGAAGGCCTTTCCGACGTCCAAGTGCGGTACGGACGGGAGCTTCAAGTCATGGCCCGCGGCTACGGGTTTGCCCTCCCACAGCTTCCGGCCGGTGTCGGACGCGTTCGGGCCGATCCGTTCTTGATTGAACTGGAGCCTGCCCTGACGGTAACCGGGGTCTTCGTCGCAGCGGATGGCCTGACGCCGGCTGCCGATGGTCGGCTCAGCGCCCGCAGTGCCGAGAGCCTTCTGTTGAGCGGCACAATCCAAGCCGACGGGGCCTTCTCGCTCGACCTGCCCGGTGGCGGCGCGTGGGAACTCGAGCTGACCGCCGGCAACGCGGGCTCGGCACGTGTCGAGGTAACGGGCGGCGGCGGTGAGACGATCGATCTCGGCCTCGTCCTCGCGCCGCCATCCGCTGTGGTCTCCGGCTACGTTGTGGGTGAAGGCTTCGAACCGCTGGCTGGAGCGTCCGTGACGTCAACCCCGCCGTCCGAGGCGGGGCCGCTGCTGGCGCCGCTTCTCGGCGGCACCCTCACCGCGACGTCAGGCCCGGAGGGCTATTTCGAACTCTTCGGTTTGGAGGCGGGCCCCGCCGCTCTCCGGCTGGCAGCCGAGGGATACGCGCCGCAGCGGCTGGAGCTCCACGTCGACGGCGCGGAGCGGATCGACGTAGGTACGGTCGAGCTTTCCCGGGGCCGAAAGATCACGGTGCGTTCGGACACGGGGCGCGGCCGGGTCGAGCTGGCCGCCGGCGATGCGGTACCGCCCGAGAAGATGACCGCGGCGCTGCACCGCCGGGAGGCAGTCTTCCGTACGGTGCCGGGGGGGCCGCTCGCGATCGTCGTCCTGAACCGGGACGGACAACCGATCTGCACGAAGGAGATCCCCGAGCCGGAGGGCGACCTCACTGTCCGTTGCAACGATCGGAGCGTCCAGGTCACCGGTCGGGTGACAATGGATGGAGTTCCGGTCGCCGGCGCGCTGCTTTGGCAGCGCACGAGCAGCGAGGCCGAGGTGCCGGGTGGCCTGTTCCGCTACCAGACCGACGGACTTGAGCGGGTCGACGCGGTCGTGAACCGGCTCCAGGACCTTCAGAGCCCGCTGGACGAAGACGGGGCGTACCGCTTGGATTCCGTGCTCCCGGGCGAGTGGGAGGTCCTCTGGATGCCGCTCGCGGGCGGTGCCCAGGAACCGCGCGTAGTCGGCGTGCCGGCCGGTGCGGGCCGCGACGTGGTCCGGGACATCGCCTACGACGGTGTGTCGGTGCAAGGAACCGTCCTGGATCCGGAAGGCCGGCCCGCCGGCCGAGCCACGGTGGAGGCATTCCCCGGCCGGTCACCGGTGATGTCTGACACCGAGGGGAACTTCCGGATGCTGGGTATGCGGCCCGGGCGGTACCAGGTACGGGCGCGCCAACGGCACCTTCGGTCGGACCTCGTGGAAGTGGAGCTCGACCGGCCGGGTGACCGGACGTCTGTGCAGCTACATCTAGTGGACGACCCGGTGTCAGACCGCCTGCGGATCGAACTCCGTGGCGGCCACGGCGGGTTCTGCTACGTGGAGGCGGACAATGTCTCTGGAGGCCAACTCGTACAGGTCCGGGGCGGCATGGCCGAGGTGCCTCTCGAGCCGCCGCTGGGTGAGCTGGTCCGAGCCGCCTGCAATGCGGACGGACGTTGGGTTCTCGGAGATTGGCAGAACCTCCGCCAAGCAATGGAGCGTGGCCTGGCGTTCGACCCGGACACCTCCACTGCCTCGTTGGCCCTGCTCGGTCAGAACGGCGCCGGAGGCGTCACCATCTCGACGCCGGGCGGCTGGAATCTCGGGCAACTCCGCATGTGGTTTGGCGGCGCGCCAACGTTCTCTGCCGGGGAGACGATTCCGAACCTTCCCGTCGGCGCCTACGTGATCCGCTGGGGCAACGATTTCCGGACCGTCGTCACCGAGCCGCGACGGACTACCGAGGTGGAGATGGACGGCTGAAGCGGACCAGTGCTCTGGCCGACCCGCTCAAAATTGTTGATTTTTCAACACACCTTGGCTAGCCTGCGGGAGATCGCAATCTTGGATCAGCGATTCTGGTCCCGAAAGACGGACTGTTCGTGAGCGAGTTGCCCCAATTCAGCCGAAGAGAGCGCGAGGTCATGGACATCGTCCATGAGCTTGGCGCGGCGACCAGTGTGCAGATCCGCCACCGGATGGAGGAGGCACCGACGGACTCTGCGGTCCGGTCGGTGCTCCGAATCCTGGTGAACAAGGGACACCTGACTAGCAAGCAGGAGGGTGTCCGCTACCTGTACTCGCCGAGCGTTCCGATCTCGCGGGCGCGACGTTCGGCCATGCGGCACGTGGTCAGGACCTTCTTCGGCGGCTCCGTGGAAGGCGCGGTGGCCACGCTGCTGGAGCTGGAAGACACAGGCCCTACGGCGGAGGAGCGAGCCCGCTTGCGAGCGCTCATTGACCGGGCGTCCCGGGAGGGCCGGTGACCGACATGCTCACGACGATTGGATCGTGGGATCTCGTCGAACTCGCCGCCCGGGCCACGATCGTGTTGTTGGTGTCGTTGGCTTTTCAGTGGTTGACTCGCGGGGGACCCGCAGCGATACGCCATCACTTGTGGACGCTCACATTCGCACTCCTGCTCACGCTGCCCTTTCTTAGGCTGTTCGGCCCATCCTGGGACGTGCAATTCCTTCCTCGGGCCGATGGGCCGAGCGAGAAGCTGATCTCCGAATCTTTGGATCACGGAGTTTCGACCTACCTTGGCGGGCCCGCTGGTACGTTTGCGCCCTTGGTCACTGACGCTCCCGTGGCCCTGGCGACGGCGAAAACCCCACCGCCGTGGCGCTTGCCTCCGTTGGCATTCGTGCTCTGGGGCGTCGGCTGCGGGTCCGCGCTCGTTTCGGTAGGCATGGGGGCTTGGCGCTTTCGCAAGTTGGTTCGTGCCGGGCGGCCGGTGGAGAATGAAGCTTGGCTCGGGCAGTTGGGCGCATTGCGGAGGCAACTGGCCATCCGGGCCGACGTGCGGCTCGTTCTGGGAAGGGAGACCGTGACACCGATGACGGGAGGCCTGTGGAAGCCGGTCATCCTACTCCCTGCTTCGGCGGGAACCTGGTCTGAAGCGCGCCGCCATGTTGTCCTTGCCCACGAACTGATTCACGTGCGCAGGCGCGACGCTCTCCGCCAGGTCGCGGGCCGCGCCGTTCTGGCCATCTACTGGTTCCACCCCCTGAGTTGGGTGGCGTCGCAACTCGCGGCGGCGAGACGCGAGGAAGCCTGCGACGACGAAGTGCTGGCGGCCGGCGCCCGACCGTCCGAATATGCGGGGCACCTGCTGTCGCTGGCGGAGGGCGGGGCAGATAGTCGGGCGGTTTTGTCGCTGCCGATGGCCCGGCGCTCACAGTTGGAGACGAGAATCAGGGCTGTTCTCAAACCCCATCGAGCGCGTCCTCGGGCGCTAGTCACCGCCGTTGCCTTGACCGCCGTCGCCGTGGTGGGAGTCTCTGCAGCGGTCACCAACCCGATTCGTCCTGGACGCACGCTGGACCCAGTGTCGGAGGGTGGCGCCCGCGCACCGTTGCGGGTGGATTGTGCGCTCGCTTCGGATACCGACCGACCGTCTGGTCGGGTCTTCACGCAGGGGCTTGGCGACCCGTTCGTGTGCACGATTCAAGGGGATGCCGTGGCGAATGACAGCGGCGAAGTGCGCATTGTCGGCTCTGACGAATGGGCCTTGCTGGAAACCGAGATTTGGAACCAGATCGCGCAATACAACGCCCGAAGAAGCGTTCGGACTCGCAAGGCGGGACTCCCGCAGCCCGCCCGAGAGTGGTGGGCGGGCAAGACCTCGCACCCCGTCGAAGCCGAAGTCGACCCTCGCCAAGGCCAGGGCCCTCCTTAAACCTGTTGACCTATGTCTGCCCTGCCGCCAAACCTCGCTGAGGCTCTCGTAGATCAGCGTCAAGTGGGCCTGATCGGCCTCGACCGCAGCGGCGCGATTGTCGAGTCGAACGCCCGCGGGCGTGAGATCCTCTGCCAGGACGGAGGCCTCCACGAGCGGGACGGGAAATTGGATGCTAGGCGAGCGGTGGATGCCGACGCTCTGGAGCGCATTCTGGAGCCTGCACTCGGCGGCCAGGCCGAGTCCGGGGCCGGCGGGTTCATGGTTGTCGGTGCCTGGCCGAACGAGCGTCCGTTGACCGTCTATGTGAATCAGGCGAACGGTAGTCACTCGGGCGTCGCTGCCATTGTGGTGATGGTGGACCCTTGGCGCCAGATGCGACTGAGACCCGAACAGGTTGCGAAGTCACTCGGGTTGACCCCCGCCGAGAGCCGCGTCGCAGTGGCCCTGGCTGAGGGAATGACGGTTTGCGAGATCGCGCAAAGCACCAACCGGAAGCCGGATTCCGTCCGTTGGCTCGTGCAACGGGCGCTTGAGAGGACCTGGTGCTCGAGGCAGGCGGACCTTGTCAGGCTGGTCCTCTCTAGCTCCCACTTGCCGGTCGCACAGTCGGAGGACACGTGACGTGGGAACCGGAGCGGATTCACTGGCATCGGCGCCCTCTCTGCCAACGTACGTGACACAGCGGCCATCCCGTTGAATAGTGGAGGGCACACGTTGGCAAGGAGGATCAATGTCAAGACGAGAGCAGAGGTTTGGCGGCGGCTCGGAGCTCCCGGCCGCGGGGGTTGAGGAGCGTAGCGACGAGGCCCCCGCGGCCGGCGCGGCGCCCGCCGGGGCGGTTCCCGACCCGGAAGTGCTGGCGAGACCGACCAGGCGGCAGTTCACGGCGGAGTACCGGCTGCGGATTCTGGCGGAAGCGGACCGATGCACGTCCCGCGGCGAGGTGGGTCGGCTGCTGCGGCGAGAGGGTCTGTACAGCTCCCATCTGGCCAACTGGCGCAAGGCGCGGCGAGAGGGCGCGCTTTCCGGTCTGAGGCCGAAGAAGCGGGGCCGCAAGCCGAACGAGGCCAACCCTCTGATGCCGAAGGTGAAGCGGCTGGAAGCGAAGGTCAAGCGGCTCGAGAGGGAAGTCGCCGCCGCGCACACGATCCTGGACGTCCAGGGAAAAGTTGCAGGGCTGCTGGGATTCAGCCTCGAAGACGGGAAGGACTGCTGATGGCGGCAAGGTCCCTGGCCCGGCAGGTCGGCATCGCGCCGGCGTGCCGGGCGCTGGGCGTGTCGCGATCGACCTTCTATCGTCGTGCGAGGCCTGCTCCCGGGCGACGGCAGCCCCGCCCCACGCCTGCCCGGGCACTGAGCCAGATCGAGCGGAAACGGGTCGAGGCCACGCTTGCGTCGCCGCGTTTCGTCGATCGTTCGCCGGGAGAAGTGGTGGCCACCCTGCTCGACGAGGGCCGCTACCTGTGCTCGGAGCGCACGATGTACCGCTTCCTCGAAGCGAACCACCCCGTGAGGGACCGCCGCAATCAGCGCGTCCATCCGTCGTACGCCAAGCCGGAGCTGGTCGCTGTCGCGCCCAACCAGGTCTGGTCGTGGGACATCACCAGGCTGCTCGGACCGCAGACCTGGACCTACTACTACCTCTACGTCCTGCTTGACCTCTTCAGCCGCTACGCGGTCGGCTGGATGGTCGCCGACCGCGAGAACTCCGCGCTCGCCCAAAGGCTCATCGAGGAGACCTGCCTCAAGCACGGCGTCAAGCCCCATGTCCTGACCCTGCATTCCGATCGAGGCGCCCCCATGACCAGCCAGGGTACCGCCCAACTGCTCGCCCGCCTCGGCGTGAACCGGTCCCTCGGCCGCCCGCGGGTCAGCGACGACAACCCCTACTCCGAAGCACAGTTCAAGACCCTCAAGTACCACCCCGACTTCCCCAGCCGCTTCCCCAACCAGGACGCCGCGACCGACTACTGCAGGTCCTTCTTCCCCTGGTACAACACGGAACACCGCCATGCCGGCATCGCCATGCTGACCCCCGAGACCGTCCACTACGGCCGGGCGCAAGCCGTGATCGAGCAGCGCCAACGCACGCTGAGCGCCGCCTGGGAAAGCTCCCCCGAACGATTCGTCGGCGGCCAACCGATGCACACGCCACTGCCCCAGGCCGTCTGGATCAACAAGCCCGACAACGAGACTGCAGAGACGACTCAGTAAATCCAGAACACCGCTGTGTCAATGTCGTTGACAGGTTCCGGCGGGGCACCGTACCTGCTGCCTCAGTCCGACGGTCCGCGCCCGCAAGTGGGGCGGGGTCGCTAGTGCGTCCACCGAGAATGCCGCCCTCAGAGCCGCAGCTTGTGTTGGCAACGCTTGGAAAATGAGCCACCCAACGTTTGGAAAGTGAGCCACCTCGGCCGTGCTCGAGCCTACGCGAGTCTGCTCTCGTCGGGTCCCTTGAGTCAGTAGCCGCAGCCGGCCGCCGTTGCGCTGCTCTCAGCGGCGGTTGCGCAGCGGTCCGGTTGCGCGTGGTGGGGTCCGTATTCACGAGGGGCTTCTCCGCAGCCGTGTCCGATAGGAGGAGCCCTTGGTGGCGAGGATGTGGCGTGGTGTGAGAGGCGGTCGAGCAGAGTCGTTGTGAGCTTCTCGTCGCCGAATACGCGGACCCACTCGGAGAAGGCGAGGTTGGAGGTGACGATGGTCGAGCGGTACTCGTAGCGGTCGGCGAAGACGTTGAAGAGCAACTCGCCGCCGGCGCGGTCGAAGGGCACGAAGCCGAGCTCGTCGCAGATCAGGACGTCAATCCGCTGAAGCCGGTCGTGGTTCGCGGCCGGCCTGAAGGCTCTCAGGGCGGCAGCGCGGTTCGCGGCTGCCCCTTGCGCTTCGCGTTGGCGCGCAGGAGATGCCCTGCATTCACAGCATTCACAGGGGTGTATTTGCACGTTGCGCTTCTTTGCACGGGAGAGCAATAATCCTGTGCGTCCGCAATAGGAGAGTCGGTTGTGATTGAGACAGTGATTCGGGTCTTTGCGGCCGCAGGAGGCTGGCCGCAGTCGTGAGCAACGGAACGCTTCGAGAGCAACGGAACGCTGTATGAGAGGCGAACGGCTATCGATGTTGCACCTTCTCCGGGCCGCGTCCGGACCGGACCAGATCCACCATCTGTTGCCTGGGTTTGAGGCCCCTACATTGCCGCACATTTCAGGAGGAGGTCCAATTGAGGATTGTTGCCGGGTTGGTAGAACAGTCCGCCGACCAGTCCAGCCGGTGCCGTAGCTAAGATCAAAGCCGGACCCTCGCCCGCGAGCGGCGCGGGCTGAGCGCGTTGTAGAGACGCCGAGAGGCGCCACGTCAAGCGAAGGAGGTATCCATGTCGATCTCAGAGACGTTTCGCAAGTCACGGTCGCGCCACACCCATAGGTTGCGCCGTCGCCTAGCGAAGGAACTCATCGGTAAAGCAGCAAGACTCGGCCCCAACCTTCGTCCGAAGGAGCAAGCTGAAGAGGAGCTGGAGGAAGCCAAGAAACACTCAGGCGAGCTTGAACGCCCGGGGTATTGGAATGCGTGGAAAGCCCTGATTGAGGTCCACCGGACGTGCGACCGACAGGTGCGGGCCTTCAATCGGGCACGGAACCTTCTCCGGAAGGCTAAGGAACTCGAACCGGAAGACCGTACAAGCCTTCTCAAGCCTCTTCAACACTTGTTGCAAGACACGACAGACAGACATCTCGTGAAACAGGAACTGCGGGAGGCACAAGAACGTTGGGGCAGTGCCCGCGCCGAGATTGAGGAAGATATTCCCGACGCCTTCTTAATCCACTCCTTCTTGAGAGTTGCGGAGCGCAGCCGCGTGGAGGTGGTTGCGCTGTTTCTTGGCCTGATCATCTTCATGGGCGCCGTTTTCACTGAGGCCTTCTATCATGCGGCGATTGGTAGTAGCGTCCTTCGGTACGTGACGCTGGAGGATTTTCTCGACGAGGGCGTGCGCGGTGTCTATTTGTTCGCGACCTTTTTGATCGTCGCCGAGCTGGTCTTCTGGGTTGTTCGCTGGAGTCAGCGTGGACACTCACATAGGTGGCGCTATAGGCCGCATCGGTGGATCCTGGATAGGCCCTTTCCGGTGGCCGCGGGTTGGGCTATTCTTGTGCTCGCTGGGACCTTCGTGTGGGGATGGGCGCTCGGCGAGGACCGGCGGGCCGAGTTCTTCGCGATGAAGCCCAGGAGTGTTGAGATGGCGACGGTTATGGACGGAACCGTTCTTAGAGACGTGTACCTTGTCGGTACCACTTCGCGGACTGCGACGTTTCTGCAGGTCTGCAAGTGGGATGATTCGCCGTCTGGTGAGGACGGGCGAGTCCTGGATGCCTGCACCCGAGAGACCTCAGCTTCGGCGCCAGAGGGAGATTCGTCTGTTGATGGCGGACGTGTGTTGGTGTTGGACCGAGCCTTGGTGGTTTGCCACGCGGCTGGTGAAGCCTGTACCAATCAGAAAAGGAGAGACTTGCTTGGATCGAACGATGATTGGAACGCGGATGTGGCGAGGGAGCTCGAGGGCGTAGCGCGAAGTGGCGAGTTATTGGGACAGGAGGCGCGCCTGAAGGAGCGGCTCGAAGAGAAGTTCTCGGCTGTGGACAAGCACCTGAACCGGCACCGCAGGCAGATCGTTGAACGGATCGATGGTCTTACTCAGGTTGTTCAGTAGGGAGAGGAGCGTGTGCGGGTTTCGGGGCTTCTTTCGCGCCGGTCTTGGGCGGAGGCCTTCGCGGGGCGCGACTGTTCAGCCGGTCGGTCGGGCTGGGTCTTCTGGAGTTCGCTTAGCCCGACTCGCGACTGGAGTTGCCCCGGTTTGGTGGACAGCTCGGGTTTGGGGAACCAGGCAGGTTGGCAGTAGCCCTTCTCGAAGTTGACGGGTGAGCGGTGTTCGATGCCGGAGTGCCGCCGATGCGGGTGGTACCACCCTCGATGTGGCGGAAGAGTTCTCTTCTGGCGTGGCCGCGATGGCGGAAGGGTGTGCGCAGGTTGGAGGCCATCGAACAGCCCGCGATCCGACGGCTGAATGCATCGCGCTCGATCGCCAGGTACCGAAAGCCCTGGCCGGTCGGAACGTAGTGAGATCCTCTACCCAGAGACGGTCTGGAGCATCGGCTACGAACTGACGGCTGACCCGCTCCGGCACGGGGCCTCGGGCTAGCGGCGGGCAGTGCGCGGCCCCTTGGGACGACTGACGCTGGCCAATCCTGCCTCTCGCATCAGACGAGCGCTCCACTTGCGGCCTACATGGATCCCCGATTCCGCCAGCTCGGCGTGGATCCGCCGTGCACCGTAGGTGCCCCGACTGCGCTCGTGAATCTCCCGTACCCGCTGCGCCAGGGTTTCATCCGACAGCGACCGCGCCGAGCACCGTCGCTTGAGCCACGCGTAGAACCGGCTCAAGGAGACACAGAGCGTTGCCAACAGGTCGGCGCTGCTAACCGAAGTCGAGACCGACTCGCTCGGGGCAATGGAAGAGCCTTTGCTGGTCCGCGGCTGCCCCTTGCGCTTCGCGTTGGCGCGCAGGAGATGCCCTGCATTCACAGGGGTGTATTTGCACGTTGCGCTTCTTTGCACGGGAGAGCCATAGTCCGTCCTGTTCACGAATGTCGGGGGCAGTCAGCTCTTGTTGCGAGAGTGGTTCGGATCCTGGGTGACGCAGGAGCCCGGCAGCGGTCTGGAGCAAAGGAACGCAGTATGAAGAACGAACGGTCACCGAAGCCGCGGCTTTTCGCCTTGACGGCGTGCGCCCTGGTCGGAGCCCTGCTGAGCGCGCCGGCTCTTCCTCACGGTGGCGGCCTCAATAGTTCTGGGTGCCACAACGACAACGTGAACGGCGGTTATCACTGTCACCGGGACGGTGAAGGCGGAGAGTCGGTAGATGCCGAAGCCCTTCTTGCGGTCCTTCTGGTCGGAGGCATCGTCTACCTGGTCTACAAGTACAAGAAGAAGCGCCGCGTTCCAAGTGGCGCCACTGGTGGTCTACCGCTGACTCGGGTTGAGCACATGCCCAGGAGAGACCCGGTGAAGCTGGGCCTCATGCCCGTGACCAACAGCCGAGGGCGGGTTGACGGTCTCGGGCTGCAACTCCGGTTCCGGTTCTAGGAGCCGCGGACCACTGCTCGGGACATAGCGACAATGCTCCCACCAACCTGCAGCTCCCTCAAGGGTAAGGGCCGGATTCCGGTTGTTGCGGCGGTGGCCGCTATTGAGATTGCGGCTGCGAAGGAAGCCGTTCGATTTGCCAGCGTCGTTCTCGCTGGGGCTGTCCTCATAGCCGTGGCCTCACCAGCAGGGGCGCAGTGGTCCGTGGAGAGGTCTCCCGGGAACGCTGTCGCGAGGGCCGAGGGCCTGGACGGCCGCGTTCACCTCGTCGTGGGCTGCCAAGGGAGTGACCAGGTCGTGACCCTGAGATTGCCCGGCGGTGGGGTCTTCGGCGACCGGAGCATTGAGACCCAGTGGGATGACGGCTCGACCGAGACCTACCGCTTCCAGGAGGAGGACGGGACCCTGCGTGCGTCTTCGACGTCTCCGGAGATTGGGAGCCTCATTGGGAAGCTCGGCCAGCACCGCACCGTGCGGATCCTGGCAATGAACGCAAGGTCCGAAGAAGTGACGGACCGCATCAGCCTGACGGGGTCGTCTCGTGCCATCGGCGTCTTGCCATGCAGTTTGGCGGCGCAGTCGGCGGCTGGTCGTCCGTCGGGTCCGTCCGACGCCGAGATTCGCCGAATCCTCGTCAGACAGTCGATCTCCAGGTACTCGGGCAGTTGCCCTTGCCCCTACAACACGGACAGGGCGGCTAGACGCTGCGGACGCCGAAGCGCCTACAGCAAGCCGGGCGGGGCTTCGCCGCTTTGCTATCCGGGGGACGTCAGTGATCGAGCCGTTGCGGCGTACCGGGCGAGGACGAGGAGGCATGGTGAGTAGACCTGAGACCTACGGCGAGGTTGTAGAGGCACTTGGGCTTTCGCCTGAAGAGGAGGAAGTCCTTTGCCAAGTGTATGCGCTTGTTCCGCTAGACGGAAAGAAGACGTCCCAACAACGCATTGAGGAGAGGTCGGCGAAGAAAGGCGTCGGTGCGTTGGGCACAGCGTGGATCTTCTGAGGGACAATGGCCTTGTGTCCACCGGCCGAGGCCGTTCCCGGTCCGTTTCGAGAAAGCTCCCCAGCTACCCAAACGAGCACAGCCTCTATCCCCACATGAGGGAGGAGATCCGGACGCGGTGGGCTGACGAGCGGCCTCACGATTACGTTGAGGCAGATCGCTTCTGCGAGGTCCTGGCGTCCCATGGCGCGAAGCGCGGCCGCTGGGGCGCTCCGGACATCACCCTCGTCGGGGGCAAGACGCTGCCCTTCTTGCCGGGGAAGTTCGTTGATGTCGTGACTTTCGAAGTGAAGCCGTCGCTGGACATCACCGGGCTCTACGAGGCCCTCTCTCACCGGACACACGCGACTCACGCGTACCTGATCTGTCATCACTCGCCATTGGAAGGGGAACCGGAGCCGGTGTTGGTAGGCCGGATCTCACGTGAGGCCCAGCGCACGGGAGTGGGTTTCGTTCTCGCAAGGCAACCGAACGACTACGCGACTTGGGAGGAGATCGCGCCCGCGACCAGGTGGCGTCCCGAACCGGAGATGCTCCATGAGTTTCTGGTTAGCCTGGGTCGTCTCGACCGGAACATGCTCCGAAAACTGAGGGACTGGCTCAGGTCGGACCCGTTTCTTGGCGCTCGTCCGGCAGTCGATTTCTCGAGTCTCGGTCTAAGCCCGGAAGAACAGCGTATTGCCGAGGACGTCTACTTCGAGATTCCGATTAGTGGGAGTGTTGGCTGGAAGCACTTCGACGGGTGGATCGAAAAGGCCGAAGTGGAGAGGATTCGACAGATGTTGAAGGAGTTGGGGATAATCCGTGTCGTGCAGAAAGGCGGCATGATGCTGCCCAAGGGCTGAGCAGGCCTCCGGCTTCGCCATGGCGTTGCCCTCAAAGGGCAGCAGGTGTGCCGCGCAAGGGACTGGTAGCCTGCCCGCACTATGACAAGAAGCGTCGCTTGTTTCGGTTCTCGCCGTCCTCGCTGTCGCCATCCTGGTGGCCTGCGGCGTTTCCGCGCCGGAGGCCGAACCCGCCGACCTGGCGATCGTAGGCGCCTGGCTCGTCGCCGGCGCGGTGCAGCCCGCCACTTCAAGAAGGCCGGATGAGCGAGGCGATCAGTGAAGAACGGGCGCGTCTACGCCCCTGCTTGACTCCATGGCCACCCCTTAGCAGCCCGTGGTGAAAGTCGCGCTGCATTCGACCGGCGATGCATCACGCCCAACATCGTTGCTCCTCGGTCGAAGATGCACCGATATGCTCCCTCGTCGCGCCTTGTTGGACGCGCGCCTCACCGGTCTCGGTGCGACACGGACTTCCACCACGGGCTGCTAGAAGTAGCATGCCTTTCAACTCGCAATGTACCCGCGCACCTGCCTGCTGACCGGATGCCGACGCGCGGCGTTGCCGCTGGTCTTTTCGGTGTTGCTGCTGCCGGCTTCGGCGGCTCAGGCGCAGCGGCTTCTGACTCTGGTGTCGGGCGTCGGCGCAGCGGC
Source organism: Candidatus Multivorans sp. (assembly GCA_965205295.1). Taxonomy (GTDB): domain Bacteria; phylum Acidobacteriota; class Thermoanaerobaculia; order Multivoradales; family Multivoraceae; genus Multivorans. Next base: position 259,697 of record OZ242167.1, read on the forward strand.
ATCGGCGGGCGACCTCGGCCCTTCGATCGGTCCGGCGCCGACCGCCGTGCAGGTGGACCTGGAGTTGCTGCGCGCCGCGCCGGCGCGGCTTGAAGTGCCGACGCCCGACGGGAGCGTCCTGTCGGCGGTCCAAAGCGTGTTCGAGGATCGTGGCAATGGCGACCTGATGTGGTCCGGCGGTCAGCGCGACGCGGGGTACGACACGGTGGTGCTGACGGTGGAGGGCGGCCGGCTGGTGGGCCGGTTCGGCGCGGCGGGCGGCGGCGTGTACCAGATTCACGCGGAGCGTGACGGCCGGGGCGGCATGGCGCCGCTCGCCGGCCCGGGTCCGGACGGGCCTGTGCCGTGGTGCGGCGTGGGGGCGGGTGCGGAAGACGGCCATGACGCGCATGCCCACGCCGCGGCGGAGGCCTTTGCGGCGGATCTTCCCCGGCGCGTGAGCAATCCGCAGAGCCACGACCGGCTGGACATCCTGGTGGCGTACACGGCGACGGCGGCCGAGAACTGGGCGAATCGCGGCGGGGCGCACGCGGCGATCCGTCACGCCGTGGACTACATGAAGATGGTGTTTCGGAACAACCGGATCGAGGTCGAGCCGCACATCGTGCACATCGTGCAGGCGTCGACGGCTCTGGACCGGACGGGGCGGGACCTGGGCCTGCACCTGTCCGGGAATCTTCCCCTGTCGACACCGTTTGGGGACGATGGCGACCTGTTGCACCTGCGTCACGAGTACCGGGCTGACCTCCTGCATCTCTTCACGGGCGAGCGCGCGCTCCTGCTGGGTGCCTGCGGCGCCGCCCGAACGCTATCGATTCGCAGGACCGCCCAGAGTTTCTCCTCGAGTGCAAGAGGCTGGACCACGAACCACCCGCATCGCTGCCCGGACTATGCCGCCACGTTCGTGCACGAGATCGGCCACGGTTTGGGCGCCCACCACGATCCAGGCAACGTCCCGAGTCCGGATCGCGCGGTCAGGCCGTACGCCTTCGGCCACGCGGACCAGGACGTCATGCCGAGCCTCGGCACGGCGATGAGTGTAGTGGGCCATGTCGAGCCGTTCTTCTCGACTCCGCGGCTCCGGCCCTGGGGCGCGATTCTCGGCATCGCGGACGAGCGGGACAACGAGCGGACGCTTCGGGAGACCGTCCACATTGCCGTGCAGTACAGCGACTACCTGCGGTCACTGGATCCGGCGCCACCGAGCGATCTGCGGGTCCGGTTCGAGGGCGTCGGAGCGCGCCTCACGTGGCGGGACAACGCGCCGACCGCGGACGGGTACGAGGTGGAGTACGTCGGAGACGGGATCCTTCGGCGCCAGATGGTCAAGGACCGCACCGGGGCGGTTCTCCCGCTCGAGTCCACGGAACCGGGGACCCACTACGACTTCCTGGTCAGAGCGATCAAGGGCGATGAGCGGTCTCTGCGCAGCAACATCGTCTTGCTGGTTGTCCCCGGCGACCCGATCGCGGCGCCGTCGGACGTGTCGGTGACGTTCGTGGCTCTTCAAGGGAACGGTGTCCGCTGGACGGACAACTCGGACAACGAATCGGGGTTCGACGTGCAGCTTCTCCAGGACGGCGAGCCGCTTCACCGGAACCGGGTGGCCGCGGACAGCGAGTACTCCTCCTTTGACGCCGGGTGGGTGAATGCTCAAGGCGGCGCCGAGTACGGCGTACGGGTGTTCGCGTTCAACCCGTCGGGCTACTCCGAGAGCAGCGAGGTGGTGACCTTCCGGTGGGCCTCTCCGCGAGATCTGGGCCCGGTCACCGGCTTCTCCGCGCGTGCCACCGGGTCGACGACTGTACGCGTCACATGGACAGCCGACCCGGCGGCGGGGCGATACCAAGTCAGCGCGGTGCTTCGAGGGTGGAGCGACCAACGCAGTTGGCGGAGCGGGTCGCAGAATGTCTCCGCCGGTACCGCGTGGATGGACTTCGAGGGCCTGCCTCGCGGCGGCCGCTACACGTTCAACATCGTGAGCCAGACGCCCGGCTACAACCAGAGTTTGCCCTCCCGGGCCTATCTGACGCTGGGCGAGCGCGGCGCGGGTCCGCGGGCGCCCTCTGACCTTGACTGGGTTCTTGAAAGCAATCGGGTACGTTTGAGTTGGAAGGACAACTCTAGCGACGAACTGGGCTTCGAAGTCCAGGTCAGCCGTGGACACTTTTTTTCGGGGGAGCTCAGGTGGCGGAGGCTGCTCACGGTCCCCGCGGACACGGAATCGGCCGTCTCCGATGCCTTTGCTTTTCACGACCAACACCGCTTCCGGGTCTTCGCCTACAACGACCGCGGGTACTCCAGGGCGTCGGCGCCCAGCGGTTCCTGCCGGGCGGATGCGGAGACGCTCTGCCTGCAGGACTCGCGCTTCGAGGTGAAGATGAACTGGTGGAACGCCGCCGGCGAGTCGGGCGCCGGGCGGGTCGTTGACGCCGGCACCAGCGACTCGGGCCTGTTCCAGTTCTTCGATCCCGAGAACTGGGAGGTCCTGGTCAAGGTGCTGGACGGTTGCCGGACGAACGGACGATTCTGGGTGCTGGGCGCTTCGACGACGGATCTCGGGTACCGGATCCGGGTGACCGACACGATCACCGACGAGTCGCGGTCGTACACGAACGAGCCCGGCCGGCCGGCGCCGGCGATCGTCGATACGGAGGCCTTCTCCCAGCCCTGCCGCGGCGGCGCAGGGCCTTGAGCTTGCCGATGGTCCCTCTGGCCCCGCTTCGTGCCGGCTGTCGACGCGCGGCGCTGCTGTGCGTCCCGGTCGTAGCATTGCTGGCGCTGGCTTCGGCGGCTCAGGCGCAGCGCCTTCTGACTCTGGTGCCGGGCGTCGGACAAGCGGCGTCGGCGGGCGAGCTGGGTCCTTCGATCGGGCCGGCGCCGACCGCCGTGCAGGTGGACCTGGCGCTGCTGCGCGCCGCGCCGGCGCGGCTGGAAGTGCCGACGCCCGACGGGAGCGTCCTGTCGGCGGTCCAAAGCGTGTTCGAGGATCGTGGCAATGGCGACCTGATGTGGTCGGGCGGTCAGCCCGGCGCGGGGTACGACACGGTGGTGCTGACGGTGGAGGGCGGCCGGCTGGTGGGCCGGTTCGGCGCGGCGGGCGGCGGCGTGTACCAGATTCACGCGGAGCGTGACGGCCGGGGCGGCATGGCGCCGCTCGCCGGCCCGGGTCCGGACGGGCCTGTGCCGTGGTGCGGCGTGGGGGCGGGTGCGGAAGACGGCCATGACGCGCATGCCCACGCCGCGGCGGAGGCCTTTGCGGCGGATCTTCCCCGGCGGGTGAGCAATCCGCAGAGCCACGACCGGCTGGACATCCTGGTGGCCTACACGGCCACGGCGGCCGAGAACTGGGCCGACCGCGGCGGTGCGCACGCGGCGATCCGTCACGCCGTCGACTACATGAAGATGGTGTTTCGGAACAACCGGATCGAGGTCGAGCCGCACCTCGTGCACGTCGTGCAGGCCTCGGCGGCTCTGGACCGGACGGGGCGGGACCTGGGCCTGCACCTGTCCGGGAATCTTCCCCTGTCGACATCGTTTGGGGACGATGGCGACCTGTTGCACCTGCGTCACGAGTACCGGGCTGACCTCCTGCATCTCTTCACGGGCGAGCGCACGGGTCTGCTAGGTGCCTGCGGCGCCGCCCGAACGCTATCGATTCGCAGGACCGCCCAGAGTTTCTCCTCGAGTGCAAGAGGCTGGACCACGAACCACCCGCATCGCTGCCCGGACTATGCCGTCACGTTCGTGCACGAGATCGGCCACGGTTTGGGCGCCCACCACGATCCAGGCAACGTCACGAATCCGGATCGCGCGGTCAGGCCGTACGCCTTCGGCCATGCGGACCAGGACGTCATGCCGAGCCTCGGCACGGCGATGAGTGTAGTGGGCCATGTCGAGCCGTTCTTCTCGACTCCGCGGCTCCGGCCCTGGGGCGCGATTCTCGGCATCGCGGACGAGCGGGACAACGAGCGGACGCTTCAGGAGACCGTCCACATAGCCGTGCAGTACAGCGACTACCTGCGGTCACTGGGTCCGGCGCCACCGAGCGATCTGCGGGTCCGGTTCGAGGGCGGCGGAGCGCGCCTCACGTGGCGGGACAACGCACCGGACGCGGACGGGTACGAGGTGGAGTACGTCGGAGGCGGGACCTTTCGGCGCCAGATGGTCAAGGACCGCACCGGGGCGGTTCTCCCGCTCGAGTCCACGGAACCGGGGACCCACTACGACTTCCTGGTCAGAGCGATCAAGGGCGATGAGCGGTCTCTGCGCAGCAACATCGTCTTGCTGGTTGTCCCCGGCGACCCGATCGCGGCGCCGTCGGACGTGTCGGTGACGTTCGTGGATCTTCAACGGGTCGATGTCCGCTGGACGGACAACTCGGACAACGAATCGGGGTTCGACGTGCAGCTTCTCCAGGACGGCGAGCCGCTTCACCGGAACCGGGTGGCCGCGGACAGCGAGTACTCCTCCTTTGACGCCGGGTGGGTGAATGCTCAAGGCGGCGCCGAGTACGGCGTACGGGTGTTCGCGTTCAACCCGTCGGGCTACTCCGAGAGCAGCGAGGTGGTGACCTTCCGGTGGGCCTCTCCGCGAGATCTGGGCCCGGTCACCGGCTTCTCCGCGCGTGCCACCGGGTCGACGACTGTACGCGTCACATGGACAGCCGACCCGGCGGCGGGGCGATACCAAGTCAGCGCGGTGCTTCGAGGGTGGAGCGACGAACGCAGTTGGCGGAGCGGGTCGCAGAATGTCTCCGCCGGTACCGCGTGGATGGACTTCGAGGGCCTGCCTCGCGGCGGCCGCTACACGTTCAACATCGTGAGCCAGACGCCCGGCTACAACCAGAGTTTGCCCTCCCGGGCCTATCTGACGCTGGGCGAGCGCGGCGCGGGTCCGCGGGCGCCCTCTGACCTTGACTGGGTTCTTGAAAGCAATCGGGTACGTTTGAGTTGGAAGGACAACTCTAGCGACGAACTGGGCTTCGAAGTCCAGGTCGACGCTGGACACTTTTTTTCGGGGGAGCTCAGGTGGTGGAGGCTGCTCACGGTCCCCGCGGACACGGAATCGGCCGTCTCCGATGCCTTTGCTTTTCACGACCAAAACCGCTTCCGGGTCTTCGCCTACAACGACCGCGGGTACTCCAGGGCGTCGGCGCCCAGCGGTTCCTGCCGGGCGGATGTGGAAACGCTCTGCCTGCAGGACTCGCGCTTCGAGGTGAAGATGAACTGGTGGAACGCCGCCGGCGAGTCGGGCGCCGGCCGGGTCGTCGAGGCGGGCACCGACGATTCGGGCATGTTCCAGTTCTTCGACCCCAGCAACTGGGAGGTCCTGGTCAAGGTGCTGGACGGTTGCCGGACGAACGGACGAATGTGGGTGCTGGGCGCTTCGACGACGGACCTCGGGTACCGGATCCGGGTCACCGACACGATCACCGACGAGTCGCGGTCGTACACGAACGAGCCCGGCCGGCCGGCGTCGGCGATCGTCGATACGGAGGCCTTCTCCCAGCCCTGCCGCGGCGGCGCAGGGCCTTGAGCTTGCCGATGGTCCCTCTGGCCCCGCTTCGTGCCGGCTGTCGACGCGCGGCGCTGCTGTGCGTCCCGGTGGCAGTACTCCTGGCGCCGGCCTCGGCGGCTCAGGCGCAGAGGCTCCTGACGCTGGTGCCGGGCGTCGGACAAGCTGCATCGGCGGGCGACCTGGGCCCTTCGATCGGGCCGGCGCCGACCGCCGTGCAGGTGGACCTGGAGTTGCTGCGCCGCGCGCCGGCGCGGCTGGAGGTGCCGACGCCCGACGGCGGCGTCCTGTCGGCGCAGCGGAGTGTGTTCGAGGACCGTGGCGGCGGCGACCTGATGTGGTCCGGCGGTCAGCGCGACGCGGGGTACGACACGGTGGTGCTGACGGTTGAGGGCGGCCGGCTGGTTGGCCGGTTCGGCGCGGCGGGCGGCGGGGCTTACCAGATCCACGCGGAGCGGGACGGCCGGGGCGGCATGGCGCCGCTCGTCGGTCCGCGGCCGGACGGGGCGTCGCTCCTTTGTGCGGTGGAGACAGGCGCGGAGGGCGGCCACGACGCTCATGCCCATGCCAGGGCAGGGGCCGCGGATCTTCCCGAGCGGGTGAGCAATCCGCAAAGCCACGACCGGCTGGACATCCTGGTGGCCTACACGGCCACGGCGGCCGAGAACTGGGCCGGCCGCGGCGGCGCCCTGGCGGCGATTCGCCACGCCGGGGACTACCTGAAGATGGTGTTTCGGAACAACGATCTCCCGGTCGAACCGCACATCGTGCACATCGCGCAGGCGTCGGCCGCTCTGGATCGGGCGGGGAGAGACCTGCGTGTGCCGCGTACAGCCCGATATAATAACCTGCTCGGAGACGATGGAGATCTGTGGCGCCTGCGCCATGAGCACAGAGCCGACATGATGCATCTCTTCACAGGCGAAGGCACGGCTCTTCTCGACTACGCCTGCGGCGAGCACTCTCTGTTGGATGATGGCGCAACGGCACAGAGGTTCGCGAGTTCAGCCTACGGCTGGACGTCGAACAGCGCGTCGTGCGACTACGTAGCCACCTTCGTTCACGAGATTGGCCACGGTCTGGGCGCTAACCACGACCCGCCCGCCACCAAGGCCCCGGATAGGGCGTACACGCCGTACGCCTTCGGCCACGTGAACCGGGATGTCATGCCGAACATCGGTACGGCGATGAGCGTCACCCAGGCCCAGATCGAGCCGTTCTTCTCCACAACGCGAATCAGGCCCTACGGCGCGGTGGTCGGCATCGCCGACAGCCAGGACAACGAGCGAACCCTGCAAGAAACCGTACACATGGGCGCTCGGTACAGCGACTACTTCCGATCGCTGGAGGGTGTTCCGGCGCAGCCGAGCGACCTTCGGGTCTGGCTCGACGGCGAGTCGGCGCGCCTCGCCTGGCAGGACAACGCGCCGGATGCGGACGGCTACGAAGTGTGGTTCTCCGGACGGAACGAAGATTCCGGATGGAACAACACGGGCACCGCCTTGCTGGTCGAAGGCCGTGCCGGGGCGACGATCCCTCTTGAGTACACGGAACCGGGCACCGTCTACGTGTTCGATGTGCAAGCGATCAAGGGCGAAGAGCGGTCTCTAGAGGCCGGTTGGGTGTGGCTTGCCATCCCCGACGAGCTTGAGGCGCCGTCGGACATCTCGGTGGCGGTCGACTATGCCGAGGTATTGATCCGTTGGGCCGACAACTCGGACAACGAACAGGGGTTCGTGGTGGACCTTCTGGAGGACGGCGAACCGGTCGCGCGGGACTGGGCATGGGCAGACACAACGAACGCGGGATTCCTGCGCGTTAGGGTACGGCCCAAGGACCGCGAGTACCAGGTGAGGGTGTACGCAGCCAACTCATCCGCCTACTCCGAGGGCAGCGAAGCGGTGACCTTCCGCTGGACGCATCCGCTCGCGCCGGCAGCGGTCACCGATGTCGCCGCATCAGCCATCGCACCCACGACGGCGCGCCTCACGTGGACCGGCAACTCGGAGAGCGACTACTACGTTGTGGACGCGCGTCTTCCGGGCTGGCTCCACCACGTCTTTCCTATAGAGACCGAGTGGTTGGACATCGAGGGCCTTGCCCGCGGTGGCCGCTACACGTTTGAAGTCACGGCTTACAACAGGGATGGCGCTAGTGTGTCCTCCTGGGCCTATCTGACTCTCGGCGCCCGCGGCACCGGACCGGCGGCGCCTTCGAACCTTGCTTGGGTTCCCGAAGGTGAAGAAGGTCATTGGGGACGCGTGAGTTGGAAAGACAACTCGCGCGACGAACGGGGCTTCGAAGTCCAGAGTGGTTCGTTCAGGTTGGCGACTGTGCCTCCGGACACGGAGTCGGCCGTCATCCCAATCGGGTCTCTGCGTGCTGGGGCTGGCGGTGTGCGGGTCTATGCCTACAACGAGCGCGGGTTCTCCGCCAGAAGCAATCGCGTGTCCTCAGGCCCGGGGCTTGAAGGCTTGATTGCCACGGCCGGCGATACGGAGGCCGAATTGCGCTGGGACATGTGGTCTGCCGAGGCGGTGACCGGGGTGCAGGCGCGTTGGAGGGCCACGGCCGACCTGCCGTTCGATGACGCGGTCGACACCTGGACGGACCTGCCGGCTTCTGCCAGGGCGTATACCGCGACGGGCCTCAAGAACGGTACGAGATACACGTTCGCCGTGCGCTACGTGACGGCATCGGACGCGGGTCCGACAGTGAGCACGGCGGCGACGCCGCGCGACCTGCCGTCGCCGCCGCGGGTGCCGCCCAAGGCGTCCTTTGTCGTCAGCGTCGACTGTTTCGACGATCCCTGCCGGGTACGAACCGGAGAGGAGATCAGGCTCACGGACACGAGCAGCGGCAACGTGACCAAGAGGAACTGGAGCTTCGGTGACGGCGCCACGTCGGACCTGAAGTCGCCGACGCACGCGTGGACTACGCCGGGGCTCTACGACGTGACGCTGACGGTCAGCGACGGTTCGACTTCGGACTCGGCGATTCGGACATTGCTGGTGGGGGCGTCGGCGCCCAGCGGTTCCTGCCGAGCGGATGCGGAGACGCTTTGCCTGCAGGACTCGCGCTTCGAGGTGAAGATGGACTGGTTGAGCACCGACGGCGAATCCGGGCACGGCCGGGTCGTTGAGGCCGGCACCGACGATTCGGGCCTGTTCCGGTTCTTCGATCCCCTGAACTGGGAGGTGCTGATCAAGGTGCTGGACGGTTGCCGGACCAACGGACGAATGTGGGTGCTGGGCGCTTCGACGACGGACCTGGGGTACCGGATCGTGGTCACCGACACGGTCACCGGCGAGTCTCGGTCGTACACGAACGATCCCGGCCGGCCGGCGCCGGCGATCGTCGATACGAAGGCCTTCTTCGGGGCCTGCAGCGGCGGCGCGGCGGTGCACTAGCAGCAGACAAGATGGCAAGGAGTGGGGGCAAGTCACCCCTTGAGGCCATGGCCACTGCTAGAAGTAGGATGCCTTTCAACACCCGATGTACCCGTGCACCTGCCTGCTGACCGGATGCCGACGCGCCGCGCTGCTGTGCGTCTCGGTGGTGGTGTTGCTGCTGCCGGTGCCGGCAGTTCAGGCGCAGCGGCTTCTGACTCTGGTGTCGGGCGTCGGCGCAGCGGCATCGGCGGGCGACCTGGGTCCTTCGATCGGGCCGGCGCCGACAGCCGTGCAGGTGGACCTGGAGCTGCTGCGGGCCGCGCCGGCGCGGCTGGAGGTGCCGACGCCCGACGGCAGCGTCCTGTCGGCGCAACGGAGCGTGTTCGAGGATCGTGGCAACGGCGACCTGATGTGGTCCGGCGGTCAGCCCGGCGCCGGGTACGACACGGTAGTGCTGACGGTGGAGGGCGGCCGGCTGGTGGGCCGGTTCGGTGCGGCCGGCGGCGGGGCGTACCAGATCCACGCGGAGCGGGACGGCCGCGGCGGCATGGCGCCGGTCGTCGGTGTGCAGGCGGACGGGGCGGCGTCCTTCTGTGCGGTGGAGACAGGCGCGGAGGGCGCCCACGACGCTCATGCCCATGTCCGGGCAGGGTCCTATGCAGCGGATCTTCCCGAGCGCGTGAGCAATCCGCAAAGCCACGACCGGTTGGACATCCTGGTGGCGTACACGGCCACGGCGGCCGAGAACTGGGCCGATCGCGGCGGCGCCCTGGCGGCGATTCGCCACGCCGGTGACTACATGAAGATGGTGTTTCGGAACAACAATCTCCCGGTCGAGCCGCACATCGTGCACGTCGCGCAGGCGTCGGCTGCTTTGGACCGGTTAGGGAGAGACCTGCGTGTGCCGCGTGCGGACCTAATAGACCTGATCCAAGACGATGGAGATCTGCGGCGCCTGCGCCATAGGCACCGGGCCGACCTGGTGCATCTCTTCACCGGCGAAGGTCCGGCTCTTCTCGGCAACCCCTGCGGCCAGCACTTTCTGCTGGCCAAGGACGGCACGGCACGGAGGTTCTCGAACGGGGGAAGCTACGGCTGGACGTCGAACGGCGCGTACTGCGACTACGCAGCCACCTTCGTCCATGAACTCGGCCACGGTTTGGGCGCCAACCACGAACCGCCCGTCACCAAGCTCCCGGAGAGGGCGTACACGCCGTACGCTTTCGGCTACATGAACTGGGATGTCATGCCGAGTATCGGCACGGCGATGAGCAGCAGCTCTGCTGGCCAGATCGAGCCATTCTTCTCCACACCGCGGATCAGGCCCTACGGTGCCGTGGTCGGCATCGCCGACAGCCAGGACAACGAGCGAACCCTGCAAGAAACCGTACAGATCGGCGCTCGGTACAGCGACTACCTGCGATCGCTGGAGGGCGTTCCGGCGCAGCCGAGCAATCTTCGGGTCTGGCTCGACGGCGAGTCGGCGCGCCTCGCCTGGCAGGACAACGCGCCGGATGCGGACGGATACAAGGTCTGGTACGCCGGGCGGAACCGGGACTCCGGATGGTCCAATCTTGGCACCACCCTGCTGGTCGAAGGCCGCACCGGGGCGACGATCCCTCTCGAGTACACGGAACCGGGTACGGTGTACGTGTTCGAGGTGCAAGCGACCAAGGGCGAAGTGCAGTCTCTAGGGGCCGGTTGGATGTGGCTTGCCATCCCGGACGAGCTTGAGGCGCCATCGGACGTCTCGGTGGCGGCCAACGACGCGAGTGTAGATGTCCAGTGGGCCGACAACTCGGACAACGAAGACGGGTTTGTGGTGGACGTTCTGGAGGACGGCGAACCCGTCGCCCGGAAATGGGCACGGGCAGATGCAACCAGCGCGGAGATTCTGCGCTTTAGGGTACGGCCCCAGGAGCGCGAGTACCAGGTGAGGGTGTACGCAGCCAACTCCTCCGCCTACTCCGAGGGCAGCGAAGCGGTGACCTTCCGCTGGACGCATCCGCTCGCGCCTCCGGCGGTCACCGATGTCGCCGCATCAGCCCTCACACCCACGACAGCGCGCGTCACGTGGACGGGCAACTCGGAGAGCGACGGCTATTGGGTCGAGGCGAGTCTTCCGGGTTGGGGCTATCCGGTTGGACGTGTGGAGACCGAGTGGGTGGACATCGAGGGTCTTGCCCGCGGTGGCCGCTACACGTTTGAAGTCACGGCTTACAACAGGGATGGCGGCAGCGTGGCCTCCTGGGCCTATCTGACTCTCGGCGCCCGCGGCATCGGACCGGCGGCGCCTTCGAACCTTGCCTGGGTTGCCGAAGGTGAAGAAGGTCATTGGGGACGCGTGAGTTGGAAGGACAACTCGCGCGACGAACGGGGCTTCGAAGTCCAGAGTGGTTCGTTCAGGTTGGCGACTGTGCCTCCGGACACGGAGTCGGCCGTCATCCCAATCGGGTCTCTGCATCCTGGGTTTGGCGGTGTGCGGGTCTATGCCTACAACGAGCGCGGGTTCTCTGCAAGAAGCAATCGCGTGTCCTCAGGCCCGGGGCTTGAAGGCTTGATTGCCACGGCCGGCGATACGGAGGCCGAATTGCGCTGGGACATGTGGTCTGCCGAGGCGGTGACCGGGATGCAGGCGCGTTGGAAGGCCACGGCGGACCTGCCGTTCGATGACGCGGTCGACACCTGGACGGACCTGCCGGCTTCTGCCAGGGCGTACACCGTGACGGGCCTCAAGAACGGTACGAGATACACGTTCGCCGTGCGCTACGTGACGGCGTCGGGCGCGGGTCCGACAGTGAGCACGGCGGCGACGCCGCGCGACCTGCCGTCGCCGCCGCGGGTGCCGCCCAAGGCGTCCTTTGTCGTCAGCGTCGACTGTTTCGACGATCCCTGCCGGGTACGAACCGGAGAGGAGATCAGGCTCACGGACACGAGCAGCGGCAACGTGACCAAGAGGAACTGGAGCTTCGGTGACGGCGCCACGTCGGACCTGAAGTCGCCGACGCACGCGTGGACTACGCCGGGGCTCTACGACGTGACGCTGACGGTCAGCGACGGTTCGACTTCGGACTCGGCGATTCGGACATTGCTGGTGGGGGCGTCGGCGCCCAGCGGTTCCTGCCGAGCGGATGCGGAGACGCTTTGCCTGCAGGACTCGCGCTTCGAGGTGAAGATGGACTGGTTGAGCACCGACGGCGAATCCGGGCACGGGCGGGTCGTGCACGCCGGCACCGACGACTCGGGCATGTTCCGGTTCTTCGACCCCGAGAACTGGGAGGTGTTGATCAAGGTGCTGGACGGTTGCGCGATCAACCAACGGACATGGGTGCTGGGCGCTTCGACGACCGACCTGGGGTACCGGATTGGGGTCACCGACACGGTCACCGGCGAGTCGCGTTCCTACGTGAACGAGCCCGGCCAGCCGGCGCCGGCGATCGTCGATACGGAGGCCTTCTCCCAGCCCTGCGTCGCCGACGCAGGGCCCTAGCCGCCGCCTCTCCGAGCGGCCGGCCGGCGCTGGGGCCGAGCTTCCACATGGCGTCCTGAACAGCGCACGCCGTCGCAACCCGCCAACGCACCCCTGCGTTTGCACGGGTGCGTTTGCCCGTTGCGCTTCCTCGCTCCGGGGCTGCAGCATGTGGCCCGCATGGAAGACAGGGGTTCGGACTTTCGCAGCCCCGGCGGCCAACGTGGCGGTGCGGGCATAGGGCGGTGTTCGCCGTCGCGAGTAGTGATTCACGGAGTGTGAGGTGAGGGGCGCATGATGACTTAGAGAATAGGCGGACCGGGTTGTGCCGCGCTCCGCCGCGGGGCGGTGGCGGGGCTGTTCCTCGCCTGTGCGTTCACGGCCGGCGCGGCGAGCGGCGGCGACAACGCGGCGTTCGTGTCGTACTCCGACGTGCCGTCGACAATGATGCCGGGCGGCACGGCGACGGTGACGGTGACGATGAGGAACACCGGCACGACGACATGGAAGTCGAAGGTCGTGACGGAGACGGACGGTTCGACCCTAACGAGGACGACGACCATATACTTGCTGGATGCGGTTGGCCAGGGCTGGGGCGTCAGCGGCGTGGCGGTTCCGGGCAGCGTGGCGCCGAACGCGACGCACAGCTTTGAGTTCACGATCACGGCGCCGGAAACGCGCGGCAACTACACCTTCCAATGGCAGATGTCGCGTGACACCGTCGTCATCACCAGGCCGACACGCCCGCGCACGACCAACTCCTTCGGCGCGGTGACGACGGCGCAGACGATCATGGTGGGGCCGGACACGGCGCCGTCGTTCGGCGACGCGGAGATCCCGAACCAGGAGTGGCTGAGGGGCAGCCAGATCGAGCCGGTTACGCTGCCCGAGGCGACCGGCGGCAACGGAACGTTGTCGTACGCGTTGACGTCGTGCTACCTGCCTGGGGGCGTGACGTACGACCGAGCGAGGAAGCGGATCAGCGGCACCCCGAGGACGGCGTGGGGCCCGACGCCGTGCACGTGGAAGGTGACGGACTCGGACGACAACACCGCGGCCAGCGACGCGGACACGGAGACGTTCACGATCTGGGTCAGGCGGCCGGCTCTGGTGTTGAGCGCGATGAGCCTGACGGTCGGCGAGGGCCGCAGTGAGACCTTCACGGTGAGGCCGGCGTCGGCGCCGACGGGCACGGTGACGGTGTCGGTGACCAGCGGGGACATGGGCGCCGCGACGGTGATGCCGGCGAGCCTGACCTTCACCGCGGCCAACTACGGCAGGGCGAAGACGGTGGCGGTGACGGGCGTGCAGGACCCTGACGCGCAGGACGAGAGGACGACCGTCCGCCTGAGCGCGAGCGGCGGCGGCTACGCCAATGTCTCGGCGTCGGTGGACGTGACGGTGGATGACGATGACGAACAGGGTCTGGTGCTGAGCAAGACGAGCGTGGCGGTCAGGGAGGGCGGTCCTAGCAAGACCTTCACCGTGGCGCTGGCAACGCAGCCGACGGGTCGGGTGACCGTGAGGGTGTCGAGCGGAGACACCGGGACGGCGGGAGTGGGGTCCGCAAGCCTGACCTTCACCGCGGCCGACTACGGCACGCAGACAGTGAGTGTGACGGGCAAACAGGACGCCGACGCGTCCGACGAGAGCACGACCGTCAGCCTGCGCGCTAGCGGCGGCGACTACGGCGGTATCTCGGGGTCGGTGGACGTGACGGTGGATGACGATGACGAACGGGGTCTGTTGGTGAGCCCGGCGAGCCCGCCGGGCCTGACGGTCAGGGAAGGCGGCAGTGGCAGCTTCACCGTGGCGCTGGCGACGCAGCCGACGGGTCGGGTGACCGTGAGGGTGTCGAGCGGAGACACCGGGGCGGCGGGAGTGGGGTCCGCAAGCCTGACCTTCACCGCGGCCGACTACGGCACGCAGACAGTGAGTGTGACGGGCGTGGATGACGCCGACGCGTCCAACGAGAGCACGACCGTCAGCCTGCGCGCTAGCGGCGGCGACTACGGCGGTATCTCGGGGTCGGTGGACGTGATGGTGACCGACCCTGACACACGGGGTCTGTTGGTGAGCCCGGCGAGCCCGGCGAGCCTGACGGTCAACGAGGGCGGCTCTCCCGGTAGCTTCACCGTGGCGCTGGCGACGCAGCCGACGGGTCGGGTGACCGTGAGGGTGTCGAGCGGAGACACCGGGGCGGCGGGAGTGGGGTCCGCAAGCCTGACCTTCACCGCGGCCGACTACGGCACGCAGACAGTGAGTGTGACGGGCAAACAGGACGCCGACGCGTCAGACGAGAGCACGACCGTCAGCCTGCGCGCTAGCGGCGGCGACTACGGCGGTATCTGGGGGTCGGTGGACGTGACGGTGGATGACGATGACGAACGGGGCCTGTTGGTGAGCCCGGCGAGCCCGCCGGGCCTGACGGTCAGCGAGGGCGGCTCTCCCGGCACTTTCACCGTGTGGCTGGCGACGCAGCCGACGGGCAACGTAACGGTGTCGGTGACCAGCGGGGACACGGGAGCGGCGGAGGTGAGTCCGGGGAGCCTGAGCTTCACCCGAACCAACTACGGCAGGCCAAAGACGGTGACGGTGACGGGCGTGCAGGATGCTGACGCGTCCAACGAGTGGACGAGCATCGGCCTGAGCTCTAGCGGCGGCGACTACGGCGGCTTGGGGGCGTCGGTGAGCGTGGATGTGGTTGACGACGACATCCCGGGTCTGGTCGCCAGCCCGGCGAGCCTGACGGTCAGCGAGGGCGGCGCTGACACCTTCACCGTGTGGCTGGCGACGCAGCCGACGGACACCGTCACGGTGTCGGTGACCAGCGGCGACACGGGAGCGGCGGAAGTGAGTCCGGCGACCCTGACGTTCACCACGACCGACTACGGCACGCCAAAGCCGGTGACGGCGACGGGCATGCAGGACGCTGACGCGTCCAACGAAAGGACGAGCATCGGCCTGAGCTCTAGCGGCGGCGACTACGGCGGCTTGGAGGCGTCGGTGAGCGTGGATGTGGTTGACGACGACATCCGGGGGGTGATCGTCAGCCCGCCGAGCCTGACGGTCGGCGAGGGCGGCAACGAGACCTTCGCAGTGTCGCTGGCGACGCAGCCGACTGGCAACGTCACGGTGTCGGTGTCGAGCCTGGACACGGGCGCCGCGACGGTGAGTCCGGCGATCCTGACGTTCACCACGACCGACTACGGCACGCCACAGCCGGTGACGGTGGAGGGCGTGCAGGACGCCGACGCGCAGCACGAGAGCACGAGCATCGACCTGAGCGCTGGCGGCGACTACGGCGGCGTGGTGGCGTCGGTGACGGTGACTGTGACGGACGATGACAGCCGGGGTCTGGTCGTCAGCCCGGCGAGCCTGACGGTCAACGAGGGCGGCGCTGACACCTTCAACGTGTCGCTGGCGACGCTGCCGACTGGCAACGTCACGGTGTCGGTGTCGAGCCTGGATACGGGCGCCGCGACGGTGAGTCCGGCGATCCTGACGTTCACCACGACCGACTACGGCACGCCACAGCCGGTGACGGTGGAGGGCGTGCAGGACGCCGACGCGCAGCACGAGAGCACGAGCATCGACCTGAGCGCTGGCGGCGACTACGGCGGCGTGTTGGCGTCGGTGACGGTGACTGTGACGGACGATGACAGCCGGGGTCTGGTCGTCAGCCCGGCGAGCCTGACGGTCAACGAGGGCGGCGCTGACACCTTCAACGTGTCGCTGGCGACGCTGCCGACTGGCAACGTCACGGTGTCGGTGTCGAGCCTGGATACGGGCGCCGCGACGGTGAGTCCGGCGATCCTGACGTTCACCACGACCGACTACGGCACGCCACAGCCGGTGACGGTGACGGGCGTGCAGGACGCCGACGCGCAGCACGAGAGCACGAGCATCGACCTGAGCGCTGGCGGCGACTACGGCGGCGTGTTGGCGTCGGTGACGGTGACTGTGACGGACGATGACAGCCGGGGTCTGGTCGTCAGCCCGGCGAGCCTGACGGTCAACGAGGGCGGCGCTGACACCTTCAACGTGTCGCTGGCGACGCTGCCGACTGGCAACGTCACGGTGTCGGTGTCGAGCCTGGATACGGGCGCCGCGACGGTGAGTCCGGCGATCCTGACCTTCACCACGACCGACTACGGCACGCCACAGCCGGTGACGGTGGAGGGCGTGCAGGACGCTGACGCGCAGCACGAGAGCACGAGCATCGGCCTGAGCGCTGGCGGCGACGCCTACGGCGGCTTGGAGGCGTCGGTGACGGTGACGGTCACGGACGATGACAGCCGGGGTCTGGTCGTCAGCCCGGCGAGCGTGATGGTCGGCGAGGGCGGCACCGGCAGCTTCACCGTGTCGCTGTCGACGCAGCCGACGGGGAACGTCACGGTGTCGTTGTCGAGCCTGGATACGGGCGCCGCGACGGTGAGTCCGGCGACCCTGAGCTTCACCACGACCGACTACGGCACGCCACAGCCGGTGACGGTGGAGGGCGTGCAGGACGCTGACGCGTCCGACGAGGGGACGAGCATCGACCTGAGCGCTGGCGGCGGCTACGGCGGCGTGGTGGCGTCGGTGAGCGTGACGGTCACGGACGATGAGAGCGAGCCTCCGCTGGAACCCGAGGGCGAATCGCCGTCGTTCGGCGCATCGCCGATTCTCGGCCAGACGTGGGTGAGAGGCACGGCGATTGCGCCGGTTGTGCTGCCGAAGGCGACGGGCGGCAACGGCGACCTGATCTACTCTCTGACCGGAGATCTGCCTGCCGGCGTGACGTTCGACGCTACGACGCGTACGCTGTCGGGCACGCCGACGGAGAGGCAGGACGCCCTGGAGTACACGTACACGGCGACGGACACGGACGGCGACGCCGCTTCGCTCTCGTTCACGATCGAGGTGGCCGGCATGGGGTCGGACGACGCGTCGTTCGTGTCGTACTCCAACGTGCCTTCGACGATGACCGCGGGTTCGTCAGCGACGGTGACAGTGCAGATGCGGAACACGGGCACGACGACGTGGACGTCGGCGGACGGCTACGCGTTGGGTTCGCGGCGTCCGCGGGACAATGTGACGTGGGGCCTGAGCCGTGTTTCCCTGCCGACGGACGTGGCGCCGAACGCGACGGTCGACTTCACGTTCGCGATCACGGCGCCGGCGACGGTCCAGGGGCACAAGTTCAGTTGGCGCATGGTCCGCGGGGCGAGCGGCTGGTTCGGCGACAAGACGGATCTGCTTGAGATCACGGTGGAGGCGGCCGCGTCGCTGTCGTTCGGCGAGTCGACGATCCCCGGGCAGACGTGGGTGAAGGATGTCGCGATCGATGCCCTGGCGTTGCCCGCCGCGACGGGAGGCACCGGCGAGTTGGCGTACACGCTGACCGGAACCCTGCCCGCGGGCGTGACCTTCGACGCCTTGACGCGTACTCTGTCCGGCACGCCGGCGAAGAGGCAGGAGGCAACCGGGTACACGTACACGGCGACGGACGCGGACGGCGACGCCGCTTCGCTCTCGTTCACGATCGAGGTGGAACGCAGGTCGTCCGACGAGGCGTCGTTCGTGTCCTACACGGGCGTGCCCTCGACGATGGCGGCGGGTTCGTCGGCGACGGTGACGGTGCGGATGCAGAACACGGGCACGACGACGTGGACGTCTGCGGGCGGCTACGAGTTGGGTTCTCAGCGTCCGCAGGACAACGTGACGTGGGGTTTGAGCCGGGTCTCCCTGCCGTCGGACGTGGCGCCGAACGCGACGGTTGACTTCACCTTCGCGATCACGGCGCCGGCGACGGTCCAGGCGCACAACTTCCGTTGGCGCATGATTCGAGGTACGGACGGCTGGTTCGGCGACAAGACGGAGCTTCGTGCGATCACGGTGGAGGCGGACGAGTCGCCGTCGTTCGGCGCGTCGACGATCCCCGCGCAGACGTGGGTGAAGAACACGGCGGTCGCTTCGTCGCCCCTGCCCGCGGCGACGGGCGGCAACGGCGAGTTGGTCCACGCCTTGGCCGGAACTCTGCCGGCCGGCGTGACGTTCGACGCTACGACGCGCATGCTGTCGGGCACGCCGGCGAAGAAGCAGGAGGCGACCGAGTACACGTACACGGCGACGGACCTCGACGGTGACGCTGCTTCGCTCCTGTTCACGATCGAGGTGGCCGGCAGGGCGAGAGACGATGCGTCGTTCGGGTCGTACGTCGACGTGCCTTCGACGATGGCGGCGGGTTCGTCGGCGACGGTGACGGTGCGGATGCGGAACACGGGCACGACGACGTGGACGTCTGCGGGCGGCTACCAGTTGGGTTCGCAGCGTCCGCAGGACAATGTGACGTGGGGTTTGAGCCGGGTCTCCCTGGCGTCGGACGTGGCGCCGAACGCGACGGTTGACTTCACCTTCGCGATCACGGCGCCGGCGACGGTCAAGGGGCACAAGTTCCGCTGGCGCATGC
This sequence comes from Candidatus Multivorans sp., assembly GCA_965205295.1. GTDB lineage: Bacteria > Acidobacteriota > Thermoanaerobaculia > Multivoradales > Multivoraceae > Multivorans. Next base: position 278,529 of record OZ242167.1, read on the forward strand.
TTCAAGGTGCGGACGGCTGGTTCGGCGACAAGACGGAGCTTCACGAGATCGAGGTGGAGGACCCGTCGTTCGGCGACGCGACGATTCCCGACCAGACCTGGGCGAGGGCCGTGCCGATCGATGCGTTGACGTTGCCTGAGGCGAGCGGCAGCGGCGGCGTGTTGACCTACGCGTTGACGCCTTCGCTGCCGGGTGGCCTGGCGTTCACCGCTTCGACGCGGACAGTGTCGGGCACGCCGACGACAGCGCAGGCAGCGACGGAGTACACGTACACGGCGACGGACATCGACGGCGACGCCGCGACGCTTGTGTTCACGATTGCCATCGAGGCGGCCGAGACGGACGATGCGGCGTTCGTGTCGGTTTCGGGGGTGCCGTCGAAGATGGCCGCGGGCGGCACCGCGACGGTGGCGGTGACGATGCAGAACACCGGGACGACGACGTGGACGTCTTCCGCGGGCTACGGTCTCGGTTCGCAGAGTCCGCAGGACAACCAGACCTGGGGCCTGAGGCGGGCTTCCATGCCGTCGGACGTGGCGCCGAACGAGACAGTCGCCATCACGTTCACGATCACGGCGCCGGAGACGCCGAACAGCTACACGTTCGCGTGGCGCATGGTGCGGGATCCCGGGGCGTGGTTCGGGTCCGGCACGGGGGACGTGACGATTGAGGTGGAAGATCCGTCGTTCGGCGACGCGACGATTCCCGACCAGACGTGGGTGCAGAACACGATGATCGATGCGTTGACGCTCCCCGCGGCAAGCGGGACCGGCGGCGTGTTGACCTACGCGGTGACGCCTTCGCCGCCGGCCGGCGTGACCTTCACCGCTTCGACGCGGACACTGTCGGGCACGCCGACAGCAGCGCAGGGACCAACGGAGTACACGTACACGGCGACGGCCGCGGGCGGCCGTGCGGCGACGCTTACGTTCGAGATTGCGATCGAGGCTGTCGAGATGGACGACGCGGCGTTCGTGTCGTCGGCAGGAGTTCCCTCGAAGATGGCCGCCGGCGACACGGCGACGGTGACGGTGACGATGACGAACACCGGCACGACGACGTGGACGTCTTCCGCGGGCTACAGTCTCGGTTCGGAGAGTCCGCAGAACAACGACACGTGGGGTCTGAGGCGGGCTTCCGTGTCCGGCAGCGTGGCGCCGAACGAGACGGTCTCCTTCACGTTCACGATCACGGCGCCGGCAGCGTCGGGCAGCTACACGTTCGCGTGGCGGATGGTGCGCGATCCCGGGGCGTGGTTCGGGTCCGGCACGGGTGACGTGACGATCACGGTGGAGGACCCGTCGTTCGGCGACGCGACGATTTCCGACCAGACGTGGGTGCAGAACACGGCGATAGAGGCGTTGACGTTGCCTGAGGCGAGCGGCAGCGGCGGGGTGTTGACCTACGCGCTGACGCCTTCGTTGCCGGACGGCGTGAGTTTCAGCGCGACGACCCGGGTGCTGTCGGGGACGCCCACCGCGGTGCAGGCAGCGACGGTGTACGCGTTCACGGCGACGGACGCGGCCGGCGACGCGGCGACGCTTTCGTTCTCGGTCGCGGTCACGCCGTCGTCGTCGTCGACGTCGCAGTCGGCGACTGCGCTTCCCCCTCCGGCGCCGGCCGGCGTCTTCGACATGTTCGAGTACTGGCTGCTGCCGCGCGGCAGCGCCGTGAAGGTGCGGGCTCGCCTTCGGGACGGGCGTATCGCGCCGGTCGAGGGTTCGTCCTACCTTCGTTCCTTCTGGCGCGGAGAACTTGGGGGTCGGAAGGTAGCGCTCCTGGGGGACCCGGGCGGCGAGCGCTACGACATCTTCGAGGAGGTAGAGAACGGCCTCGATTACTGGGGCACGTTCGAAGGCGCCGCGGCAGGCGGCGAAGCCGGTCCCAGCACCTCGCTGGACCGCCCCTTCCGCTGGATGAACCGCCTCATGGCCGTGGGCGACGTCGTGGAGAGTCCGGTGACCAGCCGGTTGCTGTCGAACCGCAGGCGGACTCAGGAGAGCGTCCTCGAGGCGACGATGCGGTTCGAGGTGGTGTCGCATCGCGCGTCGTTCACGATTCCGGCGGCTGACGGTCTGACCTTCGATGACGTGCTCGAGGTGCGCTTCCGGCCGGACGCCGAGCGGGCGGAGGCTCACGACACGTTCTACCTCGCCCGGGGCTACGGCGCGGTGTACTCGCGGCGGTCCGCGGTGGCGGCGCCGGGAGAGGTCGTCGAGTGGTGGGCGGTTGAGAAGGCTCTGACGCCGGTTGTCCCGGCGCCGCCGCTGGTTCCGTGGTTCGATCCGTTCTCTCCGGGCTGGCCGAAGACCGCGGTGTTGAACGGAAACCTGGACGATTCCGCAACCGGAGTCGAAGGCGGGCATGTCAGGAGCTCCGAGGCGCCCGGCTGGACGGCCGATTCGGGCGACGCCGTGATCTCCCGGCCGCCTTCGGGCCTCGACACCGGCCCCTGGGCCATGCTGCTTCGCGGCAGCGGCGGCGGAGGCGACAGTGCGCCCGACGCGGCGATCACCGAAGAGTGGATTCCGGTCGAGGGCGGGACGTACCAGCTCTCGGCGTGCATGCGGAGGGAGAACGCCCGAGACAACGTACTGGTGGACTTCGACGACGGCAAAGGCCTGGACGCGGACTTCGCCGACGCCCACCTGGTGGCTGCTTCGACCGGGACCTGGGAGTGCCGGGCGGTGACGAAGTGCATTCCCGGCTCGGTGGGAGCGGTCAGGATCCGGGCGGCCCGGGGCGGCGCGAACCTGGGGGACGCCTGGTTCGACCGGATCGAGTTGAAGCGGATTGCCGCCTGCGAGGTGCGGCCCGGCACTTCAAGAAGCCCGGATGAGAGAGGCGATCAGTGAGGAACGAGCACGTCTACGCCCCCTCTTGACGCCGTGGCCACTGCTGGAAGTAGGATGCCTTTCAACACCCGATGTACCCGTGCACCTGCCTGCTGAGTAGATGCCGGCGAGCGGCGTTGCCGCTGGCCTTTGCGGTGTTGCTGCTGCTGGCTTCGGCGGCCCAGGCGCAGCGCCTTCTGACTCTGGTGCCGGGGGTCGAACAGGCGGCATCGGCGGGCGACCTGGGCCCTTCGATCGGGCCGGCGCCGACCGCCGTGCAGGTGGACCTGGCGCTGCTGCGCGCCGCGCCGGCGCGGCTTGAAGTGCCGACGCCCGACGGCGGCGTCCTGTCGGCGGAACGGAGCGTGTTCGAGGATCGTGGCAACGGCGACCTGATGTGGTCCGGCGGTCAGCCCGGTGCGGGGTACGACACGGTGGTGCTGACGGTGGAAGGTGGCCGGCTGGTCGGCCGGTTCGGGTCGGCCGGCGGCGGGGCCTACCAAATCCACGCGGAGCGGGACGGCCGCGGCGGCATGGCGCCGCTTGGCGGGCCGGGGCCGGGGGGGCCTGTGCCGTTGTGCGGTGTGAAGCCGGGCGCGGAAGACCTTCATGGCGGCGCTGCCCACGCCGCCCTGGGGGCCCTACCGGCGGATCTTCCGGAGCGCGTGAGCAATCCGCAGAGCCACGACCGGCTGGACATCCTGGTGGCGTACACGGCGACGGCGGCCGAGAACTGGGCTAACCGCGGCGGGGCGCACGCGGCGATCCGTCACGCCGTGGACTACATGAAGATGGTGTTCCGGAACAATCGGATAGAGGTCGAGCCGCACCTCGTGCACGTCGTGCAGGCGTCGGCGGCTCTGGATCGGGCCGGGCGGGACGTGGGTCGGCACATTGCCGAACGCAGGCCCCTGTGGCCAGTGCTCCGCCAGGATGGCGACTTGCTGCGCCTGCGTCACGAGCACCGGGCTGACTTCATGCATCTCGTCACGGGCGAAGGGGGCTTGCTGCTGGGCGCCTGCGGCTCCGCCTCGCTGCTGGGAAAGGGCATGACAGCCCAGGATTTCTCCAGGTCGGCAAGATCCTGGACCACGAACCACCCGTATGCTTGCCCGGACTACGCCGTCACGTTCGTTCACGAGATCGGCCACGGTCTGGGCGCCAACCACGACCCAGCCAACAACGGCGGCCCCTACCCGTTCAGGCCGTACGCCCACGGCCACGCGGACCTGGACGTCATGCCGAGCCTGGGCACGGCGATGAGCTACCGGGGCCAGGTCGAGCCGTTCTTCTCTACTCCGCGGCTCCGGCCCTGGGGCGCGATTCTCGGCATCGCGGACGAGCGGGACAACGAGCGGACGCTTCGGGAGACCGTCCACATTGCCGTGCAGTACAGCGACTACCTGAGGTCACTGGATCCGGCGCCACCGAGCGATGTTCGGGTGCGCTTCGAGGGCGGCGCGGCGCATCTCACATGGCGAGACAACGCGCCGGAGGCGGACGGGTACGAGGTGGAGTACTGGAACACGACATACCTAGGCACACAGCGGCGGCTCCTCAAGGGGCGCACCGAGGCGGTTCTCCCCCTGGAGCGGACGGAGCCGGGGGCACAGTACGTCTTCTACGTCAGAGCGGTAAAGGGCGACGAGCGGTCTCTGCGCGGCAACGTGCCCGTGCTGGTCGTCCCCGGCGAACCGATCGCGGCGCCGTCGGACATCTCGGTGACGTTGTTGTCTGCCAACCTGATCGATGTCCGCTGGACGGACAACTCGGACAACGAATCGGGGTTCGACGTGCAGCTTCTCCAGCGCGGCGAGCCGATTCACCGGAACCGGGTGGCCGCGGACACCGAGTATTCCTCCTTTGCCGACTGGTCGGTGGGTGTTCAAGGCGGCGCCGAGTACGGCGTACGCGTGTTCGCCTTCAACCCGTCGGGCTATTCCAAGAGCAGTGAGGTGGCGAGCTTTCGGTGGGAGGTGCCGCACGCGCCACTGGTCACAGGCGTCTCGGCACGGGCCATCGGGCCGACGACGGTACGCCTCGCCTGGACGGCCGAGGTAGCCGGGTTCCAGATCGAGGCGTCGCTTCCACGGAGTACCTGGAGAGATCGACGCCCCTGGGCCGGATCGCGTGATGACGTCACCGCGTGGGAGGACTTCGAAGGCCTCGCCCGCGGCGGCCGCTACGGGTTCCGGATTCGGCCCACCAATGGCCTGCCCGCCCGGGTCTATCTGACGCTGGGCGAGCGCGGCACGGGTCCGCGGGCGCCCTCGGACCTTGACTGGGTTCTCGAAGGCAATCGGGTGCGCTTGAGTTGGAAGGACAACTCGAGCGACGAACGGGGCTTCGAAGTCCAGGTCGACGCTGGACAGTTTTTTGGGGGAGAGATCAAGTGGCAGAGGCTGCTCACGGTCCCCGCGGACACGGAATCGGCCGTCTCCGACCTGCCAGCTTTCGACGGCCGAAGGCGCTTCCGGGTCTTCGCCTACAACGACCGCGGGTACTCCAGGGCGTCGGCGCCCAGCGGTTCCTGCCGGGCGGATGTGGAAACGCTCTGCCTGCAGGACTCGCGCTTCGAGGTGAAGATGAACTGGTGGAAGGCCGACGGCGAGTCGGGCGTCGGCCGGGTCGTCGAGGAGGGCACCGACGACTCGGGCATGTTCCAGTTCTTCGATCCCGAGAACTGGGAGGTCCTGGTCAAGGTGCTGGACGGCTGCCGGACCAACGGGCGAATGTGGGTGCTGGGCGCTTCGACGACGGATCTCGGGTACCGGATCCGGGTCACCGACACGATCGCCGAGGAGTCGCGGACGTACGTGAATGAGCCCGGCCGGCCGGCGCCGGCGATCGTCGATACGGAGGCCTTCTCCCAGCCGTGCGGCGGCGGCGAAGGGCGCTGAGGTGTTCGGAGTCGCGTTGCGGAGTTTGACGTGAGAGAGGTAGCTGTCACTTCGGGAGCGCTTGCCGGATGTCGACGCGCGGCGCTGCTGTGCGTTCCGGTGGCGGTGTTGCTGGCGTCGGCCTCGGCGGCTCAGGCGCAGCGCCTTCTGACTCTGGTGCCGGGCGTCGGACAAGCGGCGTCGGCGGGCGAGCTGGGTCCTTCGATCGGGCCTGTGCCGACAGCCGTGCAGGTGGACCTGGCGCTGCTGCGCGCCGCGCCGGCGCGGCTGGAAGTGCCGACGCCCGACGGGAGCGTCCTGTCGGCGCAACGGAGCGTGTTCGAGGATCGTGGCAACGGCGACCTGATGTGGTCCGGCGGTCAGCCCGGCGCCGGGTACGACACGGTAGTGCTGACGGTGGAGGGCGGTCGGTTGGTAGGCCGGTTCGGGGCAGCCGGCGGCGGGGCGTACCAGATCCACGCGGAGCGGGACGGCCGCGGCGGCATGGCGCCGGTCGTCGGCCCGGGTCTGGAGGAGTGGTGCGGCGTGGAGGCGAGCGCGGAGGACGGCCATGACGCGCATGCCCACGCCGCGGCGGAAGCCTTTGCGACGGATCCTCCCCGGCGCGTGAGCAATCCGCAGAGCCACGACCGGCTGGACATCCTGGTGGCGTATACGGCGACGGCGGCCGAGAACTGGGCCGACCGCGGCGGGGCGCACGCGGCGATCCGCCACGCTGGCGACTACCTGAAGATGGTGTTTCGGAACAACGAGCTCCTGGTCGAGCCGCACATCGTGCACATCGCGCAGGCGTCGGCCTTTCTGGATCGGGCGGACCGGAGCTGGCACCCCGACCCCCTCGAGGGCCTTCCGCACCGGAGGGCGGATGACGGCGACCTGCAGCGCCTGTGGCACGAGCACCGGGCCGACCTGATGCATGTCTTCACGGGCAGGCACCCGCTGCTGTATGGCGCCTGCGGCGCTGCCGCACGGCTGAGGAAGGGCGATACCGCCCAGTGGTTCTCCGAGTCGGCCGACGGCTGGACCACGAACTACCCGAACCTTTGCGGGGACTACGCCGTCACCTTCGCGCACGAGATCGGGCACGGGCTGGGCGCCCACCACGATCGCGCCAACCTCGTGGCGACCTTTTCAACCAGGTCAGTACGGGCAAGGACTATTGCGAGTCTGTTCAGGCCGTACTCTCTCGGCCACGCGAACCTCGACGTGATGCCGAGCCTCGGCACGTTGATGAGCTCCCTGGGCCAACCCGAGCCGTTCTTCTCTACTCCCCGGATCCGGCCCTACGGCGCGGTGGTCGGCGTCGCCGGCGAGCAGGACAACGAACGGACGCTGCGCGAGACGGTCCACATCGGCGTGCAGTACAGCGACTACCTGCGGTCGCTGGAGGGCGTTCCGGCGCCGCCGAGCGATCTTCAGGTCCGGTTCGACGGCAGCGTCGCGCGCCTCTCCTGGCGGGACAACGCGCCGGACGCGGACGGGTACGAGGTTGAGTACTGGTGGTTTCCCCACAAAGCGGGCTTCTTCGAGATAAGGCGCCAGGCAGTCGAAGGCCGCTCCGGGGCGACCCTCCCTCTCGAGGACACGGAACCGGGCACGCGCTACCGGTTCTGGGTCGTAGCGGCCAAGGGCGAAGTCCGGTCCCTGCGCAGCAGCGTCGTGAAACTGCGCTTCCCCGGCGAGGTGGTCGAGGCGCCGTCGAACGTTTCCGTGACCGTTTCCGGCGGCCACAAATCGGCCGATGTGCGCTGGACCGACAACTCGGACAACGAGTCGGGGTTCGACGTGCTGCTTCTGCAGGGCGGCGAGCCGATCGTTCGGCAACGCCAGGTTGCAGACGGCGAGCGTGCTTCCTTCTATGCCAATCAGTTGCATCCTCAAGTCGGCGCCGAGTACGGTGTGCGGGTGTTCGCCTACAACTCGTCGGGCTGGTCCGGGAGCAGTGAAGTGGCGACCTTCCGGTGGGAGCACCCGCAGACGCCGGGACGGGTCGCCGATGTCGCCGCGTCGGCCATCGGGCCGAGGGCGGTGCGCGTCACGTGGACGGTCGACCCGGAGGTTGAGTTCTACAGGGTCTTTGCGGAACTTCGAGGCTGGTCGCATTCAGCCACATGGCGTCCATCACGCGATGTTTCCGCCGGCACCGGGTGGGTGGACTTCGAGGACCTGCCCCGCGGCGGCCGCTACACGTTTGAAGTTGACCCCTGGAATGGTCTGCCCTCCCGGACCTACCTGACCCTGGGCGATCGCGGCGCGGGCCCGCGGGCGCCTTCGGACCTTTCCTGGACGACCGAGGACGGCGGGTCGGCCCGCCTGAGCTGGAAGGACAACTCGAGCGACGAACTGGGCTTCGAGGCCCAAGCCGGCCACCCGGACGGCAACACGTGGTGGAGGCTGGGCACCGTGCCTCCGGACACGGAATCGGCCAGAGTAGCGGACCTTGCCGGCACAAATGCCTTGCCGGTGATGGGCCAGCACGTTGTCCGGGTGTTTGCCTACTACGAGCGCGGATTCTCCGCAAGCAGTCCCCGCGTGCCCGGACTGCCGAGCTTGATGACGTTGACGGCCACCGCCGGCGATGCGGAGGTCGAATTGGCCTGGCTTGTGAGGTATGCCGAGACGGCGACCGCAATGCAGGTGCGCTGGAAGGCGCTGGCCGAGCTGCCGTACGACGACGCGGTGGACACCTGGACGGACCTGCCGGCTTCGGCTGCGGCGTACACCGCGGCGGGCCTTGAGAACGGCACGGAGTACACGTTCGCGGTGCGGGTCGTGACGGCGTCGGGCCCGGGCCCGACCTGGTACTCGTCGGCGACGCCGGGCGGTTCGCCACCGCCGCCCGAGCCACCGCCACCCCCGCCGCCGCCCGAGCCACCGCCACCGCCGCCCGAGCCACCGCCACCCCCGCCGCCGCCCGAGCCACCGCCACCGCCGCCACCGCCCGCCGGTTCCTGCCGGGCGGATGCGGAGACGCTCTGCCTGCAGGACTCGCGCTTCGAGGTGAAGGTGAACTGGTGGAAGGCCGATGGAGAGTCAGGGGTCGGCCGGGTCGTTGAGGCCGGCACCAGCGACTCGGGCCTGTTCCAGTTCTTCGATCCCCTGAACTGGGAGGTGCTGATCAAAGTGCTGGACGGCTGCCGGACCAACGGACGAATGTGGGTGCTGGGCGCTTCGACGACGGACCTGGGGTACCGGATCGTGGTCACCGACACGATCACCGACGAGTCGCGGTCGTACACGAACGAGCCCGGCCGGCCGGCGCCTGCGATCGTCGATACGGAGGCCTTCTCGGGGCCCTGCGCCGCCGGCGCAGGGCCTTGAGAGGCGTGCCGGCGCTGGGGCCGAAGTCGACGTTGACCCCGCCGGTGCGGAGGAGGAGCCCGGTGACGGTGCGGAGGAGGCCGGCGGAGCTGTAGCCTGCCCGGCCGCTGCCCGGCCGCTGCCTGCCGCTGAGCCGTGCCAGGCGGTCGGGGACCGCGTCCGAGCGAATCGACCTGACGTCGGAAGACCAGCCGCCCCAGGTGCCGCGGATGGCGGATGTGGAGGCGGGGAAGATGGAGCTGACGCCTCGCCGGCCCTGGGGGCGGTCCCGCGGCCGGCGCTTCGGTCCACCTCCTTGACGCTGGCGGCGACGTGGTCGGCAAGGCCCTGCATATGCACGGGTGCATTTGCCGGTTGCGTTTCCTGCTTGCGACGATGATCATTGCCTTCGGTCTTCGAATACAGGACAAGCAATCAGACTTCTTTGCCCCAGTGGTCTGGATTTCGCGCGACATTGATGTCTGCGTCTTCTCGTCTGGGTGCCGGTAGGAGCCTGGAGCGAGGAACGCAGTATGCACAGAGAACGGTCGCCGAAGCCACGTCTCTTCACGTTGACGACCTTCGTCCTGCTGGGTGCCTTGCTGAGCGCGCCAGCGTTTCCTCACGGCGGCGGACTCAACAGCTCTGGGTGCCACAACGACAATGTGAACGGCGGCTATCACTGCCACCGGGACGGCGACGGCGAAGACTCGTTGGATGCCGATGTCGTGCTTGCGGCCCTTGTCGTCGCGGGCATCGTTTACCTGGTCTACAAGCTCAAGAAGAAGTGCCCCCAGCCGACCAACGCCATCAAAGGTTTGCCGCTGACTCAGGTTGAGGACGTGCCCAGAAGGGACCCCGTCAAGCTGGGCCTCATGCCCGTGACCAACAGTCGGGGGAAGGTTGACGGTCTCGGGCTGCAACTTCGGTTCAGGTTCTAGGCGCCGCGGACCACTGCTCGGGAGACAGCCGAATGCTCATGCCAACGCGAAGATCGCCGATGAAGAACCGGATTTCTGTTGCTGCCGCAGCGGCCGCTGCTCAGATTGCCGCTTCGAGAAGAGCCGTTCGACTTGCCGGCATCCTCCTTGCGGGGGCAGTCGTCATAGCGGTTGTCCCGCCAGCAGGAGCGCAGTGGTCAGTGGAAAGGTCTCCCGGGAACGCTGTTGCGAGGGCCGTGGGCCTGGACGGTCGGGTTCACCTCGTTGTGGGCTGCCAAGCGAGTGAACAGGTCGTGACACTGAGACTGCCCGGCGGTGGGGTCTTCGGCGACGGAAGCATTGAGACCCAGTGGGATGACGGCTCGACCGAGACCTACCGCTTTCAGGTGGAGGACGGGACCCTGCGTGCGTCCTCGACGTCTCCGGAAGTCGGGAGCCTCATTGGGAAGCTCGGCCAGCGCCGCACGGTACGGATTCTGGCAATGAACGCGCGGGACGAAGAGGTGACGGACCGCATCAGCCTGACCGGGTCGTCTCGGGCCATCGGCGCCTTGTCATGCAGTTCATCGGCACCCGCGTCGGTTGGTCGTCCTTCGGGGCCCTCCGACGCCGAGATTCGCCGAATCCTCGTCAGACAGTCCATCTCCAGGTACTCGGGCAGTTGCCCTTGCCCCTACAACACGGACAGGGCAGGCAGGCGCTGCGGCCGCCGAAGCGCCTACAGCAAGCCTGGCGGCGCTTCGCCGCTTTGCTATCCGGGAGATGTCAGTGATCGGGCCGTTGCGGCGTATCGGGCAAGGGCCGAGCGGTAGCCTGCTACTGCGGCCCTACTAAGGAGAGGAACATGTGGTTAGCGGGCCTATTTCGGAAGTTCCGCCAGGCGGACTTCGAGACCCTGATCAGGGAGGCACAGGAGCTGGGGCCGAGGCTTCTTGGAGAGAAGGAGGCGAAGAAAGCGTTGGGCGCGGCCGCGGCGCACGAGAAGGGTATCGATGGTCCGACGAGGTGGAAGTCTTGGCGACAACTCATCGAAATCAACGAACAGTGCGAGGATCAACTGCGGGCCTTGAGGCACACGCACTATCTGCTTGGGGAAGTCGAGCAAGCCGGACTCGACGGTAGGAAGAAGTCTGACGTTCTCGGAACGTTCGACCACCTGCTGAAAGACGACCCGGACCAGGATCTGATCGAGGAAATCAGGGAACGCGAGCGTTGCTGGCTACAGGTTCGTGCCAAGGTGAAAGACGTCATGCCTGATGTGTTCGTGGTCCACGCGTTCCTTAGGTTGGCGGACTTGACCGGCGTGGAGATTGCATCGCTCTTAGTCGGCGGGCTCCTGTGTTTGGGCGCTATTTACACGAACACCTTCTACTTTGCCGCGATTGGAACCTCTGTCTTGGACTACTTTACCTGGGAGGACTTTACCTACCAGGGTCTTCGCGTGTTGCGGGAGATCGCGGTCGCTTTCGTGCTGGTGGAGTGTCTCCTTTGGACCTTTAGGAAGGTTCGGCGGCGATCTTCGCTAGGAGCCGCGTTCGCGGCGCACAGGCGGGTGCTGAAAAGCCCAGTCAAGATGGTGGTACATATGTTTCTCTTCACGGCCGTTCTGACGTTTTGCTCGGGATGGTTGTCTGGCAAGTTGGAACGAGCAAGGTTCTTTGAGAAGGAGCCGTGTGAGTTGGAGTTGGCGACGGCTTTGGACGGTTCTATTCTTGATGATGTGTTTCTTGTCGGTACGACGTCCCGAACGGCGGCGTTCCTGCAGGTCAAGGAGTGGGGGACGTGGGCGCCTTCCGGAGAAGGGGGCGTTCAAGCGGGCTGCGAGGATGAAGTGCCAAGAAGCCCGTGGACTCGCATAGGCGACTACGTTGGAGCTTTGAAGGGCGTCATCCGGAATCCCATGCGCGGAGAAGGTGAGTCGAAGCGGGAGGAAGGCGGTTTCGGTGAGCGGGTGTTGATCATGGATCGCGCACTCGTGGTTTGCCACGCGCGGGGAGATGCGTGCTTGAAGCAAGGGCGGAGGGTCCCGGATGCCGGGACGAAGGAGGCGATCGCGGAACTGACCAAGAGGCTTGAGACCGTGGCGCAGAGTGATGAGCTAGGGCAGTTGAGCAAGGAGGTCGACAAGCATCTGAACCGACATCACCGTCAAGTTCTTTCGCTGATCGAACCTCTTGGGTCGGAATCTCAGTAGAGCCGGTGGGGCGAGGGTGGTGGGCAAGGGATTCCCCGGCGTGGACGGCCCAGTGCCCAGGCCGGAGCGCCGTCCGTTCGCTTTCGCGGCGCTTCGCGGTCGGCCGTCATGGGAGGCGGGCTTCCTGATTCCTCGCTGAGAGCGTGACGGAGTCGCCGGCTGGGCGGCGAGTCTCCGCCTGTTCGCAGTTCCGAGCTGGAGCGGCTGGTAGCCTGCCCGCACCATGACAAGACGCGCTGCTGTTCCACTTCTCGCACTCCCGGCAATCGCGCTCCTCGCGGCCTGTGGCGGCTCTGCCGCTCCTCAAGCGGACCCCGCCGACCTGGCGATCATCGGTGCCCTGCTCATCGACGGCACGGGTGGGGAGCCGGTCGCCGACTCGGTCATCCTGATCCACGACGGCCGTGTCCTGGCGGCCGGCCCGAGCAACGCCGTCGAGGTGCCCGACGGCACGGAGATCGTAGACGCCGCCGGCAAGACGGTGATCCCCGGCCTGGTCGATCTGCACGCCCACTACGGCGGACCTCTCGAAGCGACCGAGCAGGCGCTCCGGTCGCAGCTCTACTACGGGGTGACGACTACCCGGAGCATCGGCTCGGACAGCCCGGAGAAGGTGGCGTTGATGCTCCAGGCGAACGCGGGACGCCCGGACCTGCCGCGGGCGTTCACGGCGGGACTCGGCTTCTCGTACCCCGAGGGGTTCAACTCGGGCTTCACGAACACGCCGACGACGGAGGAGGAAGCGCGCGCGCTGGTGCGTGAGCAGGCGGCCCTGGGCATTCACTTCACGAAGATGTGGGTGAACGAGGTCGCGGAACCCGGACTGAAGATCCCGCCCGAGATCCGGGCCGCGATCGTCGACGAGTCGCTCAAGAACGGGCTCATCCCGGTTGCCCACATCAACGAGGAGGCGGACGGCGTCCAGCTCCTGGAGGTCGGCCTGAACGAGTTCATGCACAGCACGGTGCGGACGTTCGGGCCGGGCGGCGGCGTGCCGATGGAGGACCCGGTGCCCAGCCAGGCATTCCTCGACCTGTGCCTGGAAAAGGACTGCGCCTTCGCGCCGACGCTGTCGATCATCCGGAACAACTGGCACTTCGCCGAGCATCCCGAACTCCTCGACGACCCGGAGCTACGGGCGGTGATGAATCCCGGTGCGCTGGAGCGGTTCAGCAGCGAGGAGACGCGGGCGGCCATTCTCGGGGCGGACGGTTTCGAGGGCCGCAAGGTCTCCTTCCGGCAAGTGCAGGACTTCGTCAAGACGCTCCACGATCACGGCATCAAGGTGGCGCTGGGCACGGACAGCGGCACGGCCAACGTGCCCATGGGGTGGGGCACTCACCATGAACTCGAGCTCTACGTCGAGGCGGGGCTCACGCCGATGGAAACACTCGTCGCCGCCACGGCCACCGGCGCCGGCCGCGTGCCGCCGGTTGGCGAGGCGGACTTCGGCACGCTCACTGCCGGTATGAGCGCCGATCTCGTCGTCCTGAACGCCGACCCGCTGGCCGACATCCGCAACACCCTCCAGATCGACCGCGTGATGCTGCGCGGCGAGTGGGTGGACCGGGACGCGCTCCTGCCGGCGCCCTGAGACGACCCTGAAACCTAGACGGACCAGCGGGTTGTCAGGCGGAGCCACCGATTCGACCGGGCTCCGGGTCGTTCCCGGATGGCGACCGGAGGTCGGCGCACCCAGCGGGCGGATGCGGGCGGTCGTGGCGCTCTGCGGCTTGCTGGCCGTCGTCGCTTCGACCACGTCGGGCGCCGCTCTTCGCCAGGATGAGTCGAGCAGCACCACGCGGACGGCCGTCGTGACCGCCGTAGCTGATCCGATCCTCATCGACGGCGTCCTCGACGAGACGGCATGGGAATCGTCGCCGAAGATCGGCGCCCTGGTGCAACGCATACCGACGGAGGGCGCGGAGCCGAGCGAGCGCACCGAGGTCACCCTGCTTCGCGACGCGGACAACCTGTACATCGGGGTGATGTGCCACGACTCCGAGCCGGGCAGAGTCCTCGCGTCGCAGATGGCCCGCGACGCGTCCCTGGGCCCCGACGACAGCATCGAGCTGCTGCTCGACACGTTCCGCGATCAGAGCAACGCCTTTTACTTCTCTACGAACCCGAACGGCGCTCTGGTGGACGGTCTGGTGTTCGCGAACGGGGAGACGAACGAAGATTGGGATGCCATTTGGACGGTCGCGACCCGGCGCTCGGATCAGGGCTGGAGCGCGGAGTTCGCGATCCCCTTCAAGAGTCTGAACTTCCCGCCGGAGGGCACGGTCTGGGGCTTCAACATCGGCCGCCAGATCCAGCGCAAGTTCGAGGAGGTTCGCTGGGCGGGAGCTCGTTTCGACACCCAGTTCTTCCAGGTCTCGGAAGCAGGCGAGATCACCGGCCTCGAAGGCCTCGAGCAGGGCCTCAGCCTGGATATCCGGCCGTTTCTTGCCGCGCGCTGGCAGCAGAGCGCCGGCAGCGGCGACGACAGCCTGCGCGGCAAGCCTGGACTGGATTTGTTCTACAACGTGACGCCCAATCTGAAGCTGACGGCGACCTTCAACACCGACTTCGGCGAAACCGAGGTGGACGCGCGCCAGATCAATCTGACTCGCTTCTCGATCTTCTTTCCCGAGAAGCGGTCGTTCTTCCTGCAGGATGCCGGCGTCTTCAACTTCGCCACCACCGGGGTCGGTCAGCCGGGAGGCATTCCCGACACGGGGGCGGAGATCTTCCCGTTTTTCAGCCGCCGAATCGGTCTGCTGGGAGGACGGGAGGTGCCCCTCGACTACGGGGTCAAGCTGACCGGCAGGGTGGGCCGAACCGAAGTCGGCGTCCTCAACGTGGGCACGCGCGACACCTCATTCGCCCAAGACCAGAGCCTGTTCGTGGGGCGTGTCCGGCAGAACTTCTGGCAGCAGTCCTACGTCGGCGCTCTCGTCACCAGTGGCGATCCCGCCCTTTCCGTTGACGGCAGCACGATGGGAGTCGACCTGCGTCTGGCCACCTCCGACGTTCTGGGCAGCGGCCGCAACTTCGTCTTCAACGCCTGGGGCCTCCAGAGCGACAACGAGGGGATCTCCGACGAAGGCACTGCCGGCGACGACGCGTCCTTCGGCTTCGCGGCCGCCTTTCCCAACGACAGGTTCGACGCCCAGGTGCAATGGCGCGAGATCCAGGAGAACTTCGATCCGGCGCTCGGATTCGTTCAGCGCAGCAACGTGCGCATGTTCCGGGTCGGCGCCAGCTTCAACCCGCGGCCGAAGAACCAATGGCTGGGCATTCAGCAGATGTACCACGACATCTTCTTCACCGAGTTCACCCGGCTCGACAACGGACTGGTCGAGACTCGGGACGTCTATGTGACGCTCGTCGATTGGCATTTCCAGTCGGGCGACTCGCTGCACAGCCTGTTCGACGTGAACCCCACCTACGAGCGGCTGTTCGAGTCGTTCGAGATCTCCCCGGGCGTGGTTCTTCCCCCGGGCGAGTACGAATTCACGCCGCTCAGGGTCTTCTTCAGTTCGGCGCAGAAGCGCAGGCTTCAGGCCAGCTTGGGGATTGGCTTCGGCAGCTTCTGGTCGGGAAGCGCCGAGTCGGTCAACGTGGGCCTGAGGTACTCCGCGCCGCCGCGGTTGACGATCAGCCTCAACACGAATCAGACTTTCGCCCGACTGCCGCAGGGGGATTTCGTCGCCAGGATCCACAGGGCGCAGATCAACTATGCGGTCTCGCCCCTCCTGTCGTTCTCGAATCTGATTCAGTTCGACAACCGCTCGGGCAACCTCGGTTTTCAAGGCCGGGTGCGCTGGACCCTCGAGCCGGGGAACGACCTGTTCTTCATCTTCGGCCAGGGCTGGGTGCAAGAGCTCGGCGAGCGTGGTTCCGACTTCCGGCGGCAGGACTCGAAGCTGGCCGTGAAGGCGCAATACACGCTTCGTCTGTGACGGCGGCGACGGGGAAGTTCCGCTGGCGGTCGATGCGCGCAGCGCGGGCCAGACGGCACTATGACAGCATCCGGGACCGGGTCAACTACCGGCCTCTTTAGCGGAGACAGCTCATGAGCATATTTGCCATCGTGGTTCTAGCCGGCCTGGTCCTCCTCGCCATCATTTTTGGCGGGTCGATGATCGGGACGTTCAACAAGCTGGTCACCCTGAAGAACCGGTATCAGAACGGGTTCGCGCAGATCGAGGTTCAGCTCAAGCGCCGCTACGACCTGATCCCGAACATGGTCGAGGTGGCGAAGGGCTACATGAAGCACGAGCGGGAAACGCTCGAGGCGGTGATTCAGGCCCGGAACATGGCGGCCGGAGGACTGGAGCAGGCCGCCGCGGATCCGGGCGATGCCGCGGCCATCCAGGGCCTTGCGTCGGCCGAAGGCGTCCTCACCGGTACGTTGGGCCGCCTTTTCGCGCTGGCCGAGAGTTACCCGGACCTGAAGGCGAACCAGAACATGATGCAGGTCAGCGAGGAGCTTCGCTCGACGGAGAACAAGGTCGCCTTCGCGCGCCAGGCCTTCAACGACACCGTGACGCTCTACAACACGTACAAACAGCGGTTCCCTGCGGTGATGATCGCGGGGATGTTCGGTCACGGGAAGGACGCCACGCTGCTTGAGTTCGACAGCGAGGCGATCGCCGAAGCGCCAACGGTGTCGTTCGAGTAGCTGAGGACGTTTCGCGCGGCCCAATGGCCACAGACTTCTTTCAGCGGCAGGACACGGCAAGGCGGAGCACCGTTCGCCTTGTGGTGCTCTTCGGGCTCGCGGTCCTCGCGATCATGGCCTCGATCGAGGTGTTGCTGGCGGCCGCGATGGGCTACCTCGGCCGCGATCCCGAAACCAACGAGGTCGACTGGACTGCCGTCGCCGACCCCCGGCTCCTGATCCTTGCCGTGGTCGGCACCCTGGTCGTCGTCGGCGGGGGCAGCCTGTTCAAGATCGCCCAACTGAGCGGCGGCGGCCGGGTGGTTGCCGAGGAGCTGGGCGGACGGCTTGTGGATACGGGCACATCGGACCCGGTGGAACGCAGGCTGCTCAACGTCGTCGAGGAGATGGCCATCGCCTCGGGCACCTCGACGCCGCCCGTCTACCTTATGGACCAGGAGGAGGGCATCAACGCGTTCGCGGCCGGGTTGACGCCGCAGGACGCGGTCATCGGGGTGACGCGCGGGACGGCGACGACGCTCAACCGCGACGAACTCCAGGGCGTGATCGCGCACGAGTTCAGCCACATCCTGAACGGCGACATGCGGCTCAACGTCCGTCTGATCGGCCTGCTCCACGGCATCCTGATCATCGGGATGATCGGCTACTTCGTCCTGAGGATGTCGTTCTTCACCGGCGGCGGACGATCGAGAGACAGCAAGGGCGCCCTGCCTGTCCTGGCGATCGGCGCCGGGCTCGCGGTCATCGGTTTCGCCGGCACGTTCTTCGGCAACCTGATCAAGGCCGCGGTCAGCCGGCAGCGGGAGTTCCTGGCGGACGCCTCGGCCGTGCAGTTCACGCGGCAGCCTGGGGGCATTGCCGGGGCGCTCAAGAAGATCGGCGGCTTCGTGACCGGCTCGGCGGTCAAGAACCCGAACGCACCGCAGGCGAGCCACATGTTCTTCGGCCGCGCGACCTCAGGCTTCAACGCGATGTTCGCGACCCATCCGCCGCTCAAGGAGCGGATCAAGCGCATCGATCCCGCCTGGGACGGTGAGTTCCCGGAGTTGGACGCCGGGGACGCCGGGGACGCCGGCGCGTCGGCCGCTGCTGCCATGCCGGGCGCCGCGGGTTTCGCGGGCGCCGAAGCCGGCGCCGGCGCCGGGGCCGGCACGAATGTCGCGGACGCCGTCAGCCACGTCGGGCAGCCGACCCCCGAGCACATCGAGTACGCCGCGGATTTGATCGAGCACCTGCCCGGGCCGGTCGTCGAGGCTGCCCGCGAGCCCTACGGCGCCCGCGCGGTGGTCTACGCGCTCGTGCTCGACCATGACCCCGCGCCGAGACAGTTGCAGCTCTCGCACCTCGAAGCGGCGGCCGACCGCGGCGTCTACGAGGAAACCCTTAGGCTGGCCCCCTTGGTGGAGCAGCTCGACCCGCGGATGCGTCTGCCCCTCCTCGAGCTCTCACTGCCCGCGCTCCGCGCCTTGACGCCGTCGCAGTACCGGCTCTTCCTGCACAACCTGGTCGCAACAGTCGAAGCGGACGAGGTGATCGACCTGTTCGAATGGTCGCTCTATCGCATCCTGCTGAGGGATCTGGAGGGGCACTTCGGGAAGCCCAGACGACCGCGCGTGCGGCACAACTCGGTGAGCGCGGTGCGGTCCCAGTTGGCGCTGCTGATGTCGGTGTTGGCGTACGTGGGACATCGCGATCCGCAAGCGGCAGGTAGCGCCTTCGCGCAGGCATGGCGAGTGCTCTCGCTGCCGGAGGCGCGGCTCCTCCCGCACGAGAAATGCGGTCTCGGCGAACTCGATGCCGCCCTCGTTGAGCTTGACCGGGCCGCGCCGCAAGTGAAGAAGCGCGTGCTCGAAGCGGCGGTCGCCTGCATCGCCGCCGACCGGCAGGTCACGGCGGAAGAGGCCGAGCTTCTGCGGGCGGTGTCGGCGTCGATGAGCTGCCCGATGCCGCCGATTGTCGGCTAGCGAACCAGACCGGCGCTGCGCGCCGGAAGCGGGCGAGACGCCCGCGTTCCATCCGCGCGCCCGATGACGGGCGCACGGAGTGGTTCGCAGGTGGCGCGGATCGCGCCACCCGGGTTCCCAGGGTCGGAGCGCGTAGTCCTCCTACCCCTGCCTGACCCACCTCACCAACTCCCGCAGGCTGGGCCGGTTGCCCTGACTGAGGATGCCGATCTTGTAGATCCTGCCTGCCACCCACGATGTGCCCCACACACTCAGCGCCATCAACACCATCGACGCGCCCACCATCCACCAGGGCGCCGTTCCCATCACGGCTCGGGGGTACATCATGATCGGGCTGAAGAAGGGGAAGAGGGCCACCCAGTCCATCCACGGCATGCTGGACCCCTGGATCGTCGTCATCTGGAGGGCGAACGGGACAATGATCAGGATGATGATGGGCATTTGTGCCTGGCTGGCCTCCTGCAGGTTCCTGCACATGGCGCCCACGGCGGCGAACAGGCTCGAGTAGAGGAAGTAGCCGAGCAGGAAGAACACGACGAGCAGTGCCACGGCGCCCGGGCCCGGCAGGTATTGCAGGAGCTCGCTTGCTTCTTCGGTTGTCGGCAGCGCGGAGAGGAGAACGGGCAGCGCCAGGGTGGCCAGCAGGGCTACGCAGCCGATCCAGATGGCCATCTGGGTCAGGCCGACGGCGCCCACGCCCACGATCTTGCCCAGCATGAGTTGCCAGGGGCGCAGGGACGAGATCACCAGCTCTACGACGCGGCTCTGTTTCTCTTCGAGCACGGATTGGAGCATCTGGGCGCCGTAGATGAGCATCATGGTGTAGAGGATGATGCCGCCGCCGATGCCCGTGATCGTGCCGGTGATGCGTTCGACCTCGGCTTCTTCCACGTCGGCCTCGTCGATGCCGACGGGCTCGAACTCCAGGGCTCCGCCCTCGAACAGCCGGCGGACCGACTCGCCGTCCTCCATCAGGCTGAGCCGCTGGTCCACGACCTCCTCGACGACGATCGAGCGGATGAGCCGCGAACGGGTCCCGCCCGGAGGCTCCTTCGCCCGGTAGATGAAGGCGGCTTCGCTGGCGGTGCTGTCGTCGAGCACCAGGTAGGCCTCAAGCTCGTCGTCGAGCAGACGCTGGTCCAGGCCCTCCGTACCCGCGGCGGGGTCGGCGACCTCGATGTCGTATCCCGCTCGCTCCAGGGCCTCCGTGACAGGTTCGCCGAGTTGCCGGGTGAAGTCGACCAGGGCGATCTGCCGTTCCGAGCCCTGAGCGAGGGCGCCGACGACGCCACTCAGCACCATCACGCCGATGATCAGCAGGGGCATGCCCAGCGTCGACAGAATGAACGCCCGCGTCTTGACGCGCTCCACGTATTCGCGCCGGATGACCGACCAGACCTGCTTCACAACGCACCTCCCATCGCTGCCGGGGCATCGTCGTCGCCGGGGTCTCCGGCGTGGCGGACGAAGATCTCGTGCAGGCGGGGCTCGAGCAGCTCGAACCTCCGCACGCTGACTCCCGCAGCCACTACCGCGGCCAGAATCTCGTCGGATCGCGACCCTTCGCTCAGGGTCAGGTGGAGCGCATCGCCGGCCTGTTCCACGTTCGACACGCCAGGCCATGCGATCTGGGGCGCCTCGCCCTCGAACTCCACGGCCACGACGCCCGATCGTTCGTTCCGCTTCAACTGCTTCAGGTTGCCGTCGAGCACCTTGCGAGACCGCGAGATGAGGCAGACCCGCTCGCACAGCCGCTCGGCCTGCTCCATGAGGTGGGTCGAGAAGAGGATCGTCTTCCCGCGCCCCTGCTCCTCGCGGACGATCTGCTCCAGCACGTCCTGGTTGATCGGGTCGAGGCCGCTGAAGGGTTCGTCCAGGATGAGGAGATCAGGATCGTGGAGCACCGTGCTGATGAACTGGACCTTCTGCTGCATCCCCTTGGACAGGGTCTGGACCTTCTTGGATGCCCACTCGCTGAGTCCCAGACGCTCCAGCCACCCCTCGGCGCGGGTGCGGGCCAGCGCCCGGGCGACGCCGCGGATTTCGCCGAAGAAGATGAGCTGGTCGAGCACCTTCATCTTCTCGTAGACGCCGCGCTCCTCGGGCAGGTAGCCGACGCGGCTGCGGCGAGCGAAGTTGGGAACGCCGCCGAAGAGCTCCACCGCGCCGCTGTCGGGCAGGAGGATGCCCATGATCATGCGGATCGTGGTCGTCTTGCCCGAGCCGTTGGGGCCCAGCAGCCCGTAGATAGTGCCCGGCTCGATCTCCAGGTCGAAGTCGGAGACCGCGGTGTGGGCGCCGAACGTCTTGTGCACGCCGGAGAGACGTACTGCGGTTCCGTTCTGGGTCATGTGGGCCTACTTCCGTTCGCGGGGCGCAGAGAGGATAGTCCATCGCGACATGGTCGGCGCCGCGGCTTCCGCCCTGGGAACGCGGGCATCCTGCCCGCATCCGGAGCCAAGCGCGGGGTTCTGTGTGATTGGCGCCCGATAGGCTGTCGCGACATTCCATAGCCTGCCGACGACTGAACGGAGGAAGCAAGATGAAAAGATCAGGACGAGGCCTCGTGGCTGCGGCGAGCTTGGGAGTCGTAGCAGCCATCGTTCTGGCCTTCGCGACGGTCGCGACGCCCGCCCTTGCCGAGGAGATCCGTCCCGGCGTGTACCGCACGCCCGACGATCGCTTCGAGAACCTGCCGGGCTTCGACTTCGCGCCCAACTACGTCGAGATCCAGGGCTACCGCGTCCACTACCTCGACGAGGGTCCCGCCGACGGCGAACCGATTTTGCTGATCCACGGAGAGCCGACCTGGTCGTACCTGTATCGGAAGATGATCCCGGTCCTGGTCGCCGCCGGCCATCGCTGCATCGTGCCCGACCTGATCGGCTTCGGGCGCTCGGACAAGCCGGCGAGCATGGATACCCACACGTACAAGTTCCACGTCGACGCGATGACGGAGCTCGTTGCGGCGCTCGACCTGCAACAGGCGACCTTCTTCGGCCAGGACTGGGGGGGCCTGATCGGCCTGCGCGTGGTGGCGGAGAACGAGGAGCGCTTCGCGCGTGTCGTCGTGTCGAACACCGGTTTGCCGGTGGGTGGAGCGGCCAGCCCTGAGGACTTGCCCGAAGACAGCGCCTTCATCCGTTGGAAGCGCACCAACCAGGCGATGGTCGACAGTGGCGACATCCCCACCGGCCGCATGCTGGCGACCAACACCGGCGATCCGTCGCTCACGGCCGCCTACGATGCGCCCTTCCCCGAGCCCAGCTACAAGGCAGGGGCGCTGATCATGCCGCAGCGGGTGCCGGTGTTCGCCGATGACCCGGCCAACGACGCGAACCGCCAAGCCTGGGAAGTCTTCGAACGTTGGCAGAAACCGTTCCTGACCGCCTTCGGCGACAGCGACCCGGTATCACGCGGCGGCGAGCGACAGTTCCAGCGGCGGGTTCCCGGCGCCCAGGGCCAGCCCCATGTGACGGTCGAAGGCGCGGGCCACTTCATCCAGGAGAGCCACGGCGAAGAGCTCGCCCGCATCATCAACGAGTTCATCGCCGCGAATCCGGTGGAGTGACCGGCATTCACGTTGCCTTGCTCCGCGGAATCAACGTAGGCGGCAAGAACAAGCTGCTCATGAGAGACCTCGCCGCGATGTTCTCGGAGGCGGGGTGTGACGAGGTGCGGACGTACATCCAGAGCGGCAACGTCGTCTTTCGGGCGGCCCCGGCGTTAGCGCGCCGGGTGCCCGACCTGATCGGTGAGGCGATCGCCTCGCGGTTCGGCTACCGCATTCCTGTGGTGACTCGAACGGCAGGCGAGCTTGCGGCGATCATCCAGGCGAACCCGTTCAAGGGAGTCGTCGCCGAGGTCGGCCGATTGGGCCAACTGCACGTCGGATTCCTGGCGGACCGGCCGGAAGCCGCGGCCGTCGACGCCCTCGACCCCGACCGCTCGCCTCCAGACGAGTTCGCCGTGGTCGGTCGAGAGGTGTACTCGTCCTGCCCGCAGGGGCTTGCGCGCACGAAACTCACCAACCGGTACTTCGAGTCGAACCTCTCGACGACCATGACCGCGCGGAACTGGAAGACGGTGATGAGGCTCCATGAGCTGACCGGCGGTCTTTGACGTACCGCGGATGGGGCGCGGTATGCTCGCGCCCTTCTTTTCTCAGTGAGATCGGTGCTTGGAAGGAGCTTGTGATGTCGAAGTGGACGGTGCGGGCCTTGGTGATTGCAATGTTCGTGTGCGTGGCGGCTCCGCTGGCGGCCGGAGACGAGAAGTCGGACGCCGTGTTGGGGCAGGTAGCCCTGAACGTGGCGGACCTGGAGCGGTCAGAGAAGTACTACGGCGAAGTGCTGGGGTTCAAGCGCGCCTGGACGTATCCGTCAGATGGGACCGACCCGATCGAGATTGGCCTCGCCGCGCCCGGCGGCGGTGGAGCGGGCCTGATCCTGGCGCGCCTCAATGATGATCCGCTGCCGGACGGGAAGGGCAGGTACGGCCGGATCGTCGTCAATACCGCGAACGCCAAGGCGCTGGCCAAGCGAGCGGAAGCGGCGGGTTCGGAGGTCCGGTTTGTCGACCTTGGCGGCGACAACCCGCCGACGATCGTGTTCTTCAACGACCCGGACGGCTACGAGATCGAGCTGTACCAGGCGCCGTCGCAGTAGGCGCCGGGCGGCCGCTGAGGCGCGGCCGCCCGTGATCGCTCGCTCTCAGCCGTCGTCAGACGACGGCAGGACGATCTGCTTGTAGCCGCCGGTCCGCCGGAAGTGGAGGAGCAGGAAGAGGAACCCGAGCGCCATGAACGCCGGCACGATCGCGGTGGCCTTGAGAGCGCTCTGGCCGCCGTAGAACGACGCGTCGCGCACGGCCTGCTCGTCGGGGGGCAGGGTGATGCTGAAGTCCTTGGCCTTCTCCATGACGGGGCCGGACTTGGAACCGTCCAGCCCCTGCACGGCGGGGAAGAACAGGAAGCGGTTCGCGCCTTCGGCCTTGTACTCCTCGTAGACGGCGGGGGCACTTTCCCGGAGGTCCTGGGAGGCGTAGCTGTCCTGCAGGTAGCCGATGCCGGGGCCGCCGAGAAGGCCGGCCGACAGCATGCCGACGCCGCCGACCGCGCCCAGGGTGAGCGCTCCTCCCTTGGGGAAGCGCTCGGAAACGACACCCAGCATCGTCGGCCAGAAGAAGGTCTTGCCGACGCCGTAGATGGTCGCGGCCACCAGGACCGCGGCGGCGGCGGCGAAGGAGCCGAGCGCATAGAGGCCGATCATGGCCAGGACAGCGCTTGAGAAGAGGAGGCCCAGCGGATTGATCCGCTGGACGATGGGCCCGGCGAAGAAGCGCAGGACGAACATCAGGATGGAGGTGTAGAGGAGGATGAACAAGCCCTTGCCTCCGAGCACCGTGTCCATGATGTTGACGATCCAACTGTCGGTTCCGAGCTCTACGTAGCCGATGCAGACGTGGAGGACGAGCAGGAAGAGCAGCATCGGCGCCGCGAACTCCTTGACCATGTCGCCGAACTTGACGCCGGCGGCGGTCGCCTCCGACACCGGGAACTTTTCCTTGACGATCATCAGGATGTAGATGAGCGCCGGGACGAGGTAGAGGGCGAGGACGATCTCCCAGTGCACGCGTCCGATCATCACGACGGCCAGGAGGGCGCCGGCGATCATGCCTCCCGGCCATCCCGCGTGCAGGATGTTGAGGTAGTGCGTCTTCTGCTTGCGGTAGAGGGTGGCGACCAGCGGATTGACGACGGCCTCACAGATGCCGTTCGCGATCGCGAAGATGAAGATCCCCCAGAACAGGCAGAAGTAGGCCCCCGCGCGGGCGGCGTCCGGGTCGGTCGCGATGTTGGCGCTGTACACGAACGTCGCCGCCACCGTGATGATGACTGACAGCACGTGGAGAATGCCCGCGAGCATCAGGAACGGCTTGTAGCCGAAGCGGTCGAGGAACAGGCTCGCGATGAGGATCACGATGCCGAACCCGACGAAGCCGCCTCCCGTGATCTGTCCGAGCTCCGTTTGCGTAAAGCCGAACTCCTTTCCCCATTCGAGGAGGAGCCCGCCGCGGACGGCGAAGCCGAGTCCGGCCACGAAGATGGTCAGGAAGCTCGCGATCAGTAGCTTGGTGTTGTTCATGGGCCCTCTAGGCAGTCGGCGTGAGAGTGGAGGTGGCGGGTCAGGTAGTGAGCGTGAAGTCCGGCAGAGGAATGATCTCGCCGCCCTTCGTGGCGGATTCGTGGGCGCAGATGCCGACGCACGTCCAGTTCGCGCTGACGACGGCGTTCGGCCTCGGATCCCGGTCTTCGCGCAGCGCGCTCAGGAACTCGTTCGCGAGGTGGGGGTGCGAGCCGCCATGGCCTCCGCCCTGGATGAAGGAGAGGTGCTCGGCGTCCTGGATCTCCTGCGGCAGGGTGAACTTCCGGATCTCTTCCGGCAGGAGGTGCCCGTAGTCCGGCGCCTCGATCTTCTCGGGGATCTCCGGCTCGGGCTTCTTCGCGGTGTGCAGAACGTGGGGTTCGTCCTCGATCAGCGTCCACTCGAAGCTCTTCTTGGTGCCGTAGACGTCGAAGCTCTCGCGGTACTGCCGTGCCACGTCGTAAAGGAAGCGCCAGATGTGTGCCACAAGCTCGCGGTCCTTGACCTTGATGTGGCAGGTCTCGACGGCGAAGCGGTTGCCGGACTTCGCGGCAATGTCGTCGCGCACCCTGCCCGAGCCGAAGCAGCTCACGTACTCGGCCAGGCCGTCGACCAGCCCGAGGCAGGGGCTCACGACGTGGGTCGCGTAGTGCATCGGGATCATCCGCTCCCAGTAGGACGGCCAGCCGTCCATGTCCTGCGGATGGGAGGCGGCGAGATGCTGGATCTCGCCCAGTTCGCCCTTCTCGTAGAGCTCCTTGATGAACAGGAACTCCCGGCTGTAGACGACGGTCTCGGCCATCATGTACCTGAGGCCCGTCTCCTGGACCTTCTCTGTGATCTTGCGGCAGTCGTCGATCGTCGTGGCCATGGGCACGGTGCACATGACGTGCTTGCCGGCGTCGAGAGCGGCCAGCGACATCCAGGCGTGGTCGGGAATCGGCGTGTTGATGTGGACGAAATCGACTCCTGAGTCGGCCAGCACGTCGTCGTAGTCCGTGTAGCGCCGGTCGATGCCGAATTGGTCGCCGACGCGGTGGAGCTCGGCCTCGTCGCGCCGGCAGATCGCGTGGACAGTCGCGTCGGGGTGAGCCTGGTAGATGGGGATGAACTCGGCGCCGAAGCCGAGGCCGATCATGGCGACGTTCGTCATCTGCGTGTCCTCAGGGCAGCCGCTAGGGGCCCTGAGACGTGGCCTCTTCGGCGGTCATGAGATACGCCACGAGGTTCTTCACCTCGGCGTCCTCGTACCCATCGAGCAGCCCCTCGGGCATCATCGACAGCGGGAACAGGTCGCGCGACTGGATGTCCGACTGGGCGATGACCACCTCGTCCTGGCCGACGACCCTCAAGGTCAGGGCGCGGTTGCTCTCGGCGGCCACCGTGCCCGAGTAGGTGCGGCCGTCCCGGGTCGTCACCATCAGCGTGCGGTAGTCGTCCTGGATGTCGCCGCTGGGGTCGATGATGTTCGTCAGCAGATAGTCGAGTTCCGTGCGATTGGAACCGGTGAGGTCGGGACCGATCAAAGCCCCCGTTCCGAACATCTGGTGGCAGACGCCGCAGAGTTCGCTGAACATCTGCTCGCCGTGACTGGGGTCGGCGCCCGCGATTGCGTCGTTGCCCAGGATCGTCGTGTACTTCGCGATGGCCGCGGTCTTCTCGCTGGAAACCCGCGTGATCGGTCCCCAGACCTCGAGGAAGCCGCTGCCGACGACGCGGTGGAGCTGGCGGGCGACGTAGGCCGGAACCTCCCGCCGGGGGATGTCGCCGCCCTTGATCGCGCCGGTGAGCACCCTGCCGTAGATGGGTCGGGATGACAGCGTCTGCACCGTGGCGAGCTTCTCATCCGAGTCGAAGGAGTCGTAGTGCCCCAGTAGCAGGAACCCCGTTTGCCAGCCTCCGTCGAACGCGGCGAAGGCGCGGATCGCGGCGATCCGCAGCTCCGGTTCGTCCAGCAGGGCCGGGAGCCGCTCGGCGAGCGCCTCGTGCTGCTGGTCGGCGAGGCCGCGGATGGCGCGCCGCCGATCTTCGGCCGGTGCGCTCTCGTCCTCGAGTGTCGCGATGAACTGACGCGCGGCCTCGACGCCGCCGAACTGTTGGTCCACTTCCTGGGCGAGGTCGGCCACGGACCGGTCCCTCTTCAGCTTCCGGTACACGTCGGCCCAGTCGTCGGGCCGCTCGACCTCGAACTGGCTCTCCAGCCCCGCGCGCATCCCCCGCAGCAGGGGGAGGCGGGCGCCCTTGCGATCACCGAGCGATGTGACGAGCGTCTCGAGGCGGTTCGCGTCGACGAGCCGGCGTCCGATGTTCTCCGTGAGCATCGGAATCTCGGAGTTCCGGGCGAGCTCTAGCGCCCGCTCCGGATCCTCGGCGACCACAGGCTCGATGCCGAACCAGATCATCTTCGGGATGTTGTGATCTTCCGCGTCCACGGCGTGCTTCACCAGACCTTCGGCGATCGGCCAGCGGTCGTCGTGCTCAAGACGCTGCAGGGCAGCCGCGAGGTAGAGCCGGACGACGGCGGAGTCGTCGCTGTCCGCCATGGCGGTGAACTGGCCGATGGCGGCCGCCGGCGCGTCGTGATCCTCGGTCAGGAGCTGAATCGCCCAGGCGCGGACGTGGGCGTCCGGGTCGTCGAGGGCCTCGGTCAACTGGTCGGGCGTGAAGCCGCCGGTGACGTGGAGCGCCCACAGCGCCCGCAGGCGCAGGTCGCCGTCCGGGTTGGACGCGAACATCTCGTGCAGCGCATCGTGAACCGAAGCGTCGACCTCGCCCTTGGTCGCCCGGCCTTGCAGGACGACCCGCGCCCTGCGCGCGTGCCAGGCGCTCTTCGAAAGTTGCAGCTCCACCAGCTTCGCGTTCGACATCGCGTTGATGTCGTCGAACCGGCCCTCCCAGTTGTCCGCGCGAGACTGCTCGGGCGTGATGCGGAAGATCCGCCCCGTCTCCTTGTGCTTGACGTCGTTGCCGCAGATGTCCGCGTCGTGCCAGTCGAGGACGTAGACGTCGCCGTCCGGGCCGATCTCCATGCTGAAGCCGACCCACTGCTTGTTGTTGGCGAGCAGGAAGTCCTCGCCGTGGCGGGCGACGAAGCTGGAGCCCTTGGGCTCGAGTTCGTCGGAGAGCACCGCGTGCTCGTGAATGTTCGCCATGAAGAGCCGGCCGTAGTGCTCTTCGGGGAAGGCGTCCGAGAGGTAGACGCGGGCGCCGCCGTGCGCCGACCGGTGCCGGTGGTCGACGATCGTGCGGATGTCGCCGTAGACGTACGGGTTGAAGTGCGAGCCGCCCTGCCGGTGGTAGATGCCTCCGGGTACGACGTGGAACAGGTGGGGGATTACGCAGGCGGTGATGAAGATCTGGCCCTTGGCGTCGTAGTCGATGCCCCACGGGTTGCTGAAGCCGTGGGCCACGACCTCGAACCGGTCCTTCGTTGGGTGGTAGCGCCAGACGCCGCCGTTGATGTCGACGCCGTCGGCTTGGAGGAGGTCGTCCGGGAACGGATCGTTGTGGCCGTAGATCGTCTCGTCGGGCCCCGGCTTGCGGATCTTGGAAGGGGTCGCGAACCCCTCGAGGCCGTAGAGCCAGCCGTCGGGCCCCCAGTGGAAGCTGTTGATCGTCTCGTGACGGTCCCGGATGCCCCAGCCGGTCAGCAGGATCTCCGCGTCGTCCATGTCGGCCACGTCGTCGCCGTCGCGGTCGGGGAGGTAGAGGAGGTGGGGCGGCGCGCCGACGAAGACGCCGTCGAAGCCGACCGCCAGCGCCGCCGGGAACGGGATGCCTTCGGCGAAGACCTTCTTGCTATCGGCCTCACCGTCGCGGTCCGTGTCTTCGAGGATCAGGATGCGGCTGTCGCCCGCGCCCGAGAAACCGCGGCCGCGGGTCTCGTAGTCGCGGTTCTCGGCGATCCACATGCGGCCGCGGTCGTCCCAGGCGAAGGCCATGGGCTGCGTGATCATGGGCTCCGAGGCCCAGGCGTTGACCTGGAAGCCGTCGCGCACGGTCATCGCATCGACCGCCTCCTCCGGGGTCAGGAACTTCTCCTGCTTCGCCTCCTGCTGGGCGATGCCCCAGAGCGACGAGGTGGAGTAGGCGCCTTCGGCGGCTCCCGTGTACTCCTCCCAGTCCTCGGTCAGTTCCAGGTCGTTGAGTTCGCCGGTGTAGACGACGAGCCGGTGGCGGATGACCTCGGTCGTGCCCTCGGGAATGTGCCAGTCGCCCATGCGTGACCTCGCCGGCCCCACGCCGAGCTGGCCGTCGACGCGCCAGGTCTGCGGGAAGCCGGCGTTCATCGGGTGATCGAAGATGGCGACGTGGAGCAGGTCGTCGCGGCCTTCGACCTGCATCCCGACGTCGACCCACATCGCGCGCTGCCCTTCGGCCTGGGCGTTGCGCTGCCGGGCCGCGTTGACGGCCTCGCCCTTGATGTCCTTGTGCCAGGGCATGCGCAGGAACATGCCGCCGTAGGACATCTCGTTGATCGAGACGTCGGTGTGGGCCTCGCCGGCCCATTCGAGATCGAGGATGAAGCGGTCTTCCTCGGCCCGCATCGTCCAGTTCTGCGTCTCGGTCATGAAGGCCTTGCCGTCGGCGTCGAGCATGCCGTAGACCGTCTGCCACTTCACCTCGGGGCCGGATTCGGTCACCACCATGGCCGAATCGCGGCGCCAGTACTCTCCGCCCGGGTTGTGGAAGTAGTCGCGGCCGACGGCGCGGGCGATGTCCTCCGGCTTGTCGCGGCGGTAGAACCACTGCCGGAGCGTGTCCTCGTCCATGGGCTCGCCGTTCACTCTCGTGAAGCCCCAGTAGAGCCCCGTCTGGTGCGGGTGATGCCCCGGGCTGTACTGCGTCGCCGTTCCCTTGCCGTCCGGAGCGGCGATCGGGTGCAGGAACGGCCGGTGCTCGGCGCCCGCGTTCTGGGTGACGATCGGCGCCTCTTCGCCCTCCCGGTAGATGGCGATTGAGCCGGTCTCCTCGTCGTGGACCGCCCGCAGCGGGACCATGTTGTCGGACTCCTGAGCTTCCGCTCCATCGGCGCCCGTGCTCTGGGTGCAACCGGCGCCGAGCGCCGCGACGACTACTACTACCAATGCCGACTTGGCCGGAACTCTCATGCCCGCCCCTTTCCTGGGACACAAGGCCTTCCTGGAACGCGAAACGCCTGTGGCGGATGCAAGCGGGCATCCTATCGTCCCGCCAGGAGCTTGCGCCGCGGAAGCAGAGTGAAGCGAGCTTCGGGACGACGCCCATGCGCTGCCGGCGCCGTGCTAGCCCCGCTCTGGACCGACTCGCAATGCTCCAGCTATCGTAGAGCCCTGAGAACCACTGCCCTCCCCCTCCGCGCAAGGAGACCGATTCTCCTTCTGGTGTTCGGCCTCTCCATGTTCTCGTCCCTCGTGTACGAGGTTGCCTGGTCGCGCTCGCTGTCTCTCGTGTTCGGGACGACGATCTACGCCTTCACCGCGGTGCTCACGGCGTTCATGGCGGGTCTGGCCCTCGGTTCATACTGCTTCGGAAGAATCGCCGATAAGACGAAGAAACCCCTCCTTCTCTTCGCGAAGCTCGAGTTCGTCCTCGCCGCCTGTGGCGTTCTCCTCATACCTCTCTTCGAGCTCACCTACCGAGTCCGCCTGGCTCTATTCAGCCAGCTCCAGGGCTCTTCCGCGATGCTGTTCATCATGTTCAGCATCGTTTTTCTTCTTCTCATCGTGCCGACGGGAATCATGGGCGCCACATTCCCTCTGATGACGAAGATCTACTCCAGAAACTTCGCCCGCGACATCTCGGACGTGTATGCAGTGGACACGATCTTCGCCGGCTGCGGGGCCCTGTGTGGCGGATTCATCTTCTTGCCGTACCTGGGGCTCTCTCAAACGATCGCGCTGGCTGCCGTTCTCAACCTCATGGCCGGCCTCGTGCTCTACCAGGGGCGTGAACGATGAAGCTGAGGGCTCTGCTCCTGAGTGCCTTCTTCTTCTCGGGCTTCGCCGCGCTCGTCTACGAAGTCATGTTCACCAAGGGGTTGATCCTCTTCGTAGGTGGGACCGTCTACGCCTACAGCTTGATCCTGACCGCCTTCCTCACGGGAATGGGCTTCGGCAGCCTGTTGGCGAAGCGGTTCCAGAAGACGGATCTCGCCACCCTGTTCGCGTACGCGCAACTCGGGATCGGGGCCTACGGGCTCCTGTTCGTGCCGATCTTGAACAACCTGGATGTCGCGTATCTCCAGATCTACAACATCTCCAGCGGCAGCTTCGGCATCTTTCACTCGCTTCTCCTCCTCCTTTCGTATCTTGTCCTCCTCGTTCCGACCCTGCTCATGGGGTTGACGTTTCCGGTCGTGAGCCGGTTGATCACCCGTACCGAGAACATCGGCACGGATGTGGGGAAGTTGTTCTGCGTCAATACTCTGGGCGGGGTTGCCGGCGCCTTTGTGGGAGGCTTCGTTCTGCTGCCGGGAATCGGCCTGGAGAGAGCGATCCTTGTGGCGGTCGCCCTGAACCTTCTCATCTCAGCCGTAGTTTTTCTTGCTGCCGGGAAGGGCGGCAGGGTCGCCTACGGTGGCGCCTTCGCCGTCGTGGCTCTTCTTGCGGCCTCCCTGTTCGACGCGAGGGTCGATCCCTACCGCTTTGGCGTCTACCACCAGCATGGAAGGTTCGACTCTGCGAGCGACTACCGGCAGGCTCTAGCACGAGAGAGAGGCGCCGCCGGAATAGCGTTTTCCGATTTCGGGCTGTACGGCTCCGTCGTGGTGAAGGAAGAGGGCTCGGTGAAGGTACTCATGATCGACGGGAAAGTCGATGCCGGTACGGGCTTGGACATTCCTACCCAGCTCCTCCTGGGGTACATCCCCAGTCTCATGCACCCCGATCCGAAAGAGGTGGCGATCATCGGCCTCGGCAGCGGGATCACCTTGTCCGCGGTCGAGAGCTTTTCGTCCGTCAAGAGGATCGACGTGCTCGAGCTGAACCCGACGGTCGTCGAGGCGGCCGGGTTCTTCGAGCTGGAGAACCGGAACGCCCTCGACGATGAGCGAGTCGAACTCACCGTAGGCGACGCGAGGGACTATCTCTCCACTACCGAGCGAACGTACGACGTTGTCATTTCCGAGCCTTCCAACCCGTGGATCGATGGCGAGGTCTTCCTCTTCACCAGAGAGTTCTACTCGGTTGTCGCCAGACGCCTCAACGAGGGAGGACTGTTCCTGCAGTGGATCGGCGCCTACGACTTCAATCCAGAGGATCTCAAGATCTCCCTCCGGACACTCGAGACCGCATTCCCCCATGTCCAGGCGTGGGCCGACGCGAGAGGCGTGGACTTCTTCCTTCTCGCATCGAAAGAGCCCATCTCCAGGGACTACGAAGGGATCGTGGCCGCAATACAGGACCCGATCATAAGGTCCGACATCGAGACCATCTCCCTCTTGTCGAACCGAACGCCGTTTACCGGTCCGGACGCCTTCTTCTCGTTCTTCGTCGCGGACGATAGGGCTCTCGACTCCTTCGCCTCGGGCGCGCCGGTCAACACCGACAACCGTCCGATCATCGAGTTCAGGACCGCGAGAAACCGAGTGGGGCGCACCACGAGCAGCCTGGGCGCCATCCTCGACCATGCGGGCGGCGGCGGCACGTCGACGGCGATCTCACCTCCTGTAACCGATCCCGTCTCGGGTGACGCGTTGTCTTTTCTGGGTCTTCGCGCGAGCATCGACATGCCCGTGGCGGAGATCGAGTACGCCTACGAATACACCACTCGCGGCGAGGATCCCACGCAACTCAGTCTGGCGCTCGAGCTGACGAAGCACGTCATCTTCACCGACGGACAGAAGCTGCTGGTCATCCGCGGACACCCGCGAGAAACGGAGCCGCCGGTCGAGGAGTTCGCGAGGATTGCAAGTTCCCTGGGATCGAGTGTGCTCGGCACGATCGAAATCGAGGGGCAGACTCGATACCTGACCCGCGGTGAGACGATCTCGGCGATGCTGTGGCACTGCAACCGGCACCTGTACGTGACGTACTTCGAGCACCCGCCAGGAGCATCGCTGCCGTCGATGTACGAAACCCTGGCGAGTGTCAGTTGTGCTACGACGAACTCGTAGCGCCAGCTAGTGCGTGAGGGCTTCCTAGAAGCTGAGCCCGACGTTGAACCGGTACTCGGACGGCCTCTGGTAGGCAATGTCGCCGCCGCCCCTACCGGTGGGCCGGCCCGACACCGGATTCACGAACAACTGGGCGTCGTCGTTGAGTGCGTTGGCAAGTTCCGCGCCTACCTTGATCTCGTACTTACCCTTGACCGGCGGGAAGATCCAGCTTGCGTTGAGGTTGAGCTCCGTCGCGGTGTCGAGCTGTCGGGAAGCTTGGGGATCGAGAAACTCCACGACTCTTTCCCTCTGGCCCGACAGCGGGTGGGTTACGAAGACGTTCCGTTGACGCTCCCAGAGTCGGCCCGTCCGAGTGCGGTAGTGGGCGCCCGTGGTCAGCGTGTGTTCGCCGATCGGCCAGCGCTTGGCAGCGAGGACATTGAAGATCTCCGGGAACTCCGAGTTGTTGCCGATAGGACGGTTCCCTCTGTTGCGGGAGTTCACATCGCTACTCCCGTCGGAGCCGAGGCCGCCGATGGCTTCGATGGCATCTTCGAAATCCTCAGTGCCGCTCGCCTCGCCCACGTACAGGTTGGCGCGCAGCGTCCAGTTGTTGGAGAAGTTCCGGTTGAGCTCAAGGATGATGCCCTCGTGCTCGCGGGTCAGGCCCAGGCGCGAGGGGACTCCATGCATGGCGGACAACCGGTCGACCTCGGCCTGGGTCCAGTTGGCGAGTGCGAAGACCCGATTCCCGGCCGCGTCGAACTGGATGCTCGTATCCCAGATATTGTCGTTCTCGCTCACGGTGTACATGGCCTTGGCGACCCAGTTGCGGTTGAACTGCCAGTCGACACCGATGCTGTACGCGTCCGAGTACTCGGGGGCCAGGTTCCTTGTCGCCTCCCTGCCGGCGCTGGCCACGATGGAGCTGCCCAGGATGTCGTAGTCGTTGGTCAGGGGATTCCAATCGAAGACCATGCGGGTGTTGGTGCCGTTCGAGCCCTGGTCGAAGTTCTGAGTAAGACTCATGTTGAAGAGGTTCAGGTAACGCCCGGCGGTGGCGCGGACGAGGAGCTTGCCGTCAGCGTTCACGTCGTAGACGACACTCAGCCTGGGCGCCAACTCATCGTAGTCGTTGACCTGTTGTCCGATATTGTTGTTCATCGACTGGCCCTCGAGCCGCAGTCCCGCGGTAAGGACCCACTTGTCTCCGATATCGATTCGGTCCTGGATGAAGAGGGTGTTCAGCTCGCTTTCGCGGCGGAACAGTCCTCCATCCGGCGGCGCGTAGATCGTAACGGTCTCGGGAGTCGCGAAGCCGCCGGGAAGGCCATAGCCGAAGCCGCGCCCGCTGTATTCCCTCTCGGGCCAGTTTCGGGTATCGAGGCCCATGACGTGGCGCTCGGCGCCGACCCTGAGCTCGTGGTTGTCGCCCAGGAAGATCGTCGCGTAGGCGTTGATCTGCTGGCGGGGACCGTCCGTAAACCGACCAGACGTGCCGCCGACGGTGCAGCCATTGAAGAAGAGCCGGGAGTCGAGGTCGTAGTAACGGAAGTTGTTGCTATCCGGGGTACTTGGGTCTCCGCCGGAGAGACTCGTCTTGAAATTGAGGCAATTGTCGGCGCGAACATCCGTACTGTCGCCAACCTTGAGCTCGGTAAAGATCTTCGGGGTGGCGGCCCAGTTCCACAACGCTGTGTTCAACTCGGCCGTCTCCTCGCGCCCGTTGAGGGTGAAGAGGTCCCCCGTTCGGTTGCCCCCGCCCTCGCGGTAGCCCGGGGTGCGCACATAGGTCGCGGCGAGCTGATGGTCATCGCCAGGCTGAAAGTTGACCTTGGCGACCGTCGAACTCCCTTTGTAGCTCCAGTCGAAGACCGGGTCCGCGATGACGTCCGGGTTGGAGTTGGTGCTGGCGCCCCGGATCCTGTTGTCGGACAGTTCGGCGTGGGCCGCGAAGAACCACGCACGATTGCGGTAGATCGGGCCACCGAGAGCGGTCTCGAAGTTGTTGATGATCTTGTCGGGACCGTTGAGATCGGGGTAGTCCCGGAATTCGCCGACCCACGCCTGGTTCTGAGCGACGTAGAAGAAGTCGCCGTGGAACAGGTTGGTGCCCGACTTGACCACCGTGTTGATGGTCGCCGTCTGGGTGCGCCCGTACTCGGCGCCCCGCCCCTGGGTATGAACCTCCGTCGCGGCAACCTGCGTGGTCGCCATTCTGAACTTGAACACTCCGTAGTTGCCCGTGACTTGACTGACATCGACGCCGTCGATGTTCACCGTGCCTCCGTCTCGAGGGCCGCCCATGAAGCTGTTGAGCCAATCCTGTTGCTTGGAGCCGGAATTGGCCGGCAGAACCGCCAGGCTGTTGACGTGGTGACGGCTGATGAACGTCGTCAACTCGGCGGTCTCGGCGTCGATCCTCGCCGTCGCCCCGGGCTCGTACTTGTTGATCATGGGCGCTTCGGCGACAACGCGGATCTCCTCGGATTCGCCTCCCCGCAAGGTGAGGTCGATGGCGCGGCGCTTACCGGGATCGAGAGTGACCGCGACTTCGCCGCTCGAGCCCAAGCCTTCGAGCTCGGCGCTGACGGTGAAGACGCCATCGAGCAGCAGACTGAACCGAAACTCGCCGGCCTCGTCGCTGACCGCGTCCTTGGTGTTCTGCTGTCCGACGAGCTTCACGCTGGCGCCCGGGAGTGGGCCTCCCTGGGCGTCGAGCACGCGGCCTTCGATGATGCCGGTCCCCGGACCGTCGGCCCATAGCGGCAGGTTCGCGCAGGCGATGATGGCGAGTAGCCACATGCAGCACTTAAGGGTGGTGATCTTCATGGTTCCACCTCCATGATGTCCGACCCTGGTGCTAGGTAAGGGGGGCTAGTCCTTGCCGAAGGCCGGCTGAGCCCTCGATTGCGACATCTTGCCGATGTCGTTCCAACGTGGTTGGGAAAAACTACGGTAGCATGGTGATTCCCACAATGCAAGGATCCATTCACCTCACGCTGCGCCTGGTCCTGGTGTGTGGATTCGCGTCCGCCTCCGGCTCGGCGCAGCCAGGTGCGAGCGGCGGCGACTGGCGCACCTACGCCGGCGACACCTGGGCCAGCAAGTATTCGCCCCTGGATCAGATCCACGCCGACAACTTCGGCGATCTGGAGATCGCCTGGCGTTGGAAGACGGCGGACACCCATCTCGTCGTGGCGGACGAGAGCGGCGCGTCGCTGGCGCCGTCGCAAGTGGTGTTCGACCGTGTGGCAGAGCAGCAGCCCGACCTGTGGCTGCGGCGTCCGGGGATCGGCGCGATGTCTTCGACCCCGCTCGCGGTCGACGGTGTGCTGTACCTGACCACGAACGTCGAGCAGGCGGCGGCGGTCGACGCGCGCACCGGCGAGACGCTCTGGGTTCACGACCCGCGCACCTACGAAAGCGCCGCGCTTCCGACCAGCAGAGGCCATCGAGGGGCGGCCTACTGGGAGGGCGACGGCGACGCTCGCATCGTCTGGGGAACCGGCGCCGGCTACCTGATCGCCGTCGACGCCAGGACCGGAGTACCGGCCGCGGAGTTCGGAGACAACGGGCGGGTCGACCTCATCGCCGATCTGCCGCGCTCGCCCCGCGGGCAGTCCTTCCAGTTGCCGGTCGGCTCGCGGTCGGCGGCGCCGCTCATCGTCGGCGACACGATCGTCGTCGGAACCAACCACACGGACTTCACGATCTCCAGGGAGGGGCCGCCCGGCTTCATCTTCGCCCACGACGTGCGCACCGGAAAGCGGCTGTGGGAGTTTCACATCGTGCCGCAGAGCGCCGACGAGTTCGGCGCCGACACCTGGGAAGACGAATCGTGGCGCTACACCGGCAACGGCAACGCCTGGGGCAATCTGAGCGCGGACCCGGAGCTCGGCTACGTCTACATACCGACCTCGGCGGTGGCGCCGGATCACTACGGCGGCCATCGCCTGGGTGACAATCTGTTCGCCAACAGCATCGTCTGTCTCGACGTAGGCACCGGCGAGCGGGTGTGGCACTACCAGCTCATTCATCACGAGGTCTGGGACTACGACAGCCCGACGGCGCCGAATCTGCTCGACATCACCGTCGATGGACGTCGGGTGAAGGCTGTAGCCCAGGTCACCAAGCAGGGGTTCGTCTACACGTTCGATCGAGTGACCGGCGAGCCGGTCTGGCCCATCGAGGAGCGTCCGGCGCCGACCGACACCGACCTGGAAGGGGAGGTCATGTCTCCCACCCAGCCCTTCCCGACCAAGCCGCCGCCGTTCGCGGTGCAGGGCGCCCGGATCGAGGATCTGGCGGACTTCACTCCCGAGATTCGGCAGATGGCGCTCGAGGCGGTCGGGGAGTTCAGGCTCGGCCCGCTCTACACACCGCTGTCGCTGCGCGGCACCATCTTCCGACCGCAGGCGGGCGGCGGCGCCAACTGGTCGGGCGCCGCCGTCGATCCCGAAACCGGCGTGCTGTACGTTCCCTCCTCCAACGGCCACTCGGTGATCCGCTTCCGCGACGGACGGTCCAGGACCGACATGCGCTACATCGCCGACCGCACCGATCCTGTTGGCGGTATCATGCGCGGCCGCTCGGCGCCCTGGGGACCGTTCGAGCCCGTCGCCCGGGGTTCCTCGTTTCTTGACGGAGGCAACCCGACCCGGCAGCCGACGATGCCGCGGGGGCTGCCGCTGTGGAAGCCGCCCTATTCGGCGATGGTCGCCATCGACATGAGTCGGGGCGAGCACCTGTGGACGACCCCACTCGGCAGGGGCGCCCGGTATCAGGACCACCCTCTGCTGCGCGATCTCGATCTGCCGCCGTTGGGGGGCGATCACAGCCGCGCCGGATCGCTGCTGACCAGGACGTTGCTGATTCACGCGCTAAACAGCGGTGGGACCGACGACGGTCCGCAGCTTGTGGCCTACGACAAGGCCACCGGAGAGCCGCTGACAGGGGTCGATCTGCCCGGCCGCGGGCTCGGCTCACCGATGACCTACCTGCTCGACGGTCGCCAGTACGTCGCACTCACGGTCGGCGGCAGGGCGCCGGAGCTGGTCGCCTACCGGCTGCCTTCGGAGAGTCGATGATGATGACTCGGTCCTCACGCGTTCGTCCACGCCGCGGAGGCGTGAAGGCGGCTTCTTCGGCTCTCCTCGCGGCGCTCTGTGTCTTTCCCGGTGCGGCCTCCGCCCGTTCGCTCGAGACCGACGTCGCGCGTCTCCTCGAGGTCTCGTGTCTTCGCTGTCACGATGCCGATACCGAGACGCCGCTCGATCTCGAGAACCTCGGCTACAACCTCGAGGATCGAGCGACCTTTCGGAAGTGGGTGCGGATCTTCGAGCGTCTCGAGGCGGGCGAGATGCCTCCTCGCGGGACGAAGCGCCCCCCGGGGCCGGTCGTCGACGCGGCGCTCGGTGCGCTCGAGAGAGACCTGGAGACGGCGGACGTGGCGGCTCGGGCCGCCGGGCCGGCAGCGCCGCGCCGTTTGACGGGGCTCGAGTACGAGTACACCATCGAGGACCTGCTCTCGATCGAGGAGGATCTGGCGAGCTTGCTGCCAGCCGAGAGCGCCTCCGCCGGGTTCGACACGCTGGCGGCCGAGCAGGGGATCTCACCGCTGCATCTGCGCAGCTATCTCGAGGCTGCCGACCGGGCGCTCGATGCGGCGATCCGGCTGGGTGGGCCACCGCCGAGCGCAGCGCACGTGATCGACTACCCGAATCTCCCCGACTCGTACCGCGTCATTCGTCAGAGCGTCAACAAGAAGGTCGACGACGCCGTGGTGATGTTCATCGATCTCGACCACCACAACACCAGCGGGTCCGCTTCGTCCAGGTTGACGAGGAGCGACCAGAACGGCTTCTCGGTCGCGCATTCGGGTCTCTACAGGGTCACCGTCGACGCCTATCCCTACCAGGCGTCGACACCGGTGACGCTCCTTCTCGTTCGCGCGAACCCGAGTGGCGCCACGAAGTTGCTCGGCGCCTTCGACCTCGTGAACGAGGAGTCCAGCACCCTCGAAGTCACAACCTTCCTCCACCCGACCGACTATCTTTACCCCGAAGTGGGGGACCTCGAGTGGCACACGGAGGTCGAGGATTTCTACGCCCCCATCGAAGATTGGGCGGAAGAGAGCCAGCTCGTGGCTACGGGGCGAGGCGCACGCCGGCGGTTGCTCAACAACCGGCTCTATCACCCGATCTTCTACCACCCCAGCGAGATCCTTGTGGATGGGGCCGCGACCTACAAGGGCGAGGGCGTGGCGGTCAAGTCGCTCACAATCGTTGGACCGCTCCTCGATGGGTGGCCGCCGCCGTCGACGCGCCGGCTCTTCGATGGCATCGACATCGACCCCGCCGGCGATCTGAAGCTCACGAAGGACCCGTACGAGCACGTAGTGGATGTCGTCTCGCACCTCGTGCCGCTGGCGTTTCGACGGCCGGCCGAAGCAGGTGAGGTGGATGCGTTCGCGAGCCTGGCCAGGCCCGCGCTCGCCGCCGGACGGGAGTTCGTCGATGCCGTCCGCATTCCGCTGCGCGCTGTCTTGAGCGCGCCGCAGTTTCTCTACCACGACGACCAGCCCGGCGAGCTGGACGACTTGGCCCTGGCGACCCGACTCTCGTACTTCCTGTGGAAGAGCCTGCCCGACGAGGAACTCTTCGCGGCGGCAGGAGAAGGCACGCTGTCGGCGCCGGAGGTGCTGGCGCAGCACGTCGAGAGAATGCTCGACGACGACAAGGCGCAGCGCTTCGTCGCGGACTTCGTCGGCCAGTGGCTGCGGCTCTACGATATCGAGCTTACGACTCCTGACGAGAGGCTCTATCCCGAGTACGACGAGGTGCTGCATCACGCGCTCCAGGAGGAGACCAGGCTCTTCTTCGCCGAGCTTGTGAGAAGCGACCTCGGCGTCCGGAACCTGATCGACTCCGACTTCACCTTTCTCAATCGCCGCCTGGCGGAGCACTACGGCATCCCCGGGGTCGAGGGACAGTACATGCGGAAGGTGTCGCTGCCCGACGACAGCTTGCGCGGCGGCGTCCTGACTCAGGCCAGCGTGCTCAAGATCACCGCCAACGGCACCACGACCTCGCCGGTCTTCCGCGGCAGCTTCGTGCTCACGAACCTGCTCGGCCGGGCGCCGAGCCCGCCGCCGGCGAACGCCGGCTCGGTCGAGCCCGACACCCGCGGCGCCACGACGATCCGCGAGATCCTCGCCAAGCATCGCCGAGACCCGACGTGCAACGTCTGTCACCGCGCCATCGACCCGCCGGGATTCGCTTTGGAGGCCTTCGATCCCACCGGCGGCTTCCGGACGCGATACCGCTCCAGCGGCGAAGGCGATACGCCCACGAGGACTCTCTACGGTCGCCCGATCCTGGAATACAAGGACGGGCCACCCGTGGATGCAGGCGGCGTCACCCCGGACGGCAGGTCCTTCGCGGGCATCGCCGAGTACAAGCGACTCCTGCTCGAGGACGAGGACCAGGTGGCGCGCCACTTCATCTCGCAGCTTGTCGTCTATGCGACCGGCGCCGAGATCGGCTTCGCCGAGCGCGACGAGCTGTCGCGGCTCGTCGCGCAGAGCCGCGAGGGCGGCTACGGCGTGCGCACGATCATCCACAATGTCACCCAAAGCCCACTCTTCAGGGAAAGGCAGCGATGAACCAGCCCCTCGATCGACGCACCCTCCTCCGGACCTGCGGAGTCGCCCTGGCGCTTCCGCTGCTCGAAGCGATGAGCCCGGCCCTGGCCCGAGCGGCGATCCCGGCGCCCCGGCGGATGGTGACCCTCTGCAACGCACTCGGCCTGCACCCGCCGGCGCTCTTTCCCGCCACACCGGGTCGGGACTACGAAACAACCGAGTATCTGGAGCTGCTTCGGGACCACCGGCGCGACTACACCCTGTTCTCAGGGCTCTCCCACGACGACCAGACCGGCCGCCAAGCCCATAGCAGCGAGGTCACCTGGCTGACCGGGGCTCGCCACCCGGAGCTCGCCGGCTTTCGCAACAGTATCTCCGCCGATCAGTATGCCGCCGCGGAGCTCGGCTACGTGACCCGCTTTCCCTCGCTTGTGCTGGGTACCGACACCACCCTTCAGAGGAGTGCCAAGGGCACGCAGAGCCAGTCGTTCACGAGGCGGGGCGTCATGGTGCCTTCAGAGACCAGTCCCGCCAACCTCTTCGCCCGGATGTTCCTCACGGGGGATGCCGACGAGGTCGAGCGGCAGAAGCGGGATCTCGGCGACGGACGCAGCATCCTCGACGGCCTGATGTGGCAGAGAAAGGCGCTCGACCGGCGCGCCAGCGCCGCCGATCGAGGCCGGCTGGACTCGTACTTCGAGGCTGTGCGCGCGGCCGAAGAAGGCATCACCGAGGCCCAGGCCTGGCTCGAGCGGCCCAAGCCGCGGGTGGACCGCGAGCCCCCTGTCGACATCCGGGAACGCCGCGACCTCATTGGCCGCGTCCAACTGCTGATGGACCTCGTACCGCTGATTCTGCAGACCGATTCGACGCGCGTCGTCGCCGTAATGATTCAAGAGCTGCGGGAAGTGCCGAAGATTCCGGGCGTCTCGGGGACGCACCACAACCTCTCGCACCACGGTCAGGATCCGGACAAGATCGCGCAACTGAGGAAGGTCGAGAGGGAGATCGTCAAGTGCTTCGGCAGCCTTCTCGGGCAGCTCAAGGGATGCAGCGAGGGAGACGGCACGCTGCTGGATCAGACCGCGGTCCTCTTCGGCAGCAACCTCGGCAACGCGAACTCTCACGACACCCGCAACCTCCCGGTCTTCCTCGCCGGCGGCGGCTTCGAGCACGGTCGCTACGTCGCTCTTGACAACGACGACAACGCG
Source organism: Candidatus Multivorans sp. (assembly GCA_965205295.1). Taxonomy (GTDB): domain Bacteria; phylum Acidobacteriota; class Thermoanaerobaculia; order Multivoradales; family Multivoraceae; genus Multivorans. Next base: position 320,410 of record OZ242167.1, read on the forward strand.
CCGCTCTCCAACCTCTACGTCACCATGCTGAATCACATGGGGCTGGAAACCGGGTCGTTCGGCCAGAGCACCGGCGCGTTGAGCTGGTAGGGCGCCCGGCTCGGGGACGGCCCTCTCATCGCCGTCGCGAGCCCTAGCGCCCTTCGGACCACTCCTTCTCCAGTTGCCGCGCCCCGCGCATCGTCATTGCCATCGAGTAGTTGCCTTCGTGACAGGCGTACTCGTAGATGCGCTGGTCGGTGCGCAGCCACGGGGACGAACCGCCCCAGGTCGCCGCGTAGTCGGGATCGTCGACGCTGAACTCATAGAACAGGCTGCCGTCTTCCTGCGGAGTGAAGCGCTCGACGATGTGGAGACCCTCGTGCGGCACGCCGGAGTAGGCCCGGGAGTGCTTGCGACGCTCGCTTGCAGCCTTTGCGACGCCCTGGCGACGGAAGTTCGTCGTGTCGACGACCAGGGTGTCGCCGTCCCACCAGCCGATCGAGTCGCCGGCGTAGGAGAGAACCTCTTCCGGTGGGTGCTCCGAGTCGAGGCGGACGATGCGCGCCTCGTGCATCAGCTCTGCGAGGATCACGACATGGGTCGCGGTCTGGGCTATGCCGTAGTAGGCCCCGTAGCCCCTTCGCAGGGTAGGGATGGTCGCCCGGTCGTAGTAGATGCAGCGCTCCCAGAGGCCGAGCAGCTCCGGGTCGTCGAAGATCCGGTGTTTCCCATCGGTCGTCGGGATGACCCGACCCCTTGAGCCGACGACTGCATCCGCCTCCATCCACCAGGCGCCGTCTGGATTCGGGGGGCCCATGCGATCGGCCGTCGTGAAAGCCGGGCGGCGCTTCTTTCCGGCCTCGGTGACCGCCGGCACGCGACCGTTCGGCGGGTCGGTGAGGACCGAGTTCCGGTACCTGCCGTCAACGGTAAAGACGATCGTGCCCATGTCGAGAAGGCTGAGCCCATTGCCGCCGGTGACCCTGCCGCCGGCGTAGCCGCCGGCCGGAGGCGGAGGACGATCCGGGTCGCCAGGGATGCCTTGTTGGGCGACCCTCGCGGCCATTGCCTGCTCGATTCTCCTGGCGTCGTCAGTGCTCATGTAGGGGTCGTTGCCGTACTCCGGATTGCGCACGAAAGGCGTCAGCGTGTTGATGGTGTACGTGCCGGAGAGATCCGGCTCGCCGCCTGGCATGCGCGGAACGTCGCTCTCCCTGGCCGGCGCGGCCGCTGCAACGATGCTCGCGGCGAGCACTACGGCTGCCCTGGTCAGCCAACGAGTCTCTGGGATGAGTCGCCGCATCGTCCTCCCTTCATCCCTCGAGTTCGGTGCGCTGCAGCGCGGCTTTGGTGAGGATCCGCAACTGATCCACGCCTTCGGCGCCGGCGTGGACGTCGATGACGATCGTGGTCCCGTCGGCGAGGACCTCCCAGCCGTCTGAGTCGGACTCGCCGACGAGGGCGCCGCGATCGGCCGAGGCGCCGAATTCGGGGTCGGCAAAGGCGAGGAAGTCGCTGGCGGCGAGGCCGGCCGAGCTTGCGACAACGCCGAGAATCGGATCGTCGAGCTCGATCTCAACACCGGTGATTCCGGAGGTCGCGGCAGGGGCGAAGTGCAGGAGGAAGCTGTGGACCACCGTGCCGCGCGCGATCGTCGCTCCCGCCGGCAGGTGGTTCGCATCGTAGGCGGTGGGCGCGCCGTCGCTTTCGACTTTCAGATCCTCCTCGAGGGTGACGAACTGGCGCTCGACCACCAGCTCGGGCCGGTCGTTCTCCGTGCGGCGGCTGGCGGAGAGATCGTCGGGGACCGTGTCGTCGCCGACGTCGCCGAGGATCGAAACGCCGTCGGCCGAGGCGATGCGCGTGTCGTAGTCGGCGCCGTCGCGGCTTCGGGCCGCTTCCACTTCGAACCAGGTGGTGAGGTCGTCCCGCAACGACTGGAAGACGTTTCGGATCTCCGGCGGCTTCGAGGCGATGTCGGCGCTCGAAGCGACGGGGGTCTGCTCGCGCGGGTCCTCGATCAGGTCGTAGAGATCCCACTCTCTACCGCTGGTTCCGGAGATCAGCTTGTAGCGGTCGTCGATGATCGACCGCTCGCCGCCGACCCTCTGCAGCATCCGGGTGCGCCGGCTGTCGCAGTCGGTGTCTTCATGGTCGCCTCGGTCGGCAGTCGGGTCTCCACAGTCCTCCCACCGGATACGGCCCCTGCGCGGCGCCGAGCGGTCGCCGAAGAGGACCTCGGTCATCGACTCGCCGTCGAGCGGACGCGCGTCTGGCAGGTCGATTCCCCAGATGTCCAGGAGCGTCGGCAGGTAGTCGCTGGTCGTCATCGGTGTCGAGGTTTCGCCTGGGCCGATCCGTCCCGGCCACTCGACGATGCCCGGCACCCGGACTCCGCCTTCCCAGAGGTTGCCCTTGGAACCCCGCAGGCCACCCTTGCCCTCGCTCTCGAACTCCATCCTCACCGAGCCCGACTGGCCGTTGTCGGACGTGAAGGCCACCAGCGTTTCGCCTTCGATGCCGAGCTCGCGAAGATGCGTCCGCAGGCGGCCGATCTCTCTATCCATCGCCGTGATGCTGGAGTAGTAGCGCGCCTCGTACTCGTTCCACTGCGCCTGCTCCTCCGGCGTGTAGAACTCGTCGAGCGTTGCCTGGTTGAGACGGTGCGGGCCATGGGGCGCATGGAGCCAGACGACGGCGAGGAAGGGACGTTTCGCCGCGACCGCGTCGTCGACGAACCGCAGCGCCTCGCGGATGACGATCGCCGAGGCGTCGCCGCGCAGCTCCGGCGAGTCGGGATCCACGTGCTCCCCGGGGCCGGTGTAGTAGCGGCCGCCGTGGAAGTTGCCCTCGCTGGGGAGCGGTCCCAAGGGATCCACCTTCATCGGCTCGAAGGTCGGCAGTGCCTGCTCGCTCGCCCAGACGCGGTCGTAGCCGTGGCTCCAGGGCGGCGAGTAGAACTCGCCGCCGTTCCTGTCCTGCAGCGTCCTGGTGAGATCGCCAAGATGCCACTTGCCGAAGTGTCCGGTCGTGTAGCCCTGGGTCCTGGCGAGCTCGGCCAGCGTCAGCTCGAGGTTGCGGAGACCGTCGTTGTACGCCCAGTCGACCGTGTTGCGGCGCGGCGCCCGGCCGGTGACGAAGGAGGCCCGTGTCGGGCTGCATACCGAGCCGCCCGAATACATGCGATGGAACTGGAGCCCTTCCTCGGCCATCGCTCGCAGGTTGGGCGTCTTGATTTCGGGATGGCCCGGAAAGACGTTTCCGGGTGCGAGTTGCTGTGAGTACTCGACGGCGCCCCATCCCTGATCGTCGCTCATCATCAGAATGACGTTGGGCCGCGATGGAGACGGCGCCGGCGCTGCCGCTTCGTCCGGCGCGGGTGTCGCGCAGCCGCAGGCCGCGACACCGAGGGAGAGCATCGCCCATCGAAACGATTCGGGTCCGCCACTCATGTCGCTCCTTTCCGGCTCTCTGGCGTTGGTCAACGCGCGGCCGGCAGGGCGAAGGCCACGAGCTGAGCCGTCTCCGGGCCGCTGCGCGCGCTTCTCGAGACCACCTTGCCGCCGGCAGGCACGACGATGTACTGGCGGCCCTGCTGCAGGTAGGTCATCGGTACTCCGTGCAGGGTGGCCTCGGTCTCCACCTCCGCCAGGAGCTTGCCGGTGGCTTTGTCGTAGGCCTGGAGGTGGCTGCCCTTGGCGGCGCGAGCGTCCCAACTCGGCCAGTTCGGCACATAGGTGATGAGCAGGGTCCTGGTGATGAGAAGCCCGCCTTCGCGGTTGCCGCTCGAGGGGCGGCTGCCGAGAGGGCCGAGTTCGAGATGTTCGATGGCAGGGTGGTCGGTCGGTCCCTCGCCGAACGGCGCCATCCAGGCATGCTCGCCGGTGCCCAGATCGATGGCCGTGATGCGCTGATACGGAGGCTTGACGAGCGGCAGTCCCTGGGGACTTCCGACACGACCGCCACGGCTTACCCATCTCCACTCGCTGCGCGCCGGGTCCGGCGGCGCGACCGCCACCGCGGTCGGCTGCGTTCGCGACTGGACGTAGAGGACGCCGGTCATGGGATCGAGCGAGGCGCCGGGATGATTCGCTCCACCCGCCATCCCCGGCACCGCGAGCGTCGCCTGTTTCCCTCCCTCACCCAGGACGATAGGAGGCGTGAACATCGGTCCCAGAAGGAACTCCTCGGCAATCTCGAGCGCCTCCTTTCGTAGCTCAGGCGTGAAGTCGATGAGATCGTCGATCGTCACCCCCTGGAGATCGAAGGCCGCCGGTCTGGTCGGAAAGGGCTGGGTCGGCGCCGTCCACTCCCCGGGCACCGTGGTCTGCGGCACGGAGCGTTCTTCGATCGGCCAGATGGGCTCGCCCGTGACCCGGTCGAAGACGTAGGCGAAGGCCGTCTTGGACACCTGGGCGACGATCTTCCGCAACCGGCCGTCGATCACGACGTCGGCGAGAACGGGGGCGGAGGCGATGTCCCAGTCCCAGATGCCGTGATGAACGGCCTGGAAGTGCCAGACGCGCTCGCCGGTTTCGGCGTCGACGCAGAGCAGGCTCTCGGCGTAGAGGTTGTTGCCGGGCCGGTGACCGCCCCAGAGGTTGCCGGTCGGTGTCGTGGTGGGGATGTAGACGTAGCCGAGTTCCTCGTCGCCGGCCATCGCTCCCCAGACGTTGGCGCCGCCAATCCACTTCCAGGAGTCGTTGTGCCACGTCTCGGTGAACTCCTCGCCCTCCTGCGGGATGGTGTGGAAGCGCCACTTCGGCTCGCCGGTACGCACGTCGTAGGCCCGTACGTGGCCCGGCGGAAGACCCTGCTTCGACGCCGGTGCGTCGGCGATTCGCGAGCCCACGACGAACGTGTCTCGAATCACGATCCCGGGCGAGCCGGCGCTGATGTCCCGCTGGAAGACCTCCTCGCGGCCCAGCCTGTCATCTGACAGGTCGACGATGCCGTCTTCTCCGAAGGCGGGGTCGGGGCGTCCCGTCGCGAGATCCAGCGAAATCAGTTGCTTGCCGCTCGTAATGAAGAGGATGCGCTCCGCCTCGCCGTCGGTCCAGTACTCGAGGCCTCGGGGAGTGGCGCCGTAGCCTTGCGGGAGCTCGTAGCTCCCGGGATCGTAGATCCAGAGCTCCTCGCCAGACGCGGCGTCGAGGGCCGCGATCTGCCAGAGGTTGGTCGCCATGTAGACACGGCCGCCGATCATGAGGGCCGACCCGCGGAAGGTTCCCGGCTCCTCCCTCAGGTGGTGATCGGCCGACTTCCAGCGCCAGGCCACCTCGAGCTGCTCGAAGTTCGCAGCATCGATCTGGTCGAGGGGCGAGTAGCGGGTGAAGGCGTGGTCGCGGCCATGGTGCCGCCACTCGGCGTTTTCCGCACGTGACTCAGCGAGGGCTTCGGGTGCCATCGAGGCGGCTGCCAGCAGCGCCAGAGCAAGGCGAGCCGGCCGGACCGTGGAGCGCCGGCAAACGTGAGGACGCATCAATGATCTTCGTTCCTGTTTACCGGGCTTGGCTGCAACGCCGCTTCGGTGAGGATCCGCAACTGATCCACGCCTTCGGCGCTGGTGCCCACGTCGACGACGATCGTGGTCCCGTCGGCGAGGATCTCCCAGCCGTCGGAGTCCGTCTCGCCGACCAGGGCGCCGCGATCGGCCGAGGCGCCGAACTCGGGGTTGGCGAAGGCGAGGGAGTCGCTGGCGGCAAGGCTCGCCGAACTCGCGGCGACGCCCAAAATGGGATCGTCGAATGTGATCTCGACGCCGCTGAGGCCGGTCGCGGCGGTGGGGGCGAAGTGCAGCAGGAAGCTGTGGACGACCGTGCCGGCGGGCACGGTCGCACCCGGCGGCAGGTTGCCGGCGTCGTAGGAGGCGGGGGCGCCGTCGCTCTCGACTGCCAGGTCCTCGTCGAGGGTGGCGAATTGCCGCTCGACGACCAGTTCCGGACGCTCGACGGAGGTCCTGCGAGCCGCCGACAGATCGTCGGGAACGGTCTCGTCGCCGACGTCGCCGAGAATGTCGACGCTGTCGGCGCCGGCAATGCGCGTGTCGTAGTCCGCGCCCTCGCGGCTGGCCGCCGTTTCAACTTCGTACCAGGTGGTGATCTCGTCCAGGAGAGAGGTGTAGATCGCCTGGATCTCCGGCGGCTGCGAGTCGACGTCGGCGCTGGTGGCGACCGGAGTCTCTTCCCGCGGGTCTTCGAGCAGGTCGTACAGTTCCCATTCCCGGCCGCTGGTAACGGAGATCAGCTTGTGGCGGTCGTCGAGGATGGAGCGTCCGCCACCCACCCTCATCAGTCCCCGGCCGCCGCGGCCCCGGCCGGCACTGTCGCAGTCCTCGGGCTCGCCGACGGCGCGTTCCGGAACGGGGTCGTCACAGTCGTCGAAACGGAGGCGTCCCAGGCGCGGCGCCGAGCGATCGCCGAAGAGAACCCCGGACATCGACTCGCCGTCGAGCGGCCGCGAGTCGGGCAGGTCGAGTTCCCAGATGTCCAGGAGCGTCGGCAGGTAGTCGCTCGTGATCATCGGAGTGGAGGTCTCTCCGGGAGCGATCCGTCCCGGCCACTCGGCGATGCCCGGTACCCGGACCCCGCCCTCCCAGATGGTGCCCTTGAATCCGCGCAGGCCGCCCTTCGCTTCCTCCCGATCGTCGAGCCTCACCGATTGCGAAAGCCCATTGTCGGAGGTGAACGTCACGAGCGTGTCGTCCTGGATGCCGAGCGTGCGCAGGTGCGCGCGCAGGCGGCCGATCTCCTTGTCCATCGCCGTGATGCCGGAGTAGTAGGGCGCCTCGTAGTCGTTCATCTCGGCCTGCTCCTCAGCCGAGTAGAACTCGTCGAGGGTCGCCTGGTCGAGGCGATGAGGAGTGTGCGGCGGATGGAACCAGACGACGGCGAGAAAGGGGCGCTCGGCGGCGACAGCGTCTTCGATGAAGCGCATTGTCTCTCTGACCAGGATCGCGGAGGCGTCGCCGGCGAGAGTGGGGGAGTCGATGTCGACGTGCTGCTCGTGGCCGGTCCAGTAGTGCCCGCCGATGTGATTGCCTTCGCTGGGGAGCGGACCCGCGGGGTCGATGCGCATCGGCTCGAAGGTCGGCAACGCCTGTGGGGACGCCCAGCTCCGGCCGTAGCCGTGATGCCACGGCGCCGAATAGAAGTCGCCGCCGCTCCTGCCGAAGCACCTGCCGCCGCATCGCGCGAGATCGTCCGCGTCGGCCTCGGGTGTCCTGTTGAGGTTGCCGAGGTGCCACTTGCCGAAGTGTCCGGTCATGTAGCCCTGGGTCTGGGCCAGTTCGGCGATCGTCAACTCATGATTGCGGAGACCGTCGTTGTAGGCCATGTCGATGTGGTTGCGGCGTGGAGAGCGGCCAGTGACGAACGACGACCGGGTCGGACTGCAGTTCGAACCATGCGAGTACATGCGGTGAAACTGGAGGCCGGCCGCCGCCATCTCGCGCAGGTTGGGGGTCTTGACTTCGCTGTGGCCCGGAAAGATGTCGCCGGGAGCGCGTTGCTGGGCGTACTCGACGTCGCCCCAGCCCTGATCGTCGCTCATCATGAGAATGATGTTCGGCCGCGGCGGAATCGACGCTGGCCCGGCTTCCTCGCCCGAAGGCGCCGCGCAGCCGCAGGCCAGGAGGCCGAGGATGAGCGCGCCCGGCCCCTGGGAGGCTGCGCGTGGGGTTCTCCTGATCATCGCGACCTCCTCATCCCGTCGAGGGAAGTCGTCATTGCCTTTGCGGTAGAGCGAAAGCCACCAGTTCGGCCGTCGCCGCTTGGGTTTTCGCGTCTCTGCCCACGGCCCTGCCGCCGGGCTTGCCGCCTGCCGGGACCACGATGTACTGGCGACCCTGGTAGCGGTAGGTGATCGGCACTCCGTGCAACGCGGTGTCGGTCTCCACCTGCGCCAGCACCTTGCCGGTGGCCTTGTCGTAGGCTGTGAGGTAGCTGGCTGTCGCCGTCGGCGAGTCCCAACTCTCCCGTTTGGGCGAGTGGGTGATGAGGAGGGTCCGGGTGACCAGAAGCCCGCCTTCGCGGGTGCCGCTCGAAGGGCGACTGCCAAGGGGGCCGAGATCGAGATGGCGTATTGCGGGGTGATCGGTCGGGCCTTCTCCCAGCGGCGCCTGCCAGGCGTGCTCGCCCGTCTTCAGATCGATCGCCGTGATCCGCCGGTAGGGAGGCTTCACCAGGGGCAGCCCCTGCGGGATCTTGAGCCCGCCTCCTCCCCCCGTCGACTTCTTCACGTAGCGAAACTCGCTGCGCTCGGGATCCGGCTTCTCCAGCCCCCACGAGCCGATCTGGGTCGTCGATTGGACGTACACGACACCGGTCGCTGGATCGACGGAAGCGCCCGGATGATTGGCCCCGCCGCCGGCGCCGGGCGAAACGATGGTGCCGAGCTTTCCTCCTTCGCCGACGACGATGGTGGGCGTGAAGATCGGCCCTGTGACATACGACTCGAGGACCTCGAGCGCCTCCTGGCGCATCTCCGGAGTGAAGTCCACCAGATCGTCGACGGTCAAGCCCTGTAGATCGAACGCTGGCGGCTTGGTCGGAAACGGCTGGGTCGGAGAGAGCTTCTCGCCGGGCACCGTGGACTGGGCGACCGGCCGCTCCTCGATCGGCCACAGAGGCTCGCCGGTGACCCGATCGAAGACGTAGAGGAAGGCGGTCTTCGCCGCCATGGCCACGGCCTTGCGCAGCCGGCCTTCGACGACCACGTCGACGAGGTTCGGGGCTGAGGCATTGTCGTAGTCCCAGATGCCGTGATGCACGGTCTGGAAGTGCCAGACGCGCTCACCGGTCTCCGCGTCGACGCATACCAGGCTCTCGCCGTACACGTTGTCGCCGTGCCGGTCGCCGGCGTAGTAGTCGCTCGACGGTGTCGAAGTGGCGAAGTAGACGTAGCCGAGCTCTTCGTCGGCGGCGAGTGGCGCCCACACGTTGGTGTTGCCCATCCACTTCCAGGAGTCGTTGCCCCAGGTCTCGGTGAACTCCTCGCCCTCCTGCGGAATCGTGTGAAAACGCCACTTCTGCTCGCCGGTGCGCACGTCGTAGGCGCGCACGTGGCCCGGCGGGATGCCCTGCTTTCGGAACGGCACGTCGTAGATCCTCGAGCCGATGACGTAGGTGTCGCCGACCACTATTCCGGGCGAGCCGGCGCTGATGTCGCGCAGCCGGATCCCGGGGCGTCCGAGGTCGTCGAGCGACATGTAGACGAAGCCTTCCTCGCCGAAGTCGGGATCGGGTCGCCCGGTCGCAAGGTCGATCGAGATCAGCAGCTTGCCGGAAGTGGCGAAGAGAATGCGCTCCTGCTCGCCGTCGGTCCAGTACTCGATTCCCCGTGGATTCGAGTAGGCGGCCCTGGGCGCCTCGTGCGCCTTGGAGTCGAACAGCCAGAGCTCTTCGCCGGTTGCGGCGTCGAGTGCCGCGAGTTGCCACAGCGTGGTCATCATGTAGACGCGGCCGCCGATCATGAGCGCCGAGCCGGTGAAGGCGCCCGGCTCGTCCCTTACGCGGTGGTCGGCGGATTTCCAGCGCCAGGCCACCTCGAGCTGCGAGAAGTTCTCCGCGTCGATGTCCTCGAGCGGCGAGTAGCGGCTGAAGGCGTGGTCGCGGCCGTGGTGAGGCCACTCGACGTCGTTGGCGCCGGATTCGCCGAAGGCAGCGGGGGTTAGCGATGCGGCCGCCAGAGCCGCCAGCATGGCGTATGCAGGCCTCACCGGTTCGGTGGCTCCGTCGGGTCGGCGCTGTCCCTCGGCGCGCCGGTGCCGGAAGATCCCAGGAACAGCCTCTCCCCGCTGGCGTAGGTCACGGTGCGTCCCGCGCACTTGTTCGAGCGATCCTTGGCCCGGAAGCCCTCGACGACGATCTCGGTTCCCGGCAGCAGCGAGTTCTTGGTGAAGCCGCGACGAAACAGGCTGGGGGGGCTGCCGCTCTCGACCATCCAGATCTCTGTCGAGCCGTCTTCTTTCGTGACCTCGATGTGGATCCACGCATGCGGATTGATCCACTCCATCCTGGTCACCTTCCCGGTGAGCTTGACCGGGCTGTCGGCATCGAACTCGGCCGCAAAGGCATGGTGCCCCATCGCCGGCACGGCGCCCACGGCGAGGATGAGAGCGGTTGCGGCAATGAGGGCTTTGGTGTGCATTGAGTTGACCTCCTTCTCCGTCATTCGCTATCTCCGCCCTTCCAGACGCCCTTGCTCAAGTGGCTGTACATCAGCTCTTCCGCGAACACCACGCACTTGAAGTCGAGGAGCTGCATGTTCTCGTCGATGCGTCGATAGAGCGGAAGGCTCACCTTCCACGGGCGGGTGTAGGTCTTGGGATCGGTGATCGTCGCCTCGTAGAGGAGATGGTCCGGCCCGGTCGCCGTGTAGCGCTCAAGGACGTGGATCTCCTCGCTGTGGTGGTTGCCGGAGCTGTCGAGCCAGGTGTCGGCAACCTGAGCGGAGACATCGATCACCAGGGTTTCTCCCTCCCAGTGTCCGCGGGAGTGCCCCATCCAGTTGTCGCCTGGGCTCTCGAAGTCGGGTCGGTTCATGTAGACGATACGGCTGGCGCTGGCGAACTCGTAGGCGAAGATGACGTTCTCGGGGGTCTGCACGATCTGGAACGGGAAGGGCATGTAGTTGGCGCGGGGGATGCCGGGCATGAAGCACTTGATCGCCGGGTCCAGCTTCCACCACTGCGCGAGGTTCTCCTGCTGCTTCGCTCTCGCCGCCGGGGTGTAGGGGATCTCGCCGCCCTCGACGATGCCCAGGCCCCCCGGGATGGCGCCGAGCGCTCCCAGCTCGACGATCGGACCCATGCGGGCGGCGTGGCCCTCGATGTCCCAGTGCGCCGAGCTCAACGCCTGCCAGATACCGCCCAAGTCCGGCTCGCCATCGCTCGTGCGCGGGGCTCGGTAGTCCTGCGCATGGACCGCCGCCGCGGTCACCACAACCAAGGTCGCGACGGTGGCAACGAGTCGCTCTCCCCGCCTTCGGTTTCGCACTTTCTCGCCTCTCATTCGGGGTCGGTTTCCGCGGCTGCAGCGGCCTCCTGCTCGCCGACACGAGCGGCGCGCAGGATGTTCTCCATGTTGTAGTTGCCCTCGTGGCAGGCGAACTCGAAGAGCGGCTCGTTGCGCTTCCCCATCGGCATCCTCACCGTCCACGGCCCGACCCAGATCGGCGGATCGTCGATCGTCACCTCGTAGTGCATCGATTCGGGGCCGACCCGCGTGAAGCGCTCGGTTACCACCAGCTCTTCCGAATTGAGGGAGTGAAACCAGGACTGCGGGGTCCCTCGCTGGTGGCTGCCGGCGTACCCCTTGGGCAAGTAGTTCGTGGTCTCGACGACTAGCGAGTCGCCTTCCCAGCGGCCGCGCGAGTCGCCGAGCCATAGCTCGATCCGACGATCGGGGTGGGGCGAACCATCGAGGGGGATGACACGCGCCTCGTGAATCCACTCCATGAGGATGACCACCTGGTCCTTGTTCTGGACGATCTTGTAGAACTGGTTGAAGTTTGCCCGGACGGGCGCCCCCAGGGTCACACAGCGTTCGCCCAGGGAGCGATCCTTCCAGGTGTCGGCCGGATGCTCCTCCAGGTATTGCTGGAGCGCATCCCAGTCTTTCTGCGCCTTCTCGGTGAGAGCCGGAATCCCGCCGTCCGGCGGGTCGATGACCAGTTCAGACAGTCTGGCGCCGCCGCGGGTGCCGCCGATCTCCACCCACACCCCGCGCAGATCGGGGTGGCCGTCCACGGTGCGGGCTACGCTCCAGCCCGCGGGCGGCTCGGGCAACTCTACGGGCCCGCTGCCTCTTCCCCTCTGAGCCACACCAAGACCGGGCAGGAGCACAACCAACGCGACCCCGGTGGCGAGGCGTCGCCAATACGATCTGCACATCAGCGGTCTCCTGCGGTTCTCGGTCGGTCGTTACTCCTAAGTCGGGGGCACGCTCGAAAAGCGGTAGTCCGATCTCTGTAGAGGTGGGCTTTGGAAGTGTACCATTGGTGCAGCCGGCCAGTCTCTCGATGGGCGATCGGGCCCAGATGGAGGCGGGCACACTGCCGTGGTGGGCGAGCCCGGATCTGCGGCATGCCAACTTTCGGTATCTGAGCGTGCTGTCGATGCAGCTCGACTATCTGTTGTGGCCGGACTCTCCGGCGCTCATGCATCTGCACAGTCTGGTGTGGTTGGCGCTCTGTGTGTGGATCGCGGTGGTCCTGTATCGGGCGCGAGGGGAGGGGCGCCCTATGGGCGGCCGGATTGGCGGCTCTTCTCTACGCGGTGGACGACGCCCACTCGCTGCCGGCGGCGTATCTCGCGAACCGCAACGCTCTGTTGGCGACGTTCTTCGGTCTCTTGAGTCTCTACTGGCACGTGAGATGGCGCGACGACGGGTGGCGCGCCGGCGGGTGGCGCGTCGGCGAGCGTGCCCGACGATGCCCCACTCGGCCGTCGCGACCTGATCCTCGTCAACCCGACCGACTCCGTCTATCTCACGACGTCGATCTTCACGATGCGTTGGGCCGACGGCCGCGCGGCGCCGCGCCGGGTCCGGGTGCTGTCGCACGGCTCGACGGATGTTCGGGTGGCGCGAGTGGGCGAGACCGCCCTCCTCGTCGCGCCCATCGAGGGCCTGTTCCCGGACCCCTTCAGCCGCTACCACCGCTCCAGGGAGCGGCCTTTTGAGATTGGCGATGCGGTCGAACTGGGCGACCTTCGGATCGAGGTCCTCGAAGTGGATCCGGACGGCCGAGGACCGTCATCGATTCGATATGACTTCAACGAGCCGCTTGAGGCCGAGCGCTACCTGTGGATGACCTGGAACGGCAACCGCTACGAGGAATGGACACCGCCAGCCGTCGGCAACGAGGCCGTACTGCCTTCGCGAGAGGGTATCTTCGAATGACGCCGAGATGAGAGCCCTGGACTCGGGCTACAAGGCGCCGGAAGCGTTCACACGCGCCTTTCGCTCGCGGTTCGGCGTGTCGCCGAGCGAGTACCGGCAAGGGGTTCGAGCCCGGCGTCGCGAAAGCACGGAGCCCTTCGAAGTCGTGCAACGTCCGCCGTCCCGCGTTGCCTGCGTTCGCTTTGTCGGGCCCTACGACGAAGCGAACGATGCCTGCGACCATCTCCGGCACTGGGCGGAGCCCCTGGGCCTCCTTGAGCACCGGAACATGCTCGGTATCTACTGGGACGACCAAGCGATCACGGCTCCTGAGAAGACGCGGTCCGACGCCGCGATCGAAGTGCCGGACGACCTGAGGCGAGAGCTTGGTCCGGGGATCCAGGAGCGCCATCTCCCCGGCGGCGCCTACGCTGTGGTGCATCACTGCGGACCAGCCTCGGTGCGTGAGACCTACGAGGCCTGTTTTCGTGACTGGTCCCCCCGCTACGGCTGGAAGCCGGACGCGCGACCGATGATCGTCGAGTTGAGCCGTGGAGGAGACTGGTCCGACGCGTCGATCTACGTCGCCGTGACCCGGTAAGCCGCTGTGCGGCCATTCGGTAACAAGCCGAAGAGGCTGGGCTACACTCTTGGACATGTCCACGACGATGTGCATCGTGAAGCTCGGGACCGACGGTGGAATCCGAGTGCCTCAAGGTCTGTTGAGAGCGGCGGATCTGAGAGCGGCGGATCTGGGAGAGAAGGTGAGGGTCCGAGCCGAGCCCGGCCGGCTCGTGGTGACGGCTGCCGAATCGGGCCACCAGGCTCGTCGCGGTTGGGCCGATGCGGCACGGGAGATGAGCGCGGTTGGAGACGACCGGCTTCTCGATCCCCCTCAGGCCGCCTCCTTTGACGATCAGGTGTGGGAGTGGTAGCTCTTGGTGAGTATGGAGCGGGGCGAAGTCCACTTGGTCAGGTTGAGTCCCACCGCTGGCAGTGAGATCAGGAAGACCCGGCCTTGCCTGATCGTCTCGCCGGACGAGTTGAACCATCAGCTTCGGACGGTCGTCGTTGCTCCCATGACCACGGGCGGACAGGCGTACCCGTGGCGACCGCCCTGTCGGTTTCAGGGCCGGACCGGCTTCGTCGCCCTGGATCAGGTCCGAACAGTCGACAAGCATCGGCTTGTGCGGCTGGAGCCTCAGACCGTAGTGGACGCACTGCGGAAGCTGAGGGTCATGTTCGCCGAGTAGTGTGGGCGCGGCTAGGACCGGACGCGCGCCCGATGGTCGTCGAGCTCGGCCGCGGAGGAGACTGGTCCGACGCGTCGTTGTACGTCGCTGTGACCCGGTAGGTGCTGTTCGGCCATGGGAGTCCGCGTCCGGGATGTACGATAGGTCCATGACGCAACGCCGACTCGCCAGCCGAGGTTCTGCCTACACTGCCGTCGTAGAACGCTGCCCCGACACCGGTCTCTACGTTGGGTACGTGCCGGGTCTGTCCGGCGCCCACAGTCAGGCCGAGACACTCGAGGAACTCAACGCGAATCTCCGTGAGGTCATCAGTCTGATCCTCGAGGACGGACCGCCTCCCCATCACGGGTGAGTTCGTCGGCACCCAGGTCGTCGTGGTCGCATAAGGGGCACGTGGCATCGATTCCGGTACTGAAGCCGCGCGAGACCGTCCCAGTCCTGCGAGTCGCCATCACAGAGGAGTCGAAATGACGGATGTCGTTGTAGCCGATCCGGAACTGCACACGGGCGACGAGCAGGTCCTGCTCCAAGCCACCTTCAACCCGAAAGTACGCACCTACTGGCTGCTGTCGGGCGCGCTGATCCTGACGGCCACCATCGTCGGGATCCCGCTCCTCATCTTCTGGTTTCCCATCGGCTACGTCCTCACCGGCCGCTATCTGGCGCGCCTCCGCTGCGTGCTGACCGAGAAGAACCTCCACGTCGCGCGGGGCGTCCTGATCCGGCAGGAGAAGACGGTTCCGCTGGACAAGATCACGGACCTCGCGATGTCCCACGGGCCGATCATGAGGCGCCTCGGCCTGCGCGGGCTCTCGGTGGAGACAGCCGGCCAGTCCGGCCCCGGCAGCCTGATCAAGCTGGTCGGCATCGAGGGAACCGAGGAGTTTCGCGCGGCCGTCCTGGCGCAGCGTGAACGGGTGGCGGGATCGGGCGGGGCATCGTCCGCGACGTCACCTGCCGCGGCGGGCGAAGCGGCGGTGGAGTCGGGGAAGCTGCTAGGCGAGATCAGGGACGCGCTGCTGCGGATCGAACGGCGGCTGGACGGGGGCGCCGGAGGATAGGGTGCCGCGACCGGCGCGACGCCGGTGAAGTGGACCGAACCCGGAGCCAGACATGAGCGAGAACCGCCAGATCATCATCGACTCGCTGCCAGCGGGCAAGCTCGAGCCCGGCAACTACGCGCTACGGACAGGCGAGGCGCCGACGCCAGGCGACGGGGAAGTGCTGTGCCGCACGCTCGCGATCACGATCGGCGCCGGCCAGCGGGCCGGTCTTCAGGGCAGCGCGAGCTACGCCGGGGCGCCGCGCGCCGGAATCGTCATGGGTGGCGCCGCGGTGGCCCGCGTCGAGCAGTCGAACGACGACGCGGTGCCGGTGGGCGCGCTCGTCGTCTGTCCCGCCGGCTGGCAGGACTACTCGGTCCACGCCGCGGCGAAGGTGCGCGTCGTCGATGACGGCGGCGATGGCGACGATCCGGCGCACCACCTTGGCGTTTACGGCACGAACGGGCTGACCGCGTACTTCGGGCTGTTCGATGTCGGCGAGCCGAAGGAGGGGCAGACGGTCCTCGTCTCGGCGGCTGCCGGATCGGTCGGCCACCTGGTCGGCCAGATGGCCGGCATCGCCGGCTGCCGGGTCGTCGGCGTTGCGGGCGGGGAGACGAAGTGCCGCCTGCTCACGGAAGAGCTCGGCTTCGACGCCGCCGTCGACTACAAGAGCCCGAACTTCCGGCTCGAGTTCAAGGAAGCGGTACCCGACCGCATCGACGTCTACTTCGACAACACCGGCGGCGAGGTCCTGGGCGGCGCCCTGCGGCGCATGAAGACCCACGGCCGCATCGTCTGCTGCGGCGTCGTCTCCCAGTACGACACGTCGAGCCCGTCGCCGGGGCCGCGCGGCGTCCCGGGGCTCTTGATCAACAACCGCATCCGGATGGAGGGCTTCCTCGTCTTCGACTACGCCGACCGCTACGCTGAGGGGCGAAAGCAGATGCGCGAGTGGGTCGAGGCCGGCAAGCTGGTCCCGAAGCAGGATGTCTTCGAAGGACTCGAACGGGCGCCGGAGGCCTTCGTGGACCTGCTGGCAGGCGGCAACGTCGGCACCCGGATCGTGCGGGTCGCCTCGTGACGGAGGTTCCTGGATCGCGCCGTGCCCTTGGGTCGGATTCACGTCAAGAGGGGTTAGAGCGATGAACCGAACAGCACATTGGACCTTGGCGACCCTGGTGCTTGTCGCCGTCATGGCATCGGGGTGCGCTGGTCCCCCTTCTGAGAGCAACTCCGATGCGGACCAGTCGCCCGAGGCGCTGCTCGAACGCGCTCAAGCCATCCACGAACGCGTGCTGGTCCTCGACGCCCACGCGGACATCGAGCTTCCGGACGCGCCTTCCCCCTACGTGGGTGACGATGGACTCTCGCAGGTCGATCCCGCCAAGCTTCACGCGGGCGGTGTCGATGCGGTGGTCATGTCCGTCGCGGTCGGTCCCGGGCCGCGAACACCGGAGGGCTTTGCCGTGGCCGGCGCGAGGGCGGACGAGGAGATCGCGGCCGTTCTCGCCTTGGCTGCCGACCCGGCGAACAACGCGGTGGTCGCCCGGTCGGCCGACGAGTTGGTGGCTGCCCACGAGGAGGGCAAGGCGGCGCTGATTCTCGGCTTCCAGAATGCCCTGATCCTCGGCACGGACGTCTCGGCGCTGGACGAGTTCTACGCGGCCGGAGCGCGGGTGTTCGCGCTCACCCACATGGGCCACAACGACTTCGCCGACTCGTCGCGGCCCGTCTTCGACGCCGCGACGGGCACCCACGAAGCGGTCGAGCACGGAGGGCTGTCCGACCTGGGCGTCGCCGCCATCGAGCGAATCAATGCCCTCGGCGGCGTGGTCGACGTGTCCCAGTTGTCCCGGTCGGCCGCCTTGCGAGTGCTGGAGATCTCGACGGCCCCGGTGATCGCCAGCCATTCCAACGTACGGCAGCTCACCGACGCCAGCCGCAACCTGAGCGACGAGGAGATCGATCGTATCGGCGAGGTCGGCGGCGTGATCCACGTCTGCCCGTTCCGGGGCTACCTCTTCGACTCCGCCGATCCGTCATTGGACGAGGCGATTCGAGAGGCCCGGCGGGCCGCCGGCGTTCTGGAGGACTACCTCTATCCCTTTGAGCTCTACTGGGAGATCGACGATCCCGACGCTCGCTCAGCCTTCACGCAATCGATCAGCGAACTCCTCGGCCCTGGCAGCGTGGACTCGATGCTCGACCACCTCGACTACATCGTCGGGCGTATCGGCGTGGACCACGTCGGCATCGGCACGGACTTCAATCACGGCGGCGGCGTCGAAGGCTTCGCGGATGCCAGCGAGGCCCTGGGCGTGACCGCGGCCCTGCTCGAGCGCGGCTACAGTGAGGAGGACATCGCGAAGATCTGGGGCGGCAACTTCCTCCGTGTCCTCCGCGCGGCGGAGAGCTTGAGGAGTCCGGTCGAGTAGCTGTAGTGGCTCCTCAAAGTTCAGAGGCGTTACACTAGGCCGACCAGTTCAGTTCCCATCGGAGGTCCCGAATGACGAAGCGCATTGCAAGCTTGCTGTCGGTAGCCGTCCTCGTTCTCGTCTGCGTCCCGGCCCTGGCCGCTCAGGACGACGGGATTCCGCGAACCGCGAGCGGCAGACCCGATCTGAACGGGAGCTACAACGCAGCTACCCTGACTCCTCTCGAACGGCCAGCGCAGTTCGGCGAGCGGGCCTACCTGACCCCCGAGGAGGCCCAGGCGATCGCCGACGAGGAGCGCGCGATCCAGGAAGGTGCGGTCGAGCGGTCGGACGCGGATCGTGAGGCGCCGCCCGAGGGAGGCGCCAAGGTGGTTGGCCTGGAGCACACCGCTGGCGGCGGCAACGAGTTCGGCGCCGGCAACGTGGGCGGCTACAACCTGTTCTGGATCGATCGGGGAACCGACGCCTACAGGGTCGACGGCCAGATCCCGACATCGATCATCCTCGATCCCCCGAACGGCCGGATGCCGGCCATGACTCCGGCGGCGCAGAAGATGATGATGGACGCCTTCGCGAGCTTCCTGCGCCCCAACGATGGGAGCGCCTGGTGGGTCGAACGGGACGGGCCCGGCCCGTACGATGGGCCCGAGACGCTCCCTCTGAGCGAGCGGTGCCTTGCCGGCTTCACCGGCGCCGCGCCCACCCTTCCGAGTCTGTACAACAACTTCAAGAGGATCGTGCAGACCGACACGCACGTCGTCATCCTCCTGGAGATGATCCATGACGCCCGTGTCGTGCGCCTCGACTCCGAGCATGAGGCCCCCGAGGTCACGAAGTGGCTGGGCGACTCGATCGGTTGGTGGGAGGGCGACACGCTCGTCGTCGATACAACCAACTTCCGTTCCGAACCGGCATTCCGTGGGGGCTCGGAGAACACGCACGTCGTCGAGCGCTTCGCCGTGCAGCACGACGGCAGCGTGATCTACAACTTCACCGTCGAGGACGACACGGTTTGGACCGCACCCTGGACCGGCGAATACCTCTGGCAGGCGAGCGACGATCGTGTCTACGAGTACGCGTGCCACGAAGGCAACTACTCCATGGGCGGCACGCTTCGCGGGGCTCGGGTCCTGGAAGCGGACGCTCTGAGCGGAGAGAGCACCGGCGGCGACTGATTCGAAGACGAGCGCACGGCACCGGCGCTGCCCTCACCCGCCCGTCTTGGGTCAGGAGGGGTCAGCTCCCAGGTGGCGTGAGCGCTTGAGAGGAGATGGGTGGGGGTGGCGCTCACTCCGCCTCACTCGCTCCGGTTCGTCGTCGGTTAGTTCAATGTCGTTGGGCGTCGCTCGTTCAGAGGCACTTGGGAGCTGACCCCTCCTGACCCGACTGGGCTGGACGTCGGTGCCGAGCGGGCTGACGCGCAAGGCTGAGCACCGACCTGTCTCAGGGTGCGACGGCTTGCCATCCGTGCGCCCGATGACGGGCGCGGCGACTGGTTCACGGGTGGCGCGGATCGCGCCACCGGGTTCTGGTCCGCACGCCGCGGCAACGTCGAGGCGATTTCGGCATAGGGTCGCGCCGCGCCGACTGTCGGTGCGCCGGCCTGCCATCCGTGCGCCCGCTGACGGGCGCACGGACTGGTTCGCGGGTGGCGCGGATCGCGCCACCCGGGTTCTGGCCGGCATCCGGTGACTGAGGGTTTGGAAGACGCTGAGGAGCGTCGTGGAGGATTGCTGATGAAGCCGAAGGCGAAGGGGACACTCGGGAAGTTCGCCCAGGAACAACGGGACTCGACGTGTTCGAGACTCGCTTGCGAGAAGTGTGGCAAGGACGGTCCCATGGGTTGCCCTTGCTGTTCGAAGATCGAGCCCAATCCCCCGCTCATGAACGCGCTCGATGATTTCGGCCGGGAGCGACTGTCGAAGCACTACTTCATGCGGGATTTCCTGTACTCGGAGGTCGCCGAGGTTCACGGCATTCCGAACCTGCCGGACGACGCCGAACTGGCCGTCAGGGCAGGGAAGGCCCTCTGCCGGAACCTTCTGGAGCCTCTTCGACGGGTCTTCGGTCACGTCACGATCCGCTCCGCCTTTCGCAGCGCCAACGTCAACGGCTTCTGCAACTGCCACGGGATGCCCTGTTCCTCGAACAAGGCGAGCTACGCCAACCACATCTGGGACCACAAGGACTGTGACGGCTTCATGGGCGCGACAGCGTGCATCGTCATCCCCTGGTTCGTCGACTGGATGGCCGAGGGGGAGGGACGAGACTGGCGCGTCCTCGCGTGGTTCATCCATGACCACCTGCCGTACTCGGAGATGGTCTTTTTCGTTCAGAACGCGGCCGTCAACCTCACCTGGCGGGGGGATCCCGGTGACCAAGCCCAGGACGGCGATGTTCGTGTGTTCGACGGCAGTTGCAGCAGCGTCGTTTGGCGGTCGGAATCCAGGCGCTATGTCTCCAGCTTCCAGGAACCGGCGGGTTGGTCGATCAAGAACGGAGAGCTGAGGGAGGGTCGCGATCGGAACGAGCACTACGACGACTGCCTCCATCATCTCGGTAGCGCCAGCCCCGATCTCTCGGACTACCTGAATCAACTAAGCGAGGCGAAGAGGGAGGAGGACAAGCGGTTCGAAGGACTGGTCGAGAGGTGGAAGGCTGCGCAGCAGCCGTGGATCTCCTTTGACAGATGGCGTAGCGGGCAGGTTCGGGCCATCAAGGACGCTTGGAAGGAACCCCGTCGAGGCACCGCCCCGTTTCGGGAAAAGGAGCTTTGGTACCGGCGGCGGGCTGAAGATTCCGGTCGTTGAGTAGCTCGCGGAATTGGCGCTAGCGGATGAGCTGCGCCGAACCGGTGAGTGCTGCCGCAGTCATGGCGCGTGCGAGTGCCGCATCGGCGGTTGCGAGCGGGCAGTCGAGTTGTTGGGCCAGCGCCGCGTAGACGGCGTCGTACACGGTGAGATCCAAGGCGAAAGCCAAGCTACGGGCCGGTGGGATGAGTTCGGCCAGTGGTGTCAGCACCATCGGCACGGCGGCTAGCGTCTGAAACGCGGCGTCGGCATCGGGTCGTGACAGAGCGC
Source organism: Candidatus Multivorans sp. (assembly GCA_965205295.1). GTDB lineage: Bacteria > Acidobacteriota > Thermoanaerobaculia > Multivoradales > Multivoraceae > Multivorans. The sequence continues at coordinate 341,087 of OZ242167.1, forward strand.
CCCGGCGGACCTTCGTCCAGAGAACGTTCGCGGCTTCCAGCAGCAAGAAGTCCGGGGCGTGAAGGACATCTCGGTCCAGGAGTTCGAGGGCAACAGGGCTGCTTTCCTCTTCGAGAACCCACTTCAGGGCGGCACTGGCGTCAACGACGACGCGTTGGAGCGGCAAGGCGGGTCAGCCCGAGAGGTCGTGGGCTCTTCCGTCCCGCAGTTTCCGAATCAACTGCTCGACGGGCTCGTCGTCGTCGTGGGCTATCGCCGCACGGACGGCGTTGAGCCGAGCCCGCGCCGCCTCGCGGTCTATCCCCACAGCCATTGCGAGTGAACGCCGGGCCTCTTCCTCGGTCGAATGGCCCGCGGCGGCGGCTCGCCGTCGCAATGCCTGCACTACCGCCTCGTCGACATTGCGAATCGTGAGCTGGCCCATGAAGGGCAGGCTACAATGACAGCGCTGTCATTGCAATCACAAGCGCTGTCCAGCGCAGGCTGTTCCAAAGTCGGCCGGTCCGAGTGCGGCTTTCCCTCAGAGCGGATGAGCGGTTACGGTTGCTTGATGCTCAACTGCCGGCAAATCAAACGCACCAGAGTGTCCTTGACCTCCTGATGCCTGGGAACCGGTGCCTGACGGCCGTTCTCAGGATTCGTGTAGATGTCGTGTCTGCGGCCGTGCCGCTTCAGGTGACATCCGCTTGCGGTGAGGTGCTTCAGCAGGCGGCGCCGCTTCAAGCGGTTCCCAGGTGGAGTTCGATGGACTCGCAGTCCGACACGGGAAGCGATGCTTCCTCCTCCAGCATCAACTCGAAGGCATCCTTGATGTTGAGCTTGAGTTCCTCCAGCGTCTCGCCCTGGCTGAAGATCCCGGGGATCTCCCTGAGCTTGCCCACGTACCAGCCGTCTTCAATCCAGTAGTCCAGTGTGAAGGCAGCCACGAGTCAGTCCTCCCCTTGGGGGCGCGCTAGTTCGACGACCCGACCAAGGCTAGCAGCGCGTCGATCTCCTTCGGCACCGCCGCGCTCAGGATCTCCGGTTCGCCCTCCGTGATCAGCACCGTGTCCTCGATGCGGATGTGGATGTTGCGCTCGGGGATCTCGATGATCGGCTCGACGGCGATGACCATGCCGGGCTCGAACGGCAGCGAGCCGTCGCCGACGTCGTGGACGGAGAGGCCGACGAAGTGGCCGGCGCCGTGGGCGGGTTTGTCCTCGAAGCCCCAACGGTCGTAGATCGCGCGGCAGATCTCGGTCGTTTCGGCGCGGGTGGCGCCGGGGCGCATGGCGGCGATGATCGCCTTCTGTGCTTCCAGCACGGCGCGGTAGGCGCGCTCCTGCACCTCGTCGAACTTCCCGTTGACCGGCCAGGTGCGGGTGATGTCCATCGTCATGTAGGCGAAGGAGGCGCCGTAGTCCATGACCACCAGGTCGCCGTCCTCAAGCTGCCGGTCGTTCTTGACCCAGTGCCAGATGAGGCCGTTCGGTCCTGAACCGACGATGGCGGGGTAGGCCTCCATCTCGGCGCCGTGCTGGAGGAAGACGTGCTTGGCCGCGGCCTCCAACTGGTACTCCCAGGCGCCGGCCCCGGTGGCCGCGATCGCGGCACTGATCCCGTCGGCGCTGACCTTGCCGGCCCGGCGCAGGATCTCGATCTCGCGCGGCGTCTTGATCATGCGCAGACGGTCGAGATGCGGCGTCAGGTCGCGTAGCTCGACATACGGGTAGCGGGTCCTGATCGTCTGGACCTGTTGAGCCTGCTCGCTCGGTTGACCGCCCCAGGGGTTCTGCTCGCGCCGTCCGAGGTAGAGGCCCTTCTCGCTGCGGGCAAGGTCGAGTTCGTCGCGCTCGCCGAGGCGCATCCAGAGCAGTTTGCCGTTTTCGCCGGGCATTCGGCCGCGCCGCCGGGCCAGGTGTTCGGGCAGGTAGGCCAGGTGGTCGACCTCGAAGCCGCGGCCCTCGGCCGCTTCCGGCGCGTAGAGCCAGTTCGGGCCGTCGATGAACTTCTCGCGATCGCCCTGGTGGGGCAGGTAGAGCCGCGCCTCGCAGTCGTCGACCTCCAGCAGCAGCACCGCGTTCCGGCCCTCGTACCCGGTCAGGTAGAAGAAGTCGTGGTCCTGCCGGAAGCGGGCCCCGTAACGCGGCATCGTTTCCGAGAACATGAGCACCGCGCCTTCTTCGAGCCGCTCGCAGAGGCGCGCACGGCGCTCGGTGAACTCCTCGGGCGGGTAGGTCGCCCGCTGGGCGGTCGCCTCCGTGGCCGCCAAGCAGAGAAGCGGAAGGAGCAGGGATACAGAGATGCTTGGCCAGCGGAGCATGTCGAAGTTCTTACTTGACAGGGGAGAATTTGTCACTTTGCAGGTTAGAAGTTCCAGAATGTTGCGAGAATTTGGCGCAGGACCGGATTTTTGGTGGGCTTGCAGCCCGCAGAGATGGCAATTCTAAGATTTCTTGAGCCGAGAACGGATTTTCATGGTCCGGTCGGCGAACTTCCTACCGCCGGCTCTCGCCGCCGATCGCCACCGCCCCAGCCTTCGCGAACGGCGCGAAAAAGTCGTTCCCCTTGTCGTCGATCACGATGAAGGCGGGGAAGTTCTCGACCTCGATCTGCCAGATCGCCTCCATGCCGAGGTCCTCGAACTCGCGCACTTCGACCTTGCGGATGCTCTGCTCGGCGAGCGCGGCGGCAGGACCGCCGATCGAGCCGAGGTAGAAGCCGCCGTGCTTCTGGCAGGCGCGGCGAACTTCGGGCGAGCGGTTGCCCTTGGCGAGCATGACCATGCTGCCGCCGTGGCTCTGGAACAGGTCGACGTAGGGGTCCATCCGGCCAGCGGTCGTCGGCCCGAACGAGCCCGACGCCTTCCCCGCAGGTCGCTTCGCGGGACCGGCGTAGTAGACCGGCTGGTCCTTGAAGTACTGCGGCAGGTCGGCGCCTGAGTCGAGCAGTTCCTTGAGGCGGGCGTGGGCGATGTCGCGCGCGACGATCAGCGGGCCGCTGAGCGAGAGCCGGGTGGCGACCGGGTACCTTGAGAGTTCCGCCCTGATCTCGTCCATCGGCCGGTTCAGGTCGACGGCGACGACCTGGCCGCCCAGCTCGTCCTCGACGATTTCGGGCAGGTACTTCGCCGGGTTCGTCTCGAGCTGCTCCAGGAACACGCCGTTGCGGTCGATCCGGCCGAGGATCTGGCGGTCGGCCGAGCAGGAGACGCCCAGGCCCACCGGCAGCGAGGCGCCGTGGCGGGGAAGACGGATGACCCGCACGTCGTGGGCGAAGTACTTGCCGCCGAACTGGGCGCCGATGCCGATGCGGGTGCAGAGGTCGAAGATCTGCTGTTCCATCTCCAGGTCGCGAAAGGCGCGGCCCAACTCGTTGCCGGTGGTGGGCAGGTCGTCCATCGCGTGGCAGGTCGCGAGCTTGAGCGTCTTCATCGTCGCCTCGGCCGACGTGCCGCCGACGACCAGGGCGATGTGGTAGGGCGGGCAGGCCGAGGTGCCGAGGGTGCGGAGCTTCTCGTCGACGAAGTTCATCAGCGAGATCGGGTTCAGGATCGCCTTCGTCTCCTGGTACAGGAAGCACTTGTTGGCGGAGCCGCCGCCCTTGGCGATGAACAGGAAGCGGTACTCGTCGCCGCGCGCGGCGTAGAGGTCGACCTGTGCCGGCAGGTTCGTGCCGGTGTTCTTCTCCTCGTACATCGACAGGGGCGCCATCTGGGAGTAGCGCAGGTTGCGCTCCTGGTAGGCGTCGTAGATGCCGCGGCAGAGCACCTCTTCGTCGTCGCAGTCGGTGTAGACGTCCTGGCCCTTGTAGCCGAGCACGATCGCGGTGCCCGTGTCCTGGCAGCCGGGGAGCACCCGGCCGGCCGCGATGTTGGCGTTCTTGAGCAGTTCGAGCGTCACGAAGCGGTCGTTCTCGGAGGCTTCGGGATCGTCGAGGATGCGGCGCAACTGCTCCAGGTGGCTGGCCCTGAGCAGGTGGGCGATGTCGTCCATCGCGTCGCGGGCGATGAGCCGCAGCGCCTCGGGATCGATGTGGAGGGTCTCGCGGCCGCCGGCCGACTCGACGCGGACGTGGTCCGACGTCAGAAGGCGGTACTCCGGCTCGTTGGAGTTCGGATGTTCGAACAGGTGTTGGTGGCGGAAGTCGGGCATGGCCGAAGGTTAGCCGGGTTGGCCGCTGCCGGTGAAGTCCCGCTGGTACTCTGCCGCGTGCCATGCGCAGGTCTGTTCCCTTTCTCCTCCTTGCCGCGGCGCTCGCCGGCGGGTGTCTTGGCCCGGGCCTCTTCGTGGAGGTGACCCGGCGCCCCTGGGGCGAATTCGACGGCAAAGAGGTCGAACTGTTCCGTCTCGAATCGCGTTCAGGCGCCAGCGTCGAGATCTCCGAACTGGGTGGCGCGATCGTGTCCTTGACGGCCGCGGACCGCGACGGCGAGTTCGCCGATGTCGTGCTCGGTTTCAACGACCTCGAGTCCTACGTCGCGGACACGAACCCGTACTTCGGCGCCATCGTCGGCCGTTACGCGAACCGGATTGCCGGAGGACGCTTCACGCTCGACGGCGAAACCTACACCCTGCCGCAGAACAACGGGGAGAACAGCCTCCACGGCGGCGTCCGCGGTCTGACTCGAGTCGTCTGGGACGGCGAGCCGATCCTGACCGGGCACGGCAGGGGCGTGGCGCTTCGCTACCGGAGCCCTGACGGCGAAGAGGGCTATCCGGGCAACGTCGACTTCGAGGTCCGGTATGTGCTGGGTGTCAGCGATCTCCGCATCGAAGCGGAGGCCGTGACGGACGCACCCACTGTGGTCAACCTGTCCTTCCACTCCTACTTCAACCTGAAGGGCGAAGGCGAGGGGGACATCCTCGACCACGAACTCACTCTGCCCAGCCTGGCCTACACCCCGGTTGGCGCCGACCTGATCCCAACCGGCGAGATCGCGTCCGTCCAGGGGACACCGATGAACTTCGTTCCCTTGACGCGGGTCGGCGACCGGATCGACGACGACTTCGAACAGCTTCGCTTCGGTGGCGGATACGACCACAACTGGGTGGTACAGGAGTCTGGCGCCGCTGTTGCCGAACCGGAACCCGTGGCGCGGCTCCACGAACCGACGAGCGGCCGGCTGCTCCTTGTCACCAGCACCGCCCCCGGCCTGCAGCTCTACACAGGCAACTTCCTCGACGGCACCCTGGTCGGCAAGAGCGGCCGGCCCTACGTCCGCCGAGGTGGCCTCTGCCTCGAGACGCAGCACTTCCCCGACTCTCCGAACCAGCCCGGGTTCCCCAGCACGGTGCTTCGACCGGGAGAGACGTACCGGCAGGTGACGGAGTATGTGTTCACGACGGACGAAGTCGTGCGCCGGGAGTAGGCCGCAACGCCGCTTGTTGCTCTGATTGAGGAGGAGCAGGTCGAGGAGATTCCTTCAGGCGTTGGCGAGGATTCCAACAAGGGGTTAGTCTGGGATCATGAAGACCACTGTTGATATTCCTCGTCGTGAGCTTGAGGATGCGATCAAGTTCACGAATGCGAAGACAAAGCGCGAGGCCATCGTCGGGGCCATTTCCGACTTCAACCGCCGGATGCGGATGGCGGAGCTGGCTCGATACGCGGGAACGTGCGACGACCTGATGACGCCTGAGGAGCTTCAGGCGCTTCGTCGCCGGGGCTAGGGCGGGTGATTCTCGTCGACACGTCGTCCTGGATCCACCTGCTGCGTCCGGACGGCGATCCGACCGTTCGCGCTCGGGTCGAAGACGCCCTGACGTCCGGACGGGCTTGCTGGTGTCCGGTGGTGCAGCTCGAGCTCTGGAACGGCGCCCGCGGCGATCGGGAGCGGAAGGTGCTCCGGAGTCTGGCCGACGCAGTGCCCGAGCTTCCCATCGACGAACATGTCTGGCGCGCCGCCTACGAACTGGCCCGGCGGTCCCGGAGGCACGGGGTTACCGTGCCGGCCGCCGACATTCTCATCGCCGCCTGCGCAGCGCATCATGGCGCCGTCGTGGAAACCGCCGATTCGGACTTCGAGCTACTGTCCTCGTTGGAGCGGCCGGCCGGCTAACCGAGTGGCCGCGTCCTCGCCCGCAACCCTGGCGACCGCGTCGCGTAGGTTAGAACCATAGAATGCGCGGCATGGAACGATTGACCGGTGGAGTGCGTCCGCCGGTGCTACCGGTGCGCCGGTGAGCGCCCTGGCGAGTCCCGGCGGCGGCTCAGAGCCGCCGCCGCGGCCCGATCTGTCCATCCTGCGCGCCGACGACGAGTACGAATACAGGCCGCGCCGCGGCCGCTACATCAAGTGGGGCGTCTTCCTGGTGCTCGTCGTAGCAGCCGTCTACGCCTGGCGGACGGTGCCGTTCGAGCAGTACGCACCGTGGCTCATGCCCGAGGTGGAGACGGCGACGGTGCAGCGGCTGACGGCGGAGCAGGCGTCGGCGGTGCTCAACGCGACCGGCTACACCTACGCCCGCGTGCGGGCCGCGGTGGGGGCGAAGATCACCGGCCGGATCACCGAGCTCTACGTCGACGAGGGGGACGCGGTCGCGGCCGGGGATCTGATCGCCGTGCTCGACAGCCTGGATTTGCAGGCCACCGTGCGCCGGGCCGAGGCGGCCCTGATCGAGTCGATGGCGCGGCTTGCCGACGCGGTGCGCGAGGAGGGTCGTCAGCGCCGGGTCGTCGAGGCGGGCGTGGCCCCCAGCGCCGACCACGACGCGGCGATCACGACGCTCCAGGTGGCGAAGGCGCAGGTGGGCACGGCGCGCGCCGACCTCGACTCGGTCCGGGCGCAGTTGGACTACACGGTGATCCGCTCGCCGGTCGACGGCGTGGTCATCGAGCGCACGGTCGAAGTGGGAGAGATGGTTGCGCCGGGCGGGTTCACCAGCCAGCAGTCGACCGGGGCGCTGGTGCGGATCGCCGATCCGACCTCGCTCGAAGTCGAGGCGGACATCAACGAGAGCTACATCGCCCGCATCGAACTCGGCCAGCCGGCGTCGATCCGGGTCGATGCGGTGCCTGACCACGAGTACACCGGCAGCCTGCGGCAGATCGTGCCCACCGCCGACCGCCAGCGCGCCGTGGTTCAGGTCAAGGTGACGATCGACGACTGGGACGAACGCCTGGTGCCGGACATGAGCTGCACCGTGACGTTCCTCCAGGAGGGCACGGACCAGGCGGCGCTCGAGGCGGCGCCGAAGATCCTGATTCCGGTGACGGCGGTCCTGACCGAGGGCGGTCGGAGCTATGCCTGGGTCGTTCGTGACGGCGCCTTGGCCCGCTCGCCGATCGAGTTGGGCCTGGAGCAGGACAACGAGTTCGAAGTGCTGTCGGGACTGAGCGGCGGCGAGACGGTCGTACAACGGCCGTCGGCGGAACTGGTCGATGGGATGCGGGTGCGCGAGGTCTCCTGACCGTCGCAAGATGATGACTGACACGGTACGAAGAGCGCGCGGAGCGCAAGCTCCGAGCGCCAAGAGGGAGTTGATCGATGGCTGAAACCGTCGTCCAGTTGCGGGACGTGACGAAGAACTACCGGCGCGACGCCTTCGAGTTGAAGGTGCTCCAGGGGATCACCCTCGACGTCGAGCAGGGCGACTTCGTGGCCCTGATGGGGCCGTCAGGCTCGGGCAAGAGCACGCTGCTCAACCTGCTCGCCGGCATCGACCGGCCGAGCAGCGGCGAACTGACGGTCGCCGGGCAGCAGGTAAGCCGGCTGAGCGAGGGCAAGCTCGCCCAGTGGCGCCAGCGGAACATCGGCTTCATCTTCCAGTTCTACAACCTGATCCCGGTACTCACCGCGTACGAGAACGTGGAACTGCCGCTGACGCTTCGGCGGTCTTCGAAGGCGGCCCGCCGCAAGAGGGTCCAGACCGCGCTTTCCGTGGTCGGCCTGAACAACCGGATGAAGCACCACCCGCGGCAGCTCTCAGGCGGCCAGGAGCAACGGGTGGCGATTGCCCGCGCGATCGTCACCGACCCGACCCTGCTGCTCGCCGACGAGCCGACCGGCGACCTGGACGCCGACTCGGGCCGCGAAGTCCTCGACCTGCTTGTGCAGCTCAACCAGCAGTTCAACAAGACGATCATCATGGTGACCCACGACCCGACCGCGGCGGCGCGCGCGAAGCGCCTGCTGCGTCTCGACAAGGGCCAACTGGTGTCGTCCGAGGTGGGGGGAGGAGCATGATCAAGCTGATCCGGCGCAACCTGCTGCGCAACAAGCGGCGCACCTTCCTCACCATGGCCAGTCTGGCGATGGCCCTGTTCATCCTGGCGCTGCTCGGCGTGGTCAACGACGCGCTGAGCTTCGCCGACGAGTCGTCGATTCCGGACCGCCTGGTCGTCCGCAACGCGATCTCGCTCACGTTCCCGCTGCCCGAGGCGTACGAAGAGCGGCTGCGGACGATCGATCACGTCGAGGCGGTCACGCCGCAGAACTGGTTCCAGGGCGTCTACAAGGACTCACGGCCTGAGAACTTCTTCCCGCGCTTCACGATCGATCCGGAGACTTTCCGGAGCGTCTTCTACGACGTCGACTTCAACGAGGAGGAGTGGGATGCCTTCGCGGCGCAGCGAACCGCCTTTGCCGCCGGCCGCACGCTGGCGGAGACCCAGGGCTGGGCGATCGGCGACGCGATCGCGATCCAGGGCGACATCTTCCCGATCAACGTCGAACTCGAACTGCGCGCGATCTTCGATACGGAGGAGGAGTCGCAGGAGCGGCAGATCTTCTTTCACCGGCGTTACGTCGAAGAGGCAATGAACAACCCGGGCCAGAACGGCACGTACTGGCTGCTCCTCGACGACCCGGACGCGTCGCCGGCGGTGATTGCGGCTGCCGAGGCGATGTTCGAGAACTCGGACAACCAGGTGCGGGCGGAGACCGCGGAGGCGTTTGCCGCTTCCTTCACCGAGATGCTCGGCAACGTCCAGTTCTTCTTCTCCGCGATCGGGTTGGCGATCGTCGTCTCGATCTTCCTGATCACGGCCAACACGATGGCGATGGCGGCGCGTGAGCGGACCACCGAGGTCTCGGTGCTCCGCACGCTCGGCTTCCGCCGCAACCAGGTGATCGGCATGGTGATCGGCGAGTCGCTGGCGGTGGGCGTGTTCGGTTCGCTGTTGGGCATCGCCTTCGCGGCGGGCGCGCTCCAGGCTCTGGCGCCGGTCCTGGACGGGTTCGGTTTCGGGTTCGGCGGCTTCGGTCTCGACCGCCAGACGGCGGCCACGGCGGTCGCGATCGGCATTGCGATCGGGCTCCTGAGCGGCGTCTTCCCGGCCGTAGCCGCGGCTCGCCTCAAGATCGTCGACGGGCTGCGGAGACTCTGACGGTGAGCGGCTTCATGCGAGTGCCGGCTGGGTCCGGGCCCACGGAACTGGAGGCGGATCGATGATCCCGATCAAGTACACCTACCGCAACCTGTTCGAACGCCGGGGCGTGGCCTTCATGACCCTGGCCTCGATCGGCTTCGTCGTTCTCGTCTACATCGGCGTTCTCGCCCTCGCCGGCGGCCTGCGGGCAGCCTTTTCGGAGACCGGCGACCCTTCGATCGTCATCGTGATGAGGGACGGCACGCGCAGCGAGATGGAGAGTTCCTACGGTCAGGATAGCCATCGTCTGCTGGCGGCGATGCCGGGGGTGGAGCGCGGCGACGAGTCGGTGCTGGCGTCGGGCGAGACGGTGACGATTCAGATCTTCAAACGGGTGGACGGAACCGAGACGAACGTGATGGTCCGCGGCGTCGAGCCGGCGGCGTTCGCGATCCGGCCGACCTTCGAAATCGTAGAGGGGAAGGTCTTCGAGCCGGGGCGCGGCGAGATCATCGTTGGCCGCAGCCTCGCCGGGAGACTCGGGCTGCGGATCGGCGACGAGCGCAAGATGGGGCGCACCACGTTCCGTGTCGTCGGCACGTTCACGGGTGTGGGCGCACACGGCTCCGAGATCTGGGGCGATGCCCGCGATCTCGGCGACTCGTTCCGGCGCAGCGGTTACTACTCCTCGACGCGGCTCAAGACGGCGTCACCGGCCGCGACCCGGGATCTGATCGCGGCGATCAAGGACGATCAGCGGCTCCAGGTGTCCGCGGTGCCGGAGACCGAGTACTACGAGCAGCAGACGGACGCCGCCTCGGGCCAGTTCATCGTCCTCGGCAACGTGCTCGCGGTCCTGATGGCGGTCGGCGCCTGCTTTGCCGCCGCCAACACGATGTACGCCCAGGTCGCCGCCCGTTCCCGCGAGATCGGCACCCTTCGCGCCCTGGGCTTCCGGCGGCGCTCGATCATGGGCAGCTTCTTCCTGGAGGCGGTGCTCCTGGGCCTGGTCGCCGGCGGCTTCGGCGCTCTCCTCGCCCTGCCCCTGAACGCGATCCAGACCGGCACGATGAACCAGGTGACGTTCAGCGAGATCACGTTCCAACTGCGCACGTCCCCATTCGCGATGTTCTCCGGCATCTTCCTGGCGACCATCACCGGCGTCATCGGCGGCCTGCTACCCGCCTTCGGCGCCTCGCGGCAGAAGATCACGGACCTGCTCCGCGAGGCGTAGACCCTGCGTGTAACCTAGTTGGATCGTGACCCGGCTTCCGGTCCGTCTTCGTCTCTTCCACACGTTCGCGCTCGCCGCCCCGGCCCTTCTCCTCGCCGCCTGCGCCGACGGCCCCGCCCCGGACTCGGCTACGGCGCCGCATCCCCTCCCGAACATCGTCCTCATCGCGGCTTCACGGAGTTCGTGGGGCACAACACGGCCGTCGACTACTTCACGAAGGAGCGGGAGGGTGAGCGGGACTGGAGCCACGACTACGAGCCGGTGGACGAGGAGGGGTACGTGACGGACCTGCTGGCCGAGCACGCGGTGCGGTTCATCGACCGTCATGCCGGCGGCGCCGCGCCGTTCTTCCTGTACGTCCCGTTCAGCGCTCCGCACTCACCGCTGCAGGCGAAGGAGGAGGATCTGCCGCTCTACGCGGACCTGGATGCACTCGAGCCGCCGCGCGGCTGGGAGGAATCGACCGCCGGCCGGATCCTCGATGCGCTCGACGAGCACGGCGTTGCCGAGAACACGCTCGTGCTCTTCTTCAGCGACAACGGCGGTTCCGTCGGCGTCGGCGACAAACGACGCGCAGGAACAGAGGCCGCTCGCTGGGGAAGGCATGGCCGAGGAGAAGGCCGCCGCGAAGTCGACGCTCGAGAACGCCCTGAACCAGGTTCTTGCGGGTAGTCTCTGATCGATGAAGTTATCTGGCCGGGAACTGCCCGTTTGTGACCGCAGGGGAGTGGCGAAGCGGTGACCCCGCAACCTGGAGCCCTTGGATCGAGGAAGGCGGAGATGCGTTCGACTCTGGCTGCTTTCTCTTGTGCGTGCCTGCTGCTGCTCTCTGCCTGCGGCGGCTCGGCCGCGAACGAAGAGGGAACGCCGGTCGCGGCTGCTGCCGATGATCCGGCCACGGCGTTCCACGGCGCCTGGGAACTCGTATCGATCGTGCGCCACTCGGCCGACGGCGAGGAGCTGTCGCGCAACGAGGAGTCGACCGGCTTCATCATGTACGACCCGGCTGGCGCCATGGGGGTCGTGATCCAGAGCGCCGACCGTCAGGCCGCCACCCCGGGAACTCGTGCGACGCCGGAAGAACGGCTCGCCGCCTACCGCTCGTACACGGCGTACTTCGGGGCCTTCACGGTGGACCCGGAGGCGGGCGCCGTCACCCACCACCTCCGGTCGAGCATGAACCCGAACGCCGCGGGCTCGGACTACGTTCGCAACTACGAGTTCGCCGAGGACCTGCTGACGCTGCAACCGCCTGCCGGCGCGGACGGCGGGACGGTTCGGCTGACCTGGCGAAAGCTGCCGGACCTCGCCGAACTAACCGACGAACACCGGCGCTTCATCGGCTTCTGGCACTTCGACCGGCTGGAACGGCGGGACGAAGCGGGAGAAGCAGAGACTGTTGAACGGACCTTTGAGGACGGCTTCATCATCTACACAGCGTCCGGGCACATGGCCGTGCACCTGGTGCGGCCGGAGCGTCAGCCCTTCGCCGGCCCGCGCCCGACCGCCGAGGAGGCGGGCGCCGCAATCGGCACCTACATCAGCTACTTCGGTCCGTACACGATCCACGCGGACGACGGCTACATCGTCCACCACCGGTCGGGCTGCTGGTACCCGAGCTGCATGAACACGGACGCCCAGCGTTTCTACGCGTTCGGGGAACGGACGCTGACACTCCAGCCACCGGCCCGGGAAGTGGACGGGAGCATGGTCCAGGACTCACTGGTCTGGGAGCGGATCGGGGAGTAACGGCGGCCGCCGCTCGAGTGGGCGCTACGCGGTCTTAGCGATCTTCCGCCGCAGCCAGTCGATCAGGACCCGGTTCGTCTCCTCGGGCTTCTCCTGCTGCGTCCAGTGGCCGCAGTCCGCAACCGTGTACTTCTCGAAGTCGTCGATGAAGTCCTCCATGCCGTCGGCCGAGGAGGGCCGCAGGATGACGTCGTTCTCGGCGCCGATGTAGAGGCAGGGCACGTCGATCTCCCACTTCGCGTTCTCGATCCCCGGCAAGGGACGGCCCGCCATGCGGTACCAGTTCAGGCCGCCGGTGAAGCCGGTGATCTCGAAGGTCTCGGTGAAGTAGTCCAGGGCCTCCTCCGACAGGAACACCTCGCCGGGGTAGTCGTCTCGCTCGAGCATGCGGAGCAGATCCATCTGCCGCTCGGGAGAGTCCTCCGGCATCGCCTTGAACGCCTCGACGTCCCAGATGTAGCCGCGGCGCAGGAGCATCTGGAACGACTTGCGGACGTCGGCAGACAGCGCCTTTTCGGCCCGGCCCGGTTCCTGGAACTGGATCGTGTAGTAGTTCTCACTCCTCACGATGAGCGGTTCCTCGGGCGGTTGGCTGCGCGGCAGGTTCGGCGGCCGCCCGCCCGGGGTGTTCACGCCGACGATGCCGAGGCAGCGGTCGGGGTGCAGGCGCGCCATCATCCAGACCACGCCGCCGCCCCAGTCGTGGCCGCAGAAGACCGCCTTGTCGATCTCGAGTGCGTCGAGCATCCCCGCCATGTCGTCGCAGAGGTGCCTCAGGCTGTAGTCCGTCACGTCGTCGGGCCTGTCGGTCAGTCCGTAGCCGCGTTGATCGGGGGCGATGGCGCGGAACCCCGCGTCGGCGAGCGCCGGAAGCTGGAAGCGCCAGGAGAAGGCGAGTTCGGGAAAGCCGTGGCAGAACACGACGGGGATACCCGATCCCTGCTCGTAGACCGCCATGCGGATGCCGTTCGTCTGCACGAAGCGGGGCGCCGGCATGCCGGGCGCCGGCCGGACCTCGGCGCCAAGGGACATCCGGGGCAGGGCCAGGGCACCGGCCAGACCGGTCGTCGTTTGCAGGAAGCTGCGGCGGGAAAAGGCGGGGAAGCGGATCATCTGATCTCCGGCAATGAGGTTGTGAACGGGCTTGACGGTTGGAGCGGATGCCGGAGTATTTCAGGCCGCGGAAGGGTTGGGGGTATAGAGTGATTACGATGCGCAGCGCTTTCCAGCTCATCTCGGCGTTCCTGGCACTGGCGGTCCTGGCCGCCCCGGTGGCGGGAATGTGCGTTTCGCTCGTCGCGCCGGACGACCCGTGCGCGATGCAGGAGACCCGCGAGATGGCGTCCTGCAGCCACGGCAAGATGCTGATGTCGGCCTGCTGCAGCGCCGAATCGGCGCCTCCGTCAGCCGAAGCGATCCTGTGCGGCTCTGCCGGCGACATCGATCCGCCTGCGCTGTCCCATTGCGGGTTGGACACGCCCGCCACCTGTAGCCAGGAGGCCGCGGTCCTCGTCAGCGACGGGGATCCACCGCCCGCCGTTCCGCGCTACACGCTGTTCTCGGCACTGTTGCTCTGATCCTCCGCTGAAGCGAGTCGAGCGGTCGTCTTCTGAGGGAGACGGCCGCAGGGAACACGTTTCTGCGGGGGATTCAGATGCATCGATCAACGCCTTGCCTGCTTGCCGTCGTGCTGATCGCGGCGGCGACCGCGCGACCATTGGCGGCCGAAACCGATCAGCAGCGCCACCTGACCGAAGCTCCGGCGCCGACCGCGGCCGACTTGGTCGCGGAGGGAATCCGGGACCCGGTGCTGCGTGCCTTGGTCGAGGAGGCGCTGGGCCGGAATCCGGCTATTCGAGCCGGCTTCGCCCGGGCACGCGCCGCGGCGCAGAAGGCGCCCCAGGTCGCCTCCCTGCCGGATCCGACGGCCGAAGCGACCGCGTTCCTCGCTCCGCCGGAGACGCGGGTCGGGCCTCAGCGGCTCATGCTCGGTTTCAGTCAGCCCCTGCCGTGGCTGGCAAAGCTCGATCTGCGGGAGGCCGCGGCGGTCGAAGGCGCGGTCGTCCTGGAACACGAGGTGGAGGCGGGACGGCTCCGCCTGGTCACCGAAGTCAGGCGGCTCTACCACGAGTTGGCCTTCCTGGACCGGTCGCGGGAGGTTGCGGCGACCTTCCTGGAGCATCTGATCCAGCACGAGGAGATCGCCCAGTCCCGGTACGCGACCGGCGTGGGTTCGACCCAGGCGGTCCTCAAGCTGCAGGCAGAGATCACCCGCGCGGAGCGGGCCCTGGTGGACCTGGATCTCCGCGAGGCCGCTCTCCGGGCCCGGCTGAACTCCCTACGCGACCGGCCGGCCGCTGCGCCGGTGGCCAGAGGGCGCATGGCGCGAACAATCGAAGGATTCAGGCCGGCGACTGAGGCACTGCTGGCTCTCGCGCGGTCGTCGCGGCCCGAGTTGCGGGCCGCCGGCGCCGGACTTGCCCAGGCTGAGGTGCTGGAGCGGCTGGCGCGGATGGCGCGCAGACCCGACTTCACCGTCGGGGTCACCTACACGCTGGTGACGCCACGGGGCGACGAGGCTGCACGACTCCTGGCCCCGGCAGGTAACGGCAACGACGTGTTCGGGGTTCGCGGCGGCGTCACGCTGCCGCTCCGCCGCCGGCGCCGGGCCGCGGCGGTGCAGGAAGCTCTCGACCTGCGGTCCCACGCGGTCGATGAGAGGCGCGGTGCGGAGCTTGCGATCGAAACAGAGGTGGGCGAGCTCGTGCAGCGGCTGCCTCTGGCCTGGCGGCGCCTGCGTTTGCTCGAGGATCTGCTGATCGTCCAGGCGGAGGAAGCTCTCCAATCGGCGGAGGGGGGCTACATCGCCGGCGCCCTGAACACGCTCGCCCTGTTCGACGCCGTGCACGTTCTGTTCGAGGCGCGGACGGCGGCCGACAGGGCGAGGGCGGACTACCTGATCGGTCTCGCGGAGCTGGAGGGGGCGGTCGGGCGGCCCCTGCCGGGCCTGACAGGGAACGGAGGGGCAGCGAGATGACGAACAAGACGAACGGTTCCGGCTTGTCGTTTCAGGCGCTGGTGCGCGGCGCCGCCTGGGTCGCGGGGAGTTTCGCGGCCTTCTACCTCCTGTTCTTCGATCCGCTGGGGATTCACCCGGTGGACACCTGGCTGCAGCGGACGGTCGGCTACCACGCGGGGCCGATGGCGAGCGCCGCCTCGGGCGAGGAGCGGTCGGCTGCCGGAGGTGAGCGGGAGATCCTCTTCTACCGCAATCCCATGGATCCGACGATCAGCTCGCCGGTGCCGGCCACGGACGAGATGGGAATGGACTACCTGCCGGTGTACGCGGACGAGGCGGAGCGTGCTCTCGGCGCGGGAGCGACGGTGGTGATCGATCCGGTCGTGGTCCAGAACATGAACGTCCGGACTGAGACGGCGACGCGGCGGGACCTCCGGCACGAGATCCGGACGGTCGGCTATCTCGAGTACGACCAGGAGCGGATGGTCACCGTAACCACGAAGTACGACGGGTGGATCGAGAAGGTCTACGTGAACTATGTCGGCGAGCCGGTGACCGAGGGCGCCGGGCTGTTCGAGGTCTACTCGCCGGAGCTGGTCCAGACCGAACAGGAGTTGCTCTCGGCGATCCGCTACGCGTCCAGGTTCGGGGACGGTGCGGATGAC
The DNA here is from genome assembly GCA_965205295.1 of Candidatus Multivorans sp. Classification (GTDB taxonomy): domain Bacteria; phylum Acidobacteriota; class Thermoanaerobaculia; order Multivoradales; family Multivoraceae; genus Multivorans. The sequence goes on from OZ242167.1 coordinate 357,045, forward strand.
GCCCGGCTTCGAGCCGAGGCGCTGGTGGCGGCGGCGAGGGCGCGGCTCGCCTTCTGGGACATCTCGCCCGATCAGATCGCACGCCTGGAGGAGACGGGCGAGATTTTCCGGACGCTGACGGTGACCGCACCGGCGGGTGGTTTGGTGATGAAACGCATGCCGGGGCTCGAGGGGATGGCGGTGACGCCCGGCATGGAGGCGTACCACATCGCCGACATCACGTCCCTGTGGCTGTCGGTCGAGGTGTTCGAGGATCAGGTCGTCTGGATCCGTCCGGGCGTCGAGGCGGAGGCGGCATTCACCTACTTCCCGGGCGAGACGATCCGCGGCACGGTCGAGTTCATCGAACCCGAGATGTCGGAACAGACGCGGACCCTGACGGTCAAGATCGCGGTGCCCAATCCGGAGGGCCGCTTGCGGCAGGGGATGTTCGCGACCGTCGTCTTCGACCCGGTCCTGGTCAGGGGGGCGTTGACCGTACCGACCGATTCGGTGCTGCGGACCGGCCGCCGGAACGTCGTCATCGTGGCGCTGGGCGGCGGCCGGTTCGAGCCGCGCGAAGTCGAGCTGGGCCAGCTCTCGGAGGGGCTCGCCGAGGTCCGTTCGGGTCTTGCGGCCGGAGACGAAGTCGTCACCTCGTCGCAGTTCCTGCTTGACTCGGAGTCCAGACTGCAGGTGGCGGTGCAGAAGATGATCGACGCGGCGCCGGCGTCAGGCGGCGCCCGCGAGGGCCACGACATGGGTGAGATGGGTCAAGAGGGCGGCGATATGAGCCACGGGGACCACGGCAGGTGATCCGATGCTGAACCGCGTCATCGAGTGGTCGCTCCGCAACCAGTTGCTGGTTGCGGCGGGCCTGGTGCTGTCCGTGGCCGCAGGCGTGTGGTCGGTGAGGACGACGCGCATCGACGCGATTCCCGACCTCTCGGACGTGCAGGTGATCCTCTACACCGAGTTCCCGGGGCAGGCGCCCCAGGTCGTCGAGGACCAGGTGACGTACCCGATCACCTCGACGATGCTGTCCGTTCCCTACGCCAAGGTCGTCCGCGGCTACTCGTTCTTCGGCTTCTCCTTCGTCTACGTGATCTTCGAGGACGGGACGGACCTCTACTGGGCGCGCTCGCGGGTTCTCGAGTCCGTCGCGGGGCTCGGGAACAGGTTGCCGCAAGGCGTGTCGCCGCAGCTCGGGCCGGACGCCACCGGCGTGGGCTGGGCCTTCATGTACGTGCTCAACTCGGACTCGCGGTCGCTGGCGGAACTCCGCTCGCTCCAGGACTGGTACCTGAAGTACAGCCTGATGGCGGTCGAAGGGGTGTCCGAAGTCGCCTCGATCGGAGGCTTCGTGCGCCAGTACCAGGTTGAGGTCGACCCGGTCCGTCTCCGGGCCTACGGGCTCTCCCTGCCGGTCGTGCGGCGGGCGATCCAGGAGTCGAACGCGGATGTCGGCGGACGCCTGATCGAGCTGGCCGAGCGTGAGTACATGGTGAGGGGGCGCGGCTACGTGCGAGAAGTGCGGGACCTGGAGACGATCGTCCTCTCGGCCGGCCCAGGCGGCGTACCCATCCTGCTCCGCGATGTCGCCAATGTGACGATCGGACCGGAGATCCGGCGCGGCCTGGCCGACTGGAACGGCGAGGGCGAGACGGTGGGGGGCATTGTCGTCGTTCGTTCTGGTGCCGACACCCGCACGACGATCGAGCGGGTCAAGGAGCGCTTGGCCGAACTGGCCGGCGGCATGCCGGACGACGTCGAGATCTCGGTCGCCTACGACCGCAGTGGCCTGATCGAACGCTCCATCGCGACGCTCACGGACACCCTGGTCGAGGAGTCGATCGTCGTGGCGCTCGTGTGCCTCGTCTTCCTGTTCCACTTCCGGTCCGCGTTGGTGCCGATCCTGGCGATTCCGGTTTCGGTCCTGCTCGCCTTCGTCGTGATGCGGGTCCAGGGCTTGGGCTCGAACATCATGTCGCTCGGGGGCATCGCGATCTCGATCGGAGTGCTCGTCGACGCCTCGATCGTGATGGTCGAGAACGTGCACCGCCACCTCGAGGCGGACAGGGGGAAGCGGTCCCACTTCGAGATCGTCCTGCGCGCGGCGCAGGAAGTCGGCCCGACGCTGTTCTTCAGCCTGCTCGTCATCACGGTGTCGTTCCTGCCGGTCTTCACCCTGGAAGCCCAGGAGGGGCGGTTGTTCAAGCCGCTGGCGCTGACCAAGACCTACTCCATGGCGATGGCTTCGGTGGTCGCGGTGACCGTGGTGCCGGTGCTCATGCTCTGGCTCGTGCGCGGCCGGATCATCTCGGAACGGCGCAATCCGGTGTCCCGGTTCCTGCGCTTTGTCTACCGACCGCTGGTGGCCGGGGCCATGCGATTCCGCTGGCTGGTCATCGTCGTGATGATCGGGCTGCTGGGCGCGACCGTCACGCCGCTGAAGCGAATCGGCTCCGAGTTCATGCCGCCGCTGTGGGAGGGCGATCTCCTCTACATGCCGACGACGTTGCCGGGCGTGTCGATCGCGAAGGCACGCGAGATCGTCCAGCAGACGGACCGGATCATCCGCAGCTTTCCTGAAGTCGAGTCCGTGTTCGGCAAGGTCGGCCGGGCGGAGACGGCGACTGACCCGGCGCCGCTGTCCATGCTCGAGACGACGATCGTGCTCAAGGACCAGGACGAGTGGCGCCCCGGTCTCAGCCCGGACGATCTGATCGCGGAACTCGATCGGGCGCTCCAGTTCCCGGGGGTGACGAACTCCTGGACCATGCCGATCAAGACCCGGATCGACATGCTTTCGACCGGGATCAAGACGCCGGTCGGAATCAAGCTCGGCGGCCCGGATCTCTCGACCCTGGAGCGGCTCGCGCAGCAGGTCGAGACGGTGGTCAAGCCATTGCCGGGGACCCTCTCGGCGTATGCCGAGCGGGTCATGGGCGGCGCCTATCTCGACTTCGACATCGACCGGGAAGCGGCGGCGCGCTTCGGTCTGCGGATCGCCGACATCCAGGACACGATCCAGTCCGCGGTTGGCGGCATGAACGTCTCCTGGACCGTCGAGGGGCTGGAGCGCTACCCGATCAACGTGCGCTATCCGCGGGAACTGCGCGACGATCCCGAGTCGATGAAGCAGATCCTGGTGACGGCGCCGAACGGCGCCCAGGTACCGCTCGGTCAGGTGGCGGCGATCGAGATCCGGGACGGCCCGCCCTCGATCAAGTCGGAAGGCGCCAGGCCGAACGCGTGGGTCTACGTCGATCTCAACGTGTCCGACATCGGCGGCTGGATCCGCCGGGCCCGCGCTGAGGTCGCCGACAAGGTCGTCCTGCCTCCCGGCTACACGCTCCTCTGGTCCGGCCAGTACGAGTACATGGAGCGGGCCCGCGAGCGCTTCCTGTTTATCGTCCCGCTCACCCTCGTGTTGACCTTCGTGATCCTCTACCTGAGCACGAGCTCGGTGATCAAGACCGCGTTCATCGTTTCGGCGGTGCCGTTCTCGCTGGTCGGATCGGTCTGGCTGCTGGACGGGCTCGACTACAACTGGTCCGTGGCCGTCTGGGTGGGGATGATCGCCCTCGCGGGGCTTGCCGCGGAAACCGGAGCGGTGATGCTGCTCTACCTGGACCTCGTCTTCGGCGAGCGGAAGAGCGCCGGCAGGATGGAGAACCTGGCCCACCTCCGCGAGGCGGTCATCGAGGCTGCGGTGCTGCGAATCCGACCGATCACGATGACCGTGCTGACCACGTTCGTCGCCCTGGTGCCGATCCTGTGGTCGACAGGCACCGGCGCCGACGTGATGAAGCGGATCGCCGCGCCCATGGTCGGCGGCCTGGTGACGGTGTTCCTTGGCGTGACCTTCGTGTTTCCGGCGATGTACTTCGTCTGGCGGTCTATCGGTCTTGGCTCAGGCCGGGTCGACTAGCGACGAGTCGTCGTTGCGGTAGTTGCCCACTCGCGTTGAGACCGGGAAGAACTCGAGCTCGCCGGTGTAGTTCCTGAGCTGCTCGCCCAGCTCGGCGGGATCCCGCAGGGGACCGTCCAGCCAGTGCTCGTAGGGCGGTTCGGCGATGACCGGCATCCGGTCGTGGATCGCAGCGATCGGCTGGCTGGCGGCGCAAGTGAGGATCGTGCAGGCCAGACCGTCGGGTGTCCGGTTCCAGACCCCGGCGAAGCCGAACGGTCCGCCGCCGGGCATTCGGATGTAGTGGGGAAGGCGCGAGCCGTCGGGTTGCGGCTGCCACTCGTACCAGCCGTCGGCGACCACGAGGCAGCGCCTTCGGCTCAGGAGGGTGCGGAACCTGGGCGCTTCGACGGCGGTGTCGTCGCGGAGGTTGATCTGGGGGCCGCCGCGACGGCGGGGAAAGCCCCAGCGCATCGTCCCCAGGGCGCGCTGGCCCTCGCCGTCGAGCGCGACAACCGTGACCTCCTGGGTCGGCGCGATGTTGTAGCGGGGCTCCAGGTCCGGCAGTTCGTCGAGCTCGAAGTGTTCGGCCACGGTTCGTGCCTTCGAGCGGAGGGTGTAACGGCCGCACATGGGATCGGATGATACGGCTCGTCCATCCCACGTCGTATCCGAGGGCCGGGACATGTACCCGTTCGGTGACTCCCGCGATAGTACCGAGTGGCGTTACTATGGGGCGGTGATCAGGAGCTTCCGCGACAGAGGGAGCGAGAAGCTCTTCCACCGGGAGAGGAGCGGCGCGGTTCCGGGGAGCCTCAGGAAGGCTGCGCTTCGGAAGCTGTTGATCCTGGACGCCGCGGAGAGGCTCGAGGATTTGAGAGTGCCACCGGGAAATCGACTGGAGAAGCTCAAGGGTGACCGAGCCGGCCAACACAGCATCCGCATCAACGACCGGTACAGAATCTGTTTCTCCTGGAAGAACGCGGGCGCCGAAGCCGTCGAGATCGTCGACTACCACTAGGAGCGCATGATGGCGAAGAAAGTTCTGGAGCCGATCCACCCGGGCCGGATCCTGCTTGAGGAGTTCCTGGAGCCTCTCGGCCTGAGCCAGTACCGGCTCGCCAAGGGCATCAGTGTGCCCCCCCGCCGGATCAACGAGATCGTTCACGGCAAGCGGGCCGTGACCGCGGACACGGCGCTTCGCCTTTCGCGCTTCTTCGGCACCAGCGATCGGTTCTGGCTCAATCTTCAGACGCGCTTCGATCTTGAAGTGGAGAAGGATCGTCTGGGCGAGTTGCTCGAAACTCAGGTCGAAGTGCTGGCTCGGGCGGGCTGATTGACCGGTCCGACCGCTCCGCGAGACCGCTAGCCGCTCGCTCGAGGGTTTGCATACCCATGCAGCCGATGTCGACGGTGGCGAGCGCTTCCGTACTGTGTGACCCGTGCTACGGTGCCGGGCCATGAGTGCCTCGTCTCCCACCTACCCTCTCCTCTTCACCGTCCAGGTTCCGGTAGAGGGCAGGAACTACATCGCCGGCGTCGAGATGCGCGGCGGCGCTGTCGTGACCATCGAGGACGACGACGGCGCGGAGGTCTACCTCGCCCACGGTCTCCAGCCGGGCGGTATTGCCGGCACCGGGGGAACGCTGCTCGACGCCTGCGCGGATCTGCGTAGGGGGATCGAGCTTGTGCTCGACGATATTGCGGACGAGGCGTCAACCTTCGCGGCGTTCCGTCGCGAAGTCGAGGAGTTCTTCACGGACACGGATCCTTGGGCCGAGAAGACCTTCCAAGCGGCGCGGAAGGACGTAGCCGCAGGGAAGATCCAGAGCGATCTTCCGCGAGTGGCGAAGCCGAGGTTCCAGTGCGACGTGGTCGAGTTCCAGCAGCCTCTGTCCGAGCTCCATCCAGAGCCGGACGCGATGTGGCTTGCGGCCGCTTGAGCCCCGGCTGGTCAGGCGAGGAGGACTTCCATGTGCAGCGGCCGTTGACCGCGCTTGTCGGCCTTCTGTTGGCTGGAGCGGCATGTTTCGGCATCCAGCCCGCAGGCTCAATGCAGGCCGACGCGGAGATCCGCGAACTCCTGATCGAGCGGATCGACGGGCAGAAGCGTAGCGTCGGCATCGTCGTTGGTGTCGTCGAGCCGGGGGGACGCCGCGTGGTTGGTTACGGGCGTCTCGCGACGGACGACCCGGGCGAGCCCGACGGCGACACGGTCTTCGAGATCGGCTCGATCACCAAGGCGTTCACTGCGATCCTGTTGGCCGAACTCGTGGCCGAGGGCGAGTTCGAGCTAGAGCAGCCGGTTCAGCGTCTACTGGGCCCGGACGTGACGGTGCCGACCCGGAACGGGGCCGAGATCACGTTGCTGCACCTGACGACGCACAGTTCCGGACTGCCGCGCCTGCCCTCGAACTTGCGGCCGGCCAATGCGGCGAACCCCTACGCCGACTACACGGTGGCCCAGCTCAACGAGTTCCTGTCGTCGTATGAACTGGAGCGCGACATCGGCGAAACGGTCGAGTACTCGAACCTCGGCGCCGGGCTCCTGGGGCACGCGTTGGCGCTGAGCCAGGAGACGGACTACGACACGCTCGTGTCCGCGCGGTTGCTTGAGCCGCTCGGCATGGCCGACACGTCGATCACGCTGTCGTCGTCCCAGCAGGAACGGCTGGCCATCGGTCACAGCGTGCAGCTCAAGCCGGTCGCCAACTGGGACCTCCCCACGCTTGCCGGCGCCGGGGCGCTGCGCTCGACGGTGAACGACATGTTGACGTTCGTCGAGGCGAACCTCGGCCTTGTCGAGTCGCCCTTGCACGCCGCGATGGCGGTCACCCACGCACCGCGGCGCGACTTTGCGCCGCCCGACATGCGGATCGGGCTCGGCTGGGTCACACGCCGCGGACATGGCCGCGAGCTCCACTGGCACAACGGCGGCACCGGCGGCTATCGCTCGTTCCTCGGCTTCGACCTCGAATCGCAGACCGGCGTCGTCGTGCTGTCGAACTCCGGGGACGGCGTCGACGACCTGGGCTTCCACCTCCTGGACTCGCGCTACGGGCTCGTCGTGCCTCCGGCGCTACGGACCGCGGTCGAGGTCGATCCAGCGATCTACGACGCCTACGTCGGCCGGTATCAGCTCAACGAGGACCTTGTCTTCACGGTGACGCGGCAGGGCGATCGCCTGTTCGTCCAGCTCACCGGGCAACCGCGGTTCGAGGTGTTTCCGGAATCAGAGACGTATTTCTTCCTGCGGGTCGTGGACGCGCAGATCACGTTTGGACGTGCCGAGGACGGCACGGTCGACCACGTGGTGTTGCACCAGAACGGGGTCGACCAGCGGGCTGGGCGGATTGCTGAGTTAGACGGCTGATGGTGCGGCCTAGAAGGCCAGCACCGCCTCCACGATCAGCTCCCTGACCGCCTCGACATCGGCGTCCCAAACGATGTCGCTGGAGGGGACACCGGGCGTGCCGATAGCCTGGATCAGCGCGGCCGGACGGAGGTCGGCCACGGTCATGCCGCGGGTGTGCTCGCCTTGAACCTCGACGGTGACCGGGTGGCGCGACCGCTCGAACAGCTCAGGGTGCGTTGCGGCGATGACGGCCGTCGCGTCATGCACCGGAACGACGGATTGCCCGACGTATTCCCGGAAGCGATCGCGCAGGAACTCGATCAGGTCGGCGGCGAACTCGGCCACCGGCGTTTCCGCGGCGCGCATTCGGGCGGTTTCGCCCGTTCCGAAGACGACCTTGCTCGTCACGTCGAGGCCGACCATGGTGAGCGGTGCGGCCTTGTCGAACACGACGGCCGCGGCTTCCGGATCGGCCCAGATGTTGAACTCGGCGACCGGCGTGATGTTGCCGGCGCTGGCACTGCCGCCCATGATCGTCAGTCCAGCCAGGTGCCGGCGCAGGTCGGGGTTGCGCTCAAGCGCCATCGCGACGTTGGTCAGCGGGCCGATCGCCAGCAGGTGCAGGTGGTCGACGGAGCGAGCGGTGTCGCAGAGGTAGGTCACCGCATCGTCCGACGCTTCGGACCGGTTCAGGTCAGGCAGGACCGAGTCACCGAGGCCCGTCTCTCCGTGGATCCGGCTTCCGTCCACTGGGTCCCCGGCCAAGGGCTGTGCGGCGCCTCGATGAACCGGTACGTCCAGACCTGCGATCTGCGCGACCACGAGCGCGTTGCGGGTCGTGCGGTGGATCCCGACGTTGCCGGCGACGGTTGTGATCCCGATGAGGTCGGCGTGGTGCGCCGCCGCCAGGATCGCGATGGCGTCGTCCAGTCCCGGATCGCAGTCCAGGACGAGCTTCGTTCGAGGCGTTGGCATGGCGCTACCGCTCGCCTTGGACCTCCATCGCCTTCGAGATGACGAACTGGTGGATCGCGGTGGTCGCCTCCTCGTCGAAGACGTCCGCGTAGCCGGGCATGCCGAGCGGCAGCAGGCCGTCCTGGACGATGCCCATGAAGTCATCGTGGACTTCAGGCGACATGCGGCGCAGGTCGGGCGAGGTGGCGGCGACGATCGAGGTCTGGCCGAGGCCGCGGTGGCAGAGCGCGCAGTGCTCGTGGTAGAGCGTGTTGCCGCGGTCGATCGTCTCGGCGTCTGCGGTTAGCGGCGGCTGCTCGGGGATCGAGTAGTCGCGCGCGGGCGGTTCGGCAAGGGTCGCCTGGAGCGAGAACACGAGCAGTTCGCCGGGCCGATCGTACTGCGTGCTGCCGCCGACCATCGTTGCCAGGTACTGCGTGCCCTCGATCATGTAGCTGATGATCGACGAGGAGAACGAACCGTACGCGTCGAACTCCCACAGCTTCTCTCCGTCGTCCGCGTTGTAGGCGTTCAAGTCGCCGCCGCCGCCGGCGTGGAAGAGCAGGCCGGTGGCGGTCGCGAGCACGCCGCCGTTGAAGGCGGAGGGTAGCCGGTTCTCCCAGACTTTCTCGCCGGAGATGGGGTCGAAAGCGACGAGGAATCCCCTGTCCTCCGGGCGCGGACCGGCCTGGTCCTGGAGCTTCTGGCGATAGGGGCCGGAGGCCACGCCGAGGCTCAGCCCCCACTCGCGGATCGTGTAGGCGCCGGTCTCAACGAACTCCTCGGGCAGGGCGTAGAAGTTCGCGTAGTCGTGGTAGTAGAAGTACATGACGCCCTTGTCCTCGTCCCAGGACATCGGCTCCCAGTTGTGCGCGCCGGCGTTCGCGGGCGTGATCCACTGGGGCTTCTCCTCGAAGACGACGTCCAGGTTCTCGATCGGCCGGCCGGTTTCCATGTCGACATGGGTCGCCCAGTCGATCGTGTCGGTGTAGGGATGGGCGCGCAGCAGCTCGCCGGTCTCGCGGTCGATGACATAGAAGAAGCCGTTCTTCGGCGCTTGCAGCAGGACCTTGCGCTCCACGCCGTCAACGGTCAGCTCGCCGAGGGCGATGTCCATCGCGGAGCTGTAGTCCCAGTTGTCGCCGGGGACTGTCTGGTAGTACCACTTCATCTCGGCGGTGTCGGCGTCGACCGCCACGATCGCGGTCAGGAACAGGTCGTCGCCGCCGCCCGGTGAGCGAACCTGGCGCGACCAGGGCGCGCCGTTGCCGACCCCGATGTAGAGCAGGTTCAGTTCCTCGTCGTAGACCAGGGAGTTCCAGGCGGTGCCGCCGCCGCCCATCTTCCACCACTCGCCGCCCCAGGTCCTGGCCGCCATCTCCATCTCGGGGTGCTCGAAGGGCTTGGACGGGTCGCCCGGCACGAGGTAGAAGCGCCAGGCGAGCTCGCCGGTCTCGGCGTCGTAGGCGCTGACGTAGCCGCGCCGGCGGCCGCTCTCGGAACTGCCCTGGCCGATGAACACCTTGCCTGCGGCGGCACGGGGGGCGCCGGTGATGTTGAAGCGGCCGAGAGCCGAGGGGTGCCAGGTGTCAATGTCCCAGATCCCTTCGCCGGTCGCCGCGTCGACCGCCACCAGCCGGCCGTCGAACAGGGCGACGTAGACCTTGCCCTTGTAGACCGCAACGCCGCGGTTCGCTACTCCGCCGCAGCAGGAGTACTTGACGTAGGTGCGGTCGGTCTTCGGATCGTGGGTCCAGATCTCCTTCCCGGTGGCGGCGTCCAGCGCGTAGATCACGCCCCATCCGTTCGTCGCGTACATGACGCCGTCGACGACCAGCGGCGTGCCCTGCATCCGCTCGCTGGGGCCCCCGATCGGCTTGGACCAGGCGAGGCCCAGATCATGGACGTTGTCGCGCGTGATCTGGTCGAGCGTCGAGAAGCGCTGTTCCCGATAGGTCTGGCCGTAGGTGAGCCAACTTCCGGGTTCCGCCTCGGCGGCGCGCATGATCCGCTCGTCGTCGACGTTGCCGGCGCTTGGCGCCGCGCCGCCGCCGTTGCCGCCGCAGGCGGCCACGAGAAGGACAAGGAGGAGGGGGGCGCAGGCTGCCCAGCGGGCCGTCGCGGTCGGTTCGCTCATCTTGAAGATCCTCGGAGATTCGCCGGCAACCTAAGCTCCTACGCGTCCGGTGTCAACGGTTGGGCGGCTGGGGTATGGTCTTGGTGAGGGGAGCGGAACCGTCTTGCGGACGGACGCGGTTCCTGGTAGCGAGTTGAGCCTGCCTAGTACGCGTCGCCACGGGGAAGAATCGCGTACACGTGAAGAATGCGCGACTGGCGATCGGGTCGCAGGAGAATCCGCCAGTTTCCGACTCGGACTCGATACCGACCGTGGAGCCTCCCCGACAAAGGCCGTACGCGTGGGTGAAGCAGAGGCTGTTCGGAGTCTTCGATCTGGCGGAGGCTCTCCCGGAGTCGTCGACGAGTCGTTCGGTCGAGCTTGAGGTACTGCTTCTGCGCGGACGGTTTGACCTCAATCTTCCAGTTCATCGAGACTCTTGCCCGGGACGCCGGCAGCGACTTCCGCCTCTCCGCGCTCGATAGCCTCCACCCATTCGGGGCGGGACAGAAGGTCGAGCGTTTCCTTGTGGCGCTCGATGTACTCGTCGATGAGTTCGGAGAGGATCACCTTCATCTCGGTCCTCTCGATGCCCGCGATGATCTTCAGAGTGTCCCGTTTCTCGGCTGGGATTCGTACCGTCGCTGTCGCCATGGCGGGCTCCTCTCGTGGTGCATTAGTAGCCTAGGCGCTTGAGCGCCTGAGTTCAACCACTGAGGCTCGGCAGAGTTGTGGCGATAGCGGCCGCCGCTATTCTGCTCGTGGCTTCCCTTCGCCCCCTAAGCGCGCAGGAGTCGGCCCCGCCTGAGCTGCTGCCGCTCGAGCTTGCCGTCTCGCTGCAGGGCCACAACGGCCGCCCGCCGATTCGAGCAGGGCTTCGCCGATCCGGAGCGGCTGGCGATCATGGGGCAGAGGTACGCTTCGTACGGCACACGCGCGATCATCACGCAGACGACCCGCTTCAAGACGGCCGTGATCACCGCCGCAGTCCTGCCTACGGACCTCTTCGCCCACTCGGCGGCAACGCCGGCTACCACGAGCAGGGACAGGGTCGCATGGGCGGCTCGATCTGGGGGAGCACCGCGATTGGTACTTCGAGAACCCGCCGCTGTTCCGCTTCGACCACATCGAAACGCCGCTCCTAATCGGCCAGGACGACAACGACAGGGACCTGACGGCTTCGGACGCGATCTTCAACGCCCTGGAGTGCCTGGACAAGCCGGTCGAGTACCGGCTCTAGAACGGCGAGGGGCACGTCATCTCGCGGCGCGCGAATGTCCTCGACTTCTGGGAACGGCGCCTCGAGTTCCTGGCCAAGCGTTGGGGCGCATGTCGTTCCAGTCGTCGATGGGGGCGATGGCGGGCTCCAGCGCGGCTACCGCGCCGAAGACGCCGGGGTGCTTGAACGCCAGCCGCAGGGAGCCCATGCCGCCCATCGAGGCGCCGGTGACCACGGTGCCTTGCCGGTCGGTGCGGACCTTGAGCGTCTCCCTCAGGTGGGTGAGGAACGGGCCGATCAGGAAGGACTCCCACTTCTCTGAGCCATCCTGGTAGTCCATGTAGAAGCAGCGCGGGGTCACGCTGGGCATCACGATGACCATCGGCGGCAGCGTTCCGGCCTCCCACATGGCGGTGAATCGTGGCTCTTGCCCCTGCAACTGGTCGCGGCTGCCGCCGCCGCCGTGGAGATGGAGCACCAGGGGAATGGGCTCATCCAGGTCGTCGTATCCGGGCGGCAGCAGGGCGTAGTACTCGACCGGTCCGGGGACGAGATCGGAGTCGAGGCTGGCGCCGATCAGGCGGGCGGACTGAGCGCCGACCGAAGTCGCGAGCAGCAGGCAGGCAGCGGTTGCGAAGAGGCATCGGATGGACTTCATGGCAGCGCTTCCTGGGTTGGGTTCGTTGTGCTGGCGAAAAGCTACTGTTCGCTGGCCTGGTACCAGATCGGCGAGGTCCAGGCCCGCTCCTGGATCCGCCACGGCTGGTCGGGATCTGCGCAGGCCGCCGGCCGCTCGCTCTCAGGCAGCGCCGCGCACTGCAGCGCGTTCCAGCGGCAACTCGGGTTCTCCAGGACGCGCGCGTAGTAGACGGCCGAACGGGACGGGTCGAATTCGGGATCGGTCCACGTCGCGCACAGTGACGCCGCGCCGTCGCCGCTTCGCTCGCATGTGGACCTCGACACGTCCGCGCCGTTGTCCGGGTCGCCGGCGACGTCGAAGACCCGCTCGTGGAAGAGCCCATCGTCGCCGACCCAGCCCTTGATGATCTGGATGCGCTGCAGCGGCGTTCCGGGATGGTCGCTGGCGCCCGGATCGGCGATCGCGGACACGAACAGCGTCGGCGCCTCGGCGCCTGCGCTTTCCGGGAGCACGCCGCCCATCGGCACCGCCGTCTCATAGGCCTCGGCGATCATGTCGTTGCTGGAACAGAGGTCGGGGAGGTCCCAGCCGCCGAACAGGCGGGCCTTGATCCGGACCCCGCTGGTGCCGAAGGTCTCCTTGCTCAGCATTGCGTCGAACAGGGAGTCCCTGGAGTTCTCCTCGGCCCAGACGCCGATCAGGCCGCCGGGATTGCGGAGCCTGTGCGGCGCGTAGGCGGGTGTGGTGAGCCGCTTCTCGAGGTCCGAGTCCACGTTCGCGTTCTGGCCCTGGTAGTCGTACTCGTCGGTGTCGCCCGGAGCGCCGTTGTGGCCGTCGGTCGACGCGATGATCCCGAGCTGGAACGGGTTGATGCCGAGGCGTTCCTCCTGCGCCAGACCGTCGATCAGCGCGTAGCGCACGAAGTCGAGCCGCGATTGGCAGCCTTCGCCGCGCAGTCCGCCGACGCCGGCGCCGTCCTGGCAGTCCGGCGGCCGTTCCCCGTCGATGTAGCGCACTTTCTCGAAGTCGCAGAACTCGTCCTCGCCGCCGACGACGCCCCACATGCCGCGCCGGCACTCGGAATCGCCCTTCGCCTGCATGATCTCGACCAGCACGTCCAGCTCGGCCTGGAGCGTCGCCTGCGCCTGCTGCTCCTCGATCGGCATGCCGCCCCAGTCGACCGTGAACATCTGCCCGTTCGAGATGTTCGAGTTGTGGGGGATGGTGAGCGCCTGACAGCCGGTGCCGGTGTCGTTGCAGCGGTCCTTGAGCCGGGTCCAGAGGTCCAGCGGCTCGGCGGCGTCCATCCAGGAGATCGGCAGTTCGGGGGCGATCTCGTTGCGCAGGATGACGTTGCGGTGCACCTTGGACAGGCCCGGCATGCGGGTGTACTCCCAGGCGTGGAAGGTCGTGAAGGAACAGTCGCTCGTCCGGTCGTAGTGGCGTTCCGCGGCCGCCCGGGTGTCGCCCCAGGCGGTGAGCAGGCCCTCGCGGCAGCGGCTGCCGTCCTCGCCGCAGAGCCCTGCTACCCGGCCGGTGAGCCGGTGGTCCATCCACGCGGCGCGTTCCTCTGGGGTGCCTCCCGGCCGCATGCCGCGGCAGGCCGGCTCGTCGTAGAGGGACGAGGAGGGGTCGGTGCACACGGACACCTCGCCCAGCCACTCGGAGTGGTCGGTCACTGCCGCAAAGTCCAGGGGACGGACGAGTTGGGCGGTGCGGGTCGGTTGTCCGTCGTCGTCGAGCGGACCGAGATCGAGCGGCTCGCCGCGGGCGAACCGGTAGGCGTCGTCGGGTGTCTGGAAGCCGCCGCGGCCGAGGGCGTCGAGGGAAAAGGCGGTGTGGGTGTGCAGATCGCCGAAGAACGCCTGGCGCAGCGGATCGCGCTGCGCGCAGGGCTGTCGTGGAACCGGGTCGCCTTGGGTAGCCGGCGCGCTGGGAGGGCGCCACTCCTGGGTAACGTAGGGCGGAACTCCAGGCTGAGCCGGCCCGTCACCGTCCGGCTCGTCCGCCTGGCCGCAGCCCAATGCGGCGGCTATCGCAAGGCAGGCTGTGAATCGGAGCGTCTTCATCGTCTCAGGGTAACGCGCAGGCCTGGAGTTCGTGCGCGAACCCCTCCCAGGAGTTTCCGTCGTCTTCCCATGTGTCGGCACCGGCACCTCGTGCGCCTGGGATCGCGCGGGCACCCCTTTCCGGGCTCACTGCGGTGGCTCGCTGTTCAGCTTCTGGCTGCGGCGAGCGCCGCGTCACCGCCTTCAGTAGGGCAGAAGCTCGAGGCCCGGAATGGCGTTGAAGTGCTTCGCGTTCCGGGTCGCCAGTGGGGCGTTGTTCTGGGCCGCCCAGGCGGCGATCCAGAGATCGGGTTTGGAACGCCCGCAGAGAGCGCCTGTCGATCTGAGGTGAGACACGATGCGCGCGTAGCGCAGAGCGGTCTCGATGGTGACATCGCCGATTCGGAAGAGACGCAGAAAGCGGAGAGATTCCGCGAGACGTGCTTCCGAGATCGTCGCTCCGCCTTCGAGGAATTCGCCGGCTGCGTGGCATGGAACCACGAACTCCTCGCCGGAGTGGCGCTCGAGCAGCGATCTGGCCGAGGAGTCTTCGGACGGATGATCTCGCCAGAGATCCACCAGGAAGGTCGTGTCGAAGCAGATCATTCTTCCCAGCGTTCGCTTTCGCGATCCTCGGCGACGATCGCCAGGTAGAGCTCTGCGTCAGACTCGGTCAGGCGCGAGAAGCCCCCGAGGCCTCGGAGAATGTCGCGCCCCGTGTGTGCGTCCGCTACCTCGGTCAACAGACGATCGATGACCTTGGAGAAAGACTCGCCGTCTCTCTTCAACGCCGCGAGTCGCCGATAGATGCTCGACTCAAGGGCGATAGTCTTGGTGCTCATACATGCAGAATTGCATGTAGAGGAGGGGTGGGTCAAGAACCGCGTCCGCTCCACACGATCCACGGGCCACGGAGTCGGGAGTGTTGGAGTGTCGGAGAACTGGAGCCGACGAGCGGACTTGAACCGCTGACCTGCTGATTACGAATCAGCTGCTCTACCGCTGAGCTACGTCGGCAAATCCGGCTGAGACCGGCCGGTCCCGGCGCGGAGGACGCCGGAGTGTACCAGCGGTTTGACCGGGCCAGCGTGCTCCGGGATACCCTGCCGCGACCCCGGCGCCCACCCGATGACCGTCCAACGATTCCCCAGCCCGGCCCCAGTGCCGCTGCCCGGACGCGGCGGGATGTGGGAGTCGTTGCGGATACCCCAGTTCCGCTGGCTCTTCCTGTCGAACACGACGTTCTTCCTGGCCATGCAGGGTCAACTGATCGTGCGCTCGTGGCTGGTGTACTCGATCACGGACAGCGAACTCGCGCTCGGGATCGTCAGTCTGATGGTCGCGCTCTCCATGCTGAGCCTGGGTCCGGTGGGCGGCGTTGCGGCGGACCGCTTCGAGCGGCGGGGCCTGGTCGCGGCCGGGCAGGCAACGGTGGTGATCGCCGAGGCGGTCGTGCTCTTCCTGCTCTTCAGCGGAACGCTCGACTACTGGCACATCCTGGTCCAGGTGGCGGTGGTTGGGGCGGTCTTCCCGTTCGTCATGCCGGCGCGCAACGCGATCGTTGCGGACGTCGTCGGACGGCGGCGGCTGACCAACGCGATGGCGCTCAGCATGACCGCGGTCAACGTGACCCGGGTCGTCGGGCCGTCCGTGGGAGGCCTTCTGATCGGCTTCGCGGGCGTCGAGGTGGCGTACTCGATCAACGCGGGTCTCTACGTCCTGGCCCTGGCCGCCATGTTGGGGGTTCACCGGGCGCCCGTGGCCAATCCCTCGGGGCATTCGATGCTCCGGAACATGGCCCAGGGCTTCCGCTACGTCGCCGAGAACCGCCTGGTTCTCGTGCTCCTGTTCTTCGGCCTGGTGCCGATGTTCCTGGTCATGCCGTTCCAGACCTTGCTCGTTGTCTTCGCCGAGGACATCTGGGAGGTGGGGCCGCTTGGCCTTGGGATGCTGAGCGGCGCTTCGGGCGTCGGCGGGGTGGTGGGCGCCGCCTTCGTGGTCTGGCGCTCCAACTCGAGCCGCCGCCTCCGGTTGATGATGACCAGCGTTTTCGCCTTCGGTCTGTTCATGATGGGCTTCGCGCTCAGTCCCTGGTTCTGGCTCGGCCTTCTCCTGATCCTGGCCGGGTCGGCGTTCCAGGCCATCTACACGACCTTGAACAACACGGCGATCCATGTGCTGATCCCGGACTCGGTGCGCGGCCGGGTGTCCGGCTTTCTGACGATGTCGTTCTCGCTTCCGATGCTCGGCGTGGCGCCCATCAGCGCCCTGGCCGAGGTCTGGGGAGCACCGCTGGCGGTGGGGCTGTCCTCGCTGCTTGCCGTGGTGGTGGCGACCGTGTTCTACCTTGCCAGTTCCGACCTGCGGCGGATGGACCTCTTGATCCGCAGGGCATTCAGAGATGCGGTTCGTGCTGACGCCGAACGGCCGGTTGGACCGGGAGCGGCCACAAAGCCGGTCGCGCGAGGGTCGGCGCCCTGAGCGCCGGAGAGGAGATATTGGATGCTGATCACGATCTCAAGGCAGTACGCCTCCGGTGGCGCCCAGGTGGCTTCGCTGGTGGCGAAGCAGCTTGGATGGCGGGTCGTTGGCAACGAACTGATCGACGCGGTGGCGCAGCGGGCAGGCATTCCGGCGGAGGAGGTCCAGGCACGGGAAGACCGGCCGCCCGGCTTCGTCGAGCGCCTTGCCCGGATTGCCAGCGCTCAGCTTCCAGACCTGTTCCTCCCCGCCCCGGCGATGGGACAGCCGATCGGCGAGGGCAACCTCATCCGCGTCACCCGCAGCGTGGTCTGTGAGATTGCCGCGCAGGGGCGCTGCGTGTTCGTCGGCCGCGCTTCGGCCGCCGTGCTCGCGCGGCGCCTGGATGCGCTCCATGTGCGGCTCGTAGCGGGCCCCGAGTTCCGGCGTCGCGTGGCGGTCGAAGCGATGGGTGTGCCCGACCACGACGCCGACGCGATCGTCGCGCGCCGCGACGCGAATCGCGCCCGCTACCACCGTGAGTACTACGCCCGCGACTGCGACGACCCCCGGCACTACGACCTGGTGCTGAACACGGAGCGGCTCGGCTTCGAAGGCGCGGCGGACCTGATCGTCCACCGAGCCAGGACGCTCGGCTGGATCGCCTGAACCGCCAGCCGGTTGGAGAGCGCGGAGGCGGTACGCTTCGGGCCACAGTCTGGGATCTGGAAGAAGGGGAGCGGACATGAGGCGTTGGAAGCGAAGCGTTCTGTGGTCACTTGCGGCCGGCCTGCTCGCGTCGGGTCTGGCAGCGGACGAACACGTCATCGAGACCGAGACCCACCGGTTCGAGGAGGTGGCCGACGGGGTCTACTTCGTCACCGGGACCGGCGCCATGGTCACGAGGAGCAACGCCATGGTCGTGGTCACCGACGTGGACGTGCTGGTCGTCGACTCCCACATCACGCCGGCCGCGGCGCGGGGGTTGATCGCGGGGATCGAACAGATCACGGACAAGCCGATCCGCACGCTGGTCAACAGCCACTTCCACTACGACCACTCCCACGGCAACCAGGCGTTCGGGCCCGGCGTGCGCGTGGTCGGACATGAGTACACCCGCCGGAAGATGGCGACCGCGCCGCTCGAGGAGCACACCTTCGTGGGTTCATCGGGGCGGGACAAGCAGGCCCTGGAGGATCTGCGCGCGGCACTGGATGCGGCGCCCGAAGAGGAGCGCGAGGCGCTCGAGGCCCAGATCAGCGTCCAGGCCGCCCACGTGAAGTCGACCGACGAGATCGATCCGGTGGCGCCGGACACGACGCTGCTCGAGAAGATGACGTTGTTTCACGGCGGCCGGGAGATCGAGCTTCACTTCCTTGGCCGCGCCCACACCGGTGGCGACGTGGTGACCTACCTGCCGGCGGAACGGCTCGTGTTCACCGGCGACATGATGCTCGGCGGACCTCCCTGGCCGGGCGACGGTTGGGTCAACGAATGGCCGGCCACCCTGGAACGCTTGAAGCAGCTCGACTTCGACCTCATCCTGCCGGGGCACGGCCCGTACTTCCGCGACCGGGAACTGATCGACCATGTGCAGGCCTTCCACGTGGAACTCTGGGAGGTCGTCTCGGCGCTCCACGCCGAGGGCGTCTCGGCCGAGGACGCGGTGGAGCGGATCGACCTGACCCACCACGCGGAGCACCTGCCGGCGGCCCGGGTGCGGGTCGATCTCCGCGGCGTGCAGCGGATGTACATGGTGCTGGAGGGGACGGCCGAGTAGAGCGCTGGCGCATTTGGCCGTAGCGGTCCGGGATCGGCTGAGGATTGACATGCGTGGCACATGAAACTAGTGTTCTGCACATGTCCAAGATGCTCCAGATTCGCAGCGTGCCTGAGGAAACCCACCGCCGGTTGAAGGCGCGCGCCGCGCTGGAGGGTGTCTCCATGTCGCACTTCGTCCTGCGCGAGATCGAGCGGATCGTGAGCCGGCCGAGCCGCCGCGAGGTGCTGGACGCGATTCGCAAGCTGCCGCCGGTGAAGCTCGATGAATCGCCGGCGGAGGTTCTGCGAGAGGTCCGAGAGGAGCGCGACGGCCGGGAATGGTGATCGACTCTTCCGCGGCGCTCGAACTGTTGCTGGACACTGGGCGGGGCCGTCGCCTGAACGAGCGAATTCGCGCGGAGTCGGTGGAGATTCACGCCCCTCACCTTGTCGATCTTGAGATCGCGCAGGTGCTGCGAAGGTACGTCCTGCGGGGGAGCTTGGACGCCGCGCGGGGAATGCAGGCGCTTCGCCACTGGCGGAGCCTGCAGGTGGAAAGGTACGAGCATCGCCGGTTCCTCGACCGGGTATGGGAACTCCGGCACAACGTCTCGGTCTACGATGCGGTCTACGTTGCCTTGGCCGAAGCGCTGTCCACTGTGCTGCTCACCGCGGACCGGAGGCTTGCCGCCGCTCCCGGCCTTGCGGGCAGAATCGAGCTGATCTGACCCCTGTCCGTTGAGAAGACCTCAGGCCTAATCGTCTTCTGCGGGCTCGAGCTTGTCCTGGGTCCTCGTCTCGAAGTCGCTGGCGGCGTGACGCTCGCGGAGCTGCTTCTCCAGCCGGCCAAAGGCCCGGTTCACCATCTGCCCGCGCTTGACCGCCGGGCGCCCGGCGATCTCTCGCGACCACCGGTTCACGTGCTCGTAGGTGTGGGCCTCGATGAACTCCCCGGCGCCGTAGAGCTTGCCCGCGGCGAGGCCGCCGTACCAGGGCCAGATCGCCATGTCGGCGATCGTGTACTCGCTGCCCGCCATGTACCGGGAGTCCGCCAGGCGCCGGTCCAGGACGTCGAGCTGGCGCTTGACCTCCATGGTGAAGCGGTTGATTGCGTACTCGAACTTCTCGGGGGCATAGGCGTAGAAGTGGCCGAACCCGCCGCCAAGGTAGGGCGCGCTGCCCATTTGCCAGAACAGCCAGCACAGGCACTCGGTGCGGGCCGCGTGGTCCTCCGGCAGAAACTCGCCGAACTTCTCGGCCAGGTAGAGCAGGATCGCGCCCGACTCGAAGACGCGCGTCGGCGGCGCCGTGCTGCGGTCGAGGAGGGCCGGGATCTTGGAGTTCGGGTTGATCGCGACGAACCCGCTCGAGAACTGATTGCCTTCGCCGATGTCGATCAGGTACGCGTCGTACTCGGCGCCGCTGTGCCCGAGGGCCAGCAGCTCTTCGAGCATCACCGTGACCTTGACTCCGTTGGGGGTGGCCAAGGAATGGAGCTGGAACGGATGGTCGCCGACCGGCAGCTCCTTGTCGTGGGTGGGACCCGCGATCGGGCGATTGATGTTGGCGAAGCGGCCGCCGCTCTCGGACTGCCATTTCCAGACCTTGGGCGGTTCATAGGACATGCAGGTGAGCCCTCCTGGTCGAAGGTGACTACGGGTCGAAGGTGAAGGGTGTGGATGGACCGGTGACCGGATCGACGCCGGCTACCAGGTATCGATGTAGGGCCGCTTTTTGCCGGTGCGGGGCGGAGGCGGCGGCAGTCGCCTCATGCTCTCCGTGATCCAGGAGCGGGTGTCCGCCGGATCGATCACGTCGTCGAGACCGCCTCCAGCCGCCGCGTTGACGGCCTTGGCGCGTTCGTAGGACGCCTCGACGCGGCGCTCGAACTCGAGCCGCCGTTCCTCGGGGTCCTCGATTGCGGCGAGTTCCTTGCGGTAGCCGAGCTTGACCGCGCCCTCGATGTTCATGCCGGCGAACTCGGCTGTCGGCCAGCCGACAGTGAAGAAGCCGACCAGGGAGCTGGCGCCGCACATCGCCTGCACGCCGAGGCCGTACGCCTTGCGCACGACGACGCCGAACATGGGCACCGACAGGTTGGCGCCGGTGTTGAACATGCGCGCGCAGTGACGGACCAGGGCGGTCTTCTCGTGGTCCGGCCCGACCATGATCCCCGGGCAGTCCATCAGGCTGAGCACCGGGACGTCGAAGGCGTCGCAGAGCTGCAGGAAGCGGGCGCCCTTGTCGGCGCCGTCCGAGTCGATGGCCCCGGCCAGGTGGTGCGGGTTGTTCGCGATCACGCCGAGCGGCTTGCCTTCGATGCGGATGAAGGCGGTGATCACGCCGATCCCGAACTTCTCGCGGATCTCCAGCACCGAGCCGACGTCGGCCAGCCTGTGGAGGATCTCCTGCATGTCGTAGAGGCGGAGCCGGTTCTCGGGAATCACGTGGCGCAGGGGACGCTGGTCGTGGGCCTCCCAGTCGGAGACATCTCCCTGGAAGTAGGAGAGGTACTTCTTCGTGGTCTCGACCGCCGCCTCCTCGTCCTTGACCAGGATGTCGACGACGCCGTTCGGCACCTGGAACGACATCGGGCCGACTTCCTCCGGCGTGTAGACGCCCAGGCCGCCACCCTCGATCATCGCGGGGCCGCCCATGGCGATCGTCGATGCCTCGGTGGCGATGATCACGTCGCAGCAGGCGAGCAGCGCGGTGTTGCCCGCGAAGCAGCGGCCGTTGTTCACGCCGACCAGGGGGATGAGGCCGGAGAGCTTGGAGAATTGGGTGAAGGTGTAGGTGTCGAACGCGACCCTGGGCCCGGTGTAGTCGTCGCCCGGGCGCCCGCCGCCGCCCTCGGTGAAGAAGACGAGCGGCAGCCGGAAGCGATTGGCGAGCTCGAACAGCCGGTCCTGCTTGTAGTGGTTGCCACCGCCCTGGGTGCCGGCGAGCACGGTGTAGTCGTACGAGAGGACGATCGCCCGCGAGTGCTCGTCGTCGAACAGGTCGCCGTTGATCGACGCGGTGCCGGCGACCACGCCGTCGGCGGGCGTGTACTGGCGCAGCTTCTCGTCGCTGTACTTCTGGTGCTGGCGCGCCACGAGCAGAGGCCAGTACTCCTTGAACGATCCGGGGTCGACGAGTTGCTCGATGTTCTCCCGGGGCGTCTGGAAGCCGAAGCGGCGGCGCCGGGCGACCGCCTCGGGCCGGTTCTCGTCCAGGGTGTAGGCGTGGCGGCGAATGTTCTCTTCGAGATCGGGCCGGATGTAGTCGGGGTCGATTTCCTCCGCGGCGTCGGCGGCCTCGCCGCCTTCCGCCTCCTCGACAAGGACCAGGGGATAGCCCTCGCGGATCGTGTCGCCGGCCGCCATCGTGATCTGCTTCACGATGCCGCTCGTGCCGGCGCGGAGCACATGCTCCATCTTCATCGCCTCGATCACCGCGACCTGCTGCCCGCGCAGCACATCGTCGCCTTCCGCGACATCAATGCTGACGATCGTGCCCTGGATCGGCGCGACGACGCCGACAGCGCCCTCGTGGCCGGCCTGCGGTCCGGCCGTGTCGGCGCCCGTGTCCGGCTTCGCGGCTTCTGCCGCCTTGGTCGCCTGGTCGTGGGCGAAGAGAGCGAGAGGATCGACGGTGTCGACGCGGGCGCCGGCGAAGCCGCTGCCACGCGCGTCGTCGCTCTGTGTGCCCCCGGGTCCGGGCGCCGGGCCGGTGGGAAGAGCGGAGGCCGGGACGAAGCGTTGCCTCCGGCCGTTGCCGGCGGCCGCCGCCAGCTCCTGGGAGTGGTCGTCGAGCCAGCGGGTGTAGAGGTTGCCCGCGGCAAAGTCCGGGTGGTTGAGGACGCTCTGTAGCCAGGGGATGTTCGTCGAGGGTCCGCCGATGCGAAACTCGTCGAGCGCCCGCGAGGCCCGCTTCACGACGCTCGTGAAGTCGCTGGAGGGCGAATGGGCGATCACCTTCGCCAGCAGGGAGTCGAAGGCTGGGTTCGCCTCGTAGCCTGCGTAGCCGCAGCCGTCGATCCGCACTCCCGGTCCGCTCGGCGGTTCATAGGCAGTGAGTACGCCGCCGGACGGGCGCACGGCGCCGTCGGCGTCCAGGGTCTCCAGGTTGACCCGCGCCTGGATCGCGAAGCCGCGCGGGCGGACGGATTCCGGCGCCCCGAGCCCGAGACCTGTAAGCGTCTCGCCGGCCGCGATTCGCAGTTGTGCCTGGACCAGGTCGACGCCGGTGACCGCCTCGGTGACCGTGTGCTCGACCTGGAGGCGGGCGTTCGCCTCGATGAACGCGAAGCCGCCTGCCTCGGCGGACGGGCTGCCGCCATTGGAGCCGTCGCTGCCCCTTCCGGCAAAGGCGAGGAACTCGTCGGCAAAGGCGAGGAACTCGAACGTGCCCAAACTGTTGTACTGCGCGGCGCGGCCGAGGCGCAGCGCGGCGTCGATGATCGCTGCGCGCAGGGTGGGGGAGAGGTTGGGCGCCGGCGCCGTCTCGACCACCTTCTGGTGCCGGCGCTGGGCGCTGCATTCGCGTTCGCCGAGGTCGATCAGCCCGCCCTCTTCGTCACCCAGGAGCTGGACTTCGATGTGCCGCGCCCTCTGGATCAGTTCCTCGACGTAGAGGCCGCCGTTGCCGAACGCGCGCTCGGCCTCGGACCGGCAGCGCTCGTAGGCCTGTTCGATCTCGTCGGCCGAGGCGACGATGCGGGTCCCGCGGCCGCCGCCGCCGGCGAGCGCCTTGACGATCATCGCCTTGCCCTGGCCCAGGGCGGCGAAGAACTCCTGCGCCTCCTCGACCGTCGTCGGCCGATCCGTGCCGCGCAGCACCGGCACGTCCGCGCCGGTCGAAGCCGCACGCGCTCTGCCTTTGTCGCCGAAGAGTTCCAGCACCTCGGGCCGCGGTCCGACGAAGGTGATGCCCGCGTCGGCACAGGCGGTTGCGAAGTCCGCGTTCTCGGCCAGGAAGCCGTATCCGGGATGGACCGCGTCGCAGTTCGCATCCACCGCCCGCCCTACGACACCTTCGATGTCGAGGTACGCGGGCACGCCGCGACCGTTCAGGGCAACCGCCTCGTCGGCGATCCGCAGGTGGAGCCCGTTTGCGTCGTCCTCGGAGTACACTGCGACCGTATGGATGCCAAGGTCCATCGCCGCGCGGGCGATTCGTACCGCGATCTCGCCGCGGTTTGCGATCAGCAGACGGCGCATCAGCTACGGCGACGCGTAGTTCGTGGTTTCGACGCCGAAGACTGCGCGCTCGGTCCTCATCTGCTTCAACTCCTCTGAGATGCCGCTGCCGTCGCAGGTTCTCTCAGGAACCCTTGGGTCGAGGTTTGTTCGGAGAGGGTTTGGGCGGGGGCGGGGGCGGGGGCTTGGGTGGTCTGGGTGGTGCCGGATGACCGCCGAGGCTCCGATCTTCGGGTCTGTTGGATGTCACCGAGCCAGCGCCAACTGTTCCGCCCGGTCGAGGCACTCCAGGAGCACTTTCTCCCGGACCGGCTCGGCGGTCGTCTGACGATCGATGCTCCGCTGGTGTTCTTGTACGTGAACGAGCGCCGCCCGCACGTCGTCGTGGTCGATGCGACCGCTCTCGAGCTCGGTCCAAGTGTCCTCGAGTCGAGCGTGCAGCTTGCCCCAGGCCACGGAGTACTCAGTGAGCTTCATCGACGCCTTGCCGAACTTCTGGGTGCCAGCGACCGCTGCCAGGATCGCTGCCGGCGCTGCCGGCAGGATCGGCGGGATCTCGATCCAGCCCAGGACTACGGCGAGGGTGGCGGAGGAAAAGACCGCTGCTGCGCCGCCGACTGACTGTTCGATGGCGCGGCTGCGGCTTGCCATGCGGGCGAAGTACTGCGCCCGCATGTCGGCAGCGATCATCTCGTTCCACACGCGCCGCCGGAGATCCTCGGAGGGTGTTTCAAGCGTCATGCGGCGATTATAGACAGCGGTTGTACAGACGGGGCGCCGCCCGGGCGCAGGGCATGAGGGCCAGGGACTATAGAAGGGACTTCTGTTGCTCCGGCGCCGGCGATGACGTGTCTTCGCCGGCCCTGGCCGCCGGTTCGCCAGCTTCTCCCGGGAGCGTCGGACGGCCGTTGCTGCCGAGTTCGATCAGGCGGTGCCGCGCATCCCCGACGAGGCGATCTTCGGCCCACGCCCGGACCTCCTCTTCCTGGCTGAAGACGACGATCTGACGCTCCTGGCTGAGGGCGAGCGCCAGTTCGAGGAAGCGGACGGTGCGGTCGGTGTCGCAGTGGACGGTGGCGTCGTCCAGGAACAGGGGCGCGGACTCCTTCTTATCGCCCAGGGCCTCGGCGAGAGCGATGCGGAGCAGCAGGTAGACCTGATCGACGGTGCCGTGGGACAGTTCGGAGGCCGAACGGTAGTTGCCTTCTTCGACCTCGATCTGGACCTCCAGGCCCTGCTCCGGGTCGATGCGAACTGACGAATAGCGGCTGCCGGTGACGAGACCTAGCCGTTCGCCCAACGCCTGGCGGAGATCGGGGGCGAGTATCCGGTGGACCTCATCCCGGGCTTCCTTCAGATGTTCCTGAGCCGTGTTGAGAATGGATGCCGCCCGGCGCAGGAGCGCTACTTCGCGCTCGGCGGCGGCTTGCTCCTCTTCGAGTTCGGCGAGCGAGGGCAGGTCCGCCTCCTTGGTGAGTTGGCCCTCGTAGTTGCCGACTTCGACCCGGGCGGCTCCGGCTTTGGTGCGCGCATCGGCCAGCTTCTGTTCCAGCTCGGTTTCGGTCAGACCCTGGAACACGCTGGCGTTGTCGATCTGGGCGCTGAAGGCGACGTCGAGGCGGGCGGCTACGCCATCGCGTTGGGTTACAAGGGTCTTGCGATCGCGGCCGTCCAGGAGGTGCTGCAGACGGTCCCAGTTCCTTCGCTGGTCGCCGAGCCGGCGTCCCTGCTCCTCAATCCATGCGGTGGTCCAGCGTTCCGGGTCCTCGGTCGAGTCGGCCGGGAATCCGGCCGCGGCAAGTGCGGCTTTGAAGCGTGCTTCGGCCTCCGCGCGCCCCTTGAGTTGCGACGATGCCATCTGCTCTCTCTGCCGTTGCGCCTTCATCCGGGCCGTCAATGCGTCGCGCCGGTCGGTTCCCGCCGCTAGTGTTGCGTTTTGCCGGCACATCTGCTCGTACTGGTCGAGGAGGTCGACAGTGGAAGCCTCTTGATCGTCCAGGCCGCGGCCGCTCAGCGCAATTCGCAGGGCCTTCTCGGCGGCTGCTTCAGCTTCTCGGGCCCTTCCGACCCGCCGCTCCCAGGCGGACTGCTCGCGGTCCCAGGCCTCGCGGTCCTTCATGGCTGCGAGGGCCTGGCGCACGACATCCGGATCCGTCTCGAGACCGAGCGAAGCGAGATCGCGATGCGCCGCATCGAGTTGCTTCTCCCTCTGCTTGTGCTTTCGCTTCTGGTCCCTCAAGTCGGCTTCGGCGTCGGCCAGATCCATGCCAAGATCCATCGCGCGTTGAGACAGGCCGGCGGGGCGGAACCGGATGTGGGCGCGGAGGATGAACCCGTAGCAGACGATTGCCAGGAGCCACCCACCGGCCCCGACGAGCCGCGATTGCCAATCCATCGTGGCCAGGAGGCCCAGGAGGCTGCCGGCAACGGCGCCCGGCCAGGCCCACTTCGGCACGCCCCTGCTTTCGACCTGGTTGAGCTCGTGCCGCTCTTCGCGTAGTTCCATGGCGCGGCGCTCGGCTCCGGCCATCGACTCGAGGGGCGGTAACTCAAGGGTCTCAAGCGCTTGTCTTGTGACCCGCTCGTCGGCCTTGGCGATGACCGTTTGGGGCGGTTCGTCTGGTCCGTACTGCTCGCTCAAGGCCCGTGCTTCGGACGCTGCGCGCCATCTTCTCGCCGCGGCGGCGACTTCGGGGGCTACTTCTGCATCGCCCTCCGGCGCCTGCGGCAGCGAAGTCAGTTGTTCTTCCATCTCCTCGGCGCTTGGACCATCGACTTCACTCGGTTCGGCGGGCCGCACCCGGTACGCGGCTGCGGCTTCGCGCAGTACCTGGGCCAAGGCGGCAGCCTTGCCCTCGCCGGGCGCGGGCGGCGCCTCCCCTGCGGGGAACAGCGGCGCCAGGCGGTCGATCTCCGCGAGACAGGCATCGAGACGGTCCAGTTCGCGCTGGTTCCGAATCCGCTCGCAACACCGGGCCAAGGCTTCCGAGCTCTCTGCCCGGTCCTGTGCTGCGGCGAGTTGGTCCTCCAGCCGGTTGCGCTCCAACTGACGACTCCTGCCCGCTTCCAGGGCTGTAGCGGCACGCCCGGTACGTTCAATCGCGTGCTGTAGTGGCCTGGTCGAGTTCCTGCGCTCTGCGCCGATCTGGTTGCTGGCGTAGTCCTTCAAGGTACGGAGTGCTTCGACCGCGGTGGCGGCGCCGCCGGCGGACGCGGCTGCCCGTTGCAATTCCTCCCTGAGCGCCGAGGCCTCGTCGCCCTTCCTCTTGCGCAGGCGCTGGATGTCGCCTTGGGCGATCACCAGCGTCGACGGCACGACCTGGCGGTTCAGGCCCAGGAAGCTCGACCCGTCGATGCTGCCGCCGTAAATGACCTCGTCGCCGACCGGCCGGCCCGTGTCGTCGTCGCTGGCGGAACTCTCCTTCGCCTTCAGGTCGTTCTGCTGGATCTCGATTCGCCGGCCGCTGTCGAGCTGGAACTTGATCGTTGCCCGCCATGGCCTACCGTTCCACGGTTCGTACTGGCGTTCGAACTCTCGCTCCTCCAGGGTCGCGCCACGGCCGCGGCGCCGGCCGCAGAGGCCGGCGAAAATGGCCTGCAGCCAGGTCGACTTCCCGGCTTCATTCTCGCCGTGGATCACGGTCATGCCGGGCGCCAGGTCGAGTTCGCCGTTCAGCTTGCCGAAATCGTGAGCGCGGACGCGGAGGATTTTCATGCCGCCGCTCCGTCATCCTGGGCGCCGGCCGGATCATTGTTCGGCGAGCGGCCCCGTGCGCCCCCCATGCGCAGTTCGTCGACCACTCCGAGGTCCGGCCGACCGTCGAGCGCGCGCAGACCGGCAAGCAGTACGATCCGCTCCGTTTCCGGGTCCAGGTCGGCGGCGCGCACTTGGCGCACGAACATGCCGCGGACGGTCTGCTCCTCTTCGATCTCTTCCAGATCGTAAGGCGGAGTCAGTCCGGAAGCATCGACCAGCACCTGATGGAGACCCTCCGGCATGTCGAAGGCGCCGGTAGAGAAGTCCCCGGCGTGGAGGTGGAGGCCGTCGGGAGTTTCGCCGATCAGCCGGACGCGCGCCGCGCCGGCCAAGCCACCAAGGGCCTCCCGCACTCGGTTCTGTGCGCCGCCCAGGTCTTCCGCGTCGGAAAGATTGACGTTCAGACTGTGGAGACTCGGAGGCCGTGCTTCGAGCCGGCGGCGCATGACCCGGCCGTTCCCGACCTCCAGCACCACCGCGCTGCCGTAGGCGCTGCCCAACGCAAGCTGCTCCAGCGAGCCGAGCCGGGTCCAGGTGGAGTGGTCCGCTGGCTTGTGCGAATGCCCGACGACGGCGTGGTCGAAACCGGCGGCCGCGATCTGATCGCCGTCGAATGGGCTATGCCGGTACTGGCCCTGGAACGCGGCGAACCGTTCCTCGCCGTGGAAGACGGCAATGTGGACGCCGTCGTCGCCGCCTGGGGAGTCGCCGACGTGGAAGCCGTCTTCGAAGAAGCCGGGGGTGTCGACCGGTTTCCGGTGCGCGGTGCCCCAGATGGTGACGCCGTCGGCCAGTGGCGCCGCGGTCAGGTGGGTCTCGCTGAAGATGTGGACGTTGTCGGGCCAGGCGATGCGCCGGTACGGGCTGTCCGCGTCCGCGTAGTCGTGATTGCCGGGTGCGGCGAACACCCGGAGGCCGGAGCGTTCGAACGTCCGCCGCAGGAAGTCGATCGTGTCGCGGGAGACCAGGTCGTGTTCGAACAGGTCGCCGCCGATGAGCACCGCGGCGGCTTCTTCGCCTCGCGCCTGGTCGAAGGCCCAGGTGACCGCGGCGCGCAGCTTCTGGCGCTGCCGGCGGGCGACCTCGCGGGTGGCCCAGCCGAACTTCGAGTCCAGGTGGACGTCGCTGAACGCGAGGAGCTTCATTCGTCGGGCTCGCCGGATGAACCCTGGGAACGCGGGCATCCTGCCCGCATCCGGCCCGAACCGCCCGGGCGATCAGCCGGTGGCGGAGCGCGGTCTCCGGGCGGTGAAGGCGAATGAAGAGCGGGGGAGAGGATAGACGGCTACTCCTTCAGCACCGTCGGCCAGTTCTCGTCGGCGCTGTCGATGTTCCCGTCGCGGTCCTCCAGCCATTGCTCCATGACCTTCGCGTTGTAGTTCAGGTAGAGCTTTCCGTTCACCAGCGTGAACGCGTCAGGGTCGGTGGGCGCGGTGTAGTTGCGGCTCACCGCCCAGGCGCAGTAGCCGCCGTACTGGGGCGCGTACTTCGTAGGCTCCGCGGCGAAGAGATCGCGATTCTCGTCGCTCGCAAAGCGCCAGTCGGCCCCCTGCCAGCCGAGGGTGAACTCCTTGTGGCCTTTCACTGGTTCCCCTTCCGTGAAGTACGCCACCGGATCGTAGCCGCGGATCGCGAGGTTGCCGCGGGTGGCAAAGATGGGGTCCTTGTCCTTGGCCGCCGCCGGAATCGCGGCCAGCGCGACGCTGATGATGAAGGTGGTGAGGGCCGTCGCTCGGGCGGACCGGGCGCGGCGACTGTGACTTTGTGGCGTAACCATGGAACGAGTTCCTCCCGGAAGCGAGTCTATGCAGTCGGCGCCTCCCTGCGGACACCGGGCGCCGCCAAACCCGTCGCAGGCTCCGTGTTTGGCCCCAGCCCCCACCTCACCATGAGCTTGCGCCGTGAAACTCACTGCGTTGCGTTTCTCCGGCGCAAGCTCATGGACGGGTGTTCAGATGTCGAGTCTTTCCGTCCGCAGTCCCTTGAAGCGGTCGAAGTCGCGATCCTCCGTCAGCAGCCTGGAGACTCCGTGCTCCCGGCAGAGCGCGACGATCTGGGCGTCGAAGACGAGGTTACCGACCGCGTTCGCCTCGCGGATGGCTTCGAATAGCAGTTCCGGGTAGTCCGGACCAGGTCGGAGCAGGGTCAGGCGCGGCGAGGCCAGCAGGCGAGACACCGCGTTGCAGGCCTCGTCCGCTGAGTGTGGCGAATCGAACAGACGAGGATGGGTCACTAGCCGCATGAACTCGGTGAGGCAGAACATCGGGATCGCCCATTGGGCCGTCAACTTGGCGAGTTCGATCACGCGCGAGCACGCGGAATGGTGCTTCGGCGACTCCGGACGGTGGGCGTAGACGAGGACGTTCGTGTCAACGGCGATCAATCCAGACCGTCCATGATGTCGTAGAGGGACTTGCGGTCGTCCAGGTTGACTCCCGGCAACAAGCGGCCCGGTTTCGTGAGGAGCTTCAGTTTGAACGGGGCCTTGGCTTGCTTCGGGGGCTGCAAGTAGTGGCGGATCGCGCGTTCGATCAAGCGCGTAAGCGGTTCGCCGTCCTGGGCGGCGCGGGACTTGGCGGCCCGGATCAGGCGGTCGTCGAAGTTCAGCGTGGTCTTCATACAGAAATCTGTATCACTGGCGCCAGGTTTCTGTCAACGAGCTGGCGACTTGAACAGGTTGCGTCGTGTAGTCCTGTACCGGGCGGCGGCAGCTCGCGGATAGTGTCTGCAGCGGCTATGCGGCGCTCTTCCGTCTTCTTCTCGCTCGGTTCGGCCGCGGTTCTCCTGGCGTGCGGCGAAGGGGACGGCGGTACGGACGTGTCGACAACGCCTCACTCACCGACGCCGAGCTTCGTGGAGCGTGCCGGGGAAGCGGGCCTGGACTTCGTCCACCGCAACGGCGCGGCCGGCGACTACAACTACCCCGAACTCCTGGTCGGCGGCGGCGCCTTGCTCGACGTCGACGACGACGGTTTCCTGGACGTATACCTGGTGCAGAGCGGTCCCTTGCCGGGTTCCGAGCCTGGGAACGCGGGCGTCTCGCCCGCATCCGGCAGCCCGCCGGGCAATCGCCTCTACCGCAACCTGGGCAACGGCACGTTCGAGGACACGACGGACGTGGCCGGCGTCGGCGACACCGGCTACGGGTCCGGCGCGACGGCCGCCGACTACGATCGGGACGGCTTGGTCGATCTCTACGTGCTGAACGTGGGCGCGAACCGTCTGTACCGCAACCTCGGCGGCGGCGCCTTCGAGGACGTGACGACGCGAGCGGGCGTCGGCGACCCGTCCTGGTCGTCAAGCGCCGTCTTCTACGACTACGACGACGACCTCGACCTGGACCTCTTCGTCGCCAACTACGTCGTCTGGAGCGCCGACCGGGAGCGGCCCTGCCTGGGGCCGAACGGGTTGCGGAACTACTGCGATCCGGCCGAGTATCCGCCGGCGCCGGACACCCTCTACCGCAACGACGGCGACGGCCGCTTCGTCGACGTGAGCGAGGCCGCGGGTATCCGTTCGGTGACCGGGCCGGGACTCGGCGTCGTTGCCGCCGACTTCGACGATGACGGCCTCGTCGACCTCTACGTGGCGAACGATCAGGCGGTGAACCACCTGTGGCTCAACCGGGGCGACGGCACGTTCCGGGAGGATGCCCTGCCGCGCGGGGCGGCGCTCAACGAACTTGGCCAGTCTGAGGCCGGCATGGGCATCGCGGTAGCCGATCCTGACGGCGACGGCGACCTCGACCTGTTCCTGACCCACCTGAGCGGGGAGACGAACACCTTCTACCGCAACGACGGCGGCGGTTTCTTCGTGGATGCGACCGACGAGCTGCGTCTGGGCGGGGTGAGCCAGCCGTACACCGGCTTCGGCGCCTCCTGGTTCGACTACGACGGCGACGGCATCCTCGACCTGTTCATCGCCAACGGCAAGGTGACGCCGGGTGATACCGCCGCCTTCGACTACCGCGAGCCGAACCAACTGCTGCGCGGCATGCCCTCCGGCCGGTACGAGGACGTCTCGGACCGGGCCGGCGCCGCTCTGCAGTTGCTCGAAGTGAGCCGTGGCGCTGCGTTCGGCGACCTCGACAACGACGGCGACATGGACATCCTGGTGGTGAACAACGAGGGGCCCGTCCGGCTCTTGCGCAACGAGGTGGGGAGCAGCCGTTCGTGGCTGGTCGTCGACCTCTGCGGCGGCGGAGTCTTCGATCGCTCGGCGATCGGCGCGCGCGTGATGGTCGAAGCGGATGCCCGCAGTGTGTCCCGGGATGTGCGGCCCGGCTACAGCTTCGCGGTCGCCAACGATCCGCGGGTTCACTTCGGGCTCGGCGACGCCGAGCGGGTCGACCGTCTCGAAGTGCGGTGGCCGAGCGGTGAGGTCACCGAGGAGACGGACGTCCAGGTGAACCGCATCCTGCGCCTGCTGGCGCCCGGAGGAACCGCGCCGGCCGAGGGAGTGTGCCGTGACGCGGAGTGATCGCGATGCACGCAGCGAGGGAGGCACGCTTGCAGTAGAGAAGCGCGCCAGCGTCGACGACGTATCTCTGGGTGCGAGGGCCTGCCATCCGTTGCGCCCGATGACGGGCGCACGGACTGGTTCGCGGGTGGCGCGCGTCGCGCCACCCGGGTTCTGGCCCGCATCCGCTCTGCTGGTCGCACTGGCGGTCGTGCTGTTGGGTTGCGGCGAGTCGGCACCCGGTATCCGCGAAGAACCGTCAACGTCGCCGGCCGCGGAATCGATCCCCCGCATCCCCAACCTCTCCGAACTCGACCCCGGCTTCGCCACCGCGGTCCGCGACGCGGTGGCAGCCGTGGAACGCGACCCGTCGAGCGGCGCCGCCGTCGGCGCCCTGGGTCGCCTCTACCAGGCGCACCGCTATCTCGACCAGGCCCGTCGCTGCTACGAGCGGGCCGCGGAACTCGATCCGGGGACCTCGGAATGGCCGTACTATCTGGGCTTTCTCGCCGCCGGCCGCGGCGCCCACAACCAGGCGGCCCGCCGTTTCGAACGCGTTCTCGAACTCCGTCCGTCGTACTGGGCGGCCCGCGTGCGGCTCGGCAACGCGCTGCTCGCGGCCGGTGACCTCGACGGCGCCGAGCAGGCGTTCCGGGCCGCGCGGTCGGCGGCGCCTGGCGCGCCCTGGGGCGAACTGGGCCTGGGCAAGACGGCCCGACGGCGGGGACGCCTCGATGAGGCCGCCGAACACCTGCGCTCGTCCCTGGCGGTTGACCCGCAGCATCGGGAGACGCGCTACCTGCTGGCGATGACCGAGCGCCGGCTCGGGAACGGAGCGCGCGCCGAAGAGCTGCTGCGCGGCCTTGCCGAGGCCGAGGTGTCGAGCCTCGAAGACCCGATGATGCAGTCGGTCCTGGCTCTGGTGCGGGACACCCAGACGATGATCCGAACCGCGAACCAGCGCCTGGCGGAGCGCGACTACCGGACTGCGGAGCGGCTTTACCTCGAGGTCCTGCGACTCGACCCGGACTCCTACGATGCGTACCTCAACCTCGGCGTTCTCTACGGTTTGGCCGACCGCAATCCGGAGGCGGCCGCGGCCCTGGAGCGGGCGATCGAAATCGATCCCGAGCGGGCCGACGCCTACGCGCTTCTGACGATCGCTTACATCAAGACCGGCCGCGCTGAACAAGGCCTCCGCCAGTTGGAGAAAGCGCTCGAAATCGATCCGGATCACCCCAGAGCGCGAGAGATTTTCCACAGCTTGGGTGGCAACCGGGAAGAACTCGACTAACATACACGGTTTGGCCCCACCGGAGACGGCTTCTGCGCCGCCTGGTCAACGGCGCGAGGGAAGTGCTCTGGTGAGACTCTGAGTCGGGCCGGTCCCGATAGGACAAGCGCCTGATTGGGAACGATTCGGAGTCGAACGGGCAGCCAGGAATCGCCGGGCGAGCCTGACAGGCCTCGCCAGCCTCTCGGCTTCATCGGGCTTTCTCTCTTCCCTGCGAGAAATACCGGGCGCACTCGACATCACCGGTGCGCGCCGAGCGGTGTTGAAAGCGTACTCCGCCCTGGTTGCCCGGTGTGCAGGCAGACGACTTAGCGTAAAGCCTACCAAAAGAGAGGCAACAAATGGGTTGTATCGGGCACGTAGCGTCGCGTGTTGGGGTGGGGTGTGTGTTGGGGTTGTCGAACGTCACCTCGGCGTCCGTAACCGACGTCGTGGCGTTTCCGGGCCGCACAATGTACCCATGTCGCATAGTCAATCGTGGTAGACATGGAGACATGATAGAGCTAAGATAGAAGCCATGTACATCGAACGCGTACCCAACCGCAACTCGCCACCCGCCGTGCTCCTGCGCGAGTCGTACCGACAGGACGGAAGAGTCTGCAAACGGACGCTCGCCAACCTCTCCAAGTGGCCCGATCATCTCGTCGAAGGGCTTCGCACTCTCCTGAAGGGCGGCGTCGCACTGCCTTCCCTGGACTCGGCCTTCGAGATCCTGCGTTCCAAACCGCACGGTCATGTCGCCGCCACGCTCGGCGCCGCGCGACAATGCGGCCTCCAGACACTGCTCGACCGCCGACCCTCACGGGAGCGGACGCTCGCGGTCGCCATGATCATCGCGCGCATCCTGGAACCAGGCTCCAAGCTCGCCACCGCCCGCGGACTCTCAAGCGAGACCTCGCCCCACTCCCTCGGCGAGGAACTCGGAATCGAGGCGGCGGGCGCCGACGAGCTCTACAGCGCCATGGACTGGCTGCTCAAGCGGCAGGAACGCATCGAGCGACGGTTGGCCAAACAGCACCTCGAAGACGGTTCCCTCGTCTTGTGCGACGTGACTTCGGTCTACTTCGAGGGCGCGAAGTGCGCCCTCGCCCGGCGCGGGTACTCCAAGGACGGCAAGCCGGGCAAGCCCCAGATCGTCTTCGCGCTGCTCTGCGACCGGGACGGATGCCCGGTCGCGGTGGAGGTCTTCGAAGGCAACACCGCCGATCCCGGCACGTTGAGCGCCCAGGTGCAGAAGCTCAAGGAGCGCTTCTCGCTCGACCGCATGATCATGGTCGGCGATCGGGGCCTGCTCACCAGCGCCCGCATCCGCGAGGACCTCGAACCCGGCGGCCTGTCCTGGATCACCGCCCTGCGCGCGCCGGCGATCCGCACGCTGGTGCAGCAAGGCCACCTGCAACTGTCGATCTTCGACGAACGGGACATGGCCGAAGTGAGCGCCCCCGAGCTGTACCCCGCAGAGCGGCTGATCGTGTGCCGGAACCCGCTCCTGGCAGCCAGGCGGCGCCGCAAGCGCGAGGAGCTTCTCGACGCCACCGAGCGCAAGCTCGAGGCCGTCGCCGAAGCGACGAGGCGCTCACAGCGCTCCCTGCGGGGCAAGGACAAGATCGCCGCCCGCGCCGACCGCGCCCTGCGCGCCCACAAGGTCGGCAAGCACTTCGACACCGAGATCGAAGAAGACGGCTTCCGCTACTCCCGCAAGCTGGCGCAGATCGCCGAAGAGGCCGCCCTCGACGGCTTCTACGTCATCCGCACCAACGTGGCCGAGGCCGACCTCCCGGCGCCGGAGGCGGTCCGGGCCTACAAGAGCCTCAGCCGCGTCGAGCGCGCCTTCCGCAGCTACAAGAGCGTCGACCTCAAGGTCCGCCCCGTCCACCAACGCCTCGCCAACAGAGTGCGAGCCCACGTCTTCCTGTGCATGCTCGCCTACTACGTCGAGTGGCACATGCGACGCCTTCTCGCTCCCTTGCTCTTCGACGACGACGACCCAAGGGACGAACGCTCCTCGCCCGTCCAGCCGGCTCGACGGTCCCAGGCAGCCCGCGCCAAGGCGAGCCGCAGGCGCACACCGGAAGGACTACCCGTCCACAGCTTCCAGACATTGCTCGACGACCTCTCCACACTGACCCGAAATCGCGTCCGAATGCAGGGCCAGGGAAACGCCGCCGTGGACGTCCTGGCCACACCCACACCCCTCCAGGCCAAGGCGTTCAGCCTCCTCAACCTCCGACCTTGACCAACCGTACCCAGTAGACAACACTCCCAAATCCCAAGTTTGCCCCGTCATTGCAGGGAATTTCACGCATCGGACCGCAGAACTTCGGATTAAGACGGGACGCGCCGAGGCTGGCCTGCGTCAGTTGGAAAAGGCGCTCGAAGTCGACCCGGAACACCCGAGGGCCCGAGAGATTCTCCACAGCCTGGGTGACAATCGGGAAGAATTCGACTAACATTCGTTGTTTGGCCCCACCAGGAAGGCTCTTGCGCCGCCTGGTCAACGACGTGGGCGGAGCCTTCTCGGTGAGACTTTGAGTCGGGCCGGTCGCGGTTGGACAATGTGTTCGACCGGGAGCGACTTGGAGTCGAACGGGCAGCCAGGAACCGCCGGGCGAGGCTGACAGGCCTCGCGAGCCTCTCGGCTTTATCGGGTTTCCCCTTCTCTGGGAAATACCGGGAGCACTCGATAGCACGGGTGCCAGCCGAACGGCGTTGAAAGCGCTTTCCGCCCCTGGTTGCTCACCGGGCAGGCTGACGAACGGGCGGAAAGGGCCTACCAAAAGAGGGGCAACAAATGAATTGTACTGGACGCGTTGCGTTGCGTGTGACGGTGGGGTGCGTGTTGGTGTTTGGTGGGGCGGGGGTTGGTCTTGGTCAAGTCGTGATCAACGAGTTCATGTACGACCCGAATCCGCCCAATGACTCCGACGCTGAGTGGTTCGAGCTGTACAACGCGGGAAACGCGCTCGTGGATCTCGAAGACTGGACAGTCAAGGACAACGGTTCGAACACATTCACGATCAGTGGCAGCCTCGAGATCGCCGCCGGCGGCTATCTCGTGCTGGGCAGGATCACCACGAACAACGGCGGCGTCACCCTGGACTACGACTACCCGAATGGTTTCACCCTGGCCAACGGTGATGACGAGATCATTCTCCTCGATGCCAGCCCGACCCCAGTAGAACAGGACAGGGTCTTCTACGACATCAACCCGTGGCCGGTCGGGAACGGCGCTGCTCTGGCCTTGAAGGCCCCGGACCTGGACAACAATGTCGCCGACAACTGGTGCGTCGCCACGACCGCGTACGGTACGGGCGCATTGGGCACTCCGGGTGTTGCGAACGATTGCCCCGCGGCGCCTGGAGACTTCACCGGGCCGATCTACGACATCCAGAGCAGCGGCGCCGAGAGTCCCCACGCGGGCGCGATGGCGACGACTGAGGACAACATCGTTACCGCGGTCGGGGCCGGCGGCTTCTTCATCCAGACGCCGACTGCCGACAGCGACAGCGATGTGGACACCTCGGACGGCATCTTCGTCCTGTACGACGGCACAGCGACGATCAACGTCGGCGATCAGGTCGATGTCACCGGAATGGTCGAAGAGTTCTTCGCCTTCACGCGGATCGACGCGAGGACGTCGGTGACCGACGCCTCGGTCACGGTCGACGCCAGCAACCAGACCTTGCCGGCTCCGGTCGAGTTCGGCGCTACGGTGCCGTCGGGCGATCCTGCCAACCCAAGCTGCGCCATGGAGTACGAATGCTACGAGGGCATGCGCATCAGGATCGCGACCGGCACGGTGAACAGCGGCAGTCAGTTCTTCCGTAGCGACCCGGTGGCCGAGATGTACATCACCCCGACGGCGTCACGCGCCTTCCGCGAGAAGGGACTGGAGTACCCGGGGGATACCGCGAACACGAACATTCCGGTTTGGGACACCAATCCCGAAGTGTTCGAGCTGGACCCGAACAAGCTGCGCGACCAGAACGAGTCGTGGGCCCCGGGGACGACCTTCTCAGCGACCGGCGTTCTCGGCTATGAGTTCCGCGGCTACGAACTCTGGCCGACCGAACTGACGCGCCTCAGCGCGGGGCCGGCCCTGCCTCGACCGGCCCGCCAGAGGAGAGCAGGCGAGATTTCAGTCGCCTCCCTGAACATGCTGAACCTGAACGCCAGCGCGCAGGACTACAACACGAAGCTCACCAAGCTCTCGCGCTACATCCGTGAGGTGCTTCGTCTCCCTGATGTCATCGGTGTTCAGGAGGTCTTTACGATCGAGG
The DNA here is from genome assembly GCA_965205295.1 of Candidatus Multivorans sp. Taxonomy (GTDB): domain Bacteria; phylum Acidobacteriota; class Thermoanaerobaculia; order Multivoradales; family Multivoraceae; genus Multivorans. Next base: position 394,462 of record OZ242167.1, read on the forward strand.
CTCTCATGGCCCTGGCCAGCAGGATCCAGGCTGAAGAAGCGAGCGCCTCGTACACCGCTTATCTGGAGGTGGGCAACCAAGCGACCGGCGCGAATGTGGGCTTCCTTGTGCGCTCCGGCGTGACCGTCGATGCGGTGACCCAGCACAACAAGAGTGAGACCTTTCTCAACCCGACGACGAACAACAACGACATCCTGCACGACCGGCCGCCTCTGCAGTTGGACGCGTCGGTCGAGGGCATCGACTTCTCGGTGATCGTGGTTCACAACCGATCGTTGATCTCCATCGAGACGGATCGGGTGCAGGTGAAGCGTCTGGAGCAGGCGCAGTCCGTTGCGCGCCTTGCCCAGTCGCTACAGACCTCGAAGCTGATCATCGTGGGGGACTACAACGCGTACCAATTCACGGACGGTTACCACGACCCCGTGGGTCAGATCTCGGGCAACATAACGCCCAGCGAGAACCAGCGTTCGGGGCCGGACCTCGTCGATCCGAATCTCAAGAACCTGATTGTTGACGTGGCCGAGGCGGAACGCTACTCCTACATTTTCCGCGGCAACCTCCAGGCGCTCGATCACGCCCTCGCAAACGCGGAGATGCAGACGAGCGTGGTCGAGATGGTCTTCGCACGCGGCAACGCGGACGCGCCGGAAGGCGAAGAGGAGAACGCGGACTCGGCTCTATACGCGTCTGACCACGACGGCTTCGTCGTTTTCCTCTCAGCACCAGGCTGGTCGGCACCGCCTCCTCTCCTTGGCCCGCCCGATGCGGGGGGCGGCGGGGGCGGCGAGCCCCCGATGGCCGACCTCGACCTCGACGCCGAGAGCCAGGTCGTCTCAGCCAGCACTGTCCGGTACAGCGTCAACGTCGAGAACGCGGGCCCTGACATCGCTCGGAACGTCGTGGTCACGAGTGCCTTCTCAGGTGCGACCGTCTCGGTCGCGGCGACCACCTCCGGTTGCGACGAGGACCCGGATGGCGTGCCCGAGTGCAACCTGGGCGATATCGCGGCCGGCGATTCGGCCTCCTTCACCATCGACGTCGATACGGGTGGGGCGAGCGAGACCTCGCTCAGGTACAACGGTTCCGTGGGTAGCGAAACGATGGATCCGACGCCCAGGGACGACGATGTCGATGTTGCCCAGCCGCTTGGGCCGCCGAATGCCCCGACGGACCTCGCAGCCGCCGCGATCAGTTCGACGGAGATCGAACTCCGGTGGCAGGACAACTCGCGGGTCGAAACGGGGTTCGACGTCTTCCTGCAGGGGCCGGGCGACTCGAAGCTGCGGTTGATCGGTTCCGTGCCCGCGAACACAACCTCGACGGTCGTCGACGAACTGGTGCCCGACATCAAGTACAACTTCGCGCTCGAGGCCTATAACGGCCCGCTGCGCTCCGAACGGACGCCGAAGTCCACCGCGACGACATGGTTCTCGGACGCTGCCCGTTGCGGCGACGACGACGTGCTTTGCCTCGGGAGCTTCGAGGTCGAGGTCGAGTGGGACGACGGCAAGGGCAAGGTTGGCCGAGGCATGGCCGAGCAACTGACGGCTGATGCCGGAGACTTCTGGTTCTTCCATCCGGCAAACATCGAGTTGGTCATCAAGGTGCTCGATGGCTGTGAGATGAACGGCCACTACTGGGTCTTCGCTGCCGGCCTGACGGATGTCGAGGTGACGACGACAGTTCGCGACCTCCGGACCGGTGTGGAGAAGATCTGGATGAACCCGCAAGGGACGGTCTTCGAACCGATTGGGGATACGTCGGCGTTCGCCACCTGCGGTGAAGCGTCGAACGCGAGCAGGAGTGGGAGCGCAGTCAGGCTCAGCGGCGCTCCGAAGGGCCGGGCCGCCGAGCTGTACCGGGCGAGCCTGACCCGGGCCCATCGGGCCGCCGTAGCCAGCAGCGCCTGTACGGCGAGCGAGACGGCGCTGTGTTTGCAGAACTCGCGCTACGAGGTGCAGGCCAACTGGCAGACCGCCGAGCGAAGCGGCGCCGCGACGGTTATTCCCCGGACGGCGGATACCGGCATGTTCTGGTTCTTCAGCCCGGGTAACGTCGAACTGATCGTCAAGGTGCTCGACGGCTGTGCCCTGAACGGCCACCGTTGGGTGCTGATGGGCGGTTTGACGGATGTCGGCGTCGAGATCATGGTGACGGACAGCGAGTCGGGCGAGGCGAAGATGTACGGGAGCCCCGAGGGCTCGCCGTTCGCGACCATGTTCGACGTGACCGCGTTCTCCTGCAGCGCCGGTCAGTAGGCAGGCATCGGCGAAGGCAGCGGGCGTCTCCGCTATGCGGGGACGCCCAGGCTGCTCAGGTGTAGGCCCGCGGCGGCATACCCGGCGTCCCGTTGGGCTATCGTCGGCGGTTCGAAGGCGGCGGATTCACGCCGCATCGAACGCGGAGGTCGTCGGATGGGTCAAGGCGCGAACGTGTTGAAGGCGGTTCAACTGGGGCGGAAGTGCGGACTCCGGGTGTCGGAGTTGTGTCTGGGAACGATGAACTTCGGCGAACCGGGGCAGGGTCACCAGGGCGACTGGACGCTCGATCTCGATGCGTCGCGCCCGATCTTCAAAGCGGCGATCGAGCACGGCCTGTTCTACTTCGATTGCGCCGACATCTACGGCATCGGCGCCTGCGAGCGGGTGGTCGGGTCGCTGCTGCGCGAACTGCTGCTGCGCGACGAGTACGTGCTTTCGACCAAGGTGTCCATGCCGATGGGCAGGTCGCCGAACCAGGGCGGGTTGTCGCGCAAGCACATCATGGAGGGAGTGGACGGCTGCCTCAGGCGTCTTGGCCTCGACTACGTCGACCAGTTGATCATCCACCGCCACCCGCACGGGATCCCCGGCCAGGTCAAGGCGCCGATCGAGGAGACGATGGAGGCCCTGCACGATGTCGTCAAGGCCGGCAAGGCGCTCTACCTGGGCGCCTCGTCGATGTACGCGTGGCAGTTCGTCGAACTCCAGATGACGGCGGAGCGCAACGGCTGGACCGAGTTCGTCTCGATGCAGAACCACTACAACCTGGTGTACCGGGAGGAAGAGCGGGAGATGAACCCGTACTGCGCCCGCACCGGCGTCGCGCTGACGCCGTGGTCGCCGCTCGCCCGCGGCATCCTCACCGGCTCTTACAGGGGCAGCTTCGATGAGGGCGGCACCGACCGTTCGAAGGGCGGCGACCGGGTGCGCACGGAGGGGCTCTACCGCGGCGCCGCCACGTTCGACATCGCCGACCGCGTGGTCGAGGTGGCGAAGAAGTACGGCCGCACCCCGGCGCAGATCTCGCTCGCCTGGCTGGTGAACAAGCCCGAGGTCTGCGCGCCGGTCGTGGGCGTGTCGAAGGTCGGCCAGCTCGAGCAACTCGTCGAGGCGACGACGATCGAACTCGACGCGGCCGATGTCGAGTACATGGAGGAGCTGTACCAGCCGGTGGAGAACCTGCTGGCGCTGGGACATTCCTAGTCTGAGTGCGGGTAGTCCGGATGCGGGCAGGATGCCCGCGTTCCCAGGCTGCGGCCGCCCAGGCGCTATCATCGGCACCGGTCTTCGCACTCTGACAAAGGGGAGCCCCGGTTGCAGCATCGCGCCCACCCAGGAATCCGCGGGGCAGTGACGATCGCTTGCGCGCTTGCGCTGGCGACGACGGCCCTTGGCGCACCGGTCGACACGGCCGGCCATGCCTGGATCGGCGACCTGGAACCTCTCGCCGAAGCGGAGTTCGGCTACGAGCAGGCGGCGCATCTGTTGGAACGCGCCGGTTTCGGCGGCACGCCGGCGCAGATCGAGGAACTCGTCTCCCTGGGCCTCGAGGGTGCGGTGGCGCGACTGGTGGACTACGAGCAGGTAGACGACTCGGATCTGCTTCCGTTCGACGAATCGGGAATCTGGGACGTTGGGATGGACCCGTTCCCTCCCAGCCGCGCCGCGGCAGTGCGGATCGGGCGGCAGCGGGGGAGGGCATTGGGCGTGGATGTCCTGCCGGAGGGTTCCTCGCGGCCTCTCCAGCCGGTGGTCGACAAGTTCTTCTACGGCCTGCGAAGCAACGTGCTGGAAACGCGGCGGTTGGCGCTGTGGTGGAGCGACCGCATGGTGACGACGCCGCGGCCGCTGGAAGAGAAGATGACCCTCTTCTGGCACGACCACTTCGCGACCTCGGAGGTCAAGGTCCGCGATGTCCGCAAGATGCACCTGCAGAACCGGACCCTGCGCGCCCACGCGACCGGCGACTTCCGCGGTCTGCTGCTCGCGGTCATGCGCGACCCGGCCATGCTGGTCTACCTGGACAACCGGGAGAACGTGAATGATCACCCGAACGAGAACTTCGGCCGGGAGCTGCTCGAGCTGTTCACGATGGGGGTGGGGAACTACCGCGAGCAGGACATCCGGGAGGCGTCGCGCGCCTTTACCGGCTGGACCAACGACGTGCTCGACTTCCGGTTCGACGCCGAACTCCACGACGACGGCGCCAAGACCTTCCTGGGTCGCGAGGGAAACCTCGGTGGTGAGGCCGTGCTCGACATCATTCTCGAGCAGCCGGCAACCGCCGAGTTCATCGCCGGCAAGCTCTACCGCTACCTGGTGCGCGAGGACCTGGCGCCCGCGCTCCAGGTCGAACTCGGTCGGCGCCTGCGGGAATCCGGATACGAGTTGAAGGCTCTGCTGCGCACGATCCTCTCGTCGCGCGACTTCTACAGTCCGCCGTCGGTCGCGACGCAGATCAAGAGTCCGGTCCAGTTGGTCGTCTCGACCTACCGGAAACTCGGCGCCACGACCGCGCCGACGGCGCCGGACATGAACAGCCTGACCGGCCGCCTCGGGCAGCAACTGCTCTACCCGCCGAACGTCGCCGGCTGGGCGGGCGGACGGACCTGGATCACGCCGGCGACGCTGCTGGAGCGCGGCAACGCGATGCGCTCCGTGCTCTTCCCGCCCGGTCTCGAAGCGTTCGGACACCCGGACCGGCGCCTGCCGGGCATCTACCGGCAGGTCAGCGAGCGGTTGGCGCAGGGGATGTCGATCACGGCGGCGACGAAGCAGGGCGATGCGGCCTCGAACGCGATGGCCGACGCCGACGAGGAGTACAACACGCGGTACGGCGGCTACCGCGGCTACGCGATGGCCTACGAACGGGTCAAGCTCATTCCGCGCCATGTCCTGGACGTGGACCTGCGGGCGATGGTGCTGGCGGCTGGCGCCTCCGACGCGGAGGGTGCGGTCGACCATCTGCTGCGCCGGTTCCTCCGCGTGCCGGTGACCGAGCCGGGCCGCCGGGCGCTGGTGGACTACCTTGCCGCGGAACTCGATTCGACCGGGCTGGACGAGGAAGCGGAGGGAGCGCCGGGGAAGGTCGAGAAGGCGCTTCGCTCGACGCTCTACCTTGTGTTCAGTTCGCCGGAGTACCAGTTGGGCTGAGGCGCCGTGCGAACCAGGAATCAGAAGGGCCAGGAATCAAGGAGCCGATATGCCTGAACGACTACCCTGCGGCTGCTCGCGGCGCGACTTTCTGCGCCGCGGCCTGTACGGCATCGGCGTCGCGGCCGGCCTGCCGGCGGTGCTCGGCCGCACGTCGGCCGCGCTCGCGCTGGAGGAACTGGAAGGCGGCCCCCAAGGAGGCCCCGGGGACGCGTCGCGGCGCATCCTCGTCGTGGTCGAGTTGTCGGGCGGCAACGACGGCCTGAACACGGTCGTCCCGTTCGGCAACGACGAGTACTACCGGGTGCGACCGAACCTCGGCATCCGGCCGGAGCGCGTGATCCGGCTCACGGAGGAGGCGGGCTTCCATCCGTCGCTGACCGGGATGGAGCGCCTCTACAAGGAGGGGCAGATGGCGGTCGTCGAGGGCTGCGGCTATCCGAACCCCAGCCTCTCCCACTTCTCTTCGATGGGCTTCTGGCACACCGGCGTGCCGAACGGCGGCGAGGCCCTCGGCTGGCTCGGCCGCCTCGCCGACGACCACGGTCCCGACGGCACACCGAACTACATCGTCAACGTGGCGAGATCTCAGGCGCTCGCGGTGCGCAGCGCCCGCCACTCGCCCCTCGTCTTCGACGATCCGGGGCGCCTGCGGCGTCAGGGTACGCCGCAGCAGAAGCGGGCGCTCGCCCAGTTCGGCAGCGATGAGACGAGCGGCAACGACACCCTCGACTTCCTGCGCGGCACGGCCTCGAACGCCGCTTCGAGCGCCGCTCTGGTGCGCGACGCCTGGTCCGGCTACAAGACGTCGGTCGACTACGGCATCGGCGGGCTGGGCGCCGATCTGCGCAAGGTCGCGGCCCTGATTCAGGCTGAGTTGCCGACCCGCATCTACTACGTCAGCTTCCGCGGCGCCTCGTTCGACACCCACGTCCACCAGGCCGACACCCACGCCCGGTTGCTCATGTACATGTCCGACGCCGTGTCCGGTTTCCTCCGCGACATCGAACGCATGGACCGCGCCGACGACGTCGCCGTGCTCATGTTCACCGAGTTCGGGCGCCGCGTCGAGGAGAACGGTAGCCTCGGCACCGACCACGGCACCGCCGGTCCGATGTTCGTCGCCGGCAAGGGCGTCGCGGGCGGCTTCTACGGCGACACGCCCAGCCTTACCGACCTCGACGACGGCAACCTGAAGATGACCACCGACTTCCGGCGCGTCTACGCATCGACGATCGAGGGCTGGATGGGCATGGACGACGCCTCGGCCATCCTCAAGGGCGACCATTCGGCGCTGCCTGTGTTCGGCGTGACGTAGGGTTGGCATCTCAAGGATGTCCGGCTACGGCATGCCTGAGGTGACGTGGGACGCTACGGGAGGTCGTCTACCCAGATGAACAAGCGCGATCTGTCAGAGCGCGACATCTGCACCAAGTTCATCACGCCCGCCCTGTGCGGGGCCGGATGGGACGAGATGAGAAACCTGGATGCTCTTGGCGTTGCGAGGGCCGGGGCATGACTCGCGTACCAGTAGCCCCGGAGATGCTGCGCTGGGCCTGCGAGCGCTCCGGTCGCGACGTCGCCGAACTCGCGGCCCGTGTTCCTCAGCTTCCGGCTTGGGTTCGAGGCGAGAGACAGCCGACGCTCAAACAGTTGGAGAAGCTCGCCACGGCTACGCGGACGCCGTTCGGTTACCTGTTCCTGGCCGCGCCGCCGGAGGAGCGTCTTCCAGTGCCCGACTTTCGCACCCTGTGGGGTGTTTCCCAGGCGAGACCGAGCCCCGACCTGCTGGACACGCTGTACAGCATGCAACGTCGCCAGGAGTGGCTCCGGGAGTGCTTGATCGAGAGCGACGTGGAACCGCTGTCGTTCGCTGGAAGCGCCCGGCTGACAGATGACCCGGCCTCCGTGGGTCGCGAGATGCGGCGAGCACTCGGGCTCGATGGCGGTTGGGCCGCGGGAGTGAGCACTTGGCAGGACGCTGTGAGCGAGCTTCGCCGGGCCATCGAGCAGGTCGGCGTGATGGCGGTGATCAACGGAGTAGTCGGGAACAACACGAGCCGGAAGCTGAGCGTGGAGGAGTTCCGAGGCTTCGCGCTCACGGATCCGTACGCGCCGTTGATCTTTGTGAACGGTGCTGACGCCAAGTCGGCGCAGATGTTCACCCTCGCTCACGAGCTGGCCCACATCTGGCTTGGCACGGAGGGCGTCTCGGGCTTCGAGTCCCTGTTCCCCGGCGGCTCGGACGTGGAGGACTGGTGCAACGCGGCCGCGGCTGAACTCCTCGTCCCTTCGGAGGAACTGGCATCGCGTTGGCGCGAGGTGAAGAGGGGGCCAAGGCCGTTCGAGACGCTCGCCCGGGCGTTCAAGGTAAGTCCGGTCGTTGCCGCCCGCCGGGCCTTGGACCTGAGTCTTGTCGACCGCGACGCCTTTCGCGACTTCTACAAGGCGTACGTCAAACGTGATCTCGCGGGTGGCGCGAGTTCCACCGGGGGCAACTTCTACAACAACCAGAACACCCGTGTCGGCGAACTGTTCGCGTCCCATGTGCTGCGTGCGGCGATGGAGGGCCGCATCGGATTCAAGGAAGCCTATGACCTGACTGGCTTGCGCGGAGGCACCTTCCAGAGGTACGCGAGGCGACTGGGAATGAACCTCCCGTGACGAACGGCACGACCTACCTCGTGGACTCGGATGTGTTCATCACGGCGAAGAACCTGTACTACGCATTCGGCCTGTGCCCCGGGTTCTGGAAGAGCGTGCTGCACCACCACCGGAGGGGCCGGATCTTCAGCGTCGACAGGGTTCGCAGCGAACTCCTCGCGGGCACCGAGACAGAGGATCTCGTGCGGTGGGTCAAGGACGAAGTTCCACGGGAGTTCTTCCTCCCGGTGGATGCCGATGCTGTTGTGAGTGCCTACACGGAGATCATGATGTGGGTGCAGCGCCACGGGAGGTACTTCGACCACGCCAAGGCGAAGTTCGCCACGGGCGCGGACGGCTGGTTGGTCGCCTGCGCACGGGTTCAGGGCGCTGCCGTGGTCACGAACGAACGGGAGGCGCCGGAGTCCCGGAGGGAGATCAAACTGCCCGACGTGTGCGAGGAGTTCGGTGTGGAGCACCCCAACGTCTTCGAGATGCTTCGGGCGCTGGACGTCCAGTTCGACTGGACGGAGGACCGTTGAGCGACCCCCACGCACGAAGGTCTGCGAGCTACCGGATCTCGACGTAGCGCGCCAGCCGCTCCACCTCGTCGTCGTCGACGTACTTGCCGATCTCGCGGCGGAACTGGGTCATCGCCTCGTAGGGGCGGTACTCCTCGAACTCGTGCCGCATGCGGCGGCCGACGCCGGGGATGGTCAGGATGTCCTCGCCCGAGGCGGTGTTCAGGTCGATGCGGACGTAGACGTACTGGGCCAGACGGGCGACTTCATCGTCGTCGACGTACTTGCCGATTTCCCGGTTGAACTGGGCCAGCGCCGTGTAGGGGCGGTACTCCTCGAACTCGTGGGTCATCCGCCGGCCGACACCGGGGATGAGGCCGATCTCCTCGGACGTCGCGTCGTTCAGGTCGATGGGAACACAGAGGGCGCCGTAGATGTCGTCGTGTTGGTCCTCCGTGACGTGAACGGAGACCACGGCGTGGAGGTCCGCGGCGCGCAGGAAGGGTCGGCCTTCGAGGATCGCCGCGACGGCGTCACCGTCGAGACCGTCGACTGCCGCAAGTTCCTCCTCGCTGGCGAGGTTCGGGTTGAGGAGGCCATTGTTGGCGCCGACTTGTGCCGTGGCGGGGATGGCGAGAGAGAACAGGACTGCTGCGGCCCAGATCAGGTTGGGTCGATTCATCGTGATGTCCTTCGCCCGATGGGCAGTGGGGGGGCCGGCGGCGTCCGCGGGGCTAGTCGTCTACGGGGGTGCCGCCGCCGGACGCGGGGTGCTGGAGGGCGATGAGTATACCGAGCATGCCGAGCAGGATCATCGCTCCCGGCGCCAGTGCCGGCATGGCGCCGCCCAGGCTCTCGGTGAAGAGGTCAAGGCCGCTGGAGTTGGGGTGGAGTTCCAGCTCGAACTCGACATTGGAGCGGAAGTGGAAGTAGACGCCGAGCAGCCCCGCCGGCAGGAAAGCGGCGACCACGATGCGAAACGCACGCACAACCACTGCCGACGGGCGCGCGGCGAGCCATCCGCCGAGAAGCGTGCCGACAGCCAGGAGCACCAGGGGAATCCACTGCTTCCGATCCTCATAGTGGCCAAGGAGATAGAGCTCGGCTCCCAAGCCGACCGCTCCGAACAGCAGGATGTAGAGGAGATAGCGGCGCCAGGCCATGGATCACGGCGCCGCGGCGGCCTGCTCGTCCGCGAGCATGTTGCGGCGGTGCAACACGTAGGCCTTGATCAACGCCACGTCGTCGCGGTCGAGGACGGGCGAGAAGTCGGGCATGCCGAGGTCGACCAGGGCGCCCTCGATCAGGGCCGCTTCGTAGGAGTCGAAGACGCGCTGGGACGATTGGCGGAGATCCGGGGTCACGCCGCCGGAGACGGCCCCGTAGCCGTGGCAGACCAGGCAGTATTGGTTGAACAGCCGCCGCCCGGAGTCGATGTCTCCGGTCGAGGCGCCGTGATCGACGCGGGTGACGCGGGTCTCGCGGCGCTCCTGCCGTGCGATCGGGCGGCCGGTGGCGCCCAGGGCGTAGACGACGATGCGGCCCTCGCTTTCGACCGCCTGGCGAGCCGAGCGCGTGCCGACGGTGCCGAAGGCGCCGCCCCAGCCGGACATCACCGCGATGTACTGCGTGTCGCCGCTCTCGAAGGTGATCGGCGGCGCGATCACGCCGCTGCCGGTGTAGCTCTCCCAGAGCTTCTCGCCGTCGTCGGCGCGGTAGGCGGTGAGGAGGCCGAAGGGCGTGCCCTGGAAGACCAGGTTGCCGGCGGTGGCGAGCGTGCCGCCGGACCAGGGCATCGTGTACTGGGCGCGCCACACTTCGCGCTGGACGACCGGGTCCCAGGCCAGGAGATGCCCGGAGAGCATGGCCGGCGGCGCGTCCTCCGCCAGCATCTGGCCGGAGAGGCCGGTGGCGTCGATCACCGCCTGGGGGATGTCCTCCGGTGCTGCCGGGCGCACGCCCAGGTTCCACTGGCCCGGGGTGTACTTGAAGTTCGGGTCGGGGACGTAGAAGTTCGACATCTCCATCGCTGGGATGTAGACGAGGCCGGTATCCGGACTGAACGCCATCGGGTGCCAGTTGTGCCCGCCGAGCGGCCCGGGCGACACGGCGACCGTCTGGTCGGTGTAGCGGGCGCCGGCCAGCTCAACCGGACGGCCGGTCGCGAGGTCGACGTGGCTGGCCCAGGTCACGGTGACGAACTCCTCGGCCGAGATCAGCTCGCCGGTGCGCCGGTCGAGGACATAGAAGAAGCCGTTCTTCGGCGCCTGCATGAGCACCTGGCGCACGCGGCCGCCGATCGGCAATTCGGCCAGCATGATCGGCTGGGTGGCGGTGTAGTCCCATGTGTCTCCCGGCGTCGTCTGGTAGTGCCAGACGTACTCGCCGGTGTCGGGGCGCAGCGCCACGATCGACGACAGGAACAGGTTGTCGCCGCCGCCGGGACTGCGAATGTTCCGGTCCCACGGCGATCCGTTGCCGACGCCGATGTAGAGCAGGTCGAGTTCCGGGTCGTAAACGATCGAGTCCCACACCGTGCCGCCGCCGCCGCCGGTCCACCACTCCCCGGTCCAGGTCTCGGCGGCCATGCGCATGGCCTCGTTCTCGAAGCCGTCGGCCGGGTTGCCGGGGACGGTGTAGAAGCGCCACGCCAACTCGCCGGTCTCCGCGTCGTAGGCGTCCACGTAACCGCGCACGCCGTACTCGGCGCCGCTGTTGCCGATGATCACCTTGCCCTTGGCGATCCGGGGTGCGCCGGTGATCGTGTACATCGAGTCCTCGGGCACGGTCATCGTCGACCAGGCGAGTTCTCCGGACTCGGCATCGACCGCGATCAGCCGGCCGTCGAGCGTGGCCGAGATCACCTTGCCGCGGTAGAGCGCGGCGCCGCGGTCGACGGCATCGCAGCAGGTCTTCACCGCGATGGAGCGCGGAACCTCCGGGTCGTAGGTCCACAACGGCTCGCCGGTGACGGCGTCGAGGGCGTAGATCACGTTCCAGGCGCCGGTCGCGTACATCACGCCGTCGACGATCAGGGGCGTGGCCTCGAGACCGCGCTTCGTATTCGTCTCCATGACCCAGGAGATGCCTAGCTCACCTACGTTGGCGTCGTTGATCTGATCGAGCGGGCTGTACCGCTGCTCCTTGTAGGTGCCGCCGTAGGTCAGCCAGTCGCTGGTGCGGCCGGCGGCGCCGACCAGAGCCGCGTCGTCGACTCCGTAGGCGGCTTCCGCGCGGCGCGGCGGCGGTTGGGAGACTGCGGCGCCGGCGAGAAGGAACGCCGCGGTCGCGGCGGCGAAGGTTCGGATGGTACGCATCGATAGGTGCCTCATGGCGGGGATTCTCCTACGGGCCCTTAGGCCGCGGCCTGGGAACGCGGGCATCTTGCCCGCATCCACACTCGCGGCAGGGCGGGGGTTACTTGCCTGGACCGTCACCCGCGGCGTTCGTGGGCAGCGCCAGGACGACGAGTTCAGGCGGCGTGCCGCCGCCGCCCCTGCCAAACCTGCCGCCGCCGGTGGCGACGGCGAGGTACTGCCGGCCGCCGTGTTCGTAGCTGATCACGTTCGAGTTCGGTGTCTCCGGCAACTCGATGCCGCCCAGGTACTCGCCGGTCGACTTGTCGTAGACGCTGATCTCGGGCGGTATGTCGGGTTCTCTCGCCGCGGTGACGAAGAGCAGCGTGGGCGTGACCAGGGGCGCCGCGGTGTGGTTGGTCCGGCCGAGCCGGCCGAGTTCCAGGTGGGCGATCGCCGGATGGTTCACCGGCCCCACGCCGTGCGGGACCATCCACAGGTGCTCGCCGGTGTTCAGATCGATCGCCGTGATGCGGCCGTACGGCGGCTTCACCAGGGGCAGCCCCTGAGGTCCTTCGACCGTCGCGTACCAGCGGTCGGGCACGAAGTTGAGGTCGGAGCGGTTCGGATCCGGTTTGGTCAGGGAGACGCTGGCGGCGCGAGTGTGCGACACGACGTAGAGCACGCCGCTCTCGGGATCGACCGCCGCGCCGGTCCAGTTCGCGCCGCCGCCGTCGGCCGGCAGTTGGATCGTCGGCTTGCCGGTCTCCTCGTAGCGCGGCGGCGTGTAGAGCGGCACGAGGTCGTAGTCGGCTGCGATCTCGAGCGCCTCGGCGCGGAGTTCCGGCGTCCAGTCGATCAGGTCGTCCTCGGTGATTCCCTGACGGTCGAAGGCGGCCGGCTTGGTAGGGAACGGCTGGGTCGGCGCCGCGCGCTCGCCGGGTACGTCGCTGGGCAACACCTCGCGTTCCTCGATGTCCCAGACCGGCTTGCCGGTCACGCGGTCGAAGACGAAGGCGAAGGCCTGCTTGGTGACCTGGGCCACGCCGCGCACCCGCTCGCCGTCCACCGTCGCCTCGAACAGGTTGGGAGCGGTCGGCGGGTCGTAGTCCCAGAGCCCGTGGTGGACGAACTGGTAGTGCCAGCGGCGCTCGCCGGTCGCGCAGTCGACCGCGACGATGCTCTCGGCGTACAGGTTGTCACCGAGCCGGTGACCGCCGTAGAGATCGTTCGTCGGCGTGCCGATGGGCAGGTAGGCGGTCCCGGCTTCCTCGTCGACCGCGATCATCGACCAGACGTTCGTGTTGCCGCTGTAGCGCCAGGATCCGTCCTCCCACGTCTCTACGCCCAGTTCGTCCTCCTGGGGGATGGTGTGGAACACCCAGGCGAGATCGCCGGTCGGGATGTCGTAGGCGCGGACGAAGCCGGGCGGGGACTCCTTGTGGGTGGCGAAATCGGCGACGATCGAGCCGACGATCACCGTGTTGCCGCAGATCGCGGGCGGCGAGCTGTGGGTCGTCAGACGTTCAATCACCTCGCGCCCGAGGTGGGGCGTCATTTCGACCGCGCCGCCGTCTCCGAAGGCGGTATCGGGAGCGCCCGTCGCGGCGTCGAGGGAGACGAGCCGGCGGTCGTGGGTGGGAATGAGTACCCGTTCGCGCTCGCCGTCGGTCCAATAGGCGACCCCGCGGTGGTGGAAGCCCAGGTTCGCGGGACGGCCGGCGCGCCAGCTCTCGGGGTCGTAGGTCCAGATCGTCTCGCCGCTGTCGGCGTCGATGGCGGCGACCTGGCTGAGCGAGGTGGAAACGAAGATCCGGCCCCCGACTTCGAGCGGGATCGCCTTGAACTGACTGCGCCGTACGCTGTTCGGGACCTCCGTGTCGGCGGCGACGGATCGCCAGCGCCAGACGACCTCGACATCCTGGAAGTTGTCGCGGTCGATCTGGTCGAGCGTCGAGTACTTGCTGTTGCCGGGGTCGCCGCCGAACACCGGCCAGTCGCCGGAGGCTCCGGTCTGGCCCGCCAAGGGCGGGCTCGCGAGCGCGGCGGCGAGCGCCAGGGCCGCCGCGGCGAGGGAAGGAGTGGGGCGCCTGGTCAGGACAGCAGGCCGATCAGGCGCGCCCAGACCGAGACGCTGGTCCAGATGCCGATCGACAGTGCGCCGACCACCTTGGGCCAGTGCCCCAGCGTTCCCTCTTCGGCGAACGCGACGCGGCGTCGGATGGTGAAGTTGAAGAGCAGCCCGATGACGATGATCTGCATCTTCCACCAGAAGAACGGGCTGTAGTACTGCTTGAGCGCCGTCGACAGGACCTGGGGCGCGCCGGTGACGAACAGGGCGACGAAGCTCCAGATCATCCAGCGGTCGGCCTCGCGGGCGAGCCGGGCGGTCGAGGTCTTGATCAGGCCGCGACCGAGCAGCCGCATGTCGACCAGCAGCACGGCGCCGGCGAACGCGACCAGGGCAACGAGGTGCACGCACTGGATGATCGGCGACGCCCAGGTCGTCTCCAGCATCCAGGCGCTGAAGGGCAGACCCTGCATCCACTCGAAGAAGGACTGTGTCACTGATCGATCCTCCGCGGTCGGCTCAGGCGCCGATGTTCAGGTTGTCCCACCAGTCGGGCATCAGGCCGCTGTAGGCCATCATGCGGCCGGTCACGACGACGGCCGCCCACAGCACCAGCGACACAACGCCGGCGACGCGGGCATTGAACGGGATCTCGCGTCCCTGGTCCCAGGCCTGGACCGACTTGTAGGTCGCGTAGTGGAACCAGTACATGTTGATGCCGGCAACCAGCATCAGCAGCATCTTGGCCCAGAAGTAGAAGTTGCCGTAGTAGCGCATCGGCTGGCTGTAGAGCAAGAGCCCGCCGGTGATCAGGTTGATGCCGTAGCCGGTCAGGGCCCACGGGAAGAGGCGGGTGGGAATGCTCGAGACCGGCACCTTCCTGAGCGTGAGCCCGACCAGCCGCAGGTCCCAGTAGGCGATCAGGCCGGCGAACAGGCACATGCTGACGACGTGGGTCGTCAGCAGAATCGGGTACGCGTTCAGCGATTCCCGCAGCGCGACGCTGCTGGGAAGCGCGTCGACCCACTCGAAGGCGCTACGCATGAACATCGGAAGGTGGCCCTGGACGGCTCAGGCCGGCCGAAGCCGGCGCGGCCCTACCTGTCGCAGCGGTCCTGGTACTTGCGGTAGATCGCGTGGCAGTCCTCGCAGGCGCCGGCGAGTTCGTTGGTCAGATCGCTGACCTTCTCCTGGTCCTCTTCGTGCGCCGCGGCGTAGATCTGTTTGGCCACGGAGGTCAACTGCTTGGCGTACTTCTGGAAGTCCTCGTTGCCGACCGGCGCGGGCTTGCCGTTCTCGCACTTGCGGTCGGCGTTCATGATCAGCGGCTCGACCTCGGCCAGCGCCAGCGCGGCCTGCTGCGGCACCTGCCAGCCGGTGTAGATGCCGGAGAACAGGGACGATGCGGAGCGGACGTCTTCGCTCCCGGCCTCGGGCGGGGCGCCCGGGTCCGTCGTCTGGACGTCGAACAGGAAGTTCGAGTTCGGGAACAGGATGGCGCGCATCAGTTCGGCCAGGTTGCCGACCGGTTCCTCGTGTTCCGAGGCAGCGATCGGCGACACGGCGATCATCGTGCAGGCCGCGAGAATCACTGTCGCGGCCAGAACCGGCGCCAGTTTGGTCAAGCGCATTGCGGGATCTCCTTAACCCCCTGAAGGGGAACTATCGGTGGTTGACTTGGAGTCGCGGACTCGCGAGCCGGGAGTGTAGCTCAGTCGTTCGACGCCTCGTCGGGAGCGTCGGCCTGATCCTTGAACCGCAGCAGGTTGACCATGACGACCGGGCCCTCGGCCGGTCCTAGGCAGGCGTGCGAACGGCCATTGGTTGGAGTTTCATGTAGGTGAGCGAGCGCCACAGCCACTCCAGCGGACCGAAGCGAAAGCGCGCCAGCCACCAGGGCGACCAGATCAGTTGCAGTACCCAGATCGTAACGACCATGGCGAGCTGGCTGAGGCGATCGACCCGCTCGAACAGGCCGATGCCGTGGCCGTAGAAGATCAGGGTGCAGATGACGCTCTGGCTCACGTAGTTCGTGAGCGCCATCCGTCCGGCGGCCTGGAGTCGCCGCTGCAAGGCGGGGAGCCAGCCGTTCTGGACCGCGAGCATGATCAGGGCGAGGTAGCCGAGGAAGACGCCGATCGAGCCGACGTAGTTGAATATCTGGCCCTGGAACATCGAGGACTCGAAGGCGAAGTCCTGCCGGGTGTTGAAGATCACTCCGGCAACCACGATCGGCAGGCCGAGCGCGAGCCCGGCAGCGGCCAGGCGGCGGTAGAACGCGGACGAGCGCCGGGCCGAGAGCACGCCGAGCTTGTAGAGCCCCATGCCGACCAGCATCAGGCCGCCGGAGCGCCAGAGGAAAAGGAGCAGGAAGACTGTGGTCTCCAGGCTCAGGGCGGTGACGCTGCGCTCCGGCATCTGGGTCAGCCAGCCTGCTTGGTAGGTGGCGATCTCGGCCTCCACTTCGGCCGCCGCTGGCGCCCAGCCCTGCTCCAGTTCGTCACGTACGTCGGCGGGCATGCTCGGTATCGAGGATGCCGTCAGCAGGAAGAAAACCGGGGTCACCGCGGTCATGGCGAACCCGGCGATCACCAGCTTCCTAGGCCGCACATTACGCAGGCTGTAGAGCAGGAAGCCGCACAGCGCATACGGCACCAGGATGTCGCCGTACCAGATCAGATGGGCGTGCGCCAGGCCAAGGAGCAGCAGCCAGAACTGCCGCCGGTAGTGGACGCCGGTGGCCGAGGCGCCGCGGGAGGCGGCCCGCTCGGCCATCAGCGCCATGCCGGCGCCGAACAGCGTCGAGAAGATCGACATGAACTTGGTGTCGAAGAAGACGTGGGTCAGCAGCCAGACCGAGAAACCGGCGCCCGCCAGCTTCTCGTTCGCGGCCGGGTTCAGATACGCGGCCGAGATCATCGAGTAGCTCTGCACGTTCATCGCCAGGATGCCCAGCACGGCGAAGCCGCGCAGGACGTCGATGGCGGCGATCCGTTCGCCGGCCCTGACGGGCGCCGCCCTCGGCGCGGCGGCGGCCTCGATGGGCGATTCGGCTGTTGTCACGACGGTCGTTGCGCCAGCGCCGCCAAACCTGTCGCAGGCTCCATGTTTGGCCCCAGCCCCCACCTCACCAGGTCCTTGCCCCGCAGAACTCACTACGTTTCGTTCCGCGGCGCAAGCTCCTGGTCGGCGAGGAAGGCCCGGGTTGTGGCCACGAACTCGTCGAGCTGGTCGTGGTGGACCCAGTGGCCGGCGCCCTCGAAGTTGCGCAACTCCGCGTTCTGGAACGCGTCGATGCGGCCGTCCTCGACCGGGTCGCTGGCCCAGCTCTCCGTGCCCCGTACCAGCAGGGTGGGGCAGGTGATCCGGCCCCAGATGCTGCGCAGTTCTTCCTCGTCGTAGCGGTAGGGCGGGAAGGAGCGGACGTAGTTGTCGAATTTCCAGGTGTAGGTGCCGTCCTCGTTGCGCGCCATGCCGTTGACCGTGAGGTGCCGGGCCTGCTCGGGGCTCAGGAAGCTGTTCACCTCCTGCATCCGCTCGGCCGCGGCGTCGAGCGACGGATAGCGCCGCGGCTGCCGACCGGCGAGCTTCTGCATGTTGCCGATCCAGCCCCGCATGCGTTCGTCGACGGCGGCGGTGATCCGGCCGCTGAGGATTCGAGGGGGCGGCCCCATGCCCTCGATCGCCACCAGCTTGTGGACGTTGTCGGGGTAGAACCCGGTGTAGTGGAGCGCGATGTTCGCGCCCAGGGAGTGGGCCACGATGCGCACCGGAAAGCGGTCGAGCGCCTCCAGCAGTTGCGCGATGTCGAGCACGAAGTCGGTGATCGCGTACATGCCGCCGATTGCCCACTCGCTGTCGCCGTGGCCGCGCAGGTCCGGGGCCACGATGTGGTAGTCGGAGCGCAGCGCGTTCGCCACCCAGTCCCAGTTGTGCGCGTGGTCCCGGCCGCCGTGGATCAGCACCAGGGGCGGCTTGTCCTCGTTGCCCCAGCTCAGGTAGTGGAGCCGGAGGCGCTGCGAGACGTAGAACTGCGACGAGGGGCCGACGATGTCCCGGAAGGGACTGTTGCGGAAGGCGGTGCTCATCGTGCGGCAGCGGCTGCGGCGACCGCGGTCACTGCTGGTCGGGCCGAGGCGGATTGATCATGACGTGGGCGCCCGCGGTGCCGGGCGCCATCAGCCAGGGCGCGCCGGGCGCCGGGCGGGTCGTGAGACCGGTCGACTCCGCGGTCGCGTACGGCGTGTAGATCACCCAGCGCAGGTAGGGGTTGAGCACCTTGCCGCCTTCGGCGTCGAAGCCGCTGCCGTGAAGGACGTAGAGGGTGCGCGGCTCGCGCGGCATGGGCAGCTTGCCCTCCGCGATCTCCTGCTCGCGCATCGCGATGCGTTCCTCGCCGGTGATGCCCTGGGCAAGCAGTTCGCGCCCGCGGGCCATGAAGGGCTCGAGCGACTCGTGGTAGCAGGCCACGCTCCATTGCGGGCTTCCCGGCATGGCGGCCAGACAGACCAGATCGTTGCTGCCGGCGCGGAGTTCGACGACCTTGCCGTCGTCGTCCCAGCCCAGGACGCGCGCTGCGTCCCGCCGGTCGTCGGGCGCCGCCTGGATGGCGGCAGCGAGTTGGGCCGCGGCGTCGGCCGGTTCGGCGGCGGTCGATGCCGTTGCCAGACAGCCAAGCGCGAGCGCGCCGATCGTTGCGCTGAGGGTCACCATCCTGTTGTGCACCGTGTATCTCCTGTCGCTTCAGTGGGTGTCGTGCGGACGGAGGAGAGAGTATCGCGGCCGTAGCGGGGAGTCCGCTAACCTCCGGGCGTTTCACCTCGAGGGCCGGCAGTCGACGCCGGCAGGGTTCAGTCCAAGGAGCATCGCCAATGATCGATCTGCACTACTGGCCGACGCCGAACGGCAAGAAGGTCACGATCCTGTTGGAGGAGTGCGGGCTGCCGTACCGCATCGTGCCCTGCCGGATCGGCTTCGGCGACCAGTTCACCGACGAGTTCCTCGGCATCTCGCCGAACAACCGGATGCCGGCGATGGTCGACCACGAGCCGGCCGGCGGCGGCGAGCCGATCGCGCTGTTCGAGTCCGGCGCGATCATGATCTACATCGCGGAGAAGGCTGGACAGTTCTATCCGCGTGAGTTGCGCGCCCGTCACGAAGTGAACCAGTGGCTCATCTGGCAGATGGCGAACCAGGGGCCGAAGTCGGGCGAGTGCGGCCACTTCCGGCGCCTCGGCGACACCGAGGGCGACCAGGGCTACGCCGTGCGGCGCTTCACCGACGAGGTGAACCGGCTCTACGGGGTGATGAACAACCGCCTCTACGACCGGCGGTTTCTCGCCGGCGACGAGTACACGATCGCCGACATGATCTGCTACCCGTGGACGGTCCGCTGGCAGGACCAGGAACAGGACATCGACGAGTTCCCGTACTTCAAGCGCTGGTTCGAGGAACTCAGCGCCCGTCCGGCGGTCCAGCGCGGCATGGAGGTCTCGAGCGACCTGGCGATCGACTACACGAACCTCTCCGACGAAGAGCGCGCGCGGTTGAAGAAGATGCTCTACAACCAGCGCGCCCGCCCTGCGCCTGAGGGCGGCCTGCTGTAGCAGCAATCAGCGGTCGAGAAGATCCGCCGCCGCGGCCCGGAGTTCTGTGTACGAGGCGCATCCGGTCGCCGGTTCGACGGTGTTTTTCCACTCGCGGCGCCACACTTCGGCGACCCTTGCCGGCAGTTCGCGTTTGCTGTCGCCGACCCGGCCCTTGCGGACCTTCGTGCTGGTGGCGTCGGCGGGCAGGCCGCAGGCGGCGTTGCGGGTGCGGCGCACCAGGTTGTCGTCGAACTTCGAGCCGTGCTGGCGCATGAAGTCGATGGACGCCTGGCGGGTCGCGATCTCGACGTTCGGGTGCTCCGCGTCGAGGCCCAGGAAGCGGGCCACGCGAACGACGGCGGCGGGAAGGTCGGCCACGACGTCCTCGAAGCAGAGCCAGAGCGTGTCGGGGTCGTGGCGCCGCGGCCACCAGGACACGAGGTGCTCCCAGTAGCGGCCGCTGCGCGAGCCGCGATGGACGTATCCGAGCGCGAAGTCCTCGATCGACACGCTGCCGGCCTCGAACACCCAACCGCTGAAGAAGTGGAAGAAGGAGACCAGCGTGTCGGCCGGGTCGCGGACAACGTAGATCGCGCGGCCGCCCTTCGGCGCCTCGTTCCAGTCGAAGTGGGTCTTGAACGCCCTCGGTTCCGCGCGCTGCGGTGCGTCGAGGTCGAGGCCGAGGTCGTGGGCGAGTTCGAGCCAGGGCACGACCTCGGTGATCTCGCCGAAGTCCATGTCGCCGCCGGTGCGCAGGCCGTGGACGATCTGCTGCAACAGGGTCGTGCCGGCCTTCGGATAGGTGGCGATCAGGACATCGCTGGGCCGCAGCCGGAAGCTTCGTCCGCGCGCCAGACCCTCCGGCGTCGCGAAGCCGGCCATGCGCCGCCGGATGCCCTCGACGGTGGTCGCCTGGCTCGGCGCGGAGCGCGCATCGCTCACGACAGCACCTCGGCCGACAGGTCGACGCCCACCGGGCAGTGGTCGGACCCGGTGACGTCGGTCGCGATGAAGGCGCGCTCGACGAACTGCATCGCGGCCTCCGAGGCGAGCACCAGGTCGATCCGCCAGCCGACGTTCCGGTCGCGCGCGTTGAACGCCTGCCGCCACCAGCTATAGCGGACCGTGTCCGGGTGCTGGGCGCGGAACGTGTCGATCCAGCCGGCGTCGAGCCAGCGCTGGAGTTCTTCGCACTCCTCGGGCAGGAAGCCCGAGTTCTTCCGGTTCTGCTTCGGCCGCGCCAGGTCGATCGGCTGCGGCGCGGTGTTGAAGTCGCCCATCACCAGGACACGGTAGCCGGCCTCACGCGCCTGGTCGACCTGCTCGAACAGTGCCCGATAGAAGTCCAGCTTGTACGGCACGCGGCTGTTGTCGCGCTTGCTGCCGCTGCCCTTGGGGAAGTAGACGTTGGCGACCAGCAGCTTGCCGAACAGCGCCAGTTGCAGGCGCCCCTCGGCGTCGAAGCGGTGCTCGCCGAGCGAGGTCTGGACCCAGGCGGGTTTGAGGCGCGAATAGAGGCCGACGCCCGAGTAGCCGGGACGCTCGCCGCTTGAGAAGGCCGTGTACCAGCGGCTCGGCCGGCGCAGTTCGTTGGTCAGTTGTTCCGCGCGGGCCTTGGTCTCCTGCAGGCCGACGATCTGCGCCCGGCTGGTCCCGAGCCAGTCGAGAAACCCCTTGCGCCCGCAGGCGCGCAGGCCGTTCACGTTCCAGGACACGACGCGAATGCGGCGTCGCGGCCGGGGACTCAGGCGCCGCTCCGGTGCTCCGCGTCCACGTCGAACGACATGATCATCATGTCGCGGGTACGCCCGGAGCGGTCGATGACCCAGTCCGTGAGCAGGGCCTCGGGCGAGAAGCCGAGCCGTTCGAAGAGCCGGCGGGCGCCGATCTGCTCGCGCGTCATCTGCGCCACGATCTTGAGCAGGCCCAGGTCGTGCGCGATGTCGAACACGCGCTGGGTCAGGACGCGGCCGAGACCGGAGCGGCGGTGGCCTTCCGCGATGATGACGCGGATCTCACCCAGGTGGCTCATCCACTGCAGACCCCGCAGGACCAGGCTGCCGTAGCCCACCAGCTCGCCCTGGTAGTAGGCCAGAGTCGTGAACCGGCTGCCGGAACCGGCGTCGCGGATCCAGCCCTTGACGACGTCCGGATCGGTGAGGTCGGAGCGCAGGAACTGCAGATCGATCTCGGGCAGGGCGCGGGCGAGGCTCACGATGTCGTCGCGGTCCTCGGGCCGCAGGCGTCGCAACTCGTAGATTCGGTCGCCGCATTCGATCCGATCAACGGTGTGCCCGTCCTCGAGGCCTGCTGCCGGGATGTCGGCGCCGGGACCGGTCCCCGGTTGCGGGACAGCGGCAGTCAGAGCACTGCGGAGTTCGGACATGTGCGGAGCAAGAAGGTTGGCCGACAGATTCTCGCGGGAGTGCCCGCCGCGTCGGCCAACTTTATAACGCTAGCAGCATAGGGCGCTTCGGACCACACGCGCGCGTCGCCTCCTCGCGGTCGGGTATCGTCGCGCGACTTGGGAACGCGGGCGTCTCGCCCGCATCCGGCGCCGGTGGAAGCGCGGTTGTGAACGTCACCGCCGCAACCAAACGAAGGAGAAAGCGAGATGGCTCCGATACCGAAGGGCGGCACGGTCGCGGTTACGGGCAGCGCGGGTTTCATCGGCGGCTGGGTGGTCCGCCTGTTGCTAAACAAGGGCTACCGGGTGCGCGCCTGTGTGCGGGACGCGAACGACCCGGAGAAGACGACCTTCCTGCGCGAGATGCCGGGGTACGCCTCGGGCCGGCTGACCCTCCACTCGGCGAACCTGGACGAGGCGGGCTGCTTCGACGACATCTTCGCCGGCTGCCACGGCGTCGCACACGTCGCGCACGTCAGCGACTACAACGACTTCGACTACGTCAAGAAGGTTTGCGACCACATCGTCGCCAGCATCGAGAAGTCGGGGTCGGTGACGCGCGTCGTCGTCACTTCGAGCATCGCCGCGGTGATCATGGAGGCCGACATCTACGAGTTCGTCCGGCGGCCCGTCCTCTACGAGGACCGCTATCCGGACGAGCAGAATCCGAAGCGCACGCCGGAGCGCGGCCACGGATACTCGATGAGCAAGGTCTACGCTCAGCGGGCCTTCACCGAGGCGGCGGAGAAGAGCGGCCGCTGGGACGCGATCACCTGCTGCCCGGGCGACAACGTGGGCCCCATCCTGTCGGCGCACCAGAAGGACAAGGGACCCTGGCAGCACAACATCGAGTTGATGCTGGAAGGCTCGTGCGAGCAGACCCAGGCCTACCGGCCGTGGATGACCGTCGATGTCCGCGACGACGCGGAGTGCCACATCCGGTTGCTCGAGAGTCTCGACGTCCGCAACGGCGAGCGCTACATCGCCTGGTCGGCGGACGCCGTGCCCGTGGAGGAGGTCAACGCCGGCATCGATCGCCTGCTGCCGGAGCTCCGTCACGCCACGCCGGAGGTTGCGGACCCCCATCCCGAGCACGTGCAGAAGCGGGAGGCGGAACTGCGCGGCATCTGGGCCGGCTGCGAACTGCGGAACGACCGGATGCGGGCGGCGACGGGCGTCGCCTTCCGGCCCTTCGACGAGTCGCTGCGCGACTGCGTGGAGTCGCTGCTCGCGGTGGCCAGGGTGGAGCCGAAGCGGCGGCCGTCAGCGTAGCCATTCGGCGCGAAGATCCTATGATCCGCGAATGATCGGCCACGTCCCCTGGCCGTTTGCCGCCATTCGTGCGGCGGCGGTCTCGCTGCTGGTGACTCTGCTCGGGCTTTCACCAATAGCTGCGCAGCGGACCGATGATGCGGCGCCGGTAGCCGAAGCCGAGCCCCGGGCAGCGTCCGATGACGACCCAAACAGCGACGAGTCCGACGAGCCCGCGACCCACGTCCACGACGAGATCGTGGTCACCGGCACCCGCGCGCGGCAGCGGTCGATCACCGAGTCGATGGCGCCGATCGACGTGATCTCCAGCGAGCACGTGGCGCACCAGGGCGAGACGAACCTCGACGTGTTGCTGCGCAACGTGGTGCCGTCGCTGAACATCAGCGCCACCTCCGGCGACGCGGCGGTCGTTGTGCGGCCGACGAACCTGCGCGGTCTGGCGCCCGACCACACCCTGGTGCTCGTCAACGGCCGGCGGCGCCATCGCGGCGCGGTCATCCTGTGGTCGCGGATCGGCGTCTCGCACGGCGCCCAGGGCCCGGACCTGTCGGCGATTCCCGCCATCGCGCTGCGCCAGGTCGAGGTGCTGCGCGACGGCGCCTCGGCGCAGTACGGTTCGGACGCGATCGCCGGGGTGATGAACTTCCTGCTCAAGGACAAGAGGTCCGGCGGGTCGTTCGAGCTGTTGACCGGCGCCTATGGCCGGGGGGACGGTGAGTCCATGACCTTCGCCGGCAACATCGGTCTGCCGTGGGGAGAGAACGGCTTTCTCAACCTGAGCCTGGAATACGGGGGCGCCGAGCCGACGAATTCCTGGACAATGGGAGCGGCGCTCCGCTTCGAGGACTACGACGACTTCGGCTCGACCGTGAACGGCAGGCTCGCGGCCCGCAGGCAGGTCGCTCCCGGTCTGGCGCTCCGAGGCAGCGTCAGCACCGGCTTCCGGGCGCCCACGCCGGGCCAGCAGAACGCGTTCAACGTCTCGACGCAGTGGGATCCCAACCTGCTGGAACTCGTCAATAACGGCACGATCCCGTCCACCTCGCGGGTGGCCGCGCTGCGCGGGGGCGAGGCCCTCGACGCCGAAAAGTCGCTCAACCTGGCTGCCGGCATGGTCCTGGAGCGGGGATCGCTCCTGCTCACCGCGGACGTGTTCCGGATCGATCTGCGCGACCGCCTGGGCGTGACCCAGCTCTTCGCCCTGGAGCGGGACGAGGTGGATCAGCTCCTCGCGGAAGGCATCACCAGCGCCGCCAACCTGGCGATCTTCCGCTTCTTCGCCAACGACTTCGAGACCCGCACGGAGGGCGTCGACCTGGTCGCGTCATGGCAGCCGGAGGCCTGGGGCGGGCATACGACGCTCGACTTCGCGATCAACGTGACCCGCACCGAAGTCGTCGATTTCAACCCGCTCACCCTGGACGCGCGGCGGATCCGCGAACTGCGCGACGCACTTCCCGGCCGGCGCTGGAACGCCTCGTTGCATCACGAGATCGGGCGGTTCGAACTGCTCGGACGCCTCGGCTACTTCGACGGCTGGTGGGATCCGCGGGACGCCTGGGCCTACGGCGGCTCGTATCTCCTCGACCTCGAAGCGGCGGTGCGGATCGACGACCGCACCCGGTTCGTGATCGGCGGCCGCAACGCACTCGACGAAGCCGCCGACCTCAATCCGAACCCGACGGTGATCGGCAACCTCTACAGCACCCGCGCCCCGTTCGATACGAACGGCGGCTTCTACTACGCCCGGTTGCAGTACCGCTGGGGTGGGGGTAAGTGAGCCTCTTCCGCGTTCAGGCCTGAACTCGAGAGCGCTGCAGCGCCGGCGCGGCGTGCGGGACGTCCATGCCGGCGCTCCGCGCCGCTTTCCGGCGGCCACGGATGGCCCGGCGGCGTTCGCGGCCGCGCTCGACCAGCAAGTAGAGCGAGGGCACGAAGATCAGCGTGATCAGCGTCGAGGCGAGCAGACCGCCAACGACGACGCGGGCCAGGGGCGCCTGCAGTTCGGCGCCCTGGCCGATGCCGAGGGTCAGGGGCAACAGGCCGAGCGCGGTGGTGAGCGTCGTCATCAGGATCGGTCGCAGGCGGCGCCGGGCGCCGCGGACCAGGGCCTCGTGGAGGGTGCAGCCGACTTCGCGGCGCATCCGGTTCACGTTGTCCACCAGGACGATCGCGTTGTTGACCACGATGCCGACCAGGACCACCAGGCCGAGGAAGGAGTTCATGTTCAGCGTCGTGCCGGTGACCGCCAGGGTCAGGAGCACGCCGAGAAGCGAGAACGGCACCGCGGTCATGATCACCAGCGGCTGGACCAGGGACTCGAACTGAACCGCCATCACGGTGTAGACGAGGAAGACGGCAAGCAGCACGCCGATCAGGAGCTCCAGGAACACCTGGCGTTGCTCCTCCAACTCGCCGCCCATGTCGATGGTGAAGCCGTAGGGCGTCTCGACCCGCGCCAGCGCGGCCTCGACGTCGTTCGCCACGTCGCTGAAACGGCGGCCGTCGATGCCGGCCAGGACCTGCATGATGCGCTGCTGGTTCTCACGGTTGATGGACAGCGGCCCCTCGCCGGGATCGATGCTCGCGATCGAGCCCAGGCGGACCACGTCGCCGTACGGGGTGACGATGGGCAGTTGCGGTAGCTGCTCGAGGCGCAGCCGGTCCTCGGGCCGGAGCTGGACCCGGATGTCGAACTCGTCGCCCTGGTCGCGGAACCGGGTCGCCACGCGCCCGAGGACGTAGTGCTCGACGGCGTCGGCGACCTGGCTGCCGTTGAGACCCAGTTCGGCCAGCCGGGCGCGATCGACCCGCAGCGTGCGTTCGAGCTGACCGGCCTCGCGGTCGAGCCGGGGGTGGACGACCCCGGGGACTGCCTCCATCGCGTCGATCACGCGCTGGGCGAGCACGTTGCCCTGGTCCAGGTCGTGGCCGCGGATCTCGACCACCAGGCGGGCGTCCTGGCCGCCGCGCATCATGCGCATCATCATGTTGCTGGAGGAGGCGTAGAGCTCGATGTCGGCCGCGGGCACGTCGGCGATCGCGCGGCGGATCGACGCGACGATCTCCTCCTGGCCGCGACTCCGCTCGGTGATCGGGGTGAGCAGGATCTCCATCGTGCCCTGGTTCGACTGGGCCGGCCGCCACCAGCTCTCGGGGCCGGCGGTGGTGAGCAGGTTGTCGAGTTCCTCCGGTCGCATGGCGCTGCGGACCCGCTCCTCGATCTCAGCCATCGTGGAGGTGGAGACCTCGAGCGGCGACCCGACCGGCATCTCGACCTGCATGTTGAGGCGGCCCTCGTCGCTTTCGGGCATCAACTCGAGTCCGATCACCGGCACCAGGGTGAAGGACCCGAAGAGGAGCACGACGGCCATGGCGATGACCAGGCCGGGCCGGCCGAGGGCCCACTCGATCATGCGGCCGTAGGCGAGGTCGACCGGGCCGAGGGCGGCGACGCGTTCGTCGTCGGCTCGGCGGCTTGCCGGCACTTTGCGCAGCCACCTCGCGGCCGCCGCGGGAATCAGTGTGAGGGCGACGAACAGCGCGCACAGCAGCGCGAAGCTGACCGTGATCGCCAACTGGTTGAAGAAGATGCCGGCAAACCCGGAAATGAAGACCACGGGCAGGAACACGGCCACGGTGGTCAGGGTGCCGGCACCGATCGCCATCGCCACCTCGTTGCTGCCGGCAATCGCGGCGGCGGTGGGCCGTTCGCCCTCGTGGAGCCGGCGGTAGATGCTCTCGAGCACCACGATCGAGCCGTCGACCAGCATCCCGATTCCGAGCGCGATGCCGGCCAGGGAGATGACGTTCAGGGTGAAGCCGTTGAAGTACATCAGGGCGATCGTCGCCAGCACCGAGATCGGGATCGCGGCGCCGACGATCAGGGTCGCCCGCATGTCGCGGAGGAAGAAGAAGAGCACCAGGATCGCCAGCGCGGCGCCGAACATCGCCCCCATCTGGACGTTGTTCACGGCCTGCTTGATGAAGGCGGCGCTGTCCATGAGGATCGAGATCTCGGCGCGGCCGGCGTAGTCGCGATTGATCGCGTCGATCTCCTTCTTCAGTCGATCGACGACCTCCACCGTGTTCGAGCCGGACTGCTTCTGCACGAACATCCGCATGCCGGGCGCGCCGTTGATCAAGAGCTCGTTTGTCATCTCGCGAATGCCGTCTTCGACCCGCCCGACGTCGCGCACGAGGATCGGCCGCCCGTCGCGGATCGCGACGATCGTGTTCTCGACATCGACCTTGCGCTCGAACTCGCCGATCGTACGGATGAGAACCTCGCGCCCCGTCTCGAGCATGTCGCCAGCCGAGACGTTGCGGTTCTCCCGTGACAGGGCCATTGAGACCTCGCTGGGCGTGATGCCGAGCGCGGCCATCCGGTCGGCGGCGAGCTGGACCTGGATCTCCCGCACCCGGCCGCCCTGGACGTCGACGGCGGCGACCCCGGGCAGGCGCTCGAGCCGGCGGCTGATCGTCTCCTCGGCCATGTGGCGGAGCTGGCGGACGTCTCCTTCGCCGGCGAGGCCGAGGAAGACGACGGGCATGTCCGAGAGGTTGAACTTGAAGAGCATCGGCGCGGAGGCGTCTTCGGGCAGGTTGCCGCGCACGAAGTCGAGCTGCTCGCGGATGTCGTTCACGACCTCGTTCAGGTCGATGCCCCAGTCGAACTGGGCCTGGATGCTGCTCATGCCCTCCGCGGACATGGAGCTCAGTTGGTCGAGGCCGGTGACGGTCGAGAGGGCCTGCTCGATCGGCCGCGTGACCAGGGTCTCCATCTCCTCGGGCGCCACGCCCTCGTAGGTGGTGGAGATCGAGATCCGGGGCATGTCGACCTCGGGCATCAGGTCGACGGCGAGTTGGCGAGCGGCGACAAGGCCCAGCACGGCGATGCAGACGTAGAGCATGCCGACGCCGACCGGACGGTTGGCCGAGAGACGGGGGAGGTTCATTCGCTACTCCTCAAGGCCCGGCAGCGCCGGCGGGGGAGGCGCCGCCGGGCGCTTCGTTCGCGTTGACCACCCGTATCGGAGCGCCGTTGCCGAGCTGCGTGTGTCCCAGCGTCAGCACCAGGTCGCCGGCCTCGAGGCGGCCGTTCACCGCGCTGAACTCGCCGGAGCGGCCCGCGACGGAAACGGCCCGCCACTCGGCCAGGCCGTCGACCGGCACGAGGACTCCAACCGAGCGGGCGCCATCCATCGCCACCCGCTCGAGCAGGGCGGTGCCGGGAACGATCAGCGCGTTGTCGAGGTCGCGCAGGCTGACGGAGACGTCCGCGTACATGCCGGTCCTGAGCAGGTCGTTGGTCCCTACGAGTTCGCCCTCGACGAGCACGGTGCGATCGTTGCGGCGCACCTCGCCGGCGACCCGGCGCACCGTGCCGGAGAAGATCTGCTCGCCGGTGGCCTCGGTCGAGACATCGAAGTCGGCGCCGGCCTGAACCGCCGAGAGATCGCGTTCCGGCACCCGGAACTGAACCATCAGCGGCGCCTCCTCGACCAGACGGAGGATCGGGGTTCCGGGCTGCACCAGGGCGCCCCGGTCGAGGTAGCGGTCGGCGACCACGGCGTTGAACGGGGCGCGCACGCGGGTGTTGGCGAAGTGCTCCGCGAGCTGCGCCTCGCGCGCCGCGGACTGTTGGACCTGGGCTTCGGCGGCGGCCAGGTTCGCCTTCGCTGTCGCGTACTTGGACGTGAACTGCTGCTGTTCCTGCTGGGAGAGCAGGTTCTGGTCGTAGAGCTCCATCGCCCGCTGGTAGTCCGCTGCCACGCCGACCAGCTCGGCAGCGGCCCGGTCGCGGTTCGCCTTGGCGACGCCAAGCTGACCGCTGGCCTCCTGGAACTGGCTCTTCAGGTCGATGTCCTCGATCACGGCAAGCACGGCGCCGGCCGCTACCCGCTGACCGATTCGGGTCGGCATTTCGACCAGCAGACCCGACACCTGGGGCGAGATGTCGGCGACCTCGCCGACCAGTTCGCCGGAGTAGGCGGTGCGCACCGAGAGGTGTCCCCGGCGGGCGGCCTCGGCGCGCACCGGCACCGCCTGGGCCAGCGCGGCGTCGGCGCCGGGCGCTGCCCCGGCCTGGGGCGAAGGGCGGAGGGCGATGACGGCCGCGGCGGCCAGAACCACTGTCCCGGCTACGCCAACGGCGATCCAGGGGCCGCTGATGCGGCGGCGGGGTTGGACTATCGCCATGATTGTCGTTCTTTCAGATTGGTTGTGCTGTCGTTCGGATCGTCTACGCAGTGCCAGGTCGGGAGTTGCCGTCGCCCTCCTCGATCACGGCGAGCACGGAGTGGAGGCTGTCGGCGAGAATGGCGTAGAAGCGGATGAACCCGTTCAGGCGGTCGACAACGACGCTGCCGCCGCCGGGAACGAGCGCCTGCTTCATCTCCTCGGCCATGGCCTGCCGGTCGCGGAAGCGGTCCGCGACTCGTCGCAGCAAGCCGGGCTGCTCGTTGATCTGGAAGTAGTCGCGGCGGTCGCCCGGGCGGGTCACCCGTTCGATGACGCCCATGTTCTCCAGCAGGCGGGTGTTCGTGCTGATGCTGCCGCGGCTCACGCGCAAGCGCTCGGCCAGGTGGTCGAAGCGAAGAGGCTGCGGCGACAGGATGAGCAGGCCCACCAGGCGGCCCGCGATCCTGGGCAGACGGTCCTCTTCGAGCGCCAGCCCCATGCCCTCGATGAAGCGCTCCTCCGCGGCGTGAAGGCCGAAGTCGGGCGCGGCGAAAGGCTCGACGGATCGGTCCGCAACGGAAATCGGTTCGGAGACGGCCATGAGTCAGAGATGTTGGAACATCCGATTTGTTTTGTCAAGACTGAACGAGATGAACGGATGACGACGGCGCGGGCGGAAACGTCGCCGCCCGGATGGGGTGCTACCCTGGATGTGCCCTCATTTTTTGAACGGTGGAGGTGGCAGTGTGGTCTTGAGAATCAGGGTTGGAGGGTCGCCGGTCGGACCGGGGTCGCGGCAGGATGTGGACCGTGGCCGCTCGGAATCGCAGGAAACGGGCCGCGGTCGGCCGGTCGGCGTTGGAGGGGCCGTCGCTCCGGCGGCCATGCTCGTCGCCGGACTCTGCGCTCTCGAAGGGGCGGCGCCCGCGGCTGCGCAGATTACCCCGGTGTGTCAGCGCTCACCCGAGGTGCGGGATGTGCTTGTCCGGGAGCTCCGCAAGGACGACTGCGCTGAGATCGTCCCGGAGGAGGACTTCGGTCGATTGACTAGCCTCAACCTTTCGAGAAGTGGCCTGACTGAACTCAAGCGCGGCGACTTCGACGGACTCTGGGCGATGGCGTTGCTGGACCTGCAGTCCAACGCCCTCGAGTCGCTGCCCTCGGGCCTCTTCTCCCGCTTGCGGTTGACGTTGCCGGTGAATCCGACGGATCCCAACGCAGGCACCCGGGTCGAAGAGAGCAGCTTGGAGGAGATCGTCCTTGACAACAACCGGCTCTGGTCCCTGCCGTCCGGATTGTTCTCCTCTCTGCCGAGCCTGGTCACGGTGAGGCTGGAGGGTAACCGCCTGACTTCAGTGGGGGCGTTGTTTTCGGGCCTCGAGCGGCTCGAATCACTGTATCTGGCGAACAATCGGATTGCGTCGCTGTCGGCCAACGCCTTCCGGGGTTCGGCCGCTCTCCGGCAAGTGTTCCTGCAGGACAACTTGATCCGCGCGCTTCCTCCCGGGCTCTTTCGGGGACTCGCCATCTTCGACCTCGATATGAGGCGCAACAGGATGGAGTCGTTCCCGAACGGCCTGTTCGTCGGCTTGGAGGGTTCCGGGTTGCTCATGAATTTTGACGAAAACCCTGGAACGCCCGAGGTGCCGGTCCTGCTCGAGCGCGTGGGCACCGGTGCGGATTCAGCCGAGGTCAGGTTCCGCTTGAGGATTCCTACCGGCTCTCCGGCCGAGCTCAGAGGTAACCTGGAGCTCGCCCCTGCGCCGGATTCTCAAGCCCCGCATCAGTTCTTCGTTGTGGAAACAGAGGTCGGCGCCACGGAGGCTGAGTTCACCGTGACGCGGCCGACGCCCCCTCAGCCCGCGGTGCTTTCCCTGATAGGGGTCGTGAGTAGGTCTGTTTTTGCAAAGGGATGGAGCGCGGTGGCGCGGCCCCACAGGACGTTCAATCTATGGGAGAACGCCGTCCTCGTGCTGAGTTCCAGGAACGTCAAGGAGGGTGAGACCGTTACGGTGACCGCGACCCTTGAGGAACCCGCCGACAGCGACTTCGATCTGAAGGTCTTCTCGGACAACACCGACATCGAACTGGTTGGCATCAGGGAGGGGGGGAACAAGAGGCTCCACTTCGCGATGGGCGCGACGAGGAGCACCGGGGAGGTGGGGTACATCGCGGTGGCGGATGGCCGGGACGAACCGGACTTCGAGGAGGCCGTGATCCATGCCATCCCGGGAAACAGACAAACCGACCCCTTTCCCCTCGCCCAGACTCTGACAATCCAGGACCAGGACTCGGGATGGTGCGACGGAGAAGCGGAGCGGACACGGGTGGTGAGTAGAAGGATCATCGATCAGACGGGCTCCAGAACTTGCGAGGACGCGGGGCCGAAGCTGGCGGGACGGACATCTCTCGATCTGAGCGGCCTGGGCCTGACCGGTCTGACCTCCGGTGACCTGGACGGGTTCACAAGCCTGACCAGCCTCGACCTGTCGGACAACCTGCTGTCGTCGGCGCCCGCGCCGGTGCTCGGTCTCACGGGTCTCGTGACTCTCGACCTGTCGGACAACCGAATCTCGTCGCTCGCCGGCGGCGCCTTCCGGGAGCTCACGGCGCTGACCGGGCTCAGGCTCGAGCGGAACTTCCTGTCTTCGCTGAGCGCGGACGCCTTTTCGGGACTGACGGCCCTGGAGACTCTTGATTTGTGGGCCAACAGGTTGCGGACCCTGCCGGAGGGCGTGTTCTCGGATCTGCCGGCCCTGACGGTTCTCGACCTGTCCGAGAACGCGTTGACGACGTTTCCGGCCGGCGTATTCTCGGATCTGACCGGCTTGGTGAGGCTCCATCTCGACGACAACCTGCTGCCGGCCCTGCCGGCGGGCGCGTTCTCGGGGGTGGCGGCGTCCTTCAACCGGCTGCTCCTCGAGTGGAACGAAATGCCGAAGGTGGCGCTGCCACTGGTGCTCGAGCGCGTGGACGACGGGTCCACTGCGGGTGAGGCGACTGTCGCGGTCGGGGTCGCCGCGGCCGCTCCCTTCGCGATCACGATTCCCCTGGCCGTCTCCGGAGGGACGCTCGGGGCGACCAGCGCGACGATCGCCAAGGGAGAGACGCTGAGCGGCGAAGTGACGGTGACTCAGACCGCGACCACGGCGCCCGCCACGGTCAGCTTCGGTGCGAGGCCGGGGGTGCCCAGCGGCACCACCGGCCTGACGATCGAGGCCGGCCCGCCGCTCGTCCTGTTCGAGCAGGTGAAGCTGATCCTGACTCCGGAGTCCGTTCCGGAGGCAGGCGGGGTGAGCAGAGTGACCGCAACCGTGTCGCCGCCCGCGGCCGCGGGCTTCACGGTGAACGTGACGGCGGCCCAGGTGGCCCCCGCGGTCGCCGCTGACTTCATGTTGAGTACCGACACGACCCTGACCTTCGCCGCAGGCGCGACGAGGAGCACGGGCGCCGTCAGGATCACGGCCGTTGACAACGCCGATGCGTTCCTGCCCGCGAACTCGCCGGAGGACAAGAGGGTGACGGTCTCTGGCACGGTGACGGGGGCTTCGGTCACGGCGCCCGTCGACCGGACGCTCGAGATAGCCGACGACGAGGCGCCCGTGGTGACGGCGCGGTTCGAACGGACGAGCTACGCGGTGCGGGAGTCCAGGGCCGCTTGGGAGCAGGTGAGCGTGAAGATTCGCCTGAGCAGCGATCCGGAGCGGAAGGTGGTGATTCCGCTGCTCTTCGAAGCTCAGAGCGGAGTGGAC
Organism: Candidatus Multivorans sp.; assembly: GCA_965205295.1. Lineage (GTDB taxonomy): Bacteria > Acidobacteriota > Thermoanaerobaculia > Multivoradales > Multivoraceae > Multivorans. Next base: position 427,612 of record OZ242167.1, read on the forward strand.
GACGGGAGCGACTACCGACTCAACGACAGGTCTTTTCGTGATTTTTCCAAATCAGTGACCTTTGAGAGCGGCCAAACGGAGGCGGAGTTCATGATCCGCGGCGTCGAGGACAACGAGGACGAGGGTGTGGAGACGCTCAGGATCTACCTGTCCGACCAACTGCCGACCAAGGTGCGAGGCTCAGGCTTCGCTACCGTGCTGTTCTGCGATGTCGGCGTCTCGTGCAGCGCCGGTTCCGGTGGCGGCGCCCCTGGTGGCGGTGGTGGCGGTGGCGGCGGAGGCGGCGTGCCGCCGACCGGCGGCGAAGACGGTGAAGACGGCGGTGGCGATGGCGGTGGCGGTGGCGATGGCGGCGGCGGTGGCGGTGGCGGCGGCGGCGATGGCGGCGGCCCGCCGGAGGCAGCCTTCAGCCACGGCGCGGAGTGCATGATTGGCATCTGTCACGCGCTGACTGGAGTGCCGCTGACTTTCACCGACACGAGCGCCGGCGCCGTGCGGTCCCGGAATTGGGACTTCGGGGACGGCACACGCACGGGGAACCGGACGGTACGGCATGCGTGGTCCTCGCCCGGCTTCTACGAAGTCACCCTGTCGGTGAGCGACGGCTCGACGGACTCGGTTGCGCGGTTGACCTTCCTGGTCGAAGCGAACGAGCCGGCCGGGAGCTGCTCGGCTGACGGCGAGACGCGATGCCTCCAGGACTCGCGCTACTCCGTGACGGTGGACTGGTGGCTGCCCGAAGGCGACGGCGGCAGTGCCGGCGTGGTTCCGGTGGGGACCGACGAATCGGGGCTGTTCAGTTTCTTCGATACGACGAACTGGGAAGTGTTGATCAAGGTGCTGGACGGCTGCGAGGTCAACGGGAGCGTCTGGGTGTTCGGCGCTTCGACCACGGACGTGGGCTACCGCATCGGGGTCACCGATACCGTGTCCGGCACGGTCAGGGAGTATCGGAACGAGCCTGGCCTGCCCGCGCCGGCGATCACGGATGTCGGGGCCTTTGTCGAGAGTTGCCGGCCGCAGGGCGCCGGGTAGCGCGCAGCCGGGGCAGGCTGGCGGAGATGGGCTCCACGAGGCGGCGGCAGGCGCCCGGATTCAATGCTCCGGCGAGGCGGCGCTCATCATGAAGCCCATCATCATCTCGTCCGTTGAGGGCTGGCCGAAGCGCACCGTGCGATCGGAGTCGAAGCCGTAGCGCTGCGCCTTCTGGGCCGAGTTGTCGTACCAGGCGGTGTACTCGACCCGCGTGCCCTTGGGGATCCGCTTCAACTGGTCGTAGTAGTAGACCGTCTGCCAGGAGAAATCGAACTGCGGCACGTCGAGCAGCACTTCGGTGGTGCCGTCGGGGTAGAAGGCCTCGAAGCGGGCCGCCTTGCCGCGCATGTGCATGTGCGGCATCAGGGCGATGATGTCCGTGTCCTTCTGGGCCACGGTGGAGTTGGGGCCGACCTGGTGGTTGCCGTTGTTCGGCGGAATCGCGAAGGTGAAGTTCATGATCGGGCGGAGCCCGGAGCCCAGCGACCGGGTCACCGGCTTGTCGGCGAAGACGAAGCCGATCGACGACTGGTCCCACACGCCGGTGCCGTCGCCCGCTTCCTTGTGGTAGTGGATGTCGAAGGTCACCCGGGAACCCTTCTTGAGCAGGAAGCCGTAGCCCTCCGGATAGCGGTTCGCGTCGCTGCCGGAGGAAACGCCGCCCATGTAGCTGCCCGCGTTCTCCGGCGACGGGGCGATCTGGTCCTGGTTCGGGAAGTCGGGCGGCGGCGGCAGTTCGCCGTTCTCGTCCGGTTGCAACAGGTGGAGGTTGAAGTGGTGAATGATGTCGCTGTCGGGCTTGCACTGGAAGGCGACGACCCAGCGGTCCTCCGGTAAATCCTCCTCGGTGAGGACGTAGGAGAAGGCGGCGTAGAGGTCGTCGACCGTGTCCTCCACGAAGTAGGGCTCCGGCATCGTCACCACCAGGTTGGGCTCACCCACGACCCAGCCGCCCGTGCTGGGGAACTCGCGCGGGGGCGGAGCGTCGGCGGCATTGCCGGCGTCGGCGCCGGTCGCGGCCCAGCTCACCAGGGTCTCGATCTCGGCCGCGCTGAGCACGCGCTCGTTGGCGAAAGTCCCGTCGTGCTGGGGATGCGCGTCCCAGGGCGGCATCTCGCGGGCGGCCACGGTGCGGGCGATGGACTTGGCCCACGGCCGCACGTCGGCGTAGCTGGTCAGCGCCATCGGCGCGCGCATGCCGCCGTAGTTCGCGCCTGCCGGCCGGTGGCAGTCCTGGCAGTGCGTCTGGAGCACCGGCAGCACGTCGGCGTAGAAGGTCGGCGCGTCGCGGTCGGCGGCGCCAGCAGGCGAAGGTGATTGTACGAGTGAGAACAGGGCCGCAGCCACTACGCATAGGTGTGGCGCCGTCTGGAGTTTCATGGAACGCAGGTTAGCAGTCGCCGGCTTGACCAGGGGTGTGTTGTCGGGCCCTGGAGACCTGGTTGGGCTCTGACGCACCGCGCCGCGCGTCTTCTATGCCCTCAGTTTTAGGGGCGACAAAGTGCGGGTCTTTCTGTAGCTTGACGTGGCCCATTTCGAATGCCCCGTTTGGAATGCTCCATTTCGAATGCACCGTTTGGAGAGCAAACGTGTATACCCCCCTGCAGGTGGTTCTCGGGACTCGCGAATGGTCGATTGGGGCTACGGCGTCCGTGTTTCTCCAGCGCGTTGGATGCCTTTGTCTGGCGATGCTGGCGGTTGCAGTCGGCGCGCAGGCGCAACGCTTTCTGGAGTTGGGCGCGACGCTGGATGACCCACTGGCAGTCGAGCAGCGTGAAGAGGGTCTGGAGACCTTCGCGGTCGAGATTGACATCGACATGCTGCGCACGGCGCCGCAGCAGTTGGCCCTGCCGACGCCGGACGGACGGGTTCTCGTAGCCGAACTCAGCGTGTTCGAACACCGCGGCAACGGTGACTTCATGTGGGCGGGCGGTTTCGCGGAGGCGGGCTTCGAGAGCGTCGCACTCACCGTGCGGGGCGGTCACTTGTCCGGCCTGGTCGGCGAACCGGGCGGCGCCTGGTTCCGGATCAGTTCCGACTCGACCGGTCAGGGCCGGTTGGTCGATACGTCCCGGGCGCTTCCGAAGGCGGACCGCGCCTTCTGCCCGGGCGGGCTTGTGCCGGAGGGAGGAGGACTCGGCCCGGCAATGGAGGCCGCATCCGCGGTTCGGCCGCAACGGGTCGTCAAGACGTCGAACGGGAACACCCTGGATGTCCTGGTGCTGTACACGCCGAGCGCCGGGGCCCAATGGACTGCCCAACGCCGGACCCCGCAGTCGGCGAGCCAGTCGGCAGTCGACTACATGAACATGGTGTTCCGGAACGGCCAACTGGATGGGAGCGCCAGACTTGTCCATGTTGAGCGGGCGCCCTATTCCGTGACGGAAGTGGAAGGAGATGGGACCTGCGTTGCGCTGCTTGGCCGGTTGACAGAGAGTCCACGAGTGGCGAGGCTGCGGGCCGAATACAGGGCCGACACCGTTCACCTGTTCGCGGTGGCTGCGGATGCGAGTGCCAACGACTGCGCCGGAGTAGCCGGCCAGTTCACTCAGGGACAGGACCCGAGTTTCTTCTCTCCCGTAGGCCTTACCCTTGTTGACCTCCTCGTTCCGGAGCAGACCTTCGTCCACGAGACAGGGCACAACCTCGGCCTTAACCACGACCCTGCAGCTGAGTACACCCGCCAAAGCGACGGCACCCTCATCTCCTTCGAGGAACACCGTCATACACAGTCGATCCTGCCGTACGCTTTTGGGCACGCGTTTGAATCAGGGAACGTCAAGAGCATCATGGCCTCCGGAGGCGCGCGCACGACTCCATGGTTCTCCACGGTGCGCGAGGAACCGATGGCCTGGAAGCTCGGCGTCCGGGGCGAGAGAGAGAACGAGCGCGCGCTTAGGGAGGTCGGTCTGGCTTTGGGCGCCGGCTTCGGCGACCACCTGGGCCTGGACCCTGAACCGCCCGAGCCGCCTCCGGGCTGGAGGCCCGCTACGCCGTCGGAGTTGAAGGCCATGAGGATCGGTGCAACCGGGGTCAGACTCACTTGGGTAGACAACGCGCTCCACGAGGATGGCTTCCGGATTGAACGAAGGCAACACGGCCGGCGCCGCTGGCAGTCGGCGAGAATGCTGCCGCAGAACACCGAGGCCGTAGAGATCGATGGTCTGGTCGCTGGCGGCCGCTACGACTTCCGGGTGTTGGCGCACAACGAGAACGGTGTGTCGGACCCCGGCAACGTTGTGACGGTCTCCCTGGAGGCGGTGGAATACACGAGCTGCGTGCCGACCGGGCCGCAGATCGCATTCGACCACGGTTACACAGTCAGCATGTGCGTGGAGTATTTGGAGGGCGGTGTGGGACCGCCGGTAATGGCGGACGCCAAGAACTACGGCCTGGAATCGCGGGAATCGGGCATCCTCTACTTCTTTGGCCGGGACAATGCGGAGGTGCTGGTGAAGGTCCTCGACGCCTGCGCGATCGACGGTCACCGCTGGGTGTTCGTGGCGCCGGTGACGGACCTCGCGTTCAACCTCCACATCGACGAGAGGGCCTCCGGAAAGCGTTGGACACACCGCAACCCGAAGGGTGGACAGACCGCTTCGACGAAGAGCGATGTAAGAGCGTTTTCCTGTTCGCCGACAGCATCTGCTGGGAGTCATGTGGGAGCAGCGGACGGCATCGGTGGTGTCGACTTGGTCCAAACAGGCCTTGTAGCCGCGCCGGAACGCTGGACAACGATTCCCTCGGAGGCTCCTCCGTCAGCCGCTTCCGCGCAGCCTCTCCGGACGGGACAGGGCACGGCTTGCGAGCCTGACCTGGGCCTCATGTTGGCCGGCGGCTTCAGCGTGAGCCTGTGCTACGAGACGCGGGAAGGGAAGGTCGACGATGCCCTGAACTGGAAGCTCGATTCCCGGCAGTCGGGCCTGCTCTACTTCTTCGACCGGAACAACGCGGAAGTGCTGATCAAGGTGCTCGACGGCTGCGCGATCAACGGTCACCGCTGGGTGTTCGTGGCGCCGGTGACGGACCTCGCGTTCAACCTCCACATCGAGTCCCCCGCCGGCGAGCTGTGGACGCACCACGGCTTCCAGGGCCTGACCGCGTCGGCCAGGAGCGACATCCAGGCGTTCGCCTGCAACTGACAGCCGGCGGTCTCTCGATCGCTCAAGCGGTCGCCAACTGCTGCTCGGGGTGCATCTCGTCGACATCGACGCCGACGATCTTCGACACGCCCCGTTCCTCCATCGTGACGCCGTAGAGCGTGCTCGCGGCCTGCATCGTCAGCTTGTTGTGCGTGATGATGAGGAACTGGGTGTCGGCCGACATCCGCTTCAGCATGTCGACGAAGCGCTCGGATGAGGTCTTGTCGATGTCGCGGATCGTGCGCTTCAGACTCTCGATCGAGTGGGTGACGTCGGCCCGCTGCCCGGTCAGGAACTCGTGACGCTCCTGGTGTTCGTCGTACTCGTCGTCGGCGAGAACGTTGACCGGCCCCATCCGCTCCAGCAGGGCCCGCCGGCGTCCTCGAGCTTCAGTGCGGCGAGCCGCCTGCGGTTCTTGTAGCGGGTGATGCCTGCCGCCTCTTCGATCAGCTTGCGACGGTCCTGCGGTCTGCCGGACAGGATCACTCCGATCCGCCCCTGCTCGATCACGGAGTAGGCGCGGATACCCAGACCCGTGTCCATCAGGATGTCGCGGATGTCCTTGAGCCGGACGACCCGGTCGTTCAACCGGTACTGGCCGTCGCCGCCGCGGAAGATGCGGCGCCCGATCGTGATCCGGCCGTCCTCGGCCTGCTCGATGCTGCCGTCGGTGAGGAAGGAGAGGCTGACCTCGGCCATTCCCAGCGGCTTGCGCTGGTGGGTGCCGTTGAAGATGACCTCCTCCATGGAACTGCCGCGCAGCGACTTGGCGCTCTGCTCGCCCAACACGCACTCTCAATTCTGAGGGCGACAGCGCGGGGGCTTCCAGGCTAGATTCTCTCTGACCGGGAACACCGGTTCGCTTCGGAACGCTGCGTGTTGGGCCCCTGGAAGGAGAGAGGTTGATGCTTTCTGCTCTGTGGGGTCTTCGACGTTCAGGTGTGACCGATGGAGGCTGAGTCTATCTTTCCACGAAGAGTTGCGCGTTTTTGCTTGGCGATGCTGGTGGTTGCGGCCGGCGCGCAAGCCCAACGCTTTCTGGACTTGGGGCCCCGGCTGGACGATCCCGTGGCGGCTGAACAAGGTCTGGAAGCCTTCGCGGTCGGGGTCGACATCGACATGCTGCGCACGGCGCCGCAGCAGTTGGCGCTGCCGACGCCGGACGGACGGGTGCTGGTAGCCGAACTCAGCGTGTTCGAAGAACGCGGCAATGGTGATCTGATGTGGGCCGGCGGCTTCGCGGAGGCGGGCTTCGAGAGCGTCACGCTGACCGTGCGCGATGGTCACTTTGCAGGTCGATTCGGTGAACCGGGCGGCGCCGCGTTCCGCATCAGTTCCGGGCCGACCGGTCGGGGCCGGCTGGTGGACGCGTCCCGAATGCGGCGGAACCCGAAGCGCACGTACTGTCCGGGTGGCATCCCGCGTGAGGAGCATGGAGTCGTCCTCCCTCTGAATGCTGCGTCGGTGGATCGGTCGCTCGGCGCCACGGCCGAATCGAACGACAACTCCCTGGATGTCCTCGTTGTCTACTCCTCCCGTGCGAATGAGTTTTGGGGTCGCCACCAGCTAACGCCGGAATCCGCGAGCCAGTTGGCGATCGACTATCTGAACATGGTTCTTCGCAATGGCCGGCTGAATGTGAGCGCAAGGCTCGTCCACGTGGAGCCGGCGCCCGCTTCAGTTGAAGAAACAGAAGGAGATGGCGCTTGCGGGCCAGCGCTCGCGAGGCTTCGGGAGAGTCGAAGAGTGGCGAGGTTTCGCGCCGAACATGAAGCGGACCTCGTCCATTTTTTCCTGACTCACGCGGAAGCCACCACCTGTGGCGGTCTCGCTTTCCTGCTGGAAAGGCCCTACACCGCGAGGGACTTCTCGCCTTTTGGCTACGCCCTCACGAACATAGAAGCATCTCCCCATGAGGAGACGTTCGCGCACGAAACGGGACACAACTTGGGACTCGGCCACGTTCCGGAGACTTTCAAAGACGACCTGACCTTTGAGAGAGGTTCGCCGGAGTGCGATCACGCCGTACGCTTTTGGGCACCATTGGTTCGGTCCATCGGCTCTCCAGACTGTGATGGGCGCCAGCGGGGGTCGACTGATGCCTTGGTTCTCCACGGTGCGCGAGGAGCCGATGGGGTGGAAGCTCGGCGTCAGGGACGAGAGAGAGAGTGAGCGTGCGCTGAGGGAGGTCGGTCTCGCCATGGGCGTTCAGTACAGCGACTTCTTGCCTGGCCGCGCCGAACCGCCGCCATTGCCCCCAGGCTGGAGGCCCTACGCGCCGTCGGGCTTGGGGGCCGTTCGCAGGACCGCAACCACGGTGAGGTTGGCGTGGGTGGACAAAGCGCAGCATGAGGACGGCTTCCTGGTAGAGAAGAGGCGGCCGGGTCAGAATTGGCGGGAAGCAAAGAGGCTGCCCAGGAACACCGAGGCGGTTGACATCGATGGGCTGGTCGCGGGTGGTCGCTACGATTTCCGGGTGTTCTCGTACAACGAGAACGGACGGTCGGATTTCGTCGGCAACGTCGTGACTGTTTCCCTGGAGCAACTGGAGTACACAGACTGCGTGCCCTCCGGGGCGCAGATCAGGTTCGCTCATGGCTACGCGGTCAGCATGTGCGTCGAGTACCTGGCGGACGGCGTGGGGCCCCTGGTTATGGCCGACGCCGAGGACTACGGCTTGGAGTCGCAAGAGTCGGGCATCCTCTACTTCTTCGACCGGGACAACGCCGAGGTGCTGGTGAAGGTCCTCGATGCCTGTGCGGTGAATGGGTACCGGTGGGTGTTCGTGGCGCCGGTGACCGACTTGGCGTTCAACCTGTACGTCGACGAGACGGCAACCGGGACGCGTTGGACTCACCGCAACCCGAAGGGTGGGCAGACCGCATCGACGAAGAGCGACACTGCGGCGTTCCCTTGCGGGGCGTCGACCTTGCCCGCTGCGCGCGCTGAGGGAGGGGAAGGTCTCCGCGGCGTCGATCTGGTCGCCTCGGGCTTCCGGACGGCGCCGGAAGTCCCGGGTCCCTCGCCACCGATTCTCTCCATGGTCCGGCGGGCAGGCACTGTCGCCCAGCCGATCGGCGTCGGACAGGCGACGGACTGTGAACCGCAGCCGGTCCTCAACCTGGCGGGTGGCTACAGGGTGAGCATGTGTTACGAAACCGGGGCAGGGAAGATCGCCGATGCCTTGGACTGGCGGTTGGATTCCCGCCAGTCGGCGCTGCTCTACTTCTTCGACCGAAACAACGCGGAGGTGCTGATCAAAGTGCTCGATGCCTGCGGAGTGAACGGCCACCGGTGGGTGTTCGTGGCGCCGGTGACCGACTTGGCGTTCAACCTCTCGGTCGAGTCGCCCGACGGCGAGGTCTGGACACACCGCGGCTTTCTGGGCCTGACCGCGTCCGCCAGAAGCGACACCGCGGCATTCGCCTGTAGGTGATGGCTGGCGGTAGTCAGTGGCCGCTCAAGCGGTCGCCAACTGCTGCTCGGGGTGCATCTCGTCGACATCGACGCCGACGATCTTCGACACGCCCTGTTCCTCCATCGTGACGCCGTAGAGCGTGCTCGCGGCCTGCATCGTCAGCTTGTTGTGCGTGATGATGAGGAACTGGGTGTCGGCCGACATCCGCTTCAGCATGTCGACGAAGCGCAGGATGTTCGCGTCGTCGAGCGGTGCGTCGACTTCGTCGAGGATGCAGAAGGGCGAAGGCTTGGTCTCGAACAGGGCGAACAGCAGAGCGATCGCGGCCAGCGCCTTCTCGCCACCCGACAGCAGCATGATGTTCTGCGCCCGCTTGCCGGGTGGCCGGGCGGTGATCTCGATGCCGCAGTCCAGCGGGTCGTCCTCGTCCATCAGGCGCATCTCCGCTTCGCCGCCGCGGAACAGCTCCGTGAAGATGCGGCCGAAGCTCTCGTTGACCTCGCGGAAGGTTGCCACGAAGCGCTCGGATGAGGTCTTGTCGATGTCGCGGATCGTGCGCTTCAGACTCTCGATCGAGTGGGTGACGTCGGCCCGCTGCCCGGTCAGGAACTCGTGACGCTCCTGGTGTTCGTCGTACTCGTCGGCGGCGAGAACGTTGACCGGCCCCATCCGCTCCAGCAGGGCCCGCCGGCGTCCCAGCTCCCCGGTCATCGTTTCCAGGTCGGGCGCCTCGTCGGCCCCGGCGGCCCGCAACGCCTGCCCAACCAGCTCCCGGCCGAACTCCTGGAGGTAGTCCTGGCCCAGGTGCTCCGACTCCTGCCGCAATCCGGCCTGACGCACGCGCAGTTCCTCGGTCCGGCCGCGCACTTCGTCGCGGCGCGCGTCGAGTTCCCGGAGTTGCGCCTCGAGCGTCCGGCCCCGTTCCCTTTCGTCGTCGAGGACGCGCTGGGCGCGGGCGGCTTCGTCCTGGGCATTCGTGCGCTCGGCGAGAGCCTCGTCCAGCTCGCGCCGAGCGGTCGCCGCGGCCGCTTCATGCTCGCTGATCCGCCCACGCAGTTGATCCGTTTCGGCGGCCCAGGCCGCGTCGGCCTCGCGCAGCGAGGCGATCTGGCCTTCGACGCGTTCCCGCTCGCTTCGTTCCGAGGACGCGCGTTCTTCGATCAGGTCGAGCTGCCCCTGGAGCCCGGCGCCCGCGGTGATCCGCTCTTCGCGCTCCTTGCGGGCGCGCTCGACCGCGGCGCTCGCTTCGTCGGCCGATTGTTCCAGGGTCGCAAGCCGGGTCTCGCAGTCCGCGATGTCCGTCTCGACCTTGGACCGCCTTGCCCCTCTCGCCTCGATTTCGCTCGCGAGCTCGTCATGCTCCGACTGCGTCGCGCTGTACTCGTGATGCAGAGCGGCACGTCGCTCGCCGATGTCCTGGAGACGGGCCTTGGCCACAGCCAGTTGCTGGCGCAGTTCCGCGGCTGCGCGCTCCAGACGCTGGCCTTCGGTGGCGGCCTGACCCACACGCTCGCCGGCTGCTTCGATCTCCCTGCCGAGGCCCGACCGCCGTTGTTCCAGCTCGGCGATGGAGCGTCCCAGGTCGTCCATCTCGCGCTGGCGGCCCAGGGCGCCCAGCGCCGCCCGTTCGCCGCCTACCGTGACGCGGCCGGCCTCGATCCAGAGCCGGTCCCGGCACAGGAAGGCAACGCCTGGATGGTCCGGCGCCAGACGCTCGGCATCCTCCGGGCTCTCGACCAGGTAGGCAGGAGGAAGAGCGCTGCGAGTTTCCTCGGGGAGTCCGAGCGCCGCGGCGAGGTCGCCGACGATTGCCGGATCTTCGACCGAGGGCAACAGCTTCGCGCCGTTGCCGGAGCGCAGCAAGGTGGCCTGGAAGTCGGAACCGCCGATGGAGCGGGCGATGGCCAGGGCGTCTTCGTCTCCGGGTGTCATGACGGCGTTGCGCAGCGGGCCGAGGAACAGATCGAGGCTGTGCTCCCAACCCTCGGGAACCTGAACTTCGTCGCCCAGGAAGCGCGGCGCCGGAAGGCCCAGTTCGAGCAGAGCCTTGCGAATCTCGCTCCTTTCTTCGGCGTCGCGCTGGCCCAGTTCACCAAGCACGGCAGCCCTCTTCTGCGCCTCGACCAGCTCTTCGCGACAGGCCTCGAGTTCGACCTGGGCCTCCTGTCGCCGATTCCGGTTCGCTTCGAGGTCGGCCGCCACCCGTTGGGCGGTCCTGGTCTCGGCGGTCAGGGCGACATCCAGGGATTCGATCTTGGTCCGGACCGCGTCGACTTCGACGTCGATGGCCTTGAGCGCATCCCGGTTGCGGTCGAGGATCTCTTCGGCCCGGTCGCGGCGGTCGACGGCTTTCTCGCTGCCGATGCGCTCGCCGATCAGTGTTCCGCGCAGCTCGCCCTGCCGCGCCCGGCAGGTGGCGAGTTCGTCAAGCAGCAGTCGCTGCCGCTTGCGGGCTTCCGCGATCGCGGCGTCGGCGTTGCCGACGCGCCGGCGGTCCTCCTGCACGTCGGCCAGGGCCTGCTCGCGCTTGGCTTGGAGCATCCGGCGCCGGCCGAGAAGAGTGGCGAGCCGTTCTTCGGCCGCCGCGAGGTCGCGCCGCCGCCGTGCGGCGCTCACGCCGCCGGATTCGAGCCGTTCGGCGATCTCCGCGAGGGTGGTGCGGGCGCCCTTGATCAGTTCCTGGCGCCCCTCGATCACAGCGAGCAGCTTGGCCTGGTGCTCGTGGGAGCGCACGGCGTCCTCGGTGCGGGCGTCGATCACCTGCCGGCAGGCGGCGAGCTGCGCATTGGCGCGCGCGAGTTCGGCCAGCAGATCGGCTTCGCGGTCCGTGTCCTGCTTCAGGGTCGAGGCCAGGTCGTCCAGGTCTGCCTGGAGCCGAACCCAGCGCTCCTTGAGCACGGCGTCGAGCAGCTCGCGGTAGGCCTGCCGGCGTTCCCCGTAGCGGCGGGCGGCGTTCGCCTGCCGCTTCAGGGAGCGCAACTGGCGCTCCACCTCGGCGATGATGTCGTCCAGACGAAGCAGGTCGGCGGCGGCGTCCTCGAGCTTCAGTGCGGCGAGCCGCCTGCGGTTCTTGTAGCGGGTGATGCCTGCCGCCTCTTCGATCAGCTTGCGACGGTCCTGCGGTCTGCCGGACAGGATCACTCCGATCCGCCCCTGCTCGATCACGGAGTAGGCGCGGATACCCAGACCCGTGTCCATCAGGATGTCGCGGATGTCCTTGAGCCGGACGACCCGGTCGTTCAACCGGTACTGGCCCTCGCCGCCGCGGAAGATGCGGCGCCCGATCGTGATCCGGCCGTCCTCGGCCTGCTCGATGCTGCCGTCGGTGAGGAAGGAGAGGCTGACCTCGGCCATTCCCAGCGGCTTGCGCTGGTGGGTGCCGTTGAAGATGACCTCCTCCATGGAACTGCCGCGCAGCGACTTGGCGCTCTGCTCGCCCAACACCCAGGTGATCGCCTCGGCCAGGTTGCTCTTGCCGCAGCCGTTCGGCCCGACGATCGCCGTGATTCCGGGCGCGAAGTGACTCACGACCGGCTCGACGAAGGTCTTGAAGCCGCTAACCTCCAGGCGTTCCAGTTTGAGCATGGCGCAGTCGTCTCAGCAGTGGGCACGGTCGGCAGCGAAGGGGACCCGTCGCCGTGGATGAACTTAGCAGCTTTCGCGTATGAGTCACAACTCGTTGTGGCCGTGCCGGCCGTATTCCACAACATATGGCGCTTTCCTCTTTCGGCTGATACGCTGCCGCGCCAATGAGCACCCTGACCGTCAAGAGGACGCTCTTCGACTCCCGCCAGATGGCGCGAATGATGCGCCGCATGGCAGCCGAGATCGTCGAGCGCGCCGGAGGCACGGAGGCGCTGATGCTGGTCGGCGTGCGCACCCGCGGCGTGCCGCTGGCGGACTTCGTCGCTGCCGCGATCGCCCGCACCGAGGGTGTCGAAGTGCCCGTCGGGGTGCTGGACATAACCCTCTACCGGGACGACCTGTCGACGATCGCGCCGCAACCTGTGGTCAAGGAGAGCGTGCTGCCGGTGCCGATCGACAACAGGATTCTCGTGCTCTGCGACGACGTGCTCTACAGCGGCCGGACGATCCGCGCGGCGATGGACGCGCTGATGGACTACGGCCGGCCGCGGGCCATCCGGCTCGCCGTGCTGATCGACCGAGGCCACCGGGAGCTGCCGATTCACGCCGACTGTGTGGGTGAGAACGTCCAGACGACGGACACCGAAGTGATCAAGGTCTCCTACGCCGCGACGGACGACGGCAAGGAGATGGTCGAGCTCCTCGAGCGCGAGGCGTGAGCGACTTCAGGTGGCAGCGAGGCGACCTGCTTGGGGTCGCCGAGTTGTCCACAGCGGAGATCGTTCACGTTCTCGACACATCGGAGTCGTTCGTCGAGGTTGCGGCGCGGCCGATCAAGAAGGTGCCGACGCTGCGCGGCAAGACGGTGATCAACCTCTTCTTCGAACCCTCGACGCGGACCCGCTCCAGTTTCGAGATCGCCGAGAAGCGGCTCTCGGCCGACAACATCAACTTCTCGACTTCCGGGTCGTCGCTGTCCAAGGGGGAGACCCTCCTGGACACCACCCGCAACCTGGAAGCGATGGCGCCCGACCTGGTCGTCATCCGGCACGCGCACCCGCTGGTGCCTCACGGTCTCGCGGCGCGCATCGGTGCTGGAGTCATCAACGCCGGCGACGGCGCCCATGAGCATCCGACCCAGGCGTTGCTCGACGCCTTCACGATCCGCCGGCACAAGGGCCGCCTGGAGGGCCTCAAGGTGGCGATCGTCGGTGACGTGGCGCACAGCCGCGTGGTGCGTTCGAACGTCCTCTGCCTGGGCAAGCTGGGCGCCGAGGTCACGATCGCCGGTCCGCGCACGATGATGCCCGAGGCGCCCGAAGCGCTCGGCGCGCGGGTTGCCTACTCGCTGGAGGAAGCGATCTGCGGCGCGGACGTGATCATGGTGCTGCGCGTGCAGTTGGAGCGGCAGGCGCGTGCCTCCTTCCCCTCGGAGCGCGAGTACTTCGAGTTCTTCGGTCTCACGCCGGACCGGTTGCGAGCCGCGAAGGACGACGTGATCATCATGCACCCGGGGCCGATGAACCGCGGCATCGAGATCGCCAGCGAGGTGGCGGACGGCCCCTGGTCGGTGATCCTCGAGCAGGTGGCGAACGGCGTCGCGGTGCGGATGGCGGTGCTCTACCTGCTGGCGGGGGTCAAGAGCAGCGTGGAGGGTCTGTGAGTTGACCGGGGACGACTTGAACGGGGCGTTGCTCGTCCGTGGCGGTCGGGTCGTCGATCCGAGCCAGAAGCTCGACGGCCGGGCCGATGTTCTGATCGAGAACGGCGCGGTGACGGCGTGCGGCCCGGGCCTCGAGGCGCCGGACGGAGCGCGCGAAGTCGACGCCGCCGGGTTGGTGGTCACGCCGGGCCTCATCGACATGCACGTCCACCTGCGCGAGCCGGGGCAGGAGTACAAGGAGACGATCGAGAGCGGCACGCGCGCGGCCGCCGCGGGCGGCTTCACCGCGGTCGCCTGCATGCCGAACACGGCGCCGGTGAACGACGATTCGTCGGTCACCGAGTTCATCCTCACCCAGGCGAAGCGGGCCGGGTGGGCCCGGGTCCATCCGATCGCCGCGGTGAGCAAGGGGCTCGAGGGCCGGGAACTGACGGAGTTCGGCGCTCAGCGGCGGGCCGGCGCGGTGGCGCTGTCGGACGACGGGCGACCGGTATGGAACGCGGCTCTCATGCGGCAGGCGCTGCGCTACGCCCGGCACTTCGACCTGCCGCTGATCCAGCACGCGGAGGAACTCGCTCTCTCGGGCGACGGGGTGATGCACGAAGGCCGGTTCTCGACCCGGCTCGGCGTGCCCGGGATTCCCGGCGCCGCCGACGACGTGATGGTCTGCCGCGACCTCGTGCTGACCGCCGACACCGGTGGCCGCTATCACCTGGCGCACATGTCGACCGCTCGCAGCCTGGAGATGATCCGGGGCGCGAAGGGGCGTGGCTACCGCGTCACGGGCGAGGTTTCGGCCCATCACCTGCTGCTGTGCGACGAGGACGTGGTCGACTCGGGCCTCGATCCGGACTTCAAGATGCACCCGCCGCTGCGAAGCGCGGCCGACCGGGACGCCCTGGTCTCTGGCATCGCCGACGGCTCGATCGACGCGATCGCCAGCGACCACGCGCCGCATCACCCGGACGAGAAGGAGCTCGACTTCGTGGCCGCGCCGAACGGAGTGGTGGGGCTCGAGACGACGCTCAGTCTGTGCCTGGACCGCCTGGTGGGGAAGGGTGTGATCGATCTGGCGCGGCTGGTGGAGGCGCTAGCGGTGGCGCCGGCCCGGATCCTCGGTGTTGCGGGCGGCAGCCTGGCGCCGGGCTCGCCGGGCGACGTGACCCTGATCGACCTGGACCGCGAAGTCGAGGTCGACCCGGCCGCCTTCCACAGCAAGTCGCGCAACACGCCCTTCGCGGGCTGGAAGCTCAAGGGCGCTCCGGCCGGCACGATCGTGGGCGGTCGCGTGATCGAGTTGCCGTAGCCCCGGAGAAGCCTGCGCTGCGGGCCGCCGGATGCGGGCAGGATGCCCGCGTCCATGCTGAAGGTCTCCCTGCGTTTCGGGCGGCTACGCTACCTTTCGGCGCCGGACGGGCATAGGGGCATAGAGAGCATGGAAGACCGAGCAGCAGTCAAGCGGCGTGTCGTCGTCGTCGGCGCGGGCAACGCGGCGCTGTGCGCGGCGCTCTCCGCGCGGGAAAGCGCCGCGGCGGTGACGGTGCTGGAACGCGCGCCGCGGCGCGAGCATGGCGGCAACAGCCGCTTCACGATGGCGTCCATGCGCTTCGCGTACGGCGGCATCGACGAACTGCAGGAGGTGGCGGGCGCCTTGAGCGCCGAAGAGATCGCGGCGAGCGACTTCGGGTCGTACCCGGAGCGTCAGTTCGCGCTTGATCTGGAGCGGATGAGCGGCGGGCGGGCCGATCCGGGCCTGGTCCGGGCCCTGGTCGCTCGAAGCCGTCCGACGCTGCGCTGGATGCGTGGACTGGGCGTGGAGTTCGTCCCGCTGTACGCGGGTCAGGCGTTCGAGGTCGACGGCAAGCGCCGGTTCTGGGGCGGTCTGACGCTGCAGGCGCGGGGCGGAGGTCCCGGCCTGGTGGCTTCGCTCGGGCGGGCGGCGGAGCGGGCCGGCATCGGAATCCTCCATGAGTGCCGCGCGGTCGGGTTGCTGGTGGACGGCGGTGCGGTTTGCGGCGTCCGGGTCGAAGAACCGTCGGGCGCCCGTTCGCTGCCGGCGGACGCCGTGGTGCTGGCCAGCGGCGGTTTCGAGGCGAACCGCGAGTGGCGGCGGCAGCACCTGGGCGAGGGTTGGGAAGCGGCCAAGGTGCGCGGCAGCCGCTACAACACGGGCGACGGCATTCGGATGGCGCTCGAGGCGGGCGCCGCGCGCGCCGGGCAGTGGACGGGCTGTCACGCGGTCGCCTGGGACCTGAACGCGCCCGAGGTCGGCAATCTGGAGGTCCGGCACCGGTACCAGAAGCACAGCTATCCGCTCGGCATCGTCGTCAACGCCCGCGGCGAACGCTTCCTCGACGAGGGCGCGGACTTTCGGAACTACACCTACGCCCGCTACGGCCGCAAGGTGCTGGAGCAGCCGGGACGGTTCGCGTGGCAGGTCTTCGACGCCCAGGTCGCCGACCTGCTGCGGGACGAGTACCGCCAGCCCCATGCGAGCCGGGTGACGGCGGACTCGGTGGAGGAACTCGCCGGCCAGCTCGAAGGGGTCGATGAAGAGGGATTCCTCCGCACGGTGCGGGGCTTCAACGCCGCGGTGCGGCGGCAGGTGCCCTTCGACCCCAGCGTCCGGGACGGCCGCTCGACCCGCGGTCTCGAACCGGCCAAGTCGAATTGGGCCAACCCGCTGGAGCAGCCTCCGTTCGAGGCCTTCGCCGTGACCTGCGGCATCACGTTCACGTTCGGCGGTCTGGCGGTGGATCCGAACGCCAGGGTGCTGGACGGAACCGGGCGGCCGATGCCGGGCCTGTTCGCGGCCGGCGAGCTGGTCGGGGGACTGTTCTACGACAACTATCCCGGCGGTTCCGGCCTGACCGCGGGCGCCGTCTTCGGCCGGATTGCCGGCGCCGGGGCGGCGGGACTCGATGGCTGACCGACGCTTGAGCGGCGACTCCCGGCTCGGGGAGCTCCAGTTCCACGGCCCGCGGGGCAGGGTGCGCTATCTGACGGTGACGAGGTTGTGGCTGCAACTCGGCCTGGCCGCGGCCATCGTCTTCTTCACCTTCTTCGTCAACGCCGTCGTGGCCGCGCCGACCGTGCTGCGCGTCGAGTTGCTCCGGGCCGACCAGGTCGAACTCGCCTCTGCGCGCCAACGCTTCGGTGAGAGGTTCGAGGCGCTCTTTGGACGCTACGAGGAGATGCGGGAGGTTGCTTCCGGTCTCGATAGCCGCCTATGCAAGGTCGTGCTTGCGTACGGCGTCGAGGGGCCGGCCGCCGAGGACTGCGGCCGGCCGGCCGAGTTGGTGGCCGCTCCGGGAGCGACGATCACCGAGGAGCACGTACGGGCGGTGCGAATCGCGATGGAGGAAAATCTGGAGCGGGTCGCCGGTCGTTTCGAGAACCGGCTCGCGGCCGCGGTCCAGGTCGAGTCCTCACGGCCTGACCTGGTCGAGTTGACGCCGTCCGCGTCTCCGCTGCGCGGCGACGACTTCGTTCTCGTCGTGCCCTTCGGGGAAACCGCGAACCGGGTGACCGGGGTGGCCGAGTTTCACTACGGGATCGATCTCGCGGCGCCGGCCGACGCGCCGGTCCGTGCCACCGCCGCCGGCCGGGTGACCTTCGCCGGCCGCGGCGCCGCGCTGGGACCCGCGTGGAGACGGTACGGCCGCCTGCTGGGGATCCGTCACGGCGACGGCTTCATCACCATCTTCGGCCACCTGGAAGCCACCGAGATCCGCGCTGGACAGAGAGTCGAGAGGGGCCAGAGGATCGGCACGGTCGGGGCGACCGGCTGGAGCTTGGAGCCGAACCTGCACTATGCCGTTCTCCGTCGCCGGAGCGACGGTCGCTACGAAGCCATCGATCCGCGGATCCACATCCTCGACTACCGCTGGGACAACGAGCAGGCCCTGGTCTCAGCGGTTGCGGGGGCGTCGGACGGTTTCCCGCCGTTGCCGGCGACGCTCCTGAGATAGAAAGGCGCGTTGTGCACAGGACCACGAGCAGACAACAGGGGTGAGTTGCGTATGAAGTCGGGAGTGAGTGCATGAAGTACCGGGCAGTGATATTCGATTTGGGGGGCGTCGTCTTCGGGTCGCCCCTGCATGCGATCCGCCGCTACGAACTGGCGAACGGGATCGAGGAGAACTTCGTCAACCGCCTGGTCGTCTCGGCCGGACCGGAGGGTTCGTGGCAGCGGATGGAGCGGGGCGAGCTGGTCATGGGTCCGGGGTTCTTCGCCGCCTTCGACCGCGACGTGAAGGCCGCCGATCCGGCGGTCGCCGAACGGTTCTCGGCCGAGGCGATGATGGCGGCGATCGCCGAGGAGTCGGGGCCGCGGCCGCAGATGATCGACGCGCTGCGGCGGCTGCGGGCCGACGGCTACACGGTGGCGGCGTTGACCAACAACTGGGTCAGCGAGGAGGAACGGGAACCGAAGGACGCCGGGGAAGCCGCGATGCGGGCGGAGGTTCGGGCCCTGTTCGACGAGTACATCGAGTCGAGCGTCGTCGGCCTGCGCAAGCCGGACCCGGCCATCTACCACCTCGCCTGCGGCCGGATCGGCGTCGAGTTCAGTGAGGCGGTGTTCCTGGACGACATCGGATCGAACCTCAAGACGGCGCGGGCGCTCGGCATGACCACGATCAAGGTCGACGATCCGGACGACGCCCTGGCCGAGCTATGGCGGACCCTGGGCGACTACCGGTAGGGCTTCATCTGTTCGCCCGGGTTCTCCCGAGCCGAACGATCAACCGCCCGAACCCGACCTGGCGAGGAGGCGGAAGGCGTGTGCGGCCGAAGGGCTGGTTCGCCCCCTACGGTGCTTCTGCCGTTCCCGGCAGGGCGAATGTGAGATCGACCATGGCGGTGAGGCCGTCGAGCAGGGTGACGGCGGACTTCATGGCGCCGAGGCGTTCGTGCCAGGCCTCGATCTCGTAGGTGCCGGCCGGCAGACCGGGGATCTCGAACGAGCCGTCGGGCCCGGTGACGGCGAAGTAGGGGTGGCTGAACACGCCGAGGTAGGTCGACATCCACGGGTGGACGTCGCACTTGATCCGGAAGGCCGGCTCCTCGTCGGTGAACGAGAAGGTGGCCCGCTTGATGGCTGCCGGCATCGCGCGGTTGAAGGGCCGGTTGACCTCGGACAGCGAGTGGACGTTGTGCAGCAGTTCGTCGGAGTTCAGGATTTCCAACTCCTGGCCGACCATGATGCCGGCGACGTGGGGCGTGTAGCGGCACCCGTTCTGGTCGATAGTGGGCGGGTCGGCCAGCGGGTAGGGGCCGCCGGGCAAGCCGCTGGTGACGTAGACCAGGACGTTGGCCAAGCCGGCCTCTTCGTCGACGTCGACAATCTCGGGGAACACGGCCTCGGTGTGCTTGGCGGCGCAGGCCGGGTCCGCGTCCATGTTGAGCGGCCGCAGCTCCGGCAGTGCCCCGTCGTAGCGGATGGCGCCGGCGATCGTGCTGCCGCCGAGCGGCGCCGTGGGCGGCGCTTCGGCTTCCGGGGCAGCCTGGTCGGCGCCGCCGCCCGTGCCGCCGCCGCAGCCGGTCAGGACGAGGGGAAACAGGAGCAGGAAGAGCGTCGCGGGCGGAAGGCGGCGAAACGAGCGAAGCGGGAGATTGGTCATGGCGCTATTCTACGGGCCCGTGGCTGAGAACGAACAGCCGAATTCGCGTTCTTCGGGCCGGATTCCTTGACCCGGATGGGGGCCGGTGTTAGCTTCCGCGCGATTCGTGGCCCGGCCCGCTCTTGAGGGCACCGCCGCCCTACTTGTAAGCCCTTGATGGCACAGAGTCAGGACAACACTCACGAGCCCGTCGCCGGACGTGCGCCGCTGATCGTCGGCGGCTACGACTTCCATTCGATGACGGAAGCCGTTGCCGTCCCCGTCGAGCGCAAGACGCCGCTCGGCTGGTGGTTCTTCTTCCTGCCGTCGCTCGCGCTGCTGGGCCTGTTCGGGGTCTCCATCGGCTGGCTGTTCTGGGAGGGCACCGGTATCTGGGGCCTGAACAACCCGGTCAGTTGGGGCTTCGCGATCGTCAACTTCGTCTTCTGGGTCGGCATCGGCCACGCCGGCACCCTGATCTCGGCGATCCTGTTCCTGTTCCGGCAGAAGTGGCGCACGTCGATCAACCGCGCCGCCGAGGCGATGACCATCTTCGCGGTCATGTGCGCGATGGTGTTCCCGGGCATCCACGTCGGCCGGGTGTGGGTCGCGTACTGGATGTTCCCGCTGCCGAACCAGATGGAGATGTGGCCGAACTTCCGCAGTCCGCTGATCTGGGACGTGTTCGCGGTCTCGATCTACGGCACGGTGTCCCTGATGTTCTGGTACGTCGGCCTGATTCCCGACCTGGCAACGATCCGCGACCGCGCCAAGACGCGGATCCGCAAGCTCGTCTACGGCATCTTCGCGCTCGGCTGGCGCGGTTCGCACCGGAACTGGCTGCACTACGAGCGGGCCTACGTGATGCTGGCCGGGCTGGCGACGCCGCTGGTGCTCTCGGTTCACTCGGTGGTGTCGATGGACTTCGCCACCGCGCAGTTGCCGGGCTGGCACACGACGATCTTCCCGCCCTACTTCGTCGCCGGCGCCATCTTCTCCGGCTTCGCGATGGTGATGACCCTGATGTTGATCTGCCGGGTCGTGTTCAAGATGGAGAACATCATCACGATGCGCCACCTCGAGAACATGGCCAAGATCATGCTGCTGACCGGGTCCATGGTCGGCTACGCGTACGCCATCGAGATGTTCATCGCCTGGTACAGCGGCAACCCGTATGAGCAGTTCGCGTTCGCCAACCGGGCCCTCGGCCCCTACGCCTGGGCCTACTGGATCATGGTGAGCTGCAACGTGATCACGCCGCAGTTGTTCTGGTTCAAGAAGATGCGCAACCACATCGGCTGGCTGTTCGTCTCCTCGATCCTGATCAACATCGGCATGTGGTTCGAGCGCTTCGTGATCGTCGCCTCGTCGCTGCACCGCGACTTCCTGCCCGCGAGCTGGGACTACTACCAGGCGACGTTCTGGGACTTCGCGTCGTTGATCGGCAGCTTCGGCCTCTTCTTCACGATGTTCTGCCTGTTCGCCCGCTTCCTGCCCATGGTGGCGACCGCCGAGGTCAAGACCGTGCTGCCGGAGGCGGATCCCCACCAGGGCGAGGAACTGGTTCGGGTGGTGCCGGCAGGCACCGACGCGGGGGCGATGCCTCAGGCGGCGCCGGCCGGTGGGGGAGGGGCCTGACATGGGTCTGATGCACCTCGAGGTGCCCGAGGCGTCCGGCGGCTACAGCCACTACGGCGTGCTGGCGCGCTTCAGGACCGCCAAGGCGCTCTACCGCGCCTGCGAGGCGGTCAGAGACGCCGGGTACTCGAAGTGGGACGCGCTGACCCCCTTCCCGGTCCACGGCCTGGAGAAGGCGATGGGCCTCAAGCCGTCCAAGCTGCCGTTCCTTGTGCTGGCGACCGGCCTGACCGGCGCCGGACTGGGGTTCGGCCTCCAGAGCTGGGTCCACATCATGGCCTATCCGCTGGTCATCAGCGGCAAGCCGCTCTTTACCTGGCCGGCGTTCGTGCCGGTGACCTTCGAACTCGGCGTGCTCGGCGCCGCGCTGGGGGCCGTGCTCGGCATGTTCGCGCTCAACAAGCTGCCGACGTACCACCATCCGCTGTTCCGGTCGGAGACCTTCGCCCGGGTCACCGATGACGGCTTGTTCATCGCCATCGAGGCGTGGGATCCGAAGTACGACGATCAGGCGACGGCGGAGTTCCTGAGCGGCCTGGGCGCGGTGGAGGTCGAGCACGTGCCGATCGAGGATCCGCCTGACGACGGCGCCGGCGGCGAGGACGCATGATGAGTCACGGACCGCGCATCGTTCACCTGGATCAGCTCGTGATCCGCCCGGGCAGCGCGTGGGCGCGGCTGCCGCTGATCGCCGGCGGGCTAGGGGTCGTGTTCACCGCGGTCTCCGTGGTGATGGCGATGGGATCCGAGGAGAACGCCAAGCAGTTCTTCCACTCCTGGTTGGTTGCGGTCGTCTTCTTTCTCGGCATCGCTCTCGGCAGCCTGTTCTTCATCCTCATCCACCACGCCACCAAGGCGGGTTGGGGCGTCGTCGTGCGGCGTCTGGCCGAGAACCTGGCTTGCGCCGTGCCCTTGCTGGCGGTTCTGTTCATACCGATCGCCGTGTTCGGGATGCACGACCTGTTCCACTGGACCCACAGCGACGCGGTGGCGCATGACCGCCTGCTCCAGCTCAAGGAGCCATGGCTCAATGAGGGCGGCTTCCGGATTCGCGCCGTCTTCTACTTCGTCGTCTGGATCGGGTTGGCGGTTTTCTTCCGGAACTCGTCGCGGCGGCAGGACGCGAGCGGCGACGAGGCCCTGTCCCGGCGCATGGCCCGGTTCAGTCCGCCGGCCATCGCCCTGTTCGCTCTGACCCTGACCTTTGCCGGCTTCGACTGGCTCATGTCGCTCGATCCGCACTGGTACTCGACGATGTTCGGCGTGTACTTCTTCGCCGGCACGATCGTCGCCGCCTTCGCCGCGCTGACCGTGCTCACCCTGGCGCTGGATTTCGCCGGCTACCTGCGGGGCGTGATCACCGGCGAGCACCTGCACGACCTCGGCAAACTGCTGTTCGCGTTCACCGTCTTCTGGGCCTACATCGCCTTCAGCCAGTTCTTCCTCATCTGGTACGCGAACATCCCGGAGGAGACGTCCTGGTTCCTGAGCCGGTTGCATGGCACGCCGGAAGACCCCGCGAACTGGCGACTGGCGACGATGTTCCTCGCCATCGGTCACTTCGCGATCCCGTTCTTCTTCCTCATGCCGCGGACGATCAAGCGGAACCGGGTCCTGCTGCTGATCGGCGCCCTGTGGATGCTGGCGATGCACCTGTGGGACATCTACTGGCTGGTGATGCCGAACCTCCACGACGAGGTGACCTTCTCCTTGCTCGACATCACGTCGATCCTCGGCGTCGGCGGGCTGTTCGTGGCGGTTGTGACCTGGCTCCTGGGCCGCGGCG
Organism: Candidatus Multivorans sp.; assembly: GCA_965205295.1. Taxonomy (GTDB): domain Bacteria; phylum Acidobacteriota; class Thermoanaerobaculia; order Multivoradales; family Multivoraceae; genus Multivorans. Next base: position 450,482 of record OZ242167.1, read on the forward strand.
CGCTGCTGCCGACACGCGATCCGCGCCTGGTCGAGTCGCTGGCCTTCGAGAACATCTGACGACCCTCGGATCCGCGCCGCCGCGCCGCCGATCCGCCTTGTTCCGCGCCCCGGTCCTTGCTACGCTGCCCCCGCTCTAGGAGAAGTCCTGAATCTGGGGGAAGTTCCAGCCGGCAGTCGTCGCGTCTAGGGCCGCCATGCGGCGGCGCGGGGTCGGCTGGCCCCAGTTCACCAACTCTGCATCACCTCCTCGTAAGGAGCCTCGACATGATTCCGAAGCAGACGATCCGCGTCTGTGCCGTCCTCCTCGCCCTTGCCCTGGCTTCGTCCTCGGTGGTTCTCGGCGGCACGATTACCGGCAAGATCACCTATGACGGCCAGGTGCCGAACTTCCGTCCTTTGAGGATGGACGCCGATCCCAAGTGCGCGGCGAAGCACAGCGGCGCGGTCAAGCCCGAAATGCTCGTGCTGGGTGCCGACAACGCTCTCGCCAACGTGTTCGTGATGATCACGGATGGCCTGGCAGACAAGTCGTACGATCCGCCCTCCCAGCCCGTCGTCATGGACCAGAACGGCTGCCTCTACACGCCGCACGTGATGGGCATTCAGATCGGCCAGCAGTTCAAGGTCAAGAACTCGGACGGTCTGTTGCACAACGTCCACTCGCTGTCGAAGAAGAACACGCCCTTCAACCGCGCGATGCCGGCCAGCGTGACCGAGGCGGACTATGTGTTCACGAAGGAGGAGCGTTTCAAGATCAAGTGCGATGTGCATCCCTGGATGGGCTCCTACATGACGGTCGTCGACCATCCCTTCTACGCCGTGACCGGCGCGGACGGCACGTTCAAGATCGAGGGGCTGCCGGCCGGTACTTACACCATTGAAGCGCAACACGAAGTCGAGGGATTCGGCGACGGTGGCATCTACACCGCGGAAGTCACCGTTGGTGCGAGCGACACGGTCATGCAGGACTTCGTGTTCGTGAGGCCGTAGTCGGGCCGTACTGCCGGGTCGAAGAGTCGAGATAGAAGGACCAGGAAAGGAGCGGCGTCCATGGCGGAGCCCGTTCAAGCTTCACACGCACACGAAGAGCATCACCACGAGCAGAGCTTCTGGCGGAAGTTCATCTTCTCGACCGATCACAAGGTGATCGGCGTCCAGTACTCCGTTACCGGTCTGGCGTTCCTGTTCTTCGGGTTCTGTCTGATGATGATCATGCGCTGGCAGCTCGCCTACCCGGGCGAGCCGATCCCGTTCATCGGTTCGCTGCTGGGCGACAGCCGGGCGCCCGGCGGCATCATGCTGCCCGACTTCTACAACGAGCTCGGCGCCATGCACGGCACGATCATGGTGTTCCTGGGCGTCGTGCCCCTGGCGGTCGGCGGCTTCGGCAACTTCGTCATGCCGCTGCAGCTCGGCGCGCCGGACATGGCGTTCCCGCGCATCAACATGATCAGCTACTGGTGCCTGTTCCTGGGCGGCGTGACGATGTTCGCCAGCTTCTTCCTGCCCACCGGCGCCGCCGCCAACGGCTGGACCTCCTACTCGCCGCTCTCCGACATTGCGCTGAACGGGCAGACGGCCTGGCTGATCGGGATGATCTTCCTGATCACGTCGTCGTTGCTGGGTGCGATCAACTTCATCACCACCGCCGTGCACCTGCGGGCGCCCGGGATGACCTGGATGCGCCTGCCGTTCTTCTGCTGGGCGCAGATCGTCACCGCCTTCCTGCTGCTGCTCGCCTTCCCGCCGCTCGAGGCAGCCGGTGTGCTGCAGTTGATGGACCGGGTCGCTTCCACGAGCTTCTTCCTGCCCGACGGCCTGGTGGTCGGCGGCGAGGTGCTGCAAGTGAGCGGCGGCGGCAGTCCGCTGCTCTGGCAGCACCTGTTCTGGTTCCTGGCGCATCCGGAGGTCTACGTCCTGATCCTGCCGGCAATGGGCATCGTGGCCGAGGTCATCGCCAACAACTCGCGGAAGCCGCTCTGGGGCTACCGCTCGATGGTCTATTCGCTGATCTTCCTCGGCTTCATGAGCTTCATCGTCTGGGCGCACCACATGTTCATCACCGGCATGGGCTCGGTGATGTCCACCTTCTTCCAGACCACGACGATGATCATCTCGATCCCCTCGGTGATCATCCTGAGCGCGCTGTTCATCTCGCTATGGGGCGGCTCCATCCGCTTCAATACGCCGATGCTGTTTGCGCTCGGTTTCCTGCCCATGTTCGGCATCGGGGGGTTGACCGGGCTGCCGCTCGGCCTTTCGGCGGCGGATATCCCGCTGCACGACACGTACTACGTGATCGGGCACTTCCACTACGTGGTCGCGCCGGGAACCCTGTTCGCGCTGTTTGCCGGCGTCTACTACTGGTTCCCGAAGGTCACGGGACGCAAGATGAACGAGTTCCTCGGCAAGCTTCACTTCTGGCCGTCGCTGATCTTCATGAACGGCGTGTTCTTCCCGATGATGATCCAGGGCCTGAACGGCGTCTCGCGGCGTCTCGCCGACGGCGGAGTCACCTACGACTTCGCAGGTAACGTGGCAGGTCTGAACCGGATGATGTCGGTCTCGGCCTGGTGCCTCGCACTGGCCCAGATCCCGTTCATCATCAACTTCTTCATGAGCATCCGGAACGGCGAGAAGGCTGGCCGCAACCCCTGGAACTCGACCACGCTCGAGTGGTTGGCGCCCTCGCCGGCGCCGCACGGCAACTTCGATCAGCCGATCGAGGTCGTTCGCGGGCCCTACGAGTACAGCGTCCCGGGTAGCGACAAGGATTACGCCCCACAGGCCGAACCGGCCTCAACCTGACTGCCTGAGGACCTGAAGAGATGGAAATCCCCTACACGGTAGAAGCCCACCCCGAAACGGGCCTCAACAACGGCAAGATCGGGATCTGGCTGTTCCTGACCTCGGAGGTCATGCTGTTCGGTGCGCTGTTCGCCACCTACATCATGCTGCGCCTCGGGTCGGACGGTCAGTGGGCGCACTACCAGGCCGAGGCGGAGCTGAACATCCCGCTGGCGACGCTCAACACCGCGGTGCTGATCGGCTCCAGTCTGACCATGGTCATGGCCTGGGCGTCCCTGATGCGCGGGCAGTTGAACCGGTTCCGCCTGTTCGGCTGGCTGACCGTCGCTTGCGGCGGCGGCTTCCTGGTCATCAAGTACTTCGAGTACACGGCGAAGTTCGCGCATGACCACTATCCGGAGTCCAACACGTTCCTCGCCATCTACTTCACGATGACTGGGCTCCACGCCCTGCACGTGATCGGCGGCATGGCCTGGAACGCCTACTTCGCCGGGCCGGGATCGAAGCTGTTCCACACCAACCGGCAGTGGCTGACCGACCGGGTCGAGCACTCGGGTCTGTTCTGGCACTTCGTCGACCTCGTCTGGATCTTCCTCTTCCCCGTCTTCTACCTGCTGTAGCTGAGCCTCTTCGCCTTTGATCAGTAGCTACCCTGGAGCGAGTCGCATCTCATGAGTGAACACGTCGATATCGACAAGCACGTTCGTACGTACCTCCTGGTGTTCGGTGCCCTGATGGTCGGCACCGGGATCACGGTCGCGGCCTCTTACCTCGATGTCTCGGTACCGCTGGCGATCGTGATCGGCCTGTTCATCGCCAGCGTCAAGGCGACCCTGGTCGCCTGCTTCTTCATGCACCTGATCGCGGAGAAGAAGCTGATCTACTGGATCCTGCTCCTGACCGTGGCGTTCTTCATCGTCCTGATGGCGGTGCCCCTCCTGACCTCGGTCATCGACCAGGCGGGAGACTTCATGTCAAGCGGAGCTCCCGCGCCGCACTGATCCAGTCGTCAACGCACTGATCCAGCCACGAACTCATTGATCCAGCCATCAACACACTGATCCGGCCATGAACCTCAAGATCATCCACGTTGTCTTCGTGGGCAGCGCCGTTCTGCTGGCGCTGTTCTTCGGAGGCTGGTGCCTGGCGCAGGGCAGTGCATACTGGGCCGGCGCCGCGATGTCTTTCGCCGTCGCAGCCGCCTTGGTCTGGTACGGCTTCTGGTTCTGGCGCAAGGTCACGACGCCCGAAGAGGAGTGGAACCGCCGCCGCAAGCTGTTCCGGACCGTACCCGTGGTGGTCGGCATGTGGCTGTTCGGAACCGAGCAGACGGCCTGGGCCTGTTCCGTCTGCTACGGCGCCGCGGAGGGCTCGATGGTCGACGCCGCTCGTGCCGGGGCCTGGTTCCTGCTTGGCGCCGTGCTCGTGATGCAGGCCGCTGTCGTTCTCTTTTTTCTCCATCTCCGGCGCCGCGCGCGTCGTTTGCAAACAGACCCGGTGCCGCCCTGGTGGAGCACGGTTGAGGAGCCAGTGAAGTCATGATGGCAGCGAGTCGCCCGGCGCTCCGCCGGGGCAGTGCCTGCAGTCCTATTTGCCTGACGGCAGTTGAGGAGCCAATCGAACCATGATGGCAGCGAGTCGCCCGGCGCTCCGCCGGGGCAGTGCCTGCAGTCCTATTTGCTTGACGGCAGTTGAGGAGCCAATCGAACCATGATGGCAGCGAGTCGCCCGGCGCTCCGCCGGGGCAGTGCCTGCAGTCCTATTTGCTTGACGGCAGTTGAGGAGCCAATCGAACCATGATGGCAGCGAGTCGCCCGGCGCTCCGCCGGGGCAGTGCCTGCAGTCCTATTTGCTTGACGGCAGTTGAGGAGCCAATCGAACCATGATGGATGCCATGTTCCCGGCGGCCGCTTCGGCCCATGCCGGCGCGATCGACACCATGATCGACGCGGTGCACTACCTGATGCTCGCGCTCCTCATTGTGTGGGGTGCGTTCTTCCTCTACACGCTGGTGCGCTTCCGCGCCAGCCGCAATCCCAAGGCGGACTACGTCGGCGTCAAGAGCAAGATGAGCACGTATGGCGAGGTCGCGGTGGCGATCGCCGAGGGGATTCTGCTCCTCGGCTTCTCGATCCCCATGTGGGCGGAGCGGGTCGATGAAAGGCCCAGCGAGTCGGAATCCACGGTCGTGCGCGTCGTCGCCCAGCAGTTCGCCTGGAACGTCTGGTATCCCGGCGCCGACGGCGTATTCGGAGACGCGGATCCCCACCTGACCGACGAGGCGACCAATCCGGTCGGCCTGGATCGGGACGGGGCCGGCGCCGACGACATCTGGACCGTGAACCAGTTGCACCTCCCGGTCGACAAGCCGGCGATCATCCACCTGTCGTCCAAGGACGTGATCCACAGCTTCAACTTGCCGAACATGCGGGTCAAGCAGGATGCGATCCCGGGTCTCTCCATTCCGATCTGGTTCGTGCCCACGAAGACCACGGAGCAGATCCGCGAGGAGACCGGCAATCCCGACTACGTCTACGAGATCGCCTGCGCGCAGCTCTGCGGCAACAGCCACTACTCCATGCGCGGTTTCCTGACCGTTCACACCGAGGAAGAGTTCCAGGCCTGGCTCGACGAGGAAGCGTCCTACCTCGGCGACGGCGACGAAGACGACTTCTTCAACTAGCGCGGCAGAACTCCCGGAGGCCTCGTTCCACGGCCGTCCACAGCGCGTCGGAATTCTCCTGGGTGTAGCCTCAAGTCCATGAGCGGGTTCACACCTCTGTGGGGGCGCCGTGAGCTGTTGAAGGCGGCCTGGGTGGGGCCGGCGGCGGCCGCTGCGGCGGTACGGGTCCGCGCCGCGACTCCCCAGGAACCGGAAGGCGGGCAGACCGGGCAGACGACGGAGGTTCCGGCGGCCGAGGCCTATCGCGCCGGCTTCGCCGCGCCGCCGCTTGAGCGGGTGCGGATCGGCTTCGTCGGCGTCGGTCTGCAGGGCGGCGGCCATGTGCGGAACTTTCTGCGCATCGACGGCGTCGACATCGTCGCGGTCTGCGACATCGACGAGCCGCGCGCCGAGGAGGTGGCGTCCTGGGCGGTCGACGCCGGGACGGAGCCGCCCGATCTCTACACGCGGGGCGAGACGGACTTCAAGCGGCTCTGCGAGCGTGACGACATCGACCTGGTGTTCAACTCGACGCCGTGGCGCTGGCACGTGCCGGTTTGCGTCGAGGCGATGGAGACCGGCAAGCACGCGGCGGTCGAGGTGCCGGCCGCGATCACGATCGAGGGGTGCTGGCGGCTGGTCGAGACCGCGGAGCGGACAGCGCGACACTGCGTGATGATGGAGAACTGCAACTACGGTCGCAGCGAGATGCTGGCTCTCAACATGGTCCGCCAGGGCCTGCTGGGCGAACTCCTGCACGGCGAGGCGGCGTACATCCACGACCTGCGGTCGATCAAGTTCTCGGATGCCAACGAGGGTCTGTGGCGGTTGCAGCACTCCGTGGAGCGGAACGCAAACCTCTATCCGACGCATGGCCTCGGGCCGGTGGCCCAATGCATGGACATCAACCGGGGCGACTGCTTCGACTACCTCGTGTCGCTCTCGAGTCCGGCTCGCGGCCTGGCCCGCTACGCGGCGGAGCGCTTCGGCGCCGACGACCCGCGGGCCAAGGTCCGCTACGCCCTCGGCGACATGAACTCCAGCCTGATCCGTACCCGCCGCGGGCGCAGCATCCTGCTCCAGCACGACACGACGACGCCGCGGCCGTACAGCCGTCTGAACCTGGTTCAGGGCACGCGCGGCGTGTTCGCGGGTTTCCCTGACCGCATCTTCATCGAAGGCGAGGCCGAGGCCGGGGCCGAGGGGCACGAGTGGAGCGATATCGAGCCCTACCGGGAGCGGTTCGAACACCCGCTGTGGTCGGCACAGGCGGACGACGCCGAGGGCGCCGGCCACGGCGGCATGGACTACCTGGAGGACTACCGCCTGGTGCGTTGCCTGCTCGAAGGCACGCCGACCGACATGGACGTCTACGATGCGGCCGCGCTGTCGGCGCCGGTCGAGTTGAGCGAAATTTCGGTGGCGCGGGGCAGTGAGCCGGTCGAGTTCCCGGACTTCACCCGCGGCGCCTACCGCACCCGGCCGCCGCTGGGCATCGTTGCCTGATTGCTGGGGACTGTGGCCTGAGAGTCGCCTACCTCCTGCCCGGCGCCGCCCTGTACGGGGGCGTCAAGGTCGTGTTGCAGCACGCTCGGGCCCTGCGGCGGCTCGGCGTCGAGGTCACGGTTCATTCGCCTGACACTTGCCCGGACTGGTTCGACGGCGCCGACGCGTTCTACCGGCAGGTTCCGGCCCTCGAGGGTCGTTTCCTGCCCCGAGTCGAGGTCGCAGTCGGCACGCTGGCGCCGACGGTCGCCCCGGCGGTCGAGATCGCCGAACGCCTGGCCTGCCACCTGTGCCAGGGGTACGAGCCGGGCCACGACACGCTGGCGCCGGTAGCCCGTGAGGCGATGCGGGCAGCCTACGACCTGCCGGCACTCAAGCTGGTTGTATCGCCGCACCTGGTTCGTACACTGCGCGATCGGCACGGCGCCCCGGCCCTGTGGATTCCGCAGCCCTTCGAGCCGGACCTGTTCCGCCCGCCGGAGCGTGAGCGCGCCGACGACGGTCGGTTGCGGGTGCTGGTCAGCGGACACTGGGCCCTCGAGGTCAAGGGCGTGGCCTGGTGCCTGCGGGCGCTTCGGCCTCTGTTCGAGCAGACCGGGGGAAGGCTCGAACTGGTCCGCCTGTCGCTCGATGCGGACGAGGAGGAACTGGCTCTGTGGCCCGAGGCGGATCGCCGGCGCCACGTCCCGCCGGCGGAGGTGCCGGCGCTGGTCCAGGGCGTCGACCTCTGCATCGGCGCGTCGTCGCCGCTCGAGGGTTTCGGCCTGATCGCGCTCGAGGGGATGGGCTGCGGCCGCGCCTGCGTGCTGACCGACATTCCCTCGCACCGCGACCTCGACCCGGAGGGCCGGGCGTCGATCAAGGTGCCGGTCGGCGACGGGGAGGCGCTTCGCTCGGCGGTCGAACGCCTGTGGCGGGACCGGGAACTGCGACGCCGGTTGGGCGCGGGCGGTCGCTCTATCGCCGAGACCTACACCGAGCGACGGACCGCCGAAGCGCTGTTGGGCGCGTTCCGGCACGGTCTCGCGACGGAGCGGCCGGTCGGTCAAAGGAAGATCGAGACGTAGAAGCCGGCCGTGGCCAGGCTCTCCCGGTCCGGCGCCAGCGACGCGGGCAGCGCATCGATCCGCGCCGGCAGGGGAGTGGTCTGGGCGTCGATCCGGTAGCGGTCGAAGCCGGCCGCGTGCAGCCAGTCCTCCAGCGTCCGACGGGTGAAGAACCGGACGTGGGTGGCGCAGAGCAGGCCCATGGGCACGTAGTCCCAACGCCCGGCAATCAGATCCTCGACCACCGAGTAGTGGCCGACGTTGGGCACCGAGAACACCATCCGGCCGCCGGGACGGAGCCAGCCGGCTGCCCGCTCCAGGAAGACCTGCCCGTCCGTCAGGTGCTCGAACAACTCGAAGGCGACGATCGCGTCGAAGGTCTCGCCCGGTTCGAGGATCTGAACATCGCCGCGCACCACCCGGTCCAGGCGAGCTGCCGCTGCCGCCGCCGCTTCGGGGTTCAGTTCGACTCCGACCACGCGGCAGCCGAACCGCTCCTTGATCAGCGCCCCGGTCGCTGCGCGTCCGCAGCCGATTTCCAGCACGGACGATGCGGGACCGAGGTCCCCTGGCAGCAGGGGCAGGACGTCGGCGCGCTCGCCGCCGTAGTAGTCGATGAACTGGTAGCAGAGGCCGGCGCGCGGCCCACTGGGGCGTTCACCTGCCGCCCACCTGGCCGCCGCGGCAGGGGACAGCAGGACGGCGGGACTCGCGCCCTGCTCGGGCAGTGCGGTTGCCGGGTTCGCGGCGCCGCCGGCGAGCCAGGCCGACTCGGCGAGCTCGAGGTCGGCCAGGGTGAACAGGTCGCTGGCCGCCTCCGGTCCGGTCGTCGTCAGGTCGGTCGCGTAGACGGCGCCCTGGTCACGGCCCGCGCCGCCGGTGAGTTCCTGCCGCATCCGCTTCAAGGAAGCCCGGCCGATCATGACGCGGCAGGACTCCAGGATCAGCACCGCTTCGGCGCTATCCGGCAGTGCCGCAGGCAACTTTGCTATGACCTCGACGTTGGCGAAGACGGCCCGCGCCTCTCCGCTCAGCCAGCGGCGGAGATACCACCACTCGGCGGACGCTTCGGCCTCGGCGTTCCAGGGCAGGACCAGCAGCAACATGGCGTGATCGTAGCGCCTGCTCGTGGCTTACAGCCTCGCCATGACCTGGTCGTGGAACTGCTCGACCACGCGCTCCTGGGTGGCGAGCGATGGCAGCAGCATGAGCTGGTCGAGACCGGCGTCAGCGAGGGTGCGAACCTGGGCGCGCACCTCCTCGGCCGTGCCGGCCAGGCACGAGGCGCGGATCAGGTCCGGGGTGACGAACCGCTCCTCCTCCGGCAGGGAGTAGGTGCAGTGGCCGGCGTGAACGCGCAGGTGACGGCCCCGCGCCGGCGTCTGCTCGACCAGCCGGCAGTAATCGTCCCAGACCGGGCGCACATGGGGCGGCGGTTCCCGGTCGAACTGGTGCTGCTGGTCGTAGAGGTAGTGCAGGCCGGAGAGCACGAAGGGGCCGCACTCCTCGATCACCCGCGGTGAGGTCAGATCCTCTCCGGGTTCCAGGATCACCGCCGTGGTCAGGGAGCAGGTGTAGAAGTTCTGGCGGTCGAAGTCGCGGCCCGCGGCTTCCGCGCCTCGCCGGCAGTTCTCGATCGCGCGGTCGAACAGGGAAGCCGAGGGCGGAATCGACATGACCAGGCCATCGCCGACTTCGCCGGCCAGGCCTTGGCTCTTCGGGCCGAAACCGGATACGTACATCGGAATCCGAGGCTCGGTGGCGATGAAGCCCTGTTCCTCCATCAGGAACCGGAGCGGCTCGGTGCGCCCGCGGAACGCGAAGTCGGCTTCCGCGCCGTCGAGGAGCGCCCGCACCACACGCAGGTACTCGCCGAACTCGGCAACCCCGACCGGCCGGTGCCCCATCAGCCGCATCGCCGTGTTGCCGGCGCCGATGCCGAGAAAGGTACGCCCCGGAGCGATCCGATTGATCGTCGCGATGCTGTGCGCCGTCACCGGCGCGATCCGCGTGCCCGTGATCGCCACCCCGGTCCCGAGCTTGATCCGGGTCGTCCGCGCCGCCGCCAGAGCCATGACCGCATAGCAGTCCGACCAGATCATCTGGCTGTCGGCCAGCCATGCGTGGCTGTATCCGAGCGCCTCCGCGCGCTCGATGTAGCCGATGTCGTCGATCTTGCTGGCGACGCAGATGCCGAAATCCATTGCCGTGTCTCCTGCGGCGGAAAGGCGGCAGTGTACCGCCGCGGGCGGTGCCGACGGTGGCTACACCCGCCCGCCCCGGGTTGGAGGAGAGGGTCCCGGCGGACGCTCGCGCTTACCGGATCCATGGGGGGTGGGCGCTCGCTGCGGTCGGCTGCGCTCCGGTTGGGCGTCGCCTCATGATGGGGCGCCGGCCGTCGCTTGCCGACAGCCTCCCTGGGACCCTCTCCCCTGAGGCCCGGAGCGGGCTGGAGGGCGTCGGCGTGCCGCGGAGCCGCGGCGTTCGAAGCTGGTGTCGCCGATTCTCGGAACCTCTGGTTTCGGCCGTGAACGTCGACCCTATTGGCGACGTATCGACCTCGGGCACTTGTGTGTTCACTGAACCGCGACCTCCGACTGTGGTTGCTCCACGCACACGTCCTTGACCGCGCACTGCCTCGCCCCGATGCCGGCCGCCACGACGACGTGGTTGCGAAGCTCGGCGGACGCGTCTTGCAGTACCTGCTCGGTGGTATGGCCAATGAAGAAGCGCCGTGGCTCGGGTTGAAAGGAGTCGCTCCCGGCCAGAAGGGCCCTACCGATTTCGGCCTGTCCTCGGTGTGGCCTCCGCCTCGACCGCTGCACGCCGAGCGCTTGCCCGCGACGACTACGCCGGAAGAAGCTAGGGCGAACGTCTATGCGGCTCTCGGTTGGCAGGGAAGTCGCGAACCGGGCGACGAACGAATCGTCATTCGGTCCGTGCGGACGCCGGCGGTCCTTCAAGATGTCCGGATCGACCACGCCTTCGTTGAGCATGTCGCCAAACATGCGAGTCGCGGGAGGTTCGCCAACTACATCCTGCCCACCCTGAGCGAGCCTCATGAAGTCTGGTTGACCCAGGTGGGTTCAAGTCGCGGTGCTGTGTTTCGCCATCAATTCCTTGCGGCCTTCGATGACGGGACGACAGCGGTGATTGCCGCCGACCCAAGCGAAGCGTTGGTCGCTTGGAACTTCTTCCCGGTTAAGCGCCGGGCGGACATCCGGAAACGGCGGAAAGGCCTGGTGCTCTACTCTTGGCACCACGGAGAAGGCAACGGTTGACTGGCGCGCGTCGCGGGTAGAAGAGGCTGGAGCCTGCCGCTGCCTCGGGTTCGCCGGCTCACGTGGCAGGTCGATAACGAGCGCCGGGCGCGAACCCCCAGCGACGCACGCTGTACGACCCTAGCATGGGCACCGCTACGTGCCCGTCGGCCGCGAAGGGTCTGAGGAGGTCGAAGGCAGTAACGATGCCCGACTCTTCCCAGCCGCTTTCGGCTCCCTGGGGTTGCCATTCCAGACGGTCGAGCCGGCGCCGTTGGACGGTGTGGCCGCGGGACGCGCTGCTGAACGGATAGGCTCCAGCCGTCCAACCTAGGGGGCCAACGCCAGTGTGGAGGATTAGATTGCCGACGAACCGGATCGTGGGTTCGTTTCTCCTCCTGAGCCTCGGACTTGCTGCCGGGGCCGCGGTAGCTAGAGCCGCTTCAGCACCCGACTTCGCGGCCGAGGTGCTGCCCGTCCTGGAGCGCAGGTGCTTCGCTTGCCACGGGCCGCTGCGGCAGCGGGGAAACCTGCGGCTCGACTCGCGGCCGGCGATGCTGATTGGCGGCGGTCGGGGCGCCGCGATCGTGCCTGGCGATTCCGAGGCCAGTCTGCTGGTGTCGGCGATCCGGCGGGAGGACGAACTGGAGATGCCGCCTCCGCGGGCGCTCGACGATGCGGAACGGAAACTGCTCGAGGCCTGGATCGAGGCCGGTGCCGAGTGGCCGTTTGCGCACGACGAAGAGACGGCGCCCGCGCAGGTTGCGGCCCGCGACGTGCCGCCTGTCGAGCACGGCTTCGCGGGGCCCGGTGAGCCGCTGTCTTTCAACCGCGATGTGCGGCCCGTACTCGCCGACCACTGCTACGAGTGCCACGGTCCTGACGAGGCGGTGCGCCAGGCGGGCCTGCGGCTCGACAGGCGGGAGTCGGCGCACGGCGTCCTGCCGTCGGGACGACGTGCGCTGGCGCCGGGGGACCTGAACAAGAGTCAGTTGTTCCAGCGCATTGCGGCGTCCGATCCGCTGGACCGGATGCCGCCCGCTCACGCCGGCTCGGAACTGTCCGACCGCGAGATCGAGATCCTGGGCCGCTTCATTCTCCAGGGCGCCGAGTTCGAGGACCACTGGGGGCCGCCGCGCATCCGGGCGGCGCCCGGCTCCGGATCGTGCTGCGCCAGGAGTCGGGCTACGCCCAGAAGACGATCCGGCGTTTCCGGCTGACCGTTTCCGGCGCTCCGGGGTTTGCGTTCCAGAGCCTCGAGCCAGGCTCGCTGCCTCCTCCCTACGACGGCCTCGCGGCGGCATACCGGGACTTCGAGTACCTGATCGGGCTACCCGAGGACCAGCGCACGGAGGAGCAGGCGACGACAATCCGGCGCCGCTTCCGCCGCAGCCACTGGCCGCCCTGGCAGCCGAACGAGGGGCGCTTCGCCGAGCTTGCGGAACAGCGCCGAAAGATCGAGGCGTAAGTGCCGACCACGATGATCATGCGCGAGATGGAGGCGCCGCGGCCCACCTTCGTCCTGCGTCGCGGCGAGTGCGACCAGCAGGCCGACGAGGTCGAGGCGGCGGTCCCCTCCTTCCTGCCGCCGATTCCGGAGGAGCTGCCGAAGAACCGGTTCGGTCTGGCGCGCTGGCTGGTCAGCGAGGAGCATCCGCTGACGGCTCGGGTGACCGCGAACCGGATGTGGCAGAGGTTCTTCGGCCGTGGCCTCGTGGGGACTTCCGGTGACTTCGGCTCCCAGGGCGACTGGCCGTCCCACCCCGGGCTGCTCGACTGGCTGGCCACTGAACTGGTCGGGTTGGACTGGGACCTGAAGGCGCTTCAGAAGACGATCGTGATGTCTTCGATCTGCCGGCTTCCGTGCGCGGACGTGGACCGGGCTTCGGCCGCCCTGGTCACCGACCTGGAGCAGCGGGGACTGCTCGAGGAGACCCTGGTCGTGTGGGGCGGCGAGTTCGGGCGCACTGTCTACTGCCAGGGGGCGCTCGCCGAGGACAACTACGGGCGCGACCACCACGGCCGCTGCTACACGGTGTGGATGGCGGGCGCGGGCATCGAGCCGGGCAGGACCTACGGCGAGACCGACGACCACTGCTACAACATCGTCTCGGGCGGCGTGCACATCCACGACCTGAACGCGACGATCCTGAACCAGCTCGGGATCGACCACGAACGCCTGACCTACCGCTACAGTGGTCGTGACTTCCGTCTCACCGACGTCCATGGCCGGGTGGTGGAGGAGATACTGGCCTGACGGTTTCGCGTAGACGTCCGACGTACCGCCGTGCCGGCGGCGCACATTCTTCAGGGGAGAAGACTCATGAATTGGAGTAAGGCAGTAGGTGCCGGCCTGGCGGCCGGCTTCGTGCAGAACATCGTCAACTTCGTGCTCCACGGCCTGGTGCTCAGTGGCGCTTACGTGGACGAACCGGCGTTCGTGCAGGAACCCGACAGCATGGCCATGCAGATCGTGTGGTTCCTCGTCGTGGCTCTGGCGATCGGCGTCGTCGCGAGTCTGCTCTTCGCGTGCAGCCGCCAGTCCTGGCAGGCGGGCGCCAAGGGAGGGCTCCACTTCGGCATCCTGCTGGGCGCCGTGGTCGGCTTCCAGCAGTTCTACCTGACGCTGGTGATCAACGACTTCCCGTACCACGTCGCCTGGATGTGGCTCGCGGTCGAGATCATCTCCTTCGGCGTCGGCGGCATGGTGCTGGGCGCCATGTACAAGCGACAGCAGTAGGCTCGAGGCGATCGCTTCCGAGCCGGCGGACAGGACTACTCAGGCTCGCGCGGGCGAAGCTGACGGATCTCGGCCAGAGCGGCCTTCGCGGCGGGCAGATCGGGAGCCAGGGCAAGGGCGCGATCGAGGCTCGCCGTCGCCTCTTCGTACCGCTTCAGGCGGTACAGCGTCACTCCCACATTGGCGTGCGTTCGGGCGTCGGTTGGTCGTATGTCGCTCGATCTGCGCAAGAGCGCGAGGGCGTCTTCCCAGCGCTCGGCCCGGAAGTAGACCAGTGCCAGGAGGTCCAGCACTCTGGCATTCGTGGGTTCCAGGTTCAGAGCTCGCTCCAGGTCGTCCTCCGCTTGCTCGTTCTGGTCCTGCCGCAGGCTCGTAACCGCCAGTTCCAGGTGCGGTGCGGCTTGCCCCGGCATCAACTGCATCGCGCGCCGGAAGTGCCGCTCCGATTCGGCGAATCGTCCCAGTTCACGGGCCGCCTGACCGGCGATCAGGTGCAGGGCGCCAGCAGCCGAGGCCTCCGGATCCAACGCCAGGGACTGGTTCAACGCCGCGAGAGCCTCCTCATGGCGACTCAACTGATAGAGCGATTCGCCGAGTCCGGCATGGGCAAGCGCGTACGCCGGATCGGCCTCGATCGCTTCGCGGTACGACACGATTGCCTCTTCGTGGCGGCCTCGGTTCCTCAGGGTCTCGCCCAGGTTCTGGTGAGAGTTCCGGTGGCGCGGATCGACTTCCAACGCGCTTCGAAACGCCGCTTCAGCTTCCTCGAGACGGTTCAGCTTGAGTAGGGAAAGCCCGAGGTTCAGATGGGCGTTCGCCGAATCGCGCGCTTGCTCGACCGCTTTGCGACCTGCGGCGAGGCTCTCTTCGTAGCGGCCCGCCTCGTACAGCGCCACGCCCAGGTTCAGGTGGGCGCTGCGCGCGGACGGATTGAAGGAGACGATGTGACTGAACAGTGTGAGGTCGTCGCGGTAGAGCCTGGCCTGCCGCCAGGTCAGCGTTCCGAGCAGAACGAGCACGGCAGCCAGGACCGCGGGCGCCCCCGCCGCGTACCGTCGCGGCAACCGTTGGACGCCCTTCGAGGCCAGGCCGACCAGGACCGCGATCAGACCGAAGCCGGCGAGGTACTGAAACCGGTCGGCCACGAAGGAGTACTGCATGTAGCCGTAGTCCAGGAAGCCGAGCGAGGGCGAGAGGGTCAGCGCGAAGAACAGCATGCCGGCCAGGGGCGCGCGGCCGAAACGATGCCGGCCGAACCAGAGCAGAGCTGCCAGGGCGGCGGCGCCGACGAGGTAAATCCACGCCAAGGCATCGGTCACCTGGATGTTCCACAGCGGGTAGATGACGATCAGGTCGCCTGGCCAGAGCAGTTTGCCGACGTAGAACCAGAGTGCGCGGGCGGCGATCAGGGCCCGCTCGGGCAGGGAATAGCCCAGGTCCAGGAGCTCCTTCGATCGGTAGAGCGCCATGTCGCCGAGCGAGATCAGGAGTCCCACTGCGAAGAACGGCGCCGTCTGCAGGAGGTGCTTCGTGGTGAGGCGGCCCCGCCGCCACCAGTGCCAGATCAGGAGGCCGGCCGGCAGCGTGACCACGGCCGACTTGGCCAGCAGGCCCAGGGCGTAGAGGCTCAGGCCGAGGCCGTACCGGCCGGCCTGTCTCGTCTCGGTAAACCGCATGTAGGTCAGGGCCGCGCCGAGATAGAGGAGGCCGGACAGGATGTCCTTTCGTTCGATGACCCAGACCACCGACTCGACATGCAGCGGATGGACGGCCCAGATCGCGACCGCTGCCCAGGCTGCCGGCACGGACAGTCGCAGGCACAGCCGCCACAGCAGGATGACGGTGCCGAGGTACAGCGAGACGTTCACGATGTGGTAGCCGAGCGGCGCCAGTCCCCAGAGCTTGTGTTCGAGCCAGAACGTCGTGTAGGTCAGCGGCCAGTAGTGGGCCTCCGTCATTTCGCTTGGGGAGAACCAGATCGTCTTCAATCCGGAGACGGTGAGAACGGCGGGATCTTCGGTGAAGACCGAGTCGTCCCAGACCAGACCGTTGAGGAAGGCTGGAGAGAAACTGACGATCACCATCGCGGCCAGACCGAGAGCGGCGTAGGCTCCTGGCCGTTTCCGCCGGTTGGCCTTGGCTTTCTTGGTGGTCGACATGGCGAACAAGGGATTGGTCGCTTGGCCGCCTACCGCGGAGGCGCTGCTGCCGCTCGCCGGCGGACATCGGCCAGGGCGCCGCGCGCGGTTGGCTGATTCGGGTCGATTGCGAGCGAGCGCTCGAGACTCTGGGCGGCCTCGCCGTACCGTGCCAGGTTGAGCAGAGTGATCCCCAGGTTGAAGTGCGCCGCCGCATTGCGCTCGTCCACCTCGACCAGGACCCGGTAGAGATCGAGCGCATCCTCGTAGCGGCTCTCGTTGAAACGGATGAAGGCGAGATGGTCGAGAGCTTCGGTGTTTCGCGGATCGAGTTCGAGTGTGTGTTCGAACTGCCTGGCTGCGTCATCGAACCGGCCGAGTTCCTGCAATGCCTGCCCCATCACCCGGTGCAGCGAGGACGCCTCCGGGAGGTTGGGCTCGATGGCCAGGGCGCGGTCCAGCAGCTCGATGGCCTCTTCGAAGCGCCGCAGATCGAACATCGCGATGCCCACGCCCGCGGTGATGGGAGCGGATTCGGAGTCCAACTCCAGGGCCTCGCGGTAGAGCGACAGCGCTTCGTCGTAGCGCTTCTGCTTTCGGAGAGTCTCCGCTCGGGTGTGGAGCGTCGCGGCGCTGCGCGGTGCAAGCTGCTCGGCCCGTGCGGCGTACTGGCTCGCCTGGTCGATGCGTTCCATCCGGAGATACAGGGTCGCCAGTTCCCGCAGTGGGTCTGCCTCGTCCGGTGCAAGCTCCGCGGCGCGCAGGAGGTTTCGTTCGGCGGCTTCGAACTGGCCGGTCTCGCGCGAGGCACGGCCCAGCAGGAGGTGCAGGGCCGCACTCTTCGGCGAATCGGGCTCGATCGAAAGGGCACGGGTCGCTGCTTCGAGCGCTTCTTCGTACTGTTCGGCGAGGAACAGAGTTTCAGCCAGACCGCTCCAGCCCAGAACGAAGTCTCCGTCGATTTCCAGTACCGCGTGGAATTGCTCGATCGCCTCGTCGTACCGGCCCTGCCGTTTCATCACCGCGCCGAGGTTCTGGTTCGCGCCGCGGTGACGGGGATCCAGCTCCAGGGCGCGGCCGAAACGGGCCTCCGCCTCTTCGAAGCGTTCCAGACTCATCAGCGCGAGGCCGAGGTTCGAATGGCCCGCGGGTTGATCGGGGCGTTGTTCGACGGCGATCCGGCTCGCTTCGAGGCTCTCCTCCGGCCGGCCCGCCCTGCTTAGCGCCTGCGACAGGTTGATGTGAGCGTCGCGGGCCGCCGGATTCAGGGACACGATGTGGCTGAACAGGGTGAGGTTGCTGTGGAAGTTGCCCGTGTGCTTCCAGGTCAGGGTCCCGAACATGGCCAGCACGGCGACCAGCAGGACCTTCGCGCTCCATGTGTAGATGGACGGAAGGCGGTCGGCGCCGCGAACCAGGGCCGCGACGATCAGGGTCAGCATTCCGATGCCAGCCAGGTACTGGAAGCGATCGGCAACCAGGGCGAACTGCATGTAGCCGTAGTCGAGCAGCCCGAGCGCGGGCGACAGGGTAGCCGCGGCGAAGGCTACGCATGCAAGCGGTCCGCGGCCCCATCGGCCGCGGCCCAGCCAGAGCGCCGCAGGCAGCGCCAGGACGCCTGCGACGTAGACCCACGCCACGGGGTCGGTGGCCCGGATGTCCCAGAGCGGGTAGATCACCGCCAGGTCGGTGGGCCACAGCAACTTGCCGGCGTAGAACCAGAACGCGCGGGCCGCGATGAGGATTCGCTCGATCAGCGAGTAGTCCAGGGACACAACCTCACGGGTTCGGTAGAAGACGGTGTCCGCGAGAGCGATGGCCAGACCGACGGCGAAGAACGGCGCGGTGCGCAGGAGATCCTTCGCGGCGATGCGACCTCGCCGCCACCAGTGCCAGATCAGGAGCGCGGCAGGCAGGGTGACGATGACGGTCTTGGATAGCAGACCCACGGCAAACAGGGTCAGGGCGAACAGGTAGCGGCCCCTGCTTCCTCCGTCAACGAAGCGGATGTAGGCAAGGAACGACGTCAGGTAGAACAGGCCGGAGAGGACGTCCTTGCGTTCGATCACCCAGGCCACCGACTCGACGTGTAACGGGTGAACGGCGAATACGGCCGCGACGATCCACGCCCCTGGAACGGACAGGCGGCCGAGCAGGCGCCACAGCAGCAGCACATTGACCAGATGCAGGAGCACGTTGACGACGTGGTAGCCGAGCGGTTCGAGGCCCCAGAGCTTGTGCTCCAGCCAGAATGTCGTGTAGGTGACCGGCCAGTAGTGTCCTTCGTTCTCGATGTCTCGCGGAGAGAACCAGATGCTCTTCAGGCCGGAGGCGCTGCGAATCGCCGGCTCCTCGGCGAACACGACGTCGTCCCAGACGAATCCGGCCAGGTAGGCAGGGCCGAAACTCACGATGACCAAGAGGGCAAGCGCCAGGGCGGCCAGCACTTGCCGGCGGGAGATCGAGTACGTGCCTGGCCCGGAGGACCGGGGCTCGCCCACCTCCGTGCGGTTGGTCTCGGCCCGAGTGCCGGCCAACCGTCCGCGGCGTGCTTTCCCGGCTTGCTTCCTGGTCGTCACTGTCGTGTCGGGCTACGTCGGCGCTTCAGGTAGACGAAACGGGTCGCGGTAGCGTAGTTCGCCGCGCTGCCGATGACGACGCCGGCAAGGAGTGCGAGCAGGCGGTGGCGTGCGAAGAGGTCGACGAGGCTGGTCAGGAGAGCGTAGCTGCCGACGTTCGTGGCCAGGCCGATGAGGCTCGAGACGGCGAACCGGGCCCACTGAGCAGCACGGGGCGCCGGTGGACGGTCACTGAAGGTGAGCGCTCGATTGAGGCGCCAGTTCCAGGTCACCGCGGGCCAGAAGGACAGGAAACGTGCGAGCAGGTGACCGAGTCCGGCCCACTGCAGGCCCAGGTAGAACCCGGTGTCGATGATCAGACCGGTGACGCCGACGGCGCCGAACGAGAGCAATCGCGCCGGGAGTCCGAACCGGAACAGGTAGAGCCGTTGCAGGTGGCGCAGGAAGGCGAACTGCTGACGCCAGTTCAGCTTGCTCGATCCGCGCCGCCGATCGTCGAAGCGGATGGGCACTTCACGGACCCGCAACTTGCCGCGCACCATGAGCTCGAGGCCGATCTTGAAGCCCAGCGGGTGAAGACGGTCGGCTTGCGGGATCCGGCGCCGGCGGAGCGCGAAGAAGCCGGACATCGGATCGGCGCACGGGGTGAGCGGTCGCGCCAGCCACGTCGCCACGCGGGAGTTCAGGGCGCGGTAGCGGCTCCAGGAGTCGTCGATCCGCCCGCCCGCGGCGTAGCGGCTGCCGACCGCCATGTCGCAGTCGTCGTCCAGGGCGGCGAGCAGTTCGGGGATCCGTTCGGGCGGGTGGGAGAGGTCAGCGTCCATGACGACCAGGCGGTCGAAGCGGGCCAGCCGGAGTCCGTCCAGGACCGCTTGCGACAGATCCCGGGGCCGTTCGCGCCGCACGTGGATGCGCAGCGGCAGGGCTTTCGCGAGAACCAGCACGATGTCCTCGCTGCCGTCGCCGGAATCGTCGTCGCAGAGGATCAGCTCCCATTGGGCGCCGTAGGCCTCCATCGACGAGGCGACGCGGGAGACGAGAGTCGGGATGTTGGCAGCTTCCCTGAACGTGGGCGCTACAATGCTCACACTCCGAGCATTGCCTGCGGTTTCGTCGCGCCTCGCGTCAGGCGCTGGTCCGGGGTGCTTCTGCATCGGGAACCGATCCTACGGAGGCGTTGCCGCGATGGACAAGGGGGCGGGGCCTTCACCACCAGCCGGAGGGAATCCATGAAGCCCCAGTTCAAGCCGCCGTGGTCACGACCGATCGTCCTCAAGGTGCTGTTGGCCGGCGTTGTGCTGCTGCTCGCCGCATCCGCGGCGGGAGCGCAGGAGTCCGGCGAAGTCGCCTACGTCTTCAACACCTACGCGTTCCTGGTGTGGGGCGCGTTCATCATGTGGATGTGCGCCGGCTTCACGATGCTCGAGGCGGGGTCCGTGCGGACCAAGAACGCGTCGGTGATCTGCCTCAAGAACATCGGCCTCTACTCGATCGCCGGAATCGCCTACTACGTGATCGGCTACAACCTGATGTACGTCGACGTCGGCGGCTTCATCGGTTCGATCACGCCGTTGTTCGAGGCGTCGGCGGACGAGATGGCGCTTCTCGGCGGCGACGCGGACAAGACCGCGGCGGTCGTAGCCAGCGGTTACTCGGAGATGTCGAGCTGGTTCTTCCAGATGACCTTCGTGGCCACTACCGCCTCCATTGTGTCGGGCGCTCTCGCGGAGCGGGTCAAGCTCTGGTCGTTCCTGATCTTCACTGGCGTTCTCACCGCGGTGATCTATCCGATCGTCGGCGCCTGGACCTGGGGCGGCGGCTGGCTGGCCGAACTCGGTTTCCAGGACTTCGCGGGCTCGACCATCGTGCACTCGACCGGTGGATGGGCGGCGCTGGCCGGCATCATCATGGTTGGAGCGAGGCGTAACAAGTTCCGGTCCGACGGCAGCGTCAAGGTGACGCCGCCGTCGAACGTGCCGATCGTCACCCTCGGCGTCTTCATCCTCTGGATGGGTTGGTTCGGATTCAACGGCGGTTCGCAGCTTGCGCTGGGCGGCGCGGCGGACGCGACTGCGATGGGCAACCTGCTGATCAACACGAATCTGGGCGCGGCCGCCGGTGTCGTGGCGGCACTCGTCATGTCGCGGCCGCTGTTGGGCCGGGTCGACCTCCTGGCGGTCCTCAACGGCGCGTTGGGCGGGCTGGTCGGCGTCACCGCCGGTCCCGACCTCATCGGCCATCACTGGGCGCTGCTCATCGGCGCCGTCGGCGGCGTGGTCACGGTCGCCGGCATGAACCTGCTTGAGCGGATGAAGCTGGACGACGTCGTGGGCGCCGTCCCCGTCCATCTGTTCGCCGGCATCTGGGGCACTCTGGCGGTCTGCATCGCGGCGGGCGGCAACTTCGTCGATCAGCTCGTCGGCATCCTGGCCATCGGCGTCTTCGTCTTCGGGACCTCCCTGCTCCTGTGGTGGGCGCTCGAGAAGACGATCGGCGTTCGCGTTTCGCCGGAGGTCGAGGAACTCGGTCAGGACATGGCCGAGCTCGGCATCGAGTCCTACCCCGAGTTCATCCTGATGCCGGACGAGGACGACATGCAGGCCGCCAAGGCGGCACAGGAGAGCGTGAGGCACTGAGGCACAGCCCGGACCCGGGGTTGACGCCGCCGATCTATCATTTGATAGATCCGGTTGGGGTTGTCATGCAACGTTGTGTTAGTGTGCGTCGCCATGGCGGCGTTCACTTCTGCGGATGGCTCTCCGGTTGACGTCGGCGCCGAGGTGCGGCGCCTCCGAAGTCAGCTCGGGTTGACCCAGGAACAGTTCGGGGACCGTCTGGGCGTCTCGACCATCACCGTTCATCGATGGGAGTCCGGCCAGTCGCAACCGCGGCGGCTTGCGATGGAGAAGTTGGCGCAAATCTCCGAGCAGGCGGCGGCCGAGTCGGCGCCACGACCGATGCGAGGACTGCGCAGGTCAACGGCGACCGCCGACGGGGGCCCGATGGACTTCGCCGGTGATCCGGACGCCGTCCTGGCAGTGGCCGACGCCTTGCGACTGTCGTTCGGGCATCAGTTCAACCCGGCGTTCGCGATCGAGACGTCACGCATCGATCCGCTGCTTCATCAGCGCTTCGCGGTCTACGAGCGGATGCTGAAGCAGGATCCGCTGCGGTTCCTGCTCGCCGACGACGCCGGCGCCGGGAAGACGATCATGACCGGCCTGTACGTCCGCGAGATGTTGTCGCGTGGGCGTTTGAAGCGGGTGTTGATCGTTCCGCCCGCGGGTCTCGTGGGCAACTGGCGGCGGGAGCTCCAGACCCTGTTTCGGCTGGACTTCCGGATCGTCACCGGCGCCGACACGCGCGGGAGCAATCCGTTCCGCGGTGCAGGAAGCGATTGCGTCATCGTTTCCGTGGACACCTTGGCTGGGGAGACCATGTTCGAGGTTCTTCGCCAAGCCGGTGGTCCTGGCTACGACCTGGTCGTCTTCGACGAGGCGCACAAGCTGAGCGTGCGCGAGCGAGGAGTCCGGGTCGAGCGAACTCTCCGATACAAGTTGGCCGAAGCACTCGCTGTCGGCGCCGACTCGGGTAGTGCCTTTGGCGGGCTCGGCTGGACTGCCCGGCATCTGCTGCTGCTTACCGCTACACCCCACATGGGCAGAAGCCTCCCCTATGCATGGCTCTGGAGACTGCTCGATGCCGACGCTTTCGGGGCAGTGGAAGCCGTACGCCGCGCGCCACAACCCACCCGCGACCGGCACTTCCTTCGCCGCACGAAGGAGGAAATGGTCGGCCTCGACGGCCAGCCGCTCTACCCGGTGCGCGAGTGCAGCACGTTCACGTACAAGCTGAGCGGAGGGGCCAGCGGCGAGCAGGATCTCTACGACCGCACGACGCAGTACCTGGATGAGCACTACGGCCGCGCTCTGGACAATCAGCCGGCGGTGGAACTCGCCAAGACCGTGTTTCAGCGACGCCTGGCCAGCTCGACCTGGGCTTTGCTGCGTTCCTTCGAGCGGCGGATCGAGAAGCTCGCGCAGACCGCGGACGCGATCGAGACCGGCGAACTCACCGCGGAGCTGTTGCACCGCAGGCAGGCGCTGCTGAGCAACCGCTACCGCCGCGACTATTTCGACGACACGGCCGCGGACGAGGACGTGGCGTCGGACGGCTGGGCCGAGGAAAACGAGGCCTACGAGGACGCGGTGCTCGGCGCGGTCACTGTGGTCGGTGTGGAGGAGCTGAGGCGGGAGGCCCGGCAGGTCGAGACGTTGGCGGAGCGGGCGCGCCGACTGGTCGACTCCGGGCGGGAGACGAAGTTCGAGCGCCTGCGAGAGGTGCTGGAGAGGCCCGAGCACCAGAACGAGAAGTGGCTCATTTTCAGTGAGCACCGGGACACGGTGGACTATCTGGTGCGGCGCCTGGAGGGGCTCGGCTACCGGGGGCAGACAGCGCAGATCCATGGCGGCATGGACTGGAAGGAACGCGACCGCCAGGTGGAGGCCTTTCGCCGTCCGAACGGCGCGCGCTACCTGGTGGCCACCGACGCCGCGGGCGAGGGCATCAACCTGCAGTTCTGCCGCCTGATGGTCAACTACGACATTCCGTGGAACCCGGCCCGCTTGGAACAGCGGATGGGCCGGATCCATCGCTACGGCCAGAAATTCGAGGTCCGGATCGTGAACCTGGTAGCGGGCAGCACGCGTGAGGGCAGGGTGCTGCAGGTGCTTCTGGAGAAGCTCGAAGAGATTCGCGACGAACTGGCCTCCGACAAGGTGTTCGATGTCATCGGCCGCCTGTTCGAGGGCGAGTCGCTGACCAGGTTCATGGCCAGCGCCGTGACCGCGGAGGGCGAGCGGCTGGCTGTTGAGCGGATAGAAGAAGCGCTCTGCGCTTCCAGGGTCAGGCAGATCGGCGAGCGCGACACCGAGGTCTACGGCGTGCCGAAACAGAAGGTGACCGGCGAGGACCTGCGACCGGACGTGGAGCGAGAGCGCTACCTGCAGCTCCTTCCCGCCCACGTGCGCCGGTTGGTGGAACGTGGCGCCCGCCTGCTCGACGTCGAGATTCGCGGCGACCTGGACGACCGGTTCGCACTCGCGCCGGCCCGCCCCGGCGCGCTCGACCCCTTGCTGCAGGCGCTCGAGGCCTATCCGCCCGAAGCGCGCGACTGGTTGACTGTTCGGCGGCCGCGGGAAGACGAGACCGGCATCTGGCTCCATCCCGGTGAACCGGTGTTTGACGCCCTATGTGCGGCGATCCAGTCACGCTGCGGCAACGAGGCGCTGCGTGGCGCCATCTTCGTCGACCCGAGGGCCGAGGAGCCCTACCTCCTTCATCTCGCCGAGCTGCGGATCGAGCGGAAGGACATTCCTGGGACCGCGGGCGCCTCCGTCGCTGGGACCGCGGGCGTCTCTCCCGCATCCGGCGCGGAAGAGCCAACCCAGACCGGTCCGGTGGCACCGCTGGATGCCGACCGGCGCGTTCTGGAACGCCGGCTGGTGGCGTTGCAGCAACGAGAAGGCGCCCAGCCGGTTCAGTGCCCCGTCGAGCTGTTGCTGTCGCTTTCCGGCACCGGTCTGGCGCCCGGCATGGCGCCGCTCGCGCCGCGCGCCCCTGTGCTGCGCGCGCAGGCCAGTGCCCACCTGAGTACCGTCCTCCAGGATCTGGTTGCCGACCTCCGCGCCAGGCGCGAAGCCGAGTCGCCGGACCTCCGGCGGCGCGTTGCCGTGGGCCTCGATCTGCGCGCGGCCGAGTTGGCCTCTTGGCGCGGGAAGCTCGCGCGGAAGAGCGTCGGCCCAGGCGAGTCCGACGGCGACGAACTAGAGGCCGTCAAGAGCGACCAGAAGCGACTGTCCTTCGAACGCCAGATCGCACTGCGGCGGATCGATGAGGAGGCACGGGGCATCGTTCCCGGCGGTCTCCGGTTTCTTCTTCACGCGCTTGTCGTTCGCCCGGAGGATGTGGCCGGGCTGGAGAACGTCGAGCGGTTCGACGAGGCCGTGGAGGAGATCGCCATCGGCATTGCCGCCGATTGGGAGCGCCAACTTGGCGCCCAGGTCCAGGACGTGTCCAAGCCTGTGCTCGCCCGCGCGGCGGGTCTGCCGGACTGGCCCGGATTCGACCTCCTGTCGACCCTGCCGGGCGGCGACCAGCGCTGCATCGAAGTGAAGGGGCGTTCGGCGCGCTCCGCGGTTCCGGTCGAGAACAACGAATGGGCCCAGGCATGCAAGCTGGGCGATCAGTACTGGCTCTACGCCGTCCTCAACTGCGCGACGTCGGCGCCCGAACTGTTCCGGGTCCAGAACCCGTTCGAGAAGCTCCTGGCGCATCAGCGGGTCAAGACCGTGTTCGATGTGCCGGTGGGATCGTTGATTGAGGCTGCGGAGGCCGAAGAACCCAAGCAAGAACCCGCGCGGCGCGACTCCGCGCCGGGCGCGAACCAGTCCGTGCGTCCGTCAGCGGGCGCACGGATGGCAGGTCGGGGGTGACCAACATGATGATGAGAAAGGAACAACGAAAGATGGGACTCACCCACGTTCAAGTGACTATCCGAAACCCCGCCGACGCCGAGCGAAGCTGGGCAGGCGCCTTCCTGGTCGACACCGGCGCCATCGACTCCCTCGTGCCGAGAGAGCGACTGGAGCAGATCGGTTTGAAGCCGAAGGGGCGGCGCGTCTACGGATTTGCGGATGGAAGAGAAGCTGCGATGGAGATCACGGTTGCGGAGTTGGAGTTCATGGGGGAGGTCATCGGCAGCACGGTCGTCTTCGGAAAAGAGGGCTCTGAACCTCTCCTGGGCGTTACGGCGCTGGAGTCGATGGGCATCGAGATTGATCCTGGCAACCAGCAACTCAGGAGACTGCCGTCGATTCACTTGAAGACCTCCAAGGGGAGAGATTCGTGACCGCCTTCGAAGTTGCTGTCGTGCTGCTCGACTCGGTCGAGGAGCACCCCAACGCCGACCGTTTGGAGTTGGCCCGCGTCGGCGGCTATCGCTGTGTCGTTCCCAAGGGGAAGTACCGAGCCGGTGAGCGGGTCGCCTACATACCGGAAAACGCGATCGTCCCGGAGGATCTCCTGAGAAGCATGGGACTTTGGGACGGCGATGCCGGCAAGGGCCGGCTTGGCGGCAAGAAGGGCGACCGGGTCCGGCCGGTCAGGCTGCGCGGCGAGATCTCCCAGGGTCTGGTGTTCAAGCCGGGCGCCGACGCCGAGGTCGGCGACGATCTGGCTGCCGCCTACGGCATCACGAAGTACGAGCCGAAGCTCCCCACCACGATGTCCGGTCAGGTCGCCAACGTCGGCGGTTTCCTCGTTTCCTATGACATCGAGAACATCAAGAAGTACCCGGACGTGTTCGTGCCCGGCGAGATGGTCGTGGTGACCGAGAAACTGCACGGGACATACGCTTGCTTCAGCTACATCCCTGCGCCGGACAGCGCCTCGCTCCCCGCCGATCTACCGAACGGCGCCGTGTTGGTGTCGTCGAAGGGACTCGGCGCGAAGGGCCTGGCGTTCAAGGACGTGGAGGAGAACAAGAACAACCTCTATCTGCGGACGTGGAGGGAGCAGTTGCGAGACACCGGCGCCTGGCGCCGCGTGGAGGACTCCGCTCAGGGTCCCGTCCACATCATGGCCGAGATCTTCGGCCGCGGCGTGCAGGACCTGCACTACGGGTTGGCGCGTCCCTCGCTGCGGGTCTTCGACGTGTTCCTGGGGCCGCCCGCCACCGGTTCGTTTCTGGGCTACGACACGCTCTGCCGGACGACCGACGCGTGGGGCGTGGACAGGGTGCCGGAACTCGCCGTTGCTCCGTTCAGCGAAGAGCTGATCGAAGAGCACCGCGACGGACCCGACACCGTGTCCGGCAACCACATGCGGGAAGGCATCGTCATCACGCCCAAGGAGGAGCGACAGGACCGGCGGCTGCACCGGGACAGGGTGAAGCTGAAAGCGGTCAGCCCCGACTACCTGTTCCGCCGGGGGAAGAGAACGGAGTACGAATAGCATGCTCGCCTTGCCGGGATCGCGGGATGAAGCAGGGAGAGTGCGTTTGAATGTTCGTGGGCGCATTCGCATCCTGTATTCCGTATCGCTCTGCCAGACTGGATTGAGGAGAGGTGCGTAGTGCGTTGGACGTTGCAACGACCTGAAATCGGAAACGAGGATGGTTTCGAGAAGACGGATCTCTTCGGTTACGCGAATCTCGGAGCAAGGCTGGCGAACGTGATTGCCGGTTTGGAGGACGATCCCATTGTCGTTCTGGATGGCGGCTGGGGCAGCGGCAAGACGACCTTCGCCCTTCAGTGGGCGGGTCTCCTGAGGCGGCGAGGTACAGCGGTCCTCTACTTCGATGCGTTTGCCTGCGACCATGAGGAGGATGCACTCCTGGCCTTCGCCGAGGAGGTCTACTGCTTCGCCGAGAAGGAAGGCGTGGCCAAGGAGCATCTCGGCAACTTTGCGGCCAAGGGAGCGAAAGCGATCAAGGCGGCCTCACTTGCTGCGGTCAAGTCGCTCGGCGGGAACGTTCTGGGGGTTGACATCACCGCCGCCGCGACGGAGATCGCAGGAGTTCTGACGGAGGAGTCCTGGCTAGAGGCTTGGATCAGCGGAGTCGCGGCTCGCAGGCACGCAGTGGAGGACTTTCGGGCGGAACTCCAGCGGCTTGCCGGCGCGGTGGCGGAGAAGGCTCACGAACGAGTCGAGGAGAAGAGTGCCGAGACGGCTGCCGAAAGTGAGGGCCCGCAGGCGGCAGGGCGGCTGGTCATCGTTGTGGATGAGCTGGACCGCTGCAGGCCGGCTTTCGCGCTGAGCGCGCTGGAACGCGTCAAGCATGTGTTCGGCGTTCCGGGAGTGACATTCGTGCTCGTGGCGAACCTGGACGAGCTTGGGAAGTCGGTCCGGTCTGCCTACGGCGAGGTGGACGCAGAGAAGTACCTGGAGAAGTTCTACGACCTTGTCGTGCGGCTGCCGGATGCCCGGAGGGCTGGCAGCAGCGTACCCAAGTCGCGGGTCTACGCTGCGTATCTCGAAGAGAGGTTGTTGTCGGGGTTCAGGACTTCGGATCTCGAAATGCACATGCAGGCCCTCGTGAGACTCGCTGAGAAAGAGCGGATGTCTTTAAGGACCATGGAGCACGTGGTTCGCAATGTCGCCATTCTGGCACTTGGAGGATATGGCGGCTGGGACAGTTGGAATACGCTGTCCGTCCCGGTGCTCGTCAGCGTCATTCGCGTCGTCTATCCGGAACTCTTCGCTCGGATACGAGAGGGGAAGCCTGATGGCTTGGAAGATGGGGATTGGGAGAAGGTGACGGAGCTGGCGGAGGAGATTCGGTCTGGCGCGAATCATGTCATCACACCAGCGGACGCGATACTGGACAAGTCGAAGTTGGCGCCCCACAGTGGGTTGGCCGAGGTTGCACGGAAGCTCGATGCCTTTGATGTATAGGGCGATGTGCAGAAACACACTAGAGGGAGAGCGATATGACGGCCGCTGAACCAGGGAAGCAGCAAGTACCGGCACGACTTGAACACGAGATCAGGAAGAGCCGTGTCCGCGTCTATGTGACGTACATCATGACCTGGACGTATGCCGTCTCTGCGACTTTCGTGGTGGTCTGGCTTCTCGTCGTTCTCAAGAAGCCCGAGCTGGCTCTGGGCGTCTTCTCCGGGCTCGCCTCGACCACGGCGGCGATCACAGCCTTCTGGTTCGGTTCACGAGGTTCTGCGGCGGAATCGAAGGTAACGGGTCGGGAGCGTGTGTCGGCGCCGCGAACCGGTTCGCAGGGCGAAGACCTTTGAAGGTATCGAACGACGCCATGAGGAGTTGACGGTGCGCTTGAGTCCGAGAGAGCCTCATGTTGGCGAGATGGATGGCTTCGCCAAGACGGATGGAGCTTGCTGCGTGCAGCCCAGTTCCTGGCAGCCTTCAAAGTCTGAACGGCGTTGCCGGCGCTACGCATCGACGGTGAACCCGGGCTCGTGGGACGAGTCACAGGGCGGGCTGCGA
The DNA here is from genome assembly GCA_965205295.1 of Candidatus Multivorans sp. Lineage (GTDB taxonomy): Bacteria > Acidobacteriota > Thermoanaerobaculia > Multivoradales > Multivoraceae > Multivorans. The sequence goes on from OZ242167.1 coordinate 479,240, forward strand.
GTGGAGGAGACCCTCAACCAACGGTAGCGCGGGCGCTGCTCGATTCCGGCGCTGCTCGATCCCCGACGACCAGACGGCGACCGAGGGTGCGGAGAACAGTCGCGATGTAGTCGAGCCGTGAGGGCCGGTCAAGGTCGAGAAGCCGACGGACCTTGGCCTCTCGAACGCCCAGAGACCGGGCGAGCGAGCGGGCCGAGACGCCTTTGCGGCGCATTGCGGTGTAGAGAGCCAGTTGCGCCGCCGTCCGTGGGGGCACGGTGATCAGGTGATGTTCTGCAGAGGCGGGACTTGGGCGAGGGATGTCCTCCTCAGCGTCGACGTACATGCTGAGGGCAACGAGCAGGGCGTCCTCGGCGAGCGACAGGGATTCCTCCCGCGTAGCGCCCGCGGTGAGCGCCTCGGGCAGGTCCGGGAAAGTGACGAGGTAGCACGAGGCGTCGCCGTTGTCGTGTGTGAGCAGGCAGGGATAGGCGTAGTCCATGCGTCGACTTGAGCAGAGGTTGGGGATCTCGCCATGCTTGACGATAGTCCGGCGGTCACCGAGGTAGAGCTTCTCATGACTGCCTTTGCCGCCGGCTTGGTCGAGCTGAAACTCCTATCGAGTACGTCTTGCGTGGCGCCGAAAGCGCCTGACGAACTCGGCTCCGTTCACGCGGTTGGCATGATACACGGCGGCCAGCCGGGCTACGATTGGCCGCCATGCATCCCCGTTGCTCAGCTTCCCGTGGCCGCCAACGATCCCCTGTGTCGCACCGGCGAGGCCGTCGTACTTGATAGATGATCGCCCTCCGAGCGGTAGCGTTGGCCCAGTGAACCCCGACACCCGGCTGATCGAGGCGGCCTTCCCGCTGCGCCAGACCTCGCTGGACTCGGTTCACGAGAAGAACGTCCGGCACGGACATATCTCGACGCTTCACATCTGGCCGGCTCGGCGGCCGTTGGCGGCTTGCCGGGCGGTGTTGCTGGCGACGCTGCTGCCTGATCCTGGCGACGCGGAGGGGCGGCGGCGGTTGATGGCGCGGATTGCCGGCGAGGTGCGCCAGCGGCAAACACCGGCCGGGAAGCTGAAGGACGAGACGGAGGGCGGCGTCCTGCACTGGGGCCGTGAGAGCGACCCGGAGTTTGAGAAGCTGCGGCATGAAGTCAGGGAGGCGTTCGGAGGGCGGGCGCCGCGAGTGCTGGACCCGTTCGCGGGCGGCGGGGCGATTCCGCTGGAGGCGATGCGCCTCGGTTGCGAGGTCACGGCCTCCGACCTCAACCCCGTGGCCTGGTTCGTGCTGCGCTGCACGCTGCACTACCCGCGGCTGCTTGCGGGGCAGGAACTGCCGCTGCCGGAGTTTGCGGTCCGTGACCGGAGTTTCGTTGAGGCGTTCCTCAAGGCGCAGGGCGTGACGAGGAAGGCCGCGTTGCGCGAGAGGCTGCGCGAGTTGGGGCATTCGGACGGAGAACCGGTGCAACTGCGGGCGGCTGTGCTGGGCGGTGATGGGATGTCGGCCGAGCGTGGACCGGGAACATCGGCGGCGCGGGATGCGGCTCCTGCAGCCGCAGCGCACGCTCAAGTTGGCGCGGCCTGGCCTTCCGCCTACGCGAGCTTCCCTTGGCACCTGCGTGCTTGGGGCCGCCGGGTTCTGGCTGAGGCACGGCGCGAGCTGGCGAAGCGCTACCCAGCCTACGCGGAGTTCGAGCCCGTGCGGCGGAAGGGTCGGCGTAAGCGGGACGCCGAGGCTCGATTCCCTGAGAGGCGCTTCCGGCCGCGGTCGCCGGAACTGCTTGAACCGGACGATGAGGGCAACGTGTCGGTGGCGGCACTGAACGCCGAGTTCGATTCGGTCCACCTCGAGAACGAAGCGAACCCACGCTGGGTCGCGAAGCCGACGGTTGCCTACCTATGGGCGCGCACGGTCAGTTGCGCGAACTGCCGGGCGGAGTTGCCGCTACTGAAGACGCGTTGGCTGTGCAAGAAGCCCGGCAAGCGGATCCTGCTTCAGGTGGCGCCGCGGAAAGACGGTTCTGGCGTGGACTTCGCGCTGGAGCACGGCGTGCCGGAAGGCGAGGGGAACGCGGCGCGGCGGCGCGAGCACGACCGCCGGCTGGGCGCCGGCACAATGAGCCGCACCGGCGCCAGGTGCGCTTGCTGTTCTGCCATCGCGACGATGGCCGACCTCCGCAACGAGGGGCGTGCGGGACGGCTTGCCGAGAGGATGTCGGCGGTTGTTGTGGCCGGTCAACAGGGGAAGGAGTACCGGCTGCCGACCGATGCCGAGGTCGATGCGGCGGCGGTGAGTGAAGATGAGCTGGAAGCTCTCTACGGGGAGATCCCGTTCGGCCTGCCGAAGGAGCCGACTCCCAGCGAGAAGGCGCTCGGGATGCGTGTGCCGCGCTACGGCTTCGACAAGTGGCGCAAGTTGTTCACGAACCGGCAGTTGCTGGCTCTGGGGATGTTCGTGCGGGCGATTCGAAGCGGTCCAGCCGGGATGAACGACTATCCGGAGGAGTGGCGGGAGGCCTTGATCGCGAACTTGTCCTGCGTGTTGAGCAAGACCACGGACTACAGCAGTTCAAGCTGTTCGTGGATTCTCGGCCTTGAGGCCGTTCGCGGCACTTTCGCGCGCTTCGCACTACCTATGGTCTGGGATTACTGCGAAGTCAATGCACTGTCCGAAGCCGGCAGTAGCTTTGCCGGAATGACGGATTGGGTGGCACGCTACACCGGTCACGCGACTGCTTCGTTTGCCGGGGCCAGCGCCGCCGACGTGCGAGCGCAGAGCGCCATCACACTGCGGGATCGGGAAGTCGACATTGTTTGCACTGATCCGCCGTACTACGACGCCATTCCATACTCGGACCTGATGGATTTCTTTTACGTCTGGCTGCGTCGGGTACTTCACGGATTGAGTCCTGAGACAGATGACGCCTTCGCCGGGCCTCTCGGTCCCAAGTGGAATGCGGCAGCGTCGAGCGGCAAGGGCGACGGTGAGCTGATCGACGACGCCTCCCGCTTCGGCGGCGACCGCCGCGTGTCCAAGAGAAACTACGAGGACGGCATGGCGCGGGCGTTCGGGCGCTTCCACGACGTGCTGCGCGATGACGGACGGCTGGTCATCGTCTTCGCGAATAAGCAACCCGACGCCTGGGAGACCCTGGTTTCTGCCCTGATCCGGGCTGGTTTCGTCGTTTGTGGCTCGTGGCCGATTCAGACGGAACGGCTCAGCCGACAACGGTCTCTGGCGTCGGCGGCGTTGTCCTCATCGATCTGGTTGGTCTGCCGCCGGCGCCCGCCCGAGGCGCGGCCGGGCTGGGATGGCGGAGTGCTGTCGGAGATGCGCTCCAACATCACCGATCGCCTGCGGCAGTTCTGGGATGCGGGCATTCGCGGCCCGGACTTTGTTTGGGCGGCGACCGGTCCGGCGCTTGAGGCCTTCAGTCGCCACCCTGTGGTCAAGAAGGCCGACGCCCAAGGGGAACTGTTGTCGGTCGCCGAGTTTCTGCGCCAGGTGCGAAGAATGGTGGTGGGCTTTGCCGTCAGTCGCCTGCTCGCGAGCGGGCCTGACGAATCGCAGTCGGCGGCGGAACTCGACGACTTGACGACGTACTACCTTCTGCACCGGCACGACTACGGGCTGGATCCGGCGCCCGCGGGCGCCTGCATTCTCTACGCCGTCTCCTGCAATCTGTCGGATGCCGAACTCGCTGGCGGCTTGGATCTGCTGGCGCGTGGCGGCGCCTCCACGGCTGCAGTCTCGGACGAAGATGGCGACGAAGACGGGTCAGAGCCAGCCGGTTCGGCTTCGGAGGCCCGGCTCAAGCCCTGGAACCGCCGCCGCAGCCGGAATCTGGGCGAACCCTCGGCGGACGGTGCGCCGCCGCCCCTGGTCGACTGCGTTCACCGCCTGATGCAGCTCTGGAAGACCGGCGAGCAGACGAGCGTGGATCGCTACCTGGCCGGCCGCGGGCTCTGGCGGCACGAACTGTTCGCCCGGGTGGTCCAGGCGGTGATCGAGCTCGCCGGCGAGGGCTCCGAAGAGCGGTCGATCCTGGAGTCGATCCAGAACCACCTCCAGGGCCGGGGCGCCGCCGCGCCCGCCCCGCGGCAGCGGAGCATGTTGTAGGTTCGCCCGATGCTCGCTTCGCTCCGCCTGCGGAACTTCAAGAACTTCGCGGACGAGACGCTGCGGATGGGGCCGTTCACTGTGTTGGTCGGCGCCAACGCCAGCGGCAAGAGCAACGTCCGTGACGCGCTTCGGTTCCTGCACGGCGTCGGCCGGGCCTACCGCTTGGCCGACATCATCGGTGGCAAGTACGGCGCCGGCGGTCAGCCCTCGCTCGGCGGTTGGAAGCCCATGTGGCTGCTGGCTGACCTCCTTCGGTAGGTTTACACGACGCTTCCGAACTCCGTCCGTTCCCGAGTCAATGAGACGAATGTGCCTGTTCTGGTGAAACCGACCGCCGCTGCCATGGTGTTCGCCGCAGTGTGGCTGGCCGCGTCGACAGCCGGCGGCCAGCCCGCGCCGGACCGGCCCCAGTTTCACGACGCCCACTTTCACCTGACGAACTATGTCCAGCGCGGCGTCACGTTGAGCGAGTTCCTCGATACGGCGGGCGACGACGTGGGCCGCACGGCCGTCTTCGGTATTCCCCTGCAGCAGAAGTGGGACTACTTCGAGTCGGGCGACCGGGCGCCGGACTACTACCTGCACTCGGACGCGGCGCTCTACTACTACTCCTTTGTCGACGCGATCATCGCCGAGCAGTACCAGTCGCTCTCGCCGGCGGAGCAGGAACGCTTCGATCCGATGATCACGGGCTTCAACCCGACGGACATGTACGCCGCGGACCACATTCGCCGCGTGCTGGATCACTACCCCGGCGTATTCTCGGGGATCGGCGAGTTCTCGATCCACAAGGAGTTCGTGACCTCGAAGATCCTCGGCCACACGGCCAGTCTTCGGAACCCGGCGCTCGAACGGGTGCTCGATTTCGCCGCCGAAGTCGGTCTCGCGGTGATCTTCCACAACGACATCGACGTCGTGCTGCCCACGGACGCGCACGAGCCGGTGCATCTGGCGCCCGTACGGGAACTCTTCCGGGCCCACTCCGGCATCACGATCATCTGGGCCCACACCGGCCTGGGCCGGTTCGTTGCGCCCGCCGCGGACCATGTGGAACTGCTTGACGCTCTGCTCTCCGACGAGGCGTTCTCCCATGTGCATTGCGACCTGTCCTGGGACGAAGTGGCGAAGTACGTCGTGCGCGACGAGGACTCGCTGACTGCCTGGGCGGCGCTGCTCGAACGCCATCCCGACCGTTTCCTGTTCGGAACCGACTCCGTGGCGCCGCGCGACCGTGACGGGTACTTCACGACATGGCGCGACTACGAACCGCTCTGGGAACGGCTCAGTGAAGCGACGGTGCAGGCCGTGACGATCGGCAACTACGAGCGCATCTTCGACGCGGCGAACCGCAAGGTGCGGGCCTGGGAAGAGCGGAACCTGGGGGCGTCAGCCACGCCGGCGCCTGGCGTGCGGGCCGTCGTGGAGCGCTAGGCGCTCCACGACGGCTTCCCGGTTGCGCTTCACCGCATCGGTGGCGCTCTCGCTCCTATAGTCTGTCGTCATGATCCGCCGGATTCAGGCGCTCAACTACCGCTGTCTGCGGTCGGTCGACATAGAGCTCGACAGGTTTCAAGTCCTGGTTGGACCCAATGGCAGCGGCAAGAGCACGCTGCTCGATGTCGTCGGATTCCTCGGCGACATGCTGTCCCGCGGCTTGGTCCATGCCGTGGAAAGCCGTAGCCGGAACTTCCAGGATCTCGTGTGGGGAAGGCCCAAGAACGGGCTTGGCTTCGAACTCGCGATCGAGTTCGACTTGCCTGCCGAGATCAAGGAGAGGCTTCCCGAGGAGAAGGGATTCGAACTCTTCCGCTATGAAGTCTCGATTCGAGAGGACGTCCGAACCGGCGTTGTCATCGAGTCGGAACGCGGCCTATTGGCGCCGCGGCCTGCCACGGGTCCAGTGCAGCGGGTCCTGCGATTCCCCGATCCGCCGGAGGCGCCGCCAACGATCCTTCTCGGCGGCGGTAGACAAGGGATCCGCACGGTTCTCAGCAAGTCTCCCGAGGGAAGGGACAGCCTGCACAGCGAAGTGTCGGAAAAGCCCGGCAAGGGATGGGCGATCAGCATCTCGTTCGGTCCGGAGCGGTCGACGCTAGGGAACCTGCCCGAGTCACCCGAGAAGTTTCCGGCCTCCACCTATGTCAAGCGGTTGCTCGAAACGGGTGTGAACCGCCTGTTCTTGCGCAGCGACCGGATGGGCCGGCCAAGTCCTCCAGGACACCGCCGTGACGTGCTCGAGCACGACGGCGCCAATCTCGCACGCGTGATCCGCTGGCTTCGGGAGGAGCACAGAGAACGGTTTGATGACTGGCTGCGCCACGTTCGGACTGCATTGCCGCTGGTCCGGGATGTCCGGGTGGAGGATCGGCCGGAGGATCGGCACTGCTATCTGTTGGTCCGCTACGAAACGGATGTCGAAGTACCTTCGTGGATGCTCTCCGACGGTACGCTGCGCGTCCTCGCGTTGACTCTGCCTGCGTATCTCCCCGGCTCGGCGCAGATCTACTCGATCGAGGAACCGGAAGATGGCCTGCACCCCGGCGTCATGCAGGACGTCTACGACGCTCTCTCGTCGGTCTACGACGCCCAGGTGATCATGGCGACCCACTCGCCGGTTCTGCTGAGTTGCGCTGACCTTGAACAGGTGCTCTGCTTTGGCATGCAGGCTGGCGCAACGCACGCTATTCCGGCGGTTCACCATCCCCGCCTGAGGGACTGGCAGGGCGATCCGGATCTGAGCGTCTTCTTTGCTGCCGGCGTTCTCGGATGAAGGCGGGCGACGGGTCGCGCAGCCTTGTGGTTCTCGCTGCGGACAAGCACATCAAGGCCTGCCTCGACACGCTTCTCGAGCGCCGCCGGGCGGCCCTGGCGATCAGTGATTTGACCTTCGACGTGTACCGGCATCCCCAGTCGGATGCGGGCTGTCGAGGGAAGGCAGTCGAGTTTCTGCGTCCGTTCATCACGCAATATGAACACGCCCTGGTCGTCTTCGACTGGCATGGCTGCGGCAGTACGAGATCACCCGCGCAGATTCAGGCCGCAGTTGAGAGCGACCTCGCTCGCAATGGCTGGAAAGAGCGGTCGAAGGCGATCGTGATCTACCCGGAGGTGGAGACGTGGGTTTGGGTTTCCTCCGACCGAGTCGCCCGAACGCTCGGTTGGGCCGGCGGTCTTCGCCGTCTCCGTCAGTGGTTGGAGTCCCAGGGACTCTGGGCGGCGGGAAAGGACAAGCCCGAGGATCCGCAGGCGGCGATGCGTCGGGCTCTGCGTCAGAGGCGCAAGGTACCGTCGTCAGCTCTGTTCCGCGACTTGGCTGGATCGGTCGCATTCGAAGGCTGCCACGATTTCGCCTTCAACGAACTCGTACTCACTCTACGGAAGTGGTTCCCAAGGAGACAGTCCGGATGAGCGCAAGGCCACGTGCCAAACCCTGGCACGAAGTCGTCCGGCTGAAGGAAGAGCTGCGCTCGGGCGAACTGTCGCTGGCGGAGTTCGCCGCCGATCTGCATGAGGTCACGCTCAGGCGGGGCAAGCGGCCGGTGTACGAGGAGCCGGAGAAGTTCTTCGCGCTGACCTATCCCACCCACGCGTTGCGGGAGCTCGTCCGTGATGTGGCGGCGCGGCTCGCGGGTCGGAGCGACAAGGCGGTACGGCAGTTGGAGCTGACCTACGGCGGTGGCAAGACGCATACGCTGATCACGCTCTATCACCTGTTTCGGGACCCGGAGGGTCTGCCGGACGTGTCGGCGGTGAGTGAGTTTCGGCAACACGCGGGTCACCAGTTGCCGGGGGCGCACACGGCGGCGCTGTGCTTCGACAAGATCGACGTCGAGCGCGGCATCGAGGGTGTGCGCTCTCCAGGTGGCGAGACCCGGACCCTGCGCCACCCGTGGAGCGTGCTCGCGTATCAACTCGCCGGCGATGACGGTCTGCGGGCGATCCACGGCGAGGGCAGTGCCGAGGAGCGTGAGACGCCCCCGGCCGAGCCCTTGCTGGTGAAGTTGCTGGAGCGCCCGCAAGAGCGCGGCCTCGGAACGCTCATCCTGGTCGACGAGGTCCTGATGTACGCGCGGGAGAAGGCCGGCCAGGACCGCGTGTGGCGGGATCGCATCATCGACTTCTTTCAGTACCTCGTGCAGGCGACAACGAAGGTGGACCGTGCGGCGCTGGTCGCATCCCTTCTTGCTACCGATCCCGCCAAGCAACAGGGCGCCGAGGGCCAGCGGCTGATCGGCGATCTGTTCGACGTGTTCCGCCGGCAGCGGGAGGAGGGTGTGCAGCCGGTCGGAAGGAAGGACGTGGCGGAAGTGCTGCGGCGACGGTTCTTCGAGCCGGAGGCGTTGCGGGACACCGAGTCGTGGCGGTCGCAGGCGATCGGGGCGGTGCGGGAGCTGGCCGGCCTGGACGAGACGACAGCCAAGAGCAGGAAGACGGAAGAAGACCGTTTCGAGGGCAGCTTTCCCTTTCATCCCGATCTGACCGACGTGTTCTACAGCCGGTGGACGCAGCTTCCGGGTTTCCAACGCACGCGCGGCATTCTGCGCATTCTGGCGACCGCGTTGCGTGAGGCCGAGCCCTGGGATGGGAGTCCCCTGGTGGGCCCTTCGGCGCTGCTGACGGCCCAAGGGACGGAGGGCATCTCGGAAGCCGTGCGCGAACTGGCCGGCGTAGCGAGTTTGGAAGTCGGCGAGGGCGCGAGAACCGACTGGGTCACGCTGCTGGAGGCCGAGTTGGACAAGGCGCGGCAGATTCAGGCGGAGTTGCCGGCCCTGGCGGCCAGCCGCGAGTTGGAGCAGGCTGTGCTGGCGGTCTTCCTCTACTCTCAGCCGATCGGCCGGAAGGCCTCGACGCCGGAGCTGCTGCGGATGGTCGGCGCCGCCGGTCCCGACAAGATCATGCTCCGCAAGGGGCTAGCCCGCTGGCGCGAACTGTCCTGGTTTCTGGACGACGAGGATGTCGGCGCCGATGTTCACGGCGTAGATGGGGGCCTGCCCAAGTCCTGGCGGCTCGGCAATCGTCCCAATCTGCGCCAGATGCACGACGAGGCTTGCAAGGAGCGCGTGTCGACGCAGGCTGTCGAGGCCCGTCTCGAGGAGGCAGTTCGTAGTGCCAGAGTGCTTACGGACGGCGCCCGCGCTGCCGGCGCCGCGGTCCACATGTTGCCGGCGTCCCCTAAGGATGTAGGCGACGATGGCGCTTTCCGGTACGTCGTGCTGGGCCCGGAGGCCGCCTCGGAATCCGGCAAGCCTAGCGCGCTGGCGAAGCGATATCTGGCCGAGACCACCAGCTCGGACCGCCCGCGTGTTCATCGCAATGCGGTAGTTCTCGGTGTGCCGTCGCGCGATGGCCTGGAGGCGGCGCGCGGCGGTATCCGCGCGTTGCTCGGCTGGGAGGACGTGCGGGGCCAGCTCACGGGGCAGACGGTCGATGCAATTCAGTCCGAGCGGCTCGGGCGGCAGCTTCGAGATGCGCGCGCGCGGGTTCCCGACGCCGTGCGGCAGGCGTACTGCGTGGTTGTTACCGCGGGCACGGACGGCGACACGCAGGCGTTCAAGCTGCCGGGCGCCGCCGGGCCGCTGTTCAGCGAAATCAAGGGCGACCAGCGGTCACGGATCCGGGAGACTCCGGTCGACGCGGAAGCCCTCTTGCCGGACGGACCCTACGACTTGTGGCGTGAGGGTGAGCAGGCACGGTTCGTGAAGGATCTTGCCGGCGCATTCGCCCGCTATCCGCATCTCCCCAAGGTACTGAGGCCGCAGATCGTTCGTGAGACGGTGCTGCAGGGCGTGGAGCGCGGCCTCCTGGTTGCCCGACTGGCGCGGCCGGACGGCAGTTGCCGAACCTGGTGGCGAGAGCCGGTGGATTCGGAGTGCGTAGACGATCTTGCGCTTGAGGTGGTCCTGCCTGGAGTAGCAGAGTTGAAAGGCCTGGCTCCGGTGCTGCTCGAACCGGACAGGTTGCCCGGTTTGTGGCCGGACGGGGGCCGCGAAGTTGAGTTCGCGGCCCTGTTGGAGTACTTCGGCGGCGACTTCACGGTCACCGTTCCTCACGAGGGTTACGACGACGTGGTCGAGATTCCGGGTTGTCCCCAAGAAGTCGTGGAAGGGTTCGTCTGCCAGGCCGTGAAGCAGGGCTTCGTCTGGTTGTGCAATGGGCCTACGTCGGTGTGGAAGGAGGAGGTCCCCTACGGTGCGCTCGATGAACGTGCAGTGTTGCTGCGGCCGCCCGATGGGTTGACGCCCCAAGAACTGGTTGAGGAAGCGCTGCCAGGCGCTTGGAGCGACGAACAGGCGACCGGCTGGGGCCTATCGCAGGCGTTGTCGCAGGTCCGGGGGGCGCCGGTGCCGTGGGGGCTTCTGCGCGAGGGGATCGCCAACGCAGTCCGGAGTCGCTGGTTGGAAGTCGCCGAGGGAAGTACCTCGGCCAGTTCCGAAGACGCCGCCGCTCTGAAGCTTCAACGCGCAGCGAATGCCCAGGCGCCTGAGCCATCGCCGGGTCTCCGTGTCGAAGACGCGCTGCTTGAGCCGAACGAGATCCAGGATCTCGCCGACAGGCTTCCCGATCTTCTAAGCGCTAGCGCCGGGTGCGGCCTGAAGTTTCGGGTGAGAGTGGAACTTCGCGATGATGCACCGGCCGAAGCGCGTGACGAACTGAACGAGCTGCTCCGGGAGGTATCGGACGATCTGACGGCCGGGTAACGGCGCTGCACCTAGCGCGTCTGCAACATCGACAGCCGCACGGTCTGCCGCAGCGAACTCCTGCCGAAGTTCGGCTCCGTGGTCGGACTGCCGACGCGGTGGCGGTTGGAGATGCGTGGCAGAAACCGGGTTCGGCGCGAAGCGCCGTCTTCGGGGAATTTGCCTCGCTAGCGGTCAGACAACCGCGCCGGCCGGTGTATCTTCCACGCCGATGTGTGAACGGTCCGGCGCAGGCGCGCCGTGGGGTTACGAGGCGGACAACGGCCCGACGGCGTGGGGCCGGCTGGATGGGGCGTACAGCACGTGCGCCCTGGGAGCGGAACAGTCTCCCATCGACCTGACGGGAGGCCGGAGAGCCGACCTGCCGCCGGTGAAGTTCGACTACCGGCGGACCGGCGCGACGATCGAGAACACCGGGCAGAGCATCCAGGTGATCCCGGCGCCCGGCAGCGGCATTGTGCTTGACGGCGTCCGCTGCGAGCTGCTGCAGTTTCACTTCCATCATGGTGGCGAGCACACGGTCGAGGGCGTGCGGCTGCCCCTGGAGATGCACCTGGTACACCAGGACGGCAACGGTTCGACCGCGGTGGTCGGCGTTCTCTTCAGAGAGGGCCAGGAGAACGACGCGCTGGCGCCGGTCTGGGCTCACCTTCCGGCCCATCCTTCGCCGGCGCGCGCGCTTCCGGGCAAGCTCGACCTGGCGGCGCTGGTGCCGGACAGCCGGACGATGTGGCGATACCGGGGCTCGCTCACGATGCCGCCGTGCACCGAGGGCGTCGCCTGGGCGATCTTCACCGAGTCGGCCTCGCTCTCCGCCGGTCAGATCGACGCGTTCGCGGCGATCTATCCGAACAACTGCCGGCCCGTTCAGCCGCTCGGGAAGCGTGTGCTGTACCGGGGCTGAGGCGCGCGGCGGTCCATCACCATGCCGTGATCGATCGGCCCTAGACACCGCATCGCAGGGGATAAGCTGAGGTGGTCCCGCGCCTCCACAACATCCCCACCTGAAGATCCGAAACCGATTGCCATTCGATCTCGTTGACCAACCATACGACGCGCCGACCTACATCCTGGACTCAACCGGCCGCAAAGGCACTGCTGCCACGGCCTGTTAGGGCCGCGGCACCGCCAGAAAGAGCCGCCGAAACCAACTGACGAATCCCGCTGCAGCCGAACTGTCGTGCCTAAAGAACTCGGCTGACACAGCCGCGCCGTATGGAAGTCCGGGCGTCTTCTGCCAGGCAAGCCAAGCGTGAACAACTGCCTTGGACTCGTTCTTGTCCGGGTACCGGGCGCCCGCAAGTCTAGCCTCGGAAGTGGCCTTCTCCGCGTGTGCCAGCAGCGGCCATGCCTCGCCGACCAGCGTCCGAGGAAACTCCTCAAGAGCTCCGTCTGTTTGGTTGTCAGGCATTAGCCAGACACCAACGCGAGCTCTGAAGGCAGGAGAAAAGCCGATAGAGCCATCGCGAGGAACAGCTTTCGGCACCTCGTGCACTTTCGCAGTCCGAAGGCGCTGGGCGACAGCGTCCCAGCGAGAGGACAGTGGCGCGTCCGCGTCTAAGACGAAACCTTCAGATCGGCCATTACTCACTCGAATATTGTCGGACATTCCGTCGAGAAGTTGTTCCACGCTCCCCTCCGTACGGATCTCCGGAAAGCCACTCGGCAACGGAGAGTTTGATTCTGTGGGGGTGGATCGCGGGGGCGGGCCTAGTGTAGCCCCTATGGAATCGTGGGTGCCCGGCGCTCCGTTGACACGAGGAGTTGGCCGGAGCTATGCGGCATCCTACGTCTTGCTTCTAGTTCGCGTCCCGCACCAGCCGCAGCATGGCCTCGCTGACGGCGCGTGAGAACCGCGGGTCGTTGATGTTCGCGTCGATCTCGGTAACCGGCACTGCCCGCCTCAGGTTCTTGCGCAGGGCAGTGAACAGGGCGGCGTCGGCCGCCGGGTCGTGGAACGGTCTGCCGGGAGCGCCGAGGGTGGAAACTCCGCCGAGCGGCAGGTAGACCTCGACCGGGCCGGTTGAGGCGTTCAGCTTGGAGGCGAGGACCTGACCGAGCTCGGCGCACTCCTTGGGCGACGTGCGCATCAGGGTCATGTTGTCGCTCTGGTGGTGGAACGTGCGGCCCTCGAACTCGGCCGGGACGGTGTCCCGGGAGAAGAAGCTGACCATGTCGAGGCAGCCGGGCACGACGACCGCGGGAGTGCCGGTCTTGGCGGCGGCTTCCAGGCGGGACGGGCCCGCGGTGCGGACGCCGCCGACGAGTTCATCCGCGCACTCCGTCGTGGTCAGGTCGAGGACGCCGCGCACGAAACCGCCCTCGATCAAGCTCTCCATCGTGCGGCCGCCGGCGCCGGTGGCGTGGAAGACGAGAACCTCGAGCCCCTCGGTTTCGAGTCGGCGCCGGCAGGCGTCCACGCAGGAGGTGGCGCTGCGAAACGTGGAGGCCGCGATCAGAGGACGGTCATCGCCGCCCTCGATCTCGACCTTGGCCATGGCGCAGACCGCGGCGGCGGTGCGGCTCAGGACCTGGCGGCTGATCCGGTTGATGCCATCCATGTCGACGATCGAGGGCACCATGACGATGTCCTTGACGCCGACGTAGCCGGAGGCGTCCCCGCCGGCCACGGTGGACACCATGACCTTGGGCACGCCCAAGGGCAGCACGCCCATCGCGGTCGTCGCCATCGCGGTGCCGGCCTGACCGCCCAAACCGACGATCGCATCGAAGCTGCCGTGACCGAAACTGCGGCGGACGACCTCCTCGGCGCCGGCGGACATCGCGGCGACCGCCCGCTTGCGGTCGGCAGCCCGGACCAGTTGCTCGATCTTCTCGCCACCGGCATTGGCGACCTCGCGGCGGCTCACGTCGGGGAGCCAGCTTCCGTCGAGTGCGGGCTCGCCGAGCACGCCGAGGTCGATGACGAACGCGCGGCAGCCCCAGTCGCGGACGATGCGATCCACGAGGTACAAGGCTTCGCCGCCCTTCGTGTCGAGGGTGGCCAGAACAGCGATCGTGCAGGGGGAGTCGGGCACAGCCCGGTCATCCTACGGAGGAGAAGCGCCCGAAGACAAGGTGTTGGGGATAACCCGGAGACGAAGTTTCGGGATAGTAGAGTCGCGAGGATCCTGCACACCTACCGGGACGAAGGCCGCCGCATCAAAGGTCTACGACGATAGGCGACCGGTTCCGCAACCCTGCATCGATGAACAACGCCGTCTCCCAGACTCTCGGTCTGACTCTTGCTTCGGTTCTTGTGGCGGCGCTCGCCGCCGGGGCGAATGCCCAGGATTTGATGCCGGATCACGACGCCTCGCGCCGGGAGCGGCTCGACTACGGCGGCGGACGCTTCCGCACCGCGGAGGGCTTCCAGGTCGAGGCGGCAGCCGTGCCGGGGCTGGTCGGCTCGGTCGTCAACATGACCTTCGACGCCGGGGGCCGAGCCCTGCTGGCGCTCGAGGGCGACGGTCTGGCGGTGCTCGAGGACACCGACGGCGACGGCGTCTACGACCGCCGGATCGACATCGCGCCCCAGGTCGAGACGGCGCACGGCCTGTACGTCATGGGGCCGGGCGACCTGCTGGTGCACGCCAACGGCGACGGCCGGCTGGCCGAGGCCGCCGGCGTCGAGGGCGATGTGCGCTCCAACGGGACCGTCGAGGACACCGGGCTCTACCGGTTGCGGGACACCGACGGCGACGACCGGATCGATGCCGTCGAGCAGATCGCCCGGGCGACCGGCCGGATCCAGGAGCACGGCCCGCACACGATCGCCCGCGGTCCCGACGGAGCGCTCTACCTGCTGTACGGGAACTACTCCGGCCCCGATGTGCGGCTGGCGGAGTCGTCGGCGCTGCGCGAGCTGCGGGAGGACCAGCTCCTGCCGCGCATCCTCGATCCCCGGGGCCACGCCAACAGCCTGCGGGCGCCGGGCGGCACGCTCTACCGGGTCGACCTGGAGACGAACACCTGGGAACGGCTGTCCGGCGGTCTGCGCAATCCCTTCGATCTGGCGATCGGGGCGGCCGGCGAGGTCTTCGCCTACGAGGCCGACATGGAGTGGGACCGCGGCCTGCCGTGGTTCCGCCCGACCAGGGTCGTTCACCTGATTCCGGCCGGAGACTACGGCTGGCGCACGGGCGCCGGGAAGTTCGCCTTCTACGAGATCGACACCTTGCCCGGGGTCGTCGATATCGGCCGCGGGTCGCCGGTCGGCGTCGCCTTCTATTACCACCACGCCTACCCTGAGCGGTATCAGGGCGCCTACTTCATGGGCGACTGGTCGCGGGGGCGCATCCGGGTTCTGTTCCCCGAGCGGTCCGGCGCCACCTGGACCGGCGAAGCGCACGACTTCGTGCTCGGCGAGCCGCTCAACGTGACCGACATGGATGTCGGGCCGGACGGCTGGCTCTACTTCGCCACCGGCGGCCGGGGGACTTCGGGCGGTTTGTACCGCGTAACCTACGAGCAGTCGGGCACGCCTTCCGAGGCGACCGGCGCACTGCGCGCCGTGCGGCAGCCGATGCCGCGGTCGGGATGGGGCAGGGAGGCGATCATGAGCGCGCGGGCCGCAGCGGGCGACGCCTGGGCGCCTGAACTGTGGCGGATCGTCCGCGATCCGGGCAGCGAAGCGCTCGACCGCCAGCGCGCGCTGGAATTGCTCCAGGTCCAAGGCCCAAAGCCGACCCTGGACGAGACATCGGCCTTGCTTTCGAGCGACGAGCCCATGGTGCGCGCGGCGGCGGCGGCGCTCCTCGGCGCCTACACGTTGGCCCAGGTGCAGGAACCGCTTCGCACGGCACTCGCGGATCCCGACCCGCTGGTGGCGCGGCGTGCGGCCGAGTCGCTGGTCCGGTCGGGGCTTCATCCGCGTACCCGAGGGCTCAAGGTCGCGACCTCCGAGGCACTCTACGCCCTGCTCGATCACGAGGACCGCTTCCTGCGCTACGCCGCGCGCGAGGCGATCCTGCGCATCGCGCATGGCTACTGGGTCGATGCGGCGATCATGTCCGGACCGGCGCAACGTCCCCGGGGCGTCTTCGAAGCCCTGCTGGCGGTGATCTACCGCCAGGAGCACAAGCTGGAGTACGGCTTCCTGATGGGCAAGCTGTTGCAGTTGGCGCAGGCGGACCTGGACATCGAGGGCGAGCTCGACTTCCTGCGCATGCTGGAACTCACCTTCGTTCGCGACGAGGACCCGGACGCGCCAGGCCGTGCCGAAGCCCGTTCCGGGTTGGGCACGATGCTGCTCGGCCGCTACCCGCACGTCGACGATCGCGCCAACCGCCAGCTCGAGCGGCTGCTCGCCTACCTCCAGCCGGAGGGAGCGCTGGCGAAGATGGTCGACCGCCTGGAGGCGGAACGACCGGACGCGGAGCGAATCCACACCGCCTACTGCCTGCGCGCGATGGACCGGGGGTGGACACCGGACCTGCGTAGCCGGGTCGTGGAGTGGTTCGACGCGGCGCGCGAGTTCCGCGGCGCCGCCAGCATGGAGGGGTACATCGACGCCATCTGGAACGACGTGCTGGCCCATTTCCCCGCGGAGGAGCGGACCGCCGCCGAAGAACGGCTGGAGTTCCAGCGTGCCGAGCGCGCCCGGCGCGCCGCCGACCTGATCACGGACGTCGAAGGCGACGAGCCCGGCAGGAGCGACCTCGCCCAGATGAGTTTCGAGGAACTCGCGGAGTACCTGGAGTACGACGTAATGGCCTACGAGCGCCACAGCCCGGAGCAGGGCGAGCGGGTGTTCCACCGCGCCCGGTGCTCGGCCTGCCACGTGTTCGGCGACGTCGGCCGCGGCGGAGGGCCGGACCTCTCGACCGTGGTCAAGCGGTTCCGCCGGCGCGAGGTGCTGGAGTCGATCATGTTCCCCTCGCGGGTCATCTCGGACCAGTACCAGGCGGTCGATGTCGAACTCGACGACGGCAGTGTCCACAGCGGCATGGTGGTCGAGGACACGGCGGCGCGGCTGACTCTGATCGACGCCGGCGGCAACCGGCTCGACCTGGACCGGTCGCGCATTCGCAGCCAGGAGCCGTCGGCGCTGTCGATCATGCCCGAGGGCCTGCTCGACGCAATGACGCTGAGCGACCTGACCAGCCTGATCCGTTTTCTGGACCAGGGAGCGGAGCAGCAGTAGAGGAACGGCTCGCCGACCCTTCCTTCCGCCTCGCATCGTCACCGCCGACCTCGCTGCCATGCCTCCTCAGTCGCGAACGAAATCCCGGCGCTCGCGGCACCCGGTTTGCCGGGGTGTGCGGGGCGCGACGACGGTTGAGGGGTCGACTCGGGAGCAGATCCTGACCGCGACGGCGGAGCTGCTCGAGCGGATGGTGCAGGCCAACGGAATCGAGCCGGAGGATGTGGCGAGCGCCATGTTCACGACCTCCCCCGATCTGACCGCGGAGTATCCGGCCCTCGCGGCGCGGTTGATGGGGTGGCGCAACGCGGCCCTGCTGTGCGGTCACGAGATGGCCGTCCCGGGCGGCCTGGAACGTTGCGTGCGCATCCTGTTGCACTGGAATACCACCCTGCCCGCCGACAAGATCGAACACGTCTACATCCACGGCGCCGCCAACCTGCGCCCCGACCGCGGCGAACTCGAGGAACTGCGCCGGCAGGTCGACATCGGGACGGACCGGCGCTCTGTGCCGCAGCGATAAACGTGACTAGAATGGTCACCTTTTTGACGCTTCCCAGCAGATCCAGATAACCCGCGACCCGATAGACCGGAGGAATCATGGCGCTCAGAATCAACGACGAGGCTCCCGACTTCACTGCCCAGACCACCCAGGGAGAGATCGACTTCCACGAGTGGATCGGCGACGGCTGGTGTGTCCTGTTCTCCCATCCCAAGGACTTCACGCCGGTCTGCACGACCGAGTTGGGCGCCGTGGCCGGCCTCAAGGGCGAGTTCGACCGGCGCAACTGCAAGGTGATCGGCATCAGCGTCGACGGCGTCTCGGACCACGAGGCGTGGTCGAAGGACATCGAGGCGTCCCAGGGCCACGCCGTGAACTATCCGCTGATCGGGGACCCGACGCTGGACATCGTCAAGCGCTACGACATGCTGCCTGCGGACGCCGGCGACACCTCCGCGGGTCGTACGCCGATGGACAATGCCACCGCCCGTTCGGTCTTCATCATCGGCCCGGACAAGCGGATCAAGGCGACGCTGACCTACCCGATGAGCACCGGCCGCAACTTCGCCGAGATCCTGCGGCTGGTCGACTCCGTGCAGTTGACTGCGAAGGAGCAGGTGGCGACGCCGGCGAACTGGGAGCAGGGCGACGACGTGATCATCCTGCCGGCAGTGTCGGACGAGGCCGCCAGGGCCAGATACCCGCAGGGCTGGCAGCAGCCCCTGCCGTACATCCGGGTCGTCCCGCAGCCGTAGCCGCGCGGACTCCGGGCGGCTACTCGGGCGAGTCGAACCGGGAGCCGCCCCGGCAGTCCGGGGACAGGCGCCGGCTCTCGCCGCGTGCGCGCCATTCGGCGGGCGTCCAGGCGTCGATTGCCAGGGCGTGGACCGGCCCCGCCAACTCATCGGCGAGGGCGCCGTGAACGACGCGGTGCCTGCGGAGCCGGGTTGCGCCTTCGAAACGGCTGCTGACGACGACGACCCGGAAGTGGGTCTCGGCCTTGGGCGGTACGTTGTGCATCCCGCTCTCGTTGAGAACCTCCAGCACTTCGGCGCCGGTCGCCGCTTCGAGCTTGGCGCGGATCGTCCGCTCCAGGGGAGTTCCCTGGACAACCGCCTTCCCGGAGGTGCGGTTGGTGGCGAGGGGACGGGCGATGCCGGTCATGGGCGGAGCATAGCGCTGCCACCCCGCGGGTGCGTGCTACGGTCCTTCGCCGATGGCTACCGACCGCCGTTCGCCCTGGATCTACGTGCTCCTGGGCTGTCTGGGCCTCCTGGTTCTAGGAGCCCTGGTCGTCGGCGGCCTGGTGTTCTTCGGTGTTCGCACTGTCCGGAACATTGCTGCCGACAACGAAGATCCCGAGCGGCGACGCGAACGGGCTCTCGAGATTCTCGGCGCCGACGAAGCGCCGGGCGGCTACTACCCGGCGGGTGTGTTCTCTGTTCCCTTCGTGATCGACATGGCCGTCCTGTCGGACCTGGCGCCGGGCGCGGAACCGTGGGCCGGCGAGTTCGGGGAACGGGGCTTCTACTACGTTCAGGCCCGGTGGGGAGGCGATGACCTGAGGGCGTTCTTCGACGGTGAGACGTCGGAAGCGCTGGCCCTGCGGGACATGGGGCTGGAGCTCGACCTCGAGGAGAATCTCGAGCGCGGCGATCTCGACCGGGAGGATGTCGCCGCGCGATGGGCGACCTTCCGCGGCAGCACGATGTTCGGGTCGGGGGAACAGTTCGGGGACATCGTGACGTTGATTGAGTTCGACTGCCCGCGGGACGAGCGGATGCGCATGGGCATCTGGTTCGGGCCTGCGGGGGAGAGCAGGAGTGCAAATGTTGCTGAGAACAACGGCGTGGGCGATTCAGCTCCTGGGAGCGAGGCGATTGCCGCATTTCTGGAGCCGATCCATCCCTGCGGCGCGCCCGGTTGACGGGAACGCAGCGGTGCCCCGAAAACCGGAACGCTTCCGGCGCCTGGGCGTCTGTCTGGCGGCGGCGGGCCTCTGCTTCTGGTTGGCCGTCCCCGCGGCCGCACAGTCTTCCGGCGGCGAGTCGGCCAGGTACCGGCTGACGTTCGAAGGCGTCTGGACGCGCACCGTCACGCCGAACGGAGTGCCGGGCAGCGCGCACTTCTCCCCGCTGATCGGCGCCGTCCACAACGACCAGGTGAGCTTCTGGGAGCGCGGCGGCACAGCCAGCCGGCAGCTCGAACAAGTGGCGGAACTCGGAGTCAATACGAGGATGTGGGCGTTCATGCAAAGCCTCAGCTCGCAGGTGCTGGAGGTGCTCGAGAAGAACCCGGGAAGAGGCGGTACGGCCCGGACGACGATCGAGTTCGAGGCCACCAGAGACTTTCCCCTGGTCACCCTGATGTCGATGGTCGCGCCCAGCCCGGACTGGTTCGTGAGCGTCCCCGGGCTGTCGTTGCTCGACGGTCAGGGCGAGTGGCTGACCCGCCGCGAGGTCGACCTGTTTCCCTACGACGCGGGGACCGAAGAAGGAACCGAGTTCTCCCTCGACAATCCGCCAACCGTGCCCCAGGGAACGATCATGAGCATCCGGGGGATGGGCAAGTTCACCGATGCGCCGATTGCGAAGCTGACCTTCGAACTGCTGGACTCCCACGACACGGACGACCCCGACGACACGGACGACCCCAGCCCCCGGTTCGTCGGCGACGTTGCGGCGGCGCCGGCGGGGGACTCTGCCGTCAGCGTCTACTGGAGGGGAGAGTGGACCGAACCGGCAAGGGGCACTCTGAGCATCGAGGCCCGCAGTCAGAAGTCCGACTGGACCCTGCTCGTGACCGCCGACGCCTCTGACCGACAGGTGCGCATCGACGGCCTCGAGACCGGGGCGCCCTACACCTTCCGGCTACGCGCGGAGAGGGCTGGCGGCGGGTTCGACTACTCGGAGCAGGTCAGCGCCACGACCGGCGCCTACGGTGGCGCTTGCCGCGCCGGCGAGGAGTTCCTGTGTCTGCGGGACGATCGCTTCGAGGTCCAGGTCCACTGGAAGAACAATGCTCGGGCCGGCGACTACGGGATCGGCAGCAGCGTTCCGGTAGCGGTCTCCGACGAGTCCGGACTGTTCTGGTTCTTCAGTCCGGCCAACATCGAGCTCGTGGTCAAGGTCCTCGACGGCCGCGCGCACAATGGCAATCACTGGGTGTTCTACGGCGCGCTCTCCGATGTCGAGTACTGGATCACGGCGCGGGACGTCGTGGCGGGCGTCAGGCGCACGTACCACAACACGCAGGGTCGGATCTGCGGCGAGAACGACACCAAGGCGTTCCGTCAGAGCGCCGTTGCCGCTGTTGGCGCTTCGGCCGGCGAAAGCGGTGTGCCGGGTGCTGCCGGTGTGGACCTGCTTCGAGTCGAGGCACTCCCGTTCGAACCTGCCCGGGTCGCACGGCCTGTTCACGGCGGCGGCCACTGTGAACCCGGCCCGCAGCGTCTGTGCGTCCTGGACAACCGTTTCTCGCTCGAGGTCCGGTTCATCGACCCCAACGAGTCGAGTCCGGGCGTCGATCCGGAAAAGGCGGCGATGGTGTTGCCTTCGCTGACCACCGCGGAGACGGGCTTCTTCTGGTTCTTCAACCCGTCGAACATCGAGTTGGCGGCGAAGGTGCTCGACGGCCGGGCGAGCAACGGCCGCTTCTGGCTGCTCTACGGAGGTGTCTCGGATGTCGAGTACACGCTCACGGTCACGGACACCGTCACCGGCGCTTCCGAGAGCTACCGCAACGAACAGGGGAGCATCTGCGGCGAGGTCGACACGGAGGCCTTCTAGCGGCCGTCCACGATCCGCTGCAGGTCCCCGCTGCGGTCGACCAACGACTCGAGAAGGGCGAACTGCACCCGGCAGCGATCCAGGTTCTGCCCCGGTCGCTCGACGCGGAAGTAGACATCGCCCTGGAGATGGTCGGTCAGGAAGCGGACCGCCTGTTCGAGCGTCAGCACCAGGGCGCCGTCGACCAGGCTCCGGCGCTCTCCGGCGGTCAGGAAGCGGGCGCCGTCGAGATAGCCGGACGCAAGGGCGCCGAACAGTTCCAGGTCGACCTCGATGCCCTCCGGATCGCGGGCATCCTCGTCGGCCCGGTGGGCCATGGACCGGGCCATGTCGCCGAAATCGAACGCGGCGAGGCCGGGCATCGCGGTATCCAGGTCGACCACGCACAGCGCATCGCCACTTGGCCGGTCGAAGAGGATGTTGCTGATCTTGCAGTCGTTGTGGACGATGCGCTGGGGCACGCCTCGGGCCGCGGCTTCGATCAACCGGCCGGCCAGATCCCGATGCGCGGCGGCGGCCTGGATTTCGGCCTGCGCCTGCCCGCGGCGGGCCGCGGCGCCGGCGCCGGCGGGCTCGCCGCCCAGCACACGGTCCAGGGCTTCGAAACGGCTCACCGTGTCGTGAAAGCGGGGAATGGTCTCGAACAGGGGCGGCGGGGGCAGGTCGGCGAGCATGCCCTGAAAGCGCCCGAACGCCTGTGCGGCCCGAAAGACCTGATCGGTGGACGACGCGGTGACCTCGGTCGCCACGTCCTCGATTAGTTCGTACATTCGCCACCAGCCCCCGGCGCCGCTTCCGCGTTGGGCTTCCTCGCCCTGTGCGCCGTCGCGGTCATCGCGCTGCTGGCGCTGCGGGTCGTTGATCTCGACCCATGTGCGCCCGCTGTCGGCTGGAATCAGGGTCAGCCGGCGTCGTCGGCTTTGCGGGCCGAGCTTCTCGGCGAGATGACGGGTGATCCGCTCCACGTTGTCCATCAGCCGCCGTGGCTCGGTGAAGACGTGTTCGTTGATCCGTTGCAGCAGTCCTCGCCGCCCGCCGCGGCTCGAGATGACGTAGGAGTCATTGATGTGGCCGCTCCGCAGCTCCTGGGCGGCGGTTGGTGCGTCGCCGAGCCGGAAGCGTGCGGCGACCTTGAGGACGGCCTCCAGGGTGGGAGTCGATCGGTTCTCCGCCATGCTGAGGAACCTCCGGCCAGGAGGCTAGCGGATCGAGGAAGATCGAGCGAAAGGGGAAGAACTGCCGGCACTTCCGATGTTGGGGAAGATGGACGCACGGCCCCTGTGCGAGAGCGGGGCGAAACACAAGAGGGTGGCTGATCGTCTTCATACTGGTACACTTGCGTGCCGTCGCCTGTCCAAGGATCCGGAACCCGCTGAGAGGCTTTTCCAGCGGGTGGGGTGATTTGTAGGCAGAGCCCCGCCAAGAGAAGACACGCGCTATCGCGGCCCAATAGAACCTCCGGAGAACGAAGCATGGCAGTTGCTCCCGTCAAGGACACAGGCAAACCGCTTGAGGCAAGGTACGCCTCGATCCGTCAGTTGTTCGAACTGGGGAAGGCAAAGACCTACCTGTTGGGCGATGAGATCCAGGACATGATGCCGGCCGACATGGTCGGCGTCGATGGCGAGATCCGTGAGCTCCACGACCGGCTCCGGGAACTCAGGGTGGGAGTGATCAGGCGTCCGGAATGGTACGTAGCCAACCTCGACGAGACGGTGACGCTCGAGATCGACAAGGCGGACGACGACCCGGCGACGCCGACCGTGAGCGAGCCGGTGAACACCAGCGATCCGGTGCGGATGTACCTGCGCGAGATGAGCACGGTGCCGCTGCTCGACCGGGACGGCGAGGTGGAGATCGCCCGGGCGCTCGAGGACGGCGAGTGGCTGATCTTCCAGGCCCTGGCCGGCAATCCCGATCTGATGACCCGGCTGCTGGCGCTGACCGAACTGGCCGACCGCAAGAACGCGAAACCGCTGTCGCAGTTGGTCGAGATCGACCACCCGCTTTCGCTACTCGACGAGAATGGTCTGAAGCGGATCGCCAAGCGGGTCGGCGTGTTCGAGAAGATGGAGGACCTGGAAGGGCTGCTCGAGCGCACGCGACGCCGGCAGAAGCGCTACAGCCCCCGCGGCGACCGCTACCAGGAGATCGAGCGGGAGCTCGACCGGCTCGAGGAGAAGGTCTCCTCGCTGATCGTCGAACTGGCATTCACCGGGCCGGACCGCAACCGGGTAGTCGATCTGGTCAAGCTCATCGACAACCGCTTCCGGCGCAGCGAGCGCGACATCAGCCGCGCCCAGGTCGCGCTCGAGCGCGAAAGCAACGAGGAACTCAAGGCGCTGCACCGCCGGCGCATCCAGAAGTACCGCGAAGCGGTGCGGGCGCTCGAGTCCCGCTACTCGATCCCCCAGGGCGAACTGCGGGCGTTGGTGGCGAAGGTCAAGCGGGGCGAGGCGTTGAGTGAGCGGGCCAAGGAGCAGCT
This sequence comes from Candidatus Multivorans sp., assembly GCA_965205295.1. Classification (GTDB taxonomy): domain Bacteria; phylum Acidobacteriota; class Thermoanaerobaculia; order Multivoradales; family Multivoraceae; genus Multivorans. Next base: position 502,970 of record OZ242167.1, read on the forward strand.
CATCATGTCGAACCTGCGCCTGGTCGTGTCGATCGCCAAGAAGTACACGAACCGCGGTCTCCAGTTCCTGGACCTCATCCAGGAGGGCAACATCGGCCTGATGAAGGCGGTGGAGAAGTTCGAGTACCGCCGCGGCTACAAGTTCTCGACCTACGCGACCTGGTGGATCCGCCAGGCCGTCGCGCGCGCGATCGCCGATCAGTCGCGGACGATCCGCATCCCGGTCCACATGATCGAGAACATCAACAAGCTGACCCGTACGTCGCGGTCCCTGGTGCAGGAACTGGGGCGCGAACCGACCGCCGAGGAGATCGGCCAGCACATGGACCTGCCCGCCTCCAAGGTGCGGAAGATCATGAAGATCGCTCAGGCGCCGGTCTCCCTGGAGACGCCGGTGGGCGAGGAAGAGGACTCCCACCTCGGTGACTTCATCGAGGACAAGAACTCGCCGTCGCCGGTGGATGAGGTCATTTCGGCCAATCTTCGCGAGCAGACCGGCAACGTGCTCCGGTCGCTCTCGCCTCGCGAGGAACTCGTGCTGCGGATGCGCTTCGGAGTCGGAGAAGGCTCCGAGCACACCCTCGAGGAGGTCGGGAAGTCGTTCAACGTGACCCGGGAACGCATCCGGCAGATCGAGTCGAAGGCGCTGCGCAAGCTCCGGCATCCCGACTGGGCGCAGAAGCTCCGTCCGTTCCTGGACGACGGCGTCTAGCAGCTCGACAGCAGCTCGACAGTGCGGGTACGCACCGGCACCAGCGGGTTCTCCTACCCGGCGTGGGCAGGACCGTTCTATCCGGCCGGAACGAAGCGGCCGGACATGCTCGGCTTCTATGCCACCAGGCTGGGTGCGGTGGAGATCAACAACACGTTCTACCGGATGCCGAAGGCGGACCTGCTCGAGCGCTGGCGCGACGCGGTGCCCGGGAGTTTCCGCTTCGCGCTGAAGGCGTCCCGCCGCATCACGCACCACCAGAGGCTGAAGGACGCCGGCGACTCGGTGGACCACCTCTTCCGTACCGCCGAGGTCCTTGGCGAGCGCCTTGGCCCCATCCTCTTCCAGTTGCCGCCCTACCTCAAGCGTGACGTCGATCGGCTGGCGAGCTTTCTTGCGATCCTGCCCGACGGTTTGCGCGGCGCCTTCGAGTTCCGCCATGCCAGTTGGTTCGACGACGAGGTGTTCAAGCTGCTGGAGGGCGCCGGCGCGTCGCTCTGCATCGCGGACAGCGGCAGTGACCACGACACGCCGCTGGCGGCCACCGCCGACTTCGGCTATCTGCGGCTTCGCCGCCAGGACTACGACGAGGCCGCTCTTCGTTCCTGGGCCGAGAAGATCCGGGCGCAACCCTGGAGCGAGGTCTACGTCTTCTTCAAGCACGAAGACGAGGGCGCCGGGCCGCGCATGGCCGCCGAGTTCGAGGCCCTGTTCACGGCAACCTGACCGTTGAGCGCCAAGACCGACCCATGAAGATCGACATCTCCTACCGGCGCATCCTGAGGCTCACGGCGCCGGTCGCGGTGACCCAGATGACCCATTCCGCGATGGGCTTCATCGACACGGTGATGGTTGGTCGCCTTGGGGTCGTGGCCCTGGCCGGGATCGGCATGGCGGCAATCATCACCTGGTGGTGTCTGAGCTTCTTCGTCGGGGTGCTTCAGGGGGTCAACACCTTCGTTGCCCAGTTCTTCGGCGCCGGTCGGAACGAACGAGTGGGCGCGGCGTTCTGGCAGGGGATCTACCTGGCGGTCGGGGCGGGCGTGGCGGTCCTGGCTTTGGCGCCGATGTCCACGTGGATCTACAGCCTGACCCAGGCCTCCGCCGAGGCCCAGGCGATCGCGGTGGAGTACACGGAGGCGCGCCTCGCGGCCGGGATCGGCCTGATGATCTTCCTGGTGGCGGAGAACTACTACCGGGGGCTGGGCCGGACGGACGTGCCGATGTTCGCCGGTCTGATCCAACTGGTGTTGAACTGCGGTCTCAACTACCTGTTCATCTTCGGCGCCCTGGGGTTCCCGGAGCTGGGCCCTGCCGGCGCCGCCGTCGGGACGGTGATCGCACAGGCCGTGGTTGCGGCGGGACTCCTGTGCGGGGTGCTGCTGACGTCGATAGGACGGGAGTATGGCGCTTCGACACCGCGCCTGCCGGAGCCGGCCCTGATGTCGAGGATGCTGCGGATCAGTCTGCCGATCGGGGTCCAGGTGTTCATGGAGTTGGGCGGCATCAGCGTCTTCACCGCCCTCGTGGCCAGGCTCGGCGACGCGGAGATGGCGGCGACGAACGCCGTCATCCAGGCATGGTCGGTTTCGTTCATGCTGGCGATCGCCCTCGCGGCCGGCGCCGCGACCCTGGTGGGGCAGTGCCTGGGAGCGCAGCAGACGGAATCCGCGCGCGTGGTGGTGCGGCGCGTTCTTCGGATCGGATACCTGGGCATGGTCCTGATGGCAGTCGTCTATGTCGGCTATCCGGACCGCCTGATCGCCCTGTTCGTGCCGCAATCCGAACTTGGGCTGGTGATGCCCTATGCCCGCCCGCTGTTCCTGATCGCGGTGGTCTGCCTGGTCTTCGACCTGCAGTTCAACGTGCTCGCGGGAGCGCTGCGCGGCGCGGGAGACACCACCTACACCATGCTCGTGAACGTCGGCGTGGCCTGGCTGGTCTTCGTGCCGCTCCTGTTCGTCGCGACCCGCTGGTGGGGCCTGATCGGCGCCTGGAGCTGCTTGATCATCCACGTGATGCTGATGGCCGGCCTGCTGGCCATGCGCGTTCGGGGCCGAGCCTGGATCGAGCGCGGCGCCGCGCTGCTCGAAGCGGAACGGTCGCCGGCGGCTGCCGGCGCCGGTGTCGAGCTGGACGAGATGCGCTCCTCGCCGGCGCTCTGAGCATGTAGCGCAAGCGAATCACTCGCGCGATCGGTTCCTACTGCCGGCAGCCCTGAGGGAACGCCGTGTTGTCGGCGATCGCGGCCGCGGCCGTGCCCGGTTCGTTCCGGTACTCCTTGGTCGCTCCCGTCACCGTGTCCGAAACCCGGATCACGTAGCCCAGGTCCGTCGTCGACGCGCCGTAGACCCACACGTGGCCGTTGGCCAGGCAACCGTCCAGCACCTTGATCAGAACCTCCCAGTTGTCCTCGTCGAAGAACCGGAACAGTCCCGAGTCGTTGGTTCCTTCGTGTACGACGCTGCCGCTGCCGCCGGTTCCGTCGGCCTGCCACCAGTCCACGACGACGGCGTAGCGGGAGTCCTGCAGGCACAGGGTCACAGGGTCCGCGGCGCAGGCGCCGGCGGGCGCCGCGGCCTGGACCAGGAACACCCGCGACGCGGTGGACGCGACGGTGCCGTCCGTGACGGTCAACGTGACCGTGTAGAAGCCGGGCGATGACCAGCCATGCGGCACGTTCTGCCGTCTGGACTGCCGGCCGTCTCCGAACTCCCAGAGGCGCTGGGTGACCGTTCCGGAGCTCGAATCCGCGAACACGATCTCCTCGCCGGTGGGGACGTGGCACGGTTCCTCCGTGCATTCGACGCCGACGGTGAAGGCGGCCTCGGGCGGCACCCGCGGTGGCGGCGGTGGATCGGGATCAGGTGGCGGATCGGGATCAGGTTGCGGATCGGGATCCGGCGGTGGTGGTGGTGGTGGTGGTGGTGGTGGTGGCGGCGGCGGAGGGCTGGTCCGGGGTGTGCCGGTTGCCGAGCTGGACCACACACTGCCTCCGACCGCATTGACGGCGCGCACCTGGACCTCGATCTGCTCCCCGTTCGTCAGGCCGGTGATCGACTGCTCGCCGTCGGTTCCGGGATCTGAGACCGACCAACTCGCGCTCCGTGCTGTTGTCCGGTGGCGGAGCTGGTAGCTTGAGATCGAGGAGCCGTTGCTGGCTGGCGCGGTCCACTGAATTTCCAGGCGGCTGTCCTCCGCTTGGAGCGTGGGAGTAGAGGGCACGGATGGCGGCGCCATTCCGACGAACAGGAAGACAGCGCCGAGCGCACCCCAGTTGTCGTCGGCGTCCTTCCCCCGCACGAAGACCACATGCCGCCCCGCGCTCAGGGCGGTCGTGTTGATGGTCGCGGTCGCACCCTCCGAACTGCTGTCGAACGCGCCGTCCGAGGCCGACAGGACGCTTGCAGTCGCTCCCGTCGCCCAGGGCGGCACGTCGACGTAGTACTCGCCCGCCGCGATGGTCTGGGTCGGTTCGGCGCCGTTGCTGTTCTGGTAGCGCGTGTCGTCCAGGGTCGCGGACAGGGTGACCGAGGTTCCGGCGGCGATGCCGGTGGTCGACGCGCCGGCGCTCAGTGTCAGATTGCGAACGTCGGGTCCGACCGGAGTCAAGTACGGCGTCCGCGCCACCTTGAAGGCGTAGAGGAGCGACGCGATGTTGCCGTCCAGGAGCGAGTTCTTGAAGTAGCTGCAACCCTGGAAGAACGTCGTGCCGATCTCGTACGTGTAGGACGCGACGCCGAGTTCTCCGTAGGCGTGGTCCTCCGCGGCGCCGCTCGCCGCATAGAACCCCACCGCCTGTTGGGGAAGGTGACCGTTGAAGAACGAGAGTTTGCGGCCGAGCGTCTGGAGGGCGGTGCTGTTCGGCGCGAGGCTGTCTTCCCAGCCCCAGGGCCAGAGAACGAGTCGCCCGTGGCTGTGGATATCCAGGTAGATGCCGCTTGTGGAGACGGGCGCAACGTCATCGTCTTCGGGCCCCCGGGCGTCGGGGAACAGGCTGACCATGTATGCCGAGACTGCCTGTGTCTCCGGTTCGGAGGCCGCCGCAGTTCCTCGATAGACCTCGCTGCACTCGTCGGTGCTGGAGCCGGAGACGCCCCATTTGAAGCGGAAGTTGCGATTCAGATCGACGCCCGGCACAGAGTCCGGACAGTGGGTCGTGTTGTGGTTCTTCCGCCACAGCAGGCCCTCCTCGGCGCGCTTCCTCCCGTCCGGATTCGCTTGCAGCATGATGTGAACTTCCTGGTGATCCAGGAGCCACCGCACGTCGGCGTCTGTCTCGTAGGCGTCAGCGAGCCGTTCGGCGAAGCGCAGGCTGAGTTCCGCGGTGGGGTACTCGCGCGCGTGGAGCGCCGTGGTGATGAAGAGGGCCGGCTTGGCGCCCGAAGTCGCCGAGTTCGTCAGGCGCAGCACCTTCAGGTCGTAACCGTCCGATGCGCTCTGTTCCTTCTTCCAGGATTGCCCGACTGTGCTCCAAGCCGCGAGTTGCGGGTGGGTGTCGACGATGGCCTGGGCGCTGACGTAGGTCTCCTCGACGGTTCGGTAGCACGGGAACCCGGCGATCGTCCCCTGAGTGACCGCGGTTGGGACTTCGGAGGGGAGGGCCACGAAGACGTAGTCGTTGTCCTCGACGACCCGCATGCCGGCTTGCCGCGCCGCCTCGATGTCCTCGTCCGTCGCGAGCAGGACGATGTACCCCTTCTCGTACTCCGATTCAAGAGCATCGAGCGAGATGACCGCCTTGGCGGCGACCAGCGGATCGTCGAAGTAGGCGCGTACGACTCGAGGGTCGCCGACCTGCCGGGTCTCCTGCGCCGAAGCTGCTGCCGTTACTGCCAGGGCCGCCGAAAAGGCCAGAATCGTCTTGTGCATTCAGGCCCCTAGGTTGTCACGGTCAAGGCCGGCAACCTTCTGGAAACGCCTTTGCGTCAGTGATGGCCGGCGCCATCACCCCCGGCTCGTTCCGGTACTCCTTCGCGGCCCCCGTCGCAGTGTCCGTGATCTCGATCCGGTAGCCAAGGGTCGTCGTCGAGGCGCCGAACACCCAGACGTTTTCGTTGATCGAACAACCGTTCAACACCTTGATCAGGACCTCCCAGTTGTCCCGGTCGAAGAACCGGAACAGACCCGAGTCGTCCGTTCCCACGTGAACGACCTCGGCCGGGGAGACCTCGCCGTCCGTTGTCCACCAGTCCAGTCTCACGGCGTACCGGGAGTCGCGCAGGCACCGGGCGTGGGAGGTGGCGTCGCACGTACCCCGGGGGGCGGCGGACTCGACCAGGAAGGTGCCGGTCGCGGTCGACTCGCTCGTGCCGTCACTCACTCGAAGCGTGACGTGGTAGAAGCCGGGTTCCCGCCAGACGTGTTCGACGGTTGGGCGCCGCGAACGGGTGCCGTCGCCCAACTCCCAGGTCCGGAACCGGACGGCCCCGGCGCTCGAGTCGGAGAAGACCACCTGGACGCCGACACGTGTGCGGCAGGGGTCGCCGACGCAGTCGATGTCGTGGGTGAAGGCTGCGTCAGGTGGCGTGCCGGCCCCGTCGCCGCCTTCCGCGTCTTCGCCGCCCTCCGCGTCGTCGCCGCCCTCCGTGTCGTCGCCGGGGGAGGGAGTCGTAGCGCCGCCGCCCGGGTTGCCGCCGCCCGTTCCGTCTCCGGAGTCACCGTCGCCTGGGTCCGCCCCGTCGTTGTCCCGGATGGTTCCCAGAACTTCCAGGATCGAACCACCGCCCGCCAGCGCGGCGTTGAACGCGTTTTGCAGATGGAAGCCGAAGCTCTTGCTTCCTCCTTCGTCGACGTCGTCGATGACCGGCACGTGAACGCTCTGCGAGCCTCTGCTCCCGGGCGCGAAGGTCAGCGTCCCGCTCGCCGCCGTGTAGTCCGAGCCCGAGAGCGCACCGTCGGCGCCTGGGCCATCCGAGGTCGCATAATCCACCGTCACTTCCGAAGTGGAAGCGAGACTCAGTTCGACCTCGAAGACGACGGCGCCGTCACTCTCCGACGCCTCCGCGTCCGCCACGGAAAGCGTCGACTCGTCGTTGTCCTGGATCGTTCCCTGGACCTCCAGGTTCGAACCGCCGCCCGCCAGCGCGGCGTTGGACGGGTTTCTGAGCGTAAAGACGAAGCGCTCGGTTTCTGCTTCGTCCACATTGTCGTCCATGACCGGCACACTCACCGTCCTGGGCGCCGTGTTCGCGGCGGGGAAGGTCAGCGTCCCGCTCGTCGCCGTGTAGTCCGAACCCGATCCTGCACCGTCGGCGCCGGCGCCGTCCGAGGTCGCATAGTCCACCGTCACTTGCGAAGCGGAAGCGAGACTCAGTTGGACCTCGAAGACGACGGCGCCGTCACTCTCCGACGCCCGCGCGTCCTCTACCGAGAACGTCGGCGCGTCGTTCTCCACGATCGTCACCTGGACCGCGGGCGCCGTAGCCGAACCGTAGTCCGCGCCCGAGACGCTGTGCTGCAACTCGACCGGGTCATCCGCCAGCGCGTCGCCGTCCTCTTCCATTGCCTCCACGATCACCGTCTGAGGCTGTTCCCAGGAAGTGGTCGTGAACGTCAGCGACGACGGCGACGCGGAGAGTTCGGCGCCTGCCGGCACGTCCACGGCAATGGTCACGTCGCCGGACGGCACAGCGTCGAGTACCAAGGTGTACGAGGCGGTCGAACCCTCCGTTACCGTCAGCGTTTCCGGAACGGCCGAGACCCCGCGCGCCGGCGTCACCGTCCCGTCGAATCGCTGCGTCCCGGCAGTGTTGGAACCCGTCTCGTCGGTCGCGGTGATGGTGATCACGGTCGTTCCGACGCTTCGGGGCGTCAAGGTCACCTGGGAACCGTTCGCGGAAGCCGTCACGACCGACGAGTTCGACGATCCGGCGCCGTAGGTCACTGGATCGTCATCCGGATCCTCGAACATCTCAGAGACGGAAATGGACACGGCGCCCCTGTCGAGCCCCATGCTCACCGCGGGCGGAGTTCCCACCGGCGCGGGGGGCATGTTCGCGCGGGGGGCGCCGGTCTCGACCGGGGACCAGACGCTCTTGCCGACCGCGTTGGCCGCGCGGACCTGAATGTCGACACGCCTGTTCGGGGCAAGGCTCGTCATGGTGTGGGAGAGGGCGTTGCCGACATCGACAATCGACCAGCCGAAGCCTCTGCCGGCGGGTTTGTGACGCAGGACGTAGCCGGTGATCGAAGAACTGTGGTGGGCGGGTGCGCTCCAGGCCACGGTGAGCTGCGCGACACCGGCGGTGAGAGTCGGCGCGGGGGCGTCGGGTGGGGCGGATCCGACGAACAGGAAGGCGGCGCTGACGGCGCCCCAGTTGTCGTCCGCGTCCTTGGCCCGCACGAAGACGGTGTGCCGGCCGTTGGTCCAGCCGGTCGTGTCCATCGACGCGGTGACCGCCTCGGACGTGCTGTCGAAAGCGTCGTCGGACGCGGACATCGCGACCGCGGTTGCCCCGTTCGCCCAGGGCGGTGTGTCCACGTAGTACTCGGCTGCCGCGATGTTCTGGCTCGACTCGGCGCCGTTCCTGGTGCTGTAGCGCGTATCGTCGGCGGTGGCGGACAGGGTGACCGACGTCCCCGCCGCGACGCCGGCAGTCGACGCGCTATCGCTCAGGCTCAGATCGCGAACGTCGGGCCCGGCGGGAGTCTGGTAGGGCGTCCGCGCCACCTTGAAGGCGTAGAGCAGCGACTTCAGATTGCCTTCGAGAATCGAGTTCTCGAAGGTGCTGCAACTCTCGAAGAAGCTCATTCCGAGTTCGTAGGTGAAGCCGGCGCGTCCGAGGACGCCGTAGGCGTAGTCGTCAATCGTTCCGCTGGTCGGATACAGCCCGACCGCCTGTTGGGGGAGGTGGCCGTTGAAGAAAGCGAGCTTGCGGCCGAACGTCTCGAGCGCGGCGCCGTTCGGCGGCGCCTGCTCGATATGGCCCCAAGGCCAGAGGACGAGGCGCCCGTGGCCGTGGATGTCGAGGAAGACGCCGCTGGTGTCGGCGGGCGACGCGTCCGTGTCGTCCGGCCCCCGGGCGTCGGGAAAGAGGTTTGTCATGTAGGTCGAGATGGCCTTCGTTTCCGGTTCGGAGACGGCCGACGAACCCCGGTAGTTGAGACTGCACTCCCAGTTCGAGGCGCCCGTCCCGCCCCACTTGAAGTCGAAGTTGCGGTTCAGGTCCACTCCCGGCCGGTAGCTGGGGCAGTGGTCCGTGTTCTCGTTCTTGCGCCACAATTTGCCGGATTCCGCTTGCTTGCGCCCGTCCGGATTCGACTGCAGCATGAGGTGGACCTCCTGGTGGTCCAGGAGCCACCGGACGTCCGCATCCGTCTCGTAGCTGTCGGCGAGACGCTCGGCGAAGCGCAGGACGAACTCGGCGGTCGTGTACTCCCGGGCGTGAACCGCTCCGGTGACGAACAGGTCCGGCTTGGTTCCCGAGGTCGTCGAGTTGGTCAGGCGCAGCACGTACAGGTCGTAGCCTCTCGAGGGTCGCTGCGTCTCCCGCCAGGACTTTCCGACCGCGGTCCAGGTGGCGAGGGTCGGATGCCGGCTGACGATCGCCTGGGCGCTCGCGTAGGTCTCCTCGACCGTGCGGTAGCAGGGGTAGCCGGCAACCGCACCCTGGACGACCGCGGTCGGAAGTTCGGAGGGGAGGGCGACGACCGTGTAGTCCCGGTCTTCGACGACTCGCATTCCGGCTTGCCGCGCCGCCTCGATGTCGTCATCCGTGGCCAGCAGGACGATGTAGCCCTTCTCGTATTCCGACTCCAGCGCCTCGAGCGAGATGACCGCCCTGGCGGCGACCAGCGGATCGTCGAAGTAGGCCCGGACGACCCGGGCGTCGGACGGCAGGTCGGGCCGCTGGGTCCAGGCCGCGGCGGCGGCCGCCAGAGCGGCCGCCAGGGCGAGGACCGTGGCGCGGCGCCGCAAGTCCGTGGTCAGGGCCGGTATGGCGGGCCAGCCGGACTCCGGCGGCCTGGGATACGGGTCCACGTCCTTTCGGCGGTGGGTTTCGCAGGGGTCATCCCTGACATCGTAGCGCGCCCAAGGGGCGAGCGTTCTGCCAGCCGGCCGCCGGTCGATCCATCGTCGACTTTGTGGCTATGATCACCGCCGGGCCGGAGGGCGCCGGCGTTCCCCACGAACCACAGACTCGACAGAGAGGACGGAATCCGAGATGGCCTTCCCCGCCGTGCTGAAGCGGCGATCATTCGGTGAGACCCAGCGTCGGGACGCCTGGTGGCTGCAGCCGGGCGCCGTAGCCGCGGGACTCGGAATCGCGATCATCTACTCGTCCTGGGCCGGCTTCCAGGGCGAGCACTATGCCTACGGCGGCTACCTGTCGCCGTTGTACTCGCCGGAGGTGTTCGGCTTCACCCACCATGCGTGGTTCCAAGGCTTCCCGAACTGGTGGCCGAGTTTCATCCCCCAGTCTCCGGCGTTCGTCATCCTGATCCTGCCGATCGGGTTCCGCGCTACCTGCTACTACTACCGGGGGGCCTACTACAAGGCGTTCTGGGCCGATCCGCCCGCCTGCGCGGTCGGCGAGCCGCGGAACGCCTATCGGGGCGAGAACTCCTTCCCCTTGGTCGTCCAGAACATCCACCGGTACTTCCTGTTCGCGATGATGGCGTGGATCTTCGTCTTCTTCCCGATCGACGTGTACCGGGCGTTCGAGTTCGAGGCGGCAGCCGGGGGCCGCCAGTTCGGGATCGGCGTCGGCACTTTCGTCATCCTGGTCAACTGGGTGATGCTCAGCGGTTACGCCCTGGGGTGCCACTCGATGCGTCACGTGGTCGGTGGCTTCAAGAATGTGATGGCTGGCCGGCCGTTCCGGCGCGCCTGCTACAACTGCGTGTCCTGTCTGAACCGCGGGCACATGGCCTGGGCCTGGTTCAGCCTGATCTGGGTCACGTTCTCCGACATCTACGTCCGCCTGTGCTCGATGGGCATCTGGACGGACTTGAGACTGGTCTGATGGAGCAGACACCCTACGAGTACGACGTGCTGGTGATCGGTGCGGGCGGCGCCGGACTGCGCGCCGCGATCGAAGTCTCGGCCGCGGGCGCCTCCTGCGGCGTGATCTGCAAGTCGCTGCTGGGCAAGGCGCATACGGTGATGGCCGAGGGCGGCATGGCGGCCGCGATCGGCAACGTGGACGAACGGGACAACTGGAAGGTCCACGTCACGGACACCCTGCGGGGCGGCCAGTACCTGAGCAACCCGAAGATGGCCGAGATCCACGCCAGGGAGTCGCCGGCGCGGGCGCTGGAGCTCGAAGGCTGGGGCGCCTTGTTCGACCGGACGAAGGACGGCCGCATCCTGCAGCGGAACTTCGGCGGCCACCGGTATCCGCGGCTCGCCCACGTCGGCGACCGGACCGGGCTGGAGATGATCCGGACCCTGCAGGATCACGGTATCCACCACGGCATCGACTTCCACATGGAGTACACGGTGTTCCGGCTCCTCCTGGACGATGGCCGGGTTGCCGGCGCCCTCGCCTACGACCGGGAACGGGGAAGGTTCCGGGTCTACAAGGCGAAGGCGGTCGTCATCGCCACGGGCGGCATCGGCCGCGCCTTCAAGATCACCAGCAACAGTTGGGAATACACCGGGGACGGGCACACCCTGGCCTACGACGCCGGGGCCGATCTGATCGACATGGAGTTCGTCCAGTTCCACCCGACCGGCATGGTGTGGCCGCCGAGCGTGCGCGGCATCCTGGTCACCGAGGGCGTGCGCGGCGAAGGCGGGATCCTCCTGAACTCGGACGGCGAGCGCTTCCTGTTCGACGAGATCCCGGCTCTGTACAAGGACCAGACCGCGGACAGCGCCGAGGAAGGCTGGCGCTACGTCGTCGGCGACCGCGACGCGCGGCGGCCGCCGGAGCTCCTGACCCGGGACCACGTCGCCCGCTGCATCGTGAATCAGATCAAGTCCGGCAAGGGCTCGCCCCACGGCGGCGTGTACCTCGACATCGCCTGGATCAAGGACAAGATCAGCAACTCCGAGGAGCACATCAGGAAGAAGCTGCCGTCGATGTACCACCAGTTCAAGGAGCTGGCCGGCCTCGACATCACGAAGGAAAGGATGGAGGTCGGCCCGACGACCCACTACGTGATGGGCGGCGTGCGCGTCGACGCCGAGAGCCAGATGTCCTCCGTGCCCGGCCTCTACGCCGCCGGCGAATGCGCGGCGGGGCTCCACGGCGCCAACCGGCTGGGCGGCAACTCGCTTTCCGATCTCCTCGTGTTCGGCAAGCGGGCGGGCGAGTACGCGGCAGCCTTCGCCAAGGAGCAGGGCGAGGTGCGACTCGACGCGGCGGCCGTCGATGCGGGGGTCAGGGAAGCCCTCCAGCCGCTCGAGCGGGAGGGCGGCGAAGGGCCGTACCAGATCCAGTACGCGCTCCAGGACCTGATGCAGGAGAAGGTCGGCATCGTCCGCGTCGAATCCGAACTGGAGGAAGCGGTGGAGCAGATCGCCGGGTTGGCCGAACGAGCCAAGGCCGTGTCGGCGACCGGCAACCGGGAGTACAACCCGGGCTGGCACACCGCCCTGGACCTCCACAACCTGATGGTGGTTTCCGAGGCGGTGGCACGCGCCGGATTGTTGCGGCGCGAGAGCCGCGGCGCACAGTTCCGTGACGACTACCCGCAGAAGGACGTTACCCTAGGCAAGGTGAACATCCGGGTCGCGAAGGGCCCGGACGGCGAGATGGTGGTCGAAGAGGTCCCGGTGGCGCCGATGAGCGACGAACTGACCAGACTGGTCGAGGAGATGGGCTGAGATGGCCGCGACACAGTTCAGGATCTGGCGCCAGGACGGTGCCGAGGGCGAGGGCTGCTACCGGGATTACGCGACGGAGGTCACCGAGGGAATGGTCGTGCTCGACGCGGTCCATCAGATTCAGGCCGATTCGGCGAACGACCTCGCCGTGCGCTGGAACTGCAAGGCCGGCAAGTGCGGCTCGTGTTCCGCGGAGGTGAACGGCACGCCCCGGCTCATGTGCATGACCCGGATGAGCGACCTGCCGACGGACCGCCCGGTGACGGTCGAACCGATGCGCGCGTTCCCGGTGATCCGCGACCTGGTCTGCGATGTGTCCTGGAACTACGAGGTCAAGAAGAGGATCCAGCCATTCGAGCCGCGGCCGCCCGATGCCGAGGACGGCACCTGGCGAATCGCCCAGGAGGACGTCGAGCGGGTGCAGGAGTTCCGCAAGTGCATCGAGTGCTTCCTGTGCCAGGACGTGTGCCACGTGCTCCGGGACCACCACCTGCACGACGAGTTCGTCGGCCCGCGCTTCTTCGTCTACGAGGCAGCGCTCGAAATGCACCCTCTCGACACGGGGAACCGGCTGGCTGCGCTCAAGCAGGACGAGGGGATCGGCTACTGCAACATCACCAAGTGCTGCACGAAGGTCTGCCCCGAGCACATCACGATCACGGACAACGCGATCATCCCGCTCAAGGAGCGCGTGGTGACGGAGTTCTACGATCCGCTGAAGAAGCTGTTTCGGGTGTTCTCGGGCGGGGCTCGGGCGTAGGAGCTTGCGCCTACAACTGGTCGAGAGCCGCCCGGGCCACGTCCGCGAACTCACCCTCGGGTGCCATTTCAAGGGACTTGTTTAGGTGCTCCCGGGCCGCGGTCGCGTCGCTCGCGTTCACCGCAAGCATGCCGAGTTCGTAGTGCGCTCTGGCCAAGTCTTCCAACTTTCGCCGGATGTTCGTAGCGGTCCCCACGTTATCGGGACTCACCGCGAGAAGGTCTTCGGCTTCAGCCGCCATCTCGAGGTACCTGGTCAGATGCTCCCTGGCCGGCCCGGAGTCGGCGCTGCGGCGGTAGATGACGCCGAGCCGCAGGTGGGCGCGCGGGTGCTTGTCGTCCCAGGCGATGAGCGACTGATCGTAGAGCTTCACGTTGCCGTACGCTTCGGCCTTGAAGAGTTGGTCGGCCTGATGCTGCACCTGGGCCCCCGCCGTCGGATTCACCGCGATCCAGGCTTTGCCGGCCTCGACCGAATCGCCCAGGTTGCCCTGTAGGGCGTGGCTGAAGAACCTCATGCGCATTGCCTCGGTGTTCCGTGGATCGAGTTCCAGCGTGCGTTCCAGCGCCTCCAGGGCGGGTCCCCAGTTCTGGTTGTTGAAGTGGATCGTGCCGATGTTGCGGTAGGCTTGGTAGAGCTTGGGGTTGAGCGAAGCCGCTTCGGTGAACAACTCGACGGCTTGCTCTTCTTCGCCCTCCCGGACCGCCGCAACGCCCTGCGAGAAGATGCTGGCCGCGATCTCCATCCCCATGCCGGCGGCGATCGCCTTCTGCTTCGCGTCCTCGACCCGGGGGTCGCCCGCGGCCAGGAAGATGTCGAAGGCCATGCCCACGAACTCCGGCGGCAGTTCCTCGGACTCGAGGTACTTGTCCAGCGGCGCCAGCGCCTCAGCGGGTTTCCCCATGCCGTGCAGGATCGCGGCGATCGTCCGGTGGGCGGCGGCGAGCGTTGGATCGAGTTCCACCGCCTTCTGGAACAGCTCCAGAGCGCTCGCGGCGTCTCCTCCCTGGATCGCCCGGATGGCGTCGTTGAAGTTGTCGACCGCCTCCTGCTTGATCATCGTGGCTTCGTCGTAAAGCTGGACGGTGAAGGTAGCGTCACGGCCCTCGTTGATATGGAACTCGCGCTCCTGGTCCGGATAGCCCTCCATCCGCAGCAGCGCCTTCCATGGCTCTTCACCCGCCGCCTTCAGCCGGATCTTGAGCTTGCCGTTCTTCTTCGTGGCGGCCTCGACGACTTCGCCTTCGGGCGACGTGAAGGTGAGGTTCACTGGTCCCACTTCGGCGCCGTTCATGTCGACGACCTGCACATTCAGCTCGCTGCGTTGGGCGGCCGCGGCGGTGGCGACGAAGACCAGGGCAAGGGGGAGAACACGAAGGGCGAGTTTCTGCATCGTCTGGTACCTCAGGGGTCGGCGGCCCCACCGACGGGCCGGCGCTTCACTTGGGAAAGAGTGGAGGGTTGCGGCGGATCCTATCGCTTGACGCGGACTTCGCGGGTGGGGGATTGTACAGCCCATGCACACCGACGACTTCTTCGAACTGCTCTCCACTCGGAAGGGGCGTCGGTCTTCCCGGCCTGCCAGAACCTGTTCCTGATGGCGCGGGCGCTGGGCTACGGCGCCTGCTACAGCGGCTGGCACCATGCCGTGGCGGACGAACTGCGTGAGATTCTGGAGGTTCCGGACAACGTCGAACTGTCGGTGACGATCACGATCGGCAAGCCCCTGGGCCGGCACGGCCCGCTGCGCCGGCTGCCTATCCGGGACACGGTCTTCGACGACGCATGGGAGCAGGGCGCCGAGTGGATCAGCGATCCGCCGGATGCGCGCCTTTCCAGGCGGCGCTGACCGTTCGGCTCTGTTCCTGGGCTACTCCCGCGGCAGGGCGTAGGCGACCAGGGAGTGCTCCTGGCCGCGGCCGCCGACCGGCACGACCAGGAACTGGCGCCCGCCTGCTACGTAGGTCATCGGGCCGCCGCCCGGGGTGTCAGGCAGTTCCGTGCGCCAGACCTCCTCGCCGGTTGCCTTGTCGAAGGCGTAGAGGAAGCCGGTCGACGGTCCGCGGGACGCGAAGCCGCCGGGGCCCTCCTGGTAGGTGCCGGGCACCTGCTCGCTGGTGACGACGAACACCAGGGTCCGGGTCGCCATCGGCCAGCCGGGAGTCAGGCCGGCGAGCGGCCAGGCGCCGAGGGGCCCGAGTTCCAGCTCGGCCAGCGCCGGATGATCGCGCGGGCCGTCGCCTAGCGGCGTCTGCCACAGGATTTCGCCTCGATTCAGATCGATTGCGGTGAGGCGGCTCCAGGGCGGCTTGGTCAGCGGCAGACCCTCGGGCCCGGCGGGGAACGTGAATCCCGGCAGGTAGTCGCGGTCGGAGGGTTGGCGCGCGGTCGGCGGGTTCAGGGACATCGTGCCGAGCCGGGTCTGCGAGGGCACGAACAGGACGCCGCTCTCCGGGTCGACGGCGGCGCCGCCCCAGTTTGCGCCGCCGGCCTGACCGGGCAACTGCGCCATCGCCGCCTTGCCGTTGGCGCCGGCCACGATCGGCGGCGTGAACAGCGGCCCGCCGAGGAGCGTCGCACGGTAGATCTCGATCGCCTTGGCGTTCAGTTCGGGAGTGAAGTCGATCAGGTCGCTCTCGCGCACGCCCTGGCGGTCGAAGGGCGGCGGCTTGGTGGGGAAGGGCTGCATGCTCGCGGTCCATTCGCCGGGGACGGTGCTCTCCGGCACCTTGCGGTAGTCGATCGGCCACACCGGCTCGCCGGTCTTGCGGTCGAAGACGTAGGTGAACGCCTGCTTGCTGACCTGGGCCACCGCTTCGATGCGCTCTCCGTCGACCTCGATGTCGAGCAGGATCGGGGCGCACGGGAAGTCGTAGTCCCAGAGTCCGTGCCGGACCGCCTGGAAGTGCCACTTCTTCTCGCCGGTCGCGGTGTCGATGGCGACCAGGCTCTCGGCGTAGAGGTTGTCCCCGTGGCGGTGGCCGCCGTAGTAGTCGCTGGTCGGCGTGCCGGTACCGAAGTAGATCCAGCCCGTCTTGTCGTCGCAGCTCATCCACGACCACACGTTGCTGTTGCCGGAGTAGCGCCAGGACTCGTCATGCCAGGTCTCCACGCCGTGTTCGTCGCCCTGCGGCACGGTGTGGAAGACCCACTTCTTCTCGCCGGTGCGGATGTCGTAGCCCCGGATGTGGCCGGCCGGCATCTCCTGCGTCAGGGAGAAGTCCATGATCGTCATGCCCATGAGAATCGTGTCGCCGCAGACGATGCCGGGCGAGTTCGCGCCGGTGTGGCCCATCTGGTCGGGCCGGCCGATGTCGCCGCGCATGTCGACCATCCCGGCCTCGCCGAACTCGAGGTCCGGCTTGCCGGTCCTGGCGTCCAGGGAGACGAGTTGATGGGTGCCGGTGACCAGCACGATCCGCTGCATGCCGCGGTGCTCCCAGTACTCGATGCCGCGCTGGGTGAAGCCGCCATGGGTCGGCGTGCCGCGCTCGTAGGCCAACGGATCGTAGGTCCACAGCTCTTCGCCGGTCTCGGGGTTGATGGCGCTCACGAGGTTCAGGGCCGACACGGCGTAGAGCGTGCCGTTCACCATGAGCGGCGTGCCCTTCAGGTCGCCGGCCAGCGCCGGCGCCTCGACGTTGCCGTCGGGTGTGACCCAGCGCCACGCGACCTCGAGCTCCGAGATGTTCGAGGCGTCGATCTGCGCTGCCGGCGAGTACTTCGTGCTGGCCCGGTCGGCGGCGTAGTGGCGCCACTCGACGGGTTCCTGGGCGGCCGCGGCGGAGCAGGCGAGAAGGGCAAGTGCGACGAGGCGTCTGACGGCGCTATCCGGCATGGTGGAGTCCTCCTCGGGCTCGGATGGGAGTTGCGCCGCGTCTCCGGCGCCGGCGGGTGGGAATCAGCGCCCCTTGAATTGGGCGGGCCGCTTCTCGAGGAAGGCGAGGACGCCCTCGCGGGAGTCTTCGGTGGCGCCGGCCTCTGCCTGCAGCCTCGCCTCCAGGTCGAGCTGCTGCTCGTACACGTTCTGCCAGGTGGCCCAGTAGGCCTTGCGGATCATCCCCAGGGAGCGCGGACCGTTGGCCAGTCGCTGGGCCAGCTCGGTGGCCCCCTCCATCAAGGACTCGTGGTCGTCGTACAGGCGGTTGATCAGGCCCCACTCGAACGCCTTGTCGGCCGGCAGACGTTCCGCGAGCATGGACAGCTCGACCGCGCGGCCCCAGCCGATCAGGCGCGGCAGCATGAACGTGGCGCCGCCGTCGGGCACCAGCCCGATGCGCGCGAATGCCTGCAGGAAGAAGGCCTGCTTCGAGGCGCAGACAAGGTCGCCGATCAGGGCGAAACTCATGCCGACCCCCGCCGCGGCCCCGTTCACGGCCGTGACGATCGGGATGTCGAGGTCGCGGAGCGACAGCAGCAGGGGGTGGTAGTTGTTGCGCAGGTTCTCGCGGGCGGTCGGGTTGACGGCGCCCTCCGGCTGGCTGCCGCGGCCCGAGAGATTGGCGCCTGAGCAGAAGGCGCGGCCCTCACCGGTGAGCAGGAGGGCGCGCACGCCGCCCTGGGGATCGCGGATGCGCAGCACGGCGTCGCTCATTTCGGCGACCATCTGCGCGTCCGTTGCGTTCAGCACCTCCGGGTGGTTCAGCTTGATGACGGCGAGGTTGCCGTCCCGTTCGAGCAGGATCCGTTCGTAGTTCATCGACTCGGTCTTTCCTCCGGGTACTTCTTCCGCATCGCGTCGAGGGCACTCCTGATCAGGTCCTCGAGCACGCCCATGTCGATATCGGCGAGCTTGTTGATGTAGAGGCAGGACTTGCCGGTCCGGTGCTTGCCCAGTCGGGAGAGGAGCTCGTCATAGCCCGAGAACCCGGGCATGACATAGACGGTCAGGCTCTGCTTGCGGGGCGAGAAACCGATGCGCGGCATTTCTCCGGAGCGGCCGCTCGCGTACTTGTAGCGGTAGCTGCCGAAGCCGACGATCGCGGCGCCCCACATCCGGGGCTTTTCACCGGTGATCCGCTTCATCGACTCGAGCACGGTGAAGCTGTCCTGCCGCCGCCGATCGCTGCCCACCGCGTCCAGGAACGCGCCTACGCTGGCGTCATTCTGCTTCGTCTTCAGCTCGCTCACAGCGGTCCTCGATCGTGGCGGGGCCACCTCTCTGCGGACGGAAGCGGCAACGGTAGCAGAGCGCCGCGGGCGGGCGGAGGTCCTCCTTGGACTGGCCGCGGTGTCATCCGTTCGCTCGATGACTCGCGAACGGAGTGTTTCGCGGGTGGCGCGGGTCGCGCCACCCCGGTTGGCTTATGCTGGACGGGACATGAGCGCGAACGGCCACTACTGCGTCATGGGCATCGGCGATATGGGCTTCCACATTGCCGAGGCGTTCGGACGCGAGGGTCGGAGTCTGACCCTGATCGACATCGATCCGGAGAAGGGGCGGCGGATCGAGGAGGAGCTGGACGCGGCCTTCGTGGTCGGCAACGGCGCCCACCAGGCGGTGCTCGAGCGAGCGCAGGTCGATGCCGCGGACCTGTTCATCGCCGCCTCCTCGTCCGAGGAGGCGAACCTGGTGGCGTCCGTGATCGCTCGCAACCTGGGCGCGAAGCGATGCGTGGTGCGGCTCGACACGTCCGAGGATCTGACCGTCTACCGCCGCTCCTACGAGCGGTTGTTCGGCGCCGACCTCCTGCTGTCGCCCCAGAGTCTGGCGACCAACGCGATCCTGAACGTCGTGCTCGGCCACCACACCTACGAGGTCGACCATCTGGCCAAGGGGCGTTTCGAGTTGCGCACCATCCAGGTGCAGGCGAACAGCACCGTCGCCAGCCGGCCGCTGCACGAAGTGCCGTTGCCCGAGGGCGCCCGGATCGTCGGCTACTTCGACGCGGAGCACGAACTGTCGATCCCCGGTCCGGACCTGCAGGCCCGGCCGGGTGGACTGGCCATGGTCCTGTGCCGCACGAAGTCCACCCACGACGTGGAGGAGTTGTTCGCGTCCCGGGTCGAGCATCCCCACACCGTGGCCATTGCCGGTGGCAGTTCGACCGCGGTTGCGGTGGTCAAGGCGTTGCGCAACGAGGTCAAGCGCCTGCGCTGGATAGAGCGCGACCGGCGGCGCGCCGAGTACCTGGCCCAGTCGTTTCCCGACGTCGAGGTGCTGCACGGCGATCCGATCGACGCGGCGACCATGGAGAGCGAGGGACTTGGCCGGGCCGACGTCCTGATCGCGGCCACCAGCCACGACGACAGCAACGTGGTGGCGGGGCTGATCGCCCAGGAGTTGGGCGTGCCGCGGGTGGTCGCCTTGATCCACCACACGACGAGCCGGCTCTGGCAACGGGTCGGCGAGGTCGAGCTCGTGTCGCCGCACTCCCTGGCGATCGAACATGTGCGCAACTTCGTCGCCAATGGCTACAAGACGAACCTGGTCAACCTGGCCGACGGCGCGCTGCAGGTGGTTCAGCGCGTGATCCACGAAGCCAGCCCGGCGGCCGGCGCCACGCTTGCCGACCTCCAGGCGCCCAGGGGCCTGATCGTGGGCGCCGTCGTGCGAGGCGACCGGGTGTTCATGCCGGAGCGCAGCAACGTGCTGCGCGCGAACGACCAGGTCATCCTGTTCGTGCATCGCTCGCAGACCCAGATGGTCCGGCTGCTGTTCCCGGGCAGCGAAAGCGAGGTCGCCAGCTAGCGCCGCGACTCACCCGTCCGAGCCTGCGGCCGATGTGCCGGAAACAGGGGCGCCTGACGCCGTTCCGCTGCCGGCCCGTCAGTTCGAGCCGGAGGGGATGTCGCTGAAGGCCCGGTCGCGGTCGACGCGGATCTCACCGGGCAGGGTGAGTACGCGCTCGGCGATGATGTTGCGCAGGATCTCGTCCGTGCCGGCGGCGATCCGCATGCCGGGCGCCGCCAGATAGGCGTAGTGGAACATGCCGCCTGCGGGGGCGTCGTCGCGGCCGCTGACGGAACCGGCGACATCCAGCAGGTCGGCGGCGAATGAGGCGATGTCCTGCCGGGCGCTGGCGGTGATGACCTTGCAGATCGAGTTCTCCGGCCCCGGCTGCTTGCCCTGGGAGATGGCGGTCAGGGTGCGCATGAAGGTCAACTCGACGCCGCGGCACTGCACGTACCAGTCGGCGATCCGGTCGCGCACGGCGCTCTGTGCCGCCACGGGTTCGCCGTCGATCTCCAGTTCCGACGCGATGCGGAGTGCGTCGCTCCAGTCCGGCGTCATCTGGTATCTGCCGTGGCGCTCGTTCATCAGGGTGGTGATCGCGACCTGCCAGCCGGCGCCGACCTCGCCGAGCCGGTTGTGGTCCGGGACCCGCACGTTCTGCAGGAAGACTTCGTTGAACTCGGCGGTGCCCGGAATCTGGCGGATCGGCCGCGGGTCGATGCCCGGGGACTTCATGTCGACCACGAAGAAGGTCAGGCCCTTGTGCTTGGGCACGGTCGGATCGTGGCGGGTGACCAGGATGCCCCAGTCGGCGAAGTGGGCGCCCGAGTTCCAGACCTTCTGGCCGTTGACGACCCATTCGTCGCCGTCGCGGTCGGCGCGCGTGCGCAGGCCCGCCAGGTCGGAGCCGGCTCCCGGCTCGGAGAAGAGCTGGCACCAGACCTCCTCGCCGCTCGCCAGCTTGGGCAGGTAGCGGCGCTTCTGCTCCTCGGTGCCGTGGGCCATGATCGCCGGCGCGCAGGTGCCGTGGCCGATGTTGAGGTAGCCGCCGGGAACGTCGAACTTCGCTTCCTCCTGGTCCCAGATCACGCCCTCCATGAAGGTCGCGCCGCGGCCGCCGTGCTCCTGCGGCCAGGTGATGCAGGCCCAGCCGGCGTCGTACTTCTTCTGCTGCCACTCCTTGACCGTGGCCAGCCCTTCCTGCTCGGGAAGCCCGGCGTACCGGGAGGTGTCGCCGGGAGACAGGGGTTCGGCGTTCGCTCCGAGCCAGGCGCGCGCCTCGGCGCGGAAGGCGGCCTCTCGTGGTGAGTCCTGGAAGTCCATGGATCGTCTCCTGGGTGGCGTTCGCGGTCGGTTGGCGCCGTCTTGCGACGGGAAGGGCAGATTCTAGTCCGTTCGAGCGACCGTTTCAGAGTCGGCCCGAGATGACGCCCCGGCTGGCCAGTCGGTCGATCTCCGCGGCGTCCAGCCCCAGCTCCCGCAGCAGGTCGCCGGTGTGCTCCCCGAGTTCGGGCGCCGGCTGGGGCTCGACCTTCTCGTCGCCGAGGATGGATACCGGGCTGTCGACGGTCCGCAAGCGGCCGTACCTGGGGTGGTCGAGGTCGCGGAACATGCCGATTGCCTCCAACTGCTCGTCGCCCACGATGTCGTCGAGGTTCGAGACCAGGCTGTAGGGGATCTCGTAGCGCGTGAAGCGCTCACCCCACTCGGGGAAGTCCCGCAGTGCGAACTCGGCGTCGAGCAGGGCGACGAACGCGGGCATGTTCGAGATTCTCTCGGGCGTGGTGCAGTAGCGCTTGTCCGGGATGAGGTCGTTGCGGTCCAGGGCGAGACAGAAGCGCTCCCAGTCCCGGTCCTGCTCGACGATGCTCAGCTTGATCAGGCGGTCGTCGCGGGTCCGGTAGAAGAGCTGGCCGAAGTTCATCGTCTGTTCGCGCGGCCGCTTCTCGTGGAACTCGGCGCCGACCAGCTTGGCCTGGATGGCGCAGGCATTGGCCCATGCCCCGGCCGCGAGGAGCGAAGTGGTGACGTAGGAGCCCTTGCCCGTCTGCTGGCGCTTCATCAGGCCCAGGAGCACCGCTGAGAACAGCGTCACGCCGGTGGGGTGATCCCCGGTGCCGCATCCAAGCGACCCCAGGTGCCCCTCGACCGGGAAGAACGTCGAGACGAGGCCCGAACGGGTCCAGTAGCAGACCTGGTCGTAACCGGGCTTCTCTGCCTCCGGGCCGGTGTGGCCGTAGCCGGTGCCGTGCGCGAAGATGAGCCGCGGATTGATCTCGCGCAGCCGGTCCCAGCTCATGCCGAGGTCGTCCAGCACGGAGTTGTGGCAGTTGGTCAGGAAGACGTCGGCGGTCTCGATCAGGCGGTGGGCGACCGCCTGGCCGCTCTCCTGCTTGAGGTCGATGACGACGCTCTTCTTGTTGCGGCCGTCGAGCAGGAAGCAGTAGGGGATTTCCGAGTCCGGCATGCCCGGCAGATCCTGGAAGTAGCGGTAGAGGTCGCCTCTGCCCGGCGCCTCGATCTTGATCACCTCGGCGCCGAAGTCGGAGAGGATCGCGCACGCCGAGGGCGCCATGACGATGGTGGCGAGTTCCACCACGCGGACGCCTTCGAGGAGCGCCCCTTCCGGGCAAGGCTGGCGGGCGCCGGGCGGGCCGGTCGGCGAGCCGGAAGTCACGCCGGCTTCCTGCGGTGTGGAGGTTGGCTATAGGTGTCCAGAGCGGCGGGCATTGTGACACAGGGCCCCAGACCCCGGAGCGCGGGATACGATCCCGCCCGATGTTCGGGTGGGAGGGAGCATGACCGAGGTCCGGCTGACCAAGCCCTGGCGCGAGTTGGACGATGCCGCGATCGCCGCGCTGCCCGGGCAGTTGGGCGTGTTCGAGATCGGTGACGCGGAAGGCGGCACCCTGGAGCTGGGCTTCGCGGGCGGGCGGTCCCGCTTCGGCCTGCGCAGCGCCGTCGCGGAGGCGGCGGCCAAGCATGAAGGGGCGGCGCGGTTCCGGTACGAAGTGACCATGCAGTACTGGAGCCGCTTCGAGGAGTTGCTCGCGGTCTACCTCGGCGATCACGGCGAGTTGCCGCCAGGCAACGCGGACCGCGGCGAGCGGCGCGTCGGCCGATTGGACGTCGGCCGGATCGCGGCGCCTGGGAGGTGAGCCGGTGGACTTCGAACTCAGCACCGAGCAGAAGCTGATCCTCGAGACCGTGCGGCGCTTCGTGCACGAGGAGATCGTGCCGCTCGAGGCGGATCTCGACCCTGACGCGAGCGAATTGCCGCCGCACCATCGGGAGCGGCTGGTCGCGATGACGAAGGAACTCGGCTTCTACGGCCTGGACATCCCGGAAGAGTACGGCGGCCCCGGCATCGATCTGGTCACCAGGACGTTGATGGCGTTCGAGATGGCGCAGCACCGGGCCGGCCTCTACGCGCCCTGCTACGGCGTCTTCGGCGGCGCCGGTCTGGCCCAGTTGTACGAGGCGGACGGCGACCAGAAGGAGCGCTATCTCTATCCCGTGCTGCGCGGCGAGAAGCGAGGCTTCTTCGCCTTGACCGAACCCTCGGGCGGCAGCGATCCGGCCCGCGCGATCCGCACCACGGCGGTGCGTGACGGCGACGACTGGGTCATCGACGGCGAGAAGACGTTCATTTCCGGCGCCGACAAGGCGGATTTCGGCATCGTCTTCGCCCGCACCGATCCCGAGCTCGGGCGCAAGGGGATCACCTGCTTCCTGGTCGACACGGACATGCCGGGCTTCCGCGTCCGCCGCATCATTCACACCCTGCGTTCGTCGCACTACGCGGCGGAACTCGAGTTCAACCGGGTGCGGGTGCCGGGCAAGAACGTGCTCGGCGAGGTGAACCAGGGCTTCGCGATCGCCAACGACCGCTTGAGCCGCAACCGGATCCCGTATGCGGCGGGTTGCGTCGGCGTGGCGCTCAAGGCCCAGGAGATGGCGATTGCCTACGCGAAGGTGCGCAAGACCTTCGGCGACTACCTCTCGACCCGGCAGGCGGTGCAGTGGATGATCGTCGACAACGAGATCGATCTGCGCACCGCCAGGGCGTTGACCCTGGAGGCGGCCGCGCGCGCCGACGCCGGCAAGCCGTTCCGGACCGAGGCGGCGATCTGCAAGCTGGTGGCCAGCGAAGGCGCGAGCCGCGTCGTGGACCGCGCCATGCAGATCCACGGCGGCTACGGGATGACGAAGGACCTGCCGCTCGAACGCTGGTACCGGGAACTCCGCATCCGGCGGGTGGGCGAGGGGCCGAACGAGATCCAGCGCCTGATCGTCGCGCGCGACATCATCGGCGGTTCCTTCCACTGAGGATCGGAGCGGCGCCGTGACCGCTGAAACGCAGGCGCCGAAGCCGCTTGCCGGTGTTCGCGTCCTCGACCTGGGGCAGATCTACCAGGGGCCCTACGCCGGCTTCCTGCTTGCCCAGGCCGGCGCCGATGTCGTCAAGCTCGAACCGCCGGGGGGCGAGCCGCTGCGTCGCCGGGAGGTCCATGGCGGGCCGTCGTCCTTCCCGCTGGCGTTCCTGAACTCGAACAAGCGGTCCGTGGTCTGCGACCTCAAGGTGGAGGAGGGGCGTGATCTGCTGCGCCGGCTGGCGGGCGCCGCCGACGTGCTGGTCGAGAACTTCGCGCCCGGCGTCCTGGACCGCCTCGGGGTCGGCTGGGAACGGCTGCGGGAGCTCAACCCGCGGTTGATCTACGCCTCGGGCACCGCGTACGGTCTGAGCGGTCCGGACCGGGACGGGCTGGGCATGGACATCACGGTGCAGGCCGCGTCCGGGGTGATGAGCATCACCGGCGAGGCCGGCCGCCCGCCGCTCAAGGCCGGTCCGGCCCTGATCGACTTCCTCGGCGGCGTGCACCTCTACGGCGGCATCGTCAGCGCTCTCTACGAGCGCGAGCGGACCGGCAGGGGACGTCTGGTCGAGGTGGCGATGCAGGAGGCGGTCTACCCGAGCATGCTCTCGAAGCTCGCCCTGATGCACAACGACGGACGGCCACCGGAACGGATGGGCAACCGGCACGGCCGGGTCTCCCCGTACAACGTCTACCCGTGCAACGACGGTTTTGTGGCCATCATCTGCGTCAACGAAGGGCACTGGCGGAACCTGCTGCAGGCGATGGGCCGGGAGGACCTGGCCTCCGATCCCCGCTTCGAGAACAACGAGGCGCGGGTGGCCCACATGGAGGAGGCGGAGGGCCTGGTTTCGGCCTGGACCGCGACCAGAAGCCGTGCGGAGGTCTGCCGGGCCGCCCGGGACTGCCACGTGCCGTGCGCACCGGTACGCGATCTGGCCGAGGTGAACGCGGATCCGCACCTGCTGGAGCGCGGCTTCCTGGAGACCCTCGACCACCCGGCGCTGGGCGAGGTCACCCTGCCGACGAGCCCTCTGCGGTTCGACGGTCAGTCCTCCGGCCCGCTCGAACCGAGCTGCGAACTTGGCCGCGATACGGACGAGGTCATCGACGAGTGGCTCGGTGAGACGCCGTCCGAAGAGAGGAGTTCCCCATGAACATTGCCCGCATCGAGACCCGCCGCTGCGACGCCGGTTGGCGCAACTACCACTTCGTGAAGCTCACCACCGACGATGGCATCGTCGGCTGGAGCGAGTACGACCAGCACCAGGGCGCGCTCGGCGTCACCACGGTGATCGAGCAGTTGGGCGAAGTGGTCAAAGGCTACCGGGTCGCCGACCTGGAGCGGATCTACCAGCGGCTGCTGACCCGGGCGCGGCAGTCGATGTCCGGGGTCATGGCGATGGCGATCGGGGCGATCGAGAACGCCTTGCTGGACGCCCGGGCCAAGGAGCTGGGCGTGCCCTGTTGCGATCTGCTCGGTGGACGGGTGCGCGACCGGGTACGCGTGTACTGGTCCCACTGCGCGACGTGGCGGATCGCGCTGCCGCAGGTCTACGGGAACGCGATCACCGACATTGAAGGCGTCGAGGCGCTCGGCGCCGAGGTCCGGGAACGCGGCTTCACCGCGCTCAAGACGAACATCTTCGACTACTCAAGCGGTTCGCCGCGCGGCTGGGCGCCGGGCTTCGGCCGCCCCTTCGAGCCGGGTCAGAACGTCGACCGCAAGGTGATCTCGAACCTGCGGCGGCACCTCGAGGCGCTGCGCGAGGGCGCCGGACCGGACATCGACATCCTGCTCGACCTGAACTTCAACGCGAAGATCTCGGGCTACCGCCAGATCGTGCGCGCGCTCGCCGATCTCGACCTGTTCTGGATCGAGATCGACACGCCATCGGCAGAGGGCCTGGCGACGGTGCGGCAGGAGAGCGCGCATCCGATCGGCTCCTGCGAGACGCTGATCGGGGCAGCCGCCTTCCTGCCGTTCCTGCGTGCGGAGGCGGTCGACGTCGCGATCATCGACGCGGTCTGGAACGGCGTCTGGCAGTCCATGAAGATCGCAGCCCTGGCGGCCGCCTACGAGGTCAACGTGGCGCCGCACAACTACTACGGCCACCTGGCGACGATGATGAACGCCCACATGAGCGCCGCCGTGCCGAACCTGCGGATCATGGAGACCGACATCGACCGGCTGCCGTGGGACGGAGAGATCTTCACGCACGAGCCCGAGTTCGAGGACGGCGGCCACCTGGTCGTGCCTCAGAGGCCGGGCTGGGGCACGGAGCCTGACGAGGCGGGGCTGGCGGCCCATCCGCCGACGTAGGAGCAGCCGCAGCGGAGGTTGCCGCGTTGCGGTGCAGGGAACTGGGCGCGTCTACCGACCTGTCAATCGCTCAGTCGCTGCAGAAGGTCCTCTGCGCTCCCGCACTCTTGCGCCGCCCGCATCAGTTCCACCGGCGACTTGTCGCCGAAGACGGCGAGACGCGCCGCGAGGTCGGCGTCGACGGCGACGCCGCGGCTCTCGAGCAGAGCTGCCACCGCGGCGATCATGCCTTCCGCGCGACCTTCCGCGCGACCTTCCGCCCGACCCTCCGCCCGGCTCTCGTCGCGCTCGTACCGCAACCACCGATCCTGGTCGGGGCCCGTCCCTTCGCGTGCGCCCAGGGCGCGGCCCACCCGGCGCAGCACGGTCATCGTCTGGTCGCTGGGCAGGTGCTCGTTGAGAGCGCGGTGGATCTCCTCCGCCGTCCAGCCGGGGAAGGCGCGACTGGACGGTGTGCTCTCGAACCGGCCGTTCTCGAGAAGGTGGATCGTGAGCCCCGATCTGCGCGACCTGGGTTGGCTTGCCGCGCGCTCGTCGGGCACGTCGACCCAGACCTCCGGGAAGCCCCATGCCTCGTAACGCGGCAACTTGCCGCGCCGGACATCGGTGGAGTGGTCGACTTCCAGGACGATATCCGGCAGGTCGCCTCCATCTACGTCGACTCTCGGGCTCAGTCCGACCGCGGCCGGCGGGTTGACGTACACGATCTGGTCCGCCTGCATGAGCACCCTCGTCTTGCCGCTGGCGAAGAACCGCACCAGGTCCGTCGTCCCGAACGTCTCGATGAGCGATCCGCTGGAGGCTGCGATCCGTTCGGCCAGCCTCGCCAGGCGTTGGGAGGGCCGTTCGTGGAACAGAGTCGTCTCGCAAACCACCATCGCCGTCTCGGTCCGGCTGTCCCAGTACTCGACCCGGCCTTCGTGATCTTCGATCTTCTCCCGCGGGATCCGGATCGCCTCGCAACCGGGGAAGTCTGTGGGGTCGAGCCGCCAGCCGTCGGCGTCGAGCTGGGCGCCCGCCGGCCCGGCGGATTCCCCAGGCGACCTCCAGTCATCTCGCGGGACGGGAAGCGGTTGTGCGACGCTGTCAGTCATGACCGTAGACTACAGCCGATATACAACCACTTCGACAATGCTCTCCTGAGCGAGCTTCTGAAGACGATGAACTGGCTCTTCAGGGTTGATGGTGGAGATGCCGTAGTCTGGTTGGTCTGCACTGTCGGCCGTGGCCGTGGCCGTGGCCGTGGCCGTTGTCGCGGTCGGGGGCGAAGGCTGTAGCGCTCGCTGACGACCCTCCCGGTCCACCGGCGCTAACATCCGCGCCGTGGCTTCCGCCCTCCGCTACAGCGACGCCCTGATCGCCGGCATTCTGCGCCAGGTGCGGACGATCGCCATGGTCGGCGCGTCGCCGAACTGGAAGCGGCCCTCGAACTTCGCCATGAAGTACCTGCAGGAGAAGGGCTACCGCGTGATTCCGGTGAACCCCCGGGCGGCGGCTCAAGGGGTTTCGATCCTGGGCGAGCGGGCCTGCGCGTCCCTGGCCGAGGCGCCGGGGCCGGTGGACATGGTCGATGTCTTCCGCAGCTCGGAGGCAGCCCTGGAGACGACCCGGGAGGCCATCCGCCTGCGGGAGGAGAAGCGCATCGAGGTGGTCTGGATGCAGCTCGGCGTGCGCAACGACGAAGCCGCGGCCGAGGCGGAGGCCGCCGGGCTCACGGTGATCATGGACCGCTGCCCGAAGATCGAGTACGGGCGTCTGTCGGGCGAGTTGGGTTGGGGCGGCATCGACAGCGGCGTCATCTCCAGCCGGCGCCCGCGGCTGGTGCGGGCGCCCGAGCGCGGAGGGTCGGGGTGAGCGGAGAAGCCCCGCGTGGGGGCGGCCCGAAGGCGGAACCGGATTGGGGGTTTGAAACCCGGATGATCCACGCCGGGGCCGCGCCCGAGCCGATCTCCGGCGCGCGGCAGACGCCGATCTACCAGAACACGGCCTACGCGTTCCACGACGCGGACCACGCCGCTTCGCTGTTCAATCTCCAGACCTTCGGGTTCATCTACTCGCGCCTGGGAAACCCCACCGTCGCCGCCCTGGAGCAACGGCTGGCGAGCCTGGAAGGCGGGCGAGGCGCCGCCTGCTGCGCCTCCGGTCACGCCGCCCAACTCCTCGCGTTCTTTCCCCTGATGGAGCCCGGCGCCCGGTTTGCCGCGTCGCGCCGCCTCTACGGCGGGTCGATCACCCAGTTCAGCCGGACGTTCCAGAAGTTCGACTGGCACTGCGACTTCGTCGACACGGACGACCCGGCCGCGGTCGAGGCGGCCCTGGACGCGGGCGCCAAGGCGCTGTTCATCGAGAGCCTGGCCAACCCGGGCGGTGTCGTTTCCGACCTCGAGACCCTCGCCGGGCTGACCAGGGCGACGGGCGCGGTCCTCATCGTCGACAACACGCTGGCCACCCCCTGGCTCTGCCGGCCGATGGACTGGGGCGCCGACCTGGTCGTCCACTCGGCGACCAAGTTCCTCTCCGGCAACGGCACGGTGATCGGCGGCGGCGTGGTCGACAGCGGGCGCTTCGACTGGACTGCCTCCGGGCGCTTTCCCGGGCTCTCGGAGCCGGAACCGGCCTACCACGGCCTGAAGTTCAGCGAAAGCTTCGGCGATCTCGCGTTCACCACCCATGCCCACGCGGTCGGCCTGCGCGACCTGGGCGCCGCGATGGCGCCGATGAACGCCTTCCTGATCCTGCTCGGCATCGAGACGTTGGCGCTGCGCATGGAGCGGCACTGCCGCAACGCGCAGCGCGTGGCCGAGTGGCTGCAGGAGCACCCGAAGGTCGAGTGGGTGTCGTACGCCGGTCTGCCGAGCAGCCCCTACCGAGACCTGGCCGCGAAGTACCTGCCGAATGGCGCGGGCGCGGTGTTCACCTTCGGCGTCCGCGGCGGCTACGACGCCGGCATCCGGGTCGTGGAGGCTTGCGATCTCTTCTCCCACGTGGCGAACGTCGGCGACGCCCGCTCCCTGATCCTCCATCCCGCCTCGACCACCCACCGCCAACTGAGCGACGAGCAGCGCGCCGCCGCCGGCGCCGGCTCCGAGGTGGTGAGACTCTCGATCGGCCTCGAAACGGTGGACGACCTGATCCGGGATCTCGACCGCGCCCTGGCCGCCGCGTAGCGGCCCTTGCTCCCTGGCCGCTGGCAGCGGGCGTAAGATCGCCGGCCATGCTCGACTGCCAGCGACACCGGTTCCGGCTTCCGCCCGACCTGCACTACCTGAACTGCGCCTACATGGCGCCGCTGGCGCGCGAGGTCGAGGCGGCCGGGCTTGCCGGAATGGCGCGGCGGCGTGACCCGTCGACGGTCGTTTCGGACGACTTCTTCGAACCGGCGAACGCCCTGCGGGAGCGCTTCGCGCGGTTGATCGGGGGCGCCGATCCTCGGCGGGTCGCGATCATCCCGGCGGTCTCCTACGGCATCGCGACCGCGGCCCGCAACGCTCCGGTGGGCAGGGGCCAGAACATCGTCATCCTGGGCGAGCAGTTCCCCAGCAACGTG
This sequence comes from Candidatus Multivorans sp., assembly GCA_965205295.1. GTDB lineage: Bacteria > Acidobacteriota > Thermoanaerobaculia > Multivoradales > Multivoraceae > Multivorans. Next base: position 533,140 of record OZ242167.1, read on the forward strand.
TACGCGTGGATGCGCAAGGCGGGGGAGTGCGGGGCCGAACTGCGGGCCGTGAACCGGCCGACCGACGGCGATCCGAGCCCGGGCGCGGCCTGGAACGATCGGCTGCTGGAGGCGATCGATCGCGACACCGCGGTGGTCGCCCTGCCGGTCGTCCACTGGGCGGACGGCACGCGCTTCGACGTTGCGACGATCGGGCGGCGGGCCCGCGACGTGGGTGCGCTCTTCGTCATCGACGGCACCCAGTCGATCGGCGCGATGCCCTTCGACGTCGAGGAGGTGGCGCCCGACGCGCTGGTCGTCGCCGGCTACAAGACCCTGTTCGGCCCGTACCAGAGCGGTCTGGCATGGTTCGGCGAGCGGTACGACGACGGCGTCCCGCTGGAGGAGCCCTGGGCTGCCCGGGAGAGCAGCGAGTTGTTCGTTGCGGGCCGGCTGGAGTACGTGCAGGAGTACCGGCCGGCGGCCGCGCGCTACGACGTGGGCGAGCGCAGCAACCAGATCCAGTTGCCGATGCTGAACGCCGCCCTGGACATGGTGCTCGAGTGGCGCCCGGACCGCGTCCAGGACTACTGCGTGAAGCTGCTCGAACCGTTCGAGGACGCCTTTCGCGAGGCGGGTTTCGAACTGGAGGACCGGGCGTGGCGTGGTGCGCACCTGTTCGGATTGCGGTCCCGCCGCGGCCTGGACGCGGACGTGACCGCGGCGGCTCTCCGGCAGGCCCGGGTCTTCGTGTCGGTCCGCGGAACGGCGATCCGGGTTGCGCCTCAGGTCTACAACGACAGCTCGGATCTGGAGGCCTTGGCGGCGACGCTGCGGGCGTTGTAGCCGAGCCGGCTTGGCCCCTCGGCGCGACCGGGTGGTCGCTCCGTTGCAAGCAAGAGACATTTGTGATCGTATTTGTCACAAATGCAGCAAGAACCACGAGATCTACCAACTCCCCCCCCAACCCCCCCGCAAGCGGGGGGACTTCCGGAGGCCGGCGACCTCGGCGGCGTCGTTCTGGAGTTCCCCGGCCAGGCCGCCGACGGCGACCTCTGCATACTCGGCTGGGCGATGGAGCTGGAACCGGCGACGCCGGAACAGGTTCTCCGATGGGCCCACGGACGCTGGGGTCAGGAGCTGACGCTGGCCACGTCGTTTCAGGCGGAGGGCATGATCCTCCTCCACATGTGTCATCAGCTCGGTCTGCCGGTTCGCGTCGTGACGCTCGACACCGGCCGCCTGCCGGAGGAGACTTACCGGCACATCGAACATGTGCGGTTGCACTACGGCGTCGAGGTCGAGATGGTGGCGCCGCGCGCCTCCGAAGTTGCGCGCCTGGTCCGGCACGAGGGACCGAATCTCTTCTACGCCTCGGTCGCGGGGCGGCAGCGCTGCTGCAACGTGCGCAAGGTGGAACCGATGCGCCGGGCCCTGGCGCACGCGCCGGCCTGGCTCAGTGGCCTGCGCCGCGATCAGACGCCGACCCGGGATGTCCTGAACAAGGTGGAGGTCGACCGGGTGACGCGGACCAGGGCTCGCATGGTCAAGGTGTGCCCGCTGCTCGACTGGACCGAGGATCAGGTCTGGACGTACATCCACGAGCAGGGAGTCCCGTACCACCCGCTCTACGACCGCGGCTACCGGACGATCGGGTGCGCGCCGTGTACGCGACCCTCGCGCCCCGGCGAAGGCGCCCGCGGCGGACGCTGGTGGTGGGAGTCCCAGACCGGCAAGGAATGCGGGCTCCACGTGCTGCAGCCGCGTTGAGCGGCGCCTCGCCTCCGGCCTACTATCCCGTCTTTCTCTCGCTCGCCGAGCGGCTGGTCGTGGTGGTCGGCGGCGGCGCGATCGCGGAGCGGAAGGTGGCGGGCCTGCTGCCGTGCGGGGCGCGGGTGCGGGTCGTCGCTCCCGAGCTGACGCCCGAGTTGGCGCGGCTGGCCGAACGCGGAGAGATCGAGCACCGCGAACGGGACTACCAACCGGGGGACCTTGAGGGCGCTGTGCTGGCGCTCGCGGAGCCGGGCGGCGCGGTGCGGGACGAGGTGTTCTCCGCGGAGGCGGAAGCTCGCGGTGTCTTCGCCAACGTGGAGGACGTTACAGGTCGTTGCAGCTTCATCGCGCCCTCGATCGTGCGCCGCGGCGATTTGGTGATTGCGATTTCGACCTCGGGCCGGGCGCCGGCCCTGGCGGTTCGTCTCCGGCAGCGACTCGAACAGGAGCTGGGACCGGAGTACGGGACTCTGCTGGAACTCGCCGGCAGGCTGCGGGCCCCGCTCGCGCGAGCGGTCCCCGAGTTCGAGGAACGGCGTCGACGCTGGTACGAGCTCGTGGACTCCGAGGTGCTCGCCCTGCTTCGGGACGGTCGGGCGGCCGACGCCCGAGAGCGGGCCGAGCAGATCCTCGGCGTCGCGGCGGAGGAGCCGGAGCGATGACTGGGCCCGGAGAGGCCTCCACGGGCGGAGAGCCAGGACGGGTCACGCTGATCGGCGCCGGTCCGGGCGATCCGGACCTGATCACGGTTCTGGGTCTGAAACGGCTGCGGGCGGCCGATGTCGTGCTCCATGATCGTCTGGCGGCGCCGGAGCTTGTCGCCGAGGCGAAAGCGGGCGCCGAGATCGTCGATGTCGGCAAGCGCCCCGGCGACGACGTGCAGACCCGCCAGCGCCGGATCGAGAAGCTGATGATCGAACACGCCCTTGCAGGGGCCTCGGTCGTGCGTCTCAAGGGCGGCGACCCGGCAGTGTTCGGTCGCGGCGGCGAGGAGATCGAAGCCTGCGCCGCGGCAGGCGTACCCTGCGAGGTGGTGCCGGGGGTCACGAGCGTCACGACGGCAGCCGCGGTGGCCGGGATCCCCCTGACGCACCGCGGCGTTTCGCTGGGTTTCGCAGTCGTCTCCGCACGCAACGCGGAAGGCGGCGAGCCCGACTGGGCGGGCCTCTCCGGCGCCGACACCGTCGTGGTTCTCATGGCGTCGCGGCGCCTGAAACGCGTCAGCGCCGGCCTGATCGCCGCCGGCCGCGACCCTTCGACGCCGGTTGCAATCGTGGAACGTGCAAGCACTACCAGTCAGCGCGTCGTCTCCTGCACCCTGGACGCCCTCGCCGCCGGCAACCTCTCCGGCCAGATCAAGCCTCCGTGCGTCGTCATCGTGGGCGACGTTGCGGCGAACGCCGCGGCGCGGACTCCCTACGCCGAGTAGACGGCGGCCAGCGGCGCCGCCGCCAGATCGGCGACCTCGCGACCTTCCGAGCGAGCCACCGCGCGCAGCAGCCAGTCGAGACGGTCGTTGCCCCAGAAGCGCTCGCCGCGGAAGATGAAGAGCGGCACGCCGAAGGCGCCGTCGTCGCGGGTGTGGGCGAAGCCGGCCATGACGGCTTTCTTCCACTTCGGGTCGTGGGCCACGGCCAGGGCCTCATCGCCGTCGAGGCCCGCGGCTTCGGCAGCGGCGCGCATCACCTCGTCGCTGGCGAGGTCGAGGCCGCGCTCGAAGCGCGCCGAGAACGCCTCGCGGGCATAGTCGACGGCTTTGCTCTGCTCCCGGGCCCAGAGATAGATCTGGTGCGGCGGGAACCAGTCCGGATCGCTGCCGGCCTCCGGCCACTTGACGGTGAGTCCGTAGGCGATCGCGATGCGCTCCGTGTCCTCCAGCATGTAGGACGACTTGGCCCGTCCGGCCGAGAGGTTGGCGCCCTTGCCGAACGGGAAGATGGGGATCGCGTCGATCTTGTTCCAGTCGAACACGCCGGTCGACGTGATCCGGTGGAAGGCCAGCCACGAGAACTGGGAGCGGAAGGAGAAGTAGACGCGCAGGTCGGAGTCGGTCATGGCGAACGCACCTCAGCGGATGGCGGCGGGGTTCAGTGGAGAACGTCGAAGAGGTAGCTGTACTTGACGATCACGCTGCGGTCCGGACGCGCGAAGAGGTCGCGCAAGCCGAGTTCGTCGATCTCGTTGTAGACGATGAACAGCCCGGTGTTCGCATCCTGCAGCCAGGAGAACCGGAAGTTCGTGGAGACGATGTCCGACTGGTCGTTGTACTGGGCCAGGGCCTGGACCAGCATCCGCGGCGTGATCGAGTAGGTGAGGCGGAGGCGGCCCAAGTTGACCTGGAAGGCGCCGCCGGGCAGCTCGACGTCGTTGTGGTCCCAGGAGAGGTCGGAGGTCAGACGTTCGCCGCGCCGGGCGAGCATCCCGAAACTGGTTGAGCTGCGGTCGCCGCCGAAGAACCCGCCAGTGGTGTTGCGGATGTAGACGGAGACAGGCTTCGACTGGTTGGTCTGAAAGACGGTCTGGAGTTCGCGGTGGTTGTACCTGCCCGGCTCGACGGCGGCGCCGTCGACGATCTCGAACGTTTCCTTGACGCCCTCACCGGTGAGGTTGACGCCGCCGTGGACTTCGAAGCCGTTGCGCCACTCCCAGTGGACGTCGATGTGGGTGTACTCCGTCTCCTTGAAGCCGTCGAAGTCCCAGATCGCGCTGTGGGAGACGTGCGGCCGGATTTCGTGCAGGCCGGCCAGCGCCTTGGGCCGGATCGTGCGCATGCCGAAGATGGAGGCGTTACGGAAGGCGGTGCGGGACAGGAAACCGACTTCCGGATTGAAGTTCTCCCGCGCCTCGGCATAGCTGAGGCTGCCGCGCCACTGCGGCTTGCCGAGGTTGTAGTTCAGGAGCATCGCCGTGTCGTCGCCTTCGAGACCTGGCGTGTCGCTCTGGGCGACGTACGACTCGATCGTGTGGTGCTCGCCGATTCCCCACTGGCCGTCGACGGCAAAGGTGCGGTTCGTGTCGTTCTCCGGCGCCAGGCTGCCCACTCCCTCGCGGCTGACGAGGATCGCGCCGATGCTGGAGCGTTCGCCCAACTCGCGGCTGATGCGGGCGACGCCGTAGTTGTTGCCGTGGAGCCCTCCCACCGTGGCGGTCTGCATGTTGAGCAGCCCGACGTTGAAGCGGCCTGCCTTGCCGGAGAGGCGGCCGCCGTAGTCGATGGGAATCAGCTCGCCGCTCGGGCCGATCCCTATCCGGCGGCTGAAGAACAGGTCGATCCGGGCCGAGGCGCGGCTTCCTCCCGAGCTCGCTCCGACTGCGAACAACCCGGCGTTCTCGAGGAAGAAGGGCCTCTTCTCGGGGAAGAACAGGTTGAACCGGTCGAGGTTCACCTGCTGCTCGTCGACCTCGACCTGGGCGAAGTCCGTGTTGTAGGTCAGGTCGAGGGTCAGGCTCGGCGTCACGCTGAACTTGATGTCGAGGCCGAGATCAGCGTCCGACTCGTCGCCGCTGTCCACGTCAGACGGCTGACGGCCGACGCCCAGAGTGTAGGGAATCAGCTTCAGGTTGCGCTGTGGCGGCGGCTCGACGCCCTGAAGCGAGCCGGCGTCGGTCAGCCGGTCCAGTTCGTGGTTCCGTTCGAGTGGGGACCAGAAGGCGACTTCCTTGTGGCGGGCAATGTTGCGCTGGAAGTTCAGACCCCAGGTCTGCACATCGCCCGGCGGGTAGCGCAGGGTGCGGAAGGGGATCGCGAACTCGGCGCTCCAGCCGAAGTCGCCGATCTGTGTGGCGACGTTCCAGGCGCCGTCCCAGTTCAGGTTGAACCCCGTGCTGGAGCCGCCCCGGAAGCGGTTGTTGCCGCCCATGCCGCTGAAGATGCCGGAGCCGCCCTCGACCACCTGACCGTCGTACTCGATGCCGGCCGGGTTGGTGCCGAACACGAAGCCGTTGCGGCCATCCTTGAAGGTGTCGAAGATGACCTGGAAGCTGTCCGTCTCGTTAAGCGGTGCGTCGCGACGGCTGTCCGAGATGACGATCCCGTCGGGTTCGCGGTCGTGGCAGACCACGGACACGAAGAGGACGTCCTCGGTGAACGCGAAACGCACCTCCGTGCGCTCGGTGCCCGGCTCGCCGGCGTAGGGCCGGGTCTGCGTCAGCCCCGAGGCCGGCTCGATGGCCTGCCAGACCGGGTCGTCGAGAACGTCGCCGTCGAGCACCGGCGCTTCGCCGATCGTCGTCGCCGAGGCGGTTGGACGTGCGGTTTGAGCCTCGGACGCGGCGGCCCACAGCGACAGGGTTGCGGCGATCGTCGCCGCGGGAAAGCGCCTCACGGCTGGCGACTTTACTCCGAATGGCAAGTCGCGGCGCGGGTTGCCGATCCTGTTCGCGGCAAACCTCTCCGGTAGCATCGGCGAAACCGACCCTGAGTACTTTCGGAGTCGAGTCGCGGCGTCCGCGCCGCGCTGACGCACAGGAAACAGGGCTTGTTCCATGCAAGGAGGAACGGCAATGCGAGAGCACACCCGGAAGAAGATGTACCTGTGGGTGTTGGCCCTGGCCGGGATCCTGGCCGCAGCGTCGAGCGCCGCGCCGGCGCTGGCTGCCGGCGAGTTGATGGACGTTGAGGGCTATCCGTCCCTCGTCCGCAAGCCGGTGGAACTCTGGAGCGACGGCACGCGGCTGGCCGGCGATGTCTTCTACCCGAAGGCGACCGCCGAAGGCGAGAAGCTGCCGACCATCGTGCTCTGTCACGGCTGGGGCGGCGTGAAGGCGCACCTGAACCGCGGCATCGCGCCGCGTTTCGCCGCCGCCGGCTACCTGGTGCTGGCCTTCGACTACCGCGGCTGGGGCGAGAGCGATTCGCGCCTCGTCGTCCGCGGCGAGATGCCGGAACCGGACGAGGACGGCTACGTCACGGTCAAGGCCCAGGCCATCCGGCAGCTCGTCGACCCGCTCGACCAGCAGGAGGACATCGATGCGGCCATCACGTTCGTCGAGGGCGAGCCGCACACGGACCCGTCCCGGATCGGCATCTGGGGCTCGAGCTTCGGCGGCGGCCACGTCATCTGGCGCGCCGCCCACGACCGCCGCGTCAAGGCGGTCGCCGCCCAGGTCGGCGCGATGGACCAACGCTCCGGCCTGGTCGTGGCGCCGGGCGGTCTCAAGGGGTTCCACCGAACCGCCATCCAGCGCGCCCGCGGCGAAGTGGCGCCGGTCCCGGTCGGCGGTCCCCAGCCGGAGGGCCTGACCGGCAGCCCGTACTACGAGCGCTTCGCCAAGTTCTCACCCGTCGAACACGCGCACCTCATCACTCAGCCTGTCATCATCATCGACGCGAAGAAGGAGCATTACTTCGACATCCGCGAGCACGGCCAACGAGTCGCCCAGATCCTCTCCGGCCGCGTCCCCGTCGAATACCACGCCTGGGACATGACCCACTACGACGTCTACAGCGGCGACTGGCTCGACAAGGCCATGGCCGCCGAGATCGACTTCTTCGACCGCCACCTCAAGTAGCCGGAGCGACTTCGGCCGGCTGCGCGGCTGCGCCGGAAGGGCTGCGCGGCTGTGCCGGAACGGCACCTGGGCCCCCTCCCCCCTGAGCCCCGACCAGGCAGGCGGGTGCCACCTCCGCCCGTGACCAGCCACCTCTCCGGCTCCGCTCCGGCTCTGCCTCTGCCTCCGGCTTCGGCTCCGGATCCGCCTCCGGCTCTACGCGATGTCCGCCAGAAAGGCCTCGACTTCGGTGTGGAACTCTTCGGGGCGTTCGGCGGGGATGAGGTGGCCGCAGTGTTCGAGCATGATCAGGCGGGCGCCGGGGATGCGGCGGGACATGATGACGCTGCCGCCGGGTGGGGTGACGCCGTCTTCCAGGCCCTGGAGGATCAGGGTGGGGCAAGTGATGGTGGCGAGGTCGGCGGTGTAGTCGATGTCGGAGACGGCGCGGCAGGCGGCGGCGTAACAGGCCGCGTCGTTGCGCTCGATGGTGAGACGGGCGGCTTCGGCGATGTCGTCGGCGTGGCGTTCGCGGTACTCCTTGCCGTAGGAGAGGGAGGGGCCGGTGGGCGTCAGGGCGGCGCCCAGGCCGCCGCGTTCGATCAGGTCGGCGCGCGCGTTCCAGCCGGCGGTGGCGCGTTGGTTCACCTCGCTGGAGGTGCTGATCAGGATCAACGCTCGGGTGCGGTCAGGGAAGTCGAGCGCGAATCGTTGCGAGATGACGCCGCCCATTGAGATACCGGCGATCACGGCGTCGTCGGCGCCGATTTCGTCAAGCAGGCCGGCGAGGTCGGAAGCCCAGGTCTCCGGCGACACGTCGTCGGGCCGCTTCGTGGAGCGGCCGAAGCCGCGGACGTCCCAGGTCAGAACGGTGTAGCGGTCCTGGAGCGTCGCTACCGTGGGCGCCCAGGAGTCCAGATGACCGCCCAGGCCGTGCGTGAGGGCGACGGCCGGGCCGCTACCCGCGACCTGGTAGCGGAGTGTTGCGCCGTCGGCCGCGGTCGCGGATGGCACTTGTCAGGCTGCGCGCCGGTTGAACAGGCCGAGGGTGAGCGCGAGCGGAATCACGAAGAGCAGCGTGCGCAGCCAGCCCGGCATGTCGGTCATGATCAGGATCAGACCGAGCGGGGTCCAGAAAGCAAGCCACATCCAGAGGGGGATCATCCTCGGCGCGACCGGTTCCGTGCTGGCGCCGTCGGCAATGATGATGACGACCAGGACGCCGACGGCGGCGCCGAGAACGCCGGCGATCAGGCCGCCGGCGGGGTAGGTGGCTGCGGCGAGAATCAGTTCAGGCATATCGGGGTCCAAGGTTTGTTTCGCGTTGTTTGTGGCGCGCATCGTAGCAGGCCGTGGATTGGAGTACATTGACGGCGGAGGGTAGCCATGCGGGTCAGTATTTCAGTTCAGAGCGCCTACAACGTGACCGATGTCCGCGAGGGGGCGCGGCGCATGGTGGACCGTGCGCGGGCCGCCCGGGAAGCCGGCCTGGACGCACTGTTTGTCGGCGACCACCACGCGACGCCGCGGCCGTATTACCAGAACACCGCGATCCTCGGCCGGATGTTGGCGGAGTGGGGGGATCGCCCGGCGGGCGCTCTGTACCTGCTCCCGCTCTGGCACCCGCTGATCGTCGCGGAGCAGGTCGGCACCCTGGCGAGCCTTACCTCTGGACGGTTCATCCTCCAGTGCGCGATCGGGCCGGCCGACAACCAGTTTCCGGCCATGGGCGTCCCGGCTCGTCAGCGGCCGTCGCGGTTCGAGCAGTCGCTCGCGATCCTGCGGCGGCTTTGGGCCGGCGAAACGGTGACGACCGGCGGCGAAGGGAGCCGTTTCGAACTGCACGAGGCGCGGGTCGCGCCCTGCCCGCCGGCGCCGGTCGAGGTCTGGATCGGCGCCTCGGCGCCGCCGGCGATCGACCGCGCCGCGCGGCTGGGCGATGGCTGGCTGGCGGCGCCCGGCCTGGCGCCGGCAGTGGCGGCGGAGCAACTCCGGCGCTACCGGGAGGCCTGCGAACGCCACGGTCGTCCGGTCGGCGTGTGTGCCATCCGGCGCGACATCTACGTCGGCGAGACGGCTGCCGAGGCCGAGGCCCTGGCGGCGAAGATGGTCGCCCGGGGCTACCGCGGATTCCCGCCGGAAGCGCTCATCGTCGGCGACGTGGAGCGGACCGCCGCTGCGTTCGCGGACCTGGCCGCGATGGGGTACGACGAGGTCGTGGTGCGGCACCTGGTGCAGGACCCGGCGCGGGTGATCGGGTCGATCGGACGCTTGGCCGAAGTCAGGAAGCTGTTGGCCGCATCGGACTCCGGCTGACCTGGGAACGCGGGCATCTTGCCCGCATCCGGCGCGCAGCGCCGGCTTGGTTGGCCGCTCTAGCGTCGCGGCACGTCTTCGGGGAACGGTTCGAGACCCTCGTCGAGTTCCACGCCGATGCTGCGCAGAGCCATCGAGACCATCCGGTACTGGCCGACGGTGAAGATCAGGTCGATCATCTGCTGGTCGCTGTAGCGGGCCTTGATGAAGGCCCAGGTCCGCTCCGAGATCGCCGAGCGGCGGTGCAGTTCGGTCGCGGCGCGTAGGAGGTAGCGCTCGAAGCTGCTCCAGGGCCCGGCGTTCTCGCCCACTGCGATGTTGCGGATCTCCTCGTCCGTCATCCCGGCCGCCTTCGCGGCGCGGCGGTGGTGCCCCCACTCGTACTCGGCCTCGTTCAGCCACGCCGTACGCAGAATGAGCATCTCGCGGTCCCGGTCGGGAAGGGTGCTGCCGCGGAGGATGTAGCCGCCGAATGGGCCCCAGGCCTCCATCAGCGGCGGATGCTGGGAGAGCGTGCGAATGATGTTGATGCTCTCGACACCCTCGGCCGGTGGAATGCGGGGCCCGCTCTGGCGCTGGGCCGAGAGTGAAGTGGCGACCAGTGTCAGTGCGAGGACGGAGATGGTGGCTCTACGGATGGCATGCGTCTTCATTGGGCGTCCTCTCTGGATCTGCTGTGAGACGAGTCTCCGGTGACTATAGCTTCGGGGAGTCGTTCGGCCCGGGTCAGCTCCGGCGTTCCGCCGCGGTCTTGAAGCCCGAGTACTTCGGCTGATCGATCGCGATCTGGTTGACCACGGTGGCGCGCAGGTGCTCGTGCAGACGGGTGTCGTCAAGCGCAAGGGCGTCGTCGCGGATCGCGTGGACCAGCTTCCAGCGCAAATCGAGCAGCGAGCCCTCGGCGTCGAGCAGGCGGCGGAGTCGCTCGTGCTCGCGGCGACGGTGTTCGGCGCCGAAGTGCAGGTCCCGGTACGCGATGTCGAGCGCGTTGCCGGCGACGAGGGCATGGAACCGGGTGCGTCCGGTCGTTTCGTCCCTCACCGGGCCGTGCAGGAAGTCGCGCGTCGCGCCAACCAGCTCCTCGAGCCGCGGCATGTCGGGGTCGGTGAGCTGTTCGGGGGCGGCAACCAGTTCGACCGACCCCGGGATGAGGAGATTCACGCAGTCGACCTGGCACTCCGTCGTCCGGCGGCCGATCGTGACCCGTTCGACCGAGCGGTCCGGGCCGATCCGATAGGCCTCGGTCATGCCGAGAGTGGAGACCGCCCACCAGTAGGAGCCGAACACCTCCCAGTACTCGACCCGGCTCAGATCGACCGGGTTTCCGCTCGTCGCCTCGTAGCCGGCGAACAGATCCTCGTAGGTACCGAAGCCGCCGACCGGCAGCTCGGGGCCGGCGCCGTACCGCCACGAATTCGTGCAGATCCAGCCCAGGTCGCGCAGCGGGTCGCCGATGTGGGCGATCTCCCAGTCGAGCACCGCGACGACGCCCGTCTTGTCGACCATCAGGTTGCCGTTGCGGAAGTCGTTGTGAACCAGGGTCTGCTCGGTCGACTCGGGCAGGTTCTCGGTGAGCCAGCGTCCGGTGAAGTCGATCATCGGCTGCGGCGTATCGAGGGCCTCGTAGCGGCCGCTGGTCTGGGCGATGAAGTCGGCGGCGCTCAGGCGCGCCAGGTCGCGGTCGAGGCCGTGCGCGGCAAGGTCGATCGTGTGCATACGGCCCAGGATCTCGCCGCACTGCCGTGCCAGCTTCGGACGCACCTTGGCGAGCTCCGGCGAGCGGACGATCCGCGCGCCCAAGGCGATGCCGTCGAGCCACTCCATGACGAAGCCGGCCCCTAGCTCGTCGCCGGCTTCCAGGACGTAGAAGACCTCGGGCTCTGGAATCCCGTTCCGGCGGGCGACCCGCATCAGCTTCGCCTCGATCCGAAGTCCGGGCGCGCTGCGCTCGACGGCACGGGCTTCTTCCTGCTTGCCGCTCTGGGACCGCCGGAGGGCGAGCTGGCGATCACCGGCCTCCGTTTCGATCCGCAGGCGGTAGGTCTCCTGGCTGGCGCCGCCGGAGAGACGCTCGACCGCGGTCAGCCGTTCGCACCCGTCGATCTCGCGCCGGAGCACCCGCTCCAGTCGCGCCTCGAAGCTGTCCCGCGCCCAGGCGTTGGCGCCGCTGCCGCCGGCCACGGGAGCGAGCAGGTAGATCTCGTCGCCGTCCTGAAGCGTCCGGCCTCGGTGCGCCTCCAGCGGACACCGCTCGCCGTTGATCATCAGCGTGTCGCGCAGGTGGGGCGAGGCCTTGATCGCCTCGGCGAGCGGGACGCCCGCCCGGTCGGCGGCCGGCAGGAGCTCGCCCAGGGTGGCGCCGGGCGCCAGCCGGAAGGTCCGGTCGACGTCATGCCAGCCGGCGCCTATTCGGCCGCGGATCAGGAGCCGGACGCGGATCTTGGGCCGGGAGCGGGGATGAACCAGGCTTCGGAGGAGGCCCATCGCGGCGTCGAAGCAGGCCGATCAGGCCAGTTGGGCGTCCAGCAGCTCGGCCATGCCCAGTTGCTCGGCGCGGTTCCGGCTGAGCCGGCCGGTGCCGGGGTCCCAGTCCATTGCTTGGTAGTAGTCCCGCTTCAACTGTTCGAGCGGCGCCCGGACCCCGGCGAGCGGGCCGGCTTCGAGAAGTCCGTCGCCCTCGCCCTTCATCCGCGGGTGGGCCTGGAAGTCCGCCGGCCGGATCCCCTCGCGGACGTTGAAGGCGTTGCGGAGGTTCTGGATGCGCTCGCCGCAGAGCAGCAGTTCCTTCTGGTCGACCTCCCATCCGGTCAGCGCGTTCACCATGTCGACCCAGGGCAGGCCGCCGGTGAGGCTCCAGGCGATCTGCACCTCGTCCTTCGGAGCGGCTTCGGGCAACGGGAAGCCGGCGCCGAAGGTCTCGTTCCAGGACGCGGAGCCTGCGGTGTGGCGCCCGGGGGTCGGATCGGAGATGTAGGTGACCCCCATCAGCGATGTGAAGCGCGGGTAGTCCGGGCGCCGACGCCGGTCCAGTTCTTGAGCGGCGCGTCGCCGTTCTCGATCGACAACGCCACCGCCGCCGTGGTGCCGCGATCGGCCCACAACTGCCGCATCGCCGGTTGCGGCGATTCGATCTTGATCCCCAACTTCGCGAACATCCGGTAGACGAAGCCGAGGTGCTTGCCGACGATCTGGATGCGGCCCGAGAACGGGGTGCGAAGGCCCGTGAGCAGCCCGGAGACCAGGGCGAAGCAGGCCTCGGGAGCGGTGGCTTCCGCGCCGGTGGGGAAGTGCTTCCACATCAGCCAGGCGCCGAGCCCGTACCCGCCCAGGTACTGGCGGAAGACCTCGGCCGGGATCGTTTCCACCTCGTGTTCACCGGTCGAGAGGTCGACCACGAGGGCTGTGCCGTGGGCACCGTAGAGGCCGTTTCTTCCGTTGCCGTGTAGGTGCGCGGTCATCTCGGCAGGTTCTCCGGGCTGTCGGTGAGTGTCGCGCGGTGGAGTGTACTCCCGCGCCTGGCAACCGGGTTCATCAGGTTGGGGCCAAACAGCGAGCCTGCGAGCGGTTTGGCGGCTCTACCGGGCGCTGGTGGCCAGGCACTCGACACCCTCTGCCTGGGCGGCGCCTGTGAGGCGATCGTCGAACGCGACGAGGCGCGCAGGCGTTCCCAACTCATCGGCCAGCAACAGGCAGGAGGCAAGTTGCACCGAATCGCTCGCGCGCAGCGGGTGCCGGCGCAGCAGCGCTGCGGCCCTCGTCGTGATCTCCTCGGTGAGTTCGACCACATGGAAGGCCGGGCGCTCGGTGTCGAGAGAGAGCAGGGCGGCTTCGCGCTGTTCGACCAGCATGTCGCCTTCCCGGCAGCGCCGACAGATCGCCGAGACCACCTCGATCGCCGACAATCGGCTGATGGCTACGGGTTGCCCGGCCATGACTTCGATGACGAAGTCCGATCCGTCTTCCTCGACGTACCGCTTCACCAGAGCGTTCGCGTCGAGGAACAGCATCAGAACCGGTCGTCTCGCTCCTCGACGATGGTGTCCGCGACCGATCCGCCGCGCGCTGGGACCGGTTCGATGGACGGCGCAAGGCGCGCGGTCCCCAGGGTCACGAGTCCCCTTGCCGCGAGGTCGAAGAGCTTCTCCTCCTCGTCCGAGGCGGCCTTCGGCACGGGCCTGAGTTCGGCGACCGGCCGCCCGCGTTCGGTCACGAGAATCACCGATCCCTCGCGCACCCTCCTCAGGTACGTGCCCAACCTTGTCTTGAGTTCTCTCGCTCCAACGGTCACCATGTGACCATTGTAGGCACAAGCATGACGTCGGGCAACCGCAAGCCGCGCCGCCCGGTTCGTCCCGAACTCCTCAGCGTCGCTTCAGGTGGAAGGTCATCGTCCCGGCTTCCATGTCTCCCTCGTGAGCCTTCCAGGCACTGTCGATCCTGTTCTCGCCGTCGAGCCGGATCTCCGCCGAGTGGATGTGGTTGGGGGTGGTGTCCAGGTTCGTGCCGCCGTGGAAATCGAAGACCAGGCGGTTTGGGGCGCTGGTGGCGGCGTTGAACTTCATCCGCGGCTGGTTGCCGGCCGAGCAGTAGTGGGTGAGGACCAGGTCGGCCCCGTCGAGGTGGTACATGTTGACCATCTCGTACTCGGTGTCCGGCCCCATGCGCTCCATCAGTACGTGGCCGTTGGCCGAGACATCGAACTCGTGGACCACGAGGCCGCTTGCCTCCGCTTCGGCCTCGGCTTCCGCGCCCTCGGCGCTGGCCGAGCCCTCCCAGGTGCCGGCCAGCGCCTTGAGCCGCTCGAAGGCCTGCTCGGCGGTCAGGTCGGATGCTGCGCCGGCGGCCGGGAACAACAACACAGCGATTGTGGCTACGGTCCATGCCATCTTCTTCATTTCGTTTCTCCTCCGGGGCTTCTGCTGGTGAAGCGGCAAGGATAACCGGCCCGCGTCAGGGCCGTTCGCCGAGCTTGGCGTATCCTCGCCAATCCCATGACGACGGACAGTTCACCTCCCGAAAGTCTCCGCCTGCCCGGAGCGGGCGGCATCGAGCTGCAGGTCTACGACTACGGCAATGCCGAAGCGCCGCCCCTGGTCCTGCTGCACGGCATTCAGGACCTGGCGCCGGCATTCGATCCCCTGGCACGGAAGTTCCGGGACCGCTACCGGGTCGTTTCCTTCGACCTGCGCGGCCACGGCGACAGCGGCAAGCCGGGCGTCTACGCCCTGCCGCACTTCATCGCCGATCTCCACGCGGTGATCTTCCAGCTCCAGCTCGAGCGGCCGGTGCTGGTCGGCCACAGCCTGGGCGGCCACATCGTGAGCCACTACGCGGCCGTGTTCAACGACGTGCCAAGCGTCGTCGTGAACATCGACGGCGTCGGCGCGCCGTTCCGCGAAAGCGATATCCCGGTCGAGTCCCGGCAACTCCGGCTCCAGAACGGCCATACGAGCCTGCTGCGTCCCGGCGGCCACAAGCGGCCGATGATGGACCTCGACGACGCCTGGCGGCTGTACTGCCGCTTCCATCCGGGGCTTGACCACGACCTGGCCCGGCACCTGGTCGAGATCGGCACAACCGAACACCCGTACGGCGGCCTGCAGTGGAAGTGGGACCCACAGGTCGAGACGACCGGGCTCACGATGTCGTCGCAGTTGGCGGCAGAGCGCTGGCCCTGGGTTTCCTGCCCGGTCCTGGTCGTCACGGGAGGCCGCTCGGCCGACTTCTACCGCGGCCGCGGCGGCATCGACCACGACACGCCGGCGGCGCCGGACGAGATCGACCGCCGTGTCCGTCTGTTCCGCAACGTTCACCACGTCGAGATCCCCGAGGCGGGCCACATGGTCCACTTCGACGCGCCGGAGCGCCTCGCGGAGATCATCGGCAACTACCTGGATGCAGGGTAAGAGAGAGCGATGGACTTCGAGATTCCCCAGGAAATTCGCGACAAGCTGGCCGAGCTCGATGACTTCATCGAGCGCGAGATCAAGCCGCTCGAGCAGCAGGACGACAACATCCGTTTCTTCGATCAGCGCCGCGAGTGGGCGCGAACGGACTTCGACAACGACGGCACGCCGCGGCCCGAGTGGGAGGCGCTGCTGCGCGAGATGAAGCGGCGCGCGGACGCCGTCGGCCACTTGCGTTTCGGCCTGCCGCGGGAGCTGGGGGGCCAGGACGGCTCGAACCTGGCGATGGCGGTGATCCGCGAACACCTGGCCGCCAAGGGTCTGGGTCTGCACAACGATCTGCAGAACGAGTCCTCGATCGTCGGCAACTTCCCGACCGTGATCATGATGCACCGCTTCGGGACGCCCTCCCAGAAGGCGCAATTCATGGAGGGCATGATGACCGGCGCGGTGAAGATGGGCTTCGGCCTGACCGAGCCGAACCACGGTTCCGACGCCACCTGGCTCGAGACCGCGGCGGTCCGCGACGGCGACGACTGGATCATCGACGGCGGCAAGCGCTTCAACTCGGGCCTCCACGCCGCCACCCACGACCTGATCTTCGCCCGCACCTCCGGCGACCCCGGGCAGGCCGACGGCGTGACCTGCTTCATCGTCCCGACCGACTCGCCCGGCTTCGAGATCCCCTTCATGTGGTGGACGTTCAACATGCCGACGGATCACGCCGAGGTGTCGCTCTCCGCGGTGCGGGCGCCGAACGACGCCATCCTCGGCGAGGAGGGCCGGGGGCTCGCCCTGGCGCAGACCTTCGTCCACGAGAACCGCATTCGCCAGGCCGCCTCCGGCGTCGGCGCCGCGCAGTACTGCATCGACCGCAGCATCGAATACGCCCGCGAGCGGACGGTCTTCGGCAAGCCGCTATGGCTCAACCAGGCGATCCAGTTCCCGCTCGCCGAACTGCAGACCGAATGCGAGATGGTCCGCAACCTGGTCTACAAGACCGCCTGGGAACTCGACCAGCAGCACCACATGGAGGTCACTGACAAGGTCTCCATGTGCAACTACCGCGCAAACCGCCTCGTCTGCAACGCCGCCGACCGCGCCATCCAGGTCCACGGCGGCATCGGCTACACCCGCCACATGCCCTTCGAACACATCTACCGCCACCACCGCCGCTACCGCATCACCGAAGGCTCCGAAGAAATCCAGATCCGCCGCGTCGCCGGCATCATGTTCGGCAAGCGGGCGAAGCGGTAGCGATCAAGGGCACCGCCACCAAGGCGGACATCGCGTACGTTCGGGCCGACACCAGGTCGAGAGCGACCGCGAACGCCTCGTGGACCGGGAAGCCGATGAGCGTCGGCGGGTCGGCTGCCCGGGCTGCTCAGCTACCTGGCGCGCGACCCGGCTGTCGTCTCGGTCGAGGCTTACGCGCGGTCGCTCCGGTTTGGTGAGAGCGACGCGCGCTCGGCAGCCGGGCGGCGTGGCCGGGGTTGCGGCTGCGGCGATGAGCTACGGCCGGCCGGAGGGTTCCGCCGCCGACGATTGTCAGCGGCGATCTTCGCCCCCTCGCGCGCGATCTCGGTGCGTTCTTCGGGGCTGAACGTGCGTTCGAGAAGAGTGTTCCAGGGGTGGCGTCCGCTCATCGGTCAGGTCCTTGCTCGTCGGAGCCTTCGAGACTCAGTTCGTGAAGGTGCTCGTCATAGAGCGCGTCTGCGCGGTGAACGAGATCACGGTAGAAGCGGTCGTCGCTCGTCTTGTGACCACCGATGAGGAGGATAGCGGATCGCCGCGGGTCGAAGGCATAGAAGACACGAATGGGAGGACGTGTGGTGACCCGGAGTTCCCGCATGTGAGAGTGACGCGAGCTCCTGACAGCGGAAGAGTGGGGGAAGCCGAGTCGGACGCCTTCGCGGATGAGAGCGTCCACGGAGTTCGACGTGGCGCGTTGATGAGCAGGAGTCAGGGTGTCCCACCAGGCCTCGAAGTCGTTGGTGTATTCGACGGAAACGGGCAGTTGGTTCAAGCGGATGTCTCGAATGTAGACGCTGGGGTGTTGCAAGTCGTATTGGTCCGCGGCTCACGCCCTCGCTGGCGGCGGCCCACACGACCACACTGTGCAGGCCGCCAGCGGGGGCACGGCGAAGATCGGGGACGGCCGTTTCGGGCTCGTTCTGAGCGACGACACTGCCGACGAGGCCGCCGGCGAGGAGAGTGACAAGGCGAAGCACGAGTACGGGCAGGCGGTGGTACGCAATGAGACGGGCGGCTCGATCGCGCTGGGGGGCGGAGCGGATCGACCGCCGTTACCTTGCGGACTCGTTCGAGGACGCTCTCGCCTGCGGCGACTGCCGAGGAGGCCACGATGCTAGACCGAGCGCCCCGGATTGACCTGGGGCCGGCGGTCTGGCCGGCAAGCCCGCTCCGGGCGGCCGCACCCTCGCATCGAGCGCGCCAAGCGCCTCCAGGAGGCGTTCAGAAGCGCCGTGGACTACTACCGCGGCGAACTGCTCGCGGTTGAGGAGCAGCTACGTCGGCTCTACCGCTTGGCCGCGGCCCAGGCGCGCCCCCTGGCCCAGCGCCACCGCGGGTTCAGCCGTGGCGGCGGCTTCGAGCGCTAGGGTCCTCCGTTCCTGTGGGAATGGTCCATAGGCCGTTCAGCCAGCCGGGCACCGCGTAGCGTTGAAGGGGACGACGGCTCCGGCGGGGAGACTAGCGAGCGTTTGAGCCGGGGGTGGCAGGATGCTGTTGCCGTCTGTCAGTGGACCTCCCCGGACCAAGACCTGCCACACCAACACGACCGCGGCCACGAATAGCAGTAGCGCAGCGGCGCGCGCTCGTGATTCTACCGGTTGGAAGGGCGGCGAGGTTCTTTGTATGTCGCATTGTTCACAGTTGACATCCCCCGGGAACCCCACGTGAACCAGCTCGAACGCGCCGGCGACGACGGACTTTCCGCCGGCGATTTCGCCGGCATCGGCGCCGCCCTCGAAGCCTCGATCGCACCCAACACCGCGAAAGCCTACCGGGCGGCGCTTGACCGCTTCGCGGCCTGGCTGGACGGCCGGCCGGTGACGGACACGACCGTCGCGGCCTACGTCGCCGCCCTGATGGACGATGGCTATGTCCCGGCGACGATCAAGCAGGCCGCGGCCGCGGCCGAGGGGACGACCGCGGGACTGCGCGACGCGGAGCTCCTGCGCACGATGAGCGACGCGCTGCTGCGGGCCTCCGAAGTCGCGGCGATCGACACGCGCGACGTCAGCCGCGAGAGCGACGGCAGCGGCCGGTCTGGCCGTACTTTGAGGAGAAGTAGGAGCGGGACCGGCTTACCGGTACGGGCAGGCCTCGAACTTGCCGTTGTCGTAGCAGCTTGGGATCCCGTCGCTGCCGTCGGCGTGTCGCCAGGTCCAGCGACCGTTCTTCTTGCCGTCCACGTACGGTCCTTCCTCCACCCGCCCGTTAGGCCACCGAAGAGACCAGTCGCCGTTCTTCTTGCCGTTCTGTAGTTGCCCGGTGTCGGTGTAGGTGCGAAATTTGAGCGTCCCGAACCCGTTTGCCTGCCGGTCAGAACATTCGCCAGTCCAGGTTACTACCGCGCTCTCCGACTTCAACTGGTCGTTCCAGAAGTAGCACCGCGGGTAGTTCTCAATCTCCATCCAGCACGTGGGAAACGGCACGTCAAGATAGCGGTTCCTCCAGTCGGCGACCGACTCCTTGTCGGCGCAGGTGTCGTCCGGCTGGAACCCGCCGGCGGTGCGAGCGGTCCCCGAGGGGGCACTGGCCGTCTCTTGGGCAGTTTCGCTCCCAGCGGCCCCCGACCTCGAAGTCGTAGTCGATGTCCCAGCGCCCCACCACCGGATCGTCCTCGTGCCATGCCAGCACGAACTCGATCTCGCGCCGCTCCTCACCCGGCGCCACACTCCCGACGTCCTGGATCGTCATCAGAGGACCGGTCCAGACGACCTGCTTGCCGTAGTTGCCCAGTCCATCCCAGTTGTCGCAGGGCGGTCAGGCCGACTCCACGTTGAGGTGGGCGCTCAAGTAGTCCAGCACCTAGCCGGAGTAGTTGGCCACCCCGAGCTCCACACGCCAGACGTTCAGGGGCTGGCCGTGGTTGGGCTTCAGCTTCTCGTACTGCTCCGCCGTGTGGCGCTCTTCCCGGATGCGGCAGGTCGCTCCGCCGGGATCGATGCCCCGCGCCGTCGCCGACAGTTGGACGCCGTCCTGGTTGTAGAGGGTCTCGGCTGCGGCCGGGCGCCGCGGTCGGCGACACGTTCGACCTAGCGAAGGTTGGGCGGACGCTGCCCGCCCGCTACGAGGCCTACTCGAGGATTGCCTGGTAGGTGAGACGGCGGCTCAGGGAACGTACGTCCGGGCGGCGGGGTCCGAAGTGCTGGATCATGCCGACGAAGACGAGGTCTTCCTTCGGGTCGATCCAGAACCAGGTGCCGGCGGCGCCGCCCCAGTAGTACTCGCCCTTGGAGATGCCGTCGGCGGCGACGGGGTCCAGGACGACGGCGAAGTCGAGTCCGAAGCCGGTGCCCGGCGACATCTCGCCGAGTTCGCGGGGCAGGTGGTTGAGGTGCATCAGCTTGACGGTCGAGGGCGCCAGGATGCGGACGCCGTCCAGCTCGCCGCCGTTGAGCATCATCTGGCTGAACCGCATGTAGTCCATCGTGGTCGAGACCAGACCGCCGCCGCCGGAGAGGAACGCGGGCGGGTCGAGGTAGTCGCGGCGGCCGCCGAAGCCCTCCTGGGCCAACAGGTTGCCGTCCTCGTCGTGGGTGTAGACCTGGGAGAAGCGGTCGGCCTTGTCGGCGGCGACGTGGAAGGCCGAGTCGTTCATGCGGAGTGGACCGAAGACCCGCTCGCCTAAGAATTCGTCGAACGGCTGGCCGGAGAGCACCTCGACCAGGTAGCCCTGGACGTCGACGGCGACGCTGTAGTGCCACGTCGAGCCTGGCTGGTAGAGCAACGGGATCTTCGCGAGCTCGTCGATCATGTCCTTGAGGGTGTGGTCCGGGTTGGTGACGATGCCCGCCTCCCTGTACATCGCGTCAACCTGGGTGTTGGAGAAGATGCCGTAGGAGAGACCCGCGGTGTGGCTCATCAGCTCGCGGATCGTCATCGGGTGGTCGGCCGGCTCGGTGATCGGCTGGCCGTTCGGCCCATCCTCCTTGGCGACCACCAGCCCCTCGAACTCGGGGATGTAGCGGTGGACCGGGTCGGAGAGCCGGAACTTGCCCTCCTCGTAGAGGATCATCAGGGCGACGCCGGTGATCGGCTTGCTCATCGAGTAGATGCGGAAGATCGTGTCCTCGCTCATCGGGGCGCCGGCTTCGATGTCCTGGTGTCCGAAGGCGCCGAAGTGGGCGATCTTGCCGTGGCGGGAGATCATCGTCGTGATGCCGGCCAGCAGACCGTCGTCGACGAGGCCCTGCATCGCGTCGTCCAGGCGCTCGAGCCGTTCGCTCGACATGCCGACGCTTTCCGGCGCCGCGCTCGCCAGATCGCGCGGTCCCTGGAACGGAGTATCGGCGCGCGTCTCGGCGCAGGCTGTGAGACCAAGGCTCAGGAAAGCGACAGCAAGGAGTGCGGTCAGGAGGCGGGGCAGGGTGGCGGCACGAGTCATGGGTACTCCCTCGACTGGCAGGTGAGTTGGGATTTGCGGGAACCGGCGACCCTACCAGTCTGCGGTGCTCGGGCGGTGCTCGGTTGAGGCGGCCGCTGCTACGATTGGTGGTTCGCGATGGACAAGACGATCGACAGACCCAAGCTGGCGCGGGACATCATGGTGACCAAGCTGGTCACGCTGCATCCGCGGACTCACGTCTACGACGGCATCAGCGCGCTGCTGCGGCACCGCATCACCGGCGCGCCGGTGATCGACGAGCGGCATCGCTACCTCGGCATGTTGTCCGAGAAGAGCTGCCTCACGGTGCTCACCGTGACCGCTCGCGCCGCCGACGAACGCGGTCTGGCGCGGCGCCGCGGTACTCGGGCGCGAGACTTCATGGCCACCCGTCTGGTGACGCTCAAGGCCGGCATGTCGGCTCTCGACGCGATCGCCCTGCTGCTCAAGAACCGGATTTCGGGCGCGCCGGTGGTCGACAAGAACGGTCGGTTGCTGGGGGTCTTTTCCGAGAAGTGCTCGATGGACGTTCTGCTCGGGCTGGCCTATGACCAGTTGCCGGCGGCGCCGGTCGACGCCTTCATGAACACCGACTTCGGGCGCGTGATCGACGGTTCCGAGCCGCTGCTCGAGGTGGCCCAGCGCTTCCTGGATACGCCGTACCGGCGCCTGCCGGTGGTCCGGGACGGCACGCTGGTGGGCCAGGTCAGCCGCCGTGACGTGCTCGCGGCCTCCCACCACCTGACGTCGGCGCTCGACGGCCGGCGCTCGATTCTGCGCGAGCGCAGCAGCGAACTCGGCCTGGAGGATCTGGCGGCGCCGGAGGAGGAAGGCGAGCCCGGGGACTTCGAACTCGACTCCACGGACGCGTCGGCCTTCATGGACCGCAAGGCGCGCACGATCTCCGAGGACACGGACCTTCTGGCCATCGCCCGCATCTTCAAGAGCACGCCCTACCGCCGGCTGCCGGTGCTGCGGGGCCGCAGGCTGGCCGGGCAGATCAGCCGCCGTGACGTGCTCACCGCCACCCACAGCCTCCTCGTGAGGGCGCCCCAGCCGGGCCAGGCGCTGCTCTACCTGAGCGCCGTGGTCGATTCCGGCGAGCGGCCCTCGCTGTCCTGATCCTGAACGGTGCCGCCTGGGCCGCGATAGGTTCGGTCCCTCGGTTCCACGGCCAGGAAGACTGGAAGGAGAAGGCATGTCTCAGTTGAGTGTGGGTCTTTCGCCCTGGAGGCGTCTGTTCGGCTTCGGCCTGTCCGTTCTGGTAGCTCTCGCGGCGGCTGCGCCTCTGGCGGCCGCCGACGACGAAGAGGACGAAGAGGAAGAGCCGAAGCTCGTCGAGCCGGCGCCGCCGCGGCCCGACGACGAGGGCGAGGGTCCCTTCGACCGCCTGATCCTGCGCGGCGTCTTCCTCGTCGACGGCACCGGTGCGCCTCCCTCGGGGCCGGTCGACATCGTCATCGAGGGCAACCGGATCGAGGAGATCAAGAGCATCGGGATGCCTGGCAGCAAGATCGACGAGGACAAGCGTCCCAAGGACGCCGGCCGCGAACTCGACCTCACGGGCTCGTGGGTGTTGCCGGGCCTGGTCGATCTCCACGCGCATACCGGCGGCGTGCCGAAGGCCCCCACCGCGGAGTACGTCTACAAGCTGTGGCTGGGGCATGGCGTCACGACCGTTCGCGGCGTGCCCACCGGGCCCCTGGACTGGGACCTGAGCGAGAAGGAGCGCAGCCGGAACAACGAGATCACGGCGCCGCGCCTCGTGTCCTATCAACGACCCGGCGGCGGCAAGGAGTGGAAGGACCGCGACATCCGCACTCCCGCCGACGCGCGGGAGTGGGTGCGCTACGCCCACGAGAAGGGCGTGGACGGATTGAAGCTCGGCGCCTACCCGCCGAAGATCATGGCGGCTCTGATCGACGAGGCCGGCAGCCTGGGTATGGGATCGACGGCCCACCTCGACCAGATGGGCGTGGCGCACATGAACGCCCTCGACGCCGCCCGCCTCGGCCTGGTCGGGATGACCCACTTCTACGGCCTGTTCGAGTCGATGTACGACGGCGCCGACGTGCAGCCCTGGCCGCCGCAGATGAACTACATGGACGAGCAGTACCGCTTCGGCCAGGTGGCCCGCCAGTGGCGCCTCGTCGAGCCCGGCGGCGAGCGCTGGAACGCCCTGCTCGACGAGTTCCTCGAACTCGACTTCTTCATCAACCCGACGATGACGATCTACTCGGCCGGCCGCGACGTGATGCGGGCGCGCAACGCCGACTGGCACGCCGACTACACCCTGCCCGCGCTCGCCGAGTTCTACGTCCCCAGCCGCGAGGACCACGGCTCCTACTGGTACGACTGGACGACTTGGGACGAGGTGGCGTGGAAGAACTTCTACCGGGTGTGGATGCAGTTCCTCAACGAGTACAAGAACCGCGGCGGCCGGGTCACGATCGGTTCGGACTCCGGCTTCATCTACCAGACCTACGGTTTCGGCACCGTCCTGGAGCTCGAACTGCTCCAGGAGGCTGGCTTCCATCCGCTGGAGGTCATCCGCTCGGCGACCATGTACGGCGCCGAGGAGCTGACCCGGGCCAGCGGCGCCGAGATGGAGTTCGGCATCGTGCGCGAGGGCATGCTGGCCGACCTGCTCGTGGTCGACGAGAACCCGGTCGCGAACCTGAAGGTGCTCTACGGCACCGGCGCCGTGCGGCTCAACGATGAGACGGGCCGCCCCGAGCGGGTCGGCGGCGTCCGCTACACGATCAAGGACGGGATCGTCTTCGACGCCAAGGCCCTGCTGGCCGACGTTGCGGATATGGTTGCCGCTGCCAAAATGCAGTCAGAGAGCCCGTTGCAGGAGACGGCGGGAGGCGCGCGGCCGTAGTGGCCTGAGCCAAGACGTCCGCCCGAGCGAACAGACCGAGAACATGGAGAAACCCCCCCAAGTGAGACAGACACTCGTGAAACACCTACTCGCATTCCTGCTCGCCGCCGCCCTGATCGCCGCGCCGCTTTCCGCCGGTGGCGAAACCGAAGTCCACGCCGACGTGGTCTACGGCCACAAGATGGGCATGGCCCTGACCTTCGATGCACTCGTGCCGGCGGATCAGAACGGCGCCGGCGTGCTGTTCATGGTCAGCGGCGGCTGGTTCTCCCGCTGGAACGACCCGCACCGCATCGTGTCCGGTGACAGTCGCCGCGCCGGTGCGATCGGCCATCTCCTGGACAACGGCTACGCCGTGTTCATGGTCCGCCACGGTTCGGCCCCGTTGTTCAAGGTGCCGGAGGCGGTCGCCGACGTGCGCCGCGCGGTCCGCTACGTTCGCCTCAACGCGGACGATTTCGGCGTCGACCCGGACCGGTTGGGTGTCACCGGCGGCAGCGCCGGCGGCCACCTGTCCCTGATGCTCGGCAACGCCTCGGACGAGGGGAACCCCGATAGCGACGATGAGGTCGAACAGACCGGAAACCGCGTCGCCGCGGTGGTCGCCTACTTCCCGCCGGTCGACCTGCAGGGGCTTACCGGCCCGAACGAGCGCTTCCCGGCACTCGATTTCGACGCGGAGAAGGCGACCGCCATCTCACCGGTCCTGTTCGTCAGCGAGGACGATCCGCCGACCCTGCTCGTCCACGGCGATGCCGACCAACTCGTGCCGCTCGCGAACAGCGAGCGGATCAAGGCCGCCTTCGACGAGGCGAGCGTGACCTCCAAGCTGGTGGTGATCGAAGGCGCCGCCCACGGCTTCCGCGGCGAGGACAGCGAGCGCGCCGCGAGCGCGCTGGTCGCCTGGTTCAACGAGCACCTGGGGGTGGCGGGGGACTGAGTCAGGCTGCTCGGCAGACTGCCTGTTCCGGCGTCGGCTACGACCCGAGCAGAGAAACCAGGTCGCTGTTCGCAACCCGGCGCACCGCCCGCGCATCAGCGGTCAGCCACTCGCCGCCTGCGAGCGAAGCCAGCGCCAGGTAGACCGCGTCGTATCCGGATAGCCGCCAGTGGCCTGCGAAGTCGGCCGCAAGAGCCAGGAGTTCATGTCCGTTGCCGACCCGCGTCATGCCGAGCGCTTCGACCAGAGAAAGCGCCTCCTTGACCTTTGACGGAGTGCTCCCAGGCAGGCGGCAGAGAACGGCGAGCAACTCGTTCATGAACAGATCCGGGACCAGGTAGCGAGACGGATTCTCCTCGATCTCTCCGAGAACGCCCTCCGCCTCTTCTACCAGTGGCTCGCTGGACACGAACCACTTGATCGCGACCGAAGCGTCTACGACGATCAAGACCGAAGGTCGCGAAGGATGTCGAGCGTCGTGCCTCTGACCGGCGACTCGAACTTCAACCCGCGCAGCCTGGCAACCACTTCACGCCGCCGGTCATCGGCTTCTCGGTCGACGAAGCGCTCCCGGTAGTCCTTCAGACTGACCAGGGCTGCCGCCGGCGTCCGGCGACGGCAGACGAGAATCGGGTCCCCGTGCCGCTCGAGGTGGTCGAGTACTTTGCCGAGACTCTGACGAAGTTGCAGGGCGTTCACCGTTCTCATGACAGTTCAGGGTATCCGACTTGTGCAGTTTGGTGTCAAGTGTCAGGAGGTCAGAACCTCCAGCTCGCCGTTCCCGTACCGGGCCCGCAGGACCTTCTTGTCGAACTTGCCGACGCTGGTCTTCGGCACCTCGTCGATGAAGGTCCAGCGCTCGGGGACCCACCAGCGGGCGACGCGGTCGGCGAGGTAGCTCCTGAGTTCGCCGGGGTCGGCGTCGGCGCCGTCGTTGAGCACGACGCAGGCGAGAGGGCGTTCGTCCCAGCGGTCGTCCGGCACGCCGACGACGGCGGCTTCGGCGACGGCGGGGTGGCCCATCAGTTCGTTCTCGAGGTCGACCGAGGAGATCCACTCGCCGCCCGACTTGATCACGTCCTTGGCCCGGTCGGTGATCTGGACGAAGCCCAACCGGTCGATCGAGGCGACATCGCCGGTGCGGAGCCAGCCGTCGTGGAACTTCTCGGGGTCGTCGTCGAGATAGTAGGAACCCGTGATCCAGGGACCGCGGATCTCGATCTCGCCGACCGCTTCGCCGTCCCAGGGCATGACTTCGCCAGCGTCGTTCGTGATCCTGATCTCGACCCCGGAGATGATGCGGCCGGTCTTCACCCGCCAGTCGACCTCTTCTTCGCGCGGGGTGCCGCGTGGGGGAATCGCCATGGCCGCGAGGGGCGAGGTCTCGGTCATCCCCCAGCCCTGGATGATGTCGACGCCGAAGCGGTCGCGGAACCCTTCGATCAGGGATCGCGGCACGGCCGAGCCGCCGCACAGGACCGCGCGGAACGAGGAGAAGTCGACCTCGTGGTTCTCGGAGTAGCGAAGCACCTCGTTCCAGATCGTCGGCACCGCGCCGGAGAGGGTCGGCCGGTGCTCCGCGATGATCCGGCACAGGGGTTCCGCCTGCAGAAAGCGGTCGGGCATCACGAAGTCTGCCCCGGTGAACCAGCCGACGTGGGGCAGACCCCAGGCGTTGGCGTGGAACATCGGCACGATCGCCAGGATGCTGTCCTGCTGGCTGATGCCCAGCGCGCCGCCCGAGGCGACGCCGAGGGCGTGCAGGAAGGAGGACCGGTGGCTGTAGGCGACGCCCTTCGGGTTGCCGGTGGTGCCGCTCGTGTAGCACATCGCGCATGCCGCCCGCTCGTCGATATCCGGCCAGTCGAACTCGGTGGGTTGGCCTTCGAGCAGGTCGTGGTAGCGATGGATCGTGGCGCCTCCCGCGGTGAGCGCCGAGGCGTCGCCGTCGCCGACCACGATGAAGTGCTCCACCGTGGTCAGGTCGGCGGCGACCCGGGCCAGCAGCGGAATGAGGGAATCGTCGACGATCACGACGCGGTCCTCGGCGTGGTTCGTGACGTAGGTCAACTGCTCCGGGAACAGGCGGATGTTCAGGGTGTGCAGGACCGCGCCCATGCACGGGATGGCGAAGTACGCCTCCATGTGCTCCTGGTTGTTCCAGGCGAAGGTGCCGACGCGGTCGCCCGGCTCGATGCCCAGCCCCTGCAGCGCGTGGGCGAGCTGCGCGGCATGGTCCGCGACCTCGGCGTAGGCGCCGATGCGCGCGCCGTCCTCCTGGCAGGTGATCACGCGGCTGTCGGCGTAGACCCGGCGGCCGTGGTCGAAGATCATGCGGATCGTCAACGGGAAGTCCATCATCGTGCTGTCGGTCATGGCGGCTCCTGAGGGGTGTCGGGTCGTGGAAGCGGTACCTTAGCGACTTGGGCGAGCGGATTCCGCCTTCGGCGGATGCGGGCAGGATGCCCGCGTTCCCAGGGCCTGGCAACCAGGCACTCCGCCGCCCGCGTAGACTTCGCCCGTGGATCCCGTTCGGCTAGAACTGTTCTCCAACCGGTTCGCGGCGGTCGCGTCCGAGATGGGCGTGATGCTGCAGCGGACCGCGATGTCGGTGAACGTCAAGGAGCGGCTCGACTTCTCGTGCGGCCTGCTCGATGCGGATGGCAGGCTGCTGGTCAACGCGCCGCACATACCGGTGCACCTGGGCGCTCTCGGCGAGTGCGTGCGGGGTGTCGCCGCCGAACTCGACCTCGGCCCCGGCGATGTGGCGGTCACGAACCATCCCGCCTACGGCGGGTCCCACCTGCCGGACATCACGGTCATCGCCCCCGTCCATGTGGACGGCCGGCTGATCGGCTACGTGGCGAACCGGGCCCACCACGCCGAACTCGGCGGCATTCGCCCCGGCTCGATGCCGCCGAAGGCGGCGAACCTGGCCGAAGAGGGCGTGGTCATCGCGCCGCGGCGCCTGGTGCGGGCCGGCGAACCCCGGTGGGACGAGATGGAGGCGCTGCTGCGCCGCGGCCCGTGTCCGTCCCGGTCGGTGGCCGAGAATCTCGCCGATCTCGGCGCGGCGGTGGCGGCCAACCGGCGTGGAGCGGCCGCGCTCCAGCAGCTCGCGGCGGACCACGGCGAGGACGAGGTGCGTCGCTACATGACGGCGCTCTACTCGCGCGCCGCCGAGCGCATGCGGGTCGCGCTGGAGGAACACACACAGAGCACCGGGCGCCAGTCCTTCCACGCTCTCGAGCGGCTCGACGACGGCTCGCCGATCGAGGTCGAGGTGACGATCGAGGGCGGTTCGGCGCGGATCGACTTCACCGGCAGCGCCGCGACCCACCCGGGCAACCTGAACGCCACCCCGGCGATCGTCCGCAGCGCCACGATCTACGTGCTGCGGCTGCTGATCGGAGTGCCGCTGCAGCTCAACGAGGGGCTGCTCGAGCCGGTGGAGATCGTGATCCCCCGGGGCATGCTGAACCCGGAGTTCTCGGCGGACCCGCGGCGCTGCCCGGCGGTGGTCGGGGGCAACGTCGAGACGAGTCAGCGGGTGGTCGACACGCTGCTGCGGGCGCTCGGAGTCTGCGCCTGCGGGCAGGGCACGATGAACAACACGCTGTTCGGCGACGACACCTTCGGGTACTACGAGACGGTCGGCGGGGGCGCCGGCGCCGGTCCCGGCTTTGCGGGCGCCAGCGGTGTCCACACCCACATGACGAACACGCGGATCACCGATCCGGAAGTGCTGGAGCATCGCTATCCCGTGCGTCTCGAGCGGTTTGCCCTACGTCCGGGGTCGGGCGGGGCCGGCCGGTACCCGGGCGGCGACGGTCTCCGGCGCGAATTGCGCTTCCTGACCCGGCAGCAGGTCTCGGTGCTCGGCCAGCACCGGGTGGAGCGGCCCTTCGGCGCCCTTGGCGGCGAGTGCGGAACCGTCGGCCGCGCCCGCATCCTGCGCGCCGCGGGCGGGGTCCGGGAACTGGCCTCCGTCGATCAGGCCGACATCGAGCCGGGCGACCTTCTGGTTCTGGAGACGCCGGGCGGCGGCGGCTGGGGCACGAAGTAGGCCTGAGGGGACGGCGGCGGCCGCCGCCGGGTACAATGCGCCCGTCCCGACGCGTCGGGAGGGACCCTTGCCAGTCAGCAGTAGAGTCGCGGCGTCTTCGCCGCGCTGATGCGCAGGGTACATGTTGTTTCATGGAGCCAACAGGAGCCGAGTCGATGAGCCAGCCACAGGTTCGAGTGAGCGAAGAGAAGGCCCGAGCGGTCGCCGAGGCATCGCGCCAGAAGGAGTGGAAGAACCCGTCCTTCATGAAGGAGCTGTTCCTCGGCAACTTCCGGTTCGACCTGATCTGCCCCTATCCCACGCGGGACGAGTGGCGGCCGGAGTTCGAGTCCTTCTACTCGGCGCTGACGGACTTCCTGCGCGATGAGGTCGATCCGATCGAGATCGACGTCTCGGAGGACTACCCGGACCACGTGATCGACGGTCTCGCCCGGCTCGGCGCCTTCGGCATGAAGATCCCGACCGAGTACGGCGGCCTCGGCTTCGACCAGGTCGAGTACGCCCAGGTCATGGAGCTGATCGGCGCCTTCGACGGCAACCTGACGGCCCTGCTGTCGGCTCACCAGTCGATCGGGGTGCCGCAGCCGCTCAACCTGTTCGGCACCGAGGAGCTGAAGCGGAAGTACCTGCCGCGCTGCGCGGCGGGCGAGATCTCCGCCTTCGCCCTCACCGAGCCGGAGGTGGGTTCGGATCCCGCCCGGCTGGCGACGTCGGCCGTGCTCGACGGTGACTTCTACCTGCTCAATGGCACCAAGCTGTGGTGCACCAACGGCACCAAGGCCGGTCTCCTGGTGGTCATGGCGATGGATCCCGTGACCGAGAAGATCAGCTCCTTTGTCGTCGAAACCGCTTGGGAGGGAGTTTCGGTCGAGCGCCGCTGCCACTTCATGGGTCTCCGGGCACTGGCGAACGGCATCATCCAGTTCGACAACGTGAAGGTGCCGAAGGAGAACCTGATCGGCCAGGAGGGCAAGGGACTCAAGATCGCCCTGACCACCCTGAACGATGGCCGGCTGTCGATCCCCAACAGCTCGGTGGGCGCCGCCAAGTACTGCCTGAAGGCGGTGCGTGAGTTCAGCAGCACGCGGATCCAGTGGGGCGTGCCGATCGGCAAGCACGAGGCGATCGCGCAGAAGATCTCGGACATCGCGGCCTACGGCTTCGCCATGGAGGCGATCGTCAAGCTGGCCAGCCACATGGCGAACAACAAGAAGCTCGATCTGCGGCTCGAGAGCGCGGCCTGCAAGGAGTGGAACACCTGGCGCGGCTGGCAGATCATCGACGAGACGATGCAGGTGCGCGGCGGCCGCGGCTATGAGACGGAGTCCTCCCTGCGTGACCGCGGTGAGGAGCCGGTCGGCATCGAGCGGATGATGCGCGACTTCCGGATCAACCGGATCTTCGAGGGTTCGAGCGAGATCATGCACCTGATCATGGCCCGCGAAGCGGTGGACAAGCACCTGCAGGTGGCCGGCGCCCTGATCGACAAGCGCGCCGGCTTCGGCGCCAAGCTGGCGGCGCTGCCGAAGATCGGTCTCTTCTACGCCTGGTGGTATCCGACGCGGTGGCTGGCGTGGGGTCGCTGGCCCCGCTACGCCGGCTACGGGCGCCATGCCCGGCACCTCCGCTTCATCGACCGCGCCGCGCGCAAGCTGGCGCGGGAGAGCTTCCACGGCATGCTCGTCTACCGCGAGAAGATGGAGCGGCGCCAGATGTTCCTGTTCCGCCTCGTCGACGCGGTGAACGAGCTCTTCGCCATGGCCGCCTCGATCTCCCGGGCCCACACGGAGGCGCAGAAGGGCGCCGAGTCGGCCGAACGTTCCGCGGCGCTGTGCGACCTCTTCTGCCGCATGTCGCGTCGGCGCGTGAAGCAGCTCTTCCACGAGCTGTGGCACAACGAGGACGCGCTCAAGTACCGCACCGCGCAGGACGTGATGAAGGGTCGGCATGTCGGGCGCGAGGAACTCCTGGACGCCCTCGATCCGTCGACGCGTCAGGCGCGCCAGACGGCTGCCGCCGCCTCTTAAGGAAACCGTGTCGACCCCCGCGAGGAGGGCGGATCCGGGCGCTGTGTCCGGCGTGCCGGAGCGCCGGGCCCCGGTTGGCCTGGTCAGCCTCGGCTGCGCCAAGAACCACGTCGACAGCGAGATCATGCTCGGTGTCCTGGACCGTCAGGGCTACCGGCTGGTCGCGGACCTCGATGAGGCCGAGACGGTGATCGTGAACACCTGCGGCTTCATCGACGAGGCCCGGGAGGAGTCGATCGAAGCGATTCTGGACGCCGCGGCCCGCAAGTCCGACGGCGGCGCGCCCGTACGGCAGGTTCTGGTCGCCGGCTGCATGGCCAACCGGTACGGCCAGGAACTTCAGGCCGAGATCCCCGAGATCGACGGCTTCGTCGATCTCGACTCCCTGCGCCAGGTGGGTTCCCTGGTGCAGCTCGGCGGCGCTCCGGCCGCGGAGCCCTCCGCGTCCCACCTGGTCTTCGATCACCGGGACAGCCGGCTGCTGACCACGAGCGGCTACGCGTACCTCAAGGTCGCGGAAGGGTGCAACAACCCGTGCACCTTCTGCGCCATTCCCGTGTGGCGGGGCCGGTTGCGCAGCCGGTCGGTGGCCAGCCTGGTCGCGGAGGGGCGCGATCTGGTGGCGCGCGGCGCCCATGAACTCGTGCTCGTGGCCCAGGACACGACCCGCTACGGAGAGGACCTGGACTACGGCCGGCACGGTCTGGCGCGTCTCGTGGAGGCACTGCTCGCGGGCACGGACGCGGACTGGATCCGGTTCCTCTACGCCTATCCGACCACGCTCGACGACGCCCTGCTTCAGTTGATGGCGGCCGAACCGCGGGTGGCGTCGTACCTCGACATGCCGCTCCAGCACAGCGACCGGCGCATGCTGCGCGCCATGCGCCGGGGCGGAAACGCGGACCGCTACCGGCGGATCTTCGAGCGGGCGCGCGAGCTCGATCCCGAGGTCAGCCTGCGCACGACCTTCATCGTTGGCTTCCCGGGCGAGGACGACGCGGCCTTCGACGACCTGCTCGACTTCGTTGCCGAGGTCCGCTTCGATCACCTCGGCGCGTTCGTCTACAGCCGCGAGCGCGATACGCCGTCGGCGGCGCTGCCGGACCAGGTGCCGCGGCGGGTGGCGGAGGAGCGCAAGGAGCGTTTGCTCGAGCTGCAGCGGGACATCGCGTTGGAGCGCCGGCAACGTTTCGTCGGCAGAACGCTGCCGATGCTGATCGAGGGACCCTGCGAGGAGACCGAGCACCTGCTCTGTGCCCGGCACCAGGGCATGGCGCCGGACGTGGACGGCCGGGTGCTGATCAACGACATCGTCGCCGGCGATGCCGGCAGCGGCACGGTCGACCTGGCGCTGGCGGATGTCGCCGCGGGGAGGATCGCGCAGGTCGAGGTGACGGATGCGTACGCCGACGACCTGGTGGGCCGGATCGTCGGACTGGGGGGAGCGGCCGCGGCCGCTAGGCCGCCTGGCTTGGGGGCGAAGCCCTGATGCCGGCGATCCGCGACGCGATGAAGTCGACCGAACTCCCGCGTGGCGTGATCGCCACGATCGGCAACTACGACGGCATCCACATCGGCCAGCAGAGCGTGCTGGACATGGTGACCGGCCGCGCTCGCGAGGTCGGCGTTCCGTCCGCGGTGATCACCTTCGATCCGCACCCTCTCAGCGTCGTCCGACCGGAGGAGGCGCCGCCGCGGCTGGTCACCCAGGACCAGAAGGAAGCCCTGCTGGCGGCCGCGGGCATCGACTACGTGCTCACGATCCGCTTCTCGCACGAGTTCGCAGGCACCCGGGCGCGCACCTTCGTGCGCGACTTCCTGCACGGCCGGCTGGCGGTGGCCGAGCTCTACGTGGGCTCGAAGTTCACCTTCGGCCGGCGGCGTGAGGGCAACATGGCGCTGCTCAAGGAAATGGGGGCGTCCTGCGGTTTCGCGGCCATTGAGATCGACGAGGTGCGTTCCGGAGGCGAGCGGGTGTCGAGCAGCCGGATCCGACGTCTCGTACTGGAAAGCAGGATCGCGGAGGCGAACGATCTGCTCGGACGCCCGTACACGATGACGGGCGCCATCGCTCGCGGCGACAGGATGGGGCAGCGGCTGGGGTGGCCGACGATCAACCTGGCGCCCGAGAGCGAGCTCTACCCGCACAACGGTGTGTACGTGACCAAGGTGTACTTCCCCAGCTTCGAGGCGACCTTCCGGTCGGTGACGAACATCGGCACCCGGCCGACCGTGTACGAGAACTACCGGCGGGTCATCGAGAGCCACATCCTCGACTTCTCGAGCGATGTGTACGGCGAGCGCGTGGACGTGTCCTTCTGCCGGCACCTGCGGGAGGAAAAGCTGTTCTCGTCGATGATGGACCTTTCCGCCCAGATAGGGCGTGACGCGGACGCGGCGCGGGAGTACTTTCGCCGTCTCGAGAGTTCCGGTTGATGCCGGCATGAACTAACCTGAAACGAGGAAACGCGAGGAACCCAACCCATGGCAAGCGAACAGATCTTCAACGTGGACAGTCAGAGCTTCGAGGATCAGGTGCTGGGCGCCGAAAGCCCGGTCCTGGTCGACTTCTGGGCCACCTGGTGCGGCCCCTGCCGCATGGTGGCGCCGGTTCTCGACGAACTGGCGGATGAGTACGGCGGCCGGGTGAGGATCGCCAAGCTGGATGTCGACCACGCACAGGATGTTGCCGTTCGCTATGGCGTGCAGGGGATCCCGCACTTCATCCTGTTCAAGGACGGCGAGATCGTGGGGCGCATGACCGGCGCGGCCCCCAAGATGCGGTTCCAGGCGTTCCTGGACGACCACGTCTGAGGGCTTGCGAGGCGCCGGGATGACCTGGCCGCGCGGCGAACTCCTGGCCGGGCTGCTCGCCAAGGAGGAGGCCGAGGCTCTCCTGGTGCTCGCCGGATCGAGCCGCGACCCGGACCTGCTTCCCTTCGTCGGCGAAGCGCGGTTGGGGGACGCCTGCGTGCTCGCCGACGGTTCGGGCGCCCGTCTCGTCTACTTCACGTCGATGGAGCGGGAGGAAGCGGCCCTGGCCGAGGCCGGCGGCGTCGAGCTGATCCACCCGGCGGATTTCGACCTGGAGACCCTGCGCCGTGAGGGGAAGAACTCCGAGCAGATCCTCTTAGCGGCGCTCGAGTCGGCCTTCGACCGGGCCGGGATCGGCCCCGGTCGGGTCGCCCTCGCCGGCCGGCCCCCGGCGGGTTCGGCGGTGGCAGTGGCTGGCGCGCTACGCGAGGCGAACCGGGCGCCGGTTTCGGGGCGCGGGCTGATGCAGGCCCTGCGCCGGACCAAGACCGGGAGCGAGATCGAGGGGATCGCCGCCGCCGCGCGCGCCACAGTGGAGGCTTTCGCGTCGGTGGCGCGGATGCTCGCCGGCAGTGCGACGCGGGAGCGGGGCGAACTCTGGCTGGGCGAGGAGCGCGTAACCGTGCCTCGGGTCAAGGCCCGGGCCGCCGCGGTGTTTGCCGGCCACGGCCTGGAACAGCCGGAGAGTTCGATTGTCGCCCCGGCGGAGGAGGGGGCGACCGGACACAGCACCGGCACGCCGAACCGGGTTCTGCGGGCCGGCGAGTCCCTGGTCGTCGATCTGTTCCCGAGGGGCCTTCTGTTCGCCGACTGCACCAGGACCTTTTGCGTCGGAGAGCCGCCGGAAGGTCTGGCGCGGGCGCACGGCTTGGTGCTTGAGGCGCTCGAGACCAGTCTCGCGGCGGTCCGGCCCGGTGTGCGCGGTTGGACCCTGCACGAGCGGGTGTGCCGCAGGTTCGAAGGCGAGGGCTTCGCGGTGCCCGACAAGAACCCCGGTTCGCAGACCGGCTACTTCCACCTGTTGGGACACGGAGTCGGCTACGAACTGCACGAGCTGCCCAGCTTCCGGGAGACCGGACCGGGCACGGAGGAATTCCTGGCGGGCGACGTGGTGACGATCGAGCCCGGTCTCTACGACCCGGAAGCCGGCTGGGGCGTGCGGCTCGAGGATCTCGTGGTCATAACGAAGGGCGGGATGACGAACCTGACGCCGCTTCCGTACGCTCTCGATCCTCGCGCCTGGCAGGCCTGAGGCGCGGAGCGGGGCTCAGCCCCGGTCGACCCAGTAGTTCGGCGACTCCTTGGTGATGACCACGTCGTGCGCGTGGCCTTCCTTCTGACCGGCGGCGGTGACCTGAACCATGCGGGCGCGGGTTCGCAGTTCGCCGACACTGGCGCAGCCCGATAGCCCCATGCCTGAGCGCAGGCCGCCGGCCAGTTGGGCGATCACCTGGTGGACGCTGCCCTTGTGGGGGACCATCCCCTCGATGCCCTCCGGCACCAGCTTCGAGAGCGGCTGGTCATCGGACTGGAAGTAGCGGTCGGCGCTGCCTTGGGCCATCGCGGAGAGGGAACCCATGCCGCGGTAGGCCTTGTAGCTGCGCCCCTGATAGAGGATGGTCTCGCCGGGGCTTTCCTCGGTGCCGGCGAGCAGGGAGCCGACCATTACGCTGTGGGCGCCGCAGGCCAGCGCCTTGGTCAGGTCGCCCGAGAAGCGGATGCCGCCGTCGGCGACGATGGGCAGGTCTCCGGCCACACCGGCGACGTCGCGGATTGCCGTCACCTGGGGCATGCCGGCGCCGGTGACGACGCGGGTGGTGCAGATGCTGCCCGGTCCGATGCCGACCTTGATCCCGTCCGCGCCGCGCTCCGCGAGCGCCCGCGCGCCTTCGGCGGTCGCCACGTTGCCGACCAGGAGCTGAGCGTCCGGCAGCGCCTCGCGGATCCGAGCCGTCGCTTCGAGTACGCCGCGGCTGTGGGCGTGGGAGGAGTCCACCACGAGCACATCGGCCTGGGCCGCTGCCAGCGCCAGCGCCCGTTCCATGTAGTCGCCGCCGGTGCCGACCGCCGCCGCCACCCGCAGGCGACCGAGGTCGTCCTTGCAGGCGATCGGGTACTGCATCATCTTCTGGATGTCCTTGACCGTGATCAAGCCCTTCAGGTTGCCGTCGTCGTCCACAACCAGCAACTTCTCGATCCGGTGCTGGTGAAGCTGGGTCTTGGCCTGTTCCAGGGTCGTTCCTTCTGGAACCGTGACCAGGTTCTGGTGCGTCATCAGCTCGGATACGGGCCGGCTCGTGTTCGTTTCGAACCGGAGATCCCGGTTGGTAAGGATGCCGACCAGGTGGCCCTGCCTGTCGGTGACGGGGACCCCGGAGATCTTGTAGCGGGCCATCAGATCCAGCGCCTCGTGGATGCGCCGTTCGGGCCGGATCGTGATCGGGTTCACGATCATGCCGGCTTCTGAGCGTTTGACCCGGTCGACCTCCGTGGCCTGGGCGTCGATCGACAGGTTCTTGTGGATCACCCCGATGCCGCCCTCCTGGGCCAGGGCGATCGCCAGCTCGGCCTCGGTCACGGTGTCCATCGCGGCCGAGATCAGCGGGATGTTCAGCTCGATCCCGCGGGTGATGCGGGTGCCGAGGCGGACTTCGTTCGGATGCACCTCCGACAGGCCGGGGGCCAGGAGGACATCGTCGAAGGTAAGGGCGAGTGCGGGGCTTTCGCTCGCGGAGTCCGGCGTTTCCATGCCGAACGCTATCAACTGAGAGGCGGTGGCGCAGCTAGACGGCGACGACGGCGCCGCAGCACTTCTTGTACTTCTTGCCGGAGCCGCAGGGGCACGGGGCGTTGCGGCCGACCTTGGCTTGCGGGCGGACGACGGTACGCGGCTTCTGCGGGCGCATGGGCGGGCCGCCCATGGCCTGGGGCGGTGGGAATCCGCCTTGGGCAGAAGCGGGAGGGCCGCCGGGGAAGCTGGGCATGCCGGGCATGCCGGGGCCTGCGCCCGGTTGCGGCCCGGCGGGAGGACCGGGCAGGCCGAGGGCGCTGGGGTGGCGGAAGCGCATGCTCTGGGGGCTGAGCGCGCGGCGACGGCGTTCGAGTTCCGCGATCTCCTCGGCGGAGACCGGTCGCAGCCGGAACAGATCCTTGATGATCGTGTCCTCGGTCCGCTCCTTCATTTCGGTGAACAGTTCGTAGCTCTCGCGCTTGTACTCGTTCTTCGGGTCGCGCTGGCCGTAGCCTCGCAGGCCGATTCCCTCCTTCAGATGATCGAGGGCGAGCAGGTGGTCTTTCCAGGCCGTGTCGACCACGCGCAGCATGTGGTGGCGCTCGGCGGCCCGGAGCGCCTCGGCGCCGTGCGTCTCCTCCTTCTCGCGGTAGCTCCGCTCGGCGGCGCCGATGATCGCGTTCTGGAGTTCGTCTGTGCCCAGCTCGTCGAGCGGCTCGCCCAGATCGGCCTCGTCGAGGTTGAAGTAGGCGCGCATATCGGAGCGCATCTCTTCGAGCTTCCAGTCGCGCGGGTCCAACTTGGAGGGGCAGTGGCGCTCGATCAGGTAATCGACGACGTCGCGGGCGATCTTCATCACGTAGCCGTGACCCTCGCGACCGAGCAGGATGTCGCGGCGCAGCTCGTAGATCGCCTCGCGCTGCTTGTTCATCACATCGTCGTACTCGAGCAGGTTCTTGCGGATCTCGAAGTTCCTGCCCTCGACCTGGGTCTGGGCGCGCTCGATGGCCCGGTTCACCATGCCCGCCTCGATCGGCACGCCTTCCTCCATGCCGAGCCGCTTCATCAGGGCCTGGACCCGGTCGGAAGCGAAGATGCGCATCAGGTCGTCCTGCAGGGAGAGGTAGAAGCGCGAGGAGCCGGGGTCGCCCTGGCGGCCCGAACGGCCGCGAAGCTGGTTGTCGATGCGACGCGACTCGTGGCGCTCGGTGCCGAGGATGTGCAGGCCGCCGGCGGCGACGACTGCTTCCCGTTCCGCGGCGCACGACTCGTTGTACCGGGCGAGCGCCTGGGCGAAGCCTTCCGGGTCCTTCGCGGCGTCGACTTCGGCCTGGGCCAGTTGTTCGGGGTTGCCGCCGAGGACGATGTCCGTGCCGCGGCCCGCCATGTTGGTGGCGATCGTCACCGCGCCGCGGCGGCCGGCCTGGGCCACGATCGACGCCTCGCGCTCGTGGTACTTCGCGTTCAGCACGACGTGCGGGACCCGGTTCCTCTTGAGCAGACGCGACAGCATCTCGCTGTTCTCGATCGAGACGGTGCCGACCAGCACCGGTTGGCCGTGCTCCTGGCAGTCCTGGATCTCCTCGACCACGGCATTCCACTTCTCGGGCGTGGTGCGGTAGACCAGGTCGGAGCGGTCGTCGCGGACCATCGGCTCGTTGGTCGGCACGACGATCACGTCCAGGTTGTAGATCTGGCCGAACTCGCCGGCCTCGGTGTCGGCCGTGCCGGTCATGCCGGCCAACTTCTCGTACATGCGGAAGTAGTTCTGGAACGTGATCGTGGCCAAGGTCTGGTTTTCGCGCTCGATCCGCACGCCTTCCTTCGCCTCGACCGCCTGGTGCAGGCCGTCCGACCAGCGCCGGCCGGGCATCTTCCGCCCCGTGAACTCGTCGACGATCACGACCTGGCCGTTCTCCATCAGGTACTCGACGTCGCGCCGGTAGAGGTGGTGCGCGCGCAGACCCTGGTTGACCGCGTGGAGCACGTCCATGTTCTCCATTTCGTACAGGTTGCCGATGCCGAGGAGCTTCTCGACCTTGGCCGCGCCTTCGTCGGTGAGGGTCGCGGTGTGCGCCTTCTCGTCGCAGACGAAATCGCCGGTCATGTACTTCCGGTCGCCCTCGCGGATCTCCTCGCCGCGCACGAGTTTGGGGATGAAGCGGTTGACCAGGGTGTACTTCTCGGTGGACTGTTCGGACGGGCCGGAGATGATCAGCGGCGTCCGCGCCTCGTCGATCAGGATCGAGTCGACCTCGTCGACGATCGCGAAGTGGTGTCCGCGCTGAACCATGGAGTCCAGCGTGAACTTCATGTTGTCGCGCAGGTAGTCGAAGCCGAGCTCGTTGTTCGTGCCGTAGGTGATGTCCGCGCCGTAGGCCTGCTGGCGCTCCTTGTCGGTCAGGCCGTGCTGGATGACGCCGACGCCGAGACCGAGGAACCGGTAGATCTGGCCCATCCAGTCGGCGTCGCGGCGCGCGAGGTAGTCGTTCACGGTGACCACGTGGGCGCCGTTGCCCGCGAGGGCGTTGAGGTAGACGGGCAGGGTGGCGACGAGGGTCTTGCCCTCGCCGGTCTTCATCTCCGAGATCATCCCCTGGTGGAGGACGATGCCGCCGAGCAACTGGACGTCGTAGTGCCGCATCCCCAGGGTGCGGCGCGAGGCTTCGCGGACCGTGGCGAAAGCGGGAACCAGCAGGTCGTCGAGGGCGGCGCCCTGGTCGAGACGGGTCCGGGCCTCGGCGGTGCGGGCCCGCAACTGGTCGTCGCTCAACGACTCGAGTTCCGGCTCGAGGGCGTTGATCCCGTCGACGAGCGGCTGGAGCCGCTTCAGATCGCGGTCGTGCTTGTTGCCGAAGATCTTGGTGATCGCTTTGGAGATCATCGACTCTTTTCCGTGAGAGTGTCCGTCAACGACGCCTGACGCCGCCGGACGGCTCGCCGATTCGCAATTCGGTAGTGTCCGGGGCGCGGCGCCTCCGC
Source organism: Candidatus Multivorans sp. (assembly GCA_965205295.1). Classification (GTDB taxonomy): domain Bacteria; phylum Acidobacteriota; class Thermoanaerobaculia; order Multivoradales; family Multivoraceae; genus Multivorans. Next base: position 572,683 of record OZ242167.1, read on the forward strand.
CATCACGGCCTTTGCCGCTAGCCCTGGTCTCGCATGAACCCGAACGGGTCGCGAGTGTCGCCGCTGAGCCGGACTTCGTAGTGCAGGTGGTAGCCGGTCGCCCGTCCAGAGTTGCCGACCCAGCCCAACGTGTCGCCGCGCCGGACCTCCTGGCCCTCTTCCACCAGGATCTTCGACAGGTGACCGAAACGCGTCTCGTAGCCGAAGCGGTGGACCATGTAGACAGCGCGTCCCAGATTGCCCGCCCTCTCGGCGCGGACGACGATGCCGTCGGCCGTGGCGAAGACCGGCTGGCCGCGGTCGGCCGAGATGTCGATGCCGTCGTGGTGGGAGCGCTGCCCCGTGATCGGATCGCGGCGGAAGCCGAAGCCGCTGTTGATCACGCCGCGCACCGGCGAGACCATGGGCGTCGAACGGAGCAGGAGGAGGCGATCCTCGACGGCCCCGTCCACCTCGTCGAGCTGGCCGCCGAGCCGGGAAGCTCGGGCTTCGAGCAGTGACAGGTCGTGGCTGTTGGGCGCCGCGGAACTCGCGTAGCTGCCGCCGGCGCCGGTTTCGGACGGGCGATTCTCCGGCTCGCCACCGACCATCTGCTCGAGGCCGGCAACGATCGCGAGGTCCCGGGTGCGATCCTCGGCGTCGGTCAGCGCCTGCTGCAGACGCGAGATGCTGGCCTCGAACGAATCGTTGGCCCGCCGCAGCTCCTCGTTCTCGCGCTCGATGCGGGCGAGGTCGCGGAGTTCCGCCGCCGACCGCACCTGGGCGATGGTGACCCAGCCGACGAAGCCCAGTACCAGGGCTGCGGTTACCGCGACGGTTGTCAACCAGCGACCGCTGACGCGGAACTGCCGGGTCCGCTTCTGGGACTGCGGCACGAAGACAATCGTGTGGAACCTTGATCGCATGCTGGGAAGAGCCTGTCGGGGGCTGAGTCGCTGCGGGCGCCGACCACCGAGGCGCGAGGTATAGAAGAATCCGAATATTATCCCTCTTGCGCGCACTGGTGTCAAGCATCCGGACCCTCAAGGGACGACGGCGGGTACCGGGTCGACGCCGGAACTGTACCAGCAAACGCGGCCAGTCGTCAGGGAGGCGGCCGGACGGGGCGGAGGGGAAGCCCCGCCCGGCCGCCTTCCGCTTCGACGTCACGGTCCGCTGCGATCCAGCGGCCGGTACTGGATCGCTTCCGCAACGTGAGTGACGTCGACCTTGGGGGACTCGTCCAGGTCGGCGATGGTGCGCGCGACCTTGAGCGCCCGGGCCAGCGCCCGGGCGGACATCGCCAGGCGTTCGAACGCGGCGTCGATGAGGCTCTGCGCGGCGGTCGTCGGTCGGCAGTGCCGATCGAGGTCCCGGCGCGCCATGGCGCTGTTCAGGGGCGTCGGATGTTCGGCGGGGAACCGGCCGGCCTGGATACGGCGGGCCGCCGTCACCCGCTCGGCGATCGAGGCGGACGTTTCGCAGGCCGGCCCCTTGAGTTCCTCGAGGCTGGGCACCGGCATCTCGATGTGGAGATCGATGCGGTCGAGCAGAGGCCCCGAGAGCTGACGCCGGTAGCGGTCGATGTCCCGGGTCGTGCAGACGCATTCCGCACGGGGATCTCCAAGATGGCCGCAGCGGCAGGGGTTGCAGGCGGCGACCAGGGTGAAGCGGGCCGGGAAGGTGAGCCGGGCCCGGGCCCTGACGACGGTGACGGCGCCGTCTTCGAGCGGCTGGCGCAGCGCCTCCAGCGCGTCGCGGCGGAACTCGGGCAGCTCGTCGAGGAACAGCACGCCGCCGTGAGCGAGGCTGATCTCTCCGGGTCTCGGCATGGAGCCGCCGCCGATCAGCCCGGACGACGACACTCCCGCGTGCGGGCTGCGGAAGGGCCGGGTCCAAAGCAGTCCATTGCGGCGGACGGAGGCGGACAGCGAGTGGATCTTGGTGACCGTGATCGCTTCCGCTTCGCTCAGCGGAGGCAGGATGCCGGGCAGCCGGCGGGCGAGCATCGTCTTGCCGGTGCCCGGCGGACCCACGAAGAGAACGTTGTGTCCGCCGGCGGCCGCGATCTCGAGCGCTCGCTTGGCGGTTTCCTGGCCCCGGACATCGGAGAAGTCCGGGCTGGCGCCGCTCGTTTCGCTACGGGGGAGCGGCGTCGCCGGGGCGATGACCAGGTCGCCGCTCAGGTGCTGGATCGCCTCCCGCAGATGGGTGATCGGTACCACCGGCGTCCCGGACAGCGCCGCGGCCTGCCGGCTGTTCGCGGCCGGAAGCAGGAGTTCGCGGATGCCGAGCCGGCCAGCCAACTCGGCAACCTGGAGACCTCCCCGGATCGGGCGTACCTCGCCGTCCAGGCCCAGTTCGCCACAGGCCATCCGGCCCTCCAGCGAATCGGTCGTCAGTTCGCGGTGGGCGGTGAGGAGGCCCAGCGCGATCGGCAGGTCGAGCTGGTTGCCCTCCTTCTTCAGGTCGGCGGGTGCGAGGTTGACGACCACATTGCGGTTCTTCAGGTCGTAGCCGCTGTTGCGGATCGCCGAGCGCACCCGGTCCCGGCTCTCGCGAACCGCCGTATCCGGCAGCCCGATCAACTGCATCGCGGGCAAGCCGAAGTCGGCCCCGACCTCCACCTGGACCTCTCTCGCCTCGATGCCCCAGGGGGTCGCGGAACTCATGTAGGCGATCACATGGACTAAGACGCAAACCGGCCTCCGGAACCCGGATCCGGCGGTGGCGGGCATCCGGGCGCGCGGCGCCTGCTGCCGGGTCCTGCGCGTTCCGCCCCCTGAACGCAGTGAGAGCGCAGGTGTGAACCTGCGCTCTCAAGGTGTCCCCGGCTTTGGGTGGATGCGTTTTCGCGGTGGGCGTTGGGCGCCCGCTGGGCCCCGACTCGTGCTCGTTGGCCTCGGCGCGGTCCGGCTCAGATCAACGATCTGGCGGACGCTCGGGCGATTCAGGCGACAGTCAAGCGGCCGGATGGCGTTCGTCCACTCAGGCTGCGGACTTGGCGGCCCCCGGCTTGGCGTCCTGGGCGTTTCGCCTCAGGCGGGCCGGGGGCTGGAGATGGCCCGGCGGTGTCATTGCGCCTCCTTCCATTGCATCGGTGGAATGACGGTAGGGGCCGCAGCGGGGGTTGTCAAGCGTCCGACCGGTCGGTCGGTGGCGGGGATTCGGGAGTCTCCGGTGGCGTACAATTGCGTCGATGAATTGCGTCGATCCACCGGGTGTCATCCGTACACCCGATGACGGGCGTACGGATGGTTCACGGGTGGCGCGTTCCGCGCCACCACCGGGTGTCATCCGTACACCCGATGACGGGCGTACGGATGGTTCGCGGGTGGCGCGTTCCGCGCCACCCGGGTTCAGGAAGCGTTGCCTGACGGTCTTGCTGCGTTCGCTGGCGAGGCTGTTCTTTCGCAGCGTCGAAGTTACAGGCGACGAGAGTGTGCCGGACGACGGCGGCGGGCTGCTGGTCGCCTGGCATCCCAACGGACTCGTCGACGGCGTCCTGGTCCTCGGGTTCTGCCCGCGGGCGGTGACCTTCGGGGTCCGTCACGGTCTGTTTCGCATCCCCGTGGTGGGCTGGCTGCTGCGCGGCGTCGGCGCCGTGCCGCTCTACCGGGCGCGTGATCGCGGTGAAGCGGGCGCCCCCGTGAGCGACCGGGAGCGTCGGGTGGCGAACCACCAGAGTCTCACTGCCCTTGCCGAAGCGGCGCGGCAGTCGTTCGTTGCCGTTTTTCCGGAGGGGGCCACACACGACGAGTCGAACCTGCTCGAGTTGCGGGCCGGCGCGGCGCGCCTGTTCCAACGGGTCCGCGAGAGTGGAGGCGATCCGGTGCTGGTGCCGGTTGGGCTGCACTACGAGCGGAAGCACGCATTTCGCTCCCGGGCCCTGGTGGCCTTCCATGCGCCGGTCGAGTTGCCAGCGGATCTGTGCGCCGGCGACGGTGGCGCAACGGAGTCGGACGGCGGTGAGGCGGCTGCCGACACGTTCGTCGATCGACTGACCGGCGTGATCGAAGAGCAACTGATCGAGGTCACCCACCCGACCGAGAGCTGGGGCATTCACCGGGCGATGGAGAGGATGCGGTCCCTAGTGCGCGCCGAGGCCGCGGCCCGGGCGGGCGAGCGGCTGCGGCGGGCGCCAATGCAGGAACGGGATCAGGGTTTCGCCCGCGTCTGGGCCGGCTACAGCACCCAGCGCGCCGCCGATCCCTCGGGGACGAGGCGCCTCATCCGCAGGGTGACCCGCTACGACGAGGCGCTGAGGCTTCTGGGCCTGAACGACCGAGAACTGGACGGCGTACCGCTGGTTCGGCCGGCGCTGCGCCTGGCCCTGCTCGGCGGCGAGGCGCTGGTCATGCTGTTGCTTCTGCCTACAGTGGTCCTGGTCGGCAGCCTGATCAACCTGCCGGCGGCGCTGCTGGTCGTACTCGGCGCCAAGAAACTCTCGAAGACGAGAAAGGAGCAGGCGGGAATCAAGATGGTGCTCGGTCTCGTGATTCTGCCGACGGCGTGGATCGTCGCGAGCTTCGCGGTCGGCATCGCCTGGACCGAGCCGTTGCCGGGGTTCGACTGGGTGCCCGAATCCCTGTGGGTGCGCGTCGGCGGGATGCTCGGCCTGTGCACCGCGTCGGCGCTGCTCGGCCTCCGCTACCACCGCCTGATCGCCGAACTCGGTCACGGTCTTCGGGCGCTGTGGACGATGGGCCTGCGCACCGGAACGGTGAAGCGCCTGCGGCGGCGTCGCTCCGAACTGTACGACGAGGTGGCCGGGCTGGCGGCGGAGACCGAACCGGCCGGAGACGGGACGCCCTAGCAGCCCGTGGTGGTTGCTGGAACGACTGTTAGTCTGCCTCCGTTGTGGGGCCGTTTGTCGTTCTTCTCGTGCTTCTGGCTGCCGGCGCGGTCGCCGCGGCGGCGTTCGTGTTGCTGCGGGTCCGGCAGCGGATCCACGCTCTGCGGCTCGAAGTGACGCGGGTTGCGACGTTGTGCGGCGCGCTGCAGAACAGGATCGACGAGATGTCGGATCGGGCGGCGGAGATGGAAGAGGCCCTTTTCTTCGAGTTGTATCCCGCTGAGGTGCTGCCGTTGATCGACAAGCTCGATCAGGGCGGCCGGCTGACCGAGGGCACGGCGGCGCGCCTGCGGCGTCTGACGTTGGAAATACGCGCCGAAGCGTGGTCCGACCACGGGGCGGACGCCGGTCTCCGGGTTGCACGAGCGACCTAGCAAGAGAGCCGTACCATGCGCATCGGCTTCGATGTCGCCAAGGTCTTCGGGCCGCGCGACGGCATTGCCAGCTACACCACGAGCCTGCTGGACGTGCTGGCGGCTCGGGCACAGAGCAGCGGCGAGTTTTCGCTGCACCTCTACGCTTGGCATGTCGATGTCGAGCCGGAGGGCTGGGAGCGGGCTCTGGGTCACCTGCCGGGGAGCGCGGTCCGCCGTCCGGGTCGTCACCCGAACCGGGACGATCTCGACCTGTTCCATACGACCTCGTTCACGGACACGGGCTTCTTCGACGGGCCGGTTCTGTTCACCGTTCACGATCTGACCTTCCTCACCCACCCCGAGTACCACCAATCGGTCAACCGGGCTCACTGCCTCCGGTCGACGCTGCGCGCGGTGTGGCAGGACGCGATCCTTGCGGTCGACTCGCAGGCGACGGCGGACGAGGTGCGGCGCTGGTTCCAGGTCGTGCCGGAGCGGATGCAGGTGGTCTACCCGGCGGCGTCATCGGCGTTCGTCGCACTGGACGACGCGGATCTCGCCGCTGCGAAGGATCGACTCGCGGATCGCTTCGGGCTCGACGGTCCGTTCGTGCTGTCGGTCGGCACGCTCGAACCGCGCAAGAACGTCGCTCGCCTGATCGAGGCGTACTCCGGGCTCGACGCGGAGTTGCGGCGCGGCACGCCGCTGGTGCTCGTAGGGGACGGCGGCTGGAAGCGGCAGGCCGTCTTGTCCGGGGAGTGGCCCGACTTCGTGCGGCGTCTCGGCAAGGTCGACGAGCGGGACCTGGTGGCCCTGTACAACGCGGCAACGGTCGTGGCCTACCCGTCCCTGGTCGAGGGCTTCGGTCTGCCCGTGGTGGAGGCGATGGCGTGCGGCACGCCGGTGCTGACTTCGAACGTCTCCTCGCTGGTCGAGGTCGGCGGCGACGCGGCCGTGTCCGTCGACCCCTTTGACGCGGCGGCGATTCGGGGCGGTCTGGAGGCTCTGCTCCGGGAGCCGTCCCTGCGCCGGCGGTGTCGCGAAGCCGGCTTCAGGCACGCCGCCGGGTTCTCCTGGCAGCAGGCGGCGGACCAGGTGATCGGCATCTACCGTGAGCTGGCGGGCGGCGACTTGGGTACGCTCCCGGTGCCATGCGCCAGGTAACCCGGCTCCTGGACCTTCTCCGGCCCGTCGTCGTGCTGCTGGGGCGCTTCACACGATCGGGCGCAGCGAGACCTTTGCGCTACCTGTTGCGGAAGGCGATCGGCAGAGATCGCTACGACCGTCTTCGGCTTGGCGTCTGGGTCAGGACGAAACAGGCCGTTCAGGTCGATCCGCTGCACGCCGACATCCTGCCGCTGATCGAGGGGCTCGACCGCGAGGGGCAGCTCGTGGCCGGCGGTGCGAAGAGGCTCCGGGCCGTGGCGCTGGGGATCCGGGCCGAGGCGAGACGGGAAGCGCGGGCTTCGGGGCCGGGCTAGGCCGTGATGCGCGTCGGTTTCGACGTGAGCAAGATCTTCGGGCCGCGGGACGGCGTGGCCCGGTACTCGCTCAGCCTTCTGCAGGCGCTCGCCGAGGAGGCGGAGGAGCGGGGCGGCACGCCGGCGTTCCATCTCTACTCCCTGGGCGCGGAGGCGGACTCCCGGGCCTGGAAGCGCCTTCTGGATGAGCTGGCGGGGACGGTCCGGCGGGGACCGGGTCGGTGGCCACGGCGGCGCGACCTCGACGTCTTCCACATCCCGTCGTTCTCCGATCCGGCCTGCTTCGACGGCCCGGTGGTGTTCACGATTCACGACCTGACGTTCCTGACCCACCCCGAGTTCCACGTACCGGAGAACCGCAATCAGTGCCTGCTCGGGACGATGCGGGCGGTGTCGCGGCAGGCCACGATTCTGGCCGACTCGGAGGCCACCGCCGAGGAAGTGCGGAAGTGGTTCGTGCTGCCCGAGGATCGGCTGCTGGTGGTCTACGCGGCGGCGTCGCAGGTCTTCGTTGCGTTCGAGGGCGCGGAGTTCGAAGCTGCCCGGGAGCGCCTCGCGGAGCGCTTCGGGCTCGACGGCCCGTTCGTGCTCTCGGTGGGCTCGCTCGAGCCCCGCAAGAACATCGCCCGTCTGGTCGAGGCCTACGCCGAACTCGATCCGGAGCTGCGTAGCAGCACCCCACTGGTGCTGGTCGGCGGCAGCAGTTGGAAGGAGGACCACGCATTCGGCGGCGTCTGGCCGGACTTCGTGCGGCGTCTGGGCGCGGTCGAGGAGGAGGACCTGGTCGCCCTCTACAACGTCGCTTCGGTGGTGGCGTATCCGTCCCTGGTCGAGGGGTTCGGACTGCCCGTGGTGGAGGCGATGGCGTGTGGTACACCGGTGCTGACCTCGAACACGTCGTCCCTCGTTGAGGTGGGCGGAGACGCCGCGCTCTGCGTCGACCCGCTCGATGTGGGAGCGATTCGCGGCGGCCTGGAGGCCCTGCTTGGGAATGCGGCGCTGCGCGGCCACTACCGGCAGGCCGGTCTCGCGCGTGCGGCCGGGTTCTCCTGGCGCAGGGCGGCAAAGGAAGCGATCGACATCTACGGCGGGATCGTGGGCGCGGGCGGATGAGTGACGGGGCAGCAGGCCCACGCTCGATCGGCGTCGTCGCCTACGAGATGGAGGGTGAGCCCACCGGCGTCGGCCGCTACACCGAGGAGCTCATGGCGGCGCTTCGTCGAACGCCTCGGGCGGCAGGGTGGCGCCTGCGGCTCTTCTTCAAGGGCGATCCCTTCGAGCATCCGCTGTGGACCGGCGCGGCGGCCGGGGGTTGCGACCTGGAACCGGTGTTCGATCGGCGGCCCGGCGCCCATCCGATTCTCTGGGAGCAGTTCCGGCTGCCCAGGTTGCTGCGGCGTGAGCCGGTGGACGTCATCTTTTCGCCGGGCTACAGCCTGCCGCGCGCCCCGGGTCGACCATCCCTGGTCACGATCCACGATCTCTCCTTCGAGCACCGGCCGGGGGACTTCGGCTTTCGCGAGCTGTGGCGGCGTCGCTACCTTGCCCGCAGCGCCGCGCGCGCGGCGACGAAGGTGCTGACCGACACCCGGCGCACCGCCGCCGAGCTGCGGCAGCGGTACGGCCTGCCCGCGGAGCGCGTCGCCGCGTTGCCCCTGGGCGTGTCGCCCCGCTTCGCGCGGGCCCGCGAGTCGGCCGGCGCCGGAGACCAGGAGCAGGAGCAGGTCCAGGCGCTGGCGCAACTGGGTGTGGAGCCGCCTTACCTTCTGGTTCTGGGCTCGATTCTCCCGCGCCGGCGACTCGACCTGGTGCTGCGCGCTCTGGGCCGCCTGGTGCGCGAGCCGGCGCCAATCGCAGGGGGTGCGCCGGCCTTCCGGCCGGCATCCGGATCGGGATCGGCTCCCGGGTCCCCGAACCTCGACGATCTCCGCCTCGTCATCGCGGGCCGGAACCAGTTGCCCCGTCGTGACGACCTCGACCGGCTCATCCAGGCCGGCGATTGGGCGCGACGCGTCGTACGCCTCGGCTACGTCGACGACGGGCTGTTGCCGGCGCTGTACGCGCGGGCCCTGGGCACGATCTACGTGTCGGAATACGAGGGGTATGGGTTGCCGCCGCTCGAGTCGCTTGCCGCCGGGGCGCCGGTACTCGTCTCGGACGCGCCGGCCCTGACGGAGTTGTGGCCGGACTATCCGCTCCGATGTGGCCGGCTCGAGATCGATGCGGTCACCGAGGGCCTGCGGCGGCTGGTGCTGGATCGGGAGGCGCGCACGACGGCGATGTCTGAGGGGCCTGACCGTGTGCGGTCCCTGACCTGGGACCGGGCCGCGGAGTGCTTCGCCTGTGAGGTGGAGGCGGCCTGGCGGATGGCGCGGGAGAAGGTCCGGTGAGCGGGTCGGGTCGCCCGGCGGTCAGCGCCCTGGTCGTGAACCACAACGCCGGCGACGGGCTCAGGCGGTGTCTGGAGCGCCTGCGGGCGATCGCCGAGGTGTGGGCGCCGGACGATGCGCCTGGCCCGGGATCGCCGGCGGGTTTGGAGGCCGTGGTGGTCGACAACGCCTCTGTTGACGGTTCGGCGGCGGTGGCCCGCGAGTTCGAGTCGGCCGCGTCCCCGGCCCTGCCGGTTCGACTCATCGAGTCGGATCGCAATCTCGGCTTCGGCGCCGGGTGCAATCTGGCTGCCGCGAAGTCGGCCGGCCGTCATCTGCTGCTCCTGAACCCGGATGCATGGATCGACGAGGGTTCCCTGCGGCGCCTGGTCGAGGCGCAGGAGTCGGATCAGCGGCTCGCTGTCGCCGCACCTTCGCTCAACTACCCGGACGGCCCTCGCCAGTTCGTCTGGTCGCCGCCCACCGGAGTGATGGGGGAGGCCGTCCAGAGGTTCCGCAACCGGTTCGAGAGGGCGGGCTGGAACCATCGGGCGCTGCCACCCCTGCTGAGGTTCCTGATGGGCCGCGGCTGGTTCACCGCTGCCTGCCTCCTCGTCCGTCGCTCGGCCTTCGAGAAGGTCGGCGGCTTCGACGAAGGGTTCTTTCTCTACTTCGAGGACGCGGATTTGGGACTCCGGCTCCACCGCGCCGGCTACAGGCAGCGCCAGGTGGCGGGGGCGCGGGCGTGGCATGTGCGGGGCGCCGTGACCGGTGCGGATCGCGAACGCGGTCTGGCGCCGACAGTGGAGCGCTTCTACCGCGCCTCCCAGTTGCGCTACTACAACCTCCATCGGCCCCGCTGGGAACGGGCGGTTCTGCGTCGACGGCTGCGCCGCAGCTTCGGTGCGATCGAGGACGAAGAGCACAAACGGGCCATGCTCCGGTTGCTTGAAGAGGCGTGACCCGTTGTTAGAGTCTCAGACCTTGCGGAGGGAGTGGCCAGTGTCTCGTGTTCTCCCGGGTCTTTGCTGCTGATGCGCCAGTACCTCGAGCTGCTCCAGGAGGTGCTCGATCACGGTGTCGTGCGCGACGACCGCACCGGAACCGGCACCCGCAGTGTGTTCGGCCGGCAGTTGCGCTACGACCTCGCCGACGGATTCCCGGCGCTGACCACGAAGCGGCTGCACCTGCGGTCGATCATCGTCGAGTTGCTGTGGTTCCTGCGGGGGGAGACGAACGTCGACTTCCTGCACCGGCACGGGGTGACGATCTGGGACGAATGGGCGGACGAGAACGGCGACCTGGGCCCCGTCTACGGTTCGCAGTGGCGGTCCTGGGCGACGCCGGACGGGCGGTCGATCGACCAGATCGAGGCGGTCGTCGACCGCATCCGCAAGGAGCCGAACTCGCGGCGGCTCATCGTCAGCGCCTGGAACGTGGCCGAGGTCGACTCGATGGCCCTGCCGCCCTGCCACACCCTGTTCCAGTTCTACGTCGCCGACGGCCGCCTCTCCTGCCAGCTCTACCAGCGCAGCGGCGACCTCTTCCTGGGGGTCCCCTTCAACATCGCGTCGTACGCCCTGCTGCTCATGATGGTGGCCCAGACCTGCGGACTGGCCCCCGGCGAGTTCGTTCACACGTTCGGCGACGCTCACCTGTACAACAACCACGTGGAGCAGGCGCGCGAGCAGTTGTCCAGGCAGCCGCGGGCGCTGCCGAAGATGCGGCTGAATCAGGAGGTGCGTTCGGTGTTCGATTTTGCGCTCGACGACTTCGAACTCGTGGGCTACGACCCGCATCCGCCCATCCGCGCCGCGGTCGCGGTTTGATCGGTTGCCGGTGCTGGAGGTTGAGATGCGGCTCTCGGTGATCCTGGCGGCGGCGACGAACGGCGTGATCGGCCTGGACGGCCAGCTCCCCTGGCGGCTTCAGACGGATGTGAAGCGCTTCAAACGGCTGACGGTGGGCCATCACGTGGTGATGGGCCGGCGGACCTGGGAGGAGATCGGCTGCCGGCCGCTGCCGGGGAGGAAGTGCGTCGTCCTGAGCACCCGGCCGGACTTCGAGGCGCCGGGCGCCGCCACCTTTCGCTCGCTCGACGAGGCGCTGGCCGCGGCCCGCGAGACGGGGGAGGAGGAGGCGTTCGTGATCGGCGGCGCCGGCCTGTTCGGCGCCGCGTTCCGTTTCGCCGACCGCGTCTATCTGACCCGGGTACTGGCGGATGTCGAAGGCGACACGGCGGTCGATCTCGGTCCCCTTCAGGGATGGCGGGTGGAGAGCTTCGAGGACGTTCCCGCCGGCCCGAACGACGACCACGCCACCCGCTTCGAGATCCTCTCGCCGCCCGAAGACCGGCGCACCCGGTGAGTGCGGCGGCCGGCGGGCCGAAGAGCCGCGCGGAGCTGCTGACCGGTTGGGCGCTCGAGGCTGGTTTCGACCGCGCGGGGGTCGCTTCCCTGGAGCCGCAGGCACGCGCCGGCGCGTCCTTCCTGCGGCGGCTGGAGCGGGGCCTGTTCGCCTCGATGGCCTGGCTCGGCAGGCGGCCGCAGAGGCGTCAGGTGCCGGCTTCGTTGCTCGACGGTGCAAGGTCGGCGTTGTGCGTCGCGCTTCACTACTACCCCTTGGAGGGCGAGCCCGAGCCGGAGGGCGACCTCTGGCCCCGGGTGGCCCGGTACGCCCGGGGCGACGACTACCACCCGCTGATGGAGCGGCGCCTGGGGGCTCTCGCTGCCCGTATCCGGGAGGCGTTCCCGGGCGCCGGCGCGCGCCTCTACGTCGACACCGGGCCGGTGCTCGAGAGAGAACTGGCGGCGCGGGCGGGGCTTGGCGCCATCGCCAAGAACACCCAGTTGCTCGACCGCACCGGATCGTGGTTCCTGCTCGGCGAGCTGTTCCTGACCCTGGAGCTGGCGCCGTCCGAGCCGCTGGCCGACGACCTCTGCGGCAACTGCCGGCGCTGTCTCGACGCCTGTCCCACCGGGGCGCTGCCGGCGCCCTACGTCCTCGACTCCGGCAAGTGCATCAGCTACTGGACGATCGAGCACCGCGGCGAACTTCCGGACCACGCGCGATCCCTGGTGGGGGACTGGGTCTTCGGATGCGACGTCTGCCAGGAAGTCTGCCCCTGGAACGAACATCGCGCGGCGGCGGCGACGCCTGAGCGGAGCCGGGAGTTCACCTTGCCTGCGCGCCGTGCCGAACTCGATCTGACGGCGCTCCTCGCGGTGTCGGAGGACGAGTACCGGACGCGTTTCCGCGACAGCCCGATGAAGCGGCCCGGCCGCTCCGGCTTGCGGCGCAACGCCGCGCTGGCGATGGGCAACCGGGGCGAAGCCGCCTACATCCCGGCGCTCGAACGAGCGCAGGCATGCGGCGACCCGGTGGTCCGAAGCCACGCGTCCTGGTCGCTGGAAAGGCTCAAGAAAGGGGGCCGAACGCGACACATAAGTGTTGTGGAATGAGTGATTAGGCCATACGCGACGGCACATTCGGCGGGCCGCGTGAAGGTTGACCGTTTCCGGCCGCGTCCCTATACTTGTCGGTCTGACCCTTGGCGTCCGTTCGGGCCTTGACGCCTGCTGTCCGCAGCGCGTCACGGGCCCGATTGTCGGTGCGCCCACGAACTCGAAACGCCCACCGCACGGTCTAGCGACCGAAGCGAGAACACAGGAACCCATGGAATCCACAGAAGAACACACCTCCGACTCGACCGCAGAAGCGCCTCCCCTAGAAGCGCCGCCCGCAGAAGCGCTTCCTCCGGAAGCGCCGGCCGCAGAAGCTCCTTCCGCAGATACAGGCACCCTCTCCTACGAACAGCTCCTCGAGATGTACGACGACAGCATGCGTCATCTCAACGAGGGAGAAATCGTCTCCGGCAGGGTGATCGCGATCACCTCGAACGATGTCGTCGTGGACGTCGGCTACAAGTCCGAAGGCCTCGTGCCGATTCACGAGTTCACCTCCCGGAGCGAGGACCTGCAGGTCAGCGTCGGAGACGAGGTGGAAGTGCTCCTCGAGCAGACCGAGGGCGCCGACGGCCATGTGATGCTTTCCAAGGTCAAGGCCGAGCGCATGCGAATCTGGGCCGAGGTCGAGAACAGCTTCAAGGAAGGGAAGGTGATCAAGGGCCGGGTGATCGACCGCATCAAGGGCGGCCTCACGGTCGATGTCGGTTTGCGGGCGTTCCTCCCGGGTTCCCTGGTCGACATCAAGCCGGTCAAGTATCTGGAGTCGTTCAAGGGCGAGGAGCTCGAGTTCAAGGTGATCAGCCTGGACCGACGGCGCAACAACATCGTGCTGTCGCGACGCGCGGTTCTCGAGAAGGAATACGCCAAGAAGAAGACGGAGACCCTGACCAAGTTGAAGGAGGGAGCGCGGCTTCCGGGTGTGGTCAAGAACATCACGGATTACGGCGTCTTCGTCGACCTGGGCGGTATCGACGGTCTGCTCCACATCACGGACATCTCCTGGGGCCGGGTCAACCACCCCTCGGAGCACTTCGGCGTCGGCGACGAGGTCGGAGTGGTCGTGCTCCGGTTCGATCCCGAAACAGAGCGTGTCTCCCTGGGTTACAAGCAGACCACCGAGGACCCCTGGACCCTGGTCGACAAGAAGTACCCGCTGGGTTCGAGGGTGCGGGGCCGGGTCGTCAGCCTGGTCGACTACGGCGCCTTCGTGGAGCTGGAGGAGGGTGTCGAGGGCCTGGTCCACGTCAGCGAGATGTCGTGGACGAAGAAGGTTGTGCCGCCGTCCAAGATCGTCCGCGTCGGCGAGGAGGTCGACGCGATCGTGTCGGAACTCGACATGCAGCAACGCCGCATCAGCCTGTCCCTGCGCCAGGTCGACTCGAACCCGTGGGAGGACCTCGCGGTCCGGTTCCCGGTCGGCACAATCGTCGAGGGCCGGGTGCGGAACCTGACCGAGTTCGGCGCCTTCGTCGAGATCACGGAAGAGATCGACGGCCTCGTCCATGTCTCGGACATGAGCTGGACGAAGCGCGTGAAGCACCCTAGCGAGGTCCTGGCGAAGGGCGATGCCGTCCGGGCGAGGATCACGAACATCGATGTCACCGGACAGCGGGTGTCCCTGTCGATCAAGGACTTCCTGCCCAACGAGTGGCAGGACTTCGTGGACAGCAACCGCATCGGCGACGACATCGTCGGCCGGGTGGTCAACGTGACCGACTTCGGACTGTTCATCGACGTCTACGACGGGTTGGAGGGACTGGCGCACGTCAGTGAGATCGACGTGCCGGGCGGCAAGCTCGAGGATCACTACCGGATCGGCGAGTTCGTCCGTGCCCGCATCCTCCGGATCGAGGACGAGGACAAGAAGGTCGGTCTCACGCTGCGCGGGGTGGTCGAGTTGTCCGACGAGGAGGCGGATGAACTGGCGGCCGAGCGGGAGCGGAAGCTCGCCGAGGCGGTGGCGGCGGCTGCCGCTGCCGAGGAGGCCGCTGACGCCGAGGACGCGGTAGAGGCCGCTGACGCCGAGGATGCGGTAGAGGCCGCTGACGCCGGGGACGCGGTAGAGGCCGCTGACGCCGGGGACGCGGTAGAGGCCGCTGACGCCGGGGACGCGGTAGAGGCCGCTGACGCCGGGGACGCGGTAGAGGCCGCTGACGCCGGGGACGCGGTAGAGGCCGCTGACGCCGGGGACGCGGTAGAGGCCGCTGACGCCGGGGACGCGGTAGAGGCCGCTGACGCCGGGGATGCGGTAGAGGCCGCTGACGCCGGGGACGCGGTAGAGGCCGCTGACGCCGGGGACGCGGTAGAGGCCGCTGACGCCGGGGACGCGGTAGAGGCCGCTGACGCCGAGGACGCGGTAGAGGCCGCTGACGCCGGGGACACGGTAGAGGCCGCTGACGCCGAGGACACGGTAGAGGCCGCTGACGCCGAAGCGGATCAGCCCGAGGAGGGGGAAGAGGTCGAGAGCGCTGACGAAGCGAGCGTCTCGGAGAGTCCATCGCAAGACAACTAGAAGGGCCGGCTAAGGGGAGAATGCCGAAAAATGAAAGACGCGATCCAGATCTCTGAAGCCATCCGCCAGGGGATGACCAAGGCTCACCTGGTCGAGGAAGTGGCCCGCAGCACCGACTTGACGAAGAAGGATGCCGAAGTCATCGTGAGCACGGTGCTGGAGAGCATCGTCGACTCGCTGAAGGATGGTGACAAGATCGAACTTCGCGGCTTCGGGAGTTTTCGCATCCGCGAGCGCGGTTCCAGGATCGGTCGCAACCCGAAGACCGGCGCCCGTGTCGATGTTCCCTCCAAGAAGATCCCCTACTTCAAGCCCGGCAAGGAACTCAAGGAGCGCTTGAACTCTGACGAGTGACCGGGCCCCGCAAGGCCCGGGTTGAGCCCGCCGCGCCATAGATGACGACGCCTTCGCCTCCAGCCGGCCCCTCCGCCGAGCCCAGCGGCGCCTTCCTGCCTGTGCTTGTGGCGGTCGCGGCTTGGGCAGTGCCCGGCAGCGGTCACCTGATTCTGCGCAAGCCGCGCCGCGCCGCCGTGATCTTCGGCGTGGTTCTGTTCTCGTTCCTGTTCGGCTGCTGGCTCCGGGGGCATCTCTACGTTGTCGTGCCGGAGCAGCCGCTCAGCCGGCTGGCGACTCTGAGTTCGATGGGTGTCGGCGCCCCGTACTTCGTGGCCCGCCACTTGGTGGCTTACAGCGGCGACATCCTGTCTTCGACGTTCGAGTACGGCAAGGCGTTCCTGTTGACTGCCGGCCTCCTCAATCTCCTCGCGGTGCTCGACGCCTGGGACATCGCCAGCGGATCGAAGGACTGACGGACGTGTTGACCAGTCACTTCGCCTTGATGGTGATCTATGCCGTCCAGGTCAGCTTGTTCTTCGCCGTGCTGTGGCGGCGGCAGTTCAGGGACAGGGTGCGGCTCTTCGTGCAGATGATGGTCGGCATGGTCGGCGGGGGTCTGGTGCTGGCCTGGTTGATGTTCCCGTTTCCCTGGACGCCTCCGGCGCCGATTCCCTGAGGACGAACCCGCTGATCCAAGGCAGCCCGGCCGTCCTGATCTCCGCCGGCGAGGCCTCCGGGGACCGCCACGCGGCGCGAATGATGGAAGCGGCGCGGCGTCTGGCTGGCGACGAGAGGCCGATTCGTTTCTTCGGACTTGGCGGCGACGCGATGGCTGCCGCGGGTCTGGACCGGGTCGCGCACAGCGACGAGGTGGCCGTTGTCGGCATCGTCGAGGTTCTCCGGGAGCTGCCGAGGATCCGGCAGGTCTTTCGCCGGCTGCTCAGGGCAGTCGAGAAGCGGCGGCCGGAGCTGGCGGTGCTGGTCGATTTCCCGGACTTCAATCTGCGTCTGGCCCGGCGGCTTCACCGGCGTGGCGTGCCGGTGCTCTACTACGTGTCGCCACAGGTGTGGGCCTGGCGCCGCCGCCGTATCGGCACGATCGCCCGACTGGTGGATCGCATGCTCGTGCTGTTTCCGTTCGAGGTCGATGTCTACCGGGGGCACGAGCTCGAGGTTGAACACGTCGGCCATCCCCTGGTCGATGAGGTGCCCGAACTCGAGTCGGTTTGGGAGCGCGAGGCGGATCTGCCCGCACGGCCGATGGTGGCGCTGCTGCCGGGCTCGCGCAACAGTGAGGTTCGGCGCATCCTGCCGCCGATGCTGCAGGCCGCTGCGGTCGTGGCGGCCGGACGAGAGCCCGGTACAACGGCAACCGGCGCCGGCAACAACGCCGCGCGCATTCGCCTGATTCTGGCGCCTACGGTCGATACCGACCTGGTCGATCGTCTGGTTGCGGCGAGCCCGCTCGCCTGCGAGGAACTGGAGCTTGTCCGCTCCGAGCGCTTCGCGGCGGTTGCAGGCTCCCATCTCGCGCTTTGCGCTTCAGGCACCGCGACCCTGGAGGTGGGTCTCCTGGGCACGCCGATGGTCGTGGTCTACCGGGTGTCGCCGCTGACCGGGCTCATCGGCCGGTGGCTGGTCAACGTGCCGTTCGTCAGCCTGGTCAACCTGGTGCTCGGTCGAAGGGTCGTACCGGAACTGCTCCAGGGTGAGGCCGGCAAGGCGCAAATGGCAGCCACGGCGCGGGAACTCCTGTCCAAACGGTGCCGGATCGACAACATGCGCGCGGCTCTGGCCGAGCTCCGGCCGGCGCTCGGGGAGTCCGGCGCCAGCGAGCGGGCCGCCCGGAGCCTCCTGCGGCAGCTCAAGGTGGGAGGCCGACCCTGAGGAGCATGACCGGGATCGGCGAGGCGGCGGAACAGAGCGGTCCCCACCGCGTGACCGTCACGGCGCGGTCCGTCAACCACCGCTTTCTCGACTTCGCGGTGCGTCTGCGGGCGCCCTACCGGACCCTGGAGCCGGAGTTGCGGGCGGCGGTCGCGGCGGAAATCCGGCGCGGTCGGGTTGAACTCGGCATCGAGATCGAAAGGGCCGGAACTGCCGCGACCGTGGAGGTGTGCGACGAAACGGCGGATGCGCTGCAACGGATCGCCAGGCGCTGGCGGCGCCGGGGTCTCGTGGCGTCGGAGCTGAGCGCCGGCGAGTTGATTTCGGCCGCGCGCGGTTCGCGCCCGGAGACCGGGCCGTCCGTCATGGCAACCGAGGAGAGGGCGCTCGCTCTACGGGTCTGCCGGCGTGCCGTTGCTGCTCTCGTGGTCGAGCGGAAACGGGAGGGACGGGGCCTGGAGGAGGCTCTTCGGGGCCATCTCAGCGAGCTTCGCGGCCGCGTGGAAGCCCTTGCCGCGCGCCGCGAAGAGGTGATCGATCGGGCCCCGAACGAGTTGGAGGGGCGGGTGCGCGAACTGCTCGAGGGACACGGGTTCGAGGGACATGGGGCGACGGGCGCGACGGGGGTTGGACTCGACCCGGCGCGGGTGGTCCAGGAAGTTGCCCTGCTGATCGAGCGAAGTGACACGGTCGAGGAACTGGAACGGCTGAGCGGCCACCTGGAAGGCTTTGCGGCGGCGATGGACGAAGAGGGTGCGGTGGGGCGGCGACTCGATTTCCTGACCCAGGAGATCCTGCGCGAGTTGAACACGATCGGGTCCAAGTGCCGCGACCTGGCGATGCAACGCGCGGTCGTCGAGGGTAAGGTGCTGTGCGAGCAGTTACGCGAACAGGTGCAGAACATCGAATGACTGCGGGCACGGGGAGAGGAGAGCTGTTCATCCTTTCGGCGCCTTCCGGCGCCGGGAAGACCACGCTCGTGCATCAAGCGATGGAAACCGTCGACGGGGTGGAGTTCTCGATCAGCCACACCACCCGCCGTCCCCGTGAGAACGAGAGGGACGGCGTCGACTACCACTTCGTGGATCGGGACGTGTTCGCGTCCATGCTGGCGGAGAACCGGTTCCTCGAGTGGGCGGAGGTCCACGGCAACCGCTACGGGACGTCGGTCGACGAGGTCCTGCCCCGGATCGAGAGGGGAGTCGATGTCCTGCTGGACATCGACGTGCAGGGCGCCGCCCAGGTGATGGCCACCGGGGGAGCGGCGGGCCAGTTGGGTACCGCGGTTCACGGCATCTTCGTCATGCCGCCGAGTCCCCAGGCGCTGGTGGCGCGCCTCCGGGGACGCGATCTGGACGAGGCGCCGGCGATCCGGCAGCGGCTCCAGGGCGCGCTGGGCGAATTGGGCCGCGTCTGGGACTACGACTATGTTATTGTCAACGACCGCGCCGAGGCGGCCAGCGCGACTCTGGCGGCCATTATTCTTGAGAAACGACAGCAGAGGGAGCGGATGCGGGAGCGCGTACTCAGCGTTCTCGCGGATTTTCATGCACATGGCCCGTTTTCCTGAGAAGATCGATAGCAAGTTCCGTTTCGTCCTCCTGGCCGCGCGCCGAGCCGAGCAGTTGGTTCGCGGCGCGCAGGAACGCATGCCACGCGAGAGCCCGAGATTCGCCCGGCACGCGATGAGCGAGATACAGCACGACCTGGTCGAGTGGGACTACGGCGAGGCGCCCGAGTCTCCTGAGTCGGCTGGCACCGAGGGCGGAAACCCGCAGCCCGGGGACGACGCCTTCGGGCGGCGCAGCACAGTCAACTAGGGGTCTGCCGGAGGTCACGGTGTGCCCGACGCGCCTGCACGGGCTGCCCGAGTCCTTCTCGGCATAAGCGGCGGGATCGCCGCCTACAAGGGCGCTTACCTGGTCCGCCGGCTTCGGGAGCGGGGGATCGCCGTCCGCTGCGCGCCGACATTGGCGGCGGAGAGCTTCGTGTCGCCGCTCACCCTCGAGGTGCTAAGCGGCGAACGCGTTTACGGCCAGAGCTACCTGTCGCGCGACGGCGGTGTGGACGGCGCCGAACTTCATGTCGAGGCGGCGCAGTGGGCCGATCTGCTCTGCGTCGCGCCGGCGACCGCCAACACGCTGGCCCGTCTGTCCCTCGGACTCGCGGACGACTTCCTGAGCACCACCGCCCTGATGTTCGAGGGACCGGTGGTGGTGGCGCCGGCAATGCACGACGCGATGTGGCGAAAGCCCCAGGTCAGCGCCCAGGTCGAGGCGCTGAGCGCCCGCGGCGCCGTGATCGTGGGGCCGGTCGAAGGCGCCCTGGCTTCGGGCGAGCGGGGTTGGGGCCGGATGGCCGAGCCGGAGGCGATCGTGGACGCCGTGTGCCGGAACCTGGCGCTGCCCGAAACCGGGGTCGCAGCGCCGGTGGGCCCATTGGCCGGCTGGCGAGTCGTCGTCACAGCCGGTCCGACCTACGAGGCGATCGATCCGGTCCGTTTCCTCGGCAACCGGTCGAGCGGGCTAATGGGCTTCGCCCTGGCGCGTCAGGCGGCGCTCCGGGGCGCGGAGGTCACTCTCGTTGCCGGTCCCGTGAAGCAGGAGACTCCCGAGGGCGTGAAGCGGATCGACGTCGTCTCGGCGGTCGAAATGGAGGCGGCGCTCGGGGAGGCGGCGCCGGCGGCCGACCTGGTCGTGATGGCCGCCGCGGTGGCCGACTACCGGCCGCGCGGGCGCGCCGACCAGAAGCTCAAGAAGTCCGGCGCCGACGGTCTCGTGCTCGAACTGGAGCAGAACCCCGACCTCCTCGCCGGCCTGGCGTCGGTGGCGCCCGAGGCGATGCGCGTAGGCTTCGCGGCGGAGACCGAGCACCTGGAGGACTCGGCGCGGAGCAAGCTGGAGGCGAAGCAGGCGCACTGGATCGTCGCCAACGACGTGTCGCGGCCGGACATCGGCTTCGAGGCGGCGGACAACGAGGTGGTCGTCTTCGGCCAGGGCGGAAGCCCGGTCCGCCTTCCGAAGCAGTCGAAGGACGAACTGGCGGGTCGTCTGCTGGAGTTGTTTGCCGCCGACAGGGCCGGCACGCCTGTCCGCTCGTGAGGAGACTTCAACTCTCGGTGAAGCAGGAGCTCGGTCTGCTGCGAGAGCTCGGCTTCGAGGACGCCTATCCGCCGCGGGCTGCGGAAGCCGTCCAGGACGGTGCGGGAGACCGCTTCGAGTGTCTGCGGGCGGTGGCGGAGGAGGCCCAGGGCTGCACCGCGTGCCGGCTCTGCGAGCAGCGCAACACGGTCGTGTTCGGCGCCGGCGAAGGTGATGCGGACCTGATGTTCGTTGGCGAGGGACCGGGCTACCACGAAGATCGGCAGGGCTTGCCCTTCGTGGGACCGGCCGGTCAGCTCCTGAACCGGATCATCGGCGCCATCGATCTGCGGCGCGAGGACGTCTACATCACGAACGTGGTCAAGTGCCGGCCGCCGAACAACCGAAATCCGCAGCCCGACGAGGCCGCCGCCTGCCGCTCCTTCCTCGACCGGCAGGTGGAGTTCATCGCTCCCCGGGTGATCGTCGCCCTCGGCGGGGTCGCCGCCCAGCAACTGTTGCAGACGAGCGACTCCGTGGGCCGCCTGCGTGGGCGCTGGCATGAAGTGGCGGGCGTACCGGTGCGGGTGACCTACCATCCGGCCTTCCTGCTGCGGGATCCGTCCTACAAGCGGGCCGCCTGGGAAGACATGCAGCTTGTCCGCGATCGTCTGCTGGAGGCTGGCGGAGATGGCTAGGAGTCGCCGCGGCAGCCAGGGGGTTTCCGCCACCCTGAGCGGCGTCGGCGTCCCCACGGGGGGGTTCCAGGAGAGGGTCTGCGAGGATGTGAGCGAGGCGATCGGCGGCACGCCGATGGTGCGACTCCGCCGTTCGCTCGGCGCCGCCGGGAGCGGGACCTGTGTCTTCGCGAAACTCGAGTACCTGAACCCGATGGGCAGCGTGAAGGACCGCGTGGCGCGGTACCTCGTGGACCGTGCGCTCGCCTCGGGGACGCTCTCGCCGGGAGGCGTGGTGATCGAGGCTTCGTCCGGCAACACGGCCATGGGGCTGGCGATGATGGCGACGAACCGGGGTCTGCGCTGCCGCGCCGTGGTGCGCCGTCAGACCAGCCGGGAAAAGCTCGACTGCCTGCGCGCCCTGGGCGTTGAGTTGATCCTCGTGGACGGCGATCTGCCCCCGGAGCACCCGGAGTCGTACAACCGGATGGCGCGGCGCCTGGCCGCCGCGCATCCCGACGCGTTCTTCCCCGATCAGCACAACAACCGCGACAACAACCGTTGCCACTACGAGACGACCGCCCCGGAGATCTGGCGACAGATGGAAGGGCGGATCGATGTCTTCGTCGGCGGCATCGGTACCGGCGGCACCGTCTCCGGCGTCGGCCGCTACCTGAAAGAGCAGGATCCGAAGGTTCGGGTCGTCGCGGTCGATGTCGAAGGTTCGGTGTTCAGTCGCCACTTCGCGGCGCTGTCGGGGACTGAGGACGACTCGGCGGCGCCCGGCCGGTACCTGCTCGAAGGACTTGGCGACGAGGAGATCATCGACTGCCCGGAGTTCGATGTCTTCGACCGGATGCTCCAGGTGAGCGACGCGGAGGCGTTCCTGGCCGCCCGGGAACTCGCTCGGGAGGAGGCGATACTGGTGGGCGGCTCGAGCGGCGCGGCGCTCTGGGGAGTGCGCGAGTTCCTGCCCGAGTTGCACCCGGGGGCGCGGGTGGTGACCCTGTTTCCCGACTCCGGCACCCGCTACCTGAGCACGATCTACAACGACGACTGGTTGCGCGAGAAGGGCCTGCCGACGGCGCGCAGCCAGTCACCGCCGGCGGCGCTCCCGCTGCGATAGAGCTTCCAGGTAGGCGTCGCGATAGGCGCCGGCGACGATGTCCCAGGTGAGATGCGAAACGGCCCTGGCGCGGGCGCGGGCGCCCATGCGCCGTCGCCGTTCCGGAGTGCGCAGAAGACCGGCGATCGCGTCCTCGAGGGCGAGGCGGTCCTGTTCCGGGATGAGCAGTCCCTCGACACCTGACTCGATCGCCAGGGGAATGCCCGAGATGGCGGTGGCGACCACTGGCAGGCCGCTCGCCAGGGCTTCGAGGATCACGTTGGGCAGGCCGTCGACGTTGCCCTGCGGGTCGTGGACCGCGGGCAGGACGAAGAGGTCGGCGCTGCGGTAGAGGTCGGGCAGATCGTCGTGGGCGACGAGCCCCGGAAAGTGAACTCGCGCGGCGTGTTCCGGTTGCCACGCCGCTACGGCGGCCAGGAGTTCCTGCATCTGGTCGCCGCCACCGGCGATCACGGCGTGCAGGTCGTCGAACTCGGCCAGGAGACGCGGCAGCACCTCGACCAGGACGTGGAACCCCTTCTTCGTTGCCAACCGCCCGACACCGAGCAGCATCGTGGCCCGGTCGGGGATACCGAGCCGTTCACGCCACCCGTCGCCGCCCGGTGCGGCCGCGGCCTCGGCGGCGGGAGAGAACAGGTCGACGTCGACGCCGTAGGGGATCACCCGGTACGGCTTGCCGTGGTAGCCGAGCTTCAGAACGCGCTCTACAAGTTCCGGCGAGCAGCCGGTCAGGAGTTGGCAGCGCTTCAGGGCGCGCCGGATCGCGGGACGCGCCAAGGCCTTCTCGGCCAGGAAGACGTCGCTGCCGTGCAAACCCGCGGCGATCAGGGTGTTCCGCCTGCGGACGCCCGGCCACAGCGCCACCAGACCGTTCGGGGCGAGCCAGTGCGCGTGGAGCAGGTCGTAGGGGTCGCGTGCGAGATGGCGGGCTACCGCGGTTGCGGCGGCGCGCAGGTAGAGCGGCGCCGCCAGACCGGCGCCAAGCCGGATGCGCTCGTCGGCGGCCAGACTGCGTCCATAGCCGAGCACCTCCAGCCGTCGTGGCGCGTAGGCGAAGGTGTGGACCTCGACGCCGTCGTCGACCCAGGCGGGGCGCACGCCGTCCGCGCGGGGCGCCAGCACCGTGACGCGGTCGCCGCCGCGGACCAGGCCGCGGGCCAGTTCACGGATGAAGGGCCCGGCCGTGTCGCCCGGCCAGCGGGGATAGGTCTGGGTGAGAAAGAGGATCCGCAGAGCCGCGGCGGGGGCGCCGGTTCGCCCGCCCCGTTCCGCCGTCGAGGTCAGGTTCGCTTCAGGCAAGTCGCCCTCAGCCGACCCGCTCGCGTACCGAGTAGCTGTCGTGGCGGCGGAAGTTCTTGAAGGTGATCAGTTCGCCGATCAGGCCGGTGGTGACGATCTGAATGCCGAGCACCATGAGCAGGACGCCAAGCAGCAGAAGGGGCCGGTTCGAGAGGGAGGCGCCCGTGAACCACAGCACGGCCAGATAGGAACAGATGCCAAAGCCCAGAGCACAACTGATCAGGCCGATCGGTCCGAAGAGATGCAGCGGCCGGCGGGTGAAGCGGCTGATGAAGAGCACCGTGATCAGATCGACCGGGCCCTTGTAGGACCGATCCCAACCGTACCGGCTGCGTCCGACGCGGCGTGGATGGTGGGCAACGGGGATCTCGCCGATGACGAAGCCGCGCCGGGCGGCGAGAACCGGGATGTACCGATGGAGTTCGCCGTAGACGGCCACCTGCTCCAGGACCTCGCGACGATAGGCCTTGAAACCCGAGTTGAAGTCGTGCAGCTCTACGTTGGAGAGAATGCGCGTCACCCAGTTGAAGATCTTCGAGGCCACGCGGCGGCGCAGCGGGTCGCGCCGGGTTCGTTTCCAGCCGCTGACCAGATCGAGCGGTCCGTCTTCGAGGGCCTGCAGGAGGTTGGGAATCTCGTCCGGATCGTCCTGCAGGTCGCCGTCCATCGTGACCAGAATGCGCCCGCGGGCGTGATCCACCCCTGCCGAGAGGGCCGCCGCCTTGCCGAAGTTCCGGCGCAGGCGGATGAGGCGTACGCGTGGGTCGCGCTCGTGTTGCCGCCGCACCTCTTCGGGCGTTGTGTCGGTCGAGCCGTCGTCGATGAACAGGACCTCCGAGCGGGCGCCCATGGCGTCCAGGTTCGCAAGGACGCGCTCGGCAAGGGTGGCGACGGTGGCCGACTCGTTCAGCACCGGTACCAGCACGCTGACGTCGAGTGACGCCTGCTCCCCATCGGGGGCGGTCAGGGAGGGCGAAGAATCGTCCTGCCAGGAACCGGAGTTCCCGCGAGGCGCCGACAACGCGGTTGTTTGAACCATACCGGTAGCAGTCTACGGCCACTTCGCGGTCAGACGACAGCACCCGCCGGCCAGGAGCTTGCGCGGTAGAACGATCTGACCTGGGAACGCGGGCATCCTGCCCGCATCCGGCGCCCAGCGCCGGCCTCCGGTAGTTCTGCCGCGCAAGCTGCTAGCGCCGCCGGATCCCGGTCAGTCCGAAGGGGCGATGCCAGACGCCGCGGGAGACGAAGACTCCGCAACCGGGGCGGCCGAGGTCGTGGCCGGTGCGCTCGGCGCCTCCGGAGCGGGCTCGGCATCAACCGGAACGTACTCGATTCTCCGACCGTCGACGATCAACGCCGCCGGCTCGGATTCGAGGTCGAACTGCACCGTGGTCTCCTGCTTGGAACGTACCCGGATGCGCTGGTCTATCCGCTCCTCGGGGCGCCAGGTGGGGTTCTTGAAGATGCTGATGACGTGAGCGCCGACCGGCAGTTGCAGATTGTCGATCGGTGTCCAGCCGATCGCCTCGTCGCCGATGCGCACGAAGACCGGACGTGCCGACTCTTCGGCCGCAGCTACGCTGAGGAACCCCGGTCGCACCAGGGGTACGGGCGTCTCCAACAGGCGTCCCGATGGGACCTGGGTCACCACCTGCTCCCGGATCTGGTAGTCGCGGGTGGCGAGTTCGAACGTGATTACGTGGTCAACGCCGGCTTCGACTTCGAACACCCGCCGCCGGTCGAGAACGACAGGCTCGCCACCTGCCACCGAGACCGTGATCTCGGGGTGCCAGGCGGGCGCCAGGGCGAGGCGGCCGGCGCCGCGGCTCGCTGGGCGGACGCCGTCGGGCCGGCTCGCGGCCGGGCCGAACGCCGTTACGCCGGCCGCCGGGGAACGCAGGTCCTCAGAGAGGATGGCATCGCCGGTCGCGCCCGCGGTGCTCGGCTGTGCCGGTTCGGAAACCGTCCCTTCCACGGCCGCAGGGAGGTCGGAACCGGCCACGGCCGGACTGCCCTTGGACCACCAGAGAGTGCCGCCGAGCCAGAGCGCGGTTCCGGCCACGGCCGCGAACGTCAACCAGCGGCGGCGGAAGCGGGAGCGCGATGGCCGCTTGATGGCGGCCGCCACGGTCTCGAGACTGGGCGAGGGCTCTCCGTCGCTCCCGGAAGCGCTGGCCTGGAGTTCGACATCGACGAGCGGGCCGTCACCCTTGATCGCCTTGTGAACCGGGATGTCGACGGTGGGGCCGGCGCCCGAATCGTTGTCTCGGCTGGCCAGCATGGTGGCTGTAGCCCAACTCGGGGACGCGGTGGGCGAGTTCAGACCGTCGGCCGGCAGGGGGGCGTCGCCGTGGGTCGCGGTGACGTCGGCCGCATCCTGGATCGCAGCCTCGAGTGCGCCGACGACGGACGTGAAGTTCCCGAATCGATGCGCGGGATCGTCGTGCAGGCAACCCTCGAAGACGGGGAGCAGCCGGCGCGGAAAGTCCGCGGGCAGATCGTTCAGCGGCAGGACGGACTTCGACTTCAGCCGGCGGGGAAGGGGCGGCCTCGCGCCCGGCTGGTAGGTCAGCAGGAGGTGGAGCAGAACGCCGAAGGCGTAGAGGTCGGTGCGCACGTCGACCGGGTCGCCGCGGAGGAGTTCCGGCGCGCGGTAACGGAGTTCGCCGGTGGTGCGCGGATTGGCGAAGCCGCGCAGTTGGGCGGTGCCGCCGGAGCGGATCGTGACCATGCCGGGGTGCAGATCGCCGTGAACGACGCCCATTCCCTGCGCGTACTCGAGGGCGCGCGCGATCTGGGCCAGCCAGGCGAGAGCAGTCTCTCTCGGCAGGTCGTCGGCCTGCCGGAGCTTCGCCGCGAGGGTTTCGCCGTCGGCGAACTCCTCGATGCGGCACGAGGTGGCGCCGTCGATCCCAAAGTCGAGGATGCGGGCGACCCCGTCGTGCTCGAGCCGCGCGCCGGCGGTAGCCCGTTCGAGGAAGCGCGCCTGAGCGTCCGGAGTCTCCGGCGTCCAGATGTCGATCGTCGCGGAGGCGCCGTCGATGGAGCTGCGGCCGAGGTAGGAGGCGGCGCCGGCATGAGCCTCGAGACGGTCGACGATCTCAAAGCTGCCGATTTGTTTGCTCATGGAATGATGCGAAGAAGTTGATCCCGGTAGACGCCGATCATAGCACGTTTTGCGTCTAAGTTGTTGTTTCTCAGTACCTTGTGTCTTTCAAGAGGGTTTGGCGGTGAGGTTGCTGTACTCTCACGGAGTTGTACTCTCACGCAGCGGGGACGGGGTTGATGCGGGCGAACGGAAACACCTGGGCCAGCGGTCTCGTCTGCTCCGCGACCGGGGCTCAGGCGCCGCTTGACGAACCCGCGTTTCTGTCGCCCGCTGGCAAGCCCTGGCTGGTCGACTACGAACTCGGCCGGAACCGCGGAAGGGCGTTTGCCCGAGCGCTGCATAGCCGGCCGTGGACGCTTTGGCGGTACCGCGAGCTGTTGCCGGTTTTCGATTTCCACAACCGGATCGATCTCGGCGAGGGCGGCACGCCCGTGCTTCGACTTCGTCGTCTGGCGCCGGACGGAGTGCGCCTGTTCCTGAAGAATGAGGCGGGCAATCCGACCGGTTCCTTCAAGGATCGGGGACTGTCGCTGGCGGTTAACCGGGCGCGGGAACTCGGCGCCCCGGGAGTGCAGCTTCCGAGCGCCGGCAACGCTGGCGTCGCGGCCGCGGCCTATACCGCCGCCGCGGGTCTGCCCTGCCGCGTTGCTCTGCCCGAGGACACGCCGGCAAAGGTGCGTGAGCGTTGCCTTGGCTTCGGCGCCGAGGTCATCGAGGCCGGGGGGACACTGGTCGACGCCGGCGCGGCGCTCCTGGAGCGGGGCGGCGACTTCTGGGATCTTTCGACCCTGCGCGAGCCGTATCGTGCGGAAGGCAAGAAGACAATGGGCTTCGAGGTCGCCGAGCAGTTCGGATGGCGGCTGCCGGACTGGATCATCTATCCCACCGGCGGCGGTACCGGCATCGTGGGCATGGCGAAGGCGTTCGCCGAGCTCCGCAGGCTCGGCCTCTTGAGCGGTCCGCCGGCGAAGTTCGCGGTCGTCCAGATGGCCGGCTGCGCGCCGATCGTGCGCGCCCACGAGGCAGGCAGCGACCACGCCGACCCCTGGCAGGAACCGGACACCGAAGTGTGGGGTTTGCGGGTGCCCAAGGCGATCGGCGACTTCCTCATTCTGCGGGCGCTGCGGGACAGCGGCGGCGCCGCGGTGGCGGTGGAAGAGGCCGAGGTCGCGGCGACGGCGGCCCGGGTGGCGGCAGAGGAGGGGATTCTGGTCGGCCCCGAGACCGCGGCGGCCATGGCGGCGCTCTCCCGCCTGAGCGACTCCGGTAGCATCCGTTCCGGCGAGTCCGTGCTGGTCTTTGCCACCGGCCACCCGGCCAACTACCGTTAGTCGCCAGGAGACGCGATGCCCGAGGAACTGTTCGGTTCGGTCGCAGATGGGATCAACGGACTGCTCGGGCCGGTAGCCGGCTGGCTCGAGGGGCTGGTCTGGAACACGCCGCCCCAGGCGCCGATCCTGGCGCTGGTGCTTCTGGGTACGGGTCTCTTCGTCACCGTGCGCCTGGGCCTGATCCAGTTGCGCGGCTTCCGCCACGCCTGGGCGATCCTGGGCGGCAAGTTCGACAATCCGGACGACGACGGCGACCTGGTGCATTTCCAGGCGCTGACGACGGCGCTGTCGGCAACGGTCGGCATTGGGAACATCGCCGGCGTGGCCATCGCGATCCGCATGGGGGGGCCCGGCGCCCTGTTCTGGATGTGGGTGACCGCGTTCTTCGGCATGGCGCTCAAGTTCGCCGAGTGCACCCTGGCCGTCGCCTACCGGCGGGTTCACAAGGACGGTTCGGTTTCGGGTGGTCCGATGTACTACATCGAGAAGGGCCTCGGCGAGAACTGGAAGTGGATGGCGATGCTGTTCGCCGGCCTGGCGGTGATGTGCTCCTTCGGCACCGGCAACATGAACCAGGCGAACACGATGGCCGATCAGCTCGACTCCCAGTTCGGCCTGGCGCCGGTGTGGACGGGTCTCGTCTTCGCCTCCGTCGTGGCGCTGGTCATCATCGGGGGCATCCGCCGCATCGGCAGGGTGACCTCGATCCTGGCGCCGGGCATGGCGGTGATCTACGTCGGCGGCGCCATGGTCATCCTGCTGATGAACATCGAGAGGGTGCCTGCGAGCCTGGCCCTGATCGTCGAGCAGGCCTTCCGGCCCACGTCGATGGTCGGCGGCGCGGCCGGCTCCTTCCTGATGACCATGATGTGGGGCATCCGCCGCGGTCTGTTCAGCAACGAGGCGGGGCAGGGCAGCGCGCCGATCGCCCACGCGGCGGCCCGGACCGACGAGCCGGTGCGCGAGGGGCTGGTCGCCTCGCTCGAGCCGTTCATCGACACCCTGGTCATCTGCACGATGACCGGTCTCGTCATCGTCAGTACGGACGCGTGGCGCGACCACGCGCCGCAGAGCTTCGGTCTCGACGAGGTCGAGGGCATCCACCGTGTGCTCGACGACGACTCCGAACTGCTCGCTGCACGCGACGAGCGGTCCACCCTCGGCGGCCGCGCGGTCGATGTCGAGGGCGGGGTAGCCGGCGGCTCCTTCGTGGTGCTGCACTCGATGATCGCCGAGCCGCGCCTGGTGGACGGCACGGGCGCCGCCTGGAGCGGAAGACTGGAGGTCGCCGGCGACGGAACGCTCAGCGCCACAGGCGAGCCGCCGAGGATCGAAGGCGGAGCGCTGCTGACCGGAGCGCCGCTGACGGCGCGGGCCTTCAGTCTCGGTCTGCCCGGAAGCCGGGGGGATCTGATCGTCACGCTGTCGGTCCTGCTGTTCGCCGTGTCGACGGCGATCTCGTGGTCGTACTACGGCGACCGTTCAACCGAGTACCTGTTCGGCGCCAGAGCCATTCCTGTGTACCGCTGGGTCTATGTCGGCTTCTTCTTCCTGGGTTGCCTGCTGCCGCTCTCGACCGTCTGGACCTTCGGCGACGTGGCCCTGGGGCTGATGTCGTTCCCGAACCTGATATCGCTGCTGCTGCTCTCGGGAGCGGTCGCCGGCATGACGAGGTCCTACTTCCGCCGCCACCTCGGCAAGGGCGCTCCGAGCCGATCATGAGCGGGTGGAACAGGTGCCGGACGCTTCCTGTCATCCTGGTCGACGGCGAGGGGAATGGCTGAGCACAGCCGCGATCGGGGTCCCTGGGCTTCTGTTGCGACCGGCTTGATCGGCGCGCCGATCCTGGCGGCGCTGGCGTACTTTCTGATCCCTGAGGCGGTCGTCGATGCCAACGGTGAGGTCGTCTCCGGTCTTTCCGACGGGGGCCGAGCGGTGGCGGCGACCGGGGTCCTCATGGCCGTGTTGTGGCTGACCGAGGCCCTGCCCGTCGCCGTCACCTCGTTGCTGCCCCTGGTCGCGATTCCGCTCCTGACCGGCGGGGACATCGGCATCGCAGGGGTCGCGGCGCCTTACGCGAACCCGAACATCTTTCTGTTCCTGGGCGGTTTCATGATCGCCCTTTCGATGCAGACCTGGGGTCTGCACCGCCGCATGGCGCTCCACATCATCCTTCGTGTCGGCAGCCGGCCGGATCGCCTGGTGCTCGGCTTCATGGCCGCAAGCGCCTTCCTGAGCATGTGGATCTCCAACACCGCCACCACGGTCATGATGCTGCCGATCGCCCTGTCGGTGATCGATCTGGTGCGCCAGAGACTCGGCCCGGAGGTGGCGCCGGTGGGGAAGCCGTTCCCCTTCGCGCTGAATCTGCTGCTCGGAACGGCATACGGCGCCTCGATCGGAGGCGTCGCAACCAAGATCGGCACCCCTCCCAACATCCAGATGATGTCGTTCGTGGAGGACGCCTACGGCCGGGAGATCACGTTTGCGCAGTGGATGCCGTTCGGTCTCCTGCTCACCGTGTCCTTCCTGCCGCTGGCCTGGCTGGTGCTCACCCGGTTCGTCTACCCGCTGCAGATCCGGGAAGTGCCCGGCGGCGCGGACCTCATCCGCGGCGAGTTGCGGAAGCTGGGGCCGATCACCGGACCGGAGAAGGCGGTGCTCGCGATCTTCGTTTCGGCTGCCGCGCTGTGGACCACTCGCACGTGGCTTGCCGAGATCGAGATCGGCGGCGCCATGCCGTTGGCCGGACTGACCGACCCGGGCATCGCGATCGGCGCCGGCCTGTTGCTGTTCGCGATGCCCGTCCATTTCCGGCGGGGTGTCTTTCTGCTGAGTTGGAAGAAGGCGCTCGAGGCGCCATGGGGGATCCTGCTGCTGTTCGGGGGCGGGCTCAGCCTCGCGGCCGCGGTCGTCAACACCGGTGTGGACCGTTTCATCGGCAGCCTCCTGCTCGTGCTGGAAGGCATGCCGGTGCTGCTCCTGGTCGTCGGCGCCGCCACCCTGCTCATCATGCTGACGGAGGTCACCAGCAATACGGCGACGACCGCGACCTTCCTGCCGATCCTGGGCGCCACGGCGGCGGCGATCAACGTGGATCCGCTGCTCCTGATCGTGCCGGCCACGCTGGCGGCGAGCTGCGCCTTCATGATGCCGGTGGCGACGCCGCCGAACGCGATCGTCTTCGGCTCCGGGGAGATCACCATCCCCCAGATGGTCCGCGCCGGCTTGTGGCTCAACCTGATCGGCCTGGTCCTGATCGTGTTCTGGGTCTACGTCGCGGGCGGACTGATCGGTCTCTAGCTACGACAGGTCTCGCCCGGCCAAGCACTTGAGCTCCTGCCGGTAGCGGTAGCCGATGCACTTGTAGAGGAGCTTGGCCGCCGTGAAGTCGCTGGCCGGGTTGCCGGGGATGGGAGCCAGTTCGACGATGTCCATCGCGATGACGCGCTTGTGCTCGAACAGCAGGCGGAGCAGCGCCAGTGCCTGGCGCCAGGTGCCGCCCCCGGGTTCGGGCGTCCCGGTCGCCGGCAGCAGCGAGGGATCGAAGAAGTCGAGGTCGAAGGTCAGATAGACGGTGTCCGGCAGTGAGGCCAGGAGACCCAGGAACAGCGCCTGGAGTTCCTCGGCGGCCAGGGCATGCATCTGACTGGCCCAGATGATGGGGAGGCCCTCGGTTTCGATCCGCACGGCCTCGGGGCGGCTCAGGGAACGGATGCCGATGGCCAGGGTGGACACGCCGAGGTCGAGCACCCGGCTCATGGCGCAGGCATGGTTCCAGGGGGTGCCCGCGTAGGTTGGCCTCAGGTCGGTGTGGGCGTCGAACTGAACCACGCCGAGGTCAGAGCCGACCGCCTCCACGACGCCGCGCACCAGGGCGGAGGTGACGGTGTGTTCGCCGCCGATCGCGGCGAGGAAACGGCCGCGTAGGGTGGCGGCCCGCGCGGCGGCGCTGATCCGCTCCAGCGCCATGTCCTCGCCGGCCTCGACGTCGACCGGCGGCAGGGTCTCGATGCCGATGCGAAAGGGCTCCAGTCGGAGTTCCTCGTCGTAGAGCTCGACGTTGTGGGAGGCGCGGAGCAGGGCGGCCGGTCCAGCCTCGGCGCCCCGTCCCCATGAGGTCGTGCGTTCGTAGGGAACCGGCAGCACCGCGACGGCCGGCTCGCCGGCCGGCGCCTCGAACTCGAGGAACGGTGGAAGTTCGGCGCCGCGCATGGCTGCGGCACGCTAGCAGCGTGCGCGGCAGGAAGATCGGACTACCCCATGTTCTGCGGCGCACGCTCATAGCAGGGCTTGGCGAGGGCCGGGCCGCGGGAAGTGCCAGGCAGAAAACGTCTTGGTCAACAGAAATCGATGACGAAGGACACCAGGACCGGCAGCACGTTGAGGGAGATGCCTTCGGGCGAGCGTCCGCGAGAGCGGCTGCTGGCGCACGGCGCCGGCGTTCTGACGGACTGCGAGCTGATCGCCATTCTGCTGCGCACCGGGCACCGTGGCTGCTCGGTGCTCGATCTCGCCTACGATCTGCTCTACGACGAGGGGCGCGGGCTCGGCGGCCTGCCGGCGCTCGCCCTGCTGGTTGAGCACGACCTGCCGTCGTTGCGCCGCAAGGGGCTGGGGCCCGCCAAGGCGGCTACCGTCCTGGCGGCCGTCGAACTGGCCCGGCGGTTGGCCCGGGCGCAGCTCCCGGAGAGAAGGCCCCTGGGCGACATGGTCGGCGTCGCCCGCTACCTGAACCTGCGCTACGCGCGCCGCGACCAGGAGGTGATGGGCGCGATGTACGTCGACGTCCGCGGTCGCGTGATCAGCGAGCGGGAGCACTTCGTCGGCGCCCTGGACCGCACTTCGGTCGAGCCGCGGGTGGTCCTCAAGGAGGCCCTGCGCCTGGGAGCGACGGCTGTCGTGATCTTCCACAATCACCCCAGCGGTGACCCGGATCCGAGCCGGGAGGACGTGGCCTTCACTCGCAGGCTGGCGCGGGCCGGCGCCGCCGTCGGAGTCGAACTGGTCGACCACCTCATCCTGGGCGGCGGCGGTCGCTGGGTGTCCATGCGGGAAAGGGGATTCCTGTAGCGGATGCCGGCTGCGCGGGGTGCTAGGGTTCAGCCCGATGGCTGCTGGAGGCCCCGTACTGCTCCACCTGGACTGTGCGAGCGGCATCTCGGGCGACATGTTCCTGGGCGCCTGCCTGGACCTGGGGCTGCCGGTTGCCCTGCTTGAGGAGATGGTCGAGCGGCTGGGCCTGGACGGCGTCGAGCTGCAGGTGCGGCGGGCGAAGCGGGGAGGGCTGGCTGGCGTGCGCTTCAGCGTGCTTCGAGACGGCCGACCGGTCGAAGGATTGGACCGCGAGGGCGCCTCGCATCGGAACCTGTCCACGATCCTCCGCATGATCGAGCGGAGCGGTCTCGCTGCCGGCACGAGGGAACGGGCCGCGGCTCTCTTCCGCCGTCTGGGCGAGGCGGAGGCAAGCGTGCACGGAGTCGGCCTGGATGACGTGCACTTCCACGAAGTCGGCGCCGACGACTCGATCGTCGACCTGGTCGGCGCCGCGCTCGCCATCGAGCACTTCGCTCCGGCGGGCGTGTCGTGCTCCACCGTCGTGGTGGGCAGCGGAACGGTCCGTAGCCGGCACGGCGTGATGCCGGTGCCGGCGCCGGCGACGGCTCAGCTTCTTCAGGGGGTGCCGGTCAGCACAGGCGGCGTGGAGGGCGAGATGACGACGCCGACCGGCGCCGTGATCGTGCGCGAGTTCGTGGACTCGTTCGAGCCCTCGGCGGCCGACAGCCCACGCCGGGTCGAGAACAGCGGCGTCGGGCTGGGCAGCAGGGAACTGGCCGATCGGCCGAACGCCCTGCGGGTCCAACTGGCGACCCCCGTTGTGGCCGGCTCGCCGTGGAACCGTGTGGCGGTGCTCGAATGTCAGGTCGACGATGCGACCGGCGAGGCGATGGGCTTTGCCGCGGAGGCGCTGCTCGAGGCCGGCGCGCTCGATGTGTTCGCCACCCCGGTGCAGATGAAGAAGTCGCGCCCGGGCGTCGCCGTCACCGTCATCTGCCGCCCGGAGCGGGCATCCGAACTCGCCGAGCGGCTACTCCTCGAGACGGGTTCCCTGGGCTGCCGGCGAACGGTCGTGGATCGGCTGGAGGCCGAGCGGTCGACTGCGTCCGTGACGACGCCCTTCGGCGAGGTCAGGGTCAAGACGGCCACGATCGGCGGCAGGTCCCTGGGAGCGGCGCCGGAGTACGAGGACGTGCGACGGATCGCCCGGGAGAGGGGACTCCCCTTCCGGGCGATCTATCGCGCTGCCCTCAGCGCGGCCGACTGAACGGCCGCTCCGTGTCGGCCGGCCGACGGCTATGAGCTTGCGCCGCAGAACAATCCGCATACCCATGTCGTTGCGAGAAGTGCCAATTCCCTTCTGCGGCGCAAGCTGCTAGCGCCGTCCGCCGCCGCCGGGTCGCGGACCGCGCCCGCCAGGACCGCGTCCACCGCCGGGGCCGCCACGTCCGCCGCCGGGGCCGCCACGTCCGCCGCCGGGGCCGCCGCGTCCACCGCCGGGGCCACCGCGTCCGCCGCCGGGACCGCCGCGTCCGCCGAAGCCGCCTCTGCGGTCGTCGCGACCGCCGGGACCGCCCCTGCGGTCACCGCCGGCTGGGGCCGGGGCGCCCATGCCCTCGTAGTCCTTGGGATCGAAGTCGGGATCGTCCATGATCACCGCCTTGCGGGAGAGCCGCACCTTGCCCGACGGATCGATGTCGATCACCTTGACCGTCATCTCGTCGCCTTCCGTCACCAGGTCGCGAATCTCGCCGACCCGGTAGGGAGCGAGTTCGCTGATGTGGACCAGGCCGTCGGTGCCGGGGAGGATCTCGACGAACGCGCCGAACGGCTCCACCCTGCGCACCTGGCCGGTGTACACCTTGTCGACCTCCGGCACCTCGGTCAGCCGCTCGATCATCGCGATCGCGTGGCCCGCCGCGGTGGAGTTCGGCGAGGCGACGACGACGCGACCGTCGTCCTCGATGTCGATCTGACAGCCGGTTTCCTCGGTGATGCCGCGGATCGTCTTGCCGCCAGGTCCGATCACATCGCGAATCCGGTCGCGGGCGACCATCATCACGTGCAGGCGCGGTGCGTGCTCCGACATTTCCTCGCGCGGCTCGCCGATCTCGGCGGCCATGTGGTCGAGGATGTGCAGCCGGCCGGCCTTCGCCTGGCTCAGCGCCTGGCCCATGATGTCCCGGGTTACGCCGGTGATCTTGATGTCCATCTGCAGGGCGGTGATGCCGCCGCGGGTGCCGGCGACCTTGAAGTCCATGTCGCCGTGGTGGTCTTCCTGGCCCGCGATGTCGCTGAGCACGGCGAAGTCCTCGCCGTCCTTGACCAGACCCATGGCGACGCCCGCGACGGGCGCCAGCATGGGCACGCCGGCGTCGAACAACGCCAGGGAGCTGGCGCAGACGGTGGCCATCGACGAGGAGCCGTTCGACTCCAGGATCTCCGAGACCACCCGGACCGTGTAGGGGAAGTCGTCCTCGGTCGGGAGCACGGGAATCAGGGCCCGACGGGCGAGGACACCATGGCCGATCTCACGCCGGCTGGAACCGCGCAGGAACCGCACCTCACCCACCGAGAAGGGCGGGAAGTTGTAGTGGAGGAGGAACTTCTGATGGGTTTCCCCCTCGTACTCCTCGATGAGCTGCGCATCGCGGCGGGTGCCGAGCGTGACCGAAGCCAGGGCCTGGGTTTCGCCGCGGGTGAAGAGCGCCGAACCGTGGACGCGG
Organism: Candidatus Multivorans sp.; assembly: GCA_965205295.1. Classification (GTDB taxonomy): domain Bacteria; phylum Acidobacteriota; class Thermoanaerobaculia; order Multivoradales; family Multivoraceae; genus Multivorans. The sequence continues at coordinate 608,334 of OZ242167.1, forward strand.
GGCAGGATTCCCGTGTCGCTGTCGAGCGACCGGATCGTGTCGAGCGCCCGATTGTCGAAGCGCTTGCCTTCCTTCATCACGATCTCACGCAGCGCCTTGTCCTCGAGTTCGCTGACGATCTTGCCGACCTGGGCGCGGCGCTCGTCGTTCTCGGGAAGCTGCTCGAGGAAGCCGTTCACCACGGCCTTGACGGCATCGCGGCGCTCGAACTTCGCGGGCGTGTTGAGCGCCACCGTGAAGTCGTCCCAGATCGCGCTTTCGACCTGTTGCTTGAACTCGGCCGTATAGGGCTCGGGGGCCTTCCAGTCGGGCTTCTCCAGGTTCATCTCGCGGAACAGGTCCTGCTGCGCGCGAACGATCTTCTGCAGCTCCTGGTGGCCCGCGAAGATGCAGTCGAGGATCACGCTCTCATCGAGCTGGTTGGCGCCGGCCTCGACCATGGTCACGGCTTCCTCCGTGCCGACGACGATCAGGTCGAGGTCGGACACGTCGCGCTCGGCGCCGGTCGGGTTGAAGACGATCTCGTCGTCGATCATTCCGACGCGAACAGCGCCTACCGGGTGGTAGAAGGGGATGTCGGAGAGCACGAGCGCCGTCGACGCACCGTTGATCGCGAGGATGTCGGGGTCGTTCTCCTGGTCGGCCGAGAGGACGAAACTGATGATCTGGGTCTCGTAGAAGTACCCTGACGGGAAGAGCGGCCGCAGCGGCCGGTCGGTCAGGCGGCAGGTGATGATTTCCTTCTCGGAGGGGCGTCCCTCGCGCTTGAAGAAGCCGCCCGGGAAGCGTCCCGCCGCCGAGGTGTACTCGCGGTAGTCGACGGTCAGGGGCAGAAAGCCGCGCGGGGTGCTGTCCGGCGCCATGCAGGCGGTGGTGAGCACGATCGTCTCGCCGAGCTGCACGGTGCAGGAACCGTTGGCCTGCTTGGCCAGGCGCCCGGATTCCAGGGTCATGGTGGAGTTCCCGATGGGGATGTTCTTGGTGAACGTCATTGCTGTTCTCTTGTCGTCCTTACTCTGTTGTTACGCCCGGCGACTTGTGTGGCGGGCATGTGCCTTCATCGGCGAATGATCGGCGGGGAAGTGACCCGAAGCACTTCGACTTCCTTCCTTCGACTTCCTTCCCGGAACGGGAAGTCTCGTCTGTTGGATCCGTTGTCGGATCCGAACTCACCTGCAAGGGCGAACCGGTCGGTGCCGGAGAGGCGGAACCGCGTGGCGGCCCCGGGGCTCTGGGGTCTACCTGCGGATGCTCGCTACCTGCGAATTCCGAGGCGCTCGATCGTCGTCCGGTAGCGTTCGAAGCTCTGGCTGCGGAGGTAGCCGAGCAGCCGACGGCGGCGCCCGACCATCTTGAGCAGCCCGCGACGACCATGATGGTCGTGCTTGTGGACCTTGAAATGCTCTGTGAGTTCGTTGATGCGTTTCGTCAGGAGCGCGACCTGGACCTCGGGGGATCCGGTGTCCGTCTCGTGGACACGGAAATCACGGATGATCTGGTCTTTCACTTCGGTTGTCTGTGGCACTCTCTGATTCCTCGCTGACTCTGCTTGTTCCGTTCTGGTTGGTTTCTCTGTGTTGCCTTCTTACGGTTCCTTCGTGGTTCCTCTGTCCTTTCGCGGCGCGCAGTGTAGCACGGTCGGGCTAGCGGCGCATTTCTCCAAAGTCGCTCTCTGTGAGGCGTTTGGCGGCGCTACTGGAAGACGATCTTGGGCTGCACGACGGCGAGGCCGCGGTCGCCGATTCGCTCCGCGACCGCACCCACGGCGAGGAACCGCCCGCGGTTGTCCGTGATCTGTACCCAGTCTCCCTCTTCGGCCTCGCTTCCGGGCGCCAGCACGGACTGTCCGTGGGCGATGCGGCGTTCCTGAGTCGCGTCGATCGTGACCCGGGGAAAGGGCAGAGGAATGTTGTCGAAGGGCACCCAGGCGACCCCCAGATCGCCGGTCGCAAGCGGTTCGGCGTCGCGCTCGACCGCCTCGAGCCGTTCCGAATCGAGCGCGGCTTCGACCTCGAAGGAGCCGATGCGGAGTCGGCGGAGTGTCGCGAGATGCCCGCCGCAGCCGAGTTTCTCGCCGAGGTCGTGGGCGAGCGAGCGCGCATAGGCCCCCGTGGAGCAACTCAGCCGAAAGGGGATCCGGTCGGGGCCCGGTGCTCCCAGCGGACCGGTCGCCTCGAACTGGAAGATCTCGACATCCTTGCCCTGACGTTCGAACTCCTGCCCCCGGCGCGCCAGCTCGTAGTACTTGCGACCGCCGATCTTCTTGGCCGAGTAGGAAGGCGGCAACTGGTGTTGCGGTCCCTCGAAGTCGCGCATTGCCTGGACGATCAGCTCGTGGGTCAGGTCCGCGGTGCTGGCCTCGAGGGTGACCTGGCCGGCCGCGTCGTAGGTGTCCGTGGCGACGCCGAACTGGATCTCCCCTTCGTAGACCTTGGGCGCGCCGATCAGGAAGCGGGTGAGACGGGTGCCGCGGCCGACGGTCAGCAGCAGCAGGCCGGTGGCGTTCGGATCGAGGGTGCCGCAGTGACCGATCTTCCGCTCGCCGAGCGCGCGGCGCGCTGCCTGTACGACGTCGTGGGAAGTGCCTCCCGGACGCTTGTCGACCAGGAGCAGGCCGTGACGCTCGGATCCCTGGGTCACGTTGCGTCCTCCGAAGCCGTAGCGTCCGAAGTCGTTGCTTGCCGTCGATTCGCCATGGTCGCCTCGACCGCTGCCGCCAGTTCGGCGATCACCGCGGACTCGTCCGCCGAACCGTCGATCAGGCAGCCGGCGGCGTTGCGATGGCCGCCGCCGCCGCGCCGGCTGGCGATGGCGCCGACGTCGACCTTGCCCTGGCTGCGTAGGGAGACCTTGACGTCTCCCTCCGGGCGTTCGCGGAACAGGGCCACCGCCTCGACGCCGCGAATCGACCGCGGGTGGTCGATCAGCCCTTCGGAGTCCGTCGGCGCCGCGCCGGCGCGCTCGAACATCTCGAGCTCGAGGCGGACGCTGGCGATGCGCCCATCGCAGTGGAGTTGCAGGGTCCCCAGCACCTCACCCAGCAGCCGCACGGCCCCGAGCGGCTGGGACTCGTAGAGCCAGCCGGCAATCTGCTCCGGACGGGCGCCGCAGCGCACGAGTTCGGCGGCCGCATCGAATGCCCGCGGGGTGGCGTTCGAGAAGCGGAAGCTGCCGGTATCGGTCGAGAGTCCGAGGTAGAGCGCGTTCGCGGTCGCAGCGTCGATCGGCGCGCCCAGGGCGTGCGCCAGGTGGAGCACCATCTCGGCTACGGCCGGCGCCTCCGTGTCGACCCAGTTGGCCACTCCGTAGAGACGGTTGCCCAGGTGGTGGTCCATGTTCAGGACCTTCATCCGGCCGAGCGCCTGTTCGAGGCCGGTGCGGTCGAGCTGGGGACACTCGAGCGGTACTGCGAAATCGAAGCTGTCGGGGAAGCCGGGCGGCGGCGTCCGACCGACGTGAATGGGCACCTCTCCGATCACGCCGGCATAGGTTGCCGGGGCCGGATCGGCGTTCCAGATCGTGGCGGATCGTCCGGTCGATCTCAGGATCCGCGCGAGCGCCACCTCGGAGCCGATGGCGTCGCCGTCGGGGTGGGTATGGCTGGAGAGCAGGAAGCTCCTGCCGCCGCTCAGGGCGCCGACGAACTCCTCGGGGACGGTGGGGGAGAGGTTTCCAGCGTTCACAACTCACTCAGGAGCTGGTCGATCCGCTCGGCGTGTTCCGCGCCGCGGTAGAGCTCGAAGTGGAGTTCCGGCGTCCGTTTCAGACGGAGACGCCGGCCCAGGCGGCCGCGAATGAAGCCGGCTGCCCGCCGCACCGCCTGGACCGCGGTCTGGCGTTCATCCTCGTCGCCGAGCACGGAGAGAAGGATGCGGGCGTGGCCGCGATCCGCACTCAGCGTGAGATCGGCGATGCTGGTGAGCGCCGCTCGCGGATCCTGGACTTCGCGCCGCAGAATGTCAGTCAACTCCCGGCGCACCAGATCGCGTGCGCGGGCCTGGGATACGGATGGCACGGGATCAGAGGGTCGGCGCGACGGCTTCGTGGTCGAAGGCCTCGATCAGGTCGCCGGGTTTGACGTCCTGGAAGCGGTCGATGCCGATGCCGCAATCGAAGCCGCTGCGCACCTCGGCCGTGTCGTCCTTGAACCGGCGCAGGGAGCCGATCTTGCCCTCGTGGACGACCACGCTGTCGCGTACCAGGCGAATCTGCGCGCTGCGTGGGATAACCCCTGCGACCACGTGGCAACCGGCGACCATCCCGACCTTGGGCACCTTGAACACCTCGCGCACTTCGGCGCGGCCCTTGGAGACCTCCCGGTAGGTCGGCTCCAGCAGTCCCGTCATTGCCGCGAGGAGTTCTGCCGTCAGCTCGTAGATCACCGTGTGCAGCCGCACCTCGACATCTTCCTTGCCGGCGAGGTCGGCGGCGTTGCGCTCGGGGCGGACGTTGAAGCCGTAGATGATCGCTCCTCCGGCCGATGCCAGGAGCACATCGTGGGTGGTCACGGCGCCAACGGCGGCGCGAATCACGTGCACCTTGACCTTGTCCGTCGAGACCTTCCTCAGCGTGTCGCGGAGCACCTCGACCGATCCCTGCACGTCGGCCTTGAGGATGACGGGCAGTTCCTTGACCTCGCCTTCCTTCAGGTTCGCGAACAGGCTCTCGAGGGACACGCCGCCCGCAGTGGGAGCGAGTTCGACGCGACGCCTCTCCTCGCTCCGGAACTGGGCGATCGAGCGAGCCTTCGCCTCCCTGGCCGCGACCTGGAACGAGTCGCCCGCGTCGGGAAGGTCGTTGAAGCCCGCGACCTCCACCGGCATGGACGGCGGGGCTTCGGTCACCCGCTTGCCCAGATCGTTCATGAGTGACCGGACCCGGCCCCAGGTCGAACCGCAGACGAAGACGTCGCCGAGCCGGAGGGTGCCGTTCTGAACCAGGACCGTCGCGACCGAGCCGCGGCCGGTTTCCTTGCTCGCTTCGATCACGACGCCCTGGGCCTGCAACTCCGGACTTGCCCGAAGCTCCGCCACCTCCGCGGTCAGCGTGAGCATCTCGAGCAGATCGTCGATTCCCTCGCCCTTGAGGGCGGAGATCGGCACCGCGATCACCTTGCCGCCCCAGTCCTCGACCAGGAGGTCGCGATCCGCCAACTGCTGCTTGACCCGGTCGATGTTCGCGTTCGGCCGGTCGATCTTGTTGATCGCGACCACGATCGGCACCTCGGCGGCGCGGGCGTGGTCGAGCGCTTCGAGGGTCTGGGGCATCACGCCGTCGTCGGCGGCAACGACCAGGACCACCATGTCCGTGACCTTGGCGCCCCGGGCCCGGAGCTGGGTGAACGCTTCGTGGCCGGGCGTGTCGAGGAACGTGATGCGACCGTCGCCGTGCTCGACCTGATAGGCCGCGATGTGCTGCGTGATGCCGCCGAACTCGCCTTCGGTGAGCCTGGACTTGCGGATCGCGTCGAGCAGGGAGGTCTTGCCGTGATCGACGTGGCCCATGATGGTCACGATCGGCGGACGCTCGACCTCGGCCCCTTCGGGGCTGTCGCCGCTGGCCTCCAGTTCTTCCTCCTGCTCGATCTGGATCTCCTCTTCAAAGGAGACGATCAGGGCGTCGAAGCCCATCTGCTCCGCGAGTTCGACCGCCACTTCCGGTTCCACGACGTGGTTCACGGTCGCCATGACGCCGCGGTCGAACAGCATCTTGAGCAAATCCTTCCCCTTGAGGCCCATCTTCTCGGCCAGCTCCCGGACCTGCAGGCCGTCCGACACGGTCAGAGTGCGGCGCGGGCCGTCCTCGGCGGGCCTCCCGGCCTGCCGCTCCTCCCGCCGCTCCCGGCGGCTGCGCAGATCGAAGGCAGCAGGCGCCGCTGCCGGGGCTTGCGAGGGAGTGGTGGACACGCCGGGCGGCGCCGCCGCGGGAGCGGGCGCTGCCGAGGGGGGCGACGTCCGCGTGGCGGCCGGAGCGGCGGCCGGCGTCTCGACCGCAGGTGGTGTCGGCGTCGCCGCATCCCTGCTCTGGGGCGCCGGTGTGCCGCTGGCTCTGGCCGCCTCCTCGGCCGCGACCTCCTTTGCCGCGATCTCCTCCGGCGTCGGCGGCTTCGGCTTCGACTCGGTCGGCGTCAGAGTGCGGATGGTGTGCTTGTGGACGACCTGTCGCCGTCGATTCGGCCGCATCGGCCCGGAAGGCGGCCTCAGGCTCGAAATGGGACGGCGCCGGGGCGCGGTCGGCGGCGCCGCGCGGTCGCGCAGGATGACCTCGCGCTGGGGACCGGCGATCTTCTTGCCCTCCAGCAGGGCCTTGATGATCTCGGTGTCGATCATCGCGTCTTCGCCTTCCACGCGAACACCGATCGACCGGAACTTGAACAGCAAGTCCTGTTCGGCCACGTTCATCCGCTTGGCCAGATCCTGCAGCCGGATTTTTGCCATTGAGTCCTCGGTCCCCTGTCGTCTTATCGGCTCAGGCGCCCCTAGGCTGCGCCGTTCCCCGTGTCGTTGTCGCCGCCCTCGTCGGCGCTACCGGCCTCTTCCTCGCGGGTCTCGTCGCTGAAGGCGCGGGTCAGCGCTGCCATGAAGTCGTCTTCGTCCATCGCGGAGCTGTCGGCTTCCGGCGCGGCGTCGCCGGCCTCGGCCGGCCCGGAACGTTCGGCGGCCCAGGCGAGGATCGCCGCAGCCAGCGCGTCGTCAACGCCCGGAACCATGGTCAAGGCTTCCACGCCGGCGTTCTCGAGTGCCTCGAGTTCACCCAGGCCTGCCCCGGAGAGGGCGGCCGCGATGTTCTTGTCGACGCCCGGTATCTCGGTCAGGTCGAGGTCGTCGGCGCCGCGGTCGACGTTCAGCATCTTGGCCAACGCGTCGGCGACCTCGTCCTTGACGTCCGTCTCGCTCTTGATGTCGATCCGGGCGCCGATGAGTTCACTGGCCAGGCGCACGTTCTGGCCCCGCTTGCCGATCGCCAGGGAGAGCTGCTCGTCCTCGACGATCACGTCGAGGTGCGGCGTGGCGCCTTCGTGGGTCACCGAGACGCGCGTGATCCGTGCCGGCGCCAGCGCGCTTTGCGCGAAGGTGACGCGATCTTCCGAGAACTCGATGATGTCGATCTTCTCGCCCCGGAGTTCGCGGATGATCGACTGCACGCGCGATCCCTTCATGCCGACGCAGGCGCCGACCGGGTCGACGTCGCGTTCCCGGCTCATGACGGCTACCTTGGCGCGTTCGCCGGGAGCGCGCACCGCGGTCTTGATCACCACGGTGCCGTCGTAGATCTCGGGAACCTCCATCTCGAACAGCTTGACCAGCAGGCGGGGGTCGGTGCGGGACATCACGATCTGCGGTCCCTTGGGCTGCTTGTGGACCTCGACGATCACTCCGCGGATTCGCTCACCCTGGCTGTAGCGCTCGTGGCGGGACTGCTCGCTGCGGGGAACGATCGCCTCGGTGCGGCCGAGGTCGACGATGACGTCGCCGCGTTCGAAGCGCCGGACCGTACCGTTGACCACCTCGCCGACGCGATTCTCGTACTCGCCGAAGATCTTCTCCCGCTCGGCTTCCCGGACCCGTTGGTAGAGCACCTGCTTCGCCGACTGGGCGGCGATCCGTCCCAGCCCGTCGGTGGAGATCGGGATCTCGATCTCCTCGCCGATCTCGGCGTCCTCCTTGTGCTCCCGGGCCTCTTCAAGGGTCCATTCGGCGAAGGGGTCCTCGACCTCTTCCACCACCTGGCGGAAGAGAAAGGCGCTGAACTGGCCGGTTTCCCGGTCCATGTAGGAACGCACCGGCTCCTTGATGTGGTGCTGCTTCTTGGCCGCGGACGCCACCGCGTCCTCGAGGGCGACGATCCACCGGTCGAGGTCGATGTCCTTCTCGTGGGCGACCTGCTTGAGGACCTCGTTGATGTTCACTTCGGGAGTGTGTGGCTGAGCCATTGTCTGAGTCCCCGGAGTCAGAGTTCGACCAGTAGTCTGGCCCTGTGAATGCTGTTGATGATGAGGGGCAGGGTATCGCCGCTGTCGTCCTCGAGGATGAGTGCGACGCCGGAAGCCTCGACGCTCAGACCCATGAGCAGACCACGCACCGTGCGCCGGCGCCCCGTCGCGGCGTCGGTGAAGGTCAGCTTGGCCCGCCGTCCGCGGAAGCGTTCGTAGTCGGGCGCTCCGTACAGTTCGCGGTTGAGTCCCGGCGAGCTGACTTCCAGCACGTAGCCGGAGGCGGGGCCGAAGTTCTCCGCGTCAAGCAGGACGGACGCTTCCTTGGAGACGCCGGCGCAGTGCTCGTGGGTCACGCCGTCGGGATGGTCGATCACCAGACGCAGGCTGCCGCCTCGAAACGAGGCGTCGAGCAGTTCGCAGGAGTGGCTCGCTACGAGGCGCTCGAGGCGCCCAAGAAGGTCGGCGTCGATGGCGGTTCCCATGGCGTGGCGCGGTCCCGAAACCAATCCGACCGCTGGCGGTCCATCGGGCGCCTGGAGATCGGTTGTGGGTTGGGGAGAGAGCATACGGTTTCGGGTGGTGGTCTCGCTGACGGGTCTTGAGAACGACGGGTCCCTAAACAAAAGAGAGCGGGCCGAAGCACCCACTCTCAGCAGCCGCCTGCCGGCTTTCGGCGGATTCGCCCCCCGATGGCCGAAGACGATCTCCGGCTCAGAGGCGTTCTCCCCTCTTCCAAGAGAAGCGTGGGAGAAGCGCCGGCAGTTGGGCGCAGACTATACAGCCGATGGTTGGGACGGGCAACCGTTCGGGGGTTGGCAGGCGGATTGCACGTTGGTGGGGCGGCCGGCCGTCCCCGCTTGGCGGGGGGCGGCCGCGACGGTTGTATGCTTCCCTTCTTCAACGAGGTACTCCTGACGATGAATACGAAGAAACAGCTCCTCTTTACCGCCCTGATGGTCTTCGGCGCCCTGGTGTTCGGCATGATCATCGCCGGTGGCCTGAACCTCACCGAACCGACCCGGGCCGAGGAGGCTGGTCAGGTCGCGGCGGCTTCAGAGGAGGACTCCCGCAGAGAGCAGGCGAGGCGGGTCGAACGCCACGCCAGGACCTCGATCGACAGCTTCGCCGACCTGGCGGAGGCGGTGCTGCCGGCCGTGGTCACGGTCCGTGTGGTCAGGATCGAGGAGGCGCCGGAGATTCGCGGCCTTCCGGACTTTTTCCGTCGCGAACCGCGGCAGGGCGGGGAGCCGGAGGAGCAGCGCTTCCCGGGCGCGGGGAGCGGCTTCGTGATCACGGCCGACGGTTGGATCGTGACCAACAACCACGTGATCGACCGCGCCGAGGAGATCACGGTCGGCCTGAACGGTCGCGAGTATTCGGCCGAGGTCAAGGGCCGCGACCAGGAGACGGATCTGGCCCTGATCAAGATCGACGCCGGCGAAGAGCTGCCCTATCTGCCGCTTGGAGACTCGGATGCGCTCCGGGTCGGCGACTGGGTCATGGCGGTTGGCAACCCGCTGAACTTCGACGCTTCGGTGACAGTCGGCGTGGTCAGCGCGAAGGGGCGCTCGATCCCGATCGAGAGCAACCGGGCCGACTTCGCGAACTACATCCAGACCGACGCGGCGATCAACCTGGGCAACTCGGGCGGTCCCCTGGTCAATACGGCCGGCGAGGTGGTCGGGATCGCGACCGGCAAGGCCTTTGCCGAGAACATCGGCTTCGCGGTGCCGGTCGACGTGCTGCAGGGTGTGCTGCCGCAGTTGCGTGACGAGGGTCGCGTCCGGCGCGGCTTTCTTGGTGTGCAGATCCGCGATCTGGAGCACATCGAAGGCCGGTACCACGATCTGGACGAGCCGCATGGCGCCCTGGTGCTGAACGTCACCGAGGACAACCCGGCGGAGAAGGCCGGGGTCGAGGCGGGCGACATCATCGTTGGCGTTGACGATCACCAGGTGATCGGCACCCGGGATCTGATCGACTACGTGGCCGGCCATCCGCCGGGCGCCGGAGTCACGCTGAAGGTGCTCCGGGACGGTGAGCGGCTCGAACTCGAGGTCAAGCTGGAGGAGCGTCCGACCCTGCTGGCGGCGGCGGAGGAACCGATTCCGGAGGAGCGGCCGCGAGCGGAGGGGATGGACTGGCTCGGCCTGGAGCTGCAGCCTCTGACCATGCGTCTGCGCGAGCGCGCCCAGTTGCCCCGGCGGCAGCGCGGGGTCTTCGTGTCCGACGTCTCCGCCCGCAGCGTGTTCGCCGAGAAGGGGTTCCGGGAAGGCGTCGTGATCACCGCCATCGACGACAACGAGATCGGCGATCTGGACGACCTGGAGCAGGCCACGGCCGGTCTGAAGTCGGGCGATCTCGTTCGCGTCGAGGCGTTGATTCCATCCGGACAGCGGTTCTTCTCGGTCATCGAAATCCCCTGACGCTCATGGGCCCCCGCGTGCTCGTGGTCGACGACGAGGAGTCGATCCGGGGTTCGCTGCGGATGATCCTCGAGTTCGAGCGCTACCGGGTCGAGGAGGCGTCGAGCGGGAGAGAGGCGCTGCGACGCGTGATGAACAGGCCTCCGGCGGCCGTCGTGCTGGACATCAAGATGCCCGAGATGGACGGTCTGGCCACGCTGTCGAAACTCCGGGAGCGCGGCCACGACATGCCGGTGGTGATGATCAGCGGTCACGGAGACATCGCCACCGCGGTCGAGGCGACCCGGCTGGGGGCCTACGACTTCCTCGAGAAGCCGCTCGAACGGGACCGCGTACTCCTGGCGCTTCGCAACGCCGTCGAACGCCAGCGCCTCGAGGACGAGAACCGTCTGTTGCGTGGAGCGCCTTTCGAGTTGGTGGGCGAGTCCGCCCCGATGCAGGAGCTTCGGGCCACAATCGAGCGCACCGCGCCGACTCCGGCCACCGTGCTGATCACCGGAGAGAGCGGCGTCGGCAAGGAACTGGTGGCGCGCGCCATCCACGCCGGCAGCCCGCGCAGCGAACTGCCGCTCGTGCAGGTCAACTGCGCCGCGATTCCCGACGAACTGATCGAGTCCGAGCTGTTCGGCCACGAGAAGGGCGCCTTCACCGGCGCCGTACAGCGCCAGATCGGCAAGTTCACGGCCGCCGATGGCGGCACGATCTTCCTGGACGAAGTAGGCGACATGTCTCCCCGCACCCAGGCGAAGGTGCTGCGGGCGCTCCAGAGCGGAGAGATCGAGCCGGTCGGGGCGCGCACGACCGTGACCGTCGATGTCCGGGTGGTGGCCGCGACCCACCGGGATCTGCTGGCCGAGATCGAGGCGGGCCGCTTCCGCGAGGACCTCTTCTACCGGCTGAACGTGGTCCCGGTTCACGCGCCGCCGCTGCGGGAGCGCCTGGACGACCTGCCGCTCCTGGTCGACCACTTCATCGGGCGCTTCGCCGCGGAGAACAACTACCGGCCGAAGACCCTGACCGGGGAGGCGACCCGGCAGTTGCAGGCGATGCCGTGGCGGGGCAACGTCCGTGAGTTGAAGAACCTGGTGGAGCGCCTGCTGATCCTCACGCCGGGTGACGAGATCGACGGCGCCGATGTGCTCCGCCTTGCCGGTCCGGTGCGCGGGGAGCTGTCGGAGGCTATTCTCGCGGTGTCGACCCTGCGCGAGTTCAGGGACACCGCGGAACGTCTCTACCTGTCGAAGAGACTCGAGGAGCATGGCTGGAACGTGACTCGGACCGCCAAGGCGATCGGAACGCCGAGAAGCAACCTGTACAAGAAGATGGACCAGCACGGCCTGCGCCGGGAGGACGCGACTTGAACACCGGGCGGCCCGGCGCGGCGACACCGCACCGGATTCTGGTCGCCAAGCCCGGGCTTGACGGTCATGACCGGGGCGCGAAGGTCGTGGCGCGGGCGCTGCGGGATGCGGGCTTCGAGGTGATCTACACCGGTTTGCGCAAGACGCCCGAACAGATCGTCGCGGCCGCCGTGCAGGAGGATGTCCGGGCCGTGGGCCTGTCGATCCTGTCCGGCGCTCACAACACGCTGCTTCCCGAAGTCGTCGAGGGGCTGCGCGCAGCGGACGCCGGCGACGTGCTGGTGTTCGCCGGCGGCATCGTTCCGGGGATGGATATCGAACGGCTCAAGGCGGCCGGCGTGGACGAGGTCTTTCCGCCCGGTTCCAGCACCGCCGCGATCATCGAGTACCTGAACCGTCGGCTGGGGCCGCAATGAAGACTCTGTGGGTGGCGGATGGCGCCGCGATCCGAGCGGTCAAGGCCGGCGGCTGATGGCGGACAAAGAGGCCGTGCCGGGCGCCCGACCGGCGGGCGCGGCGATGGAGAAGCGCTTCGACCCGACGTCCTACGAGGGCAGGTGGCAGGCCTGGTGGGCGGAACAGGATCTGTTCCGTTGCCCCGAGGATCCTGAGCGCCTGGGATCTCCTCCCTACTGCATTCTGATCCCGCCGCCCAACGTAACCGGCAAGCTGCACATCGGGCACGCGCTGCAGAGCACCCTCCAGGACCTGGTCACCCGCTGGCGGCGGATGCGGGGCGACAACGCGCTCTGGCTGCCCGGCACGGACCACGCCGGCATCGCGACCCAACTCATGGTCGAGCGGCGCCTGGAGCAGCAGGGATCGAGCCGGTTGGAGCTGGGGCGCGAGAAGTTCGTCGAACGTGTCTGGCGCTGGAAGGACGAGTACCACGCGAACATCCGCGGCCAGTTGCAGCGGCTGGGCGCCTCGTGCGATTGGTCCCGGGAGCGGTTCACGCTCGACGACGGGCTCGCGCGCGCCGTGCGCACCGCCTTCGTCGAGCTCTACCGCGAGGGGCTGATCTACCGCGGCGAGCACATGGTCAACTGGTCGCCTGTGCTGCAGACCGCGGTGTCGGACCTGGAGGTGGAGAGCCGTGAGGTCGAGGGCACGCTCTACCACCTGGCCTATTCGTTGGCGCCGGAGGAGGGAAGCGGAGGCGGCGTCGAGGAACCGCTGATCGTCGCCACCACCCGCCCCGAGACCATGCTTGGCGACACCGCTGTCGCCTTCCACCCCGAGGACCGGCGCTACCGCCACCTCACGGGGCGTTTCGCTCGGCTACCGATTCTCGGCCGTCGCCTGCGGCTGGTCGCCGACGAGTACGTCGACCCGCAGTTCGGCACCGGGCTGGTCAAGGTCACGCCGTTCCACGATCCGAACGACTACGAGATCGCCCAGAGGCATGATCTGCCCGGGCTTCGGGTGATCGGCCTGGACGGCCGGATGACCGCCGAGGCGGGCGCCGACTTCGAAGGTCTGGACCGCTTCGAGGCCCGCCGCCGCGTGGTCGCGCGACTCGAGGCGGAGAGGCGCCTCGTCAGCACCGAGCGGCACGTCCACAGCGTGGGGCACTCGCAGCGGAGCGGCGAACCGATCGAACCGATGCTGTCGCCGCAGTGGTTCGCCGACGTCTCCGGCATGGCGAAGGAGGCGCTCGCCGCCGTCGAAGACGGGCGCCTGGAGCTGATCCCGAACTCCTGGGACAAGACCTGGGAGCACTGGCTCACGAACATCCGGCCCTGGGTCATCTCCCGCCAGCTCTGGTGGGGGCACCGCATTCCGGCCTGGTACGCCGAGGACGGGGCCTGCCACGTGGCGATGAACCGCCAGGAGGCCGAGGAACTGGCCGGCACAACCGACCTCACCCGCGACCCCGATGTGCTGGACACGTGGTTTTCGTCCGGGCTGTGGCCGATCTCGACTTTGGGTTGGCCGGACCGGGAGGCGCCGGATCTGCGCACCTGGTACCCAACGGACGTGCTCATCACCGGCTTCGACATCCTGTTCTTCTGGGTCGCCCGGATGGTCATGCTCTCCCAGCACTTCCACGGCGACATCCCCTTCCGCGCCGTCCATCTGACCGGTCTGGTTCGGGACGCGCAGGGCGAGAAGATGTCCAAGACCAAGGGCAACACGGTCGACCCGATGGACCTGGTGGAGGAGTACGGGGCGGACGCGATGCGTTTCACCCTGGCCGTCCTCGACGTGCCGGGGCGCGACATCCCGCTCGACCTGGAACGGATGGCCGGCTACCGCGCCTTCGGCAACAAGATCTGGAACGCGGTCCGCTTCGCCCTGGCGCGCACCGAGGGCGCGAGGACACCGGCGTCGGCCGCCGAGTTGGTCGTTGACGACCTGGCTCCTCCGGAGCGGTGGATCCTCTCGCGCCTGTCGGCCACCGCGGCGGCGGTCAACGATGCCCTCGAAGAGTTCCGTTTCGACCGCGCCTGCAACGCGCTCTACCACTTCTTCTGGCACGAGCTCTGCGACTGGTACATCGAGTTCGCGAAGCCCGCCCTCTCCGGCGCCGCCGCGCGTCCGCGGGTCGCCGAGACCCTCCTGTTTGCGATCGACGGGAGCCTCAGGTTGTTGCACCCGGTGATGCCGCATCTGACCGAGGAGCTCTGGCAGCGCTTGCCGCGAGGGGCGGCGCCGGAATCGGTCGGACCCCGGAGCATCGCGGTCGAGGCCTACCCGCTGGGCGACGACGACCTCGTGTCCCGGGAGGTCGAACGGGGCATGGACGTTCTGGTCGCGGTGGTCCAGACAGTCCGCAGTCTTCGCCGCGAACGGAACCTGACCGGGGCCTCCAGGATGTCGGTCTTCATCGAGGACGGCGATCCGGACATGATCGCCTTCGTCGTCGAGCAGGCGTCCCTTCTTGGCGCCGTCGCCGGCGTCGGAGAGGTGACCGTGGGCCAGGGCCCGGCCGGATCGCTCCGGGATCGGGCCGGCGGTCTGAACCTCGCATTCGAGGTCGAAGCGCCCGCGATGAGCGAGGCCGAACGGGCGAAGCTCACCAAGGACCTGCAGAAGATCGACGCTGAGATCGCCGCCGCCCGGGGACGTCTGTCGAACGCCCGGTTTCTCGAGCGGGCTCCGGCCCACGTTGTCGAGGGCAACCGCGCCCGCCTCGCCGAACTGGAGGAACAGCGCAACCGGGTGAGCGACATCCTGGCCGGTTGAGCGACATCCTGGCACTCTCTTCGTTGCGTTCTGCGGCGCAAGTTCCTAGGCTTTGCGCGCCCATGGCGCACCGCTCTGACGATTTCGACCAGTTTGTCGGCGAACTTCGGGCCCGTTCGCGGCGCCTGCCGGACAACTTGGTGTTGATGGACACGGTCGATTCGACCAACCGTTTCGTCAAGGCGCTGGCCGAGCGGTTCTTCGCGGAGGAGTTCCCGCCGCAGACGGCCTTGGTGGTGGCCTTCGAGCAGACCGCGGGCCGGGGGCGGCAAGGTCGTTCCTGGGTCAGCACCGCGGCACGCGGTCTCTACTGCACCTGGTTGCAGCCGCTGCCGATCGCCGGGGCCGGCCCGCTGGAGGATCAGCTCGGTGCGTTGCCGCTCCTGGCCGGCGTCGGGGTGTGCCGGGCGCTGACGGACTTCACCGGCGGTCGAGCGGGCCTGAAGTGGCCCAACGACGTGCTCGTGGACGGTCGCAAGATCGCCGGCATCCTGATCGAGACGGTGGTGAGCAGGGAAGGCGAGATGGTCGCCGTGATCGGTTTCGGCGTGAACTACGACTTCGGCGCCGGCGGCGAGCTGCCGACGCCTGTATCGACATCGCTGGCGCTCGAAACCGAGCGGCCTCCGTCCCGGGCGGCCGTTGTCGAACGGCTCGCGACGTCGCTTGAACGCGAGCTGAGCCGCGCCGGCGACCCCGTGTACACGCTGGATGCCTACCGTCTCTGCAGCGTCCATCGCGAGGGCGATGAAGTGAGCTGCCGGATCGGCGGCGAGACGGTCCGCGGCCGTTTCGCGGGCTTCGACGACGGCGGTCGCCTCCGCCTGGAGACCTCGGCCGGTGTTCGCACGATCGCCTCGGGCGAGGTCATCGAGGCGTGACCCCGGGAGCGGATCCTGAGAGCCGGGACCGCGACTTTTTCGAGGCCATCGAGGAGGAGTTCATCCGGCTGCGGGGAGCGCCGCTGCTCCTCAGTCCCGCCGACTGGCGCTTGGCGCAGGAATGGCGTCAGGAGGGCGTGCCGCTTTCCTTGGTCCTCGAGAGCCTCCGCGAGGTGTTTGCACGGCGTGCCGAACGGGCGGCGGCGTCGCCGGAGGCGCCGAAGAGACGGGTCGGCAGTCTGCGCTACTGCCGGGCGGCCGTGGAGAAGGCATGGGCCGCGCACCAGGAGCTGGGCGGGGTCCCGGCGGTCCGCCGCCGGCCCGCCGCGATCGATGTGCCGGCGCGGCTTGCGGCTCTGGCATCCGCGCTACCGGCGACGCTCGAAGGTGTCGACGCCTGGCGGAGCAGGCTGCTCGGGCTGAGCGGTCCGGCCCCCGACATCGAAGCCCGGCTGGCCGAATTGGATATCGAACTTGTGGCTCGGGCGTTCGAGTCCCTTGCGCCGGCGGAACGCGAAGTCGTCGTGGCGGGCGCCGACGAGGCGCTGGGCCGGATGGCGGGAAGAGTGGACGCGGAGAGGCTGCCGGATCTCAGGCAGCGCCTGGTGCGCCGTTCCGTGCGCGAGCGTCTCGGGCTTCCGCTGCTGTCTCTCTTTGCCGAGCCGGCCGCGCCTGCGCCCGGGAACTGACCTATGAGCTAGCCCGCATATTTCACCGCGCTCCCGCTGCGGCCCTCAGGTGAAATATGCGGCTTAGCTTCGCTGTTGCGGCGCCAGCGGTCGGCGCAGCGGTCGTAGAGCACGACGCAGACCGTCATGCCCAGGTTCAACGACACGGCGGTCGGGACACGAAGGCGGTGGTCGCATCGCTTCAGGATGCGCTCGGAAAGCGAGCCGCTCTCCGGCCCGAACACGTAGCAGGCCCGCTCGGGGTGGACGAAGTCGGGAAGCGCGATGGCGTCCGGCACGATCTCGACCGCGACCAGAGCCGTGTCGCGAGGCGTCGCCTCGAGCAAATCCTCGACTTCGATCACCGGAACGTGCCGGTAGGCACGGGTCGGATCGGTCGGCAGCCGGCGGATGTTGATGTCTTCCGAGGGCTGGCCCAGGATGATCATGCGAGCCTGGAAGCAGAGCGCCGCGCGCAGTACGTGGCCGACGTTCACCGGATCGGCGGGCCGGTCCAGTGCGACGCAGGCGAAGCCGCGGCCGCCGGCCAGGTCCGCGCGTCGTTGAACGGGGCGTTCGATCTTCCCGGCCAACTCAGGACGCCTCGTCGCCGTGCTGCTCGAACAGCCGCTCGATCAGGAGCTGGAGCGGGAACCGGTTCAGCCTGCCGGCGCCGGCGGCGCGTTCGCCGAAGCTGGTCACCGAGTCGGGTGCGATCCCTTCGCCCCAGATCAGTACCGGCACCGGGTCGGCGCCGTGGGCGCCCACCTCGGACAGGGTGGCGTGGTCAGCCGTCACGGCAATCCGGATCGGCTTTTCCAGCTTCTCGATCAGGGTCCCGAGTTCGCGGTCGAGTCGCTCCAGGAAGGCGACCTTCAGATCGGGGCGGCGGTCGTGGGCCGCGATATCGGCGCCCTTCACGTGAACCATGACCAGGTCGTGCTCTTCGAGCGCCTCGGCGGCGCAGTCGAACTTGAGGCCCAGGTCCGTGTCCACGTTCGCGGTCATGCCGCGGCGGCGGATGACGGAGGCGCCGAGCGCCGCGGCGATGCCCATCACGGTCCGGTCGCCGCTGATGCAGGCGGCGCTGAGCGGCAGGCCGCCCGGCTCCAGGGGCAGAAGCTGGTGGACCCGGCCCACTCCCCGGGTCAGGATGGCGTTCGCCGGCAGTTCACCGTTCTCACGCCGTTTCTCGTTTTCAGGATGCCGGGCCAGCACGCGCCGCGCCTCCTGCTCGAAGAGGGCCAGGACGCGTGCGGTGCGTTCGGCAGCATCGTCGTTCGGGTCGATGGGCCTCGGTGCCAGCGGTGGTCCGGAGGGTGCGCCGTCGCCCGGATCGGAGCCTTCGATGGCCGACGTCAGGCCTTCTCCGCGGAGCGTGATCGCGAGCCGATGCTCCGTCGTCGCCCGTACGCGGACCTTGACCGGATCCGAGGCCGGCAGGTCCAGACGGTCGATCGCCTTGGCGAGTGTCTTGGCCTCCTCGCGAATGCGGCCGGCCCGACGGTCGACGACGAAACCGCGCTCGTCGAGGGTGGCGAAGTTGCCCCGGATGGCGATCGTCCCGGTCTTCAGCTTGAGGCCGGCGCCCAGCGCCTCGATCGGCCCTCGGGTCATCACGCGCGGCGACTGGGCGAACAGGGCGAGGTTTCCCGATGCCGTATCCGGAACCACGCCGGGCGCTACCGGGTCGGCCAGACCGCAGGCGCCTTCCCGCGCCAGCCGGTCGAGCGTGGGCGTGCGCGCGGCTTCGAGCGGCGTTCGCGCCCCGAGTGAGCGCAGGGGCCGGTCGGGAAGACCGTCGATCACCAGCAGGAGAGCCGGGGTACGGCGCTCGCTGAGAAACTCCACCGACGCCTGGGTGAGCCAGGGCAGTCGCTGGGACAGGCTCTGCCCAAGCAGGGCGATGGCGGCCGGAAGCAACTCCTCCCGGTCCGTCGTGTCGAGGATCGGAACCCCCGCTTCCTTCGCCAGCCGCAACAGGTGGCTCTGCTGTTCGCGGATGACCCGGAAGTGGTCGAGCTGCCGGTTCGGCCTTCCGCGGGCAAAGGACTCGCGCGCAAGGAAGTGGCTGCGGTGGCTTTCCTCGTCCGGGGTCGAGAGCACGGTGAAGAACTGGTAGGCCTCGCCTTCGAGGTCGGTGAACGGAACCAGACCGGGCAGGAGGTGGACACCTTCGACGACCAGACTGAGGTTCTCGGCAATCGCCCGTTCGACCACCGCCCGGACGCCGACGCACACCCTGGTGGCCTGCTCTTCCAGGGTCGCTACCTGGGGGTTGCCGGCGCCCGTACCGAACTCGCTCGCCGGGTCCGCGGGGGTCTCATAACTCGACACGTGGAGGGCCGGCAGGATCGCCGGCGCGAACACCATCCGCATCACCTGACGCACCGTGTCGGTGGCGTTGATCCGGTAGATGCGCAGTTGCGGCGCCAGATCGAGCGCCAGACTGGACTTGCCCGTGCCGGCGGCGCCGCCGATATAGAGGACGAGGGGTTTGGGCAGCCGGCGCAGGCGACGGATCAGCCGGTAGCGTGAAGCGACGTCCGCACCCTCTTCCGTTTCCAGGAATCCGGCGATCCGCTGCGCGAGACGCCGCTTCTCAAGGCTGGTCGTGCCCTCGCGCTGCAACTGACGCTGCAGTTGCTCCACCCGACGGTAGGCCCGGTCGAAGTCGAGTCCGGCGGCGTAGAGGCTGCGCGCCAGCAGCCCACGGGAGAACGGCTGCGCTTCGCCGTGGTAGGTGATCTGGATCGGGCGCTCGGGACCAGCCTCGGTGACGCTCAGGTTTCCTCCCGCGCACGTCGCAGGGGACAGTTGGCGCAACTGAGGGGTTCGCCGTCGGGTCCGAGGATGTCCGGGCCGCCACAGGAACCGCGCAGACAGCGGCCGCTCAGCAGCACGCCGACCGACATCAGGATCACCGAAGCGGCGATCACGGTGATGGTGAGGAACAGGATCGCCATCTCGCCAGGAGTCTAGCTCCCGAAGCGTTCCCGGAAGGCCGCGCTCGTGCGTTCCTCGAGACCGGATTCGGCGTAGACGAGGAGCAAGGCGGCCACGCCCTTCTCGTCGGCCCAGCGCAGCCCGTCTTCAGGCCCGAGCACCATCAGGGCGGTGGCGTAGGCGTCGGCGACGGCGCAGCTCCCGTGGAACACGCTCGCCGAGGCGAGGGCGTGTTCAACCGGCCGGCCGGTCCGGGGATCGATCGTGTGGGAGTAGCGCACGCCATCGCGTTCCCAGTAGTTCCGGTAGTCGCCCGAGGTCGCCAGGGCGCCGCCGGTGATCGGCAGAATCTTCTGCAGGCCGGGCGGGAGAGTCCCGGTCGCGGTTTCGCTTGGATGACCGGTGGACGGTGCGTCGGACCTCGGCCGCGGTTGCTCAATGGCGATCCGCCAGGGATCGCCGGAGGGACTGTGCCCTGCGGCGCGCACCTCGCCGCCGACCTCGACCAGGTGGTTTCCGTAGCCGGCCTCCGTCAGGGCCTCGGAAACGCGGTCCGTGGCCCAACCCTTCGCGATTCCCGACAGGTCAAGCGCCGCGCCCGCGTCGAGCTTCAGCGCCCGTCGCAGCGGGGCGGACAGCTCGATGGCACCCACTGCCTTTCGTAGTTGTGTGAGCCGTTCCTCGCTGGGAAGTGTCGGTTCGGCGTCTCGCGCCTGCGCGCCGAAGCCCCAGGCGTCGACCAGTCGTCCCACCGTCGGATCGAACGCCCCGCCGCTTTCCTCGCGCACCTGCCAGGCGAGTTCCAGGACTGCCCAGGTCTCTTCCGAGAACATCAGCGACTCGCCTGCCTTGAGCAGGTTGAAGCGGGAGAGTTCCGAGTCGTCGCGGTAGGTCGACATCGCCCGGTCGACCGCGTCGAGCCGGCCCTCGACCAGGATGCGGATCGCGTCGCTTTCGCCGGGCTCTGCAACGGCGCGAACCCGGTAGTAGGTGCCCATCGTGGGTCCGTCGAGCACGACCTCGCTGGGCGCCCACGCGCAGCCCAGGGCCAGACAGGCAGGAACCAGTAACAGCGGCCACCTCCGACCCCGGACCCGCGGCAGGCGGGCGCCACCGACTTCGACGTGTATCGGCAGCGTCTACCCGACGGCCTCAGCCGAAGTCGTCGAAGGCGATGTTCTCAGGCTCGACTCCCAGGTCGTCGAGCATCTTCATGCAGGCCTGGAGCATCAGCGGAGGTCCGCAGAGGTAGTACTCGACGTCTTCCGGACAGGGGTGGTCCTTCAGGTAGTGGTCGTACAGGACCTGGTGGATGAACCCGGTGTAGCCCTCCCAGTGATCCTCCTCGAGCGGGTCGGAGAGCGCGAGATGCCAGGTGAAGTTCGGGTTCTCGGCCGCGATGCGGTCGAAGTGGTCGGTGTAGAAGGCCTCCCTGTACGAGCGGGCGCCGTACCAGAAGGACACCTTGCGGTCGGTGTGAATCCGCTGGAACTGGTCGAAGATGTGGGAGCGCATCGGCGCCATGCCGGCGCCGCCGCCGATGAAGATCATCTCGGTGTCGGTGTCCTTGGCGAAGAACTCGCCGAACGGACCGGCGATCGTCACGTCGTCGCCAGGCTTGAGGTCGAAGATGTACGACGACATCTGGCCGGGCGGCAGGTCCATTTCGCGCGGCGGCGGCGTTGCCACCCGGACGTTGAGCATGATGATGCCCTTCTCCTCCGGGTAGTTCGCCATCGAGTAGGCGCGGACCACCGTCTCGTCGACCTTGGAGACGAGGTTCCAGAGCTTGAAGCGGTCCCAGTCCTCGTGGTAGTCGTCCTCGATCTCGAAGGTGCTGTAGTTCACCAGGTGCGGGGGACACTCGATCTGGATGTAGCCCCCGGCGCGGAAGGGCACCTCTTCGCCGGCAGGAAGCTTGAGGATCAGCTCCTTGATGAACGTGGCGACGTTCTCGTTCGAGCGCACGGTGCACTGCCACTTCTTGACCCCGAACACCTCGGCCGGGATGCCGATCTTCATGTCCTCCTTGATCTTGACCTGACAGCTCAGGCGGCAGCCCTCGCGCGCCTCGCGGCGGCTGATGTGGGTCTTCTCGGTCGGCAGCATCGCGCCGCCGCCGTCGAGCACGTCCACGGTGCAGACGCCGCAGGTGCCCTGGCCGCCGCAGGCGGAGGGGATGAAGATCTGGTGCTCGGCCAGTGTGCTGAGCAACGTGCCGCCGGTCGTGGCGGTCAGCGTCTTCTCGCCGTTGACCAGGATCTGGACCTCGCCGCCGGCGACCAGGCGGGCCTTGGCCTGCATCAGGATCAGAACGAGAGCCAAGTTAACGACCGTGAACATCACCACCCCGAGCAGGGCTTCGGTGATCACAGTTGGATGCCTCCGAAGGCCATGAAGCCGAACGCCATCAGGCCGGTGATGATGAAGGTCATGCCCAGGCCGCGCAGGCCGTGGGGGACGTTGCTGTAGCGCAGGCGCTCGCGGATCGACGCCAGGGAGACGATGGCCAGGAACCAGCCAATGCCGGAGCCGAAGCCGAAGACCACGCTCTCGCCGAAGTCGTAGTCACGCTCGACCATGAACAGCGAGCCGCCCAGGATCGCGCAGTTCACCGCGATCAGGGGCAGGAAGATGCCCAGGGTGGCGTGCAGGGCCGGGAAGAAGCGGTCGGTCGTCATCTCCACGAGCTGGACCATCGCGGCGATCGTGCCGATGAAGCAGAGCAGGTTCAGGAAGGTCAGGTCGACCTCGGCGAACTCAGGGCTGATCCAGGAAAGCGCCCCTTCGCTCAGGAGGTGCCTCTGAATCAGGTTGTTGACCGGTACGGTGACGGTGAGCACGAAGATGACCGCCAGGCCGAGACCGACCGCGGTCTCCACCTTCTTCGACACGGCCAGGAACGAGCACATGCCGAGGAAGAAGGTCAGGGCCATGTTCTCGACGAAGATGGCCTTGACGGCGAGGTTGAGGTATTCCTCGAACATTGTTCTGAATCCCCTCTAGCCGTCCATCTCGACTTGGGAGGGCTTCCATACGCGGAGCGCCCAGATCAATCCGCCGATGATGAAGAAGGCGGCCGGCGACAGCAGCATCAGTCCGTTCGGCAGGTACCAGCCGCCCTCCGAGACGGTGGGCAGGATGGAGTAGCCGTACAGCCTGCCGGAGCCGAGCAGCTCCCGCAGCACCGCGGTGGCCATCAGGATCGCGCTGTAGCCGAGCCCGTTGCCGATCCCGTCCATGATCGCCAGGGACGGTGGGTTCTGCATTGCGAACGCCTCGGCCCGCCCCATGATGATGCAGTTGGTGATGATCAGCCCCACGAACACCGAGAGCTGTTTGCTGATCTCGAACACG
Organism: Candidatus Multivorans sp.; assembly: GCA_965205295.1. Lineage (GTDB taxonomy): Bacteria > Acidobacteriota > Thermoanaerobaculia > Multivoradales > Multivoraceae > Multivorans. Next base: position 631,098 of record OZ242167.1, read on the forward strand.
TAGGCCTTGAGGATCTGGTCGGTGGCGATGACGAGCGACGCGATCACGGTCAACTGGACGATGATCCGGATGCTGTTCGGGATCTGGTGGCGCAGCAGGCTGATCGTCAGGTTGGACAGGGTGAGCACGCAGATGACGGCCGCGCACATGACGAGCGACGTTTCCATCTTCGTGGTCACCGCCAGCGCCGAGCAGATGCCGAGCACCTGGAGCGCGATCGGGTTGTTGTTCAAGAGCGGATCGAGGGCCGCTTCCGTCTTCTTGACCGCCATCAGTTCGCCTCCGCGCGGATTCGGGCGAGGTACGGCTTGAAACCGTTCTCGCCAAGCCAGAAGTCGAGCATGTTCGTCACTCCCTTGCTCGTGATCGTCGCGCCGCTCAGACCGTCGACGCGGTGGGGGTCCTGTTCCGCGCTGCCGGCCTGTCCCTTGATCACCGCCAGACGGAACGAGCCGTCTTCGTCGAAGGCGCGGCGGCCCCGCCACAGGGCCTTCCAGCGCGGGTTGTCCACCTCGCCGCCCAGGCCCGGCGTCTCCTTGTGCTGGTAGTAGGTGATGCCGCGCACCGTCGTGGTGTCGGCGTCGAGCGCCAGGAAGCCGTAGAGGGTGCCCCAGAGCCCCAGACCCTCGATCGGCAGCACGACCATGTCGACGTTGCCGTCGTCGTCGCGCACTTCGTAGAGCAGGGCCTGATCGGGGATGCGCTTGACGCTGGCCTTGTTCTTCGGAGCCTCGACGCTGGTCGAAGGATTCCGGGCCCGCCGCTGCTGGTCGAAGGTCGCGGAGTCGGCGTCGCCCTGCGGTGCGCCGGTTGCGAGGTCGACGATCACCGGCTGGATCGGCTCGAACCGCTCGGCAACCTGCTCCGGCGTCACCGACTCGCCGGGCTTGAGCAGGCCCACCGCCTCGAGCACCCGCTTCTGCTTGTCGAGCGCGATGTTCTCGTCCTGGAGTTCCTCCAGGCTGACCGCGAACGAGGACACGAGAATGCCGCACACGATGCAGATCACCGTGGCGAACAGGAGGGTGTAGCTGGTGGCTTGTCTGTTTGCCATTGCGGAATCTCGCCGGTCGGGACCTTGGCTACTGAGCGTAGCGCGCCTGGCGGCGCTTGATGTTCGCCTTGAGCACGTAGTGGTCGATCAGGGGCGCGAAGAGGTTCATGAACAGGATGCCGAGCATCACGCCTTCCGGGAAGGCGGGGTTCACGGTGCGGATCAGGATCGCCAGCACGCCGACCAGGAAGCCGTAGATGTACCGGCCCCGGTTCGTCTGTGCCGCGCTCACCGGATCGGTGGCCATGAACACCATGCCGAAGGCCCAGCCGCCGAGCACGACGTGCCAGTGGAAGGGCACGGAGAGCATCGGATTCGTCGTCGACGAGGCCAGGTTGAGCAGCAGGGAGATGGCGAGGGATCCGGCGGTTGCGGCAACCATGATGCGCCAGGAGCCGATGCCGGTGGCGATCAGGATGGCGGCGCCGATCAGGCAGGCCAGGGTCGATGTCTCGCCCATCGAACCCGGAATGTCGCCCAGGAAGGCCTGCACCCAGGACACGTCGCCCTGGATGGCGGCCAGTCCGTCCAGCGCGGCGGCGTCCGAACCGGAGGCAGCCTCGTGCGTCGCGATGGCGCCGAGCGCCGTGGCGCCGCTGTAGCCGTCGGCCGAGGTGCCGGCCGCGATCCACACCGCGTCGCCCGAGATCTGGACCGGGTAGGCGAAGAACAGGAACACGCGCGCGGTAAGCGCCGGGTTCAGCACGTTGTAGCCGGTGCCGCCGAAGATCTCCTTGCCGACCACGACGCCGAAGGCGATGCCGATCGCGACCTGCCAGAGCGGGATCGTCGGCGGCAGGACCAGCGGGAAGAGCATGCCGGTGACCAGGAAGCCCTCGTTGATGTCGTGCCGCCGGACGACCGCGAACAGCCCTTCGCAGGCGCCGCCGACGGCGAAGGTCACGATCAGGACCGGCAGGTAGTAGAGGGCGCCGTGGACCGAGTTGGCGAGCACGCTGCTCGCGTCGAAGGGCAGCCCCAGCAGATCCATCGCGTCGGTGCGCCAGTTGGGCAGGGCGGCGGCGCCGCCCGCGATCGCCAGGTGGATTTGGCGTCCCGTGTTGAACATGGCCATCAGCACGCACGGCACGAGCGCGACGACGACGGTCATCATCAGGCGCTTGAGGTCCAGGGCATCGCGTACGTGCGCGGCGCCGGCGGTCGTCTTGCCGGGCGTGTACAGGAAGGTGTCGGGCGCTTCGTAGAGAGGGTAGAAGCGCTCGAATTTGCCCCCGCGCTCGAAGTGACGGGCCTGACGATCGAGGATCTTGCGCAGAAATTTCATTGCCGGCGGGAGGCGCTAGCCTTCCTTCTCGATCAGTTCGAGCGCGTCGCGCAGGTAGGGGCCGTACTCGGTCTTGCCGGGGCACACGAAAGTGCAGAGCGCCAGATCGTCCTCCAGCAGCTCCAGGCAGCCGAGTTCCTCGGCCCGCTCGATGTCGCCGGCCACCAGCGACTTGAGCAGGAAGGTCGGCTGCAGGTCCCACGGGAAGACGCTCTCGTAGAGGCCGATCGGCACGATCGCGCGCGGCGAGCCCCAGATCGTCGTGGTCATGGCGAAGGACCGCCGCGGCAGCAGGGAGGAGCCGAAGGTGCGGGCGCGCGAGAAGGCGCCGAACCCCGGCTGCAGCCAGCCCAGGAAGTTGCGGCTGTGGTCGTCCTCGAGTGCTGAGACCGTGTCGTGGAAGCGGCCGAGATAGCCGTGAAGGTCGGCCGGCGCTCTTTCGTCGATCGCCGTGCGCCCGCTGAGCGGTGAGCCGGAGACGATGCGTACGGCGGTGCCGGAACCGGTCTCGCCCGCCGCTTCGAACTCGCCGCGGACGAGATCGGCGAGCGAGGCGCCGAGCCGCGTACGCAGCAGCCGCGGCGTGCGCACCGGCGGACCCGCCAGAGCGACGATCCGCGTAACGTCCGGCTCGCCGGTTGCGAACAGGCGGCCGATCGCCAGGGTGTCCTGGAGGCCGATCTGCCAGACGAGCTTGCTGCGGTTGACGGGGTCCAGCGTGTGAATGTGCAGGCCGGGGGCGCCGGCGGGGTGGGGGCCGACGAATTCCTCGATCCGCACCTGGCCGCTCGCCTCGACCGCCGCCAGCGTTCCGGGTGCGCGGCAGAGGTAGACCGGGCCGTCCGTCAGCCGGGCCAGAGCCGCGAGACCGCGTTCCAGGTCACCGGCGCGTCCTTCGGCGATGAGGTCCACGTCGGGCGCGAAGGGCTCGCTGTTCATCGCGGTCACGAAGATCGACTTCGGCTTCGACCCGAGAGCGGCGGTGCGCCCGAACGGACGCCCCCGCAGCGCGGTCCAGTCGCCGGACTCGACCAGCAGCGCCTCCACCTCGTCGCGGGAGAGGGCGCTGGGGTGCCGCCCCGTGTAGCTCGCGAAGTCGACCTGGGCGCCGCCGGATGCCGACTGGTCTGAAGGATCCACCCGCACGACGACCGAGATCAGGGCTCGCTTGGCGCCCCGGTTTACCGCCGCGACGGTGCCGGCGGCAGGCGACGTCAAGCGGACGCCGGGCTGCTTGCGGTCCTCGAACAGAAGTTGTCCGCGCCGTACCCCGTCGCCCGGCGACACATGCATCGCCGGCTTCATGCCGGGGTAGTCGGCGGCGACGAGCGCCACCGTGCCGGGCGCCGCGGCGTCGTCCAGGATCTGCTCGGGAGCGCCCGAAATGGGCAGGCTCAGTCCCCGTCTGAAACGGTGCGTAGCCATCGATCGTGACGTGCTCTAGTCCGGCGAGCGAGCTCTAGTCCGGCGAGCGAGGGCGAATCGGAACGCGTCGCTCCACCAGTGAGGGACTATTCCACAACGGTGGGGGATCGGCAATACGGGAGGAAGGATGGAAGTGCGGCGTGCACGTGCCTAGGAGCGCTGGCATCCCTGTCCGCGTCCGGCGCGTACGCCGGCCTCCGGTCTGCCGCGGAGACCAGTGCCGTCTGCCGGATCTCAGCCGAGGAGGATCGGGTGAAGAGCCTGATCCGGCGACAGGGGCTCGATGTGCGCGAGTTTGTTGCGGAAGTGGCGCAACCGCCGGGCTTCTCTCATCGCTCTCATGTTCGGGGGCTGGTGCTGTTCAAAGTAGTAGACGACATGGCCAACTTCGAGATCCTCATACCGTTCAATGGGGCCCATGTCGGTTTCGAAGGGGAGCTGAAAGTAGCTCCGGTGGCGGTAGACGAAGTCGGCCCTCCGCTCCTCGACCAAGGGCATCAGCACGGACGCCTGCGCCGCCCAGAGTCGACGGTTGATCTTCGCGTCGCGGCCGGAGACGGCCAACAGGGCCGAGTGGACCACCGGACGATGGAGCGGTCCATCGGCGGTACCTTCCTCCCAACGTTCCGGCGTGTCGCCGCCCCAACCGCGGTGCTCCGCGTAGTCCAGGAGGATGCGGTGCGGCTCGAGAATCTCGGTCGTACCCGCATCAAGCAGACGCTCCGCCAACCGTACGTCCCACTGTGAGAGCTGCGCCACAGCATGCGCGAGCAATCCTCGGTGCTCTGGCGGCATCGATTGCCGCACGCCTCGCTGCAATGCGAACACGAACAGATCGTGAAAGTGAACCTTGTCGCGGAAGTCCCGGTACGTGAGAGCGACCTTCGAGAGGGGCCAATCGCCGAACCCGGACCCACACAGCGGCACGACGAACAGAGTGCGAGCCAACTCGTCGTCATCGTTGCGACAGGCGTCCGAGTAGCTCCGGAGAGCTCGGTCCCAGGCGGGCCAGGTTTCCGGCTCGATACCCTCGACCCAGATCAGGTGGTCCTGGAAGGCCGAAAGCCGGGCCAGATCGAGCATTGACTGGACCGCCGATGCGCCTCCTGCAGGACAGAACGTGCGGCGGAGCATAGACAACGGATCAGGCTCGCCCCTGACATCGATGGTTGTCCAGTCGGGTCCCCATCTGCAGTCGCGCTCCAATTCGCTGCGCAAACCATCGGGAGGGCGGGGTGGAAATCGGAGGACGACGCTTGATCCTTCACGCAGGTCCGACTCTATGGTGCGAAGGAACCGGGCTGGCCCCGGCAGTTGCCAGAATGACATCGATCCGAGGTCAGACGGCGTTCCTGTCGGAGGCCAGCTCCAGGATGCGGTTCACGGCGCCGTCCACCTGCCAGATGTCCTCCTCGTTCAACGAGATCAGATGGAGCTGCTCGGCGATCCAGAACGCGGAGTGGAGCGCATCGTCGCTCAACTCGCCGGCGGTCAGATCGCGCAGTTCGCCGAACGTTAGTGCGCCGTATTCCTTCATGCGGTAGAGAAGCGACTCAAGATCCGGATCGTTCAGACCGAATGCAGTACGAAGTTCCGGAACATGTGCTCGCATCGTGTCCTCGAAGTTCTCCAGTACTGTCGACACACCGGTACCGTCGCCCACATGCACGCGGAGCAGATCGAGGAGCACTGGCCAGCCTCCGGTCCAGCGGGCCACGTGCTTGCGCTCGCTGGCTCCGGAAACGACCGGCCCCATGACCGGGTCATCGCCAAACCAGTCGAGGACGAAGTCGAGGGCCCACGGGTGGAGGCGAACAATCTCCACGTCACCTCGCTGACGCCATTCCTTGATGTGGGGTCGAAAGGACCGAAGCTGGTTGGCATCGACGCCGAACAGCACACGAGCGAAGCGGTCGGCGGAGCGGAGGCCTGCCAGCAGCGACCGCGCGGCTTCTACCCACGTTTCGTTCCAGCATCCGTCGGATACGCCGAACACGGTGGTGCCGTGGCCCCGTCGACTCAGCGCCGTTCTGAGCTCGCTCTCGAAGGCGTTAGGCGTCAGGAGCTCGCGCTGGCGAACAAATCCGCCCGCGTATCCAGCCTCGCCGTAGCCGTCGTCAAGGAAACCTGCCAGGTGCTCCAGTCCCGTCGCGCCGAGTCCGCAGACCAGAACCACGGCGTTCCTGGACCGTTGGCTACGCTGGGTGTGGTCGAAGATCTGTGCTTCCTGTCGCAGCGTAAGCGGCAGGTGAAGGGGCCCGACAGTTACTCGCCCCTTCGCTTTCTCTCGTCCGCGCCGGTAGGAGCGCCTGACCACGTCGGTGTCAAGAACCCGGCGCAGTTGCCGTTCGGCGAGCAGCTTGTTCTCGAGGTCCTCGACCGTGCCGAGCAGGCCGAGCACGTTCGAGCTGCGCAGGCTGTAGCGGTGTCTCAAGGCGTCCGTTACGCGCAGTACGCCCAAGCCGACCATCTCGTCGAGAAGCGCCCGGAACCGGTCAGCGTCGCGGTTGATGTCTTCGAAGCCGGCGAACCACCAGCCACTGGCGTTGCGCCGGAGGTCGTTGTGGTCGATACCGCGATCGAGCAACTCTCTGTCCTTCTGGCACTCGCGGGCGACGGCGTAGGCGATGACTTCGTAGCGCGGGTCAAGCTGCAGCGTCCACTCGAAGCGCAGCCGTATCGCTTCGCGTAGGTTCTGATCCTGGTAGGTGCGCTCGAGCACTCCGTGGTCGATCACCCACGGCGGCGGCCCTGTCGTCGGCGCTTCCGACACGGTGCGGAGGAGTGCCGAACCGTAGAGCTGAATGAGGCTCGGGTAGTAATTCGTCTGGGCGAGAACCCGATGAACGAGTTGGTTGGACTCGAAGCGGTAGCCGCATGCACGGAGCGGTTCTGACAGCAGGCGCGCGGCTTGAACCCGCTCCTTCGGCTCCAGGAACGCGCCGATCCGGATCGGCTCGCCAAGGTGGGCGAGTGGGTGGTTCGACTGATCGGCGGTCCTCTGGACGTTGTGCAACCCGGCGAACACGACCTTGATCGAGCGGTCGTCGTCCATCAGAGCCTTCAAGCGTGAGGCTTCGCGGAACGTCTCCCGATCGCTGTTCCGAGCATCCTGCTCCAGAAAGTCGTCCGCCTCGTCCAGTAGCAGCAGGAGCGATCGGCCCGAACGGCTGTTGTAAGTCTTATGCAGGTAACGCACGAACGCCCGGATGCGGGGGGCGCTTCTGGTCGGGCGGGGAACCTCCTCCTCCTCCTCAAGATGCCCGTCCTTGCTGAGGGCGGTCCAGATGGCTGGCCAGATGTCCGCCGTATCCTGATGGCCGACCCCCTCGGCCTTCAAGTTGAGCCAGATGGCGACTTGGTCGTTGCTGCGGTTCGTGAACTCCCGCGCGACATGCCGTAGCAGTGCCGTCTTGCCGAGCTGCCTGCCGCCGTAGACGAAGCAGGAGCCGTTGAAGTCCCGAAGGCTCCTCGCCTCGCCCTCGCGGCCGAAGAACATCTCGGGAGGCACCAGACTGGCCTGGGTGATGAAGGGCCGGGTGTAGGTGAACGGAAGCGTGCAGGCGAAGAGCGTGGCGAGCCGGGGCGACCGGCAGGAAGCCAAGAACACGAGGATGAGCTCGTCGAGCAGGACCAGGCTGTTATGTCGTTGGCGGCACAACCTCGCCGTCTCCAGCCGGGTCTGTTCGCCCAGCGGACCAAAGTAGATTGCGATCGTTGGCCTCCGGTCACGGTGCTGTTGGGCGCGCCGAAGGAACTGCTCGGCCGTCGGCACGCCAAAGAACAGGAGCGCCCTGTAGCGCCCGTGCGCGGACGAGCCGAAGTAGGGAGCCGGACAGTCGCTCCGGTGCCGCAGCGTTTCCGCCGTGAAGCGGATTGCGGCGAAGTCCGGTTCGGTCTTTCCGTCGATTTCGACCTGCAGGCCGAGAAAGCCCAGGGCGGCGAGAAGCGCCTTAGTGTTCTCGGTTACACTGTCGACTCTTGTCGTCCGGTGCCGCTTCAGAGCGGTCCAGGCTTCGAGAATCTTGTTGGCGGCGTGCCGTTCGCCTTCGTCAAGACCCCCGAAGTCGAGATGTCCGATGGCGCCGCCTGCTCTCGCAGCCTTCCGCAGTCGAGGCCAACTTGAGGTGGCGGCCTTCAACGATTCCGCTCCGGTGGCGAGGAAACGATCGAGAGCGTCCCCAGCGACATCGCCCTCGCCCTCGCCCAAGTTGCCGTCGCCATCGCCTTCCGGAAGGTCAAGTAGCTCGTTGGCGGCCAGAATGTCGCCGTCCTTCAGGTACCGCTCAATTCGCTTGGACCGGGCACCTCGTGGTGATAGCCGTTTGCGCGCCCGCTGGCGCAACTCTGTCGCCGTCGCATCTGCCGCACTCTCCAGGGACTGGCGGATGGCGGCAAGCTCGTCTTGTCGCCGGTCGAAGCGCCGGACCTCCTTCGTCTCAAGTGCCAGATCAATCTGATTCAGAGTCGTCAGGCAGTTCCGATGGAGTTCCGTGTCGATTTGCCCCAAGGCGTAGGCCTGTTCGAGACGTTCGCGAACGTCATCCAGATCTTGCTCCAACAGTCGTTCAAGCTCTCTTTGCCGGTCGCACAGGCGGTCTCGCACACTCTCGTTCTGTTCGTCGCCGCTTCCGTCGCCCTCGGACTGTTCGACCATCCAGTCGCCGATCTGCTCCGCCGTGGCCAAGTCGCCCAGCTTGAGGTTCTGTTCGAGTGCGTGGTTCAGAGATACCCGTTGACTGTCTAGCAGGACTCGCAGCGTTCTCTCGGGCTCACCCTCGGGCCGTCCGTCCTCGCCCAGCCGGAGTTCCGGATAGGTGTATAGGCCTGAGGCTACGAGTTGCTCTGGCGATGGCTCGGCTGTCACTTTCCGGCCTTCAGAATTGAGGATCGTCTCGACCCTCCTAAGCGCGTACGTGGCAGTGTGCGCGGTGGCCGCGAGCAGTGATTCCTTTCGGCCGGCACCGGCCATCTCCTCGAGCTGCTTGCGCAGGATCGGCGCTTGGTGGCGTGTCGCGTCGACCAAGCGCTCGACGACCTGGATACTGTGGCCGGAGTTCGGGGCCGCCAACACTTGGAGATCGAGGTAGCGCTGGGCCAGTGTCAGCAGGTCTGCGAGATGGCTGCGGAGCTGTTTGAAGATCTTCCGATCGATGCTCTGACGCTTGTTCAGGACTCGGCGAGCGACGCGGTTGACAACTTCGCGGAGTTCCGTTTCGTGTCCAACTGTCTCTAGCAGTCGCCGGACGTCGGTCTCGTTGCCTGGACGCCGCATTGCTTGAACCAGACGTCCAATCTCTCCGCGCGATTCGGACAGAGCGCGCCAGACATTGTTTGCTGGCGTGTAGCTGAGTTGGACTTTCCGCGCTTTGTCCTCGGACCAGCTCTTTAGATCGCGCGCGAAGTGCCGGGTTTCCTCCTTTCGGCGGCTCTCGATCTGTGCCAGACGAAGGAACCTGCCTGTGTCGATGCCAGTGCGGTACAGGTGTTCGCTGCCGGCGGCAATCCTCTCGGCGAAATCGTAGAGAGGGGCGAGATCCTCGTGTCTCAGTTGCCTGAGGTACGTGGCAGCGCTGGTCCAGGGCGCCAGCAAGGCTGGCCGCAGTGCGCCCGCGAAACCGATCAGGGCTGCGGCGTTGACCGTGGTAGCGGTTTGATCTTGGTTCCGTGGCGCCGCAAGAGCCACCTGGATTGACCGGTCGAGCGCGGTAGCCAAATCGCCCTGTGAGTGCTGGAGATAGTTGGCGTAGAGCGCGGCCTCGATCAACGCGGTTGGTGGCTGCCTTGCCTTGATCTCCAGTTCTTCGAGAAGGCGAACAAGCTGGTAGGCGTAGGCCAGTCGCGGCGGGTCGGCAAACAGAGCTTCGGCAAGTGCCTTTCTTGCCGCACGTGCTCTGCTGTCGGAACTGGCTTGCGGGCGAGAAATCGCCTCCGACCCGTTGACCTCGGTCTCCGGGACTGCCGGCGTTGGCGCATCTGACCGAATGCCGCCGGCCCGGTCTTCATCGGAGAACGGGGCCGAATCATCAGGCGAGGCCTCGCCGGCTGCGTCGTCCTGCTGGTGCTGGGGTAACGGAGGCTGGTTCACCGACGCTTCCGGCTCGGGCTGTTCCTCAACAGCTCCGGGCTCCGGCTGTTCTTCGACCTTCGGGGCCGGGGAATTGGCCTCCGAGTCGTTGCTCGACCTGCGCTCGGCGCTGACCGCTGGCGGCGTCTTGGACATCGCGGAGGGTTTCTCTCTTGGCGCCTGCGGTACGGTGTCTGACGAGCGCTTGGCCGCTTCTACGATCCCGGGCGCGGCACTCTCCGACTCCTGCGCCACCTTGACCTGTGTTCGGGCGAGTTCCGAATCACGACGTTTGACTTGCGGCGCCAGTTCCCGGAGCAGATGCTCCTCGCGCGCTCGGCGCTCGCGCCGGAGGCGACTGGCTTTGGCTTGGTACTCGTCCATGGCATCTTCCAGATCACGTCGAGCGCTCCATCCTGTTGCTTCGTCGGTGCCCAGTTCCTGGAGCTTCTCGTCCATCTTGCGGCACGCGGTGTAAGCCTCAGCGACCGCCTTGATCGACTCGGGCAGAGCGACGTCCATCCGGTCCAGCTCGGCCCGGGCATCGGTCGGGCGGATCCCGGACAGATCAGTCCATCGACCCCGCAAGCCAGCCAGTTCCTCGGGGTTCATCATCGAGCAATTCGGGTCGGACGCGACGTCATCCAGGAACGCTGATGCTCTATCCTGAAGGTCACGAAGGGCGGTCCGGGCTACGGATTCCGCTTGAAGTCCCGGTTCCAGCTTTGCCAGCATCGACAACGCCTTCCGCATCTCTTCCAACATCGCGAGATTGGGAGGAGGTCCTACTGCAGCGGATGCGATGTCCGCAAGGGAACGGCAGGTCGATTCCCAACTCTCCGCCAGCGCGCATCTTCCGTCCTCGCTGGTCTTCTCTAGCGCTTCTTCGGATGCCGTGTGCTGGTTGGCGCGGATGCTCTCAAACTCCCTGTTCAGCGAACGAACCCGGATGCAGGCATCGTCGATGACTGCCTGGTCATCAAGGACTGTCGCGAGGCAAAAGACTTCAAGCGTGGTTTGGTCCTGGCGCTCCGCGCTGAGCGCCTGCCAATTGTCAAGACGCTGCCTCACTTCTTCTGCCGCGGCATTGAGTGCGGGGATCTCATCAGCTTCGGTGGACTTTGCGTCCAAGTAGCGCTTCAGGACGTTGCGCTCCAAACTGGGTGGCAATAGTCGAGCCCTTGAGGGTCGTGTGTTGGGCCCGCTCCTTGGGGATGACGTTGCGGGCCGCGATTGGTCTCGATGGAGATCCCACAGCTCCCGACGAGTCTCAGGATTCGCGTAGAAGGCGGCGAGGCGCAGACGGTCTGTATCGCCGCGGCTTGCACCCTCCGGGACTGAAGCGCCGATTCTCTCGCGCACGAAGGCGCACCTGAGCACACTCCGCCGCGTAGGGCGAGTCGAACTGCTCAAGTACAGTGGCTTCTGCAACTCCTCAAGGCCGTCCAAACAACGTGGCAAGCCGTGCCCGATCGTCCGGCGACGATTCTCGTTTGACATTCTGTGGGGCCTCCTGAAGGAAGGACGGGACTCTACACGGTTGCTTCGGCGAGTTGGGAGTTGGCAAGTGCTGCCCTGCGCCGCTGACTGAGCCGGCGCGGCGACTTCGGCCGCGGAAGCTGCCGGTCCGCGACGACCGGCGGCGGCTGGTACCCTCCCGGCTATGGACAGTCCGACTCGCACGGTACGAGCTGAGACGGGCCAGGATAGGACTTGGCACTGGCCCCGCGCCTACTACGGATGCGAGACGGTGCCGATGACAGCGGCCGAGTTCGGTGAGGGCGACGGCTGCCGGGTCGAGTGCTGGGACTCGGTAACCGAGACGGCGCAGGTCTTACGGGAGGTGAGCCTCCAGCATGAGGTGCCGGTTGGCCGGCTGCTGCAGTTGGTCCGGTCGATCGCCCACGTTCGCGGATCGGCGATCCTCTCCGTGGGTTCGACGGACATCGTGCGGCGTGACGCGGCCGGCGGCAGATTCGTGATGCAGGCGGACGCGACGATCTACCTGCATCCTGCGCGGGACCTTCCGGCCGGCAAGTACATCGAAACCGGTAGCGATCCGCTTCCGGATGTCGTGTTCGAAGTCGATCACACCACCAATGTCCGCTACCGGCGTCGCGGCCGACGGGGCAAACTGGACGACTATGCCGCGCTGGGCGTGCCGGAGATCTTGGTCGAGGTGCCGGACTCGTCCAAGCCTCGGGGCCAGCGGCGGCCGGGGCTCACAGTCCTGGTCCCGGCAGAGGGGGCGTATGTCGCGGCGGCGAGCAGCCGCGCCTTCCCGGGATGGACAGCCGTGGAAATCCACCATGCGTTGAACGAGCAGGAAGAGTCAGCCGAGACAGTCTCCGTCCTGCGTCGGGTGGGCCGAGCGCTGGGCGCCGCCGAGGGCACCGGGCCGGACGACGATCCGTTCCTGCGCCAGGAGCGCAGGGAAGCCGCCGCGGAACTCGTCCGCGCGGCAGTCACCGAGGCGTTCGTTTCGCGCGGCATCCCGGTTTCTGTCGCGCTGAAGCGATGGCTCGCCAACTTCGACGATTCGTCCGATCCGGCAGGCGTGATTCGGCTCGCGTTCACCTGTCGCGATGCGGGCGAGTTCCTGCGGCGAGTCGACGAAATGGAACCCATCTGACTGCCGCCGGACGGCAAGAACTCTCGCCACCCGACCGGAAACCGGCCGGGGCGCCGATCCGATGTTCCGACTTGCGGCCCGCTTGAAGTCCTACGGCGCGTAGTACGGGTTCGTCCCGGCGGCGTGGTCGGTCGAGTCGAGCACGCGTGTGACGGTCGGCACCGCTTCGAGGATCGCCTGTTCGACTCCCTGCTTCAGGGTGAGGTCAGCCATGCCGCAGCCCTGGCAGCCTCCGCCCATGGTGATGAAGGCGGTCTCGTCCTTGACCTCGAGCAGGGTGACGAAGCCGCCGTGGGCGGCGATCTGCGGATTGATCTGGTCGTCGAGGATGCGCTGGACGTCGGCTGCCACCGAGTCGCCCCAGGCCGAGTTCGGGTTCTCGAACTTGAAACCGCTCTCGGACAGGCGGGTAACGAAGTCGATCGTCGCGCCCTCAAGGTCCGGGGCGCTCTCGGAGTCGACGTAGACCTTGAACGTGTCGGTTTCCACCACCTCGTCGCCGGGCCGGGTCTCGTCGAGGCCGACCATGTCCATCTGGTAGCGGAAGCCGCCGCCGGTACGGCCGGTGATCGTGATGCGGAGAGCGAGGTCGTCGCGCTCCTCGTCCTTCATCGCTTCGGCGACCCTCTTCTGTGCCATCTCGGTGATCGTTAGCATGCGCCGCATTGTAGCGCTGTCGCGCCACCGCACATCGCACCGATCGAGAGGAACCCCCACGCCATGAGTTTCGAGCACATCCTGCTGGACCACCAGGGCCCGATCACGCGGTTGACCCTGAACGTGCCGTCGCAGTTGAACGCGATGACGTCGGCCATGGGCGCCGAGATCCGGGACGCAGTGCCGCTGATCAATGACCGGGACGAAACCCGGGTGGTCATCGTGCGCGGCGCCGGCCGCGCGTTCAGCGCCGGCGGCAACCTGAAGAGCATCCAGGAGGAGGTGAGCGAGGAACCGGGCGCGGGCCCCGGCCTCGGCGGCGGCTCGAACTTCTACCGTCTCTACCTGTCGGTCCGCGACCTCGAGGCGCCGTCGATCGCGGCGATCAACGGCCACGCGATCGGCGCCGGCCTGTGCTTCGCGCTCGGCTGCGACATGCGGGTGATCAAGACCGGCGCGCGGGTGGGGATGACCTTCGTACGGCTTGGGATTCACCCCGGCATGGCGGCGACCTGGACGCTCCCGCGCCTGATCGGCCCCGCCCGCGCCGCCGAGCTCCTGTACAGCGGCCGGCTGATCGACGCCGCCACGGCGGTCGATTGGGGCATCGCCAGCCGCGAGGCGGACGAGGACTTCGACCAGGTCGTCGAGGACCTGGCGCTGGAAATCGCGGCGGCCGGCCCGGTGGCGGTGAAGGCGACCAAGCGGACCGTGCGTGGCGCCTTCGAGCGGACGATCGGCGAGGCGCTTGACCTGGAGAGCGCGGAGCAGGAGGTCACCTTTGGCACCGCGGATGCGCGCGAGGGCGTGCAGGCGCTTACCGAGCGCCGGTCTCCCCGTTTCGTCGGCCGCTGAGGAGTAAGCTAGCCCCGAAACGCCTCGCACGCTCGGAGTTTCGGCCCATCCCATCCTCACTATGACCTTCCGCCTTGAAACTTGCTGCGCTGCGTTCTGCGGCGCAAGCTCCTAGTCCGATGCCAACCGCGGCGGCGCTGATCATCGGGAACGAAATCCTCACCGGCAAGGTCGAGGAGGCGAACCTGACCCTGCTGGCGCGGGAGCTGTTCGGCCTCGGAATCGAGTTGCGGCGGGTGGTCGTCTGCCCGGACGACATCGCCGGCATCGCGGCCGACATTCAGAGGCTCAGAGGCCGTTTCGACTACGTGATCACGTCGGGCGGCGTCGGTCCGACCCACGACGACGTCACCCTGCAGGCGGTGGCGGACGCCTTCGACCGGCCGTTGGTGCGCTCTCCGGAACTGGTGGCCAAGATCCGCGAGATGGTGGGCGAGCGGTGCACCGAGGGCCACCTCCGGATGGCCGACGTGCCGGAGGGCGCGGATCTGGTCAGCACGCCGGAAGTGCCATGGCCTTCCGTGGTGATGGACAACGTCTACGTGCTGCCCGGGGTGCCGCGGATCTTCCGCATGAAGCTGCCCCTGCTGCGTGACCGGCTGGCGGCCGGCCGGCGGTTCTACAGCCGTGCCGTCTACACGTTGTGCCGTGAGACGGACATTGCCGAGATGCTCGACCGGGTGGTCGATGCCCACGGCGAGGTCGAGATCGGCAGCTATCCGGTGATGGACGGGGACTACAAGGTCAAGCTGACGGTGGACAGCCGCAGCCGCTCCGCCGCGGACCTCGCGGTCAGAGCCTTGGTGGAGGCCTTGCCGAGCGACGCCGTAGTGCGAGTGGAGGGCGGCCGGTCTTCATCGGGAGCGGCCGCGGTTGCAGGTAGCAGCTAGTGACGAGGGGGAAGCCATGATCGATCGGAGTGTCCTTCCAATGTCCCGCAGGCCGGGCTTGTTCCGGGGGGCGGCGAACATCGCGCTGCTCACCGCCTGGGTGTGTTCGCTTGGGGTCGGCGTCGCCGTCGCCCAGCAGGAAGCCGGCGGCGAAGCGGCGGAGAGCGGCGGCGACTGGACCTACGAGCTGACCGAGGTTCTGCCCCAAGATCCGGCGGTGCTGACCGGTCAACTGGAGAACGGTCTTCGCTACTACGTGCGCGGCAACGGCCGGCCCGAGAACCGGGCCTTCCTGCGCCTCGTCGTGCGCGCCGGCTCGGTGCTCGAGGACGACGACCAGCGCGGCCTGGCGCACTTCGTCGAGCACATGGCGTTCAACGGCACCCGCAACTTCGAGAAGAGCGAACTGCTCGACTACCTCCAGGGCATCGGCATGCGGTTCGGGCCGGACGTCAACGCCTACACGGGTTTCGACGAGACGGTCTACATGCTCGAGGTGCCGACGGACGACCCGGAGATTCTCGACACGGCGCTGCTGGTGCTCGAGGACTGGGCCTCCGGCGTCAGCCTGGAGGACGAGGAGATCGAGAACGAACGCGGGGTCGTGATCGAGGAGTGGCGGGGAGGCCGTGGCGCCGGCGCGCGCCGCCTCGACGCCGAGATCCCTTACCGCTTCCACGGCTCGCGCTACGCGGAGCGGTTGCCGATCGGCGACCCGGAGATGCTGCGCGAAGCTCCGCCGGAGCGGCTGCGGGACTTCTACCGGGACTGGTACCGCCCCGATCTGATGGCGGTGATCGCGGTCGGAGACTTCGACGCGGCCTCGATCGAGGACGAGATCCGCCGCCGCTTCGGCAAGCTCGAAGGACCCGCCGAGCCGCGCGAGCGCTTCGAGGCCGAGATTCCCCCGCACGAGGAGACGCTCGTCTCGGTGTTCGCCGATCCCGAGCTGTCGGGCACCTCGGTTTCGGTCGCCTACAAGGGCCCCGACGATCCGTTCCGCACGGTTGCCGACTACCGCGCGCGGCTGATCCGGGGCCTGTACAACGGCATGCTGAACAACCGTCTGGCGGAGCGTGCCGAGCAGGCGGATCCGCCGTTCATCGGAGCGACGAGCAGCAGGGGCAGTCTGGCCCGCACGCGCAGCCTCTACATGCTCTCGGCCGGCGCCCGCGAGGGCGCCGCGGTGCGGGCGCTCGAAGCGATGCTGACCGAGTCGGAGCGGGCCCGCCGCCACGGCTTCGAGGAGAGCGAGCTGGAACGGGCCAAGGTCAACACCCTGCGGTCGATGGACCGAGCCTACGACGAGCGCGACAAGACCCACTCGGGGGCCTATGCCGGCGAGTACTCGCGGAACTTCCTGACCGACGAGCCGTTCCCGGGCATCGCCTACGAGCGCGAGCTGGCGCGGCGGTACGTGCCCGAGATCGAGTTGGCTGAAGTGAACGCCGTCGCGGATTCCTGGATCCACGACGAAGACCGCGTGATTCTGGCCAGCGGCCCCGAGAAAGAGGGGCTCGAGCAGCCGCAGGAAGAGGAACTGCTGGCTGTCTTCGACCGGGTTGACCAGGTCGAGGTCGTTGCCTATGAGGACGATGTCGGCGAGGGCGCCCTGGTGCCCGATCCGCCCGCTCCCGGCGAAATCACGGAGCGAAAGTCGATCGAAGAACTCGGGGTCACGGAGTGGCGCCTGTCGAACGGCGTCCGGGTCGTGCTGCGGCCCAGCGACTTCAAGAACGACGAAATCCTGGTTGCCTCCTTCAGCCCGGGGGGCATCTCCCTGGTGTCGGACGAGGACTGGCTCGAAGCGAACGTGGCGACCTCGGTGGCCCAGCTCTCCGGGTTCGGGAACTTCAGCCTGACCCAGTTGAACAAGGCGCTGGCCGGCAAGGTGGCGCGCGTCGGCCCGGTCATCGGCCCCCTCTTCGAAGGCATCAGTGGTCGGGGCTCGCCCAAGGATCTGGAGACGCTGTTCGAACTGATCTACCTGAGCGCGACGTCGCCCCGCCGCGACGCGGAGGCGTACGACTCCTTCCTGACCCGCCAGGGCGCGCTGCTCCGCAACCGGAGCGCGACGCCGGTCTACACCTTCATCAAGACCCTGACGGAGATAGTGACGCAGGAGCACCCGCGGCGCCGCATGATCACCGAGGACATGCTGGCGGAACTCGATCAGGAGCGGATCTTCGCCGTCTACGAGGACCGTTTCCGCGACTTCTCCGACTTCACGTTCTTCTTCGCCGGCAGCTTCGAGGTCGACGCGATCGAACCCCTGGTCGAGACCTGGCTCGGCGGCCTTCCGTCTACCGGCCGCGACGAAGCCTGGCGGGATGTCGGCGTGCGGACGCCGGAGGGCCGCATCGAACGGACGGTGTACAAGGGTCTGGAGGAGCAGAGCCAGGTCGCGCTGGTGTACAGCGGCCCCTTCGAGCAGACCCAGTTGAACCGCTACCGGCTGGACTCGATGATCTCCCTGCTGCGGGACCGTCTGCGGGAGCGCCTGCGGGAGGAACTCGGCGGCACCTACGGCGCGAACGTGGGGGGAGGCGCGGACCGCATCCCGGTTTCGACATTTGCGGTCCAGATCTCCTTCGGTTGCGGTCCCGACCGGGTCGAGGAACTGCTCCAGGCGGTCGAAGAGGAGATTGCGCGGATTCGCACCGACCCGGCCACGGACCAGGAGGTTGCCCAGATCCAGGAGCAGCAACGCCGCGGCCGCGAGACGGCGAAGGAGACGAACGGCTTCTGGTTGGGGGTGCTGCAGACCGTGTACCAATTCGGCGAGGATCCGCTGAGCATCCTGGAGTACGAGGCACGGTTCGACCAGCTCGACGCGGACATGATCCGCGGCGCCGCCCGGGACTATCTCGGCGGTGAGAACCTGATCCAGATTCTGCTGATGCCGGAGGCGAAGGCAGCGCAGGACGAGGCGGCCGGCGGGGAAGCCGGAGAGCCGGCCGCGGCGAGGGACGCCGCTTGAGGCGCGTCCGCCTGACCTCCGCGGATCGCTCCCGTCGCGCGGTTGGGATCCTCCTTGCGTCCCTTTCGACGTTCGCCGCCGCGGCGTTCGGGGCATCGGAGTGGCCGAACTGGCGGGGCCCCGACCGCAACGGGTACAGCGCCCACACCGGCCTGCCAACAGAGTGGTCGCACGACGGCGAATCGGAGCGGAACATCGTCTGGAAGTTGGCCCTTCCGGACCGTTCGGGCTCGACCCCGATCGTGGTCGGCAAGCGGATCTTCCTCAACGTGGCCGAGGGGGACGACCTCTCCCTGTGGCTGGTCGACGCCGACTCCGGCGAGGTCGTGTGGCGGCGGAAGGTAGGAGGCGGCAACCGGTTCCAGCGCAAGCACAACATGTCGTCGCCGTCGCCGGTGACGGACGGTGAGAGGGTCTGGGTGCTGACCGGCACCGGGGCGTTGCAGGCCTACGATCTCGACGGCAACCGGTTCTGGGCCCGCGAGCTGGAGCAGGACTACGGCGCCTTCGGCCTGAACCACGGCTACGGCTCTTCGGCGCTGCTGTGGAAGGGCATGCTCTACGTGCCGGTCCTGCACGGCATGAAGACGGACGATCCGTCCTACCTCCTGGCCATCGACGCCGCCTCCGGAGAGACGATCTGGCGGCAGGAACGGCCCACCGACGCCCGCATGGAGTCGCCGGACGCCTACATCACGCCTGCCTTGGTCGAGAGCGGCGATGGCCACGTGCTGGTCTTGAACGGCGGCGACTACGCCACCGGCCACGACCCGGAGAGCGGCCGCGAGCTGTGGCGGGTGGGAGGCTTCAACCCGAGGGACAGCCCGATGTACCGGGTCGTCGCGTCGCCGG
The DNA here is from genome assembly GCA_965205295.1 of Candidatus Multivorans sp. GTDB lineage: Bacteria > Acidobacteriota > Thermoanaerobaculia > Multivoradales > Multivoraceae > Multivorans. Next base: position 649,795 of record OZ242167.1, read on the forward strand.
TGGCTTCCGGCGACCTGGTCTTCGTCCCCACCCGCGTCAATCCGATGAAGGCGTTGCGGCTGGGGGACGGCGGCGAGCCGGAGACGCTGTGGCAGACGGACCGCGGACCGGACGTGCCGACGCCGGCGACCGACGGCGAGACGCTCTACCTGCTGCGGGACAACGGTCTGCTGTCGCGGCTCGATGCGGTCACGGGTGAGCCGGTCTGGAAGGACCAGCGCCTGACCCCGGGCACCTACAGCGCGTCGCTCCTGGTTGCCGACGGCAAGGTCTATGCCACGAATGAGGACGGGGTGACCACGGTCGTTCGCGACGGCCCCGAGTTCGAGATCCTGGCCACAAACCAGGTCCAGGGCTTCACGCTGTCGTCGCTCGGCGTGGCGCCCGGCAGGCTCTATCTGCGCACCGCGAGCTTCCTCTACTGCATCGCCGCGACGGACGGCTGAGGGCTGGCCGGGGCGTGGAGCGCTGCTAGCATCATCAATTCCCGCTCGGCGGGACCACCCTTGACCTGCGCAGCCTGAGAGGATTCCACTGCATGAAGATCCGTTCGCTCGTCTTGCTTCCAGCGCTCTTCCTGCTCCTCACCTGTGGCGGCGGCGACGCGGGTTCCGGCGGCCCGCAGTTTCTTAGCATGGGAACGGCGCCGGTCGGCGGCGCCTTTCCGGTCGTCGGCGGCGCGATAGCCGAAGTCCTGAACGAGAACCGCGGCGAGAACGAGTGGCGGGTGCAGCCGCGCGGCACGAAGGGATCGCAGGAGAACATCCGCCGGCTGGTGCGCGGCGAGCTGCAACTCGCGATGTCCAACTCGGCGATCAGCTACTTCGCGGTCCTCGGGGAGTCGGGTTGGGAGCAGAGCTACGACATCCGCGCGGTCGTGACGCTGGCGCCGAACATCGCGACCTTCATCGCCAAGGCCGACTCCGGCGTGATGAGCATGAGCGATCTGGTGGGGCGGCGAGCCATGGTGGGAGTCGCCGGCGCCGGCTTCGAGATGTTTGTTGAACCGCTACTGGCCGCCCACGGCGTGACCTACGACGACTTTACCCAGGTCTACAGCACGCAGAGCGGCGCGGTCGACATGTTGGGCGACGGCTCGATCGACGCCGCCTTTCTGGGCGGGGCGGTGCCGACCGGCGCGGTGACCCAGGCCTGCAGCACTCACGACATCCGCTTCTTGCCCTTCGACGAGGAGAAGCGGCAGCAGCTAGCCAGGGACTATCCCTTCTTCCAGCTTGCGAGCATTCCGGCCGACGCCTACTCCGACCTCACGGAGGACTATCCGGGTCTGAACGTGGGTTCCATGCACTTGATCACGTCAGCCGATGCGGATGAGGAGATGATCTACCAGATTACGAAGACGATCTGGGAGAACCGCCAGTCGGTGGCCGACAAGCATCCCGCCGGCCGCGCGATCAACGAGGCGAACGCTGCTCGCAACACCGGCACGCCCTTCCATCCGGGCGCCGAGCGCTACTACCGCGAGATCGGCGTCTGGCCCGAAGCCGCCGGTTGAGCGCGCCAGAGCAGTCCCCTACGCCAGTCGCCGCAGGCGCTGCGGCGCCGGGCGCCGGCCCGGCGCGGCTTGAGAGCCTTCGCCGCGCCCTGATCGGGGCGCTGGGCGTCGGCCTGTGTTTCTTCGTCCTGTTCGAGGTGAACTTCAACCTCCTGCTGCCGCAGTCGTCCCTGGCGGTGTTCGTCGGCTCGGGTCTGCTGCTCTGCTTTCTCGCCTTCCCGGTCCACTCGAGGCTGGCTTCGAAGCCTTGGCTGCGCTGTCTCGACCTCGTTCTCGGACTTGGCGCCGCGGCAGCCTGCGCCTACGTCGTCGTGCAGACGGAGCCGGCCTTCGAGCACCTCTGGTCGGGTGGCAGGTCGCTGGGAAACAGGGCCGGAATCGAGACCGGCGCCGACATCGTGCTGGGACTGATCGGCCTGGTGCTCGTCCTCGAGGCGGCTCGCCGCAGCATCGGCTGGATCGTGCCGGCGCTGGCCCTGGCCTTCGTCGCCCACACGCTGTACTGCTTCTACAGCCTGCGAAGCGGCTGGCCGGTGCTGCCGGACTGGCTCTTCCCGCACGCCGGCCAGAACCCCCGCGACGTCGTCAGCACCACGTTCCTGCAGAGTCTGGGCGTGTTCGGCCCGGCCGCCTCGGTCATGTTCCGCTACGTCTTCCTGTTCGTTGTCTTCGGCGCCTTCCTCGAGATGTCCGGAGCGACGCAGTTCATCATGCGTTTCGCCGAACGGGCGTTTGGAACCAAGCCGGGCGGGCCGGCGAAGGTGGCCGTCATCAGCAGCGGCCTCCTGGGCTCCCTGTCCGGCAGCGCGGTCGCGAATGCCGTGACCACCGGCGCCTTCACCATCCCGATGATGCGCAGCAACGGCTTCAAGCGCCACATCGCCGCCGCGGTCGAGGCCGCCGCCGCCTCGGGCGGCGCGCTGGTTCCTCCGGTCATGGGCGCCGGCGCGTACATGATGCTCGAGATCGTCGAGCCGCAGGTGACCTTCCTGCAGATCGTGCAGGCGGCTCTGCTTCCCGCGGTGCTCTTCTACCTGTCGATCTTCCTGATCGTCCACTTCTACTCGAGACGGATCGGGACGCCGGAACGGAAGGCCGAGCCGCCGCCGGTCCGGCGTTTCGACGCGGTCGTCTTCATCTCGGCCCTCGGGGCGCTGATCCTGCTGCTGGTGCTTCGCTTCTCTCCGTTCCGTGCGGTCACCGGCTCGTTGATCGTGATCCTGCTCCTGGCCGTGTTGCGAAAGGAGCTCGATCTGCCGCGGAGGCTGCGGTACATGGCGCTCGGCTGCTTCGCGGCGGTGGCGATCGTCCATCAACTCGCGTGGGCGGATACGCCGGCGGACCCGTCGTTCCGGCAGCTCTTCGAATCGTGGCTGTCCTCGGGCATCGTGGCGATGCTCGGACTCCTGGTGTTCGGGCTGATTCATCACGCCTGGAGGCCGCACATATTGGGCGCGCTGACCAAGGCGGCGCGCAACGGGATTGCGCTGGTGGCAGCGAGCGCCTGCGTGGGCACGATCATCGGCATCGTGCAGCAGACCGGGATCGCCGTGGACTTCAGCGCCGCGATCAAGTCGGTCGTGGCGACCAACCTGTTCCTGGCCCTGCTCGGGATCATGGTCACGTCGCTCGTCCTCGGCATGGGCGTGCCGTCCGTGGTCTGCTACCTGCTGATGGCGACACTCATGGGGTCGCTGCTGTCGGAGCTCGGCGTGATCCCGCTCGCCGCGCACCTGTTCATCTTCTACTTCGGCATGATGTCCATGGTGACGCCGCCGGTCGCGCTCGCTGCCTATGCGAGTGCCAGCCTGGCGCAGGCGCCGGTGATGCCGACGGCCCTGGCCGCGTTCCGCTTTTCCCTGGTCGGGTTCACCCTGCCCTTCATGTTCGTGTACCGGCCGGCGCTGCTGTTGATGGACGACGACGGGGCGAGTCTCTTCGCGGCCGGGGCAGCGGGCCTGCCGCCCCTGCTGCTGGCTCTGGGCGCGGCGGTGGTCGGGATTCTCGCCCTGGCCGCCGGGATCAGCGGCTACCTGCGCGCCGCGCTGAGTCCGCCGCTGCGGGCGCTGATGCTGGTCGCCGCGGCTTTGCTGCTCGTCCCCGACCTGGGTGGTGCGGCCGTGGGCATCGTCGTGAATGGGCTGGGCGCGGTCCTGTTCGCGGCACTCGCGGTGGTGAACCGTCCGCTGGAGATCCGGGGCTAGCAGCAAGCTGGCCAGCAGGTCGCGTGCCCTCTGGGGCGGGGCTGGACGCAGGATCTAGACGGCCCTACTGCAGGTGGGCCACCTCGATGTCGCCCCAATGTTCCTTCAGGTACTCCGCGACCAGGCGGCGGTGGCAGTGGTGCGGTTCGTGCTCGCTGCACAGGAGGCAGCCGTCCGAGATGATCTCTCTCTTGACCGTTTCTTCGATGCGGCGCTCCCGCATCAGCTTGCGAAAGCGGACCTCGTAGGTCTCCCAATCGCCGCGGCGCTTCTTGTAGTCGTCGAGGATGTCCTTCGAGGGGGCGAGTTCCGGGACGTGGATGTACTCCATGCCGCAGATCTCGCGGAGAAAGTAGGCCAGATCGTCTCGCTTGGCAAAGCCGGCGAGCTGAGACACGTTGTGGAGTCGCACGTCGACGACTCTCTTGGCGCCGGAGTTTCGCAGGAGGCTGAAGAACCGGGATGCCGGCTTCTTCGTGAAGCCGATTGTTGAGAGTCTCATCAGCGTCTCGATTCGTGCTCAGTGGGCCGATCGGTTCGGGTGTGGCCGACCTGGGCCGCCCGCAGCGCGATGGCTTCAGCAATGGCGTCGGCGGCATTGCGGCCACTCGTGCCGGCCTGGTTGAAAAGGTCCGGCTGCTTCAGGCCTGTCATCTCGAGCAGACGGTCCATCGCCTGGTCGTGGCTCTGCAGAGCTCCGTCGGCGAGGATGTGCTCGACATGGACGCCCCGTTCGGCCAGGACGCGGGCGACGAGCAGAGTGCGGTGGCAGTCGAGCGGTTCCCGCTCAGCGCAGAGCAGGGCGATTCTCTCCCACGGTGCCCCACGCAGGACACGTTCGATGCCGGATTCGAAGGTCGGTTTTTCTGCCAACCGGTCGTAACGAACGCGTCCGTTGTCGTAGTCGGACGGATCGTCGGAACGGCCACCGAGTTCGCGCCCCAGAAACACGTAGGCGATGCCAGCGTGGCGAAGTTGCGCGGCCAACTCGTCCTTGTTGAACTGCGGACAGAAGCGACTGTAGGGTGCCGAGCGAACGTCGGCGATGGCCGTCACTCCATGCATGTGCAGCAGCTCCTCGAACCGCTCGATCGGGTGGTTCGAATGGCCGACGGTAAAGATCGGCGAGTTGTGGGTGCGCCTCATCGATGTCTCAGTCGATCTCGATCACGGCTGCGATCAGCTTGTAGCAGGCATCGCGGTAGGGCTCGCCCACGCTGACGGTCAGGTAGCACTCGCCGATCTCGTAGTTGGCATCAGGCTGCGCCAGGTACTTCCTCTCGAAGGACGGGTCAGTGACCCAGAAGGCGTAGTCGCTGCCGGCATGCGCGAAGCGGCCCTGACCCGGCGCTTCGGGTTGCCGAAGGCCTCGCTTGGCGCGAACACGGCGAGTGTCAGGGTGTCGACATGGATCAGGCAGAGCGAACTCTTGACACTAGGCAGGAGGTCCAGCGGGATCTTGTCGTTCCTGCCGGCTACGGTGCTGTGGCCGTCGATCCAGAGAGTCCGGTGCGGCTCGCTGAACTTCGGCAGCTCAGTCTGGGGCAGTCGCCCCGCTTTCTGCCAGTAGTACTCCGGGTCGAGCAGCCAGTTTTCAACCTGGTATCCGCTTGGACGCGGTTCGCGGAGCGGTACGTCGACCACGTCGAGAACCCGCGGATCGCTTCCGTCCTCGTACTGGCGTTCGTACTCGGAGACCTCCTCGTGCTCGCGGTCGCTAACCGGCCGGATCCAAGGTCCGGCCTCAGTGCCGTTGAACTCCCGCCTGGCGAGGCAGCGCCCGCTCAGTTTCCGGGAGTTGGCCAAGCAGAGGATGCGCTTCACATGCGGCATCGGTCGATTATGTGTCGAGAATCTGTCGGAACCAAGGAAGGGTGGTCTCATCCTCCTTGGGCGTCACGTCGTCCAAGGCCGGACTGTGGAGTCCGAGTTCAGCTACTTCGTCCTGAACGAGAACCGGTTCGCCTTCAGTTCGTAGCGGGGAAGGGAGCCGGGCGCGGCGGTACGGACCGGAATCCTCAGGCTGAGGTGCTCCTCGAACAACTCCTGGAGGCGGTCGCGGAGGGCTCGCTCGTCACTCCCCGGCTCCGGTTCGACTTCGAGTTCGACTTCGACCATCTGCCGCCGCTTGCGCACGGTGGCGCGGTACTCGACGATGCCGCCCGCTTCGCGGATCAGAGCGTCGACGGCGCTCGGATAGACGTTGACGCCGCGGACGATGAACATGTCGTCGGCCCGCGCGAGAACTCCGCCGTCGAGGTACACCGTCGGCCGGCCGCAGGAACAGCCCGCGGCGTACAGGCGTCCGACATCGCCGGTGCGATAGCGGACCACGGGGCTGCCGATCCGGCCCAGGTTGGTCAGCACGAGTTCGCCGAGGGGCTGGTCGGCCTTCTTCTCCGCGGTGGGATCGAGGGGCTGAAGCAGCTCCCCGGTCGCCCTGTCGAGCCACTCGACGATGAACTCCTCCTCGAAGATGTGGAGATGCTCGCCGACGCCGCAGGGGTATCCCCAGGCGCCGACCTCGGTGGCGCCGGCGTGGTCGAACACCTGAGCCCCGAAACCCTCCGCGAGCTGGCGTTTGACTGCCGGCACGCCCGCGCCCGGCTCGCCGCCGTGGATCGTCCGTTCGATGGGGCTTGCCGCGAGATCGATGCCGAGTTGGCGAGCGACCTCCAGGAGGCGCAGGCCGTAGGTCGGCGTCGCCACCAGCACCGTGGCGCCTTCGTCGAGCATCGTGTGCAGACGTTGCTCGGTGCTCAGGTGACCGGCCGGCATGACCAGGCAGCCGAGCTGCTGCGCCGCCTCGAACGCGGTCCAGAAGCCCACGAAGGGACCGAAGCCGAAGGCCACGAAGACGCGGTCGTCGGGGCCGACGCCGGCTCCCTTGTAGGTCTCGAGCCAGCAGTCGAGGAACCACTGCCAGCTCGCCGGGGTGTCGAACCAGCGGAGCGGTCGGCCGGTAGTGCCCGAGGTGCGGTGGACGCGGACGTAGCGCTCGAACGGGAAGGTCAGATTGCTGCCCCGGGGCGGGTTCGTGTCCTGGTCTGTGGCCAGTTCGGCCTTGGTGGTGAAGGGCAACTCCGTCAAGTCGTCCAGCGTCGGCGGGCGGTCGAAGCCGGCGGCCATCCACTTCGCGCGGTAGAAGGGGTTGTGGACGTGGACCTGCTCCGTCATGCGGCCGAAACGGTCCGCCTGACGCGTCCGGAGTCGCTGGTGCCGGCGCGCCAGCCCGCTGGTCAATTCCGGGGTTCCTCGGTCACACCCCGCGAAAGCCCGAGGTCAGGTTCAGGCGACGCGGGCAGACTGTCGGTCTCGTCGCGGAAACGGACCTCGATCCGGTAGCCTTCCACGTCGTCGCCGAACTGGGAGAGCAGGAAGGTGCGCACGAAGTCGGCCGTCTTGCGGCGTCCCAACTCGCGCACCAGAGCGATGTTCTCGCCGGCGCGGGCGGACAACTGGTCCGTGATGCGGGAACGAAGCTGCTCCAGCACCGCGTCCTCGTCGCGCAGGACCGAATCCGTCTGCACCCGGTACTCGATCGCCGAGGCGTCCACCGCCGGCCGGTTCGCGCGAACCCCAGGCGCCAGCACGTTGACCGTCGTACCCTCAAGAGTCAGCAGCCACTCGTCCTCGAGGTCCAGGTAGTAGGTGTAGCGGACCGGAACCCGCGCCTCGACCATCACGTCCGGCAGCCTGAGCCGTCCCCATAGCAGGCTGGCCGAGTCGGTGCGCTGCAGCACCTCGGTCTGGTCGAGAGTCGCGAACTGGAGGAAGGCGTTGCCCGAGACCTCCGTGGCGTAGCTCACGAACGAAGTCTGGACCGTGCCCGTGTGAAAGGCCTCCGCGATCCGTTCGACGGCAAGGGCCGCATCGCGGGCCAGTTCACGACCGCCCGATACCACGTCCCCCGGGATGGACGTGACGCGGATGATCACGAAGCCGATGACGATCACCACGATCAACCCCAGGGTCAGCGTGACGAAGGCAAGGGGCCACAGCACCTGGCTGCGGGGCTTGCGTGCGTCTCTCGGGTCGCCCTGGCCGGGCGGTTCGCTGACCGGTGACATGGCCGGAGTCTATGCCCGACGCGCCGGCCGCCCGGAGGGCTGTTAACCTCGCGCCCGTTTTGCTCCAGGAATCGACAGAGACATTCAAGACATTGGAGACCGGACCATGGAACTAGGACTGCTCGCCGGCGCCTTCGGCAGCCAGATGAAACTCCCGATCGACCGCATCCGCCAGGCGGAGAGCGCCGGCTTCACGTCGGTCTGGACGGCCGAGGCCTACGGCTCCGACGCCGTGACGCCGGCGGCTTGGATCCTCGCCCAGACCGAGAAGATCAAGGTCGGCACGGCGATCATGCAGATGCCCGCGCGCAGCCCCGCGATGACCGCGATGACGGCCATGACCCTGAATCAGCTCTCCGGCGGTCGGTTCCTCGTCGGTCTCGGTCCGTCGGGCCCTCAGGTGATCGAGGGTTGGCACGGCGTCGCCTACGGCCGTCCGCTGACGCGTACGAAGGAGTACATCGAGATCATGCGCAAGGTCTTCGCCCGGGAGGCGCCGGTCACCCACGACGGCTACCACTACCAGTTGCCGTACCGGGGCGAGGACGGCACGGGTCTCGGCAAAGCCCTCAAGAGCATCCTGGCGGCCGATACGTCGATTCCGATCTACACCGCCTCGATCAGCTCCAAGGGCGTCGAGTGCAGCGCGGAAGTCGCCGACGGCGTGTTCCCCGTGTGGATGAACCCGGAACGCTTCGACGTGTTCGAGGACGCCATCGATCGTGGTCTGGCCAAGGCCGGTAACGGCAAGAGCCTCGACGACTTCAAGGTCATGCCCTTCGTCACCGTCGTCATGGGCGACGACGTGGAGCAGTGCCGCACGCCGGTCAAGAGGAACATGGCCCTCTACATCGGCGGCATGGGCGCGCGCGACAAGAACTTCTACAACGACTACGCCAAGCGCCTCGGCTACGTCGACGAAGCCAGGGCGATCCAGGACAACTTTCTCGGCGGCAAGCGGAGCGAGGCGATCGGCGCCGTGCCCGATGCCCTCGTCGACGACGTCGCCCTGGTCGGCCCGAAGGAGCGGATCGTCGATCGTCTCGCAGCGTGGAAGGAAGCCGGGCGTAACGGTCAGGTCGCTTCGATGCTGCTCGGCTGCCAGCAGCCGGAAGCGCTCGACGCGATCGCGGAGGCGGTGCTGTAGGTCGGAAGTGCGTCTTTCCTGGAACGAAGCAAGGGTCCGCGCCGCGGCGTTCGCCAGGGAATGGCGCGACGCGGAGTACGAGAAGGGAGAGACGCACAGCTTCTATAACGAGTTCTTCGAAGTCTTCGGTGTCAGACGCCGCACGGTCGCGCGCTACGAAGAACACGTTCAGAAGCTGGACGACAGGAGCGGCTTCATCGACCTCTTCTGGCCCGGCGTGCTCATCGTGGAGCAGAAGAGCGCCGGGCGGGATCTCGACAAGGCGTACGGTCAGGCGGGAGAGTACTTCGATGCTCTGGCGGACCGGGAGCGGCCGCGTTACATCCTGGTCAGCGACTTCCAGACCTTCGAACTGCACGATCTCGGTGAGCGGGCGGTCACCAGCTTCGACCTCCAGAATCTGTCCTCCAACGTCGAGAGCTTCGGCTTCATCCTCGGCGTCGAGCGCCGTGTATTCCGCGACCAGGACCCTGCGAACATAGAAGCGGCCGAGCTGGTTGGCAGGGTCCATGACGCCCTCGCAGCAGCCGGCTACACCGGGCACGATCTGGAGCGCTTCCTGGTCCGGCTCGTGTTCTGTCTCTTCGCGGACGACACTGGCATCTTCGAACCTCGCGACATCCTGTTCGACCTTCTGGAGAGCCGAACCAGCGAGGACGGCGCGGACTTCGGACTTTGGCTGTCGCAGTTGTTCCAGGTCCTGAACACTCCCGCCGAGACACGTCAGGCGACGCTGGACGAGGACCTTGCCCGCTTCCCCTACGTCAACGGCGACCTGTTCGACGGGCCTCTTACCATCCCGTCCTTCGACGCCTCGATGCGGCGGGCCGTCCTCGAAGCGTGCAGCTTCGACTGGTCCACGATCTCGCCCGCGATCTTCGGCGCCCTGTTCCAATCCGTCATGGCGCCCGCGGAGAGGCGCGCGCAAGGGGCGCACTACACGACCGAGAAGAACATCCTGAAGGTCATCGAGCCGTTGTTCCTCGACGATCTCCGGGACGAGTTCCGGCGTCTCCAGGTCCGCAAGGACGGCCGCCGCCGGGCAGACCTGTTGAGGTTCCAGCGGAGGCTCGGCGAACTCACGTTCTTCGATCCGGCCTGCGGCTGCGGCAACTTCCTGATCATCGCCTATCGGGAGTTGCGGTCCCTGGAGCTCGAAGTGCTGGAGGAACTCTACGCGGGTCCCATGTTGGAAACGCTCGCCGACCGGATGTCCGTCATCGACGTGGACCAGTTCCACGGCATCGAGATAGGCGAGTTCCCGGTTCGCATCGCGGAGACGGCGCTGTGGATGATGGACCACATCATGAACAACCGGCTCAGCCTGGAGTTCGGCCAGACCTACACGCGGATTCCGCTCCGGAAGTCTCCGAACGTCGTCCACGCGGATGCCCTGGAGACGGACTGGGAAGACGTACTGCCATCCGGGCAGTGCGATTTCGTGTTCGGCAATCCGCCGTTCGTCGGCGCCAAGTTCCAGTCCCCGGAGCAGCGGGCGCAGGTGCGCCGGATCGCCGATCTCGGCAGAAGCGGCGGCACGCTGGACTACGTCACGGCCTGGTTCCTGCGGGCGGGGGAGTACGTGCGTGGCGGCGAGCTTCGCGCGGTCTCCGGCGCCGAAGTCCGCGCGGGTTCGCCCTCCGACTCCGTAGCGCCGCGCAATCGGGCGCGAATCAGCTTCGTCGCCACGAACTCGATCACCCAGGGAGAGCAGGTGGCCCAGTTCTGGCCGTTGATCTTCGACCGGCTCGGGCTAGAGATCGCGTTCGCGCACCGAACGTTCGCCTGGGGCTCCGACGCGCGCGGCATGGCGCACGTCCACGTCGTGATCATCGGCTTGACGCGGGCGGCGGATGCGCCGACCCACCGGCGGCTTTTTTTGTACCCTGATCTCAAGGGCGATGCCGAAGAAAGCCTGCATGCTGCGATCTCGCCGTATCTGTTCGACGCCGGCGGCCTCGCCAATCCGCACTTGGCGGTGAGCGAGACTTCTGCACCCATCAACGGACTGCCGAGGATCGTCATCGGCTCCAAGCCGATCGACGGCGGGCACTACATCTTCAAGCACGACGAGTGCGCCGCGTTCCTGGAACAGGAACCAGACGCCGCCCCGTTCCTGCGCCCTTACATTGGGGCGCGCGAGTACCTTCATGGCGGTAAACGCCACATCCTGGCTCTCCACGAGGCTGCGCCCGAGGTCCTTGCCGGCCTCCCTCGGGTTCGCGAGCGCATAGCCGCGGTTCGCGCCTATCGTTTGGCAAGCCGAAGCAGACCGACCCAGGTCCTTGCTCAGACGCCCAAGCTCTACCACGTGAATGTGCTCCCGACGGAGCCCTTCCTCGTCGTGCCGGAGGTCAGTTCGGAGCGTCGCGAGTACGTCCCCATCGGCTGGCTCGAACCGCCCACGATCCCGAGCAATCTCGTCCGCATCGTCGAGGGCGCCACGAAGCCTTTGTTCGCCCTCCTGACTTCGGCCATGCACATGGCCTGGCTCCGCCAGATCGGTGGCCGCCTCAAGAGCGACTATCGCTACTCGATCGGCCTCGTCTACAACACCTTCCCGCCGCCGCCGGTCGAGCAGGAAGCCCTCGAACGGCTGACTCAGCTTGCCGACGCCGTCCTTTCAGCTCGGGCCGCGCATCCCGGCGCCACGTTGGCCGAACTCTACGACCCCGACCTCATGCCGGTGGACCTGCGCCGCGCTCACCAAGCCATCGACCGCGCGGTCGACCGCCTCTACCGTCGGCGCCGCTTCCAGACCGAGAGCGAGCGGCTGGAGCACCTCCTCGGACTCTACGAACAGATGCGGGCGCCGATTGCCGTCGAGGCCGCACGCGGATTCCGGCGCCGTCAGCGCCGTCGGCCAGCCACGCGGCGGTAGCGCGGAGGCTCCGTCGGGGCTTGTCCGCAGCGTGAAGAGTGCGGGTTTGCCGCGCGTGGCAACGAGGCGAGAGCGGAACCGAGTCGGGGAGGTGGCGGAACGAACGGTTCACGAGCACAGATTGAGTCGGTGCGCCGTCGGGTGTTTACTGGCGACTTCAGATAGCACTCGTCGTTTCCGCCGAGCAGTGCGACGAATAGTCGGCAGACGAGGTTTCTCATCTCAGAATCGATCGGGAGTTCGGGTCTTCCGTCGGGGTTGAACCGGTGCAGTGCGAAGCCGAAAGGACGGTCCATGAACAGGGCTTCGTGCAGGGCGTCGTTTCGGATCGGCCATACTCTGGTTGCTCCCCGATCAGTCTTCGAGGACTCGGCCCAGGCTGGTATTTCGACGCCGAGTTCTTGGCACATCCGCTCGATCCGTTGACGGTGGGGGAGACGACTCTTGAAGTTCCTGAGGTTTGCCGTCAGTTTGTAGCACGCGTCAATCGCCGTATAGAGGTAGATGAACCTCTCGAATTGCAGGGCCTGCGGATACTGGCCGAGAAACAGCGCGTGAACTGCCGCCTCAAAGCGCTGGGCATTGCGCGTCTCGGGAGGGTTCTCCGTCCAGAACAAGTCGGCGAGTTCGAGCGCTCGAATCAGGCTTTGGCCTACCAAGACTAAATCGACGAGCATTCCTCTGCGTATCGGAGTGGCGTCGAGAAAGCCCGCCTCGGTCGTCGTCAGTCGCATGCCGACGAAGAACGACAGGACCCAGACGAGGAAAGTGAGGTGGTCATCGTCGGTGGCGTGCTCGTGTTCGATCGCGTGGGTCTTCGGCAAACCGAACACACGGGAGCTGTAGGGCAGCTCACGGACCTGTCCGCTCAAGAAGTCGCGCTTCCCCTTAGGTGGCGCATAGATCCAACCATTCTCAACGTCCTCCCAGCCAGCCGAGTCGTCAACGGTTGAGGGTAACTCAGGGAGGGGGCGCACCTGAATGGGTCCCGCGTCGATCCGCAGGGCCTCTGGGCAGAAGCCGAACTTCTTGCTGAGGGCCACCACTGCTAGATGGTGACGGCTAGCGGATGCCCGGCAAGCTGCCGATCCTCAGTCAGGAGTCTGAGGCCTTCCTCCTGGGCCTGAACAAGGAGAAGTTCGTCGAAGGGATCCTTGTGGGGGACCGGCGTCTCGAGTGAGCAAGCGGCGTGATGCGCCGCAAGGGGCACGAAGTTCACTCTGTGTTCCTTGAGCATGGCGACTACGTCACGCGGGTCGTAGGGACTCTTGCGCTCTCCAGAGGGGTGGAGGGCGCGGTACTTCAGCCTCATCTCCCATATGGAGACCGCGCTCACGAAGAGCTCAGCGCCGTACTCATCAAGGATGCCTCGGATGGACTCCGGAGAGTCACCATGAGATGCCATGAGGCCATAAAGGAAGGACGTGTCCAGGAGGATTCGCACGTCCGCCGGCTCCGGGCCGAGCTACTCGTCTTCGAGTCCGAGGACGCGACGGCTGAGAGCCGAATCCTCCAAGGCGGCCACCATCGCTTCAACCTCGTCCGGTGGGATGTCCCGGAATCCAAGTCGGCGACAGTCCTCGTCCCACTTCTCCCAATCGATGCCGCCCTTGCGCCGTTTCTGGCAGCCGACGAGTTCGACGGCGGGTTCGCCGTTCTTGGTGATGACGACCCGCTCGCCGTTCTGGGCGGCGGTCACGAGTTCGGAGAGGCGGGCTTTCGCCTTGGTGATTGCGAGTTCCATGGGAAGCTTCCTGCAGCGGAGATCCTACTCCAGGCCTTCCTCATGCGGGCGCCAGCGAAGCCGGCGCTTTCGCGCCGGATGCGGGCAGGATGCCCGCGTGCCATCCGTGCGCCTGATGACTGGCGCACGGAGTGGTTCGCGGGTGGCGCGGTTCGCGCCACCCGGGTTCCCAGAGGTCCGAACTAGCCGCCGCCGTCCGCTTCGAGGCCGGGACGCACCAACCGCAGCGGGGCGGTACGCTCGTAGCGGTGGGCCGGCGTGTTCAGGACGGCGGCCAGCTCCGCGGCCTGGAAGGACGCCTCGACCCGTTCCGGCGGCGGCGTGCCGTACGGGGTCGTCCGCTGCCTCGGGATGCGGCCGGAACTCCGGATCAGCGTCTCCATCTCCGACGGTGGTAGCTCCTGGCCGTGCTCGGCGCCGGCGGCGCGGGTGATGCTCTCGTTCATCAGCGTGCCGCCGAGGTCGTTGACGCCGGCCCGGAGGCAGGCCGCGACGCCCTCCGGCCCCATCTTGACCCAGGAGGCCTGGATGTTCTCGAACCAGGGATGCAGCGCGAGGCGGGCAACCGCGTGCATGAGCACGGCCTCGCGGAAGGTCGGTCCCTTGCGTGCCCGGCCCTTGAGGTAGAGCGGCGCCTCCATGTGGACGAAGGGCAGGGGCACGAACTCGGTGAAGCCGCGCGTGCGCTTCTGCAGGTTGCGCAGGCGGAGCAGGTGGCGGGCCCAGTTGCGGGGTCCATCGACGTGGCCGTACATGATCGTCGCCGTGGTGCGGTAGCCGATGCCGTGGGCGGTCTCCATCACCTCGAGCCACTGGTCCGTGTTCAGCTTGTCGGGGCAGATGATCGCGCGAATCTCGTCGTCGAGGATCTCGGCGGCAGTGCCGGGGAGGGTGCCCAGCCCCGCGTCCTTGAGGCGCAGCAGGTAGTCGCGCAGCGGCATGTCGAGTGTCGCCGCCCCCTGCCAGACCTCGAGCGGCGAGAAGGCGTGGATGTGGATCTCGGGGACCGCTTCCTTCACTGCGTGGCAGATGCCGACGTACGTGTCGCCGGTGTAGTCGGGGTGGATGCCGCCCTGCATGCAGACTTCGGTCGCGCCGCGCTGCCACGCCTCCACGGTGCGGCGCATGACCTCTTCGAGCTCCAGGTCGTAGGGATTGCCGCGCAGGTTCTCGCTCAGCTTCCCCTTGGAGAAGGCGCAGAACTGGCACTTGAAGTAGCAGACGTTCGTGTAGTTGATGTTCCGGTTGACGACGTAGGTCACCGTGTCGCCGTTGGTGTCGCGACGGATCTGGTCGGCGGCGGAACAGACCGCGGTGAAGTCGGCGCCGCGGGCGCCGAACAGGGTGGCGATCTGGGCTTCGGTCAGGTCCTCTCCCGAGCGTGCGTGGTCGAGGATCGCCTGGATGGGCGCCCGCCCGCCGGCGCCGTTCCTGTGGCCGTTGCCGTTCCGGCCCGCCGGCCACGTGACCGCGTCCAGCACTTCGCGGGGTGGCGGCGTCTGCTCGCCCGGCGACCACTCATCCGTACGCGGCAGGCCGGTGGCGTCAATCCGCTGCAACACTGCAGCACGGACACCGCCCATGCGGCGGATGTCGCGACTCTGGCCGCGGCCGTCGTCGAGCCAGCGTTCGCCACAGATAGCCCACTCCGGGTAGACGGTCAGCCGCTCGACCAGGGTCTTGCCGGCGGAGGCGGTCTCTTCGGCCAGGCGTTCGAGGTGCGGCCAGGGCGCCTCCGGATTGACGAAGTCCGGGGTGACCGGCGATACGCCGCCCCAGTCGTCGATGCCGGCCGCGACGAGTTGCGGCAGGACGCCCGGGCTCAGGTTGGGCGGCGCCTGGATGTGCATCGCGGGTCCGAGCACGAGGCGGGCCGCGGCGATCGTCCACAGCAGGTCCTCGAGCGTCGGCTCGGGCGCGTCCGCCATCCGGGTCTCGGGCTTGGCGCGGAAGTTCTGGATGATGACTTCCTGGATATGCCCGTACTCGTCGTGCAGGTCGCGCATCGCGAGCAGGGCGTCGATCCGTTCCTCGCGGGTCTCGCCGATGCCGATCAGGATGCCGGAGGTGAAGGGCACCCGCGCCTCGCCTGCCAGCCGGAGCGTCTCCAGCCGTCGCGCCGGCACCTTGTCGGGGCAGCCGTAGTGCGCCTGGCCCTTCTCGTGCAGGCGCATCGAGACGCTCTCCAGCATGATGCCCATGGACGGCGACACGGGGCGTAGGCGCTCGATGTCCTCGGCGGTCATCAGGCCCGGGTTCAGGTGGGGCAGGAGTCCGGTCTCGGTCAGTACCCGTTCGGCGGCCTCGCGCAGGTAGGAGAGGGTCGTGTCGTGGCCGAGTTCGGCCAGGCCTTCGCGGGCGGCCTTGTACCGCAGCTCCGGCTTGTCGCCGAGGGTGAACAGCGCTTCCTTGCAGCCGGCAGCGGCGGCGAGGCGCGCCTGGTCCAGGACGGTGTCGAGCGGCATGTAGGCCGCCTCGCCTTTCTTCGGGGGCTGGGCGAAGACGCAGTAGTGGCAGATGTCCCGGCACAGGTGGGTCAGCGGCAGGAAGACCTTGCGCGAGTAGGAGACGAGATTGCCGTGGCCCTGGTCGCGGAGTTCGCCGGCGACCTCGATCAGCTCGTCGAGGGCGCCGCCCGGACCGACCTGGCTGAGCGCGCGGGCCTCGTCCGGGGTGGGGCGGCGGTCGAGATAGGTGGTAATCGGCGGGGACACGGTTGACCTGCGGAAGACGTGCCGGGGAGGCGGAGAGCGAACGGTATCAGCCCTGCTCGGCCCGTTCCCAGCGCTGCTCAGCCGCTTCCGAGCCGTGGCTCAGCCCGTTCCCAGCCGCTCCGTGGCGCCGATGGCGTTCAAGAAACGGGCGCTCCGGCTGGAACTGTCGCGGCGCAGCAGTTCGGCCAGGTCGTCCGGATGGTCGACATCCAGGCTCAGCCCGTCGAGTTCGAGGCTGGAAGCCGCGGCGCCTGAGCGTTCGGCTTCGCGTAGATGGGCGTGGAAGCTACCGTCGCCGAAGCGGAACGGGATGCCGCCGGGCGGCGAGCAGGCGAGGGCGTTGGTGCCCGAGCGGAAGCGGTCGGGCGCCACGGTGACCGTGGCTCGGGCGGCAGCGCCCTGTCCGCCTTCCAGATGGTGGTCGCAGAGCGCGTCCAGGTCGGCCGACTTCACCAGGGGCAGGTCGATCGGCAAGACCAGCATCGTCGAAGCGCCGCGCCGCTTCAGCTCGCCGGCGGCTGTGCCCAGCGCCAGGTTCAGGCCGCGCCGGGGTTCGGCAAGGAGCTCGCAGCCGGCCCGGGCCAGGTACTCGCCGGCCACCCGGTCCGAGGTGACGGCGAGCACGCGGGTGACCCGGGAGGCGCCCCCGATCGCGCCAAGCAGGTCGTCGAGCATGCAGCGGGCGAGTTCCTGGCGTTCCTCGCCGCTCAGAACCGGGGACAGCCGCCGTTTGGCCTCGGCCCAGGCCTTGACCGGCAGGACCGTCCAGAGGCCGCCGACGCTCACGGTTCGCGTTCCGGCGCCGCGCCGGTCTGAGCTTCCTGTCGGAGGGCGAGGTCTCGGGCGAAGTCGAGCACCTCGCGCGCCAGACGCTCCCGGTCGGCCAAGCTTTCCATCACCGTGCCGGTGACCAGGGTCGGCAGACCGGCGCCTTCGATCTCCGCTGCCTCGGAAGCGTCCGTGTGGTCGACGATGAAGCCGTCCAGGAGATCACGTTCCAGGTAGTGGCGCGCGACGGCCGCCGCCGTCACGGGCATCTGCAGTTCGGCCATCATCTTGGCCGCCGGCCCCTTGATGGCTTGTCCGCCGACGATGGGTGAGACCGCGATCACCGGCGCCGGCGTGTCGCGCAGCGCCGCCTCGATCCCCGGCAACGCCAGCACCGGATCGACGCTGACGAAGGGGTTCGACGGGCAGATGACGACGCTGGCCGTCGCGCTGTCTTCGAGCGCTGCCATGAAATCGGGCGCCGGGCGCGCGACCGCGACGCCGTCGAAGCGGAAGCCGGTGACCGCCGGGGCGCACCTGTCTCGCACGAAGTAGTGCTGAAAGCTCAGCTCGCCGGACGGCGTGCCCACGACGGTCCGCACCGGGTCGTCGGTCATCGGCAGCACTCTCGGTTCGACGCCGAGGGCGCCGCAGAGCGCGTCCGTGACGACGGTCAGGCTCTCGCCGGCGCTGAGCCGGCGAGTCCGTTCGACGTGGGTGGCGAGGTCCCGGTCGCCGAGCCGGAACCAGGTCTCGCCGCCGAGTTGAGAGATTGCCTCCAGGAAGGACCAGGTCTCGTGAGCCTGGCCCCAACCGGTGACGCGGTTCGCGACACCGGCCAGCGTGTACATCACCGTGTCGAGGTCGGGACAGACCCGCAATCCGAGGTGATCGAAGTCGTCGGCGGTGTTGCAGACGATGGTCAGGTCCTCCGGCGGCAGGACCCGCGACAGCCCGAGCGCGAGCTTGGCGCCGCCGACGCCGCCCGACAGGGCGAGGCAGTGGCCGTGGACGGCGCTCACCGGAACAGGTCCTGGTTGCGCGGCCGCAGCAGGGCGCGTGCGGTCTGGGGCGGCCCGAGCTCCCGCAGGCCGCGGACGCGGACCACCGGCGTGCCCTCGGCGCCCTCGCCCTGGACGATCTGGGCGGCGCTCGCCACCTGGTCGGCGATGCCGGTCTCGGACACCAGGAGTTCGCGGCCGAAGAGATCGCGCTCGCCCCGCAGGTCCCACAGCGCCGTCATGCCGGCAACGCCGATCGCCAGACCGACCGTGCCCAGGCGCCAGGCGCGGCCGACACTGTCGTTCACGATGACGGCGAGGTCGACCCCGAAGCGGGTCCCGAGGGCGTCGCGGAGTGCGGCCGCCGAGGCGTCCGGATCCTCGGGCAGCAGCAGGGCAAAGCCGTGATCGTCCCCGGGGCGGAGGTTCGATTGATCGATCCCCGCGTTTGCCATGACGAGGCCGAGATTGTGCTCGACCACGATCACTCCCGGCACGGTTCGCAGCACCTCCGTCGACTCGCGGAGCACGAGTTCGATCAGGCGCGGATCCTTGTCGACCTCCGTGGCCAACCGCGCGGCCTCGGGGCGCGGTTCGACGGTGGTGAGATCGACCGTCCGGCCCTCGGCCTTGGAGACGACTTTCTGCGCGACGACGAGGACATCTCCGTCGGCCAGGTCCATCTCTGCGCGCTCCAGTCCGTCGCCGACCAGAGCGGCCAGATCGTCGCCGGCGCGGACCTCGGGCAGGTTGGGGATGGAGTCGAGACGGAGCATGGGCTGGGAGCGGGATTCCGCGAAGAGGGTCGAAGGCTACCCGTCGCGCTCGGTCGTCATGGCGCCAAGGCGCGAGCCGGGTCCACGGTGTTTCGCCCGCACGGCAGACGGCAGAAGCGGCTCGGCAGTCGCCTCAGGGCGTGCGGGTGGCCTCACCGGTGATCCGGATCCCCGCGCCGGCAATGCCGTACTTCCGGTTCAACTGGATCAGGATGGATGTCAGCGCTTCGGCGGCGGCCGCGTTGTCGAGCGGTCCGGCGTGCCACCCGCGCATGCCCAGCGCCTGAATCAGTTCGATCACCTCGGCGCGTGCGGCCGGGTCGTCGCCGGTCACCAGCACATCGCAGTCCACCGCGTCGTCCTCGCGCAGATGAGCGGCGCCGACGTTCTGGAAAGCGGAGACCACGAGCACGTCCGGGCCGACCGCCTGCTGGGCGATGACCGCCGCGCAGCCCTCGGCCGGGAGTTGCACCCGCGCGACCTTCGGCGGTACGAGCGGGACCGTGCAGTCGATGAGAATCTTGCCCTGGAGAGCGTCCCGCACCGCTTGAAGGGTCGCTCGCTGGAAAGCGTACGGCACCGTCAGCACGACGATCTCGCCCTCTTGGGCAGCGGTCAGGTTGTCCGTGCCACGCACCGTTGGGGCCAGACCGAGCGCGGTGAGTTGCTTGTTCACGTCCTCGGCCGAGCCGGCGCCCTTCTCACGCGAGCGCGAGCCGATGACAATGGGGTAGCCGGCTGCGGCCCAGCGCCGGGCGAGGCCGCCGCCGAGGTCGCCGGTGGCGCCGAGCATGGCGAGGGTGGGTTTTGGGGAACTGGCGGACTCGTTCTCTGACATGGCGGTTCCAGTGAATTGCAGGGAAGTTGCTGCGCTGCTGGTGAGCGCTCCGGGCGCGAGGGCGGCGATCGTATACCGCCCGGACGCCGGCCTGCGGGCCTTACTTGCGCCGCCGGTGCAGCGCCACCGCGTCGACCTCCTGCTTGCGCTCCCACCAGTTCTGGTAGAGGTCGAGCGCGAACATGAGCAGCAGGATGAAGATGACGATCCACTGCGGGATGTACGGGGTCGGCGAGCCGTTCACCGTCAGGTGGGCGCTGTGGCCGCCCTCTAGGATCAGCACGAAGCCGATCAGCAGGAGAACGAACAGGCCGAGGATCTCGAACTCGGGATTCGAACTCAGGAAACGCGAGATCGGGCCCGCGAAGAGCAGCATCAGCGCCACCGAGATGAGCACCGAGCCGACCATGACCGCGAAGATGTCGGTCATGCCGACGACGGTGAGGATCGAGTCGACCGAGAAGATCAGGTTCATGCCGACGATCAGGGTCACGACCTCGGCGAACCGGTTCGCCTTGGCGACCTCGTGCTCGACCGCCTTCAGCTTGATCCGGAGTTCCTTGATCCCCTTCCAGATCAGGAACAGACCGCCGATCACCAGCACCAGGGATTTGCCGTCGACCTGGCCCGAGAACTCCACGCCGAGGATCGTTCCATCGGGATGCCAGAGTTGAGTGGTCGCGGCTTGCAACACCAGGCTGACGACGAGCAGCAGAACGATCCGAAGCGCCATCGCCAGCACCAGGCCGAGCTGGATCGCCTGCTTGCGGCGGGCGGCCGGCAGCTTGTTGGCGATGATCGTGATGATGATCAGGTTGTCGGCGCCCAGCGCGATCTGAATCATCGTCACCGAGAACAGCGCCGCCCAGAACGACGGCTGGGCCAGGAGTTCGATCATCGGCGGCGCGCCTTACGACTCGCGTAACGGATCCGGTTACACTGCGCGCCCGCCGTTTTCCTAGCCTTGACCATCAGCAGTCCACCTCCAGGAGAGTGTTCGACGCCATGAAGCTACACGAAGCCGCCACCGCCCCCAACTGCCGCCGCGTACGCATCTTTCTGGCCGAGAAGGGCATCGAGGTCCCGATCGTACCGGTCGACCTGGGCAAGGCCGAGAACCGGCAGGAGCCCTTCCGGAAGAAGAACCCCATGGGGCGCGTGCCGGTCCTCGAACTCGACGACGGTACGTTCATCGCCGAGTCGGTCGCCATCTGCCGCTACTTCGAGCAGGTTCAGCCCGAGCCGGCGCTGATGGGCGGCGCCGACCCGGAGCAGGCGGCCCGCATCGAGATGTGGCAGCGGCGGATGGAACTCGAGATCGCCCTTCCCATCATGCAGGTCTTCCGCAACACCCACCCGTACTTCGCCGACCGCATCGAGCAGTTCCCCGACTACGGCGAAGGTCAGCGCCGCTACGCCGGCAAGCGTCTGGCCTGGTTGGACGAGGAGTTGGCCAACCGCGAATTCGTCGCCGGCGACGACTACACGATCGCCGACATCACGGCCCTGATGGGCATCGACTTCGGCCGGGTCTCGGGCTTCAAGGTCACCGAAGAGACGCCGAACCTGTTGGGCTGGCACCAGGCGGTGTCGGCGCGGCCGAGCGCGAAAGCGTAGCTCCTGGCCCGCCGCCTCGACCGTTCTTGAACTGGCAGACGCCTTCGAGTTCCACCTGTCGTAGCGACGAACATCAGCGGGGAAGGCCGGATTCATCGTAACCGAGGATCTCGTCTGCGGACCGCCGGTCTCGCACCTGCAGCTTCCCGCCCCGTCGCCCGATCTCGTTGAGTTCGCCGGCCAGCGACAAGCCGGCTTGCGCCTCCAACTCCTCGCGGAACTTCGGCGCGGCGATCCGGATCAGTCTTCGAGCCCGTTCCATGACGTCCACGCCGCGGATCTTGGCGACGCCGTACTCGGTGACGAACATGTCGGCGTCGGTGCGGAGCGCTGTGGCGGCGTGCTCGGCAGGCAGCGCCGGGACGATACGGGAGAAGCGGCCTCCGCCGGCCGTCGCCTCGAAGGCGACGATCGACCGCCCGCCGGGCGACATCCGGGCGCCCCGCATGAAGTCGACCGCGCCGCCCGTGCCGCTGATCTGACGGCCGCGAACCATCTCCGAGTTGATCTGGCCGAACAGGTCCACCTCAACCGCGGAGTTCAGCGCGACGAAGTTGTCCAGCTCGGCAATGACGCGCACGTCGTGGGTGTAGTTCGTACCGCGAAGCTCGATCAGGTCGGAGCGGCTCGCCCAGTCGTAGAGTGCCGGCGAGCCGAGGACCATGGCGGCCACCAGGCGACCCCGGTCGATGCTCTTGCGGGCGCCGTTAAGGACTCCGGCCTCTACCAGATCCATTACGCCGTCGGACAGCAGGCCCGAGTGAAAGCCCAGATCGCGGTGCCCCCGGAGGGCGGCCAGCACCGCGCCCGGGATCGCGCCGACACCTGTCTCGATGCAGTCGCCGTCGCGGACGAGTTCCGCGACCAGGGCGCCGATGCGTTCGGTCACCGCACCGGGCCGGCTTGCCAGCGTGGGCGGTTCGATCTCGGTTTCGACCACGTAGTCGAAGCGATCCGCTCTCACGGTCGGCGCGGCAGGCAGCCGGGGCAGGGCGCGGTTCCATTCGGCGACGAAGGAAATCTCGGGGCGCCCGAGCAGAGCCGGCAGGAACCCGGCGCCGAGGCCGAGGGAGCAGTCGCCGTTCCGATCCGGCGGCGTGAACTGGGCGATCGCCAGGTCGAACGGCTCGGCGAGCAGGTGGTCCCAGATATGGCGATACTGCATCGGCACGAAGCGGACGGAGCCGGCCTCGAAGCCGGCGCGCATCTCGGGCGTGACGAAGAAGCTCCGCACCGTTGAGCCGGACCAAGGTGCGAGCGTTGGCGAGGAGATGCCGGGGATGCGGGTGACCGTGAACTCCACGCCCGCGGTCGCCTCGGGTTGGGCGTGCAGGGCCGCGGCGATGCCGCGGGGCTCGTTGCAGCCGCCGAAGACCGCCACCTTCATGCCCGGGCGGAGCAGAGCGCCGACCTGTGCAGGACCGAGTTCGTTCATCGCTGGCCGTAGCGTAGCCGCTGCGGATGTGTGGCCCTTGGAGGCCTCCACATGAGCCGGGGCGAGAGGCAACGAAGTGCCGCGTCTTGCTCTACCTCAGCTCGCCCTTTTCCCGTTGTCCTTCAGCTCAGCAGCGCCCTCAGGTCTCGACACGGTGGATGCGACGTTCCGGATCCTCGACCAGGATGGCGACTACACTCGGGACGAGTGGTCGCAGCTCCCGCAATCGGGTACGACCGGCGATCATGATGACGACAGGGATCGGGAGTTCCTGGAGGTTCTGCTCGTACTCGAAACCCCGGTCAACCGTGACGAGCGTCCCGAAGCCGTGGTCCGCGGCAAGGCGCAGCAAACGCCCGTTCAAGTAGCCCGCCCAACCCATCTGCTGCACCGTGTGTACTTCAAAGGACTTGGGGAACGCCGCTCCGAGTCGCCTTGGCACGGATTCGTCGAGCAACACCTTCACTCGACGTCGCGCATCAGTTGCGCTGTCATCCGTTCGAGCAACGCGACGGCCTGCTCCTTCTTCACTGTGGGGTAATCGTCCAGGAACTCGTCGAGCCGGTCACCGGCCTCGAGATGCTCCATCAGAATCCTCACGGGAACCCGCGTTCCCCGGAAGACGGGTGCGCCGCCCAGAATGCCGGGATTCCTGTCGATGATTCTCGTGGTTCCCTCAGACCCCACTCTGGTCACGCGAGTCTCTGGTTCTCGTCGTTGTTCGTGCACGTTCCTCGGGCTCCTTGGCAGATCCTGGAGTGTATCGCCGCACTTCGGCAAGGGAGAGGACCGAGTTCCTCCCACCCCCTTGTCCGACGTGGACGCGGGGCCAGTCGGATGGCATCATCGCTCGAACCGAACTAGCACGAGTATGAATCAGAGTGCCCCGGATCCGGGAACAGCATCCGATGCGTTGACCAGCCAAGCCGACGTTGAGGCGGAGACGGGGCACCGCTCGAGATCGCCCTGTGCCGGGAATGCGGCCAGCACTACTACGTCGGCAAGGTACGCGGCGGCAGGCTGGAGGAGGCGGTGCGTGATCCCAGTCAACCTGGGTTCGGCGCCGACTTCTTCATGCCGTTCAGAACCGGCGACATGACGCTGTGCCGCCGGTGCGGCGCGATATCGAAGGATGATTCGGCCTGTGAATGCGACGCGGCGATCAACGTGGTGCGCTGCGAGCGGCACAAGGACCACCCGGACCGGCTCCGCAAGTGCGCGGCTTGCGACTACAGCCGCGGAGGTGTCGGCGATCCGGTGCAGGAGATCGTGCACGGCTCAGATGGCCCGAATGCGGTCATTGCCACCGCCCTGATCGAGCTGCTGCCGAAAGAGAGGCGGAAGGTGCTCGCCTTTGCCGACAGCCGGCAGGAGGCGGCATTCTTCGCGTGGTACGCCGAAGACTCCTACAGCCGATTGCGGGACCGGAATCTGATCTTCCAGGCGGTGCGGGACGCACCGATCGGGGAGGGCCTGAGCATCGAGGATCTGACCAGCAGACTGCGAGATGTGTGCTCATCTCGACCGGCAGCGGGCCTTGGAGGTCCTGAGGCGGATCGTGGCCGAAGATGCGCCGGCCGTAGTCGATGGCAGTCCGGAAGCCGCCGCCTCGGCACGCTGATACCCTGCCGCGGCCATGACGAATTCAACACCGGGCGAACGCGCCCCGGCCATCTCGCTGGCCGCCGTCCCCGGCCGTCGGCGGCTGACCCTCGATCTGGCCGCCGAAATCGAACGCCGCGGTTTCAGCGGCATCTACTGTCCGAGCATGGGCGACGGTCTGGCGCTCTGCGAGGCGATCGCCCTTCGTACGGAACGGATTCACTTCGGCACCTCGATCGTGAACATCTACACGCGCCACGTGACGGAGTTCGCCCACACGGCGGCCTTCATCCACGAGGTCTCCCAGGGCCGTTTCTGGTTCGGCGTCGGCGTCAGCCACGCGCCGGCTCACGCGCGGCTCGGCGTCACGGTCGGCAAACCGCTGGGCGATATCCGCGCCTTCGTCGAAGAGCTGAAGGCGGTGCGGGGCGCCGGCGAACTGCCGCCCATCGTGCTCGCTACGCTGCGCGACCGAATGATCGCCACCGCCGCCGAGATCGCCGACGGCATGGTGTTCGCGAACGGCGCACGGTCGCACATGGGCCATTCGTTGGCGGCGGCGGGGAAGCGGGCCGCCGATCCGGGTTTCTTCGTCGGCAACATGATCCCGACCGTGATCTCCGACGACCGCGACCTGGCGGCGGCGCGCAACCGGAAGACGCTCTCCCGGTACGTCCTGCTGCCGAACTACCGCAACTACTGGAAGGCGGCCGGCTACGTGGAGGAGATGGAGGCCGTGGAGCAGGCAGTCGAACGCCGCGAGATGGACCGCATTCCGGATCTGCTCTCCGACCGCTGGCTGGCCGACTGCACGCTGTTCGGCACCGCGGCGGAGGTCCGCGACGGCGTTGAGCGCTGGATCGACGCCGGTATCGGCACGCCCATCCTGGTGCCGTCCTCCGCGGCCGGCAACCAGCTCAAGGCGTTCGAGGAACTGTTCGCCGCTTACTCGTAGAGATGGACTCGCAGGAGCCGTTGAGATGACGACCACCGTCAAGGAGCGCCTTGCGGCGCTCGGCCTGGAACTCCCCGCGCCCGCGGCGCCGGCCGCGAACTACGTGCCCTACGTGCGCACGGGATCGCTCGTCTTCGTCTCCGGCCAGGTGCCGGTGAAGGACGGGCGGCTGGCCTATCGCGGCAAGGTGGGCGTGGAGTACTCGCTGGAGGAGGCCCGGGAGGCGGCCCGCCTGGTCGGCGTGAACATCGTCGCCGTGGTCGCGGCCGCCTGCGACGGCGATCTGGAGCGCGTCCGCCGCTGCGTGAAGCTCGGCGGCTTCGTCAACTGCAGCGACGACTTCGACAATCACCCGGCGGTGATCAACGGCGCTTCGGACCTGATGGTGGAGGTGTTCGGCGACAAGGGGCGTCACGCCCGCTTCGCGGTGGGCACGAACAAGCTGCCGTTCAATGTGCCGGTCGAGATCGACGCCGTCTTCGAGGTCGGTCCAACTCCCTGAAGAGGCTTGGCTTAGAAGCGCCGCGGGCGCTACTCCGGGGCGGGTTGCTGGTCCCCGGCTGGTACGATGCGGCTCGCCATGTCCATCCAGCGGGTAGAGATTCTCGGCGACACGATGCGCCGGTTGGCGCGCCGCGGAGCGCGGCGAAACCTGTCGCGCGTGCTGAGCAAGGTGCGGCCGGGAGACGTCGCCGCCGCGTTGCGGAAGCTGGTGCCCACGGAGCAGTTGTTTGTGGTCCGGCTGGCGCTCGAGGACTATCCCGATTCGGCCGGCGAGGTGCTGCTGGAACTCGAGCCCGGCGAACGGCGGCCGCTGCTGGAGGAACTCACACCGGCCGAGATCGCCGGGCTGCTCGCGCCGCTCGCGGTCGACGACAGCGTGGAGATCGTCGACGGCCTCGAGGACGAGCTGCGCGAGTCCGTGCTGGCGCTGCTCGACCGGCCCGAGCGGGACGAGCTGCAGACCCAGTTCGCCTACGAGGAGGATACGGCGGGGCGGATCATGAACACGGAGTTCTTCTCCCTGCCGGAGGACACCCCGGTCGGCGACGCGATCGCCAAGATCCAGGAGCACGGCGAGGTCGAGATGATCTTCTACCTCTACGTGGTCGATCCGGAGGGTCGCCTGGTCGGGGTCCTGTCGCTGCGGCAGCTCCTGCTCTCGGTTCCGAGCCGCACCCTGGGCGAGATCATGAACCGCGGTCTGGTCACCGCAAACACCGGTACGGACCAGGAGGAGGTGGCGCGGCTCGTCTCGCGCTACGACTTCCTCGCCATCCCTGTGGTTGACGACCGTCGGCGGCTGCTGGGTCTCGTGACCGTCGACGACGTGATCGACATCGTGCAGGAGGAGGCGGAAGAGGACTTCTACAAGATGGTCGGTACCTCGGACGACGAGCTGCTCTACCGCGAGCGAGCCTGGCGCGTGGCCGGCATCCGGCTGCCCTGGCTGCTCGTCAACCTGATCGGCTTGACGTTGACGGGCATCTTGATGAAGCAGTTCCAGCTCAGACTGGACGCGGTCTTTCTGCTCGCCTTCGCCCCGGTGGTCATGGGCATGGGCGGCAACATCGGCAGCCAGACGATGACCTTGACCGTGCGCGGTCTGGCCACCGGCAGGATCGGCGAAGGCGGCGGCCGGATGCGGCGCTTCCTGATGCAGCAGATCCGGATCGGTCTCGTGGTGGGCCTGGTCTGCTCGACGATCGCCGCCGGGGCCGCGGCGTTCCTCGAACAGAACCCGGCCTTCAGCGCGGTGGTCGCGAGTTCGCTGTTCGTCGCCATCGTGCTCGCGTCGCTGATCGGTTCGCTTCTGCCGATGGCCTTCGAGCGGATGGGCATCGACCCTGCGGTGGCCAGCGGCCCCATGGTCACGACCTTCAGCGACATCACCGGCATCCTCGTGTACTTCGGCCTCGCCGCCCTGATGATCGACTGGCTGGTTCGCTGAGCGGCGGATGGAATCATGAAGCGGCGAAGCGGTGAGGCACTGCTGCTTCAGACCATCGACCTTCACGAGCGCGACCGGATCGTCGTCTTCCTCAGCCGCGACTGGGGGCTGAAGCGAGGCGCCGCACGCAGCGCCCGGGCGCGCTTCAGCCGCTTCGGCGGCGAACTGCAGCAACTGGCGAAGGTGCACCTGTCCTGGTTCGAGAAGCCCGACCGGGACCTGGTCCGGCTCGGTGACGCGGAGATGATCAGGAGCCCCGGGGCCCTGCACAACGACCTGGAGGGGATTCTCGTCTCCTCGTATCTCGCCGAGCACATGCAGGTGTTCGCGCAGGAGCACGAACCGGACAACCACCTCTACCGGCTCCTGGACTCGACCGTGCAGGCGCTGATCGCCGGCTGCGACCGCTCGCTGGCGGCGCGCTACCTGGAATGTTGGACTCTGCGGCTGAGCGGCGTGTTCCCGGCGCCCCGGCACTGTCCGTCCTGCGGCGCCGCGCTCGGTGACGAGGCCGTTCTGGCGGCCGACGCGGCCGGCCTGCTGTGCCCTGCGTGCGGCGCCGGCGCGGGCGCGAATCGCCGGGTCTCCGAGCCCGCCCTTTCCTTCCTGCGCCGCATCGGCGCCGCGGACCTTCCGGGGCTCCAGGAGAACGGAGGGATCGAGGAAGCGACGTTGAAGTCGGTGGAGGCGATTGCGCGCGAGGTCCGGCGCGCCTTCCTGGGCAAGGAACTGCGCAGCTACGGTGTGATGCAGCGGACGCTGCGGGATGTGGCGCCTTGATGGGGCCGGACCGGCAAGGCGCGCCCGCGCGCCGCCCGCTGCAGCGGCTTCCCGATACGCTGATCTCCAAGATCGCGGCCGGCGAGGTCGTGGAGCGCCCGTCGTCGGTGGTCAAGGAGCTGGCCGAGAATGCGCTCGACGCGGGCGCCACCCGGATCGAAGTCGATCTTGTGAATGGCGGCAAGGACCTGATCGTGGTCACGGACGACGGCAGCGGCATCGCCGCCGACGAGGCGATACTGGCGGTCGAACGCCACGCGACCAGCAAGATCGGCTCCTTCGAGGACCTTCTCGAAGTCGCGACGCTGGGTTTTCGCGGCGAGGCGCTGTCGTCGATCGCCGCGGTCTCGAAGTGCGAACTGCTGACGGCGCGGACCGCCGGCGACGGCCACCGACTCATGGTCGAGGGCGGGAAGGTCACGATCGACGAGCCGGTCAGCCGGCCCCGCGGCACCACGGTGACAGTGGAGTCGCTGTTCTTCAACGTGCCGGCTCGCAAGCAGTTCCTGAAGCGGCCGGCGACCGAGCTTCGGCATGCGACAACGGTGGTGCAGGGGTACGCCCTGGCGCGCCCGGACGTGACCTTCGTCCTGCGCCACGGTCCCGACAGCGCGTCTGTGCGGAGGGAGGTGCTGCGCACCCAGGCGACCGGCACCGACTCGACCGGCCGGCTGGAACGGATCGCCCAGTTGTTCGGATCGGATCTGGCGCAACACCTCATTCCCCTTCCCGAGGCCAGGAGGCGGCAGGGCGTCGACGGCTTCGTCGGCGACCGGGAGACCTCCAGGGGCCGGCGGCAGTTCGTCTTCGTCAACGGCCGCCTGTTGCGGGACCGGGCGGTGCTCGGGATCTACTACAAGGCGGTCCGGGACCTGATGAAGGGCGATCCGGCGCCGGCCTTGTTCCTGTTCCTCGATGTGCCGCCGGAGTCGGTTGACGTGAACGTTCATCCCCAGAAGGCGGAGGTCCGCTTCCGCGATGCGGCGCTGCTCGGGCGCATCGGCAGCGCGCTGCGCAAGGGACTGGAGGCGGCAAAGGGCGAGGCGCCGGCGCCGCTGCGTGAGTTGGGCGGGCCGGTGGCGCCACCGGCCTGGACGGGCATCGGAGAAGTCCGGGAAACCGGCGGCCCGGTGTCCTGGCGCCGCGCCGGCCCGGGAGCGGACGGCGGTCGGGAGGAAGGCGATCCGGCGCCGGCGCCGGCGGCGCCCGCCTGGGCCGAGGAACTCGCTGCCCGCTACGGCGGCGCGCGGGTGGGGCCGGCGGGGAAGCTGGCGGAGGTTGCCTACAGGCCGGCGCCCTCCGCACCGGTACCCCTGTCGGGTAAGGGGCGCGACTCGCTCCGGCTGATCGGGCAGTACAAGGGCGCGATGATCCTGCTCGAGGGGCCTGAGTCCCTGCTGGTCGTGGACCAGCATGTGGCCCACGAGCGCATCCTGTACGAGCGGTTTCGCCGCAGTCTTGGCGAGCAGCAGTCAGCCAGTCAGAGCCTGCTCGTCCCGCGGGTGCTCGAACTGTCCGCGGCCGAGAGCGCCGCGCTTGCGGAATGTTCCGCGGGGCTGGCGCGGTGCGGGTACTCGGTCAGCGGCCTCTCCGGCGGCAGCGCCGCGATCACGGCGATTCCGGCCGTGCTTCCGGACGCCGAGGCGGAGAACCTGGTGCTGCAGATCGCGACCCGGGTCGCGGGTGGGGACGAGCTGCCGAGCGAGGAGGAGGCGCTGGCCGAGTACCTCCTGACCCAGTTGGCGGCCAGCCGCGCCTGCCGCGCCGCGGTCAAGATGCACCAGGCGCTGTCAGCGGAGAAGATGGAGAGTCTGATCGGGGAGCTCTTCGCCTGCGAACACCCCTACACGTGTCCGCACGGCAGGCCGGTGGTGCTGGAACTTACCGACCGCGACCTGGAACGCCGGTTCAAGCGGCGGTGAACTGGCTTGCCGCGTAGTCTCTTGGCCGCCCGGCGGCGGTTGCGTGGGAGAGGTACGTGCCGGGGCGGCGGGGCTGAGTCCGAGCGCTGAGCCCGTGTAGGCTGCCCCTGATGAACGATGTGGAGCGGCAGTACCGGGAGGCGATTGCCGGCTGGTCCGGCCGGCGCCGAGTCGAGAGATCGTGCGAGTTGTTCCGCGAGGTCCGGGAGATGTTGGCGCGCAAGGTCTTGGCGGAGGAACCGGGATTGGCGCCGCACGCCGTCAGGCGCCGCGTCGCCGCGCAAATGTACCGGACGGACCGCGAGACGATGCGCCTGCTGGCCCTGCTCGATTCATGACGGCCGACCCGCTTCACCGGATCCTGGAGGCGGTGGTGGCGGTGCTCGATGAACGGGACACTCCATACCACGTGACTGGCGGGCTCGCGTCGTCGTTCTACGGCGAGCCGCGCCTGACCCAGGATGTGGACTTCGTGGTCCGATTGGCGCCGGCCGATGCGGGATCGGTTGCGAGAGCGCTGAGCCCCGAGTTCCTCGTCGACCAACAGCGGGCGGCTCGAGCCGCGGAGGTCGGCGGGGTGTTTCAGGCCCTTCACCAGGAACTCGTCATCAAGGCGGACTTTCACGTCGGCGAAGCGGTACCGGGAGAGCTCGGTCGTAGCCGGACGATCGAACTGTTCGAGGGTCTTCATGTACGGGTCGTCTCGAAGGAGGATGCGATCCTGTCGAAACTCCTTTGGGCCAGACAGGGCAGCGCGAAGAGCCGGAACGACGTTCGCGGCATGCTTCTGGATCCGAAGCCACTGGATGAGCGGTTGCTCGAGAAGCTCGCCGGGATGCTCGGTTGCGCGGAGCTGCTGCGGGAGGTGTGGATCGAGGCCTTCGGCGACGCTCCCGACAGGGGGCTATAGACAGGCCGACTTTTCCGTGGGCTTGATCAGCCGAACAGCGCGCGAAGGATCATCACGGAGAGGGAACGCCGGTCCACCCGTCGCAGTGGAGCGACGCGCGACGCCAGGTCTTCCTCTAGGACTGCTGCTCGCTCTTGCGCTTCCTTCGCCCGCACCTGGGCTTCGGCTGCCCGCTCCTGAGCTTCGTCGGCCTGTTCCTGCGCTTGCTCCGCCCGTGCGTCTGCTTCCTCGGCTTCCCGTTCCTTGCCACGCGGGCGGCCTCCTTCTCTGCGGCCTCGGCCCGCAGCGTCTCGGGTTCCTCGCGTGCCGCGTCGCGTTCTTTCTGCGAGGCACTGGCCTGTGCCTCGAGGGCGCAAGCGCGTTTCTCGGCCGCCTCGGCGCTCGCAGCTTGGGCCTCGGTGGCCTCCTGTTGGGCCGCAGCGGCGGCCGCCTGCGCCGCCTGCGCCCCGGCATCGCGCCGCCCGGCGGTCTCGGCTGCTTCGGCCACCCGCCGGAGCAGTTCGACGCTGCGCTGGGAGACGGGATCAGGCTGGCTTGCGGGATCGGGCTGGCCCGGTGCTGGGCTCGCCAGAAGGCCAAGGAGCAGGGAAAGCACAGGGCGGCCGACCGAGACGGCGAGGCGCCCTGGCTGGGACAGTCGTGCCCCGTTCCTCGTTGCGCGCCTCACGCGCCCTCTTCGGCCTCAGCGCCGGGCGCCTCGATGATCGCCACGGTCACATTGTCCTGGGTCGGTGCGCATCGCTCCGCCACCGCCGCCATCAGGGCGTCCTTGACCGCTTTCGGCCCGCCGGTGCGGCACTCGGCGATGATCGCGGCAGCCTCCGACTCGTCCAGGGTTTCCAGGCCGTCGGTGGCGGCCACCACGAAGTCGCCGGCCCTGAGCAGCTCGGGCATCAAGGATGCGTCGACGCGTGCGATGGCGGATCCGACCAGGGCGGAGCGGAGTTGGTGGGGACTCATCCGCTCCGCTGCCTCGGGCTCGATCTCGCGCATGGCGGCGATCACCGGTTTCATCGAGTGGTCCTCGTTGAGGCGCTTGAGTTGTCCGCCGCGATGGAGCAGCAGGGCCGAATCGCCGACGCTGATCCACTCGAGCCCGTTTGCGGTCACCGCGGCTGCCACTAGGGTGGTGCCCATGCCGTGAAGGGCGGGATTCTCGCGGATTGCATATCCAAGGGCCCGGTTGGCGATGTCGAGTGCCGCGCGCAAGCGATCGGACGGACGGCCTTCGGCGCCGTAGGCTTCGATGAACGCGCGCACCGCGATTCCGCTCGCGACCTCTCCGGCGGCATGGCCGCCCATGCCGTCAGCGACGACCGCGAGCGGATGGTGACCGACGGGATCGAGGGTTTCGCCGGCGATCAGGCCGAAGTCGTCTTCCTGGGTCTCCCTGGTTCCGAGAAGCTGGCCCCCGGCCTGCCGCAGCGGTCCCGAATCACTCATCTGGCCAGTCGAAATCGGTGCCGCAGAACGCCACAAAGCGCAGTCGCGTTTTCCCAACGGCGATGGTCGCGCCGTCGGCGAGCGGCATCCGCTCCTCGATGGCCGTCTCTCCGAGGTATGCCAGATTCGTCCCGCGCCCGGGCGCGACCGAGAACATGTGGTGCCTAGGGTCGTAGTTGACCCACAGGTGGCAGCGGCGCGAGATACGCGTGTCGCCGAAGGGCAGCGCGATGCGGTTGTCGCCGCTTCGCCCCAAATCGCTTCGCCCGACGCCGATTCGCAGATCCCGACCGGTGCCCGGTCCTTCGACGACCACGAGCCAGCCCGCGACCGGATCGACCTCCTCCCCGCCGGGAGTTGCGGGGACGGCTCCGGCGAGCCTCGTGCGCTCTTCGCCGGGCGGTGCCCCCGGCGCAGCGCCCGGCCGGCGGATGACGGTCGGGTTGTCGTATCCGGCACCGCCGTGTTCGCGGGCCGCGTCGGTCGTGCCCGGGGACGAGGTGGCGTCATCGGCGTGGCGATCCGGCGCGTTGCCGGAGGACGTCACCAGTGTCGTTTCTTCGACGATCCGACCGTCCGGG
The DNA here is from genome assembly GCA_965205295.1 of Candidatus Multivorans sp. GTDB lineage: Bacteria > Acidobacteriota > Thermoanaerobaculia > Multivoradales > Multivoraceae > Multivorans. Next base: position 682,650 of record OZ242167.1, read on the forward strand.
GTTCGGTACACAGGCATCGCGGCACCCCTTGGGACGGCGTTTCCGGTCAGGACGCGGTGCGACAGGGCCGCCAGGGCGTAGATGTCGCTCGGCGGCCCTTGGCCGCCGCCGCCGCCCGAGTACTGCTCGATGGGCGCGTAGCCGGCCGTCAGCACCTGGGTGTGCGTGCGGTCCCGTTGCTGGGCGCGAGCGGACCCGAAGTCGACGAGCACCGGCTCGCCGGTCGCGGCGCGGACCACGATGTTCGCGGGCTTGACGTCGCGGTGCAGGTAGTTGTGCGAGTGCACATGTTCCATCCCGTCCAGGAGTGCGTCCATCCAGGGGCGCCATTCCTCGGCCGACAGACGCCCGCGACGGTCCAGGATGGATTTCAGCGATTCGCCCTCCACGTACTCCATGACGATGTACGCCGTCCCGTTGGCTTCCAGATACCGGTGCGCCTGCACCACGTTCGGATGCCGGAACCGGTGGATCGCTCGGGCCTCGTCCAGGAAGCGTTCGAGACCCCAGGCGAAGGTCTCCTGGTTCGTTGGCGCCGTGGCGGCAACCCTCTCGCCGTCAACACGGGTCGCAAGCTCGGCCGGGAAGTACTCCTTGAGCGCGACCGGTCCGTTCAGCTGATGGTTGAAGGCGAGGTAGGTGATTCCGAAGCCGCCTGCCCCGAGCACCCGAACGATCTCGTACTCGGCTATGCGGCGGCCCTTCGGCAGTGCTGCCGGATGGGCTGGAAGAGGATCAGGCAAGGTGAATCAATTATGAGCGGTCCGGCGTCCGCGTCATTCCGGCCGGGCTGTTCCGCCTTCTGCGATACCAGCCAGGGCTCGTCGTGCCGCGCGGCGCTCGGCCGCCTTCTTCGATCGGCCGGATGCGCTCGCGGCCGCCCGATCCCCGATCCAGCACTCGACGTGGAAGACCGGATCGTGATCCGGGCCCTCCCGCTTGACGTGGCGGTATTCGGGAGGCTCCAGCCCTTTTGCCTGGAGCAGTTCCTGAAGGTCCGACTTGGCCTCGGCATCGTCGATTGCCAGGGCCGCCTCGGACTCGATCCAGGGTTCGACCAGACCGCGGGCCGCCTCCAGACCGCCGTCAACAAACACGGCGCCGATCACGGCCTCGAGGGCGTCGGCGAGGAGCGACTGTTTGTCGCTCCCCCCGGAACGCTCTTCGCCACGGCCGAGCCGGAGGGCCGCGCCGAGTTCCAGGCGCCGTGCGCAGCGTGCCAGGGCCTCCGCGCTCACAACCCGGGACTTGATGCGCGACAGATCGCCTTCCGGCGCCAGCGGTCGGCCGTGGAAGAGCCAGCCGGCCGCGACGAGTCCAAGCACCGAGTCGCCCAGGAACTCGAGGCGCTCGTTTTGCTCCTCCAGGCCCTGTTCGTTGGCGTAGGAGGTGTGGGTCAGGGCCTGCTCGAGCAGCGCGCGATTCTGGAACCGGTAGCCGAGCCGCTCCTCGATCTGATCGGGCGCCGGCGTCAGGGGTAGATCCGGTCCATCGTTCGAGGGTAGGGGATCGTCTCTCGCAGGTGAGGGACACCCGCCATCCAGGCGACGAAGCGCTCCACGCCCATGCCGAAGCCGCTGTGCTCGAACGTGCCGTAGCGCCGGATGTCCAGGTACCACTGGAAGGCCTCAAGCGGCAGGTCGTGCTCCTTGAGCCGCGACAGCAGCAGATCGTGGTCGTGGATGCGCTGGCTGCCGCCGATGAGCTCGCCGTAGCCCTCGGGAGCGATCACGTCGAGCGCCAGGGCCAGGGTCGGGTCGTCCGGGTCGGGCTCCATGTAGAAGGCCTTGAGTGACGTCGGGTAGTGGGTGATCATCACCGGCCGATCGAACTCCTGCGCGATCGCGGTCTCCTCCCGGGCGCCGAAGTCCTCGCCGAACGCGATGGCGGAGCCCTGGCGGCGCAGGAGTTCGATCGCTTCGGCGTAGCGGAGGCGTGGGAAGGGCTTTTGAATCGCTTCCAGCTTGGACGTGTCCCGCTCGAGGATCGAGAGCGGGTCGCCGCAGTGTTCCAGCACCCGCTCCGCGAGATAGACGACGAAGTCCTCGGCCAGCTCGGACAGGCCCTCGAAGTCGAGGAAGGCGGCTTCCGGCTCGACCATCCAGAACTCCATCAGGTGGCGCCGGGTCTTCGACTTCTCGGCCCGGAAGGTGGGGCCGAAGCAGTAGACCTTGCCCAGGGCGGCGGCCGCCGGTTCGAGGTAGAGCTGGCCGGACTGGCTGAGATACGCGTTGCCGTGGTCGAAGTACGGCGTCTCGAACAGGGTCGAGGTCCCCTCGCACGCGGCGGGCGTCAGGATCGGCGAGTCGACCAGGTAGTAGCCGCGTTCGCGGTGGAAGTCGTGGATCGCCTGGCAGACCTCGCTGCGGATCCGCAGCACGGCGCGCTGGCGGCTGGAGCGCAGCCAGAGGTGGCGATGGTCCATCAGGAAGGCGGTGCCGTGCTCTTTCGGCGTGATGGGATACCCGTCGGCGCCGTGCATCAGCGCCAGGGAGGAGACGTGGACCTCGACGCCGCCGGGTGAGCGCGGGTCGGCGGCTGCGGTGCCGGTTACCGCGACGGTCGATTCCTGGGTGGCTTGTTGGAGCGCTTCCCAGGAGGCCTCGTCGACCTCCTTGCGGCTGATCACGAGCTGCACCGTGGCGCCCGAGTCCCGGAGTTGGATGAAGCCGATCCGGCCGCTGGAACGGCGACCATCGACCCAGCCGCGCAGCCGGACCTCGTGGTTGATCAGGCCGCGGAGCTGGGGAATCGAGTGCCAGCCGCTCACGGGTCGCTCCTCACGGCGGGATCATACCGGCGGAACGGCGGCGCGCCGCCGCGACAGTTGGGTGAACCCTGCCTTGCTGGGGTGCTACGCCTTCTTGTGGAAGAGCGAAGCTCCCAGGATGCCGCCGAGGGCCGCGAACAGCGTGTAGGTGACCAGGCTCATCACGAGGCCCAGAAGCAGCGCGCTCATGACGAGCCCGCCACTGGAGGCGGTCAGCGACTCCAGGAGATCCCGTGGCAGTCCCTCGATCTGGATCGCCTCGCTGTTCTCCAGCAACGTCTCGATCCCCTGTTGCGCCATGTCGCCGATGAGCAGCGCAATTGGGATGGAGATGATCGTGCCCACGACCGCTGCGAACGCTCCGGAGAGGGCGCCGATCGCGGCGCCGGCGCCCAGGGGAGCGCCGTCGGTGGGCGGTTCGTTCCGGAGCGCCAGGTGAACGGCGAGCAGGGCCCCGCCGACGACGAGGGCGCAGCAGGCCAGGTTGAGGACGCCCAGAAGCGGAATCTCGGAAGCGGCGCCTGCGATCGAGCCTCCGATCGCGGCAGCCTTCACACGGTTCGGGGACATGAGTGCTCCTTCAGGTCGTTGGGGCCAAGGGTGTAGTCGCTACACTAGCTCCCGATGTTTCGCCCTGCCACGTCGGCAGCGACCGCGACGGTCGCGGTCTTGTGCTGTCTGGCGATCGGGCTGGTGTTTGCCGCGCCGCTGTCGGCCGCTTCAGGCGGCCGTGCGGCGTCGCTGCTCTACGAGTTCTTCGCGCCGGTCTGCCACCAGATCGCCGAACGCAGTTTTCATGTGGCAGCTCAGCCCCTCGCCGTCTGCCACCGCTGCTTCGGCTTCTACGTGGGGTTCACACTGGGCCTGGTCGTTCTACCCCTTGTTCGCCCGCTCCGTGATTGGCTACTCGAGAAGCCCCGGCGCATTCTGTTCTTCCTGGCGCCGACCGCGATCGACTGGTTGCTGCCCATGAACACGCCCACCAGCCGTTTTCTGACTGCCTTGCTTGCCGCAGCGCCCATTGCCGTCCTCGTGTGGGCGGCGATCGGCCAGATCGTCCACCGAAATGCCCCAAGAACCGTCTGAGGAGACTCCATGACACCGAAGAAACTGAAAGCAGCAGCGATTGGCGGGAGCGCGGCGGGTATCGCGTCGCAGATTCCGATCGTCAACTTCGCCAACTGCCTGTGCTGCGCCCTCGTGGTGGGCGGCGGCATGCTGGCCGTCTACCTGGCGATGAAGGATGAACCCGCGACCGCGACGGCGCCCTACGGAGACGGCGCGATGATCGGCGTTCTGGCTGGTGTTGCGGCCGCGGTCGTGGGAGCAATCGTGGCGATTCCGATGACGGCGCTCTTCGGCGACCCGATGGAACAGGTTCGGTCGTTCCTGGAGGGCCTGGAGGGAATGCCTCCGGAAGCGCTCGAGGCAATGTCCGGCGCGGAGACCGGAGGCATGGCGGCGTTCGGCGCGGTCGCGTTCCTGATGAGTCTTGTGGTCGATGTCGTGTTCTCTGCCATCGGCGGCGTGATCGGCGCCGGCGTGTTCCACAAGAAGCCATCGGCCTAATCGGTGGCCGGGACATCAACCGGAGGAGACTCCATGACCGGAAAGAAACTCGCATCAGCGGCCATCGGCGGCGGCGCGGCAGCCATCGCTTCCCAGGTCCCCGGCCTCCAACTGCTCAACCTGGCCTGTTGCGCGCTGGTCGTCGCGGGCGGCGTGCTGGCGGTCTACCTGGCGCTCAAGGACGAGCCGGCTTCGGCGACCGCGCCCTATGGCGAGGGTGTGAAGATCGGAGCCTTGGCCGGTGTTGTCGGATCCACCTTGAGCATCCTCTTCGGACTCCTGATCCTGGGCGGCCTCACGGGCCTGATGGGGCTCGGGGCCCTTGCGGACAGCTCTGCCGAGGACCTGGAGGCCCTGGGCTTCATCAGTGCCATCGCCAGCCTTGGCGTGATCGCGATCGTCGTTGTCTCGCTGGTGGTCAACGTCGTGTTCTCGGCGCTCGGCGGCGTGATCGGGGCGGCCGTGGTGCACAAGAAGACCGCGCCTACAGCCTGATCCGGACTCAGGTCGACCTCACTCGTCCTTGGGCGCGCCCAGGGTCCGCGCCGCCGCGATGTCGGCGGAGTAGTCGCGGAGCTTCGTCGGCATCAGGACCATCTCCTCGATCACCGTCCGCTCCGGCAGCGCGGCGGCGGTCAGGATCGCCTCGGCGATGTCTTCGGCCGCCATCATGTTCGCTCGCTCCTCGGCTGACGGCGGCCTCGGCCGGTTGTCGAGGATCGGTGTGTCGACCTCGCCGGGCAGGACGCTGGTGGCGCGGATGCCGAGCTGCCGGAGCTCCGCGCCGAGGCCGAAGATGTAGTTGCGGGAAGCGGCCTTGGCCGCCCCGTAGGCGGTGCCGGCCATGACCCCCGGGCGCAACGCCGCCACCGAGGAGACCATGATCACGGTGCCGCCGCCGTTCGCGAGCATGGCCGGCAGGAGGGCCCTGGTCAGCATCGCGGGCCCGGTGGCGTTGACCGCGATCACGCTGTCCCACTCGGCTTGGGAGATGTAGCGGGTGCTGCGGACCTTGGAGCTGTGGCCCGCGTTGTGGACCAGAACGTCGACCGTGGCGTGGCGCTCCAGCACCGCTGCCGCGAGACCCTGGACGGCGTCCGCGTCTTCCATGTCGGCGGAATGCGCCCAGGCGCTGCCGCCGGCGTCCACGATCTCGGACGCGACCGCCTCAAGCGGTTCGAGACGCCGGCCGGACACGACGACCGTCGCCCCCTCGCGGGCGAAGAGCAGCGCGGTCGCCCGGCCGATGCCGGTGCCGCCGCCAGTGACAAGAGCGGTCTTTCCTTCGAGCTTTCCCATCTACGTTCCGGCCTCCCTGGCGCTGTTGGACACTGTGTTGGCGGCACGGAGTGTAGCCCCACCCTTCCGGCTACTTTGTAGCGGCGTCCGGCGGCGCCTTGGGAACGGCGCCTCCCTGCGCCAGGTAGCGGCGCGCCGCGAAGCCGAGCGTGGCCGCCCTTGCGGCCATCAGGCCGACCATGCTGAGCCAGAGCAGGCGTTCGTTTTGAAAGTGGGCCGCTGCCCAGGCGATCGGGGCGAAGCCGATCCCGAGACTGAGAACCATCGCGCGGCTGAGCAACCTGCCCTGGGTCAGGCCGAGGAAGAACCCGTCGAACGCGTAGGCGAGGGCGGCGAAGAGCAACACCGGGAGCAGCCAGAAGTTGCTGCCCGCGGCAAGCGTCGCGACAGCCTTGTGATCGACGAGCAGGCCGTAGACGCTGGTGGGGAAGATCAGCACCGGGACGAGAAAGGCAACCGCGCAGACGATGGCCGCACCGATGGTCAGGAGCAGGACGCGCCGGAGTTCCTGCCGGTCGCCGGCGCCGAAGGCCATGCCGGCAAGGGTCTCGCCGGCGAAGGCGGCGCCGTCGACGAGGTAGGAGGCGAGGCTCAGAACGCGGAGAATCAGGCCGTTGGCGGCCAGCCGGGCGGTGCCGAAGAGCGCGCTCATGTTCGTGAACACGGCGAACGCGGCGATCAGGAGCAGGGTGCGAATCACCAGGTGCCCGCTCAGGGCGACGATTCGTCGCAACGCCGCGCGATCGAGAACGGTGCGCCAGGCGGGAACCGCGCCGCCTGTTGTCAGCGCCAGGGCCAGACCGAGGCACACGGCCAGCCACTGCGAGGCGGCCGTGGCGGCGCCGGCGCCGAAGGCGGCCCAACCGAGCCCAATGATGAACCACCAGTTGAGCACGACGTTGCCGACGTTCGCCACCGCCACCACGAGCAACGCCCGCGCCGCCGAGCCCCGGCCCAGGAACCAACCGACCAAGGCCAGGTTGGCGAAGGCCGCGGGGGCGCCCCAGATGCGCGCGTCGTAGTAGCGGCGGCCTGCTTCCTCAACGTCGGCGGTACCGGCCAGAAGCCGGAAGCCGGCATCGCCGAGCGGGCCCCGGAGCGCGATGGTCAGGAGGCCGAGAACGGCCGCCAGCAACAGGGCCCGGTAGAGATGTGCGGCGACCTCCTCGATCTCCCCGCGGCCCCAGGCCTGGGCGGTGAGCCCGGTCGTCCCCATGCGCAGAAAAGCGCAGCCGAAGTACAGGTAGTCGAAGATCAGCGCCCCCAGGACCACCCCGGCCAGGAACCTGATGTCGTCCAGACGCCCGAGCATCACGGTGTCGGCCAGACCGGCCACGGGCACGGTCAGATTGGAGACGGTGTTGAGGGCCGCCAGCCGCGCGAATCGGCGGGGCAGGCCGGGCGTCGCTGCGGCCTCCACGGCGGCGCCGCCGTCAACAGCGGGCACGGGCTGTTAGCCTGCGCGCGCTCATGGCGTCAGTACGTACCTCTGGCGAGTTCGTGGCTCGCTGCGTGGGATGGGTCGATCGCCTCAACTCGCGGTTGGGGATCGCGGTCTCCTGGCTGACACTGGCCATGGTCGCGGTCGGAGCGTACAACGCGGTGGTCCGCTACCTGGGCCGGTTCACCGGCTGGCACCTGAGTTCGAACGCCTACCTCGAGCTCCAGTGGTACATGTTCAGCCTGGTGTTTCTGCTCGGCGCTTCGTACGCGCTGCAGACCAACGCCCACGTTCGGGTCGACGTGGTCTACAGCCGGCTGCCGGAGCACTGGCGGCGGCGGATCGACCTCTGGGGGGCGCTGCTGTTTCTGATCCCGTTCGCGGTCTTCGGACTCGTCATGTCGTGGCCGGCGGTGCGGAACTCCTGGGCGGTGCTTGAAGTGTCGTCCGATCCCGGCGGTCTGCCGAGGTATCCGATCAAGAGTGTGCTGCTGGTGGCATTCACGCTCCTGGCCCTGCAGGGGCTGGCCGAGGCGGCGCGTAACTGGTTGCGTCTGCGCGCGCTCCGCGCCGGGGCCGAAGAGGAGGATCTGCAGCAGGAGGGGCTGATGTGAGCGTCGATTTTCTCGGCCCGCTGATGTTCGTGGTCGTGTTCCTGTTCATCTTCGCGGGCTATCCGGTCGCGTTCTCGCTCGGCGGCACGGCCCTCATCTTCGCCTTCATCGGCATCGAACTCGGGCTCTTCTCCTGGAATCTCCTGTACGCCTTCCCCGAGCGCGTCTTCGGCGTCATGTCGAACGGCGTTCTGCTGGCGGTGCCCTTCTTCATCTTCATGGGGACGATGCTCGAGAAGTCGCGACTGGCCGAGGACCTTCTGCGCACGATCGGGATGCTGTTCGGCCGCCTGCGCGGCGGTCTGGCGCTGGCGGTTGTCATCGTCGGCGCCATGCTCGCCGCCGCCACCGGAGTGGTGGGGGCCTCGGTGGTCGCGATGGGCCTGATCTCGCTGCCGGTCATGCTGCGCTACGACTACTCGCCGATGCTGGCCACGGGCGTGATCAGCGCCGCCGGCACGCTGGGCCAGATCATCCCGCCCAGCGTGGTGCTGGTGGTGCTCGCCGACCAGCTCGGCATCTCGGTCGGCGACTTGTTCATCGGCGCCCTGATACCGGGGTTGATGCTTGCCGGTTTCTACGCGGTGTATGTCGTGGGCGTGGCGATCGCCAAGCCGGCCGCCGCGCCGGCTCTTCCAGCCGAGGAGCGGACGGTGCATGGCGCAGCGCTGGCGCGCCAGGTGGCGCTGGTCATGGCGCCGCCGCTGGTTCTGATCCTGGTCGTCCTGGGCAGCATCTTCGCCGGCATCGCGACCCCGACCGAGGCCGGCGCCCTGGGCGCCGTCGGCGCGATGGCCCTCGCCCTGTCCCGTGGCCGCCTGACGATGAAGGCGGTGAAGGAGACGATGGACGCGACGGCCAAGCTGACCACGATGGTCATCTTCCTGCTCATCGGCTCGACCGCGTTCGCGCTCGTCTTCCGCGGCGTCTACGGCGACATCTGGATCGAAGATCTGCTGACCGGCCTGCCGGGCGGGAAGATCGGCCTGTTGATCGTCGCCAACCTGGCGATCTTCATCCTCGGGTTCTTCATCGACTTCTTCGAGATCGCCTTCATCGTCATTCCGCTGATCGCTCCGGCTGCGCGCGTTCTCGACATCGACATGGTGTGGTTCGGCGTCATGATCGGCATGAACCTGCAGACGTCGTTCCTGACGCCGCCGTTCGGTTTCGCGATCTTCTACCTGCGCGGCGTGGCGCCGCGGCGGATCACGACCGTCCAGATGTATCGCGGGGTGGTCCCCTTCATCGTCATCCAGCTCATCGGGCTGGCGCTGATCTGCCTCTACCCGGAGCTGGTGACGGCGCTCCTGTAGCGGCCCTTGGGCGGGCTCAACCGCCGCCGAAGGAGAAGCGCGCGTACGCCTGCTCGGCGGTGCTGAACCAGCGGAACGACGACTTGCGTATGTCATCCCAGGAGTCGAAGATCTTCCGGTAGCCGGGGTCGGCCGCCGCGTCCTCATTCATCAGCTCGAACGCGGCGTTCCGGGCCGCGGTCAGGATCTCGTCGGAGAACGGTCGCAGCACGACGCCGTCGTTGACCAGCCGCTGGAGAGCGGCCGGATTCACGGCGTCGTAGCGCGCGATCATGTCGATGTTCGCCTCCGCGGCGGCGGACTGGAAGATGGACTGGTATGCCGTGGGCAGGGAGTCCCACGCGGTCCGGTTGACGTACGCCGAGAGCGTCGGGCCCGGCTCCCACCAGCCGGGGTAGTAGTAGTTCTTCGCCACCCGCTGGAAGCCGAGCTTCTCATCGTCGTAGGGACCGACCCACTCGGCGGCGTCGACGACGCCGCGCTCGAGGGCGGGATAGACCTCGCCGCCCGGGATGGTCTGGACGGTGACGCCCAGGCGACTCAGGACCTTGCCGCCGAGCCCGGGAATGCGCATCTTCAGACCACGCAGCTCGTCCAGCGTGCTGACCTCGTGCCGGAACCATCCGCCCATCTGTCCGCCCGTGTTGCCGGCGGGGAAGTTCACGATGTTGAAATCCGCGAACACCTCGCGCATCAGCTCCAGGCCGCCGCCGTGGTAGAGCCAGGCGTTCTGCTGGCGGGTGTTCAGGCCGAACGGCATCGCCGTGTCGAAGGCCACGGCCGGGTTCTTGCCGGTGTAGTAGTAGCTCGCGGTGTGGCCGAGTTCGACCGTGCCCTGCTGGACCGCGTCGAGGACGCCGAATGCGGGAACCAGTTCGCCGGCGGGGTAGGCGCGGATTCGGAATCGGCCCTCGGACAGGCTCTCGACCCGCTCCGCGAGCACTTCCGCTCCGCCGTAGATCGTGTCGAGGCCGCGGGGGAAGCTGGAGGCCAGGCGCCAGTTCAGGCGGGGCTTCGTGACCACGGCGGGTGCGCCGTCGGGCCTCGCGGCGGGCCCGCCGCAGGCGGCTGCGGCTCCCGCCCCGGCCGTCGCGAGAGCGGCCTTGCTGAGGAAGTCCCTGCGTCTCAGTTTGGTCATGCGCGTACCGTCCTTGTCTGACTTCGTGGCCGGTCAGTCTACTTCGCTCAGCCAGCGCTCGGCGTCGATCGCAGCCTGACAGCCGGTGCCGGCGGCGGTGACCGCCTGCCGGTAGTGCGGGTCCATCACGTCGCCGCAGGCGAAGACGCCCCCGATGTTCGTCGCGGTGCCCGGGTGGCGGACCTTGAGATAGCCGACATCGTCCATCGCCAGTTCGCCGCGGAACAGCTCCGTGTTCGGGTTGTGGCCGATGGCGGTGAACACGCCCTGGCAGGGGAAGTCCGATTCTTCGCCTGAGCGGGGGTCGCGCAGCCGGACGCCCCGGACGCCCTCCGCCTGGGCGCCGTAGATTTCCTCCACGGTGGCGTGGAACCGCCAGGCGATCTTCTCGTCCGCCGCGGCCCGGTCGCGCATGATCACGGAGGCGCGCAGTTCTCCGCGACGGTGAACGACGGTCACCTTGCTGGCGAACTTGGTCAGGAAGGTGGCTTCCTCCATCGCCGTGTCGCCGCCGCCCACCACGACCAGTTCCTTGTCGCGGAAGAAGAAGCCGTCGCAGGTGGCGCAGGCCGAGACGCCGTAGCCCATCAGCTCCGTCTCCGAGGGGATGCCCAGTTGGCGGGCCGAGGCGCCGGTGGCGATGATCAGGGCGTCGGTGAGGTATTCGCCGCCGTCCGTTTCGATCCGGAACGGCCGCTCGTTCAGGTCGACGCTCATGCCGGTCTCAAAGCGGGTGTCGGCGCCGAAGCGCTGGGCCTGGGCCCGCATCTGTTCGATCAGTTCGGGTCCCATGATGCCCTCAGGGAAACCCGGGTAGTTCTCGACGTCGGTCGTGATGGTCAACTGGCCGCCCGGCTGGCTGCCCTCGAGGACCAGGGGCGCGAGGTCGGCGCGGGCAGCGTACAGAGCCGCGGTGAGACCGGCGGGTCCCGAGCCGAGGATGGAGAGGCGATGGTGGTTGCTGGGCGAGGCTTTCGTCATGGGCCGCGGAGCGTAGCAGCGGGGCGCCGGCCCCCAGGCGGCTTAGGGGTCGGCGGCAGGCTCGTGCCCGGTACGGGTGGACCGGCGGCGACGGCGCAACCTCCCTCCCAGCCAGGCCGTCGGCCCCGAGAGCGCGTAGCTCGCGGCGCCGACCAGGAAGAAGAGGCCGATGTGGATCAGGGCCAGAACTGCGATGGAGGCAATCACCAGCACTACCCGGAAACTCCGCCGCCGTCGGAAGTCGAGCTCCTTGAAGCTGAGGTAGCGGAAGGTGGAGACCGAGAGCAGACCGACCATGACCAGGGCGCCGAGAACCGCGAGCTGCAGAACGAAGGACTCGCCCCTGGTGTCGACGAAGAAGAGGATCGAACCGATGGCGCCGGCTGCCGCCGGCGCCGGCAGACCGATGAAGTACGCGGGATCGCTGGTACGCCGGCCGACGTTGAAGCGCGCGAGCCGGGCCGCACTGCAGAGCAGGTAGACGGCCGGCGCCGCGAACCCGACCCGGCCGAGTTCGTCCAGGCCCCAGAGGTAGCAGAGCAGGGCCGGCGCGAGGCCGAAGGAGACGAGGTCGGCGAGCGAGTCGTACTCCCGGCCGAAGGGGCTCTCCGTGCCTGTCAGGCGGGCGATCCGGCCGTCCAGGGTATCGAGCACGGCGGCCGCGAAGATCATCAGGACCGCGGCCCGGAACTGTCCTTCCAACCCGGCCAGCAGGGCGTAGAAGCCGAGCAGCATGTTCGCCGTCGTGAACAGGCTGGGGATCAGGTAGGCCCCGGCGCGTAAGGGTCTGGCCGGTGAGGTCGACGATCTCGTCGTCGATGCGGCGTTGGCCCCCGCACGCGGAGGGCTGACGCTCTTTCTTGGCCGTCTCCAGGTCATCGGGCGCCGGAGGAACGGGTCGACGGTCTCCTGACCGGGAAGTCGCCGGGCGGCGGCGTCGAAGGATCGGTGGGCATGGCGATCGGCGTTTCACCGGAGATCACGCGCTGTCCCTTTTCGACCAGCGGGTCGTAGGACATCGGCACGAACACGTCGACTCTGGAGCCGAACTTGATCAGCCCCAGGGGTTGGCCCTGGGTCACTCGTTGACCGGCCTGCAGGCGCGAGACGACGCGCCGCGCGACCAGACCGGCAATCTGGCGCACCGCAATCAAGTCGCCCTGGGTGCGCCGGAGCAGGGTCAGGTGGTTCTCGTTCACGTCGCCCGCCTCCTTGCGGTACGCCGGCAGGTTCTTGCCCGGTGTCGCGATGCTGCCGATCACGACGCCCTCGACCGGCGTCTTCTGCGTATGCACGTTGAACACTGACAGAAAGATCGAGATGCGGCGCCACGCTTCGTCTCCGAGAGCGCTGTCGGTGATGACCTCAACCGCGGTGACCGTACCCTCGGCGGGCGCGAGAACGACGTCGGGTGGGCCGTCGTAGTTCCGCTTCGGATCGCGGAAGAACAGAAGCACCAGCAGGCCGAGCACAGTCATCGAAACCGCAGCCGGAAGAGTTCCGACCAGCCAGAACACGCCGGCCGCGGCCAGGAACGGCAACACGAAGGGCCAAGCTTCCCGTGCGAACTTCATCCGTTCAGGTCCGACCCGACCCTTGACGTGATCGGTTCCACCCTTGCCGGGGGCGGAACGGTGGGAGGGGACGCAGTTGAACCGCGCTACTTGGCGGCTTGGAAAGCGTGGGACCGGATGATCGACTCCATGCGGTCCTTGAGGGCGAGTTTGTGGAGCTTGATGCGCTTGGCCTCGGAGTGGTCGATCGGCCAGAGGACGGGGCGACCGATCAGTTCTTCGAGTTGGCTCTCGCATGCCTGATGCTCGTCAAAGAGCTTGCGGAACTCACCCTCCTGAGCCAGAAGTTCTTCCTTGACTGCGTCATCGCTCATTCCGTACGCGCCTCCCTTCGTTGTTGTCCCTCGGGTTCTGCAAGTCTTGGCGCCAGCCTAGCAGCCCGTCGTGCCGCGGGAGTCTCGGATGGGGACGGAAGCCTGGCCGCGTCGGCGCCGCCGATTCGGTCTCGGGCTGCCCGGCGGGCGGCTGGACGGGCTGGTGGCCGGCGAGCGGAGGTAGAGCGGCTCGGTCAGCGCTCCGCCATCCCAGCCGAGGGCGCCGTCCGCCATGAGACGCAGCAGGGTCGGTGCGAGTTCGGACGGCTCGATGCTGCCTGCCGGGGCGGGAAATCGGGAGACACCGTGGCCGGCGAGCGGCAGCCGGTCGTGGACGAGGTCGGCGCGGTCCCTGATCTTCGGTGGACCGGCTGCTTCGACCCTGCCGTGCCCATCCAGCCGCATGGGCTGGGTGTACCAGCGTTCACGGAGGGCGTCGATGACGGCCACCACCTCCGTCGCGCCATTCTCGACCCGCTCGAAGTAGTACGCGGCCAGGATCTCGAACGTGGATGCGCCGCCCGCCCTGACGCCCAAGGCCTGATGGAGCCCCAGCGCGGTCGCCAGTCCCACGCGCAGGCCGGTGAAACTCCCCGGTCCGCGAGCCACCCCGATGCCCGACAGATCCCGCGGTTCCATGCCGGCGCGGGTCAGGAGTTCGTCGATCATCGCGATCAACTCGCGCGACGAACGGCCCTGGGGCGCGGAGAGCGTTTCGAACCGGTCCCGCTCCCCGACCGCCACGCTGACGATGGCCGAGCCGGTGTCGAGTGCAAGCAGCGGCGCCATGCCGCTCAATATACTGGCGCTCGCCCGTGTCACAGAGGAGCGCAGAGGACCCAGAGACGTCGCGGGCGTCCGCCTCGGGTTCAGGTGCTTCGGGCCGGAAGCTCTCGGCGATGACGCCGATGCTCCGGCACTACCTGACGGTGAAGGCGGAACATCCCGACGCCGTCCTCCTGTACCGGATGGGCGACTTCTTCGAGATGTTCTTCGAAGACGCCGTCACCGCGGCGCCGGTGCTTGAACTGGCCCTGACCGCGCGTCAGAAGGGGACGGCCAGCGAGGCGCCCATGTGCGGTGTGCCCCACCACGCGGCCGACGCCTACATCGGCAAGTTGCTGGAGGCCGGGTACAAGGTGGCGGTGTGCGACCAGGTGGAGGACCCGGCGGAGGCCCGGGGTCTGGTTCGCCGGGAGGTCACCCGGATCGTGACGCCGGGCACGATCAGCGACCTCGAAATGCTGGACCAGGCCAGCCCGAACTACCTGGCCGGAATCCGTTTCGATGGGGCGGCCGGTGCGGGCGCGTTTCTCGATCTCTCGACCGGCGAGTTCTTCGTGCGGCGCTGGCCGGACGCGGGGAAGGCGGTCGAGGATCTGGAGCGGCTGGCCCCCCGGGAAGTGCTGACCTGCGCTGCCGACTTCGAGGCCGGCGGGGCCGACCCCGATGGACATCTGCCGGCCTGGATCGGCCGTGCCGGCCCTTCCCACACGGAGGTCGACGAGGCTCAGGCGCCGCGGTCGGCGTCGGCCGAGCGCGCCCTGCGGCGGCAGTTCGGAGTCCAGAACCTGCGCGGGTTCGGCCTGGTGGAGGGGGAGGCCGCGGTGACCGCGGCGGCCCTGGTCCTGGACTACGCCCGCGGCGCGGCACGGTCCGACATCGACCACATTGCCGGGCTGGAGGTGCAGCACGACGATCGGTGCGTGGTGCTGGACGAGACGACGCTCCGCAACCTCGAGGTCTTCCGTCACCTCCAGCACCAGGCGGGCCGGACCCTGGTCGAGGTGCTCGACCTGACGCTTACCGGGCCGGGGGCGCGCATGCTGCGGCGCTGGTTGAGCCGGCCGCTACGCGACCTGGCGGCGCTCGGCGACCGCCACGACGGGGTGGCGGCGTTGCTGTCGAACATCAGCCAGCGGGAGGCGCTCCGGTCGCGGTTGAAGCGGATCGCCGATCTGGAGCGGCTGACCTCGCGCGCGGTGCTGGGGCGGATCACACCGCGGGAGGTGGGGGCGCTGCGGGACACCCTGCGCGAGGCGCCGTCCGTCCTGGGCGACCTGGACGGGCTTCAGGCGGAACTCCTGGAGCGTCTCGCCGCGGTGGATCCGCTGGCGGAACTCCGGTCGAGGCTGGACTGCGTGCTGGCCGAAACGCCCGGGTCCTTGACCGAGGGCGGCGTGATCGCGAGCGGCGTCGACGCCGAACTGGATCGGCTCCGTTCGCTGGCGCGGGACGGCAAGGGACACATTGCCGGTCTCGAAGCCCAGGAACGCGAGGCGACCGGTATCGCGACGCTCAAGGTCGGCTACAACCGGGTCTTCGGCTACTACTTCGAAGTGCGGAAGACCCAGCAGGATCGGGTTCCCGACCACTACGTCCGCCGTCAGACGCTGACCAACGCCGAGCGCTATGTCACCGACGAGCTGAAGACGCTGGAACAGCAGATCCTCGGCGCCGAGAGCGGCCAGCTCGCGCTGGAAGCGCAGTTGTTCGAGGGGCTGCGGACGGAGGCCGCGGAGCAGGCCCCGCGGCTCCTGCAACTGGCCGGTGCACTGGCGGAGATCGACTGTCTGATCGCTCTGGCCGAGGCGGCCGGCCGCTACGACTACGTGCGGCCGCGCATGCTGGCGTCCGGGGGCCGGATCGAGATCCGGGACGGGCGGCATCCGGTGGTCGAACGTTCGGCGGCAGCGTTGCGGGGCGCCTCGGGTTTCGTTCCGAACGACGTTGCTCTGGACCGCGAGAAGGAGCAGATCGTCCTGCTCACGGGTCCCAACATGGGCGGCAAGTCGACCTATCTACGGCAGGCGGCGCTGATCGTGCTCATGGCTCACGCCGGCAGCTTCGTGCCCGCTCAGAGCGCCGAGATCGGTCTGGTCGACCGCATCTTCACCCGCGTCGGCGCCAGCGACGACTTGGCCCGCGGCGAATCCACCTTCATGGTGGAGATGGTCGAGACCGCGAACATTCTGCGCCACGCGACGCGCGACAGCCTGGTGGTGCTCGACGAAGTCGGCCGCGGCACCTCGACCTACGACGGGCTGTCGCTGGCCTGGGCGATCATCGAACGCCTGCACGAGCAGAACGGGTGCCTGGCGCTCTTCGCCACCCACTACCACGAGCTGACCGGTCTGCCGGCAACCCTCGCGCGGGTCGCGAACCGGCGCATGGCGGTCAAGGAGTGGCAGGACCAGATCCTGTTCCTGCACCGGGTCGCCGCCGGCCGCGCGGACAAGTCCTACGGCCTGCACGTCGCGCGTCTGGCGGGAGTGCCGGCGGAGGTGATCGAGCGCGCGGCCGCCGTGCTGGCCAACATCGAGTCGCAGCAGTACGGCTTCTCCGGCAAGCCGCGGGTCGTCGATGGCGCGGCGGGCGCGCCGCCGGACCAGGGACCCGATCAGCTTGCCCTGTGGGCCGGCGAGGACGAGGCGGTGGTCGAGGCGCTCAGAGTCGTCGACGTGAACCAGTTGACGCCGGTCGCCGCGTTGAACCTGGTGCAGACCCTCCAGGACCGGCTCAAGTCCGGCGCCAAGCCGCCGGAGACCTCACGGTCCAGTCGACGGTAGAGGGCGCGGGCCGCTGGCGCACAGCCGGCCGGCCGGCGCGCCTGTACCCGGTGTTCGCTTGGAAGGGGATTCAGAAGGGGATGTCGTCGTCGCCGCCGGCGGGGTCGAAACCGGCGTCCTGGGGAGCGGGCTGGGCTGGCGCCGACTGGCTTTGCTCGTGACCGGGCTGTCCGCCGCTGTCGCCGCGGCCGCCGAGCATCTGGAAGTTGCGGCACACGATCTCGGTGGCGTAGCGCTTCTGGCCGGTCTGCTTGTCCTCCCAGGAGCGGGTCTGGAGGCGGCCCTCGACCGAGACGAGCTTGCCTCGGGTCAGGTACTGGCCGGCCACTTCCGCCTGGCGGCCCCAGCACACGATCGTGTGCCATTCGGTCTCGTCCTGGCGGTTGCCGTCGCGGTCGGTCCAACGTCGGCTCGTGGCAAGCCTCAGGTTGGCGACCGTCTGGCCGGATTGGGTCGTGCGGAGTTCCGGGTCGCGGCCTAGGTTGCCGATCAGGATCACGTGGTTCAGCATGTCGGGGAGTCGTCCTTTCGGGTGGTTCGGTAGGGAGCGTCGGTTTGTCTTGGGCGGAAAGTCTCGGCGGCACGACCGGCATCGTGTCTCCTGCCTGGTTGTATACGGAACTCGGGTCCGGCGCGTCGCCCGGCCGGTCTGTTGATCGTAACCGCTGGACTCGCGGCTTGGGCGGCAGAAAGGCCGCCCAGTGCTCGCTTGGCCCCTGGATGGACCGCATTCTGTGCCATGAAGCGGCGGATTCGTTCTGCGGCGCAAGCTCATCGCCCGCCGGGCAAGCGTCTCGGCGCTATCGTTCGGCCATGCGTCTGGTCGTGCAGCGGGTCGCCTCGGCATCGGTCACGGTCGACGGCCTGACCGTCGGTCGGATCGATGCCGGTTTGCTCGTGCTGGCGGGAGTGGAGGTCGGCGACGGTGAGGACCAGGTGGCGGCCGCGGCGTCCAGGTTGACCGGTCTCCGGCTCTTCGATGACGAGCGGGGGAGGATGAACCTGGACGTGCGGCAAGCCGGCGGCGCGATCCTGCTGGTGTCGCAGTTCACGCTCGCGGCCTCGACCCGGAAGGGAAGACGGCCTTCCTTCGACCGGGCGGCGCGTCCGGAGGTGGCCGAGCCGCTACTTGAGGGCTTGCGGAAGCGGCTGGAAGAGGCGGGGCTGGTCGTCGAAGGCGGCCGCTTCGGCGCTCGGATGCGGGTGGATCTTTCGAACGACGGGCCGGTGACGTTCGTGCTGGAGTTTCATCCGAGCGCTCGATGACGAGCGCTCGGACTGGTTCGCGGGTGGCGCGCGTTCGCGCCACCCGGGTTCCCGCCTCCCACCTGATGCGGTCGTGGGAGGAACCGGGCCGGGGAGGCTCTACAGGTTCTTGAGTTCCTTGCCGGGCTTGAAGCGGACGGTCTTGCCGGGAGCGATCGTCACCTCGATGCCGGTCTTCGGATTGCGCCCCACGCCGCGCTTGCGGCTGCGGACCTGGAAGACGCCGAAGCCGCGGAGCTCGATCCGCTTGCCGTCGCCGAGGGCGTTCTTCATGGCGCCGAGGATCGTGTCGACCGCATGCGCGGCCTTGACGCGGGGAAGATCCGAGTGCTCAGCGACCCGGTTCACGATGTCCGCCTTGATCATGTGGAGCGCCTCCTCAGAGCCGTCAGCCGGTGTTGCGGGCGCGGGTTGCAGGCAGAACGCCGAACACCGCTGCGCGGTTGGCCGTGGACCGGTCATTCTAGCGCGCACCGGCCCTTCCCGTAAAGGCTTCACACGGCCGCGTATCAACAGAGAACAACTCGCCGGGACTGCTAACCTTGGCGCCCCAATGGACTCCGCAGGACTCAACCCGGCATCGCCGACACCGCCGATTCGGCGTCGCCGCGCCGCCGTGGCGACGCTGGTGCTGCTCTGCCTGGGAGGATCCGGCGCGGCCGCACAGGAGGCCGCCGAACCGGTCGCCGACAGCGGTCCGTTCCTGTTCGCGGCCGCCCGCATGCTGGCCGGCGAGCCCGGCCGGACCGACGAGGCGCTGGAGCTCTTCGAGCGGGCGGTGGCCATGGATCCGGAGGCGGCCTTTCTGAGGGTCGGGCTTGCCGATTTTCTGAGTCAGCTCCAGCGGTTCGACGAGGCCGCGGAACACCTGGCGGTTGCGTACCGGAATGCGCCTGATGATGTCGACGTCCTGCGCAGATACGGGCGGATCCAGATGCAGCTTTCCGACCGCGGTCGCGACCGGGCAGCGGTGGACCGCGCCCTGGAAGCGCTGAAGGCGCTGCGCGAACTGGCGCCGAGCGACATCGACGGCATGCTGTTCCTGTTCCAGATTCAAGGGGCGCTGGGGCAGCACAAGGAAGCGGCAGCGGTTCTCGAAGAGTTGGTCAGCTACCACAACGGCAACCGTCAACTGCAGCACATGCTGGTCAATGCTCTGAGGCAGGCCGGCGAGGACGACCGGGCCCAGGAGGTCCAGGCCGACATGCTGCGGTTCGACGATCTCTCGGTCGAGGAGCGGCTGGAGCTGGCGGGGACGGAAAGCCGGCAGGGAAACCACACCCGGGCGATCGAGATGCTGGAGGGTCTGGCCGCGGAGGTCTCCGACAGCGTCCCAGTTCGGGGAGCGCTGGCAGAGGAGTACTACCGGCGCGCCATGTCTCGCGGGCGAACGCCCGATCAGCGGACGGAAGATCTCGGCGAGGCCCTGCGGCGTCTGCGCGAGCTTCCGCGCGCCGCCCGCCGGAACCCGGGCGCCCGCTTTCTGGAGGCTCGCATCCTGGGCGCCTCGGGCCAGGGGCGGGACTCGATCGACCTGCTCGAAGGTCTGCGCAGGGAACAGCCCGACGAGCCGCAGGTTCTGAGGGAACTCGTGCGCCAGTTGATGGCGACGGAGGAGTGGGAGCGGCTCCGCCAGATCGGGCGGAGCATGGTCGATCGGGCCGACCGGGCTACGGAGCAGGGCCGGGATACGGCCGACTTCGGTCTCGGTCTCCTGGTCGAGGCGCTGCGGCGGTCGGGCGAAACGGACCAGGCCCTCGCCGAGTTGGAGGCCGAAGAAGAGCGGCGCGGCGAGTCGGTGGAACTCGTGCTGAGTCAGGCGGAGTTGCTGGCGGAGTCGGGCAGGAAGCGGCGCGCGATGGCTCTCCTCCGGCGTGACACCGTGGCTACCGAGCGCCTGCTGCGCGACGGGGAGAACGGCGAACCGGCCGCTCAGGCGCTCCACAGGAAGGCCGGGATCTACGTCGACCTCGATGAGGAGCGCCTCGCCGTCCGCGTTCTCGATCGGTTTGCGGTGGCTGGAGACGTCGCGCAACTGATCGGGATCGCCGACTTCTGGCGCTTCCGGGGCCGGTTCGCGGAATCCGCACCCCTGATCGAGCGGGCGATCGTCCGGGTCGACAGCGGCGCCGAGACCGGCCTGGAACTTGACCCGGTGACTCTTCGCGCGGGTCTGTTGTTCCAGCTCGGCGAGGCGTACGAGCGCACCCGCCGCTTCGACGAGGCGGCCGAGCAGTTCCAGGCCGTGCTCGAGATCCAGCCCGAGAACAGCACCGCGATGAACTACCTGGGCTACATGTGGGCGGACAACGGCGAGAACCTGGAGCAGGCGCTTGAACTCGTACGCCGAGCGGTGGCCCTCGAACCGGACAACGGCGCCTACGTCGACTCCCTGGGCTGGGCTCTGTTCCGGCTGGGTGAATTCGAAGCTGCCCGTCGCCAACTGGAGCGGGCGCAACAGTTGGTGCCGAAAGACTCCACCATCCTGGAGCACCTCGGCGATGTCTACGTTGCGCTCGGGGACACGCGGCGCGCCCGGGAGGCCTACGAAAATGCGCTGGCGATCAACGACGAGGAAAACGTTGAAGCCGTGCGCCGCAAGCTGGGCGAACTGTCCCGGCGCTAACGGCCCGTGGTGGAAGTCCGCGTAGCACCGAGACCGGTGAGGCGCGCGTCCAACAAGGCGCGACGAGGGAGCATATCGGGGCCTATTCGACCGAGGAGCAACGATGTTGGACGTGATGCATCGCCGGTCGAATGCAGCGCGACTTTCGCCACGGGCTGCCAGGGACTCGCTGACGCCTGCGAAGCGGTACGCGGCGCTGCTGCTGAGTCTGCTCTGGTTCATGGGCTGCGCCAGTGCCGGCTCAAACCGCGATCTTCCGCCTGCCGGAGTTCCCGGCGCGGCCACGGCTGCCTTGCCGTGGGAGATTCCCGAGGCGGAGTGGCGGACCCAGCGAATCGTCCAGATGCAGTACGACGGCCCGGAGGGCAACGGAACGCTGCGCCTTGTGTTGCGCTTCGAGTCGCCGGACCGCTTTCACGTGGAGGCCTCGGACCGGTTGGGGCGCCGATGGTGGGACCTCAACGTCCAGGAGGGCAGCGCCCTGGTTCTGTGGGTGCGTGAGCGGACCTTCTGCCGGTATCGCGGCGACCTGGAGATCCCCGCCCTGTCCCTGGGTCCGGTGCCTGCCGAGGCGGTCGCCGCGCTGCTGCTGCGGCGACTGCCGGCGCCGCCGCTCGACCGGGGAACCGCCGAGGCGGCAGCGGCCGCCGGCTCGGGTACCGTCGAGCTCGACTTCGAGGACCGCTGGAACCGGCGCTGGACGGCGGTGACGACCGCGGGCGGGCCGCGT
Source organism: Candidatus Multivorans sp. (assembly GCA_965205295.1). Taxonomy (GTDB): domain Bacteria; phylum Acidobacteriota; class Thermoanaerobaculia; order Multivoradales; family Multivoraceae; genus Multivorans. The sequence goes on from OZ242167.1 coordinate 703,857, forward strand.
CGTTGGACCCTGCACCGGGGCGATGAGACGAGGGCCTCGTGGAGGCTCGACGCCGACGGCATGTCGCGGCTGGTCGAGCCCGAGAACGGGCTGGAGCTGCGTTGGCGCCAGAACAGGCCGGCCAGGGACCTGAGAGGTGCGCTGCCGGCGCCGGAAGTGCCGGACGGCTTCGTGCCAGGGGCCTGCGATTCCGGCTCCGGCACCCGATGAAGACGGAGGTCAGCCTGGCGTGTCCCGCCAAGATCAACCTGAGTCTGCGGGTTCACCGCCGGCGCCGCGACGGCTACCACGCGATCTCGACCGTGCTGCAGACCGTCGATCTCTGCGATCGGCTGACGGTGCGCCGGATCGACCCGACCGAGCCCATGGGCCTCGAGGTGCCCGGGGGTGGGGCGCCGAAGGGTGACTCGAACCTCGTGCTGGCGGCGGCGCGGGCGTTCTTCGAGGCCGTCGGCGAGCCGGCGCGGGGTGTTCGGTTCGAACTGAGGAAGAGCATCCCGGCCGGCAGCGGACTGGGTGGCGGAAGCAGCGACGCGGCGGGGACCCTGGCCGCGTTGCAGGAACTCTGGGGCGAACCGCTCAGCCCTGATGGTCTTCACGCCGCGGCCGCCGCGGTCGGTTCGGATGTGCCCTTCTTCCTGATCGGCGGGACGGTGCTGGCGACCGGCCGGGGCGAGAAGCTGCAGGCTCTGGAGGATGTCGAGGTGACGCCGGTGGTCGTGGCGGCGCCGGCGGTGGAAGTGTCGACCGCTCTTGTCTACCGGCGCTGGCGCCGGGTGAGATCGTCAGCGGCAGGGCCTCGGGAAGAGGAACTGCTGCCGCCGCCGGCGGCGCGAAGCGCGGTCGCCCCGTGGCTCCGCGGGAACGACCTGGAACCGATCGTCCGGCAACTCCATCCGGAGGTGGACCGCCTGCTCCTCGCCCTCCGGTCCGCACCGCTCGACGAGTCGGACCGGGGGCCCCAGGTTTCCGGCAGCGGCGGCGCGGTGTTCGGGATCGGGAGTTGGAAGGATGCCGAGCGCGCGGTGGCTGGCCTTGACGCGCGACTGTTTCGAACCTCGACCCTGCCCAGGAACGGCGGTGCGAAATCGAACCCCTGACGAACCTTGCCGGGGTTTGTGTTCGAGCGTCCTTTTGCGGCCGCTTCATGTACAATCCGCCGGCCCGTCTGGGGCGTCGCCAAGTGGTAAGGCACGAGACTTTGGATCTCGCTATCGGGGGTTCGAATCCTCCCGCCCCAACCACCGGGATGCGCCAGCCCTCTCTCCCTCATGACCGTCCACGCCAACAACGTCGAGCGGGCCATGTACACGGAGTTGAAGATCTTCGGCGGCCGGGCGCATCCGGCGCTGACGAACGAGATCTGCAACTACCTGGGCATGGTGCCGGGCCAGGTCACGGCCTACAACTTCGCCGACGGCGAGCTCTTCTGCCAGATCCAGGAGAACGTTCGCGGCACCGACGTGTTCATCGTGCAGCCGACCTGCCCTCCGGTCAACGACAACCTCGTCGAGCTGCTCATCATGCTGGACGCGGTCAAGAGGGCCTCGGCGGCGCGCGTAACTGCCGTCCTTCCGTACTACGGGTATGCCCGCCAGGACAAGAAGGACAAGCCGCGAGTGCCGATCACCGCGAAGCTGGTGGCGGACGTCATCACGGCTGCCGGCGCCGACCGGCTGCTCACGATGGATGTTCATGCGGCCCAGATCTCGGGTTTCTTCGACATTCCCGTCGACCACCTGTTCGCGGCGCCGGTTCTTCTGGAGGCGATCAGGGCGCTCGACATCGACGACCTGATGATCGTGGCCCCTGACGCAGGAGGCGTGGCGAGGGCACGAGCAATCGCCAAGCGTCTGCACACGGAACTCGCCATCATCGACAAGCGCCGCGTGGCCGCGAACACGGCCGAAGTGATGAACGTGATCGGCGACGTGAAGGGACGGGACCTCCTGATCCTCGACGACATCATCGACACCGGCGGCACGCTGCTGAATTCGGTCGAGTCGCTGGCTGCCAAGGGGGCGCGGAGGATCTTCGCCGCCGGGATACACGGCGTTCTCTCGGCCTCCGCGATCGAACGAATCGAAAACTCGAAGCTCGAGGGCGTTCTGGTGACGAACACGACGCCGCTCGAGGACAAGCTCGCCCGGAGCACACGGCTGCGTCCCCACAGCGTCGCGGCCCTGCTCGGCGAGGCGATCCGCAGAATCCACGACAACAGCTCCGTGACGTCCCTCTTCGTCTGAGCTGTTCGTGTCTACAAGGAGCTCGAAGTGAGCGAACCCACAGTCACTGTCCAACTGCGTGAGCAGACCGGAAAGAACGCGAACCGCCGTCTGCGGGCAGCAGGTGAGATCCCGGCCGTGGTCTACGGCGGCGACGCCGATTCGGCAGCCATCCGGGTCGATGGCAAGAGCGTGCTGCGTCTGATCCGGGAGGGCGGAGAGAATGCAGTCTTCCTGCTCCAACTGGAGGGTACGGATCGCACGCGCCACACGATGATCCGCGACCTGCAGTGGAACCCCTTGACCGGTGCGCTGGTCCACATCGACTTTCAGCGCATCAAGATGGACCAGGAAGTCCAGGTCGCGGTGCCGATCGCGCTGATCGGAACTCCCGAAGGAGTCAGGACCGAGGGCGGCCTGCTGGAGTTCATCACCCGCGAGATCGCGGTCGTCTGCCTGCCCGGCGACATTCCGGCTTCGATCGAGCTCGATGTCGAGCCGCTGGTCATCGGGAATCATGTGGAGGCCCGCGAGCTCGTGCTCCCCGACGCAGTGCGGCTCGACGACGACGACAACCGCGTCATCGTGTCGGTAGCCGCCCCGAGACTCGCCGAGGAGGAGGAAGAGGTCACGGACGAGGACGAGCTGCTCGAAGCCTTCACCCACGAACCCGAAATGGTGGGCGGGAAGGCCGAGTCGGAGGATGGGGGCGAATAGCGAGAGCACGCGACTCGTCCTCGGCCTCGGCAATCCGGGAGAGCGCTACGCCGACACCCGACACAATCTCGGCTTCCAGGTTGTCGAGGAGCTGGCAAAGCGACTGGATGTCCGTCTCGGCCTGGAAGTCTGCGGCGCGCTCTGGACCGCCGCCGGCCCGGTCGATCTGGCGACTCCGCAGACCTACATGAACCGCAGCGGTTTCAGCGCACGCTGCCTCAGTGAACGGAATGGCTATGCTCCGGAGAACATCCTGATCGTCTACGACGAAGTCCATCTGCCCCTGGGAAGGCTGCGCCTTCGCGGCCGGGGCAGTCCGGGCGGCCACCGTGGAATGGAGTCGATCATCGAGAACCTGCGCACCACGGCGGTGCCCCGGCTGAGGTTGGGCATCGCGACGGACGAGGCGGAAAAAGCGGATGAAGGTACGACCGGCATCGAAGCGGGGCTCACGGACTTCGTGCTCGCTCCTTTCGCCGGCGGGGAAGTTGAGACGGCAACGCGCATGGTGCACCGCGCCGCGGACTGCGTCCTGAGTTGGGCCGACCGGGGCGTCGACATCACCATGAACGAGTACAACGGATGAACGAGTACGACGGATTTCAACGGATGAGGGGAAACGGATAGTGGACATCATTTACTACCTGCTGCCTGCTAGCGGCGCGGCGGCTTTGATTTACGCCTTTCTGCGGAGCCGGTGGATCAACCGGCAGGATGCCGGCGACAGCACGATGGCGGAGATCGCCGGCCACATTCGCGATGGCGCGATGGCGTTCCTGGGCCGCGAATACCGCATCCTCGGGATCTTCGTCCTTCTGGCTGCCGCCCTGCTGGCGCTTGCCAATTCCGACCGCTCGGGCAGCTCCGCGTGGATCGGCGTCTCCGTGCTCGGCGGCGCGCTCTGTTCGGGCCTGGCCGGGTTCTTCGGCATGCGGGTGGCGACTTCCGCCAACGTGCGGACCGCCGCGGCCGCCCGCACCAGCCTGAACCGGGCCCTCGCGGTTGCCTTCTCGGGCGGCGCGGTGATGGGCTTTGCGGTGGTGGGGCTTGGCATTCTGGGGCTGTCGCTGCTCTACCTGCTCTACGCCTCGATGTTCGGCAGCGGCGACAACGAATCCCTGGGCCAGGTGGTGACGGTGCTGACGGGCTTCTCCTTCGGCGCTTCTTCGATCGCGCTGTTCGCGCGCGTCGGCGGCGGCATCTACACGAAGGCCGCCGATGTCGGCGCCGACCTGGTCGGCAAGGTCGAAGCGGGCATTCCCGAGGACGACCCGCGCAACCCGGCGGTGATCGCGGACAACGTGGGCGACAACGTCGGCGACGTGGCCGGCATGGGCGCCGACCTGTTCGAGTCCTACGTCGGCGCCATCGTCGGCACGCTCGTCCTGGGTGTGAGCACGACGACTCTCGCGGGCGAGGAGTTCACGCCGCACCTGATCCTCCTGCCGATGCTCCTGGCCGGCCTCGGCATCCTCGTGTCGCTCGTCTCGACGTTCCTGGTGCGCACCAGAGAGGGAGGGAACCCGCAGCACGCCCTGGACCTGGGCACCTTCGCCGCTGCCGGCATCATGCTGGGCGTGACCTGGTTCACGGCCCGCTGGCTGCTGGGGGACACCCGGTACGTCATCGAGGGCCAGGAGTTCGGGTCCATGGGAGTCTTCCTGGCCACGGTCGCCGGCCTTGTGGCTGGCCTCCTGATCGGCCTGGTCACCCAGTACTACACGGCCGAGTCGAAGGGGCCGGCACAGAGCATCGCCAGGGACAGCCTGACCGGTAGCGCCACGAACATCATCGGCGGTCTGGCCGTCGGCATGCAGTCGACGGCGCTCCCGATCGTCGTTCTGGTCGCCGCGGTCCTTGTCGCCCACTCTCAGGCGGGCCTCTACGGCATCGCGATCGCGGCTCTGGGCATGCTCTCGACGACGGGGATTCAGCTTGCCGTGGACGCCTACGGACCGGTTGCCGACAACGCCGGCGGCATTGCCGAGATGAGCCATCTGGGCGCCGACGTGCGGGCGCGGACCGACAAACTGGACGCGGTCGGCAACACGACGGCGGCGATCGGCAAGGGCTTCGCGATCGGTTCGGCGGCGCTGACTGCCCTGGTGCTGTTCGCGGCGTTTCGGACCACCGTCGGGCTGGAGAGCATGGACCTGGTCAACCCGCGCGTGATGTGCGGCCTGTTCATCGGCGCCATGCTGCCCTACCTGTTCTCGTCGATGGCCATGAAGGCCGTGGGCAAGGCTGCCTTCGAGATGATCGAGGAGGTGCGGCGGCAGTTCCGCACGATTCCGGGCCTGATGGAGGGAAAGGCGAAAGCGGACTACGCCCGCTGCGTGGACATTTCCACCGCCGCGGCGCTCCGGCAGATGGTCGCGCCGGGTCTGCTTGCCATCCTGGTTCCGGTCGCTGTCGGCTTCTACGATGTCGAGGCGCTGGCGGGCGTGCTTGCGGGCGTGACGGCAAGTGGCGTCCTGCTCGCGATCTTCATGTCCAATGCCGGTGGCGCCTGGGACAACGCGAAGAAGTACATCGAGGCCGGCGCCCATGGCGGCAAGGGTTCGGACGCGCACAAGGCGGCGGTGGTTGGGGATACGGTCGGCGATCCGTTCAAGGACACCGCCGGTCCGAGCCTGAACATTCTGATCAAGCTGATGTCCGTCGTGTCCCTGGTCATCGCACCCTTGCTCGTCCTGTGATCGACAGCCGTGATACATTCCGCCGCCGATCCGTTGCGGCTTGGGAGCCAACGAACATGACCATGCGCTCGCGGAGGACCTCGCTCTCCGTTCTCAGTCCACCGCGACCGCCGCACCGAGGATGAACGATTGACACGGACATACGAACTGGTCTTCATAGCGGACCCACGCCTCTCGGACGAAGAGGTGGTGCAGTTGAGCGACGGTTTCGCCGAGATGCTTGCGGCGGATGGCAAGACGCGGATTACCCAGGAAGAATCCTGGGGCAAGCGGCGGCTCGCCTACCCGATCCGGAAGTTCACCGAGGGGCGGTACCACATCTACTACCTGGAGTCGGACGGAGGCGACAACAGCCTTGCCGAGGTCGGGCAGAGGATGCTCCAGAACGAGCGCATTCTGCGTCACCTGGTGGTGCGAACGGACCTCGATCTGAAGCGTGCGGCAAGCAAGGGCAAGGTGCCGGTCCAGTCGACGGTCCTGGCCGAGACAGCGAGCTAGAAGGGGACATCGAGAAAATGCCGAAACGCAAGACCTTCTTCCGCCGCCGCAAGGTGTGCAAGTTCACCGCTGACGGGATCGAGTACATCGACTACAAGGATGTCGCTACCCTGCGGCCCTTCGTGCCGGAGAGGGCGAAGATTCTTCCGCGCAGGATTTCGGGCAACTCGGCCCGGCACCAGAGAATGCTGGCCCGCGCCATCCGGCGCGCCCGCTTTCTGGCCCTGATTCCATACACCACGGACTGAACGGCAGAAACCAAAAGATGGAAGTCATCCTGCTTCAGGACATGAGGGGCCTCGGTGGGCGCGGCGAAGTCGTCGACGTGAAGCCCGGCTACGCACGGAACTATCTGTATCCGAAGGAGTTCGCCGCGCCGTCCACGGTGGCGAACCGGCACTGGTTCGAGTCGCAGCGCACGAACTTCGACGCCCGGCACGCGGCGGAGCGCTCGGCTGCAGCCGCGATGGCGGCCGAACTCGGGGCCTTGAAGATCAAGATCGCCAAGCGGGCCAGCGAGACGGGAACTCTCTACGGCTCCGTGACCCCTACGGAAGTGGTCGAGGCACTCGCAGCCAAGGGCGTCCAGGTCCATCGCCGGATGGTGGACCTGACGGGCGGCATCAAGGAGTTGGGTCAACATGTCGTGCGGGTCGACCTCCACACCGAAGTGATTGCCGAAGTCGCAGTCGAGGTCGTGCCTGAGACCTAGGTTCTCCAGCGAAGTGGATGTCCCGACCGGGGCGTCCGAGCACACCGTCAGCGGGGACGGTGAAACGGTGGGCGGAGACAACGGACCCCCGGAAGTCGAAGACTTCCTTGGGGAGCGGCCGACTCATCGGCTCGAGGATTGGCGCCACCTCTGGGATCGGGACATTCCGTTCCCCATTCGCAGTCACCGCGGCCTTGCCGGGCGGTTTCTGGTGGCTTTCAAGCGGCTGCTGCGTCCCTTCGTTCATCTGCCGCAGAAGGATCTCTGGGAGCGCCAGCGGATCTTCAATCTCATCCTGCTGGGCCACGTCCAGGGGCTTCGGGAGTGGCGGCGTCACCAGGAGGAGGTCAACCGGATCTTCGAGCAGCGGCTCGGGGAACTGGATCGGCGGGCCAGTCACCTGGAGAACTTCCTGCGCCAGGGCCTGGACGAGGTCATGCGCCATGACGACGCGCTGTTCGGTCGCGTCGACCGCAAGCTGGACCGGTACCGCCGCGAAGCCGACGAACTCGCCGGTCTCCTGCGGTCGGCTGTGGCCAGGGGCGGCGATGGGGCGGCGGGGACGTTTCAGTCCAGCGTCGACGATGCTTCCTACCTGGCTTTCGAGCACCGGTTTCGCGGCGGGGAGGAGGAGATCCGGCAGCGCATTCAGGTCTATCTGCCGCGGCTCCGCGAGGCGGCGCCGGTGCTGGACCTTGGCTGCGGCCGCGGCGAGGCGCTGGCGCTCCTCCAGGAGGAGGAAGTCGAGTGCCGCGGCATCGATTCCTCCGCTGCCATGGTGCGCCGCTCTTCCCAGCGGGGCTTGCGGGTCGAGCAGGGGGATCTGCTGGAGGCCCTGGCCGGCATCGAGCCCGGATCCGTAGGCGGAATCGTCTCCTTTCACGTGATCGAGCACCTGCCTCCGGAAGCGGTCGACCGCTTGGTGCGGCTCGCCTTCGCGGCCCTGCGCCCCGGGGGGCTTCTCCTGCTCGAAACGCCGAATCCGCTCTCGGTCTCCGTGACCGCGCGTAGCTTCTGGCTCGACCCGACGCACGTGCGGCCGGTTCACCCGGAGACGCTGCGCGCCAGCTACGAGAGCGCCGGGTTCGACGGTATCGAACGGCTCGACCTGCGGCCCTACCCCGAAGAGGAGCGCCTGCCGGAGATCTCACTGGATGGGTTGGACGGCCAGACCCGGGAACTGGCGGATCGCCTCAATCGTCTCCGCGACGACCTCGACGACCTCCTCTACGGCCATCGCGACTACGCGTTGATCGGCGTGCGTCCCGCCTAGCTCGCCGGCCGGCGCGGAGGCTGGTCTCGCCGGCGTTTCCGGCTGACCCGGTGCGTTTTGCGATCAACGACCGGAGGTGGGAGGCGGGAGGACCGGCAGTTCCACTGCCGCGCCCCGCGCCATGAGCGCGAACACGCGGTGACGCCGGGAGAAGTCCGAGGGCAGGGGCCCGCCGGGCACCTCGCCGGAGAAGCCGGTCCGCAGCAGGCGGGGGTCGCCGAAATGCTCAGCCACGTCCGGACGCTCCCGGTTACCGTGCCCCAGGGTGGTCAGGAACTTGCCGTCGCGATAGACGACGATCTGGCGCGGCGCCTCTCCGCGGTCGAGGTCGGCCGCCCAGCCGCGAATCCGGGTGGTTCGGCCGACTGTCCGCACCGAATCCACCGCGCCGGCGAGAATGTCGCCTGGCGGCTGCACGGTCTGCCGGCGACCGTCCGAGATGGGCACGATCTCGTTTCCGGCCCGTCCGCGTTCGAGTGCAAGGTAGGTGAATCGGAGCCGAGTTGCGGTGTTCCGGCGACCGACGGTGAAGGCGACGATCCCCTCGCGCTCGACCTGCTCGCGGTCGGCCGCCGCTCGAAGGTTGAAGCCGCTGTCCACGGACCCGGGTCCGGAGAAGGCGGTCATGGCCCGGTTCCCGATGATGGTGACCACGATCTTGCGCTGACCGGTGTTCGCCCGGTCCAAGGTCCAGCCGCGGATCTCGAAGTACTGGACGTCCTCACCCGCCAAGCGTTGCTCTGGCACGGTCGCAACGAGATTTCCACGAAGCTCGGGGCTGTTCGGAAGCACGCGCAGCTTGCTGGGCGCCTGGGCCGGGTCGCTGACCGAGTGGCGGAGCAGGTGTCTGATCAGGCCCCGGTAGTTGCGCAGCGGCTCGAACCGGTACTGGGCGTCCACTTCGAAGACGAAGGTCGGCGGCGGCTGAAGGTGTTCCAGTTCCAGGTTGCCTTGACGATTCGAGGCCAGAAACAGCTCGACCTTGTTGCCGCCGGCGCGGAACAGCGTCTCGGGCAGCAGTGCGTAGATTCGGTCTCGGCCGCGCCCGTCGCGGTAGGGAAGAACGGAGTCTGCGACGATTCCGTTCAGCGCCACGATGACCGGCGTGTCGAGCGGCGCCTGCCCCTCGGTGAAGGAGGCGACGACCACAGCCGGCAACGTCGCCGCTTCGAGATCCACATCGTCCCAGGCGTCCGGGGCGAGGAGTCGGACCCTGCTTTCGCCGGCGCGCCGGGGCAGTTGCGAGACGGGCACGCCGTGCAATTCGGGAACCGCGCCGATTGCGGTGGGGTCGTTCGCCTCTCCCAGCAGGGCGGCCTGCTCCGCGAGTCTGGCGCGTTGCCAGCCGTCGCGGTCAGCCGGTATCGCGACATCGGCGCCGGCTGCCCCGAACAGCAGCGGTTCAACGCCGCCCGGTGAGCGAGGGGCCTCGGTTCGAGCAGCGCCGGCCAGGTCGAGCAGGCGCGGCGTAAGGTCCACGACGGAAACGGGGCTGTCGTCGATTTCGGCACGCTCCTGGAACGGCGCCTTGACGATCAGGGGCACGGCGACGAGGTCCAGCACCTGCCCCCCGGTGAGGTCTGTCGGATCCGGGTATCGATGCGGCCTGCCGGGCTGAAACGAAGCGCCGTGGTCCGCGGCGATGGCAATCACGCTTCGATCGAACAGATCGAGCGCCTCCAGCTTCGCGATCAACTCGCCGATCAGCCGGTCCATGAACTGGACCTGCAGCAGGTGGCGCTTCTGGTGGTGCCGCATCAGCGAGGGAGTCGCCGGCCAGATTCCGTCTTCGAGACCCGCGATTCCGCCGCCACGGTACCTCCGGCCGGATGGCAGATACTCCGTGGGGGCGTGCGGCAGCAACGTGTGCGTGAAGTAGAGGCCCGGACGCTCCCCGGGTGGCCTGATCGCGTCGACGAACCGGCGGAAGTCGCTGACTCGACTGGCGTTTCGGCGATGGGGCTGTTCTCTGGCCAGTTGCCGGTCGTCCTCTGTCGTCGGCGCCGTCGTTGATCCGCCCCGGTTGAAGCCGCTCCAGGTCTGAGTAACGGGCGGCAGCGCCTCGGTCCACGGCGCTGGCAGAGTCACGGTGAGCCAAACCGTGCCGAGGTCTGCCACCAGCAGGCCGAGCCGGCGGGAGAAGGGAACGGGCGGCCCTGCGAGCAGGTTCAGGTCGGGTGGGCACAGCGAGGTGATCGGCTCCATGACGAACAGGTCGTGGCTCGGGGCGAGCAGAGTGAACAGATTGACCGGGTGATCGGCGGCCGTCGGGAGCCGGTCCCGTTCGGGCGGCGAACCGGTCAGCATCGCGGGCACCGCGTGGTTCGTCATGTTCGAGGCGGCCGTGGCGTTGGGATACCAGGTAGCCCGGTCGGCGAAGCGCGCCAGATTGGGAAAGCGCCCGCGGTCGATCGCACCCTTCGCGTCGAGGATCGAGATCAGCGGCCACTCGTCGAAGATCGCCAGGACAACCGGCGCCCGGGCGCCGGTGTCCGCGACCGAAACCACCGGTGGGGGATCGGCCAGACCGCGCCTCACGTCGCCGTCGAGGATCAGGATCGCGGGGGGCACGATGACGGCCGCCGACAGCAGCATGGCGAAGGAACGGGCGACGCGCGAATGGGTGTAGGCGAAGATGGCCCCGCCAGACACGACCGTTGCAAGAACCGCGGCGCCAAGCGGCGGCAGGCCGTGTGCGGCTTGCAGGCCGATCACGCCCGCGAGAAGCCCGAGGGGCGCCGCGACCGCCGGTCGAATCCAGGCCGGCCGCAACAGCCGGGCCACCGCGGCCGGCGCGGACAGCGCCAGGGTCGGGCCGGCCGCGAGGAGGACCATCAGTGCCACGACGTGGCTCATCGAGAGCTCTCGAATGGCGAAGAACTCGGGTGCGCGCCGCAGCACGTCGTAGGTCGGCTGAGCGAACGCGAGGCTGCTCAGACCGGCGATCGCAAGGACGCCGCGGCCGACGCCTGAACGCGAATCGATGCGTCCGGAAGCGCCATCGCTGTCCGGTGCTGAAGGCACACTTGGGATTCTCACAACTCGGCGTCGCCTTCGTCTTCCTTCCAGGCGTCCTTGACCAGGGACCAGTCGGTGACGTCCTCGGGCATGTTCTCGCCGGCCTTCGGCTCTCCGTACAGGGCCCGCTGCTGGTACCAGGGCAGGTCGTAGATTGGCCGCGTGTCGGGGTCGAAGGACAGCACCGGCTCGGTGCCGGCGATGAATGCTTCATCGATCAGGTGCTGCTCCACGGGGCGACGCGCCGGGCGCAGGCCGGAGTTGTACTCGATCCGCGCCAGGCGCACCTGGTTGGGTCGGGTGAAGGTCGCGCGCGGATCGATCCAGCCGTCCTCGATCCCCTGGCGCAGGATCTCGTTCCAGATCGGCAGGGCGGCGGCGGCGCCGGTCATGTTGCGGCCGATGCGCCGCTGCTGGTCGTAGCCGACCCAGATCACGAGCGTGTACCTGGGCGTGTAGCCGGCGAACCAGGCGTCGGTGAAGCCGTCCGTGGTGCCGGTCTTTCCCGCTACGGCGGCAAGTCCGAGACTCCTCGCTGACCGGGCCGTACCGCGCTGGACCACGCCGGAGAGCACGTGGGTCAGCAGGTACGCGACTTCCGGGGTCAGCACGGTCGACGCCTGGGGAATGTGGGCCTCGAGTTCGCGGCCGTCCCGGGTCGCGACGCTCTCGATGATGTACGGCTCGACGTGGACGCCCAGGTTGGCGATCGTGGCGTAGGCGGTGGCCACCTCGAGCACCGTCAGGTCGGCGGCGCCCAGGGCCAGACTCGGATACGGCGGCAGCGGCGAACGGATGCCGGTCCGGTAGGCGAAGTCGACCACCCGGTCGGGGCCGACGATGTCCTGTAGCTTGACCGACGTGACGTTGATCGACTTCTCGAGCGCCTTGCGCAGCGTCAGGACGCCGAGGTACTTCCGGTAGTAGTTGCGGGGACTGTAGTTCGACAGGTTGTCGACGCCCACGAAGACGGCCGGCGCATCGAAGAGGGTGTCGGCGGGGGTGAAGCCGTGCTCGAACGCGGCGCCGAAGACCAGGGGCTTGAAGAGCGAACCGACCTGGCGCCGGGCCTGGACGGCGCGGTTGAACTCGCTCCGCTTGTAGTCCCAGCCGCCAACCATCGCCCGCACCGCGCCGGTCGCCGACTCGAGCAGAAGCGCGGCGCCCTCGACGATCGGCGCCTGGACGAGCTCGAGCGCAAAGGCCTGCCCGGCATCGGTTCCGCCCTCCGCCTCGGTCTCTCCGGGGGCACGGAGTTCGAACCAGGCGATGTCGCCCCGCTCCAGGGGCGGCGCGTCGCGCCGGGTCCACGCGTATCCCTCGGGATGGAGCACGAAGCGGTGCTCGCCGATCCGGATCTCCGCCTCGCGCCGGCCGCGCCGGAGGACGAGGCCGGGCGTCCACGCGCCGACCTCCGGTTCGAATCCGACCCAGTCGGCGAGAAGACCCCCAACCGTCTCGGCGAGGTCCTCCGCCTCGAGATCGTCCTGGTCGACCCGTGACGCCGGCCCACGGTAGCCGCCCAGCCGGTCGATCCGAACCAGACCCCCGCGCAGCGCCTGCTCCGCGGCGTCCTGCATCCGGGGGTCCAGGGTCGTCCTCACCTGCAGGCCCCGCTCGTAGAGGGCCTTCTGGCCGTAGGTGCGGTAGAGGTCGACGCGAACCCGTTCGGCGAAGTACGGGGCCACCGGCTTCGCCTCGCGCTGCTTGACCACATTCAGCGGCTGCGTCGCCGCCTCCTCGGCCTGCTGCCTCGTGATCACGCCTCGGTCGGCCACGACCCGCAGGATCGAGTTGCGGCGGCTGCGCACAACCTCGGGGCGCAGATACGGCGTCCATATGCTCGGACCCGGCAGGATCGCCACCAGGGTGGCGGACTCCACGTGGTCCAGTTCGGCCGCCGGTTTGCCGAAGTAGTAGCGGGAGGCGGATTCGAGGCCGTAGTTGCCGTGGCCGAAGTAGGTCAGGTTGCAGTAGTGGGTCAGGATCTGCTGCTTGCTCAGGCGCTTCTCGAGCTCGATGGCGAACAGGGTCTCCCGGATCTTCCGGCTCCAGACCTTGGCGCGGTCGAGATAGAGCGTTCGCGCCACCTGCATGGTGATCGTGGAGGCGCCCGAGAACCTCTCGCCCCGACGCCAGTTCTGCACCGTGGCCCGCGCCACGCCGATGATGTCGAAGCCACCGTGGAAGTAGAAGTTCCGGTCCTCCGCGGACAGGAGCACGCGCTCGAAGATCTCCGGCACCTCGCCTTCGGCGAGCATGATTCGCTTCTCGACCGAGTAGCTCCGGAAGACCTCGTCCCGGCGGTCCAGGAGCCGCGTGATCTGGCTGGGCGTCAGCTCGGCGATGGTCTCCACCTGCGGCAGGTCGATCGCCGCCGCGACGCCGATTCCCAACAGGACGCCCGCCACCGGCACAGCTATGATGGGCGCAAGCCACCGCCAATGCCGCAAGCTCCATGCGAGCACGGGTTGCAGGGCGTTCCGCGGCGCCGCCATCACCCGCGTATCATACGGCCCGACTCATGAGTCCCGAAGCCGAGAAGCCGCGCGGGCTGCCGCCGTTGCCGGAACCCTTCCCCGAGCCGTCGTCCGCGCGGCCGCGGGATCCGGGCCGGACGCGGCGCGGCTGCCTGATTGCGGGTCTGGCCGGATGCGGACTGCTGGCGGTCGTCCTGGTGGTGGGGCTGGTGGTGGCCCTGACCCAGGCCGACGAACTGCTCGAGTTCGTACTGGACTTCGGTCGCGAGCGGATCATGGAGGAGCTGCCTGAGGACATCACGTCGGAAGAGCGCAACCGTCTCGACCGGGCCTTTGATTCCGTGCTCGAGCGCTACAAGACCCGTCCGGCGACGCCGGCCGACAACCGGCGGCTGCAGATGGCTCTCACCGACGCGCTGCGGCGGGCGGAGCGGGGACTGCTCGACAGCGACGATCTGCGCCGCCTGACCGAGCGTCTCGAACGGATCGCGGCTTCCAGCGCTTCTCCGGAGATCTGACTTGCACCGGGGCCTCGAGCCGACGAACGGGCCAGGGGGGCGGTTCGAGCTCATCTCGCCATTCAAGCCGCAGGGCGATCAGCCGGCGGCGATCGCCGAACTCGTGGCGGGTCTCAGGGACGACGTGCCCGAGCAGGTGCTGCTGGGGGTCACGGGTTCGGGCAAGACCTACACGATCGCCAAGGTGATCGAGGCAGTCAACCGGCCCACGTTGGTCCTGTCGCACAACAAGACGCTGGCGGCTCAGCTCTACCAGGAGTTCAGGAGCTTCTTTCCGAACAACGCGGTCGAGTACTTCGTCTCCTACTACGACTACTACCAGCCCGAGGCCTACGTCCCGCAGTCCGACACGTACATCGAGAAGGAGACGAGCATCAACGACGAGATCGACCGCCTGCGGCTGCGGGCGACGATCTCGCTCTTCGAGCGCCGCGACGTGGTGATCGTGGCGTCCGTGTCGTGCATCTACGGCCTGGGAGCGCCGGACGTCTTCTTCTCGATGCTCCAGTTCTTCGAGCGCGGAACGGAACTGCCGCTGGAGCGCGCGCTGCGGCGTCTGGCCGAGATGCAGTACGAGCGCACCCGGCTCGACCTGTTTCACGGCAGCTTCCGGGTCCGCGGCGACGTGCTCGAGATCCTGCCGGCCTACGACGACCGGGGCATCCGGGTCGAGTATTTCGGGGACGAGATCGACCGGGTCAGCCGTTTCGACGTGATCACGGGTCGGGTGCTGGAGGAGGTCGACCAGGTGCCGGTCTTCCCGCGCAACCACTACGTGACGCCGGAGGACCGGATGCGGCGCGCCATCGCGTCGATCGAGGAGGAACTGGGCAAGCACCTGGTCGTCCTCGAACGCGAGAACCGCCTGCTCGAGATGCAGCGGCTCGAGCAGCGGACCCGCTACGACCTGGAGATGCTGCGCGAGCTCGGTTCGTGTGCCGGCATCGAGAACTACTCACGCCACTTGTCCGGTCGGGCGCCGGGGGAAGCCCCGCCGACGTTCCTGGACTACCTGCCCGAGGACTTCCTGCTGGTGGTCGACGAGAGCCACCAGTCGATACCGCAGGTCCACGGGATGTACCACGGCGACCGGGCGCGCAAGCAGACCCTGGTCGAGTTCGGCTTCCGCATGCCGAGCGCCCTGGACAACCGGCCGCTCCGGTTCGACGAGTTCGAGGAGCGTTGCGGTCAGCGCATCTACGTGTCGGCCACGCCGAGCGCCTTCGAGCTGGAGCGGACCGGCGGCGTGGTGGTGGAGCAGATCATCCGGCCGACCGGTCTGCTCGACCCCCGGATCGAGTTGCGGCCGTCCGCGAACCAGATCGACGACCTGGTGGAGGAAGCCCGGGCGGCGATCGAACGCCGTGAGCGGGTGCTGGTGACCACGTTGACGAAGCGAATGGCGGAGGAACTGACCCAGTACCTGACCGAGCTCGGCCTGCGGGTCCGCTACCTGCACAGCGATATCGACACCCTGGAGCGGGTCGAGATCACGACCGCGCTGCGGCGCGGCGAGTTCGACATCCTGGTCGGGATCAACCTGCTGCGGGAGGGGCTCGATCTCCCCGAGGTCTCCGTGGTCGCGATCCTCGACGCGGACAAGGAGGGATTCCTGCGCAGCGAGGTATCGCTGATCCAGACCGCCGGCCGGGCGGCCCGCAACCTGAACGGGCGGGTCATCTTCTACGCCGACCGGCGCACCGACTCGATCGACCGGTCGCTCAGGGAGACGACTCGGCGCCGGCGAATCCAGGACCTCTATAACCGGGAGCACGGGATCGAACCGGCGTCCATCCTGAAGGAGGTCCACAGTCCGCTGGTCCAGATGAGCAATCTGGACTACCTGCACAAGGCCGGCGCCGCGGCCGACGCGGCGGTGGAGGATCTGCTCCGCGAGGATGCGCCCGAAATGCCCCTGGAACGCCGCATCGCGCGCCTGGAGAAGGCGATGAAGCAGGCCTCGCGGCGGCTGGAGTTCGAGCAGGCCGCGGTACTGCGCGACCGTCTCGGGGAGCTGCGCAGTCTGAAGGTGATGGGAGGGTGATGGCGTGATCCATCCGGGCCTCCGCCGCAGACTCGGCGAGCTTCCGGATCAGCCGGGGATCTACATCTTCAAGTCGGAAGCTGGCGAGGCGCTCTACGTCGGCAAGGCGAAGTCCCTCAAGCGGCGCGCCGCCTCCTACCGCAAGCCGCCGGAGGATCCGCGCATCGCCCTGATGCTGCAGGACGCGGCCGATCTCGAGTTCGTCGTCACGGACTCGGAGGCCGAGGCTCTGTTGCTCGAGAACAACTGGATCAAGCGCCGGCAGCCGCGGTTCAACATCCGTCTGCGGGATGACAAGACGTACCCGTACCTCAAGCTCACCCTTGCCGACGGCCACCCGCGCCTCGCCTTCACCCGGCGCATCCGCCGCGACGGCGCGGAGTACTACGGTCCGTACCTGCCCGCCGGACTGGCGCGCAAGGCGATCAAGCTGACCCAGAAGCTGTTCGGGATCCGGGTGTGCCGGATCGAGATCGACGGCAGCCTGCCCCGGCCCTGCCTCTACTACGACATGAAGCGCTGCCTGGGCCCCTGCGTCGACGGTCTGACCACCGAGGAGACCTATGCCGAAGCGGTGGAGAAGGCGCGTCTGTTTCTCGCCGGCAGGAACGACGAGTTGCTGCGGGACCTGCGCAACCGGATGCGGAATCACGCGGCCGACCTGGAGTTCGAGACCGCGGCCCGTCTGCGCGACACGATGCGGGAGATTGCGTCCATCAGCCAGCGCCGGAAGCTGAGCTCGGACCGCGGCGACGACGTCGACATCTTCGGCGTCCACATCAGCGGCGACAACGCGGCCGTCGTCGTCCTGGTCATGCGCGGGGGGCAGGTTCTCGACCGCCGCGAGCTGTTCTGGGAGGGCGTTTCGAAAATCACCGCCGAACGCCTGCTGTCGGAGCTGCTGCCCCAGCTCTACGACCGGACCACCCTGATTCCCAAGGAGATCCACCTGCCGGCGCCGATCGAAGGCGAGGAGGCTCTCGCCTCGTGGTTGAGCGAACGCCGCGAATCGAAGGTCTACCTGCGCATGCCCTCGCGCGGACCGAAGGCGCAGCGTGTGGCGCTCGCCAACCGGAACGCATCGATGGCCTTCCGCCGGCGGTTCCGGGGCGCCGGCGCCGCCGGCGAGGCCAGCGATGCCCTGCGGCGCGCCCTCGACCTGGAAGATCCGCCGCGGCGGATCGAGGGCTTCGACATCTCGACCTTCGGCGGCAGCCAGACCGTCGCCTCCCTGGTGGTCTGGAGCGACGGCCGGATGGTCAAGAACCAGTACCGCAGCTTCAACATCCGCGGCCTGGAACAGGCCGACGATTTCGCGTCGATCCGCCAGGCGGTCGAACGCCGCTACCGGCGCAGGCTGGAGGAGGTCGGCGAGATGCCGGACCTGATCCTGATCGACGGGGGACGCGGCCAGTTGAACGCGGCGCTCGAGGCGTTGGCGGTCCTCGGCGTCGACGAGACGCCGGTGGTTGGACTGGCCAAGCGGGAGGAGGAGATCTACGTCCCGGCGCGGCCCGCGCCGTTGCGGCTGAAGCGGAATCACGCCGGTCTGCGCGTGCTCCAGCAGGTGCGGGACGAGGCGCACCGGTTCGCGGTGTCGCGCCACCGCCGCCGGCGCGCCAAGCGGACCCTGCAAAGCCGGTTCGACGACCTGCGCGGCATCGGCCCGCAGCGGCGCAAGCTGCTGGTGCGCCGGTTCGGCAGCTACGCCGGCGTGACGCAGGCGTCGGAGGAGCAGTTGCAGGAGATCCTGGGCGCCAAGCTCGCCCGTTCGGTCTATGCGTCGGTCCATCGCGAGTAGGGCGTCTCGCGGGTGCGTCCTGGCTGCCGCGCAACCTGCTAGCCTCCGTCCTGCCGGAGGACCGGATGCGGTCGCTCCCGGCGGCTTGTCCGCCGGGGGAGGAAAGTCCGGACTCCAACGGACGGCATGCTTGCTAACGGCAAGGCGTGGTGACGCGACGGAAAGTGCAACAGAGAGCAGACCGCCGACCCAACGGCGCCGGAGTCCGATCCGGGTTTCGGTGGCTGGAAGGCCGGCAAGGGTGAAACGGTGCGGTAAGAGCGCACCGCTCGGCCGGCAACGGTGCGAGGCGATGGCAAACCCCATGTGGAGCAAGACCAAATAGGGAGTGCGGATCGGGCTGTCCGTCCCGATTCCGGGTTGTTCGCAGCCCGGGACGCCCTCCGGGTAGGTCGCAAAGATGAATGGCCGCCTCCCCTCGCCTGACGGTGACGGGATGAACAGAATCCGGCTTACGAGGTCCTCCGGCACTTGACCTTCGGTGACAGCGGAACACGACTCGCGGTGGAGCGTCCGCCGGCGGTTCGGTCAGGCGACCGGATCGGCATCGCCGCGCTCTCGGGCCCGATCGACGGTGGGCGGCTGTCCACGGGTGTAGCGGCGCTCGAAGGCCTCGGTTTCGAGGTCGTGCTGGCGTCCAACCTTCGGGCCGGGGCGGCACACGAGGGGCGGTCGCTGTTTGCAGGCTCGGACCGTCAGCGCCTGGCGGCGTTCCACGAACTGGCGGCGGACCACACGATTGCGGGAATCGTCTTCGCTCGCGGCGGCCACGGCGTTCTCAGGTTGCTGGAGAGGATCGACTGGCCGCTGCTTGCCTCCCGGCCACGGCCCTACGTGGGCTACTCCGACCTGACGCCCCTGCTGCTGGGCCTCGTCTCCCGCGCACGTACGGTCGCTTACCACGGCCCGATGGCGGTCGACTTCGCGCGTGGGCTGCGGCCGGACGAAGAACTGTCCTTTCTCGAGGCGCTGGCCGGGAAGCCTGGTACACGGTGGCAGTTGGCGCCGGTAGTCCCCGGCGTGTCGGCCGGCCGACCCGAGGCGACCTGTGGGCGTCTCCTCGGGGGCTGTCTGACCATGCTGGCGGCGACGGTCGGGACGGGTTTCCTGCCGGACTTCCGGGACTCCATCCTCGTACTCGAGGACATCGACGAGCCCGAGTACCGCATCGACCGCCTCTTGACCCAGCTCCGCACGTCCCGCCGCATGGCCGGTGTGCGGGCGGTGGTCGCCGGTCACTTCACGAACTGCGACGCGCGCGACAGCCTGATCGACTTTGCGGGCCAACTCGGCGTACCGCTTCTGGTGGGTTTGCCGGCCGGCCACGAGGCGCCCAATCACACGCTGCCCATGGGTGCACGGGTCCGTCTCGATCCGGATGCTGCCACCCTCGAGATCGTCGGCTAGCCGCGGGCGCATAGCATCCCGCGCAACGATGGAAGCGCGCGACCCGATCACCTGTGCGCGCGGCGTGGGCCCCGTGTTGGGGCGCAAGCTGGCCGCTGCCGGATGTCGCCGGATAGCGGACATGCTGGCGCACCTTCCCATTCGGTACGAGGATCGACGCACCCTCGGGCGCCTGCCCGCACCGGACGATGACGGTTCCCCCGACAACGCGCCGGGTGCGCTGACCGTGGTGGTGCGCATGGAGAAGATCCGGCGGGTGTTCGCCCGCCGGCGATTCTCGCGCGTGGAGGCGATTGCGGACGACGGCGAGAACCGGGCCGGCGTGGTCTGGTTCAACCGGCCCTATCTGCTGAATCAGTTGGAAGAGGGAGCGTCGTATCTCCTCCATGGCGTGCCGAGGCGCCGGGGCCGGGAGGGCGCCTGGGAACTGGCGAATCCGACCGTCGAGCGAGTCGGGGAGGAGGAGGATGCCCTCGGCGGTGGCGTCAGGCCGGTGTACGGCCGCATCGGCGACGTGCCGCCATCGCGGGTGGAGCGCCTGGTGGCCGGAGTCATGGACAGCATGGTGGAGGCCCGGGGACCCGATTGGATCGACGAGTGGCTGCCCGGCGAGGAGCTGCTGCGGCACGGGCTGCCCAGCCTGGCCGAAGCCCTGGCCGAGGTCCATCGGCCAGGGCCTGAGGCCGCGGTCGAAGAACTGAACGAGAGGCGCAGTCCGGCCCATGCCCGCCTGGCCTACGGCGAGTTCCTGCTCCAGCAGTTGCAGCTCGCCGCTGCTCGCAGGCAGCGCAGCCGGCAGGGGAAGCCGCACCGGTACCGTACCTGTGAGGCGGTTTGGAGCACGGCGCGGGACCTGCTGCCATTCCAGTTGACCGGGGCCCAGGAACGGGTGCTGCGGGAGATCGTCGCCGATCTCTCGGGGCCGCAGCCGATGCTCCGCCTGGTGCAGGGCGATGTCGGCAGCGGCAAGACGGTCCTCGCCGCTCTGGCCTGCCTGGTGGCGGCTCGGAGCGGCCTCCAGTCGGCCCTGATGGCGCCTACGGAACTGCTCGCCGAGCAGCACTTCGCTTCCCTGGATCGGTTGCTGGGATCACACCTGACGCTGGCTCTCTTGACCTCCAGCCAGCGCATTGCCAGCAACGGCGCCGGAACAGTGGAAGACAGGATCGCCGACGGTCGGGTCGCCCTCACCGTCGGCACCCACGCGTTGATCCAGGAGCGGACGCGCTTCGCGCGCCTGGGACTCGCCGTGATCGACGAGCAGCATCGGTTTGGCGTCGCCCAGCGGCAGTCCCTGGCGGAGAAGGGGCAGCGCCCCGATCTCCTGGTCATGACCGCGACGCCGATTCCGAGATCGCTGGCGCTGACCGTGTACGGTGACCTCGACGTGTCGATCCTCGATGAAATGCCGCCGGGCCGCAGTCCGATCGAGACCCGGGTGATGACCGCGGACCAGCGGGATCAGGCGGTGGCCCTGGTCCGGCAGCGGCTTCGCCGCGGCGGCAGGGCATACATCGTCTTTCCCCTGATCGATCCCGGCGAGGGCGCCGCCGCCGCGTTGCCTTCTCTCGAGGAGTCGGGTTCCTGGTGGGCCGAGGCGCTCGGAGGGCAGCACGGTGTCGTCCACGGTCGTCTGGGGCGCGAAGAGCGCGACGCGACGATGAGTCGCTTCTCGGATGGGTCGATCCGGGTGCTGCTGGCAACGACGGTGATCGAGGTCGGCGTCGACGTACCGGAGGCGACCGCGATGGTGATCCTCGGCGCCGAGCGGTTCGGGCTGGCCCAACTGCACCAGCTTCGGGGCCGCATCGGCCGCGGTACGGACCAGGCGCTCGGGGAGTCGATCTGCATCGCGGTCTGCGGCGGGTCATCGGCCGACGCACAGCGGCGGTTGGCCGTCTTCGAGGAATCGAACGACGGTTTCCGGATCGCTGAGGAGGATCTTCGTCAGCGCGGGCCGGGTGAGGTGCTCGGAACCCGTCAGGCCGGTCTGCCGCAGTTCCGCTTCGGCGACCTGGCCCGGGACTGGAAGTGGCTGGTGGCCGCGCGTGCCGACGCCGCGAGGCTTCTCGACCGGCTCGCGGAGCCCGGCAACGAGCCGCTTCGGCGGCAACTGGAGCGCCGGATTCCCGCGCTCGCTGCTCCGACGCAGGGGATCGCCGAGCCGTGAAGGTCCTCCTGGTCGCCAATGTCCTGCCGCCGCGGGATCTCTCCGGCGCCGGCGAACAGGTGCTGCAGCTTGCCTGGGGCCTGCGGCAAGCCGGCTGCGAGGTGGACGTCCTGGGTCGTGACCGGTGTGGCGCCAGCGTCTCGAAGACCTCGTTTCCCTGGTACGTACGGCGTGCCGTCGCGCAGCGGATCGGCGAGTGGCGGCCGGACGTGGTTCAGGTGCACGAGAGCGACGGCGGTCTGGTGATCCGGGACCTTGCCCAACGGGGCGGCGCCTCCCGGCCCCTGCTCGCGGCCCTCCAGCAGGTGAGCTACGTCCGGGAGCGCTTGGCGGTCCGTCCGCTCGTCGACGGCGACCGTGGCTCGGCGGTGGTTGCCCGGCCGGCGATGAGCGAGCGGGTCTTCCGTTCGCTGCGCACGCCTCTGCACATCGCGCTGGGCCGGATCACGGCCCGTGGCGCCGACCTGCGTCTCGCCCCGAGCCGGGTCACCGCGAGGGAGATCGAGATCGATTACGGCGTCACCGGCGTTCACGTGGTCCCGAACGTGACGGGAGCGCCCCTGGACCACGCGGACGACCGCGACAAAGAGAAGAGCGGGGATGACGAGGTTGCCGGTGAGGCGCCGTTCGTGCTCGCGGTCGGCCGGATGCGGATCCGCAAGGGGTTCGAGATCCTGCTCCATGCTCTGGCGGCGGCCCGTGACAAGGGGCATCGCCCGCGGCTGGTCATCGCCGGCGACGGGGAGCGGCGTGGGTCGCTGTCCGCGCTCGCGCGCAGTCTTCGGCTGGGAACGAGCGTGCGCTTCGCAGGCCGCTGCTCGCGGTCTGAAGTCGCCCGGTTGCGGCGGGGCGCGGCAGCCCTCGTCGTTCCCTCCACCTACGAGGGCATGCCGCTCGTGGTCCTGGAGGCGATGGGCGACGGTCTCCCCGTCATCGCCTCTGCCGTCAGCGGCATTCCGGAGGTCGTCGTCGATGGGGAGACCGGTTGGCTGGTGCCGCCGGAACGTTCGAGCGCTCTCGCCGACGCGTTGATCGCGGCAACGTCCGACCCCGCTGAATCGCGTCGGCGGGGCGAGGCGGGACGGCGTCGCCTGGACCGGGCCTACCGGCCGCGGCACGCCGCGCAGCATTGGTTGGAGGCGCTGGAGAAAGTGGGGGGATCGCCGCCGCCGGTGTGGAAGAATCCGGACAGATGACTACAGGACCCGCCAGCGCCCGGGCGGCAACCAGTTTGCTGCCGGCCTCCTGGCGGGTCGAGCTACCGGAGTTCGAGGGTCCCCTCGATCTGTTGCTTCGCCTGGTGCGAATCAACGAGATCGAGATCACGGACATCCCGGTTGCCCTGATCTGCGATCAGTTCCACGAATACCTCGGCCTGATGGACGAACTCGATCTCGACATAGCGGCCGAGTACATCTACGAAGCGGCGTTCCTGATTCAGCTCAAGGCCAGAGTCCTGCTGCCCCAACCCGAACCCGCGCCGGGAGAAGAGCCGGAAGATCCGCGCCGGGAACTGATCGAGCGGTTGCTGGAGTACCAGCGGCTCAAGGAGGCCGCACAGACCCTGGCCGAAGTCGACGACATGCGCCATGGTCTCTGGACGCGCGGCGCCGCGGAAACCGTGGGCCCCGGTGAGGACGACGAGTTCGACATGGGCGATCTGTCGCTGTTCGACCTGCTGCAGGTGCTGCAGGGTGTGCTGAAGCGCTACGACGAGGAGCACCCGAGTCCGCTGATCTACCAGGGCGAGACCTTCACCGTCCGGGGCCAGGTCGAGCGGCTCCTGAGTCGCTTCGAGGGTGGGCGGTCGCTCGACCTGAAGGACGACCTGTTCGCTCTGTCGAGCCGGGCGGAAGCGATCGCGTGTTTCCTGGCCGTGCTGGAGATGGCCCGGCTCAACCTGGTCCGGCTCCACGCATCCGACGCCGGCGCCGTCTTCCTGTTCCGCACCACACGGGCGCTGGATCCGGTCTTGCTGGAGGATTTCACCGGATGACCGAGAGGGTCGAGATGGAGGCCGTGTTCGAGGCGCTCCTCTTCGCCAGCCCCGATCCTCAACCCGAGGCGAAGCTCCTCGAGGTGTTCCCCGAAAAGGACCGGGAACTCGCGGGTGAGGCGCTGGGGGCGGTTCTCGACCGCTATCGCATGGACGATACGGGCGGGGAACCGAACCGCGGGGTGGTCCTGGACCGTGCCGGCGGCGGCTACCGTCTCGTGACCCGGTCCGACCTTCACCCCTACCTCCGCAGGTTCTTCGAGGTGGTCGGCCGCAGCAGGTTGTCCATCGCCGCGGTGGAGACGCTGGCGATCGTCGCCTACCGGCAGCCGGTCACGAGCCCGGAGATCCAGGAGCTGCGGGGCAGGAACCCCTCGGGCGTGTTGAAGACCCTTCTCGAACGCCGGTTGATCCGCATTTCCGGTCGCAAGGAAGTGGTTGGGAGTCCGTTCCTCTACGCCACGACGCGCGACTTTCTGCTGCACTTCGGTCTGCGCTCGCTCTCCGAGCTGCCGCCGCTGGAGGAGTTCGAAGAGACCTTCCTGGCCGCGGCCGAGGACGAGCCGTCCCAGACCGCGATCCCCCTTGCGCTGGCGGAGCCGACTGATGCCTGAGGACCCGAGAGGAGAGCGGCTACAGAAGATCCTGTCCCGCGCCGGCGTCGCCTCACGCCGGGCGGCGGAGGATCTGATTCGGTCCGGTCGGGTCACGATCGGCGATCGGGTCGCGGTGCTCGGCGACCGGGTCGAGCAGCGGGGAAGGGGAACGGAAACGGTGCGGGTCGACGGCGATCCCATCGCGCAGACCGCCACGGCGACCTACGTCCTGCTGAACAAGCCGCCAGGCCACGTAACGACCCGCAGCGACCCGGAAGGGCGACCGACGGTCATGGACCTCCTGCCCGAGCGGTGGCGGGGACGGCTCAAGCCCGTCGGCCGGCTCGACTACGGAACCGAGGGTCTGCTCCTGTTCACCGACGACGGCGAGCTCGCCAACCGCCTGACCCATCCCCGCTTCGGATGCTCCAAGCGGTATCTGGTCAAGGTTCGGGGTTTTCCCGGCGATGCGGCGCTCGAGCGACTGGGACGTGGCATGTTCATCGCGGGCCGGCGAACGGCGCCGGTGGTTCCGCGCCAGGTGCGAGTACGACGGGGCGCCAGGGCCGCACGGTCGTCGAGTTGGTGGGAGATGGAGCTGCGTGAAGGGAAGACCCGGCAAATCCGAGAGATGTTCTTCCGCGTCGGACACCCGGTGCAACGACTGCGCCGGGTGGCGATCGGCCGTCTCGAGGATGCCGCGCTCCGGCTTGGGAGCTGGCGCGAGCTCTCGCCCGGAGAAGTGGCGACCCTGCGGGCCGGTTCGGGACCTCCCTCGGGGAAGGGTTCCAGGGGTGGCCACCGGCGGGGACCGCGGCGGCGGTGACGGTTGTCGCCATCGACGGCCCGGCCGGCGTCGGCAAGAGCACAGTGGCCCGGAGGGTCGCGGCGAAACTGGGCGTTCCCTATCTCGACACGGGGGCCATGTACCGGGCGGTCGCGTGGAAGGCGCTGGAGGACGGTCTTGACCCGGCCGAGGAGTCGGCGATGGTCGAGTTGATCGGGAGGATCGGGTTCGAGTTGCGTATCCGGGCAGCCGAAGCGGAGGTGGGCATCGACGGCTTCGCTCCAGGGCCGCTGCTTCGCACCCCCCGGGTCGATGCGGCGACCTCGCGGGTCGCGGTTCATCCGCAGGTGCGCTCGTGGCTCGTTGCAAGGCAGCGGGAGTTTGCCGCCAGGGAAGGCGCGGTGGTCGAGGGCCGCGACATCGGCACGGTCGTGTTCCCCGAGGCGAGGCACAAGTTCTTTCTCGACGCACCGCTCGAAGTCCGGACAGAACGACGACTGCGGCAGCTTGGCGGCCAGGACGCCGGCGACCGCGAGCGACTCAGGCGGGAGATTCGGGCGCGGGATGAGCGCGACACCCGGCGCAGCGCCTCGCCGCTACGGCACGATGCAAGCTACGAGATGATTGATACTTCGACCGGTGACGCCGATCAGATCGTGGCCCGGATTCTCCGGTCGGTGCGGGCGACAGGAGCGTAGAATCTTCTCGATGCGTCGGCTCCACAGCGTGTTTGGCAGCGACTGACCAATGTTGGCCTCCGCGGAACTGGTGTTGGCCTCCGCGGAACCAACGTTGGCCTCCACGGGAAAAATGTTGGCCTCCGCGGACGAGCGCGGCGGGGGAACTGCTGAGCTTCGCATCATCTTCGGCCTGTTCACGCTGGCCGCGATCCTGTTGGCAGTCGAACGATGGCCGCGGAGCGACGAGCCGCCGCTTCCGACTCGGGGGCAGATCGCGGCGATGGAAACGGCCTACCAGGAACTGCTGCTCGATCTGCTGGCGGACGCCGAACGAGCGGCGGATGGTGTCCGTCGGACCGGGACGGTCACACTCGACTCGCCGAAGACCAGACAAGGAGTGTTCGAGGAGTTGGATCGGGCCAGCCGCGAAGGCGGCCGCACCCTGGTTCTCGTCGATCCCGACGGCCTGGCCCAGGCCTGGGGCGGCTCGGGGCTGAGGCACGATCTTCCCCTCGATCGTCTCCTGCCGGGAGGCATCAACCAGACCGCCGGCTTCACGGCAGTTTCGTTGTACGCGGCTGTCGACGTGAGCGCGGGTGAGGGCGGCTGGCGGTTGGTCGTCGGCAACAGCTTTCCGACCGACACGTTGCCGGTCCGCACACCGTTCGGACTGCGGCGTCACGGCGTCAGGTGGTCCGTGCGGGATCACTCCGCGGAACCTCTGACCCCGGCCCTGGAGGCAAGCGGCATTCGAGAACTCGCTCCGCCGGACGGCGTTCCGGGGCCCTGGCTGCGTCTGCGATTCGAGCCTGGCTCCGAGCGGAAACCGGGAACCGCCGGCTCGCTCGCTTTGGCGGCGCTCACGCTCGGGGTCGGCTTGTCGGCGGTCTGGGCCTTCCGCCGCTGGAGCAGCAGGTCACCGCAGAGGCCGCGGGTCGCTTTGGCTGTGCTTGGCTTGACCGGGGTCTGCTCGGCAGTGGGCTACGGCCTCTATCGGTGGCAGGTTTGGGCGACCGACGCGGCGGGAGCGCCGCCGGACCTGGGAGGTTCCTTCGGAGGCCCGATCGGACACTGGGTGGTCCTGCTGGCGGCTTGGGCTCTTCTCGCCGGGACCGCGCTCTGGGCCGCCGGTTGGCGGGACGGTCGGGACTGGCTGCACGTTCTGCTGACCGCTACCGCGGCGGCTCTCGGGGTCGGCCTGCTTGCCGAAGCCACGCACACGCCCGCGCTGCGTGCGTTGCTGGCCGAGGGTGTTCGTGTCGGTCTCGATGCTCCGAGTCCCGAGGAAGTCGCCGCACTGGCCGCGAGAACGAGTTCCTTCGTGACGGCGAGCGACCTGAGGGAACTCGCGCTGGGCGACCCGGACGAGCTCGACGATCACCAGGATCTGGCCCTGGAGCTCTGGCGCCGGTCTCCTCTGGCCGCTTCGGAGACGTTCTCGGCTCTCGCCGTGATCCGGGAGGACGGGATTTCGACCTTCTCGTACGGCTTGCCGGTGGACGCGGCGACCGGCGACCTCGCGGTCGAAAGCGCTCGCTGGCCGCGCGTTGACCTGCCGATCTGGCAGCAGCAGCGCAGCGCGTCGGGCGAGGTCACGGTGGCGTCCGCGGGACAGGACTGGGGCGCCGTGCGCTACTGGACCGCGGCGTTTCCGCGATTCGATGTCTGGAGCGGCGCCAGCTCGGGAGGCGGCGCCGATCTGGAACTGCGCCTGTTGCGGGGCGGCCCGGGCCGGAGTCGGAGCGCCTCGAGTCCTCCGGGAAGGGCTCTCCTCGCCTACGTCGACGGTGCGGGCCGACCGCTCGTTTCAGCGTGGCAGGAGGACTGGCAGTTGCCGGCGCCCTCGGAGGCGGTGGATCCGCGCCGGACCATGCGCGTGGCGACGCCGGCGGGACCCGCCCTGGCCTGGTTCAACCCCAGCACTCCCGACGGCCTCTGGGTTGTCGCACTGCTGCCCGAGCAGGCCGTGGCGGAGCGCCTGTGGCGCATAGCGACGGTCGCCGCGCGGCTGGTGCTGGCGGTGTCTGCCGTGGCGTTCGCCGGCCTCCTGCTCGGCCTGCCGACGGCGAAACTGCGTGGGAGCCTCCTGCCCGACGTCCGGCGCTACTCGGTGCGCCTCACGGCGGTGCTGGCTCTGATCGCGATCGTGCCGCTGACGTTGCTCAACGGGTTGCTCCTCCGCAATCTGGGCGGCCGGATTCAGGCCGAGCAGGAGGTAGCCGGTCGTACTGCCCTCGTGTCGCTCGAGTACGTCCTGACGGACTTTCTCCTCGGCCTGGAGGCCGGGTTCTCGATGGATGCCGAGTTGGACCACGAGCTCCTGGCCTGGCTGGCGGAAGTGGTGGGGCACGAAGTGAACCTGTACTGGCGGGGCGGCGTCTACACGTCGAGCAAGCCGGACCTGTTCACCGCCGGCCTGATGCCGAAGCGGATTCCGGGAAACGTCTACAGCAGGTTGGCGCTGCTCGGTCACCCGACTGCGGCCCGCGTCCAGAGGGCGGGTGAGGGCGCGTCCTACCTGGAGCTGTACACGCCGGTGTCCCTGGGAGAGGAGCGTCCGGGAGAATCGGGTCTGTTCGTGTCGGTGCCGCTGCTGGCGCAGCAGGAGGCGGCCACCCGCGAACTCGCCGCCCTGAGGCGGCAGGCCCTGGTCATCACCACGGCACTGGTGCTGTTGCTGGTCACGGTCGGCGCTCGGCTCGCGCGAGGATTCACCCGGCCGCTGATGCGCATCATCGACGGCGCCGGCCGGATCGCCGGCGGCGCGGCCTCGCTCGGCTTCAAGCCGCAGGAGACGGAGTTGAAGACGCTTGCCGTCGCCATCGACGGCATGGCGGCCCGGATTGCCGCGAACCGCGCCCGGGAAGAGGCGGCACAGCGCCTGGAGGCCTGGGCCGAGATGGCGCGGCTCATCGCGCACGAAGTGAAGAACCCGCTGACCCCGATCCGCCTCTCGACCGAGCACTTGCGGCAGGTGTGGCGCGATGCCCCGGAACGGCTGGAAGAGATCTTCGAGCGCTGCACCGACAACATCCTGGTTCAGGTCGAGGAACTGGCGCACACGGCGGGCGAGTTCTCGACTTACAGCCAGATTCCTCTGGCCCGGCTGGCGCCCGGGGACCTGGCCGCGGCGGTTGGTGAGGTGGTGGACGGCTATCGCCACCCGTCGCCGGACGGTGTGAACGTTGTCTTCGAGTCGGAAATGGACGCGGAGGCTGCGCAGCTTTCCTTCGATCGCCGCCTGGTGCAGCGCGCGGTCCGCAACCTGCTCGAGAACGCCCTCCGCGCGAGCGAGAGCGGCGAGGTCCGGGTCACCGTGGCGCCGGCGGAGGCCGGCGTCGGCGTCGGCGTCACCGTCGATGACAGAGGCCGGGGT
Organism: Candidatus Multivorans sp.; assembly: GCA_965205295.1. Lineage (GTDB taxonomy): Bacteria > Acidobacteriota > Thermoanaerobaculia > Multivoradales > Multivoraceae > Multivorans. The sequence continues at coordinate 732,854 of OZ242167.1, forward strand.
GTCTCGGACGCCGACCTGGAACGCATCTTCGAGCCCTACTTCTCGACCTCGAGTGGCGGTACGGGCTTAGGGCTTCCGATCGCCCGCCGCATCGTGGAGGAGCACGGCGGCACGATTACCGCCGTGAGGAGGGCCGGGGGAGGACTGTCGGTGCGAATCGTCCTGCCCGCCGATCAGGCTTCCGAGTCTTCCCGAGGCGACGATTCAAACTGAATCGTCTGGGTGGGGAAGGCGAACCGGACGCCGAGACGATCCGCGAGGCGGAGGATGTCGAGAGCCAGCTCGTGGCGGAGGCGCAGCTCGGTACTCCAGTCCGGCGCCAGGAAGAAGACGTAGAGCATGATCTCGAGCGCGTGGGGGCCGAACTCGTTCAGGTGGATCTCGAGCGCGTCCTGCCGCATCGATTCGTTGTCGCGTACGAGCTGCCGCATGCCCTCGCAGAACTCGTCGACGCTGGCCGGCGGCGTGTCGTACGTGATGTCGATGCGCGTGCTCCAGCGCCGGGACCGTCTGGCGCCGTAGTTGTCGACCGAGGCGTCGATCAGGCGGGCGTTGGGCAAAGTGATCAGAGACGCGTAGAACGTGCGGACGCGTGTACTCCGGAAGCCGACCTCTTCGACCACACCCTCGACATCGCCGATCTTGATCCAGTCGCCGACCCGGAACGGGCGGTCGAGCAGCACCGTGATCGAGCCGAAGAGGTTCTTGAGCAGGTCCTGCGCCGCGAGCGCGACCGCCAACCCACTCAGGCCCAGGCCGGCGAGCAGGGCGGTCACGTCTCCGCCCAGCCGGGCGATCAGGAAGACCGCTCCGAGGATGCTGGCTGCCACCTTCAGGGTCTTGGTGACGAACGGAACCAACTGGTCCTGGAAGCGGTTCTCGCTCCTGGCGGCGCGGGCCCGCAGCGCCGTTCCCAGGAGGTCGATCTGGGCGAAGGTGGCCCGGCCCAGAGCCAGCAGCAGAAGCACGAGAAGGGTCGTGTCGAGCCAGGCGTCGACCTGCGGGGCCAAGCCCAACCACTGGATTCCCAACCACCACACCGCGGCGAGACCCAGCAGTCCGGTGGGCCGCAGAATGCGGCGCGCTCCGGGCAGGTCGAGGTTCTCGTACCGGCCGCTCAGGGGCTTCGCGAGCAGACCGAAGGAGGTCCAGACGACGATCCGGTCGATCAGGAGGCCCAGGACGAGCAAGAGCGGCAGGGCCAGCCACTGCCACGGGTAGAGGATGAAGCCGCCGCTCCTGAGGGACTCCGGGATTCGGTCCCGAAGCCACATCGCGGCGGTGACCGGCGCTTCCTCGACGCCCTCGACCACGGCGCGCTCGCGCACTTCCTGGTACAGGGACCCAATCGCGGCGACGGTGGCCCGGTTGAACTGCCAGCGGCCCTCGCTGTCCGGCGCCAGGACGATCGGCGCCGACAGGTCGTCGCTGAACACCCACCGTTCGAGATCGCCGTCCTCCGGGATGGCGTCGAACTCCACGAACTCGAGCCGGTCGATCACCTGTTTCAGTTCGCTCGCCAAGTTTCGGCCCCGCCGCGCGCGGACGGGGAAGGGAAGGTCGCCGAGGTCCAGGCAGGCTGCCGCCGCATCCAGGTCGGGGCGGCCGTCTTCGGTCGCGAACGCCTCGAGAAAGACGCGCATCGTCTCGCGCGGACTCTTCGGCGGCGGGTCGGCGGCCGGCTGCGCGAACGCGAACCAGGCCGCTGCCAGCAGCACGCCAACGCCGACCAGGGAGATCCTGCGGAGGAAGGACACGTTCATGACGGTCGCCACTCTTCCAATCTCGTGGAGAACGGTCAAGGGGCAAGTGCCGCGCAACGCCTCGGAAACGGCTGGTAGCGTGGCCCGGATGCGTGCCTGCTGCCTGGCTTTCACCTTCATGCTTCTTCCGGTGGCGGGGTGCGCGCCGGCGGGGTCGAGCGGCTCCGTAACGGAGGGGGCCGGCGCGCAGCCGGCGCGGGCGCCCGAACTCTGGCGGATCGAAGTGGTGGACCGACGTCCGCACGACCTCGAGGCCTACACGCAGGGACTGCTCTGGCGCGAGGGCGTGGTCTACGAGAGCACGGGCTCGTACGGCTCCTCCAGCCTGCGTGCGTGGCGCTGGAGCGACGGCGAGGAACTGGCCCGGGTGGACCTGGACCAGAGACTGTTCGGAGAGGGAGTCGCCCTCGTACCGGATGCCGGCGAGCGGCTCGTTCAGGTCACCTGGCGGCGAGGCGAGGCGCTGGTCTGGTCACTCGACCCGCTACGGGAGCAGAGCCGGATCCGGTACGACGGCGAGGGCTGGGGGCTTGCCTACGACGGTTCGGAGCTGATCATGAGCGACGGCACACCGGTTCTGACCCTCCGCGATCCCCATACCCTCGAGGTCCGCCGGCGGCTGCGGGTGACAATGCAGGGCATGCCGCTCCCTGACCTGAACGAGCTCGAACTCGTCGACGATCTTCTCTTCGCGAATCTCTACGGGAGCGACGAGATCGCCGTGATCGAACTGGCCTCCGGCTCGGTGGTAGCCGTCGTCGACGCGTCGGGTCTGTTGACGGAGGATGAGGCGACCGCGGCCGATGTCCTGAACGGGATCGCCTACCGGCCCGGCACGGGGACCTTTCTGCTGACGGGCAAGTACTGGCCGTGGGTGTTCGAGGTGCGCATCCTGGGCTACGATCCCGACGCCCCACCATAGGCGGCCATGCCCGAGCCCGGGCGCCGCCAGCCACGGAGTCGAGACGAATGAGCGACCGCATCTGGTATCTGGCCACCTCCGGCAAGCAGGAAGGCCCTTTTCTCGCCGAAGAGATCGCGGAGAAGATTCGCGCCGGCGCCGTTTCCCGAAGCGCACACGTGTACCGCGAGGGCCTGGGCAACTGGGCGCCCGTGGTCAGCGAACCCCGATTCGCGTCGGCCTTCGGCAGTTCGATCCCCCGGCCGCCCGGGAGCGTCGCGGACGAGATCGACTACGTCATCGTGGGCGAGGAGATGCAGTTCGTCGAGATCACCCTCGATCCCGGCGAGGCTTGTGTCGCGGAGGCCGGGTCGTTCATGTACATGGACCCCGGCATCGAGATGAACACGATCTTCGGTGACGGTTCCGAGGGAGGAGGAGGCGGCTTCATGGACAAGTTGCTGTCTGCCGGCAAGCGGGTGCTGACCGGGGAATCCCTGTTCATGACGGTGTTCGGAAACAGCGCCGGCGACCGCCGGAGCGTCGCCTTCGCATCGCCCTACCCGGGCCGCATCATCCCCCTCGATCTGCCCTCCCACAACAACAGGATCCTGTGCCAGAAGGACGCGTTCCTGTGCGCCGCCAAGGGCGTGTCGGTCGGCATCGCGTTTCAGCGCAAGCTGGGCGCCGGGCTGTTCGGCGGCGAGGGGTTCATCCTGCAGAAACTGGAGGGAGACGGACTGGCCTTCGTTCACGCCGGCGGTACGGTCGTCGAGCGGGATCTGGCGGCCGGCGAGACGTTGCGGCTCGACACCGGCTGTCTGGTGGCGTTCGAGCACCAGGTCGACTACGACATCCAGATGGTCAGCGGAATCAAGACGGCGCTGTTCGGGGGCGAGGGGCTCTTCTACGCCAGCCTGACCGGGCCGGGCAAGGTGTGGATCCAGTCTCTCCCGTTCAGCCGCCTCGCGAGCCGGGTGTTCGCGGCCGCGGCCCAGGGCGGCGGCAAGAGCAAGGGCGAGGGCTCGGTGCTCGGCGGTCTGGGCGGCCTGGTGATGGGCGATCGCCGCTAGGGGCTTGGCTGAAGAAGTCCGTGTCGCACCGAGACCGGCGCGGCGCGCGTTCAGCAAGCCCCTCAGGTAGCGACGGTTTCGATCTTCAGCATGCGCGCCCAGGCGGCGCGCAGGCTGTCGGGGAGTTCCAGGTCCTCGAACAGATCACGCACTTCGTCCCGCGAAACATAGTCCCAGATGTCCTCCCACTGGGCGTAGCGGAGCATGCAGGAGACCGCGTAGCACCGTTCCTCTCTGCTTTCCCCATGGAGCATCACGTCGAGCTCTTCGGTGGTCACGCGCCGCTCCGGGAAGAAGTAGAGGGGCTGGTCTTGGTGCGAGGAGCTGGTAGCCATCGAGGGAGCGGACCGAGGCGCGGAGGGGGCCGGCGAAGCATCATAACGCGGCCCGCTGGTGAAGCCCGCGAAATGTGCTTGACCGCCCATGAGTGGCTGGGTTACCTTGGCGGTCCGCACGGCTCTTGCGGGCATAACTCAGTTGGTAGAGTGCCAGCTTCCCAAGCTGGATGTCGCGGGTTCGAGTCCCGTTGCCCGCTCCAGCTCCCCATCCGGATGTCCCTGTTTTACCGAGTTCGGTACCTGGAGAAAAGGTAGATGGCGTTCTTCAAGAAGGAACTGGAAGAGTCGGCGGTCGAGGCCGCACTGACGCCCCCCGGTGAGGTGAGGTCGACTTCGGCCGCACCGGCCCGCACCTACGTCGCGGCCGGCTCCCGCATCGAGGGCAGCATCTCCGGCGAAACGGAGGTTCTGGTCGACGGTTCCCTGGTTGGGTGCGTCGAACTCAAGGGACGGTTCGTTCTCGGTCGCCGGGGCCGGATCCAGGGCGACGTCACCGCGCATTCGGTTCAGGTCTGCGGCAAGGTGAAGGGCAATGTCCGGGCAACGGAGAAGATCGAGGTAGCCCCTACCGGAGCGATCGAGGGGGACCTGGCCGCACCGCTGGTATCGATTGCCGAAGGCGGGGTCTGCAACGGCAGGATCGAGATGAGCGGTACGCTGTCGATCGGATCCAAGTCGGCTTAGGGGCTTAGGGGCTTAGGGGCTTCGCGGGGCAGAGTCGCCGGGTCGGGCGGGTTCCGACCCCTACGATCCCGGGTCGGCCGGCTCGTCGGACGGCAGCCCCGAGGCCAGATCGCAGGCAGCGCACAACTCCTGCAGATCCCGCGGCACGGGTGCGGTGTAGCTGGCGGGAGGTTCGCCGGAGAGGCAAGGGAGCGTCAGCCTCCGGGCGTGCAGGGCGGGGCGGGGAAACTCCCGGAGGGAACGCCGCAAGGTCGGCGACAGACCGTGCCAGCGCTGTTCGCCGTACGCTGGATCGCCCACCAGGGGATGGCCGATCGCCTTGCAGTGGACGCGGATCTGATGGGTTCGGCCGGTAAGGAGTTCGACCTCCAGCAGCGAGACGCCCGTTCCGGACGCGAGGACGCGGTAGCGGGTTGTTGCGGGACGGCCGCCTCGCGACTCCGGGACGATGGCCATGCGAGTGCGGACGGTGGGGTGGCGGCCGATCGGGAGTTCGACCGTTCCGGTTGCGGGGTCCGGCTTGCCGTAGACGACCGCCAGGTAGAGCTTTCCGACTTCTCGTTCGGCAAAGGCCCGGCTCAACCTCCGGTAGGCCGCGTCGGTGCGGGCGATGGCCAGGGCGCCGCTGGTGCCCATGTCCAGGCGGTGGACGATTCCGGGCCGCTCAGGGGATCCGACGCCCGCGATCTCGGGATGGTGGTGCAGAAGCCGGTTCACGAGGGTGCCGCTTTGAATGGCGGCGCCGGGATGCACGATCAGCCCGGCCGGCTTGTCGACCACCAGCACGTGCTCGTCCTGGTGGAGCAGTCGGATCGGCCCGGTCTCGGGCGTCAGACCGGTGGGCCGGGGTGGCGGAATGCGGTAGTCGATCCGCTCGTCGCCGCGCAGCAGGTAGGAGGGCTTGAGCGGCGTTCCGTTCAGGGTCACGCGGCCGTCTCGGAGCAGGTTCTGAACCTGGCTGCGGGGAAGATCCAGCGCTCGCGCCAGGTAGCGGTCGATCCGTTCACCGGTCGCGGACGCCGGCGGCAGAATCGAGTTCACTTCGACGTGCGGGCCTGGATCTGCCCGCGGCGGCTCGCTCCCGCCGCGCCCGGTCGGCGCCGAACATGAGGTAGGAAACCGTGGGCCAGCATCAGCACGATGCCGACCGTCACTCCGCTGTCAGCGACGTTGAACGCCGGCCAGTGATGGGTATCGACGTACACGTCCAGGAAGTCCGTCACGGCGCCCAACAGAATGCGGTCGATCAGGTTGCCGACAGCTCCTCCGAGCACCAGGGCCAGGGATAGCAGGAGGAGCGGCTCGCGCTCGGATGTGCTGCGGAAGTACAGCGAGACGACGGTGAGCGCGGCGAAGCCGAGGGCCGTGAGCAGGAGCGTGCCCGCCAACTCGCGGTTGGCCGGGAACAGCCCGAAGGCGATGCCCGTGTTCTGGACGTGGACCAGGTCGAAGAAACCCGGCAGGACCGGAAGGCGTCCGTGGAGTTCAAGGGCGGTCTCGATCCACAACTTGCTCCACTGATCGAGCGCCAGCACACCGGCGGAGAGGACGAGGCAGTTGGTCTTTCGGAGGCTGGTCGATTTCACGGGCGTGGGATCGTACCAGTCGCGCGTGCCCATGCGCTTGCGAGAGCCGCTGCCGTGGCGGCTTCGGCAAAGGCCCGGATGGCGGCCACGCCGTGTGCGCCCGCGCCGGCCAGGAGAGCCGCGTTGCGGGAATCGACACCGCCCACGGCGAGGATCGGGAGGGCGCCCTGCGCCGCCCGCTGCAGTCTCTTCAGACCCAGCGGCGCACCGAACCGGAGTTTCTCTGGCGAAGCGAAGACGGGGCCGAAGAGGGCGTAGTCGACGCCGGCATCGACGGCGGCCTCGAGTTCCCGCTGGCTGTGAGTCGACACTCCGAGCAGCAGACCTCGTTCCCGGATCGCCGGGGCGACCTCGGCCCACGGTTGGTCCGACCGCAGGTGGACGCCGTCGGCGCCACAGGAGACAGCCACTTCCAGATTGCCGTTGACGATCAGGAGGCCTGCAACGACGCTGCGCAGCGTGCGACCGATCGCCGTCAAAGCGTCGGAGTCGAGGTCCTTCTCGCGGAGCTGGATCGCGGTTCCGGCCGGCAACGAGAGGGCCCATCGTCTAAGGGCGGATGCCCCGCCGCTCAGGCGCCGGTCGCTGATGGCCAGCAGCGCCGGAACCTCGGGCCTCTGCTTCATCCCGCTCGATCCGGTTCCGGGACCGGGCTCGCCGGATTGCGCGGACGCCTGCTGAGCAGGATGCGTTCGAGGTCGTGGATGCCCCAGATGAGATGAACGAGCCCGAATCCCGTAACCGCGCCGCGGACCCACGGCAGCAGGAGGAACGCTCCCAGATGCGCGTGCGAGAGCGCCGACCTGGTGACCAGCAGGTTCCAGAACTCCCGCCACGGCGCGATGACCAGGAACAGGCCCGCCTCGACGCAATAGATCACGAACAGAACGCGAAGCAGGCTGGACCCGGCGACACCCCAGCGCATGGTCAGGAAGGAGACCTCATGGGAGACGCATTCTAGGGGCTTGCTGAAGAAGTCTGGACGCGCGCCTCGCCGGTCTCGGTGCGACACGGACTTCTTCAGCAAAGCCCCTTTGGGATATCGAGTCGCGGCGAGATCGCTGCGCTGCCGCAAAGCGGCGCGCACGAGCGAGTGTCCTTAGCGCAGGCGGGGCGGCGTGCGTCCGCCACCACTGGGTGGCGACGACGAGCGCGGCGACGAACTCCGGGGCGTGGACCGCGTCCGCGGTGGTGGCGCGGAGCGCGGGCTCGAGGTTCTCGGTGGCGTAGACCGTGTGCGTACCGGGGTGGACTTGGGCGTCGATGCTCGCGGCGGTGCCGCCCGCGTCCGCGTTGGGGTTGCCGAGCGCGGGCTCGAGGTTCTCGGTGGCGTGGACCGTGTGCGTGCCGGGGTGGACTTGGGCGTCGATGCTCGCGGCGGTGCGGACCGCGTGCGCGTTGGGGTTGCCGAGCGCGGGCTCGAGGTTCTCGGTGGCGTGGACCGTGTGCGTGCCGGGGTGGACTTGGGTGTCGATGCTCGCGGCGGTGCGGACGGCCTGCGGCTTGGCGTAGCGCGCCGCGGTGTGCTGACGCGGTCCGGCCGTGTGGACGAAGGAGTCGCCGTCCGGGGGGCACTCGGCGCCCCGTCCCGCCCGCGGATCGCGTCGAGCACGCGGCGGGCTGGCGTCGGCCTCCGACTGCGATCGATCGTTCCTCCACCGGACCGTGGCGCTGCCACCCGGGCCGGCGCCTTCTCGCCGACGCTCCCAGGCGGGGCGACCGCGACCGCCGGCCTCGGGGCGGGCGCCGCCGTCAAACCACCGGCGCTGACGCGTGCGGGTTTCGGCGTTTCCGCTCGCCGGATCCCGGTAGCGGGCTCGGAGAGCTCCGCCGCATCAGTGGGGACCGAGCCGGCCCGCCGCGGTTGACTGGTGGTTCTGACGTTGCCGCCGCTCGCGCGCCGCACCTCGTCGGGGGCTGCCCGCCGAATAGCGACTCCCGTGGCGGAGCTCTGGCCGGCGCCCGAAACCTGGGTTGTGGAACTAGTCCTGACGCCGCCGGCCGTGACGCCGACCAGGCCTGGTCGGCTGGGACCGGAGGGGCCGCCGGTGACCGCGACGACCCCCGGGTCGGAGTCGTCCCTCGTGAACTTCGTCTGGAGAGACTCGTGCAGATCCGCTCGGCGGGCGACGAAGTCCGTGACGTCAGGGAGTTCGCTCTCGGAGAAGCCGCGGCGCTTTCCGAGCAGGACCTGCTGCGCGGCGCCAGGATCCCGCCAGTTTCGGTAGTCGATTCCGTTGGTGTCCGTCGTGATGATGCCGCGGGCAAGCTTCGGATGCCGCCGGCGCAGGGAGCGACCGTATGTGTAGCCACGACCGTACCCAAGGTACCCCGGCGGACAGAAGATCCAGGTGTTGAACGGATCCCAGAGGCCGCCGGCCCATCCGTAGAGACCCCGCCTGAGGCCGTAGCCCAGACCCCCGTAGTGGCGCTGGTAGTAGCCGCGGGGGATCCAGCCGACATAGGACGGCCCCCAGTACCAGTACACGTGGCTGGGGGAGTAGATGGCGCCCGGGAACCAGAGCCAACCGTAGCCGGGGTGCACGTTCCAACTGCCGTAGTGGTAGGTGAGCGGACCCCAGGGATCCCGGGCGACCCAGTACAGTCCGGCGGGCGTATTCGTCCAGCGGCCTCGGCTGTACGGCTGCCAGTCGTCTTCGACCTCGGGCTTCCAGGCCCGGCGATCCTCGATATCGACCCACCGGCCATGCCCGGTCAAGGCGGCGCCGTAGCCGTCTGCATCGACTGCCGCATAGGCCGCGAGCCGTGCACGGTGACTCTCCGCCCATTCCTCCAACGATGCGGCAGCGACGCCGGCCCCGTTCTGGAGTTCGATCCAGGGATCGTCGAGACCCCGAATCAGGAGCGCTTCGCCACCGCGGACGATCACCGAACCCCGTTGGGTGACGACTTCGGCGAATCCGTCCAGCACCGTGACTTCGGTCCAGCCGTCGCCATCGCTCTCGACCTGGTAGCGGCCTTCCTGCTTGGGGTAGACCCTGGCGTTCGTCGTGTCGACCGCCGGCAGTTCCGAGTCCAGCAGGTGGTTGGCGACTTCCAGGCTGAGCCGGCCCTGGTGCAGGACGTAGAGGGAGTCCGCATCGTCGGCATCCGGTGAGCCGGCGATCTGGGCAAAGGTGACCTCACTGCCATGGTCGAGGGCCAGAATCGAGCGGTCGGACATCAGCACCGCCAGACGGCCGTACGGTCTCGTCCAGATTCGGTCTCCGCGCAGGACCGGCAGGTGGATCTCCAACTCGCTCTGAGCGCCCGAACGCGCCGCGAACAGGGTCGCGTCTCCGTCCAGCGCGCCGACCAGGCTGTAGACGCCGTCGAGTTGTCCTCGTTCCTGCGGTACCGGCTGCTGCGCCTGCGTCACGCCTGCGGCGCCGGCCGCGAGGACGACGAGGAGGGCTTGCGGGAGGGTGAGTTTCATCTTGTGTCCTCCAACGGGGTCGGAGTTTGCACGCTACCACCGGGGAATCGGGTGCCGGGCCCAGTTGGGCGCGACATCGCTGCGCGTGCTGTGCTGCACGACAGTTGAGCAATCCCCGTGCCAGGAGAGCGGACACGGTGCTCCCGGTTGGACAGGGAGAGAGGCGACCTCGAAGACGGGCGGCTAAACGCCTCGGGCGGAGCACGACGGAGTTTGCAGCGAGGGCCGGGGCGACCGGCCGGGATGAACCGTAGCGGGAACGTCACACCAGTGTCTACTCGTGGGGACGGTGCGCAAGTCCGCGGCGGGCCTTCCCGTATGATCGGCGCCGGCCGTCGCGCCGCCTGGGAATTGCATGTCCGTTCTTCCGATCCGGCTCTACCCGGACCCCGTGCTGCGGGTGCAGTGCGCACCGGTGGAGGAGTTCGGGCCTGATCTGAAACGCCTGGTAGCGGACATGATCGAGACGATGCATGAGGCGCCCGGAGTCGGCCTTGCCGCGCCCCAGGTCGGTGTCGAGTTGCGCGTGGCGGTGGTCGATGCCACGGCCGGAATGGACCCCGACGCGGTGCGGGTCCTGGTGAACCCGCGGGTCGTCGACTCGGCTGGCGTGGATACGGATACGGAAGGCTGTCTCTCCATTCCCGACTTCACCGAGAAGGTCACGCGGCCGGCCAGTGTTCGCATCGCGGCCACCGACCTGGAGGGCTCTGCCTTTGAAATGGACGCGGAGGAGCTCGAGGCACGGGTGATCCAGCACGAGCTGGATCACCTGGACGGCGTGCTCTTCGTCGATCGGCTGCGCGGGCTGCGAAGACAGCGGGCCAGGAGCTTTCTGCGTCGGCTGCTCGCGAGCGAACCGGCTATAGCCGGCGGTGAGCGCTGAGCGCTCCGGCAGGAAGGGCGCCGTTGCCTCTCATGGTACAGCGGGCGGCGCTCCTGGTGGCGCTAAGCCTCGTGGCCTGCGACGGTGGAGGAGGAAGCCCTACCGCACCAATCTCTCCGACGCCCCGGGGTGTCAGCTTCATGCCGGCGCCGGTGGGAGACAGCTCGATCGGGCTGCGCGGCTCGGTTTCGGGGACCTCGCTCGAGGTCGAGATCGTTGCTGCGGGCGTGGAAGGTCTCTACGGTCTGAGCTTCGAGCTCCTCTTCCCCGCCAATCTGCTGCGCTACGAGGACTCGGGCACAGGTGTCTTCCCGAGCCTGGAGACCCGTGAGGCCGGGCCGGGCCGTCTTCTCGTGGGCGCCACCCATCTCGGCGCGGTAGCCGGTCTGAACGGCAGCGGTACGGTCACCGTCGTCCGTTTCACGGCAGTCGCCAGCGGCAGCGGGACCTTCGACTTCAGCACCCAGGAGGCCTTCGACGGGTTCGGGGATCGGATCACCCTGGACTGGGCGGGGGCCACGGTCGCGATCGATCTCTGAGGCTCTTGCTGATTCGTGGCGTCGCGGCGGTTGTAGTGGCTGGACCGCCCCTGTTGCCGTTGCTACTGTCGCCGGTGCCACCGCGCCCGATGACGGGCGCGCGGAACGGGCCGCGTGTGGCGCGAATCGCGCCACACGGGTTCAAAGTGGCTTTGGAGTCGCTCGATGGAACCGGTGAAGCTCTACAACTCTCTCGGGCGACGGCTGGAGGTACTCGAGCCGATCGAACCCGGTCATGTCCGGCTCTACACCTGCGGCCCGACCGTCTACGACCGGGCCCACATCGGCAACCTGCGCACGTTCGTGTTCGAGGACGTGCTGCGGAGGGCGCTCAAGTTCTTCGGGTACCGGGTGACGCAGGCGATGAACCTGACCGATGTCGAGGACAAGATCATCGCCGCGGCGCTCGACGCGGGCGTCGACATCGGCGACTTCACCGCACCCCATGTCACATCCTTCTTCGAGGACCTGTCCGCGCTTCGGATAGAGCGGGTTGAGCACTACCCGCGGGCCACGGCCCACATCGACGAGATGATCGCCATGGTCGAGCAGTTGCTGGAGGAGGGCTACGCGTACCGGGCCGACGACTCGGTGTTCTTCCGGATCGCAGCCGACGCCGACTACGGCAAACTGTCGGGGATTGACCTCGACCAGGTGCGGCGGGGTGCGCGCGTACAGAGCGACGAGTACGGCAAGGAGGATGCGCGCGACTTCGTCCTCTGGAAGGGGGCCAAGGAGGGCGAACCGGAGTGGGCGTCGCCCTGGGGGCCCGGTCGCCCGGGGTGGCACATCGAGTGCTCGGCGATGAGTCAGAAGTACCTGGGCACGACCTTCGACATCCACTGCGGAGGCGTCGACAACCTGTTTCCGCATCACGAGAACGAGATCGCCCAGAGTGAATCGGCGAACGGCAGTCCGCTGGCCCGCTACTGGCTCCACTCGGAGCACCTGACCGTCGATGGCGAGAAGATGTCCAAGTCCCTCGGCAACTGCCACACGCTCGGCGATCTTCAGGGCAGGGGCCTACCGGCCCGTTCGATCCGCTACCTGCTGATCTCGGTCCACTACCGGCAGCAACTCGACTTCACGTTCGCCAAGGTCGCGGAGGCGGAAAAGGCTCTCAAGCGGGTCGACGACATGCGGTTCCGGCTCGCCCATGAGGCCGAGCAGGCCTGCGGAACGGTGTGCGGCGCGGCGGCCGACACCGCGGCGCTCGAGGCGGCGGTGGCGGGATTCGAGGGAGCCTTCGCCGCCGCTCTGGCCGACGATCTGAACACGTCCGCCGCCCTCGGCGCCGTGTTCCGGTTCGTGCACGACGTCAACGGGATCATCGACCGCGGTCTGCCGGCCGGCGCCAGGGACCGCGTGGAGGGCGCGCTGGAACGAGCCGATGAGGTGTTGGCGGTACTGGACGCCGGGGCCTGGGCAGGGGACTCCGGTTCCGCGTCGGGAGAGGCGGACGGCGGCCCGAGCGACGCGGAGATCGAGAGGTTGGTGGAAGCCAGGAGCGAGGCGAGAGCGGCGCGGGACTTCGCGGCCGCGGACCGCATCCGCGACGAACTGGCGGCCGGCGGCGTGGTGGTTGAGGATGCTCCGGGCGGCAGCCGCTGGAAGCGGTCCTGATCGCGGCCGCATGACCAGAGCAGGAAGGGAACGTGAACCGCGCCTGAGCGGTGCGGAGGCGGAGCAGGCCGCGGCCGACCTGCTGCGGGCAAGGGGCCACCTCATCGTCGGGCGGAACGTCGACACCGTTGGCGGAGAACTGGACCTGGTCACGATGGACGGAGACACGCTTTGCTTCGTCGAAGTCAAGGCTCGCTTCGACCCGCGTTTCGGCGGCGCGGCCGCGGCGGTGGACCGTCGCAAGCGGGGCCGCCTGGTCCGGGCGGCGGAGGCCTACCTGAGCGACCCGGAGCGGACGCCGCTGCGGCTCGGTCCGTGCCGCTTCGACGTCGTGGCGGCGACCTGGCAGCCCGAGCAGGGAGAGTGGCGGTTCACTCACTATCCCGACGCCTTCACCGTCGACGACACGGGCAGGCGAAGCTGGCTCTAGCAGCCCGTGGAACGCCCTCGGAGCGCCCGCGAGTTGACAGTCCCGGAGAGGGGGCCGTATCCTCCGCGACTCAGAGGCTGCCGGTTGTCCGGCGGGTTCGCTCCGGCGCGGGAATAGCTCAGTGGTAGAGCACAACCTTGCCAAGGTTGGGGTCGCGGGTTCGAATCCCGTTTCCCGCTCCATGCGAGCCGCGCCGCTCGAAAACCGGCGCCGAAGTCCCTCAGGGCGACGTGGCCAAGTGGTAAGGCGAGGGTCTGCAAAACCCTTATTCGCCGGTTCGAATCCGGCCGTCGCCTCCAGACTTCCTGCCTTTGACGAAGCGGCATACGCCGGAGTGGCGGAACGGCAGACGCAGGGGACTTAAAATCCCCCGCCCGTGAAGGGCTTGTGGGTTCGACTCCCACCTCCGGCACCAGCGTAAACCGCTAACCACTGCATTGGGCGATCGCGGTCCAGGAAGACCTCAGCCTGAACGATCGCTGGGCTTCTCTCTCTTTCTCTCTCTCTCTCTCTCTCTCAGAGGCGCGATGACGTCGGCGTAGCGCGGTGCGGAGCGCAACGGATCGAGCTCGCTGTCGCTCTCGATCCAGGAGAGATCGGGGAACCCTGCAGCGATGGCCCGCTCGAGGAAGTCGAGCCCGAGATCAACCTCATCGCAGAGGGTGGCCGCACAGGCCATGTTGTAGAGGGCCACGGGGTCTTCAGGGTCGATCTCTTCTGCCCGGCGGAGCCACCTCAGGGCCCGCTTCTTGTCTCCCTGTGCGGCGAGCCCGACGCCGCCGAAGAGGATGGCCCGCTGGTCGCCGGGGTAGCGCTCCAGGCGGCGTTCGACTCGCTCGAGGCACTGCTGTCGCCAGGCAGCCCCGCCACTGTGGTCACCTAGACTGACGCTGATCCCAGCTGCCAGGTCGCACGGTGCGTAGGCAGTAGGATCCGCGTCGGCGGCGCGGCGGAACAGCTCCAGCGCCTCTTCGAAGCGACCGCGGCGGAAGCAGTGGCGAGCGAAGTGGTAGCTGGCCTCGAAGCTCTTGGGGTCGAGCTCGAGGGCGCGGCGGAAGTGGTGCTCGGCCTCGTCGTCGCGAGCGTAGGTGTCCAAGGCCAGGGCGCGCGCCGCGTGGGACTCTGCGACCTCCGGCGCCAGCTCGATCGCCTTGGCGCTCGCCTCTTCCGCGCTCACCCGATGGCTCTCGGAGAGCTCGTGGAAGAGGTACAGGTAGGACAAGCAGTCGGCGAGACCGGCGTAGGCGAGGGCGTACTCGGGATCGATGTCGAGGGCCGCCTTGTAGTGTCGCCGGGCCTCGTAGTAGGTGGTCCTTCGGCCCTCCATGAACAAGGCGCGGCCCCGGAGGTAGTGGTCGTAGGCGTCGGCCGACCGCGGCTGGCGGGGTCGTGCCGCCCTCTCCAGCCGGATTCCGGCGAAGCGCACGTCCAGCGCTTCCAGCACCTCGGCGGCTATCTGCTCCTGCACCGCCAACACCTGCTGCTGCGCGCGATGCCACTGCTGCGACCAGATCCGGAAACCGCTCCCGGTGTCGGTGAGCTCGGCGGCGATGCGGAGCTCGCGCACCTCCCTGCGCACGGTGCCGGCGAGAACGTAGCTCACTCCGAGCTCCCGTCCTACCTCACGCGGATCGGAGTCGGGCTGGAACTGGAAGGACACGCCGCGGGCGACGATGCGCAGCTCCGGCAGGCGCGCCAGGCGGTTGAGGATCTCCTCGGCGAGACCCTCGCAGAAGTAGGCTTGACCTCCTTCGGGGCTGAAGTCGGCGAAAGGCAGGACGGCGACGGCGACCGGCGCGCTGGGTGCCGAGCGGACCGCCGTCTCGGCGCCAGGCTCTGAAGGCGGGGCATCTTCGGTGAGCGGGGGACCCGTGAAGCGGAACCCGCGACCGTAGACGGTGGTGATCCAGCCGCGCTCGCCGCCGCCGCGTCGTGGAGCCTTGCGCGCTTCGCTCACCGATCGGCTGAGCGCCGAGTCCGAGACGTTGACCCGCTTCCAGACCTTCTCGAGCAGCTCTTCCCGAGGCACCATCCGGTCGCGGTTCTCGATCAGGTAGCCGAGAAGCTCGAGGACCTTCGGCTGCACCTCGATCGGCCGGCCGGAGGCCGTGAGCTGGTACCGATCGAGATTGAGTTCAAAGGCACCGAAGCGCAAGCTCATTTCCGCGGACCGTATCAGCAGAATCCAGCTCGAGGTGCGATTGAGGTCAGGCTGGGATCAGATTCCCCGTCGCCTTCGTGCGGTTTCGATCCGACCAGGTCAGCATCTGTGCAGGGAGAAGTCAAGGCCCGGTCAAGCACGGCGCCGCCGCGCCTGCGTAGGGTGGCTTCGTGAGACTCAGGCAGCCCTTCCTCTTGCTGGCGGTTGCTGGCGGTGCCCTCGCCCTGGGCCCATAGAACAAGAACATAGAGAATCCAAGATGCTTCGACCCAAGAAACTCGCGACTCTGTCCACCCACGCCCTTGGATGGGCACTGATGGCGGCACTGCTGCTCGGCCCGATTCCAGCCCAGGCTCAGTTCGGCACGACCGGCCAGGTCCTGGGTAACGTCGCCGACGTAGCCGGCGAGCCAGTGGAGGGGGGAACGGTCACCCTCGAGCACGCCAGCATCGATCAACCGCGTACCGCAACCGCCGACGCGGAGGGGTTCTACAACTTCACCGACCTCCCACCCGCAAGCTATCGCCTGTCGGCGAATATGGACGCCTATTCCGTGCCGGCTGTCATCGAACTGACCGTTCGGGTAGGAAGCATTCAGCGGCATGACTATGCGCTCGAGCTCGGCACCGAGGTCAGCGGTGAGATCACCGTGCTCGGAGAGGCTTCGATCGTCGAGACGGTGGATTCTGCGGTCAACAAGTACATCGGCCTCGAAGAGATCCAGGCTCTGCCGCTTGCCAACCGAACTTTTCTGGATATTCTGAACATCCTGCCCGGGGTCAACACCGGGACCGTCGGTGGCGGCCTCGAGGGGAACGGCCCCAAAAACAGCATCAGCGTTCATGGGGCGCGGATGAACCAGAACCTCTTCCTCATCGATGGCGCCTCCAACAACGACCTCAGTGACTTGAACGCCGACGATCTCGCGACGGTCGAAGTCCGCAATGGTCCCCGAACCTCAGCCGGCACCGGCCAGGCGGGGGCGACCTTTCAAACGGGTACGGCAATGCAGTCCTTCAACGTGGACGCCATTCAGGAGGTCCAGGTGGCGACCTCTCCGGTTTCGGCTGAGTACGGCAATGCATCCGGGGCTGTGATCAATGTCATCACCCGCTCCGGAACCGACGAGGTGCACGCGTCGGCGACTATTCAGCGCCAGAGCGATTCACTGGTGGAATCGGGGACGACCGCAGCCGGCGTACAGAGATCGGCCCAGGAGTTTACCCGTGACCAAGCCTCGCTGGCCGTGGGTGGCCCCTTCAAGCCGGGCAAGACTCACTACTTCGCGACCTACGAGAATGACAACCACAAACTTGGCTACGACTTCAATCAGAGCTCGGCCATAGTCTCCCCAACCTTGGCCGGACTCGGGATTACCGCGAATCACACCAAACGCGACCGCCTGACCGGCAAGCTGACCCACCAGCTCTCCGACTCGAACACGTTCACGCTTTCCACCTTCTACAACGATGAGCGCGCGGATGTCATGAACTCCATCTTCCGCGATAGCCCCGAGTTCCTGGTTCCCGAGCACTACAAGAACGAGTCCTTGGGGATTTCGGCGCGCCACGTTGCCGTGCTCGGGTCAGCGATGACGCTCGAATCGGCGGCCTCGTCGACCCAGACGGATCGAGACTTCGTGTCCGACCTCGACAACCCGCGGCGAAACCGCCTGTACCGTATCGATGGTGTGTTGTTCTTCCACAACGAGGGCGCCAACTCACCCGACAACAACAACAAAATCGAGAGCTTCGAAATCAACGAGCGTCTCAACTGGGTCCGCGGCGATCACTCCTTGCGGGCCGGTGCGGGGTGGAACAACTTCAAGCAACGAAGCATGCAGGAGGCGTTTACCTCTCTGAGTTACCGCTTCGCCGACGACTTCAGTGTGTTTCCCACCAGCGGCGGCCTCTACCTCCCCCCGAGCGACCTCTCCGTCTCGGTCAACACGTTCCACGTGTTCGTCCAGGACGATTGGTTCAAGAACGACCGTTGGACGTTCAACTTGGGTGCACCCGTTGACCACAACGACCTCGTCGACGAAGACACCTTCGAGCCACGCCTTGGTTTCGCTTTGGATCCGAAGGGCGATGGCCGCTCGGTGGTCCGCTTCGGGGCGGGGCTCTACCACGATCGGACCAACCTCATCGGCCATGTCGGTGCTCTGCGTCCCATACGCATCCTCGCCAGGAGCTTCGGGATCAATCCCGACACCCTTGAGGCGAACCCGGGTCCGGTACCAGACGAGAGGATCGTCGATCCAAATCTCGGGTTGCCCGAGATCACGAAATTCGTGCTGGGCTACGAGCGCCAGGTCGGCGCGCGCGGCAGTATCGGCTTCCATGCCTTCTTCACCGATAGCAAGGACCTCTTTTACACCGACATAAACAACCAGCCGCTCTTCGAGCTCGACGGGGAGCGGCTCGATCCCACACGCGGAACCCTCTTCACCTACAGCAACACCGGCGATAGCGAGGTCCGCGATCTCGAGGTGCGGTACAAGCACAGCTTCGCCAACGGCTCCTCGCTGCAGGCGAGCTATACCAATCAGGACGCCGAAGGGAACTCCATCTACGACTTCCTTTCGGGCAACTCGCTCGTAGGTCGCATTGCCAATAGCCCAGAGAACCCGGAGGTCCTAACCGTCAGCGGGCCGCTCCTCAACGAGGTAGAGCACAGTGTCAAGCTCTCGGGGATCGCCAGGCTGTTATGGGGCCTGCAACTTTCGGGCTTCTTCCAGTGGCGCACCGGTACGCCCTACAGCATCTGGGACCAGGAGGGACAAGAGACTCCATCTGGCTTCTTCAGTGCGAACGCTATCGACCTCATCGGGGGCTATAACGCGGAAAATCACCCCGACTTCTACACCCTGGACCTGCGCTTGGCGAAGACGTTCACCATCAAGCAACGCCATGACCTGCTCCTCTTCCTGGATGTCTTCAACGTCAGCGACCGGGAGAACGTGCTCGAGTTCAATAGCGAGCGCAACCGCAATGGGGTGATCCGACCGAACTTTGGGACCGTGCGGACCAAGGGACGGGGACAGACGGCGCAGTTCGGGATCAAGTGGTCGATGTAGGCCGTGTCCAAGGCGAACGGGCCAAAGCTCGCCGGATTGGTCGCCCAACTCGACCAACTGGATAGGCTGGCCGACCTCGGGAACCTCTACCGACTGCTTGAGGAGTTGGAGGTGACCCGGGACGATCTCGGGCCTTACGCGGTCTTTGAGCCGGACCGCTACCAGCGGAATCGAATCAGCGCCTCGGACTGGTACGAGTTCGTCTGCCTGTGCTGGCTCTCCGGCCAGCGCACGCCGATCCACGACCATGCCGGCTCGAGCTGCGCCTTCCGAGTCATCGTGGGCGTTGCCACCGAGACCCGGTTCGAGCGCACCTCCTCGGGCCTCGTCTGCCCCCTGTGGACCCGACAGCACCAGCCCGGCTACGTCTGCGCCTCCGAAGAGGCCGACATCCACCAGGTCGCCAATACTCAGCCCGCTGGCGAGGAGCTCATCACTCTCCACATCTTTTCGCCGCAGCCCCAGGGCTTCAACGTCTACAGCCTCGACGGACCCCCGCCCTCTGCCGCCCCGGAGTCTCGTTCGGTGTAGCAGGGCGAGCCAGGCTCTGCGGCGAGCTTCTCACCAGGGAGTCGGTGCTCGCCCAGGTGGGCGCGTCGCTATGACGGTCTGGAGCCATGGGGAAGCACCCGGGTCTGGCTTGGCATCGACTTTGAATCCCCCGCTCCTAAATGGGGCGTGTGGGTTCGAATCCCACCTCCGGCACTCCGCCAAAGCCGCGCAGAAGGCCCCTATGCGGGGAGCGGAAGAAACTGGTACTGTTCCGGTCCAGAATGGATCGGACACTGGCCGAGTTGGCGGATTCTGGCGACGACCGGCTGGTCGAGATCGCGGGTGTAGTGGGAGACGGCCCGGTCAGTTGGCGTCTGCGGGAGATCGGTTTCTGCCGGGGCAGCGCGGTGCGGTTCGTTCGCCGTGCGCCGTTGGGTGATCCGGCGATGTATGAGCTCCACGGCGCCATCCTCAGCCTGCGCCGCAGCGAGGCAAGTCGGATTCGCGTCCGGCCTCGCGGCTCATGACGGAGCTGGTCCGGCTGGGGCCGGCGCACGCCCCCCGGCGGCTCGCTCGTATCGCCATCCTCGGAGCGCCGAACTCGGGCAAGACGACGCTGTTCAACGCCCTCACGGGGCACCGGGCGAAGGCGGGGAACTACCCGGGGGTTACGGTCGACCGGCGCGAAGGCGAGCTGCAGGGCCGGTTCACGAAAGAGTCCACACGCTTGATCGACCTTCCGGGCGTGTACAGCCTGGAGCCGCAATCGGAGGACGAAGCGGTATCGGTGCGGGTGCTGCGGGGCGAGTTCGGCGAGCCGCCGCCCGACGGCATGGTCGTCGTCCTGGACGCGACGACGATTGAACGCGCCCTGCCCCTCGTGGCGGAGGCCGCGAGTCTGGGCCTGCCTCTCTTTGTCGTTCTGACCATGATCGACGAGCTGAAGGCGCGGCACGGCGAGATCGACGTCACCGCCCTCGAGGCCGAACTCGGCGTTCCGGTGCTCGGGGTGGTCGGCAACCGCGGCCTCGGCGTCGACGATCTCGGCGCCCTGCTGGCCTCCTCCCGGGACTGGACCCCGTCGCCGGCCCTCAAGGAGGCCGCGGCGGCGAACACACCGGAGGAGAGGTTCGATTGGACGTACGGGGTGTTGGAGCGATGCCGTCGCGAGGCGCCGCGACCGGATCGCTGGACCCGGCGACTGGACCGTTTCCTGCTTCATCCCGTGCTCGGGCCGGCGGTCTTTCTCACCTTCGTCGCCCTCTTCTTCCAGGCGATCTTCACCTGGGCCACGCCGGCGATGGACCTGCTGTCGGGGCTGATGGACGGCTTGGCCGCCCGGATGCTCACCGCTCTGCCGGACATGTTGTTGACGCGACTGCTCGCGGACGGCGTGATTCGGGGCGTCGGGGCGGTGATCGTCTTCCTGCCCCAGATCGTCCTGCTGTTCACGGTCATCCTGTTTCTCGAAGGTTGCGGATACATGGCGCGGGCAGCCTTCGTCGTGGACCGGTTGATGGGTTGGGTGGGTCTCGAGGGGCGCTGTTTTCTGGCCCTGCTTTCTTCGTACGCCTGTGCCGTTCCCGGCATCATGGCGACCCGGACGATCCCCTCGGAACGGGATCGGCTGACCACGATCCTGGTGGCGCCGTTCGCCACCTGCTCGGCTCGGCTGCCGGTGTACACGCTGTTGATCGCGGCGTTCATTCCCGCCGACCCGGTGTTGGGACCGTTCACCTGGCAGGGCCTGACCCTGGGCGGCCTCTACCTCCTGGGAACGGGAGCGGCGCTCCTTTCGGCCGCGGTGCTCAAGCGCGGTTTGAGACGCGGCGCGTCGGTGCCGTTCTACCTGGAGTTGCCGCCGTTCCGCCTGCCGCGGCCGAGCGACATCGCGCTGGGCGTCTGGGACCGCGCGCGCATGTTCCTGCGCCGCGCGGGCACGATCATCCTCGGCGTCAGTATCGTGCTCTGGTTCCTGCTCAACCTGCCGCGGCGCGACGCCGACCCGCAGCTCAGCGACGCGGCCAACCAGCAGGCCATCCTCGAGGGCAGCTACGGGGCCTCCATGGGCAGGTTCCTGGAACCGGTGTTCGCGCCCATGGACTTCGACTGGCGGATCAACGTGGGCCTGGTCGCGTCTCAGGCCGCCCGCGAGGTGATGGTTGCCACGTTGGCGCAGATCTACGCCCACGAAGGCGAGGACGGCGAGGGGCTTGGCGGCGTCCTCGCCGGCGGCGGCGAGCGCGGGGGAGCGCCGGTGCTGTCCCGTGCGTCGGCTCTTGCGCTGCTCGTCTACTTCGCGCTCGCCATGCAGTGCATGTCGACCCTGGCCGTGATCCGTCGCGAGACGGGGAAGTGGCGGTGGCCGGCCTTCACCTTCGTCTACATGACCGGCCTGGGCTGGCTGGGGGCCTGGGCCACGTTCCTGGTCGCCACGGCGGCCGGAGCCTGACCAACGGCGTCGGCGATCAGGAACCGGTGAAGCGCGGCAGGCGGCGTTCCGTCATCGCCCGCACACCCTCGGCGAAGTCCGCGGTCTGCCGCAGCCGGTCCTGCTCGGCCTTCTCGTGGTCGGTGGCCGCGCGGATCTCGGCGGCGAGCCGGCCGCGGAGGGTCTCGCGGATCGAGCGCACGGCGAGAGGCGCCGAGGCCGCGATCTCTGCGGCGAGTGCCCGCGCCCGTGCCCGCACTTCGTCGCGGGGAACGAGGTCGTCGCAGAGGCCGATCCGAAACGCCTCTTCGCCCCCGACCCGGCGACCGGTGTAGAGCATTTCCATCGCCCGCTGGCGGCCGACCAGGCGGGGGAGGGTGACGGTCAGCCCGAAGCCCTGGATGAAGCCCAGGCGGGCGAAGTTCGCGGCGAACCGGGCTTCGGCGCAGGCGACGCGGAAGTCCGGCATCAGGGCCAGCCCGAGACCGCCGCCGATGGCCGCGCCCTGGATGGCGGCGACGACCGGGGTCCGGGTCTCGAACAGGCGCACGGCTTCGTCGTACAGGTGGCGCTGCGGGGTTCCTGTCGCCGGACGCGAAGAGTTCAGGTTTGCGCCCGCACAGAAGTGCTTGCCCTCGGAACAGAGCACCACGGCGCGGCAGTCGCGCCGTTCGTCGAGTTCCTCGATCGCTGCCGCAAGTGCGGCAATCAGGTCCTGGTCGAAGAAGTTGTTCGGCGGCCGGTGGACTTCGACCTCCGCGACCAGATCGTCGCCGACCACAACCGTCACTTCGCTGTTCCCGGCGGCGCTACCGCTCATCTGTCTCCCCGCTTTCCGGTCGTGTTTCCGAGCCCGTGACCTTATCTGCCCGGCACCGGTGCGGCGGTACCCTGGCCGCGGTAGTCGCCGAACAGCATCTCGACGCCGAAGCGCAGGATCGGAACCGAATCCCTCGGTTCGCCCCGCACGTCTCGCCGCCAGGCCATGCCGGGACCGATCTCGAGGAAGAGCCACTCGCGGAGGATCTGCTGGCGATAGATCACGCGCACGAAGTAGTTCTCGATCAGAATCGGTGCGTCGGTTTCGCCGTTGGCGCCGACCTGGTGGGCGAGGGCGCGGCGGCGGCCCAAGCGGTGGTAGTAGCTCAGCTCGGTGAACCAGTCGGCGCCCTGCGTGATGCCGGAGATCTTTCCGGCCCCGCGCCAGCGCATCATCGAACCGCCCGAGAAGGCGTGCTCGTAGTCGATCCGGGTCGACAGGCCCCAACCGTCGTCCCGTTCCCAGAACAGGGCGTGGCGGAATCGCACGAGGTCGGTGTCCGAGAGGAAGGTCCGGTGCTTGTAGCGGGCGCGGGCAAAGGGCTCGATCGGAAACTTGAAGTTCATGCCGACATCGAAGTCGAGGTCCCCGCCGCGGCCCGAGATCGGCCGGTAGCCCAGTCCCACCAGCCACTCGTCGTCGGCGGGATCGAACATGCCCGGCAGGGACGTGGCGCCGCGGCGCTGAGCGTCCTCCAGTAGGTCTTCCCGGTCGTCGCGGCCGACGAAGGCGTTGAGGCGCCGCTCCATGTTCGGGAAGTGCATGCGGGCGCGAAAGTTCAGATCGTCCTCGAAGCCGTACTGCTCGTCCCAGATCACGCCCACCAGGGCCCGCCCGTGCGTCGATTCGAGTTCCTCGTCCAGCCGGTAGTCGCCGAACAGGTGGTCGAACCACAGCGCCGTCTCGCAGGCCGTCCGGTGGAGACGCAGGTTGAGCCAGTCGAGCCAGGATCTGCCCTGCAGGTACTCGGACGCGCACGGGTCTAGCTCCTCGCCCGCAGCCTCTTCGCCGGCAGCCTCCTCGTCGTCGGCGCCGTCGCTCCCGGTTCTGTCCGTGGACGAGGCCGCTTGCCGGGGGTCGGGTTCGCGGTCCACTTCCTGGCCTGAGACAGGAGTGGTCGCGAGGATGCAGGCACAGAGGCCTGCCCAGACCACACCTGGCCAACCGCGCAAGGGGTGCTGCGAGTGTCTAGCCAACATGGGTTCAGGGACTGTGCCGCCGGCTCTCGACCCAACGCCGGCGCCCCCCATCTTCGCACGCCGACCCGGAAATCCGCAGCCCACCCGGAGGCGCCTGACGGCGCTAGGCTAGGGGGGTCGTGCGCGCCCCGATCGAGGACACCCACAGTCTGCCGCACAGCGAGGAGTCGGAGCGCGCGGTGCTGGCCGCGATTCTGCTCGACGCCGACCGGCACCTGGCGTCTACCTCGACCCGCCTGAAGGCGGAGGACTACTACTTCGAGCGGCATAGGTTGCTGTACGAGGCCATGCTCGCGCTCCAGGAGGCGGACAGCGCGATCGACCTCCGGACGGTGCAGGCGCGGCTGGAGCAACGAGGCCAGTTCGACGACGCCGGCGGGATGGCGTATCTGGCCACGCTGGAAGTGGATCTGCCCGACCTCGGCCGGGTCGACTCGTACGTCGAGATCATCAAGGAACGGGCCCTGCGCAGGCGCCTGATCGATGCCTGCACGACGATCTACAGGACGGCGCTCGACGGCGGTCTCGAGGCGAGAGAGGCCCTGGACCGCGCGGAGCAGGCCGTGATGGAGCTGAGCGAGGAGGCGGTGGCGCGGACCTTCGTGCCCCTCGACCAGGTCTACCGCGAGACCATCGTGCAACTCGAACAGCAATCGGCGAACGATTTTCCCGGTCTGCGCACCGGCTTCGTCGACTTCGACCGCATGACGCACGGTCTCCAGCCGGGCAACCTGGTCATCGTTGCCGGCCGGCCGGGGATGGGCAAGACGAGCCTGGCCCTGAACATTGCGACCCACGTCACGCATGAGGAAAAGAAGGCTGCGGGCTTCTTCTCGCTTGAGATGAGCGAGCGGGAGATCGCCATGCGGGTGTTGTGCTCGACGACCGACATCCCCTTCCACCGGCTGCGGGGCGGCCGGCTGTCGACGCGTGACTGGAGCCGCGTGCACCAGGCGGTAGAAAACGGCCGGGACTCGACTCTCTTCATTGACGACTCCGCCAATCCATCGCTGCTCGAGGTCGCCTCCAAGGCGCGCCGGCTCAAGGCGCAGCACGGCCTCGCGCTCCTGGTTGTGGACTATCTCCAGTTGATGAACGCGGGGGGCAGGTACGAGAACCGCAACCTGGAGATCGGAGCGATCACGCGCGGCCTGAAGCAACTCGCCAAGGAGCTCGACGTGCCGGTGGTGGCCCTGTCCCAGCTTTCGCGGCTGCCCGAGCGCCGGGGCAAGGACCACCGTCCCCAACTCGCGGATCTCCGGGAGTCCGGCAACATCGAACAGGATGCCGATGTCGTCATGTTCGTCTACCGGGAGGAGGTGTATGAACCCGACGACCCGGAAGTGGAAGGCTTGGCCCAGTTGATCATCGCCAAGCACCGCAACGGTGAAACGGGGAGCGTGGATCTCGTCTTCATCGGCGACACGACCACCTTCCGCAACTACGACGGCCGCCACACGCCGCCTGAGGGACCGACCTGACGGGCGCCCGGGTCGAGATCGACGTCGGCGCGCTGGCTGCCAACCTGCGGGTGGTTCGACAGGCCGTCGGTGAGGCAGGAGTATTCGGAGTCGTCAAGGCCGACGCCTACGGCCACGGCGCCGTGGCGGTGGCCCTCGAACTGGAGCGGCGGGGCGTCGACGGGTTGGCGGTGGCGCGTGTTGGCGAGGCTGAGGAACTGCGGCGTGCCGGCGTTCGGAGCCCGCTGCTGCTCCTGGGTGGCCCGGCTTCGATCGAGGACTTGGAGTGCGCCGTCCAGTGGCACGCGACGCCGGTGCTCACGCGGCGAGAACAGGTCGCCGACTGGTCGGCCTGGCGACGGCGGTCGTCCGACGGCGGAATCCCCCTCGGTGTCGTGGTCGAGTTGGACACCGGCATGAGCCGCTACGGTGTGCCGCTCGACCAGTGGCCGTCGATGCTCCACGAGCTGCGGGCCGGGTCCGAACTGGAGCTCACGGGTCTGATGTCCCACCTGGCGGAGTCCGAACTGCCGGAAAGCCGTTTCACCGGCGAACAGGAACAGCGGTTCGCCGCCGCCGTGGCGGCGCTCGATCCGGGGGAGCGCCGGAGTGTCCGCGTTCATCTCTCGAACTCGTCCGGCGCGCTCAGGCGGCCCTCCGCCCGCTGGAATGCCGTGCGCGTGGGCGGGGCGCTCTACGGGCTTGACCTGGCGGCGCCCGCCGATCCCTCGCCGGCGTCGGGGTTGCGCCCGGTGATGAGCGTCAAGGCGCCCCTACTCGATCTTCGGGAGGTGCCGGCCGGAACCGGCGTCGGCTATCGCCGGACCTGGAAGGCGCCGCGTGAGGCGACCATCGCGCTGGTACCGGTCGGCTACGGCGACGGGTTCAGCACCGGCTTCGGCGCCGGCGACGTTCTGGTGCGAGGTGCCCGCTGCCCGATCGCCGGCCGGATCAGCATGGACTCGCTGACCGTGGACGTCACCTGTGTTCCCGAGGTGGCGGTAGGGGACGAGTGCGTGCTGCTCGGCGCGCAGGAAGACGAGCGAATCGGTGTCTCCGAACTTGCCGCTCGCGCCAACGTCGCGGCCTACGAAGTCTGGTGCGGCTTCAGGCGCCGGCTGCCGCGGCTGGTCGTCGGCCTATAGGACCGGCTCGCGCCCGGTGACGCGCCGGAACGCGTCGAGGTAGCGCTCGCGGGTCTCGTTCACGACCTCTGGCGCCAGTTCCGGCGGCGGCGAGGCCTTGTCCCAGCCGGCGCCGGTCACCCAGTCGCGGACCGGCTGTTTGTCGAAGGACACCGGCTCGGTGCCCGGACTCCAGGCCGCCGCGTCCCAGTAGCGCGACGAGTCCGGAGTCAGAACCTCGTCGATCAGCAGCAGTTGGCCGTCGACCCGTCCGAACTCGAACTTCGTGTCCGCCAGGATCAGGCCGCGCCGTGCCGCGAGTTCACGGCCGCGCGTGAAGAGTTCGAGCGTGATCCGGCGCAGCCTTGCCGCCATCTCGGGTCCCACGCCCTGGACGAGGGTGTCGTAGTCGATGTTCTCGTCGTGACCCTCTTCGGCCTTCGTGGCCGGCGTGAAGATGGGCTGGTCCAGTCTCTCGGCCCGCTGCATGCCCGCGGGCAGGTCGTGACCGCAGGCCCGGCCGGTCTCCTGGTACTCCTTGAAGGCGCTGCCGGCAAGATGGCCGCGCGCCACGCACTCGTAGGGAACCACCTCGGCCTTGCGCACGAGCACGGAACGCCCTTCCAGGAAGTCCGCGTGCCGCTGCAGGTCGGGCGGGTAGCGCCGCACGTCGGTCTCGACCAGGTGATTTGGAATCACGTCTCCCAGCCGATCGAACCAGAAGTTGGTCAGTTGGTTCAGGACCTTGCCCTTGTCCGGAATCTCGGGCGAGAGCACGAAGTCGTAGGCCGATACGCGGTCGCTGGCCACCAGGAGCAAGAGGTCGCCCAGGTCGTAAATGTCGCGGACCTTGCCGCGGCGGGGCGCCGGAAGACCCTCGAGAACGCTCATTGCGGCGGGAATGTAGCACGGCGATTCGCCGCTCAGTCAACCTTGGGATCCGCCGCGAGAGCGAGGATCGAGAGGAGCCAAATTGTGGGAGATCGGTCGTCCCGGGGAAGCAGTCGGTAGAGCCGGTCCATGCGTTACGACCTCCCGACCTTTCGCGGAGACCTGTTCGGCGCGCTGACCTCGACGGTCGTCGCGCTGCCGGTCGCCCTGGCGCTGGGCGTCGCCTCCGGCATGGGGGCGGTGGCCGGCCTCCACGGCGCAAGCGCCCCCCGGCACGGCCGACGCCCCGAGGATCGGCAGCACCTGTTGACGCTGGGACTGACCGTGTTCGTCGACCTCGTGACGGCGGTGGCGGTCGGCCTGATCGCCGCGGGCATGGCGCATGCCCGGCGGCTGGAGCGGCTCGAACTGGACAGTGTGGTCTCCGTCCCGCTTCTCGATCGCACGTTCTTCACCGAGGAACAGGGACCGCCGGCAGCGGATCGGTACTCGGTGCGCGTCGGCCTCGTGGCACTCAAGGGGACACTCACGGTGGCCTCCTCGAGCAAGTTGGTGGCGGTAATCGGAGGAGACATCAAGGACCACGAAGTGGTGATCTTCGACTTCTCCGAAGCCGTGCATCTGGACGACAGCGCCGCCATGGTGATGCGGCGGCTCTCCGAGGTGGCCTCCGCGGCGCGGACAGAGGTGGTCGTATGCGGCCTTTCCGGCTCCGTCGCCAGGACCCTGCGGACACTCGACATCCTCCGGGGCATCGCGCAGGACCGGCTGACGGGGACCTTGGATGAGGCGCGAGCGGTTGCCTCCGAGCTGCTGAACGAGCGGCCCGCCGCGGGATAGGGTGTGGCCGGCCCGACCCGCGGGTTGGGGATCGTGCGGCTCGGACAGGCGACGCCTGAGGAGTTCGGGGCATAGGGTTGGTGAAACAACCTCACGCCTCTCGCGTCAAAGAGGGAGACACGATGCGTG
Organism: Candidatus Multivorans sp.; assembly: GCA_965205295.1. GTDB lineage: Bacteria > Acidobacteriota > Thermoanaerobaculia > Multivoradales > Multivoraceae > Multivorans. Next base: position 760,739 of record OZ242167.1, read on the forward strand.
GCGGCCGTTGCGGCTGGGACGCGGTCGAAGGAAGGAACGCAGCCCGATGAACTTGTTTCGAGTACAGCGAGTCCGAAAGCCCGCGGTGATGATCGCCGCGCTCTGTGGCGTTCTCATCCTGCTTGCGGCGTCGACTTCGCCGGCGGGAGCGCAGGTGCGGGTGGGCTCGACCTGGATCACCCGGCCGGTGACGCCCGATCTGGACATCGAGGATCAGCAGCTTCGCCTGGACCTGGACGAAGCGATCGCGATCGCCCTGCAGAGCAATCTGGGTCTTCTGGTGCAGCGCTACCAGCGGTCGCAATCGCTGTTCCGGATCAATCAGGAGTACGGCGTCTACGACCTGGTGGTTGGGGTCAACGGCAATGTGAACAGCGACAGCCGTCCGTCCGCCTCCCAGCTTGACGGCGCCACCGTGACCAAGAACGAGACGATTACCGCGAACGTGGAGTTGCGGCAGCCGATCTCGTCCGGCGGCGATTTCACGATCAACTTCCAGAACAGCCGCTCCCAGTCGAACTCCGTCTTCTCCGACATCAACCCCAGTCTGCGGTCGAGCCTGGAGGTCGCCTTCAATCAGCCACTGCTCAGGAACCGGGGCAAGCAGATCACGGAGCGCAATCTCGCGGTGGCGCGATTGAACAGCGACATGAGCCTGGAAGATCTGGAGGTTCAGGTGGTCGACATGGTGCAGACCGTGGCCAACGGCTACTGGGCTCTGGTCGAAGCGCAGGAGCAGCTCAAGGTCGCGGAGGAGAGCCTCGCCCTGGCCGAGGAACTCCACGAGATGAACCGCATCCAGATCGAGGTGGGTACGCTGGCGCCGCTTGAACTCGTGCAGAGCGAGGCCGGTATCGCCACCCGGGAGGAGGAGATCATCCGTGTGCAGGCGCAGATCCAGGATGCGGCGGACGAACTCAGACGGCTGCTCAATCTGGACGAGGACTCGTTCTGGGATCTGGAGATCGTGCCGACCACCTCGCCGGAGATCTCCCGCGTCGTCATCGACCTGGAGGCTTCGCTGGGCTGGGCGCTTGACCGGCGGGCCGAGATCGACCGGCAGGAGCTTCAGATCGCGTCCCTGTTGATCGACGCGGGTTTTCTGAAGAACCAGAGGCGGCCCGACCTCAACCTGAGCGTGAGCTACGGGCGCAACGCGCTCGGCGGCGAGCGGATGACCTGCGAGCGCCCAGGTACGCCCAGCATCGCCGACCTGTTCTCTCCGTGCCCTGAGGAGTACGCCCGTACCGACTCGCTCGACTACTTCTCGACCGTGGGCCAGCTCTACACCGGAATCCTGGGACAAGTGTTCGAGGGCTGGAATGTCGGCCTGAACTTCTCGAAGCCGCTCCAGAACCGGTTGGCCAAGGCGCAGAGTCGGATCGCCGAACTGGCGCTGGACCAGGGGCGGCTCGAACTCCAGGACGTCATGCTCTCGATCCGCACCGAAGTCCGTACCGCCTCGCGCGCGGTGGAGACCGCGGGCAAGCAGATCGACTCCGCTCGGGTGTCGCGAGAGTTGGCGGAGAAGAACCTCGATGCCGCCCAGAAACGCTACGAGAACGGACTCTGGACGAGCTTCCAGGTGCTCGAAATCCAGGAAGACCTGACTGCGGCGCGAAGCCGCGAAGTCGCGGCGGTCACGGGCTACCGGCGGGCCTTGCTGGCCTACTTCAAGGCGATCGGCATGCTGCTGGACCAAGAGGGCATCGAACTCGTCGACGACGCCGAAGCCGACAGTTAACGCACGCCGGAGAGCGGCGCTGGTGCCGGCGGTGGGAGTCGAACCCACACGCCCGTGAAGGCGCAGGGTTGCTGGAGTCCCCGCAGGGGACCCTTCCAGAAGCCGGGATGGTGCCGGAGGTGGGAGTCGAACCCACACGCCCGTGAAGGCGCAGGGTTGCTGGAGTCCCCGCAGGGGACCCTTCCAGAAGCCGGGATGGTGCCGGAGGTGGGAGTCGAACCCACACGCCCGTGAAGGCGCAGGGTTGCTGGAGTCCCCGCAGGGGACCCTTCCAGAAGCCGGGATGGTGCCGGAGGTGGGAGTCGAACCCACACGCCCGTGAAGGCGGGGGATTTTGAGTCCCCTGCGTCTGCCATTCCGCCACTCCGGCATGGAAATCCGCACCCCTTGCGGAGGGGTGCCGCGGCGACGGTGGCGCAGAGTAGCACCGCCACCGTGCAACTTCCAGTGCTGGAGCTGCAAAGTCCGCGTCTTCAAGGACTTAGAGCCTGCGGCTCGAAGTAGGCGCAAATGGAGCGGGAACGGCTTGACGTTCTGAGCCCTCTCGGCTACAATCCGCGCCCGTTAACTGTGTGGCTATCCGTAACTTAGAGATATCCAGACCAGCAACTGGCGACCGATCTCGGAACTGCATTCAGGGTTCCGGCGATGTTTGCCGAGGCGGGCAACTGTCACGTGTCTGAACGGGTGTCGTGCAAGGGGGTTCAGAGTGTTTCGAGTCGGTGAGAAGGTCGTATACCCCAACCACGGCGTGAGCGTGGTGGAACGGATCGCGCTGAGCGCCCCGGACGGCGGCGAGAAGCAAACTTACTACCACCTGCGGGTTCTGGGAAACGACTCGAAGGTGATGGTGCCCGAGGAGAATCTGGATCGGGTGGGCCTGCGGCGTCTGGCCAAGCCGCGAGAGATCAAGGACCTGCTGCGGTTGATCGAGGACGGCAACATCGACGTCTACAAGGACTGGAAGGGCCGCTACAAGCAGAACCTCGACAAGATGCGGACCGGTTCCCTGACTGACGCCGCCCAGGTGCTCAAGAACCTGCGCCTGGTGAGCCAGAAGAAGAGCCTGTCGTTCCGCGAGAAGAAGATGTACGAGAAGGCGAGATACTTCATCGTCAGCGAGGTTCTGCACGTCAGAGAGATCGGCGAAGAGGAAGCCGAGGCGCTGGTCGAGAAGGCGCTCACGGGCAGCCTCGAGAAGATCTCCAAGGCCAAGGCCAAGGCCAGTTGAGGCTCTTGGGCCGCGGCGCCTCCTGAGGACCAGGACCGCCTGGATTCGACGGGCAGGCGGTTCAGCAGGGAATCTTCAGCCGCCAAGGCTGGTGTAGATCGTGACAAAGTTCCTCGTCATCCTGATTGCCCTGTTGGTGGCATGGATGTGGATCTCGCGGATCGTCCGCGGGCTGCTGCGCTCGCCACGAGCCGGGGAGGCGCGTTCCTTTCTGCGCCTGCTCCAGGTATTGCAACGATCCGCCGCCGGTACTCCCGGTAGAGGCCGGACCGGCGCGGGGTCGGGTACGCGCGGTACCGCCGGTGGTTCCCCGTTCGGGGCCTCCGAAGACGACGCCGGGGGGGCTCGTGGCCCCGGACGGCCAAGCGCTCTGCTTCGGTGCCGCCGTTGCGGCGTTCACGTGCCTGAAGCTCAGTTGACCGCCGGCGTATGCGGCAACTGTGTCGAGGAGGACCGGGCCGGCCGTGAGGCTGCGCCGCAGAACGGGACGAAGTGAGTTCAGCGGCGCGGCCGCAGGATGCCGGGACGGGCGCCGCTGGAGGCGAGTACGCCGAGGTCGCGGTGCCGCTGCCGCTGCCGGATCCCCTGACCTACAGCGTGCCGAGGCGCTGGAGCAGCCTGGCCCGAGTCGGCGTCCGCGTGCGGGTACCCGTGGGAAAGCGGCGCCTGACAGGCTGGATCGTGGGCCTTCCGGCCCGCCCCCCGGCCGGCGTCGAAACGCAACTGCGCCCGATTGAATCGGTCGTCGACCTGGAACCGGTCCTGCCGGACGACCTGATGGAAATCGCCCGTTTCGCCTCCTCCTACTACGCCGCGCCGATCGGCGAAGTACTGAGGGCGATGGTCCCCGGCCAGCTCACTGGCTGGGGCGACCGGCGCGTGGAACTCACCAACCGCGGTGCGCTCCACGATTGCCGCGACCCGCTGAGTCAGGCCCTGCAAAGACTGCTTCTGGATCAAGGCCGCCTGACGCTGGCTACGATCTGGAACGAAATGGGAGAGGCGACGCTCTTCAATCGGATCGAGAACTGGCGGGAGAGAGGCCGGATCAGACTGTACGAATCCGGTAGCCGGAGTTCCCGCTACAGTGCGGCCGTCGAACTGCCGGCGGGGGACCGCGAGACCCAGCTTCAGGCCTGCGGGCGATCTCCGGCGGGACGCCTCGTGGTCGAGTACCTCGCGGAACTGAACCGGCCGGCGACGCTGGGGGAGCTCCGCGCCCAGACCGGTGCTTCGGCAGCCGTTGTCCGGCGCCTGGCTCGACTTGGCGTTCTGCGCTCCTTTACCCAGATCGAGACGATGGATCTGGCCCGCCATCGCCTGGCCGGTGATGACGCGGCGGAGCCGATCGAACTGCGCCCTGACCAGGCCGTCGCCGCCGACGAACTCGTGGCCGCGGTCCGGCGCCGGCGTTTCCAGCCCTGCTTTCTGGGCGGCATCACCGGATCCGGAAAGACCGAGGTCTACCTTCGAGCGGCTCGGGCGGCGGTCGAGGAGGACCGGTCCGTCATCGTTCTGGTGCCGGAAATCGCCCTGGTGCCGGCGCTCGCGCGGACCTTGAAGCAACGCTTCGGGGACCTGGTCGCGCTGTTGCACTCGAATCTCGGCAGTGCCGAGCGCCGTCAGGAGTGGGAGCGCATCCGCGGCGGCGAATGCCGGGTCGTCATCGGTCCTCGGTCGGCGGTCTTCGCTCCGGTTCAGAACCTGGGCCTGATCGTGGTCGACGAGGAGCAGGACGCGGCCTACAAGCAGGACACGCGTCCGCGGTACAGCGGCCGGGATCTGGCCCTCGTGCGGGCCCGCTCGTGTTCGGCGGCCGCGGTGCTGGTCTCCGCGACACCGAGTCTTGAAACCCGCTTGAACGTCGAGCGCGGTCGGTATCGCCACCTCCGGCTCACCGCCAGGGTCGGATCGGGTTCGCTTCCCGAACCGATCCTGGTCGACCTCCGCAATGAGGCCGGCGCCGCCCGCCGGCCGGGGGACGTGATGTTCTCCGGGTCCCTGATCGACCAGATCACACACAGCCTGGAGCGGGGAGAGCAAGTGATCCTGTTGCGCAACCGGCGGGGCTACTCGCCGCAACTGCTGTGTCGCGCCTGCGGCGAGAACATGCCCTGCGAGGACTGTGGCTTGCCCAAGAGCTACCACCGCCGGGACGGAAGGCTGGTCTGCCACTACTGCGGCGCCCGTGAGGAAGTGCCGCGGCTCTGCCCGGGCTGCGGAGAGGACGCCCTTCAGCCGATCGGCGCCGGCACGGAGAGGGTGGAGGAGGAGGTCCTGGCGCGGTTTCCGGGGGCGGTCGTGGACGTGTTGGACCGGGACGCGACCCGGCGCGTAGGAGGCCCCGCTGCCGTCCTGGAGAGGTTCCGCAGCGGGCGTACACAGATCCTGATCGGCACCCAGATGGTGTCCAAGGGACACCACTTCCCGGACGTCGCACTCGCGGCGGTGCTCACGGCGGACTCCTACCTCGGGTTCCCGGATTTTCGGGCCGCGGAGCGCAGCTACGCGCTGCTCACGCAGCTCGCCGGGCGGGCCGGTCGAGGCGAACGCCCGGGCCGGTTCGTGATCCAGACTTACCATCCGGACCACTATGCGATCCAGGCGGTACTGAACGGAGATGACGAGGCCTTTGCCAGCCAGGAGATGCGGTTTCGCCGGGTGTTCCACTATCCGCCGTTCACGCGTATGGTCCAGGTCGTGGTTCGTGATCGTGAACGGGAACGCGGTTGGGAACGGATCAGGGAGCTTGCAGGGGCCGCCCGGGCCCACGCGCTGTCCGCGGGCGTGCGTTTTTCGGGACCCGCGCCGGCGCCGCTCGAGCGCCTCAAGGGACAGTGGCGGTTTCAGTTCCTGATGCGGTCCGCCAGCGGCGCCGACGTGCGTCGGCTGGCCGGCGCCGTCGCGCCGGCGCCGGCCGCGGACCTTACCGTCGATGTTGACCCCCAGGACCTGATGTGACGATGGCGGAGCAGAGCGGCGGCCACCGCGGAGAGACGGTCGAGTGGGTGGAGAAGCCCATTCCCGATTCCACCGCACGACTCCTGGAAGCGGGATACGGGCTGCTTGCGGCGCCGCTCGCCCGCAGGGGGGTGCAGACGGAGGCGGAGGCTGAGACCTTCCTCAAACCCCACCGCCGCGGCTTGCACGACCCGTTCCTGCTCAAAGGGATGGAGGAGGCGGGCGAGAGGGTGCATGCCGTCTGCCGCGACCGCGGCACCGTCGCCGTAGTGGGGGACTACGACGTGGACGGAGTGAGCGCCTGTGCGCTGCTCACCGCCGTACTGCGCGCCCTGGGCGCCGATGCCGTTCCCATCCTGCCGAACCGGCTGACGGAGGGATACGGCTTTCAGGTCCTTCAGGTCGAGAAGGCGAAGCGCGCGGGCGCCTCGCTGATCGTCACGGTGGACTGCGGAACGACCTCGAACGAGGCGGTGGAGGAGGCGATCAGGCAGGGAATGGACGTGGTCGTGACCGATCATCACGTCGCCGGAAGCGATTTTCCGTCCCAGGCGATCCAGGTCAATCCTCAGCAGGACGGCTGCACGTATCCCTTCCGCCACCTTTGCGGCGCCGGACTCGCGTTCAAGCTGGCGCAGGCCGTCTTTCGCCGCAGCGGCCGCGAGGAGCCCCTGGCTGCGCTGCTGCGCGTGGCGTGCCTCGGGACGATCGCGGATGTGGTGCCCCTGGTGGGCGAGAACCGCGTCATCGCCGCGCTCGGTCTGCAGGCGCTGTCACAGTCACGGTCGCCGGGGCTCCAGGCCCTGATGCGCGTCGCTCGCATCCAGGGCGCGGTGTCGTCCACGGAAGTCGCCTTTCGGCTGGGGCCGAGGCTCAATGCTGCCGGCCGGCTGGCCAGTGCCGATCTGGCGCTGAGCCTGCTGTTGACCCGGGACAAGGCCGAGGCGGACCGTCTCGCGGGACAACTCGACTCTCTGAACCGCCAGCGGCAGGGCGAAGAACGGCGGGTGGTAGAGGAGGCCACCGAGGTGCTCTCGGCCGGCGGGAGGAGGCCCGGGATCCTCATGGCCTGGAGTCAGGAATGGCATCGGGGCGTCGTCGGCATTGCCGCCGGGCGCCTTGCCCGCGAGTTCCATCGTCCGGTGATCCTGCTGGGAGTCGATGGCGAGTTGGGCACCGGCTCCGGTCGCAGCATCCCCGGTGTCGATCTCCACTCCTTCATGACCGGTTTCGAGGCGCGGATGGAGCGGTTCGGAGGGCATCCCCAGGCTATCGGCCTGTCGGTGGGCGTCTCCGAACTGCCGGCTCTGAAGGCCGAGATGGAGGAGGCTGCCGATTGGGCCCCCGAGGTGCTCGTGCGGCGGCGGGAGTATGAGCTGAACCTGTCTCCGGAACAGGTCGAGCCGGGTCTGTTCCGCGAGCTGTCGCAGTTGGAACCGCACGGTGAAGGGAATCGCCGGCCGCTGATCCGGCTCGGACCGCTGGAACGGAGCGGTCCGGTGCGTGAGTTCGGCAAGGGCCACGTCAAACTGCGTGTCAAGCGCGGGGGAAGTCGGGGTTCCGAGTCCGGCCGAACCGTGCAGTTGCTCGGCTGGGGCTGGCGGGAACGGCTGGCCGACCTGGACGGACTCTTCGAGGTACTCGGGGCGCTGGAATGGGATACGTACGCCCGCGGTCTCGTGGTCAGGGTCGAGGACGCGAGGCGACTTGCGCGCGCCACGGGGACCGGAACCGACAGCGCCAAGTAGACTTGGCCCATGAACACCGAGACGCCCCCCGGGCCCGGCGGGGCATCCCCTTCGCCCGAATCCGAGCCGCGCCAGGACTCCGTCTACCGGCCAGGAGGGCGGAAGGATGCGGGCTTCGGGCGGCGGCGGCAAGTCCGCACGCGGCTTGTGAGGGCGTTCCTGCTCGTGGTGCTGATTGCCGGCGTCGGCGGGTTGGCCTCGGTCTTCCTGAGTGGACGGCAGGAGAGCACGGCCGTCGTCGCCGACGAGGGGGCCGAGGAGGCTACGGGTGCGGACGAGGCCGCGGTCCCGGGCGAAGAGACCGTCCAGCTCAGCGCTGAGCAGTTCGAATCGACGCTCGAGCGTGAGGGCGTGGAAGTGTTCCGCATTCGGGGCGCCCGGACGAGTTCCGACGACCAGGGCAACGTGCTGCTGAAGGAGGTCGAGGTCGACTATCCGCGCGGCGATGACCACTACCGCCTGCACGCCGACGGCGCGACCTACAACGAGGTCACGAAGGCGACCCATCTGGAGGGCGCGGTGTCGCTTCAAGGCACCAACGGCCTCGTAGTCGACACGGACTGGATGGACCTCGCCGAGGGCGGCCTGGTTCTGACGGCGGCCGACGACAGCGGGTTCACGTTCGAAGGCATCACGGCGGTCGGCGACGGCTTGCGGGTCGACTTCCGTCGGGAAGTGGCGAACCTCACGGGCGGAGTCCGGGTGACCGGCGCCGCGGCAACGAGCGAGACCGGCGATTCGCCGCGGCCCCTGTCCCTGAGTGCCGAGAGGCTGGAGTATCGATGGCGTGAGGGACGGATGAGGGCGACCGGCGGCGCCGCGATGGAGTTCGGCGATTCGCCCGAGCCGCTGTCCCTGACCGGCGAGACGCTGGAGTACCGCTGGAGCGAGGGGACCCTGATCGCGCGGGGCGGCGCCACGACGCGGTTCGGCGACCTGAATCTCGCCGCGCGTTCCCTGACCCTCGCCCTGGCCCAGGAAGCCGGCGATGCGCCGACCTCACTCGAGGCTCGTGGGGCGGTTCTGCTGCAGGCGCCTCTCGGAAGTGGCGGGCTCAGAACGGAGGATGGCGAGACGGACGCGGAAGGCGGGACGCTGGTTCTGATCGGCAATGCGCTGGACGTTGGATTCGACCCCGATCAACTCCCGAGCCGGCTGCTGTTGAGCGGTCCGAACAGGGGCGGCCCCGGCGTGCTGCGAATCGACTATGCGGATGGGTCCCGGCGCCGGCTGCGGGCGCAGGTGCTTGCCTTCGCCTTCGTCGACGGCGTGCCGTCCGAGTTCGAGTCGCGCGGGAGCGTCGTGCTCGACGAGCGGGTTCCTGAGCGGAGACAACCTCTGCGAGTCGCTTCGAGCAGTGTCGCCAATGGCCGTTTCGACAGCGACGGCGCTCTGACGGAGTTGATCCTGGAAGGCAATGTCGAACTGACGGATCGGCGCCGCGAGCCGGTGCGTGCGCTCGCGGACCGCGCCGCGATCGAGCCCTCGACCGGGCGGGTCGAGTTCTTCGGGGAACCGGCGAAGCTCATCCTCGCCGAAGGGGAACTCGAAGCACCCCGCACCGTGTTCGACCAGGCAACGGCCTGCTCCGAAGCGAGTGGAGGCGTGGCGATCACCTTTCGGGGCGCGGACGAAGACGGAAGAGGCGCTCTGCCCCTTGCCGGCGCAGCGCCAGCCGATGGTCCGTCGACGATCAGGTCGCAGGAGGCCCTGCTCTGCGACGAGGAAGGCAGCCTGTTCCGGGGAGAAGTCGTGGCGCTCATCGGTGAGTACGATCTCGCGGCCGCACAGCTCCGGGTCAGCGGGGATCGCAAGCGTCTCTTGGCGAGCGGCAACGTTCGCACGACCTGGCGCGAGGCGCCGGCGCTCGCGCCGACGGACGCGGGAGAGCCGGAGGCCGACGCTCCTTCCGAGGAGTGGCTGGTGGTTTCGGAGAGGCTGAGCTTCTCCGAGGACGACGGCGAGTTGCGCTACAGCGGCGGGACCTCGGCGGTCCTGGGAGACCAGCGCCTGAGCTGCGACGAGTTGACGGTCGAGACGGCGGCTGCGAACGGTGATTCGGAGGATGTCCAGACGCGGGCGCTGCACTGCCTGGGGAACGCTCGACTCGAGGATGCCGCCCAGGACCTGTCGGCCGACGCCGACCGGGTCGTGTATGTGGTAGCGGATCGCCTGATCCGGCTCACCGGCGGCGTCGCCATCCACAAGGGAGGGGATCTCCTGAGAGGGTCGCGCCTGATCTACTGGATCGATGAGGGCCGCTACGAGATGGGGCCGTCCGGCAGCGCGGCTGCCGGCGCCGGCAACCCGTGACCGAGCGGACGGCATCAGGCCATCGCATTCGCACGCAGGATGTGCGGAAGGTCTATCGGGGGCGACCAGTCGTCCAGGACGTGTCGGTCGAGGTCGGCCAGGGCGAAGTCGTGGGTCTGCTCGGGCCCAACGGCGCGGGCAAGACGACCACGTTCTACATGGTCGTCGGCTTGACGCGACCGGACGCCGGCCGCGTCTTCCTCGATGACGTCGACATCACCGACCTGCCCATGTACCTGCGCGCGCAGCAGGGCATCAGCTACCTGCCGCAGGAACCCTCGGTGTTTCGGCGTCTTTCCGTCGAAGGCAACCTGCGCGCGGTGTTCGAGACACTGGGCCTGGGCCGCGCCGAGCAGCGCCGCCGGATCAACCAGTTGACCTCTGACTTCGATCTCGTAGCTGTACGGCGCTCAAAGGGGAACCAGCTTTCCGGCGGCGAGCGGCGCCGGCTCGAGATTGCCCGCGCGCTCGCGATCAGTCCCAGCTTCATCCTTCTCGACGAACCGTTCGCCGGCATCGATCCGATCGCGGTACTCGACATCCAGGCGATCATCCGGCAGCTTCGTGACATGGGCATCGGCATTCTGATCACGGATCACAACGTGCGGGAGACCCTGAAGATCACGGACCGCGCCTACATCATCAACGACGGCAGGATCCTGCGTACAGGGACGCCGGCGGAACTCTCGGCCGACCCGACGGTACGGAAGATCTACCTCGGCGCCGAGTTCACGCTCTAGCATCAGCTCAAGGTGATAGCGTCACCTTGGCATTGGTTTTGCTGGTACGCCGTTGGCGCGCGGCCAGACACCGAGCGCGGTGGCACGGTGCGACGGCTTCGAGCGGGACCGGCCTGGCCCCAGAAACCGCTGCCGTTCGAACGCGATCATGGTGCTCCAACAGAGGCTCTCGCTCAAGCTGGCCCAACGGCTGGTCATGACGCCGGCGCTGCAGCAGGCGATCAAGCTGCTGCAGATGACCCGCCTCGAGCTCGAGGGCGTGCTCAACCAGGAGATCGTCGAGAACCCGGTGCTCGAGGATGGCCGCGAGGAGGGCGAGGAGGGCGAGAACGAGGATCCCGAAGAGGCAGCTTCGGCGGAGACTGCCGAAACGACGAAGGTCGATACTCCAGCGGCGCCGGGCGACGAGACGGCGAAGTTGAACGGCGCCGAGGAAGGCGCGGAGGTCGACACTCCCGAGCCCGAGCCCGAGCCCGCGGACGAGCCTTCGATGGGAGACATCGACCTCGACGCGTACTTCAACGACTACCTCGGGTCTGACTCGACGGTCGCGAACACCTTCGAGAGCCGGGAATTTTCGCCGTTCGAGAACAGCATCAGCCGCGAGCCGGACCTCTACGACCATCTGCTCTGGCAGTTGCGCATGTCGGACGCATCGCCGCTGCTGCGGGAGGTCGCCGAGTTGGTGATCGGCAATGTCGACGCGGACGGCTTCCTGCGGGCGTCGGTCGAGGAGATTCGACTCCTGGGCGCCGAGGAACGGGAGGCGGAGCGTTACCGCTCCGAGGTCGCCAGGGCCCGGGAGATGAACGAGGCGCTGAGTAGCGGCGAGCAGCACAACGGCGGCGCGCCCTCAGCTCCACAAGCGCAGGTTCCTGAGTTGGCGCCCGATCCGGTTCCGGTACCCGGGTATCGCCTCGAGCTGGTGGAGCGGGCTCTGGAGTTGGTCCGGAGTCTCGATCCGCCCGGCGTGGGGTGGCATTCGCTGCAGGAGTGTCTGCTGGCGCAACTCAAGGCAAAGGACGCCACGGAGGGACTGGCCTACCGCATCGTCGACGAATGTTGGGCGCCGTTCACTCGACGGCAGTTCCGGCTCGTCGCGCGCCGCCTGCGTACTCCGTTGGCGCAACTCGAGGCGCCGGTCGAAGAGATCAAGGCGCTTGAGGTGCGACCGGGCCGGCAGTTCTCGAATGAGCGCGTAGAGTACGTCGAGCCCGATGTGGTCGCGGTCAAGACCGGTGGCGAGTGGGCGATCCAGTTGAACGACGACGGCCTGCCCAAGTTGCGGATCAGCGGCGCCTACCGCAGCATGCTGCGGCGAATGCAGCGGGACGGCAACCAGGTGGAGGCGCGGGACTTCCTCAAGGACAAGATGCGTTCGGCGATGTGGCTCATCAAGAGCCTTGACCAGCGTCAGAGAACGATCTACAAGGTCGCGGAGTCCATTCTTCGGCAGCAGCGGAGGTTCTTCGACCACGGTCTCGATGAACTGCGGCCCATGGTGCTGCGTGACGTGGCCGACGACATCGGCATGCACGAGTCGACGGTGAGCCGCGTCGTGTCGAACAAGTACATTCACACGCCGCGCGGCCTGTTTGCGATGAAGTTCTTCTTCCACAGCGGCATCGACCGCCACCGGGGCGGAGAGATCTCCTCGTTGACGGTGAAGCGCATGCTGAGCGACCTGATCGGCGACGAGGACGGTCGCCGGCCGCTATCGGATTCGGCGCTGACACGCGAGCTGCAGCAGGACGGCATCAACATCGCCCGGCGAACTGTCGCCAAGTACCGGGATGAACTCGGTATTCCGTCCTCGACCGATCGCAGACAAATTTTCTGAGACAGGGGCACAAGGGGGGACCGCCGAACCAAGATGGATCTGTCAAGTCTGGCGAAGCCGCAACTGATCTTCTCCAATGTCGAGGCCACGAGCCGCGACGGCGCATTGCGAACTCTGACCGAGCGGATCTGCCGTGTCCTCGGCCTCTCGGACCCGGATGAGGTCCTGTCCGCCCTGCGGGAGCGGGAGGAGTTGGGCTCGACGGCCGTGGGCGGCGGTATGGCGATTCCGCACGGACGGATCCGCGGTTTGCGGGACATCGTGCTGGCGGTAGCGGTGTCGAAGCGCGGTGTCGACTACGGCGCCGATGACGGCGTTCCGGTCCGGTTCTTCTTCGTTCTGCTTTCTCCCCGCGAGAGCGCCGGCAGTCACCTCAAGGCCCTGGCAGCCATTTCCGAGTGGGTGAGCAGCGGCGGCCGCGAGCGCCTGCGCAGGGTGTCCAGGCCGCAGGAGATCTACGAGCTGCTTTGCGCCAACGGGCGTGCCTGAGTTGCCAGTCCGTCTGTTCGTGATCACCGGCCTTTCGGGCTCGGGCAAGAGCACGGTTGCCCGGTGCTTCGAGGACCTCGGTCATCACTGCATCGACAACCTGCCTCTGCCTCTGCTGAGGCACCTTGTCCGCGAGCCGGCCACGGCCGCACCGGGATTCGAGGCGATCGTGCTGGTCACGGACCTGCGCACTCCCGGCCTCGCGGAGGAACTGCCGCGCCTGCTCGACGAAGCGGATCCGGACCTGGTCGAGCCGGTGCTGATCTTTCTCGACAGCTCCGAGGACGTGCTGGTCCGGAGGTACTCCGAGACCCGGCGGCGGCATCCCCTGACGGCTGAGGGGGAGCGCGTGATCGACGGCATTCGGCGCGAGCGGGAGATGCTCCTGGAGCTTCGCGGGCGCGCCTCGCGCGTGTTCGACACCACGGATTCGACGATCCATGAACTCCGTGCCGCGATCTACAACGAGTTCGCGTCAAGCGATGCGGGTGGTCTGACCGTCAACATCGTCAGTTTCGGCTTCAAGTTCGGCGTCCCTGCGGGTGTCGACCTGATGTTCGATGTCCGGTTCTTGCCGAACCCGTACTTCGTTGCCGAACTGCGGGAGAAGCCGGGGACCGACCGGGCGGTTCAGGGCTTCCTGCACGAACACGAGGCTTTCGGCGAACTGGTCGACCGGCTGGTGAGCCTTCTGGCCTATCTCCTGCCGAGATTCCGGGACGAGAACCGGAGCTACCTGACCGTCGGTATCGGCTGTACCGGCGGTCGGCACCGGTCGGTCGCGGTCTCGGAAGCCGTGGCGGACCGGCTCGCCGCCGACGCCTGGCAGATCCGTTTGCAGCACCGGGACGTGGAACGCCACCGGTCGCGGGCGGCGAGCGCCCCGTGACCGTCCCGGTGCTCATCGTTTCGCACGGTGACCTCGCCCAGCGATTGCTCGACTCCGCGCGGGCCATTTCCGGCCAGGATCGCGACACCTGTCCGGTGCCGGTCTACGCGCTCTGCGTCGACTGGTGCGCCGACGCCGCCGAGGCAGCGGACCTCATCGAGGCCAGGGTCCGGCGGCTCGAGGAGGAACACGGAGCGGGCGTTCTGATCCTGACCGAGATGTTCGGTGACACGCCCTCCAACTGCGCGCTGCGGGCGTCGGGAGTAGCGAACGCCGCGGTCGTGACAGGCGTCAACCTGCCGATGGTGCTCAGCCTCTGCTGCGAAGCGCCGGATCTCGACCTGCCGGACCTGGCGGACTGGATCTGGTGCAATGGACGCAAGAGCATCCAGCTCGCCGTGAGCGGCTGTACGCGGGAGCCGAAGTGACGGAACGAGTGGTCGAGGTTGTCAACGAGCTGGGCCTGCACGCGCGCGCGGCCGCCAGGCTGGTGCAGACGGCAAAGCAGTTCCGGTCCGACGTCGTGTTGCGAACGGGCGGCCGCGAGACCGAGGCGCGGAGCATCCTCGGGGTCTTGCTGCTGGGGGCCGGACGGGGCTCCAGGTTGACCGTTCGCTGCCTGGGTGAGGACGAGCAGGCCGCGATGGCGGCGGTCTGCGACCTGATAGAGACCCGGTTCGGCGAGGATTCATGAACAGACCGGACAACAGGAAGCCACAGGAGACCCTCCAGGGAGCCGGCGCCGCGCCGGGTGTCGCGATCGGCCCCGCGGTCTGCCTTCGCGGCCACGGTGTCGAAGTGCTCCGGGTAACGATCCGGAGGGGCGGTCTGGACCGCGAGGTCGAGCGCTTCGGTGCGGCCGTACGCGCGGTGGAGGCGGAACTCGAGGCCACCGAGAGCCGGATCGCCGAGACCTTCGGCAGTGACCTGGCCTCCATCTTCCATGCCCACTCGGTGATCCTGCGCGACTCGTCCTTCGCCCGCCGCATCGATCAGATGATCCGCCGCGATGGGGTCAATGCGGAGTGGGCGGTACAGGCCGTGGCCGACGATCTCGGCGAGAAGTTCGCCCAGGTCAAGAGCCAGCACCTGCGCGAACGGGGCGAGGACCTTCGCGACGTCACCCGCTACCTGCTCCGGGCACTGGCAGGGAAGAGATCTTCGTCGGGTGGCGGCGAGGACTTCGACCGCAACGTGGTCGTTGTCAGTCATGAGTTGACGCCGGACGAGGTATTGCGCCTGGGTCGCCGCGGGGCGGTGGGATTCGCGATCGAGGTCGGCGGCGCCAACTCGCACACCGCCATCGTTGCGCGTGCGCTGGACGTCCCGTTGGTGACCGGCATCGTGGACATCACGAACCGCGTTGCCGACGATGACCCGGTGATCGTGGATGGGGAAGAGGGGCGTCTGACTCTCCATCCCACGCCGGAGACGCTGGATCAGTACCGCAACCTTCAACGCCGGCGGCGGCGGCACGAGGAGGCGCAGTCGACCGCGGCCAGGGATCTGCCGGCCCGAACCATCGACGGGGCGGAGGTCGAGCTGCTGGCCAACGTGGAGTTGCCCGAGGAACTCGATGACGTGCGGCGGTTCGGCGCCTCCGGCATCGGCCTCTACCGAAGCGAGTTCCTCTATCTCGAGAAGAGCCCCGAGCTGCCCTCCGAGGAAGAGCAGGTGGCCGTGATCCGGCAACTCCTGGAGACGTTGGCCCCCCAGCCCGTCGTGGTGCGGACCTTCGACCTCGGCGGCGGC
This sequence comes from Candidatus Multivorans sp., assembly GCA_965205295.1. Lineage (GTDB taxonomy): Bacteria > Acidobacteriota > Thermoanaerobaculia > Multivoradales > Multivoraceae > Multivorans. The sequence continues at coordinate 776,446 of OZ242167.1, forward strand.
AAGGTGGCGCGCGGCCTGGTGCCGCAGGACGAGGAGAACCCGGTGCTGGGTCAGCGCGGCATTCGGCTGACCCTGGCGCGCGTGGATGTGTTCCGCGTCCAGTTGCGCGCCCTGTTCCGCGCCGCGCCCTTCGGCAACCTGCGCATCATGGCCCCGATGGTGACCACGGTCGATGAGATCCGGGCGTTGCGCCGTCTTTGCGACGAGGTTTGCGCCGAACTCGAGGCCGAGGGCGCCGAGTACCGGCGGGACGTGGAGCTTGGCGCCATGGTGGAAGTGCCGGCGGCGGTGATGATCGCCCGCCAACTCGCGGCCGAAGTCGACTTTCTCTCCATTGGCACGAACGACCTGATCCAGTACACGCTGGCGGTCGATCGGACGAACCAACACGTGGCGGGCCTCTATCAACCCCTGCATCCCGCCGTCCTGAGCATGATTCAGCTCGTGGTCGAGGCGGGCCGGAGGCAGCGGGTTCCAGTGGCCCTGTGCGGCGAGATGGCGGCAAGCCCCGAGTGCGTGCCGCTCATGCTCGGTCTGGGCCTGCGGCAGCTTTCGATGAGTCCCCGCGGCGTTCCCAGCGTCAAGGAGGTGGTGCGTTCGCTCGATATCTCCGACGCGGAGGAACTCGCACGCCGGTGCGTCGCTGCGTCGACGGCGGCGGAGGTCGAGAGCCTGCTCGCCGCATCCGGCGCGAGCGCCGCGCACCGGCGCGCGGCGGTCCATACCGGGTAGCAGCTAGTAGTCTCCGCGCCGTGGAGCGGTTCTACATCGAGACCTGGGGCTGCCAGATGAACGAGCTGGACAGCCAGCGCATGGCCGGCCAGTTGATGCAGCAGGGCCTCGTGCCGACGCGTGAGCTGCAGCAGGCGGACTTGATCCTTCTGAACTCGTGCTCGGTGCGCGAGAAGGCCGCTCAGAAGTCCTACTCCCGACTGGGGGAGTACCGGCTGCTGAAGCGCGAACGGACGAATCTCCGAATCGGCTTCTGCGGCTGCGTCGCGCAGCAGGAAGGCGAAGATGCCCTGCGGCGCAACCCGGACATCGACTTCGTCGTCGGTACCGGCCGGGTCGGCGAACTCGGATCGGTTCTCGAGCGCAGCCGCCGCGGCGAGCGCGTCCTGGCGGTCGGGTTTCCCGAGGAGAGGCCGTACGACTTCGAGGCGATCAGCCGGGACAGCGCCCACAAGGGCATGGTCACGATCATCGAAGGCTGCAACAAGCGCTGCACGTTCTGCGTTGTGCCGAACACCCGGGGACCCGAACGGTGCCGGTCGATGGCGGAGATTCTGAGCGAGATCGAGCACCTCGTCGACTACGGTTTCCTTGAAGTCGAGCTGCTCGGCCAGACCGTGAACCACTGGCGAGAGCCGCCGCCGCCCCTGGGTAGCGGCCGGGACCTGGACTTCGCCGATCTGTTGAACGCGGCGGCCGTGCTGCCCGGGCTGGAGCGGTTGCGTTTCGTGACGTCGTACCCGCGGGATTTCACCGACGCGATGATCGCGGCGGTAGCCGCCCACGCCAACATCTCGCCCTACCTGCACCTGCCGGTTCAGTCGGGTTCGAACCAGGTTCTGCGGCGCATGGGACGCGGCTATACGGTGGAGGAGTACCTCGGCCTGGTCGACCGGTTGCGCGCCGCCCGCGAGGGTTTGGCCCTGTCCACCGATCTGATCGTCGGCTTTCCGGGCGAGACCGAGGAGGACTTCAGGCGCACCCTGGATCTGGTCGAGACCGTCCGTTTCGCGTCCGTGTTCGCCTTCAAGTACAGCCCCAGGCCCAATACGGCCGCCATCCGGCTGCCCGCCGCGGACGAGGTGCCCCGGGAAGTCGCCGGCGAGCGACTCCAGCGCGTGTTCGCGGCCCAGTCGGTCATTCAGCGCGAGCTGAACAAGGAACTGGTGGGAAGAAGGTTCGACCTCCTGGTCACCGGCTGGAGCAGGCGGCCGGGTTACCAGGCCGGGCGAACGGACTGTCACCGGATCGTCCACTTTCCGGTCGAAGGGGCGCCGATCCAAGCCGGGACATTGGCGCGCATCCTGACTCTGGAGGCCTACGACCATTCCCTGCTCGGTCAACTGGTGGACTAGCAGCTTGCGCGACGGAAGACTCGCCGTACTCCATCTGGTATTGGCCTGGACTTGGAGCCGCAACCCGTGTTCCGCGAAGTGTCGAATTTCTTTATACGGCGCAAGCTCATAGGATGCCGGGAATGGCGACGGACGGCGGCAGGGACCCGGCGGCACGGGAGAACAGCGTGGATCGGAAGATCCCGGCCGAGGTCCACGGCCTGATGATGGAGCCGAACTCCAACCAGCCGATCGTGATTCTGCGTCTGCACGAGAAGGACGCGAACGAGAGTTCGGTCGTCCCGATCTGGATCGGTATCTTCGAAGCCGGAGCGATTCAACTCGCCATCGAGGGCAAGGATCCGGGCCGGCCGATGACCCACGACCTGTTGAAGAACGCTCTTGACCTGGTCGGGGCCGAGGTGATCGAAGTCGTCGTGCGAGCAATCGAGGGCAATACCTTCCTGGCGGTGGTCGAACTCGTCGAGCGGACCGGGGAGCATCGGTTCCTCGACGCACGGCCGAGCGACGCGATCGCACTCGCTCTGCGTGCCGGGGCGCCGCTCTTCGTGCGGCAGTCGGTAGCTGATCTCGCCCGCGTCAAACAGCAGACGACGAAGGGCGAAGCGACCGAAGCGCCTACTGCCGGCATGGACGAACAGAAGATGAAGGAGTGGCTCGAAGAGCTCGACCCGAAGGCACTTGGCAAGTACGAGATGTAGCTGGGCACGGTAGATGAACATCCGAATGGTCCCTCTTTCCCGGATCGAGCCGGACCCCGATCAACCCAGGCAGCAGCTCGAGGGTCTGGAGGAGCTGACCGCTTCGATCCGGACGAAGGGCGTCCTGGAGCCGATCCTGGCGCGGCCGCTTCCTCCAGCCGATCTGGCCGGCGCCGGAGTGCAGCGGTACCGGATCATTTCCGGCGAGCGACGTTTTCGTGCCGCTCAGCGGGCCGGTATCGACGAGGTCCCGTTGATCGAGATGGACGTCTCTCGCAGCGAGGCGCTCGAGATCGCTCTGGTCGAGAACCTTCAGCGGGTCGACCTGACGCCACTCGAAGAAGCTGACGGCCTAAGCGCACTGGTTGAGGAGCACGGCTACACCCACGAACAGATCGCCGCGGCCCTCGGCCGCTCGCGGGTCAGTGTGACCGAGTCGCTGGCCTTGCTCCGATTGCCCCGGGCCGTACGCGACCGGGCGACCGCGCTGGGGGTTTCGGCGAGGAAGTCGATCCTCCTGGAGGTTCTGAAGCTGGCCTCGGAGAGCGAGATGATCGAGATGCTCGAGCGAATTGCCGAACTCGGTCTCAAACGAGCCGATGTGCGCAGCGAGGTGCGGGCGCGGCGATCCGACCCGGAACCGGAAGAGAGCCCGAAGAAGTCCGAGGAATCCACCGCCGCGGCGGCCGGGGCGAGCGCGAAACGGCATGTGTTCCGCTTCCAGGCCTCCGACGAGCGCTACAGCGTCTCTCTGAGCTTCCGGCAGAGCGTCGTCGAGGAGGACGATCTGATCCGGGCCCTCGAGGAGCTCCTCGACGCGCTGCGGCGGCAACGGGACGCGACGACGACGTTGTAGCCGTTGACGACTTTGACGGGAGGCACGCCCCCCCGGAGGTCTTTGGGGGCGCTGCCCGATACGGGCCAGCGTGGTCGCACATAGCGTCTGATAATGTCCATTATGTCAACTCAATACCACAGGGCGCCGAGCAACAACCGCGGAAGGCCGGTCGTGACATTCGGGCCAGCCGGCCGCTAAGGGCTTCCGATCGGTCAGAATCGACTCGGCATGTTCCGCCTCCTCGACCGCTACCTCCTGCGCGAGACGATCGGCCCACTCAGCCTGGGCCTTCTCGTGTTCACGTTCCTGGCCCTGCTGCAGAAACTCTTCCAGTTCGCCGAACTGATCATCGAGCGCGACGTGGAGGTGCGGCTCGTGCTCCAGCTCCTCGCCTACACCCTGCCGCAGATCATCGTCCTGACGATTCCGATGGCGTTCCTGTTCGCCATCCTCCTGGCCATCGGCCGGATGGCTGCCGACAGCGAGCTGGTCGCCATGAGGGCCTCGGGGATCAGCCTGTTCTCGGTCTACCGGCCGATCCTGCTCATGAGTCTGCTGCTGGCCGCGGTGACCACGTACCTGATGACGGTCACTCTGCCGGCGGGAAACAAGGCCACAAGCGAACTGCAGTTGGCGATCCTCAAGCGGAACGTGAACCAGCAGGTCAAGCCCAGGGTGTTCTACGACGGCCTCCAGGAGCGCGTGCTCTACGTCTTCGAGTCGGCCGAGAACGAGGATGGCTGGCGCGGAGTCTTCCTGGCCGACGCCGTTCCAGGTCCCGAACAGCAGGTCATCGTAGGCGAGACCGGGGCCATCAATCTGACGCCCGGGAACGGTCGCCCCCCGGTCCTGATGTTCGGTCTCGCCGACGTGCATGAGGTGGACACGAACGATCCCAGTACCTACCGGCAGCAGCGCCTCCGGGACGCGAGCATCGTGATCGAGGACCGCCACTTCCGGCGCAACGAAGGGCTGGTGCTGGACAAGGGGGTGCGTTCCATGACCCTCTCGGAGTTGGTCCAGCGCACCGAAGAACCTGGGCTTGCCGACGATGCGCGCAACCAGGCCCTGGTCGAGATCCACAAGAAGTTCGCGATCCCCGGGGCCTGCATCGTGTTCGGCCTCTACGGGATTCCGCTCGGCTTCCGGAACCGCCGCAGCGGGCGGTCCTCGGGGTTCCTGATTTCGGTCACGATGTTCCTCTTCTACTACGTGATGCTGGGCAACGGAGAGGAAGCGGCTGTGAACGGCCAGGTGCCGCCCTGGCTGGCGATGTGGGCGCCAAACCTGCTCCTCCTCGTTCTCGGCGCGTTTCTGCTCTGGCGCAGAAACCGGGACAAGGGCCTGATGATCGGTGCGCTCGACCGTTACCTGCGGGAGCACTTGTGGCGGCGCATCCTGCATCTCGGCCGAAGGAGGAACGTCAGGGGACGCCGGAGGCGGGCGCTCGAGGATCGTCTCGCGCGTGCACAGTCGCTCGCGTCGGGCGGCGCCCCCACCCGGCCCCGGCTGCGTCTGCGGATCGAACCGGTGAGCCTTCGCTTCCCGGGAGTCATGGACCGCTACGTCTTCGGCGTCTTCGTGCGGGTCTTCCTGGTTGCGGTCGTCGCGGCTCTCGCCGTGTACATCGTGTCGGACTTCACCCAGCTCATCGACGAGATGTTCAGGAACAACGTCCCGTCGAGCGTCTTCGCGGTCTACTACCCCTATCTCTCGCTGCAGATCTTCTACGACGTGGCGCCGGTCCTCGTCCTGGTCACCACCCTGGTCACTTTCGGCCTCCTTTCGCAGCGCAACGAGGTCGTGGCCGCCAAGGCCCTCGGCTTCAGCCTGTTCCGGCTGGCGATGCCGGCCCTGGTCGCGGCGGCCGGGATCGCCCTGCTCAGCGCGGCCCTCGAGAACTCGGTGCTGCCGGCTTCCAACGCCAAGGTCGCCGAGTTGAAAGACCGGATCCGAGGCAATGCGGGCCCGATCAAGAGCTACCACAGCGCCGGTCGCCAGTGGCGCTACGCGCAGGACGACGCGGGCGGCGGCTACATCTACAACTACCGGCACTACGATGCCGCCCGCCAGACCCTGCAGCGCCTGCAGGTGTTCCGCTTCGACCCCGAACACCGGCTGATCGGCCGCCTTTACGCCGCCGCCGCGCGGTACGTGCAGGGCGGCGAAGGGGACACTGGCGGTTGGCAGTTGGTCGACGCCTGGGTCCGGGAGTTCGACGGCCTCACGACCACCCACAGCAGCCGGTTCGCGGGACCTCAACCGGTCGATCTACCCGAGGAACCCGAGTTCTTCGACACCGAGGTCAAGTACGCCGACCAGATGAACCGTCGCGAACTCAGGCGGCACGTCCAGGACCTGATGGCAGCCGGCAATGCCGTGCCGGAGCTCCAGATGCAGCTTCACAACAAGACCGCACTGCCCGTCGTCTGCCTGGTGATGGGTCTGGTCGCGCTGCCCTTCGCCTTCCGGCTCGGTCGCCAGGGCGCGCTCTACGGCATCGGCATCTCGATCATGCTCGGGATCGTGTACTACACCGTGATCAGCGTGTTCGTGACCCTCGGCCAGTCGGAGGCTCTGCCTCCCCTGGTTGCTGCCTGGAGCCCGAACGCGCTGTTCGGGACGCTCGCGCTCTACCTGTTCCTCGGCGTGCGCACCTGACGGTCCGCAGCCGGAACGCCGGGCTGCTCTGCTACGCGACGGCCCGACGGAGCGTGGCCGCGCGATCGGTCCGTTCCCAGGGGAACTCCGATCGGCCGAAGTGGCCGTAGGACGCGGTCTGCAGGTAGCGCGGCTGACGCAGATCGAGCTCCTGGATGATCGCTTGGGGCTGCAGCGGGAACTCACTCCGTACGAGTTCCTCGAGAGAGCGATCCGAGACTTCGTTTCGCGCGGTGCCGAACGAATCGACGTGCACCGACACGGGATCCGCTACACCGATGGCGTAGGCCAACTGGACCTCCAGGCGCTCCGCCATGCCTGCCGCGACGAGGTTCTTCGCCACGTAGCGCGCCATGTAGCTGGCGGAACGGTCCACCTTTGTCGGGTCCTTGCCTGAGAAGGCGCCGCCGCCATGGTGGCCGACGCCGCCATAGGTGTCGACGATGATCTTGCGGCCGGTGAGTCCGCAATCCCCCTGTGGACCGCCGACCACGAACTGACCTGTCGGATTCACGTGGAAGATCGTGTCGTCGTCGAGGAGGTGGCCGGGCACCGACGGTCTGACGACTTGCTCCTGCACGACCCGCGTGATCTCGTCATGCTTGACCTCACGGGCATGCTGTGTCGACACGACGATCGTATGCGCCCGCACGGCCCGTCCGTCGTGGTCGTACTGCACGGTGACCTGTGACTTGCCGTCCGGTCTCAGCCAGTCGTACTTGCCCGAGCGTCGGAGTTCGGCGAGGCGCCGGGTCAGGCGGTGCGCGAGTTCGATCGGCAGCGGCATGAGTTCTTCGGTCTCCCGACATGCATAGCCGAACATCAGACCCTGATCGCCGGCGCCGCCGGTGTTGACGCCGAGAGCGATGTCCTCCGACTGTGGATCGAGGGCACAGAGTACGGCGCAGTCGTCGGCCGCGAAGCCGGATCTCGAATCGGTGTAGCCGATGTCGCGAATGGTCTGCCGCGCCAGAGCGGCGTAGTCGATTGCCGCGCCGGGCTTCAGCTTGATCTCGCCGGCGATGAGGACCAGGCCGGTGTTGACCAAGGTCTCGCATGCCACCCGCGCCTGCGGATCGTGGCGCAGCGCCGCATCGAGAACGGCATCCGAAATCTGATCCGCGACCTTGTCGGGATGACCCTCGGTCACCGACTCGGACGTGAACAGACGGCTCATTCCACTCGAACTGGTGCCCATCGGCAGCGAACCATACCAATTCAACGGCAACCGTGCGGCGCCGACCGCTTCGCCCGACTACTGCGTAACATCGGGCAGCGATGATCCGTAGCCGCAACAACCCCCAGGTACGCACGATTCGCCGGCTCCGCAACGCCCACGCACGTCGCCACGCCGACATGCTCCTGCTCGAGGGCCGGCACCTGGTGGACGCTGCGGCCGCGGCCGGGCTCGAGTTCCACCACCTCCTGGTGACGCCGGAGTTCGAGGCGACTCATGCCTTGTTCATCCGGCAGTTGGAAGGCCGTTCACAAACTACGGCCACCCTCATCCACCCCGACCGACTGCGGGAGCAGGCCGACGCCGACGCTCCCCAGGGCATCGCCGCCCTGGTCGCCCCGCCTTCCGGTTGGAGGTCCGTACCCGCCGCGGAGGGCCGGGCCCTCGCCCTTTCGCCCGGTCTTCACCTCTACGTCGACGGCGTTCAGGACCCGGGCAACCTGGGCGCCATGGCTCGATCCGCCGAAGCCGCGGGCGTTGCCTCCCTTCTCCTGGCAACCGGCACCGCTCGTCCCAATCAGCCCCGTGCTCTGCGAGCCGCCGCCGGCAGTCTGCTCCGGCTGACCCTGTGGACTGGAATTCGACTGGCCCAGATCCCCGCCAAGGCGCGCTGCCTTGCACTGACGCCTCATCGCGAGGGCAAGGAAGGTCAGCCCATTGCTCCGATCTTCGCGGCCGATGCTCCCGATCAGAGGCTCATCCATCTGCTTGGCGCCGACCTGATCGTCCTCGTCGTGGGCAACGAGAGCCAGGGACTCTCAAGTCCGGTTCTCGATCGGGCGAACATGCTCTTGACGGTTCCCACCGCCGGCGCCGTCGAATCCCTGAACGCCGCGGTCGCCGCGTCGCTGGCCCTGTTCGAACTCCAACGGCTGCGTGAGATGAGTCACACCGGAACCGGCTCAGGCGGGTGAACCCCCGGACGGCTGGCGAGCGCCGCGCTCGTTCAGGAGACGGGTCAGCGCCGGCGCCACTTCGTGCAGGTCGCCGACGATGCCGTAATGAGCGACGCTGAAGATCGGCGCTTCCGGATCCTTGTTCACCGCCACGATGACCCGTGATCCGCTCATGCCCATCAGGTGCTGGATCGAGCCGGATACTCCGAGCGCCACGTAGAGGTTCGGGGCCACGATGTGCCCGCTCGAGCCGACCTGGTGCTCGCGGGGCAGCCAGCCATTGTCCACTACCGGCCTGCTGGCGCCGAGCTCCGCGCCGAGCGCCACGGCCAGGTCGGCGGCGACTGAGACCTGGTCCGCTCCACCCACGCCCCTGCCGGCGGTCACGATCCGTTCGGCGCCCGCCAGGTCGACGCCGCCGGGGCTTGCCGCCTCTTGCCCCAGAATCTCCCGCTCCGGCTGCCGTTCGATGTCGGCCGGCAGACAGACCTCGTGGACTCGTCCCGGCGGCGCCAGCGGCTCGTCGCTGCTGAAGGCCCCGCTCTGCACGGTGGCGACGACGATACGCGCCCTCGGGCGCACCTCGGCCTGGAGCTTGGCCTGCAGGATCGATCGGCGGAAGCGCAGGCCGCCGCCTTCGCCGCCCTTGTCGGCCCCGCTGATCGACGGGACATAGGCGGCGCCGAGCCGCATGGCAAGGCCCGGAGCGAACTCCGCCACCTGATAGGTGTGCGGCAGCAGAATCACCGTCGTGGGGGCCGCTCCGTTGGCGCCCTCCCGCGCGATCAGCGTGCTGAGGGCTTCGGCGTAGCGCCTCGGCGAATAGGGTCCGAGCCGTTCTTCGTCGAGCAGGGCGCCCCGCAGGTCCGATCCGAGAGCCTGCCCGCACACGCGGGCCTCCCTGGATGCGGGCTCCGAACCGGCGTTCTCCACGATCCAGACCACCACCTCCGCGGGGGACACAGCCGCGGGGGACGCAGCCTTGGAGGACACAGCCGTGCTGCTCACAGCAGGGCCTCCCGCTCCAGGTGCGCGATGAGGTCCGCCGCGGCCGCCTCCGGGGAGGCATTCTCGATCAGCACTCCGCCGACGCCGGTGGGAGGAAGACGGATCGCCATCGTTTCGATCCGGGCGCCTGCCTCCCCCACCAGCCCCGGCTCGACGCCGAGCGTCGCGCAGTCGAGGTGCTCCAGCGGCTTCCTGCGGGCCTGTAGCGTGCCGCGCAGCGAGGCGAATCGGGGCTTGTTGATTCCGGCCTGCACCGCGAGCACGGCCGGCAGGTCCAACCGGAGGACTTCGTTCATCCCACCCTCCAGTTCGCGCACGACACGGACCGAACGGTTGTCCGCCTCCAACTCGACGGCCATGACGAGCCAGGCGTAGGGGCGGTCGAGCATCTCCGCGACAACTGCTGGAGTCGCGGCCTGTCCCAGATCGTCGGACTGGGCGCCCGCGAGGACGAGATCGCATTGCTCCCTCCTTATGGCCGCGGCGAGAGCACGACCGTCGGCCAGCGCGTCGCCGCCCCTGAAGTACTCGTCCGCGAGGTGCACAGCCCGGTCGGCCCCCAGCGCCAGCGCCTTGCGCAGAGCTTCCTCGACCCGCGCGGGGCCGAGGCTGAAGGCGACGAGTTCGGGCCGGTCGGCCCCGGAATCCTCGGCGGCCTCGACGAGCAGCAGGGCCTCTTCGAGCGCGCAGAGATCGCAGCTCGAGATGACCCAGTTCAAATCGCCGTCGTCGATGTGGCGGCCCGAGTCCGCGATCCGCAGGTGCGCATCGGTATCCGGGACCTGTTTGATGCAGACGCCGATCCTCAAGCCGATTCCCCCCGGTTTGGTGGCGCGGCAGCATACCGCCCCTCCCGCTGTGCGGCTGCCGGCCGTCGTCGTCCCAGTCGCGCACGCCTTGCCCTGCCGGGGCGGATCCAGAGGCATAGACCTTTGGCTATCTGTCTGATAGTTTTTCGCGATGGCCCCTGCGTTCGCCACCCTGATGGCCACCCAGATCGCGACCCTCATGGCGACCGGCGATACACCGGTGATCCCCGCGTTCTCCATCCCGGTCGCCACGCTGATGGCCACCGGCGACACAGCCGTGGTGCACTTCTTTCTTCGTTCGGGCCCGGTGGCGAAGATCGTGCTCGGGATCCTGGTCCTGATGTCGCTGTCTTCCTGGTACGTGCTGCTGCAGCGCCTGGTGCTGTTCCGGCGCACCGCGCGGCAGAACCGGGGCTTTCTCGACGTGTTCCGCAAGGCCGCCCGCTTCAGTGACATCGGCAAGGCCGCTTCCGGCCACCGCGCGTCCTCGCTGGTCGGCCTGTTCCAGGCCGGGTACCTCGAGATCGACACCCAGATCAAGGCTCTGAAGGAACCCCGCGAAGACGAGGACAGCTTCCGCCTCCAGTCGTTGGTGGGCCTCGAGCGGACCCTTCGCCGGGCTGCGAACGTCGAACTTCGCGTTCTCGCCCGCAACACGTCCTGGTTGGCGACCACCGCCGCGGCGGCGCCCTTCATCGGCCTGTTCGGGACCGTCTGGGGAATCATGATCGCCTTCAACGACATCGGAACCTCGGGTACGGCGAGCATCACGGCGGTTGCCCCGGGCATCGCCGAGGCGCTGGTCAATACCGCCGCCGGTCTGGTCGCGGCCATCCCCGCCCTGGTCGGGTACAACTATCTGGCCACCAGGCTGCGCCAGCTCCGCGCGGAAATGGACGACTTCACGCTCGAGTTTCTGAACCTGGCCGAGCGCAATTTCGGCTGACCAGCTTTTGCCCAGGAGTCGGAATTGGCCTTTTTCCAGGACACCGACAGCGATGACTCCGTTCTGGCGGACATCAACGTGACGCCGCTGGTGGACGTCATGCTGGTGCTCCTGATCATCTTCATGATCGCGACCCCCATGCTGCACCAGGGCGTGGAGGTCACCCTGCCGGAGATGGACTCGCCTGCCTCGCTGGCCATCCGGGACGAGGACCCGATGATCCTCACCGTGGCTCAGAACGATCTCGTCTACATCAAGGACGAGCCGGTGGCCACGGCGCTGCTTGTCGATCGCCTGCTGCCCCTGCTGGAACTGCGCGACTACGAGGCGGTGTTCATCAAGGGCGATGCGGCGGTGCCGTACGGAAGAATCATCCACGTGCTCGACGTTCTCGAACGTGCGGACATCCATCGGGTGTCGCTTGTCGTGCAACCAGAGGACCAGGGCCGTTAGCGGCCGCGATCAGGGAGCCCCCAGCGCGGTGCCGATTCAGGACGCCTCCACGCCTTCAGTCGAGTCGGCTCTCACACGCCGGGAGCGCCGGGGGGCCGGCCTGAACCGGCCGTGCCTCGTTGCCTCCGTGACGCTTCATCTCGCCGTCCTGGGAGGGATTCTCTTCGGGCCCAGCCTGTTTGCCGAACGGACCTATCTGGAGCGACAGACGGTCGAACTGACCCGCATGCCGACGATCCGGCCGAAGCCGATTCCGGTGACTCCGCCTCCGGAGGAAGAGCCGCCGCCCGCGCCGGCGCCGGAACCCGAGCCCGAACCCCCGCCCGAGGCGCCGCCGCCGGATGTACCGGTGCTCGCCGAGGAAAAACCCGAAGAGCCGGCGCCCGAGCCCGAACCGCAGCCTCCTCCGCCCGAGCCGGAGCCGGAACCCCGACCGAAGCTGGAACGCCCTTTCCAGCGCACGCGAACCGTCGACGACTCGCTGGCCGGGAGCGACGACGCGGAGGCGCCGGTCGTCGGCTACGACGCCGAGGACTTCACCTACGCCTACTACACCACGCGCCTGGTCGCAGCGATCAAGGCGCGCTGGACACGGCCTCCGATCGACGACGTGGAAGCTCTGGTCCGTTTCCGAATCGCGAGTGACGGCACGGTGAGCGAGCTCGAACTGATCGAGTCCTCGGGCGTCTCCCGGTTCGACAACGCCGGCCTGCGGGCGATCGAGCTGGCGTCACCGGTGCCGCCGCTGCCGCGCAGCTTCCGCAAGCCGAGCCTCGGCGTAACGATGAGGATCAGATGACCATGCGATGCCTTTCCCCAACGCTGCCGGTTCGGATCGCCGGGGTCGTGGTCGCGGTCCTCCTCTGCGGGGCCCTGTCCCTGGGCGCGCAGCAGGCGGCCGAAACGCCGCTTCCCGCGGAGCAACTGCCTTCCGACGTCGAAGTGGTCCTCGACCGCGACGCGGCTCTGCGCCTGAATCTCGCCGTACCTCGTTCCGGGCGTCCGCCGGGCGCCAGGCCGGAGTTTCTCGACGCGATGAGCGAAGTGGAACAGACCCTCCGCGAGGATCTGGCCTTCACCCAGCTCTTCGACGTCCAGGGCCCGGAGGTCCTGTCGGCGGTTCGTCTCACCGGCGACCGGGCCAAGGATCTCGAGCAGTACCGCGCCTACGGCAACGAAGTCGCGCTGCTCACCGAGTTCAAACTCAGCGGCGAGGAACTGATCCTCGAAGGGCGGGTCTACGACCTGGCGAGCGGGCAGTTCATTCTGGGCAAGCGGTTCAACGGGGAAATCGATCTCGCGCGCCGCTTCGCCCATGCGATGTCCGATGAGATCGTCCTCTACTTCACCGGCCGCCGGGGTATCGCGATGACGGCGATCGCGTTCGTCTCGGACCGGGAAGGCGAGTCCAGCAAGGAGATCTTCCTGATGGACTACGACGGTCACGCGCAGCGGCGGATCACCGGGCACATCTCGACCAGTCTCTTGCCGGTCTGGGCGCGGGACGGCAGCGGGCTCGTCTACCTCTCCTACTTCGAGGGACAACCGGGAATCTACTGGGCCGATCTGGTAACCGGCAGGAAGACGGCGATCATCGCCGAGGAGCAGCCCGCCTACTCGCCCAGTATCTGTCCGGACGGCGACACCGTCGTCTTTGCCCGGCCCCTCCGAACGAACCGCAAGAACATGGAGATCTTCGCGGTCTCACGCAGCGGCGGAGCTCCCCGGCAGCTCACCCGGTCGAGCCGCATCGACACGAACCCGGAGTGCTCGCCCGACGGCGCCCGGATCGCCTTTACCTCGAGCCGCTCCGGCACCCCGCAGATCTACGTGATGGGCATCGACGGCACGAACCTGCAGCGGGTGACGTTCGAAGGCCGGTACAACGAAGGCGCCTCCTGGCACCCGGACACCAGCCGGCTCGTCTACTCCCGCCGCGCCGACCGGGGGGACCGCCACGACATCGCGGTCGTCGACCTGGTGACCGGCCAGGATCAACTCCTGACGACCGCTCCCGGAAGTCACGAGAATCCGTCGTTCTCGCCGAACGGCGAGTGGATCGCCTTCCACTCCCAACGCCGCGGAGGTCGCCGGCACATCTTCATCATGAGCCAGGACGGCAGGTACACCCGCCAGGTGACCAGCCGCGGCAACAACTCGCACCCTTCCTGGTCGGACTACTTCGACTGATTCGATGGCGCCCGTCACCGAAGCAAACGGTGTAGTGGCTCAGACAGATGCGAGATGGAAGGCCTTGCCATGAGTTTGGAGGGATCTCCAAGAGACCCCCGCAGTTTCGTATGTACTGAACCACTCCACCCGGTTGCCGGGAACGCGGCGCTTTGGTACTGTTTCCCCCGCATTCACGAAACCCAGCTTTCAGGTTCGAGGAGAAGTCCCGGTATGTTGGCCAGAAGGTTCCCCGCATTCATCCTCCCGGTTCTTGTGCTGCTGGCCGTTGGCGCCTGCAAGAAAGCGGAGCCGGAGCCCCCAGCGCCACCGCCTCCTCCGCCGCCGGTTGAGGTGCCTCCGCCGCCAGAGCCGGTTCCGCCGCCGCCGGCGCCGCCGGTTGAACCCGTCTACAAGTCGCCCTGGTCCGAGGACATCGTAGAGGCGAACCGGGAGGTCCACGAGAAGGGTCTCCTGGGCGATGTCTACTTCGAGTTCGACAAGGCGACACTGACCGACATGACGCGTTCCCAGCTCAGCAAGAACGCCGACTTCCTGAAGACCAGGGACGGCGAGAACCTCGTGATCACGATCGAGGGCCATTGCGATGAGCGGGGCACGAACGACTACAACCTGGCCCTCGGCGACCGCAGGTCCAACGCCGCACGGGACTACCTCCTGTCGCTGGGCGTTTCGGGCGATCGTCTCAAGACGATCAGCTACGGCGAGGAGCGCCCGCAGTGCGAGGGCTCGAACGAGGACTGCTGGCAATTGAACCGTCGCGCCTACTTCCGGGTCACCGACTTCAGTTGAGTCAGGGAGGCGCCTCAGGCGCCGGTCGGTCGCTGCACTTTCGCCGCAAGACGCCCTAGTCGATAGCCGCGGTTCAGAGCATGCGGCGGTCAGAAGTTCGAACATTCGTCAACCGCAAGGGGCGGTCGTGTTCGCTGGTCGCCGCGGGTTCGGTTCTGGTCCTGCTATCGGTGGGCTGCGCCTCCTCGTCCACGCAGTTGGCCGACCTGGAGACCGGTCTGGCCGCGGTTGAACGGCGGCTGGACGAACTGAGGTCGCAGACGCCGACGCGCCAGGACTTGGCGACCGTCCTTCAAGCGCTCGAAAGTCAGGTCGACAGCGACGTGGCCGCGAACGCGGATATGAAGGAGGATCTGCGCCAGATCCTCTCTGAACTCGAAGCGCTGCGAACATTGGTCCAGGAGCAACGCCTGATCCTCAATGCTTCGATCGAGCGCCTCGAGCAGACGGGTACGGATGTGGCCCAGATTCAGGGCCGACTCGAACGACAGGAGGCGTACCTTGCGGCTCTCAGTCAGTTGCAGGAAACCAATCGGCCGGCGCCCGCGGTTGAGACGGTCGATCCGAAGACCATCTACGGCACTGCGTACCAGGACTACTCCGAGGGGAGATACGAACGGGCGATCACCGGTTTCCGCCGCTATCTCGACACCTTCCCGGACGGCGTCGATGCGGGCAGCGCACAGTACTGGCTCGGCGAGTCTCACCTGGGCCAGGGGCAGTACCGGGCAGCGATCGAAGAGCTCAGCCTGGTCCGGGAGCGTTACCCGGAAAGCGACAAGGTCGCGAGTTCCATGCTCAAGGTCGGGGTCGCTCTGACCGAGCTGGGCGAACGCGACCTCGCAATCGAGATGTTCCTCCGGGTTCGAGGCAGCTATCCCGATACCGACGAGGCCATCCTGGCGCTCCAGCAACTCGACAACCTGGGCGCCGAACAGTAAACTGCGCCGTCGGCGGCGTCCCGTCCCGGGCCGCATGAGATGACGTACAGGTCGAAGGTGAGAGAAGCGATAATGGCGAACAGCAAACAGGCAGAGAAGCGAATCCGGCAGTCGCGAGTCCGAAGAGACCGCAACCGCGCCAACATGTCGAAGCTCCGTAGTTCGGTCAAGGCACTGCGTACGGCCGCCGACACGGACGTGGAGCGTGCCCGGCAACTGCTTCCCGGCACGTTGAGCCTGATCGACGTCACCGCGCGCAAGGGCGCAATCCACGCGAATGCCGCCGCCCGCCGGAAGTCGAGACTCACCCGGCTGGTGAACCGCCGCACCGAGGCTGCAGCCGCGGCGGAAGCATCCGAAGCAACTGCCGAGTGACCTTGGCGGGCTGGATCCTCTCCTGGATCAAACCTCAGAAGCCCTCGAGCAGATCCGTCACCATCGTGTCGGCGAACCGTTCCGCACTGTCTTCGATGGCGATGTTCTCGCGGTCGAAGAAGTCGCTGTCCGCGCTCTCGACCGGGTAGCTTTCCCTGAACTGGTAGCGGTCATTCGCCCAGATCACCTCCCCTTCTTCCCCGCCGGGGGGCTTGGCGCTGCGGCGGAAGGACACATCAGCGACGATTGCCAGTTCGTACTCCTGGGCACGACCGTCGCTCGTGAAGGTGATGGGCGCGACCCGGAAGGCGGTGACGGCGCCGCGAATGGTGGCGTCCGACTCCTCTTCGGTGGAGACGAGTTCGAACCGGCGACGGGTCAGGAGTTCGTCCGCGATCGCCTGCGTCAGGAACTGTTCGACCTCTACCCGGGTCGTCCGATTCTCAAACGGCGCCAAGAACACGAGGCGTACGTCGTCAGGAATGTTGGACGCCTTGCCGACGAGCGCGTAGCCGCAACCGGTCAGGATCAGGACCGGCAGCAATGCCGCCGCCTCGCGAAGCCGCGTCGGACGAGTGCTCGGCATATGGCGTCAGCGTAGCAGCCTGTGATCGAGGTCCCAGGCCGCCGGGCCCTCGGCAGATGACATCACCGGCGCGGATCCGGGTTCTGGTCGACCAGCGTGGTGCGCAGCGCGTCGAGAATTCCGTTCACGAACCGGCCGGACTGCTCCGAACCGAACTTCTTGGCCAGTTCGATCGCTTCGTCGATCACCACCACCGCGGGCACGTCGGCCTGGAAGCGCATCTCGTAGACCGCCAGACGGAGGACGTTGCGATCGACCACCGGCATCCGCTCCAGGCGCCAGTTGTCCGCCTGGTCCGCGACCATTTGATCGATCGACTCCTTGTGGGCCAGGCTTCCCTCCACCAGCGTGCGGGCATAGTCGAGCGCCAACTCCGAAGCCTGCGAGCTGGCGCCGGCGTCCGCGGTCTCGGCGCGGAACGCGTGGATGTCGAATTCCCTGAGCAGTAGAGCCGGTTCCGCGTCTCCCAATTCCCGCTGGTAGAGCATCTGCAGTGCCATTTCCCTGGCCTGGCGACGTTTGCCGCCCGCCCGTCGGGGCCGCTCGCCGCTCGCCGGCAGCGGGCCTTCCGCCGGTGACACTTCGCCGGTCTTGGTCATGACTTGAGCGACCGCAGCAGATTCGCCATTTCGAGCGCTGCTTCAGCGGCTTCCTCACCCTTGTTTCCCGCCCTGCCCCCGGCGCGCGCCGCGGCCTGTTCGGCGTCGTCGCAGGTGAGGACGCCAAACCCCACGGGGATTCCGGTTCTGGCGGTCACTCCGGCGCATCCTGCCGCGCACTCGTTGCAGATGTACTCGAAGTGTGGCGTCTCACCCCGGATCACAACGCCGAGCGCCACCAGCGCATCGACCCTTCCGCCGGCGGCCAGGGCATCGAGAGCTGCCGGTATCTCCCAGGCGCCTGGAACCCGGACCAGCAGAAGGTCTTCGGCCCTGGCCCCGTGATCCAGCAGGCGCCGACGGGCGCCCTCGAGCAGGCGCTCGACGATGCTGGCGTTAAAGCGCGCCGCCACCAGGCCGAACCTGACACCAGCCGCATCGGAGGCGGTCTTCATGTCGAGATTAGCGCGGCAGAACTACCGGAAGCCGGCGCTTCGCGCCGGATGCCGGCCGGAAGGCCGGCGCACCCAGTTTCTGCCGCGCAAGATCCTGGCGGGTGGCCGGGCGCTACAGGGCTGGAGAGATCGTCAAATGGTCGGGACGGCGAGATTCGAACTCGCGACCCCCTGAACCCCATTCAGGTACGCTACCAGACTGCGCCACGTCCCGACCGGGGGGCATTCTCTACCCAATCGCGGCGCTTGGCAACCGGCGCCACCTGTTCCAGACGCGCGATCAGTCGTCCTCGGCGCCGATCTCAGGCTTGAGTTCGGCCGCAAGTTGGCGCGCCTGCGAAACGAGCGCGGCAACCCCACCCTCGAGCCTCTCGACCCGGCGGGCCAAAGCTCCTATCTCGCCGACATCGGAGGCATCCACGCCCGCCGGAGAACTCTCCAGCGCATCCGCGGGCTGCGGTTCCCCCACTTCGGCCCTTTCCGTCTCCGAATCGTCTCCCTGCCCTTCCTCCGTCGGCAGCTTGGCCTCTGCCGGCAACTCGTTGCCGTCGGCCCGCGCCTCGGTCACCACCAGGGGACGCCCGCGGAGACCGCCCTCCTCGAGTTCCGCGGCGACCTTCTTCTTGGCGCTGGCGATCGTGTAGCCCTCATCGTAGAGAAGCTCCTTGATCCGGCGAATGGTGTCCATGTCCTCGGCGTCATACTCGCGACGGCCGCCGGCGCCCTTCTTCGAGGCAAGGACCGGAAACTCGGTCTGCCAGTAGCGCAGAACGTAGGGCTGGAGGTCCAGCACCCTGCACACATCGGCGATCTTGTACTGCTGCTTGGAGGAAATGACCGGTCTCCCGCCTGGTCCACAGATGATGCCCGGGCCCGGCCCAGAAAAGGCGGCGACCCGGATCTCGGAAGTCAGGGAAACGGACGGAGAATATACGAAGCCTCTAAATCTCGGAGTTGGGTGTCCCGGCCGCCGCTCGGCCCGGCCTCGGCTCGGTTTCGCCGCCCCGTTCCCTGACCACGATGCGAAGCGGAACCCCGTCGAGATCGAACTCTCTTCGAAGCTGGTTTTCGAGGTACTTGCGGTAGGTGTGTCCTCGTTTCAGGCGCCGGTTCGCGAACAGGAGGAACGTAGGAGGCGTCCCCTGCACCTGGGCCGCGTAGAAGAGCCGCCAGGGTCTGCCCCGCTCTGCGGCCGGCTGGTGACGGGCCACGATGCGGTGCGTCACCCGGTTCAGTTCGGAGGTCGGTACCCGCAGCCGGTGGCGCACCCGGATCCGATCGAGAGCCGGGAGGATGCCGTTCACACCGCGTCCCGTCAACGCGGAAACGTTGACGCGAGGCGGCTTGGCGAACAGCTCCGCCAGGCGCTCCCAGCCTGCATCGAGCCGCTCCCGACCCTCCTCATCCAGGAGGTCCCACTTGTTGCAGGCGATGACGGTCGAGCGTCCGGCCTGCCAGGCTGCATCGGCAATGGCCAGATCACCGGTGGTGATTCCATGGCTCACGTCGATCACCAGGACCACCAGTTCGGCACGCTCTATCTGTCTCCGGGCGAGCATCACGGCCAGTTCTTCGGGAGCGTCGTGGACCTGGGACCGGCGGCGAATGCCGGCCGTATCCACGAGAAGGTAGTCCGGACCTTCCGCGCGCTGCAGCAGGCTGTCGATCGGATCTCTCGTCGTTCCGGCAGTCGGCGATACGAGCGTCCGTTCCTCGCCCAGCAACCGGTTGATCAACGAGGACTTGCCCACATTCGGCCGGCCCACGATCGCGACCCCCGAAGCCTCGGGTTCGAGCGCCGGCGCCGCCTCGGCGAGATGACCGGCCACCTCTTCGTGCAGCGGTCCGAAGCCCGCGCCATGTTCCGCGGACACGAGAACGAGTCCATCGGCGCCCAGGGCGTAGAACTCCTGGTATCCCTCCTGTGCGGCGCGGGTATCCGACTTGTTGACCACTGTCACGATCGGCCGGCCGTAACCCCGAAGCCGCTCCATGACCCGCTCGTCGGCTGCGGCCAGCCCTTCCTTGCCGTCGACAACGAACAGAAGCAGGTCGCTCTCTTCGATCGCGAACTCGACCTGGGCGTTCAATCCCAGCGGATCGTCGCCCGGCACCAAGCCCCCGGTGTCGATCAACTCGACGCCGCCGCGACCCTCCAACTCGAAGCGGCCGACCAGACGGTCCCGCGTCACGCCGGGCGTGCCGTGGACGATCGCCTGCCGGCGGCCGATCAGCCGATTGAAGAGTGTCGACTTGCCAACATTGGGGCGACCGACGATCGCGATCGCGGCTGGCACTGGAGAGAGAGTCCCGCGTCAGGACTCGAACTGATACTCGATCCGGCGGTCGATCACCATCCAACCCTCGTCGCGCCGCTTGAACTGGTAGCGCACACGGTAGCGATCGTTAGCCGACGCGATTACCCGCTCGGTGCCGCTGGCCAGGGACTGGATGTCCCACACCTCGAGGGTGGTCACGACCGCGTTGGAGTAGCGCCAGACATCGATCCGCTCGATCTCGAAGCCTCTGAGCGTCGGTTGCAGGGTACGGCTCTCCCCCGCTTCCAGCTCGTAGACCCGCCTCTTGACCGTCTCGACCTCCTTCGGCACGGCGCCGGAAGCGAGCGGCTCGAAGTCCCCCGTCGCGTAGGCCGCGCCGAGCTTCGGCAGGTAGTCCGTGAGAACGGCCTCGATCGCCAGCCGATCCTCTTCCTTTGTTCCGTCCGGCCCGGTCTCGGCGCAACCGGTCAGGCCTGCCGCCGACACGATGGCGAGCAACGCTGGAAGCGCGGCGCGGGAGGTTCCGCCAACGAAGGCCGCATACCGCTGATGAAGTGAACTCCTCATGGAGCGAGCCTAGCAGCCCGTGGCTGCTGGCAGTTCGATGTACAATCCCGCCTCGGCCCATGGAGCGTCGCGAGAGTGACGGCGCCTGTGGCCCTTGCGAAAGTGGCGGAATTGGTAGACGCGCAAGATTCAGGTTCTTGTGGTAGCAATACCGTGGGGGTTCGAGTCCCCCCTTTCGCACCAGGTTCCGCCTAGCCGCCAGCGATGTAGAAGGCCAGGGCACTGTCGCCGTAGCGCCTCTCGCCAGTGAGCCGGAGTCGACCTGCACCGGTTGGCGGCCGTCGCCGGCTCGTGTGTTCCAGCACGACTTCTCCGCCGTCCGCGATCAACCCGGCAACTGCTGCCAGCAGGTCGTCGAGCCCTGGCGCGTCGTACGGCGGGTCGATGAAGGCAAGGTCGAAGGCGGCCTCACCGCCTGTGGCGGCGCCCAGACGCTCGGGAAGGTGCGCCCGGGCCACGCGAAGCGCCTCTGCGCCCAGCCGCTCCCGGTTCGCCTCCATGCATTCCAGGGCGCCGCGATCCCAGTCGACGGCGAGGGCCGACCCGGCGCCCCGGGACAACGCCTCCAGCGAGACGCAGCCGGCGCCCGCGTAGAGCTCCAGGAAGCGGCAGCAGAGGACGCGATCGCCCCAGTGGGAGAAGAGGGCTTCGCGTACGCGGGCCTGGGTGGGACGAATGCCCGCCGGCGTCGCGAGACGGCGGCCCCGCCACCGGCCGCCGAGCAACTTCACTCCACCCGAGCGAACCGCCGAACGGCCTCGGGCGGGGCTCATTCGCCGCTCGACGTCGAAGCCGACGGATGGCGGTAGGCCACCCGACCGCCTACGATCGTATAGACGACCTCGGTACCGGGAATCTCCTCTTCGGGCACGGTCATGATGTCGCGGGAGAGAACCGTCACGTCCGCGAGCTTCCCGACCTCCAGGCTACCCTTCTGATCCTCCTCGAAGGCTGAATAGGCCGCGTCGAGTGTGTACGAACGGAGCGCCTCTTCCCGGGTCATCCGCTGACTTGGCTCGAAGACCTCGCCGTTCCCCATCCGGCGGCTGACCGCGGCATGGAAGGACGCGATCGGATCGACATCCTCGACCGGGGCGTCGGTGCCGTTTGTCACCACGGCGCCGGAATCGATCAGCTTGCGCCAGACGTAGGCGCCTTCGGCCGCACGCTCCTCCCCGAGCCGGTCCGGCACCCAGGGTCCATCGGACGTGCAGTGAACCGCCTGCATCGAGGCGATGACGCCGAGACCGGCGAAGCGCGGAACATCGTCCGGGTGCAGGTGCTGGGCATGTTCGATCCGCCAGCGTCGGTCCCGGTCGCCGGCGAGGGCCCGTTCGAACAGGTCGAGCGTCTCCCGATTCGCCCGATCGCCGATGGCGTGGACGCAGAGTTGGAAGTCGTGCTCCCGCGCCAGCCGTGCCGTCTCCTCCATGGCTTCGAGGCTCGTCGTGTTCAGACCGCTGGATTGCGGCAGATCCTCGTAGGGCTCGAGCAGCCAGGCGCCGTGCGAACCCAGGGCGCCGTCGATGGACCGCTTGATGCCCCGGACGGTCAGGAAACCGTCTCCGCGGTCGATCATGCGGTACCGGCTCAAGGACTCGGCCAGGGATTCGTTCCCCTCACTCACCATCACCCACAGACGCAGCGGAAGGGACCCTTCGTCCGCCATCTGTCGATAGGCGTCGATCAGTTCGAAACTCGAGCCGGCATCCTGAAAGCTGGTGATGCCCTTGGCGAGACATTCGTCGGCCGCGATGCGCACCACGCGACGGACGTGGTTCCACTCCAGCGTCTCGCCGTGGAGACCCGCGACCAGGTTCTCCGCCGTCTCTCGGAGGGCGCCGGTCGGTTGCCCATCCCCGTCGCGCACGATCTCGCCCCCGTCCGGGTCGGGAGTTGCCGCGTCGATGCCGGCGAGCGCCATGGCGCGAGCGTTGACGAAGGCCATGTGGCCGCTGGCGTGCGTCAGGAGCACGGGATTCTCAGGCGACACCGCGCTCAGGCCGGCATGAACAGGCAGTCCCTGCACACTCGCAACAGGCGGTTCCGACCACTTGGATTGATGCCAGCCCCGCCCCAGGATCCAGGTTCCCGGTGGGGTTCCTTCGACCGCTGTCGCCACCTGGGCGACGATCTCTTCCCAGGATGACGCGGACTCGAGCGCCAGTTGGAGCTTCGACTCGCCGAGACCCCAGAAGTGTCCGTG
Source organism: Candidatus Multivorans sp. (assembly GCA_965205295.1). Lineage (GTDB taxonomy): Bacteria > Acidobacteriota > Thermoanaerobaculia > Multivoradales > Multivoraceae > Multivorans. Next base: position 799,072 of record OZ242167.1, read on the forward strand.
TCCCTCGATCAGCCCCGGCACCGCCAGGCGACCCTCCAGGTCGAGCACCTCCGTATCCGGACCGATCCAACTCCTGACCGCCTCCTCGGCGCCGACGAAGACGATGCGGCCATCGACCGCGGCCAGGGCCTCTGCCTCGGCGGGTGTGCGTTCGGTGTCTTCGCTCAGGGTGACCAGCCGGCCACCCAGGAGAACGAGGTCGGCGGCCCGCCCTGTCTCGTTGGCGCAACCGGCAAGAAGGAATCCCGCCACCGCCGCTAGTGCGGCAGAACTCCCGAAGGGCGCCGCTGCGCGCCGAATGCCGACCAGAAGGCCGGCGCACCCGGTTTCTGCCGCGAGAGGTGCGGCGCATCTGGTGCGCCCTGACCGGAAGATCATCCTGCCGGTATGCGAAGGGTCTGCCCGACGACGATCAGGTTGCCGCGTAGCCCGTTGGCCTGACGGATCCTGGCCGCGGAGGTTCGGAACGCGCGCGCCAACTGACTCAGGGTGTCGCCCCGCCGGACCCGGTAGAAGACATCCTCACCGTTCAGCGGAATCACCAGGCGCTGGCCGGCGTGAATCAGTTCGGGCCGCCGCAGGTTGTTCGCCGCCGCCAGGACCTTGACGGAGGCGCCGTACTTCTGGGCGATACGGTGGAGAGATTCGCCCTTCCTGACGACGTGGACCGTGTCCCTGGGCTGCTCCTGGTTACCCGCCACCTGGGGGGCCGAAGGCGTCGCGGCCCGCGCCGGTTCCTTCGTCTCAGACGGCTCGAGTGCGGCCCGGCGGACCGGCTGAGGCGCCGGGCGCCCCGCACCGCGCTGCGGAATCCGCAGCCGCTGGCCGATGTAGATGCGGTCCGGCCTCGGCAGGCGATTTGCGCGCTGGAGCGCCGCCACGCTGGAGCCGAATCGGCGTGCGATTCCACCCAACGTGTCGCCCCGACGCACCCGGTATCCGAACGCGGCCTGACGGTCGGCCTTGCGATCCGGCGGCAGTTCGGCATACGCCTGCTCGAACTGCTCGGCCATGCCATGCGGCACCCGAAGCGGGTAGCGCGGGGGCACCAGGAGCGAGCCCGCGAGCACGGTCCGGTCCAGCGCGGGATTGAGTTCCGCAAGCCGGTCCACCTCCACGCCGGTCGCCGCGGCCAGATCGGTCAGGGCCACGTAGCGATCCCGAAGGGCGACGTCGAATCGGATCTCGGGGAACGGTTCGACGTTCGGAAAGTGACGCTCGCGCTCGACGTAGGAGATCACCGCCGCGATGAACTCGGCGTAGAAGTTGCGCGAGGCGAAGCCGAACGTTCGCGAGCTGTACTTCTCGACCACCACCCCGATATCCCGTGTCCCCAGCCGGCGCACGGCCCGCGCCATGCCTCCGGCGCCGTGGTTGTAGGCCGTCAACGCCAGAGGCCAGACCTCGAGCGACTCGTAGTCCTGGCGCAACTTGCGCGCCGCGCCGGCGGCGGCCAGAAGCACGTCCGAACGGGCGTCGACGGCTTCGTCCATCTGCAGGAAGTACCGGCCGGTCGAGGCGGTGAACTGCCACGCGCCGGAAGCACCGACCTTCGAGCGTGCGCGGTAGTTGAACATCGACTCCACGAACGGCAGGCAGCGGAGTTCCGGCGGCAGCCCGTACTCCGTGAGGGTCCGCTCGATGCCTGGCATGAACATGCCCGAGATCTCGATCGCTTCCTCAAAGCGGTTCCGCAGCCCCCGCTGGCCGCGGACCATTCCCGCGGCCCGCCGGTACTTCGACCTGCCGCCCGCCACATGCTCCATCTGGGTCGGTATGGACCGCAGGTCCGCCGGCAGGTTCATGACCGGCCGTCCCGCCGCAAGATCACGGAGGGCCTTGGAGACGCGGCTGATCTCGGCACGGACCCGTCTGATCCGGGCGCGGTCGATCTGCAGTTCCGACGCGCCCTGGGTGCGCAGGTCGCTCATGTCGACGACGTTGTAGATGACCTCCAGGTGCCTCTCGTCGTGGAGGACGACCTGGTCGCTGGTGTAGGTGGTGAATACCTTCTGCCAGAACTCCACCGCCGCCTCCAGGCTCTCCGGCACCGGGAACAGCGTCGGGTCGATCGCGGGGTGGTAGCGCTCCTGGGCCTGGGCTCCGGGCGCCGCGAGCGTCATCAGGGCGCCGCAGACCAGCGCGGGAATCCAGAGCGTTCTACTGGGAGATTTGTTCATGAGAGCCGTATCCTACTGAGAAACAATGACTTGCGCAGCACTCCGGAGTATCGTCCGGGCGTCTTCTCCCGGGGTTGCGGCGAAAGGCTAGTAACGGTAGTCGTCCCGCTTGTACGGGCCATCGACCGGGACGCCGATGTACCCCGCCTGCTCCTCGGTCAACTCGGTCAGATGCACGCTCAGGTGCTCGAGATGGAGACGGGCGACCTCCTCGTCGAGATGCCGCGGCAGCAGGGTCACCTTCCGTTCCCGATCCTCGCCGCCGCGGTGCAGGTCGATCTGGGCCAGGACCTGGTTGGCGAACGACGTCGACATGACGAAGCTGGGGTGTCCGGTCGCGCAACCGAGGTTCAGCAGCCGTCCTTCGGCCAGGATCAGCAGACTGCGCCCGTCCGGGAAGATCCACTCGTCGACCTGGTCCTTGATGTTGCGGCTGCGGATGCCCGGAGTCCGCTTCAGGCCGGCGATGTCGATCTCGTTGTCGAAGTGGCCGATGTTGCCGACCACCGCCTTGTTCTTCATCCGGGTCATGAGTTCCGCCGTGATCACGGACTTGTTGCCGGTGCAGGTGACGAAGATGTCGGCGGTCTCCACTACGTCTTCGAGACGCGCCACCTGGTATCCCTCCATCGCGGCCTGCAGCGCGCAGATCGGGTCGATCTCGGTGACGATGACCCGGCAGCCCTGACCGCGCAGGGACTGGGCACAACCCTTGCCAACCTCACCGTAGCCGCAGATCACCGCCGACTTGCCGCCGATCATCAGGTCCGTGGCCCGGTTGATGCCGTCGATCAGGGAGTGCCTGCAGCCGTACACGTTGTCGAACTTGGACTTGGTCACCGAGTCGTTCACGTTGACGGCCGGGCACAGGAGCGCGCCCTCCTCCTGCAGCTCGTAGAGACGGTGAACGCCGGTCGTCGTCTCCTCGCTGATTCCCTTCAGGCTCTCGGCCATGCGGGTGAAGTAGTTCGCGTCCCAGGCGCGGACGCGGTGGATCAACTCGAGGATGACGCCCCATTCCTCAGGTTCGGTGTCGGGATCGAAGTCGGGCACGGCGCCCTGCCGTTCGTACTCCGCGCCCCGGTGAATCAGCAGCGTGGCGTCGCCTCCGTCGTCGACGATCAGACTCGGGCCGCTCTCGTTCGGCCAGTCCAGAGCGCGCAGCGTGCACCACCAGTACTCGGGCAGGGTCTCGCCCTTCCAGGCGAACACGGGCACGCCCTTCGGGTCCGCCGCGGCGCCGCCGTTCTCCGGCCTGCCGACGACCACTGCCGCTGCCGCCTCGTCCTGGGTCGAGAAGATGTTGCAGGACGCCCAGCGCACTTCGGCGCCGAGGTCGACCAGGGTCTCGATCAGCACGGACGTCTGCACCGTCATGTGCAGACTGCCGGTGATCCGCGCGCCGGCGAGCGGCTGCTCCGACCGGTAACGCCGGCGAAGCTCCATCAGCCCCGGCATTTCGTGCTCGGCGAGTTCGATCTGCCTCCGGCCGGCCTCGGCGAGGGACAGGTCGGCGACTGAGAAGTCCAGGCCGCTCGGCGCCCGGAACAGTTCCGATACGGCCGTCCGCGCCAACTCGTCGGCCACCGGGCCGGACTCGATTCGTCTATCTGCAAGCGTCATTGTTCTTTGTCTCCAGGAGCGCGAGCGCATTCGAGCCGTTCATGCGCAATGGTAAAGGGGCAAGAGCCGTAGCGGCGTCTTCTTCTCTTGGCACGATCCATCCTCAGGCCTGAGGGCGGCACTGTCAACCGCCGTCCCCGGTCAACCCGACCGCCGCCGCCAGCAGTTCGTAGGAGCGCACACGGGCCTCGAAACTGGGACAGATCGTCAGTACGACGAGTTCCCCTACTCCCAGCCGCGCGGCGAGTTCCTCTGCCCTGGGGCGCACCGTGTCCGGCGATCCGATCAGGCTGCGGGCCTGCATTCTCTCCACGACCGTCCGATCCCGCTCCGTGAACTCGTAGGCTTCGGCTTCCTCCAGACTCGGAAAGGGACCCGGCTGCCCCTGGGTCAGCCGGATCCACCACAGAACACGGCTGAGTGACTGCCGGCGCGCTTCCTCGTCCGTCTCGGCGACCATCGCGCTGACGCCCACACTCGCCCGCGGTTCGGGGTGGCGCTCGGACGGTCGATACTCGTTGCGGTAGAGGTCGAGGGCGGCTTCCGCGTCCCCGGGCTGGATGAAGTGGGCGAAGCTGTAGGGACAACCGAACCAGGCTGCGAAACGAGCCGAGCCGAGGCTCGAACCGAGCAGCCAGACCTCCGGTTGGGTGCCGCCCTGGGGCATGGCGCGCACTCCGTTCAGTCGGCTGTCCTGGCGCTCCCGTCCGAGGTACCCGAGCAGATCGGCAACCTGCTCCGGGTAGTGCTGGACCCCCAGGCGGCCTGGTCCGTGGGCGAGAATCCGGGCGGTAAGCCGATCCGAGCCGGGGGCCCGGCCGATCCCCAGGTCGATGCGTCCGGGGTACAGGGTCTCCAGCATCCGAAAGACCTCGGCCACCTTCAGCGCGCTGTAGTGGCTCAGCATGACGCCGCCGGAACCGACCCGCATCCGCCTCGTCGCGGCGGCGACCTGCCCGATCAGCGCTTCGGGCGCGGCGCAGGCGAGGGACTCGGAGTTGTGATGCTCGGCCAACCAATAGCGGCGATACCCCATCCTGTCCGTGGCGCGCGCCAGCTCAACGGCTTCGCGCACCGCGTCCGCCGCAGTGCTGCCGCTCCGGATCGGGCACTGATCGAGGACACTCAGCGCCAGCGAGGGCGAAGAGTCGTCTGCCGGCACTCAGTAACCCTCGGAGCGCCGGAAGCGCTCCACCACCCTGCCGTCCTCGCGCTCGGCCCGCTCCAGCAACCGGGCCGCCCACTCCTTGCGCTGTTCGTCGACGATCGAGGGATCGTAGCGATCGACCATTGAACCGAACTGGCTGATGTGCGCCGCGGCGGCGCGGGCCTTCTTCTCCGCCACGTCGGTGATGTCGACCGTGTAGTTCGGGCTCGCGCTGTAGTAGAAGAACACGAGCGGCACGCTCCAGGCCTCGAAGCCCTCCGCCTCGAGCTCCGGGAAGTACAGGCGCCAGCGCGCGGCCCGGATCGCGTCCACAGTGATGATCGCCCCCGAGCGGTGGTCCGACTTGTGGTATTGCTCGTAGGGCGATCCGGGATCGACGGAGAACAGGGCGTGGGGCTTGAAGCGCCGGATCTCGCGCGCCACCTGCCGCGTCAGCTCGCGCCGGTCGACGTACTCGAGCATGCCGTCGTCGTGTCCGAGCCAGTGGATGTTCTCCTTCGGGATACCGAGAATGCGGCAGGCCTCCTCCTCTTCGGCGCGACGAATCGCCTTCAGCCGGTCCTTCGTCATCTCCGGGTCGCGCGAACCGGCGTTGTCCGTGGTGTAGATCACCACCTGGATGTCGTTCCCGTTCGCCGCCAGGAGGGCGAGCGTGCCGCCCGAAGTGAAGGTCTCGTCGTCCGGATGCGGGGTGACGACGAGGACGCGGCGGCCGGACCACTCCTCGATCCGGTCCGACCCCGTGTACTCCGGTTCGGGGCGGGATATCTGGGCGTCCGCCGGAGCAGTCGCGGCGGCGACGAAGAGACAGGCGGCCAGGACTGTCTCCGCCGCGGCTGGGAGCACTCGATTCGTGGCGCTCGCACCGGCCCGGAACATCGGCTCAGTATAGTGAAGCCATGCCGTCCCATGTCCTCAGCGGGCGCCTCGCGGCCGTCCTGTTCGCCGCGGCGTCTCTGGCGGTCGCCCAGGTTCCGCCCCCGCAGGCGCCGAGCGCGGATTCCCCCGCTGCGACCGTTGCAGAAAGCGTGACGGTCAACGTCGTGAACATCGACGTCCACGTCACGAATCGCCGGGGCGAGCCGATCGCCGACCTTGTCGCCGCCGACTTCGAGATCTTCGAGGACGGCGAGCTGGTCGAGATCACGAACTTCCTGAACGCTTCCGCCCGAGACGAGATGGAGTGGACCGAGGGAGACGAACTCGAGGAGCCTGAGGGCGCCGACGCCCCTCTCATGGTGGCGCTCTACGTCGACCGCTACCGCACCAGCCACGGCAACCTGCTTCGTATCGAAGGCGACCTCGCCTCCTTCCTGGGCGACCGCCGCGATCAGGGAGGCGGCATCCGCTTCCTGCTCGCAACCGGCGACCCGGAACTGAACGTCAGGGTCCCCTTTACAGACGATCCGCAGGAACTGCTAGGCGCCCTGGAGCAACTGCGCGACGAGCCGCGCTCAGGTCTTCACGACGACGAACTGCTCCGCCGCCGGATCATCGGTGAGGTTCGCCGCACCTACGAGACCTGTGCGCAACCTCCCTCGAGCCCGAACAACCCTGGCTGTTTCCCGTGCATCGACACCTGGAGCGCACTCCTGGGCTCCGCCGGCCACTATGCCGCCGAGATGCAGTCCCGGGTCTCGACATCGACTTCCGCTCTCGGCGAACTGATGACCGCTCTCGGCGGTCTGCCCGGTCCGAAGGCGCTGATCTACGTCAGCGATGGATTGCCCCAACGTCCGGGGGCGGAGATGTACCACTACCTGGGCCAGATCTGCCCCGACCGGCAGTCCGAGACCGACTCGCTGGAGCGCGAGTGGGACGACACGACCCGCTTCAACCGTCTGAGCGCCTTCAGCAACGCGAACCGGGTCACGATCTACCCGGTCGACGCGGGAGGCGTCCGCGCCTCCTCCGCGGCCGACCCGAGCTTCGCCGGTCCGGTGGGCGGTCTGGACGGCGCCGGATTCGCGGATTCGCGACTCTCGGCCGTTCTGGTGCCCAGCCGGGAGAACGACCGGGTACGGGTTGACAACCTGCAGGCCACTCTGAGCTTGCTGGCTGACGAAACCGGTGGTCAGGCCGTGTTCAACCAGGCGCGCCCGGCCGAGGCGCTGGAGGAGATCGCGGCGGACTTCGGGTCCTACTATTCGCTCGGTTACGGCGCGCCGCCCGACCGCCGCCATCCGATCCGCCAGATCGACGTCCGCTTGACGAAACCCGGGAAGGGCTGGCAGGTGCGCTACCGGCGCTCCTACATCCTGAAGTCGCAGGATCAGCGGTTGGCGGATCGACTGTTTGCCGCATTGAAGCTCGATGAGCAGAGCAACCCTCTCGCCGCCGAGGTGACATTCGGGGACCCGGCGCCCGCCACGGACTCCAACGTGAGCACGCTGCCGGTCGAAGTCCAGTTCCCGGTCTCGGCGGTCACCCTCCTTCCGGGAGCGGCTGGCCGGAACGGAGCGGTGCGCATCTTCCTGATCGCCGAGAGTGAGGACGGTCGCCGCACACCGATGCGCCAGAAGACTCTGACCCTCAGTGAAGATCAGCTTCAGGCCCAGCGGGAGCACACCGTCGTGGTCGTCAACGTCGATCTGCCACCCGGCGCCTTCGCGGTCGCGGTCGGCATCCGGGACGAAGCGTCGGGGCGCAGCAGCTATCTGGTCCGGGACATCGAGCTGCCGCGGATCAACGATTCCGCCCGCTGAGGCCGTCTCAGCCGCCCTACCGAGCCCGGAACGCTTCGACGTCCTCGGCGCTGATCAGCACGTCCAGACCGGTGTAGATCGGGTCCTCGACCGTGCCGCCGCCCACGAGCTCCAGCAGGACCTCCATCGACCGGTAGCCCATCGCGTAGGGGCGCTGCCCCACCTGGCCGTGGCTCAGACCCTCGGCCAGCAGGTCCAGTTGCATCGGCAGAACGTCGGCGCCGATGATCACGAGATCACGCGAGTCGATCCGGTCCCGGTACGGCTCGACGGCCTGCCGGTACGCCTGGTCGACGAACTGCGGGAAGCCGCCCGTGATCGAGAACACGTCGAGGTCCGGCTCGGAGGCCAGTACGTCGGCCATCTGCTGAACCGCGAGCGGAAAGTCGTCGTTCGTGTAAAGCGGGCAGGCGTCCACCTCGGTCCAGCCGTTCTCGCCGTCGAGGCGCTCCCCCGGCGGCCCGTCCGACTCGACGCCGGCCAGAGTGTCCCGGAGTCCCTGCATCCGCTCGTTGTGATTCATCGCCGCGGCGCCGCCCGACTGGATGCAGATGGCGCCCCCGTCGGGCTTCAGCCCCTGCAGCAGCTTCGCCTGCTCCACCCCCAGCGCGCGGTTCTCCGTACCCACGTACGTCGTGCGCAAGCCGGAATCCTCGGCCAGCAGGTCGGAATCCCAGGTGATCACGGGGATGCCGACCTCCTTTGCCCGCACGAGCGCCCGCGCCATCGCGCTCGCGTTCGACGGCGACACCGCCAGGCCGTCCACGCGGCGCGTGATCAGGTCCTCGACGACCTGGATCTGGTCCGCCTCCGTGTGCTCGCTGGGGCCGATGTAGAGGCATTCGACATCCTCGAGATCCGCGGCAGCCTGCATGCAGCCGTCGCGGGCGTAGTCGAAGAACGGATTGTTCATGGCCTTCGGCACCAGGGCGAAGGTGTAGCCGGTGTCCTCCTGAGCGCAGCCCGCAACCCCGAGCGCCAGGGCCACGACGGCCGCGGCCACAAACCACGCTGCGCCCGGATGTCGGCCGCTCCCGGTCCCCTTGCCCGAACGCACTTGCAACCCCATGACGACTCCCGATTGCGCTCTGGCGGCGAGCGTGAACCTGTTCTCAACCAGCGGTCCGGCCCGCCCGCCGGACCCGCTCCACCAGCATAGCGACGATGATCGATCCCCCGACGAACGCTCCCTGCCAGTACGGATCCACACCGAGCAGGAGCAGGCTGTTGCGGATCAGCTCGATCAGCGCCGCGCCCGCCACGGCGCCGAAGGCGCCGCCCTCCCCGCCCATCAGGTTGGCGCCGCCGATCACCGCCGAGGCGATGACGCGCAGTTCGTAGCCTTGACCAAGCGCGTTCGTCACCGCCCCCAGCCAGCCGATCATCAGGATCGCCGATACCCCCGCGAGCAGGGAGCTCAGAACGTAGACCGTGACCTTGACCCGGGCGACCGGCACCCCCGCCAGGCGGGTCGAATTCTCGTTGCCGCCGACCGCCAGCACATGACGCGCCAAGCGGCTGTAGCGAAACCAGGCCGCCGAGGCCAGGGCAGCGAGGAGAAGCAGCCAGACCGGGTTCGCGAGCCCCAGGAAGCGGCCGCCGCCCAGGGCGAGCAGCAGATCCTCGTCAGGCCCGAAGTCGTGGATCATCTTGTTGTTCGAGATGACCAGGGCGAGCGAGCGGGCGATGCTGAGCATGCCCAGGGTGACCACGAAGGGCGAGAGGCGCAGGTAGCCGACCAGCACACCGTTCACCAACCCGCACGCGAGGGCACACGCAAGTCCCGCGGCGGCGGCGAGGAACAGCGGTTGGCCCGACCCCAGAACGAGCCCCGTCACGATTCCCGCGAGGCCCATGACGGAGCCGACCGAAAGATCGATCCCGCCGGTCGCGATGACCGCGGTCTGGCCCAGGGCGATCAGCCCGATGAAGGCGAAGTTGCGGCTGACGTTGAAGATGTTGTCCGCACTCGCGAATGGCTCGGAGACCAGGCTCATCGCCCCGGCCAGGGCGGCGACCGTCAGCATCACCCACAGGGACTGGGGCGTCCGGCGGAAGTTCTTCACGCGGCTTCGATCGCGCCGGTGATCAGCGCGGTGACCTCCTCGGGCGACGAGTCCCCGCTCGCCTTGTCGGCCACCTTCCGCCCCCGCCTGAGCACGACGACGCGGTCCGCCACCGCGAACACGTCCGACATCCGGTGGGAGATCAGCAGCACGGAGACCTCCTGGGCGCGCAGGCTGCGGATCAACTCCAGCACCTCGGCGATCTGCCGCACGCTGATGGCCGCGGTCGGTTCGTCGAGCAGCATGAGCCGGGGCGCGCTCAGACGGGCCCGGGCAAGTGCTACGGCCTGCCGCTGCCCACCGGACATTCTTCGCACGAGGTCGTCCGGCCGCGTGTCGGAACCGAGTTCCTCGAACAGCTCCGCCGATTTGCGACGCATCCCGGCGTGGTCGAGCACCGGCAGGATCCCGAACAGGCGGCGACTCCGTTCGCGGCCCAGGAACACGTTCGCTGCCGCCGAGAGGTTGTCGCACAGGGCGAGATCCTGGTACACGGCCTCGATCCCGTGCTCCCGCGCCGAAAGCGGCGAAAGTTCGATCGCCCGTCCATCCCAGCGGATCTCACCCGACGTCGGCGCAAAGTTCCCCGCGACGATCTTGAGCAGAGTCGACTTGCCGGCCCCGTTGTCGCCCATCAGTCCGACGACTTCGCCGGGAATGAGTTCGAGATCGACGGCCTGGAGCGCCTCGACGGCGCCGAACCGCATGCCCACCGATCGGAGCTGGAGCATCGAGAAAGGGCGCCTCAGCCCGCCAGGCGTCCCAGGTAGCCCGCGCCCTGAGTCCAGACGTACCAAGCCATGAAGCCGGTCAGGAAGGCCGTCACGGCGACCATCGCGCCCCACCAGAGCCAACCGCGGACCCCGTCCGCGCGGTCCACGCCCAGGTAGCCGCGCTTGCGCTGCAGAATGACGAAGCCGATGTACGCGGCGGGCAGGAACAGACCGCAGATGATGTTCGTCGGCACCGCCAGCCACACCGCGATGTCGCCCCAGAACACGGGTCCGAGGACCCCGGGTGCGGGCAGCAGCATCGCCAGCCGATGCTTGCGGCCGCCGAACCTCCAACCGAAGAGCTCGCAGGCGACGAAACCGGTCGCGAGCATGTGCAGGGTGATCGTAGACAGCGCCATCCCCAGCACGCCAAGGTCGAACACGACGCGGCCCGCCGCGGGGCCCGCGACCGCGGCCAGCGACTTCGCCGCCTCCACCGGCCCCAACCGCACGCCGTCGTAGGCGGGATCGAGGTGGATCGTGTTCGCCGCCGCGATCACCATCAGACTCGCCGCGAGCACATAGGGGATGAAGGTGCCGCTCCAGAGGTCGAACCGCGCCAGCGAGCGGTGTTCCCGCGACCAGCCGCGGGCCAGCAGCGAGTACGGATACAGGAACACCATGTTGATTCCGACCGCCGCCGACAGGCCGCTCAGGATCACCGTGACGCCGAGCACGCCGTTGCGCTCGCCGGGCACGGAGAAGCCGACGAAACCGCGCAACAGCGCTCCCCAGTCCGAGATGCCGGTCCGCGCAACGACCCACCCGAAGCAGAGGACGATTCCCCACACCATGTACCGCAGCAACCGCTCGTAGACGCGGATGAGTTCCGGCCGGCGACCGTAGAGCGACGAGACGAGGATCGCCCAGAACAGAACCAGGAAACCCAGCAGCGGCGCCGGCAACCCCTCGACACCCGCGGCCTCACCGAGGTCGACCAGCACGGCGGACGCCAGCGCGTACTGCGGGAAGTGCCAGACGATCGATGCAATCAGGGCCCCGAGGGCCCAGCTCCAGGCCAGCGGCGCCCCGGCAAACCGCCGCATGGCGTCGAACGGTCGCAGCCCCGTGGACAGCGTCTGGTGGGCCACCGCTGAGAGCATGACCATGCCCAGAAGCATGGCCAGGGGCGCGACCCAGAGGAGTTCGTAGCCGAACACCGCGCCCGCAAACAGGGCGGAAGCCGCGGTGCCGCTGCCGAGCGTCATCGCGCTCTGCATGTAGCCGGGGCCGATCAGGCCGGCAAAGGCGCGCCAGCGGGTCGTCCGGGGCGCCGCCTCGAGTTCAGCGAGCTGTTGCCGTTCGGCGGCCAGCGCCGCCGGGTCGGGCGGATGGGCCATCCGCAGGCCGACCCGCAGGTCGTCCCGCTCGGCCGCGGAAAAGCGAGATGCCCCGTCTTCCGGTCTCAGTCTCGGTCCCCTTGCAGTTCGTGGTGGAAGTCCGCGTCGCGGCGTGAGCGGTCAGGCGCCGCCCGGCAAGGCGCGGTGAGAGAGCATAGCGGGCCAAGCCGGAACCGTGAACGAGGTGTAGTGGCTCAGTAAGCCACCGAATCACGGGTTCTCCACCGTGACCGTCACCTCCCCCGTGCTCGATCCGAACCACCCTCCGGGGTCCCGCACCATCCGCCACGCGAACGTGTGGCTGCCCGTCTTCTCCGGCGCCATGATCGGGAACTCGAAAGTGACCGTCTCGTTCGGCGCCACGCTCCCGGAAAGGGGCGCCCGCCGCAGCCCCCAGGTGTCGTTGTCCTGCGGACTCTGTGAACCGAGACCGTAGCCCCCGAAAGGCGTCCACGTCGCCCTTCCGGTGTTCGTCATGGTCACCGTCACGGTCGCCCTGCCGCCAGTGGCCATCTTCGACGGGAGCCCCAAGACCGACACGAAAGCCGCGTCGTCCCTCGCCGCCGCTTTCACCGTGATCGGGAACGAAAGGGCTGCGGCATCGCCGTCCGTGTCCGTCGCCGTGTACGTGTAGGCCGTTGCCGCCTGCGGCGTTGTGGGCCTTCCCGACAGCACCCGGGTCGTCGCGTCGAAACTCACGCCGGCCGGCAGGCGCGGCGCCAGCGCATAGGCCAACCCTCCGTCGCCGCCGCTCGCCGCGGGCAGCGTCAACGGCTTGAGGGCCTCGTCCTGAACCCACGTCTGATCGAGGATCGTCGCGTCGCCGAACGACGGGTCCTCCACCGTGACCGTCACGTCCCTCGTGCCCGACCCGAACCACCCTCCGGGGTCTCGCACCATTCGCCACGCGAACGTGTAGCTGCCCGTCTTCTCCGGCGCCGTGACCGGGAACTCGAAAGTGGCCGTCTCGTTCGGCGCCACGCTCCCGGACAGGGGCGCCCGGCGCAAACCCCAGGTGTCGTTGTCCTGCGGACTCTGCGAGCCAAGACCGTAGCCCCCGAAGGGCGTCCACGTCGTCGTTCCGGTGTTCGTCGTGGTCGCCGTCACCGCCACCTTGCCGCCAGCGGCCATCTTCAACGGGAGACCTGAGACCGACACGAAGGCCGCGTCGTCCGTCGACCCCTCTTTCACCTTGATCGAGGACGAGAGCGTCGCGGCGTAGTCGTCTGTGTCCGTCGCCGTGTACGTGTACTCCGTCGTGTCCTGCACTGCTGTCGGCGTACCCGACAAGGTCCGCGTCGACTCGGTAAACGTGTCGACTCGGTCGAGCGGGAGTACGCTCCTTACCGTGAGCCCTGCCCGCACCGTCTGAACGTCTGGATCGATAGCGGCCCCGATCGGCCGGCCGGTGTAGTACGTCAGCACCTGTTGCCGGCGGAGATCCTCCCTGATCTGGTCGAACACCTGTTGAACCCGACCCGGGAACTCCGACGGAGGAAGCTCCGGGTCGAGCCGGAACAGCCGCCCGCCGCTCCGCCGGGCCTGCTGCCGCATGCGCAGGACGTGGTCGGCGGATCGGGCGGTTCGTATCAACGTTTCGCCAGTGCTGTCTCCATCGGGGTTGCTTCCGTTCGGAAGGGCGATCCGATCCCTGCCGAGGTCGATGAGGTAGAGCGGGATGCCGACCTGCTCCGCGAAGGCCGCCGCCTGCCCCGGTTCGGATCGGCTGTCGATGTCCACGCCGTCGGTTACGACAACCAAGGCTCGCCTTCCGGGTTCCGCCCCGTACAGGATCAGGGAGAACAGGATGCCGTCGTTCAGGGCCGTGCCGCCGTTGGGGATCAGCCGATCCATGCTGGTTCGCAGCGCCCGCACGCTGCCCGTGGGCTGCTGAAGCAGGCGGACGCTCTCGTCGAAGTCGACCAGGAAGGCTCGATCCTCGGCCGCCAGGGAGTTCTCCAGGAATGCCCCCACCACCGATCTGAGTCGATTCCATATCGGTCTCATGCTGGCCGAGGAGTCGATCGCCATCCCCAGGATCAACGGCACGTCGCCGGCTTGCTGGACATCCTCGACCGCCTTCCGCTCGCCGTCCTCGACGATGCGGAAGTCGGCGGCGGTCAGTCCGTCGACCGGAGCGCCGCCGGAATCCACGACGAGGACCTGCAGGTGAATGAGCTGGACATCGATCTCTCCCTTGAACGCGGCACCTTCGATGAGTTGGGCGTCTTCCAGTTGGCGGCCGTCGGCGAGGGTGGCGGTGACCCGGACATAGTCATTCGGCGACAGATCGGGTGTCGGCAGGTTTCCCCTGACTGTTCTGAAGCCGCCCGTAGCGCCGTACTGCGGCAGGTTGACCACGCTCCAGGCAAGCACCTCGTTGCGGTAGAAGTCGACCCGTTCCAGGACGGCGCCCCGCGGGACCGCGACGCGGGTCTCGACCTGAACCGCGGCGCCGTCGGGTTCGGTCGGGGTGATTGCACCGATGCGGATCCCAAAGGGGGGATCGATGAGATTCAGGATGAGGCGGTCCCCGCCCATGAAAGCGTCTAGGACACTGTAGGCGCGCACCTCCAGAGTCTGCTCGCGAGGTGGCTCGGCGAGGTTGATCCGGGTGCGAAAGGGGAGCTTCCGTACGCGCCCGAGCCGTCGACCGTCGAGGAAGAAGTCCACTCTGCCGATGGACCGGTCGACAATCAGGGTCTCGACTTCGATGCTGCCCGTGAGCAGTTGATGTTGGCCGCTGCGGGGAGGCACGATGCGTATCGTCGCGGGTCGGGCGAAGCGGCTGGCGTCGTCGTCGGTGGGGCTCGCCGCGGGAGGCCCGTCGCCGTCCCGCTCGTAGACCGTGAGAAACCTGAGATTCGGGAATGACTCGCTCTGGATCTCGATGACGCGGTGCAGTTGACCGGCCTGCCGGTAGAAGGTCTCGATCAGGAGCCAGCCCGGTCGCGCCGTTTCGATCTCGAGCGCGCCCGGGAGAATGCTCGCGCGGTGACGGTTTCCGTACTGATCGGTGACGGTTGCACCGTCCGTCGGCAGCGCGAGTGTCTCGTACTGCGCGTTCCGGACGTGGATCTGACCATCAACGGCGTGGAGCCGCAGTTTGCCCACGCGTTCGGCAAGGCTCGTCGACAGGCTTGTCAGCATGGCGGATGCGCGCTCCGGATTTCGCCAGAGGCGGGCCGTCTTCTGAATCGGATCCTCGCTGACTCCCTCGTTCCGGTTCCATTCGCCCTCGAGTGCGGCGATGGACGAGGTTGCCCTTCCGGCCTCGCCCTGAGCCGACGCGGACTCGCCGCGTTGGCCGGTCGACGGAGACGCGAGGCCCACAAAGACCACGACGAGCGTGGCCGCGAGGTGCTTTCGCAGTTGCACCAGTCGCGTGCCCTTGAGTGATTGCGTCACCGTTCAGTCGGCCTGGCCTTTCCAGCGATCATCGTCCCCAAGGCCGTAGCACGCTAGTCGATACGTGTCGAAAACTCAACACCTAGTCTTGTGCAACGAGACTAGTCTTGTCCAACGAGAGATGAGCCTCTGGCGCCCCGCGTCCGGGACCGCCTCGTGCGCGCTGCTCGCCACGCGCCTACACTCAGGGGGGGGCAGACCGATCTCGCCTTCAGGCTCATCTCACAGGATTGGAAAGCACTTTGCACGCGGATCAGATGCCTCGGAAACCCTCATGCCAAGCCGGCGCCGCCATCGTGCTTGCCGGCCTGACGCTCGGCGTGGAGAGCCCGGTGACGGCTCAGCGCGGCGACCGCGAGGGCCATGTCATGGACCGGGTGTGGCGCCAGTTCGAGGTGCCAGAGGCGCCTCCACTGGCGCCGGCCGAGGCGATGGCGACCCTGCGCGTCGCCCCCGGCTTCCGGGTCGAACTGGTGGCAGCCGAGCCCCTGGTCGAAGACCCGGTCGCCATGGCGTGGGACGAACGAGGGCTGCTCTACGTCGTCGAGATGCGCGGCTTCATGCCGACGGTCGACGGCGAGGGCGAGCAGGCGCCGGTGGGGCGGGTCGTCGTGCTGGAAGATGCCGACCAGGACGGGGCGATGGACCGCAGCGGAATCTACCTGGAGGGCCTGGTCAACCCGCGGGCGATCGCGGCGGTCTCGGGCGGCATCCTGGTCGGCGAACCGCCCAACCTCTGGCTGTGCAAGAGCGAGGCGGCGACGGGCGGCCTGCCCCAGTGCGGCAGCCGGGAGCGGCTGCTCGACTACGGCGACCCAGATCCCGATCTGCTCGAGCACACCGAGAACGGTCTGCTGTGGGCGCTCGACAACTGGATCTACAACGCGAAGTCCGATCGCAGGTTCCGGCTCCGGCGGGGTTCAGGCGGCGTCTCCGTGGAGGTTGATCCGACCCTGTTCCGCGGCCAGTGGGGCATGGCTCAGGACGACTACGGCCGCCTCTACTACAACACCAACTCGCGCTATCTGTTCGCGGATCTGATCCCGGCCGACTACGCCCTGCTCGATCCCGGGCACCAGCCCCGGGGCGGCGGGCACGGCGCCAGCGAACGGTTGGTACTGGATGAAAGCGTCCATTCGATCCGGGTCAACCCGGGCATCAACCGGGGCTACGTGAACGGCATGCTGCGCGAAGACGGCCGGCTGGCGGTGACCACCTCGGTGAGCGGCCTGACCGTGTACCGGGGCGATCAGTTTCCGGCGACGTGGCGCGGCGACGTGTTCGTGCCGGAGCCGGCCGGCAATGTGGTGGCGCACTTCGACCTCGCGCCCGGCCCGGTCCAGAACGGGGTCCCGACCCTGGTCGCCGAGCACCGGCTCTACGGCGATCCCGACTGGGTGGAGCGAGAGTTCCTCGCGTCGACCGACGAGCGCTTCCGGCCCGTGGACGCGAAGGTCGGGCCCGATGGCGCGCTGTACGTGATCGACATGTACCGCGGCATCCTCCAACACGTCCGCTACGTGACGACCTATCTGCGTGAGTACATCCTCCAGCACGGGCTGGACCGGCCGATCGGTATGGGCCGGATCTACCGAGTGGTCTGGGAGGGCGGAGGCGAAGAGCCCGCGCCGATCCGCAGGAACCCGCCCCGGCTTTCAACCGCGAGCGAGCGGATCGCCGCGCTTTCCCACTCCAACGGCTGGCGCCGCGACGCCGCGCAGCGCCTGCTGGTCGAGGGCGACCTCGACGAAGCGAGTCGCGACGCACTGCGGAAACTCGCCCGCTCCGGCGGCGACTCGATGGCGCGCATCCACGCCCTGTGGACGTTGCACGGTCGCGGCGACCTGGACGCGGCGACGGCCCTGGCGGCGGTCCGCGAGCGCGATCCCTGGCTTGCCGTCCACGGACTGCGCGCCGGCGAAGAACTGCTCGCCTCGAGCAGCGCCGGCCGGGCCGCGATCGCCGAGCTGCTCGACTCCTCGTCGCCCCAGGTTCGCACCCAGGCGCTGCTCACCCTCGGCGCCGCCGCCCGCCAGGAGGCGTGGGCAAGAGGCGCGCTGGCCGAGCATGTGGCCACGAAGCCCGGCGATCCCTTCTACCGCCAGGTTGCTCTCGCTGCCAACCTGGACGGCGCCGGAAGCGACGAACCCCCGGAGGCTTCGGCCCCCGCACCCGCCCTGACCGCCGACGAAGCCGCTCAGTTGAGCAGCGGCAGCCGGCACTACCGGGCTTGCAGCTCCTGCCACAACAACGACGGTCGGGGCCAGGACGGCCTGGGGCCGAGCCTGGTCGACTCGCCATGGGTTCTCGGCTCGCCCGAGCGGCTTGCCGCACTCGTCCTCCAGGGACTTGAAGGACCGATCGAGGTTCACGGCGAGACCTGGGACGACATGATGCCCGGCTTCGCCGTCGATCCCCGGCTGCCGGACCCGGCGATCGCTGACCTCCTGACCTACGTGCGCCGAAGCTGGGGCAACACCGCCGCTCCCGTGCCCACGGAGACAGTGACCCGGGTTCGCGAGGCGACGGCGGAGCGCAGGGACCCCTGGACCGCGGCGGAACTCGAGGCGGCCTTCGACTGACGTTCAGGCCGCTTCGGCGTCGGCCTCGTGGCGGTGAACGTCGAGCAGCAGGTAGAGCGCCGGAATCACGACCAGCGTCAGCAGCGTCGACGTCAACAAGCCCCCGACCACCGTCAGCGCCATCGGCGTCCGCAGCTCCGCGCCCTCGCCGAGCCCCAGGGCCATCGGCAGCAGGCCCAGCACAGTCGTCGAGGTCGTCATCAGGATCGGCCGCAGCCGCACGAGGCAGGCCTCGCGCAGGGCCTCGACCTTGGCCTTGCCGGCCCGCCGCAGGCGGTTGGTGTAGTCGATCAGGATGATCGCGTTGTTCACGACGATCCCGGCGAGCAGAATGCCTCCGATCAGCACGACGATGCTGACCGGCGTGCGGGTCAGGTAGAGAATGCCGATCGCGCCGATGACCGAGAACGGCACCGCGAACAGGATGACGAAGGGGTGCAGCAGCGATTCGAACTGCGACGCCATGACCAGGTACACCATGAACACGGCGAGCAGAATCGCCAGCCGCATGCTGTCGAAGGACTGCTCCATCTCCTGCCGCTGGCCGCCGACCGTGTAATCGAAGCCGACCGGGAAGCGGCTCGTCTCGAGGATCGTCAGGATGTCGTCCGACGCGCTGCCCAGATCGCGGCCGACCAGGTTCGCCGTGATCACCGAGACACGGCTGCTGTCCGCGCGCCGGATCTCGGCCGGCCCCGTCGTCTCGATCACCTCGGCCACCGCCGACAGGGGCAGCGGCACAGAACCGCCCTGGCGAATGTTCAGGTTGCGCAGGTCACGAACCGAGTCCCGGAAGTCCTCGCCGGTGCGCATTCGGACCTCGATGTTGCGGTCCTCCCGCGTGATGTCGGTGGCGATATCGCCCTGCACCTTGGAACGGATGACCGCGCCGAGCTGCGCGACGGTGTAGTTCAGAGACGCCAGCCGCTCCCGGTCGAAGATGATCTGCAGTTCGGGGTTGCCGCCCTCGGTGGACGCCTTGACGTCGGCGAGCCCTTCGACGGCCCGCATCCGCTCGGCCACCTGGTCGGTCAAGACCCGCAGCAGCTCGAGGTTGTGGCCGCGGATCTGCACTTCGACCGGGGTCCGGAAGCTGAAGTACGTCGGCCGGCCGAAGCGGTACTTGAGCCGCCCGTCATCGGTCGAAGGCGACGCGCTCGCGCCCGCCGTCGGCGCCGGGCCGGCAACCGGCGTCAAGCCGCCGCCGTATGTGGCGTTCTGCCTCTCGATCTCGTCCCGGATCAGGTTCATGAGCCGCTCTTCGCGCTCGACGTCGATCGGCGGTTCCAGGGTCACGTGGACCTGGCCGATGTTCTCCCGTCTCTCGCCCGCGGCGCCTCCCTGTTCATTCGACGTGCCGACCACCGTGTAGACCGACTGCACGCCGGGAAGCTCGCTGGCGAAAAGGTCGATGGCCTGAAGCCGCTTGTCCGTGACTTCCAGCCGGCTGCCGGGAGGGAGTTCCGCGTCGACGTAGAACTCGCCCTGAATGAGCTCCGGCACCAGCTCGCTGCCGAGCGACCGGACCATCTGCAGGCTGCCCCCCAGGAGTCCGATCGCGAGCAGGAGCACCAGCACCGGGTGCCTCAGGCTCCAATCCAGCACACCCGCGTAGACCGTTGTGACCCCGCGGAGGAGCCAGTCGAAGGCAGCGAGGAAGGGACGCAGCAGCCATGACATGACCGCCCCGACGCCGCGGAACACGTACTTGATGCCCAACGCGAGATGCAGGCCGACGAAGAAGAACACCGAGGACACGAAGCGCGTCACCGCGTTGGGACGGCCGACGGGTTCAACCTTCGCCGCCCCCAAGCCTTCGGACAGGAACTTGCGCGAGGCGAGCATCGGAATCACGGTCAGCGCGACGCCCAGGGAGACCAGCAGCGAGAAGGTGACGGTCAACGCCTGGTCGCCGAACAATTGACCCGCTACGCCCTCCACGAACACGATCGGCACGAACACGCAGACGGTGGTGATCGTGCTCGCGATCACGGCGCGGCCGACCTCGGACGCGCCTTCCCGGGCCGCTTCGACCACACCGGCGCCCTGTTCGCGGCGTCTCTGGATGGCTTCCAGAACGACGATCGAGTTGTCGAGCAGCAGGCCGATGCCGAGCGTGATGCCGCCCAGCGACATGATGTTGAGCGACACGCCGGACACGTACATGAGGAAGAACGTCGCGACCACCGACACCGGAATGGAGATGCCGATGATCAGAGTCTTCGGAGCACTGCGGAGGAACAGGTAGAGGACGATGATCGCCAGGCCGCCGCCGATCAGCGCCGTCTCGATCACAGCCCGGACAGACTCCCGGATGTATCGCGACTGGTCCGTGATGAGCGAGAGCTTGAGCTCCGGGTCGATCTCGCCGAGGTCCGCCTCCAACGCCGCCATGACGTCCAGGACACCGGCGGCGACGGTCACGGTGTTCGTGCCGCCCTCCTTGTAGACCGCGATCTCGACACTCTCCTTGCCGTCGATGCGGGTGATCACCTCGCGTTCGCGGCTGCCCCGGTAGATCCGGGCTATGTCCCCCAAACGCACGATGGCGCCCTGGGAGCGGTCGATGACGACCTCGCGCATTTCCTCGGGCCGCAGCAGTTCGTTGATCGTCCGCACCAGGTATTCGGTCTGGCCGTCGCGCAGCCGGCCACCGGTCAGATTCACGTTCTCCTGGGCCAGCCGATTCATGACCTGGTTCATCGTCAGGCCGATGCTGGTCAGCCGCCGTTCGTCGATGTCGACCTGGATCTCCTCTTCGAGACCGCCGCTGACGACAACCGCCGCGACCCCTTCGAGCCGCTCGATCCGCCGGCTCAGATCCTCTTCGGCAAGCAGGCGCAGGCCGATCAGGTCGCTGCCCTCGCCGCCGGTCAGCCCCAGGCGGACGATCGGATCGAGCGATGGGTCGTACCGCAGCAGGATCGGCTGCTCGGCGTCTGTCGGCAGCCGAACCTGATCGAGCCGCTCCCGAACGTCCAGCGACGCGAAGTCCATGTTCGTGCCCCAGGCGAACTCGAGCGTCACCTCGCTGGTATCCGCGCGAGAGCTGGAGATCACGCGGTTCACCCCGTTCACCACACCCACTGCATCCTCAACCGGGCGCGTGATCAGGGTTTCGATTTCGGCCGGCGCCGTGCCCTCGTACTCGGTCCGCACCGTGACCGACGGGTAGGTGATGTCCGGCAGCAGGTCAACCGCCAGGTCGCGGAACGCGACGCCGCCGAACACGACCGCGGCAACGGCGAAGATGAACACCGTGACCGGCCGCCTGGTGGCGAATGAAACGATCCGCATGAAGCGCTCCTGCTCTTACGACCGGCGTCAGCCCTGGGGCCGCGTCGGCGGCCGACCGGGTGAGAACTGGCCGCTCTTCATCCGCTCGATCGCCTGATCGATCTGCTCGTCGCTCATCCCGCGTTCCTTCATCCGGGAACGGATCATCTCGATGCGCTCGGGTGTCATCTGGCTAGGGTCGAAACCGCCCGGCGGACCCTGTCCGGGGCCGCTGGGACCACGGGGTGGCTGCGTCGCCTGCTCGGGGCTCGTCTCTCGCTCGGCTCCCCCCGGCGCTTCCTCGGCGGTGGCGGGCGCGCCCTGGTCCGTGGCGCTCGCGGCGGGGCCCGGTCCCGGCGGGGGATCCGGAAGGACGTCCACCGGGGTCTGATCGGAGAGGCCGTCCTGGCCGATGACCACCACCTGTTCGCCGGCTTCGACGCCCGCGAGCACCTCGAGGGCGTCGCTTTCTTCGAAGCCGAGCCGGAGTTCCCGGCGCTCGGCCATCGGCCCGCCCTCGGCGGCCTCGTTGACGACGTACACCGTGTCGGCGACGCTCTCGAGCACGAGGGCCTGCTTCGGGATGACGACCGCGTCCTCGTGCAGATCGGTCTGCACGTAGACGCTGGCGAACATGCCCGGACGGAGCAGGTTGCGACCTTCGATCGCGAGGGTCACCTTGACGGTACCGGTGGCCGCATCGACGATCGGACTGATCCGCAGCACACGGGCCGGAAAACGCTCACCCGGGAACGCCTCCACGGTCAGGTACGAGGGCTGACCCAGGCTCAGTCGCGGCAGGTCCTTTTCCGGAAGCTGGATCGGACAGAGCAGCGGGTCGAAATCCGAGAGGCGGAAGAGTCGGGCGTTGGCGCCGACATGCTCCGCGTTCTTGACCACCCGCTCGATGATCAGGCCGTCGAACGGCGCCCGGATGACCGTGTAGTCGAGGAGGATCTCGGTGCCCACGATCTGTGCCGCCGCGCCGTCGAAGCTCGATCTCGCCTGGTCGTAGGCCTCCTGGCTGATCACCTCTTCGCGGTACGAGTCCTGGGCCCGGTTCCAGACCAGTTCGGCCTCGGCCAGGTTGACGCGGGCAATGCCGAGCTGCGCCTGGATTTCCGCCGCATCAATCCGCGCCAACACCTGCCCGGCGCGCACAAAGTCCCCCTCCTCGACGTTCAGTTCGACGATCGGACCCGTCGTCCGGGCCACGATGTCGACCTCGTTCTCGGCCTCGAGAGAGCCGTTCGTCTCCAGGTAGTCAGCGATCTGCCGCCGGATGGCCGGCGCCACCCTGACCGGAATCGCGGACCTGCCTCCCGGTGGACCACCAAAACCCGGGAACCCTGGGCCGCCAGGACCTCGGCCGCCGCCGGGCCCGCCGCGGCCGCCCGGCGCGCCGGCTCTTTCGCCGTTTCCAGCCGCGGGAGTATCCGCGCTAGAACGATCGCAGGCGGCGCCGACGACCACGAGAACCAGAGCTAGCAGGGTGGCGGCCGCTTTGCGCGCCACGCCCCCTTCGAATACGTACTTCATGCCGCCATACTCCTCCGCCCGCCGGACGCCGTCCGCAGGATTCGCTTGCCGAACTCGGTGAAGTCGTCCACCAGCGAGTAGATCGTCGGCGTGACCAGGAGAGTCAGGAAGGTCGATGTTGTCAGGCCCCCAAGGATGACCAGCCCGACCGGCGCCCACATGGAGGCCCGCCCTTCCGGCTGGCCGAAGACCTCCGGCAGGAAGAAGGGGGCGACCATGGGCGAAAGACCGAGGACCGTGGTCACGGCGGTCAGCAGGATCGGCCGCAGGCGATGCTTGCCGCCGAGGATGATCGCCTCCGTGCGCGTGAGCCCCTCGCGGCGCAGCCGGTTGATGTGGTCGACCAGAACGATCGCGTTGTTCACGACGATTCCGGCCAGGATCAGGAGTCCCATGTATGCGGTTTCAGACCTTGGCTGCCCGGCCAGAGCCATGATCACTCCCACGCCGATGAACGCAAACGGGATCGAGAGCATGATCGTGAAGGGCTGCAGCCAGTTCTCGAACAGCGCCGCCATGATCATGAAGATCAGCAGGCCCGCCAGCGCGATGGCCCAGTAGGCGTTTTTCTCTTCCTCCTGGGCTTCCCTGAAGTAGCGCCCGAAGTTCACTTCGTAGCCGGCCGGCAACGGCATCGTGGCGAGCATGGCCTGGACCGGGCGCTGCAGCATGTAGGCCGGCGTGTTGCCGGTCGTGTTCGCTTCGATCTCGATCTTCGACCGTCGGTTCTCGCGCCGGATCGAATTCGCCCCCTCCGTGATCTCGAACGAGGCCAGACTGGAGACGGGCAGCGGCACCCGACCTCCCTCCCCTTGCCCGTCGTCCACAAACACGGACAGCTTGCGGAGCTGGTCCAGGGTCTGCCGATCCTCTTCCCGGTACTGCATGACCATGCCGACTTCCCGTTCCCGCGTCTTGAAATAGGCCAGGGAGCGGCTCGACAGGGCCCCGTTCACGGTCATGGCGACCGCCTGACTCGAGAGGCCGCCCTGCAGCGCGCGTTCGCGGTTCACCGTCACGCGCACTTCGTCGTCCCCGCTCTCCAGGGAGTTGTCCACGTCGGTCAGGAAGGGAATCTGCTCGAGTCTCTGCTCGATCTGGGGAACGAGGAGCTTGAGGATGTCGAGATCATCCCCGACCAGGTCCATCTCGATCCCGGAGCTCCCCATGCCGGGCGGCCCGAACTGGGTCCGGGACAGCTTGTACGTGACACCGGCCCGGACCGGTAGCGCCTCGCGGATCCGGTCCTGGATCTCGTCCGTGGTCAGGTTCGCCTTCTCCTCCGGAGTCAGGTAGACCTCGAACCGGTTGCCGCCGCCGTAGCCACGGCTCCTGCCGCCACCGCGGCCGATCGAGTGCGCGATGTCGGCGATCTCCCACTCCTCCCTCTTTACGTCCAGCAGATCGTAGATCTCACCGTAGAGCTCCAGCCGTTCGTCCATGCCCATCCGCCTGGGCGCATCGACGAAGACTGTCGCCTGCCGGCCCTGGGACGGCCTCTGGTAGCTGCGCTCGATGCTGTTGAAGAGCTGCCAGGAACCCACCAGCAGCAAGGCGATCACGGCCGTGAACAGAATCCGGTGACGGAGGGTGAAACGGATCGTCGTGCCGTAGAGCTCGATCACGC
Source organism: Candidatus Multivorans sp. (assembly GCA_965205295.1). Taxonomy (GTDB): domain Bacteria; phylum Acidobacteriota; class Thermoanaerobaculia; order Multivoradales; family Multivoraceae; genus Multivorans. The sequence continues at coordinate 823,359 of OZ242167.1, forward strand.
GGTCCAGCAGCTTGAACCGGCGCTTCGTCTCGGACCGCAGAAGCAGCGCCGCGATCATCGGCACCACGGTCAGGGCGACGATCAGGGAGGCGACCATGACCAGGCAGACAGTGGTCCCGATGTCGCCCATGAACCTGGTGAAACTCCCGGGCCCACCGGAGCTGCCGGTAAGGAAGATGAGCGGTAGAAAGACGCACATCGTCGTTCCCGTGGACGCGATGATCGGCATCGCCACGTCGCTGGCGCCGCACAGGGCGGCCGTCTTGGCATCCGCGCCGAGTTCCTGGCGATGGCGGAAGATGGACTCGATGACCACGATCGAGTTGTCGAGCAGCATGCCGATCGCCAGCATCAACCCCATCAGGCTCATCACGTTCAGGGTGATGTCGGTCACCGCGGCCTGCCGCCCCAGATACATGATCACGAAGGTCGTCACCAGCGACAGCGGCACTGCCATCGCGACCAGGAGCGTGGTGCGGAACTTGCGCAGGAAGAGGAACATGAAGACGATCGCCAGACCGCCGCCGATGATGCCGCTGCGACCAAGCTCGGTCAGGCCCTGACGCACGTCGATGGACGTGTCGTGGAAGGCCCGCATTTCCAGGCCCGCTCCTTCCGGCGTCGCCTTGATCGCCTCGATCTCGGCCTTGACCCGGTTCACGACATCCAGGAGGTTCGCGCCCGAGGTCTTGTTGACGCTGAAGCTGACCGCCTCGTCGCCGTTCACGAACGAGTAGTTCTCCTTGTCGGGATAGCCGAACTTGACCTCGGCCACATCCCGAACTCTCAGCCCTCCGCTCGTGATCGGCAGGTCGGCGATCTCGGACGGGGTCTTGAACTCGCCGATCGTGCGTACGAGAAGCCGGCGGCTGCCTTCACGGAGATAGCCGCCGGAGACGTTCACGTGATTCTCACGCAGCGTCTGAACGAGATCGCGCACGTCGATTCCGTGGGCCGCAAGCCGGCCGGGGACCGTCTCGATGCGGAGTTCCCGCCGCTGGCCGCCGTGGGAGTCAGCCTGAGCCACTCCCTCCAGGCGCTGAATCCGGGGCAGGATCACGTCCTGGACGAAGTCGTTCAACTGGTCGGCCGGCCAGGGCGAACTGATCGAAGCCCGAAGAACCGGAATGTCCGTACTCTCGAAGCGACGGATGAAGACATCGTCGAGGTCGTCCGGCAGCTCGGCGCGCGCCCTGTCGACCCGGTCCCGGACATCGACCGCGGCCAACTCCATGTTCGTGCCTTCCTGGAATTCGATGTCGATCGAGGCCGAACTCGACCGGGCCGACGAACGGAGTTCCGTGACGCCGTTGATCGTCCCCAGGTAGTCCTCGAGCGGCAGGACGATCGACCGCTGCACTTCCTCGGGCGACGACGACGGGTACGGCGCGTAGACCGAGATGTTCGACGACTGGAACATGGGCAGGAACTCGAGCGGCAGCCGGTTCAGCGACAGCCAGCCCATGACGAGCACACCCAGGGTCGCCATGAACATCGTCACCCGCCGTTCGACCGCGAAGCGGATCATCGGGTGGACGTGGCGGTGGCCCTCGGCTTCGTCCGGCGTCGGCCTCTCGCCCACGACGTCGGGCGGCGTCCGGTCTTGCTGGTCCATTTCCTTCTCCGAAGTCATCAGCGGCAGCCTCCGGATTCCGTTCCATCGCTCGAACGAGCGCCGCGGTGACGGCCGCCATGGTGGCGGCTCCGGTCAGCGAGCTCCCTTCTCCATTCCTCGAAGCGCGTCGCCTGCTCCGGCTGCAGCATCTCGCTCACGTTGCGGTGGAACTCCTGCTGCATGGCGCAGAAGTCATCCCGCGCTGTGACCCAGTAGCGCCGACTCCGAACCATCGCCGTTTCCACGATCGCCTGCAGCGCCTCGGTCTGCCCGGAATCGAGCTCCAGGCGGTGCGCCAGGCGGTCGGTGGCCCTGGTGCTGTGTTCGCGGTGCCGGTCCGGCGGCGGCGGCGCCTCGGTCTCCGGCGCCCGGCCGGGATCCGCGGCGGCCGCGGTCACGCTCTCCTCCCAGGCCTGACAATCGAAAAGGAACATCGGCGGGCGGGCGGCGTGATCCCGCGAGCCGGCCATCCCCTTGGTCTTGCCTCCACCGCGCTCCATCAGAAACCGGTCGGCGAGCAGCCCGGCGCTCAGGCCCAGGACAAGCACCGACCCGAGGGTCAGCCACATCCACAGGCGGAACCGTGGCGCGCCCATCACCGCGTCCCCAGGGGTTCGTAGAGCACCGCGAGGAGTTCGTACCCGTCGTCGTCGGCTACGGCGACGGTCGCAACGCCAGCCTCCTCCAGGCCGGCCGCGAACGGATCGTCGTACTCCGCAACCGGCGGCGCCGGCGCTTCAGCTTGAGGTGATTCGAAGCCCACAGCGACCGCGATGGCTGCCAGGGCCGCAAGCGCTCCCGCCGGCGCCAAACGGAGCGCCAGCAGGCGCCAGACAGCGGTCTGCGTGCCCCCGTCGATCCAGGCGTCGCGCTGGGCGCGGAACCTCGCCAGGAATCCCGGCGCCGGCGGCGGCACGGAGCACTCCTCCCGCAATGCCTCGAGCGCCGCTTCCAGCCGCTTCCCTGCGGCTTCAGGCCGTCCCGTTCTCTCTTCGACTTGCATCGCTTCTCCTCTCCAACCGTCCGAGCATTCGCTAGCCGAGCCGACGCCGCAACTGGCGGCGGCCACGGTGCACCCGGATCTGCGCCGTACCGATCGGACACCCCAGCAGTTCCGCAATCTCCACGTACTTCATGCCCACAACGTCCTTGAGTACCACCGCCGTCCGCTGGCCCTTCGGGAGTTCCGCCAGGGCGCGCACCAGGGCCCGGCGCAGAAGCCGCGACTCCACCGCGGACTCCGCGCCCGCCGCCGGCAGTTCGGCAAGCGCCTCGTCACGCACGTTGAGGTCCAGCCGCTGGGCCCAACGGGACTTGCGCCGCAGCTCGTCGTGAGCCCGGTTGATCGCGATCCGGTAGAGCCAACTCTTGAAGGCCGCGTGCTCGTCCAACCGGTCGAGCTTCCTGAAGGCCAACAGGAACGCATCCTGCGCCACGTCCTCAGCGACCTCCCAGTTCTGCACATAGCCGTAGACCAGCTTGCGCAGGGGCGTCTCGTAGCGCACGACGAGGGTTTCGAACGCCTCCTGATCGCCGGCCGCGGCGCGGCGAGCGAGTTGGGCGTCCTCGGGGCTATCGGCCGGTCCACCGGCCGACTCCCGGACACGCGGTTTTTGTGCTGGCAAGCCATGATCCTCTGGGTGCAAGGACGACCCGCCTCCAGGCCTTGTTTCGTTCATCTCGGGCCGCCGCCGGCGGGGTTGCGCCGCAGCAGCCGGTCGAGGTAGCGCAGGCCCTCGTTCCGGGCCTGGAAGTCGCCGTTCAACTGGGCCTGGTAGCAGCGCTCGACCAGGGCGCCGACCGCCGGGCCCGGCGCCATGCCGCGGGCGATCAGATCCCGGCCCCGCACCATCGGCGCCGGCGCCTGATCCCGGATCCGCAGCGCCTCGGCGCGCGCCAGCAGCCAGTCGCAGTCGCAGCACTCCTCAGGCGCAAGCGGGGGACGCCCGAGAGTGTCCGCTCGCGCCACTCGCACGAGACGGTCGATCCGCTTCACCCGGTGAGCGAGACGGCGGACGGCCGCGTCGCCGGCGCCGCCCAGGTAGAGCTGGCGCGGTTTCAGGTGATCGACCACCAAGCGCACCACGTCGTCGACGAGGCGGGTCTGCTTCGTCAGCCGGGCGAGGAAGGTGCGGGTGGGCCACTCTCCCTCCGCCTCGTGACCCCGGGACCGCACCCGCCCGTCCACGAAACGCGTGGTCGCCGGCTTGCCCAGGTCGTGGCAGAGGCACGCGAGTCCCACCACCAGGTCCTCTTCCTGGTCACCGAGGCGCTCCCTGGCGAAGGCGTCGAGGACGTGCCCGGTGTGGGTCCAGACGTCGCCTTCGGGGTGCCACTCCGGGTCCTGCTCGCAGCCGACAAGAGCCTCCAGTTCAGGATACGCCCGCAGCCACCCCACCGTTTGCAGGAACCGGAGTCCGCGCCCGATCGCGACGCCCCCGAGGAGCATCTTGCGCCACTCCTCGAACACCCGCTCGACACTCAGGTCGCTCCAGTCGATCCCGGAGCAGAGTGCTTCCGTCTCCGGATCCGGCTCGAGTTCCAGGCGGGCGATGAACTGCATGCCACGCAGCACCCGCAACGGGTCCTCCGCGAACCGGTGCGAGGCATGACGGAGCCGCCGCCGCTCCAGGTCCGCCCGTCCGTTCAGGGGGTCATCGATCCGTCCGGCCAGGGGGTCGTACGAGATCGCGTTGATCGTGAAGTCCCGGCGCTCGGCCGCGGCCGCAACGCTCATGTCGGGATCCACGTCGACGACGAAGTCTCGGTGACGCTTCCCCACCTTCCGTTCCCGCCGGGGCAGAGCGATATCGATCTGATGGCCCCGCAGCTTGGCGACGGAGAACGCCCGCCCCACCTGGTCGACCCGCAGGCCGAGACCCCTCAGTACGCGAAGCAGGGCCTCGGGCGTGAGTCGGAACGCCTCCAGGTCGAACTCGCGAAACTCGCGGCCCAGCAGGGCGTCCCGAACGCAGCCTCCGACCAGGCGCATGGCGCCGCCTCCCGCCGCCGCGGCCCGGCAGATCTCCAGCACGAGCGGCCAGGCCGGATTTCGCTCGAAGCCTGAGCCAGGATCCCGAACCACGGCTCTGTTATTCTATGGCCGCTTCCGGCGGCTAGAGATCCGCCACCAAAGATCCGCTACCAGTCTGAGCGGCCGAAGGAGGACACCATGAAGTCGATTCGCGAATCGTGGACCATCGGGCTGACGGCGCGGCGTGCGATCCTGCTTGCCGCGCTGACTGCCGGTCTTTCCCTGTTGATCGTCGGGCCCGCCGCGGCGCAGCTTCCGGGCACCGTATACGGACAGATCTTCGACGCCAACACCGGCGAGTCGATCGAGGGCGCCAAGATCATCTTCACGGATCCCGAATCGCCGGACTTCCGCGAAGAGCACCTGACGGGCAACAACGGACGCTTCCGGATCATGCTCAAGAACGTCGTCAAGCACGAACGGTCGGGCTTCAGCGTCGAGTTGAAGAAGGAAGGCTATGTCACGCGGCGCGTCGGCAATGTGCGGATTCCCGCCCGCCAGGAGACGAGGCTCAGCCAGCTTTCGGGAGGCGGGGACTGGAACCTGACTTCCATCGATGCCGCCCAGCAGGCCCAGGCCACCCTCGGCGGCGATCTCGGGGCAGCGCCGGAAATCGACCTTGAAGCGCAGGCGCGCGGCGGCGCGATCAAGCTCTACAACCAGGGCAGCAACGCCCTGAACTCGGGCGACTACGACACCGCCGAACTCCTGTTCGTGAACGCTCTCGAGAAGAAGGCCGACCTGACCTCCGCGAAGGGGGGGCTGGCGCGGGTCTATTCCCAGCGCGGCGACCATGTCAGAGCGGTCGAGTACGCGGAGCAGGTCGCGGCCGAAGGCGAGGATCTGGAGAACATGAACCAGATCCTCTACGCCGGCTACAACGCTTTGGGCATGGACGAAAAGGCCAAGGCGGCCCTCGCCTCGCTCCAGGCCGCGGACCCCGAGAAGGCAGCCAAGAACGTCTACAACGAGGCCGCGGACCTCTACAACGCCGGCAACCCCGCAGAGGCCAGGGTAAAGCTGGAGCAGGTTGTGGCGTCGAATCCGAGCCACCCCGAAGCGCTCAGCATGCTCGGCCTGTGCTACGCCGCCCTCTCGGAGAACGACAAGGCGCTAGAGACCTTCGAGAAGTTCCTGAGCGTGGCGCCCGACCATCCCGAGGCGGACACCGCACAAGCCATGGTCGACTACTTCAAGTCGCTGTAGGCGTTGCGCACTAGGCCGCTCGCGGCTGTCCTGTCCGCGGGCCTGCTGCTCCCCGTCCTTCCCGCCGCGGCTCAGGACGACCTGAGCCTCGAGCGGATCATGGGGCACCCGGACTGGCTCGGCCGCCAGCCGGAGGCTCCGTACTGGAGCAGTGACGGCGACAGCGTGTACTTCCTGCGCAAGCAGGAGGGTGAAGAGACCCGCGATTTCTACCGGGTCGACCTCGAGAACAGGCAGACGAGCCTCGTCGCCGACCGCGACCGCGGCGCGGCGGATGCCCCCGGCGGCAACTGGGACCGCGCGAGACGGCGCCGCGCCTTCGTCAAGGCCGGCGACATCTTCGTGCGCGATCTGGGCGCGGACGGTGGCCTGAACCAGCTCACCCGTACCGCCGCGGACGAGAGCGCTCCCTTCTTCACGGCCACCGGAGATGTCGCGTTTCTTCGCGGCGGCGCCTGGCTCGTGCGCGATGGGGACTCGGGCCTGGTGTGGCAACCGTTCGATGTTCGCGCTGAAGAGGAGCCCGACGCCGCCCGCGCGAAGAAGGACCTGGAGGCCCGCTACCTGGAGCGCCAGCAGCCGCGCCTGCTCGAGATCGTGCGGCTGCGGCGGGAGCGCGACGAACGGCGGACCGAGGTGTCCAGGGAACGTCAGGCCGCCGACTCGAGCCGCACGGCCCTGCCCCACTACCTCGGCAAGGACGTCGAGGCTGCGGGCGCCTATCTTTCTCCATCGCTTGATCACCTGGTCCTGAGGCAGCGACCCAGCGAGCGGGACGAGGGGCTCAAGGACAACATGCCGAACTACGTGACCCGGAGCGGTCTGGTCGAACTCGAAGAGGTCCGCATGAAGGTCGGCACGGCCGAGTCGGCCGGAGAGTCTCTCGTGCTGCTTCGTCGCGGCGACCCGGCGCCGATCGTTCTGAATATCTCGGTTCTCCCGGGCATCGCCGACGACCCGCTGGCGGCGCTGCGCGAGGCGGCTCAGGAGCGGAAGCGTCAGCGCGAGGCCGCGGCGAAGCAGGACGAGGCCCGCGACCCTGTGGCCGACGCTGAAGGCGACGACGAGGTCGAAGGCGGAGACGATGCCGGTTCCGAAGACGATGAGAAGGAGGCCGAACCCAAGCCGCGGCCGGTCCGTTTCGACCCCGTGTCGTTCAACCGCGACGGCACGCGGGCCGTCGCCCAGATCTACTCCAACGACAACAAGGACCGGTGGATCGCGGCAATCGACCTGGAGCAGGGCGAACTCCGGCCGCTGCACCGGATCACCGATCCGGCCTGGATCAACTACGCCTTCCGCGACCTCGGCTGGATGCCGGACGACGAAACGGTCTTCTTCCTGTCGGAGGAGACCGGCTACTCCCACCTGACCCTCATGGACAGCGCGACCGGCGAGCGCGTGCAGGTCACCGAAGGCCCGTTCGTGGCCCGCTCGCCCCAGGCGTCCGCGGATGGAGAGTTCCTCTACTTCGAAGCGAACCGCGGCCGCCCCGGCGTCTTCGAGGTCTACCGCGCGGCCACATCCAGGGCCGGCGCCGGCGACATCGAGCAGATCACGACGCTCGGCGGCCTGAACTCGTTCCGTCTCTCGCCCGACGACCGCCAGCTCCTGATCGTCCATTCCACCGCCACCCGGCCGCCGGAACTGTGGCGCCAGGACGCCGCTCCAGGCAGCGACCCGGTCCGCCTGACCGACACCGTGTCGCCGGAGTTCCTGGGCATCGACTGGGAGCCGCCGCGGTTCGTCGAAGTGCCGTCAACTCACGTGGATCGCCCGATTCACGCCCGGCTCTACCTGCCCTCCGAATCCGTCGCCGTCGCCCGGCCCGCCGTCGTCTTCGTGCACGGCGCGGGCTACCTGCAGAATGCCCACCAGGGCTGGTCCTCGTACTTTCGCGAGTTCATGTTCCACACTCTGCTCACCCGCCGCGGCTACGTGGTCCTGGACATGGACTACCGCGCCTCAGCCGGCTACGGGCGCGACTGGCGCACCGCGATCTACCGCCAGATGGGAACGCCGGAGCTCGACGACCTGGCCGACGGCATCGACTACCTGGTCGCCGAGCACGGCGTCGACCGGCAGCGGATCGGCGTCTACGGCGGCTCCTACGGGGGCTTCGTCACCTTCATGGCGATGTTCCAGCGCCCCGAACTGTTTGCCGCCGGCGCCGCGCTGCGCCCGGTCACCGACTGGGCCCACTACAACCACCGCTACACCTCGAACATCCTGAACACCCCGGAGCTCGACCCGGAGGCCTACGAGCGCAGCTCGCCGATCGAGTTCGCCGAGGGACTCCAGAAGCCGCTCCTGATCTGCACCGGCATGCTGGACGACAACGTCCTCTTCCAGGACTCCGTGCGTCTCGTCCAGCGGCTCATCGAGCTCGGCAAGGAAGACTGGGAGCTCGCCGTCTACCCGGCCGAAGCCCACGGCTTCGTCGAACCTTCGAGCTGGCTCGACGAGTACCGCCGCGTCCTCAAGCTGTTCGAGACCCACCTGCGGCCCTGACGGCCGGCTCCCCGGCGGTCCCTCCTAGCTTCCCCGGAGCGCCGGCAGCAACTCCTCCCGGGTCACCCGACGAACCGCGGCCAGGCTCGCCAGGGTTCCGGCGGCCATCACCAGAAGCAGCGTCAGGCCGAGGGAGAGCCACGGCACGAGTGCGTGGCCGCCGAGCAGGTGCGGGCCTACCGCGACCAGGGCCGATACCGCGCCGACCACGACCCCCGCGCTCAGGAGCAGGCCGTTCTCCGCCACGACGAGCCAGGCGAGGGCCCGCCGCCAGAATCCGATCGCCTGCAGGGTGGCGAGTTCGCCGCGGCGTTCCAGCAGGTTGCGCAGAAGCACGACCGAAAGGCCCAGCGTGCCGAGCAGGAGGCCGAGTCCGCCCAGGGTCTGGAACGTGCCCAGGTAGGTGTTCTCCACCGCCTGGAAGGCCTGCAACCGTTGGGCCGTCGGGAGCGCATCGAAGCCGAAGCCGCCAAGGGTTCGCTCGAGCTCCTGCATCGTGCGGTCCTGCTCGCCGGGCGGTGTCCGCAACAGGAAGTAGGAGGCGCCGGTCCGGCTCGGGAAGTGCTTCGCCAGGTTCGCTTCCGAGATCACGAGTTCGCTCTGGAACACGCTCTTGCGCAGGAGCCCGACCAGCCGCAGTTCGACCGTCTCGCCGCGCTCCGTCTCGATTTCGATCCCCTGGCCGAGGCCCGAGTGCAGGATCCACATGACCGAGTTGAAGTCGCCCATCGCGGGGACGACGCCCGGGCCGAGATCCTGCTCCAGCAGCTTCCAGGGCTCTTCCCCGGCGCCATCTACGAGCGACTGGAAGCGGAAGCCGCCGCGCTCGATCAGTTCCGGCGGCGCTCCGAGCAGCCGCGGACTTTCCGGCTGGAACAGGTTCAGGCAACTGATGTCGTCCCCGGGCACGGTGCGAAAGGCGACGACCTGGCTCTGGCCGATGAGCTCGGAGGCCTCCTCGCCGAAACCCAACTCGTAACGCCCATCCACGGTGGTCAGGTCGGCGAGAATCGAAACGTCGGCCTCGGCGACCAGGTCGAAACCTCCCGCGCCCGAGTCCAGGTCCCGCGTTTCCTCGCCGAAGCGCAGGCCGTAGGCGCCCACGGCCACGATCACGAACGACGCGCTGGCCACCAGAGCCGCGCAGAGCAGGCTCCGTCCCGGGTTGAGAGACGCGTTCGCCGCCGCCATCCGCGAACCGACGCGCAGCGACCAGCTCTCGAGCGGCGCTGCCGGGCGCCGCCGCAGCCAGAGAGTGAATCCCGCCAGCCCGGCGATCAGGAGGCAGGCCCCGCCGCCGAAGAACAGGTAGGCCGCAATGGACGCCGGAGACGCCGCCGAGCCGCCGAGCAGCGCCGCGGCCAGACCGCCGCTCACGATCGCGGTCCAGCGCGCCCGCCGGGCCGGCGTCGCCGCGGCGGTTGGCCGGTCGACAGTCTCTCCGCGCAGCAGCCGGATCGGCGAAACGGCGGCAAGCCGGCCCACCGCGCCCCGAATCGCGAACAGCACGACCAGAATGGACGCCGCGCCCCCCATCGCCAGCGTCAGGGGCTCGACGTGCAGATAGAGGTGGCTCGAACCGACCGCGGATCGCCACAGGGTCCTGAGCGCGGCCATCATCGCACCGGCGTAGAGCACCGCGCCTCCGAGGCCGAGCAGCACACCCACACCGCCCAGCAGCGCTCCCTCGACCAGGAAGCGGCGCCGGACCCGCGCAACACCGTAACCGAGAGCCAGCAGCAGGCCCATCTCGTTCGCGCGGCTCTCCGTCCCCAGGCGGAAGAACAGCCCCACGAGCAGCCCCGCCGACACGATGAGAAACAGGCTGAAGCCCACGAAGAGGCCGCCGAAGTCCGTGGCGCCTGAGGCGCCGCGCAGGCCCGCGGCCTTGACCGGTTCGACCGCGAGACCCGCGGCGTGGAGGGCGATCCTGTCGGGCAACTCCTCCTCGAGCGCCGCCCGCAGTTGCTCGGGTGTCGTGTCGGCCTGAGGCAGCAGCCGCAGCGAGGTCAGAAGACCGAAACGGCTCGACCAGAGTTCGGCCCCGTAGTCGAGGCCGACGAACAGTTTGGGGGTGGCGCGGTACTCGTCCCAGTAAGCCTCGTCCAGATCCCGGATCCGGCTCAGGTCGACCGGGAAGGTCGGGTCCCAGTCGCTCATGTTGTCGGCGTCGGCGACCCCGGGGAAGTCCGGCGTCAGCGTCCGGTCGGCGCCCCAGCCCGTCATTTCGACCACGCCCGCCACCGTGGTCCAGGCGGTCCGCTCGAACAACTGCTCCCGGTCGCCGAGCTCAAAGTAGTCGATCGCCAGGCGGTCGCCCGTACCGACCGACAAGTCCTCGGCAAGGAAGGAGTTGACCAGGACTTCGCCCGGTCCCAGTGCCGGGACTGGCCGGCCGTCCGTCAGTCGCAGCGCCCCCAGTTCGCCGGCTCGCGCCACATCGAGCGCCGCGATCGTCGAGTAGGGAGCGGCGGCGCCGCTCTCGGTGGCCGACCGGTTGGCCAGGTAGGTCGAGACCTCGATCGTCTCGGCGCCGCGCTCCGATGCCGCGGCCTCGACCTCCGCCGCCAACTCGGCGCCCAGGATGATCTGGGATGTCGTGGCAAGCAGATGCCCGTCCGCCGCCTCGAGCGTGAGTCCGAAGTCGGCCACCTCGGCGTGGACGCGGATGAGTCGCTCGACATCGGCTGCTGCGGCCTCCGGATCGGCCGCTGCCCCGACACCGCCATCCACCCGCTCCCCGATCAGCAGCGAGTTCACGAGGTTGCGCCGGTCGAGCTCCCGCTGCAGGTCGCGCAGGCGGACATAGGCGACGAGAGGCTGGCTCTGGTGCGGGGCGAGCTGGAAGCGGCCCGGACCCTCGTCCTCCAGCACCGAGACCACGCTCAGCCGCACGCTCTCCAACTGGTCCGCGGGGTCCTTCTCGCCCATCAGGCTGGCCCGCGGCGCTTCGCTCGGCCGCTCCAGGTAGAGCACCACGGAGTCGCCCGGCTCGACGGCGAGAGCCGAGGCGAGGGAGCGGTTGATCGCCAGCGACGCGAACAGTTGACCTTCCTGCCGGGACAGGCCGAGGGCTTCCTCCAGGCCCGGGAAGAAGGCGACGAAGCCGTCGTCGATGCCCTGGACGCTGACCCGGGCCGCACGCCGGCCGCTCTCCGGCGCCGCCACGCTGCCCTGCATCAGAATCGCCGCCGACACGGGGCCGTAGCGGGCGGAGAACTCGGGATCCTCCATCAGTTCGTCCCGCAACCGCTCGCGAAAGAAACCCGTGCCGAGCAGCGCATGGTCAATGCCGCCGAGACGGTCCACGGTCAGGTCGCGCAGGCTGCCGCGCACCGAATCGCCCACCATCAGCGCGCCGGTGAGCACGGACGCGGCCACCGCCGCGGTCAGCACCACGGCGACGTTCTGATGCCAGTAGTGCCGCAGACTGGGCAGGAATCCGCCTGGTCTCGGCGCACCCATGGACTCAGCCTCCGGCCGCCGGCGGCGCCTCGCCGAGCAGTCCGGCCCGCAACTCGACTCGTCGAGGCAGACGCGCCGCCAGGTCGAGGCTGTGGGTGACGACGATGAGGGCGCTGTCGCCCTCGGCGTGCAGTTCGAGCAGCAGGTCGGCCACTGCCTCGGCGGTCTCGGCGTCCAGATTGCCGGTCGGCTCGTCGCACAGGAGCAGGCTGGGCCGGTTGATCAGCGCCCGCACGATGGCTGCACGCTGCCGCTCTCCGCCGGACAACTGCGCCGGCCGGTGGTCGACCCGCGTGCCGAGGCCGACGGTCTGGAGCAGGCGCCGGGCCCGCTCCTCCGCACCGCCTCCACCGTCTCCGGCAGCCACGGTGGGAAGAAGCACGTTCTGCAGCATCGAGTACTGCGGCAGCAGGTAGTGATCCTGGAACACGAGGCCCACGCGGCGGCTGCGAAACGCCGCGAGCTCGCGCTCGGGCAGGTCGTGGGCCGCCTCGCCGCCGATCCGGATGCTGCCCGAGGTCGGCGCCTCCAGCGTCGCCGCGAGGTGCAGCAGGGTGCTCTTGCCGCTGCCGGAGGGCCCGGTCACGGCCAGGGCCTCTCCCGCACCGACGACCAACGAAACCCCGCGCAGAACCTCGACGACGCCGGCCTCCGTGTCGTAGGACTTCGTGACGGAATCGAAGCGGAGGGCGTCAGGCATGGTGGAAGCGATGCTACCCGTCCGCGGGACCGGCTTCAGCCGCCCGTCGACTCAGTCCCCGGCGGTACGACGCGAGGGTGTCCGAGGCCATCTGTTGAGCCGTGTAGTGCCGCCGTACGCCCTGGATGCCGGAGCGTCCGAGCTGCTCCCTCCGGGCGGCGTCCCCGGCCAGCTCCTCCACCGCGGAGGCGAGCGCCGCGACGTCGCCGGCTGGGACGAGCGTACCGCCCCCGGTCATCTCGAGCATCTCAGGGAAGGCGCCGTGATCGGGCAGCACGGCGGGCACGCCGTTCGCCATCGCCTCGAGCGCCGGCATGCCCTTCGCCTCCCGGTAGACCGTCGGCAGCACGAGCACGTGCAGACTGTGGAGAAGATCGATCTTCTCTTGGCGATCCACCTCGCCGAGCCACTCGAAGTGCGGCGCCAGGCCCCAGTCGGCGATCCGCCGGCGCTGGAGTTCGAAGTAGGTCCGATCGCGGCCGCCCAGGTAACCCGCGGCACGAAAGCGAACCCGGCCGGGCCCCATCCGGTCGCTCAGTTCCTTGAAGGCCTCGGCCGCGAGATGGAATCCCTTCTCGGGGCACATCCGGGCGAGGTAGCCCATGATCAGCGGCGACTCCTCCGGTTCCGCGGCGCGGTTGCCGTGTCCCTCGAGGTCGATACCCAGACGCGCGACCTCGATGCGGGACGGCGGCAGCTCGAGCAGGTCGGTCATGGTCGCCGCGTAGTAGTTGTTCGGGGCGACAAGCACGTCGACCTCACGAACGCGGCGCCGCATTTCGGCAAGCACCTGCGACCGGTGCGGCTCCTCGAGATCCTCGAGAAAGATGTCCTCCCCCTGGAGGCCGCAGACGATGAGCGCCTTGGGCAGCACTTCGCGGAGGTGGTGAACCATCCCCAGGAGCATCGAGTTCGTCAGATGAACGACATCGGGCTGGAACTCGCCGGCGAGCCACTTCGCCAGACCCTCGAGCTCCGCCACTTGGCGGCCCGCCTCTCCGCGCACCATGGACAGCGCCAGTTCGCCCAACTGGCGGGCGTCGGTCGCTCCGGCCGAACGCGTCAACCGGGCCAGGAGACGCGGGTTGTCGAGCAGGCGCCGCAGACCCGCGGGCGCCCGACTCCAGAGCGGCAGTTTCTGCTCCAGAAAGATGTTGACGGCGCCGTAGAACACCCGGCCGTAGCTGACGTTGACCTCGTCGGTCCGTAGCGGCGTGTAGATCGGCAGCAGGAGCGCGTGGTGGCCCCGCTGCTGGAACGCGCGCACGAGGGCATTGTCGTGGATGCAGCTCCCGCAGATCATGCCGCCGGCGCCCGCCGCCAGGTAGGCGATCCGCAGCGGCTGGTCAGCGCCGGTCATGGATGGAAGCGCGCCACCCGTTCCGGTGCGGGCGGTTTGCTGAACAGGGAGCCGAGGACCATCGCGACAATCGAGCCGGCGAAGATGACCGCCACCGGCATCACGCCGGCGCCGCCCACGCTGTAGTCCGGATCACCGAACCCGCGAACGAAGAACCAGGACCAGAGAACGATGACGGTGACGATCGCAGCCGCCGCGCCCGCGGCCGTGCTGCGCCGCCAGTAGAGGGCCGCGACGACGACGGGCAACAGCGAGGCGAAGCCGGTGAACGACCACACCGAGAGCGCGAAGATGCTCCGCTCGGCGACCAGGGAGAGGAGAAAGACGGAGGTCACCACACCGACCACGAACAGCCGGCCCAGCAGCACCTGACGGGACTCGCTGAGTTCGCCGCCCAAGCGGTAGTGCCGCACGATGTCCTGGGTGAACATCGTGCCCAGGGACAGGGATTGCGAGTCGAGCGACGACATGATCGCAGCGAAGACGCCGGCGCCGAGCAGCCCGGCGAGAACATCGGGAGCGTATAGGGAGATCATCTGGATCAGCACCGCATTGGACGCCGGCCCCTCCAGCCCCGGAAAGTCGATGTTCCCGAACACGCCCAGCAACACGCTCGGGATCCAGACCACGATGATGCACACCGGGTAGAGCACGATCGGAACCTTGAAGGTTGCCGCGCGCCGCGCGGAAAGCCAGTGCGAGAAGATGTGCGGGAACGTCCCCACCGACAGCGGGATCAGGGTGTAGGTCAGAAGCCGCAGGGGGGCGATCGCGTCCCCGCGCACCAGGAGTTCCGGGCGGCTCTCCGCTATCCGGTCGAGAGCGGGGCCCACGCCGCCGAGTCGGGTCACGATCAGAATCGCCGTCACCGCGCCCAGAAGCATGAACATCGCGGTCTGGAAGGTGTTCACCCAGGCGGTTCCGCGCAGACCGCCGCTCGTCACGTAGCCGACCACGACGCCTGAAACCAGCAGACTGCCGAGCCACGACGGCGCCGCGCCGTCGGTGATCTGCTGGAGCGTGATGCCGCCGCCCATCACGCCGATCAGCAGGTAGGGAAAGAGCAGCAGGACGAGCACGACGAACAGCAGCAGACCGACCGCGTCCGAGCCCCAGCGGGCGCGTACGAACTGCACCTGGGTCAGGAGCCCGAGGCGGCTGCCGACCGCCCAGACCCGGGTGCCGACGAAGAAGAACACGATGGGCACCATCAACGCCGACGACGACGCCATCAGGGCAAACACGCCGATCCCGACCCGGTACGACTCCGCCGACGCGCCAAGCAGGGCGAACGACGTCATGTGGGTGCCGAACAGGGTCATCAGGAGCACGAACGGACCGATCGTCCGTCCCGCGACGAAGAAATCCTCGCCGGTCGCGGCCAGGCGCCGGCTGCTCCAACCGCCGATCAGGAGCACGGCCAGGAGATAGCCGATGATGATGGCCAGGGTCATCCGGCGCGCTCCGGAGACGCCGTCGCGCCCTCTCCGCCGCCGTCCCCAACGTCCCCCGGGTGTGCGCCCGTGGCCAGGCGATCGAGTTCGGCGGCGGGCCAGGCGCTTCGAACCAGCCACCACATGGTCAGGATCACCGCGGCCGCGAAGAGGAGGTGATAGGTCAGCCCGACCGGCAGACCGAGGAACCGGCTGTCGTCATTCCACAACCAGAGGTCGTTGTGGAGGAGGTACAGGACCGGCAGCGCCGCGTACGCCAGCCGCCGAAACGCCGTCGCCACCATCGACTCCGCCAGCCTCCGGGTCAGGGCGCGGTTGCGGACACGGCCACCGCGTCCGCCGCCGGCGGCGCAGCCTTGCCGCCCCCGGCGGCCGCGAACGCCGCCATGTCCTCGAACATCGACGTGAAGTCCAGCTCGAACACGTCGCCGATCAGAATGCGGGTCACCTTGCTCTGGTGCCGGGGATAGAGCCGCAGGAACGAACCGACGCTGAAGTTCGTGTCGTAGAACACGTTGACCAACTGCCGGACCGCTTCGACACCCCTCATCAGGAGGGGCTGGAAGGCGCCAAGCCGCGCCGCCGATACGTCGCCGGCAGCAATCGCGTCGATCGAAGCCTCGGCGGCCAGTTCTCCCGACTTGAGCGCCAGGAACACGCCGGAAGAGTACACGGGGTCGATGAAGGAGAATGCGTCGCCGATCGCGATCCAACCGTCGCCCGCCATCTTCTCGTTGCGGTAGGAGAAGTCCTTCATCACGGTCACCGGCCGGCACTGGTGGCCGGGAGCGATGCGCCGCTCGATCTCGGCGCAGCGGGCGACTTCCTCGAAGAAGATCTCGTGCGGTCTGCCCTCCCGGTTGCGGATCAGGCTGTCCACCGGACCCACCACCCCGACGCTGACCACGTTGCCGGCCAGCGGGATGTACCAGAACCAGCACTCGCCGGTCTCCGTGTGCAGGATCAGGGTGGCGCCCTCGTCCTTTCCCTCGTCACGGATCGCGCCGCGGAAGTGGGTGTAGATCGAGGCGTGCCGCAAACCGTAGTCGACCCGGCCCAGGTCGAGCCGGCGCGACAGCATGGCGCTCTGACCGGTGGCGTCGATCACCACGCGGCTGCGCAACTCCACCGAACCGCTGTTGCCCGCGGGCGTAGCGCGCACGCCGACCGCCCGGCCATCCTCGAACAGAACGTCCCGGACGTTGACCCCGCGGTGGGTCTCGGCGCCCTGCTCGGCAGCCGTGTCCATCAGCAGTTGATCGAACTCCGACCGGCGCACCTGCCAGGTGCGGGCGCTGTCTTCGCCCGGGCGCTCGTGCTCGAAGTAGAACGGCATGGAGGCTTTGCCGGTCCTGGTGAAGAACTGAACCGAGTGCTTCTCCACGAAATGGCTGCGCTGCATGTGCTCGAGCGCCCCCATCTTCTCGAACACGCCGTGCGTGTCCGGCATCAGCGACTCGCCGATCTTGAACGTCGGCGCCGGCTCACGCTCCAGCAGCAGGGTCTGCAAACCGCCCCGGGCGGCAATCGCGGCCGCGGCGGCGCCGCCGGGACCGGCGCCGATCACGATCAGGTCGTAGGAACTTGCTCGGAACACCGCTCGGAGTCTAGGCCAAAGAATGGACGAACGACCAAAGTGTGTAGTGGCTCAGTACATATGAGACTGCGGGGGTCTCTTGGAGATCCCCCCAACTCATGGCCAGCCCTTCCGGCCCACATCTGTCTGAGCCACTACACCCAGGCAACCTTCTCAAGGCCCTGAACGTAGTGCTGTTTGTTGTAGCCTGAACGTTCTTCATTGGACCGGCGGAGGCGCATAGTTGAGCCGTCCGCCCCCCCAACTTGAGAGGTAGCTCCCGATGCGCTCCACGCCATCAGTCATCCCGATTTCCTGTCTGCTGATGCTGCTGGTCGCGGCAGCCAGCGCCGCGCAGGAACCCGACGACCCGGATTCCATCGTCGCGGACGAAATCACGGTGACCGCGCAGCGCATCGAGGAGGCCGTGCAGGACGTGCCGATCTCGATCGTCACCCGTACGGGCGAGGAACTCGAGCAGCAGGCGATAGGCGACGTGCAGGCGCTGGCCGAAGCCGCGCCCGGCGTCGTGATCTCGGGCCAGAGCCCGACCAGCGGCGAGGTCGCCATCTACATCCGCGGCATCGGCTCGAGCACGCTCGGAATCGGCACCGAGCCAACGGTCGGCTACTACGTGGACGGCGTCTACATGCCGCGGCCCCAAGCCGCCGTCAACCCGTTCCTCGACCTGGAGCGGATCGAGATTCTGCGTGGGCCTCAGGGCACCCTCTGGGGCCGCAACTCCACCGCCGGTGCGGTGAACGTGGTCACCCGCGCCCCGCAGGCCGAGTTCCATGGCCGGCTCTTCACGTCGCTCTCCGAGCTGAACTCGAGCGAGAAGGCCGAGGGACGCCGCTACGGTCTATCGCTCACCGGTCCGGTGTCGAGCAAGGTCTGGGCCCGTTTCACCGGCGCCACCGCCCAGGTCGAGGACCCCACCTACAACGACTACCTGAACGCCGGCGCCGACAACTTCGACGGCGTTACGCTCCGGGGCGCGCTCACCTTCCTGCCCTCCGACTCGCTGACCTTCACGATCCGCGCCGACAGCACGGACGACGACGCCCACGCGAACTTCCCCTTCAAGCCGGGCGACGTGTCCCCCTACAGCACGGTGGGGACCCTGAACCGGTTCTACGGCTACTCCGAGCCGGACGACGTCCATCGCGTCTCCGTCGAGACCGCCTCGGTATCTCCCTACGAAGAGTCCGGCTTCTCGCTGAGCTTGAACAAGACGATGAGCGGCGGCACGAGCTTCACCTCGATCAGCAGTTGGCGTGAGTTCGATTCGATGCGCGACGCGGACATCGACGGTTCGCCTCACGCCTTCATCACCAACTCCGGCACCTTCGAGTCCAAGTGGTGGTCGCAGGAGTTCCAGTTCCACGGCGCCAACGAGCGTGCCAACTGGGTGGCCGGGGCGTACGCCTTCAACGAAGAGAGCCGGTCGCACGTCAACAACATCACCGACACGGCGCTGCTGGGCGTCTGGCTCTTCGCCAACAGCCCTCAGACGTTCCTGTTCGACCCGACGAACTTCTGTTCACTCGGCTTCCTGGCGCCCACGTTCCTGTGCGGGCCGAACTACTACAACGCGGTAGCGCCGTTCCTCGGCTTGCCCGTGCCGGGAAACCCCCAGCCGCTTCCGTTCGAGGCGAACCTCGACAGCTCGCTCTACGCCACCTACGGCCAGGTCGACTGGACGCTCAGTGACCGCGTGACCCTGACCACCGGCGCCCGCTACACCGCGGACGAGAAGGATCACGACCAAGCCGCGCTCGATTTCCAGACCTTCCAGACGACGGGCCAGTTCCTGAGCGACAGTTGGAGCGCCCTGACCCCCAAGCTGGGGCTCGAGTTCCGGCCCCGGGACAACGTGATGCTCTACGGCGCGGCAACCGCCGGTTACAAGAGCGGCGGCTACAACTCGGTCTCCCTCCAGCCGGCCTTCGACGAGGAGACCGTGACCAGCTACGAGATCGGCATCAAGTCCTCCGTCGCCAACCGCAAGGTGAGGATCAACGCGTCGGCGTTCCACTACGACTACGACGATCTGCAGGTGGCGGTGCTCTATCCCGATCGCTCGGTGGTCGAGAACGCCGCCACCGCCCGCATTCGCGGCCTCGACTTCGAGTTCTCGGCGCGACCGAACCCGCGGTTCGCGTTCGATCTCTCGCTCGAACTCCTCGACGACGAGTTCGTCGAGTTCACGTCGCTCGATCCCGTGCTCCAGGCGCAGTTCGTGGAGCAACTGCTTGCCGCCGGACTGATCGATCCATCCCAGGTGCTTCTGGGCGGCGGCGGAGCGCTTCCGATTCCGCCCAGCGACCTGTCCGGCAACGGACTGCCGCGGGCGCCCGATCTCTCCGCCACAGCGTCGCTGAGCTACACGTTCGACCTCGGCAGCAGCGGTTCGTTGACCGCACGCGGCGAGTACCAGTACACGGACGATGTCGCCTTCGACGCCTTCGAGCGCTTCGTCCAGCCCTCCTACAGCCTGCTCCACGCCCAGTTGCGCTGGACCTCAGGTCAGGGCCGCCTGTTCCTGGCCGCCTACGCCCGCAACCTCGGCGACCAGGAGTACAGGCTCAGCCAGTTCTTCGTGAGCTACACCGGGTCGCTGGCGGTCTGGGCGCCGCCGGCTGAGGTCGGCCTCCAGTTCGGCATCGACTTCTGAGCCGGCCGAGATCAGGTCTGATCAGGTGTAGCGCGCGCCCCGGTACTGCTCGTCGTAGAACCGTGGCAGGAGCTGGTCGACGCGTAGAAGCCCGCCTTCGCTGAGCTCGATTCGTTCCGGCCCCACCGTGGCCAGGCCCTGCTCGGTGAGGCTGCCGAAGGCGTCGGCGTAGTCCAGGGCGATGTCGACGCCGAACTTCCGCTCGAAGGTGCTGCGTTCGAGCCAGCCCCGCTTCAACTGCAGGATCAGCTCGCGGGTCAGACGTTCCCGGGGGGTGGTCGTGAACGCTCTGCGGGTGGCCAGACCGCCGGCCTCGATCGATGCCAGGTAGTCGTCCCAGCGGTCGTGGTTCTGCAGATGGACGCCGCCCATGTGGCCGAACGACGAGACCCCGATCGGAATCATGTCGGCGCCGCTCCACACCTCGCGGGCATAGACGAACTTGCAGCCGCGGTCCCGGCGCATCATCGTGTAGGCGCTCCAGCGCTCGAAGCCGGCACGCTCGAACTGCTCGAAGGCGTAGGCGTGCCACTCCCGCTTCGTCGCCCAGTCGGCGAATGCGGGCACGTCGGCCTCGCCGCGAAGCTTGGCTTTCGAGTACACCGTATTGAAGGGCAACTCCATCTGGTAGACCGTGATCGAGTCCGGGTCGTAGTCGATCGTCAGCTCGACGGTTCGTTTCCAGGTCTCCCAGGTCTCGCCGACCATGCCGGCGATCAGATCGACGTTCAACTGCCGGAAGTTCTGCGCGCGAATCCAGTCCCGCACCCGGTAGATCTCCTTCGAAACGTGAGCGCGGCCGTTCTCCTCCAGAATCCCGTCGTCGAAGTTCTCTATGCCCAGGCTCAACCGCGTGACGCCGATGTTCCGGATCGCCTCCAGTTTGGACTGGGTCAGCGTCCCTGGCTCGCACTCGAACGCCACCTCCTCGGCGCCGTCCCAGGGCATCACGCCCTGCAGCCGCTCGGCCAGCGGAAGCAACTGCTTGGCGGCGATGTAGGACGGCGTACCGCCGCCGAAGTAGACGAAATCGAGCTTCCGACCCCGGATGGCGGCGCGCTCGGCGTAGCGCTCGAGCTCGGCGACGAGGGCGTCCAGGTAACGCCCGATCTGCTCGTGGTTCTTGTCGATGTAGACCCGGAAGTAGCAGAACTTGCAGCGCTTGCGGCAAAACGGGATGTGGATGTAGAGGCCCAGGGAGGTGTCCGCCGCCGGCTCACCGTCGAGCGCCGCAGCCGCTTCGCCCACCGCGGCCCCCTCCCAGGCCGAGTACGGCGGGTAGTTCGACACGAAGACCGAGCCGATGTCGGTTGCTTCGAGATCGAGCAGGCCGGTCGCCGGCTCCGCAATCACAGCACTGCCTTCACTCATCCTTACCCCCAGCGTTCGTCACCCGAAGCAGTACAGGATGCCGTCCAGGCCGCCGATCACGAGGCGCCCCGAGGCCACCGCCGGCGAGGCGACGATCGCCGAACCGGTGTCGTACTCCCAGACCGGCGCCCCGGTCGCTTTGTCGAGCGCATGCAGCAGGCCCCGCTTCGAACCCAGGAACACCCGGTCGCCCACGATCACCGGCGAGGAGTCGATCCGTGCGCCGCTGTTCCATTGCCACTTCCGTTCACCGGTCGCGGGGTCCAGGGCATGCACGATCTTGTCGCGGCCGCCGATGACCACGATCTCGCCGTCCGCGGCGGCCGACCCGTAGTAGGGGAACTTGCGGATCTCGTGCTCGTAGCCCCAGATCACTTCCCGCCGCTCCAGGTCGATCCCCAGGACTTCGTTCTCGAACGTCCCGACATAGGCAAGTCCGTCGACCACCGCCGGGCTGGAGGCAGCTTGGCCGCGCAGGTCGATCTTGTGGACCGTCTCTCCGCTCTCGATGTCGATCAGCCACATGAAGCCGTCGCAGCCGGAGACGGTAGTCAGCCCGTCGGCGACCGCCGGCGTGCCGTGGACGTAGCCGTCCGTCTCCACCTGCCATACCTTCTCGCCGCTGTTCCGGTCCAGGCAGTAGAGCGAGTTGTCGTAGGAGCCGACCAGCAGCCGGTCCCCGTGCAGGGACACACCGGCGTAGATCTCGCCCAGCGTCTCGAACTTCCACCGCTCCTCGCCGCTCTTGGCGTCCAGGGCGTGAACGAAGCCGTACTCGTCGCCGATGTAGACGACGCCGTCGAAGACCGACACGGGCGCCTTGATCGGCGTTCCCGCGTCGAAGCGCCAAAGTTCCTTCCCGTCGGCCAGGGTCACGGCATAGACCCGGCCCTCGTAGTCGCCGAAGTACACGACTCCGCCCGTGATCGCGGCCGTACTCTCGATCTCGCTCTCGGTATCGAAGGTCCAGAGCAGCTCCGGGTCCTCCGGCAGGGTCGTTCCCGCCACACCCGTGCCCAGCAGGTTGCCGCGAAACACCGGCCAGGCATCGGCGGCGGGCCTGAGCAGCGCGTCCTGCGTCGCGGGTTCCTGGTCCTCCCCGTCGGCGGTCGCACCAACGCCTACGGCAGCCAGCCCGCCGAGCAACAACAAGGCGCCCAGCACCAACTGCCGGCCCGGCCGCGGGGAAGCGGGCGAGTCCGCTATGCGCCGCCTGCGGCCGAGTTGGTGGACGAGTAGGTTGACGATCTCTGGCATGGCAGGTACGAGGACAGCGGCCTGTGCCTCAGGAGCAATGCGATACCGCACGCCTCAGAATGCCGCCTGGTAGAGGCTCAGCATATCGGAGGCGGTGACCGCGCGCGGATTGAACTGCGCCGTCCACTGCTCCGATGCCTGCGATGCCAGGAGTTCGAGATCGCCTTCGCTGACACCCAGGTCCCGCAGCCGGCCGGCTACGCCCGCGCGGCCGCGGAGGCCGGCCCAGGAATCGGCAAGCCGCGCGCTCGCGGGTCCATCGGCTTCGTCCTCCTGCCCGTCGAGTAACCGAACGAGCCCCGTGTAGCCCGTGTCGCCGGTCTCGCCGTTGAAGCGGACGACGTGATCCAGCACGACGGCCACGGCGACGCCGTGGGTGATGTCGTAGCGCGCCGTCAGCGGATTCGCCAGGCCGTGGGCCGCGCCCAGCATCGACGCCTCGATCGCGGCGCCGGCCAGGTGTGCGCCGAGCAGCATCTCGCCCCACAAATCGTTGACTTCCGACTCCAACCCCGAAGCCGTCCCAGTCGATGTCGAATTCGTCGCCGCGCCTTGGTTCGCCCCCTGGGCCGCGGCGACGACCTCGAATCCGCGCAGCAGACGCCGGAAACCCTCCGAGGAGAACATCTGGGAGTACGGATTCGCGGCGGTGGCAACGAAACTCTCCATGGCATGGGAAAACGCGTCGAGCCCCGCGGCGGCCATGACCTGGGGAGGAGCGGTGCGCGCCAATTCCGGATCGAGGATCGTCGCCAGGAACCGGGCCTTCGGGTCGCCGCAGGCCATCTTGCGATGGTCGTCCTCGCGCGAGATGACGGCAAACGACTGCGCCTCACTGCCGGTGCCCGCGGTGCACGGCACGCCAATCGACGGGAGCATCGGGCTGGTGGCCTTTCCGAAGCCCCAGTAGTCCTCCATCCGGCCGCCGTTCGTCAAGACGAAGTTCGCGCCCTTGGCGCAATCCATCGCCGAACCGCCGCCCAGGCCGACCAGGAAGGTGGCCTGGTGGGCTCGCGCGGCGGCGGCCGCGGCGGCTACGTGGCGTTCCCCTGGATTCTCTTCGACACCGTAGAAGACGGCGACTTCCAGACCGGCGTGCCGCAACGAAACGGATGCGCGGTGGACGTGCCCCGCCGCCGCAACGCCCGGGTCCGCGACTACCAGCACGCGGCCGCCGCCCAGTTCGCGGACCAGGTCGCCGACGAGGTCGATCACGCCCGACCCGAACAGGACGCGCCCGGGCGCCGTGTCCACGCTCCAGGAGTTCTCCGCGTCGAGCGGCCGCTGCCCTCGCTTGATTCCCACGACCGCCCCGGCGCGGCTCCCCCTACTTCGATCCGATGGCGAAGACGTCGGAGCGGGTGGCGACGTAGATCCTGCCGTCCTCGGCAACCGGCGTCGTGTACACCGCCGACCCCATGTTCTGCTCGGCGATCACCTTCTCTTCCCGACCGGCCTCGAGCACGACGATGTCCCCGTCCTCGTCACCGAGATAGACCTTGCCGTCCGCCACGAAGGGTGATCCCCACACGGCGGCGAACGTGTCGTGGGTCCAGAGGTGCTTGCCGGTCTCAAGGTCCAACACATACAGGAAGCCGCTCAGATCGGTGATGTAGAGCAGACCGTCGGCGATGGCCGCGGTCGAGATCGTGCGGTTGAACTCCTCGCCGCCGAAGTGCCAGAAGACCGCGCTGTCGGTCACGTCGCCTTCGACGTTCGCGTCCAGGGCGTAGAAGTGTCCCTGTCCCTCACCGTGCTCGGGATCCTGACCGACGCCCAGGTAGAAGCGGTTGTTGTAGAAGACCGGCGTCGAGATGACGTTGTTGCGGGTGCCTCCGCCCCCCAGTTCCCAGACCGAGTCCTTGGGGTTCAGGTCGAACTTCCACAGCAGCTTGCCGGTCGCGGGCTCATAGGTGTAGAGCCAGCCGTCGCCACCCGGGAAGGCGACCTGCGGCTGTCCGTCGACGACTCCGTACGCCGGGTTCGACCAGGATCCGTGCAGGACCGCGTCGCTGCCGAGGATGCTCTCCCAGACCAGTTCGCCGGTGTTCTTGTCGAGCGCAATGAAGGTCGGCGACGCCGGCGAGGGGAGGTTGATATGCCCCTCGTCGACCCCGGCGCCGGTGACCGTGAACAGCAGGTCGCCGATGACCAGGGGCGAGCCGGCGGCCAGGTTGTGCGGGAATACGTCGAGCTCGGCGATCATGTCGTACTCCCACACGATGTCGGCGTCGAGTTCCTCCGTGTACTTCTCCTCGGTCATGCCGTCGTTCTTGCCGTCCCGGAAGCCGTCCACGTCCGCCGCGACGATCGTCGCCCGGTTCGAGATGTAGTAGACCCGCTCGTCATCGACGTACGGCGTGGAACACACACCCTGCAGCGGCCAGTCGTTGACCCGGCCGGCGCCGAGCTTGTCGTGGGTCGCCTGCCAAAGGAGGTTGCCCGTCGCTTTGTCCAGGGCGATGACGACTCCCTTGTCGCCCTCGATGCCGGGACGGCGTAGTCCTTCGTTGTTCGTACCGACGTACACCCGGCCGCCGTGGATCACCGGACCGGCATAGGTCTGGGAGCCGACCTTGGCCTTCCACAGGATGTTCTCGCCGCTCCGTACGTCCCACTCGATCGGGAGGTTCTTGGCGTCGGAGACCATGTTCCGCGAAGGGGTGTTGCCGAACATCGCCGGCGGCTCCGGATCTGCCGCCGCGATCGGCGCCGATACCGTCCCCGCTAGAAAGAGCGCCTGGAGAAGAGCAAGTCGAGACTTCATAGTGATCCAGTCCGTAGGTCGAATGAGCGTGGGCTGCCGCCGACGAGGAGCAGGAGAATCCGGCCACGACGACCGGTCACCGCGCCCGCGCCGCCGAAGGGCGGCAACGGTATCAAAGGGTCTGAAGAGCGTAGAGGGTGTCGCTGGTCGCCAGGTACAGAACGGCGCCGTCGGTCGCAGGCGACGCGTAGACCGCCTGCGGCATCACGTTCTCCGCAAGCACGTCGAGTGTCCGGCCGCCGCGCAGGACCGCCACGTCGCCCTCCGTGTCAGCCGCGTAGACCTTGCCCTCCGCGACCAGGGGAGAGCTCCAGAACGGCGCCAGGGCGTCGTAGACCCAGAGCTTCTCGCCGGTATCCGCGTCGAGCGCGAACAGGAAGCCGTTCAGGTCCGCCGCGTAGACGACGCCGCCGGCGACCGCCACGGTAGCGATCGCGCGACCGAAGTCCGAATCTACGAACCGCCAGCGGACACCGCTCGCGGTGATGTCGCCGCTACCGGCTGCGTCGACGGCCCACAGGACCCCCGGCCGAAGGGATACCTCCGGATCGCGCCCCACCGCGATGTAGACCGTGCCTTCGTGCACGACGGGCGTTGCAACGAACGCGTGGCGGTTCGCGTCGCGCGCGGTGCTTATGGTGTCGTCGGCACCCGTGGCCGAGTTGCCGTCGAAACGCCACAGGGCGCGGCCCGTCGCCGGATCGAAGGCGTAGAGCCAGCCGTCCCCGCCCGGGAAGATCACCTGGTCGCGGCCACCTACCCGGCCATGCGCCGGGCTCCCCCACTGGCCGTCGATCAGGCGGGGCCCGGGGCTGGCGTCGCTCCACACCGGACTCCCGTTGGAACGGTCGACCGCGACGTAGCTGGGCGCGTCCGGGGCAGGGACCCGCCCGTCGTCCGTCACCCCGTTGCTGGTCGACGCGAACACGAGCTCCCCCATCGCAAGCGGCGTTGAGGCCGCCATGTGTTTCGGGAACACGCCCCACTCAGCCACCATGTCCAGCGACCACACGGCGTCGCCCGCCAGGTCCACGGCCGCGAGTTGGCCCCGGTTGGAGACGTAGTAGAGACGGTCGCCGTCGAATGACGGCGTCGAGCAGACGCCCTGCAACGGCCAGTCGTTCGCTTCCCCTGTCTCCAGCTTCTCGTGGGTGATCTGCCAGCGGAAGCTGCCGGAGTGACGGTCGAAAGCCATCAGGACGCCCCGATCGCCCGTCGCCTCAGGGTCGCGCGGTCGCTCGTTGTTCGTTCCCAGGACGACCAGATCGCCGGCGATCGTGGGGCCGCCGTAGGTGACGGTGCCGAGTTCGGCCGACCACAGGACACCGTCGCCCGAAGCCACATCCCAGGAGACCGGAAGGTTCTCGGCCTCGGCCACTCGGTTGCGCCCGGGGTTAGGGTCGTCGGCAAGGAGTGTCGACGAGGTCGCCAGTGCCACGCCGTAGCAGACGGCCCTCGTCGTGGCAGCGAGCCGTCCGAAGCCTGCCAACCGGATCAGGTGTCCCTCAGTTGCGGGGTGATCACGCCCAGCTCGACCGACGTCTCCACCACGGCCTGGATCGTGTCTTCCACCGGCCGGATCGTGGCGCCCAGCACGGACATCGCCTTCCGGCAGTGGTTGATCGCTGCAGGTCGCGGCGGCCCGCCGCCCTCCGGAACCGCGGGCTCACCGACAACGAAGGATGGGAAGGCCTCCCGGATGATGTCGGCGACCTCCGTACCGAACCGCACCGCCGATCGGCCGCCGCTGCCGTGGAGGAGATAGCGGCTGCCGCCATTGGTGGCCTGGTGGTCGACTTCCGACTCCGCCGCCAACCGCTCCGCCTTCACCAGGTCGCGCACATCGATGATGTTGTAGTACATGTCGTACGGCGACGGCCAGGACGGTTCGAGGCCCGCTCCTAGCCGGCCGATCTGCTCGATCCACTGACCGACCTGGGCCTTGAACAGGATCGGGCCGCAGATCATGGCCGGGTTCATCGTGACCACGTCCCAGCGACCGCCGCTGGACTCGGCCGCCTCGTTGACCAGCCGCTCGGTGTCCACCTTGCTGCGGGCGTAGGAGTTTCGCGGGTGCTGCCAGACCTCGGGCGCCACGTTGTCGGACGCCCAGTCCGTCTCCGTCCACTCGTAGCCTTCCGGCTTCTTCGGGGCTCTCAGGCCGGAAACCGCCGCCAGGGAACTCGTGTACACGACGCGCCTCACGCTGCCGCTCCGGTTGATCGCGTCGATCACGTTCCGCGTACCGGCAAGGCCGCCCTCGTAGACGTCCGTCGCGACATCGCCCGAGCCCAGCGGCTGGGACTTGCCGTCGGCCGAGTTGCCGAGGACGGCCGCGACGTGAAACACCGCCGAGCAACCGGCGAACGCCTCGTCGTACGACCCGGGTACGAACAGGTCGCAACCGTCTACGATCTCCACGTTCGGCAGCCGGCTCAGGTACTGCACACAGTCCCGGCCGCGCCAGGAATCCGTGTCGCGCAGGCACACCCGCACCCGGTAGCCATGGATCACGAGTTCGCGCACCATGTGACCGCCGGTGAACCCGGAACAGCCGGTGACGACGACGGGGCCGTCGTGGGGTGAGATCGCGGTCATGACGGGCGTCCTCCCTGAGATCTACGTCCTTCCGGGATCTACTGGGCCGGTTCCAGTTCGTGCGACACCATCCAGTTGATGCCGAAACGGTCGGTACACATCCCGAAGTAGGAGCTCCAGAACGTCTCCTCCATCGGCATCGCCGCCACGCCACCCTCCGCCAGCCCGGCGTAGAGCACGTCCGCGTGCTCCCGGTTCTCCGCCGCGACCGAGATCGAGAAGTTGTTGCCGAGCTGATGCGGAGGTCCGAACTGCGGGCTGCTGTCGCTCCCCATGAGGACGCTGTCTCCGACCGGCAGCGAGACGTGCATGACGCGGTCCTTCTCGTCGTCTCCCACCCGCATGTCGTCCGGCCCTTCGCCGAAGGTCGTGAAGACCCGGTACTCGCCGCCGAAGACCGAGCGGTAGAACTCGAACGCTTCCCGGCAGTTGCCGCCGAAGGTCAGGTAGGTGCTGAGTGCCATCAAGAATCTCCTGTCGAGGAAGTGCGCGCGGACCAGGCCCGGGGTTTCCTCGTGTCGCGGGGCGGCGGGAGTCTACGTCAAGACCGGGCGCACCATGGACCTACCGCCCGGCCCACCGGCGCCGTCCGTGGGGCTCAAACTCGCCGAGAGAACCTCTGCACCGGACAACCGGCGCAATCTACCCAACGGCGACGTCCAGATTCGTCACGTACACCTCGGCCCGGTAGCGGCGCTCCTGTTCTTCGAGCGGCGCCTCTTCGAAGAACAACTCGAGCGCCTCCTGCAGGTTCTTCCTTGCTTCGCTGACCGAAGCGCCCTGACTCGCGATGTCGAACTCCGGGCACAAGGCCACGAAGAGGTCGTCCTCTCGCTCGATGATCGCCGTCAAAGTCCGGTTCATAGCTGCTCTCCGGGTCGCTTGAAGGACCAGCCAAGTCCCGCACTGGCAGTATACGGCCCGCCCGCGCCCGAAGCGGCGCGAGAGGCGGATCGGCGACGCCCACCCAGCTACAGCGATACGCAAGCTCGGTCTATCGAGACGACCACCTCGCCCTACCCCACTCGTCGTCAACTGCGTTCTGAGGCCAAGTCCTCCAGGAACTCCGACGCCGGGGCGACCCCAGTTACCAGCAACCGGTCGCGCGCCCGAGTGCAGGCTACGTAGAGCAAGTGCCGTTCCGTGTTGTAGACGTCCTCCAAGTCGGCCTCGTCCGCGACGTTCTCGATCCTGGCTTGCAGCGGCAGCACTTCGTCGTCGCATGCCATGACGGCGACGGCCCGGAACTCCAGTCCCTTGGCCCGGTGCATGGTGCCGACGGCGACCCGAGGCGTGTCCGAGCTGTTCAGCGCGTCCGCACGCTCCCCCATCGCTGCTGCCTCGCCCGCGCCCAACTCGGTCGCTTGGAGTCCAGCGGTTTTTACTGCTTGGAGAGCTCTTGCGATCTGGCTCGACGAGCGAACGAAAAGTCCAACTGCGCCCTGGTCGGAGCCGGTGTCCGCGGCTTCGCCGGATGCCGCTGACAAGCCACGGAGCCAGGCCACGACCGCCGCAATCTCCTCTGCCTCCGACCCGAGAACCCGAATCTCAGGTTCGGGTCCGTTGAACACGGACACCGTACGCCGCCGGTCCTCCTCGATGCCGTCGACATCGGCGATCTTCGCAGGCAACAGGCGATCGGCCTGCCGTCGAATCTGATGAGAGGTGCGGTAGTTCACCCGCAATGTGTGAGACCGCCCCCGAACGTCGACACCGAGCCGACGCCAGGAGAACGGCGCTCGGAAGATCCGCTGACCCAGATCGCCGGCAAAGAACAGGCTGTTCGGGCGATCCTCGCTGAGCGCAGCCAGGAACCGGAGTTCCGCGACGCTTACATCCTGAGCCTCGTCGACTACGTAATGGTCAAAGGGAGACCGAGGCGCCTGGTTGAAGTGGTCCTCCAGCCGCCCGAACATGGCGGCCGTGGTCAGGAGATCTTGACGTTCCAGCTCGTCCCGCAGCTTGGCAAAGATGCTCCAGAGCACCTTCCGGCGGGCTTCTGCAAGTCGGGTCCGACGACCGAGGCGGGGCACGGCCCGGTACTCGTCCCAGTTCTTCAACTGCCAGGCATCGACCACGCCGTTCCACTCCGCCCACAAGAAGCGGTCCGAGAAGCCGTGATCAGGCACTTCCGCTCCCGCCCGGTTCAGCAGCTCGCGCTGCTGGTCCTCGGTAACCCGCTTGAGAGGAGCGATGTTCAGTTCATAGAGCCGCTGGGCCAAGCCAGCCATGGACTTGACCTCGATGCGTTCGCCCAGGCGCGGCCGGCTGCCGATCAGTAGCCGCAATCGGCTTCGCAGGGCATCGGCCAGCGGCGCCGAGAACGTGGCCAGCAGGACGCGCGCATCCGGATCCGACTCAGCCAGGTGCACAGCGCGGTGCAACCCCACAATCGTCTTGCCGGTGCCAGCCGATCCCGCGACCCGGGCCGGCCCGCCGTAGTCCCGTTCCACCAACGTCCTCTGCGCTGGGTGGAGGAAGACCGTCCACTTCTCCCAGGGCGCCTCCAGAGCCCGCTCCAGCTCCTCGCGGTCGGCCATGATGCGGAAGCGGCGCTCGGCATCGGGGTGGGTGAAGGCGTCCGCATCGGGCGGCAACGCTGTCGGAATCTGCGGTGTTCCCCCGGTTGCCAACTCGAGCAGTGCCTCCGCCGCTTCGGCCGGCAGGTGGTCGGCCAACTCGAGCAGCGTGTCTTCCGTCGCCGACCTGGCCTCTTCAAGCCAGTCCCCGGGCACGCCGAAACCGAGTAGTTCGTCATCCGTCCTGTCGGCGAAGAGAAGTTGCCCGGCACCCAGTTCTCCTGGGCCGGTCGCAGGAGCCGCTTCAGGGGATGCTCCCGTTTCCTCAACACCTGAGACCGCCGAAAGCTCAGCCGGTCCAACCTCCACCGGTTCGCCAGTCGCGTCCCATCGCGGCGGCGCGTACCGCGGTGCCTCGACCTCCCTCACGACCTGCCGAATCTCGACCAACTGAGCCGCGCCCGTGCGCGGGTGCCGTTCCAGTCGGCGCCGCTCGGCCCAGCGGTAAGCCTGATCGTGGTGATCGACGTAGCAGATCAGGAGGCTGTTCGAGGTCCGGTGGACGATCACCCGCAGATCGCGACCCGCACGCACCGACCAGAAGCTCCGGTCCCGCGCCGAGTCCACGCGGTGCAGCCTCAGACCTGGCTGCGAAGGGTCCACCTGCAGGTCGAAGACCGTCGTCTTCACCGCCTTCTGCTCGTCGACGCGAAGCCGAGCCAGGCTGCTGGTGAACGTGTCTGCGATCCGGAACTCCACGGCGGCGCGTAGCCTATGGGAGACTGCTACCTTGCTCGCGCCAACGAGAAGTGCGCGAGTAGAAGGACCACCTTCTTCCCCTGCGCCGCACACTGAACAGTCCGCGGAAGTGCGATGAACCCCAGCCGCGCGTCACCGCCGTCCCGGCATCACTCGACCGCCCGCCGGTAGCGGCGCTCCTGCTCCTCGGGCGGTGCGTGTTCGACGAACAACTCCAGCGCCTCGAGGAGATTGTCCTTCGCCTCCCTGACCGAGACGCCCTGGCTCGCCACGTCGAATTCGAGACACCGCGCGACGTAGAGACCGCCTTCGCGCTCGATGACGGTCGTCAGGTTGCCGCCCGTTCTCCCTCTCCTCGCCATCGCCTCACCTCATGTCGTGTGCCTTGCTACTCGCGAATAGAACCGGCTCTGTTGGCTGTGCCGGGGGTTTCGGCTCCGTTCGCCGGGCATGCGCCGAACGGCTGCACCAAGGCATCGGTAGCCGCCCCCTATGACGACGACATCCGTGAGACCGTGTAGCCGTCAGGGAGGGTTCGGTTCCAGCTCCCAGGGGTGAACACACAACAGTCCGACACGATCGGCCGCACCCACGCTTCCGACGCCGGTCCGACCGGTAGCCTGATCCTGAGCGCGTCGCTCCTGCTGAGAAGATCCGACTCGCTCAAACTGTCGATGCCCACCAGCACCCAGTAGTGAATCGGTTTCTTGAGGTTGTCGCAAGCCCACTCGTAGAGAAACGAGTCACGGTACTTCTGCACCAGATCGCCGTCCAACTGGTCCGACTTGAACTTCTCCACGAAAGCCCGTCGATCCGCCGCCTGAGCGCGCGGATGTTCCGGATCCTTTATCTCAAGGAAGAGTCTCCGCCGCTCGAACTCCACGACGAAGTCCACAGCCTTCATACAATGACTCAACCCGTGATCCGCCGGGGCGTCGAACTTCCTCACCGTTCCCGGTCCCGGCAGGGTGACGCGGAGGTCGCCTTCCTCCAGACTGATCACCGGGCGAGGTCGCCCAGGCTACGTTGCACTTCCCGGTCGTAAAGACCGGAGAATACGTCCGCGATAGTGTTCGGGTGGATGCCGGCGTAGGTCGTCGAGGATTGACAACCGATCCTCCCGTTGTCGGCGTCCCGATACAGAGCGTGGAACATGATCTTGTTCTCGCGCCGCCCTGCGCCCCTGAGGTCGAGCTCTTTCAAGACCGTGTAGTCATGCGTGGCGAGGAAGATCTGAATGCCTGCCTGCTGAAGTTGAACGAAGATCTCGGCGAGCCTCCCGAAGAGACCAGGGTGGAGATTCGTCTCGGGCTCGTCCCAGAAGAGCACCGACCCCTTCAGCAATGTGCCGTTCTGGATCAGCAGCCAAAGCAGGCCCAGCTTCCGCATACCTTCCGCGAGAAGCGAGAACTCCAGATTTCCCTGCTTGCTACGGAGGAAGAACTCCTCGTTCCGCACCGCGACCTTGCCTGCCATGGCGCCCTGGAGGATGTCCAGCAGTCGCTTCCGGTCCTGGTCCGGGGCGCCGCGCAGTGCCGGGCGGAAGGCGCGGTCGAGGACGTCCGCGTAGACTTCCTCAAAGTGAACCTCGCGCTGAGAGTAGAGCGAGCGGAATCCTGGAGCGTTGGCCAGCATCTCCTTGACGGGAATGAAGACGCTCTCCAGTGGAGAGCCGTACCAGCCCTTCGCTCCCCTGACGGTCGCGGACTTCGGCACCGACGCGTGGTTCGAGAACGAAGCGCTCAGCTTTTCAAGGCTCCGGCCCCGACGCCGATGAACCTCGATAAGACAGCGCGAACTGCCCTGCTGCCGCTTGACCAGGCGGCCCAACGCACCGCCGGACGGCAGGAACACGCGGACGAGCTTCTCGGCGAAGGAAGCCCCCGTTTTGCTCACGTCGCACGCGGCATAGGCGACCTTCATCAGGTGGGTCTTGCCCGTGCCGTTGGCGCCTATGAGGACGTTGATGCCGGGAGAGGGCTCGAAGTCGAAGTCGTCGAATGCGCTGAAGCGCTGCAACCGTAGTCGGGTGATCGCCATGCAGCCGAGCCTATCGGCAAGTCGCGCCCAAACTCCGGCCGCTTGACCTAGCAGCCCGTGGTGGAAGTCCGTGTCGCACCGAGACCGGTGAGGCGCGCGTCCAACAAGGCGCGAAGAGGGAGCTTATCGGTGCATCTTCGACCGAGAAGCGCGACTTTCACCACGGGCTGCTAGACCCGGAACACCTTCATCACCTCGTCGCCAAGGTGGTTGATGACCTTCACGGCAATGCGGCCTGAGTTGGGGCGCGGGAAGGCTCGCGAGGTGTCGCTGTGGAGGGTCTCCCAGGCTTCGCGGTCGATTTCGGCCTTGAGGGTGGTCTTGAGGGACTTGTAGGGGTCGTTGGCGCCGAGGAAGTAGGCGTGGCGGACGAAGAAGCTCTCTCCGTTGTAGTCGGTGTCGATGAACCAGCAGGCGATTCCGTCGGCGGAGTCGCTGCGGACCTTGCCGGTGCGGGGGTCGAAGACGTCGACGCCGTTGAGCTTGACCTGGAACTGCTCCTCGCCGCCGTTCTCGGCGGGTACGGGGAGGATGTCGATATCGGGTTCGCCGAAGATGACGAAGAGGTTGCCCTTGCCGGTGTTCTTGAGGTCTCCGCCATGTGCAGGTCGGCGTTCATGCGGGCCTTGAGCACCGGTACGCGGCCGAGCTTGCTGAATTCAGAAGCATGGGCGTCGTAGCTGAAGGCGCAGGAGATGAGGACGTCGAAGCCGGCGTCGGCGGCCTCCCTGGCCGCCTCGACGAGGTCCGGGCGAGACACGCTGCCGAACTCAGGTCCGATCAGGATGCCGGCACGGCGGTCTTCTCCGCTCCCGGCCTCCTCGTATGAGCCTTCGCCGGCG
Organism: Candidatus Multivorans sp.; assembly: GCA_965205295.1. Lineage (GTDB taxonomy): Bacteria > Acidobacteriota > Thermoanaerobaculia > Multivoradales > Multivoraceae > Multivorans. The sequence goes on from OZ242167.1 coordinate 857,110, forward strand.
ATCATTTTTCCGGGCCAGGGTCTGAGGGACGTGAACTCAATCCGGTCTTCCCGGTGGGCCTGCTGGACGCCTGCGGTGCGGAGCTGATCCAGGATCATGCCGCCGAAGTCCTGGCCGGTTCCGTTCGTCTTCCGCGCCTCACCGATCGTGTCGACCAGGTTGTCTTGCTCGTCGATGAGGAGGGAGCGATGGGGGGAGAGAGACTCAACCGTGAACGGGCCGGCTACGCGGACCTTCGTGTTGTCCTCGTAGGGCTTGTCGTACAGATACTCGAAATCGGCCTTGGCCGCGATCGAGGCGTCGATCTCCTTCTGGCGGGCGATGCGAGCTTCCCAGAACTCCGACAGTGTCTCGGACGCCGCCGATGGCCAATCGCGCGGCGGCTCGCGCGGGACCTCCCACTCCAGCAAGGCGTTCGCCGGAGCTTCCCCACCGGACGGAAGCACCACTCTCCTTCCCGCCGGTGCGCAGAAGTCGATCGTGGCCCCTTTTCGGCCGCCCATCGTCACTACGAACGGTTCTCGGTGGCCTGCCAGTGCCTTGTTCAATCGCGCCAATGCCGACTCGACGACCGGCTGCAGCCGCTCCCAGATGACGTCGATCTCGGCGTTGTTGGCGATCGCCTTCAAAGTGATGTGGGGGACGCGCTCATAAACGAAGCCCTGCCGCAGCCGGTCGTAGGTCTTCGCCTGCTTTGGCGCAGTGTCGGTGATCTCCGCCTCTTTCTGCTGCCCCTCACGACTGTCAGCGAGAAGGTAGTAGGGGTAACGAGCGCCCATGATCCGGGCACGCGCCAAGGCTAGGGCTACACGTGACGTGTCCACAGTGATCCAGCGCCTGCCCCACTGCTCGGCCACGTACGCGGTTGTGCCTGAGCCGCACGTTGGATCCAGGACGAGATCCCCCGGATCCGTGGTCATCAAGATGCACCGAGCAACAACCGCGGCAAGCGTCTCCACAACGTAAAGCTGAGGCGACCCAAACCCGGATTTCTTGAGGTTCATCCAGTCATTGTTCACAAGATTGAAGTTCGGCTCCCGGTAGTACTTCCAGGTCAGCGTCCGGCCGACGCCGAATCCCCGATCGCTTCTGACTACCGTCTTCATCTCTGAGGATGTGACGCTCCAGTGGCGCCCTCGTGGTGGCCAGTACAACCTTCCGTTCCATTCAACCGATCGCCGCGAGTCGTCCGTCGCGCCCTGCGAGTCGGTAGGACGAAGTCGGAGCACTCTGCCTTCCGGCCTCAGGACCGGATTCAGCTTCTGCTTCAAGGAGAGATCGATGATCTCACCCTCTTCAGTTTCGACGCATACATAGCGTTCCCGAGCATTCGGTATGGGATCCACCTCGATCATCAGTTGTCTGTACTTCGCCACAGACGCATCCTTGTCGTTCGCGTACCAGAGCAGGTAGTCGCACGTCGCCGCCAATTGGCTCGAAGTGGCCCCACTGGTCTTGGCGAACGGGACGAGGGAAACGAAGTTCTCCTCCCCAAACACCTCATCCATCAACGCCCGCACCCGGTGCACGTTCTCATCACCGATCTGCACGAACACCGACCCACTCTCCGTCAACATCTCCCGGGCCACCGTCAGCCGGTCCCGCAGATAGCTCAGGTACGAGTGGATGCCGTCCCGCCAGGTATCCCGGAACGCTTTGACCTGCTCCGGCTCCCTCGTGATGTGGTCCGCCTTGCCGTCCTTCACGTCACGGCTGGTTGTGGACCACTGGAAGTTCGAGTTGAACTTGATGCCGTAGGGCGGGTCGATGTAGATGCACTGGACCTTGCCGCGCAGACCCTCGCGGTCGGCCAGTGAGGCCATGACCTGGAGCGAGTCGCCAAGGATCATCCGGTTCGACCAGTTCGCCTCGTGCTGGTAGAACTCGGTGCGCGCCTCCGCCGACGGCAGGCCGTTGAAGTCGTCGAACAGCGATGCCTGATCCTCCGGCGGCGCCCCTTCAGCGGTTGCACGCTTCAGCTCATCGATCAACGCCTTGGGGTGGACCTTCTCCTGGATGAACAGCGGCGGCGCCTGGACTGCGAAGCTCTCGCCGCCGTCCTTGCCGCGCCATACGAGCTGCGGGTCAAGGTCCAGGTTCCGCCGCTCGACCGCGCGGCGAATTGGCGTCTGCTCCTCCACCGACATGACGGACTGGTGCTCGGCCGACGGCAAGTTCGGCCGCTTTGCCTCGTCGTGCCGAAAGGACTCGACCCGCTTGGGCGCCTTGGATCTGCGCTTCGTCGGCACCGTCAGCGCTCGGCCTCCGATGCCGCAGGCGAACCTCCCACCGCCGCGGCCAGACTGGTGTCGTCTGCACGCTCGGGAAGTTCCTCCGCTGACGCTTGCCTGTGCTGCGCCCCCACCCCGGCCACCGGGTTGTTCGACGCCTGCTCGTAGAGGTACTCCGGGGCGAGATCGGCACCGGTCGGCCACACGATGGTGTTCCACTCACGCTCAAGCCGGAACTGCCTGAAAATGGATACGTCCTGCAGAGGCTCGAACACGCCGCGCCATCGCCGGTTCCCCATGTCCAGCACCCCCGCGCATCCGTCCTCGAACTCCAGGCGAATGCGATGACCGCCCAGCCAGGTCGCCTGCATGAGATCCGGTGTTACTGGATCACCCCAAGCCATCGATCCGTTCCAATGCCTCCTCCCGGCGGGCGCGTCTCCAGTTCTCGATCTCCACCTGAATCTGGGCGCCTCCGGCACGAGCGTGAAAGTGCGGAGGTGCGTGATCGTCGTAGTACATGGTGATCACGATACCGAAGAACCTGCTGATCTCGGGCATGACTGCAGCGCCTACGCGGCCGGCTCTACGTCGGCAACGCTGCGGACCAGCTCGTTGAAGCCGGCCGCAATGTCGAAGACGTTCGTGAACTCGGCGAATGCCCAGCGGCCGTGGGAACGCAGGTGGTTCACGCCTGGAACCCAGTATGTCTCCGCGGCCTCCCTCTTGGCCTTCGCATCCTCACCGCGGAGTCCCTTGATCTCGACCAGGAGCCGCAAGGGGTCGTCGCGACCGTGGCCGTCGTCTACCAGGACGATGAAATCCGGTAGATAGCGGCGGGCCGTAGAGCCGAAGAGGTACGGGATCTCCAGACCCAGACGATCGTTCTTGACGTAGGCGAGCACCTGATCGTGCTTTTCGGCGACGCGACAGAACTCCTTCTCCCACCCGCTGTCCAGCACCGCGTGGTCCACATGGCAGCGCCGAGGATCGGTGCGGTAACAGGTCTTGGACGTGAGGAAATGAACGTCGGCCGTGGTTCCAGTGGGCCGGAACGGGTCGAGCACGGCAAGGACCGGCCGATCATCCTTCTGACTGCGAACGATCGCGGCGTGAATCTTCTCGCAGGCCATGTCGGCTAGCTGCCGATACATGAGCTGCGCCGCTACTGTCCCGCCTTTGCACTCCAGGCGCGAATCGAGCCACCGGCGGGTGACCCCTTTCAGTTTGCCGAAGAGCCCGTAGTTCAACTCCCCGTCAGGCCCCCGGTACTTCGTCTCCAGGAGCCTCACGGTCAGGTGGAAGATCAACGACGACCGCCGGTAGTCCACAAGGTGGCCTACATCGATGTCCGCTCCCTCGCCGATGATCGCCTCGTTGCGGGTGTCCGTCGCGCCGACGATGTCGGGCGTTAGCGTCAGCGTCGAGTCCTTCGTGAAATCGGCCTCGATGCGATCCTCAGGCAGTTCCACTCGGTAGCCCTCGACCCGGGGGAAGCGGATCTCCGCATGGTCCCGGTCCGGGCTGATGGCCCGCACGGCGATTGTCGGCTTTACCACCGGCCGCGGCGCCGGAACCGGGTCGGCGGTGAAGTCGAAGGGCACCCCGAAAACATCGGCGTACTCAACGTCGAAGAGGCCCTTGTCGTTCAACTCGTAGGACTGGCGCCGCAGGGCACGGCCGATCACCTGCTCGCAGAGGAGCTGGGTACCGAACGCGCGGACGCCGAGGATGTGGGTCACCGTGTTCGCATCCCAGCCTTCAGTCAGCATGGAAACGGAGACGACGCAGCGGATCGAACCACCGAGGCGATCTTGCTTGCCCACCGTGTTCATCACTTCGCGGAGGAGATCCTCGTCGGTCAGACTGTCAGCCCCTACCCGATCCCCGGTGCGGTCCATCTCTTCGCGGCGGAAACGCTCGATCTCATCGGCTGCGGCGGCACGGAACGCCTTGTCCAACCCCTCTCCCGATTCGAGCTGGACGCTGTCGATCAAGAGCGTGCGCGGCCGCGGCAGCGGGTTGTCGTAGTCGTCGAAATTGCGGAAGAGCTCGAGCCGCCCCGGCACGATGTTGCTGGACCCGTCGTCATGTTGCCGCTCGTAACCGGAGATGTAGTCGTAGAGCAGCTTCGAGGTCGTCGTGTTGTTGCAGACCACGATGAAGCACGGCGGGCTCACGATGTCCGCTTCGCCCAGGCTTCGAACACCTTCTTGTAGTGGCCGTAGAGCCCGTCCAGCGCGTTCTGCAGCGGCAGCGGAAGGTTTTGGGGATCGAGGCCCGCGGACTGAGCCGTCCGGCGGCCCTTGGGCATCTTCTTGCCGATGTGTTTCCACAGTTCCCGGTACATCGGCACGTCGGCGCTCGGTAAGTCGTCCGCCACTGGCACCCGTGGCAGCTTGACGATGCCGCTCTCGATCGCGTCCATCAGCGAGAAGTCGCTCATCGTCCACGGGAACAGCGTGCCCTCGGGGTAGCCCGAACCGCGCAGGAAGAACGGCGTAGCCGACAGGTCGAACACGCGACTGAGGCCCAAGCGCCGGTGGATGCTCTCCAGGCCGGCGATCCACACTCGGGCCGCTTCCCTGTTCGCCTTTGCTTCACCCAAGTCGTCGCCCTTCGGCTTCACCTCGTCGGGATCGCCGGGCTTCTCCCGATAGCAGTGGTGCGCCTCGTCGTTGAAGACGACGATGTTCTTCATCCCCATCAACCCGGGCAGAACCCGCTGGAGCATCTGCCCCTCGGTCTCCAGCGTCTCCGGATCTTCTCCGCCGCGGCCGCGAAGCAAGGATCGGGCGCCCTTGGACATGGACATCCGTTCGCGGCGCTGGAACGCGTGGAAGTTCGTGATCACGATCTTCGCGCGATCGACATCAGCGACCATGTCCGAGGGAACCAGCCCGCGGCGCCGGTAGTAGTTGTCGGGATCGTTCGGCTGCAGCACCCGGAGGCGGTCCCGGATCGTCAGCCCGGGCGCCACGACCAAGAAGCCCCGGGAGAAGTAGGGGCTGTTCGGCCGTCGCACCGCGTTGATGGTCTGCCATGCGATCAACATCGCCATGACCATCGTCTTGCCGGCGCCTGTTGCGAGCTTGAGGGCCAGGCGCGGCAGCCCGTCATGCTCAGCGCTGACCTCCTCCAGGCGCCTGAGGAACCGGCGAGTCCTCTGGTCCCGCCGTTTGGGGGCCACCTCGGTCAACCAGATCGCTGTTTCCACCGCCTCCACCTGACAGAAGAAGGGCCGAATGTCCTTCCACCCATCCTGCCGGCGCCAGTGGGCCAGCATGCGAGCGGTCTCCGGGGTCACCTGCCATTGGTGCGGGCTGGGTAGCTGGCGCCAGCGGGTGACTTCCCCTCGCAGGTCCTGGATCACCCGCGCCAGGTCGAACTTGGCCTCGTCGGTTTCGTCCGGATCAGCGGCAAGTTCCAACTGGGTGCCGCCGCCGCGCTTCTTCGGCGCCGGAATCGGTGACTCGAACCGCACCTGCCGTCGCGTCTCGATCAACCGGTGGGTCGGCTGCCCGTTCGCGTCGAGCTCCCAGTGGCGCGCCGGCGCCTCGTAGGGGGAGTTCAGGATCGGCTGTTCGAAGAACTTCGGGTTCATCTCTGTGGGGCTCCACTCATCACGGACCGGAAGAATGCGGGCGAGACGCCCGCGTTCCCAGGGCGGCTACCGCGGCGCCAACTCGCGGATCGTCGTCCGCAGGTCGTTGCCCGGGTGCATGATCTGCAATGCCGGGGTATGGACGCCCGCCTCGATGTACTCCTGGATGCGCTCGCGGCACTTGCCGGGCGTGCCGATGATCAGGATGTCGCGGAGCGCTTCGTCGGGGATCATTTCCAGAGCCTTCTTGCGGTCGCCGGCGGCCCAGGCGTCCCACATCGGGCCGAGCAGCTCGCGCCGACCGAGCCAGTCGTGGAAGGCGGCGTAGACGGGGACGTTCAGGTAGGCGGCCATCGACCGGCGGCCGACGAAGTCGATCACGCCCTTGTCCTCGGTCGGCAGCACGAAGATACGGGCCGCGATCTCCTTGTCCGGGCCGCCTTCGTGGACGTAGGGGACGACCGTCTTCACGTCGCCGGGCGACAGCCAGTTCAGGATCGCGCCGTCGCCCTCGCGGCCGGCCATGCGCAGCATGCCCTTGCGCAGGGCCGCGACCAGGATCGGCGGACATTCCTCGAGGGGTCGGCCCATGCGGAAGCCGCGCACGTTGAAGGTCTCGAACTCCTCGTCGATCCGGTCGCCCGTGAGCGCCTTCTTGAGGAACCGCACCATGTCGCGGGTCTTGTAGTACGGCCGCTCGAAGGGAATGCCGTTCCAGTTCTCGACGATCACGTTGGACGAGGCGCCGATTCCCATGACGAAGCGCCCCGGCGCCGCTTCAGCCATCGCGCCGACGGTCTGGGCCATCAGCGCCGGGCCCCGCGTGTAGGCCGGAATGATCGCGATGCCCAGTCGGGCGGTCGGGGCCCAGATCGAGGCTTGCACGAGCGGCGTGAAACCGTCGGCGCCGTTCGACTCGGAGGACCAGAAGTCTGTGTAGCCGAGGTCCACCATCTCCTTGATCAGGTCTTCCTGCTCCGCCAGGGGCAGGCCGAATGGGATCGTCATTCCGTATCGCTGCATGGTCTGAGGCTCTCCCCGGCCGCGGTCCGGTACGCGGATCCGGCCGGCGTCTGTTGGTCGGTCTGCTGGCTTGTCGGGCGACGGGATTGTACGGCAGTCGTCTCCTATACTGGCCCGCCTCCATTCCCCACCAACGGTTCACCTGGAGACACGGATCATGGGACCACTCGACGGCTACCGCATTCTCGAGATTGCCGGCATCGGGCCGGGGCCCTTCTGCGCCATGGTGCTCTCGGATCTGGGCGCCGAAGTGGTGCGGATCGACCGGCGGGCATACGCCGGCCGGGGCTCCAAGTTCGACGTACTGAATCGGGGCCGGCGCTCTTTGGCCGTGGATCTGAAGCGCCCCGAGGCGGTCGAAGCCGTGCTCGACCTGGTGGAACAGGCGGATGGACTGATCGAGGGCTTCCGCCCCGGGGTCATGGAGCGGCTCGGTCTCGGCCCTGAAGTCTGCCTGGAGCGGAACCCGAAGCTCGTCTTCGGGCGCATGACCGGCTGGGGTCAGAACGGCACGATCGCCCACGCTGCGGGCCACGACATCAACTACATCGCGCTCTCGGGCGTGCTCCACTCGATCGGCAACAACGGGGGCAAGCCGGTGCCGCCGCTCAACCTGGTCGGCGACTTCGGCGGCGGCGGCATGCTCCTCGCGCTCGGTGTCGTCGCGGGCCTGCTGGAGGCCCAGAAGTCCGGCAAGGGTCAGGTCGTCGACGCCGCGATGACGGACGGCTCGGCACTGCTGCTCGCGGCCGTCGTCGGCATGCACGGCATGGGAATCTGGAAGGACGATCGCGGCTCGAACATGCTCGACAGCGGCGCCCACTTCTACGACACCTACGAATGCTCCGACGGCGAGTACGTCTCGGTCGGTTCGATCGAACCCCAGTTCTACGCCCTGCTGCTCGAGAAGACCGGCCTCGACGGCGCCGACTGGGAGGGGCACCTCCAGAACCGCGACCGCTGGCCGGAGCTCAAGGCCAGGCTCGCCGAGGTGTTCCGCGCGAAGACCCGCGACGAGTGGTGCGAGATCATGGAGGGCAGCGACGTCTGCTTCGCGCCCGTGCTCAGCATCGGCGAGGCGGTGGCTCACCCGCACAACCGGGCGCGCCAGACCTTCGTCGAGGTCGAAGGCGTGCCGCAGCCGGCGCCCGCGCCGCGCTTCAGCCGTACCCCCACCTCCGTCCAGGGACCCCCGCCCAAGGCCGGCGAACACAGCGACGCCGTGCTGGCCGACTGGGGCTTCAGCGGCGAGCGAATTGACGATCTGCGCGCGGCGGGGGCGATCTGACTCCACGGCACGGGATCGGCGCCCGTTGTCGGCTAGGCCGACACCGACTGAAAAGAGGAAACAAAGCCATGAGACTCTCTCGCGAAACGCTCGCCCTGTTTGCCACGGCGCTACTGCTCATCGGATGCGTCGGCGGCGATTCCACCACCGCCGACGCGGGAGCCCATGGGGACCCGGGCCCCGGCGACATCCTGAAGCAGTACGTCGACACGCCCGATCCGGCCTACGGCTGGAACCTGGTCGCCAGCCACCCGGGCGACGGCTACACGCTGCACACGATCGAGATGACCAGCCAGACCTGGCTCACCGAGGCCGAGGTCGACCGCCCGCTGTGGACCCATTGGCTGCTGATCGTCGAGCCGGACGAAGTCCGGAGCGATCACGCGTTTCTCTACATCTCGGGCGGTCGCAACGGCGGCGACCCGCCGGAGCAGGCCAACCCGCTGATCCTCCAGCCGGCCCTGGCCACGGGTTCGTTCGCGGCCGAGCTGCGCATGGTGCCGAACCAGGCGCTGACCTTCGTCGGCGACGACTTCGGCGAGCGCCGCGAGGACCAGTTGATCGCCTACGGCTGGGACAAGTTCCTGCGCGGCGAGGACGCGATCTGGCTGGCGCGGCTGCCGATGACCAAGGCCGCGGTGCGGGCGATGGACACGATGACGGCATTCGCGGCGTCCGAGGACGGCGGCGGGACCGAAGTGAACCGCTTCGTCGTCGCGGGCGGCTCAAAGCGCGGTTGGACCACCTGGACCACCGCGATCGTCGACGAGCGGGTGGTCGCGATCGCGCCGATCGTCATCGACATGCTGAACCTCGAACCGTCCTTCATTCACCACTGGCAGGCCTACGGTTTCTGGGCCCCGGCCGTCGGCGACTACGAGCGCGAGGGGATCATGGACTGGTTCGCCGATCCCAGGTACCTCGAACTCCAGCAGATCGTCGAGCCGTACCAGCACCGGGAGAAGCTGGAACTGCCGAAGTACCTGATCAACGCCACCGGCGACCAGTTCTTCCTCCCCGACAGTTCCCAGTTCTACTTCGACGACCTGATCGGCGAGAAGCACCTGCGCTACGTGCCGAACACCGAGCACTCGCTGGGCGGCAGCGACGCCGTGGTCGGGCTCCTCGCCTTCTACCAGGCGGTGCTCGAGGACGTCGAGCGCCCGGATGTCGACTGGACGCTCTCCTCCACCGACGGCGGCGCCGCGATTGCCGCGCACGTCGCCAATGGCATCGAGCCGAGCGAGGTCCTGCTCTGGCAGGCCTCCAACCCCGAAGCCAGAGACTTCCGCGTCGACACGATCGGCCGTGCCTGGACCAGCACCCCGGTCGAGGTCTCGGACGACGGCCAGTGGGTCGGCGCCGTCGACGCCCCGGAGGCCGGCTGGAGCGCCTTCTTCCTCGAGTTCACCTTCCCGGGGCCGGGCGAGGCGCCGTTCAAGTTCTCGACCGAGATCGAGGTCACACCGGAGGACCTGCCGTTCGGCTGGCCGCCGGAGGCGGCCAACGCCGAGTAGGTCGATGGCGCAGAACCCGAAGGAACTCAAACGCCCCGAGGGGGTCCGGAAGGCCGAGGCGGTCCGGAAGGTGTCGTGGATCGCGAAGCCAATGGACGCCCGGGTAGACCTCTCGGACAAGGACGCTGTCTACCGGCATCTGGAACGGAGACTCAAGAACCGGGGACGGTCGTAGCATGGGTCGGACCGGAGACGACCGACCGGGCCCGGCCGCAGCACAAGGAACGTCTTCGTCTGCGACCCCTGGCCCCGCAATGTGAGAGAGCTTCAGAACACGCTGCGCCACGCTTACCGCGACGGAAGCGGTCAACGCGGTGCTCCAGCCCCTGCAGCCTTTCCCGTCGCCACCGCCTTCCCCAAACGGGCCACCCTCCCTGAAGAAGCGGCCCCGGCCTCCCCGCGAGGCGCGCAGAATCGAAGCGAGGCCATCTGCCGAAGATCCTCCGCGTACTCGCGAAGCCGCCGCCGGTAGCAGGCGCGGTTCTTCGTGCAGACCAGCGTGTAGGGACTGCCGCTCCGCTCCGTCACGTGCTCCAGGTCGAGGCGATGGCCGTCGATCGTTCGGTGAAGGTGCTTCCGCCGGTCCTTCCGCACGCTGAACCGCTCAGCCCGCTTCTCGGGATCCCGGCAGAAGGCGCGCAGCCGGGAGCAGTCCTTGCAATCGCAGGGGATGTCCGCGGCGATGGTCCAGTCGCTCGGCTCGGAGGGGACTTCGGAGCTGCGCGCGAGGAGGAAGTCCGCGGCCTGCCTCCACAGCAGCGCATAGACCGGGGACCGGGCAAGCTCCTCGTCCTCGTGCATTCCCTCAAGCGCAGCGGGGAGCATTCGGCCCGGCGTCACGATCTCCGGATGATCGCCGATGGCTCGGGCGGCCGCCATGGCCTCCCCGGCGAGATCGAGTGGCCGCGCCAGCATCATGAGATCGCGCACCGCCGCGTCGTCGATCCACTCTGGCGGCGGCTTCTCGTCCTCCTCACGGTCGATCCATGTCCGCGACCGCATGCGCACCCAATCCAGATCGAACGGCGTTGACCTGCGGGCGTCCCGGTCGGCGCGCGCCTTGACCTCCCGCTGAAGCGCGGCTTCCAGACCGCTCAGAGCGGCGCCCACGGACTCACGCAGCACGTCGCGCCAGGCGACGTCATCGGTCAGGTCGGCAACCTCCCCCGCGAGCACAAGCAGATCGACGACGCAACCGGGACGCTCCGGCAACTGCTTTTCCACCAGGCCGACGAGGAAATCGCCCACCTCTTCAGCGCCGATCAGGGGCATGATCTCCGCGAACGCCTCGTTCTCGCTGCCGTCGTACTCCACCATCACGGCACGGCGGAGGAAATCGACGGCGAGGTCGGCCGCATCGGCGGCAGCGAGTAAACGGAGCATCGCGCCGCGATCCTGCTCCCGCCGATACTCGCCGCCCACGGGCCAGAGTTCGATGAGCTTGGAAAGGATGCGCCGGTCGCTGTCCCCGTCGTTGCCGCTTTCGCCCGTGATTCGAGTCGCCGCCCACGCCACGGCGCCGTCGATGCCGGCGCCGGCCACGATGTCCACGGTCTTCTCCCGGGGCCAGACGACCAGCGCCGCGAGCCGGTACATGTGCTCCAGAGTGGGGCCCTCGTTGCCTGTGGAGCCTTCCAGCCGGCGGTCGTCCGGCTCGGCGTCGGCGAGGGCGTCCAGGGGTAGGAGTTCCGAGTCGTTCACCGGGATCTGCCCGAAGGGCGGCTGACTACCGTCGCGAGCCGTCCATGCATCCAGGGACTCGAACCGTTCGTGGACGTCGGCCATCGTCGCGTCCACGTCCTCCTCTTCGTCCGCCCAATCGTCGCCCCAATAGCTGTCGCCAAAGTAGAACTCCGGCGTGCCGTACTCTTCGATCCGAAGCACAGCGGCATGCAGGTCGCAGTCCGCGCGGTCCGCAGCCGCCCCGAGCAGCTTGGCCACGGCCGCATCCGTGTTCTTCAGTGTCTCGAAGGACAGGCCGTCCTCGCTGTACTCGTGTTCGAGGAGCCACACGAGCTTGTCCGTGCCGCCCTCGTCGCGCCACTCCGTAAGGTATTCCGCGACCGGCGCGATCAGATCGGTGTAGTCGGGCGCGGCCAACCCGCCCTCGGAGGAATCCAGCACCAGACTGAACACGAGAGACAGGCGGTGGCCCTCGGTGACGGGCAGCACCTCATGCAGGCAATCCGCGTAGAAGGCCGCAAAGGCCAGCTCGGAGGGCTCGCGCGCGGCCATGTCGAAGGTGGTCTCCCTGGCGCCATGACGCACCACGACCTCGCCGCCGGCCCCCGCCGTCGGCAACGACAGCGAGAGTGTCGCCACCATGCCGGGGACCTTCTCGGTGTCGCGGTGCTCGTCGAAGAAGCCTCCCGGCCGGTAGACCAGCAGCTTGTACAGTTCGACGCCGAGCCCTTCCGCGGGAAGCCCCAACCCGTCCGCCACGATCTCCATGATCTGCGCGAGCGAATCGCGCCACACCCGTCCGAGCAAGCGGACGTTTCCAGCGTCGATCTGCCAGCAGTCGCGCACCGAGGTGTCCACGAGTGTCCGCGTGCCCTTGCCGTACGGCGCGCGTTCGGCCGCGCCGATCAACGCCTCGACCTGGGCATGCGGGACGGGGAAGGACAGGTCTCCCACGCCGTCCACCACAACGCGCGGCATATGCACATGCAGCTTTCCGCCGGCGCAGTAGTCGCCGGGGCGGTCGACAGACCGCAGAAGGTCTTCGAGCCGCTCGTGCTGCCGGCCGTACTCGATGCTCTGAATGCCCATTTCTCTGTTCAAGCACGATTCAGAGTGGACGACCCGTCCGGTGCAGGACCGTTCCGAAGTCCGTTGCCCCGCGTCGGATGCGGGCGAGACGCCCGCGTTCCCAGGCCCGGAACGACGCACCGTCTTGAACTTCCATCTGAACGACCTTCGCAGACATGTCCCGAGGCCCCGTCAGCGATTGGGGAGATCGAGCCAGATCGCGTCCAGCAGCCGCGGGACGTAGTTCCGGAACCGGCGGTTGAGCCCGTCGAGCTCGCTCGGCAGGGCGGCCAGACGATCCCGCCAGTCCTGAGCGTCAGGGCCGCCCAGCACTTTCGGGTCGAGGTAGTCCAGCGCGTTGAGCGCCAGCAGCGCGTCGAAGAAGTCGTTCTCCTCGATCGAGGCCGAGGCCAGCAGCAACTCGACCGCCGGCTCCCGATCCGTCTCCTCCCCGAAGCGGCCCAGCGCCTCGGCGGCGTAGATGCGGACGGGCGCCGACCGGTCGCGGAGGGCGGCGCGGAGTTCGGCGAGGGCCTGCTGCACCGCCGCTTCGCCGCGGGCACGCAGCCCGGTCGCCGCCCAGGCGCGGACCGCGGAGTCCGGGTCGCCAAGCAGCCTCTTGAGCCGGTGGGTGGCGGCATCGCCCCACGACGAACGGTCGGAGGCCAGCTCCGCCGCCGCCAGCACGCGTTCGACCTGGTAGCCGCCCTGACCGTAGGCCCAGGGAACGGCGCCCATGGCGGCGGCGCGCCGGTGCATTTCGCCTTCGGGCAGGAAGCCGAGGTCGCGGATCGCGAGCAGGTGATTGCGGAGCGCTTGGGCCAGGCGCTCCCGGCCGGCCGCATGCTCGAGGGAGGACGCCAGGTTGTTCACCAGGTCCGGGTCATTCTCCAGGTCGTAGAGTTCCTCGCTCGGTTTCTGTCGCCAGAACCTCGCCTGCACCTCATTGAGCTTCCCCTCCTGGAACAAGCGCAGCCAGACCTGGGTGGTCGGCGTCTCCATCTGGTACGAGAGACGCTGGCCGTAGGGGCGGTCGATCAGGAAGTTGCGGGCATAGACGTAGCGCTTGTCGCGGACGCTGCGCACCATGTCGTAGCGCTCGTCCATGCGGTCCGAGAACCCGAAGATCACCTCGTTGGCCTGGGCCTCGTGGGCCCCGAGGAAGGCCCGGCCCTGCAGGTGCGGGGACGGCTCGATACCGGCGAGGCTGAGCATCGTGGGAGCGAAGTCGATGAAGCCGACCAGGCGGTCGGTCTCACCGCCGGCCTCGTAGCCGGCCGGCGCCAGGTAGCGGTACTTCGTAGGGATAGAAACTATGAGCGGTACGCCGAGGCCGGTCTGAAGCGCCGCCCGCTTGCCGCGCGGCAGGCCCGGCCCGTGGTCGCCCCAGTAGAAGACGATTGTGTCGTCGGCCAGCCCGGCCGCCTCCAGCTCGGCCAGACGCTCGCCGACCAGCGCGTCCATCTCGGTCAGCTTGTCGTAGTACTGCGCCCAGTCCTGCCTCACTTCGGGCGTGTCCGGGTGGTAGGCCGGAACCCTCACCTCCGCCGGATCGTGGACCGGCGTGTGGGGACGCCGGCGGATCTGGCTCTCATGGCTGACGGTGAAGTTGAAGACGGCGAAGAAGGGAGCACCTTCGGGACGGTTCCGCCAGTGCGCCTCGCGCGACGACTCGTGCCACACGGCGCCCTGGCCGCCCGGCTTCTCGAGGTTGTAGTCCTCCTTGGCGTTGTTCGTCACGTAGTAGCCGGCTTCGCGCAGGTACTGCGGGAAGAAGCGAAAGCCATCCGGCAGCCGGGAGCGGCTGCGCATGTGATGGGCGCCGGTGGACGCCGGGTAAAGGCCGCTGATGATCGTGGTGCGGGCGGGCGCGCACACCGGCGCGGTCGACCAGGCGTTGCGATAGATCAGGCCGCGGGCCGCAAGGGCGTCGAGATTCGGCGTGGTGGCGTAGACGTCGCCATAGGCGCCGAGCTGGGGGCCGTTGTCCTCGCTGGACACCCAGAGGACGTTGGGGGGCGGCAGGTCGGATGGTGGTTGCGCGGCTGCGGGCGCAGCCAGGATCAGGACCGCTAGAAACCGCACCAGATGCGGGCAGGATGCCCGCGTTCCATCCGCGCGCCCGATGACGGGCGCTCGGAGTGGTTCACGGTTGGCGCGGACCGCGCCAACCGGGTTCCCAGGGGCATGCAGGAATACACACCCTCCCAGGGATCCGTGTCGTCTCACTACACCACCCGCTCGGCCCGGAACGCCGCGATCTCGTCGCCGCTGTAGCCGAGGTCGCCGAGGATCTCGTTCGTGTGCTCGCCGAGCGTCGGCGCGCGGTGCCGGATCGTGGCGGGGGTTCCGGTGAGCCGCACCGATGGTCGCGCCACCGGCGCCGGCCGCGGCATGCCGGGATAGTCCAGCTCGACGAAGGACTCGACCTCGGCGATATGGGGGTCATCCAGCGTTTCCTGCATCGAGTACGCCGGCGCCGAGGGGATCATCGCCGCGTTCAGCGCCTCGACCGCGTCGGCCGTGGAGCGGGACGCGCACCACGCGTTCATCCGTTCGCCGATGGCCTCGGCGTTGTCGCCGCGCGCGAGGTCGTCGGCGAAGCGCGGATCGCCCAGCCAGTCCAAGGTCTCTGCACCGCCGTTGACGCTCGCGTCCTCGGCCATCAGACCGACCCAACGCTTGAACAGCGGCTCGCCGATCACCGAGCACAGCAACCAGCCGTCGGCGGTTCGGTACAGGTCCGAGGGCGCGGAGGTCTGCCCCCGGTTGCCGGTCGGCTGACGATCCCGCTCGATCACCGCCTGCTCGATCAGGTTGCTGTTGCCCATCATCAGGGCGGTCTGCAGCAGGGCGCCCTCGACCATCTGGCCCTCGCCGGTCTGCTGCCGTGCCATCAGTGCCGCCAGCGTGCCGTAGGCGCAGGAGAGCGCCGTGCCGAAATCGACGAAGGGCGCCGCGGCGCGCCGGGGATGATCCGGATCGCCGGTCATGTAGGCGATCCCCGACATCACCTGGCCGATGCCGTCGAAGCCCACCCGGTCGCTGTAGCGGCCGCCCCGGCCGTAGGCCGAGACCGTGGTCAGGATGATGTCCTCCTTCACTTCGCGAAGGCTGTCCAGGTCGAGCCCCATCGCCTGCAGCGTCGCCGGCGGCAAGTTCGCGACGACGACATCGGCGGTCGCCACCAGGCGGCGCACGACCTCGCGCCCCGCGGGCTTCGTCGGGTTCAGCGTCAGCGACCGCTTGTTGCGGTTCATCTGCAGGAACATGCCGCCCTCGCCGGTCGGCGTCACCGGGGCGATGAAGCGGTCCTCGCTGCCCCGCACCTTCTCGATACGGATCACGTCCGCGCCGAGATCCCCGAGCAGGGCGGCGCAGAACGGGCCGGCAATGTAGCGGCCGAAGTCCAGAACGCGAACCCCGGCAAGCACCTGATGCATCGTTTCTCCTTTGAGCGCCGGGATCGTAGCAAGGCGCTACACCCGTCAACGCCCCTTTTCGAGCCGCCCGCTCCTCTATACTCGCGCGCCACCCTCGAACCACCTGCCTGGAGACAGAGATGAAGGTTGACGGCGGACTGCCCACCGATCTGCGCCAAGTACCGAGCCGCATCCGGGAACTCGAAGACGCCGGCTTCGCGGCCGCGGCGACCGCGGAGACGGCGCACGACCCGTTCTTCCCGCTGCTGCTCGCCGCGGAGCACAGCGAACGGATCGAGCTGATGACCTCGATCGCGGTCGCTTTCGCACGCAGCCCGATGACCCTGGCCAACGTCGGCCACGACCTGAACGCCTACTCGAAGGGGCGCTTCATCCTCGGCCTGGGATCGCAGATCCGCCCCCACATCACGAAGCGCTTCAGCATGCCCTGGTCGAGCCCGGCCAAGCGCATGAAGGAGATGATCCTGGCGATGCGGGCGATCTGGGACAACTGGCACGACGGAGAGCGGTTGCGCTTCCAGGGCGAGTTCTACTCCCACACCCTGATGACGCCGATGTTCACGCCGACGAATACCGAGTACGGTCCTCCCAAGGTGTTCCTGGCCGCGGTCGGCCCACTGATGACGGAGGTCGCGGGCGAAGTGGCGGACGGCCTGATCGTTCACCCGTTCACGACCCAGTCCTACATGCGCGACACCACCCTGCCGGCGATCGAGCGCGGTCTGGCCGCGGCCGGACGCCCCCGCTCCGAGTTTCAGATCAGCTACCCCGGCTTCATCGTCTCCGGTCAGGACGAGAAGACCTTCGAGGAGACGAAGCGGGCGGTCAAGAAGCAGATCTCCTTCTACGGCTCGACTCCGGCCTACCGCCCGGTGCTCGAATCGGAGGGCTGGGGCGACCTGCAACTCGAACTGAACCGGATGTCGAAGCAGGGGCAGTGGGACGAGATGGGAACCCTGGTTACCGACGAGATGCTCGACGCCTTCGCGGTGGTCGGCGAGCCGGACGGCATCGCCTCCGCGGTTCTTGCCCGCTACGGCGCCGTCGTCGACCGGATCAGCCCCACCCTGCGCTTTCTCGACGACCGGACCCAACGCGACGTGATCGCCGCCCTGTCGGCAAACTGAGGAATCCAACCCATGAAAGAACTCATCTTCCACCGGCTCTTCGAGCCTGCGCTGAAGTACTACGGCGACCAGCAGTCCCTGGTCGACGGCGCCTACGACGCGACGTTCTCCGAGCACGCCGACCGCACGATGCGTCTCTGCACGGCGCTCAGCAAAGAACTCGACGTCGGCCGCGGTGACCGCTTCGCGGTGATGGCATTGAACAACCACCAGTATGTCGAGCTGTACCACGCGGCCTATCTCGGCGTCGGCATGATCAACCCCCTCAACCTCCGCCTGGCCGGCAAGGAACTCGACTACATCGTCCGCGATTCCGGCACCGAGGTGGCGTTCGTGGACAAGACGTTCGCGCCGGCATTCGCGCAGGCGATGGCGCTTGCCGGCGACGACTGCACGGTCCGCCATACGGTGCTGATCGACGGCCCCGGCGACGACCCGGACGCACCCTTCGACTTCCGTTACGAAGACCTGATCGCCGGCAGCGAGCCGACCCTTCCCGACGAGCCGGAAGAGGACGATCCGGTCGTCCTGATGTACACGGGTGGGACCACCGGCCTGCCCAAGGGCGTTCTCTGCACGCAGCGCGCCGAGCTCCTGAACACGTACCACGCCCTGATGCGTTTCCCGCAACTCTCGTCCGGTACAGCGCTGCTGCAGACGCCGATCTTCCACGCCGCCTCCATGGTGGCCGTCATCGCAACCCAGACCCTGGGCGGCAAGCTGGTGACAATGCCCATGTTCGACCCAGGCGCGGCGATCGCGTTGATCGAGAAGTACCAGGCGACCACGACGACCATGGTGCCGACCATGATCCACATGATGATGAGTCACCCGGACTTCGCGCCCGAGAAGCTGGCCTCGATCCGGCAGTTGGCCTACGGCGCCTCGCCGATGCCGGCTGCACTGCTCGACCGTCTGCTGACCTTGTTCCCGGAGATGGAGATCGGTCAGGGCTACGGCATGACCGAGAGTTCCTCCATCCTCACCGTGCTCGATTCCGAGGACCACAAGGCCGGCGGCGACCGTCTGCGCTCCGTGGGACGGGCCGTGCCCGGCGTCATCCTACAGGTCCAGGACGAGGACGGCAACGAACTGCCCAGCGGCGAGGTCGGCGAGGTCTGCGCCCGCGGCGGCAACTACATGACCGAGTACTGGAACAAGCCCGAGGCCACCGAAGAGGCGTTCCAGGGCGGCTGGTACCACACCGGCGACGCCGGCTACCTCGACCACGAGGGCTACCTGTTCCTGGTCGACCGGGTCAAGGACATGATCGTCTCCGGCGGCGAGAACGTGTACTCGGCGGAGGTGGAGAGCGCGATCTCGACCCACCCCGTCGTCGCCCAGGTGGCCGTGATCGGCATTCCGCACGACGTCTGGGGCGAACAGGTCCACGCGATCGTCGTGCCGAAGGTAGGCGCCGACGTCGACGAGCACACCGGCGCCTCGATCATCAGCCACGCCCGCGAGTCGATCGCCGGCTACAAGGCGCCGAAATCCGTCGAATTCCGGGCCGAACCCCTGCCCCTATCGGGCGCGATGAAGGTGCTCAAGCGTGAGTTGCGCGCCCCCTTCTGGGAAGGCAAGGAGCGCGGCATCAACTGAGCCGCGGCCTGGGTGCGCCGACGACCCCCTACTTCACGCCCGCGCACAGCCACTTGATCGGCTTGAACAGGAGCAGGAACACGACGCCCGCGGCGGCCACGATCAGCGCCACGGTCCGGAACAGCTCGGCCGGCGGCAACGACTCGATGTAGCCCGCGACGCGGCCCGCAATCAAGTTGCCGAGCGCGGCGCCCATGAACCAGGTGCCCATCATCTGGGACACGAGGCGGTCCGGCGCCAGCTTGGTCATGCTCGAGAGTCCCACCGGGCTCAGGCACAGCTCGCCGACGGTGTGGAAGAAGTAGGTCACGACCAGCCATCCCATCGCCGCCTGGCCGCCTCCCGCCTGCGTCAGCGAGGCGCCCCAGGACAGGACCAGGAAGCCGACTCCCAGCAGGAGCAGGCCGAGGCCGAACTTGACGGGTATGGACGGATTGCGGTCGCCAAGCCACACCCAGAGCCCGCCCATGACCGGCGCCAGGACGATGATGAAAAACGGATTGATCGCCTGCAGCGAACCGATCGTCAGCTCGAGTCCGAACAGGTCGCGGTTCACGTAGTCGCGGGTGAACAGGTTGAGCGACGACGAGGCCTGCTCGAAGCCCGACCAGAACAGCGCCGCGCCGACAAAGAGCGCCGCGCAGGCGCCGATCCGCCGCCTCTCGATCCGGTCCTTGCAGACGAAGCCGATCACGTAGGCGAAGTAGACGGCCGCCAGCAGGACGACGATCACGCCCGTGGCGTCGGCGAAGCCCAGCAGGGTGATCGGCGCGGCGCCGCTCGCCCCGAGCCACCACAGCACCAGGGCGAGCACGGCGAGGCAGCCCGTGCCCGCGATCAGGTTCCGCTTGGCGCCCGCAACCTGCACCGGATCCGCGGCCGGGCCGCGTGCATCGCCGGCGCCCTCGAGGTACTTCTGCCCTTTCACGTAGGCGATGATCGCCGCGGTCATGCCGACGCCGGCGGCGCCGAAACCGAGGTGCCAGTCGACCTTCTCGCCCAGCCAGGAGCAGATCAGAGGTCCCAGCATCGCGCCGATGTTGATTCCCGAGTAGAAGATCGAGAACCCGGCGTCGCGGCGCGCAGCCGCGTCCTTGGCGTAGAGGTCGCCGACCACCGCCGAGACGTTCGGCTTGAGCAGCCCGGTGCCGACCACGACCAGGAACAGGCCCAGGAAGAAGGCGAACATGGACGGCACAGCCAGCGTGTAGTGGCCGAGCGCGATGATGATCCCGCCCCACAGCACGGCCTTCTTCTGGCCCATGATGCGGTCGGCGATCCAGCCGCCCGGAAGCGCCAGGGCGTAGACACCGAACGTGTAGAGCCCCAGCACGATGGTCGCGGTCTCCGTCTCGAAGCCGAGGCCGCCGGTGGCGATGTCGGTCATGTAGAGCACCAGCAGTGCCCGCATGCCGTAATAGCTGAAGCGTTCCCACAGCTCGGTGAAGAAGAGGGTGGAGAGCCCCCGTGGGTGACCGAACCACTGTGCCGTCGATGTCGTCATGCGGAGGATTGTGTCACTTCGGTTCAGGCTTCCCCGCTGCCGCCACGATCCGAAGCAGCGCGGCGCCGTAGCGCTTGACCGTGGCCGGACCGATGCCGGCGATCGCGAGCAGTTCGTCCCGGTTCGCGGGTCTCCCTGCGGCGACGGCGATCAGTGAACGGTTCTGGAGCACCGTGTACGCCGGCCACCGCTTCTTCCTGGCCTCCTCCAACCGCCACGCGCGAAGCGTCTCGACGAGTTCCGGATCCGCGTCGGCCTCGGAGAGCTCGACCGTCGAGGCAGCGGCCTTGCGCTTCCGCCGCGCCTTCGGCTCGTCCGGCGGATCGTCCGGCAGCAACACCTGCCCCGCCAGGTCGACTCCCCGGCGGCGTCCGCTCGGCGTCAGCCCGGCCCGCTGGTAGCGGATCGTCTCGCCGTCCTTCTGGAACGAATCGTCCTCGACGAAGACGACGCGCGCTTGGCCCAGCGCGCCGAGAAGGTCCTCGAACCCGTCGCGGTCGTACGAGCCATGGACGGCCCTGAACTCCTGGAACAGCCGGCCCGTACCCTGGCCTTCACGGCGGCGCAGCAGCGACACCACGGTCTCCATCGCCTGCACCTCCTCGGGCAGCGGCGCACGGAACCGGCGCACCAGGCAGTCGTCCGGCCGGCAGACATCGCACACGCCGCAGGGTGCGCCACTGTCCGCCTGGTCGCCGAAGTGTCGCACCAGGCGCAGCATCCGGCAGCCGCGGTGATCGGCGAAGCGGGTCATCTCGTCGATCTGGTCCAGACGGTGCTGGCGCTGGACCTGGTAGGTCCGAAGCCACGCGTCCCCACCACGGCGCACGCGGTAGCCGCCGCCGATCGCCGCGCCGCCGTGGATGCGGAGCTGATCGAGAGCCGCTTCGAAGACCTCCTCGTCGAAGCGGAGCCGGCGCTGCAGATCGGCCCGGTCCCGCGGCTCCTCCGCCAGCGCCTCGTACAGCTCCTTGAGGTAGCCGATCTCCGGATAGGAGAGCTTGTGCAGGAACTCCTGGGTACGGCGGTCGGCCCAGGAATACAGAAGCAGCGCCCGAGCCGGTTCACCGTCGCGGCCGGCTCGGCCGATCTCCTGGTAGAAGCCCTCGACCGTCGCCGGCATCGCGGTGTGGATCACGGTCCGGATGTTCGGTTTGTCGATCCCCATGCCGAAGGCGGTCGTGGCGACCACCACTTCGATCTCGCCATCGAGAAAGGCGGTCTGCGCTTCGTCCCGCTCGGCCGTTGGCAGCCCCGCGTGGTACGCCGCGCTCGGGAACTCGTCGGCCAGCCGACCAGCGAGAGCCTCCGTCTCCTTGCGAGTCGGCACGTAGACGATGGCAGGCCGCCGCTCACTCTCCCCCAACACTTCGGAAACCACCGCGGCTCGCGCCCCGCGGCGCTTCTGCACCACCTCGACGGCCAGGTTGTCGCGCCGGAACCCGTAGATGTAGCGCTCGTCCCCCTGCAGATCGAGCTGCGCCGCGATGTCGTCCTGGATGCGCGGCGTCGCGGTCGCGGTCAAGGCCAGCACCGGCGCCGGCCGCAGGCGCGGCAGACGTTGCCCCAGAAGCCGGTAGTCGGGACGGAAGTCATGCCCCCACTGGGAGATGCAGTGCGCTTCGTCGACCGCGATCAGGGCCGGCCGGCAGCGCTCCAGGAACTCGATGAAGCCGGGCACTCCGAGCCGCTCCGGCGCGATGAACAGGAAGTCGACCTCGCCCTCGCGGTACAGCCGGCAGGCCTCGCGCGACTCGTGGCGCGGCCGTCCCGAATGGATGCGCTCGGCCCGCAGGCCGATCTGGCGCAGCTTGGCCGTCTGATCCTCCATCAGCGCGATCAGCGGCGAAAAGACCAGCGTCGGCCCGCCGCGCAGCAGGCCCGGAAGCTGGTAGCAGAGCGACTTGCCGGCGCCGGTCGGCATGACCACCAGACCGTCGGCGCCCTCCGCGGTGCGCAGGCACACTTCCTCCTGGTGAGGCCGGAACCGGGAGTGGCCGAAGACGCTCCCCAACCGTCCTTTCAAATCAAGAGCCGTTGCCACGACGCCGAAGATCCTCCTAGGATATGCCTCCGTCTGACAACGACTCCCCTCCAGGAGGCTTCTGCCAATGGCCCGACCCTACCGAATCTTCGGCGCCGAACTTTCGCCCTACTCGATCAAGGTGCGGTCGTACTTCCGCTACAAGGGGATCCCCCACGAGTGGCGCCGCCGCAGCCCCGCCAACCAGGACGAGTTCCGGCGCTACGCCAAGCTGCCCCTGGTGCCCCTCGTCATCACGCCCGACGACCGGGGCATGCAGGACTCGACGCCGATCCTGGAGACGATGGAGGCCCAGTACCCGGAGACGTCGATCCACCCGGACGACCCCACCGCGGCTTTCGTCTCCACGCTGCTCGAGGAGTGGGGCGACGAGTGGGGCAACAAGTGGATGTTCCACTACCGCTGGGCCCGCCCCGTGGACCAGGAGTCCGGCGCCCGCCGCATCGCCCAGGGCATGAACCCCGACGCCGATGAGGGGACGCTGAAGGCGATGACCGCCCAGATCAGGGAGCGGATGGTCCCCCGTGTCTGGTTCGTTGGCTCGAACGAGCAGACCGCGCCCCAGATCGAGCAGTCGTTCCTCGACACGGTGGACCTGATCGAGGCGCACCTCGACGGCCGCGACTACCTGTTCGGTGACCGTCCGGCATTCGGCGACTTCGGCGCCGGCTTCCAGATTCACCAGGCATGGACGGATCCGACACCCGGCGCTCTGCTGGAGGAGAGGGCGCCTCGCACCGTCGAATGGGTCAAGCGCCTGGTGGACCCGACCGCGAACGGCGACTTCGAGGACTGGGAGTCGCTGGCGCCGACGCTGATGCCCCTGCTCGAGCAACAGGTGGGCGGGCTCTTCCTGCCCTGGAGCGTGGCGAACGCGGGCGCGATCGCCAACGGCCAGGACGAGTTCTCGGTCGACCTCGCGAGCGGGACCTGGACCCAGAAGCCGCAGAAGTACCATGCCAGGTCTCTTGCCGCATTGCGCCGCAAGTACGGGGAACTCTCCGACCGGGCGCAGATCGACGCCGTACTGGAATCGACCGGCTGTCTGCAGTGGCTCGCCGCCTGACCGGGCAGGACCTCGAGCCGCGGAACGTAGCGGAGTGAGTTCTGCGGCGCGAGGTCCTGGCGCGGTGGGGGCTGGGGCCAAACACGGAGCCTGCGACGGGTTTGGCGGCTCTAAGAGCCTTCGCTGGCCCTGCCGCTAGACCGGCGCCGCCAGAACTCCTCCATCGCCTGTTTCGGTTCACCGGTCCCATAGGCGGCCCTGAACGCCGCGACGCCCGCTTCCACAGCCTGGTCAAGGGGCAGGTTGAGCCAGCGGCCGATCAGCCGCTTCTGCAGCGACAGGGCGCCTGGACTGAGGCGCAACAACCGCTCGACCTTGGCGTTCACGGCCGCCTCCAGGTCCTCGGCAGCTACGACCTCACCCACGAGCCCGATCCGGAGCGCCTCGGCGGCGGCGATCGGATCCCCCAGGAACAGCAGCTCCCGGGCGCGGCCGAGGCCGATCAGGCTCGGCAGCAACGCCGCCTCGATCACCGACGGCAGACCGACGTGGGGTTCCGGCATCCCGAAGATCGCGTCGTCGGCGGCCACCGACAGGTCGCACGAGACGAGAAGCTCAAGGCCCGCTCCGAGGGCCGCGCCACGGACTTCGGCGATCACCGGCGCCGGATGCTCGCGGATGGCCAGGAACGCCCGGTGCAGGCCGCGGATGAAGCGCTCGGCGCCGACGGTGTCGAGCCCTTCCATCTCGCGAATGTCGGCCCCGCCGCAGAACACGCCGTCGCCGGCGATGACCAGCACACGAGGGTTCGCGGCGGCAGACTCGCGGACCGCGCCGCGCAACTCCGCCGCCGTGGCGGAATCGAGCGCGTTCGCCCTGCAACTCCTGCTGAGGGTGATGCGCGCCACCTCGCCGTCGGCTTCGAGTCGTACGTTCGCCATCGCGCCCGGGATCGTACTGCGCCGGCACTCCCATAGCCCCTCCGAGACTCGGCGGAGAGCCAGCCGCGCCATGGATCAAACCGCCGCTCTGATACAAGAAAGCCTCTGATCATGGCTGCCTCGAGGAGGATGAGGAACGGCGCTGTCCGCCGGCCGACCGCCGGCTGGACGGGTGCGGTTCTGCTCGGCACGATGCTGCTCGGCGGGACGGCCGCCGCTTCCGAGGGCGGCAGCGATCCCAAGACGCGTACCGACTGGACCTCGGCGGGCCAGGTCATCGAAGCGGTCGAGTCGAGCCGGCGGGAGATGCGTCGAGCCGCCTTCGGCGCCGACGCGGTAACCCGGATCTGGCCGACGCGGCCATCCACGAACGCCCGATTCGAGGCCGACCTCCGGCCGGCCTCGGTCGACGCAACGACCCTGATCTTCGATGCCTCGCCCGGGCGTCCGGTGCGGCTCGCCATCGTGCCGGGCGTGCCCGACCTCCCACCGCTCACGAAGACCCTGGACACGACTGCCGAGGAACTGACGCCGCTGATCGCCGAGCTCCGCGGCCTCGCTCTGCTCCGACCGCGGGCGTCCCTGGGCCAAATAGTCCGGCTCGGCGACGAGTTGGGCCAGAAGCTGCTCGCTCCGGCCGCGGAAGAGTTGCGCGGAACCTCGCGGGTGCTGCTGCTGGCCAATGGTCCCCTGGTCGAACTCCCCTTCGGGGCTATCCGGGCGCCCCGGTCCATCGATCCCCAGGGTCGCTACCTGATCGAGACCCGGGAACTGTGCTGGTTGACTCCCGGCGGAGTCGGCTTTCAGACAGCGACCGAAGGTGAACCCCGGCAACGACCATCGGCGGCCGTCGCCATTGCCGACGCCGTCTACCGGCCTCCGGCGCGGCCGCTCGGCGCTTCGATGAGCGATGGCGGCATCTCCTGGCGGCGGCACGCCGCGCGCCGCAACCAGTCCCGGACGCTCGAGGCGCTGGATCTGATGAACGTGACCGCGTTCGGCCCGGAGGCCACTCCCGCCGCGCTACGGGATCTGAGCGCCAGCCATCGCATCCAGGTCCTTCACCTGGCCGTCGAAGCGATCGTCGACGCCGGGGATCCCGCTGCCTCGGCCCTGCTGCTCTCCGCCGCACGGTACGACCAGCCGGCACGTGGGGTTGTAGTCGGCGCCCTGGCCTCGGATCTGACGCTCGGTCGAGATCCCGTCGTCGTGCTCTCCGGTCTCGACACAAACGGCGCCGGCCTGGGGCCGAATCCGTTCGTCGACGCGTTCGACGCCGCTGGAGCCACTTCTGTCATCAGCTCGCTGTGGCCGGTCGTCGACGAAACGGCAACCAAGCTGTTCGAAGTCTTCTACCGGCGCCTCGCACTTGGCGTGCCGCCCTTCGCCGCCCTCCGCGAAGCCCAGTTGACGCTCCTCGCCAAGCCGCTTCAGTTCGACCAGGGGGAAGGTCAGGATCCGGTGGCGTTCGATGCCTCCCACCCCTTCTACTGGGCCGGGTACGGAGTGCATCAACGCTCAGCCACGGCATGTAGCCGATCCGCCGCGGTGAATTGAGCTCGACGCGAGAGTTCCTCGCCACGCAGCAGCTTGACACGATGAAGGCATGACTGCAGAGTCGTGCTGTCATGCCTTCATCCCAACTCACTATCCGCAACGTGGACTCGGACCTCGCACGACGACTGCGCGCGATCAGCGCGGAGCGAGGAGAGAGCCTGAACGCCACCGTGCTTCAAGTGCTCCGCGAAGCCGTGGGACCCGACGCCCGTCGCGACCAACTTCTCCGCTACGCCACCTGGACCGAAGAGGACGCCGAAGAGTTCAACGCTGCACTGGCCGAACAACGGGTGGTCGACCGGCGGCTCTGGGAATGAAGAACGCGGCCGCGACGTGACGGAGCGGGGCGCCTCGGGCGCCAGCAGCGGGACACCGGCGTCGATCGAGCGACTCGTGCTCGACACCAGCGCCTACTCACACTTCCGCAAGGGACATCCTCATGTGCTCGCCACCCTCACGGCAGCCGTTCAGGTTTCCGTTCCGGTCATCGTTCTCGGAGAGCTTGAAGCGGCTTTCCAGCGCGGTAGCCGCGCCGCCGAGAACCGCCGCGTGCTCGCCGAGTTCCTGGCCCTGCCCTTCGTCAGTGTGCTCAACGTGACGCCTGGAACAGTTCGCCACTACGCCCGCGTCTTCGTCTCGCTCCGGGCGGCCGGTACGCCGATTCCCGTGAACGATGTCTGGATCGCAGCCACCACGCTCGAATGTCACGGCCACCTGCTTACCTCCGACCGGGACTACCTGCGCGTACCTTCGCTCGAGTCCACGTTGGTACGGACTCCCTAACCAGGGCTCACACCATGCCGCCGAAACGTCGCCGCGGCGGGCGCGGCGGATATGATCGCACACCATGATCGTTCCTGCTGATCGTCTCCGCCGACTCGCCGGAACCGCACCGGCAATCCTCATCGCGCTGGCGTTCTGGTCCTGCGGCGACTCCTCGACGACCGCCGCGGTCGCATACGCCGACGACCCCATCGGCGCCCTGCTCGCGTCGCCGATGGAAAAACTGATCGAGCACGACGCAAAGATCGAGCTGACCGCTGAGCAGGAGGAGATCAAGCGCGCCGCGCTGACGGCGATCCCGGCGCCCTGCTGCAACGACCGCACGGCCTACACGTGCTGCTGCACCTGCAACCTGGCGCGGGCCTGGTGGGGGCTCTCGAAGGTCCTGATCACGGAACACGGCCAGAGCGCCGCCGAGGTCCAGGCGAACGTCGAGCAGTGGATTCAAGAGCTGCGCCCCAAGGGCTTCGCCGGAGACTCCTGCTACACCGGACGCTGCTCGACCGCCGCCAGGCACGACGGCTGCTCGGGCATGGACCCGAACCGGATCGTGAGTTGACGCGGACGCGTTTCCCCCCGCTTCTGGTCCTCTTCTTCTTCGCCCTTCTCTGGCCCGCGTTCGGGGCGGCCCAGGAAAGCAGTCCGGGCTCGCCCGCGGCGGCGGAGGCCTCTTTGGCGGCGGAAGCCGAGCACGCCCACGAGCACCACGCGCACGAAGTCGAGACCTTCAGCCACTCGGTCACGGTCACCGGCTCGTGGATTCCCGGCACGCCTGAGGACGCGCCGCAGCCGGTGTCCGTCATCTCGCGCGAGGACCTGGAGGCGGAGGGATCGCCGTCCATGCTGGGCATGATTCGCAACCTGTCGTTCAGCGTCGGCGCGGACCTCGAATCCGATCAGTTCGGCTCGCGGGCCGGCGCGGACCGATCGACGCTCAACCTGCGCGGTCTCGGTCCCAGCCGCTCCCTGGTGCTGCTGAACGGCGATCGGCTGACCTGGTCCCCGGGGGCGATCCCGGACCAGGCCCAGTTGCTGGTCGACACGAACGTCCTGCCCATGGTCGCCGTGGAGCGGGTCGAGTTCCTGCGCGACGGCGGCGCCGCGACCTACGGTTCGGACGCCATCGCCGGCGTGATGAACGTGATCACGCGCAGCCACTTTGACGGTCTCTCCTTCGAGGGCAAGCACAGCGTGATCGACGGTTCAAACGGCGACGGCGAGATCGGCGTCATCGGCGGCGGCCCCCTTCAGCAGTGGCCGGGGGCATGCCGTGACGTCGCTCGGCCTCTCACGCCGCAGTCCGATCCGGCTCCGCGAGCGCGACTGGGCGGTCAGGCCCTACGCCGAGAACCCCCGCGGCGGCTGGTCGGGGACCGGGCGTCCCGCGGTCTTCCATCCACTCTCGGGCGTGCCGGCGATCCGCGATCCGAACTGCGAACGGGTCGGCGGCGCGGTGAGCAGTCCCACCAGTCCGATCTGCCGCTTTCAGTACACGCCCTTCGACAACCTGGTCCAGGACACCAGGCGCGGCCAGTGGTTCACCGAAGCCTCCTGGGACACGGAAGGCGGCTGGCACCTTGGCGCCGAATACCTGCTCGCCCGGAGCGAGGTCCCGTCGTGGCAGACCTCGCCGTCCGACCCGCCGAACAAGGTCGTCGACCCCACGCGGTCCGTGCGCGCGAACAATCCCGGCCTGGTCGACATGGCGAGGCTCTACCCGGACTTCTACGGCCCCTACGCCTCTTGTGACGCTCCCTACTGCGGCTGGCCGGGCGACGGCGGCGCCCAGGACGCGGCCGGCCTCGATCCGGCCTGGCAGGAGGTGGCCTGGATTCGAGGTCGGATGTTCGGGCAGGACGGTCCTCTGCGCAGCCACCTCCGGAAGTCCGAGACGGAGCGGCTCGCCTTCGACCTGGAGGGAGTGACCGGCGAGACCCTCTGGGCGTTCCGCGCTTCCTGGTCCACGGCCGTTCGCAAGTTCGAGGATGGCGACGCCCTGGACTACCGTGCGCGGCGTGCGTTGGCCGGCCTCGGTGGCTACGCCTGCGAGGAGCAGGCGCCGAACGAGTACGACCCGAGCGGCAACCTGTACTTCTCGCTGGACACGTTGCGGCGGCACGCGGGCCAGGGCGACTGCAGATACTGGAACGCGTTCTCCAACTCGATCAAGCCGCACCACCTCGTGCCGAACGCCTCGAACCCCGACTACGACGCCACGTTCGACAACGGCCCCCTGCACGACTACCTGACCACGATCCTCGGCAACCGGGGCGAAACCTCCCTGTTCGTGTTGGAGGCGGTGGCAAGCGGCCTGCTCGACTGGGACCTGGGCGGAGGCGCCGCCGAGTACGCGATCGGCGCCCAGTGGCGGAGCGAAGCCTACGAACTGAATCCCTACACGGTCGGCGCGCCGACACCACGCGGCGGGGCCCTCCACGACATCGAGCGCTACCCCTGCTCCGGCGGTCCGAACATCACGTCCTGCCAGAACCGCGAGGGAGTCTTCGCCTACCTGCCGCCGGCCTTCCCGATCGAGGACGACCGCGGCATCGGCTCCGTGTTCGGGGAACTCTCGCTGCCCCTCGCCCCCTCCATCGAGAGTCAGGTGACGCTCCGGTTCGAGGACTACGGCGGCGACGTGGGCGCCAGCCTCGATCCCAAGCTCGCTCTGCGCTGGCAGGCCACGGACGCCCTCGCCCTCCGCGGCTCCTTCGGCACCACCTTCCGCGGCCCGACCCTGAACCAGACGATCGATGGCATCGCGGACACCTCGCGGTGCGGATCGTCAACGGACCAGACATCGACACGGACTGCATCGACCTCAAGGCCGACTTCCAGGCCCCGGCCGGCGCCGGTCGCCTGGGCCTGGGCGTATCCGGCACCTCCACGCTCTCCTGGCGAATCGACGGCTGGGAGCTCGGCGACGCCTACGACGCGAAGGGCCGGCTCAACTACGACACCTCCCTGGCCCGGGCCCTGCCGACGTTCAAGGGCCGGGTCCTGAGCCTCGGCCTCCGCTCCAGACTCTAGTCCGATCGTCAACCGCTTCCCGAGGCCGCCCAGGAATTGTCGGGGCCACGCGCCTCCAGAGGGCCGCCCGACATCTTCCAGCCCGGCCGGGGTCTGGGGGTCAACCTCCAGGTGGCTCGGAGCGACCGGAGCCCGACACCGGACGCGCGCCGAGCGGAGGGGGCCGGTTGTCATGGTCCGTCTTCCCGGCGGTGATCGTCGGTCGCGGTCCGGAGCAGGTCCTGGTGGGCCCTCATTCGGTAGCTGTTTCCCCGGATGTTGACGATGTGGCAGTGGTGCAGCAGGCGGTCGATGAGCGCCGCCGCCATGATCTCGTCGCCGAGCACGCCGCCCCATTCCTCGAAGCCCTTGTTGGACGTCAGCACCGTCGAGGCCCGCTCGTGGCGAGCGTTGATCAACTGGAAGAAGAGTACGGCGCCGTCCTGGCTGATCGGCAGGTAGCCGATCTCGTCCACGACCAGCAGCGCCGGGTGGGTAAGCACGCGGAGCCGCCGCGAGAGGTTGCCGGCGGCCTTGGCTTCGGTCAGCGACTCGATGAGCGCCGCCAGCGTGCCGTAGTAGACGCGGCGTCCGTACTCGGCGGCGGCGATCGCCAGGCTGATCGCCAGGTGCGTCTTGCCCACTCCCGGCGGTCCCAGCAGGATCACATTCTCGGCGCGCTCCAGAAAGCCGAGCTCGTGGAGGCTCTCGATCTGCTCGCGCTTGATGCTCGGCTGGAAGCTGAAGTCGAACTGCTCGAGCGTCTTGACCGCCGGCAGGCGCGAGGAGCGCATTGCCGTCTGCAGGCGGCGGTTGTTGCGCAGGACGATCTGGGCGGAAAGCAGCTCCTCGATCGCCTCGCCCGCGGTCACCGCACCGCTGTCCGCCTGCGCCAGAATGCCGTCGACCGCCTCCAGTGCTCCGGGCATCTTCAAGTCCGCCAGCATCGCCCTCAGACGTGCCCGCCGGTCGCCTGCCAGCGCCTTCACCTGACCGCCTCCGAGTACTCCCGCAATGGCCGACGCTGCACCTGCACCGTCGGCGCCAGGGCGGGATGCGGGGCCTCAGCCGCGACCGGCTGGCTGCCCAAGCGTCGGTATGGTTGCAGCGCCAGGGGGCGAAGCGTTTGGCGCTCGTCCCTCTCGAATCGGTCCAGAGGCCGCTCACGCGTCGTGCCGTGAAGGCGAACGTTGGCCGTGCCCTCGGCCCAACGGTCCGCCTGCTCATTCAGGTCCGCGTCATTCACGAACGTCCGCCCGTAGAAGAAGCTGCCGCGCACGTACCGGATCGGACGCTCCACCTTGCCCTTGGTCTGCGCCCGGTAAGGCCGGCAGGATCGAGGCACGAATCCCCAGTGGGCTGCGAATCGCAGAAACTCCGCGTTCACCACCAGTCCGCCGCCGGAGGACCGGTCGTCCGACACCACCACCGTCCGCATCTGGTCGAACAGGAGCTCCCGCGGCACGCCGCCGAAGCGGTCGAACGCGCTCTCCAGCCCCTCGAACAGCACCGGCATTGTCTGCCTGGAGTAGAAGCGCAGCCACAGAAGCCGGGAGTAGCCGAGCACCACCAGCAGCGCGTGGCGAATCCCCCAGGGCAGCCTGAACCTGCCGAAGTCCACCTGACCCTGATGCCCCGCCGGCGTCTCGAACCGCACCACCGGCTCCTGGGGCTCCCGCGGCCGCACCTCGCGCACGTAGTCCCTCACCCGGCTGTACCCGCCCTCGTAGCCCGCCGCCCGCACCTCGTCGAACAGGCGCTTCGCCGACAGCTTGGGGAACTCCTCCAGCCGAACCACGATCAACTCCTTGTACGGGTCCAGCTTGTGTGGAGCCCGAGGCCGCGGCGAGTACCGCGCCACGCCCGACGACAGGTCCAGGCCCAACTGGCCCGACTCGATCCATCTGTGGATCGTCCGCCGGCTGACGCCGAAGCGCCTCGACAACTCCGCCTTCGAGATCCCCTGCTCCAGATAGTGCCTCAGCAGCATCCTCGTCTCCCATTCGTGCATCTGCGCGTCGCTCCATGGCTGTTGGCGAAGCCAGCAGCATGGAACGACCAACGACCTCCGACAAACTCCAGAGTGTGCCGTTTTCGGTTGCCACGAACGGGACCTTTACAGTTGCCCCCAACACGAAGCGCCGGACTTTGGAATGGTCCTGGATGGGACAAGACTCCGGCTTGAGGCTTGACAGCCGTGTTAATCTAGGCGGCCAAACAACAGGAGGTCCTCCACAACAGGAGGTCCTCCACACAACAGGAGGTCCTCCACAACAGGAGGTCCTCCAATGAGGAAAGACAGTTGGTTCCGTGGCGCGTTGCTGAGCGTGTTGTTCTTCGCACTGCTAATGGGCGGTGCTCCTACCATGGCCACTGCTGATGTGCAGTCGGTTTCGAGTGCAATTGAGCTTCTGGAGGGACCGTGTCAGAACGGCGGCGTCTATACAGACAGGGGTTGTTTGCCGTTCGGCGAAGTGCAGGACATTCTCAGCTGCGAAACGTCGGCGTTGATGGCGGCCGGTGGCGGCGCACTGGCGTTGCTCGGAGGTCTCGGAGCACTGTTCTCTGGTGCTACGGGCATCTGGCCGGTAACCCTACTCTCCACCGGGGCTGCTGCCATTGGCGCGTTCGTGGGCGTCTTCGGTGCCTATCAATGGATTGATGGCGAATGCTGGAAGCTGTAAGAGCCCGTTACGGAAGACAGACGAGATTCGGACTGCCGCGTCGCGGTGCCGCTCTGCTAGTAGCAGTGAGCGGGCTGTTCGTCTCGGCTGTCTTTCTCGTGTTGCTCTAAGGGCCGGTTCTACGGGGCTGCCGGTCGGTCTTCGGGGTTCTTTGCCCTTCCGGCGCCACCCGGCAGCTTCGCGATTCCACCCGCGTGGCGCGATCCGCGCACCCGTGAACCAGTCCGTGCGCCCGTCATCGGGCGCACGGACTGGCACGGCACCTGGAGGCCGACCCCCAGACCCCAACCCGGGCGCGTGCAGCCAACGCCGCGGCTCAGAAACCGCGCAGTTGCGCGAAGCGCTGGCGATGGAAGGCGGCGTCGCCAAAGGCGAACTCGAGCGCCCGGGCTCGCTTCATGAACAGGCCGATGTCGTGCTCGTCGGTCATGCCGATGCCGCCATGCATCTGCAGGGCTTCGTTGGTGATCAGGATGAGCGCGTCGGAGCATCGCGCCTTCGCGTTGGAAACCTGGAGTCGGGCGTCGCCGTCGCCGGCGTCGAGCGCGCGCGCTGCTGCCATGACGGTCGAGCGGGAGAGTTCGATCTCGATGAACATCTTCGCGGCGCGGTGCTTGAGCGCCTGGAAGGTTCCGATCAGCACGCCGAACTGGCTGCGCGACTTCAGATACTCGATCGTGCGCTCGAAGGCTTCCGTCATCAGACCGAGCATCTCGCCGCAGAGCGCCACGGTCGCCCGATCGACCGCGCGCTGGAGCGCCTCCGATCCGCCGCCGATCTCACCCAGGACATCACCGGCCCCAACGCTCACGCCGTCCAGCCGGACGATCGCCGCGTTACGGGAGTCGACGCGTCTCTGAGCCACGACCTTGAGGCCCGCCGCGCCGGCCGGCACCAGGAATAACGTCAGACCGTCGTCGTCGCCGACTCTCGCCGGAACCAGGAATCCGTCGGCGCCGACGCCGCCGACGACCTGGATCTTCTCGCCGAACAGGGACCAACCCCCACCGTTCGCCCGCGCCTGCGTGTCGATTCGCTCCAACCGGTAGCGGCCACCCGGCTCCAGCAGGGCTGGCGCCAGCCGCTTCCCGCCATCGATCAAGGGGCTCAGCCACTCCGCCTGCTGCTCCGCGCTTCCAGCATCGGCCACCACGCTGCCGGCCAGCACGACAGCCGACACGTAGGGCTCGGGCGCCAGTCCGCGGCCCATCGCCTCCGTGATCAACACGGTCTCGGCCATGCCCATGCCGAGGCCACCGTGGTCCTCGGCGAAGGGGATGCCGAGCCAGCCGAGATCGGCCATCTCGGCCCATACGTCGGGGCTGTAGGCGAGTTCGCCGCCCTCGTCGCGGAGTTGCCGTTGGCGGTCAACGCCGCCGTGCTTCTGCACCAGCTCGGCCGCGGTGCGGGCGAGCATGTTCTGGGGAGCGGTGAGAACCAGAGTAGCCATCAGTCCGGGAGCCCCAGCACGCGCTTCGCGATGATGTTGAGTTGAATCTCCGAGGTGCCGCCCTCGATGCTGTTCGCGCGGGAACGGAGCCAGGTCCGGGTCTGGTTCAACTCCGCCGGCTCGAAGCCCTCGCCTTCCCAGCCCAGGGCCTGGGGACCCCGAATCGAGAGCATCAGCTCCTCGCGGCGCATGTTCAGCTCCGTGCCGTAGTACTTGAACATCGAGCTCTCCGGCCCGGGCTTGTGACCCGCTTCGAGCCCGTCGCTATGGCGCCTGACCGTCAAGCCGTACGACATCGCGTCCATTTCGCACTGGGTGACCCGTTCGCGCAGCGCCGGGTCGTCGATCCGACCCAGCTCGTCGACGCCGACATAGTCGCGCGCCAGGTCCGGCAGGGACGTACGGCCCCCGCCGCGCCCCATGCCGCCGATCGAGGTGCGTTCGTGACCGAGCAGCGCCTTGGCCACCGTCCAGCCGCCGTTCACTTCGCCAATGACCTGGTGGACCGGCGCCCGCACGTTGTGGAAGAAGGTCTCGCAGAACGGCGAGGCGCCGCTGATCAGGGGGATCGGCCGCGCCTCGACGCCAGGAGAATCCATGTCGACCAGGAGAAAGGTGATGCCGCGCTGCTTCTTCACGTCCGGGTCGGTCCGCACGAGCATGAAAATCCAGTCCGCCTGGTCGGCGCCGGAGGTCCAGATCTTCTGGCCGTTGATCACGTAGAAGTCGCCGTCCCGCACGGCCGAGGTCGCCAGCGACGCCAGGTCGGAGCCCGCGTTCGGCTCCGAGTACCCCTGGCACCAGCGGATCTCGCCGCGCGCGATCTTCGGCAGGTGCTCGGCCTTCTGCGCCCCAGTCCCGTGATCGAGCAGGGTCGGCCCGATCATGCTGTAGCCGAAACCGGTCAACGGCATCGGCAGGGCGAGACGCGCGAACTCCTCGCGCAGTACGAGCGCCTCGTCGCGCGAGAGGCCGGCGCCGCCGTACTGCTCCGGCCAGGTCGGCACGGAAAAGCCCCGATCGGCGGCAGCGAGCAGCCAGTCGCGGCTTTCCGGGTAGACGAAGGGCGCCTTGCGGCCGCCGTACGCCCACGCGTTCGGGTCGGACGCCTTGCCGCGGAGCGCCTCGGGACCGTTCGCCTCCACCCAGGCGCGGGCCTCCTCTCGAAACGCGGATAGATCACTCATGCAGGTACCTCAGCAGGTTGACGGCGCGCATTCTGGCACGGGTTGAGCCGGTGACGCCGCGGGAGCGCGACTATAGACTCCCGCTCCGCCGCGTCCTGACCCCGCGCCGCGCAGGAACCGTACCCATGACGACCCTCTCCGAAGCGGTTGCCCGCCGCCGCACGTTCGCCATCATCTCGCACCCGGACGCGGGCAAGACGACGCTGACCGAGAAGCTGCTGCTCTTCGCCGGGGCGATTCAGCTCGCCGGCGCGGTGAAGGCCCGCGGCGAGGCGCGCCGGGCCCACTCGGACTGGATGAAGGTCGAGCGGGAGCGCGGCATCTCGGTGAGCGCCTCGGTGATGACCTTCGAGTACGAAGGCAACCGGTTCAACCTGCTCGACACACCGGGCCACGAGGACTTCAGCGAGGACACGTACCGCACGCTGACCGCGGTGGACTCGGCGGTCATGGTGCTCGACGCCGCGAAGGGGATCGAGTTGCAGACGCGGAAGCTGTTCGAGGTCTGCCGCCTGCGCGATGTGCCGATCACGACGTTCATCAACAAGCTCGACCGCGACGTGCGCGACCCATTCGATCTCCTTGACGAGATCGCCGACACGCTGCAACTGGAGGTCTCCCCGGTGAGCTGGCCCGTCGGCATGGGACGGAGCTTCCAGGGCTGCTACGACCTGGTCCGCGATCGTCTGGTGCTGCTCGAGAGCGGGGCCAGGGGGCGGCGAGGCACGGAACGGATCGTGCCGGGACTGGACAGCCCAGAGATCGAACAGGCGATCGGCGCCGGGCCGGCCGCCAAGTTACGCGAAGAGGTCGAGATGGTGCGCGAGTTGTGCCCGCCGTTCGCGGCCGGTCCCTTTCTCTTGGGCAACCGGACGCCTGTCTACTTCGGCAGCGCCCTGCGTAGCTTCGGCGTGCGCGCGCTGCTCGACGGACTCGGCCGCCACGCGCCCGCCCCCAGGCCGCAGCAGGCCGCCGAACGGACGGTGTCTCCCGACGAGGCCCCGGTCACCGGCTTCGTGTTCAAGATCCAGGCGAACATGGACCCGAAGCACCGGGACCGGATCGCCTTCGTGCGCCTCTGCTCGGGCCGTTTCTTCCGCGGCATCAGGTTGCTCCACCCGCGCACGGGA
Source organism: Candidatus Multivorans sp. (assembly GCA_965205295.1). GTDB lineage: Bacteria > Acidobacteriota > Thermoanaerobaculia > Multivoradales > Multivoraceae > Multivorans. The sequence goes on from OZ242167.1 coordinate 892,991, forward strand.
CGCACCTTGAACGTGCACAACCCGGTGCTGTTCCTCGCGCGCGAGCGTGAACTCGCCGAAGAAGCCTGGCCCGGCGACATCATCGGCATTCCCAATCACGGCAACCTGCGAATCGGCGACGCGCTGACGGGCGGCGAGCCGCTGCGGTTCGTCGGCGTTCCGAGTTTCGCTCCGGACCTCCTCCGCCGCGTGCGCCCGGACGATCCGATGCGCGCCAAGCACCTGGGACGCGCCCTGCTGCAACTGGCGGAAGAGGGTGTGGCGCAGGTCTTCCGCATCCGGGGCGGCAACGAGTGGATCGTCGGCGTCGCCGGGGCGCTGCAGTTCGATGTCCTCGCCGACCGCATTCGCACGGAGTACGAGGTGCCGGTGCGGTTCGAATCGACCACCATGTCGCTGGCGCGCTGGATCGAGTCCGACGACGAACGCACCGTGCGGGACTTCGTGCGTCGCAACGAGGCGAAGATCGCGCACGACCACAACGGGGCGCCGCTGTTTCTGGCCGCCAACCGCTACTGGCTCGACCGGGCGGCCGAGAACGCCCCGGACGTGCGCTTCCTGGCCACCCGGGAACAGCCCGTGTAGCAGCCTGCGCGGCAGAGTGCCTCGAAGAATCGCTTCGAACAGCTCCCGAGGTCGCCTAGAACAGACCGCGCACTCTGTCCTTCAGCTCCGCCAACCGTTCCGCGGCTTCGCCGACCGGCGCCGGCCAGATCACCCGCCGATCCTCGAGCTGCCGGTCGAGCCGGTGCCAGAGCTCGGCGTTCTTGACCTGCGCGCCGGTCTTCGTACGCCAACGGTTGCGCTTCCAGGAGTGGATCCACAGGGAGGCTCCCCGCCGCAGGTAGTCGCTGCCGGTGTACACGGCCACCGGCTCGCCTGCGGGCAAAGTGGCTAGCAGATCGAGGACGCACGTGAGTTCGAGGCGGTTCGGGGTCGTCTCCGACGCTCGACCCGTGCGTCGGTCCGAGCCGTCCGGCGTCTCCAGCTCCGCCGCCCACACGCCGCGGCCGCCAACGCATCGGACCTTGAGGAAGATCCGGGTGCAGCCGGGCGGGATCTCCACTTCGGAGTCGGGTTCGGCGACGGCGCCGCCCCCGCGAGCCGCGATCTCGGCGCTCGCCAGGGCATCGACCCGCTCGTTCCACTCGTTGCCTGCGTGGCCCTTGACCCAGTGCCAGTGGACGCCGTGGCGCTTGTTCAGACCTTCCAGGCGCCGCCACAGATCGACGTTCTTGACGGCGCCGCCGTCGCGCCGACGCCAGTTCTGAGCGCGCCACCGAGCCAGCCACGATGTGATCCCCTGCCGGACATACTGGGAGTCCGTGTAGAGGTCTACCGCGCTCGGTTCGGCCAAGTCGGCAAGCGCCGAGATCGCCGCCTGGAGTTCCATGCGGTTGTTCGTGGTGCTCGGAGCACCGCCCACGAGCTCCCGCGGGCGCCCGCCGGGGTCGAGGATCACCGCCGCCCAGCCTCCCGGGCCGGGGTTGGGGCTGGCGCCGCCGTCGGTGTAGATGACAAGGGTCGACCGGGCTGGCTGGGTGCTCACGACGGCGTGAATGTAACAGCCCAACGAGGCCCCGATAGACTCGCCGGAGTGATGATCCTCCCGCGTGAAGCGGCCGCCCTCGTGCTCGCTGTCGCCGCCGCCACAGCCGGACCGGCATGGAGTGAGGCCGAGTCCGACCCCTTCGAGGGGATCGAGTTTCGCCTCGCCGGGCCCAGCCGCGGTGGCCGGGTAACGGCGGTGGCGGGACATACGACACACCCGTACACCTTCTACATGGGCTCGACCGGCGGCGGCGTCTGGCGTACCACCAACGGGGGCCGCACCTGGCAGAACCTGACCGACGACGACTTCGGGGCAGGTTCGGTCGGCGCCGTGGCTGTGGCCCCGAGCGATCCGAACGTGATCTACGTCGGCACCGGCTCGGCGTGTCCGCGCGGCAACGTATCGATCGGGGACGGCATGTACCGCTCGACCGACGCCGGCGCCTCCTGGCAGCACATCGGCCTGGAGCGGGCGGGCGCGATCAGCCGCATCCGCATCCATCCCGACGACCCGGACCGGCTCTGGGTCGCGGTGCTCGGGCAGATTTTCGGCAGCAACCCGGAGCGCGGCGTCTACCGCTCGACCGACGGCGGCGCAACCTGGGAACAGGTGCTCTACATATCCGACGACACCGGCATGGCCGATCTGGAGCTCGACCCCTTCAATCCGCGTGTGCTCTACGCCGCCGCCTGGCGCATCGAGCGCAAGCCCTGGACCCTGATCGACGGCAGCGACGAGGGCGGCCTGTTCCGCTCCACCGACGGCGGCGACACCTGGGACCGCCTCGAAGGCGGCCTGCCGACCGGCGTGCTCGGCCGCATCGGCGTCTCCGCCTCGCCGGCGCGGCGCGGCCGGCTATGGACGATCATCACCGCCGCGGACGACCGCGGAGGCATCTTCCGCTCCGAGGACCACGGCGACTCCTGGAAGAAGGTGAGCGACGAGCCCGAACTGCTCACCCGCGGCTGGTACTACAGCCACATCTACGCCGATCCCGCCGACCCGAACACGGTCTGGGGCTCGAACGTCCGGTTCTTCCGCTCGGTCGACGGGGGCGCCAACTGGGAGCGTGTGTCCACCCCCCACGGCGACAACCACGACATCTGGATCAACCCCGAGCAACCCCACATCATGGTCCAGGCGAATGACGGCGGCGCCAACGTCAGCGTCGACGGCGGACGCTCGTGGTCGACCCAGAACAACCAGCCGACCGCGGAGTTCTACCGGGTCACGGTCGACAATCAGTTCCCCTACCGCATCTACGGCGCCCAGCAGGACAACAGCACGATCTCGGTGCCGTCTCGGCCGATGCCGCAACTGACCGCGACCCAGCACTGGCACTCGGTGGCCGGCGCCGAGAGCGGCCACATCGCCGTTCACCCCGAGCAGCCGCACCTGGTCTATTCGGGCAACTATCTCGGCCGCATCGACCGCTACGACCATCGCAGCGGCACTTCCCGCAACATGATCCTCTACCCTGAGATGCAGGACGGAACGGCGCCCCGCGACCTGCGCTATCGCTTCCAGTGGAACGCGCCGATCCTGATCTCCCGGCACGATCCCGACATCGTGTACCACACCTCGAACTACGTCCACCGCACCCGCGACGGCGGCTGGACCTGGGAGACCATCTCGCCGGACCTGACCACGGACGACGACGAGAAGCAGGGCATGCCGGGAGGTCCGGTCCAGCACGACCACACCGGCGTGGAGGTCTACAACACGATCTTCGCGCTCGCCGAGTCGCCGCACCAGGCGGGAGAGATCTGGACCGGCAGCGACGACGGCCGCATCCACGTCAGCCGGGACAGCGGCGCCACCTGGACCGAGGTCACGCCGGCCGGAATGCCCGTCGACGGCACAGTGAACTCGATCGACATCTCCCATCACGATCCCTCACGCGTCTACGTCGCGGCCTACCGCTACCGGCTGAACGACTACGCGCCCTACATCTTCCGCACCGACGACGGCGGCGCCACCTGGACCACCGCTGCCGCGGGCCTGCCCGGGAACCACTTCGTCCGCGTCGTGCGCGAGGATCCGGGCGCCGACGGCCTGCTCTTCGCCGGCACCGAGTTCGGCCTCTACGCCTCGTTCGACCGCGGGGACTCGTGGGAGTCCTTCCAGTTGAACCTGCCGCGGACCCCGGTCACCGACTTGGTTTTCCAACACAGCGTCGGCAATCCGGACCTCGTGCTGGCGACTCAGGGGCGGAGCTTCTGGGTTCTCGACGACCTGGGCGTGGTTCGGGAACTCGCCCGGGAACTCGCGGCCGGCGGCGGCCGCGACACGCCCCTGCTGTTTAGGCCCGAGCCGACCGTTCGCGTCGACCGACCGGGCGGCGGCGGCGGCGGCTTCGTGAACGGCGCTTCGATCTGGTTCCACCTTGCCGAAGAGCCGGAGGGCCCGGTCGAACTGACGATCACGCCCGAGGGCAGCGAGCGCGTCCTGCGCCGCTTCGTCGCCCTGCCGGAAGAGGACGCGGGGCAGGCAGCAGACCTTCAGAAGGACCAGGAGGACGAACGCCCGCGGGTCGAGTCCTTCGAGGCGGAGAAGGGCCTCAATCGCGTCGAATGGGACCTGAAGGACCAGGCGCCGCACCTGGTCGAGGGGGCGATCATGTCCCTGTCCTACACCGGCGGCCCCTTCCTGCCGCCGGGGACCTACCGGGCAACGCTCGAGGTCGGCAGCGCCGCCGAGGATGCGGAAGACGCCGCTCCAACCTGGGACGGCAGCCGCACCTTCGAGGTGGTCGCGGACCCCCGGCTCGACGATGTCACCCAAGCCGACCTGGAAGAGCAGTACGAGGTGCTCGACGGGCTGTCGGTGCGGTTGACGGCGGTCCACGACGCGATCGCAGGTCTGCGCAGCGTCCGGGAGCAGGCCGAGGCCCTGGGCAAGCGGCTCGACGCCGCCGGGGCCGGCGAACTGAAATCCGTCGTCGAAGAGGTCGTGGAGCACGCCAACGAACTGAACGATCGGCTCATCCAGGCCCAAAGTCGCGTATCCCAGGATGCGCTGAACTTCCCGCCGAGGATCGACAACCAGTACGCCTACCTCTACACTCACGTCTTCGGCAACACCGCCCGGCCGACCGCCGGCGCGCGACGCCGCTTCGACGACCTTGAAGCGGAGTTGCTGCCGATCCTCGAAGCGGTGGACGAGTTGACCGGTCCCCGCCTCGAGGAGCTGAACCGGCGGGCAAGGGAACTGGAAGTACCGGCCGTCCAGCCCCCTACGAGCCGCGAAGCAGACCGAGTGCCCGCACAACCGTAACCGTCATGCACCGAATCCCCCTCCGGCGCGGCGCCGTCGCGCTGGCCGCCCTGCTTGCGGCCCAAGGCGGCGCCGAGGCAGCGCAGCAGGAAACCCGTACTGACCGACCGCAGCTCCGGGCGCATCGGTTACAGCAGCAGCCGGTCATCGACGGCGATGTGCTCGGCGAGGCGCTGTGGCAGCAGGTCGATGTCGCCACCGGTTTTCAACAGACGGAGCCCTTCGAAGGCCAGCCGGCCTCCGAGCGCACCGAAGTCCGGATCGCCTTCGACGACAGCAACCTGTACATCGCCGCTGTCTGCTTCGACAGCGAGGCCTCGACGCTGGTCATCTCCGACAGCCGGCGCGACGCTTCTCTCAGGGACGAGGACAGCTTTCGCTTCATCCTCGACACCTACGGGGACCAGCAGAACGCGTTCATGTTCGGCACCAACGTCGGTGGCATCCAGTATGACGGCCAGGTGACCAACGAGGGGTCCGGCAGCGGTGGTTCGTTCTCCGGCGGCTCCTCTTCGGGCGCCAACCTCGACTGGGACACCTCCTGGACCGTCAGGACCCGCGTCGGCGACTTCGGATGGAGCGTCGAGATGGCGATTCCGTTCCGCAACCTCCGCTTCGACTCAGGCGCCGGGACCTGGGGCGTCAACTTCGAGCGCAACATCCGGCGCAAGAACGAGACCGCGTTCTGGGCGCACCTCGCCCGGCAGCACCGTTTGTACCGGGTGTCCGAGGCCGGCACGCTGGTCGGCCTGGAGACGCCTCGTCAGCGCAACCTGCAGTTGAACCCGTACGTGGTGAGTTCCGCCCGTGACGACGGCGTCTCGGACCGCACAAGCGAGTGGGACGGCGGGTTGGACCTGAAGTACGGCATCACCCCAAGCCTCACCCTCGATGTGACCCTCAACACGGACTTCGCCCAGGTCGAGGCCGACGATCAGCAGGTCAATCTCGACCGCTTCAGTCTCTTCTTCCCCGAGAAGAGGCCGTTCTTCCTGGAGAACGCGGGTCTGTTCCGGGTCGGCGGCCGGAGTTCCTTCCGCGGCGGGGTGGAACTCTTCTTCAGCCGGCGGATCGGCCTCTCCGGCGGCCAGCCGGTCCCCATCCTGGGTGGGGTCCGACTCTCCGGCAAGGCGGGCGGCCTGAACGTCGGCTTCCTGAACATGCAGACCGACGATTTCGGCGAGATTCACGGCAACAACTTCAGCGTCGCGCGCGTAAGCCGCGAGTACCGCAACCGCAGCCGGGCGGGCGTGCTCGTCATCAACCGCCAGGGTACGGGCGCCCTGGCGCCCGACGGCGACTTCAACCGCACCTACGCGGTCGACGGGCAGATCGGGCTCGGCGACTACACCGAACTCACCGGCTGGGCGGCCCAGACCGAGACGCCGGGCCTCACCGGCCGCGACCACGGTTTCGGCCTCGGCAGTTCCTACAGCTCGCCGTTCTGGCGCTGGCGAGCCGGCTACGCGGAGATAGGCGAGGACTTCAATCCGGAGGTCGGTTTCCTCAGCCGCTCCGGCTACCGGCAGCTCAACGGCTACGTTCGCCGTCAATTCCGGCCCGCCGGCGAGGGTCGTGTCAAGGAGTTCGGCCCCCGCGTCTACTACGACAGCTTCTGGGACTTCGACGGTTTCCACCTGACCCAGCGCTACTCCATCGGCGGCGAGGTCGAGTTCCGCAGCGGCGCACAGATCAGTTTCTCCGGAGGCGGCCGCTACGAGGGTCTGGTCGATTCTTTTCTGATTCGCGAAGGCGTCGAGATCGAGGCCGGCACGTACGACGACTACGGCATCTTCCTGTTCATGAACACGAACCGCGGGCGCGCAGTCAGTCTGTTCGCAATGGTCCAGGCCGGCGGTTTCTTCGGCGGCGACCAGTTCGCCATCAATCCCGCACTGAGCATCCGTCTGGGCGACTACCTGACTTCGGAGATCAGTTGGTCCTACAACGACATCAAGGTCGCCGGCGGCGCGTTCAAGGCGAATCTGGGGCGTCTTCGCGTCACCTACGCCTTCAGCACGAGGCTGCTGATCCAGGCTCTGGTCCAGTACAACGACACGACGGACAGAGTGTCGACGAACCTGCGCTTCAGTTGGCTGAACGAGGCGAACAGAGGCCTCTTCCTGGTCTACAACGAGATCTCCGAGTTCGGTCTCCTGGGTCGTGAGGAACCCGATCGCAGCCTGATCGTGAAGTACAACCGCGCCTTCGATGTGTTCCGCTAGCCGGTGACGGTCCCGAGGCTCGCCAGCCCCCACCGGCCCGGCCGGAGCCTCGTCATGGCGCGCCGGGGCATGGTGGCGACCTCCCACCCGCGGGCGACCCTGGCCGGCCTCGACATGCTGAGGGCCGGCGGCTCGGCGATCGACGGCGCGGTCGCGGCGGCCGCGATGCTGGCGGTGGTCGAACCGATGATGACGGGCATCGGCGGCGACGCGTTCCTGCTCTACTACCGGGCCGATCCTGAAGGCGGGCCGGGCGAACTCCTGGGACTCAACGGCAGCGGACGCTCACCCGCGGGGCTGGCGCGAGAGGCGCTCGCCGGCGACGCGATCGAACCCGACTCGTGGCCGGCGGTGACCGTGCCCGGCACGGTCGATCTCTGGCAGACCGCGCACGAGCGCTTCGGTCGCCTGCACTTTGCCGATCTGATCGGCCCGGCCATCGAGACCGCCGAGCAGGGCTTCCCCGTCAGTGAGCGCGTGCAGGGCATGTGGCGCGCCTGCGCGGACAGGTTGCGCCGCGACCAGGCTGCCGCGACCCACTATCTCCTGGACGGCGACGCACCGGAACTCGGCGCCCCCTTCCGGTCGCCTGCCCTCGCGCGCTCGCTTCGCCGCATCGCACGTGACGGCCGGGACGCCTTCTACCGCGGACCGATCGCGGAGGAGATCGTCCGCTACGCGCGGAGCACCGGCGGTTTCCTTGAACTCGAGGACTTCGAGCGCCACACCTCGACCTGGGTCCAGCCGATCGCCACCCGCTACCGCGGCCGCGAGGTCGCCCAGTTGCCGCCGAACGGACAGGGCCTGGGCGTCCTGCTCATGCTCAACCTGCTCGAGAACTTCGATCTGGCCGCCATGGACCTGGGAGGCGTCGAACACACCCACCTGCTGGTCGAAGCGACGAAGCTCGCCTACGCCGACCTCCACGCCCACGTCGGCGATCCGGACGGCCGTCCGCTGCGCACCGGCGGCGGCGCGCCGCTACGCGAGCTGCTGGACAAGGCCTACGCCCGGGAACGGAGTCGAAAGATCGATCCCCGCCGCCCGGCATCGATCGTCGGGGCGGGCGAGATTCCCACCGGCGGCGGTCGCGTCGGTTCGGACACCGTCTACCTGGCGGTCGTCGACGGCGACGGCAACGCCGCCTCCTTCATCAACTCCCTGTTCGCTCCATTCGGCGCCGCGATCGTGGGCGGGGACACCGGCATCCTTCTCCACAACCGGGGCGCGGGCTTCACTTTGGCGCCCGGACATCCCAACGAGTACCAGCCCGGCAAGCGTCCCTTCCACACGATCATCCCCGGCATGGTCCTGAACACGGGCAGGCTGGAGCTCTGCTACGGCGTAATGGGCGGCCCCTTCCAACCCCAGGGGCACGTCCAACTCCTGACCAACCACTACGACCACGGCCTCTCTCTGCAGGCGGCGATCGACCGACCGCGCTGGCGACACACCGCGGGCCTGGAGCTCCTGTGCGAGCGCGGCATGGAACCAGGGACCGTCGCCGGTCTCGAAGGACTCGGCCACCAGGTGCGGCTCGCCGGCGGATCCGAGTTCGGCGGCGCCCAGGCGATCGGGGTCGACCGCCACGGCACCCTGGTCGGCGCCTCGGATCCCCGCAAGGACGGAGTGGCGTTGGGCTACTGACTGAGGCGCCGCGCGCATCGGAGATCGGATCTCCGGCAGCGGACACGCGGAAACGGAGACCGGCCGAGAGCGCGGCTCAGCCTTGCGCTTACGCCGTCCGAAGGAATAGCGCGTCCGTCCAAACCGTTCACAGTCATCGGATAGAGGGCCTGCGCATGGGAGATCAATCGCAATGGATCAAACGCCGCCACCGCACCCCGATCTGGGTGTGGTGGACGGCAAACAAGGACTCCGCGTGGGCCCTGCACGAGCTCCAATCCGACCCAATCTGGGACGTCGTCGGGCTGATTGCGGCGATCAGCCGATTCGACGGGCGATGCGCCGGCCATGGGTTACGGAGGGAGCTGCTGGAGGAGCAGGCGGAGGCAACCGGACTGCCCATGCTGATGGTCGAGTGCGCGGCCCGCGGAGGATCCTTCAGCGTTTGCGACTCGGATCTGGAGCTCGCCTTCCGAGACCTTCGTCGCCGCGGAGCAGAAGCGGTGGCCTTTGGCGACCTCGTTCCCCGGCTCCAGGACCGCCCGCCCGCACTCCTGGCGGGCGCCGGCCTGCAAGCGGCCTTTCCGCTCGCGGGACGGGATCCCAGGCGGCACGTCGAAACCATGTTCGCGGCCGGTCTCTCGGCTTGGGTATACGCAGTCGAAAAGACGCTACTCCCTGCGAGCCTGGTGGGGCGCAGGTTCGACGAGGCCTTTCTGACCGATCTGCCGGCTCACGTCGACCCCAGCGGGGAGAACGACGAGTTCCAGACGTTCGCGGAGTGGGCGCCCGGCTGGAACCGCCGCGTGAGCGTCGTTCCGCGAGTGGCGATGGAGTGCTACGGCGCCGCCTACGCCGACCTCCGCCCGATCAGCTCCAGAGTGGGCCCGAGCACGACCCGCGGAGACACCTACGGAGACTCTGCCGCGGCGCCCGATGGTCAATACGACCCGTTTCACTACTTCGAGCGCCTGGCGCGCGTTCGCCGCCATGTCGACGAACACATTGCCGAGGAGTTGACCCTCGACTCGGTCGCCGCCGTTGCCGCATTGGCGCCCTCGAGCTTCGGCCGCTACTTCCGGCAGCGTGTGGGAATGCCGTTTCGCTGCTGGCTGGCCCGCCACCGCGTCGAGAGCGCCTGCGTCATGCTCCGGACGTCCGACGTGACCGTGACGCAGGCCGCGCTCGCGGTAGGGTTCCAATGCGTCCGGAGCTTCCGGCGTGCGTTTCGCACCACGGTTGGCTGCAGTCCCACCGAGTACCGGAAGACCCTGATTCCCGGCGCCTCGGCAACGTCAGCCCCCGATTCCTGACGCCCGACCTGGGCCGGGCACGGCCGTGGGCGGGTCGGACATGCCAAGCTCGCGGTTTACATGCCAGACTCGCGGTAGATGGACGACTCCACGACCGCGCAGCAGCCGGAAGCCCTCGATCGGACCATCGAGTTGCGGATCGTCCAGTCGATGGCGGACATTCCGCAACCGAGCTGGGACGCTCTGCTGGAGCCCGGCGACCGGCCCTTCCTGTCCTGGACCTTCCTGGAGGCGCTCGAGCGCACGGGCTGCGCGGCCGCCGAGCGGGGGTGGCTTCCGTTTCACCTGACCGCCTGGACCTCGGAGAACACGCTTGTCGCGGCCGCTCCCGCCTACATCAAGAACGATGGCATGGGCGACTTCTCCCGCGACTGGGCGTTCGGCGATGCGGTCCGCGCCGCGGGAGGCCGCTTCTACCCGAAGCTCGTCGTCGGCGTGCCGTTCTCCCCTGTGACCGGGCGCCGCATCCTGGCTTCAAACGGCATCGATCCGGCGCTTGCCGCGCGCATGTTGGTGCAGCTTGCCGCCCACACCGCCCGCGAGGTCGGGATCGCCTCCGTTCACGTGCTCTACCACACCGCGACGGAGGTGGATGCCCTCGCCGACGCCGGGCTCGCCCAGCGCGTCATGGTCCAGTACCACTGGCGCAACTACGACTACCGGACGCCGGAGGACTGGCTGGTCAGGCTTCGTTCGAAACGCCGCACGCAATGTCGCCGTGAACGCCGCGAACCAGCCCGCCAGGGGATCGGCATCCGCACCGTGAGGGGCAAGGAGATCGCCGCCGATCCGGTGCGCTGGGCGGATACCGCCTTCGACCTCTACGGTACGACCTGTGACAGGTACATGTGGGGCGGCCGCTACCTGAACCGCGCGTTGTTCCACGGTCTCTTCGCTCGACTGGACGGCGAACTCGAGCTGGTCGTCGCCGAGCGGGCAGACCGCGTCATCGCCGGCGCGATCAATCTGCGCTCCGAAACCCACCTTTACGGCCGCTACTGGGGTTGTCACGAGGAGCACCGTTTCCTGCACTTCAACGTCTGCCTCTACCACTCGATCGACGAGTGCATCGAACGCGGCGTCGAGGTCTTCGAAGGCGGCGCCGGCGGCGAGCACAAGATCAGCCGGGGCTTTGAGCCCGCCCCGGTTTACAGTTCCCACCTGTTCATGGACGAGAAACTCAACTCACTGCTCGCCGCCGCCCTGCAGCAGGACGCGGCCCGCCACCTGCAGGGCATCGAGGCCTGGCGCCGCAACCGGCCCCGGCTTGGCTGACGCCGCCGCGCGCGGCCCTATAATCGGTCCGTCATGCCGCACTTCGAAGACGATGCGCACGGGGACAGCAAGGTCCTCACCAAGACCAGGACCCGGACCCGCCTGGCCCGGCCGCGGCTGTACAAGGTACTTCTCCACAACGACGACTTCACGCCGCGCGAGTTCGTCGTCATGGTGCTGCAGCACGTCTTCCACCTGACCGAGTCGGACGCTTCGCGCCTGATGCTCCATGTGCACAACAACGGCGTCGGCGTGGCCGGGCTCTACCCGTTCTCGGTGGCCGAGACCAAGGTCGCCGAAGTCGGCAGCCTGGCCCAGCAGGCGGAGGTACCGCTGCTGTGCACGATGGAGCCCGAAGAGGGCGACGGCAAGGACTCCGGCGACGGAGACGGTTCGGGCAATGACGACGTCAATTGAGCGACCGGGAGGAAACCAGCCATCGCTTCCGTACGCATGACCGAAGAGTTGCGGCAGTCGCTGCGCCGCGCGATGGTGGAGGCCTCATCGCGCCGGCACGAGTACGTGACGCTCGAGCACCTCCTGCTTTCCCTGTGCAGCGACCCCGTGGGCGCCCGGGTGCTGCAGGCAGTCGGCGTCCGTCTCCCCCGCCTGGTACGGGATGTCGAGGAGTTCCTGGACCACCAACTCGGGACCCTGCCGCCCGCGCTATCGGCGGAGACCGCGGAGGAAGCGGCTGACCCCGCCGCCGGGACACAAGCCGCGGGCGAAGAGGAGGGCACGGGTGGGGCCAACCTCGATCCGGACCACGCCGGAACGGAAGCGTCCGGAGACGAGCCGGCCGACGAGCAGCCCCCCAAGCAGACGATCGCGTTCTGGCGCGTGGTCGAGCGGGCCGCGATTCACGCTCACGGCGCCGGCAAGACCGAGCTGGATGCCGGCGCGGTGATCGCCTCCCTGCTGCGCGAGCAGGAGTCCCACGCGGTCTACGTCCTCAAGATCCAGAACGTGTCGCGCCTTGACGTGGTCCGCTACCTCTCGCACGGCACGGCCAAGTCGGCGTCGGGCCTGACCGCGCCGCAGTCCCCGGAGTCGGACGTGGAAGCGGACGAGGAGGAAGAAGTCGAGGATCCCCTCGAACGCTTTGCCTCGAACCTGAACGAGCGCGCGGCGGAGGGCTCCATCGACCCCCTCGTCGGACGTCTGGACGAAGTGCGCGTCGTGTGCGAGACGCTGGCGCGCCGGCGCAAGAACAACCCGGTCCTGGTCGGAGACCCCGGCGTCGGCAAGACCGCGATCGTCGAGGGGCTGGCGCTCGCCGTCCACGAAGGGAACGTGCCTGAACTCCTCTCCAAGGTCACGATCTACGCGCTCGACATGGGTGCGCTGCTCGCCGGCACCCGCTACCGCGGAGACTTCGAGGAGCGGCTGAAGGCGGTGATCGACCGCATCGTGGCCGAGCCCGAGCACATCCTGTTCATCGACGAGATTCACACCATCGTCGGCGCCGGCGCGGTCTCGTCCGGTTCGCTGGACGCCTCGAACATCCTGAAACCGGGCCTGGCCTCCGGCAAGTTGCGCTGCATCGGCTCCACCACCCACGCCGAGTACAAGGGTTCGTTCGATCGCGACCGCGCCCTGGCCCGCCGCTTCCAGATGATCGAGATCGACGAGCCCACGATCGGGGAATCGGCGGAGATCCTGCGCGGCCTGCGCGACCGCTACGAGGAACACCACGAGGTGAAGTACGCGGACGAAGCGCTGGACGCGGCCGCCGATCTCTCGGCACGCTACCTGCTCGACCGCCGGCTGCCCGACAAGGCGATCGACCTCGTGGATCAGGCCGGCGCCTCGAACCGCCTGCAGACAAGCGATGCACGAAAGAGCGTTCTCGATCCGGTCGACATGGAACGGGTCGTCGCCTCGATGGCGAAGATCCCCGAGAAGTCCGTCTCAAGCGACGACCGCGACGCTCTGGCCCACCTGGAAGAAGAACTCAAGGCGGTGATCTTCGGCCAGGACGAGGCGATCCGCTCGATCTCCTCGGCGGTCAAGCTGGGCCGCGCAGGCCTGGGCGCTCTCGAACGGCCGATCGGCAGCTTCCTGTTCTCGGGCCCCACCGGAGTCGGCAAGACGGAACTGGCCCGCCAACTCGCCGAGGTGCTCGGCATCGCCTTCACGCGCTTCGACATGAGCGAGTACATGGAGAAGCACACGGTGTCCCGGCTGATCGGGGCGCCGCCCGGCTATGTAGGCTTCGACCAGGGCGGAATGCTCACCGACGCCATCCGCCGCACGCCGCACACCGTGCTGCTGCTCGACGAGATCGAGAAAGCCCACCCGGACGTCTACAACGTCCTGCTCCAGGTGATGGACCACGCCACCCTGACCGACAACAACGGCCGCAAGGCGGACTTCCGTCACGTGATCCTGATCATGACGACGAACGCCGGCGGCCGGGAGTTGACCACCAAGCCGATGGGCTTCGGCGACCGTTCCAAGCTCACCGCCGGGGCCGCCTCCAAGCCGGCAGTCGAACGGCTGTTCACGCCCGAGTTCCGCAACCGGATCGACGCCTGGGTCGTGTTCAAGGCGCTGGAGATGGACTCCGTGAGCCGCATCGTCGACAAGCTGGTGAGCGAACTCGGCGGCCAGCTCGCCGAACGCGCGATCACGGTCGAGCTAACCGACAACGCCCGGAACTGGCTCGCCGTGCATGGCTACGAGCCCGACTTCGGCGCCCGGCCGATGCGCCGCCTGATCGACGAGAAGATCAAGCGCAAGCTGGCCGACGAGATCCTGTTCGGCAAACTCGCGGACGGCGGGAAGATCGTCGTCGACGCCGGGGAAGACGCCTCCCTCGAGGACGGTCTGAAACTGAGGACCCGGCGCAGCCGGAAGCGGAAACGGCCGAAACCGAACTAGGAGACGGCGCTCACGCGCGGCAGAAACTGGGTGCGCCGGCGCCCCCGCCGGCTTCCGAGAGACACGCGCCGCGAAGCGGCGACGACACTGCCGCGCTAGGAGCTTGCGCTCACCCGCGGCAATACCTCGGTCGCGAACCGGTCAATCGTCGTCATTAGCCGCGCGTGCGGCAGCAAACCGTTGTAGGCCCAGAAGTAGAGCCAGGTCACGGGCAGGCGCTCGCACAGGGCCTCGAGCTGCCGCGTCACGGTGTCGACGGTGCCGACAAGGGCCATGCCGGCGCCCAGGAAGTCGCCGAACTCCTCGCCGGTGTCCGGGTCCAGCATGCCGCGGCTGAAACCGAACGGCTCGAACCAGGCCGAGCCGCAGAAGGCGCCGCTAGACCGCCAGAGGGCTTCCGCCTCGGCATCCGTGTCCGCGATGACGATGTCCCGCAACACGCCGATCCCGTCGCCGAGCGGCCGTCCCGACTCGCTGGCGAAGAGCTCGAACAGGGCCTGCTCCCGTTTCGGGTGCAGCGGCGGCAGAATCGCCGTGACGCCCTCCCTGGCGCACCATCGGATGCTCTCCTCGGACGCGGCGAAAGGCTGGAAGATCGGCGGATGAGGCTTCTGCACCGGCTTCGGCACCACGCCGACCTGGCGCAGCACACCGTCCTCCACGCCGGCGCCCCACTGCTCGGTGGCCTCGAGCGTCCACGGCGTGCCGCCCTCGGGACCGCCCACCGGGATCTTCCAGAACCGCCCGTCGTAGTCGAGCATCGGCTCGGTCCACGCCTTCTTGACGATCCGGAAGCACTCCTCGAAGGCCGCCCGGTTGGTGCGGTCGATCTCGTCCCGCTGGTGCGGCAGCGCGCCGGAGATACCGTGCGTCTGCTGCGCCATCACATCGACCCAGCGCCGCTGGTAGCCGCGCGCGAAGCCCGCGTTGGCGCGGCCGCCGGTCATCCGGTCGAGCATCGCGATGTCCTCCGCGACCCGGATCGGGTTCCTCGACGGCAGCACGATGCCCAACTGCCCGACCCGCATGTTCTTCGTCTGCATGCCGATGAACAGGTCGAGCAGCACCGGGTTGTTCGAGAGTTCGAAGCCCTCGATGTGGAAGTGGTGCTCGGTGAAGCTGATCGAGTCGTAGCCCAGATCGTCGGCGAGGCGGGCCTGCTCCGAGACCTCGGCGAGCATCCGGTCGTAGAGGTCGCCGCGCAGGCCGGCCATTCCCTGCTCGATGTCGGCCCGGGAGCCGATCGAAGGCAGATAGAAGAGGGAGATCTTCAAGGAAGAAGCCGGCTTCAGCCGCCCCGGTCGTAGCCGGGAAGCTCGCGAATCCAGACGTTGCGGAAGCGGGTCGGGTTGCGGTGGTCCTGGAGCCCGATCCAGCCGCGCGGCTCGTGGGGACGATCGTAGACGCCGACCCGGCGGTGAATCGTGCGGCCGATGTACTCCTTGCGGTGGTGGATCACGACCCCGTTGTGGATCACGGTGATGTGCGCCTTCTTCGTCAGCTCGCCGTTCTCCCAGCGCGGCGCCTCGAAGATGATGTCGTAGGTCTGCCAGGCGCCGGGAGGACGCGCCGAGTTCACCATCGGCGGCGTCTGGCCGTAGATCGCGCCCGCCTGGCCGTCGGCGTAGGTCCGGTTCTCGTACGAGTCGAGGATTTGGACCTCGTAGTCACCGTAGATCATCACGCCGCTGTTGCCGCGGCCCTGGCTGTTGCTCTCGACCTGGCCTGGGGTCGCGAACTCCAGGTGGAGCTGGAAGTCGCCGAACTCGTCCCGGGTGCGGATCGAACCGGTCGGCGTGACCTCCATGTAGCCGTTCTCGATCTTCCACTCGGCATCGGCGCCACCCGCTTTCTGCCACTTGGAGAGGTCCGTGCCGTCGAACAGCACGACCGCGTCGGCCGGGGCGGCCGCCATGTCGCTGAACGAGGCGCCGGGCGCAACCACCGGGGGCAGCGGCCGGTTCGGGTCGTGCACCTTCCAGGGCAGTCCCGGCAGCTTGGGGGTGTCGTCGTAGCCGACCGGCTGCTGCTGCTGCGCGGCTGCGGCGCCGGTCAACAGTAGCCCTGCGGCCAGAACGGCGGACAACGTCTGCTTCACTCGGTTCGCTGGCATCGTAGGTCTCCTCAAGCGTTCCCTCACCGCACCCGCGACGCGAGCAGCGGCTCGGACAGTTTCAACCATTTGACGACCTCGGCGCGGGTGCCGCGGGGATCGATCAGGTCGTGGACCGAGAAGCCCTCGGCCCTTGGGAAGGGAGTACGGCGCTTGGCGAACTCGGCCTCGAGTTCGGCCCGTTTCCTGTCCGGGTCCGGCGCCGCGGCGATCTCGCGCCGGAAGGCGACCGCCACCCCGCCCTCGATCGGCAGCGCGCCGCTCTCCGCCGACGGCCAGATCAGCACCCGGCCGCCCGGTCCGAAGTGGGCGGCGGCGGCGACGCCGTAGGCCTTTCGAATCTGGACAGCGCACCAGGGCACGGTCGACCGCACCGTCGCCGCGATCGCCTCCATGCCGTAGCGGATCGTGCCGGACGCCTCCGACTCCGAGCCGATCATGAAGCCGGGTTCGTCGACCAGGCTCACGATCGGCAGGTGGAAGGTCTCGCACAACTCGACGAAGCGCCGGAACTTCTGCGCCCCGGCGGCGTCCATCGCGCCGCCGATGTGCCGGCAGTCGTTGGCGATCACGCCGACCGTGTGGCCGTCGACGCGCGCCAGACCGGTGATCTGGGACGGTCCGTAGCCCGCGGTCATCTCGAAGAAGCTGTCCCGGTCGACGACCAGGGAGATCAGTTCGCGCATGTCGTAGAGGAAGCGGCGGTCGCGCGGCAGGATGGACAGCAGTCGCTCCTCGCGCCGCGCCGCCGGATCGCCGACGGAACGCCGCGGCGGCAGCGAGTCGACGTTCGGCGGCAGGTAGCCGAGGAAGCGGCGAACCTGCTCCATCGCGTCGTCCTCGTCCTCGGCCACGTTGTCGACGACGCCGCTGCGGCTGTGGACCTGCCAGCCGCCCAGCTCGTCCTTGGTCTTCTTCTCGCCCAAGGCCCGCTCGACCAGCGCCGGGCCGCCGATCAGGATCTGCGCCGTGTGCCGCGTCATCACCGAGAAGTGGGACGCGACCAGGCGCGCCGCGGGGAATCCCGCCACCGCCCCGACTCCGATCGAGGCCACCGGCACGGTCCGCAGGATCTCGGCGATCGACCAGAAGCGGGCCCGCGAGTACACCGGCTCGCCCATCGGCCGCGGCGGCTTCTTCGGCGCCCCCTTGACCCGACCGCCGCTGCCGCGGACGCTGCCGCCGCCACCCTCGAGGAACCGCAGCAGAGGCAACCGGTACTTGAGCGCGAGTTCCTCCGAGTAGACGCTCTTGCGCAGACCGGCCGGCGACGGCGAGCCGCCGGCCTGAGTGAAGTCCTCGCCGGCCACGATCAATCGCCGGCCATCCACGTCGGCAAAACCGACGACGTAGTTCGCCGGCGTGAACGCGACGACGCGGCCTTCCTCGTCCATTTCGGCCGCCCCCGCCTGCCGGCCCTCCTCGATGAAGGACCCCGGATCGGCGACCCGCTCGATCCGTTCGCGTACGGTCAGCCGACCGCGTTCGTGCTGCCGCGCCACCGCCTCGTCGCCGCCCATATCGAGCGCCAGGCGCCGGCGCCGTTCGATCTCGTCGACCTCAGGCTGCCAGGACATGGACGGGGATTGTAGATGCTCGCGATGACTCCTCCGCTATCCTGCGCGCCCTGAAGGAGGATCCGGTGACGTCACGACGCAAGCTATGTGGTTGGGGTTACGAAGGGCAGGGACTCAACGCCACGGAGGCGGGCGTCTTCCGCGCCCGTACCGCGGAGCGCTTCGGCACGCCGGTCGAACCGCGGGCGACGGCGCCGCGGGTCGCCGACTTCGACCTGCGCCCGCCGCGGCTGCAGCCGCCTTCCTCGCTCGCGGCCCTGTTCCGCGACGACCCGTACGAGCGGCTTCTCCACGCCTACGGCAAGTCGTTTCCCGACGCCGTGCGGATGTTCCGGCGCGAGGCGCCGGAACCCCCTGACCTCATCGCCTATCCGGAAACAACGGAGGACGTGGTTCGGATCCTCGATTGGGCCGGCGACGCCGGCGCCGCCGCGATCCCCTTCGGCGGCGGCTCGAGCGTGGTCGGCGGCGTCGAGCCGGCGGTCGGGCGCAGCTACGCCGGCGCGGTCACGATCGATCTGCTCAAGCTCGACCAGGTGCTCGAAGTCGATCGCGCCAGCCGTGCCGCGCGGATCCAGGGCGGCGCCCGCGGCCCCGGTCTGGAGGCGCAGCTCCGGGAGCACGGGCTGACGCTCCGCCACTTCCCGCAGAGCTTCGAGCACTCGACTCTCGGAGGATGGATCGCGACCCGTTCCGGCGGGCACTACGCCAGCCTCTACACTCACATCGACGATTTCGTCGAGGCGACGACGACCGTCACGCCCCAAGGCATCATGGAGACCCGCCGGTTGCCGGGTTCAGGCGCCGGACCGTCGCCGGACCGCATGGTCATCGGCTCGGAGGGCATCCTCGGCGTGATCACCGAGGCCTGGATGCGGCTTCAGGACCGCCCGGCCCACCGGGGCTCGGCAGCGGTCCATTTCGCCGACTACGCAAGCGCCGTCGAGGCGGTGCGGATGCTCTCCCAGAGCGGCCTCTACCCCTCGAACTGCCGGCTGATCGACGCCCAGGAGGCCGCCGATGCCGGCGCCGGCGACGGGTCGACCTCGCTCCTGGTCCTCGGATTCGAGTCGGCCGATCACCCGGTAGAGCCTTGGATGAAGCGGGCGCTCGAACTGACCGCGGACTGCGGCGGCGATCACAGCGCCTCCGCCGGCCGCTCGCACCGCGACGGGGCGGCGGGCGCCTGGCGCGACGCCTTCATCAAGGGGCCGTACTTCCGGGAGGTCGGCGTGCCCCTGGGTGTGATCGGCGACACCTTCGAGACCGCCGTCACCTGGGATCGCTTCGCCGACTTCCACGCCCGCATCACCGCTCGCACCGCCGAGATCCTCGAGCAGGCGGCGGGCAGGCCGGGGCGCGTCACCTGCCGCTTCACCCACGTCTACCCGGACGGGCCGGCGCCGTACTTCACGTTCTCCGCGCTCGGCGACTGGGAGCGCCTGGCCGACCAGTGGCGCGAGATCAAGCTGGCGACCAACGAAGCGGTGGTCGAGGCAGGCGGCACGGTGACGCATCACCACGCCGTGGGGCGTGACCACCGGCCCGCCGGCTACGACCGCCAGCGCCCCGAGGTGTTCGCCCGCGCCCTCGCCGGCGCCAAGGCGGCTGTCGACCCCGACGGCCTGATGAATCCTGGCGTGCTGATCGACCCGCAGGGCCGGGACGTCGGCGTCACCGGCGCGATGGCGCCGTAGCGCGGCACCCGCCCGAGGCGGGCACAGGGGACGGGTCCCGGACGGCCGTGCCATCCGTGCGCCCACTGACGGGCGCACGGACAGGTTCACGGGTGGCGCGGATCGCGCCACCAGGGTTTCGCGCTCTATTGATTTGGTCGGAGGCCGGCACTCACTTCTTCCCGACCGGAGTCCACCAAAGCAAGTAGATGGGCAGGTGTTTGTGGGCAACGGCGCTCCGGGACTGGGGAGCGTCCGATCCCACCGGTACGAGGATCCGCTTCCCCCGAGGTGACCTGCCTGCCAACGCACCCCCCCCGGCGGGGCCGCACGCGCCTTCAGGCCCGTCGGCTCGCCGTGCGGCTGCGATTGACTCGCCTTCCCCACATGCGAGACTCCGAGGCCACGTACGAAACGGAGGACGAGCGGTGTGGAGTTTGATCACCTGGGGCCTTGACCGGCTAGGAAGTCAAATCACCGGCAAACGTGAGCGCGACAAGTTGAGACGTGATCTCTACGTGCGCCTCATGGCAGCAAAGTTGTCCTATCCCGCTCTGCTGGCAGACGGGAAGAATGCGGGGCTTTCCGACTGTGAGATGAGGTTCCTTAGCGAACACCTGCTGAGGGTGCAGGGAGCGGCCCGGCGCGGTGCTCGTAACGTCGCCAAGTACGAGGACGACGAGAAGCACAAGCGGGAGGAAATCGAGACGAAACCACACCGGATTCTCCGGGTACCGCGCGCTTGACCCGAGGCAGAATCGACCCATGCGATGATGAAGGCGCGCATTCGCTAGCAACGCACTGAAGAACGCAGACTCAGCGATCCCTTGTGCCCGCGCCCGTAGCCGGGTTCGGCGCGGAATCTAGTCGCTATCCCGCGGTTGTTCCCTTGCCTCCTCACAGTCGAATACCGGGAAGTCTCGCGACCAGACCATAACGCTTGGGCAGCGCTCCGCTTGACGTGCGTAGCCGCGCCAGTTTCCGGCAGCGCGAGAAAGCCTACGGTTAGGGCCGGCTCCGCTTCGCTCAGTTGGCGCAGGTAGCTCCGGGCGAGCGTTCGGGCCTCTGCCACCCGACCACGTTCGAGAAGAACCTCAAGGCTCGCTTGCGTATCGGCCAGTTGCCGAAGCAAGTCGTCCTCGGCGTCGCAGGTCGCAGCCTCCATCCCGTAGGCACCGTCGAATGCGCCGAGAAGGGATAGAGGGGCGCGAGGGTTGGGCCGGTAGATCATCGGCGTGAGACTGATGCACAGGGGTAGGCGCGGGATTGCGGCGAACAGTTCGGGCAGTCGTTCCAACTCGTCGAGGCTCCGCATCCCGGCAGCGAGCTGGCCGACCGACTCCCACGCTGTTGCTCGCGTTTCCAACGCCGCCGCGGCGTCTCGAGCAAGAGCAGCGGCCTGTGGGCCATGCTGGCCTGCTTGAAACGTGTCTGCGGGACCGCCCAACACTGAACAGCCGGCCGCAACGATCAGTGTCGGTATCAGGGTACCGGGCAGCAGCCCCATGCCGCCGCGAGCGGCCCAAACGCCCCGGTGTCGACGTTCGGCGACGGCCTGCCAGCTTCCGACATCCGTTCGCGTCGTCAATCGCGGTTCCGGTCCCTCTTGCGGAGTCCGCAGCACGCGTTGGCATTCCACAACGCTGTGGCGGTACCGCGAAGGGTCACGGGATCAGGCGGAGCAGGGCAACGACCGCGCCAACTATGACCCCGGCCTGAATGAGCAGTGCACGGTAGAGGTCGGCGCGCGTGACCAAGTCGCCGACCGCATCTCGGGCAGCATCGTCAATCGCTCGCGCATGGGCGGTCGCTTGACGTTCCGGGACGCCGGCCTCCCGCAGCGTCTCGGCAGTACGCAGCGTGTCGGTAGCAGTCATGAGTCGCTCAGGTCCGTGTCCTGTCCGGTAAACGTGGTGCGGTCTCTCCGCGCCAGTGGTTCCGCGAGGCTATCAGGGGCGGTTTCGCCCTCGCAACGGCGGATGGCCGTAACGGACCCGTCCGCCAGTGCCCTCCACAGGCTCGACGGCATCGAGCCTTGCGACCAGGGCGGCTACGTGGGTGTCCTCGACACCAAACGCGTTGAGCGCTGCGTGCAGGTCGCGCACGTAGTCGGCGTTGGCACCGCTCGGGCCTGTTGCTTCGCCGACTTGGGACGCGATCTCGGCGATTCGGGCCGGACCGGCGTAGTTCCGGTTCCCGGGCCAGCCCTGGTAGGTGAGGCCCGCAGCGGTTTGCGGTGACGCCGCTGAGAGGTCCGGCGCTCGCTCGGTAGACTCGTCCAACTCGAGCTCGACCTCCATGCGGACGTAGCCGCCCCGTTCCCGCACATCCAGGTCGTCGAGGATCTTGTCCGCCCGGGCCTCGTCGAGCCGGTAGGCGACGCCCCAGCACCGGTCTTCCGGCGACCGCGCCAGGGTGACGACCCGGCCGGGACTCCACGGTTCGCCGCGGTGGTCAGTCGACCACTGCCAGAAGCGCCTCGCCCAACCCCGCAGAAGCGCGCGCCGGCGATCGACGAACGGAATCTCCGGCCGGAAGATCAGCGAGCCGTAGCCGAAGATCCACAGCGGACGCGGTCCATTCACGGCGGGCGATTGTAGCCGGCAACCCGCTCCGACCACCGTGATAACTTGCGCGGCCCGCTACGATCCGTTGCCGCCGCCATGCGCCATCTCTTCGTCATCGATCCGATTGAGCGTCTGGATCCAGAGAAGGACACCACGATCGCGTTCCTGCGCGAGGCGGACAGCCGCGGCCACGAACTCGCGGTCTGCACGATCGACACCCTGGAGCTCGGGCCGGCCGGCCGCCCTCAGGCGGAGGCCATTCCCGCCCGGACCGTCGACGCCGGCGACGCCGGCGCCTGGTACGAAGTCGGCGCCGGCCGAACCGCCATCCTGGACGAGTTCGACGTGGTCTGGATGCGCAAGGACCCGCCGTTCGACATGTCCTTCTTCTACGCCACGCACCTGCTCTCGATGGTGGCGGACCCCACCCTGGTCGTGAACGACCCGCTGGCGCTGCGGGACGCAAACGAGAAGCTGTTCGCGCTCCGCTTTCCCGCCGTGTGCCCGCCCGCGCGAGTGTCCCGGCGCATCTCGGAGCTGCTCGCGTTCCAGAAGGAGATGGGCGGCGAGATGATCGTCAAGCCGCTCGACGGCGCCGGCGGCGAGGGCATCTTCCACCTCGTGGCCGGCGACCGGAACACCAGCGCCATCCTCGAGGCGGCCACCGCGCACGAGAGTCGCTACATCATGGCGCAGCGCTACCTGCCTGAGATCCGGCAGGGCGACAAGCGGGTGATCCTGGTCGAAGGCGAAGCCCTCGGCGCGGTGTTACGCGTTCCCGCCGAGGGCGAATCGCGGGCCAACTTCCACGTCGGCGGCCGCGCCGCCGCCACCGAGGTCGACGACCGGGACCGTGAGATCGCCGCCGCGGTCGGCCCCGAGCTGGTCCGGCTGGGCATCGTCTTTGCCGGCATCGACGTGATCGGCGGCTGGCTGTCCGAGGTGAATGTCACCAGCCCCACCGGCCTGCGCGAGATCGCCGACCTCGGCGGTCCGCGCCTCGAAGTCGATGTGCTCGACGCGGTCGAGCGCCGGTGCGGCAACGGCTGAAGCGCGAGCGTCCGTGACCGGCGGACTGGGCCGCATCACCTCAACGTCACGAACTCCTCGGCCGAGGTCGGGTGGATCGCCATCGCGGCGTCGAAGTCGCTCTTCGTGGCGCCCATCTTCACCGCCACGGCAAGCCCCTGGATGATCTCGGGTGCATCGGCGCCGAGCATGTGGGCGCCGAGGACGCGACCGCTCGATCGTTCGACGACCAGCTTGACCAGCGTTCGCTCCTGATTGTCCGTTAGGGTCAGCTTGAGCGGACGGAAGCGGCTTCGGTAGACATCGACTTCGCCGTACCGCTCCCTCGCCTCCTCCTCGGTCAGACCGACCGCGGCCAGGGGCGGTTGGCTGAAGACGGCGGTGGCGACGGTCTCGTGGTCCACGGCCGTCGGCTCGCCGGCAAACAGCGTCCGAGCCAGGCACATGCCCTCGTGGATCGCGACCGGGGTCAGGTTGAGCCGGTCCGTCACGTCGCCGATCGCCCAGATGTTCGGAACGTTCGTGCGCGAGAACTCGTCGACCCGGACCGCGCCGTTCTCACGCAGGGCGACGCCGCAGTCCTCGAGCCCCAGCCCCACGACCTCGGGACTGCGGCCGGTCGCGAAGAGCGCCTCGCCGGACCGCAAATCGCCGCCGCCTGCAAGCCGAAGCAGGAGACGGTCGCCGCCCGACCCGCCGACGCCGTTGCCGGACGGACCCGGCCCGATCCACTCGATCGCCTCGACCTCGCAGCCGAACCGCAGGTCGATTCCGCGCGAACGCATCTCGTCGGCGAGATGGCGGCGAATCTCCTCGTCGAAGCCGCGCAGGAAGAGCTCGCCGCGGTAGATCAGGGTGACCAAGCACCCGAGCCCGGCCAGGATGCCCGCGAACTCGACGCCGATGTAGCCTCCCCCGACCACCGCGATGCGCTCCGGCAAACGCTTCAGATGAAAGGCCTCGTTCGAGGTGATGGCGTACTCGATGCCGGGGATCTGCGGCTGGTGAGGCCAGCTTCCGGTCGCCACCAGGATGTTCCTGGCGCCGACCTGGCGCCACATCCGGTTGCCGAGATCGATCTCCACCCTGTCCGGGTCGACCAGACGTGCCCTACCCTCGAAGAGCTCCACGCCTGCGTCTTCGAGCAGACCGCGGTAGATCCCGTTCAGGCGCTCGATCTCCCGGTCCTTGTTGGCGACGAGCCCAGCCCAGTCGAAGGCGGGAGGCCCCGCGGTCCAGCCGAATCCAGAAGCTTCGCGGTAGTGGTCGGCGAAGGCCGACGCGCAGACGAGGAGCTTCTTCGGCACGCAGCCGACGTTCACGCAGGTGCCCCCCAGGTCGCGCGCCTCGGCGATTGCCACCCGCGCGCCGTAGCCGGCCGCCATCCGGGCGGCGCGCACACCGCCCGAACCTGCGCCGATCACGAAAAGGTCGTAGTCGTAGTCCGTCATCCGCGTAACGGTAGACGAATCCGCAACGAAAACCGACCCCTGCCCGCGGAGCGCCCGTAGACTCCGACCCGATGGTCGCGGAAGGAAGCAGGTCCAACGCAGCGGGAGTCGCTTCCTGGGCGCCCCGCGCGCTGACCGGCGGCGCGCTCATGGGCTTGGCGAACCTGGTGCCAGGAATCAGCGGCGGCACGATGCTGCTCGCGGTCGGCATCTATCCCCGCTTCATCGAGGCGGTGGCGGACACGACGAGACTGCGGTTCCGGCTCCAGCCGCTCCTGCTGCTGATCGCGGTGGCGGCATCCGGCGGGCTGGCCATCCTCCTTCTTGCCGGCACCCTGCGCGACCTCGTGATCCACCAGCGCTCGATCATGTACAGCGCGTTCATCGGCCTGACCCTGGGCGGGGTGCCCCTGGTGTGGCGCCTGGCGCAACCAGCCGGGCGCGCAATGTGGTGCGGCGCCGCGGGCGGTTTCGCCGCCATGGCCCTGCTCGTTCTGCTGCAGAGCGGCCCGGCCGGCACCGCTGCCAGCGGCAGTGGGCCGGTGCTTCTCGCGATCGCCGGGGCAGCCGGCGCCGCGGCCATGATCCTGCCGGGCCTGAGCGGCGCCTATCTGCTGCTCGTCCTCGGTCAGTACACGCCGATCCTCGACGCCGTCGACGGGCTGCTGGTCGCGCTCAAAGACCGCGATCCCGAGGGCCTGGTCGAGGTGGCGGGCGTCCTGCTGCCGGTTCTCGTCGGCATCGCAGTGGGCGCGACGGTGATCAGCAACGCGGTCCGACTGGCGCTGCGCCGCTTCCGGCAGGCAACCCTCGGCGTCCTCCTGGGGCTTCTGCTGGGCGCGGTCGTCGGTCTCTGGCCCTTCGAGACCTTCGCCCCCACCCCCCTCCAGGCCGTTTCCGCCCTGCCAATCGCCGTCGCCGGCTTCATCCTGACCTGGGGAGTCAGCCGCATTGGTCGTCTGCCGGAAGGCGAACGCGCCTAGGAGCTTGCGCCGCGCCGGCAGACTGCACTGCGCTACAGTCCCGGCGCCGCTTCGACTCACTCCCAGGAGCCTGCCGACGATGAACAACCGACTCTCTCTGCTTCGCGCAGTCACTTTCCTCTCTCTGGCCGCCCTCCTGCTGCTTGGGCCGTCCAGCGGCCTCGCCGCCGAGGGCCGCACCGTCATCCACGCCGGCGCCCTGGTCGATGTCGAGGCCGGCGAGGTCCTGGGGCAGCGCACGATCCTGGTCGAGGGTGGGACGATCGCCGCGGTCGAGGAAGGCTTCGTCGACCCGGAGGAGGGCGACAGCCTGATCGACCTCTCCGGACACACCGTGCTGCCCGGCCTGATGGACATGCACGTCCACCTGACCTCGCAGCAGGCGGGCGCCGCCTCCTACCTCGAACGCTTCCAGGCGACTCCAGCGGACTCGACGGTCAAGGCCCTGACCTACGCGGAGCGGACGCTCCTCGCCGGCTTTACGACGGTCCGCGACCTGGGCGGCGAGACGACCGCGATCCTGGCCGTCCGCAACGCGATCAACCGGGGCGAGATGCCCGGTCCCCGGATCTTCGCCGCGACCGCCTCGCTCGCCACCACAGGCGGGCACGGTGACCGGACGAACGGCATGCGGCCCGACCTGCAGGGCGATCCCGGCCCCAAGCAGGGCATCGTCAACGGCATCGAGGACGCCCGCAAGGCGGTCCGGCAGCGCTACAAGGAAGGCGCCGACCTGATCAAGATCACTGCCACCGGCGGCGTTCTGAGTCTGGCCAAGAGCGGCCAGAACCCGCAGTTCACCGAGGAAGAGATCCGGGCCATCGTCGACACCGCGAAGGACTACGGCTTCATGGTCGCGGCCCATGCCCACGGCGCGGAGGGCATGAAGCGCGCCATCCGGGCCGGCGTGACGACGATCGAGCACGGCACCTACATGGACCAGGAGGCGTTCGAGCTGATGAAGCAGCACGGCACCTACTTCGTGCCGACGATTTCAGCAGGCAACTTCGTGGCCGAGAAGGCGGCGGTCCCCGGCTACTTCCCCGAGATCATCCGTCCCAAGGCGGCGGCGATCGGCCCGGTGATCCAGGACACGTTCGCCAAGGCCCACCGCGCGGGCGTACCGATCGCCTTCGGCACGGATTGCGGCGTCTGCCCGCACGGCAGCAACGGGCAGGAGTTCCTGTTCATGGTCGAAGGCGGCATGGCGCCGATGACGGCGATCCAGTCGGCGACGACGGTCACCGCGAAGCTGCTCGGCATCTGGGACGAGACCGGCTCGATCACCGCCGGCAAGGCAGCCGATCTGATCGCGGTCGAGGGCGACCCGATCGCCGACGTCACTCAGCTTCAGGATGTCCGCTTCGTCATGCGGTCGGGGCGGGTCCACAAGTCGCCGGCCGACTGAGCGCCATAGGCCGGCGGCGGAAGCCGGTTCCGCTTCAGCTCCGCCGACCGCCCAGGGTTCGCTCCGTGTAGCGCACCCGCGCCGCATCGGACTCGGCATCGGCTCGTACCCACTGCAGCGCGTCGCCATCGGCGAAGTCCGTGGCGCCCGCCATGGAACGGGCGACCGCGTTGACGTGGTCCTTCGTGATCGCCGCCGGCACCGTGGGCATCGAGGCCAGACTCCGAGCCAGCTCCAGAGCCTCCTCTTCCAGCCGCTCCGGCGGCACGATCCGGTTGACCATGGCAGGGATCTCGGACGGCCCGAAGCGCCGGCACGTGATGATCAGCTCCTTCGTGCGGGCGGGCCCGATCTCGCGCACCATCCGCGGCAGGCCGCCCCAGGCCAGGGGCAGCCCCAGTTCGACTTCGGGGATGAAGAACACGGCGTCCTCGGCGACCACCCGCAGGTCGCAGGCCAGCATGAGCAGGAAGCCGCCCCCGACCGCGTAGCCCTGGATCTGGGCCACGGTCAGCGCCCGCATCTGCTCCAGCGCATCCATGGCGCGACGGCCCAGTTGCCCCGCCTCGCGGCGCTGGCGCCAGTTCAACTCGGAGGCCGCGCCGGCCGCCGCCTTGAGATCCGCGCCCGCCGAGAACGCGCGCCCCTCGCCGCGCAGAACCACCGCGTCGATCTCGCTTCGGGCATCGAACCAGGCGGCTGCCTGCGCCAACTCACTGAGCATCGTCGAGTCGACGGCGTTCAGCCGTTCCGGCCGCGCCAAGGTCAGCAACCCCAGGTTGCCGTCAGTCTCGATCCGTAGCGTCTCGAACCCGTCTCGATCTGCCATTTCAGATCTCCTTCCCGTTGTGCATCTTCAGCCGTGCGTCGTGCTCTATCATGCCCCCGGCGCGGCGAGAGGCCACTGGCCGGCATCGGCTGCGCGCAATCCTTCAGGAGGACCGGCGGTCCGTGACGCTCCAACTCCAGGTTCTCGGCTGCGGCGACGCGTTCAGCAGCGGCGGCCGGCTGCACACCTGCTTCCTGCTCCGCGGCGAGACGGGCGACGGGCCGTTGCCGCCGACGCTGCTCGACTGCGGGGCAACCTCGCTTGCCGCGATGAAGGGCAGGGGCATCGAGCCGGCGACGATCCGAACCATTCTGATCACCCACCTGCACGGCGACCACTTCGGCGGCCTGCCGTTCCTGCTGTCGGACGCCCACTACCGCGCCCGGCGCACCGAGCCCCTGACCCTTGCCGGCCCCCCAGGTCTCGCGAAGCGGCTCGCTCAGGCGCAGGAAGCTCTCTACCCGTCCTCCACCAAGCGCGGACTCGCCTTCGAGCTCGAGACCGTGGAGCTCCTCGAACGACGGCCGGCCGACATCGGCGGCCTCAGGGTGACGCCGTTCGAGGTCGTCCACCCTTCCGGGGCGCCGAGCTACGCCCTGCGGATCGAGTACGGCGGCCGCGTACTGGCCTTCTCCGGCGACACGGAGTGGACGGAAGCGTTGGTCGATGCCGCCGCCGGCGCCGACCTCTTCATCTGCGAATGCAACTCCTACGACCGGCCGATACCGAACCACCTGAACTACCGCGAACTGCTAGCCCAGAGGCGCCGGTTCGACTGCCGGCGGATGCTGCTTACGCACCTCGGTGACGACATGGTGGACCGCCCCGGCCTCGAGATCGAAGCCCTTGTAGAAGGCCGCATCTACGAGGTCTGACCCGAGGGGCTGCACGCCGAACTGCACACCCCTTGACTGCTACACTCCGCGTTCCAAAAAAAGAGACCCAGGAGCAGCAATGAACTTCGATTTCTCGGATGCCCAGAAGGCACTGAAGCAGCAGACACGGAACTTCCTCCGCGCCGCCTGCGACACCACCGTGCCCCGGCGCGTGCTGGAGAGCGGGGACGAACCCTTCGCGCGCGATCTCTGGCAGCAGGTCTGCGCCAACGAGTCGCCGGGAATCGCGATCCCCGAGGAGTACGGCGGCATCGGCTTCGGCTACCTCGAGCTCTGCGTCGTCGCCGAGGAACTCGGCCGGGCCATCGCACCGGTGCCCTTCTCCTCCTCGGTCTACCTGGCCACCGAGGCCGTGCTCCTGGCAGGTTCCGAGGACCAGAAGCAGAGACTGCTTCCCAAGCTGGCCGCCGGCGGGGCGATCGGCACCTTCGCCCTGTCCGAGGGACCGGGTCAGGCCACGGAGGCCAACCTGCAGGCCACGCTCAAGGACGGCCGTCTGAGCGGAACGAAGATGCCCGTGCCCGACGGCGATGTGGCCGACTTCTGCGTCGTCGTCGCCAGGGACGGCGGCGGCTCGTCGCTGGCCATCGTCGATCTCACCGGCGACGGCGTGTCGCGCGAACCGGTCGACACGCTCGATCCCTCACGCTCCAACGCCCGGATCGCCTTCGACGGCGCCGAGGCCGAGCTCCTGGGCGCGTCCGGTCAGGGCTGGGCGATCAAGGATCGCGTGTTCGATCGCGCCGCGGTGCTGTTCGCCATGGAGCAGCTCGGCGGCGCCGACGCCTGTCTGCAGATGGCGATCGGCTACGCCAAGGGCCGCTACGCCTTCGGCCGGCCGATCGGCTCCTTCCAGGCGATCAAGCACAAGCTGGCCGACATCTACATCAAGAACGAACTGGCACGGGCGAACTGCTACTACGGGGCCTGGGCCCTTTCGACCGACGCCCCCGAACTGCCGGTGGCGGCGGCAGCGGCACGGGTGGCGGCGATCCAGGCCTTCCACTTCGCCTCGAAGGAGAACATCCAGACCCACGGCGGCATCGGTTTCACCTGGGAGTCGGACTGCCATCTCTACTACCGCCGCGCCAAGCTGCTGGCGCTCAGCATCGGCAGTGAACGGGTATGGAAGGACCGGTTGGTCTCCGGTCTGGAACAGGAGGCCGCCTGATGGACTTCAACGACACCCCCGAACAGGCCGCATACCGCGGCGAGGTGCGTGCCTGGCTCAGCGCCAACGCCGAACCGCGCAAAGACCGCCCCAGCGTCAGCCGCAGGCTGGACGCCGAGGAAGGGCTCATCCTCGCCAAGAAGTGGCAGAACAAGAAGGCTGAGGCCGGTTACGCCTGCCGCCACTGGCCGGCCGAGCACGGCGGCCACGGCCGGCCGATGATCGAGACGATCATCTATGACCAGGAGGAGGCCCAGTTCGACGTGCCGACCGGCTTCTTCAGCATCGGGCTCGGCATGTGCGGCCCGATCATGGCGAAGTACGCCGCCGAGGAACACCAGGCGCGCTACATCCCGCCGATGATCCGCGGTCAGGAGGTCTGGTGCCAGTTGTTCTCGGAGCCGGCGGCCGGTTCCGATGTCGCCGGGCTACGGACCCGCTGCCACCGCGACGGTGACGACTGGGTCGTCAACGGTCAGAAGGTCTGGACCTCGGGCGCCCACTACTCCGACTACGGCATCCTCGTCGCCCGCCACGACTCGTCCCTGCCCAAGCACAAGGGCCTGACGTTCTTCTTCATCGACATGAAGTCGCCCGGAATCGAC
Organism: Candidatus Multivorans sp.; assembly: GCA_965205295.1. Classification (GTDB taxonomy): domain Bacteria; phylum Acidobacteriota; class Thermoanaerobaculia; order Multivoradales; family Multivoraceae; genus Multivorans. The sequence goes on from OZ242167.1 coordinate 923,446, forward strand.
GTCAAGCCGATCAAGCAGATCAACGGCGCTTCCAACTTCAACGAGGTCTTCTTCACCAACGTCCGCGTGCCCGACGCCCAGCGGCTCGGCGCCATCGGCGAAGGCTGGCAGGTCGCCATCGCGACGCTGATGAACGAACGCCTGGCCGTCGGCGACGCGCCGCCGCCGGACTTCCGCGAGTTGATGAAGCTGGCCGCCAACTGCCTGCTCGACGGCCGGCCGGCCATCGACGACTCCACCGTGCGCGAGAAGATCGCCGACTGGTACGTCGAGTCGATGGGCCTGAAGCACACCAAGGCGCGCACGCTGACCGCCCTGTCCCAGGGCCGAATCCCCGGCCCTGAGAACTCGATCGGCAAGCTCGTCTCCGCCTCGAAGCTGCAGAACGTGGCCTCCTTCGGCGCCGATCTGATGGACATGGGCGGCGTGATCACCGAGCCCTCCCTGATGCCGGCCTCCGCCCTCTTCCAGCAGTCCTACCTCTACTCCCCCGGCCTCCGTATTGCCGGCGGTACCGACGAGATCCTGCGCAACATCATCGCCGAACGCGTCCTCGGCCTCCCCGGCGAGATCCGCGTCGACCGCGACGTGCCCTACAACGACATCCCGACGGGGAGCTGATCGAGCGGCGGACCGGAGTCGGGCTCACGCGGTGGGCTCACCCGCCCTCTTCTCCGATCCCCTTGCCGGCTGGACGGCGGCGGCAACGGCCGAAGCTCGGGGGGCGGACTGAGTCCTGCCGATGCCGGAACACCAACTCTCGTCGGTAGCGGGCCTACGCTAGCGCTAGCAGATACTGAGAGGTCGAATCCGTCCAAGTCCTTGAGGCCTCGGTTTCGGAGGCAGTATTGTCCTGCAAGGAGGAAGGAAGGACGTGAGTAGCCAGTCGCTTCAGGACATCAGCCGCGGTCTGCGTGAAGAACTGCCCCACATCAGGGCCGAGGTCCACCGGATTGTCCACGAGGTCTTTCCCGGTCTGCGTTTCACGAACATCTGGGTACAGCCCGCCAGATCCTGGTACGGCGACGAAGTCGTCGACGTCTGGGCCATCTACGAGGGTGACGTTGAGGCCCAGGAACAGGCCGAGGGCCTGATCTCGTTCCGAAGAAGGGTCCGCGACCTGCTCTGGGACCAGGATCTGGAGGTAGCTCCCAGCATCCACATGGTCACGCAGTCCGATGCGGGAGACTGGCGCCCTGAAGGCCTTTGATCTTCTCGTCTCCGCCGGGCAGCAGCTCCCCTCCGGCCGCGGGCGGCCGCTGCAAACTCACCTTCGCCGCGCGGTGAGCACCGTCTACTACGCCCTGTTCCACTCTCTGGCGCACTGCTGCGCAGATAGTCTGGTCGGGAAGGCGGCCCGAAAGACGCGCGCCTGGTCGTTGGCCTACAGATCGCTGTCCCACGGTCGGGCCCGTGAAGCATGCGGTCAGAAGCACCTGCTCCGGAGCTTCCCGCAGGAGATACAGAGCTTCGCCGACCTCTTTGTCGACCTTCAGAAGGAGCGCCATACGGCGGACTACGACCCCGCACAGGTGTTCTTCAAGTCGGATGTCGTAGGACACCTCAGGACCGCGCGACTTACAGTCGAGCGATTCGAAGCCGCCGACATTCGAGACCGGCGTGCATTCGCGGCCCATATCCTGTTCAAGGAACGGCCGTGGTCCAACCCTCGCTCGGCTTGCTAGGGACCCTCTGATAGCCCGTTGGCCACCGAAGAAGCTGCTCGCAGCGACGAGCCTTGTCGCGCCGACGCCCTCCAGCTCTCCCGGAGATCGGAGGAGAGGGCGGGTGAGCCCGACACTCCGCTCCGCCGCTCCGGCGGCTAGCTCTCGTTGGCGAGCTTGCGGAAGTACTCGTCGACGAGTTCGCGGTAGCCGGCCGGGACCTGATCGGAGTTGCCCTGGTAGACGCGTTCGGTGTCGGCGCCGCGCAGGTCGCGCCACAGACGGTATTCGAACTGCCGGAGCCCTTCGACGATGTCGCGGCGGAGGGACTCGAGGGCGAGGGGATCCCGGTTGAGCCCGAGCAGGTTCAAGTCGCCCATCTGGCGCAGGACCTGATCGAGGTCGGAGGTGTCCATCCGCTCGCGCCGAAGCTCGCCTCTCAGGGCCTCGAGGTCCTGCTGCCGTTGCTGCAACTCGCGATCGAACTGGCGCAGGTCCTCGGCGGTGAAGGTCCCCGGCTGGTAGTAGCCCCCGGAACTCGATCCGTACTGGTTGGGACGACCCCCGTCCCTGGCGCCACCTTGCTGGCTGCGAGCGCCGCCACCCTCTGAGGGATCACCCTGCTGCTGGCCGCCCTGCTGCTGGCCGCCTTGTTGCTGACCGCCTGGTTGCTGACCGCCTGGTTGCTCGCCGCCCTGCTGCTCGCCGCCCTGTTCGCCCTGCCTCCCGGGACGCTGGCCGAGCCTGGCGCCCGCCTCGGTCCGATCGCGCAGACGGGCCTCGAATGAAGACAGGTTCTCCACCAGATCGCGGGTCTGCTCGAGCATCCGGTCCTCGCGGCCTCCTCCGCCTTCGCCGACGCTCTCCTGTGCTTCGGCGATCCGCTCGGTCACCTCGTCGATGTCCCGGCGGATCTGACCCTCGAACAGGCGCGCGAACTCCGCGTCACGGCCGGCCAATACACCCTTGGAGTAGCGAATCTTCTCCTTCAACTGCTCGTCCCGAATCACCTCAGCGGACGCCTGCAGCTTGCGCGCCGCCTCCGGCTGCTCGTCGCGGGCGCTCCTCGTCATCCGGTTGAGCTGGGCCTCGAGGCCGCCTACCTCATCGGTCAGGCGGTCCTTGCGCTCCATGATCCGCTCGATCAGTTCCGAACGCTCTTGCGCCGTGAGATCGCTCCGTCGCCGGCCGTCTTCGCCCTCCTGGCCCGCCAGCTCTTCGACCTGCTCCTCGATCCGGCTCTGCATCTGCGATACGCGCTCGGCGCGCTGATGCAGTTCCTCCATATCCCGGCCGAGCTGCTGGCGCTGGTTGCGGTCCAGCAGACGGCGCGCGTCGCGCAGCTTGTCCAGGGCCGCGATCCCCTGGGCGCCGGCACTCGACTGGGAACCGGACGAGCCGGCCTGTGAACGCTGCATCTGCTCGACGGCCTCCAGCAACGCCTGGGTCGTCTGCTGGAGCTCCGAACGCTGCTGTTCACGCGCCAACCGTTCGAGGCGCCGCGCCAACTCCTCGGTCTCGTCGATCAGTTGCTGCTGGCTGCCGCCGCCGCCGCCGCCCTGCTGCTGGCGGCCGCGCAGCCGGCTCTGGCGTTCGTTCTCACGCTGCTGGCGGCGGGCCAGCTCGCGCAGCTTCTGCATCAGTTCGTCGATCTCGGCCTGCGCCTGCTCGGCTTCGCCCCGCTGGACCGTCTCGTACTGGTTGCGCAGCTTGTCCAGCTCCAGTTCGAAGAGATCGGCGAGGTCCTCCGATAGCTGCTGGTTGCCGCCGCCGCCACCGCCGCCGCCCTGCTGGAACGAAACCGTCAGTTCGCGGAACGTCGATTCCGCACGCTGCAGCGACGCCAGGGCCTGCTTCTCCACCGTCATCGCCTCGGCCGGCCGCTCCGCCTCGAGTTCTCTCTGAGCGACCGTCATCTCGGTACCGGCCTGCTGAAGGAGCTCGATGATCTGGGAGAACTCCTCGTCCTCGCGCAACTGCTGGCCGCGGTTGCCCATTCGCGTGATCAGCGACCCCACCTGTTCCCGCAGCCGTCCCTGCATCAGGGCGATCGTGGTCAGGTTCTCGGACATCTCCTTGCCTGTGTACTCGTCCGCGTCCCTGACCAGCCGGAAGGTGGCCGAGATGATCATCTTCTGCTGCAGCGACAGCGTGTTGTCGAAACCGCCATCGGCGCCACCGCCGCCGCCACCGCCCTGTTCGGCCCGCTTGTAGTTCCGATCGAAGGGTCTGATCTCCAGGAAGTAGATGTCGCTGATCACGGGCTTCGAGCGCCCGCGATCCCAGGCCTCGGCGTAGTAGGAGATCGAGTCGCCGATCCCGAGGTCCATCTCTTCCAGGAAGAGCGTATGCCCGGCGCTGACCTTCTTCATCGAGGAGCGGCTGTCCAACAGGTTCAGCGAGATCTCCTCGCCTCCGTTCACCGCGTAGCGGATGCCCAGACGACTCACACCGTAGTCGTCCTCGGCCTCGACTTCGGCAAACACCTCGTCGACCAACGTCACCTGAATGTCCCGGCCGGGATTGATGAAACGGACGATCGGCGGCTGATCCTCGAGCGCGGTGATCATGTATTCCGCCGAAGCCCGGCGCCACCGGCCCTCGTCGTCCATCAACTCGATGCGGTAGTACGTGTTGCCGCCGATCGTGTAGGCGGCCGACAGTCTTCCGTCTCCGGAACTGAGGTCGATCGGCACCTCGTCCTCGATCAGGAGCCTTCCTTCCGGCACTTCGAAGATCGGCAGGATGCTGAACAGGACCTCCGTGCCCGCGAGCACGGCGATGTCTCCACCGTCCTCGACCGTCCGGTCGGACAGACCGCTGTACTGAGGGAACCTGTACTCCAGGTCGATCTGCTCCACGTAGGGCAGATCCTTGACCCGGATGCGGTAGATCGACGAGCGCACGCCGGACGCGTCGACGTAGTAGTCGGTGTCCGCGCGCAGGTTCAGGGCAATGAAGTCGTGGGTGGCCCGCACATCGCCGATCATCAGCTCGGCGTCGAGGTCGGTCTCGGCGTTCACGCGGTTCATGGGCCACTGCCGCCAGTCGCCCTGCGCTTCACCGCTCGCATCCAGTGGGCGGAGTCCGACTTCGACGCGCTCCGGATCGAAACCCAGCACGGCCGCGCTGATCAACTGATCCGATCCACGCGCCACGGTCGCGTTGCCGGGCCCCACTCGCAACTGGTAGGGATTGTCCGCCGCAGCCGCCCGCCAGGGCGCGAACAGCAGCATCGCGCCGTGTTGCAGGAAGGCGGGGCTGAGCAGGACCGCGGCCATGCCGGCGCCCGCCACGCCCGCCAGGGCTGCCGAGAACCGGCGGAGCGATCCGCGCTCGATCCGGGAGGCAAAGCCGCTGTTCTGGCAGCGCTCGATCGCTTCTTCCAGGACCCGCCGCTGGAGTTCGGGCGATACCCGCTCCGTATCGCGGGGCGAATCCTGCTGCACCGGTCCGAGTTCAACCGCGCTCAGGACGGAGGCCTTGAGCGTCGGTTCGTGCTCTTCAACGTAGAGCGCCACCTGCTGCTTGGACACCCGCTGAACCAGGGGCGCCACCAGCAGCCGGACGGCAAGCGCGATCACGGCCAGGTAGGTGAGCCAGCGGAAGACAGAGACCGCCCGCTCGCTGTAGAGGAAGTAGTCCATGCCCCACACGGACATCGCAAAGGCGGCGAATCCGGCCATCGTCAGCATGACGAAGCCGCGCAAGGCCACCTTCACGCGCCAGCGCGCGCGCACACGCCGGATGACGCTCATCAGCTCGCCGTAGGTCGGGTCGTAGATGGGATCGAAGCTGGCTGCCATCACGTCTCCTCGCCGGTGGGACTCCATGCTGTCACGATCGGCGCCGCGGCCGCCCGCCGGCGGTTGCCGAACAGGCCCTCCGCCGCCAGGACCGCCGCCGCCGCGGCGATCAGGTACCACCAGAGGCGCTGCCGCCGCTCCCGCTCCTCGGGTGTCAGCGCGCTCTCCAGGTCGGCCGCTGCGCCTTCAGCCGGTTCCGGTCTGATGCGGGACGTGAACTCGTCGAGGTCCAGTGCGCCCAGGTCCGACTCCAACACCGGCACGTTGGCCGCGAGCGTCAGACGCTCGGCCGTGACGTCCGCCCGCACTTCGCGAAAGTGGTAGAAGCCCGGCTCCTCCACGTCGAGTAGAAGGTCGCCTCCACCTGTGCCGAGGCGGCGCTCGCTGCCGGACGGAGCGACCGAGATGTAGCCGTCACCCTCGCTTTCCGCCGGTCCGGGCAACTCGACGGAGGCGACGTCGCCGACGCGGTACCACGAACGGGGCAACGAGTAGCCGGCCAGGTACTGCACCGAGCGATGCATGAAGGGAAGGAACACCGCCTGGACTGGCAGAGTGTTCCAGAACGTGTCGAACGACGTGGGCAACACCAGCACGCGCCCGCCCCCGGCGTCGACGGCATTGGAGACCTCGTCCTCCGACACCGCGGGCATCAGGTCGATCAGAGCCGGCGAACCGTCGTCGAAAAGGGCGATCGCGACCGCGCCTTCGGGTACCTCCAGCCGGTGGTAGCGGAAGAACGACGCCGATGAGAAGTCGCCGCTCCGCGCCGCGGCGAAGACGTCGAAGACCGGGTGCCCGGTGTCGAACCAGGCCAGGGAACCGGGCGTGCCGGAGAGCCGGTCCACCTGCTGCGAGCTTTCGACCCCGAACTCCCCGAGCAGCGCCGAAGTCGAGTTCAGGCCGCGCTCGACCCCGAGCAGCAGGCCGCCGCCTTCGCGGACGAAGCGGACGACCGCCGCGACCGCCGCGGAGGGGAGCTGCTGCGCCGCGTCGTTGATCACGACGACCGACTTGCCTCCCAGCATCGTCGGCTCAAAGCCGGAAGCCTGGACTCTGTTCACCCTCAGGAACGGACGGCGGCCCAGCGACAGCGCATCCTCGAGGTAGCGACCGCGGCGCCGGTCGCCCCCGGGTTCGATGACCAGCACACCGACCTCGTGCGCGGGAGACAGCACGAAGTGGAACTCGTTGTCGGTATCGAGAGCGTCCTCGCGGAGGCGCACCGTGCCCCGGGTCGTGCGTTCCCGCTCCAGAACCTCGGGCGCGAAATTGACCATCGTCGACGAGTCGAGGAGCAACGCCACGGCCCGGGTCTGGATGACCTCGCCGTCGAAGAGCAGGTCGACTTCCGCCCGCAGAGGCCCGGCCGCTCCTTCCTCCTCGGCTGCTCCGGCGACACCCCGATAGCTGACGCGGGCCGCGATGCCGACCCGTTCCCGGTCGCCCCCTCCCGGTTCATTGGGAGACACGCGGGAGTGATCGAGTATCACGTCCGTGACGGCGGCATTGCCCCGGTCCTCCGTCTCCGAACGGACATCGACGAGGCGCAGTTCGACGCCCCAGGGCAACGCCGCCACGTTGTCGGCCGCCCAGGACGAACGCTGGAAGTCGCTGACGATCACCAGTTCCCGCACGGCGGGGCTTCCCGCGTCCGCGAACACCCTCCGCGCCACCTGAATCGCGGGCAGCAGGGACGTGGCGCGGGGAACGAGCTCCGCCTCCCTCGCCAGCGTCGCCAGCAGGGCGCCGGCCGCCGTCGGCGCGCTCACCATCTCCGCCTGGTCCGAGTAGAGGATCAGGGCGCCGCGATCTCCCGCACCCAACCCGTCGAACGCCGAGGCCGCGGCCGTGGTGGCCCGCTGCCACCTGCCGCCGAAGCCCATGCTGAAGGAGTTGTCCAGCAGCACGACGGTCAGCCGGTTGGCGGCGGCCGCGTTGGCCGCTGCGTCGCCCTGAAACAGAGGCCGTGCAAAAGCCACCGCCAGGAGCGCCAGCGCCAGGCAGCGCAGAGCCAGAAGCAGAAGATCGCGCAGACGGCGGCGGCGAACGGAGCGATACGGCGCCCTGGAGATGAACATCAGGGATGGAAACGCGACCACCTGACTCCGGTGACGCAGACGCATGTGGATGAGCACCGGCACCGCGACCGCGGCCAGACCGAGCAGGAAGAGGGGCGCCAGCAGACCCATGGTTCCCTACCTCGCCTTCATCGCGTACAGGCGCGCCGAGAGGTAGCTGTACAGCGCCGCGTCCAGGGGTTGCGACGTGTCGACCAGCGTGTAGTCGATGTCGGCCTCGACCAGGGAGCGCTTGAGGGTCTGCGTGTGCTCGCGAATCAGGTCCAGGTACTGATCCCGGAGCACGTCCGGCATCACCGCCTGCCGTGTGCCCGTCTCCAGATCGCGCAGGTCCAGTTCGCCCTCGAAGTCGAAGCGGAGTTCCGCGGGATCGAGCAGGTGGAAGAGGATGACGTCGTTGCCCTTGTGCCGGAACCCCGCCGCCGCCTTGATCACCGTTTCGGGGTCCTCGTAGAAGTCCGAGATGAGGACCACCATGCTGCGGCGGCGCACCGAGTTCACGATTTCGAGCAGCGGTTCGCGCAGGCTGCCTCCGCCGCCCGGCTCGATGCGGTCGATCGTGTGCAGAGCGACCTGGAGGTGCTTGGCGGCGGGTGGAACGAAGTCGACGATCGCGCTGTCGAAGGTCACCAGGCCGATGCGGTCCTTCTGCCTGGACGCGAAGTAACCCAGGCACGCCGCGAGGTAGCGCCCGTAGTCCAGCTTGGTCAGCGCCCCGGTGCCGAAGTCCATCGAGCGGGAGACGTCGAGCGCGATCATCAGGCTGGTGTTCGTGTCCGCCTCGAACTCCTTGACGTAAAAGCGGTCCGTGCGGCAGAAGAGCTTCCAGTCGACGCGGCGGATGTCGTCGCCGGGCTGGTAGGCGCGGTACTCGGCGAAGTCCATCGAACGCCCCAGGTACGGCGAGCGGTGAAGACCGCTGATGAAGCCCTCGACCACCGTCTTGGCGAGCAGGTCCAGACTGCTGATCCGACTCAGCGTCTGGGTGTCGACGAACCGCCCGTAGCTCACGCCGTCACCGTCCGTCAGCTCATGCCGCTCGCCGTCACCGGCGCGAGTTCCAGCAGACGGGAAACGATCTCGTCGGTGGTGACCCGCTCCGACTCGGCGTGGAAGTTGGTCAGGATGCGGTGCCGCATGACCGGCGCCGCCAGGGACCGGACGTCCTCGTGCGCGACGTGGTAGCGGCCGTCCATCAACGCCTTCGCCTTGGCGCCGAGAACCATGAACTGGGCCGCGCGCACACTCGCGCCGTACTGAACCCACTTGTTCACGAAGTCGGGCGCCTCGGGGGTGTCGGGCCGCGTCATGCGAACCAGGTGGACGGCGTAGCGGAGAATCGGATCGGCGATCGGCACCCGCCGCACCAGGCGGTGGAACGCGCGCAGATCGGCGCCTGTCACGTGGGTTTCGAGCGTGAACTCGCGCACGGTCGTCGTCGCGTCGACGATCTCCATCTCCTCGTCCTCGGCCAGATGGTCGATGACGATGTTGAACATGAAGCGGTCGAGCTGGGCCTCCGGCAACGGGTAGGTCCCCTCCAGCTCGATCGGATTCTGGGTCGCGAAGACGAAGAACGGTTCCTTCAGGTCGTAGGTCCGCCCCTGCACCGTCACCCGGTGCTCCTGCATCGCCTCGAGCAGGGCCGCCTGCGTCTTGGGCGGCGTCCGGTTGATCTCGTCCGCGAGCAGGATCTGGGCGAAGATCGGGCCCGGCATGAAGACCATCTCCCGCCTGCCCGTGTCCGGATCCTCCTGGATGATGTCGGTGCCGGTGATGTCGCTCGGCATGAGGTCGGGCGTGAACTGGATGCGGCTGAACTCGAGGTCCAGGATCTCCGCCACGGTCTGGACGATGAGAGTCTTCGCCAGGCCCGGAACGCCGGTCAGGATGCTGTTGCCGCCCACGAACAGGGTCATCAGGACCTGCCCCAGCACCTCCTCCTGACCCACGATCTGCTTGGCGAGCTGGGTCAGGATCTGCTCCCTGCCCACCGCCAACCGCGCCGCCAGCTCGATGTCGCTCTCGCTGGTCAAGCCCTGGGCGCTCGGCGCGCCGTCGGCCGCTTGTTCTAGGGTGTCGTTCATCGAGTTCTCCATCGTTCGGGGGAGGTATTGAAAGGCTCCGTCGGATTCCGAGGACGCATCAGTGAGTCATGCCGTAGATGAGGTAGTTGACGCCCAGCTTGAAACCCTTCTGGGTCACATCCACCGGGTAGATGGCGTACTCGGACCATTCCCAGAAGTCGCCGATGTCCATGTTGTAGTTGATGGCGACCATCAGCCGCCGGGTCGGATCGTTGTCCTCGAAGACGCCGTAGATCTTGCCGTGGACCGGAAAGATGCCGGGAAGGTCGAGATCGAAGTCGAGATCCTCGAGACGGAAGAAGGACCGGAAGACCGGGTGATCGATGGTCATCGGAACCAGTTCGTAACCGGGCAGAAGCCGTCCCATCTGCCGTTCGAAGTTCTCCCACTGCAGGGGGTAGCCGCGCACGTCGAAGAAGTCGTCGATGACCAGGAAACCGCCCTTGAACAGGTACGAGCGGAGGTTGGCGAGTTCTTCCTCGGTCGGGTTCCAGAACCCCGCCTCGCAGAGGTACGCCCAGGGATGCTCGAAGAGCCGCGGATCGGTCAGCTCCAGCACGTTGCCGCCGCCCGTGAACACGTCGATATGGGTCATTTCGTCGACTATGCGGGTGAAGTTCTCCTCCGCCATCGGATAGTCGTGGTTCCACTTGAGATCCAGATTCCACATGAACGGGCCGCCGCCCCATTGGGTCGGCTCGAACCTGATCCGGGCGAAGGTGAAGCCGCCCGAGTAGGGGAACGACGGCGTCTCCACCTTGGGGGCGCGCCAGAAATCATCGCGGGCGAAGAGGGCGCCGGTCAGCCCGACGAGCACGACGAGACCGGCGAGTGCGCCACGGCAACCGCTCCGGAAACGGATCACGAGCCCTTCCCCACCAGGTCGAGCAGCAGTTCCTGCGCCGGGTCGTATCCGGGCGCCACCTCGAGCGCTCGCAGCACGGTCCGGCGCGCACGCTCGGGCTGACCGGCGTCACGCTGCGCCAGCGCCAGCTCGTAGAGCGCGGCCGCGCGATCGGGCGGGTCGAGAGCGACCAGGGCCCCGCGTTCGCGCACCACGACACCGAAGCGCTCGGAAGCGGCGGCGAGTTCGGCGAGACGGCGGTGCACGTCGAGATCGTACGGCGAGATGTAGAGCGACCGCTCCAGGATTTCGGCCTGCTCCTCGTCGCGGCCGGCGCCGGCGAGCAGCTCGGCAAGAGCCAGGTGCTCCTCCCAGGCCGTCTCGTTGCTTGCCACCAGCGTCATGAGTGCCTCGACCGCCTCCTCCTCGCGTTCCTGCTGCCGGTAGATTTCGGCCAGCAGAGTGTAGGCGTTTCCGGCGCCGACGTACTCCGGGAACAGGTTGCGCCCGCGCCGCAGCGGCTCTTCCGCCTCAGCGAAGCGCTCCTCCCGGAACAGGGCGTAGCCATACGTCATCTGGATTCTGAAGTCGTCCGGGTTTTCCATCGCAGCCAGCGCCAACTGCTCGAGATTCGGCTCGCGGCGCTCGAACGGATTCCGTGTCGGTGCGCGGGACGGTCCGCCCTCGCCGGATTCCTGCTCTTCCTCGCTGGAACTCGGCGGAGCATCGCCGAGCGCCGCCACAGCAGAGCCGAAGCGCGCACGGAGATGGCCGAAGAACCGCTCGTCGAAGTCTTCGAGAGAGAGCGACATCGCCTCCTCGAAGACCTCCTCCGTGCTCCTGCCGTCGCGATAGCCCGCGAGCATCGTCCGAATCGCGTCGAAGCCGTAGTTCTCCTCGATCCAGTCGCAGATCAGGGAGGCCTGGAAGTAGGACAGCAGGATCTGGTTCGGAAACCTGGGCCGGACGAAGCCGTCGTTGATCTCGGCGATGCCGAGCAACTCGTCGTCGCGCAGCGCGGTGAGGAAGCGCACCTGCACGTCATCGCCCCAGCCCGGCCGCGCCCGCCGCTCCTCGAACACGGACAGACCCTCCGTCAACCAGCGCGGGATCTTCGAGTCGGTGGCGAGCAGGGTGAACGTGTGGGCGATCTCGTGCCAGAGGGTGCCGCCCCAGTTGAAGTGGCCGACCTGACGCGCCGACGGCGAGTCGAGAGCGAGCACCGGGCCGAAGCACACGCCGAGAGCGCCGAGACCGGCCAACCCCACGGTGCGAACCGAGAAGTCGGCGTGCGACGGATAGACCTCCACCCGGATCGGCGTCGGGGGCTCGAAGCGGTAGCGCTCGGAGAGCGTCGCCCAGGCCTCCTCGGCCAGCTCGACCATGTAGGGGGCCAGCAGGTCGGCCTCGCGGTCGTGGATGTGGAACTCGAAGTGCTCGCTCTCGACCTTCCGGTAGTCGCCGAAGGTGTCGAGCAGGTCGAGCGTGTTCTTGGTCCAGACGTTGTAGGGGTCGCCCGCGAAGGAGGTTTCCAGGTTGGCGCGGCCGGCCTCGATATCGCCCAGCCGAAGCTGGTTCGCGCCCAGCAATCCGTAGCCGCGCCAGGACTTCGGGTCGATGCGCACGGCCTCGGCGGCGAAGTCGCGCGCCTGCGGGTAGAGCCGGTTGTCGACGCTGGCATCGGCCAGGTCGTTGAACAGATCGGCGTACCGGGGATTGTCGGCGAGCACGCCGTCGAGGAGACGCGCGAAGTCCTCGTCGCGCCCCTCGAGGACCGCCGCCGCCGCCAGCAGAGTCCGGGCGGTGAACGAACCCGGATCGACCTCCAGCGCCTTCTCGGCCTCTTCCCGCGCCTCCCCGAACCGCTCCGCCTGAAAGCGGAGCCGGGCCTGAAACACACGCGCCGGAATCAGGTTCGGGTTGACCTCCAGGGCCGAGTCGAGGATGCCCTGGGCCCGAGGATCGCCATCGAACCGCATGGTTCGCGCCATCGCCAGCAGCGCCTCCGGATGGCGTGGATTGGACCGCAGCACATCGACCAGCGACGACCGCGCCTGACTGCTGTCGTACTTCTCGAGGAACAGCTCGCCGATCCTGATGCGAGGCGCCGGCCAGGAGGGAGCGAGCGCCACCGCCTCGTCGTAAGCGCGCAGCGCGTCCTTGAACAGCTCCGGATCGTCGCGCCCCAGCAACTGGCAGGCCTGCCCCACCGCCACGAGTTCCTCGGCCGTGTCGGCGGCGCCTCCGTTGTAGGCGTCGATCATCTCGTAGAAGCCGGCCGTCGCCTCCGCGATCTCTCCCCGGTCCCAGGCAAGCCGCGCGAGTTCGAACGAAGCGAGCAGCGCGTCGGCGCCCCGGGCAGCCCGGGCCTCCTCGAAGGAACGCCGGGCGACCTCCCGATCGCCGCCAAGGAGCGCGACCCTGCCCCGCAGCACCCCGAGACCGAGAGCCTGCGCGTCGACGCCCTCGAACGCTGCGGCCGCCTCGTCGTAGCGACCGGTCGAGGTCAGCGCCTCCACGCGCAACCTCAACACCCGGGGATCGCCCGCCTCGTCGGTCCGTGCGTCGAGCTGCTCCATCGCTTCGTCGTAGCGGCCGGTCGAGATCCACTGCTCGACGTCGTCCAGTGACACTGGCTCGTCCTGAACCGCGACGGCTGCGGGAGACCAGACGGCCACCGCCAGAACGACCGCCACCGGTCCGATCCACCGGCGGGTGGGATCGAGGCTCGCGCTCATCGGTCCGGGTCTCCGGCGCCGCCGACGGAACCGTCGTCTTCTCCGTCCCCGTTCGCCCTGTCCGCCCCGGCCGCCCCCAGCTCCCGGTCAACCAGGGCCAGTTCGACCATCAGATCCTGGAGTTCGCTCAAGTAGACCTCCTCGTCGAGCGTCTCCCGCTGCAGCCGCAGTGCGTCGATCCGGCGCTCGATCTCGCCGCGCCGCTCGACAAGCTCCCGGCTCTCCTCGGTCAGTGCCTGAGGAAGCGCTTCCTCGCCGAGGAGAACCAGACTCGCAAGCCTCCCGTCGACCGGTTTGGAGGCATCGACGCCGGCCGGTTCCAGGCTTCCCTCACCGTCGCCGTTGTCCTCGAGGAGCGCGTGTTCGGTGCGGATCTGTCCTGCCTGCCGGTAGTAACGCTCGACCTCGCGCTGCGCGAACTCGAAGGCCTCGAGGGCGGACGTGCGCCCGTCCTTGTTCCCGTCTCCCGCGGCGCCGTCGAAGGCCTCCGCGATGTAGCCGCCGAAGAGCGCCTCGTTGCCCTGCGCGCCGGATCTGGTGGCGGTAATCACCACCCGTCCCTCCTTCGCCAGCGGTCCGATGAAGCCGCCGGATGCGGAACTCGCGTTGATGAACACCAGGCGACGGTCCGCCAGCGGCTCGAGCGCGGCGGCGTACTGCTCGGCCACCAGGTCCCGCCCCGGCAGATTGAATCGCGGCGGGCCCGCCGAGCCGCTGCCGTGCCCGAAGAGCAGGATCCACACATCGTCGCCGGCGCTCGACCGCTTGCCGAGCGCTTCGATCTCCGCGAGCAGATTCTCGCCCGTGGAACGGGCCCGGATCCGCTCCGGATCGAGATCGGGACGTTCGCCGAGGTAGACCACGTTGTCCTCGCTCAGGCCCGCCTCGAGCGCGGCCTCCACCATCCGTGCCGCCCAGGCGTGGAAACGCTCGGTGTAGGCCTGCTCGCCGCCAACCCCGGTCACCACCAGGAGGTGGCTCTCGGCGCCGAGCGGGGCGACGGCAAGCGAGCCCGCGAATGCCGCCGCCAGCAGAAGCCCCATGCGCCCCCGACGACTCACGCCATCCCCAGGCGGCGCCGAACCGCCCATTCCCCGCCCAGCAAAACGACGAGCAGCAGGAACAGGACCGGCATGTCCCAGAGATCCCGCGTCTCACGCACCGTTGTGCCCTCGCGGCTGACCGAGAGGTCCTCGACCAGGCTGTTCATCTCGTCCAACTCGTACTGCCGGCCACCGGTCTCGCGGGCGATCCTCCGCAACACCGAGTCCCGGCGAGCGGCGCCGAAGAGCTCCTCGTTCAGCGTGTCGACCGCAAAGCGCGACACCCCGACACCGAGCAATTCGCCCTCCGACCGCGCGTCGACCTCGACCCGGTAGAGACCGCGCTCGCCGGCCACGAAGGCGCCGACGAACTCGCCGTCGCGCTCCACCGACCAGTCGAGCGGCACTTCGACCTCCTCGCCGGACGGCATCTCGATCACTGCTGTGACCTGGGCCCGATTCACCTCCCGGAAGGCCGCATCGCGCACCATGGCGCGCAGCGTCACCGTGCTGCCGGGCTCGAACCGGTCCCCGTCCGTCTCGACCTCGACGCGGTCCGGCACGTAGGACACCAGCCAGCGCAGCATCTGGCGCCAGAGCCGTTCGTGGGTTTGGTCCTCGAGCGGGATTTCGGCGCTCATCTGCCAGTGCCAGGAGTCGTGCGGCGTGAAGGCGATCGCCCGGCCGCGGCCAATCCGGTGATACGCCAGGGCGATCAGCGGATCGCGCATCATGGGAGTCTCCGCTCTGAGCAACGCGGTGGCGCCGGCCTTCAGTTCGGTCGTCCGCTGGTACGCGGAGAGTCGCGGCAAGGTCGACCAGAGCTCGTTGGACTCGGTCCGGTCGTCGCGCAGCAGCATCGCGGGGTGGGCGCTGCCCTGGGCCGTCAACTCCAGTTGCAGGTCGTAGATCAGTTCCGGGCGGTCTTCTCCCGCCGGCGGTTCGTAGAGGACAAGCGGCGACAGCTCGGCGATCGGCGTGCCGGCGAAGCCCCCTTCAGAGAACGACCTGTGGGTACCGAGCAGCAGCACGCCGCCGCCGCGCTGGACGGCGAAATCGACCACCATCCGCATCTGGTCGTGGGTGAAGAAGCTCGCCTCCATGCTGCCCAGAATGATGCCCTGATACTCGAACAGATCCTCGCGGCGGGTCGGAAAACCGTCGAAGCGCTTCGTGTCCTCATCGAAGTTGATGCCGTAGAACTTGTTCGCCGCCTGGCGCGTCATGGACACGAGTTGGAGATTCTCGTCGAACTGGACCGCCCGCCGCAGGAACCTGGACTCGTGTCGCGGTTCGCCCTCGAAGAAGAAGATCTTCTCCTTCCTGTTCGTCACCTCGACCAGGGCGACCCGCTCGTTGTTCAGGGTCAGTTCCTCACCCGGCTGGCCGGCGACCCGAAAGCGGAACTCCCGCGCCCCCTCATCGCTGGCGGCGAACATCACCCGGGCCGTCACCGCCGAACTCCGGCGCGGAAAGGTCACCGGCTGCATGTTCACGATCCGCCCGTCGTCCTCGACTTCGAGGTTCACGCTGCGGCCCCCGAAGCCGGTCTGGCTCAACGTGACCTCGACCTCCACGGTCGATCCTTCGAGCACCCGCCGCGGCGCGACCACCCGGGACACTTCGATGTCCTTCTCCAGGCGCGGCCGCCCGAGGCCGATCGTGTGCACCGGCGTCCCGGCGGCCTTCAGCGCCAGCAGGGCGTCACCGAGCTCGGCCGGTGCGGAGTCGGCGCCGTCGGAGACCAGGACGAGGCCCGCCAGCGGCAGGCCCGCCAGTTCGTCCGAGGCCGCGCTCAGGGCCTCGCCGATGCGGCTGTCAGAGCGGTCGAACCGGAGTTGATCGATGGACTCGATCCGCTCGGCGCCGCGACCGAAGGCAAGTTGGCGGACCTGGAAGCGCTGCCCGAGGAGCTCCAGCAGCGACCCCGGCTGCCCGGAGAGCGCCTCCCGGACCGCCCCGGCCCGGGTGTCGTCCTCGGCGGCGTCCTCGTCCGGCATTGCCATGCTGCCCGAGTCGTCGATCAGGACGCCGACGAAGGACTCCTGCGGCACGACCGTCGACAGAACGAGGGCGGGTTGCAGCAGGCACAGGACCAGCACAGCGATCGCGAGCGAGCGCAGCGTCGGCGGCAGCCAGCGGTAGCGCTCGGCGCCGCCGCTCGGACCCGGTCGCATCCGCCGGTAGGTGAAGGCGGCGAACACGAGCGCGCCGCCGGCAAGCAGCGCCGCCGCCTGCATCCAGCCCGGAGCGGCGACGGCGAACCGGCCCTCCTCGAACAGAGACGGCCGGTACTTGAACAGGAACTCGAAAAGGCCAGTCATCACGAACGAGGACAGGAAGACAGGAAGGAAGAAACGCGGAGATGGGCGGTTCAGGTGTCGCGGCGTCAGTGCGACATGGCGTAGACGACGAAGTTGACTCCCATCTGGTACGCGTAATGCGAGAACCGCACCGGATACCAAGCGTCTTCCGCCCACTCCCAGGCGTCGCCCAGGTCGGTGTTCCAGTTGATCACCACCAGCAGGCGACCGTGGTCATCGAAGATGCCCCGCACGTGCGGCGTGTATCCGTCCTGCTCCCAGGTCGGTCCGCCGCCCCGAGCCTGACCGACGTTCGGCACCTGGAGGATTTCCTCGACATCGTAGAAGCAGTGGAAGATCGGGTGGTCGAGGGGAATGTCGACGATCGGATACTCCGGCAGCAGGAGAGCAAGCTCCCGCTCCAGGTTCGCCCACTCCCAGGTGCCCCAGAAATCGTCGATGACCCAGAAACCGCCAGCCAGCAGGTACCGGCGCAGAGCGGCCCGCTCCTCCGGATTCAGCATCATGTAGCCGACCTCCACCGAGTAGAGGAAGGGAAACCGGGACAGCTTCGGGTCCGTGGCCACCAGGGCGTTGTCGTAGTCGTAGGCGTCCAACTGGTCGAGCAGTCGCTTCAGACCGGTCATGAACTGGCGGTCGGCTTTCGGGAAGTCGACCGACCAACTGCCGCCGCCCATGTAGGTCCTGCCGCTGTAGGCGAGGCGGGTGAAGTAGAACTCGCGCAGCACCTCGTCCGGCCCGACCGGGGGTGCCAGGTAGCGCTCGAACATCCTCATCGCCTGAGGCGGCAGAGAACGCCGGTAGCGGGTGCGGGGGTCGTGCCGATCGTCGGGACCCCGGATCTGCGCGGCCGGCGCCGGCGCCGGGGCTCTGGCGAGCAGACCGGCCCCGGCGGCCGCCACCAGAGCAGCGGCAACGACCACTAACGCTGTTCGCCGGATCGGCACGGCGCGATCGTACCGCACCACCGAAGCGGGTTCGGCCGTCCGCTGGCGTGGGTCCCGCAGCGGTGACGGCGCAGCCGATCAGCGCTCGACCGCGTCCCAGACCTCGGGCAGCACTTCAACTCCGGTCAGGGACTCGACCAGGGTGAAGATCAGGTCGTCCTCGTCGGCGCCTAGTTGGGCCGCCAGGTTCCGCATCACCTCGTCGATCGACGAAACGAGCGCGCTGAACCGGAACTTCCAGGTCCCGCCCTCGTTCACGAAGCGGTACTCCAGTTCGTCGATGCCGCCGCCGAGAGCAGGGTCCTCCAGGGACGCCCGCGTGCGGGCCGCGGCGAAGGCCTCGTTGCCGAAGATACGGACCTCGCCCACAGCGAGTTGCTCGATCGCCGCTCCGTTGATCCAGCCGATCTCCATCGCCCGCCCGATCACGTCGGCGAGGTCCATCCCGGTCAGTTCGGCAGCGTCGAACTGGTGCCGGAAGGCCACGATCAGAAAGCGGTCGACGAAGGTCCGCTGCCGCACCTCCTCCTCGCCGCCACCCAAGACCAGCCGCTTCAGCTCCCGGTAGTAGTCGGCAGTCTCCCGGTCGACCAGGGCGGCCGCCCGTTCGCCGTCACCGGCGATCAGCGCCTGGCGGTAGGCCTCGAAGGTCGCCCTTACCGCGGCTTCCGCGTCGCCCGCGGCCGGGGTCGTCGGCTGAGCCGCCAGCGGCGCCGCCGCAATGGCCAGGGCCGCAACCAGGAACATCAGCCGCGCCGCGCCGGTCAAGCGATCTGCCCCTCCCTGAGCAACCGGTTGACGCCCTTGAACCGGGGATGGTTCTTGTCGCGCGCGAGTTCGAAGGCAACAGACTCGTGGTTCGTGATCTGGGCGCCGGCCGCGCCCATCCGCTCGAGCGCGTGGCGCCGGTACTCCTCGCCCCGCGAACTTGTGCAGTCCCAGCATACGTGGACGTCCGTGCCGCGCGAGATCAGATCGAGCACCGTCTGCACGACGCAGATGTGGGCCTCGATCCCCGCCACGACAACCTGCTGATTCCCCGGTTCGAGACCCGGTCTCGCAGCCGCCAGGGCCTCCTCGAACGCCGGCTCGCCGCAGCAGCCGAAGGAGTCCTTCACCACCCTGCTGGTCCGGCTACCTTCCGGGTCCGTTTCCTCGATGACCGCCGCCAGTTCCTCACGCGTCGAACCCAGCCCCTGGGGGTACTGCTCGGTCACGATCACCGGCAGATCGAACATCTGCGCCAACCGCAGCAGCCGGGCCGTGCCGTCGATGATCATCCGGGGCCGGTGCATCAGGTCGACGAGCCGGCCCTGCATGTCGATCACCACGACGACGGCGCGCTCCTGGTCGAGAGCGGACTTCGCGGAGGGAACGGATGAGGTCATGGCTGAATTCTCCAGAAGGTCTCCGGATGTTCTTTGGATCGGCGGCGCCTGCCGGCGGCCGCGGGGCGCGGGGTCTACTGGATCAGATGGAGGGTGCGGCGCAGCGCCTCGGTCGCTTCGCGCCCCGAGATCGCCGCCTGGGGCCGGCATTCCGCGGGCTCGGAGATCAGGCGACAACGAAGAGCCGCCGCGCACACGGCGTCCAGGTCGTCGGCCGCGGGACCGCCGGCGCCGCCGACACAGGCGGCGCCGCTGCCGATCCGGGCCGGCATGCGAAGCAGGCTGGCCAGCGCCGGGCCGCGGCGCATGTAGTCGTTGGGAGCGAACCGGCGCACCGCCGCATCGACCGGCGCCATCAGCCCCAGGTTCAGGACCCGGGCGATCTCCCGGCGCTGGGGATGCTCCCCGATGTCGCTGACGATCACCGTATCGCCGGCGGAACCGGTCCGTACGCCCGCTACGAGCCAGTACGTCAGCGCCGCGAAGTCGCCCCTCAACAGGCTCGAAGCGTCGAGCAGCCGCGCTACCCTGTCGGGCAGCAGCTTCGTGCGCCAGGTGAACCGAGCGACTGCCAGAGCCGCCGCGATCTCCACGTTGCCCGGATGACTCTCCGCGAGCCGCTCGTAGAGATCGAGGCCGGCACGGGTGTCGCCGCTTTCGACTTCGAGCGCGGCCTGCCGTTGCAGCAGCTCCAGCGGCGCATCGCCGCCGGCGACCAGCACCCGGGTCGCCTCCAACTCCTCTTCCGCGTCGCCTCGGGCGCGTGCCAGGCGCCGGCGCAGATCGACCGTCGCCGTGTCGTCAGGCGCCCACGTCCGCAGTGTCTCGAGTGCCGCGCCGGCTTCAACCAACCGGCCCGCGCCAAGCGCAGCTCCGGTCCGTTCGCCGAGATCCGCTGTCGCTCGGGTGCGAAGGGCCGCGGCCCGGGTGGCCGCCTCCTGATCGAGCTCAGCGATGCCGCGGTAGGCGCCGTAGGCGGCAACGGCATCGCCGGTGAGTTCCGCCGCCCGCGCGTAGACGAGCTGGCCGGCGACGTATTCGGGCCGGCCGGCCAACGGCTCGGCGAGGAGTTCGAGCGCCCGCTCCGGCGCCTCGGCAGCCAGGTGAGTCTGGGCCAGCACGACGGTGGCCGGCAGCAGTGTCGGATCGATTCGGAGCAGCGTCTCCGCACCGCTCCGCGCCGTCTCGAACTCGCCTCGGTTGAGCGCCTCCCATGCGGAGGCCAGTTCGTAGCGGCTCTGCTCGGGGATGTTCTCCTTGAAGCCTTCGAGCGGTGGACGCAGGATCGGGCCGCCCCGATAGTCGAACGAGGCCTCCGGCTCCGGCGGCGCCGGCGTCAACGTCGAACCAGCGCAGGCAGCAAGAAGGACGGTCAGAACGGTCGCCGTGGAGCGCGGCGTCTTCACCGCGTCACCCCGTCGGTTCGGGTTCCGGCCACACCCTCGACGATCCCCTGTAGTGCTCGCTCCACACATTCCCGGCGCGAGGCGTCGACCCAGCAGACTCCCGTCTCGCGGCGAAACCAAGTCTCCTGCCGTTTGGCGTAGCGGCGAGTGGCGCGGATCGTCTCCTCCAAAGCCTGCTCCAGGGTCAACTTCCCCTCCAGGTGATCGGCGAACTGCCGGTAGCCGATAGCCTGACACGCCGGCAACTCAGTCCAGGAACGCCCATGGCGACAGCCGGCGCATTCCCGCAGGCGCATCACTTCGGCCAGCCAGCCGCGTTCCAGCATGCGTCTGGCCCGCGCCTCGATGGCATCGTACAGAAGGGCTCTCGGCAGGGTCAATCCAACCTTGAGCACCCGTCTGTCGAGCGCCAGTTCCCAGCCCGCGCGATGCCAGCTCGGGAGAGTGCGGCCGGTGACGCGAAACACCTCCAGCGCTCTCAGAACGCGTTGCGTGTCGCCGGCGGCGAGCGTCGCCGCGCTTTCCGGGTCGACGACCCGCAGTTCCTCGACCAGCGCCTCGAGACCCACAGAGCGCAGCTCGCTCCGCAAGCCGGCCCGCACCTCCGGCGGTACCGGCGGCACCGGCGCCAGACCCTCGAACAGCGCACGCAGGTAGAAGCCGCCGCCGCCCACCAGGATCGGGAGACGTCCCCGCCCCTCGATCTCCTTCACCGCCGCGCGCGCCCGGCGCGCGAACTCCCCCGCCGAGAAGGCCTGATGCGGTTCGAGCACATCGACCAGGTGATGCCGCACCCGGGTCCGCGCTCGCGGACCCGGCTTTGCAGTGCCGATGTCGAAGCCGCGATAGGCCTGCAGCGCGTCGGCGCTGATCAGTTCCGTCCCGAAGCCCTTCGCCCCGAGATCCTCGGCAAGTTCCATCGCGAACGCGCTCTTGCCGGTCGCCGTCGGGCCCAACACCGCGATCACCTGCCACGGGAGTTCCGGCATGGGCGCAGCCTAGTCGACGCCTCTGCGCGGCCACGCCGCGACCTGCCACACGAGCCGCCGAACGCCCGAGCCGTGGCGCCGGAAGCGAATCTCGATTCGCCCGTGAAGGTCCGTGCGCAGGACGCCGGCCTCCCGACCTTCGATCCGCTCCACCACCTCCGGCGACGGATGTCCGTACGCGTTGCGTCGGCCGGCCGACATCAGCGCCAGCCGTGGCGCCACGGCGTCGAGGAAGTCCGCGCCGCTCGACGTGCGGCTGCCGTGATGGGCAACCTTGAGCACATCGCTTCGAAGCGTTCTCCCCCGGCTTCGGGTCCAGCCCAGCAGCTCCCTTTCGCCGGCCAGGTCGAGGTCGCCCGTAAGCAGGACGCAGGAGCGCTCGGCACAGGCGCGGACCACCAGGGACGCCGAGTTGCCGTCGGCGACCGGTTCCGGTCCCGGGTGATGGACCTCGAGCCGCCAGACGCCGACTGCCTCCGCGTAACCGCGCTCGACCAGCTCCACCCCCCCGTGGAGCCGCTCGGCGAGCTCCCAGCCGCAGCCGTCCCGGACTTCCACACCCGCCGCCCACAGACGCTCGACCCGCAGGTACCGGGAAAGTTCGAGCAGGCCCTTGCAGTGGTCCGCGTCACCATGCGACAGGATCGCCAGATCGATCCGACGGACCCCCTCCGCGGCCAGGGCCTGGAGCAGCGCCGCTTCCGCGAAGTTGCCCTGACGAAACCCTCCGCCGTCGACCAGGATCACCGGGCCGCGGTCGCCGCTCCGCAACAGCAACGCCTCCCCCTGGCCCACGTCGAGCATCACCAGCCTCGGCTCGGAGTCGGCCGGCATCGGCGTGCATACAAGAACCAGCGACAGCGCGTAGGCGGCCCGCCGGATTCCGGACAGGAGGATTCCAAGCCAGATCGCCAGCGTCACCGCGGCGCCGAAGCCGACGCTCACCGGCACCGCCAGCCAGGCGCCCGGAGGCAGTTCCGCGAGCCACGCGAAGGGCAGGCTCAGCGCGTCCAGAATCCCCAGGAGCACGGCCGCCACGGGCCCGGCGACCATCGACACCAGGGGCATCGAGGCGGCGGCCGCGACGACCACCCAAAGCAGGGAAACCCCCAGCGCCAACGCGGTCCAGGGCACGAAGGCGAGGTTGAGCGCCGGCGCCAGCGGCGTCAATACACCGATCCGGACAGCCGTGACCGGCATGGTGGCGAGCTGGGCCGCGACGGTCACCGCCAGGGCGGCGGCGACATACCCGGCCCGCCTGACTACTCCTTGTCGCCGCCAGGACCTGAGCAGCCGTGGCGTCAGCAGGAGGATTCCCGTGGTGGCCAGAAAACTGAGCTGGAAGCCGAGATCGAAGGCCACCGCCGGGTCGAACGACAGCATCACGATCAGCGCGGCGCAGAGCGAGTTCAGCGCTCGCGGAGGCCGTTCGAGGACCAGCGCCAGGATGACGAGCAGAGCCATCACCGCCGCCCGCAGCAGCGACGGTCGCGGGCCGACGAGGCAGCCGTACAGCACGAGGACCGAGGCGCCGCCCAACGCGGCCAGCCGATCCGACATTCCGCCGAACAGCCACCAGAAGCCCCCCAGGATCAGTCCCACGTGCAGACCCGACACCGCGAGCAGGTGGGAAAGACCGGCGCGACGGAGTCCCGTCTTCCAATCCGGAGGCACGCGGCGCGCATCTCCGAACACCAGCGCCTGAGCGAGTACGGCGCCCGGCCGGTCGGTCGACGCCACCGCGTCGAGGAGCCGATTCCGGAATCGCGCCGCCGCCTGCAGGAGCCTGCCCGGAACCTCGCCGACGGCGGCAACCAGCAGCCGGCTCTTCACGTTCAGCCCCCACTCTCCCTGAAGCGTGACGTGCAGATTCAAGTAGGACTGGCGGCGGCTGAAGTACCCACGCATCCGCAGGCGCCGCTCCGGCGGCGGCGGCAACCCCCCGCGCAACCGGAGCCAGGCTCGGTCGGGACCTCGGACCCGGCGCCCCGCCTGCTCGACCGCCGTGACCCGGACCCTCGCCGCCCAGCCGTCGTCGGCACGCTGCCAGGCCGCAGCGCCGAGCGCGGGAACCGCGACTTCGGCGGTGACCGGCCGCGCAGGATCAAGGGCGCCGGGCTGCTCGCGGCCGCGCCCATCAGCAACGAGCGCGACCACGAGCACGGCGGCCAGGGGCAGGAGCGGCGCCTGGATCAACGCCGGTGTCCTCTTGGCTGACCTTTGGGGCCGCGGCCACACAGACTTAGACGAAAAGACGCGCGGGAACCCGATTCCGGCGCTTGCGCCGGTGCCTCGGCGGTGAGAAGCTAGCGTCGTCACAGCGGCGCGGCACGGTCCCGACCCCTCTCCCCGCGGCGTAGACTCTTCCTACCGAGCATGGCCCCGGACTTCGTCCACCTCCACCTCCACTCCGAGTACTCGTTGCTCGATGGGGGCAACCGGATGGAACCCCTCGTCGACCGCATCGAGCGGCTCGGCATGGACGCGGTCGCCCTCACGGATCACGGCAATCTGTACGGCTCGGTTGCCTTCTACGAGGCCTGCCGCAAGAAGGGCATCAAGCCGATCCTGGGCATCGAGGCCTATGTAGCGCCAGACATCAGGACGGAGACCTCCGACCGCCGCTACAAGGAGAGTCAGGGCGTCGCCGACGGGGGGTTCCACTTGGTCCTGCTGGCCCGCAACGAGCCGGGATGGCGCAACCTCGTGAAGCTCTCGTCGGACAGTTTCCTCGAGGGCTTCTACTACAAGCCGCGGATGGACAAGCAGACGCTCCGGCAGTGGAACGAGGGGCTGGTCGCGATCAACGGCCACCTCGGCTCCTCTCTCGCCTACCACCTGAGGCGGCACATCGAGACCGGCGCCGACGTGCACTGGGACGACGCCCGCAAAGAGGCCTTATGGCACCTGGACACGTTCCCTGCCGACGAGCACGGAGAACCCTGCTTCTACCTGGAACTGCAACGGCACGACACGCCCGAGCAGGATCGGGTCAACGAGCAGATTCTGCGCCTCGCCGGGGAACTCGACCTGCCCCTGGTGTGCGACAACGACTCCCACTTCCTGGCCGCCGAGGACTGGGACAGCCACGACACGCTGATCTGCGTCTCGACCGGCAAGAACAAGCAGGACGAGGACCGGCTCCACTACCCGAAGGAGCTCTACGTCAAGAGCCCCGAGCAGATGGCCAAGCTCTTCGCCGATCCGCAAACCGCGGAGGCCATGGCGAACACGCGCCGGATCGCGGACCGCTGCAACGTCGAGCTCGACTTCTCCGCCAACCACGCTCCCCTGGTGCGGGTCGAGGGCACGGAACCGGCGGCGCTGCCCGCTGAGACGGAGGAAGCGGCGCCGGGCAGCACCCTCTGGTTCGCCCGCTTCTGCGCCGGCTACCGGGTCGAACCCCTGGCCGAACAACCCGGCGAGGAGGAACTGGCCACGCTCCACGCCGACTGCGACCGGGCTCTGCGCGAACTCAGTGAGGCGGGTCTGGTCTGGCGCTACGGCGACGGGATCGAGGATGCGCACCGTCGCCGCCTCGACCACGAGCTCTCCGTCCTCGCCGGCAAGAAGATCAGCGCCTACTTCCTGATCGTCTGGGACTTCGTCAACGAGGCGCGCAAACGCGGCATCCCGGCCACCGCCCGCGGCTCGGGCGTCGGCACCATGGTCGGCTACACGCTCGGCCTCTCGCACGCCTGCCCGGTGCGCTACGGGCTTCTGTTCGAACGTTTCACCGATCCCGACCGCAGCGAGTATCCGGACATCGACATCGACCTGTGCCAGGACGGCCGCGCCGAGATCCTCGAGTACGTCCGCGAAAAGTACGGCTACGTCGCGCAGATCATCACCTTCGGCACGATGAAGGCCCGCGCAGCGATCCGCGACGTCGGGCGGGTGCACGAGTTGCCGCTCGCCCAGGTCGATCGGATCTCGAAGCTGATCGGGTCCGAACTCGGGGTGACGATCGGTCAGGCGCTGCAGCGCGAGAAGGAGCTCAAGGGGCTCTACGACGAAGACGAGCAGGTCCGCGAGGTGATCGACACCGCGCAAGAACTCGAGGGGATCACCCGGCACAGCGGCGTCCACGCTGCCGGGCTGGTCATCGCAACCCAGCCGCTCGAGAACCTGGTGCCGCTGGCCACCAGCCGCACCCAGGGGTCGAAGGACGTTCTGGTGACCCAGTGGGACGGTCCCACGGTCGAGAAGATGGGCCTGCTCAAGATGGACTTCCTCGGGCTGACGACCCTGTCCATCATCGAGCGCTGCCGCGAATTGGTGCGCGAGACCCTGCCGCCGGAGGCGATCGCGGAGGCGGTTCCCGGCACCGCCGAAGGCCGCGGTCCCCTCGATCTCGACCACATCGATCTCACCGACCCGAGCGTGCTCGACGTCTTCGCCCGCGCGGACACGGCGGGCACCTTCCAGTTCGAGTCCGAGGGCATGCGGAACCTGCTGCTGCAGATGAAGCCCGACCGGCTCGAGGACCTGGTCGCCGCCAACGCTCTGTTCCGCCCCGGCCCGATGGCCCTCATCGGCACCTACTGCGACCGCAAGAACGGCCGCGAGGCGACGCCGAAGGTCCACGAGATCGTCGACCGGCACACCGCCGAAACCCACGGCGTCATGGTGTTCCAGGAACAGGTGATGCAGATCGTCCACGAGCTGGGCGACGTGCCGCTGCGGGAGGCGTACACGCTGATCAAGGCGATCAGCAAGAAGAGCCGCAAGACGATCAATGCGGCCCGGCAGCGTTTCCTGGCCGGCGCCCAGGACAAGGGACTGGGCAAGGCCCAGGCAACCCAGTTGTTCAGCCTGATCGAGGAGTTCGCCGGCTACGGCTTCAACAAGTCCCACTCCGTCGGCTACACCCTGCTCGCTTACCAGACGGCCTACCTGAAGACCTACTTCCCGGTGCAGTACATGGCCGCGGTCCTCACCTACGCCGCCGACAGCACGGACAAGCTGGTCCACTACGTCGACCAATGCGCCCGGGTGAAGCTCCCGGACGGTCGCACCGGGATCGAGGTCGGCCCACCCGATATCGACCGCTCCGGAGTGCGCTTCCACGTCGTCTTCGATCCCGGTGAGGAGCACGGCAACGCCAACGGCCACATCCGCTTCGGCCTGTCCGCGGTCAAGGGCGTCGGCGAGAAGGCCGTGCGCGCGATCCTCGAGGCACGAAACGACAGCGGCCCCTTCCGCAGTCTGTGGGACTTCTGCCGGCGGGTGCCGCTGCAGATCGTCAACCGGACCGCGATCGACGCCCTGATCAAATCCGGCGCCTTCGACCTCATCCACGGCCAGGACAAGCGCGCGGCGATGCTCCAGGCGCTCGAACCGGCGATCAAGGCGGGCCAACGCGCCGCGGCGGATCGGGAAAGCGGACAGGCGAGCCTGCTCTTCGGCAGCCGGGACGACGCCAAGGCGGAGGACGAAGAGGACCAGGACCTGCCGTCGGTGCCGCCGTGGAGCGCCACCGAGCTCCTGGCCCACGAGAAGGAGGCGCTCGGCTTCTTCGCCACCAGCCATCCACTCGACGACCACAGAGAGCTCCTTGAGCGCTTCGGCAACGTGAACGTCGAGCAGTTGAAGGCGTTGCCGGCCGACACCGAAGTCGTCCTGGGCGCGCTGCTCGGTGGGCTCCGCACCACCCGCACCCGCAAGGGGCGCAATCCCGGCCAGAAGATGGCGATCGTTCAACTCGAGGATCGCAGCGACCGGATCGAAGGCGTCCTGTTCGCGGACGTCTACACCGAGTACGAGGCCGCGCTGGATCGAGGCGCCGTGTTGTTCTTCACCGGCCGGGTCGACCGGCGCCGCGAGGACCCGAACCTGGTCGTCAGCAAGGTGGTCGGCATCGCCGAGGTCGAGGCGAAGCTGGCCCGGCGCCTCTGCATCCACCTCGACGCCACGAGTACTGCGGGCGCCGGCGGCGACGTCTCAGGCGACGATCTGGAACGCCTCCGCGACCTGCTCGACCAGCACCGTCACCGCGGGTCGAACGGCAGACCGAACGGCGGGGTCGAAGTGGAGTTCAGGATCGAACTCGACGACATGACCGTCACCGCGGGCGCCAACGGCAGCCGCGCCCCGGTCGATGATGCGGTCAAGAGCGAGATCGACGAGTTGCTCGGCGCACGAGGCCACTGCGAGTACCTCGGTCCGGCGCCGCCCGGTCCACGGTGAGTTCGCGGCCCTCGGTTTCCCGGCGCTCCGTCGCCGTCCTGATCGCCCTGGTCGCGGTCGGACTCTGGGGTCACTGCCGCGGCAGCTCCTACCGGAACTTCTTCCAGCACGATCCCCGCCAGGCGCACGACTACGCCCTCGAACGCCGCGACGGCCAGACCTTCGAGGTCCGCCTTACCCGCAAGGGCTTCGACTGGCCACAGAAGGCCCCCGGCGCCGGGATCACGGCGTTCCTCGAACTCCACGTCAAGACAAGGCCGCTCCTGCCGTCGCTGGGCCCCCACATCGAGTTCCGTTCCGGCGACCGGAAGTTCACCCAATCCTTCGCTCCCCGCTCGACCGGCCGCCGCTACCTGAACGTCTCACCCGCGGCCGGCCGCGGCCGGATCGAAATGGTCGGCCGGCAGATCGGCTGGCGCACAGGATCGGCGCGTGTGGTCGTGTTCGCGAACCCGCCGATCGATGCCGCGACCAAGGTGCTGGTGATCGCTCCCCACCCCGACGACGCCGAGATCGCAGCCTTCGGCCTCTACGCCACGACCCTCGCCGACGTGGTCACGGTGACCGCGGGCGACTACGGCGGCAAGAACTATGGCGGGCTGTTTCCGGACACCGGGCAGCACTACCGCATCAAGGGCCTGATACGCACCTGGGACAGCCTGACAGTGCCCTTTCTGGGCGGCGTGCCGATCAACCGTGCGCGCAACCTGGGCTACTTCGACGGCACCCTGCGCACCCTCTACGAACGGCAGCCGCAGATCGTACCGCCCATCCTGACGGACCTCGAAGACCCAGGACTCTTCCGGCGCCTCAACTCCGAGCCGCAGTTGGCCACCCGGCCCTTCGAGTCGAGCTGGCCCGAGCTGGTGGCCGACCTGCGCCGCGAAGTCGACTGGACGGGCCCGGACCTGATCGCGGCGCCGAACCCGCTGCTCGACAACCACGCCGACCACCAGTACACGGCGGTGGCGCTGATCGAGGCGCTCGAAGAGCGCGAATGGGAGGGAGCGCTGCTGCTCTACACGAACCACCCGACACGGGCGGAGCCCTACCCGCTGGGGCCGAATGACGCGCTCGAGTCCCTGCCGCCCTGGTTCGGCAGCGAGCTTCCCTTCGGCACGGTGCTGTCCTATCCGGTCGACGAGACGACGCGCCGCCTGAACTACCTGGCGCTCGAGGCGATGCACGACCTGCGGCCGTTCGAGCATCGCGTGGCGGCGCCGTTTTGGGAGCGCGCCCGCGATCTCGCGAAAGAGGGCGTTTGGCTCACCCTGGGCCGCCACGACAAGCTGCCCGCCTACCTCTACGACTACCTGCGGCGCGGGCCGCGGCCCAACGAGATCTACCTGGTGCTCGATCTCGAGCAGGCGGTGCGCCTGAAGGAGCGCTTCCTGGAGATCGAACGAGTCCGCCGGCCCTAGCGGCGCAGGAACGCGAGCAGATCGGCCATGTCGGCGGGTTCGAGGCCCGCCTCCAACTCTTCGGGCATCATCGACAGGCCATCGCTGCGCACCTCGCGAATCCGTTCGCCGGCGACCTCGATCAGCGCGTCTTCGGCCGCGTGCAGGACCACGTCGCCGCCTGAACTCGCCGCCAGGAGTCCGGAGAACGCCTCGCCCTCGACGGTCTCGACGACGTAGTTCACGTAGCCGGTGTCGACCGCCGCGTTCGGATCCAGGATGTCGTGCAGGAGCGTCTCCGCGCTCTTGCGGCCGATGCCGGAGAGGTCCGGACCCGGCCCGGCGCCGCTCTCGCCGCTGCGGTGGCAGCGGGCGCAGAGATCGAGGAACAGCGCCTCGCCGCGCCCCGGATCCCCCTCGAGATCGAGCGCCGGACGCATCGCCGCCATGGCTTCCGGGCGGGAGACGACACCCGCGTCGTCGAACAGGGCCGCCGCCCGTCGCCGGATCGCCGGATCCGGCGAACGCAGCAGGAAACGGCGGCGCTCGAGGATGAAGTTCATCTCACCCAGCCGGATGCGGCCACTCTCGATCGCGTCGAGGAGCGCGCCGTGCCGCCCCCTGCCCCGGATCAGGTAGCTGCCCGCGTCCCGTCTGGCGGCCGGTCCCAGGTAGGGCCAGCGATCGACCAGGAAGCGGGTAACGGCCGCTTCATCGGCTACCGCCAGTTCCGCCATGGCGGCACGCTGCACCGCCGCCGGATGACCGGCATCGAGCAGCGCACCCATCCGTTCCAACCACGTTCCGCCGGGGATCGCCGCCCCGGGCGTCGCCCCGCGGTCCTCCGGGCACGAAGCGGCCCCTTCTTCCGCGCTCCCGGGCCAGAGCCGGCGAAGACCCAAGAGCGCCAGGGCTCCCAGCCGCTCCTCCAGCTCCCGGGCCGAGTCCGCGGCCCGCAATCCGGCGCAGTCGAGGAACGCGATCTCTTCCGCGAGCACGTCGGCGGCCAGAGCGGAGGTCATCTGCCAGGCCGCCGCGGCCAGGCGATCGTCGTTCGAGCGGCGCAGACGCCGCAAGGGTCGAAGCAGCTCGGCGCCGGCGATTCCAGGGTCAGCGGCGCCCGTGGCCGCCGCGGTGAGCCCGGCAAGCAGGGCGCGCCCCACGCCGGAACCGTCGTCGCTGAACTCGGTCAGGGTACGCAGAACCGCGCGGTCGCCGACGATCTCGGCCAACCGGTCGGCGGGAACGAGCGCCGCCACCCGTTCGATCGTGTCGGCCGCGACCGGGTCTACCGCCCCACCCGGTTCGAGCAGCAGCCTGAGCGAGGACGCCGGATCGTCGGCCAGGACCGAGACGGCGGCCAGGCGCAGCCAGGGTCCGTCGCGCTCGATGTCCGCTGGCGCCGGCGTCTCCCCCGCCGGCGACGCGGGCGTCTCTCCCGCGGGTCGCGCCACCCCGGCCACCACCGCGGCCGCCACAGCACGGCCGAAGTCCGGCCCCGGAGAGGCATCCGAAGCGAGCAGGAGGCCGGCAGTCAGGACCGCCTGCAGCCGCACGCCCGGGTTGGGGTCCCCAATCAGACCCAGCACCAGACCCAGCACGGCCTCCGCGAGTTCCGGCGTATCGGCCGTCGCGCCACCGCCGCGTATCTCTTCGAGCAACAGCAACGCGTTCCGACGCAGCTCCGGGTGCGGGTCACGGAGAAGAGCCTCGAGCGACCCGCGGTCGAGTGCCCCGACGCCGGCCAGGGTCCACAGGGCATGGAGCCGGCCCAGAGGCGCGCCCGGTTCGGAAACGCGATCTCGCAGGGCCTGCACCAGCGCAGCCGGAGGCGCCTCTTCGTGCTCTTCGACGAGAAGCCGCTGTGCCGTCAAACGCCGCCACCTGTTCGCATGACCCAGCGCTTCGACCAGGTCATCGGGCCGCGACCGGTCGAACCCCGCGAAGTCCGCCGCCCAGGCCGGCAGACCGCCGGCCGGTACGACCCGGTAGATCCGCCCGCGGTCGTCCCCCTCGTAGAGATCGAGCGCGGCCTCCATCCGATCGGGGATCCACTCCGGGTGCTCGATCACGCCGCGGTGCATGTCCAGCACGTAGAGGGCGCCGTCCGGACCCACGCGCAGGTTGACCGGCCGGAACAGTGGATCCGTCGAGGCCAGAAACTCGACGCCGGGCCGCCCGCGGCCCGCCTCCGCCACCGCGCCGTGCGCATCCACCACCGCCCGGTGCACCACGTTCGCCGACGGATCGGCCACGAAGACCGCAAGGCCCTGCTCCGTCAGCCCGGCGCCGTCGAACGCGCCGCCCCCGTACGCCGTGACCCCGCAGGCGGCCGAGAACCGGCTCGACTGTTCCGGGTGGTTGGGTCGGGTCTGCCGCACCCCGATCGGAAACAGCTCGGCGGGCCCGCCGTCCGCGTGCGCCGCCAGACGCAGGCGGGCGTTCTGCCACGGGGCCGGGAGGCGAGCGAGGTAGCGGCGCGGAATCACGAGCTGACTCAGGTGGTCCAGGTTGTGGGTGCCGAAGGAGCGGCCCCAGACGTCGAACGTCATGCCGAAGCCGCCCGCGCCGCGCCCCGTCCGCTCGAAGCGTCGCGACTCCGGCCCGCCCCGGAAGTCGACCCGGAAGTCGTCCTGCCCGAGTTCGATGACCTCGTCCGGCGCATCCGGCCAGAACGGGCGCGCGCCGTTGCCTCCGTTGGCGCCGTGGATCCAGTTGTCCAGGCCGTAGCGAAGGGCGTTCACGTTGTGCTGGGGATTGCCCTCGGCAAAGCCGCTCAGCAGCACGTCGCGTCGGTCCGCTCGACCGTCGCCGTCGGTGTCTTCGAGGTAGACGAGGTCAGGCGGCGCCGCCACCAGGAGACCTTGACGCCACGGCAGGATCGAGTCCGCCATGCCCAGGTCGCCCGCGAACAGGCGCCGCCGGTCCCACCGCCCGTCGCCGTCGCGGTCCGAGAGCGCGACGATGCGCGCCGGCCGTTCCATGCCCGGATAACCCGGCAGTTCGAGCACGAACGCCCGGCCCCGCTCGTCGAAGGCGAGATCGATCGGGTCGACGACGACGGGCTCGGCCGCGGCGAGTTCGAGCTCGAACGCCGGGTGGAGTTCGAAGCCCGGCGGTACTCCTTCAGGCGCCGGCGGTGCGCAGGCGGCGAACAGTGCCGCTGCCGCCACCGCCACCGGGCTGGTGACGCGGCGACGCAGGGGTCCTACTCGCCGCCAGTCGCGGCGCCTGCCGCGTCGGCTTCCAGCAGCCGCGCGCCGCGCATGATGTTCCCCATCGCGTAGTTGCCCTCGTGGCAGGCATACTCGTAGACCCGCCCGCCCGCGGTCGGCCACGGGAACTCACCGCTCCAGGCCGATTCCCACGTGTTCGGGTCCTCGACCGTGAAGCCGTAGTTCAGGGTGCTCTCGTCGATGCGGCTGAAACGCTCCGTGACCTTCAGGCCCTCGCCCGCGCCGTAGGTGTACATGCCAGGCTTCTTGCCGAAGTTCCTCGTCTCGACGACCAGCGTGTCGCCGTCCCAATGCCCGACGGAGTCGCCCATGTAACTCGTCATCGCTTCCGGCAGGTGCTTGCCGTCGATCCGGATGATCCGGGCGTCGTGGATCATCTCGGCGAGGATCATCACGTAGTCCTCGGTCTGCACCACCCGCTTCAGGTTGTTGTAGGCGGTCGGCAGCATCGGCGGTCCCGAAGTCGAGCCGAAGCCGAGAACGCAACGCTCACCGAGGGGGCGCTGCTCCATGTTGTCGTACGGGCCGGGACCGTCGTTCTCGAGCCACCAGGCGGTGCCGGTGTTCTCCCGGAACAGGGAGAAGAAGGCCATCCGCGCCTGCTGGGCCGCCGGCTTCATCTTCGGCAGACGGCCGTTCGGGGGATCTAACACGAGAGAGGTGCGGAACTTGCCGTCGAGGACGATCGAGCCGCTGCCGTAGTCGAGCCAGAAGTCGTTGTAGCCGCCGACGTTGCCCGCGGCGCCCGGGGACCCGTCGCCGCCCGGCGGCGGCGCCTCGCGCGTCGGATCGCTGGCCACGAGCGCATCCGCCCGGCGGGTGGCGACCGCGTTCGCGATCTCCTCCGCTTCTTCCGGACTCAGGTACAGGTTGTCGCTGAACTTCTCATCGCGTTCCAGGGGCGTCAGCGTGGCGATGTCGTAGGTGCCGGTGAGATCCGGCCGGCCGCTCGCCGTGCGCGGGAACTCGCCGTCGTCGGCGACCGCCGCCGGGGCGGCCGCGAGCAGGGCCACAATGCAGAAAGTCGCGCCGAGCACAGTGAAACGCTGTCTGATCCCTTCGAGGAAACGGCCTTCGCTGCCGGCAGCGGCGACCTTGCCGGCCCGATCGATCTGGTTCAAACCCTTCATCCGAGTCTCCTTTGCTCGCCGTTCCCGCAACCGGTTCGAATGCGCAATCCGGGCAACCCCAGAGCGCTTCGCCGAGTGGCCACCGCCTGATCGCGGAGTGTACAGCAGCCCCCTGCGAGGGCTGCTACACTCGCGCGCTCTTCCCAAATCCCCTGGCGCCGGTTTCCGGTCCCTGGACGCGCGAGAACAGCACGAAACCCGAGAACCTGGAGACCTCCATGATCCGTTGCACACCCCCGGCGCTCCTCCTGGCCGCCGCCGCGATCGCCTCGGCGCCCGCCAGCGGCGCTTCCCTCGCCGTCGGTGACGCGGCGCCCGACTTCACGCTGCCCAGCACGGACGGCGCCCAGGTGACCCTGTCGTCCTTCGCGGGCCAGAAGAACGTCGTCCTGGCCTTCTTCCCCAAAGCCTTCACCGGCGGGTGAACGATGGAAATGAAGGGATACCAGGCTGGTATCTCCGAGTTCGCAGGCAGTGATTCGGTCGTCTTCGGCATCAGCGCCGACAAACTGGAAGACAACAAGAGGTTTGCCGAGGAGTTGGAACTCGACTTCGCGCTGCTGAGCGATGTCGATGCCGCGGTGATCAATCAGTACGGCGGAACGATGGAGCAGTACGCCGGACTCGCCAAGCGCGTGACCTACGTGGTCGGCAAGGACGGCAAGGTCGCCTACATCGGCGAAGGCGGCGAGGCGATGGACCCGACCGGCGCGCAGAGCGCCTGCCAGGGGCTGGCGGACTGAGGGATAGCGCTCAGTCTTCGCCAGCCGCCGCGGCCGGTTCCGGTCGCGGCTGATACAGCTCCACCCGGTTCCCCTCCGGGTCCCGGACCCAGGCGAACAGCGCGTAGCCCTCGTCGTCCCGGCGCAGCGGCGCCACGCCCCGCTCGGCGAGGTGCTCCAGCACCGCGTCCAGGTCGCGCACCCGCAGGTTGACCATGAACGGCTGATCGCCGTACATGTCGCCAGGCTCCGTACTCTCATTCGGCGTCATTCGCGGCACCGGCTGCTTCGCCGTCATGATCGCGAAGGTCGTGTCCATGATCCAGTCGGCGTCGCTCGGATCGGCAACCACGTAGCGGACGTAGAAGGCGCCGAACTCCTCGCCGCCCTCGAACTCGATGCCGAGGTGCTCCGTGTACCAGGCGGCGAGGCGCTTGGGATCTTCGCTGAAGATGAACGCGCCGCCGACGCCGTCGATCAGGCTCACGGTGTTCACTTGAAAGCCACTACGGCGCGCTTGCTGATCGTCTGCCGGCTCAATGGGTCATGGACCGAAACCACCAGCGCGTGGGGCCGCCGCCGCAGGGTCAACGTGGCATTGTACGGCACCACGGCGTCTTCGGCGGGCTTGGACCGTCCACGCAGGTCGAGGGGGATGAGGGGAATTCCAGCCTGCTCGCCGTTGCGGTCGACGACCGCGAACCGGAGTTCCAGCCTGCTCAGAAACTGGTCCTCGTAGGGCAGTACCGGGAACCTGCCGACGGGCACGTACACCGTGACGAGCACCTTCATCTTGCGCAGGCCGAACGGCTGCGGGTCACCGATCTCGACGCGGAGGACCGGCTCGGGACCGGTCAGATCTTCGCCTGGAAACAGCAGCGCGCGTTGAGCTTCCATGTCGGCCTCGGCGCGACGCGAAACGTCGAGGTATCCGCGGCGCGACCGCACACGCAATCCCTCCCGCAGCACGTCGACCCGTACGTCGTGGACCTGATCGTTTCGCCGGTACTCCGGAACGAAACCCAGCCAGTAGTAGTTGGCTGTATCCGCGCTGACCTTCGCCAGCGCATCGAGGTTCGTTCCCGCCATGAAGGCCCTGCCGCCGGTGTCGCGTGCGACGTAACGCAGGTTCTGCCATAGCACCGTACTGGGCCGGGTGGTCTGCTGGTCCATCGGGTAGACGGTGTAGCCGAGCAGATTCGCTGTATCGATCAACCCGTCGAGCATCTCGCGGTCGGTCCGAATGCCGAGCCCCTGGCCCTCGGGCCGGAAGTTGCCAGTCGGCCAGGCGCCCGCCAGGAGCAGGAGCACCTTGCGTCCCTGGGGCGCCTGAAGCGCCCGCATCGTCGACACCACGGCAGTGATCGAGAATTCGAGATCGCGGGCGAGCGCATCCGCCTGAGCTTCGGTCTCGAGTTGCGGCAACCTCAGGCCCGCAAGCGCCAGATCCCTGTCCACCGAGCCCAGGTCTTCCGAAATGCTCGACAACAGGTCCGGCGTAGAATCCGCCGCGATATCCGGAGAAGCCGACGTCCCCGCCGACCGCTCCAGTGCCTCACCTTCAAAGAAGCGCATGCGATCGATCCGCCGCGTCGAGCGCAGGCTGCCGCCGTAGCGGCGCCCCCGCTCCAGTTGCTCGAAGGCTTCGCGTGTCCGCTCCCGGTTCGCCGTAAAGGGGCTCAGGACCGAGAGCCGCGCGCCGCTCTGGACCACCACCGCCACCTGGTCCTGGAGACCGAGTTCAGCCAACTGATCGGCAAAGCCGCGCAGTACGGGGCCCCGGAAGGTCACATGCGTGTGGTCGTTGTCGACGAAGAACAAGTAGTTCGTCGGAACGACCTCTCCGTCGCCGATCGAGGGCGGCGCCTCGCCCCCCTCCGCCTCCACGGCGCGGTTCTCGAGGATCTCGCTGAAGTAGTCGACATCGACCTCTTGCCCGTCGACCAGGATCTGGAAGTCGCCGGCGGTCAGGCCGTCGATCCGGTTCCCGTCGCGATCCTCGACCACGACCTCCAGGTTGACGACCCGGACATCGATCTCCTCGCCGAAGATCAGGTCAGCCGAAGGCGCCGAAGCGGGTTGAGCCATCATGGGCGCCGCCATCCAGATCAACGCCAGCGCGATCACGCTGGCTGTAGGCGGCCGACGCATGGTTCCTCCGCTCACGCTTCCCCTTGTTTCGGGGCTCTGCTCAGGACTCACCGTCGGTCAAGGCGCCACCTCGACGCGGGCGCTGGAGGTCTGACGGGAAACCTGATCACGCACAGCGACCACGACGGTATGGGGCAGGTGGCGCATCGTCACCTCCGCATGGTAACGGAACACGGCATCGGGTTCCGGGGCGGTATCGCTCCACAACGCCAGCGGGATCGCTGGGTTCTCGGCGCGCCAACCGTCGCCGTCAATCGTCGCGAAGCGGACCTCCAACCGTTGCAGGTACCGATCGCCGTACGGCAACGCCGCAAGCGTGCCGACCGGTACGTCGATGTCGATGGGCACTCTCATCATCCGTCCCCTCAGGGACTTCGAGGCGGCGGCGGCGCAACGGGCGCCTGAGTTCCAGACTGCGCCGTCGCGGGCAACACGGAACTCACAACCAGCACCGCCCCAAGTGCGAACAGCAACCTACTTGTCGTTCCGTTTCGTTTCATGGCGACTCCTCTGCGTCAGAACCCATAGCCAACACTCTCACGGCGCCATCGGAATCCGGGCGGCAGCCGTCAACCGCGACAGCGGGTCGTGGACCGTGACCACCAGTTCGTGGGGCCGCCGGTGCATGGTCAGCAACGTCTCGTAGAGGACGACGTCGTCGGGGGAAGGCTCGGCGCCGCCACCCAGGGACAAGGGAATCACCGGAATCTCGGCCTGGCGGCCAAACCGGTCCACGGTGGCAAAGCGCACCTCCAGCTCCTGCCGGAAACGTCCGTCGTACGGCAGAGCCGGGAACCTGCCCACGGGCAGGTACACACTCACCGGCACGCGCATAGTGCGGCGGTCGGCGGTCTCCACTTCGCCGAGTTCAACCAGCAGAGGACCCGCGCCGGGTTCCGCGTCGGACGGGAACAGGAGGGCGCGCTGCGCCTCCATGTCGGCTTCGACGCGGCGAGAGAGGTCCAGGTAGCCGCGGCGGGAACGCACACGAAGTCCGGGCTGCACGACCTCGACCCGGATGTCGTGCGGCCGATCGTCGCGTTGGTACTCCGGCACGAAGCCCAGCCAGTAGTAGTTCGACGTATCGAAGCTGACCTTGTCGAGCGCCTTGACGTTGCTTCCGGCCATGAACGCTTTCCCGCCCGTGTCGCGGGCCACGTAGCGCAGGTTGCGCCACAACGACGTACTCGGCCGGACGCTCTGCTGGTCCATCGGATAGACCGTGTATCCGAGCAGATTCGCGGTATCGATCAGTTCGTCCAGCAGTTCGAGTTCCGATGACACGGCGGCGAAGGGGTCCGTCCGAAGGAATCCGGACAGCCCGCTACTGCCCGGCCGCCGCTCGAAAGTCGGCCAGCTCCCCGCAAGAAGCAGCAACACCTTGCGTCCCTGCGGCGCTTCGAGCGCGCGCATGGTGGATACCACCGCGTCGACCGAGAACTGAAGGTCCCGTGCCCGCGAGGCGGCGTCGGCCACATCGAGGCCGTTCCATCCAGATACGAAATCCTCGGACATTCGGCCGAAGGAACCCGGGACGCCCACCGCGGACGGCCCAACCGCAGAGATGGCGCCAGGCGGCGCCGGGCCGTCAACCTGGCCCAAGCTCACCGCCTGTGTCGCATTCACCCGGTTCTGCGCGCCACTGAACGAAGCGCCCTCCCGCGAGGACGCGGAATCTCCGCTCGTGGACGAAACCGTGCCCTTCGTCCGGTTTCGCCAGGCCCATGAACCTGCGAATCCGCCGTAACGACCGCCGCTGTCGAGTTCGGCAAGGGCAGCGCGGGTGGCGTCCCGATCGGTCGTGAAGCGGCTCAGGATCTCCAGGCGATACCGGCTCTGAACGACGACAGCCACCCGATCGTGCGGTCCAAGGCGGTCCAGCCGGGCGCCAAAGCCGCGCAGCACCGGCCGACGGAGGGTGGCTTGAGTGTGGTCGTCGTCGACGAACAACACGTAGTTCGTCACCACGGCGCGCTCTTCGTCAACCGCCGGCGGCGTCTCGGCGCCGTCGCTGGTTACCGCCCGTCTGTCGGCCACCTCACTGAAGTACTGCACACCGACCTCCTCGCCGTCGACGAGGATGCGGAAATCCTCGGGGCTGAGACCCCGAACGCGATCACCCGAGCGGTCCTCGACCACCACCTCCAGGTTGACCACGCGGACATCGACCTCCTCGCCGAAGACGAGTTCGGACGGGGACTGCGGCGCCAGCACCTGCGCTGTCAGGGGCGCACAGAAGGCCACCACCGCGAGCGGGATCCGGAGTACCGACCGGAAGACGGCGTGGTGGGGCGCCCGGTCGCGGTGCGCGATCTCACGGTTTCTGGATAGAGCCATTCCTCATCCTCCCTGGCAGCACACTAGTCGATTGCAGGTTCCAGCCTGGGTAGTCGTTGCAAGCAAAGTGCCACACACAGATCCCTGTCGCTGCTAGCCTGCCGGCGATGAGCAACGATCCAGACTCGACCGCCGCTCCCGTACCCGCGGACGATGCCCACTACTGGTCCACCGGCGATGCCGCAGCCGCGATCCGCGCTGGCCGTATCTCCTCCCGCGACCACCTGGAACTCCTCCTCGACCGGGTCGAGCGGCTGAACCCACCTCTCAACGCCGTCGTCACGCTCGACGCCGAGCGCGCACGCCGTGAGGCGGACGCCGCCGACCGGGCACTGGCCGAGGGCCGGGACCTCGGACCGCTCCACGGCGTCGCGATGACGATCAAGGACTCCTTCCAGACCATCGGCATGCGGACCACCTCCGGCGCGCCGGAACTGAGCGGCCACGAACCCGAGGTCGACGCCGTGCCCGTGGCCCGGCTGCGCGCCGCCGGCGCGGTGGTCTTCGGCAAGACGAACCTGCCGATCTACGCCGGCGACACCCAGAGCTACAACGCGGTGTTCGGTCAGACGAACAACCCCTGGAACCTGGAGCGGACGCCGGGCGGATCGTCGGGCGGTTCCGCCGCCGCGCTCGCCGCCGGGTTCACGCCGCTCGAACTCGGCAGCGACATCGGCGGCTCGATCCGCGGCCCCGCCTCCACCTGCGGCGTCTTCGGCCACAAACCGAGCTATGGCATCGTGCCCGCGCTCGGCCAGATTCCTGGGCCTCCCGGCACCCTGACCCAGGCCGACATCGCGGTGGCCGGACCGATGGCGCGGAACGTCGAGGACCTCGAACTCGGCCTCGACATCCTCGCCGGGCCGGACGACTGGCACGCTCCCGGCTACCGGCTGGAACTGCCGCCGCCCCGGCACGGGAGCCTGACCGACTACCGGGTCGCGGCGTGGTTCGAGGAACCGTCCTGTCCGATCGACGATGTCGTGCGTGCACAGCTCGAAGCGGCCGCAGATGCCCTTGAAGCCGCCGGCGCCACCGTTGACCGCGCGGCGCGGCCGGACTTCACCTTCGAGTACGCGACCGGCGTATTCGGCCAGCTCCTCGGCGCCGCGATGTGCGGCGGTTTCAGTCACGGTGAGATCGAAGAACTCGCCGAGCGCAGCATGTCGGTCGACGAAGAAGGCGCCCTCGCCGCCCGCTGGGCCTCCCAGCGCCACCGAGCATGGCTGTCGGCGAACGAGCGCCGCCTTCAGATGCGGCGCAAGTGGCACGACTTCTTCAAGCACTGGGACGCCGTTATTCTTCCCAACCTGCCCACCACGGCGATACCCCACGATCACAGCGCGCCGATGGGGGCGCGCCGGATCACGGTCAACGGCGAGCAGCGCCCCTACGGGGAGCAGACCCTCTGGGTCGGCCTCACCGGCGTTGCCTACCTGCCGGCGACGGTGATTCCGGCCGGTACCGCCTCAGACGGCCTGCCGGTCGGTCTCCAGGTCGCCGGCCCCTTCCTGGAGGACCGGACGACCCTCGACCTCGGCCGCCGTCTGAGCGAGGTGATCGGCGGCTTCGAGCGCCCGCCGGGCTACTAGGAACGGGTCGACTACAAACCCGCCTGCAGGAAGGACCGCAGATCCCCCCGGCTGACCGCGGGTTCACCGGGGGCGACGTTGTCCAGGCGGCCGGCGCTGAGCCATGCCTCCAGTTGACGGACCTCGCGCTCCAGGTGGTCGAAACCGTCGACCACGAAGAGCAGAGGCTGCAACGAGTCGATCTCGAAGCTCTGGTTCACGACCCAGTCGAGCTGGAACGGGATCCGCTGCACGTCGGGAGATTCCACCGCGTGCTCGATCTCGCCCGCGGAACTCAGAAGACCGCTGCCGTAGGCGCACAGGCCGTCGCCACCGGGGCTCCGCATGAGGCCGAACTCGATCGTGAACCAGAAGAACCGCGCGAGCGCCTTGAGCGCGCTCTCAACGCGGCGGCAGTCCCCGTCTCGAGCGCGGAGCGCCGCCGTGCGCGCCGCCTCGCCGAAACGGACCAGGACGTTGGCGAACGCCGGGTCCGTGTGCATGGGGACGTGTCCCGCCAGGTCGTGAAAGATGTCGGGCTCGGGGAGGTAGTCCAACGTCGCGCCGTCGCGGACGGTGATCGTGGTCGGGAACTCCCTGCGCCGCAGACAGTCGAAGAACAGGTACGCCGGCACGTAGCCGCTTACCGCCCGCGCCTTGAAGCCGCTCAAGGGCTCCAGAAAACGGTTGATGTCGGCGAGCCGTGGGATGCGGTCCGGGTCGAGCGCCAGACGCGTCACGCCGTCGAGGAAACGCGGGTGGGCGTGCTTCTCCCAGCGTCCGGCCAGCGCCCGGTAGAGGCGCCTCCACGTTCGCTGATTCGACTCGCTGTAGAGCTCGTACGGCTGCTCGATGAACAGCTCGCCCCGCGTCTGCGCCCGCTCGATGAAGTCTGCCCGGCCGGTCGTCAGGTCCCGGCCCGTGGCCGTCTCCCTGACCCGCGGGTCAACCGCGCCAACTGGTTGCATAGCTCTCGTCCTCCAGGTCGGCCGCGGCAGCCGTCATCTGCAGCGGTCTGAACGTGTCCACCATGACCGCGAGTTCGTCGGTCCGCTCCTTGCCGATCGATCCCTCGTAAGCGCCCGGGTGGGGCCCGTGGGGAATGCCGTTCGGATGCACGGTCAGCGCCCCGCGCTCCACTCCCGGGCGCGACATGAAGTCGCCCTCGACGTAGTAGATGACCTCGTCCGAGTCGACGTTCGAGTGGTTGTAGGGGGCCGGAATCGCCTGCGGGTGGTAGTCGAACAGGCGTGGCACGAAGGAGCAGACGACGAAGCCCGGGCCGTCGAAGGTCTGGTGCACCGGCGGCGGCTGGTGCACGCGGCCGGTGATCGGCTCGAAGTCCTCGATGTTGAATGCGTACGGCCACAGGTGGCCGTCCCAACCGACGACGTCCATCGGGTGGCGGCGGTACAGGTAGCGGGTGGTGCCGCCGCGGGCCTTGATCCGGACCTCGAACTCGCCTTCCTCGTCGCGCGGCTCGACCCACTGCGGAGCGCGGATGTCGCGCTCGCAGTACGGCGAGTTCTCGAGGAACTGGCCGTAGCGGTTCACGTAGCGGCGAGGCGGTTCGATGTGGCCGGCGGCTTCGACACACAGCATCCGCTGCGGCTCGTCCGCCCGCGGCAGGAGTCGCCAGATGACTCCGGTGGGCAGCACGAGATAGTCCCCGGGGCGGTACTCCAGCCGGCCGTACTGGGTCTCGAGCACGCCGTGACCCTCGTGCACGAACAGCAGCTCGTCACCGTGTGCGTAGCGGTACCAGTAGCCCATCGGCGCCCGGAAACGGACTACGGACAGCACCAGGTCGCGGTTCGTCAGCAGGGGCACCCGGCCGCTCACCGCGTCGCCCTGCTCCGGCGCCTTCGCGGCGCGGATCAGGCGATGCCGGAGCGGACCCGCGTACTCCAGCTTCAGACCGTTCCCGACCCGCTCCTCGATCCGCTCGATGGCCGTCGGCGGATGCAGATGGTAGAGGATCGACTGAACGCCCGAGAAGCCGTGGATGCCCATCACCTCTTCGTGGTGAAGCGACCCGTCGGGCTTGCGGAACTGGGTGTGGCGCTTGTGCGGGATCTCACCCGCGCGCAGGTAGTGGCTCACAGGTTGCCCCTTAGCCCCTGCTCCCGTTCGAGCGCCACGAACAGGCTCTTGAAGTTGCCCTCGCCGAAGCCCCGCGCCCCGTGGCGCTCGATGATCTCGTAGAACAGGGTCGGTCGGTCCTCCACCGGCTTGGTGAAGATCTGAAGCAGGTAACCGTCCTCGTCGCGGTCGGCGAGGATGCCGAGTTCGGCCAGGCGATCGATCGGCTCGTCGATCTTCCCCACCCGCAGTTCGAGGTCGTCGTAGTAGGCCGCCGGCACGTTGAGGAACTCGACCCCGTTCTCGCGCAGCCGAGACACGGTGCCCACGATGTCGTCCGTGCAGCAGGCGATGTGCTGCACGCCCGGTCCTTCGTGGAAGTCGAGAAACTCCTCGATCTGCGACTTCTTGCGGCCCTCGGCGGGCTCGTTGATCGGGAACTTGATGACTCCCGAGCCGTCCTGCATCACCTTGGACATCAGCGCCGAGTACTCGGTGGAGATCGCCTCGTCATCGAAGTGGACGAGCTGGTTGAAGCCAAGAACGCGCGAGAAGAACGACGCCCACTCGTTCATTCGGCCCAGCTCGACGTTGGCCACGACGTGGTCGACCGCCAGCAGGCCGCAGCCCCTGAGGCCCGAGGCGCCGGGGACTTCCGGCGCCGCTTCGAAACCGGGACCGAAGACGCCGCCGTAGTCCCGGCGCTCCATGAACTGCAACACGCAGTCGCCGTAGAGACGGATCGAGGCGTGGCGAACTTCGCCGTGCTCGTCCTCGGCCGTCGCCGGCGCCGCGGCCGCCTCGGCGCCTCGCGACACGGCGGCTCTGAAGGCCTCGTCGGCATTCGGCACCGAGAGGGCGATCACCGCGACCGAGTCCCCGTGGCTGCGAACCGAGCGTGCGGCGTCGTGCGAGGAGTGCAGCGCACTGGTCAGCACGAGCCGGATGTCGCCCTGTTCCACCAGGTACGACGCGCGCGCCCGTTCGCCGGTCTCGAGCCCCCGCACCGCGGTGCACTCGAAACCGAACGCATGGCAGTAGTAGGCAGCCGACTGCTTCGCGTTGCCGACATAGAGCTCCAGGTGATCGAAGCCGAGAATCGGACAGAAGTCCTCCC
Organism: Candidatus Multivorans sp.; assembly: GCA_965205295.1. Classification (GTDB taxonomy): domain Bacteria; phylum Acidobacteriota; class Thermoanaerobaculia; order Multivoradales; family Multivoraceae; genus Multivorans. The sequence continues at coordinate 966,698 of OZ242167.1, forward strand.
CGACAGGGGCGCCTCGACCGACGAACCCCGGTTGTGCCCGTTCAGCAGTACCGATACTCATTCCCTTCCTCCTTCTTCGTGGTTATGCGGCCCGGAAGGGCCTCAGATGCAGGCAGCGAAGCCCGCCACCGCCTCGCGCAGAGCCTCCGGCTCCAGGCGCGAGAAGCTCAAGCGGGCCGCGTTCCTGGGCGCGGCGTGGTCCGCCCCGTCAACGAACGCAGCCGCGGGAACGAAGGCGATCTTCCGCTCGGCCAGGGTCCGTTGGAGCAGTTGCTCCGCGTCCGTCCCCTCGGGCAGTTCCACCCACACGAACATGCCGCCCCCGGGGTCGGTAAAGGCACAACCCTCGGGGAGATGATCGGCAAGGGCCCGGAGCATCGCGTTCCGGCGATCCCGGTAGGCCGCTCGCAGCAGTTCGAGGTGACGGTCAAAGTCGAGGTCGCCCAGGAGGCGGGCGACGGCGAGCACGCTCAGCCTGGAGCACTCGAGGTCTCCGATCTCCTTGACCGCTCCGAAGGTCTCGACCAGCGACGCCGGCAGTCGCAGCCAGCCGAGCCGCAGCGCCGGGGCCAGGATCTTCGAGAAGGTGCCCGCGTAGACGACCCGCTCCGAATCGAGCGCCGCGAGCGGGGGCTCGAACTCACCATCGCAGCACAGCAGACCGTAGGGGTCGTCCTCCAGGATCACAAAGTCGTAGTCGTGAGCCAGAGCCACCAGCCGTTCCCGCACCCCGCGCGCCAGGCTGACGCCGAGCGGATTGTGCGCATCCGGAATCACGTACACCAGCCGCGGCCGGGCGCCGGCCAGCAGGCAGCGCTCCAGCGCCTCGACATCGAGCCCGTCGTCCAGGCTGCTCGGCACAATCACGAGCCGCGGCCGGAGTGGCGCCAGAACCTCCCTGAAGCCCGCGTACGCATAGCGCTCGACCGCGACACTTTCACCTGTGCTCACGAACGCCCGAACGGCGACATCGAGCGCCTGCTGGGCGCCGGTCGTGATCAGGATCTCCTCCGCTCTGCAGTCGACGCCGCGGCGCCGCATGACCTCCACCACGCGTTCCTTCAGTTCCCCGCACGACGGGACGTACTGCATGGACTGCGGATCGGCCAGCAGTTGGCGCACCACTTCGCCGTAGGCCTGCGAAGGAAACAGCTCCACGGCCGGCAAACCGCCGGCGAGCGAAACCACACCGGGCCTCGCGACCTGATTGACCAGCCGACGCAGCAGCGAACGTTCGCGACCCTGCAGCCACGGCGCGATGCGCGGCGTCCTCGACGGCTGCCGCTTCCCCGTCCGGGCTGCGAATGGAGGCGCCGCCGTATCGGTCGCGGTGGAGTAATGATCTTGTATCGCCATGAACGGAACGTTAACAGGACCAACAGGGACGATCAAGCGCTGATTCCCTACCGCAAAGAACTCGTCCATGTAGACTCCGGCGCCATGAACAAGACGGACGATCGATGGGCAGCGGAGTCAGGCCGCTCCCCAACCCGGCACCTTGACGCCACCGACTACGCCATCCTGACGCTCCTGCAGGAGGATTCGAATCGAACCGACGTGGACCTCGCGGGCAAGGTGCGCCTTTCCGCCTCAGGCCTGAAGAAGCGCCTGCGCAAGCTGGAACGCCGCGGCGTGATTCAACGGCGAGTCACCTTGCTGGACCGCAACGCTGTGGATTTGGGCCTGCTGTGCTTCGTTCAGGTCTTCCTCACCCACCACCAAGCGGATGCCAGACAGCATTTCAGCGATGCCGTCGGCAAGCTGCCGGAGGTGCTCGAGTGCCACTTCCTCACCGGCGAGCACGACTACATGCTGAAGATCGTGGCCCGGGACTATCGCCACTTGGAACACATCCTCGCGGATCAGCTCGCCTGCATACCGGGAGTCGACCGCTTGCTGACGAGCATCGTGCTGAACGAGATCAAGCACACGACCGTTCTGCCGCTGACAGCCCCTCCCGCCGCGGCGGACGAACCGTCCGCCCCCTGAGCCTGCGGAGCTTGCTACCCTTCGCTCCGCGATGAACGGCGCCCAGGCCATGATCCGGACCGCCGCCAACGCCGGCGTCGAGGTCTGCTTCGCCAATCCCGGCACGTCGGAGATCCACCTCGTCGCGGCTCTCGACGAGATTCCCGGCGTGCGCGGCGTGCTGGCGCAGTTCGAGGGCGTCGCCACCGGCGCCGCCGACGGCTACGGCCGCATGGCCGGAAAACCGGCGTTGACCCTCGTCCATCTCGGCCCGGGTTTCGCGAACGGCATCGCCAACCTGCACAACGCGCGGCGCGGCCGCACACCGGTCGTCAACGTGATCGGCCACCATCCCACCTGGCACCGCAACTACGACCCGCCGCTCAACACCCGGGTCGAGAGCCTGGTCGAGGGAGTCTCCGATTGGCAACGCACCGTCGCCTCGGCCGATCACATCTCGCGCGACATGGCCGCCGCCATCTCGGCTTCCATGCACCACCCGGGGCAGATCGCCACCCTGATCGTGCCCACCGACTGCCAGTGGAGCGAGGCTGGAGGAAAGGTCGTCGAACCGGCTCCCCCACTCGGAGGCCGCGTCGCCCCGGAGGCCGTTGAGCGTGCCCGGACCGCCCTGGCCCGGGGCGCGCGCACGATGCTGATGCTGGGCAGTTCCGGCCATACGGACGCGGCTCAACGCGAAGCCGCCAAGGTACAGCGAGCGACCGGCTGCCGGCTCGTCGCCGAGACCTTCTCGGGGCGCATGGAGCGTGGTCCCCACCTGCCGGCGCTCCCACGGGTGCCCTACTTTCCCGAGCAGGCTGCCCCGTTCATGGGCGGGATCGACACGGTCGTCCTGGCCGGCGCGCTCGACCCCGTCGCATTCTTCGGCTACGAAGGCGGAGTGAGCCGCTTGACTCCGGAGTCGGTGGAAGTCGTCATCCTGAGTCATCCGACGGAGAACAGCGGCCACGCGCTCAGCGAACTGGCCATCGCGCTCGACGCCAGGGAAGAGCCGCCTGCCCGCGCGGTCGAGCGGCCACCGACGCCAAGCGGTCCGATCGGCGCCCGGGTCGCGGCACAAGCGGTCGCGGCCACGCTGCCCGAGAACGCGATCGTGATGGACGAGGGAATCACCGCCGGCGCCGCTTTCTATCCCGCCACGATGAACGGTCCCGCCCACACCTACCTGCAGGAGAACGGCGGCGCGATCGGCCTCGGCCTGCCAGCGTCGCTCGGCGCCGCGATCGCCTGCCCGGACCGCAAGGTGCTGACCCTCGAGGGCGACGGCAGCGGCCTGTACACCATCCAGGCGCTCTGGAGCCAGGTCCGGGAAGGAGTCGATGTCGTCAACCTGGTGTTCGCCAACGACGCCTACCGCATCCTTCAGGTCGAGCTGCAACGGGCCGGGGTCGAGGAGTTCGGCCCGCAGAGCCTGAACCTGACGGAGTTCGGCACGCCGCGGGTCGAGTGGCTCGATCTGGCACGAGGCTTCGGCATGCCCGCCGTACAGGTGCGCACCGGCGAAGAGCTGACGGCTGCCCTTGAGCGGGGTTTCGCCGAGCCGGGACCCTGCCTGATCGAGGCGCTGGTGAGCGACTCGAGCTTCTAGCAGCCCGTTGAAGTACTCGGTCACACTCCTGCCCGGGGACGGCATCGGTCCCGAGGTCAGCAAGGCGATGGTGCGCGCGGTCGACTTCGTCACCGGCGGCCGGATCGAATGGGAACCGGTCATCGCCGGCAGCACGGCGGTCGACCAGGGCCTCTCGCCGCTTCCGGACGAGGCGATCGAGTCGATCCGGCGCAACCGGATCGCCATCAAGGGCCCTCTGCGGACGCCGGTCGCCGGCGGCTGGCGCAGCGTGAACGTCCTGTTGCGGCAGTCACTGGAGTTGTTCGCGTGCGTGCGGCCGGTGCAGTCGATGCCGGGCAACACACGGGCCCGGTACGAGGACGTCGACCTGATCATCGTGCGCGAGAACACCGAGGGCCTCTACAGCGGCCGCGAACACGAGGTGGTCGACGGCGTGGTCGAGGCGCTCAAGATCGTCACCCGGGACGCCTCCAGGCGGATCATGCAGTTCGCCTTCGAGTACGCCCGCAGCCACGGCCGCAAGAAGCTGACGGTCGTCCACAAGGCATCGATCACCCCGCTCTCCGACAACCTGTTCCTGGACTGCGCCCGCGAGTGCGAACGGAACTACCCCTTCTTCCAGGTCGACTACCTGCCGCTCGACAACCTCGCTCTGGAGCTGGCCAGGGACCCGACCCGTTTCGACATGCTGGTCATGGGCAACCTGGACGGCGACCTGATGAGCGACCTCTGCGCCGGGCTGGTCGGGGGCCTGGGCCTCGTTCCGGGCGCCAACTACGGCCACGGCTGCGCGGTGTTCGAAGCGGTCCACGGCACCGCGCCCGACATTGCCGGCCGCGATCTGGCCAATCCGATCGCGCTGATCCTGTCCGCCGAACTGATGCTGCGCTACGTCGGCGAGGCGGAGGCCGCGGCTCACCTGCGCGCCGGCGTCGAACGCCTCCTGATCGGCGGCAAGGCGCTCACCCGCGACCTGGGGGGCACGGCCAACACCTCCGAACTGACCGACGCCCTGGTGTCCGAGCTCGAGGCCGTGGCAGTCGAGCGGGAGGCCGCACGATGAGCGGCAACGCCGAAGGGAACGGCGGTCCGCCGCGGGTCGCGCTGATCGTCGGCGCCAGCGGCATCGGCGCCGAAACCGCGCCCCCGGTGCTCGCGATCCTGGAGGCGGTGGGCGCCGACTTCGAGTTCGTGCGCGTCAACGTGCCGACCGCGGTGCGCCGCAACACGGAGACCGTGCTCCGCGAGGCCGCCGAGACGATCCGCGATTGCCGGGTGGCGCTCAAGACCCGGCTCATCGGGCCGGGACCCGACGCCGTGCGCGTCGGACCGGGCCCGCAGAACCCCAACGTCGCCCTGAGGCAGATGCTGGGGCTGTGGGCCAGCGTGCGGCCGATCCGCTCGATTCCGGGCCTGCCGACGCGCTACCCCGATCTCGACGTGCTCCTGATCCGGGAGATCACCGAGGGCGTGTACCGAGGCATCGAGCACGAGATCGTCGACGGCGTGATCGAGAGCATGAAGGTCGTCAGCCGCGCCGCCTGCCAGCGGATCGCCGACTACGCCTTCCGCATCGCCCGGCGCCACGACCGCAAGAAGGTCACGGCCATTCACAAGGCGAACATCATGAAGCAGAGCGACGGCCTGTTCCTGGACACGGTCCGCTCGGTGGCTGCCGGCTACTCCGACATCGAAGTCGACGACTGCATCGTCGATGCCGCCTGCATGCGGCTGGTGCTCGACCCGTACGAGTTCGACGTGCTGCTGACCGACAACCTCTACGGCGACATCATCAGCAACCTCGGCACCGGGCTCGCGGGTGGCATCTCCGCCGGCCACGCGATCAACGTTGGCGACGACTGCCACGTCTTCGAAGCGGTCCACGGCGACGCGCCGCACCTGATCGGAACCGGCCAGGCGAACCCGTTGCCGCTACTGACCCCGGCAACCGCTCTGCTTCGCCACTTCGAACTGTACGCCGAGGCGGACCGCATCGACGCGGCGGTAACCGCCGTCCTCGAGGCGGGCAGTTGTCTGACTCCCGACCTGGGCGGCCGTTCTTCGACCTGGCAGATGGCCCGGGGCATCATCGCCGCGATGGCGTAGCCGGCGATCCCGGCCACGGGCGCCGCGAGTCTCCCAGGCCGGGCCTGCTACCGGCCTTCCACGCAGGTGGCGTCCGGACTGAACGAGTCGGGCAACTCATCGTCGTCGTCCGAGGGCGAACCCATCGCCTGCTTGCCGGTATCGGAAACCTGTTCTTCGACCGGACATGGCGTGAACGAAGCGGCAGCCGGGTCGTCCGCGAACCCCGGCAAGGGCTGGCGACGCGGCGGCAGCCGCCAGACGCCGCGGATCACGGCGGCGTCGTCGCCAGACCGGGCGGCGCCTTCCGCTGCAGACCTGAAACGCTCGCGGCGAGACGCCTCCAGGGTCAGGCTGAACGTCGCTCCCAGGTCCAGCCGAACCCCCATACCGAAGCCGCGTTCGCCTTGTTCCGCTCCCATGAGGACGCCGTAGGGCATGACTCGATAGCGGCCAAGCCGGCGGCCGAATCCGTAGCCCGCTTCCGCCTCTGCCCTGCCGCCCTGTTCGAAGCTGGAACGGCCCGGCAGGTCGAACATCTGTTCCTGCGACCAGAGCTGCTGAACGCCGCCTGACGAGACGCCCCACGAGGAACGAATTCGAAACGCGGGACCAAGGCCCGAGGGCCCTGGGTCGACCGCCAACGAGCCGGACGCGCCCCATTCCTCGAAGGCGCTCGCTTCGTGGGTCAGAAGGGACCGCGCCGAAACCTCCGCGGTCAGGCCGCGGCCGGTATCGGCATAGCGGACAGCGGCGCCCAGTTCCACGCCGTAGCCCGTGTCCGCAGCGCCGCCGTCGTAGCGGACGCCGAGTTCGACCGATGGCGTCAGGACGCTGCCGGAGGCGAACGACCTCGCGTACGAGCCCTCGAGCGCCAGACGCAGGCGGTTCACGTCGGCGTTCACGGCGTCGAGCCCGAGAACTGCCTCCGACTTGACCCGCGTGAGGAAAGCGTCCGAGTTCAACCTCAGGCGCAGACCGCTCACCCAGAAGGCGAGATCGCGGCGAGCTCCAGCGGCCACCATCGCCATGGAGATGTCGGTCTCGGTCACGAAGTCGTTCTCAGTCACTCCCCACTGGCCCTCGCCGTACCCGAGAACGCCCCACAGCGTCAGCTTCTCGCCAACCTCGACCCGCAAGTAGGGGAGACCGGTGGTCAACGAGGCGTCGACATCGGCGACGGCGACGGTCTCCATCCTCCCTTGACCCGACGTCCTCGAAATCGCTACCCCGGCGAGGACGTCGCCCCGCTCGTAGTCCACGCCCACCGTGCCCGTCACGACATCGCCGACCAGCGACGCGTTCGCCTCGCGACCGCGGAAGTTCGTCTTTGCGCCGCGGCCCCAAACCATCCAGATTCCGGCGTCCTCGGAGGCGTTGCCGGACCCGTCCGCCGACGAGAACGTGAAAGAGCTTCGCGCGAGCAGGTCACGCCGCTGGTCCGAGGGATATCGACTCAAACTGAAGGTGGGCGCCCGGTTGCCCCAGGTCGCGAGTTGCCCCAGCGAACCCGAGACCCCCAGGGCGCCGCCCATCGAGCCGCCGCCAACCTGCCCCCCCATCAGAGACACACCACCGCCATAGCCCGAGTGACCGAAGGGACCCTGGCCTCCCAGGCCTCCGCCGCCTACCGAGGCGCCCACAGGCAGGGGGCCGGCACGCACCAGACCGGCCGGACCGGCAGATCCGTACTGACCGTAGCCCGAGAGCACCGGCCCGCCGGACAGCCCCCCGAGTCGACCGCCGTATCCACCGAAGAGTCGGTAGCCGAAAAGGCTCAGTTGGTTCCCGGCGCCGACTCTCCCGTCCAGCCGCTCCCGGACGAGGTCTACCGTCTGCGAGGCGACCGTCCTGGCGAACCGCTCCAGCCACCCGGCTGGAACTTCACCGGTCGCGACATCCACCAGAAGCACGGCCGAAGGCACAACCGGCAGGTCGGAGGAGCCGCTCACTTCGACCGTCTCGGGCAACGATTTCAGGACGCTGACCAACGGCGTCAGAGTAAAGGCGCCGACGCCGCTCGGTTCCTCGGCCCGAATCGTCAGGTCGAAGGTGTCAACGGGAGCGAAGCGGACAGCACCCCGCGTTCCGCTGCCCAGAACCTCGATTCGAACGAGCGTGTCTTCCGTGCGAGCGCTCCGATCCAGTGTCGCCGTGACAGCCACCTGGGTCGGTCCCGCGGTCTCCGGGATCACCTCGTGGTCCAGGCTCAACACGATCGTCTGCGAACCGCTGTCGTCGTCCTCCAGCAGCAGAGAGGCAGGACTCACGGGCAGTACCGAGCTTCCCGTCGCCTGGATCCTCTCGTCCCGCTCGTCTACCCGGTCGTCTTCCGGTATCAGGGTGAACTGGACCGAACCGCTCAGTTGGTCCTTCGGAATCGTCAGGTCGAACTCCGTCACCGCGTTGTAGTCCACGGCTTCCGGCAAGCCGCTGTCCGACAGAACGATCCGCACCGGGGTGTCCTGAGCGCGCGCACTTCGATCGAGAGTCGCGGTGACCGTGACCACAGTTGGCCCGGCGCCTTCCGAAATGCGCTCTCGGTCCAAAGTCAGCCGAATCGAACGACTCGCAACGTCGTCGTCCTCGAGGATCGCCGACGTCGGCGACACCGGCAGCGACGACGTTCCCGACACCTCGACCGTCTCGTTCCGCTCATCGATGCGGTCGTCCTCGGGAATCAGGATGAAGGCCGCGGCGCCACTCGATTCCGTGGCCGGAATCAGGATCTCGAAGCCGGATACAGGGCTGAAGTCCACGGCTTCCTCGTCGCCGCCCCCTGCCACAGCCACCTCGACCACGATGGGCTCAGCCCACACTCCGCCGATCAGGGTGGCCGTCACGCCGACGGTGGTCGCACCGCCGCCCTCTGAAACGCGCTCCCGGTCCAGCGCCAGACTGATCGCGGTAGGCGGCGCGTCGTCGTCGACGATCGTCGCCCTCGTCGACCGCTGTTTCGCGACCATCTGAACATCGTCCAAGACGATCGTGAAATCTTCGGACGGCTCGGCCACGCGGTCATCTATCAACTCCACCAAGAAACGCTTCTCTTTGTCGCCGGGCGCGAACGCCATCGTGCCTGAAGCGGCCCGGTAGTCCCTTCCAGCGATCGCTGCACCGTCCGAGGTCGCCCAGTTCAGAGAGAGGGGGCGAGCCGAGGCCCCGGACAACCGGGCCGCGAACTCGGCGACGCCTGCGCTTTCCGAGACGACCAACGGCTCGATCGTCAACTCAGGCGTCGCGTCGTTGTCCGTAACCCTGACCGTCGCGGTCGCCTCTTCTCCCAACGCGTGGCCGTCGCCGGCTGTGAGCGCCGCGCGCACAACGCTGTTCGGCTCGTCGAGATGATCGTCAATGGTCGGCAGACTCAGGACGGCAGTCAGCTCGCCGGCCGAGAAGCCAACTTCAACCGAAGGATCGCGCCCAAGAACCGAACCCGTCTCGCTGATCTGAACCTCGACTGCCGCCAGTTCGGTCTGCGCGTGAGAACGAGTCACAGTGAACTCGACCTCCGAGCCCTCCGTGACGGGACTCGGGCCCGGCGCGATCGTCAACTCCGGCAAGACGGGAGGGGGAGGGGGCGCCGCCCGCGACGTCGAAGAGTCGTCCTGGATCGTCACTTCCACCGGCGTCACCGTAAGGCCGACTACAGAGGTCGTACCTGCGACCGACAACGTCTCCGCCCCTTCATCCAGCGCGTCCTGCGTGGGCGTCAACGTGAAAGTCGCGGTGTTCGACGGCGTGTTCGCAGCGATCGTGATTGTGAAGCCTCCCACCTCCGTGTAGTCCACACCCTCGGTCGCCCCGTCACCTGACAACCCAACCTCGACAAGCACCGGCGTCGCCGCGCCAAGAACCCCGCCGCCGAGCGTCGCCGTCACTGTCACCGGCGTGGCAGAAGCGCCCTCGTCAACTGTCGTTGGAACGACCGACAACGCCACGGTGCCCGATTGCGATGTCGTGTCGTTGTCCGTGACCGTGACCACAACGCCGTCCACCGCCACCGAGTCGTAGCCGCCGCCGGCAGCGCTGTGACCGATCGTCACCGCCGCGGGTACGACCGGGACGTCATCTTCCGCCGCCGTCACCGTCACCGTCTGCGCCGTGGCCCAGGTCGTATCCGTGAACGTCAGCGACGTCACGTCTACCGTCACGCCGCTGTTGCCCGGCACCGTCACCGTCACCGTGACGTCCGCCGAAGGCTGGGACGTCAGGACGATGGTGTACGTGCCGTCGCCGCCCTCGGCGACCGTCAACGCCGTCGGCGTCACCGTCACCCCGACCGTCGCGTTGTCCGTCACGGTGTCGTTGTTCGTCGCCGTGACCACCACACTGTCCACCGACACCGAGCCGTAGTCGCCGCCGGTCGCGCTGTGACCGATCGTCACCGCCGCGAGCGCGACCGCGAGGTCGTCTTCCACCGCCGTCACCGTCACCGTCTGCGGAGTGGCCCAGGTCGTATCCGTGAACGTCAGCGATGTCTCGTTCACCGTCACGCCGGAGTCGGTCGGCACGGATACGGTCACCGTCACGTCCGCCGAAGGCTTCGACGTCAACACCACCGTGTACTCGTCGTCGTCACCCTCCTCGATCGTCAACGATGTCGGCGTCACCGTGACGCCCACCGTGTCGTCCTCCGTCACCGTCACGGCAACGCCGTCCACCGACACCGAGTCGTAGCCGCCGCCGGTCGCGCTGTGACCGATCGTCACCGCCGCGGGCGCGACCGCGTCGTCGTCCTCCGCCGCCTCCACCGTCACCGTCTGCGCCGTGGCCCAGGTCGTATCCGTGAACGTCAGCGACGTCTCGTTCACCGTCACGCCGGAGTCGGTCGGCACGGATACGGTCACCGTCACGTCCGCCGAAGGCTTCGACGTCAACACCACCGTGTACTCGTTGTCGTCCCCCTCGACGATCGTCAACGACGTCGGAGACACCGTCACCCCCACCGTCTCGTCGTCCGTCACCGTGACCACAACGCTGGCCACCGAAACCGAGTCGTAGCCGCCACCGGTCGCGCTGTGACCGATCGTCACCGCCGCGGGCGCGACCGCGTCGGCGTCCTCCACAGCCGTCACCGTCACCGTCTGCGCCGTGGCCCAGGTCGTATCCGTGAACGTCAGCGATGTCTCGTTCACCGTCACGCCGGAGTCGGTAGGCACGGATACGGTCACCGTCACGTCCGCTGAAGGCTTCGACGTCAGCACCACCGTGTACTCGTCGTCGTCACCCTCCTCGATCGTCAACGACGTCGGAGACACCGTCACCCCCGCCGTGTCGTCCTCGGTGACCGTCACGACCACGCCGTCCACCGACACCGAGTCGTAGCCGCCGCCGGTCGCGCTGTGACCGATCGTCACCGCCGCGGGCGCGACCGCGTCGTCGTCCTCCGCCGCCTCCACCGTCACCGTCTGCGCCGTGGCCCAGGTCGTATCCGTGAACGTCAGCGACGTCTCGTTCACCGTCACGCCGGAGTCGGTAGGCACGGATACGGTCACCGTCACGTCCGCCGAAGGCTTCGACGTCAACACCACAGTGTACTCGTCGTCGTCACCCTCCTCGATCGTCAACGATGTCGGCGTCACCGTGACGCCCACCGTGTCGTCCTCCGTCACCGTCACGGCAACGCCGTCCACCGACACCGAGTCGTAGTCGCCGCCGGCCGCGCTGTGACCGATCGTCACGGCGGCAGGCGCGACCGCGTCGGCGTCCTCTACAGCCGTCACCGTCACCGTCTGCGCGGTGGCCCAGGTCGTATCCGTGAACGTCAGCGATGTCTCGTTCACCGTCACGCCGGAGTCGGTCGGCACGGATACGGTCACCGTCACGTCCGCCGAAGGCTGGGACGTCAGCACCACCGTGTACTCGTCGTTGTCACCCTCCTCGATCGTCAACGACGTCGGAGACACCGTCACCCCCGCCGTATCGTCCTCGGTGACCGTCACGACCACGCCGTCCACCGACACCGAGTCGTAGCCGCCACCGGTCGCGCTGTGACCGATCGTCACCGCCGCGGGCGCAACCGCGTCGGCGTCCTCTACAGCCGTCACCGTCACCGTCTGCGCGGTAGCCCAGGTCGCATCCGTGAACGTCAGCGACGTCTCGTCCACCGTCACGCCGCTGTTGCCCGGCGCCGTCACCGTCACCGTCACGTCCGCCGAAGGCTTCGACGTCAGCACCACCGTGTACTCGTCGTTGTCACCCTCCTCGATCGTCAATGACGTCGGCGACACCGTGACCCCCACCGTCTCGTCGTCCGTCACCGTGACCACAACGCTGGCCACCGACACCCCGTCGTAGTCGCCGCCGGCCGCGCTGTGACCGATCGTCACGGCGGCAGGCGCGACCGCGTCGGCGTCCTCCACAGCCGTCACCGTCACCGTCTGCGCGGTGGCCCAGGTCGTATCCGTGAACGTCAGCGACGTCTCGTCCACCGTCACGCCGCTGTTGCCCGGCGCCGTCACCGTCACCGTCACGTCCGCCGAAGGCTTCGACGTCAGCACCACCGTGTACTCGTCGTCGTCACCCTCCTCGATCGTCAACGACGTCGGAGACACCGTCACCCCCGCCGTGTCGTCCTCGGTGACCGTCACGACCACGCCGTCCACCGACACCGAGTCGTAGCCGCCGCCGGTCGCGCTGTGACCGATCGTCACCGCCGCGGGCGCGACCGCGTCGTCGTCCTCTACAGCCGTCACCGTCACCGTCTGCGCGGTAGCCCAGGTCGCATCCGTGAACGTCAGCGACGTCTCGTCCACCGTCACGCCGCTGTTGCCCGGCGCCGTCACCGTCACCGTCACGTCCGCCGAAGGCTTCGACGTCAGCACCACCGTGTACTCGTCGTTGTCACCCTCCTCGATCGTCAATGACGTCGGCGACACCGTGACCCCCACCGTCTCGTCGTCCGTCACCGTGACCACAACGCTGGCCACCGACACCGAGTTGTAGCCGCCGCCGGTCGCGCTGTGACCGATCGTCACGGCGGCAGGCGCGACCGCGTCGGCGTCCTCCACAGCCGTCACCGTCACCGTCTGCGCGGTGGCCCAGGTCGCATCCGTGAACGTCAGCGATGTCTCGTTCACTGTCACGCCGCTGTTGCCCGGCGCCGTCACCGTCACCGTCACGTCCGCCGAAGGCTGGGACGTCAGCACCACCGTGTACTCGTCGTTGTCACCCTCCTCGATCGTCAACGACGTCGGAGACACCGTCACCCCCGCCGTATCGTCCTCGGTGACCGTCACGACCACGCCGTCCACCGACACCGAGTCGTAGCCGCCACCGGTCGCGCTGTGACCGATCGTCACCGCCGCGGGCGCAACCGCGTCGGCGTCCTCTACAGCCGTCACCGTCACCGTCTGCGCGGTAGCCCAGGTCGCATCCGTGAACGTCAGCGACGTCTCGTCCACCGTCACGCCGCTGTTGCCCGGCGCCGTCACCGTCACCGTCACGTCCGCCGAAGGCTTCGACGTCAGCACCACCGTGTACTCGTCGTTGTCACCCTCCTCGATCGTCAATGACGTCGGCGACACCGTGACCCCCACCGTCTCGTCGTCCGTCACCGTGACCACAACGCTGGCCACCGACACCCCGTCGTAGTCGCCGCCGGCCGCGCTGTGACCGATCGTCACGGCGGCAGGCGCGACCGCGTCGGCGTCCTCCACAGCCGTCACCGTCACCGTCTGCGCGGTGGCCCAGGTCGTATCCGTGAACGTCAGCGATGTCTCGTTCACCGTCACGCCGCTGTTGCCCGGCGCCGTCACCGTCACCGTCACGTCCGCCGAAGGCTTCGACGTCAGCACCACCGTGTACTCGTCGTTGTCACCCTCCTCGATCGTCAACGACGTCGGAGACACCGTCACCCCCGCCGTGTCGTCCTCGGTGACCGTCACGACCACGCCGTCCACCGACACCGAGTCGTAGCCGCCACCGGTCGCGCTGTGACCGATCGTCACCGCCGCGGGCGCAACCGCGTCGGCGTCCTCTACAGCCGTCACCGTCACCGTCTGCGCGGTAGCCCAGGTCGCATCCGTGAACGTCAGCGACGTCTCGTCCACCGTCACGCCGCTGTTGCCCGGCGCCGTCACCGTCACCGTCACGTCCGCCGAAGGCTTCGACGTCAGCACCACCGTGTACTCGTCGTTGTCACCCTCCTCGATCGTCAATGACGTCGGCGACACCGTGACCCCCACCGTCTCGTCGTCCGTCACCGTGACCACAACGCTGGCCACCGACACCCCGTCGTAGTCGCCGCCGGCCGCGCTGTGACCGATCGTCACCGCCGCGGGCGCAACCGCGTCGGCGTCCTCCACAGCCGTCACCGTCACCGTCTGCGCGGTAGCCCAGGTCGCATCCGTGAACGTCAGCGACGTCTCGTTCACCGTCACGCCGGAGTCGGTAGGCACGGATACGGTCACCGTCACGTCCGCCGAAGGCTTCGACGTCAGCACCACCGTGTACTCGTTGTCGTCACCCTCCTCGATCGTCAACGACGTCGGAGACACCGTCACCCCCGCCGTGTCGTCCTCGGTGACCGTCACGACCACGCCGTCCACCGACACCGAGTCGTAGCCGCCACCGGTCGCGCTGTGACCGATCGTCACCGCCGCGGGCGCGACCGCGTCGTCGTCCTCCGCAGCCGTCACCGTCACCGTCTGCGCCGCAGCCCAGGTCGTATCCGTGAACGTCAGCGATGTCTCGTTCACCGTCACGCCGCTGTTGCTCGGCGCCGTCACCGCCACCGTCACGTCCGCTGAAGGCTGGGAGGTCAGCACCACCGTGTACTTGTCGTCGTCACCCTCCTCGATCGTCAATGACGTTGGGGACACCGTCACCCCTACCGTCTCGTCGTCCGTCACCGTGACCACAACGCCGTCCACCGACACCGAGTCGTAGCCGCCGCCGGTCGCGCTGTGACCGATCGTCACCGCCGCGGGCGCAACCGCGTCGGCGTCCTCCACAGCCGTCACCGTCACCGTCTGCGCGGTAGCCCAGGTCGTATCCGTGAACGTCAGCGATGTCTCGTTCACCGTCACGCCGCTGTTGCCCGGCGCCGTCACCGTCACCGTCACGTCCGCCGAAGGCTGGGACGTCAGCACCACCGTGTACTTGTCGTCGTCACCCTCCTCGATCGTCAATGACGTCGGAGACACCGTGACCCCCACCGTGTCGTCCTCGGTGACCGTCACGACCACGCCGTCCACCGACACCGAGTCGTAGCCGCCGCCGGTCGCGCTGTGACCGATCGTCACCGCCGCGGGCGCGACCGCGTCGTCGTCCTCCGCAGCCGTCACCGTCACCGTCTGCGCCGCAGCCCAGGTCGTATCCGTGAACGTCAGCGATGTCTCGTTCACCGTCACGCCGCTGTTGCTCGGCGCCGTCACCGCCACCGTCACGTCCGCTGAAGGCTTCGACGTCAGCACCACCGTGTACTTGTCGTCGTCACCCTCCTCGATCGTCAACGACGTCGGAGACACCGTGACCCCCGCCGTGTCGTCCTCGGTGACGGTCACGGCAACGCTGGCCACCGACACCGAGTCGTAGCCGCCGCCGGTCGCGCTGTGACCGATCGTCACCGCCGCGGGCGCAACCGCGTCGGCGTCCTCCACAGCCGTCACCGTCACCGTCTGCGCGGTAGCCCAGGTCGCATCCGTGAACGTCAGCGACGTCTCGTTCACCGTCACGCCGGAGTCGGTAGGCACGGATACGGTCACCGTCACGTCCGCCGAAGGCTTCGACGTCAGCACCACCGTGTACTCGTCGTTGTCACCCTCCTCGATCGTCAACGACGTCGGAGACACCGTCACCCCCGCCGTGTCGTCCTCGGTGACCGTCACGACCACGCCGTCCACCGACACCGAGTCGTAGCCGCCACCGGTCGCGCTGTGACCGATCGTCACCGCCGCGGGCGCGACCGCGTCGTCGTCCTCCGCAGCCGTCACCGTCACCGTCTGCGCGGTAGCCCAGGTCGTATCCGTGAACGTCAGCGATGTCTCGTTCACCGTCACGCCGCTGTTGCTCGGCGCCGTCACCGCCACCGTCACGTCCGCTGAAGGCTGGGAGGTCAGCACCACCGTGTACTTGTCGTCGTCACCCTCCTCGATCGTCAATGACGTTGGGGACACCGTCACCCCTACCGTCTCGTCGTCCGTCACCGTGACCACAACGCCGTCCACCGACACCGAGTCGTAGCCGCCGCCGGTCGCGCTGTGACCGATCGTCACCGCCGCGGGCGCAACCGCGTCGGCGTCCTCCACAGCCGTCACCGTCACCGTCTGCGCGGTAGCCCAGGTCGTATCCGTGAACGTCAGCGATGTCTCGTTCACCGTCACGCCGCTGTTGCCCGGCGCCGTCACCGTCACCGTCACGTCCGCTGAAGGCTTCGACGTCAGCACCACCGTGTACTCGTCGTCGTCACCCTCCTCGATCGTCAACGACGTCGGAGACACCGTCACCCCCGCCGTGTCGTCCTCGGTGACCGTCACGACCACGCCGTCCACCGACACCGAGTCGTAGCCGCCACCGGTCGCGCTGTGACCGATCGTCACCGCCGCGGGCGCGACCGCGTCGTCGTCCTCCGCAGCCGTCACCGTCACCGTCTGCGCCGCAGCCCAGGTCGTATCCGTGAACGTCAGCGATGTCTCGTTCACCGTCACGCCGCTGTTGCCCGGCGCCGTCACCGCCACCGTCACGTCCGCTGAAGGCTTCGACGTCAGCACCACCGTGTACTTGTCGTCGTCACCCTCCTCGATCGTCAACGACGTCGGAGACACCGTCACCCCCGCCGTGTCGTCCTCGGTGACGGTCACGGCAACGCTGGCCACCGACACCGAGTCGTAGCCGCCGCCGGTCGCGCTGTGACCGATCGTCACCGCCGCGGGCGCAACCGCGTCGGCGTCCTCCACAGCCGTCACCGTCACCGTCTGCGCGGTAGCCCAGGTCGCATCCGTGAACGTCAGCGACGTCTCGTTCACCGTCACGCCGCTGTTGCCCGGCGCCGTCACCGTCACCGTCACGTCCGCCGAAGGCTGCGACGTCAGCACCACCGTGTACTTGTCGTCGTCACCCTCCTCGATCGTCAACGACGTCGGCGACACCGTCACTCCCACCGTCTCGTCGTCCGTGATCCCCACTTCCGTCCCGGACACCGATAGACCAGTCGCCGACGTCGTGCCGGACACCGACAGCGACTCGTCCGGCTCGTACACCGAGTCCTGCGTCGGCGTCAGTTGGAACGTGCCCGTGTTCGAGATCTCCCCGCCGGTGATCGTGATGGTGAATGCGGCCACCGTCGCGTAGTCCTCACCTTCCTTCGCTCCGTCCCCCGATGCGCCGACCTCGATCTCCACCGGCGTGTCCTCGCCTCGCGCTCCGCCGTTCAGCCTCGCCGTAACCGTCACCTGGGTCGCGCCGGCGCCCTCGGCGACGTCGGTCGGGCTCGCCGACAGCGTTACGACGCCCGACTCCCTCTCGTCGTCGATGAGCGTCAGGCTGGTTCCGGTCACGTCAAGGGGCGAGGACGTTCCCTCGACCGAGATCTCCTCCGATCCTTCGTAGAGCAGATCTTCCGTTGGCAAGAGTTGGAAGATCGCGGTCCCTTGCCTGGACCCTGCCGGGATGGTCACTTGGAAGCCGGCTACCACCCCGTAGTCGACCCCCTCCGTCGCGCTGTCCGAACTGTCCCCCACAACCACCGTGACGTCCGTTTCTACCGCGCGGGCGCCTCCGTCCAACGTCGCCGTCAAGATCGCCGATTGCTGACCGCCATTCTCCCGCAGCGAAGGCGGAGTGGCGCTCAGTGCGACGCTCGTCGGGGTACTTTCGTCATCGCTGATCGTCACGTCGGCGCCGGTCACAGTGAGGCCTACGGCCGTCGTCGTTCCCTCGAGCGAGAGAAGCTCGTCGCCCTCAGCCAGGTCGTCATCTCTGGGCGTCAGAGTGAAGGTTCCGGTGGCGCTGGTCATCGCGGCCGGGATCGTGATCGTAAAGCCTCCGACCACGCGGTAGTCGGTCCCCTCGGTGGCGCTGTCTCCCGATGCGCCCACCGACACCGTTACCGGAGTCGCCACGGTCCGGGCGGCGCCGTTCAACGTCGCGGTCACAGTGACCTGCGTCGCCGTCGCGTCCTCGCTAACCGATGCCGGCGCGGCGCTCAGCGCGATGGTCTGCGAAACCGTCTCGTCATCCGCCAGAGCGACCGCCGTCCCCGCCACGGTCAACCCCACAGCGGCGCCGTCCACCGAGATCGACTCCTCGCCCTCACCCAAGGTGTCCTGCGTGGGAGTGAGGGTGAACGTCGCGGTGCCGCTCGCCGTACTAGCGGGGATCGTCAGAGAGAAGTCGGCGACCGTGGCGTAGTCCGTACCCTCCGTCGCGCTGTCCCGCCCGGCCCCCACCGACACCGTCACCGTGGTGACCTCGGGCCGCACCGCGTCGTCGAGAGTCGCCGTGACCGTCACCATCGTCGCGGCGTCGTCCTCGCCAACCGACGCAGGCGTCGCCTGAAGTGTGACGGCGGTCGACACCATTTCGTTGTCGTTGAGCGTGACGCCCGTCCCGGTCACGCTGAGCCCCGATGCGCTCCCGCTCACGGAGATCCGCTCGGCGCTCTCGCCCAGCGAGTCATCGACCGGCGTGAGCATGAACGTCCCGGTTCCTGCTCTCATCCCGGACGGGATGGTCAACGTGAAGCCCGGAACTGCCTGGTAGTCGGATGTCTCGGTCGCGCTGTCCGTCGCCGCACCTACCGTTACAGTCACCTCCGTTGCGGCGGTGCGCGCCGCGTCATCCAGCGTCGCCGTCACTGTCATCGTGGTGGCGGAGTCGCCTTCCGACACCGAGCCCGGATTCACGGACAGCACGATCCCTCCCGAAGCCGTGTCGTCGTCCGTGAGCGTCACCGTCGTCCCGGCTACCGTCAGGCCCTGTACGGTGGTTGTCCCGACGACCGAGATCGCTTCGTTGCCTTCGGCCACCTGATCGTTCACCGGAGTCAGGCTGAAGGTCGCCGTTCCAGACACCGTGTCGGCGGCGATGGTCAGCGTGAAGTTGCTCACCGTCTGGTAGTCGGCGCCTTCCGCCGCGGCGTCCGCCGTGGCGCCCACTTGAATTTCGACCGCCGTCGCCTGACTGCGCGCAGCGCCGTCGAGCGCCGCTGTCACCCGGACCGTGGTCGCTCCGTCCCCTTCGCCGACCGCGCCCGGAATCGCCGAGAGCGTGATCGCTGTCGCCGTCCGCCCGTCGTCCGCCACCGTGACGTCGACCGAATCCGCCGACTCGCCGGCGTAGTCCCCACCGGTAACCGTGTGCGCAACCGTAGCTCTATCGTTGGCGGAATCGGCGTCGTCGGACGCGGTTACGGTGACGGTCTGGGCCGTGTCCCAGGTCGAATCCGTGAAGGACAGCGCGGTGCCGGGAACGGTGACGTCGGTGCTCCCGGACTTCGTCATGCTGACGGTCACGGACCCGGTCGGTTCACTCTCGAGCACCACCGAATACTGGCCTGTCGAACCCTCGGCCACCGTCAGCAACGTGGGTTGAACGACCACTCCGCGCTCGTCGTCGTCGACGATCGCCAGTTCGGCCGCCTGAACCGTCAATCCCTCGGTGGTCGTCGTACCGGAAACGGCTACGGTCTCGTTCTCTGCTTCGTCGACGTCGTCGTCCACCGGGGTGAGAACAAAGGTCGCGGCGCCTTCGATCGATTCGGCTGGAATCGTCAAGGTGAAGGCCGACACCGACGCGAAGTCGTCAGTGACGGTTGCCGTCCCCCCCTGCACGGTCACAGTTACTATCGTGGCCTCTGAGAGCGCGGCGCCGTTCAGTACGCCCTTCACCGCCACCGTTCGGCGTCCCCCGTTCTCCAACACCGATTCAGGATCCACCCTCAGAGCGACTACGGTCGAAGCGGAATCCCCGTCCGTGACCTCAACCGCTACCGATTCCGCCGCGACGCCGGCGTAGCCGCCGCCGCCGACCGTGTGGCCGATCGTCGCCGTCTCCGACTCCCGGTTCTGGTCCGTGGCCGCCGAGACCTTCACCGTCTGCGCGGTGTCCCAGTTCGCCGTTGTGAAGACCAGACTCGAAGGCTCAGTGGAAACGTCGGTGTTGCCCGAGACGGCGATCCCTACGTTCACCGAAGCGGTGGGCATGGTGGCCAAGCGCACCGTGTAGCTGCTCTCGCCGCCTTCCGCCACGGTGAGTCGAAGGGGCTCCACGACCACAGCCCGTACGTCATCGTCGAAAATCGTGCCGGTGGCGCTTCCGTCGCTCTCGGACACCGTCGAATTCACCGGGCGCCGAAGTTCGACGGTGAACGTCTCGGACGGCTCATGCCTCAAGTCCTGCTGAAGGGACACGCGGACCTGCCGGCTCGTGACCTCGGAGTCGAAGGTCAGCGTCCCCTCTGCCGCCACGTAGTCGTCCCCGGCGGTGGCGGTGCCGGCGACGGTGGCGTACCCCACCGTCACACGCTTCCCGCTGGCCGCGGACAGGCTGACTGCGAAGGTCACAACGCCGCCCTCCGTGGCCTCGGCATCCGCGATGCTGATGATGGGCGCCGCGTCGTCGTCCTGAATCGTCCCGATCCCCGGATTGGCGCCCAGAGTGGCGTTGTGGACACCGCTCAGGGTAAGGGCAAGCGTCTCGTCGGTCTCGTCCAGGTCGTCCGCGACGATGGGCACTGCCACCGCCTTCGTGGTGTCGCCGGGCCCGAAGGTGAGCACGCCGGCACTCTCCAGGTAGTCCTCGTCCTCGGTCGCCGTCACATCGGAGGTCTGGTAGTTCACCCGGATCTCGTGCGTGGCCGTCTCGTTCAGAGAGACGACAAACGACAACTCGGATGCCCCCTCGCTCGCGGTTGCAGCCGCCAGGCCGACCACCGGAAGCGGGTCTTCCGTGATCGTGCCGGCGGCCGTCGCATCGATCAGGGCTGCGCCACTCGCGTTGCTGAGGACAACCGAGAAGGTCTCGTCGTCTTCCACTGTCAGGTCCTCGATCAGCGCCACCACGACGTTCGTTCTTCCCGTCCCCGCGGCAATCGTCAGGCTGCCGTTCGCCGCCGTGTAGTCCGCCCCCGCGACCGCGGTACCGTCCCTGGTCGCCCAGTCGACGGTCACGCCGGAGGCGGCCGCGCCCAGGATGCGCACCGGAAAGCTGATCGTTCCGGAGCCTTCGGTCGCGACGGCATCCCCGATCTCCAGGCCGGGGCCCGGAGAGTCCAGGATGGTTCCCACCGGATCGGAGGACCCTGAAGCGTAGTTGGCGCCGTCGACTTCATCGGCGTCGACGAGCAACCCGAAGGTCTCGTCCGGCTCCACCAGAATGTCCCGATAGACCGGGACCCGAACGACGCCCCGAGTCTGCCCTGGATCGATCGTGAGCGAACCGGAGGAACTCGCATAGTCGACGCCGTCGGTGGCCGAATCGCCCTGGCTTTCGTACGGCACTGTCACGAGAACCTCGCTGGCGGCGGAAAGCTCGAAGTCGAAGGCAATGCTCCCGGCGGACTCGGAGGCCGTGCCGCCGGTCACGGTCAGCGTCGGTGGGTCGTCGTCATCGCGGATGGTGCCGGTGCCGCTCGACTGGTTCGCTCCGAGAAGAGCGTTCGTCGGCTGTGAGAGCGTGAGGCCGAAGGTTTCGTCTTCTTCGTGCAGGCTGTCGTCGACGAGCGACACATCGATGCCGACGCGCTTCGTCCCCGGTGCGATGGTAAGGGTGTCCGCCGTCGCCGTGAAGTCGCTGCTCTCGGTGGCGCCTCCCTGGTCCCCCGGCACTTCGACAGTCTCGTAGCCCACGGTGACCTCGAAGCTGCTCGGCGCCGACAGGGTGACGGTGAAGCGCAGGCGCCCATCGGCCTCGCTTGCCGCTCCGCCGGCAACCGTGACCGTCGGCGCGCCGTCGTCGTCCGCGATCTGGCCGCTCGCGGCGGCATCGCTGATCTCGGCGTTGACGGGGTGGCTCAGAATCACCTGGAACCGCTCAGTCTCCTCGTCGGAACTGTCGTCGACCAGCGATACCTGAATGGTCCCGGACTGGTCGCCTGCGGCGAAGGTCAACGTTCCGGAGGCCGCCGTGTAGTCCTCTCCCTCTTCGGCCGTCCCCTCCTGGGTTCGATACCGCACAGTCACCTCCTCCGTGCTGCTCGCGCCGAGCGTGACCTCGAAAGCCACCGTTCCGTCGTCCTCGTCGGCGGAAGCGTCGGCGATTGCGATCCCCGGCAGTGACTGGGCGGCCTCGCTCACGGCCCGGACGGTCGTATCCTCCGCTTCGAGCCCCTCGTAGTCGGCGCCGGTCACGCTGTGAGCGATCGAGTCCTCCGCGGGAACCGTGAACCCGGCAGCGGCCTCGACGCTCACGGCCTGCGGGGTTTTCCAGGTCTCGCCATTGAAGGTGAGGCTCGCCGGCGAGGCCTCCAACGCCTCGTGATCGGGACCATCCAGGGTGATGGTGACCGAACCGGTCGGCTGCGAGACCAGGTTGACGCTGTACGTCCCCGTTTCTTCGGGGCGAAGCGTGACCAGGGTCGGCGAAACGACGACACCCCGCTCGTCGTCGTCTTCGATGGCCACTTTTACTGCCTGCTTGCCGGTGGTCCGCTCGATACCCGGACTGACCTCGGACACGGGTTCACGCAGGTGTACCGTGAAGTCTTCCTCGTCCTCGTCGATGCTGTCGTCGATGATGTCGAACCGAATGGGCTTCCGCACCTCGAGGTGGGCGGCGCCGCCCTCCATCACAGAGAACCAGTCACTACGGTCCACCTGAACCTTCGTCGTGGCGCCCGTGCTGCCCGAGATTTCGTAGTCGGACGAGAGTCCGGCGGCTCCGTCCACCGCCTCGATGTTGAACTCCATTGCCGGACCCTTCGGAATTTCGGGCGGAAGTTCAGCCACGAAATACAGCTCGATCCGGCCACCGTTCTCGGCGGCGGTGGCCCCGGAACCGCCGCCGGTCGCCTCGATGCCGACGGCAATCTCGAAGTCGTTCGGCCCGATCGTGATCCGAGTTTCGCACCTCCTCCTGGCGCCCGATCCGCAGTAGTTGATGCTCCCGGCCTGGCCGGGGCTGGGACGGAGCTCAAGAACAAAGGACTCTTCTTCTTCCGGGATCTCGTCCGAGAGAATCTGGACGGCAACCTGCAATCGCGCTTTCCATCGCTTCGAAACGCTGGAGTAGGTGTAGTCCTCGGAAGGAACCACGACGTTCCTCGCGATGTGAACGTAGTCCTGAATGAGCTTCGCTGTTTCGCTCCTTGTCAGGACAGCAAGCCGAAGCGGCGGGGGTGGAGTTTCGGCAGGGCCGATGGCGCTGAGTTCGTAGTCGACGCCGACCGAAACGGGACCGTCTTGTTCGCTGGTGGCAGCGAGGGTGATGGCGGGGATGATGTGAAATGTGAAGTGCGCGTCCCGGTCAACCGAAACGACAGCGACACTGGGGGTTCCGGAATAGAACTCGCTTTGGCCGGCCGCAACGGTGATCGCCGTGTCGGACGTGGAGCTCTCGCGGTGCCTCAATACGAGCGGCACCACCAGTTCCGTCGTACCCGCCGGAACGATGACGTTCACCGGAGCTTCCGTGAGCGCCACGCGCGGGCTGTATCCCAGCCACACCGGAACATCGTGCGCGACGGTCTGGGAGAGCGTGACCGTCAGACCAAGCGGATCCCCCTCGCGGACCCTGGCCTCGGTGACCGACAGACTCAGCGTGGGCTGCGTCGTGGGAGTGTGGTTCGTCACGGTGAGGTTGCTGGGCGGCGGCGCCTCGGTGTTGCCGGCAACATCCCGTATCGTCGCCGTCGACGAGAGAACCACCGAGTCGCCAGCCGTCAACTTCGCGGCCAGAGCGAGCAACACCCGCCTGTCAGACGAGAAGACCACGGACCTGACTGTGGCGACCGTGCCATTCACCATGACAACATAGTCAGAAGGGGAGGGAAAGCGGCTCGTTGCGAGAGCCTCGTTGTAGTCGAGCCATATCTCCCGGTACTGAGCCGTCGCACCCTCGAGGGTCGGCGGCGTCACGTCGGCCGTACTGCCGTTCACCTTATGTCCCGCCTGGTTCGACAACCCTGCGAACTCCAGGAACGGACGGGAGCCCAGCGCTGTCCGGAATGCCTCACCTTCCTGAAGAACTACCTGTGCAGCCTCCGATGAGTTCGCGGATACGCTTACGCCGTTCCCATCAAGATCGTCGGCAGCCACGGTGTGCACGAATTCGACAAGCGACCTGCTCCAGGACCGGACCGCCCGAGCGCGAACCACGTCGCCTCCGATCGTCACGCCAAGGGTGGCCACTCCGACAACATTGACCGCCTCCGGAGTCGACAAGCGGAATCGAAGGACCTCTCCCGCCAGATAGGTGTCGCCGTTACGAGGCTGAGAAACCACCGAAACCACCGGCGCCGTCTCCGTGGTCGTGAACCGCAGCGTGGAGGCGACATCGGCCGGCAAGAGATCGTTCACTGTGCCCGACTCGTACCAGCAAAGCCTCTCCCCGGCCTCCTGAAAGGCGCTCGGAAACCTGTACTCCTCGCTACCGACCACCAACGACAAGTTCTGAAGACCCACCCTGTGCGAGAAACCATGCTCGTACGGCCACGCGAACTTCAGGCAGAGACGGGCCTGACTGGAAGTCACCCGTCGGGCGTTGAGCGTGTCTATCCGGTAGGTGAACGCGCGGTAGAAGAAGGACGATTGACCGATGGACCCCCGCGTCGAGTCGTAGATCGTCGTGCCGGACACCGCCTCCGGAGTCACCGTCGTGTCAAGGAGATTCGTCCCCACCTGGGCCGCGGCCGGGCCCGGCTGGAGCAGGAGCCATCCCAGAACCAGCGCTACTGGCGCAGCGCGAGCGTGACCCTTGGTAGGCAGCTCAGGTACCACAACCGGACTACGTTAGGAACGTATGCCGTCTTTCGCCCCTACAGGACTGAGGGATCTCCGGATCTTTCTCGCACCGCCTGGAGAGCGAGCTGCCGCATCGGCCAGGGGACCCTTGATCGGACTTGAATGAGGCGGCCCGATTCCGAACCGTGTAGAACGCGCTCCGGAGCCCTGGCAGCAACGGCGCCGCGCGGGACTTGCGTGTCGGACGGCTGTAGCCGATCGGGCTAGCGCTCCGCCCCGGCCGCCCGAACTGCGGCGGCGGCCCCGGCTGCTTCCCTGCGGCGCGGCCCGCGCCGCAGGGTGCCGCTCAGGATCATCGCGCCCTCCGATTCCGCGCCGGCGAAGCGGCGGCGGGAAACCTCGAGACTCAGGCTGAACGAGCGGGCGAAGTCCAAGCGGACGCCGACGCCGGTCCCGCGCTCGGCCTCCTCGGCCAGCATCAGCACCCCGTAGGGACTCACCAGGAGGCGGCCGCCGGCTCGTCCGAAGCCGTAGCCCGCCTCCGCTTCAAAACGGCCTCCCTGTTGCAGGCTGGGGCGCCCCGCTCCGTCGAACATCTGCTGCTGCGACCACAACTGCTGCATCCCGCCGTGGGCCGCGCCCCAGGAGGAACGCAGCCCGAGGGCGAGCCCACGACCCGACTCCCCCGGATCGAGAGTCACGGAACCCGATCCGCCCCACTCCTCGAAACCGCTTGCCTCGTGGGTCACCAGCGACCGGCCGGCCAGCTCGATCCGGAGACCGCGCTCGACGTTCGAGTAGCGCAGGCCGGCGCCCGCCTCGACGCCGAGGCCCCTTTCCGCGTCGCCGCCGTCGTAGCGCACCCCCAACTCGAGAGTCGGCATCAGCGCGCCGCCGCCGGCAAGCGCGCGATCGTACGACCCTTCCACCGTCAGGCGCAGTCGCTTCACCTGTTCGCCGACCGCCGCCAGTCCGGGAACGGGGTCGGAGTCGATCCGGGCCAGCAGCACGTCCGACAGGAGGCCCAGCCCGAAGCCGCGAGCCGACGACACGAGATCGCGGCGAAGGCCAAGGGCCCCCATGGCCAACGCAATGTCCGTCTCCTTGATCCTCCCGTTCTCCTCGGTCAGCGAGAACTCACCGCGGCCGTAGCCGAGAACGCCCCAGAGGGAGAGGTTCTCCCCCACCTGTATCCGCATGTAGGGATAGCCGCCCGTCAGCGAGGCCTCGGCCTCCGCACCGCCGCTGAAGCCGCCGTTGCCTCGGCTGAAACCGACCGCGAGGCCGGACAGGAAGCGACCGCTCTCGTAGTCCATGCCCACCAAACCCGTCACCACGTCGCCGCGCAGCGACAGGTCGTCCTCTGCGCCCCGGAAGTTCGTCAGCGCGCCCCGGCCCCAGGCCGTCCAGTTGCCGGCCCCGGAGCCATCCCCGCTCTCATCGGCCCCGGCCGAGGACGACAGGCTGAAGGTAGTCCGGGCCAGGAGGTCCCAGCGCTGGTCCGCCGGGTAACGGCTGAGCGAGAAGCTCCGGCCGCGGCCGCCCCAACCGGCGAGCCCGCCCAGGCTCGACGAACCGCTCAGACCGCTGCCGAGCGAACCGCCGCCGGCGACCGTGCCGCCCATCGGAGTCGGCCCGGCGACGATCCGCTGCCCCGCGAGCGTCAGGTGGTCCGCTGCCGCCGACCTCCCCTCGAGTCGCTCCTCCACCGCCTCCACGGCCTGGCTCGCCACCGTTCTCGCAAACCGGCCAAGCCACGCTCGGGCGAGCGAAGCGTCGTCGTCGTCAAGGAGCGACAGCAACGCCGGCGATACCGGGAGATCGGCCTCGCCGCGCACCTCGACCGCCTCGTGGCGGGCCTCTTCCATGTCGTTCACCGGAGTCAGCACAAAGGTGTCCGACCCGCTCATCTCTTCGGCCGGAATGCTCAGCGCGAACGCCTCGACCGGCTCGAACCCGACCACGCCGGATCGGCCGCTGCCGACCACCTCGACCCGCACCGGAGTCTCGACAACGCGGGCGCTCCGGTCGAACGACGCCGTGACCGTCACCATCGTGGGGCCGCCGTCCTCCAGAACGACCTCGGGCGCCACCGTCAACAGGATCGTCTCGGACGGCTCGTCGTCGTCCTGGAGCAGCAGGGACGCGGGCGACACCGGCAGCACAGAGGTTCCGGCGAGCCGGATCGCCTCATGGAACTCGTCCACCCGATCGTTCTCGGGGGTCAGGGTGAACGACACCGATCCGCTTTGCTCGCCCGCCGGGATCGTCAGTTCGAAGACGTCGACCGCCCGGTAGTCGACGGCTCCCGGCTCGCCGCTGTTCGACAGAACGACCCGAACCGGCGTATCGACGCTCCGGACCGAGAGGTCGAGCGCGGCCGTGACCTCCACCATGGCCGGTCCGCCGTCCTCCGCAACGACCTCGGGCGCCGAGGCCAGCGCGATCGACCGGGACCGCTCGTCGTCGTCCTCGAGCACGAGGGTGGCCGGCAGCACAGGCAGCATCGAGCTGCCGGAGACTTCGATCGTCTCATCCTCCTCGTCCACCCGGTCGTCCTCCGGCGCAAGGATGAACCGCGCCGAGGCGCTCGACTCTCCGGCCGGAATCGCGATCTCGAAGGGATCGACCGGGTCGAAGTCGACCGCGCCAGCCCTGCCGCCGCCGGCCACCTCCACCTCCACCAACGTCTTCCGGTTCCACAGGCCGCCGGCCAGAGTTGCCGTCACCGAGACGGCGGTCGCGCCTTCACGCTCGGATACCCGCTCGCGGTCCAAGGTCAGCGCCACCTGGACCGGAGCTTCGTCGTCGTCGATGATCATCACCGGCATCGGCTCAGGGTCCACCGTCATCTCCGGGTCGGTCAACAAGATCATGAAGTTCTCGTCGTCCTCCCCGAACTGGTCGACGATCAACTCGACCGTGAAACGAACTTCGATGACGCCTGCGGGGAAGTGCAGCACGCCCGACGTCTGGACGTAGTCTTCCCCTGCCGCCGCCGTGCCGTCAGCGGTCGTCCAAACCACCGTGAGGGGCCTCTCCGCCGGCCGCGAGAGCCGCGCAACCAACGTGACACTGCCCTCGCCCTCGACCGCGCTGGCAGGCTCGATCGTCAGGTGAGGTGCGGAGTCGTTGTCGGTCACCGTCACCGTAGCCGACGCTTCCGTTCCCAGCGCGTAGCCATCTCCTTCCTCCAGGGTCGCCCGCACCTCGCTGTCCGGTTCGCCAAGCTGGTCGTCGATGGTCTCGAGCCGCAGCAGGGAGGTCGTCTCGCCCTCGCCAAAACTCACCTCGGCCGGCGAAGCGCCCGCGAGCACGGAACCCGTCTCCGAAATCGTCACCTGGACCGCCGGCAGATCACCCGACGCCAGGGAGCGCGTCACCGTGAACTCGACCGGAGAGCCCTCGCTCACCGGGCTCGGCCCCGCCGCGATGGTCACGGTCGGCCGGTCGGAGGAAGAGTCGGTGATCGTCACCTCGGTCGGTGTCACCCGCAGACCGGACACATCGGCGACGCCGGTCAACGCAATCGTTTCCGCCGGCTCCGTCTCGGAGTCAACGATCGGCGCCAGGGTGAAGCTCGCTCGGCCGCTCGAAACGTTTGCCGGTATCGTCACGTCGAACGGCTCGACGCTCGCGAAGTCGAGTCCGTCGGTCGCGGTTCCTCCGGTCACCGTCACCTTGACCGTCACCGCCAGCGCCCGCGGGGCGCCGCCAAGCACGGCCGCTACCTCGATCGTTCGATCGCCGCCCGCCTCCGCGACGGTCGACGGAGAGGCGCTGAGCGAAAGCTGGTCCAATTCGCCGGACGGTCCCCTGGACTGATTCTCGACCGTTACCGTGGCCGGAGTCTCATCGACGCGGGTCGAGCCCTTCGCAGTTGCCGTGCCGGTGAGGGTCAGGATCAGCGTCTCTCCGGGTTCCTCGATGTCGTCCTCCCTGGTCGCGATGTCGATCGTGCCTGAACCCGCGCCCGGCCCGATCGTCAGGTTGCCGGTGGGCGTCTCGTAGTCGCTGACCTCGGTCGCCGTGCCGCCGATCGAGTAGGAAACCTCCACCGCCGCCGTGCTCGTCCCGCCGGTCAGCGTCACGGTGAACAACGCCGACGAGCCCTCCGTGACCGCCAGTTGATCGGCGGTCACCGCCGCGGTCAACGCATCGTCGTCCGTGATCGTGCCCTCCGCGGTCGAGACGCCCAGACTGACGCCGTCCGGCAGCGTCCCCGTGATTGCCACCGTCAGCGTCTCGTCCGCCTCAGTCAGCGTGTCCAGATCGGTCGCCACGGTCAGCGTTCCCGAGGTGTCGCCCGCCGCGATCGTGAGGCTGCCCGACGTCACGGCCGTGTAGTCCGTGCCCGACACCGCCGTCCCCGCCGAAGTGCTCCAGCCCAGCACCACGTCCGATGCCACCTTGCCCGACAGCGTGACCGGGAACTCCAACGCGGCCCCCTCGGACGCCGATGCCGCGGCCACGGACACCGTGACCATCCCCGGATCGGTGATCGTCGTCGTCGCCGTCGTCGCGCCCACCGACACCATCCCCTTCACCGTCGTAGCGCCGGTCAACGACACGATCAGCGTCTCGCCGGCATCCAGCACAGCGTCCGACTTCGTCGCGATCGTGAACCTTTCGTTATCGCCGCCGGTTCCGATCGTCACGCTCCCCGACGGCGCCCTGTAGTCGGCGCCCGACACCGCCGTCCCGCCGACCGAGTAGCTCACGACCACCGGCGCCAGGGCGTCTCCACCGGCAAGCGACACGGTGAACGCTGCATTGCCGCCCTCAGTCACCGTCGCACGGCCGGCCGCCACCGACGCCTGCCGGTCGTCCTCAGCGACGTCGACCACCACGCTCGGCACGGACACCATGTCGTAGTCTCCGCCCGACGCGCTGTGCGTGATCGTCACGGACGCGTTCGTGGTGTAGTTGCTGTCCTGATCGGCGGTAACGGTCACCGTCTGGACCGAGTTCCAGGTCGTCGACGTGAACGTGAGTACCGTCCGGTTGGCTGACACGTCCACGTTGGAGGGTACCGATATCGCCACCTCGACGTCCGCCGTCGGTTGCGACATGAGCCGGACCAGATACGTGTTCGTGGAGCCCTCGACGACCGCGAGAGTCGGCGGCGAGACGGACACGCCGACCATCTCGTCCTCCGTGATCGTGACGCGGACGCTGGCCACGGAGACGGAGCTGTAGCCGCCTCCCGCCGCGCTGTGGGTGATCGAAACCGCCGACCCCATCGTCGCGTCGTCATCCGGCGTCGCCGTGACGGTCACCGTCTGCGCGGTTTGCCACGTCGTCGACGAGAAGGTCAGCGAGGTCTTGTTCACCGACGCCTCGCCGCCTGTCGGCGGCGTCACCGTGATCACCACGTCGGCCGAGGGCTGGGACGTCAGCTTGACCGTGTAGGTTTCCATCGCGCCCTCGGTCAGGTTCATCGCCGTTGCCGACAGAGTAACCCCCGCCGTCTCGGTCTCCGTGACGCTCACCGTCACCGAGTCCACGGATACCGAGCCGTACCCGCCGCCGGACGCGCTGTGGCTGATCGTCACGGGGCTCTCGACGACCGCGTTGTCGTCGTCCGCGGCCGTCACCGAGACCGTCTGTTTCGTGGCCCAGTTGGTCGTCGTGAACGTAAGCGAGGTCTTGTTCGCCGTCACGCCCATGTTCGCTGGCACCGAGACAGCCACCACCACGTTCGCAGTGGGCGCCGACGTCAACTCGACCGTGTAGGCGCCGGTTGAGCCCTCCGGCACCGACAAGGTCGTGGGAGACACGGTGACGCCTGCCGCGTCGTTCTCCTTGATCGTCACCGACACGGAGTCCGCCGTCACCGAGACGTAGTCGCCGCCCGAGACGCCGTGGCTGATCGTCACTGGCGCATTTGTCAGTGCGTCCTCGTCGTCCGCGGCCGTCACCGTCACCGTCTGTTCGGTGCTCCAGGTCGTCGAACTGAAGGTGAGCGAGGTCTTGTCCGCCGTCAGCCCCGCATTCGAGGGCAGCGACACCGTCACTTCGACGTTCGCCGTCGGCGTCGACGTCAGCCTGACCGTGTAGGCCGCGGTCGAGCCTTCGGTCACGGCCAACGAGGTCGGAGACACCATCACGTCGGCCACGTCGTTCTCCGCAATCGTGACCTCCACGCCGTCGACGGAGACCGAGCCGTACCCGCCCCCGATGGCGGAGTGGTCGATCGTCGCCTTCGCATCGACCACCGCGTCGTCGTCGTCCACGACGCTCACCGTCACCGTCTGCGCGGTTTCCCAGGTATCCGGAGTGAACACGAGCAAGCTACTGTCTGCCGACACGTCGGTACCGCTCGGCGGCGACACGACGACAACCACGTCGTCGAACTCGGGCTGCGACGTGAGCACCAACGTGTACGTCTTCGTCGCCCCCTCCGTCACCGTCATGGAGGTCGGAGACACCGTCACGCCGGCGGTGTCGTCGTCCACGATCGTCACCACGGTCGTCTTCACACCGAACGGAGGGATCGTGCCGCCGAGGGGGGGTTGGAGGACCAGATCGAACGTTTCGTCGCCCTCCGCGATCCGATCGTCGACCACATCCAGCGTGACACTCTTCGTCGCCCTGTACCGTGTTTCGCCTTCCACCATGATCGTGGACCAACCGGAGGCGGCAAACGGCACGACCTCGCTGAGAGGGGAGTAGTCCTCTGGGGAGTAGGCCGAGTGATGCACGTCGGTCAACGCGCTTACCGTGTAGGAATTGTCGGTCGGAGAACCGGCAGTCAGCGTCGTGGCGCTGACCGAGAACGAGAGGCTGCCGCCGCCTTCCGGGACGCGAAAGCCGCCGTCCGGGACGACGATGGAGTACTCGACGACCTCGTCGTTGTCGGTCACGCTGACGATGGCGCTGCCATCGGCCCCCACCGTGTAGCTCGAGTCCGTGCTCGCTTGGATGACCAGGAAGACGAACTGGGACGGATCGTCTGTGCCGGGCTCCTCCTGAAACCGCGCGTTGTCGAAGGTGGACACGCTGTACGCCACGGTGTCCTGATCAGCCGCAAAGGTCACCGGCTTCGCGCCCAAGAGCGAAGAAAACGCCGTGAAACGCGATGCGCTCACGTCCAGGCTCACGGTCAGGGCGGCGTCGAGAGGCGCTGTGCGGGTCAGCGTGAATGAAGCGACCTCGCCTTCTTCGACGGACGCGGCGTCCGCTGCAACCGTCACCGTTGGCGTTACCTGGCTCTCCGCCGCAACGGGCACGATCAGACCTCCGACCGCGACCACGGCTCTCGGGCCCACCACGCGGCACACTCCCAGGACCACGCATGAGAATTCGCGGGGCTCAGGTGCGCGGGGGCGCTCGACAGTCGGCCCGGCTGACGGTACACTGCCGGCCTTTCCGAAGCGCTTCACCCGTCTACGACCTCCAAAGAATACGGACACACCTCCCCCTCAGGCAACTCCCCTGAGGGCATCGAAGCCGGCACTGCCTCCTACTGACTAGGACGCAACAAGCCGCGTTTTCTTAGGCCACGTCTCGCATCTTGCCGCCGTGGCGGCTCACTGTCGCCTACAGGACTGCGGGCTCTACCTGCACTCCTGACGGGGCATTCCCATACGGGGCGCCCCTGACGGGGCACTCTGAAGTAGCGCCTTGAGCGACGGATCAGCCGAAGGCGACAGTTCCATCGGCTGGCTGGCCGCACTGCCAGCCCGCCGGCCGTCCCTGAAGCCGAGGCCGAGGCGTCAGTCTCGGCGCGCCATCCCCATTTCGGCCATCAGCCCGGCCAACCCGGCGCGCACTCGGGCGACCTCCGAGCTGTCGAGATAGGGTCCGAGAAGCTTGAGATCGGGTCCGAGAAGCTCGAGAGCCCCCGCGTCCGGCTCAGCCACCGGACCGGCGGCCAGCGCCCGCAGCGACCGTACCTGGCGCTCGCCAAGGCGGACCAGGGCCGGGCGGACAGCTTCCAACTCCAGGGTCGGCGCCGTCGCGGGGCTCCGGCGCTGCACTGCTTTGGCCAGTTCGACCTGGAGCGCGAACCACTCCCGCACAGGCTGTGGATCAAGCCCGAAATCCTCCGCCGCCGACTCAGCCGCCGCCAGCACCAGCCGTTCCCGTTCGAGATCCTCGATCGGCGCGCCCCGCGCCGCCTTCCAGGCCGCGATCACCTCCATGAAGGCGAGCCGCCGAGCCGTCAGGTCCAGCAGATGGTCCAGTTCTCCGCGGCGTTGTCCGCGGCCGAACCACTCCTCGCGCCTGTCCTCCAGCCAGCCCTCGTTGCGCTGGATCCAGCGGTCGATCGCAGGGCCCAGGTCCTCCGCGCGCTCCGGAGCAACCCAGAACACCTTGCGGTCGAGTGGGGGCTCGCAGTTTCGACGCCAGCCGTCGCGGCCGAAGTGCTCGACCTCGAACGAATCGGTGACGAAGGCGTCGACCTCGCTCCGTTCGAGGCGGCCGGGCAGCGAGAGGTTGTCGTCGACGGCAATCACCTCGATCTCCCCACGGCCGAAGCGCTCCCGCGTCCAGCGCTCCAGAATGCCGCCGCGATTGACGGCCACGCGGCGCGGCGGGTCCGGCCCAGCGGTGGCCGAAACGACGCATGGTCCACCTGCGGCGACCGCCCGGCTCATCCACCCCACCGCGGCTCGGCCGGGCCTCCAGGTGACCCCGCTCATCGCGATGTCGAAGTGGTCAGCCGCTACCGCCGCGCTCAGATCCGGCCAGGCAAAAGGCTGGAACTCCAGCTCGAAGCCCAAATCCGAGGCCAACCGGCTCGCCACTTCGATGTCGAAGCCGTTGCGAGCCGGAGGACTCTGTCGGGTGCCGGCGACATCATCCGCCGCTACAACGGAGAACGGCGGGTAGTCGCCGCTCGTCCCCACCCGGAGCACCGGCCTCGACGGTGCCTCGACCGGCGTCTCCAGGGCGGACGCGTCGAGTTCCGCCGCCGTGAAGCGAACCGCGGCAACCCACGGCTCCTCGCCCGGCGTGAAGTGACCGTAGGTCGTGGTCACGAAGGTGCCGTCGGGCAGCAACTCCAGACCGGGATAGGCGGTGTCCGCGGCGTAGGTGTTGTCCATCAGCCGCACGCGCACCTCGCCGGCCCAGGGTTCCCGCCTGCCGCGCTGCAGATCCTCGTAGCGGCCGAGCCAGCCCACCCAGTCGCCGCGCCACGGGCTGGACGGCGCCTGGTCGCGGAAGGTCACGAACAGCCGCCCGTCCGGCGTGTAGCGGCCGACGTGCCGATCGCCGGTTAAGGACGACGGCAGTTCCACGGGCCGGCTCCAGGTGCGCCCCTCGTCGCGGGAGAAGATGGCGAAGGAGTTGAACTGGCGGCTGTTCTCTCGCAGCAGCACGGCGATCTCGCGGCCGTCGGGCGACCGGATCAGTCCCGGCTCGCACAGGTGCGCCTCGGGGTGCGCCGCGATGACCTCCGGCTCCGACCAGGTCAGTCCGTCGTCGAGCGAGATCGTCTTGTAGACCTCGAAACGGGGCTCGAAGTCCGGGATCCGCTCGTAGCGTGAAGTCGGCCGGCGCAGGAAACGGCCGTCGTCGTGAAACAGGGCCATCAACTCGCCGTCGACGCTCCGGAGCCGCTCGACCGACGACATCGCGACGACGCCGCCGAAGTGGCCGATCGGTTCGAGTTCGGTCCAGGTCAAGCCCTCGTCGTCGGACCGCGCCATGCGGATCGGGTAGAGCCCCGAGAACATGATCAACCGACGGCGTCCGTCCGGAAGATCCACCGGAAAGACGGTGGGCGTCTCCATCGACGTCGCCCAACTCGCCGGCGTCGGCAGCCGCTCGCCCCAGGTCAGGCCGCCGTCGCCGCTCCGCTTCATGACGATCGCGCCGGCGCCATGGCCCTTGGGATAGACGGTCAGGATCGAGCGTTGATCCGACAGCAGCACAGTCGTCGGATGCCCCAGGTACTGACCCGGTTCCCGGTCGACGACGACCTGGCGATGGGGCTCGCCCGACCAGTCGACCCAGCGGAGCTGCGCGGCGCCCGGGCCGCGGCAGGCGAGTGCCGCCGGCAAGAGAAGTGCGGCCAGCAGCAGGGCAGGTCGACGATGCAACGCCACCAACCTCATGACCCGGATCCTGTCCTCATGATCTAGATCTTGTCCTCATGATCCCCGGCTCCTATGTTCTTCAGCGCTTCCCGTCGGCTCAGCGGGCTCAAACGGTTCTCGTGCTCGCGAACGAAGCGGCACGCTTCCTCCGGGTCGTGCCACGCCAGATCGCGCAGCGCCCAGCCGATCGCCTTGCGGATGAAGAACTCCCCACCGAAGCGCGACTCCAGGAGGTTCTCGCCGATCGTCGCGTGGAGCAGTTCCAGGTCTGTGTCGCACTTGCGGCCGAGTTGGCAGATCATCGACGCGCGCCGCTTCCAACTCGCGCCGCAGCTCCAGGATCAGCTTCCGACCCGCGAGCGGGGGCGACAGTTCCGCCATCCGCGCAAGCGTAGCAACGACAAAGCGCCGACTTGCTACCCTCCGAACTGTGTCTCAAGCAGCCCGTGGCGGCGTCTGGCTGGCAAAAGGCCTCACCGCTGCCCTCCTGACCATGGCCAACGCTCCTCTATCCGCCGTCCCGGCTCCGGGCGCCACACCGCGCCCGCCGGAACTCCAGGCCCGGCTGGAGGCGGCGCTGGCCGCGATGCCGGCCGACTACGAGCCGCGCACCGAGCACCTCGACGCCGATGGCGGGCCCCTGTTCCTGAACCGTCTGATCCTCGAAACCTCGCCCTACCTGCGGCAGCACGCGCACAATCCGGTGGACTGGTATCCGTGGGGCGAAGAGGCCTTCGAACGCGCCCGGGCCGACGACAAGCCGGTCTTCCTCTCGATCGGCTACTCCACCTGCCACTGGTGCCACGTGATGGAGCGCGAGAGCTTCGACAACGTCGAGGTCGCCCGGCTCATGAACGAGAAGTTCGTCTGTATCAAGGTCGACCGCGAGCAGCGGCCCGACGTCGACGACATCTACATGACCGCGGTCCAGGTCACGCAGCAGCGCGGCGGGTGGCCGATGTCCAGCTTCCTGCTTCCGGACCGCCGGCCCTTCTTCGGCGCCACGTACTTCCCGCCGCAGCAGTTCGTCAACCTGATGCAGCAGGTCGACGCCGCGTGGCGGGAACGGCGGGACGTCCTGGAGACCACGGCCGCTCAGATCACCGACCTGGTGCAGCAGATCACCTCCGCGCGCGGAGTGGCAAAGAACCTGGGCCGCACCGTCATCGGTCAGGCCACAGAAGGTCTGATCGCGAGCACCGACCGCGTCTACGGCGGCTTCGGCGGCGCCCCCAAGTTTCCCAACGAGACGAACCTGCTGCTGCTGCTCGAGGAGGCGCTCCGCACCGGCGACCGACGACCGCTCGATGCGGCTCTGATCACCCTGCGCGCGATGGCCCGAGGCGGCATCTACGACCAGGTCGGCGGCGGCTTCCACCGCTATTCCGTGGACGGACGGTGGCTGGTCCCCCACTTCGAGAAGATGCTGTACAACCAGGCCCACCTGCTCCGCGCCTACGCCCTCGCCTACCGGCTGACCGGCGATCCGCTGCTGGCGCGGGTGGCGCGCGAAACGGCGGACTACGTGCTACGCGACATGACCTCGCCGGACGGGGCCTTCTACTCCGCCACCGACGCGGACAGCGAGGCCGCCGACGGAGAGTCGGTCGAGGGCGAGTTCTTCGTCTGGACCGAGGCCCAGCTTCGCGCCGCGCTCGCGCCCGCGGACGCCGAACTGGCGATCCGGGTCTTCGGGGCCACGGACGAAGGGAACTTCGAGCACCGGAACATCCTGTTCCTCGACCAGCCGCTCGACGAGAGCGCCGGCGACCTGCGAATGTCGCTTCAGGATCTGCTCAGCCGCCTCGACCGTATCCGCGAGCGCCTCTACCAGGTCCGTGAAGAACGCCTGCATCCCCTCCGCGACGAAAAGATCCTGACCTCCTGGAACGGCATGATGATCCGGGCTCTGGCCGAGGCCGCGGACGCGCTCGGCGAACCGGCCTACGCAGAGGCCGCGGCGCGCTCAGCGGAGTTCCTGTGGCGGCATGGACGCCGCGACGACGGCGGCCTGTGGCGGGTCTGGCTCATGGGCGTTGCCTCGACGTCGGGTCTGGTCCAGGACTACGCCCACCTGGCGCATGCGATGGTGGCGCTGTACGACGTGACCGGTGACGCCCAATGGCTCGAACGCTCCCAGGCCGTGGCCACCGAGATGATCGAACGCTTCTGGGATCCCGGACCCACCGACCCGGCCACCTCGCCAAGCCTGGGCGACGGCTTCTTCATCGCCGAACGGGACGCGGCCAATCTGCTGATCGCCCAGCCCAAGAGCCCGACTGACGGCGCCGTCCCCTCAGGCAACTCGGTGGCCGCACGCGCCCTGGCCGAACTCGGCCGCCGCAACGGCGACCAGCAAGCGATCGACCGGGCTCTCGCCACTGTCGCGGCCTTCGCCGAGACCGTCGAACGAGCGCCGGCTGCCTACACCTACATGCTCACCGGACTGGCAGTCGCCCTCGACGGCGACGCCGGACCCCGCGCCACCGCCGGAAACGGCGCCGTGACCGCGGCCGCCGTCCTGCGTCCCGGCACCGCGTCAGGTGAGTACGAAGTCGACCTCGACCTTGTGATCGCAGACGGTTGGCACCTGAACGGACCCGAGCCGCTCCAGGAAGACTTGATCGGAACCCGCGTGGAAGGCGCGGGCAACGGCTTCGAAGTGACCGACCTCCGCTATCCGGAACCCAGACGAACGCAGGTCAGCACCCAGTCCGGCGACGTCCTGATCTACGAGGACACTCAGCGCATCAAGTTCA
The DNA here is from genome assembly GCA_965205295.1 of Candidatus Multivorans sp. Taxonomy (GTDB): domain Bacteria; phylum Acidobacteriota; class Thermoanaerobaculia; order Multivoradales; family Multivoraceae; genus Multivorans. The sequence goes on from OZ242167.1 coordinate 1,003,992, forward strand.
GGATTCGCTCCGACACCGCACCCAAGCCTCTCCCCGTCTCGGTTCCCATCTCCGTCAGACTCCAGGCTTGCGACGACCAGGTGTGCCTGCTGCCCGAAATCGTCGTGCTCGAGCTTCCCGCCGTTGCGCTCAACGACGCAAACTGGCTGTAGACTGACGCCGTGAGCAGCGCAACCTTCGACACTCTGGCCGCAGCCCGGAAACTCGAGGCCGCGGGTCTGCCAGCAGCCCATGCCGAGGCACTGGTCGAAACGGTACGCGCAGCCGTCTAGGAAGGAGTGGCTACGAAGGCGGACCTGAAGGCATTGGAGCTCCGTCTGGTGCTGTGGGGAATCGGTCTTGCATCGGTCGCGGTCGGCGTACTGCGCTGGATGCTCGGCTGACGGCCTCGCCCTGCACGTCAAGGGACGAGCGGACGCGATCGACGTCGACGCGACCAGGCGTCTAAGGCGCCCCGATGCAGTACAGGTGGCTGCGGCCGCGCAGGTAGATCTCGTCGCCGACGATCGCGGGCGAAGCGTCGAAACGGTCGTCCAGCTCACTCTCAGCCAGGACCTTGAAGGTCGGCCCCGCCCTGGCGACCAGGAACTCCCCGTCGCGGCTGGCGAAGTAGACGCGGTCGCCGACCGCCACCGGCGAGGCGTAGATGTTCCGCACCGCCCCCAGGCGCTGGTTTGAATAGAGCGCCTCGCCGGTCACTGCGTCGTATGCCGAGAGGATGCCGCGGTTCACCTTCGTGAAGTAGATGACGCCGTCGTGAAGCAACGGCGAGGGCACATAGGGCGTGTCCCGGTCGACGGACCAGACCACCTGATCGGTGCCGGTGATGTCGCCCGCCGCGCCGTCGAGACGCACGGCCATCATCTTGCTGCCGCGAAAGCCACTCGTCAGGTAGACGACTCCGTCGGAAAAGACCGGCGAGGGGATCGCGTTGAGTGTCATTCCCGTCGCTTGCCAGATCGGTTCGCCGGTCTCGGCGTCGTAGGAGCGGACCCGGTTCGTTGCGCTGGTGACGACCTGCGTCCGGCCGCCATGCTCGACCACCAGGGGCGTCGTCCAGGCCGTGATCTCGTCGCGCTCCCGGCGCCAGATCTCCTCACCCGAATTCTTGTCGAGAGCGACGATGAAGGAATCGTCCTCGTGGTCCCAGATGACGAACACCCGGTCGCCGTGGAGCGCCGGCGAACTCCCTTCGCCGAAGCCCAGGCGAGTCCTCATGTCGCCGAAGTCGCGGTTCCAGAGTTCCTTGCCGTCCAGGTCGAAGGCGTAGAGCCCGCGGGATCCGAAGAAGGCGATCAGCACCTCGCCGTCCGTTACGGGAGAGCCGGACGCCCAGGCGCCGTCCGGGTGGTGCCCCTCGTGGGGCGCCTCAGTGAGCACCGAGCGCTCCCAGACTGTCGAACCGTCTTTGCGGTTCAAGGCGTGGACCTCGTAGCTCAATACCTCGTCAGGAACGACGCCATCGCCCCGAACCGGCGCCGGCGGGTTCTCGACCCGCTCGCCCGTGGGCACCGCCGTCGTCAGGAAGAGTCGGTCACCCCAGACGATGGGCGACGACAACCCGAGACCCGGCACGGCCTTCTTCCAGCGTACGTTCTTCTCTTCCGACCACTCGATCGGCGGGTTACCGGCCGGCGCCGACCCGGTCCGGTTCGGGCCTCGCCAGGCCGGCCAGCCGCCTTCGACATCCGAAGCGGGATCCGAGGCCGGAGCCGCCGCCGCCAGGATTGCGGCGAGCAGCAGAGCAAAGAAGTGCATGGCGCTCCCCTACAGGCTCTCGTAGACGAAGCCGATGAAGACCGATTCGTTGATGAAGCCGGAACCCCATTCGTCCCACTCGTCGGAGAGCCCAGCGGCCTGAATCTCTTCGAGCGACTTGCCGGCATCCTTGCCCGCCTTCACCGTAGCCACGGACTCGGTGAGCATCCGGTGATACGTGCGCAGGTCGTCGACGGACGAAAGCGGGCCGTGGCCCGGAATCACCTTCGCGTCCTCCGGCAGCCGGTCCAGCACGCCGCCGATGCTGTCCCGGAGCCCCACCGCGTTGCCGCCGCTCGCCACGTCGACGAACGGGAAGCGTCCCGCGAAGAACTGGTCGCCCAGATGGATCACGTTCGAGTCCATGAAGTAGACGAAGCTGTCCCCGTCCGTGTGCCCTCCGGCGAGGTGGCCGATCATGAGCTGCTCGCCGTTGAAGTGGATCGACACGCCGATGTCGTAGGTGACCACCGGTAGCGCCACCTTCGGCGCGGGCGCCCCCGACTGGCCGCGCGCTCCGTCGCCCGCGGCGAGACGCTGGCGCACGTTCGTGTGCGCCACGATCAACGCCTCCTCGCCGAACACGACGTTGCCGCCTGTGTGGTCGCCGTGGAAGTGCGTGTTCACCACGAACTCCAGGTTGCCCGCCGAGATCTCCGCAATCGCAGCCCGGATCTTGTCGGCCAGGGGGGCGAACTGATCGTCGACGATCAGGACGCCGTCTTCGCCGGCCGAAACGCCGATGTTGCCGCCGGCGCCCGTCAGCATGTGGACCGAGCCGGCGACATGCTGTGCGGTGACTTCGACGGAGGAGAAGTCCTGCTGTGCCGCGGCCGGCGCGGCGAGCAGCGCTGCCGCGGCCACGGCGGCGGGAAGCGCCAGGCAACGGGTACGAAGGCTCACGTGGGTCATGTGTCTGTCCTCGTTTCTTTGGAAGTGGAAAACCGGCGCCGGACAGCGCCGCCGAACGCGGTCGGACCCTAGCAGCCGACTGTGAGGTCTTCCGTCCTCAGTGCTCCAGCGCGTACAGGACCAGGTTGACGCCGAACGGGTAGGACTTGGTCAACGAGAAGCGCTCGAAGAACTCGCGCGACTCTCCCTCCCGCTCCCAGCCGTCGGCGATGTCCGTGTTGTGGGTCATCGCCACCAGGAGCCGACCGTTCTCGTCGAAGATGCCGCGGAAGTGAGGCTCGGCGGAGTTCATGCCGCGCTCCGAAGTGTCCGAACCGCCGGTCATGTTCCAGTACTGGATCGACGGGATCTGGGGAACCTCGTCCACAGTAAAGAAGGTCCTGAAGATCGGGTGCGTCGGCGGGATGTCCACAATCGGGTAGTCACCAGGCGGCAACACCCGGCCGATCTGCCGCGACCAGTGGTCCCAGGCCCGGGGGCCCCAGAAGTCGTCGACGTAGAGGAAGCCTCCGGCCAACAGGTACCGTCTCAGGTTCTCCGCCTCAATGTCGTTGATGCCGATGGTGCCGACGTCCGACATGAAGAGGAACGGGAACTCGAACAGACGCGGGTCGTCCAGGGTCAGCACCAGGTGTTCCGGATCCCCGTACGCCGTGCGCTGGATCTCAACTGTCGTCAACTGCGACAGCCGGGTCATGAAGTTGTACTCGGAGTCGGGGTAGTCCGTGAACCAGCCCTGGCCCAGCCACTCGTCGACCACCTGCCTGTACTGGCCGCGGCAGAAAACGAAGCCCTCGAGGTACTGACGACCCTCCTCCGGGTAGCGGGCCGGCGCCCGGCGCCACCACTGGGCCGGCAGCAGGGAGGCCAGGAGCAGAGTCGACGCGGCCAGAACCGCCGCCAGCCGCCACCTCGGTTTGCGCCCCACCCTGGTCTCCATGCCGCGATCGTAGCGCGTGGCGGAGGCTAAGATGGCCGGACCCCTCAACCCCCAAGCTCGCAAGACGTCTAGCGGAGGACCGTCCATGAACGCCGAACCCCTGTCCCGCCGAACCCTGATCGCCGGCGCCGCAGCGGTCGCGGCGGCCTCGGCCGCACCGTCCGGAATCGCCGCCCAGCAGGAACGCGTCATCAAGAACGGACGGATCCGCCAGTCCGTGTGCCGCTGGTGCTACGGCCGCATGCCGCTCGAGGAGCTCGCGGCGGCCTCGAAGGCGATGGGCCTCGAGTCGGTCGAGATCCTCGATGCCTCGGACTTTCCCACCATCCAGAAACACGGCTTGAGCTGCGCGATGACGAACAGCCACGGCATCACCGAGGGGGTGAACGACCCGGCCAACCACGAGGCCTGCCTGGGAGCGATTCGCGCCGGCATCGACGCCGCGGCCGAGGCCGGTTTCCCCAACGTGATCACGTTCTCCGGCAACCGCAACGGCATGGCCGACAGTGTGGGTCTCGACAACTGCGTCGCCGCGCTGAAGCAGATCGTCGGCCACGCCGAGAACAAGGGCGTCACCATCTGCATGGAGTTGCTCAACTCCAAGGTCAACCACGCCGACTACATGGCCGACAACATGCCCTGGCTGGTCGAACTCGTGGACCGGGTCGGCTCCGACCGCTTCAGGATCCTCTACGACATCTACCACGCGCAGATCATGGAAGGCGACGTCATCCGCACGATCCGCGACCACCACCAGCACATCGGCCACTACCACACCGCCGGCAACCCGGGCCGCAACGAGCTCGACGACGACCAGGAACTCTACTACCCGGCGATCATGCGGGCGATTCTCGAGACCGGCTACACCGGCATCGTGGGCCAGGAATTCATCCCCAAGGGCGAGGACAAGCTCGCCGCCCTCGCCCACGGCGTCCAGGTCTGCGATGTCTGACTAGGTGCGCCGAAGCGGCGTGAGGCCCTAGCCGCTCTCGGAACGCGTCTCGTCCCGGAACAGGACGGCAAACCCGACCATCGTCAGCACAGCGAGCAGTGACAGCGAGTACCAGAGCGCCGAGTAGTCGAGCACGCCGGCGTCGTCGGTGAAGAGAGTCGACAGCACCTGCAGCACGGGCGCGGCGAGTACCGGGCCCAGCCCCAGAATCACGATCCCGAACACAGTCTGCGCCGAGTGGCGGACATCCGCCTCCGCGATGCGGTCGACGTAGATGAAGGCGGCGGCGAAGAAGCACGCGTAGCAGAGACCGTGCAGCGCCTGGCTGGCGATGATCACTTCCGGCGGCAGGAACACGCTGCCGAAGATCGCGTAGCGGGCGGCGTAGGCGAGCACGCCGATCGTGATCACGCCGCGGAAGCCGAACCGGGCCAGCAGCCAACCCGTGGCCACCATGACCGCGATCTCCGCGAACTGGCCGATGCTCATCGCCGGCCCGATGCGGCTGTCCGGCAGGCCGAGCACCTGGCTCATGAACGGCGCCGTCTGCATGAAGTAGATCTGGTGGATCACCGCGATCGGCAGGCTCGCCGCCACCAGAACCGCGAAGGACCGATGCCGGAAGAGCCCGAACGCCTTGGCGAAGGCGAGCTTGTCCTTCGCGTCGCGTCGCGGTGGCGTCGGCGGCAGGAAGAGGCAGAAAACGGCGTACCCGAACGCGAGAAACCCGCTCCAGACCAGGGAATCGACGAGGCGGGCCGTAGCGTCCGGGGCCTCGACCCCGGCGTAGAACGGCGGCAGCCAGGACAGCCGCACGTCCGAGAGCAGCCAGATCAGCGGGAAGGCCCAACTGGCCGCGATCCAGCCGATCGTGCCCCACACCCGCACCCGCGGGAACTCCCGATCGCCGTCGTCGATGTGGGCGAAGGCGAGCGAGTTGGAGAGGGCCAGGGTCGGCGTGAAGAGCACCGAGTAGAGCACCGACAGCCACAGCCAGGCGCCGAAGCTGGTCTGGTAGGCGGTGATGATCTTGACCACGCCGCCGGCCACCAGGAGCACCGCCAGCACCCGCTGGGTGGAGAACGCGCGGTCCGCGAGCTGGCCGGCGACGAAGGGCGCCGTGACGGCCCCGATCGAGCTCGCAAGCCCCAGGATCCAGCCGATCTGGCCCGGAGTGAAGCCGAGACCGCCCTCCGAAGGCGCCGCCTGGAGGTAGCGCGCCAGCACCGGCAGCCAGACGCCCCAGACCCCGTACTGCAGGAGCATCATGACGGAGAGCCGCAGGTACGTCTGTCGCTTCACGCGGGCATCCTACGCTGGCGCCTGGCCCGCATGTTTCGCCGAGGGCAGTAGCGAGGCCGCGGCGAGCGAATACGCGGCCGCAGTAGGTCATCGGCGAAACATGCGGGTAGAGCACGCGGTTCCGACAGGATCTACAATCCCGCGTCCACCCGTTCGATGAGCGACCAGGAACCAACAGCCGGCGGCCACAAGCCCCGCGACGGCGCAGCCCTCGACGGCATCCACGTCGTCGACCTCGCCGGCACGGTCGCCACCGCCTACTGCGGCAAGCTCTTCCGTGACCTCGGCGCCGAGGTCACGAACCTCGAGCCGCCCGGCGAGGGCCATCCGATCCGCGGCCTGCCGCCGTTTCACCCGCAGGCGGCGGCGCCCGAGGCGAGCGGCCTGGCGACCTACCTGTCGCTCGGCAAGCGGAGCGTGGTCGCCGATCCGGACGACCCGGCCCGTTGCACGCTCAGAACCGCGGCCGACATCATCCTGGACGCCGACCCGGTCCTCGGCGACCCGCTCGACGACGGTCAGATCCGGATCTCGATCTCCTGGTTCGGGGCCGGCGGTCCCTATGCCGGTCGCGCCGCCACGGATCAGGTGATCAGCACCCACATCGGGGCAGTCCGCGCCGTGGGCCCGGCGGAGGGGCCGCCCATCCTGACCACGGGCCACACGCCCCAGGTCGTAGCCGGCACGCTTGCCTACGTCGCCGGCGTCGGTCATCTCCTGGCGCGCGAGATCGGCGGCCTCGGGACGCCGGTCCACCTCGACGTGTCCATCTTCGAAGCGGCGATGTGCATCACGGAGCCAGGCCCACCCGGCACCCTGGCGACTGGACTGATTCGGCCGCGGGTGGGCATCAACCGCTTCTGGCCCACCTACCCGACCGGCATCTACCCCTGCCGTGACGGCTGGCTCGGCGTCACCACAGTCACGCCGTCGCAGTGGCGAAGCCTGTGTTCGATGCTCGGCCTTCCCGAGCTGGGCGCCGAGCTCCGCTACCAGGTGTCGGTCAACCGCCTGGAGGACGCCGATGCGATCGACGCGGCAGTCGGTCCCCGCTTCCTGGAGCGAACCGCCCTGGAGTGGGTGGAGGCCGGCCAGGCGGCGCGGGTTCCCCTGGCGCTCGCTCCCACCCCGGCCGAGCTGTTCGAACTCGACCAGTTCCGCGATCGCGGCGCCTGGGTCGAAGCCGAGCACCCCGACCAGGGTCGCTTCGCCGCGCCCGGCACTCCTTTCCGTCTGCATCGCACTCCCGCCTCACGCGACGGCCGCGCGCCGCGGCTCGGCGAGCACAACGGCGTCACTCTCGAAACGCCAGTTGTTCCCCGGCAACCATCCGCAACAGCGGAAAGGCCGGCCAGCCCCGCCCGGGCGATCGACGCCGCCCGCCGCCCCGGCCTGCTCCGGGACATCCGCATCGTCGACCTGACGATGGGCTGGGCCGGACCGCTCGCCACCCGTCAGCTCGCCGACATGGGCGCCGAAGTGATCAAGGTCGAGTCCTGCCAGTACTTCGACTGGTGGCGCGGCTGGGAGTCGACCCCGGAGTCGATCGAGCAGAAGCTCTACGAGCAGTCCACCGCCTTCAACACCACCGGCCGCAACAAGTTCGGGATCACGCTCGACCTGACCAGCCGCCCCGGCAAGGATCTCCTGCTGCGACTGGTCGCCATGTCCGACGCCGTGATCGAGAACTACACCGCCAGCGTCCTGCCCAAGCTGGGTCTCGCCTATGACCGCCTCTGCGAAGTGAACCCCGAACTGGTCATGGTGTCGATGCCGCCCTACGGCGCCAGCGGCGAGTGGATGGACCACCGCGCCTACGGGTCGACCGTCGAGCAGGCGTCCGGCCTGCCCCACCTGAACGGCCGCGCCGAAGACCCGCCGACGATGCAGCACGTCGCCTTGGGCGATCCGATCGCGGGGATCAACGCCGCCGCGGCTCTGTTGACCGCGCTCCGGCACCGCCGGCGGACCGGTGAAGGCCAGTACGTCGACCTCTCCCACGTCGAATCGATGTTTCCGCTCGCCGCTCATGGACTGGTCGAGCAGGCCATCCGCGGCGAGCCGCCCGAGCGTTGCGGCGGACGCCACCCGCTGCACGCGCCCTGGGGCGTCTACCCGTGCATCGGCGCGGAACCGTGGATCACGATCACGGTCGAGACCAACGAGCAGTGGCGCCAGCTCTGCGGCGCACTGCACATGGACGAGTCCGAACCCCGTTTCGCCGAGGCGGCCGGCCGCAAGGAACGCGAGGACGATCTCGACCGCGCGCTTGCCGCCCGGACGCAGCTCCACGACGGCATGGCGCTCGAGCGCCGTCTCGCCGCGGCGGGCGTGCCGGCGGCGGTCGTCCGCAACACGCTGGACGTGCTCTACGACCCGCATCTCGAAGCCCGCGGCTACTGGCAGTGGCGTGAACGCGCCTTCGTCGGCAACCAGCCGAATCCCTCGGCGCCCTACCGCCCGGTGGGCGGAGACGGCCGACCCTACGCCGTCGAGTGGCCGGCGCCGACGTTGGGCCAGCACGGCCGCGAAGTGCTCTCCAGGCTGCTGGGCCTGAGCGAGGCGGAGCTCGACGCACTGGAAGCCGACCACGTCATCGGCACGTCGCCGGTCCGCTAGTCGACCCCCTCCAACTCCGGCACACCCTCGACGATCCGATACAACCGGTCCATCTTGACGTCCGTGAACGTCTGCGTGCTGTTCGTGGTCGGCCAGTAGACCTCCACCTTCTCGACCGACGCCGGCCGCCCCAGACCGATCGTCTGGCGCAACGGATTGCCGCCGAAGCTGCCGCCGCCGTTCACGCGCCGGTGGATGCTCCGGCGCCCCCCGTCCGCATCGACCACATCGACCCTGATGCGAGCGCCGATCGCCGAGCGGTTGCTCTCGGCGCCAACCAGCAGCAGACCCAGCCAGCGATTGCCGAAACCCGGATTCTCGAACAGCGCGTCGCCGAAGCCGTCGCCCGGGAAGGCGCCGCCCATCTGCTCGAAGACGTCCAGGTCGCCGTCCGAGTCGACGTCGGCGAACACCACCGCGTGGCCCTTCTGCAGGTGACCGAAGCCGGCGGCGAGGCTGACATCGACGAACCGCTCGCCGCCCACGCTGTGGTAGAGGACGTTGGGCATCACCGCCTCGTAGTCCGGGTAGCCGGTGCCGAGGTAGAAGTCGACAAAGCCGTCGGCGTCCAGGTCGCCGAAGTTGGATCCCATCGGCAGATGGAGCCGGGTCAGGCCGGCGCGGGCCGCGACATCCTCGAACCGCCCGCCGCCCGTGCCCCGGTAGAGGCGCGCCAGCTCCCAGGGCCCAGGGAATCCCTGGTAGCTCGCGGCCACGAAGCCCAGGCCTCCCCGGTCGCCGGTGTAGCTCGACACGAACAGGTCGAGGTTGCCGTCGTTGTCGACGTCCCAGAACCACGCCGGGAAGCTCTGGCGAGGCCCCGTGACACCGAGCTTCTCCGCTACGTCCTCGAAAGTTCCATCCCCGCGGTTGCGGTAGAGGCGATTCGCCCCGCCCAGCACCGAGACGTAGAGGTCGGGGAAGCGGTCGTTGTCGTAATCGCCCCACACCGCCGCCTTGACGAAGGCGCGAACCTCGACGCCGGCAGCCGCCGCGACATCGCGGAACCGGACCGCGCCGTCCTCCCCCGCGCCATCGTTGCGGAAGAGCTGCGACGGCGCCGCCTGCCCGGCGCTGTGCTCGTTGCCCACGAACAGGTCGAGATCGCCGTCGTTGTCGACGTCGGCCCAGGCGGCGGTCTGGGTCGGATAGTGGGCGTCGCCCAGACCGCTCATGAAGGTCACGTCGCGAAAGAGCGGCACGCCGCGCCCGTCGGGGCCGGCCGACTCCCCCTCCGCGTTGACAGACTCGTTACGAAGCAGCGAGTTCGGATGCCGGCCGTGGGGTCCGAACCAGGCGCCCCGGAGCACGTAGAGGTCGAGGTCGCCATCGTTGTCGTAGTCGCCGTGGACCGCGTTGAGACCGCCGTAGAGCCCCGTAAGACCCGCGGCGGACGTCCGGTCCTCGAACCCGCCCGCTCCGTCCCCCACGAAGAACCGCGGCTCACCCGCGGGATCGAAGGTCGTGGTGAAGATGTCGAGGTCGGTATCGCCGTCGAAGTCGTCAACCACGGCGCCGCCGGACAGGTTGAACGTGTCGACGCCCAGCGCCGGCGCGACATTCCTGAACCGCGGGAAGTCGGCGCCGCTGCCGAACGCCTCGAGGGAAAGCCGGTACTCCGGCTCGACCCCGTCGGGATGGTCGCCAAGGGTCATGTGGACGAGGTTCAGCAGCCACTTCCCCTGAACCTGCTGGACCGAGTTCGCAGGCGCGGCCTCCAGGTACTCCCGCAGATAGCGCGCCGCCTGCTCGGACCCCTCCCGTTCCCGGTGGATTGCCCCTTCGCGGATCGGCAGGATGCAGGCCTCGGCGCTGTGAGTCGCGGCACAGTTCCGGCTCTCGCCGTAGCGCAGCCAGGCTACGGCGAGACGAAACAGCGCCTCCGCCCTCTCCCCTTCCGTCAGGCCGTCGGCGGCCGGCAGCAATTCGTAGGCCTCACCGAACCGACGCAGCGCCTCGGTCTCGTTGCCAAGCCGCAGTTCCTCTTCCGCCACCTCGATCAGGAGCCGAAGGCGGCGGCTATCCGAAGCGTCTCCGGCGTCGGCCAACGCCGCCCTGGCCACCACAGCCGCGCGCGCGCCCAGCCAGGGATTCTCGCTCGCGCTCTCGATCCGGATCCGTTCGAGAACGGCCAGCATCCGCCGATGGCCGTTGCCCGGCTGTCTGTCGCCGGCACGTTCCGGAACCACCTGCGGCTGGCCCTGAACGGCCCGCGGCGCGAAACCGGCCACTGCCGCTGCCACCAGAAAGGCGGCAGCGGCGAGTGACCCAAGCCGGGTCGCGCGGCAAAGCCCGGAGCGCCCGCCCGTGGAGGACTGCGGCGGCGAGACGCCGGTCACGGGAACGCGCGGGGCTCGAAGTCCGGTTCGTTCACGATGCTGGCGCTGCTTCCGGTGGCCCGGATGACGAACAGGCCACGCCGTTCCGCGTGCCTGATCACGGAGCTGTCACCCCTCAGGTAGGCCACCGCACCGTAGACCGGCCGTCCCCGGTATGGCGTGAACCACTCGGAAAACCACGACAGCTTGTCCAGAAACCAGGCGACATCCTTGGGCCTGAGAGTCGTCTTGACTTCCACGACCACGACTTCGTTTCCGTTGGCGGCCACGATGTCGAACTCGATGTGTTCCCCGTTCCGCCTTCCGGTCAGCCTCTCGAATGTCTCTTCCACCGCGATGCCGCGCTCATTCAGGAGGGGCACGAGGTCACCTTCTACCAGGCTCTCCATCAACTTGCCCCATTGGGACGTGAACAGACCTTCCGCCTTCTTCAGGCGGCGGTCGGTTTCCTTCATCTGCCGATCGGTGTCCTTCATCCGCCGGTCGGTGTCCTTCATCCGCCGGTCGGTGTCCTTCATGCTCTCCCTGAGTTCGACCATGCTGTCCTTGAGTTCGGCCATTCCGGCTCGGTTCTCCGCCATCAGGTCGGAAGTGCGTCCCAGGACCGCCCAAACCTCCTCTGACCCGCCCGGTGTGCCGGGGCGCGCTTCGTGTGGATTGCTGCTCGTCATCGGTTCCTCTGTTGTATCTCGCGGCCGCCGGCCTCGGCGCATCGGTTCTCGTGTTTGCTGCGGGCGGAATCGACGGCGCCCTCCGCTCCTTGCCACCCCGCCCACACGGAATCGTACCGCGGTCCGCTGCGTCGCCCGACCTCCGCCGACCGCAACGGACCCCTTGGCCACCAGCCTCCAATGATCGACTCGGCGCCGAAGCCAGGGGGCGGTCTCGCCGCAGGCTCCCCCTCGATCGACCCGGTCGGGGCTACGGTCTTGCCGGCGCCCTGAGCGGCTGCCGGGCCCGATACATCGCCAGGCGCTGGCGACGCTCCTCCGAGTTGACGCCGGTCGATCGGCGTTCGAGTTCCAGGGCCTCTTCCTGCCGGGACACGGCATCTTCGAACCGGCCCGCCGCCGCCAGAGCCATCGCAAGCGTCTCCAGGTGGTCGAGGGCCGGCTTCTCGGAGACCACCGCCTGCGCCAGCTCCACGGCCCGCGCGCCGTCCAAAGTCCCGGGAACCGGACTCGTAGCAAGCAGCCGCGCCAGCAGGTGCCGCACGGCGACATCGGCCGGAAAGCGCTCCAGGGCCGCCTCGAGCGTCAGCAGGCAATCGGCGTAGATGCCGGCCTGAAACTGCATCAAAGCCAGATTGAAGCGCGCCGCCAGGTCGTCGGGGGTCAGCGCGACCAGCGCCTCCAGTTGGACGGCGGCCCGCTCCGGCGCCCCCGCACCGACCAGGAGCGCGGCCAGTGCTCGCCGGCCTTCGATCAGGCCCGGATCGAGGTCGACGATCTCTTCGAGCTCAGCGATCGCGCCGTCGGTGTTGCCCGAGTCGGCCCGCGCCCGCGCCCGTACCAGGCGCCATGGCAGGTTCTCCGGATCGATGTCGGCGGCGCGCTCCAGATGCGCGGTGGCCTCGATGTCGCGGCCGAGGCGGCCCAGGAGCAGCGCCAGGTTGAAGTGCGCGGCGCCGTGGTCGGGCCGCACCTCCAGCGCGCGCCGCAGGTGGCTCTCCGCCCGGCTGTGGTCGCCGGTCTCGATCAACGACCGGGCCAGGTTGAAGTGGACGTCAGCGTCACGATCGCTCGCGGCCAGCAGTTGCTCGTAGAGACCGATCGCCTTGATGTGGTCGCCTGAGCGCGCGGCGCGCACGGCCCGGTCGAAGACCGCTTCCTCCTTGATCCCCAGAAGCTGGAGGCGATCGCGGAGAGGGTCCGCCATGGCGACCGGCACCTGCCGGTTCCGGCTCAGCTCGACCCGTGCCCGATCCGGATCGCCGGCCGCGCGCAGGGCCATGCCGAGGTGATGGCGGACGATGCTGCCATCGGGCTGAGTCGCCGCCAACGCCTCGAGGATCTGGACGGCCCGCGCGGCATCGCCGCGGTCGAGGGCGACCCGCCCGAGCCCGAAGCGAGCGGCGGCGCTCTCGGGCCGCCCCGACGCCGCCCTGCCGTAGGCTGCTTCGGCCGCGTCGAGCTCACCTTCGGCCAGCAGCAGATCGCCGGCGCGGATCAGGGTCGGCGTGTCGTTCGGCCGCAGGTCGAGGACCACGCCGGCAATCGCGCGCGCCTGCTCCAGGTCGCCGGTCGCATCGTGCAGCAACAACTCGTAGTAGGCCCACTGGAAATCGCCCGGGGCAAGCGTCCGGAGCTGCCCCAGACAGACGGAAGCGGCGCCGTAGAGCTCGTAGTGCAGGTAGCGCATGCAGAGATCGGCAAAGGCATTTGCCGCCGACTGGGCATCCGCCTCGTCGGCAGCACGGTCGAGAGCGACCGCGACCGCGGCGCGGCCCTCCGCGATCTGCTGGCGGACATCCAGGTCCAGGTGATCGAGGCCCGGCTCCGGAACGGCGTCGATCACGAGGGACGTCCGCACGCGGTTCACGCCATCTTCCGCGGCCGGGGCCTGGGCATGAACCGCACCGGCGGCGACGGCTGCGAAGAGCCCGCCAGCCAGAGCCACGGTTCGGGGACTCCAATGGACGATCCGGGTCACGGCTGCTCCACGGCCGAGGCGGCGCCCCGGCGCAACACGTGGTACCGGTTCGGCGCCACACCTGCGAACTCCTCGACGGCGCCGTCCGGCCAGACCACCTCGACCGTCGCGGAAGCCGCACCGGAGGTCGCCGACGCGGCTCCCCTGGTCGCCGGCGTGGCTCCCTTGGTCAGCGGGAACAGCAGTCGCGGATCGCTGGCGGCGGCGAAGCTGCCGTCGGTATGCGCCCATTGCCAGCCGCCTTGCCCCACGATCCGGGCGCGCGCGCCGTAGATGTCGATGAACCGCAGCCCGGAGGCCGGCGCGTCGCGCCGAATACCGGCGGGGACGCCGGCGCACCCGGTTTCGGCGGCGCAGTCTTCCAGGTCGGCCACGAGCCGCACGCCGATCCACGCACGCGGCGGTGCCCGGCGGTTCAGCAACACCCGCGCACGACCGCCGTTGTTCGTGATCACGAGGTCCGGATCGCCGTCGTTGTCCAGGTCGCCGACCGCGAGACCCCGGCTGACCTCACTGTGGACCGGCTGCTCCCGCTCGGAAGCGGGCACGACCTCGAAGCGGCCGCCGCCGAGGCCCCGGAAGAGCTGGTTCTCCATCCGCAGGGGGTGCTGCTCGCCGGCATCGACTTGGCTCCCGATACGACGCACCGCGCCGTTGACGACGAACAGGTCGAGCACGCCGTCGCCGTCGTAGTCGAGCGGCGCGGCGCCGAACCCCGTCATCGGCCAGCTCGGGTCGACCAGGCCGCCCTCGCGCGAGCGGTCCGCGAACAATCCGGCGCCGTCGTTCAGGTACAGCGTGTTGTGCTCCCGGACCAGGTGGGAGAGGAAGATGTCCGGTGCTCCGTTGCCGTCGAAGTCCGCCACCGCGACGCCCATGCTCGCCTGGGCCCGGCCGTCCCGGTCGAAGGCGGCGCCGGCGAACACCGCGTCCTCCACGAAGGCGCCGTCGCCCTGGTTGAGCCAGAGCTGGTTGGCCATCTGGTCGTTGGCGACGTAGAGGTCGATTCGGCCGTCGGCGTTGAAGTCGACCGCCGCGGCGCCGAGGGCGGTGTGCGGAGCGCCGGCCAGCCCTGCCCGCTCGGTCACGTCGAGGAAGACGCCGTTGCCGAGGTTGCGCAGCAGGCGGTCGCCCTCCGCCGGCTGGCTGAGCGGCCCGCAGTAGTCCGGCTGACCGCTGGTCAGGAAGCACTGCTTCCGGTTGGCGCGGTGGAAGCGGTGGTAGTTGCCGACGTAGAGGTCGAGCCAGCCGTCGGCGTCGTAGTCGAAGAAGGTCGCCGGGACGCTGAAGCGCCGGTCGCCGGCGCCGGCGCGCTCGGTGACGTCCTCAAAGCCACGGCCGCCCAGATTGCGGAGCAACTGGTTCGAACCCAGGTTGGTCACGTAGAGGTCCACGTACCCGTCCCGGTCGTAGTCGCCGGTGGCGACGCCGATGTTGTAGCCGGGGGCGTCGAGACCCAGTTCGGCGGTGACGTCGACGAAGCGCAGCTCCGGCTCGCCCGCCTGCGAGGCGTCCCCGCCGTCGGGGGCGCCAACGCCCGCCAGGTCGTTGCGGAACATGCGGTCGCCCGCCGGCTTCCCGGTTTGGCCCGCGAACACCGGCGCGCGAACCTCGTCGCCCTCGAACTCGCGGCCCTGGCCCAGGTAGATGTCCAGGTCGCCGTCGTTGTCGTAGTCGAAGAGCGCCACGCCCGGGCCGACCACCTCCGCTGTGTAGAGCCGGCCGGTCATGCCGTTGAAGTGGACGAAGTCGACGCCGACTTCATCGGTCGCGTCCTCGAACGCTGGAGTCGCCCCTCCGGCCGCGACCGCAAGACAGGCAGACGTCAAGACAAGCAGGGCGGCCATGGAAGGCGGAGACTATCGAGTCAGGCTCCAAAAAGCTGAACGCCCAACCAGAATCCTGGATCCCGGCGCCAGTTTGGCCCCTGGACACCGCCGGATTTGACACGACGCCAAGACTTCGTGAGGATGCGCCGCTTACTTCGCACCGTTGTCTCATCAACCGACAAGGAGAAGGACTGAGATGAAGCGACTGTTCTTGGCCGCGTTGCTGGTTCTGCTGCCCGTCTGCCTGTTCGCAGACGCGCCCGAAACCGCGACGATCAGCGGCCACATAGTGGACCCCGGCGGATCTCCGCTGCCCGGCGTGAGCGTCACCCTGAGTGGCGAGCGCGGCGACAAGTTCGGCATCACCAACGAGAACGGGGCCTACCGTTTCGTCGCCGTGGTTCCTGGCGACTACACCCTCTCAGCCTCACTGGAAGGCCTGGGCGAAGCCAGCGCTGAGCTACGCGCCGTGGCCGGTGAGCGCAAGTCGCTCGACGTCACCCTACAGGCCACGATCGAGGGTGAGGTCACCGTCACCGGTGAGACGCCCATGGTCGACAAGTTCAACGTCACCGCCGGCACCACGGTCTCCGGCGAGATCGGCGAGCAGATCGGCGGCACGACCCGCACCTACTACGGCATCATCAACGCCCTGCCAGGCGTCACCGCCGACGCGGAGAACGACGACATCCAGCAGACCCGGCCCGCCGTCAACGGCGCCCACTTTGCTGACCAGGGAGTCTTCATCGATGGCGTCGACACGACGTTCGCCAAGTTCGGCGGCAGCCGCGTTCGCGTACCGACCACGGCACTGACCGAGGTCTCGATGGAGGCCGGCGGTTCCTCCGCCGAGTACGGCCGCTACGTCGGCTCGGCGACCAACGTGATCGTCAAGTCCGGCACCAACCGCTGGCACGCCGACACGCTCTGGAATCACCAGCGGGTCGACTGGGGCGCCGACTACAAGGATCAGCCTTCGCTCACCGAGCGGACCAACAAGCCCTACCCGGCGGACTGGTTCCAGCGCTGTCACGGCGACGAACGGGACGCCGGCCGCGGCCTGATTCCGGGCGGCACCGATGGTTCCCGCGAACTCGAGCCCTGCCGGCCCGGCGGCTCCGAGTGGGCGGGCGCGAGCGACGGCTTCGAGCTTTCGCTCGGCGGCCCGATCAAGCGGGACAAGTTCTGGTTCTACGCGGGCTACAGCGAGTTCGACGACGCGTACGCGGACCGGCTGATCGGCGGCGACCCCTACGACATCAGCCTGGTCGACGACACACGGATCCTGAAGCTGAACCTGCAGTCGAGCGCCTCCCATTCGTTCAACGCCTCCACGATCGACACGCCGACGTTCCGGAACTACTTCAACGGGCAGTCGTTCGACTACTGGACCCCGACGCCTCACGAGAACGACAGCACTCTGGCCACGATGAACTGGAACTGGGCGGTCTCGTCCAACTGGTTCCTCGAAATGAAGATCGCCCAGCAGGAAACGCAGGAGAACAAGTTCCTGGGTTGCCACAACTCGCTGGCGCAGGACAACCCCGGGGTCCTGAACGTGGACGGCATGCCGATCCTCGACTGGCTCGGGCTGGCGCACCTCCCGGAGTTTCCGGCCGAGATGGTCACGACCTGCCTGCAGGCAAAGGCGCTCGACCGCGGCCCGGAAGCGGGCCACACCGAGCTCGACACCTCGGGCGGCGACCAGAACTTCGACCTCCGCTTCCCGTTCGACCCGAGCCAGGGCTTCTTCTGGCCGGGCAACAACTACAACGTGTACGTGGACGGCGAAAACCTCGGCGCCTGGCACAACGGCTGGATCCTCTCGGACGGCTTCGGCTTCAACGCCTTCCCGCGCGACCAGGCGAACGTCGGCCTGACCCAGTTCGTGGGCGCGAACCACGAACTGAAGTACGGCCTCGACTACCAGGACACGAAGTGGGAAGGCGAGAACGCCCGCACCTCCTTCATGAACGGCTGGGGCTACGACTCCTACAACCCGTTCGGCTATGGCGGCGCCGGCGGTCTGGGCGACGACAGTTGCTCGTTGACCCGCAACGTGACCACGGGCCCGGACAACCCGCACTGGTCGGGCCTCACGACCCGCGGCCGGGGCTGCACCTACGTCGACTACAACTCGCCCAAGCTGTCCTGCGAAGGCCCGATCGGCGCGGAGCTCACGCCCGTCCAGATCACGAACCAGAATGGCCAAATCCACCGGACGGACTTCAACGACATCACCAGTTGCATCGGCCGTGGCACCGGCGACGCCGAGGTGAAGGACACCGCCTTCTACCTGAGGGACCGGTTCACGGTCGGCGACCACTGGACCTTCAACGTCGGCGTGCGCGCCGAGATCCAGGAGGCCTGGAACGATGTCCGCCGCCAGGTGGTGGACTCGACCTATGCCGATCCGCGGCTGAACATCACGTACGATGTGAAGGGCGACGGACGGCTGCTGGTCACCGCCAACTGGGGCCAGTACCACGCGATGTTGAACCAGGCATGGATTTCCGGCGGCGGCGACACAGCCGGCGGCATGCACGATCAGTGGAACGGCTACGAAGGCTACGAAGTCTGGTTGTTCTGCGACCCGATCGAGGCAGCCGTGTTCTGTGCCGTCCCGGACCGGACGGACACCCGGCTAGCCGGCACGGTCGGCACGGCCTCACCGGGTTACAACTTCGCCTGGAGCACCCTGGTGCCGGGCCTGCAGTGGGACGCGGTCCGTCCCTGCCAGGACGGCGAGGCTTCCGGCGTGGACTGCGAGATCTGGGACCACGACATCAGTCCCTACTACCGGGACGATCTGATCCTGGGACTCGAGTGGCAGTTCGCTCCGAACTGGGCGCTCGACGTGAAGTACATCGACTGGAAGATGCAGGACATGATGTTCTCCAACACCCAGTACGACCACAAGGGTCGGAACATCTTCATCACCGGCAACTACCACGACCTGGCGGAGATCGTGACGAACACGGCCGATGCCCGCGAAGCGAACGGGCTCGAACGGAACCTCAATGACGGGGCGCTCGCGTCCGCGGACCCGGCAATAAACTCCTACCGGGGCCTGCAGGTCCAGCTCAACCGGCGGTTCGCCAACGGCTGGGCGCTGTACAACAACGTGTCCTGGTCGGAGACCGACACCACCGGCGCCGGCGCCTGGTGGAACAACACGAACAGCAGCTACCTCGAGAACCTGAGCGTCGTGCTGACGCAGGGGCACATCGATCAGTGCAATGCCAACCAGACGGAACCGGACCGCCGTACCGGCCGCACGGAACTCTTCCCGGTGGATTGCACCCAGGCGCTCTCCGAATGGCTGGGCTACCCGGTGTCGATGATCAACCGGCGCGGTCTGAACGGCGCCTACGACCGGACGTGGATCTACAACTCCTTCGGGTTCAAGACCTGGCGCCTGGGAAACCAGGACCTGACCCTCTCCGGTCACCTGAGTTTCCAGACCGGAACACCGTGGGTCCGCTCGGAAGGAACGTCGATCGACTTTGACGACCTTGAGAGAGTCCAGCGCAATCCGAACGACCCGAAGCCGGGCACGCCGAACAACGGCGTCGGCCTCAACCTGCATGCCCCGGGCACGCAGGGGCGGTTCACGTCGGACGAGTACACCCTGAACCTGAACGGCGCCTGGGGCTTCCCCATGGGCCTCCGGGACGTGCGGGGTGAACTCCGGGTCGACGTGCTGAACGTCACCAACCAGCAGCGGCGACGCTCCTGGGGCGGCGACGGTCAGGTCTACCCGGTGCGGCGCTTCTTCCAGCGTCCGCGCCAGGTGCGCGCCTCGGTGAGGTTCCGCTTCTAGGAGCCGGAACCGCAAAGGACTCCGGGCTTCGGCTCAGGCGTTCACAGGATCAAAAGGGGAGAGGGCCTAGGCTCTCTCCCCTTTTCCTTTGGGTGCACCGGCCGGCATCCGGCCCCTGGGAACGCGGGCGCCTCGCCCGCACCTGGCGCCGGGCAGCACGGGCGCCTCGCCCGCATCTGGCGCGATGTTAAAACGACGCGGCGTACGTCCGCACGCCCAACAACGCCGCCAACCCACCGCCGGATCCAGAATCCCGGATCCACCATACCCCACAAGCCCAAATCGACCCTTCCTTGACATCCCGTTAGCCCGTCGTATAGTCCCTGTCACGTTTCCTATAACTTGATCCCAGGAGGAGCTTATGAAGCGACTCGCAGTGGCGCTGCTACTGTTCGTGCCGGTCGGCGTCTTCGCCGATGCCCCGGAGACTGCCACCGTCAGTGGCACCATCGTTGATCCTGGGGGCTCCCCCCTGCCGGGCGTCAGCGTCACCCTGTCCAGTGCCCGTGGCGACAAGTTCACGGTCACCGACGACAACGGCAACTTCCGCTTTGTCGGCGTCGTCCCTGACGAATACAGCCTGAAGGCGGAGCTACAGGGCCTGGGCGAAGCCTCGGCCACGTTCCACGCCTCGGCGGGCGACCGGCAGTCGGTCGACCTGACGCTGCAGGCAGCGATTGAAGGCGGAGAGCTGACGATCACGGCCGACACGCCCATGGTCGACAAGTTCAACGTCACCGCGGGCACCACCGTGACGTCCGAGATCGGCGAACAGACCGCCGGCACGACGCGCACCTACTACGGCGTGATCAACGCTCTGCCCGGTGTCACCTCCGACGCACGGAACGACGACATCCAGCAGACGCGGCCATCGGTCAACGGAACCCACTTCGCCGACCAGGGTGTCTACATCGACGGCGTCGACACGACCTTCGCCAAGTTCGGCGGCAGCCGCGTCTTCCTGCCCACCACGGCGGTGACCGAGGTCTCCATGGAGGCCGGCGGATCCTCCGCCGAGTACGGCCGCTACATCGGCTCCTCGACCAACGTGATCGTCAAGTCGGGCACCAACCGGTGGCACACCGACGCCCTCTGGCAGCGCCAGGCGCTCAAGTGGAGCGCCGACTACGAGGACCAGCCATCCCTGACCGAGCGCCAGAACAAGCCGTATCCCACGGACTGGTTCCAGCGTTGCCACGGCGACGACCGGGACGCGGGACGCGGCCTCATCCCCAGCGGCACGGACAGCTCGGAAGTGTTCACCACGAACCGCCAACCGTGCCTGCCCGGCACTGACGAGTGGGCCGGCGCTTCCAACGGCTACGAGTTCTCGACCGGCGGTCCGATCAGGCGGGACAAGTTCTGGTTCTTCGTGGGCCTGAGCGAGTTCGACGACGCCTTCTCCGAGCGGCTGCTCGGCGGTGACCCGTACGATGTCAGCCTGTTCAACGACGCGCGCATCTTCAAGCTGAACATGCAGCCGTCGCCGTCCCATTCCTTTGCCGCCTCGGCAATCGACACGCCGGCGTTCCGGAACTACTTCAACGACCAGTCCTCCGACTACTGGACGCCGACGCCGCACGAGAACGACAGCGTGCTGTCGACGATCAACTGGAACTACGCCGTCTCCGGCAACTGGTTCCTGGAAGCCAAGCTCGCCCTGCAGGAGACGCAGGAGAACAAGTACCTCGCCTGCTACGACAAGCTGGAGCAGGACAACCCTGCGGTTCTGACTCCCGACGGCATTCCACTCCTCGAGTGGCTGGCCCAGGACAACTTCCCCGACGCGCCGTCGCGCATGGTGGAGACCTGCCTGCAGGCGAAGTCGCTCGACCGCGGTCCGATCGCCGGCCACAGCGCAACGAACACCTCCGGCGGCGACACGAGTTACCCACTGCGGTTCCCGTTCAACCCCAGCCTGGGCATCTTCTACCCCGGCAACAACTACAACGTCTACCGGGACAACGAGAACCTGCAGGCCTGGCACAACGGCTGGATCCTCTCCGACGGCTTCGGCTTCAACGCGTTTCCGCGCGAGCAGGCGAACGCCGGGTTGACCCAGTTCGTGGGCGCCAACCACGAGCTGAAGTACGGCCTGGACTACCAGGACACGAAGTGGGAAGGCCAGAACGCCCGCGTGCCGCTGTTCAACGGTTGGGGCTTCGACGCAACGAGCCCCTTCGGCTACGCCGGCGCCGGGTCGCTCGAGCACGATACGTGTTCCCTCTTGCGAGGCAACGACACGTCGCCCGAGAACCCGACCTTTGTCGGCGGCACCACGCGCGGCCGGAGCTGCTACTTCGTCGACTACAACTCGCCGCTTCTGACCTGCGAGGGACTACACAGTGACGGACTGCCCCACCGGCCGACCCAGATCGAGCGGGCGAACGGCGAGATCGTTCGTACTCCGGGCACCTGCGTCGGCGCCGGTTCCGGCGACACGGAAGTCCGGGACATCGGCTTCTACGTCCGGGACCGGTTCACGATCGGCGACCACTGGACAATCAACCTGGGCCTGCGCGCCGAACAGCAGGAGGCCTGGAACGATGTCCGGCGCCGGGTCGTCAACGACACCTACGTCGATCCCCGGATCAACATCACCTACGACGTGAAGGGCGACGGCGCCTTCCTGGTAAACGCCACCTGGGGGCTGTACCACGCGATGCTGAACCAGGCCTGGATCTCCGGCGGCGACGTGGCCCGCCCGAGCATGCACGACCTGTGGAACGGGTACGAGGGAAGGGAAGTCTTCCTGTTCTGCGACCCGGGAGACATCGCCGGCATGGACTACCTCAGGTCTGTCGGCTACGTCAGCTACGACTGCCGGCACCCGTCGCGGCGCGACACGCTCCGCAACGGTACGGTCGGCGACCCAACGCCGGGCTACAACCTCTCCTGGGAGCTGGCGCAGCCGGGCCTCATGTGGGACGCCGTGCAAGCCGGCCTGTACGACTTCGACATCCAGACCTACTACAAGCAGGAGGCGATTCTCGGCCTTGAGTGGCAGTTCCTTCCGGATTGGGCCCTGGATGTGAAGTACATCGACTGGAAGCTCCAGGACATGATGTTCTCGAACTTCCAGCTTGATCACCGGGGACGGCCCATCGGCATCACGGAGAACTACCACGACCTGGAGAAGATCGTGCTCGCGTTCGACGACGCCCGCGCGCAGCGGTGGGCGGAGGCCGGCTTTGCTGAGGCAGACCGCCCGAGCGCGGTGAACCGTGAGGCTCTGGCCAACGCCGATCCGGCGTTGAACTCCTACCGCGGCCTCCAGATCCAGTTGAACCGTCGCTTCGCCGACGGCTGGGCGCTCTACAACAACGTGGCCTGGTCGGAGACGGACACGACGGGAGGAGGCGTCTGGTGGAACAACACCGACAGCGGGTACCTGGAACTCGTCCACGTGAACCTCGACGAGGGCCACATTTCATCCTGTCAGGCGGCCCAGACCAATCCGGACCGCCGGACCGGCAGGACCCGCCTCTATCCGGAAGACTGCGCGGCGCGTCTGTCTGAGTTCATCGGCCAGCCGGGAAGCATGATCAACCAGCGCGGCGCGAACGGCGTGGCCGACCGCACGTGGATCTACAACTCCTTCGGGTTCAAGACCTGGCGCATCGGCAACCAGGATCTGACCGTGGGCGGTCACCTGACCTTCCAGACCGGAACCCCCTGGGCCCGGAGTGAAGGCGCGGGCATCAGCGCCGCAAAGACCTGCGCGCCGGGCGCGCGGCCAACCGGTCTGGCGACCTGCCCGCCGATTACTCCCTCCGACCCGACGAGCGACGCCCGGCCCGGCACGGCGAACGGCGGCGTCGGCGTCCGTCTCCACCCGATGGGGGCGGAGGGCCGCCGGACCTCGGACGAGTACACGGTCAACCTGAGCGGCGCCTGGGGCTTCCCCATGGGCTACCGGGACGTTCGTGGCGAGTTCCGCGTCGAGGTTCTCAACGCGACGAACCAGCAGCGCCGCCGCCGCTGGGACGGCCGCGGCGAGGTCTACCCCGTGCGCCGGTACTTCCAGCGCCCGCGGCAGATGAGAGCGTCGATCAAGTTCCGGTTCTAGACCGGATCAGCAGAACCTCGGGGCTTCAGCTCCGCTGGCTCAGAAAGGAACAAGGGGAGAGGGCTTCGGCTCTCTCCCCTTCTACTTTTTCCGCAGCCAATCTCAACGGAGGCGCTGGGAACTCAGACAAGGCGGATGTGGCTCGGCTCGGGGAGGTCGCCACGCAATCCGTCTTTGTCAGTGGCGACCTTCTACGCGGATCAGGCGGCTGGCGGGCGGCAGGTACACCGGTCGCGGTCCGTCGGGTACCGCTGGGCGAGTTGGCCAGAGAAGGCATGTACCAGAGGTTCACGACGGCTGCACAACGTCAGG
This sequence comes from Candidatus Multivorans sp., assembly GCA_965205295.1. Classification (GTDB taxonomy): domain Bacteria; phylum Acidobacteriota; class Thermoanaerobaculia; order Multivoradales; family Multivoraceae; genus Multivorans. The sequence goes on from OZ242167.1 coordinate 1,027,499, forward strand.
GAGGATCAGGGAGATGGGAAGCTATCCGGTACACTCAGGGGCGCGCGAAACAAGGCGTCGGCTCGAGGACGCTGGTTTCAAGGGACTCCAGATGGAGGCACTGGTCGAGATGATGGTCGGCATGGAAGAGAGGCTCGCGACGAAGGAAGATCTCGCCCATGTCCAAGGCGCTCTGAAGCAGGACATCGCGGAAGTCCGGACTGAGCTGAAGCAGGACATCGCGGAGGTTCGGGAAGACCTGAACCGGCTTGCGACCACCGTGGCGACGAACACGACCCGGATCGAGGGCCTGGAGCGGGCCATGGAAGCTCTACGTCAAGAGGTCAGGGATCGCTTCGAGAGCTTCCGGCAGGAGATTGCGGCCCAGATGGACGGCCTGCGGGGTGAGATGGACGGCCTGCGGGGCGAAATGCGAACGATCAAGTGGATGGTCGGTGGAATCTTCGCCCTGATGGTCCCGATGGTCGGCGGCATCATCGGTATCGCCCTGCGCTTGGGCCTAGGCTAGGCAGAACGCGGTTCAGGCCGGCGTTTTCGACTTCGACCTGCACGGGCCCTCGGCGCCTCTAGCGAGCCTGGTGTCTGCGCGGCGTCGCTACGTTCAGCGACCGCGGGCGGCGGCGGGCCGCAACGGATGTAGCCAGCGCAGGTCTGGGAACCGGTCGAAATCGGCATCTGTCGAGACGAGCGTGCAGCCATGCTCGATGGCTACCGCCGCATGCTGGGCGTCCGCCACCAGCTTCCCGGTGGCGGCGGACCCTCGGCAGACCCGCTCGAGAACGGCAAGGTGATCGGGACCGGGACCGACAACCCGCGCGTTCGGACGCTCCGTCAGCTCCGCCAGAAAGGCGAAGGCCTGATCGAGCGTGGACGGCGGTCCGAAGATGCGGGCATTGGTTACGATCCGGACGAAGCCCACCAGAACAAGAACCGAGAGCGCAAAGGGCTCGGGACCTGTCGCCAGCCGGGTCAACCACTCGGCGTACCGCGGATGGTCCAGACTCGAATCCTCCCGGTGCGCGTAGATCAACACGTTGACGTCAGGGAGCAGCACGTCAGGGGCTCGCGATCAACCTTTCGGTCTCCCGAGGCGGACCTCGTCCTCGGCCACTTCAAGCGCGCGGGGCCGGTCGAGGTCAACCCCCGAGCGCGGACCACCGCCGCCGACCGTCAGCAGCCGGAACGGACGCGACGCCGCGGGTTCAGGCCGTTTGATCGCATCGTCCAGCGTCTTGGCAATGAAGCGGCTCACGCTGAGTCCCCGGGCCGCAGCTTCGTGCCGTACCTGCATGGCCAGCCTGTCTTCAAGCGAGATCGTCGTTCTCATGGTGTGAAGAGCATAACGTTGCCGCACCAATGCAGCAAACCCCTGTAGTGGCTCTCCGCCATCCGGCGTCACGTCTCGATCGGGATCAACACTGCCCTCTCCCACCGGTAGGGCGGCGGACCTGGCCTGCCGACAAGACCCCGCTGCATCCAGAGTTCCGGAGCACCAACGCACGCATAGGCGAGGCCGAGCCTTCCTTGGTCGACAAGTTCAACGTCACCGCGGGCAGCACCGTGACGTCCGAGATCGGCGAGCAGACCGCCGGCACGACGCGCACGTACTACGGCGTGATCAACGCGATGCCGGGCGTCACCGCCGACGCGGAGAACGACGACATCCAGCAGACGCGCCCCTCGGTCAACGGCACGCACTTCGCCGACCAGGGGGTCTACATTGATGGCGTCGACACGACCTTCGCCAAGTTCGGCGGCAGCCGGGTCTTCCTGCCCACGACGGCGGTGACCGAGGTGTCGATGGAAGCCGGCGGCTCCTCCGCCGAGTACGGACGCTACGTCGGCTCCTCGACCAACGTGATCGTCAAGTCGGGCACCAACCGGTGGCACACCGACGTTCTCTGGGAGCATCAGGCCGTCGACTGGGGCGCCGACTACAAGAATCAACCGTCACTGGCGGAACGCCGGACCAGGCCCTATCCCGAGGACTGGTTCCGGCGCTGCCACGGCGACTCCCGCGACGACGGCCGCGACGCCCTCGGCCGTTCACTGGCTAAATCGCAGTTTTCAATCATCATGATAGTTTGCACTTCATGTTTGAGCGGAGCCTGAACCTACCAGCGTCCGGCAACGAGACGTTCTTCCTCTGGGGCCCCCGCCAAACGGGCAAGAGCACCCTTCTACGCGAGACCTACCCGGACGGCTACTGGGTCGACCTTCTCCTGGCCGACGAGTTCCGCCGCTATCTGAGTCGGCCCGAGTCACTGCGGCAGGAGTTGGAGGCCACAGGCGCCGACCCCGGCCGGCAGATCGTGATCGACGAGATCCAGAGAGTGCCCGCCCTGCTCGACGAGGTTCACTGGCTGATCGAGAATCGGGGGCTGCGCTTCGCGCTCTGCGGATCGAGCGCGCGAAAGGTGCGGCGCGGCGCGGCCAACCTGCTCGGCGGCCGCGCGGTGCGCTATCACCTGTACGGCTTGACGGCGCGAGAGCTCGGCAGCGATTTCGACCTCGATCGGATGGTCAACCACGGCTACCTGCCGGCGATCTACCAGGCTGAACGTCCACGACGCCTGCTCGACGCCTACGTGGGGGACTACCTGAGGGAGGAGATCGCGGCTGAAGGCGCCGTGCGCAATCTGCCGACCTTCTCCGATTTCCTGGACGCGGCCGCGCTCAGCGATGGCGGGATCGTGAACTTCTCGAACATCGCACGCGACTGCGCCATCTCAAGTCCAACCGTTCGCGCCTACTTCGGCATCCTGGAAGACACGCTCCTCGGGCGCTGGCTACCGGCCTACCGCAAGCAACCCAAACGGCGCACGATTCAGGCGCCGAAGTTCTACTTCGCGGATGTCGGCGTGGTGAATCGGCTGGCGCGCCGCGGTCGCCTCGAACGCGGCTCAGAACTGTACGGCAAGGCGTTCGAGAACTGGGTCCACCACGAACTGTCCGCCTTCCTCAGCTACCGCGAGTTCGACGGCAACCTCTCCTACTGGCGGCTCGCGAGCGGTTCCGAAGTCGACTTCATCGTCGGCGACATGCAACTCGCAGTAGAGGCCAAGGCCAGCCCCCGCATCAGCCGCCAACATCTCAAGGGGATCCGGAACCTTGCGCAGGACCACCCGGACGTCGGTCGCCGGCTCGTCGTCTGCCTCGAACCGAAGGCCCGGCTCACCGAGGACGGGATCGAGGTGGCGCCCGCGGAGCAGTTCGTTCGCCGACTATGGCAAGGCGAGCTCTTCTAGCATTGTCTAGCATTGTCGGCGTGGCCTCAGACTCGTTCGCCGACCGTCATCATGACAACTTGAAGTCCCCACTTCGCCAGGTCCCCGCGCCTCCGGCGCTCGCCGCGGCCCTGATCGCCGCGGCCGCAATCGCCGGCTGTTCCGAGCAGCCCCGGAACGCCCGCGGCACGGAACCATCGAACCCGGACACGCCTGCACCGACGACCGAGCCCGCCGCCTTCGAAGAGCGCGCCGGTCCCGTCGGCCTCGTCTTCCAGCACGTGAACGGGAGCGACGGCCGATACCTGCTGCCCGAGATCATGGGTTCCGGCGCCGCCCTGTTCGACTTCGACGGCGACGGCGACCTCGACGCGTACCTGGCGCAGGGGGCCAACCTGGAGCCGGGCGCGGGCCACGCCTCCTCGGACTCCCCCGCCCGCGATCGACTGTTCCGCAACGAACTCGCGGAAAGCGGCGAACTCCGCTTCGTCGACGTCACCGCGGAATCCGGCATCGGCTCCACCGGCTACGGCATGGGCGTGGCAGCGGCGGACTACGACGGTGACGGCCGGACTGACCTGTACGTGACGAACTTCGGGCCGAACCGGCTCTGGCGGAACCTGGGCGGCGGCCGGTTCGAGGACGCGACGAAGGCGGCCGGCGCCGACGACCCCAGGTGGAGCGTCCCCGCGGTCTTCTTCGACTACGACCGTGACGGGGCGCTCGACCTGTTCGTCGGCAACTACGTGGACTTCAACCTCGGCAGCCACACGCTGTGCACCTTCGGCAGCGGCGAGCCGGACTACTGCAGCCCGAAGACCTACCGGGCGGAACCGGACCGCCTGCTACGCAACCTCGGCAACGGACGCTTCGCCCAGACGACGGATCGCGCCGGCATGGCGAAGGAGTTCGGCAACGGGCTCGGCGCCGTCCCCGCCGACTTCGATCTCGACGGCCGGCTCGACCTCTACGTCGCCAACGACGGCACGCCGAACCAACTGTGGATGAACCGCGGCGGCCGCTTCGAGAACCGTGCTCTGTTTGCGGGCTCGGCAGTGAACGGCCGCGGCGAAGCCGAGGCCGGGATGGGAGTCACGGCCGGCGACCTGGACGGCGACGGCGACGAGGACCTCTACGTGACCCACATCACCGGCGAAACGAGCACCCTCTACCTGAACGACGGCGGCGGACTGTTCACCGACGCGGGCATGGTCGCCGGACTCGACACACCCAGCCTGGCGATGACCGGCTTCGGCACCGGCTGGTTCGACTTCGACAACGACGGCGACCTGGACCTGCTGGCCGTCAACGGCGCCGTGCGCCGCCTCGATCGTGCCCGCGCCGGCGGTGAGGCCGCCGCGCGAGCGGCCGCGGCCACCGACCATGAACGCCGCTTCGGCCAGCCGAACCAGCTCTTCCGCAACCTCGGGGACGGCCGCTTCGAGGACGCAACAGCGCTCGGAGGCCCCTCCTTCACGGCCTACGAAGTTTCCCGCGGCGCCGCCTTCGGCGATGTGGACAACGATGGCGATACGGATGTCCTGATCTCGAACAACAACGGACCGGTTCGGCTGCTGGTGAACGTCGTCGGCCAGGACGGCGGCTGGATCGGTCTACGGCTGGTCACCGAGGACGGAAACCGGGACGCTCTCGGCAGCCTGGTCCACGTCGCACTGGATGACGGCCGCATGATCATGCGCCGCGTCCGCGCACAGTGGAGCTACGCCTCCTCCAGCGATCCGAGGGTCCTGGTCGGACTCGGCGCCGCCGGCATCGAGGATGTTCGGGTGACCTGGCTCGGCGGCAGCAAGGAGTCCTTCGGCCCGCTCTCGCCCCGGACCTACCACGAGCTGCGCCAGGGGCAGGGCAGGCAATGACCGCCGCACGGACCCGATACCAGGCGCTCCGGGCGTCGCTCGTCACGATCGCCGTCGCCATCCTGGCCTGCACCGGCGGCGAAGGCCTTCCGCTCCCCTCCGTCTACCAGGCCCACGACCCGGCCGTCCGTTCACAGATCGCAAGCCTCGAGCGGCGCGTTCGCACCCTCGAAGAGGACGCAGCAGCCGGCGCCGAACTGGCAGCCGCGGTCGGCGCACTCGGCAAGCTCTACCACGGGCTGCAACTGCTCGACAGCCATGCGTTCACCGCTCTCCAGGCCGCCGAAGACTGCTACCGCGAAGCGAGCCGCCTGGATCCAGCCGACCATCGCTGGCCGTACCTCACCGCCTTCGCGGCTCAGACCGCGGGCGACCTCGATACCGCCGCCCCCGCCTACCGCGCGGCGATCGCGCTCGAGCCCGCCCTCCTCCCGGCCCTGCAGCGCCTTGCCGAGACCGAGTCGGCGCGCGGCAACCCCGAAGAAGCCGCCGCGCTCTGGAACCGCGCGCTCGAAGTCCAGCCCCAGTTCGCCCCGGCGCTCCATGGCCTCGGCGCCCTGGCGCTCGACCGCGGCGACGCCGAAACCGCAATCGGCTACCTGGAACGAGCGCTCGCCGCCGAACCCGCCGCCGGCCGCGGTCACTACTCGCTCGGCATGGCCTACCGCCGCCTGGGCGACGAGAATCGAGCTTCCGCCCACCTGGCACAGGCGAGCCACGTGGATTTCACCTTCGACGATCCCCTCGTCCGCGAACTCGCCTACCTGCCCACCGGCAGCACCGCCCTGGTCCAGCAGGGCCTGATCGCGGTCCAGGCGGGCGAGTTCGCCGCCGCGGCAACGCTCTTCGGCCGCGCCGTCGAAGCTGATCCCACGAACCTGGAGGCGCGCCAACACCTGGCTCTGGCGCGCGTCGACGCCGGCCAGTTCGACCAGGCCCAAACAGCCTACGAAGAACTCCTGGCACTCGATCCCGCCTCGGCTTCGGCCCACCTCGAGTTGGCCCAACTTCTCGCCAACCGCGGCCGACCGAGCCAGGCGATCGGCCACCTGGTCCGCGCGACAGAGCTGGCGCCCGACTACAAGCAGGCCCACTATCAACTCGCACTTCTCCTCGACCGCGCGGGTCGGCCCAGCGAAGCCCTGGCGCGCTACGACCGGGTCCTCGCAATGGACCCCGACTACGCGGAGGCTGCCACCAGACGCGCCGCCACCCTTGCCGCTCTTGGACGCGCCGCCGAAGCGATCGAGATCCTCAACACCAGAATCGCCGCCGCTTCCGCCGACGCCGCCGCGCTCCAGGCCCTAAGCGTCGTCCTGCGGCGGCAGAACCGGCTCGCCGAGGCCCAAGCGGCCCTGGAACGCGGACTCGCGTCCAGCTCGTTTGCCGCCTTGGACGAGGCCCGCCTTCGCACCGAACTCGGCGGCATCCTCGCCATCCAGGGTCAACTCCGACCAGCCCTGACCCACCTCCAGACCGCCCAGCGCCTCGACCCGACCCAGGCCGAGACCAGCTTGCTGCTTGGCATGGTCCAGGCGGACCTGGGCCGGCCCGAAGAGGCCGCCCGGTCCTTGGCCGCCGCGCTCGCGGTCCGTCCAGATCTAGCCCCGGCCCGTGTTCGCCTCGCGTCCATCCTGGCCCACACCGACCGCTGCGCGGAAGCCCTGGAACTCGTTGAAGACGGCCGGCGCCTGACCCCGAACGACCCCGCACTTGTCCAGGCCCTAAGGCAACTTCAGGCAATCTGCGCCCGCTGCTGATCCCCTGCAACGCCCGGTAACTCCGGATCCCAATCCCCCGGAGACCGCGGCGCCGAACAGCCGACGCCCTCCAGCAGCCCCAGTCAGCCGAAGACGATCGCGCGGTTCTCCACCACCAGGACGCGGTGTTCGAGATGCGCCTGCACCGCTCTGGCCAGCACCACCCGTTCGAGGTCCTTGCCCCGCCGTACCAGGGTGCTCACCGAGTCGCGGTGACTTACCCGGGTGACGTCCTGCTCGATGATCGGTCCCTGGTCGAGTTCCGCGGTCGCGTAGTGGGCGGTGGCGCCGACCACCTTGACGCCGCGCAGGTAGGCCTGACGGTACGGGCTGCCGCCGGGGAAGGCCGGCAGGAAGGAGTGGTGGATGTTGATCACCCGGTTCGGGAAGCACTCCAGGAAGCGCGGCGTGAGGATCTGCATGTACCGGGCGAGCACGACCAGGTCGACACGGGCCTCGTCCAGGATCTCGATCATCTGCTCTTCCTGCTCGCTGCGCGTCTCTCGCGTAACCGGCAGATGGTGGTACGCGAGACCGTTGTACTCGGCCTCCGCCGCGTGGTCCGGATGATTGCTGATGACGCAGACGGGTCGCCCCGGCAGCTCGCCGAGCCGCCAGCGAGACAACAGATCGTGCAGGCAGTGCGCCTGTTTCGAGACCAGCACGGCCACCCGCTGCTCCTCATCCGAGAAGGCGATCCGGCTCCTGACCGAGAAGTGATCCCCGATCTCCCACTCGAGCAGCGGTCTGATCGTCTCCCGGTCGAGGTCGAAGTGGTCGATGGGGAACTCCAGACGCTGGAAGAACTTGCTCTGCTCCTCGTCCTGGTGGGTCTCGGACGAGCAGATGATGCCGCCGTGATCGTTCACGAATCCGGTCACCGTCGCGATGATCCCGATCGCGTCGTCGCAACTCAGCAGCAGCGTCGCCGTCACGTCGTGCGACGACTGCTGGGCGCCGTGTCTGTGCTGGGGCAAGACGCGACGGAGTCTACATGCGGCCGCGGCGCGGCACTCCGTCCACGGGCAGGCCCACGCGCCGCCGGGCGCCAATGCCCAACGCGGTATGATCGCCCGCACCATGCGTCAAAAGCAGCGGCGGGTATCGCCTTGGCCTGGCAACGGATCAGGGGTGGCGCACCGTGCATCGGCGCACCGGACGCGGCCCGTCGCCAGTACGCGTGCGGCACTGGCGCTGGCCCTGCTGACGTCAGCGTCCGCGGCAGCCCAGACCGCGCAGACGCCGGCCGACGGCATCAAGCTGTTCGAAGAGAACGTGCGGCCCGTCCTGGAGCAGAACTGCTTCATGTGCCACTCGGACCCGGACCGGGCCGAGAACGGCTTCCTGCTCACCACCAGGGCGGGACTGCTGCGCGGCGGCGAAAGGGGCCCGGCGATCTCCACCTCGGAGCCCGCCCTGAGCCTGTTGCTCCAGGCGGTCGAGTACCACGACGAGCAGTTGCAGATGCCGCCCACAGGAAGGCTCGCCGACGCGGACATCGAGGTGATCCGGCAATGGGTTCAGCTCGGCGCGCCGTTCGGCGGCGACGAGGACGACCTCACGGAAGTCGCGGCGGCCGAAGACGAGTTCCAGATCACCGATGCCGACCGCGCATGGTGGTCGGTGCGGCCGCTCGTGCGTCCCGATGTCCCGGCGGTGGCGGACTCGGACTGGCCTCTCAATCCGATCGACAACTTCCTGCTCGCCCGGATCGAGGCGGCCGACCTCGAGCCGCCGCCAGCCGCCGACCGTCGCGCCCTGATCCGGCGCGCGAGCTACGACCTGACCGGGCTGCCACCGACCCTCAGGGAGGTCGAGGCCTTCGAGCAGGACCAGCGCCCCGACGCCTGGGAACGCCTCATCGACCGCCTCCTGGCATCGCCCCACTACGGCGAGCGCTGGGGCCGGCACTGGCTCGATCTCGTCCGCTACGCCGAGACCGACGGCTACGAGCGGGACCGCAAGAAGCCATCGGCCTGGCGCTACCGCGACTGGGTGATCGACGCTCTCAACGCGGACATGCCGTACAACGAGTTTCTGACCCACCAGCTCGCCGGCGACGAGATCGACCACCCCACCGCCGCGTCGATCGTCGCCACCGGCTATCTGCGACTGGGCATCTGGGACGACGAGCCGACGGACACCGCGCTCGCGCAGTACGACGATCTCGACTCGGTCCTCGATACGACGTCCCGGGTGATGCTCGGCATGTCGATCGGCTGCGCCCGCTGCCACAACCACCGCGGCGATCCGATTCCCCAGACCGACTACTACCGGATGCTGTCGTTCTTCCGGGGCATCGCGCCCTACAAGGTCGGCGGGGGCAACCAGCCGACGCCCGAGAACTACCGCGACCTCATCCCCGAGGATCTCGGCTCCGCCGAGGCCGAAGCAGAGGCAGAGCGCTGGCGCGCCGAACGGCGGCAGCTCATCCAGGCAGCGCGCTCGTCGGCGGAGACGCTCGCCAACGCCGCCGAGGCCGAAGAACTCGAAGCGGCCAGGAAGACCGCGGAAGCTGGCCTGGTCGCGCATCTCCCCCTCGACGAGGACGTGTCCCTGGTCGCGGGTGACCGCAAGGGCCGGTTCCACGGCCGGGTCGAGGAGGCGCAGGTGGGCGCCGACGGCGTCGCCGGCACTGCCTACACCTTCGACGGCGAGAACGACTCGGTACGCCTGCCGCTCCCGGTGGCGGACGACTTCACCGTCAGCCTGTGGTTCAGAACCAGGCACGCCGCGCCCGGCGGCGTTGAGTTCGAATGGGCCAAGGGAAGCGCTCTGGTCAGTTCCGCGCCCCAACCGCTGGGCTTCGGCCTGTCGATGGTCGGCAACGGCTACCTCGTCGCCGGCGTGTCCGAGAAGACGGACGACTTCCCCAAGCGAACGAGCGTCTCGTCCGGCCCCGGCTACAACGACGGGGACTGGCGCCACGCCGCGTTCACCCGCGATGGTGAGTCCGGCGCCCTCGCCCTCTTCGTCGACGGCGTGCAGGCCGGTGAGGCTCAGGGCAACGGGAGCGACCTCGGTCAGGCCCCGTTCGTCGACCTGGGACGGCGCGGCGCCGGCGGCCACTTCGCCGGTTCGATGGACGAGGTGAGGTTCTACGACCGGGCGCTGTCGCCGCGGGAGATCCTGGGCCTGGCGATCGATCCGGCTACCGGCGGGGCGGCGATGGCCCTTGCCGGGGGGCTGCAGCCGGATGCGGGCGAGACGCCCGCGTTCCCAGGAGATACGGCCGAGGCGCCCGCGTTCCCAGGGACCGGGTCGGCAAGGGCCTTGGGCGACGCGGTCCAGGCACTCGCCGACCATGCCCCCAACCCGCGCAAAACCATCGAGGTGCTGCGGGTCAAGGAGATCGGACCCGAGGCGCCGCCTACCCACGTGCTGATCCGCGGCAACCCGCACGCGCCGGCGCAACGGGTCGAGCCCGGGTTCCCGCTCATCCTCGGCAACGCGGATCCGGGCCTTGCCGAGCGCGCGGCCGACTCGCCCACCACGGGGCGCCGCCGCGCCCTGGCCCGCTGGATCGCCGACGACGGCAACCTGCGCACCTCCCGCGCGATGGCGAACCGCCTGTGGCAGTACCACTTCGGCCGCGGCCTGTCGCCCACCCCGAACGACTTCGGACGTTTCGGCCGGGAAGCGACCCATCCCGACCTGCTCGACTGGCTGGCGACCGCGTTCGTGGCCCGGGACTGGCGCCTCAAGTCGATGCACCGGCTCATGATGACCAGCAGGGCGTACCAGATGTCCTCACGCCCGCCCGACGGCGCGCTCGATGCCGATCCCGGCAACGACCTGTTCAGCCGCTTCAACATGAGACGTTTGACTGCCGAGGAGATCCGGGACTCCGTTCTGGCCGCAACCGGACGCCTCAACCTCGAGCTCGGCGGTCCCAGCGTCTACCCGCCGATGCCGGCCGAAGTCCTCGCCACGGCCTCGCAGCCCGACCTGGCCTGGGGCGAAGCGACTCCCGAACAAGCGTCACGGCGCAGCGTCTACATCCATGTCAAGCGCTCCCTGCTGCATCCGTTGCTCGAGAGTCTCGACATGGCCGACACCGACTCCACCTGTCCCGTCCGCTTCACGACCACCCAGCCGACCCAGGCGTTGATGATGCTCAACGGGGCCTTCATGAGCGAGCAGGCGGCGGCTCTGGCGGATCGCACGGGCGGCGCCGGCGAATCGCTCGAGGACCGGGTTGCCGAAGCGCTCCAGGTTGTCCTCGCGCGCCAGCCGGAGGTCGCGGAGGTCGCCCGCGGCGTCGGCCTGCTCGAGGAACTCGTGCGGGAAGAGGGCTTCGATTCCTCTGCCGCGTTCGCCAGTTTCTCGCTTCTGCTGTTGAATCTGAACGAGTTCGTCTACCTCGACTAAGCTGAGGAGTAGAACGATGACCCACAACCCCGAACGCCCGCGCAACACCTTCTGCGGTCAAACCCGGCGCGAGTTCCTCTGGGAGGCGGGAGGCGCCTTCACTTCGGTGGCTCTGGCGAGCATGCTGTCCAGCGACAACTTCCTCGCCGCCCAGACCGTCGCCGCCGACGGCGCCACCGAGTGGAAGAACCCCCTGGCCGCCAAGCCGCCCCACTTCGACGGCCCGGCCAAGGCGGTCATCTTCCTGTTCATGTACGGCGGACCAAGCCAAGTCGACACCTTCGACTACAAGCCGAAGCTCTATCCCCTCGACGGCAAGACGATCGAGATCAGGACCAAGGGCCGCGGCGGCTCGCGCAGCCAGGGCCGGGTGGTCGGCCCGAAGTGGAAGTTCAAGCAGTACGGCGAGTGCGGCAAATGGGTCTCCGACCTGTTCCCGAACATCGGCGGCTGCGTCGACGACATCGCGTTCATCCACTCGATGACCGCGGACGCGCCGCTGCACGGCTCCGCGATGCTGCAGATGAACAGCGGCCGGATCCTCTCCGGCAGTCCGGCCATCGGCTCCTGGGTGAACTACGGTCTGGGCACCGAGAACGAGAACCTGCCCGGCTTCGTCGTCATGCTCGACCCCACCGGCGGCCCGATCAGCGGCGCCAAGAACTGGTCCAGCGGCTACATGCCGGCCAGCTACCAGGGCACGGTGATCCGTTCGAGCGGCACGCCGATCCTTTCGCTCGATCCGCCGGCGGGCACGTCGCGCCAGGCTCAACGCCGGCTGCTCGACCGCCTGCGCGAGTACAACGAAGAGCACGCGGCGCCGCGGTCGGAGAACAGCGAGCTCGCAGCCCGCATCGCCAGCTACGAACTCGCCTACCGGATGCAGCAGCACGCACCCGAAGCGGTCAATCTGGCCGGTGAGTCGGACGAGATCCGGAACCTCTACGGTCTCGACCAGGACCGCACGAAGGACTTCGGCCGGCGCTGCCTGCTGGCGCGCCGACTGGTCGAGCGCGGCGTGCGTTTCGTTCAGGTCTACTCGGGCGGCAACCACAACGACAACAACTGGGACGCCCACGGCGATCTCATCAAGAACCACGAGTACCACGCCGGCGCCACGGACTTGCCCGTCGCCGGCCTGCTGCGCGACCTGAAGCAGCGCGGTCTGCTCGACAGCACCCTGGTCATCTGGGGCGGCGAGTTCGGCCGTCAGCCGACGGCCGAGTACGCCGAGGGCACCGGGCGCGATCACAACGCCTACGGCTTCACGATGTGGATGGCCGGCGGCGGGATCAAGGGCGGCGCCAGCGTCGGCGAGACGGACGAACTCGGCAACCGGGCCGAGGTCGACCGCTTCCACGTCAAGAACCTGCACGCGACCGTCCTGCAGCAACTCGGTCTCGACCCCAACGCCCTGTCGTACTTCCACGCCGGCCTCGACCAGAAGCTGGTCGGCGTCGAAGGCGCGAAGCCGATCCACCAGATCGTCGCTTAGGCCGTGGCGTCCCCGTCGGCCTCTCTAGATGGGGAATTCAGATTGGAGATCGGGGCAGTCTGGCACGGTACAGTCAGTCGCGATGGCGTCGGTCTTGCAAGCAAAACCGGATCGATGTTGACGCGAAGAAGTTGGCCGGCAGCGACTTTGTTGTGGGTGTGCGGGGCCAGTGCGGCGCTCGCACAGCAGACCGTGACGTTCGAGGCGCCTGGGGCGTCGTCGGCGGACCTGAACGGGCAACTGGAACTTCGGGTTGACGGAACGCCGGTCGAGATCGAGAGCGTCAGGGCGGCCGAAGACGGCTGGCAAACCCTGGTCTACATCGACCTTGCACTGACCACGCCAGGCTCGGTCCATCAACTGGCGAACTCTCTGCTCGAGCAGCTCGATGCGCTGCTGGCGCTCGGTAGCCTGGAGATCGTGGTGGCGGACCCGACCGCACACACGATCCTGCCGCCGACACTGGATCGCGAACTGGCAATGCCCGCGCTGGAGCGACTGGCCACCGGTGAGGAGGCCGCCAGCGCCCTCGTGGAAAGGCGTCGCCTGTTCGCCAGCGAACGGCAGATCGAAATCTCGCGCGCCCGGCAGCCGCAGACCGCCGCCGGCAGCGACAGGATCGCCGAACTGGAGACCGTGCTCGAGCAGATGGCCACGAACGCACTCGATGACGAGGCGGCGATGCGCAGCAACCAGATTGACGAACTCGTCGGGTTTCTCGCCGACCGCGAGGATCTGCGGCAGAACGAGCCACGGGCCGGCGAGCAGAACGATGAAGACGTACCTGGCAGCGCCGGCGAGGAGGAGAGCGGAACCGTAAACGCGCGGCGGCATCTGGTGCTGCTCAGCGATGGCCTGGTCACCGATCCGCTGAGCTACTACCTGGGACTCGTGCCGACCGCCGGCTCGCTTGCGGTAGGGGCGGCAACAATGCCGAGCCTGCGGCCCGTGGGGCGCACCGCGGCCGCCTTCGGCTGGACCGCGGCGCCGGTTGCCTTCGCACCCGAAGACGGGGACGACGGTGTCGACGTCAGCTCGAACGAGGTGACGGTCGGCTTCACGCTCCGTTTCGGCCGGCCCCGGTCCGGCGCCCAGCAGACGGTCGAGGAGGAACTGCGGCTCTTCCTCCAGCCGTCGGACTGGGACGCGGCGGCCAGGGCCACGGGGGGCGAGGTGCTCTCGAACGGTCTGGAGATCGCCGAATGGATCGAGCGGCTTTCCCGCCGTTTCGAGGCCAGGTTCCAGCTTCCGGACCGCGCGGCCGCCGCCGGTCCGCTCGAGCTGCGGTCACGAGACGAAGATCACGAGCTCCGCGCGCCGACCGTGGTTCCCGGCGCCGGTTCGCCGGACGACGTTGCCGAAGTGCGGCTTCGGCGCGCCTTCGAGGGCGATCTGGACAGCGAGTTCGAAGGCGGAGGAGGCAGCGGCATCGAAGTCGTCGCCTCGATCCAGATCGAGTCCACGTCGCCCGAGCGCACGGTCGGACGCCTGACCAGCACCATCGTGCCGCCCGCCGGCGCACCGCCCGGCGATGCCGCATCCTGGCGGGTCAGCACCGGACTGCACCGCGAGGACGGCAGCGTGGTCACCAGCCACGGCCAGCCGTTTGCACCGCCAGGCGCCGAACACCTGTCCTTCGAGCGGCCGCTCCAACTCCCGCCCGGCACCGACTCCGCGATCGTGCTCGCCGAAAACCTCGCCTCCGGGCGCTGGGGCTATGCGCTGGTCGACTTCGTGGACGTGGCGGACCTGAGAGGGGAGGCCGAAGCCCGTACGCTCTCGCGCGCGATCAACCTGAGGCCCGAGGATCCGAACGACCAGCGTGGTCGGGTCGCCTTCGTAGCCGAGGTCCAGGAAGGGTTCACCGACCGGGTGCAGCGGGTCGTCTTCTACTACAACGGCCGGCGCGTGGCAGCCCGCAACCGGGCGCCGTACCGTGCTCGCATCGACCTCGGGCGGGGCGACCGCCTCGGCCGGGTCGAGGCAGTGGCCTTCGACGCCGAGGACCGGGAACTCGACCGCCACGAGCTGCTCGTCAACCAGCCCCCGTACGCGTTCTGGGTGCGCATCACCGAACCGGAGGGGGGGCCCCAGGCCGGCCCAGTCGACGTCGCCGCCGAGGTCAAGGTGCCGCGCGGAGGCCAATTCGCCGAGATGCGCTTCTTCGTCAAGGACAAGCTGGCGGCGACGGCCCGGGAAGAGCCGTTCCGCCGTGAAGTGCTGGTGCCGGTGGGCGACCCGGAAACCTTCTTGCGGGTCGAGGCCCAGTTGCTGGACGGCCGCATCGCGGAAGACGTCATCTTTCTCAGCCGACCCGGCCTCTCGGCCCGTATCGGCGTCGAATTGGTGCAGCTCTACGTCGTCGCCACGGACCGTTCCGGACTACCGGTGCGGGATCTGGCGGCCGCGGACTTCTCCGTCTTCGAGGACGACCGCGCCCAGGAACTGGAGTCGTTCCGGGTCGCCTTCGACCTTCCCCTGACCCTGGGCCTGGCCATCGACACCTCGAGCAGCCTGTTCCTGCGCATGCCCGACGTGAGGCGCGCCGCGACCGCGTTCCTCGACTCACTGCAGGCCAGCCGGGATCGGGCCTTCCTGGTCGGCTTCGGCACCGAACCTCGCCTGGTTCGCGCCGCCACGTACAACCTGAACGCGGTGCGCGGCGGCATCGGTTCGCTCCGGCCGCGGGGCCGCACCGCGGTGTGGGGCGCGCTTTCCCTCGCCCTGGACCAGCTCGAGGGCCTGCGGGGGCGCAAGGCCCTGGTGGTCTTCTACGACGGAGACGACGAGGACTCCGACGCCGCCTTCAGACAGAGCCTGGAGCAGGCCCGGCGCGCCCGGGTTCCCGTCTACCTCGTGCTGATGAACGACGAGGCGGCGCGCACGGACGGGCGCAGCTTCAGTACCCGCACCTTCGTCAGCAAACTGGAACGGATGTCGAAGGCCGGCGGCGGCCGCGTCTACTACGTGCGCCACGATCAGGACCTGACGCCGATCTTCGACTCGATCAGTCGCGAACTCCGGAGCCACTACCTGCTCACCTACTATCCGAAGGAGGAGCCGGGAGGACCGAACTGGCGCCAGGTCAACGTCGAACTCGGCCGCAGTGGAGTGACGGCCAGGACGATCGAGGGCCGCGAGGTGCGGTGATGACCCCTGACGTTGCGACGTCTCTGAGCCTGAACTCCAGATCCCGGGCCCGGATGAGTCCGCCTCGGGTCGGCCAGTGCCGCCGTCTGCTTGTGCTTGCCGCGCTGGCGGTGTTGCCGGGAATGGCCCCCGGCGCCGCCCAGGTGTTGAGCCGCGAGAGTGACATCGTCTTTCAGGTTCCCTCCGAGCCCGCCCTGCGGCTGGATGCCAAGGCAGTCGAGATCCTGGAAAACGGCGAGCCGCGCGAGGTGCTTGCGGTCGACCGGGTCACCGATCGCTGGCGCATCGTCGTCTACTTCGACCTGCCCGCATCGACCCCGGAAGGCGCCGGGGCCGCGGCGACGGCGATTGGCGACGCCGCCGACCGGCTGGTGGCCCTGGGCGATGTCGAGATGATCACCGGCGACCGGATCGTCGAGGTGGTCCTCGAACCGACCGCGGACGCCGGCAAGGTGCGGGCGGCTGCTGCCGCCGTCGCAGGACGCGCACACGAGGCCGGCGGCGTCCTCGCGCTGCGCAGGGAAATGCAGGCCGCGGCCGATGTGCGCTCCGGCGATCCGAACGCCGACGGCCTGCGCACGGCCGACCTCCTGGAGAGCTTTCTGCAGGAACTCGACATCCTGGACCGGCAGCGGGCGAACCTGCTCGAGTCCCTGAGCACGGCCTCGTGGGCGCGCGGGCCGCCAAGGGCCCTGCTCCTGGTGCGCGACGGCATGGACCTGGGCGCGGACGCCTTCGCGCAGCGACTGCTCGGCGAACCGATTCCGGCCTTCGAGCGGGCGGCCGTCAGTGAACAGCGTCAGCAACGGAGTCTGGCGCGGGCCGTTGCCGCCCTGGGCTGGCGCGTCTACCCGCTTCACGCCGCGCCTCCCGCGGCGGCGATGGACGATCTCCTGCCCGGTCACCGGCAGCACTCGGAGGAGTTCGCTCAGGCCAGCGGCGGCCAGGTGCTGTCCAGTTCCGGGGAAGTCACAGCCGCGATCCTTCAGCTCGGCGAGTCGTGGCGCGCGCGCTACCGTTCGGCCGGACCTCGCGACGGGGCGCCGCACCCGGTCAACATACGCCTCGCTTCCTCCTCCGGCGGCCCGCCGCCGGACCTCACCACTCGCCGCTGGGCCACCGTCGCGGCACCGACGGACCTGGTCGCCCTGCGCGCCAACCGGGCGCTCGAGACCATGACCCGCGGCGGTGACGAAACCGAGGCCGCCGGCAACGCCGAACTCGCCCTCCGCGCCGTCCTGCTACCGCAGGGCATCGAGTCGACGGCCGGCGGAGCGGCCGCCGAACTGGTCACCCTCGACGGCCTCGCCACCCTTGGCGACCGGCCGCCCGTGTCCAGCGACGCCCTGCGGATCACGATCTACGGCCGCGGTCTGGACGCCCCTCCCCTGCTGATCCACCGCACCGGCTCGGGGGCCGAACTCGACCGCGGGGCCTGGCGCTTCCGCACCCTGTTCGACCTGCCGACCGCAGTCGACGAACTGGTCCTGATGGTCGAGGATCTGCGCAACGACCGGTGGCATGCCACCTTTCTCGAACAGGGAAGCAGCCCCCTCGACGATCGGAGCGATGTCGAGTTGTTGACTCCGGACGGTATCGGTGGAGGCGGTTCGGCCGAGCAGACCGAAGCCGGCATCCTTGCGGCGGCGCGGTCCGCCGCCCGGAGCGGCGGCTGGGGCGGCGGCGCCGCTGCTGGCGAGCGGGACGCTGCGCCGAAGGGAAACCGGGTTCGCCTGCTGCCTCCCCGCGGCGAGCGCTCGGGACTGCAAGGCAAGAAGTCCTTCGGCACGGTGACAACGAGCGACATCGTGCGCCGGGTCGAGTTCTACCTCGATGGCGAACTGGTCTTCGACGACAAGCGCAAGCCCTTTGAAGCCCGGATCGACCTCGGACCGGAGGCGGTTCCCCACGTCATCCGGGTCGTCGGTTACGACCGCGCGGACCGGCGACTGGACGACGACGAACTGCCGATCAACCAGCCGCGACGGAACACCGAGATCGGCATCGCCTCGGTCGAAGCGCAGGCGGGAGGAAGCTACGCCATCGAAGCGCAGGTCGAACTGGTCGCCGGACGGAGGCTCGACCGGGTCGAGTTCTACCGCAACGACCGGCTCGCGGTGACCATGACCCGGCCACCCTTCCGCACCGTCCTGCCCGGGCCCGCCATGCCGGGCGCCGACTTCGCCCGAATCGCCGTCTACCTCGACGACGGAACGATGATCGAGGACGTGGAGTTCCTGTCCTCAGACGCCCCCGTGGCCGAGACGATCGTCAATCTGGTCGAGGTGTACGTCGTCGTCAACGACGAGGAGGGCAAGCCGATCACCACGCTGACCCGGGAGGACTTCGTCCTGCTCGGCGGTCGCGACCAGATCCCGATCGAGCGCTTCGCGGTCGCCGAGGAGGTGCCCCTGGTGCTGGGGCTCGCCGTCGACAGCTCGCGGAGCATGTTTGCCCTGATGCCGGACGCGCGCATGGCGGCCGCCCGCTTCCTCGGCAACACCCTGACCAGAATCGACCAGGCGTTCCTCGTCGACTTCGACACCCGGCCCCGGCTGATCTCGGACACGACGGCCGAGGTCAGGGATCTGATCGGCGGCCTGAAGGAGCTTCGGGCCGACGGCCAGACCGCGCTGTACGACGCGATGGAGTTCAGCCTCGTTCATCTCGCCCGGGACCAGGGCCGCCGCGCCCTGGTCGTGCTCACGGACGGCGACGACTTCGGCAGCCAGAGCACCTACCGCAGGACGTTCAGGACCGCCGGCAACACCGGCGTCCCGATCTACGTGATCAGCATGGTCCAGGGCGAAGATCCGCGGGGACGCGGCCCCCGGAAGCTCGACATGGAGGCGATCTCCAAGGCCAGCGGCGGCCGCGTCTACTACGTCGGCAGCATGGACGCCGTGATCGGGGCCTACGAGCACATCGGCAATGAGCTCCGCAGCCAGTACATGCTCGGCTACTCGACCAGCGCGCCTCTGACGTCGAGCGAAGTCCAGTCGATCAAGGTCGAGCTGAAGTCCAAGCATCCCGCTCGCGAAGTGCGCATGGCGGTCGGCCGCGGCCGCGGCTAGCCGCTACGGCTCGGCGATTACGGAGTTCTCCAACACCCCGAGACCGTCGATCTCGATCCGCACGACATCTCCGGGGACCAGGAACTTCGGCGGCCTGTGGCCCAGACCGACGCCCGCCGGCGTGCCGGTGGTCACCACGTCGCCGGGCTCGAGCGTACACATCGTCGAGATCGTCTCGACCAGCTTCGGACAGTCGAAGAGCAGCTCACGCGTGTTCGAGTCCTGCCGCAGCTCACCGTTGACCCAGGTGCGGATGCCGAGCGCGTGCGGGTCCTCGATCTCGTCCGATGTGACCAGGTACGGCCCCATCGGACCGTGGGTGTCCCAGCCCTTGCCCAGGATCATCGTCGGGGAGCGGCGCTGCCAGTCGCGCACCGACACGTCGTTGACGATCGTGTAGCCGGCGATGACCGAGCCGGCGTCGGCCGCCGCAACGCCTCGGCAACGGCGCCCGATGACGAAGGCGAACTCGCCCTCGTAGTCGACCGCGGAGGACGCCCGCGGGATGTGGATGTCGCCACCCGGCCGGTTGATGCAGGTGACCTGCTTGTTAAAGACCGTCGGGAACGACGGCGGCTTCTGCCCGGTCTCGGCCGCATGGTCGGCGTAGTTCAGGCCGATGGCGAGGAACTTCCGCGGCCGCGGCACCGGGGCCAGCAGTTTCTGGTCGGCCAGGGGCACGCGGCCGGCGCCCGAGTCCAGGGCGCGACGAGCCGCCTGCATCGCTTCGTCGCCAGCGGCCAGGAAGCGGCACATGCCGCGCGGCAGTTCCGGCAAAGCAATGCTCAGGTCGACGACGGTCTGCTCGTCCGCCAGTACGCCGATAGCGGACCGACCGTCTCGGAGCATCGAAACCAGTTTCATCAGTCACCTCCCCTTCCAGGCAATGGACGTTCACTGGGTGCGCCGGCCTTCTGGCCGGCATTCCGGTCCGTCACGGCCCCTCTACTCAGCGGTTTCCGGCAGCGCCAAGGCAACGACTTCCGCCTGGCCCTCGCCGCCGACCGCCATGGCGATGTACTGGCGACCGCCGATCTCGTAGGACATCGGCGTTCCGCCCGGCGTCAGTTCCAACTCCACCTCGTGGATCACGTCGCCGGTCTTCTTGTCGAGCGCCCGCAGCACGGAGGTCTCGGCGCCGCCACCGCCGCCCATCCCCGGCGTGCCGCCCTGGGCCTGGAACAGAAGCGTCTTCGTCAACAGCGGTCCGGCGGCGGGCGCTCCGCCAAGCGGGCCGGGATCCTCGCCCGTAATCCGCTCGATCTGCGCCCGCGGTCCATCGCCGTGCGGCTTCATCCAGGCGTGTTCGCCCGTGTTCAGATCGATCGCCGTGATCCGGCCGTAGGGCGGCTTGGTCAGGGGCAGTCCCATCGGACCCGGGAGGAAGAAGCTCTCGATGCCGCTCATGCCGCGGATGTAGTCGAAGTTGGAGCGGGCGCCGTCCGGCTCGGTCAGCTTGACGACCATCGGCATCGTGAACGACGGAATGTAGATCGTAGACGTCTCCGGATCGACCGCCGCGCCGTACCAGTTCGCGCCGCCGGCCCAACCCGGCAGCAGCACGGTGCCCTGAAGCGAAGGCGGCGTGAACAGCGGCCCGTAGACCCACTGGTCGCGGATCTTCTTCGCCGCCTCGTGCAGTTCGGGCGTGAACGAGATCAGCATGTCGTCACTCTCGAGGCCCTGGTGCTCGTAGGGCGCCGGCTTGGTCGGGAATGGCTGGGTCTCCGCCGTGCGCTCGCCGGGCACGTCGGTCTGCGGCACCGGCCGCTCCTCGATGTCCCACACGGGTTCGCCGGTCCTGCGATCGAAGACGTAGATGAAGCCCTGCTTCGTGATCTGGGCGACGGCCTTGATCTCCTCGCCGTCGACTGTGATGTCGACCAGGTTCGGCGCCGCCGGCACGTCGTAGTCCCACAGGCCGTGGTGAACGAACTGGAAGTGCCACACCTTCTCGCCGGTGTCCGCGTCGAGGCAGACCAGACTCTCGGCGTAGAGGTTGTCCCCCAGGCGGTGGCCGCCGTACCAGTCGTTCGTCGGCGTGCTGATGGGCAGGTAAACGTAGCCGAGTTCCGGGTCGCCGCTCATCAGCGACCAGACGTTCGTGTTGCCGCTGTAGGTCCAGGACTCGTCCTCCCAGGTCTCGACTCCGGGTTCGTCGCCCTGGGGAATGGTGTGGAAGATCCACTTCTGCTCGCCGGTGCGCACGTCGAAGCCGCGCACATGGCCGGGCGGCATCTCCTTGCGGGCCGGATCGTCCTTGATCGACGACCCGACGACCACCGTGTCGCCGATGACCATCGGCGCCGAGATGACCGAGTAGACGAAGCGTTGCACCGGCCGCCCGAGACCCTCCGTGAGATCGACCTTGCCCTCCGTCCCGAAGCCGCCGACCGGTTCGCCGGTATGGGCGTCGATCGCCCACAGGTAGGCCTGGTTCGTCGGCATCAGGATCCGCGCCTGCTCGCCGTCGGTCCAGTAGCCGACGCCGCGATGGTTGTAGCCCAGGTTCGTCGGCCGGCTGGTGCGCCAGTCCTCGGTGTCGAAGATCCACTTCGCCTCCCCGGTCTCCCCGTCGATGGCAGCCACCTGGCCATACGAGGTCGACACGTAGAGCACACCGTCGACCATCAACGGCGTCACCTTGTACGGCCCCGGCTGGAGCATCCGGTTCCTGGTCTCCGTCTCGGCGTTGTCCGGCGACTCCCAGCGCCAGGCGACCTCGAGGTCGGCGACGTTGTCGCGGTCGATCTGGTCGAGTGCCGTGTACTTCGTGCTGCCGTAGTCGCCGCCGTAGGACGGCCAGTCACCGGCGCCAACCCCGTGCTGTGCCCAGGCCGCTCCGGAGCAGAAGGCGAGCAGCGCCGGAACCAGGATGAACGATCTGAGCGGTCCGTGTAAGCGGGTCAATGCGGCTTCTCCTTCAGGTGAGTGCGCGACCGCGCGATCATACCGGCGGCAAGGCGGGATACGGCGCTCCGGCGCCTGAGTTTCCTTCTCCACCACGCGAGGCCGGCGATCCTGTTCGACTTGCCATATGCTTGCCGTCCTCTTCACAACGACACTCCCCATTCCCTTCCGACCCCCAAACCCAAGAATGGTCACGCCAGCCACGATCGCGCTGGCCATGGCAGCTCTCGCGGCCATGGGCGCCACCGGTCCGACCCTGGAGGACCAGACCGACGATCCCACTCTGCCGCGGGCGTCCGCGCGACTGCAACAGTACCTGCGGATCGACACGACGAACCCGCCCGGCAACGAGAGCCGCGCCGTCGCCTTCTTCGAGGACATCTTCGAGCGCGAGGGGATCCCCTACGAGACCGTCGAACCGGCGCCCGGCCGGGGCAGCATCTGGGCGCGTCTTACGGGCGGTTCGGCGCCGGGCATCATCCTCCTCCACCACACGGACGTGGTGCCGGCGGACAACCGCTTCTGGAAGCACGGTCCGCTCTCCGGCGCCCACGACGAGGGCTACCTCTACGGTCGCGGCGCCCTGGATACCAAGGGTCTGGGCATCATGCACCTGGAGGCGTTCCTCGCCCTCGCCCGCTCCGGCAAGCCCCTCAGCCGCGACGTCATCTTCCTCGCCACGGCGGACGAGGAGGCCGGGGGCCTGAAGGGCGCCGGCTGGCTCGTCCGCAACCGCCCGGACCTGCTCGAGGGCGTCGGTCTGCTCCTGAACGAGGGCGGCAGCGGGCGCATTCTGGGCAACCGCGTGGCGTTCAGCGTCGAGGTGACGCAGAAGGTGCCGCTCTGGCTGAGGCTGAACGCGGTGGGGCCCGCCGGCCACGGCTCGAGTCCGTCGCCCCGAAGCGCGGTCACCGACCTGGTCGAAGCCCTGGAACGCCTGCGCCAGAACCCCTTTGCCCCACGGATCGTGCCCGCTGTGGGCGACTTCTTCCGGAGTCTGGCTGAACTCGAGGCCGGAGCAGCGGACCTGGCCGATCCCGAGCGGCTGATCGCGGCGCCGGAACGGCTCGCCGCCCTGCACCGGACGAATCCGATGCTGCACGCCCTGACACGGAACACCTGTGCCGTCACGCGGCTCGAAGCGTCGAGCAAGATCAACGTCGTGGCCCCCGCCGCTACCGCCGAGCTCGACTGCCGCCTGTTGCCCGATCAGAGCCCACGCCTCTTCATCCGCGACCTGAGAGCCAGCCTCGACCAGCCGTCGGTCTCGATCGAGGTCCTCATGTCCTTCACGCCGGCCGTCTCCTCGACCGACACCGAGCTCTACCGCGCCATCGAGAACGTCACCGCACGCCGCTACCCCGGTTCGACGGTCTTGCCGGCCGTCACCGCCGGCTTCACCGACAGCCACTTCTTCCGCGACCTCGGAATCGTCGCCTACGGCTTCTCGCCGGTCGTCGTCCCGAACTCCGATCAGGGGGGCGTGCACGGCAACAACGAGCGGATCTCGGTCCAGAACGTCGAGCGCGGATGGCAGACGATTCTCGACCTGCTGCAGACGATCGCGGTGGTCCCCGACCGCCGGCCAGCCCCCACGGCCGGGATCCCGCCCACCGCCGGCGGCGACGCCCACTAGCGCTGAAGCGGCAAGGCGCCGCGTCTGGGTGCGCTGGCCGTCCGGCCAGCATCCGCCCTTAGGGAACGCGGCCATCTTGCCCGCATCCGGCGCCAAGCCGTGGCTATCCCCGCGTCGGCACTCCACCGCTAGGATTCCCCACCATGAAGATCCCACCCGCCGCCGCTCTCGCCCTCGCACTCCTCTTCCTCATCACCCTCCTCGGCTGCGCCTCCGAGCCGCCCGACCCCTTCCTCGTCGAAACCGACGCCGGCCCGGTTCAGGGCTTTGCTCCCGAGCACGCCGACGACATCGCGGCCTTCCTCGGCATCCCCTTCGCTCAACCGCCGGACGGCGAATTGCGCTGGCGGCCGCCCCAATCCGCCAACTCCTGGGCCGAGCCCCGCGTAGCCTCCGACCACGGCCCCATCTGCCCGCAGGGGCGCGCCCAACTCCCCCAGAGCGAGGACTGCCTGTACCTGAACGTCTGGACCCCAACCGATCGCGCTGACAGCGAACCGCTTCCCGTCATGGTCTGGATTCACGGCGGCGGCTTCGTGGGCGGCAACGGCCGCCTCGGCGAAGCTCCCGGAACCAGCCGCGGCGCCGGCCTGGCCCGGCGCGGCGTGGTCGTGGTCAGCATCCAGTACCGGCTGGGCGTGCTCGGTTTCTTCGCCCATCCCGCCCTGGCCACGGAAGCCGAGGCCGCCAGCGAACCCGAGGCGAACCACGGCGTGCTCGACATGGTGGCCGCTCTCGAGTGGGTGCAGCGAAACGCCGCAGCCTTCGGAGGCGACCCGGAGCGCGTGACGATCTTCGGCGTCTCGGCGGGCGGGATGGCGGTGAACACCCTGATGAGCGCCCCTGCCGCCGAAGGGCTGTTCCACCGCGCGATCGCGGAAAGCGGCTACGGCACCTGGTCCCTGCCCCACATCAGTGAAGCCAGGTGGGGTCTGCCCTCCGCCCGCGCTCAAGGCGCGGCCCTGATCGCCGAACCTGGCTTCGACGTCGACGAGGAGCCCTCTGCCGGCGACTTGCGCTCGATTCCGTTCGAGGAACTCATCGCGCAGCGCGCCGGCTTCTGGGTGCCGATTGTGGGCGCCGTCCTCCCCGACGAGCCCGGCCTCGTCTTCGCCCGCGGCGAGCAGCACGACGTGCCCTACATGACCGGCGGCAACAGCTTCGAAGGCACGATCTTCCGCGCCTTCGGCCTCGATCCCGACGCCTACTTCGCCCGCTTCGGCGAGCGCGAGCAGCAGGCGCGGAACCTCTATGGCGCGGACGAAGGAACCGAGGACGACGCCGAGCGCGTGGCGGCGGCCACCCTGTTCGGCGACCAGCGCTACGTCATCTCCGCCCGCTACCTCGCGGAGCAGATGAGGACCGTCTCCTCGCCGGGCTGGG
The DNA here is from genome assembly GCA_965205295.1 of Candidatus Multivorans sp. Taxonomy (GTDB): domain Bacteria; phylum Acidobacteriota; class Thermoanaerobaculia; order Multivoradales; family Multivoraceae; genus Multivorans. Next base: position 1,052,382 of record OZ242167.1, read on the forward strand.
CCTACTACTTCCAGTTCGTCCCCGAGGCCCAGCGCGAGACGTTCCCCGGCGCCCCCCACGGTTCCGAGGTCGCGTACGCCTTCGGCGCCACGAACGACCCGGAGTCCGAGCGCTACCCCGGCGCCGACGGCGCCGCCCTCGGCGATGCGATGGCCGGCTACTGGACCCGCTTCGCCGCCAGCGGCGACCCGAACGGCGACGGCGCCCCCGAGTGGCCCGAGTACGACCGGGACAGCGACACCTGGATGGTCCTCGACGCTCCGGCGCCGCAGGCCACCGAAGGAGTGATCAAGGACAAGCTCGATCTGCTGGAGGCGGTGTACCTGGAGCGGATCGGCGGGGAGTAGCAGGAAGCCGTCGCCAGCCCCGGCGAGCTCACTCCTCGGTGAAGAGGTCGGATTGCCGCGGGCGGACCCGGTCTTGGTCCGCCCTGCCGGATGCCCGGTCCGACTTCTCCCGACTCGCTGGCCCGCACTGCGCGTTTCCAGTGATCGCCTCGACGAAACCGTCCTCGTCATCAGGTTCCGGCCACGGACGAGCTCCGCGATCCAGCAAGGCGGCCAGCCCGTCGGATTCGCCCAAGGCGGAGCGTACGTAAACCGGACAACCCGACCTTCGCTCGACCTCGACAACGGCGCCAGCCCAGGTGCCTCCCCTGCCGACCAGCGCATCCACAACCAGGGCCGCATCGGCCAGCGCATAGATCTGGCTGTTTCGCCCCATCGCGTGACCGGCGACAAACCGAGCGCGTGGATCGTAGGGCGAGACGAGTACCAGCCTGCCGTCCCTCAGCGCATGGCGGTTCTCCCGGCTCGTGGCGCCCCGCGCCAAGTCGCTGGCCAGGACGCCGATCGTCCGCCCGCCGGCATCGAGCACCCCGGTCATTGCGGCGCGGTCGACGCCCCGCGCTCCCCCGGAGATGATCGTGCGCCCCGACCTGGCCGCAAGCCCGCCGATCGCGGCGGCGTATTCGAGCAGCGGCACCGGGACGTTCCGGGGACCGACCACCGCCAGCCCCCCGTCGTCGAGGAGGGAACGGTCGCCGCAGCCGTAGAGCACTGGCGGCGCCTTTTCCCGGAGCCGGCGCTTGAGCCGCCGCGGGTAGTCGTTGTCGGCCCGGCTCAGGACCCAAATCGCGCGCGCCTGCCAACGTTCGACGGCAAGGCCCAACTGGACGCCGCGGCCCCGGAGAGCCTCGATCCGCACGCGATCCAGCTTCGGCCCCGGCGGATCCAGACACTCATCGAGCACGGAGTCCGCGTCGGCCCCCAGCAGATCCGCCGGCTCGCGCCCAATCTCTCGCAGCCGCCGCGCCAGCACCGCGTACTCCCTCATCGGCGTCAGCGGCCTCACCGGAGCCTCCGGGGCCGACCGGACCGCCAAGATCAGCGGCGCCGTCAGCAGCAGGATGGCCTGCGTGTTCGGGGAGATGGGCGGTGTGTTCATCCCTTCGCCACGTGAGCGCTGTCCTCCATCACCGTCTGCTCGGGACGATTCTAGGTGCAGACCAGGACTCACCGAACCGGCCGACCGATCGCCCGAGGGACCAGCTCGGCGGAATCGTGCGCCGGCGGCACGTCTTGTTCTGTCTTTTCCCGCGTCAGCTCTAATCGGCCCCCTGCGTGCCGCCTGCACCTGAGCTCCAACGCTGAAGCTCAGGCAAGAATACGTCCGCGGGAACACGTCCACCGAACAGCTTCTTCTCTCGGTGACTTCGCCAGCGCTTCAGACGTCTCTCGATCTCCGGTCCGATGCTCGACTCGAACAAACGAATCAGTTCCCTCGATGTATCGAAGTCGGATCGCCAAAGCCCGAAACGGGCATCGACGACCTTCGTGAACAGCACCGAGTAGCGCCAGAACTCCACAGGACTCTGTGCAGCGCACATTTCGCCAAACCAATGGCGCGCCCATTGATCGCGGTCCCAGGCGTACTTGGCGGAGTTCCAGGCTTCTCCAAGAAGGCCATGCTCAAACTGCATGGCATCAAGATCCCACCGGCTATGCACCTGTGGCCGCGAAAAGCCCAGGACCATCAGCGCCCGGGCCATGCCTTCAGGCTCCGATCGGGTCCACCTTTCCTCGACGAATCGCGACAGCAACACGTCCCGGTCTGCGGCCAAGGCGGCAAGCACTTCAAGCGCGATGTCGTGATCGTTCCGGACATCGTCGAGCCGCTCGAAGCACAGCCGCACTACATCCTCGGTGTCCGCTGCACTCCAAGACACAAAGGCGTCCAGCGGCACTTCGGCCGGCCCATGAGTAAACCGGACCAACGAATGGACTCCTTTCAGTCTCTTGAGCAATTCCGCAGTCTGGTCAGGTGAATCGTCGCGAATCGCATAAGCCAACGACAAGGCAACGCCCTTTAGCAGAGAGAGCCGCCGATCCGTAGCTGACATGAACCACTCGAACCACTGATCGGTCACGTCTCCTCCCGAACGGACGATGTCACCGAACGCCTCCAAGGACGGCGGGTACATGACGATCTCGGCGCGCTTGCTGCTCAACGTCCGGACGAACTTCTCGAAGAACCGACGGTCTCGGTTCGGGCGCTGTCTCCGCGCCTCAGAGGCTGCCCAAGCCGCCCATGCGAACTGCCTCTCCATCGGCTGTTGTCGCACACGAGCCAGCAATGGAGCGTCTTGGTGTCGGGACGGAAGCGCGATCTCGATGTGTCGGCTACGTCGACTCACATCGAGTTGCAACTGAGACTTGATCCAACTATCGATCAGTCTGGCCACCAAGTCGGCCACATACGACCCGCCTCGCTCTGCGGCAACGCCGTACATCGGAGCAGACATTCGAACCAGGGCGTCTTTCCATTCGATCAGCCCTTCTTCTGCGGCTCGAATCAAGACCAGCGAACCGTAGAAGCTCAAGTGGGAGAACGACGGCGAATCGGCACTCGTCCAGTCGCCAGCAGCAAAGCGCGAGACGAGCGTAGTGTCCTCGTCATACTCAACGACGCCAAGGGCCGTTGCCCTGAGAGCCTCGTTTGGAGCCTTCATCAGCGCCGGAAGCCTTGCGCGAAACCGGCTGGAGAGCGGCACGCGGTGGTATCTCGAGAAGGCGAGCAATGCGCACTGCTCTCCCTCGCGTCCCGCCTCGCATGCCGCCTCGAACCTCAGGGTGAGCTCCGGCTGTTTCAGCGGCTTGGCCAGGCCGACGAGGCGCAAGAGGAATCCGCGTTCGTCGTCAACTTCCGGCAGCAACTCCAACTGCTCCCGCGAGGTCATATAGGGAAAGGCGAGAAGGCGCCCGTACTCGGACACGACCCAGCGATCTTCGTCGTCTAGCTCCTCGCCGCTGTTGCCAGGCGGCCCGCCCTGCCTCGAAGGAGCTAGCAAGTCGAGCGCCAGTTCCCTGCCGAGTATCGAGTTATGCGGATGTAGGGCGAACAGCCCCAACCTCAGAGCGTGGCCCCCCCGCGCCGCGACGTGGCGCGCCCAGTCCTTGTGCTTCTCAGCGGCAGCATCCGGCGAAAACCGCGCCATGGCCGGCCGCAGCATGCTGACCATATGATCTTCCTTGGTCTGGCCCCTAGAGGGATGTAGCCGATCCAGGTCGACGTTGTCGTAGTACTCGACGGCCTTTGCCAGATTGTCAGGTTTCGACGCAGATGGGTCACACGGATCGCTCGCGCAGTACTGCTCCACGAGGCGCCAAGTTGCACCACCGTCCCAATCCGTCATCAGTTGCCGCACCAACTGGTCGGCCGAATCTGCATCTTCCGGATCGCCAGTGGCCCGAAGCAGTCTCACAAGCGCCCACCTGCCGGCGCGAGAGGTATCGTCCCCTTGAAGGACCGACTGCTCGCGGCGAAGCGCCTCGCGTGTTTCTCGCCAATCCACGCGGTTCAACCCCGCGAGTTGCTCGACATCCCGACCCACCGAGAGAGCGTCCTGCTCCAGCGCATTCGCGAAGACTGTCTGGACAAGCCCCTTGGCAAAGGGCGTCAACCTCTGCCCGGCAATGAGCCGCAGCCCAAACCTGTTCAGAGCTTCGACGTTCCCAGACACTTCCCTCATCTCTCCTAGAAGAGACGCCTCCCCTGCCGAGATTCGCGACCAATCGAACCAGTCGTTTCCGCCGCTCGGCTTCTGTGCTTTCGGCCCGCTCTCGCTGCCTGGCCGCGAGTAGCACCCAAGCCAATCGGAGACGGCCGCAGACACTGCCGACCACCCATCCTGATCGGCCCTTGCAGCGCACAGAGAATCTTCGAGCCAGTCGAGGTTCGGATGGCGATTACCCTCCAGTAAGAGGCGTTTCGCTGCGCCAAGAAACGCCTTGGGCCAAGCCCTCGCCCACCGCCTGAACGCCGGAAGCAGGCTTCGGGGAGGATTCTGCAGACCGGCGAACGCGGCCACAAGGGGTTCGACAACTGTGCCCCCGTCGCCGGCGACCGCCGAGATAGCGAGCGCCGCCTCGACCACGTTCGCCGTTTGGTCCAACGAACCAATCGGATCGATGATCTCGTCCAGAGCCGCCCAGAGATCACGACGGTTCCGATGAGCGAACCGTAGTCTGTCCACGACGCAGAAGCCCAGTGCCAAGGCAAGGACGCTGTCGCCGAGCGTGTAGCGACCCGGAACGTTTCGCACCGTGACAAAGAAGCGCCCGTCCGCGATGGCCTCCACGCCCTCAAAGATGTCGATATCGTCGACGGTGCCGGCCGCAAGCCGTCGCACAACCTCTTCAGCGTGCTTTCGGAGGCGCCTCTCGTACTCGTCAAACGGCTGCTGACCGAAAGCATCGCGCGGACCGACGCGCATGTGTTCCAGGAGCAGGCGACTGACGCCGAGTTCGTCGAGACTTTCGACCTGTCGGTTGCCCAGGAGTTCGACCGCTATTCCCAGAAGGCGGGGGTTTTGGAGGGCACGCAGTATGACGACATGCCGCTCGTCCAGTTCGTGGCCCGGAACGACTACGCCATGCTGGGCCAGGATCGCGTCCCTCTCGGATTCCGACCACTCTGGAACGCTCACTCCAGTGGGGGCGTAGCCCAACCCCGGCTTGATCCGCTGCCTGAAGTAACCACTTCGAACAGTCGCAATCAGCCGGACACCCAGCGCAGCCAGATCTTCGTCCATTCGTTCGATTCCGCGGACCCAGTCAGTGTCCGGCCGCTGATTGAGTCCGTCGATCACCACGACGAACCGCGGGGCCGCCGTGCCCGGACCGCTCCGCCACCGGCGGAACTTGCGCCGCCATGTCTCCTTTGCCCGCTCCCGCGCCGAATCGCCCGTCTGAGCCACGAGAGCAACAATTAGCAGGTCCTCCGGCGACCGATCTTCCGCGAACTCCTCCGGGCTGAGGACCACCATCAGCGGTTTCGGGTCGAGCTCTTTCCACGCCAAGGGCACCAACCAGGACTTGCCTGCCCCCTCGTCACCAGTGATCCAAAGCACATCCTCCTCAAGGGCGTCCGCAGTGAGAAAAGCGCGCACCTGATCCACGAACTCCACTCTCGGATGTGCGTCGATGAGCCTGGAATCGAACGGCGCCAAGCGTGTCCCGAAGGCACGCTTGGCAAGACGAGCGTTGGAGAACCGCTTCATCAGCCAGCGCTGGTTTGCCTCGGCCGCGGCCGCTACTCCGACCGTCGGTTCACCGAGCGCGTTTCGGAGTCTGTCGGCATGACCCTTGAAGTGACCTTCGTTCCCCAGAGCTTCAAGCGCAGCTATCGATTCATCAGACAGCCTGTCGTTCAAGACTCCGTGTGCCAGCGAGAGCGCCACAGCCAAGGGCGGTAGCTCGCCAGACCAATCCAGGACGCACGTCGAAAGTCCCTGTCGCTGCCCGATTTCGCAGATCTCACGTGCGAGCTGTTCTCGCACAGGCACGGTCGCGCAAAGAACCCAGAGGTCTGTGTCGGGATCGAGAGAGAGCTCCGCCAGTTTCGACAAGACGGACTCTCGCCGGATCGGCCCGTCGTAGAGCTTGCACTCGAAGGAGATCCCGTCTTGCTGATAGGCCGCACCGCCGTCACGGCCGCGCTGTGAACCGGCCGCGGAGAGTCTGAACGGAACTCCGGTCACCTCCGTCAAAACCGCCTGCATGAGCCCCTCGAAGCCGCCCGGCCCGGTTGGTTCCATGCTGAGCAGCTCGGAGCGCACTGCTTCCAAGCGGTCGGTTGCGGACGTCATCGCCGACCCCAAGAGCCAGAGCCTCGCCCTCGTCGGCCGAATGGGAAGGCGCCGATCAAAAGGCGTGTGACCTTCGCAATGCGAACATTAACACCCGAGACCTGCATAGCCCGATGTTCTTCTTCGGAGCCGGCGCCAGTCAAGGCGCCTTACGGCCGCAACGCCTTGAACACGTCGTTCGTATCCGGCGCTGGTCTCACAACACGCCGACGCCCTCGGCTTCGGCAGCCGCGGCGAGCTTCCGGTCCAAGGTCGCTACCGGCGCACCGTGGCGCACACCAGCCTCGAGGTAGGCGGCGTCGTAGGCCGTGAGGCCATGTCTGCGCGCCAGCGCCAGAACGAGGTCTGAACTGCCCGGTCGCTCGTCAAGGCGAATCGGCAAGCGGTCCATCTCGTCAAGGAACGCGACAGAATCGGTCTCCGCCAGACGTCCTCGCCGCTCGTTGACGACGAGCGCGTTGCGTAGTTCGAACCACCACAGTGCCGGAACGACGGCTTCGTCGCTTCGCAGTCGGTCAAGGGCGCGATTCGCTGTCTCCGATTCCTCGTCCGGCAAGCACCAGGCAACGGTAACCGACACATCCAGGACGAAGGTCACTAGAAGCGGCGCCCCTCATCACGGGCGGCGAGGATCTCCTCGGTCGTGACGGAAGGACGCCTGCTCCGCGCCGCCTTGATCCGTTCGATGACCGCCGTTGTGGGCTCGTCGGCGCCGCCCTCCACGCCGACGATACGAGCGACAGGCTCGCCGCGTCGCGTGATCGTCACGACCTCGCCCCGTTCCACGGCACGCAGGAGTTCGGGCAACCGCGTCTTTGCCTCGTAGGATCCAACAATCGTCATAAGGTACCCCTTGTAGACCAGACCTGTAGACCAAGTCGGTAGACCAGTCTATTCCAGACTCTCCGACCTTTCCCCGAGAGGCGCGCAGCGTTGTTCATCTGCACATTCATCCTCGCAACCAGCGCGATGGCCCCCAGCCCTCAGGACTCGACCTTGGCCGACGCACCCGTTCTCGACGACGACCTCGGACGGCAGGTCTTCCTCCGGTACTGCAGGGAATGCCACGGCGAGGAGGGCGACGGTCTCGGCAAGTTCAGCTACACGACCGGTGAGCGGCCGCGCAGCTTCCAGTCGGGACGCTTCAAGCTGGCGACGACCGAGAACCTGATTCCGTCGGACCGGGACCTGGAGGACACGATCCGGCGCGGCATGCCGGGTACCGGGATGTCGGCCTGGGCACAACTCCCGGACACCGAGATCGAGGCGGTGGCGCGCTACACGCGCAGTTTCAGCCTGGAGGCGCTGCGAGAGGAACTCGACGTCGAGGTTGCGGCCGGCGAACTGGGCGAAGCCGAGGCCGATGCCGAGTTCGCGCGGCGGACGACGCCCGGACCGCCGATCGAGGTACCACCGGCGCCGCCGTTCGACGATGAACGGCGCGCCCGGGGGGAACGCCTCTACCTGGAAGCCTGCGCTTCCTGCCATGGCCCGAACGGCCGCCGGCTCCGCAACGACCCGATGCCCGACTTCGAGGGCAACCACACCCTGCCGACAAATATCGTCGGCGGTGTATTCAAGGGCGGCGCCGGCGGCGCTGCGATCTACAGCCGCCTCCATCTCGGCATGGACGGCACCGCGATGCCCGGTTACCGCGAGGCGTACGGCACGGACGAAATCTGGGATCTGGTCCACACGGTGCAGCGCATCATCGCTGAAGGCGGTCTTGGGCAGCCCGAAGACGAGGCGGCAATGGCGGCCGCGGCAAGGGCCGCGGAGGACTTCACGTCGCTCTTCGACGAGCCGGAGTACGAGGAGGTTCCACAGAACGTCGAGAAGGAGACCTCGCCGATTCTGCTGGGCGTGGGAGGCGTGCTGTTGCTGCTGGTGCTCGTCGGGGCGGCGCTGTTGACGAGCCGGCGGTAGCGATCACTCAGTGCGCGGCGCGGAACGCCAGCATGTAGTCGCGCAGGCGCTCGACGCCTTCGGTGGGCATCGCGTTGTAGGCCGAAATGCGGAAGCCGCCGACTGAGCGGTGGCCCTTGATCGACATCAGATCCCGCTCGGCGGCGCCGGCGACGAACACGTCCTCCAGCTCGGGGCGCCGCAGCCGGAAGGTCACGTTCATGTGGGAGCGGCTCTCGGGTTCGGCGTGGGCAACGAAGAACTCACCGGCGTCCCGATCCAGCACGTCGTAGATCAGCGCGCTCCTCGCCGCGGCCCGGGCGGCCGCCGCTTCCATACCGCCGACCTCGTCACGCAGCCAGCGCGTCACGAGCAGAAAAACGTAGACACCGAAGACGTTCGGCGTGTTGAGACGAGACCCCTTCTCCGTCTGGCGGCGGTAGCTGAGCATCGAGTGGAGCTCGTCGCCGCAGCGTCCGAGCATCCGGTCCGAGACGACGACCACGGTCAGCCCCGAGGGCCCGGCGTTCTTCTGAGCGCAGGCGTAGAGCAGGCCGAACCGACGCACGTCGACCGGACCGGACAGGAAGTCCGACGACACATCGCATACCAAGGGCGATTCCCCGACCGCGGGCGGGCGGCGGAACTGGACGCCCTGGATCGTCTCGTTCGACGTGCAGTGGACGTAGGCCGAGGCCGGCGGCAGATCGAGCTCCGCGTCATCAGGCACGCGAACGAAGTTGTCGCCCTTGCCGTCCCAGGCCACGTGAACTTCGCCCTCGCGCCGCGCTTCGACCGCTGCCTTGCTGCCCCAGGATCCGGTCAGGATGTAGCTCGCCGGAAGGTCCTGACCACGCAGCAGGTTGATCGGGATCATCGAGAACTGCAGCGAGGCGCCGCCCTGCAGAAACAGCACCTGGTAGCCGTCCGGAACGGCAAGCAGCTCGCGCAGATTGGCCTCCGCTTCGGCCAGGATCGCGTCGAACGCGGGCGAACGGTGACTGATCTCCAGCACGGAACTGCCGGCGCCGGGAAGGGCGAGCAAGTCGCGCTGGATCTCTTCCAGGACCGGTAGAGGAAGCACCGCCGGACCCGGCGAGAAGTTGAATACGCGCCGGTCGAGCGCCGGTGGATTGGAGGTCTGGTGTTCGAGGGTCAGGGTCATGGCGTACGTCCGTGTTGGTCCCTGGCCGGGCGGCGCCGGGGAGCGCGAATCGTAACCCGGATGCGGGCGAGACGCCCGCGTGCCATCCGTGTACGCTTCCACGTATGACAGTCGCCGCTCGGACTCCACCCCAGGCGCCGCAGCCGACCCTCCATCACACCGCCTGCACGCTCGACTGCCCGGACTCCTGCTCGCTCGAGGTCGAGGTCCAGGACGGCCGGGTCGCCAAGGTCCGGGCGGCGCCGCCGGAGGTCGCGCATCCGCTGACGAGCGGCTTCATCTGCTCCAAGGTCAGCCGCATCTCCCGCCACCTCTACGGCGAGGACCGTCTGCTTCACCCGGCGCGCCGTGTGGGATCGAAGGGCGCGGGGGAGTTCGAGAGCGTCTCCTGGGCCGCGGCCCTGGACCTGATCGCCTCACGCATGACCGAGGCGAAGGCGGCCTTCGGGGCTGAGTCCGTTCTGCCGCTCTGCTACGGCGGATCGAACGGCCTGATGACCCAGGACACGGCCGACGCCATCCTGTTTCGGCGCTTCGGCGCTTCGGGGCTGGCGCGCAACGTCTGCGCGGCGCCCAGCACGGCCGCCGCGCTCGGGCTCTACGGCAAGATGGCGGGCGTCGCCCTCGAGGACTACGAACAGGCTTCGCTGGCCATCGTCTGGGGCGCCAACCCGTCCTCCACCGGCATCCACCTGGTGCCGATCCTGCGCACGATGCAGGCCCGCGGCGGCAAGCTCGTGGTGGTCGATCCGCGGCGCACGCCGTTGGCGAAGAAGGCCGATCTCCACCTTCAGCCGCGGCCCGGCACCGACCTGTGCCTGGCCCTGGCGCTCCACCGCGAGCTGTTCCGCCAAGGCTGTGCCGACCTCGACTTCCTGGCCGAACACGCAACCGGAGTCGAGGAAATGCGGCGGCGCGCCGAACCCTGGACCTTCGCGCGCGCCGCGGAGACCACGGGCATTCCGGAGGCGGACATCGTTCGCTGCTACGAGTGGTACAGCAGTTCGTCGCCAGCGGTCATCCGTTGCGGCTGGGGCGTCGAGCGCAACCGCAACGGCGGCTCGGCGGTGGCGGCGATCCTCGCGCTGCCCGCGGTGGCCGGCAAGTTCAAGGTGCGCGCCGGCGGCTACACAATGAGCAACAGCGGCGCCTTTCGCGACGTCGGCCGGCGCGAGCCCTCGCCCGACACCCGGATCGTGAACATGAACCATGTCGGCCGGGTGCTGACCGACCCGGACGCCATCTCCGGTCCGCCGGTTAAGGTGCTGTTCGTCTACAACGCGAACCCGCTCGCCACGCTGCCGAACCAGGAGCTGGTACGTCGCGGACTCGAGCGCGAGGACCTGTTCACGGTCGTGTTCGACCAGGTCCTGACCGACACCGCCCGCTACGCGGATCTGGTGCTGCCCGCGACGACCTTTCTCGAGCACCACGACCTCGCGATGGGCTACGGCGCGATGGTGCTTCACGCGACGAAGCCGACAGTACAGCCGGTCGGCGAGGCGCGATCCAACAACCGGGTGTTCGGCGACCTCGCGGACCGGCTCGGCCTGCTGCGCGACGGCGACCCGCGCTCCGAAACCGAATGGACGCAGGCGATCCTCGGCCGGGAACGGGCGCGGCGACTCGAAGACGAGGGCATGGTCGAGCCGCGAACCGGCCGCCGTCCCATCCAGTTCGTCGATGCCTTCCCCCACACGGGGGATCGCAAGGTTCACCTGTGCCCGCCGTCCCTCGACGCCGAGGCGAGCGAGGGGCTCTACGCCTTCCACACGGCGCCAGGCGCCGAGCGGTACCCGTTGACGCTCATCTCGCCGTCCGTCCCGCAGACGATCAGCTCGACCTTCGGGCAGTTGCGCTCAGGCCAGGTGCCGCTCGAGATGCACCCCCGCGACGCCGCCGCCCGCGGCCTCGACGCGGGAGACAAGCCGCGGGTACGCGTGTTCAACGACTACGGCGAGGTGCGCTGCCGCCTCCGCCTCAACCCGGATCTCAAACCCGGCGTGACCCTGTTGCCCAAGGGGGTGTGGTTCCGCAGCACCGAGTCGGGCACCAACGCCTGCGCCCTGGCCCCGGACACCTTGACCGACGTTGGCGCCGGCGCCTGCTTCAACGACGCCCGGGTCGAAGTCGAGGCGCTGGCCGACTGAGCCGAACGTGGATTCCAGAGTCCTGTTCGCAGCCGGCATCCTCGTCTGTTTGTCGGCAACACCCCCCGTCGAGGCCGCCGGCCAAAAGGGATCAGACGACGCCGTGACGCCTCCTTCCAAGATCGTCATCGCCCATCGCGGCGCGAGTGGCTACCTGCCCGAGCACACGCTGCCGGCCTATGCGCTCGCCCACGGCATGGGCGCCGATTTCATCGAGCCGGACCTGGTGCTTACCCGCGACGGTCACCTGATCTGCCTCCACGACATCTACCTGCAGGAGACCACGAACGTCGAGCAGCTCTTCCCGGACCGCGCCCGCGACGACGGCCGCTGGTACGCCGCCGACTTCACGCTCGACGAGATCCGCCGGCTCCAGGCCGAGGAGCGCCTCGACAGCCGGTTCCCGAAGGGCGCCAGCCGCTTCGCCGTGCCCGCCTTCACCGACATGATCGAGCTGGTCCAGGGCCTGAACGGGCGCACCGGCCGCGCGGTGGGGATCTACCCCGAGATCAAGGCCCCGGCCTGGCACCGCGCCGAGGGGCTGCCGATCGAGGAAGCGCTGCTCGAAGTCCTCGACCGCTACGGCTACCTAGAAGACGGCGCGCCGGTCTTCCTCCAGAGCTTCGAGGAGGAAAGTTTACGGCGCCTGCGGAAGCTCGGCTCAGAGCTGCCCCAGGTGTTCCTGATGGCCGAGGTCGACCAGTACCGGCCCTTCCTCAGCGCCGAGGGCATGGCCGGCATCACCGAGTTCGCGACCGGCATCGGGCCGGCGAAGACGATGCTGGAGCGGCAGCCGGAGCTGATCGGCTGGGCCCACGACGCCGGCCTGATCGTCCATCCCTACACCTTCCGCGCCGACCAGGTGCCCGACCGCGACGACAGTCACGAGGCGGAACTCCGCCGCTACCTGTTCGACCTTGGCGTCGACGGCGTGTTCACCGACTTCGCGGACCGGGCGCGGGCGGTTCTGGACGGCCGGTAGGGAACTGCCCGGACAGGGCATCCAGTGTCATCCGCGCGCCCGATGACGGGCGCACGGACTGGTTCACGGGTGGCGCGGATCGCGCCACCCGAGTTCCGCCCGGCGTTCCGCCGCCTCCAGCCCCGCCAAACGCTCGACTTCGGCGTAGAAGGCCGGGAGGCTCTCGCCGGAAGCCTCGAGCAGAGCCTGGAACGCCGGTACGAGGTCGTTGTAGGTGGCGACCGAGACCAGGTCGGCGTTGTTCAGGCGTGTCAGCCAGCCACCCATATCCGACTCGCCGCCGGCGGCGCCGTTCCCGGCAGCGCGCCAGGCGGGAACCAGTTCACGCCGGTAGCGCGCCGCAAGCGACCGGAACACTCCGGCCTTCAGCGCCAGCTTCCGTTCGTCGCCGCCCTCGCTCCGGTAGATGGTTGCCAGTTCGTCCCGGACCTCCACCAGGAACCGGTTCACGTCGCGCCGGCGCTGCCGGCCCCACTCGAAGGCCGCCAGTTCGTCGCTCCGGTCCTGGGAACGCAGCCACCGGCGCACGCCGGCGACCTCGACCGCGGTCGCGAACGACTCGTTGAAGGCGCTGTCGTTCTTGACGTACGCGACCTGGTGCGCGAGTTCGTGGAAGATCAGCGCCGCCAGATCGGCATCGGCGTAGTCGAGAAACGTGCTCAAGACCGGATCGGCGAACCAGCCCAGGGTCGAATAGGCGGCCACGCCGCCGACGCGCACGTCGTATCCCCGGGCGGCCAGACGGTCGCCGTGCCGCCGGGCCGCGCGTTCGTCGAAGTAGCCGCGATAGGCGGCGCAGCCGGCAAACGGATAGCACCAGGTCTTCGGATCCAGGCTCAAGTGCGGCGCGGCGACCACGTTCCAAACCACGTAAGGCCGCTCGAGATCGGCGTAGGTTCGATAGCTCCTGTTGTCCGGCAACCCGAGCTCGCGACTCGCGAAGTCCCGGATCTGAAGAGCAAGCCGCAGCCGCTCGCGGGTCGCGGCGGACAGGACCTCGGCCCGCCCGGGTTCGAGCAGGCGATCGATGGACCGCCGCTTGACCAGCACGCCGGCGCCGCCCAGGACCGCCTGGGAGTAGTAGCGCATGCTGCCGCAACTCGCCGCCAGAACCGCCAGCACGAGGGCGCCGGCGACCACCAGAACCCGTCTGCGGACGCGAGTTCGCCGAGACCTACGGGGGAAGCTGCTAGCCTGCGCAGCCATGAAACTCGCTCTTCACTGGCAGGTACTGATCGGAATGGCGCTTGGCCTCTGCTTCGCGCTGGTCTTCGGCGAAGTGGCTTGGATCGGATGGGTCGCCGAGACCTTCATGCGGCTGCTCAGAATGGTCATCGTGCCCCTGATCTTCACCTCGATCGTCCATGGCGTTGCCGGAATCGGCGACGGCAAGTCGATCGGTCGACTGGGGGCAAAGACCCTCGGTTGGTACGGGTTGAGCAGTCTCGCCGCAATTCTCGTCGGCCTCACCTTGGCGAACAGCATACGCCCGGGCGACGGACTCGAGTTGCCGGAGAACATCGAACCGGTCGATCCCGCAACCCTGGAGACTCCGAGTTCGTTCATGGACATCATCCAGCGACTGATCCCGGACAATCCAATCGGGGCGGCCGCCAACTTCGACATCCTCGGGCTGATCTTCTTCTCGATCTGCTTGGGCGCTGCGCTCGGCGTGATGACCGGCCCCAAGGCCGACCTGCTCCGCCAGGGTTTCGACGCCGGCTTCCAGGTGATGATGAAGCTGACCACCGCGGTCATCAAACTGTTGCCGATCGGAGTCTTCGCCCTCCTCGCCCGGGCGGTGGCCGAGATGGGCCCCGAGGTCTTCCTCCAGGTCGGCAAGTACATGCTGACCATCGCAGCCGGGTTGACGATCCACATCCTGGTCGTGCTGCCGCTCCTGTTCTTCCTGCTCACGCGCAAGAACCCGCTCCACCACTACCGTGCGATGGCTTCCGCCATGGCCATGGCCTTCTCCACCAGTTCGTCCGCGGCCACCCTGCCGATGACGATGAAATGCGTCAAGGAGAAGGTCGGCGCCTCGAACAAGGTAACCAGCTTCGTCCTGCCCATGGGCGCAACGGTCAACATGGACGGCACGGCGCTGTTCGAGTGCGCCGGCGCCCTGTTCATCGCCCAGGCCCTCGGCGCCGATCTGGCGTTCAGCACCCAGTTGCTGGTCGTCCTCACCGCTCTGTTGGCGTCCGTCGGCGCGGCGGCAATTCCCTCTGCCGGCCTGGTCATGATCTTCATCGTGCTCGAGGCAATCAACCTGAGCACGCCTGAGGCCTACGCTCTGGCCGGCCTGATGCTCTCGGTCGACCGTCCGCTCGACATGTTCCGGACCATGGTCAACATCACCTCCGACTCGGTCGGCGCGGCGGTGATCGCCAAGTCCGAAGGCGAAGAGCTGAATTACTGAGGTGACGGAGACCGGCGTAGCTCAGGCCCGCAGAGCCGCGTAGCGGTCGAGCCGCGGCAAAGCCTTGTCCCGGGCTTCCGGCGGTATCGGCAGGATGACCCGGCCGACGCCGGCCTCTGCGTAGGCGTCGAGCACGTCCTGCTGCGGCACCGCCCCGAAGACGTTGACCGAGATCGTCTCCATGGCGCGGCCGGCACGGTCGGCGCGCCGCTTCAGGTCCTTGATGCCCGTCAGTACCGCCTCCGTCGAACGGCCGATCGGCAGCCAGCCATCGCAAAGCTCGACCACCCGTTGGCGCGTGTAGCCGGTGCCGCCACCGAGCACGATCGGCGGGTGGGGCTTCTGCGCGGGCTTCGGCCACGACCAGATCGGCTCGAAGTCGACGTGGCGGCCGTGGAACTCCGCCTCGTCCTCGGTCCAGATCGTCTTGAACGCGGCCACCTGCTCTTCCAGCTTGGCGAAGCGGGTGTCGTAGTCCGTGCCGTGGTGCTCCATCTCCTCCCGGTTCCAGCCGCCGCCGATACCGAAGATGAAGCGACCGCCCGACAGCACGTCGAGGCTCGCCACCGCCTTGGCCGTGGTGATCACATCACGCTCGATGATCAGGCAGATGCCGGTGCCGAGCTTG
Organism: Candidatus Multivorans sp.; assembly: GCA_965205295.1. GTDB lineage: Bacteria > Acidobacteriota > Thermoanaerobaculia > Multivoradales > Multivoraceae > Multivorans. Next base: position 1,067,782 of record OZ242167.1, read on the forward strand.
ATCGTGCTCGTGCTCATCGCCGCCGCGGTGAGCGCCACAAAGGGATCGTAGGAGCGGGAGTACTCGGGCGGCAGCTCGCCGCCGCCCGGGAACGGCGTGCGCCGCGAGGTCGGGATGTGGGTGTGCTCGGGGAACCACAGAGACTCGAAGCCGCGAGCCTCGACCTCCGCGCCGAGTTCGTCCGGCCGGATCGAGTCGCCGGTGGGAAACATGAAGATGCCGATGTCCATGGCGGCGGAGTGTATTCGAAGCGCCACGGGTAGACTCGCGCACCGTGACGAGACGTCTCACCTTCGGACCGATCCGAAACGCCGCCGAGCTCGAGGCGCAGGCCTACAACGAGGCCCTGGCATTCAACACGCCCTACGATTCCTGCGTGGCGTGGTTGCACGCCACCCGCGATCACGTGCGCCTCGTGCGCAGCGGCGGGAAGGTGGTCGGCGGTCTGGTCGAGTACCAGATGGGCCAGTTCCTGGGCGGCCGATCGGTTCGCAACATCGGCATCGCCGGCGTCGCGGTCGACCCGACGGCCCGCGGCCAGGGCGCCGCCAAGGCGCTGATGGGAGCGACCCTGAACGATCTCCACCTGGAGGGCGTCGCCGTCTCCACCCTCTACCCCACCACCTTCACGCTCTACGGACGCGCCGGCTATGTCGCGGCCGGACATCGGTACCGTTTCCGGCTGCCGCTCGACAAACTGGGCCGCATCGTCGCCGACGGGGCGCTGCGTCGCCTCGATCCCGAAGGCGACGCGAAGGACCTCGACCGGCTGTATCGCAGTATCGCCAGGAACCGGCCCGGCTGGCTCGACCGCAACGACTTCATCTGGGAGCGCGTGTACCGGGATCTCGGCGGCGAGGACATCCACGGCTACGTCGTCCCGGGCAGCGACGGCGGCGTCGACGGCTACGTCGTCTATACCCAGGGCGAGGTGGGACGCTACCCGTACGGCATCAAGGTCCGGGACCTGCAGGCCAGAACCAGCGCCGCGGCTCGCAGGATCCTCGCCCTCTTCTCGGACTGCCGCACCCTGGCCCGGGACGTGACCTGGCACGGCGCTCTGGACGACCACATGCTCCTCCAGGTGCCCGAGGTCGGCACCGAGATCTCGGTGGCCGAAACCTGGATGCTGCGGATCGTCGACGTCCAGGCGGCGCTCAGTGAACGGGGCTACCCGCCGGGTACGAGCACCCGCCTCGACTTTGACGTCACCGACAACGTGGTCGCCGGCAACCGGGGTCGCTGGGTGCTCTCAGTCGACCGCGGAACCGGCAAGGTCAGCCGCACGACCCGGAAGGCCGGGCGCAACACCCTGCGCCTGGATATCCGTGCCCTCGCCTCGCTCTACACCGGCCACCTCAGCGCCCGTCGCCTGGCCGACCTCGACCTGATCGACGGACCGACCGCCTCACTGAACCAGGCCGACCGGATCTTCGCCGGTCAGCCGCCCTCCATGCCGGACTACTTCTGAGCCCAGGCCTCCCGAGACCAACGGAGACTCTTCAAGATGAAACGTACACGGTACGTCGTCGTTCCAGCCCTGACCGCTGCACTGACCCTGGCCGGCGCCGCGCTCGCTCAGGACGCTCCGCCCGCGAAGGCGCCACGCCTGGACACAACCGAGATCGAGCCCTTCCTCGGCGAGTGGGTGCTGGAAGCGCTCACCGACCGGGGCTCGCTGAACAGCCTGATCACGTTCTCGGATGACGACGGCAAGGCAATCGCCGATTTCTACCTGGCCCAGCTCGCCGACGATGTCGTCGAGAACATCGCTCGCACCGAGACCGGCCTCCTGCTCAAGTGGGAGCTCGATTTCAGTGGTCAGATCGTGCCGGTCGAGCTGGAACTCGCCCGCGACGGGGACGGCCTGGCGGGCGAACTGCGCACCGCCTTCTTTGAAGCGACGATCGAGGGCATGACGAAGGAGGCCGCCGACGCCGCCGGGATCGTCGTCCGGAGGCAGCCGGTCGGCCAACGCGAAGACCTGTCCTCCTCGACGATCGAGATCGCCGGTCAGGCGATCCGGCTGCGCTTCGACCGGCTGCCCGCTCCCGGTCCCGACTACGACAAGCTCGAGTCCCTGGGCGACGGCGAGGTCCTGGGGCCGATCTACGGCAAGCCGTTCAAGTTCTGGACCGATGCCGATCTCGCGTTCGAGGACGTTGAAGTAGCCGCCCACAACCACGGCCCGACCTATCCCGGCGTCTACAGCCTGTGGCTCAAGCGCGAGGGTGACGGTTGGAAGCTGGTCTTCAACCACCTCGCCGACGTCTGGGGCACGATGCACATGGCCGACCACGACGCGGGCGAGGCGCCTCTCAATTTCCGCACCCTCGCCGAACCCGCGGCTACGACCCAGGGCTTGCTGGAGGCGAGCGACGACGGCGGCAGGCTGGTGATCCGCTGGGGCTCGATGGAATGGTCGACGCCTTTCCAGCTCGCGGAGTGAGGAGGCGCCGGCGTCAGAGTTCGACCGCGACCGGCGAGCCGTCGCTCAGACTGTCGCTCGGATAGACGACGATCTGCTGGCCCGGGGCCAGGCCGGACAGCACCTGAGCCTCCTGCGGATTGCGCTCGCCGACCTCGATCGGCGTGAGCGCCGCCGTGCCGTTCTCGACCACGAATACCGCCCAGTCGTTGCCGCGCCGGAACAGAGAGCCGGTCGGCGTCTTCAACTCGTCCTCGCTCTCCCAGACTACGACCCGGGTCTCGACGCGGAACCCATCGCCGAGGCCGGCCCAGACTTCGGGCGGATCGGTGATGTCCATCACCACGTTGACGCGCTGCTCCTCGACGCCGAGCGCCGAGATCTTCGTGAAGCCCGAGGGCTCCACCCGTCTCACCCTTCCCTGCAGCGGCCGGTCGCCGCCCCAGCGATCGATGAGGACCTGCTGCCCCGGCCGGATCCGCACCGCGTCCTTCGACAGGTAGTCGGTGACCACCTCGAGCTGCTCCGGGTCGCCCACCTCGAGGAGCGCGTCGCCCGCCGGGACGACGGACTCGCTCTCGCGCAGACGGCGCAGCACGACGCCGGAAACCGGCGATGTGATTTCGATCGTCTCGCCGCCGGCGGCCGCGCTCTGCCCGCTGGAGTGCACCAAACGTACGCGGGCTGCCTGCAGTTGGCTGAGCGCCGTGCGCACCGCGTACTCGGCGGCCTCGAGCGCCTCCTGGCGGGTGTCCAGGTCGAGTTGGGCGGTCTCCATCTGCTCCACCGACACGATCCCGTCCCGCGCCAGCCGCCGGTAGCGCTCGACTTCAGCACGCGAGAAGGCCACCTCCGCCGCGGCCCGTTCGTAGAGCGCCTCGGCCTCGCCCACTGTCGCGAGCGCGGTCTCCACCGCGGCCCGCGCCTCGGCCCGGCTGCGGGCGTCCAGCAGCACCGGCGCGGAGGGCCGGAACACGGCCAGCACGGTTTCGTTCGCGACCACGGTGTCGCCCGGTTCGAGTTCGATCCGCAGCACCCGGCCGCCAAGCGGCGCCGAGATGACGAAGCGGTCCCGGACCCTGGTCTCGCCCTCCTCGTCGATCGTCACCTCGATCGGCCCCCTGGTCACCTGGGACACCTCCGCCGGCACCGGCTTGGGCCGCGTGCCAAGGAACACCGCCGCGGCTGCCACAATCGCCGCCACGATCCAGAGCGCCCAGCGCCGTGTCTTCATCGTTTCATCGTCCTCAGGTTGTCCTACTCGCGGGTCTTCAACACTGCGACCAGATCCAGGTCGTGCAGCTTACGCCGGACCGTCCAGGCCGAGATGGCCATCGACCCGAGAACGGTCGCTGCCGAAATCAGAAACGTCCTCGCCTCGACCACCACGGGCAGTCGGAAGAGTTCGCTCTCGAACGCACTCATCGCGCCGGTGATCGTGGCGTATCCCAGGATCAGCCCGATCGGTATCGAGGCCAGCGTCAGGATGGCGAGCTCGCCCAGCAGGATCGAGGAGATCTCGGCGCGGGTGAAGCCGATCACCCGCAGGCTGGCGAGTTCGCGGCTGGTCTCGGACAGGGAGATGCGGGCGGTGTTGTAGATCACGCCGAAGGCGATGATCACCGCGAAGAGCAGGTTGACCCCCATCACCATCGACATGTTGTCGACCATGTAGGTCTGGATGTTCTTGAGCGCGGCGCTGCGGAGCGTCACCCCGGCCACGGCCGGCATCGCCTTGAGGCGAGCGAAGAGCCGCTCTTCGGCCAGGCTGTCGATCTTCAGCATGGCGCCATTCATCGTGTCGTCGCGCCGCACCAGCCGCCGCAGCGACTCCTGTTCCATGTAGGCGGCCACTCCGAGCAGGTCGTCCACGGTGTCGGTCAGGACGACTTCGCGCACCGGCCGGGCCGCCTCCATGACCTCGACCAGAAGCGTGTCGCCCGGCTCGACCTGCAACTGGTCGGCAAGCAACGTGGACAGGACCAGGCCCGGCCGGTCGAGCTGGATGGCGCGGTAGTCGACATCGACCACGCGCCGCAGTCTGGCGTCGGGGGCGAGAGCCTGGATCGCGGTCTGCTTCTGCAGGTGACCGTTGCGCAGCCGCGCCGCGACTCCGCTGGTCGGCTCCACCTGCATCACGCCGGAGAGGGCCGCGAGCTCGTGCATGGCGCTTCGTTCGACCGGTTCGAAGAAGCTCACCGACAGGTCCTGGCGCTGGATGATGTTGAACTGCACCTCGAGCAGTTCGTCCAGCGAGTCCATCATCGCGCTGCCGACGACCATGATCGCGCCGGCGAAGGCGATGCCGACGATGGACAAGGCCGCGCGCAGCGGCCGGCGCGACAGATTGCGGAACACCATGCGCGCAGGCTGCGACAGCCACCTCCTGGCGCCCAGACGTTCGAACAGCGACACCCGGAAGTTCTCCGGCGCCGCCGGGCGCATCGCTTCGGCGGGCGGCAGCGAGGCGACGCTGCGCACGGCGCCGATCGCGCCCACCGCCGCCGCCGCGAAACTGACCGCGATGGCGATCAGGATGCTCGGCACCGACACTTCGTAGACCAGGAACGGGAAGCGGAAGTACTCCATGTAGAAGCCCAGCATGCCGTTCGCGAGCACCAGGCCGGCCACGATCCCGATAACCGACCCGACCGACACGACAGCCATGGCCCACTGCACGTAGTGCAGCCCGAGACGGCCGTTCGAGTAGCCGAGCGCCTTGAGCGCCGCGATCTGCTCCCGCTGCACGGCGACCGTCCGCCGGAGGACCACGTTGAGCAGAAACGCGGCCACGCCCAGGAAGATCAGCGGCACGATGACCGCCATGTTCTGCAGTTGGGTCAACTCGTTCTGCAGATACCAGTGCGAGAGCTGGTCCGACCGCGGGATCGCGCCCAGACCGCCGTAGGTGTCGAGAAGCGCATCGAGCTCGGTGATCGCGGCCCGCTCCGCGCTTGGCGACGAGCTGCTCAGCGCCAGCGAGACATCGTTGAACCCGCCCTCCATCTCGAACGCTGTCGCCAGATGCCGCCTGGACATCCACAACAGGCCGAAGTGCTTCGGATCGGGGAAGAACTCCCCCGGACCGATGTTGTAGATGAACTCCGGGCTGAGCGCGATGCCGACGATCTGCAGCGGTTGACGACGGCCATTGATCACCGCGGCGACCCGATCGCCCAGGTCGAGGCCATGGGCCTCGGCGAAGCGCTCGCTGACCAGGGCCTCCTCCGCCCGGTCCGGATCGAGCCAACGGCCGCGGCGCAGGACGACGTCGTTGAGAACCGGACGACCCCGCTCGGGCATGGAGATCAGCCGACCGTTGATCGGTTCGGCGACGCCGGGCACATCCAGCGTGACGCCCACGACCACTCGCGTCTGCACCTTCTCCACACCGGGAATCGCCTCGATCCGCCGCTCGACCCGGTTCGGCACCCGCTTGGCGCCGGCGAACACGTCCGCGAAGGCATAGCGGGCGTAGTACGACGCCCGCGTGGTCGTCAGCGAGCCGAACACGCCGAGCGACATGACCAGCAGGCCGATGCCCGAGGCCACGACCATGGCGATCGCCAGCACCTGGGAACGCACGTTCCACAGGTCGCGCAGCAGCTTTCGGTCAAGTGCTTTCATGGGCCGGCTACGGAGTACACCCTGCTCCGCCCTACCACTCGATCGCCGACGCCGGCTGCTTGGTCGTGTTGTGAACGTCGTTCGCGATCCGACCGTCGGCGAGTGAGATGACCCGGTCCGCCATCGCCGAGATCGCCGCGTTGTGCGTGATCACCGCCGTCGTCGTTCCCAGGTCGGCGTTCACTTTCTCGATCGCCTCGAGGACCGCGATGCCGGTGCTGATGTCGAGGGCGCCGGTAGGCTCGTCGCACAGGAGCACGTCCGGACGTTTGGCGATGGCGCGGGCAATCGCCACCCGCTGCTGCTCGCCGCCGGACATCTGGGAGGGAAAGTGGTCGAGCCGATGGCCCAGTCCGACCAGGGCCAGGGCGTCCTCCGGGGTCAATGGGTCGGCCGCGATCTCGGTCACGAGCGCCACGTTCTCGCGCGCGGTCAGCGACGGGATCAGGTTGTAGAACTGGAACACGAAGCCGACGTGACGGCGCCGGTAGCGGGTCAGGGCGCGTTCTCCGGCGTTGCTCAGGTCCCCGCCGCGGTACGTCACCCGACCGGCTGTCGCGGCGTCCAGGCCGCCCAGAATGTTCAGCAGCGTCGACTTGCCGCTGCCGGACGGCCCGAGCAGGACGGTGAACTCGCCTTCGTGCAGGTCCAGGTCGACCCCGCGCAGGGCATGAACCTCGACCTCGCCCATGACGTACACCTTGGTCACGCCGCGCATGCCGAAGACCGAACCGGGATGCATCAGGGCAGCAGCGCGTCGAAGTCCGGAGGCGCCGCGGACAGCTCCACGATCATCTCCGTGAACTCGCCGGGCTCCGTGAACACCCGGATCGTGCCGCCGTGCTCGCGGACGATGTCGGCCGAAAGCGCGAGGCCCAGACCCGTCCCCTGGTCGGTCGGCTTGGTGGTGAAGAACGGATTGAAGATCTTGTCCACGACCTCCGGCGGAATCCCGCTGCCGTTGTCGCGGATCCGCACCTCGACGCCGTCGTCCATCTTTCTCGTCATCACCGTGAGCGTCGGTTCGTACGACTGGTCGGCCGAGCGCCGCTTCTCGTCGGTGGCGTAGCAGGCGTTGCTGACCAGGTTGAGGAACACCCGGCCCACATCCTGCGGCACGACCTCCAGGGTGCCCAGGTCCGGGTCGTAGTCCTTCTCGATCGTGACGTTGAAGTTCGGGTCCGTGGCCCGCGCGCTGTGGTACGCAAGAGCCACGTGCTCGTCGACCAGGCGGTTGATATCGGCAAGTTCCCGCTGTGCGGCGCCGCGGCCCATCTTCAGCATGTCGGTGACGATCCGGTTCGCCCGCTCGCCGTGACCCTGGATCAGCTTCAGGTTGCCGCTCAGATCCTCGAAGATCTCGGCGATCTCCTCCCGCTGGTCTTCGGTCAGGCTGCCGTCCTCGTTCTCCTTCATGATCACCTCGACTTCGTCGAGCAACTCAGCGGAGACCTCCGAGAAGTTCTTGACGAAGTTCAGGGGGTTCTTGATTTCGTGGGCGACGCCGGCCGTCAGCTCGCCCAACGCGGCGAGCTTCTCGCGCATCACGATCTGATCCTGCGCCTTCTGCAGGTCGGCCAGCACGACCTCCAGCTCGTCGTTCTTCTCCTTCAGCTCGTCGGCCAGCTTCTCGACCAGGTTCAGCCGCTGCACCTCCAGCGCGTGGCGGCGGAACACCTCGAGGGCCGCCGCCATGTCCGCGACCTCGTCGTTGCCGCCGATACCGATCTCCGCCTCCAGGTTGCCGTCGGCCATCTCCCGCATGCTGCCGGACAGGGCTTCAAAGCGTCGCACCAGCAGCCGGCCCACAAATAGCCAACCGATGAAGATCGCCCCGGCAATGCTCAGGATGTTGAGCACCAGGAGCAGGGCGCCGCCGGTGCGAATCGCCTGGGACGAAGCGAGGGTCGCGGCGGCCGCCCGCGCCTGCGACGCGGCGACGAGGCTATCCACGTCGGGGCCCAGACTGAGCGCGAGGTCCCGGTTCTGCTCCAGGAGTTCCTGCTGCCGGTCGAGCACGTCGACCTCGCTCCGCCTGAGTTCGAAGGCCTCCCGACTCTTCTCCAGCGTCTGCTCGAAGAGCGCCTTCAACTGACCGGAGGTCGCGGTTTCGTCGATCGCGCTCAGAGCCCGCTCGATGCTGGTGGCGGCCGACTCGTACTTCTCCTCGAGCGGTTCGATCAGCGCGCGGTCCGTCAACTCCGCGAGGCTGGCCAGAAGCTGATCGACGAACGTGATGTCCTGCTGCAGGCCGACGAGCACGCGATACCGGTTGATCTCGGGCTCCGAAAAGTGGACCTCGTGGGGCGCCCGCGGCTCGCCAAAGGAGCGGTAGCCGGTCATCGCGTAGAACAGTTGATCGTCCAGCGCGGGAACCAGCAGGCCGGCAATCGCGCTCCGCAGCGTGGCGAGTTCCGCCCGCAGCTCTTCGCTGGCCTTGCGAAGTTCGAAGCCATCGGCGACCGATTGCTGAATCGCCTCGATGTTCCCCACCAGTTCCCTGCCGCGCGCCTGCACGCTTTCGAACTCGTCCCCGGGCCGGATCGACCCGCCCGCATCGCCCACCAGCCGGATCAACTCTTCGAGTTTGGACTCGAAGTCGCGCCGGGCAGGGGCGATCTCCACCGAGGCTCGGTCGAGGTCGCCCGGCGTCTTCGATGCAGTCAGCCTGGGCCCCGCCGCCACCAGAATTCCACTGCCCCGCGCGACGCCGAACGCGGCGGCAAGCTCTGGCACGGTGCCCTCGTTGACCCGGCTCTGCGAGTCGCCAACCCGGGCGAAGGAGAACAGGGCCACCAGACTGGCCGCCAGAGTCAGCACCGCCGCGCCGCCGATTCCGACGTAGAGCTGGACGGCGATTCTGAACCGGCCCTCGGCCAGCCTCCGAAGCCAGCCGATCACGGTTCCGCCACGCCGCCGAGACGCGTCGCCGCCCGATACCTGCCCTGCCCGTCGATCACGGTCAGGAACACGGCATCCGAGCCCTGGTTGTCATCGTCCCCGAACGCGAGGCGGAAGCCGTCCAGATCGATCACGCCGGCGTTCCGCAGGGCCTGGATGAACCTCTCGCGGTCGACCTCAGGTCCACAACGCTCGAGCGCCTCGATCGCGAGCCGCCCCGCGAGGTAGCCCTCGAAGGACACGAAGCCGGGTTCCGCCCCCGCCGTGTGGGCGCGAAGCGCGCGCCGGTATGCCGCTGCGATCTTCGGTCTGTTCCCGGTCGGGAACGGGACCACCTGGGTAACGTACACGCCCGCGCCGCCGGGGCCCAACTCCTCCGCCAGGGCGTTGCTGCCGACAAAGGACAGGGTCATGAAGACAGGATCGAGTCCGAGGCGCCGGGTCCATGCAATCAGGGCGGCGACCGGCTGGTACGCGCCGACCACGATCACGGCCTCCGGGCGGCCCAGTTCGATGTCCACCAGCGCCGTCTTCACGGCCGTCGTGTTCCGCGGATAGACGCCGACCGCGACCGGGTTCATGCCACGTCGATCGAAGGCGGCGCGGACGCCGGCAAGGCCCGCGCGGCCGAACGAGTCGTTCTGAATCACGACCGCTATCCGCTCGATGCCGAGATCCCCGGTCAGGCGGGCGACCATCTCCTCGGTCTCTTGGGCGTAAGAGGCGCGGAGGTTGATCACGTGCGGCTCTTCGCGCAGGAAACCGGCGCCGGTGAACGGCGCCACGTAAGGTACGCCGGCTTCCGCCGCCACCGGCACCGCGGAGCGGGAGGTCGGCGTGCCGACTCCGCCGATCAGAGCGAACACGCCCTCCTGCTCGATCAGCCGCCGCGTGTTCCTGATCGCCCCCTCGGGCTCGTAGCCATCGTCGAGCGACAGCAACTCCAGGCGACGGCCGTGGACCCCTCCGGCGTCGTTCGCTTCCTTGAACGCGGCCTCGATGCCGCGCCGCATACCCCTGCCGAGTTCGGCGGCGGGACCGTTGAAAGCGGCCGACTGACCGAAGAGGACGCGATCAGCCGATACGCCGGGGGCCGTTGCCGGCTGCGCTGCCAGCGGGCCCGCACCGAGGGCCACCATCGCGGCCAGCGCCATTTTGGTGCGAACGGGCATCGCCTGCAGGGTTCAGCTTCGGCGCTTGACCATGGTCACGTGGTTGCGGTCGTCCTCGCGCCGGTACGACGCTTCGTCCATCAGCACCCGCACGAAGTGGACACCGAGACCGCCGATCTTCCGGTCCTCGAGCGCGGCGTCGATATCAGGCTCGGGAGCGTCCTGGAACGGATTGAACGGCTTGCCGCTGTCGCGAACCTCGACCCGGACTTCCTCGTCCGTCGAGACGACTTCGATCTCGATCTCGCTGGTCCCCTGCTCGGCGCCGCCGTGACTAACGACATTCGTCGCCACCTCCTCGAGCGCCAGGACGATGGCGTACGCAACGTCCGGGGGCCAGTCTTCCTCCTGGGCAAGCGCCTCCACGGCCTCGGAGATTCCCGGAAGCTCCTCGATCCGGTTCGGAACGCGCAGTGTGCGGTTGGCGCTCACTCGTCTACAACACGCAGGGTCATGCAGGTCAGGTCGTCGAACTGCGGCGCCTCGCCGGCGAAGTCGCGCACCGCCTGCAGGATCATCTCCGCGACCTCCTTGGCGCTTCGGGTCTTGCCGTCCTCGAACAAGGCCTTTACGGCTTTCAGGCCGAACTCCTCGTTCAGGACATTGATCGCCTCGGTCACACCGTCGGTGAAGAAGACGACCATGTCGCCCGGACTGAGTCGAACGCTGGCCTGGCCGTAGTCGAAGCTCGGGATAGCGCCCAGGGCGAGACCGCCGGTCAGTTCGAGCTCCTCGGAGCTGCCGTCGGCGTGAACCACGAGAGGAGGGTTGTGGCCGCCGTTGGAAAACGTCAACACCCTGGTCGAGGGGTCGTACACACTGTAGAACACGGTCACGAACATCGCGGCGTCGTTCGTTTCGTTCAGCAGATCGTTCACTTCACCGAGGACCCGGGCCGGATCGCCGACGCCGACCGCCGCGCCCTTGAGCAGGGTGCGGCTCGACATCATGAACAGAGCCGCGGGAACGCCCTTGTCCGAGACGTCGGCGACTGCGAGACCGAGGCGGCCGCCATCGAGCCGGATCACGTCGAAGAAGTCGCCGCCGACGTTGCGGGCCGCCTGCATGCAGCCGTACACCTCGCAACCGTCGACGTGGGGGAACGTGTCCGGCAGGATCGACTGCTGGATCTTGTTCGCCACGTCCAGCTCGTTCTGCAGCGCCACCAGCTTGTCTCTCGACGCCAGAGCGGCGCGCCACTCGTCCAGGTGCCTGAGTGTCCGTTCGATCGTGACCTCCAGATCCGTGAAGTCGATCGGCTTGGTGACGAAATCGAACGCGCCGCGGTTCATCGCCGTGCGAATGTTCTCCATGTCGCCGTACGCCGACACGATGACGGAACGGATGTCCGGGTCGACTTTCGGGATCTGCTTCAGCAGGCTCAGACCGTCCATCTTCGGCATGTTGATGTCCGAGAGGACGATGTCGATGTCCCTGTTCTCGGCCAGTTTCTCAAGCGCCTCGATACCGTTGCCGGCGAACTCGAAGCCGTACCGACCCGAGCGGATGTGACGGCGCATGCGCTGCCTGACGAGACGCTCCAGATCCGGCTCGTCGTCGACGACCAGAATCATGTAGTCGGGATTGGCCGAACGTGCGGCCCGGGCACTCTCTCTCTCGGTCATGCCGCGACGCCGGGGCGACCTACTTGCCGGCAGCGGCCAGGGCGTCGGTCTGGTTGTCGTAGATCTGGATGATGCGGTTGAATCCGCTGATCTCGAAGACCGACTGAACAGGGTCGGAGAGGGAGCACAGGGAGATGCTCACGTTGCGCTGACCCAGGCTCTTGGCCACCAGAAGAACGACCCTCAAGCCGGCACTGCTGATGTAGGCGAGCTGCGCGAGGTCCATCACAACGGCCCCGATGTCCTCGCCGATGGCCGCCTGCAACTGGCGTTCGAAGTCTTGAGAGTTCGAACTGTCTACGCGACCCTCGACCTTCGCCACAAGGACCCCGTCGCGTTGCTCAGCCTGGACGTTCATCCCCTCAGCCTCCTGTTCCTTCCGCTCACAATTTCGTCTTGGCCCAAAGGACCGACAGCATTCACTATCACATCGACTTCGATCTTCGCGTCCCCGCTGCCTTGAAACACGCCACTCGTCGGCGACACGTCGGCATAGTCCCGTCCGGTGGCCACGCGGATGTGGCGCTCGTCGCTGAAGGTCGCGTTCGTCGGGTCGAAGCCGACCCAACCCGCCCCGGGCAACCTGCATTCGACCCAGGCGTGACTGCCGGTCGCCACCGTCTGCTCGCCGAAGCGGCCGGTGGTGTGCATGTAGCCGGATACGTAGCGGGACGGAACGCCCCATGAACGGGCGATGGCAATCATCACGTGAGCGAAATCCTGACAGACACCGCGACCGGACTCCAGGACGTGCTCAATCGGAGAATGGGCCGACGTAGCGCCCGGTTGGTAGTCGAAACTGGTGTGGATGCTATCCGAAAGACGCTGCATGGTCGCCATGGGGTCGCCGTCAGGCTCGAGGCGCTTCCTGCGCACCAGGTCCTCCAGTGCAGGGGACGGCCGGGCCAGCCGACTCGGTTGCACGAGATGCCAGTACTCCGGGAGTCGACTCCAGGAACGAACTTCGTCCCAGTCCCCAACCGCCTCGGGTTGCGGCTGCGGATCGAGTTCCGCCTGAAACCGCGACGTGACCGTCAACTCCCGGTGCCGCCGGTGGACATTCAACACGTGTCGCCGGTTGCCAAACGCGTCCCGCTCCGGACTCAGCGGCGCCGCGGGCGCCGTGTCGATCTCGAACTCGAGCACTTTCTGCCCGGGCCCCGAGACCGGCTGGAGACACAGCATCAGCACGCAACCGCTCGCGTTCTTGGCGTACCCGTACCGCGTCCGGTGCTCGACGTCGTAGCGCATTGTCCGCTCCATCGTCACCGCAGCGGGGAGTCCTGAATCCCGTAGTCGATGAACGCATCCTGCACCGTGCCATGAAGGTCGCGCGTGCACCGGTCCACCTGCCGGAGGAGTTGATCCCGGTCCCGGGCCTCGGGCCAGTCATAGAGAATCAGCGCGACGGCGCGCCCCACCAACCGCCTCGCCGCCGCGTCGGCCTCGACGTCCGGCCCCGTCTCGATGGCGTCCAGTTCCGCCGCCGCCGCCCGGAGCGAGCTGAGCAGCGAGGCGGGCAGCAAGGGATCGCCAATCAGAAGATCCAGGACGCGGCCCGGTCGGATCTCGATCCCGTACAGCCGGCTGTACGCCTCGGAGGCGTGATGCATGCGCAACAGGCTCGCCCAGCCCAGAGTGCGCCGATTCATGCGCCGGCTGAGCTCCCTCTGAGCGAGGATCAGCGACACCGCAAGCTGGACCCGTTCGATCGCGCGCCCCAGACGCATGAATCGCCAGGCGCCGCCCCGGTACATCGTGGCGTCGGCAATGCCGACGAAGTTGTGGATCTCGTTGCAGGTCTGGGCGTAAAAGGTCTCCGGCGTCTTCCAGATGTCCACCGTTTCCACGTCCCGGATGCGCAGATAGGCCAGGTTCAGACACGTCCACATCTCGGCGCTGATGCAGTGGCGCATCTGACGGGCGTTCTCGCGCCCCCGCTCCAGGCTGCTCCGGACCGAGTCGGGATTCGTCCGTTCAAAGGTCAGATCGTCCGCCAGAGTGAAGGAATCCGCCAGGGCGAAGTCCTCGGCCTCCGGCAGCCATTCCTCGCCCGCCGGCGCGAACCGCTTCATGGACCGGTAGACGCGCCTCCAGCCGAAGTGAATTTCCTCGACCGACCGGTCGACCAGGGCCTGCACGTGCAGTTCCAGAAGCTGGCTCAGGTATTGGGCGCGCATCAGGTAGCGCCCCATCCAGTACACGCCCTGAGCGCTGCGGGAGAGCATCAGAGGTCCACCACCCAGAGGTCCTTGCCGCCGCCGCCCTGGCTCGAGTTCACGACCAGGCTCCCCCGGCGCAACGCCACGCGGCAGAAGGCGCCTGGGACGATCCGGGTCTCGGCCCCCGTCAGCACGAAGGGGCGCAGGTCGACATGGCGCGGCTCCGCACGGCCCTCGACCAGGCAGGGCGACCGCGACAACGGCAGCGTCGGCTGCGAGATGTAGTCGGCCGGGTTGGCTCGGAGCAAGTCCTTGAACGCGTCACGCTCCTCCGGCGTCGAGTGGGGGCCGACCAGCATGCCGTAGCCACCCGACTCTCCAACCCGCTTGACGACCAGGTGTTCGAGGTTGTCCAACGTGTACTCGAGGTCTTCCGGGCGCCGGCACAGGTGCGTGTCGACGTTCTTGAGCAACGGCTCCTCGCCCAGGTAGTAGCGCACCATGTCGGGCACATAGGCGTAGACGCTCTTGTCGTCGGCGACGCCCGTTCCGGGCGCGTTGGCCAGGGTCACGTTCCCCCGCTTGAACGCGTTCAGCAGGCCCGGCACACCGAGAAGAGAGTCGCTACGGAAGGCGAGGGGGTCCAGAAAGTCGTCGTCCACGCGGCGGTAGATCACATCGACCCGCCGCAGACCGGCCGTGGTGCGCATGTAGACGAAGCCGTCGTTGACCAGCAGGTCCTGTCCCTCGACCAGCTCCGCGCCGATCTCCTGGGCCAGGAACATGTGCTCGTAGAACGCGGAGTTGCAGGTTCCCGGCGTGAGCAGGGCCAGGCTGGGATCCGGACGGCCGCCCGGCGCCAGCTCGCTCAGCGTCCGGCGCAGCAGGCTGCCGTAGTTCTCGACCTCCTGCACCCGGCAGGTGCGATAGAGGCGCCGCATGCCGGCCTTGACCGCCTTGCGGTTGGCGATCATGTACGAGACGCCCGAGGGCACTCGCAGGTTGTCCTCGAGCACCATGAAGCCCTCGTGGGTGCGCACGATGTCCGTTCCGCAGACGGCCACCCAGGTGTTGTTCGGCACGCTGACCCCGCGCATCTCCAGCCGGTACTGCGGGCAACCGAAGATCACGTCGATGGGAATCACGCCGTCGCGGACAATCCGGCACTCTCCGTAGATGTCGCCCAGGAAGAGGTTGAGCGTCGCGATGCGCTGCACCAGGCCGGCTTCCAGTTCGCGCCACTCCGCGATCGTGAGCAGTCGCGGGACGCAATCGATGGGAATGATCCGTTCCTCGGCCTCCTCGTCGCCATAGACCGTGAAGGTGATCCCCTCGTGCGAAAAGGAACGGGTCACCCGCTCCTGAATCGTCTCAAGCTCCTCCCGGGGCGCGCTCCGGAGGGCCTCGTAAACGGCCCGGCAGTGTTCGCGCGGTTTTCCCGGCGCGACGAACATCTCGTCGTAGATCGCTGGATCGAAGTCGTAGGAGTCGAAGTCCAGAAGCTACCCCTAAGCTCGTGCGCGCCGCCTCGCCGAATCTACACCAGCGCCGGAACGTCTTGTGTCCGCACGGTTTCGCTCGGACATTCCCTTCGGGTTGACGCGACTCCTCTTCGCCTAGCAGCCCGTGGTGGAAGTCCGTGTCGCACCGAGACCGGTGAGGCGCGCGTCCAACAAGGCGCGACGAGGGAGCATATCGGTGCATCTTCGACCGAGGAGCAACGATGTTGGGCGTGATGCATCGCCGGTCGAATGCAGCGCGACTTTCACCACGGGCTGCTAGCGGCCAGAACACGCCTATAATGCTCGTGTTTGACCCTTCCTGCATGACAAAAGTGACCGTTTCGGCCCTAACGCCGGCTGGCGACTACCCCTCGGACGGCCATAGGCCGTGACGGTGAACGCAGCGATGCGGTCTCGCGCAGGGCGCGTACTGATGGGAGCGGTGCTGGCCATGGTCGGGCAAAGCGTCTCGGCTCAAACCTCACCGGCGTACTTCGGCGACGCCCGCTCCGTAGTCGATCCAACGGTGGCGGTCTCGTTCGGGGCGGCGACCTACACCGTCGCCGAGGGCTGGACCGTGGACGTGATGGTGACGCTGGACGTCGACCCCCAACGCACCGTGACGATTCCAATCGAAGCGTCCCCTGCTGCCGCGGGCGACTATTCGATACCCGGCAGCGTCACGTTCGATGCGGGCGAGACGCAGCAGCCCATCAACTTCGTCACGCTCGACGATTCGGTGGTCGAAAGCGCGGACGAGACCTTCACGTTGTCCTTTGGCAGCACGTTGCCGACGGGCGTGAACTCAGGCAGCCTTACCACCGCCGAGGTGACTGTCACTGACGACGACGCGCCGGACCCGGCGAATCTGGAGCTGAGCGCCCTCGCCGTCACGCGCGGCGCCGAGACGATGTACCCGGTCTTCAATCCCCGGGTGCACCACTACGCCATTCGTTGTCCGAACGACGCCACCCTGCGCGTGACGGCAACCGCGCGAGACGCCTCGCACGAACTGACACTGAACCGCATCCCGGTACCGGGCATGAGCCTGGACAAGAACGTCTTGGTCAACAGCGACCATGATGTCGCTATCGGACTCAGTGGCGGCGGTGAATCGGTGCTCTATGTCGTCCACTGCATCCCGCCGGCCTTTCCCAACATCAAGATCACCAGGAAGCAGGCCGGCGT
The DNA here is from genome assembly GCA_965205295.1 of Candidatus Multivorans sp. Lineage (GTDB taxonomy): Bacteria > Acidobacteriota > Thermoanaerobaculia > Multivoradales > Multivoraceae > Multivorans. The sequence goes on from OZ242167.1 coordinate 1,084,387, forward strand.
GTCGGATGGACTGATTCTCTTCACTCCTCAGCGGCAGTCATTCCCTCGCGTTCCAGCCTTCATGGCCATCATGGACAACAACGGCGTGCCCAGATTCGTCAAAGACTCCTTCCCCGAGAGCGCGGCACCGATGAACTTCCGCCGCCACAGCACCGATCTTGTGGTCGACGGCCGGCAAGTGCAGTACTCGGTCACACACTACCTCGGGTCGTTCAACGGCAGGCACGTCCTGCTCGATGGGTCCTTCGAGGACATCAAGAGCGTGGAAACGACGCTCCCGCAGCACGAAACCAACGCGCATGATTTCCTGATCACACCGGACGGCACCTTCCTGTTCTCCTCCCGCAGGACCGTGTCCCGGGACTTGGGGGGCGGCGATGTGCGCGATACCTTCGAGAACATCATCGAAGAGGTCTCCCCGACCGGAACCACGGTGTGGAGTTGGAGTTCATGGGACCATCTGACGATCGATCCTGACTGTCTGGGGTACGACTTGGGCTTGGGCACGGGCCAGGGCATTTCCGCGCACATCAACTCCCTCACCTTGATCGAAGGAGATGTCGTCATCTCATCCAGGGGTTGCGCCCAGGTCGCGAGGATCGACCGGTCTGCCAAGTCGACGACAGTTGACGGAACCGACCTCGTCTGGCAACTCGGCGGTACCGACCTGGGCGACACGTTCCCCGACGACCGCGCCTTCCTGTCGATCAGCGGCGACGACAACGGCAGGAACGAGTTCTGCCGGCAGCACCATGCAACGGAGACCGATGCGGGCACGGTGGTGCTGTTCGACAACGGCGTGAACTGCCTGTCCGCGGAACTCGACGAGATTCCCGACTCGCAGAAGCGAAGCAACCTACCGACATTTTCCAGAGTGGTGGAGTACGACATCGACCCGGCCTCCGGCACGGCCGTGTTTCGCCGCGAGGTTCTTCTGGACCCCAGGTACGGCTATGCCCCGTTCACCGGCTCCGTCGACATATTGGAGAACGGGAACTGGCTGTTCACCTGGGGCTACCTGCTCTACGAGGAACCCGGCCTGAGCGTGCAGGAACGCTCCATCGCCCTCAGCGAGGTGGATTCTTCCGGCGTCGAGTTGTTGCGCGTCAATGCCTGGTCGGGCTCGGATCGCTACGTGACGTTCAGGGCGTATCGCGAACCCGAGGCGGACGTGGAGATCCCGCTGAATCTGCCGGCAATTCTCATGGTGAAGAGCGAGCAGGCTGCTGAGACCGATGTGGAGATGCTGTTCGAGGTCGAGCTGGGAGCGGCGATCAGCGAGGAAGTGACCGTGGACTATCACACGGCGAACGGCACGGCCACGGCATGGCAAGACTACACGCCGCGGAGCGGCACGCTGACCTTCCCGTCGAACAGTGCGACCCCGCAGACGATTCGCGTCCCGATCCTCAACGACGACATCGCCGAGGCCGACATCGAGACATTCGTGGTCCGCTTGCACAACGCGCAGAACGCAGCCCTGGCGGGCGGCGAGACCACCTTGACAGCGACGGGGACGATTGCCGACGATGACAAGCAGGTTGACCCGCCACCGCCGCCGCCGCCGCCGCCACCTCCGCCGCCGCCACCTCCGCCGCCGCCGGATCCCGAACCGGATCCCGAACCGGAACTTGGGCCGCCGAAGGCGAGTTTCATGGTGGACGCCGTCTGCGAGGACGGCCTGTGCGGTGCTCTCACCGGCGACCCCGTGTCGTTCGAAGACACGAGTTCCGGCAGGGTGCCCCTCCGCGCCTGGGACTTCGGCGACGACTCGGCGGCGCGGACCAGGACCGCCCGCCACGCCTGGGCCAAGCCCGGCTTCTACGAAGTCACTCTGCGGGTCGGCGACGGCGCCGTCGAATCGACCGCGTCACTGACCTTCCTGGTCGAGGCCGCGGCGCCTGCCGGGACATGCGTTGCGGACGCCAGCACACGCTGCCTGCTGGATTCGCGCTACTCGGTCACGGTGGACTGGTGGCGGGCCGACGGCGCGGCCGGCAGCGGCAGCGTCGTCCACGCCGGCACCAACGACTCCGGGCTGTTCCGGTTCTTCGACCCGGAAAACTGGGAGGTCCTGATCAAGGTGCTCGACGGCTGCGCCCTGAACGGCCACGTATGGGTCTTCGGCGCCTCGACGACCGACCTCGGCTACACGATCCAGGTGACCGACACGGCGACTGGTGCGGTAAGGGAGTACAGCAACGAGCCGGGCACACCGGCGGCCGCGATCACCGACGGCACGGCCTTCCCGGAAGGTTGCCGGCCCTAGCAGCCCGTGGTGAAAGTCGCGCTGCATTCGACCGGCGATGCATCACGCCCAACATCGTTGCTCCTCGGTCGAAGATGCACCGATATGCTCCCTCGTCGCGCCTTGTTGGACGCGCGCCTCACCGGTCTCGCTGCGACACGGACTTCCACCACGGGCTGCTAGTCACTTGGACGTTCCGGGCGCCCTGCCCGTATCATCCTGTAGGCCGCCGGCGACGCGCCCCCAGTCCGCCGCGGCCAGACCTCGAGTTCACCGAAGGAGCACGAAGATGCACGGAGTGCACGCCCACCGCCGCGAAAGCGGCTTCACATTGATCGAGCTGCTGATCGTCGTGGCGATCATCGGCATCATCTCCGCGTTGCTGGTGCCGAACCTGATGAACGGACTTCAGAACGCGAACCAGACGCGGACCCAGGCCGACATGAAGAGCGTCGGCACCGCCTGGATGCAGTGGCTCACCGACCAGGTCAGTGCCGCCGCGGCCGGATCGAGCACGACCGCCACCTTCACTTGGAGCGAGTTCACCTACCCCGATTTCGCCCATGCCGACCTGTACGCCCTGCTCAGGCCGTCGAACAGCTTCTTCTACATGCAGGACGTACCGGAAAACGACGGCTGGAACCACCCCTACCGGTACGGTTTCGCGGGTTCGGACAAAGTGCTCAGCACCCAGGTGCTCGGCATCTGGAGCGGCGGCCGCGACGGCTCGGCTAGCTCGCAACCGGATTCCAGCTACGAGATCGGCGCCTTCCCGGGCACCGATTTCAACCAGGATCTGGTCTGGGCCGACGGCTACTGGGTGCGCTGGCCCGGCAGCGCAGCGGCGGCCGGCACCACCGAGACGACCGAGTAGACAGATCGAGGAATCGCAGAATGGAAGCCTGCTTTCTCTACTGGGATAACTCCAACATCCTTCACGAGGCCCAGCGTCTCGCGGAGGAACGTGGCGAAGGCCCCGGGGCCCGCTATCGAGTCCGCATCGACTTCGACAAGATTCGCCAACTAGCCGACGCCGGTCGACCCGTGGAGAGCGCGTTTCTCGCGGGCTCCGTCCCGCCCGAACTCCGTCAACTGTGGAATCGACTCGAGGCCGGGGGATGGAAGATCAGCCTCTTTGATCGCGGCGACCCCCAGCGCGGCGAGCAAGAGATGCCCGACCGCATTCTCCAACTGCGGATGCTGGAAGACGCACTGGACTACAACGGCGATCCGGGCATCGCGGTTCTCTTGAGCGGCGATGGCGCGGGATACCTTGAAGGCGCCGGTTTCAACCGGACCCTCGAACGTATGCACAACAAGGGTTGGCGCATCGAAATCCTCTCCTGGGCGCACTCGTGCAATCAGCGAATGCGCAGATGGGCGGAGAAGAACGGCGTCTTCATTGCGCTCGACGACTACTACGAGGAAATTACCTTCCTGATGCCGTCGGCGCCAGGACATGAATTCGCACCGGGCCGGGGCTCGGCACCGCTCGATCTCTCACTACGCCCGCTCTCGCCGCCCCGCCGCCCGAAGCCCACCCCGTAGAGACGCCGCAGTGAGGAGCGCTGTAGCCTTGGTCAAATCTGCGAAAAGCCCGTCGGCCGGAGGAAGACGTTCTCGATCCCCGAGACGGTGCCCTTGTACATCTCCATGTCCCGCATCCGCTCCCACTCCGGGTGGGCGAGGAACGCCTGCCAGTGCTGGCGGTGCGATTCCATGTCCGGCGCCGACAGGATGTAGATGAGTGCCGGCACGTTGGCGCCGATCAGGAGTTCGCCGTACAGCAGGGGCGCCATGTCGACGTCCCGCATGATGTCGATCTCGCCGTTGTCGAACATGTGGACCTTCCGGCGCGCCGTGTCGTCGTTGTGGCTCTCGTAGAGGCGGAACTCGAAGATCCGGTCTTCGCCAGCCGCGGTCTGGGGCGGCAGTTCCATCACCGGCATGCCCTTGAACGCATGCAGGAACCAGCTCTCGACCCGTTCGTAGATCGGCTCCCGGGTCGGCGTGGCGTACATCGGCGCCGCGGCTTCCAGGTAACCCGCGTCGGCTTCGAGCGTGGACTTCATGCCCACGAAGTCCTCGACGCTCGGGAAGGCGATGATCGCCCACAGGGACATCGCGTCCACGGGATCGAGCGGCTCTTCCCCTTCCGGCGGCGGTTCGACGCCGAACACGCCGACACGGTCGATTCCGGCGCGGTTGAGCGCCGGCGCCAGGGCGTTCTCCAGGTAGCCGAGAACGGTCTGCCGGCTGCCTTCGTCGGCCAGACGGTAGCGGCGAATCTCGTAGTACTCGCGGTACTCGCGGGCGGGCTCGCTGTCCATCGCCTGCTCGCTCGCCGCGTCCTCCGCGGGGGCGTCTGACGGCGCGCACGCCGGGATCAAACAGACCGCCGCCACCGCTGCCGCGACAAGGAACAACGGTTGCCGCAGTAACCGGGTCATATGCATCTTTCGACCTGTCCTTCCTGAGGTGCTCACTCCCTGGCCAGCAGCCAGGCGCGCATCGTGTTCGAGACCAGATCCGCCGCTTCCAACTGGACCCAGTGGCCCACCGACGGCACCGTGACCAGCGTGTAGTCGCGGTCGACCCAGTCCCAGGTGTTCTTCAATCCGTCCTTGTCCACCGCCGTGTCCTTCAGGCCGTGAAACTGGAGCACGGGCATCTGCAGGTTCGGCATCTCGCCGCCGCCCGCGACCTGGCCGTAGTTCGCCCGGTAGTAGTTCAACATGCCGTCCCAGGAGGAGCGCGAGAAGGCCTCCCGGTAGTGGCTGGCCACCTCCTCGCCCTCGCTGTCGTAGCGGACCAGGAGACGCTCCGGCACCGGGCTGCCGTCCGGCTCGGAGGTCGCGAAGTTCCGCGCGTACTGGGTGTTCTCGCGCTGGGCTTCGCTGGCGTTCGCGATCACGTTCCCGTAGCCCCTGGGATGGGTCAGGTTGAGGATCACCAGGCGCTCGATCTGCCCAGGATTGGCCATGGCGTAGCGCCAGGCAATGGCGCCGCCCCAGTCGTGGCCGACCAGGGTCACCGGCGCGCCGAGATCCTCGATCACGGCCGCCACGTCGCCCAGGATCAACGGCATCTGGTAATCCTCGACCCGCTTCGGCTGACCGCTCCGGTTGTAACCGCGCAGATCCATCGCCGCGGTGCGGAACCCGCCCTCGAGGACCGCCATCTGATGTCGCCAGGAGTACCAGAGGTCCGGGAAGCCGTGAAGGAACAGGACCGGCTTGCCCTCGCCCAGAGTGACGTAGTGAATGTCGATCTCGCCGCTAGTCACCGTCTGGTGCTCGACACGGTCCCACACGTCGGCGTTCGAGTCGTCAGCGAAGGCGGTTGCCGGGACGACAGCGACGGCGAGCAGCAACCCCGCCAGGAAAACCGAACGAAGCCTGCCTTCGACACGCATCACAACTCACCTCCAGAGAATGAAACCGGGATGGTAGCAGCGGTTTCCCGGTCCGGGGCCGACAGTCCGCTAGGGAACCCGCGGTTCTTCGGTCGGCGAATCCTCGAAGCGCTTGTAGCCCTTCCCGTAGTCGGGCCGGGTTCGCCGGTGGCACACCACGCAGGACATGTAGACCTGCTCGTTCAGGGCGATCAGCGCGTCCAGATCGTGGTCGAGAGCCGCCTCGTAGGCGGCCGCTCCGACGTCGAACATCAACCGGGCGTCCCGCATCCACTGGTCGTGGTCGCCCACCACGCGGCTCGGCATCATGATCAGGTTGGCCGACTCGGCCAGGATCAGCGCCTGCGCCTGCAGCTCGTTCCACTCGACTTCGTTGGTCGGCGCCCGGCTCTCCACATAGAGAATGGCATCGGAAGCCGGATACATGAGCTTGATCATCAGCTCGCTCATCGTGCCGATCGGCGCCGGCTCGGGAACGGGCGCGTCGTCCTGGGCGCCGGCGGCCCCCACCATGCAGATGACGGCGCACGCGGTCATCCACAGAATGACCGATCGAGCGTTCCGTCCGGCCGCCGCGCTCGCGGCGCCGGCCCTCGGCCTCAACGACTCTTTCCGCATGACTTCTCCTGTTCCTTACGGCGGCACTCCATGTAGCCCACTCGGACTATGATGGCATGATCTGCCGGCGCGCAGCCTTGGACAACCGGCGCCCGCGCCACTCTGACGGTTTCTTCGACCTCTTCGACGACCGTCAACACCCAACCGGAGACCCTCCCACCTCATGAAGAAACAGTATCTCTGCGCGGCCACCGCCGCGCTCGCTCTGGCCGCCTGCGCCGGACAGGACGGGCCTCTCCGCCCTGGCGCCAACGATCACAAGACGTTGCAGGAGGCGCTGCTTGTCGCCGAGCCCGGCGCCGTCATCGAACTCGCCGCCGGCCGTTTCGAGCTCGACGCCACCCTGTCTCTCGATGTCGAGGGCGTGACGCTGCGCGGCCAGGGCATGGACGAGACGATCCTGGACTTCGCCGGCCAGGCGCCGGGCACCGGCGGCGAGGGGGTCCTGGTAACGGCCGACGACTTCACGGTCGAGAGCCTCGCGGTCGAGAACACCCGCGGCGACGGCATCAAGGTCGAGGGCACGACCGGCGCCGCCTTCCGCAGCGTGCGCGTCGAGTGGACGAACGGACCGGACACGGACAACGGCGCCTACGGCCTCTACCCGGTCCAGGTGACCAACGTACTGATCGAGGACAGCCGCGTGCGCGGCGCCTCGGACGCCGGCATCTACGTCGGCCAGTCCGCCAACGTCGTCGTCCGGCGCAACGAAGTCTGGGAGAACGTGGCCGGCATCGAGATCGAGAACACCACCGGCGCGGACGTCTACGAAAACCGGGCCCACGGCAACACCGGCGGCCTGCTCGTCTTCTCCCTGCCCGAGCTTCCGGTCAAGGACGGTCGCGACGCGCGCATCTACGACAACGAGATCGCTGACAACAACCTGCCCAACTTCGGCAAGGAGGGAGCGATCGTCTCCACGATTCCGGCCGGCTCGGGGGTCATCGTCATGGCCAGCGACAACGTCGAACTGTTCGGAAACCAAATCCACAACAACCAGAACTCGAACCTGGCGGTGATCTCGTACCTCTCCACCGGGCGCACCTACAACGACCCCGGATACGACCCCTACACCGAAGGCGTCTACATCCACGACAACGAATTCGTCGGCGGCGGGGAAAGCCCGAACGGCGCCTTCGCGGACGCGTTCGTCGAGCTCGCCGGAGGCGCCTTCCCGGACATCGTGTGGGACGGTGTTGTGAACCCGGACAAGCTGGTCGACGGTGCGGTGCCGGACGAACTCCGCCTGTACATCGAGAACAACGGGGACGCTGACTTCGTGAACCTCGATCTCGGATCCATGTTCGCGGGCGGTCAGCCGAACGTGACCACCGATCTCGGCCCCTTCCAGGGGGCGCTGCCGGCGGTTCCGCAGCCGGTAGATCTCGGCGTCTCGACGGGCGCCGGCAGTCCCTGATGAAGGCGCTGCTCGTCCCGGCGGTCGCCCTCCTGGCGGCCTCCGGCTGTTCGAGCGGTGATTCTCCGGCCGGAAGCGGTCCATTCGACCGCCATCCGCGGACGCTGTCGGCCTGGAAGCTGTTCGCGGGCGACGGTTCGACCCAGACGCCTGCGCCTGGGGTCGAACCGTACGACCTGAACACGCCTCTCTTCTCCGACTACACGCTGAAGTTCCGCTTCGTCCGGCTCCCCGCGGCCCCGGACGGAGCCATTCTGCCGGCGCACTACCGCGCCGCGGGACCGTTCGAGTTTCCCGTCGGCACGGTGATCGCCAAGACGTTCGCATACCCCGCCGACTTTCGCGACAAGGCTTCCGACGTACGGCTGCTCGAGACCCGGCTGCTCATTCGCGAAGAAGGCGGGTGGGTGGGCCTTCCCTACATCTGGAACGAAGAACAGACCGAGGCGGAACTGGAGATCGTCGGCGGTCCCCTCGACGTTTCCTGGGTCGATAGCAACGGCCGGACCGTCGAACACACCTATCGGGTGCCCAACACGAACCAGTGCAAGACCTGTCACCGCACGGACGGCGAGCACGTGCTGCCGATCGGCCCGCGTGCCGGCCTGCTGAACCGGGAGTTCGTCTATGCCGCCGACGGCGGCGGTCCCGGCCGCGCCGAGAATCAACTCGCCCGCTGGGGCCGCATCGGATTCCTCGAGGGCGCCCCGCCGCCGGCCGTGGCGCCCCGGGCGCCGGTCTGGAATGAGCCCTCGACCGGCGCCGTCGGCGAGCGAGCCCGCACCTGGCTCGACGTCAACTGCGCCCACTGCCACAACCTCGAGGGCAGCGGACGTACGTCGGGGCTCGATCTCCGCGCGGAGCACAACGACCGAACCCGGCTCGGCATCTACAAGCATCCGGTCGCGGCCGGCCAGGGCACCGGCGACCGCCTCTACAGCGTCGTGCCCGGCAGTCCGGACGAATCGATCCTCGTCTACCGGCTCGAATCGACCCACCCCGGCATCATGATGCCCGAGCTCGGCCGCGCACTCGTCGACACCGAGGCCGTGGCCCTCATCCGCGAGTGGATCCAGGAGATGGCGCCCCGAACCGAAGCCTGACGCCACCCGCACACCGGGTGCGCCGCCGCTACTCGGCCAGGATCTGCCGCGTGCGGTGGAAGACCTCGTCGAGGCCGACCGCGTCCGAGCCGTAGTACCCGCGGACGCCGCCGTCGCGGTCCACGAGCACCAGCCGCGCCGCATGCGCCACGTCGACCAGGCCGCCGGCGAGATCGATCCGCTCACCCATGGGCAGGGCGAATCCGTCCACCACGATCGAGCGCACCTGCTGCTCGCCTCCGGTCACCAGGCGCCAACGCTCCAGGTCGAGGCTGCGGCGCCCGGCGTAGTCCCGCAGACGCTCCGGTGTGTCGTGCTCGGGGTCGACCGAGAAGCTGACCAGCCGCACGCCGTCGACGCCCTCCTCCCGGTAGCGGCGCTGCAACCGGCCGACCTCCGCCGTCAGCCGCGGACAGACCGTCGCGCAGCGGGTGAACACGAAGGAAGCGACGTAGACATCGCCCGCAAGATCGGCGCTGCCGAAGTCCTCGCCGTCCTGGTCCAGCAGCCGCCACTCGGGCAACTGCCGCAGAACCGGCGGCGGATCGGGCTCGATGCGCAGCAGCGGCCGCAGCGCAGGGATCAGGACGAGGCCCGCGAGAGCAGCCAGAAACCAGGGGTTCAGGAAGCGGCGGCGCGGGTTCCTGGCGGCGCCGGGGGCGCCTCGGATACCGTCTTCGGACACGCCCCGACACTATCTCGGCTCGATTCTTTGACCACCTCGGTAGCACACTGTACACTCCGCGCGACCTCGGATCGGGCAGGGCTCGTACCCTGCTTCAAGGTACGGAATCTTGGCTCAGATCTTCCCCAAGTGGACTCTCAAGGTGCCGCTGTACGTAGCGGCCGCTCTGCCGATCGCGGGCGCCGCGGCGGTGGGCGCCGTCTGGTACTACGGTTCGCCCGAATACACCGACGTCGGCTACCGGCCGGAACAGCCGGTGCCCTACAGCCACAAGCTCCACGTGGGCGAGTTCGGCCTCGATTGCCGCTACTGCCACGCCTCGGTCGAGGAGTCGGCAGTGTCGAACATCCCGCCCACCCAGGTCTGCATGAACTGCCACCACGTCGCGGCGCGCGAGAGCGAGCTCCTGGCGCCGATCCGCAAGAGCGCGGCGCAAGGCCGACCGATGCGCTGGGTTCGGGTCCACAACCTGCCCGACTACGCGTTCTTCAATCACAGCGTCCATGTCGGCGCCGGCGTCGGCTGCAAGTCCTGCCACGGTCCCGTCCATGAGATGGAGGTCGTGACCCAGGTGGAGCCCCTGAGCATGGGTTGGTGCCTCGAATGCCACCGCGATCCGGGACCGCACCTGCGGCCGCTCGACGCGGTCACCGACATGGAATGGACGCCGACCGGCGATCACGATGCCTTCGCCGAACAGGCGATCGCGGAACGCGGTCTGGCGCCGCCAGAGGACTGCACGGGGTGCCATCGATGAGCGCTGGCAACGGGCGCCAGCCTGAGAGGACGTACTGGCGCAGCCTGGAACAGATACAGGGCGACTCCAGGGCAACCGACTTCCTGCACCGGGAGTTCCCCGAGGGCGCGTCCGAGGCCCCGCCCGCACTGCTTGAGGACGGCCTCAGCCGGCGCAGCGTCCTCGCGATGCTGGGCTCCACCGCCTCCCTGGCCGGTCTGGCCGGCTGCGACGTCATCCGCCGTCCGGTCGAACACATCGTTCCCTACGTCGACGCGCCTGAAGGCATGGTTCCCGGCATTCCGCTCGCCTACGCCACCACGATGCCGTTCGGCAACCGGGCCCTCGGCGTGGTCATGGAAAGCCACGAGGGCAGGCCGACCAAGGTCGAGGGGAACGAACTCCACCCGTTTTCCCGCGGTGCATCTGGAGTCTGGGCGCAGTCCTCCATGCTCGACCTGTACGACCCCGACCGCTCCAAGACGGTGCGGTTCGGTGACCAGGCGTCGTCCTGGGACGACTTCGTCGCCGCCTGGACCGAGGGCGACCTGGCGCCCGCCGCCGACGGCGCCGGGTTGGCGGTCCTCGCCGAGCCGTCCTCGTCGCCGACTCTGCTCCGGCTCCAGTCGGCTCTGCTCGAACGCTATCCCCAGGCCCGCTGGGTGACCTGGCAACCGGTGAGCGACGAAAACGCCGACCGCGGTCTCGAATCGGTGGCCGGCGATCACTACCACGCTCTGTACCACCTGGATGCGGCGCAGGTCCTGCTCTCCCTGGACTCCGACTTCCTCAGCACGGAGGGCGACAGCGTCCGCAACCTGCGCGGCTACGCCAGGGCCCGGCGGGTGGGCGACAACGGCGCCTCGGGGATGCTCCGGCACTACGCCGTCGACGGCGTCCACTCGGTCACGTCCGCCAACGCGGACCACCGGCTGCGGGTACAGAGTGGGCGGGTCGCCGCCTTCGTGGCCCGACTGGGACACGCTCTCGCCGCACACGGCCTGGAACTGCCGGTTGGCGGCGGCGCTCCGGCCGCGGACATCGACGACGCCTGGGTGCAGGCGGTCGCGCAGGATCTGGTCGACCACCGCGGCGCCGGCCTGATCGTCGCGGGCGACCGCCAGCCGGCGGAGGTCCACGCGGCGGTCTACGCACTGAACTCGGCGCTCGGCAACGTCGGCGCCACGGTGACCTACCACCAGACGCCGGACACCGGCAGTTCGAGCGACGCCGCCCTGACCGACCTGGTGGCGGCGATGAACGAAGGCGCCGTCGACCGGCTGCTCGTTCTGGAAGCGAACCCGGTCTACAGCGCTCCCGCCGACCTCGACTTCGCCGCCGCGCTCGAGAACCTGAACAGCGCCGGCGCGGTCATCCATGTCGGTACCCACCGCGACGAGACGAGCCGCTATGCGCGTTGGCACGTGCCGCTCGCCCACTACCTCGAGAGCTGGGGCGACGCCCGCGCCACCGACGGCACGGCCAGCGTCGTCCAGCCCCTGATCGAGCCCCTCTACGGCGCCAGGAGCGCGGTCGAGGTGCTGGCGCTGGCCGCCCTGGGCGAGGCGCGGGACGGCCGCGATCTGGTCCGCGAGACCTGGTCCGAACTGCTCGGACTGCCGCTCGACGCCGGGGCCGAGGCGCCGGTGCAGGAAGACACCGATGCGGCGGCGGCAGACGGCAGCGAGGAGGCTGACGCAGCACCCGTCGACCCCATGTCGCTGCCCTTCCCCGTCGCCCTCTCCGAGTTCGAAACGGCCTGGCGCCGGGTGCTCCATGACGGCGTGCAGGACGGCAGCGCCGCGCCCGCCGCCGACCTGGCCACCGTCACGCCCGACGACTGCGCCGCCGCGGTGCGTGCCGCGGGCGACGCTGCCAACCCGGTCGTCGAGGGCGAGGAACTCGAGGTCGTCTTCCGCTGCTCCGCGGCGGTCTTCGACGGGCGCTTCGCGAACAACGGCTGGCTCCAGGAGCTCCCCGACCCGATCACCAAGCTGACCTGGGACAACGCGGCGCTGATCAGCCCGGCCACCGCCACGGCACTCGGCCTGGAGAACGAAGACCTGGTCACCGTCGCCTGCGGCGAGCGCGAACTCGAACTGCCGGTGTGGCAGGCGCCTGGCCAGGCCGACCACACCGTGACGATCGATCTCGGCTACGGCCGGGACTTCGACGGCCGGATCGCCAGCAGCGCCAACGACGAGGATCACAATCCGGGCAGGAACGCCTATCTGCTACGCACCTCGGACGCCCTCCACGTCGGCCGCTGCGCGCTCAAGGCCAGCGGCGGTTCGTACCCCCTGGCGCAGACCCAGGACCATCACTCGATGGAAGGCCGCAGCATCGTCAAGGAAGCCGACCTCGACTACTTCGAAGAGCACCCCGACTTCGCCACCGCCCACAGCGAGAAGCCGCACGAGAACTCGATGTGGGACGAGTGGACCTACAAGGACTCGCCCCAGTGGGGCATGACGATCGACCTGAACGCCTGCGTCGGCTGCAACGCCTGCGTCATCGCCTGCCAGAGCGAGAACAACATTCCGATCGTCGGCAAGGAACAGGTGAGGGAAGGCCGGGAGATGCACTGGCTGCGCATCGACCGCTACTTCTCCTCCGAGGGTGAATCGGACGGCCTCGTCGACGATCTGCCCCACGACCCGCAGACGAACTTCCAGCCCGTGCCCTGCATGCACTGCGAGAACGCGCCCTGCGAGCAGGTCTGCCCCGTCTCCGCCACCGTCCACGATGACGAGGGGCTGAACGCGATGGTCTACAACCGCTGCATCGGCACGCGCTACTGCTCGAACAACTGCCCGTACAAGGTCCGGCGCTTCAACTACTTCAACTTCACCAAGGACACCCCCGAGGTGATGCACCTGGGCAAGAACCCGGACGTCACGATCCGTTCTCGCGGGGTCATGGAGAAGTGCACCTACTGCGTGCAGCGAATCAGCCGCGCCAAGGTCGACGCCAAGCAGGACGGCCGGCCTCTGGCCGACGGCGATGTCGTGACCGCCTGCCAGCAGGCCTGCCCCGCCGAGGCGATTCGCTTCGGCGACATCACCGACGCGGCAAGCCAGGTCGTGGAAGCGAAGACGAGCCCCCGCAACTACAACCTGCTCGACGAACTGCACACGAAGCCGCGGACCACCTACCTGGCGAAGATTCGCCATCCAAACCGCGAGATCGTGCCCGCGCCGGCGCCGGTCGAGGACCACGGCGCTGCCGACGACGCGAGCCACGGCGAGGACGCGCACTGATGCGCCAGGCGATGCGACTCCACCGCCGCAACCGGCGGCTCGCGGTTGCGGCCCTGGCCGCGCCCCTGCTTCTGCTCGGCTGCCGAGGCATGCCGTCGCCCTACCCGCCCATCCACCTGAACCCGAACATGGACTACCAGGAGCGCTACGACCCCCAGGAGGCGAGCGGCTTCTTCTACGACGGGATGGCGATGCGCCAGCCGGTCGCCGGCACGGTGGCCCGCGGCCAGCTCGACATCGACCACCGCCTGCTGTTCGGCCGCGACGACGAGGGCTACTTCCTGGACGGTTCGCCCCTCCCGGTCACCGACGAGGTCCTGGCGCGGGGCAGAAGCCGGTACACGATCTACTGCCAGCCCTGCCACGACGAGCGCGGCACGGGCCAGGGCATCCTGTTCGAACGGGCCGGCACACCGACAGCGTCGCTCCACGATGAGCGGGTCGCCGGCTACAACGACGGCCGCCTGTACGACGTCATCACCAACGGCTCCGGACTGATGGCGGGCTACCGCTACCCGCTCAAGACCGAGGATCGTTGGGCGGTCGTCGCCTACGTTCGCGATTTGCAGCAAGAACGCCGGACGATGCAGGCGGAGCGGGACGCCCGCCAGTAGCGCCCTCTCAGGGGTGGAGAGCCAGTGACCAGAAACAAGATCCTCTTCGGCATCGGCGTTCTCGCCTTCGTGGCGGTGATCGTCACGGTCCGCCTGGGCGGCTTCCTGGTGGACAACGAGTACCGCCAACCGGAGCGCCAGGTCGCCGCCGAGGAAGCGCTGGGCGCAGCCGAGTCGACCCCGCGTCAGCAGGGCGTCGCCGACGAGCAGGCCGCAGACGCGGCGGAGGCGAAAGCCGCGCCCTACGTGGAGGCCGAGTACCGCACGGTGCCGTTCGTCGGCAGCCGGGTCACGGTGTGGGTGCTGGCGCAGCTCCACCTGCTGTTCGCGGCCTTCGTGCTCGCGGTGCCGCTGTTCGCCTTCATCATCGAGTTCATCGGCTACGTGAAGAAGGAAGAGCGCTACGACAAGCTGGCGTACGAGTTCACCAAGCTGCTCTCCGTCTCGTTCTCGATGACCGCCACCTTCGGCGCGTTCCTGACCTTCGGGCTGATCATCCTCTACCCGAAGTTCACGAACTACCTGATGCACATCTTCTCGCCGACGTTCCTGCCCTATGTGCTGCTGTTCTTCCTGGAGGCGCTCTTCCTCTACAGCTACTACTACGGCTGGGGCAAGTTCGGCCCGAAGGTGCACCTGTTCCTCGGCCTCATGCTGAACCTGGTCGGCACCGCGATCATGTTCATCGCCAACGCCTGGTTGACCTTCATGATGTCGCCCGGCAAGCGGGACGACGTGGACGGCGACGGAGTACCGGACTTCGTCTCCGCGGTCTCCGAGAGCGGCGCCCTGCTCAGCCTCCGCGACGCCTTCTTCAACTTCACCTGGATGCCGATCAACATCCACCGGATCATCGCCAACGTCGCCTTCGGCGGCTCGATCGCCGCCGCCTACGCCGCGTTCCGGTACCTCCGGGCCAAGACCGACGAAGAGAAGGCCCACTTCGACTGGATGGGCTACATCGGCAACTTCGTCGCCATCATCGCCTTCCTGCCGCTGCCGTTCGCCGGCTACTACCTGGCGAGCGAGATCTACGCCTTCAGCCAGACCCTGGGCATTCAGATGATGGGCGGCACCTTCTCCTGGCTGTTCGTCATCCAGGCCGCCGTGATCGGCAACCTGTTCCTGGGCGCGAACTACTACCTGTGGCTGGGGATGGGCCGAATCGAGGGCACCGCTCACTTCCAGAAGTTCATCAAGTGGCTGCTGATCGCGATCGCCCTCTGCTTTGCCGTCTGGGCAACGCCGCGCTATGCGATCTCGTCCGTTTCCGAAATCGCCGCGATGGGGGGCGCCAGCCACCCGCAACTCTCCTATCTCGGTCAGATGTCGGCCAAGAACACGGCGGTCAACATCCTCATCCTGTCGACCTACATGAGCTTCCTGCTCTACCGACGAACCGGCAAGCTGTCCACCCACCCGCACAAGCAGCTCCTGACCCGCGCCCAGGTAGTGGTCTTCGCCGCTACCGCCGCGCTGGTCATCTTCTTCGGCGTCTACGGCTACCACCAGAGCGTCGACGCCGCGATGCGCATCCGGTTCGCGATACCCCAGGTCTACTCGGTGCTGGCGGCCATGGCCGTGATCACCATCATCGACCTGCCTCTGTACCGAAACGCCAGGCAACCTGGCGAGACGCAATGGGGCAAGATTCCCGCGATCTCCCAGTACGTGCTCATCTTCATCGCCCTGAGCTTCACCTGGCTGATGGGGCTGATGGGCTACGTCCGCTCCGGCCTGCGCCAGGAATGGCACGTGTACGGCGTGGTCCTCGACACTTCTCCGGACGCCTACACCCCGAGCCTCGGCTTCGCCACCCAGGTTGTCTCCGTCACCGTTCTCATCTTCTTCGGCCTGCTCGGCGTCGTCTTCTGGCTCAGCAGCCTCGCCGGCAAGAAGCCATGGCAGCCGAAGACGGCCACTGAAGCCGAGGGCCGGCTCAAGGAGGGGCAGACGGCATGAAGCTGAACGTCCCGATGCCGCTCAGGTTGGTCCTCCTGGTGTTGGGCACCACGGCCTTCTACATGTACCTGGGCCAGATCGTGCCCCAGAAGGAGGTGCATCCTCCGCCGCCGGTGCTGATCAACGCCGACATGACGACCGAGGATCTCATCGAAGTCGGCAGCGAGTTGGCCAACGGCAAGGGGCAATGCCTCGCTGCCTGCCACCAGATCGGTTCCAGCGGACCAAGCCGCTATCCGGATCTGGGTGGTATCGGACAGCGCGCGGCGACGCAAATCGAGGGGCTGACCGATGTCGAGTATCTGGCGCAGTCCCTCTACGAACCGGGAAGCTTCGTCGTGCCCGGCTACGAAGACGGGATGCAGCCGATGAACGAGCCGCCGATCAGTCTCTCCGATGACGAAATCAAGGCCGTGATCGCCTGGCTGCAGAGCCTGGGCGGAACGCCGTCCGTGACGCTGGACACCGAACTCGGCTACTAAGATCCCGAACCTTCACGGAACTGACTCGATCATGATGGGACTCAACCTACCGGTTCTTCTTGGCCTGGCCGCGGTCGCCGGCGTACTGGTCTGGCGCCGGGCCAACAACCTGACCTGGCTGCTCTTCAGTTGGATCGCGCTGTGGGCCTTCTTCAAGTTCGGCTTCGCGGTGCCGATCCCGCAGTCCGTGGCGACCATCTACCTGGGGATCGCGACCCTCGCCCTGGTCTGCTACGCCTCCTCGAGCCGCGAGCGCCTGTCCGAGACCATCGCGCCGATTGTGCGGCTCATCCTCGAACCACGGCGCCGGCCGCTCCTGGCCGCGGTACTGCTGGCGCTGCCCGCCCTGGCCGCCTACAACGTCTACGCGGACATGAGCGTCCCGCTCGAGGCGCCCGGTTTCGGGCGCGAGGTGCATCCGTCGCCGCCAACTGAGATCACGGTCCACGACGAGACGATCGACATGGCGACCGCCGACAACCCGTACACCCATCTCCACGAGGACGACCCGGAGGCATACGAGGAACACCTGGAGAACGGGCGCCGCGTCTACTACCAGAACTGCTTCTGGTGCCACGGCGACGGGATGGGCGGCGACGGCATGTTCGCCCACGGCCTGAACCCGGCGCCCAGCAACTTCAACGACAGCGGCACACTGCCGATCCTGCAGTCTTCCTTCGTTCACTGGCGGATCGCCAAGGGCGGGCCCGGTCTTCCTGGCGGAGGCACGCCCTGGGACAGCGCCATGCCGGCGTGGGAGCTGTTCCTGACCACCGAGGAGATGTGGGACGTCAACCTGTTCATCTACGACTTCAACGACTACGCGCCGCGCGCGCTGGGGCAGCACTGATGTCCGCGCGTCACATTCTCGCGTCCGTACCGGCCGTAGCCGCAGGCGCCGCCCTGCTGGCCGCGCCCCTGGCCGCCCAGGTCGACCTCGGCACGGAGGAACAGCGGGCCGCCGGCAAGATCGTCTACGACAAGTATTGCGGCCAGTGCCACGGCGACGAGGGCGACGGCAACGGCCACGCCACCCTGCGGGTCAAGCCCAAGCCGCGCGACTTCACCTCCGGCAAGTACAAGTTCCGCACCACGCCCAACGGGCTGCTGCCCACGGACGACGACCTGCGCCGCGCGATCCAAATCGGCCTTCCCTACACGTCGATGCCCGGCTGGCCGAACCTGTCAGGCACGGAAGTCCAGAACGTCATCTACTACATCAAGGCCTTCTCGCCGGACTTCGAGAACCCCGACCGCTACGGCGAGCCCATCGACGTCCCCCGGCCACTCGAGTCGACCGAAGAGTCGATCGACCGCGGCCGGCTGGTGTACGAGGAGCAGGGCTGCGCCGCCTGTCACGGCGAGGTCGGCCGCGGCGACGGCGCCTCCGCGCCGACCCTGGTCAACGACAAGAACGATCCCATCAAGGTCGCCGATCTGACCCAGCGCTGGACCTACCGAGGCGGTGCGACCAAGGAGGACATCTACCGCACCTTCTCCACCGGGCTGAACGGCACCCCGATGCCGTCGTACGCCGACTCGCTCGAAGTCGAGGACCGCCAGCACCTGGTGAACTACGTGTACTCCCTGGGCGACGGCGACGACCCCGGTTACGGCACCCTGATCACCGCCGCATGGACCGAAGAGGCGATCGACCTCCAGGACGCCGAAGCGCTCGACGCGCTGTTCGAGGCCGCGCCGATGACCCGCTTCCCGCTGATCGGGCAGATCACCGAGCCGGGGCGCAACTTCTATCCCTCCGCAACCTCGATCGAGGCCCAGGCCGTCTACAACCGCGACGAAATCGCCTTCCGGGTGCGCTGGAACGACCTGCGCGCCGACAACACCGGCAGGAACAACCCCGCGCTGGAAGTACCGACGTGGGACGAGGACAATGGCTTCGGCGGCGACAGCGGTGGCGACGACGGCGGCTTCTTTGGTGTCGAGGAGGACTCCGGAGATGACGGCGGCTTCTTCGGCGTCGAGGAAGCGGAACCCGAGGACGACGCCGGATTCTTCGGCGTCGAGACCGCGGACGACAGCGCCGATGACTTCTTCGGTGGCGACGACGACTTCTTCGGCGGCGGCGATGACGCCGGCAGCGACGGCGCCGAGTTCTCGGATGCCGTGGCGCTCCAGTTCCCGGCCTCGCTCGCGCCCGAGGACACGCCCCAACGCAAGCCGTACTTCCTTCTCGGCGACGCCCAGAACCCCGTGGACCTGTGGTTCGTCAACCTGACCTACGGCGTCGCGGACACCTTCCGGGGCCGCGGCAGCGAGGCGATCGAGCCGACCGAGGCCGACATCGTCAAGGCGGTCACCTCCTACGACCAGGGCGAGTGGACGGTGACCTACAAGCGGCGGCGCGCGTCGCGTGCCGGCGTCAGCTTTGCCGAGCAGCAGTACACGCCGATCGCCTTCAGCGTCTGGGACGGTTTCAACCGGGAACGCGGCAACAAGCGCGCCCTGTCGTCCTGGTTCTACGTCTACACCGAACCCACCGTAAAGCAGGCAGCGACCATCCCGGTGCTGCGCGCCGCCTTCATCGTGCTCGTGATCGAATTGCTCGTCGTGTTCCTGGTCCGCCGCCGCGCGAACCAGGCATCGGCCGGCGAGGAGACCGCCCTCGCGGGTACCGAGGCCCCCGCCGTCTGACCGCAGCCCCATTCAGGCATCGATAGCCTCCTCTCTCGCAACCGACACTCCGTCAACAGAAGAGAAACCCCATGTACAAGACGATCTACGTCCCGCTCGACAACTCGGACTACTCCAACCAGGCAATCGCCTCCGCGGTCGAACTGGGCCGGAAGTTCGACTCCAGGATGGTCGGCTGCCACGTTTACGCGGCGAGCATGCACGACTACCGCTTCAAGCAGATGGAGTACACGCTGCCCGAGGAGTACCTGGAGGAGACGGAGCTCGACCGCCAGCGGAAGATCCACGACTCCCTGATCACGATGGGGCTGGAGCTCATCTCGGAGAGCTACCTCGAGCCGATGAAGGCCGTCTGCGACGAGGCCGACCTCGAGTTCGAGCCGAAGATGATGGACGGCAAGCACCACGTCGAGATCGTGCGCGACATCCGCGAGTCCGGCTACGACCTGACGGTGCTCGGCGTGATGGGCATCGGCCGGGTCCGCGACACGCAGATCGGCTCGGTCTGCGAACGGGTGGCCCGCAGCGCCGACAGGGACGTGCTGGTGGTCAAGACTCTGCCGTCGAAGAGCAACGGGAACGGCCACCACGACAGTGCCGACGACCGCGACACGATCCTGGTCGGCGTCGACGGCTCGCCCCAGTCCTTCGGCGCTCTGATGACCGCCATCGACCTGGCCGAGCGGTTCGGCAAGAAGGTCGAGGCAATCTCGGTCTACGACCCGTACCTGCACTACTCGGTGTTCAAGGGCGTGGTCAACGTGCTGACCGAGCGGGCCGCGAAGGTCTTCCGCTTCGAGGAGCAGAACCAGCTCCACGAAGAGATCATCGACACCGGTCTGGCGCAGATCTACCAGTCGCACCTGGACGTCGCCGAGACGATGGCGACCGAGGTCGGGGTCGAGTTGACGAAGACCCTGCTCGACGGCAAAGCGTTCCAGAAGGTCCTCGACCACGCCCGCAAGATCGATCCGTGGATGTTGGTCATCGGCCGCATCGGCGTCCACAGCGACGAGAACGAGACCGGCCTCGGCAGCAACGCCGAGAACCTGCTCCGCTCCTGCCCCTGCGACCTCCTGCTGACCACGCGTCTCGAGTACCCGGAACTCGACGTGAAGGCCGAGGAGAGCATCCGCTGGACGCCCGAGGCCGAGGAGCGCTTCAAGCGCGTCCCCGAGCAGGTCCGCGGCATCGCCCGCACCGCGCTCTACCGTCTGGCGGTCGAGCAGGGACACAGCGTGATTTCGAGCGATGTCCTCGACGAGGCGATGGATCGCTACATGCCGAAGTACACGGCACGTGAGACGGAGGCCCTCGCCGAGAAGTTCGCCCTGCAAATCGCGCGCAGCCGGCCCACCTTCATCTGCCGCAAGTGCGGCGTGACCTCGGCCGAACCGGATCCGGTCCGCTGCTCCGTCTGCGGAAGCCAGTCGTTCGAGCAGATCACGGAGGAGATGCTGGACCGGATCGCCGAGATGGAGGGCGGTCTCGAGGTCGAGACAACTTACGACGGCCGCAAGTTGAAGTGGACCGCGGACGCCCGTCTGGCCCTCAAGACGATCGAGGACCTGTACCGGCGCCGTCGCGCCAAGGCCCGGATCGAGAAGAAGGCGCGGATGAGCAAGCTGCCGACCGTCACCTTCGAGTTCGCCCGCGCGCAGATCGAGGACGAGACCGGCGAGCCGGTGACGATCGAGGCCCGTGAGCAGGCCGCCGAGGCGACCGGCAACGGCACCGTGACCGCCGAAGCAGCCGACGAGCGGAAGCTAATCGCCCGCGACGACGACCGGGTGCCGCTGCTCTCGACCTACGAATGGACGGCCGACGCCACCTCCCGCATTCTCAGGGTACCCGCCGGCTTCATGCGGGACCGGACCCAGGAGCGCGTCGAGCTGGTGGCCCGCGAGAAGCACGTCTCGCAGATCGGGATCAAGACCGTCGAAGAAGGCATCGAACTCGGCCGCGAACTGATGGAGCAGATGATCGCGGCCTACGAGATCGGCAAGGGCGAAGGAACCCAGGCGACCGAGGTCGCCGAGGCCGAGACGAAGGCCGCGACGGCGGCCGGCAGGTGCCCCTTCTCCGCTCTCGCCGAGGCCGGCGCGAGCGAGGCACAGGTCGAGGCGGCGAAGGACGCGAAGGCCGGCGCCTACCTGAACGAGGTCGGCCTGATGTCGGCACTCGACGAGAAGCGCAAGGCCGGCAAACCGGAAGCCTGAGTTCCGCTCCGGCGCACGTCGCCGGCACGGCCCGCTCGAACCACTGGGGGCGAACATGGGCAGACCCAAGGACATCGGCGTCGTCGATCTGATGCTTGAGATCCCGGCCGGCGGCGCCGGGATGGGCATGAAGGCGGTGCGCCGGCTCAGCCGTGACCGCGGCACGGAGGAGTTCTCCCACCACCCGGCCCAGTACCTGTTCAAGGACGCCGGGAAGCGGATGGACCGTAAGGTGGAAGCCGCCGAGATTGTCGCGATGATGGACGCGTTCGGCGTCCAGATCGCCCAGATCGGCGTCAGCGCCCAGAACCCGGCGCCGGCGCTGCAACTGTTCGAGCAGTTTCCCGGCCGCTTCTTCGGCGCCGTCGGCGTCGATCCGAATGCCGGCATGGACGGCGTCCGGGCGCTCGAGGCGACGGTCAAACTCCATCCCAACATCCGCGCCGCCTCCGCCGCGCCGTGCCTTGCACACCCGCAGGCGCCGATCGACGACAAGCGCTTCTACCCCATCTACGCCAAGTGCATCGAGCTCGACATACCCATCAACATGCTGGTCGGCGTGCCCGGTCCGCGCGTGCCCTACAAGTGCCAGTACCCCGGCCTGCTCGACGAAGTCGCCTGGTTCTTCCCGGAACTCCGCGTCGTCATGCGTCACGGCGGCGATCCGTGGACCGACCTGTGCGTCAAGCTGCTGCTCAAGTGGCCCAACCTGTACTACTCGACGACGGCTTGGGCGCCCAAGCACTACCCGCGCAACGTGCTCGAGTTCGCGAACAAGCGGGGCCCGAACAAGCTCCTCTACGCCGGCTACTTCCCCGGCCTGTCGTACGAGCGCATCTTCACGGAGATGGACGACCTGCCCCTGCAAGAGCACGTCTGGCCGAAGTTCCTGCGCGAGAACGCGGCCGCCGTGTTCAAGCTGGACGATCTGCTCGCTTAGGGGCCAGTATCGGGGCCGGCGCCGTGCGCCGGATGCCGGCGGGGACGCCGGCGTACCCAGTCTTCTGAATCCATGCGCACCCCTCCCGCCAGCGCGGTCTTCCACGGCTGGAAGATCATCGGCGTCTCCTTCCTGTCGCTCTTCGTCTCGGTCGGCTTCGGCTTCTACTCCTTCGGCGCCTTCTTCGTCGCCCTGACCGCCGAGTTCGGCGGCGGGCGAACGGGCGTCGGCATCGGCCTCGCCGTCTTCGGCATCACCAACGGCCTGGTCGCGCCCTTCCTGGGACACGCCCTGGACCACGGCCACGCGAAGCGGATCATGACGGCCGGCGCCTGGCTGCTGGCGGCCGGTCTCCTGCTGATCTCCGCGGTCCGGAACCTGCTCGAGTTCTACCTCGTGCTCGGCACCTTCCTGGCCCTGGGGGCTGCCCTGGTCGGGGGCGTGACCGCGTCGACCCTGGTCGCCAATTGGTTCGTTCGCCGGCGCTCGATGGCCCTCGGCATTGCGACCATGGGGATCTCGCTGTCCGGGGTCGTCATGGCGCCGGTCGCCACCCGACTGATCGGGCTGATCGGCTGGCGCGGCACGTTCGCGCTC
Source organism: Candidatus Multivorans sp. (assembly GCA_965205295.1). Taxonomy (GTDB): domain Bacteria; phylum Acidobacteriota; class Thermoanaerobaculia; order Multivoradales; family Multivoraceae; genus Multivorans. The sequence continues at coordinate 1,107,338 of OZ242167.1, forward strand.
TACGGCGTCCTGACCCTGCTGCTCGTGCTGCCGGCGGTGCGGCGCTGGGTCGTCGATCGGCCGGAGGACATCGGCCTGCACCCCGACGGCGACGCGACCTCCATGGCGCCGGAATGGACCCCGACGCCTGCCCCGGGTGAAGGCCCGGCCGGCGTCGAACCGGTGGCGCCGGCCATGGATGTCGCCGGCGCGCCGCCGAGGCGCCGGCGCCTCGACTGGGTCGAGCCCCTCGCCAACCGCAACTTCTGGGTCATCGCCCTGGTCGTGGCGATGAACTTCTGCTCCAACTCCGCGATTCTCACCCACGTCATCGCCCACGCCATGGACCTGGGTTTCGCGCCGCTCCGTGCCGCCTTCAGCCTCTCCGCCATCGCCGCCATGGGGGTGCTGGGCAAGGTCGTGTTCGGCTGGACCGGCGATCGTCTGAGCAGCCGCGGCGCCCTGTGGCTGGCGATCGGTCTCCAGGCCGCCGGCACAACGGCCCTGCTCAGGGCGGAGAGCTACCCGGCGTTGATCACCGCCGCAGCGGTCTTCGGACTCGGCATGGGTGGGATGATGCCGCTCTGGGGGACGCTGATCGGCGCCTGCTTCGGACGGCGATCGTTCGGCCGGGTCATGGGGCTGATGAGTCCGATGCTCCTGCCCATCCAGATCCTCGGCGTACCCTTCGCGGGCTACGTCTTCGACCGCTTCGAGAGCTACGACCTCGCCTTCACCGTCTTCATCTCCATGTACGTGTCCGCCATGCTGATCCTCACGCTGCTGCGCCTGCCGGAGCAGGCGCCGACCGGCGCGCCCACCGCCCCGGCCGCGCTCAGGGCGCCTGCCAGTCCGCGGTCCGAGTAGACGAGTGTCCGCGTACCGCTTCTGCCGCTCCGACGACGTTCCCCTGATCGTCGAGGCGTTTCACCGCTGCAACGTCGGTCCCGGCGCCGTGCCATGCCAGCTCACGGTCGGCCACATGAAGCGGTTGTCCAGAGAGATCAACCTCTGGACCAGCAGTTGCATGGTCGCCTTCGCAGGATCCGATCCGATCGGCGTGTTGATCGCAGCGAAGCGGGAGCCCACGGCCAGTTTCGTGCTCCACGTTGCGGTTCACCCCGAACACCGCCGGCAGGGCCATGCCCGCCACATGATGGCCTCGCTCAGCCAGAAGATGGCGATCCTCGAGCCGACCCGCATGCTCGTCGAAGTTCCGGCGGAAGCCGTCGCCGCCCACCTCTTCCTCACGGCCTGCGGTTTCGCCGAACGGGAAAGCCTGACCGACTACCTCCACACAGGTGAAAGCCCCGCGGCCGGCCCCTTCCTCGAGCTGGTTGGAACCGTTGCCCCGTCGGAGATCACCACCGGCCCCGAGTTCGCCGACGCCTCGGAGCTGAACCGTTGCTGGCAGCGCTCCGTTCAGACGATCCGCAACCTGCGGGAGCGGGCAATGGGCGTCGGCATCGCCACCGACCGCGGCTTCGAGGCCTATCTCCTCTACCGGGGCGCCCGGGACGCCGACGACCCCCTGCCGTTCATCGCCGGGTCACCAACTCCCACGTCGGCCGCCAACCTGCCCGCCGACTCAGCACCCTGCGAGATCCTCGCGATCGGCGGCAAGCGGCCGGTGCCGGCCCTTCTTGGACCCCTCCTCGCCTTCGCAGCCAACGACTCCAAACGACCGCTCTACCTGCCGCGAGTGCACCGCCGCGAACCACTGGCGGATCGGCTCGAAGACTACGGCTTCCAGGCGACGCAGAAAACCCTCCGATACGAAAGCGACGCCGCCCGTTTGTGACGCCGTAGCGCCGCCTCCTACTGTTAGGCTGCCCTCCAATGTCCGCCCGTCTCAGCTCCGAAGAGAACGCAATCGAAGCGCAATCCGAGGTCCAGCCCAAGCCGGAGAAGCTCGAACTGCTCGAGATGGCCTGCGAGCTCACCGACTTCCAGTCTTTCGCCGACCTTGGCGCCTGCTGGGGCGTCGACGGCGCCTACACGTTCCACGCCGCCGAACTCTGCGGAAACCAGCTGGAGAGAGCGGTGATCGTCGACGGCAACCTGACCCCTCTGACCCGGGAGCGCGCGAAGAAACATCCCGGAGTGGAACTCGTCCAGGCGCTCCTCGGCTCGCAGCGGGCGCTCGACGCGGTCGGCAAGGTCGATGCCCTCATCATGTACGACATCCTGCTGCACCAGGTCAAACCGGACTGGGACAGGTTCCTGCTCAACTGGCTGCCGCACACCGACGTTCTGATCGTCTTCAATCAGAATTGGTTGAAAACCCCGCGAACCATACGGTTCGTCGATCGCGGCCTGGACTGGTACTACAAGAACGTCTACGTTTGGGAAGACGAGTGGAACTCGCGCGAGAGGCTCGAGGCGTGGTTTGACAAGCATCAACAGCGCGACGAAGACGGCCGGCTTGAACGGGACAACCACTGGTACTGGCAGTTTGGCATCCGTCCTCTGGAACTGATCGGCCTGCTGGCGAAGAACGGTTTCGAACTCGTCTACATGAAGAGACATCGCCACGCCTTCGGTCGCAGCCGTCCCTGGATCGTGAACGATGGGCTCGTCTTTCAGCGCGCCGCCTATCCGGAACTGGGCCTTCGTGGCCGGCTGCGCGCCGCTGCGCGTTCCGTGACCGAACGAACCGGCCTTCTCGAACGCATCCGCCGTCCATGAGGACCTACTTCGATGTCGCCGGAGACGGCGGTTCCGACGTTGTCGGGCAGGTTCTTCAGCAGCGGGAGCGCATCGCCGAGGCCACAGCCCGCATCGATCACGTGGTCGCCATCGGTTCCGGCAAGGGAGGCGTCGGCAAGAGCACCCTGACCATGCAACTCGCCCTGGCGCTCGGGCGCGCGGGCCGCGAATGCGCGATCCTCGACGCGGACCTGAACGGTCCCTGCCAGGCCCGGCTGGCCGGCCTGGAACACGTTCCGCTGCTGCCTGGCGATCGGGGCATGGCCCTGCCCCGCACGCCTGGCGGTCTGGGCGTGGTGTCGGTGGGCTCCATGGTGCCCGAATCGGAGCACCTCGAGTTCGAGAGCGTCGCAAAGGGCGACTCCCACGTCTGGCGCGCAACCCGCGAGTTCAACCTGTTTCAGCAGTTGCTCGGCCTGGTGGACTGGGGTCGTCTCGACGTTCTGCTGGTCGACCTGCCGCCCGGCGCCGACCGCACCCTGCAGTACGCCGAGGTCCTGGGGCCGTCCGCCCGCTTCGTGCTCGTCACGATTCCTGCCGCGCTGGCCCGCGGCGTCGTCGCGCGCTCGGCGGCGGCGCTCGGCAGGACGCCGAACGAGGTGCTCGGGTACATCGAGAACATGAGCGGCTACTACTGCGGCACGTGTGACGGAGTCCGCCCCCTGTTCGACGGCGCGGCCGCGGAGGCGCCCGAGCTTGGAGTCCCCTGCCTGGCTAGGGTACCGTTCGACCCGCGCCTGGCTGCGGCCTCCGACGCCGGTGAAACGGACCTGGTCCCAGGACCGGTCACCCACGCGATCGACGAGGCAGCCGCACAGGTTCTGAGCCGCCTTGGCCGAACCGACCTGATTCCCACCAACAGAGACAAAGAATGAAGTTCCTGTGCGTACCCTGCGACGAGCAGATGAAGCTGAAGCACGCCCTGGGCCCGGATGGCGGTTCCGTGGCCCTGGTCTATGCCTGCCCCACCTGCTCTGCCGAGATGGCGATGATGACCAATCCGCACGAGACCCAGGTGGTCGGCGCCCTCGGCGTACGCATCGGCCCCGAGACCGGCGCCGAGGCCGACGCCGCGGCCTCGAAGTGTCCCTTCACGGGCATGCTCGCCGAGATGGGCATGCCGACGACCGCCACCGACTCGGCAGGCAGCGGCGGCCCAGGCGTTGCCGGCAACGGTGAATCGGCAGGGATCCCCTGGACCGCCGAAGCCCGCGAGCGGCTGGCGAACATCCCCGACATCGTGCGCACTTCGGCGGTTGCCGGAATCGAGAAGTTCGCTCTCGACCATGGCTACGACGAGGTCGACGCGGGCGTGCTGGAGCGGGCCCGGTCCTTCTTCGGCATTGCCTGATCGGGCTCGCACGAGGCTCTCGCCATGACCCTGTCACCCCTCGAGCGGCCGACGAGCGCCACGCCGGCGGTCTTCGCCCGACCGTACGTCATCTCCTGGAACCTGACGTACCGCTGCAACCTGGCCTGCGAGCACTGCTACCTCGACGCCGGCGGCAAACCCCTGGTCGAGACCGCCAACTTCGCCGATCGCTCGGAACTCTCCACCGACCAGTGCCGGAAGGTGATCGACGACATCTGCGAGTTCGCGCCCGAGGCCCTGGTCATCCTCACCGGCGGCGAGCCGCTGCTGCGGCGGGACATCCTCGACATCGTCCGCTACGCCGCGGAGCGCGATCTGTGGGTCGTGGTCGGCAGCAACGGCGTCCGGATCACCGAGAACCTGGCCCGCATCCTGGCCGGCGAAGGAGTCCGCGGTCTCGCCCTGTCGCTGGACGCGCTCGACCCGTCGGTCCACGACGGCTTCCGCCGCGTCCGCGGCGCCTGGCAGAACACGGTCGACGGCGCCAAACACCTGAGCTCCGCCGGTCTTCCATTCATCATCCAGACCACCGCCGGGGCACACAACCACGGAGAACTGGAGGAGATCGCCGCGTTCGCCTACACGGAGCTCCAGGCCCGGGTCTGGAACCTGTACTTCCTGGTGCCCACGGGCCGCGGCCAGTTCGTGTCCGACCTCTCGCCTGCCGACTACGACGAGGTCCTCGCCTCCCTGGAACAGATTCAACGCGACTACCGCGGCCGCATGGTGGTCAACGCGAAGTGCGCGCCCCACTACGTTCGTCAACTGCTGTCCGGGGACCCCGACTCGCCCTTCCTCAAGGCCTTCGACGGCGGCGCCGGCGGCTGCCCGGCCGGCACCCACTACATGGGGATCCGCCCGAACGGCGACGTCACCCCGTGCCCCTACCTGCCCGTCTTCGGCGGCAACCTGAAGCGCTCGACGCTGTCCGCGGTCTGGAACGACTCCGACCTGTTCCAGGACATCCGGCGCCGCAAGGACCTCGGCGGGCGTTGCGGTGCGTGCGAGCTGCAGTCGGTGTGCGGCGGATGCCGCGCCCGCGCCTACGGCATGACCGGCGATCTGATGGCGGAAGATCCGCTGTGCACCCACGAGCCCGGGGCCTTCTCGCCACAGCAACTCGCGGCGCTCGGGGACCGAACCGGGCTGGCGTCCCTTTCCCGCTACGGCGAGGACACCTCGACCAGCATCGCCTGGGAACCCGAAGCGGAAGCGCGGATGAAGCGGGTGCCGGCCTTCGTCCGCGGCATGGTCGTCCGCTCGGTGGAGTCCCACTGCCGCAAGAGCGGCATTTCGACCGTGACCGTCGAGGAACTCGACGCGATCCGCGCCCGGATGCCGACGCCCAAGGTCTTCGGCCGGCCCTCCTGACTTCCGGCAGCCCCAATGGCCAGCACCGCGCGCCGACCGCTGCCCCGCTCCTACGCCCACGTTCCGCGCACCATCCTGTGGTTGATCCCGGGTGGCGAGGTCGAGATCGAGGGGCGCCCGGCGCCGGTCGAGCCCTTCTACCTCAGCAAGTGGCCGGTCACGAACGAACAGTTCGAAGCCTTCGCCCCGGACCACCAACGGTCACCGCTGTCAGCGGGCGACCGCGACCTCGCCGCTGGAGTGAGCTGGCGGCAGGCCGACGCCTACTGCCGTTGGTACGCCGAGGTGTCGCGCAAGCCGATGCGACTGCCCACCGAGACCGAGTGGCTCTACGCCTGCCGCGGCAGCTCGGTTGCGGTCGAGGCTCCGACCTGGGCCGCCTCCGCGGAGGCCATCGACCGATGTTGCTGGCACGCCGGCAACTCGGACGGGCTTGTCCAGCCACCGGAACGCAGGGACGCGAACGGCTTCGGTCTCCACGGCATGCTGGGCAGCGTATGGGAATGGGTCGCCTCCGCCGCGAACGGCGACGAACCCCACCGAACGCTGTGCGGCGGCTCCTTCCGTACCGAGGCGTCTGAACTCCACTGCGGCCTCATCAGGCGCGAAGCCGCCGACTTCAGGGCCGACGACACCGGCTTCCGCGTCGCCCGCTCGTTCCGTACTTAGGGGACACCGTCCTCGTGCCGATGATCGCTCCGGCCTTGGTGGAAGACGACGTGCAGCAGGGAACCGGCGACGAAGGCCTGGAACAGGTCCAGGCCCATGCCATCCGAGGGCGGCGCCACCAGACTCCCTCCCGCGGCGCCTGCCAGGGTTGCCGCAACGATCGCCCCGACCCCCGCCAAAGCCGCCGCTCTTCCGTGCCGCGGACGGATCAACCACCAGACCACCAGCCCGACCGGAAACCGGTGGAGCACAACCGCGAAGACGAAGAACGGGGCCGCCTGGTTCGCACCGGCCCCCAGCGCCCCACCCTCCAGGACTGCGTGCAGCACGAGACCTGAGAGGGCAACCAGGATCGCGAGATTGTCCGCCTGTGCGGCAAACGCCCTCGACATCCGCTCGATGACGAAGTACAGGCCGGCGCCGACACCGAGCGCCACCAGGCTCAACAGCTCCCCGGTATCGAAGGAGTGCGGAAACACCTGCAACGCCACCAGAATCGGAACCACCAGGTACACGAGACCGTCCACGACACGGGTCGCCCACGATCGGTGATGCAGGAACCCGTAGAACAGCGCCCCGAGGACCGGCGAGGCAAGCGCTGCCGCAAGCGCAATCACTCGATCAGCGAGTCTCGCGGACAACCGGCGTCGGCGGATCCTCGCCCCGGTGAAGAGCCAGAACGTTGTCCACGGCGAGTTCGGCCATGGCCAGGCGGGTCGGGATCGAGGCGCTCGCGATGTGCGGCAGCAGGACCGCGTTGTCGAGCTCGAGGAGGTCCGGATGCACTTCCGGTTCGCGTTCGAAGACGTCGAGGCCGGCGGCCCAGATGGCGCCTGAGCGGAGCGCCGCGGCCAGGGCCGCCTCGTCGACGACCGGCCCGCGGGCGGTGTTGACGAGCACCGCGGTCGGCTTCATCTGCGCGAGCCGTTCGGCGTCGATCAGGCCCGTCGTGCCCTCGGTCAGCGGCAGGTGGATGGAGACGAAGTCCGACGCGCCGAGCAGCGTGTCGAGATCGGTTCTGCGGGCGCCGAGTTCCTGCTCCAGGTCGGGCCGGCCCCGTTCGTCCCAGTAGAGGATCTCCATGCCGAACCCGAGCCGGGCGCGACGGGCCACCGCCTCGCCGATGCGGCCCATACCGAGGATGCCGAGCGTGCGGCCGTGGACCTCCTGGCCACACAAGAGCATCGGTCCCCAGCGCCGGTAGCGGCCGGCGCGCAGAAACCGCTCGGCCTCCGGCAGCCGCCGTGCAGCCGCCAGCAGCAGCGCCATCGCCAGGTCCGCGGTGGCGCCGTCAAGCACTCCCGGCGTGTTCGTGACCCAGATTCCGCGCGCTGCCGCCGCGTCGACGTCGACGTTGTCGAAGCCGACCGCCATGTTCGCCACCATCCGCAGGTTGGGCGACCGATCGAATAGCTCCGCGTCCATGCGCTCGGTGAGCAGCGCCAGGACCGCGTCCGCGCCCGCGGCCGCCTCGAGCAGCACCGCGCGGTCCATTGCCGCGTCCTCTTCGAGCACCGTCGTCTCCACCGCCGGCTCGGCCCGCAACCGCGCCACCGCCGGCGCCGGAATCGGTCGGGTCACCAGCACCTTCATCGATCGATCTCCCACTCATGCGCGACCTCGAACAGGCTGGGTTCGAAGCGTTGCGCCTCGACCTCCAGGACGTTCGCCTCCACCTTGCGGTCGTAGACGTGCAGGGATTCTTCGTCCAGCAGGAAGACGCACGCGGAGTAGTCGCCCTTGGTCATCGGCAATCGCGGTACACGGACCACGGCGCGGTGGACGCCGGCGCCGGCAATCGCGGCGAGCCCGGCGCGCTGGGTGGTGAAGGCACAGACCTGCACGCCGTCCGCGGTGTCGAGTCCGACCGCGAGGTGGAAACCGAGGTCGTCGTCCCGACTCTCCCACTCGATCTCGAGACCCCAGGACTCCGAGGCGCGCTTGTGGGCCGCGCCGCCGAGCGGCCGGATCGCGACGATCCGCGCCGCCGTCGCCGCCGGATCGTCGGTCGCATGGTCGTCCGCATCGGCGCTCTCGCCGGTCTTCGCCATCAGGAACCGCTCGTACTCGCCGACCACGCCGAGGGCCTGCCCCGCCCCCGCCACTTCGCCGCCGTGCAGCCACAGCGCCTGCTGGCAGAACGCGGTGACGTAGTACATCGCGTGGGAGCAGAACAGCAGCGTTCCGCCGTCCGTCATGAACCTCTGCAGGCGGTCCATGCACTTCTTCTGGAAGTAGCCGTCGCCGACCGAGAGCGCCTCGTCGACGACCAGGATGTCCGGCTCCACCTGAACCGCGATCGAGAACCCGAGCCGCATGGTCATGCCCGTCGAGTACGAACGGACCGGCTGATCGATCGCGGCGCCGAGTTCGCTGAACTCGATGATGTCCCGGGAGCGCTCGCGCAATTCCCGCCCGTCGAGACCGACGATCGCCGCGCTCAGCCGGATGTTCTGGCGTCCCGTGAACTCGTGGTGAAAGCCCGAGCCGAGCTCCAGGATCGAGGCGACCCTTCCCCGGATCGCGAGTTCGCCCGAAGTCGGCCGGGTCACGCCGGCGACGATCTTGAGCAGCGTGCTCTTGCCGGCGCCGTTCTCGCCCACGATGCCGAGCCCCTCGCCCGGGGGCAGCTCGAAGCTGACGTCGCTGAGAGCCCGGAAAGGCCGGTGCGCGGGGCGCCTCGTCACCGCCTCCCGCAACCGGCCCCAAGGACTGTCGTAGATCTTGTAGACCTTGGTCAGACGGTCTGCCGAAACCGCCTTTTCCGGCCGGTCGGGAACGACCGCCTTTTCCGGCCGGTCGGGAACGATCGCTTTTCTAGCGGCGGTCGTCATGCCCTCACCCCGCGTCGCCCTCACCCGAGGCGGCGATCATCGCGGCCACCTGCTCCGGCTGCACCCGGGTGATCAGCGGCTTGAAGGGTAGGATCTCGTGGTCCACAAGGGGCGTATGGACATCGTCCCAGACCAGGGGGTCGATGCCCAGAAAGCTCTCCGCCCGGGCGGCGATCGTCGGCAAGACAGGCTTGAGATAGACGATCAACTGCCGGAACATCTCGATGCCCGTGGTGCACACCGCCTGGACCTCGGCGGCGCGCTCCGGATCGCGCGCGAGCTCCCAGGGCCGCCGGTCGTCGATGTAGCGGTTCGCCCGGTCCGCCATGGCGATGACGCGCCGCAGGGCCCGGTTGTAGTCGCGGCCCTCGTAGAGCGCCGCGATCTCCTCCGCCTGGGCGGCGGCCGCCGCCGCGAGTTCGGGAGCGTCCAGCGACGCCGCCAGGCGGCCGCCCGACTGCCGGTGCAGGAACCCGGCGCAGCGGCTGGCGATGTTGACGACCTTGCCGACCAGATCCGAGTTGACCCGCAGAACGAAGTCCTCGAGGTTGATGTCGATATCGGCCAGACCGTTGCTGAACTTCGCGGCGATGTAGTAGCGGAACGCCTCCGGATCGAGATGCTCCAGGTACGTGCGGGCCATCACGAAGGTGCCACGCGACTTGGACATCTTGGCGCCGTCGACGGTCAGGAAGCCGTGAACGAACACCGAGGACGGCGTCCGGTAGCCGCCGCCGTGAAGCATGGCCGGCCAGAACAGGCAGTGGAAGTAGAGGATGTCCTTGCCGATGAAATGGTACAGCTCGGCGTCGCTGTCCGGGCCCCAGAAGTCGTCGAAGGCGATGCCCTGGCGGTCGCAGAACTGGCGGAAGCTCGCCATGTAGCCGATCGGCGCGTCGACCCAGACGTAGAAGTACTTGTTCGGCGCGTCCGGGATCTCGAATCCGAAGTACGGCGCGTCGCGCGAGATGTCCCAGTCCCGCAGACCGTCGTCGAACCACTCGCGGAGCTTGTTGACCACCTCGCTCTGCAGGCGGCCGTCCCCAACCCACTCCTCGAGCAGTTCCCGGTAGTCGGAGAGGCGCAGGAAGAAGTGCTCGGACTCCCGCTCGACCGGCAGCGCGCCGGTGACGATCGAACGAGGGTCGATCAGGTCCGCCGGTGTGTAGGTCGAACCGCACTCGTCGCAACTGTCGCCGTTCTGGTCCCTGGCCCCGCACCGCGGACACGTGCCCTTGACGAAACGGTCCGGCAGGAACATCTCCCGTTCGGGGTCGTAGAACTGCCGCACCGTCCGGCGGTCGATGGCACCCCGGTCCCGCAGACGACCGTAGATGCCCTCCACGAGTTCCCGGTTCTCCGGAGAGTGGGTGGTGTAGAAGTTGTCGAAGTGGACCTGGAACGCCTTGTAGTCCTCGAGGTGCTCCGCCGCCAGCCGGACGATCAGCTCCTCCGGCGTGATTCCCTCCCGCTCGGCACGCAGCATGATCGGCGTGCCGTGCGCGTCCTCGGCGCAGACGTAGTAGCACTCGTGACCGCGCATCCGTTGCACCCGGCACCAGATGTCCGTCTGGACCGCCTCCACCAGGTGACCCAGGTGGATCGGACCGTTGGCGTAGGGCAAGCCGCTCGTGACCAGGATGCGTCGTCGTTTCGGCATGGCGATTCCTCCGAGGCGCCCGGCGCCCGGCGGACCGGCATTATGCAGCATCCGGGCAACCCACGTGCCCGTCAGCGGGCGCGTGGTTGGAACCTTTCCGTCCCAACCCGCGTCTTTCCAAACAGGACCCCAATGACGACTCCGCCACAATCTTCGGGCCCGAATCCCGACCTCTTCCTGGCGCGGCGCGCCGCTGCCGGCCACGCCGACGCCTGGACCGAACTGATCGAACGCTACGGCCGCCGCATCTACAACATCGCCTTCCAGTTCGCCGGCAACACCGCGGAGGCCGAGGATCTGACCCAGGAGATCTTCCTCAAGCTCTACCGCAACCTCGGCCGCTACCGGGGCGACATGCCGCTTGCCGGCTGGACGCTCCGCCTGTCCCGCAACCTGTGCGTGGACAACTACCGCCGGACGCGCACCGAGCGGCGGACCGTCGTCGTCTCGGATGAAGTGTTGAGGCGCCAGGCCGGCGACATGAACACGGCCGCCCGCGCCGAACGTCGCGAACGCCTGCGCATGGTCTACCAGACGCTCGAGGAGATGCCGGAGGCGTTCGCCGAGATCCTCATGCTGCGGGATCTGCAGGGACTGAGCTACGCCGACATCTGCGCCTTCCTCGACCTGCCCGAAGGAACGATGAAGTCCCGCCTGAGGCGCGCGCGTCTGGAACTCATGCGGCGGATCGACCGCCGGCGGCAGGCGCTTGGCGATCCCACACCGACCCGCAGCGGGGTCTACAAGTGAGCCGCGAGCGCCAGGACGGGAAAACCCGTCCGGCAACGGCGGACCCGGAACGGATGCCGGGCATCGGCGAACTCGGCGCCGACCTCCCGATCTCCGACGAACTCCGCGCCGGGCTGCTCGAGATCGCCGTCGGCGAGCCTCTTGACCGCGACGGCGAGGCGCGCGCCGCGGAGCTGGAATCGCTGGTCGGGTACGAACTCGAACCGTCACCGGCCCTGATGCAGCGGCTGCGCGAGATTCCCGCGCGCAGCCCGAATCGCCGGCGCGCCGTCCTCGCCGCCCTGCCCGGAACCGGCATGGCACTTGCGGCCAGCTACCTGCTCGCGGTCGCCCTCACCCTCGTCCTCGGCGACCCGGTCGCCGCCGGCCGCAAGGCCGCGACGAACCTGGGCGCGGCGGCGGGAGAGCACCTGCTCGAACCGGCTGCGGACGCCGGCGCATCGGTGCAGGCGGGCGTGAGCCGCCGCCTTGAATCCGTCCAGGGCTTCTGGCGCCCGGCCGGGTTCTTCGCCGAACCGCTGGATCTGCCCACCGACCGCGTCAGGGCCTGGTTCCAGGGCGCCGTCGACTCGTCGTCCGAGGCCTTTCGCGAATTGGGCGGCCTGCTGCCGCTCGGCGATTCCGGCAGCGACGACAAACCACCGCCAACGACTCGAAATCGCACGCAGACCCACCAGGAGAGGAGTTCCGCATGAACACCGAACACGAACAGGATCCGTCGCAGACCGAGGACACGACTGCCGCCCACGAGCCGGCCCCGGCACCGGACGCTCCGCCGCCTCCACCGCCACAGGCCGCCTCCCAGCAGGCGCCGCCACCCCCGCCGGCGCCCGCCCAGGGAGGCATCACCGCCCGCCACATCGTCAGCGTGATCCTCGCCCTCTTCCCCGGGCTCGGCCACATCTACAACGGCCTCTACCAGCGGGGCATCGTGCTGTTCCTGCTCGCGGTCGGCTCCATCTACCTCGCCACCGAGGAGGGGGTGATGGGGATGGTCGTGGCGTTCGTGTGGCTCTTCAACATCATCGACGCCTACCGGCAGGCCACCCTGATCGAACTCGGCCGCGCCACCGATCTGGGCCTGCAGGACGCCCCGAAGCCGCCCGCCAACGGCCAGCTCGGACTCCTGGCCGGCGCCGGCCTGTTTGTCATCGGCTTCCTGGCCCTGCTCGACCACACGTTCGGCTACGACATCGACCGCGTGTGGGAGTTCTGGCCCCTGGGCCTGCTCGCGGCCGGCGCCTGGCTGATGATCGGCGCCTACCGGCAGTGGCGCCGCAACCAGGCGGAGGCCAACTCGTCAGCTTCGGACTGAGGGCGGACCGGGCCGCGCGACATGCGGGCTAGCCCAGCTCGGCCCGCAGCTTGTCGTGCAGGGCGCCCGCGCCGTCGATCATCGCGTCGACGCTGCGGGCGCCGGCCAGGAAGAGACCGGTGAGGTTGAGCGCCACGCCGTCGAACCCCAACTCGCCCAGCTTCGCGGCCGCCGCGGCGACGCGGTCCGGCTCCGTGTAGAAGGAGCGGTCGCCCTCGTTCCCAGGTCGCGGCGGTGGCGAGACCTGGGCCTGGAACCCGAGCGCCTCCGGATCGCGACCGACCTTCTCCGCGTGACCGCGAACCGAAGCGATCGCCTGGTCTCCGCTCTCGAACAGCTCCTGCGAGGCGACACCCATCCAGCCGTCGCCGAACCGGCCCGCGCGGCGGAAAGCCGCTTCGCTGTGGCCGCCGATCCAGATCGGCAGATCCGCCCCGCGCGGCGGCTTCGGCTCCATCGCCATCGCCTCCACCCGGTAGAACTCACCCTCGAAATCGATCGGGTCCTGACCCCAGCAGGCGCGGAGCACGGCGATCGCCTCGTCCATGCGCCGCCCGCGGTTGTGGAAGTCCTGCCCCATCGCATCGTACTCCGACTCCTGCCAACCGATGCCGAGACCCAGACGCAGCCGACCGCCGGAGAGCGTGTCCAAGGTCGACGCCTGCTTCGCGGTCAAGACCGGATCGCGCTGCGGCAGGACCAGCACTTCGGTGCCGAGCCCGATCCGCGAGGTGCAGGCCGCCATGTACCCGAGGGTGGCGAACGCCTCCATGATCGGCATCTTGGCCGGGTAGCGGTTCTTCTCCCGACCCTCCGTGTCGTGGCCCATGACCACATGATCGAAGATGTCCAGTTGATCGAAACCGATCTCATCCATCGCCCCAGCCAGACGGGCAACGGCCTCCGGCCCCTCCCTGTAGACCACACTGGGGAACTCAACAGCGAGCTTCATTCTTCAAGACTCCGTGTTGTCGACGGCCGTGGCCGCGGTGGAAGGCGGTGTTTTACCACGAACCGGCAACGCGTTACCCACTGCGGGCGATGCCGTCTACGCGTATAGTCGCCGTTCACCCGGCGTCACCCGGCGTCAACGCTCGGACCTGCCGTCAGCCGCCGAACCGGACCACGAAGCCATGCTGAGAACCGTCCTCGCCGTACCGGCCGGCCTGATTGCCGGCGGCTTCGTGATCAGCGTCGTTCAGATCGCGGCGATCGCCCTGCTTCCGGTGCCCGAAGGGGTGCCGACCGACCGGGCGTTGATCCAACCGGGCGACATCCCGGCCGCGAACATGGCCGCCGTCCTCGTCGCCTGGGCCGCCGGCGCCTTCATCGGCGGCGGAACGGCGGCGCGCATCGCGCGGCACGGGAAGCGTCGACTCGCCCTGATCGTCGGCGCCTTCTTTCTCATCGCCGGCGTCTACAACATGGCCACGATCCCGTCACCGCTCTGGTTCTGGGTCCTCGGAGTCCTCCTCTTCCTGCCCAGCGCCCACCTGGGCGCCAGCCGGCTCGGCGGCTCGGAAGAGCAGTAGCAGCCTCCTGTCCGAGCGCTCGCGGACGGCCCTACGATCCGGCGGCGAATCGCTCCCGCAGCCGCCTCATACCATTCAACCAGCGGTCGTAGTCCGCGGTCTTGCGGCGCATGTACTCCAGAACTTCGGGATGCGGCAGGATCAGGAACCGCTCCTGCTCGATCGCGCGCACGACGATCTCCGCCACCTCTTCGGCCCTCGATCATTCCGTCGACACCCGCGACGCCCGGACCGCCCGCGGTCATCGCGGTGCGCACCCAACGGCCATATCGTCTCGCCGCAGTTGCTAGAATCGCGCCTCAACCGGCGCCGCGGCACCAACGTCGCTCTGCGCTTCACGGATCGGCAGCTGCCCGTGCTGCGCCTGAGTTACTCATGACCGCCGACCACAATCCGTTGCATCGTCAGTTGCTCAAGGGGCTCGAGGAGGAGGTCTACACCGGCACCCCCGACGGCCACGTGCTGCCGCTCTCGCCGCACGTGAAGGCGGCCCTCCAGGGCTATACAACGGAGCCGGACGGCCGCAACGTCGAGTTCACGACCGCTCCCTACCGCAACTATCAGGTCCTCGCCGACCGCCTGATGGCGAAGCGGTGCGCGCTCCGGCGCTACCTGGACGCGAAGCATGGCTGCACCCTGGTGCCGGGAGGCGCGTTGTCCCTGGCCGATCCCGACTCGTTCTACATCTCGGATCCGGAGAACCCGTACTACCGCTACATTCGCGATACCTACGGCACCCGCGTCGTCACCGCCTCGACGCACATCAACCTCGGGATAGCCGACCCGGAGGAGCTGCTGCGCGCCTACCGGGTACTGCGGCTCGAGGCCTCGGTGTTCCTCGCCCTGACCGCAGCGTCGCCCTTTCTGGCTGGCGCCACGACCGGGCAGCACTCGGTGCGCTGGCTGCGCTTCCCCCTGACCCCGGAGCGGGTTCCCTTCTTCCCCGACGCCTCCTCGTTCGCCACCTGGATGGGCGAACAGGTCAAGACCGGCGCGATGCAGAATCGACGTCACCTCTGGCTCGGCATCCGGCCGAACGGACCTACAACGCCCAGGGTTCTGGATCGCCTGGAACTCAGGATCTGCGACCGGATCAGCGAGCCGGACATCCTGCAGGCGGTTACCGCTCTCTACGAGGCACGGGTGTGGCAGGTCCTGGAGCGGCCTGAACTCGATCCCCTGCGCGGACGATCGTCGCGCGAGCTGGAAGAGCTCGCCGCCGCCAACGAACGCGCCGCGGGCACCGCGAGCCTCGAAGCGGAGGCCACGAACTGGGTCGACGGCAGCACCATCACGTTCCGGGACTGGGCCGAATCGATGCTGGAAAGCGCCCGCGAGACCGCCCACCGCCACGGCTTCGGCGCCCTTCTCGGGCCGATCGAGCACATTCTCGAACAGGGCAACCCGGCGATGAAGTGGCTGCGCCGCATCGGGGAGGGCGCAACGCCCCGCGAGGTGATCAGCGAGGCAATCGTCGAGCTGGCCGCCGTCGACCGGGCATTCGATCCGAGCTGCCCGCTCGTGGCCTGACGACCGCACTCCGCCGGAGCCTGGACCAACTCAATCTCCCAATCTGGCGTAGCGGCCGCCGTAGAAGAGCAGCGGTTCGGCCTCCCGCACCTGCCCGCCGGCGACCACGTCACCGATCACGATGATGTGGTCGCCGCCACAGATACGCTCCGCGATCCGGCACTCGAGGTGGACGAGCGCATTCTCGATCAGGGGTTCACCCAGGCTGCCGAGCCGGTAGTCCACACCCAGCAGGGAGCCAGCGGTGGGTTCCGTGGTGCGAGCGAACCGGTTGGAGATCTCCTCCTGGTCGGCGGCGAGGATGTTGATGCCGAAGACCTCTGCCTGCTGCATCTGCACGTAGCAATTCGACTCTCGGTCGACACAGACGAGCAACTGCAACGGGTCGAGCGACAGCGAACAGACCGCGTTCGCGGTCATGCCGTGCAGGCGGCCGCCAACGTTCGTCGTCACCACCGTCACGCCGGTGGCGAAGCGGCCGATCAGGATCCGGTAGGTGTCATGGTCCATGGGCTGCGTCTACGAAGTCGCCGGCTGCGGCGAGCGCCGCCAAACCCTTCGCAGGCTCAGAGTCTGGCCCCAGCCACCGCCTGCCTAGAAGGACTCGGTGTCGATCCGGCCGCAGATGTTACCCGGCTCGTTACGGTAAGTCCGCACGCCGCCGGTCACCGTATCGGTGACCGCGATCGTGTACTCAACATCCGAGAGGCC
Source organism: Candidatus Multivorans sp. (assembly GCA_965205295.1). Classification (GTDB taxonomy): domain Bacteria; phylum Acidobacteriota; class Thermoanaerobaculia; order Multivoradales; family Multivoraceae; genus Multivorans. Next base: position 1,123,770 of record OZ242167.1, read on the forward strand.
TCCGTACAGGAGCCAGAACTTCCCGTTCAGCGCGCGGCCATCCAGCATCTTCACCGCCAGCTCGATGTTCGAGGAGATGAAGAACCAGAAGAACCCGGTCTGGTCCGTTGTCAGCGATGGAATCACTTGGCCAGCTTCTTCCAGGCCAGTATCGCCATTCGGATCAACGAAACCCACTTCGACGGAGAATCGGTCGTCGAGGAGACACAGACGGTTCTCACCCATCTCACAGCGACCGCCACCGTGGCTCGAACGGCCAATTCCCGTGACGTCGAGCGGTACGGCGTTCATCCGCAGCAGGTCGAAGCCTGGTACGCCCCGGTCACCGCTACTCAGCCGCGTCAGCGACGCGGCCGGATCGCCGAAGGCCGTCAGGTCCTTCTGCCCACACACTTCCTTCGGTGGGTTGTGGTACGTATGCCGGTCCCCCGTATCCGAGTCCGTTACCGTGAGCCAGTACTCGACATCGGACAACGCACCAAAGAAGACCCAGTAGCTGCCATTGATCGTCCGGCCGTCCAGGACCTTGACCACCAGCTCAATGTTCTGCGGATCGAAGAACCAGAACAGCCCCGATTCGTCCGAAACCTCGACCGGCACCGCTACACCCGAACCGTACTCGGCGTCATCGTCCGGCGTGCTCCAGTGTGCCCGCACCTCGAAACGCCCGTCGCGCAAGCAGAGATACTCGGAACCGTCCCGGCAGGAGCCCGTGAAGGCGCCGGTGGTCACGCTAGCATCCTCCGAGTAGTCCGCGGCGACGCCGGTGAGGCCGGCACGAAGCCGGAACGTGTAGGGCGTCTCCGCCTCCAAACCCGTGACAACGGTGTTCCCGAGCGTCGGCGCGGCAGCCGCCACTTCGACCCAGCCGCTGGCCGGGTTTCGCGCCTCGATAGAGAGCGTGCCCCGGGCCGCCCGTGTCCACCTGCCGGTCCAGGACAGCTCCACCGAGGTTTCGCCGGATGGAATCGCCGTCACGCGGCCCTCCTCCGCTGGCGGCGGGTCGGGGCCCTGGAACGGCATCCCTCTGACCATGTTGCTGCTCCGGGAGAAACCGGTCTCGTCGTAGGCAAAGACGCGGTAGTCGACCGCCTCGCTGCGATCCAAGTCGAACGACGTGGTGCCCGCGGGAACCAGAGCGACCCGGGTCCAGCGACCGCCCCCGACGACGACGGTGTCCTGAGTCTCGTAGTCGGGACGCGACTGAATCTCGAATCCCGTCTCGTCGCGCGAGTTGTCGTCCCAGGTGAGACGGGCAACGCCACCAGAGACACCCCAGCGGAGCTTCGTCGGCGCGGCGGGACCTCGCCCGGCGGTCTCCAGCGGCAGGGCGACCCCGATGCGCTCGCCAGGGCCCGCATCGTTGTACGGCCACACATAAAAGACGTAGCTGCCGCCGCGCGCGAGCCCATCGATCTCGATCGACTCGCTGCCGGCTTCCGCCTCGAACAGACCGAACCAGCCCGAGACCAAGGCCAGGACCCGGAAGCCGCGTTCGTCGTCGGAGTTGTCGGTCCAGGTCAGACGAACCGACGAGGCGCTATCGGCACTCGCTGTCAGGTTCATGACCGGCCTCGGGCCGGGCGCGGCGGGCGACAGGAGACCCAATAACTCGCTGCTGCGGGAGATGCCCCCCGGACCAAGGGCATACACGCGCACCTGGTAGCGGCGGCCGGGCGCCAGCCGCGAGATCACGGTCGAATCCGCGTTCCCTGACACGTAACTGCGCCGCAATAGCTGCCCGTCAGACAGCAGCTGTACTTCGAACAAGTAGGCGTCGTCGTCCGAGTCGTCCACCCAGGTCACCCGCGCGCTGTTCGTTCCCATCCGGGCCGGATCCTCCACAGGCACCGGTTGCCACATGAGACCGGACGGTGCCGCTGGCTCAGCGCCCGGAGTCACGAGTGTGACGATGCTTGACCTCGCGGACTCGGTTTCGCCCCTTACGGCATTGACCCAGAAGAAGTACCGCGTACCGGCATCGGCCACGGGAAGGTCGACCACCGCCGTCGTGCGACCTTCCAACGGCCTCGTGGCCTCATCCTGTCCTAGACGCCAAAACGCCACTTCATAGCCATCCTCGTCCGTCGCGTTGTCCTGCCAGTTGAGCCGAACCGAGGTTTCGCTCTCCATCGCCGCCCGCAGACTCGTCGGCGCCGCCGGAGCGTCCGACGGCAGCGGAAGGACCGCATCGCTGTAGTGGACGCCGATGTGAATCGTCTCCTGCAGCGCGCGTTCGTTCTCGCGCTCGCCGGCGACACCGATGACCCGACCCTGGGGCTTGAGCCGGACACTCGAAAGGTACGGCTCGCCCTGGCCGGTGTAGCTCATGATCGTGCCGACGTTCGGGATGTGATCGTGATTGCCGTGACCGAAGGCATAGGGCCTGAACGCGAACACCGGAGGGGGGCCGTTTGCCGGGTCGTGGTGGGCGCCCAGACCGTGGCCCACTTCGTGGGCGAAGATCGGTCCGTCGCCCGAGCACGCGTTCGACGTCCATCCGTAGGCCAACTCCGAGAAGTCTTCGGCGGTCTGATCGCGACTAAGGACGTAATGCTGGCCGCAGGCTTCGAACAACCACGGAGACTCACCGGTGAACAGATGGACCAGGTCGGCACTGTGCACTCTTCGCAGTCGGAGCGCCTCCCCGTGGAAGCCGAGCTGATCGAGGATCGAGGCGCCGTACAGACCACTCCCATTCCTGCCCACCCGATCGATGCCGGAAATCTGGGCGCTATGGACGATGTTCGCGCTCACATCCACGCGGCCATTCCGCAGAACCATGTTCAGGTAGTCGCCGGCGCTCTGGATCGCCGCTTGGGCGCCGCCGCGATTCGCCCAGTTTCGCGCCGCCTCGGGGGTGTAGACGACAACGATGTCAAGCGCGTCGTGACTCTGCGCCGCGCCCACTCGGGTGGGCGGATCGTGGAACAGCGCCCCAGCCATACGCACCGGAGCGACCGGTGCTTGCCGGTCGGCGCCGGCGCCCACCGCACAGACGGTCGCCGGCTCTCGACCCGGCAGGGCGAACCCGGACTCCATGCGACCGACGCCGTCCGGACGGGCGCTGATCCGGTACCTCGCTCCCCCGGGCTCATGGAACCAACCCACGAATCGGCCACCTTCCAACGTGAGTACGACGCTGTCGTAGCCCGCACCCGGCAGACCGCCGGACCACATCAGGTTTCCGCCGCCGCGATCCTCGAACACGCTCAGTTCCGCGACCAGAACGCGGCCGTCGGGCGTCGGCAGTTCCAGCCGTCCCAGCTCCGTGCGAAGCAACTCCAGGTCGACCTGGACGGCGAGAGGAGCGATGTCCGGTGCGAAGTCCGGATCACCGACGCTCAGAGGCTGAGTCGTCTGAGGAAGCAGCGTCAGCAGTCGCTGGCCCTCGACGGGCGCCGCCAGGGCGAGCGCCGCCACGGCCAGCAATCCGGCAACGATGCGCTCACGGTAGATCCATCTATACGAAACTGATGGCAAGACTTCCTCCCCCGGCGCAATCCCCTCGAACCCGATCATGAACCCCATCATCGTAGCGACGCTCGGTCGCGCTGTCCTCCTGCGAGGACGGCGGCCCGTCGTGATTCCAACTCACGCGACCATTCATCTGCCTGAGTACACTCGTGCCATGCGTCCATGTAAGAACCCGGCCGATCACCTTCGTCGACGCGTGGGTGCCACCGTCCTGACATTGGCGGTCACGACGATCACTCTGTCGGTCCTCGGTTGCGGCGACTCCCATTCGGCACCCCGGCCCGACATCGTCCTGATCATGGCCGACGACATGGGCTTTTCGGATCTTGGCAGCTACGGCGGCGAAATCGAAACACCCATTTCGGACCGCCTAGCCGGGGCCGGGCTGCGGTTCAGTCAATTCTACAACACCGCCCGTTGCTGCCCCACCCGGGCATCTCTCCTGACCGGCCTCTACGCGCACCACGCCGGCGTCGGCCACATGGTGGGCGACGACGGTTTGCCGGGCTACCGTGGCGACCTGGCCGAAAACGCGGTGACGATCGCCGAGGCGCTGGGGGCCGCCGGCTACGGCACCTACATGTCGGGCAAGTGGCATGTGACTCGCCAGGTCGGGCACTGGAGCGGCAACGAGGACCTTGCGTCGACCCACAACTGGCCCCTGCAGCGCGGCTTCGAGCGCTTCTACGGCACGATCCACGGCGCCGGGAGCTTCTACGACCCGATCACGCTATGAGGGCCGCTACGCGGGCGGCTGGGACGCGATCCGGGAGGAGCGCCAGAAACGACTGACCGAACTGGGGCTGATCGACGAGAATTGGCTGCTCGCCGAACGGGATCCCCGGGTTCCCGCCTGGGAAGACGTTCCCAACGACGAGCGGCCCTGGTTCGAACGGGCGATGGAGGTCTACGCCGCGCAGATCGACCGCATGGATCAGGGGATCGGCCGAGTGGTCGCGGCACTCGAGGAGACTGGCAGGCTCGACAACACGCTGATCCTGTTCCTCGCCGACAATGGCGGTTGCGCCGAGGTCCTGACCGAACGGTGGACCGGCCTGCACTTGCCGACAGAGGCCCTGGACGGCAGCCCGGTAGCGGTCGGCAACGACACGAACGCGCTGCCAGGGCCGGAGTCGAGCTACCAGAGCTACGGTCCGCACTGGGCGCACGTCAGCAACACGCCCTTCCGCCTGTACAAGCACTGGGTCCACGAAGGCGGAATCGCCTCGCCACTCATCGCACACTGGCCGGAACGGATCGGGGAGCGTGGCGGCATCGTCGGCGAAACCGCTCACGTCATCGATCTGATGGCGACCGCCCTCGATGCCGCAGGCGCACCCCACCCGGCGAGCCGCGCCGGCCTGGACTCGATACCCATCGAAGGCACGAGTCTTCTGCCGACGTTCGCGAACCAGCCCCTGGAGCGGAACGCGGTGTTCTGGGAGCACGAAGGCAACCGCGCCGTGAGGTCAGGGAAGTGGAAGCTGGTTTCCCGCCACCCGGGTCCCTGGGAGCTCTATGACCTGATCGCCGATCGGACGGAAGCTCGGGATCTGGCCACGGAAAAGCCCGAACAGGTCGTCCGTCTCGGCGCCTTGTGGAAAGACTGGGCGGAACGCTCCGGCGTCGTTCCGTGGACCGAGATCGTCGACCTGCGAAGGGCGGCCCGGGATGGGAATTAGCACTTCCGGCGCCCGTCGGCGTGATACCCTGCGCACCATGCGTACGAAGACCATTCTTGCTGGCGCGGCCCTCATCTGCGCTACCGCTTCTTCCACCCCCGCCGCCGACGTTCCCGCCTCGGCGGAGGGCATCCGGCCGCTTCTGGTCGGCAGTGCCGTACCGGATGTTCGACTCCCCACCGCCGATGGCGGTGAGGTCAATCTGCTCACCGAGGCGCAGGCCAAGCCGACGATCCTGATCTTCTACCGCGGCGGCTGGTGACCGTACTGCAATACGCAACTGGGTCAGTTGCAAGAAATCGAGCAGGATCTGATCAACCTCGGCTACCAGTTGTTCGCCATCTCACCGGATATCGCGGACCAACTGCAGGCCACCGTCGACAAGAACGAACTGAAGTACCGGCTGCTCTCCGACCGGGGCATGAAGGCCTCGCAGGCGTTCGGGATCGCCTTCCGCGACGAGGAGATCGTCCGGAACTACAGGGAGTCCTTCCGGCTCGACCTCGAGGAGTATGCCGGCGACGATCACCACATGCTGCCGGTGCCAGCCGTCTTCGTGCTGGATACCGAGGGCCGGATCGCCTTCCACTACGTGAATCCGGACTACAAGGTGCGGCTGCCGGGAACCGTTCTGCTCGAGGCCGCGAAGGCGGCGGTCAAGTAGGCATCCGGGTCCACCCGAGCCCGGCGCAGGCCTAGTCAAGCGCGATGGAAGCGAACCGGCAGGCGCTGGCGCGCAACGATCCAGCGGTCTGGGCCGCGATCGTCGGCGAGGAAGAGCGGGAACGCCGCGGCGTCGAGCTGATTCCGTCGGAGAACTACACCTATCCCGAGGTGTTCGCGGCCAACGGCTCGGTGTTGACCAACAAGTACGCCGAGGGCTACCCCGGCCGCCGCTACTACGGCGGGCAGGAGTTCACGGACGCGGTCGAACGACTCGCGATCGAGCGCGCCTGCCGGGTGTTCCGGGCCGAACACGCCAACGTACAGCCGCTGTCCGGCTCGCCGATGAACCAGGCGGCCTACTTCGCTTTCCTGGATCCGGGAGACACGGTACTGGCGATGGACCTGTCGCACGGGGGCCACCTGACCCACGGCGCGCCGGTCTCCCACATGGGTCGGGTGTTCAACTTCATCCGCTACAAGACCGATCCGGACAACGCCGGCGCGATCGACTTCGACGCCCTGCTCGCGCAGGCCCGCGAGCATCGGCCGAAGATGATCCTCTGCGGCTACTCGTCCTATCCGCGGGACTACGACTACCGCGAGTTCAAGCGGATCGCGGACGACGTCGGCGCGCTCACCATGGCCGATGTATCGCACATCGGCGGCCTGATCGCCGGCAACGCGATGTCCAACCCGATGGACCACGGTTTCGACGTGATGACGACGACCGGCCACAAGACCCTGCGCGGGCCCCGCAGCGGCCTGATCCTCTGCCGCGCGGAGCACCGCCGGAAGATCGACAAGGCGGTGTTCCCGGGCCTCCAGGGCGGACCGCACATGAACGCAGTGGCGGCGCTCGCGATCACCCTGGGCAAGGCGCTCGAGCCCGAGTTCGCGATCTACGCCCGGCAGGTACTGGCCAACGCGAAGGTGCTGGCCGATGAACTGATCAACCGGGGCGCCGAACTGGTGACGGGCGGCACCGACAACCACATGATGGTTCTCGACACCCAGAAGAGTTACGGCATCGACGGACGCGTCGCCGAGGAAACCCTCGACAAGGTCTCGATCACCGTGAACAAGCAACTGATCCCCGACGACCCCCGGCCGCCGCTCAGGCCGAGCGGCATCCGCCTCGGAAGCCCCGCGGCGACCACGCGGGGCATGGAAGAAGCCGAGATGAAGCTGCTCGCCGAGTGGATCGTTGACGCGCTGAGGCGGCACGGCGACGACGAGCGCCTGGACGCCATGCGGCAGGACATCGAGAGATTCTGCCTGCGCTTCCCGGTGCCCGGCGTCTAGCACCGCAACCTGGACAGCAGGAACAACGAGATGCCCCAGGAACCGACTTACGAAACGATCCGCTGCGACACAGACGACGGCGTGCTCGTGATGACGCTGAACCGTCCCGAGCGCCTGAACGCGTTCAACGGCCAGATGATGCGGGAGATGATCGGCGCCCTCGAACGCGCCGACGGCGACGATTCGGTACGCGCGGTGATCGTCACCGGCGAAGGGCGCGGCTTCTGCGCCGGCGCCGATCTGTCCTCCGGCGGGGACACCTTCTCCCATCCGGAGGCGAACATCGACACCTACCGTGACGGCGGCGGCGTTCTGGCGCTGGCGATCTACAAGGCGCGCAAGCCGGTCATCGCCGCGATCAACGGCCCCGCGGTCGGCATCGGGATCACGATGACCCTGCCGATGGACATCCGGCTGGCCTCGACCGAAGCGCGAATGGGCTTCGTCTTCGTCCGCCGCGGCATGGTGCCCGAGGCTTGCAGCAGCTACTTCCTGCCCCGCCTGGTCGGCATGGGCAAAGCCTCCGAGTGGGCGCTGACCGGTCGGGTCTTCCCCGCCGACGAAGCGCTCGAAGCCGGCCTCGTCAGCCGTGTCCTGCCGCCTGAGGAGCTGGTCCCGGCGGCGCGCGAACTGGCAGCCGAGATCGCCGCCAACACATCGCCGGTATCGGTAGCTCTCACCCGGCACATGCTGTGGAAAGGGCTCGACGCCGACTCGCCGATGGCCGCGCACCGGGTCGAGTCGAAGGGCATCTACACGCGCGGCAGGAGCAATGACGCGAAGGAGGGTGTCACCTCCTTCCTCGAGAAGCGCCCGGCCGAGTTTCCGATGAAGGTCAGTTCCGACATGCCGCCCTACTTCCCGTGGTGGGAGGACGAACCGTTCTAGATAGCGGCGGCAGCGGATCGCGGCGCGCCCCCCGTCGCGGGGCGATGGCGTCCTGGTGTCTCTACGACTGGGCCAACTCCGCCTTCACCACCCTGGTGGTGACCTTCGTCTACGCCACCTACTTCACCCAGACCTTCACCGAGGACGCGGACCGGGGCACCGCGCTGTGGTCGCGCGGGATCACGATCAGTTCCCTGATCATCGCCCTGATCGCACCGGTGCTCGGAGCGATGGCCGACCGCTCGGGCCTTCGCCGCCGCTTCCTGATCGCCGCCACCCTGGTCTCGGCCGGGGCCACCGCCTGGCTGACCTTCATCGTCCCGGGAACGGGCAACGCCGTCCTGGCGGCATTGACGCTGTTCGTGATCGCGAACGTCGGCTTCGAGGTCGGCATGGTGTTCTACAACTCCTTTCTCCCCCAGTTGTCGACGCCGCGGACGATCGGACGGATCTCGGGCTACGCCTGGGGGCTCGGCTACGCCGGCGGCCTGGTCTGCCTGGTCGTCGCGCTGCTTGGGCTGATCGGTCTCGGCGAGGGCGCGCCATGGCTTCCGCTCAGCACGGAGGACGGCTTCAACATCCGCGCCTCGAACCTGCTGGTAGGGGTTTGGTTCCTGCTCTTCAGCCTGCCTGCGCTCGTCCTGCTGCGCGATGAAGTGACACCGCGCGCCGGGACGTCGGCCGGCAGCACGGTCGCGTCCGTTCGCGCGACCTTCCGGGATCTCCGCCGCACCCTGACCCGGATCCGTGACTTCAAGGACATTGTCCGCTTCCTGGTCGCGCGCCTGATCTACAACGACGGCCTGATCACCGTGTTCGCCTTCGGCGGCGTCTACGCCGCGGGCACCTTCGGCATGGACACGGCGGAGGTCATCGTGTTCGGCATCGCGCTGAACGTGGCGGCCGGACTGGGCGCGTTCCTGTTCGGCCTCGTCGACGACCGGGTGGGCGGCCGGATAACCGTGCTGTGGAGCCTGGTCGGCCTGTTCGTCTGCTCCCTGGTCGCGGTGGCGGCGCCGAACCGGACCTGGTTCTGGGCCGCGGCCCTGGTGCTGGGCCTCTTCATGGGCCCCAACCAGTCCGCGAGCCGGTCCCTGATGGGTCGCTTCGCGCCGAAGCGCTACGAGTCCGAGTTCTTCGGTTTCTTCGCCTTCTCGGGCAAGGCGACGGCGTTTCTGGGGCCGCTGCTGCTGGGTTTCCTCACCGCCGGCTACGGGCAGCGCGCCGGCATCGCGGTCGTCCTGGTGTTCTTCCTGGTCGGCGGCCTGCTGCTGCTCCGGGTCGATGAGGCGCGCGGCATCGAACGGGCGGGGAACAGCGTCTGACGCTGTCAACAAAGGACTCCGAAGTCACGTAGAAGGAGAGGGGAGCGATGGACGCAGTCAGTAACTGGTGGGGCTCACTGGAAGGGGCGTACCGCGTTTTCTACGCGCTCGGCATCGTCTCCGCCCTCGCCCTCCTGATTCAGGTCGTCCTCACCGTCTTCGGCCTCGACGATCTGCTCGACGCCGCCGACGGCGAAGGCACTTCCCTGCTCTCGATGCGCACCGTCAGCGGTTTTTTGGCCGGTTTCGGCTGGACCGGGGTCGTGTTGATGCGGGCCGGCTACTCGACCGTGGGCGCGTCGATCGGCGGCACCGTCGTCGGTCTCCTCTTTGCCGGCATCCTGTTCCTGATCATGCGCGTCATGATGAGCCTGCGCCACAGCGGCACGGTCGACTACCGGAACGCGGTCGGCGTGGCCGGCAAGGTCTACGCGCCGATCGGCGCCAATTTCGATAGGCCCGGCCAGGTCGAAGTGCTGGTCCAGGGCAGGCTGCGGACGGTCGCCGCGATGACGCGGCACGACACCGACCTGCCCACCCTGACCCGCATCCGCGTGGTCGACATCCTCGATCCAAACACCCTGCTGGTCGCGCCTCTGGCGGCCGACGACCCGCAAGACAAGAGCTAGCCAGTACCCGGGAGAATTAACACGTGGACCTGATCATCCTCATCCTGTCCGCCCTGGCGGCGGTCCTCATCCTCATGTTCTCGCTTTCGAGCCGCTACCGGCGCTGCCCGTCGGACCGCATTCTCGTGGTCTACGGCAAGATCGGCGGCACCGGTTCGGCGAGGTGCTACCACGGCGGCGCCGCCTTCATCATTCCGATGCTGCAGGCGCACCAATTCCTCGATCTCGAGCCGATGACGATGGACATCAACCTGACCGGCGCGCTCTCCAAGCAGAACATCCGGGTCAACTGCCCCTCGACGTTCACGGTCGGCATCTCGACCGAGCCCGGGGTGATGGAGAACGCCGCCGAGCGCGTGCTGGGCATGCAGATGGATCGCATCTCCGCGCTCGCGCGCGACATCATCTTCGGCCAGATGCGGGTCGTCCTGGCGACCATGCCGATCGAGGAGATCAACGCCGACCGCGACAAGCTGATCGAGAACATCTCGAACGGCGTCGAGGTCGAGCTCAAGAAGGTCGGCCTGCGGCTGATCAACGTGAACATCCAGGACATCACGGACGAGTCCGGCTACATCGACGCGCTCGGCAAGGAGGCCGCCGCGCGGGCGATCAACGAGGCGAAGGTCAAGGTCGCCGAGAAGGAGCGCGACGGCGCGGTCGGCGCCGCGGCCGCGGAGCGCGACCGACGTATCCAGGTCGCCCGGTCCCTGGCGACGGCTCAGGAGGGTGAGAACGAATCCGCGGTGCGGGTGGCCCAGTCCGGCTCCAGTCGCAGAAAGGAAGAGGCTGAGGCCGAGCGCAACGCGTCCGCCGCCGAGAAGGTCAAGGCGGCGCAGGCGCTGCAGGAGGCATACGCGGCGGAGGAAGCGTCCGAGGTCACCCGCGCCAGCCGCGAACAGGCCACACAGCGCGCCGACATCGTCGTGCCGGCCGAGATCAAGAAGGAAGAGATGGCCACCCTCGCCGAGGCCGAGGCGGAGCGCAACCGTCGCCTGAAGAAGGGCGAGGCGGACGGCATCCGCTCCCTGACGGAGGCCGATGCGGACCGCATCCTGCGCCTGAAGGAAGGCGAGGCCGGCGGTCTGCGCGCGCTGATGGAGGCCGAAGCCGCCGGTATCGAGGCCATCCTGAGCAAGAAGGCCCAGGGCTTCGACCACATCGTTGAAGCGATCGGCGGCGCCGAGAACGCGGCCCTGCTGCTGGTCACCGAGCAGCTCCCGAAGCTGGTCGAGGAGCAGGTCAAGGCGATCGCCGGGCTCAAGATCGACAACGTGACCGTCTGGGACGCCGGCCGCGGCGACAACGGCAAGACCGCCACCGCGGACTTCATCTCCGGCCTCGTCGGCTCTCTGCCGCCGCTGCACGAACTGACGAAGAACGTCGGCATCAAGCTGCCGGAGTATCTCGGCAGCCGTGACGAGGGCGAAGCGGCGCCGGCTGCGGAGGAACCGCCCGCCGACCCCGCTCCCTGAGCGGGCCTCCGGCCTGGGAACCCGGTTGGCGCGATCCGCGCCAACCGCGAACCACTCCGTGCGCCCGTCATCGGGCGCACGGATGAAACGCGGGCGTCCCGCCCGCATCCGGCGCTTGGCGCCGGCTTCCGCCTACGTGATGTCGCGCAGCGTCAGACCCTGACTCTTCAGATAGGGCACCAGGCCCTTCTTGTCGATCGATCGCAGGGCGCGCGTCGACACCTTGAGCTTGAGCGTCCGCTTGAGCTCGGGGACGTACAGCCGCTTGCTCTGGATGTTCGGCCGCTGCCACTTGTTCGTGACGTTGTGCGCGTGGGAGATGTTATGGCCGCTGAGCGGCTTCTTGCCGGTGATCTGGCAGATTCTGGGCATGTCGACTCCATCGCCGCGCTATCGTCCCGAAGGCCCCCTTCGGGCGCCGCGGCGGTCTCGTTGGGTGCGCGATGATAGCAGCGATTCGACGTTCCGCGCCGCCTATTCCCGCCGGCCCGACTGCTACGCTCACGCAACCACATCCTGACGACAAGGGAGGCCCCCGCGAACGAACTGGTCTACCGCTTCCTCCGCAACGATCTCTCCCGCCGGGGGTTCATCCAGGCCCTGACCGCGCTCGGTCTGACCGGCACGATGGCCGAGTCCACCGCCAACGCGGCCGCAGCCGCGGCGAACGCCGACGCGGACTCGGGAAGCCGCCAGGCCCAGGGAACCGGCGGCGAGTTGATGGTCGAGCAGATGGCCGCGGCCGGCGTCCGTTTCCTGTTCACGAACCCCGGCTCGTTCGAGGTCGGCTTCTTCGACGCCTTCCTGGACCGCCCCGGCATGCAGCTCATCATGGGGCTGCACGAGGGCATCGTCATCTCGATGGCCGACGGCTACCACAAGGCGTCCGGCGAGCCCGCCCCGGTGAATGTCCATGTGATCGCAGGCACCGCCCAGTCCGCCGGCCAGCTCTACAACTCGAGCCGCGACGGCTCCGCCCTGATCGTCACCGCCGGCCTGCTCGACAACGAGATGCAGGATGACGCGCATGCATCCGCTGTATGCCGGCGGCTACAGCAGCCGCGACCGCGACTTCGTTCTCCGCATCGGCGTCGGCGACATCGGCGGTACCGCCGCCGCCGGGCCGGACGCCGAGGGCTCGCAGAGCGCCTGGATCGGCCTGAATACCGGGGCGATCGGCGGTGACCGGCCGTTCGGCCGCGCCCTGGTCGCGAACACGAAGCTGGCCGCCGAAGCCCTGGTGGAAGCGGTCGAATCGCTGACCACGGAAGAGCGCCGCAAGAAGATCCGTGCCGCGCGCCCGGATCCCGCGCGCAAGGCGCCCCAGCTCGACCAGGCGAACGTCGGCCGCAGTCCGATCCACGCGGACGAGCTCGGACACGTGCTCGAAGCCGAACTCGATCCGAACGCGATCATCGTCAGCGAGAACCTGAGCGGCTCAAACCAGTTCTTCTCCACCGACCACCGCGACAACGAGAAGACCTGGCTCGCCACCTCCGGCGCCGGGCTCGGCTGGGGCATCGGCGCCGCCACCGGCGCCAAGCTCGGCCAGCCCGACCGCCAGGTCGTCTGCAACATCGGCGACGGCTCGGTGATGTACAGCGCCTCGGGCTTCTGGACCCAGGCCCGCTACGGCGTGCCGGTCCTGACCGTGGTCACGAACAACCGGAACTACCAGACCGTGCGCCTCGCCTACGCCCGCTACGACGGCAAGATGAAGGAGGCGAACCGCTACACCGGCATGCACCTCGGCGATCCCGACATCGACTTCGCCGGTCTCGCCAGGAGCCAGGGCGTCGACGGCGTGACCGTCGAATCGGCGGCCGACCTCACGCCCGCGATCCGCCGCGGCATCGAAGCCACGCGCGCCGGAGAGCCCTTCCTCGTCGACGTGGTCGCCGACCGCAAGGGCGACGGCGGCGACTCGACGTGGCACCAGGAGTTCCGCCTGGCCGACCAGCGGACGAAAGCGGTCTAGGCACAGGAAGCCCAGAGTCCGCCGTTACGAGCTGCAGCAACCTCCTTCCCAGAGCAGCGTCGCGGCTCGAATCACCGTCGAGAAACGGGTGCAAGACCGCTTCGAGCCGGTGGCGGGAACCGCTCTTGCCCGGCACGGACATCGCCCTGGCGACGGAGACGCTCACGGTGGACCTGAGTTGCCCAGGTCCCGTGGAGAACTGATTCCCCACCTCCGCCCTGGCGGCCCGATCGGTCGTAGACTCGCGGGATGACACGTCTATCCCTGCGCTCCAGCCTTCGGTTCCAACTCTCCGCCGGCTTACTCCTGGCACTCGCCGCCGTCCCGGCCCTGGCCGACGACGACAAGGAGAAGTGGGACGTGAACGACCCACCCGGCGACGAGTACGAGTTCGAGCTCGATGTGACCGAGGGCACCTGGATGAGTCTCGACCTGTCGCCGGACGGCGAGCACATCGTGTTCGACCTGCTCGGCGACCTGTACCTGCTGCCGATCGGGGGCGGCGACGCGGAGGCGCTGACCAACGGGATGGCGTGGGACATGATGCCCCGCTTCAGTCCGGACGGTTCCGAGATCGCCTTCATCAGCGACCGCAGCGGCGGCGACAACGTCTGGACGATCCCGACCGCGGGCGGCGAGCCGCGGCAGATCAGCCGCGAGGACTTCCGGCTCGTCAACAACCCGGTGTGGAGCCCGGACGGGCGCTTCATTGCCGCCCGCAAGCACTTCGTCTCGACGCGGTCGCTCGGCAGCGGCGAGATCTGGCTCTACCACGCGAGCGGCGAGGGCGGCGGCCTGCAACTGAACGAGAAGCCGAACGACCAGAAGGACCTCGGCGAACCGGCCTTCTCGCCCGACGGGCAATACGTCTACTTCAGCCAGGACACGACGCCGGGCGGATTCTTCGAGTACGGCAAGAACTCGGCTGAGGGCATCTACTCGATCCGCCGCATCGACCGCGAGACCGGCGAGATCGAGAACGTGATCGCGGGCCCCGGCGGCGCGGTGCGGCCGACCCCGTCGCCGGACGGGAAGTACCTCGCCTTCGTGCGCCGGATCCGCTTCCAGAGCCACCTGTTCCTGCACGATCTGCAGAGCGGCGAGAACATCCCCATCTACGATGCTCTCGACCGCGACATGCAGGAGATCTGGGCCGTTCACGGCGTCTACCCCACCATGGCCTGGACGCCGGACAGCGCCGGAATCGTCTTCTGGGCGCAGGGCGGCCTGCACCTCATCGACATCGAGAGCCGGGAAGTCGTTGGCATCCCGTTTCGCGTCCGCGCCACCCACCGGATGAAGGAAGCGTTGGCGTTCGACTTCGAGGCGGCGCCGGAGACCTTCCGGACGAAGATGCTGCGCTGGACCCAGGTTTCCCCTGACGGCGACCAGGTCGTTTTCCAGACCCTGGGCCGGTTGTGGACGCGGCGCCGCGACCCCGAAACCGGCGAAATCGGCGAGGCGCAGCGGCTGACGACCCAGGACGACCACTTCGAGTTCTACCCCTCCTACTCCCGCGACGGGCAACAGGTCGTCTACGTGAGCTGGCACGACGAGGAGTTCGGCGCGGTGCGCATCGCCCGCGCCTCGGGAAGCGACGGACGCGCGATCACGCCCGAGCCCGGCCACTACGTGGAACCCGTCTTCTCACCCGACGGCGCCACGGTCGTCTACCGCAAGACCCGGGGCGGCGGCACCCGCAGCCCGCTGTGGTCCAAGGACCCGGGCCTCTACCGCACCTCAGCCGGCGGCCAGACCGCGCCGGTGCGGATCGCGCGCGGCGGCGCCGGCCCCCACTTCGGCGCCGATCCGGAGCGCGTCTACTTCACCGCCACCGAGAGCTGGGACCGGCGGGTGCTCCGTAGCGTGCCGCTCGCAAGCGCCGGCGAAGCCGAAGCCCGCGACCATGCCGGCAGCAAGGTCGCCACCGAGATGCGCGTGTCGCCCGACGGCCGCTGGCTGGCGTTCGCGGAGCGCTTCGACGCCCATGTCGTGCCATTTGTGCCGGCATCGAAGGCGATCGAGGTCGGCCCGAAGACGCCCGGCCTGCCGGTGCGCAACGTCTCCACCGACGACGGCACCGACCTGCACTTCTCCGGCGACAGCTCGACGCTCTACTGGTCGCTGGGACCGGAGCTGTTCGAGCGGCGGCTCGAGGACGCCTTCGCGCCGGCGGATCCGGAAGCGGACGAGGACGGCGAGGAGACCGCGGACGACGGCGACGACGGCGACGACGACGACGACGCGGAAGCCGAGCCTCCTCCTGCGGGCATCGACCTCGGCTTCGAAGTGAACACCCGGCGGCCGACCGGGAAGATCGCCATCATCGACGCGCGGCTGATCACGATGGCCGGCGCGGACGGGATGGAGATCGTCCGCCGCGGCACCGTCGTCGTCGACGGTGACCGGATCGCGGCGATCGGCCCGTCGCGGCAGGTCGACGTGCCTGCGGACGCCACGGTCATCGACGGCTCAGGGCTGACCGTGATGCCCGGCCTGATCGACGTCCACTGGCACGGCTCGCCGGGTGGCCAGGAGATCACGCCGCAGCAGATCCCCGACTTCTACGCCGCGCTCGCCTTCGGCGTCACCACCGTCCACGACCCCTCGACCGACACCAGCACCTTCTTCGCCGCCAGCGAGATGCAGCGCGCCGGCGAGATCACGGCACCACGGCTGTTTGCCACCGGCACGATCCTCTACGGCGCCATGGGCGCCTTCCGCGCGATCGTCGAGACCCCCGACGACGCGGTCCAGCACCTGCGCCGGCTGCAGAAGGCCGGCGCCTTCAGCGTCAAGAGCTACAACCAGCCGCGCCGCGACCAGCGCCAGAAGATCGTCGCGGCGGCCCAGGAGCTCGGCATGCTGGTGGTCAACGAAGGCGGCGCCCTGTTCCAGCACAACATGACGATGGTCGCCGACGGCCACACGGGCATCGAGCATTCGCTCCCCGTGGGCGCGATCTACGACGACGTGATCCAGTTCTGGGGCAACAGCCGGGTCGGCAACACGCCCACCCTCGGCGTCGCCTACGGCGGCATCCAGGGCGAGGACTACTGGTACCAGCACACCGACGTCTGGGCCAACGAACGGCTCCTGAACTACGTCCCGCGCGAACAGATCGATGCCCGCGCCCGCCGCCGGCAGATGGCGCCCGAAGGCGAGTACAACCACATCCTCACCGCCCGAGTGGTCGCGGCGCTCGACCGCGCCGGCGTGCCCATCCAGCTCGGCGCCCACGGCCAGCGCGAGGGCCTCGCGGCCCACTGGGAGATGTGGATGTTCGAGCAGGGCGGCATGACCCCGCACCACGCACTCAGAGCCGCCACGATCAACGGCGCCCGCTACATCGGCATGGACGCCGACCTCGGCTCGCTCGAGGCCGGCAAGCTCGCCGACCTGATCGTCCTCGAACAGAACCCGCTCGAGAATCTGCGCAGCTCGGAGATCGTCCGCTACGTGATGGTCGGCGGCCGCATCTTCGACGCCGTGTCGATGAACGAGATCGCGGGCGAGAAGGAGCAGCGGAAGCCGTTCTGGTTCCAGCGGTAGCAGAGCCCTAGACCCGCGCCAGCAGATCTGCGACCGCTTCCTTCGTCGCCGCGTTGCCGCCGCGGTCGGGGGTTCTGGGACCGTTCGCCCGATGTCCTGCGAGGATCTGCTGGACGCCGGCGGCGGCGTCTTGCAGCCCGACCCGCTCCAGCAACAACCCTGCGGCGGCGATGGCGGCGATCGGGTTGGCGACGCCCTGCCCCGCGATGTCGGGGGCGCTGCCGTGGACCGGCTCGGCGAGGCAGAAGCCCTCACCGCAGTTCGCCGATCCGACAACACCCAGACCGCCGACCAGCGCCGCCCCTGCGTCGCTCAGGATGTCGCCGTAGAGGTTCGGCGCCACGATCACGTCGTAGCGCTCCGGTTCCAGGATCAGCCGGTAGACCATGGAGTCGACGAGTTGCTCCTCGACTTCGATCTCCGGAAAACCGGCCGTGACTCCGAGCGCGGTCTCGCGGAACAGGCCGTCGGTCAGGCGCAGGACGTTCGCCTTGTGGACGACGGTGAGGCGGGCCGAACTGTCTCGCTGAGCGCTCCGTGACCGGGCCAGTTCGCAGGCGAAGCGGACGATCCGTTCGGTTGCTCTGCGGCTGATCACCCGCTCGGCGATTGCGACTTCTCCCTCCCGCTCCCAGCGTTCGCGGCCGGAGTAGAGGCCCTCCGTGTTCTCGCGGACGACGACGGCGTCGACTGCACCGCTGCTCAAGGGCCGCACATTCGCGTAGAGATCGAAGCGCCGCCGCAGTTCGACGATCGGGCTCCGGTACCCGGCCACTGCATGGCTCGGCGACGACACGGCGCCGAACAGCGCGCCGGCGCAGCTTTCGAGCACCTCGACCGTGGCTTCGGGCAGCGCGCTGCCGGTGCGCTCGAAGGTCTGCCAGCCCATCTCGGCCTCGACCCATTCGATCCGCTCGCCGCAGACCGCGTCGACGACCCGCACCGCCGCGTCCACAACCTCGGGGCCGATCCCGTCGCCGCCGATCCAGGCGAGGCGGACGGGCTGAGTGGCGGAGTCGTCGGCGCTCCCTGCCGCCTGGCCCGACACCCCGGTCCTACCCCGCCGCCAACCGCCGCTTCGTCTGTTCGATCAGGCCGCCGGCGGCGATCATCGACCGCACGGCGGGGCTGAACCCGGCGAAGACGAACTGTTGCGGCGCGTATCCGGATGCGGGCGAGACGCCCGCGTGCCATCCGTGCGCCCGATGACGGGCGCTCGGAGTGGTTCGCGTGTGGCGCGAGGTCGCGCCACCCGGGTTCCCAGGTGCGGAAGCCGCGCTCGCGGACTCGGAGTCACCGAGGCAGCGGATCACCGACCCTTCGAGATCGACCTCCACCGCGGCGCCCTCCTCGAGCGCATCGACGGCCTCCGGGCAGACGATCGCGAGCAGGCCGTTGTTCAGCGCGTTGCGGTAGAAGATGCGCCCGAAGCTCCGCGCGATCACGGCGCCGACGCCGGCGTAGCGGAGGCACACCGCGGCCTGCTCGCGGCTCGAGCCGCAGCCCCAGTTCCAGCCGGCGACGATCACGTCGCCGGTTTGTACCCGCTTGACGAATGTCGGGTCGAGATCCTCCAACGCGTGGGGCGCGACCTCCTCGGGCCGGCTCTTCGTGTAGGTGTAGCGGCCGGGAAAGATGACGTCGGTGTTCACATGGTCGCCGTACCGAAACACCCGGCCCCGGAACGGCCTGCCGACATCGACCGTCGCGATTCCCTCGCTGCCGCTCACCCCGTCACCTCGCGCGGATGGGCGATCCTTCCCGCAACAGCGCTTGCCGCGACAACGGCCGGTGACGCGAGGTAGATCTCGGCGCCGCGGTCCCCCATCCGGCCCTGAAAGTTCCGGTTCGCGCTGGAGATGCAAACTTCGCCCGGCGCCAGCACGCCGAAGTGGTTGCCCATGCAGGGACCGCAGCCGGGGGTGCCGAACACGGCGCCGGCCTCGGCAAGATCGGCGACCCAGCCACGCGCCAGGGCCTCGCTCCAGACCTCGCTCGAAGCCGGCACGATGACCATCCGGGTGCCCGGAGCGGTGCGCCGCCCGGCCATCACCCGGTGAACCGCTCCGAGATCCTCCAGGCGGCCGTTGGTGCACGTGCCAATGAAGGCCTGGTCCACGCGCACCGATTCGAGATCGCCGACCGCGACCGTGTCGTCCACCTGGTGCGGGCGCGCCACCCGGGGTTCGACCCCGCTCAGATCGAGCACGTGCTCGGCCGCGTACGTCGCTCCGCGATCGGGATGGAGCGCCCGCATCTCAAGGCGCGCCGCAACCTGCGCCGCGGTCTCGCCGGGCTCGGCGCCCCGACCCACCCGCCGTCCCGGACGCGCGACGAGCCGCTTGGCCAGGTAGTCGAACACCGCTCCGTCCGGCGGCATCCAGGCGTTCTTGGCCCCCATCTCGGCCATCATGTTGACCAGCGCCGCGCGGGAGTCGAGGCTCAGGGCGGCGATTGCCGGGCCGCTGAACTCGACGCTGCGGTAGAGCGCGCCGTCAGCGCCCAGGTCGCCGATCAGCGTCAGAGCCGCGTCCTTCGTCGTGACCCACTCGCCGAGCGCGCCCTCGAGCCGGATCCGCAGCGACTCCGGCGCCCGCAGCCACAGTTCGCCGGTCGCCCACAACACGGCCATCTCGCTCCGGCCGACGCCGGCGCCGAACGCCCCCAGCCAGCCGAAGTGCGGCGTATGGGAATCCGAGCCGAGGATCGTGTCGCCCGGAAGGACGACGGCCTCCTCGCTCAGGACCTGGTGGCAGATGCCGCGGCCGACCTCGAAGAAGTGGCCCACACCCTGCTCGGCGACGAAGGCGCGGACCTCCGCGTGATTCTGGGCGTGACGGACGGTCGGCGCCGGCACGGCATGGTCGAGGGTGACGGCCATCCGCTCCGGGATGGCGACCCGCGGCTGCCCGAACTGCCGCCAGATCTCCGCGATCGGCGCCGTGTTGTCGTGGCTAAGCACGATGTCGGGACGCGCGTCGACGATCTCGCCGACCGCCACGCTCTCCAGGCCGCTGGCCCGGGCCAGAGCCTTCTGCGCGAACGTCCGCGCCGTGTCGGCCGGCCGACCGGGCTCGCTCACCCGGTGGCCCCGGCGACCGCAGGCGCCAGCTCCGCCGTGTGGTAGTCGCGCAGCAGGGTGTCCACATCCGAGAGACTGAGCGGCTTCTCGTCCGCGAGCGCCTTGATGTGTGTGGTGATCTCCTTGATCTGCGTATCGCTGAGCTCGAGCCGCAACTGCTCGGCGCGGGACTTGATCGCGTTCCACCCGGTCAGCCGGTGGGCGACGTGGACGTACCGGTCGAGCCCGAAGTCGGCCGGATCGAGGATCTCGTAGCTCGACGGGTCGTTGAGGATCGCCTTCGCGTGAATGCCCGCCTTGTGCGTGAACGCCGTGTAGCCGGTGATGTAGTTGTTGAACGGCACGTCGACCTCGACCAGGGAGGCGACGTAGTTCTCGATCTCGCGCAGCAGCGGCAGGTCGTAGCGCGCACGGATCGCTTCCGGATCCTCGGCGTAGAGGCGCGCCACCAGGCCCCCGAGCGGCGTGATCCCGTTCCGCTCGCCGATTCCCAGCACCGACGTATCGACGTGGGTCGCCCCTGCCTCCAAGGCGCAGAAGGCATTGGCCACGGCGCAGCCCGTGTCGTTGTGGCCGTGGAACTCGATATCGCAGTCCACTTCCCGGCGCAGGCGGCGAACCAGGTCGTAGACCTGCCGGGGACTCGCCACGCCCACGGTGTCCGCGACGCCCACGCGGTTCACCCCGACGGCGTTCACGGCCCGGTAGGCGCGGATCAGGTCTGCCAGCTCGCTGCGGAACGAGTCCTCGGTGCTGAAACGGACCTGGACATCGTGCGACCGGATGTACTGGACGACCTCGACCGCGGTCTCGATCACCTCGTTCATGCTCTTGCCGTGCGAGTACTCCCGCAGGTAGCGGGAGGTGCCGAACACAACGTCGATGCCGTCGACGCCGGTCTCGAGGGCCAGCTTCGCGTCGCCCAAGTGACAGCGCGTATGGGTCAACACCCTGGCTCGCAGGCCCAGCTTCGCCACCCGTTCGCAGTCGTCCCGGCTGCGGCGGCTCGCCGCCGGTGAAGTGAGCTCCAGGTACTCGACCCCGAAGGCGTCCAGCAAACCCGCGATCTCCACCTTCTGGTCGCTGTCGAAGAAGGCGTTGGCGAACTGCTCGCCTTCGCGGAGGGTCGATTCGATGATCGCCGGATGAGAGTCGATGACTGACGAATGAGAGGCCATGCAGTGTTCCTCTGGCTACAGAAGGGTTCCTCTAGTTACAGCAAGGCCGGCGCATCCCAGAACTGGATGGCCGGCCGGAAGGTCTCGCTGCGTTGATCTCTACCCCGTGGGCGCCCAGTCCTGAAGCCGGGGCTTCGCGCCCGGCTTGTCGAGCCGCCTGAGCAGAGACGAGGCGTCTGTCGAGTGGGTCATTTCTCGCACCGAATGCTCGGTCAGAGGGAGGGGTGAGCGCGGATTGTGCGCGCTCGGGCTCCGCCATGTCAAGCCGCACAGCAGGGCCAGGAGGGCCTCCAGGGCTTTCAGAGCAGCTCCCGGAGCTCCCCGACGGCCCACAGCGCCGGTAGACTCCGGCACCGCCGAACCGCCGCTCGGCGACTTCCAGGCCAGCATGACCGACCCGCAGCAGATCTGGACCGCCACCGTGTTGCCCGAGTGGATCGACCACAACGGCCACATGAATGCCGGCTACTACCTGGTCGTGTTCGACGACGCGACCGGCCCCTGGACCGCGTTCCTGGGCGTCGATCGGACCTACCGCAAGTCGAACCGACGCTCGACTTTCTCGATCGACAGCCACCTCACCTGGCTCCGGGAGTTGCCCGCGGGCGCGCCGATCATCGTCGAAGCGGAGCTGCTCGGCTTCGACGACAAGAAGTACCACACCTTCATGCGCATGGTGCACGCCGACGAGGGGTACGTCGCCGCGACCCACGAACTGCTGAGCATCCACATCGATCTGGACACGCGGCGCAGCACGCCATTCCCGCCGGAGATCCACGAGCGAATGGGCGAGGTTCTGCAGGTTCAGCGCAAGATCGCCGGTCCGGGCGACTTCGGCCGGGTGATCCGCACCAAACCCTGGCCGGCGGGCTCCTGATTCGGGCGAGCGCCGCGCCGGTTCAGGCCGACCAGATGCGCTTCGCCTCGATGGCCACGGTGCGGCGATAGAGGTAGAGCGGCAAAGCAAGGGAGAGCCCGACCAGCAGGTTTGCGGCAACGTAGACCCACAAGTGGGTCATGCCGTTCCGCCGGCCGTCTCCGATGAGGAAGGTACAGAACACGATCGACGAGATCACCACGTCGATGCTGAAACCCGCCGCTACCGGATTCGCGGCCGCCGCGCCGACGAAGGCGACCAGGTCGAGACCGCCCGCCTCGAGCAAGAACTCCTGGAGGTGCCACCAGGGCAGCACGGTACCGAGGACACACAGGATCAGATAGAAGCTCTTCATGGCCCACCGTACTACCACGTCGCTCCGGCTTCCTCGCATCCCATTCGGGCTAAGCCGCCTCAACAGCAGGCGCGGTCCGGGACAACCTCAACCCCGAGAGCGGGGGCCCGGCCCTCGGCTACCATTGCCCGCCATGACCACACACGACGATTCCAGCGAGTCCGACGCACCGATGACGCGACGCACTTTGATCGCCGGTTCGGCCGTAGGCGCCGCCGCACTCGCCGCGAAGTCGGGCGCCGCAGCGGCCGCCGCGCAAGAGACCCCGGCCTGGCCCGAGCCCAGCTACATCCGCACCAACGGCGGCCTCAGAATGGCCGTGTACGAATCCGGAACCGAAGGCGTGCCCGTCGTCTTCAGCCACGGCTTTCCGGAACTCGCCTACTCGTGGCGCCACCAACTGCCGGCAATGTCGGCAGCAGGCTTCCGCGCCCTGGCGCCCGATCAGCGGGGCTACGGCAACACCCAGCGTCCACTGGCGATCGAGGCCTACAACATCGCCGAGCTGTGCGCCGACCTGGTTGGGCTCCTCGATGCCCGCAGCATCGAGAAGGCGGTGTTCGTCGGCCACGACTGGGGCGGCGCCGTGGTCTGGGCCATGCCCCGACTCCACTCCGAGCGCGTCCTCGGCGTCGTCGGCGTGAACACCCCCACCGGACCCCAACCGCCCGTAGCCCCGATCGACATCCTGCGCCGAACGCGCGGCGAGGACAACTACGTCGTCGCCTTCCAGGAGCCCTACAGGGCGGAAGAGGCGCTCGAGGCGGACACGGAGAAGTCTTTCCGCACCTTCATGCGCCGCGGCGCCTGGGATGCCGAAGCCTTCAACAAGCTCCCCGCCGACGCGCCGGAGCGGAAGTTCCAGTTGCTCGAGATCATCAGGCACGGAACGGCAGACGACCTGCGCGGCGAACTCCTGCTCACCGAGGAAGAATTGGCGCACTTTGTCGACACCTACGAACGCACCGGCTTCACCGGCGGCGTCAACTGGTACCGCAACATCGACCGCAACTGGGAACTGATGAAGGACAAGGACCAGCGGATCGAGCAGCCGTGCCTCTACGTCGGCGCCGAGAACGACGTCGTCCTGCCCCCTTCCTCCGCCGACGGCATCGAGGCGCTGGTTCCGAACATCGACAAGCACACGATCAAGGACTGCGGCCACTGGACTCAGCAGGAGAAGCCCGAGGAGTTCAACCGGGTGCTGATCGACTGGCTGAAATCGACGTTCGGCGCGTAGCGGTCCCCATGAGGGCAACGCAGCAGAGTCGAGCCGCGGGTCGAGCCGACCGGGAAGTCGCCGGCAACCGAACCGACGCGCCGCATCCGGGAGTCGATCTCGTCACGATCCGCCGCCGACTGGCGGCTCACGAGGCCCTCATCCGCCCGCCGGCCGAGTTCGAGGCCAGTGTGGCGATGGTCCTGCGGCCCTCGACCGCCGGCCCTGAGGCCCTGTTCATCGAGCGGGCGCGAAAGCCGTCCGACCCCTGGTCGGGGCAGATGGCCTTGCCCGGCGGCCGGCACGACGAGACCGACCGGGACCTGCAACACACCGCGGAGCGCGAGACCGACGAGGAGGTCGGCCTCTCGCTTGAAGGCGCCCGCCTGATCGGCCGGCTCGACGATCAGACGGGGCAACGTGCCGGCCAGGGCCGGCAGCTCCGGATCGCGGCGTTCGTCTACGAGGTCGACGCGGGCGCCGGCAACGACCTGGCCCTGAACTACGAAGTCGCCGAGGCGTTCTGGGTGCCGCTGGCCTGGTTCGAGGATCCTTCCCGGGTCATCGACTACCGGCACCCGCCCTATCCCGAGGTGAGCTTCCCCGGCGTCGTCGTCGGCGATCCCGAGCGGCACATCGTCTGGGGTCTGACATTCCGGTTCCTGTCGGCGTTCTTCGAGATCCTCGGGCGGCGCTTCGCGGCGAACCGCTGACGGCTCAGAGCCGTTTGGTGCTTCCGGCGCTCTTCAGGATGTTGTTTGCCGTGTGCCGACTCTTGAGCCGTCTCGGCACCGTCAGTGTCTTTTCTCCAGCCGCCGAAATCCACTTCTCGTGAGAGCCCTTGCCTCCCTTGATGTGCTCAAAGCCGAGCAACGACAACTGATGGACTACCTGCCGGTAGAAGCCCTGCGCCACGTCAAGCTGCGTGCCCCGCTGGAACCCGTGCTTGCAACAGAATTGCCGGGATGAGATCCCCGAGCGACATCCTCGCAATGTCCCTCGGCTTCAAGTGGTTCGCGATGATCAGCTCAGGCGCGTGCTCGGCAATCAGGCTCTGGAACTCCTCAAGGGTAGCCGCCTCGATATGTAGGCCTTCAATGTCGCTCTCGCAGTAGAACACCTCGGCCTCCTCGTCCCAAACTGCTGTAACCGAGTACATGCGTCTCATGCGATTCTCCTCAGGACATCTGCGCTGTGCTCACTCTACAAGTTCCACGTACTCGCGTCTCGACCAGCCCCGCTGACCGTCCGGCAGCTCGATGCGGATCCACTCCGGTCGCTGTTCGATGACCTGTACCTCGGTGCCGGCATGGAGGCGAAAGCGGACAACCGAGCCTTCACCGGCGGCGGCGTGGAG
The DNA here is from genome assembly GCA_965205295.1 of Candidatus Multivorans sp. Classification (GTDB taxonomy): domain Bacteria; phylum Acidobacteriota; class Thermoanaerobaculia; order Multivoradales; family Multivoraceae; genus Multivorans. The sequence goes on from OZ242167.1 coordinate 1,148,812, forward strand.
GTCGATCTCCTGCGGCAGGACGACGGCTATGGCGGGCGCGAAGGCGGCGTGGGCGACGAGCGAGCCGCCGAGCGCGAGCCCCACCACCAGCAGGCAGACGGCGGACCACCGGAGCACCTCCGAAGCACGCCGGTAGAGCCGCAGGGCGAGCACGATCCAGAACGCCACGCTGACCAGCACGACGCTGCGAAGAACCTCGGCCGGCGCCAGGCTGTAGTGCCAGAACAGCAGGGTCCGCAGCAATGCCGGAGGCTCCGGCGGCGCGATCTCGTCGCGCGCGCTGCGGCGAGCGAACGCCCGGTTGGCGAGAGCATCCTCGTCGCGCGGCGACAGGCGCAGCGAACGGCGGTACGACGCGATCGCCTGTCCCAGCTCGCCGGCGCGCAGGTAGGCGTTCCCCAGGTTGTAGTGGAGGTGACCGTTCTCGACCCCCATGCTCTCCATCTCACGGTAGAGCGACACCGCCGTCTCGAAGTCACCGGCCTCGTAGGCGGCATTGCCGTTCACCCAGAGCTCCGCGGGTTCCGGGACCTCCGGAGTTTCCTCGACGGCGGGCGCCTCGGTGACCACGGGCGACGGCTCCTGCTGCCCGGCGACGACACCGGCCGCAGCCAGGAGAACGAAAAAGAGCGCGCAACCCCGTCTCACGTCCTTCTCCCCTTGAACTGCCGGTCAATGGTCCGGATCAACTCGCTCAGGCCGTCCTCCGCGCCGCCGGCCACCGCTTCGGCGGTTGCCGGGACCGCCGCCACGCCGTACTGGGCCGCCTCGAACCGTTCGAGTTCCGACCGGCAGTGCGCCGCCACACCCGGGTCCACGCCGGCCTGAATCAGGGCCGTCTCCGCTTCGGCAGGCGTAAGGGCCGCTCCCTCGATGCCCAACTTGTCGCCCACGTAGCACCGCAGCACCCTGGAAGCCTCGGCCGCTGTTGCCGCTCCCGAACCGGATGGCAGCTTCTTCGCCGCGGCCAGGGCCTGCTGCAGAGCCCGCTGGCGCCGGCGCAGCGTCCGGTCGGCGGCGTAGCGACGCTCGCGCCGGTACTGGGTGAGCAGGAACACGTACAGCATCGGCGGCAGCACGCCGCCGGCCAACCACAACCACGCCCTCCAGCCCTGCGGGGCGGCGGACACGATACCGGCAGCCGCCCGGCGAATCGGAAGAATGTCGTCGGCGAGGATCCGCACCGCGACCTTGCCCGTGGTCGGCGCGAGGGATTCGGTGAGCATCAGCTCTTCCTCGCCATCCGCGGGAGTGACCTCCAGGCCGATGCGATCCGTCGAGCGCGTCTTGTACTCGCCACGCTCGGGATCGAAGTAGACGATCTCCAGCGGCGGAACGTCGAGCGCGCCGACCACTAGGGGCACCAGCGCCCGGCGAAAAACCTTGCGCCCGCTGATCTGGCCGCCGCTGTTGTCGACGGTGCCGGTCGGCTGATCCGGGTAGATCTTGAACGCCGGCAGTTCGGGAAACTCCGGCTCAGCCAGGAGCTGCACGTTGCCGGTACCGGCGACCCCTATTTCCAGCGTGGCCGACTGACCCACCTGCAACTGGCGCCGGCTCAGTGAGGCCTCGACTTCGAAGTCCCCGACCAGGCCGTTCCAGCCCGCGGGAGGCGGCGGCAGCGGCCGCACGTTGAGCGTCAACGGTTCGGTGACCAGGTACTTCGTCTCCCAGCGTCCACCACGACCGAGCAGACTGTCGAAGTCGTCGAAGATGCCACGTCGCCGGCTCTGGCGGCGCGGCTCTTCCACCAGCACCTCCACGCTGAGCTGGGTCGGCGGCAGCACCACCTCGCCCTCGCGCTGCGGGAAGAGCGCCTTGCGCACCTCGTTCACCGTGTACTGGACGCCCTCGATCGCGGTCGTGAACTGGCGCACCTCCCCGAGATCCTCGGCCACCACGTCACCGCCGAAGTCCATCGACTCGATCGAGCCCTGGCCGACCCGCACCCGGCTGTAGAAGCGCCACGTGTAGATCACCTGCTGCCCCTGCCATGGCTGGTCGGTAGAAACGGAGGCGGCGACGAAAAGATCCCGGTCCTGCTCGTCGCCGTCTTCCTCGGCAGCGGTGACCTGGACCGTGAACGGCTGGCTCCTGACCTCCACACCGTTGACCAGTGCGACTGCCGATCCGACCTCGAACGTGCCGGCCCGTACCGGGATCAGCAGGTAGTTGTACGAGGTGCTGTTGCTGACCCTGCCGTTGTTGATCTGCGTCTGTCGCTGTTGACCACGCGACACAACCCGGAAATCCGGCAGCTCGGGCAGCCTCGGCGGCTCGTCGGGGGAACCATTGAGCATGATCGTCAGGTAGATCTGGGTCCCGAGAGCGACCTGGTTGCGGTCCACCGTGACCCGGATCGCCCCCGGGTCCTGTGCCCCGACTGCCGCTGCCCCCGGCATGGCCAAGAACGACGCGAAAAGGACCGCAGACCAGCCGAGGGCGACCGAGCGCCTCCTGCTCGGCCGACGGAACGCTCGTCTCCTGCCCTTCATCGACCTACCAGTCCTTGGCCTGACGGCTGCTGCGTCCGCGCTGACCACGCCGATTCGGGTCGAGGCGTCCTTCCTCCAATGCCTGCAGGTAGCGCTCGGCCTCCTCCGGTGTCATGCCCGGCGGTGCTTCCCGGGGGCCGCCCTGATTGCCGGGATCGGAGCCATCGCCATCGGAAGGCGGTTCCGCCGCGTCGGGGATGCCGTCACCGTCGCTGTCCTGGCGGTTCGGATCGGTCTCACCCGGGTCGACCCGGCCGTTCCGGTTCCGGTCCTCCTGACCGTCGGGCAAGCCATCGGCGTCACTGTCGGGATTCTGAGGGTCGGTGGGGTTTTCCCCGCTGCGTTCGAGGTCGTCGCCGAGCCCGTCGCGATCGGAGTCCTGCGAGCCTTCGCCATCCTGCGACTCCTGGTCCTCCGGCTGGTCCTGGCCCTGGGCGCCCTGGTCCTGCTGCTGGTCTTCGGGCTGTTCGCCTCCGCCCTGGTCCGAGTCCTCCGATTGCTGCTCGGCGCTCTCCTGGCTCTCCTGTTCCTGGTCCTGCTGCTCCTGGTCCTGCTGTTGCTGCTTCAACTCCTCGCGCACGAACTCCAGATTGAACTTGGAGTCCAGGTCGTCCGGATTCGCCTCCAGGGAGGCCATGTAGAAGTCGACCGCATCTCCCAGCTTGCCCTGGCGGTAGGCGCTGTTGCCGAGGTTGTAGAGCGCCTGGGCCCGCACCTCGTCGTCGCCGATTGCCGCGGCGCGGTAGAACTGGGCGTCAGCGGACTCGAAGTCGTTCAACTTGTAGTGCGCGGCGCCGACGTTGAGACCCAGTTCCGGGTCGTCCGGCTGCCTGGTCTGCCGGTCCACGAAGCCGTCGAGGGCCTGGGCATAGGCGCCGGCGTCGAACGCATCGTAGGGCGAGGAGTACTCGACCGGCGGCGCCTGCGGCGGCGCCGGCTGTACCGGCTCCCCGGCCGGCGGCTGTGCGCCTGCGGCCAGCGGAAGCAACAGCCCCCACGCAAGGAGAACGAGCGTCTCGAACCGGGCTTCACGCCGCTGCCGCATGGTCGCCTCCTTCGAGGGTCACGTCGCGGCGCCGCAAACGGTCGCTGATCAGCGGTTCCAGCATCAGCGCGACCAGGGCGATGACCAGCAGCCACTGGAAGCGCTCCTGCCAGCGCTGGCGGCGGCTGGAATCGAGTTCCTGGTCCTGTAGCTGTGCCTTGATGCCCTGGGCGTAGATCTGCTCCAGATCCACGTCACCTGTCACCGAGCGGACGTAGCGCCCGCCGGTGGTCAGGGCGATCCGCTGCAGCGCCGCCTCGTCCAGCCGGCTGAGGATGATCTCGCCCTGGCGGTCAGTGCGGAAGCCGCCGCCAGGCTTGGGAATGGGCGCGCCCTCGTCGCGCCCGATGCCGATCGCGAAAATGCGCACGCCGCCCGCGGCGGCGGTCTCGGCGACTTCCTGCGCCTCGCCCAGGTGATCCTCGCCGTCGGTGATCAGGATCACCGCGCGCGATTGCCGCGATCCGACCGCGGCAACACGGTCGAACGCCTCAAGCGACACCCGTAGCGCCTCACCGATCGCGGTGCCCTTGGTTGGAATCAGATCCGGCGCCATGGCCTCCAGAAACAGAGCGGCCGCCGAGTAGTCGAGAGTCAGCGGCAGTTCCAGGAAGGCCGCGCCGGCAAATGCCACCAGGGCGATGCGATCGCCCTCCAGGCGGTGGAGCAGATCGGCGATCTCGCGCTTGGCGCGCTCGAGGCGGCTGAGTTCGCCGCCCGCCTCCGCATCGCGCACCAACATCGAGTCCGAGACATCGAGGGCGACCACGATGTCGACGCCCTCCCGGTGGACCTCCTCCCAGACGAAACCCCAGCGGGGCTGGGCAAGAGACGCCACCAGGGCCAGCAGTGCGACCAGTACGAGCAGCGCCTTCAGGCGACGCCGCGGCCGGCTGACCCCGGCGACCAGCACCGGCAGCATCTCGGGGGAGGCGAAGCGGCCGAGCAACCGGGCCCGGGTGCGGAACGCGTAGACGTAGAAGAGCAGCAGGCCCGGCCCCAGCCACAGCAGCCAGAGCGCGTCCGGCCGTCCCGTGCGGACCTCGCAACCGAGCACGAGGAACGCAACCGGCACAAGCGCCAGCAGCGTTCGGCCCCGGTGCTCACCGCGCTGCCGGACCGATCCGGACCTCATCGGCTTCCCCCTCACGGCAACTTCCTCAGGCGGGAATCGAGCAGCACCACTTCGAGCAGGAGCAGGAACACCGCCGGCGTCACCAGCCAGGCGAAGCGCTCCTCGTACTCCATGAAGGACTCCTGGCTGATCTCGGTCTTCTCGAGTTCGTCGATCCGCTCGTAGATCTCCTCCAGTCCCGCCACGTCTTCGGCCCGGAAGTAGGCGCCGCCGGTAGCCGTCGCCATCTGCCGCAGAGTGTCCTCGTCGATCTCCACATCCTCGTAGACGACGCGCGGCCCGAACCGCGTCTCCACCACGATGGGCGCCTGACCGCGGGTGCCGACGCCGATCGTGTACAGCTTGACGCCGAGCGCCGACGCCGCCTCGGCGGCCCGCAGCGGAGTCAGGGCGCCGGCGTTGCTCCGCCCGTCCGTCAGCAACACCGCGACCTTCGATTCGGCCGCCGAGTCCTTGAGGCGCTTGGTCGCCACGCCGACGGCCGATCCGATCGCCGTGGCGTCGCCCGCCATGCCGATCTCCAACTGCTCGAGGAAGGTCGCGGCGATGCCGTGGTCGAGAGTCAGGGGACACTGCGTGAAGGCCTCCGCGCCGAACACGACGAGGCCTATGCGGTCGTTGGGCCTCGCAGCGATGAACGTCTCGACCACTCCCTTGGCCACCTCCAGGCGATCCCGTCGGCGACTCAGCGAACGCTCGTGGGCGTCGAGGTCGAGCGCCCTCATCGACCCCGAGGTGTCGATCACGAGCACGATGTCGATGCCCTCCGTGCTCACCTCGGTGAGCGCGCGGCCGGTCTGGGGACGCATCACGGCGAGCAGCACCAGGGCGACGACCACGAGACGCAGCGCCGCCACCAGGCGACGTGCGGTCGGCGTACCAGAGCGGGCCGACTGGCGCGCATGCACGACGGACGAGTAGGCCACAGCCGTTCTGCCCGCGGCCTTCCGTCCGACGGAGAAACCGCGCCGCGCCGCGAGGTGACGCCAGCGTGGACGAAGCCACCAGAGGAAAGACCAGATCACGTACAGCGGCAGCAGCACCCAGAGCCAGCGGACATCGGCGAACAGGAGTTGCTCGTTCATGCCGCCTTCTCCGCCTGGTCGGCTACGGATGCCGGGTCCTCCGCGTTGCCGCCGTCCTCGCCGGCATCCTCATCCGCCGGCCGCGTCGCGCGCACGAAGCCCAGTGCCTGCTCGTAAGTGCGGTCGATCTCCTCGAGCAGGGGCAGGTGGGCCGCGAACTTGACCTGATCCGTCGCGACGAGGAACCGTTCCAGGCGCCTTGCCTGCACCGGATCGATCCGGATCGGCGCCACCCGGCTCAGGATCTCCTCCGTCGTCAGATCGGTCGCGTTCAAACCGAAGCGGCCCTCGACGTAGGCCCGAACGACCGCCGAAACGGCGAAGTAGTAGCGGCGCAGTTCCCGCAGGTTCGAGAAGTCGGTGCACCGCAGCCGCTCCAACTCCTGGATCGCCAGGTCGTAGGGCGGAATCCGGGGCACTTCCGGAACCTCGCCCCCGCTCCCTCGGCGCCGGCGCCGCCACCACCAAGCCGCTATCGCCAGCGCGAGAACCGCGGCGGCGAGTCCGAGCCACAACAGCCACAACCGACCCGTTTCGACCCTCCGCAGCGGCTTGATGTCGCGGATGTCCGTCACCTCCGTTCCGTCCGCCGGCAACACCGACTCGACTTCAACGGCGATCTCGGGCGCCTCCAGGTCGCCGCCGCCACCGGACGCTTCGCTGTAGGAGGCGGCGAGCGCCGGCAGCACGTAGGCGCCGACCAGATCGGCGCGGAGCTGGAACCAGCGGCGTTCCAGGATCCGGCCCGAGGCGAGGGTCAGCGGCGGGTCCTGGCCGAGATCCACGATCCGGAAGCCCGCGATGTCGACTCCGGGGTCGGCCAGCTCGACGTTCACGTCCGGTTCGCGCTCGACTTCCACTTCGTAGGTGACCAGGTCGCCCGTCGTGGCGGTGGCGCGGTCGACCGCGGCCCGCAGCTCGGCGGGCGGCTTCAGCGCCTCCCCGGCGCCGGCCTGTTCCTCGACGGCCCCGCACGCGAGCAGGAGAGGCAGCGCCAGCACGGTCCCGGCGGCTGCCGCCGCGACGCGCCCGCGACCAAGGTGAGGATGGAAACTCACGTCCGCACCATCCGTTCGCGCGCCCGCAGGTAGCGGACGATCGGATCAATCCACGGACGGTCTGCCCAGACCTGGATCTCGCCGACACCGGCCTGCCGAAACTGCTCGGAACGCCGCTTCAGATCCTCGCGGGCCAGGCGCGCAAAGCTCTCCGAAACGCGGCGACTCGCCGTGTCGATCACGATGGCCTCGCCGGTCTCCGCGTCCTCGAGTTCGACCAGACCGATTCGCGGCAGGCTGACCTCGCGCTGGTCGAGGACACGGATCGCGGTCAGGTCGTGGCGGCGAGCCGCAACGCGCAAGCGCTCGGAGAAGCCATCATCCAGGAAGTCCGAGATGAGGAAACCCACCGACCGGCGCGGCACCACCCGGCCCAGGTAGTCCAGAGCGCCGTCGAGGTCGGTGCCCCGGCCCGTCGGGCGGAAGCTCAACACTTCCCGGATCACGCGCCAGACGTGGGAACGCCCCTTCTTGGGCGGGATGAAGTGCTCGATCCGGTCCGAGAAGATGATCATCCCCACCCGGTCGTTGTTCTGGATGGCGAGGTAGGCGAGCACGGCGGCGACCTCCGCGACGACCTCGCGCTTCTGCTTCTCGGCGGTGCCGAAAGCGCCCGAGGAACTGACGTCGACGATCAGCATGACCGTCAGCTCGCGCTCCTCCCGGTGCTCCTTGACGAAGGGGCTCGACATGCGCGCCGTCACGTTCCAGTCGATGTGGCGAATGTCGTCCCCCGGCGTGTATTCACGCACCTGCTCGAACTCCATGCCGCGCCCCTTGAAGGCGCTGTGGTACTCGCCCGCGAGGGCGTCGGTCACCAGACGCTGGGTGCGAAGCTGGATCGTCTTGATCCGCGCCAGCAGCTCAGGCGAGAGGGTCGCCTCCTGCCGCTCCTGGTCAGCGCTGTCGTGACGACGGAAAAACCACATCGATTGCGCTCCGAAGCGACGTCAGGGAACGTCGACGGTGCCCATGATCTCCTGGATCAGATCGTCCGAAGTGAGGTCCCGGGCCTCCGCCTCGTACGAGACCAGGACACGGTGCCTCAGAACGTCGGCGCCCACCGTCTTGACGTCCTGCGGCGTCACGTAGGCCCGGCCCGACATCAGGGCCTGCACGCGGGCGGCAGCGGCGAGGAAGATCGTGGCGCGCGGCGACGCTCCGTACTCGATCAGCGGCTCGAGACGCTCCAGGCCAACCTCTGCCGGCTGCCTGGTCGCGAACACGAGGTCGACGATGTAGTCCTCGACCTTGGGGTCCAGGTAGATCGCGTCGGCCACGTCCCGGGCCCGGCGGATGTCGTCCGGGCTCACGACCGCCTCGACGACAGGGCGCTCACGCCGGCCCATCCGGCGCATGATCTCCCGCTCTTCCTCCCGGCTCGGATAGCCCACGCGCAGCTTGAGCATGAACCGGTCGACCTGGGCCTCCGGCAGCGGGTAGGTGCCCTCCTGCTCGATCGGGTTCTGGGTCGCCAGGACCAGGAACGGATCGGGTAACTCGAAGGTCTGGTCGCCGAGGGTGACCTGACGCTCCTGCATCGCCTCGAGCAACGCGCTCTGCACCTTGGCGGGGGCCCGGTTGATCTCGTCCGCGAGCAGCAGGTTGGTGAAGATGGGCCCCTGCTTGACCTGGAAATCGTGCTGATCCACCCGGTAGATCTGGGTGCCGAGCAGATCCGCGGGCAGCAGATCGGGCGTGAACTGAATGCGCGAGAAGCCGGTCTCGACCGCCTGGGCAAGCGTCTTGATCGCGGTCGTCTTGGCCAGACCCGGAATGCCCTCGATCAGGACGTGTCCGTCCGCGATCAGCGCCATCAGCAGGCGGTCGATCATGTAGGTCTGCCCGACGATGACCTTGCCCACCTCCGTGCGAACGCGCTGCAGCATGTCGGCCTGGGCCGCGATCTCGACCCGGAGCTCTTCGCTGACGCCGGGCACGGCAGGGGCAGTGGGCGGCGCCGCCTGGGGCGCCGCCGACAGGTCGGAGGGAACGGTCTCGCTCAGGTCCACAGTCATGTCGAAGGGTCCGTCTTGGGTCATTTCCTGGAGATGCAGCACCTGCAGACTTCCGGCCCGGGAACAGGCAGAGCCGGGACTTCGCGCACAAAGCCCCGGTCATGCAGTCTGCAACCCGCCGCCCACCTCAGTTCTTCCCGAAGCGGCAGGCAACCGAACTTTATCCGAGCGCGGCGCCTGTCCGCCGCAGTCGAGCCGCCGAGCCGGGCCCGTCAGATGCCGGACATCTGACCGCCGTCGGCGGTCGTCGCGTCGAGGTGGTCGCAGCAGTTGATCCGGGTCACCCTCCACGGCGCCCCATGCGGGCGAGACGCAGGCGTGCCGTGGCGCTGTAGACGCCCAGTATCGGTCCGACCGTCCTCGACGTAGGTGACCGAGGTGTTCCCCCAACGATCGGGCTGCTCCACACCGTCGCCAAGATCCAGGTGATGGAGCGCCAGGGAGTGGCAGACGAGGCCGTGGGTGACGAAGACGCTGTCGCCCTCGGTGTCCCGGGCCAGCTCACGAATCCTGCTCCAGGCCTGGGTAACCCGCCGGTGGAACGACGGCCAGTCCTCCCCCGCCGGCGGTTCGTAGCCGGGCGCCATGATGTCGAGACCGATGTCGGCGTACGCCCTTCCACGCAGGTCGCCGAAGTTGCGCTCCGCCAGCAGGGGCTCGATGATCAGCGGCAGGCCGAGAGCCGCGGCCACCGGCTCAGCGGTCATCTCGGCGCGTCGCAGATGGCTGGCAACGACGCGCCCGATGGGACGCTCCTGGTGGTGCTCCACGAGGCGCGTCGCCAACCGCTCCGCCTGCGCCATGCCGCGCTCGTTGAGCGGCGTCTCCGGTACCTGGACGATCCGGGCGGCGTTCGAGGCGGTCTCGCCGTGGCGCACGATGAGCAGCACGGGCCGCAGGGTATCAACGCGAAGCAATAGGATCGACGAAGACGCTGCCATGACGCCGCACATCTCGATCGTCGCCCCGGTCTTCAACGAAGCGGGCAACCTGGAACGCCTGGCGGCCGAGACCGCCGGCGCGATGGCCGCAACCGGTCTCGACTACGAGTTGATCCTCGTCGACGACAGGAGTACGGACAGCAGCCGCGAGGAACTCGCCGAACTGGCGAAGAGCGATGCGAGGGCGCGGGTCTTCAGCCTCGACCGTCACGGCGGCCAGTCGGCGGCCCTGCTCGCGGGGATACGCGCCGCGCGAGCCTCTCTCATCGTGACCATGGACGCCGACCTGCAAAACGACCCCGCCGACATTCCGGCCATCGTCGCCCTGCTCGACGACCACGACGTTGCTTCCGGAGTGCGCGCGAGACGCCAGGACACGCGGCTGCGGCGCCTTGCGAGCCGGATCTCGAACCGGGTGCGGCGATGGATCCTCGGCGACCCCTGCACCGACATCGGCTGCGCGCTCAAGGGCTACCGCGCCGAGGTCCTCGACGACCTGCCAGCCTTCGACGGACTCCACCGCTTTCTCCCGGTACTGGCCTTGAGGCACGGCGGCAGCTACGCTGAGATCCCGATTGGACACCGTCCGCGCACTCGCGGCAAGAGCAAGTACAACATCCGCGGCCGCTTTCTGCGCGGCGTCCTGGACCTGTTCGGCGTCTCCTGGTACCGACGGCGCGCCGTTTCCGCCACCGCCCACCCCCTGGAGAGCCCACCATGCCGTCACTCACGCTCGAGAACCTCTGGATAGCCATCGGCTTCGGCGGGCAGGCCCTCTTCGCGTCCCGCTTTCTCGTCCAGTGGATCGCCACGGAGCGCCGCCGGCAGAGCGTCGTCCCGACGGTCTTCTGGTACCTGAGTCTGGGCGGCGGCCTGGTGCTTCTGAGCTACGCCCTGTGGCGGCGCGATCCGGTCTTCATCGCGGGCCAAAGCTTCGGTCTACTCGTCTACTCCCGCAACCTCTGGTTCGTACACCAGGGCAAGGCGAACCCGACCGGCTGAGCGCCGGCGAGTCGCCCGCACCCCGGGCTTCAGGATGCGGGCGAGAGCCCCGGCTGATCAGAAGTTGTACTTGACCCCGAGCTGCACGATCCGACCGTCACCGTTGGTCGACGTAATGGCGCCGTAGCCCCGGTCTCCGACCCGGTTCCCCGGCTGGGCGAAGTTGACCCGGTCGAAGACGTTGAACGCCTCGACCCGGAGCTGCAGCGAACGGTCTCCACCGCCCAGCGGGACGTTCTTGATCAGCGACAGGTCGATGCGCTCGAAGTCCGGTCCGCGGATGGTGTTCCGGCTGGCGTTGCCGTGCCGCGTGGCGGTCTCGGCCAAGCTCAGCGGCACGAAGCACTCCGTGTTGAACCACTTGTCGACCGTGTTCGGCGCACCCTGGTTCGGGTCGCAAACCTGATCCGGTCGCGAGGTCAGACCCCGGATGTCGTCGCCGCGCACCCTGATCGGGAACGGGTACCCGGTCTGGGACTGGAGGATGCCGTTCAACTGCCAGTTGCCGAACAGTCCGCGCACGAAGCCGCTGCTGTTCTCGAGCGACGGCAGGTCGTAGCCGAAGCTGAGCACCAGCCGGTGCCGGACATCGAACAGCGCATCGCCCCGCTCACGCTCCAGCGCCCGGTCGATCGAACTCGGCCGCTCCAGGTCGACCGGAACGATCGGCCGCTCCTCGCCGCCGATGTTGAGCCCCGAGACGTGATCTTCCGCATGGCCGTAGGTGTACGAGAAGAGGAAGTTGAGGCCGCGGGTGGGCCGCATCCGCACACTCGCCTGCAACGCGTCGTACGAGGACTTCGCCACCGTGAAGGTCGGCCGCACCAGGCTGAAAGCCCGGAAGGTGCGCGGCCCGAGCGTGGTCTGGCCAGGCTCGACCACCCGCGGATTGACCTCCATGAAGATCGGCAGGTTCCGGCCCCGCGACCCGACCCAGCCCACCTCGAGGCCGATGTTCTGCCCGAGCTGGCGCTGATAGGTGAGGTTGAAGTGCTGGTAGTTCGGCGTGGTGAACTCCGAGCCCCAGCCGATGAAGATGATCCCTGGCGGAAAACTCGTCGGGCCGCCTTCGAGGTTCGCGAGCGGGTCCGCAAGGGTCACCACCGTGGGCGGCGCGTCGAGCTGGACCAGCGGGTTGAACGGCGGCGCCAGGACCGAGTTCTGGAAGAAGTCGCCCTGGCCCGGCAGGCTGTCGAAGAACAGCCCCCAGCCGGCGCGGACGCTCGAGCGGCCTTCGCCCTCGGGATCCCAGACCAGCGCCAGCCGCGGCGCGAAGTTGTTCGAGTCCGTGTCGTACGTTCCCTTCGGCACCCCCGCGTCGCCCGGGTAGACCAGGCCGGTGGGTGCATCCGGGAAGCGCGTGGACTGCTGGCCCGGCCGGAAGCTGTTCAGCCCATCGCCGCTGTCCTCGAAGGGCGTTGCCAACTCGTACCTGAGGCCGAGATTCAGGGTCATCCGCGGCGTGACCCGGATCTCGTCCTGGAGGTACCCGGAGTACAGCCAGCCATCGCCCTCGTTGATCGAGTCGGCGCCCGGCACCGCGGTGCGGACCCGCGAGGGCAGCCCGAGCAGGAAGTCGGCCGCGGCGCTGCCGCTGTGGCGGCCGTTGAAGGTGAAGTCGCCGTTCGGCCGGTTGATGAAGCCGATGAACATCTTCTCCTTGCGCACGTCCACGCCCGTCTTGATCGTGTGGCGGCCGCGCAGGATCGTGAGGTCGTCCGTGAACTGATCGACCTCGTTCTCCCGCTTGACGAAGGGCTGGCTGCGATCGCCCATGCTCGGGAAGCCCGAGATCGAGAACTGCGGCAGACCGATCGCCAACTCGTTGATGTTCGGCAGGTTGATGCCGTACTCGGAGTTCGTGAGGCCGCTGGTGACCACCGGCTCCGCGTCGATCCGGCTCGACAGCAGCCGCACCTGGTTGAAGACGTTCGACCCCGCCGTGGCGGTATGGGACAGCATGTAGTCGTCGAGTTGCGCCGCCGCCGCGTTGCCGGTCGGCCGCACCGTGGGCGGCTCGAAGCGGTCCGAGTTGCTCCTGAGCACACGCAGCAGAACGTTCTGCGAGTCCGCGATCCGGTAGTCCAGGCGCAGCCCGAACTGGTCACGGTCGTCGGTCACGTCGGGCGACACGATGTACCGGCCGCCCACGTTCGCGAGCGGCATGAAGTCGTTGATCAGCCTGACCGCAATCGGGCTCAGCCGGTCGGCCGGGATCACGTTGCCCGGGAAGGGATCGCCGGTCATCGGATCATTGATCGTGCGGCCGCCGGAGAAGTCCCCCATGCGCTGCGCGGCTGACATCACGGCGATGTTCTGGGTCGTGCCGCGGGTGTTGCGGAATCCCTCGTAGTAGCCGAAGCCGAACAGCCTGTCCGTGATCATCGGCCCGCCCATGCTGCCGCCGAACTGGTCCTGCGCCAACGTCGGCTTGTCCTGATCCGGGGGCGAGAAGTAGTTCCGAGACTCGAACGAATCGTCGCGGTTGAACTCCCACACGCTGCCCCGCAAGCTGTTGCCGCCCGACTTGGTCACGACATTGACGATCGAGCCGGCGCTGCGGCCGAACTCCGCCGTGTAGGAGTGGGTCAGGATCTTGAACTCCTCGATCGCATCGGGAGGCGGCCGCACCACGAAACCGGTGTTGAAGGTGTCGTTGTTCGCGGCCCCGTCGAGCAGGAAGTTGTTCGACTGGCTGCGCACGCCGTTGACGCTGAAGCCAGCGGTGACGGCGCCGAACCCGTTGATCCCGGCGTCCGCGTCGCCGCGCGCACCGCCGAGGCGGGCCGGCGGTTCGACCACGCCCGGGATCAGGGTGCCCAACTGGGTGAAGTTCCGGCCGTTGAGCGGTAGCTGGACGATCTTCACCTCGTCGACGACGATGCCCAGGGTCGCGTTCGAGGTCTCGATCAGCGGTGTCTCGCCGGTGACCGTCATCGTCTCCGAGAACTCGCCGACCGAGAGCGCCATGCTGATCCGGGCGTTCTCGGCGGCGGTGACCCGGACGCCTTCCTGGCTCAACTGGACGAAGCCCTCGAGCGCCGCCGTGACGTTGTAGTCGCCCGGCGGCAGCAGCGGCGCCGCGAAGTACCCGTCCTGGCCGGTCATGGCAAGCCGGGACTGATTCGTGGCGACGTTGGTCACCGTGACTGCGACGCCCGGCAGGGCGCCGCCCTCGTCATTCGTGACGAAGCCACTCAATTGGCCCGTGGCCTGCGCCCAGACTCCGGATGCACACAAAACAAGCGCAAGCGCGACGAGCGCATGTCCAAGAACACGACCAGTCAAATTCCTCATCCCAAGTCTCCTAATGAATGCACTCCCGGAACAGGAAGTGCGGGGCCACCAAGTCAAGAAAGCAAGAACGGCCGGCGCTGCACTTCGATCAGCGTCAACCGGGGGTCAGTCGCGTTGTGGCGGGAGCATAGCAGCCCGCAACACCAACCTTCGATCTGCTACCATCATCAGCGCTTCGGCGCGGTAGCCCGTCGCCGGGGCACTCATCGAGACCGGCCGAGGGATTGGGCCCGTTGAAGTCTTCTCGGGAGAGCGTTGAACTCGTCTCGCTTGCGGGACCCACCAACCCCCTTCTCGACCGGAGACTCACATGACCTCGAACCACCACCCGGCAACCCGCGCCGTGCGGGCGGCGCTCGCGACCGACACGCAGCACGGCGCGGTCGTTCCGCCGCTCCACCTGTCGGTCAACTTCACATTTACCGGGCTGGACGGCAAGCGGCCGTACGACTACACACGCTCCGGCAACCCGACGCGCTCCGCCCTCGCCGACGCGCTCGCCGAAGCCGAGGGCGGCCACGGCGCCGTCGTCACGGCCTCCGGCATGGCGGCGGTGACCCTGGCGTGCCAACTGCTCGACCCCGGCGACCGGATCGTCGCCGCTCACGACTGCTACGGCGGCACCTTCCGGCTCCTTGAGCGGCTCCAGCGGCGCGGCCTGCTCAAGGTCGAGTTCGTCGACCTGACGGATGCAGACGCCATGGCGGCAGCCCTCGCATCTCGGCCCAAACTGGTCCTGGTCGAGACGCCGAGCAACCCGCTCCTCCGGATCACCGACCTGGAAGCCGTCTGCCGGCACGCGAAGCAGGCCGGCGCGCTGGTCGTCGTCGACAACACCTTCATGTCGCCCGCGCTCCAGCGGCCCATCGAGTGGGGGGCCGATGCGGTGATCCACTCGACGACCAAGTACCTGAACGGCCACAGCGACGTGATCGGCGGAGCGGTCATCGCGGCCACTCCGGAACTCCATGAGTTCTTCGAGGAGTGGGCGAACATGATGGGCGTAGCCGGAGCTCCCTTCGACAGCTACCTGACGCTGCGCGGACTGCGCACCCTGCACAGTCGTCTACGCTGCCACGAGGAAAACGCGCTGGCTGTGGTCGAACTGCTCACCGAACATCCGGCCGTGGAGCGGGTCTTTCACCCGAGCCTGCCCGATCATCCGGGCCACGAGATCGCCAGGCGCCAGCAGGACGGGTTCGGCGCCATGGTCAGCTTCGAACTCGCCGGGGACGCGGAGGACCTGGCGGCCGTGGTCTCCAACCTCACCTGCCTCTCGCTCGCCGAGTCGCTCGGCGGCGTCGAGAGCCTGATCTCCCACCCCGCCACCATGTCCCACGCCTCCATGACGGCGGAAGCAAGGGCCGCGGCCGGAATCAGCGACCAGCTTCTAAGGCTCTCGATCGGAATCGAGCGCGCGGACGACCTCGTGGACGACCTGCGCGGGGCGCTCGACCGGGTTGCGTTGCAACCGGGTCGCCTCCGCCGGAGACGGCCGCCTCAGATCCTCCCGCGAGTTCGAACGACGCCCGACGAGTTGAAGGCCGCGCTTCTGGCGGCCATCAAGGCACGTCCGCAGCGGCAACATCGTCTGGTTGCCGCGATGATCGAGGCCAAGATGCACAAGCGCCCGGAGTCTCTGGCCGTGCTCCGAACCATCGCCGGTCCGGAGACGGAGGCCAGAGCCAAAGATGCCAAGAATCTGGCCAGTATCGTCCGCTCCGTGGCCAAGCGAGTCGACGACGAGAACTGGCCCGACGATCGGATCGTGACTACGGTAATGGGCGCCCGTCAGGCCCGCGTCCGGTGAGTACGTTTCACGCTTGGCAACGACCCAGAGCCAGCCGGGCCATCCGATCGCACAGTTCTCCGAAAGAGATCCCGAGCACCGCGGCCGACTGAGGCAACAGACTGGTTTGCGTCATTCCAGGCAGCGTGTTCACTTCCAGGCACTGAGGCTCACCGGCCGCATCGAGACGGAAATCGACGCGTGAGAAATCGCGCAAGCCGAGCGCCTGATGAGCGGCCAGCCCGAGTGCACGCAAACGCTCGGTGAGTTCGTTGTCGATCGGAGCAGGAAAGACCTCACGGGTCAATCCCGGCGTGTACTTCGCGCGATAGTCGAAGATCTCACCCGGCGGCACGATCTCCCCCACCCCTAGAGCCTCTCCGTCGAGGACACCAACTGTGTACTCGCGGCCGGGAAGAAACCGTTCCAGCAACACCTCGTCATCGAACTGAAGTGCGCGGCCGACCGCCACATCGATTTCCGAGAGATGCCGCACCAAGGTGAGTCCAACCGTGGATCCGACCCGAGACGGCTTGACCACCAGGGGCAGGCCCAGAGTCCTTAGTTCGGCGCGCGCCGCAGGCCACTCGGTCCCCTCGGGGGCCGAAACCCCGGCGCCGCGAAAAAGACTCTTGCTGGCGACTTTGTCCATCGCCCGCGAACTGGCGACGGCACCGCTGCCGATGAACGCAAGACCCGCGTTCTCCAGCAGCGCCTGGACTTCGCCGCCCTCCCCCTGGCGGCCATGCAGGACCAGGAACACGGCGTCGTGGTCGGCGAGGCCGCCCTCCTCCAGCAGGCCGTCGAGATCCTCCCGCTCTGCCAGCGCCCGCAGTTCCTGAAGCGACGGCGGCCTGCTGCCGACGACCTGGCCCAACCGCTCCCGTTCCAGGTCGCGGTCGAGCGCCGCCGGTTCGACCGTGTCGAACACGGCGACCTCGTGGCCCCGGCCTCGCAAGGCCCCAGCCACCTGAGCGGCGCCGGCGAGAGCAACTGTCCGCTCGGGTGTCGACCCGCCGGTGAGCACTGCGATACGAGCCACTTCAGTCCACCTGACCGCGGATCGTAACCGGCTTCTCGACTGCTACGCTGACCCCATGCTGAACGGTCGATTCCGTCGAAGTCTCGTCGTCGCGCCCACGATCGTCGCCGCGCTGGCGGCGACCCCTGTCCAAGGAGCTGACGAGCCCCTCGCGCCGATGCTCGAAGGCCTGGGCGATCTCCACTACCCGATCACGACCTCGTCGGACGGGGCGCAACGCTTCTTCGACCAGGGACTGCGTCTCGTCTACGCCTTCAACCACGCGGAGGCCCTGCGCGCCTTCGAGGAAGCGGCGCGCCTCGACCCCGAGGCGCCAATGCCGCACTGGGGCAAGGCCCTGGCCCTGGGCCGCAACCTGAACGACGGCATGCCGCGCGAACGCGAGCTCCAGGCCCTGGAGAGCCTGCAGCAGGCTGAAGACCGGCGCGACAACGCCAGCGAGCGGGAGCAGGCCCTTATCGATGCACTCGCAAGCCGCTACTCCGCCGACGAAGCCGCCGACCGCGCGACCCTCGACGCCGCCTGGGTCGAGGCGATCGCCAAAGTGGCCGAGCGGTTTCCCGACGATCCCGAACCGGCCACCCTGCACGCGGCGGCGATCATGAACACGATGCCCTGGGACTACTGGCGCGGCGGCGAGCCGCAGCCGGGAACGCTCGAAGCGAAGGCGCTGCTCGAACGGGTGTTCGCCGAGCATCCCCGCCACCCGGGAGCGCACCACTACTACATCCACCTCATGGAAGCTCGCGAGCCCCACCTCGCCGAACCCAGCGCCGACGCCCTGGGCGCGCTCATGCCCTCGGCCGGACACCTCGTTCACATGCCGGCGCACATCTACATCCGCGTTGGCCGCTACGACGACGCGGTGACGTCGAACCAGCGCGCCATCGACGCCGATCTCGACTACATCGCCCAGTGCAACGCCCAGGGCCTGTACCCGGTCGCCTACTACCCGCACAACATCCACTTCCTGTGGGCATCGGCCACCTTCGGAGGCCGGGCGGCACTCGCGATCGAGAGCGCCGACTCCCTGGCCGGGGAAGTCCCGGCGGAGATGGCCTCCACGCTCGCCTTCCTGCAGAACTACCTGGCCACGCCGCTGTTCGCCCGCGTCCGCTTCGGCCGCTGGCAGGAGATCCTGGACACCCCGCAGCCACCGCCCGGGCAGACATTCCAGACCGCGATGTGGCGCTATGCCCAAGGCCTTGCCGCGGCGGCCACTGGAGACTCCAAGGCCGCGAAGAGGCACCTGAAGGCGCTCGGCAAGTTGCGGCGCAACCCCGACCTGGCCGACATCCGGATCTCCTTCGCCCAGGGGAGAGACCTGGTCCGCCTCACCGAACACCTGGTAGCCGGCGAGATCCACGCCGCGAAGGGACGGACCGAGCGCGCGATCGAGGAAATGCGCTCCGCCGTGGCGCTCCAGGACAGTCTCCGCTATGCCGAACCGCCGGCCTTCCACTACCCGGTGCGCCAGTCCCTGGGGGCCGTGCTGCTCGCAGCCGGCCACGCCCGCGAAGCCGAAGCCGTCTACCGCCAGGACCTGGAGCACAACCCGCACAACGGCTGGTCTCTCTTCGGCCTGGCGCAAGCCCTGAGCGACCAGGGCCGCGATCAGGAGGCGGAGGAAGCGGAACAGCGCTTCCGCAAGGCGTGGCAGAGCGCCGACGTGGAACTCGAGGCGTCGGCCTTCCGCTAGTCCCACTCCGCCGCCAGCCGGTCGGCGCGCGCCATCCCCTCCAGCGTCGGTTGCAGGCGGCGCCCGCTGATCCGCAGCCAGCCTGCCCTCTCCCAGGCATCGATCTGCCGGGTGTTCCGAGACCCGAAATCGAACCCAAAACGCTGCTCCAGAGCGGCACAGTCGATCCCGGAGCGCTGGCGGAGTCCCATCATCACAGTCTCCAGGAGCAACTCGCGGTCAGTCAGTCGTTCGACGTCGGCGACCGGCGAGGCGCTGCCTTCGATCGCGTCGCACCACTGCTTCCACTGCGGGGTGTTCCACCATCGCCGCCGCCCGTCGAAGGAGTGCGCGGACGGTCCGAGGCCGAGATAGGGAGTGTGGTTCCAGTACTTCCGGTTGTGGCGGCTCCGATGCGCCTCGCTGCGGGCGAAGTTCGAGACCTCGTACCCCACGAAGCCGAGTTCCTCCAGGCGGCGGTGGGTGGCGACGAAGTTCTCGGCCCGCTCGTCCTCGCCGCTCTCCCGCAGCCGGCCCGCGTCGCGCAGCCGCCCGAATGGCGTCCCGTCGTGGATCGTCAGCTCGTAGCAGGACAGGTGGTCCGGTCCGAGCGCCGCCGCCTCGTCGAGCGTCCGAATCCACCAATCGGCGTCGAAACCGGGCAACGAGTAGATGAGGTCGATCGTCACCGACCGGAAGCCCGCGGCACGGGCCCGTTCGACGCTGGCTCGAGCCTCCACGGCGTCGTGGCGACGACCAAGGAAACGCAACGCTCGATCGTCCAGAGCCTGAACGCCCAGGCTGATGCGATCGAACCCGCGTTCGCGCCAACCTCTGAGCAACTCGGGCGCGGCATCCTCCGGGTTCGCCTCGATCGTCCACTCGGCTTCTGCGTCGATGCCAAACGCCGCTTCGAGTCGCCCGCAAATCACCTCAAGCTGGTCCAAGCTGAGCGCCGACGGAGTGCCGCCCCCAAAGTAGACCGTGTCGATGCGGCTGGCCTCGATCTCGCCCCCACTCGCCCCGTATCGATCGATCTCCGCACAAAGCGCCGCGACGAACCGGCTCCGATCCTCTGCCCCACCCCGAGCAACCGCGAAGTCACAGTACGGACAGATCGCCGAACAAAACGGGATGTGGACGTATAGCCCCGCCGCGTCCGTCACACGGATCCCAAGCGAGCTACCCCAGTGCCGACCACCGCCGGCGCCTAGCGCGGCTTCTCGCCGCCGACCCACCAGGGGCTCGACCACGCGAGGTGGCCGTCGATCTGCTCGACGCGCAGGTAGTACCAGTCCTCCTCGTCGCCGAAGTCGGTGAAGCGGAAGGTCACGTCGTCGCGCAGGCCCTCGAGGAGGTCGACCCGGACGGTGTCCCGGTAGTCGCCTTCGCTCAAGACTTGCTCGTTGCCGCCGCGGGAGGCAGACCCCGCCCCGGGGTCTTCAGGCAGGGCCAGGGCGAAGCCGGCGGCGGCGAACTGCTGCGGAGTTCGCACCTGGGTCGGCGCCGTGCCGTACTCGAACCCGGCCTCGATCTCGAAGTTGAGCCGGACCTTCGACGGATCGCCCTCCAGCACCAGGGCGAAGGAGCGGCGCGACCCGCGGGTGGTCACGTCGAAGCGGGCGCCGTTGCCGTCGACGCTGAAGCGGTCGGCCGGCAGCGGCGTACCGGTCAGCCTGCCGCTCACCACCTCGGCGCCCTCGACCGTCACGCCACCCGCCCACGGGCGCTGACCGCGCGGGTTGTCCCGGATGTCCACCCAGGTCTCGGAGAAGAAGCTGACCAGGGCCTCGAACTGGCCTTCAGGCAGCGCCGAACCGCCCGCGCCGCGGGTGTCGAAGGTGGCCACGACCTCGCCGTTGCGGATCAGGTCGACCCGGCGAATCGGCCCGGTGCCGATCGCCCGTCCCTCGAGCACGCGGCGGTCCGTCTGGTCCAGTTCGCTGCCCATGGGAGCGCCATTCAAGCGGGCATCCAGCACGATCCGCTGCGCTCCCGTGGTGGCGTACGCCCGGCGCGACTTGAGCGCCCCGAACACCGCGTCCGTGGTGCGTGCCGAAGCCCAGGCCGCGGCCAGACCGCCGAACTGGAAGATGTTCGATCGTCGCCCGGAGGCCCCGGCCTGGTGACCGGGTGAGTAGCCCGGATGACCCCGGTGGTCGTCCGACGCCGACACGAAGCCGACCCGGAAGCCCTGCTCGAGGTAGCGGCTGCCGAACCACTCGAAGGTGCCGTGGCCGGACATGATCTCGATCAGGTTCTCCATCTGGAAGTCGTTCTGCCGCCAGTCGCCGTTCTGGTGCGCGTGCGGGATGATCAGGACATCGTCCGTGTCGTACTCGGCGCGCAGGCCCCGGTAGAGCGCGGACAGGTCGGGCGCGACCTGGACACCGACCCGCCTCATGTCGGCGCGACGGAAGAACACGTTGTGGTGGCCGCCGCGTTGTCGCGGCGATGTCCACTCGTAACCGGCGAAGACGAGCAGCTCGCCCTCCCGGTGGTACTCGCGCACCGCCCTGGTCAGGTGTTCCCACAAGCCATCAGTAAGCCACAGGTCGTGCTCGCTCAGGGTGACGAAATCGAGGCGGGCGTCGTCGCGGGCGAAGGCGAAGTACCCCTCCGGCGTGCCCTGCCCCTCGGCGAAGCCGGAGTGGCCGTGCGTTTCGCCCCAGAACAGGCGGTGCTCGGGATCGGCTTTCACCCATACGGGATTGGCGGCGCCCGTCACCTCCCCGTCCGGGCTACGGAAGGTGTAGCGCTGCACGCCCTCCCCCTCCGCCGTGACCTCCATCAGGTGAATCGCCCGGCCGGTCGGCAGTTCGCCCACCTGCTCCCCGCCGCGGAACACCTGAAGGCCCGGAATGTCCCGGGTCGCCCGGTTGTAGCGTCGGTCCTCGCTGCGCACCGAGATGACGAACGTCTCGCCGTCGCCGACGATCGAGGGAGCGAAGCCGTGAACCCGGTCCGCCGCGCCGCCCACGACCTCGAACGTCGCCGGCGGCAACTCGTATACTCTGCCGTCGCCCGGGTCGACGTGCAGCGGCAGAGCGATCCGGTCGTTGCTGAACTCACCGACGCCGAGGCCACGGCCGCCGCCGCTCGTGTCGCCATAGGTCAGGGTGATCGTGTCGCCGGGCGACAGATCTCCGCCGCGCACCCGAAGCGTCGGAAAACCGACCGGGCCCCGAAACCCGCCGTACGGTCCCCAGATCGGGTGCGTGTCCTGTTCCAGGCTGATGCCCTCCTGGCTCACCTGAGCGGAGACGTAGTGATCGCCGCCGGGGTCCGTCGTCTGAAGCCGGCCGTAGCCGCCGGCGCCCTGGGTCGAGACGACGAGGCCGCCGCCCTCGCCCATGCCGAGCGAACCGACCGTGTAGACGACCTCGAGGCTGGCCCAACTGCGCGCCTCGAACGCCGCCGATCCGGTTCGCGCGACCGTACCGAGCGCTGCCTCGTCCTCGTCCAACCAGGCAAGCTGGCGCACGTAGTCGTCAACAGCCTCGATCTGGACCAACGACGGTTCCGTGCCCGGCCGGGGAAACGGACCGTAGAACGCCACCAGGGGCAGGTTCTTGGGCACGAACGCCCCCTGGAGCGAAACCGCGTTCGCCCACTCCCAGAGCACCGGTATGCGCTCGGCGATGTTCGAGGCGGTGGTCGGCGAGCGGTCGACCTCCGCGATCAGGGCATCGACGCGGGCCCTCAAGTCCGCATCCAACTCGACCGCGACGGCCGGCGATGTAGCCACCAACACACTCACCGCAACAAGAACGAGTCCGGCCGTCAGTTTCCGCACAACGAGACCTCCCTTCGCGATCCTCAACCTGGAAAACTCAAACAACGATTGTAGACTCTCGCAACACCGCTCTTGAGGAGATCCCGATGAAGAAGTTGACGATGGTCGCGGCGATGACAGCGTTTGCCGCCTTCCTGCTTGGCGCCTGCAGCCAGAGCGACGATGCCGGCGGCGACAAGGCGGCGGGCGGCGGCGCGGCCGAAGGGCCGAACCCGACCCGGAACGCCTACTTCGGCGACCTCCATGTCCACACCCGCTACTCGTTCGACGCCTTCATCTTCGGCACCACGACCGACCCGAACGACTCCTACGAGTTCGCCAAGGGCGGAGCGATCAAGCATCCGGCAGGCTTCGACCTGCAGCTCGACCGGCCGCTCGACTTCCAGGCCGTCACCGACCACGGCATGTACCTCGGCATGCTCCCCGCGATGACCGAGGAGGATTCCGCTGCCTACGGCCACCCCATCGCCGCCGACCTGCGCGTGGCCGAGGAGGCCGACGAGCGCCGCGGCATCTTCGTCGGCATGGGCCCCTACCTGCGCGGCGACCCGGGCACCGAGGAACATCTGAACATGGACATCGTGCGCGGCGCCTGGTCGAAGATCGTCGAGGCCGCCGAAGCGCACAACGACCCGGGCAACTTCACCGCCTTCATCGGCTACGAATACACGTCGTCGGGCTACGAACGGGACAACCTGCACCGCAACGTGATCTTCCGCGGTTCCGAGCACCCGGACGCGCCGTTCAGCCGGCTCGATTCCCAGAACCCCGAGGACCTCTGGGCCGCGATGGACGGTTGGCGGGACCAGGGGATCGAGGCCCTCGCCATTCCACACAACTCGAACGGCTCCGGCGGCCGCATGTTCGAGATGGAGAAGTTCTACGGCGATCCCTTCGACGACGAGTACTCCGACGTCCGGATGCGCAACGAACCGATCGTCGAGATGACCCAGGTCAAGGGCACCTCGGACACCCATCCGGCGCTGTCGCCCAACGACGAGTGGGCAGACTTCGAGATCATGCCGTACAAGATCGCCACCACGATCATCAGCGATCCACCCGGCAGCTACGTCCGCAACGCCCTGATCCGGGGTCTCCAGCTCGCCGACGGCGGCCTGATGAACCCATACAAGTTCGGTCTCATCGGCGCCAGCGACACGCACGTCTCCGCCGGCTCGTTCGAGGAGGACAACTACTGGTCCAAGGTCGGGATCCTGGACGCCGAGCCGCAGCTTCGCGGCTCCGTGCCCGGCACCGGCGCGAACCAGACCCTGGGCGATGCGGCCCAGCAGTCGGACGCGGCGATGCGCACCGGTGACGGCTCGGGCCGCACCTTCCGCGACACCTACTACTACACCTGGGGCGCCTCCGGTCTCGCCGGCGTGTGGGCCGAGGAGAACACCCGCGCGGCGATCTTCGACGCCATGCGGCGCAAGGAGACCTTCGCCACCTCCGGCCCGCGCATGAAGATCCGGTTCTTCGCCGGCGACTTCGCGGACGGCGACCTGGACGACGCCGAGTTCCTGACCAAGGCCTACGCCGAGGGCGTGCCCATGGGCGGCGACCTGCTGGCCGCCGATGACGCCTCGGCGCCCACGTTCGCGGTCATGGCGATACGCGATTCGATAGGGGCGCCGCTGCAGCGGCTGCAGGTGATCAAGGGATCGTCGCGGGACGGCGAAGGCGCCGAGGTCGTCTACGACGTCGCCTGCTCCGACGGCGCCGAGGTCAACCCGGCCACCAACCGCTGCCCCGACAACGGCGCAATGGTCGATCTCGCGACCTGCGGCATCAGCGACGACGCCGGCGCCGACGAACTGAAGGCGGTCTGGACCGACCCCGACTTCGACGCCTCCGAGCGCGCCTTCTACTACGTCCGCGCGCTCGAGAATCCCACCTGCCGCTGGTCGACCTGGGACGCCCTGCGCGCCGGCGTCGAGCCGCGCCAGGACATCTCGCCGACCATCCAGGAACGCGCCTGGTCCTCTCCCATCTGGTACAACGCGGACTGACAGTTTGCGCGACAACACCGCGAGCTCAGGACCTGGTCCGCGGGCCCTCCGGCAAGCATCCGCCTTGAGAACAGAGGAAACCATGGACTTCGACGTTGAAGGTCACTTCCGTGCCGTCGAGCGCACCGTGTCGTCGCTCACGCGCGACGGACGGCCCGCCCGCGCGGTCACGCCCTCCCGCAGCTTCCCCACGACAGTCGAGGATCTCTGGGACGCCGTCACCAACCCAGAGCGCATCCCGCTCTGGTTCCTGCCGATCACCGGCGAACTCCAACTCGGCGGGCGCTATCAACTCGAAGGCAACGCCGGCGGCCTGATCACGGCGTGCGACCGACCCTCCCATCTCGGGCTCACCTGGGAGTTCGGCGACGACACGAGTTGGGTGGAGGTCCGCTTCTCGGACGACGGAGCGGGCCGTGCGCGACTCACCCTCACGCACACCGCGCAACTCTCCCCACACTGGGACGAGTACGGACCCGGCGCAACCGGCGTCGGCTGGGAGATGGGTCTCCTGGGACTGGCGATCCATCTCGCGCAGCCCGCCGAGCCCAAGCTGGACGAGGCCACCTTCGCCGCTTCATCGGAAGCCAAGGCCTTCATCACCCTCAGCAGTGAGGGTTGGGGAAAGGCCGCGATCGCCTCCGGCGCCGACCCCGACGCCGCACACGCCGCCGCACGGCGCACCACCGCCTTCTACACCGGCGAATCGACCGAGGCGGACTGAACCGGCCTAGTCGTCGCTGCGCAACACCGACACGAACGCTTCCTGGGGGATGTCGATGGAGCCGACGCGCTTCATCCGCTTCTTGCCTTCGCGCTGCTTCTCGAGCAGCTTCCGCTTGCGGGTGATGTCGCCGCCGTAGCACTTGGCGGTGACGTCCTTGCGGTATGCGGTGATCGTGGCGCGGGCGATGATCTGGCCGCCGATCGCTCCCTGGATCGCGATCTTGAACTGCTGGCGGGGAATGGTGTTCTTCAGGCGTTCGCAGTAGCGCAGGGCGCGCCGCCTCGCCTTGTCGCGATGGACGAGTTGGGAGAGGGCGTCGACCCGCTCGCCGTTGACGAGGATGTCGACCTTGACCAGGTCGGTTACCCGTGACGCGATGAGTTCATAGTCGAACGAACCGTACCCCTGGGTCACGGTCTTCAAACGGTCGTAGAAGTCGAAGAGCACTTCGGCGAGCGGCATGTCGCAAGTCAGTTCGACCCGTCCCACCGCCAGGTAGTGGATGTTCGTCTTGCCGCCGCGGCGATCCCGGCACAGCTCCATGACCGCCCCGAGGTAACGCTCCGGAAGCATGATCGAGGCCTTGATGAACGGCTCGGCCACGCTCGCGATCTCGGACGGGGCCGGATAGGCCGACGGATTGTCGATCCGTCGCGTCGAACCGTTCGACATCTCCACCAGGTACTGCACAGACGGCGCAGACAGCACCAGGGACAGCCCGTACTCGCGCTCCAGCCGCTCCTGCACCACGTCAAGGTGCAGCAGGCCCAGAAAGCCGCAGCGGAAGCCGAAGCCGAGGGCCGAAGATGCGTCCTTGTCGTAGGTCAGCGCGGCATCGTTCAGGGCCAGCTTCTCGAGCGCGCGCGTCAGGTCCTCGTAGTCGTGGCTCGATACCGGGTACATCGATGAGAAGACCACCGGCTTCGCCTCGCGATACCCGGGGATCGGTTCGGCGGCGCCATCCATCACGGTCGTGATCGTGTCGCCGATGTCGATTTCCGAGATGTTCCTTATCCCGGCAATGACGTAGCCCACCGCCCCTGCCTCCAGTTCCTCGCTCTGGCGCCGTTTGAGCAGGAGGGTCCCCACCTCTTCGACGTCGTGCTCGCTGCCGGTGTGCATCAGGCGCACTTTCTGCTTCGGCCGCAGCCGGCCGTCGCGCACCCGCACCAGCAGCACGACGCCGCGATACGGGTCGAACTGGGCGTCGAACACCAGCGCCTTGAGCGGGGCCTCCAGGGCGCCGGACGGCGGCGGCAACCGGGCCGTGATCGCGTCCAGCACCTTGTCCACACCCTCGCCGGTCTTGGCCGAGCACAGCACCGCCTCGAACGGGTCCAGGCCCAGGTCGCTCTCGATCTCCTCCAGCACCCGGTCGATATCCGCTGAGGGAAGGTCGATCTTGTTGATCACGGGGATGATCGTGAGGTCGTACTCGAGCGCCAGGTAGAGATTGGCGACCGTCTGCGCCTCGACGCCCTGGGAGGCGTCGATCAGCAGCAGCGCCCCTTCGCAGGACATGAGCGACCGCCGCACCTCGTGCGAAAAGTCGACGTGGCCCGGCGTGTCGATCAGGTTCAGGCGGCAGAACCGGCCCTCGGCGTCCTGGTGCCGCAGCGTGACCGTGTTGCTCTTGATCGTGATCCCCCGCTCGCGTTCGATGTCCATCGAGTCCAGGATCTGGTCCCGGAAGTTGCGATCCTCCACCGCGCCGCAGTGCTGGATCAGCCGGTCGGCGAGCGTCGACTTGCCGTGGTCGACGTGAGCGATGATGCAGAAGTTGCGAACAGACATGCGCGGTCCGCATCCTATGAGCTTGCGCCGCAGGACGCAGCGAGGCAAGTCCCGCGGCGGAAGGTCATGGGGAGGACGGGATGGGCCGAAACTCCGAGCTTGCGAGGCGTTTCGGGGCGTTGCGCCCGGCACCAATACGACGCCGGCGTCCCTGCCGACATCCGCCGAAGGCGGCATCCGGAACAACCCTCCCGACCAGGAAGTTGCTACCGTCACACCATGCCGACCCCGGCCGCAGCCGCCCAGACGACGATCCGCATCGTCGGCGCACCGCTCGACCTGGGACAGTCGCGCCGCGGCGTCGACCTGGGACCCACCGCGCTCCGCTACGCGGGTCTCAAGTCCGCCCTGACGCGGCTCGGCTACCAGGTCGAGGACCGGGGCAACATCGAGACCGTCGAGCGGGACACGCTGTCGGGCGGGCCCGGAATGGCCTTCCTGCAGCCGGTCGTCGACGCCTGCGAGCGCATCTACGAGGCCAGCCGGAAGGCGGTGGCCGACGGCGCCGTGCCGCTTGTCCTCGGCGGCGACCACTCGATCGCCGTCGGCACGGTCGGCGGCGTCTCGCACGAGCACCGCACCGGCGTCCTCTGGATCGACGCCCACGGCGACTTCAACACCCCCGACACATCGCCCACCGGCAATCTCCACGGCATGCCCCTGGCCGCCCTGTGCGGGCACGGCGCGCCGGCGCTGGTCGATGCCGGTCGCCCCGGCGCCAAGCTCCGGCCCGAGGACGTCGTTCTGTTCGGCGTCCGCGCTCTCGATCCCGGCGAGCGGGCCCTGATCCAGCGCACCGGCATCACCACGTACACGATGCGTCAGATCGACGAGCGGGGCCTGGCGCCGCTCGCCACCGAGGCCCTCGAAGGCCTGGGCCACGTGGACCGGATCCACGTCAGCCTGGACATGGACTCGATCGATCCCCGGGAGGCCCCTGGCGTCGGCACCCAGGTGCCCGGCGGCTTGAGCTACCGCGAGGGCCACCTGCTGATGGAGCTGATCGCCGAGCACGGGGACATCGGCTCGGTCGACGTGGTCGAAGTGAACCCGATCCTCGACACCCGGAACCAGACCGCGCAGCTCGCCCTCGGCCTGCTGAGCTCTCTCTTCGGCCGCAGCATCCGGTAGCCGGCGGCCGATCGCAGCGGCGCTCCTCGGTGAGGCACGGCCGTCCCCTCACTGGAAGCGGCTGCGCTGCGCCATCGTTGTCTGTCGAGCGAACTCCGGGCGCTCCACGAGTTCCGGCGCCATCTCGCGGATCCACCGAGCCGGTTGCACGACCCGGCAACCTCGTCCACGTACTCTCTGACCAGAAGCAGATCTTCCATCGAGCCGCCCACCATCAACGACATGGGCGACTTGCCTTCAAGAAGTTCGTGGGGCTCTCGCAGCCACTCGTTCTCGACCTCCAGGTCCCGGAAGAGCGAATGGAGAGACTCCCGAATCCGAAACAGGTGGGCTATGCGGTCCCGCACGTCACGTCCATGAAGCTCCGGCCGGAGCGGGGCAGAATACGGACCCGCACCACCAACAGGAGACCCCCATGACCGACGAGCCACGCCAGTACTGGCTGATGAAGAGCGAACCGGGCGCCTACTCGATCGACGACCTCGAACGGGACGGCACGACCTACTGGGACGGCGTGCGCAACTACCAGGCCCGGAACCTGATGCGGGACCGGATGCGGATCGGCGACGGGGTTCTCTACTACCACTCGAACGCCAAGCCGACGGCAGTGGCCGGTCTGGCGCGCGTGTGCAGCGAGTCGTACCCGGACCCGACCCAGTTCGATCCGGACGATCCGCACTACGACCCGAAGTCGGACCCGGAGAATCCCCGCTGGTACCTCGTCGACATCGAGTTCGAGCGCAAGTTCGACGAACCGGTGACCCTGGCCGAGCTGCGCCAGCGGCCCGACCTCGAAGGGATGGCCCTGCTGCGCCGGGGACAACGGCTGTCGGTGCAGCCGGTCACGGCCCGGGAGTGGCGGATCGTCTGCGAGATGGCCGGGGTCAGTGGCCGCTAGTTCACGCTAGCGACGCGCACGCTGCCGGAGCCGGTGTCGAGGACCACGGTCGCGGCGCCGTCGCCGACGACGAAACGCATCTCGCCCCGGCTCTTGTGCAACGTCTTGGTGATCGGCACATCGACATCGATGCCGCCACTGCCGATGTCGATGTCGAACCGGGCCGAGAGGTCGTCGGGAACCAGCATGACGATGCCGCCCGAACCGGTGTCGACCAGGAAACGGCCACTGCCCATCCGCTCCAGGGCTAGATGGACGCTGCCGCTTCCGGTGTCGACCACAGCGGCATCGCACTCTGCCGACTCGACCGAGACACGGCCGCTGCCGGTGTCGATCGCGAGCTTTTCGGCTTCCACGCCGTCGACCGTCACGCCACCGCTGCCGGTGTCGATCGCGACGCTGTCCGCGGCCACCTCGGTTACCGCCACCGAACCGCTGCCCGTATCGATCGAGAGCGCGCTGCCCTCGAAGCCGTCCAGGCTGGCCTTGCCGCTGCCGGTTTTGAGCGCCAGCCTGCCTCGCACGTCGCTCACCTCGATGCCGCCACTGCCGACGCTAATCTTCACGTCGCCGCTCAAGCCGGCCGCAGCGGCGCTACCGCCGCTCGTGTTGAGGTCCAGATCGGCGGCGACGCCGGACACGTCGATGTCGCCCGCTCCCAACTCGACCTTCAACGACCGGCCCTCCGGCACCCGAATGGTCAGGTCGGCCCACGCTTCCAGGCCGCTGCCCGTCCGCTCGATCCGGATGCGGCGGCCTGAGATGGAGCGCAGAATCTCGCCCAACAGACTCTCGGCGCCGCTCCTCTGAGCAGACCACAACTGCGCCCGGCGACGGCTGAACTCGGGGTACACGTATCTCCGCTCTTCGTCGACCGGGAACTCAACGGCCAACCGCGCCCGTGACCCCCGGGTGGATTCTTCGAGCTTGATGTTCCCAGGTACGCCGTCGGCGCCGCGCACCGACACCTCGACCTCGAACTGACTACCGGTCGCGGGACCGATGTCCACCTTGCCGATCAGGCTGGAAACCGTGAGGGACTCGGCGTCGAAGCGGTAGCTCTCGTCGAACTCACCAAGGGCAGGCGCAGCCACCAGCACGGCCGCCGCCAGCACGGCCGCCGCCAGCACCGTTCCGATGCCCTGGCGCCGGTTTGACGAGCGGAGCATTCGGGAGGCAGTAGTGAAGTGGGAGTCCGACTCAGGGCTCGAGGTTCGGATCGTCATCGCTTTCTCCAGGTTCAGGGGCCAAGGGTTTCAGGCGCTCGACGCGCATCTCTCACCGATACACAACGCATTTCGGCGCGGCGTGTTTCACCAAGCGGCGGCTGTTAGGGTTTCGCGTTGGACACGGGAGGACGTTTTCCAGATCATGGCCAGCTACAACATGAACCAGGTCAAGACCGGACTGAAGGTGCTCGAGGGCGGCGAACCGAACGCGATCATCGCCTGCGACTTCATCAAGCCCGGCAAGGGGCAGGCGTTCACTCGCGTCAAGATGCGCAACCTGCTGAGCGGACGGGTCAACGAGAAGACCCTCAAGCCCGGCGATCTGCTCGCGGGCGCCGATGTCGTCGACTCATCGATGCAGTACCTCTACAGCGACGGCGAACACTGGTTCTTCATGAACCCCGACACCTACGAACAGGTCGAAGCGGACGCAACAGCCGTCGCCGACGCCGAGCAGTGGATCAAGGAAGAGGACATCTGCAGCGTGACGCTCTGGAACGGCCTTCCGATCCAGATCAAGGCGCCCAACTTCGTGATCCGGGAAATCGTCGAGACGGATCCCGGCCTCAAGGGCGACACCTCGGGCGGCGGCAGCAAGCCCGCCAAGCTCGAGACCGGCGCCACGGTCAAGGTGCCGCTGTTCATCCAGAACGGCGAGACGATCCGGGTCGACACCCGCACCGGGGAGTACGTTTCCCGCGCCAAGAGTTAGCGGCCTGGGAGGGCGCCACGTGACGGGCAACGGCGCCGACTGGCGCCCCACCGCTACGCCTGAAGCCCTGCGCCGGCGGGCTGCGATGCTGGCCGAACTGCGCGCCTTCTTCGCCGAGCGGGGCGTACTTGAGGTCGAGACGCCGCTCCTGAGCGCTGAAGCCACCCTCGACCTGCATCTGGAGAGCCCGACCTCCGAGATCGAAGCGCCGGGTTTTCCGAAGCGCAGGATGTACCTGCAGACCTCACCCGAACTGGCGATGAAGAGGCTGCTCGCCGCGGATTCCGGCTCGATCTACCAGGTCTGCAAGGCGTTTCGCGGCGGCGAGCGCGGCCGCTGGCACAACCCCGAGTTCACGATCCTGGAGTGGTACCGCGTCGGTTGGGACCACCACCGGCTGATGCGGGAGGTGGTGGCTCTCATCGAAACTCTCCTGGCCGGTTCGCATCGCTTCGAGGCCGCGGTCTATGCGAGCTACGCCGAGTTGATGAATCGCCACGCCGGAGTCGATCCGGACGACACGTCGACCCGGGTCCTGCGCCAGGCCGTGGAACGGTCACCTGCACACCAGAACACCGAGGGTCTCGACCGCGACGACCTGCTCGCCCGGCTGTTCGCGGAAGAGGTAGAGCCCCACTTCGCACCCGACCAGGTCACCGTGGTCTTCGACTATCCGGCCTCCCAGGCCGCGATGGCACGGCTGAACGCCGGCGATCCGCGCACGGCGGAGCGCTTCGAGGCCTTCGTCGGGGATATCGAGCTGGCCAACGGCTACGGGGAACTCGGCGACCCGGCCGAACAGCGGCAGCGCCTCGAACGCGACCTGGCGCGACGGCGGAAGGAGGGTCGGCCCCTGCCGCCGATGCCATCCCGGTTCCTGGCTGCCCTCAAGGCCGGGCTTCCGCGCTGCTCCGGCGTCGCGCTGGGCTTCGACAGACTGCTTGGACTCGACCTCGGGGCCCGCAAGATCGACGAGTTGATCGCCTTCCCAGTCGAACGCGCCTGACTAGCAGCGCGTGGTAGTCCGTGTCGCACCGAGAGCGGTCAGGCGCCGGCCAGGTCCTCACTGCGCGCCCCTGGGAATCCCGTGACGACGGCGTCCTCCCGGCGCCTTCTCCGCGTACAACAGGCCGGACCGCTCGACCTCCGGTTCCAGCACCAAACGGCGCCAACCCTCGATCTCGCCTGGCCAGACCCAGCCCCCCCGCTCGAGACTCTCCGCCGCCCATGCCTCCAGTGTCCGCCGGGGTACGAGCACCTCGGCGGGAAGATCGAGTTCCCCGGCAACGCGCGCAACCAGCTTCCGCAACCCCTCCGCAAGATGGCTCGACGACCGCCCCCCCGAGCGGTCCAACCGCTGGGGGAGTTCGCTTTCGGGCAAGGTAGCAGCGCCTCGCACCAGTTCCAGCAGGGTCGGACCGTACCGGCGCGCCTGTCCGGTCCCGAGCTCCTTCACGGAAGCCAAGTCCTGGCCGCTCGACGGCAGCCGCCTCGCCAGGTCGATGATGGTTTGATCCTTGAGCACGAAACCGCGGGGCAGGTCGCGCCCGCGTGCGCGCGCTTCGCGCCACTCGCAGAGGGCTCGCAACGCCGCCAGTTGACGCCGCGACATTCCCGGACGACGCAGCCTCCCGTACGACCATTCCGGAGCAAGGCGCGCAGTTGCAGCGACCAGCATGCGGCCGAACTCCTCCTCCGCCCAAGCCTCGCGACCGAGGTCCACGAGCTTCGCCTGTAGCAGTTCGTGGGCGGGCAGAAGGTAGGCCACATCGAGACCGGCATACAGCACCTGCTCTTCGCTCAAGGGCCGCCGCAACCAGTTCGACCGCTGCGCGCCCTTGGCCAACTCGATGCCGAACAGCCCCGAGACAAGGTGCACGTACCCCAGCGAACCGCCAAGGCCACACAGCGTGGCCGCGACCTGGCAGTCGAACATCCGCTCGGGAGCAAGGCCGAAGGCGTGGTGGAAGATCTCCAGGTCCTCGCTCGGCGAATGGAACACCTTGGTCACCGCGGGCGAACTGACCACCGCCGCAAGTGGGGAACTGTCCCTGATCGCCACCATGTCGACCAGGTAACAGCCGGACGAGTCGGCGACCTGGATCAGGCCGAGACGGGGGAAGAAGGTCCGTTCGCGGATGAACTCCGTGTCCAGACCGACCGCCGGCTCGCGCAGCCAGCGGCGAGCGAGATCGACCAGGCGATCGTCACGGTCCACGACCTCGGCCGTTGGTGGCGGGGGGAGTCTCATCGGACAACAGGGAACGGTCGGGTAACCGTCCCCCGGATGGTAGCCGCCTGACGCCTGTCGCGCCGGCAAGGCCGAGAAGTCCGGCCAATTCCGTACGTCTTGGGCTCTTGCCCTCGCCCAACATAGAATCACCCAGCCTTCGGGAGAACCGGATTTCGCCATGACCTCCAAGTCCGTACCCCTGATCGTCCTCGGGGGCAGTGACCGCCGCCCGGCCTACATGCCGCCCGGCGGCCGCTCCAAGCATCCGCTCGCTGGCATCAAGGGCGTCGACGTGAAGATCGGCGGCAGGCCGCTCATCGAGGTCGTCATCGACCGCATCCGTCAGGCGAACGCCTTCGATCCGATCTACGTCGCAGGGCCCGGACACGCCTACCGCTCGCTCTCCGACGGCGTCTCGATCGATACGGACGGCGGCTTCGGCCGCAACATTCAGGTCGGCGTCGAAACCGCCCGCCGACTGCACGGCGACGGGCCGCTGGCGATCACCACCTGCGACATCATCCCCGACCCCGGCGAGATGCGGGCGGTGGTCGAGGACTTCTGGGGCCACAGCCCGCTGGACTTCTTCTTCCCCATCGTCGCGGCGCCAAGGAACCCCGAACGGCTTGGCGCGTCCGAGTGGAAGCCGCGATACCACGTCAAGCCCGAGGGAGAGTCCGCGCCACTACCCGTGCTACCCGGTCATCTGGCGATCTTCGACTCGGCGGCGCTGCGCTGGAAGTTCATGTACCGGCTGATGGACCTCGCGTACCGTACACGCAACCGCCCGATCCTGTACCGCAACACCTACATGGCCCGACGCCTTCTGTGGATCATGCTGGTTCAGGACTTCATTCACCTGCTGAACCTCCGGCTGCCCACCTTCACCTGGGACACGCTGCTCTCCGGCACGTGGGCCGCCCGGCGCCTCAAGGAAAAGGTCATCCAGCAGTCCGAGCTCGAGCTCGCCATTCGCCGCATGTTCATCAAGCGGCGTCACCGCCGGAAGTACCCCGAACGCAAGGTGAGGATGCCGGTCGTCGATGCGATGTCCCTGGCCCGCGACATCGACACCCAGGAAGAAGCCGTGGCGTTCGGGGCCGTGTCTGCGTGAACGGGGCCGCCCGCGTCATCCGTACGGCGCTCCTGGCGGCGTCGCTTGGCGCGCCGGTCTCGGCCGAGCCGCACCTGGTGCTGCTCTCGGTGGATACCCTGCGCGCGGACGCGGTCGGCGCCTACGGGGCCGAGGGCGCGAAGACACCGGCGATCGACGCCCTCGCCGCCGCGGGAATGCTGTTCGAGGACGCCCAGACCACGATCGGCAAGACGGGACCCGCCTTCGCGTCGATCTTCACGTCGCTCTATCCGCCGACGCACGGCGCCCGCCGCAACGGGCAGCGGATGCGAAGCGATATCCCGGTCCTGGCCGAGCTCCTGGGCGAGGCCGGCTACGAGGCCGCAGCCTTCATCTCGAACTGGACGCTGCGAGCCGATCTGGTCGGCCTGAACCGGGGTTTCGACCACTACGACGAGGAGTTCAACCAGGCCCGGAACGCGGGCGGCGTCACGGAACGGGACGCCGACGACATCGTCAAGGCCGCGGAGCGCTGGCTGCGTCGCCGCGCCGATGACGAAGAACGAGACGGTAGGCCGCTGTTCCTCTGGGTCCACTTCTCCGACCCCCACAGCCCTTACCGGGAGCGCGGCGGCTTCACGCCACCCCTGCCGCCAAAGGAGAAGCGAATAGCCGGCTGGCAGAAGCGCTGGCGCTACCAGTCGGAGGTGAACTACGTCGACCACTGGCTCGGCAGGTTGGCCGAGGCGATCGAGGAGCTGCTGCCCGGCCCCCGCTTCACCCTGTTCCTGAGCGATCACGGCGAGAGCATGGGCGAGCACAGTTACTGGGGACACGGCAAGAACGTCCACTGGCCGAACACCCGCATCCCGATGATCCTCGCCGGCCCCGGACTACCAACCGGCCTCGAGGTCCAGGCCCCGGTCGGTGTCGTCGACGTGCTGCCGACGATCCTGGAACTGCTCGAAATCGAAGCGCCCGACAGTCTCGAGGGACAGAGCCTGGCGCCAGTCCGAAGGGAGACGGAAGCCGCCCCGCGGCCCCGGTACGTCATCGGCGACCGCCACACCGCGCTGTTCGGCAAGTCGCGCCGCAACTCGGCCTACGAGAACCCCCTGCAGATCAGCATGGAGCTCGACGGCGCGAAGGTGCTGCACGACTTCTCGAAACGCCGGACCGTGTACTTCGACCTGATCGCCGACCCGCGCGAGGAGAAGCCGCTCTCGGAGCCCCCGGTCGAGCTGGTCCCGCCGCTCGGCCGCCGCCTCGTGAACTGGTACCGCGCCCTGCCGAAGTACGAGGCGAAGAGCTCGACCGTCCTCAGCGAGGACGACATCAAGCAGCTCAAGAGCCTCGGCTACATCGATGACTAGGCGTTGTCGGCGCTGACCAGAACGATGCAGTCCGCCAGCAGTCCGGTCGCGGTCTCGATCTCGTCCAGAGCCGGCAGCGTCGGCGCGATGCGGATGTTCCGGTCCTGCGGGTCGATGCCGTAGGGGAAGGTGGCGCCGGCGGGGGTCAGCTTGACCCCCGCCTCCCCCGCCATCTCGACCACCGCCCGGGCGCAACCGGGCGCCGTGTCCAGGTTGACGAAGTAGCCCCCGCGAGGCCGGCTCCACGATGCGACCCCAAAGTCGCCAAGGCGCTCATCGAGCACCCGGAGCACGGCCTCGAACTTCGGCCGGATCAGGTCCGCGTGCCCCTTCATGTGATCCCGGACGGCCGACACCGCGCCGTCGAAGAAGTGGGCGTGCGCGAGCTGGTTCAGCTTGTTCGGACCGATCGTCTGAATCGAGCGGAAGCCCCGGATCCAGTCGCCGTTTCTCGGACTCGCGGCCACCGCGGCCAGACCTGCGCCACCAAACGTGACTTTGGAAAACGACGTGACGAGAAACGCCCGATCCTCGTTGCCGTGGGCCGCGCAGCGGTCGTAGAGACTGGCCAGCCGATCCGGCTCACCGTCGAAGGCGTGCAGCGCGTAGGCGTCGTCCCAGATGACCCGGAAGTCCGGCGCCGCGGTGCGCATGGAGGCAATCGCCTCGACCACGTCGTCCGAGTAGGTGACGCCGGTCGGGTTGCTGTAACGCGGCACGCAGAACATCCCCTTGACGTTCGGGTCCGAACCTGCGAGACGCGCGATCTCATCCACATCGGGACCGTCCTCGCCCATGGCGACCTTGAGCATCTCGATGCCGTAGCGCTCGAGCAGGGCGAAGTGCCGGTCGTAGCCGGGACACGGACAGAGGAACTTCACGGGTACAGCGCGGCCGGGCCCGCCCCAGGCTTCGCCGCCCGGCACGCCGACCAGCATCGCCTGCACGACCAGGTCATGCATCCACTGCAGACTCGCGTTGCCGCCGACGAAGACGAGTTCCGCATCGACGCCCAGAATCTCGCCGAAGAGGGCCCGCATCTCCGGCAAACCCTTGGGATCGCCGCCGTAGTTCCGGCAGTCGGTGCCGTCGGCGGCGGGATTGTCCTCCCGCTCGACTGCCCGCAACAGACCGTGGGAGCGGGCGAGCTGCTCCGGCGACGGCTTGCCGCGGGTCATGTCGAGGCTGAGCCCGGCGGCCCGGGCCGCTTCATAGCGGGCCCGCGCGGCGGCGACCACAGCCAGATCCAACGTCGCCACGTCCCTACTCCCCCGCCGCGGCCGCGGCGTCGTAGGTGATCCGGTAGATCACGCCCTGCAGGTCGTCGGAGACGAGCAGCGACCCGTCCGCGCGCTCCATCACATCGACCGGCCGGCCCCACGAATCCTCGCCCTGGAGCCAACCGGTGGCGAACTCCTCATACTCCGTAGCCTCACCGTCGTCGTCGACGTGGACAACCATCACCCGGTAGCCGATCTTCTCGCTGCGGTTCCAGGAACCGTGCTCGGCGATGAAGATCTGCCCACGGTAGCGTTCCGGGAACGCGTCGCCCCGGTAGAAGCGCATGCCCACGGCAGCCACGTGCGGGTCCAGGTCCATCGCCGGCGGCACGAGTTGGCTGCAGGGCCGCTGGTCCCCGAAGTCGGGGTCGGCGATGTCCTGCCCGTGGCAGTACGGATAGCCGAAGTGCTGGCCGTCCTCGGTCAGCACGTTCAGTTCGTCCGGCGGGACTTCGTCGCCCAGCATGTCCCGGCCATTGTCGGTGAACCACAGTTCGTAGGTGCCGGGCCGCCAGTCGAAACCGACCGTGTTTCGCACGCCGCGGGCCACGACCTCGTAGCCGCCGCTCTCGTCCAGGCGCAGAATGGCGGCGAAGGGATCGCCCTCGTCGCAGATGTTGCATGGAGCCCCGACCGGCACGTAGAGCCGGCCGTCGGGACCGAAGCGAATGAACTTCCAGCCGTGGTGGGTCTTGTCCGGCAGGTCGGCCGTAACGACGACCGGTTCCAGCGGCGAGTCGAGCCGGCCTTCGATGTCGTCGAAGCGCAGCACGCGGCTGATCTCGGCGACATAGAGGTCGCCGCCGTGGAAAGCGACGCCGTTTGGCCAGTTCAGGTCGGCGCCGATCCGGTGCCGCTCCTCCGCCACGCCGTCGCCGTCGCGATCGATGACCGCATGGACCACGCCGCCGCCACGGCGTCCGGTGCCGACGAACACCGTTCCGGACGGACTCTGCGCCAAGGACCTGGCATTGTCGAGCTCCGCCGCGAACACGCCGACCGAGAACCCGGCCGGGAGTTCGATCTCGTCCAGACGAAGCTCCTCGTCATCAACCGCGAACACGGTCCCGGCGACGAGCGCGAGGGCTAGGAAGAAAGCGGCGAAACGAAACACAACGCGCGGATCATAGCAACGGCCGGCGGCGACGACCTGGGCCCAACGGCCCCGAATCGCTACTGCCGGCAACCGTCCGGGAACGCCTTGTCGTCGGTGACGGCGAGGGCCGGCTGCCCGGGCTCGTTCCGGTACTCCTTGACGGCGCCTGTAGCCGTGTCCGTTACCCGGACCACATACCCAACGTCAGTCGTTGAAGCACCGTAGACCCAGTGATGCCCGTTGACCGCGCAGCCGTCCAGCACCTTGATCAGGATCTCCCAGTTGTCCGGATCGTAGAACCCGAACAAGCCCGCGTCGTTCGTCGCCATCGGAACCGCGAAGGCCGAACCGCTCCCACCGTCGCCAGTCCACCACTCCGCTTTCAACTCGTACCGATGGTTGTGCAGGCAAAGCGTCTCCGCCGCCGGTTCACAGGTTCCGTCACGAGGTGGAGGCGGCGGCTCCGGATCCGGCGGATCCGGCGGTGGTGGAGGCGGCGGCGGTGGAGGTGGCGGTGGAGGCGGCGGCGGTGGAGGCGGCGTAGCGCCGGTGTACACGATGCGGTAGATCGCGCCACGCCGGTCGTCCGAGACCAGCAACGAACCGTCGTCCCGCACCATGACGTCGACCGGCCGGCCCCAGGCCGTGGCGCCCTGGAGCCAGCCGGTGGCGAAGTCCTCGTACTCCGTCGGCTGCCCGTTCCCGTTCAGATGCACCACCATCACCCGGTAACCGATCGGATCGGTGCGATTCCACGACCCGTGCTCGGCGATGAAGATCTGGCCGCGATAGCGCTGCGGGAACATCTCCCCGCTGTAGAACCGCATCCCGAGCGCCGCCACGTGCGGACCGAGTTTCTGGATTGGGGGCTGGAACTCGGAGCAGGGACGTTCAGAGCCGTAGGTTGGATCGGCGATATCCCCACCGTGGCAGAAGGGATAGCCGAAGTGCTGGCCGCTCGCGGTCAGCACGTTCAGCTCGTCCGGAGGCACGTCGTCGCCCAACCAGTCGCGGCCGTTGTCGGTGAACCACAACTGGCCCGTGCCGGGATGCCAGTCGAACCCGACCGTGTTCCGCACCCCGCGCGCGACGATGTCGTAGCTGCCGTCGGTGGCCAGGCGCAGAATGGAAGCGTAGGGATCGCCCTCGTCG
Organism: Candidatus Multivorans sp.; assembly: GCA_965205295.1. GTDB lineage: Bacteria > Acidobacteriota > Thermoanaerobaculia > Multivoradales > Multivoraceae > Multivorans. Next base: position 1,187,905 of record OZ242167.1, read on the forward strand.
CAGATGTTGCACGGCGCTCCCACCGGAACGTAGAGCCGGCCGTCCGGTCCGAAGCGGATGAACTTCCAGCCGTGGCTCGTATCCGTGGGCAGGGCGGCTGCGACCACGACCGGCTGCGGAGGAGAATCGAGCCGGCTCTCGATGTCGTCATAGCGGAGAATGCGGCTGTTCTCGGCCACGTAGAGGTCTCCGTCGCGAAACGCCACGCCGTTCGGTGAGTTCAAACCCGACGCCAGTTGCATCGTCTGGTCCGCGTCACCATCGTCGTCGGAGTCGACCACCGCGTACACCACGCCCGTGCTCCGGGTGCCGACGAACACCGTGCCGTCGGGGCTCTGCGCAAGCGACCGGGCGCCCGGAACATCGCTCGCGAAGACGCTGATCGAGAACCCGTCCGGCAGCTCGATCCGGGACAGCGGAGGGCCCTGGGCGACACCCACGCCGGCCCCGATCAGCCAGGCCGCCAAGGCGAGCGGGAAGCGCAGCCGGGCGGCAGCGGAGAGTAGGCGAACCACTACCGCTCAAACTACCAGAGCATCACCGCGACGCCGGCCACGATCACGGCCACGGTCAACACCTTGCGCATCGTCAGGGGCTCGGCGAAGAACAGGCGGCCGAGGACGAGCGCCAGGGACGACCCGATGCCTCGCTTCACGGTCTCCACGAAGCCGACCCAGGCGTGCTGGAGAGAAAGCAACTGAAGTGCCTGCGCCGTCGCTCCGATGACGACGGCGGTCAGGAGCAGCAGCCAGACTCGAGCTCCGACGCCGGGGCCGACCCGTCCGCGCCGGCCGGGCGCCTTGCCGAAGCCACGAGCCACGACCACCACCACGGAGAGGCCGACGCCCAGGTGCATGACCAGGCCGTGAAAGGCCGCGCTCGAGGCCTCGGTGGCCAGCTTGTCGAGCGGCAGCGCGGTCGCCCAAAGGAAGGCGACCAGGATCATCCACCACGCGCCCGCCCCCAGCGTCCACTGCCGTCCCCGAATGCCGGAGCGCTCGCCCAATTGCAGCGCGAGAGCGCCCACCACGACCATCGCAATGCCCAACCACTCGCGCGAGCCGGGCAGTTCGCCGAGCAGCGGGATCCCGAGCAGGCCGGTGAACACCGGCGTCAGCGACAGCAGGGGAATCACGGCGCTCAGGCCCGCGAGCCGGACCGAACGCAGGAACCCGTAGTTCGCACCCAGGTTGCAGGCGACGGACAACAGCCCCGGCCAGACGTACGCCGCAGTCACGCCCGGCGGCGGCTGCACTGCCACCCAGATGCCGTACAGAGGCACCGCCCCCAGCGCCAGAACCATGACCAGGAAGGCGTCGCTCAGCCGTCCCGTGAGCTTCTTGCGCAGCAAGTCGAACAGCGAGAAGCAGAACGTCGCGCCGACGACCAGGACGATGCCGAGCAACGAAACCATGCACCGCTAGCCTGCCAGAAAGCGCATGCAGTCGTCGCGCGGCACGCGCATCCGGCCAGCGCGGGGTACACTGGACCCGTCCGCCGCGAGGCGATACGCAGGTCCACCCAAGAGGCAGACGATGTCCAGGAGCATAGAGCCGCCGGCGCCCAAGCGCCCCGAATCCGAGTCATATGCCCACCTCACCTCCCGTCTCCGTCGCACGCTCCTCTGCTCACGCACCACGCCCCTGCTGCCCCTTTTCCTCTGTCTGCTCGCTTCTGTTCCGGCCAAAGCCCAGGACATCGAGCACCCGGCCAGCGGTCTGCCCATCCCGCGCTCCCGCCTGACCCCCAAGGACGTAGACCTCGCGATTCGAATCGCCTCGAACGGTTCCGTCTCTTTCGGATCTCCGGTCGCTGCCGCGTCTCCGTCCTCCGTTCGGCGGTCGCCCACCGAGAACACCGTGCTCTCGCGCGTGGAGATGGCGGTCGGCAACAAGGACGAGTCGGGGTCCCTCTTCGCCCTCGTGACGACCTACAACTACGAGAGACACGAGACCAGCAGCCGCCTGATCGATCTGACTCAGGAGAGCATCGTCTGGGAGCGCATCGCCAACGACGGCAGCGCTCCGCTGGCACCGGTCGAAACCGACGAGGCGAGACGTCTCGCTCTGGAAGACCCCAGGGTTCGTGGACTGCTGGGGTCGTTCCTGGACGGCGTGGAACTGGAGTTCCTGCACCCGACCATCACGGACGCCGGGCACCGGTTGTTCGGCAAGCGCGTCGCCCTGGTCCTCTTCAAGACCGAGAACGGCTACATTGCCGACCTGCCGGCTGTTTTCGCAAACCTCACGGACGCCGAGGTTGTCCTCGAGTTGTAGGCAGCCAACCCCGGGGAACGCCCCGACCCACGGGCTCCCGACCCACGGGCTCCCGACCCGCGGGCTCCCGACCCGCGGGCTGCGGCTGGGCGTAGCGTCCGCCCTGATTCTATCGACGCTCCATTGCGCCCTGCCGGCACTGGGACAGACGCCGGCCGGTTGCCTGGTGCACTCCCCCGCCCCCCTTCAGACCGCCGTGCCGGACGAACCTGGGCTCAGCTCGATGGCCTACCAGCAGTTCCCGACATCCTGGGCGGGCGACCCCGAGCCAGCCCTCGAGACGGCCTGGTTCGTGACCTTCGATCACGCCACTTCGCGGGCGCTGTTCGTGACCAGTGCCTGGTTCAAACGCGGGCCAGCCCAACCCTTCGTCCAGGTGCTGTCCCGGACCGGATTGTCGGAACTCTATACCCGCTACCAGAGCGGCACCGCCTTCCGTGATCTGAGGCCTCAAGGCTTCAAGCTTGGACCGGTGACCGGACGAGAGGCCGGGCGCTGCGGCATCATCGTGGGCCGTCAGGGAAGAGCGGTTCGGGAAGTCGTGGACAAAGGCATTCTGTGGAAGGACGATCAGACGGCGGTCCGTGGCCAGATGATGGCTCTGTGGGGAACGCTAGACGCCGGCAACTACAACTACATCGTGCGGTACGAGTTTCACGACGACGGAACGTTCAAGGCGCGAATGGCGGCGACGGCCAAGACCCTCCCTATACGGCCGACCATGGCGCACACGCACATCGCCCTCTGGCGGATCGACGTGGATCTCGGGGGCGCCGGCGGAGATTCGGTGCAAGTGCTGCGCCACCAGGAGAGCGGCACCGGCGGCTCATGGTCGGACACCACGGAGGCCTTCAACGGCGGTACGGAAGGCGCGCTGGACTTCACGGTAACGGAGTTCACCCGGCTTCAGGTGATCGACGGCAATCAAGCCTACGACCTTCGGCCGATCTACCGCGGCCTCGCAAGGCACCCCGCGACGTGGATGCGGAACGACTTCTGGGCGACCGTCGCGAATATGGGAGAGCCGGATTTCGTCCAACTCGCCCACTACGCGGCAAATGAGGAGAGCATTTCCGGCGCCGACATCGTGCTTTGGCAGGCTTCGCCGCTGCTGCATGTCGTACGGCCAGAAGATGGCCCTGGCGTCGGCTTTCAGCCGAAAGGCGCGGCCCTCGCCATGTGGGCCGGTTTCGACTTCAGACCGCGCGACCTCTTCGGTCGCACTCCGTTTCATCCCGGCACCGCGCCGTCCGACCCAGCAGTCGTGGTGTCGTTCGGTTCTGCGAGCTACCAGGCTGCAGAGGGCGAGAGCGTCACCGTGTACGTCCATCTGAACCGCGACGCTGGAAGGGCCATGGATATCGACCTGGTGCGGACTCATCGCGGCGCAACGGAAGCCGACTACTCGGGCGTACCCTTCAACATCCGGTTCGACCCCGGGGTCACCAGCCGTGAGTTCACAGTCACCGCGACGGGCGACGACGACGAGGAGGACTCGGAGGCCGTGGAACTGGGTTTCGCGACTCTTCCGCAGGGGGTCACGCACACCGGCGCCACCACTCTGACCATTCTGGATGACGATTGACCTTCGGTGAAGCGTAGAAAGGGAACGTCCAGGCGTGAACTCGTCGGCCGCCGGCGGCTACTGCTTGGCGCCGGGGCGGCTCTGATTCTGTCGACGCTCCCCTGTGCTCAGCAGGCAAGGGGACAAACTCCGGCCGGTTGCCTGGTCCACTCCCCTGCCCCCAGCCGAGCCGCAACGCCCTACGCGGATGGACTCGGTTCCGTGGCCTATCAGCAGTTCCCGGCAGCCTGGGCCGGTGATCCCGAGCCGGCCCTCACGACGGCCTGGTTCGTGACCTTCGATCACGCCCCCGGGCAAGCGATATTCGTGACCGGCGCCTGGTTCAGGCGGGGGCCCAGCCAACCATTCACCCAAGTCCTCGCCCGAACCGGACTGTCGGAGCTCTACACGAGGTACAAGAATGGAACCGTGTTTCGTGAATTGGGGAGCCACAGCTACGACCTGACTCCGGCGAACAGCGCTGATGCCGGGCGGTGCGGCCGTATCGTGGGGCTCGGAGGGAAAGTGATTCGAGAGGTGCTGGACAAGGGCGTTCTGTGGCGGGACGACGAGCAGGTGGTCCGTGGCCAGATGATGGCTCTGTGGGGAACGCTCGACGCCTCCAACTACAACTACATCGTGCGCTACGAGTTTCACGACGACGGAACGTTCAAGGCGCGGACGGCTCCGACAGCTCAAATCTACCCGGTTGACCCGACCATGGCGCACACCCACAGTGCCCTGTGGAGAATCGACGCGGACCTCGGCGACGCTGACGATGACTCGGCGTATGTAACGCAACACAAGGAGAACCTCCAAACCGAATCGTGGTCGGACACGAGTCCGTCCTTCAACGACGGCACGGAGGGCGCGGTCGACTTCAAGCCGACGGAGTTCACGCAGATTCGAATCGCCGACGCGGAGGACGCCTACGACTTGCGACCGCTGTGGCGCGGCGTAGTGAGACACCCCGAAGCCTGGCTTCGGAACGATTTCTGGACAACCGTCGCGAAGACGGGAGAAACCGATTTCACCCAACTCTCAACCTACGCGGAAAACGAGGAGAGCATCTCCAATGCCGACATCGTGCTTTGGCACGTCTCACCCGTGTTGCATCTACCGCGAAGCGAAGATGGCCGTTCCGTGAGTGGTGTTTGGAAGGGCGCCGCTCTCGCCACATGGAACGGCTTCGACCTGAGGCCGCGAGGGGTGTTCGACGGGACTCCTTTCCATCCCGCTCCCATCGCCACCGATCCCTCGGTCAGGTTCTCGTTCGCTTCCGACAGCTACGAAGCACCGGAGGGCGAAACCGTCAATCTGGTTGTCAGTCTGAACCGCGATCCCGAGAGGACTCTGGAATTCCACCTGGAACAGGAGTATCGCAACGGTGCTTCACCGGCGGACTTCTCCGGTGCTCCCAGGTCCGTCAGGTTCCATCCCGGGGTGACGAGGCGGGAGTTTCCGATCACCGCCAGGGTCGACGGCGAGAGCGAGGGCACGGAGGCCCTGCACTTGCTCCTCCGGCTACCGCTGTGGCGGGTGGAGGCGGACAGAATCTCAACCAGGATCGTGATTCCGAACCGGCTGCCAGAATCGGTGGGCACGCTGGCGGGCATCGACTTGCGGCTCGAGCAGGGCGGCAGCGTGCTTGACGTCTCGGGAGCGTTCCATGATGAGGATGACCCGCTGAGCTATGCAGCCTCCTCCTCGGCGCCCGAAGTGGCGACGGTGGCGGTTTCGGCTTCGCAGGTGACGGTAACGCCGGTGTCGCAGGGGGTGGCCGAGATCACGGTCACGGCAACCGAGGTCAACGCCTGGACGAAAAGGACCGCGACACAGGCCTTCGACGTGACGGTGGCAGCGATGCCCGCAGTAAGGCTCTCACACACCCTGGTCACGGTCGACGAGGGGACGACGGGAACCTACACCGTGGCTCTGGTCGCAATGCCCTCCGGAACGGCCACGGTAACGCCGACCGTGCCGGTGGGAACGGACATTTCGGTCACGCCTGCCCTGCTGTCGTTCACGCAGGCGAACTGGCGTCAGGCGCAGACGGTGACGGTGACGGCCTCGGACGACGCCGACGCAATCGCAGACCCCCCGGTCCTGATCAGCCACGCGGCGAGCGGCGGCGGCTACGATTCGGTCGCCGTGTCGCCGTTCGAGGTGACGATCGTCGAGACGGACACGTCGACATTGTCGGCCCAGCCGACGGAGGCGGACGAGAGCGCCGGCAGGATCGTCTTGGAGGTGTCGCTGAGCGCAGCAAGCGTCGACGACATCATGGTGGACTACGCGACCGAGGACGGGACGGGCCTCGCCGGCGCTCGGGCGAGTTCGGACTATGGCGCGGCGAGCGGCACGCTGACCTTCCCCGCCGGGACGACGGCCGCCCAACCGATCACGGTCGACCTGACGGACGATGCCGTGGACGAGGAAGAGGCCGAGAGCTTCCACGTCCGGCTCAGCAACGCTCGGAACGCACTGCTGGCGGGCGGCGGGTCCGACCTGGAGATCGATGGGACAATTCTTGATGACGACGACCCGGAGGTCACGGCGTCGTTCGGGGCAGCGAGCCACGAAGTGGGCGAAGGCGGCTCGGCGACGGTCGCCGTGCTCCTCGACACCGCTCCGGAGCGGCAACTCGACATTCCTCTTTCTCAGTTCCACTTCGGCGGAGCGACGTCCGGCGACTACACCGGCACGCCGGACCACCTGACGTTCGCCCCTGCCGCCACGCGGCGGGAGTTTCAGTTCGTGGCCACGGACGACACGGACGACGACGACGGCGAGGCGGTGATCCTGCGCTTCGGTGCGCTGCCGGCCCGTGTGCGCGGAGTGGGCGAGACGATGGTGGCGATTCTCGACGACGACGAGGATCCCGCGCCGCCCAGTAACGGTGGCGGAGCGGATCCCGCGCCGCCCAGTAACGGTGGCGGAGCGGATCCCGCGCCGCCCAGCGGCGGTGGCGGAGCGGATCCCGCGCCGCCCAGCGGCGGTGGCGGTGGCGGTGGCGAAGAGCCGCCGTCCGGTGGCGGTGGCGAAGAACCGCCGCCGCTGCAGCAAGTGCCGCCGCGAGCCTCGATCAACGGGGACGTAGCGTGCGACGAGGAGGCCCTGTGCCGAGCACGCACCGGCGTTGCGGTGCGCTTCGAGGACTCGAGTTCAGGCAGCGTCCGTTCCAGGCTGTGGGACTTTGGCGACGGCCGCACGTCGCGCAGCCGGACGGTCGAGCACACGTGGCAGGCGCCGGGCTTCTACGACGTAACGCTCGCGGTGAGTGGCGCAGACGCCGAATCGACCACGTCGATCGTTTTTCTGGTCGAGGCCGGCCAGCCCGCCGGGACCTGCGCGGCGGACAGGGGAACGCTCTGCCTGCAGGACTCCCGCTACGCGGTGGAAATACAGTGGCAAACGGCGTCCGGCCAAGCCGGCCCCGGCATCGTGGCCCGGTCGGGAACCAACGACTCCGGGATGTTCTGGTTCTTCGATGCGAGAAACTGGGAGGTGCTGGTCAAGGTGCTCGACGGCTGCGCATTGAACGAGAACGTATGGGTGTTCGGCGCGTCGACGACGGACCTGGGGTATGTGCTGCGGGTAACGGATACAGTTACCGGCGCCGTGAGACAGTACAGGAACGAGCCGGGGCGCGCGGCGGGCGCAATCACCGATGAGACCGCCTTCCCGGAGGCCTGTCGCCCGTGACCGCGCCCGAATCACCGACCGTCGATTCTCCGCCGGGATCCGCCGCCTCCGGCGGGTTGCTGGCCGGCCGCCGCGGCCTGATCGTCGGCACAGCCAACAAGCGCTCGCTGGCCTGGGGCATCGCCCAGCGCGCCCACAACGAGGGTGCGGAGCTGGCCTTCACCTTTCAGGGCGACGCGCTGGAGCGCCGTGTCCGGCCGCTCGCCGAGAGCGTCGGTTCCACGATCGTCGAGCCGCTCGACGTCACCGACGACGATCAGATCGACGCCGTGTTCGCCACGCTCGCGGAGCGCTGGGGCCGCCTGGACTTCCTGGTCCATTCGGTGGCCTTCGCCAACCGGGAGGACCTGCTCGGCCGCACGGTCGACACTTCGCGCGCCGGCTTCGCCACCGCGCTCGACATCAGTTGCTACTCCCTGATCGCCCTCGCCCGCGCCGCCGAACCGCTGATGACCGGCGGCGGCAGTTTGATCGCGATGACCTACTACGGGGCCACCAAGGCGACGCCCAACTACAACGTGATGGGCATCGCCAAGGCGGCGCTCGAGGCCTCGATCCGCTACCTCGCGGTCGACCTGGGGCCGAAGAACATCCGCGTCCACGGCATTTCCGCCGGACCGGTCAGGACCCTGGCGGCCTCAGGGGTCGCCGGCATGCGCGGCATGCTGAAAATCATGCCGGAACGAGCCCCGCTCGGCCGCAACATCACCATCGACGATGTCGGCGCCACGGCCGCCTACCTGCTCTCCGATCTCAGCGCGGGAACCACCGGCGGCATCCACTTCGTCGACGCCGGGTTCAACATCACGGCGATGCGGCATCCGGATCAGGGAGCGAAGACCGAGTAGGCCGCCCACCCGGGCCAAGGCCCCTGCGGCGCCCGAAACCCTGGCACTCCTCTATCCGTAAACCGGAGCAGGGCGGAGCGGCACGCACATCTTCGTGTGACGTCAACTGACTACCTCCCCAGTGGACAGCAGCACGCCGCTCCGCCCTACTCAAACACACGTCGCGCGCCGGCCCGAAACTTGCAGTCTCGTCTCTCCGCCCTCTATTGGAGAAACGATGACCACGACACGCCGTCACCTGCACAGGACACTAACCGTCGCCGCCGCACTGGCCGCCTTGGTGACCGCGGCCGGCTCGCCCGTCGCGGCGCAGAAGCCGCGCTTCGAGATCACGCCCTACTACGGTCACAGCTTCTTCGGCAGCTTCGAGATCGACGACCACGAGTTCGGGCGCCTCGACCTGGAACTCGACAACACCGCTGTGCAGGGACTGATCGTCGGCTTCCCGGTTCGCCGAAATCTCCACCTCGAGCTGTTCGTCAACGAGCAGGACACGAGGTTCGGGCTCGACGAAGGCCCCTTCCTCGGCGCGGCGGACCTAGGCCCGATGAACGTCTCCTACTACCACGCCGGTATGACCTGGACCGCCCCCGTCGGCCAGGTGCGTCCCTTCGCGTCCCTCAGCGCCGGCATCACGAGGCTGGCGCCGGACAGCGACTTCCTGCCCGAGACCGAGAACCGCTTTTCCGTCGGGCTCGGCGGCGGAACCAAGATCTTCTGGACGGAACACTTCGGCCTGCGACTGGAGGCTCGACTGCTGGTGACCAGCACCGGCGACGAAGACCTGTGCTGCTACGACTGCTGCTACGAGGCGGAGCGCGACGACCTGTTCCAGGGCATTGTGAGCGCCGGGTTCATCTTCGCGTTCTAACCGGCCGCCGCCAGGTCCGACGACGCCCGCCGGGCGGCCGCCGCGAGCAGGGCGCCGCCGACGAAGATCGCTTCCTCGGCGGGCGCGAAGTACGGCGTGTGGGCGCCGACGACCGGGTTGCCGGGCAGCCGGGCGCCGACCCGGATGAAGCAGCCTGGAATGCGCTCCTGGTAGAAGGCGAAGTCCTCGCCGCCCATGTTGGCGACCGGCAGCGGCTTGACCGCCTCAGCGCCGATCACGGACGCGGCGGCTTCGCGCGCCCAAGCCGCGGCGCGCTCGTCGTTCAGGACGACTGGCGTACCCTGCAGCATCCGCACCCTGGCCTCCAGGCGACACGCGGCGGCGACCGATTCCGCGACGTGCCTGACTTCGTCCGCGAGCAGTTCACGCACCGCCGGGTCCAGCGAGCGCAACGTGCCCTTGAGCACGGCCCGGTCCGGGATCACGTTGTGGGCTGAGCCCGCTTCCAGAACACCGACGGTAACCACCGCCGGCTGGTCGGGCGGCACCCGCCGGCTCACAACCGTCTGCAGGGTTGAAACCACCTGCGCCGCGCCGACGATCGGATCCAGACCCTGGTGGGGCCTGGCGCCGTGAGCGCCCTTTCCCAGAAGCTCGACCTCGAAGCGGTCTGCCGCGGCGCCCACCGCGCCCGCCTGGATCATTGCCTGGCCGATCTCGAAAGTCAGGTCGACGTGGGCGCCGAAGATCGCCGAGACGTCGTCCAGGACACCCGTCGCCAGGACCGCTGACGCGCCCTCGCCGGTCTCCTCGGCGGGCTGGAGCACGAGCAGCACATCGCCGGCAGCGGGCTCGGCCTGGAGAAGGCGTGCCGCGGCGACGGTCCATGAAGCATGCACGTCGTGCCCGCAGGCATGCATCACGCCGTCGTTGCGGGAGGCGAACGGCAGGCCGGTGTCCTCCAGGATCGGCAACGCGTCGATGTCGCCGCGCACCGCAACGGTGGGTGCGCCGGGCTCGCGGCCGGGAATCCGGCCCACCACGCCCGTGCCGGCCACCCGTGTGACGTCGCGAACGCCAAGCCGGCGCAGCGTCTCCTCAAGGCGCCCGGCGGTCCGCTCCTCACGGAGCGAGAGTTCGGGATCGGCGTGGAGCGTGCGGCGCAGACCAACCAGTTCGGCCGTCTCGCCGGCGCTGTAGAGGCCGGCGACGGCGGCCGGCAGCCGGAGCGATACGGCTTCGGCGCCGGTCATTGCGGCAGCGCCACCCCCGACAGCCAACCCGACCGGGCGCTCCAGGACCCGAACGCCACGCCGCCGGCGCCGACGCTGCAGCCGATCGGCGAGCCGTCAGGCGCCCTTAGCGGACGGGGCAAGGCAACGGAGCGTGGGTCGTCGAGGAAGCGTCCGATCAGCCACGCCGCATGGGATCGGTGATCCCGCTCGGCCGCACCCGGACCGCCCGCCGGCCCCGGATTGGCCTCCAGCCAGTCGTGCAGTCCAACCACCACCGCGAGCGCCTCGGCGCGCACCTGCTGAGAGGCGGCGGAGACGACCGGCCCGGAAGCGAGCAGGTTGGTCGGCACGCCGGACGGCGCGCCTCCGGCTGTTGCTCCGGACGCCAGAGCCAGCAGCCGCCGCAACAGGGCCGTGTCCACCGCACGGCCGACCTCCCCAGCCAGCCCGGGCAGGGGATCCTCGCGCCAGGTCGCCCCGAGCACACGGTCGAGGATCCCGGTCAGGCCGGGCTGCTCCGCGTCACGGGCGCGGTGGTCGACCAGGCGGGTGGCGCGGGCATCGTCGAGGATCATCCCGAAGGTCAGGTCCGCGGCCATCTCCGCGGCGGCCACCGGGTCGAACGCGGGACCGGCGCGCGAGGGCAGATTCTCCCGTCCGCGGCCGCGGCCCGGCGAGGGCGGCGGGATCAGATCCAGGATCCGTTGCGGCAGGGTCAGTTCGACCGGATCGACCGTCGACAGCAACGCGTCGAGAGCATCGAGTTGCATCGCCGGCGGCAGCAGTGACACCGGCGCCCGACCGTCACCCCGCACGGCGTAGCTGTAGTCGACGCCGCCGACGACCTTCGCCGCCGCCTCGAGCTGGTAGCGGTGCAACAGGTAGAGCGGCGCGAGCACATCCTCGAGCCCTGACAACGGCTCGCCGACGCGGATGCTCCGTTCGGAGAACCCGTCGAGGGCGGCTCGGCGCACCGACAGTACGCGCCGCAGCTCGCCGGCCGCCGAGCGGCCGTTGTCCCAGAGGTGCGCCAGTGGATGGGCGCCGCCAACCGGCCGCGCGTCCTCGTCGCTGATGAAGTGAAGGCCGGCGTCAAGGGTCTGGCGGAGGATGCCGTCGAGTTCCGCCGCCTCGTCCGCGCCGTCCGCGCCGTCCGTGAAGTCGGCGTAGCCGTAGCGGATCGCCTGCTTGTCCCAGGCGCCGATGCCGACATCGTAGGCGGCGCTCAGGTCGATCGAGCCGTCCTCGCGAAGCTCGGCCAGGGGATGGGGGTAGTCCATCACCGACTCGCGGCCCTCCGGCCCGTCTACGCTGGAGGCGAAGTTGTGGACCAGGCCGATGGTGTGACCCACTTCGTGCGCGGAGAGCTGGCGCAACCGCGCGAGCGCCATCTCGCTCAGCGCCTCGGTCGACGAATCGGCATCTTCGAAGGGCGACGTCAGGCCCTGAGCGATCAGGAAGTCCTGGCGCACCCGCAGCGAACCGAGCGTCACGTGGCCCTTCAGGATCTCGCCGGTGCGGGGATCCGTGACCGAACTGCCGTAGGACCAGCCGCGCGTCGATCGGTGGACCCACTGGATCACGTTGTAGCGGATGTCGAGCGGGTCAGCCCCTTCGGGCATCAGCTCAACTCGAAACGCATCGACGTACCCCGCCGCCTCGAAAGCCTCGTTCCACCACCGCGCGCCGTCGAGCAGTGCCGACCGGATCGGCTCCGGAGCGCCCCGGTCAAGGTAGTAGACGATCGGTTCGACGGCCTCACTCCGGGCCGCGCCCGGGTTCCGCTTCTGCAACCGGTGGCGGACGATGTAGCTCGTTTCGAGGGGCGCGTCGATCGGCGTCGCATAGTCCAGGTATCTCGTCGTGATGTAGCCCGAACGCGGGTCCGCCCGCCGGGGCTCGTATCCCGGCTCGGGGAGCGCAATGAAGGAGTGCCGCAGCCGCACCGTCACGGCGTCGGGCGACGGAGCGACCTGGCTCACCCACCGGCCCGGGCCGCGGTCGGTTGAGCGCAGCACGAAGGTTTGCGTGCCCTCGAGCTCGGTGTTGCGCGGAAACGCGGCAACGCCGGCACGATGGATCGCCGACCGCGACGCATTCAACTGGTAGCTGCCCTGGCCGCTCCGCCGGAGGCTCGCCGCCACGCCGTGCGCGTCGCGAAGCACGAAGGCGGTGGCATCCACCAGGACCGTGCCGTCTTCGTCCTCGGCCGCCACCTCGAAGCCCCACAGCACGGAACGGGCGAACGCGTCGGCCACCGCGCGGCGCTCGTCCTCGTTGTCGCTGAGCGCCCGGTAGCGGGTGTTCTGCTGCACCAGCAGCACCTTCGGCCCGACCCGCTCGAAACGGGCCAGGTGAGTGCGCCCGAGTTGGCCGCGGTCGAGGCCGATGTCGTTCGATCCCAGCCCCGCCGACAGCGACTCGATGTAGAGGAGATCCGCGCCCAGGGCGTCGATGCGCAGGAAGAGCCTGCCGCCCCGACGGTCCCAGAACAGGTCGAGAAATCCGGGCAGGTGCTCGTATCCCTCGGTGGCCTCCGCCACCGAGGGCGGTTCCTCCGGCTGCTTCTTCTGCTGCTCCTGCGCGGGAAGCGCCTGTGCCCACAGCCCCAGCGCCAAGGCCACGACCGCCGGCAGGGCACCGTTCGCCGCGGCGGAGCGCGACCAGGCGTGCCGGCCGGCAGGCTGTCGAATCACGAAGCGGCCCGCACCGGCACCGGCTCGCTCTTCTCGATCAGTGCCGTCAGCGACTTGTGGTCCGGTTTGGCGAGTTCCCGCACCCGTTCCCGGTCGACCGCGGCAACGATGATCTCGCCCACCTCGGTGTTCGCGCTCTCGAAGATACCGAGGTCGATCATCCGCCGGGTCTGGTGCTGGTTGTCGTCGGTGGGACTGACGTAATGCACCCACACGGCGTTGTAGCGGTGGATCAGGAAGACGTGAATCAGCGCCATCAAGCGCCTGCGCCTCAGGTCGAGGTCGAAGGTGTTCTGGTCGCGCACGGAGAGAATCATCCGCTCGCGGCGGTCCCGGATCGGCGCGAAGACCACGTTGGCGGCCTTCGTTCCGGCGTCTCCGCCCAGGGGCAGAACCCGCAGTTCCAACAGCTCGGAGCCGGCAACGTGGGGCCGCAGCTCCACACGCAGGGTTTCCTCGATGCCGTACTTGTCGCGCCAGAGCTCGAGCCACTCCTCAAGCAGCCGCGGCGGCACTTCCGTCTGCACCAGATGCTGGACGTTCGTCGATCCCTTGCCCATCGCCTTGGTCGTCGCGGTATGGCCGGTCGAAGCCGAGAGCGCGCCGTCGAGCCGGGCGCCGCCCACCAGGGCCTGCGGCGTGCGGTAGGGCGACGCCACCAGGCGCAGCTTGCGCTGCAACCGGGCCAGGGCCAGCATGCCGTCCTCGCGCAGGGCCGTGGCGAAGTCCTCGGCCGCCAGACCGTCGATCTGGTGGCCGCCGTAGGTGATGAAATTGAACACGAAGCCGAGCTTGCCGAGCTCCTCGGGGAAGGCCCTCATCTCGTCGTCGTTCATGCCGGTCGTGTCCCAGTTGAAGGACGGCGACAGGTTGTAGGCCAGCAACTGGTCCGGGTAGACCGCGTGGATCGCCTCCGCGAAGCGGCGGGCGTCGGCCAGGTCGGCCGTCTTCGTCTCCATCCACAGCAGGTCCGCGTAGGGCGCCGCGTGGAGCGACCGGGAGGTCGCGTACTCGATGCCGCCCCGGATCTGGTAATAGCCCTCAGGCGTCCGGGCGATCTCGGCGTTCCAGACCAGGTTGATGCCCATCTTGCGGGCCCGGGCAGCCGCCTCTTCGACCGACACGGAGTGGGCGAACTCCAACCACTCCTCGACCGAGAGTTCGAACACCGCGCCTTCCTCTTCACGGAATGCGATCACATCCGCTACCGCTTGCGGGTAGGTCTTGAGCCTCGCTTCCAACTGCCAGGCGTCCAGAAAGCGAGCCATCGTCTGGTCGAGAACCGCCTCGGTGTCCGACCCGCCGCTTGCCACCATCTTCCGGTAGGCCGACTCGAGCAGCCCGTAAACGCCCACGCCGTCCAGCCACACGTCGGCGCGGTGGTAGGCGGCTTCGGACACCTGGTAGAGCTCGTGGCCCCGGACCTCTTCCGCTCCCAAGGCACACAATCGCCGCAGAATCGCCAGCGTCGAGGTCTTGCAGCTTGGCAGGTCGAGGTTCGTGGCGCCGAGAAGGAAGGCCTGATCCCGCTCATCGCCGTTGCCGTCCAGAAACGTCGCCGCCTCCGAGTCGGTGCGGGCGACGATGATCCCGGGCACCCCCATCACGTCCAACTGGAAGCGGGCCGAGTTGAGGCGCTTGTTCTGTTCGTCCTGGGGCACGAGAACCTTGCCGGCCTGGTGGCCGCACTTCTTGACCCCGGGCTTCTGGTCTTCGATGTGGTAGCCCGGCACCCCGACCTCGACGAAGCGGCGGACCAGATTGCGCACGTGGGCCTCGCCGCCGTGGCCGGTATCGGCGTCGGCAACGATGAAGGGGCGGAAGTCGGTCGGCGGATTCGCCTGCCGCTCGGCTTCGCTCATCCGCGAACGCGTGAAGGTCTGGTTCCGGTCCGCAGTGAGCAGGGCGCGGACGATGGGCGCGGCCTCGTCGGGCACCTGGCTCAACGGATAGCTCGCCAGGTCCGGTCCCGGATCCTCGGTCATCGAGCCCTTGGCCGAGGTCGCCCAACCGCCGAGGTAGATGCCCTCGATGCCGCGGCGCTTCAACGCCACGGCCTGGCCCGGCGAGTACGGGCCGAAGGTGGTGATCGACCGCTTCTGCTCGAACAGCTCGCGCAGCCGCGTGTAGAACGCCCTGGCGGTCTCCCGGGCTACCGTGTAGTCCTGAGGAATCGTGCCGCGCTGCTCCGCGACCTCGCGGGCGGTATGTAGCCGCTTGATCCCCTCGAAGCGCTCGTCGGCGAAGAACTCCGCCGCCGACGCCGTTTCCCGCGCCACTACCTCGTTCACCGTTTCTCGCCTACCCGTTTCATCCCGGTCCATGCCGTGTCTCCATCCGGCTCGTTGCGATGTGCCTTGACGGCTGCGAAAGAAGCTAACCGTAACACCGGAAAGGCGGCTTCGGCCACGTCGCCAGGGCTGCTACCCTCCCCCGCCATGAGCGTGCCAGCGATCCGTCCCAGACACACCCCCAAGCGCGGCGGTGACGTTCTGCTCGATGCCCTGTCCGAGTACGGCGTCCCCTTCCTGTTCGGCAACCCGGGCACCACCGAGAGCCCCCTGATGGACCGCCTGGGCGACCATCCGGACCTGAACTACGTGCTCGCCCTGCACGAGTCCGTGGCTCTGGGCGCGGCCCACTACTACGCCCAGGCGACCGGCATCACGGGGGTCGTCAACCTCCACGTGGCGCCGGGCCTCGGCAACGGTCTCGGCATGCTCTACAACGCTTGGGAGGCGAACAGCCCGATGGTGATCACGGCCGGCCAGCAGGACACGCGCTCGAGGCTGCGCGAACCCCTTCTCGGCCATGACCTGGTGGCCATGGCAGCACCGCTCGTCAAGTGGAGCGTACAGGTCGAGCACGCGGACGAGTTCGCGCCGGTGCTCCACCGCGCGTTCAAGATCGCGCACGATCCGCCGGCCGGCCCGGTGTTCGTCGCCCTGCCGATCAACGTCCTGGAGCAGGAGACCACGGAAGCGGCCCGGCCCCTCGGCGATCTCTACCGGGCGCCGCAGCCCGAAGCCGCCGCCGTCGAGCGCTTCGCAACAGCACTGCGGCGCGCGCGCCGGCCCGCGATCGTGGTCGGCGACGGCGTCGCACGCAGCAATGGCCAGGAAGAGCTCGTCGCCCTGGCCGAGACGCTGGGAGCGAGCGTCTACCCGGAGGGTCTGGTCCATCGCCTGAACTTCCCGCAGAGCCACGTCTGTTTTCGGCCGCGGATGCCGCTCAACCACGCCGGCATCCGGCATGCGCTCGGCGACGCGGATGTCGTGCTGCTGGTCGGCGGCTCCTTCTTCGAGGAGGTCTGGTTCGATCCAGACCCACCCTTCGACCCGGAAGCGACGGTGCTTCAGATCGAGGACTCGCCGAGTCGCCTCTCGTTCAACTTCGCGGTCGATGCGGGCATGGTCGCCGACCCGCGCGCCGGGCTCGCGGCCGTGCGCGAAGGGATCGAGGCCGCGGCCGACGCCGGCTTCCGCGCTGGCGCAGCCGACCGGATGGAGGCCCTGAAGACCGCGAACGCCGGCGAGCGCGCCGCGCGCCAGAAGCGCCTTGCCGCCCACTTCGACGATGCCCCCATGTCGCCGGCCCGGCTCATGTCCGAGGTCGCCAAGGCCCTGCCCGAGGACGCGGTGGTGGTCAACGAGTCGATCACCGCCGGCGGCGACCTGTTCGGCTTTGTGCCCATCGACGACCCGGACCGCTACTGCGGCACCCGCGGCGGCGGCATCGGCCAGGGGCTGGTCGGCGGCATCGGCGCCTCGCTCGCGCATCCGGAACGGCCGGTGATCGTGTTCTCGGGCGACGGCTCGGCGATGTACTCGATCCAGGCGCTCTGGACCGCGGCCCACTACGACATGCCGATCGTGTTCCTGATCCTGCACAACCGCGAGTACAAGATTCTGAAGATCAACATGGACATCTACCGGGAACGCTTCGGCATTCCCGCCGACCGGCCGTACCCCCACATGAACCTGACCGAACCGGAACTCGATTTCGTAGAGATGGCGGCCGGGATGGGCGTTCCGGGGCGCCGGATCGATGATCCGGCCGAAGTCGAAGACGCGGTGCGGGAAGCGTTCGCCACCGGCGGCCCGTACCTGCTCGACGTGGTGATCGGCGGGCGGATCTGATCCGCAAACACCCACGCTTCATGTTGTATGCTCGTTCGCACAAGCTGAAGACAGGCCGAAGGCAGCACCGCCAGAGCACCACTCCCCCAACGGAGGTTGGAGATCATGGATGAGCTGAGAGACGACACGTTCCTGCAGGACGACCTGCTCGAGGATCTCCGGGAGCAGGACCTGGACTCCGACGCCGAAAGCTCGGGCGAGAGCCTCTCCAACGTCAGCCGACGGACCTTCATCCAGGGCTCGGTCGCCACCGGCGCCGCGGTCTCCCTGGCGGGAGGCAACCTGTTGCAGCCGGATGTACTGCACGCCGCGACCGAGCCGGTCGGCAGCACGATCAGCCTGAGGATCAACGGCGAGACGCACGAACTCGAGGTGGAACCCCAGGACACCCTGGCCATGGTGCTGCGCTTCAAGCTCAACCTGACGGGCACGAAGCTCGGCTGCGACCGCGCCGAATGCGGCGCCTGCACCGTGCTGATCGACGACGTGCCCCACTACGGCTGCTCGATCCTGGTCCACCAGGTGCGCGGCCGCGAGGTCACGACCGTAGAGGGCCTGGAGCAGGACGGTCACCTGCACCCGGTGCAGCAGGCAGTGCTCGACGAGATGGGCTTTCAGTGCGCCTTCTGCGCCCCCGGCTTCATCATGAGCATGGCGGGCCTGGTCAAGGCCAACCCCAACGCCACCCGCGCAGACGCCCGGAAGTGGCTCGCCGGCCACATCTGCCGTTGCGGCGACTACAACAAGATCCTGAACACAGCCGAACGCGCGCTTCTGAACGCGCGCACTGCCTGAGCCGAGGAGCAAAGATGGCCAAGACGACACTCGTAGGCACCGACTACGCTCCACCCGATCTGATCGAGAAGATCACGGGACGCGCCAAGTACGCCGAGGACTGGCGTGAGGAGGGCATGCTGTTCGCCAAGCAGTTGCTTTCGCCGATGCCCCACGCCCGGGTCAAGAACATCGACGCCTCGGCGGCGCTCGAGATGGAAGGCGTCGAAGCGGTCCTCACCGCCGACGACCTCGCCGAGTTCATGGGCGAACCGGGGCCGCTGGACGAGCGCGCTCTGACCAACCATCCCAAGTACGAGGGCGAGCCGGTACTCGCCGTCGCCGCGGTGAGCGAGAAGATCGCCGCCGACGCGATCGAGAAGATCAACGTCGAATTCGAGCCGCTGCCGTTCGCGCTCGACCCGCTGGACTCGATCGCCCCGGGCGGGCCGAACTCCCTGCCCGACGGCAACAGCATCGACCGCAAGCGCACCGACACCGGCATGGAAACGGTGGTCGAGCGGGTCGAGTGGACGGCCGAGGACCTCGCCGCCGCCCGGGGTACGAACGGTGAGAAGGGCAAGATGCCCGCCGGCGTGTTCCAGGACGAGTGGACCAACGGCGACCTGGACAAGGGCTTCGCCGAGGCCGACTACATCATCGAAGAGCCGCTGTTCTTCCAATCGGTCACCCACCACCCCATGGAGCCGCGGAGCTGCATGGCGCACTGGGACGGCGACATCTGCCACCTCTACCCCTCGACCCAGAGCGTCGCCTTCACGGTGCTCGCGGCCCAGGGGACCATCGGCGTACCGCCGCAGAACCTGATCGTCCACGCCGAGTACACCGGCGGCGGCTTCGGCAGCAAGATCGTCGGTTCGAGCAACATGGCGGTGCCGGTCTACCTGTCCAAGATGACCGGCAAGCCGGTGCTGCACCGGGTCACCCGCTACGAGGAGAACTACATCGGCCGCGCCCGCCCCGGTTTTCAGGGTTGGGCCAAGATCGGCTTCAAGAAGAACGGCCGCATCTCCGCCTTCGACTGGGCGGTGGTCCAGGACAACGGTCCCTATGGCCGCCAGAGCGATCTGGGCACTTCCGGCAACATGGTGTCCCTCACCTACCAGCCGGAGAACATGCGTCATCGCGGCGTCTCCATCGCCACGAACACGCCACCTCGCGCTCCGCAGCGGGCGCCGGGCGGAGTCCAGATGTCGGCCATGGTCGAGCCGTTGCTCGACCGCGCCGCTGACCACCTCGGCGTCGACCGGATGGATATTCGCCGGATCAACATCGCCAGGAACGGCGCCAAGTTCGGCGCCCAGGAAGGCCGCAACGTGACCACCGCCTACGTGGCGGAAGCCTGGGACAAGTTGACCGAGATGATCGACTGGGAGGACGCCAAGGCCCGCAGCGGTCAGGTCAACGGTTCCAAGGTCACCGGCGTCGGCATCGCCAGCTCGTCCTACACCGCCGGTTCGAGCGGCTTCGACGGGCTGATGCTGATCACCCCGGAAGGCCGGCTTGAGATCCACACCGGGATCGGCAACCTCGGCACCCACTCCTTCTCCGACACCGCGCGCGTCGCCGCCGACCTGCTCGACGTGCCGTGGGAGAAGGTGGACATGGTCTGGGGCCAGACGGGCGAGGGCATACCCCACACCTGCGTGCAGGCGGGTAGCCAGACCACGCACGCGATCACGCGCGCGACCCACGCGGCAGCCACCGACATGAAGACGAAGCTGCAGGAGATCGCCGCCAAGACGCACGGCGGCGCCGCCTCGCGGTACGTCGTCGCCGGCGAACGCGTGTACCAGCGCGGCAACCGGGCCGCGGGCATGAGTCTGGCCCAGGCCGCCAGGAAGGCGCTTGAGATGGGAGGCCGGTACGACGGCACGGAGTTGAACGAGGGCTTGAGCCCGATCACGATCGGCGGCATAGCACTCCTCAAGGGCCGCGGACTGCTCGCGGCGGCCAAGGACAACTACGGCCGCGCCGGCGACGTCTACTCCTGGGTGGTCGCCTACGCCGAGATCGAGCTCGACAAGGAGACCGGCGTCATCGAGTTGAAGGACTACAAGGCGGTCACCGACTGCGGCACGGTCATGAACCCCCGCAGCCTCGGCGGCCAGCTCCACGGCGGCGCCGTCCAGGGCTTCGGCTGCGCGGTCGGCCAGAAGTGGGTCTACGACCCGCAGTGGGGCATCCCCTTCGCGAACCGCTTCTACACCGCGCGGCCGGCAACCATCCTCGATGTGCCGCTCTCGATGGATTGGGACGCGGTGGGCATGCCGGATCCGAACAACCCGGTCGGAGCGAAGGGCATCGGCGAACCGCCCATGGGCGCCGGCTGCGCCTCTCTCCTGTGCGCCATCCAGGACGCGCTGGGGCAGGACACGGTGGCCTACCTGCCGCTCATGACCGACCACATCATCAACCAGCTCGAAGGCCGCGAGCAGGACGCCGAGTTCCTGGCCGCGCACACCTGATCAGTCGGATCGCAAGAGATCGGATCAGCACGATCTGCTCAGCGAAGGAGGAATACACAGCATGGCCGTCATCCACGACATGATCCCCGACTTCGAGCTCTACCAGCCCGAGAATCTGGCCGGTGCGCTCGAAGTCCTCGACCGTCACCGCGACAAGGCCTGGGTGCTGGCCGGCGGGATGGACACCTTCGACTGGCTCAAGGACCGGGTGAAGCGGCCCGACGCGGTCGTCGACCTCGGCGGCATCCCGGAGTTGTCCGGGATCAGCGAAGCAGGCGGAGGCCTGGAGATCGGCGCCATGACGCCGCTCACCGAGGTCGTCCAGAACGAGTTGGTCCGCGAGCGCTTCGGCCTCCTGGCCGAGGCGGCCGAAACGGTCGCCACGCCGCAGATCCGCAACCAGGGCACGCTGGGCGGCAACCTCGTCCAGGACACGCGCTGCTGGTACTACCGCGCCGGCTGGCCGTGCTACCGGGCGGGCGGCAACATCTGCTACGCCGACACGCCGGAGTCGATGAACCGCGAGCACTGCATCTTCGACGCGTCGCGCTGCGTCGCGGTCACCCCTTCGGACACCGCGCCGGCGCTGATCGCCCTCGACGCGGAGATGGTCATCCGCGGCCGTCGCGGCGAGCGGACCGTGGCGGCCGAGGACTTCTTCGTCGGCCCGGCGATCGACATCACGAGGATGACCGTTCTGCAGCCGAACGAGATCCTCCAGTCGGTCCGGATCCCCGACACCTGGGCCGGCGCCGACTTCTACTTCGAGAAGGTCCGCGACCGGAACGCCTGGGACTTCCCGCTGGTCAACGTCGCCTCGGCGATGCGGATCGAAGACGGCGTGGTCCAGGATTGCCGGCTCTCGGTCGGCGCCGTCTCGCCGGTGCCGCTCCGCATGGACCGGTGCGAGGATCGGTTGCGCGGCCAGACGATCAGCGAGGACATCGCGACACGGATCGCCGAGTTGGGGGTCATCGGCGCCGAGCCGCTACGCCACAACGGCTACAAGGTGCCGCTGATGAGAAACTTGATCCGCCGCGCCATCCGCGGACAGGCGCCGGTCTAGACACCGCATGCCATTCACGGAAAGCGCAACCAACCCGTGGGGACAGAACGTCCTTATCGGGATCGACTGGAGTCTCTTCTGGATCGCGCTCGTCGCCGGCGGCGTCTTCCTCATCCTGCACCTGGCGCTGCGGCGCCGCTGGATCGGCGCCGAGAAGAAGGCGGCCGCCAGCGCCGTTGACGATCCCGGCCTGCCGCAGAAGATCAAGCGTCACAGCCTCGCGGCCCGGTTGTTCCACGCCGTGATGGGGATCTCGATGATCCTGCTGCTCATCACCGGCTTCCTGCCCAAGGTGGGCCTGGAGTTCGCCTGGCTCGAGATCCACTGGATCACCGGCCTGATCCTGACCGCCTCGATCGTCTTCCACATCATCCACGCCACCTTCTTCCAGAGCCTGCGCAACGTCTGGGTCGGCATCAAGGACCTCGGCGACATGATCCGCGAGATGCGGAACGCAGTCAGCGGCGGCGAGGCGCCCGCCAAGCCCGGCAAGTACCCGGCGGCACAGAAGATGTTCCACCACGCCTCGACCCTTTCCGGCCTGGCCGCGATCGTCACCGGCATCCTGATGATGTGGCGCATCGAGCAGCCGCTGTGGGCGCAGAACGACTACAAGTTCTTCGACGACGCCGGCTGGGGCTGGGTCTACGTCCTGCACGGCGTCGGCGGCGTTGTATTGGTCACTCTGACCGTCGCCCACGTCTACTTCGCCATCCTGCCCGAGAAGCGCTGGATGACATGGTCGATGATCCTCGGCTGGATCGATCGCAAGGACTACCTCCGGCACCACGACCCGTCCAAGTGGCCGGTCACCGGCGGCAAGTAGGCCCCAACGCGGGCCGCCACGCCGCCCGCACCGTCCGGCCTCGCGTGCTAATCACTCGCGTGGAGCGGCGTCAGGTCTAACGGAGGCGCAAGGAAACCAGCGACGCCGGCGCCCAGCCTGATCTCGGGCCGTCCGGCGTAAGGTGTCGATGGATGGGCTGTTGCTCCGCTGCAACGAGCCTCGAGGGCCTCCGGAAGGCGGCTTCGTGCAAGGCGTTTGTTCCATCCCGTTGGTGTTCGCGTGCGCGCTGCCGCTCTCCGCGGCGGCCCAGGAACCGGACCACACCGATCAGGACTCTCAGTTCTTGACAATCGAGGTTGAGGACATCCGGGCGGAAATCCAGAAGATCCTCGACGAGGGCTCGATCCCCGGCGCATCGGTCGCGCTGGTGGACAAGGACCGGACCATCTGGGCCGGCGGCGTTGGCAAGGCCGATGTCGCCGCCGGGGTCGACGTGACCGCGGACCACCTGTTCCGCATCGGGTCCATCTCCAAGAGCTTCACGGCCCTCGCCGTGCTTCACGCCGTCGAAGACGGTCTCCTCGATCTCGAGACCCCGATTCGCGAGCTGGCGCCCGAGTTTGAGTTCACCAACCGCTGGGAAGAGACGCATCCGATCACTCTGGCCACGCTCATGGAGCACACGACGGGCTTCGACGGCCTCCACTTCCCCGTGTGGGGGGTGGACGATTCCGAGATCACGCTGGCGGAGGGTCTGGCCCTCCACCCCCACTCTCGGGTCAGCCGCTGGCGTCCCGGCATCCACATGTCGTACTGCAACTCGGGCCCCACCATCGCGGCCTACGTCGTCGAGACGATCACCGGGAGAGTCTTCGAGGACTACGTCCGCGAGCACGTGTTCGACCCGCTCGGCATGGCGAGTTCGACCTTCCACTTTCCGAAGGACGCGGCCCTGATGGCGGAGGGCTACGAGGCGGACGGAGTGCGCGAGGCGCACTACGACCACATCATCATGAGACCCTCGGGAGCTCTGAACTCTTCGGCGCGCGAGATGGCCCGCTATCTGCGCATGATGATCAACCGGGGCTCACTCGACGGCGTCCGGCTCCTCGCGCCGGAGACGATCGCCCGGATGGAGACGCCGACGACGACTCTCGCCGCGCGGGAGGGCTTCACCTATGGGGACGGCCTCGGCATCACCACCTCGATCGTGAACGGCCACCTCTTTCACGGCCACGGCGGAACCATCACCGGCTTCAAGTCGAGAAGCGCCTATTCCTCGGACCTGGGCGTGGGTTTCTTCGTGTCGATCAACAAGGAGAGCTACAGGATCGCGGACATCGAGAAGCTCCTGGCGGAGCGCCTGACCGAAGGGTTCGAAGAGCCCGCGGGCGCGGCCGCATCACTCTCGGACGATGAACTGCAAGCGATGACCGGCACCTGGCAGAACATCACGCCCAGCCGCCAGATCGTACACGGCCTCGAACGCTTGTTCCGCACCCAACGCATCACCCTGGAGGAGGGGAACCTCTTCATCGTGCCGGGCGGCGGCGCAAGGAGGCGGCTCGTTCCCGTCACGGCAACGGGCTTCCGGTACGAAGCCGAGCCGGTGGCGAGGGTGTTCAAGGTCGTTGACGCCGAAGGCAATCCCCTCCTCCAACTCGGACGTGAGGGCAGCTTCAAGAGGGTTGCTCGGGGCTGGCTGTTGTTCCAGCGGGCGGCCGCCGCAACGACGCTGCTGCTCTTGATCTCGACAGTACTCTTCGCGGTGGTGTGGGCGCCGGCCAGGATCTTCGGCCGGATGAAGACACTCCCCATCCGGGTAGTGGTCTTCCCGCCGCTGGCCACCCTCTCGATTGTTGTCTGGTTCTACCTGCCTGCTCAATACGCCTCCGCCCATGCCCTGGGCACGATCTCAGCCTGGTCTCTCACCTGGTTCATCGGTTCGCTCATCTTCGCGGCGCTGACGGCGCTGAGCCTCCTCGCCGCGTTCGGCCGAGACTCCGTCGAGGCAGGTCGGCTCGTACGGCTGCACAGCTGGCTCGTGAGCCTCGCCTGCGCCGTCGCGTTGGTCTACTCCTGGAGCAGCGGATGGATCGGGCTCAGGACGTGGGCGTACTGAGGGCGTCCCGCCCGCTCTTTCCCCTACGGCCGGCGCTGCTTGCAGAATGCTGTCTCTAATGTCATTCTTGCTTCATGCCGGTTCAACTCACGATCCGTGACGTCCCCGAGCAAGTCAGGGACGAACTCGCCGCCCGGGCCTCCCTGCAGCGCAAATCGATGCAGGAGTTTCTTCGCTGCGAGCTGGAGAGGATCGCGGCGCGCCCCTCGCTTGACGTGTGGCTCCGGACCGTGCGAGACCGCAAGGACGCCGCCGGGACCCGCGTGAATCCGGACTCGATCCTCCAGGCCCGCGACGCGGACCGGAAGTGACCGTCGTCATCGACGCGTCCGCGCTGGTAGCGGCGCTCGTGGACTCCGGAAGCGAAGGCGACTGGGCGGAATCTGTGGCCGCCAGCGGTCCCTTGGTGGCTCCCGAGTTGATCCTCGTCGAAACGACGAACACCCTACGTCGTCTCGAAGGCTCCGGCGCCATCTCTCGCCTGGAAGCGAACACCGCCTTTCGGGATCTGATGCGCCTCGACCTCGAGCTGTTGCCGTTCGCTCCGTTCGCCGACCGGGTATGGGAACTGCGCGGCAACCTGACCAGCTACGACGCCTGGTACGTCGCCGTGGCGGAAGCGTTCGAGTGCCCGCTCGCGACGCTGGACCTGAAGCTGAGCCGCGCCACGGGGCCGGCATGCCGGTTCAGGGTTCCGCAGCGGTGATCGCTACATCGGTCTTCATGAATCGGCAGGATGTGAAAGGAGCGCTTCGCCAGGACCCCGTCCCTGTGAACTGGTGAACGCGGAGGGCTGAGTGCGGCTTCAGTGCCGGAGCGAACGCAGAGGCGGCATGGCGCTAGTATCCGCGCATGTCCCCCAACACAGCTCTCACGAAACAGTCCGAACCACCGCAACATGGAGCGGCTCAGGTAGCCGCGACAGAGGCTAAGTGGCCACACGTCTGGGTGGTTCGTGCTGACAGCGGCAACTACGTAGCCCACTTCGTTTCCGGAGGGTACGCGGGTGTCGGCTAGGCAATCCATCTCTCCGCAGCCAAGAGCAGCGATGAGCTTCGTACCAGCTACGAGGAACGCTATCCCGACGCCAACCCCCACCAAGTCGGCGCGGCTGTGTCCCAGTTGGAGAGCTTCCTCCGAATCCGCGAAGGCGACTACATCATCTCCCCGGAAACCGACACCAGATGGCTCCGGTACGGCCGTGTCACAGGACCCTGTTTCTTCGCGGCAGGAGACGACGGCTGCCCCTACCGGAACCGCCGGCCAGTGCAATGGGCGGCCGACACCTTGGAAAGGCACCGTTTCTCCGACTCCCTACAGAACACCTTGGGCACACCCAAGACCATCTTCAGCGTTAGTCAGTGCGAGGAGTTCTTGACCGTCACCGGCTGGCACCCTTCTCACGAACCGGCCCCACCGACCGCAACAGAAGCCGCACACCGCCGCTCAGGACAGAACGGAGGAGAACCTGAACCGGAACCCGGTTCCAGCCACACGGAGGAAACGCCGCAAGGAAATGCCGGACCTGACGCCTCTACCCATCATGACATCGCGAATCAGGAGGAGGAAGAGGAGGATGGCGTCGAAACCGAGCCGGACGACCCGGATTCCGAAGACATCGACACTCCGTTCGATCCTTCCAAGATCCGCGTCCGCACAGTGCCCGTTCTCGTCGAACAGCTCGTGTCTCGCATCCGGCATGACGAGATCGACCTTTCGCCGGACTTCCAGCGGCTGCGCGGGATCTGGAACAAGAGGGACAAGAGCCGGTTGATCGAATCGCTCCTTTTGCGGATACCGATCCCCGTCTTCTACGTCGCCGCTGACGACGAGGATAACTGGAAAGTCGTCGATGGCGTCCAGCGCATCTCCACGATGTCGGACTTCATCGAGGGCGAGTTTCCCTTGCAACGCCTCGAGTATCTCGAGCACTTCGATGGCAAGTGCTTTCAAGAGCTGCCCCGCCCGATGCAGCGTAGAATTGGCGAGACCCCGCTCACGGTGAACGTGATCGAGCCGGGAACTCCTCAGGAGGTAATGTTCAACATCTTCCACCGCATCAACACCTATGGGCTCGCTCTCAACGGTCAGGAAATCCGGAACGCCCTCAATCCGGGGCCAGTCCGCAGCTATCTCACTGAACTTGCCGAATCAGACGAGTTCCTCACGGCCACGAACCACAGGGTGAGCAAGAAGAGGATGTCGGACCGGGAGTGTGTTCTGCGCTTCCTGGCCTTTCGCATGGAGCCTTGGGAGCAGTATTCCGCGGCCTCGCTTGACGCTCACCTTGGAGCCGCCATGAAGCGGCTAAACGAGATGTCCTCGCAGCACCGGGAAACCCTCGCGTACGACTTTCGGAGGGCAATGCACTCCGCTGCGGAGATCTTTGGGAAGTACGCCTTCCGAAAGCGCTACAGCGTTGAAGAGGGATGGCTTCGGCCCATCAACAAGCCGCTGTTCGAGAGTTGGAGCGTTCAATTTGCGCGTTGCTCACCGGAGCAGCACGCACGCCTGATTGCGCTTCGCGACGAAGTCCAAGAGCGCTCTGTGGCCCTACTAAACAACGATCCGGAGTTTGAGAAGGCGATTTCACTTTCGACCGGGACCCCGCAACGCATCCGGAAACGCTTCGCCGCCATCCGGGATCTCGTAGAGGAAGTGCTGTAGTGCTCCGACACATCGGACTTACCAACTTCAAGTGCTTCGAGACGCTCGATCTCGCCTGCGCGCCGCTGAACCTGCTGTGCGGCCTGAACGGAATGGGCAAGAGCAGCGTGATTCAGGCGCTCATGGTATTGCGGCAGTCCTTCGAATCCGGCGAGCTCCAATCCGGCCATCTCGTTCTCGGCGGAGACCGAACCGATCTCGGGGCGGGCTCCGATGTTCTCTTCGAAGACGCTGAGGAGGAGCTCATCGGTTTCGAGCTTCGCGGCGATGACCTGGACCCTTGGACACAGTCCTTTTCCTACTCCCGGACTGGGGATCGGCTGTCTACGGTGGGCGCCAACTCAGACGATGTCGTCCCACCCTTGTGGCGGGACACGCCGCCGTTCGGCGGACACTTCGCCAACGTGGAAGCAGAACGGATCGGCCCCCGCAAGTCGTATCCGCTCTCCGAGGTACAGGCGAGACGCCGCAATCTCGGCGGAAGGGGCGAGTACGCGTGGAACTATCTCAGCGAACATCAGGACGACCTCCTCGAGCCTGACGATCCCCGCCGTGCGGATGGCGCGGGGCGCCGGCTGGTGGAAGTCGTCGATCACTGGCTTCAGGATGTGAGACCCGGAGCCCATCTGCACCTCGAGTCGGTTCAGGCCGCGGACGCCGTGATCGCCGGCTTCACGTTCGACCGACCCGACGATGTCGTGTCCCAACGACATCGTGCGACCAACGTCGGTTTTGGCCTCTCCTACACCCTTCCCGTTGTCCTGGCGCTGCTCATGCCATCGGGAACGCTCAGCCTGATCGAGAATCCGGAGGCGCATCTTCATCCTCGAGGTCAGACGAAGCTGGCTGAGCTCGCGGTCCGGTCAGCGAGAGCGGGCCTTCAGGTGTTCATCGAAACCCATAGCGATCACTTCCTGGATGGCGTTCGAGTCGCGGTTCACGACGGTCTGATAGCAGCCACGGATGTCGGGATCCACTACTTTGAGCGGCCCGAGGGCCGCACTGTCGTCTCCTCACCTCGGCTGGATGCAGACGGTCGGCTTTCGCATTGGCCACAGGGGTTCTTCGACCAGCACGAAGAGAACCTCGCGAGGCTGCTGGCGCCCCGGTCCTGACGTGCGCGAGATGGTACTGAACCACGCCAGTCTGGCCGCGACTGGACCGGCAGACACCGTGCGCTGGCTCGTGGACTTGGCGAGCGGAATATCGGAACTCAAGAAGCACGGCGTCGTGCGGATGAGCTAGCGCTTCTCGGAGCACAATCCTGGCGGCCTCGGGCTCACCACTCTTTTTCGCCACTTCAGGCAGCAAGGTCAGCGGGACTCACACGTCTTCTTGTTGACGCTGAGCGACAAGAGTAGTTCTCTCCGAGACGGAGTTGAGCAAGGCATCGCAGATCGACTTCGCGCATGCCAGGCGTCAGGATGCGGAACGACGACGTTGCAACCAGAAGACGGTGAACCTCTCGTTTTTTGCGCGATCAGTGAAGGCATCTCGGTGGGCAGGCCGTCGGTGGCGATCTGGGATCGTGACCGGCTCACGGTGCACTTCCAAGAGTTGCTAGCGGATGGGACGATAGAAGACGCAAGCGAGCGGATCGACAACCTGACGCGGTCCAGACATGCCGCCCGGATTCTCGAACGCCACCGCGATAGAGCCCGTCGGAAGTGCACCAGTGGAGCTGAGCTCTGGGAGCAGAGAAGGGAGTTGTTTCCTCACCTGCTATTCGGCCCGGAAGTGGAGGGACATCTCAGCCGGATCAACGTACTCGACAAGGTGATGAGGCGACTCGCCGAATTGGACGAGTCGGCAGCCTCCTGGTCGTCCGGGCCAACCCCGGATTGGCTCTGCGACGTCAGAGCCGAGAGCAGTACGGTAATGAGCACGCCCCAGTTCCTTGAGGCGAGGCGATTCACTTCGGTCACAGGCAACCGCAAGGTGTTTGCACTGCACGCCTCCTTCGGCAAAGGTCGGCGGATCCACTTGCGCGTCAACGCTGCACGGCGACAAGTAGAGATCGGCTACATCGGCGGTCATCTGCCGACAAAGAAGTTCCCACGTTAGCCGAATACGGTGCGAATCCGATTCTCTCAGCGGCCGATTCATGGTTCCCCAAGTGTCCTGGTTTGCTCACATCTCGAACGACCTCCAGCAGACCGTTGCTAGCATCAGATCGTGGTCGAGAAGCCAGGAAGGTACAGAGACAGCCCATGACCTCGGTCACGGAAGCGACGCTCGAGCGCATGGTACGGGCGATCGTCGAAGAAGTTGACCCCGAGCAGGTCATCCTCTTTGGCTCCCGAGCTCGCGGCGAACAGCGCGAAGATTCGGATGTGGATTTGATCGTTGTCGAGTCCGAGCCCTTCGGGCCTGAGCGAAGTCGCCACCAGGAACTCGTCAGGCTCTACCACGCAATCACTGGACCGGGCGTCCCGACGGACGTCCTCGTCTTCTCCCAGGAAGACGTGGACTACTGGCGCGATTCTCTCAACCACGTGCTGGCACGGGCGCTACGTGAGGGCAGAGTGCTGTATGAGCGACCCTAAGTGCGCCCGAATGATGTTGCGCGCGGCCGAACGCGATGTCGAAGCACTGCGGGTCATGCGCGATCCCAACGCAACCTCGGACGAGGTCTTCGGATTTCACGTCCAGCAGGCGGCCGAGAAGGCCCTGAAGGCTCGAATCGCATTACTCGGTGAGACATACCCTCTGGCCCACGACATCGAAGAGTTGTTGAACGAGGTCGGGCGGGAACTGGCCGAGGCAGAGCCAGGCTGACCGACGGGCCGAACGCCGCCGTTCAATCCTCGATCTCGACCTCAGCCGCGCGCCGCCGTTCCGTCCACACGGTCCGCATCTGACTCCCCCAGCGCAGGGTGTACTCGCCGACGGGAAGGTTGGAGATCGTCTCGCCGACGGCGAAGGTCGAGGCGCCGCCGAACCACAGCCGCAGCTTCCCAAGGTCCCAGCCGCCGGGGCCGGTCACCTGCACCGCGGCGGTGGACGGCTCGCCGGTCAGGAGGATCGAGGAGTCCGACTCGAAGGGATCGAACTCAACGCCACGGTCGAGTGCCCGTTCGAGGTCCTGCCAACCGGTGAGGATCCAGCGTCCGTCGGCCTGGCAGGCGATGCGGACGCGGTCGGTATGAGGCGGGGTGAGTCTCGTCCTCGCTACGCCGCCATCGATCCGTGCCACGCGCCGCCCGGACGACTCCATCTCGATGAAGCAGAACCCGCTGCCGCCACCGCCGATGTGGATCGTCAGTTCGTCGTTCGGCGGATCGTCACTGAGCTGGAGCTGCACCGTCTGACGGTCGCCGTAGTCCCGCAGCTCGACGTCGACGAGGTCGGACCGCTGGTGGCGGTGCCGCGCCCGCAACTGGTACGCGCCCGGCACCAGCCCCAGGACCCGGAAGCGACCATCCGGATCCGAGACGACTGCCGAGCGCTGGGGAAAGATGTCGACGGCCGCGAGGTGAACGGCCTGACCTTCGGGATCGGTGACGACGCCTTCGATCGACACGCCGCCGTAGTCGAAGTTCAGCGTGAACTCGCCCGGACCGTCCGGGACGGTCACTTCGCGGGACTCCTGGTGTCCACCCTCGGGCGGCGACCACTTGACCTTCCACTCGCCGGGCAGCACTGCCTCCAGGCGGTAGTTGCCCTCGCTGTCGAGAGGGGCCTGCAGATGCTGCGACCCGGCGGGCAGCACAACCACCGTTCTCCTTAGGGAACCGGCGTAGGACGTGGTGACGCTCCGCCCGTAACGGCTGTTCACCTTCGCATCCCAGGACAGATGTCCGCCCCCAGGCTGACCAGCCAGAGTGACGCGGCCAGTGACTGTCACCGTGCTGCGATCGCAGGTGACTACGTCGTCACCGGTCGCCTCCTGTACATCCTTCTTGCAGACGGCCACGCCATCCTCGGACACATGCACGACGAAGGCGCCCTCGGGCACGGCCTCGAGCACCGCAACGCCCTCCTCCAGATCGCTGGTGATCAGGTCCCGCGGCCGGCTTCTGCCGCCGGGGTCCAGCTTCACCAACCCGCTCTCGACATCGGATCGCACGGTGATCCGGCGGCCGCGCGACAGCTCGACAAACCCCGCGTCGACCCACTCGACCGCGTTCGCTTCGACTTCGAACTCAAGCGGCGCGAACCCTTCGGCTTCCACCCGGAGCGTCGATGTTCCCAGCTCCAGGCCGTGGAGTTCGAAGGCGCCATCGACATCCGTGGTGACCGTAGCGACCTGGCCCATCTTCCGCGACGACGACCCGAACTCGGAGGGTCGCGTGTAGGACACCGACGCCTCGGACACCGGCGCGTACTCCGGACTGACCACGGTCCCAGAGACCCAGGCCGACGTCGGCGCCACGATGACCCCCAGGTCGCGGGTCTCGCCCGCCGATCCCTGCACACTGAGCACCGTCCGCCCGGCATTGGTGGCCACTAGTTCCAGGGTGTAGGCCCCCGAATCGAGATCGATGGAGAACGAACCGTCCGCGGCGATCCTTCCGGCCCTGGTCTCTCCACCGTCCCCCATGTTGCGGGCCGCAACCACCCCCGCGGCCGCGGGGGTCTGACCGTCCGCTGCCACGTACACGCCCTCGACCGTGAAGGTCGGCTCCAGCCTAAGCAGCAGGGGTTCTTCGGCTGTTGTACCGACGCCGTCGGCGATCTCGACTCTGAAGGCCGGCAACCCAGGCAGCAGGGGTTCTTCGGCCGCCCTGCCGACGCCGTCGGCGATCTCGAATTGCGCCATCAGATACCCCTTGGCGGCGATCAGGAGGGTGCGTCCGAAACGGGGCGACACCACCGCGATTCCCTCCCGATCGGTCGTGGTTCGCTCCCCGCCCTTGAACTGCACGCCCGCGCCGGATACCGGCGTTCCGGTGCTCGCATCGACAACCTGGATCCAGTAGTTCTCGGACGCCGCCAGGACGATCGACCCAAGGTCCAGGGAATCCTCCAGATCGAACGCCCCGGAGTACTCCAGTTCGCCGACGTCGGTTCGGAGAGACGCGGCGCCCTTCGTGAAGCCGGTCAGCACGAACCGACCGTCGGCGCCGGACGCCCCCTGGTGGCGCTGCTTCACTGGAAGCTCGCCCGGCACCCAAGACAGGCCCAGTAGCCGGACTCCGGCTACCGGCTGTCCAACCACATCGACGGTCCGGCCGCGCACTGCGAGGCCTGGGCCGAGCTCTACTACCGGCGGCACGTCGGCGAACCGCTCGAACGCCGCCGCGGTCCTGCTGACGTTCGAGACGACGACCGCGGCGCGCTCCCGCTCGGACACGGTCAGACGTACCCTGCCATCGGCGTCCGCGGTCCCAAAGCCCAGAAGCTCGCCCCCATGTCCGGCCGCCATCCCCGAGCCCGCCCGCACCAGGGATACTCGCGCGCCGGCAAGGGGTGCGCCGTCGGCGATCGCCTGCACAGTGAGATCCACGGCTGGCCACAATTCGAGTTCCACCAAGTCTTCCTCGGCCGTCGCGTCCAGCCAGGTCGAGGCGAGACCATCTGACCGCACCTGGGTCCGCCACGCTCCGCTGGCGCGGGGCAGCGCCAGCAAACGGGATGTCGTGATCGTCGTCGGTAGCAGGCGCCTGGGGACCTGCCGCCACATGGCCGCCGGCGCGGCCGTCATGTGAAACTCCCTCGGAGCCGCCCCCCCGTCTCCAGGATCCCCGCCGGAACCCTTGCGGGCGCCGATACGGATGGTCAACTCCGCCGACGAAGCGCCGGCCGAGCGGCAGGCAGCGGCCGCGTCTTCCCCGGGGGCAAGCAGGAGCGGTGGACAGGCGTCGCTCCAGGCCCAGCAATGGGCCGGCGCACGAACTCCCCGCACATCGCCCCGCCGCTCCCACGTTTCCTCGGGCGGCGCTGCGTTACCAATGACGGAGACGGCTGGTTCACTCTCCTTGAGGCATGCGAACTGGAACGGGGCGTCCGGCGCCGCTTCGTCCTGTGCCAACGCCGGGGCTGCAGCCGCCCAAACCACCAACCAGAGAACGAGCCACCCCAGACGGCGCCGGGTCTTCGACTCTCCCATTGTGATCCCCCTACCCAATATCGGCCGGGTCGAGTTCGCGCTGAAGAACTCAATCCTCGATCTCAACTTCCGCGGCACGCCGCCGCTCCGTCCACACGGTCCGCACCTGGTTCCCCCAGCGCAGCGTGTACTCCCCCACCGGCAGGTTGGAAATCGTGTCGCCGACGGCGAAGGTCGAGGCGCCGCCGAACCACAGCCGCAGCTTGCCAAGGTCCCAGCCTCCAGGGCCGACAATCTGCACCGCGGCGGTCGACGGCTCGCCTTCCAGGATGATCGAGGAGTTGGACTCGAAAGGATCGAACTCGACGCCGCGGTCGAGTGCCCGTTCGAGGTCCTGCCAACCGGTGAGGATCCAGCGTCCGTCCGCCTGACACGCGATCCGGACGCGGTCGGTAAGCGGCGGCGTGAGTTTCGTCATCGCCACGCCGCCATCGATTCTGACCACCCGCTGCCCGGCCCCTTCCATCTCGATGAAGCACAACCCGCCGCCGCCACCGCGTACGTGAACGGTGAGTTCGTCGTTCGGCGGGTCGTCACTAAGCTGTAGCTGCACCGTCTGACGGTCGCTGAAGTCCCGCAGCTCGACGTCGACCAGGTCGGACCGCTGGTGCCGGAACCGCGCCCGCACTTGGTAGGCGCCCGGCGCCAGCCCGAGGACCTGGAAACGACCGTTCGGATCCGAGATGACCGCCGAGCGCTGAGGAAACAGGTCGACCGTCGCGAAGTGGACCGGCTGGCCCTCCGGATCCGTCACGACGCCTTCGATCGACACGCCGCCGTAGTCGAAGTTCATGGTGACTTCTTCGCCCGGAGCCTCCGGGACCGTCACCTCGCGGCGCTCAGGCTGGCCGCCATCAGGCGGCGACCAACGGACGTTCCATTCGCCGGGAAGCACTGCCTCGAGGCGGTAGTTGCCGTCGAGGTCGACAGAGGCCTGCAGGTTCTGCGACCGGCTGGGTCCTATTTCCCGCGTCCTGGTGAGACCGCCGATAATAGTTGTGGTGAAGCCTCCCCCGTAGCGGCTGTTCTCCTTCGCACCCCAGAACAGGTCTCCGGCACCAGGCTGACCAGCGAGAGTGACGCGGCCGATGACCGTAACCGTGCTGCGATCGCAGGTGACGACATCGTCGCCGGTGGCCTCCTCCACCTCCTTCTCGCAGACCGCCTGGCCATTCTCGGAGACACGGACGACGAAGGCGCCCTCCGGCACAGCATCGAGCAGCGCCCGGCCCTCTTCCAGATCGCCCGTGATCAGATCCCGCGGCCGGCTTCGGCCACCAGGGTCAAGCAGGACTTGCCCGCGCTCGGCATCCGAACGCACCGTGATGCGGCGGCCTCGCGAGAGCTCCACCAACCCGGCATCGATCCACTCGACCGCGTTCGCTTCGACCTCGAACTCGAGCGGCGCGAACCCTTCGGCTTCCACCCGGAGCGTCGATGTTCCCACCTCAAGGCCGTGGAGTTCAAAGGCGCCATCGACATCCGTGGTGACCGTGGCGACCTGGCCCATTGCCCGAAGTCATCAACCGGCCGTACTCGGACGGTCTCGTGTAGGACACCGAGGCTTCGAACACCGGCACGTACTCGGAGTTCACCACGGTGCCGGAGACCCAGGCCGACGCCGGGGCCACGATGACCCCCAGGTCGCGGGCGTCCCCCGCCGACCCCTGGACGCTGAGCACCGTCCTCCCGGCATTCGTTGCCGTCAGTTCCAGCGTGTAGGCGCCCGGCTCGAGGTCCGCGGAGAAGGATCCATCCGCGGCGATCGTTCTGTGCCTGGTCGCGCTCCCGTTCCCCATGTCGCGAGCGGCAACCAGGTGGCCCGAGGCGGCCGGGGTTACGCCGTCGGCCGCAATGAAGACGCCCTCGACCGTGAAGGCCGGCTCCAGCCTGAGCACAAGGGGTTCTTCAGCCGTGGCGCCGGCGTCGCCGGCCACATCGACCGGGAAAATCGGCAAGCCAGGCAGCGAGGGTTCTGCAGTCGTGGCGCCGCCGCCGCCGATCTCGAACCGCGCCATCCGGTACCCCTTCGCGGAGACCATGAGGGTGCGGCCGAACCGGGGCGACACCTGCGCAATTCCCTCCCGGTCGGTCGTGGAGTGCTCCCCGGCCTCGGACGATGCGCGTGCGCCGGGTATCGGCGTTCCGCGGCTCGCATCGACGACCTGGATCCAGTAGGTCTCGGCCGCCCCCAGCACGATCGCCCCAAGGTCCAGGGAATCCTCCAGATCGAAACCCTCCGAGTACTCCAGTTCGCCGCCGTCGGTTCGCAGGGACGCGGCGCCTTTCGTGAAGCCGGTGAGCAAGAACCGGCCGTCGGGGCCGGAGAGGCCCAGGTGGCGCCGCATCACTGGAAGCTCGTGCTCCACCCACGACAGCCCCAACAGCCGCACTCCGGCTACAGGCTGTCCTTCCGGATCGACGGTCCGACCCGTGACGGCGAGGCCTCGACCGAGCTCGACAACCGACGGCGCCTCGAGGAAGCGCTCGAACACCGTAGCGGTCCGGGCGACGTGGGAGACGAGGACCGCGGAGCGCACACGCTCCGACACGGTCAAACTCACCTTGCCATCAGCGTCCGACATCCCAAAGCCCAGAGGCTCGGGTCGTCCGGCGGCCATCCCCGAGCCAACCCGCAACAGGTTCATTCGCGCGCCGGCAAGGGGCGCGCCGTCGGCGGTCACGTGCACGGTGAGATCCACCGCCCGCTGCAACACGAGTTCGGCGGAAGCCTCTTCAGGGGCTACGTCCTGCCAGGTCGAGGCTCGACCTTCCGCCAGCGCCTGGAGGCGCCATGTTTCGTCATTGCGGGGCAGGGAAAGCGACCCGGACGCGACGGTTGTCGTCGGCAGCAGGCTTCGCGGCACCTGCCGCCACATCGCCGCGGGCGCCGCGGTCACGCTGAACTCGGCCGGCGCCGCCGCCCCGTCCACCGGGTCCCTGTTCAAGTCCGGCACCTCGGGGGCCAGCATACGGACGGTCAAGGGCTTTGACGAAGCCGCCGCGGCGCGGCAGGCGGCAGCCGCGTTCTGTCCGGGCTCGAGAAGCCGCGGTGGACAGGAGTCGCTCCACGCCCAGCAGCGAGCCGGCGCGCGGCCTGCCGGGACGTCGTCCCGTCGTTCCCACGTCTCGTCGGCCGGCACGGCGATCCCGTTGACCAAGGCAGGTTCGCTGTCCTTGACGCATACGAACTGGAACGGGGCGTCCGCCACCGCTTCGTCCTGTGCCAACGCAGGGGCTGCAACCGCCGCGACCACCAACCAGAGAACGGAGACAGAAGACCGCACCGCCCTAACCTCCGGCGCCGGTTGGCGGGCGAAGGCGAGCCTCGAACGCCTCCGCGTATCGCACGTCCGCTCCCCGTAGCGCCCCGCCCCGGAGCAGGATCACCGCACGGTCGCCGCGCAGATCGGCGCGCAGACGTGTGTCCGCGAATTCCGACTCGACCACGCACGACTGCCTGGTCACGGCACGGAGATCGTCCACGCGGGCGTGGACCAGGTCCCAGCACACCCTGCCCGTGGGCGGAGGTACCGAGGCAACGACGCGGTCACTGATCGAGCCGCCCCGCACGGCGACGGTCGAGTTCGCCACCCGCTCAGGCTGCTTGTCGGGTTCCTCCGGCTCCTGTCGACGCGTTCCTTTGAGGCCAGGCGGCTGCTGAGTCAGCCAACCTGCGCCGACGCCCAGAAGTGGGATCGCATCCAAGGCGCGGTTCTGCCGGCTATCCGCCAGCCCCCCGGAATGGTCGTCCGCCGCATACCGAACGAAGAAGTACACGTTGCCTTCACCGTCGGCCACGACTTCGTCGATCAGCCGGCGCTGGCCAAGCCACTCGGCCCGAACGTACGCATCGAAGAGAGGCGACCTCCCCCACTCGTTGGCCTCGACATCGCAGCCGCCCTCGGCGAAAAACGTCTCCGCGTCCAGACTGTCGTGAAACGCCCCTTCGCGGTCGTAGACGAAGACACCGGGTTCGGCGCCAGGGATCACGAGCAGGCGATCCTCGGAGATGAAACGGATCACCGAGAGCTCCGCATCGCTGCACAACTCCAGCCCATGCCCGGCGTCCCTCGTCGGTAGCAGCCCACGAGCAGTCTCCGCGCCGTCGGGGATCAACCAGGCGGCGTGTTCCGCCCAACCGTCGGTGTCCTTGCGGACGAGACCGACCGCCGCGGTCAGCGAACCGCGCCGGTCCAGGTCGCCCACGAGTTCCAGATCCGCCAGAGAGTCGATTCCATCCTCCGTCGCCAGGTGGATGCCGGAGGACAGGTCCGTGAACGCCATTCCGTCGGGCGAAACGGCAAGCCGTCCGTAGTCCCGTTCATACCGGTTGGAGTTGACAACGGCCCGGCCGCCGACGTTGAGAACTTCGGCGGCAGGCTCCTCGAGCGCCACCCTCAGTTGGCCTGCCTTCTCGCCGATGCGCCAGGAGTGGATCCCCGGACCGATCACACCGAAGAGAAGCTCGCCATCCTCCAGCCAGCGGACATCGCTCGCGCGGATGATCTCCGGCGGCAGGTCGAGCCGTTTCAGCCCCTCGAGCTTCGGTCCACTCTCCGATTCCTGGGCCGCGACCACTCCCGGCACGGCGACCATGACGGCGGCCCATGCCAAGGCGCTGAACGCCAGTAAGAAACGACGACGACCTTCCCGGAATTGCCGGTACCTCATGGGGCTCCCTGCCCGATTGTTCGGGCTCTCGGGTTTCGAATTTCAGCGAAGTACGAGGGGCAACAGCCTCACTCCGGCAACCATCCCGAGATTGCTGAACCGATCTCGTCCGGCGAATCCTCCTGGACGAAGTGCGAGCCCTTGACCGTCACTTCCGTCTGGTTGGGCCAGGTCCGGCAGATCTCCCTCATCGCGCCGGTGAGGATCGCGCCAGGCTTCGCGTTGACGAACAGCTTGGGCACGTCCGAGTCCTTCAGCCAGTCGGCGTAGGCCTGCACGATCTCCACCACATCCTCCGGCTCGCCGGCAATCGGGATCTGGCGCGGCCACGTCAACGTCGGCCGGCGGGACTCTCCTTCGGCCTCGAAAGGACGGCGATAGACGGCCATCTCCTCGTCCGTCATCTTCCGCAGCACCGAGCCCGGCAGCACCCGCTCCACAAAGACGTTCTTCGCCAGCACCATGCCCTCGCCCGCCGGCGAGCGGAAGCCCTGGAACACCCCCCGCGCCGCCTCGGGCCATGCGTCCCACGTCGGGACCGGGCTGACGATCGCCTCCATGTAGGCGATCCCACGAACGGCGTCGCGGTGGCGGTTGGCCCAGTCGAAGCCAAGGGCGGATCCCCAGTCGTGGATCACGAAGACCACGTTCGAGTTGACGCCGATCGCCTCCAGCAGCCCGTCGAGGTAGTGCCGGTGCTCCACGAACCGGTAGCGGTCCGGCCCGCTGTCCGGCAGCTTCGCCGAGTCGCCCATGCCGATCAGGTCGGGCGCCACCAGACGGCCCCTGCCCTCCAGGTGCGGCATCACGTTGCGCCACAGGTAGGACGAAGTCGGATTGCCGTGCAGGAAGACGATCGGATCGCCCTCGCCATGGTCGACGTAGGCCATCTCGTGGCCATGAACCTCGATCCGTTTCTTCTCGTAGCGCGCATCGGCGGAGATCATCTAGCCGTTCCTCCTATGCTCTGTTCGGTGGATTGGTTCTGAAGTCCGCGCAGCCTATACGGGCATGCACGGACTGGTTACAGGCTCGCCGGATGCGGGCCAGCGCCGGCACTCACGCAGGAACGCCGACCCAGGCGCCGGCGGCCACTCGCTACGGTCCGGACGGCTCGCCGTAGCGGAAGCCGGTGCGGGAACGGACCTTGTACTTGCCCTCGGGGACCTTGACCTTGATGCTGCGGTAACCCCCGGTGCCGGCCTCGTACTCGGAGCGGAAGCTCAACAGGTAGTACCCCTGGTTCTCCCCGGCGACCTGACGCATCGGCGTCATGACGTTCGTGAAGTTCGCGTAGTAGTGGCCGCCCGTGTCGTTCGAGATCAGGCTCAGCGAGTCGTTCAACGACCCCGACGCGATTGCCCTGCGGCGGCTGCCCATCGTGTCGATCGTGTACACGGCGACGTTGCCGGCGTTCAGCGCCTCCCGCATCTGCGG
Organism: Candidatus Multivorans sp.; assembly: GCA_965205295.1. Classification (GTDB taxonomy): domain Bacteria; phylum Acidobacteriota; class Thermoanaerobaculia; order Multivoradales; family Multivoraceae; genus Multivorans. The sequence continues at coordinate 1,227,268 of OZ242167.1, forward strand.
GTAGTAGCGCGCGTCCGGGGTATAGCTCCCGAGCTGGCCGATCTCCCCGAAACCGAGGCTGAACATGATCAGGTTCTTGCGGCCAGCGACGCCTTCGGCAACCTCCCCAAGGAGTTCCAGGCCCTCCTGCAGCTTGCGGCTCCGACGCGCCAACTCCTTGCCGGTCGGCAGGTTGACGCCCAGCGAGGGCGAGTTCGGGTCGAACTCCGGCGCCGACCGCGTCACCCAGCGGTCGAGATCCCTCTTGCCCAGCGCGGCAGCTTGGACCGCCGCCAGAATCTCGTCCCGGTCCCGACTGAAGTCGAGGTAGAACTTGAGCCGCGTCTGGTAGGCGAACACGGCTACCTGATCGTTCGGCTGCAGTTCCTCCTCGATCCAGCGCTTGAGCCAGCGCGCGTTGTCCATCTGGGGCCCCACCAGGAAGGGCGCCTCCAACCGCTGGTCGTGGAACATGAGGATGAAGTACCGGTCCGTACGCGCCGTTCCACCCCCGCCGGGCGACGCCAACTCGCTCGGGCCGCCGTAGAACGAGGCGCTGATGACTTCCTGCTCCTCGCCTTTGTGGACAACCACGAAATCCTCAGCGCCGAGGTCGTCGATCACGTTGCCCTTCCGGTCCGTCACCAGGACATCGAGCAGCACTTCCGCGACGCGGATCCGCTCGTTGAGGCTGATGTCTGCCGGTGGCGGCGCCGGTGCCGGGGCCGGCGCTTCAGCGCGAGACGTCTCGCGCCGGGGGTTCGGGGCCGGAGCGGTCCGTACCGGTTCGGGAGCAGGGCGGGGCGCCGGTTCCGCCGCGGCCGATCTGGCCGGAGCAGGCTTCGGTTCAGCCACCGGCGCCGCGACCGCCTTCTTCGCTGGCGCGGGTTCAGGCACCGGCGCCGCGACCGCCTTCTTCGCTGGCGCGGGTTCAGCCACCGGCGCGGCGGCCACTTCGCGCGCGAGCGCCGCGGCGGCTGCCGGCGCCCTCGCCCCAGCCGAAGCCGGCACCGTGGGAACGACGACCGCCCGCACAGTCTTGCCCCGCTGGCGCCGCTGCTTCTGCAGCCGCTTCTCTTCCTTCGCCGCCCTGGCGGCTTCCTTCTTCTCCGCCTTCCGCTTCTTCTTCTCGTCGTCCGCCGCGACGTTCCCAGCCGCGGCCTCGCCGCCGACCACCGGATCTGCCGTCGCGGCCAGTCCGTGACCGGTCGACAGCACCAAACCACCACCAACCAGCGCGGCAGCAAGTGCCAACCGTCGTCCAACCGTCGCGATACTGCTCATCCAGAGGACCTCCTATGTTCCTGACTGCCGGTCGCACTGATCGGCGACGGCACGGAGAAGCGACGCACCCACCATCCTACCAACCGCACGCCCCATCCGGTTCTTCCCCCAACCGCGAGGTGCTCTCCTCCCTTTGTCGTCGCACAGACCGTGCCAAACGTCCCACGCGGTCCAGCCGGCGTGGACTCCGTAGGGTGCAAGCGAGTGCCCCCGAGTAGCATTCCGCCGCCGTGACTCTGCCCGCCCCGGATCGTCGCACCGCGCAACTCTCCGCCGCCTTCGCCGAACTGCGCACGACGCTGGGCCGTGTGCTGGTCGGTCAGGCGGACGCCGCGACCGGACTGACGCTGGCGCTGCTGGCCGAACAGCACGCCTACCTGGAAGGACCGCCAGGCTGCGGCAAGTCGGAACTGGCAGCGGCGCTCGCGGCACTGTCCGGCGCCCGCACCCACACGCTCGTCTTCCACCGCGACATCCGCGAGACCGACCTGCTCGGCGATGTCCTGCTCAGCCGGCACCGTTACCGCGGCCATGAGCGCCTGCGCCGCGAGCTGATCCCGGGCCCCTTGCTCCAGGCAGAGGTCGCGTTGCTCGAGGATCTGCCGCGCTCTCCGGGGGAGGCCCTCGGCCCATTGCTTCGAATTCTCGCCGAGCGGCGCGCTCTGGGTCAGGTGTTGCCGCTCGAGTCGGCGGTGGCCACCGGACCGCTGGAACAGGTCGAAGCCCCGATCGATCCACTGGAACCGGGCCAGCTCGATCGCTTTGCGGTGCAACTCCGGGTCACCGGCCTGCTGGTGGGCGGACTCTTCGACGAGGCGGCGATCCTGATCGAACGGGCCTCCCGCCGTCCTCGGGCGGTTGCACAGCCGTCCTCGGTCATGAACACCACCACCCGCAAGGCCGCCCAGCAGGCCGCGGCGGCCCTCCAGATTGAGCCACGAACCCTCTCGGCCTACCACCGCCTGTTGGATCGGCTGCGTCAGCGCAGCGCCGACGCGTCGGCATCGGGCGACCGTCTGATGTCCGACCGCTCCTTCAGTGCCGCCGCCCTGAGACTGGTTCGTGCGCACGCCTTCCTGCGCGGCGCCCCGGCGGCGGCGCCGCGCGACCTTCACGCCATCCGCTACATGGTCGCCCACCGCCTGCCGGACGAGGTGCAGGAGGACTTCGACCACATTCTCGAGGAGCTGCTCGGCGACCCGCCCAACGTGACGATGGCCGAGACCGGCGCCCAGATGCCTGGCGCCCAGTCCCAGGGCGACGACGACGCCGATGGCTCGCCGGCGGCAGCGCCCGCCTCCGATTCGTGGATCGACGACCAGGCCGACCTGCCGGCGCCGCCCTCCGTGTTCGGAAAGCCACCGCCGCCCGCGCAAGTCGATCTCCTGCTGCGAGCGCTGGTCGGCCGCATCGAGCGGGGCCGGATCGACCCGGACACGGACCCCGGCGGCCAGCCCCGCGGCTACCGGCCGCTGCGCGACCTGGACGAGCTGATCGACGCCGACGTGATCGAAGCGCTGCTGTTCACCGAGGGCCGGCTACCCGGGACGCCGCGCACATTCGAGCGTAAGCGCCGGAACGCAGGCGGTGCGGTCGCCGTGCTGCGGGACATCTCCGCATCTATGGCCGGCCGGCTGACGGTGTGGTCGAGCCAGGTCGTGCTCGGCATTCTGCGCGTCGCGGCGCGGCGGCGGATGCGCGTCGGCTACGTCGAGTTCCATCACCGCGCCCTGCCCCACCCCGTCGGCGGCCGGCTGCTGCACCGCTCGTACTCCCGGCTCGCCGAGCAGGCCGGCCAGGCCAAGGCGGTAGGACAGACGAACTACGAGGCGCCGCTCCGCACCGCCCTGGAGGGTCTGCGCGGGGGCTCCGGCCGCAACCGCCACATCGTCCTCCTGACCGACGGCCTGCCGATCATCGGCGACACCACCGTCCGCCGCGAACGGCAGTTGGCGCGGCGGCTGGGCGTCGCCCTCCACACCGTGTTCCTGGGCAACGGGGACTGCCCGCCGGTGCTCGACGACATCTCCCTCGAGACCGGCGGACTCCGCTTCCGCGGCCGTCCCCTGACCGGCGGCGGACTCAGGCTGGAGGAGCGGTGATCCGACTGGGGATAAAGTCGCGCGTCCCGTGAACGACCTCACCCCACTCCGCGACCTGCTCGATCACCACGTCGTCGGCCACGGCGAGGTGAAGACGGCCCTGCTCCTTGCCCTGGTCACCAGGGAGCACATCTACGTCGAGGGACCGCCGGGCACCGCCAAGACGCGGCTTGCCGAGGTCGCGGCCAAGGGCTCCGAGCTCGATTTCTTCTTCTACCAGTTGCACCGCGACACCCGACTTGCCGAGCTGGTCGGCGACATCGTCCTGGAACGCCGGCGGGTGAAGACGCCAGACGGCGAACCGGGAATGGCGGACGAAGCGGAGCGGATCCACCAGCGGATCGAACCGGGCGGCCTGCTGACGGCCGAAGTCGCGGTGCTCGACGACATCTCGCGCGCCCCGGGCGAAGCGCTGAACGTACTGCTCCGGATCCTGAACGAAAGGCGCTTCGGCGCCAAGCCGATTCCGTTGATGGCCGCCATCGCGACCGGCAACCCGATGGACGACGAGTACTACAATGAACCGCTCGATCCCGCGAACCTCGACCGCTTCGCCCTCCAGTTGCGGGTCTCCGGCCTGATCCAGAGCGGCGCCGAGGAGGCGAGAACGCTGATCGACCGCTTCGCCTCCGGTTCCGTAGTCGAACAGCCCGATCCGGATCCCGTGACCGACCGCGCCACGCTCGACGCCCTGAATCGTCGCATGTACGAGGTCGAAGTCGGGCCAGCAGTGCGCGCCGCCCTGCTCGACATCCTGCGCACCCTGGTGCTTGAGTTCGACTGCAACGAGACGAACTCCCTGCTCACCGACCGCACCTTCCTGGTCAAGGCGATCAAGATCCTGCGGGGGGCAGCGCTGTTGGCCGGCCGGAACGCCGTCGACCTGGCTGATCTCACCGTCCTGTCCTGGATGACGACCTTCCGCGTGCCTTCGGAGGCGCACGAGGCCCTGCCCCGGATCATCGGGCGGGTCAGCCGGCAGGTGCGGGCGGTTTAGCCGGCGGCAACGCTCCCAGATGCGGGCGGGACGCCCGCGTGCCATCCGTCCGCCCGGTGACGGGCGCACGGAGTGGTTCGCGGCTGGCGCGGATCGCGCCAGCCGGGCGCCCAGGCTAGGGCGACTACTCCTGGCCGGTACTCGACTGGCCTTGGAACTCCGATTCCAGCAGCCGCGCGCCGCGCAGCATGTTGCCCATCGCGTAGTTGCCTTCGTGGCAGGCGTACTCGTAGCTCTTGTCGGTCGTCTTCGGCCACGGCAACTCACCGCTGAACGGCGCCTCGTACTCCGGATTCTCGACCGTGAAGCTGTAGAGCAGGTCGTTCCCTTCACCGGGGCTGAACCGCTCGACGACCCGCACGCCTTCGCCGCGCAGGTCGGGCATGTCACGGAAGTTCGTCGTCTCGACGACCAGCGTGTCTCTCTCCCACCAGCCGATCGAGTCGCCGCTCAGAGAGGTGTAGGAGTCCGGCATGTGCTCGCCGCCGATTCGAACGACCCGTGTCCAGTGCATCCACTCGATGTTGATCATGAAGTGGTCTTCGGTCTGGACGATCGTCTTCACGTTGTTGTAGGGCAGCGGACGGATCGCGACCGAAGCGGACGGCTGGTACATACAGCGCACACCGACGATGTTCGTCTCCGGACCGTCGTAGGGGATGTCGCCGGACTCGAGCCACCAGGCATAGCCCTTGTTCGGCCACGCGAACTTCGGCGCGGCGGCCGCCCGCTTCTTGCCTCCCTCAGTCATCGCCGGCATCTGTCCGTTCAGCGGATCGGTCAGCACCGAGGTGCGGAACTTGCCGTCGATCATGAAGTTCTGGCTACCCCACTCGAACCAGAAATTGTTGTACGCGCCGACATTGCCGCCCTCCTCGGGCGCCGCCCGCTCCGGATCGCTGGGCGCGTCCTGGGTTGCGTTCGTCTCGGCTCGCCACTTCGCCCTTGCCTGCGCCTCCTCGGGGGTGAGGTACAGCTTGTCGCCGAACTCGGCAGGCCTCGCAAACGGCGTGATGCTCGAGATGTCGTAGACGCCGGTGAAGTCCGGCTTGCCGCTGGCGGTCCTCTTGATCTCCCCTTCGGCGGCGACGGCAGCCGAAGCGGCGGCAACGAGTCCAACCAGGATGGCGGTAGCGATCAGCGACTTTCTCATGTCGGCCTCCAAGCTCTGAGACGTGGTTTTCCGTTGGTGAATGCGGCAATCCTAGCAGCCCTCGCTGCGATACGCTTCCGCGCCAAGTCACCGATACCTGTATGGAACAAGCCCTGTTCCTGTGCGTCAGCGCGGCGCGGACGCCGCGACTCGACTTGGTAGGAGGTCCGATGCCACGATCCGTCCCCGTCGCCATCACCGTCAACGGCAGCAAGTGCGAGCAAGAAGTCGAGCCGCGCACGCTGCTGGTCCACTTCCTGCGCGAGGAACTCGACCTCACGGGCGTCCATATCGGCTGCGAGAGCACCCTCTGCGGCGCCTGCACCGTGCATCTGAACGGGCGCGCGGTGAAGAGTTGCACCGTGCTGGCGGTCCAGGCCGACGGCCAGGAGGTCACGACGATCGAGGGTCTCGCCGCTGACGCCGATCACCTCCATCCGCTGCAGGTCGGCTTCTGGGAGAAGCACGGTCTGCAGTGCGGCTACTGCACTCCAGGGATGATCATGGCGGCGAAGCAACTGCTCGACGACAACCCGAATCCGACCGAGGCTGAGATCCGGGAAGCGATCGACGGCAACATCTGCCGCTGCACCGGCTACCAGCAGATCGTCGACGCGGTCCAGCACGCCGCCGAAGTCGCGGGAGGGGCCTAAGATGACGACGTTTCGACCGAACTCCGTCGGCCAGCCCATCAAGCGCCGCGAGGATCCCCGACTGATCCGCGGCCTCGGGACCTACACCGACGACGTGAAGCTGCCGCGGATGACCTACGCCGCCTTCGTGCGCAGCGACTTCGCGGCGGGCGCCATCCGCTCCATCGACACCGCCACGGCAGCAGCCCACCCAGGTGTCGTCGGCGTCTACACCTACGCCGACATGGCGGGACAGGTCGGACCCAGCCCGGTCGGCGCCGAGATTCCGGGCATGGGCAAGGCCGACCATCCGCTGCTGGCAGACGGCCGCGTGCTCTACGTCGGCCAGCCGGTCGCGGTGGTCGTGGCCGAGACGCCCTACGCCGCGCGCGACGCCGCCTCGAAGGTCGATGTGGACATCGAGCCGCGTGAAGCGGTCGTCGATGTCGAGGCCGCGATGGCGCCGGACGCTCCCAGGGTCTACGAGGAACTCGACAGCAACATCTGCCTGCGGATTCCGATCCCGAACCCGGAGGCGGACAACCTCTTCGAGCAGGCCGACCAGACTCTCTCGATCCGCCTGCTCAACCAGCGCGTGGCGCCCTTCCCGATGGAAGGCCGGGCGATCTGCGCGCACTGGGAGGAAGGCCCCGGCAAGCTGACCATCTGGACCTCCAATCAGGCGCCGCACTTCGTCAAGCAGCAGATCGCGATGTGCCTCGGCATCCCCGAGATCCGCGTCCGCGCCATTGCACCCGAAGTCGGCGGCGGCTTCGGAGCGAAGATTCCGACCTACCCGGAGGATCCCCTGCTGTGCTGGGTCTCCCGAGCGCTGCGCCGGCCGGTCAAGTGGGCCGAAACCCGGACCGAGAATCTGCTCGGCATGACCCACGGCCGGGGACACGTCGAGAAGATCGAGGTCGCCTTCCAGAACGACGGCCGGGTGCTGGCCCTCAAGGGCCAGACGATCGCCGACATCGGCGCCTTCCGTTCCTTCTACGGGCCCTTCATCGCCCTCTCCACGCACACGATGTCCTGCGGTTGCTACGACATCAAGGCAGTCGCCTGGGACACCGCCTCGGTCTACACGAACACGATGGCGACCGAAGCCTACCGAGGCGCCGGACGCCCCGAAGCCGCCTACATCATCGAGCGGGTGATGGACGAGGTGGCCGCGGCGACCGGCCTCGACCCGGCCGCCGTGCGGCGGCGCAACTTCGTCGACAAGGGCGCCTTCCCCCACACCACGGCGTCGGGCGCCGTCTACGACAGCGGAGACTACGAACTCACTCTCGACCGGATGATGGAACTCGCCGGCTACGACGAAGCCCGCGAGGCGCAGCGCAGAGCGCGCGCGGACGGCCGCCTCGTCGGCATCGGACTCGCCACCTTCACCGAGGTCTGCGGACTCGGCCCCTCGGCCGGCGCCGCGCCGCAGCAGCGCATGGGCACCTGGGAGAGCGCTACCGTGCGGGTCGAGCCGAGCGGCAACGTCACCGTCTACACCGGCATCTCGCCCCACGGGCAGGGCCAGGAAACCGCCTTCGCCCAGATGGCCTCGGATGCCTTCGGTGTCGGCCTGGACGACGTGGTCGTGGTCCACGGCGACACGGACCAGGTCCAGCACGGCGTCGGCACTTTCGGCAGCCGCGGCATCGCGGTGGGCGGCGCGGCGCTGCACATGGCCCTGACCAAGGTTCACAACAAGGCGACGCGCATCGCGGCCCATCACCTGGACGCGCCGGTCGACCAGATCGAGTACGCCGACGGCGAGTTCACCGTCGGCGGCACGGACCGGAAGCTCACCTTCCGCGAGGTGGCCGAGATGGCCCATATGTGGAACGTCGCCGTGCCGGGCGAGGAGCCGGGCCTCGAGGCGGTCGCCCGCTTCGAGCCGTCGGCGACCACGTTCCCCTTCGGCGCCCACCTGTGCCAGGTCGAGATCGATCCCGAGGACGGGCAGATCGAGATCCAGCGCTACGTGGCGGTCGACGACTTTGGCGTCGTGATCAACCCGATGCTGGCCGACGGCCAGCGCCTCGGCGGCGTCGTCCAGGGCATCGGCCAGGCGATGTGGGAGGAGGTCCAGTACGACGACGGCGGTCAGCTCCTCTCCGGCACGCTGATGGACTACGCGGTCCCGCGCGCCAAGCACTTCCCGCGCATGGTGCTGGACAACACCGTCACGCCGACGCCGATCAATCCACTCGGCGCCAAGGGCATCGGCGAACTCGGGACCATCGGGGCGACGCCCTGCATCGTGAACGCCATCGTCGACGCGCTACGGCCGCTCGGGATCACGAACATCGACATGCCGGCCAAGCCTGAGCGCATCTGGCGGGCGATCCAGGAAGCGGGAGCGGCGCCGTAGAACGCCAGCCCGCGTCGGCCCACGTCAGCCCACACCGTTCTCGGGACGAAGCCGGGTCCAGACCAGGCCATCGACCTGTTCGTAGTGACCGTCAAACGAAAGGAGTTCGCTCCCGGTCTCGAACGCATGGGCGGCTACCCAGATGTCGTTGGTCGGAATCGGCTTGCCCTTCGCCCGAAGGTACGCCGCGATGCGGGAGTAGCGGTCGCTCGTTCTCATGGTCACCGGCACGAACTCGACACGAGGGCTGAGAAGAAAGCGCTGCAGCTCTTCCAGGTTCCGACTGAAGCGCGATCCCCGTCGGAATCCGGACAGAAGTTCGCCGACCACGACCGCGGAAAGAAGGGTCCGGCTGGCTGCCCGGAGAGTGCGATGAAGTCCGCGATGACCGCGCTTCCACTGGGAGTAGGCGTCGGTGTCCAGGAGATAGGCCGTCATTTCCAGATCGACTCGTCGATCACCTCAAAGTCCGCCACGGCCTTGTCGAACTCGTCCGCTTCCTCGCGAGACCAGGTGCCGAAGAGGTGATCGAGGCTGTCGCCGATCACGCCTTCGTCATCGGAAGTTTCCAACTGCCCGAGCCCTCTGCGCAGCAACTTCTGCACAGACTGGTTCAATGAAAGGCCCTCCTCCTCCGCAATTCGCTGTAGTTCGCGAACAACGTCCTCTTCCAAACCACGAACCGTCAGTTGTTTGAGTGTCACCCGGCCTCCAGAGATGAATCAAGTGTGAGGCACTATGACTCTATATGCGGCCACAGCCCGACCGCAAGACCTGAGGCGCACCCAAGTCCCGCCCGACGCTTGGCGCTGGCGCTCTCCGGAACGATGGCGCTCGTCCTATGCGGCTCGGCGATGGCGAGTGAGCACTCCTTCGGACCGCTGCCCGTGGCCGAGGCCTGGCTGGGCAGTGGTTCGGGGTTTCTGAGTCTTCCGGTCGAGGCGCCGCCGGCTCCAGAAGCTCAGAACCGGCGGTGGCGGGTCACCACGTCCCTCGGCCTCTCCAGCTTCTGGCTCCGCTCGCCCGCGGTATCCGAAGTCATCGAACCGCGGCCCGAACGCGCTGCGGTGACGGTCGAGGAACTCGATCGGATAGCCCCCTGGCCGGGACCGGAGGGCATCTACTTCGCTGACGTCGAAGTCCACCGCTTGACGGTCGATGTACGCCGGAGCTTCGGCCGAAGGCTCGAACTGGGTCTCAGAACCTCGATCGTCGACGCCGGCGCCGGTGTTTTCGATCCCGTGATCGAGGGCTTCCACGAGCTCTTCGGCTTCCGCCAGTCCGGTCGGCCTCAGTCGCTGCAGAACGACTACGGCCTGTACTTCCGGCGCGATGGCAAGGGCGGGCCGAGCAGCTACGGCGACCGGCTGCGCTTCATCCGTTTCGACGAGCCGGGGCCCGGCCTGGGCGAGACCGTCGCCTCCCTCAAGTGGGGTTTCGGGAGCAGATCAGCGGCGTGGCGGCAGGCCCTCCAGTTCCAGGTCAAGCTGCCAACCGGCAACGACGACGACTTCTACGGCACCGGTTCCGTGGATGCAGCCGCCCAATACCTCGTGTCCCGCCCCTGGCGCCGTTGGACCCTCTACGGCAACGCCAGCTACGCCCGCCTCGGCGGACACGATCTGCTGAAGCTGGCGCCGCAGGACATCGCCACGTTCGCCATCGCCGGCGAACGTCCTTTCGGCCCACGGTCCTCACTGGTTCTCCAACTCCGGCACCAGAAGAGCCCCTTCCGCCAGTTGAAGCTCTCGATCCTCGGCGTCACGGCAAACCTGATCGACGTCGGCTGGACCCGTAGCCTCAGGCCGAGCCGCGGAGGGCTCGATCGCTCCGCGTTCTTCAGCCTCAGCAACAACACCATCAAGTACGGTTCCGCCGTCGACCTCAGCCTGCAGGCCGGCGTCCGATGGCGGGCCGCGTCGCGCTAGCGCCCCGGCGGCTTGCGGTAGTCGAGCGGCGGCTGCTGGCCCTCCTCCAGAGCCGCGCGGTAGGGGCGGTCGGCGAGCCGCCGGTCGAGTTCCTCCCGCGCCGCCTGCACGATCGAAGGGTCGGCGAGCAGGTCCCAGGCCGTCGCCGCCAGCACGCGAGCGGCCATCAGCATGCCCTGGCGGCCGATCGTCGTGCCGCCGGCCGCGACCGCCTGCCAGGAGTGGGCCGGCGTCCCCGGCACCCAGCACGCGGTCCGAATGCCTGTGGTCGGCGCCACCCAGGAGACATCGCCGACGTCGGTCGAGCCCAGGGTCGTGTCGCCCGTGTCGTCGCGCAGTTCGGACACCGAACCGAGCGGGCGGGGCTTCAGCAATGACTCCTGCAGCTCGCGGGCCCAGCCGCGCTCCTCTTCGCTGTACTCCATGTCGATCAGATCCTTGAAGTTCCGAAGCGAGACCTTGGAGAGCGTGTCGTTCGGGAGGAGATTGTGAATGCCGCCCAGGAACTCGATCTCGAGTTCCGTCTCCGTGGCGTGAGCGGCGCCCTCGGCCACCAGCACCAGCCGGTCGTAGATCGACCGCGCGATGCCGATGTCCGGGTGCCGCACGTAGTAATACGCCTCGGCGAACGCCGGCACCACGTTCGGGGCGTCGCCGCCGGCGGTGATCACGTGGTGGATCCGCGTGCGGTCGGGGGTGTGCTCGCGCAGCAGTTCGGCGCCGTAGTTGAGAATCGCCACCGCGTCGAGCGCGGAGCGGCCGGCTTCGGGCGACGCGGCGGCGTGAGCGCTGCGGCCGCGGTAGCGGAACTTGGCGGCCACGCGGGCCAGGTTGGTCGGATCGCCGGCCGAGTTCACGTCGCCCGGATGCCAGTGCAGGACGGCGTCCACGTCCTCGAACAGCCCGGCGCGGGTCATGAACGCCTTGGCGCCGCCGCCCTCCTCGGCCGGCGTGCCGTAGAGCCGCACCGTCCCCTGGATCGCGCCGCTGCGAATGCCGTCGGCCACCGCGAGCGCCGCTCCGAGCGAGCCGGCGCCGAACAGATGGTGACCGCAGGCATGGCCCCAGTCGGGGCCCTCGCGCGGCGCGCGGGTGGAAACCGCTTCCTGGGACAGTCCCGGCAAAGCGTCGAACTCGGCCAGGATCGCGATCACCGGCCGTCCCGCGCCGTACGACGCGATGAAGCTCGTCGGAATCCCGGCGACGCCGCGCTCGACCTCGAAGCCCTCCTCCTCGATCAGCGAGGCGAGCAGGGCCGAGGACTTCGTCTCCTGGTAACCGGGCTCGGCCCACTCCCAGATCTTCCTCGCCGCGTCCCAGAGCAGGTCGGCCCGCTCCGAGACGGCGGTCTCGAGGTCGCCCTTCTGCGCCACTCCGTCCGCCGACGCCGGTGCCAGCGGGATCAGCCCGAGAACGACCGCAAGCAGGGCGCCCCGCCCGCATCCGGGCCGCGGCGAGAAGCTAACCATCGAAGACGATGACCTGCCGCGCCACCTCGCCGTTCTTCAGGTTCTGCAGCGCCTCGTTGACCTGCGAGAACCCGACCCGATCCGAGATCAACTCGTCGAGCTTGAGCTTGCCGGCCAGGTAGAAGTCGATCAGGCGCGGCATGTCGATGCGGAAGCGGTTCGAACCCATGACGCAGCCCTGGATCGCCTTCGCCTGGAGCATCTCGTGGCCGGGAATCTCGATCTTCTCGCCCATCGGGACCATGCCGATCACGGTCGCGGTGCCGCCGGGCCGCAGCATCGCCCACGCCTGCTCGGCGGTCACCTTGAGGCCGATCGCCTCGAAGGCGTACTGCACGCCGCCGCCGGTCATCTCGCGCACCTGTTCGACCGGATCGCCGGCCGATGCGTCCACCGTGTCCGTGGCGCCGAACTGCTTCGCCAGTTCGAGCTTGGAGGCCACCCGATCGATGGCGATGACCCGCCCGGCGCCGGCGAGTTCGGCACCGTTGATCGTCGACAGGCCGATGCCGCCGCAGCCGATCACGGCCACCGTCGATCCCGGTTCGACCTGAGCCGTGCGGAAGACCGCGCCGACGCCGGTGGTCACCGCGCAGCCGATCACCGCGGCGCGGTCGAACGGCATGTCCTCGCGGATCTTCACCACTGCGTTTTCATGCACCAGCATCTGCTCCGCGAACGACGCCAAGTCGGCGAACTGCGAAACCGGCCGCGGGCCGCCGCCATTGCTTGGCGGAAGCGCCAGCCGCGGCTCGGCGCTCCTCGGACGCCGGGTGGCCCGCTTGTCGCAGAGAGTCGGTTCGCCGCTCATGCAGTACTCGCAGTAGCCGCAGAACACAGACAGGCAGGTGATCACGTGGTCGCCGGGCTTGACGTAGCGGACCTCGGAGCCGACCTGCTCGACGATCCCGGACGCTTCGTGGCCCAGGATCGCGGGCGTGCGGATCGGCCACAGCCCGTCCACGAAGTGCAGGTCGCTGTGGCAAACGCCGACCACCGCGCTCCGGATCAGGATCTCGTGCGGCCCCGGCTTGCTGATCGAGACGTCGGTGATCTCGAGCGGCTGACCCACCGCGTGGAATACGGCTGCTTTCATGTCCCGGCGCCCTCGTTGGATTGGGTGAAGGACCGGCAGGCTATCAGCGGACCGAACCCTGGCGGATAGCCGAAGTTCGCCGCGCGCCTACGGTTCGCAGCTATCGGAAAACGCCGCCGTGTCGGTGATCGCGGGGGCCGGAGCGCCCAGCTCGTTCCGGTACTCCCTGACCTCGCCGGCGAAGGTGTCCGTCACCTCGATCCGGTAGCCGACATCCGTGGTGGAGGCGCCGAACACCCAGACGTTGCCGTTCACCGCACAGCCGTCCAGGACCTTGATCAGCGTTTCCCAGTTCGCGGTGTCGAAGAACCAGAACATCCCGGAGTCGTCGGTGCCCTCCCGGACTACGATCCCTTTGCCGGTACCGCCGTCCCGCTTCCACCAGTCGATGCGCACCTCGAAGCGGGAGTGCTGCAGGCAAAGCGTCTCCCGGTCCGCCGTGCAGGTCCCGGCCGGGTCGCTCGCCTCGACCAGGAACGTTCGTGACGCAGTCGACTCCTCGTCGCCGTCGGCGACGGTGAGGGTCACCCTGTAGAAGCCGGGCTCGTCCCAGGCACGGTTGACGTTGGCGGCGCCGGCGGTGCCGTCGACGCCGAAGTCCCAGAGGCGGGATCGCACAACTCCGGTGCTGGTGTCGACAAACCGGACGGGAACGCCGGTCCGTGCCCGGCAGAGATCGTCCGGGCAGTCGACATCGACGGTGAAGGACGCCTTCAACGGACCGGGGTCGGGATCGGGCGGCGGCGGCGGCGGCGGTGGCGGTGGCGGCGGCGGCGGCGGCGGCAGTGGCGATTGTGACGGCGGCGGCGGTGGTGGTGGTGGTGGTGGTGGTGGCGTCGGCTCCTCTTCCGTCGGCGACTCCGTCGTGCCGCCGGCGACGTTCGACGGTGAGCTCGTGCCCACTGCATTGATCGCCGAGACCCGGTAGTGACGGGTCGAGTCGGGTTCCAGGTCCCCATCCCGATAGGTCGTTGCGGTGCTCGTCGTGTCGGCAACCAGATCGGTCCAGTCGCTTGCGCCGTCCTCCGACACCTCGATCCGGTAGCCGGTAATGGGGCTGCCGCCGGTGCGGTAAGGAGCGTTCCAGGAAAGATCGATGTCGTTCTCACCCGCCGCGGCTACCGTCAGGCGGGTGGGCCCCCACGGAGCCGACATCGGTAGGACCAGGCCCCGCACTTCGACCTTCATGGCAAAGCTCAGGGCGTTCGGGGGCACATCAGGCGTTACAACAGAGTACGCGTTGTTGCCGAGAGTCCATCCGTGGTTCGATGTCTGGGCGTTGCTGTCGGTGGTGGCGAAGACCGACACCCCTCTGTACTCGAGTACGAGGATCGAGTAGGTCGTGTTCGGCGCCAGATAGACGTCGAGATCGGCCGTGAAGGTTGATCCCGGGGCGAGTTCCAGCAGGTTGCTGTTCGTCGCAACGTAGGGTCCCACCTCGCCGGTCGCCGCGGGACCATGGATCTTGACTTGGAAGATCACGGGATCCATACCCGTGCCCGCCAACGAAGCGCCAATGCTCTTGAGTTGGTAGCCCGCCGCGTTCGACCCCGTCGCGAATTGCTGGAATGTGCCCAGACTGCTGATGTTGAGGTCGGTGCCGGTGCTCTGGGCCGTGTTGCTGACGAGGACCACCGTCGTGCCGCCCTGGGCAAGGACGGATTGGGAAACGAATGCTCCGACGACAGCGACGAACGCGGCGACAGACAGGAAGGCTCGTGAACTCATCAGTGGGGCCCTGCCGAAAGAGACAATAGGAGTTCCAAGACTCGCCGGCTAGACGGGACTCGCCCGCCTAGCCTAGTGAGCCAACGTAGCAGGGGGGGGCCGAGAATGGACCCCCAAATTCAGGGGAAGATTGAGCAGTGGGTGTCCTGCGGCAGCAGACTGCGGAAGTGCCACCTCGGGTGGGGGTAAGCCTCGACCGACGAACACAGAGAGCAGAGCCCGTTCCTCCGACTCAGGGCGGAGCGGCGGCGATAAGCTGCCGCCATGACGACCCAGCCGGCCCGGGGTATCCACACTCGAGTCCTGACGCTCACCGTCGCCACCGCCATCGCCGCTGCCCCGGCCGTCGCGCAACGCACCGTCAAGCCGGTCCTGCACGGCCGCCACTGGGTGGCGATCACCGGCAAGCCGCTGGCAGCGACGGCCGGGGCGACCATCTTCGCGCGCGGCGGCAACGCGGTCGACGCCGCCTGCGCGATGCTCGCCGCGACCTCGACCATGTGGGACACGCTGGGCTGGGGCGGCGAAACGCAGGCTCTGATCTTCGATCCGCGCACCCGGGAAGTGATCGGGATCAACGCGCTGGGCGTCGCCCCCACCGGCGCCACGGTCGACTTCTTCCGCGAGCGGAAGTTCGTCTATCCGCCGGAGTACGGCCCGCTGGCCGCGGTCACGCCGGGAACCCCGGGCGGCCTGATCGTGATGCTCGCGCACTACGGCACGATGAGCCTCGCCGAGGTGCTCGAACCGGCGATGCAGATGGCCGACGGCTATCCGATCGAGCGGTCACAGGCCGACAACATCGAGCGGCGCAAGGACATGCTGCAGCAGTGGCCGGACTCGGCGCGCGTCTTCCTGCCCCACTTGTCGTCGTCAAAGGGGGGCGAGGATCGCGCGGCGCCCAGGGCGGGTGAGATTTTCCGCCAACCGGACCTGCTCGACACCCTGCGCAAGCTGGTCGAGGCGGAGGCGTCAGCGCTGAAGCAGGGCAAGACGCGCGAGCAGGCCCTGGCCGCCGCCTACGACCGCTTCTACCGCGGCGACATCGCCGAGGAGTTCGTCCGCGGATCGCAGGAGCTCGGCGGCCTGCACACGATGGCGGACCTCGACCGCTGGCAGGTCCATATCGAGGCGCCGCTGCACACGAACTACCGCGGCGTCGACGTCTACAAGCTGACCTCCTGGGTCCAGGGACCGGTGATGCTCCAGTCGCTGAACATCCTGGAGAACGCCGACCTGGTGTCGATGGGCTACAACTCGGCCCGCTACATCCACGCCCTCTACCAGGCGATGAACCTCGCCTTCGCGGACCGCGACTTCTACTACGGCGACCCCTACTACCCGCCGGAGGAGCCGCTCGAAGGCCTGCTCTCGAAGGACTACGCCCGCGCCCGCTACGAATCGATCGACTGGTCGCAGAACGACGAGAGTGCGCGCCCCGGTGATCCGTACGACTTCCAGGATGGGGAGAACCCCTTCCTCGACCTCCTCGAACAGTGGACGCCGATCCCGCCGGCGGCGGACGCCGAAGGCGAGCGGGGGTTCCAGCAGGCGGCAGGCGGTCCCCGCCCGGCCGCCCTGCCGCGGATGACCTACGAGGAGGCCTTCACCGCCGGCACGACCTCGATCCAGGCCGCCGACGCCGAAGGTTGGGTCGTGTCGGTCACGCCCAGCGGCGCCTGGATCCCGGCAGTGATCGCCGGCCGCACCGGCATCGGGATGAGTCAGCGGATGCAGAGCTTCGTGCTCGACCCGAGGCTCAACCCGTACAACCTGCCCGAGCCGGGCAAGCGCCCGCGCGCGACCCTCACGCCGGGAATGGCGCTCAAAGACGGCTCGCCCTACCTGTCGTTCGCCGTCCAGGGCGGCGACACCCAGGATCAGAACCTGCTCCAGTTCTTTCTGAACGTGGTCGAGTTCGGCATGAACGTCCAGCAGGCGGTGGAAGCGGCGAACATCACCAGCCACCAGATGCAGAGCTCCTTCGGCGCCCACGAGTCCCGTCCAGGCGACATCGACGTGCGTAGCGACGTACCCCCCTGGGTGCGCGAAGAACTCCGCAACATGGGGTACCGTGTACGCGCGCTCGACCGCACCTCGGGGCCGATCACCGCCATCTGGTTCGACCGGGACAACGGCACGATGTGGGGCGGCGCCAGCGACTTTGGCGAAGACTACGGCATCGCCTGGTAGCGATCGTCTCGGAGTCGGCGCGGACGATGAGGCCGAGACCGCTGTCGCCGGGTGCTGGTAGTGTTCTGCTCCTGACCGACCCGGCGAGGCAGATGCGGCTGACGATCGAGACAGAGCGCGAGGACGATGGCCGCTGGATCGCAGAGGTCATCGAGTTCGCGGGCGTCATGGCCTACGGCGAGAGCCGCGACGAGGCCACTAGGCGAGCGAAAGCCTTGGCTCTTCGCATTATCGCAGAGCGCATGGTGCAGGGTGAGCCTTCGGCGAGGGCGACTACCATCCGGTTTGCCGCTGCGTGAGGGCCTGGCCAGCCGTCAAGGCTCGACGGGTGTTGGCGGCCCTGTTGCGCATCGGGTGGAAGGTCGAATGATCATCGGGCTCTCACAAGACCCTGTCGCGTTCCGGTTGGCCGAAGACATCTTCGCGTTTCGCGACGGTGAAGAGATCGGGCCGCGCATGTTGTCTCGTATCGCCAGGAGAACCGGACTGAGCCCGGACGACCTCTGAGGCCAGAACTGGCGTTTGTTCAAGGCCGGCCATCCAGCCCCCCAAGCCCCAATCGATGACGGAAGCGACCGAGACCGGGGAACTCGGGCCCGACAAGCCCATCGCGGAGGCGAACAGCGTCTTCCTGTACCGCCTCCTCTCGGGCGGTTACACGACTATCCGGGTCACCGCTTTCGACGTGCGTCTGGACCGGAAGAGCGAGGGGTCAACGCGCATCCCGATTGACGACACCGTCCGCGTCGTGATCGACAAGCAGTGGTTCTGGCGACGGCTCGTCGTCCATGTCGCCGCCCACCGGACCGCGGCAATCGGCGGGCTCGGGAGGCGACCAGCTGCGGCGATTGAGGAGTCCGTGACCCATGCCAGGAACGATCTGGCAGCCGCCCGGGAGCAGGCCGAGAGGGTCGGCCCGCGCCTGGTCGAACGCGCGGAGGAAGCGATCCGCGCCTTCGACGGCACGCGGTACTTCCGCCACTCGATGGCCGCGCCTCTCCTTCCAAGGATCCAGCGTGTCTGCCGGGACTGTCGTTCCGTTCTCGTCCGTCGCCAGCTCGACGACCGTTCACAGGCAGCGCTTGCAGCCCTCAAGGAGATCGGCGCCACGAAGAAACGCTTCGAGTCGTCCCGCGACGACGCCAACGAGCGGTTCGTCGCGTCTCAGAAAACCCGGGTTTTTCGGGCATTCAAGGGCGTCACCGAAGACGAGCCGACCGACGAACAGGCAGCCGCCATCGCGACCGACGAGGACGTCACCTTGGTCCTCGCCGGCGCCGGCGCCGGAAAGACCGCCGTCATCACGGCCAAGGTGGCCCACCTGGTTCGAAATCAGGGCGCAAAGCCAGGCGAGATCCTGGTCCTTGCGTTCAACAAGGATGCAGCGAAACAGGTTCGCGATCGGCTCGCCAGTGCGGACCGACGTTCTGATGTGGGCGGGGCCCCCACCCTCGGTGAGGTAGCCGTCCGGACCTTCCACAGCTTCGGCCGGCGGGTGATCGCCGACACCGGGCTCGCGCCAACCATCTCGCGCTTCGCCGGGGATGACACGCTGCTGCGCCAGACGATCACCCGCTGGCTGAAGGGCTTGCCGGAAGTTCTGCTCTCCTTCATCGCCTACCACAGCAACGAGTACCGCTCGCCTTTCGACTTCGAGAACAGCGCGGACTACTACGACTTCGTCCGTACCTGTGAGCGGCGAACCTTGAACGGCGACCTTGTCAAGAGCCTGGAAGAGGTTCGAGTGGCGAACTTCCTCTCCTTCCACGGCGTGCGGTTCGAGTACGAAGCGAACTACAAGATCCCCACGGCCACCAAGGCGCACCGGCAGTATCAGCCCGACTTCTACCTTCCCGATCACGGCCTCTACATCGAGCATTTCGCTCTCGACGAAGAGGGCCGGGCACCGAAGCACTTCCGGAACTACGAAGAGGGTGTCGTTTGGAAGCGGGGCGTTCACGAGCGGTACGGCACGCGCTTGATCGAGACGTACTCATGGCAGTGCCGCGAGGGCGTCCTGTTCGCTTACCTGCGTCAGGCGCTGGAACGGGAGGGCGTCGAACTGCGGACGGCACCAACGGAGAAGCTGCTGCAGAATCTTCGCGACGCCGTCATCTCCGGGTTCAGCGACCTGCTGGCGACCTTCCTACAGCACGTCCGCGGCGCCGGTCTCTCCCCCGAAGAACTGAAGCGCCGGGCCGCGAGCAGCCGGAAACCGCTCAGGAACCGGGCCTTCCTGGCCATCTTCGAGCGGATCAGAGAAGCCTACGAAGGGGCCCTGGCAGGGGAGCAGGCGCTCGACTTCAACGACCTGATCATCCACACTGCCGAACTCATCGAGCGCGGCCGGTGGTCGTCTCCCTACCGTTACGTCCTAGTGGACGAGTTCCAGGACATCTCAGCCGGCCGAATGAAGCTGCTCAAAGCGCTCAGGGGCCGCGACACGGCTTTCTTCCTCGTCGGCGACGACTGGCAGTCGATCTACCGATTCACCGGCAGCGACGTCAGTCTATTCCGGGACTGCGGACGTCACCTTGGGCACGTGAAGACCTGCAACCTGAGCCAGACCTTTCGCTACGGAGAGGGCATCCTCAAGCCGACCGCCGACTTCATCCAGCGCAATCCGGTGCAGACCCGTCGGGAGCTCCGCAGCACGAGGACGGAATCGGACGAAGGAATCACCCTAGTCGCGGCCACGGATCAGAAGGGCGGAATCAAGCTGGCCCTTCAGGACATCGCCCGTCGAGAAGGCGACGCATGGATGGCAGATGTTCGCGGACGCGGCTTCGGCGGCGGATCATCGACCAACGACAACGACAAACCAAGCAAGGTTCTCGCTCTGGGCCGATATCGCAAGAGTCACGGCGACCTGCCCCTGACCGTGCGCAGGAACGTCTTCAGCACCGTCCACAGCGCCAAGGGGCTGGAGGCCGACTACGCAGTCGTCCTTGACCTGAGGAGCGGCAGCTTCCCGTCTCTCAAGCAGGACGACCCGGTTCTTGAACTGGTCCTGCCACCTGCGAAGGACGCGGTGCCGCACGGCGAGGAGCGTCGACTCTTCTATGTCGCGGCAACACGGGCGAAACGCGGCACATACCTGGTAGCCGATGCGACCCAGCCCTCACCCTTTGTCAACGAGTTGCTCATGTCGTCCCCGGGCCTGCGCAGACTCGGCTCGTTGACCAGCGACGGCGCTCCGCCGTGCCCGCGCTGTGG
Organism: Candidatus Multivorans sp.; assembly: GCA_965205295.1. GTDB lineage: Bacteria > Acidobacteriota > Thermoanaerobaculia > Multivoradales > Multivoraceae > Multivorans. The sequence continues at coordinate 1,247,416 of OZ242167.1, forward strand.
CGGCGCTTTGATTCCCTCCGAGAGCGGCAACAACCTCCGTTGCACGAACCATCCGTTCTGCCGGCATCTGGCGCCGCGGTGCTCAGCCTGCGGCAAGGGCTACCTCATTGGCGACAACGGAATCGCAGCATGCACCGGGGCGCACTGCGGCGAATGGGCACCCCTCTGTCCTCGGTGCGACATCGGTGTGCTGATCCTGAAGAATGGCCCCTACAGCTCGTTCCTGGGCTGCACCGCGTTCACTGCCGACCCGCCGTGCGAATACATTGACCCAGTTAGCGGACCGTGACCTGGGGACGGCTCTTGTCCCCCAAAAACTGAATGGCCCCGTAGAATCCACCGACCCCTTCCCGACCAAGGAGTACACACCGTGAAACGCCTGCTCGCCCTTGCCCTAGCCCTCCCGTTCCTCGCCGCCTGCGGAGGCCCGACGGATGACGCGTCCTCCGCAGGCTCCGACGCGGTCGACATTCCATACACGAAGTACGTTCTCGACAACGGCCTGCGCCTGATCGTCCACGAGGACCACAAGGCGCCGATCGTAGCCGTGAACGTCTGGTACGACGTCGGCGCCGGCGACGAGAAGATGGGCAAGACCGGCTTCGCGCACCTGTTCGAGCACCTGATGTTCAACGGCAGCGAGCACTTCAACGACGACTACTTCAAGCCCTTCGACCGCGTCGGCGCCACCGGCATGAACGGGACGACGAACCAGGACCGGACGAACTACTTCCAGGTCGTGCCGACGACGGCGCTCGACATGGCGCTGTGGATGGAGTCCGACCGCATGGGACACATGCGGGCGGCCGTGACCCAGGCCCGGCTCGACGAGCAGCGAGGCGTGGTCCAGAACGAGAAGCGCCAGGGCGAGAACCAGCCCTACGGCAAGGTGTTCCTCACGATCTTCGAGAACACCTATCCGGACGCTCACCCCTACGACCACTCGACGATCGGTTCGTTGGAGGATCTGAACGCCGCCTCGCTCGAGGACGTCCACGAGTGGTTCCAGACCTGGTACGGCGCCGCCAACGCCGTGCTCGTGGTCGCCGGCGATGTCGAGGCCGAGGACGTCAAGGCCCGGGTCGAGAAGTACTTCGGCCACATCCCCTCCGGACCGCCCCTGATCAAGCCCGATGTCTCCCTCGCGCGACGCAATGAGGAGAGCCGTATCCTGCTCCAGGACCGGGTGCCGCAGGCCCGCGTCTACAAGGCCTGGAACGTCCCTACGGTGAAGGACGCCTCGGTCAACCACCTCAGCCTCGCCAGCGACATCCTGGCCGGCGGCAAGAGCTCGCGCCTCCACAAGCGGCTGGTCTACGACGACCAGATCGCCACGGACGTCTCGGCGTTTGCGATGACACGCGAGTTCGGCAGCCTGTTCCTGGTCATTGCGACGGCTCAGCCGGACCAGGATCTCGCCGAGGTGGAAGCCGTGCTCGATGAGGAGCTTGGCGCCTTCCTCGAAGCGGGCCCGACCCAGGCCGAACTCGAGCGCGCGCAAGCCAGCCAGAAGGCGGTGTTCATCCGCGGCGTCGAGCGCATCGGCGGTTTCGGCGGCAAGTCGGACGTCCTGGCCGCGAGCGAGGTCTATCTCGGCAGCCCGGACGGCCACGTGCGAACCCAGGAGAACCTGGCGAACGCAACCGTCGCCGACGTTCACGGCGCAGCCGCCGAGTGGCTCTCAGCCGGCGCCCTGACCGTCGAAGTGCAGCCCTTCCCCACCTACACGGCGACCGAGAGCGCCATCGATCGTTCGTCCGGCCCGCCCGAGGTCACCGAGTTCCCGTCCGCCTCCTTCCCGGCGCGCGAGACGGCGGAACTCTCGAACGGATTGAAGGTCATCCTCGCCCAACGGGACGCCGTCCCGGTCGTCAACCTGACATTGCAGCTCGATGCCGGTTACGCCTCGGACCAGTTCTCGCTGGCCGGCACCGCGCGGATGGCGATGGACATGCTCGACGAGGGCACGTCTTCGCGAAACGCGCTCGAGATCTCGGAAGAGCTCGACACCCTCGGCGCCACGCTGGGCGCCGCTTCGACCCTGGACACGTCGCGGGTCATGATGAGTGCCCTCACCTCGAACCTCGACGCGTCGCTCGATCTCTTCGCCGACGTGATTCTGAGTCCCGCGTTCCCGGAGGACGAGTTCGACCGCCGGCGCAGCCAGCAACTCGCCGCCATCGGCCGCGAGAAGGTCCAGCCCGTGTCGATGGCCCAGCGCGTCCTGCCGCGCATCCTCTACGGCGATGGCCATGCCTACAGCAACCCGCTGACCGGCTCGGGAACCGAGGCGTCGGTGAACGAACTCACGCTCGAGTCCCTGCGCGCCTTCCATGACACCTGGTTCCGTCCCAACAACGCCACGCTGATCGTCGTCGGCGACATCACGATGGCGGAACTCGAGCCCGCGATCGAAGCCCGGTTCTCGGACTGGGCGCCGGGCGATGTGCCGGAAAAGAACCTGGCCGAGGTCGAACCGCAGGCGGAAACGGTCGTCTACATGATCGACCGCCCGGACTCGGCGCAGTCGATCATCTTCGCCGGCCAGGTTGCGCCACCGAAGAACGACGCCGCGAACCTCCAGATCGAGTCGATGAACGACATCCTCGGCGGCAGCTTCACTTCGCGGATCAACATGAATCTCCGCGAGGACAAGCACTGGTCGTACGGCGCTCGCGCCATCCTGCTGGACGCGGCCGGGCAGCGGCCCTACTACGCCTATGCGCCTGTCCAGACCGACAGGACGGCAGAGTCGATGGCCGAGATCGACAAGGAACTGCGCGGCATCCGCAGCGGCGGCGGCAGGCCGCCGACTCAGGCAGAACTCAGCCGGGTCACCGATCAGAACACGCTGACGCTGCCAGGCCGCTGGGAGACGAACACCTCGGTGATGGCAAGCATCGCGGAAATGACCCGCTTCGGCTTGCCCTCTGACTACTGGGACACCTTCGCCGACGCTGTACGCGACGTCACCCTGGCCGACGTCAGCGCCCAGGCCGACCGGGCGCTGCAGCCCGACAACCTGGTCTGGATCGTGGTCGGGGACCGCGCGCTGATCGAGGAAAAGATTCGAGCGTTGGGTCTTGGCGAGATGCGGTTCCTGGACGCCGACGGCAACCCGGTGGAGGGCTGAATCTAGGAATCACCTTCCGGCCAGTGGAGGGTTCGCCGGGCCCCGGCGAAGTCCACGGTCCGGCAGTCCTCGGACACGGTCCGCAGCAACGTGAACCGGGGAGTGTCCGCAATCTCGACCAAACCGTGCTGCGCCGAGGACGCGAACAGCCGCTCCTGCTCGTCGAGGCGCAGTGAATCGGGATCGAGGATGTCCGTGCGGCCGTTGTTCAGGTCGGCAACGACATCGCAGGCACCAGCCTTGGCATCCTCCCGTAGCTGAATCGCAACGAGAGGCGTGGTCGCGCAGTCGAGGTAGCACTTGTCCCACCATCCGTCGTTGACGCGGTACTCCACGAAGTAGACGCCCAGCGACTCTTCGAACCCGATGTGCTGGACGAAGAACCGGCGGATGCGGTCGGCCACCGGACGGCCCTTCCAGACCCAGCGCCGGTCGGCGTCCACCGTGATCGGCGGGTAGTGGAACGACATCAGGGCGTCGTCGAAGGCCCTGCCCGTGGCCACCGCCCGCGCCAACGGAACCGGGAAGTAGGTGCCCCGTTCCAGCCAGTCGAGCCGGTTTGGCAGTTCCTCGGCGACGACCGCTACGACGGCCGGATCCCCGGCGGCCTCCGAATCCGCCAGGGCCTCCCGGTCGGCGGGCGCCAGTGGATTGCGGAACCGGGCCTTGTGAGAGAGGAAGATCGAGATCCCCTGAGGCCACAGCCGCTCGCACGCCCGAACCAGATCGTCCATGACGCGACCGGCGCTGCCGGCAGGCCGACCCTTCCTCAGGACTGCGGCACCGGCTCGGGCTCCACCCGCTCCCCCCCGAACACCAGCCAGCGCAGTCCGTGCTTGAGGTCCTCGATCATCATGTACATGCAGGGAACCAGAACCAGGGCGATGCCGGTCACGAACAGGACACCGAAACCGAGGCTGAGAGCCATCGGAACGAGCCATTGGGCCTGGTTCGAACGTTCCAGGATCATCGGCATCAAGCCGAAGAAGGTCGTCAGCGAGGTCAGGATGACGGGCCGCACGCGCCGGGTCACCCCGCCGATCACCGCCTCCAGGGCGCTCTTGCCTTCCATCCGCAACTGGTTCACCGCGTCGATCAGCACCAGGGAGTCGTTGACCACGACGCCGGCCAGAGCGACCAGGCCGAAGATGCTCAGGAAACTCAGGTCGTAGCCCATCACCAGGTGGCCGATCACGGCGCCGAACATGCCGAAGGGCACGGCTGCGAGGATCACGATCGGCTGCAGGTAGCTGCGGAAGGCGACTGCCATCAACGCATACATCGCGAGCATCGCGATGACCAGGCCCTGGGACAGAGAAGCTACCGCCTCGGCCTGCGCTTCCTGCTCGCCGCTGAAGTTGAACGTCAGGCCGGGCGTGTCGGCCACCACGCCGGGCAGGATGTCGCGCGCCAGGGCGGCGCGGATGTCGTTGCCGGTCGTCATCGTGGGATCGATGTCCGAAGTCACGGTCACGGTCCGGCGTCCGTCGACGCGCAGGATCTGGGTGAACGACGTTCCCCGGCTCACGTAGGCGGCCTGGTGCAGCGGAATCTCACCCCCGCCCGGAGTCCGGACGAGCAGGTTCTCGATCGCATGGACCGAATCACGCTCCTCCTTCGGCAGGCGAACGTAGACCCGCAACTCGTCGCGGCCCCGCTGCTGCCGGCTGGCCTCGGCGCCGAAGAACGCGCCACGGACCTGGGCGGCAAGGTCAACCTCGGTGAGCCCCAGACCCTTGGCGGCGGGCTTGAGCTCCAGGTCGAGCTGCGGTTTGCCGACCTTGAAGCCATCGTCGACGTCGAAGACACCGGCGTAGTTCGCGAGCCCCGCGGCCACCCGCGCCGCGGCTGCTTCAAGCGGCGGGGTGTCGGTGTGCTCAAGCTGAACCGAGACCTTCGCGCCGGCCGAGGGGCCGTCGTTGAAGTCGAACGACAGGCGGTCCACCCCGGGAACGTCGCCGACCCGCTCGCGCCAGCGCCGCGTGAACTCGGCCGAGCCGAACTCGCGGTCGCCGTCCGGAACCAGATAGGCGGTGACAACCGCCACGTGGCCACCGGTCGCGGGAAAGCCGCCACCGGGCCCGAACGCACCGGTGTCCGCACTTCCGATTCGCGCCTTGATCCCCTCGAAGACGGTTTCGGAGATCGAGCCATCCCGCCGCGGGCGCATTCGTCCCTCCGCCACGAGTTCGGCGCCGACCTCCTCGGCGGCGCGGGTCACCATCCGTACGACCTCGCGCGTGTCCGCCACCGGCGCGCCAAAGGGCAACTCGATCACCCCGTTTGCGAACTCGCCCTCGATCTGGGGAAAGAAGTTGAACTTCAGGTGTCCACCGGCGACCACGCTGACAGCCACGATGAGCCCCGCGACGAGGACGGCCACGGTCAGGTACCGGTCCCGCACCAGTCGCCGGGTCAGCGGCGGCACCCGCGCCGCAATGACCCGCTCGACCCACTCCGAGAAACGAAGCTGGAGGGTCCCCAGCCGTCTGAACGGGTTGAGCGACCGCCTCCGCCCCTTCCTGCCTCTCAGCTTGGTCCGTCCCACGTGCCGCAGGTGCGCCGGCAAAATGAACACGGACTCCACCAGGGACAGCACCAGGACCGGAATGACGATCAGCGGAATGTTGCGGAAGAACTTGCCGGTGATCCCGGGCACCAGCGCCAGGGGGATGAACGCGATGATCGTCGTGATGACCGCGAACACGACCGGCGTCAGCACTTCGCGGGTCCCGACGATCGCGGCCTCGAGCCGGTTGTCGCTGCGGCGGTGGTAGAAGATCGCCTCGCCGACCACGACCGCGTCGTCCACCGCGATACCCAGCACCAGGATGAAGGCGAACAGGGAGATCATGTTGATCGACACGCCGAGCATCTGGATGAGGAAGAACGAACCGCAGAACGCGATCCCGATACCCGCGCTGACCCAGAAAGCGACCGCGGGCCGCAGGAAGATGCCCAGCACCGTGATCACCAGGATCAGACCGAGCAGCCCATTCCTGCCCAGGATCGACAGGCGGTCGCGGTAGTCCTCCGACTCGTCGGCGACGATCGCAAGACCCACCGTGTCGGGAAGTGTGCCCCGGCGGCGCTCGAGCAGGTCGTACACCGCGCTCGAGACCGAGAGCGGCACCTCGGCGCCCACCCGGAACACCTGCAGGTCGATCGCCGGCTGACCGTTGTACAGGAGTTCCTCGTCCGTCTCCCGGTAGCCGTCGATCACCTCAGCCACGTCGCGCAGACGCACACGGGTCCCGTCGGCACGGGCGATCAGCGTGATGTCCCGGAACTCTTCCCCGACGTCGCGCCGCTCGGTGGTGCGCACGAGCACCTCGCCGCCCTCCGTCTTGACCGAGCCTCCAGGCAGGTCGATCGAGGCTGCGCGCACCGCGGCCGAAATCTGGGGCAGGGTGAGGCCATAGCGGCGCAGGTTCTCCGACGACACTTCGACACTGATTTCGGGCGGCGGAATGCCCGCCTTCTCGACCAGAGTGATCCGCTCGTCGGAGAGCAGCTCGGCGCGGATCACCTCGGCAAGCTGGTCGAGGGACTTCAGGTCCACGTCGCCGTGAACGAGCAGCGACAGAACCTGCCGCCGGTTCGTGACCAGGGAGATCACCGGTCGCTCGGCATCCTGCGGGAACGACGTAATCCGGTCCACCGCGCTCTTGATGTCGTTCAGCGTGCGGTCCGAGTTGGCGCTCGTGAGCAGTTCGGCCATCACGGTCCCGAGCCCTTCGACGGAGATCGAGTTGATCTTCTTGATGCCGTCGAGAGAGCTGATCTCCTCCTCGATCGCGAGAACGGCGCCCTCTTCCACTTCCTGCGGCGATGCGCCCGGATAGGCGACGACGACGGTCACCATGTCCATCTCGATCTCGGGAAACACCTCGCGCTTGATGCTCAGCGCGAACAGGATCCCGCCAACGACCAGGACGAACATCAGCAGATTCGCCGCCACCGGGTTGGAAGCCATCCATGCGATCGGCCCCTTCTTGTCGACAGGACCGTGGTCGTGGGACATCAGGCTCATTGCGGCACCTCACCGGCGCCTTCCGCTGCGCTCCCCCACGCCGAGACATCCCAGAGACTCGCCGCCGACAGGAACTCCGACGCGACCCCTGGCGGCGCATCGTCGACCCGGCGCAGCTTCATCCCTTCTATCGGCGTGGCAAGGCGACTGGTCACGACCATTTCCCCCTCGTTCAAGCCGCTGTCGATGCAAACGCTGTCCTCGAAGCGCCACGCGACCTCGACCGGGCGCGACTCGAGGCGCCCGTCGCTGTACATCCGCAGATTCCCCCCTTCGTGCAGCCACTCGCGGGGCACCTCGAACAGGTCGCGGACGATCGCGCCCTCGAGCATCAGATCGACATAGCTGTCGAGGAGCAGCAACCCGCGGCGATCGACTCTGTCGGCCCCAATCCCGAGTCCGAGCGGATCCGCGACTTCGACCAGCACCCGGGCCATCCGGCCGGCGGTGTCGAGATCGCCGAGAAGCCGGACGATGCGGCCCGGCAGAACGTCACCGTTCTCCGCATCGAGCCGCACCAGGGCACGCGAACCATGGGCGGCCCCGTGCAGACCCGGCACCCTCAGTTGATCGAGTTCGTCCGTGCGGACCGCGGCGCGCACCCAGAACGCATCCGTGCCCGCCAAGGTCACGGCCTGACTCTGCGGCGTCACGATCTGCCCGACCTCGATCGACTCGGAGAGAACCACTGCGTTGAAGGGGCTGCGGACGACCGTGCGCTCCAGGTCCAGTCTGGCGCGCGCGAGGTTGGCGCGCGCCGTCTGGACAGCCGAGAGCCGCGAGCGCAGTTGGGGCTCCCGCAGGGCGAGCGAAGCCGCCTTCTGCTCCGCGTCCAGCTCGTCCTGGAACAGCTCCCACTCCCGCTCGGCGACGCGGCCCCGGCCCTGTTCGAGTGCCATCTGAGCCGCGGCCTCGGCAACCGCGGCGGTAGCCCTGGCCACCGCCAACTTGAAATCGGCGTCCTCGATGGCGAAGATCAGGTCGCCTTCCCGGAAGATGGTCCCGGGAGCGAGGTCTGCCGCCACGACATCGATGCGGCCACTGACCTGGGGCTGGACGACGACCCGCTGGGCCGGAACGACCGTGCCCTGCGCCGCGACGTCGATGCGCCGGGGAAGACGCTCTACTTCGGCTACTTCGACCAACACCCCCGAGTCGTCAGGCGGGACCTGCAGTGCCTGCGGGCGGGAACGCATGATCCCCTGCGCGACCACCACACCCACCGCCAACACGAGCACGACGAGTCCAACCCGGGCCAGAGTGGCCATCAGAACGCTCCTCCGGTACTGGCCGTCCGGGGACCCGCCGCCAGTTGGGCCGCCAACCGCTCAACGGACGTGCCCGGCGCGAAACCGAGCGCGCGGCAGAGCTGCAGCCGGCTGGCGAGTTGCCGCCGCCGGGCATCGATCAACGCCTGCTCGAGTCCCTGCTGCGACAGCAGCGCGGTCAACACGTTCAGATAGTCCGTGGCGCCCTCCCGGTAGGACCCGCTGGTCAAGAGCAGCACCCGGCGCGCCTCCCCGAGCCGCTCCTGGAGGTTGCCGACCAGTTCGCGGGTACTCCGGCCCATCGCAAGCGCCGTCTGCACCTCGCCGACGGCACTGACCAGGGACTGCGCATAGGCGTAAAGACTCTCTTCGGACGCCGCGTACGCCTGGTCGATGCGAGCCCGCCGTCCGCCGCCGCCGTACACTGCCTGCGACGCGGCGCCGCCGATCTGCCGGACCAGGTCATTCAGCACGTCGACGATCTCCAGCGCGCGACCCGTCACGAGGGCGTTCAGCGACAGCGAAGGCAACCACTCCTTCACCGCGGCCGCCGCACGCCGGTCGGCCGCCTCGACCCGGCGGCGCGCCGCCAGCAGATCGGGGCGCCGTTCCAGCAACTCGGCCGGCACGCCGAGGCCCGGCTGCGCCGCTGCCTCCAGAAGCGGTCCGAGGCCCGGCGAATCCGCCGGTGTCTGGCGCTCTCCACTGCCCAGGAGAACCGCGAGCTGGAACTCGAGCGACTCCAGCCTTCCCCGAGCCAAGTCGATCTGGCCCTGAAGGCTCAGCAACTGCTCGCGCTGGCGACCGATGTCCTGAGCCGGGCCCAGTCCCTGTCCGAAGCGGAGTTGAGTCAGTTCCAGGAACCTCTCCGAGGTCTGCTGCTGGCTCTCGAGAAGCGCGATCAGCTCGCGCTCGGCGACGATGCCGAACCAGACTTCGGCCAGCACCGACGACATCGTGATAGCGAGCGAGCGCAGATCCTGAACGCTGGCCTCGGCATCCAGCAATGCCGCCACCTCCCGGTTTCGGAGCCGGCCCCAGAGATCGATCTCGAAGCCGGCCGCCAGGCTCGCGTCGAATGCCGCGCCCTGCAGCAGAAACTCGTTCACGATGCCGCTCCCCGGGAACGTGAGGTCATTCCCCGCCAACGTGGCGTCGAGGCGCGGCATCAAATAGGCGCCGCTCTCCCGGGCGCGGGCGTCGGCGGCCTCGACCCGACTCCATGCCGCCCGAAGATCGAAGCTCTGGCCGGCCAACCGGTCCTGCAGATCGCGCAGGGTCTGATCGCCCAGTGCACCGCAGGCGCCGGGCGCCTCCGCGGTCGTTTCCATGTCAACGCCCCGATCGAACGCGGCGGGCGGTTCCGCCACCTCCGGAATGCGATCGAGCACGCTCGTGTGCGCGCAGCCAAGCGCCGCCGCAGCCAGAACGGCGACTGCGAGACAAGTCCCGCACGCCCAGGAAGATGGGACTTGGGCGCGGGCGGCCGGTTCGAGTGGGCAACGCATGGGCGACAAAACGGCGGAAGGGCCAACTCTATGCCAATCCAGATACGTCCTCCCGCTCCCGAAGTTCCATCCGTGCGCTCGATGACTCGCGTACGGAGTGGTTCGCAGGCGGCGCCGACCGCCCCACCTGGGTTCCGAAGCGGCGCAGCCGGCTAACCGCCTGCGTTCCGGCTCAGAACCAGCGCCTTCGCGCCGTCGACGCGCAGGTTCCAGCCAGGCTCGACCACCGTGATGCTGTGGCGCTCCTGCACCAGGCAGGGGCCGGAGCGCTCGAAACCCGAAGCGAGGCTCTCGCGCCACAGGATCTCGGCCGTCCTCCAGCCGTCGAACCAGGCTCGGTGCTCCCCGGACTTCAACTCGCCAGCCGAGCCCTCGACCCGACGGCCGAGTCGCGCAGCCGCCGGAGCGGTCGACGCCAGCACGCGGATCGACTCGACTTCGATCGGGTGCTCGGGCGGCGGATAGCCGTAGACCACCCGGTAACGCTCGGCAAAGAGTGACGCGATGGCCCCGGTCGAGCGCGCTTCCGCCGCCGAGGCCGGCTCGACTTCCAGCGCCGTCTCCTGTCCCTGCAATCGCAGCCGAACGATCCGCCTCCGGACGGCGGCGCCCTCCAGGTTCGCTCCCCGTTCGCTCACGAGCGCCGACAACGCCTCCCGCTCGAGGTCCTCGACCAGCGGTCCGATCCGGCCGCCGTCCAGTGGTTCGAGAACCTGCCGGTGCGCGAAACGCTCCAGCACCGCGTGCCCCAGGCCGACCGCGCTCAAGAGCGACGTATCGACGGGCACGATCACCGTGCGCATTCCCAGTTCGGAGGCAATGGTGCAGGCGTGCTGACCGCCGGCGCCGCCGAAACTGACCAGGGCGTAGTCCGCAGGGTCGTAGCCGCGCGAGATGGAGATGCGCCGAATCGCATCCGCCATCCGCTCGTTGGCGACCTGCAGAAAGCCCCCCAGCAACTGCTCCTCCGAGCCGGCCAGGCCGCCGAGCGCCGCCGCCGACCGGCGTTCGGCGGCGGCGGTGTCGATGGGCAGGCCGAAGGCGGCCGGGTCGATGCGGCCGAGCAACAGGTTCACATCGGTGATGGTCAGCGGTCCGCCGGCGCCGTAGCAGGCCGGTCCCGGACGCGCTCCGGCGCTCTCGGGCCCGACCTTGAGCTGGCCGTGATCGACACCGCAGATCGAGCCGCCGCCCGCGGCCACCGTCTCGATCGCCAGCGCCGGCGCCACCACGATCGCGTCGCCGACGCGGAACTCGAAGTTGTACTCGAAGTCGCCGTCGTAGCGGGATACGTCGGTGCTCGTGCCGCCCATGTCGAAGCCGATGACTCGCTCCATGCCGCTCGCGCGGCCGGCCGCCGCCGCTCCCACCACGCCGCCGGCCGGTCCCGAAAGCAGGCTGTCCTTGGGCCGGTAGCTCGAGAAGCTCGCCAGGCCGCCGGCGCTGGTCATCACCCGCGGCGCGACGCCGCCGGTTCCTGCCTCCGAACCGCCCGAGAGCGCGGCGCCCGTGGTTTCGAGGTAGCCGCCCACGGCGCGCCCAAGGTAGGCGTCGACGACCGCGGTGTGCGCTCGCGGAACGATCTTGATCAGGGGCGCCAGTTCGGCCGAACACGACACGGTCTCGAAGCCGGAGGCACGCAGGATCTGCTCCACCCGTCCCTCATGGGCCGGGTTCCGGTAGCTGTGCATCAGGGCCACGGCAGCGGCCCGGAAGCCCTCCCCGACCAGCGCCCGCGCGGCCGTCCGCAAGCCGTCTTCGTCGAGCGGCGCCAGCTCGCGTCCCTTCGCGTCGAGGCGGCCGCCGACCTCGACCGCGCGTTCATACAGCGGCGCCGGACGCTCGATGTTGAGGGCGAAGATGTCGGGCCGCGCCTGGTCTCCGATCAGGAGCAGATCGGCGAAGCCCTCGGTGACGAACAGCACCGTCCGCGAGCCGGCCCTCTCGAGCAGGGCGTTCGTTCCCCGGGTCGTCGCGAGCCGGAGGTCGCAGGCCGGCAACGGCTCGCCGAGCGCCCGGCCGGTGGCAATCCGCGCCGCGAGGATGGGCGCGTTCTCGGGCGAGACGAACTCCACGACCAGGCCGCGCTCGAAGTCACTCCCACTCCCACTGCCACGACCCTCCGCCAACCGGCAGGAACCGTCCGCCGACCAGCGCTCGACCTGCACGGGATCACCGCCGGCAAGCGGGGTCAATGCGTAGCCCTCGAAGAAGCCGTCCGGGAGATCGAACGGCGTTTCCAGTTGCAGGCCGTCCGTGCCGTCCGAGACGACCGTCGCCCGTACCGCTCCGGAACTCAGGACCTTGATGGACTGAACGGCGCCGGCCGGGTCGATCGCTACACAGTCGGTGAACGTACCGCCGGTGTCGATCCAGAGCTGCCAGAGGGCTCGCACGTCGGAATCCGGTGGCAAGCGACCCGGCAACCGCTCAGGCGCCCGCCAGCAGTCGCGCCAGGCGATCGATCCGCTGGCCGCCGTCGGGCTGCAGCCGCTGCGCGCGGCGCAGCAGCTTCTCGGCCGCCCGCCGGTCGCCCCGCCGCAGCAGCACCTCGCCGAGGGCGGCCGCCGGCGCCGCCTCGTCGGGCCCGAGCCGCCGCGCCCTGGTGTAGAAGCGCTCCGCCTCGTCCAGGCGGCCGTAGCGCAGGCTCAGGTCGCCCAGAGCGATGTACGTGAACGGGTTGCGGTTGCGGCTGGTCGCCGTCAACCGGAGCAACTCCTCGGCCTCGTCGGTGCGCCCGTTCATCCGCAACAGCACCGCGAGGTTGGCGAGCGCCGAGCTGCCGCGCGGGTCGATTTCGAGCGCCCGCCGGTAGCTCCCCTCGGCCGCGTCGGCGCGGCCGCTCCGCCGCTGGGCCACGCCCAGGTTGACCCAGGCAGAGGCGAGTTCGGGATCGACCCGGACCGCGTCCTCGAGCCAGACCACGGCTTCGTCGAGCCGCTCCGCACGGAGCGCCTCGGCGCCGCGGTTCGAGTAGAAGAGCGCCGTGGCCGTCAGGTCACTGATCGGAGTCACCCGCCAGCGTTCCTCTTCCTGACGAAGCCCGAAGTCGATGACTCGCATCGTGTGCCGCGGTCCGAGCCCCACGGCGACATGGTCCGATATGACGATCAGGTCCCCGGAGCGCTCGAAGCTCTCGACGTCGGCCACTTCGACGAAGTACGCCGCGAGATCCAGTTCGCGCGCGAGCCCCACGAACATCTGGGTGAAGGCCAGGCAGTTGGCCGTCCGGTTCTCGAACACCTCAACCGCGGAGCCCGTGCGCCCGGCCTCGTACTCCACGCCGAGCAGGGAGGTGTCCATCACGACTTCGACCAGACGGTCGAGGCGCTCTGCTCCAAGCGTCTCGGCGACCGCGCCGCGAGCCCAGGCCGCCATCTCCTCGTTCAGCGCGAACGGCACCACGACACGGCTGACGCCGCGCCGCTGAAGTTCTCTCTGAAGGGCGCTCTCGCCGACTTCTCGCCCACCGGTCGAAGCGCATCCCAGGGCGAGCGCAGCGAGGACCGCCGCCACCGCCGGACGATTCAGCCGGCGGCGCCCAACCCGCGGTTCGATGTCCCCCGTCGTCACAGCGGTCAACCCCTCCATCGGCCCCCTGGCCATCCTAGCGCCGTCCATGTCTCAACCCGCCCGGTCGCTGCGTGATTCCCGGAAGGGCGAACGGCCGCCGACTTCCTCCTGCGCGCCAAGTCCGGTCGGCGCAAGCGGAGCTTCACGAGTCGGCGCGTCGCGCCTTGAGCACGCGCCGCCGCAGCAGGCGGGCGCTGACCACGGCCACCAGCAGCAGCACGGCGGCCAGAGCGACCACCGGCATCGTGATCGCAACGAGTGACAGGCCCGCGGCCGATCCAGCCTCTCCGGTCGACACCAGCGGATTGCCGATCCCGGCGGTCATCATGGTCGAAGCGCCCCGCAGCAGCGTCGTCCCCGTCTGGACCACCGCCGCCGCCGTACCGCCGGCAACGGCGGCCAAAGCCCAGCCCAGGAGCGGCGTCGCGGTCTCGATGTTCGCAGCCGCCACGACGATGCCGGCGGTGACGGCGGCCGGCATCGCGGCGACGTCGAGGACGTTGTCGAGCCAGGGGATGTAGTAGGCGCCGACTTCACAGACGGCGGCGACGCCGAGAGCAAGCAGGGCAGGAGTCCCCGCCATCCATTCGAACCCTTCGGACAGGTCGAGCGCGCCGGCCCGGGCCGCCACGCCCATGACCAGGACGGGCAGAAAGACCCGGAAGCCGCATGCCGCGGCCAGACCGACTCCAAGACCGACACTGAGCAGAATCTCCATTTCGCGATCTCCTCTCGCTGCTCCAGACTACGTCTCCCGGCGGCGCCGGGTTTCGCCAAGCCAGCGCCAGAGAGCCCGCGCCTCCGGCACCTTCACCAGGTGCGCCACCGCCAGATAGGTGGCCGCGAAGCCGAGGACGGGGACAACGCCGGCAATCCAAGGCGGGCCCGGCACCAGGGTCTGCGTCGCCGCCCAGGGCGCGAGACAGAGGATCGCCATCGGCAGATGACGGCGCCACGCCGGCCACGGCGACACCGGCACCTCGCGCTGACGAAGCCGCCGTAGCAGCAGCACCAGCTCGAACCAACTGCCGACCGCCGACCCCAGGGCCAGGCCAACCGCACCGAGCCGAAGGGTGTGGACGGCCGCCGGAGCAACAGGCCCCAGCCAGCCGACCAGCGCGACGTCCGCCACCGGGATCCGGTCGAGCCAGATCATCAGCACCGCGCCGAGTCCGGCCGCGACGATCAGCCGCATCGCCGCGATCCGGGCCGGGCTCCGGGTGTCGCCGAAGGCGAAGAACACGCTCTGCAGCAAACGCGAGGCGCTCGACGCGAGCAAGCCCAGCGAATAGGCGGCGAGCACGAAGAACACGAGCCAGTTGTCGCCGACGTCGAACTCGCCCCGGCGATAGACGGCGCCGACGATCCCCAGTCCCAGCGCGAGGTAGCCGACCAGGGTCGGCGCCACCAGGAATGACATCGCCGCCAGCGAACCCTGCGCGCGCATCGCGGCAACTCTCGACCGCTCCTCCCCATCGCCCCGGAGCCGCGCCAGTTCAGGCAGCTCGGCCGCCGCCACCGAGACGCCGAACAGGCCGATCGGAAGCAGGTACAGCCTCTGGCCGAGACCCAGCGCACCCACCGCGCCCTGCGCCAGAAAGGAGGCCAGCAGGAGATCGACGTAGGCGCCCAGTTGACCCACGCCGCGCCCCGCGATCGCCGGCCCCAGATTGGTCAGGGTCTTTCGCACACCGGGCGCTCGCAGGCTGAACGAGAGGCGCAGGCCGGCGGTAACCCGGAGCACCGAAGGCAGTTGCACCGCGAACTGCAGCAGCCCACCGAACAGCCCGCCCCAGCAGACGGCGAGCACCAGAGACTCGATCCTCCCGGCTTCGCCGCCTGTGGTCCGCGCGGCGACGAACCAGACGACGCCGATCACGCTCGCGTTCCAGAAACACGGCGCCAGGTACGGGAGCAGGAAGCGGCGATGGCTGTTCAGGATCCCGAGACACCAGGCCGACAGCGTGATCGCCGCCACCATCGGGAAACAGATGCGGACCGCCGTTGTGGTCAGCGCCAGGCGGTCGACGGTTGCCGTACCCCCTGCCACCGCCTCGGCGTCGCCCGCGAAGCCGGCAAACAGGATCCGCACGAGCCAGGGCGCCAGGATGACGCCGAGCAGGCTGAGCGCCGCCATCACGGCGAACAGCAGGCCGAACATCGCCCCGGCCAGGGCGCCGGCCTCCCGACGCCTGCCTTCGGCGACCATGCGGCTGTAGACCGGAATGAAGGAGGCCGACAGCGCCTGGTCCCCGAGCAGGTTCTGCAGCACGTTGGGCGCCCGGAAAGCCGCCGTCACGACATCCGTCAGAGCGCTGACGCCGGCGAAACTCGCGATCACGGCCTCCCGAACCAGGCCGAGAACCCGGCTCGCCAACATGCCGGCCGCGACCCGCGCCGCGCCGCCCCGCGCGGGCGGCGTGTCACGTCCGCCGGCGGATTCCGCCTGCGTCAATCCGAGAGGTTGACGACGACCCGGTCGCCCCGCCGCTCGACCGTCGCCGCGATGTTGGACGCGGTGAGATCGAGCACGACGTGCAGGTTCCGAGTCGCCCCCCGGCCATGAACGCCGGTGCGTACTCCGCGCAGTCTGGGTCCGTTGACCGCGCTCGCGTCGTAGGCCTCGCGCACGCCGATCAGCCGCAGAACCAACCGCGGCGGGGCTTGGAGCGGCATGATGTGGTGTCGCTGGAAGGGAGCGTTGCCGACGATCTCGATCACCGTCCGGTCACCCGCCGTCGACGCGGTGATCGAACGGAGGGCGGTCGCATTGGCAGGCGGCGCCGCCGGCGCCGCGGTTGACGGTCGGGGCGACGGCGGCCGTGCGGCGGCAGGCTCAGCGGCGGGCGCCGGCCTCGTCTCGACCGCGGCAGTCGGAGGCGCCGGCGCGGGGCGCTCGGCCTCGACCGGCTCGGCGGCTTGTGTCGCCGCAGCACCGGCGGGCTCGGCCGCGGAGTCCTCGGCGGTCGCCTCGGCATCGGCCGCCCCCTCCTCCAGGGGTACCAACAGCCGGCTCGATGTCGACGACTCCTCAGCTCCTACCGGCGGCACGTCAGCTCCCACACGAGTCGTCGAGATCTCGAAGCTTGGAACGTCAGCCGGCGCACTCTCTTCGGTCGGGGCGCCACCCACTCCGACCAACTGCAGCAGTGGTCCGCGCAAGACGATCAGAGCGACCACCAGGATCACGGCCCCGCCGACCGCGGGCCACAGCCAGGGGCGAGAACTCGACTCCGGCTTCATCCAGTCCTCGTCGGCGTCTTCCGCCAGATCACCGAACAGATCCACGTGCGTGGCCTCGATCTCGCCGGCGCCGGCCGGGGCTTCCGCGGCCAGGGGTGGATCAACAGACGTCAAGTCGTCACCCGACGGTTCGAAGGGCGGTTCGAGCGGCGGCGATTCGGCGGGCGCCTCCGGCGGGGGCGCTTCCGCCTCGACGATCTCCACGGGTTCGACCGCGTCAGCCTCGACCTCGCTCTCGGCCGCTTCCGTCGCCGCTTCGACTTCGGCTTCCAGGGCCTCGGCGTCCTCGACCTCGGGCACGGGCGGCGGCGGCATCACATCAGCCTCTGCCTGCCGCTCCGAGAACAGCAGCGCCAGACGCTCCTCTCCCCCTGGTTCGACACGGCTGAACTGCATCCCCATCCCGGCCGGCTGATCGGCGCCGCCGGCCTCGGGGCGTACCCAGACCACGGTCGCCTCGCCCTCCACGTCGGCGGGCTCTTCGTCCGACCCGAGCTGCAACACGAAGTGCACCGCGGTGCCGACCGGCATCGGCGCCGGCGTCGACACGAACATGCCGCCCGTCGCGATGTCGCGCGTCAACCCGGAGAGTTCGCCCTCCTCACCGGGCGCTGAAAGACGAACGGCCACCTCACGCAACAGGCGTCGCGACTCGCGGAAGCGGAAACTCTGATTGGCCGGGGACATTGGGTCAGGGACCCTCACAGGGCAATGAGACGCCAATACTACCCGGTCAGGGTGTCGAGGCCCCTTTGCGCGCGACGAGCAGGGCCATCTCGAGCGCCTGCTCGTAGTTCAGCCTCGGGTCGACCTGAGACCGGTACGCCCGCCGCAGGCCCTTCTCGTCGAGACCCCGGGCGCCGCCCACGCACTCCGTCACGTCCTCGCCGGTGAGCTCGAAGTGCACGCCGCCAAGGATCGTGCCGTGCGCGGCATGGAGGTCGAAAGCCTGCTCCAGCTCCGACAGGATGGCGCTGAAGGCCCTGGTCTTCATCCCCTCTCGAGTGCCCTTCGTGTTGCCGTGCATCGGATCGCAGATCCAGAGCACCGGCTTGCCGATCGCGCACACGGCTTGCAAGATCGGAGGCAACTCCTCGGCGATCTTCTCCGCGCCGCAACGGTGGATGAGAGTCAGCCGGCCCTCCTCGCCGTCGGGGTTCAGCACCTCGACCAGATGGGCGACGTCGGCCGGGCTCATCCCGGTCCCCACCTTGACGCCGAGGGGGTTGCGAATGCCCCGCGCGTACTCGATGTGGGCCGAGCCCCGGAACGCGGTGCGCAGACCGATCCAGGGCAGGTGGGTCGAGAGGTTGTACCAGCCTTCCCGTCGCGGCACGGTCCGGGTCTGCGCCTGCTCGTAGACCAGGTGCAGCGCTTCGTGGCTGGTGTAGAAGTCGACGCGATCGATCCGCCCCACTTCGACGCCGGCAAGCGTCTCCATGAACTTGAGCGAATCGCCGATGGACTCGACCCGGCGCTGGTACTCGGCAGCGTTCTGCGAGTGGTCGACGAAGTCCAGATTCCAGTACTCGGGATGGTGGAGATCGGCGAAACCGCCGTCGATCAATCCACGGATGAAGTTCAGGGTCAGAGCGGATCGCTGGTAGCCGCGGAGGAGATTCAGGGGATCGGGCTCCCTCGCCTCGGCATTGAAGTCGAGCGAGTTCACCAGGTCACCGCGGTACGAGGGCAGGGTCTCGCCGTTCCGCGTCTCGGTGTCGGACGAGCGCGGCTTGGCGTACTGACCGGCAAAACGCCCGATGCGCGTCACCCGCTTCTTCAGGCTGTGCGTCAGCACCAGACTCATCTGGAGGAGGATCTTCAGCTTCGCGGTAATCGAATCCGACGTGCACTCGGCAAAGCTCTCAGCGCAATCGCCGCCCTGAAGGACGAAGCGCTCGCCGCGCGCTGCTGAGGCCAACTGCCCCCTCAGGGTCTCGACTTCCCAGGAGGTCACGAGCGGCGGCAGAGCGGCGAGCCGCGCCGCAACCGACTCCACCGCCTCCGGGTCGCCGTAGGTGGGCTGCTGGCGAACGTCGGCGCTCTGCCAGGAAGTCGGGCTCCAGTTGTCCATTGAGTCTCTCATCCGTTGAAAGGCCGCCGGTGCGACCCGGTCGGCAAGCTACCGCCAAAGGGCGAGGGATACTACTCCAGCGGCACGGCCTCCTGGCCGTCCTCGATCTCGAGGTAGCGCCGCAACCAACGGGTGCCGAGATAGAACGGCAGCGTATCCACGGCCGCCGCCGCGAACTTGAACACGTACGCCGTGCCGATGAACACCCACAACTGCGGCCAGATCGGCTCTGCCCTCTCGACCGGAATGGCGCCGGCCGCGAAGTGGGTGATCGCGATGACGGCGAACGAGTCGACGAACTGGCTGACCACCGTCGAGCCGTTGTTGCGTAGCCACAGATGACGGCCCTTCGTAAGCCGTTTCCAGAAGTGGAACACGTAGACGTCGCAAAACTGGGCGCTCAGGTAGGCGATCATCGACGCCGCGACCACACCCAGAGTCATCGTCCGGATCTCGAAGAAGATCGGCAGCCGTCCATCGAGGCCGGGAACCGGCGAGTCGAAACCCGGCAGAGCGCCACCCAGCCACAGCACGACGGCAAGCCAGACGTTGACGACAAAGCCGACCCAGACCAGGAAGTTGGCGCGCTTTCGCCCGTAGATCTCGGAGATGAAGTCGGTACAGAGGAAGGTCAGGGGATAGGGCAGCACGCCGACCGCCAGGGGCATCGGAATGCGCGCGCCGAAGACGGTGAAGCTCAGGTCCAGGAAACGCGTCACGCCCAGGATGTTGAGCATCGTCATCGAGCCCAGGAACAGGCCCGCCAGGATGAGGAACACCCGTTCGCGGCGCGCGTGCAGCGCACTCGCCTCGATCGGGTGGAGATCCACGGGCGGCTGCTTCAATGTGCTAGCAGCTTGCGCCGCTGGATCGGAGTGAAGAATGGGCCTCGGCCATCTAAGGCACCTTCTGAGCGTGCTGCTTCGCCCGCTGTCTGGCGGCGATGAAGTCCGCGTGCGGAACGTGCAGGAGCCGGGCGATCTTGCGGATCAGGAACTCCTCCTGAGCCTCCAGCACACGATCGGCGAAGGCCACACGCCACAGCTCCTCGAGCAACCGGACCTTGCGTTCCGCGTCGAAAGACTCGTGGATGAGGCGGGTGAACTCGTAGAGGCACACCGAACCCTCCGTCTCCTCCTCGGCCAGCGCCACGAGCTCCGCCGTCTCCCCTTCAGTGAGGCCCAGTTGACGCCGGACCGCCGCAAGCACCTCCGCCTTCTCCGCTTCGGCGACGTCGAAGTCGGCGCGCATCACCTCCACCATCAACGCCGCCGCCGCCAACCGCAAGCGGGCCTCCGGGTCGTCGGCCCGCTCCGGGTCGATCCGTTCGCCGAAGAAGCTGCGAATGCGATCAAGCATCTTCGAGCGCCCCGCCTAGGCCTCTTCCCGACCCAGCCGCCGCCATGCCGCCTGACGCCGGAGTTCCTTGGCCCGGGCCGCGACGCCGCCGCCCGACGTGGCGCGCCGCCAGGCCGCGGCCGCCTCGTCGTCCACCAGCTCCCAGTGCTCGGTATGCGCCTCACGCACACGCGCGGTGGCGCGGCCAAGCGCAGCGACCCCCAGATGGGCGGCCGGTTCATCCAACGGACCGAAGGCCAGAGCTTCCGCGGTCGCCAGCAGCAACAGCAGGTCCTCCACCGCCGACGCCGGCCAGCCCGACCTGCGAGCCAGCGCCACGTTGTAGGCCGTCATCGCGGCGCCGATGTAGAGATCCTCGATGGTCCGGAAGGGCTTGATGGCATCGGTGTAGCCGTCGCCTTCCAGCAGTTCCGCAGCAGCCACCGGCACTTCGTTCAGATCGATCACGGCATGCCGAACTTCGGGGTTCGCGGTCACCCGCCCGCCCCCTCCGGTGGGAGGGTTCACTGTCATCGGAGCGATCCCGATGCCCCGCCGGTCGCTCGGCACGCACAACGCCCGCAAGCGGTTTCGGTCACCCTCCCGGCCCACCGAGGCGATGAGCAAGAGCGCCGCCGCGGACGGCGCCAGGGTCGCCCAGCGTTTCTGCCCGCTGAGGCGGAAGTCGCCATCCGGCGTCGGGGCGAGGGACGAGCGAACCGCGCGCGGATGCGCCCCGCCCTCCTCGCTGGCGCAGAAGGCAACAATGCCGCCCTCCGGCATCAGATGCAGCCCGCCGCACTCCCAGGCCAGGCGGCGGACCGCTCCCTGGTGTCCGGCCACCATCGCCCAGGCGGGCCGGTCGGCCACGAAGCCGCCGAGCAGACCGTGAGCGAAGTGAATCCTGCCGGTGGCATCCGCGCTGTCCGGCGCTTTCCCGCTCCAGGATGCCAGCACACGGTCGCAGAATGCCCGGTACCAGCCGGCCGGCTCGTCGGCGGCCGAAAGCGGTTCCGGCACGGCGGAAAGCAGGTGATTCAGGACCGGGTCGAGCGTCATGAACCGGCCACCAGAACCGACCCACCCGTTGCCGGGCGCACTCGAATAAGCTCGACCGCCCGAGGATGACAACGGCTCGATCCGTCGTTGCCTGCGGCCCTCCCCACAAAGTCCATCGCGCACGGATGATAGAGGAACTTCTACCGACCACCGTCGGGGTCGATCCCGGACCCGAAACGTTCGGCTTCCGCCCGGTGCCCCGGACCGGTGTCATCTACGTGATGCACCGCGCCGCGGCCGCCGGCCACGGGAGCGACGGCCTGACCTGGTACAACCTCGGCCAGGGTTCGCCGGAGGTGGGGTCCCTGCCGGGAGCGCCGCCTCGCCGCGACCAGCTCCACATCGACCCGCGCCGCCAGACCTACGCGCCGGTCGATGGAACCTGTGAACTGCGGGACCGCGTCGCCGAGCTGTACAACTTCCTCTACCGCCGCAACAAGCGCTCCCAGTACTCGCGCGAGAACGTGAGCATCGCCCCGGGCGGCCGCCCGGCGATGACCCGCATCGCGGCCGCGATGGGCGAGATGAACCTGGGGCACTTCATCCCCGACTACACCGCCTACGAAGAACTGCTGAGCGCGTTCAAGGGCTTCATCCCGATTCCCATCCTGCTCGACGCCGCCCACGGCTATACGGCTTCGCGCCGGCTGCTCCAGAAGGAGATCGTCGGTCGCGGCCTGTCCGCCGTCTGGTGCAGCAATCCGTGCAACCCCACCGGTCAACTGGTCGAGGGCGAGGCCCTGGCGGAGTGGGTCGAGGTCGCCCGCGACAACGCCTGCACCTTCATCCTGGACGAGTTCTACAGCCACTACATCTACACGCCGGCGCCCGGCGACTGCACAGAGATGGCCGACACGGCCAGGATGGTCTCTGCCGCGGCCCACGTCGAGGACGTGAACGGCGACCCGATCATCCTGGTCGACGGTCTCACCAAGAACTGGCGCTACCCCGGCTGGCGCGTGTCGTGGATCGTCGGTCCACGGACCGTGATCGACCGCGTGACGAGCGCCGGCTCCTTTCTGGACGGGGGTGGCAACCACCCGTTCCAGGAGGCCGCCGTGCCCCTGCTCGAGCCGGAACTCGTCCTGCAGGAGACGCGGGCCATCCAGGCCGAGTTCACGCCCAAGCGCCGCTTCCTCATCGACCGGCTCCGGGGGCTGGGCATCGAGGTCGAGCACGAACCCCAGGGCGCCTTCTACGTGTGGGGCAACCTCGCGGGTTTGCCCGCCCCCCTCAACGACGGCATCGAGTTCTTCAAGGCGCTGCTCCAGGTCCAGGTGATCACCGTCCCCGGCGTGTTCTTCGACGTGAACCCAGGCCAGCGGCGCCGCAACGCCCGCTACCACAGTTACTCCCGGCTCAGCTTCGGCCCGTCGATGGAGACGCTGGAACTTGGCGCCGAGCGGATCGAGAAGCTGATCCGCTCGCACTCCTAAGCGGATCGAGAGCCGATCCGCGCCCGTTCCCAAGGGGGGACTCAGGCGAAGCCGACCAGCCGCCGGATCTCCGCCGCCTTCGGCTCGGCGACCGCCCGCGCCCGCTCCGCACCGACCGCCAGCAGCCGATCGAGCTCTTCCGGAGCGGACATCAACTCCTCGTACCGCTGCCGGATCGGTGCTGTGACCTCGATCACGGCATCGGCAACTGCCGCCTTCAGGTCGCCGTAGCCGCGGGCGTCGACGAAGTCCGCAACGACCCGCTCCCGGCCGCGGTCGGTGATCGCCTGGTAGATCGTCAGCAGGTTGTTCACCCCGGCCCGCTCCGGGTCGTCGCTGAACTCGATCTCGCGCCCGGAGTCGGTGACCGCACGCTTGAGCGACCGGCGTATCTCCGCGTCCGAATCCGTCAGCCGTACCGCGTGGCCCCGGCCCGCCGTTTCGCTCTTCGACATCTTGACCGTGGGATCGTCGAGGGCCATGACGCGGGCCCCGGCGGTCGGAATCACCGCCTCGGGCAGAACGAACGTGTCGCCGTAGAGATGGTTGAAACGGCCGGCGATGTCGCGCGCCAGTTCCACGTGCTGCTTCTGATCCTCTCCGACCGGCACCTCGTCCGCGTCGTACAGCAGGATGTCGGCGGCCTGGAGTATCGGATAGGTGAACAGCCCCACGCCGATGCGTTCCCGGCCGCCCTGGCGCTCCGACTTCGACTTGAACTGCGTCATCCGCTCCAACCAGCCAATCGGCGTCGCGCAGCCCAGAATCCAGGCCGCCTCGGCGTGCGCCAGCACGTGGCTCTGCACGAACAGGGTCGTGCGCTCGGGATCGATACCGCAGGCAAACAGCATCGCCGTCAACTCGCGGGTGCCGGCACGCAGCGTCTCCGGGTCCTGGCGCACCGTGATCGCATGAAGATCGACGACGCAGATGAAGTTCTCGCGGTCGTCCTGGCGCGCGGCCCAGTGCTTCACCGCTCCCAGGTAGTTCCCCAGATGCAGCACGCCGGACGGCTGGATGCCGGAGAAGACCCGGCGTTTGCGGGTCTCCGCGTTCACGCGCCCCTCGCCTCACGCCGGGCGGGCCGGAGCACCGTCCAGCCGACGCAGACGCCGTAGTTCAGAAGCAGTCCCCAGACACCGGCGGCGACGCCCCACGGGCTGCGCGTCGACCACAGGTCGACCATCACGCCGCACCAGATGACCAGGGTGAGCGCCGTGCCCAGCAGCATGCCGGCGAGGGCCGCCGAGGACGACATTCGCCGCCAGTAGATACCGAGCATGAAGAGCGGCGAGAGCTGGACCATGAACTCGAGTTTGAGCTTGATCAGCAGCCAGATCGAGCTCTCCGTCTCCAGCGACACCCAGGCCATCGCGATCAGGATGGCCATCACGCCCCACGAAAACGTCTTGCCCACCAGCAACATCTCGCGTGAATTGGCCTCGCGGTGCAGGTAGTTCTTGTAGATGTCCTTGGTGAACATAGAGCCCATCGAGAGCAGCGCGGAGTCGGCGGTCGACATGATCGCCGCCACCACTGCCGCGAACACCATGACGATCAGCCAGTACATCACCGGCGAGCGGTCGATCAGGCTGCCGAGGACGTAGATCGTGACCTTGTCGCTTTCGAGTTCGCTCAGGCCGGGGTACCGGCTGAGGGCGATGAACCCGATCAGGAACGCGAGCAGGGTCGTGCCCAGCGGCATGAACGCCATCACTCCCAGAGACCTCCGCAGGCTGTTCTCGTTCCGGGCCGCGAAGATGCGCTGAATCGCGTGCGGATAGAGGGCCACTCCGAGACCGAGCATCAGCAGCGTGCTGACCCAGCTTCGCAGCCCTTCCCCGTCCGGGCTTTCGAGTTTGGCTGGAGCCGTTGCGCGGATCCCGTCGGCCGCGGCCGGCAGGCCACCGTCCACGGTGACCAGCGTGTAGAGGATCACGGCGCACCCGCACAGCAGCAGGGTGCCCTGCACTGCATCCGTCCACGCCACCGCCCTCATGCCGCCCAGCGACTCGTAGATCAGCATCACGCCGACCAGGAGCAGGACCCCCTGCATGAAGCTCATCCGGCCGCCGCTGATCGCCTCGACGCCGTGCCCCATCGCGACCAACTGTTCGAGTACGTAGTTCGCCAGTCCCCAGCACAGAAGAGCGACGCAGAGGATGCGCAGCGGATGGGACCCGAAGCGGTGGTACACGAAATCCGCGGGCGTGATGTAGCCGAACCTCCGCGCCAGGTGGAACAGGCGCGGCGCGTAGATCATGAACACCGTGATCACCAGGACCATGAAGGTGACGCTGACGATGTAGGTCGTTCCCTGCTGGTAGGAGCGGCCGGCGAAGCCGAGCAGCGTGTTGCCGCTGTACTGGGTCGCGAACAGGGTCAGGAACAGGACCGCGAAGCCGAAGCTCGACCCGGCGAGGTAGAAGTCGCGCAGCGAGCGCTCCTTCTGGTGCAGGCGGCCCAGAAAACCGAGGCCGAGCATGATGACCAGGTAACCGCCGAGCACCGCCAGCGCGCCGGGACCGAACGTCACTTCGGGAACGGAGTTCACGTTCCGTCCTCCCCGCCGGAGTCGGCCTCGCGGCCTTCCCGAACCTCGCTGGCGACCACATCCGACCCATCCCGCCACAGCCGCAGCGACGCGAAGGCGGTCACGACCGCCAGAGCCAGGCCGCAGACGATCGTGACCCAGGTCCAGACCGGCAGACCGAGCGCGAGCCGGTCGCCGATCGACGACGGCAGGTACCAGGGCACGCTGACGATGAGGATCGCCACGACCGCCGGCAGGAACCAGCGATGACGCAGGGGCTCGTCGGCCGGCCGGACCGCCGCCCAGAAAACGTCCGGATCCCGCTCGTCTCTGTACTCCGATAGGCGTTGGTCGTCAGTCATAGCGGCGTTCCTCGTCCAGCGGCGTCGCGTTCCGCGCCGCCTCGGCGACATCTTGTCCGACGCAACGACCTTCGGTCAGGTGAACGGCGTCCGGAGCGCGGATTATGTCGCACCGACGTCCGGCGGACAGAAAAGCCCGCTTCGCCGACAACGCGGCGTATCCCCCTTCGGATCTCCGCGCCGTCGGTGTTCGGCGTGCTACGCTTCTGAAGCCCTGCCGCCGAGCCCCACGAGCCGTTCAAGCGCCACTGCTTTCAGGCGCGGCGCCGCGGTCGACCGGCGAGATACGACTCCGGCCAGCCCGGAAGAGTGGGCATAACGGGATGGCTCAGCCGGTTCTCACAAGTAGCCGCCAACGACTCGCGGGGGGGTCGAACACTGTGACCGTGCATCGACAACCGGCAGCGATTCTCCGAGGAGCTGCGGTCGCGGTCATGGCGCTGGCCACTGGCGGATGCACTCTGCCCGACTTCTCGGACAATCAAGCCAACACCGAAGAGCAGCAGGACTTGAATCAGACAGACGGCGAGGAGGCCGAACAGGTGCCGACCCCCGACTGGGCTCTGGCCATCCACGGCGGCGCCGGCAGCGCGAATCGCGCCACGACCGACGCGGACGACTACTACCAGGCCCTGCGGGCCGCCCTTTCCCTTGGCGCCCAGCAGTTGGCCGCCGGCGAAGCGAGTGTGCAGGTGGTCGAGAACGTGGTCGCGGCGCTCGAGGACGACCCCCGCTTCAATGCCGGCCGCGGTTCCGTCTTCACGTCCATCGGAACCCACGAGATGGATGCCGCGATCATGGACGGACGCACTCTCGCCTGCGGCGCGGTGGCCGCGGTGAAGAACGTGCGCAACCCGGTGAGACTGGCGCGCCGGGTAATGGAGGACACGCCGCACGTCTTGCTCGCCGGCCCCGGGGCCGACGACTTCGGTGTCATCTCCGGCGTACGCCGGCAACCGCAGGCCTACTTCACCACGGAGCGGCAACTGGAGAGGTACCGCGAACTCCGGGCCCAGAGAAGTGCCGCCAGACAAGCAAGCGGAGGTGCCCGCGCGGGCGCCATCGGCGACTACACCGGCAACGCCGGCGCGCCCGCCGGCCTCGGCGGCGCCTCTCACCTGGGCACCGTCGGCGCCGTGGCCATGGACCGCTACGGCAATCTGGCTGCCGCCACCTCGACCGGGGGCACGATGCTGAAGCGGATCGGCCGTGTCGGCGACGTACCGGTGATCGGCGCCGGCACCTACGCCAACAACGCCACCGCGGCCGTCTCCGGCACCGGCCGGGGCGAGGAGTTCATCCGTCACACCGTGGCCCATGACGTGTCGGCGCAGATCGAGTACGGCGGCCTCACGCTGGAGGAAGCCGTCCGGCAGGTGATCCGGGACAAGCTTCAGCCGGGCGACGGCGGTCTGATCGCGGTCAGCCCCGACGGCACGATCACGATGGAGTTCAACACGAACGCGATGTTCCGGGGCGCCGCGAATTCCCTGGGCCGATTCGATGTCGGCATCTGGGACGAAGTCCAGAGCCGGCAACCTCTGCCCGAACCGGCCGACACCGACGCCGCGCAGTAAGCCGTAGACGAACACCGGACGGCCGGAAGCGGCGGCTATCATCGCCGGCCGTGAGCACTCTCTACGAACAGGCGCTGCGCCGTGCCAGCGACGACCCGGAGGGATTCTGGGCCGAGGCCGCGGAGTCCATCTCCTGGGTCAGGCGCTGGGACCGCGTGCTGGACGACTCGAACCCGCCGTTCTACCGCTGGTTCGCGGGCGCGCAGGTGAACACCTGCTACAACGCGGTCGACCGCCACGTCGAGGCCGGCCGCGGAGACCAGCCGGCGGTGATCTACGACAGCCCGGTCACCGGGACCTCGGCGACGCTGACCTACGCCGACCTGCAGGAGCAGACGGCACGGCTCGGCGGCGTCCTCAGGAACCTCGGCGTACGGACCGGCGACCGGGTGCTGATCTACATGCCGATGATCCCGGAGGCCGCGGTCGCCATGCTGGCCTGCGCCCGGATCGGCGCCGTCCACTCCGTGGTCTTCGGCGGCTTCGCGGCGAAGGAACTCGCCACCCGGATCGACGACGCGTTGCCCCAGGTGGTGCTGACGGCCTCGTGCGGCATCGAGACGGCGCGGATCATCGAGTACAAGCCGCTGCTCGACGAGGCAATCGCCTTGTCGACCCACAAGCCGAGCGCCACCGTGCTCCTTCAACGACCGCAACACCGCGCCGCGCTCGGCGCAAGCGATCACGACTGGCAGGAAGCGATGGCCGCCGCCCAACCAGCCGACTGCGTCGCGGTGCAGGCCACCGATCCCCTGTACATCCTGTACACGTCGGGAACGACGGGCGTGCCCAAGGGCGTCGTCCGCGACAACGGCGGGCACCTCGTCGCGCTCGCGTGGAGCATGAGCAACGTCTACGGCGTTGCGCCCGGAGAGGTCTACTGGGCCGCGTCGGACATCGGCTGGGTGGTGGGCCACTCCTACATCGTCTACGCGCCGCTGATTCACGGCTGCACTACGGTTCTCTACGAGGGCAAGCCGGTAGGAACGCCCAACGCCGGCGCCTTCTGGCGCGTGATCGCGGAGCACGGCGTCTCCGTGCTGTTCACGGCGCCGACCGCGTTCCGCGCGATCAAGCGCGAGGATCCCCAGGGAAAGCTGATCGGCAAGTTCGATCTGAGTTCCCTCCGCACCCTGTTTCTCGCCGGCGAGCGCGCCGATCCGGACACGGTGCGCTGGGCCGAGGAGAAGCTCGACGTGCCGGTGATCGATCACTGGTGGCAGACGGAGACGGGCTGGCCGATCGCGGCGAACTGTGTCGGCCTCGGGGCGCTGCCGGTCAAGCACGGCTCGCCCACCAAGGTCGTCCCCGGGTACGACGTGCGCATCCTCGAACATGCAGGCGACGCCGCCGGGAGCAGCCGCGAACTGCCACCCGGCGAGACGGGCGCCATCGCCCTGCGCCTTCCTCTACCTCCCGGCTGCCTGCCGACCCTGTGGAAGAACGACGACGGCTACGTCGACTCGTATCTCTCGGAGTTCGAGGGCTACTACGAGACCGGCGACGCCGGGTTCGTCGACCAGGACGGCTACCTCTACATCATGAGCCGCACCGACGACCTGATCAACGTCGCCGGCCACCGCCTGTCCACCGGCGCCATGGAGGAGATCCTCGCGTCTCACCCGGAGGTCGCCGAATGCGCGGTGATCGGGATCGCCGACTCGCTCAAGGGGCAGGTGCCCCTGGGTCTCGCGGTCCTCTACGCGGGCTGCGGCCGCACCGAAGCCGAGATCGTGCCGGAGCTTGTCCAGATCGTGCGGAAACAGCTCGGACCGGTCGCCTCGTTCAAGATCGCGGCGGTGGTCGACCGGCTGCCGAAGACCCGCTCCGGCAAGGTGCTCCGAGGCACGATGCGGCGGATCGCGGACGGCGAGCCCTACACCGTGCCGGCCACGATCGACGACCCCGCGATCCTGGACGAAATCGAGCAGACCCTGGCCGAGCTGGGCTACCCGAGACGCGGATAGCCGGACCCGCGTCCGCACGACCTGCCAAGCGGGCCGGAAGGGTCCGCTACCTCTGCCGGAGTCCGCAGAATCTGCGGAAAACTCTGCGGAGAAGAACCATACAAAGACCTTGTAAGTTCTTTGTCTTGAGTGATCTACGTCCGCTCCGCACCGGATCCGGTGCGCCCGGCCCGATCGGCGTAAGTTATTCATGAACAAGAAGTTAAGACGAAGAAAGCGCTGACCGGAATTGCCGGATACTTCGACTCGGCGGTACAGTCCCACCCATGGATCCGACCCAGGCCACGCGCGAGGTCTTCTGGAACATCCAGTACACGTGGTTGGTGTACGTCCTGATGGTCCCCACCCTGGGCGTTTTGGCATGGGGTTTCTGGCTCAAGATCCGCCGCTGGCGCGCCGGCCGGCCGGCGGTGCGGTTCGACCGGCTGGGCGAGCGGCTCCAGCTCTTCCTCAGGAACGCCGTCGGCCAGGGCCGCACCCTGCGCAGCCGCTACGCGGGCCTCTTCCACAGCCTCGTCTACACCGGCTTCATCGTCCTGTTCCTGGCGACCACCGTGGTGGCGATCCACCACGACACGCCCCTGCACATCATGAAGGGGCACTTCTACCTGATCTTCCAGTCGCTGATCGTCGACATCTTCGGTCTGTTCGTGCTGGTCGGCGTCGCCCTGGCCGCGGTGCGCCGCTGGGTCTCCAAGCCGGCGAAGCTCGTCTACACCGACGAGGCGAGCTGGATCCTGGTCGCGATCTTCGTCATGGCGTTCACCGGCTTCATGGTCGAGGGCTGGCGAATCGCGGTCACCGACGACGTCTGGGCCGCCTGGTCGCCGGTCGGCAATCTGTTCGCGATGGCCTCGGACCCGTTCATGAGCGACGCCGCGATGCAGACCGGTCACGTCGTCATCTGGTGGTTCCATCTTCTCGTCGCGTTCGGCTTCATCGCCTGGGTGCCCTTCAGCAAGATGTCGCACGTCGTAACGGCGCCGCTCAACATCTTCACCGCCAATCTCGACGGCTACGGCGGCAGCCTGAAGGCGATCGACTTCGAGGCCGCCGAGCGGTTCGGCATCAACCACCTCGGCGACTTCACCTGGAAGGACCTGCTCGACTTCGACGCCTGCACCGAGTGCGGCCGCTGCACCGACGTCTGCCCGGCGAACACGGTCGGCAAGAGCCTGTCGCCACGCGACATCATCCTCGACCTGCAGGCCCTGATGCACGAGCGCGGCGACAGCCTTCTGGCCAACGGCAACGGCAGCGGAAACGGCAGCGGAAACGGCGACACCGAACTGCTGCCGATCATCGACCAGAAGACCGCCGTCTCCCCCGAGGCGCTGTTCGCCTGCACCACCTGCGCCGCCTGCATGGAGGCCTGCCCCGTCCACATCGAGCATCTGCCCAAGATCGTCGACGCCCGGCGCTACCTGGTCATGGAAGAGGCCGAGTTCCCGGAGGGGATGATGGACATGATGAACTCGCTCGAACAGCGCCAGCACCCGTTCGCGGGCACCCAGTTCAGCCGGGTCGACTGGACCGAGGGCCTCGACATCGACGTGATGGCCGACATGGACGATCCGGGCGAGGCCGAGGTCCTGATGTGGGTCGGTTGCGGCGGCGCCCTCGTGGAGCGCAACCGCAACACCGTCCGCGCGACGGCGAAGCTCCTGAAGAAGGCGGGCGTCAAGTTCGCGATTCTCGGCCGCGAGGAATCGTGCAGCGGCGACCCGGCCCGCCGCGTCGGCAACGAGTTCCTGTTCGAGATGCTGGCCAAGGGCAACGTCGAGACCCTGGGTCGCTACGGCGTGCGCAAGGTCGTCACCTCCTGCCCGCACTGCTTCAACTCGTTCAAGAACGAGTACCCGCAGTTCGGCGGCCAGTACGAGGTGTACCACCACACCCAGTTCCTCGATCAGCTCCTGGCCTCCGGCCGATTGAACGGGGCCGATGCGGCAACCGGTGGGGCAAACGCCGGCGAGACGATCACGTTCCACGATCCCTGCTACCTC
Organism: Candidatus Multivorans sp.; assembly: GCA_965205295.1. Classification (GTDB taxonomy): domain Bacteria; phylum Acidobacteriota; class Thermoanaerobaculia; order Multivoradales; family Multivoraceae; genus Multivorans. The sequence goes on from OZ242167.1 coordinate 1,278,526, forward strand.
GGCCGCCACAACGGCGAGTACGACGCGCCCCGCAACCTGCTGGCGAAGCTCGGCGGCGCACGGAAGGTCGAGATGGAGCGCTCCCGCAACCAGAGCTTCTGCTGCGGCGGCGGCGGCGGCATGGCATTCGTCGACGAACCGCCCGATCAGCGCGTCAACCAGGAACGCGCCCAGGAGGCGATCGACACCGGAGCGGATGTCGTCGCGGTGGGGTGCCCATTCTGCGCCACCATGCTCGACGACGGCGTGAACGCCCGGCGCGGCGACCGCGACGTCAAGGTCAAGGACGTGGCCGAACTGCTCTGGGACGCGGTCGGCGAGACCGCCGAGACCGGCGAGGGGACATCGTAGCGCTGGGCAAGCGGGCATCGTGCTTGGGCACGCGACCCGTTGCGCACCTACCGGGCGGTCGGTAGACTCCACCACAGCCTCGTTCGCAACCTCGATCCGATGACTGCTCTGGATAACTCCCTGCACGCGGCCGGCCACACGACCGGCGAAAGCGACCCGGACCGCCGGGCCGAGATCTACCGCAACGCGGCGCGCATCTTCCACCGCAAGGGGTACCACGCCACCTCGATCAACGACATCGCGGCCGCGGTGGGGCTGACCAAGGCCGGGCTCTACTACTACATCAAGGGCAAGCAGGACCTGCTGTTCGCGATCATGAGTTTCGCCATGGACCAGCTCGACGAGCTGGTCATCGAACCGGCACGACGGCACGAGGATCCGGAAACGCGGCTGCGCACGATCGTCTCCTGCCACGCCCGCCTGATCACCCAGGACTCGTCGGCGCTGACCATTCTCGTCAACGAACTCGAAGGGCTGCTGCCCGGCGACCGGGCCGACATCATCGCCAGGCAGCGGGACTACGTCGAGTTCATCGCCGACACCCTCGCCGCCCTGCGTGACGACGGCAAGGTCGCGGGCCTCGACCCCACCGTCGGCGCCTTCAGCCTGGTCGGCATGGTGCTGTGGATCTCACGCTGGTACCGGGCGGACGGGCGGCTCGACGGCGACGAGGTAGTGGCGGAAGTGACCCGGATGGCGGTCTCCGCCGTGCTGAGTCGAAGCGCGGAGCAGGCCAAGGATCCCGACCCATAGGGAAGCGGCGCGAGGCAACGGCGCCACGCCCACAGCGAAGGAGAATCGAGAATGAGAGTGCTTGTCTGCCTGAAGCAGATCCTCGACCCGGACGTCCCGGCCCGCGACTTTCAGATCGACCCGGCGGCCAAGGCGGCGAAACGCGGCGGCGCGAACCTGGTCACGAACATCTTCTGCGAGAACGCGATCGAAACCGCGCTCCAGTTCCGGGAGGCGGCAGGGGACGTCAAGATCACCGCCCTCTGCTACGGAGAGTCCTCGGCCGAGGACTGCCTCCGCAAGGCGATGGCGATGACCGTCGACGAGGCGTGCCTGGTGGTGCGTGACGGAAGCACGAACCCCGACGCCGGCGCCGTGGGCCAGGTGCTGGCGGCAGCGATCCGGCGCCTCGAGCAGGACGGCGGGCCGTTCGATGCCGTGCTGGTCGGCCGGGAATCGGGCGACTGGGGCACGGGTCAGACCGGCGGCGCACTGGCGGAGGAACTGGGACGGCCCGTGCTCGGCTTCGTGGAGAGCCTGAGTCCCGGCGACGGCAGCGTCACGCTCCGCCGCCAGACGGATGTCGGCATTGAGGTCGCGGAAGCCGAACCTCCGTTCGTGGTCACGATCACGAACAACGAGGACAACGTGCCGCGCATCCCGAAGACGCGGGACGTCATGATGTCTTACCGCAAGCCGCTCCAGAAACTGAGCCTCGCGGACCTGGGACTGGACAGCGACGAGATTCGGAACGGCTCCTCCAACTTCGAGGTCGAAGAGATCTTCGTGCCGGCGGACGAAGTCGACTGCGAACTGGCCGAAGGCGACACCCTCGAACAGCGGGTCGATCAACTCGCGCGGAAGATCCACCAGGTCGTGGCCTCGATCGGCTGACGCGAACCGGGATCCAGGTAGAGAAGGCAGAAGGAGAGAACGATGGCGAATGTTGCAGTCTGTGTTCTTGGCAGTTTCGGCTACGACCGCGCCGCGCAGGGCGCGATCGGCGCCGGACGCGCCCTGGCCGAAAGCGTCGGCGGCAAACTCCACGTGCTGGTGATCGGCCCGACCACGGACGACGCTGTTGCGGCCCTGGCGGCCGTTGCCGACCGGGTGCTGATCGGCGGCGCCGGGGAACTGAGCAACCATCAGCCCGAGCAGGCGCTGCAGGCGGCCCAGCAACTCGTTGAGGCCGGAGGCGGGGACTACGTCGCGGTGCTGATGAGCAACGACACCTACAGCCAGGAGATCGCGCCCCGGCTCGCCCACCGTCTGGGCGGCAGCTCGATGGCCGACGCGTCCGCGATCCGCATGGACGGCGACCACCTGCTGGCCCAGCGCACCGCCTACGGCGGCAAGGCGATCTCGATCTACCGGCTGAAGAAGAGCCCGGCCGTGGTGTGGCTGCGGGCCCGGGGCTTCGAACCGGCGCCCGAACAGCCGTCATCAGGCGAGGTGACGTCGGTCGATCTCCACCTCGATCCGTCGCGCATCCGGATCGTCGGCCGCGAAGTGGCTGCCCAGGAAGGCGTCCGGCTCGAGGACGCCCAGGTCATCGTCTCCGGTGGCCGCGGACTCGGCGGCCCGGAAGCCTTCCAGGAACTCAAGAAGCTCGCCGACACCATCGGCGCCGAGCAGGGCGCGTCACGCGCCGCCTGCGACGCCGGCTGGGTGCCCCCGAACTGGCAGGTCGGCCAGACCGGCAAGAAGGTGGCGCCCCAGCTCTACCTGGCGATCGCCATCTCCGGCGCCAGCCAGCACCTCCTCGGCATGGGCGACAGCAAGGTCGTCGCCGCGATCAACACCGACGCCGACGCGCCGATCTTCAAGCACTGCAGCTTCGGCATCGTCGAGGACTACAAGCAGGTCGTGCCGCTCTTGACCGAGAAGCTGGCGGCGTTGTCGGGGTAGCGGCCTATCTCCACTCCGGGACAATGTCGTTCTCCCGCAGGAACTCCTCCGCCATCTTCTCGAGGATGTCGCCCGTGAGCCGGTCGAGGTAAGTCGACTGCGGAATCGGGTCGTGGAAGTCGACATCACGGCCGAAGGCGAGCAGGAAGTCCCGGTCGATGGCCACCAGGGAGTGAATCTACCGCGACTCTGGGAGCCACCACCGGAAGAGCTGACGGTGATCAGTGGTGAGCCTGCGCGGGTACTGGTTCACGCAGAGGCTGCGGAGAGACTCTCGCAGCGAACCCAGATCGCTGACGACGAGGGTCGGGAACTACTGACTTCCGACGAGTTTGCCAAGCGAGTCGGCGCCAGGAGTCGCCAGTCAGTTCACAACTGGCTCAAGAAGGGCCAAATCGTCGGATGGCAGAGTACGAAGCGAGGATTCGTGTTTCCTGCCGAGCAGTTGGACGAACGTGGACGACCATTTGCTGGTCTTGGACCGGTCCTCTCGCACTTTGACGGCCACTACTCGGCGTGGAATTGGCTTACAGACCGGCACGACGCTCTCGACGGCGCGAGGCCGATCGACCTTCTCCGTCAAAGCCATGATGCCCGCGTCGAGGCAGCCGCCAGGGGGTACGCCCAAGGCGACTTTGGATGACGCGTGGCTACGATCCGGACCGCATCCGGACTCAGCTTGCAGCCGACTTGAGCTTCGTCGACCTTCGCGGGGATGGCCCCACCAGGATTGGCGCTCCCACCGCGGTTTCTCACGACGCCTATGACTCTCGATCGCCGGCTCGACGTAGGCCTCCTTCCCCTTCTCGACGACAACATGAAAGTCGACACAAGCGACACGTCCACGTCGGCAAACGCCGGGTTCGGGCTCTCTCTTCATTGGTCAGACAACAGCACATCCACCTACTCCGACGGGTCATCGACCATCTGGGCGAAGATGACCGCTCTCGCCACTGCCAAGGGTCGCCGGGGCCACCACAGATGCAGCGTCGACGGATGTCCGTGCCTGATCGATTGCTCCCGCGCCGAAGCCGTGTTGACCGCATCGAGCGGGAGCGCGACCTCGATCAACTTTCTTCTCGCCCTCGTCACGAATCGCGTCTCCAAGCCTCGATCTGCTCCTGCAGTTCCACGAGGAAACGCGCCATGTCCCCTCGTTTCGCTTCGCTCTCCACTCTTCCGGCGATGCGTCCCACATCCTCAGGCCTCCGGTTCAGCTCCTCCGCAAGCGCTGACAAGGTCGCCTTCGCTGGATCGTGTTGGCGGACCGCGCCCTCCGAGACTTGCTCGATCTCGCGCAGTCGGTCGACCAATTCGGCGGCGGCGAGGCCCAAGTTGGCCGCGTAGGCCTCTGGGTGCGGCCGAAGAGCCTCCAGTAGCCAGCGCTCCGGGGACCCGTCTCCGGGAAGAAACAAGGGCTTGGCGCTGTGGCCGTACTCGCCGGCGACTGTCTGGATCCGTCTCTCCATGTGCCGAGCGTCTCCGTCCAAGACGATCAGGAAGTCCTGCAGCTTGCCGAACTTGCCAAGTGTGCGGACATGGCTCGGAAACTCGTCTTGACCGGTGTTTCTGCCAATAGCGAAGTCGTCGTGGCGCAGATTCATCTCCGGATTGAGGACGTCCAAGACGCCACGGATGATGGCCTCGGCCATCGCGTCCTCGCACAGCACTGAAAGCCGGTCGTGGGACTGGCCGTATAGCGCCTTCTGGAAGATGTCCCGGTAGACGGGCATCACGTGTACCTCCCCTGTGGCAGCATCGCGGTCCAGGAAGATCCGGGCCTCGGGAGGGACGCTGTTCAGAACGACGGAGCTGTGGGAGGCGACGACTACTTGGAGCTTCCGTCGCAGGGCGGTTCGCTGCAGTTCAAGCATCGCCTGTTGTTGAGTGTATGGGTGCAGGCCAGCTTCGATCTCGTCGATCAGAACCAGAGCCCCGTCCAGACCTGAGATGTCTTTCGAAATACGCAGAATGGCGCGCTCGCCGGAGGACATGTGGAACTCCGAGTAGCTCGTTTCCAGTTCGCCCTCGATTTTGGCGAACATCAATTCACGAGCCTTGGCGCTGATGACGGAGAGGTTCCGATATCGACGTGGAAGGATGCGATGGGCGAGGATCAGAAGACTGGGCGTCAGTTCCTCTGTCCGGAACTCCTTGCGCGCCAGTTGAAGAACTCCGCGGACTTCCGACGGATTGGTGAGGTTGGCGAGTGTCCGCAGATAGACGCTTCTCTCCGGTTGTTTTCCGCCCTTGCGTCCCATGTAGCTGCGGTTCCAGGACTTTCCGCGCTTCCAGGCCATCGCGTAGTTCTCGCCCCCGTGAACGTAGTCGAACTCCAGTTCGGTGTGCTCGATCTGATCGGAGATGTTTCCTCGCTGGGGGTCGACGAAGTTTGGAAAAAGACTGGTAGGCACGAACTCGCGGGTGCCGCGCTCGGGGTCGCGATAGGCACAGGCGCAGGCGAACAGGACGGTGGACTTTCCGCAGCCGTTTGGGCCGGCAAGAACAGAGACGGGATAGGAGAATGGCACCCGGAGGTTCTGGATGCCGCGGAGCCGTTTGAGGCGAACCGCGCGCAGAGCATTCGGGCGCTGATTCCCTTCCGCGCGCAGAGCATCCCAAACCTCGCGAAGTTGCTGGTTGATGAGAGGCATGAGTCCACTCCCGATCTACGTTCTATCAACCGCCTCGAGACGGGCCCTACCGAGGTGGCAGAACGGCGAACTGGGCTCTGAGTACTCGTCCGCCGCATGGATGAGGACATTCGTGTCGAAGATCAGCAACCTAGTCTTCTTCCATCACACGGTACAACTCGTCCCGGTTTGCGATATCGACCAGATGTCCGCTGCTGTTCCAGGATGGCAGAGGCGGAAGCACTTGGGGCTGCTCCGCGCCCGCTCCAGGGGCAGCAAGTACGCGCCGAAGCCCCGCCTCGACAAGGGCGGACATCGTCTTGCCGCGCCGGGCAGCCTCTTCCCGGCGGCGTTGCATCACCGAGTCGTCGATACTGAGGGTCGCCTTCATACGGAAAACCATACCAGCCCCACCCTGGACTTAAGACATCACGGCCGAAGGCGAGCAGAGAGTCCCGGTCGATAGCCACGGGGGCGTATCACTCGTCAAGATCCCGGAGCCTCGGAACCCACGGATTGTTGACTGACAGGCCGCGACTCACTCTCACCATCCTCACTCCCCCCGGCCGCCGACGATCACCCTGTGGGCACGCAGGCGCAACGCGTTGAGGCGGATGAAGCCGCGGGCGTCGGTCTGGTCGTAGCCGCCCTCGACGTCCATGGACGAGAGGTTCTGGTCGTAGAGCGAGCTCGGCGATTCGCGGCCGAGGATGCTCACGCCGCCCTTGTAGAGGCGCAGATGAACGGTGCCGTCGATGATGCGCTCGGCCTGGCGGAACGCCGCGCGGATGAACTCCATCTCCGGCGAGAACCAGAAGCCGTTGTAGATCAGCTCGGCGAACTTGGGCGACAGGCCGTCGCGCAGCCGCAGCACCTCCCGGTCCATGGCGACGCCCTCGAGGTCGCGCAGGGCGTGGTGGAGGATCGTGCCGCCCGGAGTCTCGTAGACGCCGCGGGACTTGATGCCGACGAAACGGTTCTCGACGATGTCGATGCGGCCGATGCCGTTGCGGCCGCCGATTTCGTTCAGATACTCGAACAGGGCCAGAGAGTCCGAGTGCTCGACGCCGGCGGTGCGGTCGCCCACCCGCACCGGGCGCGCGTCCTTGAACTCGATTTCGATGTCGGTCGGCTCGTCCGGCGCATCGAGCGGTGAGACGGTGAGCGAGAACATGTCTTCGGTCGGCGTCTGCATCGGGTCTTCGAGCAGTCCGGCCTCGTAGCTCTTGTGCATCAGGTTCTCGTCCATGCTGTAGGGCTTCTCGGACGAGGCCTCGATCGGGATACCCTGCTCTTCGGCGTAGTTCAGAAGATCGGTGCGGCCCTGGAAGCGGCCCAGGAACTCGGCGTCCTTCCACGGCGCGTAGACCTCGACCTGCGGCGCGAGCGCTGCGTAGGCGAGCTCGAAGCGGACCTGGTCGTTGCCCTTGCCGGTGGCGCCGTGGGAGAGCACGTCGGCGCCCTCGCGAATCGCGATCTCGGCCTGACAGCGCGCGATCAGCGGCCGCGCCAGGGCGGTGCCGAGCAGATAGCGGTTTTCATAGACCGCGTTGCCGGCGATGGCCGGGTAGATGAAGTCGGTCACGAACTCGCGCCGCAGGTCCTCGACGTAGACCTTCGAGGCGCCGATCGCCTCGGCCCGGCGGGCCTGGCGGTCGAAGTCCTCCCGCTGCCCGACGTCGACGATCACGGCGACGACGTCGAAACCGCGTTCCTGCAGAGTGCGCAGGATGACGGAGGTGTCGAGACCGCCGCTATAGGCGAGTACGGCCTTCTTCTTCGGAAAGACTGGCTTGCTCGGCATGGCTCAGTGGACCTCTCTGGGGCCCAGAGGATCGCGCCGGGCCGGCGGCAGACTATCCGGGCTGCGGCCCGCGGTGAAGCTCTTGTAGTGGCTCTGTTCAGTCGCCGTCCACGGCGTCGGCCGGCAGGGGTGTGACAGGGCCGCTCCGCCAGAGCCGCCAGCGCACGCGGAACGCCAGGAAGATCGCCACGAAGACCAGGCCGAAAGTCAGGCCCCACCACACCCCGCTCGGGCCAAGCCCTCTCTCGAAGGTCAGCCAGGCGCCGGCCGGCATGCCCACCACCCAGTAGCCCACGAGCGCGACGCCCGCGGGGAAGCGCGTGTCGGCCGCTCCCCGCAGCACGCCGGCGGCAGCCACCTGGAGTCCATCGGCGACCTGGAACAGACCGGCGATCGGAATCAGCGCTGCGGCTGCCGCGATCACACCCGGAACGTCACTGAACGCGCGCGCCAGGAGATGCGGCAGCGAGAAGAAGACAAGGCCGAAGGCGGTCATCACACCGGCGCCGAGGCTGAGGCAGACCAAGGCCGAGCGGCGAGCCGCCACCGGATCGCGGCGCCCGATCGCGTTGCCGACCCGGGTGGTGGCGGCGCCGGCGAAGCCGAGCGGAACCATGAAGGAGATCGAGGCGAGGCTGATCGCCACCTGATGGCCGCTGAGTTCCGCCTCCCCCAACCGCCCGATGAGCACGGCCGCGAAACTGAACACGGTGACCTCGAGCGACACCTGAACGGCGATCGGCACACCCACGACCAGGAAGGGCCACAACGCGGCCGGGCGCAGCCAGGCCAACCGCCAGCCGCCGATGTAGGGGCGCAGGTGACGCCATCCGAACACCGCGATCACAATCAGCATCACCCAGCGCGATCCCGACGTGGCGTAGGCGGAGCCCCGTACGCCGAGGGCCGGGAAGCCGAGGTTGCCGAAGATCAGCGCCCAGTTCGCGAGCGCGTTGAACACATTGGCGACGGCGATCGAGATCAGGGCCGGCCGCACGATGCTCATCGCCTGCAGCGTCTGCCGCAGACACATGAAGAGCAGAAAGGCGATCACGCCGGGGCCGATGCCGTGAAGGTAGGCGGTGGCCGGTTCGATGATGGCCTGCGGTTGATCCGTGAGCGGCAGGACCCGATCCAGCTCGAGCACGATCAGGGTGGCCGGCGCCGACAGCAGGACCGCCATTCCCACACCCCGGCAAAGCACGCGGCTGATTCGCCGGTGGTCGCCGGCGCCGAACGCCTGCGCCGCCATCGGGTCGATCGCCAGCAGAATGCCGATGAAGGACCAGATCACGGCAATGCTGAGCGCATTGCCGATCGAGCCGGCCGCCAGGTCGGTCTCGGAAACCCGGCCGAGCATCATGGTGTCCACAGCGCCCATGAACACCATGCCGACCTGCACCACAATGACCGGCGTCGCCAGACGCAATACCGCACCCAACTCCCGCCGAACCGGCCGGCCGTCACTGACTGGGATCGCGCTCTTCAAGGGACGGTATTGTAGGCGCCGCTCACACTTCGAGACCGACCTTGCTCAACTACATCCTCCGCAGGCTCGCCACCGGACTGGTCACCCTGTTCGGCATCTCGGTCATCTCGTTCTTCATCATCCAGCTCGTTCCGGGCGACCCGGCGCAGCTCCAGACCTCCCAAATCGCCGACGCCGCGGTCTCGGAACGCGTCTACCAGCAGTTGCGCGAACTCTACGGGCTCGACAAGCCGATTCCTGTCCAGTACTGGAACTGGGTCAGCAAGCTCGCCGCCTTTGACCTCGGATCGTCCTTTCACGACGGAAGGAGGGTGTCCGCCAAGATCGGCGAGGCGCTGTGGCCGACCTTGTCGGTCGCGCTCCTCTCCTTCATGCTGACTCTGCTCATCTCGACGCCGATCGGGATCTACAGCGCGCTCAAACAAGGCGGCGGCTTCGACCGATCCGTCAGCACCGGCCTCTACATGCTCTATTCGGTGCCGAACTACGTCGCCGGCATGCTGCTGATCCTGTACCTGGGCGTGAAATGGGATCTGCTCCCCTTCCGCGGCATGAGGTCCGACGGCTTCGACGACATGACGACGCTCGGCCAGATGTGGGATCTGGCGCAGCACTACGTCCTGATCACCTTCTGCTTCACCTTTGGCAATCTCGCCTACTACTCCCGCTTCATCCGACAGAACCTGCTCGAGGTGGTGCGTCAGGACTACGTCCGCACGGCGCGCGCCAAGGGACTCGGGGAGCGCAGCGTCGTGCTCAAGCACGCCTTCACGAACAGCCTCATCCCGCTGATCTCCCTGATCGGTCTGACTTTCCCATTCGTGCTGAGCGGCAGCGTGATCCTCGAGTACATGTTCAACTGGCCGGGGCTGGGCCGCCTGTACTTCGAGTCCGTGCTGCAGCGCGACTACCCCACGATCATGGCGCTCAACTTCATCACCGCCCTGCTCGTGCTCGGCATCACCTTCATCGCCGACCTGACCTACGGTCTGGTCGACCCAAGAATCACCTACGACAACTGAAATGACCTCCGATGCGACGAACAATCCGCCCGCGGCGCGCTCTTACTGGAGCATCACCTGGCGGCGCTTCCGCGGCCACCGACTCGGCATGGTCGGGCTGTGCGTGGTGGCCGCGCTGTTCCTGGTCTCGTTCCTCGCGCCCATGCTGGCCAACGAACAACCGCTCCTCTGCCGCTTCGACGGCAGCTTCTACTACCCGGCGGTGATCGATCTGATCCACCAGGTGCCGGGAAGCAAGCTGATCATCCAGAAGCAGCGGCCCTACCGCCTCGCGACCTTCGACTTCAAGCGCGAGTTCAATCCGGAGCGCGGCGACTGGGCACTGTGGACGCCGATGCGCTACGGCCCGCGCGAGATCGCCGCCGAGCCCCTGGCCGGGCCGTCCAGGCGCCACTTGCTGGGCACCGATCAGTCCGGGCGCGATGTTCTGTCGCGCATGGTCCACGGCACCGTGGTGTCGATGAAGGTCGGCTTCCTGTCGATGGGCATCGCGGTCATCCTCGGTCTGGTCCTGGGCTGCATCGCCGGCTACGCGGGCGGCATCGCCGACCTCGTCATCTCGCGCTTCATCGAGATCGTCATGTGCTTCCCGCCGTTCTTCCTGATCCTCGCGGTCCTGGCCTGGTTCCCGCCCAGCATCGAGAACGTGATGATCGTCATCGGACTGACCCGCTGGGTCGGCATCGCGCGCTTCGCACGCGGCGAGATCCTGCGCATCCGCGAGACGGACTACGCGCTCGCGGCCCGCTCGCTGGGCGTCCGGCCGGCGCAGCTCGTGCTCCGCCACCTGCTGCCCAATGCCATGGCGCCGGTGCTGGTCAGCGTCACCTTCGGCATCGCCGTGTCCATCCTGATCGAGGCCGGCCTTTCCTGGCTCGGCTTCGGCGTCCAGCCGCCGGATCCCTCCTGGGGCACGATCCTTCGCTCCGGCTACGAGAACCTGTTCACGGCCGGGCACATGATTCCGCCCGCCTGCGTCGCGATCTTCCTCGCCGTGCTCAGTTTCAACCTGGTCGGCGATACGCTGAGGGATGTGATCGACCCGCGGCTCCAGGCGGACCGCGGGTAGAGGGTTCCTGGCGTTCGATCAAGGATGTGAACAGCGATGAGCCAGTCAGCGCAACTGCATAGCCTCTCCCTCGACTACGTCGAAGCCCTCCTGGCCCAGTACCGACGGGACCCGGCGTCGCTCGACGAGCAGTGGCGACGGTACTTCGACTCCCTGGCCGCGGCCGGGGAACTCGGCGACGGCGCCCTCGAGCCGTCGCTCCAGCCGCCGTCGCTGTTCGGCGGCAACGGGGCGGCAGCGCCGTCGGCGTCCGTCGCGCCGACCACGCCGGCAGGCCCGGCACCGCCCCCGGCGGCGCCGGAACCGCCAACCAGGCCAGCCCGGACTCCTTCCGCGACTCTGACGACCGATGTCGAACTCCAGCGCCGCGTCGACGACCTGATCCGCAACTACCGGATTCGCGGCCACCTGTTCGCCGACATCAACCCGCTCCGCAATCCGCCGGCGCTGCCGGAGGAACTCGAACTCGAGGGCCTGGGAATCAAGCAGAGCGACCTCGACCGCACGGTGTCGACCGCCGGCATCCCCGGCGCCGACACCGCGACCGTGCGCGAAGTGCTGGACCGGATGCGGGAGACGTACTGCCAGTACATCAGCGCCGAGTTCATGCACATCGACGACCTGGAAGTCCGCAGTTGGCTCCAGGAGCGGATGGAGATCAGTCGCAACCGGGTCCACCTGGACCGTCGCGAGCAGGTCCGGATCCTCAAGAAGCTGATCGACGCCGCCGTCTTCGAGGAGTTCATCCAGCGCAAGTACCTGGGCGCGAAGAGCTTCTCGCTCGAGGGCGCAGAGAGCCTGATCCCCCTGCTCGACCTGGCGATCGAGAAGGTCGCCGAACAGGGCGCCGTGGAGATCGTGTTCGGCATGTCCCACCGCGGGCGTCTCAACGTGCTCGCGAACATCATCGGCAAGCCGACCAGGGACATCTTCCGCGAGTTCGAGGACCTCGACGCGGAGCAGTACACAGGCGGCGGGGACGTGAAGTACCACATGGGCCACTCGAGCGACTGGACGACGGACAAGGGGCGCAGGATCCATCTCTCCCTGGCGTTCAACCCGAGCCACCTCGAGTTCATCAACCCGGTGGCGATGGGACGGGTGCGGGCCAAGCAGGACCGGATCGGCAACGAGCTCCGCGACCGCGCGGCGCTGTTCCTGATCCACGGCGACGCGGCCTTCGCCGGCGAGGGGATCGTCCAGGAGTCGCTCAACTTGTCCCAGCTTCCCGCCTACAGGATCGGCGGTGCGCTGCATGTGGTCGTCAACAACCAGATCGGGTTCACCACGCCGCCCGAGAGCTCGCGCTCGAACACCTACTGCACCGACGTGGCGAAGATGCTCCAGGCGCCCATCTTCCACGTCAACGGCGAGTACCCGGAGGCGGTGGCTCAGGTCGTCAACGTCGCGCTCGACTTCCGCCAGCGCTACCGCCGCGACGTGATCATCGACCTGTACTGCTACCGGCGCCGCGGCCACAACGAGGGCGACGAACCTGCCTTCACCCAGCCCATCCTCTATGACGGCATCCGCGCCCGGGACCCCGTCCGGGTCCACTACCTGGAGCACCTGCTCGAACTTGGAGAGATCAAGCCCGAGGAGGCCGAGATCTACATTCAGCGCGAGGAGAAGCGGCTCGAGGGGGCGCTCGCCACCGCCCGGAGAATGAACGAGAAGACGAGTCCGCAGGCCTACGACGGCGTCTGGAACGCGTTCGTCGGGGGCCGCACCGAGGACATCCCCGAGCCCGACACCGGTGTCGACGAAGCCACGCTGTGCCGCTACCTCAAGCGGATGGTCGAGTTGCCCGAGGGCTTCAACCTGCACCGCAACCTGCGCCGGTTCATCGGCGCCCGCGCCGAGATGGCGGAAGGCAAGCGGCCGCTCGACTGGGCCGCGGCCGAGGCGCTCGCCTTCGCGGCGACGGCCGATTCCGGCCAGCGCGTGCGGATGACGGGACAGGACTGCGAACGCGGGACCTTCAGCCAACGCCATTCCGTGCTGCACGACCGCGTCACCGACGAGAACCATCGGCCGCTGATGAAGGTGGCCGAAAACCAGGAGGCGGTCGAGATCTACAACAGCCCGCTGTCGGAGGCCGCCGTGCTCGGCTTCGAGTACGGCTTCAGCCTGGACTACCCGGACGGGCTGGTGCTCTGGGAAGCGCAGTTCGGCGACTTCGTGAACGCGGCGCAGGTGATCATCGATCAGTTCATCACCAGCGCCGAGGACAAGTGGAAGCGGCTGAGCGGCCTCGTCATTCTGCTGCCGCACGGCTTCGAGGGGCAGGGGCCCGAACACTCGAGTGCCCGGATCGAGCGCTGGCTCCTGTTGGCCGCCGAAGAGAACGTCCAGATCGCCTACCCCTCGACGCCCGCGCAGTACTTCCACCTGCTGCGGCGGCAGGTGGAACGCGCCCTGCGCAAGCCGCTGATCGTGTTCACCCCGAAGAGCCTGCTGCGCCGCAAGGAGGTCGGATCGGAGTTGGCCGACCTGGCCCAGGGCCGCTACCAGCGGGTGCTGCGGGATCCCGCGCTGGTCACCGACGACGACCGGGCGAAGGTCCGCCGCATCCTGCTCTGTTCGGGCAAGGTCTTCTACGACCTCGACGCCCATCGCCGGCAGGTCGGCGCCGACGATCACGCGATCCTGCGCATGGAGCAGTTCTACCCCGCTCCGAAGCCGGAACTCGACGCCGCACTGGCCGAGTTCCCAGCCGAAGCGAAGGTCCGCTGGGTACAGGAGGAGCCGCGGAACATGGGCGCCTGGTCCTACCTGCGGCTCAACTTCGGCTTCCTGATCGGCGGCCGGCCCCTCTCGGCCATCTACCGTCCCGAGTCGGCAAGCCCGGCGACCGGCTCTGTGAGCAGCCACAAGCTGGAACAGCAGCAGTTGGTCGAAGCGGCGTTCGCCGACTCGGTCGAATCATCGTGAGAACCCGGCGAAGGCACCCCAGATGACGTACGAAGTCACGATCCCCGAGATCGGCGAATCGATCACCGAAGCGCTCATCGTGCGCTGGATCAAGCAGGCCGGCGAAGCCGTTGGCCGCGACGAGCCACTCGTCGAACTCGAGACGGACAAGGTGACCGTCGAGATGCCGTCGCCGGTAGCCGGCGTCGTGGCCGAGATCGTCTGCGCGGAAGGCGAGACCGTGCCCGTCGGCGGCGTGATCGCGCGGATCGAGGAGGGCGCGACCGCCACTGTGGCGGCAGCCGGCGCAGGCGCACAGACGGATCTGCTCGCGGGGATCCAGGCCGCATCCGGCTCCGCCCCTGGGCACGCGGGCGTCTCGCCCGCATCCGAGCCTCCGGCCGCCCCGCCAACCGAGGAACCAGCGCGCATCCTGCCCGCGGCGCAGCGCCTGATCGCCGAGCACGATCTCGACGCCGGCTCCATCCCCGCGACCGGCAAGGGCGGTCGTCTCCTCAAGAGCGACGTGATCGCCTACATCGAGGCCCGCGAGGCGGAAGGGCCAGCGCCCGCCGATCCGGTCCCCGTCGCTCCGGCGCCGGCGCCTCAGACCGCGCCGGCGCCTCCCGCGGCGACCGTCCAACCGCGACCGGCGCCCCCTGCGACGCCCGCGCCAGCCGGAGCACGCGCCGAGGAACGGGTGGCGATGACCCCGATCCGCCGGCGGATTGCCGAACGCCTGGTCGAATCGCAACAACAGGCGGCCCTGCTGACCACCTTCAACGAGATCGACATGTCGGCCGTGATCGAGTTCCGGAAGCGGTACCGCGACGACTTCTCCAAGCAGCACGACGCCCGCCTCGGTTTCCTCTCCTTCTTCGTCAAGGCGGCGGTCGACGCCCTGCGCCGCTTCCCGCGCCTGAACGCCGAAGTCGACGGCACCGACGTCATCTACCGCAACTACTACGACATCGGCATCGCGGTCAGCACGGACCGAGGCCTGATGGTGCCCGTCCTGCGGAACGCCGAGCGGCTGTCCTTCGCCGAGATCGAGTCCCAGATCGCCGACTTCGCGGGGCGAGCCCGCATCGGCCGCATCCGGATCGACGAACTCCAGGGCGGCACCTTCACGATCACCAACGGCGGCATCTTCGGTTCCCTGCTGTCGACGCCGATCATCAACCCGCCCCAGAGCGGCGTCCTCGGCCTGCACGCGATCCAGGACCGCCCCATGGTCGTGGACGGCGAGATCGTCGTCCGACCGATGATGTACGTCGCTCTCACCTACGACCACCGCATCGTCGACGGCCGGGAGGCGGTCACCTTCCTGGTCCGCATCAAGGAGGCGATCCAGGAACCGGCGAGGATGCTGATCGAGGTGTAGGACTGATGCCACCAACGCATCTCGCCGCCACATTCACCGTGTAGAGTCCGGTGCCCGCACGCCCAACCCGCACACTGGGCGGCAAAGTGCAGCGCGGACGGTGAGGTTCCGTGTTCTCGCTCTTCCAGGCAATCCGACGCCGCCACTCAAGCTGCCGCCCGAGCACTCCGGGTGCCTGACTAAGAGTAGAGCAGCTTCTTCCGACGATGCACGGCATAGCTCTTGTCGACTACGACAACGTGCGAGACCGTGACCCGCACCGGCCTAAACGTTCGCTCTCAGGATCCGCGGACCACGAACTCCGAGCAACGGACTTGGTCGCCAAGGTCACTGGGGCGTTCAGGCGAGCACTTCCAGAGCTCGATGAACTCGATCTTCTGCTGTACGGCGGCTGGATCGCGGAGGACGGTATGTGGAGTCCGAGCGCTCAGTTCCTGCTGCCTATCATGGCCTCGCTCCGTGGCCGGCACCACGCTATGATCGTACGCCCTGTGCTCTCGGACACTATGGCCCAGTTTCCCCTTGTCTCCCTGTGCGGGACGATCCGCCTCCAGACACGCCCGCGTCGCCAGAAGACGGTTGACGGGATGCTGGGCTTCGACGCCCTCCACTTTGCCAAGAATGACTCTCCCTGGCTGGGTATTGTGAGTGATGACGACGACATGATCCCCGCTCTGCTCACAGCCCACGACGCGAATGGGCGCCGTATCATCTGGTTCCGCAAGCGAGCAGTCGGATCCGGATTGAACGACGCCGAACTGCAGGGTCACGGAGTGCTCATTCACTCACTAGAAGAGGATGCCCCCGCCCGATGACGGACCCCGAAAATAGGCAGTCCTATTGGGCCAAGCGCATTCGCAGCGATCTGGCCTCGTTCGCCGACCCAGGCTCTACTATTGCTCTCCAAACCAAGGGGCGAGACATCCATGCCGCCTGGGAGATGCGGGGCACAAGTAGGCACGATACGTTCCGCATCGCGTCCGACGGCGTCTACAAGCTGGAAGGCCGAATGAAGCAACCCTATCGCCAGTTTCTTGCCGGCCCGGAGATGGCCGACCTGAGAACGGTCGCAGGCATGATCAAGCGCGCCTCACCGACGGACCTGTTTGTCTCAACCAAGGCCAGACGCGAAGATGGAGACGAAGACGACGCGATCCATCTCCTCCAGAATCTCGTAGCCGACGACGGGCAACTCAACGCGACCCGCCTCATCATGGTAACCGGTGAAGCCGGCGGCGGGAAGACGCGCGTCTTACGAGAACTCGTGCGTCAGCAAGCGCGCGCGTACCTTGCCGCCGATTCCGACGTACTCTTCCTCTATGTAAACGCCCAGGGTCGTGCCCTCGCCAGACTAAACGAGGCCCTGGCGACGGAGCTTCAGGACCTGCGAGTCGGCCTCACCTACCACTCCGTCGCCAACTTGACGCGTCTCGGTCTCCTTGTGCCCATCATAGATCGGCTTCGACGAACTGCTCGGTGTGAGCGGCTACGACGACGCCTTCGCGTCCCTGTCGCGTTTTCTTGAGCAGTTAGAGGGAGAAGGGCAACTGATCGCATCGGCGCGCTCGGTCTACTACGAGGAGGAATTCCGAGCCAGGGCCAGTAGACCGTCGGCTGCTGACGCGCGTTGGGAGGACATCCCCGTCGCAATTTGCGATTGGTCGGAACAGGAGGGAGGCACCTATGTAGATCTGCTGGCGAAGCAGAAGAAGCTCTCCACAGGGCAGCGCGCCGACCTCGAGACCGGTCTGAAGGAGGTGTTCTCGGGCCCAGATCAGCCCTTGGCGCGGAAGCCGTTCTTTCTGACGCGGACGGCAGATCTTCTGCTCGATGGCCACGAGTTCGCTGGTGGCGACGATCTTCTCGCACACCTCGTTCAGGGATTCCTGCAACGAGAACGAGAGAACAAGCTGCTGGACCGGCAGGGCGCGCCACTGATGGGGAATGACGAACTCGACTTGGTCCTTTGCGAACTCGCTCTAGAGATGTGGAATCAGGAGACGAGGGTACTCGACAAACTGTCGGTTCAGGAAGTCGCCGAGTACGTGCTGACGACGAGGGACGTGCCCGAGTCTACGCAGCAGATTCTGCTTGAACGGGTTCCGTCCCTGGCCTCCCTGGTGAAGAGTAGGGATAGTCGCGGCCTGGCGTTCGAGCACGAAGCACTCTTCTTCTACTTCCTGACCCGTGCGATCGTAGCCCAGTACTTCGTGGAGCGGAGCGACCTGCGTGTGGTGCTGGGTCGGTCGGCGCTTCCCGAGGATGTCGCCAATCGAATTGGAGAGGCTTTGTGGAAAGACTGCGGGCACAAGGGCGATCTTCAGCACCGTTCAGACGCACTGGGCGATGCAGCACGGCAGGACTGGCTTCGCGCGGCGCAGGTTCAGCAGAACTCCGGTCTGATTCTCCTTGCGTTGATACGTTCCTGCGCTGAGGCTGGGCACGGCGTTGCGGACCTCACGGTTCGCTCCGTCACCTTCCCAGGCGGCCATCTGAGGGGAGTAACTTGCCGAGGCTGCACCTTCAGCGAGGTGACCTTTCGACGCACCGATCTCACAAGCACGCGATTCCTGAACTGCCAAGCGAACGATCTGTTGATGATCGAACCAAGGATTTCAAGCAATACCAGGCTAGAGATTCACGGACTCGACCCGAGCAGACACATCAACGGACTCCACCTGGTCGACGGGCCAGGGAACCTCATCTACGATCCGGCCGAGGTGGCGAAGATCGTCGCCAAGAGGGGCGGCCCGAAGCAGTTGGACCGAAACGGAGGGCTTCAAGTAGACGAGAGCTTCTCCAAACTCGTCGAGAAACTGATGCGCGCCTATTGGAGGGCCAACCCGGTCTGTATCGCCGATCCCCGGCATAAGGCGGTCTTCACTGATCGGAATTGGCAGGTAGTTCGCGACCTGCTACTTAAGCATGGCATCGTGACGGATGAGATTCGTCCGACGAAGGGGAGGACCAAGCACTTTCTTCGACGCCAGTTCCTTCCGGCGGAGATCATGGCGGGCCTCAGCGGCGGCAGTTTGGCCCCTTTGTCTATTCAGAAGTTCTGGCGCGAGCTCGCCGAAGAAACTAGCCACTGACCGACTTCCACGATCTTCTCGTCATCGGCGCCGGAGCGGGCGGCTACGTGGCCGCGATCCGGGCCGCGCAGCTCGGCTTCCAGACGTGCGTGGTCGACGAACGCGCGGCGGCCGGGGCGTCTGCCCGCGGGTGGGCTGCATTCCGAGCGAGGCGCTGCTCGAGTCGAGCCAGCGGCTGGTCGCGGCGCGCGGCGAACTCGCGGCGCACGGCAGCGTGGCGGGCGAGATCGGGCTCGACCTTGCGGCGATGATGAAACGCAAGGACCGCGTCGTCACGGCCTGCGAGGATGCTGATCGAGGTATGAGGCGGTCTCGTCCCAGCGCGGCAGAACTCCCGGGGGCCGGCCCTTCGCGCCGGATGCCGGCCGGAACCCAGTCTCTGCCCCGCAGTCCCCTGGGACAGTTCGGGAGGTCGGTTTGGCGTGTGAAAGCGGTTGACGCGCGCGGTATCGGGTAATACCGTAATACGCATGACTACGATCTCATTCAAGGTCGACGAACACGAGGCGCGGACAATCCGCCTGCAGGCGAAGCGGGAAGGGGTCAGTGTGTCGGAGTTTCTGCGCCGCAGGGCGGGTCTCGCCTTGGCGCCTCCCCAGAAGCCCCGGACGGTCCGCTGCCGCCACACCGGCGCAAGGATCTTCGCCGCCACCGAGCCCCTGCCTCCACTCACGACGGAAACGGTGCGCGGTCTGCTCTCGGACTTCCCGTGATGTAGTGCCGCCCGGAGCCGTCGTCGTGCCCGACGCGACGACGGACCGCTGAACATGACCCCGAACGTCTTCGATCTCGCCGTCATCGGCGCCGGGCCGGGCGGCTACGTGGCCGCGATTCGCGCGGCGCAGCTCGGCTTCAACACCGCCGTGGTCGACGAACACGCGGCGGCCGGGGGCGTCTGCCTGCGCGTCGGCTGCATTCCGAGCAAGGCGCTGCTCGAGTCGAGCCAGAGGCTGGTCGCGGCGCGCAGCGAACTCGCGGCGCACGGCGGTGTCGCGGGCGAGATCGGGCTCGACCTCGCGACGATGATGAAGCGCAAGGACCGGGTTGTGACCACCCTGACCCGCGGCGTATCGTCTCTGCTCAAGAAGAACAGGATCGAACACATCCAGGGCCGGGCAAAGCTCGGCGGGCAGCAGGGCGATCTGCGAAGCGTCGAAGTGACGACCGCGGACGGCGAACGGACGATTCAGGCCAAGAACGCGATCGTCGCCACCGGTTCCCGCCCCGCCAGCCTCCCCGGCATCGAACTCGACGGCGACCGCATCGGAACCAGCACGGAGGCGCTGGCGTACGACGCGGCGCCCGAGCGTCTCGTCGTGATCGGCGCCGGGTACATCGGCCTGGAACTCGGCGCGGTGTGGAACCGGCTCGGCTCGCAGGTCATCGTGCTCGAGTACCTGGACCGCATTCTGCCCGGCGCCGACGCGGAGATTGCGACAGCCGCGGCGAAGATCTTCGGTCGCCAGGGCCTCGACATCCGGCTCGGCAGCCGGGTCCTGGGGGCCTCGGTCCGGACCGGCAAGGACGGCGACCACTGCGTGGTCGAAGTCGACGGCGCCGACCCGATCGAGTGCGACCGCGTCCTGGTGGCGGTCGGCCGTACGCCGATCAGCAACGGGCTGGGCCTCGAGGACGCGGGCGTCGCCACCGACGAGCGCGGCTTCATCCAGGTGAACGAGCGTTTCGCCACCTCCGCGCCCGGCGTCTTCGCGATCGGCGACGTGATCGGCGGTCCGCAACTGGCTCACAAGGCGGAGGAGGAAGGAATGGCCTGCGCCGACGGCATCGCCGGCGGCTACGTCCACATCGACTACGACGCGATCCCCGGCATCGTCTACACCGAGCCCGAGGTCGCGTCCGTGGGCAAGACGGAGGAGCAGCTCCAAGCGACCGGCGTCGCCTACAGGAAGGGCACGTTCCCCTTCCGCGCCATCGGCCGCGCCCGCGCCACCGGCAGCCTGGAGGGCTTCGTCAAGATCCTGGCCGGCGCCGAGACGGACGAAGTCCTCGGCGTCCACATCCTGGGCAGCCACGCCGGCGACCTGATCGCGGAGGCGGTGGCGGCGATCAGCTTCGGCGCCTCGGCGGAGGACCTCTTCCGCACCAGCCACGCCCACCCGACGCTCGCCGAAGCGGTGAAGGAAGCCGCCCTGGCGGTGCACGGTCGGGCTATTCACATGTAGCCGGCCGGCCGGCCTTCCGGGTCCACGACAGGTAACCTCCGGCAACGTCGCGGCTTCAGGGGGCGCTGATAGACTGCGCCGACTCTTCGCCACCCCGCCCCGCATTCTTCCGGAGATCGAGCGCTGTGACCTTTTTCCGCACCAGTCCGCCGATCTGGCTCGCGATGTTCGCCGCCATGGTCCTGCTCGCCGCGCTACCGGTGATCGCCCAGGAACCCGTCGATCAGGAGGCGGACGCAGAGGCCATCGAACAGGCCGACGACGCCAAGGAGGACAGCGCCGGGGACGAGGAAAAGCCGCCGGTGCCGCCCGGCGCCGAGCTCCAGGTGTCGCCCACCGAGCTGACCCTGGAGGTCGGCGACAAGGCGAACTTGACCGCGACCGTCGTGGACGAGGACGGCGAGCCGATCGAAGGCGTCGATGTCGTCTTCTACTCCCGCAACCGCCGGCGGCTCGGGGTCAACCCGGCCGGCGAGGTCGAAGCCCACGGTCCCGGGAAGGTCACCGTCATCGCCCTGGTGCCGAAGGAGGCCGAGGACGAACCGCGGCGGGCGGAAGCGCTGCTCCGGGTCGAAGTCGAGGTGACGATCCCGAATCCGCCGGTCGAGAGCGTCGAGATCGTCGACCTGCCCGGCGCCTTCTACGCCGGTACGGACCTGCCCCTTGGGGCCCGCGTCGTCGACATCACCGCAGTCGAACGCGATGACGTCGAAGTCGGCTATTCGAGTTCCGACACCGGCGTCGCGGCGCCCGACGGTTTCGGAGGCCTGAGCCTGGTGGCGCCCGGGAGGGCGACTCTTGCGGCGACCGCCGAGGACGCCTCCCACGAGGTCGAGATCACCGTCGTACGGAATCCCACCGAACGGCTGGAAGTGACCGCATCCGCCGACAGCGCGCGCACGGGCGACGTGGTCTGGTTCGAGGCGGTCGGCCTCGACGGGGACGGCGACGCGGTCGAGGACCTGCCCATCCGCTTCCTGGTCGCGGGCGCACCGTCGGCGCAGATTCTGGCGCCCGGCGCCGCGGCCCAGATCGAGCAGGACGGCGCCTTCGTGGCCGAACGGTCGGGCATCTACACGGTGACCGCTCTGGCGGGCAATCACTCCGCCAGCCTGCCGGTCCGGGTCACGCCGCGCAAGGTGAACAAGGAGATCGAGTTCGTCGGCCAGGGCAAGGTCAGCGACCGCCGCACATCCGACCTCTGGGTCTGGGAGGGAACCGACGGCCGGGACTACGCGATCACGGGCACCTGGGGCGCCGAGGGCCACGCCTACGTCTGGGACGTGACCAATCCGGAGAGCATCGTGCTCATCGACGCGGTCCGCGTGGACGCCCGTACCGTCAACGACGTCAAGGTTTCCGAGGACGGCCGCGTCGCGGTGATCAGCCGTGAGGGCGCCTCGAACCGCAAGAACGGCTTCGTTGTCCTCGACGTTTCCGAGCCCCAGGTCGGCGTGCGCATCCTGTCCCGGTTCGACGATCAGTTGCGTGGCGGCGTCCACAACGTGTACATCCACGACGAGCACGTCTATGCCCTCTCGAACGGCCGGCGTTTCGACGTGATCAGCATCGAGGATCCGACCGAGCCGTACCGCGTCGGCCGCTTCGAGCTCGACACGCCGGGCCATTCGATCCACGATGTCTGGGTGGTCGACGGCGTCGCCTTCACCTCCAACTGGGATGACGGCGTGGTCGCGGTCGATGTCGGCGGCGCCGACATGGGCGGCGCCCCGAACAATCCCGTGCAGCTCGGCAGCTACGCCTATCCCAGCGGCTGGAACCACGCCGCCTACCCCTACCGCAGCGAATCCACGGGCAAGTTCTACGTCTTCGCCGGCGACGAGGCGTTCCCCTACGGCGAGCTCGGACGCGACCCGCGCGCCGCGCCGCCCCGCGCCGCCGGCTGGATCCACGTCATCTCCTGGGACGACTGGGAGAACCCCCGCGAAGTCGCCCGCTACCAGGTGCCCGAGGCCGGGACCCACAACCTCTGGATCGAGGACGACATCCTCTACGTCGCCTACTACAACGGCGGTCTCCGGGTCGTCGACGTCTCGGGTGAGTTGCGCGGCGATCTCTACCAACAGGGCCGCGAGATCGGCATGTTCATGCCCTTCGATCCCGACGCCGTCGTGCCCAATGCGCCCTTCGTCTGGGGCCCGCAGCCCTACAAGGAACACATCTTCTTCTCGGACTGGCATTCAGGGTTGTGGGCGGTCAAGCTGACGGATCCCGAAGATCCGAACCGCATCATCGGAGAGCCGCGTTAGCGGCGCCGGCGGCCCTCCACCGCGTGTTGACTTCCTTGTTGATTCGTTGGGCAGCGCCGGCGGCCCTTGTCCTGGCCGCCGCCACGGTGACCCCGGACCCGGTCCGCGCCGAGTCCGATCCCGTCCCGCCGTCACGCAACTACTACGCCTACGTCTGCGCCGAGTCCGAGGACGAGGTGGCCCTGATCCGGTTCGGACCCTCCGGTACCTCGATCGTCAAGACGATCGCCGTCGGCAGCTTCCCGACTGAGATCGAGGGTCCCCACGGCATCAACATCTCGGCCGGCGGCCGCTACTGGTACGTCTCGATCGCCCACGGCAACCCCTTCGGTTCCATCCACAAGTACGCCACCGGTACCGACGAGTGGCTGGGCGACACGAGAGTCGGCATGTTCCCTGCCACCCTCGACATCGCCGCGACCACGGGTTTGCTGTTCGTCGTCAATTCGGACTTCTACGGCGACCATGTGCCCAGCACGATCTCGGTCGTCGAGACGTCAACCATGACCGAGATCGCGCAGTTTGCGAGCGGCACCATGCCGCACGGGGCCCGGCTCAGCCGCGACGGCCGGAAGCTCTACAGCGTGAACATGATGGACGACGAACTCGTCGAGGTCGACGCGCTCCGCTTCGAGATCGGCCGGCGCCTGAAGCTGGGTGCGACGACCGGCATGGGCGCCGCCCACGGCGACCACGGCGATCACCAGACCGGAGAAAGCCACGCGAGCCCGCATGCCGGCGCCACCGTCGAGCCCTCCTGGGTCACGTCGCCGACGGCCGGCGGCCTCGTCTACATCACGGCTCTTTCAGGCAACGCGATCTACGAGGTCGACACCGGCAAGTGGAGTGTCTCGCGACGCCTGGACACGCCGGTGGCCGGCCCCTACAACGCGGCTGTGACGCCCGACGAAGGCCTGCTGGTCGTGACCTACAAGAAGAGCGATTCGATCGGCTTCTGGGATCTCGAGACGGGCCGGGAAGTGGCCCGCGTCGACACGACACGACGCATCCCGCATGGCGTGGCGATCACCTCGGACGGCCGATTCAGCCTGGTCACGGTCGAAGGAATCGGCGGCGAACCGGGAGTCGTCGAGGTCTACGACAACGGCGCGTTCCGGCGCGTCGGCCAGATCGACATCGGCAAGCAGGCCGGCGGCATCGCGCTCTGGGAACCGAATTGAGCCCGCCTGAAGCCGATTCCCCGGTCCCCGGCCAGGCCGCGGCCGACCTGCGCCGCGACTTCCTGCGTGGCCTCGCCGCTGTCGACCGCCGGCTCCGCCTGCGGCGCGCCCTCGCGGCGCTCGTTTGGCTGGCGCCGGCGTCCTGCCTCTGGTTGCTCTCGACCTGGCTGCTGCGCGTGGCGGCCGGCGGCGACGGCAGCGTCGCTGCGTTGTGGCCGTCGTGGGCGGGCGGCATCGTCCTCCTCGCGCTACTCCTCCGCGAGGCCGCTTCGCTCGGCCGCGATCTTCCCGCCGCGGCCCGGGCCGTGGACCGGGCGGGCGATCTGCACGACACGGTCGCCACCGCCCTGGAGATGCAGAGGCGCCTGGACACCCGCCCCGACGACCGGCGCCACGCCAGGAACGACGCCGAGGCCGTCTGGCCGCTGCCCTGGATTGCGCTCGTTCTCGAACGCGGAGTCGCGGGCCTGGACCGCACCGGACCGCGGCAGACGGCGCCCCGCCTCGTCCCCCGGGGCGCCGCGGTCTCGGCCATCCTGAGCGCGGTCCTGCTGGCGCCGATCGCCCTGCCGACCTCCTTCGTCGGCGAGGCGCTGGCCGCTGCGATGAGCGGCGACTCCGCCGAATCAGCCGCTCGAGGCCTCGAAGCGGCAGCGCTGCTGGAAGAAGAACCCGGTCGCCGGCCCGGCGTCCCTGAATTCGATGTGCGGCTCAGCGACTTGCCCTTCCTGACCCTCCGGGTCCGCGAGCCCGATTCCTCTGACGATGCCCGCAGAGCCGCCGGTGACGCCTCCGAGGGCGCCGAGGGAAGTCTCGGCGACGACGCGGACGCCGAGGGCGCCGAGGGCGCCGCCGAAGGCGGCGAGGCCGCGGCGGGCGACCTCACCGGCGAACTGAACTCCGAGACCGGCGCCGACCTCATGCGGGAGCTGGACACCAGCGAAGGCGCCGGAGAGGACGAGCTGAGCGCACCCGGGACGCCGGGCGAAGGTGAAGGCGCCGAGGCCGGCGCCGAAGCGGCAGCCGGGGAGGGCGCCGGCGGCCAACCGACGGAAGACGGCGAAGGCGCCGGCAGCGAGAGCGGAACGGCGGCGGCGGTCAGCGAAGAACCCGGCGCCAGCAACGCCGAGGCCGACGGCGGCACGGCCGGTGTCGGCACCGGACCGCAGGACGAGATGGTCGACCCCTTCGGCGACCTCCTGACCCCTGCCTTCAGCCTCGAACAGGCACTCGAGACCGCCCTGCTCGAGTCGCCCGAGGACACCTTCCGGCGGCCCCTGACCACAACCAGCGCGACCCAGTTCCGGGCCGCGGAGGTTGCGATGCGCGGCTCGGGCGCCGGCGTCGGCGCCAACCCCACCGGCGCAACCGGCGATCTGCCACCGACCCGGCATCCGATCGCCTGGCGCCACCGCGTTTCCGTACGGCGCTACCTCGAGTCGCTAGAGGACGATTCTCCAGAGGACAGGGAGTGAACGACACCACCGAACCACGAACCGCGGCCGATCTGGGGCTGCAGTTGACCGAGTTCGCCGACCACTGCAGCCAACTGCGCAGCGAGATCGGCAACGTCATCGTCGGCCAGGAGGAGGTGGTCGACGGTGCGATCATCGGCCTGCTCGCCGACGGCCACGTCCTGCTCGAGGGCATTCCCGGCCTCGGCAAGACGCTGCTGGTGCGCACCCTGGCCGACGCTCTCCATGTCGAGTTCTCCCGCATCCAGTTCACACCGGACCTGATGCCCGCCGACATCGTCGGCACCCACGTCCTGCGCGAAGACGAGACGGGAGGCCGGCGGCTCGTGTTCGAGCCCGGACCGATCTTCGCGAATCTCCTGCTCGCTGACGAGATCAACCGCGCCACGCCGAAGACCCAGTCGGCCCTGCTCGAGGCGATGCAGGAGACGACGGTCACCGTCGGCGGCGAGACGAACATCCTGGGGCCGCCCTTCTTCGTCCTCGCCACCCAGAACCCGCTGGAAATGGAGGGGACGTACCCGTTGCCCGAGGCGCAGCTCGACCGCTTCCTGTTCAAGCTGCGGATGACGTACCCGGGGATCGAGGAACTGCACACGATTCTGGACCGCACAACATCAGGGCAGACGCCGACGGCGGCTGCGCTGTGGACGGCCGAACAGGTCACCTCGATGCGGCGGGTCGTCCGCCTCGCCCCGATCGCGCGTCCGGTCCAGGACTACGCGATCCGGCTCGGCTTGGCGACCCGGCCCGAAGGAGACCGTCCCGCCGAGGCGGTTCGCCGCTACGTGCGGATTGGCGCCAGCCCGCGCGGCGTCCAGGCGATGGTCCTCGGCGCCAAGGTCCACGCACTCATCCGGGGGCGTGCCCACGTCGCCCGGGAGGACATCCGCGCCGTCGCCCTGCCCGCCCTGCGCCACCGGGTTCTGATGAACTTCGAGGGCGAAGCGGAACGCATCGACCTGGACGATCTCCTCCAGGACGTGGTCGACAACGTGCCCGAGGGCTGAGAAGGCTCCACCTCCGCGCCGTGGCCGATCATTCCGCCTTCGCCTTCGAGCCGGCCTTCCTTGCCCGGCTGGAGCGCCTGCGGCTGCTGACCCGCCGCGTACCCGCGGGCGGCTTCAAGGGCGAGCACCGCGCCACCCATCTCGGCGCCGGAATCGAGTTCGCGGACTACCGCCCCTACGTCGAGGGCGACGACGTGCGCCACCTCGACTGGCGCGCGTACCTGCGGTTCGACCGCCTGCTGCTGCGGATGTTCGAGGAACACGGCGATCTCGCGGTCTACATCCTGCTCGACTGCAGCCGCTCCATGGCGCCGACGCCGGGCGCCTTCGGCCGTCGCAAGTTCGATGCCGCGCGCCGGCTCGCCGCCGCCCTGACCTACATCGCCCTTGCCACCCTCGATCGGGTCACGCTGGCGCCCTACTCGAGCCACGCGCACCAGGTTCTCGGGCCGCTGCACGGCTCGCGACAGGTATGGCGTGCGCTCGACTTTCTCGCCAATCTCGACACCGGCGGCGACACCCGGCTCGACCACGCCGTGCGCCAGGTGTTCGCCGCCGGCCGCCGGCGCGGCCTGGTGATCCTGATCTCGGACCTGCTCTCCGACACCACCGAGGGCGGTCTCGACCTGCTGCTGCCGCTGCGCCACGATGTCGCGGTCCTCCAGGTCACCGATCACCAGGACCTGGAAGCGCCGCTCGACCGCGACACGACGCTGGTCGATAGCGAGACCGGCGACACGCTCCGCGTTCATGGCGCCCCCACGCTGCTCCACCGGCTGGAGAACGAGGCAGACGCCCACCGAGAGGAGATCCGCGCCCGCTGCACTGCCCGTGGCTGGTCCTTCATCCAGGCGCCGGTCGAGATGCGCTTCGAGGAGCTGGCCCTCGGCGCCCTACGCCAGGGTCTGCTCAGCCGGGGTCGCTAGAGTCTTGCTCGGCCCAACGACTCACAACTCCGAACCTGGGAACGCGGGCATCCTGCCCGCATCCGGCGCGCAGCGCCGGCTCGGTGGGCCCTAGCCATGCCTGTCTGGCTTCCACTTCTGCTCGCCGCCCTGGCGGTGCTCGCGATCTACCTGATCCGGCCCACCGCGCAGTCGCTGTCGGTTGCCTCCACGCTGCTTTGGCGGCGGCTGCTGGCCGCCCGGCGGCGGCGGCACGACCGACTGCGCTGGCTGATCTCGCTGCTTCTCGCGATGACCGTGGCCGGCTGCCTGGCGCTGGCCGCGGGCCGGGCGCCCTGGCTGCAGCCCGGCGGCGGCGATCTGATTGCCCTCGCCTTCGACTCCTCCCCCACCATGCGCGCCGCCCTCCCGGGCGGGACGGCGACCCGGATCGATCTGGCCGTCGCCGAAGCGCGCCGAATCGTTGCCGAAGCCGATCCCGGCAGCCGATTCACGCTGGGCGTCGACCCGACTCCGTTGACGCCCGCGGAGGCGCTGCTCGCCCTGTCCGGGTCCTTCGAGCCCGAGGGCGCGGAAGGCGGTCCCGAGCCGGCGATTCCCGCCGCGAACACGGTCTACCTCTTCACTGACGGCGCCTCCGACTGGAAGCCGATCACGGACCCCGCCACCGCGACCCACACGGTGTCCGTTCTCGCCCCGGCCAGGAACGCCGGCATCGTCCTCTTCGTGACCCGCCCGGCGCCCAGCCACGAAGCGAAACCGGAAGCGCTGCTCGAAGTCCTGGCGACGGACTCCGCCGACGCCATGGGTCCCGTGCCGGTCGAACTGACGATCGCCGACTCCGAGACGATTCGCATCCGGCGGCAACTCGAATTGCCTCCCGGCAACCGCTTTACCGCCCTGATCGACATCAGCGGCTTCACCCCCGGCCCGGTGACGGCACGGCTCCAGGCCCCCGGCGATGTCTTCCCGCTGGACGATCGAGCCGCGTTGATCGACGCACGGACAGCCGTGTCCGCCGGCGGAGCACGGCCTGCCGAGCGGCGTCTTCAGCGGCTGAACAGCCAACAACGCCTGTTTGTTCAGACCAGCAGTCGTGCCTCCTTCGGCGATTCGGCCGCCGCGCGCGCTTTCGAGGCGGACCCTTCCGTTGAGGTCGTCGCCATACGGGCAGAAACCGACGACACCGGCGGAGTCGGCCCGCAGTCACCGGCAGCAGCGTCCGGCAATGGGGACGCCGCGAGCACACAGGTCCTGGCCGACATCGCCGTCTTCCACCGCACGGCGCCGGCGGAGCCCCTGGCCCTGCCCCGTCTGTTCCTCGACCCACCGGAAGCCTCGGCGGCCGGCGGACTCTCGCCCGCCGAGACCGCACCCCGAGCCTTGCGCCTGATCGACCGCGTCGCAGTCGACCACCCGATCCTGGCCGGCGTCTCGCTGCTCGGTCTGCCGGCCACGATCCCGGCGCGCGAACTCGACCCCCGCTGCAGACCGCTCGCCGCGGCCGGCAATCTGACCGCCATCGCCGTCTGCGATCCGGCCGACCCGGCCACGTTGCCCATCTCCTCCGCCCCCGACCCGGCGCTGCCGGACCTCACGGCCCGCTCCGTCGTCATCGCCTTCGATCTCGACCTCTCCCCCCTGTCGCAGCGTCCGGATCTCGCGGCACTACTCCAGAACACCACCGAATGGCTCGCGCGCGGCGACATGAGGGCCGACGAAGAGGCCTTCACCGGTCTCCAGGACGCCATCAATCTCCAGGAAGAATGGGCCACCCGAATCAACGACTCCGACCTCGACCCCGTAGCCCCCGATCGTCTCGCCGAACTCACCGAAGACACCCGCCGGCCCTGGTCCTGGCGCACCCTCGCCCTGGCCGGCCTCCTCCTCGCCTCCATCGAGGCGGTCACCTTCTTCCGCGGCCACACGGTGTGACCGGCATGACCAGGTTCGCTCAACCATGACCCTGCTCGAGCCGTTCTGGTTGCTTGCAGCGCTGCCGATCGCGGTGCTGCTGTGGTCGCAGCGCAGCGATCGGCCCGACCGTCAACGGCGGCGGCTGCTCTGGATGCGTGGATCGCTGCTCGCGCTGGCCACACTCGCCCTCGCGGAACCCGTCGTGACTTGGAGGAGCCGTGATCTCGACGTCGCCGTGCTGGTGGATGTTTCCGCCAGCGTCGAACCAGCGAGCCTCAATCGCGCGCTGCAGGCGATCGACCGTGGCGTGGATCCCGAGGGTCCGGTGCGGCTGTTCGCGTACGCCGACCGCGCTGCAGCCGCCGGCAGCGCGGAGGATCTGGGGCGGCTGGAAGTCGCCGATTCCAGCACCGCCGCGGCCGGCAACGCCACGCTCGACCGCGGCAGCACGCGGCCGGAGGCCGCCCTTCGCCAGACCGCGGCCGCGCTCCGGGGCGATCGCGTCCGCCGCATTCTGCTCCTTTCGGACGGCCAGAACGCGGGCGGCATCGCTGCCCGAACCGCGGCCCGGTATCCGGATCTCCGCATCGACACGGCGGTTCTCGACCGGGTTGCGCCACCGGTCTGGATCGAGTCGGTCGCAACAGACGACGACGAGCGCCCGCTGCGCGCCGGCGAGCCCCGCAACTGGGTCTTCCGCCTCGGCAGCCGCGCATCCCTGCCCGAGGCCCCACTGACCCTGCGCGGCGGCGGCGCCGAAGAACTGCACAGCGTGCCGCTCTCGCCCGGGATCACGCAGATCGAGCTCGAGTGGACGTTCGCCGAGCCGGGACTCCAGACGTTCGAAGCCGTCCTCGGCAGCGGCGAAGGCGAGGCGCCAACCCAGGGCGCCGTCTGGCGCGGCAGTCTCCGCGTGGGGCCCAAGCACCGCACTCTGTTGCTGGCGCCAGCCGATCACTCGGGCGATCTGCAGCGGCTGCTGGAAGCTCAGGGACTGCAGGTGACCCGAAGGGCACCGGATCGCACCTCGCTCAACCCGGCCGCCCTGCTTCGGTACGACGCCGTCCTGTTGAGCAACGTCGCGGCCGACGGCCTTGCCGGACCGGCGCAGCAGGCGCTTGGGCGTTGGGTCGAGGACGAGGGCGGCGGCCTGGTGTTCGTGGCCGGCGAGGCGACCTTCGGCGAGGAGGGATACCGGGACTCGCCGCTCGAACGCGTGCTGCCGCTCGACTTCGAGATCGAGGAAGAGCGCAGCGAGGTCGCCCTGATGATCGCGCTCGACAAGTCCTACAGCATGAAGGGTCCGAAGATGGAGCTGGCCAAGGAGGCCGCCAAGGCCGCCCTCGGCATGCTGAACGAGCAACACCGCTTCGGCCTGGTCGCCTTCGACTGGCACACCCACGAGATCGTCCCCCTGCAGTTCGTACGCGAACAGGAGCGGCTTTCGGAGCGCGTCGATCGCATCGAGGCCAGCGCCCAGACCAACTTCTATCCAGCGCTCGAGGCCTGCCTGGATCAACTCGCGGAAGTCCAGTCCGAGGTCAAACACGTCATCCTGGTCTCGGACGGCCGCACCTATCCGGACGAGTACGAGCGCCTGGTGCTCCGCATGCGGCAGGAAGAGATCACCGTCTCCACCGTCGCCATCGGCGTCGAGTCCGACCGCGAGCTGCTCGCGGACATCGCCGACTGGGGCGACGGCAACGCCTACACGATCGAGGATCCCTCGTCCGTGCAGAGCATCCTGATCGACGAGACGATGAACCAACTCCCCGACTCGACCCGGGAAGAGGAGATAAGGGTCCAGCAGCGCGGCCAGTCCGAAGCGCTCGCGGGAGTCGACATGGCCACAGCGCCCCAGCTCTACGGCCGCATCGCCGCGGTGGCCAAGGACAGCGCGGAGGTGATTCTCGGCGCCGGCGAGTCGGACCCGATCCTGGCCAGCCGCTACGTCGGCCTGGGCAAGACCTGGATGTTCACCTCCGACCTCCAGCCCCGCTGGGCGAGCGACTGGCTGCGGTGGCCCGAACTGCCCCGCCTCGTCGCCCAGGTCGTCCGCGACGCCGCCGACCGGCGCGCCAGCGCCGAGTGGGAACTGCGCCTCGGCCGCCGGGACGGGAGCCTCGAAGCGGAACTCAGCGTGATCGAGGACGGCGGGCGATTCGCCAGCGACCTCTCCCCCCGCCTCGTCGTGCTCCGCGGCGAGCGCCGCCTCGAAGCGCCGATGCAGCGTAACGGCCCGGGCCTCTACCGTCTTTCGCCGGAACAGGGCCTGCAACTCGCGCCAAGCCTCGAGCCCTACCGCGTCGAGGTCCACACCGGAGCACCGGGCGCCGAGGCGAACGTCGGACCCGGCCGCACGATCTTCTTCCCCGCCCGCGACGAGCTGCGCCCCGGCGCCCCCGACATTGCCGCCCTCGTCGAACTCGCCACCGAAACCTCTGGCCTGTTCCACGAGACCGTAGCCGGCGCCGTCGCCGCCATTTCCGCCCCCGGCGCCTCCACCGCGATCCGCCGGTTCGAGCTGTGGTCGATCCTGGTCGCCGCGGCAACCCTCCTCTTCCTGGCCGAACTCCTCCTCCGCCGTCGCCGGCGGCATGTGGCGACCGCTACGGCCACCGCAGCCCGAACCGAGAACCGGTCGGCGGCATGAACGAGAGCGGACATCGCTCTCGGATCGATGGATCGGTGCCGAACCGGCTCTCCGAGCCTGGGAACCCGGGTGGCGCGATGCGCGCCACCCGCGACCCACTCAGTGCGCCCGTCTTCGGGCGCACTGATGGCACGCGGGCATCCTGCCCGCATCCGACGCGAAGCGTCGGACTTTGGAATGGTCGTGTCCGCGTTCGCTTGACCGATGGCCGGTCGTTACCTAGGCTGAGCCCATGGCGGACTTGGGTCGGATCACAATCGAGCCTGGAAAACGCAGTGGCAAACCCTGCATCCGTGGCCTGCGCATGACGGTGTCCGACGTGCTGGACTACCTGGCGGCGGGCATGTCCGAAAGGGAACTCCTCCGGGACTTTCCGGACCTGACGTGCGAGGACATCCGAGCCTGCCTCGCCTTCGCCGCCGATCGCGACGCGACGTTGCTCGTGATCGAGCCCGGACCTGGGTCGGGCACACCGTAGAAACACGCGGATCGGGCCGCAGTTTCGAGTCCGAACGAGCGTCGGCGCGGCGCTGGTGCCGGCGACCAAACCGATATGCTCTAGCCATGCTAGCCAAGTCCCACATCCAGAAAGAGGCGCTCAACCTTCCCGTGCGGGAGCGCATCGAACTCGTGGTCGAGCTCTGGGACAGTCTGACACCGGACGAGATTCCGGTCCCCGAGTGGCAGCGGGACCTGATTCGTGACCGCCTGGCGGCTCTGGAGGACATCCTGCCGGAGGAGCGCTCGGTGCCTTGGGAAGCGGTCCGCCGGCGAATCTTCGCCGACAGGGCGTGACCCTGGCCGTCCGCCTGACGTCCGCGGCAGTGCAGGATCTGGCGCTCGCCGAACGGTGGTATCTCGACGAGGCTCCGCACGTGTTGGCGTCGTTCGAAGAAGAGGTCGACACCGCCTTTGGCCGCATTTCGGAGGGACCTGACCTGTACCGACCCGGGCGCAGGGCTACCGGCTTCGTGAAGCAGAGGCGGCCCACACCAGCGCGCCGGCAAGACCCGAGTCGGCGCCGAGCGCAGTGGGTTCGACGCGTACGTCGTCGATCGGAAACACCCGCACGCGCTCGGCGATCTCCCGCCGGACGCCGTCGAACAGCACGTCGCCGAGGCCGGCAACGCCGCCGCCGAGCAGCACGAGCTCCGGATGGAGCGCCACGACGACGTTGGCCGCCGCGATGCCGACCAGGCCGGCGATTCGCTCCAGCTCTCGCATCACCGCCTCGTCGCCGGCTCTTGCCGCCTCGCCCATCGTCTCGGCCGTCACCCGCCCTGCATCGCCGCCGGTCCGCTCGAAGAGGAGCGGCGCCTGACCGGAGTACAGGAGCCGGACACCGGCCGCGGCGATGGCCGGACCGCTCGCCACCGCTTCGAGGCAACCCCGGTTGCCGCAACCGCACAGCGGTCCGTTGGGGTCGACGGTCTGGTGACCGAGTTCTCCCGCCGAACCGAGCGGCCCCAGCCGCAACCGGCCATCGACCACGACGCCGCCGCCGATTCCGGTGCCGAGCGCAAACAGCGCCATCGTCGAGGCGCCGCGGCCGGCGCCGAGCGTGAACTCGCCCAGCGTTGCCGCGCGCACATCGTTCAGCAGATGGACGCGGGTCCCCAGCCGGTCGCCGAGAATCCGCGCGACCGGCACGTCCCGCCACTGGGTCGGCAGATTGGGCAGGAACCGCGTCTCGCCCGCCTCCACGTCGACCCAGCCCGGGCAACCGACGCCGACCGCCGCCGGGCGTTCGCCGACCTCGCGGATGAGCGCGAGCATCTCGCCCGCGATCTGGTCGAGTACGCACTCCCATCCGTCGTACCCGCCGCCATCGAGCGTTCTGGACGCCGCCAGGCGGTACTCGCCGGCCGCCGGGTCGAGGGTCCCCAGCGCCACGCCGATGTGGGAGCCGCCCAGATCGACCGCGCCGTACAGCGTCCGCCCTGGCCCTTCAGTGGTCATTCCGCGTGAACCGCCAGACGAAAAAAAAGCGGCGCGTCCAGCGAAGTGGACGCGCCGCAGTTCAAAAGCTCTCTCGCCTACTGGCCGCCACCGGCAGCCGGCGTCAGCGCCGCGGGGGCGTCCTCGGTCTCGGTGACCTGTGCGTCACCGCGATCCTCCGAATAGTCGATGAAGCCGATCATCATCTCGTCGGTGGTCGGGCCGCCGAACTGGACGGCGCGGGTGATGTCGAGCTCCAGCACAGTGGCTTCGTTCCGCTCCTCGGTGTTGACGTAGGTCATCAGCACGTCGACGCGGGTACCGGCCGGAATCTGCTTCGGCTCCTTGTAGGTGTAGTTCGCCTGCCAGTTCCAGTCGTAGGCCGGAATGTTGAGCAGAACTTCCTCGGTGCCGTCGGGGTAGTACGCGGTGTACTTCGCGTCCAGACCACGGAGATGGGAGTGCGGCAGGTAGCCGTAGATCGTGGTCGGGTACCCGAAGACCTTGGAGGCGCCGATCACCCAGTTCTCATGGCCCGGCGGGATCTCGAAGTCGCTGTTGCCGACACCTTCCCACTTGACGATGCGGTCGATCTTCGCGTCCTTGGGATGGAACTTGAAAGCCATCTGGGAGCGATCCCAGACACCGGTGTCCACGCCCGGCTCCTTGTTGTAGTGCATCGAGAAGTAGAGCTGGGTGCCCGGCACCAGCAGGCGGCCGGCGCCGTCAGGAAGCTGGAACGGCTCGGTGCCGGGAGCGATGCCGCCGATCAGGCCCGCAGCGCCGGGCGTCTCGGTCTCGGCGGCCATCCGGGAACCGACGACGTGGTGAACCACGCCGCTGCCGGGCCGGAACTCGATCGCCTTGATCCAGCGCGGTTCCGACAGCATCTCATCCGTGATCATCTCGGCCTTGAGGCTGATGTTCACATCCTTCACGTCGTCGTCGACCCAGAACGGCTCGGCCAGATCGAGCACCAGGTCCGGCTCGCCGATCAGCCATCCGCTCGGCCACTCGACCGGCGCCGGCGCGTTCGCCGGATCGCCGCGGCGGGCGCCCGTGGTGGCCCAACTGAGGATCGTGTCGATCTCTTCCTCGCTCAGAACCCGCTCGTTCGTGAACTGTCCGTGGGTCTCCTCGCTCGCGAACCAGGGCGGCATCCGCTTCGCCTCCACCTGACGGGCGATGCTCCGGGCCCAGGGCCGAGCCTCCTCGAAGGTGGTCAGCGCCATCGGCGCAATCATGCCGCCGTAGGCAACGCCCTCGGGACGGTGGCAGCCCTGGCAGGAGCGCTGCAGGATCGGCTCGACGTCCTCATGGAACGTAACCGCGTCCTTCGAGCGGTCGACTTCGTTGGGGCCGGCGGCAAATGCCGGTGCGGCAGCGACAAGCAGCACGGCGACAAGAGCGCCGAAGCGCCAACGGTTGGGAATCACGAGGTTGGAGATCACGAGCGTCCTCCCGGGTCCAAGGTTGCTGGTTGGCGGTTCAGAATCTTTGGCGAATGTACCACGTCCGGGCGGCACGGTTCAAACCGGAGGGGCTACTCCGCGGCCGGCAGCACAGTCTCCAGCCGGTCGATCGCATGAACCGGCGCGCCTTCGCCCTTCATCAGCGGGGCAACAGCCCGCAGCACAAGCCGCTGACGGGCCAGCCGTCCCTGGCCGGCGAAGGCGGCGGACTCCACCCGCAGGCTGAAGTGGCTGCCCTCGCCCCTCACCTCGATCCGGGCGCCCGGCAGCGCCTCCGCCACCGCCTCCCGGATGCGTTCCGCCGTCTCCTGTGGCGACGGCTGAGCCGAAATCTCCATCCCTGGCGACGTTCCGTTCACCCGCCGAACGATCAGCCGGCGGCGCGGGCGGCCGGGATGTCGACATCGAGGCGCTGGCCGTGCTCGCTCTCGACTACCGTGATCGAGGCGCCCTGGGCGCGCGCCGCGCTGTCCTGATCGAGCAGGAAGTACAGATCCCCGACCTGCACCCGGACCTCCGATCCCGTCGCCGGGCCGAAGCCGAGGAAGGGCTGGAACTTCGCGTCGATGCCGAAGTGAAGCTCCGCCTGCTGCTGCTGCTGGGCGTTGCGGAGGATCTGCTCCGCATCGGCGCTAATCGAGACCGCGACCTGGTCGTCGGTCACCGCGGGACGCTCCATGCCCAGCGCGTCGTGGAGCTCGCCGCTGTCATACATCTCCTTGACGATGTCGCAGCCGCCCAGGAACTCGCCGCCGACATAGAGCTGGGGGATCGTCGGCCACTCGGAGAACTCCTTGACGCCCTCGCGGACCTCCGCGTCCGACAGCACGTCGAAGGTCTGGTACACCGGGAGCAGCCGGTTCAGCACCTGGACGACCTGGGCCGAGAAACCGCATTGAGGCGCGGCGGGACTGCCCTTCATGAACAGGACGGCGGGGCTTGAATCCACGATGCCCCGGATGCGGGACTCGATTTCGGGGGTAATGGACATGATCAACCTCTGAGCAGGGTTTGCTTCACGAAGACACGAGGCCGGATCCTCTCAGCCCGATGCCCGCGCCGACGCCGGAACTAGGCGATAGTCTATCCGGCCGACCGGGAAGACACCGAAGCCTTTGCGCAGGAACCGCGAAGGGAACCAAGCCGAGTAGCGACATCATCCGCCACACCGCGAGTACATCACGCGTGACAGGCGAGCGAGGAGATTGCGCAGAATGAAGGACGCATACAGGGCCGGGGCCCATCTCTCCGGGCCCATTCCCGGGACCAAGCCGGCAGGCGAGAGGAAGATGACGCGACACGCAGGCGCGCTGCTGTTGCTCGCGACCCTGGCCGCCGGCTCGCTGCACGCCGAGGAGTGGACCTCCTGGCGGGGTCCGTACCAGAACGGGACCTCCCCCCAGACCGGTCTCATCGACACCTGGAGCCCGGAGGGCGAGAACCTGATCTGGCGTCAGGACTTCATCTCCCGCTCGACGCCGGTGGTGATGGGCGGGCGCGTGTTCGTCAACGGTCGGGCCGGCGAGGGAATCGACGAGCAGGCCGTCGTCGCGGCCTTCGACGCCGGCACGGGCGAACCGCTGTGGGAGAACCGCTACAACCTCTACCTCACCACCGTTGCAATGAACCGGGTCGGCTGGGCCTCTCTCACCGGCGACCCGGAAACCGGGTACATCTACGCGCAGTTGGTGAGCGGTCTGTTTCTCTGCCTGGACAGCGACGGCGAACTGGTCTGGTCACGCCCCCTGAAGGAGGAGCACGGCCGCTTCGAAGGCTACGGCGGCCGGACCGCCTCCGCCGTGATCGACGAGGACCAGGTCATCCTGAACATGATCAACGGAAGTTGGGGCAACCAGGGCCCGCCCCGGCACCGCTACTACGCATTCGACAAGCGCACCGGCGCCGTCCGCTGGATGTCCACGCCGGGCGGCGCGGTCCATGACCGCAACACCCAGTCCACCCCGGTCATCGCCGTGATCAACGGCCAGCGACTGATCATCGGCGGCAACGCCGACGGTGGGATCTACGCCCTGCAGGCGCGCACCGGCAAGAAGGTCTGGGAGTTCGCCCTCTCCAAGCGCGGCATCAACGCTTCGCCCGTCGTCGACGAGGCGGGCCGGGTCTTCATCGGCCACAGCGAGGAGAACCTGGACGAGGCCACGCTCGGTCGTGTCGTCGCGATCGACGGCACAGGCAGCGGCGACATCACGAACACGGGCGAACTGTGGCGGTGGAACCGAAACAAGTCCGGATTCCCGTCGCCCGCGATCCACGAGGGTCGCCTCTACGTCGTCAACAACTCCGGCAACCTGGCGGCGGTCGACGCGGCCACCGGAGAAGTGCAATGGGAACTCAGCATCGGCACCGTCGGCAAGGCGTCGCCGGTCTGGGCCGACGGCAAGATCTACGCCGGCGAAACGAACGGTCACTTCGCGATCGTCCGGCCGGGCGACGGGAGTGCCGAGATGCTGAGCCGCCACCAGTTGACGGTTCCTGGCGGCCGCTACGCGGAGCTGTACGGCTCGGCCGCGATCGCCTACGGGCGGATCTACTTCACCACCGAAGAGGGTGTCTACTGTCTCGGCGACAAGGGCGCTCCGTTCGAGGTCACGGCCTCCCCGCTTCCCAGCCGAGGCAACGAGGCCGCGGCGCAGGGACCGGCGGCAACCCTGCTCGTGGCGCCGGCCGAGATCACAACCAACCCCGGCGAGAGTCACGACTTCGAGGTCTTCGCCTACGACGCCCTCGGCCGTCCGATGGGCGCCGTCGATGCGACCTGGTCGCTCAAGGGACTCGAGGCCGGCCTCGCGGGCGACACGATCCGCATCGCGGACGATTCGAGCTTCCAGGCCGGGTCGCTCGTGGCCACCAGCGGCGATCTCTCGGCCGAGGCCCGCGTCCGTGTCTTCCCTCCCCTTCCCTGGGCCGAGGACTTCTCTGATGGCAAGCGGGGGTACTGGATCGGCGGCGGCCGCTACGACATCGCCGAGGAAGACGGCGAGAGCATCCTGATCAAGCCGGTCGCGGAACGCGGACTGCTCCGTTCGCCCTTGTTGCTGGGTCCACCGAGCCTCGGCAACTACACGATCCAGGCCGACGTGCGCACCACCCAGAAGGGCCGCCGCAAATCCGACGCGGGGCTGATCAACAGCGGCTACATTCTCGACCTGGCGGGTATTCACCAGCGGCTGCAGATCCGGTCCTGGTCGGCCCAACTCCGGGTCGAACAGACGGTTGACTTCGCGTTCGAGATGGACCAGTGGTACACGATCAAGCTCCAGGTCGAGAGCGATGCCGACACGGCGACCATCCGCGGCAAGGTCTGGCCTCGGGGCGGCGAGGAGCCCGCCGAGTGGACGGTCACCGCCGAGGACCCGCATCCGATCCGGAACGGGTCGCCGGGACTCCTGGGCTACTCTCCGTCGGTCGTGTCCTACGACAACGTGCGGATCGAGAGCAACTGAGCGCGAGAGAGCCGCACCCCAAGGAGAGCGCGCGATGGAACGGAAGATCCGCATGGGCATGGTCGGCGGCGGCCAGGGCGCCTTCATCGGCGCCGTGCATCGCATGGCGGCCGGTCTCGACGGCCTGATCGAACTCGTCTGCGGCGCCTTCAGCTCGAGCCCGGAACGTTCGCGGGCCTCGGGCGCCGAACTCTTCCTCCCGCCCCAGCGCTGCTACGGCGCCTACCAGGAGATGATGGAACGGGAAGCCGCCCTGGACCCGGCCGAGCGGATGGACTTCGTCTCCGTCGTTACCCCGAACCACATGCACTTTCCGGTCGCCCGGGCGGCGCTCGAAGCCGGCTTCCACGTGATGAGCGACAAGCCGATGACGAAGTCGGCGGCCGAGGCGGAAGCACTGGTCGCAACAGTCGAACGAACGGGCCTCGTCTTCGGCCTGACCCACAACTACACCGGCTACCCGATGGTCAAGGAGGCCCGGCACCGGGTCCGCAGCGGTCAGTTCGGCGGGGTGCGCAAGATCGTCGTCGAGTATCCGCAGGGCTGGCTCGCCACCGAACTCGAAGCGGAGGGCCAGAAGCAGGCGGACTGGCGCACCGACCCGGAGCGCGCCGGCATCAGTTGCTGCATCGGCGACATCGGAACGCACGCCGAGAACCTCGCCGAGGCGATCACCGGGCTTCGCATCGAGTCCCTGTGCGCCGACCTGACCACGTTCGTCGACGGCAGGCCGCTGGAGGACGACGGCAACGTGCTCCTGCACTTC
Organism: Candidatus Multivorans sp.; assembly: GCA_965205295.1. Lineage (GTDB taxonomy): Bacteria > Acidobacteriota > Thermoanaerobaculia > Multivoradales > Multivoraceae > Multivorans. Next base: position 1,318,157 of record OZ242167.1, read on the forward strand.
GCGGGCGGCGCCCGCGGCGTTCTCTACGCCTCCCAGATCTCGGTCGACGAGGAGAACGCGCTGGCGATCCGGGTCTACGGTGAAACCGGGGGTCTCGAGTGGCGCCAGGAAGAGCCGAACACGCTGATCCTCAAGTGGCTCGATCGTCCGCGTGAGATCCTGCGGACTTCCGGCCAGGGTCTGTGCGACGACGCCGCGGCGCACACGAGGCTGCCGGCCGGCCACCCCGAGGGCTTCCTCGAGGCGTTCGCCAACCTGTACCGGAACTTCGCCCGGACCCTCGACTGCCGCCGGCGCGGGGTCGAACCCGACCCGACGATGCTCGACTTCCCCACCGTCCACGACGGCCTGCGCGGGATGCAGTTCATCGAGACCGTGGTCGCGAGCAGCCAGAGCGATCAGAAGTGGCTCAGGATGCCGGGCTGACGCGGCGGCAGGCGCCGAGCACGAACCGAAACGGAAGCAGCAACCTGGAGGAGACGCACCGTGGCCCGACCCGTAACCCTCTTCACCGGCCAGTGGGCCGACCTGCCGGTCGCCGACCTCTGTCCGCTGGCGCGAGACCTCGGATACGACGGCGTGGAACTCGCCTGCTGGGGCGACCACGTGGAGGTCGACCGCTGCGATGACGCCTACGCGGCCTCGCGGCGCGAACTGCTTGAGCAGCACGGTCTCGAACTGTTCGCGATCAGCAATCACCTGGTGGGTCAGGCCGTTTGCGACCGCATCGATGCCCGGCACGAGGCGATCCTGCCGCCGCATGTCTGGGGCAACGGCGACCCCGAGGATGTCCGCAGGAGGGCCGCCGACGAGATGATCCGCACCGGCGAAGCGGCGAAGGCCCTCGGTCTCGAGGTGGTGAACGGCTTCGTCGGGAGCTCGATCTGGCACCTGCTCTACTCGTTCCCACCGGTACCGCCGGCGATGATCGACGACGGGTTCGCCGATTTCGCCGCCCGCTGGACGCCGATCCTCGACGCCTACCAGGAGCTCGGCGTGCGGTTCGGGCTGGAGGTGCACCCGACCGAGATCGCCTTCGACACCGTCAGCGCCGAGCGCGCCATCGAGGCGGTGAACGGTCACCCGGCGTTCGGCTTCAACTACGACCCCAGCCATCTCGGCTACCAGGGCGTCGACTACGTGGACTTCATTCGCCGTTTCGGCGGCCGCATCTTCCACGTCCACATCAAGGACGCCTGGTGGTCCGATCAGCCCAAGCCCTGCGGCGTGTTCGGCGGCCACACGAACTTCGGCGACCACCGCCGGTTCTGGGACTTCCGCTCGCCCGGCCGCGGCTCGGTCGATTTCGAGGAGATCATCCGGGCGCTGAACGACATCGGCTACGACGGCCCGCTCTCCGTCGAGTGGGAGGACTCCGGAATGGACCGCGAACACGGCGCCGCCGAAGCGGCCGACTTCGTCCGGGCGCTCGACTTCGCGCCCTCGGCGATCGCCTTTGACGCCGCGTTCGAGGACAACTGACTCGGTCGGCCCTGAGGAGGAGCTCGCAGTTCGATGACCCCCTTCCGCCCCGAAGTCGAGCCTTTCTTCCCGGAGATCCCGAAGGCGATCCCCTACCGCGGGCCGGACAGCCGGGACCCGCTCGCGTTCAAGTACTACGACCGCACGCGCAAGGTCGGCCGCACCACGATGGAGCGGCAACTCAAGTTCGCGGTCGCCTACTGGCACACCTTCAAGGGCGGCGGCCAGGATCCCTTCGGACCGGATCCCGTGTACGACCGCCCCTGGAACCACGCGCCGACACAGGTTGAGGTCGCCCGGCGGACGCTCGACGCCGCGTTCGAGTTCTTCACCAAGCTCGGCGTGCGCTACTACTGCTTCCACGACCGGGACATCGCGCCCGAGGGCCGCTCGGTTGCCGAGAGCAACGAGTACCTGGAGGAGATCGTCCAACTCGCACGCATCCGGCAGCGCGAGACCGGCGTCAAGCTGCTCTGGGGCACCGCGAACCTGTTCGGCCACCCCCGCTACACCCACGGCGCAGCGACCAACCCCGACCCCCGGGTCTTCGCCCACGCGGCGGCCCAGGTGCGGCGCGCGATCGACGCCACGATCGAACTCGGCGGCGCCGGCTACGTGTTCTGGGGCGGCCGTGAGGGCTACACCTCGCTGATCAACACGGACATGCGCCGCGAACGCGAGCAGATGGCCGCCTTCCTCCGGCTCGCCGTCGACTACGCGCGGCGTCAGGGCTTCAAGGGCAAGTTCTTCCTCGAGCCCAAGGCGAAGGAGCCCTCGGTCCACCAGTACGACTTCGACTGCGCGCACTGCCTGAACTTCCTGCGCGAATTCGACCTGATGGATGATCTTCTACTCAACGTCGAGGCGAATCACGCCACGCTCGCCACCCACTCCTTCGAGCACGAACTGGCGACCGCGGCGGGCGCCGGCATGCTCGGCAGCGTCGACATCAACCGCGGCCTGGAAGGCGTCGGCTGGGACACGGACAACTTCGCCATGAGCCTGCGCGAGTGCGTCCTCGCCCTGCTCATCATTCGCGGTCAGGGCGGCCTGCGCTGGGGCGGCCTGAACTTCGACGCCAAGGTGCGTCGCGGATCCTTCGACACGGTCGACCTGTTCTACGCCCACATCGCGTCGATGGACATCTTCGCCAAGGCACTGCTGATCGTCGAACGGATCAAGCGCGACGGCGTGCTGGGCCTGGCCGGCAAGCGCATCCGGCAGCGCTACGCCGGCTACCGCCGCGGCCTGGGACGCAAGGTCATGACCGGCGAGACCACGCTCGAGGAGCTGGAGGAGTGGGCCGGCGGGCTCGGCGAACCGCCCAGGACGAGCGGCCGGCAAGAGGAGCTCGAGAGCATCCTCAACGACTACCTGTACAGCACTCACATCGAGTGAGTTCCGGTCCCCTGTACCTAGGGATCGACGTCGGCACCCAGAGCCTGACCGCGATCCTGGTCGAGGCGCCGCCGCCGGATGGCGGAGGCGAAGACCGGGCGCGCCGCATCGCCGCCCGCGCCGGCGTCCACTACGACTCGGAACTGCCGGCCTACGGCACCGTCAACGGCCAGCTCCCCAACGACGATCCGGCGATCGGGCGGGTACCGCCGTGCCTGTGGCTCGAGGCCCTCGACCTGGCACTGGAACGACTGGGCGCCGACGCATGCCGGAGGATTCACGGCGTGTCGGTATCCGGGCAGCAGCACGGCTCCGTGTACCTCCGGGCGGGCGCCGGCGAGGCGCTCCGGTCCCTTTCGCCCGAGCGACGTCTGGCGCAACAGGTCGAACCGCTGCTCTCGCGTGCCGCGGCGCCGATCTGGACGGACTCCTCCACCGGGCGGGAATGCGAAGAGATTCGCCGCGCACTCGGTGGCCCCGCGGCAACAGCAGAACTCACCGGCAGCGACACCTTCGAACGCTTCACGGGCCCCCAGATCCGACGCTTCGCGAAGGCCGAGCCCGAGGCTTGGGCTCGGACGGCTCACATCTGCCTGGTCAGCTCCTTCATCACTTCGGTGCTCGCCGGCAGGCTGGTCCCGATCGACCACGGCGACGGCGCCGGCATGAACCTTCTCGACATCCGGCGGCGAGAGTGGTCACCGGTAGCCATTGCCGCCACCGCGGAAGGGCTGCACAGGCGCCTGCTGCCGTCCCAACCGCCCTGGACCGTCGTCGGTCGTGTCGCGGCCTACTTCACATCCCGGTACGGTCTCCCCGCGGACGCCCAGGTGGTCATCGGATCCGGCGACAACCCCTGCTCCCTGGTCGGTGTCGGCACGAGAGAGCCGGGCGAGGCAGTGCTGAGCCTGGGGACGAGCGACACCTACTTCTGCCTGCTGGCCGATGTCGCCGTCGATCCGGACCAGGGCGGCCACGTGTTCATCGCGCCGAGCGGGCATCCGATGAGCCTGATCTGTTTCCGCAACGGATCGCTCGCGCGCGAGGCGGTGCGAGACCGCTACGGTCTCGACTGGCAAGGCTTCGAGGACGCACTGCGGGCAACGCCGCCGGGCAACGACGGCATGACGATGCTGCCCTGGTTCGAGCCGGAGATCGTCCCGCGCGTGGCGTCGCCGCGGGTCATCAGGCTGGGCGGCCTCGCGGACGCGCCCGAGCAGGCCGCACGAAACTGCCGCGCCGTCGTCGAGGGCCAGTTCCTGTCGATGCGGCTCAACTCGGAATGGATGGCGACCCGGCCCAGCCGGATCCTGGCTACCGGCGGCGGCGCCCGCAACCGGGAGCTGCTCCAGATTGCCGCCGATGTCGTGGGCTGCCGCGTCGAGGGCCACGAGGTCAGCGACGGCGCCGCCCTCGGCGCCGCCCTGCGTGCGACCGGCCGCAGACCGTACCCGCTCCCGCCGGCCGCCGAACCGGGGCCCTCCGCCGCACCGCGCCCCGAAGCGGTCGCCGTCTACGACCGGATGCTGCCCCGGTATGCGGAAGCTCAACGCCGCGCCACGGGTGGCGGGGAACTCGAGTAGCCGGCTCTACCGCAACGCCCCGTAGAGCTCCCTGACCTTCTCCCGCACGCGGTCGCCGTTGTCCGGCCCCAGGCGCAACAGGAGCTTCTGGGCAGGGCTCAACCCCTCGAGCCCGGGATCGACGTACTCGAAGCTGATGACCCGCAACCGAAGCTCCGGCAGAGCGTCCAGGATCGGCGTCGCCAGCAGCCTCGTCACCGCAAGTTCCAGGGTGTCGCCGAACTCGTTGGGGTATCCGAGTTCGTCGTGGGCCACTTCGAGCAGGGGCGCCAGGCGCTCATAGGCGCCGGCGGCGCCGGCGACATCGATCGAATCGAACACCTCGACGGCCAGGTCGTAGCGGCGAAAGCTCGTCTCGGCCGGGTAGAAGCGCTGACCCCGCCGCACGACGCTGAAGCCCTCCTCGGGCCGCAGCGGCGCCAGACTGGACTGGGGCGGCTCATCGTAGGCCACCGCTCCGACCACGCGCACGAAGTTCATCGCCAGTTCCTCGGGAACCAGCCATGCAAGCCACTGAGCGTGCTGCGACAGGCCGCCCACGATGTCCCGCACCAGAGAGTCGCTGTCGGACAGAGCCGGAGGCGGCGGCGGTTCCGGGGCAGGTTGGTCGGCGGGCGCCGGGGCTGGTTCAGCGTCCGCCGGCGCCTCAACCGCCGCAGCGGCGGCGTTCTGATCCACGCGCTCTTCTGAGCGGCTGCTGAACCACCACCACATCACCGCGCCGCCGCCAAGCAGAATCAGGCCGGCGATCACGATGACGGCGATCGTCCCTGAGCGCGGCGGCGCCTCTTCCGGCGAGTCGTCGAAGTACGGGTCCGCGCTCTCGGGTTCGACCGGAGCGGGCACCCGGCTCAGGCTCGTGGGCAGATCGAAGACCGGATCGCTCCGATCCGGCTCGTTCCCAACCGAACCGAAGTCATCAGACGGAGCCTTACCTGGCGGTTTCTCGTCCATCTGGACAGTCTAGGTGCTTGCGCCGCAGAAACGCAACGACGTGAGTCCATTCCGGGGCCCAGGCAGCGGCTGACACGCTCGCTCTGGATCAGGCCGCCAGCGCGCGGTTCGGCCGGATGCCTCGCAGCACATCGATGCCCTCGGTCAGGCCGTCGATGGTCAGCTCGAACATCGGGTACACCTGCCGGATCAGATGGATCGTGGGAGCGTTCCAGATCCGGCGCGGCTCCGGATTGAGCCAGATCGAGTTCGGGCAGCGGTCGCGGAACTTGCGCAGCCAGTCGAGGCCGGTGACCTGGTTGCTGTGGTAGTAGTCGATCGCGCCGCCGGTGTGGGTCAACTCGTAGGGACTCATCCAGGCATCGCCGACCAGGCACACCGACCACGTGTGGTCCAGGCGCTTGAGGACCCGGGAAGTCGGTTCGCCCTTCCAGCGGCTGATGTCGGTGTACAGGTTCTCGTACACGCAGTTGTGGAAGAACTTGAACTCGAACTTCTTGAAGTGGTTCGCCTTGTGCGCGGCGGAGAACAGCCGCTCGCAGAGCAGCGTGTGCGGATCCATCGACCCGCCCACGTCGATCAGCAGCAGCAGCTTGATCCGGTTGCGCTTCGGCGGACGGAACACGAGGTCGATCTCGCCGGCGTTGCGGGCGCTGCTGTCGATCGTCTCGTCGATGTCCAGTTCCTCGGGGCCCTCGTCCTTGTCGAGCTTGCGCAGGCGCCGCAGCGCCAGCCCGATCTGCCGCGTGTCGAGGATGCGGTCCGAGCGCAGATTACGGAAGCGCCGGTCGCTCGCCACCTGGACCGCGGACCGGCCGCCGCCGGCGCCACCGATGCGAACTCCGGTGGGATGCTCGCCGCCGTGGCCGAAGGGAGACATGCCGCCCGTCCCGATCCAGCGGTTGCCGCCGTCGTGGCGCTCCTTCTGCTCATCCAGCAGTTCCTTGAAGCGCTCGCGCAGCTCATCGAGATCGAGCGCCTGCAGCTTCGCGCGCTCCTCGTCGGTCAACTCCCGCGGCAGCTTCGGATTCGACAGCCACTCCAGCAGCTCGTCACTCATGTCGAAGTGGTTTTCGACCCCCATGAAGAACGAAGCGAAGGCGCGATCGTAGTTGTCGAAGTCCGCCTCCCGCTTGACCATCAGGCAGCGGGCCAGGTTGTAGAAGACGTGCAGGTCGGCGCGGCTGTAGCCGATCGCGAGCGCTCTCATCAAGGCCAGCCACTCCGTGATCGTCACCTTCAGGCCGTAGCCTCGCAGGTGGTAGAAGAAATCGACGAACATGGCTGGGGCTGCGTTCGAGTGAGCTTGGACTGCGTCCGAGGAGCTTGGGCTGCGGTGTGGCGCTGCGGTCCGACCCTAGTTCACCCGGCCGCGACGGTGCGCCGCCATGACCGCCTCCAGGTCGTTCTCCCGCTTCATCAGCACGCCCAGGAAGGGTAGCTCACTCTCGATCACGTCCGTGCTCACGCCGCCCCGGCGCAGCGCGGCGATCCAGTCGATCAGCTCGCTGGTGGACGGCTTCTTGCGGATCTCGGGAAGATCGCGCAACCAGTAGAACCGCAGCAGGACCTGCTGGAGCAGCTCGGCCTCCACGTCCGGGTGATGGACCCGGATGATGCTCTCCATCTCGACCTTGTCCGGGAACGCGATGTAGTGGAACACGCAGCGGCGCAGGAAGGCGTCCGGCAGTTCCTTCTCGTTGTTCGAGGTGATCACCACAATCGGCCGGAACCTGGCGCTGTGGCGCTTACCCGTCTCGTTGACGAAGAAGGTCATCCGGTCCAGCTCATGCAGCAGGTCGTTCGGAAACTCCATGTCCGCCTTGTCGATCTCGTCGATCAGCAACACGACCCGCTGGTCGGTGAGGAAGGACTGGCCGAGGGGGCCGTACTTGATGTACTGCGAGATGTCCGTGATGTCCTTGTCGCCGAAGCGGGCGTCGTTGAGCCGCTGCACCGTGTCGTAGACGTAGAGACCCTCCTGGGCCTTGCTCGTCGATTTGATGTTCCAGGTCAGGAGTTCCATGACCAGGTTCTCGGCGATCGCCTCGGCGAGCACCGTCTTGCCGGTACCGGGCTCGCCGCGGATCAGGAGCGGCTTCTCGAGCGCTGCCGCCACGTTGACCGAGTCCCGGAGTTCGGGTGCGGCAAGGTAGGTGTCCGTGCCTGTGAAGCTATGGAAAGACATGCTGACTCTCTCTCTATCCTCCGGCGTCGCCGGTTCCATCCAACTGATTTGCGTGATTTGCGGGCGGCGGGCAGTGTAACAGACCGACCGGTCGGTAGAGAACAGGCCGTAGACTTGGACGCCTCGTCCAAACCATCGGGAGAGCGCGATGAGCCAAGTGCAGGAACTCGAACGCCTGATAGACGAAGCGACCCGGATCGTCGCGTTTACGGGGGCGGGCATCAGCACCGAGTCGGGCATCCCCGACTTCCGCAGCCCGGGCGGCATCTGGACGAAGTACAAGCCGATCGACTTCGGCGAGTTCGTTGCCTCCGAGGAGGCGCGACGCGAGTCGTGGCGGCGCAAGATCGGCAGCGAGCGGACCATGTCCAGGGCCAGGCCGAACCGTGGCCACCTCGCGCTCGCCGAACTCCGCCGCCTGGGCAAGCTCCGGGCCGTGATCACCCAGAACGTGGACGGCCTGCACCAGGAGTCCGGCATTCCCGACCACGAGGTGATCGAGCTGCACGGCAACGCGACCTACGCCGCCTGCCTCGAGTGCCGGCAGCGCTACGAACTCGATCCCATCGTGGCCGCGTTCCGCGAGCGGGAGGAACTGCCGGTCTGCTCACGGCAGAACCTGGCCAGCGAAACCTGCGGCGGCATCATCAAGACGGCCACGATCTCGTTCGGCCAAGCGATGCCCGAGGTCGCCATGCGCCGCGCCCACGAGGCAACCCTGGCCGCCGACCTCTTCCTGGCGATCGGCAGCTCGCTGGTGGTCTACCCCGCCGCCGGCTTCCCCTCCCTGGCCAAGCAGGCGGGCGCCGGGCTGGTCATCCTGAACCGCGAGGCCACGGACCTCGACGGGATTGCCGACCTCGTGCTCCACGCCGAGATCGGCCCGACGCTGGGCGCGATCACCGGCGTTACCGAACCGAACTGACTGGGGGCGGTCCGAGGGGCGGTCGGTCCGGATCGCCGGCTGCACCATCGCGCGCATCGTCACCGCGTCGTAGCGATGCACACCCCCCGGCAGGGGCGTTGATTCCAATGCCGCGGGGACGACAGGCGAAGACAGAGCCCGCTAGTATTTGAGCATCGAGAAGATGATGGACGGTACCAGCGGCTCGCCGTCCGGCTGAATCGCTTCGATGCACATGTTGGCTTCGGGGTTGCTGGCCGACATCATGACCTCCACCACGTCGCCCGCCTCGAACGGGACGATCCCCTGGGAGACGATCACGTCCTTGGCCATGCTCCCTTCGTCCTGACAGAGCTGGACGTTGGAGTTGGCGACGTCGGCCCCGTTTACGCGCAGCCACAGGTCGAAGCAGCCCATGGGGCCCCCACCCGCACGGCCGACCTGGGGCGCGGCAACGATCAGGTAAGGTCCGGCTTCCGCTGTCGTGATCTTGTTTTCCATCATCGCGAGGCCGCTGGCGGCGTCCGTGATATCCATCGCGACCACCTCCGGCGCCGTCCCCGGGCACTGTGTGATCGACGAGGATGCCTGCAGATACTGATCGGCGCTCTCCATGCTCTGGTCCGGCATTCCCTGCTGGCAGGCCGCCGCGCCGAGGGCGGCCAGAAGCGCGAACGATGGGGCGGTGGACGTTCTCATGATCCCGTACCTCCTGTTGTGATGGGAATTGGAAGGAGTCTACTTGATGGAGGACCCGGCTACGGAGCTTGTGTTCGCCCGATTGCGATCGGGTGGCCGAACACACAACGGGCCTCGGCTCCGCCGGGGCCCGTCCTGTTCCAGGTACACCTTGTTGCATGGCGGACTGCTACAATCACGGTCCGCGCCCGCAGCCGCGGCCCGTGTCCTCCCTCCAACACCATGACTGAGACGAACGATTCAGCGCTCGCTCAGGTGTCGGCGGAGGGCGAAGCGCCCCTTGAGCCGCCGCCCCCAACAGGTCAAGACGAAGTGCCCATGGACCAGGTAGAAGCAACGGTCGAGCCGAACGACAACGTCGAACTCCAAGTCGAGATGTCGGCCGACACCGAACAGGACGAGGCCGCGACCGAGGCCGAACCGGACACCGAGGTCCAGGCGACCGCGGAAGCCGAACAGGAACCCGAGCCCGAGCCGGAGACAGAAGAGGAACCTGCGACCGAGGCCGCGTCCGAAGAGGTTCCGGAGGTCGAGCTGGCGGCCGCCGCCCTCCCCTTCGCCGCCGCGCTCGCGGCGAAGAACCCGGTCGAGGGCAAGGTGATCGGCTGGAACAAGGGCGGCTTCCACGTCGTCGCGGAAGGGGTCACGACGTTCTGCCCGCGGTCGCTGATGGAACTCGGCAACCGGCCCAAGCCTCCCGCCCAGTACGTCAACAACACGTACGTTTTCCACGTTCTCGAGATCAAGGAGGCCGGCCGCCGGATCGTGCTCACCCGGCGACCGGCCATCCGCGACGAGCGCAGGCGCGCGTTTGACGAGATCCGCGCCAAGCAGGAGTCCGGCGAGCCGATCAACGGTACGGTGACCTCGGTAACCGATTTCGGCGCCTTCGTCGATCTGGGAGGCGGACTCGGCGGCCTCGTCCACCGCACCCAGATCTCCCGAACCCGGTCAGGCGAGCCCGGCGAGCTGTTGAAGGTCGGACAGTCCGTAGAAGCCGTGGTCACCAAGATCGAAAAGAAGAACGGCAAGCGCAGCGCGCGCATCTCGCTGTCCATGAAGGCGCTCGAGGCGGATCCGTGGAAGGAGACGGCGAAGAGCTTCACCGCCGGCGAGAAGTTCAAGGGGAAGGTGGTGCGGCACAGCGAATTCGGCCTGTTCGTCGAAATCGCCCCCGGCCTCGACGGTCTCGTGCACACCTCCCAACTCCCGATCGGCAAGCAGATGAGCGCGCCGGAGTTCGCTGAAGGCCAGGAGGTCGAGGGCTGGATCGTCGAGGTGACGCCCAAGCGGCGCCGGATCGCGCTGTCCCTGCGCGAGGTGCCGGCGGACGACCCCTGGAAGGACCTCGGCGAGCAGTACGTCGAGGGCGCCCAGGTCGAGGGCCGGGTCGAGCAGGTGTCGCGCTTCGGCATCTTCGTCGAACTCGAGCCCGGCCTGACCGGTCTGCTACCCATGTCCGCGGTCACCCTCCCCGACGGCAACCAGGCACACCGCGCCTACCCGCCCGGACGCCAACTCAAGGTCGTCATCGAGAGCATCGACCGCAAGCGCCGGCGTCTGGGGCTGGCGCCGCCGGGGTCACAACTCGTAGGGACGAAGGCGGACTACAAGCACTACCGCCAACGCCAGCCGGATTCGAAGAAACTGAACGTCATGGCCGCAGCCTTTGCCAAACTCCAGCAGTCCAAGTGAGCCCGTGTCCGACGACCTGATCTACCGGGTGACGTTCGTGGGCCAGGGCGAGGTCTACGAGGTCTACTCCCGCTCGGTCTCCCAGGGCGGTCTGCTCGGCTTTGTCGAGATCGGCGAGCTCGTGTTCGGCGAGAAGACCCAGGTGGTCGTCGATCCCTCGGAAGAACGGCTGCAGCGCGAGTTCAGCGGCGTCCACCGCACCTATCTGCCAATGCACTCGGTGCTCCGCATCGATCAGGTCACGAAGCAGGGTACGGCCCGCATCCGCGATCTCGGACGGCGCGAGAGCCGGAAAGTCACGCCCTTCCCCATGCCGATCTACACCCCAGGTGGAGAGTCCCAATGACCCGTCGCCGTTTCATCATCTGTTCGCTCATCGCCCTGCTTCTGGCCACCGCCGGGCCATCCCTGTACGCCCAGGAAACGGCAGCCGGCGGCGTTCGCATCGCCGTGATCAACGTTGAACTCGTCGTCGCCGAAGCGCGGGAGGGGAAGGAGCTCGCGGCGTTCCTGCAACAAGTCCAGACCCAGGCCCGGGCGGCACTCGAAGCCAATGCCAACCAGGAGCAGAGCCTGCGCCAGAGCGCGGTCGGCAAGGGGCCCGACGAACTCCGTAGCATCCAGCACCGGCTCGAGGATCTTCAGCGGGAGTCGCAGCGCCTGGCCACCGATGCCCAGCGCCGGGCGTCGAAGCGCGAAGAGGAGACGCTGCAGCAGATCAACGAGCGGCTGCGCCCGATCGTCCAGCAGTTGATCGACGAGGGCGGCCACGACCTGATCCTGAACGCCAGCATCGGTGGCGTGCTCCACGCCAGCGAGCGGGTTGACCTCACCCAGCGGGTCATCAGCCTGCTCCAGGCGCAGGAAGCGGAGTCGGCCTCAAGCCAGGAGCAGTAGTCCCGGCTGAGCGTTCCGTCGATTCGCCCGCGTTCCCGCGGCGCCAGTTCAACTTTCAGCAAGCCCCTTAGGGCCGGCTGCCGTACCGCTCGTACGACCGGCTGTGCCGGTTCGCCAGGTCGACCGGGCGGCCGCGGATGATCACCTGGCGCACCGCGGTGCGGACTTCCAACGGATCGCCGTCGGTGACGATCAGGTTGGCCCACTTGCCCGCTTCGATCGAACCCAGGCGGTCGTCGAGACCGAGGATCTCGGCCGCACCCAGGGTCAGGGCGTGCAGGGCGGCGTCCCCGTCGAGGCCATGGGCGACGGCCGTGGCCACCTCGTAGGGCAGCACCCGGGCGCTCGACGAGTCGAAGGTGCCGAAGGCGATCGAAACGCCGGCCCGGTGGAGGTCGCCGGGCGACGTGAAGGGGCCGTCGTAGGCATCGTCATCCTGCACCGGCAGGGCCTGGACGGCGCCCAGGATGACCGGTATGCCCTTCTCGGCGAGCAGTTCGGCTTCCTTCGCGGCGTCGCGTCCCGAAGCCAGCACCAGACGCAGGTCGTGCTCCTCGGCAAACGCCGCGGCATCCCTGATTGCCCGCGCCCGGTCGGCAACGACGATCAGGGGCAACTCGCCCCGCGCGACCTTCGCCACGGCCTCCAGGGCGTGGTTCTGCTCCACCGCCGCACCGGATCCCGCGGCAGACCGGGCATGGTCGTACTGGCGGGCCGCGTCGATCCAGTCCGCGAGTTCTTCGATCGTGCGGTCGTAGTCCTTCTTCGCCTCGGAGAACTTCTTCTCCTGCACGCTGAAGGTCGAGAAGTCGAATTCACGGGTCTCGAGGCTGGGCCACTCGAGCACCAGACCGACGCTGGGCTCGACCGCCATCTCCTCCACCGTCCAGCCGTCGAGCAGGATCGCCGACGCCTGGCCCGCCCAGGGGCCGCCGCCGGGCGCCGACACCACATGCGTGATGCCGTTCGCCCGGGTCACCGGGATGATCTCGCTCGCGGGGTGGATCGCCTCCAGCGCCCGCAGGTGAGGCGTGTCGCCCAGTTCGCTGTCGTCCTGCGTGGCCGCGATCGAACCGATCTCGACCAGGCCGACCGACGTGAAGGCGTTGAACAGACCGGGGTAGACGTGCAGCCCGGCGGCGGCGATCACCTCGGCATCCACGGGCGTCGCGATGTCGGCGCCCGCCGCCTCGATCAGGCCGTCCCGCACGACCACCGTACCGACATAGGACGGTCCCGAAACCGGATGCACCGTACCGCCCTCGATCGCCATCGTCTGTGCCGCTGCCGCCCCAGGGACCAGCGCCGCGGCCAAGGCCAGCAGCCCGGCGGTGACCGATCGCAACCTCAACCGAAACGTCCGCTGCCCGCTGCCCCTCAAGGCGCTTCTCCACCGTTGTCGTCCGACTCCATCAGCGCCTGTTCCAGCGCCGCCAGGCGCCCCCGCCGGATCTGGTCCAACTCGCGGTCGAAGTAGACCTTGCCGTCGACCAGGGTCATCTGGACCACCGCGTAGGAACTCAATGGATGCCCGTCGTAGATGACGAGATCCGCGTCCTTGCCGACCTCGATCGAACCGACGCGGTCGTCGATCCGAAGCTGCTTCGCCGGGTTGATCGTGACCAGGGCGAGCGCCTGTTCGTCGCTCAAGCCTCCCCACTTGACCGTCTTGGCCGCCTCGTGGTTCAGGTGGCGCATCTCCTCCGCGTCGTCCGAGTTGATCGACACGACGACGCCGCGGTCCGTCATCAGCGCGGCGTTGTACGGGATCGCTTCGTAGGCCTCGACCTTGTACGCCCACCAGTCGGAGAAGGTCGAAGCTCCGGCGCCGTGGGCTGCGATCTCGTCCGCTACCCGGTAGCCCTCGAGCACGTGCTGCAGGGTGGCGATCCGGAAGCCAAGCTCCTCCGCCAGGCGGAGCAACTGCAGGATCTCGTCGGCGCGGTAGCTGTGGGCGTGGACCAGGCGGCGTCCCTCCAGGATCTCGACCAGCGCCTCGAGCTCCAGGTCGCGGGCCGGCGGCCGGCTGCGCTCACCGGCGGCTTCCGCCTCGCGGTGGCGCGCCCACGCCGCCTGGTACTCGGCGGCCTCGGTGAACGCCTGCCGGATCACGTCCAGCACGCCCATCCGGGTCGCCGGATAGCGTCGTGGAGCCTGCCCGAAGGACCGCGACCGCTTCGGGTTCTCACCCAGAGCGAACTTGATGCCGGGCGGCGCGCCCTCGAAACGCATGCCGTCGGCGTCCTGCCCCCAGCGCAGCTTGAGCACCTGGTTCTGGCCGCCGATCGGGTTCGCGCTGCCGTGCAGGACGTTGATCGTCGTCACGCCGCCGGCCAGAGCCCGGTAGATCCCGATGTCGGTCGGATCGACCACGTCGGCGACCCGCACCATGGAGGTGACCGCCAGACTGCCCTCGTTGATCCCGCCCTCGGCGGCGATGTGGGAGTGTGCGTCGATGATCCCGGGGATCACGTAGCGCCCGGCGGCATCGATCACGTGAGCGTCACGGGGCGGCCTCACGCGCCGGCCGACCGCCGCGATCCGACCGTCGCGCACCACGACCGTGCCGTTCTCGATCGTCTCCCCGGCCATGGTCAGGACCGTCCCGCCGACGAGTGCCAACACGTCGTCCTGTCGGTACGGCCCGGTCATCGGCACCGCGGAGTCACCGGCCACGGTCTCGTACCTTTCGGCGACCTCGGCCAGCCGTAGCGGCGCCGGCGCGTCCTTCGCATCTCCGGCCCGTCCGCGCCCGCGCCCTCCGCCGTGCCGTCCGTCCGGGGCGGCTTCCTGCGCCTCCGCCGTCTCCTCCGCGCCCTCCGTCTCGGAGGCGGTATCGTCTTCCCCGCCTTCGGCGCCTTCGGCGCCTTCAGCGGCTCCGGCGTCGGCGTCGACGTCGAGCGCGTACCGGCGACCGTCGACGAACACCGCCGCGACCCGCACCGACTCCTGCCACGGGTAGCCGTCAGCCAGCACCAGGTCGGCCGCCAACCCTTCGGCCACCGTGCCCATCCGGTCCTCGAGGCCGTAGGTCGCGGCCGCATCGCGGGTCAGCGCCGTGAGCGCACGCCCCGGTTCCAGCCCTCCTTCGACCGCGCGACGCACACCGGCGAGGAACTCGGCGGCGGACTTCGCGCCGCCCGACGAGAAGGCGAACTGCGCGCCGGCCTCGGCCAACTCGACCGGCGTCGACGGCGCCAACCGTTCGTGGAGAATCTGCCGGAGCGGCCGGTCGGCGTCCGGATCCCGTTCACCCTCCGGCAACGCCTCCGGCCAGTCGACGTCGACCAGCACCGGCACGCC
This sequence comes from Candidatus Multivorans sp., assembly GCA_965205295.1. Classification (GTDB taxonomy): domain Bacteria; phylum Acidobacteriota; class Thermoanaerobaculia; order Multivoradales; family Multivoraceae; genus Multivorans. The sequence goes on from OZ242167.1 coordinate 1,333,260, forward strand.
GGCCGCGGCGAGTTCGCCGGCGAGGCGGTACGCCTCCTGGCCGCCGTAGATGATCGAGTCGAGACCGAATTCCTCGCCCAGACGGAGCGCCCTCCCGATCTCCGCGGCGCTCGAACCCGGCAACAGGATGCGCTCGTTCCCCGCCGCGGTCGCTGCCAGGGGCGCCAGTGTGCGATCGAAGTCGGGCCGCCGCCAACCCCCCGGATCCGCGTCGTAGGCGGCAACCGCGGCCGCATAGTGGCCGGCGTCCAGCAGCACCTGCCGCAGATAGGCGATCTTGCCCATCAGGGCCCCCGGGTAGGCGCCGAAACCGCCGCCGGTGTCGAACGAAGCCATCTGCGCGAGTTCGGGAGCAACGACCTGATGCTCGGGGGCCGCCCCCGGCTCGCCGAAGCGCACCAGGGACAGCCGCCCCGGGAACAGACCCTGACCGGCCCGCGCCGCAACCGAGGTGAACCCCGCCTTGCGCCAAGTCTCGACCGCCTCCGCGTCAAGCGCCAGGTCGTCCGCGGCCCGCTTCCAGGGAGTCGTCTGCGGGCGGTCCTCCGGCCCGCGCGGCAGCGGGCTGCCGGGATCCGGCCGCCGCCGCGGACCGCCGGGAGCGGGTCCACCCGCGGCGGGCCCGCCGCCGGGACGCCGCGGCTGCGGCAGACTGCCCATCGCGTCGATCAGCCCCGGAAACACCGTCAGACCCTCGCCGTCGATGATCCGGGCGTGCGGCGGAACCGGCGCATCCGCGGCCACCGCAGTGATCGTTCCGTTCTCGATCACGACCGTCGCCCGATCGAGCACCGTGCCGTCGCCGACCTCGACCCTGACGCCCTGGATCGCATAGAACGGCGGCGGCTCGGGCGGAGGTCCGGCCAACAGCGGCATGGCCGCCACCACCAGTGGCGCCGCAAACCGAAGCGCTGAACTAGCCATTCTTTTCTTCACAGGACGCGGCAGCCTAGCAGCCTGTGGCCCTACAACCCGTTGCGCGGACACCACGACTCCAGCGTACAGTTCGCGCAGTCGGGCCGGCGCGCCGAACAGACGCGGCGGCCGTGCCAGATGATCGCGTGGCCGGCGAAGATCCACTGGTCCCGCGGCAGCCGGTGCATCAGGTCCCGCTCCACCCGGACCGGATCCGTCTCCCGGGTGATGCCCAGGCGGCGGCCTAGCCGACCGATGTGGGTGTCGACGACGACGCCGACCGGCTTCTTGAACCAGGTTCCGAGCACGACGTTCGCCGTCTTGCGCGCCACGCCCGGGAGCGTGACGAGTTCCTCCATCGTGTCCGGCACGTCGCCGCCGAAGTCGTCCGTGATCTTCCTGGCCGCGCCGAGCACGCTCTTCGTCTTGTTGCGGAAGAAGCCGGTGCTGCGGATCTCCTGTTCGAACACCGCCGGATCGGCGGCCGCGAAGTCCAAAGCAGACCGGTAGCGCTCGAACAGGGTTGCCGTGACCTGGTTCACGCGCACGTCGGTCGACTGCGCCGAGAGGATCGTCGCGATCAGGAGCTGCAGGGCGTTTTCGTGCCGGAGTTCGCAGTCCGCGTCCGGGTAGAGCCGCTCCAGCTCGGCGAGGACCTTCCCCAGCGCGGATTCCGGAATCTGTTCGAAGGGGCCTTCGGGCTCGGGCATCGGCCTACGGCCGAAGCAGGTCGAGCACCGCCAGCGTCATCGCCTCGACTCCCGCGCGGATCGCAGGCTCGGGCTCGATGCGGAAGAACGGCGAGTGGTGCGAAGGCACCGGCGGTCCGCCCGCCGCCTCCGCCTCCAGATCGGCTTGCGACGTGCCGCCGACATCGAAGTACGTGCCGGGTACCTTGTGCTCCGTGCCCACGAAGTACGCGAAGTCCTCGGCGCCCATGCCGGAGGGCGGCTCGGTGTGAAAGACCTCTTCGCCCATGCCGCGCCCGATCGCGGCGCGCACCCTGGCCGCCAGTTCCGAGTTGTTCACCGTCACCGGCGTCGATTCCTTCGTGCGCACCACCTTCGGCAGCAGCGAGCTCGGCAGCCCCGCGGCCCTGCCGACGCCCTCGGCGATGCGCTCGATCGCCGACAGCAACAGCTCCCGCGTCTCCTCGCTGTTCGCCCGCACCGTGAGCTGCAGTTCGACCCGGTCGGGGATCACGTTGTGCTTGAAGCCGCCGTGAATCGCCCCCACCGTGACCACGCCCGGCTCGAGCGGGTTCAGTTCCCGGCTCACGATGCCCTGCAGCGCCACCACGAGTTGCGACGCAATGTAGATCGGGTCCTTGCCGCGGTGGGGCGACGCACCGTGCGCGCCGATCCCGAACACCGTGATGTCGACACTGTCCGACGACGACGCGAGCAGTCCCGGCGGCACGTCGATCTTCCCCGCCGGCTTGCCCGCCGCGACGTGGAACGCGAGCGCGTAGTCCGGCACGCCGAAGCGCTCGTACAGGCCGTCCTCGATCATCTCGCGGGCGCCCATGATCCGCTCCTCGGCCGGCTGCCCGACGAACATCACCGTCCCCGACCACTGGTCGCGCGTCGCCGCCAGCCGGCGCGCCACGCCGACCATCGAGGTGATGTGGACATCGTGGCCGCACGCGTGCATCACCGGCACCTCCTCGCCCGAGAGATCGACCTGGGTGACGGTCGAGGCGTAGGGCAACTCCGATTTCTCCGCAACCGGCAAGCCGTCCATGTCCGCCCGCACCAGCACCAGCGGACCATCGCCGTTCCGCATCATGCCGACGATGCCGGTGCGGCCGATCCCCTCGGTGACTTCGACCCCGGACTTCCGCAGCTCCGCGGCCAGCCGCTCCGCGGTCTCGTGCTCCAGAAAGGACAGCTCCGGGTTCTTGTGGAAGTGCTCGAAGAGCGACTTCAGTTCGGTCGCGTAGTCCGCGGCGATCGCATCGGCGAGTTCCTGGGCAGGACTGGCCGTCTGCCCGGCGAACGCCGTAACCAGGAACAGCGCAATCCACCTAAGCCTGCGGGCCACCCTCAACCTCCTTCTCGATCAGCGACAGGAACTCCCCGTCCAGACTACCGGCCCTGGCCAGAATCTCGCGCTCCCGGCCGACCAGGATGTAGGTGGGGTAAGAGTTCACATCAAGGACTCGCGTAACTTCGCTCTCCATTCCAACATGCCAGTTCGCCCACGGCATCGGCTCCTCCTTGATGAACTCGGTCACGAGATTCACCTGCCCATCCACGCTGATGGCCAGAAGAACGAACCGATCCGCGGGCAGGTCGGCTGCCAGCTCCCGGAGTTTCGGCAGAGCCGCGATACATGGCTTGCACCAGGTCGCCCAGAAGTCGAGGAGCACGACCCGTCCCCTGTAGTCCGACAAGGCCTCCTCGACGCCATCGAGCCGGGCGCCCGTCAGATCCGGCGGAGTGGCGCCCACGGTCGCGTGGCGGATGCTGCGGATCAGGTCGGCCTCTGCCTCCGCGTAGGTGCGCGCGGCGAAAGCGGAACCAAGGAATCCCTTGTCCTCCACACCGGCGATCAGCCCCACGTCCGGCACTTCCGGCGCCTGACGCGCGTTGTACTCGAACCCGAACCGCTGCTGATAGCGACCGGTGAGCAGGCCCGCCCGGGACGGCGAGCACACCGGCGTCGTCACGTAGCCCTGGGTGAACACCGCTCCTTCGCTGCCGATGCGGTCGATGTTCGGCGTCTGAACGCGGTCGCCGTAGGTCGACACGTCCGCATAGCCGAGGTCGTCGGCCAGGATGACGACGATGTTCGGCGGCTCCGCAGTCGCTGACACGGCCTCCGTGTCACCGCCGCTTCCGTCGGTGGAGCAGGCTGCCGAAAACACCGCCGCAGCCAGCACCGCCGCAAGCGAACCTCGCGTACATGGGCCCATTCACAACCTCCTCATCGCTATGGCTAGCGAAGAGTCACTGTACAGCAACGCGCAACTTGCTACGGAGCGCTACAGTTGCTACGGTCCGTTCCATGACGACGATCACCCAGAGACAGCTCAGGAACGACTCGGCGAAGGTCCTCCGTGCCGTGCAGGAAGGACAGTCCATGACCGTCACCAGGAACGGCACGCCCGTGGCCGAACTGCGTCCAGTCGCCGCCAGGCAGTTCGTGTCCCGCACCGTCCTCGAGGAGGCGGCGCGAAACGCTCCCAGGATCGACGCCCGCCGCTTCCGCGCCGATATCGACGCCGTGGTCGACCCGTGGGTCGATGGCTGAAACCAGCCACGGTCTACTGGATACCTCGGTCGTCATCGACCACGACCTGATTGACGGCGCCGAACTTCCGGAGCTCTCCGCTGTTTCCGCAATCACGATGGCTGAACTCACGGTCGGCCCCCTCGCCGCCGGACACGACGACGAAGAACGGGCTCGCCGCCAGGACCGGCTGCAGTGGGCAGCGGCGACGTGGGATCCGCTCCCGTTCGATGCTGCGGCGGCCCGCGCGTACGGTCGTATCTACTCCACGCTCCTGGCAAGGGGCCGGGTGGGGCGGCGTCGATTCGCCGATCTGCTCATTGCAGCCACGGCACTGGCGAACGGCCTGCCTCTCTACACGCGAAACGCTGCCGACGTGGGTGGCTTGGAGGACCTGATCACGGTGCGATCGGTGTAGCCCGCCCCGCGAGCTTCCACGCGTAGTCGAGCGCGTGGCCCAGCGAGTCCGTGAACGCCCTGCCCTGCCAGGCGATGTCGAAGGCGGTGCCGTGGTCCACCGACGTGCGCACGATGGGCAGGCCGATCGTCACGTTGACGCCGCGCTCGAAGCCGTAGAGCTTCATCGGCGCGTGGCCCTGGTCGTGGTACATGCAGACTACGGCGTCGTACCGGTCGAGCTGGATGGCCTGGCGGAAGATCGTGTCCGCCGGATGCGGGCCGGACACATCCAGGCCGTCAGCCGCCGCCCGCTCGATCGTCGGCCGGATGATCTCCTCGTCCTCGGTTCCGAACAGGCCATGCTCCCCCGCATGCGGGTTCAACCCGCAGACCGCAATCCGCGGCCGTTCGATGAACCGGGAAAGAGCCTCGTGGGTCAAGTCGATGACCTTGCGGATCCGCACAGGTTCCACGTGCTCGATCGCCTCGCGCAGGCTGACGTGAGCGCTGACGTGGGTCACCGCCACCTCCGGCACGGTCAACATCATCGCGAAGTCCTCGGCGCCACACAGGCCGGCGATGAACTCGGTGTGCCCCCTGAAGTCCGGTCGCGACGCGCGTGTCGCCTCCTTGTTCATCGGCAGGGTGACGACACCGGCCACCTTGCCGGCCAAGGCGTCCCGCGTGGCGTAGTCAACATAGGCCAAAGCCGCCGCTCCCGCCTCTCGGCTCAGGACGCCCGGTGTCACCTGCTCCGCGCTCAGCAGCTTCAGGTCGCGGACGTTCAGCGCATCCTCCACGGCGTCGTCCGGCTCGGCGACCGGATGAATCGGCACGTCCAGCCCAAGCACCTCCGCCGCGCGCGCCAGCACCGCCGCGTCCCCGTAGATCACGGCATCGCTGCCCAGGAGGCTGTCGGCAAAGCGCCGCACGGCGATCTCCGGGCCGACGCCCGAAGCATCTCCCATCGTCACCGCCATCCGCTGGCCGCTCATGGCCGAAATCTACTCTGCCCGTCGGATAGATTCGCCGCTTCCCACGAGAGTCAACACGAGGAACATCCATGCCCAAGTACATCCCGAGCCCCGTCAAGTGGGTCCGCGACCAGGTGGAACTCTACGAAGGCAGCGGCGGCACCCAGGGCGTCGCCCTACGGGAGACCGGCCTGCCGTGCATCATCGTCACCCACAGGGGCAACCAGAGCGGCGCCATACGCAAGACGCCGCTCATGCGCGTGAAAGACGGCGACAGCTACGTGCTGGTGGCCTCGCGAGGCGGCGCGCCCGAGAACCCCGTGTGGGTGTACAACCTGCGTGCCGACCCCGAGGTCGAGGTTCGAGACGCCACGGAAGTTCGCGCCATGCGCGTGCGGGAGGTCCAGGATGCCGGGGAACGCGCTCGCGTCTGGGCGCTGGCAGTGGCTGCCTTCCCGCCGTACGAGGAGTACAGGAACAAGACCTCACGCACCATCCCGGTGTTCATCGCCGAGCCCGCGTGAGGTCCGACGCTGGGATGTCCTGGCTACTGCGAAGGGAAGTCGTTGAAGCCCTCCGCCAGGCGCACGGCTGGGCCGTTGTGCCGCAGACCGCTGGTGAGATCGCGGTAGCGGAAGTTGTTCCCCGGCGGGCCGTCCGGCGACGCATCGGCCTCGATCGCATGCTGCTCCGCCGCGTGACGGCCGACGAACTCCTCCCGGTTGGCAACCTTGACTTCGAGGAAGTTGGAGGAACCCAGGCCGAGACTCCAGTTCAGGGTCTGCACCCGGCCATTCAGTGGGAAGTTCATGATCGCGAACCTGTCGCCCGGATTGCCCGAGAGGCCGACCGCATCGGACGGGGCGTCGATCGCCGTCACCGCGATCTGCTGATTGTCCCTGGGCTGGAAGTTCACCTTGGCGATCAGCGGCGTCGCCTCACGGCTCAGGTTGACGATCGTGCCATCTAGCGAACGTCGTTCCATGGTGATCCTCCAAGTGGATGCGGTCGACCGACTGACAGGGAGGGAGGGAGGTAATCCCGGCTGCACGGCCGATCCTCGGGGCTCTGTGTCGTCTAAGCTGACCAAACACCGTTGGCCTACTCAAGTCCCATTTTGACCAAGCTGGTGACCGGCTTCGGGGACCTCGCCGCCGTCCTCCTCGTAGGGTCCGCCGGAATCGTCGGCGCAACTCCAGCGACCGCCCAGTCCGAAGCAACGACCGGCATCATTCGGGGCGTCGTCCGCGGCCCGAGCGGAGCACCCGTCGAGGGCGCCCTGGTGCTGATTCAACACGGCGAGACCGGATTCCTCACGTCCGTAGAGACGACGGCTTCCGGCACCTTCGCCCGCACCCTGCTGCCGCTCGGATCGTACGAACTGATCGTGACGGAGGACGACCGGGGACAGATGGAGCGGATCGCCGGCCTGACCCTGCGCGTGGGCGAGACCCTGAACCTCGACCTCGCCCTGAAGGACGTGGTTGCCGAGGAAATCACGGTCAGCGAGGACGCGAACCAGACGTCCGCCACCGACGACGTGACGACCTCGCAGCGGCTCGCCGACGAAGTGATCGAAGGGCTGCCCACGAACGGCCGCAACTTTCTCGACCTCACGCTGCTCACGCCGGGCGCGTCCCTCTCCCAGGGACCGGACGGTGACGAGCTGAACATCAGCGGTCAGCGCGGCATCTTCAACAACTTCATCGTCGACGGGGCCGACTTCAACAACTCCTTCTTCGGCGAGCAGCGCGGCGGCCAGCGACCGGCCTTCACCTTCAACCAGGACGCGATCCAGGAGATGGTGGTGATCAACCAGGGCGCGACCGCCGAGTTCGGGCGCTCGGCCGGCGGCTTCGTCAACGTGATCACGAAGTCCGGCACGAACAAATTGGAGGGCACGCTGCACACGTTCCGGCAGTGGGACGGCATTTCGTCCGAACACCCCGCCGGCGAGGCGGCGAGGCCGGACTTCAACCGCCTGCAGTACGGCTTCACGCTCGGCGGGCCGATCAAGCGCGAGCGAGTGTTCTTCTTCGGCGCCTACGACGAGCAGGACGCGGCGGAGACCAAGCAGCTCGTTCGCGGTGTGGCCAGTCCGGCCAACCTGGCCCGGCTCGACAGTTTCCTCAGAACCCGCTGGCCCGGCCTGTTCGACGACGAGTTCGGCCCCATCGAGCGCACCGACGACAACCGAGCCCTGATCGCCAAGCTGGACTTCAACCTTAGCGAGCGCCACCAGGCGTCGGTCAAGTACAACTACACGTGGTCGGAGCAGGAGAACGGCACCTTCGATGTCGATTCCTGGGGCCTTTCCGCGAACGGCATCGAGCAGGACTACTCGCACGCCGTCAACCTGAGCCTCCGGTCACTGCTCAGCAACCGGACCTCGAACGAGGCACGCCTGCAATGGGCCCGCGAAAACCGCCCGCGGCGCTACGGCGGGCCGCTGCAGCCGGGGTTGGCGCCCCCTCCGCCGCCGCCCTACCAGGGACTCGGCGGCAGGCCCTTCCCCGACATCGGCATGGACTTCGCCGACGGCTTCCGGATCGGCCTGCCGTTCTTCCTTCCCATCGGCGCGGACGGGGCGGACGAGCGCAGACAACTGGTCGACAACGTCTCCTCCCTGGTCGGCGACCACCTGGTCAAGGCCGGGATCGAGGTCAACCGGACCAACGTCAGCCAGCAGTTCGTCGGCTTCGGCAACAGCCGCTACATCTTCGACTCGGTCGACGGCTTCATCGGCTTCGTCGAACAGGGCAATCGCTACGTGACCTGCTCCGACGGCTCGAGCAGCGCCTCCGGCGCCTGCCCCCTGGGCGCCGAGATCACCGGGCCCGTGCTGCTCTACCTGCAGGCGGCGACCGTGCCCGGCGTGCCGCCGGAGGATCTCGGCAAGCAGGCCTTCGGCGTCAACGAAGTCGGCCTGTTCCTCCAGGACACCTGGCACGCCACCGACCGGCTGGTCCTCAACCTCGGACTGCGCTGGGAGGGAACCTGGAATCCGGATCCGCTGATCGCGCCCGAGAAGACGTACTTCGCCCCCTACCTGGACGATCCGCGCTTCCCCTCCGACGGCACGATCCCGGACGATCTCGACAACTTCCAGCCCCGCCTCGGCCTGGTCTGGGACGCCTCAGGCGACGGCGGCACCATCCTGCGGCTCAACGCGGGCGCCTACGTCTCCCGCGTTCCCAGCCTCGTGCTGGCCGGCCCGCGAACCACCAACGGCGCGTTCCAGCAGGTCCTTTTCCGCAGTAGCGCGGCCTCGCCGGCGCTCGGGCCGGTGCCGCCCGTCGACGAGCAGATCGACGGTTCGGACACCCTGCCCTTCCTGCCCGACATCACGATCGTCGACCGCGACCTGGAATTGCCGGAAACCAAGTCCTTCGGCGCCGGCTTCGAGCGCCGCCTGGGCCGCGGCCTGACCGCCGAGCTCGCCTACCAGCACGCCCGCACGAACGAACTGTTCCGCTTCGTCGACCGCAATCACGCCGCCTTCGGTTCGCCCTTCGGCGTCGGAACCCACCCTGGCGGCGGCGGCATCAACGCCTTGACGAACACCGAGAGTTCCGCGCGCTCCCGCTACCACGGCCTGACCGCGACCCTGCGAGGCCGCGACGCCTTCAACGGTCTGCTCACGTTCGAAGTGAACTACACCTTGAGCCGCGACCGCTCGGACGACGACAACGAACGGGATCCCTTCACCTTCCGCTACGCCGATCCCACCGACCTGGGTCCGGAGTACGGCTGGTCGGACCGCGACCGCCGGCACCAGGTCGCCGGCTACCTGCTCTTCGCCCTGCCCCGCGACGTCCAGTTCAGCAACGTATTCCGCTACCTGTCGGCCTCGCCGGTGTCCGAATCCTGCGCCAGACGCGGCCAGCGAGCCGCGCAACCATCCGACCGCATCTGCGCCGACGGCAGCATCCTTCAGCGCAACACCCTGCGCCGCGAGAACGACTTCCTGACCTGGGACATCCGCCTGTCGCGTCCCTTCACCCTCGGCCGCGGCGTCACCCTCGAACCGGTCCTCGAGATCTTCAACGTCACGAACGCCGACAACCGCCTCGACGCCTCCCAGGGTTCCCTTCTCTTCAACTTCGACGGCGCCATCCGCAGCGGCCTCGGCGACAGCCGCCGCGGCCAGATCGGCCTCCACCTCCACTTCTGAGGCCGCGAGTCCCTTCGCGACGCACCCGCCGGGGCCGGGCCGGGGTTCAGGCGCCGAGGATGCGAAGCTCCCGTGGCGATGAAGTGAGGAGCTCGCAGCCCTCGCGCGTCACGCGGACGTTGTCCTCGATGCGTACGCCGCCCCAGCCGTTGAGGTAGAGGCCAGGCTCGATGGTAAACACGGCGCCCACCTCGACGACATCGTCGTTGCCGGCCATCACGGAAGGCGGTTCGTGGATCTCCAGGCCCAGGCCGTGCCCGGTGCGGTGGGTCATGAACTCCTTGAAGCGAGGGGCGTGGAGATTGGCCTGGCAGTTCTTGTGGACGTAGTCGTAGGTCACTCCGGGCCGGGACGCCGCGACGCCGCGGATGTTCGCCTGCAGGACCGCCTCGTAGACCTCCCGCATCCGGTCGGTGGGCGAACCGCTGACCACGAAAGTCCGCGTGATGTCGCAGTGGTAGCCGTCGAACGACGTCCCGAAGTCGATCAAGAGGAACTCGCCATCCTGCATCTCGCGCTCATCCGGCACGCCGTGCGGCAACGCCGACTTGGGCCCACTCAGGACGATCGGTCCGAACGATATGCCGCCTCCGCCCCGCCGCAGCAACTCGCTCGAGAGCTTGGACGCAATCTCGATCTCCTTGCGCCCGGGACGCACGTCCCGCAGCGTGAACTCGAGCGCCGCCTCCGCGATCTTCGAGGCTTTCTTCATCGCGGCCGCCTCCTCGTCGCTCTTCTTGAGCCGCAGCGCGACCACGACCTCTTCGGCGCTCTCGATCTGTGCATCCGGGAGCTCCCTGCGAACGTGCTCGAACTCCATGAAGCGCAGGCTCAGCGGCTCCACCGCCACCCGGCCCGCCCCGGCCAGGCACTTGAACGCCTCCGCGGCGGCCTTCTCCGGACCGTCTGCGTCGTCCCAGAGATGCAGCGACTCGACGGACGGCGCCGCGCCGCGGAAGTTGGCCTCTTCCAGGGCCGGAACGACCGCCACCGGCGCGTCGGACGTCGGCACGATGAGCAGGAAGAGTCGCTCGTGGGCGTCGAAGTGATGGCCGAGCAGCCACGTCATCGTGGCCGCCGGCGTCAGTACGACCGCGTCGACGCCAGCCGAAGCGGCCGCCTGCCGCAACTGTTCCAGACGCAGGGCATCCCGGCTGGACGGCGCCTGCTCGCCGACGCCGTCTGCCTCTGCCGCCAAGTCTCCTCCGACCGTGTCATAGCTCATTTCGCCCCCGCGCCGCCGCTATTCGTTGCCAGCCCTCCCGAACCCGGGTGGCGCGGTCCGCGCCACCCGCGAACCAGTCCGTGCGCCCGATAACGGGCGCACGGATGGCACCGTTGGACCGGACAGCTTACTCCGAATGCTCCGGGGCGCTGACGAGAGCCTTCCGAGCGCGATAAAGTCGCGCCCATCATGGATACATCGATCGGTTCCGAATACAACGAACTCCGCGAGGAGGTCCACTCCTTCTTCGCCGCCAACGAGGACGTGGCCGTCCCGGCCGGACCCGGCTTCGGCGGCGATCAATCAGAGGTCCGCAGGCGAGTCGTCGAGTGGCAGAAACGGCTCGTCGACGGCGGCTACGCCGGCCGCGAGATCCCGAAGCGCTACGGCGGCGCCGGCCGCGAGCCCGACGCCCTCGCGAGCCTGGTGATCGAGGAGGAGTTCCAGAATGCCGGGATTTCCCTCGGCATGGAAAACCAGGGCATCAGCATGTTCGTTCCGACGTTGCTGCACTTCGGCCGCGAGGACCAGAAGCAGGAGCTGATCCGCCCCACGATCCGCGGCGAGCTGATCTGGTGCCAGGGGTACAGCGAGCCCGGATCCGGCTCCGATCTGGCGTCGCTGCGCACCTCCGCTAGGCTCGACGGCGACGAATACGTGATCAACGGCCAGAAGATCTGGACCAGCGGCGCGCGCGAGGCCGACATGATGTTCGCATTGGTCCGCACCGAATCGGACGCCGGAAAGCACGGAGGCATCAGCTACATCGTTCTGTCGATGGACACGCCCGGGCTCGACGTACGGCCGCTGATGACGATGACCGGCGATGCCTCCTTCAACGAGGTCTTCTTCACCGACGTGCGGGTGCCGGCCATGAACGTGATCGGCCGCCCGGGCCAGGGCTGGGAGATCGGCACCTACACGCTCCGCTTCGAGCGCAACATGCTGGGACGCTCCAACGCGACCGAGAACTACCTCGCCGGCTGCGTCGACATCCTGCGCGAAACCGGACTGATCGATTCGCCCGTCTATCGGGACCGGCTGCTCAAGCTCGAAGGCCGGGTGCAGGCGATGAAGTACCACCAGTTGCGCCTCCTCACCGACCGGCTCAAGAGGCGCGACTCGGGCGCCGGCGGTCTCATCGTCAAGCTGAACAACTGCCAGTTGAACTACGACGTCTGCGCCCTGGCGATCGACGCCATGGCCGAGCGCGGAGTGCTCAAGCGCGGCTCGAAGCACGTCCGCGACTACGGCAACTGGCAGCGGAACCACATGTACGCCCTGGGCCTGATCATCGGCGGCGGCACCGCCCAGATCCAGAAGAACATCATCGGCGAGCGGGGTCTTGGACTGCCCCGGGAGCCGAAGTCGGCAGCGGCCTAGAGTCCGCGCCGCCCAATAGCGCCGCCAAACCCGTCGCAGACTCCGTGTTTGGCCCCAACCCCCACCTCACCAGGACCCTGTGTCGCAGAACTTGCTTCGCTACGTTCAGCGTCGCAGGCTCCTAGAAAGGAGTCCAGCATGGACTTTGGACTGACGCAGCCGCAAGAGCTGCTTCGAGACTCGATCGCCCGCTTTCTCGCCCAGGACGTGGGGCTCGAGCGCGTCCGTCGCGTGATGGACTCCGAGTCGGGGCAGGACGAGGCGATCCACGGCCAGCTCGGCGATCAGGGCATCACCGGTCTCCTGGTCGACATGGACCTCGGCGGCTCGGAACTGGGCATGCAGGAGGCCGCGATTGCCGCCCAGGAGATCGGCCGCGCCGGGGCGCCGGTCAACTTCCACTCGTCCTACGTCCTGGCGCCGCTGCTGATCGCGGGCGCCGGCGACAGCGAGCGGCGGAACAAGCTGCTTGAAGGCATCGCTGAGGGCAGGCTGCTGGTCACCCCGATCCTCGACGCCCCGATCCAGAACGGCCGCGTCGACGGGACCGTGCTCTACGTGCCCGACGCGGCCTGGTCCGACGCGTTCCTCCTCGAATCCGAGGACAGTCTTCACCTGCTCGAGGCGACCACCGCGGGGATCGACATCGAGCCTTTGCAGACCGTCGACGACACCCGCCGGGTCGCCGAAGTCACGTTCTCCGGCGTCGACCTGAACGCCGCCAAAAGTCTCGGCGGCAGTGCCGAGAGCACGCAGCGCGCCGTCTACGCGGCGCAGATCGCCCTCGCCGCCGACGCCCTCGGCGCAGCCCAGAAGGGACTGCAGATCGCCGTCGAGTACGCCAAGGAGCGCAAGCAGTTCGAGCGCATCATCGGCTCTTTCCAGGCCGTAAAGCACATCTGCGCCGATGTCCTGGCCGAAGTCGAGCCGGTCCAGTCCCTGCTCTGGCACACCGCCGACGCCTGGGACGAGGGCGCCGACGAGACCTGTCACCTAGCCCCCCTGCTCAAGGCCCACGCCACCGAGGTCGCCAGCCACGCCGTCACCATGACCACGCAGGTCTTCGGCGGCATCGGCTTCACCCACGAGTGCGACATGCACATCTTCTACAAGCGCGTCGGCCACGACCGGCAGGTGCTGGGGAACCCGACCGCGCTCAGAGAGCTGGCGGCGGCGGTGATGTACGCCTGAGGAGACGGCGAAATCGCCTATATTGCAGCCCCTCGGTCGTCTGGCGTCAACGAATCGATGAGGTTGGAGCGTCTCCTCCACACCCTCGACGGACCGCCCACCGGGCCGATCTCGCCGATCGACCGGCACTCCACGATCTTCCCCTCGGACAGCCCGTGGCGAAGATCCGCCCAGCCGTCGCCTCGCTCGCGCGCATCGTGCCGGCAAGCGGGCTCGGCGTGAGCCTCGGACTGACGCCGGCCGGCGACGTGCGCTGGACGGATCCCGGCGTTGAAGAGATCCCGGAGCGGCTCCAGCACCTTGAACGCGCTTTCGACGCCGATTGGCGAGAGGCTCTCTTCACGCTGGCGGCCGAAAAGACCGATACCCGGGAGCGGCCCGCCGTCCGCTACTGGCAGAGCTTCGCCGAGCGCCATCTGACCGCGCTTTGCCACCCGCCCGCTGTGAACCCGAACGCGGAAGGGGCGGCTTCGCTCAGCGTTGAACCACCGACTTCGGCCGAGTGCGCCGCTCTCGTTGAAGCCGCCCCACCGATGATCGGCGGCGAATACCTGTCCGCGGAGCGCCTGCAACGCATCTGGACCGAGGTGGACGACTGGGTGAGCCAGGCCGCTTCGACTGCCGGCGGGCTGTCCGCGTTCCTGCGTGAGCGAGCGCCGAACTGGCATCAGGTCGGGCGGGTCTGCTTCCACCTGGCCGAGAATCGGAACGACGCGGCACGACCGTTCGCGTTCATGGCTACGTATGCCGCGCGATTCGGCGCGACCGGACGAGCGCGGCACCTGCCGCTGCGGCGAGCACTCGAACAGTACGCGGGCGAAAACAACCGCTCGGCACTCATCACGCTGCTGTCGCCGATCCAGCAGGCCGCGGCTGCTTGCGACTGGGTAAGGGAGATGGTGGATTCCGGTGACGTCTACCGGCCGATGGCCTGGACGCCGGATCGCGCCTACCGACTCCTGCACAGCGTCCCGGAACTCGAGGAGAGCGGCCTGTCCGTGCGGCTACCTGACTGGTGGCGCAAACGCGCGCGACCGCAGGTCTCCGTGACGGTCGGCGAGGCGCCGTCCCTGGTGGGCGTGGACGCCGTGCTCGACTTTCGGGTCGAGGTCGCTCTCGGCGGCGAGCCGCTCTCCGAAGACGACCTGAATGCGCTGCTCGGCAGCGACGGCAATCTGGTGCTCCTCAAGGGTCAGTGGGTCGAGGTGGACCGCGATCGCCTGCGTCAGGCGATCGACCATTGGGATGCCGTGCGTCAGGCGGCCGGCGACCACGGCATCTCCTTCATCGAGGGAATGCGCCTCCTCGCCGGCGCGTCGGCCGATCTTCGGGACGAGGCGGAAACCGAGGCCGAACGCCCCTGGGTTCATGTCGAGGCCGGAGACGGCATGCGCGAGATTCTCGCCGGCATGCGTCAACCGGAGACGCTCGCCCCCGTCGACGGCGGCGCGCTGCAAGGGACCCTGCGGCCGTATCAACGCGATGGCGTGGCATGGCTCGCCCTCCTGACCCGCCTGGGCCTCGGCGCCTGTCTGGCCGACGACATGGGCCTGGGCAAGACCATTCAAGTGCTGGGGTTGCTGCTCTCCGACCGCGGCCTTTGCCAGGAGGAGCAACGGCCGCCGTCGCTGCTCCTGATTCCGGCGTCCCTGCTCGGAAACTGGCGCGCCGAAGCGGCGCGGTTCGCGCCGTCGCTGGACCTTCGATTCCTGCACCCGTCCGAAACCGATCGCGAGACCTTGACGGAGATCGCGGACGCCCCCGCGCGGTCGCTGGCCGGCGCCGATCTGGTGGTGACCACGTACGCCATGCTCGCTCGGCAGCCCTGGCTGGCGGAGGTGCGGTGGCGACTGGTCATCCTGGACGAAGCGCAGGCCATCAAGAACCCCGGCACGCTCCAGAGCCGGTCCACTCGGAAGCTCCAGGCCGGCGCGCGCATCGCGATGACCGGTACCCCGGTGGAGAACCATCCGGGAGATCTGTGGGCACTGTTCGACTTCCTCAATCCCGGTCTGCTCGGCTCGCGCGCGGTGTTCCAGCGGTTCGTCAAAACGCTGGAACGGCGCGAGGAGCAACAGTTCGCGCCGCTTCGCCGACTTGTCGCGCCCTACATCCTGCGTCGACTGAAAACGGACCGCCGCATCATCGACGACCTGCCCGACAAGACCGAGGCGGCGCGCTACTGTCATCTGACCCGACCCCAGGTTGCACTCTACGAGCGAGTCGTGCGGTCGATGCGGCGCGGCCTGGAATCGGTCGACGGCATCAAGCGGCGGGGCCTCGTGTTGCAGACGCTCATGCGATTGAAGCAGGTCTGCAATCATCCCAGTCAGCTTTCCGGAGACGGCGCCTACAAGCCGAACGACAGCGGCAAGTTCAAACGCATCGCCGAGATCTGCGCGGAACTGGCCGAACGCCAGGAACGCGCCCTCGTGTTCACGCAGTTCCGGGAGATCATCGATCCGTTGTCCGACCATCTGGCCGCGACCTTCGGTCGGCCGGGGCTGGCGCTGCACGGAGGCACCGAAGTCAGGCAGCGCCGCGCCCTGGTCGAAGCCTTTCAGCGCCGCGACGGACCGCCGTTCTTCGTCCTGTCCCTCAAGGCGGGAGGCACGGGCCTGAACCTGACGGCGGCTTCGCACGTGATTCACTTCGACCGCTGGTGGAACCCCGCCGTCGAGAACCAGGCTACCGACCGGGCCTTTCGCATCGGCCAGCGACAGGGCGTGCTGGTCCATAAGTTCATCACCTCCGGCACCATCGAGGAGAGAATCGACCGGATGATCGCAGAGAAGAGCCAACTGGCGAAAGACCTTCTCGACGATGGCCGCGCGATCAAGCTCACCGAGCTCTCCGATGACGAACTGCTCGACTTGGTCCGGCTGGACATCACCCGGGCGAAAGCGTAGGAAGCGCGGGATCTGACATGCGGTTTCCGACCTACGTTCCAGTCGCCGCGCGACGAGCCAGAGCCGCGCGGAAGGTCGCCAGTCTCCGCAAGCAGGGGAAGAAGGTGCAGCCGGTCGAGAACACGGGGAACCTGATTGCCCGGAGCTTCTGGGGCAAGCGCTGGTGCAAGCACATGGAGTCCTTCTCCGACTACCGCAACCGGTTGCCGCGCGGCCGCAGCTACGCGCGCCACGGCGCGGTCTGCGACTTGGCGATCCGGGCCGGCCGCGTCGACGCACTGGTCTTCGGCACGAGGCTCTACCACGTCGCCATTCGCATCCAGAAGCTCAAGCCCGCTGTCTGGAAGTCCATCAAGGCCAGATGCACCGGACAGATCGGATCGGTCATCGAGTTGCTCCAGGGACGGCTCTCCGACCAGGTGATGGCCGTCGTCACGGATCGCAGCCGCGGCCTGTTTCCGACTCCGCGCCAGATCGAGTTCGACTGCGACTGCCCGGACTGGGCCGGCATGTGCAAGCACGTGGCTTCGGTCCTGTACGGCGTCGGCAACCGGCTCGACGACAGCCCCGAACTCCTCTTCCTGCTGCGCAAGGTCGACGAATCGGAGCTGATTGACGCCGACCTGGCACTGCCGGCCGGCGCGGCGGGTGCGGATTCCCTGGCGGAAGGCGACCTGTCGGGGATCTTCGGCATCGATCTGGACACGGACGAGGCGCGGGATCCCCGCTCCAGACCGCGGAAGAAGGCGGCGCGCAACGCTCGAAAACGCGGTGGCGCTTCCCGGCCCCCGAGCCGGCGAAAGCGCGCCGGGAAGAAGGCCCCGGGTGTCGCGCCGCCGTTCCGCCCCACCGGCGCCCGCGTCTCCAGGCTCCGCCGGCGCAGCGGCCTGTCGGTCGCCGAGTTCGCCGCCAGGCTCCGGGTTACCCCGGCAACCGTGCGCCGCTGGGAAGCCGTGCGCGGACCGCTCAAGCTGCGAACCGCCTCGCGCAACGCCTTGCGGAACCTGCACGAACAGGTCGAAACGGCTGCAGGCCGCCGGTAGGCTCACCCCGAATGACACCCCCCGAACCCGGGTGGCGCGTTTCCGCGCCACACGCGAACCAGTCCGAGCGCCCGTCACCGGGCGCACGGATGGCACCCGCCCGCTCCCCCTTCGACCACGAACTCCCCGAACACGACCCCGAAGTCGGCCAACTGGTCCACGTCCGCAGCCGCCGCTGGCTGGTCGAGGAAGTCCAACCCGGCGAGAAGCCTGGCCAATCCTCGGTCGTCCGCCTCGCCTGCGCCGAGGACGACGCCCAGGGCGAGGAGATCGAGGTCTTTTGGGACGTCGAGATCGACCGCCGCATCCTGAAGCAGGAGGGCTGGGCCGAGCTCGCGGCCAAGGGCTTCGACACGCCGCGCCGCTTCAGCGCCTTCCTGCACACGCTGCGCTGGAACTGCGTCACCGCGACCGATCCGAACCTGTTCCAGGCGCCGTTTCGCGCCGGCATCAAGCTCGACGCGTACCAGATGGAGCCACTCCGCAAGGCGCTCCGCATGCCCCGCGTCAACCTCTTCATCGCCGACGACACCGGGCTCGGCAAGACGATCGAGGCCGGCCTGATCGCCCGCGAGCTATTGCTGCGCAAGAAGGTCAAGACGATCGTCGTCTCGGCGCCGAGCTCTGTCCTCGAACAGTGGCAGGGCGAGATGGAGGAGCGTTTCGGCCTGCTGTTCCAGATCCTCGACCGCGCCTACTTCACCCGCATGCGGCGCGAGCGCGGCTTCGGCGTGAATCCGTGGCGCACCCACAGCCGCTTCCTGGTCTCCCACAACCTGCTGCGGGATCACCTACGCCGACCCGATGCGCGAATGGCTGGGGCCGGTGCTTCCCGGCAGTCTCCTGATCCTCGACGAGGCGCACCACGCCGCCCCTTCGAGCGGCGGCCGCTACGGCATCGAGTCGAAGTTCACCAGAGCCGTACGCGACCTCTGCGGCCGCTTCGAGCACCGGCTCTTCCTCTCCGCGACGCCGCACAACGGCCACTCGAACAGCTTCTCCACACTGCTGGAACTGCTCGACCCGAACCGCTTCACCCGCGGCGTCAAGGTGCTCAAGAAGTCGCTCGATGCGGTCATGGTGCGACGCTTGAAAGAGGACATTCGGGATGTCCAGGGCGGATTCCCCAAGCGCGACGTAGTCCGCGTGAGCATTGACGGTCTCCCGGCGGATGCGCCCGAGCTCGAGTTGTCCCGCCTGCTCAACGAGTACCGCGAGGCGCGCGAGGAGCGATTCGAGGCCGCCTCGAATTCGGCCCGCGCCGCATCAGGCCTGCTCGTCGTTGGCCTCCAGCAGCGGCTGCTGTCGTCCATTGAGGCGTTCGCGCGCAGCCTCAAGACCCACCGCAACACGCTCGAACGCCGCCGCCGAAAGGCCGCGGACGCTGGCGCCGCCAATGCCGGCGCCGGAGGCAACTTCGCCGAGGACCAGGCAGGCCGCTTCGTCTCCGCCTCCTGGCTGGCCGGAGAAAGCGGCGACGAGGACCGCGCGGCCTTCACCGACGAAGAAGCCGAACGAGAGGAGCAAGCCCAGATCAGCGACCTGAACGCCGCCGCCGAGTCCGACGATGGTCGCTCCGCCCCTGGGAACGCGGGCGTCTCGCCCGCAGCCGGCATAGGGCGCCTGCCCGGCTCGCTGCCGCGCCTCCTCCAGCGCGAAAACGATCTCCTCGACCGGATGCAGCGCATCGCCGAGCACGCCCGCGGCAGGCCCGACGCGAAGACCCGCGAACTCGTCGACTGGATCCGCGAACACCTTTGCCCCGGCCTGCCGCCCCTGGGCAAGGCCCTCCCCGCCGGCACACCCGCGCCCCGTTGGAACAACCGCCGACTGCTGATCTTCACCGAGAACCGGGAAGGCACGAAGCGGTATCTCCGCACCATGATCGAGGCCGCCATTGCGAGCACCGACCGCGCCGAGGAACGGATCGTGACCATCGACGGGCTCACCCAGGGACCTCGACGCCGTGAGATCCAGCGCCGGTTCAACGCCGACCCGAAGGACGAACCGCTGCGCATCCTCCTGGCCACGGACGCCGCCCGCGAAGGCCTGAACTTCCAGGCCCACTGCACCGACCTGTTCCACTTCGACCTGCCCTGGAATCCGGGCCGGATCGAGCAGCGGAACGGCCGCATCGACCGCAAGCTGCAGCCCGCGCACGAGGTCCGCTGCCACTACTTCGTCCTGCCCCAACGCGCCGAGGACCGCGTACTGCAGGTCCTCGTCAGGAAGACCGAGACGATCAAGACCGAACTCGGCAGCCTCTCCAGAGTGATCCACGATTCGGTGGAGCGCCGCCTGACGAAGACGGGCATCCGCCATCGCGACGCCGAGAGTCTGGCGCGCGAGATCGAGCACGCCGACATCGACGCCGAGCGCCGGCGCATCGCCAACGAAGAACTGGAAGCCGCGCGGCAACGCCGGGACGAACTGAAGGGGCAGATCACCCGCTGCCAGGACCTCCTGCAACGGTCCCGCAAGTGGGTCCAGTTCGAGGTGAACGCCTTCCGCGACGCCCTCTCCTGCTCGCTCGAACTCGTCGGCGCCAAACCGTTGAGGCGGACGCGGAGCGAAGACGGCGGCGAAGTGTGGACCTTCCCCACCCTGGACGGCCAGACCCACGGCGACCCGACCTGGGCCGGCACCCTCGATTCCCTCCGCCGGCCCCGGCGCCGCCACCAGAAGCTCACCGAGTGGCGAAAGGAGGAGCCGCCCCGCCCGGTGGTGTTCGAGGACGCCGGCGTACTCACCGACGACACCGTCCACCTCCACCTGGAGCAGCGCGTCGCCCAGCGTCTGCTTGCCCGCTTCCGTTCCCAGGGCTTCGTCCACCACGACCTCTCCCGCGCCTGCCTCGCCCAGTCGGCCGACTCGATCCCCCGGGTCGTCCTGCTCGGCCGGCTGACCCTTTACGGCAAGGGCGCCGAACGGCTGCACGAAGAGGTCGTGACGGTGGCGGCGCGGTGGACCGAGCCGACTCGCCGCAACGCCCCGCTCGCCGCCTACGCGCGTGACGCCGAGATTCGCGCCCTCGACCTGCTCGAGCAATCGCTGGCGAGATCCGGCAGCAGCCCGGTCAACGAAGTCGTCATCCGCCGGCTCCTGGGTTCGGCTTCTCGCGACATCGACGAACTCCGGCCCCAACTCGAAGCCCGCGCCAGCGCGATGGAGGAATCCGCAACCGAGCGCCTGCGCGAGCGTGGCGAGCGCGAAAGCCGGGAGCTCCGCGAGACTCTGGAGAGCCAGCGCAAGCACGTCGGCAGCGAGTTGGCGCGACGGGAATCGGCGCTGGTGCAACGGACCCTGGCCTTCAGCCAGGCCGAGGAGCGGCAGTTGACGGCCGACATGCGCTCCTGGCGCCGTCGCCTGGAGCAGTTCGGCCGCGACCTGGAGCAGGAGCCCCGGCGCGTCCGTGACTTCTACGAGGTCCGCGCCGTGCCGCCGGTGGAGCCGCTCGGCATCGTCTACCTGTGGCCGGAGACGAACTGACCCCGCCGCGTTGAATAAGGTCCGCCACGACGGCGCCGTATTGCATGTTGTAACCACTGGCACTACACTTTCTTGATGCACACGCTCTCCATCAAGCTGCCCGCCGAGCTCCACGCCGCCATCGACAGCGAAGCGCGGAGGCGCAACGTCACACGGTCGGCCCTTCTCCGCGATATCGTCGAGAAGGGCCTTGACGGCCTCCCCGAGCCCGCAGCGCCGAGTTGTGCCGATCTGATGAGCGACCTCATCGGGTCCGTCGACAGCGGCCACGGTGACCTGGCAACGAATCCGCGCTTCCTCGAGGAGGCGATCGTTGCGGACTCGGGTCGCGGGCCGGCCACGATAAGAGCCCGTGCCACAGCCGACCGTCGTCGTTGACGCAGGGCCCATCGTCGCGGCGTTCGACGCGCGCGAGGAGCATCACGCTTGGGCCGTCGATCAGTTCAGGACCCTGGCGCCGCCCCTGCTCACCTGCGAGGCCGTCCTCTCGGAGGCTTCCTTCCTGCTGGCTCGCGCCTCGGCCGATCCGAGCCTGCCGATCACCCTCGTCGAGCGCGGTGTCCTCAAAGTCGCGGATCCACTCGCATCCCCCGACCACGCCCGCGCCGTAGGCCGCTTGATGCGGCGCTACGGCAATGCACCGATGTCGCTCGCGGATGCCTGTCTGGTCTGGATCGTCGAGCAGACAAAGAACGCCTCGGTTCTCACGCTCGACTCCGATTTCCGCATCTACCGTCAGGCTGGACGCCGCGTCATCCCCGTGCTCGCCCCGCCCTAGACGATGGCCCAACCGAACGCGAACACGCTCGCCCATCTCGAGTGGCTCGGCTTCGTGCAGCCGACCGGTCTCGTCGTCTCGGCGCCGGCGCTGGACAAGGCCGGCGCGGTGCTGCAACGCAGCGACCAGGAGGGCCAGCGCCGCCTGCAGGCGGCCGTTGAGTATCGGCGGGTCGGGTCGGGCGACGAGCCCTCAGCCCTCCTGCCCGATTTCGAGACCTTCGCCCGCGCGGTCCTGGACTGGAGCTTCTCCCCCAACGGCTACGCCGGCGGTAGCGGCGCTCCGATGCCGGAGGATCTGAGCCTTCACCTGCCCGACTACGGCGAGACGCTGCGCCCCGACTTCGCGGTCCGCGAGCGAGACCCGGACGACGGCGGCCCGGCCTGGCAACTGCCGGTTCAGACCCTTGAGCCCGGCCAGGATTTCGATCGCGTGGCCGCCGGCGCCGGCCGGCTCGAAGCCTCGCCCCACAGCCGGCTGGAGCGCCTGCTGCGGACGACGAGAGTCCCCGCCGGCCTGCTCTTCAACGGCCGCGCCCTGCGCCTCGTCTCGGCGCCGCACGGCGAGAGCTCGGGCTGGATGGACTTCAATGTCGCCGACATGCTGTTGGTGGCGGGCCGGCCGATCTGCACCGCGCTTCGACTGCTGCTGAACGAGCGCCGGCTGCTGGCCCTGCCGCGGGAACAGCGCTTGGCGGCCCTGCTCGCCGACAGCCGCAAGTACCAGAACGAGGTCAGCGAGAAGCTCGCGAGACAGGTGCTGCACGCCCTCTACGAGCTGCTGCGCGGCTTCCAGGCAGCCCACGACGCCTCGCGCGGCGAGCTGCTGAACGAACAGCTCCGGGAAGACCGCAACGACGTCTATCGCGGTCTGTTGACCGTGGTCCTGCGGCTGGTGTTCCTGCTCTACGCGGAAGAGCGCGGCCTGCTGTCCGACAACCGGACCTTCGAACGCCACTACTCCCTTGCCGGCCTCTACGAACGGCTGCGGGCCGACGCCGCGCTCCACCCGGACACGATGAACCAGCGCTACGGCGCCTGGGCAGGGTTGCTGACCCTGTTTCGGATGGTCCACAACGGTGCCGAAGCAGCGGGCCTGCGGTTGCCGCGCCGGCACGGCGTCCTGTTCGACCCCGACCGCTACGCCTTCCTGGAGGGACGACCCTTCGGGGTCAGCCAGAACCACGAGCGCGTCGAGGCGCCGCGCGTCTCCGACGGCACGATCTTCCGCGCGCTCGAGAAAGGGACGACCCTTCGGGGTCAGCCAGAACCACGAGCGCGTCGAGGCGCCGCGCGTCTCCGACGGCACGATCTTCCGCGCGCTCGAGAAGCTGCTCGTCCTCGACGGCGAGCGCCTCTCCTACCGCGCCCTGGACGTCGAGCAGATCGGCGCCGTCTACGAGACGATGATGGGCTTCCAGCTCGAACGCGCCGGGGGGCGGTCCGCGGCGATCAAGGCGGCCAAGAAGCACGGCGCGCCGGCCACCGTGAACCTCGAAGAACTCTTGGAGCAGCCGCCCGGTGAACGCGTTCAGTGGCTCAAGAAGCGGACTGACCGCAACCTCACCGGCAAAGCCGCAACGGCGGCGCGCGAAGCAACGACGATCGACGAGCTGCACGCCGCTCTGCACACGGCGATCGACCACGACGCCACACCGGACCTAGTGCGGCGGGACGACCTCATCCTCCAACCGAGCGAGGAGCGCCGCCGCTCCGGCTCCCACTACACGCCGCGTTCGCTCACCGGCCCGATCGTCCGCGACACCCTGGAACCGATCCTCGACCGCCTGCGGAAACAGGCCGCTGCTCCCGGAAACGTCGGCGGCTCCTCTGCCACCGGCAACGCGGGCGGGTCTGCCCCTGGGAATGCGGGCGTCCCGCCCGCATCCGGCACACCGGCGGCGCTGCCCGTCCCGCGCCCCGAGCACATCCTCGACCTCAAGGTCTGCGACCCCGCAATGGGCTCCGGCGCCTTCCTGGTCGAGACGTGCCGTCAACTCGGCGACGCCCTCGTCGAATCCTGGCGCTACTACAACGCCGCACCTGAAATCCCACCCGACAGCGACGAGACGATCCACGCCCGGCGCTTGGTCGCCCGCAACTGCCTCTACGGCGTGGACCGCAACGCAGTCGCCGTCGACCTAGCGAAGCTCTCCCTATGGCTCGCCACCCTGGCCAGGGACCACCCCCTGACCTTCCTAGACCATGCACTCCGCCACGGGGACTCTCTTGTGGGACTCACCCTGGAACAGATCCAAGCCTTCCACTGGAAGGGTGGCAAGAAGCGCTTCCAGACCGGAATCGAGACGACCTGGATCCGGGAGCAGATCCAGAAGGCGCTTCGACTGCGGCGTGAGATCCAGGACGCCGGCGACGAGACGCCCGACTCGGAACTGCGCGACCGCCTGGGCGAAGCCGAGAACGAGTTGGCGCGGGTCAAGCTGACCGGCGACCTGATCATCGCCGCGTTCTTTGAAGGCACGAAGCCGAAGGAGCGCGAGGCGCTGCGACAGCAGTTCTCCCAGGCCCTGCAATCTGCCTCGCTAGACCAGCCCGCCCTCGGTCACCGGGTACGCCGGCCTTCTAAGCCGAAGTTCTGAGCTTCAAGTCGTGAAATCGCCTGTAGTGGTGGGCGTTTTCAGTTGTTCGGCGGTGTCTTGTACTGGGTACGTCGGCTTCAGGGGCGGATGCCGAGTAGTTTGAAGGCTTCGTTCTGGAGTGGAGTGGGCCGTGCGAGGACGTCGGCGGTGGAGTCTGCCTTGCCGTGCATCCGCACGCGGTTTCGGGTCAGCGTGGCGAGGTCTGCGAGCAAGGTCTGGAAGCTGTGGACGGGGAGTCCGTCGGGGGTCCTCCGGGAGTTGGCCTTGGTCATTGCCTCGGGCGACCTTCGCGCGGGATCGACGGGCGACTCGCGTTGGTCGTCGCGGCGTTGGTCGTCGAAGAGGAGGGGCGCCAGGGTCCGGCGCATGTGCCACTCGACGTAGTAGGCGAGCATGCAGAGGAAGACGTGGGCGCGTACCCTCGAGGCTAGGCGATGGTGGACGGGGCGCACTTTGAGGTCGACGCTCTTGTAGGAGCGGAAGGCGCGTTCGACGCGGCTGAGGCTCTTGTAGGCGCGGACCGCATCGGCTGCCGGCAGTTCGTCTTCGGGGACGTTGGTGCGGATGACGTAGAAGCCGTCGAGAGCGGCTTCCTCGGCGATGCGCGCCTCGTTGCGGCGGTATTGGAAGCCGTCCTCTTCGATCTCGACCTCGAAGTGCTTGCCGACCTTGTAGGCGCCCAGGGCGCGGTCCGCGCGCACGGCGATGGCGTCCTTGCCGCGCAGGGGGTTCTTCTTGCGCCGCGTCGCCGCAACGACGGCGTCGAGCTTGCGCTCGGTGGATTCGAGAAGCTCCTGGCGCTTGCGGCCGCGTTCCTCCGCCAGAAGCGGGTTCCGGCACACCACGAGGCGCTCCTTGGGGTACAGCTCCGGGACGCTGATCTCGGCCATCTTCCGCTGGTCGAAGAGCGACAGTTGCAGGTGGCCTTCCTGGGCCAGCGTCCTGATCGCCGGCGCGCGCAGGGCGCTGATCCAGGACAGGCCCGCGGGGTCGAGGTCCTCGCGGATGCGCGCGTCGGTGATCAGGCCCCGGTCTGAGACCATCACGATCCTCTCCAGCGAAAAGCGGTCGCGGAGCTTCTGCACCTGGGCGTTCAGGGTCGTCGGATCGGCCGTGTTGCCCTCGAATACCTCGACCGCGACCGGGCATCCGTCCCGGCTGCAGAGCAGGCCGAAGACGATCTGGACCTTGCCTCTCTTCTTGTCCCTGGAGTAGCCGTGCCTGGCCAGCGTGCACTTCCTGCCCTCAAAGTAGACCGAGGTCACGTCGTAAAGCACCAGCGAGCCGTCTTCCAGATGCCGCCGGGCAAGAGTCCGCTCGATGCGCGGCTGTCTTTCGAGCAGCCAGTCCATGGCGCCGTAGAGTTCGTCGGCCGAGGCCTCCTGCACGCCGAGTTCCTCGCCGAGGGTGTGGCTCATGGTCTCGCTTGCGAGTCCGCGGGCGGTGGCGAGCTTGGATCGCGGCTCGAGGATGCGGGCCGCGATCATGGCCAGCGCCAGCGCCCGTTCGCGCGAGGGCCGTCGGTCGAGGAGTCGTTCGAAGCCGAGGCTTCGGGCCGCGCCGAGGACGGCGGCGACATGGCCGTGCGGTCTGGCGCGCAGGATCTCGAAGGCGGCCTCGAGCGAAGGCAGGGCGACTCCTCCCTTGAGCAGGGTTCTGAGTCCTTCGACGAGTTGGTCGGGCCACTTGGAGAGGTTGGCGAGAGTGCGTTTCTTGACCTTTCCGTCCTGTCGGTAGGACTCTCTCAGCAGGACGGCGGGTGGTGAGTTTCGGTTGGGTACCCGTTCGATGTACATGGCTTCTCATTGTAGACGAAACCATTCAGAATGTCTACATGCCACGAGATCTTTACATGGCTACAAATGGCAGAAAACAGGGGCCGCCCAACACCCGAAAACCCAAGCACTGCAACGCCTCTCGACGACGAGGAGGCCCCAGGAGCCTCAGAACTTCGGTCTAAGCGGGATTCGGCTCCAAGCGCCAGCCTTGAGGAGCTTCGTCCCGCGGCGGCTACGTCATCCTGCCCTCCGGGTGCCCACGCATACACGAGTTGGCTCGACGGCCTGCGGGACGCGAATCCCCCGCTCGCGCCGTTCCACTGGGACGTCGAGTTCCCGGAGGTGTTCCTGCCTGGCGAAAGAGAGAATCCGGGCTTTGACGGGATCGTCGGGAACCCGCCGTTTGCCGGCCACACCGCGACGGTTACTGCAAACCGGCCGATGTACACCGAATGGCTCCGTCACCTCCATGCCGATAGCGCAGGGAAGTGCGATCTGGTGGCGCATTTCTTCCGCCGTGCGTTCATTCTGATTCGCCAGAGTGGCGCATTCGGCCTGATTGCGACCAACACGATCGGTCAAGGCGACACTCGCGCATCCGGCCTACGCTTTATCTGCGAGCACGGAGGCGAGATCTACTGCGCCCGGCGACGGGTTCCGTGGCCCGGGCTGGCCGCGGTCATCGTGAGCATCGTCCACATCCACCGCGGCGCCTGGAACGGCACTCGGCTGCTCGAAAGAGCGCCGCAACCGAAGATTACCGCCTTCCTGTTCCACCGCGGTGGGCACAACGCCCCGCAACGGCTGGGGGTCAACGCCCACAAGAGCTTCCAGGGCAGCATCGTGCTCGGAATGGGCTTCACCTTCGACGACACCGACAAGAAGGGTGTAACGACCCCCATCGCCGAGATGAGACAACTGATCGACAATGACCCGAGAAACCAGGAAACGATCCGCCCCTACATCGGCGGCGCCGAAGTGAATACAAGCCCTACTCACGCGCACCACCGATGGGTAATCGACTTCCGCGACTATCCGCTGCGCCGAAAAGCGATGCCAGAGACTTGGCATGCCGCGAGCCGAGAACAGAAAGAGGCGTGGCGACGGGCCGGCGTCGTACCGCTTGACTATCCAGAGCCAGTGGCCGCGGACTGGCCCGACCTCCTTGACATCGTCGAGCGGAAGGTGAGGCCTGAGCGACTTGCTTCTGCCGCACGTAGCAAGTCAAGCCATGCCCGAAGATGCGGAGTATGGTGGCAACGCTACCATCAGGCAAAGGAACTCTACGCCGCCCTCGCCAATCTCGAACGCGTGCTCGCGATCTCGGGCGTTGGCCAGCACGCGGCCATCGCCTTCCTACCCGCGGACATGGTATTCGCCCACTCGCTGATGGTCTTCCCCCTACCAACCCACTCCGCCTTCTGCGCCCTCCAATCCCGCCCCCACGAACTCTGGGCCCGCTTCTTCGGCTCGTCCATGAAGGACGACCTTCGCTACACGCCTTCCGACTGCTTCGAGACCTTCCCCCTTCCGGCCCACTGGGAAACCCACCCCGACCTCGAAGCCGCCGGCAAGACCTACTACGACCACCGCGCCACCCAAATGATCGAGAACGACGAAGGCCTGACCAAGACCTACAACCGCTTCCACGACCCCCATGAGACCAGCCCCGCCATCCTGAAGCTCCGCGACCTCCACGCCGCGATGGACCGTGCCGTCCTCGACGCCTACGGCTGGACCGACGTCCCCACCGACTGCGAGTTCCTCCTCGACTACGAGATCGACGAAGAAACCTGGGGCAGCAAGAAGAAGCCCTACCGCTGCCGCTGGCCCAACGAGGTCCGCGACGAAGTCCTCGCCCGGCTGCTGGAACTCAACGCCCGGCGGGCCGATGAGGAGAAACGCGCCAGTCCCGCGTAGCCAAGGCCATCCGGCAGTCCGGCTTCGTCCTATAGCCACATGAGCATAAGATAGTCGGAGCACGGAACTCGTCTTGGTCCACGAGGCCGTCGGAGCGCACGGTCGCAGCGACGAACACGTTCACCTGCCCGCCAACGAAAACGACAATTGGCTCGAATCGCGATTCTCAAGCAACCGGACGATGTGCTCCCGTACATCGAGCAAGTAGTCGCCGCAGTCGACGCCCACACCCACGAACTGGGCTTCTTCCCGAAAGCGGTCTACCCCGAATCGGCGGAGCGGCGTCGGCTGTGGGTTGCGACTCAGCTCGGCAGCGGAGAGGCGGTCGGATTCCTCCACTTCGGAGGCACTCACCGGCAGTTGAAAGTGTTGCAGATCTTCACGTTCGAAACCGCGCGACGACAGGGAGTGGCGCGCCGTGTCTTGTGCGAGTTCGTGCGCTACGGCGAAGTGCGTTCCGTCCTCTCCATCACCGCCCGTGTTGCCACCGACCTCGCGGCAAACCAGTTCTGGCTGCGGAACGGCTTCGCGCTCCACCGCACGGAACCCGGCGGCAGGACGACCAAACGGGAGATCAACATCTACCTCCGGGAGCTCGATGTTCCGTCGCTTCTCCGCGAAGCATCTCCGCTGGACGACAGCCGGCCGTCCGCAGTCGAGGCACTCACGTTCCGCAACCGGCCGCGACTTCAGGCAGTTCGGTGGGTCCTCGACCTGAACATCGTGTTCGACGCTCTCAAGAAGCGGGACGGAGGACAAGCGTGGTGGCTGTTCGCTGCAGTTCCGGTCGTAGTGACCGCTGAACTGATACGGGAGTTGGAGAGAACGTCCGCCGGGGAACAGGACGATGAGATCCTCCACGCAGCCCGTGGCCTACCACGTCTTCCCGAACCCCCGGCAGACCAGGTTGCTCGGCTGGCCCGCGAATTGCGACAAACGCTGGAGCTCACAGCCGAGGCCACAAGCAAGCGCGGCATCACAGACACCTCCGACCTGCGTCACCTTGCAGCGTGCATCTATCACCGGGCCTACGGGTTCGTCACGCGAGACAGACAGATCCTCCGAAGTGCCGAGGCCCTGCGAAAGCAGTACGGCCTCAGAGTCGCCACACCGACAGAGCTGGCGCCGCTGGTCGATGCCACCCCCGAGTCCGGCGCTGCGCCGGTCACCGCCACGCTCGACCATAGTGTCCTCTCCGGAGGCTCGCTGGACGACGGCGACCACGTGGCCTCGGCGCAATTCCTCGAACGCCTTGGTTTAGGCGCTGACCGCGTGGACGCCTTCCTGGATCCAGGGACGACCCAGCAGCCCGCCGAGCAGCGAGTAGTCAGGGTCGACGACCGGATCCTCGCCGTTGCGGCGTTGGCGCCGCCGACCATCGTCGGCCAGCCATGGACCGCGCATGTCCACGTCGAGGAAGACCGGGCCGAGTCGCTTGTCGCCGCCGAGCACCTGTTCGACTGGCTTGTAAGGCCCCGAATCCGCAACAGGCTCTACCGAATCGACCTGCATTCTGGACTCGGGCAGCTCACCACGAAACAAGTTGCGTTCGACTGCGGCTTTCGTCGTGTGGAAACCGGCGACGGCAGTACGAACGGTTCCCTCTCGAAGACAGTCTTTGGCGGCTTCGTGCTGCCCGACCATTGGCAGGCGTTCGCCGCCGACTTCAAGGAACAAACCGGGCTGCGACTGGCAGCGCGCATGCCCTCGTGGCGCGAACTGACACGCAGCGGAGTCGAGATCAGACCGACGAACGGCCCCGGCAATCGAATCCCGCTCTTCGACTTCGAGACGCTCATCTCTCCAAGCCTTCTCCTGCCCGTCGGCAGACCAGGCGTGGTCGTTCCCATTCAACCGGGCTACGCGGCTCAACTCCTCCCGCCCACCGTCAAGCAGTCGTCGCTTCTGCCGGGGCGGGAAGCAGCTCTCCGACTCGAACGGGCCTACTTCTTCCGTGCCAACAGGCATGGATTGATCCCCCGCGGGACGATCATCGTCTTCTATCTCAGTGACCCGCGGATGGAAGCGGCTGCCGTGGCTCGCGTAACGTTCTCGGCGACCCTCTCGAAGGACGAGGCCGTGACAACCCTCAGCCGCCAGGGAGTCCTTTCCCCCGACGACATCGAGGCCCGCGCCGACAATCGCGGGCAAGTGACGGCGTTCACCTTCGACAGCCTGACCGGTATCGCCCGCCCCGTCGCCTATAGCGAACTCAAGAGGCTGGATTGCGTCGGTCCCGCGAACTACGTCGCGGCGGAAGCAATTTCCGCCGACCAACTCCTGAGGATCGTCTTGGCGGGCTTCGGAGAGCCGGGCTCATGACCGACATACTCATGTCGATCAAACCGCCGTACGTCGACATGCTCGTCTCGGGCTACAAAACGGTGGAAATCCGCAAGCGAGCTGTCCGGGCACCCGCCGGAGCAAGAATCTGGATCTACGCAACGACTCCGCGCCAGCAGGTCGTGGCGTCGGCCCGGCTCGAAGCAGTCGCCCTGGACGCGCCGGACGAGATCTGGCGGGCGTTCGGCGACCGGGCGGGCATCGACCGCCGGGAGTTCGACGCCTACGTCGGAGGCGCACGACTCGTATCCGCGCTGACTCTGACGGAGATCATCGAGCTCGACGCACCACTATGCCCACGGGGCGAGACGCCGGCGTTCCGCCCGCCCCAATCGTACGCCTTCCTGCGCAACACCGAGCTCCTCGCCGCGCTTAGGGCCAGGTGCGGCAAAGAGCGCCCGGCCGACGAGCCGCCGACGACCACCCCTCGGTCCTACGAACCCTAGACCCCCTCTCGCTGGCGCGGACCTCGGACCACAGAGCCCCAAACGCCGGCCCATGAACCACGCACTCCTGCATCCGCCTCACCGGAAGGAGCTAGAATCGACGTCCGCGCTGCCGGCCTACCTAAGGAACTGCTTTCGCGAAACGTCTGACAACTCGATTATCCACTGGGCCCTCTGACTGCCGAGAATCGACAATTGCCCCTTCCAAATGCTCGGCCAACGCCGATTCAATCCTTGCCCTAAACGGCTCCATCTCTGGCACCATCGCCGTCGAGCCCACACGTGTAGCTGATTCCGCAAGCAGCCGGCACTCACTAGTGCCAGCCGTCAACTCCTCCATACACATATACAGAAAGGCCCGTCTAGCCGCCCACACGTCTCTATCTCTCCGCGCCTGCCGTATGGCCTTCGCGTAGCATGCGCGCCCACGACAGACTTCGCCCTTTCGGTATGCAACCAATCCCTCGGTAGCCGTCAACGTGATCTGGCTATTCTGGCTTTCACCAGAAGCCTCAAAGGCACTCCTCAAAGCCCGCTCGGCTCGACGCACCTTGCCTTGAAGTGCCAGACCCACTGCCAAGTTGTTAAGCAAGACACCATCACCGCCGTTGACCTGTAGCCCTGCATTCGCCATTTCAACGGCACACGGGCCGTCGCCCAGCGCTTCTATCGCAACAAACGAACCGAGACGAAACGGCCGGCTCGAGAACCCCTCATCGAGGCCCCAATCAGTGCACTTCTGAATCGCGGCCTTCCAGTTCTTCGTCCTCCGGTACGCCAGCGCCCTAGCTTCATGGTCGTACGCACCCATCGTCACGACGCTTTCACGAAATACGTCCTCGCCGTGCCTGATCTTCAGCCATAGCAGTTGAGCCCTCACATTGTCGTTGGGCTCCACCGCACTCAACTCGAACATACGCCGCGCGCTCCGACGCGAGCCCCGCTCGATCTCCACGGTTCCCAGCGACGCCGCCAGCTCCGCGGTGGCGCTCGGTAGGAATCTCCTTGACGCGAGGAGCTTAGAACCGGCGCGCACGAGGGATGACGGCCTCCCGGAGATGTGCCTGACCGAGATCTCCGCCGCCAGAATCCAAGGGTCGAACTCCCCTCTTCCTGATTCTCTAAGCAGGTAGCCGGCCTGTCCAGGATCCTTCCGATGCACAAAGAAGCGGGCCGCGGAGCGCAGAACGTACCTGTTGGTAGAGCCCAAAGCCAACGCCACATTGAGACACCGCTGCGCCTTTTCGTTCAGGCCGAGTCGGCAGTAGAGCAGCGCCAGCTGCGCCCAAGCGACGGCGTTCCTCGGCCATCGGCGCAAGAGGCCCCTGAGGTGCGCGATCTTGAGCCGGTCGTCGCTCTGTGCGGCCATCTGCATATCCAAGTGGCCATCAAGCAGGACGACGCCGGAATTCCTGAGCATCTCTGGCGCGTCGCGGGAGTGCGCGAGAAACTCAGCGGCATCCTCCGCGATGTCTGGTCTCTCCAGAACAACCGCGAGCGAAACAAGTTCTGAAGCCGTCGCAACGTCTTTGCTAGAGGCCCACTCCCTCCGTCTCTTCTCCAGAAGTCGTTCCCGGCCGTGCGCCCGTTGGGCACCATGCGCCGTCCGGAGTTCACCTGCGCTTACGGCCGCACCGAACTCGCGCCATCGGGGAACTACTCTGCGCTCGTCGTCCGTGAAGCCTGTCATGATCGTGGCCAGGTTTTTTTGAGCTCGAACTCCGCCCTAGTGGCCAGCAGATTGAAGAGGCTGACGTACCTTTCCAAGCCGTACGGGTTCCTGATGGCGTGGTTCCGTGGATGGCCTCGCCTTGCCGGCTCCGGGTCGCAGAGCTGTGTCACCGCCAAAACGATCTCCCTCCGAACGCCGTTCGGAATCCTAGTTGACACTCTCTCGACCACCAGGCGAAAGTACTCTTGCAGATAGGGCAGCAGACTCTGGTACGTATCCGACCAGACTCCATGCCTGTGGTCCTTAGGGATGTGATCATGAAGTAGGCGAGTGGCACTCAGGCCAGTGAATACGTAGACTACAAGGCTGCCAAGCTGATACAGATCCGAGGCAAGCCGTCTCTCTTTCCAATCTGTCGGAGAATAGCCGTAGAGTTGTTCGGGAGGGCAATAGGAGGGGTCGCCCGGAATGGCGAGTTCGTCGTGCGGACCTGCGTTCTCCACCGAAGACGATCGGCCAAGATCACCGATCTTCGACAACCCGTTGTCGAAGACGAGAACGTTCGATGGCTTGAGATCTTGGTGGGCGATGACTCTTCCGTGCAGTTGCGCCAGTCCGGTCGCGACGTTATGTAGAGCCCGCATTTCGAGAGCGAGATCGAAGTCCCGAGACAACTGCACCTTGGCTCGCAGATCGGATTCCGCCATCTCGAAGACTATGTACTGGGCGACCTCGCCCGGCCCGACGTCAGAGCTGTCCCGCACCGTTCCTTCCGATAAGGCACTCACAACCCTCGACATATGGCGACATCGTTTCACGAGATCACGTTCGAAGTTAAACGCTACAGTGATTGCTTCAAGGGTCCTCGCTGGATCGGGGGCCAGGGCAGCACGGGAAATGTCGAGAACCTTGACGAATCCGGGCACTCCATCACTCCGGCGTGCCGAGTAGCCAATGGAGAAGTTTGAGCCTGTCTGGCCCTCGGCAGGTACGATCTTGTCGTCTATCGTCCAGCCGCCATCAAGATCAGCTCGCTCCAGACGCTCCGACAGATGGGTGCGTTTCACAGCTAGACTCTCCCTACGTGAAGAGACTGTCATCCGGTCTTCTTCGGTGATAGTCGAGGCTGGCGGCGGGACATCTCCCGGTCGCCTGTGGCAGTTGTCAGGCATCCTGAGGATCCCAACGAGATCATTCTGAGATCGCCTCGGGCGAACGGGGGACGTTCTCCATCCTGGCCAAGTGTAGTCCGGGCCGACGTTCCGCTGGCGGGAATGCCAGGGTCGTTTGACTGACCGCTTACCGGCGACTCGTCGTACGTCCTCCCCCCGAGCAACCGTCCCTTCAGGTGCTTCCGTACACCGCCCCACTGCTTGAAGAAGAAGGGCACGCCATCACGCCGACACTGCCGGAGGACGTTGACCACCCACACTTCCTCCATCGGTCGCGCTCCCGGCCCGCTCTCGCCACCCACGATGACCCAGTCGATGCCGGTCAGGTCGAAGTCGCCCAGGTCCTCAAGCAGCGGCTCGACGGAGGCGAAGCGGTCCACGGCCGGCGTTCGCCGCAAGGCTTCCAGCCGCGGCAGGCCCTGCCGGCGGTTCTCGACGCTCACGCCGAACCACACGTTGGGAAGTTCGCCCATCCAGGACAGGGGGCCGGAGAGGAGATCCTCCATTCGCTCGTGCCGCTTGGTAAGCACTTGGTAGGTGTGTCGCCGCACTTCGCTCATCACTCGTCCCACCTCAGCGATGTAGCTCTCGGGAACCTGCGGGTGGAAGAGGTCGCTCATCGAGTTGACGAACACGCGGCGTGGCGCCCGCCAGCGACGCGGCTGATCGAGTTTGGCCGGCACCAACCGGAGGTCGAAGCCCTGCTCAAAGGGGTGCCCCGGCACGCCACGGAATCGCTCGGAAAAGCGCTCCGCGTAGCAGTGTGCACAGCCTGCGCTGACCTTGGTGCAACCTAGTACCGGGTTCCAGGTGGCATCGGTCCACTCGATCGTGCTGTTGTCGGACATTGGTCTTCGTCAGGCTGCGTAGGTCGTCACCCGGGCCGGAGCCCGAGAGTAAGCGCAAACAGAGCGGAAATCAAGCCAACGACCCTACGACCCGACGCCCGCAACGACTAGACTCCCCGCATGAGCGGGCGCGTCCTCAGCAGTTCCGAGCGGAGACCGGAGCGCCCGGTTCACCGGACCGCCGCCAATCAGGGATCAATGGTCGGAGCGCCACGGCGGCGGAGCCCACGGCGCAACCCGGGAGAGGCAGCGTGACCGCCGACCGCCGCCTGCTGACCCGGGTTGCGCTGCGCAACTACAAGAGCATCGCCGCGTGCGACGTGTCGCCGGCGAATCTGTGCTTCCTTCTCGGGCCGAACGGCTCGGGGAAAAGCAATTTCCTCGATGCTCTCTGCTTTCTACGGGACTCGCTTCGGCACTCGATCGACCACGCATTGCGTGACCGCGGTGGAATCAACGACGTGCGACGGAGGTCCGGCGGCCATCCGACGCACTTCGGGATTCGCGTGGAGCTCGATCTGGAGGAATCGCACGGGCACTACGCCTTCACGGTGGCTGCAAGAAGGCCGGGAGGATACGAGATCCAGCGCGAAGAGTGCCTGGTGGTGCCTCGCAACGGCGGGGATTCCGACTACTACAACGTGGAGAAGGGTGAGGTCAGGAAGAGCACTCTGCTGATAGGCCCCCTCGCCGCGTCGGACCGATTGTACCTGGTCAACGTGTCTGGCCACGAGTCCTTCCGCCGCGTCTACGAGGCGCTGTCCACGACCGGCTTCTACAGTCTGAACCCGCAGAAGATCCGGCAACCTCAGCCGCCGGATCCCGGCGAACTCCTGAACCGGGACGGCAGCAACATCGCGAGCGTGCTGTCCAATCTCTCGGCGCGCTCACCGGAGTCCAAGCGGCGGATCCAGGACTACCTGGGGACCGTCGTACCGGGAATCACCGGCGTTGGGCGCAAGATGGCAGGTTCCAGAGAGACTCTCGAGTTCCGCCAGGAAGTCCGTGGCGCGAAGCACCCCTGGAAGTTCGAGGCAAGCAACATGTCGGACGGCACGCTCCGGGCCTTGGGCATCCTGGTGGCGGTCTTCCAGGGCGCCGGCAACGGACGCGCCATGCCGGGTCTGGTGGGAATCGAGGAACCGGAATTGGCGCTCCATCCCGCGGCAGCCGAGGTCCTCATCGACAGTCTTCGCGACGCCGCCGAGCACATTCAGATTCTCGTGACCAGCCACAGCCCCGACCTTCTCGACGACGACGAGATCCCGGCCGATTCGATCATCGCGGTTCGCGCCGCACACGGGGAGACCCGTATCGGCCCCCTGGACGAGGCAGGGCGCTCAGTGCTCAAGGACAAGCTGTTCACAGCCGGCGAGCTACTGAGAATGGACCAGATCGATCCAGATCCGACCATGTCGAGCCCGAAGCCCGGGCAGATCAGGCTGTTCGGTACCGAGCCCTGAGCCGTGCTCCAAATCGCCTCCATTGTCGAGGGCCACGGCGAAGTCAAGGCCATGCCCATCCTGCTCCGGCGGGTCGCGGAAAACGTCTCGCCCCACTCTTTGATGCGGGTTCACCGGCCGATTCGAGTGAAGCGTCAACGCATAGTGAAGCCCGGAGAGCTGGAGCGCTACGTTGAGCTCGCTGCCAGGCAGGCCGGTCCCAACGGCGCCATCCTGATCCTGCTGGATGCGGACAACGACTGTCCGGCGGAGCTCGGCATCGAGTTGCTTCGGCGCGCCAGACTCGCGCGAGCGGATCGCCCCATCCGCGCCGTACTGGCCAAGACCGAGTACGAGGCCTGGTTTCTTGCCGCCACCACCTCGATCGCGGAGAAGCATGGCGTCGAAGCGAAGCCGCCCCCGAATCCGGAATCGATCAGGGACGCCAAGGGATGGCTTAGCCAGAACGTGCTGCGCGGCGCGACCTGCCACCCCACACGTCATCAGCCCAAGTTCACGGCCGCCTTCGACCTGGACGCGGCACGAACCGCACCATCCTTCGACAAACTGTGGCGCGACGTGACCTCGCTGCTTCGGGAATCACGAGGGACATAGCGCATGACCGAAGCCGGCGCCGCCGTTCCGGCGGCGACAAGCTCCCTGGACGTACGCCAGGACCTCGTCGACGCCCTCCAACTCGACCTCATTGGCCCCGGCGCCGGCCACGAACTCGCCCGCGAGCGCTTGCCGATCTACGAATCGCCATCGAACTGGTACCTCACCGGCTTCCTGATTCCGTCCGACACGCCGCCCGAGTTAGGCGCGGGCGCCGACGAGAACGACGACGACCTCGACGAGGTCCCAGAGCGAGCCGGCCTCGCCGAGGAATCCACCGAGGACCGAAAGGCAGCGAAGAAGGCGTTCTTTCCGTCATCGATCGGGCTGAGCTTCCTGGCTGCGGACACGACGCTTCGGATCACCGTGCGCTGGGAAGACTACGAGGTCACTGACGCAGTCGACGATTCGGGCAAGGGCCGTCGCTGCTGGCAGCGGACGCCGCGAGAGGAGGTCGTCGCGGTCGAACTCGTGGCCGGCGAAGCAGCGACGCTTCACGATGTCCCCGCCTCGGGCGGCTTGCAGCTCCACGTGGAGCGGAGGCTCGTCACGGGGATCTCGACGATCCCGCCGGGCGGCCGCTCGGTCGCCGTCTTCCTGGTCAACAACCGGCAGCCGGCGGCCTCGCTCGACGAAGCCGAAACCACCTACGCGTTCCAGGCCGAGATCGAAGTGTGGAGCGACCGCCCGTTCCTGCCACGTCCCGATCCCCGCCCGGCCCTGGGCGACGATTGGGATGAACAGGTCGCCGCCCTGCACTACGCCGGCGCGCCCCGGTACGCCACCGGCCACAACGTCTCGGCTCAGTGGGACGCGGACGACGACGGCGGTTGCCGCCTGGTCCGCACCGCCTGGATCCCTCAGGCGAAAGTCGAGAAGACGGAGACGTTCGAACCGGAAGGCGTCGACCTGTCCATGGACCGGCTCGGCGAGCTGCCCACCGGCGGCGAGGCCGAGCGGGCACTCCAACCTCTCCTCGCCGCCTACCGCGAGTGGATCGGAGAGCGTCGCGCCGAACCTGCGGCCTTCGCCATCGTCCTGCGGCGGCTGCGCCACCCGGAAGCGGGCGGCCGAGCGGGCGCGGGGGTCTCGGTCATCATGCGCTACACGCTGCGCCTGCTGACCCTGGACCAGTTGGCCCGGGCGGCGGGGCTGATCTGCGCGCTCGAGCTGGAGCGGGACCGGGCGCCCGAACGCTACGGCGAGTGGCCGTTCGAGATCGGTCTCTGGGTCGGGAAGGCGGCGACGCCCAACGTGCTCGGCCGCAAGGGCGACGCCAACAGCGCCTCGGCTCGCGCGAAGACGAACCGCTACAAGAAGAAGCCGAAGTACGAGCCGTCCCCCATCCCCCTTGAAGACTGCCCCTGGTGCGGCACGAAGTTCGAGCCCGATTCGTTCTCGCTCGAACCGAACGCGGACGAACCCCGCAACCTGCGGGTGGTGTGCGCCAACTGGGAGTGCGACTTCGCCGGCGACCGCGCCCTGCCCATCGTCGCCGTCGACGAGCCGTTGTACCGCCGCCTGCCCTGCTTCCTGATCGCCACAGTCGACAAGTTTGCGGCGTTGCCGTGGGAGGCCCGGTCGGGCACGCTCCTCGGCAACGCCGACCGGTTCGACGAACACGGTTTCTACGGCGCCGCCGAACCGGGTCGGGGCCGGCCAATGCCCTCGCCGCTGCCGCCGCCGGACCTGATCGTCCAGGACGAGTTGCACCTGATCGCCGGCCCCCTCGGCTCGATGACCGGGCTCTACGAAACGGCGATCGAAGCGCTCTCGCTTCACCGCTCGAACGGTCGCGCAGCAAGGCCCAAAATCGTCGCCTCCACCGCGACCGCGAGGCAGGCGCAGGACCAGATCCGCGCCCTCTTCGGCCGCTCGATGACCCAGGTCTTTCCGCCGCCGGGCCCGAGCCGTCGTGATTCCTTCTTCGCCCAGGTCAAGCCGCCCACCGAGAGACCCGCTCGTCTTTACGTCGGAATCGCCTCGCCGGGCAGAAACGCGAAGGTCACGATGCGAAGACTCCTGCTGCCGCTCATGGCCGCGGCCGAGAAGGCCTACGTCGACGCTGGAGGCAGGGCGAACAAGACCAATCCGGCCGATCCGTACATGACCGTCCTGGCCTACTTCAACAGCCTGCGCGAACTCGGCGGCGCGCGCCGGATCGTCGAACATGATCTCGGTCGGCCTGGACATCCAGCGTCTCGGCCTGATGGTCGTGATGGGACAACCGAAGACGAACGCCGAATACATCCAGGCCACCAGCCGCGTGGGCCGCGACGACGCGCGACCCGGCCTCGTGATCACGCTGCTCAATGTCCACAAGCCGCGGGACCGCTCCCACTACGAGCGCTTCCGCCACTACCACGAGACGTTCTACCGCTGGGTCGAGGCGGGGAGCGTCACGCCGTTCGCCGCCCGGGCTCTCGACCGCGGGATGGCCGGCGCCTTCGTGGCCCTCGCCCGCCATGCCGATCCGGCGCTGACGCCAACGCGAGGCGTCGAGCGGCTCTCCGAGGTCCGCGCCATGCTCGAACGCCGCCTGATCGAGACCTTCTCCGACCGGCTCCGAAGCCAACCGCTCGCGGACGAAGAGGACCTGGCGGAGAGGCTTCGGAGCGTACAGAACCGGATCGGCGACCTGCTCGACTCCTGGCAACGGGTGGTCGACAGCTATCGCGAAGTCGGGACCGAAGTGAAATACCAGCAGTACGAGCGGCAGGGTGGAAAACCCCTCCTGCGGGAGATGCTGGACACGGAGTTCGAGTCCGCGCATCACCGGAAGTTCCGCGTGAACCGGTCGCTGCGCGACGTCGAATCTCAGGTGAACCTCTACATCCAGGATCCTGTAGGCGGAGGATCCCGCTGATGGCAAGGAGCCGGAGCAGCAGCACGCCCACGGGCAGCGTCCGGCGGAGCCAGGTGATCACGACGTATGGGCCTGGCGCCCTGGTCGACCTTCCGAGCGACTCGGCGATCGTCGGCGGCCTCGACTACTGGCCCAGGACGCACCATCTCGAGGCGATCGACGAGCCGCGGCTTGCTGCCCGCCTGCGCGGGCTCGCCGGTGGCAAGCCGCCGGGCCTGTTCGCGCCGCCAGCGGCATCCGACCGTCCGGGCGCCAACTCCCCAGGCATCACGTCGCCCCGCTTTCCAGAGTGGTTCCTGGTGCAGGGCGATGGCGACAGGAGCAGTCCATCCGGGCGCAGGAGCAGGACTCGACGCCTTGTTCACCGCACGGCTCTAGACGACAAACGCAAGTTCGACAAAAAAGCCGTAGTCGCGACCCGGTTCGTCAGAGGCTGCCCCCGCGGCCACGTCGACGACATCGACTGGTACGACTTCGTCCACGGCGGCAAGTCCGGTTGCCGTGGCGAACTCCAACTTGACGAGCAAGGCACCGGCGGCGACCTCTCGAACCTGTTCGTGCGCTGCAGTTGCGGCAAGCGGCGCGGGATGCACGAGGCGAAGGAGATCGAGAACCGGCCGCTCGGGCATTGCACCGGGGCCCGCCCGTGGCTGGGACGCCACGCTAACGAGGACTGCGGAGAGCCAAGCCGTCTGCTCATCCGCACAGCGACGAACGCCTGGTTTCCGCAGGTGGTTACGGTGCTTTCGCTACCGGAGCAGAGAGCGGCTGTCGATCAGGCGGTGGCCGACGTGTGGGACACGCTGCAGGTCGTCAAGACCGTGGACAACCTGGCCCTGCTCAAGGGCATCCCGAAGGTCATGGCGGCCCTGCACGGGTTCGACGACGCCGACGTCCTCTCCGCAGTCGAGCGCCGCCGCGGCGGCGCCCTGGAGGACCAGCCGGTGAAGTACGCGGAACTCGACGCGCTGCTCGCGGTCCCGGAGGGCTACGGCGACGACGTGCCGGTCGACCCCGACTTCCACGCGCGGCGTCTTCCGGCGCTCGTGTGGCAGCGGGAGAGCGGTTTCTTCAAGGTACAGATCGAGGCCGTTGTCCAGGTGCACAGGCTGCGCGAGGTGTCGGCGCTCGCCGGCTTCACCCGATTCGAGGCCGCCACTCCCGACATCGATGGCGAGTACGAGACGGATGTCGTCCGAGCGGAGATCGCCTCCGAACCGTCCTGGTTCCCCGCCGTCGAGAACCGCGGCGAGGGCATCTTCCTGCTGCTGAGCGGGGCAGCCGTTTCAAGCTGGCGCCAGAGACACGAAGTCAAGGACCGTTGCGCGGCTCTCGAGAGCGGCCACCAGCGCTGGGGCGAAGGGCGCCGAACCAACGCGGACAAACGGCCGTTTCCCGGTGGTCCCTATGTCCTTCTGCACACGCTGTCGCACCTGCTGATCCAGTCCCTCGCCCTCCGTTGCGGCTATCCGGCCGCGTCGATCAGGGAGCGCATCTACGTCGACGGCGCAGCGAAACGCTACGGACTCCTGCTGTACACCGCCAGCGCCGACGCCGAGGGAACACTCGGCGGTCTGGTGCAACAGGCCCGCGGCATAAGCGATCATCTCCGCCAGGCGCTGCATATCGGCGCCCTGTGCTCGAACGACCCGGTCTGCGCCCAGCACGTCCCGCATTCGAGCACGGAGAAGCGCTGGCTTCACGGCGCCGCGTGTCACGGCTGCACACTGGTGGCGGAGACATCCTGCGAGATGAGGAACGACTATCTCGACCGGGCGCTCGTTGTCCCGATCATCGGCGAGAACGCCGGTTTCTTCGACCGGGTCGATTGACCCGCGGGCCGGCCATGAACGAGGAAGCCGTCGAGGCGCTGCTCGAACTTCCGGCCCATCTACGGACTTCGCTCGCGAAGGCGCTGGAAACCGGTCTGCTCGACCTGAGCCCCTCGGTCACGGCTCTTCGCGCGAGCATGACGCTGCGCGGCGGCCAGGCGCAGGCGGTGCTGCGCCTGCTTGCCGGATGGCGCCAACTCGGCGTCACCGAGGCTGTCGCCGCCGCGTGGCTGCGAAGCCTGGACCAACTCGCCGGCAGCTTCTCCAGCCCCGACTTCGTCTGGTCCGGGCCTGAGGTTCCGGGGCTTCACGCCCGCGACACCCGCCGCGTCTACGACGAGATCATCGACGCGGCAACCCGGTCGATCTGGGCCAGCACCTACGCCTTCTTCGACGGCCCCCGCGCCTTCAAGACCCTGGCCGAGAAAATGGAGGCGCTCCCGGATCTCAAGGTCACGCTTCTCTTGAACATAGAGCGCCGGCGCGGCAACACGACCGCCGCCGACCACCTCGTTCGCGGTTTCGCAGAACGCTTCTGGGATCGCGACTGGCCGGGATCGTCGCGTCCGGACGTGTTCTACGACCCTCGCTCCCTTGAACCGAAGGGTCCAAGGGGCGTTCTCCACGCCAAGGCAGTCGTGGCTGACGAGGAGGTGGTGTTCATCACGTCCGCCAACTTCACGGAGGCCGCCCTCGACCGCAACATCGAGATGGGCCTGCTGTCCCGTGACCGCCACCTTGCACTGACGGTGGTCCGGCACTTCCAGACGCTGATCGACCGGAAACTGCTGCGGCCGCTACCTATGGACTAACTTGGGCAAGACCGAGACCGTCCAACCTCTCCCCGCCGCCCTCACTCAAGGGTACCCTCGGACCCACTGGCATGAGCGTACAAACGCGGTCCTCCTGGTTCACAACGACGCAACGCCCCTCATGCCCGTCGCCTTGTACTACGACCTCTCTCCCGAAGAGGTCCCTTCCACAATGCCCAGAGTCCTGGCGCAGCGGCATTTCGACCGAAAGTGCTACAACGTCATGGCTTGGTAGCTCGGTCAGAAACCGCTTTGCCGCGGGGTTTCCGGCAAGGCTGCTGCCAGCACCTCGGAAGCCTTCGGGCCGGAAGTGCGTAGTGCGCTTGATTCCGCAAACCTCGAGCAGGACCCTCACGCCATGGCCTGCCGACTGCTCCTCCCCGATACGGTGGGCCAACGCAGCGGCTTGATCTAGACTGCTTCCGGCACTCCGATTGCAACTTGTGCAGGTCAGGCACATCTCCACACCGCCCAGCGTCTTGGGCGGAGCGTGTTCCAGAGTGACCTCGCGACCCTTCCTGGCCCTCTCTCTCGAGAACCGTTCGAGGCAGATCGGACACATGGTGT
The DNA here is from genome assembly GCA_965205295.1 of Candidatus Multivorans sp. Taxonomy (GTDB): domain Bacteria; phylum Acidobacteriota; class Thermoanaerobaculia; order Multivoradales; family Multivoraceae; genus Multivorans. The sequence goes on from OZ242167.1 coordinate 1,375,886, forward strand.
TCCCACGGTCGAAGAACCTCAACCGTCTCTCACTGCCCTTCCTCCTCACGCGGCCTCCTCGCGCCCGCTCATGCTGTGAGCGCAGGGGCAAAGGCTTGGTTGATCTGCTGGGCGGATCACCGAGCGGTTTCTCCGCCGCCCGCCAGCGGCACCAACCCGGACCCAAGGACCATCCGATCCCGGGTAACCAGCGGAACGTCGTGGACGATGCTGGTCGCGGCGATCAGTTCGTCTGCTGGATCACTTCTGAAGTCGAGCTGACAACTGGCGCGACAGACCTCTACCGTCAGCGGCCACGTATGAATCTGGCGCAGCGTCCTCCCGATCCGACGGTCGTCGACGTCAAACTCGATGCGACCCAACTGAGCGAGCTTGGCCAACTCCCAGAGAACGATCGCCGAGATGCTCCAGCGGTCGCCGGCCAGGATCCGACGCTCCGAGGGCTTCAGGGTTCCTTCAAGCGCGTCAATCAGGATGTGGGTATCAAGATTCAGCATCCCACTTGACCCCGGTACTCATCGTGTCGCCCACGATCCGGAGCTTCCCGCGCAAACTACCGATCAGGTGCTCCGACGTGCCCACGATCGGAATCAACTTCGCCACGGGCCGCCCATGCTTCGTGATCACGATGCCCTCGGGCCCCACCTGATCGAGGATCGCGAGGCACTGTTCCTTGAACTGGGCGGCGCCCAACGTACGGCTCATCGTCACCTCCTGGCGGTTCTTCGGCAGGCCCAAGTCGAGGGCCTGAAACGGTCAGACTATACGACCAGACAGAAAAAGTGTCCAGTTGAGGCGATGGTACTCAATCGTCTTCGGCCCCCGCCGCCCCTACTCCACGATCGCCTGGTACGTCAGCACCTCCATCGTCGGGCGGAGCGGATAGGTGCCGGTGGGCAGCAACTGGGTCAGCACCATGCCGACGAGTTCCTGCTTGGGGTCGACCCAGAAGTCGGTCGAGGCGGCGCCGCCCCAGCCGTAGGCGCCGGCCGAGGCGGGCAGTCCGGTGAGCCCGGTGTCGGTGATCGAGTACCCGCCCAGGCCGTAGCCCATGCCCTCGCTCATCCCCATGTCGAGGTTCAGGGTGGACAAGGGCGACGGTCCGTAGGCCGAACCGAGGTGGTTGTCCATCATCAGCGCCACGGTCTGGGGCCCGAGCACCCGGACACCGTCGAGTTCGCCGCCGTTCGCCAGCATCTGGGCGAAGCGCAGATAGTCGCCGGCGGTGGCGACGAGGCCGGAGCCTCCCATTTCGACCTTCGGCGGCTTCCGGTAGGCGCTGATCTGGGGATCGTCGACCACCATCATGCCGCCCTCCGGCGTCGGCGCGTAGTTCACGGCGAAGCGGTCGAGCTTCTCGTCCGCGACGTAGAAGTCCGTATCGACCATTCCCAGCGGATCGAAGATGCGCTCCTTCAGGAACTCCCGGAAGGTCTGGCCGGAGACGACCTCGATCACGCGGCCCGCCACCTCCAGGCCGAGGCTGTAGTTCCACGCGGTACCGGGATGGACCAGGAGCGGCTGCGCCGCGAGGTCGCGGACGTAGTGCGCGAGGTCGTCATGGGGCACCTGGTCCGCCGAGCCCTCGAGCCCCTGCGCGGTGTAGCCAGCGGCCACGGGGCTGGGGATGAAGGAGTAGGTCAGCCCCGAGGTGTGGGTCATCAGATCGCGGACGACGATCGGACGCCGCGCCGGTTCGGTCTGCATGTCGTCGCCCTCGCCCGAGACGTAGACGCGCATGTCGGCGAACTCGGGCAGGATCTGCGCCACCGGCGTCGATAGCAGCAGGTGGCCCTCCTCCCACAGGATCATCAGCCCCGCCGACGCAATCGGCTTGGTCATCGAGTACATGCGGAAGATCGTGTCCTCGGTCATCGGCTCGCCGTTTCCGACGTTCTGGTGTCCGCTGGCATTGAAGTGGACGACCTTGCCGCCGCGCGCGACGACGGTGATCACGCCGGAGAGCTTGCCGTCCGCCGAGTAGCGCTCAAACGCCGGCCCGATCCGGTCCAGCCGCTCGCTCGACATGCCGGCGCTCTCGGGTGTTGCAACTGGCAGACCCGCGAACGTCTCGCCGCCGCCGGCGCCGCTCTCGGGAGCGCACGCCGGGAGCAGGACGAGACAGAGTGCGGCGACTAAGGCAACGACGGGAAACGGTCTCTGGCGCATAGGAACTCTCCTGGTTGAGCGGGTCGGGTCAGCCGGCGCCGAGCAGCCAGGACTCGTCGAAGCTCACGTGCTTGATGCTCTTGCCCTGGCCGCCGTCGTCGAGCGCGCCGGCGACGTGGTAGCTGTAGGTGACATGGATGCGGCCGTCCCGGGCCTGCATGACCGACGGGTAGTGATAGCGGCCGACACCCTTCTCCTCGCGCTCGATGTAGCGCCCGTGCTCGAAGGTCCGGCCCTCGTCCTCGGACACCGAGACGGCGAGTTGGTACCGGCCGTCGGGGATGTCGTTGTGGACGACGATCCAGCGGCCGCTCTCGAGCTTCAGGACTTCAAGCCCGGCGCCGGTCTCGACCAGGTCGGGATGGTCGCGGGCGATGGACCAGGTGACGCCCAGGTCGTTCGACTCGGCGATGTGGGCCCGCTTCGGCGGCGGCCCGTTGTCGCGCATGAAGGCGAGCAGGGTGCCGTCGCGGCGCAGAGCGAAGGTGGGCTGGATGTTGCCGCCGCCGATGATCGGCTCACTCATCGTCCAACTGTGACCGCCGTCGTCGCTGTAGGTCGCGGAGGCGAAACTGAAGCCATCGGAGTAGAGCCCCACCAGCAGTCGCTGACCGCCGGAGGGCAGGGGCAGGACGACCGGGTGGGCGCGCGTGAACCAGCCGATCCGCCGGGTCAGCTTGTCCGCGGCCTGCTCCACGTTGTGTTTCGCCCAGCGCCGGACCGCCTCGGGCGCCTCCGGGTCCGTGGCGCCGGTGAAGCCCAGACTGCGGAAGTACTCGTCGGTCCGGCTCGCCACGACGCCGGCAAAGCCGTCGCCCGGCTTCATGTGCAGCACGTCCTGCCACTGCCACACCGGCGGCCCGGCCCCCTCGAAGTCGGTCGAGACCTTGTACTTCATCAGGGCGCTTTCCCACAGATTCGCCTGGATCGTGGGCCAGAACAGCCACAACCGGTGGCCGCCGGCGGCCACCGGCTCCAGCAGCAGGGTGCAGTTCGTGTCCGGGAAGCCGGGCGTGTCGGCGAGCAGGAAGGGCGCGCTCCAAGTCGTCGCGCCGGCGCTCATGCGGGCGCCCAGGATGCGCACGTCGTCGGCGGTCCGTTCGCCCGAACCGTGGAACCAGGCCACCAGCAGGTCGCCGTTGGGCAGCTCGACCAGGGAAGAGCCGTGGTTGTGCCAATGCTCGAGCGGGAAGATCAGCTCCCCCACCGGTCCCCCGGGCTCGCGGGCGTCCAGGTGGGGCGCCAGCAGGTCGGTCCACAGCCGGTAGCCGTCGTCGCTCAAGTGCAGACCGTCGGCAACGAAGAGCTCCGGCCGCGGCTGGCCGTCGTCGCCGATCATCGGCGTATCGATGTCGAGGAAGGTCAGGCGCGGCTCATCTTCCGCCGATGTCGCGATCATCGAGTTGGCGGCCCGCATCTCGGGAGCGAGTTCCCAGCGCGCCAGGCTCGGCTTGATCGCCACGTAGATGAGCCGGGTCTCCGGCAACTCCGCCCACACCCGGCGGCTCAGTTCGGCGAAGTCCGCCGCCACGGTCGACGCCGCCTTGCCGGCCGCGATGTCGTTGTCGCCGGCGTAGAACACGAGCGTGGCCGGGCGGTGCGGCCAGACGATGCGGTCCAGGTAGTGCAGGGAGTCGGCGATCTGGGAGCCGCCGAAGCCGCGGTTGGCAGCCCGGAGCCCCGGAAAGCGGCTCGCAGGGAACCAGCGCTCCAGATCCCAGAACCGGATGCTCGACGATCCAAGGAACATGGCGCCGCCCGGCTGCGGCGGCTGCTCACGGTCCTGTGCCTCGAAGGCCTCGATCGCCGGTTCCCAGCGTTCCGAGCCCTGCTGGGCGGCGGCGGGCAGGGTTGCGAGGGCGACCAGGGCGGCCGCGAGCGCGCTACTCGGCAGCCAGGGAGACACGGATGATCTCCTCGTCGTTGCGCGCGATGATGTGGCGGTTGGCGTATGCCGGGTGGGACCAGTTGACCATCGCGTCGTAGAAGCGCCGCGGCCCGAACCCGGATCGCGCGGTCGGCTCGATCAGCTTGGCGCGGTCGATCTCCTCGTACCCGTCGCGCGAGAAACGGGCGATGATCAGGTCGCCGACGTCGTTGTTCACGAACCAGCGGTCGCCGTGCTTGACCATGAACGCGGCGCCCCAGCGGCCCTGGCGGGTCATCTTGTCGCTCTCCCACAGCCGTGAACCGTCGGAGGCGTTAAGCCCCCGCAACTGGCCGTAGCTGCAGACGCCGTAGATCGTGTCGCCCTCGAGGATCGGCGTGGTGATCAGCGAGTGAAGCCCCTCCGTCTCTTCGGGCATCTCGCTGCGGCTTTGGCCGCGCCAGAGCTCCGTCACCTCGGGCTTGTCCTCGGCCAGTTCGAGCAACAGGGAGCCGCGGTAGAACTGGCTGAACAGGAGCCGGTTGCCGTCGATCACGGGGGTCGTCACGGTCATTCCGGAAGCGACCTCCCAAGGCACGCTCCAGTAGACCTCGCCGGTCGCCGGATCGAGCGAGTTGACCGCCTGCGGCTCCCAGACGATGAGCTGCTCCACGCCGCCGCGTTCGAAGATCATCGGCTGGCCGTAGCCCATCTCCCAGTCCGAAGACAGCGACCGCCAGACCTCCTCGCCCGTGTGCTTGTTGAAGGCGATCACCTTGCCGTCCGGCTCGGCGCCCACGATCTCGATCAGCAGGTCGCCATGCACGAGCGGCGAACTGGAGAAGCCCCAGATCGTGATGCTGGCGTCGCCCTGCTCCACCGAGTCGTAGCTCCAGATCACGTCGCCCGTCTCCGCATTCAGCGCGAACAGGTGCCCGACCCCGCCCATGACGTAGACGCGGTCGCCGTCGACGGCCGGTGTGGAACGCGGGCCGATCGCGTAGCTCTGCTGGAGCGCCGAGTAGTTCGCGTCCCACTCGCGGCGCCAGAGCACCTCGCCGGTCTCCTCGTCGAGCGCCAGCACGCGTTCCTTGCCTTCGATGCCGCGCGACCCTTCGATGCGCCGCCAGTCGGTGACGAACACCCGGCCGTCCGCGACCACCGGCCCCGAATAGCCGCCGTTGATTGGTACCCGCCAGACGACCTCGAGGCCCCCCTCGGGGAACTGCTCCACGATGCCGTCCTCCTGCCACACGCCGGAGCGGTCGGCGCCCCGCCACTGTGGCCAGTCGTCGGCCATGGCCGGCACGGTCAACGTCAACCCCAGCACGATGCCGAAGGTGCGAATCGCTAAGGCTTGCACGAATACTCCTAGATATCGTAGTACAGCGCGAACTCGTGCGGATGCGGCCTGAGGGCCACCTCCTGACACTCGTTCTCTCGCTTGTACGCGATGTGGTTCTCGATGACGTCCTCGTCGAACACGCCGCCTGCGGTCAGGAAGTCGTGGTCGTCCTCGAGCGCGTCGAGCGCCTGGTCCAGCGTTGCCGGCGTGGTGGGAACACCCTGGCTCTCCTCCGGCGACAGATCGTAGATGTCGACGTCCAGCGAACTGCCCGGATCGATCTCGTTCTGGATGCCGTCGAGGGCAGCCATCAGGAGCGCCGCGAAGGCGAGATAGGGGTTGCAGCTCGGATCGGGGCAACGGAACTCGACCCTCTTCGCCTTCGGCGACGGCGAGTACATCGGAATCCGCACCGCGGCACTCCGGTTCCGCTGCGAGTACACCAGGTTCACCGGCGCCTCGAAGCCCGGCACGAGCCGCTTGTAGCTGTTCGTGGTCGGGTTGGTGAAGGCGAGCAGCGCCGGCGCGTGCTTGAGCAGGCCGCCGATCGCGTGCATCGCCATGTCGGACAGGCCCGCGTAGCCGTCACCCGCGAACAGGGGGACGCCGCCCTTCCAGAGCGAGATATGCGTGTGCATGCCGCTGCCGTTGTCCCCGAACAGGGGCTTGGGCATGAAGGTGACCGTCCTGCCGTGCTTGGCGGCCGTGTTCTTGATGATGTACTTGTAGAGCATCATCGCGTCCGCGGTCTCCACCAGGGGGCCGAAGTGCAGGTCGATCTCGGCCTGACCGCCGGTGCCGACCTCGTGGTGCTGGCACTCGACGTGGAGTCCGACATCTTCGAGGGTCAGCAGCATCTCGCTGCGCAGGTCCTGGTGCTTGTCGGTCGGCGGCACCGGGAAGTAGCCCTCCTTGTACCGCGGCTTGTAGCCCAGGTTCGGGCCCTCGTCCGCGCCGCTGTTCCAGCGACCTTCGATCGAGTCGACCTCGTAGAACCCGAAGTTCGGGCCGCCGTCGAAGCGGACATCGTCGAAGATGAAGAACTCGGCCTCGGGGCCGAAGTAGGCGGTGTCGGCGAGGCCCGTCGACTGGAGGTACGCCTCCGCGGCCTTGGCGACGCCGCGCGGGTCGCGCCCGTAGCTCTCACGGGTGATCGGATCGACGATGCTGCACGTCATGACCAGAGTCTTGTGCTCGAAGTACGGGTCGATGAACGCCGTGCTGGGGTCGGGCACGACCAGCATGTCCGACTCGTTGATCACCTGCCAACCGCGGATGCTCGAACCGTCGAATCCGAGCCCATCCTCGAACGTGCTCTCGTCGACCTCGCTGGCGGGCACCGAAAAGTGCTGCCAAAGACCGGGAAAGTCGGTGAACCTGAGATCGACGATCTGGACGCCTTCGTCCCGGATCCGTCCAATGATCGACTGGGCGCTAGCCTCTGCCATGAAGTCCTCCTTTTGCTGTTCTTTGCCGCGGTGAAACCGCGCCGAACCGATGTAGCCGAGCCGCCGGCCCGACCGTTTTCTGCATGCACGAAAGCGCTTTGGCCGCCTGTCTATCAGCGAGTCCACCAACTGGCAACCCACGGCGCCGACGCTGTGGGTCCTCCGCTAGCAACGTCCGTGCCCGGATGGTTTCTTGAAGCGTGGAACAGGCCACACGCCGGGAAGTACCACACCGAAACGCCAGGAAGCACCCACCGCGATCGGCTTCCCGCGTCTCATGCAGATCGGGCACGGGTAGAGCCAACAACTCTGTCGCAGCCTCCTGCCCGGATCCGACGATTCTGTAGCGGGACGCGAGACCGCCGGCGCGCTAGCCGGGCTCCAGCCGACCGAGCACCGCTGTGTCCTCGCGCCATCCCGGGTGGGCCCTGACCTGCAACTCCAGGTACACCCGGCGTCCCAGGAAGTCCTCCAGATCCCGGCGGGCCGCGGTGCCGATCTCCTTGATCCGTTGGCCGCCGCGACCGATCACGATGCCCTTGTGGCTGTCCCGGTCGACCAGGATGTGCGCGAGCAGTTCCGTCCGCTTGTCGCCGTCCTCCCAGCCTTCGATGACCACGGCGGTCGTGAAGGGCAGTTCGTCCCGCGTCTGCTCGAGCACCTTCTCGCGGATCAACTCCGCCACCAGGAAGCGTTCCGTGTGCACGGTCAGAATCTCCGGATCGTGCTGCGGCTCGCCCGCCGGAAGGCGCTGCCAGAGGATCTCCAGTACCTGTTCCACGCCGTCCCCGGTGAGCGCCGAGATGGGCACGATCTCCTCGAACACGCCGCGGCCGGCATAGCGCTCGATCTCGGGCAACAGCCGGTGCTTCTTGACCTGGTCGATCTTGTTCAGCAGGCACAGCATCGGACGTTCCGGTCCGGCTGCCGCCGCGGCGCCGACGAGATCGAGGGCGTAGGCCTCGCCCTTGCCGAAGGGAACCGCCACGTCACGGATCAGGCATACGACATCGGCCTCGTTGAGTGCCGCGGAGGCGGCGTGGACCATGCTGCGGTTCAACCGGTGCAGGGGCCGGTGCAGGCCGGGCGTGTCGTGGAACACCAGTTGGCCGCGTTCCGTGGTCAGGATGCCGATCAATCGGTGGCGGGTGGTCTGCGGCTTGTCGGAGACGATCGCCAGCTTCTCGCCCAGCATCCGGTTCATCAGCGTCGACTTGCCCGCGTTCGGACGGCCCACGAACGCCACCGTTCCGGTCTTGTACGGCCCCAGGAAGTGCGCCCGCAGCCGCTGCTCCAGAGCCTCCATCTCGCCGTCGTCCGTCTCGTGGTCATAGCCCAGGCAATGCAGGATTCCGTGCAGTGCGAGCACGTGGAGCTCTCGCTCGAGGGCGGCGCTGCCGCGTGCCAGGGCCGTCTCCACCGAGATCACGACATCGCCCAGGTACCGCCCCTCCGGGGTCGTCTCGCCGGGGAACGAGAGCACGTCGGTCGGCGCATCGATCGCCCGGTAGCGGTGGTTCAGCTCCCGGATTTCGTCGTCGCCTGTGAGGCGCAGGGTCAGCGTGGCCGTGGCCGGGGCCGGCGCCAGTTCCGCGACCACCTCGTGAGCGACGCGGCGAAGACTGGGCAGCAGGGCCTGGCACCTGGCCTCCACGGGGGCCGCAACCTGCAGATCGATGGTCACCACGTCGGGGCAGCGTCCCGAAACGCCTCGCTTCGCTCGGAGTTTCGGCCCATCCCGTCCGTGCCAGAAGCTTGCGCCTCAGAACTCACTCGTGTCGTTCCGCGGCGCGAGCTCCTGGCTCCCGTCCGCCCCCCGCGCCGCCCGCTGCTCCGCCGGGAAGAACCCGCAGAGAACCGCGACTCTCGGGCTTGAAGTCGAAGCCCGGATACTCCACCCGGTGGTGGTGGATCGTCTTCAGGACATTCTGGACCGTGTAACTCAACCGCCGCAGGTCGGAAAGGGTCAGATCCGTCTGATCCAACTGACCATCCTCGACAATGTCGTCCAACAGACGCGCAACCAGCCCCTGGATCGACTCTTCGGAGAAGTCCTTGAGGGTGCGGCTCGCGGCCTCGACCGTATCGGCGACCATCAGCACGCCCATCGTCTTGTTCTGGGGCATCGGGCCCATGTACCGGTACTGGTGCTCGTTGATCGTCTGGCCCGGCTCCGCCCGCTTCTTCGCCCGGTCGAGGAAGTAGCTGAGGGTGCGCGTGCCGTGGTGCTGTTCGATCGCGTCCACGATCGGCTGCGGCAGACCCTCCTCCCGCGCCAGGTGGACGCCCTCCTTCACGTGATCGATGAGGATCAGCGCCGACATCGACGGCGCGAGGTTGTCGTGCGGGTTGTCCCCCTCGCGCTGGTTCTCCACGAAGTACTGCGGCCGCAGCACCTTGCCGACGTCGTGGTAGAGGCCTCCCACATACGCCAGCGTCGGGTTCCCGCCCACGGCCTCGCAGCCCGCCTTGGCCAGATTGGCGACCATCAGCGAATGCTGGAAGGTGCCGGGCGCTTCGAAGGCAACGCGCTGCAGGAGCGGCAGATTCGTGTCGGACAGCTCCATCAGCTTCATGTCCGTGGTCAGGAACAACGCCGCCTCGAACACGGGGATCGCGAAGCCGACCGCGGCCGCAACCAGCAGGCCGCCGAGGAGTGCGCAGAGCAGTTCGAAGCCCCAGCCGGTGAACGTGGCGCCGTTCTGGTCCAGCAGGGTCAGCACGGTCACCGAAGCCATGTTGACGAGTCCGACCAGCAGGCCCGCCCGGATCACCGCGGACCGCTGCTTCAGTTGATCGAGCGCGAACACGGCAGCGAGGCTGCCGGTCAGCGCGTAGAGCATCGTGCCGCCCGCCAGCCCAAGCTGCGAGGAGGTTGCCTCCGACCATCCGAGACGCCCCACCAGCACGGAGAAGACCAGGCCGGCAAGCAACCCGGCGCCACGGCCGTAGAGGACGGACACCAGCAGCGCGACCGCGGCGAACGGAATCGTGAACCCGTAGCTGCGAGCTGAACTGAGCGCCTCGATCTCGAAGGAGGCGGCGAGCGCGTCGGCGACCACGAAGCCGAAGCGGGTCGCCACGAGCCCCAGGATCAACAGCAGCACCACGCTGCCGAATGCGCGGGCCTCGACGGTGACCAGCCGCTTGCGCCGGAACGCGATCCACAGGAACGCCACCGCCAGCCCCAGCAGCAGCGCCGACGCCAGCGGCGATCGGAGCAGCGTCAGCGTCCCCTCGCTACCCGTCATCTCCCGCAACAGACTGATGGCCTCCTGGTCGACCACGGCGCCCTTGCGCACGATGACCTGGCCCGCCCGGATCTGGGTGAACACCTGTCCGACCGCTTCCGCTTCCGCGTTCCGGCGCTCCTGGGTCTCGCTCAGGTTCAGGTAGACGTTCGGGGTCAGGTTGACCATCAGGAAGTCGACGACGGTCGCCCGATCGGCGCGGGACCAGCCGCCCCACCGGCCGACCTCCGCTTCCAGGTAGCTCTCCACATCGCCCGGGTACCCGCGGTAACCGAAGAGGTCGAACTGGACCGACTCCTCCCCGGTCTGCAGTTTGCGCAGCGTCACGCCTTCGAGCCGGTTCTGGAGCAGCGTCTCCTTGTTCTCCACGATCCCGCCCCGCAGCAGGAACCCGACCAGGTGCACGAGGCGTTCCTCGAGCTCCGCGCCTTCGTCCTGACCGCCGATGCGGGCGACCAGCAGGTCCGCGTGTCCTTCGTCGACCCGTAGATCGCTGCCATCCCTCAGCCGCAGCAACCGCTCGGAAGCGACTTCCTCCTCCGGCAGAAGCTCGGCCACCTCGTCGAGCCCCCGCCCGATCTCGAACAGGCGCCCGATCCGGCCCTCGACATCCTCGGCCAGGGCTTCGTCGAAGTCGTACAGCGGCCGGACATCCGAACGGGCACGCCGCTTCAGCTCCTCCGACGTCGCCTCGTCCAGGATATGGACATCGCGCGTCGCGTGATAGTCGCGGTTGGCGATGTCGCCTTCGCTCAGATCCGGACCGAAGAAGACGCCGGCCGGGGCCATGGTCCAGGTGCCGGCCAGCACCATGAACACGACCCAGACGACGTCGAGTTCCAGCACCCAGTGCCACAGGCCGGCGACCGTCAGCCGTTCGCCGTGGCGGCGGAACATGCTGCGCCGCAGCCGCTTGCGAGCCTCCCGCCGCCGCCCGGCCCGGCGTCGCCGCGGCGCCTTCGCCGACGGGCTCACCGAGCCTCCCGCCGCTGAGCGTCCGGACCGAGACGAGCCTCCCAGCGGTCATAGGCGCCGACGATCCGCTGGACGAGTTCGTGGCGGACCACGTCGGATCGGCCGAAGCTCACGAATGCAATGCCCTCCTCGCCGTCAAGCACCTCGAGAGCGTGCTTCAGCCCCGACTGCTGGCCGGGCGGCAGGTCGACCTGCGTGATATCGCCGTTGACCACCGCCTTCGAGTTGAAGCCGATGCGGGTCAGGAACATCTTCATCTGCTCCGGCGTCGTGTTCTGCGCCTCGTCGAGGATGATGAAGCTGTCGTTGAGCGAGCGACCCCGCATGAAGGCGAGCGGCGCCACCTCGATCACCTCGCGTTCCATCATCCGCGACACCTTGTCGAAGCCGATAATGTCGTAGAGAGCATCGTAGAGCGGCCGCAGGTAGGGATTCACCTTCTCCGCCAGGTCGCCGGGCAGAAACCCGAGCTTCTCGCCCGCTTCGACCGCCGGCCGCGCCAGCACGATGCGCCGGACCTTTTCCTGCTTGAGCGCGGAAGCCGCCACCGCCACCGCCAAGTAGGTCTTGCCCGTGCCCGCCGGCCCGGTCGAGATGACCAGATCGTGATCCAGCATAGCGCGCAGGTAGCGTTTCTGGTTCAGGCTGCGTGGAGCGACGAGGCGACGCGAGGCCTGGATCAGCGCCCCGCTCTTGAAGAAGTCGACCAGGGAGGTCGCCGGTTCCTCGGCCACCACGCGCAGCGCGGTCGCCAGGTCGCCGCCGCTGAGCCTGCGGCCACTCGCGGCCAGCTCACCGAGATCGGTCAGCAGGCGCTCCGCCTGGTTCACCGCCTTCGCCGCACCCTGGATCTGAACCGCCGATCCTCGCACGCCGAGGGTCACCTGGAGCGCCTTCTCGACCCGCCTCAGGTTCTCGTCGTGAGCGCCGCAGATCGCCTGCACCGACCCTTCGGGCAGGATCAACTGCGCTCTGGCCGGCGCTGGTTCAGCGGTAGTCAAAGAACCCCTTGCCGGTCTTGCGCCCCAGGCGCCCGGCCTGGACCATCTGCTTGAGCAGTGTCGGCGGGGCGAAGCGGGTCTCGCGGTACTCGTCGAACATGATGTTCGCGACGAAGTACATCGTGTCCAGGCCGATGAAGTCGCACAGCGTGAACGGCCCCATCGGATAACCGCAGCCCAGCTTCATCGCGGTGTCGATGTCTTCCAGGCTGCCGATGCCATTCTCATAGGCGCGGATCGCATCCAGCAGATACGGGATCAGCAGCCGGTTGACGATGAAACCGGAGTTGTCCTTGCACGCGACCGGCGTCTTGCCGACCCGCTTGGCCAGCTCCCAGCACGCGTCGTACGCCTCGTCCGACGTCATCAGCGTGCGGACGACCTCGACCAGCCGCATCGCCGGCACCGGGTTGAAGAAGTGGAGCCCCACGAACCGGTCCGGCCTCGACGTCGAAGCGGCGAGTTGGGTCAGGGTCAGCGAAGACGTGTTGCTGGCGAAGATCGTGTCGTCCCCGACGATCCCGTCCAACGTGACGAACAGCTCGCGCTTCGGCTCCAGGTCCTCGACGATCGCCTCGACGACCAAGTCGGAACCGGCGAGACCGGCCAAGTCTACCGTGCCGCTCAGGTTCGAGATCGCCCGGTCGTGCTCCGCGGCGTCGATTCGCCGCCTCTCCAGACTCTTGGCCAGGGATGCGCGCACCGCGCCGAGCCCCGCGTCGAGCACTTCCTGGTTGATCTCCCTGACCGTGACCGGAATCCCGGCCCGCGAACAGATCTCCGCGATGCCCCGGCCCATGAGACCGCAGCCGACGATGCCAACGCGTTCCACTTCCATCGAACTCTTTCTCGCTTCCTGTTGTAGGTCCGCCGCGAATCAGCCGCCCCGGTTCCGGTGCGGCACTTTAACAACGCTTACCTCGATCCTCCGCTGCCCCGGTTCCCGACCGACCTCCAACCGGACCTCCGTCGCCGGCACGCGGTACGGCAGGCGGTCGGCCCACTCGACCACCTTGACGCCCTTCCCCGCCAACAACTCCTCCAACCCGATCCCCTCGACCTCCTCCGGCTGCAACCGGTAAAGGTCCACATGGACCAGCCGCGCCGGGCCGCGGTCGTGCTCGTGAATCAGCGTGAAGGTCGGCGACTGGATCTGCTCGGCGTCGAGCCCCAGGCCCTCGGCTATGCCCTGCGTCAGAACCGTCTTGCCGGAACCCAGGTCGCCGAACAGGAGTGCCAGGCCATCGGGCCTCAGCCGTTCGGCGAGCTCGACCCCCAGCCTCCGGGTCTCGTCGGCGCTCCCGGTGCAGACGATCATGGCTTGAACACTCTCGGGCCGGCCAGCGACTTGAACGCCGATCCCAGCTCATCGACCAGGTCGGAGGCGGCCATCGACGTCTCACCCCAGGTTCCGGCGGCCAGATCACCCGCCAGCCCATGAACGTAGACACCCATCCTCGCCGCGGTAGGCGGTTCCAATCCCTGGGCCAGGAGCGCCGCGATCACCCCCGTCAGCACGTCGCCACTGCCTCCCGACGCCATGCCGGGGTTGCCGGTCGGGTTCACCCAGGTGCCCAGGGCAGGGTCGGAGATCAGCGTCTGGCGACCCTTGAGGACGACCACCGCCTCTGTCTCGCGAGCAGCCCGCCGCGCGTGCCCCCAGCGGTCGTTCACGACGGCATCGGTCGCGACGCCCAACAGGCGCGCCAGCTCGCCCGGGTGGGGCGTGATCACGAGATGCGTATCGCGCGCCCGAAGCGCCCTCGCGTCGCCGGCGAATGCGGAGATGCCGTCCGCGTCGAGGACGATCGGGGCCGTACTCCGGGCCAGCACCTGCCGGGCAAGAACGCGGGCGTCGCCGCTCAGGCCGAGGCCCGGGCCCAGCGCCAACGCGCCCGGCGAGGCTCGCTCGACGATCGCCTGCAGCAACGGCTCCACCGCGTCCCGCGACCAGCCGCCCCGCTCCGAGGGCAGGCCCAGGGTCATCGACTCGATCGAACCGGCGTCGACCACAAGGGCGAGGTGCTCCGGCACAGCCGCCGTAACCAGCCCGGCGCCGCTCCGGACCGCGGCGCGCGCCGCCAGGACCACGGCCCCGCTGTAGCCGCTCGCTCCGCCGGCAACGACGACGTGACCGAACGTTCCCTTGTGGCCATCGAGCGGACGCGTTCCGAGGCGGCCCCTCAGTTCCTCCCGCCGCGACTGGTAGAGCGCATCGGGCCCCGGGGGCGGTTCGGTCAGCGGCACACCGAGATCGCCGATCCGGAGCCGGCCGCCAGCGTCGGAGGCCGGCGCCAGCACGTTCGCCACCTTGGGGAAGCCCAGAGCCACGGTGAGATCGGCGACGACGTGGGGCCCGGGCGGCACGGCCGCGGAGGCGTCGAGCCCGGTCGGCAGATCGACCGACACCAGTGGAACGTCTCCCCGCCGCTTGCACAGCCAGTCGACCCAGCGAGCCACCGGGCCCTCGACGGGCCGATTCAGCCCCGTGCCGAGCAGCGCGTCGACCCAGAGGTCGACCTCCCCAGCCACCGCCTCGCACTTGGCGGGTTCGGGAACCTCCGCGGGCGACAGCCCGAGTTGCTCGCAGGACACGAACTGCTGCGCCGCTTCGAGGCTGAGCCTGTCGAGCGGTCCGGCGATGTAGGCCGTCGCTTCGTACCCCCGTGTCGTCAGATCGCGCAGCAGCGCCAGACCGTCGCCGCCGTTGTTGCCCCGGCCGCAGGCGATGGCGACACGGCGCGCGCGCGGATAGCACTCGGCAATGGCGTCGGCGGTGGCGCGGGCCGCGTTCTCCATCAAGACCTGCGCCGGCACGCCAAGGCCGGCAATCGCCGCGGCCTCGGCCGACCGCATCTCGTCGGTGGTGACGACTCTCACCCCCGGCCCTCCGCTGCCGGCGAACGCCGCGACCAGGACGCAACGACGTCGGCGGTCCGTGGGCACAGTGCCCGCAACTCGGGCCGACGTTCGAGAGCGTCCCGGAATCGAGCCAGATCGTCCACCGTGTCGAGATCCTCCTCTTCCGGCAGGAGGGCAACGTCCAGGCCCAACTCGCCGCAGCGCGACAGAGTCTCAGCAAGCACCGACGGCGTGCTCCAGGCCAGTCCATCGAACAACCGGCGGTGTACAGCCTGGCGCCGCAGGGCGATCAGGTAGTAGCCACCGTCCCGAGCCGGACCGACGACCGCATCGCGCCCGGCGGCAAGAAGATCGAACGCAGTCTCCACGCGCGCCGGATCGAGCTCGGGGTGATCGCTGCCGACCGCGGCCGCGTATCCGGCGCCGGACGCCGCCCATTCCAAACCCCGGTAGAGCCGCTCGCCCAGGTCGCGACCGCGCTGTCGCCGCCAGGGCACGCCGGCGGGCGCCAGGTCGGCTGGCGGATCATCCCGCTCCGACAACAACGACCACATCAGAACCAGATCCCAGCAGCCGGCTTCAAGGCGCCGGCTCAGGTCCGCAACCATGGCGGCGTGCAGCGAAGCGGCCTGACGGGCGGTCAGACCGCCTGGAACGATCAACCGGGTCTTCACATCGCCGGGCACCGGATCCTTGGCGAAGAGCAGCAGCCGGCGTGCCGTCGCGTCGGCGGACCGAACGCCGGGCGCCTCCAGAACCCTCGCGCAGTCGACGGGGTGCGCCGCCATCGCCCGAAAGGGCCCTCACCTCTTCCTGAGCCGCCTGAGCGACCACGCGATGGCGATCCCGACGGCGCCCGCCGCGACAGGCAGCACCCACGCTGTCCCCATGCGGACGCGGCTCAGACCGGTTCCGCCCACATCACCGAGAGCCCTGCGGACCTGCGCCACGGCCTCTCTCGTGTCGTCGCGCCGGCGCACCAGCAGAGCCGCCCGCTGGCGCGCCTCCGACCGGCGGCTCACGATCCACTCCCGGACGACTCGTCGGGATCCCGATCCGAAGCCGCGTCGCTCCTGCCTGCGGCCTCGTCCAGAACGCCCTGCCAGAACGCCAGGTGACTGCCGAGACGGCGCTTCACGGTACCCACGGGCGATTCGAGACGGCGCGCCCTGACCCGGACGATCCAGAGCAGGATCAACGCCAGCGCCAGCAGGCCGACGGCGACCGCCAGCGCGGCCGCCCAGAGCGGCAGCACATTCGCCAAGCCGGCGCCGGCCGCGAAGAGGAGTGCGCCGAGCGCCCAGAAGACGACGCCGAACACCAGTCCCGCGAGCAGAACGAGGCCGAGAAAACGGCGCCAGGTCCGCGCCAGATCGAAGCGCAGTTGATCCACTTCCGCTTCGAGCAGGGCCGAGGCGGAACGCGCCAGAGCGCCGCCCAGCCCACTCAGAGTGGTCAAAGACTCGACGATCTTCGTGATCATAAGCGGCTCAGCCTCCAGGCAGCCCCCGGGTCAGCCTCCGAGCAGCCTACCCGTATCGCCCCGGTCGGACGCTGGGTCAGACGCTGGTCAGGCGCCGACTCGCAGGGTTCGTGTAACGAAGGAAGTCTGGCCGGCCACCTCGTCCCGCACCGCGATCGTCAGGCGTTGATCGCCCTCCTTCATGATCAACGGCAGCGTGTAGGTGTAGAAGCTCTCCCGCGCACGCTCCAGATCCTCGGCCGGGATGGTGAGCTCGAACGGCTCGACCTGGGGCGGCGAGATGTCGCCGTTCGGCGCCAGGGCCTGCACCCAGACCCGCGCACGCAGGAGGTGCTCTCCGACCGTACCCACCGGGACCAGGGTCATCTCGCCGATCGGCACCCGCACATCGAGGTGGACGGTGTAGAGCCCCTTCTCCTCACGGCGAATCTCGTCCGTCTTGACCAGGGTGACTTCCAGGTCGTTCTTCTCGTAGCCGAGCTTGAGCGCCGCCAGGGTCCCCTCGGTCATCTCCGTATCGATCGACTTGTCGCGGTAGCTCAGCCGATGCCTCACAAACCGGTCCCGCTTCAACCCCAGCCGTCTCTTCGCCTCGTTCGTCAACTCGACGTTGATCCTGTACCTCCGGCCGGTACCCGCATGACCGGGCTGGAAGCCGAGCGAGTAGTAGCTCGTGAAGTCGAGGGCGATGCGGTTCAGGCCGTCGCGGAAGTTGTTCGTGTTCACGATGTACTGACCGCCGGTTTCCTCGGCCATGTACATGACCGACGAGTGCACGTTGTCCCGGGCCACCGAGTCGATGTTGGACGAGAACGCCATGCCCTGCATGGACGCGTCCCGCGAGTTGATGCCCATCGGCCCCGCGGCGACGACCGTGTAGAAGGAGACCTCGTTCGCGTTGGCGGTGTCGACCAGGTCCGTGAAGCGCCGGCTCGAGTCGTACTGCAGCGAATCGAGGAAGAAGTTCTGGTTGTAGCTCCCCGAGTCCACCGACCGGCCGCGCTGATCGAGCGCCTCGAACATGTCCGCGCCCGCCCGCATCGGCAGACCGTCCGAGATGTACATGAAGGCCTTGCGGCCGGGCAGGCCGGCCAGCGAGATCACTGTGTCCTTCAGCCCGTCGATGGTGAACTGCATGTCGTTGAAGATCGTCTGGGCGTAGATCCGGACCCGGCCCTGGACGTACTCGTAGTGGCGGTCCTCCTCGCCGATGTCGCGGATGATGTCGGCGCGGTCCGAGTCCCACTGCGTCCTGCCGCCGGTGTGCTTCTCGAGTTCATAGAGAGCGTTCGCGATCATCTGCGGATCGCTGGTGAAGTCCCGCTCGACCTTCACGGACCGGTTGTAGCTCAACAGCATGACTCGGTCATCGCGCGTCACGTCCTTGCGCAGGAACTCGCGCACGTACCGGAACACACGGTTGCGGTTCTGGGGCCGGATGTTCAGATGATCGATGTAGATCACCAGGTTGAGGCGTTCGTCCTCGGGCACGACACGGCCCCGGTGCTCCAGTCCCGGCCGATCCACGAACCGGACTTCGGGTTCGTCCGGCACCAGGCCGGGAACGTCGCTTACCTTGACCCGATCGCTGACTTCGTAGAAGTTCGTGATCTTGATCGGGTCCTTCTCCTCTTTCAGAACGAAGTCGTCCCGGGTCAGGCCGGTGACTGGGTTGCCGTCCTTGTCGCGGACGAAGACCTGCACGTTGACGACCTTGATGTGGACGGACTCCTCGAAGGTGGCGCGAGGCGTCTGAGAGGGTGCCTGGGTGGGGCTCTCCTGGGCCGGAACGGCGACCGCCCCGATCAGCAGCAACCCGGCGATCAACGCCGCGGCGTACAGAAGCGGCACCTGGCGGTATGGTTGATACATAGACTGCTGATTATAGGCGACGGCCCCGACGCCCCGCCATCGGGTCGAGGGTGCCGTGGCGATTGCTCCGGCCCAGAGGGTACGACCCCCGCAGCGCCCTCTCGACGAAGGCGACTGCCCGCCGCACAGCCCGCTCGAGCGGCATGTGCCAGCCAAGACCCGCGGCGATGGCCGCCGACAGGGTGCAGCCCGTGCCGCGCCGCCACGGGGTCCGGATCCTGGGATGGACGAACTCCTCGAACCGATTTCCGTCGAACAGCAGATCGGTCAGTTCGCCGCCGTTGTCGCAGTCGAGCGCCCCCGCCGCGGCCGAGTAGCCGTGGCCTCCGGTGATCAGGACGCTCGGCCCCATCCGCTCGATGCGCCGCGCGGCAGCCCGAGCATCGTCCGGGCCCCCGATCGCCATGCCGCTCAGCCTCTCCGCCTCGAACAGATTCGGTGTCACGAGCAGCAGTTTCGGCAGCAGTCGCTCCACGACCAGGGGGAGAGCGTCCACTTCCAGGAGCGCGGCGCCCGACGTCGACCGGAACACGGGGTCGAGCACCGCCGGCGTCGGCGGCAGCGTCCCCAACCAGTCCGCGACCGCCTCGACCGTGGCGGCATCGGTGAGCATGCCGATCTTGATCGCGTCGATCCCGATCTCGGCAGCCGCCTCCAACTGCCGCACCAGCAGCTCGGTACCCACCGGTTCAACCGCCCGCACCTCGCTCGCGGTCTGGGCCGTGACCGCGGTGAGTGCGCACAGGCCGTGAACCCCGTATGCCGCAAAGGTCCGCAGATCCGCCGGCACTCCCGAGCAACCCCCGGAATCGGAGCCGGCAATAGTCAGGACGCGCGGCGGCGGCGCAGCCATAGCAGAACGACCAGAAGCATGAGAGCGGCCGCGATCAACTGCGCCACCGTGAGCGCTCCGAAGAAGCGATCGTCCTTGGCGCGCAGGAACTCGACCAGGAAGCGTTCGAGCGACAGCAGACCCATGACCGGCAGGACGACGCCGCCGGGCGGTGTGCCCCGCGCCAGAAGCGACCGACCGAGCCAGAAGATGAGAAGAGCGGTCAGGGTCTCGTAGAGCTGAGTCGGATGCACCGCGACCAGGGCGTCCGGCGCCACGTCGGCGGGAAGTTCGACGCCGAACTCCCGCTGCAGGGCGCTGGCCACCGTGGGGATCGGTCCCTCGGGAAAGGTCATGCCCCAGGGAAGGTCCGTCGGCGCGCCGTAGTCGTCGCCGACGAGCAGGCACCCGATGCGGCCGATGCCGTAGCCCAGCGCCAGCGCCGGCGCCGCCGCGTCGGCGGTCCGCCACGCCGGCATTCGGCGACGATGGATCACGAACAGAACCGCCGCCGCCCCGACCAGGAAGCCGCCGTACCAGACCAGGCCGGCGCGGCTGTAGAGCAGACGCCAGTCGCCGTAGAGCAACGCGTAGTAGGCCTTGCCGCCGGCGATACCGCCGAGGGCGGCCGCCAGCAGAATCGCCGCGGCGTCGTCGGCGGCCCGCGCCGCGCTCGAGCCCACCCGCCGGAGGCCCCAGCGCAACTGCAGGTTGCCGATGAACAGAGCGGCCACGAGCATCAGCCCGAAGGGCGAAACCGACAGCGGGCCGACATGGAACAACTCCGAGATCATGGGTGGGCATCCTACGCTGCATCGCCTCGATGCCGGCCAGCGGGCCGGCGCGCCCGGCGACCCGCGGCGCTAGCATGAACGGGATGCTGAATGAGCTGGCCCGAAACCGCTTCGCCGCGTTCCGCAGCCACATCGAGAGCACGGATCCGCGCGGGCGCTGGCTCGTCCTCACCCATGACAACCCGGACCCGGACGCCCTGACCGCGGCGACGATTCTGGCGAAGGTCCTCCACTCCGGGTTCCAGCGCCGCGCCACCGCCGCCTACCGGGGCATCATCGGCCGGGCCGAGAACCAGGAGATGGTGCGCTCGCTCCGCATGCAGTTCACCCCGGCGCGCGAGGTGAAACTGGAGGACTATCGCTACGTGGCGCTGGTCGACTGCCAGCCGGCGACCGGCAACAGCCCCGTCCCTCACGATCTGGCGCCCGAGGTCGTGGTCGACCACCACCCTCCCCGCAAGCGCACGTCGGCATCGCCCTTCCGCGACCTGCGAAACGACTACGCGGCCGCCGCCACGATCGTCGCCGAGTACCTGCTGGCCGCCGGGATTCCGGCGACCCGCCGCGAAGCGACCGCCATCGTCTACGCGATACGCAGCGAGACCCTCGACTTCTCCCGCGGCGCAGACGAGGCGGACCGGCTGATCCACGATCACTTCAACGCCCGCGCCCTGCCGCGCCTGCTGGGCCGGATTCAGAACCCGCGGCTGCCCCTCAACTACTTCGAGACTCTCCGCGAGGCCCTGGCCAACCTTCGCGGCGTGGACACCCTCGTCATGAGCCGGCTCGGTGCGGTCGTCCAGCCCGACATCGTGCCCGAGATCGCCGATCTGCTGCTGCGCATGGAGGGCCGAACCTGGTCGCTGTGCAGTGGCCTCTACGAGGAGCGGGTCTACTGCTCGATCCGCACCACGAACACCCGCGCGGATGCCTCTCGCGTCATGCGCCGGCTGGTCGGGCGCCGCGGCCGCGGCGGCGGCCACGGCATGATCGCCGGCGGCTGGATCCCCGCCGCCCGAGGCGGGGCCGAGGCCGTGCCGCGCCAGCAGGACCGCCTGGAGGCGCGGCTCGCCACCATTCTGCGCAAGGACCCGGCCCGAATCGCACCGATCGCAGACGGTTGAAGCGGCGCCGTCGGGCGGTCCTCAACCGGCGGCCGCCCTCATTCCCACTCGATCGTGCCGGGCGGCTTGCTGGTCAGGTCGTAGACCACCCGATTCACGCCGGCCACCTCGTTCACGATGCGGCCCGCGACCCGGCCCAGGAACTCGTGCGGCAACTGGCTCCAGTCGGCGGTCATGAAGTCCTCGGTCTCGACCGCCCGCAAGGCGACGACGTTCTCGTAGCTGCGGCCGTCGCCCATCACGCCCACGCTTTGAACCGGCAGCAGCACCGCCAGCGCCTGACTCACGCGGTCGTAGAACCCCGCCGCGCGCAGTTCCTCGATGAAGATCGCGTCCGCCTCCTGCAGCACCGCCACCCGGTCGGCGGTGACCTCGCCCAGAATCCGCACGCCGAGACCCGGACCCGGGAACGGATGCCGGCCCACGAACTCCGAACCGAGGCCGAGTTCGCGGCCGAGCTTGCGCACCTCGTCCTTGAACAGGAAGCGCAGCGGCTCGATCAACTCGAAGCCCAACCGTTCCGGCAGACCGCCGACATTGTGGTGGCTCTTGATCATCGCCGACGGGCCAAAGGCGGAGACGGACTCGATCACGTCCGGGTAGAGCGTGCCCTGGACCAGGAAGCGAATCGCGCCCGCGCCTTCGCCGGCCCGCTCCAGCTTCTCCGCCTCGCGCTGAAACACTTCGATGAAGACGCGGCCGATCGTCCGGCGTTTCTCCTCCGGATCGGTGACCCCGGCCAGCTCACCCAGAAACTCCCGCGCGGCGTCGACCACCACCAGCCGCAGGTCGAGTCCCCGGCGCAGGCGCTGCTCCACTTCGCTGCGTTCGTTCTTGCGCAGCAGCCCGTTGTCCACGAACACCGCGGTCAACCGTTCCCCCACGGCGCGCTGCACCAGGCTGGCCGCTACCGCCGAGTCGACGCCACCGGAGAGAGCACAGAGAACGCGGTCGGTTGGTCCCACCTGGGCCTCGATCGCGGCTGTCGCCTCGTCGGCGTAGGACGCCATGCGCCACTCTCCCGCGGCGCCGCAGGCGTCGAACAGGAAGTTGCGCAGCATCCTGGAACCGCTGTCGGTGTGGGTGACTTCGGGATGAAACTGGATGCCGAACAGTGACCGCTCACGGTCCTGAACCGCCACGACCGGTACCGTGGAGGTCGACGCCGTCGCTTCAAAGCCCGGCGGCAGTTGCTCGACCCGATCACCGTGGGACATCCACACGTTCTGCTCCGGTCCGAGTCCCGAGAACAGACCGCCACCCTTGGCCAGCAGGCTGATCCGGGTGCGACCGTACTCCCGCTGGCCCGACGCCGCGACCCGGCCGCCGAGGACCTGAGCCATCCACTGCATGCCGTAGCAGATTCCAAGCACCGGAATGCCCAGCCCGAGCACCTCCGGCTCGGCTTGCGGCGCGTTCCGCTCGTAGACGCTGTCCGGCCCCCCTGAGAGCACGATGCCGATCGGCTGCCGGGCCCGGATCCGGTCGGCGTCGAGGTCGAAGGGATGGATCTCGCAGTAGACCCGGAGTTCCCGGATCCGGCGTGCGATCAACTGCGTGTACTGGCCTCCGAAGTCGAGCACCAGAACGGTCTCGTGCTCGCCGGCAGCCTGCTGAACCGGGACGGTCGAGGCGGCGCTCACCGGACTGGGTTCCGTCACAGCGCGGACTCTACCTTCGGTTGCCGCTGCATCAGATCCTCAATCGCGGCGGCCGGTTTCTTGCCCCGGTAGAGGATCGCCGCCATCTGCTCGATGATCGGCAATTCGACCCCCTTCTCGGTCGCCAACTCGAGCAGGGCGAGGGAGTTGCGCACTCCCTCGGCGACTCCGGCGCGGCTGGCCTCGATCTCCTCGAGGGTGCGGCCCCGGGCCAGCTCGATGCCGGTGTTCCGGTTGCGCGACAGACCGCCGGTGCAAGTCAGCACGAGATCGCCGAGACCGCCGAGACCGGCGAAGGTCGGAGTCTGGCCGCCGCAGGCAAGCCCCAGCCGCAGCAGCTCGTGCAGGCCGCGCGTGATCAGGGCGGCGCGTGTATTCGAGCCGTAGCCGAGGCCGTCCAGCACGCCGGCAGCGATCGCAATGACGTTCTTGGCCGCGGCGGCGATCTCGACCCCGACCACGTCGGTCGAGGTGTACAGCCGCAGCGCTCCGGCCGACAACAGCGCCTGCAGCCGTTCGGCCACCGCTTCCGACTCCGCCGCGACAACGCAGGCGGTCGGAAGTTCGGCGGCGAGTTCGGCCGCGAACGAGGGCCCGCTGATGGTGGCGAAGTCGATATCGGCGCCGGCTGCCGCCGCCTCTTCCCGGCAGATGTCGCTCATGCACCGGAAACCGCCGCGGTGGTCCGACTCGATGCCCTTCGCGCCGGAAACGAAGGTGACCCGCTCCGGCAGCGGCGCGCCGTCACCGAGACCTCGCCGCGCCCCCAGAAAGGACCGCACGACCGCCCGAAAGCCGTGGGACGGCACGACGACCAGCACGGTCTCGCAGGCCGCGGCCTGCCGCAGATCCCAGGTGACCCGAACCTGCGCCGGCAACTCGACACCCGGGAGGTAACGCTCGTTCACCCGCTCCGCCGCCATAACCGCGCCGAACTCGGCAGACCGGGCCCAGAGGATGACCGGCAAACCTGCCCGGGCCGCATGCACCGCGAGCGCGGTGCCCCAGGCGCCCGCGCCGAGCACGGCGACTCCGTTGCCTGTGTCCGCCATCGTCACTCGGCGGCCCCGGCCGGCGGCGGCTTCCGACCTAGACGGGACTCCGTTCCCGTGCGCAGCCGGGCCAGGTTGGCCCGGTGCTTGAAGATCACCAGCAAGGCGATCGCGGACGCGCCGGCCAGCAGCGCCGGACCGTAGTCCAGACCGTCCGCATCCCTGAACGCGCCGCCCCACCACCGGGCAGAGACCAGCACCGGCAGGGAAGCCGCCGCCGAGATCGACCCCAGGGAGACGTAGCGCTTCCAGGCCACCAGCAGGATGAACACGGCCAGCGCGCCGAGCCCGGCCCAGGGCACGAGCAGCGCCAGCACGCCGGCGGCCGTGGCCACACCCTTGCCGCCGCGAAAGACGAGGAACAGGGGAAACACGTGCCCCACGACCGCCGCCGCCGCGGCAGCCGCGAGCCACCAGCTCCCGACCTCGAGCGTGCGCGCCACCACCACCGCCGCCGAGCCCTTGGCCGCATCGAGCAGCAGGGCGAGCAGGGCCGCCCACTTGCCCGACGCGCGCAGCACGTTGGTGGCGCCGGCGCTTCGGCTGCCGAGCGTGCGCACGTCGAACCCCCGGTGGATCCGCACGATCAGATAGCTGAACGGCACGGACCCCAGGAGGTATGCCGCCAGGACGGCGACAGGGCCGACCGCGGTCACGACGCAGCCTCCCCGCGCGGCGCCGCCCAGGGCAGCAGGTCTCGCCCGGTCTCGCTCGGCAGCAGCATCCGCCGCAGCAGCTCGAGCGCGAACTGGGTCGAGAGCTGCCGTACCCGCGCCCGGTCGCCCGGGAATCGCGCCTCGAAGTGCGAGGTGGCCCCTGCCGGTCCGGCGACCGCGATGTGGACCGTTCCCACCGGCCGCGCCTCGCTGCCGCCGCCAGGGCCCGCGACGCCGGTGATCCCGATCCCGTAGTCACTGCCGCAACGCTCCCGGGCGCCCTTGGCCATCGCCAGCGCCGTCGGTCCCGATACAGCGCCATCTTCCACCAACGTCTGGCGAGGCACTTCGAGCAGGCGCATCTTCAGTTTGTTCGAGTAGGCGAGGAGGCCACCCACGAAGTACGCGCTGCTGCCCGCGGTGGCGGTGAGCCGCTGGCCAAGCAGACCGCCGGTACAGGATTCGGCGACCGCGACGGTCTCGCCGCGCGCCGCCAGCAGCTTGCCGACCGCGGCCTCGAACTCGATCCCGTCCTCTACCTGGCCGACGTAGAACACCGCCTCGCCCAGGGCGTCCCGCACCTCCTCCTCCATCGCCAGCAGCCGCGGCGCGCGGCCACTGGTCGGGCCGTCCGCGCGCAGACGCAGCCGGATCTCCCCCGGTCGCGCCAGCACCGACACCATATGGTCACCGAATCGCTCGTAGACCCGCACGATCCGCTCCTCGACCACCGACTCCGGCAGGCAGGCGACGCGCACCTCGACCTGATCGAACCCCGCGCCGTCTTCGGCCCGTTCGGCCAGCCATGGATCGAGCGCATCGACGACCAGGGCCTTCAGCTCCCGCGGCACGCCGGGGAACAGAAAATACGTCGTGCCGCGAGGCGACGGCGCAGGATCCTCGATCCGCTGCCCGGGCGCCACGCCGGCGCGGTTCGGCAGCATTTCGGCGCCATCGACCCGCTCCGCCTGTTTGCGATTGACCCGGGGGATACGCCGTCCGAGCTTGCGGAACCCGCGCTCGATCTCCTCCCAGACACGTTCGTCGACGGCGACACCGCGTCCCAGCAGCCGCGCCACACCCTCCCGGGTGAGGTCGTCCCGGGTCGGGCCCAGCCCGCCGGTGACGAGCAGCAGATCCGCACGCTCCCGGAGCGCATCCAGCGTCGCCGCCATCTCGACCACATCGTCGCCGACGACCGCCTTCGAGACCAGCTCCACTCCCCGCCGCCTCAGCACCTCCGTCAGCACCAGCGAGTTCGTATCGAGCCGGTCCGTGCCGAGCAACTCGGCGCCCACCGCGAGAATCGAAGCCTTCACCGGCCGCAGTGTAGCGAGGCACCCTGCCCGCGCAGCACGGTTCTTTACCTCTTGACTCACAGTAAAGAACACGGCTAGCCTTCACCCGCATCGGCCATCCGGGAAGGGACGACATCATGCCGCGAGTGAGCGCCAAACGCCAGATCACGCTCCCCATCGCTCAATGCAGGGAAGCCGGTATCGAACCCGGCGATGAGTACCGCTGCTTCGTTGCCGAGGGCCGGATCACCATCGTGCGGAAGGAGGCCGGCGCGGCCAAGGGCTTTCTGCGGCACGTCACCGGCGACCGGGCGATGAGCGACGACGAGTCGCTGCGGAGCGCACTCGACGTGTCGAAGCCTTGATCGCAGTCGACACGATCGTCCTGCTCCGCTACCTGCTCCAGGACGACGAGGCGCAGGCGGCTCGTGCAGCCGCCGTCTTCACTGCCGGCGAGACGATCCTGGTCACCGATGTCGTGCTGGTGGAGACGATCTGGACGCTCTCCGGCAGGAAGTATGGACTGCCGAAGGCTCAACTGGTGGCCGTCCTCGAACGGCTGTTCAGCGAGCCGGGCATCCGTTTCGAGGACGACCAGGTCGTGTGGCGAGCTCTCCACGCCTACCGCAGCGACGGGGCGGCCGGCGAGACGGGGTCGGCCAGACGCGTCGGATTCGCCGACGCGCTGATCGTGTTCAAGGCGCTCCGGACCGCGGCGAGCGACGGCGAACTGCTGGAAGGCGTCTACACGTTCGACGCGGCCATGCAGCGGCTCCCCCACGTCGCGGCGCCCTGAGAAGCGGTTCAGGCGGCGGAGCGCACCTTGGCGCCGGTCGCCTCGGCAAGTTCGTCGGCAAATCGGAGAAGGTCCCGGCGAAGGTCCGGCCAGCCCTGGCCCAGGTCAAGCGAACGGACCTCGAGCGGGTGGCCGGGAAAGTCGTACGCGTAGCGGAACGGATCGCCGTCCGTGGCGTAGAGCAGCAGGCCGGCGGGCGAACGGATCGTTCACGCACTTCGTCTCCACGATGACACTCCGGCACCCCTCCGAGGCGCCGCACGCGGGGACGAAGATGTCGGCGAACATGCCGGGCACACCCGGTGGCCCAACCGGTGCGAGCGCGCCGAAGGAGATCCTTCGGCCGCCGTGCGTCCTCGGCACGCTCCAGGTAGCCGCGGTCGAGGCCGCGCCGCCAAAGCCGCCGGAAACTGTCGCGGAGCAGCCGCGCGAACAGGTTCTGCGGGAGATCGTCAGGCACTGAGGCGTGTTCTCTTGCCGCCGCCGAGTCCAGATTCTCGAACCGCTCCCACGCGTAGCAGAGCACGACGTAGAGATGTGGGCCGGGATCTCCATCGCGGACGCGGATCAGTCGGCGGCCGTGCAGCCGCATCATCTACGGCGTCCGGGATCAGGACCCAGCGTCGGATCTCAGAAAGGACCTCATCGTCATCCGAAAGGTGGTCCGCCAGATCTTTCAGGAGGTTCCGATCAAAGCTCTTACCGAAGGGGGAGGGGTCGATCGGATGCCAGCCAGAAGGCCGGGCATCCGGTGTCTGGCGTGTTGCCCCGACATGCGCCTACTCCGCCACCACCGGCGGCGGCTCGGTCTCTTCGCCGATGACGAGCGCCGCCGCGACCTCGCGCTGCAGCCGCTCCGGGTCGCGGCGTACGTAGAGCCGGGCGAGTTCCTGGCCGCGTTCGACCTTCTGGCCGAGGCGGACGTCGTAGCGGAGCGCGACGGCGTGGTCGATTCTGTTCGGGTCGCGGTCCGGCCGGCAGGCGGCCGCGAACGCGTTGCCGATCCGCCGGCAGTCGACGGCCGAGAGGAAGCCCGACTCGGAGGCGGTGACGACGGCCTCGATCGGCGCCAGCTCCAGAGAGTCGGTCCAGCCCGATACGGCGCCCTGGGCGTCGGCCCAGTCGATCAGCTTCTGGCGGGCGGCGCCCGACGCGATCACGGCCTCGATCTCCTTCGGGAGAATCTCCTTGCCGACCAGACGGGCAGCCTTCCGGCAGACCGCGGCGACCACTTCGACCTGTCGCGGGTCGCCGTCCCCGCCCAGGCAATCCAGGGCCTCGCGTACTTCGGCCGCGTGGCCGACCCACCGGCCAAGAGGCTGACTCATGTCGCTCAAGACATAGTCCGCCGGCGTGCCGCAGGCGGCACTGATCGAGGCGAGGCCGGACGCCAGGGTGCGTGTGTCCTCCGGATCGGGAAAGAAGCCGCCGTTGCCGGTCTTGACGTCGAAGACGATCCCGGACGCGCCCAGGGCGAGCTTCTTCGACAGGATGCTGCCGACGACGAGCGGGATCGAGCTCACCGTCGAGGTCCGGTCCCTCAGGCCGTACAGCCTCCTGTCGGCCGGCGCGATGCCGGCGGTGGCGATGCCGATCGCCATGCCGAAGCGCTCCAGCAGACCGAGGGTCCTGCCCCGGTCCAACTCCAACTGCAGGCCGGGGATGCTCTCCAGCTTGTCCGCGGTGCCGCCGCTGTGGCCCAGGGAGCGGCCGGTGAGTTTGGCTGCCGGCACCCCGCACGAGGCCAGCACGGGCAGAGCGATCAGGCTGACCGTATCGCCCACTCCACCAGTCGAGTGCTTGTCGACGAGCGGACCGAAGTCCGCGGCCAGCGCCCATCGGTCGCCGGACTCGAGCATCGCCAGGGTCAGCTCCCGCGTCTCGTCGGAATCGAGACCCCGCATCGCGGCGGCCATCAGGAAGGCGGCAAGGTGTACGTCCGTCCAGCTCCCATCGGCCGCTCCCGCGACCACCGACCGCACCTCGTCCCGGGTCAGCGTCCGCCCTTGACGCATTCGGTTCAGAACGCCGTAGGGCGTGACCATGCGGACGGTGTCCTGGCTGCTAGCCGCCGAAACTGAATGGTCTCGGCGTGATGGGTTCGGGCCCGAGCTGTTGCCGGGCCCTGATCGCGTAGCCGCTGTCCGGGTACTCGTCGACGATGCGCTGGAAGGTCTCCCGGGCGCCCTCCTCGTCGCCGAGTTGCTCCAGGGTCGCGCCGAGTTCGAACAGCAGTGCATCCTTCGGCAGCGCGGACGTCTCGGTCGCCACCGCGCCCCGGAGTTCAGCCGCAAGCTGCTCTCCCCGGCCCTCGGCGCGGTCGAGGCTGTACAGGTTCAACTGCAGGCCCACGGCCAGCGCATGGTCGCCGCCGATCGTCTCGAGATATTCCGTCCACAGTTCACGCGCCGTCGCGGTATCGCCCTCGGCGGCGGCAATCTGGCCCAGGTAGACCGAAGCCAGCCGACCCGAGGCCGTGGCGCCGTAGCTCTCCTGAACCGCTTCGAGCGCCACTCGTGCCTCCGCCCGCCTTTCCGCCTCGGAGGCGAAACTCAGGCCCTCGTCTTCGCCGTCGTCTTCCGCGACAGCGGTTTCCGGCTCTCCGGCGTCGTCCTGCCCAGGCGCGCTGTCCGGCGGCGTGCCGAAGAGATCGTCTATGGCGTCCGTCTCCGGCGCCTCTACCGTTGCCCGGTAGACCTTGAGCGCTTCACTGAGCTGGAAGCTCGCCTCCGCTTCCCGGCGGTCCTGGTAGTTGAGGAACAGGACGACGCCGATCACGGCAGCGATCACCGCCGCGACCCCGATCAGGATTTGTCGGACGTGGTCGGCGAACCAGGAGGAGGCCGAAACCACCGCCTCGCGCACCTCGTCCCGCTGGATTTCCTCTCGTGTCAAACGGCTCATTGGAGACCTCCCAAAACGGCGCAAACTCTACCATCGTTGCCAGGACCGAACGCGCCCCGCACTCAAGCTATGGCAGACTCGGCCTGAGGTCCACGGACCGACGCGGAAACCGCCAACCGGCGACGCCGCTCAACCACCTGGAGCACCCAAGATGCCGACCCTGGGATTTGGCGAACTGCTGATCGTTCTCGCGATCGTCATCCTGGTCTTCGGGGCCAGCCGCATTCCCAAGCTGGCCGGAGGTCTGGGCGCCGGCATCCGCAACTTCAAGCGCGGCCTGAACGAGCCCGGCGAAGACGAGGACGAGGACAAGCCGAAGCGCGAGATCGAAGAGTAGTGGTGCGCCTGGGAGGACTCGAACCTCCGACCTCTGGATTAGGAATCCAGCGCTCTATCCTGCTGAGCTACAGGCGCTGACCGGCGCTGACCGGCCTTGGCGGCCGGCCGCCAAGGATCTCAGTAACGGACCAGCGATTCAACCACGTCGTACCCTTCGAGGCGTCGCCGGCCTTCGAGGTACGTCAGTTCGACGACGAATCCGAGGGCCTCGACCCGCGCCCCGACCGACTCGACCAGGTCGGCAGTCGCCTTCGCGGTGCCGCCGGTGGCAAGCAGATCGTCGACCACGGCCACCCGGTCGCCGGGGCCGAGACCGTCGACATGGATCTCCAGCGTGTCGCTGCCGTACTCGAGTTGGTAGGTGCGGGACGCCGTCTCGGCCGGCAGCTTGCCGGGCTTGCGCACCGGGACGAAGCCGGCGTTCAGCCGACACGCCACCAGCGGCGCGAAGATGAACCCCCGCGCTTCGATCCCCACTACCTGATCGATCCGACGGTCAGCGAACCGCTCGGCGAGCCGGTCGGCTGCCTCTCGCAGCGCCGCCGGCTCCTTGAGCAGCGTCGTGATGTCCTTGAACAGGATGCCGGGCTTCGGGAAGTCGGGCACCTCTCGGATCCAGTCTCTCAGTCGGTTCGCGTCGTCCGATTCCATCGCGGCCTCCTACTCGACCTTGGTCTTCCAGCCGTGCCGGCCGATCAGGGGCACGAAGCGGACCGGTTCGCCGACCTCGCGCGTCACCATGCCGTTCTGGTGCTTCTGGTAGTGGATCAGCCGCTGCTCGTGCTGATCCCCCTCGGGAATGACCAGACGGCCACCCAGCGCCAGTTGATCGAGCAGTGCGTCGGGAACCCGGGGCGCCGCCGCGGCAACGAGGATGCGCTCGAAGGGCGCGGCGCTGCTCCAGCCGACCGTGCCGTCGAAGACCTGGATCTTGACGTTGGGCAGTTCGAGCGCCTGGATTCGGCCGATCGCCTCCCGGGCCAACTGCCCCACCCTCTCGATGCTGTAGACGCGGCGCGCGAGCGTCGCCAGGATCGCCGTCTGGTAGCCCGATCCGGTGCCGACCTCGAGCACCGAGTCCTCGTCCCTCACGTCCAGCGCTTCGGTCATGCGCGCGACGATGTAGGGCTGGGAGATCGTCTGATCGCAACCGATCGGCAGTGCCCGGTCGCTGTACGCGTCGTTCACCAGGTGCTCCGGCAAGAACAGGTGACGCGGAACACGTTCCAGAGCCGCGAGCACCCGCTCGTCCCGCAGGCCGTACTGCTCGACCAGCTTCGTGACCATGCGCCGGCGGGGGAAGCGGTAGGCGCCGTCCAGCCTGAGCCCATCCGTCGTCAACCGAGCGCTCCAACGAGGCCCGGCAACACACCGTCGCCCTCGGCGACCGCCCGGCGATCGGTCAGGTCGACGCTGAGCGGCGTGATCGAGATGTAGCCGTCGCGAACCGCCGCTGCGTCCGTGTCGTGGAGGCGTTCCGGCTCCGGCTTCCCGACCAGCCAGTACATCGAGCCGCCGCGTGGATCGTCCTGCTGCACGACCGAGTTGCGATACGGGCGGCGGCCGAGCCTCGCGACCTTGACGCCGCGCGGCGGATCGAACGGGAAGTTCACGTTGATGAGCATCCGGTCGGGAATCCCCTGCTCGAGCAGGGAGACGATCGCGCGCGCGGCCAGCGCCGCGGCCCGCTCCATGTCGGCGGGCTGGGCCTTGCGGTACTCCTGCGAGAAGGCTATCGCCGGTATGCCAAGCAGCCTGCCCTCGAGCGCGGCGCCGACCGTGCCGCTGTGCGTCACATCGTCGCCCAGGTTGACCCCGTAGTTGACGCCCGAGACGAGCAGGTCGGGGGGCCGGTCCAGCAGCGCGTGGACGCCCACGTTGACGCAGTCGGACGGTGTGCCGTCGACCGAGAACCAACCCTCCCGCACCGACTTGGCGCGCAGCGGCCGGAACAGCGTCAGGGCCTGTCCGCATCCGCTCTGCTCGTGGAGCGGCGCCACCACCTGGTACTCGATCGGCCCCTTCGACGTCACGGCTTCATCCAGCGCCGCCGCCAGACAGATCAGGCCCGCAGCACCCACGCCGTCGTCGTTCGTCAGCAGTAGTCGCGTCACTTCGTCCTCCGCTCTTCGCCGCTCAACTGTCGTCGCCGCGGCCCAGGCGCCGGCCGACGATCGGGGCCAGGTCGCGCAGCACGGACGCCGGGATGACCGACGGATCGGTGATCAGGGCGTGCTCCAGCGCATTGGCGCAGGGACACGATCCCTCCGGCCGATCCTCCGGCAGCGCCCCGACGATCCGCGCCACCGCGGCCTGGGCGGTGCGCGCGTTCTGTTGCAGCACGGCGAGGACGGCAGAGACGGTGACGTCCTCTTCTTCCTCGTGCCAGCAGTCGTAGTCCGTGATCAGGGCGAGCGTCGAGTAACAGATCTCCGCCTCCCGCGCGAGCTTCGCCTCCTGCAGGTTGGTCATGCCGATCACGTCCGCGCCCCAGCCACGGTGCATGAACGATTCGGCGCGGGTCGAGAACTGGGGTCCCTCCATGCACACGTAGGTGCCGCCGCGGTGGACCACGGCGCCGGCCGCGGCCGACTGGTCGGCGCAGACCTCCATCAGCACCGGACAGATCGGGTCGGCGAAGGCGACGTGCGCGGCTAGCCCGTTGCCGAAGAACGTGTCGGGCCGGTGCCGCGTCCGGTCGATGAACTGGTCCGGCACCACGATGTGGGTCGGCTGGTAGCGGCGCCGGAGCGAGCCGACGGCCGACAGCGAGATCAACCTTTCCGTACCCAGCGTCTTGAAGGCATAGATGTTGGCGCGGAAGTTCAACTCGCTGGGCAGGATGCGGTGGCCGCGGCCGTGACGGGCCAGGAAAGCGACCCGTCGACCGCTCAGCTCCCCCAGCACGAAGACTTCGGAAGGGCTGCCGAACGGCGTTTCGATCGCGCGTTCCTCGTGAACCTCGAGCTCCTCCATGCCGTAGAGGCCGGAGCCGCCGATGATCCCCACCCTGTAGTCGTCCGCGCTCATCTTGCGGTTCCGGCGATCGTCGAGTTCACCCGTAGCGCCGTCTTGAGCGCCCGCCGTCCGGCCTCGCCGTCGACGAGCACGGCCCGCCCGCCGGCGCAGCGGTCGAGAAACGCCTCCAGTTCCCGGCGCAGCGGTTCGCCCTGCTCCACCTCCAGATCGGCCGGCACGATGCGCCCGGCCGGTCCGCCGGCTGAGGCGGAGGACGCCGTGGCCGGCGCCGCAACGTCAGCGTCCCGCACTCTCCGGAATCCCCGAACCGTCTGCTCCTGGTAGTCCAGCGAGTAGTAACGATCCTCGAAGAAGACGCGCAACTGCCGCACCCGCTCCGCGGACACCCGCGACGCGGTCAGGTTCGCGACACAGCCCGACTCGAGTTCGATCCGGGCGTCGGCGATGTCGACCCGGTCCGACAGGACGTCGATCCCGACGGCCCGTACTTCGCGCACCGGACTCGGATCGAGGGCGTGAAGGATCTGCAGGTCGTGAATCATCAGGTCCAGCACCACGTCCACATCCAGGCTGCGAGGGCTGAAGGGCGACATCCGTTCGACTTCGACGAAGCGGGGCCCACGACCCGTTGCCAACAGTGCCTGAACGGCAGGATTGTAGAACTCGACGTGGCCCACCGCCAGAACCACGCCGCGCGCCGCCGCGGTCGCAACCAGTGCGTCCGCCTGGGCGAGGTCGACCGCGATCGGCTTCTCCACCAGGACGTGAACGCCGGCCTCGATCAGACGGCCCGCCACATCGAGGTGGTCGACCGTCGGCACGGCCACCACGGCGACATCGACGGCCTCCGCCAGCTCGCCGAGTCCAGCCGCGACCGCGGCGCCGTGCTCCTCGGCCGCGCTCCCGGCCCTTGCCGGATCCGCGTCGACCACGAACACCGACCCCCGACCCGACAGGTCGGTCAGCAGGCGCACATGATGCCGGCCCATCACGCCGGCGCCGACCACCCCGGCGCGGAGTCCGCTCCCCATCGGCGCGCCCTTAGGCGCCCGCGCCTCGCGAGCCGCGGCGCGCAGAGCGGATGAAGCCTCTGGCGGAACCGCGAACGAACGCGATCAGCGCGTCCACGTCGGCGTGTCCGGCATGCCCGGTGTCCAATTCCTCCAGAGCCTGTGTCTTGTTCCGTCGCGAGCGCGTGAGGACCCGCACCGCGCGCTCGATCGCCCCTATGTCCTCGGCCGACTTCCCTTTGCGCTCAAGGCCGATGCGGTTGACGCCCATGCACGCCGGCTTGATCCCGACGCTGATGCAAAACGGCAGCGCGTCCATGGTGATGACCGAGTAGCCGCCGATGTAGGCGTGCCTGCCCACGCGACAGAACTGGTGGACGGCCGAGAAGGCGCCGATCGTCGCGTCGTCCTCGACCACCACGTGGCCTGCCAGAGTGGCGGCATTGGTAAACACCGTGCGGCTGCCGACCCGGCTGTCGTGGCCGACGTGGCTCTGGGTCATGAACAGGTTGTCGTCGCCGATCCGGGTTTCGCCGCCGCCGAACTTCGTTCCCCGGTTGATCGTGCAGAACTCCCGGAACTGGTTCCGGTCACCGATCACCAGCCGGCTGCTTTCCCCCTTGTACTTGAGGTCCTGCGGGTCGAAGCCGATCGCCGCATGGGGAAAGACCCTGTTCGCCCGGCCGAGGACCGTCTCGCCGTAGATCGTCGCGTGGGCGCCGACCTTCGTGCCGTCGCCGACCTGGACGGCGGCGCCGATCACGGCGTAGGGACCCACGACTACGTCTTCGCCCAACTCGGCCCCGCGGTCGACGATCGCCGTCGGGTGAAGTTCGGCCGTCATCGCGCGTGCCCCGGCATCAGCAACCGCCAGCGTCTCAGACCGTGGCCATGGCGGACGTGCAGATCGCCTCCACCGCCAGTTCACCGTTCACGGTCGCCACGCCCCGGAAGCGTGAATGGAAGGTCCGCAGGCGCAGGGACTCCACCTCTATCCGCAGTTGATCGCCGGGGACCACGGGCCTGCGAAAGCGGGCCCTCTCGATGCCGGAGAAGAAGAGCACCTTCTGATCCCGATCCTCGACCTGGTGCAGCAACAGCAGGGCCGCCGTCTGCGCCATCGCCTCGATCACCAGGACGCCCGGCATGATCGGGTTGCCCGGGAAGTGGCCGTCGAAGAAGGGTTCGTTCCGCGTCACGTTCTTGAGTGCCACCACGCGCTCGCCCGGCACCAGCTCCAGCACCCGGTCGACCAGGAGCAACGGATACCGGTGCGGCAGCACGCTCGCGATCCAACGCGAGTCGAACGGGCCCAGAGGCGCCCCGCTCCCGGTCTGCTCTTCGCTCACGTTTCGTCTCCCTCGTCCGTCTCAAGGTCCACTGCCGGCACAGGCCCAGCAGCCGACATCGAGCCGGCCACCCTGTCGATCTCCGCCGCCTCCAACTCCTGAACGCGGCGTTCGAGACCGCGCAGCGCGGCGCGCATCGCCGGCAGCCGAGACTGTAACGCGTTCCGGCGACGCCAGGCGGCGATCGGCGTCGCGGGGATTCCTGCAACCCGCTGCCCCGGCGGCACCTCCTGGAACACGGCGGACTTCGCCGCGACCTGTACCCCGTCGCCGATCTCGAAATGACCCGCGACTCCCGCCTGACCCGCGAGCAGAACCCGGTCGCCGATGCGGCTGCTGCCCGAGACCCCCGCCTGTCCGCAGAGGATGCATCCCTCGCCGATCTGCGCGTTGTGACCGACCTGCACCAGGTTGTCGATCTTCGTGCCGCGGCCGACGCGGGTGGTGTCGAACGTGGCCCGGTCGACGGCCGAGTTGGCGCCGATCTCGACGTCATCCTCGATGACGACGACGCCGACCTGGGGCAACTTGATCTGGGACGCCGCCGCCTCTCCCTCGGCGAAACCGAAGCCGTCCGCTCCGAGCACCACGCCCGAATGGACGATCACCCGATCGCCGATCCGGCCGCCGTCGTAGACCACGACGTGGGGGTGAAGCACCGTACCCGCGCCGATGCGGCAGCCGCGGCCGACTACGCTGTGGGCGCCGACGATGGCGTTTGGAGCAACCGTCGAGCCGGCGCCGACGACGGCGAAGGCGTCGATCCGGGCGGCGGCATCGACACGGGCCGTCGCATCGACGCACGCCGTCTCGTGAACGCCCGGCTCGACCTCGGGCGCCGGGAAGAGCGCCGTCATCAGCTCGGCGAGGGCGCGGTAGGCGCCGTCGCAGAACAACAGATCGACGCACAGACCGCTCAGCGTGTCGGGCGAGATGTCCTTCGGCACCAGGAGCGCGCCGGCCTGCGAAGACCGCGCCCGGTCCCGGTACCTGGGGTTCGTCAGGAAGGAGAGATCCCGTTCGCCGGCGGCCTCCAGCGTGGCGACGCCGTCGATGGGCCGATCCGGATCGCCCACAAGCTCGGCGCCGACCATCGCGGCAAGATCGGCCAGACGCTGGGTCACGAAGCGAGAGTACCGAATCCCGGTGGACTTCGGTCGGGCCAGCGATACGATGCCGGCTCTCCCTTCGACGACTCTTGGAGGTTCCTTCAATGGATGCACCGACTACGTCGCGACCACGTCGCGCACTCTCGCCCTCAGCGATCGACCGAGCAGCGAGCGCAGTAGCGATCCTCACCTGCGCCGCGCTCTGCGCCACCTCACCGGCCTGGGCTTCCGACGACTGGCCCCAGTTCCGGGGCCCCGGGATGAACCCCGCGGTCGAGGACAATCCGAACCTGCCGGATCGCTGGAGCCAGACGGAGAACGTCGAATGGGTGACCGAGGTCCCGGGTCTCGGCTGGTCGAGTCCGATCGTCTGGAGCAACCGGGTATTCCTCACCGCGGCGGTCGCCGAGGGCGACTTCGAACGTCCGCAGGCCGGGCTCTACGCCGCGCGCGGGCGAAGCGAACCGCCCCAGGCCGTCCACGACTGGCGGGTCTACTGCCTGGACCTTGCGACCGGCGAGGTTCTCTGGCACCGCTCCGTCAATACGGGGATCCCCGATTTTGCGCGTCACCAGAAACAGACCTACGCCTCTGAAACCCCCACCACCGACGGCGAGCGCGTCTACGTCCGCTTCGGCGACCTCGGTGTCTACGCGTTCACGATGGACGGGGCCCCGGCCTGGAGCTTCGACACCCCCCACCGGGAGACGATGTGGGACTACGGCTCCGCCTCCTCGCCGGTGGTGCACGACGACCTGCTGATCATCCTCTACGACAACGAGGAGGAGTCCTGGATCGCCGCCCTCGACAAGGTCACCGGCGAGCAACGCTGGCGCACCGACCGCGACGAGGTGTCGAGCTGGGCCACGCCCCTGGTGTGGACCAACGAAGTCCGTACCGAGATCGTCACCAACGGCAAGAACCGCATCCGCTCCTACGGCCTCGACGGCGAACTGCTGTGGGAGATGGACGGCCGCATGTCGTGGGCAGCGATCGCGACACCCTTTGCCGCGCACGACATGGTCTACGTGAACTCCGGCTACTTCCAGGACCAGCGGCGGCCCGTGTTCGCGATCCGCCCGGGCGCGCTGGGTGACATCACCCTCGAGGAAGACGCCACCGAGAGCGAGTTCGTCGCCTGGCACCAGCCGAAGGCCGGCAACTACAACACCTCGCCCCTGGTCTACAAGGGCATCTACTACAGCCTGCTGGACCGCGGCTTCTTCGAGGCCTACGACGCGCTGACGGGCGAACCGGTGTACGGCCGCCAGCGGGTCGCTCCGCGCGGCGGCGCCAGCTTCACCTCATCGCCGTGGGCCTACAACGACCGGGTGTTCGCGCTGAGCGAGCAGGGCGACACCTACGTGATCCGGGCCGGCGCCGAGTACGAGGTTCTGCACATCAACAGCCTCGACGAGATGGCGATGGCATCGCCCGCGATCGCGGGCAACCGGCTGCTGATCCGCACCCGGTCGAAGCTCTACAGCATCAGAGAAGAGTAGCGACCAGCTACTCTCGGCTACTCCGCAGGCGTCGCCGGGTAGGCGACGTTGTAGCGCTCGATGATCAGGTTCGTGATGTCGGCGGCATCGGCCGAGTACAGCAATCCTCCCTGGAACTTGTTGAAGATCGCCGTGTAGCCGAACTCTCGGCCGACCTGGGAGATGATCGGCAGAACGGCCTGCTCGATCTCGCCGAACATCTCGCCCTGGAGCTTCTGCATCTCCCGGTTCGCGTCGTCCTGGGAACGTTGGAGCCCGATGGTCATGTCCTCGAGCTGCTTCTCCATCTCCGCCAGGCGATCTTCAGCCAGGGTCAGGCGGCCGTCGTTGTACTGCTTCTGAAGTGCCGCCAACTGTTCCTGCTGACTCTGGAGCCGCGTCTGCATCTGGTCTCTGAGCTTGGTCAGTTCCTGGACCGCCACCTGGCCGCGGCCCGATTCCTGCAGTAGCCGCTCGACCTCGATCACCGCGATCTTGCTCTGGGCGAGGGCCGGTCCCGAGGTCAGGGCCCCCAGGAGGACGGCGCCCGCGACGAGGCCGGCGCGGGTAACGAGTGTGTTGACTTTCATGGGTGTTCTCCGTGGGATCTAGAAGCTGGTCCCGATGCTGAAGTCGAAGCTGTCGAAGCGCTCCCGGTCGAGACCGCCAAGGCTGTCGAGGGGATTCAGGTTCGTAGCGTAGATGAACCGGAGCGGCGCTCCAAGAATGGGCACGTTAACCCGAAGTTCGATTCCGGCCGACATTCTCATGTGGCTGAAGTCGACGCTCTGGTCGTCGCCGTAGACGTTCCCCGCGTCGAAGAACGCGACCACCCGGAAGGGGCCGTTGACCAGCGTGTGGTGCTCGAGGTTGACGACGACGCTCTTGTTGCCGCCCTGGGGGAAGCCGTTCGCGTCGAGCAGCGTCCGCCCGGTTTCCGGATCGCGCACCCAGATCGACCGGAAGGCGAAGCCCCGGAGGCTGTTCTCGCCGCCGAGCAGGTAGCGGTCGAGGAAGAACAACTGGCGGACGTTGCCCTGGTTGTCCGTGCCGAAGGGCTTGATGTAGCCGAGTTGAAGGTTCGCCCGGCCGACCGAACGCCACGCCCCCCGCGTCAACGGCACCGTGATCGCGGCCGTCAGCGAGGGCCGGATGAAGAAGGACTCGCCGCCGAACGGGCCGCCGGCGTACTCGAGTGACGCGATCAGACGTCTGCCCTGGGTCGGCTCGAGGCGGCTGTTGTGGCTGTCGTACTGGTAGGTCGCGGTGACCGAACTCCGGTTGAACTGGAAAGCCTGTTCGACCGTGTCGCTCATGGTGTCTGTCTGCTCCTCCGGATTCTCGAAGAAGTAGAACGTCTGCGACTGGTAGCTCTCGATGTCCATGTTGCT
Organism: Candidatus Multivorans sp.; assembly: GCA_965205295.1. Taxonomy (GTDB): domain Bacteria; phylum Acidobacteriota; class Thermoanaerobaculia; order Multivoradales; family Multivoraceae; genus Multivorans. The sequence goes on from OZ242167.1 coordinate 1,414,934, forward strand.
GTAGGCCAACTGGACGAGCTCCCACCGGCGGAACGACCGTCCGAACGAGATGACGCCGCCCGCCTCCTTGCTGCGGTACCGCTGGTCGGCCAACAGATCGAAATCGGTCTCCCGGTTGAACAACTGGACGCCGACGTTCTGCGGGCGGTCCTTGACCCACGGCATGTAGTAGGACACGTCGAAGATGTCGCGGTAGCGCCCGGTCTGCATCGACACGCCGACCGTCTCGCCGCGGCCGAGGAAGTTGCGGGTGCGGAGAGCCGACTGGACGAAGAACCCGTCCAGCTCGCTGTAGCCGCCGCCGAACTGGACCTCGGTCTGGCCCGTTTCCGTGCCCTTGACGACCAGATCGACTTTCTGGTTGCCGCTGTCGTAGTTGACCTCGACGGGATCGTCCTCGTTGACCACGTAGTACTCGAGCTGACTGAGCCGCAGCAGGCTGTTGCGGAGCATCCCCGAGTTGAAGACATCGCCCTCCTTCAGCAGCATCTGGCGGCGAAGAACGCGGTCCCGGGTACGGTCGTTGCCCGTGAACTCGAGGCGCCCGACCCTGAACTGGTCGTTCTCCTCGACCGTCACCAGCAGGTCCGCCACCAGATCCTCGCGTTCGACGATTTCCATCTTCACTTCCGCGAAGATGTAGCCGCTGTTGCGGTAGAGCTCTCCGATCTGCTCGACTCCCTCGTCGATCACGTCCGAACGCAGCCAACCGTCCTGGGGTTCCTTGAACATCTGACGCAGCAGCCCATCCGGCAACACCTCGGCGCCTTCGATATCGATCTTCCCCAGCTTCCAGCGCGGCCCCTCCTCGATCGGCACCACCAGGGCAAGCTGCCGCTTGCGGCCCTCGAGCCGCTCCGCGTTCGGCTTGCGCTCGATCACATCGAGTTCCGGTTCGCCGACCTCGACATCCTTGTAGCCGAAGCGGCGGTAGAGGCCCTTGACCTTGTCGAGATCCTCCTCGACGGTGGCCGAGTTGAAGACGTCGCGCTTGCGAATCCGGGTCAGCAGATTCGACTTCTTCGTCTTCTCCATCTGGCGGCGGAGCTTGCCGGTGGAGAACACCTCGTTGCCCTCGAAGTCGACCTGGCCGATCTTGACCCGGCCGCCCTCGTCGACGGTGATCAGAACGCGCTTCTCGCCCAGGCCCGCGTCCTGCACCTCCACGTGGATCCCGGCGAAGCGGTAGCCCCGCTCTTCGTAGAGCTTCTTGATCGCCTGCTCGAGGCGGGCAACCTCGCCAAGGTCGAGCGGGGAACCCTCGTAGACCGAGATCCGCTCCCGATCCGTCATGTCGCCGATGTCGCTGCGCTTCAGCTTCTTCAGCCCGTCGTAGTCGAGCGAGGTCAGGAGCGGCCGTTCGGTGATCGTCACCCGAACGCCAACCCCTTCGCCCTCGGCCTCGGCCTTGACGGAGATGTCGTCGATCAGCTCACGTCCCCAGAGCTCCTTGATCCGGTCGTTCAGACGCCCCGGATCCCAGGGCTTTCCCGGCTCCAGGTCGAGGTAGTAGCTCAGGCTTTCTTCGCTCAGCGTCTCGACGCCGGTGTACTCGACCGACGCGATCGGGCGACCGACAAGGAGTTGAGATGCGGCCGGCGACGCCACCAGGAGCACGGCCAAGAGCGCGCCCATGCACGCCGGGCCCAAGACGCGGCTTCGATCAGGATTCGGCAAGAGCAGGTTCCTCCTCACGGGGTGCCAGGTGTTCACCGGCTGCAGCGACCTGCTCGCCGTCGGCGCCCGGAACCACTTCCAGGACCAGTTCCATCTCGGCGGGCGAACCCTCGCCGTCGGGTTTCTGCTTCTGAATCGGCGCCAGATCGACGCGGATCCGATGGATCTCCGCGCCGGTGCGCTGGATCAACAGGTCGGACACCGCATCCTGGACGTGGCGCTGGATCGTCCGGCGAAGCGGCCGGGCGCCGGTCGACGGGTCGATTCCCGCCTGCTCGAGCAGCCATTCCCGAACTGAGGGACTCACATCGACAGCCAGACCGCGTTCGGCCAGGGTCTCGTTCACGTCCGACAGCAGCAGATCGACGATCGCCCGCAGTTCCTCCCGGCCCAGGGGATTGAACACGATCGTCTCATCGATCCGGTTGATGAACTCGGGGCTGAAGGAACGGCGGAGTTCGGCTTCGATCTCCTCCCGTATGCGGGCGAAGTCGTCGTCCGCGGAGAGGCCGGCGAAGCCCATCCGGCTGCCCTTGAGGACCAGCTTGCTGCCCAGGTTCGAGGTCAGGAGTACGAGAGAGTGGCTGAAGTCGACATGGTTGCCGTAGGCGTCCGTCAGCGTCCCCTCCTCGAGGATCTGCAACAGCAGGCTCGCGATGTCCGGGTGAGCCTTCTCGATCTCGTCGAAGAGGATCAGCGAGTACGGCTGGCGCCGCACCCGCTCGGTCAACTGGCCGCCCTCTTCGTAGCCGACATAGCCCGGCGGGGAGCCGATCAGCTTGGACGCCGCGTACTTCTCCATGTACTCGCTCATGTCGAATCGCAGCAGGGCGTTCCGGCTGCCGAACAGGAACTCGGCGAGCCGCCGCGCCACCTCCGTCTTACCGACGCCGCTCGGCCCCAGGAAGATGAAGGAACCCACCGGGCGCCGGGGATCGGAGACGCCGAGCCGCGACCTGCGGATGGCGCGGCTGATCGCGCGGATCGCCCGATCCTGTCCCACGATCCGCTGCTGTAGCGCCTCTTCCATGTTCATCAGTCGCTGGGCCTCGTCGCTGCGCAGAGCAGCCACGGGCACACCGGTCCAGGAGGCGATCACCTCCTCTACATCCTGGGCAGTCACAACCTGATCTCCAACGCCGAGGTCATGCAACCGCTCAATGCTCTCCAGATCTTCCCGCAGTTCGATTTCACGCTCCCGGTAGCGGACCGCGCAGTCGAAGTCCTTGTCGGAAATCGCCGCCTTCATCTCGGCCACCACCTGCCGGATCTCCGTTTCGATCCGGCCCGTCTGCCGCGTGTCTTTCACCCGGCGCAGCTTCACCTTGGCTCCGGCCTCGTCGATCACGTCGATCGACTTGTCCGGCTGGTAGCGGTCGGGGATGTAGCGGTTCGATCCGGCAACCGCGGCCCGCAGGGCGCCGTCATCGTAGGCCACCTTGTGGAAGCCCTGGTAACGCTCCTTGAGCCCCACCAGGATCTCGTACGTCTCATCGGCCGTCGGCGGCTCCACCTGGATCGCCTGGAAGCGCCGCAGCAGCGAACGGTCCTTCTCGATGTAGCGCCGGTACTCCCGCTGGGTCGTGGCGCCGATGCAGGCGATGTCGCCCCTCGACAGGGCGGGTTTGAGGATGTTCGCCGCGTCGAGCGACCCCTCGGCCGAGCCCGCCCCGACCAGGGCGTGAATCTCGTCGATGAAGACGAGCACGTCCTCGGCCTCCTCCAACTCCTTGAGGATGCCCTTCAGACGCTCCTCGAACTGGCCCCGGTACTTCGTGCCGGCGACGATCAGCGACAGGTCGAGGGCGACGATGCGCTTCGCCGTCAGGAACCTCGGCACCCGACCCATCACGACGCGCTGCGCCAGCCCTTCGACGATCGCCGTCTTGCCGACCCCCGGTTCGCCGAGCAGGATGGGGTTGTTCTTCGTTCGCCGGGCGAGGATCTGAACGATCCGCCCGACCTCTTCCTCGCGGCCGATGAGCGGATCGAAATGATCCTGCTGGGCAAGCGCGGTCAGGTCGCGGCCGAACTCCTGAAGATAGGGCAGTTCCTGCTTGCCGCGCCGGTTGGCCCGCTCCCGCGCCACCTGCGCGACCTCTTCGCGCACCGTCGCGATATCGAACCCGTACCGAACCAGGATGCGCTGGGCCAGGCAGCCCTCGACCCGGAGCACCCCGATCAGCAGATGCTCCGAACCGACCGAGGAGTGGACCATGCTCTCGGCCTCGTGCGAGGCGTACGCGAGGATCTTCTTCGACTCCTCCGAAAGCGGCAACTCCGCGGTCGACGAGATCCGCTCGACGAACACCCGCTCTCCCTCGATCTCGTGGCGGAGGTCCTCCGGTTTGACCTTGAGCCGCTGGAGCAGCTCGGTGATCGAGTCCTCGCCCTCCCGCAGGATGCCGAGCAGGATGTGCTCCGACTCGATGACCCGGCTGCCGAGTTTGCTCGCCTCGTAGCGGGCGAAGAACAGCGCCCGGCGCGCCTTTTCGTTGTATTTCTCGAACACGGAATTACCTGCTCACGGCGCAGCGCGCCCGGCTTCGCCCGCAGTCTATCGACGTGGCCGGTTCGGCGGGCGCTCCAGCACTCAAACCGGCGTCAACCGCCCCCGGTCCAGTTGCAGGATCCTGCCGCAACGACGGGCCACATCGGGGTTGTGCGTCACCACCACCATGGTGGTTTCGCGCCGGCGCTGAAGGCCGCTCAGCAGCTCCAGCACCTGCGCTCCACTGGCCGCGTCCAGGTTGCCGGTCGGTTCGTCGGCGAGCAGCACCGGGGGTTCGAGCATCAGCGCGCGACAGATTGCCACCCGCTGCCGCTCGCCGCCCGAGAGCTGCTGGGGAAAGTCGGCGGCGCGGTCCCTGAGCCCCACCTGGTCGAGAAGCTCCAGCCCCTCCGTCTGCAGCGACGCCGCGGGGCGGCGCGCGATCCGTCCCGGCATGATCACGTTCTCGATCGCCGTGAAGTCGGGCAGCAACTGGTGGAACTGGAACACGAAGCCGAGGGTGCGGTTGCGGAACCCGGCCAGCGCCGCCGGCCTGGAGGCCGAGAGTTCCACACCGTCGATGCGGACCGTGCCGGCGTCGGCGGTGTCGAGAGCCCCGAGGATGTTCAGCAGCGTCGACTTCCCCGAGCCCGAAGGGCCGACGATGGCGGCCGTGTCGCCGCGGCCGAGCTCGAGATCGACGCCGCACAGCACGTGGCGCCGGATCTCGCCGTCGCGGTAAGCCTTGGCGACTCCGGAAACGGAGATCACGTCCGGGCGCTCCGCATCGCCTCGACCGGGTCCAGGCGGCTGGCCCTGCGCGCGCTCAGCAGCGACGCCGCGCCCGTGAACAGGATCGTGGACGTCACCACGACCAGCACGTCCCTGCCCCGAACCAGAAACGGCACATAGTCGACGATGTACACGTCCGACGGCAGCGAAAGGACCCGGAAGCGGTCCAGCAACATGGCCACGCCCGCGCCCACCGCGCCGCCGAAACCGGCGCCGCCCACCGAGAGCAGCGCGCCGAGCGCCAGGAAGAGTCGCTGCAGCCGGGCCGGCGGCGCCCCCATGGCCGCGAGCACGCCGACCTCGGCGCGCTTGCTCGACAGCACCAGGGACAACGCGGCCAGCAGAGCGAAAGCCGCCACCGCGACGATCAGCGCCACCGCCGAGAACACCAGGCTCTTCTCAAGCCGCAGGACGAACAGCAACGCCCGATTGGCCTGCCGCCAGGTCGTCACCGTGCCCTCGCCCGCGGGAATCGCCGCGCGCAGGTCGGCGGCCACGTGCTCCGGATCGGCCGCCGGAGTCAGGGTCAGATCAAGCCGGCGGTCACCGCCCGCGAAAAGGGCCGCCGCCTGCTCGAGCGGCAGCAGCACCGGCAGGTCCTCGTACTTGGCGCGGCCGGAGTCATAGATCGCGGCCACCGGCAGCGTCCGCATCCGCGGCCGCGCCCCGACCGGCGTCAGTCCGGGCCGGGGAGAGACCACGCGCGCCGTGCCGCCAACCGCCAGCCCCATCCGCAGAGCAACGGAGACCGGCACGATCAGGCCCGGAACAGCAGCCTCCTCGACCGGAATCCAGGCCGGCGGCGTCTTTTCGTAGCCCACCACCTCGACCGCCCACACACCCGTCCTGTCGGCCAGCCAGCCGCGGGCGTACAGCAGCTCCTGCGCCGCTGAAACGCCGTCCACGGCAATCACCCGGTCGACGAGCGGGGCAGTCGCCCCGGCCGTACCGGCCGCGCCATCCGCGCCGCCTCCCAGTTCCACCTGCAGCGCCGGTGTGTGTTGCGCAAGGTCTCGCAGCAGATGGTTCTGAAAACCCGAGAGCGCCGCCAAGGCCAGGACCAGCGCCGCCGTGCCCACCGCCAGGCCGCCGGCGGTCAGCGAGGACAGAACACGAATGTGCGCGTCCGCGCGGGTTGAACGGAAGTACCTCAGCGCGACATGCCAGACAAAGCCCACGGTCGCGCGAGGCTATCCCCAGAGGCGCTACTCCGCTTCCACCTCCGCCTCGTCCAGCACGCCGATGTAGGGCAGGTTGCGGTAGCGGTCGTTGTAGTCGAGGCCGTAGCCGACCACGAACACGTCATCGACCTCGAAGCCGCGATAGTGGATCTGGACCGCTGTCTCCCGCTTGCACGCCTTGTCCAGCAGCACGCAGAGGCGAACCGAACGGGCGCCGCGGAAACCCATCAGCGCCATGATCGTGCGCATCGTGTAGCCCGTATCGACGATGTCCTCGATCAGCAGGACGTCGCGCCCAGCCAATGAGTGGTCGAGGTCGCGCCGGATCCGCACCTCGCCGTGCGAGGTCGTCTCACCCCGGTAGCTCGAGGTCTGGAAGAAGTCGACCACCAGCGGCCGCGACAGTCGCTGCACCAGATCGGTGAGGAAGAACACCGAGCCCTTGAGCACACCCACGCAGAGGAGGTCCCTGCTGTCGGCGTAGTCGCGTTCGATCTCGGCCGCCAGCTCGTCGATCCGACGCTGCAGCGTCTCCGTCGAAATGAGCTCCTGGGGCATTCCGTTGTCGGTCATCGATCACCTCGCGCGCCGCCGCCGAACGACAGGCCGGTCGTGTATCGTCTCCCCCCACTCCGCGACGGGGGATCAAAGGCGTGAATCTGCGCAAGAATACAGGGCCGGACACGGGTCTCTCCGCCGAACTCGAAGAAAGCCGGAAACGCTGGCTCGACGCGGGGTGGCCCAGGCCTGACGCTGTCCTGGTCACCGGCTCCGGCTTGAGCCTCGATCTTGGCGTGCCGGCGGCCGGCCCGTGGCCGTTCGGCGACCTGCTCCCGTTCGATGTCGAGGCGATCGAGGGCCACGCCACGACCGCCGAAGTGGTCGAAACGCGGGACGGACGGTTCGTGCTCTACTGCCGCGGCCGGCTCCACGCCTACCAGGGCTACACACCGGCGCAGGTCGTGTACATGGTGCGTCTCGCGGCCCTGCTCGGCGCCGGTTCGCTCGTGGTCACGAACGCGGCCGGCTCGCTGCGGCGCGATCTGCCGCCGGGATCGATCGCGGCGATTACCGATCACGTGAACCTGACCGGTCTGAATCCGCTACGCGGCCGCCTGCCGGCAAGCTGGGGCCCCAGGTTTCCGGACCTGGCCGGGGCCTACGACCCGGCCCTGCGCCGCCGTTTCGCCGAACTCGGCCGTGACGCGGGAATCCCGGTGGGCGCTGGGGTCTACCTCGGCCTGCTCGGGCCTTCGTACGAGACGCCGGCCGAGATCCGCGCCTACCAGAACCTCGGCGTCGACCTGGTCGGCATGTCGACGGTCCTGGAAGTGATCGCGGCCCGCCACATGGGCCTCCGCGTCCTCGGCTTCTCCCTGGTCACGAACATGGGCGTCGGCCTCGAGGAAGGCCCCGTCGACCACGAGGACGTGCTACGGATCGGCAGCAACGCCGCGGCCGCCATCGCGCGCCTGACCTCCGACCTCATCGACGATGGCGCTCTCTGGACCCGCCAGTCAAACTGAGCCATGTCCGAACTCGAAGCACAGATCGAGAACCGGCGCGCGAAGCGCGATCGTCTGCGTGAACGAGGCATCGACCCCTACCCGACCCGCGCCGCCTACGACCTGGAACCGAGCACGGTCTGTGAACGCTACGACGATCGGACCGCCGAGCAACTCGACGAAGCAGCGATCCCGCTGCGGGTTCCCGGCCGCGTCCGCGCCCACCGAACCCACGGCAAGGCGGCCTTTCTCGACCTCTCCGACCGCGCCGGCGCCAAGGTCCAGGTTCTCCTCCGACGCAACCACGTCGGCGAAGAGGTGTGGTGGCTGCTCTCGCAGCTCGACATCGGCGACTACGTGCTCGCCGCCGGCGTTCTGATCCGTACCCGCACCGGCGAACTGACCGTCATGGCCGACAGCCTGGAACTCCTCGCCAAGGCGACCAGGCCCCTGCCCGAGAAATGGCACGGTCTCGCCGACCGCGAGGAGCGCTATCGCCGGCGCTATCTCGATCTCCTGAACTCCCCCGAGTCCCGGCGGCGGTTCGTCGTCCGCTCGCAGGCAATCGCCGCCATTCGCCGCTTCCTGCTCGACCTGGACTTCCTGGAAGTCGAGACGCCGATGATGCAGGCGATCCCCGGCGGCGCCGCGGCCCGGCCCTTCGTGACCCATCACAACGCCCTCGACATGGACCTCCACCTTCGCATCGCGCCCGAGCTGTATCTCAAACGATTGCTCGTCGGCGGCCTGCACCGGGTGTTCGAAATCAATCGCAACTTCCGCAACGAAGGCATCTCGACCCAGCACAACCCCGAGTTCACGATGCTCGAGTTCTACTGGGCCTACTCCGACTACGAACAGTTGATGGGCGTCACCGAGCAACTGCTCGGCCGGATCGTCGAGGCGGTCAACGGCGACGGACAAACGACCTCCACCTTCCGCGGCCACGAGATCGACTTCGCGCCGACCTGGCCCCGCTACGGCGTACGGGAATCCCTGATCGAGATCGGCGGTCTTAACGCCGCCACGGTCGACGACGAAGAAGCACTCGCCGCCCAACTGGCAACGCACGACGAAGCGACGCCCAAGAACCCCGGCTACGGCAACCTGCTGATGGCCCTCTTCGACCGCATCGTCGAGCCGAGACTGATCCAGCCCACCTTCATCCACAGCTACCCGATCGAAGTCTCCCCCTTCGCCAAGCTGTCACCCGGCGACCCGCGCTTCACCGAGCGCTTCGAACTCTTCATCGGCGGCATGGAGATCGCCAACGCCTTCAGCGAACTCAACGATCCCGACGCCCAGGCCGAGCGCTTTCGCCAGCAACTGCGCGCCCGCGAAGGCGGCGACGACGAGGCCCACCGCTTCGACCGCGACTACGTCGAAGCCCTCCAGTACGGCATGCCCCCCGCCGGCGGCCTGGGCCTCGGCATCGACCGCCTGATCATGCTGCTGACCGATGCGCAGTCGATCCGGGATGTGATTCTGTTTCCGTTGTTGCGGCCGCGGTAAAGCGTCGTTCGAGCGCCTCCGAGAGTCGAACCCGAAGTTCGCGGTCGTCCCCCGAGTTCCCCTGATGGACGCACGTACACCCTACGTACGCGAAATCACTAGCCGGAGCTCTTTGGAAGGCCTGGAATGAGGTTCGCAACCTGCTGCGGCGATGTTCGCGGCGCGACGTCACCGACTATGTGGAGTTCGACGTCGATCCCGACGCATGGATCGCCCGCCTTGTAGCTGACGTCAACTCGGGGCGCTACGAGCCAAGAGCACCCTTTCGCTTCACACTCGCGAAGAACCTCGGCTTCAGCCGGCTCATGACATTTCCTCAGATTCCGGACCTAGTTCTTCCCGGTCCCACGGCTGGTTGCCAAAGTAGAACTTCCTGTCGGCCGGTTTGCCGACCATGGCTCGTCGCTCGGCGATCTGCATGATCTCGATCCGGCGAATGGCGTCTGAAGCGGATGACAGGTGCAACACGTCCGGGTCGAGTCCGCTCGCTTGCAGTTTCATCGCCGCGGTCTCGCGCCAACCGCCGGTCGCAACGGCCACACGGACTTCCGGGAGCGCAATGAGGCGGTTCACGAACGCACGGGCGCCGGGGATTTCCGGTAGTCGGCCACCCCGGTCGCTGAGATAGTCGCGGACCAGGGCGACAAAGGCCTTCCTGACCGCGGCATGGGCGACGGTGCGGTCGGTTTCGACGGCGTGCCGATCGAGGATCTCGTCCAGGATGCCGCTGTCCGTGACGTGCCGGTAGCTGGACCAGTCCTCATCCACCTCGATATCGAGCACGTCCCGAACCGCCTTGGCGTACAAGACTCCGTCGAACTCGTCCGACTCGACGAGGGTTCCATCAACATCGAAGACGACCAGGCGCATGGCGTTCCTAGCTTCCGCGGTTCGTAGCCAGCCACTCCTCCACGGCCACCCTGGCCGCTTCCTCCAGCCAGGGCAGGACGCCGAGGTTGCCTTCCCGGGCGGCGGCGTCGATGTCGACTTCGTTGCGGTCGAGGAAGCGGGCGGCGCGGTAGTACACGGGGCCCTCGGAGTCGGCGGCGTCGCCGAGTTCGATCAGGTGGCCGGCGAGTTCGCGCGTGCGGCGGAGCCTGGGCGGCAGGGGCGGCACGGGCAGGGGCCGGGGCAGGCGGGGCTGGAGACCCGCGGCCTCGGCTGCGCATTGGAACGCCGCGGCATCGGGCGGCGACTCGCCGCCGTGAAACAGGGCGTCGAAGGCCTCGGGCCAGGTGGACTGCAGGCGTTCGGCGAGCTGGCGCCGTTCGCGAGCCGAGATTTGCATGACCCGCGGTACGACGCGGCGGGCCCCGGCGGCGGCAAGTCGGGCCATCGCGGGTTCCAGGAGTTCCGGCTGGTCGGTCCAGTCGGCGACGAGCGGCCAGACCACGCTGGCGCCGGCCAGCGGACGGGGTTCGAACGGGAGGCCAGACTGCCGACGCTCCCTGAACTGGCTGCGAAGCACGGCGGCGTGGCGGACCAGGGCGTCGAGGAGGTCGACCACGACTACGGCTTGGGGCGGCAAGTCGGCCGCTCGTGCGGAGGTGGACTCGGCGGGACCCGATCCGGCGACCGGCCCGGCGACGACGAAGTTCCGGACCCGGAGGTCGAAGTCCGCGGCGACTTGGATCAGGAGGGGTACGCCAGCGTCGACGGCGACGGCGATCACCGCTGACCGAAGTGGCTCCTCCGTGGACGGCAGCGGCGGGAGATAGACCACGTCGGTCACCGTTCGGACCAGGTCGGCTGCCTCCGAGGGTGTGGGCGGTCCGGAGGTGGCGGGTGGCAGGCTGCCGGTGGTCAGATCGCACCAGAGTAAGCCGCTGCTGGGTAGCCAGCGCGAGAAGCTGTGGCGGATCCAGAGGTTCGCCGGTTCGGCGACGTGTTCGCGGAGGTTGAGTGGAGTCACGCCGTGACGCTCCTGAACCAGATGCGGGCAAGATGCCCGCGTGCCATCCGCGCGCCCGAAGACGGGCGCACGGAGTGGTTCACGGGTGGCGCGAGGCGCCACCCGGGCTCCCGGGGGCGGGCCTCAACGACCCCGCGACGCCCTCTCAACGTCCGGCCGACTCGAGGGCGGCTGCGACGGCCGCCTCGACGGACTTCTGGACGTACCGGGCGAGGACATCGCCTTCGACGTTGACCGGATCGCCGGGCTTCAGGTCCGAGAGGGTCGTGACCTCGAGCGTGTGCGGAATCAGGGCGACGTCGAAGGTCCCTTCGTCCAGCGCCGCGATGGTCAGGCTGACGCCGTCGATCGTCACGCTGCCCTTGAGAACGAGACTGTTCTCGAGCTCCGCGGGGACTTCGAACGTGATGACCCGGTTGTCTCCGAGTTCCTCGACTTTCGCCACCCGGGTCGTCGTGTCGACGTGTCCCTGGACCCAGTGGCCGCCAAGCGGATCGCCGGCCGAGAGCGGCGGCTCCAGGTTCACCTCATCGCCGTCCTGGAGCGTGCCCAGAGTCGTTCGGCTGAGGGTCTCAGGAGACAGATCGAAAGCGGACCATGCCGGGAGGGCGCCCTCCGCGCCGTTGCCTGCAACTCCGTTCGCGCCGCCCTGTTCCACCACGGTAAGGCAGACACCGGAGACCGAGAGGCTGGCGCCCAGATCCAGGCGCGACGCAAGCTCCGCCGAGTGCCCGATCACCACGCGCGAACCCGTGGGGCGCGTCCTCGCGCCACACGCGACCCAGTCCGAGCGCCCGTCTTCGGGCGGTCGGATGGCACCGTGGCTCCCTGAGGCCTTGGGGGCCTCGACTACCCGGCCACGCGCCGCGACAATTCCGGTAAACATCCCTGCCGGTACCCTACAAGAATCACGTCCGGGCCACGCCTCTGAACCCGCAGCCGATCGAGCCGCCAAGCGTCGGCCAACTTCTCCGCGCCCGCGCCGCCGAGCGGCCCCGGGGCCTCCGCGCCGCCGATCAGGAGGGGCGCGCAGCACACCGCGGCTCGCTCCCAGACCCCCGAGGACGCGAACGCCTCCAGCACCCCGGCGCCGCCCTCGACCAGCACGTTCGACACGCCTCGCCCGGCCAGGTCCGCCAGCGCCGCGGCGGGCGCCACGGCCTCGAGCCCGACGACATCGGCGCCCGCCTCACGTAGACGGTCGCGCCGCCCTGCCCATTCCGCCGCACCCTCGCCCGCGTCGCCTGCCGGCGCCGCCGTGTAGACGACCACCGGCCCCTCGACCTCGAAGATCCGCGCCCGGGGAGACAGCCGCAACCGCCGATCGAGCACAACCCGCACGATCGGGCCCTCGGCCCGGCCCAGCCGCCGGTTCAGACGCGGATCGTCGGCCAGCGCGGTGCCGCTGCCTACCACGATCGCCTGGTGCTCCTCGCGCAGTTCGAGCGCCCAACGGCGGCCGCGCGGCGACGAGATCCACTGGCTGTCGCCGGTCGCCGTCGCGATCCGGCCGTCCAGGCTCATCGCCCACTTCAGCGTGACGGCGGGCCGCTGATGGAGGACGCGGGTCAGGAAGGGCACGTTCATCTCGACCGCCTGCTCGGCCAGAAGCCCGCTCTCGACCAGGAGGCCCGCGGCCCGCAGCCGTTCGCCACCCCCGCCTATCACCTCGGGGTTCGGATCGCGGTGGGCAAAGACCACGCGCTCAACGCCGGCTTCCAGGATCCGTCCCGCGCAGGGCGGCGTCCGACCGTGATGGTTGCAGGGCTCGAGCGTGACGTAGATCGTGCCGCCGCGGGAGCGTTGGCCGGCAGCGTCGAGCGCCCTCGCCTCCGCGTGCTCGCCGCCGGGACGGCGGTGCCAGCCGGCGCCGACGATCTCGCCGCTCTTCGTAACCACTGCCCCCACCATGGGGTTCGGCGCCGTGGTCAGGCGGCCCCGCCGTGCCAGGACCAGCGCCCGTCCCATCGCCCGCCGATCGGCGTCGTCGAAACGTCCGGCGGTCTCAACGCCCACGGCGCTCACCCCAATAGAGCGGCCGCAAAGGACCGCGGCTTGTAGTCGACGATGTCCTCCACCCCCTCGCCCACACCCAGGTAGGCGACCGGTAGCCGCAGATCGCGGGCGATCGCCACCGCCATACCGCCCTTGGCCGTACCGTCCAGCTTGGCCAGGAACACGGCGTCGATCGGCACCGTTGCCCCGAACTCGCGCGCCTGCACCAGTGCGTTGTGGCCGTTGCCGGCATCGACAACCAGGAGGGTGAAGAGGTTCCACTCGTCGCCGGCCGCGCGCCGCGTGACACGGTGAACCTTCGACAACTCGTCCATCAGTTGACCGCGAGTGTGGAGGCGGCCCGCCGTATCGACGATCAGGTGATCGATGCCGCGCGCACCGGCTGCCTGGACGGCGTCGAAGACGAGCGCCGCCGGGTCGCCGCCCGACCGGCGGCGGACGACCTCGATCCCCAGCCGCTCGCCCCAGACCTCGAGCTGCTCCGCGGCCGCGGCACGAAAGGTGTCGCCCGCCGCGAAGAGGACCTTCTCGCCCCGGGCCAGGGACGCCCGCGCCAGCTTGGCGGCGGAGGTGGTCTTGCCCGAACCGTTGACGCCGACCATCAGGGTGATGCGCGGGGTCGCCGGCAGCACGGCGGGCGGAGCGTCGAGCAGCAGCACCGCCACTTCGTCGACGAGCAGTTGCCGTAGGGCGAACTCGTCGCCGGCGGCGAGCGGCCCCGAATCTCCCGCCTGACGCAACCGCTCGACGAGTTCGAGCGAGGTCTCGACGCCGAGGTCCGACTCGATCAGGGTCTCTTCCAGCCGCTCCAGCACATCCTCATCGATCCGCGCGGCGCCTCCAAGAGCGGTGCTGATCCGGCCGACCAGTCCCTTCCGGGTACGGCCGAGGCCGCGCCGCAGCCGGTTCCACAGGCCTCCCCTTCCGGATTCCAGCGATTCGCGCGCTTCGCCCTCGACCGTGGGTACAGCCGCGCCGTTACCGCCGATTCCCGCGCTCATTGCCCGGCCCCGGACAACGAGGCGCGGGAGTCGTCGAGGAACGCCTGGAGCTCACTCCGCACCAGCGCAGGATCGAGATCCGCGACGATCTCACCACGACCCGGTTCGGCCGGCAGGATCCAGACCAGACCGCTCTCGCGCGCCTTCTTGTCGCGGCCCATCGCCAGGGCGAGCCGGTCCACGTCCAGCCGCACGCCACACTGCTGCTCCACCGTGCCGAGCCTCGGTGGCCCGAGCCGGTCGATCATGCGCCCCAGGCGCGACGCGAACTCCGGGTCCAGCCCGCGCCGAAGCGCCAGGCGCAGGGCGAACCTCATGCCGTGGCCCACCGCGTCGCCGTGACGCAGGCCTTTGTAGCCAAACTCCGATTCGATCGCGTGGCCCAGGGTGTGGCCGAAGTTGAGCAACCGCCGGCGGTCCCCTTCTTCCAGGTCGGCTTCGACGACTCCCAGCTTGGCCTGGATCGAAGCCGCGACCACCCGCGTCAGCGACCCCGGGTCGCCCGCGAGCAGCCGCTCGAGGGACTCCTCCACCTGCGCCAGCAGATCGAGATCGAGCAGCGCCGCCATCTTGACGACCTCGAACAGTCCGGCCCGCAACTCGCCGGCCGGCAGCGTGCGCAGGCAGTCGATGTCGGCGAGCACGAAGCGGGGATGATGAAAGGCGCCCACCGTGTTCTTGCCGCCGGGCAGGTCGACCCCGGTCTTGCCGCCGACCGAGGCGTCGACCTGAGCGAGCAGGGTGGTCGGGATCTGGATGTAGTCGATGCCGCGCAGGAAGCAGCCGGCCGCGAAGCCTCCGAGATCGCCCACCGCGCCTCCGCCGAGAGCCACCAGGCGACTGTCGCGCTTGCCGCCCCGCTCGAGCATCTCCCGCCAGACGGAGGCGGCGCACTCGACCGTCTTCGCCGCCTCGCCGTCGGGAACCTCGATCGTCTCGATCCGGGTCGCGCCCGCGGTCTCCAGCAACTGCCGAACCGAGGCGCCGCAGTGGCGGTCCGGCGCCTCGCTCGTGACCAGGAACACGACCCGGCCCCGGCACCAGTCCGCGACCCCGCCGAGAGCGCCCGCACCGCCCCCGGCCAGCAGACCCGAGCCGACGAGGATCTCGCTCACGCCCCGGGGATGGGCGAGAGTCAGACGGTGCGGAGCGTCCAAGCCGACCTCCGCGCTACCCGCCCTGGGCTGAGCCCCGCGGGCGCATTCGCAATCCCAGGTCGAGCAACTGCTCCTGGTCGACGGTCGACGGGGCTTCGGTCATCAGGCAGACCGCCGACGCTGTCTTCGGGAAGGCGATCACGTCGCGCAGCGAGCTGGCGCCGGCCATCAGCATGACGATGCGGTCGACGCCGAGGGCCACGCCGCCATGCGGCGGCGCGCCGTAGCGCAGGGCCTCGAACAGGAAGCCGAAGCGCCGCTCCGCCTCTTCAGAGTCGATTCCAAGCAGGGCGAGCACGCGCTTCTGCAGTGCCTGGTCGTGGATCCGGATCGAGCCGCCGCCGATCTCGGTGCCGTTGAGCACCACGTCGTAGGCGCGCGACCGCACCGAACCCGGGTCGCTCTCCAGCCGGTCGAGGTCAGACATGCGCGGCGAGGTGAACGGATGGTGAGTCGCGTTCCAGCGCCCATCGTCGCCGTTCCATTCGACCAGGGGGAAGTCGTGCACCCAGAGGAACTCGTGCGCGTCCTCCCGCATGTGGCCGAAACGCCGGCCCACCTCGACCCGCAGCGCGCCCAGCGCCGCCGCCGCGGTCGGCGCGGGCCCCGCGACCAGGAGTCCCATGCCGCCCTCCTCGACGGCGAGGCGGTCGGCGAGGCTCTCGACCTGCGCCGGAGTGAGCGCGTTCTTGACCAGGAACGAAGGCAGGCCGTGCTCGCGCTTGACCCAGAGCACTCCCTGGGCGCCCTGGCGACGGCCGATGTCGGCGTACTCGTCGACCTGGCGCCGGCTCGATCCGGCGGCACCCGGTATGTGAACGCCCCGCACCACGCCGCCGGCGCCGATCGCCGCCTGGAAGGCGCGGAACTCCGTCTCCCGCAGGCAGTCCGTCACGTCCGTGATCTCGAGTCCGACCCGCAGGTCGGGACGGTCCGAGCCGTAGCGCAACATCGCGTCGTCGTAGGAGAGCCGCGGATAGGAGGCCGGCGGCGTGATCCCGGCGAGCGGGAACACCCGCGAGAACAGTCCTTCGACCAGGTGGAACACGTCCTCCTCCTCGATGAAGGACATCTCGATGTCGATCTGGGTGAACTCCGGCTGCCGGTCGGCGCGCAGGTCCTCATCGCGGAAGCAGCGCGCGAACTGCACGTAGCGCTCGACGCCGCTCACCATCAGGATCTGCTTGAACAACTGCGGTGACTGGGGCAGGGCGTAGAAGCTGCCGTGGTTCAGACGGCTCGGCACCAGGTAGTCGCGGGCGCCCTCCGGGGTCGAGCGGGTGAGCATCGGCGTCTCGACGTTGACGAAGCCCTGCTCGCGGAAGTAGTTCAGGCTTTCGACCGTGAAGTCGGAGCGCAGCCTCAGGTTGCGCTGCAACCTCTCCCGGCGCAAATCGAGGAACCGGTACTTGAGACGGGTTTCCTCGCTCGCGTCCGCCACACCCTCCACCCCGAACGGCATCGGCTCGGAACGAGCCAGGATCCGCCCCTGCTGGACCTGCACCTCGATCTCGCCGGTGGCCATCTTCGGGTTGACCTTGTCCGGGTCGCGGCGCACGACCTCGCCCTCGACCTCGACGACGTACTCGAGCCGCGCGGGTTGCAAGGCCTCGGCCGTCTCAGGCGTGCTCTCGGGGTGGACGACGGCCTGCACGACGCCGCTCCGGTCGCGCACGTCGAGGAAGATCACGCCGCCGTGATCGCGCCGACGATGGACCCAGCCCTGGATCTTCGCCCGCTCGCCGACCTGCTCCGTGGTCAACGTTCCTGCCTTGCTTCTGTTCACGTGCTTGTCCTTCGTGGCGGGCCACCTTAGGCCCGAACCGCCGATCCTCGCACAACTCAGGGGGAAATCCTCGCCGCAATCGCGGCCGCGAAACCCTCGCGCGGGATCGTCTCCTGGGTTCCGTCCTGGAAGTCCTTCAGCACCACAGTCCCGGCGGCCTGTTCGTCCTCGCCGAACAGCACGACCCATCGGCATCCGCGGCGGTTCGCCTTGCGCAGACCGGCCTTCAGCGTGCCGGCGGCCAGGTCGCAGATCGCCGGCACCGCCGCCGCACGCAACTCCTCGGTGAGTTCCAAACCCTGCCGCAGGTGGGCCTCGCCGACGATGAGGACACTCACCGGCGCCGCGCCGGCGGTCCGCGCCGGCGACGCCGCCGGCAGCACATCGACCAGCCGGTCCTCGCCGATCGCGAAGCCGATCCCGGGCACGCTCGGACCGCCGAGTTCGCCGATCAGGCCGTCGTAGCGGCCGCCGCCGAGGATTGCGTTCTGCGCGCCCAGTGCCGCCGAGGTGATCTCGAACACGGTCCGCGTGTAGTAGTCGAGACCGCGCACCAGCCGATCGTCGATCCGGTAGGCGACGCCGAACCGTTCGAGCCGTTCGCACACCACCTCGAAGTGCCGGCGGGCCCCGTCCCCGAGCACCTCGAGCAGGCGCGGCGCCCTCTCGAGCAGCTCTCGCTCCCTGGGCGCCTTCGTGTCCAGGATGCGGAGAGGATTCGTCTCCAGGCGGCGACGGCTGTCGGCGCCCAACTCGTCCCGATGCGGTTCGAGGTACTCGCGCAGCAGCCCGGAGTAGCGCCGGCGGCAGTCCGGATCGCCCACCGAGTTGAGGCCCACCTCCAGGTCCCGAAAGCCCAGTTCCTCCAAAAAGAGCAACAACATGACCAGGAGTTCGATATCACTGTAGGGACCCGGATCGCCGATCAGCTCAGCACCGATCTGGTGGAACTGCCGGTAACGGCCCGCCTGGGGCCGCTCGTAGCGGAAGTGGGGTCCCATGTAGAACACCTTGACCGGCTGGGGCCAGGACGCCATGTCGTGCTGCAGGTAGGCGCGTGCCACCGCCGCCGTACTTTCCGGACGAAGCGTCAGGCTGCGACCCTTCTTGTCGTCGAAGGTGTACATCTGCTTGCCGACGATCTCGCTTCCTTCACCCACCCCGCGTACGAAGAGATCCGTGTCCTCGACCACAGGCGTACGCACCTCGTGGTAGCCGTAGAGCGAGAACACCCGGCGCGCCGTGTCCTCAACGGCCGCGAAGGCCGCGGCCTCGTCAAGCAAGAGGTCGCGCATCCCCTTGACGCTTTGGAATCGGTGTTTCGCAGCCATGGGGGCCGATCGTATCCATCCAGCCGCAATGCGGGGGCGCTCTGAACGGCGCTTCGAGCGCGAGCCGAGCCGGGCCTCGGCCCGGATGCGGGCAGGATGCCCGCGTTCCCAGGACCTGAACAGCAGGCCGCACTACGGCACGGCCCTCAGGCGTTCGCGAACTTCCGGTCGACCGCGGCCCAGAGTTCGTCCGAGTTCAGGGAAATCTCCGGCGCCGCAGGCGACTGGTAGCTGGCGCCCTCCGGCACCCGCTCGGCGAAGCCCTCGCCGTCGTGAACGAGGAACGTGATCCTCCGCTGCCGCGGATCGACGATCCAGTACTCACGCACACCGGCCGCCGCATAGAGGTCGAGCTTGTGGACCCGGTCTCGCGACGCTGTCGAAGGCGACAGCACCTCGACCAGGAGATCCGGCGCGCCTTCCATCCAGTCCTGAACGATCTCGCCGCGCTCCGGGGAGACGTAGATCACGTCGGGCTGGACCACCGAGTGATCCGCCAGGTGGACATCCATCGGCGCCACGATCGCGGTGCCGCCGGTGCGATCGGCCGCGTCGAAGAAGAGCCGGAACAGATAGCCGACGATGAACTGGTGGAGGACGATTGGACTGGGTCTCAGGTAGAACCTCCCGCGGATCAACTCGCAGCGGGGTTCATCGGGGAGGGCCATGTAGTCGCGGCGGCGGTACGGCCCCAAACTGCGCGGCAGCGTCCGCGGCGGCCGATCGAGCAGCGTCACGGTCATGCGAGGGAGTATACGGAGCCACTGTCCCTGACGTTTGCTCAGGCGGCAGGTGGCCAGGTGGTAGCGTCCCGCCGAGGACGGACCACCGGTGCAGATCGAACTCTCGGAACGCCAGCGCGCCACCGTCGCTGCCGCGGCGACGATCGCCGCGGCCGCCGTCATCCTGGCCGCGGTGGTGGCGCTGTTCTGGGCCATCGGCACCTTCTTCGCCGCCTTCTCGAGCGTCTTCCTGCCGCTGGCGGTCGCCGCCGTGCTGGCGTTCGTGCTCCGGCCCTACTACGAGCTGCTCAACGAACGGCTGCGGTTCCCGAAGATCCTGGCGGTGGCCGCTGTGCTGCTGTCCCTGCTCGTTCCCCTCGTCGGCTTTGCCTGGTTCTTCGGCGCCATGGCGGCGTCCCAGATGGAAGAACTCTTCGAAGCACTCCCGGGTGCGTGGGATCGCTTCGTCGACTGGACGGCAGCGATTTCGCCTGCCGTGACCGAGTTCCTGGAAACGAACCCGATCGCGATCCGTGTGCAGGAGGCGCTCGAGGGTGGCGACTCGAACCTGCTCGCCAGCTTCGGCATCGTCGGCGACACGGCACTGGAGGTCCTCCAGAGCATCGGCGCCGGGATTGCCTCTCTCTTCGCCTGGGCGGTGCTTCCGGTGTATCTCTGCTTCTTCCTCATGGTCGAACCCGACCGGTTCCGCAAGCTCGACCACCTGTTTCCGTTCCTCAAGGCCAAGACGCGGGCCGACGTGATCTATCTCATCCAGGAGTTCATCGACATCCTCGTCGCCTTCTTCCGCGGCCAACTCGTCATCGCCTTCCTCCAGGGCGCGCTGTTCGCCATCGGCTTCTCCATCGCCGGGCTGCGCTACGGCCTCGTCCTTGGACTCATGCTCGGCTTCCTCAACATCATCCCCTACCTGGGCAGCATCGTCGGCCTGGCGGTGGCCCTGCCGATCGCCTACTGGCAGCAGGGCGGCGGGATCAACCTCGTGATCTGGGTGGTGGTCGTCTTCACGCTCGTCCAGCTCATCGAGGCCTACGTGTTGACGCCCCGGATCATGGGCGACCGCACGGGCTTGCACCCCATGGCGATCATCGTCGCCGTGTTCTTCTGGGGCTCGGCCCTCAACGGCATCGCCGGCATGATCCTGGCGATCCCCCTGACCGCCTTCCTGGTCGTCTTCTGGCGCCTGGCGCGGGAGCGCTACATCGGCGAGGTCCTGTAGTCCCCGGCCCGCAAGGACGGAGCCAAGGCCCGACCACCGCCGAAATCTCCCAGCTACAACCAGGGACCCCCACGGCTTGGAGCCGTCGCCATCTTGCTGCAGTGTAACGAGACGTTACATGGTAACCTGTCGAAACCATGTTCCCGGGGCACCACAAGGGCGCGGTTCTACTCTCGATCAAGCTCACCGCGCGGCTGGCAGGAGTAACGGTGCCGGCAGTGAGGGCAGCCATCCGCCGCGAACGGCTCAGGGCGGTGACGCTGGCCGAGGCAGAGAGCACCGCTGTGCGATTCGTTGATCTACGCGAAGCCGCTCGTTACTACGGCTGGCCTCCGGCGCTGGTCAACCGCCTGGAGGACGAGTGGAGAACAGGCGTTCCGGACGGAGAAGCCGTATACAAACTCGACCACGATGCGGACGCGCCCGACAGCGAGACGCACAACCTTGACGCCGTCGCCGCTCAACCCACTACCAACGAGCCGCACAACACCCACACAGCGACGGTGCCGACAAGGGCTACCGACTCGGCCACTCAGGCCGAAGATGTCACCCGCGCGCCGGATCTGGCGCCCGATCCGACATCGGCCGGCCATGCGTGGGAACGCGCGGTGAGAGAGTCGGCCAGCGCCAGCCAGAAACCGGGCGATCCTCCCCCCGGCTTCAGGCTCGTTCTGCCTCGAAAGACCGCGAAGCTCCAAGCGAGGGAGGTGTACGACCTGGTAGTCGACGGCGAGGTCGTCGGGACGATCGCGGACAGGGGCTTTGCGAGCTACGTCAGGGAGAAGTGCTTCCGGGGCGAGGTCTTCGTGAACGGCAAGGGGGGCGTCAAGTGGCGTCCGCGCGTTCCGCTCAGGAGAAACGTGTAACGTCATTTTCTCCTCCTGGAAAGGAGAGATCGAGCCTCTGTGACCCCGGACGTGGACCGCTTCCGACTCGCCTTCGACGCGCAGCTTGCCGATGGGCTGCAAGACGCCGACCCGCCATTCACGAGGCGTCGTCTCTTCGGCCAGATTCGGATGCCGGGCAAAGTCACGACCGTGATCGGCATGCGGCGCGCCGGCAAGACCACGTTCCTCCAGCAGTTGAGAGCCGAGAGCATTGCGCGGGGCGCAGCACCCTGGCAGCTACCGTTCCTCAGGCTCGAAGAGGAGCGGTTCGCGGGACTGGACGCCCTGTCCCTCGGGGCCTTGATCGACGAGTACCCGAGCCGCTATCTGACCGGCGCCGAGGCCGCGCCCGAAGCTTGGTTCCTCGACGAGATTCAGGTCGTGCCCGGCTGGGAGCGCCTCGTGAGGCGCCTGCTGGACTCCCGACACGCCGACTTGTACATCTCAGGATCCTCAGCCGGTCTCCTCTCCCGAGAGATCGCGACGGAGTTGCGCGGCCGCGGATGGAAAGTCCTGATCCACCCCTTCAGCTTTGAAGAAGCTCTTCGACACGGCGGCATGACACCACCGCCCGACCCGACGGCCGTCGCGGAGGCGGAAGCAACCCGACTGGAGTCGGCCCTCCGCGAGTGGCTGCGCACCGGAGGCTTCCCGGAAGCTCAGGGACTGCCGACGGCGCCCCGACTCCAACTGCTCCGGGACTACGTGGACGTGGCCATCCTGAGGGATGTCGTCGATCGCTATGCGGTCCGCAACTTCACGGGCCTAAGCTGGCTTGCTCGCCACCTGCTGGCGAACGCCGCGTCTCCCTTCAGCGTCGAGAAGTTCCACGCCAGGTTGAAGTCCCAGGCGATCGCCATAGCAAGGGACACCGTGCACGAGTATCTCTCCTATCTGGAGGACTGTTTTCTGGTGCGGACGGTATGGATCGAGGCGGACTCGGAGCGCCAGCGCATGGTGAACCCGCGCAAGGCGTATCCGGTCGATTTCGGGTTGATTCCCGCGTTCGACCGTACCGGGCGAGCCAACCTGGGGCACGCGCTGGAGACCGCGGTCCTGATCGAGCTGGAGCGCCGGGGGTGCGAGGTGACCTATGTGCGCACGCCGGAGGGCTACGAAGTGGACTTCCTGGCCCGGTCGCCCAGCGGCGAGACGGACCTGATCCAGGTGTGCGCCGATGCGTCCGACGCCGGCGCCGCGAACCGGGAGATCCGGGCGCTGGTCGCCGCCGAGAGCCGCTTTCCCAACGCGCGCAAGCTGGTGCTGACCCTGGGGCGATCAACCCTCCCTTCCGAGATACCGAGGAACATTGAGGCCCAGCCGGCCTATGAGTGGCTACTCGGCAACTCACCGGCCTTGCCAGAGCCGGCGCCGGCCGGCTGGCTGTAGGCGTCTCCGCGCGGGGAGCTCGTCACAACTACAGCAGCACCAGGCGCCCCGACGCCGGCGCGCCCGTCAGTTGCTCCAACGCGTAGCAGTACCAACGCACCTGGCGGCGGTACGCCTCGCCGCGCGGCACGCCCTCGGCGCCGGGTCCGCCGCCGCCGGCCGGTGCGTCGAGATCGCCCAGATCCGTCTTCCAGTCGACGACGATCCACCGGCCGTCCCCGTCCAGGTAGGCGAGATCGATCGTCCCCTCGACGATTCCGCGGCCGTCCTCGCCGTCTTCGCTGCCTGCTTCCGAGACGGGTAGAGGCAAGACGAACGGGGTCTCGCGCAGCACCCGCGGCGAGTCCCGAGCGGCGTGCGCGGCCGGACTCGCGAGGGCGGCCGACACCGCCGCAACCGCGGCTTCGATCTCCGCCGTATCAGCCGCCAGCAGCGAACCGTGCAACCCGGCCAACTCCCGGATCCGGTCCGGCTCGCCGGCAAGAGGGGTATCCCGCAGCACGGTATGCACCAAGCTGCCGAACCGAACGCCGCCCGGGCGGTCGCGGGCACGCTCCAGTTCCTCGACCACGACCTCGGCCGCCGCGCCCGGCGGCTCGTGGTCCAGATCGGTGACCGCTTCAGGCTGGACCGAGGGCCGACCGCCTCGCTCCAGCAGGGCCTGGTTGCGGCTTCGCCACCGTTCGAACCGCTCGCGACTCGCATCGGCGGCGGCCCCACCGCCCTCGACCAGGAGATCCTCGCCCAGCAGGCCGTAGGTGGCCGGAGGCTCCTGGTTCAGAAGGTCCGCATCCCACCAGACGACGTCGTAGCCCGGCGCGTCGTCGGCCGCGTCGTCCGTTCCAGCCGCCTTCGGGAATCGGTATCGGCCCGGCTTCACGGACTGCTCCGGCTTGCGGTCGTAGTCCGACGGACGCACTGCCACGGACCTGTCCCCGAACTCGGGGCATCCCTCGGCGGGCGCCGAGCCGCGCCAGGCATCCGATCCCGGGTACACGGCGTCGTTGAGGCATTCGATCCAGCCCGAACGCTTCACGTCGCCGACCGCGGGCACCACGAGCAGGTCGCGAGCTCGCGTGGCGGCCACGTACGCGACCCGGACGCCCTCCGCTTCCTCCCTCTTGTCCTCGACCTCCGAGGCGTCGAGCAGTTCCTGCGGCGAGAGTCCGAGCAGCTTCATCGCGCAAAGCTCGTCCTCGCTGCGTACGGTTCGCTCGGCGCCGCGCGACAGCTTCGCGGTCATGTCCGCGAGGATGACGACCGGGAACTCCAGTCCCTTCGCGGTATGAACCGTCATCACACGGACTCCCTCGGCGTCCTCCTCGACCACCGGGGCCTGGGCGCCTCCGATCCGTTCCGCCTCCTCGTCCAACTGCTCGACGAACCCACGGAACGAACGGCCGCCCGCAACCTCGTAGCGGCGGGCCAGATCGCACACGCGCTGGGCGTTGCCCAGCACCTGGTTGCCGGCCGGCCGCAGCGCCATCGCAGCCTGGGCGCGCGGCTTGGCCAGGATTTCCTGGACCGTCTGCACGATCGGCCGATAGTTCCGGCGACGGTGGAGCGTGCCGAGGAAGTCGAGGACATCGACGAGGGAGGCGAACTCCTCCGGCGGCTCGCCGCTCTCCCGCGCCCGGCGCGGCGAGTAGAGGGGATGCCAGTTCCCGTAGCGCGTCCTGAAGCGCAGCAACAGGTCGTCGTCGAAGGCGAACAGGGATCCACGAAGCGTCGCGTAGACGGAGAGGCGATCGTCGGGCCACTCC
This sequence comes from Candidatus Multivorans sp., assembly GCA_965205295.1. Classification (GTDB taxonomy): domain Bacteria; phylum Acidobacteriota; class Thermoanaerobaculia; order Multivoradales; family Multivoraceae; genus Multivorans. The sequence continues at coordinate 1,439,296 of OZ242167.1, forward strand.
ACCGCCGTCAGCGCCGATCGCAAGGCCTCCACCTCCTCCCGGTCGTGGAAGGAGCGGGCGCCGATCAGCAGGTGCGGAATGCCCAGCGCCTCCAGGCCGCGGACGTAGTCCCGGGCCGTGTCCTGGTTCCAGCTCAGGAAGCGCCGGAAGAGCAGGCAGATGTGCCGCGGCTGCACCGGCGTTCGCATGAAGCGACCCGGATTGTCCGGATCGGGGACCTCGACTCTCCAGCCGCTGTCCTGGATCAACCAGCGCACGAACTCGACAGTCGCGGACGGCTGGCACGCCTCGATGTCCCGCTGGGTCACGTTGCGGTAGCCGTAGGGCTTCGGCGGCGGCAGCGCGACGACCTGGGGTTGGCCGGGGATCGCCTGCCGGTGCTCGCCCAAGGGGATGTAGTCGGCGCTGCCGGCGGTCCGGTCGCCGGTCATGCACGGCGCGAGGGCCGCATTGACCAGCCGCTGGATCGGCGCCACGGAACGGAAACTGGTCGTGAGCTGCAGCGCCTGGACGCCGCGCCCGGCGAGCATCTCCTTGACGTCCTGGTAGAGGACCACGTCCGCACGGCGAAACCGGTAGATCGACTGCTTCGGATCGCCGACCACGAAGAGCTTGCCCGGAACCGGCCGCACCTGCCGCCAGTCGTCCTCGTCCGGATCGTCGGCCGAGAGCAGCAGCAGGATCTCGGCCTGCAGCGGATCCGTGTCCTGAAACTCGTCGATGAACAGGTGCCGGTAGCGCGCCTGCAGGTGGCGCCGCACCTCCCGGTCGCGGCGCAGCAGGTCGCGGGCCTTCATCAGCAGGTCGTGGAAATCGAGCTTCCCCAGCAGTCGCTTGGCGCGCTCGTAGCGTTCGACGGCGCCCGATAGCTCGTCCTTCAGCAATGCGGCCAGGTCGGCATTCGCGGTCTGCTCGAAGCGGCGCAGACGCTCCGAGAGCCGGCGCCAGAGCTCGAAGACCTGTTCCCGGGCGACGCCCTCAGCAAAGCCGCCCCGACCCTTGCGCGGACTCCTGAACCCGCTCAGGTCTCGCAGCAGCTTGACGAGCCTTGCTTCCAACTGGTCCTGGAACGCCTCCCGGCCGTCTGCCCGATCCCCCCCATTCGGACCGGGACCCGCCACACCCAGTTGCCGGGTGCGGACGATCCATTTCGAGAGCTCGACCACCGGCTCCAGATTCCGGCGCAGCACGTCGCTCTGCCGGCCGTGGAGGACCAGTTCTCCGAGCCGCTCGACCCCGGCGCAGAGCTCCTCCAACTCCGTCTCCCGATCGAACTTCGGGCGCCGCCAGGGCGCCGCGAAGTCGCGCCAGTCGACCAATCTCCACGCCGCTTCGCGCAACCGGTCGAGTGCCGACTGCCGTGGCGACCACGGTCCCACCGTGAGGCGCGCCAGCTCGCGCCTCAGGCCCGGCGGCATCGTCTCGAGCTGCTCTTCGATCCAGCGTCCGAAGGTGCGGGCGAACAGGCGCGGCGCTTCGTCTTCCGCCAGCTCTCCGAATCCCGGATCCACCCCGGCCTCGACCGGGCGCTCGCGCAGGATGTCGGCGCACAGAGAGTGGATCGTGCCGATGGCCGCCTGTTCGAGGCGGGAGATAGCGGCTTCGAGGTTCGCCGTCCGCTTGCCGGCCGCACCGCTGCCGCGCAACTCGTTCAGACGGGCGTCGAGCGCCTGACGCAGGCGAAGCTTGAGTTCGCCGGCCGCCTTGCGGGTGAAGGTCACCGCCGCCAAGGCGTCGACCGAGCCGCGGCCTTCTTCCAGGATCGCCACCAGGCGCTCCACCAGCACCGTCGTCTTGCCGGTACCGGCAGCCGCCTCGACCAACTGGCTCTCGTCCAGCGCCTCGCGGATGCGGCGGCGGGCGGCTTCGTCCGCCGGCGGCGGGGCCTGGGCGCGCGGACCGGCAGCCATCACCGCTCGCTCCGAATCGCCTGCAGGTCGTGCAGCCGCGTCCCGTCCTTGCGCTGGACCCGCAACTCTTCGTAGGGGCCGCACACCCGCCGGTAGTCGCAGTACCGGCATTCGTCCCTCGCCGGCGCCGCGGGCAGGAAGCCGTCCTGAAGCGCCCCGTCGACCGTCTCAAGCAGCCGGCGGGCGGCGCCGCGGCTCCGCTCGTCGAGCGGCACGGCCACCGTGCTGTAGCCGCCCCGCTGGGTGCAGTAGAAGAGCCGCCCCGAGACCACCTCCCGCTCGAGCACGTCCTCCGCGGCCAGGCTGTAGAGCACCGGCTGCAGCACCTTGCCGCCGCCGATGACCAGGCCGGCGCCGGCGTGAACGGCGCGGCCGGTCTTGTGGTCGGTCACCCGCAGCCGACCGTCCGCGTCTTCCTCGACGAGATCGATCGAGCCACGCAGACGCGCCCCGTCGAGCACTTCCGCCGGCGCCCGCTTGCTGCGCGGATCCCGGTCCGCGGACCGTCTGAGACCGAAGGAGAGTTCGGCGTGGATCGGCTTCCACTGGCCGCCCTCGTCCGCCACCTGCCGCAACCAGCCGCGCAGGTCGGCCCGCAGGCCTTCGAACTCCGCCCTCCAGACCCGCTCGATCGGCGGCGCGAGTTCCTCCCGGTAGTCACGCTCGCTCTGGACGAGCACGTCATCCAGCAACTCGAAGACCGTCTCCAGGCGGCTCGGCGCCACCGGCAACAGGTCCGCCGCCTCCAGGGCGCCAAACAGGCGGAACTGGATCTCGTGGAAGATGCTGCCCCGGGTCATCGGGTCCATCTGCTCGAGCTGGACCAGCTCCTCCCGGGGCCTGAGGTACAGCACCGCCTGCAGGAAGAACCGGTAGGGGCAGGCGGCGAAGTTCTGGAGGGCAGTCGGCGAGTAGGAGCGCACGCCGATCCGCTGGGCAGCGAGCGACTCCCTGGCCTCCGCGCTCGCGTCCACCAGACCGTCGACCGGGAACCAGGGTCGCCGCCAGCGCCGGCCACGCGCCTGCAGGGCGCGTTTCAGGTGCGGGTTCGACTCCAGGAGAAAGCGCGCCCGCCCTCTGCGCTCCGCGACCGGGGCGCCGGGACCCAGGAGCGGCTGCAGCAGGGCGAGATCGAACTCGGCCTCGTCGACCGCGTCCTCGGGTTCGGCGGGCGCCGGCCAGCCGACCACCGCGGCGCCGGCGGCCGCGGCGCGCCGGCCGAGCGCGTCGAGGTCCGGCAGGCTGCCTTCGGCGCCCCGCAGCACGTCGAGCGCGTAGAGCGACGGCACGCGGGCGCGCCCCTGCACCAGGTCGACCCGGGGATACGACACGACCAGCCAGCGGCTCGCGGCGCCGATGGCGAGGCGAAGCAGCAGTTGCTCCCGCCGGGTGCGGCCCAGATCCTCGGTGAGCCGGTAGCCCGCTTGCCGCAGGGTCCGGCGACCTTCGTCGAGCAGCAGCGGATCCTCCTTCGCCCGCCGTGGGAACACCCCCTCGGCCAGGCCCGGCACGAACACGACGTCGAAGCTCCGTCCCGCCGCCTCCTCGACTCCACCGACGAAGACCCGGCCGAACCGCCGCTTCGGCGGCCGGCGGCGGCTGAATCCCAGGCGCTCGCCCAGAATCCGCTCCACCTCGGGCAAGCCAACCTCGTCGACCTGCGCCAGGGGTCGGAGCTCGGCAAGCACCTCGAGCACGGTCTCCGGCCGCCGCAACGCCATCGTCGCCAACTCCTGCAGACGCTCGAGCCACCATCCCCAGTCCGCGCGCTCGGGCAGGGCGTCGAGGAACTCGATCAGAGGCAGCGCGAACGTCTGGAGCGTCTCAAGGCGCCCGATCTGCCGCTCCAGATAGCCCCTGTGGCCTTCGTCCTCGTCCCCGGCCTCGCGCAGTCGCAGCCGGAACTCCGCGCCGAGACCCGCCAGCCGCTTCTTCCAGCGCTCGGCCCCGCCGACCACGGCAGCATCGACCAGCAGGCGCTCCCACCGGGAGGGGACGCGGAGCGCGCCTGCGGGCGCTGCCTCTTCCTGGGTCTCGCGAGCCTCCGCTGCGGTGTCGGTCGCAGAGTGCGGGCGAGACGCCCGCCGAGAAAGCTCCGGCGACTTGAGGACGAGCTGATCGCCCGCCGGCTCGACCCAGGGCACCTCGCGCTTTGGCGGTCCGCCGCCCTTCGCCGGTTCGGGGGTCTGACCGAGCGACAGGTACTCGGCGAAGCGGCTCGCCGAGAGTCTCTCCCCCGCGCACGCCAGCAGGGACAGGAATGCGCGGCCAGCCGGATTCGGGCGCAACGCGCCCCGGGTGACGTAAGCGGGGATGCGGGCGCGGCTGAGCGCGTCTTCCACCAGGGGCAGATAGGCGGCGGGCTGGCGAAGCAGGATCGCCATGCGATCGAAGGCAAGCCCGCCGGCCGCGGCACGGTGGATGCGCCGGGCGATCTCGACGCACTCCTGGCCCTCGCCGGCCGCCGAGAACAGGTCGACCGAAGAGCCGGCCGGCACGTCTGCACCTGCGAACGCGGGCATCTTGCCCGCATCCGGCGTACCGTCAAGCGGCAAGGAGTCCACACCGGTCTCAAAGACGGAGCGCTGGACCCGATCCAGCCGCCGACCGCCCGAAGCCCCGGCGACGACCGCTTCCTCGCGGTCGAGATCGACCACCGCCCCGGCGCCGAGCAGCGACCCCAACCACTCAAGCGTCTCGTCGTCGCCCGCTGCCACGGTCGCGAGCACGTCCCGGCTGCGCGCGACGAGCGCCCGCAGGAGCGCAACCTGGCAAGCGCTACGAAGCGGAAGGTCGAGCCACAGCGATCCCGGAGGCACAGCGACCTGCTCCCGGTCAACCGCCACGACGGCGGAGCGAAGCACGGTCGCCGGATCCGCCAACCCGAAACCGGCCATCTCCTCGTCGAATCGGTGAAGCAGCCGGCCCAGGTCGCGCGTTCCGTTGTCCTTCAGCAGGTCGCCGGGCGAAACGCCTGCCGCGCGCAGCTCACCGATCGTCCCCGACAGGGAGCGGGCGAAACCGGGAAGGTCGGCAACCGGCGACAGGCGCTCCAGTTCCCCTTCCGCCTCGGCCAGGCGGGCGACCCGAGCCGACATCGCCTCGGTTCCGAGCGCGGTGACCGGCCGCAGTCCCCGGGCAGCCAACTCGAGCGCCGCGGTCTGCAGCGCCCACTGGTCGAGCGATGCTCGATGCACCCCCAGCATCCCCCGACCTGTCTCCGACAGGCCCCGGACCAGGTCGTCGGCGGCGCCGCGCGAGGCCGCGAGCAGGAGCGTCTCCTCCTCGCCGTGCCGGCGCTTCCGCAACCACTCGGCGGCCGCGGCCAACCGCCGGGCCGCCGAGCAGGAAACGAGGATCGAGCCGCGCGCCAAGACCTCTACTCCGGCGGTGGGATGAGTTCGAGGGCGGCCAAGCGGTCCTTGCCGCGCACGTACAGCACACCGTGAGCCAACACCGGCGCCGCCCAGGCCGGATACCGCAACAGCTCGACCGTCCGATCGTCGATCTCGCCTTGGAGGCGCAGGTGCGCGACCTGCTGGTAGCTCTGCGCCGTCGCGCGGACAAGCAGCAGATCGCCGACCTCGCTCTGCACCACGAGATGACCGTCGACGTGGAGCAACTGGGTGCGCGCGAGGCGCGGCTGGCTCCAGTGAACCTCGCCCGTGGCAAGGTCCACGGCCCGAAGCTCCGCGTTCGGCGACTTCTCGCCGCTCGAGACGTAGATCACGCCCTCGTGGTGAACCGGCGTGTTCCAGTGCGCCGCGACCGCCTGGTTACGCGGGCCGTCCTGCCACACCGGTCGCAGGCCGCTGGTGTCGCCTTCCGGATCTTCGCCGCCCTCTGGATCGTCGGTGTACGTCAGCAGGACCGCTCCCTTCTCGTACGACTCGGTAAGCAGCACCCGCGAGCCGACGACGAGCGGGTTCGCGGCGTTCACGCTGGTCAGCCGGCGCGCCCGCCAGCCGAAGCTGTCGAGCTGACGACCGTCCTTCGGGTCGAAGACGATCAGGCCGGAGCGAGCGAAATGGAAGCCGCGCCGCTTGCCGTCGATATCCCTGACCACCGGGCTCGCGTAGCTGGCCAGGTCGTCGCCGAGGCGGTAGCGCTCCTCGCCCGTCCGCTTGTCGAACGCGACCAACGCGGTGCCGTTGGGCTTCACGCCACCGCTGTGAATGCCGGGCGACCCCGGCGGACTGCCGCCGACCGCCACGATCAGCAGGTCATCCTCGATCCAGGGCGAGCTGGCGACGCCGAAGAAGTTCTGCTGCACGCCGTACTCGGCGTGCACATCGCGCTCCCAGATCACCGAACCGTCCAGGACCAGGTGGCAGCGGAGCACGCCATCCGGTCCCACGGCATAGACCCGCGGGCCAGGGGCGAGGGGCGCCGTGCGCGGACCGCCGTCGTAGCCGTAGTAGTCCTCGTAGTCCGTGCGGTACTCCGAGCGCCAGAGCTCCTCGCCGTTGTCGGCCCGCACCGCGACGAGCCGCACCCGGTCGCGGACGCGGGTGAAGTAGAACAGCCTCCCCCGGGCCACCGAGGGCGCCGCGTAGCCCTCCCCGAGTTCGAGGCGCCACAGGAGCGGCGGCGGACTGGACTCCCAGTCGGTGCGGATGCCCGTCTCAGGCGACTTCGAGTCGCGGTTCGGTCCGAGGAAGCCCGGCCAGTCGATGCCGTCCGCGCGGGTGCGGAGATCCGGCGGTTGAGTGTCCGCGTCCCCTGCCGCCCTCGCAGGCGGAGCCACGAACACCAACAGCATCGCCGCGACGGCCACACTCGTGGTTCCACATGTTCTGCCTCCGTCCTGGGAACGCGGGCGTCTCGCCCGCATCCGGGCGCCGCGGGCGGTCACCACGGGCTGTTAGACCAGATCGATCCGGTCCGGCCGGTTCGGCACCAGGCACAGGAACTCGAACGGCGCCTCGATCACCTCGTACGAGTGCGGCAGGCCCGCGGGGATCAGCAGCACGTCATCGGCGCCGACCTCGACCGTCTCATCTCCCAGCACGATACTCGCCCGGCCCCGGAGCACGTACTGCTCGTGCTCGACCTGGTTCGTGTGCAGCGGCATTCCCCCGCCGTCCTCCATCCGGAACCTCCGCATCGCGAAGTGGGGCGCGGCGTCGTCCGCGCCGAGCAGAACTTGGCTCGTCGTCGCGGTGCCGAGTTCTACCTGGTTCGCCGGCGCGTCGTCGGCGCGACGCACGACGGCGCCGGGACTCGCCGAGGGTGTAGCACTGTCCATTCGCACACTCTACAGCCAGCGCCGGCTCCCCTCAGCGCCCGCGGTAGTCGCGTGGCTTCCGGCCGTCCCGCACTCTCGAAAACAGGCCCGCGAGCAGGCCAAGCGTGGCGATGTCGACGACGATTACGCCGACTAGCAGAACCGCGCCAAGCGCTATCGCGATCGCATCCACGACAGATACCTCAGCGTCGAGGCGACATGCCGGAACCCGCCCGAATGCCCCAGCGACCATCCTGCTCGGTGATCAGGTAGAGCCCGTCGAAGCTGTGGATTCGGGTTCCGCCGGGGCCGTAGCGAGTGCCGCTGATCGCCAGGTTGACGCCTCTGGCGCCCACCTGAATCGCCTCGACGGTGTCCCACTCCGACCGCACCCAGCCGAGCCGCTCGGCGAAGGCGTCGAAGTCAAACGCGTCCATGTAGTCCCCAGCGGACTTCGAAACCCGCGCTCCTCTGCCCCCGACCCGGACGTGGGGGAAGTGGAAGGTCGCGACCATCGCCTCCTCGTCACGGGCGTTGAAGGCCTCCAGGTAGCTCCTGATGACTGCCACTGCCGCTGCCGCGTTCCCTTCGCGCTCGGCCTCGGAAAGGTCGTCGAAACCCGCCGCGAAGCGCGCCTGAATGCCCGTCGAGCCGTCCTTCTCCACGACCACGTAGGTGACCTGATTGCTCCAGATGGCGGAGCCGTCCTCTCGGAGCCGGGTGTACCTCCCCGCCACATGGGCTTGGCTCGCGCCGGCATGGACGACGGTTGCCGAATCCAGGCGGCTCCGGTCCCAACCCGTCGCCAGCACTTGGTCGAAGTCGACGGTCGCGGAGTAGGCCGCCGCGTCGGCGAACACGCGGCCGTCGAAATCGGCCGTCGGCCGGACGTGCGGATATTGGAGAGTCGCGGCGAAAGCGCCCGGATCGCGGGTGTTCCAGGCCTCGATGAAGCGGTGCACGGCTTGCCTGGCCTGCTCCTCGGTCAAAGCGGCCGCCGGAGCGGCGGAGACAAGGGGGAGAAGCAACAGTCCGAGTAGATAGTGAACGACCTCACGCACAGTGAGTCCAATCTACACCGCCAAGCCGAACCGATTCTCTGTCTGCGCTTGGCTCACGGCACCGAACGGTGTATCTTACTTCCGCCTTACCGGGTGCGAAGGAGGAATCCATCCATGCCGACGCCTGAACCGCCTACCACAACCGTGTCGACCAAGGGGCAGGTCATCTTGCCGAAGGCCATTCGTCGGGCGCTGCGCTGGGAAGCCGGAACCCGCCTCGTCGTGGAACACACCTCCGAGGGCGTCCTGCTGAAGCCTGAGCCCGTGTTTGCAGAAACTCGGCCCGAGGATGTGTTCGGCAGCCTGGCTTACGACGGCCCGCCGAAGTCCATCCGAGAGATGCGGGCCGGCGTGCTCGCCGAAGCAAGACGACGGCATGAAGGCGATTGATACGAACGTCGTCGTCCGATACCTGACCGACGACGACCCGCGACAAGCCGCCAAGGCAAGAGGCGTGATCGACGCGGGGGGTGTGTTCGTCGGCACGACCGTTCTCCTCGAGAGTGAGTGGGTCCTACGCAGCGTGTACGGGCTCTCAGGCAAGGATGTCGCGGCGGCCCTGAAAGCCCTCTCGGGCCTGCCGGGGGTCACCGTAGAGAGCCCGGCCTTGCTCAAGGAGGCCCTCGACCGAGCCGAAGCGGGCATGGACTTCGCCGACGCGCTGCACCTTGGCTCAGCCGGCCACTGCGAGACCATGCTCACATTCGACCGCAGCTTCATTCGCACGGCCAGGGGCGCGTCACCGAGGGTCAAGGAGGCCTGACGCCAACGAGCCGCTCGAAAGTCGTCAGCGGTCGAGAGCGCGGCCATCCTCCAGGCGACCATTCACCCAGTGGCCTTGCATCTTCCCATCCACGAGTTGCCCCGTGATGACGATCTCCCCATCGCTGTCAAACCACGTGAGGGTCCCGGTTCCCTGAGCCAGACCACTTGAACAGTCAGCCGTCCAGCTCACGGTCTGCTCCGTCTTCAGGTAGTCGTCGTAGACGTAACAGCCGGGCCGATTGGTCAACTCCTTCCAGCACGAACTCGATCCCGCGCCGCTCCTCACCCGGCTGCACGCTCCCGACGTCCTGGATCGACATCAGCGGACCGGTCCAGACAACCGGCTTCCCGTAGTTGCCCAGTCCGTCCCAGTTGTCACAGGGCGGCCAGTCCGACTCCACGTTGAGGTGGGCGCTCAGGCAGTCCAGGACCTTTCCGGAGTAGTTGCCGACCACGAGCTCTACGCGCCACACGTCCAGGGGCTGACCGTGGTTGGGCTTCAGCTTCTCGTACTGCTCCGTCGTGTGGCGTTCCTCCCGGATGCGGCAGGTCGCCGCCCCGGGATCGATGACCCTCGCCCTCGCCGACAGTTGGACGCCGTCCTGGTTGTAGAACGTCTGGCCACCGGCGGAGCCGGTGCCCAGCGCCAGCAACAAGGCCACTGGAAACACGCGTAGGGGCTGCATCGGGCTAACCTCCCAGGATGAGAAAGTCTACCGTCATCCGCCCGCTCTTCGACGCCGTGAAACCGCCGTCCCTCTTCTCCCTGACCGACCGCGCTCGCTTCAACCACGCACGGTACCCCCCGGCTACACTCTGGTCTTCAGGGGATCCTTAGAAACGCGTCCAGCGGTCCGCGTCCCCGTGGCCGCGGCCGGCATTCTGCCGCTGCTGCCCGCCGCCCTCCATGGTCAGAGGCTCATGGAGTTCCACGGCATCGAACTGCGCGACAGCGCCCCCGTGGTGGCCTACGGCGCCGTCACATGCGAGATTCGGGAACGCTTCGCCGGCGACGACCAGGCCTACGATCCGGCAAACCGCAGCCAGCCGCTGGACATCCGGCAACTGGACTTCTCCGTCTACAACGGCTCCGGCAAGTGGCTCGAACACCTGATCGCGCGCTACTCCTCCGGAGTCCTGAACCTGAACACCTGGCAATCTTGCTGCCGCTCGAGTTGAACCGAGACCAAGGCGGTACGATGCGGTACAAAGAACCTCCCGATTTCCTCCTTTGCAATGCGTAGTCCGCCGATGTGCTCGTCGGCTATCGTCTGAAACCCGACCGGCGTCCTCGGGGGTTCGAGTTCAGGATAAGCCGTGAGGCTCATACTCAGGTACTCGCCAACCTTGTCCACCGCTGCGGTGAGACGAGTGCAGTCAATGTATACGCTGCGGTACGAGTGGTCATCGCAGTACCGGTGAACTCCAGTGATCACGGACCTGTGGAACCGTTCGGCCGTCCTACCGAGGTCGTCATCTTTCTCATAGAACTCCAAAAGGAAGTCGTCAACTCCGACTCCGTACTGGTCTTCTACGTGTACGACGGTGTTCTGGAAGCCATGTTTCTGCATATTGCCACGTGATCTACTACGCAGGAGTTCTTCGTTGCGAGTCGCCAGTTCCCCTCGCCAGTTCTCGAAGTCGTCCGCCTCGCGTCACTGCGAGCTTTCCCGCGCACCCTGAACGACCCGACGTGGGACTATTGAGTCGCGCCCGAACGAGAGTCGCCAACGGCTCTAGTCCTTCGGACATGGCGCTCCAACCGTGGATCATGACTACTGGACGCTCAGCCAAGAAGTGGCTCCCTTCTTAAGCCTGCCAGGCTCGCGCAGCCGGCACGCCTACTCGGCGACACTCGGCGACTAGGTAGACCGAGTCAAACCTGTGGTCCCTGACCCGGCCGGACCCGTCACGGGCGATCCCGACTGCGACGTTAATGCCCGGGGCCCCACCTGAATCGTCTCCATGGCGTCCCCCTCTCTGCCAACGTACGTGACACAGCGGCCATCCCGTTGAATAGTGGAGGGCACACGTTGGCAAGGAGGATCAATGTCAAGACGAGAGCAGAGGTTTGGCGGCGGCTCGGAGCTCCCGGCCGCGGGGGTTGAGGAGCGTAGCGACGAGGCCCCCGCGGCCGGCGCGGCGCCCGCCGGGGCGGTTCCCGACCCGGAAGTGCTGGCGAGACCGACCAGGCGGCAGTTCACGGCGGAGTACCGGCTGCGGATTCTGGCGGAAGCGGACCGATGCACGTCCCGCGGCGAGGTGGGTCGGCTGCTGCGGCGAGAGGGTCTGTACAGCTCCCATCTGGCCAACTGGCGCAAGGCGCGGCGAGAGGGCGCGCTTTCCGGTCTGAGGCCGAAGAAGCGGGGCCGCAAGCCGAACGAGGCCAACCCTCTGATGCCGAAGGTGAAGCGGCTGGAAGCGAAGGTCAAGCGGCTCGAGAGGGAAGTCGCCGCCGCGCACACGATCCTGGACGTCCAGGGAAAAGTTGCAGGGCTGCTGGGATTCAGCCTCGAAGACGGGAAGGACTGCTGATGGCGGCAAGGTCCCTGGCCCGGCAGGTCGGCATCGCGCCGGCGTGCCGGGCGCTGGGCGTGTCGCGATCGACCTTCTATCGTCGTGCGAGGCCTGCTCCCGGGCGACGGCAGCCCCGCCCCACGCCTGCCCGGGCACTGAGCCAGATCGAGCGGAAACGGGTCGAGGCCACGCTTGCGTCGCCGCGTTTCGTCGATCGTTCGCCGGGAGAAGTGGTGGCCACCCTGCTCGACGAGGGCCGCTACCTGTGCTCGGAGCGCACGATGTACCGCTTCCTCGAAGCGAACCACCCCGTGAGGGACCGCCGCAATCAGCGCGTCCATCCGTCGTACGCCAAGCCGGAGCTGGTCGCTGTCGCGCCCAACCAGGTCTGGTCGTGGGACATCACCAGGCTGCTCGGACCGCAGACCTGGACCTACTACTACCTCTACGTCCTGCTTGACCTCTTCAGCCGCTACGCGGTCGGCTGGATGGTCGCCGACCGCGAGAACTCCGCGCTCGCCCAAAGGCTCATCGAGGAGACCTGCCTCAAGCACGGCGTCAAGCCCCATGTCCTGACCCTGCATTCCGATCGAGGCGCCCCCATGACCAGCCAGGGTACCGCCCAACTGCTCGCCCGCCTCGGCGTGAACCGGTCCCTCGGCCGCCCGCGGGTCAGCGACGACAACCCCTACTCCGAAGCACAGTTCAAGACCCTCAAGTACCACCCCGACTTCCCCAGCCGCTTCCCCAACCAGGACGCCGCGACCGACTACTGCAGGTCCTTCTTCCCCTGGTACAACACGGAACACCGCCATGCCGGCATCGCCATGCTGACCCCCGAGACCGTCCACTACGGCCGGGCGCAAGCCGTGATCGAGCAGCGCCAACGCACGCTGAGCGCCGCCTGGGAAAGCTCCCCCGAACGATTCGTCGGCGGCCAACCGATGCACACGCCACTGCCCCAGGCCGTCTGGATCAACAAGCCCGACAACGAGACTGCAGAGACGACTCAGTAAATCCAGAACACCGCTGTGTCAATGTCGTTGACAGGTTCCGTCCCCTTCCGATCGCTCCCATCCGAACCGCTCGGCCCGGCAGCGTCTGCTATGTGGTCGTTGACAGAGCCGCGTCCCTGACCGAACCCAGAAGAACCAGGCTAAGCTCAGTTCCCGTCTCCAATCGCAATACAGTAGTCACGCTCGAAAGCCGGCCTGCCTGGTGAAAAAGTCCCAACAAACACCGCGTCCGCATCGTGAAGCGCTCAGCTCCAGAACTTCTGCGGCAATGCATACTCATCCTTAAAGGCCTCTGACGGTTGCCAAACTTCCTTGCCCGCCTTGTTACGAGGGAGTTGTAGCTGCTCGTCGAGGTCCTTCCCCAAAACTTTCGCGACTGCTATCCCGACGTACGTCGCTCCTGGCGATCCACCATTCTCTACTCGATGATCAATGATGAACCAGTTTGAGGCCTTATCCACTTCGTAGAAGCCCGATCGGGGAAACACTTCGTAAGAGCGCGCGGTACGGGCATGACTCTCCGAGCCAACCCGGCAACATCGCCATTGCCCCAGCACCGTATGTCGTCAGGAACTCGCTTCTACCGCGGATCGACTCCGCTTCTCTCTTCTTGAACTCCGTACCGGCCGCTGTTTGACCCAATCCCGCGCTCGCCTGCAGGTGTGCGAATATGAGAACCGAAGCCGCCATCAGACGCGATACCTTCACCTCACAAGACCGGATCGCTCCGGCTCACCTTTCGCTTGGAGGAAGAGAGGCGGAAGGCCGGTGGAGAACAACAGCGCCACTGACGCAATCTCTGGAACGTAGAGGTCGTAGGGAATCCACTGTCCAGGCTCATACGGGTCCCCTAGGGTGTACGTCCAGACGAGAAAGGCGGTCGTGGTCATGGCAATCTGGAGCTCATCGGTGACCTTGTGTACCCTGTGAAGGTAGACAGGGATCAGTACGGCAAGTACAAGTGCCGTACAGAGTAGAATTGGTTGAAGAAGGAAGGAATCGTCAGGTATGGGGCTTTCGCCGCAAGATAGAGGCTGACGAACTCCGCAGGTACTAGCTTGAGCAACTTGTCGGTGTAGCTGTTCGTTGCGCTGAGTTGTCGATTCAAAAGCTAACCTCCGTTCTGTCGGTGATCGTGGCCGGCGCGTTCGCAGCGACATCCTGTGCTCCAAAGCCGTACGACCCCGGGGACGTGTGGGCGGCCGGCGTACCCTGGATGATCAAGCGGCCCTCAAAGCCGCTGTCGACAGGCTGTCGAACCCTCCAGACGCTCACGCACAACACGACGACTCTGAGAACTCGCTTCGCAAGGTAGGTAGTATTCGAACGCTAGCAGTCCGAGCAGCGGACGGCCCGGCCTCTAAGGGGCCAAAGACGGCCGATAGTGGAGAGAATGCGGACTCTTCTCTAGTTGCCCTCCCGCTAGCTCGTTGCAGGGCGTGTCCTTCCCAGCTCCGCGTCCCGATCAGGCGCGGTCGCGGACAGAGAGGGCTTACTAGCGCTCCTACAAACCCAAACTCCTCCGCGCCTCCTCCGCCAGGCACCTCTTCCGATACTGCGACGGACTGCAACCGACATGCAGTCGGAATGCGCGCCGGAAGGTTCTTTCGCCGCCGAAGCCCACGAGTTTTCCAACCCTCCTCACGGGAGTGTCGCTTTGGCGCAGCAATTGACACGCGCGGTCGACGCGCCGGCGGGTGAGCCACAAGCCGAACGTGACTCCAATCCGTTGCCGGAAGTAGCGTCCGAAGCTCGACGACCGCATTGCAGCCACCTTTGCAACGGTGGCGATCGTGAGTTGGTCCCCGGAATGTTCTTCGACGTAGTCTTGAACGCGTTTCAGGCGCTCGTAGTATTGGAACGGGTCGACACCAGGGGCCGCCGCCGGATCCATGTTTCCTGTCGGAAATGACTCACTTCGCTGGGTGGTACCGGATGCCCCGGCAGACGTCAGCTCAAGGTCCACGAAGGCGAAGCCATACTCCTCGATCCGGCGACCCGGTCTGACGTACACTCGCCTGCTCCAGCCGGGGGCCCACTCGACGAAGGTGTGGAACTCATCGTTGCCACCGCCCGGATCGGCGTGGGCGGGCAGTTCGGCAACAAACTCCGCGTCGAAGTGCCGCCCTGCCTGATCCGCGGGGAGGGCCATCGTGTTCACTGCGCACACCCACGCCGTGACGCCAGCGTCAAGCATCGCCTGGACGTGCTGGTGTGGATCACGTCCCCACAGGGGGAACTCGGGCGTGAGCCCAGTGGCCGCCAGCAGGCTCGATCGTCTATCCAGGTAGACGCTCGAGGCCAGTTCGCCGAAGGCGACGAACTCGGCGCCCTCCTGCCGGAGCTCATGCAAGCCGCGTTGCAGAGCGGCCTCGTACTCTCTGGAGAGTCCCTTCGAGTCGAACTCAACGAGGCGGAGAGGCAGGCCGACCGCCGCCGCCTGCTGCTTCAAGAGTTCCTTCCGGAGCCCGTGGACTACCGATCTGCGACTGTGCCGGTCGACCTGCACGAGTAGCCCCCGCACGTCCCAGCTCGGATCGTTTCGAAGCACCTGGAGCGCCCAGACCGTGTCTTTCCCTCCGGTCCACCACTGCCATACGCGTCTCGCACGCGGTGCGGCCCCCAGGGTGAGCATTGATGAAGATCATATGCAGCAGTTTTCTGGACTGGATCGAAGAACCAGCCAAATGGCCGGGAGCCGTCGCAGATTGGCCGCTACTGGAATCGCCGCGACCGCCGCCCCCTCATCCGGGCGTTCAATTCTTTACGCTGTACCACCCAAAAGGTCTGCCCAACCGGGGAGTGGTGTGTCAGGCCTGCTGTCGTTGGGCCGGAACGACGACCGGCGATGATGCGGACCTGATCGGCAGGTGAACGCACCTTGGAAGCTAGGATGATCCGCGGATGCCGACGACCCGACACTCAGCCTCACTGACCGCCCGCGCTGTAGTTGGGGCCTGCCTCGCCGCGGTCGCGTCCCCGGTGGCGACCGCCGCTCAGGACCCGCCGCCGAACATCCTGGTCGCGATCGCCGACGACTGGGGCTGGCCGCACGCCTCGGCATACGGCGACCCGGTGGTGAAGACCCCCTCATTCGACCGCATCGCGCGGGAGGGCGCGTTGGCACACCACGCCTACGTCTCCTCGCCCTCCTGCACGCCGTCGCGCGGGGCGATCCTCACGGGCCAGTGGCACTGGCGACTGGAGGGCGCGGCGAACCTCTGGAGCATCTTTCCCGACCGCTTCGCGACCTACCAGGAAGTACTCAAAGGCGCCGGCTACCGAACCGGGGTCACCGGGAAGGGTTGGGGGCCCGGACGCACGGAGACGGAAGGACGGCAGCTCGCCGGGCGCCGCTTCGGGAGCTTCGAGGAGTTTCTGGCCGGGCAGGGCGTGAGTCAGCCGTTCGCCTTCTGGCTCGGCACGTCCGACCCGCACCGACCCTTCCGGCTTGGTTCGGGCGAGGAAAGCGGCATGGATCTGGACGCGATCCGGCTACCGGCAGCGTTTCCGGATCACGCGGAAACCCGCGGCGACGTGGCGGACTACTACTGGGAGGTTCAGCGGTTCGACGCACTGGTCGGCGACGCGCTGCGGCTGATCGACGAACAGGGGCTGCGCGCCAGCACGATCGTCGTGATGACGAGCGACCACGGCATGCCCTTCCCTCGCTGCAAGAGCAACGTCTACGACTGCGGGTCGCGGGCGCCGCTGGCGATCCGTTGGCCTGGCCGCGTCGAGCCCGGCCTCGAGATCACCGCTTTCGTCAGCCGGACGGACGTAGCGCCGACGTTCCTGGAGGCCGCCGGCCTTCCGCCGCCTGAGGCGATGACGGGCAAGAGCCTCATTCCACTGCTCGGATCCGGCAACGCCAGCGACTTCCTCCAGGCAGTCATCGTCGCCGACGGACGCGATCACGTGCTGACGGGCAAGGAGCGGCACACGCCGGCGCAAGAGACGCCGGACATGGGCGGCTACCCGAGCCGCGCGATCCGCACCCACGACTACCTCTACATCCGGAACTACCGCCCCGACCGCTGGCCGAACGGCACGCCGAACTACGAACAGGCCGCCTACCCCGGCGCCTGGTTCGCGGACACGGACAACGGGCCGACAAAGACCTATATGATCGAGCAGCGCGATCAGGACGCCGAGCACCGCCGGCTCTACCACCTGGCCTTTGCGAAGCGCCCGGCGGTCGAGCTCTACGATCTCCGCAACGACCCGGACCAGCAGGTGAATGTCGCGGACGATCCGGACTACGCGTCGACGCGGGACGAACTGGCCAAACGGCTTCTCGACCGGCTGCTGGAAACCGCCGACCCACGCGCCTCGGGCGACGGCGACGCTCTTGAAGATCATCCGTACCTTGGCAGCGCGCCGCGCCATCCCGGCCTGCCGCGACCGCAGCGGAACGCGTCCAGCAGGCCGCCCGCGCGGCGCTGAACCGCCGGAGTCGACTACCTGTGGAGCAACAGCGGCTGATCGGCATCGTCGGCGGCCTGGGGCCCTTCGCGCATCTCGACTTCGAACGGAAGCTGCTGGAGGCGGCACGCGAGTTGACCTCTGCCCGCCGCGACCAGGACTTCCCGCAATGGGTGCTGTCGAGCATCCCGCAGACTCCGGACCGGACCGAGGCCTTCCTGGGCCGCGCGGAGGACCCGACCCCGGTGCTGCTTCGGAGCCTGGAACGGGTGCGGCGGGCCGGAGCGGACTTCGCCGTCGTCGCCTGCAACACGGCACACCTGTTCCTGGCGCGACTGCGCGAGGAGAGCCCGCTGCCGATTCTCAGCCTGGTCGAGGCCACGGCGGACGAGGCGGCCCGCATCGCGCCGGGCGGTTCCGTTGGACTGCTCGCGACGTCGGGCACGCTGCGCTCGCGCCTGTACCACGACCCGCTGGCGGCGCGAGGCTTGCAGGCTGCGAGTCCGCTCGACCTGGATGACGGTGAAGCGCTGCAGCTCCGCGCGGTCATGGAGCCGATCTACGGGCCCTGGGTCGATGGACGGCACCAGGGAGGCGGGATCAAGACGGATGGCGGATCGGCAGCGGCGCGCGAACTTCTCGAGGAGGCTGCCGGAAGGCTGGTCGAGGAAGGGGGCGTGGATGTGCTGGTGGCCGGGTGTACGGAGATCCCCCTGGCGCTTGAGGGTGCGGAGGTAGCGGGGCGGCCGCTGCTGGATCCGGCAGGGCTGCTGGCCGCTGCGGCGGTGCGGCACGCGTACGGCATCTGACCCTACAAACGCAGAACCGCCGGCGGCCTTGCAGCGCACCGGCGGTTCGAACTGAACGGATGCCTAAGGGCTACTGCCCGCCGGCCGCTCCGGCGGCAGGCGTGTCGGCCTCCGCCCTGCCTTCAGCCATCTGCTCGAGGACGCCGTTGGCTGCCCGCGCCTCCTCCATGTCGACGGCGCCGTCCTTGTTCTGGTCCATCATCTCGAAGTAGGGCTTGACCATGTCCGGCGCCTCTTCGAGCTGCATCAGACCGTCGCGGCTCTCGTCGGAGAAGGCGACGATCGCGGTCACGTCGATGCCATCGTCTTCACCCTGGAACGCGCCGCGGCCCTTGTTCTCTTCGTTGATGTACGACATGAAGCCAAAGCTCATCTCGTCGCTCGTCGGCTCGCCCCAGCGCACCGTCGTCGTCGGATCCGGGTTGGCGGGGTTCTCTTCCGAGTTGTCGAACACCGTGGTCAGGACCACTCGCGTACCCGCCGGCACCTTCCTGCGCTCCTCGTACAGGTAGGTGGTCTGCCAGTTGAAGTCGTAGTTCGGCACGTCGAGCAGCACTTCGTGGCTGCCGTCCGGGTAGTACGCCTCGTACTTGGCCGCCTTGCCGCGCAGGTGCATGTGCGGCAGGTAGCTGACGATCTCCGAGTCCGTCGGGAAGGTCCACTCGGTCTGGATCGTGTAGTCCGACGCGCCCGGCGGTACCGCGAAGTCGAACTTGCCCATGCCTGCGTTGAAGACCTGGTACTTCACTTCCTCTTCGCTGTCGTAGAACTTGAGCGCCACCGAGGACTGGTCCCAGGAGCCGGTGCCATCGCCCGGCTCCTTGTGGTAGTGCATCTGCCAGGTCAGGTCGCGGCCGGCCTTCAGCACGTCCGCCATGCCGTCCGCGTGGATCACCGGGTCGTTGCCGGGAGCGATGCCGCCCAGACCGGGGACGATGATGTGGTGAACCGCCGGGCTGCCGGGCCGGAACTCGATCGCCTTGACGAAGCGGTCCTCGGGAATCATCCCTTCGGTCACTGTCGTCTTCCGGTAGATGTAGAGGTCGTCCACGTCGTCCTCGACCCAGAAGGGCTCGTCGAACTGCAGGACGAGGTCAGGCTCGCCGATCAGCCAGCCGTCGGCGCTTGGCCATTCGGTCGGCGCCGGGGCGTCCGCAGGATCGCCGGCCGGCGCGCCGGACTCGGCCCAGCGCACGATGAGATCGATCTGTTCCTGGGTCAGCGTGCGCTCGTTGGCGAACACGCCGTGCTGGTCCGCGGAGGCATCCCAAGGAGGCATCGCGCGGGTAGCGACCTGGCGCGCCATCGAACGGGCCCAGGGCCGCGTCTCTTCGTAGGTCGTGAGCGCCATCGGCGCCACCATGCCGCCGAGGTTGGCGCCGTTGGGCCGATGGCAGACCTGGCATTCCTGCTGCAGCACAGGCGCCACGTCGCGGTAGAAGGTGACCGACTCGGGGTCGACCGCGGCAGCGGCGGCGAGGCCGGAGATTGCGAGCGAAGCGACGGCGGCGAGCGCAAGCGCACGACTCATGGGCGAGACTTGGGTACGGGTCATTCTTGAGGCCTCCGTTTGGGGGTGTCCCGGACTCGGGGGACTGAGGGAGTGTCCAGAGATCTTGGCGGAACGGGCTATTCGTGTAGCGCCGACATACTATACGAGTACGCCGACGGGCCGGCGGGGTTTCAGCCCACCGCCACCGAATCGCTATTCGGGACCTGATTGTAAACCAAGCGTTGCCCGCAGCCGTATAGACCTTTCGGGAGGAGACAACTCTGACGACGACAGTGGCCGCCCGCGGCCTCCGCCATGTCTATCGAGGCGGCACAGTAGCCCTCGACGGCGTCGATCTGGAGATCGGCGCCGGCCTGTTCGGTCTGCTGGGCCCGAACGGCGCCGGCAAGAGCACCCTGATGCGGATCCTCTGCACGTTGCTCAAGCCCAGCGGCGGAACGGCAACCGTCTTCGGCCACGACGTGGTCTCACAGCGACGCGGCATCCGCGCACATCTCGGCTACCTGCCGCAGGAGTTCGGCGCCTGGCGCCTGCACCGCGTGGAGGAGGTCCTCGACACCCTGGCCGAACTCTCCGGCCTGGACGGCCGCGGCGCGCGTCGGGCGCGGGTCGACTCCGTCCTCGACAGCGTCGGCCTGGGCGAGGTCGCCCATCGCAAGGTGAAGAAGCTCTCCGGCGGCATGACCCGGCGTCTCGGGATCGCCCAGGCGCTGATCCACGAACCCCGCCTGCTGGTCGTCGACGAACCGACGGTCGGCCTGGATCCCGAGGAGCGCCTGCGCTTCCGCCAACTGATGGCGAACCTCGGCCGCGAGCGGACGATCATCCTCTCGACCCACATCGTCGCCGACCTGGGGACCGGCTGCAACGACCTCGCCCTGCTCGACGCGGGCAAGATCGTCTTTCGCGGCTCTCCTTCAGGCCTGCTCGAGCGCGCCCAGGGCCAGGTGTTCGAGCTGACCCTGCCGACCTCCGCGCCGCAGCCCGAGGGCGCCTTCGAGATCGTCTCGCGCACCATCAGCATGAACGAAACGACCTACCGCGGCGTCGCGGCGCCCGGCGGCGCGCCGGCGGGCGCCCGGATCGCCACGTCTCCGACCCTCGAGGAGGGATACCTCGCCTTCATGGTCGCGCGCGGCCGCGCCGAAGCCCTGGTGACCGACGAGCACTTCGGCGAGAGCGAAGCCGCTCAGGCCGGTGGCGCAGCAGGATCGGCGAAGACTGGCGCCGGCGCCACGACCTCCGGAGCGGAGGCCCGATCGTGATCTCACTCGCCGCCGTCTGGTCGCTGGCCCGCGCCGAGATGCGCACCATCCGCCGGCTGTTCCGCTTCTGGCTCTTCTCCGGCCTTGCACTCTTCATCGGCCTGCTGTCGTACGGCTACTACTGGGTTGTCCACGGCCTGTTCTCGTCCTGGTCGGCGTCGGTCGGCTCGTTCAGCCCGAAGTTCCTGCTCGCTCAGATGGGTTCCATTCAGACGATGGTCCTGGCGATCGGCGTCGTGTTCCTGGCCTTCGACCTGCGCGCACGGGACCGGCGCGACCGCGTCATCGAGGTCCTGGACAGCCGGCCCTATTCGAACGCCGAACTCGTCCTCGGCCGCTTCCTCGGCGCCTTGATCATGATCTGGGGCGTCGCATTCATCGCCATGACGATCATCCAGGGCATCGGCCATCTCGGCGTGGCGCTCGGTTGGTACGTGGGCGAACCGGCGATCTGGAGTTCCGTCTGGGCCTTCCTGCTGATCGAGGCGCTGCCGGCGCTGGCCATGACCATCGCCTTCGTCCACGTGGTGTCCCTTGTAGGCGGCAACCGCCTGGTCGCCGCGCTCCTCGGCCTCGGACTGGCAGTCGGACCGTTCTTGATCTCCTTCCGCGTTCCGATCTGGCTGCTGCCGATCGTGTCGATCAACGGCGGCTACGGCACGAATCCATCGGAAGTCGCGCCCCAGATCTGGACCGCCTTCAACCTGATGAACCGGGCCACGGTCGCGGCGCTGGCCGTTGGGTTGCTTGCGGTCGCCGTCGCCGTCCATCCCCGACTCGACGACACCCGGCGGCGCCTTTGGGGCACCGCCGGCGCCGGCCTCCTGGCGGCCGCCATCGGCACGCTCGCGGCCGCCGCGGTCACGACCGGCAACCAGGTCGACGAGATCGACGACTGGCGGATCGCGCACACGCAACGCCAGAGAGAACCGGTCCTCGACCTGGAACACATCCGCGGCGCCGTCGACATCAAACCGCGCGGTCGTCTGACTCTCGACGTCAACGTCCGGTTCCTCGCAGCCGGCGGTTCGCAGGCCCTCTTCAGCCTGAACCCCGGCCTTCGGGTCGACGCCGTCGAGGACGCAGCCGGCGCGACGCTCGGCTTCAACCACGGCGACGGCCTGCTCGAGGTCGATCTCGGACGCTCGCCGGTCGCGGGCGAAGCCGTCGACCTTCGCCTGCGCGCCCACGGACGGCCCGACCTTCGCTTCGCCTACCTGGATTCCGCGATCGACTTCAACCGGATCAAGTTCCAGGACGCGCAGATCATCATTCTCGGCGCTCTGAACGGCTTTGCCGAGCGTCGCTACGTCGCGCTGCCCGCCGCGCTGGCCTGGCTGCCGCGCCCCGGCGCCTCGGTGGGCCTCACCGATCCCCGAAGGCGTCCCAGGGACTTCTTCGAACTCGACCTGGAGGTCGGCGCCCCCTCGGCCTGGACGGTCGCGGGACCGGGCAGAGCCGAAGCAGCCGGCGAGCGGCAGCGCTTCGCACCGGCGGGGGTCGTGCCTGAAGCGGCCCTGGTCGCCGGTCGGTTCGATCGCCGGACGACGGAGGTCGAAGGCGTCGAGATCGAACTGCTCCTCCACCCCCGCCATCTGAGAAACGCGGAGCTCTTCGCCGACGCCCGGGAAGAGATCGAGGCGATCGCCGCCGAACGCTTCGCCACCGCGCGCGAACTGGGTCTGCCCTACCCGTACCGTCAGCTCACCCTGGTTGAAGTGCCCTGGACCCTGCGCTCCTACGGCGGCGGCTGGCGGATGGACACCGAGCGCGCGCCGCCGGGCATGCTGCTGATCAGCGAGAGCAGTCTGCCGACGGCTCGCTTCGAGTTCCGGTTCCGCAATCCGGAGCGGTTCGAGGAGCAGGAAGGCGGTCTCCCGCGGGCAAAGGCCTTCGGACTGCAGCAGTTCTTCCGCAACGACTTCTCGGGCGGCAACGTGGAGGTCGGCGCCGTCCGCAACCTGTTCCTGTACCAGACCGGCGCCCGCGGGCCGGAGGCGCTGGCCCTCGAGGAACTGTGCAACAACCTGGTGAACCGGCTGGTGAACGGCGGCGAGTCGTACTTCTCGGCCCATCTGTTCGACCGCGAATTCGGCTGGACGATCGGCAACGTGATCCAGGGCGCCATATTCGGCCAGCTCGGCGGAGGCGCTTCTCCCCTCTCCAGCTCCATCGTGAAGAGCATCACGGACCGCCCCGAGGTATGGGACGCCGTGCTCGGCGCCTCGCTGACGGAAATGGAGGTCGAAGAGGAGCCGAAGAAAGCGCTCAACGCGCTCTATCTGAAGACCTCCGCCCTTGCCACCGCAATCCTGGACGGCGCCGGCCGGGAACGGACCGCCGCGATGATCGCGAACCTCATGCGGGACCACCGGGGATCGACCTTCACCGCCGCCAACCTCGAACGGGCAGCCCAGGAAGCCGGTGTGGATCTCGCCGGCCTGGTCGGCGACTTCCTCCACCAGACCGACCTGCCCGGTTTCGTCGTCTCCACCGCCGAACTCGTGCGGCTGGCGGATGACGACCAGGGTCTGCCGCAGTACCAGACCAAGCTCTTCGTCCACAACGGCGAGGAGGCGCCCGGCCTCTTCCGGCTCCGCTACGCCGTTCGCGCACCGAGCGGCGTGCGCTGGGAGTCCAGCGAGCCGACCCTGATCCCGGGTAACACCTCCGTCGAATTCGGCCTGGTCACTTCCAGGGCGCCGGGCAGGATGCTGGCCTCCCCCTACCTGTCGCTGAACCGCCGGGAGTTCCCGATCGATCTGCCTGATGTCGACGACGAGACGCTCGTCGACGCCGAACCGCTGCGCGGCACGCGGCCGGCCGACTGGCTGCCCGCCTTCCTTGAGTCAGACACCGACATGATCGTCGTCGACGACCTGGACCCGGGCTTCTCGATCGAGACGGATGAAGCGGACGCCGGCGGCTTCCGGCTGCAGGGCGGTCTCGCCGGCTTCTTCGCGCCGTCGGACCAGACGGATCAGGGGCTGGCCGTCTACCAGAGCTTCGGCGGACCGCCGACCGAATGGTCGCGCTACGAACAGCCCACGAGTTGGGGGCGCTACCGCCGCACGACCGCCATGGCGCCCGCGGGCGAAGGGAACAGCCGCGCGATCTACCGGGCGGAGTTGCCGGCAGACGGCCGCTGGAGGGTCGAACTGCACGTGCCGTCGCTCTCGCCCCTGCCGGCCGGCGCCACGGGCGTGCGTCGGGAGGTGCGGGTCGGCAACGATGAAGGAAACGCACGACGAGGAGGGGACGACGACGGCGTGAGTATCTCGGTCAACCTGGGCCTGAATCTCGGCACCTACGACCTCGAACTGCGAAACGGCGGCGTCTCCCGCCCGATCGACTTCGACGCCGCGGCCGCTGGTACGGGATGGGCGGTGCTTGGCGACTTCGATCTGGCCGGCGGCGCGACCGAACTGGTCCTGAGCGACGAGACCTCCGGCCGAGCGGTCGCCGCGGACGCCGTGCGCTTCGTGCGGCTCGACAACGGCGCCACCGTCGGCCGCGCCGAGACAGGGGGCGCACGGCCATGAGCTTGCGGCAACCCTCCCGCCCGATCGCCAACTTCCGGCGTGCGGGCCTCGCGATAGCCGCCTGCGCCGTGATCGTCGCCTGCGAAGGCGGCGGCAGTACAAATCCGGTCGACTTCCTGGTGCCGGTCACCGCGGCCGAGGTCGAAACCGGCAACGTCGAGGATCTGATCGTCGCCACCGGAACGCTGCGAGCGGCCGAGAGCATCGTCCTTCAGGTCGAAACGCCGGGGAGGCTGCTGATCAGCCGCAACGGTTCCGGCGAACGCCTGGCCGAGGGCGACCGCGTCGTCCCCGACCAAATGATCGCCGAAGTCACCGGCGAGGACGCACGGCTCGCGGCACGGGTCGAGGCGACGCACCAGGCCTACCTGGGCGCCGAGGCCGAACGTGACGCCCGCGCCAAGCTGTTCGAGCAGGAACTGATCAGCGCGGAGGAACTGCGCCGCGCCGAGATCGCGCTCGAGGACGCGAAGGCGACCTGGGAGCAGAGCCTGCTGACCGAGGACCGGGCCCGGATGATGACCCCGATCGGCGGCGTGCTGATGGAACTCGCGCGCGACCCGAACGGCATGCCGATCGCCGACGGCCAGCTCGTCTCCCGGGGCTTTCAGGTGGCGCGGATCGCACCGGTCGCCTCCCTGGTTGCCGACATCGACCTCGTGGGCCCCGAACTGGCGCGGGTCCACCCCGGGCAGCGGGGCCGGCTCAGGCACTTCGCCTGGGAAGGCCAGACATTCGAAGGCGGGGTCGTCCGTCTGTCCCCCGAGGTCGACCCGGTCACCCACACCTTCCGCGCCGAGGTGGCGGTGCGCAATCCCGGCGGCCTGCTGCGGCCGGGCATGTTCGTCGAAGTGACTCTGGTCATCGAGCAGCGGAACGACGTCCCCGTCATTCCGCGCGAGGCGGTTACCGAGCGCGGCGGCCGGCGTGTCGTCTTCGTCCTCGACGGCCAGCGCGCGGTGCGGCGCGAAGTCGTTCTCGGTCTCGGCGACGACGAGATCACCGAGATTCGCCAGGGGCTGGAGCTCGGCGAGCGGGTCGTCGTTCGCGGCCTCGAAACCCTGACCGACGGCACCCGCGTCCGGGTTTCCCAATAGCGCCGCCAAACCTGTCGCAGGCTCCATGTTTGGCCCCAACCCCCACCTCCCTACGACCTTGGGCCGCAGAACTGGCAGCGCTGCGTTCTGCGGCTCAAGCTCCTAGGCCGACTCGGCAGCTCTGACCACCGGAGCCCGGCACGATGACTCGAACATCCGGTGAGACCTTCGGCCCCGCCCGCCTGGCTGCGCGCCGGCCGGTAGCGGTCACCGTCACCGCCCTGGCATTCGCCCTGGTGGGCTGGATGTCGTGGCGCGAACTGCCGATCGACCTCCTGCCCGACCTGCGCTCGCCGACCATCGTCGTCGCCGTGCGTTCCGGCGACCGTCCGCCGACTGAGATGGAGCGGCTCTACGGCGAGCAGGTCGAGCAGCGCTTGTTCACGGTGCGCGGCCTCCGCGAGGTGCACCAGGTCGCCCGCACCGGCCGCCTGATCGCCACCGTCCGCTTCGACTGGGACGCCGACATGGACCTGGCGCTGATCGAGGTGCAGAAGGCGGTCAATCCGGTCGCGGCCGACCCCGAAGTCGACGAGGTCCTGGTCCGTCAACTCGATCCGAGGCAGTCGCCGGTGATCACCCTTGGGCTGGCCGCCGAGCCGGAAGGACCTGATCTCGCCGAGCTCCGCCGCCTGGCGCGCCGTCAGGTGGCGCCGGCCATGGAGCAGCTCGCCGACGTTGCCGAGGTGCGGGTCCTTGGAGGGCGCGAACTGGAGGTCCGCGTACGCGTCGACCGCTACCGCCTGCAGGCGTTCGGCGTCACGTTGGACCAACTGGAGCAACGTCTCGTGGCCGAGAACGTCGACATCGACGCCGGCACCCTGGAGGACGGCGGTCAGGTCTTTCTCGTTCGCGGCATCTCCCGGTTCCGGAACCCCCGCGATGTCGAGCGGGTCGTCGTGCGCTACCGCACCCAGCAGGCGGGGGGAGGCCAGCAGGTCCGTCAGCCGATCCGGGTCTCCGACGTCGCCGAGGTCGAACTCGCACACGCCGAAATCGACCACCTGGTGCGGGTGAACGGCCAGGAGGGCGTCGGGCTCCAGGTGTTCAAGGAAGCCGGCGCCAACACCGTGGAGGTTTCGCGCACCGTGCGCGCGGCGCTCGCCGATCTGGAGCGCGACCTGCCCCGGGTCAGCGTCTCGATGGTCAACGACGACGCCGCCCTGGTCGAAGACGCGATGGACGATCTGTTGAACGCGGCGCTCATCGGCATCGCCCTCGCCGTGGTCGTGCTGGCGCTGTTCCTGCGCTCCCTCGGTCCGACCCTGGTCGTCGCTTCAGCGGTGCCGGTGTCCCTGTTCGTCGCGCTGTTCGCGATGCGGCTGTGGGGCCACTCTCTGAACATCATCACCCTGGCCGGGCTGGCGCTCGGCGCCGGCATGCTGGTGGACAACGCGATCGTCGTCGTCGAGAGCATCCACCGCCGCCACCGCCCCGGCGCGTCGCCAGCCGACACGGCCGCCCGCGGCACGGGCGACGTCGCCGGCGCGATCGTCGCCTCCACGCTCACCACGTGCATTGTCTTCCTGCCCGTCCTCTTCGTCCAGGGTCTGGCGGCGCGCCTGATCGAGGGCATCGCCTTCACCGTCACCGCCTCCCTCGGCGCCTCCCTGGTGGTCGCGATCATGCTGATTCCGGCCCTGTCGCGCTGGCTCCTGCCGCGCGCCAAGCCGGGGACCGCCGCGCCTGAGCCCACAACGGCGGCATCGGCGGCGGCATCCACCGGCATCACCGCGGACATCGACGAAGACGAAGCGCGTCCGCTGGGCTGGGCCTTCGGCGCCGTCGAGCGCCTGGTTCTCGGCCTGCTTCAGCTTCGCTGGCTGGTCGTCGCAGCGGCGGTGCTCGCCGCCGCCGGCGCCGTCCACGTTCTGCTCGGACTGGGCAGCGAACTGCTGCCGCCTGCCGACCCGCGGCAGTTCTCGATGCGCATGGTCGGCCCGCCCGGCCAGCGCGTCGAGGCCACCGCCGGCGCCGTGGCGACGCTGGAGGAGGCGGTCCGGCAGGCTGCCGGCGAGCACCTGCAGGCGATCCAGGCCGAGGTCGGCCGCCTGCCCGAGGACGATCGGCTGGTGACCACGGAGCTGACCGAGGAGAACACGGCCCGCCTGCTCGTCCGGATGTCCGCCGAAGGGCCGACCGGCGGCCAGATCGTGGCCGCCCTGCAGCCCAACTTCACCGACCTGCCGGATACCGAGATCGAGTGGGAGGTCGGAGCGTCGGCGCTCTCGCGAGCGCTCGGCTCGTCCGGACCGCCGATCGTGGTCGAGATCGCGGGCCAGTCGCTGCCCGACCTCCGCACGGCGGCCACCAAGCTACGCGATGAGCTGGCTACGCAACCCGAACTCTGGAACGTCCGCTCCTCGTTCGAGGGCGGGCCGCCGGAACTCCGGATCGAACTCGACCGCGCGATGGCGGACGGCCTCGGCGTCGGCCTGGAAACGATCGCCCGGGTGCTCCAGTCCGCACTCGACGGCCGCAGGGTCACCCTGCTGTCCACCGGAGACGAGGAGCGCCACGTCGTTCTCTCTCTGCCCCAGCCGCGGCCCGAGGAGCTCGCCAAACTGCGCTTCACGAGCAACGACGGCGCGGACCTCGCCCTCGGCCAGGTCGCCCGCTTCGTCCCCGCCGAGGGCGCCCGCGAGGTCTTCCGCCGCGACCAGCGCCGGGTCGCCCAGGTGACCGCCCGGGTCGCCGACGACAGCGACTACCCGCGCGCGATCGCGGCAGCCGGCGAGGCGATCGCGGCAACCGACCTGCCGTCCGGTCTGGTGGTCCGTCTTGCGGGCGAGGAGGAGGAACGCGAGCGCGCCGTCGGCGAACTGCGCTGGGCGGGCCTGCTGGCCCTCGTACTCGTGCTCATGGTGCTGGCCGGAACGTTCGAGTCCCTGCTCCAACCGCTCACGGTGTTGTTCTCGATCCCTCTGGCTCTGGTCGGTGTCGCCTGCACCCTCGGCTTCCTCGGACGGCCGGTCGGTGTCATGGCGCTGCTCGGCCTGATCGTGCTCGCGGGCGTCGCGGTGAACGACGCGGTCCTCCTGATTGCCACCGCCCGCCGCCTCCTCGCCGCCGGCATGGAGCGGCGCGCAGCACTGGCCCGGGCCGCCGCGATCCGGCTGCGGCCGATCCTGATGACGACTCTGACCACCGTCCTGGTCCTGGCGCCGCTCGCTCTCGGCGCCGGAGAGGCCGCGGAACTGCGGAGCCCGATGGCGTACACGATCATCGGCGGCATCCTGACCTCCACCGTCGGTTCGCTCTTCGTGCTGCCCTGCCTCTACCTGATCCTCGACTCGATGCGACTGACCCGGCGCCGCCGCGCCCCGTCCGGCGCCTGAACCGGAAGGCGACGTGAGAGCCGGTCTCGACACCCTCGCCATTCGCCGCCCCGTCGCCGTGGCGATGTTTTTCCTGGGGTTGGTGATCCTGGGACTGTTCGCCTGGCGACGACTGCCGGTCGAACTCTTCCCGGCCCTGACCGGCGACCAGATCTACGTCAACTTCTTTCGCCCGGGCAGCGAACCGGAGACCGTCGAGCGGGAGATCCTCCTGCCGCTCGAGGCCCGGATACGGACCTTGCCGCGGGTCGCCGAGACCTGGGGCGAAGTCATCGGCGCCGGCGGCAGCTTCACGATCCGTTTCGAACGCGGCGTCGACCTGAAGGTCCGCGAGCTGGAGGTGCGCCGGATCGCCGCCGACCTGGCCCGCACCCAGCCGCGAAACGCCTTCCTGGACGTCCAGGCCCAGGACAGCAGCGCCATTTCCAGCTTCGCCATGGTCCTGCAGGTCACCGGCGCCGCCGACCAGGATGCCCTGCACGACCTGGTCGGGGAACTCGTCACGCCGCGTCTGGCCGCGGTGCCGGGCGTCAGTCAAGCCATGGTCGGCGGCGGCGCGGCGCGGCAGTTGACCGTCTGGGTGGACCCGAACCGCTGTGCCGCGCTCGGCGTCACCACCGAGCAGGTGACGGCGGCGGTGCGCGCCGCGGCCGGCCGCTTGCGCTACCTCGGCAGCCTGGAGGACGAAGCCGGGAGGACCGCGGTGATGCTGGACGGCCGGCCGGTCGGACCGGTGTCGATGGGCGAAGTCCGCATCGTTGCGCACCTTCCGGTCCAGGTGCGCCACGTCGCCGAAATCGAGATCGGACCCGGACGGCGGCAAATGCTGTTCCGGGTCAACGGCGACCCCTCGGTCGGAGTCCTGGTCTTCCAGGAAGAGGGCGCGAACCTGGTTCGCCTCGGTCGCGACCTGCGCCGCCGAATCGAGGAGATCAACGAGGATCTCCAGCCCCTCGGCATTCGCCTGCTCTCCAGCTTCGATGCCGCGGAACTCGTCGAGACCCAGATCGGCCGTCTGAGGAACCTCGGTCTCTCAGGCTTCCTGATCGCCTTGGCGGTCCTGTTCCTCTTCCTGCGCCAATGGCGGGCCGTGGCGGTGGTAGCGATCGCGGTGCCGGTCAGCCTGGCCGCGGCGCTGTCCTTCCTCTACCTGGCCGGCCAGACCCTGAACCTGATCAGCCTCTTCGGTCTGGCGGTCGGCGTCGGACTCCTGGTCGACAACAGCGTCGTCGTCTTCGAGTCCGTCCAGCGCCGCCTCGAGCGGGGCCGAAGCCCCGACGACGCCGCGGCGGGCGGCATTCGCCGCACCGCCCGCGCGATCATCGCCGCCTCCGTGACCACCGCTGTCGTCTTCGTGCCGCCGCTGCTCGTCGACCTGGGATCGTCGATGATCCGCAACCTGATCGCGATCGCCGCACTCTCGATCCTGCTGCCGCTGTTCGGTTCCCTGCTGGTGGCGATCGGTCTCGTACCGCTGCTGGCCCGCCATCTCGCCGCGCCCGCGGCGATCCGCCGGCTGGCCCGATTGCGCCGGCGCCGCGAACGCTTCGCCGGACAGGCGCCGCCCGACCCGATCCGCATCCTGTTTGCAGGAGTTCTCGCCTCGGCACTGAGGCGGCCTGCGAGCTGGATCACGTCGGTGGCTCTCGCCGTCGTCGTCACCGCGCTCGTGGCCCTGCCCTTTGTGCTCGGAAACACAGTGTCGCCAGAAGCAGAGATCGCGGACCAGGTCCAGCTCTCCGTGCGCCTCGACGAGAGCCGGAGTTCGCTCGATTCCGCGGTGCGCGCCTTCCAGCCTCTGGAGGCGGTCCATGAAGTCGACGGCGTGGACCGTGTCGAAAGCATGATCCGCGAGGAGGGGGGCTCGTTGACGGTCCACCTCGAGGCACTCGAGGACCGCCCCGAGGAACTGACCGCGGCGCGGATCCGTCAGCTCGTACGCCGGGCCGCGAACCGGCGCGCCGGTACCGAGATTCTGCGACCCGGCGAAGGCGAAGGCCCGGGCGGTCGAGGCGGCGGTCCCGGCGGTGGCGGCGGCGCCCAGGAGTTGCTCGGGGCAGGGCCGAAACGGGTCATCCTGTCCGGAAACGACAACGACCAGTTGACCGGTCTGGCCACGGAGGTCGCCGAGCGGCTCAAGGAGATCGAGGGGATCAGCGGCGCCTTTCCGGCCTCACGGCCCGGCCCCGACGAGATCCACGTCAGCCCGAACCGTCGCGCCTTCGACACGTTCGGCGTCCTGCTCGACGATGTGCTGCCGATGCTGAGTCTCGCCGGCCGTGAGGGTACGAGCATCAACAGCGGCTTCCCGCTTCCGAACGGCCGTGAGCTTCCGATCGTCGTCCAGCGCGCGGAGAACCGACCCAGTGACGCCCGGGTCGTGGACGGCAGCAGTTTCGAGCGCGAGGCGTCGCTGAGCGGCCTGTCCCGGCTCCGCGTCTCCACGAGCGCTGGCGTCCTGCCAGTAGCCGCCTTGGCGCAGGTGCGCCGCGCGCCGGCTTCCCCGGTGATCACACACCACAACGGCCGCCGCGAGCGGGAGGTCATCTACAGCGTCTCGTCCGACGTACCAAGCGGCGGACCGGCGCGGCTGGAATTCGACCGCAACCTGGACGAGGCGCTCGCCAGCATCCACCGTCCGCCCGGAACGACAATCGAGCTCGACCGCTCGGACGAGAACACGAGCTGGTTCCGGCGCGTCCTGGCGCCGGTCGTGATGCTCGTGTTCCTGGTTCTGGCGGTGGCGTTCGAGTCGATGACCCTGCCGATCCTTGTTCTGCTCGCGCTGCCGCTCGCCCTGCTCGGCTCGCTGTGGGCGCTGATGTTCTCCGGCATCGGGCTCGATCCGATGGCGCTGCTCGGGGCGCTCGTCCTCCTCGGGCTGGCGGTGAACCCGGCGGTTCTGCTCGTCGACCGGATGCAGCAACGGGTACTCGGCGCCGGCTGGAGTGCGGGCGCCGCCGCCCTGGCCGCGGTTCGCGAGCGCGCGCGTCCGGTGTTGATGACCAGCGCGACGACGATCGCGGCGCTGGCGCCGCTGGCCATCGCCACGGGACGCGAGAACGAGCTCTGGCCCCCCTTCGCCACCCTCGTGATCGGCGGTCTTCTGACCTCGACCGTGCTCACGCTGCTCGTCATCCCGGTTGGCTACGTCTTTCTGCGGCGCCTCGACGACGTGTTCAGCCGCGTCGGACCCTGGGTGGTTCTGACCTGGCTCGGCGCGGTGATCGCGGCCACCGCTCCGTTGTTCGTGCTCGGCGTGATTGAGTCCATGTTCTGGCAGGTCACGACAACGGTGCTCATCGCCGGCGCCCTGCTCGGGCTCACCGTGTGGCTGGTGCCGAAACCGCCGACGCCGGAACCGGAGGCAACCGCCGGACCGCCCCGGCTGGTGGTCCGTCACCTCCGCAAGACGTACGGCCTGCCGGGACCGGTGCGCCGCGCGCTGCGGGCGTCGACCGACTTCGCCAGGCAGGTGGTCGACCGCGGCGGTCAGGCGTTCCACCCCGCCGACGCGCGGGACCGCATCCTGCCGTTGCTCCTGTTGCTCGCCGGCGCGGTCGCCTTGGCCCTGAGGTTTCGTGCCGACCTGATCCAATTGGGCGCCTGGATTGCCGCACTGCTGATCGCTTCCCGGTTGCTGACCGAGGTCCGGCGTGCCCGGGGCCGCGCCGACGCGCTCGGACGAGTCGAGCCGGGCGGCATCGAGGGCGTGCTGACGGCCCTGCTGCCCTGGGCGCTTCTCGCGGGCCTGGTCGGTCCGGCTTTCGCCACCGAGCCCGCCGTGGGCTGGTTCATCGTCGTGGCCATCCTCTCCACGATCATCCTCCTGATCCAGCTCGGACGCCGCACGGCTCGCCTCGAGACGGCGCGCCGGGAGCAGCGAGAGGCGCGCAGGCGGCGCACCCGCGGTTGGCGCGGCGCGTTGATCCGCGTCTGGCGGGCGGCGGCAACACGGGTCTTCGGTCTCGACCTGCCCATCGACACGGTGAAGGCGCTGGCCGCTGTGAGCTTCGAAGTCGAGCGGGGCATGGTCGGCGTACTGGGTCCGAACGGCGCGGGCAAGACGACCCTGCTCCGCCAGGTGACCGGCATTCTGGATTCGACCCGCGGACGGATCACGCTGGGCGGCGTGCCCCTGCTCAGGGTACGGAAACGGCTGGCCCGCTATGTCGGCTACCTGCCGCAGGATGCCGGCCTGCCGGCGCGCCTGACGGCCCGGCAGTACCTCGAGTACTACGCCGCGCTGTACCAGATCGAGGCGTCGGAGCGAGCGGAGCGCATCGCGTCCCTGCTGCGCGAGGTCGGCCTCGACGAGCGCGCGGATGAGCAGATCGGCGGCTACTCCGGCGGCATGCGGCAGCGGGTCGCGGTAGCCCGCACGCTGCTGCGGCTGCCGCCGATCATTGTCGTCGACGAGCCGACCGTCGGTCTCGACCCGCGCGAGCGCGTCCGCTTCCGCAACCTGCTCTCCCGCCTGGCCAAGGACCGCATCGTCCTCTTCTCGACCCACGTCGTCGAGGACGTGGCGGTGGCCTGCGAGCGCGTGCTGGTGCTCACCGGCGGCCGCCTGGTGTTCGACGGCGAGCCGGCGGCGCTGTCCCAGGAGGCCGAAGGCCGCGTCTGGTCGTGGACGGCGCCCGGAGATGAAGAGCCGGAGCTGCCACAGACTTCCGTGCTCGCCGATCGTCAACCGGAACCCGACGGCAGCAGCCGCCTGCGGGTGCTGGCCGCGGACCGCCCCGATCAGCGCGCCGAACCAGTCGAACCCACGCTCGAAGACGGCTACCTCTGGCTGGCGCGGGCGGCGCGCGGCGGAGCCCCGGCGTGATCGCCGTGCTGCGCCTCTCCGCGATACTGCTGGCAGGGCGGCGCTACTGGTTGCTGCCCCTGCTGCCCCTGCTATGGCTGGGAGTACAGGCGATCCTGCTCGTGGCCGGCGCCGCGACGGGCTTCGAACGTGACGCCGCCCAGAACACCCTGATCGGAATGCCGGTGGCCGTTCTGGCCGTGTTCCTGGGCGGGCGGATCATCACCGGCGAACTCGACCAGCGCTCCCTCGAGATCGCCTACACGGTACCCGGCGGCGCCCACCGCGTCTGGCTCGGCAAGCTCGCCGCAGCGGCTCTGCTGCTACTCGCCAGTCTGGCCTTGATGGCGTCCGTCACGTTCGCCTTCTTCACCGACTTCCCCGTCTTCCAGAGTCTCTACGGCGCGGCCCAAGGCGTCACCTTCTACCTGGCCGCGGCGATGGGGTTCGCCACCATGTTCCGCAGCGAGGTGGCCGGCGCCCTGACCACGACCGGCCTCCTCGGCTTCAACGGCCTGATCACCGGCTTCGGCGAGAACCCCCTCCGCATCTCGCCGTTCTGGAATCCACTCTCGGTGGACCGGGCCGACGCCGACCAGATGCTCGCGATGAGCGTCCAGAACCGGATCGGCATCGCCCTTGCGATCGCCGCCATCGTCGCCCTGACATTCGCCCGCGCCGAACGGCGCGAGAAGATGCTCGGCGGCTGAGCCGGGTTCCGCCCTCGATCCAACACGCAGCCACTGCCACCCAGCCCCGCGTCTCAGGGTCCCCACCAGAAAAGCCGCTCCAAATTCCGTCTTAGGTCTATAGGCGGTCCAAGAGCCGCTGCGGCGCCGTAGGGCGCTGCGCGGCGACGGACCTGCGAAGCCTTCTTGGCTTCTGCAGGACCTTCCCGCCTACCAGCGTCGTCGGCCCCTACGAAGGGGTCGACGGCAACAAGAACCCATGAAACGGAAAGGAACAAGAATCATGAAGAAAGTTCTATTTATCGCAGTGGCGGCGCTTGTACTGGGTGTTGGCGGCGCCTTCGCAGAACCGCCTGTCACGGCCGTGGCGGGCGACGCATCGGGCGTCGACAGTCGGGGGCTCGAACAACTCACGGATGCCGACATGGTCGGCGTGATGGGAGAAGGGTGGTGGTCCGGAGCTTGCACTACTGCTTTTGAGACGACGGGGGCGGCCTTTGTTTTCGTAGGGATCTACACGGGCAGGGGCCTCATGCACGCTGCCGGGTTGGCAGGTCCGTTCCTCGCGGACGCTGTGTGTGTCTAACCAACAACGGCGCCGTCTCGCTCGATGAGACTCTCTGATTGCGGGTGCCGGCTTCGGCCCCGGAAAGAGGCGGGCGGATAGCGCATCACGCTCCTGTTTGGAAGGACTCGATGGCGACGTTCATGGACCTACAAAGCCGCCCCTACCGGCCGCTGCGACCTGCCCCGGGCAGCGCCTTCGGGCGAAGCTGGTTGAGCGGTCGGCTGTTGGCCCTCGTCGGCGGTTCTCCGGTCCTGTTCGTCGCCATCGCATCCCTCTTCTCGCTGCCAGCTCTCTGGATCGTCGGCAGGATGGCCGCTCGTCGCGACGGGACATGCTGAACCGGAGTACCTGCATCTCAGTCCCTCCGCCCACCACCCTCTACATGCAAGGCGAAGGAGGCGTCGCGCCGCCTAGAGACACCTACCTCCGGTCGGGCCAAGCAACCCGCGGGGGAGAGCTGCAATGAGAACCGTTGTCCGTCTTTCCGCCGTCCTGATCGGAGGGCCAAGCTACTGGCTGCTACCTCTGCTGCCACTGACTTGGCTAGGCCTTCAGGCGGTGCTGTTGCTGTTCACCGACCGTCCCGCCTTCGAACCCGCCGCTGCACAGAACACCTTGATCGGTGCGCCAGTAGCGGTCCTCGCTGTGTTTCTCGGCGGCCGGATCATCACCGGCGAACTCGACGAGCGTACCCTGGAGATCGCCTACACCGTTCCGGGCGGCGCCCATCGGGTCTGGTGGGGGAAACTAACCGCCGCAGGCCTGATCCTGCTTGCCAGCCTGATCTCGATGGCTGTGCTGACGTTCGCTTTCTTTGCCGCGTTTCCGGTCGTCCAAACCCTCTACGGCGCGGCGCAGGGAGCCGCCTTCTACCTGGCCGCGGCGATGGGTTTCTCCACGCTGTTCCGCAGCGAGGTGAGCGGTGCCTTGGCCACGATCGGGCTATTCGGCTTGAACGGCTTTCTGACCGGCTTCGGCGGGCACCTGCGCATCTCGCCGTTCTGGAATCCGCTCGCCGTGGAAGGCGCCGACGCCGAACAGTTGCTCGCGATGGCGATCCAGAACCGCATCGGCATCGCGCTCATCATCGCCGCGATCGTCGCCCTGACATTCGCCCGCGCCGAACGCCGCGAGACGATGCTCGGCGGCTAGCACGAGTCGCCCTTGTCTTGAGTGTCTGGCCCTCTGTCGCTGTGCCGCCCAACTCGGTCGTGGCGGGCACTACACCGGTCATCGAGAGCCATGGCCTCGGACGGGTCGGGGACGGCTACCTCTGGCCGGCCCAGGCGACCGGTGACCGAGCCCCGGCGTGATCGCCATCATCCGCCTGTCCGCCGTGCTGCTCGCGGGCCCGCGTTACTGGCTGCTGCCACTGTTACCGGTCCCGTGGCTTGCAGGACTGGCGGTACTGCTGATCGCTGGTCACCTGGCAAGCTTCGAACCCGCCGCGGCCCAGAACATCCTGATCGGCATGCCGGTGTCGGCTCTCGCAATGTTCTTGGGCGGCCGGATCATCGCCGGTGAGCTCGACGGGAACACCCTGGAGATCGCCTACACCGTGCCGGGCGGCGCCCATCGCGTCTGGCTTGGGAAGCTCGCCGCCGCGGGCCTCATCCTGCTTGCCAGCTTGAGCCTGATGGCGGTGCTCACTTTCGCCTTCTTCACCGCCTTTCCGGTCGTCCAGACCCTCTACGGCGCGGCGCAGGGCGCCGTCTTCTGTCTGGCACTGACCATGGGTTTCGCCACCCTGCTCCGCAGCGAGACCTCCGGCGCCCTGGCAACCATCGGGCTATTCGGCGCGCCCTTCAGCTTCCCACCTCTGCTCGTGCTCCTGTTCCGCATCTCGCCGTTCTGGAACCCGCTCACGGTGCAAGGAGCCGACGCCGAGCAGTTGCTCGCGATGGCCGTCCGGAACCGCATCGGCTACGCGCTCATCATCGCCGCCATCGTCGCCCTGACTTTCGCTCGCGCGGAACGCCGCGAGCAGATGCTCAGCCGCTAGCAACGAGTCGCCCTTGTATGAGTGTCGGCGCTTCCTTCGCCACACCGCCTGACGCCGTGATGGCGGGCGGCACGTCGACCATCGGCCACGATGGCCTCGACCAGCTCACGGTCACCGACCTGACCAGAGTGGCTGGAGGAGCGCGGCGCCACAGTTGCAGGACCGACTCGGTTGCCGGAGCGGTCCTTACGGCCGCCGGCCAGGCTCTTGGCTCCCCCTTCTTGACCGCCGTCGGGATGCACCTGACCTTCCGGAGCATGACGATCTGCATGTAGCCGGGCCGACCGACCCGCCGATACGGGCGACGCACGGCGGAGCGACGGCGTGATCACCTTTGTCCGTCCCTCCGCCGTTGCTGCTCGCGCGGCAACCTAAGTGGCGGCATGGCGAAGAGGTTCGTCCATGGCACAAACGTACCTATCTACCAGAGAAGAAACACTATGGTAGTGTGATCTCACTATGGCAAAGACACTAGTCCAGACCTCGACATCAACGGTCGTCGACGCAGCAGGTCGGGTCGTCGTCCCGGCTCCGTTCCGGGCAGCGCTCGGGTTTCGGCCACGCCAGGAAGTCGTTTTCACACTTGACGGCTCCTCAATCAGGCTAACGACAGCCGAAGCAGCCTTGGATGCCGCGGTGGCGAGAGTCCAGTCTCTGGCCAAGAAGTACGGAGGCGGCGCCGGCGGCGAAGTCGACGCCTTCATCGCCGAGCGGCGAGCCGAGGCCCGGAGAGAGTGACGTGGCCCGCTCTCTCCTTGACGCATCGGCGCTTCTCGCGCTGGTCCAAGGCGAGGCGGGAGCGGAAGCCGTGCTGAACGCCCTATCGGACGGCGCTGCCATGTCCGCCGTGAATGCCGAAGAGGTAGCCGCACGGCTCCACCACCAGGGATGGTCGGAGCTGGACGTGGCGTTCTCACTTCGAGTTCTCGGAGTCGAGATCCTGCCCTTCGACTCGGAGACGGCCCTGGCGAGCGGCGCGCTCCGCCCGGCTACAGCCTTCGCCGGTCTCGGCCTGGGCGATCGTGCCTGCCTCGCCACGGCCGCCGTACGAGGCATACCAGTTCTCACCGGCGACCGCGCCTGGCTCGAACTGGAACTGCCGGGTATCGAAGTCCGCACCATCCGCTGACGCAGGACCTTCGCCCGCGTCCGCGAAAGGCGGCGCAACGCGCTCAGCGAAACGCCGAACCGATCAGAAGTCGCAGATCAGGCCCGGATACCGGAACGCGGCGCCTGGGTCGATCTGCTTCGGCTTGTCTGATGCCTCCACGGCACGGGCGCCGGAGAGCATCCCTTCCATCCCGTAGTTGCCCTCGTGACAGGCGTACTCGAAGATCGCGTCCTCGGTGCGCTTCAGGGGGATCGAAGCGGTCCAGGGCTTCGTCCAGGTGCCCGGGTCGTTGACCGTGATCGCCCACTCCAGTGTTTCCGGCCCGGTCAGGGTGAAGCGCTCGGTGATTGTGAGCTGCTTCGAGGAGCCCATGAAGTCGTTCTTTTCCGAGTAGTTCGTGGTCTCGACGACCAGGGTGTCGCCCTCCCAGTGACCGCGGGAGGCGCCGTTCCACAGCCGCACGTCCTCGTCCAGTTGCGCCCGGCCGTCGAGCGGGATCACCCGCGCGTCGTGGATCATCTCCTGGTGGATCACGACGTGGTCCTCGCTCTGGAACACCTGGTGGTAGCCGTTGTAGCCCGGGAAGATGAACGGAGCGCCGTAGCTGATGCACCGCTCGGGAATCGGACGGTCCAGCCAGGAATCGGCGGGGTGCTCCATCAGGTGCTTGACCCGCTCGCAGAGGCGCTTCTTCGCCGGCTCGGTGAAGGGAGGAATCAGACCGTCCGGCGGATCGATGACCAGGGACGTACGGTTCGTCCAGTCTCGGTCTGCGATCCAGAACTGGTTGTAGTTGCCGGTCGTCGGGTCGTAGGACGTGGCCTTGGTGCGCGCGATCGCGGCGAGCACGAGCTGGTCGCCGAACAGGGCGTCGGCGCCCGGGTTCGTCGCCTCCGACGCAGCCGCCATCAACTGTTGCAGCTCCTCATCGGTGAGGCGTTCCTTGCCGGCCCACGCGGCGGGACGCTGCAGCGGCGTCGCGTTGTTGTTCGCCCACACGCCCTGAAGGTCCGGGTGCCCGTAGCCGGTGCGGGGCATCGTCCAGTCGGTGTCCTTGGCGTTGTTGGCGTTGTTGGCGTTGTTGCCCGCGGCGACCGCGCCGCCGGCAGAGCCGACAACCAGGAGTGCAACGACCGCGGCCACGGTCCAACCGACGTTCAAGCGTTCATGCCTTCTCATTTGCCTGCCCTCCAACAACCGTGTTTCCTCGCGTACCGTGATCATAGCTGCCGCGCGGGCAGCTCTCCGACCGGTTCACCAGCCCCAGGCCTTCGCGTCCTCGTCCCAGAGCGCCCAGCACTCGGGCGCCAGGCCGGTGTCGAGCACCCAGATCGGCATGTCGGTGACCAGACCATCCGGTCCGGCCTCGACCGACACCGGGCGTCCGGCGACGCTCCAGCCGGACACGACGTGACCCGCCAACTCGGCCTCGTCACCGCCCCAGGGCTCCACCGACAGCGAGTCGATGCGAACCCGCCACTCGACGTCCTGACCCGAGCGGTCGGGGCGGGTGAAGTGGATTTCGTCCCCGTAGACCTTGAGGTCCCTCACGAGTTCGTCGGCCCCGATCTGGGCGACGAAGGATGCCCGCAGACTGCGTTCGTCGGGTTCGGGCACCGACTCGGCGCATGCCAGGAACACTCCGGCCAGTG
The DNA here is from genome assembly GCA_965205295.1 of Candidatus Multivorans sp. GTDB lineage: Bacteria > Acidobacteriota > Thermoanaerobaculia > Multivoradales > Multivoraceae > Multivorans. Next base: position 1,478,613 of record OZ242167.1, read on the forward strand.
CGAGCGTGCCGAGGGCGGCCAACCGCGATCGTGCCGCGGCGCGGGCCCGGAACGGTTCCCGAGCCCACCGTGCCGTGTCAGAGGTGGTACTCACGGTGTAACTCTAACGCCTTCGGCAACGTAAGAAGCGCCCTGACCTCGCTGATGAGCCTGTCCGCAATCGTCGCGCCGCTGGTGTTCACCGCGGGTCTGTTCGGCTACTTCACTTCGGACGCCGCTCCGTTCGAGCTGCCCGGTGCGCCGCTGCTTGCGGGGTCGATGCTCATGGCCGTGGCGATGCTGCTGCTGATCCGGACCTTCCGCCGTCACTAGCCCGCCGGCAACCCTCCGGGAACGCCCTGCCGTCGGTGATCGCGGGCGCCGGCAGCCCCGGCTCGTTCCGGTACTCCTTCACCGCGCCCGTCGCCGTGTCGGTCACCCGGATCGTGTAGCCCAGGTCCGTCGTCGACGCGCCGTATGCCCACACGTGGCCGTTCACCGCGCAGCCGTCGAGCACCTTGATCAGCACTTCCCAGTTGTCCTCGCTGAAGAACGTGAACAGGCCGGAGTCGTTCGTGCTCTCGTGGACGACGCTGCCGGGGCCGCGCCCGCCCTCCGCCGTCAACCACTCCACGGCCACCGAGTAGCGCGAGTCCTGCAGGCACAGCGTCTGCGCGTCCGCTTCGCACGTCCCGGCGGGATCGCTCGCCTCGACCAGAAAGACCTGCTTCGCCGTCGACACGGTCGTGCCGTCGCTGACCGACAGGCTGACCTCGTAGTAGCCCGGCGACGACCAGACGTGCGCGATCCGCCGGTTGCGCGACGCCGTCCCGTCACCGAAGTCCCAGCGACGGGACTCGACGTGGCCGGCACTCGTGTCCTCGAACGTCACCGGCACGTCCGTGCGCGCACGGCACAGGTCCCCGGCGCACTCCGCGGTCAGCGTGAAGTCGGCCTTGGGCGGACCGCTCGGCGGAGGCGGAGAGGGAGGGGGCGGCTGGACGCCACCACCGTCGTCGTCATCGTCGTCTTCGTCGTCACCGCCGGGACCGCCGGGACTGCCGGGACTGCCGGGACTGCCGCTGCCGTCGTTGTCCTGGATCGCCAAGGTGGTCTCGCCACCGCCACCGACCCGGGTCGGCAACGACACGAAACTCAGCACGACCGACTCACCGTCATCGTCGGCGCTGTCGTCCGTCGCCGCGAACAGGAACTCCTGCGTTCTCACGCCCGGACCGAACGCCACGCTCACCGGAACGCCCGAGTAGTCCGCGTCCGTCGCGCCGCCGTGGTGGGTCTCCTGCAGGAAGATCTCCAGATCCCGCTCCGGATCGCGGTCGAGACGGACCGCCACGTCCACCGTTCGGCCCTCGGTCACCCCATAGCTCGACGACCCGAACGACACCTCGACCTCCGGCTCGTCGTTGTCCTCGATCGTTCCCGTGACTTGCAGCGTCGAGCCGCCGCCGGCCAGCGACGCGTGCTGCGCATTGCGGAGCGTCAGCCGGAACGTCTCCTCCTCTTCCTCGTCATCCGTGTCGTCCGTGATGTCCACGACGATCTGCCGCGACGCGGTCGAGTTCACCAGGAACGTCAGCGTGCCGCTCGCCGCCGTGTAGTCCGAGCCGGCCCGAGCGCCGGCCGCCCCCGAACCGTCAAAGGTCGCGTAGTCCACCTCTACCGCCGAACTGCTCGCAATACTCAACGTCACCTCGAAGGTCAGCGATCCGGCGACCTCCGACGCCGCCACCGCCTCCACCGACAAGGTCGGGGCGTCGTCCTCCACCACCGTCACACGCACGGACCCGACCGAAACCGAACCGTAGTCGCTGCCGCTCACCTGGTGCCGGATCGTCACCGGGGGCTCGGCCACCGCGTCCTGGTCATCCACCCCTTCCACCGTCACCGTCCTCGGGGTCTGCCAATCCAACTCGTCGAACGTCAGCGACGCCGGGTCTACCGTGACCTTCGTGCTCGACACCACCCTCGGCGTCACCACCACCTCACCGGTCGGCTCCGAGTCCAGGACCACCGTGTAGTTCCCGCTCGACCCCTCGTCGACCGTCAGCGCGGCGGTCGACACGGTCACACCCCGCCTTGGCCTGACCCGCACGTCGAATCGCTGCGTCGCCGGCGTGTTCGAGCCGGCGATGTCCGTCGCCGTCACCGTGATCGTCGCGTTCCCGAGGCCTACCGGCGCCAACGTCACCCGTGAGCCGGAGACACTCGCTCCCGCCACCGCCGGCGCCGACGTCGAAGCGGCGTAGGTCAGCGTGTCGTTCTCCGGATCCTCGAACGCGGCCGCAACCTCGACGACCCCATTCCCGGCGCCGACCCGCAGGTCCGGCCCGGTCAGCGTACCGACGGGCTGCGGAGGGTAGTTCCCCACCTTCACATCGAACGTCTGCGTCACCGACATGCCCGAGCCTTCCTTGTCGGTAGCCGTCACACTGATCGTCGCGGTACCGCGCGATATCGGCGTCACGGTCACTGTCGCACGCACTATCGTCAACGCGTGGCCGGCGGCGGTTGCCGTCGCCACCAGATCGTCCGACGAAGCGGCTGTGTAGCTGAGCCTGTCGTTGTCCGGATCCCGGAACCCGGCCGACGCATCCACCCACCGGAAAGCCTCGTCTACCGCCAAAGCCAGCCCCGGCAACGTTCCGACCGCCTCCGGAGGACGGTTTGCTACGACGACGGCGAATCGCTGTCTCGCTGTCGTGTTCGAGCCGGCGGCATCGGTCGCGGTCACAGTCACCGCCGCCGTTCCGGGAGATACCGGCGTCACGGTCACGGTTGAGCCGGACACGGTCGCCGTCGCCACGGCGGCTGCGGACGACGACACGCCGTAGGTCAACACGTCACTGTTCCGGTCCTGGAACGCCGACGACACGTTCACCTCCCTGGCGCCGTCCGCGATCTGCGGCGCCAGCGGCGCCAGCGTCCCGACGGGCTCCGGGGAGCGATTGTCTCCGACCGTGGCCAGGAATGTCTGGGTCGCCGTCCGGTTCGAGCCGTCCACGTCCGTCGCTGTGACCGTTACCGTGGCCACGCCTTCGGCTACCGGCGCGATCGTCACCATCGAACTCGTCGCCGAAGCCGTCGCCTTCGTTTCGTCGGACGAAGACGCAGCGTAGGTCAGGGTGTCCCCGTCCCGATCGCGGAAACCGTAGGACATATCGAAGGACAGCGCTCGCTCGGTCTCCGGGTCCGCGAGCCGCAGCGCCTTGTCGTCCAGGGTTCCGACCTTGTCCGGGGCTGCATTCAGGTCCAGGCCGTCGATAGCGGTTTGGCCCAGGCCCATCGGGTCGAGCCAATCGCTCAGGCGCGAGTCCGGCGTCCCACCGCCAGTCCAGGCCTTCGCCAGCCGCCCATACCAAGTGGCAAGATCACTGGTTTCGCAGGACGCATAGCCTCCGCTCAGGTGCCCGATCACGCGCTTGTTCTGATCGAACAGCGGCGATCCCGACGAACCGTCCTCGGTCGCACCCTGGTCCCAGCCAGCGACCCGCAGGTAGCCCCCGCCGTCAACGGTCGGGTCCAGATACTGCCCCGTCGTCGTGAACGGTCCGTCGGTAAGGCTGATCGATTTGACGTGGTCGTGAGGATGATGGATGCCGACCGCCGAGGTGGGCAGCGCATCGCCGCGGTCCCAGCCCGCGAGGAACAGGTCGAGGGCCGGGTCCGGCATGTCGTCCAACTCGACCAGGACGAGGTCGTAGGCAAAGTTGCGCGCCCGGAGCCACGCCCCGGTCTGGTGATGAGCAAACGATCCCCCGGTTCGGTTGCCGCAGGTTGGACTCTCGTAGTTCCAGTACACGACGACAGTTCCCGCGGAGGAGGCGGCCTGAAGCCCAAAGCCGCAGTGATCGGCGGTCAGGAAGTACGGCTTGCCGTTCCCGGCCGTGTTGTTGAGCAGCACGCCGGTGCAGGCGAAGATGCCGTCCACGACGACCAAACCGACGCTGCGGACCTGCTCGCGGTACGGATCCGCATCCGAACACGCCACGTCGACGTGGCAACTCCCATGGTCGGGCGAGACCACGCGCGCCGGCGTCAGGTCGCGAAACCCCCGGTTGACCGCTCCGAGTTCGAGCTCGAGTTCCCCGATCCGGCCCGCCGGCACCCTCACCTCGACCACCGCCTCGCCGCCGGAGACCAAGGGGGTCCACAGCTCCCCATGCGATTCGTTGTCCGCCTCCGTGTACGGCCCAAGTACCTCCCGCTCGTCCGGCGCGTAGATCCGCAGCCAGCCGCCCGGAGGCATCCGGTACCGAGTGAAGCCGAAGTTGAGCGAGTTCGCACCGTCCGAGAGGACGCGCACACGCCACACCGCGGTGCGGCCCCCGCCCGTCGCCTCCCACCGCCCGTGGCTGGCCGGGCTCACGGCCACCGGGAACGCGTCGGCGAACCGGTATGGCTCGACCGAGGCGGTGACGGTCTGCAGCACGACTGCAGCCATCGGCGGGGTCTCGATCACCAGAACCTCGCTCAGTGGCGCCAATTCCTCAGAGGCCGGCGCCGCCGGCTGCCCGTGCGCCGTCCCCGGCAGGGCCAGAGCGGTCGCCAGGAGGACGAAATCCAACGCGTTGAGCGACCGCCTTGACCGGGGTCGACTAGACACTCGCAAATCGGCCGGTGCGTTCGGCGCCGCCTTCAACGCCGGCAACCCTCCGGGAACGCCCTGCCGTCGGTGATCGCGGGCGCTCACTGACCCGGCTCGCCAACGTCAGAACGGGTAGCCCTCGTCATCAGGCTGGCGCACCTCCAAGACTGCGGGCTACTCTCGCGCCGAAGCGGTAGAGCCGAAAGGGTAGAAGCAAGCCCCACACCTTGGCATCGAAGCCAGCCCGCAACACCGTTTCATTCTCGCGGGCAGATTGTCAATAGCCACCGAGAATCGTGCGCTTCGCCTTTGGGGAAGGGTAGGTTCAGTTGTCACGACGCCTCTTCCTGGACAAACCGCCCCTGACGACCGGGCTAGAATCGGTCTCCCCAAGGAGGTCCACCAATGCCATTCGACAACACCTCGCTTCCCATGCGGCTGTTCACCGCTTCGCACGAGCGTTCCTGGAATCCCGTGGACATCGACTTCTCCCAGGAGCGCTCCGACTGGCTGGCGCTGGGCGACGACGAACGCCAACTGCTCCTGCGGATCGTGTCCGGCTTCCGGGTCGGTGAGCGCGGCGTGACCCACGAACTCGCACCGCTCCAGTTTCGCTTGCGCCAGCAGGGCCGGCTCGAAGAGGAGATGTTCGTCACCGCGCAGATGTACGAGGAGGCTCGCCACGTCCAGTTCTTCGAGACCTGGCTGATCGAAACGCTGCCGGGCCGCTTCGGCGTCGACATCCCCTACCCCGACCTCCACGGCGACATGTTCTCGACGCGGCTGCCGGAGGCGATGCGGGCGCTGCTTACGGATGACAGCCCCGAGGCGATGCTGAACGCGATCATGCTCTACCACTTCTACGTCGAGGGCGTGGGCGCCGAGGCCGGCTACCCGATGTACTACGCGATCTTCGAGCGCACCGGCCGCTTTTCGGGGCTCGAGCGCGGCATCCGGTTGATCCAACGCGACGAGGCACGCCACATCGCGTTCGGCGTCCACGTTCTGCAGCGGCTGCTCGCCGACCATCCCCACCTCGTCGACCTGTTCGAGCAACAGGTCGAGGCCATGCGTCCCTTCGCCGAGGACGGCCCGAACCAGACCTTTGCCGGCTTCGAGCCCGGCCGGGCGCCGTTCGGCCTCGAGTACGACGGCTACCGGCAGCTCTACATCGACAAGCTCGAAGAGATGCGGCAGAGCGTCTACGACCGCCGGTTGGCGGCGGCGGTCTAGTCGCGCGTGTCCGCTTCCGCCACCCGGTCAGCGTACAGTTTCATCGTTCTGCTCGGCGCCCTGGTCCTGGCCGCCGTTCCGCTCGCCGCCCAACCCCGAGCGGACCACGTCGTCCTCGTCTCCGTCGACGGCTTCCGTCCCGACTTCTACGTTCCAGGTTCCTCCTGGCCGGCCCCCAACATGCAGCAGATGGCGCGCGACGGCGCCCACGCCGAGGGCGTACGGGGCGTCTTCCCCTCGGTCACCTACCCGTCGCACACGACGATCGTCACCGGCGCACTACCCGCCCGCCACGGCGTCTACTACAACCGACCCTTCGAACCCGCCGGCCAGACCGGCCACTGGTACTGGCACGAATCGGCAATCCAGGTTCCCACCCTCTGGGACGCGGTCCGAGCCGTCGGCAGGAAGACCGCGGCGATCTCCTGGCCGGTAACCGTCGGCGCACCGATCGACCTCCTCGTCCCCGAGGTCTACTCCCTCGACCCCAACGTCGACCGCCTGCTGCCGATGCGCGAGGGCAGCACGCCGGGTCTGTGGCAGGAACTGGAGCGTGAGGCCACAGGGCGCCTCAACCAGCGCAACTACTCCTCCAGCTACATCACCCGCGACGACACGACCGCCGCCATCGCCGCGTACGTCCTGGAGACCCACCAGCCGGCTCTGATAGCGCTGCACCTGATCACGACCGATTCCGCCCAGCACGCACACGGCCGGGAGTCGGATCGCGCCCGGCGCGCCGTCGCCGCCGCCGACCGGGCAATCGGAGCGATCCGCGACGCCGCCGAGCGCGCCGGCATTCTCGACCGCACCGCCTTCGTGATCACCGGCGACCACGGCTTCGTCGATCTCCACACCCAGATCATGCCGAACGTGTGGCTCGCCGAAGCCGGCCTCCACGGCACCGAGCCCGACCGCGGCACATGGCGCGCGACCTTCCACGCCACGAGCGGCGCCGCGTTTCTGCACCTGCGGGACGCCGACGACCGAGACACTGAAGCAGCGGTGCGCAAGCTCCTCGTCAACCTGCCGGCGTCCGTTCGCCGCCTCTTCCGCGTCGTCGAACGCGATGAACTCGATGCCATCGGCGCCGCCCCGAACGCCCCCTTCGCCCTCACTGGCACGCTCGGCGTCCGCTTCGGTTCCGACGCCTCAGGCGACCCCGTAAGGCCCACCGACGGCGGCACCCACGGCTTCTTCCCCACCGACTTCCCGGAGATCCTCACCGGCTTCGTCGGCTGGGGCGCCGGCTTCGAAGCGCGCCGCACAGTCCACCGTATGGCCCTCACCGACATCGCGGACCTCATCGCCATGCTGCTCGACATCGACTTCGAGAGCCCGGACGGTGCGCCGCCATTGGGTGTGCTGACGCGGCAGGTTGGGGAGTAGGCATCCGGTCACCCGGGGAGGCGCGCATTCCCTTCTCCATGGCTCTGGACCCGAACATCGGGCGCCTCGGCCGCTATACGGCCCGTGCGGAACATGAATTCCGTCAAGCGGGCGGCTAGCTCAGCCTACAGGGTTTCCTGAGCGCCCCGCACCGAACCCGTCATTCGCCCGTGGTATCCGAGCCAACCGACGCTCGAGTGATCTTTCTGGGCTCATCCGCGATCATCCGCCACTCGCCGCCTCGAAGGATCCATTTGGTGGCAGTGTCCGCCCTGGGCGCGAATCTTCGGTCCTCCATGTCGTCGAAGTAGACATCCGCAGACGAATCGGCAAGCCGGACCCACTCCCGCTCGGCAAAGACTACTGACTCGGGCATCGCCTGCTGCCAGCGCTCGGCCAACGATTCGTCGCGAGCGCAGTCCTCGAGGCAGTAGGCGTACGCCGCCGGCAGCAAATCGCGAACCTGGTCTGCGAGGCCCTCCCCTGAAGTGCCCGCCCGCTTCCAGACCCACCGAATGTAGGCCAGCGAAGCCGCGAATCGTCGCAAGGCACCCAATCGAGATCGGCCAGTCTTCGCAACCATGAACTCGAGCGTGAGCCGACGACCGTCGGCAACTCGCTGTACGATGTCTCGCTGCCACGGGTTGTCTTCGATCTCCCTGAGTCCCGTGCGGGAGATGTTCATCAGCCAGTCCGCGTTGATGTGCAGGCCAAAAGGCAGGTCGACATCTGTCGGCAGCGTGGCGTAGACCCGACCGCGCGCCGGCGGCACGGGCACGCCACTGTCGCCCAACCATGGCGCGGAGTACTGCGCGCCCGTCCGCGGTCTCGTAGAACGCTCGGTTCTCGACTGCGAGCCGCTCCACAAACTCCCGTCGCTCTCTGGAGTTCAATGCGAGGCCGCCAGACTCAATCGCTTGATTCCGCTTCCCGGTCCGTTGACACCACCGGCGCCAGCTCAGCGAGAAGGTTAGGGATGTCGTTCCGGGCAGTCCGCCACACCATGTTCATGTCGATGTCGTCGTAGACGTGGACCATCCGGTTGCGCATTCCCCGGATCTCACGCCACGGGATGCTCCGCCGCGTCTCGCGGAAGGAAGCCGACAAGCGACCGGACGCTTCCCCTATCACCAGGAGGCGACGGACCACCGAATCCTGCAACTGGACGTTCTCGATGAACTCGCGTCGCGGGACACCTGCGACGTACTCACATACCTTCCTGGCTGACTCCACGATGTCCGCAACGGCCGCGAGATCACGATTCATACATCGTTTCCACCGACCCGAGGATCGCCTCCCGCCGAAAGCGATTCCTGCTTCGCTCCACCGCCCACCAGCTCAGAAGGTCCACTTCACGCCCCAGAATCGACTCCAGCTCATGCTCCATCCGCTCCAGGTCGAGCAGAGAGTGTCGAGCCGCCTCGCTGAATCGGGCCAGGACGTCCACGTCGCTGCCGGCGCCGAAGTCAGGCCGAAGGACCGAGCCGAACACGCCGAGCTGGGTGATGTGCCAGCGGCTGCAGAAGGACTCGATGTCCTCAGCAGGCCATTCGACGTTGTTGTGCAAAGGAGCGTCCACGTTTCGCCTTGGCAGGTCGCGGCATCGTCATCCTAGCAACGCAGGCCACACGGCGCAGCCGCTACGCCGTCAGGCCGCGGTACACCTTCGGCAACTGGATCGGCAGGGCCGCGATCTCGTCGATCACGAGATAGCGGCGCTCGGGGCACATCTCGCGCAGGTAGTCGTGGCCGGCCGGGTCGACGGTGATGCAGAAGGTCGAGATGCCCTGGCGTTCCGTCTCGCGCAGGGCCACCATCGTGTCGCGGATGCCGTAGACGCGGGAGGCACGGTCGCTGCCGTAGTCGAAGTCCTGGGGATAGCCGTCGGACAGGATGAGGAGCACCTTGACCTTCGCCTCGCGCTCGGCGAGCTTCACCGCGGCGTGGCGGATCGCCGGCCCCATGCGGGTGCTGCGCTTCGGTTCCATTGCGGCAATCCGCTCTTCCGCTTCCCGGTTGAGGTCGTCGTCGAACTCCTTGGCGACGAAGAACTCGACCTCCTTGCGGCCGAAGCCGGAGAAGCCGTAGATCGCGTAGTCGTCGCCCAGGGTCTCGAGCGCGTCGGCCATCAGAACGAGTGACTCCTTCTCGATGTCGATCACGCGGCGGCCGGGGGGATGCCGCTGGGGGCTGTCGGGCCAATCGAAGTCGTCGAAGACGCCCACGTACTCGGGTTCCGGCGCCTTGCCCGACGGTCGTTCCGGCTCGTCTACCGGCGCCTCGGCGTCGGTAGAGGCGCTCATGTCGAGCAGGAACGCCGCCGCCACGTCGCGGTGCTGGCGGCGGCGGCTCATGTAGACGGCGCCGTCCGGCGGCCGGCCGGCGCGGCGGTCGACGTGCGTCTCCACCACCCGGTCGAGGTCGAGTTCCTCGCCTTCGATCAGCCGCCGCACGCGCCGGAACTCCTCCGGCTTGAGCAACTCGAACTGGCGTCGCACGCGCCGCAGCAGGTCGGCATGGTGGCGTCTCGTCTCATCGACGAATCGGTGACCCGAGACCGCGGGGTCGCCGACGCCGTCGGTGGATGGCGGTTCGATCGTCTTCTCCCGGAGATGGCACCAGCGGCGCCGGTAGCCGGCGAGTTCGTGGTCCCACTCGTCGTAGTAGTGGACCTGCTCGCGGTCACGGTTCAGGCCCGCCGCCTCGAGCTCGCGTTCGAGCCGCTTCGACAGTTCTTCCAGGCGGGCGGCCAGCTCTTCGGGGTCGAGTTCGATCAACTCGGCGTCCGCGGCGCCGGCCTCGGCCTCGATCGCCCCGGTGACGTCCAGGTCGGTGAACGGCAGTCCGGCCGTGCCCGAGAGATCGCCGTCCTGGAGGCTGAGCACACCGAGTTCGTCGACCTGCAACTGGTCCATCAGGCCCGAGGCCACCGGGCCCGGCGCCACGTCGTCCCGCAGTTCGATCTCGGCGGCGAGTTCTGCCCACTCGCTTCGGAGCTCCACCCGCTCCGGCGCCGGGTCGCCGTGATGGGCCGGCGCCGGCATTTCGAGCGACTGCGGGACCGGGTCCGCGTCGGGCGCCGGACCGCGATCTTGCGCGCCGGCAGCGTCGGCCGGCACGCCGGCGTCGGCCAGGAGACCGCGCGAGCGCAGGGCGGCAAACGCAGGATAGAGGGAGCGCACCGCGCGCCGGGTGTCCTCGACGGTGGCGCCGGGCTGGAGCAGGGACGCGGCTTCGTTGGGGAGGTTACTTCTGTGGCGTAGGCCAAGGGCGGATGCGGGCGCGCCACCCGGGTTCCCAGGGGCGGATGCGGGCGAGGTCAACAAGGATCGCTGGGCCACCAGCAGCGCATCGGCCAGCTCGAACAGAGCCGCTTCGCGGAACCGATGCCGGCGCCTCGGCCTCGACGGAGGCGCTGGTGACGATTTCAGGGCGTCATCGATCAGCCGCGGGAGGTCCCGGCGAACGCCCGGGAACGCGCGCGCCAGAGCGGCGTCGATGCGCGCTCCTTCGAGTCGCGCGAACAGCGCGCGGGCGAGGCCTGGCTCCTCGAAGCCGGCGAAGAAGTCGGCGAAGCGAACCGGGCCGCGGCGGTAGGTGCCGAACAAGACGCCGCCCAACTGGTGCAGCACCGCCATCCGGTAGACCATGAAGTTCCCCTCGCGGTCGGAAAACCGCGCGATTCGCTCCGGCAGGTAGAAGGCCGCGCCGTCGGTCGTCGGGCGGCCCGCGGCGGCGGCGCCTTCGAGGTCGACATGGCCGGCGCGCGAGCGGTCCCCGGTCGACAGATCGGCGAGCGGCCGGACCTCGGCCGGACGCGCCAGCATCGCCTCGACGAAGATCTCGAGGACGCGTCCGATGTCGTCGAGTTCTACGGCGTTCAAGGCAGCAGAGTCGATGCGACCTGGGCCACCGCGCGCTGGACTTCGTCGTCGTCGGTGATCGCGCGGCAGATCGCGGCGACGCACGCCTCGCGGACGCTGATGCCGCCCGCAATCAACTGCGCCGTGTAGATGAGGAGCCGCGTGCTGACGCCCTCGTCGAAACCGCGGTGATGCAGGTTGCGAACGCGCTTCCCGAGTTCGGCCAGGTCACGCGCCAGCGTCACGTCGATGTCCGCCTCGTGGGCGATGATCTCGGCTTCGATCTGCGGCGGCGGGTAGTCGAACTCGAGCGCCACGAATCGCTGGCGCGTGCTGGGCTTCAGATCCTTGGCGACGCTCTGGTAGCCCGGGTTGTACGACAAGACGAGCAGGAAGTCGGGGTGTGCGGGCAGGATCTCGCCCCGCTTCTCGATCGGCAGGATGCGCCGGTGGTCCGTCAGCGCGTGGATCAGCACCGTCGTGTCCTTGCGCGCCTCGACGATCTCGTCGAGGTAGCAGATCGACCCGTCGCGCACCGCCCGCGTCAGCGGGCCGTCCATCCACACCGTGTCGTCGCCCTCGAGCAGGTAACGGCCCACCAGGTCCGTAGCGGTCAGATCCTCGTGGCAGGCGACCGTCACCAGAGGCTGTTCGATGCCGGCCCGCGTCCCGGCCTCGTCGCCCCGGTAGAGGCGGTGCGTCATGTGTTCCAGGAACCGGGTCTTGCCGCAACCGGTCGGCCCCTTGAGCAGCACCGGCAGCCGCGCCCGGTGGGCGGCCAGGAACAGCTCGACCTCGTTGCCGACCGGCAGGTAGTACGGCGCCTCCAAGGCGGGCGCCCTCGTCGCCGCTTCCAAGGGTTGGGTCACGGGAAGCGGACCGGTCTGATCAGCTCTGGTCGATCGCGCGGGCGAGAGCGAAGTCCTTCTCGGTCACGCCGCCCGCGGAGTGGGTGCTCAAGGTGAGCCGGACCCGGTTGTAGCGGATGTCGATGTCCGGATGGTGATCCGCCGCTTCGGCCAGCTCGGCAACGAAGTCCACGAACCGCACCGCCGCCGGAAAGGTCGGAAACTGGTAGTCCCGTGCGATCGAGGGGACGCCCAGGTCCGCCTCCCAACCGCTCAACTGTTCGCAGGCCGCGCGCACCTCGTCTGCTGTCATCGCCATCGCCAAGTCCTCCGACGCGCGACCCTAGCAGCCCGCTGCGCGCACGGCGGTGCTACTGTCGGCGGCCATGAAATTCGGCATCTTCTACGAGCACCAGTTACCCAAGCCTTGGGGACCGGACTCGGAACACCGGCTGCTCCAGAACTCGCTGGAGCAAATCGAACTCGCGGACCGGCTCGGCTACGACTACGCCTGGGAGGTGGAGCACCACTTCCTGGAGGAGTACTCGCACAGTTCGGCCCCCGAGGTGTTCCTCGCCGCGGCGTCGCAGCGCACGAAGAACATCCGCCTCGGCCACGGCATCGTCCAGTTGACCACCAACCACCCGGCCCGGGTCGCGGAACGGGTCTCGACCCTCGATCTGGTTTCGAACGGCCGCGTCGAACTCGGACTCGGCGAGGGTTCGAGCGTCACCGAACTGCACCCCTTCGGCCGCAGCTTCCGCGACAAGCGGATCGTGTGGGAGGAGGCCGTCCAGGCCTGCCTGCCGATGTTCTGGAACGAGGGCTGGGAGTTTCACGGCCACTACTTCGACTTCCCGCTGCGCAACGTGATTCCGAAGCCGCTGCAGCGGCCCCACCCGCCGCTCTGGGTCGCCTGCTCGCAACTCGAGACGATCCGCTACGCCGCCCACCGCGGCATGGGCGCGCTGTGTTTCAAGTTCGTCGACCTCGACTCCGCCCGCGCCTGGGTCAACGCGTACTACAACACCTTCGTCGGCGATCAGCAGAAGCTCTGCGACTACCAGACGAACCCGAACCTCGCCGTGGTTGGCGGCTTCATGTGCGCACCCACCGACGAGGAGGCGCGGCAGAAGGCCGACGGCTGGACGTTCTTCCAGTTCGCCCTGCAGCTCTACAACAAGGAAGGGCCGTTCGAGCCGAGGAAGAACAACTTCTGGGAGCGCTACCAGGAGTGGAAGCAGACGCCCGAGGGCCGCAAACGCTCCGGCAGCGAGCTGATCGGCTCGCCGGCCACGATCCGCGAGCGTCTGCTGGAACTCGAGAACGCGCACGTGGATCAGGTCATCCTGCTCAACCAGGCCGGCAAGAACACCCACGAGGACATCATGAGCAGCCTGGAGTTGTTCGCGCGCGAAGTGATGCCGGAGTTCCAGGAGCGCGAGGACGCGCAGAAGGAATGGAAGCAGGCAGTCCTCGCCGGCGAACAGCCGCTCGACGAGATCGACACGGAACCGTTCAACGTGACCGCGCGCCTGAAGCCCACCCTGCCGCCATCAGAGGAAGCTCTGGCCGCAGCCAGGAAATGGGCAAGCTAGCGCGGCCAGAGGGCAACCGAGCAACAGTTCTTGCGTAGTCAGGTAGGAAACCAACACACATCCTTCAGGAGACCATTCATGTCGCTTCACTCCACGCGCCGCCGAGCGGCGTTCGCCTTCTTCTGCTGCGCCCTCCTTCTGGGCGCCGCTCTCACTTCGGCGCCGCTGCTTGCCGACGACCACGATCTGCCGGGTCCAGAGGAGATCGTCGCCCGCTTCATCGATGCGATCGGCGGCGAGGACGCGCTGCGCGCGTATACCTCCGCAACCATCAAGGCCGACTTCGAGATGCCGGCGATGGGTATGTCCGGCGAGACGACGATCTACACAATGGCGCCCGACAAGTACTTCGAGTCGACCAACATCGCCGGTTTCGGCGAGACCGTTGAGGCCTACAACGGCGAGATCGGATGGGCCGACGATCCAATGCAGGGCACACGCCTCCTGGATGGCCAGATGCTGAAGGACGCTGCGCGCGACGCGCGGTTCTACGCCGAGTTGGAGTACGGTGAGATCTACCCCGAGCAGACGACAGTCGGAGAGACCGATTGGAACGGTCAGGCCGCCTACCAGGTCGATCTGGTCGACGATGACGGTAACGACTCCTCGCATTACTTCGCCAAGGACACCGGCCTCCTGATCGGCATCGAGACGACACGGACGAGTGCTGAGATGGGCACTGCCGATATCACCATCAGCTCGAGCGACTACAAGGAGTTCGGCGGTGTGATGGCCCCGACCCGGGTGGTCATCGGTTTCATGGGCATCGAGATGACACAGACGATCGAGTCAGTGACCTACGACGACGTGGACCCCAGCGCGTTCGAGCCCTCCGACTCGATCAAGGCGCTACTGCCGGAGTAGCGGCTCGACCCGCTCCGACCATCGACTCCCCCGGCGCAGCCGCCTCCGCGCGGCTGCGCCGCTGCTGCTCGCCGCGGCGGCGCTGACCCCGGCTTCTGCGGCACCCGTTGAAGCTCAGGGCAGCCGCCGGCCGCAGGCGCGCCTGCCCGACTTCTACACCCAGTGGCTCGCCGAGGTCGAGCCGCTCCTTGACGACCGCGAGCGGCGGGCCTTCGAACAGCTCGAAGGCCCCGGCGCGCGCGAACGCTTCCTGCGCGCCTTCTGGGCGGCGCGTCCGCCACGCCTGCTCGAACGCTGGCAGGAGAACCGGGAGGCCCGCGACCAGCTCCGAGAACGGTCGCCCGCAATGGAGCGCGCCGTGCTGCTGGCCGGCAAGCCGGCCGACCGGCAGGCGGTCGAACCATGCGAATCGTCCCTGCGCCGGATCGAGATCTGGACCTACGACCGCTGGCGGCTCGAACACCAGCTCGGCCGGCCCCCAGCGGCACGCGATGGTGATCTGCTCCTGGCCTTCGTGCAGCAGATCAACTTCGATCCCCGGTCGATGACCTTGTGGTCGCAGGAGTCCGGCGTGGATCTCACCTTCGCCCCCAAAGCGTCGGACAGGTCGGGTGACGACGCCACACCTCCCCCGCCAGTCGACGCGCTCCAGGTACTGGAGCAGGCAGAACGCCGCCGCTGCCTGACCGCGAACGAACGCGCCCGGCTGCAGCGGCGGCTCGAACGCGCGGCAGGCTGGCGGCGGTTCATCGAGCGGCTGGGCTGGACAGGCGAATCGACCGGGGCCGAAGACCGGACCTCCACCTGGGTCGACGACTTCGTGCGCGTGGAGACCGTCCTCGATCCCGCCGCCATGGTCCTGAGCGGCGTCTCGCTCGAGTTCGAGGCGCTCGGCACCGAGAACCGCCGCACCGCGCTGCGTGGCCGGCTGCGGCTACCTCCCGAACATCTCGCCGAGCTCGGCGCCGGCCAGATCCTCGACCGAGTGACGATCACGGGCGATGTCTTCCTCGGCAACCGGCTCGCCGACGCCTTCGTCGTCACGCACCACATCAGCGGCGGTCGGCCGGTCGGCACAACGGACAGCGGTGGCCGCGCACCGGGCATCACACTCGACTTCTACCGACGCCTGCCTCCTGGCGCCTACCGCATCGAACTCCGCGCCGAGGACAACCTCGGCCGCGGGCTCATGCGCAGCACCGACACGGTCGAAGTGCCCGAGCTCGAGACGGCGCCCGGCATCCCGGATCTTCACCTGCTGAGCCGCCGCGAGACGATCGTCCTCAACCAGTTGCCAAGCGTCGAACTCCTGGCGCCAGCGGGCCGGGTGCTGGGCTCCTCGTTCCTCGCTCGCGCCGTCGCCAGCCCCGGCATCGCCGAGGTCGTCTTCCTGCGCGACGGCGCGGCCGCGGCCAGGGTCAGTGAACCGCCCTTCGTTCACTCCATTGATCTGCCGCAGCAGCACCACCGGGTCGAGGTGCGCGGACACGACCGCGATGGGCGGCTCGTGGCACGGCACGGCCTCGACGTCGAACGGGAAGAGCGCCCGTTCGCGATCGCCCTGGAACGTCCTGACCCGGCCGGTCTGGAGCAGGCGCTCGACCTCCCGGTCCGTGTCGACGTGCCGTCCGGACGTGAACTCGATCGCGTGGACTGCTTCCTGGACGCGGACTTGCTCGAACGGATGACCGCGCCACCCTTCCGTTGCCGGGTGCCGGCCGGGCTGCGGCTACCCCTCAGCTTCGTTCGCGCCGCGGCCGCGCTCCGCTCCGGCGAGCAGGTGGAGGATCTCGCATTCCTGGGCGCCGGGGCGCCCGAGCAGATCGATGTACGCCTGGTCGATCTCCTCGTCACGGTCGGCGGCCGGCAGACCGGCCCGGCGACGGACCTCGGACCGGGGGACTTCCGGGTCCTTCACCAAGGCATCGAGGCGCCGGTCCATGACTTCCGCAGCCTCGCCGACCGGCCGATGAACGTTGCCCTGCTAATGGACGTTTCCAGCTCGCTGGGACGCAGCGTACGGGTTGCCGCCACCAGCGCGCAGCGCTTCTTCGAACGGGTCCTGACCGAGCGCGACGCCGCCAGCCTCCTCGTCTTCAACCACGATCTCGAACGGCTGACGCCCTTTGTCGGCGACGCCCGGCAGCTTCGCTACGCCGCCGAGGGCCTGCGCGCCTGGGGCTCGACCCGTCTGTACGACGGCATCGCTTACGCCGTGTCCTCCTTCGCGGGACGGCCGGACCGGCGCGCTCTCGTCGTCTTGAGCGACGGCGCGGACACCGACAGCAACCTCGACTTCGAGCGCGTGCTGGCCCAGGTCGAGCTGGCTGGCGTCGCGACCTACCCGATCGCGCTGCGCGTCACCGACCTGGCGACGATCGATGCGCTCCGGACGCTCGCCGACCGCACCGGAGGCCAGTACCACGCCGCTGAATCCGTCGACGACCTGGACCGCATCTACCGCGAGATTGCGCGCGCCCTTCGCTCGCAGTACCTGATCGCCTTCGAGCCGCCGGCGGGCGCGGCGGCCGGCCCGGACGGGCTCAGGGACATCCGGGTCGAGGTGCTGCGTCCGGGACTGACGGCGACGGGAGTGCGGAGCCGGGGCCGCATAGACTGACCGCCATGCAGCGGACGCAGGGGCCGATGGGGGCGATCGAGCGCGCCGTGCTCCGGCCTTGCCGCGAAGCCAGGGGAAACGCGGGCTTCTGGCTCTTCCTGGGCCAGCTCGTGACCACCTTCGGGATCGCGCTCTCGAACTTCCTGCTGTTCTTCACCTTGGTCTGGGCCGCCGTCCGGCGCCGGCGGCTCCACTTCGCGACCGGCGATGAAGAACGGCGGCGACGGCGGCGGCTCCTCTACCCCCTGGCCGCCTACGCCCTCTGCTTCGCCGTCTCGGCGGTCTTCTCCTACGACCCCACGTCCAGTCTGACGAAGCTGTCCGAGCTCCACTCTGTCCTGACTCTGCCGCTGGCTCTGCTTCTGGTGCATGGGGAACGCCAGGTGCGGCTCGTTGTCAGCGCCGTCATTGGTACGTCGACGGTCCTGGCCGTCTACGGTCTGGCGCAGTTCGTCTTCACCGACTACGGCCCGCTGCACCAGCGGATTCCGGGTCCCTTCTCGCACAACATGACCTTCTCCGGTGTGCTCCTGCTCGGTCTGGCGCTGATCGTCGGGCGTGTCGCGAGCAGCCACGGCTGGCGCCGGCAGATGAACTGGTTCGTGCTGGCGGTCGTCGGCGCCGCACTCGTGTTGACCCTCACCCGGAGCGCCTGGCTCGGCGCCTTCGCCGTCGCCACCGCTGCTTTCGCTCTGCAGCGCCGGCGCGTTCTTCTGGGCTACGGCGCCGCCCTGGTGCTGGCGGCCGTTTCGCTGGCCGCGGTTGCGCCCACCCTCTGGCCGACCTACTGGCAACGCGCCACGTCCATGATCGACGTCCGCAACCCGTCGAACTACGACCGGCTCTGCATGCTGTGGGCCGGCGGCCAGATGATCGCCGACCGGCCGCTGACCGGAATCGGCCCGGGCATGGTGCGCGAGTGGTACCCGGTCTACCGCCATCCGACCGCAGGGCGGGCGCGCGAGAAGCACCTGCACAACACGTTCGTCCACATGGCCGCAAGCCGCGGCGTCCCGTCGCTGCTCTGCTACCTGTGGCTGATGGGCGCGGCGGCGGCCCTGGCCATCGCTGGCTACCGCGGCGAGGGCGCGCGAGCCGGCCCCCGCGCGGACCTCCACCTGGGAGTTCTCTTCGCCCTCCTGGCCCTCAACGTCGCGGGCCTGTTCGAGGCGAACTGGCGCGATACGGAGATCCAGCGCTGGGTGCTGTTCCTGCTTGCGCTTCCCGTGTGTCTGGGAGACGGGAAGGAAGGAGCGGCCCCATGACGACGGCGATGCGCGCCGGCGTCTACCTGGAACCGGGAAGGGTGGCGCTGGTCGAACGGCCGTTGCCGGAGCCCGGCCCCGGCGAGGTCAGGGTCCGGATCACCGCCTGCGGGCTCTGCGGCACGGACCTGCACCTCGTTCACAGCCCGCAGCCGATCGTCGCGCCGGGTTCGACCATGGGGCATGAAATGGCCGGCGTCGTCGACGTCCTGGGTCCTGGAGTCAGCGGCCTCGCCGGCGGCGAGCCGGTAGTCGTCGAGCCGCTCGCGTCGTGCGGCGACTGTGGTCCCTGCCGCGAGGGCCGGGACTCCATCTGCCGCGACCTGGAGCTCTACGGCCTCCGCCGCCCCGGCGGCTTCGCCGACGCCGTGGTCGTGCCGGCACACCGCCTGTACCGGGTTCCGGAGACTCTCCCGCCGGCCCTCGCCGCCCTCGCCGAACCCTTCGCGGTGGCCGTCCACGGCCTGCGTCTGGCCGGCTTCGACAACCGCAAACCGCCCGAACGGCTGCTGATCCTCGGCGCCGGTGCGATCGGTCTGGCGGTCGCCGCGGTCGCGCGCGCCTGGGGGTTCGACGACATCAGGGTCACCGCCCGCTACGAGCACCAGGCGCGCCTCGCGAAGCGGCTCGGCGTCCACGAGTCGCTCGACCCCGCGTCGACGGACGATCTGGCCGGTCTCGACGCCGATCTGGTCGTGGAGACAGTCGGCGGCACGGCGGACACGATGGATGCGGCCGCGGCCGCTCTGGCGCCGGGCGGTGTGATCAGCGTCCTCGGCGTCTTCCTCGGCCCCCTGACGCTCGATCCGCTCATGCTCCTGGGCAAGGAGGCGCGCCTTCAGTGGTCCAACTGCTACGCGCGACGCCCCGGCGAGGCGGACTTCGAGGAGGCGGTGCGCCTCCTGACCGCCGCCGGAAGCGACTACACCGGCCTGCTGACCCACGAGGTGCCGCTGGACGACATCGGGCGCGCCTTCGAGATCGCCGCCGACAAGCGGTCCGGCGCGGTCAAGGTCTCGGTGATCCCGTAGACCCTTCCTGGATCTCCGGCCAGTGCGGGTGCCAGGGGCGAGCCCGCTCGAACACGCGCGCGGCCTGGAGTACAAGGTCGTCGCGATGGCGGGGGCCGACGATGTGCAGGCCCACCGGCAGACCGGCGTCGGACAAACCGGCCCGCACCGTGGCGGCCGGATGACCCGACATGTTGAACGGAATCGTGAACGCGGCGACGCCCGCCGGAACCTGTTCCCTGCCATCGGTGTGGGTCGGGAAGGGACCGCGGGCGGGCGGCGGATCGTACGGCACGGTCGGGGTCACGAGCAGGTCGAACCGGTCGAACACCTCGCCGCACCACTGGTTCAGCCGGCCGCGCTCCCGGGCGCCCTCACCGAACGACTCGGGCGTCATCTCCCACGAGCGCTCCAGCGCCTCGGCAAAGGAGTGCGTCATGTCGTGGCGTTGGTTGCGCAGCGGCTCGTGCAGTTGACCGGCGAGGAAGAAGTTGCCGAGCGCGCCCCAGGCCGCGGTCAGCATCGGCGGACCGCCGGGGACATGCTCTTCCAGGGGGTCGACCGGGAAACCCGCTTCCTCGAACGCCGCCACCGCTTGCGCCGCGACGCGGCCGACGTCCGACTGGACCCGGGCATAGCCGAGGTCCGTCGACCAGGCGATCCGCGTGGAGGCCGGCAGACCGGAGTCGAACGCCTCGCGGTAGCTGAGGCCCGGCGCCGGCAACGAGCCGGGGTCGCACGGCGAGGGGCCGGCGACGAGGTCGAGGAACAGGGCGGCGTCGGCCACGGTCCGGGTCAGAGGACCGTAGACCGCGGTGCCCCCGTAGTCCCATGCCCGCATCGGCCCCCGAGGCACCCTGCCCTGGCTCGGCTTGAGGCCGAAGGCGCCCGTGAAGCTCGCCGGGATGCGGATCGAGCCGCCGCCGTCCGACGACGTGACCAGGGGCAGCACGCCGCCCGCGAGCACCGCCGCCGAGCCGCCGCTCGAACCGCCGGGGGTTCGCTCCAGGTCCCACGGTGAGCGGGTCACGCCGAAGAGCGGGTTCTTCGTGATCGCGGTGAACCCGAACTCCGGCGTGTTCGTCTTGCCGACGACGATCGCGCCCGCGGCCCGCAACCGCGCCACCTGGGTGGAGTCGCTCTCGGCCACGTGGTCCCGGAACACCCGCGAGCCCATGCTGGTGACCATGCCCGCCACGTCCTCGAGATCCTTGACCCCGAGAGGCGCCCCTTCGAGCGGGCCCGCCTCGCCGGCGGCCCGCCGGCGATCGGCGGCCCCGGCGTCGGCAAGCAGCTCTTCGCGCGGTCTTGTGCTGACCAACGCGTTCAGGCGCGAGTGGGTCGCTTCGATCCGGTCGAGCGTCGCGCCCATCAGCTCGACGCAGGAGCATTCTCCGGCGTCGAGCTGGTCGAGCAGTTCGGTCAGGCTGAGACGTTCGAAGGGCATCCGGGCGGTCCTTTCCGTGCAGTGAAGAGCGGGACTCTACATCCCGCGTGGCGCGATCCGCGCCACGCGTGAACCAGTCCGTGCGCCCGTCATCGGGCGCACGGATGGCTCGCCGGTTCGGGACCGCCCACGGCGAATGCCGGCCAGCGCGCTACTGGGGAAGGCCGGGGAACGCGGAGCAGTCTGCCGCTTCCCCGTTCACCGTGCAGACGCAGTCACCGCCGTCACACTCGACGCTCACTTCGCACTCGCCCGAATCGCCGCAGGCCGAGGCCGCGAACTCGAAGGAGTTCGCGTTGTCGATGTCGACCGTGCAGTCCTCGCCGTCCTCGCAGTCGACCTTGACCTCGATCACCCGGGCTTCGCCCCCACCGTCCACGGCGTGAGACGACGCGCTGGCCATCGCGACCTGCCGCTCGCGCTCTTCGAGGGCGGCGCTGATCTTCTCCATCCGACCGTCACGCCAGACCTCGAGGACCACCGTGTCGCCGTCGCCGTGGCCGCCGATCGCATGCGCGAGCGACGACGCCGAATCCACTGCTGCGCCGTCCACCGCGGTCACGATGTCGCCGACCTCCACGCCGGCGCGGAAGGCCGGGCTGCCGTCGACCACCTTGCCGACCATGACGCCCGCATCCTCGGGGACGCCGAAGTGAGTACGGAGTTCCGCGGTCAGATCGGAGAGCTGGACGCCGAGAAAGGCGCCGCCGCCATGCACCAGATGCAGGCCCCGACCGCCCTCCGCGGCCCGCTGCATGACCCGGTGAATACGGCGCCTGATCGAGTTGCCCTCTTCGCCGTCGGCGTCCTCATCCTCGATCAGGATCACGTCGTGGCCGCCCGCCTTGAGAATGCGGACATTGTCCTCCGACACCCATTCCGTATCGTCGCCATGAAGAACCCGGACATCGCCATCGTCACCGACGAAGACCATCCGGCTCGCGTGCTCCTCGCAGTCCTCGCCGTCCGCACATTCCACGATCTTCTTGATCTGAATCGTGCGAACCTGCTTCTCCTCGCCGTCCTCCGCCACCGCCGGCACAGCCACTGCCAGTGCCAGACCCATCACCAACCAGAACTTCATTCGCGACATGGTTCGATCTTTCTCCTGTTGCCTCTGCGTTCGCTCTGCATTCTAACTCCAGCGGGCGCGCCGCGGCCGGCCCGCCTCTGTAGTGAGAACGCTCTCCGCGCAGATTCGTTCCAGCTACCGAGTGAACCGGCTCAGGAATCTTCCACGCACGCACGCACGATGCGCAGGTCCTGGAGCGCCGCCTTGGCCATCGATCCGCTGTCGCGCGCCACTTCCACGAACCGGAACCCCTGCCCGATCCGCTTCGGCGCCTCCTTGACGGTGCCGGCGACTCCGGCAAACAGCCCGTGCCTCTTGCAGCCATCGAGGATCTTGTCGATCGCGGCGGTGAACTTCTCGTCCTCCTGATCCGGCGCCGGCCGAAGCCCCAACGACACGCTGAGGTCGCTCGGGCCGACGTAGACGCCGTCGACGCCCGGCACGGACAGGATGTCGTCCAGGTTGTCGAGCGCCTGCTGGGTCTCGATCATCGGGATGCAGTAGATCTGCTCGTTCGCTTCCTCGAGGTAGTTCCCGCCGTAGATCAGGCCGGCCCGGAAAGGACCGAAGCTGCGCTTTCCGCGCGGCGGGTACCGGCAGGCGGCCGCGGCGGCTTCCGCTTCGGCGCGGCTGTTCACCATGGGAATGATGATGCCGTGGGCGCCGGCGTCGAGCATCTTGCCGATGATCCCGGGCTCGTTCCAGGGCACGCGGACGATCGGCGTCGTGTCGGAGGCGGTCATCGCCTGCAGCATCTCCGTCGCGCGCTGGTAGTCGATCAGCCCGTGCTGCATGTCGATCGTCGCCCAGTCGAAGCCGAGACGAGACATCAGCTCGGCGCTGTGCGTGTCCGGAAGGGCCAGCCAGGCGCCGAGCGCCGCCTCCTTGTTGTCGATCTTGTCGCGCAGACGGTTCTTCATCGGCATTCCCCAAGCCCCCTTGTCGCTTCCTTGGACGGTGATTGTGGCGGCGGAGGTTAGCAGTCGGCGGCCCGGCGCCCGTCGATCAGGGGATCAGAGACTCGTCGGGCGCAAGGGCCGCGGCGAAGGCGGCCAGCAGATCGGCGGAGCGATCTATGTCGTCCAGGGAGATCGTCTCGACGGCGCTGTGCATGTAGCGGTTCGGAATGCTGATCAGTCCGGTCGCGACGCCGGCGCGGGTGATCTGGATCGAGTTCGCGTCGTTCGGCGCCGCGCGCCCGAGGGCCGCCAACTGGAACGGGATCTTCTGTTCCTCCGCGATCGCCTCGAGCCGATCGCTGACCCTCGGGTTCATGTTGGGCCCGCGCACGATGACGGGGCCGCCGCCCAGGCGCAGGTCACCCTCCTGCCGCTTGCTGATCGTCGGACAGTCCGTCGCGTGGGTCACGTCCACCGCGATGCCGACATCGGGGTCGACGCCGTGGGTGCTGGTGCGGGCGCCGCGCAGGCCGATCTCCTCGCACACCGTCGACACCGCGTAGACCGCGACCTTGGGGTTCTTCTTCGTGACCCGCCGCAGCGCCTCGATGACCACCCACAGGCCGGTCGTGTTGTCCATCTTCGGCGCGTTGGCCAGGCCGTTGCGCAGTTCCCGGAAACCAAGATCGAGCGTCACCGGATCGCCGACCCGCACCACGGTCTTCGCGTCGTCGCCGTTCGTCGCGCCGATGTCGAGCCAGAGGTTCTCCATCTTCACCGCGCGCCGCCGCTCCTCGGTGTCGAGCAGGTGGATCGGCTTGCGGGCGATGACCGCGGGCACCGGACCGTCCTTCGCCCACACGGTCATCCGCTGGCCGATCAACTGCTGCGGATCCCAGCCGCCGATCGGCTGTACCCACAGGAAGCCCTTGTCGTCGATGTAGCTGACCAGGAGACCGATCTGGTCGCAGTGGCCCGCGAACAGCACCCGGCGACCGTCCGGCCTATCGCCGGCCTCGACGTTCACCGCCGCGATCACGTTGCCGTGAATGTCGGTCGAAACGTCGTCGGCGAACTTGCCCGCGTAGGCGCGAACGACTTCCTGCACCGGCTCCTCGTGGCCCGAGGGGCTCGGCGTGGCCAACAGATCAATAAGGAACTTCCGCGCTGTCTTGTTCACTTGGCAACTCCCAGCCGGCACGACGCCCGACCACAGGTAGCGGTCGGGCGACTACCGCGCCTGTCCTGTTTGTCTTGTGTCCCCGAATCTCAACGTCCTCTTCGACGCTGGCGGCTGCTGTACGAGCGCAGGGCGCGCAGGAGGTCGATCTTACGCAGAGCCGGCCAGTGCGTGTCGCAGAAGTAGTACTCGGAGTAGGTGCTCTGCCAGAGCAGGAACCCGCTCAGGCGGACCTCGCCGCTGGTGCGGAGGATCAGGTCGGGCTCGGGTTGGCCCGAGGTGTAGAGGTAGCGCTCGATCGACGAGGCGCTGAACTCGTCGGCGACCTCGTCGAGCGACTTGCCGACCGCCGAGTTGTCCAGCAGATAGTTGCGGAAGGCGCTCGCGATCTCCTCCCGGCCGCCGTACGCCATCGCGATGTTCAGCCGGTAGCGGTCGTAGCCGCTGGTTGCCTCCTCGGCCTCGCGGATCGCGGTCTGAAGACTCTCCGGCAGCAGCTCCATCTGCCCCAGGAAGCGCACCCGGATGCCCTTCTCGTGGACGTCGTCGTGGTTCGTGAGTTCCCGGATCTTCTCCTCGAACAGATCGAACAGGGCCTGAACCTCCTTCGCGGAGCGATTGAAGTTGTCGAGCGACATGCTCCACACGGTGACCGTCGAGACCTGCGCCTCGTAGCACCAGTTGAGGACCTCCCACAGCTTCTCGGCGCCCCGGAAGTGCCCGGCGTTGACGTTGCCGAGCCCCTGCTGGCGCGCAAAGCGGCGGTTGCCGTCCATGATCAGCCCGATGTGCCGGGGCAGCCGCCAGGTCCGCAGCTTGGACTCGAGCCGGCGCTGGTACAAGACGTAGAACGGCCACTTGATAACAGCCTTCACGCGCCGCCAGAGGTCGCTCGCAGGGCGCGTTCCGCGCACCGGGACGGCGCCGGACTCGACCGAGTCGAAGACGCTCACCGGAAATCCCCCCGCCAGTCAGCGGACTCGGCTCGCAGAAGGCTGTTCACGCTTCAGGTTCTCTCTTTCGCTGTGGTACTTTCCGTCGTCGCTCGTCCGCCGCCCTCAGCCACCACAGCAAGCCGCCCAAGGCCACCCCACCGATGAAACCGCGAGACTCACGGGAGTCAGTCCGGCATCATAGCGACGTTCAGGGGTACGGGCGCGGAGAGTTCGGAAAGCCGACCCGAGATCGACAACGCCGCCGGTGGCGCCCGATCTTCCCGGCTCTCGCGCTGTTGGCCCTCGGCAGCCTCGCGGGGCCGGCGCCGGCACTCGAGACCGCCGAGGGCACGGAGGCCCTCCGCCTCTTCCTCGATTGCGACAGCGGCTGCGACTTCGACTTCCTGCGCAGCCAGATCACGTACGTGAACTGGGTCCGCGACCGCCAGGACGCCGAGGTCCACGTCCTGGTGACAAGCGAGTTCGGCGGTAATTCCCGCGAGTTCACGCTCAACTTCATCGGTCTGGAGCGGTTCGAGAGCATCGACCAGCGACTGCTGTTCTCGTCGGCCTCCATCGAAACGGACGACGAGCGCCGTCGCGGCTTTGCCCGCGTCCTGGAACTTGGCCTGGTGCGCTACGTGCTGCAAACGCCGCAGGCCGAGGGTCTGATCGTCGAGTTCAAGAACGGCGAAGGACAGGGCGAGCCGCATCGCGATCACTTCCATCCGGAGCCGAACGCGCTCGTCGCCGACCCGGAGGACGACCCCTGGAACCACTGGGTCTACCGCGTCCGCATGGAAACCGACCTCCGAAACGAGGACCGCAGGGATTCGCAGTCGCACCAGGCAAGCGCCTCCGCGGGCCGCACCACGGACATGTGGCGGATGGGCATGGGCGCCTTCTTTTCCTACCGCGAAAGCAACTTCGAGTTCGAGGACGGCAGTACCTACAGGAGCGTCTCGCAGAGCAAGAACTACTTCGGCCGGGTGATCCGCACTCTGGCGCCCCACTGGGGGCTCGGCGTAGGCGCCAGCAGCCGGCGCTCAACCTACCTGAACCTCGACGACTCCTACCGCGCGGCAGCGGCGGTCGAGTACAACATCTTCCCGTACAGCGAGTCGTCCGAGCGAGAGTTCACCTTTGCCTACTTCATCGGCGGCGCCCGGCTCGACTACGAAGAGGTCACCGTCTACGACAAGCTGAGCGAAACCTTCGCGGACCAGGGCGCCTTCATCGCCTTCGGCATGGAGAGGCCGTGGGGCGAAGCGCATCTCGACCTCCAGTACAGCCACTTCCTCGACGACTTCGACCGCAGCCGCATCGAGTTCAGCTCCGATGTCGAGTACCGCATCCTCCGCGGTCTGAGCTTCGACGTCTACGCCGGCGTGTCGCGGATCAGGGATCAGATCTACCTGCCCAAGGGCGGGGCCTCCGACGCCGAGGTTTTGGTCGCCAGGCGCCAGTTGGAGACCGACCTCACGTTTCGCGGCGGCATCCAGCTCCGGTACACGTTCGGCTCGATCTACAACAACGTGGTGAACTCCAGGCTGAGCAGCGAGAGCGGCGGCTTCTCCCGGATCTTCTAGCCGGAGGCGGCGGGCCGACCTTCCGGTCCGCTATCGTCCCACCTGTGACTGTCGTCATCGCCGGGGGCGGGAACATCGCGTACCTGCTCGCGTCCTCCTTGGCACGCGAGGAGGACGTCTTCGTCGTTCTGCCCACCGAGACCGCCCGCGACCGCTTCGAACACCTCGACCTGCAGATCACGGTCGGACCGGCGGCCAGCCGCTCGACGTTGAACCAGGTCGGCCTCTCCGACCGGGACACGTTCATCGCCTGCGCCGACTCGGACGAGCGCAACATCATCGCCTGCCTGGCGGCCCGCGGCCGGTCGAAGGCGACGACGTACTGCTTCATCTCCCAGGACGAACACCACGAGAGCTTCAACGACCCGGAGCAGACGACACTCGAAGAGGTCATCGACCACCTGATCTGGCCCCAGTGGTCGCTGGCCAGAGAGATCGCCCGGATCGTGCTCGAGCCCCGGGCCCTCGATGTGGAGAACTTCCACCGCGGCCGGGTCTGGCTGATGGAGTACCGGTTGCCGGTGGATTCTCCGCTGTCCGGACCGACCCTGGCCGATGCTCCCCTGCCTGCGCACACCCTGGTCGTCAGCCGGGTCAGGAACGGCGAGTTGATCGTTCCGCGCGGGCAGAACCGCCTGGAAGCCGGCGACAAGGTCCTGTTCATGGGTCGGCGGACCGCGCTACGGCAGGTGGCGAAGCGCTTCTTCGCCGCCCCCGAGACCGTGGTGCGCAGCGTGACGATCATCGGCGGCGGCCGCACCGGCAGACTCCTGGCGAAGGAACTGACGCGGGGCCTCTGGCCCGAAGTCCGGGTCATCGAGGTCTCGCGACATCGTTGTGAGGACATCGCCGGACAGGTCGGCAGGGCGATCGTCTTCTGCGGCGACGGCACGGACCTGAACGTGCTGGAGGAGATCGGCGTCGCCCGCAGCGATGCTCTGGTCGCCATGGCCGGTGACGATCAGACGAACCTGCTCTGCTCCCTGATCGCCAAGCAGCTCGGGATTCCGAAGGTCGTGACCGGGGTCAGCCACGGCACGAGCAGCGCCCTGTTCGAGCGAGTCGGCATCGACGTGACCCTGAACGCCAGCGCCTCCGCGATCGCCGAGGTCCTGCACCAGATCCAGGCGCCGCGCCTGGAGTACCGGGCCACACTCGAGGACGGTCTGGCGGAAGTGATCGAGATCGCCATCCCGCCGGACTTCGAAGCGAAGCGCCTTCGCGAAATGGACATGCCGACCGGCGTCATCGTCGGCGCCGTGCTGCGCCAGTACAACACGATCGTTCCCGGCGGAGGCGACGAAGTGCGGCCCGGCGACCGTCTTCTGGTCGTCGCCACGGCCGAAGCCGCCGACACCGTCGGCCCGGCTTTCGGACTGGCCCCGGAAGGCCGCTAGCGCAACCCCGCGATCTGCCGTGCGCGTTTCCCTGGTTCTCCGCACGACCCTGGCGCTGGTCGGCTGCTTCGGCGTCGTGCTTCTGGCGCCGTCGGCGGTAGAGGCAGCCTCCGGACACAGCCGCAGTGCGTGGGGGTTTCTGGGCGCCGCAAGCCTCGCCGTTCTGCTGGGAGCGGCTTCGCGCCTCCTGCCCGGGCGCGGCCTCGAAATGCGGCGGATGGAAGGTCTGGCAACCGTGGCCGTGGCCTGGCTGTTGCTGGTGCTGATCGGCGCCATCCCCTACACCGTCAACGGCTTCGCCCCCGCCGACGCGCTCTTCGAATCGATGTCGGGACTGACCGGCACCGGCGCCACCATCCTCACGGACTTCGACGCGGTGAGCAAAGGCGTCTTCCTGTGGCGCAGCTTGAGCGAGTGGGTGGGCAGCATGGGCATCATCGCCCTCTTCATCGCCGTGCTGCCGGCGCTCCGCATCGGCGGCCGCCAAATGTTCTTCGCGGAGGCGCCCGGGCCCACGGAGGAGCGCCTCTCACCTCGCATCCGCAACACGGCGCTCTACCTGTACACGCTCTACGTCGGCCTGACCGCTCTCGAAATCGGCCTCCTGATCCGGTTCGGCATGCCGCCCTTCGACGCCATCTGCAACTCCCTGAGCACCGTGTCGGCGGGGGGCTTCTCCCCTAACCCGAGCAGCATCGGCGGCTATAGCAGCAGCCTGATCGAGTGGACCGTGATCGCCTTCATGCTCCTCGCCGGAACGAACTACGCCTTCCAGTTCCAGGCCGTCCGAGGCCGCCCGCTGACCCTGCTGCGAAGCGAAGAGTTCCGGCTCTACCTCCTGATCGTCGTCGCCGCGACCCTGCTTCTGGCCTGCACCCTGAAGAGCGACGAAGTACCGCTTTGGGAGTGGATCACGACCGACGCTCTGTCGGAGGACACCCTGCGGCGCGCGGGTTTCCAGGCGCTCGCGATCATGACGACAACCGGATTCGCGACCGAGGATTTCACGCTCTGGGCGCAGGCGAGCCAGACCATCCTGCTGCTGCTCATGTTCT
Organism: Candidatus Multivorans sp.; assembly: GCA_965205295.1. Classification (GTDB taxonomy): domain Bacteria; phylum Acidobacteriota; class Thermoanaerobaculia; order Multivoradales; family Multivoraceae; genus Multivorans. Next base: position 1,507,462 of record OZ242167.1, read on the forward strand.
GCGGCGGCTGCGGCGGCTCCGCGGCCGGAGGCCCCAAGCTGGTGCGCATATGGCTGATCGCGAAGTCGACCCTGCTCGAACTGTTCCAGACCGTCTTCCCGCGGGCCGTGCGGCCGCTGCGCCTGGACGGCCGGCGAGTGCCGGATGACGTCATCCGCGCCGTCGTGTCCTTCCTGCTGCTCTACCTCGTGTTGTTCGCGGTGAGTGTCGGCGTCGTCGGACTGGCCGGTACGGACATGCCCACCGCGGTGACCGCCAGCATCGCCACCCTGGGCAACATCGGCCCGGGTCTGGGAGATGTCGGACCGTTCGGCAGCTACGCCCATTTCTCCGATCCGATCAAGGTCTACCTGTCGCTCAACATGTGGATCGGGCGGCTGGAGATCATCACCGTGCTCATCTTCCTCCACCCCGCCGCCTGGCTGGGGGTTCGCTGGCGATAACGCTGCTAAAGTCCGCGCCCCATGGAACTCCTGGCGGCCGGCTACACCCTGATCGAAGGCCCTCGCGTCGACGCCGAGGACCGCCTCTATTTCAGCGACGTTCACAACGGCGGCGTCTACCGCCGCAGCCCGAACGGCGAGATCGAGACCGTGGTGCCCAAGCGGCGCGGCGTCGGCGGCATTGCACTCCACGCCCAGGGCGGCATCGTGTGCTCGGGCCGCAACATCTGCCACGTGCGTGACGGCGTCACCCGAATCCTCTTCGACCCGCCCGACACGCCCGGCTTCAACGACCTGTTCGTCGATGCCAAGGGCCGCGTGATCACCGGCACGATGCGCACGAGCCCGTTCACGGGCAGCCGGGAGCGCACCCCCGGCGAGTGCTGGCGGATCGAATCGGAGGGCAACGCCACCGAACTCTACGGCGACATCAGCCTGACCAACGGCATCGGCTTCTCGCCGGATGGCCGCACCCTCTACCACGCCGACACCGCGCGCAACCACATCGTTGCCCACGACATCACGGACGCGGGCCGGTGCGTCAATCGTCGCGGTCTCACCTCGCCCGACCGCGGCCGTCCGGACGGCCTCGCGGTCGACGAGGAGGGCTGCCTCTGGGTCGCCTGCTTCGCCGGCGGCTGCGTGACCCGCTTCGCTCCCGACGGCAGGATTCTCGGCCACGTCGAAGTACCGGCCAAGAACATCACCAGCGTCTGCTTCGGCGGCAGCGACCGGCGCGACCTCTACGTGGTCACCGCCGGCAGCCGAGACGATCCCGAGAGCAGCGGCTCGATCTTCCGGACGAGGGCGCCGGTGGCGGGGCTGGCGGTGCCGAAGGCGACGATCTGAAGAGAAACAGGCCGCGGTCCCTAGCTCCGAGTCCTACAGACCATCATCTGACCAGATAGCGTTGGCCGACTGCGGAGTCCCTCAATATGTCCGACAAACCGACATCCGGCGTTCGATCAAGGAGGTCCAGGGCTGTTGCCGCCCCGACCGAACTCACTCCTTCACCTGAGACAAGGGTAGAGAACGACCGCACCGTTCCCGCGGAAGTCCGTTCCCGGTGCGCCGACACCGTGCGCTCCAAGGTTGCCGGATCGGGGATCTCGGAAGCGGCTATCGCCGACGCCATCCGCTGGGCCCGCTCAACCGAGTAACCACCCGCGGGACGCCGCTTCGGAAAGGGAAGGGAGAAACCACCTTGGATGCAGAAGAACCCAAGCTGGGCACGATGCAGAAGGTTGAGCTCCGAGAAGTCTGGCGCGACGAAGCGGCAGACCTGACGCCATGGCTCGCCAGGAACCTCGAACTGCTCTCCGACTCGCTGGGCCTTGGCGACGACTTGGAAGTCAAGGGCACCGAAAAGAGAGTCGGAAGCTACCGAGCCGATCTGGTCTGCGAGGGCATCGGCGGTACCGTTGTCGTGGAGAATCAACTAGGCGTTAGCGATCACGACCACCTCGGCAAGCTCATCACCTACGGAGCGGGGGTAAAGGCTCAGACCGTCGTCTGGATCGCCGGTCGGTTCAGGGACGAGCATCGTGCAGCTCTGGACTGGCTCAACGAGACTTCGGAGGACACGGACTTCTTCGGCGTGGAACTGGAACTCTGGCGCATCGACAACTCCAGGTCGGCACCGAGACTGAACCTCGTCGCCAAACCGAACGACTGGTCGCGGGAGGTCGTCCGAACCCCCGAACTGTCTCCGATGAAGGAGGTGCAGCTCCGCTACTGGCAGGCGTTCCGAGAGTTCCTGCTCTCGGCCGAGGGTCCCGCAAGACCACAGAAGCCTCGACCAGATTCCTATTCGCTCGTTGCAATAGGCCGAAGCGGCTTCCATCTCGCCGCCGGCACTAACTCACAAGCTGCGTGGATTCGCGCCGAAATGTACTTCGACCACGCCGTCTTGAAGAAGCAGGTGCCTGCCCTTGACGCCAACGCCTACTTCGACGCGTTGAAGCTAGACCGCGACGCGATCGAGCGCCAACTCGACTTTGGGCTGGAGTGGGAGGCGCTACCGAAAGTCGGTTCCTGCCGTGTAGCGGTCTACAGGAAGTGCGACCCAACGGAGGAGTCCGACTGGCCCAAGCAGCACGAGTGGCTCGCGAACCGCCTGAACCGGATGCACCGTGTCCTGGCCCCGCGCGTCAAGGTGCTCAAGCCCGTTGAAGGCGACGACGCCGAATCTACCGATTCAAATCCGCCGTCCAGCCAAGCACGTCCCCCTCACCGGCCAGCAGCACCGTGCCCGGCATGACGCGAAGCCGCCAGGGCGTCAGGCGCAGCACGGCGAACCCCGGACTGTCGGGGCCGTCCCATCCGGGGATGATCGCCGGGTCGTAACCGACCGGCGGTGGCGCCGACTTGAACAGGTTCCAGACCCGTTCTCGCGTGGTCAGGTCAAGCGCCCACTCCGCCTGGCACTCCGCCACGCACGTGTCGTGGCTCTCGGCCCAGTAGTTGCAGGAAACGTGTGGGCTGGTTTCGAGGTGAGCGCGCTTGGTCGCCGTTGGACCGGTACCCACCCAGCCGGTGAGGACGCCGTCCCCCCACTCCCATATGGGGTGAAGGACGCGCGAGCGGGGACGGTTGGCCCGGTCCACCGTCGCGGCCGAGCACCAGACGATGCGGTGAGCCATGTCGACGAATGCGGGTGCTACCTCAGACAGTGATGTGGCCATTCCCGAATCCTCCTCGTTGGACCAGAGCAGCGGACGCTAGCAGTCGACCGGCTTCAGCGGGCTGGCACTTCGCGTCGGCTGTACGATACGCCCAGGCAGAGTCGCGATCCCCACTTCCTGGAGCTACCGATGATGGGCAAGGCGCAATCCAGAAGAACGAGCACCGAGGGCACGGATCTCCAGGCCCGCCTGACCCGCGCCCTGAAGCCTCGGCCCGAGATCCTCGACGCCTACCTCTTCGGTTCGCAGGCGCGAGGAGACGCGGGCGTCCTGAGCGACATTGACCTCGCCGTGTACATCGACGAAGACCTGGCCGAGCCGGGCCCGTACGGCTACGACGCGGAACTCATCACCGACCTCATGACCGAGCTAGGAACGAACGACATCGACGTCGTCCTGCTGAACCGGGCGCCGCCCCTGCTCTACCACCGCGTCCTGCGCGACGGCAAACTGCTGGTGACCCGCGACCTGAAGGCCACCACCACGCGAGCCGGGTACGCGCTCTCCCACTACTTCGATTTCGTGCCGCAACTGAAGAAGCAGGCGGCCGCACGCCGCTACGCGAACAGGAGCCGTCAGGAGTGAGCCCAGGCCGGGTCGACCCGGAGATCATCGAGCGGCATCTCGCTGCGCCGCTCGACCTCGTAGACCACCCGACCGTGTACGTCCCGGTGCCGGAGCCCGATCCGCGGCCGGTCCTCCACCCAGTCGACATCGACACTGAGAAAGCCGCCGCCGACGCGGTGGAACCGGTGGTACTCCGGGTCCTCGCCGGGTGTACCCGAGGCGTGGGCGTCGCTCGCCGGGCCGACGGAGAACTCGTGCAGGCCCGTGTCCGGGTGAACCGAGTGGTACTGCCAGTGCCGGTCGCCGACGATGACAAGAAAGCGGTCGTCCATGTTGGCCTGGAACCACTCGCGGACCGCGTCACCCTCGTGGCTGAAGGCCGCGTTGGCGTGGTTGTCCGCCTTGGTTGCGCGGTCCGGGCCGACGATCGGGGTCGGCGATATGAGGATCTTCCAGTCGGCGTCGCTCTCGAGCAGGGAGTCCCGCAGCCATCGCCACTGCTCGGCGCCCCAGATCGTCTTGCCGGGCCCGTCCGGCATGTCGTTGGGCGAGCGGAAGTCGCGGCCCTCGACCAGCCAGAGCTGTACGCCCTTGCCCCAGCGGACAGTGCGTTAGGGGCGTTCCGGCGCCGGGATCTGCTCCACGAACACCGCCAAGCCGTCTTCGAACGTCATCGGCGCGGAGATGCCGGGTTCGATCCCGGGCCAGGAGTCGTTGCGCAGCAGGTCGTGATCGTCCTTGAGCCAGCAGCCGGGCGCCGGGTGCCGCCGGCCGCGCCTCGACCGTGGCCAGGTACGAGGTATCGGAGGCGAGATCGCGGAGCAGGACCTGCCGGGTGAAGTCACGGTCGGCGGCGGTCGGCAGCCAGTCGATCACCCGTGCGTCACCGTCGCCGTCCCGGCGCCGTACGGTGACTCGAACCTCGCCTGGCGCCCCGGAAACTGCTCCCTCGAGCGTCGACACGTCGACTCCGGGCGCCAGAGTCACGACCGGCCGGCCCGAGACCTCCAAACCGGCCCGGCCCTGCGGCTCGGCCGGCGGCGAGGACGAGCGCCGGCAGAAACGGAATCAACCGCAGCCCACGACTCCGCCGTCGACGGTGAAGCTCTGGCCCGTGGTCCACGAGCCGGCGCGCGACGCGAGATAGACCGCGATGCCGGCGCAGTCCTCGGGCTCGCCGAGGCGCCGCAGCGGCGTTGTCGCCTCGACCCGCTTCCTGTTCTCGGGGTTCTCCCACAACGCGCGGGCGAAGTCGGTCTTGACCAGGCCCGGGCAGACGCAGTTGACGCGGATGTTGTCGGGGCTGAACTCGGCCGCCAGATTGCGGGCGAGCTGCATGTCGGCGGCCTTCGAGATCGCATAGGCGCCGAGCATCGAGCTGCCGCGGAAACCGCCGATCGAGGACACGATGATGATCGAGCCGTCCTTGCGCTCGCGCATCTCGGGAATCACCATCTGGCACAGCCAGTGGTTGCTCTTGATGTTGACGTCCATCACCTTGTCGAACGCCGAGTCCGAGATGCCGAGGCTCGAGCCGTAGTAGGGGTTCACCGCCGCGTTCAGGACCATGATGTCGATCTGCCCCCAGCGCTCCCGTGTCGCCGCGACGAGCCGCTCCAACTGGTCCTTGTGCGAAATGTTGCAGGGGTGCGCCATCGCCTCGCCGCCGCTCTCGTTGATCCCGGCCGCGACCGCCTCGCAGGCATCCGCCTTGCGGCTCGAGATGACCACCTTCGAGCCGAAGGCAGCCAGGGCCTCGGCCATCGCCTTGCCGATGCCCTTCGTCGATCCAGTGATGACGCTCACCTTGCCGGTGAGGTCGAACAGGTCCTTCATTCTCCGTTCTCCTTGCAGCCCTCAAGGGGCCGTAGCCGTTGATGTCGAGGAAAGCGCGAGAGGCTACCAGCCCGCCCGCCGCTGCTACAGTCCCCGCCGCAATGACCAATGCCCCACGTTCCGGCCAGCAGCCTGCCGACCCGATTCCCATGCGGGTCGGCATGACCGCGCCCGAAGCATTCCCGGCGGCCGAAATGGCCGAGGCGGCCGGCCGGGCGATTCTCGACATCGGAAAGGACTTTGCCCTCTACCCCGGCGACCTCGGCCATCTCGGTCTGCGCGAGGTGCTTGCCCAGCGTGAAGCGGACCGCGAGGGGGCGGCGTTCGACCCGAACGAAATCGCCCTGACGAACGGCTCGATGCAGGCCGTCACACTGGTCGGCCGGGTGCTGATGGAGCGGCCGGGCGACATCGTGATCACGGAGGAGACGACCTACTCGGGCACACTCGGCGCCTACCGCGGGCTCGGCTACCGCCTCGTCGGCGTGCCGACCGACGAAGACGGCATGGACATCGGCGCACTACGCCGGACGCTTCAAGGGCTTCGGGCAGCCGGCGAACAGGCACAGTTCATCTACACGCTGCCGACCTACCACAACCCGACCGGTGCGGTGATGCCGCGCGAGCGGCGGCTTGAGATGATCGAGACCGCGCGCGAGTTCGACGTGCTCCTGGTCGAGGACAACTGCTACGCCGACGTCCACTACGACGACGCGCCAAAGCCGCCGCAATCGCTCTACACCCTGGCCGAAGGCCAAGACGTCATCTACATCGGCTCGCTGTCGAAGATCCTCGGCGCCGGCGTCCGGATCGGCTACTTCGCGGCCAGGCCGCCGCTGCAGCAGCGACTTCTCGACCAGCGCTACGACGCCGGTCAGAGCGTGCTCTCCTCGAGCATCGTTGCGGAACTGCTGCGCGGGCGCCTGCCCGCCCAGATCGCACGGAACAACGCCGCCCTGCTGCCCAAGCGCGACGCCCTTCTGGCCGCGCTCGCCGAGGAGCTCGGCGGCATCTGTACTTGGCGCAAGCCGGCGGGCGCTATGTTCCTGTGGATCGGCCTGCCGCCCGAGGTCGACCGGGCAGCGCTGTATGCCCTCGGTGAGCGGCGCGGCCTCGACTACGGCTACGGCGCCGCCTACCACGCAGAGGGCGAGGACGTGCCGTTCCTGCGCCTGGCCTACGCCCGCCCTTCCGTCGCCAGGATCCACGAAGGGGTCGAGCTGCTGGCAAAGTGCCTGCGGGAGCTGGTACCGCAGCGCTTTGCCTAGTCGACGTAACCCAGCGCCCTGAGCCGCCGCCGCAGGTCCTCGTCGACCTGGTCATCCTCGAGCTCGACCGCGGGCTCGACTTCGCCGGCAAGGCCACGCTCGGCCAGCAGCCCCGTCATCCGCCTGACGATCTCCGGCCGGTTCGGCGCCAGGTTCTCGCGCTCGTCCGGGTCCGCCTCCAGATCGAAGAGCATCGGCTCGCTGCCCTGGGAGGGCGACTGCGGCAGCACCAACTTGTAGTGGCCGCGGATTACCGTGGAGCTCCGGTGGTTGTCGACGTCGAGGTGAGCGTAGACGTCAGGCGGATCGTCTCCCCGCTCCGGCGCCGAAAGCAGATCGCGACCGTCCGTCGCCGGCGCTTCGATGCCGAGATACGCGAGCAGGGTCGGCAGCAGGTCGACGTGCTGTGCCGGCGTCTCGATACGCCGCGGGGCGATGCCCGGCAGGCGCATGACGAAGGGAATCCGAAGCACTTCCTCGTAGAGCGAGATGCCATGTTCCCAGCGGCCGTGCTCTTCGAATTCCTCGCCGTGATCCGACACGTAGATCACCGCCGTGTCACCGGCCAGCCCGCGCGCCGCGAGTTCGTCGAGGAGCTGGCCGAACGCGCGGTCGTTCTGGGCCACTTCCGCGTCGTAGAGGCGAGACAGCGCCTCGGCGGTGCCCGAATCCGGTTGCACTTCGCCCTGGTTCAACTGCAACAGGTAGCGAACCGTGCGGTAGTGCGCCGGCGCGCCGCCGGCGTCGAACATCTGCTCGAACTCGGGCGCCGGTGCGTAGGGGCCGTGTGGATCGATCGCGTGCAGGTAGAGAAAGAACGGCCGCTCCGGATCCTGCCGCTCATCCAGCCACAGCCGGACCCGGTCCAGCATCGTCTGGTCCCGATCGCGATCCTCGCTACGGAAACGCGCAAAGCCCTGCGAGAAGCCAAAGGCGGCGCCCACGTTCGGGTTGCGAACCAGACCCAGGCCTTCGTAGCCGTTCGCGGACAGGATCTCCGTCAGGGTGGTCGCTTCCTCGGGCAGCACGGAACGACGCCCGACGGTGCGGTGCGCCGGAGGCAGGAGACCGGTGAACAGGGAGGCCACCGCCGGCCGAGTCCACGAGGACTGGGCGTAGGCGTTCTCGAACAGGACGGCGCCTTCCGCGAAGGCGTCCAGCCGCGGCGAAGTGGGCTTCTCGTATCCGTAGGCGCCGAGGCGGTCGGCCCGAACGGTGTCGACGACGTAGAGGACGATGTTTGGCCGCCGAACCTCACCCCTGCCGACCGAATCGCCGCCGCATGAAACGAGCGGTAACGAGAGCAGAGCCACCGCCAGCAGCTCGGGAAGGGCGAGGGCGGAGCGAGCTTCCTGCACGGCGATGAAAACTGCGGCGTTCGAATGGACGGCGACGGACCAGAGAACCGTAGCAGTCCCTGTTACCCTCCAAGCCCCTATGAGCTCACTGACCGCTCTCGCTTCGCCCCTTGTGTCCGCCCTCGCGCTGGTGACTGGACTGGTCGGCGTTCTCGGTGCCCGGTTCGACAAGAACACAGCCCGCATCCGCCGCTATCTGGATGAGCTGACCAGCGAGTAAGCGGCTACGATACCGCTCCGTTTCGCCAGCCATCCTCAAGCAACCCGTCGGCGCGCCCGCGCCAGGAGAGATCAGAAGCATGACCCCACTGACAGACATGGTCGACTACGAAGTCCGCGGCGAAGTCGCCCTGCTCGTGATCGACAACCCACCCGTCAACGCGCTCAGTCACGGCGTGCGCGCCGGCATGGTCGAGGGCCTGGCAAAGGCAGCGGCCGATGACGGTGTAGCCGCCGTGCTCCTGGTCTGCAAGGGCCGCACCTTCATTGCCGGCGCCGACATCACCGAGTTCGGCAAGCCGATGAAGGAGCCGGGGCTGAACGAAGCGATCGAGGCGATGGAGAATGCCTCCAAGCCGGTCATCGCGGCAATCCACGGCACCGCGCTCGGCGGCGGCCTGGAAACGGCGATGGCCTGTCACTACCGGGTCGGGGTCGCATCCGCCCGGTTCGGCCAGCCCGAGGTCAAGCTCGGTCTGCTGCCGGGCGCCGGCGGCACCCAGCGGCTGCCGCGGCTGGTCGGCTACCAGAAGGCACTCGAGATGTGCGCCGTCGGCAACCCGATCGGGGCGAAGGAGGCCCTCGAGGGCGGCCTGATCGACGAGATCACAGGCGACGTGTTCGAGGGCGGCGTCGCCTTCGCCGAGAAGGTGATCGCCGAAGACCGGCCGCTCAAGAAGATCCGCGACCTCGAAGAGAAGGTGAACGAGGCACGGGCCAACCGGAACGAGATCTTCGATGGTTTCCGGCGCAAGATCGCCCGCCGCACCCGCGGTTTCGAGGCGCCGGAAGCGAACGTTCGCGCCATCGAGGCCGGTCTCGACATGTCCTTCGACGACGCGCTCGACTACGAGCGCCGCCTGTTCGCGGACCTCATGGCGGGCAAGCAGTCGGTCGCCCAGCGCTACTACTTCTTCGCCGAGCGCGAGGCCGCCAAGGTACCGGATGTGCCGCGCGACACCCAGATGCGCAAGATCGAGAAGGTCGGCGTCCTCGGCTGCGGCACGATGGGCGGCGGCATCTCGATGAACTTCGCCAACCGCGGCATCGGCGTGACGATCGTCGAGGCGGAACAGAGCCGGATCGACCACGGCTTCAGCGTCATCCGCAAGAACTACGAGCGCACCGCCAAGCGCGGACGGATGACGATGGACCAGGTCGACGAATGCATGGGGCGACTCAACGGCGTCACCGACCGCGAGGCCCTCGCCGACTGCGACCTCGTGATCGAGGCCGTGTTCGAGAACATGGATCTCAAGAAGGACATCTTCGCGAGCCTGGACCGGATCGTGAAGCCGGGCGCGATTCTGGCCACGAACACGTCAGCGCTCGACGTGAACGAGATCGCCTCCGCCACCAGCCGCCCCGAGGACGTGATCGGCATGCACTTCTTCTCGCCCGCCAACATCATGCGCCTGCTCGAGGTGGTGCGCGGCGAGAAGACGGCGAAGGACGTCATCCACACGTCCATGGTCCTGTCCAAGCAGATCGGCAAGGTGCCCGTGCTGGTCGGCGTCTGCCGCGGCTTCGTCGGCAACCGGATCCTCTTCCAGCGCCAGATGCAGGCGCAGCGGATCATCCTGGAGGGCGCGAAGTACTACGACGTCGACAGCGTTCTGTACAACTTCGGCTTCCCCATGGGCCCCTTCGCAATGAGCGACCTCGCCGGCCTCGATATCGGCTGGAACGAGAAGGAGTCGGCGTCCCGGGACATCCGCGACCTCCTGTGCGAGTCCGGCCGCCGCGGTCAGAAGAACGGCCGCGGCTACTACGTCTACGACCCGGAGACCCGCGCCTCGGCGCCCGATCCGGAGGTCTTGCAGATCATCAGCGACTTCGGCGCCGCCCGGGGCATCGCCCAGCGCGAGATCGGCGAGGAGGAGATCCTCGAACGCTGCCTCTACCCGATGGTCAACGAGGGCGCGAAGATCCTGGAAGAGGGGATCGCGATTCGACCCTCCGACATCGACGTGATCTGGGTCAACGGCTACGGCTGGCCGATCTACCGGGGTGGCCCGATGCACTGGGGCGACAGCGTCGGCCTGGCAAAGGTGGTCGAGCGGATGCGCAAGTTCGCCGGCGAGAGCGGCGACGACTTCTGGCAGCCGTCAGGGCTGCTGGCGGACCTGGCCGCCCAGGGTAAGAGCTTCAGCGACTGGCGCTCCTGACCGGCGTCGCCGAGCCGGCGGATGGCGGAGGAAGCGAACAGGATCCAGGTCGGACTCACGCCCTGGGTTGACCACCTGGGCGACCAGGCGGCCGCCATCGCGGAACAGGCGGAGTTCGCCGACCGGCTCGGCTTCCACTCGCTCTTTCTGCCGGAGAGCCACTTCACGGGCTCTGCCGCCTGCCCGTCACCCCTGGTCGTCCTCGCCGCCGCCGCGGCGCGGACGACCCGCCTGCGACTCGGAACCACCTCCTACCTGCTGCCGATTCGCAACGCCTTCCAAGCCGCCGAGGAGGTCGCGGTGCTCGACCGGATCTCGAACGGCCGGGTGATCCTGGGCCTGGGACGCGGTTTTCGCCCGGCGCTGTTCGCCGCCTTCGGGGTCGATCCACGGACCAAGCGTCAGCAGTTCGCCCGCTCCCTCGACCTGATGCGGCGAGCTTGGGCCGGCGAGGCGATCGAAGTCGGCGAAGGGGAAGCCAGTACCAGCATCCGTGTGTCGCCGCTGCCGGTGCAGCAGCCGCATCCCGAACTCTGGGTCGCCGCGTTCGGCCCGCTGGCCCTTCGGCAGGCCGGCCAGCTCGGTCTGCCCTACCTGTCGTCGCCGCTCGAGACGATCCAGCGCCTGGAAGCGAACCACAAGGTCCACCGCGATGCTCTGCCGGCGGGCGCCCCGCGGCCGATCGTTCCGGTCATGCGCACCGTCTTCGTCTCGAACGACCGCGGGACGTGCGACCGTGTCCGCTCCGGCCTGATCGCCCAGGCGGTTCGCATGGCGCGCTCCGGCAGCCGGCTGGTGCAGGAAGCGGATCTGGCCGATGTCGAGAACTGGGCGATCGTCGGCGACCCCGACGACGTTCGTGCAGACTTGGAGCGCTACCGCGAGCGGATCGGCATGACCCACGTGATCGCCCGCTGCGGAGTGCCCGAAGCGACGCCCCGGGACATCGAGGAGTCGCTCCGGCTATTGGCATGGCTGTACGACTGAATCCCGCCGAAACAGTGCCCTGGCACCGGGGCAAAGCCCCGTCGGGCTTAGGACTCGCAACTGTCCGGGAACGCCCCGGAGTCGGTGGTTGCCGGCGCCGGAGTGCCGGCCTCCTTGAAGTAGACCTTCTCCTGGTTCGTGACCGTGTCCCGGACCACCATGTTGATGCCGAGATCGGTTGCGGAGGCGGCGTACACCCAGTGGTGCTGGTTGACGGCGCAGCCGTCCAGAACCTTGAGCAGCACCTCCCAGTTGTTGTAGTTGAAGAAGTAGAACAAGCCCGAATCACTCGTCCGCGGCCTCGCCACCCTGGCCGAGCCGCTCTCCCCGCTCAGCGTCTCCCACTCGATCGTCACCGCGTAGCGGCCGTCCTGCAGGCACATGACCGTGTCGGTTTCGACGCAACCATCGTCCTCCGCGTTGAGGGAAACAACGTCTTCTGTCTCCGCCTCCGGCTCGGTTGCCAGCGCCTCCGATTCCCCCGCCAGAAGGGGGCCGGCAAACAAGAGCAGCAGGAAAGCGGGAACGGCTACGCCGCATCGTCGAAACGTGCAATCGAGTCGCTCCACCATCTGCGGCGAATCTAAATCAAGTCTTGACATCTCATGCTCCTTCGCCAAGGTCCCAGAATCCCGACTTCGCCCATTCAGAGCTTGCAGGGAAACTCTAGTGACCGAAACGATCTCTCGCGCCCCCAAAACTACGGGATTCCGACGCTCGGCTAGGATGCCGCCTCTAGAATACCGCCTTAGGCACCTGACCAACCCCGAACAAACGGTCGGGCCTCGACTCCGGAGGCCGGCTCCAAGCATCAAGAGGAAGCTCCCATGACCATCCGTCACTTCCGAGCCGTCGTTTCGCTCGTAGCCGCCACGATTCTATTCAGCCTCGCCTCTCTGCCGACATCGAGTGCGAACGCTGCCGAAAGTGGCGCCCCCGTCGTGAACATCGACACGGGCTCGCTCCGCGGCGAAGTCCTCGACGGGGAGACCGGCTTGACGGTCTACCGCGGCATTCCCTTCGCGGCGGCCCCCGAGGGCGAGCTGCGCTGGAAGGCGCCGCAGGCGCCGGCGAAGTGGAGCGGTGTGCGCGAAGCGACGGAGTTCGGCCCCATCTGTCCGCAGAGCCCGGCCCTGGCCATGATGACGGGCGAGTCGCTGCCGAAGTCCTCAGAAGACTGCCTGTACCTGAACGTCTGGACGGCCGCCGGCGACAGCGACGATCCGCGGCCGGTCATGGTCTGGATCCACGGCGGGGGCCTGAGTCTCGGCTGGAGCAACCAGGTCGGCTACGACGGCGCCGCCTTCGCCGGCAAGGGTGTGGTCCTCGTGTCGATCAACTACCGGCTCGGACCGCTCGGCTACCTGGCACATCCGGCGCTGTCCAAGGCGGGCGGCGGCGAATCCGGCAACTACGGCTTCCTGGACCAGATCGCGGCGCTCATGTGGGTCAACCGGAACATCTCCCAGTTCGGCGGCGACCCGAACAACGTGACGATCTTCGGCGAATCAGCCGGCGGCACGAGTGTTCACGCCTTGATGGCCAGCCCGCAGGCAGCGGGCCTCATCCACCGGGCGATCGCGGAGAGCCCCTGGGTAACCGACACCAACATCCGCCCGTTGCGCGCCGCCAAGGGTCGACTTGCCAGCGCGGAGGACGTGGGAGTCGCGTGGGCCAAGGCGATGCTCGGCGACGAGGCCGAACAGACCGCCAAGGCGCTGCTGGCCCTCGACGCCGGCACGATCATCACCAGGACCGCCCAGGGCGGCGCGCTCGGCGGCTACGAGCCGCACGTCACGTACGGCACCGCCTTCATGCCCGAGTCCAGTGAGGGTCGGTACGCGGCCGGCAAGCAGAACGACCTCCCCCTGATCGCCGGCACGAACCGCAACGAGGGCACGATGTTCATGGCCTTCCAGCCGCTTGCCGAGCGGGCACAGTTCCTCGATCTGCTCAAGGGGGTCTACGGCGACCACGCCGAAGAGGTCGCGAAGCTCTACCCGTCGTCGAACGCCGACGAACTCAAGGTGCAGCACGACCGCTTCCTCACCGACACCTGGTTCCTGCGCGCCACCCGAAGGATGCTGCTCGGCCAGGCCAAGGTGTCCTCGCCCGCGTTCCAGTACCACTTCACGCGCGTGAACCCCAACAACCCGGCCTGGGGCGCACATCATGCGGCGGAGCTCGGCTACGTCTTCAACACGCTCCTGGGCGAGAACTACGGCGAGACGGACGATGCCCTGGCCGACCTGATGATCGACTACTGGGTCCAGTTCGCCCGCACGGGCGACCCGAACGGGGGCGACCGACCGGCGTGGCCGAAGTTCGACCCCGGCAAGCAGGCGTATCTGGAACTCGGCGACGAGGTGAAGACGGGCGCCGCGCTGGGGCGGGAGATCAACGATCGCCTGGAAGCGATCCGCGGTCAGTAGTCGACAACAACGAACTCACCAGACGACAGACAGGAAGCGGGAATGACGAGCAACCCGCCCCGCCGCTTCCTCGGATGGCAGATGGTCGGGCTCGGCTCGGTCTGCTACGGCTTCGGCATCTCGCCGATGTACTACTGCTGGGGGTTCTTCCTGCCCGAGATGCAGCAGGACCTCGGCATGAACGACACCCAGTCGGGAATGGTGTTCAGCGTCTTCGGCTACATCTACCACCTGCTCGGCCCCGTCGTCGGCATGGTGATGGGCAGGTACGGCATTCGCTCGGCGATGGGGTTCGGCTCCGTCGTCGGCGTGCTGGCCTTCTGGTTGTTGAGCCGCGCGGACTCCTTCACCGACTGCCTCCTCGCCTACGGCGTCCTGGGGGGTGTCGCGATCGGCTTCTCGACGATCGTGCCTGCCCAGACCCTGGCCTCCAACTGGTTCGTGCGTTACCGGTCGCGGGCGATCGGCCTGGTGCTGGTGGGCGGCGCCGTCGTCGGCATCCCGGTGAACGCGTACTTCGCGCCGGGCATCCTACGGGTCGCCGACTGGCGGACCGGCTGGCTTGTGATTGCCGGTGTCTCCGCGGCGGTCGCGGTGATCGCCGTGCTCTTCGTTCGGGGCACTCCGGAAGAGGTCGGCCAGGAACCGGACGGTGGCCCGGCGCGCGGCGAAGCGGCCAGCGCAGTGACCAGCGCAGTGACCAGCGGAATGGCCGGCGCCGCCGACGACGAGAAGACGGAGGGACCTTCCGGCCTGGGAGAATGGACCGCGCCGCTCGCCATGCGCACTCCCCAGTTCTACGTCCTCGTTGCGCTGTCGATCGCCTACGGCGTGCCTTGGGGCATCATCAGCGTCTACGGCCGCAAACACTTGGAGGCCCTGGGCTTTACGACCGCCGTCGTCGGCGCGATCCTGGGCGTCCGCGTCGCGGTCAGCCTGTTAGGTCGTCTGACCGCCTTCGGCGGCGATTTCATGTCGCCCCAGCGCCTGCTTGGCATTGTGCTCCTCATCGAGGGAGCCGGTTGCGCCGGGCTCGTGGCTGCGAACACCGCGCTCGTCGCCTACACGTCCGTCGTACTCGTCGGCCTCGGTTTCGGCTGCGCCTATGTCTGCATCCCGGTCGTGTACTCATCCTTCTACGGTAGGCGGGCCTTCGGCACCATTATCGGCACCCGCTTTGCGATCACCGGCCTGATCGCTCCCGCCGCTCCGACCGTGGCTGGGATCCTCTCCGACTGGTCCGGCTCCCATGCCCTGACCTTCTGGATCGTGGCGGCGTTTTGCCTGGTCGGCGCCTTCGTCGCCTTCGGGCTGCGCGCGCCCGTGCTCGGGGCACGGCCGATCGCGCCTGTTGGCGCGGGTTCCCTGGGCGGCTAGAGATGCGCGGGCTGAAGCCTGTTCAGCCGGCGGCAGCGAGGCTCGTCCGCCAGCGGTGCTCTCCCCAGGAGAGCTTCAGGGCGCCCGCGGCATCGCCCTCCGGGGGTTCGATCTCGATCGTCAGGCTCGTGTTCTCGCCTTCCTCGACCGTGTGCTCGAGCCGCGTCTCGCCGAGGTCATGGGCCGGATCGTGCATCGTGCCCCAGACATCGGGCTCGTGGTTGACGATCAGGGTCCACCGGCCGTCATCGTCGAGACGCAGCCACAGGCTGTAGAGACCGGCAAAACCGGGAGACACGTTGCCCGTCGGCACCACGAGGTCGCCGATCAGCAGGTCCGTAGCGGTGCGGAGCTTGATCGCCGCCGCGGTCTGGAACTCGAGCAGACCGCCCTCGTGCTCGCTGAACGAATCCCAATCCACACCGAGCTGCGGCAACCTGCCGGCATTCACCTCGACGGGAGCGCCGTCGATCTCGACCTGATCGATCGAGCGCGTCACGCTGACCAGTGCCGCGAAGCCGACGGTCAGGCCCGAGGCATCGAATTTCTTTCCCTCGCCCTCCTTCGAGGGCTTCTCGATGACCTGGTCCGTGCTCGCGAACTGACCAACGGCCGGGCCCGCGACAACGGCCCCCAGTAACAGCGATAGTGCGGCAGCCGCGGTCAGCCGCCGCCTGCGGAGGACGGCCATGGGTTGGTCCCTACTCCCCGCCGGTGCTCTGGTCCGGAGCGATCCCGAGTCGCATTGACATCTGGTCGACCGGGACGACCGGCGCATAGGCCATGAACCCGAGCATCATCTCGTCCGTCGTGGCCGTGCCATTGATCACGTTGTCACCTGGGTCGAATCCGCGCTCTTCGCCGCGCCCGGGCGTGTTCTCGAACCACATCGAGACCTCGACCCGAGTACCGGCCGGTATCGTCTTCGGCTTCTTGTACTGGTAGGTCGTCTGCCACTCCTGGTCGTAGTACGGGACGTCGAGGAGGACCTCCGTCGTGCCGTCGGGGTAGAAGGCGTCGTAGCGCACCGCGACCGACCGCAGGTGGGCGTGCGGCCACAGGGCCAGGATGTCCGTCTCCACCGGGAAGACCCGCGCGGCGCCAACCTTCCAGCGGTCGTGGCCGGGCGGAATCTCGAAAGTCAGGTTGCCGATCGAGTCGAACTTGACCTCGCGCAGTTCGCTCTCGGGAGCATCGGCAAACACGAAGCCGATCTCGGAGCGGTCGGAGAAGCCGCTGCCCTCGCCGGCCTCCTTGTTGTAGTGCAGGGAGAACTCGACCGTCGAACCCGGTTCCAGCTTCATCGCGTAGCCCGGCGCCATCAGGTGACTCTCGGCGCCCAGAGCGATACAACCCAGGGAACTGTTGCTGAACTTGCCCAGCGCCGTCTGGCCGCCCGGCGGCCGGAGGCTGGCGCACATGTGGTGGACCTTGGTGCTGCCAACCTTGAACTCGACGCCCCGCACCCAGACGGGCGCCGGCAGCATCTCCTCGGTCAACGTCGCCTCGAAGTTGATGTTGATGTCGGCGATGTCGTCGGCGACCCAGTACTCCTCCTCCATCGGCACGACCAGGTCGGGGCGGCCGAGCGACCAGCCGCCGGAGTCCTCTTCGACGAACTTCTTCGGCGCCGGGGCATCCGCTTCGTTGCCCGCCGGCGAGCCGCCGCGGGCCCAGGCCAGAACCGTCTCGATCTCGCTGTCCGACATCACACGCTCGTGATGGAAGTGACCCTCGGTCGCTTCGGTGGCGAACCAGGGCGGCATCGTGCGGTTCTCGACCGCGCGTGCAATGGAGCGCGCCCAGGGCCGGGTCTGCTGGAAGGTCATCAGCGGCATCGGCGCGATCATGCCGCCAATGTTCTCGCCCTCGGGCCGGTGGCAGGTCTGGCAGTTCTCCTGCAGGAGCGGCAGCACGTCGGCGTAGAACGTGGGCGTGTCCGCGTCGGCGGCCATGAGAACGGCGCCCGGCAGAGCAACGACGGCCGCGAGCATGATGAGGACGGGGCGAGAGGTCGCAATCTTCATATCTTCCTGTCTCCGGGTTGTGCCGTTCGTGGCGTATGCACACGCCACGAACCGCTTCCTGGTTCGGCTTACCGGCAGCGCCCGCAAGTGTAGCCCAGGTGCAGACCTCCTGAGCGGCGCACAGGTATTCTGGCGGACTCACCCTCACCGCGAACAAACCGGAGATCCCAGGATGCCGAAGCCGTTCGTCAGCCCGGCCGCTGCAGTAGCTGCCGCCCTCACCATTCTCGGCGCCTACGCCACGGGCGCAGCGGCCACCGAAGCCGACCGGAGAGCCCTGTTCGGCGACCTCCACGTACACACGCGCTACTCCTTCGACGCCTTCATCTTCGGCACCCGCAGCACCCCCGACGACGCCTACGAGTTCGCCAAGGGCAAACCGATCGAGCATCCGGGTGGCTTCGACCTCCAGCTCGACCGGCCGCTGGACTTCCTCGCGGTCACCGACCACGCGAACTATCTGGGCATGCTGGAGGCGATGTCGCAGCCCGACCATCCGCTGTCCAAGCTCGACCGGGCTGCCGACTTCACCCAGGCCCAGACGATCGCCGAGAAGCGAAGCGCCTTTCGCAGCGGCGCCTACGTGCGGGAGCACCGCGACCTGGACGTCATCCGCTCGGCCTGGAAGCGGACGGTCGAGGCGGCCGAACGCCACAACGACCCGGGCGCCTTCACCGCGTTCCCGGCCTACGAGTACACCTCCAGCCGGGACGGCGGCAACCTGCACCGCAACGTGATCTTCCGCGGCGACGCCGTGCCGGACTACCCGTACGGCCGCTTCGACTCGATCAACCCCGAGGACCTGTGGGCGTGGATGGATGAACTGCGTGCGGAGGGAATCGAGGCCCTGGCCATCCCCCACAACTCGAACGGCTCCGACGGCCACATGTTCCAGGTCGTGAACTTCGCTGGCGAGCCGATCGACGCCGCCTACGCGGAGACCAGGATGCGGAACGAACCCCTGGTCGAAATCACCCAGGTCAAGGGCACTTCGGACACCCATCCCTTCCTGTCGCCGAACGACGAGTGGGCCGACTTCGAGATCATGCCCTACCGGATCGCGCAGTGGAACAGGTCGAGGCCGCGCGGCGCCTACGTCCGCAACGCCTACCAGCGGGGGCTCAAGCTGCAGGCCGAGCGCGGCGTGAACCCCTACCAGTTCGGTCTGGTCGGCGCCAGCGACACGCACAACGGCGGCGCTTCGCTCGACGAATCGAACTTCGTGGCCAAGGTCGGCGTCCTGGACGCGACAGCGAAGCTGCGCGGTTCGGTGCCGATCACATCGGTCGACGGCGTCACGGCCTACAACGACACGTACTACAAGACCTGGAGCGCTTCCGGCCTGGCTGGTGTCTGGGCGGAGGAGAACACGCGGGACTCGATCTACGACGCGTTCCGTCGCAAGGAGACCTTCGCCACCAGCGGTCCCCGGATCGTCGTGCGCTTCTTCGCCGGCGCCTACCCCGACGACCTGACCGGCCGCGACGATGCGGTCGAACTGGCCTACGCCGAGGGTGTGCCGATGGGTGGCGAACTGCCCGCCGGCTCCCCTGCCGCGGCGGCGCCCCGGTTTCTCGCCTGGGCGCTCCAGGACCCGCTCGGCACGCCCCTGCAGCGGGTGCAGGTGATCAAGGGCTGGAGCAAGGACGGACATTCGATGGAGCAGGTGTTCGACGTCGCCTGCGCCGACGGCGGCATGCCCGACCCCGAGACCCACCGCTGCCCGGACAACGGCGCCGAAGTCGATCTGTCCGACTGCAGCATCACGCCGGACAAGGGGGCATCGGAACTGGTCGCCCTCTGGCAGGACCCGGACTACGAAGCCGGGCAGCACGCGTTCTACTACCTCCGGGCGCTGGAGAACCCGACCTGCCGCTGGTCGACCTGGGACGCCGTCAAGGCCGGCGTCGAACCGAGGCCGAGCCTGCAGGCGACGATCCAGGAACGGGCCTGGTCGTCACCGATCTGGATCGGCGGGCCGTCCACAGACTGATGTGTATACTGCCGCCAGCCACCCCGAATCCCCCCAAAGTGCCGATCCCGATCATGCGCAAGTGTTTGATTCTGCTTGCGCTAGCGGTGTTTGCCGGCGTCTGGCCCGGTTTCGCGCAGGGCGACGAAGGGGCCGCAGCGCAGGCGCCCGCAACGCTCGGGCAGGCCATCCGCGACGCGGACGTTGCGGTCGGTCTCCGCTACCGGATCGAGCAATCCGACGACGATGCCTTCGGCGCGAGCGCGCTCGCCTCGACCCTGCGCACGACCCTGAAGCTGCAGACGAAGGCCTTCCGCGGCTTCTCCTTCCTGCTCGAGACGGAGGACGTCACCCCCGTCGGCAACGACCGGACGTACCGCAACCTCGGCTACGGCGGACTCGACAACGGCGTCCGCGACCGCCCGGCCATCGCCGATCCGGCGCTCACGGCGATCAACCAGGCAGCGGCGAGGCTGGAGCGCGGACCGGTCGCGTTCACCCTCGGTCGTACCGAACTCCTGATCGGCGACCAGCGCTTCGTCGGCGCGGTCGGCTGGCGGCAGCACCACCAGGCATTCGACGCCGCCGCCCTGGACGCCTCGCTCGCCGGGGACTGGACGCTGCGCTACGCGTTCCTCGACCGTGTCCACCGCATCACCGGCGCCGAGGAAGCAATGGCCACCCACATGCTCTACGTCTCGGGGCCGGCGGGTCCGGGGAACCTGGCGCTGTTCAGCTACCTGCTGGACTACGAACGGCCCGGCGCGGCGGCGAACTCGACATCCAACTGGGGCGCCAGCTACACCGGCTCGCACGACGCGGGAGCGGCCTCGGTTTTGTTCGAACTCCAGTACGTGGCACAGCAGGACTGGGCGGACCACCCCGGCAGTGTCGACCTCGACTACCAGAAGGCCGGGATCGGTTTCTCGCGCGGCGACGTCAGCGTGCGCGCGGTGCGCGAGGCCCTGGACGGCGACGGCGCCTACGGGTTCCGCACGCCGCTGGCCACACTGCACGGCTTCAACGGCTGGACCGACAAGTTCCTCGGCACGCCGGCCAACGGCCTCGTCGACCTCTACCTGCGCCTGGACCACGCTCTCGACACCTGGAACTGGACCGTGCGCTGGCACCAGTTCCGCTCCGCGGTCGGCAGCATGGACTACGGCGCCGAGATCGACGCGATGGCGGTGTGGAACACCCCCTGGAAGCAGGACATCGGCATCAAGCTGGCGCAGTACAACGCCGACGACTGGAGCACCGACACATTCAAGGTCTGGTTGTGGACGTCCTGGAACGTCAGTCTGCGATCAGCAGGCGGCCGCTGACGTCGACCGAAGCCTCGGCCCCTTCCCGCAGCGCCCCCCAGTCCGCCGGCGCCAGAACGACGACCGGCGGCGACTTCGCGTAGAGCTCACGCGCCACTGCCGCGCCGAGGGCCAGGATGCCGTCGAGTTCGCGCAGCACGACGGCGGCCGGCGCGGTGCCCAGGCGCACGCCCTCGAGCAGCACCGAACTCGAACTGCTCGATCCCCGGCCGTAGGGCATGACCAGGACGCGGCCCGAGACGCTCTCGCCGCACCGCGGATGGCGCTGGTCGATGATCCGCCCGGTTGTGGGGTCCACCCCGCCCCAGAAGGAGAGCGGCTCTTCCAGGCGCAACACCGCCCCGGCGCCCGCGCCGGCGACCACGACCTGGCTTCGCAGCTCGACGCCGCTCACGGCCACAACTCCGGGTCGCGCCGCAGCCGGCCCGCATGAGCCGACCGCACGCACTCGGACAGGCTGCCGAAGACGACGTCGAAGCCGACGTTGCCCGGCGCGTAGTGCGCGAACTTGCCCGAATTCGTCATCAGAACGCCGCCCGGCGCCGTGCGCAGAATCGGCGCCACGACCACGCAGGTGTCGACAACCACGCGCACGCCGTGACCACGGAGCCGCTCAAGGTCCCCGTTCCGCTCGAGAACGTCGAGCGAGATGCGATTGGTGCACACCACAAACTCCACGCTCTTCGAGGGTGGGTAACGCTCGACCAGAGGCAGCAGCTTCGCGAACTCGCGCGGCGAGAAGTGAGGGCTGCCCAACGCCACGACATCGATCCCGAGGTCGTTCGCGCCGCCATCCGGCGCCGCCGCGCCCGCCGCCGTCGACAGGCGCCGCAGCCCGGCCCGCAGATCGGCGGCGGTGACCTCGATCCACTCTTCCGCGTCGTGGCCGCCGAGCGCCGCCTCGAGCGTCGGCGCCTCGGGCGTGATGCCGACGGCATGAAAGAGCGCCACCGCGCCCGAAGACGCCGCGGCGGCGCCGAGGGCCTTCAGGCCGTCCTCGTCGGCCCGCTCCAGGCCGAGCAGCACTGGCACACGGTTGGCGCAACGCTCCCCCACCAGGTAGCCGATTGCCGGCAGCAGCCACGACGCCGACGCCAGACTTCGGGGCAGGGAACGCAGATCGAACACGACCTGGCCGCGACGGTTCTCCTCCAAGTGGAGCCCGACCGCGGGCGCGCGCCCGGTGATCGCGGCGCAGATGTCGATGAAGTCGCCGTAGCGGTGGGTGCGGGCGCCCAGCACCGAGTTCGCGAACACGATCGCGTTGCTCTCGGCCCAGGCGACCTGCTGGCCGAACGCCGGCCGCGGCGTCGTCTGGTAGGGCGCGCAGGTCCAGATCGTCCGGCAGCCCATCTCCGCGTAGCACTGCATCAACCGCAGGGCCTTGGCGCGGCGCTCCGGCGTGCCCGCGAACTCCTCCGGATGCAGCAGGTCCAGGCCGCCGACGTTCAGCGTCGTGGGTACCCGGACCCGAGCCCCGCCCGCCACCAGCATTTCCGCGAAGTCGACGCCCGAGTCACCGTGGTAGAGGCAGCCGTCGATGTGGGCGCCCTCGATGTCCAGCAATCCGCGGGCGCCGTAGATCCCGGCCATCGTCACCAGGATGCGCATCGCAACCGCGGCCGCTTCGCCATGGTCGCCCGCGAGCATGGCGAGGTCGAGGTCGGTCAGTTCGATGGATCCGGGAGTGTCCGGGGCGGCCATGGCCGGTCAGTGTAGCTAGAGCCACAGCTCTCACTCCGTTGCGTTTCTGCGGCGCAAGCCCCTAGACTCGCCAACTCGCGAACGAAGCAGGAATGACACAAACGGCGCCGGCAAGCGGTTGGCGCCCGCGGAGTGAGCCCGCATGGCGATCGACCCAGCACTGCAGGAACGACTGATGGCGGCGGCGCCCTTTGGCATGGGCGTCGCGGTTCACGCCGACGCAGCGCCCGACCGGATGGCCGTGCTGTCGAAGTACGGCGGCCGCACGCTCGGCGAACTGAACGCGAACGCGAACCGTCTGGCGCGGGTGCTGCGGGCCCACGGCGTGGGCCCCGATGTCGGCGTCGCTCTGCTGTGCCGGAACCGGCCCGAGTTCATCGACACCATCGCCGCCTGCTCGCGCAGCGGCGCCCGGATGACGCCGATCAACTGGCATCTGACGCCGGAGGAAGTCGCCTATATCGCCGCCAACTGCGAGGCCCGGGTACTGATCGCCGATACAGCCTTCGCCGCGTCCGTCGCCGCAGCGCAAGCGGCCTCGAACCACCTGCGCCTGACGCTCGCGGTCGGCGGCGAGATCGACGGAGCGGAGTCCTACGACGAGGCACTCGCCGCCGAGGACGGCTCGAACATCGAGAACCCGATCCTCGGCGCCCCGATGCTCTACACCTCCGGCACCACCGGTCATCCCAAGGGCGTCTACCGCAAGGCGGACGCGACGCCAGCGCCGTTCCTGCTCGAGGTGCGGGAGTCGGGGGATTTCGAGCCCGATACGGACTGCTCTCTGGTCACCGGGCCGCTCTACCACGCCGCGCCCCTGGGTCTCAATCTCTTGATGCCGATGGGCGCCGGGGTCGGCTCCGTGCTGATGGACAAGTGGGACGCCGAGGAGACGCTCGCCCTGATCGACAAGCACCGCGTGACCCACACCCACATGGTGGCGACGATGTTCCACCGCATGCTGGCCCTGCCGCGGGAGGTTCGGGACAGCTACGACGTCTCCTCGATGCGCTGGCTGGTCCACGGCGCGGCGCCCACACCGGTTCACATCAAGCACCAGATCATCGAGTGGTTCGGCCCCGTGGTCTGGGAGTACTACGCGGCCACCGAGGGCGGCACGTTCTTAATCGACTCGGAGCAATGGCTCAAGAAGCCCGGCAGCGTCGGCCGCACGGTCGAGGGCACGGAGTACAAGGTGCTCGACGACGACGGCGGACCGGTGCCGATTGGAACCACCGGCACCGTGTACTTCCAGGCGGCCGAGAACCGCTTCGAGTACTTCAAGGCCCCCGACAAGACCGCCTCCGCCTACCGCGGCGACTTCTTCACCATGGGCGACATGGGCTACGTCGACGAGGACGGCTACCTGTTCCTGACCGGCCGATCGGCGGAAACGATCATCGCCGGCGGCGTCAACATCTACCCCCAGGAGATCGACGACGTGCTGCAACAGCACCCCGCGGTGTACGAGGTGTGCACCGTCGGCGTGCCCCACGAAGAATGGGGCGAGAGCGTCAAATCGGTAGTCGAAGTCGACGGGGGCTACGAGGCCGGCGAACAGCTCGCCGAGGAACTCCTCGCCTGGTGCCGCGAGAACCTCCCCGACTTCAAGCGCCCGCGCTCGATCGACTTCGCCACCGACTTGCCCCGCATGGCCACGGGCAAGATCCAGCGCGGCCTGGTGCGCGCGCCGTACTGGAAGGGCCGCGACCGCGCGATCTAGCAAGCTGCGAAGCGCCTGGCGGCGTGCGCAGAGGATTCACAACCAAAAGACCAGAGGCAAGCAATGAAGGCAGTCGTATGCAGTGAGTTCGGTCCCCCCGAGAACCTGACGATCGAGGAGTTGGCCGACCCGGTCCCCGGCGCTGGCGAAGTCGTCGTCGACATCCGGGCGGCCGCGATCACGTTCCCCGACACGCTGATCATCGAGAACCGCTACCAGTTCCGCGGCGAACCGCCCTTCGTCGTCGGCGGCGAGGTGGGCGGCACGATCGCCGCGGTGGGCCCGGATGTCGACGGCCTCGCGGTCGGTGACGACGTGGTCGGCGGCGGCGGCACCGGCGGCTTCGCGGAACAGGTGCTGCTGTCGGCGTCGCAGGTGCGCAGGCTGCCGCCGGGTCTCGGTCACGCCGAGGCCACCGGGTACGGCTACGCCTACGGCACCGGCCACTACGGCCTGAAGTACCGCGGCAACCTGAAGCCGGGCGAGACGCTCCTGGTGCTCGGCGCCGCGGGCGGTGTCGGCCTCGCCGCACTCGAGCTGGGCAAGGTGATGGGCGCGCGGGTGATCGCCGCCGCCTCGACCGAGGAGAAGCTGGAGCTGTGCCGGCAGCGCGGCGCCGACGGGACGATCAACTACGCCGAGGAGGACCTGAAGGTCCGCGCCAAGGAACTCACCGGCGGCAAGGGCGTCGACGTCGTCTACGACGCGGTCGGCGGCGAGTACGCGGAGGCGGCGCTGCGGGCCACAGCCTGGCGCGGGCGGTTCCTGGTGATCGGGTTCACCGCCGGAATCCCGCGGATCCCGCTCAATCTCACCCTGCTCAAGGGTTGCGACATCGTCGGCGTGTTCTGGGGCGCCTCCAGGATGCGCGAGCCGGAGCTGTTCGAAGCGACCCGGGTCGAGACGGAGGCGCTGGCCGCCGCCGGCAAGATCAAGCCCTACATCTCACGACGCTATCCGCTGGAGCAGATTCCCCAGGCCCTGCGGGACATGATGGACCGCAAGATCATCGGCAAGACGGTCATGGAGCGCGAGTTGATGACCGGGAGAACCACGACATGAAGTTCGGCGCACAGGTCACCTGCTATCGAAACACCTGGGACAGCATCCGCGAAGTGGCCGAGCTGCTCGATGCCGGTCCGTGGGACAGCATCTGGTACGCCGATCACTACCTGCCGCCCCCGGGGCTCAAGGAAGAGGAGCACCTCACGGCCCACGAGGCCTTCACCATCGCCGCGGCCACCGCCAGCGTTACGAAAAACCTCAAGATCGGCCACCTGGTGCTGGGCAACACGTACCGCAACCCGGCTCTCGTGGCGAAGATGGCCGGCACCCTGGACCACATCTCCCACGGCCGCTTCGTGCTCGGCATCGGCGCAGCCTGGTTCAAGCGCGAGCACGAAGCGTACGGCTGGACGTTCCCGTCGATGAAGGAGCGCCAGGACCGCTTCGAGGAGGCGGTCGAGCTGATCCGCGCTCTCTTCCGGTCAAGCGAGCCGGTCGACTTCAAGGGCGAATACTACGAACTCGACTCGGCGCCCCTCTCCCCCGGTTGCTACGGGGACCCGATCCCGATCCTGATCGGCGGCACCGGCGAGAAGCGGACGCTGCGCACCCTGGCGCGCCACGGCGACGTGATGAACCTCGACGGTTGGGCCCGCGGGCCGATGACGCGGGAGTACTTCCAGCACAAGGTCTCGGTGGTCAACCGGCACTGCGAAGGAGCCGGCCGCGACCCGGGCGAGATAAGGCACACCGTGCTCATGCCCACCTTCGTGACCGACGACGCCGCGGCCGCCAAGGCCTTCGTCGACGCCCGCGGACTGGGTGAGGGAACCGCAGCCGGCAGCAAGAGCTACGTAATCGACCGGATCGGCACGATGATCGACGCCGGCGCCGAGGAGATCATGATCGGCGGTATCCCGACGCACCGTCTCGATCACTATCAACTGGTCGCGGAAGAGATCCTCACCGCCTTCGATTGAGGCGAATGTCCCGCGAAGACTGCCTCGGCTCCTCCTGGGAACCCGGGTGGCGCGATCCGCGCCACCCGCGAACCACTCCGTGCGCCCGTCATCGGGCGCACGGATGGCACGCGGGCGTCTCGCCCGCATCTGTTCGCCCCGGCGCGCCCTGCCCTCTACCCCGCCGGCCAGGGCGTCCCCAGGTCCTCCTCCGGCACCGGCTGCATCCCGAGGTTCACGAACTTCTGCAGCCGCTTCCCCTCGTAGGTCTCGGTGGTGTAGATGTTGCCCTTGGAGTCGGTCGCGATGCTGTGGACGGCGAAGAACTGGCCGGGCTGGCGGCCGCCGTCGCCGAAGGCGTAGAGCACCTCCATGCTCTCGCGCTCGATCACGTAGACCTTCATGTTCTGACCGTCGGCGAGGTAGAGGAACTTCTGCTCCTCGTCGGGTGAGAAGGCAACGTCCCAGGTCGAGCCCTGGGAAAGGGTCTCGGGAGCGATGAACACTTCGTCGACGTAGGTGCCGTCGGCCTGGAAGACCTGAATGCGGTCCGCCGCGCGGTCGCAGACGTAGAGCAGGCCGTCGGCGGAGATGTCGGCGCAGTGGACCGGACCCCGGAACTGCGTCGCCGGCGGGTCGCCGGGCACGTACTGGCCCAGATCCAGTTCGTCGTCGGGCGCCTCGCCGTAGGCGCCCCAGTAGCGCTTGAACTCGCCGGTGTCGGCGTCGATCACGACCACCCGGCGGTTGAAGTACCCGTCGGCGACGTAGACCTCG
The DNA here is from genome assembly GCA_965205295.1 of Candidatus Multivorans sp. Taxonomy (GTDB): domain Bacteria; phylum Acidobacteriota; class Thermoanaerobaculia; order Multivoradales; family Multivoraceae; genus Multivorans. Next base: position 1,534,293 of record OZ242167.1, read on the forward strand.
TTCGCACCCGGATCGACCGAGAGCTTTGCCACCCGGCCGAAGTTCTCCATGTCGTGACTGTTGCGCACGAAGCGCGGCTCGTCCTCGCCGGCGCCTTCGTTGACGAGGGCGTTGGCCTTCCCCACCTGCATCAGGAACTCGCCGTCGCGGCTGAACTTGAGGGCGTGGGAGTCGCCGCCGCCGTTGCCGCCGATCCACACGTTGTCCATGTGGTCGACGAGGATGCCGTGGTTGGAGGCAGGCCACTCGTATTCGCCGCTCTCGCTGGGGCCGCCCCAGTGCCCGACCAGGTTGCCGTCGGGGTCGAACTCGAGTACCGGCGGCGCCGGGATGCAGCACTCGGAGAGCGGCGGATCCTGGGCCGCGCCGATCTCGTTGATGGCGCCGAAGGCGTTCGGCGTGTTGCGGTGGACGATCCAGACATGGTCCCTGGAGTCGACCGCGACGCCGATCGCCGGGCCGAGAATCCAGTGGTTCGGCAGCGGCTTGGGCCAGAACGGGTCGACCTCGAAGCGCGGCGCCATCAAACCCTCGCCGGCCGCATCGCCGGCTTCGGAACCGCCGTAGCCGCCACAGGCGCCGAGAACGAGCGCGAGGGCTGCCGCGCAGCCAGGAGCACAAAGGAGACGGTTCGATGTCATCGTCGGCCCTTCCAATCGTTGGAATCCGTCGTCTTCCGCGGTGTTTCGCGGTTCCTGCAGCACCAGGGAGGTGCCGTCAGTGTACATCCTGGCTCGGTAACATCCGGCGCCTGTCCAACTTCCCACACAGATCACGCCTGTTCGGCGCGAGCGGCGCCATCGCCCTGGCTCTGCTGCCCCTTGCCCACGGGCGCGCGGCGGCGCACGAGGTTCCGGGCAGCGTCACCGTCCAGGTGCTCGTCCGCCAGCAAGGCGATCGCCTCCAAGTGCTCGTGCGCACCCCACTCGAGGCGATGCAGGAGATGCAGTTCCCGGTCGACCTCCGCGGCATCCTCGACCTCGAGGAAGTCCGATCGAGCGGCCTCCTGACGGAGTCGGCCCATCGCTGGATCACACCCAATCTCGACCTGTTCGCCGGCGACGCCAAACTGCCGGCCGCCACCGTCCGCGCGGTCCAGTTGTCGATCCCTTCCGACCGCTCGTTCACGGACTTCGACCGCGCCCTGGCGCACATCCGCGGTCCGCCGCTGGCTGCGACCACGCAGATCGTGTGGAGGCAGGCCCTCCTCGACGTGCTGCTCGAGACGCCGCTCGACACCGTGAACGCGCAGGAAGGGCCGCGCTTCTCGATCGACCCCCGCTTCGGACGGCTCGGGCTGCGTGTCCTCGTCGTCATCCGGTACGAATCGCAGGACGGCGACTCACGGGTCCTCCAACTCGCCGCCGAGCCCGGTCGCGTCCGGCTCGACCCGCACTGGGGCCAGGCCGGCCTCCACTTCGTGGCAATGGGCTTCGAGCACATCCTCGGCGGTCTCGACCATCTGCTGTTCCTGGTCTGCCTGGTGGCGCCTCTCCGCCGCCTGCGGCAACTCGTCCTCGTCGTCACCTCGTTCACGGTCGCCCACTCGATCACCCTGATCGCCTCCGCCGCGGGTCTGGCGCCGCGCGCGCTGTGGTTCCCCACCCTGGTCGAAGTGCTGATCGCCCTGTCGATCGTCTACATGGCGTTCGAGAACATCCTGGGAGTCGGCCAGGAGCGCCGCTGGGCCGCCGCCTTCGGCTTCGGCCTCGTCCACGGCTTCGGCTTCTCCTTCGCACTCAGCGAATCGCTCCAGTTCGCGGGCTCGCATCTCGTGACTTCGCTGCTCGCCTTCAACGTCGGCGTCGAGCTCGGCCAGCTCCTGGTCCTGCTGCTGCTCATTCCGTTGCTGGACTTCGTGTTCCGCCGCCTTCCCAGCGAACGGCTGGGAATCATCCTGATCTCGGCGCTGATCGTTCACACTGCTTGGCACTGGACGAGCGAGCGGGGCACCGACCTCGTGCAGTACCGGCCGGCAGCGCCGCTGCTCGATGCCATCCCGGACGGTGCCTTGCCATGGCTCCTGGTCGGAGTTGCTCTCGCCATCCCTGGCTGGCGCTGGCTATCCCGGATGCGGGCCAGAAGGCCCGCGCACCCAGCGACACGGCGTCGGGCGCAGCCAGTCTCTACTGCAACCGGCACCGCCGCGCCAAGCCGACGCCGTCCAGTCTCCTCCGGGAGCGAAGGGGACGGGGACTAGCGCACGGCTTCGGCGAGCGCCGCTACCACCGCCGAGCGGTGCTGACCCCACTCGCGGCTGGTGGCGTCGGGCCAGGCGCTGTGAGTAACGATCACGGTGTTCGTGGCCGGGTCGATCCACAGTAACTGGCCGAAGATGCCCCGCCCGGCGTAGCCCTCGCCTTGGTTCAGCCACCAGAGGTAGCCGTAGCCGTCGAAGCCGGCACTGGGGCTGGTCGAGTCCGCCATCCAGCCCTCCGGCAGCACCCGCGTGCCGTCGCGCAGCACGCCGTCGTTCATCGCGAACAGGCCGATCCGAGCGTAGTCGCGCAGGGTGGCGCTGATGCAGCAGCCGCCGAGCTCCCCGCCGCCAGGTTCGTGAATGACCCAGTTCGCGTCCGCCTCCATGCCGAACAGCCCCCAGATCTTGTGCTCGAGGTAGGTCGAGAGGTTGTTGCCGATCGCCCCTCGCAGGACGGCGCCCGCCATGTTCGTCTCGCCGGTGTTGTACTGGAACACCTCACCCGCGGTGTGCTCCCGCTCCAGCGCCGCCATGTACCGGGCCTGCTCGACCAGGGGAGACGGCAGCGTCGCGACATCCGACTCCGGGTCCGCGTAGTCCTCGTTCCACTTCACGCCGGAGGCCATCTGCAGGACGTTGCGGATCGACACGCCGTCGTAGCCGCCACCCGAAAGCAGGGGCAGGTACTTCGTCACCGGCTCGTCGACGCTGTCGATGTAGCCATCGGCGATCGCGGCGCCGTACAGCATCGAGACGACGGACTTGGCGATCGAGAACGAGATCCAGCGGCTGTTCTCGTCGTTACCGAGGCCGTAGCGCTCGAAGACGACCTCGTCGTCCTTGACCACCAGGAGGCCTGCGATCCGACGGTCCCGGATGTAGTCCTCGACGGTGAAGGTCTCGCCTTCCACCTCATAGGTGACCGACGACAGATCCTGCGGCGCGGGCGGCAACGGATAGGGGTCGTCGGAGGCCCTGATCCAGCGCGCGTTGCTGATCTGGTCGATGTTCCGGTAGCCCGCGACCTGCTGCTCCGGAGTCCAGAACAGCACTTCGCCCACCGGCCCGAAGTTCTCCGCGTCCGGATTGACCGCTTCGGCGGCCGCCGCGGACTCGGTCTCCGCGGCAGGTCCGGCGCAGGCAGCGAGCGCCAGCGCCAGGGCGACGGCCGCGGCGCTTGCCGGCCAGCCAGTCGACACACGTGAACTCAAGAACGGAACTTCTCTTCTTCGCGACATTGCATTTCCCCTTTGTTTCGGAACTCACCGATCGTAGCGTCTCGACCGCGGCGCGGTAGGCTGCCGAGTCCGCGTTCCAATGACCGAAGAGACGCTCACACCCACACGGCCGGCATCCATCCACTCCGTCGAAGGCGACGACGCGGCCCGTGCCCTGTTCGAGGCCCGCGGTTGGACCGACGGGTTGCCGATCGTTCCGCCGACGCCGGAGCGGGTTGCCGCCCTTCTCGAAGCGGCGGTGTCGGAACCAGCGCAGGTGCTGGGCATCGAGACGGTCCGCGGACGGGCAATCACCGCCGAGAAGGCGGCGATCAATGCGGTGATGGCCGGCTGCCGCCCACGCGACTTCGCCGTCGTCGCCGCGGCGGTCGAGGCGATGTGCGATCCGGCGTTCCTGCTTCACGGCGCGACCTCGAGCACCGGCGGCTGCGCGGTGCTCGTCATCGTCAACGGTCCGATCCGTCACGAACTGGGCATGACCGGGACGTTCAACGTCCTCGGCGGCGCCGACCGCGCGTCCCTCGCGATCGGCCGGGCGCTTAGGCTCATCCTGCGCAACCTGCTCGCCGTCCGGCCCGGCGAACTCGATCGCTCAACGCTCGGGCATCCCGGCAAGTTCAGCTACTGCCTGGCCGAAGACGAGGAGGGTTCACCCTGGCCCTCGCTGGCGGCCGAGCGCGGAGCGCCCGCCGGCAGCTCGACCGTCACGGTCTTCGCCGCCGGCGCTCCCCGGCAGGTGATGAACGAGTGGACGACGGAGCCGGAGGCGATCCTCGACACGATCGCTGCCGAGATGCGCGCCAACCTGCTCCACTACTCGATCTGGGCCGGCAACCACTGCCTCGTGCTGCCGCCACAGTTGCGTGAGCGCCTGGCCGACGCAGGCTGGACCAGGGCGGACATTCAGAGCTACCTGCATCGCGCGGCGCGGGTGCGGCGCGGCGACTGGGAACGGGTCGGCAAGGCCTCCGTCGTCACCGACGCGAACCGGGATCAGGAGTACAAGGCGCTGCAGTCGCCTGACGATCTGCTGATCGTCGCCGCCGGAGGCCCGGCAGGCGGCTTCGCGGCCGTCATTCCACCGTGGTTCGGCAACAAGTCGCGGGCGGTAACGGCGGGTGTGGGCTTCTGTCTGGAGTGTTGACCAAGAGCTAGGGACCGCAAGGTGCGCTGAACAGCCGATCCAAGGCTTCCGCCGACACCAACCCACGAACGCGCGCACAGACCTCGCCGCCCTCCAGCCGGGCAACGAAGACGGCGTCCTTGCGGTCCTCCGCCTCGCCGTCCGAGTTGGCGAGCGTTCGCCACCCGTCGGCGCCCTCCTCGACGATCAGGAACGAACCGTGCCGGTCAGCCGGCACGTCGCCGCGCAGACTGCGCACCACGAATCGGCGGATCATCTCCGGGGCGCCGTCGAGCACGATCACCGTGTAGACCGACCACTGGGTGGCCCGTGGATCTCCGTCCAGTGCGCTGCGCCAGGCCCGCGCACTCCCGTTCGCCGCGCGGTGAAAGCTCACCACCAGCAGCGAGCGCGGCGCGAGACCGCCCGGCGCCGCCACTTCGCGCCCGTCCAGGGTCACCGCCCGGGGGGCGCCGGGCGCTTCCGCTGAACGGTCGTCGCCAAGCACCGCGACGGGGACAGCGGCCAGCGACGCGCCGAACACGAGGGCAGCCGCGTCGAGCCGCATCACTCCGCACTCCGGAACCGCATGACCCTGTACTGCTTGATGCGGGCGAAGTGCTCCGGGTCGATCAGTCGGTCGAGCCGGTCGAGCCGGCCGGTGAGCGGCCGCGCCAATCGCCAGCCGGCGCCGGCCAACCGCGGGAACCGCCGCGTGGAGGCCTCACGCAGCAGGCTCACGGTGCCGCGGCCGAAGCGGTCGAGCATCGCCCGCGCAAGCTGCAGCATTGGAAGGACGGATTCGGTCACGTCCTCGTCGATCTCGAGAACGAGCCCGCTGGCCTCGGCCCGAGCCAGGAACTCGTCCAGCGGGTGGCCGCTCTTCGACCCCTCGCTGCCGTCCGGGCAGGTGACGAAGTAGTCGCACAGCAGCACGTGCCCACCCGGCGTCAGCGACCGCTGCACAGCCTCGAACAACTCCTCCAGCCACACGTACTGCGCCGACTCGCAGAGGAACAGGAGGTCGTAGCGGCGATCCGGCTCGAACTCCTGGAAACGGCCAAGGTGGAAGCGCCGGTCCGGCAGCCGCGACCTGAACAGCTCGCCGTGATACGGATCGGGCGACAGACCCTCGACATCGTAGCCCAGCGCCGCCAGCCGCTGTGTGATCACAGCGGTGCCACAGCCGACATCGAGCACCGAGGACACGCCCGGCGGCAGCAGCTCGAACAGGCGTCCGACCAGGCGCTCCTGGGCTCGGCGCAGCCCGACCAGGTCGAGCGGGTCGCCGGCGCTCCACATGCCGAAGTTCAGGTACTCCAGCCCCACGACCCGGTGCAGGAACTGGAGCGCGACGCTGGTCTTGACCTGACGCGGGCTGCTGCTGTCCGTCGCCTGACGGAACAACTGCCGGCCCTGCGGCGCGGCCAACCAGGGGCGTGCCGCCTTCGGCGCCGAATCGGCGTCAGGAGGTGCGCTCGGACGCGGCGACGGTGGCACGATGCGCAGACTCACAGGTTGGCGAGTCTACAGCGGAGGCGCAGCCGCGATAGGTTCAGGTGGCGGAGCCAGCAGTACCCGGGCAACAAGGCAGCCCCCATCAAGCGGACCCAACCACCGCGCTCCAAGGAGAACCCATGCGCTCGTCGACCTTCCTTCTCGCTCTCGCCATGGTTCTCGCCATGGCCGCACCCGTACCGGCCGCGGAACATCCGCTCGACCCGCTCAGCTACCAGGAAATCTGGCGTGCGCTGGAGGTGCTCCGCGATGCCGGGCACATGGACAAGGACACCCGCTTCTCGGAACTGAGACTCAAGGAGCCGGCCAAACGCGATGTGCTGGCCTGGCGCCCCGGCCTCGAAATGGCCCGGGCGGTCTACGCCGTGGTTCGCCAGGCCGACAAGACCTATGAGGCCACCGTCGACCTTGCCACCGAGCGAGTCACGTCATGGACGCCCCTTACCGGAGTGCAACCCGCCTGGCTCGGCGAAGAGTTCAAGAAAGTCGTCGACAAGGTGCTCGAACATCCGGACTTCATCGCCGGCCTTGAGGCGCGCGGCATCACCGACCACACCTTTCTCGACTGCGGCACGGGACCACCTGGCTACTTCGGGACCGAGGAAGAGCGCGGACGGCGGATCGGCAATGTCAGGTGTTCCGAGTCGCGCGGTGTCCGCAACGCCTGGACCCGGCAGGTCGAGGGCCTCAGCGCCGTGGTCGACCTGGGCGCCGGCGAAGTCTTGCGGGTGGTTGACGACGGCCCGGTGCCCGTCACCACGACGAATGCGGACTTCGACCGCACCACCCTCGACCATCCGCGCGAAGTGCCGGGACCGATCGATACGCGCCAGCCGCTCGGACCCGGCTTCGAGATCGACGGCTACCAGGTGCGCTGGCAGAACTGGAACTTCCACCTGAGGCCCGATCAGCGGATCGGCCTGGTTCTGTCCCTGGTCCGCTACCAGCCGGGATCCGGCGCGAGTTCCCGCTCCGTGATGTACCAGGGCCATCTGTCCGAGATCTTCGTTCCGTACATGGACCCGTCGTTCGCCTGGTATCGGCGCAACTTCATCGACGCCGGCGAATTCGTTGCCGGAGGATTGGCCAAGCCGATGCTGCGCGGCCGGGACTGCCCCGATCACGCGGTCTACATCGACACCCTGGTCAGCGGCGGCAACGGCCGCCCCAGCACCGTGCCCGACACGATCTGCATGTACGAACGAGAGACCGGCGATCCTGCCTGGCGGCACTACGCCTCCGAACAGCCCGACAGCCGGCGGAGTCGCGACCTGGTCGTGCGGACGGGGGCCGTGGTCGGCAACTACGACTACCTGCTTGACTGGATCTTCCGGCAGGACGGCTCTATCGAAGCCCGGGTCGGCGCCACCGGCATCCTGGAAGTCAAGGCAACGAACGCAGCCTCCGCGATCCCACCGACGCCATCGGCGGGGCCGGTCAACACAGCCGCAGCCGACGCGCTCCGGACACCCGGTCGTGCCGATGCCTACGGCCGTTTCGTTGACCGCAACATCGTCGCCGTCAATCACGACCACTACTTCAGCTACCGACTCGACCTCGACGTCGATGGCGCAGACAATCGCTTCGTCGCCGATCGCCTGGTCACCAAGCGGCTGCCGGCCGACCACCCCAGACGCAGCCTGTGGGTCCAGGAACAAGAGGTCGCGGTTAGCGAGCACGACGCCCGGCTGAACATCAGCCTGGAGCGACCAACGCTCTGGCGGGTGCTCAGCACCAGCCGGACGAACGCCGTCGGCTACCCGACGAGTTTCCAGGTGATGCCGGGCAGGAACGCGAACACGCTGCTCTCGGCGGACGACTATCCGCGGCGGCGCGCCGGTTTCATCGACCATCACCTGTGGGTGACCCCCTACGACCCGGACGAACTCTACGCGGCCGGTGACCACCCGACCCTGAGCGAGCCGGGCATGGGTCTGCCCAAATGGACAGAGGCGGACCGGCCGATCCAGGACCGGGACATCGTGCTCTGGCACACGGTCGGGATGCACCACCTGCCGCGGGCGGAGGACTGGCCCGTGATGCCGGTCATGTGGCACGGCTTCGAACTGCGGCCGTTCGACTTCTTCGACCGCAACCCGGCGCTCGACCTGCCCTGAGCCCGAACCTGCCGGCGTTACAGTTCTGTCGCACGCCTTCTTTGAGCCGAACAGGAATGTTCGTCCCAGGCGGCGTATCCGCAGCCTGACCCCGGGACCGGTAGCCGCACCCGGTCCACAACGCCGCCCCAACGATCCGCCGCTAACACGCGCCTGCGCTCGGGTTGGCGGTCCTTGTGCGATCACGCGCCCGCGCTTCCCGATCCGACCCAAGCGCCTCCGCGCGCTTGGCACGGTTCTGGATAGAGGAGTGGGGCAAGCCTGGACGTCAGTTCCGGAAACCTGACCTCGCCCGCTCTCTTGAGGCAGCGCGGACCGAGATGACCAGCCGGGTGGATCAAACGAAGAGGAGGGATTCGTATGAGCTTCAGAATTCGCGGTCGAACCATCGGTCTGGGTTCGGCCCTGGGACTCACTCTGCTGCTGGCTCTGTTCGGCGCGGCGCCGGCAGCGGCACAGGAAGGCGTGGACAGCGGCGACACGGCCTGGATGCTGACCGCCAGCGCTTTGGTACTGCTAATGACGCCGGGACTGGCGTTCTTCTACGGCGGACTCGTCCGGCGCAAGAATGTCCTCTCGATCCTCATGCAGTGCTTCCTGTGCATGAGCCTGATGACCGTGCTCTGGGTCGTCATCGGCTTCAGTCTCGCCTTCGCCCCCTCAGCCCTCGGCGGTCTGATTGGCGGCGGCGACTACTTCCTGCTGGGCGACCTGGGCCACGATGCGTACGACGGCACCAGTATTCCGGCGCCGCTGTTCATGATCTTCCAAGGCATGTTCGCGGTCATCACGCCGGCCCTCATGATCGGCGCGTTCGCGGAACGGATGAAGTTCAGCGCCATCTGCCTGTTCATGAGCGCCTGGCTGCTGGTGGTCTACGCTCCCGTCTGCCATTGGGTCTGGGGCAGCGGCGGCGGCTTCTTCGGCTTCGGCGAAGGAGCTCTCGACTTCGCGGGCGGCACCGTCGTGCACATCAACGCCGGCGTCTCGGCCCTCGTCGCGGCGCTCGTTCTCGGCCGGCGCAAGGGCTATCCGGATCACAGCTCACCTCCACACAACCTGCCCTTCGCCGTCCTCGGCACCGGCCTGCTCTGGTTCGGATGGTTCGGCTTCAATGCCGGCAGCGCCGTGGCGGCCAACGGCTCGGCAGCCAACGCCTTCGTCGTCACTCAGGTAGCGACCGCGGCAGCGGCTGCCACCTGGGGCATGATCGACTGGCTCCGCGACTCGAAGCCGACGCTCCTGGGCGTCATCACCGGCGCGGTCGCCGGTCTGGTTGCGATCACTCCGGCCTCCGGCTCGGTCAGCGCGGTCGGCTCCATAGGCGTCGGCGTCGGCGCCGCGGTGTTCGCCTACCTGGCGGTGACCTGGCTCAAGTCGAAGCTGGGCTACGACGACTCGCTGGACGTCTTCGGCGTCCACGGCATCGCCGGCATGTGGGGCGCGGTTGCGGCTGGCCTCTGGGCCACCGACGCCGTGCCCGGCAACGACACGAACGGGCTGTTCTACGGCAATGCCGGACAGGTCGTGACTCAGATCGAGGCGATCATCTTCACCATCGTCTGGGCTGCGGTCGTGTCCTTCATTCTGCTCAAGGTCATCGACCTGATCATCGGACTCCGTGTCAGCGATGACGAAGAGCGGATCGGTCTCGATCTCACCGACCACCGCGAAAACGCTTACACCCTGGTCGACTAGGGCAGAAGGAGGAATGACATGAAGTACATCGTGGCCATCGTTCAGCCCGACCGGATGCAGGAGGTTCTCGATCTCCTGGAAGAGAAGGAGATTCACCTGCTGACCGTCTCGAGCGTGATGGGGCGCGGGCGCCAACGCGGCGTCGGCGAGGTCTACCGCGGCCACAAGGAGGCCGGCGCTCTGCTACGCAAACTCAAGATCGAGATTGCGGTCAACGAGGACTATGTCGACATCGTGGTCGACGCGATCACACGAGGCGCCAAGACCGGCAATGTCGGTGACGGCAAGATCTTCGTCCTGCCGCTCGATGAGACCATCCGCATTCGCACGGGCGAAACCGGAAACGTCGCGATCGGCTGAGCTGCATCGCATCACCCGAGACGCGCGCCGCGGGAGCTTGCTGCTCCCCGGCGCGCTTCTCTTTGTGCGAGCTTCGGGTGTGAGCTTCGGGCACTCAGCCCGAAAGGCCGTCGAAGAGACGCTGCAGACTGCCCATCCGCTCGGCGATCAGGCCCCACGCGCCCCCTTCGTCCGGCAACTGGCCCAGGCTGGACAGACGTCGCGCTAGGAAGCGGAACTCGCTGGTCTGCCGATCGGGAATCACGAGATCCTTGCTGTGGCCACGGACGATGCGCAGGCAGTTGATCACCGCCCGCAACAACCGGTATCCCGCCTCGACCTGCTCCAACTCGTCGCCCGAAATGTGGCCGCCCTCATAAAGCGCCCTGACCGCCTCCAGAGTGTTCGTCTGACGCACTCCCGGGTCCTCCGCGCCGGCCGCGATCTGCCGCACCTGGACGAAGTACTCAGCGTCGAGCAGACCGCCGGCGCTGAACTTCGCGTTCGTCGTGCCGGGCGCCACCAGTTCGGATCGTTGACGGTGCCGCAGGTGCCGGATGCGCGCCAGATCGTGCGGCCGGGGATCGAACACGTAGTCCCGCCGGTGCGCCTCGATGCGGGCGCACAGCTCCGGGTCGCCCGCGACCGCGCGTAGCCGAACCAGCGCCTGACGTTCGTAGGGGTCGGCCTCGCCGCCTGTGCTGTAGTACGAGGAAAACCGCTGAAACGACGCCGCCAGCGGCGACGATGAGCCGCCGGGACGCAGGCGCCAGTCCAGTTCGAAGATCCCGTCCCGCTTGGCGCGGATCAGCCGCGCCAGCCGAATCGCCGCGCGCTCGTAGAGTTCCCCGGCCCGGATCTGTTCCGACCCATCGGCATCCCAGACGAACATCAGCTCAATGTCCGAGGCGTAGCCGAGATCGCGCCCGCCCCACTTGCCGAGCGCGCACAGCGACCACGCCCCGGGCGCCGGTCCACCACCCGCGACCTCGGCCACCGCCTCCTCCACGCCCCGCGTGAGCACCACGTCGGAAAGGGTCGAGAGCTCGGCGCCGAAGTCGCTGAAGTGCTCGATCCTGCGCGTCAGGTGGCGCAGGTCGATGCGCCCGATCTCGTCGTCCTTGAACCGGTTGAGGATTCCGTCCGGCGCCTCCTGGCCTTCGAGCGCCGCGTCCAGCCGACGCTCCAGCTCGCCTCTGTCGGCGCCGAAATCGAGGTCGGCCATGTTGGCGAGCAGCGGCATCAGGTTCTCGTGTTGCCGGCGCAGGAACTCTTCCCAGACGTAGGTGCCGGCCCCCAGAACCCGCGCCAGTTCGTCCAGCGACGACGCGAGCGCGTGGGTCGGATCGGCGATTTGTTCGCACGCCGCGTCGATCAGCGCCCCGAACTGCCGCAGGGCCAGATGCGGGTTCGGCGCCACCGCCAGCCGGCGCGCGAACTGCTTCATCAGGGTCACCGTGAGACGCAGATTGTCGACGCCGACCCGGTCCTCGATCTTCCCGCCCCGCCGGGTGGTCACGAACAGGCGATCACGCACCTCGCCGTCCACCGTGTCGAACTCGACCTTGTCGATCCAGTAGTCGCGGGTCGAGAGGACGTTCGCAAACTCGAACAGGAACATGAAGCTGTCCGGGCTTCGAATCTCGAGAACGGTGCAGTTCTCGTCCGACTCGTTGTCGATGGAGATCGCGATCGGCGGCAGCACCTTGTCCGCCTGGGCGCCCAGGTCCATTCCGCGCGCCGATTCCATGACCCGCAGGGTCAGTTCCTCGTTGGCGCGGCGCGCCTCGCCCTTGTCCAGCAGGCTGAGCAACCGGTTCAGGTCCTGCTCGAACTCGGTCCAGGAGAACGCCTGAGTCGACCGTTCCCGGAACGGTTGAACCTCGGCCGAGTACACGATCCTGGTCGGTCCCTGCTTCCGCCGGGGCTGCAACTTCACCTTCCGCCGAGGGCGCCGCTCCGGACGCCGTCGCAGCGAGCGTTGGGGGCGACGGTAGAACTCGAGGTCACCGACATCCTGGTAGGTGTACGAGCGGCCGCTCAGAATCGACTGGCCATAGGCGGCGAGCAGACCGCAGATCTTGGCGAACTCTCCCTGGTAGTCGTTCGCGACCACCGTTACGCGTCGCGTCGAGCCGACGTAACGGACATCGACCCGGCAGAGTCGCTCCCCGCCCAGATCGTGGATCATCTCCACGTGTCGCGCCACTTCCTCGACCGGGTAGGCCCGGAAGTAGGCGCTCTCCAGCCGCCGGAAGTGCTCGTCGATGGTTTCCGCGGGCAGATCCGGACACAGCTCCCGCACCCGCTGCTTGCGCTCGAGAAACTCGATCGTCTCCTCGAAGAATTCATCGAAGATGCGGCGCACCGCGGCCGACGTCTGCTCGTAGCGGCCCCCGAGATCGAGCGTGTCCAACGGTTGGCGCAGGGCAAAGGCAACTCGCCACTGGAACGTCGCCCACTGCTTCGGGTCCTTCGGCAGTTGCCGCACCGGCATATCCCGCTCCAACTGGAGCACGTGCTCCACAACTCGCAGGAAGACGTAGGCGTCGCGCAACCGGTCGTACTCCTCTCCGGTGATCACGCGGTGGGTCCGCAGCCTCGACATCGCCTGCAAGGTGTTGGGCGAACGGAGACTCTTGTTGGCGGCGCCGTGGTAGAGCTGCAGCAGTTGGACGATGAACTCGATGTCGCGGATGCTGCCCGCGCCCAGCTTCACGTTGCCGACCTCGGTACCCCGGGAGCGGAGCGACTTCTCGATCATCTGCTTCATCTCGAAGACCTCGCGCAGCAGGGTCTCCGGCGGTCTGTCCGGATTGAAGACGAAGCGGCGCGTGCCGTCGATCAGGGCCTTTGCCGCCGCGGCGTCGCCGGCGGAAAACCGCGCCTTGATGAGCGCCTGAAACGTCCAGTTCATCCCGTAGCGCTCGTAGAAGCGCAGGTACTGCCCCACCGTCCGCACCAGGGGGCCCATTTTCCCTTCCGGCCGCAAGCGCATGTCGACGCGGAACACGAAGCCGTCAGCGGTGTTGTCCGAGATCAGACGGATCAGTTGCGGCGCCTGCCGCTGCAAACGGTGCAGGGCCTCCTGGTCGACATCGTCCGAGGCCACGAAGAGCGCGTCGATGTCGGAGCTGTAGTTGACCTCGAGGCCGCCCCACTTGCCCATTGCAAGCACCGCGAAGGGCTCCCGATCAAGCCCCGTCTCCTCGAGGGCTCGCTGAATGCAGACATCCGCGACCTGGGAGATCTTCGCCGTCGTGGCGGCAAAGTCGTCGAGGCCGCTGAAGTCGGCAACGGCCACCCGGATCAACTCGCGGTAACGCAGGAAACGCAGCCAGCGCCGGACGTCCTCGCCCGGTTTCGGCCGGAGTCCGGCCATGCGCTGCCGCTGGGCCGCCACCGTCTCCTCCTCCACGGGGAAGAGTCCCTCCTCCGCCTCCGGGTGCGCGTCCAGCCACCGCATGTAGGCCGGCGAGTACTCGCCCAGAATGGCGCGCTGGGCCAGCGCCAGCGTCTCCCGCGGATCCTCGGCGTCCTCGATGTGCATGGCCTGAAGGGCCTCGATCGCATCTTCAAGGCGGGAGTTCACAGGGGCTCCCACGGGCTGACGACATCGACGCCCAGGCTGTCGAAGTCCGAGACGTTCCTGGTCGCAACCACCAACTCGTGCACGGCCGCGGTCCCGGCGATCAGTGCATCGGCCACGCTCGCGTTCCGGCCCGAGAGGCGTGCCCGAGCACGCATGCTTGCCGCGTGCTGAGCCTCACGGCGACCTACCGCCAGGAGCCGGCTCTCATGCTCCGTCACGATTGCCGACAGCGCGTTCTCAAGCTGCCGCCGACGGCGTCCCGCGGGAAGAAGCCGCAACCCGAAGTCAAGTTCGTGAACGACCATGGCCGAGAGCCACAGGTCGCCCCTGGAGTTCAAGAAGGCCACGACCTGGAGTTCGGGCGCCGGCTTGGCCAACTCCGAGACGACATTCGTGTCGAGCAGGAAGCCCCTCACTCCCAATCCCACTCCTCGGTCTGGAACGGAATCTCCCGCTCCGGGTCATTCTTCCGGTCCGGCAGCTCCAGCTCGCCAACGCGAGGCATGTTCTCAACCAACCACTGCCCCAGCGGCTTCTGCGGCTTCGATCGCCGGTCCCACTCGCTCTTCGGAACGACGACGAAGGTGTTGCGCTTACCGATCTGCTGGGGCCCTTCCTCCTGCGCGAGACGGAGGATCTCCGACAGGCGCGCCTTTGCCTCGGCGACTGTCCAAGCTCGTTCAGAATCGGGGCCAATGGTCATGGGGACTCTCCTCAGGGGTTCCTCACCAATGTGGTCCAACTTAGACCAGTTTCGCCAGTTGGGTCAAGGGACGGATCCCGCAACAGGCGATGGACGATAATGCTCCGCGACTACCGATGAGGAACCCGTCCATGAAGCTCACTACCGTCCTCGCCTTGCCGGCCATCCTGTTTGCGGCTACCGCTCCGGCCGCCGCTCAGGCCGACGTCGCTGAAAGCGGCTACCTCACACCCCCGCAGGCGATCGTCGACATCCTTGACGCGCCGCCGACACCTTCGGTGCTCGTCGGGCCGACGCGCGACGTGCTCGTGCTGGTCGAGCAGCGGAGCATGCCGTCGATCGGCTGGCTGGCGCGGCCCCTGGAACGGCTGGCGGGCTACCGGATCGACCCCCGCAACAGCGGCCCGCGGCGGTCGCCGGAGATTGCGGCGCTGACCATCCGCCGCCTCGACGCTGCCAGCAACGAAGCAGACGCGAGCGATGACGCCCTGCGCATCGACGCTCCCCAAGGCACGACCCTCGGCTGGCCGGAGTTCTCCCCGGACGGCTCGCACCTCTCGTACGCGGTCCTCCGCGACACCGGGATTGAACTCTGGGCGGCCGACCTCGCATCCGGCCGTCCGCGGCCGCTGACCGTCGCGTCGCTCAACGCCACCTGGGGCAACCCGTGCGAATGGCTCTTCGACTCGAGCGGCGTGCTCTGCCGCTTCCGGCGGTCGGCCCGCGGCGCGCCGCCGTCACCGCCGCGGCAGCCGAACGGCCCGAACATCCAGGAGCACGCGGGCGGGCGCGCCGCGCCGGTGCGCACCTACCAGGATCTGCTGCGCAACCCCTATGACGAGGCCCTGTTCGAGTACCACTTCACGAGTCAGATCGAGACCGTCGAGCTGGCCACGGGCGCCCGGACCGCGATCGGCGAACCGGGCCTCTACGCCCACGTCTCGGCCGCGCCGGACAACCGTCACGTGCTCGTCGAGCGCCTGCAGCGTCCGTTCTCGTGGTTGCACCCGGCCAACCGCTTCGCCCGCTCGGTAGAGGTCTGGACGCGGGGCGGCGATACGGCCACGTTGGCGAGGCTGCCTCTCGCGGACGCCGTGCCCATCGGCGGCGTCCCCACAGGACCCAGAGGCCACCGGTGGAATCCCACCGCGCCGGCGACTCTGGTCTGGAGCGAGGCGCAGGACGGCGGTGATCCCAAGACCCAGGCGCCGCACCGCGACTACGTGTATTCGCTGGACGCGCCGTTCGACGGCGAACCCCGCGAGCTGACCCGCACCGGGTACCGGTTCTCCGGCATCTTCTGGACCGCCGACGGAACCGCGCTGGTCAACGAATACGACCGCCCGACACGCTGGACCCGTACCGCCCTGCTCGACGTCGGCGGCGACGAGCCGCGGCCGCTGTTCGACCGCAGCGCCGAAGACCGCTACGGCGATCCGGGCTTCCCGCTCCGCCGCCCCGGCGGCGGCGCCGCCGGCTCAACTCTCCTGCAAGACGGCAACTCGATCTACCTGAGCGGCGCCGGCGCATCGCCGGAAGGCGACCGGCCCTTCATCGACCGGCTCGATCTGCGCACGCTCGAGACCGAACGTCTCTTCCGCACCGAACCCGAGACCTACGAGACCGTGGTCGCGGTCCTCTCGGACGACGGCGAGACCCTGCTTACCCGCCGCGAGAGCAAGACGGAGCCTCCAAACTACTTCGTGCGCAACGCGGCCGACGGCGCCCGGCGGGCGCTGACCGCCTTCATCGATCCGGCGCCGATCCTCCGGCAGATCGAGAAGCGTCTGATCACCTACAAGCGGAGCGACGGCACCGGCCTCTCCGCCACCCTCTACCTGCCGCCGGGCCACCGCGAGGGCGACAGGCCGCCGATGCTGCTCTGGGCCTATCCCCGCGAGTACACGAATCCCGACGCGGCAAGCCAGGTCAGCGGCTCGCCGCATCGATTCACCAGGCTCAGAGGCGCCACGCACCTGCTTCTCCTCACCCAGGGATACGCGATCCTGGACGGACCGACCATGCCGATCATCGGCGAGGGCGAAACGGCCAACGACACCTACATCGAACAGCTCGTTACCAGCGCCGCGGCGGCCATCGACGCCGTCGTCGAACTCGGCGTCGCCGACCGCGACCGGATCGCCGTCGGCGGCCACAGCTACGGCGCCTTCATGACCGCGAACCTGCTCGCCCACTCCGACCTGTTTGCGGCCGGCATCGCCCGCAGCGGCGCATACAACCGGTCACTCACGCCGTTCGGCTTCCAGAACGAGCGCCGCACGTTCTGGGAAGCCCAGCACATCTACGCGGCGATGTCGCCGTTCTTCCACACCGAGAAGGTGAACGAGCCGATCCTGCTGCTGCACGGCGAGATCGACAACAACTCCGGCACCTTCCCGATGCAGTCCGAACGCTTCTACCAGGCCCTCAAGGGCCACGGCGCCACGGTTCGCTACGTCACCTTGCCCCACGAGTCCCACGGCTACGCCGCCCGCGAGTCCGTGCTGCACGTGGTCGCGGAAATGCTGCGGTGGTCCGACACGCACATGGGGGTCGCGCGGCAGGCGAGGACCTCGAAGTAGCGGCAAAGCGGCGCAGCCGCCCTCGAGACGAGTCGCTTGGCCGAGCGTACGCCCGTACTGCCCTCAGGTGCCCACGCGTTGCGCTACATCCACCTCAACGGCCGTGGCTTGAGGCGGAGGCACCGGCTGCCCGTCTTCCCGCAAGCCATCGAGGTGGAAGGCGATGCCCTCTCGCATGAGCTGGATAGCCTCGGCACGGGTCCTGGCCGTCGCAACGCAGCCGGGCAGATCAGGCACGTAGGCTGCGTAGTTGTTTGGCGCCTTCTCGATCACGATCGTGTACTTCACGAGCTACTCACTTCTTGAGTCCAGCCTGTTTGACGATGCTGTTCCAGGTCCCCGGGGGCAGATCGTGGCTCAGCTTACCAGCGATAGTCACCTTTCCAGGCTTCACGGGATGCCGGTACTGCCGGTGGCTTCCCTTCGTGGCAACCAACCGCCAGCCATCCCGCTCTACGGCTCGAATGGCGTCCCGGACCTTGGGCATCGCTGATTCGCTCTCTTCAGTCAACGACCGGCTGGCTCGGCTCTAGATCGAACGGAGCCACGCCATTTCACCCAAACCGACCATAGCCCCAAGTTGGAACCAGCTCTTCCAGCAGCGCGAGGGCGCCCTCACACTCCTCAACCGTCTCGCCGAACAACTTCGCCTTAACGAACGGGGACTCTCCCCTCCGTTCAGACAGGGAACCTCGAATCTCCTGAAGCCAGCGCTGATACCTCTCGCCCCGAAACACAAAGAGACCAGGTGGAACCACCACGAAGACCTCCGGCGACAACTTCTCCTTGTAGCTGCTGCAATGCAATGCCAGCAGCACCTCGAACCGATCAAAGACCGAGATGTACTCGCTCTCGCCCGACACGACTTCCCGGGCATGCGGCCAGAGCGTCTCGAACATCCATTGATTGATGGGCAGAGCGCGCCGGCCCCCACCCTCCAAGCCTGCCCCTAGAGGCGATGCGGCCAACTCGCAGCCCGCGACCGAATCCCGGTTCACGCGCCGCCCCTGAATCGGCGTGCTCAGAAGATGACCCAGGAATTCGAGTCGATCCGACGACACAGCGCCGATCGCCAATGCGTAGAGAAGCCGCGTTGCCGGGTATCGTGACAGGCTGAACAGAACGACGTTGCCACTCTCCGGCAGGGTCGAGCCGAGCTTCTGGAGCGCGCGCCGCCATACCGGGTAGTGCTCCTCTTCCGCCCAACAGCCACCAACCGAGGCCATCGCAACCAGGGTTTCGCAGACCGCGTCATACTGCTTCAGCCGTGCAGTCACGGATTCGTTCGTTACGGATCCAACATCGACAGAGAACTCCGGGCCATCGCGGGTCTCGTCGAACACACGATCGACGGTCTGGTTGACGAGATCAGTGAGTCGGACTCGATGCCGTCGCTCGGGGAGGTACCGCTTCAGACTGGCAACGGCGGCGGCCGTCGACAGCGGATGAGGCATCGAGAACTCTTCTATCGCCTCGACCTGCTGCCGGAGCGAGTCAAAGAACTCGTCCGCACCCTCGATCTCAACTACTTCGGCAGAGCGCCGCTCAACCAACCCGCGAGCGGCCTCATTCAACTCACCCCGCGCAGCCCAATACGTCGCGAAGCGACGTGACGACGCGCGGTCAATGGCCGATCGCAACGCACCGTCCCACTCCGCGGACCACCCGCACACGACAAGCCCGAACTCGTCGAAAACGCGATCCAGGTAGCGGTCGACCTCCTCTGGATACGTCTCCAGCTCCGCTTCTGTGTTCCTGATCCGCGTGTCGAGATAGTCGCCATGGACCTTGAGGACCGTACATCCCGCGTGGGTCAGCGGAGGAGCTCCCTGAATCTGGTCCGCTGACGCCAGAACCGACGGTACGAGCCCTTCGTCAGCAAGGGCAGTCTCCATCAGCCGGTCGAAGTTGGTCGTCAGGATCACCCGTACGAAGCCTTTCCTGGCCAGGGACGCGATCGCGCGGTGAGCCAACGTCGGTGCCTTCTTGCCCTCTTGCCGCTCTTGGTTGTCCGGCTCCACGTAGCCCCTCAGGAGCTGCTGCCGGTCAGCCGGCGTCTTGGCCAGTTCCTTGACGATCTCGGAGTAGTCGGGTTCCACCTCGTACTTTTCGGCGTACCAGCGTTCAGGCGACGGTTCCGGACTCTCGCCGAGAACGCGCGCCAGCTTGCGGATCAGGTCGAGCGTGACCTCCCAGCCGGTCGGAATGCCGGCAGCCTTGGAGACACCCGAGCCCAGCAGCACGGCATAGACGCCTGGAGCCGACTGCATCGAGAACGCCAGCGCCTGCGCCGGTTCTATTGCTGCCCTGCCCGCCATTTGCATCTCACCATCGTCCACGGCGGCGCACAACATACACCCGCTCGAGCGGCCCATGGAAGGTCGAGGGCGGGTGCGCCCGGTCCCGCGGCTGCCCCAGGACCAGATCTCGACATCAAGTAGGTGGGTGCTGCACCTCGCTCTCCAGGATTCAAGGACCTCCCACTTCCCCCGGCATCTCGACGATTCGGTCGAGTTCCGGCCAGACATCCCCAGCGTCGGCCGGCGGCGCGACACTGCCGGTGGAAACGAGGTCGAGCAAGCGGCCCTCCTCGTCGAGGGCGCGGAACGTCGCACCCTCGCTCGAAAGTTCAGCGGTCCAAAAGTGTGGTTCACTGGCCGACCGGGCCAGGTACCAACGTTCTTCGAGATCGACGGTCCGGGCGTCCTGTCCCATGCAGCCGTCGCCGAGGTAGAGCACCCCCTCTCCGGCGCCGACGATCTCGCCCAGGCGAATCGGGTGACTGCGCTTGAACACATGGTCGTGGTTCTCGAAGGCCGCGGTCAGCCGTCCTTTGTGGAAGGTCTCCTCCCACGCGTCCCGACCATCCGCCGAACCCTCGTAGGACCGGTGAGCCGGGTAGAGCGGAACGTGGTAGAGCGCCAGCCGGGTAGGCAGGCCTACGTTCTCCGCCATCCGCTCCGCGAGCCAGACTGCCTGATCCTCGTAGGGCACGAGGTGGTCACTGTCCAGCACGTAGAGGGCTCCCACCGAGCCCAGGCCGCGCCGGAAGTAGGTTGCCCCACCGTCCTTCCGCGAACCTCCGCCATTTTGATTCTGGGCGAACAGCGCGAAGTAGAAGGGCGCCTTCTCCTCGTCCGGCGCCGACTCGGGAACCCCGCCGGTTCGGCCGACGTTCACTTCGTGGTTGCCGATCGCGAGCACCAGGGGAACCGTGTGGCCATCGGGCGTGACCAACGCCTCGGTGACGTGCTCCAACCAGGCCCGCCACCGCGGCCAGTTCGAGGTCAAACCGTTGGCGTAGGCGAGGTCGCCGCCGATTGCCAGCAGGTGCGGCGACTGCCGCGCTGCCTGGGCCAGCAGGGCTAACGAGAGCGGCTCGGCGCCGACGTCGCCGCCCACAGCCAAGCGCAGCGGGCCCTGTGTTGGCACCGTGCGGAAGCTGCGCGCCCGGCCCACCGGGCGTCCGTCGAGCAAGGTCTCGAAGTCGTAGCTGGCGCCGGGCTCGAGGTCGCGCAACTCGAACCGGTAGACGCGAACGTCCGGCACGCCGTCGATCTCGACCGATTCACCCGCAATCGAAGACGACTCGCCCGCCGACCCCGACGGTCGCCAAGCCACGATGGCTGACCGCGGCAGTCTCTCACCAACGCCATCCGCCTCGACGACCAGGTTGACGGTCATCGTCGTCGACGTGTCGCCCTGCCAGGTCAGGTGGACCGAGTGCCACGGCGGCGGCCCGGGGCCGGAGCATCCCCCGAGGAGGAGGGCCGACAGCGCGAAGGACGATAGTGCTCGAAACCGCAAGCTCTATTGACTAGCCGGAAGGGGCCGCCTCGAGAAGTTGGTCCATGAGCGACTGCGCGTTCTCCGGGCGGCCCAGATGCAGTCCCATCCCGGGCATCGGCGCCACCGGCACCAGGACCCGCTCGACCCCGAGGTCCGCCAGCGAACGCAGGCTCGACAGGTCCTCGCCGATGCCGGTGGTGATCTCGAGTGCCTCCGGATCGCGGCCGTGCTCCACGGCCACGTCACGGGCCAGTCCGATCAGTTCGGCCGAGGCGCCGCGCGCCGGGAAGAAACCGTCCCCCAGTCGACCCGCGCGCCGTGCCGCGACCTTCGAGTGGCCGCCGACGATGATCGGGACGCTGCCGGTCACCGGCTGCGGACGGCAGTAGGCGGCCTCGAAACGGACGAACTCGCCGTGGTAGGTCGGCCTCTCGGCACCCCAGAGCTCCCGCATCGCTTCGATGTACTCGTCGGTGCGGCGTCCCCGGTCGGCAAAGGAGGCGCCGATCGCGTCGAACTCCTCCTTCAACCAGCCGACGCCGATGCCCAGGAGGAGACGCCCGCCCGTCATGTGGTCCAGGGTGGCGACCTGCTTGGCGGCGACCACCGGGTTGTGCTGGGGCACGATCAGGATCCCGGTCGCGAACCGGATCCGCCGCGTCTGCGAGGCCACATAGGCCATCCAGATCAACGGGTCGGGCAGGTCGAAATCATCCCGGCCACCCGCCATCTTGCCGTCCGGCGAATAGGGATACGCCGATTCGTAGCCGCCCGGAACGACCGTATGCTCGACGGTCCAGATCGACTCGAAGCCGGCCTCGTCGGCGGCCTGAGCCAGTTCCACCGCCAGGCCCGGATCGGCGAAGCGACCCGTGTTGCAATAGCGAAGTCCGAATCTCATGGGCGCGGAGTCTAGCGGTACACGCGAGGGCGCGGACCCTTGGCGCTTTCCTTCGCTACGATGCCGGCGTGCGCGAGGCCGCCGGCAAGACGAAGCTCACCGACATCGACTGGTCGACGTGGCGCGCCGTGGACCGGGCCACACTCACCTTCGTCCGCGAAGGCGGCAGGGTGCTGCTGATCCGCAAGAAGCGCGGCCTGGGCGCCGGCAAGGTCAACGGACCCGGCGGCCGGCTCGAGCCCGGGGAAGAGCCGATCGACTGCGCGACCCGGGAAGTCGAGGAGGAACTTGGCATCACCCCGCTCGGACTCGAGTACCGCGGCGAGAACCTGTTCCAGTTCGTCGACGGCTACTCCATTCACGTGTACGCGTTCACGGCCACCGGATACCAGGGAGACGTTCGCGAAACCGACGAGGCGGCGCCGCTGTGGACCGACGTCGACGCGATCCCCTACGACGAGATGTGGGAGGACGACCGGCTCTGGCTACCGCACGCCCTGGGTGGTCTTGAGCCCCAGGGCCGCTACATCTTCGACGGCGACCGCATGCTGGACTGGGAGCTTGAGGTCGACGGGCGGCAGTACGGGCCGGACGGGCCGGCGTAGAACCTGAGCGGAGCGGCACCGGATGCGGGCGAGACGCCCGCGTGCCATCCGTGCGCCCGATGACGGGCGCACGGAGTGGTTCACGTGTGGCGCGGAACGCGCCACACGGGTTCCCAAAGGGCGGCTGAGGGCTACTCGCCGCCGCCGGTCGAACTCGAGCCACCGGCGGTCCGGATCGCCGCCGCCTCTTCGGGCTCAACGTAGGTCCAGGCGAGGAACGGGGCCATCATCTCGTCCGTGCTCTGGGCGCCCCAGTCCACGGCGCGCTCGATGTTCAGGAACGGGTATTCCTCGAGCTTGGTCTCCGAGTTGTCGTAGATCGCTTCGATCTCCACCCGGGTACCGGCCGGCAGCACCTTCGGCTGACGGTAGATGTAGTTCGTCTGCCAGTTGTAGTCGTACTGCGGGACGTCGAGCAGCACCTCGGCGCCGCCCTCGGGGTAGAACGCCGTGTACTTCATGCTCTCGCCGCGGAAGTGCATGTGCGGATGGAGCGAAAGCAGCACGGTGTCCTTCTCGAACACCTTGGACGATCCGACGCGCCAGCGTCCGTGGCCCGGCGGAATCTCGAAGGCGCCGGCGCCGACCGTGTTCCAGGTCACCTTGTGCTTCACGTCGGCGCCGACCGGATGGAACCTGAAGGCAACCGCCGAGCGGTCGTGGCCTGAGGTGCCGGGGCCCGGTTCCTTGTGGTAGTGGACGTTCAGACGGACCACCATGCCGGCGCGCAACTGGTTGCCGAAGCCCGGCGGGTAGACCGTCGGATCTTCTCCGGCCGCGATCGAGCCGAGCGAGAACGTGTTCTCGCTCAGCACGTTGACCTCGCCGTCCTCGTTCGGGACCAACGCCCGGCCCGTGATGTGATGGACGAACTCGGCATCCGGCTGGTACTCGATCGCCTGAATCCAGCGCGGCTCGGGCAGCATCGCCTCTGTCAGCGTGATGTAGAAGTTGGGCTGCTCGTCCTCCACCTCATCGGCGACGAAGTGAGGCTCCTCCAGGTAGACGATCAGGTCCGGCTTGCCGATCAGGAAGCCGCCGGTGTCCTGGAACTTGCGCGGGGCCGGCCCCTTGGCCGGATCGCCCTTCGGCGCGCCGCGTCCCGCCCAGGCCACGATCGTGTCGATCTCCTCCTGGTTCAGTGTCCGCTCGTTGGCGAAGACGCCGGCCGTGTGGTCTGTCGCGTCCCACGGAGGCATCTCGCGGCTCTGGACCAGGCGCGCGATCGAGCGGGCCCACGGCCGCGCCTCTTCGTACGTCATCAGGGACATCGGCGCCACCATTCCGGCAACGTTGTCTCCGCCCGGGCGATGGCAGGTCTGGCAGCTCTGCTGGAAGATCGGCAGCACGTCCTCGCGGAAGGTGACCGCCTCGCCGGTGTCGGCGGCGACCGCCACGGAAGCGAGACCCAGGGTGCCCAGTGTGAGAAGTGCAGCGATCGAGCGGCTCATGCGCGCCTCCAGCTTCGTCTAACCAGTTGTCGGTAGGCAGGCGGACTCTAGCAGCCATGGCAGCTCTCGATCTGTCTCAATCCCACACGCCCTCCGGGATCGGCTTCGCTTCGACCACCTCGACCGCAACCTTGTCCGGGCCCATCACGAAGAAACTGCGCATCTCGGATTCCGGCCGGTAGGCGATCGGCGCCAGGATCTCGACCCCCGCCGCCTGCAGCCGTTCGAACACCGGTTCGATCTGCCGGTAGGAGAACGCGAAGTGGTCGATCGCCCTCCCCCGTTGCGGCGCCAGCTCGCGCAGCGGCGCGGCATCCTGCGGCCACCAAGGCGCGACCGGCTCGTAGTCGGGAATGTTGTAGACGATGAAGCTCACGTTGTCGGCCCGGAAGCCGTTCGACCAGGCGCGGTGCTCGCGGTGGAACTCCTGCCAGGTCGCGAACTCAGCGTCCGGCCCCACCGGCCGCGGGTTGCCCTCGGCGCTGCGGGCAGCGGGCAGCCCGAAGTGCCGCTCGTACCACGACGCGGTCTCGTTGACGTCGATGGCGAACAGGTGAACGTGGGCGAAGCGATGATGGCCCATCGTGTTCACCTCGATCATCTCGCGGTCGGGGCCGTTCACGTAGATGACGTGCCCTCGGCCCAGGCTGTAGATCGGCGTGTGGATGTCGACCCCGCGGGACACCAGCCATCTGTACTCGTTCGGCAGATCGACCCCGCCCCAGCCGAAGTGCCAGATGCCGCTCTCCTGGCTGCCGTCGGGCGCCTCCTCCACTTCGTTGAAGAGGATGAAGGATCGCTCCGTGAACACGGCGTCCGCCGCGCCGCGGAACTCGATCGGCAACGCGCCGAATGTGTCGCGGTAGAAAGAGGTCGAACGCTCGACATCCGAGACGTTGAGATGGATGTGGTGAAACCGAGCCGGCTCGACCGGCACAGCCGTCTCCTGTGCCCCGAGCGGCGCGACGGCAACCGCGGTCGCCGCGGCGGCGGCAAGCAGCCGCAGCCGCGCCCGCACCGACCGGCAACCGCGATCCTTGCTCAGCACCCCCGTCAAGGAGCCCCTCCCTCAAGCAACTCGACGACCTCGATCTTGGTACCGTCGGGGCCTTCGATGAAGGCGATCCGGTGCCCGTCGTCCAGCTCCAGCGGCTCTTCGACGAACTTCACGCCGTTCGCACGCAACCGCTCGAGCCACGGATCGTACTCAGTCGTGTGCCAGCCGATGTGATCGACCACCGTGCCGTCGGTGCCGGTTCGTTCGCCCGGCACCTGGTTGACGATCAGCCAGGTCTCGTCGCCGCCGTTGTCGTAGAGGATCGAGTGCAGGGGGGCCAAGCCCTTGAAGGGCACGACCTCGCCGCCGAACTGCTTCGCGTACCAGGCGACGGTCGCCGTCGCGTCGCCCGAGAAGACGTGAATGTGGTGCAGCCCCGGCGCGCCGCCGTGGTCCATGTCGTCGATCACCTCGATCCGGGTACCCCAGGGGTCCTCGCAGAAGCCGAAGGTGAACCCTGCCGCCTCCACGTGTCGGGCGGCGCCGACCACCTTGCCACCGGCCGCTTCACACTGTTCGAGAGTCGCCGCCACGTCTTCGACCGAGAAACCGATGTGGTCCACGGAGGTGGCGCCGCTGCCGCTGGCCGGCTCGCCCTCACGGACCTTCAGGATGTCGTTGCCGTAGAACACGGCGTCGTAGGGACCGCTCTTGCCGAGCTTGCCGCCGAAGAGATCGTTGTACCACTTGACCGCCGCCATCGCGTCCGGCGCGACCAGGTGGACGTGGTCGAAGTCCTCCGAGGCCACTGGCTGCACGGCGCCGAAGGTGAGGCCGAGAAGCAGACCGGCAACGAGGGAACCGGGGGCGAGGGCTCTTCGTGAATCGCGGTGCATGTTCAAACGACCTCCGGACTGCTGTGCAGTACGGCAGCGGATCCTCCCGGGCCCGCCATCGGCTGTATGATTCGGTCTGCGGTGGCCGCAGAGTACCAACTACCGACCGGTACTGAACACCTACAGCGAAGCATCGTGCTGGCGGTGACGCTCGCTGTGGCGGTGAGCATCGGCTGCCGTGGCGACGTGCCCAAGAGCGCCGCGGACGCCGGAACGAGTCTGGCCGCCGGCACGGACATCTCCAGGAGCGGCGCGCTTGCCCAGACCACCCGGGTGCGGCGCGGTCAGGTCGACGCCCTGGTCACCGCCTCCGGCTCCGTTGTCGCTCCGCGCCTGACCGAACTCGGTCCGGAGCTGCCGGGGAGGCTCTCGGTCGTCCACTTCGATGTCGGCGACCAAGTGGCAGCCGGCGATGTCGTCTTCCAGCTCGACCCGGCGCCGTTCAAGACCAACCTGCAACGGGCATGCGCCGGCCTCGCGCTGGCGCAGGCAGAAGCCGCGCAGGCCCTCCAGGAACTGGAGCGGGTGCGCCGGCTGGCCGAGCAGCGGGTGGCGCCGCCGCAACAGCTCGATCAGCAACTGACCCTGCTCGCGGTGGCCAAGGCTCGGGTCCAGCAGGAGGTGGCCGCGGTTCAGAGCGCCGAGCAGGACCTCACCCGCACAGAGGTGATCAGCCCCTACGCCGCCCATGTGGTCGAACGGCAGCTCCACGAGGGGGCGATCGTCGGCCCCGGCGCCGTCGTCGTCACGATCCAGGAACGGACAGGCTTTGCCGCCGAACTCGACGTGCCGGCCGCGGCGGCGTCGCCGGTGGAGGTCGGCGACCCGGCCCTCCTGATCATCGAGGGCGCCGCCGAGCCGATCCAGTCCACTATCGCGTCGGTCAACGCCAGAATCGACCCCGAGACGCGAACCTACCGGGTGCGGGCGCCGGTGTCCGGCAACATTCCGGGCACCAAGGCGGGCGCCTTCGTCCGCGCCGAGATCCGGCCGCGGACCCGCGGCGGCGCGATGATCGTCGAACGAGCCGCCGTGCTCAACCGCGACGGCCGCGCCTACCTGTTCACGGCCGTGGACGGCCTCGCCCAGCAGATCGAGGTCACGATCGGCGCAACCGGCTTGCGCCTGGTCGAGATCAGGACCGGAGCCAAAGCCGGCGACGCGGTGATCGTCGGACCGGTGATCGACCGGCTCGCCGACGGCGCCCCGGTTCAGGTCGCCGAGCCGCCGTTGGCGGCCGGCAGGGACACGGCCCTCTCGGCCGCGCTCCCGAACGCGACGCCGCCGCGATGAGGTGGCCATGCTGAACCTGCCGCTCATTTCGATCCGGCGTTTCCTGGAGTTCACGTGCGCTGATGCAAGCATCCCTACCCACCGGCTCCGCGTGGCCCGATGCTGAACCTGCCGCTCATTTCGATCCGGCGTTTCCTGGAGTTCACGTGCGCTGATGCAAGCATCCCTACCCACCGGCTCCGCGTGGCCCGATGCTGAACCTGCCGCTCATTTCGATCCGGCGGCCCGTCTTCGCGTTGATGCTCAACGTGGCGCTGGTCGTGCTCGGCCTGGTGTCGCTGAGCCGGCTCAACGTCGACCTGAACCCGGATGTCGAGTTCCCCTTCGTCACCGTGACGACGATCCTCGAGGGGGCCTCGCCGGAGACGGTCGAAACCGAAGTCACCGACGTCCTCGAGGAGCAGATCAACACGATCGAGGGCATCCGCGAGTTGAGTTCGGTCTCCTCGGAGGGGATCTCGCAGATCTTCATCGAGTTCGAAACCGGCTACGACATCGACGTCAAGGCGCAGCACGTGCGCGAGAAGATGGCCCCCGTCCGCGCGGAGCTGCCCCTCGACATCGAGGATCCGGTCGTCACCCAGATCGACCCGGACGCGACGCCGATTCTGTCGATCATGCTCGGCGGCCCGGTTTCGGTTCGCGAACTGTCCGAACTGGCCGAGAACATGGTCAAGGACCGGCTGGAACGCCTGCCCGGCGTCGGCAGCATCGAGATCATCGGCTCGCGCCGGCGCGAGGTGCGGATCTGGCTCGACCCGGTCCGGCTCGCCGGCTACGGGCTGTCGATCGACGATGTCCGCTCCACCCTGCTGCTGGAGAACGCCGAGACCGCCGGCGGCCGCGTCGAGGGGCGCGAGCGGGAGTGGACGGTGACCACCTCCGGCCGGGTCAAGCGGGTCGAGGACTTCGGCGCCCTGATCGCCGCCGAACGCGGCGGCCGGCTGGTCTACCTGCGCGACGTGGCGAAGATCGAGGACGGTCTGGCCGAGGAGCGGTCCGTGGCCCGTTTCAACGGCCAGCGCGGCGTCTCGCTCGAGGTGCGGCGGCGGAGCGGGGCGAACACGGTCGCCGTCGCCGAAGCGGTTCGGACCGAAGTCGAGGCGCTGCGCCCGAACCTGCCGCCCGGCATGGAGGTCCTGATCACCCGCGACATGGCGGTGTTCATCGAGGACTCGATCTACTCCGTGTTCTCGAACATGCTCTGGGGGGGCGTCCTGGTAGTCGCCGTGGTGCTCCTGTTCCTGCGCAACCCCAGGTCGACGATGATCTCGGCGCTCGCGATCCCCTCCTCCGTGATCGCGTCCTTCACCTTCTTCTACCTCGCCGGCTTCACCCTGAACGTGATGACGCTGATGGCGTTGTCGCTGTCGATCGGCGTCGTGATCGACGACGCCATCGTCGTACTCGAGGTGATCTACCGCCGGATCGAGCAGGGGCTGGACCGAAGGCAGGCAGCCGAGGAGGGCGCCAGCCAGGTGACGCTGGCGGTCATCTCGACCACCCTGGCACTGTGCGCGGTCTTCGTGCCGATCGCCTTCATGTCGGGCACGGTCGGCCAGTGGTTCTACGAGTTCGGCATGGTGATGGCGATCGCAGTCTGCGTGTCGAGCCTTTTCGCCCTGACCTTGACGCCCATGCTCGGCAGCCGCGTGCTGACGGCGCGCCAGGGAACCGACCCGGTGAGCCGTGCCCTGGGCTGGGCCCTCGACGGGCTCGACCGCTTCTACCAGGAAGTTCTGCGGCGCGCCCTCGGCCACAAGGTGCTCACCCTGACCGTCGCCGTGGCGGCAATGGCCGGTGGGGTCCTGGTCGCCCGCACGCTCCCGTTCGATCTGTTCGTGACCGAGGACCGGAGCGAGTTCAACGTCGCCGTCAAGATGCCGATCGGCACCCCGCTCGCCGTCACCGCGCAGGCGACGCGCCGCGCCGAGGAGGTGCTCGCGGCTGACCCCGAGGTCATGAACCGCTTCGCGACGATCGGCGGCGGCAGCCGACAGGAGCCCCATCGGGCTTCCATCTACGTCCAGTTGACGAACAAGCGAGAGCGCGATCTCGGCCAGGCGGCGATCATGGACCGGGTCCGCGAGCGGTTGCTGACGCAGATCCCCGAGGCCGAGGAGATCGCCGTCTCGCCGATCAATTGGATCGCGGGAAGCGACGACCAGTTGGGCTCGCGCGCGGTGACCTACAGCCTGCGCGGTCCGCTCATGGAGGATCTCGAGCTCTACTCGGACCGGCTGGTGGCGCTGATGCGCTCCGATCCCGCCTTCGTCGACGTCGGGACGAGCTGGGAGACCGGCAAGCCCCAGATCAAGATCGACGTCGACCGGGACCGCGCCGCCGACCTCGGGGTGCAGGCAACGGTCATCGGCCGCACCATCCGCACCCTGCTCGCGGGCGAGGACCTGGGCACTTTCGAGGAGGGCGGGGAACGCTACGACATCCGGGTCCAGGTCCTGCCCGAGTACCGGGACACTCCTGAGAAGCTGGACCTGATCCAGATCCGCACCGCCTCGGGTCAACTGACCCCGATCACCAACGTAGCCGACATCCGGCTTGGCGAAGGCGCGGTCCAGATCAGCCGGCAGAATCGCTCGCGCGAGATCACGATCGCGGCCAACGCGGCGGAGGGCGTGGCGCAGTCCGAACTGACCGCCCGGGTCGAGGAGTACGGCCAACTGCTGGGGCTCGAGCCCCCGAACCAACTCGTGCCCAGCGGCATGACGGTGGTCTTGCAGGAGACCAGCGTCTCGCTGCTCTTCGCCTTCGTGCTCGCGATCGCCGCGATCTACATGGTCCTGGCGTCCCTCTTCAACTCCCTGGTCCACCCGATCACGATCATGATGTCGGCGCCGCTCTCCTTCATCGGCGCATTCCTGGCCCTCAAGCTCTCGGGCAAGCCTCTCGACATGTTGAGCGGCATCGGCCTGCTGGTGCTGATGGGGCTGGTGATGAAGAACGGCATCCTGCTGATCGACTACATCAACCGCCTCCGCCAGGACGGCCGTAGCCGCACGGAGGCGATTCTCGAGGCCGGGCCGGCGCGCCTGCGCCCGGTGCTGATGACCGCCCTCTCGCTGATCTGCGGCCTGCTGCCGGTCGCGTTCTCCACCGCCGCCGGTTCCGAGGCCCGCGCCGCGATCGCGGTGCTGACGATGGGCGGCATGGCCACATCCACGCTGCTCACCCTGCTCGTCGTGCCGGTGATCTACGACCTGGTGGACCGGACAGTCGAGAAGGTGACGGCGTGGAGCCGCGCCGTGTGGGACCAGTTCGTGAACCTGGGCCGGCAGCCCGCCACCCAGGCCGCCCACGTCAGCAAGCCGCGGCGACGGCGACGCAGGCGCCTCCGAAAGCGACCGCGGCGCTAGCAGCGTGCGCCGCAGGAAGAGTCGGCGCACCCCATGTTCAGCCGCGCACGCTCCTAGCGGACCCGATGACGCGACGTCAGGAAGCGCTGCGCACCGGCGCGCAGCGCAGGGCGACGGATCGACAGGCGTCGAACAGGGTCGGCACGAAGAGGTCCGGCCGCGCCACGCAGGCGTAGTGATCGGCATCCACCCCGTGGACCGAGGCCCCGGTGACCTTTGACGCCATGAGCGACTGGTACTGGGGTGGAATGTGCCCGTCCTGCTCGGTCAGCACCACCGCGGTCGGCACGTCGACCTCTCCGAGCCAGGCGCCGGAATCGAAACGCCCCAGCGCGGCGCCCGCCTCGATCACCGAGACCGGATCGGTCGGTCCTGTCTCCTGCTTCAATATCTGCTGCAGGGCGGGATCCCGGACGTTCTCGAGCATCCGCACGCCCATCCTGTCCAACAACGACTGGGGTGCCGCGCGCGCCGCGAGCGACAGCAACGGCCCGAGCGTGGAGGCCGCCCGCTGGGTCCGCGCGCCACCGAAGCGGAACCCCGTAGCGCAGAGCACGAGACCCGCGGTCCGCTTCGGATGCCGGCGCCAGAACAACTGCGCCACCGCCCCGCCCATCGAGTAGCCGACCGGGATCACCCGCTCCAGGCCGAAGTGATCGACCAGCGCCGCCGCGTCGTCGGCGCAGTCCTCGAGCTTGAAGCCGCCGATCCGACGGATGCCGTGGCCGTGCCCGCGCTGGTCGAGTGCGATGACACGGAACCCGCGTCCGAGCGTGGCGAAACTCGTCGACCAGTTCAGGAGCGCGGTGGCCGCCAGGCCGTGCAGAAGCAGCAGAACCGGCGCCCCGGGCGGCCCCGCGACCTCGTGCACCCAGGTCGCACCCCGCCCCGGCAGATCGACCCGGTGTCCGCTCGATGGGGTCTCCACGGCGTCGGCCTCAGGCGTACCGCCCGGTCCGCTGCGTGCGGGCGAAACAATCGTCCACAACCCAGTGGAACAGGCTCACGTGAACGCTCTCGACCATGCCCATGTCGTCGAGCTCGACGTGGACGCCGTCGTGCTGGAGTTCCTTCAGCCGGCCGCCGTCGAATCCGGTCAGCCCGAAGGTGCGCAGTCCATGGCGGTTCGCCCAGTCCACCGCGGCGAGCACGTTGGGGCTGTTGCCCGAGCCGCTGAACGCCATCAGGGCGTCGCCCGGGACGGCCGCGCTCATCAGTTGCTGGACGAAGATCTGCTCGTAGTCGAGATCGTTGCCCACCGCCGTGATCCACGGCACGTTGTCGGTCAGGCTGACGACCCGCAAGCGCCGATGGGACTCGTCCCGCAGGCTGTCCGCGGCGAGCGTGCCCTTGCCCAGATCGACGCTCAGGTGGCTCGCCGCCGCGGCCGAGCCGCCGTTGCCGATCAGGTAGAGCGTGCGCTCCAAGCTCCAGATGTCGAACACCAGGTCCGCCCAACGCTCGACCGCCGCCGCGTCCACCCGGCCCAGCTCGGCGCGCAGGCGGTCGAGGTACGCCGCGGCGTCAAGGGTCGTGCCGAGCATGGCGGCATCGTACCGCGGCTACCGGGACAGGCCGTTGGCGAGGGCCGTGACCGGCCGCGCGGCCTTGAGCGGATTCCCCCAACGCAGGCCCTCGAAACGGGCAAAGTCGCCGTCACACGACACCAGGGTTGCATCGTGCGTGATGGCGCACGCCGCGAGGTGAGCATCGGTCGTCAGGTTCCCCGCCGTACCCGTGTCTTCGAGCAGGCCCCGCAGCGCGGGCCAGTGGTCGGCCTTCTCCCCGACGATCGTGACGACATGGGCGTCCAACCACTGTTCCACCCTGTCAAGCGCCTCGTCGACCGACAACGGCGCCGAAAACACGCGCGGATTGGTCGCTATCCGAACGAAGCCCAGCAAGACGATCCACGGCAGGCCCACCGTCTCGTCCCCGTCCAGTGCGTCCTCCAACCAGGAGCGGATCGGCTCGTGGTTCTCGGCGTTCTCGTTGACCGCGTACAGGAGGACGTTGACGTCGACGATCATCACGAGGCAGTCATTTCCTCACCGAGAGCTTGCGAACAATCTCCTCGTCCTCGAGCGCAGCGGCGAGCGAGAGCGCCTTGTCCAGATCGACGCGGGATCGGCCCATGCGCGCGGTTGCTTGCCGAAACCTCGGCCGCCGGGTGGCGCCTGATTCCGCGGCGAGGCCGGTTCGCAGCAGCCGGTTGAGCATGCGCGTCATGCTCAGGCCCTCACCCTCCGAGCGCGCTCGGAGGGCCTCCATGAGGTCGTCGTCGATTCGCACCGTACTACGCATGATGTCATGACCTCCCTATTGATGGTGCTATGACATCACCAGAATCTCCAGATGTCAAGCGGCCGGCGCCCGCGCCTCGCGCACCTCGGCGCCCGGACCGGGTTCAGGCAGGCGGACCGCTGTCCGGGACGACGGCTCCTTCAGTAGGGCTCGCGCGTCACGCGATCCGCCGGCACGTGGCAAACGCGCTGCATCCGGTGTTCGCCGGCCTGGGGATGGGTCCAGCGCAGTTCGTCGCCCTCCATCCAGCGTTCGACCCGGATCCAGGGAATGCCGAAGCCGTCCATCTGCAGCACGCCGTCCCGGTAGCGGGTCCGGTTCCTGATCCTCATGCAACTGGGGTTCACGTCGTTGGCGCCGCGACGTAGCGAGCCATCCGCCCGCATATCGTGGATCAAGCCGACCGTGGTCACGACTACCCGGTCGCCGCACTGTTCGACCCGTTCCAGATGCCCGCTGTTGCCGTCCAGCCAGAGACCGCGCAGGTCCGGCGCCCCGGCAGGAAGCGGCTCCGTGCACCCGGCCAGCACAGGCTGCGGCCACTCGGTCCAACCGGCGCATCCGGGCGTGTAGGCGATCGGTATCTCGTCCGCGGTAAGCCCCGATCCGTCGAGCACCGGCAGGTCGCAGTGATTGATCTCGCCACCGCCGCCGATCAGCAGACGCGCTTCGGTCGTGTCGGCCGGCCGCGGCGCCGAGCGAAGATAGACCCGAGCCGCCGCGACGGCCGCTCCGGCCAGCGCCACGACTGCGACAACAGCCACGAGTCCCCGTCGCAGGAGCCTCCGCCGTCCGTCGCTCATCTCCACCTGGCAGCGTGCGCGGTAGGAAGAATCGGCGTACCCCATGTTCTGCGGCGCACGCTCTTAGCCGCCCACCGGCGTCGACTCGATGAAGTCGGCGACGATCGTGGCCAGTTCCCGGCCCCGGCCCTCCTGCAGGAAGTGGCCGCCGCCCTCGATCGTCCTGTGGGGTTGCCCCTGCGCGCCGGGAACCCTCGCTTCGAAGGGCCGCTTGGCGCCGCCCGTGACCGGATCGTTGTCCGAGAAGGCGCAGAGGAAGGGCTTCGTCCACTCCGAAAACACGCGCCAAGCTTCCATCTGAGCCGGCACGGAAGGATCGTTCGGCAGCATCGGCACGCGGCTGGGCATGGCCCGGATCCCCGCCTTGTAGGACGGTTCAGGGAACGGTGCGTCGTAGGCCGCCATCTCCTCAGCCGTGAGCGACACGCCGTTGACGCTGGCCGCGAGCATGAGCCCGACAGGAATGTCCTCGGTCTCCCAGGCCCACTTCTGCCAGTACGCGAACTTCACCGCCGGGTCGGTCCCCATCTGCGAGATCTGCTGCTGCATCTCCATCATCGTCGGTGTCGGCGCCTCGGCCCGGAACGTCTCGATCTTCTTCACCGTCTCCTCGGGCACCCCCAGCGGTACCGGCAGACCCGTGTTCGCGGCCACGATGCGATCGAACCGCGCCGGGTCGAGCGCTGCCATCCGCAGCCCGATCAGACCTCCCCAGTCCTGGCCGACCAGTGTCGCGTGGACGACGCCGTTGCTGCGCAGCCACGCGCTCAGCCAGTCCACCTGCCGCTGGTAGGTGTAGTCCTCGCGCTCCGTCGGCTTGTCCGACCGGCCATAGCCGACCAGGTCCGGCGCCATCACCCGCACGCCCCGCTCCACGAGCACCGGGATCATCCGCCGGTAGAGGAAGCTCCAGGTCGGCTGACCGTGCATCAGGAGCACCAGCGGACCTTCCTCCGGCCCCGCCTCCACGTGGTGGATCCGGAGACCCTCGCCCTCACCGTCGCCCCTCGGTACGACGGTGTAGTGGGGCTCGTAGTCGAAGTCGGGAAGGTCGACGAAGCGCTCGTCGGGAGTGCGAAGGACTTTCATGGCTATTGGCTTCTCCGGCTTGAGGTTGGGAGTGGCGACCGCGCGAGCGCGTCGGCGCTGAGCAGACACGCCTGCCCGCGCTTCGAAGCGAGCGGGCGAATCGCCGACCGCATAGGATAGCGGCCCTTCCAAGACTAGGTGGCTTGCCGACCGCTAGCGCAACGCCTAACGCCAACACGGCCGCTCCCCTGAGCGGAGCGCATTGGGGCAACTACACCGAGTAGGGCGCGAGCTTCGTGACGCCCGCGACGACCAGCGCATCCACAACTTGCTGCCAGTCAGCTAGCAAGCCGGTCTCCTCCGCTGCGCACCTGACTTCGATCAACCACTCCGTCACAAAGTAGCTCCGGCGCGCCACAGTGGCAGGCGACGCGAGCACTAGCCTCGAAACCCACGCCAAGCCTGTGCGCACTTGATCCTCGCACGCGAGCGCCCTAAGGAAACTGATCAGTTGGTCGACACATTCCGCCCTCCCTTCCGCAACCGGCACCCAAGCCTCAACTTCCGGCCGCAAGGCGGTCGGTTCCCACCATGCGATGGGTTCGTCCCGGACCTCACGGTAGAGGTACTCAACCTCCCCAGCAAGGTTGGGAAGTAGTCCGGAAAGGGCTCTGTCACCGTAGAACGAGTCCTGAAAAGGAGTATGGCCCGACTCGGTCAGCCCCAGGACATGGCGAACAAGGTTCGGCCAGACACGCCGCGCCGTAGTAGCCTGCTCTGTTGTCTCCTCCGCAGCCGCCGACAAGGCCCCTAGCAGCTTGCTCAGCAAGGACGAATTGTCGGCGTAAGCATCGATGTGAGAGTACAAAGCGGAATCGTCGCCGTCGTAAGCCAGCGTCAGGAGAGCACGCGCCGCTACAAGCGTGCGCGAGCTTCGATCGTCTACTTGGTGACTCTCTCGGGTGAGAAGGGCTCGCCGCTGTGCATCGAGAACAGCCAGGAGCAAGTCCATTGCCTCGATCGAAACGCAGATGCTCGCCACAGCCGCCGGTGCGAGCGCTCTTATCGCGGCGTCAAGCCGAGTTTCGAGAATCGAATGATCGTCGATGATGGCGAGTGACTCGACGAACGGTTCTTGAAGCGCCAACAACTTTCGGCGGCCGGCATCAGGATCCCAGTCACCAAGCACTGAGTAGCGCATCGTCTCCGCCACGATTTGCAGCCCTACCTCATGATGACAAGGCCTATCCCCTGAACAGGGCACTCGCCACAGGTGCTCCAGACCCCGCGCTAGGTAGAGTGGAACCTCGTCGGCGACAGCTTCTCTTGCAAGGTCGGATGCTGCGCGCGCAACACGATCGAAGGTCGCCGACCCATCCCCCTCGTCGAGCGCGGCCCGAAGTTGAGCCGCATCGGGTAGAAGAAGCAAGGGAAGCGCACGCCCCGCGCTACGGTCCGCACCCCACGCATAGACCGTCACCTCAGACTCCGGCATTCGCGGCCACGCTGATCCCTCTCCTACTTGCAGAAGCGTGCCGGCCGCAAATCCGAGCAAGTCGTCCGCGAGTCCTAGCTCTTCGACAAAATGAGCTTCCAGCACTGTAGCCGCCACTGCCGCAGGAACGTCCCACCGCTGACCTACCAACCCGGACGGTGGATTCTCCAACAGCTCTCGCGCCGACGCCGTGTCCACCGCTAGTGTACTGTCTCCAACATGGCTTTACCACGTGTAACCTTTGCGATGATGCTGTCGGCGGTGGCCGTCCAGACGAACGGCCGGGAGTTTTCGTTGCTGTGCTCCACGTAGTCGTAGATGGTCTTTACGAGGTCGTTGACGCTCTGGAATGCACCGCGCCGGATCGCCTTCGTGGTCAGACCGCCCAGCCAGCGTTCGACCAGGTTGAGCCAGGGCGACGAAGTGGGAATGAAATGGAAGTGGAAGCGAGGCTTTCGCTCCAGCCATGCGCGCACGGCGGCGTGTTTGTGGGTCTGGTAGTTGTCCAGGATCAGGTGCAGGTCGAGATGCTTCGGGATCTCACGGTCGAGACGCTTGAGGAAACGGAGAAACTCCTGGTGGCGCTGCCGGCCCATGCACTCCGCGATCACCGTGCCCTCCAACACGTTCAGCGCAGCGAACAACGTCGTCGTCCCGTTGCGCTTGTAGTCGTGGGTCATCGTTCCCGCGCGGCCGCGCTTGAGCGGCAAGCCCGGCTGGGTCCGGTCCAGAGCCTGGATCTGGCTCTTCTCGTCCACGCACAGCACAAGCGCGTTCTCGGGCGGATTCCGGTACAGGCCCACAACGTCCCGCAGCTTTTCCACGAACCTGGGGTCGTTGCTCAGCTTGAACGTCTTGACCAGATGGGGCTTCAGCCCGTGCGCCACCCAGATGCGCTGGACCGCCGCCGGACTGATGCCCTGGGCCCGAGCCATCGAACGCACGCTCCAGTGGGTCTGACCGGGCGGCTTCTCGTGCAGCGTCGCTTCGATCACTTTACGCACGACCGACTCCGAGAGCGGCGGCTTTCCGCAACCGCGGGGACGATCCCTGGTCAGCCCCGAAGGTCCGTCCTCCGCGAACCGACGACGCCACAGCAGCACCGTGGGCCGCGAAACGCCGAGTTTCGCCGCAATCGCCCGATTGGCCGTGCCCTCCGCCGCAGCGAGCACGATCCGGCTACGCCGGACCGTGCGTTGCGGCGTCGTCGGCGCCTCTACCCATTTCTTGAGAAGCGCTCGATCGCTCTCTTCGATGTGAAGTCGTTCCGCTGGTTCCCACATGAACGGAATACTGACGAACTTGCCCGAGACTGTCAACCCATGTCGGAGACACTACACTAGCTCCTCACGGCCGAGAGGCTCCTTGCGCCTGTCCTTACCGATTCCATAACGGACATTCAACCGGGTCCATTCGCCAAACCGGGCACGATCTTCGGCGCCCTCTTGTAAGGCCTGCACCACATCGTCTGGAGGACTGGCCTGGATCAAGAAACCCTCCGGCCTCTCGTGAACGCTGTACGCCTTGCGGTCGAGCGCGCTAGCCCAACCACGCACCATAACCAGTGTTTCCTGAATGACATCGTCCGAAGCAGCCGGGGATTGATGGTCCCTGGCGGCCTCGAGTTGTCGCTGTGCGTTTGCAATGAGTGCTCGACCGACAGCACGCAGCTCGCTGGCGCGTTCGTCAGTAGCTCGAACGACCAGGTTCATGGCTGCCTCACGGATGGACCAGTTCCTCCTATCCGGCTTCACTATGCCCTCCGGGCCGGCTGCAAGCCCGCTCATCTCCTGCGCGACTCGATTGAATTCGAACCGCCAAACGAGCGGCTCAGCAAGATACGGATCCAGTCCATCTCCAACCCTCTCAAGATGCCGCACCAGTACTCCTACAATCAGTCCCACCATCGCCAGGTTCTCGCAGCCATTGAGCATCGTCGACACGAGTCGACCAACGGGAACGTCGTGCTCGATCAGCTGGTCGCAGACTCGCTCCAACGCCTGAAGGGCACTAGCACATGGAAATGGGCCTACTGCGTTTCCCCGGTACCAGTGCCACACGTTTGCATCGCCCAGGTAGCGTCGGCTCGAACCGGTGATCCTCAACTCGACCCGATAGCGACCAATCTCGTCCGCTTCAAGCGACTCTTCACCTTCTTGATCATAGGAAGCCGAGATGCGCGCACGAACTCGAGCAGCGTGATTGAGGAGACGATTGAGCACTGCCACTCCGCTCCGGAAGTCAGAATGCAAGAGAGGCATGAACGGGCCGCGGTACCACGCGGCGAGCGGAGTTACTCCAAAGCTCCGACCATGGTGGTCGCGAATCCCATGGTCGTGGATATCGAGATTGTGCTCCTCGTCGTCGACGTAGTAGGCCTCAGTTAAGTGGGCCAAGAGGCCCCGTCCATAGGCGGCGAGTGCGCGACCGGTGAGGAGTTCTTCGACCGCAGGAGCAAGCCATTCCGGCGCGTCACCTGCGACTCGACGGAGGATCCTCTCGCCATCCTCGCCAAGGTCTGGGCCAAGCAGAGCTAGCAGCTCAAGAATGACCTTGTCTCTCAGCTCACGGGGAACCTCCGGACCTCGGCGACGATGCCGCTGGCTTTGGCCGCCGTAGCCGATCTCCGTGAAGAGCAGAGGGTTCTCCTCCTCGAACCGGCGCGCCGCCTTGATCTCCGCCGGACTGCGTGCAGCGCGCACCTTGGCCGCAGCGGCTTGGTCTTCGGCGAGACGACGCTCCCCTGCCGTGCACCCCTCAACGAGGCGCCTCCGAAGGAGGACGCGCAAGCGATGACCCTCAGCAGTACAGCCAACCACATGGGCCCGGAGCCAGTTCCGAAGCAGTGACGAAGCACCATCAAACGACTGCCATGGCACCTCGTCCCCAACGAACAGCGCAATGACCGGATCGGCAGCGGCGACGTTGACGAGGCCATTGTCGTCACTAAGCCGCTGTTCGACCAAGCGAGCGAGCCTCGTGAGGCCCTCACCGCTGTCCATCCGCAGACCAGGCAACGCATCTCGGAGAGCACCTGCGGGGGCAGCGAGGCCCAGCAGAGCTTCACCAGGCACGTCCCGCCAGCGAACGCCGCAACCTGCCTGATCGAGGGCATCGAACGATGCCTGGAGCTCGCCCAACCTGTCTACGGCCTTGGCCCTACCAGGTCGGGGTCGGCCCAACCATGCCAAGCACGCGAGTTGCGCCGCCGAGAGCGACCATCGCGGTGCTCCCGCCTGTAGCAGTCTCGAAGCTGGTGTGTCACCAGAGAGCAATAGCCGGGCGACCGCATAGCGCCGCACCTCATCGTGGGCGAACTCCGGCCCTACCTTGAAGGGCTCCTCGTGTGATCGCCGCAGCAGTCCGTCGCGCCACAGGCCATCCAAGGCGGCGGCGTCGATTTCGCTCACTACCTTGAGGCGATCGCCACCACTTAGTTCCAGATCCGCGAGCCGCAGGAGTGCCGACTCGCGCGCGTCCGGATAGCCCCTATGCGACGATTCCCTTTGACGAACGAGCCCAGACCAGACCTCATTCATCGCGTCCGCGTCGGTTAGTGGAACGTCCTGGACGCGGCTGCGAATGAGGAGGTCAACGACCACTAGTCGACGTAGGATCTCCCGCGAGCGCGAATCCTCCCTCAGACGGCCCAGTTCGGGAAAGGCCCTGACGGCTTCGTCGAGTTCTGCGTCCGACAGCGGGCTTACCTCATAACCCCCAACATTGCCCGCGAACCGTTCGTTCAGGGTATCCAGTAACACTCTTCTGGTATCCACCCCGGAAACCGCGACTACCTTGACCCCGCCCTCCTTGGCCGCCTCAACCAGATGGTGAAACGCATCGCCCCAGCCTTCCGCTACGGCGTCGCAACCGTCAATGATCAGAACACGTTCGGGCGCACTCAGCTCAGACAGCAATGTCGACAGCGGGCCTCCCAAGACCGTCTCGAATCGCACCGGCAACTTGGGGACGAGGCGCAGGTTGATGCACACCGCTTGACAACGGAGCGAGTCCACTTCGATCTGACCTGCAAGGCCCAAGACCACCAACGCGCTCTTCCCCACACCGGACTCACCGCTTACGAGCACCGCCTCACGTTCCGCCAGCTTTCGCACCAGCTCGTCCACGGCGCCGCTTCGGTCAAGACGCAGGCAGGGGCCGCCACCCGTAGCTATCTCGCCGCGGACCGACGTAATCGCCCCACGGCGGAGGCTGTCCAGGGCCTGCCACCCACGCTTGTGGCGACGCACCGTCGAATCGACCAGTGAATGCACGCGGCGCCGTAAGTGCCGAAGGTCAACTCGAGCTGCTTTCGGCGCGTAGTCGTCAGCAAGCGTGAGGAGCCGGTCACGCAAACGAGAAGCCCCAGCCAAATCAGTACCTCGCGCAACTGGCACTAGGTCGTTCTTCACGGCCGACCAGTCCGTCTCATCAGGAGACTCAAGACGAGGCATGAGCACGGTCAGCCTCGACAGCAACTGCCACGTATGTTCCCGTGCAAGCTCTTCCTTAGCTTCGGCCGAATCGAGATCGTCTAGCGCTTGCCCCACGAGCTTCTCTAAGTGGAAAAGCCGTCGTCGTACACCGGCATCGAAATTCCCGGACGTTCGGACTTCGTTGAAGAAGCCACCCGCGTCCATCTGAACCGCAGCGCAACTGGCGAGAGTTGCCGTTTGCTCGGCGTGCTTCCGTGGGCCTGCGACGACCATTCCCAACCCATAGTCAGGTCCGCTTGCTGGTGTGTCGACTAGCGCGCGAACGAACTGTCGGATGAGCTTGGGGGCCTCCTTGTCGCTCTGTACAAGATTCGGCGAACGCCGGACCGCAAGCGCGAGCACCAACGAGGGCTCCTGTTCGTCGGAGCGCGACGCACGTACGACGAGATCGTCGACCGAGTGCCTCGGAGCCTGTTGAAACTCGACGCTCTCGACGCTGCGGTCGCGGCCCAGTTCAACTGCCCCGTCACCCACAAGCAGGTGGGTAAGGTACTGAACCGCCACCTTGCGCTCAAAGGTGAAGCCGCCGCCGCCCGCAGAGTACGAACTCCCACCTCGCTGCGACGAAACGCCACCGCTACCTCCGCCTGACTCATCTCCACGGTCCTGCGCGGCCGGACTTTCTTCGCTCGTCGCCTGACGCGAGTCGCAAGCCGCTTCGTCGCTAGTCATTCTGACGTCTTGGTCGGAGTCGGCGTGGATCGCTCACCCCGAAGGGCACTGCGTCGGCAGCACAGAGCGCGTAGGATAGCGCCCTTCCGAGCCGAGGGGCACGTTCCGATGAAGCTTCTGATCGCCAACCGCGGCGAGATCGCGGTCCGTATCGCCCGCGCCGCGGCGGAACTCGACATCCCGACCGTGGCGGTGTTCTCAGAAGACGACGCCGCGTCGCTTCACATCCGGAC
The DNA here is from genome assembly GCA_965205295.1 of Candidatus Multivorans sp. Taxonomy (GTDB): domain Bacteria; phylum Acidobacteriota; class Thermoanaerobaculia; order Multivoradales; family Multivoraceae; genus Multivorans. Next base: position 1,575,741 of record OZ242167.1, read on the forward strand.
GGCGGACGAAGCGGCGGCTCTCAGCGGCGCCGGCCCCGCCGCCTACCTCGACGCCAAGCAACTGCTCCGGGCCGCCGCCGAGCATGGATGCGACGCGGTCCACCCGGGCTACGGCTTCCTGAGCGAGAACGCCGGCTTCGCCCGCGCCTGTATCGCCGCGGGCCTCCGGTTCGTCGGACCGCAACCTGAATCCCTCGAGCTGTTCGGCGACAAGGCACGGGCCCGGGTTCTCGCCCAGAAGCATGGCGTTCCGGTCGTCCCCGGGGTTTCCGAACCGGTCACGCTGGAACAGGCCCGCGCCTTCATGGACGACCTGCCCCCGGGCGCCTCGATGCTGATCAAGGCGGTCGGGGGCGGCGGCGGCCGCGGCATGAGGATCGTGACCGCGGAAGACGAACTCGAGGACGCGTACCGCCGGGCCGTGTCCGAGGCCGGAGCTGCGTTCGACAACGACGGTGTCTTCGTCGAGGAGTTGCTGACGGCGGTCCGCCACGTGGAGGTGCAGATCGCCGGCGATGCGAGCGGCGCCGTCGTCCACTTCGGCGACCGGGACTGCAGCTTCCAGCGACGCCACCAGAAGCTGATCGAGATCGCGCCCGCGCCCTGCCTGCCGCCGGCGCTGCGCAAGGCGATTCGGGACGCCGCGCTCGCTCTTGCTTCCGCGGCGGCCTACCGCAACCTCGGCACCTTCGAGTTCCTGGTCGAGACCGGGGCTGGATCCGATGCCGAACCGCGTTTCTTCTTCATCGAAGCGAACGCGCGCCTGCAGGTCGAGCACACGGTGACCGAGGAGGTCTTCGGCGTCGACCTCGTCCACCTTCAGCTCGAACTGGCCCAGGGCCGCCTGCTCGCCGAACTGGGCTTCTCTTCGCAGAACGGCGCGGCGCCGCGCGGCTACGCCGTGCAGGCCCGGGTCAACATGGAGAAGATGGCCACCGGCGGCGCGGTGTTGCCAACCGGCGGCGTCCTCACCGCCTTCGAGCCGCCCAACGGGCCGGGGCTGCGCACGGACACGTTCGGCTACGCCGGCTACCAGACGAATCCACGCTTCGACTCCCTGCTGGCCAAGGTCGTGGGGCGAGTGCCACAGGCCGACCACGTCGCCGCCCTGGCCCGGACCGCCCGCGCGCTCGGCGACTTCCGGATCGAGGGCATCGAAACGAACGCCTCCTTCCTGCGCGCGCTGCTCACGCGTCCCGAGGCCGGGTCGTGGGACGTTCACACCCGCTTCGTCGACGAGAAGCTGGTGGAACTGGTTGAGGAGGCTGCCAGGTTCGAGGATCGCGGCTGCCAGGCCAGCGTCGTCGACAACGGTGGAAGTGCGGGCTCGGAGCGCGGCCTGGCCGGCGTCAAGGTCGACGCCGTCGACCCGCTCGCCGTACTCGATCACGGCAAGTCGGGTGGCCCCGCGGTCAGCGTGCCGGCCGCAGCGCCCCCGCAGGTCGACTCGACACCCGTCCCCGAAGGCCTCACCGCCGTCCGCGCCCCCATGCAGGGCACTGTCCTCAGTCACGAGGCGGAACCCGGCCAGGAGATCGCCCCGGGGCAGGTCCTCTTCATCATGGAAGCGATGAAGATGGAGCACGAGATCCGCTCGGACATCGGCGGCGAACTGCGCGATCTGCGCGCCGCCGTCGGCGACGCGGTCTGGGAGGGCCACGTCCTGGCGCTGATCGAGGAACGCGACGTCGAGGTCTCGGGCGACGAGCAGGAGGCCGAGATCGACCTCGATCTGATCCGGCCCGATCTCGCCAAAGTCCTCGAGCGCCACCGGGTGACCCTGGACGAGGCGCGGCCCGACGCCGTCCAAAAGCGCCGCAACACGAAGCAGCGCACGGCGCGCGAGAACATCGACCAACTCTGCGACGAGGGCAGCTTCGTGGAGCACGGCCAGTTGGTGCTGACCCCCGGCACCGGCCTCCCGAAGGAAGAGATCATCCGCAAGTTCTCCACCGACGGCATGATCACCGGCGTCGGCTCGATCAACGGCGAGCTCTTCCCCGATGAGCGCAACCGTTGCGTGGTCATGGCCTACGACTACACCGTGCTCGCCGGCACCCAGGGCGCGATCAACCATCCGAAGACGGACCGCATGGTCGAACTGGCGCACCGCTGGAAGCGCCCCGTGGTCCTGTTCGCCGAGGGTGGCGGCGGCCGCGCCGGTACCGGCGGCAAGCGGAAGGGCGGCGCCTCGACCACCAAGGCAGGCCAGGGCCGCAGCGACGAGACCTACCGGCCCCTCGACACGCCGACCTTCACCTCCTTCGCCCGCCTGAGCGGACTGGTGCCGATCGTGGGCATCACGTCGCGCTTCTGCTTCGCGGGCAACGCCGCTCTGCTCGGCTGCTGCGACGTGATCATCGCCACCGCCGACTCCAGCATCGGCATGGGCGGCCCGGCACTGATCGAGGGCGGCGGCCTCGGCGTGTTCCGGCCGGAGGAAGTCGGTCCGATGGACGTTCAGGTGCCGAACGGCGTCGTCGACATCGCGGTCCAGGACGAGGTCGAGGCGGTCGCCGCCACACAGCAGTACCTCTCCTACTTCCAGGGTCGGGTCGACGACTGGCAGTGCCCCGATCAGAGACTCTTGCGCCGGATCGTGCCGGAGAACCGCCTGCGCATCTACAACGTGCGCGAAGTGATCCGCACCCTGGCCGACACCGGCAGCGTGCTGGAACTCCGGCCCGAGTTCGGCCTCGGCATGGTGACCACCCTGATCCGGGTCGAGGGGCGGCCGGTGGGCGTCCTCGCCAACAACCCGGAGTTCCTGTCCGGCGCGATCGATAGCGACGGCTCGGACAAGGGCGCCCGCTTCCTGCAGTTATGCGACGCCTTCGACATTCCCGTCCTCGTTCTCTGCGACACGCCCGGCATGATGGTCGGGCCGGAGATCGAGCGCACCGCCCTGGTCCGCCACTGCTGCAGGCTGTTCGTGACCGGCGCCAACGTCACGGTGCCGACGCTGACGATCGTGCTCCGCAAGGCCTACGGTCTCGGCGCCCAGGCGATGGCGGGAGGGGATCTGAAGGAGCCCTTCTTCACCGTCGCCTGGCCGACGGCCGAGTTCGGCGGCATGGGTCTCGAAGGCCAGGTCAAGCTCGGGTTCCGCAACGAACTCGCCGCGATGCAGGACCCCGAAGAGCGGCGCGCCCGTTACGAAGAACTTGTCGCCGCGGCCTACGAACGAGGCAGCGCCCTCACCGCCGGCGCGGCCTTCGCCGTCGACGACGTGATCGACCCTGCCGACTCGCGCCGCTGGATCGCCCGCACCCTCGACTCCGTGCCGCCGCCCCCGGTTCGCGACGGCAAGAAGCGGAGAAACATCGACACCTGGTAGCTACCACGGGGTGCGCCGGCGTCCCCGCCGGCATCCGGCGCCGTCCCCTGGGAACGCGGGCGTCTCGCCCGCATCCGGGCGACGCCGCGAAGCGGCGAGCCCGTAGGCTTCGCCGGGCTACTCGCCGCCCCCCGCCGGCTCGATGACCCCATACATCAAGCCGCCGTACGGCCCGTGATCCCACGTCCCGGCGTACCGGTCGTCATAGAACAACACCCGCGCCCCGAACTGCTCGCCCAGGCCCGGAATCTCGAAGTCGGTGATGCTCACCATCGGCGTATCCCCGGCCCACACCAGCGGCACGACCACCGGCAGGGTCACATCGACCGTCATGAAGACCACGCGGACATCGAAGCGCCAGCGGTCGCCCCTTCCCTCTAGCTTCGCGACGCTCGCGATCTCGTACCGCTCCGGGTTCCGGTCGCGCCTGACCTCGAACTCCTCAAGACCTTCCAAGTTGTCGATCGTGAAGTGCCCCACCAGGTCCACGCTTTGCATACTCTCGGCGAACGCGCGCTCGCGCTCCGAGAGTTGTTCGATCGGCACTGTGCGCCCGACGCCGGTGGCATGAACCAACCAGCCGGTGCCGTAACCAAGGCCCAGCAGAACGAGACCGGCCACAGCGGCGACGATCCAGAGTGTTGTCTTCTTCATCGTGCGTGTGAACGTAGCCTCACCAGCGGTTTCCGTCAACCGACTACTACACTCTCTCGGCCTTGATCGAGTCCGCATTTTCCGCCAACCAACGGAGCTTCCCGACAACACGGTCGGCCACGACTGGATCAAGACGACGGAGATCGGCCTCCGCCTTGTGCGTCAACGCAACGTCGAAGGTCAATGAGGTGATCCGAGCCTCTTTGCGACCTCCGAGAGATCCACCGTTCCGCCACCGGCCTCGAGGTCCGCGAGGGAGCGCCTGAGTTCGTCCGCGAAGCCGCCCCTCAGCTCCAGGCCCAGGTCAGGATCACCAAACAGCTCAGCGATGGAGTGCACGACGGTTTCATGCACCAGATCCTTGAACTCACTCACTGTCAGGTCGGCAATCCTTGGATTCGTCATCCTGTACCCCTATCCGGCCAGTCCGGTACGCACACACGCATAGACACCGGGCAACTCCGCCGCGCGGGCCAGCTTCGGAGGGCCAAGCACGCGCCGCGTGTGCCGAAGCTACCATTTACACGCCACTACGCGCCGCCCGTGCCACCCTCGGTAAACCGCGGAATGACGGTGCAGACGCCAACCGACTCGCTCCCGCCCGATACCCAGGGAGATCGAACCGGGAGAAGAACGTGAAGGCTCACGTCGCCCGACAGCCGGCAGCTACAATCCCCGTCCCCATGCGACGCCAAGCTGCCTCCGCGCTGACCCTCAGCGCCGCCATTCTGCTCGCCGGCATCACCAGCGCCCAGGAGCTGACCGGCGACCCCTGGTCCGACATGGACTACGGGCCGTTCAAGGTCCACTCCTACATCGTCGAGCCGGGCAACAACGCGAACAAGGGCATAGCCATCCGCGTCGACGAGGGTCCCGGCGGCGTGGCCAAGGGCACGGAGTTCCTGCTCTTCGACACCGACACCCTGCGCTGGGCCGCAGGCTGGACCGGGTCCGGCTTCATGGACTGGAACTCGATCAACTACAACGGTCGGCACGAGATCGAGCCGGCGATCGTGGGCGACATCGTGTTCACGAATCCGGACGCACCGGGCTGGTCGAGAGCGGGCGACGACTTCGGGGATACCCGCATCGTGGGCCGCGGCGGACGCCGCTTCGGGCCGCAGGAACGTGCCGTCGCGCGCTGGCTCGGGCACTATCTCCACGGTTCCCAAGTCGTGCTGAGCTACCGCGTGGGCGGCGCTGACGTGCTGGAACTCGGAGCGTCCGACGGCTTCGGCGCCTTCAGCCGCACTCTCAACATCGGGCCGCGGAACACGGACTTGGCTGTCCAGGTGGCGTACCAGGAGGGAGGCAAGGCCTGGGCCGAGGGCAACGCCGCCGGTTTCCGAACGCCACGCTCGTCGCAACCCGCCGACGCCGAGCGAAGCGGCCCCCTGGTCGCCGCGATGCTCGGCGCGCCGGACGGCGCCCGGTGGGAGATTGACGACGGCAACCACCTGCGGCTGCGCGTGCCGGCCGGCGCCGAGCCGGTCCGGTTCAAGATCGTCGTCGGGCCGCGCGGCAGGTCGAACTCCGGCTTCCTGGCGCGGGCCAGACAGTCCGCGCCGGCAGCCGATCTCGACGCGTTGACCCACGGCGGCCCCGCCCACTGGACCGAGACCGTAACGACCGAAAGCCGCGTCCTCGGCCGCCGCAGCGGCCCCTTCGCGCTCGAGGCGATCACCACGCCGCTCGACAACCCCTACCGATCCTGGATGCGGCTGGGCGGCTTCGACTTCCTGGACGGCGGCCGGCGCGCCGTGGTCGCGACCTGGATGGGCGATGTCTGGATCGTCGACGGCCTGGGCGGCGACGGTCTGGCCGGCGACGAGACCTTGTCGGTCACCTGGAAACGTTTCGCCACCGGGATGTACGAGCCGCTCGGTGTGAACACCAGGGATGGCGAGATCTTCGTCACCTCCCGCGACCAGATCACCCGCCTCCACGACCTGAACGGCGACGGCGAGGCCGACCACTACGAGGCGTTCAACCACGACGCCCAGGCCTCCGCCCACTTCCACGAGTTCTCCGTCGGCCTGGAAACGGACGCCCAAGGCAACTTCTACTACGCCAAGGGCACGGGGCACGACTTCGATGCCCGCGTGCCCCAGCACGGCACGATCCTCAAGGTCGCCGCCGACGGCGCCTCCACCGAGATCATCGCCAACGGCTTCCGGGCGCCGAACGGGCTGGTGGTCAATCCCGACGGGAGCGTGATCGTCACCGACCAGGAGGGGCACTGGACGCCCGAGAACCGGATCAACTGGGTCGAGCCGGGGACCTTCCACGGCTACATGCGGGCCTGGCGCGAGCCCGACCGCGACCCGGACGACTTCGTTCAACCCGTGACGTGGATCCACCACGACGTCGACCGATCGCCGTCGGCGCCGGTGCGGATCCGGAGCGAACGCTGGGGCGAACTCGACGAATCGCTGATCTACCTGTCCTACGGCAACGGCAAGATGTTCTCGGTGCTCTTCGACCAGGCTTTCGCCGGCAACGACGGCCCGCCCCGCCAGGCGGCCGTGGTCGAACTTCCCGTCGCGGCCGCGCCGACCGGCCTGATCCGGGGCCGCTTCAACCCCGCCGACGACGACCTCTACGTCTGCGGCCTGTTCGCCTGGGCAGGCGACCGGACCCAGTCCGGCGGCTTCTACCGCGTGCGGCGAACCGACGAGCCGCTGCGCATCCCGGTGGCCTACGAAACCGCGCGCAACGGCATCGTGGTCCGCTTCACCACAGAGCTCGACCCGGAGGTCGCCGCCGACCCCGGGAACTACTCGATGCGGATCTGGCAGTACCTGCGCCAGGCGAGCTACGGCTCCGAGGACTACCGGGTGCTCGGCGAGGGCGTCGGTGAAGACGTTCTCGCGATTCCGTCTGCAACCCTCTCCGCCGACCGGCGCTCGGTCTTCATCGAGATTCCGGACATCCTGCCGGTGCAGCAATACCACCTGGAGATGAACCTTTGGAGCGTCGACGGCGAGCGGATGCGCGAGTTCATCCACGGCACGATCCACCAACTCGGATCCCGCGCCGGCACCGACATCCTCGCGGGCGCCGACTGAAGCCGGCAGCGGAGTCGTCTTGCGCATCCGCGGGCAAGCACCCGGCGCCGCGGTACTCCTTCTCGTCACCGCCTCCGCCGGGGTCGTCGCCGCACAACGCGACACTGGAGGCTTCGAGCATCCCGGCCTCGAGCTTGTGCTCCGTTCGCTGGACAGCGACGCCACGGACGCCCGGGTCGCACGGCTGGCCGCCCTCTACGTCCCCGCGGGACAGGCCGTAAGCCCGTTCATCGACGCCGGCCCGTTCGAGGCGACGTTCCGGGGCGCGATCGAGCTCGACCTGAACGACTGGTACCGGTTCACCGTGCGCGGCTCAGGGGCCGTTCGGCTCAGTATCGGCGGCGAGGTCGTACTTGAAGCGGAGAATCTGCCCGCTGGCGGCGTTCCGGTATCGACCGACGGCGAGATGCGGCTGAACAAGGGCCTCAACCCGATCGAACTCGTCTACCGCAGCCCGGCCGGCGGCGACGCCTCCCTTCGCCTGAGCTGGAGCAACGACTACCTGCCGGAGGAACCGGTTCCGCCGGAGTCCCTGCGGCGGGCCTCTTCGGCGGAACTCGACTACGGCACGGCACGCCGCGCGGCCCGCCAACTCATTGCCGATGCGATGTGCGTCCGCTGCCATGCGGCTGCTGGTCCGCCGGATGCGCTGCCGGACGCCATGCCCGAACTCGCCGCCACGGCGCCGGACCTCGGCGGCATCGGCTCGCGCCTGCACGGGCAGTGGATCGAGCGCTGGTTGCTCGACCCCGCCTCGGTTCGGCCACTGGCCCGAATGCCGCAACTGCTCTCGACCGACACCGCCGAAGCGCGCCGGCAAGCCGCCGACCTCGCCGCGTACCTGACGATCAGGAGCGCCGACGAGCAGGAGCGCCTAGCCGGGCTCGACCCGCCCGACGGCGTCGTCGCGGACGGCGTCGTCGCGGACGGCCGCCTCCTGTACGCGGAGATCGGCTGCGCGGCCTGTCACGGCGATGACATCCCCACGTTGCGAGTCGCAGACAAGTGGCAGCCGCAGGCTCTGACCGCGTACCTGCTCGACCCGGCCGCCGCCGATCCGTGGGGCCGGATGCCACGGATCGCACTCGAACCGGCGGAAGCCGGCGCCCTGGCCGCGTACCTGCTCGCACCGGCAAGCGAAGGCGGCGCCGCGTCCCCCGAGGCCGCCCCAACCACAACTCGCCCGCCGATCCTGGGCGACCCGGATCGAGGCCGGCGCCTGGTCGAGGAACTCCGGTGCCGAAGCTGTCACTCGCTCGGAGACGACGACCCTCCCGCGCCCGCCGCGCCGATGAGCGGGCTTGCCGCTGCCGCCCTGCCCTGGATCGGCGCCGGAAGCGCCGACGCCAATCATCCGCGCTACGACTTCGACGTCGGCGAGACCGCTTCGATCGAAGGGTTCCTCGCCGACGACGTGGCGTCCCTCACACGCGGGGTTCCCGCCGAGTTCGCCGAGCGTCGGATCACTGCCGGCGGCTGCCTCGCCTGCCACGCCCGCGACGGCAGCCCCGCTTCCTGGTCGGCCTCGATCGCTTCCCCGGATCCTCGCGCGGCCGAAGACGAAACGCAGGACGACCTGGCCGTCCTGGCCGCAACCCCGGCCGAGTCCGGCCCGGACCTGCTGCCCCCGGCCCTGACCTGGGCCGGCGAGAAGCTCCGCAGCGACTGGCTCGATGACTTCCTGGCCGGGCGCACGGTCGACCGGCCGCGGCCGCATCTGCGCGCGCGAATGCCCACCTTCGCTTCCCACCCCGGTGTTCTTGCCGCCGGGCTGCACCATCAGCACGGTCTGCCCGCATCGACGGTGACCGCCGAGCCGGCTGACGAGGCGCTGGCGGCCATCGGCCGCGACCTGATCCGGGGCGACCGCCTGGGCTGCCACTCCTGTCACGCCCTCGGCGACCAGCCGGCACTCGGCGGCGAGGGATCCGAGGAGACGATCAACTTCACCCTTGTCCGCCGGCGTCTACGACGCGAGTACTTCGACCGCTTCCTGCGCGACCCGCAGCGCATCCTGCCGGGAACGAAGATGCCCCAGTTCGTCGACGAGGACGGCTACACGGGGCTCTACGACATCTTCGACGGCAACGCCGAGCGCCAGTTCGAAGCGATCTGGCAGTACCTGGGCTCGCTCGACTGAAGGCTCGTCCGCACCGCGGCGCGCGTCCTTCCGCTACCCTGCCGGCATGAAGCAAAGCCTCCTGGCCCTGTCCATCCTGCTCACCGCGATCGGCTGCGCCCAGGACGCCGCCCCGACCTTCGAGCCCGCCTCGACAGTCGAGGAGAATCTGCGCCAGCACCGCGCCCTGCCCGATCCGGCCGAAGAGGTCTGGTGGACCGAGACCGGTGAGGCGATGGCCTGGCGCAACCGGAACCTCCACCAGATCGTGCCCTCGGTCAACGTCTACCGCGACGGGCCGGTCAGCGAGCTGGCGGCGCGCCCGATGGCCGAGATCGCCGACTTTCCGGTCGCGACGCCTTCCGGCGAGGCGACCTTCGACGCCTACCTGCAAGGCGAACACTCGACCACGATGGGCATCGTCATCCTCCACCGGGGCGAGGTCGTCTTCGAGCGCTACCCCCGGATGCAGCCGCACGAGAAGCCGATCTGGTGGTCGGTGACCAAGGTCTTCCCGGCGACGCTGGTGGCGATCCTCGAACACCGCGGTCTGGTCGACACGGCCGAACCGGTCGACCGCTACGTGCCGGCGCTCAAGGGATCGGACTTCGAGGGCGTCACCGTCCGCAACGTGCTCGACATGGCCTCCGGCGTCGACTGCCCCGACGGCGACTACAGCGACCGCAGCACCTGCTACTACCAGTTCGAAGCCTCGCTCGGCGACGCCGTGCGCAGCGAACCAACGCCGGACGACCCCTACACGATGCTCTCGAACCTGAAGGTCGGCCGCTGGGCCGAGCAGGGCAAGGGCTTCGACTACTCGGGAACCAACACCTTCGTGCTCGGCTGGCTGGTCGAGGAAGTCACCGGCATGCCCTTCCAGGACGCCCTGAGCCGCGAAATCTGGACCCGTATCGGCGCCGAGGCCGGCGCCTCGATCTACGCCGGGCGCTACGGTATTCCGCTGACTTCAGGCGGCATGCTGGCGCGCCCGAGGGACATGGCACGATTCGGCCTCCTGTTCACGCCCAGCTACGCGAAGGTCTCACAGCAACGGATCGTGCCGGAGGAGCACGTCCAGACCCTGCTCTACGGCGGTCGCCCGGAGCTGCTGGAGAACGCCCGTTTCGGCGGCAGAGCGCCTGATGTCAGGCACAACGTCTACCAGTGGGATCTCGTGTTCACGAACCACGACATCTACAAGGGCGGCTGGGCCGGCCAAGGCCTGCTCGTCAACCCGGACCGCGATGTCGTCGCCGTCTGGGTGGGCTACACCGCGGCGGAATCCGACCCGGACACCTATCCTCTGCTGCCTCGGGTGCGCACCGTGCTCGACGGCGTGTTCGGCACGGCTACCGACTAGGCGCGCATCCGCCCGCTGCCGTTCCGGCTCCGCGGCCGGCCCCGGCTGCCGACCCCCGAAGTCCGCCCTATCGGCATTCGCCGGCGCCGCTTGTGGGCCTGACGCTTGACGCGGCGGCGGGCGGTAGCGAAGGTCTGATTCAGGGCGATCGGGAGCGACGCCGAGGCTGACCGGTGGACTACCACGTCCGGCCCCGGCAGCGCGACCTTGACCACGACATCGAACGACCCGTTGCGACGGTTCCCGCTTGGGCCGGTAACCGCCACTTCACAGTCGACGATCCGCGAGTTGAACCGCTCCAGGCCCTGGGCCTCGAGCTCGATCGAGCGTTTCAGATCCTCGTTCAGTTGAACGCCCTGAGCGCGGATCCTGACGGGAAAACTCGGATTTGATCTCAACTTCGTTTGCCTCCTCCTGGTTGTTCCCTGGGTGGTCCGGCAACGAGGCCCGGCCGCTCCTCGCGGCTTCCCGCTCGACCGGCCACCCCCATCAAATCTTCACTATCGTACAACGCGCCTCCCGCACCAGGATTCCGGTCCGGCACTCCCGAGCTAGCCGCTCCGCTCCATCCCGACCGTGCCCCGCAGGTAGACATCGATCAGGCCGGGCAGCGCGGCGACGTCGTAGCCGCCCTCCAGGACGGAAACGAGCCGGCCCTTGCACACGTCCTCGGCAAGGTCGGCCAGATCGACGCCGAACCGGTGAAAGCTCTGCTCCGTCAACTCCATGCCGGCAATCGGGTCGTTCCGCCAGGCATCGAAGCCGGCCGAGACGAGCAGCACGTCGGGCCGGAACGCCCGCACCGCCGGCAGCAGGAAGTCGCCCATGACCTCCCGGTAGACGTCGTCGCCGCTGCCCGCCGGCAGCGGAGCGTTGACCGTCGTGCCCTCGCCGGCGCCGACGCCCCGCTCGTTGGCGGCGCCCGTACCCGGATAGAACGGGTACTGGTGGACGCTGAGATAGGCGACATCCGGACGATGGTCGAACAGGTGCTGGGTGCCGTTGCCGTGGTGGACATCGAAGTCGAGGACAGCCACGCGCTCCACGCCGTACACCTCGATCAGGCCCTGGGCCAGGATCGCGATCTGGTTCAGGTAGCAGAAGCCCATCGCCCGGTCCCGCTCGCAGTGGTGTCCCGGCGGCCTGGTCACAGTCATCGCCCGGTGGCCGGCGCCGAGCATCACGTGGTCGCCGGCCGCGAGCGCGGCATCGACCGCGCCCCAGGCGGCGTCGGCCGTTCCCGGGGACAGCGGGTTGTCGCTCGTGTCGAGCATCGGCGTCGGTCGTCGCGGGAAGTTCCCCTCCGCCGCCGACGCGGTGACCTCTGCCACGGCAGCCTCCATCCGCTCGATGTACTCCGGGTCGTGGACCTGTGCGGCGAGCCGCCGGGCCTGCCCGGCCATCCCGCCGCTTGCTCCGCCAGCCCCGTCCGCACCAGCCTCCACCAGATCCCAACCCCGCTCTTCCAGATGCGGCAGTGCGCGGGCCAGACGCTCGGGCCGCTCAGGGAAGCCCCGAGGCACCGTGTGTCGCCCACAGCGCGGGTCCCAGAAGACACTCATCGGTGAGTTCATAGTTAGGATAGTGTACATCTCGATGAACATACGGGTCCGGCCATGACTGAACAACACTCGATCGCCGACGCGCGGCGGAACCTCCCGACACTGGTTCGGGACGCGGAGAACGGCCGGGCGGTGGAACTTACCCGCCGTGGCCAGCCTGTAGCGGTCCTCATCGGCCACCGCGAATTCAGGCGGCTGACCTCGGGCCGGAAGAGCTTCTGCGACGCTTGGCGCGGCTTCGCTGAAAGCGTGGAGCTCAAGGAGCTGGCGCTCGACCCCGACGAACTGTTCGGGGATGTGCGCGACCTGGGCGCCGGGCGCGACGTGCGGCTGTGAGCGACGCCAAGTATCTCCTGGATACCAACACCGTTTCGGAACCGCTGCGCCCGCGGCCAAGCGCCGAGGTCCTCAAGCGCCTGCAGCAACACGAGGGGGAGATCGCGATCCCGGCGCCGGTCTGGCACGAGTTGCGGTTCGGCTGTTCGCGACTCGCCCCGTCACGCCGTCGCGAAGCAATCGAACGCTACATCGAGGATGTGGTGCTGGCGAGCTTTCCGGTGTTGGATTACGGCCGGGAGGCTGCGGACTGGCACGCCCGCGAACGGGCGCGGCTAGTCGCCACCGGCAGGACGCCGCCCTTCGTCGACGGTCAGATCGCGGCGATCGCGCATGTAGGCGGACTCGTGCTGGTGACGGCGAACACGGACGACTTCACGCCATTCGGCGGCCTGCGCGTCGAGAACTGGCTCTAGCTGGGCCTGCCCCGGCTGTCCCGTCTGCCGCAGACTCCGCACCGAACGGACGATCGAACATACTCCAGCCATGAGAACTGCCTGCACTTCTTCACTGACTCGCTACCTCATCCTGGCGACCGCACTGGTCGCCGCGACAGCCCCGATCGCCGCCTCCGACAACTGGCCCTCCTTCCGCGGCCATACCGCGAACGGCAACGGCACGGGCTCGCCGCCCGCCACCTGGAACGTCGAGACCGGCGAGAATGTCCTCTTCCGAGTCGCCGTTCCCGGCCTCGGCCACTCGAGTCCGGTGATCTGGGGCGAACGGCTGTTTCTGACCTCGTCGGTGCCCGAAGGCGAGGAGGCATCGCTCAAGGTCGGTCTCTACGGCGACATCGCGCCGGTCGTGGGCGAACCGCCGCAGCGCTTCCAGGTGCTGGCGTACGACAAGCGAAGCGGCGAGCTGCTCTGGCAGCGGACGGCCTTCGAGGGCACGCCGTCGGTCAGGCGCCACACCAAGGCGTCCCACACGAACTCCACGCCGGCGACCGACGGCGATGTGCTGGTCGTCTTCTTCGGTTCCGAAGGGCTCCGCGCCTACGACCTCGACGGCAAGCCGCTGTGGAGCCGGCAGTTCGGCCTGCTCGACTCCGGCTACTACATGGTCAAGACGGCCCAGTGGGGGTTCGCCAGTTCGCCCCTGATCCACGACGGCCGCGTGATCATCCAGGTCGACGTGCAGGGCGACTCCTTCCTCGCCTCTCTCGACGCCGCGACCGGCGAGGACATCTGGCGCGCCGACCGTGACGAGATTCCGACCTGGAGCAGCCCCGCCGTGTTCCCTCGCGGTGACGGAGGCCGCCAGGTCGTCGTCAACGGCTACAAGCACATCGGCGGCTACGACTTCGACACCGGCGAGGAACTGTGGCGACTTGAAGGCGGCGGCGACATCCCGGTGCCGACGCCGATCCGGGCCGGCGACGACGGTCCGCTCCTGATCACCAGCGCCCACGGCCGAATGCGGCCGATCTACGCCATCGACCCGGAGGCCGCGGGCGGTATCCACCCGAAACACGACGCGATGGCCTGGTTCCATGAGCGGCTCGGCAACTACATGCAGACCCCGATCGTGGTCGGCGATCTGGCGTACTTCGGCTTCGACAACGGCGTCGTCACCGTCGTCGACTGGAAGAGCGGCGAGCGGGTCGGGCAACGACGCCTGGGCCGCGGCGCCTCCGGCTTCACCGCCTCGCCGGTCGCGGCCGGCGGCCGCGTCTACTTCAGCAGCGAGGACGGCGACGTCTACGTCATCGAAGCCGGCTCGGAACTGAACGAGATCGCGGTCAACGAACTCGGCGAAACCCTGATGGCGACGCCCGCCATCTCCGCCGGCGTCATCTACTTCCGGGCCCGCCGCCACCTGATCGCCGTCAGCGCCGGGTCGTAGCACCGCAGCCGCTACGGCTGACAGCCCTCCGGAAACGCTCTCGCGCCCGTGATCGCGGCCGCCGGCAGCCCGGGCTCGTTCCGGTACTCCTTCACCGTCCCCGTCACGGTGTCGGTCACCTGGATCGTGTAGCCGAGGTCCGTCGTTGACGCGCCGTACACCCACACGTGGCCGTTGACCGCGCAGCCGTCAAGTACCTTGATCAGAATCTCCCAGTTCTCCCGGCTGAAGAACGTGAACAGACCCGAATCGTTGGTCCCCGCATGAACCACGCTCCCCGCGCCGCTCTCGCCGTCCGGCTTCCGCCACTCCACGGCCACCGCGTAACGTGAGTCCTGCAGACAACGCCTCTCAGCGCTCGACTCGCACGTCCCCGCCGGTGAGTTCGACTCGACCAGGAACACACGCGACGACGTCGATTCACGGGTGCCGTCGCTCACCCACAGCGTGACCTCGTAGAAACCCGGCTCAGACCAACTGTGCGCCAGCCTGCGCAGACTCGACTCCGTGCCCTCACCGAACTCCCAGCGACGCGACCCGGCGGGACCCGTACTCGTATCCGCGAACTCCACCCGCTCGCCGGTCAGAGCCCGGCAAAGCTCCGGGTCGCACGCCGCGCCACTCACTGCGATCACGGCCATGTCGTCCGGCGGTGGCGGCGGCGGTGGCGGCGGTGGTGGTGGCGGCGGCGGTGGTGGCGGCGGTGGTGGCGGTGGCGGGGACGGATGCGGTGGCGGGGGTGCGAACGATGGCGTCGCTCGCACCGTCTCCACCGGGCCATAGCCCAGAGCGTTCACACCCCGCACCTCGAAGGCGTATTCCCGGCCGTTCGTCAGTTCGCGCACTGTCGCGGCCCTCGCTGCCGGAGCAACTCTCATCCAGTCGCCGAACTCCCCGCCGGGCTCCGCCACCCGGTATTCGTAGCGGACGATCGGAGCGCCGCCGGTGTTCGCCGGGGCATTCCATCTCAGCGTTACCCGGCCGTTGCCGGACATCGCCGTCAGACTGACCGATGAGACCGCCACCGTCACCCCCGGCGGCGCTATACGGACGCCCAGCGGCGCCTCCTCGTTCGGTTGGTTTCCTGCGACCGAGGTCGCTCCGCCCGCCGGCACGGTCAGCGTCAGCATGTAGTTGTGGGCGACCGCGTCGGTCCTCGGGGTCACGGTGGTGGTGAAGATCCGGTCATCCGTGGTCTGTAGTGCCGCAATGGTTGGGTTGCAGAAAACCGGGTTGCTTGCGCTATCGGTGCAGGCAGGTTCCTGCTGCGTTTCAATATCGCTGCTGGTGAAGCCTCTCACCGTCTCGGAGAAGCTCAACCTCACCCCAAAGGGGCCCTCGACCGGCGGCGGGAGGTCGGTCGTCATCCGAACCGTCAGCGGCGTGACGGTCATCCCCTCCCCCGACTCCGACCAGTAGCTTGTCGCTTCGTCGTTGGTGGCCCGCAACTGCACTTCATAGACCGTGCCCGGTTCCAGGTCATCCAGCGTCAGCGAGAGCCCCGGCCCCGCGTGTTGACCGTCGCTGAAGCGCCCCGTGCCCTTCTCCCGGTACTGCACGTCGTAGTCGGTGATCGCCGGCCCCGTGTTGTCCGGTTCGCTCCAGTTGAGGGTGAGACTGTCGGCCGTCTCCCCCGAGAAGGTCGGTGCTTCCGGAATACCCGGCGGTTCCCGTTCGTCTGTCACTCGGAGGGTGAACGTCTGCTCGGCCTCCAATTCCCTCGCCCCGGCCCCGCTGCGCACTTCCACCGTCACCTCATACTCGTTATCTCCGGGGGCCTCGAAATCCGGCGCTGTCAGGAAGCTCAGATTCCCCGTATCGGTGGTGATCGTGAACTGCCCCTGATCGGCCCCGCCCACGATCGCCCAACCGGTCACCTCGTCACCCGGGTCGGTGTCTCTGGCCGCCAGCCGCCTCACCAGCGCCTGGTTCTCGGGAACATCGAACGAACTCGGACTTGTGACCTGCGGGGCCGTGTTTGGGGCATCCGTGGTGTTGGTCACCGACCGGTTGGTCAACCCCAGAGCGCCGTTGCCCACCGCGTCCCGGATCGGGTTGGTGTCCGGGGTGTAGCTCACCCGGATCCCCGTGTCTCCGTGCTCCACCGCAGGATTGAGGGTCAGCGTCACCACGGTATCGCTGACTGAGACCACCGCAACGCTTCGCCCGCTCCCGTCCACCTCGACCGTGAAGTCCCCCGGCGCAGGCCTCGATCCTTCGTCGAGCGCTTTCCCGTACGTCAGCGTCAGCGCGGCGCCGTCCACCGCCGCGCTCAGAAACGCCGGCCGGACCCCGTCCACCTTGTGCCCCGCCTGCGCAGCCACCGCTTCATGGTCCAACACCGCGGCATTCTCTGCCTCGTCTTCGATCGTTCCGCCGTTCAAGGCGATCCGGCCCGCCTCGATGCTCACCCCGCCTGTGTCTTCGTCCCCAGCGGCCACCTCGTAGCTGAACACCAGCGCCGCCGTCCCCGTGCCGCTGTCATAGCCGGCCGTTCGGGTCCTGGTCCCCACTCTCAGCCTCAACTGCGGCGTCCCCTCCACCTCCACTGTCTCGCTGAATCGCACCGTCAACTCGACCGCGTCTCCCGCCGCATAGGTCTGGTCCGATCCCGGGTTCGAGGTGATGGCCAGACTCTCCACCGTCGGCGGGGTCGTGTCCGGGGTGTCGTTGGTCACCGGCTCGCGGCTGAGCGCATCCGCATCGTTTCCCGGCACATCCCGGATCGGGTTGGCCCCCGGCGTATAGCTCACCTGGATCCCTGTCTCCCCGTGGTCGGCACTCACATCCAGGGTCAGCACCACGGTGCTCCCGCTCACCGAAACCCGAGTGACCGTCCGTGTCTGATCGCCTCCAGCCACGGTGAAGTCCCCCGACGCAGGGGTCGAGCTCCTGTCAAGTGGCTCGTCGTAGGTCAGCGTCAGCGTCGTCCCGTTCACCACTGCTTCACCGCTTGCGGCCAGTTCCGGCTGGACCGCGTCCACCTTGTGCCCCGCCTGCGGCGCCACGGCTTCATGGTCCCGCACCGCGTTGTTTCCCGCACCGTCTCGGATCGTGCCACCCGACAGGCTGTTGGCTTCAACGCCCACTCCGTCCGTGTCGCTTTCCCCGGCAACTACGGTGTAACCGAACACGAGCGCCGCCGTTCCCGAGCCGCCTTCAAAGGTCGCCGTTCGCTGCCCTCCCCCCAGCTCCAGCCTGACCTGCGGCATCCCCGTCACCTCCACCGTCTCGCTGAAGGTCACCGTCACCCGAATCTCGTCTCCCGCGGCATAAGTCCGGTCCGTTCCAGGATCCGAGGTGACCTCGATCTTGCTCACCGTCGGGGGAGTCCTATCTGCACGGATGACATGTGATGCGGGGACTTCCGACAGCAGGGTTTCACCGGCGGTGCAGATGCCACCATCGGCGCAGGGCTCATCGGCCACCAGACGGACGGTGATGTCGCTGGCGCCGGCGGGCGTCAGGGTGACGACATAGGAGTTGGCTGCCTCGCCGGCCACGACGTGCGCGCTGACGCTCGCAACCGTCGCGCCCGTCACGCTGAGTGACGGTGTGGTCTCGTCGAAGTCCACCACGGGCTGGTTGAAGGCGACGACGACCTGCGGGCTGTCGCCGGCGCCGGTGTGGAACACCGATGTGTGGCTGCTCGACGGTAACAACGCCGTCAGCGGCTCGGGCAGCGGCGCCAGGGTCTCTGCCGGGGCCACGGTCGCGTTGATACGGCGGTTACGGTGATTGGCGGGCAACTCGCTCAATCGGATGCCCAGCTTCTCCTGACCCGTGGCGGGATCGACCAGCGTGGCCATCTCGTCGTTCGGGATCGTGACGTTTACATCGAGAGGCCGTCCCCAACTCACCAGCCAGTCGCCGTTGTCGAGCACGTCCACGTTGCCGGTGGCGTAGCCAAGTTGGTCCCGCGTGCCCCGCTGGGAGTGATCGCGCACGAAGACCGCCTCGTGGTTCTCAAGGTCCAGCGCGTACTCCACCGCTCGGCTGAAGTCATACCCCTCGCGCCCCAACTCCTCGAAGGTCCACGGATCGATCGTGCACAGCGCGCCGTTGTCGAACAGGAAGACGTTGCCGTTGGGCAGGAAGCGCGCCGTGTGCTGGCCGCAGAACTCGCCTTCGGGATCGTTGATGAAGTCCAGCAGCGGCGGGCCGATGTCGCGCGCCGCCCATTCCGCGGCGCTCAGGTTGGTGCGGCCCATCCGCCAGAGCACGTCCCCCCGGGTAACGCCGGGTTTGACGTCGATGCCCAGCACCTTCGAGCAACCCCGCATCGAGGCGACGAGGACGCCGTCGACCACGTGCATCCCGTTGATATGCGCATAGTCTCCCCCGGGACTCCTCATGTCGGGATCGGTGGAGAGCGTCACGGGGAAGCGGTGTGGCAGACAATCCTCAATGGCCATGTTGCTCCAGGAGTTCCAGGTGAAGACGGCATGCCCCCCTGGCGTGACGATCTGGAACGCCGAATCCTCGACGTCGACGGAGGAGACATCAGCCCCGTCGAGATAAGGCAGATCGATGTCGCTGAAGTCGCGCGTCGCCGGTTCGTATGCCATGAGCAGGTAGTTGCCGTCCTCCAGAATCTGGAAGTCGTGAGCGTCGAATGTGGTCAACGGCGCCACGGTCCTCACGTCGTCGGCGACCACCTCGAAGTCCTCGTCCAGGATGAGGTAGCGGGTCCTCCCAGCCCGAAACCCGTAGCGGTATGCACCGTCGACGCCGATCCGGTGCAACCTGATGGCGAACCCCACCATGCCCGAGTAGGCGCGGCGGTGTCTCGGCACGCCGTTGCGATCCATCAGCGTGAAGTACCCGTCGCGGTGGAACAGGATCAGATCCTCGAATGCGTCGGTGTTCGGGAACGTGTGCGTCTCGACCACGAAGAACACCTCCCGCAGGCAGTGAACGACGTAGGTCGTGCCGGCGCCGCTCGCGTCGGTCACGCGGATCGCCACGTCGCTATCCGCGGACACGTCCACGGCCATGGGCGCGCTGGCGGCCTGCACGCCGGCCACCCCCACGCGCGCGTTCGCCGCTGCCGACACGGTCAGGACCAGCGTGTCGGTGCTGTTGCAGCCGATACCGTAGTGGAGCGTCAGCGGATCGAAGGCGGGGTACAGGCCCCGCGCGGAGGCGGCCTGGGAGTCATCGGTCTCCGCAGTCAGACCCGTCAACAGGGGCCCCGTGACCACGTTGGGCGCCACCTCGCTGACCGTCTTGCCGGTCCCGTGCTCGTCAGCGTAGGTCGCCGTCACCCGCAGAAACGCGTCCGTATCCGCCGCCACCGGCGCGTAGCTTGCTGCGGCGGCGCCGTCGATCACGGCCCAGGAGTTGCGGCCCGTGGACCGCTCCCACTGCCAGACCTCCGTTCCGACGGTCACGCCGTCCGGGTCCGTGAGCATGGCTGTCAGCTCGACGCCCAGCGCGGGACGGGTCGAAGACAGCGACAACGCGCCTTCCTCGTCCGCATCGGTGACGGTAACCGTGAAGGTATGCGTGTCCATGACGGACGAGCCGGCTCTGGCCAACAGGGTCAGCTCGTAGGTGTTGGCCGCGTCGCCGTCAACGGGCGCCTCGAAGTCAGGCGGCTCGGAGAAGATCCGCGGGGCGACCGCGTCGAGGGCGAATCGGAGCGCGCCGGGCGGGCTGTCGATGCTGAAGTGGTCACTGTCGGTCCCACCGAGGATCCACTCGATGCCGGCCCGGTCCTCCTCCGAGGACGCCGTGAAGGTCGCCACGCGAGACCAACTGTTCTCTGGGAACTCGACGCTCGCCGGCCCGGTGATCGCCGTGAGCTCGGTGACGTTCAGGAGCGTCACGAGCAGCTCGGCCATGTCCGAATCGGTCCCGTCGCTCACCTGCACCGTGACCTCGTAGGTCCCGTCGGCGTCCGCGTCGTCGGGCGCTTCGTAGTCCTTGACCGAACTGAAGGTGAGGACGCCCCCCTCAGTGAGCGAAAACTTGCCGGAGTCGGCCCCGCCCGTCTTCGACCAGATCAGGTCGCCTGCGTCCGTGTCGTCGTCCGACGCGGTGAGGGTCTCCACCGCCGTCTCGTCTTCCGATACGAGAATCGGTGAGGTCGTCGTGATCTCCGGCGCCGCCAGGAGATCGAAGGTAAGCGTCGCGATCGGCTCGTCCGAAAACTTGCCCGTCCCCTTGATGCTCGTGATCGTGCCCTGAGGCGAGGTGGCCGAGTTCGACAGCGAGAACTCGGTTCCCTCCTCGGTCCCGGCGTCGTAGGGAAACAAGTTCACCGCGAGGGATGGCTGCCAACCGTCATCGGCGGTATTGCGGAGGGACAGGCCGGAGACGCCGACGAACCAGTCCGGGCTGGGGGCGATCATCGAGGTCAGGGTGACCAGCGGGTGGTCGGTGGTGAGCGTGATGTCGACCGTAGCCGTCGCTGTCCCGCCCGATGCGATGAACTGCTCGATGATGGCGAGAGCATTCGAGTTGGCGTTCATCTCGGACTTGAGCGTGCTCGTTCCCCCAACTTCCGCCATACTCTCGATCCCCGCGCTGGCCGTACCGCCACTGCTCCAGAAGGTTGCGCTGGCATTATGCACGGCGCCGATCAAGGTCGTGAAATGCTCGCCCGATGGGACCGATACCCCGCTGGCCAGGGCGCTTGCGGTGAATTTGCCCTCAAATGTCACCCGGTAGATGGCTGATTGCGCGTTGCCCTGCGCCTGTGCCGGCATCGGCACGATCAGAAACAGCGCAGCGAGCGCCAGCAGCCCTGCCGCCGCGCGACGGGACCCGGCGGTTACGAAGCGGGCAAGGCTTGCAAGGCGGGTGAAGCGCCCTTTGGAGTTGCCCCGTTTTCGTGGACAGTCTGTGTTTGGGGGATCAAGCGGCTTCGCGGCAGCTCTTCTCGAAGTTGAGACGTGACGGCGGCGACGATCTCGAACCGGGTGCGGGCGCTGGAGACGCACATGGGCGCCGAGCTGTTCTCGCGCCACGCCCGGGCCGTGCGCCTGAACGTGCGCTGCCGAGAGTACGCAGGGGAAATCCGACGGATCCTGGCAGAAATCACCACAGCGACCGAAGGCCATCGCGAACATGCCGAAGCTCGCCCCGATTTGCAGGAACAATGCGTTAGTTTGACGTGAGGCAAATGCCGGGAGGCCCTTGCGCGCGCTAGTGGCGGGCCATCAGCCCCGGTAACTTTACCGGGGCAAGTGTGCCGTTTCAACAGGCTTCAGTTTCGACCGCCTCGGATCGGCGACCGTACACTCTGGCGGCATCCTTCCCGGCCAACTGACCGTATGAACCGCTAGGCTCGACTCGGCCATGAAGACCACAGACGCGGGCTCGCCGAGTCGGCACCTCCTCGTCGCGGCCGCGCTGAGCGCGGCTACGGTTTCGCTCGCCGCCGCTTCCGACAACTGGCCCTCCTTTCGCGGCAACGGCGCGG
Source organism: Candidatus Multivorans sp. (assembly GCA_965205295.1). Lineage (GTDB taxonomy): Bacteria > Acidobacteriota > Thermoanaerobaculia > Multivoradales > Multivoraceae > Multivorans. The sequence goes on from OZ242167.1 coordinate 1,597,454, forward strand.
ACGGCAGAGGGACCGGATCGCCGCCCGCGACCTGGAACGTGGAGACCGGCGAGAACGTCGTCTTCCGGGTCGCCGTGCCCGGCCTCGGCCACTCGAGCCCCGTGGTCTGGGGCGAGCGGCTGTTCCTGACCTCGGCGGTGCCGGACAGCGGCAAAGCGTCGCTCAAGGTCGGGCTCTACGGCGATGGCACGCCGGTTGCCGGCGAACCGCCGCAGCGCTTCCAGGTGCTGGCGTTCGACAAGCGGAGCGGCGAGCTCCTATGGCAACAGACCGTTTTCCACGGCAAGCCGGCGATCAAGCGCCACATGAAGGCGTCGCACACGAACTCGACGCCCGCGACCGACGGCAACGTCCTCGTCGCCTTCTTCGGCTCCGAGGGGCTCCACGCCTACGACCTGGACGGCAACCCTCTCTGGAACCGGCAGTTCGGCGTGCTCGACTCGGGCCCCTACGACTTCCCGACCTACGAGTGGGGATTCGCCAGCTCGCCGATCGTCCACGACGGCCGGGTGATCATCCAGGTCGACATCCTCAGTGACTCCTTCGTCGCCGTCCTGGACGCCGCCACCGGCGAGGACGTCTGGCGCACACCCCGCGAAGAGGTGGCCACCTGGAGCACGCCCGCGGTCTTCCCGCGCGGCGATGGCGGCCGGCAGGTCGTCGTCAACGGCTACCGCCATATCGGCGGCTACGACTTCGACACCGGCGAGGAGCTGTGGCGGATCGAGGGCGGCGGCGACATCCCCGTGCCGACTCCGATCCGGGCAGGCGACGACGGCCCGATTCTGATCACGAACGCCCACGGCCGGCTGAAGCCGATCTACGCGATCGATCCGAACGCCAAGGGCAAGCTCGATCCCGACCACGACGCGGTGACCTGGTTCCACGAACGGCTCGGGAACTACATGCAGACGCCCATCGTCGTCGGCGACCTCGCCTACTTCTGCTACGACAACGGCGTCGTCACCGTCGTCGACTGGAGGACCGGCGAACGCCTGACCCAGAAACGCCTGGGACGCGGCGCCTCCGGCTTCAGCGCCTCGGCGGTCACCGCCGGCGACCGCATCTACTTCAACAGCGAGGACGGCGACGTCTACGTCATCGAGCCCGGCTCGGAACTGAACGAGATCGCCGTCAACGAACTCGGCGAAACCCTGATGGCGACGCCCGCCATCTCAGACGGCGTCATCTACTTCCGGGCCCGCCGTCACCTGATCGCCGTCGGCACGGATTCATAGCGCCCGCCGGGCGCCCGATCAGTTCGTTCAGGCCTTGCGCCGCAAGACAGCGCTGAAGCTCGACCGGTGCTGGTGAGCGACGTAGAGACCGAGCACCACCACCGCCACGCCGATGACCACGCCCTCGGGCGCCAGGAAGACGTGGAAGAGCAGGATGTTCAGGACGATCGGCGCCAGCACGACGAGAGCGAGCGGCACGAACAGGCCGAGGATCAGCAGTACGCCGCAGACGATCTCCGTCACCTTGATGACCGGCCACAGGTAGCCGGTGTCCATCAGCGCGCCCATGAAGGCCGTGGCCTCCTCTCCCATCTCGGGCTCCGGCCCCAGTTGAAGCAGGCCGACCGTGCCGAAGACTGCGAAGATCAGCCCGAGCAGAATGCGCGCCATGAGCGGAAGATGCTTCATCGTCTACCCTCCCTTGTCTTGTGTGTGTCACACCAGCGGAGCGTTCGGCCCCGAACGGTGAGGATAGCAACGTGACCGAGCATGAGATTCTCTGGCGACCCTCCGCGGAACAGGTCGACGGATGCAGGCTGACCGCCTACCTCCGCTGGCTGGAGAGCCAACGCGGGCTTCAGTTCGCCAGCTACGGCGACCTCTGGCGCTGGTCGGTCACCGATCTGGATGCGTTCTGGGGCTCGATCGTCGAGTACTTCGAGGTGCGCTTCCACACCCCCGCCAAGCGGGTGATCGGACACAGGTCCATGCCCGGCGCCGAGTGGTTCCCGGGCGCGACCCTGAACTACGCCGAGCATGCCCTGGCACACGGCGGTGCGGAACCGGCCCTCATCTGCAGGAGCGAAGCGGGGCCCCGGCGTGAACTGAGCCGCGACGAGCTGCGCCGCGAAGTCGCGGCAGCGCGAACCGGACTGGAGCGCCTCGGCGTCGGTGCCGGCGACCGAGTGGTCGCGTATCTGCCCAACAGCGCGGAAGCCGCGATCGCGTTCCTGGCCGCGGCCAGCCTGGGCGCGATCTGGTCGAGCTGCCCGCCCGAGTTCGGGAAGGGCAGCGTGCTCGACCGTTTCCGCCAGATCGAGCCGAAGGTGCTGATCGGCGTCGACGGCTACGGCTACAACGGCCGCTGGTTCGACCGCAGCGGCGATCTCGAGCGGATCGTCGGCGCCCTGCCGACTCTTGAGGCGGCGGTTCTGGTTCCCGGCGCCGGCGGTGGCGCCGGCGGTGGCGGTGGCGCCGGCGGTGGCGGCCGAGCGTCCATGGACCTGACCTGGGCGCAACTGACCGCCGAGAGCGGCGAACTCGCCTTCGAGCCGGTTCCCTTCGACCACCCGTTGTGGATCCTCTACTCGTCCGGAACCACGGGCCTGCCCAAGGCGATCGTCCAGGGTCACGGCGGCATCCTGGTCGAGCACTTGAAGCAGTTGGCCCTCCACACCGATCTGGGGCCGGGCGATCGCTTCTTCTGGTACACGACAACCGGCTGGATGATGTGGAACTACCTGGTCTCGGGGCTTCTCGTGGGCGCGACGGTGGTGCTCTACGACGGCTCGACCGGCTGGCCCGATCTGAACGCCCTGTACAGCCTGGCCGACGAGGAGGCCGTGACCTGCTTCGGCGTCAGCGCGGCCTTCCTGCTCGCCTGCCGCGCCGCCGGCCTCGAACCCGGCAAGCAGTTCGCCTTCGACGCCCTGCGCGCGGTCGGCTCGACCGGTGCGCCGCTCCCGGCCGAGGGCTTCGATTGGGTCTACGAGCACGTCAAGCCCGATGTCTGGCTCGGTTCCCTCTCCGGCGGCACGGACGTCTGCACCGGCTTCGTCGGCCCGAACCCGCTGCAGCCGATCCGGCGCGGCCTCATCCAGTGCCGCTCCCTGGGCGCCAAGGTCGAGGCGTTCGACGAGACCGGCCTTGCGACGACCGGGCAGGTCGGCGAGCTGGTGATCACCGAGCCGCTACCCTCGATGCCGCTCTTCTTCTGGGCCGACGAGGCCGGCGAGCGCTACCGGGAGAGCTACTTCGACCACTGGCCGGGCGTCTGGCGCCACGGCGACTGGATCGAGTTCGACGAAGACGGCAGCTCCGTGATCTACGGCCGTTCCGACTCGACGCTCAACCGCGGCGGCGTGCGGATGGGCACCTCCGAGTTCTACCGCGCTGCCGCAGAACTGCCCGAGATCGAAGACTGCGTGATCGTCGACACCGGCAACCTGGACCGCGAGGGCAAGCTGTGGCTGTTCGTCGTGCTGCAAGGCGGAGTGTCGCTCGACGACGTGCTCGCCGACCGCATCAGGCGGCACCTGCGCACCCGGCTCTCGCCGCGCCACGGACCCGACGAGATCCGCGCGATTCCAGAGGTGCCGATCACACTTTCCGGCAAGAAGCTCGAGGTGCCGATCAAGCGGATCCTCGCCGGCGAGCCGGTGGAACGGGCGGTCAATGTGGGGACGTTGAAGAACCCGGAGTCGATTGCCGCGTTGGTGGCGGTGATCGCCCCCTACTGATTCAGCTTGCTCGCGAAGTCGCCGCCACGAAAGATCGAGATGTTGTCCAGGGAGATGTGCCGGCGTAGCGCCGCGTTGACCTCCTCGACCGTCAGAGCCTCGATCGCCCGCTCCTGCGCGACCACAAACTCGAACGTCCGCCCGAAGAACAGGTTGCTGTTCAGCATCGCCGCGAGTGTCCGATCCTGGGAGCGTCCGTTCTGCTGCGCGTCCAGGTAACCCCGTCTGGCGGCATCGAACTCCTCTTCGGTGAAGCCGTCTTCGAGCGCCTTGCGCATCTCGTCACTGAAGGCGGCGACGACCTTGTCGGCGTTCTCCGGCGCGAAGATGGCGTAGGTCAGGAAGATCGCGCTGTCGTCCACCGGCGGCGCCGCGATCTGAGAGCCGACGCCGTACGACAACCCCTCCTGCTGGCGTATCCGGGTCGCAAGCCGCGAACTGAGGAATCCGCCGCCCAGCATGTAGTTCGCCATCACGAGCGCCGGGTAGTTCTCGTCGTCGTCGCGCATCGCGAAGGTGGTCACGGCCATCATCATCGCGTTCGTCTTGTCCGGGGTCTCAATGTCGAGAGAGACCGTCTCGACCTCGCGGTACGGGTCCGCCACCCGTGCATACGGCTGGGACGCCTGCCAGTCCCCGAACAGTTGCTCGAGGTCGGCTGCAATCTCGTCCCCATCGAAGTCCCCGACGACCGCGATCGTGCCGCCCTCGGCGCCGTAGAAGGAGGACCAGAACTCCCTCGCTTCCTGGACCGTGGCCGCGTTCAGGCGCTCGATCTGCTCATCGAACGTCGGTGAGTAGCGGGGGTGGTCGGCTGACCAGCGATTGAAGTGCCTGTTCATCGCCTGCGGCACTTGTGCCATCGGCTCTGAGCGCTGGGACTCGATTGCGGCCAGACGCTCCTCGCGGAGCAGATCGAACTCGTTCGCATCGAACGCCGGCTCGCGCAGGATCTCACCGGCCAGCCGCAGAACATCGGTCAGATTCGACCGCACCGTGGTGAAGGAGCCACTCACGATCATCACGCTGCCACCGACGCTCCCCTGGGCCTTCAGGCGGTCCAGTTCGTCGCTGATCTCCTGTCGCGAGCGCTTCGTCGTACCGCGCATGAGCATGGAACCCGCGAGATCGCCGGCAGTAGCACGGCCCATCAGGGTCTCCTCCGTGCCGTGGCGGAAACCGAGACTCACGCTCACCGACTCGCCACGGTTCTTCTTCGGCAACAGCGCCACCTTCACCCCGTTCGAGAGGGTCAGGCGCCGCGTCCGGCGATCGATGTTCGCGGGTGTCGGGTCGAAGGCCTCGCCCTCCGCCACCGCCTCGCGCCCGGTGTAGCCCGCAACCAGGCCGGCAATGTCCGGCGGCTCAGGCACCTCGGCGCGAACCGGCGTCTCGTCCGTCGGATAGTAGTAGCCCACGGTGCGATTCGAATCGCGCAGGTAGATCTGCGCAACCTCATGAACCCCTTCCGCCGTGACCTGCGCCAGGCGGTCCCGATGCAGGAAGAAGAGACGCCAGTCTCCCATCGAGGCCCACTCGCTCAACTGGAGCGCGATGCCCTGAGGGTTGTTGAAGGCGAGTTCAATGGCCGACAGATAGTCCGTCTTGGCGCGCTCCACCTCCTCCTCGGTGGGCGGCGCCGCCGCGATCTCGTCGATCGTCGCGAAGAGAGCCTCGGCGGCATCCTCCAGCGAATCCCCTTCCCGGACCTGGACCGACGCCATCAGGACACCGGGCTCGTTGAGCTGCAGACTCGAAGCGGACGCCGAGGCGGCAAGCCCCGGCTCGACGAGGTTCTTGTACAGCCGCCCGGCCGGCCTGGCGCTCAGCACATGGGTCAGCACATCGACCGCCGCGAACTGCTCGTGGGCGCCAGGCGGCACGTGGTACGCGGCCATCACGAGCTGCACGTCGCCGACCCGCCGTAGCGTGACCGTCCGCTCACCGTCCTGCGCCGGCTCGGCCGTGTAGGTGCCGAACAGCCTGTTCGCGCCGGTCCGCTCGGGCCGCGGGATGGCGCCGAACTTCTCCGCCACCAGTTCCAGGGCCCTCTCGACCTCGAACCGGCCGGCGACCACCAGGATCGCGTTGTCGGGCTGGTAGTACTTCCGGTAGAAGGCCTGCAGGCGCTCGATCGGCACGTTCTCCAGGTCTGCCCGCGCCCCGATCGTCGAGTTGCCGTAGTTGTGCCAGTCGAAGGCGGCGGACATCACGCGCTTGCGGAGCACGCTCCCGGGCTGGTTTTCTCCCGACTCCCACTCATTCCGCACCACGGTCATCTCCGACTCGAGGTCCTCGGCCGAGATGAAGGAGTTGACCATCCGGTCCGACTCCAGATCGAGCGCCCAGTCCAGATTCTCGTCCGTGGCCGGGAAGGTCTCGAAGTAGTTCGTGCGGTCGAACCAGGTCGTCCCGTTGGGAAACGCGCCGTGTTCGGTCAGTTCAGCGGGGATATCGGGGTGATTCGGTGTGCCCTTGAAGGCGAGATGCTCGAGCAGGTGAGCCATCCCCGTCTCGCCGTAGCCCTCGTGGCGCGAGCCCACGAGGTACGTGATGTTGACCGTGACCTGCTGCTTGCCCTGGTCCGGGAACAGGAGGAACCGGAGGCCGTTCTCCAACTGGTACTCGGTGATCCCCTCCACGGAGGCCACCCTCGCCACGCCGTCGGGCAGGTCCTGGGCTGCCAAGGGCACTGCCGCCACGAGGCAGGCGAGCAGAGCGGCGGTCAGATCGAGCGCGTGTTTCGTGATTCGCTTCATGGTTCCCTCTCCGTTGGGGCGACCGCAGCCTACTCTGCGCGTCGGAGGCTACGCCTCGGCCGCGCCGCCCAGCCGATGCTTCGCCTTCAGGTCTTCCTTCACGTACTTCGCCGCCAGCAGGAACAGCACCAGGGCAAGGATCTTCGCCATGCCCACCCAGAGGAGGGAGTAGCGGATCGCCTCGATGCCGTATTGCGGCGCCAGTTGGTCGTTCAGGAAACCGACGATCTGCGGGCCGAGACCCATTCCGATCAGGTTCAGGATGAACAGCAGGATCGAGGACGCGAGCGCCCGCATCCTGACCGTGACCAGGGCGTGGGTCATGGCGATCGCCGGGCCGAGATAGACGGCGCCCAGGGTCAGCGGAACGAAGTAGAAGAGGATGGCCGGAATCGCCTCGTCGATCAGCAGGAAGGCGACCATGAACGGGAAGTAGACGGCGATCGTGCCGGCGCCGATCCACGCGTACCAGCGTGGATCGCGCTTGGCCAACCGGTCGGCCACGAAGCCGGTGATCACCATGCCCAGCGCGCCGCCGATGCCGGTCCCGAGCCCCATCCAGGTGCCGATCTCACCGCTGCCCATGCCGTGGACCCGGCCCAGGAAGGGAGGCACCCAGGCGCCGAAACCGTAGGCGGTGAGCGAGGCGATCCCCGAAGCGACCGCCAGCAGCATGAAGGAGCGCAGGGACCTGAGGAACCGGACGACTTCGCCCAGCGAGTACGACTCTGTATCGGCGCCCGCCGCCTCCGACATACCGCGCGGCGGTTCGCGAACGGTGAAGCGCATCACCAGCGCCAGCAGCACGCCGGGAATCCCGACAACGAAGAACGCGACCCGCCAGTTGAAGAACTCGACGATCCAACCGCCGGCAAGGTAGCCGATCATCACGCCCACCGGAATGCCGATGTTGTAGATCGACAGCGCCGCCGCCCGGCGTTCAGGCGGGAAGTAGTCCGAGATCAGAGAGTGCGCGGGCGGGCTCCCGGCCGCTTCGCCGACGCCGACGCCGATGCGCGCCGCCGCAAGCTGAAGGAAGTTCTGGGCCAGGCCGCAGAGCGCGGTCATCACGCTCCACACGGTCAGACCGAGAGCGATGATCGACCGCCGCACGCCGCGGTCCGCCCAGCGCGCGATGGGAATGCCGAATCCGGTGTAGAAGACGGCGAAGGCGATCCCGGTCAGGAAACCCATCTGGGTGTCTGACGCCCCGAGTTCCTCCTTGATCGGATCGATCAGGATCGAGAGGATCTGCCGGTCGATGAAGTTGAAGACATAGACCAGGAACAGCACGCTCAGGACGTAGCGTGCGTACCCCGGACTGAACTCCTGCTTCTCTCGGTCTGCGGGCAAGACGGCGACCGTAACAGACGGCTAGCAGCGCTACCGACCCGCCCGGGTGTCCAGGCTCACGCTCTTGAGCAGCGCGAACACCGGCGATCCCACTTCAAGGCCGAGCTCGGCCGCCGACGCCCGCGTGATCCGCGCCCGCAGCCGGTGCGACCCGAGATCGACCGTCGCTTCGGCGAAGGGGGTCGACTCATCCTGCCGGAGCGCGACCAGGACGCCCGACAGCACGTTGCGGATGCTGGTCGGCGACGGGCGCCCCGTGGCGAGCGAGACGTCCCGGGAACGCACCAGCAGGCGCGCGGATTCACCGACCTCGAGATGCTCGATCCGCGGCACGCTGAGCCGCTGTCCGCCCAGATCGAGCCAGGTCAGCCGGTACTCGTCGTCGTGGTGGCTGACCTTGGCCTCCAACACGGCGGCAGCCTGGAAGCGCTCGGTAAGCGGCGCCAGGTCGAGTTGCTCCAGAACCTCCACCGTGCCGCCGAACGCCTGCACCCGGCCATCGGCGAGCACCAGGATGCGGTCCGCCAACAGGGCCACCTCGTCGACCGCGTGACTGACGTAGAGCGTCGGAATGCCGAAGCGCGGGTGAAGCGCCAGCAGGTACGGGAGGATCTCCGCCTTGCGGCGCCTGTCCAGGGCCGAAAGCGGCTCGTCGAGCAGCAGCAGGCGCGGTCGGCTGAGCAGAGCCCGTCCCAGAGCGACCCGCTGGCGCTCGCCGCCCGACAGCGTGTGGGGGCGCCGGCCGAGAAGCGGCTCAAGGTCCAGCGCGTCGACGACGTCGTCGCACGTGATCGACACTGCGGCGTCCGACGCCGGCGCGCTCCGCCGATCCGCATAGTGGAGGTTTCCCGCGACATCCAGGTGCGGAAACAACCGGCCATCCTGAAAGGTGCAGCCCACGGGACGGCGGTGAGGCGGGGTCCGCACGCCGCGCTCACTGTCGAGCCAGGTCTCGCCGCCAAGTGCGATGCGTCCCCGCGCACCGGGTTCGAAGCCGAGCAGGGCACGCAGCAGCGTCGTCTTGCCGCCGCCGGAAGGGCCGAACACGGCGGTGACGCCGGCCGCCGGAATCGACTGCTCGACCTCGAGGTCGAAGCCGGAGAAGCCGACCCGCACGTCGATGTCCAGCATCGGTCCAGTCGGCGAAGCCGATGACGCGCGACCGATCTCGCCGGAGTCAGGCGACATGGACCGGCAGCCTCCGGTTGAAGACGTAGACGAACACCAGCACCGCAAACGCGAACAGCAGCAGGCCCGCCGCCAGGGTGTGGGCCTCGGCGTAGCGCAGGGTCTCGACATGCTCGTAGATGGCGATCGAGATGACCCGTGTCTTGCCAGGGATGTTGCCGCCCACCATCAACACGACGCCGAACTCGCCGATCGTGTGCGCGAAGGTGAGCACTGCCGCGGTCAGGAAGCCCCGAAGCGACAGCGGTGCGGCGACGGTGAGGAAGGCGTCGATCGGCGAGGCCCGAAGCGCGGCCGCCGCCTCGAGCGGCCCCCGCCCCAGCGACTCGAAGGCGGCCTGCAGCGGCTGGACCATGAAGGGCAGCGAATAGATGACGGAGGCGACGAGCAGGCCCGCGAACGAAAACGTCAGCGTCGTGTCCGTGATCTCCACCCACAGACGGCCCAACGAGGAGCGCGGGCTCATCATCAGCAGCAGGTAGAAACCGAGGACGGTCGGCGGCAGCACGAGCGGCAGCGCGGTCACCGCCTCGACCACCGGCTTGACGCGCGAGCGCGTGCGTGCCAGCCACCACGCGAGCGGCGTACCGAGGACGAGCAGCACCGCGGTCGCGGCGGCCGCAAGTTGCAGGCTGAGCCAGAGCGGGCCGAGTTCGGGCAGGTCCACCGCGCAGATACTCCGGCGCCCGGCGGGTTACTCGACCACGTAGCCGGCCAACGCGACGGCTTTCCGCGCCCGCGGGCTGCCCATGAAACCAAGGAAGTCGCGCGCCGCCGGGTTGTCCTCGGCCCGCTTGAGCAGCACCGCGTCCTGGCGAATCGGAGTGTGGAAACCCGCGGGCACCTCCCAGCGGCTTCCCGGCTGCCGGTTCCGGGTACTGAGCACCGAGGAGAGCGCGACGAAACCGAGTTCCGCGTTGCCCGAAGCCGCCATGGCGAAGGCCTGGCCCACGTTCTCGCCGACCACGATCTTCGACCGGAAACCCTCCCAAAGGCCGAGTTCGCGCAGCGTCTCGCGAGCGGCCGCGCCGTAGGGCGCAAGATCGGGATTCGCGATCGCGAGGTGGCGGAAGGCGCCTTCGCGCAACACCGAGGCAGGGTCGGTGAACGCTCCAGGCTCCGGGCTCCAGAGCACGAGTCGACCGACGGCGTACGTCGTGCGCGAGTTCGAAGCCGCGAGCCCCTGCTCCACCAGCAGCCGCGGGCGCTCCTGGTCCGCGGCGAGGAACAGGTCGAAGGGCGCGCCGTGGAGGATCTGGGCGTAGAGCTTCCCGGTCGAACCGACCGTCACCGTGACCCGATGACCGCTTTCCTGCTCGAACTCGGCGGCGAGGGCCTCGACCGCTTCCGCCGCGTTGGCTGCCACCGCCACGGTCACCTCGCCGGCGAAGGCGCCGGTCGTCGCGAACGCGAGCGCCGTCAAGAGCCGCAGCACCGGGGTTCTCAAACGGCGACCGCCTGCGCGGTGCGACGCGGGTCGCCGCATGCCGCAGCGCCGTCCTCTTCGATCCGGACGCCTTCGAACGAGCCGCACAGCCAGTTCGAGGAGTTCACCACGTCGACCGTCACGCCGGCTTCACACAGCAACTTCGCCGGCTCCCCGGGCAGGTCGGCTTCCAACCGCATTCCTCCTCCTCTCGTCGATCGTCTCTTCAAGAGGTTAGCGAAGACCTCCCCGGCGAACCTCCGGTGCAGGCACATGGGCGCCTTGCCCGTCGGCCTCCCAGACTCCGGTCGAACGAGACTATGGCCGGCAACTCTCCGGAAACGCCTTGCTGTCCGTGATCGCGTCGGCCCGCCGGCCGTCCTCGTTCCGATACTCCCGTGCCGCGCCTGTCACCGTGTCCGTCACCCGGACCGAGTAGCCCACGGTGGTGGCCGACGCCGCATACACCCACACGTGGCCGTTCTGCTCGCAGCCGTTCAACACCTTGACCAGAAGCTCCCAGTTCCCGGATTCGAAGAAGTAGAACATCCCCGAGTCGTTCGTCCCGCGCCGCACCACCGTGCCGGCCCCGCTCCTGCCGTCGCCCGTCCACCAATCGACCTCGACCGAAAAGCGCGAATCCTGCAGGCACAGCGCCTCCCCGCGAGCCTCGCAACTACCCTTCGGCGCGCTCGCCTCGACCAGGAACACGAGGGATGCCGTCGACTCCCCGGATCCGTCGGCCACCCGGAGGGTAACCGTGTAGAACCCCGGCGACGGCCATGAGTGGGAGACCCTCCCGCGCCGCGACTCCCTGCCATCGCCGAAGGTCCACAGCCTGGACGCCACGCGCCCCGAACTGCCGTCCGCGAACGCCACCGGCTGCCCCGCCAACGCGCGGCATAGATTCTCCGGACACTCCGCGGTCATCCTGATCGCGGCTGCCAGTGGCGGCGGCGGCGGCGGTGGCGGCGGTGGCGGTGACGGTGGCGGTGGCGGCGGTGGTGGCGGCGGCGGCGGTGGCGGTGGCGGTGACGGTGACGGTGACGGTGGCGGCGGTGGTGGCGGCGGCGGTGACGGTGACGGTGACGGCGGTGGTGGTGGCGGCGGTGGTGACGGTGACGGCGGTGGCGGCGGTGACGGAGGTGGCGGTGAAGACAAGCGAGGCATCACGGTGACGTCGAACGTCTGAGTCGCCGTCGCGTTCGAGCCGCCCACATCGGTCGCTGTCACGGTGACAACGGCCACGCCGGGCGATCGCGGCGTGACCGACACCACCGACCCGTTGACGACTACCGTCGCTACGGACTCGGCCGACGAATACGAGCGGTAGGTCAGGTTGTCGCCATCCGGATCCGCGAAGAAGTCGCTCACGATGATCGCGACGCCGGACTGCCCCTCCTTGAGCGACACGTCCGCCAACGTCCCGGCCGCCACCGGAGGATCGTTGGTGACCACTGCAACGCCGAATCTGTGCCGTGCCACAGTGTTCGAACCGCTGACATCCGTCGCCGTAACGTAGATCGTCGCCCTGCCGACTCCTGCAGGTGTGATCGCTACGGCCCGGCCTGCGACCGCCACCATCGCAACGGACTCCCTGGAAGACGTCACCGCGTACGTGAGCTCGTCGTTGTCGCTATCCGTGAACGCGTCCGCCAGTTCGACGACCCGCGCCGTGCTGCCCGCTACGAGCGACAGCGCATCGAGCGTCCCCACCGGTTCGGGCGAACGGTTGTTTCCGACCGTAGTCTTGAACGACCTCCAATCCGAGCGGTTTGAACCGCCGACATCCGTCGCCGTAACGTAGATGATCGAGGAGCCCCGCGCAATCGGTGCGACGGTGAGCAGCGAACCCGAGACCGAGACCCTTACGGACGACTCGCGGGAAGAGGCCACGGTGTAGGTGAGGACATCGCCATCATAGTCCGTGAAGACCGGCGCAACGTCGAGCGTCATTGCGCCATCGGCGACCCGCACGGCCTTGTCGTCGAGGGTCACGAGGCCTCTTGGCGCGTAGTTGACGTTCCTGCCGTCGAGGAAGGTGACGCCCGTGGCGTCGGGGTCGAGCCAATCCGAGAGTCGGCTGCCCGAGGTCCCTTCTCCCGTCCAGGATGCCGCGAGCGCTCCATACCAGTCCGGCCAGTAATAGTTGCACGCGGAATGCCCACCCCTGAGTTGCCCGACGACCCGCTTGTTCTGATCGAACAACGGCGCGCCCGACGAGCCCACCTCGGTTGCCCCCGAATCCCAACTCGCAACTCGCAAGTACTTGCCGTCCTCAACGGCCGTGTTCCTGGAGTAGTTCGTCCTCGTCAGGGCGTCGTTCTCGAAGCTGATCGACTTGAAGTGGGTCTGCGGATGGTGGATGGTCACGGCCGCAGTGGGGGGTTCGTCACCTCGGTCCCAGCCCGAGAGATACAACCTGTGGGCCGGGTTCGGGTAACCGTCCAGTTCGAGCAGGGCGAAGTCGGACTCGTCACTCCGGGCGCGAACCCTCGCCCCGCTCTGACTGTCTCTCCTCGTCGCGTTCCCGGATCCGCAGGCCGCCCGCTGATAGTTCCAGTACACCACCACGCTGCTGGCCTGATAGTTGGTATCGGCGAGACAGTGGGCCGCGGTGAGGAAAAGCGGCCGGTTGTTCTCTGCCGTGTTGTTCAGCAGGACGCCCGAACAGGCGTGGATGCCCAACAAAGAGTACGTTGCCACGCTGCGGACCTGGTCTCGATACGGATCCGCCGCCGAACACGCCACATCGACGTGGCAGGACCCGTGGCCCCTGGACAAGACGCTCTCTGTCAGATCGCGAAACCCCCGGTTGACGAAGTCGAGTCGAAGCTCCAGTTCGCCGATCCGATTCGCCGGCGCGACTACCTCGATGACCGCTTCGCTCCCCGAGACCAGCGGGGTCCAGAGTTCGCCATGGGGCTTGTTGTCCGCGTCCGTGAACGGCCCGACGACCTCCCCGCCGCCCGGCGTGTAGACGCGGAGCCGGCCGCCCGGCGGCATGCGGTAGCGCCCGAACCCCAGATTGAGCGACACCGCTCCGCGAGAGACCACCCGCAACCGCCACACCGCAACCACGCCGTCGCCGGCGGTTTCCCAACGACCGTGGCTGGTCGGGCTCACTTCCACCTCGAACGGCTCCGCGAACTGGAACGGCTCTCCTGTGCCGCTTCCGACTCGAACGGCGGCCACATCCACCGGCGGAGTCTCAAGTACGAGCACTTCGCTCAGCGGAGCGATCCCCGGAAACGCAGGCGCCGCTGCGACCGGCTCAGTGCCGGGTTGCGCGTGCGCAGCCGCCGCCCAGGAGGCCAGGGCCAGCGCGACGCCGAGCAGCCCGCCGGCGGAAACGGTCCGGTCGAACGAGACTACGGCGGGCAACTCTTCGGAAACGCCTTGCTGTCCGTGATCGCGTCGGCCCGCCGGCCGTCCTCGTTCCGGTACTCCCGTACCGCGCCTGTCACCGTGTCCGTCACCCGGACCGAGTAGCCAACGGTGGTGGCCGACGCCCCATACACCCATACGTGGCCGTTCTGTTCGCAGCCGTTCAACACCTTGACCAGAAACTCCCAGTTCTCGGAATCGAAGAAATAGTACATCCCCGAATCGTTCGTCCCACGCCGCACCACCGTGCCGGTCCCGCTTCTGCCGTCGCCCGTCCACCAGTCGACCTCGACCGAAAAACGCGAATCCTGCAGGCACAGCGTCTCCCTGCGAGCCTCGCAACTACCCTTCGGAGCGCTCGCCTCGACCAGGAACTCGAGGGACGCCGTCGACTCCTCCGATCCGTTGGCCACCCGCAACGTCACCGTGTAGAAGCCGGGCATCGACCAGGCATGCGTCGTACTCCCGCGCCGCGACTCCCTGCCGTCGCCGAAGGTCCACAGCCTGGACTGCACTCGGCCCGAGCCGTCCTCGAAGCTCACACGCTGTCCCGTCAGCGCGCGGCACAGATCGTCCGGGCACTCCGCCGTCACCGTGATCGCGGCCTCGAGCGGCGCCGTGCTGCCGCCAGCGTCCCCATCGCCGCCTCCGTCGCCACCGCCTCCGTCCCCAGCGCCGCCTCCGTCGCCACCGTCGCCACCGTCGCCATCGCCTCCGTCCCCAGCGCCTCCGTCCCCAGCGCCCCCACCGCCGCCGCCACCGCCACCGGGGCCTGGAGGTACCGGTGGCGGTGGCGGCGGCGGCGGCGGCGGCGGTGGTGGCGGTGGCGACAAACGACGCGTCACGGTAACGCCGAACGTCTGAGTCACCGACATGTTCGAGCCGCCCAGATCGGTCGCGGCCACGGTGACCGAGGCCATGCCGGGCGATCTCGGCACGACGGAGACCACCGACCCGTTCGCAAACGCGAGCGCAACGGACTCGGCCGACGAATAGGCGTTGTAGGTCAGGTTGTCGCCGTCAGGATCCAGGAACGCGCCCGATACGTCGACCCCTACGCCGTTCTGATCCGACGTGAACGACAACGGCTGCAGCGTCTCTGCGGTCACCGGAGGATTGTTGAACACGGTCACGCCGAACCTCTGCCTTGCCGAGGTGTTCGAACCGTCGACATCCGTAGCCGTCGCGTCGATCGTCGCCGCACCGACGCCCACGGCCGCCACGGTCAAGGTCGAGCCCGCGAACGTCGCCGTCGCGACAGACCCGGTCGTGGACGCCACGGCGTACGTGAGTGTGTCGTTGTCGCCATCCTGGAACGAGCTCGTCAGGCTGACCTGGGTTTCGCTGCCCAAGGCCACGGTGATCTCCCCCAACGCGCCTACCGTCTCAGGCGAACGGTTGACTCCCGCCGTAGCCTGGAACGTCTGCTCCGCCTCGATCTTCGCGCCGCTGGGATCCGTCACCGTGACACTGATGGTCGAGACTCCCGTCGCCACCGGTGCGAGGTTTACCGACGAGCCCGAGACCGAGACCGTGACGAACGACTCGTTCGACGAAGTCGCGGCGTAGGTGAGGATGTCGCCGTCCGGGTCCAGGAAGAACGGCGCAACATCGACTGACAACGCCCCGGCCGCCGAGCCGTCCGCGGCCCGCAGAGCCTTGTCGTCGAGGTCCCGGAGGGCTCTGGGCCGGTAGTTCACGTTCGTGCCGTCCAGGAAAGTGACGCCACTACCGTCGGGGTCGAGCCAGTCCGAGAGTCGAGTGTCAGACGTGCCTTCTCCGCTCCAGGACACCGCCAGCGCTCCATACCAGTCCGGCTGGAGGGCAAGGCATCTCGAATACCCTCCCCATAGCTGCCCCACGACACGACGGTCCTGATTGAACAACGGCGAGCCCGAAGAACCGGCCATGTTTGCACCCGAATCCCACCGCTCGACTCGCAGGGTAGGGCCGTCTTCGAGAGGCGTGCCCTGTAGGTAGTCGGTCCTCGTCAGGGGGTCGTTCGCGAATGCGATCGTCTTGTAGGAGCTGCGGGGATGGTGGATTCCTACGGCCGATGTGGGGGGGTCGGAACTCCGGTCCCAACCCGCAAGGTACAACTTGTGGGCCACATCCAGATCATCGTCGAGTTCGAGCAGAACGAAGTCGCTCGCATCGCCTTCGGCTCGAAACACCGCTCCGCTCTGAGTGTCGCGTCTGGTCCCGCTTCCGCCCCCGCAGGCTGGCCGCTGGTAGTTCCAGTACACGACCACGCTCGAGGCGGCCCCCGGCCCCGCCGATGAGAAGCAGTGGCGCGCGGTGAGGAACAGGGGCTTGCTGTCCTCCGCCGTGTTGTTCACCAGCACGCCCGAACAGGCGTCTGTGCCGTGAATCGAGTACGTTCCCACGCTGCGGACCTGGTCCCGGTACGGGTCCGCAGCCGGACACGCCACATCAGTCTGGCAGGGCGCGTCGCGGCTCTTCGAAACATCGCGCGCCTGGAGATCGCGGAATCCGCGGTTGACGGAGTCGAGTCGAAGCCGCAACTCGCCGAGCACGTCCACCGGCACGGCCACCTCGATGACCGCTTCGCTCCCCGAGACCACCGGGGTCCAAAGCTCGCCGTGAGGCCGGTTGTCCGCATCCGTGAACGGCCCGACGACCTCCCCGCCACCCGGCGTGTAGACGCGGAGCCGCCCACCCGGCGGCATGCGGTAGCGCCCGAACCCCAGATTGAGCGACACGGCGCCCGCGGACACCACGCGCAGCCGCCACACGGCGAACAGACCATCGCCGGTGGTGTCCCAACGCCCGTAGCCGGCCGGGGTTACTTCCACCTCGAACGGCTCCGCGAACTGAAGCGGCCCTCCGGGGTCACTCCCGATTCGAACAGCCGCAACGTCGACCGGCGGCGCCTCAAGCACCAGCACTTCACTCAGCGACGCCAGCCCGCGCAACACCGGCAGCGCGGCCGGCTCAACGCCGGGCTGCGCGTGCGCCGCCTCCGCCCAAGATCCCAAGGCCAGCACGACGGCGAGCAGCCCGCCGGCCGGACCGGCGACTACGCTCGCCGCGAAGTCCCACGCGCTGCCAGAATCCGCCGGTTCGCCCAGCGTTGGTCCAGCCATGAATGGAAGCTACCACCCGGGGTGCAACGTCGGAGATCTGAGTAGACTCGCCACCCATCCATACGCCAGGAGGAGAGTTCGAACCATGTCCCAGCCGGTGCTGTTGGTCGAGAAGTCCGAGGGCATCGCCACCCTCACGTTGAACCGTCCGGGCGTGCTGAACGCCCTCTCGGAGGAGCTGCGCGACCTTCTCGCCCAGACAATCGAGGAGCTGCGCCGCGACGACGAGATCGGCGTAGTGATCCTGACCGGCGCGGGGCGCGCTTTCTGCGCCGGCCTCGACCTGAAGGAGATGAGCGATCCGAACCGAAAGCGCAGGCACCTGGCCGACCCGCCGAAACTGCTCCGGTCGCTCAAGCAACCCGTGATCGGCGCGATCAACGGCCTCGCGGTCACCGGCGGCTTCGAAATCGCCCTCTCCTGCGATCTGCTCATCGCCGCCCCGGAAGCGCGCTTCGCCGACACGCACGCCCGGATCGGCTTGCTCTCCGGTTGGGGCCTCTCCGCTCGGCTGTCACGGGCCATCGGCATGGCGCGAGCGAAGGAGCTCTCGCTCACCGGCAACTACCTGTCGGCCGAACGGGCCTGCGAATGGGGGCTCGTCAACCGGATCGTGCCGCGAGCGGAGCTCCTGCCCACATGCCGCGCCCTGGCGGCCGACATGCTGACCTGCCAGCGCGACGTGATGTTCCAGTACAAGCGGATGATCGACCGCGGCTTCGACCTCAACCTGGGCGACGCCATGGACTACGAGGTCGAGATCAACCGCATGTACCAGTCGCCGAAGCCGGAAGAAGTCGGCGAGCGGCTGGCCGGCGTCCGCTCTCGCGGCCGCGCGCAGGCCGACTCGGCGCGTTGAACGGGGGCACGCACGCCCCCTGGGAACGCGGGCGTCTCGCCCGCATCCGCCGCAGGCGGAATCCAGAACCTACCCGTCCCCGACGGCCGGCACATCGAAGTACTTCTCAAGGATCCAGTCCGGCTGCCAGCGGTCGGGCTTGCGGTCGGTGCCGCTGAGGTCGCGGCGTAGGGGCGCTGGTTCGGAGGTTGAGAGCGGTGCGGCATCGCCCATTGCAGCTCGCCAGCCTTCGAGCAGCGAGTCGAGGCGGAAGGCGATCTCGCCGTATTTCGGCTCGGCGATCAGGTTCCGCAGCTCCTCGGGGTCGTCCTGGAGATCGAACAACTGGCGGTTGGAGTTGCCCCGTTTTCGTGGACAGTCTGTGTTTGGGGGATCAAGCGGCTTCGCGGCAGCTCTTCTCGAAGTTGAGACGTGACGGCGGCGACGATCTCGAACCGGGTGCGGGCGCTGGAGACGCACATGGGCGCCGAGCTGTTAGACGGGCCCGAAGGGGCGTTCGGGCCGGGCTTGGAAGGGGTCGCCTACGCTGCCTGCTCGTGCCGGGGGCGCGTGCGCGGCTGGCTGGGGGCTCACCCGTTCGCGCCGCTTGCGGCGTGTCCGCGGCCCCTGGGCGGTCTGTGCGGCGCGGTGACCCGGCGCATGATCCAGCGCCAGTACGCGGTGTTCGGGGATGTGCGGTTCGAGCGCCTGGCGGGGCTCTCGAACAGCCATCTGTACCGGCTTCGCGAGTCGACCACGTACCGGCGGCGGCGCCTTGTGGTGGCCAGGACGCGGTCGACGCAGGTACAGATCGGAGAGCGCCGCAAGCCTCATCCCGCCGGTCGGCCGGGGTTTCTGCGAGTGGATTCGGTCCATCAGGGCGACCTGGACGGGGAGAAGGGTCTGTACGAGATCAATCTCGTGGACGAGGTCACGCAGTACGAGTTCGTGGCCGCCGTAGAAGGCATCTCGGAGCGTTTCCTGGTTCCGGCCCTGCCACTTCCCCGTCGAGACCACCGACGCGAAGGGACGCATCCGCAAGACCTATCCCTTCGACAAGGTCACCACGCCCTACCTCAAGCTCAAGTCGCTCGACGGCCCCGGCCGAACCTCCCCGTCTCGTCCTTCAGTGCATCTCGACTGCGGCTCCCGGTTCCCGCGCTACCGTTGGTCCCTGGTGCTGATCTCTGCTTCGCTTCGATCAGCAGCCCTGAAACCCGCCCCGCCGCACTCTCTCGGCGCAACTCCCGAAGGACCCCCTTCAGGCTCATCTCTGTATGGGACTACGCTAGCCGCGGGGCCCCATCGGGAGGGGTTCGCGCGGCCGCCCTTGGCCGGCCCCTACTGCCCCCAAAGTACACCTTCACGGCCCCCCGGCCGGCCTCCTGGGCCTTGGCGTAGCGCACCACCATGCCGGGGTCCTTCCAGCGCCCGGCGATCGCGACGGCCGCGGTGCTGGCTCCCCGCTCGATGAGGGACTGCGCCGGCCCGACCCGGCAGCTGTGGCCGGAGACTCCCTCGACGCCGACCGCCGCGGCCCGCTTGCGCACGACGGCGCGTACCGCGTTCGTGGTCAGGGGGGCGTGTCCGGAGACGACGCCGGTGCGCGTCACCCTCCGGAAGACCGGCCTTTCGTAGCGGCCGCTCGAGCTTGACGCCGCGGCGGCAAGCCAGTTGTCGAGCGCCGTCATCGTCACCGGCGTCAGGTAGGCGACCGCTCCCTCGGCCTCCTGGTCCCTCTTCGAGCGCCGGATGGCGAGCCGGCCGCTGCCGTCGCTCTCGCGGCCGATGTCCTCGGTGTCGAGCGTCGCGAGTTCCGAGGCCCGGAGCAGTGCGTCGCTCATCGTGCGCAGGAGCGCCGCGTCGCGCAGCCCGGCCGTCGTGCCTTCGGCCCCGGCCGTTGCCGGCGTTGTGGCGCACCGCGCCGGCGAGCGCCTGGCGCGCGAGCGGTCCTCGAGGATCAGGCTGTCCCTACGCCCGGGCGCCGGCTCCGAGTGACGGAACCGCGCCCGGAAACCCCCGCGGCACAAACGGGGGCTATATTTTGGCCACTCCAAACGGGGGGTATGCTATGGGCACTCCAGAACAGCCAGGAGGCAGCCCCCATGAACTCAGCCACTCCTACCCTGCCCGCGATCGCCCTGGGACTCGCAACCGCAATCGCCCTGCCGGCCGCGGCCACGGCCCAGCAGCTCTGGAGCGTCGAGGAAGTCGCAGCGCCGCGGGGAGCCGAGATCTCCGAAGGACGGGCCGTCGTCGGGAGTCCGATATCGAGAGGAGAGTACACGGACTGCCGTCCCACGACGGCGCCGCTCGTGTTCGACGGCGGCTACCAGGTGAGCATGTGCTACGAAACCGCGGAAGGCACTGTCGGCGAGGCCCGAGCGGGAATCTGGGCTTCCGGCCAGTCGGGCCTGCTCTGGTTCTTCAACCGCGACAACGCGGAGGTGCTGGTCAAGGTGCTCGACGGCTGCTCGTACGACGGCCGCCGCTGGGTCCTCGTGGCGCCCGTGACCGATGTCGCTTTCAATCTCCACGTCACGAGTACCGGAGACCGCCAATGGACGTACCGCAACAGACTAGGCGCGACGGCGGCCGCCAGGAGCGACACTTCGGCGTTCGTGTGTGCTGACGACGACGCGACAAGCACCCCCGTCGCAGCCGGTACGCGACCAGAAATCGCAACGGGACAAGCCGTCGTCGGGAGTCCGATATCGAGAGGGCAGTACACGGACTGCCGTCCCACCACAACGCCGCTCGTGTTCGACGGCGGCTACCATGTGAGCATGTGCTACGAAACCGCACGTGGGGCCCGAAGGCACTGTCGGCGAGGCCCGAGGAGGTGACAGGGCAAGCGATGTCCTATGCAGCACTTTCGGGAATGAAGGAACGGGGGTGAAGTGTGAGTTGAACTATCCGTGGGCGGTGGGGTCGACCTATCGCTTCGAAGTCACCGAGGAGGAGATGGACGGCGGTAGTGCGATGACCCTTACCGTGGCTGATCTGGCTGCGGGAAGCAAGCGCTTCGTGGGCACCATTCGTTTCGCTAGACGTGCTGCGATGACGTCTTTCGCGATGTTCGTTGAGGACTTCAGGCGGAGAGCACCGCACTGTCTTGCCCGCCAGGTTCGAAGCGCAGCGATTCGCCGTCCGAGGGCGTTGATCAACGGTGCGTGGGTCGCACTCGACGAAATGACGCGAGGGTACTTGGCCGCCAGACAGCCAGAGGACCCCTTCAATCCTGGGACGCCCGACTGCGCGAACAGCGCCGCCCGCGAACATGCCGCCGGACTCGAACTGGTCATCGGGGGAGAAACCGCCAGCGACCCCAATAATGCCTCGCCCTACTACACTATTCCGAGGAACTAAGGACTCGACCTCGCTTCGCCGCTGCGGGAGGAAGCCCTCCATCTCGACGTCGATCGTGTAGACACCCGGCGGCAGGCTGGGGAAGCTGAAGTTGCCGGCGGCATCGGTGAACTCGGTGCGCGTACCCATGAGGGCCGGCGAGCTGACGGTGATCGAAACGCCGGGGAGCGAGATCTCCTCCTCGTCGTGAGCGTCGCTGTCGTGAACGCGCCCGTCATGAGCCTGTTCGTCATGAGCGTGCTCGTCGTGATGGTGGTTGGTGTGAACGTGCCCGGCGAGGCGGCCCGTCGACTGGGCGAAGGCGGGCGCGGCCAGGGCGGCCAAGAGCAGAACGATGAGCGACCGGAGGATCTCTCCGCGGAATAGGGGCATTTCGGGGTCTCCTTGTTTGGCGGGCAAGCTAAACTCGCCGATCGCGGTTACCCCACTCAACAGCGTCTACCGACCCTGAGGGCAAGCATACGATGACCCCACGCACCCCCGTTCTGGTCGGCGTCGCCCAGGTGCTTCAACGCGCCGACGATCCAGCCGACGCCAGGCCGCCGATCGAACTGATGATTGAGGCCGTGCGGAACGCGGTCGACGACGCCGAAGTCCCTGGGCTGCCCGGGCGGATCGACTCGGTGCGTGCGATGAAGGGCGTGTGGGGCTACCGGAACCCGGCCCTGGCCGTGATCGAGGCCCTCGATCTTCACGGCGCCGAAACCGGGCTGTCCGTGGTCGGCGGCAACCAGGTCCAGGCGGTCTTCAACCAGACCGCGCTCGACATCCAGGGCGGGCGCCGCGAAGCCATCGTGCTCTGCGCGGCGGAGTGCGGCCGGACGATGGGCCGGGCGGGCAAGATGGGCGTGGACCTGGACTGGCTCACCGACGACGACCCACCCAAGCTGCCGGACACAAACTACGGCGACACCCGCTGGACGCGGCACGAGATGGAGATGGCCTGCGGCATCCAGCAGGCGGTCCAGTACTACTCCCTGTTCGACATCGCCCTGCGGCACCGAAACGGCGAGGCAGTAGACGCTCACCGGGCCCGGATCGCGGAGCTCTGGGCCGGCTTCAACCGGGTCGCGCAGGACAACCCCAACGCCTGGATCAGGCGTCCTCTGACCGCCGCGGAGATCGGCGCCGTGTCGCCGGCAAACCGCGCCGTGACCTACCCCTACACCAAGCTGATGAACGCGAACATGCGGGTCGACATGGCGGCAGCGCTCGTTCTGTGCTCGCTCGAGGTGGCGCGGGCGCTCGGCGTACCGCGGTCCAAGATGATCTTCCCGCTGAGCGGCGCCGACGCCGTCGATCACTACTTCGTCTCCGAGCGCGAGAATCTCCACTCGTCGCCCGCGATCCGTCTCGCCGGCCGTAGGGCACTCGAACTCGCAGGCGTCGAAGTGGCCGACCTCGACTTCGTCGACGTCTACAGTTGCTTCCCGAGTTCGGTGCAGGTCGCCGCCCGGGAGCTCGGTCTCGACCCGAAGCGCCCGCTCACCGTCACCGGCGGCCTGACCTTCGGAGGCGGTCCGCTCAACAGCTACGTCATGCACTCGATCGCCCGCACCGCCGAACTCCTGCGCGAGAAGGACGGCGGCCGGGCCCTGGTCACCGCGAATGGCGGCATGCTGACCAAGCACTCCTTCGGCGTCTACAGCACAGAGGCGCCGGCCCGGCCCT
This sequence comes from Candidatus Multivorans sp., assembly GCA_965205295.1. GTDB lineage: Bacteria > Acidobacteriota > Thermoanaerobaculia > Multivoradales > Multivoraceae > Multivorans. Next base: position 1,620,249 of record OZ242167.1, read on the forward strand.
ACCGTCACGTCGACCTCACAGACGAGGTCCATGCGCTCCCCAAGCGCGAAGCGGTCACCGGCTACGCCGGTCCGGCCGAGATCGAGACCTACGCAGTGATGTTCGGCGGCGGCAGCGCAAAGTCGACGACCTCCTACCGCTCGGTCTACGGCGAGCGGGAAGCCCCGAGCTTCGCACCCACCGTCGCCCACCTGGCCTGCCGGCTGCCCGACGGCCGCAGAAGCTGGGCCAATGTCGAGGATCCCGACACGCTGCGCGCCATGTGCGAGCAGGAGTTCTGTGGCCGTCCGGTCCGGCTCGACGGAGCGGGCTCGGCCGAGTGCCGGTGACCTCTCGCTTCGCCCTCGCCGGACTCGCCGCCCTGCTGTGCGCCGGCTGCCTGGGGGACCTTGGCAGCCCGGCGACGAGCGCGATGTTCGACTACGACCCGCTCGCCGACCCGGTAGCCAACCCGGACTCCCTCTTCGCACCGCTCGACCCGAAACGGGTCGACACCGACGCCACGATCACGCGCTATTCGCTCGACCAACCGACTTCGCTCAACCCGCTCTTCATCCGCGCCTGGACCGACGGTTTCCTCTACGAACTGCTGTTCGATCCGATCGCGCACCGCAACTCGAAGCTGGAGGCGGTCTGGAACCCGGCGATGGTGGACGAGGTGGAAGAACTCGGGGGCGGGCGGATCCACCGCATCCGGCTGCACAGGGGCATGACGTGGCACGACGGCGCGCCGCTCACCTCCGAGGATGTCCGCTTCACCTGGGAGGCGATCCGTGACGACAACGTACCCGCCGTGGACCACAAGTACAAGGTCAGCGAGATCGAGGACGTCCGGATCATCGACGACATCACCTTCGATGTCGTCCACAGGCAGGTCACCGCTCTGACGATCGACAACCTCTACTTCCCCATCGTTCCCGCCCACATCCTGAACAACCCCGAAGAACGGGCCGCCGACCCGACCCTGCGCTCCAGCGCCTACTACAACCGCTACATGCGGGAACTCGGGATCGGCAACGGACCGTACCGGTTCGTGGAGTGGATCCACGCCGACCGCGTGGTCGTCGAGCGCTGGGAGGACTACCCCTTCGAGAAGCCGCCGATCCGCCGGCAGGTGATCACCACCCACAGCGACCGCAATGCCGCCCTGCTCCAGTTCCGCAAGGGCACCCTCGACGACATCTGGCTGACGGTCCAGCAGCACGGCAGCCAGACCAACGACGAGGACTTCCACGCGGTGGGCGTCAAGGCCTGGGGTCCGCGATGGATGCAGGCCTACATCGGCTGGAACCAGAACGGCAGCAATCCGTTCTTTGGCGACGTCCTGGTGCGGCGCGCGATGGCTCACGCCTACGACGCGGAGCGGGTCCTGCGCCAGGTGAGCTGGAACGTCTACACCCGCTCCAACGGCATGTTCCCGCCCAGCCACTGGAGCCACAACCCGGACGTCGCACCGATCGACTACGACCTGGAAAAGGCGGCATCGCTGCTCGACCAGGCCGGCTGGCTGAGCAACCCCGAGGACGGCTGGCGCTACAAGGAGATCGACGGCCGGCAGGTCCGCTTCCACTTCATGATGAACCTGCCCCAGTCGTTCGTGGACGCCCGCCGCATGGTCGACATCTACCGCGACGATCTGCGCCGCATCGGCGTCTCCTTCGACACCGAGGTCCAGGAGAACGCGAGCCGCTCGCCGCGCCTGATCCAGCACGAGATGACAGCCCACGTCGACACCTACCAGGTCTTCGCCGACCCCGACATCTGGCGCAACTACTTCCACACCGAGGCGATCGACAACGGCCGCAACTACGACAGCTACAGCAACCCCAAGGTCGACGACCTGTTCGACCGCTCCCGCCTGGAACTCGACCGCGACCGCCGCGCCGAACTCCTGCGCGAACTCCAGGCCCAGGTCCAGGCCGACCAACCCGCGCTGTTCCTCTGGAACTACAGCACCACCTGGGGCTTCAGCAAACGGATGCGCGGCGTCGTCGTCGGGCCCTCAGGGGTCACCGCGTTCCGGCCGGGGACGCGGGCCTGGTGGGTGGGGCGGGAGGAGTAGGGGCCCTGGCGTCCGACGCACTCTTGCGAACCTGGTCTTTTTTCTGGTCTACTACCAGACCATGATGCGCCTGAACATTTCCGACGCGAAGACACACCTCTCAAGGTATCTGGAGCGCGTGGAGCGGGGGGAGACGATCCTTCTCTGCCGCCGCAATCTCCCGATCGCGGAGATACGCCCTCTGGCAGGGCGGCCTTCCTCTCGGCGGCCAGTGGGGATGGACCGTGGGTTGACGATTCCACCGGAGTTCTTCGATCCGCTGCCGGATGACGTTCTCGCTGCCTTCGAGGGCGGCAGCTCCGAGTGAACCTCCTTGTCGACACCTGCACGTTCCTCTGGCTGGCTGCCGACAATCCGAAGCTCTCGCAGACGGCACGGGCCGCGTGCCGAGACCGCACCAACCGGGTCTACCTGAGCGCGCTCTCCGCCTGGGAGATCAGCATCAAGCACCGTATCGGCCGCCTGCCGCTGCCAGAGAGCCCATCCCGCTATGTGAGCAGCCGCCGGCAGGCGATGGAAATCGAACCCCTGGCATTCGACGAAGCCAGCGCCGCTCGCGAGAGCCTTCTGCCGCTCCACCATCGAGACCCGTTCGATCGGGGGCTGGTGTGCCAGGCAATCCTCCACGATCTCGTCATCGTCACGCCGGATGCGGCAATCGCCCAGTACCCGGCGCCGGTACTCTGGTAGCAACAAACTACGGGAGATGAACCGTGGTCCTACTGGTTAGAAACCGCGTGAAGAACGTCGACCACTGGAAGCGGGTCTTCGACGAGCAGGAGGCCGCCGGACTGGCCGCCGGCCTGTCTGTCAAGCACGTGTGGCGCTCGGCCGACAACGCGGTCGAGGTGTTCTTCATCCTCGGAGTCGAGGACAGAGCGAGGGCCGAGGCCTACATGGCGACGCCCGAAGCTGCGGCCGTCGGCGACGATGCCGGCGCGATCGACGGGCAGTACTGGTTTCTGGAGGAGTTCCCGCGTATCCTCTGAACCGAGAGCGCGCGAGGCCGCGCCCATGCACGACACACTCCCTATCGCCGAACTTCAGGCAAACGTCACCGGTATCACCGGCCGGGTCCAGTCCGCGGGAACCCGCATCGCCGTCCAGAAGAGGGGCAAGACCGTGGCCGCACTCGTGCCGCCCTCCGATCTTGAGATGCTGGAAGCGCTTGAGGACCGGCTTGACTTGCTCGACGCCCTCGATGCGCTGGCCGACTACCGGACGAACGGCGGCATTCCTCTTGAGGACGTGAAGCGCAATCTCGGAGTCTGACGATCAAGGTCGTACTCTCAAAGGGGGCTGAGCGAGACATCAGGCGCATAGCCGATCGCGTTCAGCTTCAGCGAGCGTGCGATCGAGCAACTGTCGGACAACCCCAAACCTCCGAGCGCCAAGAAGCTCGGCGGCGTATCCGGAATCTGGCGCATCCGAGTCGGCGACTGGCGCGTGTGCTACATGCTTGAGCAGCCAGGCATGGTCCTGTTGATCCTCACAGTCGCTCGCCGCGGCAACGTCTACGAACGGCTACGCCGTCGGCTGGGCTGAGGCGCATCGGCCGCGCTGTCGAGTACACGGCCGGCCGAGTCCCGAGCGATTGAAGAAACTGGTCCAGCCGACAACTTGGCGGAGTGCGGCCTTCGACCGCCGTCGGCGCCGCAACAATCAGCGCGACGGTCGGAACCGCCAGGAACCGCGGGGGTCGGCGACTCAGTTGAACTGCTCCCGCAACAACCGCTTCAGGATCTTCCCCGACGGATTGCGCGGCAACTGGTCGATGAAGTGGACGGCGACCGGCTGCTTGAAGCGGGCCAGCTTGTCCTGGCAGAAGTCGAGGATCTCCTGGCCTTCGAGGCTCTCGTCGGAGCGGACGACGATGGCGACCGGGGACTCGCCCCACTTCTCGCTCTCGCGGCCGATGACGCCGACTTCGAGGACCTTCGGGTGGCGGCCGATGACCTCTTCGATCTCGGCGGGATAGACGTTCTCGCCGCCGGAGATGATCATGTCCTTGAGCCGGTCCTGGATGTAGACGAAACCGTCTTCGTCCATCACGGCGCCGTCGCCGGTGTAGAGCCAGCCGTCCTTGATCGTCTCGGCGGTGGCCTCGGGGCGGTTCCAGTACTCCTTCATCAGGTGGCGGCCGGCCACGAGGACTTCGCCCGCCTCGCCGGGGGCGCAGTCGGCGCCGTCGCCGTCGACGACGCGCACCGAGGTGTGGAAGAAGGCCTTGCCGGTGGAGCCGGCCTTGCGGATGGCGTCTTCGGGCGAGATCAGGCAGGCCGGGCCGCAGGTCTCGGTCAGGCCGTAGACCTGGTGAATCTCGATGCCGAGCTTCTCGTAGGCCTCGATCAGGCTGACCGGCACCGGCGCCGCGCCGCTCATGCACCAGCGGAGCCGCTCGTGCTTGCAACGCTCCGGGTCGTACACCTGGAGCATGAAGTTGAGCATCGCCGGCACCTTCAGCATGACGTCGATGTTCTCTTCATCGATCAACTGCCAGGTGCGCACCGGATCGAACGACCGCATCACGACGCTGGTGCTGCCGCGGTGGACATTGCCGGTGGCCGGGGTCAGGGCGCCGACGTGGAAGAGCGGCAGGGAAACGAGGTAACGGTCGCCGTAGCGGGTGTCGGCGCTGGCCATGATCGTCAGCCCCGCCCACAGCGCCGACTCGTGGGTGTGGACGGCGCCCTTGGGCAGGCCCGTGGTGCCCGACGTGTACATGATGTAGAGCAGGTCGTCGTCCTGCGCGCCGATCTCGGGCTCCGCGTCGCTCGCTGCCGAAGTGGCGTCCAGGTAGGACAGGCAGCCGTCCGGCCGCTTGTCGTCCGGACCGACGTGGACCCACCTCTTGATCTTCGTCCCGTTCTCACCGCCGCCGCGCGCGATCAGGTCCAGGACCTGGGCCTGGAATTCGTCGCCGAAGACCAGGGTCTCGGCACCCGCGTCGCGGACGATGAAGGAGAGCTCCTCAGGCGTCAGCCGCCAGTTCAGCGGCACGCAGACGGCGCCGATCTTGGCGACCGCGAAGAAGGTCTCCATGTACTCGACGCTGTTCATCAGCAACAGCGCTACACGGTCGCCCTTGCCCACACCCAGCTCCCGCAGCGCGTGGGCGGTCCGGTTGGAGCGCAGGTTCCACTCCGCGAACGTGAAACGGCGCTCGGCCTCGACGTCGACGAATCCCTCCATGTCGGGCGACAGGGAGGCGCGCTTGGTCAGGATCAGTCCGACGTTGTCTTGCATGGCTCGTTCTCCTCAGGGAACCGTTTCGGATCTGGGATCGTAACCCGCCCGGAGCACGCAGTGGCGCCGGCGGCCGCTCTCAGCGTCAGTCGCCGGTGGCGGCAGCGGCCTCGCCAACGCCGTAGCTCTCGAGCGTGCGGTGGAACGCGACCACGTCGAGCCCCATGACCAGGAGATCGTGCTTCTCGCCGGAAAGGTCGCGCACATGGTTCCGCATCAGACCTTCCGGAACGAACCCCAAGCCCTCGAAGGCCGCGACCGCACCCTTCTGATCCGGCGTCATGCGGGCGACGAGCTTCTCGATCCCCGACGCAACCGCCGCCTGGAAGGCCTGCTCCACGAGCAGCCGGCCAAGGCCCTTGCCGCGTGCAGCCTCGGAGATCACGACCCGGATCTCGCCGACGTGGGAAGACCAGCGCAACTGGCTGCGGTCGATCGACGCATAGCCGACCATCTCGTCGTCGACCGTCGCCAGGAGGGTGACGATCCGGCCCGACTCGATCTCAGACATCCACTCGTCGACGACCTCGGCGTCGCGGATGTCGCGGCGCAGAAACAGCAGATCGTGGTCCGGCAAGCCGTCGGCAAACGCCAGCACGGCGGCGCGGTTGTCCGCGGTCATGGGCCGCACGGTCAGATCGATGGCGCCGATCCTGCTCGCCACGCGACCGGTGCGCGAGATGGAAACCGGACTGCCTCCGCCCTCGTTCTTCTGTTCAGCCATCCCGTAGACCTCCCTCCTTCGCGGTCCGTTCATCGCTTGGCAGCGTTCTACACCGACCGCTCGGCCAACCACTCCTCGAGCCGCGGCCAAAGACGGCGCACCGCGTTGGCGCCCGCGACCAGACTCACGTGGCCGCCCTTGAGCATCATCTCCTGCTTGTCCTCGGCGCCGACCATTCCCACCAGATCACGCGCCGCCTCGTACGGCACGATGTGATCGTGCTCCGCCACCACGTGGACGAAGGGAACGCGGATGTTCGACAGGTCGACCACGCGGCCACCGAGCTCGAACTCGCCCTTCATCAGGAGATTCTGCTGCTGCAGCTCCTTCGTGGTCTGCCGGAAGCACTCGCCCGGGAAGGGGATCTGATCCGCCGCCCAGCGCTGGAGCCGGCGGTAGGAGGTCACGAATTCGTCGTTCCACAGGTTGTCCCAGAGCCGCACCCGGCCGGCGACCTGGGAGGCCGGCCGCAGCGCGTTGAACGAGGCGTAGAGCATCTGCGGCGGGACGTTGCCCAGCCGGTCGACGATCCGGTCGACATCGAAGTGGGCCGGGTCGGTCCAGGACCTGAACAGGCCCATGCCGTCGTAGTTGACGGGCGTCGTGAAGCAGGCCAGGTTGCTGAGCCGGCCACCCGACGCCGCGTCGGGATGAAGAGCCGCGTACAGCGCCGCCAGCAGGCCGCCCATGCAGTAGCCGACCATCGAGACGTCGGGCTCGCCGCTGCGCTCATGAACAACTTCCACGCACTCGGGAATGAAGTCGAGCACGTAGTCCTCGAGCCGGAGCCGCTTGTCTTCCGGCCGGGGCGTGCCCCAATCGATCATGTAGACGTCGAAGCCGCGGTCGAGCAGGAACTCGACCAGGCTCTGGCCCGGCGCCAGGTCGAGGATGTAAGGCTTGCTGATCAGGGACATGACCAGCAGGATCGGCGTCCGGTAGACCTCGTCGACGCGGGTGCGGTAGTGGTAGAGGCGCAGGGTGCCGCGGCTGTGGACGATGTCCTTCGGCGTCAGGCCGACACCCGGGTCACCGGTCGAGATGTACTGCAGTCCCTTGACGCTGCGGCTGAAGGTGCGCTCCATCTCGCGGCGAACGCTCTCGGCAACGCCGGCCATGCTGAGAGTCACCGGGAGGGTCACCGGGTTGGCCGGCCGGGCCGGCTGCTCCCTGGGCGTGGACGCGGGGGCGGGAGTGGCGGTTGCGGTCGTCATTTCGGTTCCGTCCCTGTTCCTCCGGACGTTGCATCCGCACCGGCGGGCACGGCGTCGACCAACTGAGCGGCCGTCCGCGGTTCAGGCTGCTCCGCCGCCCTCTGTTCGGACGGTGGACGGCGGGTCCGGGCCGGGCGAACCGTCTGGTTCTGCCCCTTGCGTCCGACGGCGGTCGCGAGCAGCGCCTCGATCCGTTGCAGCCGTTCCTCCACCACGGTCAGACGCTCGGCGAGCTCGCCGACGTCCGTCCGTGTCGGCACGCCCGCCATCTGAAAGTAGCGCTGGGAGTTCTCGCTCATCGTCTGCTGGAACATCGTCATCGCTTCGATCCAGCTTCCCGAGGCGCGGGCGAACTCCTCCGTCCCCATCATCTCGTTGAACATCGCGTTCATCTGATGCTCGGACTTCGTGACCCACTCGCGCCACATGGCGAAGGGATCGGGCTGCGGATTCGCAGGCTTGGCGGTGCGGCGGTCGTCGGCCATGGCGGAAACGGTGTCCTCTCTGAGTCTGCGCTCTTGGATTCTGCACCAGAAAGTGAAGAATCCGCTTGCAATGTGGAGCGGCCCGGAGCGACCGCTCCAGGCGACGTCGTGATCGCCGCCTGGAGCCGGCGCTTGAACGAGCCGATCCGCGCTGACTACGACTCCTCGGTCGCCTGCGGCGCGAGCGAGTCGAGGTAGCTGTTGGCGAGGCCGAAGCTGGTCTCCACCGCGCCGCGGTAGGCGTTGCGGCTCTCCTGGAACAGCCGGGTCCACTCCTGCACCAGGCTCTTGGCCTCTGCAGGGATCCGGTCTGCCTTCTCGACCCAGTTTCCGACGGCCTCTTCCTGGCGCTCCTGGACCTTGGCCACCATGTCGAAGCTGGTGTCGAACGCCCGCTTCTGGAAGTCGAGCACCCGGCGGTTGGCATCGATCATCGTTCCGCGCCAGGGCTGCATGGGGTTCTTCGTCGTGCTGGCTGCTGTACTGGTCGTCATCTGAAGTCTCCTGAGTGGTACGATCCGTGGTCTGGATTGTCCATGTGGTTTCGGCTCGTCTGGCCTGTTTTGACGGATGCACCGATGACGGTAACGTCAGTTGACGGCGCCCGTCTTGTGCAGTGCAGCATGAATCCTGCACGTTATGCTGCACCGTGTCAACCCCCAAACAAATGCCCCCTCCCACCGCCGAGTGATCTCCGTGCCCGTGACATGAGCACGTCCCGCTGAATGCCTATCCCCATCGTCATCAAGAAGTACGAGAACCGGCGGCTCTACGACACCCGCAACAGCCGCTACGTGAACCTCGACGGCGTCGCCGAGATGGTGCGGAGCGGCGAGGACATTCAGGTCGTCGACTCGAAGACGGGCGAGGATGTGACCCGCCACGTGTTGACCCAGATCATCGTCGACGGGTCCAGGGACCCTGACCGGGGACCGCCGCTCGAGTTCCTGCGCGACCTGGTGCGGGCTCGCGACCAGGCGGGGCGCGACTTCTTCCAGTGGTACCTCAAGGGCGCCGGCGAGGTCTACGAGCGCATGCGGGAGACGGTGGGCAAGAACCCCTTCGCACCCGATCCATCCTGGATGCGGTTCTGGGATCCGCGCGCCATCGCCGAGCAGATGCACACCCAGATGAACCGCCAGGTGGAAGGCGTCTTCGGCGCCGGGCGGAGCACGGGCGGCAGCCAGGGACCAGCTCCGTCGGCCACACCGACGGCATCCGAACCAGGTGCCTCTGCCGCAACGCAGCAAGAAGACGGCGCCGGCGCCACCCGGGCGGAACTCGACGAGCTGAAGAACCGGCTCCAGGATCTCGAACGGCGCCTCGGCAACGCCGCCGACTGACAGTCCGAGCCGACCGGGAACGCCCACGATGCCGATCTCCACCGCCGCGGCCGGCAGCGACCTGCCGCCCTGCGAGCGTCGGATCACCGTGCGCGACGCGCTCGCCTATGCCGCCGGCATCGGCGACACCTGCGAGTCCGTGTTCGACGACGCTCGCGGCGAGGGCATCGCGGCGCCGCCCACCTACTGCGTGTCTCTGGAGTGGCCGGTGGTCAGCAACGGCAGAGGCCGCCACCTCCTCGGCGGCGAAGCGGACGAACTGGTCCGCGGCGTCCACGCCAGCCAGGACTCCCATTTCCACCGGCCGATCCGGCCCGGCGACTCGCTGACCACGCGCGGCCGCTATACGGGCATCCGGTCCACCCGCGCCGGCGTTCTCCTGACCACCTGCCTGGAGACAGTGGACGGCGAGGGCCGGACCGTCGTCACCTCCTGGTCGCGCTCCATCTTTCGCGGCGTGACCACCGAGGGCGGCAACGCCGAGATCGAGCCGGCGCCCGATGTGCCCCGGCGCCGGCTGAACGGCGCCGACTCGAGCCGGAGCGAGATCTTCGTGCCCCGCGAGATGCCTCACGTCTACACGGAATGCGCCCGGATCTGGAATCCGATTCACACCGAGCGCGAGGTCGCGCTCCGAACCGGCCTGCCGGACATCATCCTTCACGGCACCGCCACCTGGGCGCTGGCCGGGCGCGAGGTGCTGCGCGCCTACGGCGACGGCGATCCCTTGAGGCTGAAGCGCCTGCACGGCCGCTTCACCGCCATGGTCATCCCCGGCACGTCGATCCAGGTCGAGCATGCGCCGGCCGGCGAAGCGGACGGCGCCCGGCAAATCGCCTTCCGGGTGCTGAACGCGGACGGCGAGGAAGCGGTGAGCCAGGGCGTCGCGGTCGTTGCCTGAGGATTCCGGCGCTAGAGTACCGACCCCCGGAAACCACAAGACAACCGACGGAGATAGCAAGATCATGGGAATCCTCGAAGGCAGGACTGCAATCGTCACCGGCGCCGGTCGCGGCATCGGCAAGGGCATCGCGCTCAAGTTCGCGGAAGAGGGCGCGAACGTCGTGGTCAACGACCTCGGCGGCGCCACCGACGGCACGGGCGGTTCACGCATCGCCGACGAAGTCGCCGAGGAGATCCGCAGCGCCGGCGGGTCGGCCGCGCCAAACTACGACTCGGTGGCCACGGTCGAGGGCGGGCAGAACATCTTTCAGACCGCGATTGACTGCTACGGCGCCCTGGACATCCTGGTCAACAACGCCGGCATCCTGCGCGACCGGACGATCTTCAACCTGGAAGAAGAGGACTGGGACGCGGTGCTCAACGTCCACCTGAAGGGCCACTACTGCTGCAGCCGGCCGTTCGCGAACTACATCCGGGCGACGAACCGGACGGGCTGCCGGATCATCAACTTCTCCTCGGTCTCCGGCCTCTACGGCAACTTCGGCCAGTCGAACTACGCCGCCGCCAAGGCCGGTATCGCCGGGCTGTCCCGGGTGCTCGCGCTGGAACTGGCCAAGTACGGCTGCACCGTGAACACGATCTCCCCCGGCGCCACGACCCGCATGACGGCCGAGCTGCGCGCCTCGCGCGGCATGCAGGTCGACGAGAACGCTCCCGAGCAGAGCCCCAACCAGATCGCGCCCGTGTGTGCCTGGCTGGCCTCGGAGGCGGGTCAGGACATGACCGCTCAGATCATCGACGTGATGCGCGGCTGGATCGGCATCATGCAGCAGCCCAAGGTGATCCGGAAGTTCAGCAAGGAAGGCATGTGGAACAACCGCGAGATCGATCTGATCATGCCGCAGTTGCTGAAGGCGAAGCAGGACCACGACGCCGCGGTCGACGCGAGAGCGGAGCCGACGCCGGTCTAGGAGTGTCCACAGCGGTGGTCCGCTGCGCTGGCGCGCAGGGAACGACGCGGCGTCCGGATGCGGGCAAGGATGCCCGCGTTCCCAGGGGCTTGTTCCATGTAAGGCTGCGCGGCAGGAACTGGGTGCGCCGGCGCCCCCGCCGGCTTCCGAGAGGAACCGCGCCGCGAAGCGGCGACGAAACTGCCGCGCTAGCAGCTAGCCGATCAGGTCAGCCAGCGCACATACCAGGGCGTACCGTCAACCCTCTGCTGCGCCTTGTAGCGCTGGCGTTCCAGCTTGCGCAGAAAGGCCTCGCCCTCGGCGAAGTGGCAGTCCTTGTACTTCTGGCCGCTGCCGCACGGGCACGGCTCGTTCCGCTGCACCTTCGAGAAGCTGCGCGGCCCGGTGATCACCGACCTCCGGGTTGCTATCGCGTTGCTCAGCGCTCTTCCACGCTTCATCGACTCACCTTGACTCTTCGTAAATGTCCTCTGTGCGCGCCGCAACCCGAGCACGGGAGCGGCGCAGTGCATTCGCTGTTATATTACAGCGCTGGTGAGAATCTGCGTCGTCGGTTCCGGCTACGTCGGCTTGGTTACGGGCGCATGCCTGGCCGACTTCGGCATGGATGTCGTCTGCGTCGACCAGGACGAGGCGAAGATCGCCGAGTTGCAGGCGGGCCGGATTCCGATCTACGAGCCCGGCCTGGCGACCTTGGTGGCAAAGAACGAGGAAGCCGGCCGACTCAGCTTCACGACCGAGCTGGGACCGGCGATCGAAGCCGCGGCGGCCGTGTTCATCGCCGTCGGCACGCCGCCCCGCGAGGACGGCTCCTCGGATCTCCGCTACGTGCGCGAAGTGGCCCAGGCGATCGGCGGCAGGCTCAACAACTACAAGGCGATCGTCACCAAGAGCACGGTGCCCGTGGGTACCGGCCGCATGATCGAGGAGATCATCGGCCACGGGCGCACCTTCTCCGTGGTCAGCAATCCCGAGTTCCTGCGCGAGGGCTCCGCGATCGAGGACTTCATGCGCCCGGACCGCCTGGTCATCGGCAGCCGCGATCAGCGCGCCACCGACATCATGCTCGAGATCTACTCACCGCTGCGCGCCCGCGGCGTACCCATCGTGGTCACCGATGTCGAGACCGCGGAGATGATCAAGTACGCCTCGAACAGCTTCCTGGCCACCCGCATCTCCTTCATCAACGAAGTCGCGGAGCTGTGCGAGCTGACCTCTGCCGACGTCCAGGTCGTGGCCCACGGCATGGGCCTCGACAAACGGATCGGGCCGCTCTTCCTGCGTCCGGGGCCTGGCTTCGGCGGCTCCTGCTTCCCGAAGGACACCCGGGCCATGGTCTCCATGGCGCGTGACGCCGGCGCCGAGGCCTCGATCGTCGAGGCGACGCTGAAGGTCAATCACCGGGTCCAGGAACGGATGCTCACCAAGATCGAGTCCGTACTCGGCGATCCCAGGGGCCGAACAGTGGCGCTGCTCGGGCTGTCCTTCAAGCCCGACACCGACGACATCCGTGAATCGCCGGCCCTGTTCGTGCTTGATCAACTCCTCGCCCGCGGCGCCGATGTCCGCGTCTACGACCCGGCCGCGATGGACAAGGCCCGCCTCATCCGCCCCGAAGCGGTCTACTGCGGCGACCAGTACGAGGTCGCCGAGGGCGCCGACCTGCTGGTCATCCTCACCGAGTGGAACCAGTTCCGCGCGCTCGAGTTCGACCGGCTGCGGCAGTTGCTGCGCGAACCACAGGTCGTCGATCTGCGCAATCTCTACGAGCCCGAGCGGGTGGCCGCGGCTGGACTCCGGTACTCTTCGCTCGGCCGCGCCGACGCAGTCCCGGTCACCGAGCCGGTCGCCGTTCCGGCCGCGATTTCCGGTGTGAAAGCCTCGTGAGCAAACCTCGCCAACTCGCGACAGGTGAACCCGCGCCTCAACGTCGACCAGGGCGTTCGCTACCTCTCTCCGTCGTCACCGGCGGCGCCGGCTTCATCGGCTCCCACCTCTGCTCCCGGCTGCTCGCCGAGGGCCACCAGGTCTACTGCGTCGACAACTTCATCACCGGCAGCCCCGCGAACATCGAGCACCTGCTCGGCAGCGAACGTTTCACCCTGATCGAGCACGACGTCAGCAAGCCGGTCTACGTCGGCCCCCACGTCGACAACGTCCTCCATTTCGCCTCGCCGGCGAGCCCCGTCGACTACCTGGAACTGCCGATCCAGACCCTGAAGGTCGGATCGCTCGGCACCCACAACTCCCTGGGTCTGGCCAAGCACCACGGCGCGCGCTACCTGCTCGCCTCGACCTCGGAGGTCTACGGCGACCCGCTGGTCCATCCGCAACCGGAGTCGTATTGGGGCAACGTGAACCCCGTCGGTCCGCGCGGCGTCTACGACGAGGCCAAGCGTTTCGCCGAGGCGATGGTCATGGCCTACCACCGGATCCACGGCCTCGACACCCGGATCGTCCGCATCTTCAACACCTACGGCCCGCGCATGCGGCTGCGGGACGGCCGCGTCGTCCCCAACTTCATCCACCAGGCCCTCTCCGGCAAGGCCCTGACCGTGTACGGAGACGGCCGGCAGACGCGTTCCTTCTGCTACATCGACGATCTGGTCGAAGGCGTCTGGCGGCTGCTCAACTCGTCCGAGAGCGACCCGGTCAATCTCGGCAACCCGCGCGAAATGACGGTGCTCGAGTTCGCCCAGGTCATCCAGGGCCTGACGGAGAGCGGTAGCGAGATCGAGTTCCTGCCCTTGCCGGTCGACGACCCGAAGACACGGCAACCCGACATCGGCCGCGCCACCAGCCTGCTGGACTGGCAGCCCCGGGTCGACCTGGAAACGGGACTTGCGAAGACGATCGGCTACTTCGCGAAGCTGCTGGAAGCGTAGAGCCTCGTAGGGTCGGTAAGATCGGGAACACCTACCGTCCGAGCCGATACGGACAACGCCGAACTACTCCGTCCGCGCGACAGTCGTTCAGTAGAACCGCCCGCTATCAAGAGAGCAACGTAACGCTGCCGACGGCGACCGGCATCGCCCACGCCGCCGGCGAGGAGGAATCCATGAACAAATCAGCCCACGCTCGTACGATCCCAGCCGGCCCTTCCGGTTCCCCAACGGCCACGGCCTTCTCGGCCGTCGTCGTCGGCGCGGCCCTCGCCATCGCCTCGCTCGGCGCCGCGCCGCTGGCCGCCGCCAACGAGGACTTTGCCGGCGTCTGGCAACTAGACAACGAGCGCAGCGACTCCCTGGCCCCGGGACGCGCCGGCCGCGACCGGCCGAACACGCTCGACCTCGAACTCGACATCTCCCTGACCGGGGAAGACCTGGTCATGAACTACACCATGCGGGGCGAGAACCTCCCGGCGCCGGTCCAGTTCACCCAGGAACTCGTCACCGACGGGAAGCCCGCGGTGATGCCCAGCTTCCAGGGCGGTACGCGCACCGCCCGCGTGAAGTGGCGCAAGGACAAGCTCTCCGTCTCGTACACGAGAAGCACACCGTTCGGGGACTTCGACATCACCGAGACCTGGCAACTGTCAAAGGACGGAAGCGAACTGGAGGTCATGCTGCATACCCGCACTCAAGACCCCCGTCCGGACATCCGCAAACTGATCTACGTCCGCGCCACGGCCGTTCAGTAGACCACCTGAGCACAAGGAGCAACGAAGGATGCGGACAGCGATCGGCATCGGGAGCGCGTACGCCTCCGGAACGAACTGGGACGCCCTGACGGAGTACGTCGTCGAGGCGGAACGCCTCGGTGTGGACGATGTCTGGTCGGCCGAGGCCTGGGGCACGGACGCCGTGACCCCGCTCGCCTACCTCGCCGCGCGCACTGAGCGCATCCGGCTTGGCACCGGCATCATGCAGATCTCGGCGCGGGCCCCCTCAATGACCGCGATGACCGCGATGTCGCTGGCCTCGATCTCGAAGGACCGGTTCGTCCTCGGCCTCGGCGTCAGCGGTCCCCAGGTGGTCGAGGGGTTGCACGGCACAGCCTTCGCAAAGCCCCTGGGCCGCCTGCGGGAGTACATCGACATCCTGAAGATCGCACTCTCCGGCGAGAAGATCGCCTACGAGGGCGAGCACTACACCCTGCCCCGCCCCGGCGGTGAGGGCAAGGCGATCCGCATGTCGCAGCCGCCGCGGCCCGGGCTGCCCATCTATCTCGCGACCCTCGGGCCGAAGTCGCTCGAGTACACCGGCGAGGTGGCCGACGGCTGGCTCGGCGCCTCCTTCATCCCCGAACACTCGGAGGCCTTCTTCCCCGCGATGCGCGCGGGGGCCGAGCGTGCCGGCCGCAGCCTCGACGACATCGACATCCAGGTCGGCGGCGAGGTCGAGTTCGGCGACGACCTGGAGCGGATGGCGGCCCGCCGCAAGCCGGCCATGGCCTTCACCCTGGGAGCGATGGGTTCGGCGCAGACCAACTTCTACAACGACGCCTACCGCCGCGCCGGTTTCGTCGAGGCGGCCCGCGAAGTGCAGGCGCTGTGGATCGCCCGCAAGCGGGAGGAAGCCGCGGCGCGCGTTCCCGACGAGATGGTGCTCGGCAACACCCTGATCGGCGACGAGGCCCGCATTCGCAGCCGCATCCGCGCCTACCGGGACGCCGGAGTGACCACCTTGCGGCTGAGCCCGGCAGGCGCCACGGTGACGGAACGGCTCGACACCCTCGGCCGGGTCGTGGAACTGATCCGCGAGGAGGCTCCATGACCGGTCTGGCACCCGCCACTGCGTGAGCTTCCCCGCGCGGCACGGCCCGGAACTCCACGCCCACGCTGAGCGGAACCTGGAGCGCTTCGAGAGGCGGAAGCTCGATCCTGAAGCGGCCGCGGCGCGGGCCGCGGAAGCCTCCGGGCACACTGGCGCCGTGTCCGCCAACGCGCATGCCGCCGTTGCGGTGACCCTGCTGCCGGACAAGGGCGGGCGTGGTTGCTTCCTGCTCACCCGGCGCTCCCTGAGGCTCCGCCGCCACCGCGGTCAATGGGCACTTCCGGGCGGCCGCATCGACGAGGCGGAGACCCCCGAGCAGGCGGCCCTGCGCGAACTCCACGAAGAGGTCGGCCTGGACCTCGAACCCGGCGCCGTCCTGGGCCGGCTCGACGACTTCGGCACCCGCTCCGGCTTCGTCATCACGCCGGTCGTGTTCTGGTGCGACGACTACCGCGAACTGGAGCCGAACCCGGACGAGGTCTACCGCGCCTACCGCATCCCCCTGATCGACCTCGACCGGCCCGACGTGCCGGTGCTGCGGGAGATTCCCGAGAGCGAGAACCCGGTCCTCTCGATGCCGATTCGGGGCGGTCTCGTGCATGCGCCGACGGCGGCGATCGTCTACCAGATGCTCGAGGTGGTCCTCCGCGGCAACGACGTCCGCGTCGCTCACTACGAGCAGCCGGTCTTCGCCTGGCGATGACCGCCAACCGTCCTCTCGAGGGCCTGCTCGTGGTCGCCATCGAGCAGGCGGTCGCCGCGCCGCTGGCGACCTGCCGGCTGGCGGACGCCGGCGCCCGGGTGATCAAGGTAGAGCGCGACGGTGGGGACTTCGCCCGCGGCTACGACGGCACGGGAGGCGTCTCGGCCTACTTCGCCTGGCTGAACCGCGGCAAGGAGTCGATCGTTCTCGACATCAAGGGCGAAGACGATCGGGCCCTGCTCGAACGGATCGTCGAGCGCGCCGATGTGTTCATCCAGAACCTCGCGCCGGGCGCAGCCGCGCGGGCCGGCTTCGGGTCGAAGGAGCTCCGCGGGCGCCATCCGCGGCTCGTCACCTGCGACATCTCGGGCTACGGCGAGGACGGCCCCTACCGGTCGATGCGAGCCTACGACCTGCTCGTCCAGGCGGAGAGCGGCGTCGCGTCGATCACCGGTTCGCCGGCAGAGCCCGGCCGCGTCGGGGTCTCCATCTGCGACTTCGCCACCGGCATCTACGCGTACTCCGCCATCCTCGAGGCCCTGATCGAGCGCGGTCGCACCGGCGCCGGCCGCAACGTCGAGGTCAGCCTCTTCCACACGATGGCGGACTGGATGGCGGTGCCCCTGCTGCGTTTCGAACAGCATGGTCTCGACTGGCCGCGGGTCGGCCTCGGCCATCCGACGATCGTGCCCTACGGCCTGTTCCAGCTCGGCGACGGCAATTCCGTCCTGATCGGAGTCCAGAACGACCGAGAGTTCGTGCGGCTGTGCAATGAAGTGCTCGAACAGCCGGACCTCGCCGGGGCCTACCCGCGGAACGTGGACCGCGCCGAGGGCCGCGCCGCCATCGAAACCGCGATCGGAGAGGTGTTCAGGCGCCACGACCGGGAGTCGATTCGCACGGTCCTCGACCGCGCCCGCATCGCCTACGGCTTCCTGAACGACATCGCCGCCCTGTCGCGGCATCCACAGCTCCGCCGGGCCAGGCAACCGCTTCCCGACGGCACCGAGATCGACATGGTCGCGCCCGCTGCCGCCCCGAACGAACCGGGGCGACGCCTGCCTCCCGTGCCCGAGCTCAACCAGCACGGCGCGGCGATCCGGGCGGAGTTCCATCCGTGCGCCCGCTGACGGGCGCACGGACTGGTTCGCGTCTTGCTCGTCTCCTCCCAAGACGGGTTCGGGGCGGCGTAGAACGCACGGTTGACATCAGATGCATGATGCGCGATGCTCAGCCTATGCGCACCACACTGAACCTCGACGAAGATGTCCTCTGGGCCGCAAAGGAGCTCGCCGCGCAGCGCCGTGTACCTGTGGGTCGAGTCGTCTCGGAGCTCGCCAGGAAGGCGCTGGCGCCCCGGTCCCACCGAGTCGAAGAACGAAACGGCGTTCCCTTACTGCCCTCGCGTGACGGCGCTCGGCCGGTCTCGCTCGCCGCGGTGAACGCTCTGCGAGACGACGAACCTTGAGTGCGTTGCTCGACGTCAATGTTCTGATAGCTCTCTTCGACCCGGAGCACATCCACTACGAAACGGCCCACCGGTGGTTCGGAAGTCCTTCGCGGGGACCTTGGTCAACCTGTCCATTGACCGAGAACGGCTTCGTTCGGATCGTGGCGAACCCCAGCTATTCCGGGCGCCGGACCACGGTGGCCGACGCAACGGAGCGCCTGAGGATCTTCTGCCAGACCGACGATCACGCCTTCTGGCCCGACTCGCTATCGATACGTGAACGCGAGCACCTCGCGGCCGGGTCGATTCGAGGCTACCGCCAGATCACGGACGTCTACCTCCTGGCCCTGGCAGTGCAAAACGACGGCATCCTGGCCACCTTCGACGACTCGATCCCGATCGCAGCGGTTCCAGGCGCCAGCGACAACCGCATCCTCCTGCTCAGGTCGGACGGGTAGTCCGCGAAACAAGTCTCTGAAATCAGAGAGCCGCGTGGCCGGCTACGAGGGCGGTCCAGATCACGGGCAGCACGATCAAGGAACCGAGGAACAGGGTGCGAGCGCGAGCGTTTGTTCGGTTGTTGAGGAAGCGGGCGGCGAGCAGGGCGAAGATCTCCGCGACCTGGTTGAAGGCGGCCCCGCCGCCGGCGACGAGCCCGGAGCCCGCAACGACACAGAGCAGCACAGCCAGATCGAACTCTCGGGCTCCCAGGTAGTAGCCGATGCCGACCGTAGCGACGGCCAACGCGTTGAGCCGCGGCTTGGCCAGCGCCAGCCACACCGAGGCGCCACCAGGACGCACCGCTTCGGCAGCCACCGTCGTCACGCGTTGGCTTGCCTGGGGACGCCGGCAGCGGCGTGCGCGAAACGGGCCGACCGGATCGACTCCGCGTCGCCGTCACGGCAACAGCACCCAGGCGATGCGCGAAATGGAGTCCGATGCCGAGACTCCACTCCGGCGGCAGAAGCCGGCCAAAAGCGAGCGGGAAGTCGGGGATCGCGAGCCCGGCGTCGTTGTGACGCATCGTCGCGCCGAGCAGGATCTGGCCGTAGACGAGCGTCGGAACGGCCACCGCGAGACGCCCGAGAACGGGATCACCCAAGGGCTCGACACGCCCGTAGCCGTCTCGCCAACCCGCCGACGTAAAGACGCCGAGGCCGACGACCAGGGCATCCGGCGCACCCACCGGCGCGGCTCAGCGCGCCAGGCCCACAGCACCAGGCCGATGGTCAGCAGACCGACGGTGCTCGCGATCAGCCGATGGCCGTGCTCGTAGAAAATGCCGCCGACCATCTTCGAGAACGGGAACGAGAACATGAAGTAGCCGTAGGTGTTCGGCCAGTCGGGAACGGCCAGTCCCGAGTCCGTGCGCCCGTCAGCGGGCGCACGGATGGCACGGCACCTGGGAGCCCTCCCCCCGGAGCCCCGAAGCGGGCGGGTGACGCCGACACCGGAACGGCCGACGCCGACGCTTAGCCGACGATCTTCTCGCGCCGTAGCGCGTCGATCTCGGCCTCGCTCAGCCCAAGACCGCCCAGCAGGTCGTCGGCCCCCTCGCCCAGTACCGGCGATGCCGCCACCGGCGCCGGCGGCGTGCCCGAGAACTTCGCCGCGGGACGCGGCACGCGCATCCGGCCGACCTGGGGATGGTCGACTTCGCGCAGCAGCTCGTTGCGGACCACCTGGGGATCGACCAGCACCTCGTCGCGGTTGAGGATCGGAGCGCAGGGAACGTCCTCCGCTTCCAGAGCCGCGAGCCACTCGGCGGACGTGCGCTGCCGCAGGACGTCGCCGACCATCCCTAGACGCTGGTCGGCGTTGGAGATCCTGCCCGCCGCCGTCTTGTAGCGCTCGTCCTCCAGCCATTCGAGGCGCCCGGTGGCGCGCGCCATGCCCTCCCACTCGGCGTCCGAGATCGTCGACGCCGTGATGTAGCCGTCGGCGGTCTTGTAGATCAGGTCGCTGGTCGATCCGGGGCGTCCGTGCGCCACCTCGCCGCCGACCAGGATCTGGCGCACGAAGCCTTCGGGCCAGACGAAGGAGATCGTCGCGTCGAGCATGGCAATCTCGAGGTGCTGGCCGAGGTGCTGGCCCTGGCCGGTCCGTTCCCGCGCAAGCAGCGCCGCCGTGATCGCCTGGGCGGCGGTGATCCCGGTGACCTTGTCGGGGACGATCGTGCGCACCATCTTCGGCTCGCCCGTCACCCGGTCGGCCTGGATGTCGGCGACGCCGGACAGCGCCTGGATGATCGGGTCGTAGACGCGTTTCTGGGCGTAGGGCCCCTCCTGCCCGAAGCCGCTGATCGACACGTAGACCAGCCTCGGGTTGAGCTCGCGCAGCCGGTCGGCGCCGAGGTCCAGACGATCAACCACGCCGGGCCGGAAGTTCTGGACGAAGACATCGGCCGTTCCCACCAGGTCGTGGAGGATGCCGATCCCGCGCTCATGCTTCAGGTCGAGCACCAGAGACCGCTTGCCCCGGTTGATCGTCGCGAACCCGGCCGTGACGCCCCCTCGCTGCGGCCCGAGCCGGCGCATGATGTCGCCGTGGGGCGGCGCCTCGACCTTGATCACCTCGGCGCCCTGATCCGCCAGCAGCATGGTGGCGATCGGCGCCGACACCATGGTCGCCAGTTCGATCACCCGGAAGCCGTCGAGCGGACCGCCCATGGCGGCGCAGGGTACCAGCTACTGCCGGATGGTCCGGCGCACAGGCGCCCTCGCTCCCGGCCGCAGCGACTCCAGGTCCAGTTCCGGCAACCGCAGGGTCACGTTCAGCGGACCTGACGAACTCACTACCGCCTCCACTGAGGCGCTCGCCAACCATCCGCCCAGGCCCCGCGGATGGGCGGAGATGCGGATCCAGCCGACCGGTACGCCCCGAGCCGAGAATCTGCCGTCGTCGCCGGCGCGGGCCTGATGCACGATCCGCTCGTCCGCCGTCTCGAACCGAACGACCGCGCCGGCAGCCGGTTCACCGGTCTCCGCGAAGACAACGCGGCCCTGGACCACGGTGTCAGCGAGTTCCAGCGTCAGGGGCTCGTTCGCCGGCACATCGACGTCGTGGAACGACTGCGACACATCGCGTTCCGGCGAAGCCACGTCGACCCGCCAATCCTCCCGCCCGGGCAACGCACCGCGGAACCACCCGTCCTCACCGATCCTGAAGGTCAACTCCGGCGATGCGCTACGCCCCCCGAAGAACACGTAGCCCGCCAGCGGGACGCCGTCCAGCGTCACCTGGCCGACGACGGGCACGAGTTCCAGTTCGACCACCGTGGATTGGTCGCCCACGACTTCGAGATAGTCCAGCTCGCCGAATCGCCCACCGATCGCATCCTGGATCTCGACCGAGAAGGCGCCGTCGCCGGGGACGTGGAACCGGGCGTGGCCGTTCTCCACCACCGCTGTCTGCTGCGGGTACTCCCTCGTCACGTAGCGGGAACGGAACTCCGGCGAATCGTGCTCCCTGATCTGCTCGAGGTGCGCAATCCAATGGCTGCCGTAGGGCGGATCAGCGGGCTGCACGAACACGTCCAGGAGGTGACTCCTCGACAGCGGCACCCGCTTGCGCGGGAAGGTCTCGACGTTCTCCACCAGTTCGTACGGCCCGGCACGTGCCGCGACCCGGCCGTCGCAGTCCACCTGAATCCAGCGTCTGCCGGCATCCAGGCCCGTCGCCTGGAAGAAGCCGTCGTCAGCCACCTCGACGGTCGTCAGCACCTGCTCGAGAGTGGTTGTCGACAGGCCGGGATCGCCCGCCGCGACCTGCACGACACAGTGGTCGACGAAACCCTGGAAGCCACGACCCGCGGCGACGAAGCCGGCAAGGCTCGCTCCGGGAACGAGCTCCTGATCGCCCAGGGCGAATTGCCGTCGACCTCGTAAGGGAGTGTTCCAACGGTAGTCCGGAGAGTGTCCGGGCCGCCAGAACACGAGGTGAACGAGCGTGGCCGGCAGTTCGCACGACCAGCGGCCGTCGCCGGCCACCGGGCACCTGACCACCACGCGCTGGACGTGGAACCGCGGGTCCGTGTTCTCGGGATCCACATCGCCAAGCACGATCCGGAGCGTGTCGTCCCGAGGAGAGGCGCCCACCACACGGCCGCTGACCGCTACCGCCGGGTAGACCGGTATCTCGAACACCGGAACGACCTCGGGCTGCACCTCCACCTCGTCCTGGACCAGGGAGATCCCGTCGCTCGTCGCGGCATCGGGATCGATCAGGGTCTCGCGGCCCCAGAAGCCGCTGCCCTGAGCCGGACGCACGAGCCACGGCCCGGGCTCGAACAGGTACACCTCGTAGTACTGATCGCTGGTCACCGGCAGTTCCTGCTCGACGCCCTCCGCGTTCGTCGCCAGAAGGGTCACCTCCACAGAGGCCTCGCGGTAGACCACCGCCTGCAGGACGACGTAGGCAAGTCCCTCCGCCAGTCCCGGCTCGGCGGAAGGCGCAGGCTCCTGGGCGGGCAAGGCGGAACCACAGAGAACGGCGAAAGCCGCCCCGAAAGCCCCGATGTTCCCGCCACGGTGGTTCCCGCCAGAGTGCGTCATCGTCTTCATTCTGCCTTGCCAGCGTGCAGCGCCGTTCGGCTACGCCCTGCCGCCCACCACCGCGGCCAACTCGGAAAGGCCGATCACTTCGACCCCGTCCGCTACCGGGTAGCGGTCCGCACCGGCGCCGACAAGGAAGGTGCGGATGGGCCTCAGATCCTTGCGGGCACTGTGGAGACCGCGGCTTGGCCGGGGCGCCGAGCCGCGCTTGATCTCGACCGCCCACGGACCGTGCTCGCCCGGCAGTTCCAGCACCAGGTCAATTTCAGCGCCGGCGCGGGTACGGTAGAACCCCGCCCGGGTACCGGTCGGGGCCGCGCTCAGGAGGTTCTCCGCCACGAAGCCCTCCCAGCTCGCTCCGGCGACGGGATGCCCCGCAAGCGCGTTGTAGTCGGCGATGCCGAGCAGTGCGTGCACCAGGCCGCTGTCCCTGACGTAGACCTTGGGCGACTTGACGACCCGCTTGCCGACGTTCGCCCTCACCGGCGGCAGCCGGCGCACCAGCATCAGATCGACCAGCAGATCGATGTAGGTCGTAACCGTCGGCGCACTGACCGCCAGGCTCGCCGCCAGCTTCGACGCGTTCAGCAACGTACCCTGGCTGTGCGCCAACATGGTCCACAGGCGCTCCAGAGTCTCGGCCGGAAGACGCCGCTCGGTCAGGTCGAATACATCCCGGTGGAGATAGGTGCGTACGAAGCTATGCCGAAACGCCAAGCTGTCCGCATCGCTCGCGGCGAGCAGACTGTCCGGCAATCCTCCCCGCTGCCACAGCGCACTCAAGGGCACGTCCTGAGCCACAATCTCAAGCACATCGAGCGGATTGAGCTCGACGTACTCGATCCGACCCGCGAGACTCTCCCCCGATTGACGGAGCAGGTTGATCGACGCCGAGCCGAGAATGAGAAAGCGGCCGCAGCGCCTGCCGCGCCGCCGACCGCGGTCGATCAGGCCCCGCAGGTCGCTGTAGAGCTCCGGCGCCCGGTGGATCTCGTCGAGCACGACGAGACGGTCCTCGTACTCGCCCAGGAACAGATTCGGATCGGCCAGCTTCGCCCGGTCGGTGCTCGACTCCAGGTCGAGGTAGAGCGCGTCCCGGCTATCCGCGATCTGCAAGGCCAGCGTGGTCTTGCCGACCTGACGCGGCCCGATCAGCCCAACGGCCGCCTGCCGGTCGAGCGCGGCGCTCACGGCTCTTTGTGCCCGCCTCGGAAGGACTCGATCTCGCTTCATCCTTGCGGATTATAAGCGCAACTTTGGATAAGCAAGGATGAACGTGCAGCGCACGCTGCTACGGCAGGGTCATCACCAAGGGCTTCTTGCGGGTGACGACGATCGTGTGCTCGAACTGGATCGTTGTCGTGCCGGGCTCGTTGAGGAGCGTCCAGCCGTCCTTCGCGGTCAGCGCCTGCTCGCGGCCGTTGGTCAGAAACGGCTCGATGGTCAGCACCATGCCGTCGCACAGAAAACGTTCATCGTCCGGGTCGTCGAAGCCAGGCACGAACTTCGGTTCCTCGTGCAGCGAGCGGCCGATGCCGTGCGAGCCCAGGTTGCGGATCAATCCGAAGCCCGCCCTGGTCGCGGTGTCCTCGATCGCCCGGCCGATGTTGCGCAGCCGGCGGCCGTGGCGGGTCTGCTGCATCGCGGCCCGCAGCGCCCGCCGGGTGGCCGAGACCATGCGCCGCCGCTCTTCGCTCACCGGCGGCACGGGAAAGGCCGCGCCGGTGTCGCTGAAGTATCCGTCCAGCTCCAGGGAGACGTCGATGTGGACCAGGTCGCCGGCCTCGATCCGGCGTTCGCCGGCAATGCCGTGCGCGACCTCCTCGTTGACGCTGATGCAGGTCGCGGCCGGGAAGTCGTAGCTCAGTTCGGGCGCCGAGCGCGCGCCCCGACTCTCCATGTACTCCCGGCCGATCCGGTCCAACTCAAGAGTCGTCATGCCCGGCTCAACCCTGGCGCCCATCCTCGCCAGGCACCGGGCCGCCACGCGACCTGCCCGGCGGAGACCGTCCAGATCCTCCCGGCCGTCGATCGTCACCGCCAATCAGGCTACCGCAAGATGCCAACGGGCGTCGGCGTGTAAAGTCCCCCGATGATCGTCGCCGCCCCGAAGAACGCGCGACAGCCGACGATGACATCATGACCAGCGACCTCGCGTGGGAAGTGACCGAGGCGATCCAGCGCGCCGAGGAGCACACCGAGCGGCTCGTGCTCCTTGCCGGTTTCGGCAAGCGGGGCAAGACCGTCGCATTGGAGGAAGTCGCGGAACGGACCGGCGCTCCGCTCCTCAACGTGAACCTCGAACTCTCCCGCCGCCTGCTGGACCTGACCTCAAGCCAGCGCCCCCTGCAGGTCCGGCGACTGCTTGGCGAGATTCTCGCTGAAACCGGCAGCGAAGTCGTCCTGCTCCAGAGGCTGGAGCTCCTGTTCGACCCCACTCTGCGCCAGAACCCGCTTCGCCTGCTGAAGGATCTCTCGCGGCAGCGAACCGTGGTTGCTGCCTGGAACGGGTTCACCGACGGCAGTCACATCCGCTACGCGGAACCGGGGCATCCCGAGTACCGGCGCGATGCAATCGACAACGTCCCGGTCGTCTCTGCATAGGGCGTCGCACGATGAAGTACGAAGACCTCATTCAGTTCGACCCGATCGAGACCGTCGTGCAGCTTCGCGATGCCGACGAAGCGGAGGAAGCGCGCCGTCTCGCGAGCACCTACGTCATCTCCGACGAGATGGCCGAGAAGCTTACGGCGGTGGTGTTTCCGCAGCTTCAGTACGACACGCCTGCCGACAACAAGGGGATCCTCATCGTCGGCAACTACGGCACCGGCAAGTCCCACCTGATGTCCGTCATCTCCGGAGTCGCCGAGCATGAGAATCTGGCGTCGGAACTCACCCACCCCGGCGTCGCGGAGGAAGCCGGCGCCGTAGCCGGCAGGTTCAAGGTGATCCGCACGGAGATCGGCTCGACGACGATGCCCCTGCGCGACATCGTGGTCAGCACTCTGGAAGAAGGTCTCGATGCTCTGGGCGTCGTTTACTCCTTCCCGAGCGCCGCCGAGGTCTCGGGCAGCAAGCGCGCGTTCGAGGAGATGATGGCGGCGTTCCTGCAGACGCATCCCGATCAGGGACTGCTGCTGGTGGTCGACGAGCTTCTGGACTACCTCCGCGGCCGCGACGACCAGCAGATCATCCGCGACCTGAGCTTCCTGCGCGAGGTCGGCGAAGTCTGCAAGGACCTCCGGTTCCGGTTCATCGCCGGCGTGCAGGAGGCCATCTTCGACCACTATCGCTTCGCCTTCGTCGGCGAGAGCGTGCGCCGCGTGCGCGACCGCTTCGAACAGGTTCACATTGCCCGACAGGACGTGAAGTACGTGGTGGCGCAGCGCCTGCTGCGAAAGTCCGGTGAGCAGCACGCCAGAATCCGTGAGTACCTCGCGCCGTTCACCTGCTTCTACGAACGAATGAACGAACGGCTGGACGAGTTCGTCGACCTGTTTCCGGTGCACCCCGACTACGTCGACACATTCGAGCGGGTGACTGCGGCGGAGAAGCGAGAGGTGCTGAAGACCCTTTCGCTGGCAATGAAGGAGTTGCTTGGACGCAAACTGCCGGCGCAACACCCCGGACTGATCGCCTACGACGACTACTGGTCCACACTGCGAGACAATCCGTCCTTCCGCGTGGTTCCGGACATCAGGGCGGTCATCGACAGCAGCCAAGTGCTCGAGTCACGGGTGGATCAGGCTTTCGGCAGACCGCAGTACAAGCCGATGGCCATCCGCATCATCCATGCGCTTTCCGTTCACCGGCTGACCACCGGCGGTCTGGACACACCCCTCGGCGCCACCGCCGCGGAACTTCGGGACACCCTCTGCCTCTATCAGGAAGGCATCGAGGGCCTGGGCGGCGACCCGGCCGACGGTTTGCTTACCCAGGTGGAGACCGTGCTGCGCGAAATCCACCGCACGGTGAACGGCCAGTTCATCTCGTCCAACTCGGAGAACGGCCAGTACTACCTCGACCTCAAGAAGACGGACGACTTCGACGCATTGATCGAGCGGCGGGCGGAGAGCCTCGACCCGGCGCGACTCAACCGCTACTACTACCAGGCGCTTCGTCAGGTGATGGAGTGCACGGACGCTACGTACGTCACCGGCTACAGCATCTGGGAGCACGAACTGGAGTGGCGCGCGCGCAAGGCAGCGCGCCAGGGCTACCTGTTCTTCGGGGCGCCGAACGAACGGTCGACGGCGATACCGCCTCGGGATTTCTACATCTACTTCATTCAGCCCCACGAGCCGCCGCGCTTCAGGGACGAGAAGAAGCCGGACGAGGTGTTCGTCCATCTCACCGGGGCGGACGATGAGTTCCAGCGCATCCTCAAGGGCTACGCCGCAGCCGCCGAACTCGCCTCGACATCCTCGGGCCACGCAAAGGCCACCTACGAATCGAAGGTTTCCGGTTTCCTGCGCAACCTGGTGTCCTGGCTTCAGGAGCACACGGGGTCAGCCTTTGAGGTGGGCCATCAGGGCCGGCGCAGAGCGTTGCTCGGCTGGGCCAAGGGCCAGGCAGTTCCCGGGCTCTCCACCGCAGCGCCCGCCACACAGGTCAATCTGCGCGACCTGATCAACGCAGTTGCCGGCATCTGCCTGGAGGCCCGCTTTGCGGATCAAGCGCCGGGGTATCCCAGCTTCTCCGTGCTGATCACGGCAAAGAATCGGGCGCAGGCGGCCCAAGACGCGCTCCGCGGGATTGCCGGCCCAAACACGACGAGACAGGCCGCCGCCGTCCTTGATGCGCTCGATCTTCTCGACGGCGACCGGCTGAACCCCGACGACTCACGGTACGCCAAGCACATTCAGAAGGTCCTGAACCGGAAGGGCCACGGTCAGGTCGTGAACCGTTCGGAGCTGATCCAGGAATTGCTTGGCGTCGAGTACATGGCCCCGCAGACGCTGCGCCTCGAACCCGAGTGGGTCGTCGTCGTGCTTGCAGCGGCGGTGAATTCCGGGGCTCTCGTCCTCGCCGTGCCGGGTAGGAAGTTCGACGCCTCGGACCTTGCAACGATCGCCGCAGTTCCGGTCGACGAACTCGCCCGCTTCAAGCACATCGAACGCCCCAGGGAATGGAACGTTCCCGGCCTCCGCGCCCTGTTCGAACTGCTCGGGCAGAGTCCGGGCGTCGCCACACTGGTTACACAAGGCGACGAGGCGCCGGTTCGCGAGCTTCAGGGCGCCGTCGACCGGGTGATCGACCGTCTGGCCCGCGCCGAGCAGGCAGTACGGGGCGACCTTCAGTTCTGGGGCCGGTCGCTCATCGGCGAGCAGAACGCTTCCCACCTCCAACTCAGCCTCGAGCGGACGAAGAACTTCCTGGAGACCCTTCAGACCTTCAACACGCCCGGGAAACTCAAGAACTTCACTCCCGATGCCCTCGCCGTCAACAGCCACAAGGTCGGGCTCGATGCCCTTGCCGAAGCAGTGAACGCTCAACGCCTGGCACTTCCACCAGCTCCTGCCTCGCCCGGTGGTGGACTGGCAGTGGCACCGAGGCGACTGGTCGGAGGCGTTCGACGAGCAGCGCTGGGCAGATCGGCTGGTGCTCGAGTCGAACCTGGTGGAAGCGTGGAAGACACTGATGGACCGCTATCTGCAGCGCGCGGAGATTCCCTTTGCCATCGATCCGGAAACCTTGCAGCGAGCCAACCGGCCACCGGACTACGCCGCCTTTCGCGAGGCCGCGATCAACCTGCTGATCCACCAGGACTACGCGGATCACACGCGCAAGGCGGTCATCCACTCCTACGACAACCGCACGCTGCTATGGAACCCAGGGGACGCCTTCACCTCGACGGACGCTCTCCTGGAGCCGGGAGAGAAGGAAGTCCGCAACCCGAAGATCGTCGCCGCATTCCGCCGCATCGGGCTGAGTGAGCAGGCGGGGACCGGCCTACGGACCATCTTCGGCAACCAGCGGCAGCTAGGCCACGTGCCGCCAGTCATCAGCAACGACAGGGCCGGGAAGGCGTTCCAGATCGCTCTCCTCAAGGAGGAACTCCTCTCGGAACGGCAACTCCTGTTCCAGGCGAAGCTGGGCGTCCACCTGGACGAGCCGGAATCGCGGGCCTTCGCCTTCGCGTGCCGGGAGGGCCGCCTCCGTCCCCAGGACGTGCGGGCGGTGACCGGCCTTGCCGGCGCTGAGGCGCAGGCGGTTACGGACCGGCTGACGGCTCAGGCGCTCATCTCGCCGCTTGAAGGCTCGGAGACGCCGGTGTTCGTCCCCGCCCAGCACCTCGATAGGCGGCTGCCCCAGCCCACCCACGCCGACGCGCCTGCGCAGCCGCAAGAGGAAGACCTCTCGACTGCACAACCTGGACAACCGAAGAACTTGTCCACTGCACAACCTCCAGCCGGGTCGGCGAACTTGTCCACTGCACAAGCTCCACCCTCGGACGCGGTATCGGCTGTTCAGGACCAGATCATTCGATTCTGCGACATCCCCCGCCGTCTGGGCGAGGTGATGGCGGCGGCCGGAATGACGAACCGGGGGCACTTCAAGAAGCGACACCTCGACCCCCTGCTGCAGAACGGCGTGCTCCGCATGACCCACCCGGAGCGCCCCAACCACCCCCGACAGGCCTATGTACTCACCGAGGCCGGCGCCGCACTCAAGGCCCGCCGCATAAGCGGCGTGACCAAGGACGCCGAACCGGGGAACGGAGACCGCCACGATGGCCGGTAGCGACTGGACGGACTCGATCCGCGGCGGCCGCGGCGATCCGCCCACACAGGACAAGCTGTACGGCTCTCCTTCACCACACGCGGACCTCATGCAGGCCCGGCACAGCGAGTCGGTCGACTGCCTGGGGCTGACCTTCGACAGCGAAGAGGCTCGACGAAGTCACTTTCTGGACAGGCTGAGGAAGGGACTGGAGGAACTCCACGAGCAGTTCGGCGGCGTGGCGTGGGCAGGCGTGGAAAACGCAGTCGCCCGGCTCGCCGCGATTCAGCATTGGCCGATGGGCAGCGAGGCGCAACTCCGCTGCCTGGCCGCGCGGATGCGTTCGGCAGACTCCTCCAAGGACCTGCTCCAGCGCTGGAAGGACGAGGTCGGCTTTCCGCATGGCGAGATCGAGGCCATCCTGAACCTCTCCGACCCCCCTTTGCATACCGCCTGCCCGAATCCCTTCCTCAACGAGTTCGTGGCGGCCTACGGCAAGCCTTACGACTCCGTCGTGCCCTACCGGCGCAAGCCGTTCGCCGTCGACGTCAAGGAGGGCAAGACCCATGCCGTCTACCGTGCTCACGGCTACCACACGAAAGTGCCGCATCTGGCGATCGTCCCTTCCATCCTCCACTACACGGAACCGGGCGACGTGGTTCTCGACGGGTTCTCCGGCTCGGGCATGACCGGAGTCGCCGCGCAATGGTGCGGGACTGCGCCGGAGCGGTACCGCAAGGAGCTCGAGGCACGCTGGGCACTGGAAGACCTGGGCAAACCGAACTGGGGAGGCCGCCGAGCGATTCTGAACGACCTGTCGCCGCTGGCCGGCTTCATCGGCGCGAACTACACGCTGCCCTTCGACGTGGACGCATTCGCCGAGGCAGGCCGCCGGTTGCTCGACGAGGTCGACGCGGAGCTTGGCTGGATGTACCAGACGCTGCACACGGACGGCAAGACGAAGGGGCGAGTCGACTACACCGTCTGGAGCGAGGTGTTCCGTTGCCCCCAGTGCTCCCGCTCCATCGTTTTCGTCGATGAGGCGCTGGACCGGACGACAGGCCGCGTAAGGGACTCGTTCCCTTGCCCCGAGTGCGACGCGGAACTCACCAAGCGGACACTGGAACGCAAACTCGAATCCGACATGGACACGGCTAGCGGCGAGGTGCGGCGACACATCGCCTTTCGACCGGCCCTGATCCGATACCGGGTGCATGGCGAGACCCACGAGAAGAGGCCGGGAACGGACGACATCGAACGCCTCCGGAGCATCGCCCAACTGCCGCTGCCGACCGAAGTGCCGACGAACCCGCTCCCCATCGACGAGATGTACCACGGTTCGCGCCTGGCGCCGAAGGGCGTTGAAGCAATCCATCACTTCTTCTTGCCACGGGCCGCACACGCCTTGGCAGCGATCTGGACCAGAGCAAACGACCACGCTGACCGTCGTACTCGCCGCATGCTGCTCTACTTCGTCGAGCAGGCGGTCTGGGGAATGTCCCTCCTCAATCGGTACGGCCCCACCCACTATTCCCAAGTCAATCGCCAGCTCTCGGGGGTGTACTACGTCGGATCCCAGATAGCCGAGGTGTCACCGAGATACAACCTCGGCAACAAGTTGTCCCGGCTTGCCAAGGCCTTCGACACCCCCATCCAAGAGCGAGCCCCTTGCATGGTCGCGGCAGGCTCTGCTGCAAGCCTTGGCATTCCCGACAACTCGGTCGACTACATCTTCACCGACCCCCCCTTCGGCGAGAACATCTACTACGCCGACCTGAACTTCCTGATCGAGTCCTGGCACGGCACGCTGACGAACGCGACGTCGGAAGCCATCGTCGACCGCTTCAAGGGCAAGTCACTGCCCACATACCAGCGCCTGATGCAGCGCTGCTTCGAGGAATACCACCGCGTCCTGAAGCCGGGCCGCTGGATGACCGTCGTCTTCCACAACTCCAGGAATGCCGTCTGGACCGCGATTCAGGAAGCCATGCTCGCCGCCGGATTCGTCGTCGCCGACGTGCGGACCATGGACAAAGAGCAGGGGTCTTACCGACAAGTCACAAGCACGGCAGTCAAGCAGGATCTCATCATCTCCGCCTACAAGCCGAACGACGGCCTGGAAGGACGCTTCGCCCTGACCAGCGGCGCCGAGGAAGGCGTCTGGGACTTCCTCCGCACGCACCTGAATCAACTTCCCGTATTCGTCGTCAAGGACGGCCAGACCGAGGTCGTCCACGAGCGTCAGCCTCACGTGCTGTTCGACCGCATGGTCGCCTTTCACGTCCTGCGCGGCGTCACCGTGCCCTTGTCCGTTGGCGAATTCCTGGTCGGCGTCAGCCAGCGCTACCCGGAGCGGGACGGCATGGTCTTCTTACCGGATCAGGTCACCAAGTACGACCGAAAGAGCATGGCCGCTAGCGGCGTCGCGCAGTTGGAGATCTTCGTACGGGACGAAGCGTCCGCCATCCAGTGGCTGAGGGAGCAATTGCGCACCAAACCCCAGAGCTTCCAGGACCTCCACCCTCACTTCCTGCGCGAGCTACGAGGCCAACTGAAGCACGAGAAGCTGCCCGAACTGTCCGACATGCTCGACCAGAACTTCCTCTGCTACGCCGGTTTTGGTGAGGTCCCCAGCCAGATCCACGCCTACCTCTCCACGAACTACAAGGAACTGCGCAACCTGCCCAAGGACCACCCCGCCCTGCAGGCCAAAGCGGGCGGCCGCTGGTACCTGCCGGACCCGAACAAGGCCGCGGACGTGGAGAAGCGCCGCACGCGCATCCTGCTCCGCGAGTTCGACGAGTACCGCACCTCTTCCCAGCGGCGTCTGAAGCTCTTCCGCCTCGAAGCAGTCCGCGCCGGCTTCTTCATGGCCTTCCAGGACCGCGATTATGAGACCATCATCCACGTCGCCGAGAAGCTCCCGCCAAGCGTCCTGTACGAGGACCAGAAGCTCATGCTCTGGTACGACCAGGCCGTGACCCGCACGGCAGCAAGCTAGCCGGTGCGACCAAGCGCCTCGGACGCCTGGAACTCGGCCCGATCCCGTACCTCTCCATGAAGCGACCCAGTTGGCGCGAGCAAGTCCTCAGTGATCTGATTCCAGGCTTGGCGCCGGTGACGCTGGTGGCCGACCCGGACTGTCTGCTGCTCGACGAAGAGCTGCTTGGGGCGATTCGCGGCAGGGGCTTCGACCTTCTTACATTCGAGGATCCGGTCGCATTCCGCCTTAGCCATGAGTCGCGCTTCCGCTCCCGGTCGGCCTCGGGCCATGGCGCCGGCGACGAACTGCTCTTGCGATTCAACCACGACGATCTTCGAGTCGTCCCCTACGATCTCTTGCAGGCCGGTAGACCGCTGCGCTTCACCCTCTCCGAGCTGTTCCCCGGCTTGAGCCATCCGGTGCTCGCCGCCCTGGACCGAGCCGATCTGGACGCGGTGTATCAGGCGCGACCGGACCACGAGCGGGAGGAACTTGGCGAGAACGCCACAAAGGACTTCGTTCTGCGGCACGTCTTCGGCATCCGGCCGGCCGAGATCAGATGTCCGGCTGACCTCCTGCACGTTCTGCTGCGGCGGCACTACCGCGGGCTGCGGGTGCCGCCGCAGTTGGATGAGCGACTCGTCGAGGTGCTCCGGTGCAGCGATGTGTTCGCTTCCTGGCCGCTGGAATCCCTCGGACCGGACCGGGAGGCCTTCTTCACCTTCCTGCAGGAGCGGTGGCCCGTGTTCCTCGATGGCAGCACGGGTGGGGACGAAGCCCACGATCGGGAGGCAAAGGCGAGGTACGGCCTCAGAGGTCGTCGTCCCCCTGATCGAGATTTGGCGGCAGGCCGAATGACACGCGCCGGCCAGATCGGTTTCAGTCAGCGCATCCAGCTCGACTGGCTGGAGTACACGGCGAACCTCGTCCTCGCAGGAAACACCAAAGCCGAGATCGCAGCCGAACTCAACGAACGCCTGCGCGAGAAGCTGTCGGTGGGCAACGAACCGAGGCGGGGAACCCGGCACAAGGCGACCACGATCCTGACCAAGGTGTGGGTCAACGTCCCCAGCGACCGGGAGGGCTTGAAAAACCAGGGTATGGAGTTGCTTCAACGCGCATCGCCAGTCGATCGGATGTTCATCCACTGGTGCATGTGCATGGCGGCGTACCCCTTCTTCGCCACAGTCGCCCATCCGACTGGCCGACTCCTGCGCCTACAGGGAACGGCCGGCGCAGCCCAGGTTCAGCGCCGGATCCGCGAGCAGCTCGGCGAACGCGAAACCGTGGCCCGCGCCACAAGGCGGATTCTGCGGACGTTCATCGATTGGGGCGTTCTTCGGGAAACCGCCGCAAAGGGCGTCTACGACGCCGCCGCGAAGCGTGTCGTAGACCGTCGCCATCAACTCGGCGTGTGGGCAATCCAGGCCGTCCTCGCCGCCAAGGGCGGCCGGCCGCAGTCGGCGAGCACCCTGTTGCGCGGCCCCCACATGTTCCCGTTCGACGCAGCCCTGCCGTCTGCGAGAGAGATCGAGACGTGTGACGCGCTCGAACTGAGGCATCACGGGCCGGATCACGAGGTTCTGATCGCTCCCGCCGGCCACGCCGCGACCTGACCTGCGATCACACGGCCCATGTATTCGAACCGACCCAGCACGCCTGCGCGCCTCGCCCGCGCGTCACGATCTTCGCTGCCTCTTCCCCATCACCGAGACGAGCCTCACACCAGCAGCGGGTCAGCCACGATCTCGACCGTTGCCGGGCCCTCGTAGTCGAGTGCCCGCTGCAGAGCGCCGTCGAGGTCGGCCGCGTCCTCGACGCGAATGCCGAGGCCGCCGCAACTGGTCACGAAGTCGGCGAAGTTCGGATTCGTCAACTCGGTCATCCACACCGGCAGCTCGATCGCCCGCTGCTCCTTCGAGATCTTGCCCAGCTCGCTGTTGTTGAGCAGCACGTGGGTGATGTTCATCCGGTGGTGGACGGCGGTCGTCACTTCGCCCAGGTACTGCCCGAAGCCGCCGTCCCCCGTGATCGCCACCACCGGACGGCCGGCGAACCGCTCGTCGGCCGTCTGGGTCGCCGCCCAGGCGCCCATCGCGGCCGGATAGCCGAACCCGATCGATCCGAGATAGCCCGACATGAGCACGGCCTGCCGGCGGCACTCGAAGTAGCGGCCGAAGGAGTAGGTGTTGTTGCCGACGTCGACGGCGATGATCGCGTCCTCCGGTACGTGCCGGTTGAGCGCCGCGAAGACGGCCGCGGAGCCGATGCCCGCCTCGCCGACATCGGCCAGGCGGCGCTCCTTCTCTTGACGCCAGATCCGCCAGCGCTCGGCCACTTCCGGCCGCTGATCGACGGTCTCGACCCCGCCGTGCTCCAGGGCCTCCTCGAACAGTCGCGCGGCCACGCCGATCTCGCCCCAGACCGGCACGTCCACGGCGTGGAACTTGCCGAGGGCCATGGCCTCGAAGTCGACCTGGATCAGCGGCTTGTAGGTCGTGATCCCGGTGTGATTCGAGAACGAGGCGCCGAACACGATGAGCAGGTCGCTCTCGTTCATGAACCAGCTCGCTACCGGCGTGCCGCTCCGTCCGAGCACGCCGCAGCCCAGCGCATGATCGTCGGAGATCAGGCCCTTCGCCTTGAAGGTCGTCACCACCGGTGCGTTCAGCCGTTCGGCGAGCGCGGTCACGCCGTCCATCTGGAACCGGGCGCCGTGGCCGACGACGATCACCGGCCGGCGCGCGCCGCGGATCAGGGCCAGCGCCTGTTCGACCGCATCGGGAGGCGGCGTGATCTCCGAGGGCGTCAGCCGCCCCTCGGGAGATCCGGCCGAAGCGTCGGAGGGCAACGTCTGCACCTCGTCGGGGAAGATCAGGTGCGCCACGTCGCGCTTGAGGATCGCGTTCTTGCACGCCAGGTTCGCGAGTTCCACGTGGCGGCTGTCCCGGTAGACGGCGTGACTCATCGCCGCGACGCCGGCAAAGGCGGCGGAGAGGTCGACCTCCTGGAAGGCGCCCGGCCCCAGCACCTGGGTGTCGACCTGCCCGGTGAGCGCCAGGATCGGGGAGCGATCCATCCGCGCGTCCCACATGCCGGTGAGCAGGTTCGTCGCGCCGGGCCCGGCGATCGTCAGACACGCCGCCGGCCGCCCGGTCAGCTTGCCGTAGGCCGAAGCAGCGAACGCCGCCGCGCCCTCGTGCCGCACGCCGACGTACTGGAGCGCGCCGGCCTCGCACTGGTTGCGAATCGCATCGGCCAAGCCGAGGTTCGAATGACCGACCATGCCGAAGACGTGGGTGACGCCCCAGTTCACGAAGGTCTCGACCATCGCGTCGCTGACCGTCCGCTCCCGCTCGACCTCCGGTTCGACCCCGACGTAGATGCCGTCGTCCCGCACCTCGACCGCGTAGGTCGGCGCCTTCTCGTCAAACCCCGCCGGCGACTTGCCGCTGAGCGGGCAGTAGTCCCACCCGTGCCACGGACAGCGCAGCCAACCGTTCTCGATCGACCCCTCGCCCAGGGGGCCGCCCTGGTGCGGGCAGCGGTTGTCCAGCGCGCCGTACTGGCCGTCGTAGTGGGTCAGGCAGATCGAGCGACTGCCCGCCACCACCGTCTTGACGCGGTTCTCGGGCAGCTCGCCCGGTTCGGCGACCTTGAACCACCGCAGGCCCGCCGCCACGCCTGGATCGTCCATCAGTCGGGCAGCACGAGGATCCGCAGATTGCGGAACCAGATCTCGTTGCCGTGGTCCTGGAGGGCGATGTGGCCGGTTTCCATCATGCCGTAGCCCGGCATCGAGGCGAACTTGCTGGCCGCGACGAGTTCCTTCCACTCGTCGTCCCAGAGCGTGTACTCCACCACCTTCTCGCCGTTCAGCCAGTGGGAGACGGCGGCGCCCTCGACCCGCAGCGCGCTCGTGTTGAACTCGCCGAGAGGCGCCAGCTCGCCGCCCTGGCGGGCGTGGAGGGCGTAGTTCGAAGCTGCCGAGGTTTCCATGCGCTGACCGTCCCGGTGCCCGCCGTCGTCCAGGATCTGGAACTCGGGGCCCGTCGAGTAGGACGCGGGGGCGTCTTCGGCAACGTGGAACATCACGCCGCTATTTCCGCCCGGCGTTACGGCCCAGTCGAAACGGAACTCGAAGCTCCGGTACTGCTCGCGGGTCATCAGGTCGGCCCGCGGGCCGGCGTCGTCTCCCTCGGGCGGCAGGAAGTGGATCACGCCGCCTTTCACCGCCCAGCCCGCCGGCACGTCGTCGAGCTTGAAGCCCCGCCAGTGCTCCAGCGACGCGCCGTCGAACAGCAGCATGAAGCCCGCCTCGGCTTCCTCGGCACTGAGCTGGTTGACCTCCACGGCCGGCTCGGCCGGTTCGGTCGCCGCCGCCTCCTCCGTCTCCGAAGCCGACTCGCCACTGCCCACAGAAATCCTGCAACTGAAACTGAGTATCGCGGCCACCAGCGCAAGCATTGCCATCCATCTCATCGATCCACCCTCCCTCTGAGGTTCTGGTTGCTAGTGCCCATAGCGCACGCCGATCCGGACCGAGCGCTCGGGACCGGGGAAACCGACCTGCGTCTCGTACGACTCATCGAGCACGTTGCCCGCCCGCATCGTGACCCGCCAGCGCCCGGCGGCCCGCCACG
The DNA here is from genome assembly GCA_965205295.1 of Candidatus Multivorans sp. Taxonomy (GTDB): domain Bacteria; phylum Acidobacteriota; class Thermoanaerobaculia; order Multivoradales; family Multivoraceae; genus Multivorans. The sequence continues at coordinate 1,656,967 of OZ242167.1, forward strand.
CCAGCGTCAAGCCGGCCAGTGTCCGCCCGGCGACCTCGGTCCGCCAGGGCGCCGGAATCTGCTCGTCGAGATAGCTGCCGGCGTGTCTGGCCTCCAGACCGAGCCGGACCGCCTCGCTCAGGTCCACGCGGAGTCCGACGCCGCCATAGAGATCCGGCCGGCGCCGCAACGGCCTCCCCGTAGCGCGATCCTCGGTGTCTTGCGCCGTCAAGGCGACATCGAGCATGACCCGGGGCGATGGGCGCCACACCAGGAGTCCTTCGAGCCCCTCGGCGTCCACCTTGTTCCGGTTGACGTTCAGGAAGGCCTCGAAGTCGAAGTCGATCAGGCCCTCGAAGCGGTTGACGAAGGCCGTCACGCCCCACCGGAGCGAGCCATCCGCCGAACTCGCCTCGAACCCGAGGTCGGCGCCGACGCTGGTCTCCGCGTCGAGATCCGGATTGCCCCCGATCGCCCGCGGAGACGCCAGGGCGAAGAAGCTCGGCAGCTTGAACGCCCGGCCGGCCGAAGCGCGCAGCGACCAGCGGCCGCCGTCCGGCGCATAGCGAAGACCGAAGCGCGGGCTCACTTCCTCGCGCCCGCCGCCGGCGCCCCGACCCTCGAGCACGTCCGCGCGCACACCGAGTTCAGCCACCAGGTTGCCGATGGATCGGCGCCAGTCCCCGAACAGACCGACGCGGTTCCGGTCGATCCCATAGTCGCCCGCGAGCGGGCCGCCGAAGAAGTCCGGCAACAGCAGCAGGCTGGTGTTGCGCGCTTCCTCGGTGAGCGCCTCGGCGCCGAAGCTGAACTCGGATTCACCGCCCTCGGGTACGAGCGTTCCCGTCCAGGCGAGGCGCAGATCGCGAAAGTCGGTGTCCTCGGTCCACGGCGGCACCTGGAATCCGATTGCCGGACTGTCCCGCTCCATCGAGTGCCGGTACCACGTCGACCGCAGGTACTGACTGAAGCGCCCCCCGCCACCGAGATCGAGTGTGGCCGCCACACCGTACTCGCGGTGGTCCGAGGAACGCAGTTCGCCGCTGCCGAACAGTGGGCCGCCGGAACCGTCCGGGTAGTCGTCGGCCGCCCAGTCGGCCGTCCGGGCAGAAAGCCTGAACGCCGACGCCGAGCCAAGCTGGCGCTGCCAGCGGCCGCTCAGAGACGCCTGCTCCAGGCGGTCGTCGCCGACCCTGCCCTGCTCCTCCCGGACCGCGGCGCCGACCGCTCCGGCCGAGGACTCGCCGGCGCGGCCCCACGACAGGCGGCCACTCCGACGGGCGTGGCTGCCGGCATCGGCATTCAAGCCCAGAAACGGCGCGGCACTCCGCGGCGCGCTGGTGATCAACTGCACCGCCCCGCCAAGCGAACTCGAGCCGTAGAAGGACGACAGCGGGCCGCGCACCACCTCCAGCCGCTCGATCTCCGCCGCGCCGATGCTGCCGAGCGGGAAGGCGCCGCCGTACTGGTCCGTGCTGTCGTTGACGGGCACCCCGTCGATCAGCACCAGGGTGAAGTTCGCGTCGCCGCCCCGCAGCGACACACCGGCGACCGCGGCGCTCGAGTCGTTGCCGAGGATGAAGGCCCCCGGCACCAGGCGCAACGCCTCGGACGCATCGCCCGCCGCCAGCTCGCCAAGGTCGTCACCGTCGATCACCTGCACTGAAGCGGTCGCCGTGTCGAGCGCACGGGCCCGGACGGTGGCGGTCTCGTAGTAGGTCGCGGTCGGAGACTGGTTCTCCTGCTCCGCCTTCGGGTTCTCCGCCTCCTGGGCAACCAGCCCGGCGGCGACAACCAGGAGCGACGGCGCCATCAGGGCGCACCGACGCTCTCGCTGCATGCGGAACATCCGGAAGAGCTTAGTCGAGAATCGCCGCTTGACCGCCCACCGCCAGGTGCAGCATCCGGGGCGAGCAGGGGGCCGGCGAGACCACCGCCACCGTTGGTATCGTCCCGGCTCATCCATGCTCAAGCTCACGCTCATCGTCACCGCGGTCCCCCTGCTGCTTGCCGTCGGCGCGGCCGAAGCGCAACCAGCGATCGAGACAACCCGTTTCGAGGTCCCCGGCCTCGAAGCCCCGGTCGAGATCCTGGTCGACCGTTGGGGAGTCGCCCACGTCTTCGCCGGCGGTCAGGACGATCTCTTCTTCGCCCAGGGCTGGAACGCCGCCCGCGACCGCCTGTGGCAGATCGACCTCTGGCGGCGGCGCGGCGAGGGGACGCTCTCCGAGGTCCTCGGGCCGGACTACGTTGAGCAGGACCGGGCCGCCCGGCTCTTCCTCTACCGCGGCGACATGCACGCCGAATGGCTCGCCTACGCCTCGGACACGAAGCGCATCGTCACGGCGTGGGTGCGGGGCGTGAACGCCTACGTCGACCTGGTGCTGGAGCGACCCGAACTGTTGCCGCCGGAGTTCGAGACGCTCGACTACGAACCCTCGCACTGGACGCCCGAGGCGGTGCCGCGGATTCGAAGTCACGGACTGCTGCGCAACGCCCGCAGCGAGGTAGACCGCGCTCGTTTCCTCGCCGTGCATGGGCAGCGCGCCCTCGAGCTCCGCGACCACTACCAACCGGCCCACGATCTCGTCGTCCCGGATGGCTTCGACCCCGCGTGGCTGACATCCGACTACCCGCTGGCGACCTACGGATTGGCCACGCGCTCCGTCAACTTCGAGGAGCTCGTCGCGGCCGAGCTGCGGCAAGTCGCCGAGACCGGCGAGCGCGCGGAACCGGACCCTGCCGGACAGGGCAGCAACAACTGGGCGGTGTCACCCGTGCTCACAGCCACCGGCCGGCCCCTGCTCGCCAACGACCCGCACCGCACGCAGGCCGTACCCTCGCTGCGCTACATCGTCCATCTCAGCTCCCCCAGCCTCGATGTGATCGGGGCCGGCGAGCCGGCCCTGCCCGGCGTCTCGATCGGCCACAACGGCACGATCGCGTTCGGCCTGACCATCTTCAGCATCGACCAGGAGGACCTCTACGTCTACCGCACGAAGCCCGGCGATCCGGACTTCTACGAGTACCGGGACAACTGGCTGCCGATGGACGTGACCCTTGAGACGATCCCGGTTCGCTGGGGGGCGGCGCAGTCCGTCGAGCACCGCTTCACCCACCACGGTCCGGTGCTCTACCAGGACCCCGACCGCGACCTGGCCATCGGCCTTCGAGCCGCCTGGCTCGAACCCGGGATGGCGCCCTACCTGGGGTCCATCGAGTACATCCGGGCGCGCAACTGGGACCAGTTCCTGGCGGCCATGAACCGCTGGGGCGCTCCCTCGGAGAACCAGGTCTACGCCGACATCCAGGGCAACATCGGCTGGAAACCGGGCGGGCTGGCGCCGATCCGGCCCAACTGGGACGGACTGTTGCCGGTTCCCGGCGACGGCCGCTACGAGTGGCAGGGCTACCGGGACATGGACGAACTGCCGGTCGAGTTCAACCCGGAACGCGGTTGGGTGGCGACCGCCAACGAAATGAACCTGCCGGCCGGCTACGACGTGCCCCTGGGCTGGGAATGGGCAACCCCCTACCGGCGGCAGCGAATCGGCGAAGTGCTGGCCGCGACCGAGGCCATGACCGTCGAGGACGCGGTGCGCCTGCAGGCGGACTATGTGTCGATTCCCGCCCGCCGGCTCCTGGCGCTGCTGCGGACCAACCAGGCAGCCGCCGATGCCGAGGGCGCGGCGGCACTGGAACTTCTCGCCGGCTGGAACGGAGAACTCACCGCAAGCAGCGCGGCCGCCGCCCTGTTCGAGGTCTGGTGGCGGGAACACCTCAAGGCGGAGGTCGGCGGGCGAATGGACGCGGCGCTCGGGACGGGCGCAGCGTCGCGGCCCGTCCACGACGAGAACCTGCTTCGGATCCTCGAGGAGGCCGACCCCCGGCTCGGCGAGCCGCGACAGGCTGCCCGCGACCAAGCGCTCCTGGCCAGTCTGGGCGCCGCCTACTCCGACGTCTCCGGACGCCTGGGCCCCGATCCCGCGTCCTGGCGCTGGGGCGACCTGCACCAGATCGAGCTCGAACACCCGCTATGGCGAATCCTCGGACTGGGTCGGATCGTGAACGTCGGCCCCGCGCCCCGCGGCGGCTCCGGCGACACGGTCGGCAACACGCGCTACCGCGGCGATTTCCGCCAGACATCCGGCGCCTCCTTCCGCATGGTGATCGACGTCGGCAACTGGGACGCCTCAGTCGCCATGAACAACCCCGGCCAGTCGGGGGACCCCAGGAGTCCGCACTACAAGGACCTCTTCGAGCCGTGGGCCAGGGACGAGGCCTTCCCCCTGCTCTACACGCGCCCCGCGATCCTCGAAGCCGCGGAGGCTCGGATCGAACTGGTTCCCGCCCGAGAGGACTGAGTCCGGCGGTACACTGTCCCGGCAACCCCGATGACAGTTGTCCTCAGAGCGCTCCGCGTAACGATGTTCGCGTCGCTTGGACTGGCCGCCGCAGCAGCCGGCCAGTCCGAGGCTTCCGGAAGCAGCGAGCAAGCCGGTCCCGCGGTCGCCGCGGTCAACCCTGCGCCCTACACCCAGATCGCGATCAAGAACGGCCGCACCCACTACCTGCGGCACTGCCAGATCTGCCACGGCTTCGACGGCCGCGCGCTCGAGAACATCGACTTCGAGGCCGCCGACCTCACCGACCCCGAGCGCTGGCGATTCGGGACCACCGACGGCGATCTGTTCCGCTCCACCAAGTTCGGCGCCGGCCTCGACATGCCGCCGTTCGAGGCCGAGCTGGACGACGGCGAGATCTGGGATCTCGTTCACTATCTGCGCAGCATCGGGCCCAAGGAGCTGCGGCCCAAGCCATCGCCGGCCGAAGAGTCCGTGCAGATCAAGGAGAATCGACCATGAGCGAAGCGACCCGTACGGCCAAGACCGAGACCACCGAACAGCGCGAAGCCGGAGGGCCGAAGGGCGGATCCCCGGTCTCCCGCCGCAGCTTCGTCGCCTCCGGAGCCGCCAGCGCCGCCGGCGTCGGGGCTGCCGCCCTGTTCGCCCAGCGGGCCCACGCCGCCGCCGCCGACCGCGAGGACCGGCCGATCTCGATTCCCGAGGACATCCCGCGCACGCTGGGCGAGGCGCCCGACCCGGCCGAGTTCCCGATGAACGGCGCCCAGGTCTTCGCTCGCGCCTGCGCCCACGAAGGGCTCAAGGCGCTGTTCTGCGCGCCCGGCAACTACCAGGTGATCAACGCGATCGCCGCCGAGGGCATCCCCACCTACGGCGGCCGCACCGAAGGCAGCATGTGCGCCGCCGCCGACGGCTTCACCCGGGTCACCGGCGAGGTGGCGGCCTGCTCGGGCACCGAAGGGCCGGGCTTCACGAACATGATCATGAACATCGGCGCCGCCAACGCCGCACGCACGCCGCTCCTGGTGCTGGCCAGCAACATGACCGTCGGCGGCGACGACACGGAGCGCGGCATCCAGCGCGGCTACCAGCAGCCGACGACCGTCGGCATGAAGAAGTACGGCAAGCGGCTGATCACGCCGAACCGTGTCTACGAGTACGCCGCCTACGCCTTCCGGCACCTGCGGTCCGGCGTGCCGCGGCCGGTGCATCTCGACTTCACCGGCGAAGTGGCGCGAGCTCAGTTCGACACGCCGGACGACCTGCTCTACTACCACGACAAGAGCACCTACCGCACCGATTCCCACCCCTACCCGTCCAAGGCGGACACGGCAAAGGCGGTGGAGATGATCCAGAAGGCCGAGCGGCCGATCATCGTCGCCTCCACGGGCGTCTTCTACGACCGGGCGTGGGACGTGCTCCGCACGGTGGCCGAGCGCGCCGACATCGCGGTGGTCGAGTCCGGGGCGATGCGCGGCCACTTCCCCGACAGCCACCCGCTGTCGGTGAGCACCGGACCCGACGCCCTGCTCTCGGCCGATCTCGTGATCTTCGCGGGCCAGTACTCGATGCCCAACGTCGGCGAGGTCGCCTTCGACCCCGACGTCAAAGTCATCCGGATCGACCTCGACGCCGCCGACATCGGCCGCAACCTGCCCGTCGATCTCGGTCTCGTCGCGAGCGCCCGCGGCGGGCTCGAGGCGCTCGCCGAGGCGCTGCCGTCCGCGTCGCGTCCGGCCTGGCGCGCGGAACTCGCGGCCGCCCGCGACGCGTTCGAGAAGCAGAACGTGGAGTGGTACGAGCTCGGGCTCAAGCACAGCGCCGCCACCGACTCGATCCACCCCGCCGTGATCGCGCAGGAGCTGTCGTCCTTCCTCTACTCCGGCGATCTGCCGAAGGAGCAGACGACCGTGGTCTCCGGCGGTTACGGCATCGCCCGCTACACCCGCCGCTGGCTGCGCGCCCACCGGCCGGGGCAACTCCTGAACGGCGCCTACCAGTACGGCGCGATCGGACCGGACGTCGGCTACACCGTCGGCGCCGGCGCCGCGGTGATGAACGGTGTCGGACCGCAGGCGCCCTATCGCGGCGCGCCGGTGTTCGCCGTCACCGGCGACGCCGGCATCGGCTACTCGGGCATGGAGTTCGAGACGCTGGCGAAGTACAAGATTCCCGCGGTCGTGCTGGTCTACAACAACAACGCCTGGGGCGTCTACGGATCGGCCCGCCGGGCTACCCGCTCGATGCACATGTACCTGTTCCAGGAGAACCTCCGTTACGACAAGATCGCCGAGGGCCTGGGCGCCCGCGGCGAGTACGTCACCTCGCCCGAGCAACTTCGTGAGGCCCTGCCGAGGAGCTACGAGATGGCCGCCAAGGACGGCGTCTCGACCCTGATCAACTGCCAGGCGATCAAGGAGTTCTGGACCAACGAGTACCCGCCCGGCCTGCCCCGCAAGGTCGAGCCCGGCTGCATGGCCTACTACCACTAGCGCGGCAGCGCAGCGATCTCGCTGCGACTACTCCTAGCCCGGCATTGGTAGGGTCTTCGGATGACCCCGTGCGAGACGGTGCTTGCCTGCTTGCAGAAGTACGCCGACCGGGGGATCTTTCGGGGATTCGGGGCCAGACCAGGGCGCGGAGGCGCGTTGGAGTGCCGGTTTCTCTGGCACGCACCGGCGCCGCACCGGTTGCGGTTCGAACCGCGGCGGAACGCGCTCGTGTTCGTCGACCTCTTACCCGGCATTCCCTATCCATCGGCCATGGACCGGTCGGTTCGTTCCTACATCGCCGGACGCAACAGCGAGAACCTGCCGGAGCACCGCCGCCTCGACCCAGCCAAGGCGAACGCCGGCTGCCGGAACCGGGCCGGCGCCGTGTCGATCGAGGTGCGCTGCCTCGACGGCGACTTCGAGTACGCCGCCACCCGGGCCGTCAAGCTGATCAACGAGGTATTTCTCGACTTCCTGGCCGGACCCTACGACGGCTACATGATCGAGCAGTTCGACGCGCCGGAGGAGTGAGCCGGCCACGGTTGCACGGCAAGAGCCAAGCGCTACACTGGTCACTCACAAGCAACAGCAGAAAGGAGTGTGCACATGCATCTCGCCGACCTGAACTGGCTCGCCGTGATCGTGTCCGCCGTTGCCTTCTACGCCCTCGGAGCCCTCTGGTACTCCGTTCTCTTCGGCAAGGCATGGGCCGCCGAACTGGGGATCGACACGGAGAACCCGCCCGAGGTCAACATGGTCCAGACCATGGGCGGCACCTTCGTGCTCGAGTTGATCGCCGCCATCGTCGTCGGCATGCTGATGGCCGAAATGGGCGCGTCGGGCTACATGGCCGGAATCCACACCGGTCTGCTCCTCGGCCTTGGCGTCGCTTCGGTGATGATGGGCGTCAACTACCTGCACGAGCAGAAGTCGCTCAAGCTGTGGCTGATCAACGCGGCGCACCTGACGATCGGGTTCGCGCTCGTTGGCGGCATTCAGGGGGCCTGGCAGTAGGGGGTCGAGTCGGCCCGCGCCACCAGACGACGGCGGCTGAGGGCTGCCTGGTACAGAATCAAGCGATGCGGGCACCGGGTACGGGCCTCTGGATCGGCCTTCTCAGCGCGTTGGCGAGCGGTTGCTCGCCGCCCTCGGACCCGGCGTCCGGAGTAGCGGACCCGACCTCCAGCGCCGGCCCCGCAGCAGCAGCCGTAGCCCTCCCCTTCGTCGACGTCACCGCCGAAAGCGGCATCGACGCTCTCCTACCGAGCGGCACGGATTCGACGTACCCAATGCCGGCCGTGATGGGCGGCGGCGCTGCCGTCTTCGACGCCGACGGCGACGGTGATCTCGACCTCTACCTGCTCGCGCCGGCGCGAGCATCCGAAGGCTCTGGCAGCCGGTTCTACCTGCAACAGGACGACGGCCGCTTCACCAACGCCACTACGGCCGCCCAGCTCGGTGGCGACGGCATGGGCGCCGCCGCCGGTGACCTCGACAACGACGGCGACATCGACCTCTACATCACCCGCGTCGGCCCCGACCGGCTGCTGCTCAACGACGGCGACGGCGTCTTTGCCGACCGGACCGCGGCCTGGGGCGCGGCCACACCCGGCTGGTCCTCCTCCGCCGCCCTGCTCGACTTCGACCGCGACGGCTACCTCGACATCTACGTCGCCCGCTACGTCGCCTTCGATCCCGAGCGGGTCTGCTCCCAGCACGGCGGCCGGCGCGACTTCTGCGGACCGACGGAGTTCGAGGGGCTGACCGACGTCTTGCTGCACAACCTGGGCGGCGAGCGTTTCGAAGACGTGAGCGCCTCAGCCGGCATCTCGACGGTCACCGACGCCGGCCTGGGCGTCGTCGCCGCCGACTTCGACCACAACGGCGAGATGGACCTCTACGTGGCGAACGACGCCGACCCGAACAACCTGTGGGTCAACCAGGGCGACGGCAGCTTCGTCGACGAGGGCGTTCTCCAGGGCTCGGCCTTCAACCGCTGGGGCAACAGCGAAGCCGGCATGGGCATCGCCACCGGCGACGCCGACCTCGACCTCGATCTCGACCTGTTCGTGACCCACCTGATCACCGAAACGAACACCTACTACCGGAACCTCATGCTGCCCGGCTTCGAGGACGCGACGATCGCCTCCGACCTCGCCGCCGCCAGTCTCGACCTGACCGGTTTCGGCGCCGCCTTCTTCGACGCCGACAACGACGGCGACCTCGACCTCGCCGTCGCCAACGGCGCCGTCAAGCGGCGCCCGTCGGCCCTGGTCGGGACCCCTGGGCCCGCGGGCGTCCCGCCCGCATTCTGGTCCGACTACGTCGAACCCAACCTGTTCCTCATCAACAACGCCGGCCGCTTCACCGACGCCTCCTCCCAAGCCCCATGGACCGAACTCGGCCTCAGCCGGGCACTCGTTCCCGCCGACCTGGACCGGGACGGCGATGTCGACCTGGTGATCGCCAACCTGGACGGACCTCCGCGGGTGCTGCGCAACCTGACGATCGACCCCGCCGGCGCCGGCGCCCCACCCACCAGCGCGAACTGGCTCCAAATCCGCGCGCTCGACCCTCGGCTGCGCCGCGAGGCGATCGGCGCCCGGATCACCGTCCATACTGCGAGCGGCCCCCGTCTGCTCCACGTACTCCCGCCCGGCAGTTACCTCTCCGCCGGGCCCGCAACCGTCCACCTCGGCCTGGGCGCCGCCGACGCCGTCGAGAGCTTCGACGTCGTCTGGCCCGACGGCCTCACCGAGCGCTTCGACGGCGCCGCCGCAAACCAGGTCGTCGAACTCGTCCGCGGCGAAGGGCAGGCCCAGTGATGTTCCGGTTGCTCCCCCTCTTCCTCGCCGCGGCCACCGCCACCACTCTCCCCGCCCAGCAGATCCCCCAACCCCGCCTCGACGGCGCCGAGCCCGCCGTCCGCCAACGCCTCGCCTCACTCCAGGCCGACCTCCGCGCCAACACCCAAAGCGGCGAGACCTGGGGCCGCTACGCCATGGCGCTTGAGGCGCACACCTTCACGAACGAGGCGATCGCCGCCTACCGCCAGGCCCACGCACTCTCGCCGAGCACCTTCCGCTGGCCCTACCTGCTTGCCGCCCTCGTCGACGAGCGATCGGCAGCAGACAGTCTTCCCCTCTACCGTGCCGCCTTGGCCATCGACCCCGACTACGCTCCCGGCCGCGTCCGCTACGCCGAAGCCCTGGAGCGGACGGGGCAGTTCGACGCCGCCAACCGCGAGTACCAGCAGGCCGCCCGGATCAACCCGGCCAACGCCCACGCCCACGCCGGACGCGGCCGCCTGGCCCTCGCAGCCGGCGACGCGGATGCCGCCGTCCAGCACCTGTCACGCGCCCGCGACCTGGCGCCCGAGAACAGATCGTTCGCGGTCACTCTCGCCCAGGCCCACGCCCGCGCCGGCGAACGGAGCCGGGCCCAGGAGATCGCGGCGGCAGCACGCGCTCTGGGCCGCATCAACTACCGCAACGATCCCGTCCGCTCGAGCGTCCACGATCTCGCCCTCGATGTCCGCAGCTACCTGCGGCGCGCGAACGCCCACCGAGTACACGGCGAACTCGACCTCGCGCTGCGCGAACTCCGGGCCGGCATCGCCGTCGACGACTCCAGGCCCGAACTCCACTTCGCCCTCGCCGAAGTACTGGCGTTCTCGGGCGACCAGCCGGGCTCGCTCGCCGCCGCGCGTCAGGCGTACGAGCTGCACCCGGAACTCGAAGGAGTCGCAGCCTTTCTGGCCCGCGCCCTCTTCCAGAGCGGCGATCAAACAGGAGCGCTGGCGATGGCCGAGAAGGCTATCGAGTTGAACGCCGGCGACGTAAACATGATGCTGCTGGTCGCCCTGATCAGCGCCGAGCGGGGAGATGTCGTCCGCACAGTCGAGGTCCTGGACCGCGCCTACCAGACTCGGCCGCAGGATCCGCAGACGCGCAATGCGTTGATCCAGTTGCTTGAGAACCTGGCCGACGCAATGGCCGCCTCCGGCCTCGACGACGCCGCGGCCACGCAACTCGAGAAGGGGCTCAAGCTGGCTGGCGAGACGAACGGCCTCGATGCCGACCGCCTGCGCGCGAAGCTTGCGCGGCTCCGGCGCTGAACCCGTCGCTCGACACACAACCAGGCGGCCCCGCATCTCATCCTCTTCCCACTCTACCCGCCTTGACTGATGGCAAGGCGGGTAGTGTTCCCGATGCCATGACAACGATCGACAAAACAGGCCGGCTGGTCGTGCCGAAGGTGAAACTTGAACGCCGCGGCTCGGTGGTCGTCGCCGTTCCGACTGGCAAAACGCCGCCTCCATTGACCGCATCGGAAGTCGCCGCTGTGATCGAGGAAGTCCGCACGCGGCAGGACCGCGGACGCCCGAGCGATTGAGCATTGAGGCCCCTGCGTGAACGTCACACACCCGGCACAGAGGTTGCAGGTCACCATGCTGTCCTGATCTGGAACACACAGTAGGAGAGTCCTCTTGAGGCTCGGTTGGACTGCGGCTGTCACCCTTCTTGTCGCGACCGTCCCCGCTTGGGGACAGGAGAGCCCCCTGCCCGACCTGTTCTCCGAAGTGATCGACGTCCGCGCCGTCAACGTCGAAGTCGTCGTCACCGACCGGCGGGGCAACCGGATCCGCGGTCTCGAGGCTTCGGACTTCGAACTTCGGGTGGACCGTAAGCCCGTACCGATCAACTACTTCGTGGAGATCGACGACGGCTACGCGCGAAGCTCGATCGACGATGGAATCCAGGCTGCGGCGTCCCTGGCCACGGACGAGCAGGTGGGTACGAACCACCTCATCTTCATCGACGATCTGCAGGCCCTCCGGCACCACCGCAACCGGGTGCTTCGGGCATTGGAGCGGGACCTCGGTTTGCTGAGCCCGGTAGACCGCGTGGCGGTCGTCGCCTTCGATGGCTCCAGCGTCTCCATCCTCCTGGACTGGACGAACTCCGGCTCCAGGATCATCGAAGCTCTCGGCAAAGCGCGCGGACGCGAGGCATACGGCCGTCCGAAACAATTCGACCTGGGCACCAGGCCCGACCATATCCGGCGGACCGTGATGGCGGCGGCAACCACGATCCGCAGTCTCGCCGACGCTCCGGGTCGGAAGGTGATGCTCCTTCTGACCCAGGACTGGAGCAGGACGAACGATTTCCGGGCCAACCGGGCGAGCATGGAGAACTTGTACAGCCCCCTTGTTCATACAGCGAACCGGGTCGGTTACAGCCTCTACCCAATCGACCTCCCCGGGCCCAGACCAAAACCGAGGATGGTCAGCTCCTCGTACCACGACCCCGTCTTCGGGCTGTACGGACCCCGATTCCGGCCGAACTACACCGGCCGCTACGCCTTCCCGAGTTACGAAACCGAGGAGCACGACGTCCTCCGCTACCTCGCCAGGCAAACGGGTGCACGAGCGATGCTCAACTCGTACCGCGACAGAGCCCTGAGTGAGACCGTCGCGGACACGCGGTCGTACTACTGGCTCGGTTTCGAAGCCCCTGGCACGGAAGAAGACCAGCTTCATCGCATCAAGGTGCGGCTGCGCGGCCACCGCGGCCTTCGCGTCCGCAATCGGAAGCACTACAGGGACACGTCAAGGGACACCGAGCTCTCGATGCGCCTTGAAAGTTCCCTCCTGTTGGGCGGCTCCCCCGGCGCCGACACCCTCGAAGTGCGTTTCGGGACAGCGCGAAAGACCGGGCTCCTGGCGGTCACCGTACCGATGCAGGTCACGATCCCCCTCGACGGCGTTACCCTGCTGCCGATGGATGGTCTGTGGATGACCGAGCTGGAGCTCCGGGTCGCCTTCCTCAACAGATTCGGTCGCCTCTCGATGCAGCCGGCTCGCAAGATCCCGGTAGTCAAGATCGACGAGCCCGTACCCGGTGACGTGTTGGTCTACGAGACGGAGCTGCGCATGCGCAAGCCCAGGCACCGGTACGTCGCGGCCGTCTATGAGCCGATCTCCGGCGCGATCCTGTCGGCCAGCGGTCAACTTGGGCCATACAGGGACACAAACGTGCCGACAGAGAGTCTCGCGGAGAGTTCCCAGCCAACCAACTGCTCCCCCGGCCAAGACGTGCTGGAAGTGTGCCTGGGCACGCCGAGCAAGGCCGGGCTCGGTAGGGTCTCCGTATCGATGAAGGTCAAGATACCGCTCAACGATCTGACCCTGCTGCCGATCAAGGCCCTGTGGACGAACGAGCTGGAGTTCCGGGTCATCGTGATCGACGAGCAGGGCGCCCGCTCCAGGAAGCCGGTGAGAAAGATCCCCATCCGCGGTCTACGCGCGCCGCAGCCCGGCGACTACTTCGTCTACGAGACGGACGTGCGCGTGGGCAAACGGCAAGACCGCTACATAGCGGAGGTTTACGATCCTCTCTCCGGCACGACCCTGTCGGCGAGCGGCGAACTGGGACCGCACACGAGAGGAAACGACCCGACGGAGGCCGCCAGGTGAGGCTCCTTCGCGCAACGGCCGCCGCACTGCTGCTGGCCGCGGTACCAGCCGCGGGTCAGGAGAGTCCCCTGCCGGACCTCTTCTCGGACGTCATCGACGTTCGCGTCGTGAACGTCGAGGTCGTCGTCACGGACAAGAAGGGCAATCGCATCCAAGGCCTGGCTCCATCAAACTTCGAACTCCGGGTCGACGGCGAACCCACTCCAATCCACTACTTCACCGAGGTCGACGAGGGGATCGCCCGAGAAACGTCGACGAACAGCCGGGCGGAGGACGCAAACCGGGCCGCACCCTCGTTGCTCCCCGGCGAGCCTGTGCGGACCAACTACCTCGTCTTCATCGACGAGTCCCTCGCCAGGGCGCAAGACCGCGACCGGGTGCTCCAGCGGCTGGAGACGGACCTGAGAGAGCTCCAGCCGGTCGATCGCGTGGCCGTCGTCGCATTCGACGGGACGAACGTCCTGCGACTCCTCAACTGGACACACTCTGAGGACGAGATCCGGGATGCCCTGGGTCCGCGCGCGGGAACGCGAGACGGGCGGCGGCTGGAGGTGGGTCGATCCAGGCGCCTGGCCCTCTTACTTCAACTCGGAGCCGGACGTTTTCGCGCCGGCCAGGGCGCGCCACCGACGGTTGCGACGCGAGCGCCTGATCCAGCGATCCGTCATGGCTGCCGTCGCAACAGTGAGGAGCTTCGCGGACACCCCCGGTCGCAAGGTGATGCTGGTACTGGCCGACCGCTGGACCGTACCGTCATGGCTTGGCACGAACCCAGCCAGCGACGGCGCTTGGCTGGAAGACCTCTACGACCCCCTGGTGCATGCCGCGAATCTGGTGGGCTATACCCTCTACCCCGTGGACCTTCCAGGTCACCGGCCGGAGAAGGTACGTACAACGACCGCCTTTACCGTCCAGGAGATCGGCCAACGGAGCAACCTGGCCTTCGCCGGCCGCTCCTCCAACTTTACCGTCCAGGAGATCGGCCAACGGAGCAACCCGGCCTACGCCGGCCGCTCCTCCAATGGGCGTTGGGTGAATCTCGAACACTCCCAGCACGCCGCCTTCGAGTTCCTCGCCCGTGAAACGGGCGGCGTAGCCATGATCAACGCGGCACGCAGCACCGCCCTCGCCGATGCGGCAGCCGACACGCGCTCCTACTACTGGCTCGGCTTCGAGCCGCCGCGCGAACAGAACGACGAAGTCCACGATATCGACGCGCGGTTGGTCGGGCGCCCCTATCTCCAGGTCCGGTCACGCCGCAACTACATGGACCTGTCGAGAAACACCGAGGTCACGATGCTGGTCGAAGGCAACCTGCTGTTCGGCGGCGCCCCCGGCGCCGAAGCCCTGGATGTGCGCTTCGGCCCGTCCCGGAAGGCCGGGTTCAGAACGATCTTCGTGCCGCTGGAAGTCGCGATTCCACTCGACGATCTGACCTTTCTGCCGGTAGGCGACCAATGGATGAACGAGCTGGAGTTCCGGGTCACCCTGATCGACGAACACGGTGCACGGTCCGAAACCCCGGTCAGCAAGATCCCGATCCTCGGTTCGGAGACGCCGCCGCCCGGAGAGACCTTCGTCTACGAGACGGACCTGTTGATGCGCAAGCGCAAGCACCGGTACGTCGCTGCCGTCTACGACCCGCTGTCGGGCGCCATCCTGTCGGCGAGCGGCGAGTTGGCACCGAACACGGGTACAGACGCCTCCACGGAGGACATCAGGTGAGATTCCACCACGCAACCATCGCCGCACTGCTCTTGGCCGCGGTACCGGCCACGGGCCAGGAGAGCCCCCTGCCCGATCTGTTCTCCGACGTGATCGACGTCCGCGTCGTGAACGTCGAGGTCGTCGTCACCGACAAGAAGGGGAACCGCATCCGGGGACTCCAGGCGAGCGACTTCGAACTCCACGTCGACAGCGCACCCGTGGAGATCGACTACTTCACGGAAGTCGATGACGGGCTCGCGAAGACGTCGTCCGACGATGGCGTCGGCAACGTGCCCGCCCTGGCGGCCGACGAACCGGTGGCTACGAACTACCTCATCTTCATCGACGAACTGTCCACGATCCGGCGCGACCGCGACCGGGTACTGGACGGGCTGCACACCGACCTCGACCAGCTTGGGTCGGCGGACCGCGTGGCGGTGGTCGTGTTCGACGGCTACAACGTCACCCGTTTGACGGACTGGACGGAATCCCGCAACGACATCGAAGCCGCACTAAGGCAGGCGAGGGACCGAGAGGCTCTCGGACTGATGCCGGGGCTGGGCAGCCGCTCCGCGCAGATCCAGCGAGCAGTCATGGCCGCGACGGCTGCCGTGCGCAGCTTCGCGGCTGTTCCGGGCCGCAAGGTGATGCTCCTTCTCGCCCAGGGTGGCGAACCCCCTCGGCTCTTCTCGAAAACAGGTTCCGCCGCCCGGCCGACCTCTCCCGCTTGAGGGTGGACGACCTGTACGGACCCCTGGTTCACTCCGCGAACCTGGTCGGCTACACCCTGTATCCGGTCGACGTTCCCGGCTTTCGCCCCTCGTTTGCGTCGATCGCTGGAGCGGATGTCCCAGGTTACCGCTTCTACAGGCGTTTCCACTGGAGCCACAACCTCTACGACGAGTACCTGACCGCACGCGGCGCGGGACGCCTGTATCCCGACGGGACCCTGTTCCAATCGAACACAGGAGAGTGGGCGGATCACTCGGTTCTCGAGTTTCTGGCCCGCGAGACCGGCGGACTGCCGATGATCAACTCCCGGCGCGATATCGCGTTCTCCACGACGGCCGCCGACACGCGGTCGTTCTACTGGCTGGGCTTCACGCCACCCCGCGACGAGGACGACGAACTCCACAAGATCGACGTCCGGCTAGCGGGACGAAGCGACCTGCGCGTGCGGTCGCGAAAGCACTACCTGGACATGTCGAAGGGCACGGAGGTCACGATGTTGGTCGAGGGCGCCCTGCTGTTTGGCGGATCCCCGGGGACGGAATCCCTGGAGATAGTCCTGGGGTCGCCGCAGAAAGCGCGGTTCAGGAAGATCCAGGTGCCGATGAAGGTAGTCATCCCCCTCGACGACATCACGCTTCTTCCGATGGGCGGCCTGTGGATGAACGAACTCGAGCTGCGCGTCACCGTGATCAACGAGTCCGGCGACCGCTCCGAGACACCGGTCCAGACGATCCGCATCGCAGGCCCGGCAGAACCGGAGCCCGGCCAGCATTTCGTCTACGACACGGGCCTGCTGCTCCGCAAGCGCGAACATCGCTTCGTGGCGGCCATCTACGACCCGGTGAGCGGCGCGATCCTCTCGTCCAGCGGAGCCGTGGGGCCGCAGTAGAAGACCGAACAACACCGAGGGCGTTCCATGAGATTCTGCACACTGACCATCGCTGCTCTGAGCCTCGCCGCCATTCCCGGCGCAGCCCAGGACAACCCCCTGCCGGACTTGTTCTCCGACGTGATCGACGTCCGGGTCGTCAACGTCGAAGTCGTCGTCACCGACAAGAAAGGAAACCGGATCCGGGGACTGCAGGCGAGCGACTTCGAACTCCTCGTGGACCGCCGACCTGTACGAATCGACTACTTCACCGAGATCGACGACGGGCGGGCGCTGGCACCGTCCGACAAGGGAGTCGACAACGTGCCGTCGCTGACGGCCGACGAGCCGGTCGGCACGAACTACCTCATCTTCATCGACGATCTGTTCGCCATCAAGCAGCGCAGAAACCGGGTGCTGACGCGTCTTGAACGGGATCTGGTCCAACTCGAGCCGGCCGATCGCGTGGCGGTTGTGGCCAACGACGGCCGCGAACTCACCTTGATCACGGACTGGACCGGCGCCCGCGAAGACATTGAGACCGCGTTACAGGAGGCAAGGAAACGCAAGCCGCACGGTCTGCTGTACAGCTACGGCATGGGCGCAGACCGGGGCGACAAGACCCGGCGATCGGTGATGGCTGCCGCCGGCGCCATGCGCAGTTTCGCCAACGCACCGGGCCGCAAGGTCATGTTGCTGCTGATCGAAGGGTGGGCCACCGTGTCCGACTCCTGGAACTTCGGATCGGCGTACGCCGCGGCGTCTGCCGGCGCAACGCTGGACCGACTCTATGGGCCTCTGGTGAACGCCGCGAACCTGGTCGGCTACAGCCTCTACCCGATTGACCTGCCCGGCCTCCGCGGCCGGGATATTCCGATCAGCGGCTTCGGCACGGCAGGCGCCGGGCCACCCTTCGCGGGTCCCATTGGAGGGTACGCAATGTGGAGGGAAGTACCCGAGCACAGATTCCATGACGTCCTTCGGTTCCTGGCAGAAGAGACCGGCGGACTACCGATGATCAACTCCTTCAGCAACAAAGCGCTCGGGGAGACCGTGAAGGACACCCGCTCCTACTACTGGCTCGGCTTCGAGCCTCCCCGCAGCGAAGACGACCGGCTCCACGACATCACAGTCCGCATCGCCGGACGCCGCGACCTCCGAGTCCGGACCCGGGAGCACTATCTGGACATGTCCAAGGGCACCGAGGTCACGATGCTGGTCGAGGGCGCGCTCCTGTTCGGCAGCGCCCCCGGCGCCGAGTCCCTGGAGGTGAGCTTCGGCACACCCCGGAAGGCAGGCTTCCGCAAGGTCTTCGTGCCGATGAGGGTGACGATCCCTCTCGACGACGTGGAGCTGCTGCCAATGAATGGCCAGTGGATGAACGAGCTGGAGTTCCGGATGAGACTCATGAACAAGTTCGGCGACATGGCGACGCCGCCGGTCGCGAAGCTCAACGTGGTCATCCCGAACGAGCCCATGCCGGGCGACCAATTCGTCTTCGAGACGGATCTGCGACTTCGCAAGCGCAAGCACCGCTACGTCGCGGCGGTCTACGACCCGCTCACCGGCGAGTTGCTGTCGGCGAGAGGCAACGTTGGACCGAGGTAGACAGAGGACACCACATGATGAGAAAACGGCCTTTTGGCGGACATGGGGATCGTGTCGCTTCGCTTCCACGCTCCCGATTTCACCGATTCCGACCGGTCGCCGCCGCACTGTGGCTCCTGGCCGCACTCCCCGTCACCGCGCAGGATCCCCCCCTGCCGGACCTGTTCTCCGACGTAATCGATGTCCGGGTCGTCAATGTCGAGGTCGTCGTCACCGACAGGGAAGGGAACCGGGTCCGAGGTCTGACTGCGAACGACTTCGAGCTCCTGGTGGACGGCGAGCCGGCGCCAATCGCCTACTTCACGGAGATCGACGAGGGCGTCGTCCGGGCGGCGCCCGCGAGCGCCGTGGAAATCGCGGAGGCCATACCTGCGCTGCACGCCGGCGAACCGGTCGGGACGAACTTCCTGGTGTTCATCGACGACTTATTCTCCATCGGGCAACACCGCGATGGCGTGCTCCGAGGGCTGGAAGAAGACCTCACGCAGCTCCGCCCCGCGGACCGCGTGGCGGCAGTCGCCTCGGACGGCGCCAACGTGACGCTGCTGACGGGCTGGACGAACTCCGCCGACGAGATCCGGGCAGCGCTGCGTCAGGCACGGGAGCGCCCGGCGCTCGGTTTGATGCGGAGGGTCGATCAGCGGGCGGTCCGCCAGTCCTCGAACAAGCAGGAGGTCCAACAGGCCAAGCGATACCGGGCGGAACAGGTCAAGCGATCCGCACTGGCCGCGGTGGCCACACTGCGGAGTTTCGCCGGTCGAGAGGGCCGCAAGGTGATGCTGGTTCTCGCCGGCGGCTGGGGTTTGCCACAGCCAACTTTCGAGGACGACCAGCCGACCCTGCTTGACATCAACGTGGACAACGTCCTGGGGCCTCTCGTGGATGCCGCGAACCTGGTGGGCTACACGCTCTATCCGGTGGATGTTCCAGGCTTCCGAGCCACGTCGTCCAACGACGCCTCCGTGGGGTACTCCGACGACAGCGATGGTGACCCCGGTACCCCGGAAGGGCCAGGCCCGGGGAAGGAGTGGCTGGACCACGACAGTCTCCGCTACCTGGCCGACGAGACTGGCGGCTTGGCCATGATCAACGCGCTGAGAAAGACAGCGTTGGCACAGGCCGCGGCGGACACGCGCGCCTACTACTGGCTCGGGTTCGAGCCGCCGCGCAACGAAGACGACGAAGGCCACAAGGTCGAGGTCCGGGTCAACGGGCGCCCCGAGCTGCGCGTCCGGTCGCGCCGAAGCTACCTCGACATGTCGAGGAGCACCGAAGTCACAATGCTCGTCGAGGGCGCTCTGCTCTTCGGCGGTTCGCCCGGCGCCGAACTTCTCGGCGTGCGCCTCGGCACCCCCGAGCGCGCCCGATCCAGGAAGATCCTGGTCCCGATGGAGATAGCCATCCCGCTCGACCACGTGCAGTTGTTGCCCATCGCCGGCCGGTGGACGAACGAACTGGAGTTCCGCGTCACAGTCATCGACGAGGACGGCGACCGTTCCGAGACGCCGATCGAGAAGATCCTCATCTCGGGCCCCAGCAAACCGGAACCTGGAGATGTCTTCTACTACGAGACGAACCTGCTGCTCCGCCGCCGCGAGCACCGCTTCGTGGCCGCCGTCTACGATCCGCTGACCGGCGCCATCCTGTCGACGAGCGGCAGTGTAGGGCCTTAGGGAGAAGGACGAAGAGCCCGGCCGGGGCCGGGCTCCACGCGATACCGATTGGGCCACTGCGCGCACGCGCAGCGGCCCACCGACGAGTCGCCTAGAAGCTGAACGTCGTCGACAAGGCGAACCGACGTGGGCCCTGCCAGCCGATGTACCGCGAGGTGTTGATCTCGCCCTGGCTCGTCCATCGCAGAGCCTGCTGGTTGTTCGTCACGTTCGAGGCGTCAACCCGCAAGCTACCCCTGAGATCCCCCCGTATGCGGAACTCCCAGTTCAACTGCAGGCTGACGTTCCAGTTCGAGTTGAACGGATCGCGGGTGCCGCGAGGCTCAAGATACAGGGCAGTGCCTGAACTGATGGCGGCCTGCACCGGATCGCAGCCGTCAAAGGTGCTGCCGCAGCTCCCGAGTCCCGCACCCGCCTGCCGCTGCCACGGCTTCCCGGAGCGCCATGAGAACGAACCGCCCAACGTGAACCTCTGACCGCTGTTGCCCAGATCCCAGGCCTTGAAGCCGTAGCTGTTCCATGTCACCTTGTTGTTCTCGCCGACCGTCCCGTAACGGTTGATCGTCGACACCGGTACGCCAAGGAACCCTGACAGCGCCGCCTCGCAATCGACCGGGTACGGCCTCACGATGGGACTGCCGTCGGCGCCGATCACCGGCTGTCCACCAAGGGTCACAAGTTGGCCCCCCGCGCACGAATCGATGTGCCCCTGGGTCAATCCGACATCCAGGTTCCGGCCGTAGTCCGCGTTCACGTTGTTGAACAACCCGCCCCAGAAGTGGCCCCTGGCATCGGCCAGAGTCAGATTGTTGTAGAGCGCCCAGTCGTTGCGGAAGCTCCGGTTGAGCTGCAACTGCAGGGACCTGTATGTGCGCTTGCCCTCTTCGAAGTTCGCCAGCACGTCCGGATCCACCACGCCGAGCGTACCCAGGACCTCTTCGTAGTCCTTGTAGTTCTCGGTGAACGTGAAGAAGTCACCGTTGGGCAGTCGCTGCTGGGTCGTGCCGATGGAGTTCTGAAACGTCCAGTAGATGGCGCTCGCCTGGAAGTACCAACTCGGGTTCAGGGCCCAACGCAGGCTCAGGTCGACTTCGTCCTTGAAGTAAGGCTCGATGTCGACATTGGGGAGCACACCGGCATCGATCTGCTGCCACATGACGCCGGGACGCTGCCTGCCTACCAGGCCCGTATATCCCACACCGTTACATACATACGCAAGGAAGAACGCCGCGGCCGGATCACAGTAGATGAACCGGTCCCACGCGTTGGTTCCGTTCCATCCTTCGAGCAGGTGATTGTTGACGAGATCCTGCGGCATATGCTGGTAGGAACGACCGAGACTCAGACTGAGCAGCATCTTTCCGTCGCCTCGAAAATCGTAGGCTGTGAAGATGCGCGGTGAGACATCGGTTGAATCGATCACCGTGCGCCGGACGTCGTTCTTGTGCACCTGGTCTTCGTAGCGAAGCCCCAGGTTGAAAGTCCAGTGATCTCCTGCCGAGAACCTGTCGCGGGCGAAGAACGCCACGTTCGAGGATCTCGTGCCGTCGAGAACCGGTTCGCCAACCAGATCGGCGGGTGAGTAGTCGTCCAGGGTACAGAGACGAAGGCCCACCGCAATGATGCTGCAAACGTCGAAGCCGGACGGGCTCGAGACGTCGAACTGATTTCCGTAGTAGGTGTTGTTTCGTTGCAGGTTCTGCACCCAGCCGACACTCTGCCAATCCGCGCCGAACAGCGCCTCGTGGTTCTCGCTGGCGAACCAGGTCATGCGCGCGTTCGCCTGGTCCCGCGGGTAGTCGTTGCGACCGAAACCGTTGTCCAGTATCCAGCCGTTCCACCAGTGATCTTGCCCGTCGAAACCGATATAGCCGTCAAAGTTGTTGCCGGGGCTGTGGCGCCCCAGGTTGTTCGCCGGATACCGCGGATCCTGCTGCTTCTCGAGCAGGGCGGATTCCAGGTCGTAGCCGTCGCCGGCGTTCAGGGGCTTGTGCTCGCTGGAATCGTGGAACGCCAGCTTGAACTCCATGAACACGTCCTGGCTGGCGCTCCAGTTCCAGTTGGCGGTCAGCAGCTCGCCGCCGAAGATGTGCGGCGTGGCCGTGTACCTGTCGGCCGGCAGATCACCAAGGATGAACGTGACGTCGAGCGGCGAAGTGGTGTAGTAGGCGGAGAACGCGTGGGATGGGCTGGGCTGGAAGTTCAGCTTGGCGATCCGGCTGCCAACGTAGGCGCTGTTGTCCACGATGTCGCCGCCATATGTCTCCTGGCTGCTGAACGTATTCGTGTCCGCAGCCGCGGCAAAGAACCAGGCCTTGTTCCGCACCAGCGGGCCGCCGAGCGAACCCTGCAGTTGGAGGTCCGAGTAGTCCTTCTGCTCCTGGGTACGGAAGAAGAAATCCGGGTTGCAGTATGGGCTGCGGGCCAGGAGGTGCGGATTCACGACCGCTCTGTACTTGCAGGTGACACGCTCCGCGAGCTCCGGATGGCTCTTGAACTCCGACACCCAGTCGCCCTGCTGCCGGTGGGCGTAGTAGTCGCCGTGGAACCGGTTCGTGCCCGACTTCGTGGTGACGTTGGTGACGCCGCCGGTGGCGCGCCCGTACTCGGCGCTGCCTGAAGTGGACTGCAGGGAGGTTGAGGACACGGCGATCTGGGGAAGATACAGACGGGAGCCGCCCCGCCGCGTGTAGGTCGTATCCACGCCGTCGACGAAGACCGCGGCCTCCATCCACCGCGATCCGTTGGTGCCGGGGTACTCGTCCGCCAGGTCGCCGTCCGAGGTGACGCCCGGCAGCAGCGCGAGTGCACTGTAGTAGTTCGAGTTGAGCGAAGTCACGTTGCTCGCCACGTCGGATGTGATCGTGCCGGCCGAGGTCGACTCGAAGCGGTTGATCACCGGCGCTTCGGCGACGACAGTGATCTCTCCCGCCGCTTCGAGCACCATGGTCAAGCCGATTTCCGAGCGGGTGCCGGGGGTCACCTGCACCGCGCTCTCGGCCGTCCCGTAGCTGTCGAGATCGCCCCTTACCGTGTACGGTCCAGGCGTCACCAGGGCGAACCGGTAGGCGCCCTCAGCGTCGGTGATCGCGACCTTCTCGCCGCGCTCGCCGGCGAGGGTCACCGTGACCCCGGGCATGGGGTCGCCGTTCGAATCGACCGCGCGTCCGACGACGATCCCGGTTTCTGGGCTGTCCGCCGCGATGGGCGCGGCAAGGACCAGGAGGCAGAGAGTTCCTAGCAAGGCCAAGGTGCGTCGCATAAGCCTAATCCTCCGTGGTTGCTGGCTGGTCAGCCAGTAAGGGGCATGGCGTTCGCTCGGTTCTCCGCATGCGGCAAACCGAGGAACTCACCCATCAACCAGAAGGGCCGCGAGGTCCCCTGACCACTCAGGTCGGGCTGCCGAAGTCGGAGCAGCTACCTAGCAGTGAAGGCCGGACTATAGCAACTGCGGGTGCCCATACGGTCGGACCAAGCCGGGGATCCGGGGTTTCGTGCTTTGTTGGGCCGCTTTGGAGGCTTGAGCCGTCCAATCCGTTGGATATTCGGAGGATTGGACGCTCCGCACTCGGTGCGCCTCGGCGCACTACGCGCCGGCGGAGCCGACGGGCGCCTTCTGCCGCGGAGCCAGTGCGCCGGCGATCGTGCGGCCGACCCAGGCGCGGCCGTCCTCGATCAGCGTGTAGAACACCGGCACCGCGAGCAGCGTGAGCAGCGTCGCCGCGGCCATGCCGCCGATCAGGGTCAACGCGAAGCTCTTGTAGCTCAGGCCCATCTGGGTCGGTTGCCCGAACAGCAGAGGCACCATGCCGCCGATCGTGGTCAGCGCGGTCATCATGATCGGCCGGAAGCGCCGGTCGGCGGCTTCGAGCAGGGCCTGGCCTCGCTCCATGCCTGCCGTGCGCAGGCGATTCACCGAGTCGAGCAGCACGATGCCGTTGTTCACGACCACGCCGATCAGGATGATGAGGCCCACCAGCCCCAGGAAGTCCAGGTCGCGCCCCGAGAGCAGGTGGATCCAGGTCACACCCATGCTGGCGAGCGGGATCGTGATCAGGATCGCGAGCGGCAGCAGGAAGCTCTCGAACAGGAAACCCATGAGCAGGTAGACGAACGCGATCGACATCAGCGCCGCGATCATCAGGTTCCGGGTTTCCTCCGCGGCCACGTTGCGGACCCGGCGGGCCCATGCCACACCCTCGGGAAGTTCCGTCTGTGCGGCAACGGCCCGCACCGCCAGGCGCGCTTCGCTCTCTCGTCCCTCTTCGAGCTCCAGCGTGATCCGGCGCGCGGTCTGCTTGTCGCGGCGCGAAATCCGGGTCGCCGCCGGCTGCTGACGGACATCGACCAGGGTGCCGATGGCGAGCGTCTCGCCGGTCTCGGTAGGCACCGAGAAGTCGCGCAGTTCGGCGAGACTCTGGCGGTCCTGCTCCTCGAAGCGGATGCGCACCGGGATGTCCTGGCCGCCGTAGTAGATCCGCGGCAGCGCCTGCCCGCGCAGGGCGTAGCCGACCATCGTCGCCAGGGTGCGCGGGTTCACCTGCTGGCGCATGGCGCGGTCCCGGTCGAGGACCAGGGCGAGTTCGTTGGGCGCTTCGTCGGCGGCCTTCTTGACCGCGAGCACGCCCGGCACCCGGACCAGCCGATCCTCGATCCCGCTTGCCACGGCTTCCAGCACGTCGGCGTCCTCGCCGAACAGAGTCAGCGTTTCGAACGACTTGTCGGTCGTTTCCTGTTCCGACGCGAAGCCCGTGTGGAAGCGCACACCCGGCATCTCGGGCATCAGATCGAGTACCTGCTGGGTGACCTCGCGGGGCTTCAGCCCGGTGTCGGCGTCGGTGGCGATGATCCCCTGGATCTGGCCCCAGGTGCGCTCGTGAAAGAACACGAGGTACTCGAGGCCCAGCTCGTCGCGCAAACCGTCGATCTTCGCCTCGGCGCGCGCGAAGTACTCGATCGTCTCGTCGAACGACAGATTGCGCGGCAAGCGGACCTCGATGTTGAAGAAGGCCTGGTCGTCCTCCGACATCGCCACGACTTCCAGGCGGCCCCGGGCGGCGAACTGGGTCAGCGCCAGCGCCGCCACCAGCGCCAGAACCACGTCGAGCCGGCGCCGCAGGCCGTAGCCGAGCATGCCGCGGTAGGCGCGGTTGAGCAGGCCGAACGTCGCCTCGTAGGCGCGGCGCAGGACCACATTCGAGGCATCGCGAACCTGGCGCAGGGCGCCCTTCTCCGCCGCCTGCCGCGAAGGCAGGGTGACGTAGACCATCAGCGGCACGACCACCAGCGCCACGACCAGCGAGGCCAGCAGGGAGACAGTGATCGGGATGACCAAGCGCAACAGCATGAACTGACCCTGGCCGTCGACCAGGGAAACGGGCAGGAAGACGATCACCGTGGTCAGAGTGGCGGTGGTGATCGCGAGCGCGATCTCCCCAGCGCCCTGGAGTGCCGCCTGCCGACGGCCCATGCCGCCCTGGTGGAGTCGATGGATGTTCTCGGCCACGACCACGGAGTTGTCGACCAGCAACCCGACCGAGATCATCAGGCCCAGCAGCGAGATCACGTTGAAGGTCTCGCCGAAGAAGTACATCGCGACCACTGCTGCGACCATGGAGAGCGGGATCGAGAACGCGATGATGAGAGACATCCGCAGCCGCCGGAGGAAGAAGAAGAGGACGATCATCGCGAAGATCGCCCCGATGCGGCCGCTCGACAGCAGCACGCCCATCGAGTCGCGGATGATCTCGCCCGAACTCATGATGATGTCGACTTCGAGCGCCGCGAGCCTCGGGTTCTGGGCCAGCTCCTTGACCAGCCGTTCGACCTCGCTCGCGACGTCGAGCGCGTTCGCCTCGCCTTCCTTCTGCACCTGGATCGCGTAGGCGGGCAGGCCGTTCACGCGGACCCGGAACTCGTCGTCCGGCACGTCGTAACGCACCGATGCGATGTCTCCCAGACGCACCGTGTCGGTGATCCACATGTCGCGGACGTTCTGCGGCGCCGGATACCTCGCCACCGAGCGCAGGAGCAGCTTGCGGTCGCCGGCGCGGACGTTGCCCGATGCCAGCGTGAAGTAGTCGCTTGCCAAGTCCTGGGCGATCTCGAAGATGTTGAGGCCGGCCGCCTCGACCCGCTGCCGGTCGAGTTCGATCAGCACCTCCCGCTCAAGCAGGCCCTGGGCGTCGACCGAGGCCACGCCCGGAACCCGCTCCAGCTTCAGAATGACCTCGTTCTGGACCAGGTTGTAGACGTCCGCCGTGCCTTCCTCGACGATCAGGCCGACCATGGCCACCGGCATCATGGCGTCGTCGTCCTTGCGGATGAGGACCTGCTCGACATCGTCGGGCATCCGGGCCCGGGCGCGTTCGATCCGGTCGCGGACCTCGCGGTAGGCGACATCCATGTCCGTGCCGTGCGCGAAGCTCAGGAAGACCTGGGTGAAGCCGACGGCACAGAACGAGTACTGGTTCTCGAGCCCGCGAACCGTGGCCAACTCCTCCTCGAGCGGAATCGTGATCTTGTCCAGGAGCTCCTGGGGCGGCGCGTCCCGCCACGGCACGGTTACGCGCAGGAAGGGCGAGCTGTAGCCGGACGGGATGAGTTCGATCGGCAGGGACAGCGCGGCGACCAGTCCCATGACCAGGACCGCGCCGACGACGACCACGACGCCGATCCTCCGCTCCAGCGAAAGCCGCGGCAGGAAGCTGCCCAACCCGCCGGGGATCATGGCCGGCTGCCTTCCGGCGCGGCCGCGGCCGGCACCGGCGCCCCGCCGCTTGCCGGCGCGCTGTGGCCGGCGCGGTCGCGCGAGAATGACAGCGCATCACGCAGCCGTTCGACCAGTTCGTAGATCACCGGCACGACGATCAGGGTCAGCACGGTCGAGGTGGCGAGCCCCCCGATCACCGCCAGCGCCATCGGAGTCCGAATCTCGGCGCCCTGACCGAGGCCCAGGGCCATCGGCAGGAGACCCAGAGTGGTCGTCGCCGTGGTCATCAGAATCGGCCGCAGCCGCACCAGGCCGGCGCCGACGATCGCCCGCTGCCGCGGGAAGCCGCGGGCGCGCAGCGTGTTGATGTAGTCGACGAGGACGATCGCGTTGTTCACCACGATCCCCGCCAGCATGATCATCCCCAGGAAGACGACGATCGACAGGTTGACGTCGAACAGGTAGAGCGTGAGCAGCGTGCCGAAGAACGCCAGCGGGATCGAGAACATGATGACCAGCGGGTGCAGCAGGGACTCGAACTGCGCCGCCATGATCACGTAGACCAGGAACACGGACAGCCCCAGCGCCAACCACAGGCTCGCGCTCGACCGCTGCCACTCCTGGCTCTGGCCGCCGACCAGGAAGCTCATGTCCGCGGGCCACTCGATCTCGCTCGCCAGGACCTCCTCGATCCGCTCGACGGCACGGCCGAGCGAGGCCTCGCCGAGATTCGCGTGGACCACGGCCACCCGCTTGCCGTCGATCCGCCGCACCTCCGAGGGCCCCTCGCCCACCGCCACCGACGCCACCGCATGGAGCGGGATCGGGCGCTCGCCGCCGGGGTTGACGACCAAGCCGTTCAACTGGTCCGTGGTGCGGCGATCCTCTTCGGCGAGCCGCACGATGATCGGTATCCGCCGATCCTTCAGGTTGTAGAGGGTGGCCTCGAAGCCCTCGATCTGGTTGCGCACCATCTGCGCCACCACCGAGGTCTGGAGATCGTAGCGGTTCAGGATTGCGCGGTCGTAGACGATCTGGACCTCCGGAGCGCCCCTCTTGAGCGTCGTCTCGACGTCCGCGACTTCGGGCATCGCCGCCATCAGCTCTCGCACCCGGTCGCCGTACTCCTGCAGGCGGGCCAGGTCTTCGCCATGGACCTCGACCTCGATCGGCGTCTTGAAGCTGAACAGGACCGGCCGCGTAACGCGGGAGGTTGCGTCCGGCACCCCGGCGAAGCGACGCCGCAGCCGCTCCACCACCTCGTCCTCGACCGACGCCGACACCGGCTCGAGCAGGACCTTGAACCGCGCCGTGTGCTCGCCCTCGTCGGAGCGCTGCGTGTTCGTCACGTCGTAGCCGAAGGTCACCAGCAGCCGTTCGATATGGCGCTTCTCCTCGAGGATCGCGCTCTCGACGCCGGCCAGCGTCCGCTCGGTCTCTTCCAGGGGCGTGCCGACCGGCAGCGACACTTCGATCGTGAACTCGCCCTGGCGAACCTCGGGCAGCAACTCGCTGTCCAGGCGGCCGAGCAACCACCAGGAGCTCCACAGCGTGACGGCGACCAGCGCCACCACCGCGATCGGGAAGCGCACGGCGCCATGCAGGACCACCGGATAGACCCGGTTCAGCCAGTCCAGCAGCCGCCGGACCAGGATGAGCGGGCCGCGGCCAAGCAGCCCGAACACCTTGATCAGGACGGGGGCAACCAGGCGGACGACGAAGAGCGCCAGACCCGCAAGAACGAACAGAACCAGCTTGGCGAGGAGTTCGAGCACCGTTCCCACGACCAGCCGGAGGCTGATGAACAGAAACGCCGGCACCAGCCCGGGCCAGCCGATCGCCGCGTTCCGCGCCCGTGACCACTCGCGAAGCGCCGCCGCGTCACGCCGGAACACCGCCAGGGCCGAGTACCTCAGCAGCCGGGAGACCACGCCGCCGCGTTCGGGCAGCTTCCAGCCGCGGCGGCTGGCCAGCATCGGGATGAAGCCCAGGGCCACCGCCAGCGACGCCAGGAGCGAGATGACCACCGCCAACCCGAGATCGCCGAACGCCTGCCCGGCGATCCCCTCGACGAACACCATCGGCAGGAAGACCGCGATGGAGGTCAGGACCGAGGCGACCACGGCCGACCGCACCTCGCGGGCGCCGCGGATCGCGGACGCGATCAGGTCGTCCCCCTCCTCGCGGCACCTGAAGATGGACTCGAGCACGACGATCGAGGAGTCGACCAGCATGCCGATGCCGAGCGCCAGGCCGCCCAGGGACATGATGTTCAGCGACACCGAAGCGGCCGAAAGCGGCGCGAACGTGATCAGAAGCGAGATCGGAATCGACACCGCGACGATCAGGGTGGTGACCAGGTTGCGCAGGAACAGATAGAGCACGACCACGGCCAGCAGGCCGCCGAGAATCGCCGTGTTGCGGACTTCGGCGATGCTGCCCTCGATGAACTCGGAACGGTCCGAGACCACCGTCAGCACCGCTCCCTCCGAACGGTAGAGGTCGGCCGAGAGGGTTGCGCCGCCAAGACCGGCCCTCTGCTGCCCGCCACCGTCCGAACCGCCGGTCAGCCGCTGCAGGAAGGACCGCGGCTGCTCGACCTTCTCGCCGCGGGCCAGCGCGCGCTCCCGCTCCAGGTCGAGCTCGCCGACCCGGGACCGCACCCGGTCCGCCAGCGCGACCATGTTCGCGTCCGCTTCCTTGTAGACGTCGAGTTGAACGCTTTCCCCGCCGTCGGTCCGGGTCTGAATCTCGCGGTCCTTGTTGGAGCGCCGGACTTCGCCCAGATCGCCGATACGAACTTCCCGGCCGTCCACCGACGCGACCACGGTGTCCCGAATCTGCTCCAGGTTCAGGTACTCGTTCACCGTGCGCACCATGTACTCGGTGCGCCCCTCCTTCAGGGTGCCGCCGGCGACGTTGATGTTCTCCTGACCCAGGCGGTCGATCACCTGCTGCACCGACAGCCGCGAGCGCTGCAGGTCCTGGGCATCCAGGAGGACGTGAATCTCCTCCTCGAGACCGCCCCGCACCCGCACCGCGGCCACGCCGTCGATCGGCTCGAGCGCACGCTTGACCTGGAGTTCCGCCAGCCGGCGGAGCCGCCGCAAGCCCTCTTCCCCCTCGAAGCGCTCGCCCTCGCCCGAGAGCGAGAGCTCCAGGACCGGGTCGAGGCCCGGGTCGAAGCGCAGGATCAGCGGCCGCTCGGCGGCATCGGGCAGCAGGACCAGGTCGAGCTTCTCCAGGGTCTCCTGGATCGCATCGGACATCGGCGTGTCCCAGGAGAACTCGAGCACCACGTCCGAGACGCCGGCGCGGCTGACGCTGCTCATCCGCCGCAGACCGCCCACCACGCCGAGCTGCTCCTCGATGCGCCGCGAGATGTCGTTCTCGACCTCTTCCGGCGCCGCGCCCGGGTACTCGGTACGCACGGTAAGCGTCGGGTACGACAGCTCCGGCATCAGGGTCACCGCGAGACCTTGATACGACAGCAGGCCGAAGACGACGGCCGCCAGGAAGACCATGGAGACCGCGACCGGCCGGTGAGTGACGAAGGATCTCGCAGCCTGCGGACGATTCACAACGCCGCTCCTCTCGCTATCGGGGTGGCAGGAATCAGCTCGAGGGCTGGTAGGTCGGGGCCGACGCGGCACCCAGCTCCGACGCCGAGCCGAGCGCCTCGGCCGGATCGATCAGCCGGATCCTGGCGCCGTCCTTCAGTCCGGCCTGCCCGGCCACGACCAGATGCTGACCCTCGGCCAGGTCGCCGGCCAATTGAACGACGTCCTCGCTCTCGATCAGGATGTGCACCAACAGGCGTTCGGCGCGCGGGCCCTCGCCGCCCGCGGTGACCCGGAACACGAAGACCTGCTCCTGGTCGTAGACCAGAGCCCGCTTCGGCGCCAGCAGGGCGTCTTCCTCGACCGCGGCCACCAGGTCGACCTCGACGTACATGCCCGGCAGCAGCCCCTGGTCGCCGGGAATGTCGAGGGTCACCTTGACCGTGCCGCTCCGCGGGTCGACCTCCGGCGAGATGCGTTCGACCTTCGCCTGGTGCGAGCCGTCGAGAGACTGCGCCAGCACTCGCGCCGGCTGACCGACGAACAGCCCCGGCAACTGGCGCTCCGGCACGAACACGCGCGCCACGATGGAGTCGAAGTCGACGATCTCGAACAGCTTGGCGTGGGTCTCGACATGGTCGCCGAGGTTCACGAGGCGCTGGGTGACGATGCCGGAAATCGGCGCCGTGACGGTCGCGTAGCTCAGCTCGCGCTCGGAGTCTTCCAGCGCGAGTTCGAGCTGCTCCGTGTCGTAGCGCGCCTGGTTGTACGCCTGTTCGCTGATCAGCTCCTGCTCGAAGAGGCGCTTCTGGCGCTCGTACTCCAGGCGCGAGCGGGCTAGCTGGCTCTCGACCCTCTTGAGGGCGGTGCGCTGGGCCTCGTCCTCGAGCAGCAGCAGGGTCTGGCCGGTACGCACCGAGTCGCCCTCCTCGACCATCAGGTCGGTCACGTGGCGCTCGGTCTCGGTGAGCACGTCGACCCGGCTCTCCGCCTCGAGATTGGTCGAGAAGCGGAGCACGGATTCGATCCGGCCGCGGAACATGGGCAGAGCCGCGACGGGGATCGCGTCGTCGTCGACCGGGCTGGCGGTGTCGGCTGTCGGCGGCTCGCTGGCCACGCCGCTGTCGAACGCGCAGCCGGCCGCGAAGGGAAGAAACAGGAGAAGAGAGAGAACAAGCGGCGTCCAGCTCGCTCTGGACGTGGCCGCTGTTGGCTGGTTCATGTACGACATCAAGGTTGCTCGTCTGTTTGGAAGCGTGGCTTTCGGACGTGGTTTTCGGACTTGTGGGCGGACGGAGCGCGGGGGCCTTCGCGGCTGGACGGCGTCCGTAGGCCAGGGGCCCGGCAACTGCCCGCGTCATCAGCAAATACGCCGCGGCGGACGTTTTTGTTTCGGCTCGACCTAGGAAAGCTGACTCTCGGCCAGACGCGCCCAGTACTTGGCGCCGATGGTCAGCAACTCGTCGTTGAAGTCATACCTCGGCGTGTGCAGCATCTCGCTGTCGCCGTTGCCGATCATCATGAAGGACCCCGGCCGCTCCTCGGCCAGAAACGCGAAGTCGTCGGAACCCATCAGCGGCTCCATCTCGGCGTCGACCTCCCAGCCCATGCTGCGCGCCGCGGCGGTCATCTCCTCCGTCTCGCGGGGCGCGTTGACCGTCGCCGGGTAGTACCGCTGGTAGTCGACCTTGGCCGATGCTCCGTGGGCCGCGCAGATGCCATGGACGACCCGCTTCAATCCGAGTTCGAGTGTCTCCTGGACCTCTCGCAGGAAGGACCGCACGCCCCCCGCCAGGTAGGCGGTCTCGGGGATCACGTTGAAGGCGTCGCCGGCGTGGCTCATCGTCACCGAGACCACGGCCCGCCGCCGGGGGTCGACGTTCCGCGACACCAGCGTCTGCAGGCCGAGCACGACCTGGGACGCGGCGACGATCGGATCGATGCCGCTGTGGGGCCAGGCGCCGTGGGTGCCCCGGCCCCGGATCTCGATCTCGAACTGGTCGATCGCGCTCATGAACGGACCGCTGTTGGTCGCAAAGGCGCCCATCCGGACACCGGGAAAGTTGTGCAGGCCGAAGACCTTGTCGGCCGGAAAGCGCTCGAACAGCCCCTCGCGGACCATCACCCCGGCGCCGCCGTCCTTCTCCTCGGCAGGCTGGAAGATGAGCTGCACCGTGCCGTCGAAGTTCCGGGTCTCCGCCAGGTACCTGGCGGCGCCGAGCAGCATCGCGGTGTGGCCGTCGTGCCCGCAGGCATGCATCTTCCCCGGCGTCGTGGAGCAGTGACCGAACTGGTTCTTCTCCTCGATCGGCAACGCGTCCATGTCCGCCCGCAGGGCCACCGCCCGCTCGGAACTTCCGGCGCGGACGGTCCCGATCACGCCGGTCTTGGCGATTCCCTGGTGGACATCGATGCCGAAGGACCGCAAGCGCTCGGCGACGATCCCCGCCGTTCGCTCCTCCTCGAACGCAAGTTCCGGATGGCGGTGGAAGTCGCGCCGCCACTCCGTGAGCTCCTCGCGCCAGCCGTCGATCCGGCCATAGTTCTCCGAAGCCATAACAATCGAGCCTACTCCAAACCAGGAAGACACCCAGTCGATGCCGCTTCCGGACGGTGCGTGCTGTTACGCTATCCGTGCCGTGAAACGGTCCGAACGCGAATGTTGTCCCCATGGCGGGGGCGCCGCATCTACCAAGGACCGGTCCGACTGGAAACGCTGGTGGGCGACAGTCCTGCTCCCGACCGCAGTGTTCTCAGGAATGCTGGGCGGTCGTCAAGCGCAAGCACAGGAAACAGGCTCGGAACCAACCAAGCCCAACATTGTCTGGATCATGGCCGATGATCTGGGGTACGGAGACGTCGGGGCCTACGGCCAGACGAAGATCCTCACTCCCCGGCTTGATCGTATGGCGGCGGAAGGCGTCCGCTTCACGAATACCTATGCGGGTGCTTCCACCTGCAGTCCATCCCGGGCAGTCCTCATGACAGGTTTGCACCAAGGTCATGTATCGGTTGCACTGAACTACTTCCTTCACGAATTGCCTCTTGAGGAGGCCGACACCACAGTTGCCGACATGCTCAAGGACGCCGGCTACGTTACCGCTGCGATCGGCAAATGGGGCCTCGGAAGCGCCAGCTCCACGGGAGCGCCGTGGAAGCAGGGTTTCAGCTACTACTTCGGCTACCCTTCCCAGAAGGCGGCCCACAACTACTACCCTGCGGTCCTGGAAGGCACCGACGGATCGCAAACATCTCTTGACAACGTCGTCGTCCGCTCAGGCGACAATGCAATCGCCACCCAGCGCAACGAGTACTCACACGACCTGCTTGTGTCCAAGGCTCTGAGCTGGGTCGAGACCAACGAATCCGGCCCGTTCTTCCTGTATCTGGCGCTGACGATTCCTCATGCCAACGAATGGGGCGAACCCCTTCTTGATCTGCTTCCCGAGGACCTCGCCGGGCATCGAGCTCGGGAGGGCATGGAGGTGCCTGATGCCGGAATCTACGCGGACAGGACCTGGGCCGAGCCGCTGAAGGGAACGGCGGCGATGATAGGCCGCCTGGACGACAGTGTCGGCCAGGTCCTGGACAAACTGAGCGCGCTGGGGATCGACGACGACACCATCGTGTTCTTCACTTCCGACAACGGGCCGCACGATTCCGGAGGGAACGACCCTGCATTCTTCGATTCCGGCGGACCGTTCCGCGGGCTCAAGAGAGATGTTTACGATGGCGGCATTCGCGTTCCCATGATTGTTCGCTGGCCGAACGAGATTCCGGCAGGGCGCGTAAGCGACCTCGTCTGGCACTTCGCCGACTTTCTCCCCACGGCGGCCGCTCTGGCCGGAACTGAGGTTCCGGATGGACTCGATGGCGTCAATGTCCTGGATGCGCTACGAGGAGAAGACTCCCAACATGGCGATCGTTTCCTGTACTGGCGCAACTACACGGAGCCGAAGGCGCGAGCGGCGCGCTGGGGTAGGTGGAAGGCCGTTCAACCGAAAACCGATGGCGCCTTTCAGGCTCTCGAACTGTACGACCTCGACACCGACCCCGGGGAGAGCGTCGACCTTGCCTTCTGGCGCCAAGGTGTGGTCGCGAACCTGCTTGAGTACTTCAGGCACAAGGCGCCGCCGGAGAACCTCTACCCGGTCTTTTCCACCGAGTACCTCCTTGAGGTCGCCGCGCCACAAACGTTCGTTGGAACCGTCGTCGCCGAGGACGCCGACGACAGTGTCGAGTCGTATTCGATCGTTGACGGCGCCGACCGGGACGTCTTCGCCATCACGGAATCGGGCGGACTGTCTTTCGCGGCGGCTCCGAACTTCGATCAGCCCGGTGACAGCGCCAGCACGACGCCTGCGAACGAAGCGAACAACAACGAGTACGTCGTCGTCATCGAGGCAACGAGCGGTTCGGACGAAAGGGCACTGAGTTCACGGCAGACGATCATCGTGAAGGTCACGCCTTCGCCGTCGGCAACACCGACGCCAACACCATCGCCGCCTTCGCCGCCACCACCGCCGCCGTCACCGCCTCCTTCGCCGCCTCCACCGCCACCTTCGCCTTCACCGCCACCTTCGCCGTCACCGCCACCTTCGACGCCTCCTTCGACGCCTAACGACGACGCCGAAGGAGACATCGATGAGGGCGGCAGCGGACAGGAGAACGGTGACGCGGATCCGGGCGATCGCCAGGACGAGGACGACGGACCTGACGGCAATGACGGCGAGGCGCCGACACCGCCCCAGGCCGCGATCACGGTGAACGCGGACTGCGTCGAGCGCCTGTGCAAGGTGCCGACCGGCGTTCCGCTGACGTTCGAAGACACGAGCACCGGTTCTGTTCTTCTCCGACGCTGGCAGTTCGGCGCCGGCTCGGCGCCGCGACGGAGCCGAAGGGTCCAACACGCCTGGTCGGAACCCGGCTTCTACGAAGTCGTTCTATGGACACGCGACCGCACCAACGAGTCGACGGCGTCCCTGACCTTCCTGGTGGAGGCGAGCGCTCCGGCCGGGACCTGCGTGGCCGACTCGCGGACGGCCTGTCTGCGCGATTCCCGCTACGCGGTCGGAGTCGACTGGTGGACGGATGGCGGCGAAAGCAACCAAGCCAGCGTGGTCCATGCGGGAACGAACGATTCCGGCCTGTTCTGGTTCTTTCAACCCGACAACTGGGAGGTCCTGATCAAGGTGCTCGACGCCTGTGGGCTGAACGGTCACATGTGGGTTTCAGCAGCATCGGTCACTGATCGCGGCTTCTCGATTCGCGTTGCGGACACCGTAACCGGCTCGGTCAAGGAGTACCGAAACGAGCCAGGTGCGCGAGCACCTGCCGTGATGGACACGACGGCGTTTCCGAGGGCCTGCGAGCCGTAGCGGCGCCCCCGTGCGCCGCCTGCGTTTGCCGCCATCACCGACGTGGCGGCCGCTGACCGCTGGGATGGGCCCGTGCCATTCGACCGACGGTGTAGCTTCCGCCCGGAGCCAGGACCAACGATGAAGTTCGAAGCCACGCCGCTCGCCCAAGCACTGGGGACCATCCTCGGCCACAACGTCTACGACGGCGAGGGTCGGCGCGTCCTGCGCAAGGGCCGCGCCCTGGGCGAAGAAGAAGTGGCTCTCCTGACCGCGCTGGGCCGCTCGGAGGTCTACGCCGCCCGGCTGGAACCCGGCGACGTCGACGAGAACGAAGCCGCCCGAAGGATCAGCGAGGCGGTCACGGGCCCGGGGCTTGCGTTGCGCGGCCCGACCACCGGCAGGGTGAACCTGCACGCCGAGACCCTCGGCCTGGTGCGGGTGAACGCCAAGGCGCTTGACCGCATCAACGACTGCGACGGCGTCACCATCGCCACCCTGCCGAACCACAGTGTCGCCCGCGCCGGCAAGATGGTCGGGACGACCAAGATCCTCCCCTACGCGTTGCCTGAGAGCACGGTTGCCGCCGCCGAGAGCGCGGCCCCGAGTCCGGTGATCCGGCTCGACCCGTTGCCGCCCAGGCGCGCCGCCCTGATCGTTTCGGGCACGGTCGCACCCGGCCAGTCCGCCGGGCGCGAACGGCTGGTCAAGGGATTCGAAACCGCGTTCCAGGGGCGGCTCGCACTCCTGAACGCCACGCTGTCAGATGTCCGCTTCGTGCCTCTGCACGGCGAGCGGGGCGCCCCCGGCCTCACCGCCACCGCGGCCGAACTCGCGCCGCGGACCGATCTCCTCATCCTCGCCGGCGAGACGGCCATCCAGGACCGCCACGACCTGGCTCCGAGCGCCATCGAGGCCGCGGGCGGCACGGTGCTCTGCTACGGCGCACCGGTCGATCCCGGCAACCTGCTGCTGCTCGCCGAGCTCGATGGCACGCCCGTCCTCGGCGCCCCCGGCTGCGCCCGGAGTCCGAAGCGCAACATCGTCGACCTGGTGTTGCCCCGCCTGCTCGTCGGCGACCGGCTGACCCGCCGCGACATCACGTCGCTCGGCCATGGCGGACTGCTCGAGGACGTTCCGGAACGGCCGCTTCCGAGACGGCGGATCGAGCGGTCCAAGCCGTCGCCCTGACGGCCGAAGGCGCGCTCGGCCTTCCGGTACAATGCCCGGATTCCAGTCGAAAGAGGAGGACGTGAATGAGACTCCGAGTCCCCGCAGCCTTGACCGCCATCGTCGTGCTGCTGATCGCGGCGCCGACGCTAGCCGCCGAAGGCGAGATCAAGCGTGCCGCCAACGGCAAGCCCGACCTGACCGGCACCTTCGACGCCGGCACCCTGACACCGCTCCAGCGGCCCGAGGAGTACGGCGAGAACCTCTTCCTTTCTCCGGAAGACGCCGCGAAGATCGAGGCCGACGCGGCCCAGTACGCCGCCGACCGGCACCAGGTTTCCGATCCGAACCGCAAGCCGCCGCCAGCCGGCGGCGACGGGACGACGGGCGGCGCCGGCAACGTGGGCGGCTACAACCGATTCTGGGTCGAGACCGGGACCGAGGCATTCGCGGTCGACGGCAAGTTCCGTACCTCGATCCTCACCGACCCGCCGAACGGGCGGATTCCCGAGATGACCGAGGCCGGCAAGGCGAGGGCCGCTGAGCGCCGCCGGCTACGCCGGCCGAACGACGGCTCGGCCTGGTGGCTCGACATCGAGGGTCACGGCCCCTACGACGGCCCGGAGACGCTGCCGGTGACCGAGCGCTGCATCGTGGGCTTCACCGGCGCCACGCCGACCTTCCCGAGCCTCTACAACAACTTCAAGCGCGTCGTGCAGACCGAAGACCACATCATGATCCTGATCGAGATGGTCCACGACGCCCGGATCGTGCGCCTGAACGCGGAGCACCCGAGCCCCGACGAGCGGAAGTGGCTCGGCCACTCGGTCGGCTGGTGGGAGGGCGACACCCTCGTCATCGACTCGATGAACTTCCATCCCAAGGCGGTCCTGCGCGGCGCGACGCAGGAATCCCACGTCACGGAACGCCTCACGCTCCAGCCCGGCGGCGACATCCTCTACCAGTTCACGATCGAGGACCCCGCCGCGTGGGACGTCCCCTGGTCCGGCGAGTACATCTGGAAGCGCAGCCCGGAGAAGGTCTACGAGTACGCCTGTCACGAGGGCAACTACTCGATGGGCGGCACGTTGCGCGGCGCCCGGGTGCTCGAATCCGACGTGCTGTCCGGCAAGACCGCCAGCACCGGAGCGGGCAGCGGTGACTGATCGAAACCTGGAGGACACCGAATGAGAAGCGGAATCCCCGCGGCCCTGACCGCAATCGTTCTTCTGCTAATCACGGCGCCCGCTGCGGGAGCCCAGGACGAGATCAAGCGCACTCCAAGCGGCCGACCCGACCTGGCCGGCAACTACGACGCCGCCACTCTGACCCCGCTGCAGACGAGGAGTACGGCGAGAACCTCCTGACCTGGCTCGAAGGCCCGTGCCGAACGCCACCAGGTCAGCGACCCGGCACCGAGGCCTTCTCCGTGGACGGCAAGTTCCGCACGTCGATCATCGTCGACCCGCCGAACGGCCGCATGCCGGAGACGACCGAGGCCGCGAAGGCGAAGAGACGTTCCTGCGCGGATCGACCCAGGAGCTTCACGTCACCGAACGCCTCACCCTTCAGCCGAACGGCGACATCCTGTACCACTTCACCATGGACGATCCGGCCACCTGGGAAACGCCCTGGTCCGGCGAGTACATCCTGAGGAACCGCCCGGAACTCGTCTACGAGTACGCCTGCCACGAGGGCAACTACGCGATGGGCAACACGCTCCGCGGCGCGCGGATTCTTGAGGCCGACGAGCTGGCCGCGGAAGCCGGGAGTACCGGCGGCGGCAGCGGGGATTAGCGGCCCCCCGCCGCGGCCTGCGCGACCGCTGGTGGCACCGCCCCTCTTCCCCCGGTGACGGCGGAGGGGCGGCTGCCATGAGGCCGTCTCGCTTGCATCGTCTGCCAGGCGAAGGTAGCTTCCCCGTAGATACCCGCCGGCAGCGTGCTGTCGGCTCAAGGGCTGCTCTTCGGAGCAGCCCTTGCTGTTTGGGGACCGTATGACGATCGCGGTGTACTCCTGCATCTTCCTCCGGCTCCTCTCACGAAAGCACCTATGGACGGTGCCCGTGCATGTGGGGCAGCGCGTAAGGCAAACTCTAGCGCCTACCGAACGTCGCCGAACTCTGGCGCGCCCTGACCATCAACTAGGGGTTCGAACATTGGGGATGCCCTTCCAGTGCCGTCCGTTCGGGACCGAACTCGGGCTAGACT
Organism: Candidatus Multivorans sp.; assembly: GCA_965205295.1. Lineage (GTDB taxonomy): Bacteria > Acidobacteriota > Thermoanaerobaculia > Multivoradales > Multivoraceae > Multivorans. Next base: position 1,695,877 of record OZ242167.1, read on the forward strand.
CTCGGCATCCAGTCGAAACAGGAGGACGCAGAATGAGAGTCCGATTCCCAGCGGCCCTGGCCGCCATCCTCGTGCTGCTGATCGCGGCGCCCGTCCTGGCGGCCGAGGGCGAGATCAAGCGTGCCGCCGACGGCAAGCCAGACCTGAGCGGCACCTACGACGCCGCGACATTGACGCCGCTGCAGCGCCCCGAGGAGTACGGCGAAAACCTGCTCCTGACCAGGGAAGAGGCGGAGAAGATCGCGGCCGACGCGGCCAAGGCCCGCGCCGAGCGCCACCAGGTCTCCGACCCGAACCGCGAAGCGCCGCCGGAGGGCGGCGACGGGTCCCCGGGCGCTGCCGGCAATGTCGGGGGCTACAACAGCTTCTGGCTCGACCGCGGCACCGAGGCCTTCGCGGTGGACGGAAAGTTCCGTACCTCGATCATCATCGACCCGCCGAACGGCCGCATTCCGGAAACGACCGAGGCAAGAAAGGCGAGAGCGGCGGAGCGCGCCAAGCTGCGGCGCCCGAACGAAGGCACCGCCTGGTGGCTCGAACACGACGGCCCGGGCCCCTACGACGGCCCCGAGTCGCTGCCGATCAACGAACGCTGCATCCTCGGCTTCACCGGCGCCACGCCGACGTTCCCTAGCGGCTACAACAACTACAAGCGCGTGGTGCAGACCGAGGACCACATCATGATCCTGATCGAGATGGTCCATGACGCCCGGATCGTGCGCCTGAACTCGGAGCATCCGAGCCCCGAGGAGCGCATGTGGCTCGGCGACTCGATCGGCTGGTGGGAAGGCGACACCCTGGTCATCGACTCGGTCCACTTCCGATCCGATGGGTTCCTGCGCGGGGCAACCCGGGACCTCCACGTCACCGAACGCCTCACGCTCCAGCCCAACGGCGACATCCTCTACCACTTCACGATGGACGATCCGGCTACCTGGGAAGCCCCCTGGTCCGGCGAGTACATCTGGCGGAACAGACCCGAGCGGGTCTACGAGTACGCCTGCCACGAGGGCAACTACGCGATGGGCAACACGCTGCGCGGCGCGAGGATTCTCGAAGAGGACATCCGGTCCGGCGAAGCCACCAGCACCGGCGCCGGCAGCGGCGACTAGTTCTACTCGTCGCGGCGGTTCGCCCCGATCTCGGTCACGTGCACCGAGCACGGCGATCCCGTCGTGGGCCGTCCTCTACTCAGGCTCGTAGACCAACCGCATCTCGGCGGCGACGTTCGCGCCGTCGTCGGCGAACAGTTCCTCGCGCGTGAACCAGCCGGGCTTCATGGCGCCGGGCGAGAACAGCTTCTCGGCCTGATCGCGGTAGTGCGGCGAGTCGGGGCGGTCGCTCTGGCCGATCGGGGGTTGGGTGTAGCTGCGGATCGGGTTGCTCAGGATGACGACTTCGGTCGAGGTCTGACCCCGGTTTCCCCAGCGCGTGCCGTCCGCGCGCGGCGCGCTGAAGCCGACCGCACGCAGGGTCGCCATGCCCGCCGCGCCGAGCGAGCCGCCGCCGACCGGCCAGGAGACCTCGTCCGCCGAGTCCTGGCGGCCGACCCGGAACACGTCGCCGAAGACGCCATCGAAGCCGCCCGGTCCGGCGTGCAGCGCCTCGGCCGCGGCATCGACCGCCTCGACCAGCGCCGGCAGTTCGTCGTCGCGCAGTCCAGGCGGCTCGGGCGCCTCGCGGATGAGCTCCAGGTAGTCGTTGACACGCGCGGTCATCTCGTTCATCTGTTCGGCGCCGACCAGACCGCGCAGCGCCTCGCGCCACCGGAAGTAGGCGAGCGCGCCTTGCGAGTCCGGCTCCGAGACGCCGTCCCACTCCTCGATACGACGCGCCACCTCGGCGTGGCCCGCTGAACGCTGCCCCGAGACGGCGGCTTCCGCCCTGCCCAACTCCGCCACCCAGCGCTCGAACTGGTAGACCGAGCGGTCGAGCGCCAGCTCGACGATTTCCTCCTCGCTCCACTGGCGGCCGGACCCCCGCTTCGCCTCGAGGCGGGCGATCGCGCTCGCGCCACGCTGGTGGGTGTAGAGCGCGGGCTGGTTGTAGAGATACGCCGGGTAGCGCTCAGGCACGAGCGTTGAGTTGACCAGCATCGTGTCCGGGCCGATGTTGTTGTTCTGCATGTAGCCCCGCTCCGGGTTGAGCAGCGACATCAGATCGGACGCCGGGTGGATGCCCTGCCATTCCGTGTCGGAGGTCGAGCCATCGACGGGCCGGCTCCAGTCGTAGCCATCGGGACGGATCGGGACCCGGCCCGTGCGCTGATAGTAGATGTTGCCGGAGGTGTCGGCGATCATCACGTTCTGCGGCATGATCTGACGCACGTCCAGCGCCGCGGCAGCGCCCTGGTAGTCCTCGGCGACCATGAAGTGGTACTTGGACTCCAGGTAGCCGATCTCCTCCTCGTAGGCGAGGGCGGCAGCCCAGGCCTTGTCGCCCTGCCGGGCCACGATGGGACCGTGGTGGGAGGCCCACAACGTCGCCTCGCGCGGCGACGCCTCGCCGGCGACCTGGACCTCGACCGTGCGGCTCTCCAGTTGACGCCACTCGCCGTCATACAGGTAGCGGCTCGGATCCTCCGGATCGAGGGTCAGTTCGTAGGCGTCGGCGGTGTCGGGCCCGCCGGTCGTATGCGCCCAGGCCACGTGCTCGTTGTGCCCCAGGTTGACGTAGGGGAAGCCGGCGGTGGCGAAGCCGCTGATGTGGATGTCGCCGGCGTGAAGGCGCACCTCCCAGTAGCGGTGACGGCCCAGCCAGGAGAGGTGCGGGTCGATGATCAGCGCCGCGACGCCGAACGCTGTCTGATCCGGTGCCAGAGCGATCTGGTTCGAGGCCCGAAGGTCGACATCGAACGAGGGCTCGACGCCGATCGCGCGCAGGTCGGAGCGGGCCTGCCCCGCCGGCCAACTCCAGATGAACTGCCGGCTGAAGGCGACCGGCATGTAGACGTCGACCGGGCGGTCGCCCCACCATGCCGGCACTTCGTCCGGGTGCTGCTCCAGGTAGTCGTTGATCCCGGCGATGAACGCCGCCAGGTGACGGCGCAGTTCTGGATTCAGCTTCGCCTCGTAGTGGCGCTTCGCGGCGCCGTAGTGGTCCCACATCAGCGACTCCAGGTCGGACCGCACCCAACGGTCGCCGTTGCCGGGCCCGAAGGCGGCCGCGTACTCGCCGAGCCCGAAGAGGTAGTTCTCGAGCAACTGGCTCAGCCGGTCCTCGGCCATCGCCCAGCCGGAGGCGTAGAGGCCCGCCTCGGCGGTGTCGGCGTAGATGTGGGGAACGCCCCAGGTGTCGCGGTAGACGATCGCCTCCTCGCCGCCTCCGCCGGACGGCCCGCAGGCCGCGACCAGCGTCAGCAGCGATACCGCGAGAAGCGCCCGGTAAACCACCCGCGGCCCCGCTTCGTCCGCCATGCCGATCCTCCTACTCAACTGCCCGGCTTCTTCGCCGACTTCGGCCGGAACGCCTTGATCCGCGCCTCGTTCGTGGTCAGGTACGGCCCGCCGATCAGATCCACGCAGTACGGAATCGCCGGAAACACAGCGTCGAGACACTCCCCGATCGCCTTCGGCTGGCCCGGCAGGTTCACGATCAGCGACGAGCCGCGGATTCCCGCAGTTTGCCGCGACAGGATCGCGGTCGGAACGGCGAGAAGCGACACCTGCCGCATCAGTTCCCCGAAGCCCGGCATCTCCTTCTCGCTCACAGCCAGGGTCGCCTCCGGGGTCACGTCGCGCGCCGCCGGACCGGTACCCCCCGTGGTCACCACCAGACAGCAGCCCTCGTCGTCGGAGAGTTCACGCAGAGCCGCGGCGATCAGGTCGACCTCGTCCTCGACCACTCGCGCGCAAGGCTCCCAGGGCGAGGTCAGCACCTCCGCCAGGTAGTCCCGGATCGCCGGCCCGCCGCGGTCCTCGTACACCCCGCGTGAGGCCCGATCCGAAACGGTGACGATGCCGATGCGGGCGGCAACGCCCGAAGAACCCATAGCTTCAGAAGATGCTGAAGAGACGGACCACAAGCCCCGTGGTCATGGCCATGTTGATTCCCATGAACCACTTCATCGCCGTCAACTGCGAGTTCAAGGCCCGAATCTCACCGCTGAGTTCGGACCGCACCAGCGCCAGATCGTCCTTCGTGGCGAGGCGTTCGTCGGCGCGATTGATCGCTTCCACGATGACCTCGGCGTGCGCCGGCTCAATGCCGGCCCGCCTGAAGGTCCGATGGGTGGCGAGTGTGTCTATCCTGCTGGTCATTGATCTGCCCCTTGGGTGCCTTTCGACAAGGGGTGCCCGATGGGGCCGGGAGCAAGGGCCCCGAGAGTACCACCAGCCCGTCGCAAGACGCCGTGATTCGGACAGTCGTTGATACTGTCCCCAGCCGTGTCAGACAGGGATCAAGAGACGCGCCTTGTCGAACTGAAGGCCCTGCTCCAGGAGCGGAGCATCGCCAAGGGGGACTTCGTTCTGACCTCCGGAGCGCGCTCCCACTACTACTGCGACACGAAGGCGACGGTGCTCTCGCCGCGTGGGTCGCGGCTGATCGGCGAGGCGCTCTGCGAGCAGCTTCAACCGTTCGATGTCGACGCGGTCGGTGGACCCGAAGTCGGCGGCGCCTACCTGGCCACCGCCGCATCGGTTGCGAGCGACCTGGAAGGGCCACCTCTCTTCGGTTTCCTGGTCCGCAACAAGGCGAAGGGCCACGGCACCAGCGCCAGGATCGACGCCTCGTACCACCCCGACGGCCGCAAGCTGATCGCCGAAGGACGCCGGGTCGCCGTGGTCGACGATGTGGTCACGTCGGCAGGCTCGATCATCCGAGCGATCGAGGCGGTGCAGGAAGAGGGCTGCGAGGTCGTCGCGGTATCCGCGGTGGTCGATCGCCAGCAGGGCGGCGGTGACCTGCTGCGCAGCCGGGGCTTCAACTTCACGCCCCTGTTCGTCGCCGACAGCGAGGGCAACCTGTCGGTCTACTCCGGAGACCGCCGATGAGACGCAAGCGAACGACGCGAAACGGCCAGCGTGTCGCAGCAGCAGCAGCCGCGCTCGGCCTGGCGGCGCTGACGCTGACCGGGATCGCCACCGATCCCGCCCCGGCGCACGTGCGGATCACGACGGACATCAACTACGCCGACGACGTGCGCCCGATCCTCCGGCGCTACTGCATGCCGTGCCACAACCCGAAGGGGTCGGCGCCCGACTACATCGACCTGACCACCTACGGCAACGACGCCAAGCCCGGCGCCCGCGCCTGGGGCGTGGCCATCGAGGAGGAACTGCTCACCGGCCGCATGCCGCCGTGGACCGCCGACACCCGCTACGACCACTTCCGCAACTCGCGGCGGATGAGCCAGCGCGAGATCGACATCGTGGTCGCCTGGGTCCAGGGCGGCGGTCCCCAGGGGCCGCGCCGCAACCTGCCTTCCCCGCCCGAGTTCACGGAGGAGGAATGGGTGCTCGGCGTACCGGATCTGGTGGTCGAGCCCGCCGCCGAGACGGTTGTCGCGCCCGGTCGGCAGACCGCCCTCCAGCGCGAGCGACTCGCCGTCGAACTCGAACAGGACGCCTGGATCACCGGCTACGAGTTCCGGCCGCAACACCCCGGCGTGGTCTACCGGATGGCGGCCTGGGTACACGACCCCGAAGACGCGCCCGCTGAGCAACTCGAAGTCGAGGTCCAGGTCCCGTACGACCCCTTCCGCGACGAGGACGAGCCCGAGCCGACCCGGACACGGACCGCAACCGCCGGCCCCCACTTCCTGGGTCAGTGGCTGCGCGGCGACGACCCCGTGCTGCTGCCGGACGGCGCCGGCAAGCGGCTGCGCCGCGGCTCGACGATCGAACTGCTGGTCGAGTACCGGCGGCGGCCGAACGACGACTCCCGAACCCTTGTCCGCGACCGTTCGAGTCTGGGGCTGTTCCTGGCCCAGTCCGAGGACGAGGTCGAGCTGTGGGTCGAGAGCGCGCAGGCCGGCGGCGAGGTCACGCTCAAGGGCCGCCGTGCCGCGCGACCGCGGACCGCGAGCATGACCCTGTCCGAGCGTGCCCGCCTGATCGGACTGCATCCCGATGTCGGCGACCGGCTCGCCAACATGGAGGTCCGCGTCCACTTCCCGGACCAGCGCGTGCAGACGGTGCTCCACGTCCCCGGGTACGACCCCGAATTCCCCGCCTCCTACCTGTTCGAGGAACCGGTTCACGCACCGCCGGGGACCCGCGTCGAGTTGGTCGGATCGTTCGATGTCGAGAAAGGCAAGGAGACCGTCGTCCAGGCGTTCGCGCTCCACGTCGACTACGAACTCGACGACCACCTCGTCCTGCCCGAGATCTTCGAGCCCCGCGAACAGCCGCAGACTCGCGGCGGCATGCTGTCCGAGGCGTTCGGCGACCCGGCGGCCGGCGGGCTCAACCCGGCGGATCCGAACGCCGCCGCCCACATGGACCACAACCCGCTCCACGGCGGCCAGTTCTTCATGGCGGCCAACAGCTACCACCACCTGGAGGGCGCCCTGCCGCGGCCCGGCGAGTTCCGCCTCTACGTCTACGACGACTTCAAGCAGCCGGTCGACCCCCGGAACTTCGCCGGCCAGGTCGTGTTCGAGGCGTGGAACGAAGAGACCGAGAACTACGACGAGACCCGCTACCCGCTCGACGTCGCGGTCGGCAGCAACTACCTGATCTCCGAGATTCCCGAACAACTCCCCAGCGAGTTCTTCGCCCACGTCTGGCTGGCCGGCGAGCAGCAGCGCTACGACTTCTACTTCGAGGAGACGACGGTCGAGCCCGTGGGCGGCAGCTCGCGTGGCACGGCGATCCGCGCCGGCCCGCACAGCCACAAGCGGCCGCCGATGACCATCCCCGAGGATCCGGTCGCGATCACCGCGCTGATGGCGAACAAACGGGACCGCGTGCGCACCCAGATCGAGAACGGCGAGTGGCTCACCCTCTACGTGCCCGCCTTCGACGCCCGCGATCTCGCCGAGGTGCTGCTCGACCGGCTGACCGGCCTGAGTGCGCGGCAGCGCGGTCAGGCGCGCAAGGCGATCGGCCGCGTCATGCAGAGCGCCGCCGAACTCGACCGCAGCGGCGACCTGGCCGACCGGGCGCGAGCGCAGCGGGCCTTCGAGCGCTTCGACGGCGGCGTCCGCGAATTGGTGGACCTGATCGACCCGTGACCGGCGCACGCGCTCTGGTGGCTGTTCTTGCCTTCGGGCTGCTGCTCGGCTGCGCTCCTGAAAGCGACCCTGAGCCGCACGCTGAGACGGCGCCGGAACCGCTGCCGACCTGGGAAGAACTTGCCGGCGAGGTCGCCCTCGACCGCCTGAACGTCATCCTGGTCACGATCGACACGCTGCGCGCCGACCGGCTCTCCAGCTATGGCTCGGAGCAGGTCTCAACCCCTCACATCGACAGGCTCGCCCGTGAAGGCGTGCGCTTTTCGAACGCCGCCACCACCGTGCCGTTCACGTTGCCGGCCCACTCCTCGATCATGACCGGTACCTATCCGCCCTTCCACGGCGTACGGGAGAACGTGGGCTACTACCTCGACGAAACGGTGCCCACTCTCGCCGAGCGGCTCTCAGCGGCCGGATGGGACACAGCGGGATTCGTCAGCGCCTTCGTTCTCGATTCGCGCTGGGGGATCGGCCGCGGCTTCGGTCGCTACCGCGACGACTTCCAGCTCGACCCGAACAAGCCCTCCGTGAACCTCGGCCAGGTTCAGCACGATGGCCGCGACACGATCGAGGAGGCGTTCGCATGGCTCGACGAGCCCCGGGACCAACCGTTCTTTCTGTGGGTCCACCTGTTCGAGCCCCACGACCCCTACACGCCGCCCGAGCCCTACCGGTCCCAGTATCCCGACCGCCCTTACGACGCCGAGGTGGCCTACACCGACTCCCTCGTCGGCCTGTTGCGCGAGGGCCTCGAGAGTCGAGGCGTCCTGGACGAATCGGTGCTCCTCCTCACCTCCGACCACGGCGAGGGATTGGGCCAGCACGGCGAGGGGTTCCACGGCTACTTCATCTACGACTCGACCGTCCACGTCCCCCTCATCCTGCGCCTGCCCTTCGGAGACTTCGAAGAACGGGTCATAGACGAAGCAGTCAGCCACGTCGACATCCTGCCGACCGTCCTTTCGATCGTCGGCGAGGAAACGCCGTCAGCCGTGCAGGGAATCGATCTGCTGCCTTCGATCCTCGGCCGCGGGCTGGAATCTCAACGGGAGGTCTACACGGAGTCGTACTACTCCCTCTATCACTACAACTGGGCGCCTCTGCGCTCGATCCGCACGCAGTCCGAGAAGTTCATCGATACGACGAATCCGGAGCTCTACCTGCTGTCCGAAGACGAGGGCGAAGCGGACAACGTAGTGCTCCGAGACCGCGAGCTGTCAAGGTCCCTACGCGACCGTCTCGTCAACTACGCCCGCAGTTTGACGCCCTCCGGCGACCGACCTGGCCGGCTGGCCGACCTCGATACCGAGACGCTGGCGCAACTGCGCGCCTTGGGTTACCTGGCGGGCCGCGCCAACTCCAGAGTCGACGACAACGACGGCGCCCCGCGAACGGATCCGAAGGAGAGGATCGCCGTCCACCGGGCGATCATGGAGGCGCAGAGCCTGATCGGGCGCGGCGACGAACAGGGGGCCGAAGAGTACCTTCGCGCGGCGCTGGCTCTGGACGACAACATCGTCGACGCGAACCAGATGCTCGGCGGCATCATCGGCCGCCAGGCCGACATCGCTTCGCGCCAAGGCGAACCCGCCGAAGCGAGAGAACTGGAGCAACAGGCGCTCGACCTCTACCAGCGGGCCCTCGCCCTGAACCCTGAGCACCAGGCCTCGCTGCTCGGACTGTCAACCAGCTACTGGCGTCTCGGCCGCCTCGAGGAAGCCCTGGTCGGCTTCCATCGCCTGCAGGAGCTGGCGCCCTACGAGTCGAACGCCGCGATCGCCATGAGCGACATCTATGCCGATCTCGACCGCCTCTCCGATGCGCTGCGAGTCGTGGAAGCGGCTGCCGCGAACGAGCTGGCCCCGGCGTGGATCCACAACCAGCACGGTGAACTCCTGGCGCTCCTGGGACGGAGCCGGGAGTCGGCGGTCCACTTCCAGAAGGCGATCGCCAAGAACCCCGAGATCGGTCAGGCCTACTTCAACCTGGCGCTCACCCACGAAGAGGCCTCACGCGTCGGGGACGCGATCGCCACCTACGTGGATGCGATCAAGCACGCGCCCTACCACTTCCGGGCGCAGTTCAACCTGGGACGCCTCTACGGCCAGCTCGGCCGGGCCGACGAACATCTGGAGATGTGGCGCACGGCCATCCGCTCGAACCCGAGCTTCGTCCTCGGCTACTACCGCCTCGCCAAGCTCCACCTGGACCGCGGCGACGACCTGGACCGCGCCGAGGCGCTGGCGCGAGAAGGTCTGCGTCTCGATCCGGACGGCGCTTTCGGCCCGTTCGGCTACTTCGTGCTCGCCGACATCCTCAACCGTAGGGGCCGCCTGGGCGAGGCGAGGGAAGCCGTCGAGAACGGACGGCGCCTGCAACGCCGCGGCTAAGCCGGCAACTCACCCACCAGCTCGAACCAGATCTGCACCTTGCCCTGGTGGACGAGGTACATGGCGGTGATGTTCGATGTCCTGGGGCCGTCTTCGGTAGTGAAGCTCTCTTCCCGCTCGTGGATCACGAGGTGTCCCAGCACCCGCTCGCGGGTGATCGTCAGGTGGGGATCGGTCAATCCCCCCATCAACTGCGTCATCGCTTCGGTGATCACCGCGCCGCCCTCCGAGTGTGACCGGGCGTACGGGCCTTCCGCAGCGTGGGTGATGAACCGCGCGTCGTCGGCGAGCAGCCCCGAGAACGCGTCCCAATCCGACGTCTCGAGCGCTTTGACGAAGTCGCGGGCCGTCTGCCGATGCGCAACTTCTGCCTCCGACAGACCGGCGTCGTCACCGGCAGAGGCGGTCTCTTCCGCCGCCCCACCGGTTTCCTCCTCCATCGCAGCGGCTTCCTCCTCGGCCGGAGCGCAGGCTGCCGCGACGATTCCGAGCGAGGCCGCGGCCATCAGAGCGCGGCGATCGAGGTGTAGTGGCATCTCGGGCTTGGTCTTCATGTCGGGAACCCACCTTTCATCCGCTGCCCCTCTTGTCTGAACTTCTACTTTGAATCACTCTTGCGGACGGCAACCAAGGAATCAAGGAGTTTTTCTTAGCGAATCCGTACTAATGTTAGAGCGTCCCAACTCCGTCGAATGTAACGAATGAACCCGACCGCCGTTGCCTGCCCGAAAGCCTTGACTTCCCCTGATTTCTTCGTCACAGTCGCAACAAACAGGAAACTGCGGAGAGGGCTCTGGCCAAGCCGGCGGACGCCTTCAGGAGGAGGACGACATGGGTTTGACGCGACTTCTCGCTTGGGGGTCCGTGACGGTCACGCTCCTGGCCGCCTCGGCCGCAATGGCCGATTCACATGAGCCGGTGAATCCCGCCTGTGCGGCCGCGCACCACCTGGTCGGCGAATGGGAGGTCCACAACGGCGACGGCGCGCTCATCGCCGAGGTTGTCTGGGAGCTGGGGTCCGAGGGCTGCTATCTCGTTGAACAGTGGACGACGCGCGCCGAGGGTGTGCGGGACTTCTTCTGCGTAATGGTCTACAGCGACACACGCGACAACTGGAGCTATCTCTCCGCCTCGGGGAAGCCGGGCGGACAGCGAATGCGGTTCGAGAACGGGAACATGGTGGACAACGAGTTCCGCTTTGAGACGGCGGATCTGGACGAAGGGACCAGTGGCCACTTCAGCTTCTTCACGCTGCCCGACGGACGGCTGCGCGAGCTTTCCGTGCTCTCCACCGACAACGGCGAGACATGGAAGACCGAATACGAGCTGTTCTGGACCCGAAAGGAATAGACATGAAGAGGACGATTTCGGTGCTGGCGCTTGCCGCCTTGATCGGGCTCGCCGGAGTTCCGGCTTCGGCGCAGATCGATCCGGCCTCGCTGCCGGAGCCGCTTACTACCGCGGTCCTCCCGAACAAACCGGACGGCGCCCACTGGGTCTGGATCGCGGCCTTCCCCAACTACGCGCACGCGGATCTCATCGACGCCGACACCGGAACCGTTCTCGGCACGCTCGAACTCGGCTACCAGGGCATCCTGCCCCAGATCCCCCGGTCCGGCGACGAGATCTACAACCATGCCGTGTACCTCACGCGCGGCTACCACGGCGACCTCGTCGAGGTGGTCGAGATCTTCGATGCCAAGACGCTCGAGATCAAAGGCGAAATCCCGATCGACCCGCCGAAGGCGATGCGAGGGCTGGCGAGCATCAACCTCACCACCCTGACGGACGACGATCGCTTCCTCATCCAGTCGTTCTTTACTCCTGCCCTGAGCTTCGGGGTAGTCGACCTGGAGAAGCGCAAGTACGTCGGCGAGATCGAGACCGGCGGTTGCGCGCACACGATGGCGGCGGGCCCCCGCCGGTTCCTGTCGCTGTGCGGCGACGGCGCCGTGCTGGCGGTCGACTTGGACGACAACGGCGCCGAGAGCGCGAGAAGAAGCCACCCCGGTTTCTTCGACGCGGAAGGGGATCCCCTCCATCCCACGGGCGCGAGGTCGGGAGACGTCTGGTACTTCGCCTCGGTGCGCGGCGTGATGCACGCCGTCGACACGAGCGGCGGCGAGATCCGGTTCCAGGAACCCTGGAAGTTCGGTGAGCAGGACGACGCGGGGGTCTGGGTGCCCGCCGCGCCAAACCAGCACATGGCGGCCCACGACGCGTCCAGCCGCCTCTTCATGCTGATGTCCGTGGTGCCCGATCTTGAGCGGAAGCCGGGCGGCTACGACTTCCACCGCGGCGTTGGCTTCGAGGTCTGGGTGTTCGACATCGAGAGCCGCGAACGACTTGCCCGATACAAGATGGACCGCCCCGCGGCCGCGATCGCGGTGAGCCAGGACGACGCGCCGCTCCTCTATGCGACGACCTATACCCACGTCGACATCTACGACGCGAACACGGGCGAGGTGACTCGCGTGCTGTCCCCCAATCAGGAGGTGAGAGGCACCATCGTCATGATTCAACCTTGGGACTGAGTTCTCCATGAGCCTCGCCATCGACCCGGTCGTTCAACTCGGCGCGCGCGTCCTGCTCACGCTGCTGTTTCTCGGCACCGCCGTGCATAAACTGCGCGACCTGCGGACGACTTCGTCGATCACGTCCCGCTACCTGGAGAGCTTCGGCCTGCCCCGTTCGCCCGTGCTTGCGGGCATGGTGACGGCCGGGCTCATCGCAACGGAGTTTCTGGCCGCGAGCCTCTGCGCCGTCTATCCGCCGGGGCCCGCGGCCGTCGCAGTCGTGGTCACGCTGCTTGCCCTCTACGCGCTCGGCATGAGTGTGAGCATCCTCCGGGGCATCGCGCCGGAGGACTGCGGCTGCTCCTGGGCCGGCGCCAGCGGGCAACCCGCCGGTTGGGCCCTGGTGTGGCGGAATCTGGCGCTCATCGCCGTAGCGCTCCTGCTGGCGCCTGCGGCGACTGCGCGACCGCTCGAGTTCGCGGACTATGCCGGCTCGTTCTCGCTCGGTATCTTCGCCATCGCCATGTACGCTACGACGGACGTGCTCATCGCCAATCACGGTCTGCTCCGGGAGCAAACCTCTTGACGACCACCGTCGCCATCCTGCTCGCGATCCAGGGCTGCGCGATTCTGTGTCTCGCCGTGGTGAGCTTCGCGCTCGCACGCCAGGTCGGCGTACTGCATCAACGGCTGGGGCCGGTAGGCGCCCTGGCGCTCAGCAAGCGAGTGCACGTGGGCGAAAAGTCGCCCGAATTCCGGCTCGACACCCTCGACGGCGAAGCGGTCGTTCTCGGTGCGCCCGACCCCGACGGCAAGAGCACCTTGATCACCTTCCTGACCCCCAACTGCCCCGTATGCGCCCAACTCCTTCCGGCACTACGCTCCGTCGCCCGGGCGGAGTCGAGTTGGCTTCGGCTCGTCTTCGCGAGTGACGGCGAGCCCGAACAGCATGCGAAGTTTCGAACCAAGAACGGGCTCGACGCTTTCACGTACGTGCTCTCGCCGGAACTCGGCATGACCTACGAAATCGGGAAGCTCCCCTACGGTGTGCTGATCGACGAGCAAGGCGTCATCGCCGCCCAGGGGCTCACCAACAGCAGGGAGCATGTGGAGAGCCTGTTCGAGGCGAAGCGGCTGGGTGTCAGTTCCATTCAGGAGTTTCTCGAGCTCCAGGACGAAAGCCCGGCGCTGATCACAGGGGAATCGCAACAACCATCGTGAGGTTTGCCATGAACTGGTTCGACAACATCTCGATTCGCGCCGCCACCCGTCTCGCCGACAGGACGTCCCGGCGGTCGGTGCTCGGTTCCCTCGGCAGCGCCATCGCCGGCGGCGTGCTGTTGCCGCTGCTGCCGGTGGACCGCGTTTTCGCGCAGGAGTCCGCAGAGGGCGCGGCGGAACCGAACCAGGACCCCGCACAATGCGACTACTGGGGTTACTGCTCGATCGACGGTTGGCTGTGCGGATGCTGCGGGGGATCGACGAACTCGTGTCCGCCGGGGTCGACGCCGGCGCCCGTCACCTGGACCGGTACCTGCCTGAATCCGGCCGACGGCAAGAGTTACGTCGTCGCCTACCACGACTGCTGCGGCGCCTTCCCCTGCCAACGCTGCTACTGCAACACGAATGAGGGCGACACCGCGCGGTACCAGCCGCAGCGTTCGAACTCCGTCCTCTGGTGCGGAAACGGCGGCGCTCCGTTCGGCTACCACTGCACGATGTCCCGTATTCTTGCAGTCGCCGAATAGCACTCCTGGACTCGTGGATTCCGAGGTACACCGCGAAGTGCATCGCGTCGTCGTTCTGCTCACGCTCGGTTTCGTGTGCGCGGGTGCGGCCGCGGCCGACGAGGCGGAGACCTACCGTCTCGCCCAACTCGACTACATGCTGCACTGCCAGGGCTGCCACATGGCCGACGGTTCCGGCGTGGAGGGCGCGGTTCCTCCGTTGCCCGGCGAGGTGGGTAAGTTCATCTCCAGCCCGGAGTGGCGCGACTATCTCGTTCAGGTGCCCGGCGCCTCCCAGGCTCTCATCGACGACGAGGCTCTGGCGAGATTGATGACCTGGATCGTCAGGCGCTTCGATCCCGAGAACGCAAAGGACCTGAAGCCTTACGAGGCAGCCGAAGTGGGGCGACTGCGCCGTCAACCGGTAACCAACCCCACAGCGGTGCGCCAGCGGATCATCGACGAAGTACAGCGCTCGTCTGCAAGGCAGTAGCCGGATCCCCGATACCGCTATCTCCGCACCCGGGGTCCTTCCGGCACGACTTCCTCGAAGCGTTTGATCCTGCGGGCTTCGTCGTGCCGCCCCAACTGTTCGAGCGTCTGAGCGAGTTCGAACAGGAGGACGTCCTCCGGCAGGTGGCTCTCTCCACTCTCCACCAGGCTCTCCAGCCTGCCAGCCAGCTCCTCGAGCCGGCCCTGCTCGCGGTCCAGGCGGATCAGGTTCATCTCCGCGTCCTCCGCGAGAGCGCCCGGGGCCCTCTCGACCACGCTCTGCCAGAGCCTGCGGGCCTCGTCGAACCTGCCATTCTCCGCCTGCAGTTCAGCGAGGTGGGCATGCGCCGCCCATGCTGCCCGGCTGCCGCGATAGTCCACGATCAGCCGTTCGAGGCGGCGCCGAGTCTCGCCAAGCCGGCCCGGTACCCGGCTCATCACCAGGGCGTCGTCCAGAGCGGCCTGCGCCCGACCGTCACGCACAACGCGGTTGACCAGCACTCCCGCGGCGGCGACCACCGCCAGCACCAGGATCACGCCCGTGGCCCTCCAACAACGCCGGCGCGCTCTCGATCGCATCGTTCTCCTCTAGGACCCAAGGAATCCACGAAGACTATAGCTCCCGGCCGACGAGCCACCCTGGTGGTTCCGACCCCGGGCTTGCTACCCTGACCGCAGGAAATCCATATGACCGACATCGGGAAAGCCCGGCGACTGCCGCCAACCTGGTGGCTGCCAGCGTCCTTCACTCTCCTGCTGCTCGCGTTCTCGCTGCTGCCACAGTTCAGGGGCAGCTCCGAACTGAGCTGGTCGGTCTGGAGCGCCTGCGCGGCTCTGGTCCTCCTGCAAGCTCGCCTACTGGCGAGTTCCGCTCAGAACGGCCGCGAACTCAAGCTGAAGGTCTCCTTCATCCCCTCGCACTACGTGCAGGCCTTCGTTCAGACCTGCATCTACGTCTACTGGGGCCTGTACTGGGACCAGATGCGCCACCAGGCAGCGCTCATCCTCGCGCAGATCGTCTTTGCCTACGCCTTCGACATGCTCGTCAGTTGGTCGAGACGGAACACCTGGTACCTGGGCTTCGGGCAGTTTCCGATCATTCTGAGCACGAACTTCTTCCTCTGCTTCAAGGAAGAGTGGTTCTACCTGCAGTTCTCGATGATCGCCGTCGGCATCCTCGGCAAGGAGTTCTTCCGGTGGAACCGCGACGGCCGAAAGCGGCACATCTTCAATCCCTCGGGCTTCGCTCTGTCGGTCTTCTCGCTCGGCCTGATCCTCTCCGGGACGACGGACCTTACCTGGGGCGCCCAGATCGCGACCACCCTGGCCAACGCGCCCCACATGTATGTCGCGATCTTCATGGCCGGTCTGGTCGTCCAGTTCTTCTTCTCGGTGACGATCGTGACGCTGTTCGCAGCCGCCGCCCTGGTGGCGGCGAACCTCGTCTACTCCAGCTTCACCGGCGTCCACTTCTTCGTCGACGCGAGCATTCCGATCGCGGTCTTCCTCGGTCTTCACCTACTCGTCACCGATCCTTCGACGTCTCCCCGCAGCAGGCTGGGAAGCGCGGTGTTCGGGGCGCTCTACGGACTCAGCGCCTTTGGTCTGTTCGAGTTCCTCCGCCAGATCGACGTCCCGCTGTTCTACGACAAGCTCCTCTTCGTGCCGGTGCTCAACCTCTGCGTGCCGCTGTTCGACCGGCTGGGGAAGTCGCGCCGCGTGGAGAGTCTGCGCCTCTCGGTGCTGCTTCAGGCGACGAAACCACGCCGGGTGAACTACGCGTTCATGGCCGTCTGGATCGGGCTCTTCGGGTGGATGCTGGCGTCCAACTTCGTCGGCCGCACACACGAGGGCGAAGACTTCAAGTACTGGCAGACCGCCTGCGACGAGGGCAAGCGGTTCGCCTGCGAGAACCTGGTCACGAAACTGGAACTCGCGTGCGACAACGGCGGTGGCGAAGAGTGCAACCAGTTGGGCGTGCTGTTCAACCGGGGAGAGGTGGTGCCGCTCGACCCGCTGGAGGGCGTCTCCTACTTCGACCAGGCGTGTCGCAGCGGTTTCCACATGGGTTGCCAGAACGTCGTCATCCAGGCGTTCTTCGACGGCAACGTGACGATGGCGTCTGCCGGGGTGTCCGATGCGATCGGGAGACTCCCCGGTGGATGCGACGAAGGCGACAGGATGAGCTGCTTCCTGCTGGGCTATGCCCACGTGCACGGGCACGGCGTGCCGAAGAACATCGGTCTGGCCCAGGAACTCCTCTCCGCGGCCTGCAACATGGGCGAAGCTGCGGCCTGCCTGGAACTGGAGAAAGGACTGGGAACGCTCTTTCACCCGCCCGGCAACACACCGGACCGCCCCTAGTGGACAACGGCCCCGGGCGTCGCAACCCGGAGATCGTTGACGCCCATTTCGTCGAGCAGCTCCTGGAACCGTGCCTCGCCGCGCAGGTTGTCGAACGCTGGATGCACCTTGGTCCACATAACGGCGCCAAGCTTCGCCTTCAGGGCATCTTCCAGCCACAGCAGAGCAGCTTCTCTCTCGTCGAGCCAGGAGTAGAGAAGAGCCAGGGAGAAGGGGCGGTTCTCCCCGGCCTCCGACCGCTTCAGCAACTGATCCGCTAGCCAGCGCAGTGCTCCCGGTTCGCCCTCCTCCGCGTAGATGCTCCCGATCGCCTCCGCGTCCTCCACTCGACCGGTATTTCGCAGGTGGACTTGACGCTCATGGATCGCCTCGTCCGGCCGGCCCATCGCGCTGTAGCAGGCCGATAGCAGCGCGCTCACGATCGGATAGTCGGTCTCCAGGGCGAGCGTGTGACGAGCCTGCACGACCGCCTCCTCGTAGCGCCGCGCGTAGTAGAGGACCAGGCAAAGACCCTGACTGAACGTCGGCGACAGAGGATCCAGCTCCGCGGCGATCCTGATTTCCCGCTCCGCCTCCTCAAGACGACCAACCGGGGCCAGCATGTGGTTCCCGTACGAGTAGTGGGCGGTGGAGTTGCCCGGGTCGAGTCGCAGAGCCCGCAGGTATGCCCGTTGCGCGGCCGCCCAGTCCCATTGAAACGTGGCGCTCAGAACGCCCAACGCCCGGTACGCGAGCGCACTCGAGTCGTCGAGTTCCAGTGCCTGGCGCACCGCTTCCTCCGCCTTGGCCACCGTCTCGGGCACCGGCCGGAAGCCGTAGACAGCTTGATACGCGTAGCACACTGCGAGCAGAGCGTGACCACGCGCGAAACCGGGCTGCAACCTGAGCGCCCGGTCAAGAAACCGGATCGCCTGTTCCATCCCCTGTTCCGTCTGGTGGTTCAGACTGTACCGCGCCTCCAGGTAGAGGCGATAGACGTCCTGGTCGTCCGTGGTTCGTGACACGACGGGACCGGGGTGTGGATCCAGCAGTTTCGTGCGTACGTGGTCGACAATCGCTCGCGCGATGTGCTCCTGGATCTCGAAGACGTCACCCAGTTTCCGATCGTAGTGCTCGGACCAGAGCTGCGTTCCGTCCGAGGTCCGGGTCAGTCGCGCTGAGATCCGCAGTTGGCTGCCCGCCTTGCGCACGCTGCCCTCGAGAATCGTCGATACGCCCAGTCTCTCGCCGACCGCGGATGCGCCCAATTCTCTCAGCCGGCGGTCAAAGGAAGAAGTCCGGCCAACGACCCGCAGCCCCTCGACACCTGCCAGGGCATCGATGAGCTCGTCGGCTATTCCCTGACAGAAGAAGTCCTGGTCCGAGTCAGAACTCAGGTTGGCGAAGGGCCGGACCGCGATCGATCCCTCGAGCGACGCCTCGACCGGAGCAGTGAACCGGTAGCCGCGGCCAGGAACAGTGACGACGTACTGGGTCTTCCTGGTCTGCCCCAGGACCTTCCGCAGCACGGAGACATTGTGGGTGAGGTTGCTCTCGTCGACCGCGCTTCTGTCCGGCCACACGATGGCCATCAGCTCCTCCTTGCTCAAGAAGCGGTCGCTGTTCTCGACCAGAGCCCGCAGCGTGTCGAAGACCTTCGGCCGAACCGGAACCGGCTGCCCGTTGCGAAGCAGCCGCCGCTGACCGAGATCCAGCACGTACGGTCCGAAGGAGTAAGAACGGCGATTGGGAGGCGAGGACATCGTCGGGGGGTCGCAGGCGACGGGAGCAGTGCGGCGCACAGCCTACCGCGAGCGCGCGAACCCGGTCCGCGACTTTGTCGGTCCGCTTCTCGGCACCAGCCTCGGGCGGGCAGCACCCATGCACTACCGTGGGCGACCCGCCGTGGCCGGTGCACGAAGACGCGGTCACCAGCGACGATCGGAGAGGACTGGCCGCTGCCCACCCGGACCTTGCATGGAACAAGCCATGTTCCCTGTGCGTCAGCGCGGCGCGGACGCCGCGACTCGACTCCTAGAAGTCGAGCGACATCCGCATTTCCATGGGTATTCCGTTCTGGAGAGGTATCGGCGCAACCGTTTCGGTCAGGCACTCCATCCCCAAGGAGTAGTAGAAGCCCACCGCAGGAGTGTCCGAGAGGACGTCGAGGTGCAGACCGCGCAGGCCAGTGCTCTTCGCGCCGTCGAGCGCCCTCTGCATCAACTGCTTGCCGATCCCCTCGCCCCGTCGCGACTCCTGAACAGCGAGCGCGTGAACGTAGTAGACGGCCGACGGAATTGCGACATTCAGGTAGCTGCAAAGATAGGCGGCCTTTCCGATCTCAGCGAGTTTCTCATGCGAGACCCGGCCCGACTCGATCAGGGGCGCCCACAGGGGCGGCAAGGTCTTCTTGCGCTGGGCGAACTCCGGACCGCGGAAGCCGATCTCGATACCGATGAGGTCGTCTCCTTCGACCGCAATCGTGGTGCAGTCATAGGAAAAGAGCGTGCCCGGTGTGCGCCACGAGGCCTTGACGATCTCGTCGTAGTACTCCCGGCCCCCGAACTGGTAGTCGTATGTCGTAGGCCCGCTAGCCCAGACCAGGTCGGCGACTTCGTCGGCCCATTTCTTGGAGTGAGTCTCGGTTGCCTGAATGATCTCCATCGCTGCGCTCCCTTCCCAGGTTGTCAGGTCTCAAGTGTCTCCCGATAGTCTAGGGGCTTGCTGAAAAAGTCGCGCTGCATTCGACCTGCGGGACCGGCTCCCCGGCGTTCTGGCCGGGGAGCACGGCGACAAGCTCGGTCGGGCTCTGCGCCGCCTTTGCGATCAGGGGCTCACTCTCGACGCGCTGGCCGAAGTGGCCATGGTCGTGCGGCGCCGACCGTAGACGCGACCGTCCGGCCACTCCTACTCCTGGCCGTGGATGCGCCGCGAGTCGAAGTCCATGAACGTAACCAGCCACTTGCCGTCGCGCTGGTCCACCAGCATCTCAAGTCCAAAATCCAGGCCATTCGAGACCCACCGAACGCCGGTGACCTTGGCGGTCGCGCCGTCCCACTCGACCACCATCTCGTCGCTCTTCGTCTCGGTGCCGGCGGTCGAGCCGAGGTAGTCACGGAAGACATCCTTGTCAGCACCGCTGTAGGACCGGAAGTCCTCACCCAGATAGGCCCACATGAGATCCATGTCTCCGGCGGCCATGGCCTTCAGCATCGCGCCCACCGCGACCTTGACGGCTTCGGTGTCCTGCATGCTGCCGGCGGCCCTGTCAGCACCCGTGGGGCTGGTCGCGGCAGGTTGGTCCCTTGCCTCCGTGACTCGTGCCGCCGCCAGATCGAAAGCCGCCAGGTGCTCCTCGTCCTTCACGTAGACCCGGGACCCGGAGAGCGCCACATGCGCCCAGGTCGTACTGTCCGCCACTTCCCATGAAGCAAGCTCCCGGTAGCCCGACGGATCCGCGGCGATCACCTTGAGTTCCGCTTCGTCGGTGAGCACCAGAAGGCGATCGCCCACTGCGATCACCGACGCGTAGGCGGCCCACCGGCCGGGCCCCTGCCAGACGATTTCGCCAGTGGCGGGGTCGAGACAAACGAAGGTGCCGGCCCTCTTGTTCGAGCGGAAGTAGAGATGATCGCCGACCAGCACCGGAGAGTCCATGTACAGCTCGGCATCCGTCGTCTTCCAGACCTCGCTCACCGCCCAGGCGCCGTCCGGCTCGGCCGGCGGTTCGACCTTGATCGCCGCAGTCCCCCACTGGTACCCCGAGAGGATGAAGTTGCCGTCGTAGCGGACCGTGGTCGGCGTGTTCTGCTGGAACGCCGTGGTGAAGTCGAACGACCACAGCGGATCGCCATCCGTGGCTCCGACTCCGAAGAAGGACACGTCGTCCATCGTCACGATCTGGCGAACCCCTTCATGGGTGAACGCCATGGGCGACGCATACGCGGGCGGCCCGTCCAGCCGCCACACTTCCTCTCCTGTTGCCTTGTCGTAGGCAATCAGGGCCCCCTGATCTTCCCGCTGCTCGGCGCCCGTGATGCCAACCGGCACGATGAGCAGATTGCCCTCGATCAGGGGCGACGAGGCCGTTCCCCAGATCGGGTGCGGCTCACCGTAGGCGTCTTCGAAGGTCTTTTCCCAACGCACAGCACCCGAGTCGGCGTCCAGGGACAGGAGGCGCTCCCGGATGCCGAAGCTGTAGACCGAACTTCCTTCGGCCAGCATGGTCGACTTCGGACCCGGGCCATACTGGATGGCCGCGGTTCTGGGCTCATAGGACACAGAGTAGCTATGCCGCCAGAGTTCCTCGCCGGTCGCCGCCGAAAGGGCGAGCACCACTTCCTTTTCGCCCTGCCGCGCGAGGATGAAGACACGGTCGCCGACAACGATGGGAGAAGACTGGCCCCCTCCCACGCTGACCTTCCAAAGCTGATGGAGAGCCGCGGGAAGCACGGCAGGCAACTCGGCGCCGGGTGCTACTCCGTCGCGATTCGGCCCTCGCCACTGCGGCCAGTCGGAACCCTGTGCGGCAGAAGCGAAAGCCAGCGTGCCGAGAAGGACCAATGTCGGCGCCCATCTCCAGATCGGCGGACCTAGTGCTCTCTTCATCCCGATACGTTCTCCCAGTCCCTCTTGGTGAGTCAAGGGCCTTTTGTTAGCGGACCTGAACAAATGTTTGCGCGCCAAACGGCGGCGCCACCCTTCCAAGCAGCGGACACGGCGCTCTTCCGCTTCGCGTTCTTCGCGCCCTCTGGGGCGCTCCGAGCCCAAAACTGCTAGGGTACCCACTTCCTGCGCCCCGGACGATTCGCCGACCGGCGCCCGAGACCGAGAACCGCCAGCATCAGCAACGCGAGGGAAGACCGCAGATATGGCCACCAAGGCATCAGTCGCCAAGAACGAGCGCCGCAAGAAGATCGTCGAGAGGTACCGTGAGCGCCGGGCCGAGTTGCGCTCCCTGGTCAGGGATGAGCGCCTGCCCCCCGAGCAGCGCTTTGAGGCGCAGCTCCTGCTGAACAGGCTGCCGCGGGATTCCAGTCCCGTCCGCGTACGCAACCGCTGTGCGATCACCGGCCGTCCACGGGGCTACTACCGCAAGTTCGGCCTCTCGCGCATCGCGCTGCGCGACCTCGCCCTGCGCGGCGAGCTCCCCGGCGTCATCAAGGCGAGCTGGTAAGCGCCGCTAGCTGAGTGCGGCGGCAAGCTCGTCGAGCATGCGCTGCTCGTCCTTCGACACCGCGCCCAGCCCCAGAAAGCCGCCGGCGACCTCCGCAACGGCCTGCGCGCGGCTCATGATGTCCTCGCGCACCGCCGCGGCATCCGCCTCGCCGAGTTCGGCTATCAGCGCCGCGGCATAGCCCTTCCAGGCCTCGAGCAACTCGACGCCGGGGCGCTGATCGAGCCACGCCGAGAGCAGTCCGGCGGCGGCCGACCCCTCGGTCACCCCTGCTTCCTTCGCCGCGCGGAGAATGGCGTCACGCTCGCCGACGTCCATCGAGTGATCGGCCCAGGCCACCTCGATCAGGGGCGCCAGGCCCACGGCCACCAGGACTTCGCTGTGCACACCCGCATCGAGAAGGGCGCCGAGGACATCCCGGTGCGCGATCCCCGAGGCCGCGGCCAGTTCATCGATCTGCTGTTCGCGCTCCTTCTTCGCGCGCAGCCCCTCGATCAGCTCGCGATCCATGTTGCGGAAGAACGCCTCCTCCAGCGACTGTCCGCGCTCCTTGAGAGAATCCGTGGTCATCCTGGCTTCACTTCCTGTCTGGTCCGAGGGGGCGAAACGGCCGCTCAAGCGAAGGTCGAACGCGACCGTGCGCTGCCGAAGCGGCGGCATCGTAGCACCGCCCTGCCGGGCGCGGAGCGCCCTGCACCAGCTAGCAGCTTGCGCCGTAGAACGAGATTCGACACCTATGAAAACCACATATCGCGTACCCGGAAGCAGGCACACGCCATGTGGGGTACGCCGACTTTCCTGCCGCGCAAGCTCATAGCCGACCGCCATCCGGTGCTACTCTCGGCAACCCTCAATCCAAGCGTCCGAGGGACGCGACAGCACTACCCCTCAAGGGAGGCACCGCCCATGTTGAACCGCCGTGCAACGGGTCTCGCACTGGTCCTGCTCACACCTCTGTTTCTCGCCCCGCTGGTCGCTCCCGCCGCCGCCCAGACGGTTACCGTGTGCGCGCCGGCGTTCTTTCTGGACGCCCTCGCCGACCTGGAAGACGAACACGAGAGTCTCCGACTGGCCGGCGTCAGCGAGGACCTCGACCCGAGCGACTGCGACGGCCTGATTGCCGGCTACCGCGGCATCGAGAACTTCCTGGTCGCCGACAGCAAGCTGCGCTGGATCCAGAGCAACTCGGCCGGTGTCGAGGGGTTCCTCAACATCCCCGACCTGCGCGACAGCGACATCGTGCTGACCAACGCGAAGATCATCCAGGGGCCCGAGATCGCCGATCACGCCTTCGCCCTGCTGCTCAACTTCACGCGCAACATCAAGGCCTTCAACGCCCAGATGCCCGAGGGCTGGAACACGGACCGCGAACTGCCGATGATCGAACTCAGAGGCAAGACAGCCCTGGTCATCGGCCTCGGCGGCATCGGCACCCAGATCGCGCAGCGGGCCGCGGCCTTCGGCATGACGGTGCTCGCCGTCGATCCGAAGGACGTACCGATTCACCGCGACGTGACCTACGTCGGCAAACCCGACGAACTCGACGACCTGCTGCCCCGGGCCGATGTCGTCTTCTCCTCGGTGCCGCACACGCCGGCCTCCGAGGGCATGATCGGCGAGCGCCAGTTCGAGCTGATGAAGCAGGACGTCTACTTCATCAACATCTCGCGCGGAAAGATCGTCGACACGGACGCGCTGGTGGCGGCGCTTCGCAGCGGCAAGATCCGCGCCGCCGGCCTCGACGTCACCGATCCCGAACCGCTGCCGTCCGACCACCCGCTGTGGACGATGTCGAACGTGACGATCACGCCGCATCTCGCGACGATCTCCGACCGGCTCGAGGAGCGACGGATGCAGTTGCTGCGCGACAACATCACCCGCTTCGCGACCGGCAGACCACTGCGCAACGTGGTCAACAAGCAGGCGGGCTACTAAGTAGCTTGCGCCGGAGAAGGGGATTCAACTCTTCGTGGTCTCTTGCCGCGCAAGCTACCAGCGCTGACGCCCGTCGTGGCGAAGGCGCCGCTGGGCACGGTACTCGCCCTCCTGCTCTGCGGCGCCGCCGCGACCGCCCAACCGGCGGCCGAACTCTCGGCGCGGCTGCTCGATCCGTTTGCCTTCCGCCACATCGGCCCGATCGGCAACCGGGTCTCGGCCGTAGCCGGAGCGCCCGGCGACGAGGGCGTGTACTACGCCGGCGCCGCCTCCGGCGGGCTCTGGCGAACCCACAATGGCGGCGTCTCCTGGGAACCGATCTTCGACCGCCAGGAGGCCGCTTCGATCGGCTCGATCGCGGTCGCCCCTTCCGACCCGAACGTGATCTGGGTCGGCACCGGCGAGAGCTTCATCCGCAGCAACATCTCGATCGGCAACGGCGTCTACCGCTCCACGGACCGCGGCGACAGCTTCGAACACCTCGGGCTGGACCGGACCGGACGCATCGGACGCATCATCGTGCATCCCGACGATCCCGACACCGCCCTGATCGCCGCTCTCGGCCACGCCTACGGCCCACAGGAACGCGACGAAGCGGGCCGCGGCGTCTTCCGCACCACCGACGGCGGCGCGACCTGGGAGCACGTCCTGTTCATCGACGCGGACACCGGCGCCATCGATCTCGCCTTCGCGCCTGACAATCCACGGATCGTCTACGCCGCGGTCTGGCAGATCGAGATCCGCACCTCCGGCCGCACCAGCGGCGGCCCCGGCAGCGGCCTCCACCGGTCCCGCGACGGCGGCGCGACCTGGGCGCCCCTCGAAGGCGCCGGCCTCCCGCAACGGCCCCTGGGCAAGATCGGGCTCGCGGTGTCGGCCGACGATCCGGACCGGCTCTACGCCCTGATCGAGACGAGTTCGAACCGCGACTTCGCCCCCTCCGACCCGTTCGCCGGCGTCCTCTGGCGCTCTGACGACCGCGGCGACTCCTGGCGCCTGGTGAGCCGCAACCTGAACCTGATCACCCGGCCCCTCTACTACACCCGCCTGGCCGCCGCGCCCGACCGCGCCGACGAGGTCACCTTCGTCGCCACCCGCCTGTCCGTGTCGCTCGACGGCGGCAGCACCGTGGCGAGCGAGGGCTTCGAACAGGCCGGCTGGGACCATCACGACATCTGGATCGACCCGCTCGACCCGGACCGCCGGATCGTCGGCCACGACGGCGGCGTCAGCATCACCGCCGACCGCGGCCGCACCTGGTACCGCCCGCAGTTGCCGATCGCCCAGATGTACCACGTCTCGACCGACGACCGCGTGCCCTACTTCGTGTACGGCAACCGCCAGGACGGTCCCTCGATGCGCGGCCCCAGCCGCGCCCTCTACGGCGGGCGCACGCAGGGAATACCGGTCGGCGAGTGGCGCTCCGTCGGCGGCTGCGAGGTCGGCTTCTCGATGGTCGACCAAGGGGACCCGGACCTGGTCTGGACCGGCTGCTACGACGGCCAGCTCGAGCTCTACGACCTGCGCTCGGGGCAGGCCCGGGACGTCAGCGTCTGGCCGCTGGCGATCGAGAGCTCCCCCGCCTCAGCCCTCGAGTACCGCTTCCAGTGGACGGCGCCCTTCGCCACCTCGCCGCACGATGAGGCTTCGGTCTACGCCGGCAGCCAGTACGTCCACCGCAGCCGCGACCGGGGCCAGAGCTGGGAGCGCATCTCGCCCGACCTGACCACCGCCGACCCGGCCCTGATGCGCCGCACCGGCGGTCTGACCCTCGACGACGCCGGCCCGACCATCGCGCCGGTCATCTTTGCGATCGCCGAGAGTCCCGTCGAGCAGGGGCTGATCTGGGCCGGCACGAACGACGGCCAGGTCCAGTTGACGCGCGACGGCGGGGCATCCTGGACCAACGTGACGGCGAACCTGCCGGACCTGCCGCCGCTGGGCACGGTCCGGAACATCGACCCCTCGCACTTCGAGGCCGGCACGGCCTACGTCGCGATCGATCGGCACCAGGAGGGCGACACGACGCCGTACGTCTTCCGCACCAGCGATTTCGGCGCCACCTGGACCGACCTCGCCGCCGACCTGCCCCGCGGCCCGCTCGGCAACGTCCACTGCATCCGCGAGGACCCGGAGCAGGCCGGGCTCCTGTTCCTGGGCGCCGAGAACGCCCTCTGGGTCTCCTTCGACGACGGCGCGAACTGGCAGCAGCTTTCTCGCCGCAGCGACGGCGGCGCGAACCTGCCGCCGGCGCCGGTGCACTGGATCGAGGTCCAGGAGCACTTCGACGACCTGGTGGTCGCAACCTACGGCCGCGGCATCTGGATCCTCGACGATCTGACGCCGCTGCGCGCGATCGCCCGCGGCCTGTCCACCGACCGCCCCGCGCTGCTGCCGCCGCGCGTCACCTACCGCTTCCGCACGCGCGGCGCGCCGATGGCCCAGCCCGACGTGCCGGCGACCGGCACGAATCCGCCCTACGGCGCTCTGTTCCACTACTGGATTCCGGAGGCGCCCGAGGCCGCGGCGAGCGGCGAGCCCGAAGGCGAGGCCCCGCAGCCCCGGGCGCTCATCCGCATCTTCGACGACCGCGACGAACTGGTCCGCACCCTCGACGACCTGCCCGCGGAGCCCGGTTTCCACCGCGCGACCTGGGATCTCCGCCACGATCCGACCACCGAAGTCCGCCTGCGCACGAGGCCCGACGAGCGACCCGACTGGAAGCTGCCGGCGGAGGGCTGGCGGCCGCTGCCCGATGGCGGCCGGCTCTCCCTGCTCGCGGCGCCGGGGGTCTACCGGCTCGACCTCTCCCTGCCCGGAGACGCCGGCGAAGACGGCGATCAGAGCGAAGCCCTGTCGACGGCAACGCTCGAAGTCCTGCTCGACCCCGACGCCACGGCGTCAGCGGACGACCTGGCCGCGCAGAACGAACTGCTCTTCGCGATCCGCGACGGGATCGAGCGGGCCGCCTCGATCCTGAACGGCGCCGAGGACCTGCGGTCCCAGTTGCCCGCGCTGCGGGAGCGCCTCGACGACGACGACGCGCTCGAGGCCGCCACGGAGCAGGCGAGGGCGCTCGAAGACGAGCTGCGGCAGATCGAGGGCGCCTTCTTCGACCCGCGGCTGACCGGCACCGGCCAGGACAGCCTGCGCTGGGAGCGCCGGCTCTACGCGCGGCTCACCTACCTCGCACGCTCGGTCGGACAGGCCGACGCGCGGCCGACCGACCAGCAGGTCGCGGTCTGGCGACGACTCCAATCCCAACTCGCCGAGCAGGAGGACCGCTTCGAGGCTACGCTTGCCGGCCCGCTGGCGGACCTGAACCGAACGCTCGCCGACGCCGGCTTCCTCGTCCTGGACCCCCGATGACTTCCGCCGTGTCCTCCCCCGTGTCCCCCCGTGTGTCCCGTGCTGCCGCCGTCCTCGAGACCGCGGCGCCGGTCCGGCGCCGCATCGAAGCGAGCGGCACCGAACTCCAGATCTACGAGTGGGGCGACCGAAGCCGGCCGGCGATCCTCCTCGCCCACGGCATCCAGGACTTCGCCCTCACCCTCACTCCGGTGGCTGAGGCGCTCGCGGCCGACCACCGGGTGATCGCCTACGACCTGCGCGGCCACGGCGAAAGCGCGCATCCGGGCATCTACACGATGGCCCATCACATCGCCGACCTGCACGCGGTGTTCGTCGACTGCGGCCTCGAGCGGCCGATCGTCATCGGGCACAGCCTCGGCGGCCAGATCGTCGCCCAGTGGGCGGGCATCTTCGCCGAGCTGCCCCGCGCCGTGGTGCTGATCGAGGGTCTGGGGCCGCCCTATGCGCTGAACCGCTTCCCGGAGGAGGTCAAGCAGAAACGGGCCAGAGTGGCGATCGAGTCGCTGACGCACCCGCGAACGCACCGGCTCGTCGCCTCCGTCGACCACGCCTGGGATCTCCTGAAGCGCGTCCACCAGCGCCTCGATCCCGCCCGCGCCCGCGAGTTCGTCGAGCAGGGCACGCGCCCCCTTCCAAGCGGCGGCCTGGAGTGGAAGTGGGATCCCCAGGTGGTCACGACCTGGATGTCGAACGTGCCGGAGGCCTCCGAGGAACGCTGGAGCTGGGTCACCTGCCCAGCCCTCATCCTCACCGCCGCCCTGGCGAACGAGTTCTGGAGCGGCCGCCGCGGCGTCGACGAACAACACGCCACCCCCGAACCCGACGAGATCGCCCGCCGCGTCGCCCTGTTCCGCCGCGGCGAACACGAAGAGATCGAGGGCGCCGGCCACATGGTCCACTACGACGCCCCGGAACAGCTCGTGCGGTCGATCCGCCGGTTCCTGGACCGCCTGCCGGCGGCGTAGCGGCCCTTAGGGAGCTTCGCTCTCTCCGAGCATCTGCCGCAGCAGGTCGGCGAGACGGTAGCCGGCGAGGGCGGCGCGCCTCAGGGCGGTGTCGTAGGCCTGGTCGGCGTAGCGGGCTGGCGGTGCTTCCCCGCGCGCGAGGTCGGCGGGATAGAGAGACTTGCGGACGATCTGGTTGGACTCCTGCGCCCAGGCTTCGAAGTCGCCGGACTTGAGTGCGGCGCGGGTGGCGTCATCGAGCGGGTGGCGTGAACGGGCCTCAGCGGCGATCCGGTCCTTGAGCTCCTCGAACTCGCGGTCCCTGACCTCCCTGAATGCTGCCCAGAACTGCTCCGGCGTGGGTTGCTCGCCGGATTCGCGCGTGAGTTCCCGAGCCAGGCGCTGCCGGCGCCCGGCCCAGGTCTGGCCGTCCAGGGCGCCGTCCCAGAACGCGTGCAGGTTGCGGTTCCCTTCGTCGAGGCCGAAGCCGTTGCCGCCGCGGTCGCCTTCGCGCTCGTCGCGGCGTTCGGTGACCCGCGAGGCGGCGTGGAGCGGCTGGTGGACATCGCCGGCCAGGTGGAAGATCCAGGCCAGGTGGATCGCGCGCTTGTCGGGCCGGCCGGAGGTGTCCGCGACCGACATGGCCAACTCCTGCAACTGGCTGACGACGTTCGGTTCGGGCACCGGCAGATCGGTGTCGTGTGCGGTCCCGTCCGCTCCCTGGCGCCAGGTCCAGCCGACGTAGTGCCAGGTCGGCCGGTTGTACTTGTCGAGTTCGCGCGCGAGGTCCGCCCAGTAGGCCGCCCGCTCGAACAGGATGCGGTCGCCGTCCTCGGCGGTCGGGGCCGAGTCGAGCCGGTAGGCGAAGCGCCCGCATCCCTGGCGCCGATCCTGGTTGAGATCGAGGCAGTGCATGCGGCTGTCCGCCGGCGCCTGCCGGAGCAGGGCGACGACCCGGCTGCGGACCTCCGGTTCGAGTTCCTGCCACGCGATGCGGGCAACGAGTTCATGGCCGAAGTCGTTCCAGGCGTGGCTGGGCGCGGCCAATGGGAGGAGGAGCAGCGCGAGCGGGGCGACTCGATTCCATTGTAGTTTGGGCATGGGCGGAGTGTAGCCCCACTGGATGCACCCGGTGTTTTGCCGCACCCAGCGACTGGCCGTTGATAAAGTGCGCGCCGGTCCTGCTCCCCGGCGAAGCCTGCTCTACCGTGTCCAGCGTTCAGAACTTCACGCTCTACGACGTTCTCGTCCGCAACGCGACGGCGTTCGGCGACCGGCTCGGCCTGGTCACGGAAGACGGCGAGGAGCGGAGCTTCGCCGAGCTGCGCGGCCGTGTGGATGCCCTTGCCGCGGGGCTGGCCGGTCTCGGCCTGACCACCGGGGACCGGCTGGCGGTCCTGGCCCAGAACTCGGCGGCCTACGTCGAGCTCTACTTCGCCTGCGCCCGCCAGGGCATCGTGGTCTACCCCATCAACTGGCGGCTGCAAAAGGGCGAGATCGAGATCCTGACCCGCGAGCGGGCGAAGCCAAGCGCCTTCGTGGTCGGCGCCGACTTCCTGGACTCCGTGCCGGGCGGACCCGGAGACGATGCGATCCCCCACTGGTTCCAGTTCGGCAGAGGTCCCGCGTCGGGCTACGCCTCGCTCGACTCGCTCTACGACGACGACGCGGCCCGGGACCTGCCGCGGCCCGACGTCGCGGCCGACGAGCCGTTCGCGGTCATCGCGACCGCCGCCGTCGACGTCATCCCGCGCGGCGCCCTGCTCAGCCACTCGAACCTGGTCTGGGCCAATCTGCAGGAGATCGCGTCCCTGGGCCTGGACGGCGCCGACCGCAACCTGGTCGCGCTGCCGCTCTTCCACATTGCAGGGCTGGGCCACCTGCTCAGCGTCCTGCACGCCGGCGGCGCGAACGTGATCACCGCCAGGTACGACCCCGCGCAGGCCGTCGAACTGATCGACCGTCACCGGGTCACGATGATCAGCGACTTCCCGCCGGTGCTCGCCACGCTGCTCGACGCGGCGGCCGAAGCAGGCAGCCGGCTACCCAGCCTGCGCCACGTCACCGGTCTCGACTCGCCGGCCACCATGGAGCGGCTTCACGACGAGACCGACGCCACCTTCTGGACCGGCTTCGGGCAGTGCGAAACCAGCGGCTTCGTGACGATCCAGAACGCCCGCGAGCGCCTCGGCTGTGCCGGCAAGGCGGCCGAGCTGTGCAGCGTGCGCCTGGTCGACGACGACGAACGCGAGGTGCCGGCCGGCGAGGACGGCGAGATCGTGGTGCGCGGGCCGCTCGTGTTCCTCGGCTACGACGGACAGCCCGACGTCACCGCCCACACCTTCCGGGGCGGCTGGCATCACACCGGAGACATCGGCCGCTTCGACGACGACGGCAACCTGTTCTACGTCGCCCGCAAGCCCGAAAAGGAACTGATCAAGCCCGGCGGCGAGAACGTCTATCCGGCCGAAGTGGAGGCGGCGATCCTCGAGCTGGCCGCGGTGCGCGCCGTCTGTGTGTTCGGGGTCAGCGACGACCGCTGGGGCGAGGCGATTCGCGCCGTCGTCGAAGCGGATCCGGACGCCGGTCTCGACCAGGAAGCCGTGCGGGAGCACGTCGGCTCGAGCATCGCCCGGTTCAAGCGCCCGCGCGACGTGATCTTCACCAGCGAACTGCCCCGCTCGGATGGCCAGGTCGACCGCGCCGCCGTCAAGGATCGTTGGGGAGAAACCTAGGCCACCGTGGCGGGACCGCCGCGGGCTGGGGCCGACCTGGAGGTCACCGGGATCGAGAACGCGATCCTCGACCTGCTGGTCCGGGTCGAGGACAGGCACCTGGCCGAGATGGGCCTCGACAAGGGGATCATGAAGCTCGTCTCCGCCGACGAGCAGAACGCGATCCTCGACCACGTCCGGGGCGGCGACGGCGAAGTCCTGCAGCCCGAGATCGAGGCCGGCGGTTCCTGCGCCAACGTGCTCCGCGCCGCCTCCCTGCTCGGCGTGACCGCCAGCTACAGCTCAGCCGTCGCCGACGACGACACCGGGCGCCTGTTCGAGCGCGGGCTGACCGCGAGCCGGGTCCGGAATCGGCTGGCGCGCATCGACGGCGTCACCGGCACGTCGGTGGTCCTGGTCACGCCCGACGGCGAACGGACGATGAACACCCACCTCGGCGTCTGCCGCCAGTACCGCGCCGAACACGTGCCCGAAGACGACATCCGCCGGTCGCGGATCTTCTTCACCACCGGCTACATCTGGGACACGCCGAATCAGATCGACGCGATCGAACACGCGATCCAGGTGGCGCGGGGCGCCGGCGTCAAGCTGGCCATCGACCTCGCCGATCCGTTCGCGGTCGCCCGGTCGAGGGACCATCTGCTGCGCCACAAGGAACACGGCTTCGACATCCTGTTCGCGAACGCCGAAGAGGCGCGGATGATGACCGGCCTGGCGCCCGAGGCCGCGGCCCGCGAACTGAGCGAAACGATCGAGGTGGTCGCGATCAAGGACGGCGTGCGCGGCGCCTGGGTGCGCCGCGGCGACGAAGTCCACCACGTCCCCGCCCATCAGGTCGAGGTGGTCGATACCACCGGCGCCGGCGACTGCTTCGCCGCCGGCTTCCTCTACGGCCTGCTGCGCGAGTTGCCGGTCCGCACCTGCTGCGAGATCGGCATCGCAATGGCCGCCGATACGATCACTCACCTGGGCGTCAAGCTGTCGCCGGACATCCGCGAACGCCTGACATCAATCGAACATCAACAGCCACGGCGGCACCAGCAGCAACAGCAAGCCGCTCAGTGACAGGAGAGTGCTCATGAATCGGCACACCGCTCCCATCGAGGATTCGCCGCCAACGCGGGCCGGCACCAAGCGCCCCAGCCTGCGGGCAACCATCGCCGCGACACTCTGCGCCGCCGCCGCCGCGACGCTGCTGGCGCCAATCGCCCTGCCCGCCCAGGAACCGGGCGCGATCGAGCCGCACCAGGTGGCGACCCTGCGCAGCGTCGGCACGGTCGAACTCTCGCCGGACGGCAGCCTGGCCGCCTACCTGCTGGCCGTGCCCCGGCGGCCGCTAGAGGAAGACAGCGGCTCATCCTGGACCGAGCTCCACGTCCTCGACATGAGCGAACCCGGCGCCTCGCGTCCGTACATCACCGGCGAGGTCAACGTAGGGCGCCCGACCTTCCGGGGCGACGACGAGGTCCTGTACACGGCCCGCCGCGCCCCCGACGAGACGTCGGCGCTCTACGGCATCCCCCTCGGCGGCGGCGAGAGCCGCAAGCTGGTCGAGCACGCGGTCGGCGTCGGCGCCTACGTCCTGTCGCCCGACGGCAGCCGGGTCGCTTTCCTGGCGCGCGAGGAGACGGACAAGGACCTGAAGAAACTGAAGGATCAGGGATTCGACCAGGAGATCTACGAGGAGGACCGACCGCTGACCCGCCTGTGGGTCGCCGACGTCCCCGCACTCGACGCCGACCGGCATGACGAGGCGTCCAAGCCCGTCCTGGTCGAGGCGGTCGAGGGTTCCGTGCTCTCCGTCGTCTGGAGCCCGACGGGCGACCGTCTGGCCGCGGTCACCACCCCGACCTCCCTCATCGACGACTCGTACACCAGCAAGAGCGTCGTGGTCGTCGACGCTCCCGCCGACGGAGAACTCTCCGTCGCGGGTTCCTTCCGCGCCGTCGGCAAACTCGGCTCGGTTGCGTTCAGTCCGGACGGCGAACGGATCGCCGCGGTCTCGGCGGCCGATGAGAACGACCCGGCGGCGGGCCGCCTGATCGTGCTCGAAGAACTCGACGGCGAGTCGAGCGATCTGCTGCCCGACTTCGAGGGGCACGTCGCCGCCTTCGCGTGGGAGGACGAGGAGCACCTGCTCTACAGCGCGTCCGTCGGCGTCTGGAGCACCTTCGGCAGGGTTTCCGTTTCTGGCCAGGCGACGACGCTGATCGAGCCCGGCGGTCCGATCAGTCTCAGCTTCAGCCGGGCCAAGGGTGGCGGCGCGCTGGCCCTGGTCTCGGAGGGCCCGGATCACCCGCGCGAGATCTACCGCTACGACCCGGCGGCCCCGCAGACCGCGCCGGTGCGCATGACGAACTCGAACCCCTGGCTCGACGACGTCGCCCTGGCCCGCCAGGAGGCCATCAGCCACAGCACGCCGGACGGCCTGGAACTCGAGGGCCTGCTGATCTACCCGTTGGACTACGAGGATGGCGACTACGAGGAGGGGAAGCGCTACCCGCTGATCCTGATCGTGCACGGCGGCCCGGAGAGCCACTACAGCAACGGCTGGCTGACCAGCTACTCGAACCTGGGGCAGCTCGCCGCGGCGCGCGGCTTCGCCGCCTTCTACCCCAACTACCGGGGCAGCACCGGACGCGGCGTTACGTTCTCCAAGCACGGCCAGGCCGCCGCGGCCGGCAAGGAGTTCGAGGACCTGATTGTCGCCGTCGACCACCTGATCGACATCGGCCTCGTGGACCGGGACCGGGTCGGCGTCACCGGCGGTTCCTACGGCGGCTACGCATCTGCCTGGGGCGCCACCTTCTACTCCGACCGCTTCGCCGCCGCCATTCCCTTCGTGGGCATCTCGAACAACATCTCGAAGATGGGCACGACGGACATCCCGGAGGAGATGCACCTCGTCCACCACCGCAAGCGGCTCTGGGACGACTGGGACTATTTCGTCAAGAGCAGCCCGATCTACTACGTCGAGCGCAACCGTACGCCGACCCTGATCCTGCACGGCAAGGACGATCCGCGGGTCCATCCCAGCCAGTCGATGGAGCTGTACCGTCACCTGAAGACCCTGGGCCAGGCCCCGGTGCGGCTCGTCTTCTACCCCGGCGAGGGGCACGGCAACCGCCGTTCGGCGGCGCGTTTCGACTACATGCTGCGTACGCTGCGGTGGATGGAGCACTACCTGAGGGGCCCCGGCGGCGAACCGCCGCCGCAGGAGATCGACTACGCCGCCTACCTGCCCTGGGCCGACAAGGGCGACGAGGGCGACGAGGGCGACACCGAAAACCAGGAAACCGAGTCGACGGGCGGCAACGAGTGAACTTGCACCGTCCACGCGGCCCCGGCGCCGCGCGTTCCTGCGCCCTCGCCGTCTTGCTGGTTCTTGGGGCGGCAGCGTGCGTCCAGGAGACAAGCGACGCCGCCGAACCGGCGCCGTCGGCCGCCGCCGAACGACCGGTCTGGAAACCGCCCGCGCCCCCGCCGCCACCGAAGAGCTGCGGTACCGGCTGCCTGGAGGGCAAGGGAAACGCCCTAGTCAGGTTCCAGATGGACGGCGGCGAGTACACCGCCGCCGTCACCGTCGAAGGCAACGAGGGCTCGTTCGCGATCGGAGCACCGCTCAACATCTCCGAGAACGCGACGAACTGGTCGGGCATCAGGACGTTCTTCAACCCCGAACCCGGCGTCTACCCGCTGAGGATCCGGGCCACCGGAAAGTGGACTCTCAGCATTGCGAAGGGGAAGCAGTCCTATGTGGACGGCTAGGACGCCATGAGGTGGGGCGTGCTTCTGCTGCTGGCCGCGGCGTGGCTGTCCTTGTCGGGGCACTACACCTTGGGCGAGTGGCTGATCGCGGTCTTCGGGCTGGCTTCCTGTCTCTTCGTGTGGCGCCTGTACCTGGCGCTCGAGCGCGCAGCGGGCGGCGACTCCGAGTACTTTCAAGCTTGGGCCTGGCTGCGGCTGCCGCGTTTTCTCATCGCCTTCATATCCAAGGTGGCCATGGCGAACCTGCACGTCGTGCGGCTGATCCTGGCCCCGGGCAGCCAACTTCACCCGCGACTGAGGCGCGTCAAAGCCAGTCAGAAGACGTCCTTCGGCCAGGTCCTCTACGCGAACTTCATCACCCTGACTCCGGGCACGATCACGCTCGACCTGCGGGACGGCGAGCTGCTCGTCTACGCGCTCGACGCGGAGAGCGAGTCGGACGTCGTGGACGGTTCGATGGACCGCGACGTGCTCCGACTGGAAGGCCGGTCGACGTGATGTACACGGCGGCCATGGCCGCGATCGTGGTGACGATGTTCCTGGCGCTCGCCCGCGCCGCCATGGGCCCCACCGTGTTCGACCGCATCCTGGCGGTGAACATGTTCGGCACCAAGACGGTGCTGCTGATCGCGGTCAGCGGCTTCCTGATGGAGCGGCCCGAGTGGCTCGACCTCGCCCTCGTCTACACCCTGGTCAACTTCACCGGCACGCTCGCCGTGCTGCGCTTCGCGCGCTTCGGCAACCTGGCCCGCGACGACCGCAGCCTCGCCAGCGCCGACCGCAGTCTTGCGCACGACGACCCGAAGGCGGACGCCGGATGAACGCTGCACTCGATGTGGTGACCGCGGTCCTGCTGGTGATCGGAGGGCTGTTCTGCATCGTCGGCGGCATCGGCCTGCACCGGTTCTCGGACTTCTACCAGAGGACCCACGCCGCGTCGGTCACGGACACCGCCGGCGCCGGCCTGATGCTCCTGGCATTGATGTTCCAGGGCGGCCTGTCCATGGTCACCGTGAAGCTGCTCCTGGTGGTCGTCTTCCTGCTCTTCACCAGCCCAGCCATCGCGCATGCGCTGGTCAAGGCGGCCCACGGTCACGGTCTGGCGCTCGAACTCGAGGTGTCCGGCGACGACGCGGCCACTGCACCGACGCCCGGCGAGTCCGGCACGACAGCCGGCGGAGAGTGACGATGCCGCCGGTCGAACTCCTGCTCATGCTGCTGCTCCTGGCGACCGTCGTCGTCGTGGCCCGGCTCCAGGACCTGTTCGCCGCCGCCATGTTGACCGGCATCGCGAGCCTGCTGGCGGCCGGCCTGTTCGTCCTGATGGACGCGGTCGACGTCGCCTTCACCGAGGCCGCCGTCGGCGCCGGGATCTCCACCGTGCTCATCCTCGGCGCGCTGAGCCTGACCTCGCGGCGTGAGAGGCAGGGGCCCACGCGCATCGCGCCGCTGATCATCGTCGTCGCCACCGGTGCGGTGCTGATCTACGGCACCTGGGACATGCCGGCCTACGGCGATCCCGACGCGGTGATTCACCACTACCTGGCCCCCGACCTCATTGCGGAGACCGAGGAGAAGATCCACATTCCCAACATCGTCACCGCGATCCTGGCCAGCTTCCGCGGCTACGACACGCTGGGCGAAGTCACCGTGATCTTCACCGCCGGTGTCGGCGTCGCGCTGCTCCTGGGCGGCCTGAGCCGGCGCACGAAGGAGGAGGAGTCGTGAGGCCGGTCCGGGTCCGCGACATGCCGGTGCTCCGGGTCATCGCCCGGGCGCTGGTGCCGATGATCCTGCTGTTCGCGCTCTACGTGCAGTTCCACGGCGACTTCGGCCCCGGCGGCGGCTTCCAGGCCGGCGTGATCTTCGCTGCGGGCCTCATTGTCTACGCCCTGATCTTCGGCCTGGCGCCCCTCCAGCAGGTCGTTCCGCCGATCCTGACCGAGCGGCTGATGGCGGCAGGCGTGCTGCTCTACGGCGCGGTCGGCGTGGTGGCGATGTTCCTGGGCGGCACCTTCCTCGACTACTCCGCGCTCGACCCGCTCACCACGGGCCACCACGGCCAGCACCTCGGCATCATCGTCATCGAGCTCGGCGTCGGCATCGCCGTCGCGGCGACGATAATGCGCGTCTACTACGCCTTCGTGAGTCGCCACCTCGGCAGCCACCGGGAAACCGGCGAGCCGGCTGTGGGCGCCGGCAGCGGTCCGGGCGGAGACTCGCCATGACTCTGCCGGAAGCGCTCACCAATCTGTGGGCCTACTGGCTCATCATCGCGCTGATGATGGTCGGGCTCTACATCGTCATCGCGCGCGACAACCTGGTCAAGAAGGTCATGGGGCTCAACATCTTCCAGGCCGCGGCGATCCTCTTCTACGTGTCGATGGCCAAGGTCAGGGGCGGCACCGCGCCGATCGTGCCCGGGGACGCGGTTCACGGCGGGCACGACATCGTCTACTCGAACCCGCTGCCCCACGTGCTGATGCTGACCGCGATCGTGGTCGGCGTCGCCACCACCTCCCTGGCGCTCGCCCTGGCCGTTCGCATCCACCGCGAGTACGGCACCGTCGAGGAGGACGAGGCGGTCGCGTGGGACATGGAACACGGGTGAGGCGCCCGGAATGACCGAGCACATCGTCGTCCTCGAGGTCGTCCTGCCGCTGCTGGCGGCGCCCGCGTGCGTGCTGCTGCGCCACCCGCGCGCTACCCGCCTGTTCAGCCTCGGCGTCGTCGCTGCGTGCTTCGCCATCGCCGTCACGCTCCTGATCGAGGTCCGCGGCGGCGGCGTCATCTCCTACCAGCTCGGCGGCTGGCCGCCGCCGCTCGGCATCGAGTACCGGGTCTCCACCGTCAACGCCTACCTGCTCACCCTGGTCACGGCGATGGCCCTGGTCGTGCTGAGTTTCGACTCGCGCGGCGGCCCCACGCGGGTGCCCGAAGGGCGCCGACACCTCTACTACGCCGTGTTCCTGCTCTGCATCTGCGGCCTGCTCGGCATCACGATCACCGGCGACGCCTTCAACATCTTCGTCTTCCTCGAGATCTCGTCCCTGTCGTCCTACATCCTGGTCAGCCTGGGCGGGCACCGCCGCGCGGTGATGTCGGCCTTCTACTACCTGGTCATGGGCACGATCGGCGGCGTCTTCTTCATGCTCGGCGTCGGCCTGCTCTACCAGGAAACGGGCACCCTGAACCTGCGCGACATCGCGGAGCGGCTCGATCCGTCCTTGGAGGCTCGCGGCACGGTCCTGGCGCTGGCGTTGCTCGTGGTCGGCATCTCGATCAAGCTGGCCGTCTTCCCCCTGCACCACTGGCTGCCGAACGCCTACTCGTTCGCACCGCCCAAGGTCAGCGCCTTCCTGGCCGCCACCGCCACGAAGGTCTCCTTCTACCTGCTGGCGATGATCCTGTTCACGGTCTTCGGCGCGCCCTTCGTGTTCGAAGAACTCCGCCTGCACATGGTGCTCCTGCCGCTCTCCCTCCTCGCCATGTTCCTGGCATCCGGCGCGGCGATCTTCCAGACCGACCTGCGGCGGTTGCTCGCTTACTCGAGCGTCGCCCAGATCGGCTACATGACCCTCGGCCTCTCGACCGCGAACGCCACTGGCCTGGCCGGCGCTCTGGTCCACCTGTTCAACCACGCGGTGATGAAGGGCGGCCTGTTCCTGGTCGTCGCCTGCCTGCTCTACCGGGTCGGCTCCGTCCACCTCGACGCTCTCGCCGGGATCGGGCGCCGCATGCCGCTGACCGGCGCCGCCCTGGTGGTCGGGGGCTTGAGCCTGATCGGCGTCCCGGGCACGGTCGGTTTCGTCAGCAAGTGGTACCTGGTGTCCGGCGCCCTGGAGCGCGGCTGGACCGCGGCGGCGGTTCTCATCCTGCTGAGTTCGCTGCTGGCTGTGGTCTACGTCGGCCGGGTGGTCGAGGTCGTCTACTTCCGTCGCCCATCCGCAACCCAACCCATCGACCACGTTCGCGAAGTCCCGTTCGGCATGCTGGCGCCGACCTGGATCCTGATCGGGGCCGCGGTGGTCTTCGGTCTGACCACGAAGTGGACCTACGGCGTCGCCGCGGAAGCCGCGGAACTCCTCCTCGCCGGCGGGATCTGAGCCGATGAGCGCCGAGACGACGATCCTGGTCGCGCTGGTCCTGCCGCTCGCAGCGGCGGGCGCCTGCCTGTTCTTCGGCCGCCTCGGCCATCCGAACCTGCGCGACCTGGCGACGCCGCTGATCGGAGTCTGCACGTTCGCCGCCGTCTGGCGGCTCGGCGCCGATGTCCTGGCCGGCGGCCGGCCGGAGCTCGTCCTGCTGGAGGTGCTGCCCGGTATCGAACTGGCATTCCAGATCGAGCCGCTCGGCCTGCTCTACGGCCTTGTCGCCAGCGGCCTGTGGATCCCCACCTCGATCTACGCCGTCGGCTACATGCGCGGCCACCACGAGCAGAACCAGACCCGCTTCTTCACCTTCTTCGCGCTCTCGATCTTCGCCGCCCTGGGCATCGCCTTCGCGCGCAACCTGTTCACGCTGTTCCTGTTCTACGAGGCGCTGACGCTCCTCACCTTCCCGCTCGTCACCCACCACGGCACCGCCGAGGCGCGGCGTGCCGGCCGCATCTACCTCGGCATCCTGCTGTTCACCTCGATCTCCTTCCTGCTGCTGGCGATCCTGTTCACCTGGCGGCTCACCGGGACGGTCGAGTTCACACCCGGCGGCATCCTCGCCGCGGACACGAGTTCCGGCCTGGTGACGGTGCTCCTGCTGCTCTACGCCTTCGGCGCCGGCAAGGCGGCGCTGATGCCGCTCCATCGCTGGCTGCCGAACGCGATGGTCGCCCCGACCCCGGTCAGCGCGCTGCTGCACGCGGTGGCGGTGGTCAAGGCGGGCGTGTTCACCATCCTCAAGGTCGTGGTCTACATCTTCGGCCTCGACCTGCTGCGCGGCAGCACCGCCTCGCTGACCCTGATGACGATCGCCTCCTTCACCATGCTGATGGCGGCAGTGGTGGCGATCCGCCAGGACAACCTGAAGGCGCGTCTCGCCTACTCGACGATCAGTCAGCTCGCCTACATCGTCCTCGGCGCGGCGATGGCCACGGCGACCGGCGTCCTCGCCGGCGGCATGCAGATCGCCATGCACGCGGCGGGCAAGATCACCCTCTTCTTCTGCGCCGGGGCGATCCTCGTCGCCACCCACAAGAAGAAGGTCAGCGAACTCGACGGCCTCGGCCGCACCATGCCCTGGACCTTCGCCGCCTTCTTCCTCGCCTCGCTCTCGATCATCGGCATCCCGCCGCTAGGCGGGTCGTGGGCCAAGTGGTTTCTCATGACCGGCGCGCTCGAGACCGGCTTCCCGGCCCAGGTCGCGTTCCTCGGCGTGCTGATGCTCAGCTCGCTGCTGGCCCTCTTCTACCTGATGCCGGTCGTGGTGCGCGGCTTCTTCGCCGCGCCGCCGGGCGGCGGCAGCGGCGGCCCCGCGAAGCTCGCCGAAGCGCCGTTCCTGTGCGTCCTGCCGCTTGTTCTCACGGCGCTCCTGTCGCTGGCGCTGTTCTTTGCCGCCCCGGACCTGGTGGAGCTGCTCAGGTTCCAGCGCTAGTTCACGCCTCCAAAAGCGGCTCGAGCGTCGCGGCTGCGCTACGATCAGCCCATGAGCGTCGCCACCTTCGACACCCACGCGGCTGTCCGCGCCCTGGAAGAGGCGGGCATGGACACGCCTCAGGCCGAGCAGTGACCGAGACCGTCCGCACTGCCGTCGTCCAGGGTGTAGCCACCAAGGCGGACATTGCCAACCTCCGCACCGAGGTGAAGGCGGACATTGCCGACCTCCGCACCGAGGTGAAGGCGGA
The DNA here is from genome assembly GCA_965205295.1 of Candidatus Multivorans sp. Classification (GTDB taxonomy): domain Bacteria; phylum Acidobacteriota; class Thermoanaerobaculia; order Multivoradales; family Multivoraceae; genus Multivorans. The sequence goes on from OZ242167.1 coordinate 1,736,291, forward strand.
CATTGCCGACCTCCGCACCGAGGTGAAGGCGGACATTGCCGACCTCCGCACCGACTTGGAGAAGCTCCGCGCCGATCTGACCTGGCGCATGGTCCTTGTGGTCGGAGCGCTGCTCGCGCTGGCCACGGCGCTGGACCGCCTACTCGGCGCCTGACTCACCCGGGCGAGTCCACCGCCCGTACCGCAACCGCTCCTCGGCCGGCACGAGCCCGAGCCACTTCTTGAACCGACGCCGATCGGCAAACCGGGACACCTCCGCCAGCCGCACCTCCACCGGCAGAAAGGCCGGCCGCGGTCCCTCCCGTGCGCCGACCTCCTCCGCTGACGCGAACCGCAGCAGCAGGCGCCGCTCCAGTCGCTCGAACTCGGCCTCCAATTGATGCTCGACCCGCAGCGCGGCGCCGCAGGACGCGATCGCCGCCCGGCGCAATGGCTCGTACCGGGGTTCGACGTAGAAGTCGAAGCTGCTCGCGGAGAGGCCCTTGAGGCGGCTGATCTCGCCCCCGGAGGGCCCCATCTTGACCCCCGGCGTCAGCGCCTTCCACTGCTCGAAGCTGAGCGGCTGGGGCACGCCGAGGTGTGGATCGGGAGTGGGGATGTGAAGCGCCATCGCGACGACGATCCAACCGTACGCCGAGAGGCCCGCCGCCAGGTCGTCGGCGGCCCGTTCGCCGTCCTCGTCCACGGCGGGAAAGCCGTCGCTGAGCCAGAACAGGAAGCACGGCGGATCGCCGCAGCGGGGCAGGGCCTCAGCCAGCAGGCGGTCGGCCGATCCGCGCATCACGTCTGTGTAGGTCGACAGACCGGCGGGCCGGTTCTCCGACTCGAAGTAGGCATCGCGGCCCAGGGCTTCACCAGCGATCTTATCGAGCGCCGCCGCCACGGCTCGCGGCGCCCTGGACGGCGCGAGTCGCACCTCGGCGCCGCCCGGCAAACCGTCGTCCACGACGATCTCCACCGGGCCCAGCGCGGTCATCGGCCGTGCCTGCCGGGCCAGCGCTTCGGCGCCGACGCGGACCGTCTCTGGCTTCGAAAGCACGGCATCGACGTAGACGAGCACCGGCCGCGGGTTCGACTTCAGGTCGAGCGCTGAGACTCCCACCACCCGCCTGCGGCGCCCGTCGACCTCGACGATGAAGTCGTCCGGCTCGAACTCCTCCGGCGACACCTTGCCCAGCCGCGGCAGTTCGACGACCACCGACGACTCCGCGACATCGATCTCGTCCGTGAAGGTCCGGTCCGGCGGCGGTGGCTCCTGCGCCGGCAGGGCCGCGGCAAACAGGAACGACAGGAGCGCTGTCGATAGGACTCTCAAACTGAAGCCGGCCCCAGCCGTTCGCGGTCGAAGACGAGTCGAGTGGCAGCCGAACTGATCCTCGCGATGGCGGCGGGGTCGCCAAGACGCAGGAGTGGAACTCCGGGCAAGTGCCCGGAAACCGCGGACGCCAGCCTGCGATCGTCGGTCAGCAGCGCCGACTCCGTTCGTTCGGCGCACGCAACGTAAAGACAGTCGTAGACCGGATGTCCGATCTGGACGGCCGTTTGCGCAGCCTCCGGAAGCAGATCAGCCACGGGATGAAGAGTGAGCACATCGCTCAGATGAAGGAGTTCTTGATGACGACGCTTGCGTCAACCGTGACCTTCACCGATCCCGGTCTTCCCGTAGCAGCAGAGTGCTGTCGGTCTGACTCGTGTGGGCGGTCGTCTCGGCAAGACGCTCCGAGCGCTCCAGGAAATCAGCGACCCGGAGCCGGTTCGAGACTCTCAGCGTCAGCAGATGGCGAATCTCAGCTTCGAGCGAACGCTCATTCTGCTTCGCTTCCCGCTTTAGTTCGGCGATCACGCGATCGTCGAGGTTGCGGACGGTCAAGTTCCCCATGTCCGGTCTCCCTGTTGTCGGTGCTAGCCAAATGCAGTCAGGATGCTAGCTTGACGATGGCGTTCCGGCAAGAACTGACGCAACGAGGAGCCGAGGGCGCCAGCCGCCCGAGGCTATAGTCCCGAAGATGCTGCGACCCACCTATCGCGTCTCAAGTACTCGGGGGTACGGCCGGCAACGGTGATCGAGCCCCGGACAACCAAGGGAGAAGCCGACGAATGGCGAATGACACCACGCGACGCGCCTTCCTGGGGGCGGTCGGTGCGGCCGGCGGGGCGTCCGTCGCCTGCAGTTCAGGCCTCACGGGGGGCCCGCCGGCGCCTGCCTTGAGCCACGAACCGATTCCTCTCGACGTACCGATCCCGGTCGAGGACGTGCCGACGCCGGCGCTGCTCATCGACGTCGCCACGATGGAACTCAACCTGGCGAAGATGGCGGCCCATGCCGAGGAGCAGGGCATCTCGCTTCGCCCCCACACCAAGACCCACAAGTGTCCCCTGCTGGCCAAGCGCCAGATGGAGATGGGAGCGGTCGGCGTCTGCTGCGCCAAAGTCGGCGAAGCGGAAGTGATGATCGAAGCCGGCGTCGAAGAGGTCCTGATCACCTCCCCCGTGGTGACCGAAGACAAGATCAGGCGCGTCGTCGCTCTCTCGAAGAGAAGCTCCGAGGTCGCCCTGGTGGTCGACAACCAGCCGGCCGCGGAACGGCTGAACGAGGCGGCCGCGGCCGGGGGCGTCACCCAGCGGGTGCTCATCGACCTCGATGTCGGTACGCGCCGCACGGGCATTGCCGTCGGCGAACCGGCGCTCGATCTGGCGCGGGCCATCGACGGCCTCCGCCACCTCGAGCTCCAGGGCCTCCAGGCCTACGCCGGGCACCTGATGCACGTCCACGGCCACGCCGAGCGGCAGGCCCGTTCACTGGCCGCGCTCGAGACCGCGGTGGAGACGAAGCGGCTGATCGAGGACGACGGCATAGAGCTCAGCGTGCTCAGCGGCGGCGGCACGGGAACCTGGGACATCGACTCCGCGGTCTCTGGCATGACCGACCTTCAGGTCGGCTCCTACCTGTTCATGGACGAGCAGTACCGGCAGATCGGCAGCCGCGACGGCGAGGTCTTCGACGACTTCGAGACTTCGCTCTTCGTGGTCGTCACCGCGATCAGCCAGCCGGTGCCCGAGATGATCACCACGGACGGCGGCTACAAGGCGTTCGCGTCGGACGCCGACCGGCCCCAACTCGCCGACCTCGCGGGTGTGGTCTACGGCTGGGGCGGCGACGAACACGGCATGCTGCGCATCGCCGACGCACCCCGGCCGCCACAGCTCGGCGACCGGCTCTGGTGCGTCACCCCGCACTGCGACCCGACGGTCAACCTGTACGACGTCTACTACCCGGTGCGCGACGGCCAGGTCGAGGAACTGTGGCCGATCAGCGCCCGCGGCAAGTCGCAGTAGTGAGCCGACTGCCCATCGTCGGCGTGATGGGTTCGGGCGTAAGCAGTCACGAGGCTCTGGCCGCTCCGCTCGGCCGCGCGATCGCGAGCGCCGGCTGGCACCTGCTGACCGGCGGCGGCGCGGGCACGATGACGGCAACCAGCCGCGCCTTCGCCGAGACACCGGACCGCGCGGGCCTGTGCATCGGCGTCGTGCCGAGCGCGGAGGACGGCAACGGCTCGCCCGACGGTTACCCCAATCCCTGGGTCGAGGTGGCGATCCGGACCCACCTGCCGCTTTCCGGCGCGGCCGGAACGGGACCCGACTCGCGCAACCACATCAACGTCCTCTCCGCCGACGCCGTGGTCGCCCTCCCCGGCAGCGCCGGCACCCGAAGCGAAATCGCGCTGGCGCTCCGCTACGGCAGGCCCCTGGCGCTCTACGACCGGCCGCCCGGAGACAGCGAACAGTCGACGGCCGCGGCCGCAGCCGGCGCGCTCGTGCTCACCGACCTCGACGACCTGCTCGCCTGGCTGCACCGGACGCTCTGATAGCCGGTCCGGCGCCGGCCTCCCGCAGCGCGCGCGTAGCGGTTACCATCCCCCTCCCATGAACGGCGCGGTCCAGCAGATGATCGACCTGCTGCAGATGGAGCAGATCGAGGAGAACCTGTTCCGGGCACAGAACGGGCCGCCGCCCGACGAGCTGCCCTCCGACGGCGACATCTACAAGAAGATGGCCAAGGACGACCCCTCCTACCGGCGGTTCGCCCACCGCTTCGACGTGATCGACAGCCGCCAGGTCGAGGGAATCCAGATGCTGCCGCGCGGCGACCGCCCGGCCACCGAGCCGCGCAAGAACACCTGGCTGCGCTGCCGGGAGCCGCTTCCCGACGACCGCACCGTGCACCTCTCCTTCTTCGCCTACATGTCGGACCTGGATTTCATGGCGGTCTCCATGCAGCCACACGGCCCCTCGATGAAGGGCTACCGAGTACAAGGCGCGAGCCTCGACCACGCGCTCTGGTTCCACCGCCCGTTCCGCGCCGACGAGTGGCTCCTGTTCAGCAAGGAGAGCCCGGTGACGGCACGTGGCCGCGGCTTCGTCCGCGGTCACGTCTTCAACCAGCAGGGCGAACTGGTGGCGTCGGCGACCCAGGAGTGCCTGATCCGTCTGCGGGAAAGGGAGCACAGCGTGGCCGGGTGAAGCGGAAGGGGCTTGACATCACACGACCAGTCCTGAAGACTGGTCAGATGGAAACGATCAACGCCACCGACTTCAAGGCCCGCTGCCTGGCGATCCTCGATCGCGTAGCCGCAACCGGTGAACCCGTGGTGATCCTGAAGCGCGGTCGGCCCGTCGCCGAGCTCTCTCCCGCAGTTCGCTCCGGCGCTGCGTACCCACAGTACGAGCTGAAGGGTACGGTAATCGAGGTCGGGGACATCGTGGCGCCGGCAGTACCCGCAGACCACTGGGAGAGCACGCGCCGTTGACGCTACTGCTCGACACCCATGTACTGATCTGGTGGCTCAACGACTACGGCCGACTTTCGCCAGCCCAACAGGAGGCCATCGCGGCAGTCGACCCCCAGTCACCACTCCTCGTGTCCGACATTTCCATCTGGGAGATCGCGACACTTCACAGCCTGGGCCGGATACACCTCTCGCTGCCCCTGCGCGAGTGGCTCGACAAGGCGGTAGCGCCGCCGCTCGTGCGCCGGCACGGCATCTCTCCCGCGATCGCCGAACATGTCGCTGCGCTTCCTGACTCCTTTCACCGCGATCCCGCTGACCGGGTTCTGGTGGCGACGGCCCGAGTGCTTGGCGCGACGCTGCTGACCCAGGACCGGAGAATCATCGAGGCGGCGTTGGTCGACACGTTGCAGTAATGGAACGGAACTCAGCACCCTCAGGCCCCGTCGCACAGTTCGTCAAGCACGACGGGAAACAAGACCTCGCTTTCGTCGAAGAGGCGACCACCGCGCCCCGGCTCATCACCGCGTACCCGCTCCGGAGGGACCATGTTTAGAGAACATGACCGCCTCGTGCTCACGGGCGACCTCGGTGAAAGCAAGCTGAAGACTGGAGACGTTGGGACGATAGTCCATGTCTACTCCGGCCGGGCCGCCTTCGAGGTCGAGTTCCTGGCCCTGGACGGCCATAGCGCGGCAGTCGCCACGGTTCCGCGCTCCCAGGTTCGCCGGGTAGCCCCTACCGACCTCACCCACGCCCGCGAACTCAGCGCGCAAGACCGGGCGACAGCAGCGCCTCACGGCGCGCGCGGGCGGATCTAGGCCGGCAGCGCCGCTCTGCGCTGAAGCACTCGCCGGCGGCGGCGGAACGGGAAACCAGCGACAGCCACACCTACTCCCGGACCGGCCACCGACACTGCAGGCGGCTACCCCGTCGCCGTCCCTACTCCGGCGCCGCGGTCTCGTGGACGACAACGTTCGAAGCCGTGTTGTAGCGCGTGTAGTTGTTGCCACCGGCCGCCGAGACCCCTTCGCCAACTCCCTTCACGGTACCCGCCGGCAAACTGATCGTCACCGGCTGACCCAGGATCTCGGGCACCACCAAGACCTTGTAGATGCCGCTGTCCCAGTACCCCAAATCCGTCACGGCGCCATTCGACACCTCGAGGTCCGACGCCTCAAGACCCTCCACCAACTCGGTCGTCATGGCGTCAACCAGGGGATCGGTGAAGAACAACTCCATCCGAAACCAACTGGCAGGATGCTCACCCTCAGCCTTCGTCCAATCCACCACCGCCAGTTCGGCGTTCAACACCGCGCTGTCGCTGTTCGGTGCCTGCACCTGCAACTCCGGCGATGTCGCGAGCACCTCCTCGTCCCGGCGAATGCGCATCTGGACGGTCATGGCAAAGCCACGCCACAACCCGCTCTCGCTGTATTGCGCGCACGTGCTGCCGCCGCCGCAGGGCGTGTACCGATCGCCGCTTCCTACTTCGCGCCAAGGCGAGAAGGTCTCGAACGGCTCGTCCCAAAGCCACATTCGACGGGCCTCGATCACCACGTCGCGGTCGAACGGGATCTCCATCCCCGATTCCCAACAGATGTCGAGTTCCTCTCCCGCTCTGTTCGGCTCCAGAAGGCCGATTCGTGCGTCACAGAGCCCGATCAGATTGCTTGACACGTCGTCGTCGTCGATCTGAATCCAGGCCCTGGTATACACGCTCCGGTCGTGTACAAGGAAGAACCACAGCTCCACCTCATCCTCGTTCGCGTCGTCATCATGCAAGGCCTTCCACTTGACAGTCTGAGGCGTGCCCCAGTTCGCGGCCGTGAACCGCAAGCTCAGCGGTCGCGGTGCGCTCAGCTTCGTACTTGACCTGTACATCCTGAGCGTCACGTTCTCAATCGGCTGAGCTGTCAGAGCCACGTCGATATAGGCGTAGACCCCCTCCTCCACCCTCTGCGTCTCGGGCGTCACGGTGATTGCTACTTGGCCCCTTGCCTCAGAGGCCGCAAGAAAAAGCAGGCCTGCCGCGACAGACACCGCAAAGAGAACCGGACCCGCCCACTTCCTTTCGCAATCCACGCGTCGTTCACCGTCGAGAGACTCACACATTGACCTGTTCCTTCTTTGCAACAGATTCGTTGCACGATTGCGTATGGACCCCTGCTCCGTCCATTGGCTGGCACAGCCTGTCGATCCCTGGCTGGCGTTCTCCGCGCAGGGCCGACGCGGCTCTTGCTACACATGGAACTTGGTGGCCTTCGGAGGTATTCCCAAGATACGTCTTCTGGAGCGTTCGAGAATCGGAAGCGGAACAGAACGGGCGCATCTGGAATTGGCGCCGCTCAAGTCCCTTTCGGGGCTGACGAGACCCTGACGCTCCCACTCCCTCGCCGTGCTACCACCGCGCCGCATTTCGGATTAGAGTTCCGGGCAGGGGGCCCGATCTCGGGCCTCTAGCCCTGACGGCCTGCCAACCGCACCCGCCATGACCGACCACGCACCCAACCGCAGCGACGCACTGATCGCCGAATTGCGCGCCGCTCTGGGCGAAGACGTCGTCCTCACCGGGGAGGCCGTAGCGGCGCGCGCCGGCGACGGCTCGGGCACCGTGCCCTGTGCGGCCCGGGCAGTGCTCCGGCCACCCACCACGGAGCAGGTCTCAGCGGCGCTGGCTGCCTGCCATCGCGCCGGCCAACCGGTGGTGCCGCAGGGCGGGCTGACCGGGCTCGTGGGCGGCGGCGTCGCCGGCGACCTGGAGGTGGCGATCACCCTCGAACGGATGACCGCGATCGAGGAGATCGATCCCGTCGGCCGGACGATGACGGTTGAGGCCGGCGTGGCGCTGCAGAGCATTCAGGAGGCGGCTGAGGCCGAGGGTCTGCTGTTCCCGCTCGACCTGGGCGCCCGCGGCTCCTGCACGATCGGCGGCAACGTGGCGACCAACGCCGGCGGCAACCGGGTCATCCGCTACGGCATGACCCGAGATTCGGTGCTCGGCCTGGAGGTCGTCCTGGCCGACGGCACGGTGCTGTCGAGCCTGAACAAGATGGTCAAGAACAACGCCGGCTACGACCTGAAGCACCTGTTCGTGGGCTCCGAGGGAACGCTCGGCATCGTGACCCGAGTCGTGCTGCGCCTCGAGCGGCGTCCTCGCAGCCACAACTGCGCCCTGCTCGCGGTACCCGGCTTCACGGAAGTCACGGGACTTCTCCGCAAGCTGGAGGAGGATGTCGGCGGCTCGATGAGCGCCTTCGAGGTCATGTGGCGCGAGTTCTACGAGCTGGTCACCGGCCCGCAGGCGAAGACGGCGCCGCCGATCCCGCACGGCGATCCCCTCTACGTGCTGGTCGAATCGCTCGGAACACGCCCGGAAGAGGACGCGGTGCAGTTCGAGCAGGCGCTCGGCGACTGCATGGCGGCCGGTCTGATCGGCGACGCCGTGCTCGGCAAGTCGAAGGCGGAGCGGGACGAGATCTGGGCGCTGCGCGACGATGTCGAGCAGCTCAACCACTTGGCCCCGATCTTCACGTTCGACGTGAGCCTGCGGATCGCCGATATGGAGAGCTACGTCGCCGACATCAAGGCCGCGCTGACGGATAGATGGCCGGACAGCCAATGCGTGGTCTTCGGCCACCTCGGCGACGGCAACCTGCACGTCGTCGCCTCTGTCGGCGACGGTTCCCCGGAGGCGCGCGGCGCGGTCGAGGAGATCGTCTACGGCCACCTCGAGCCTATCGGCGGCTCGGTGTCGGCGGAGCACGGCATCGGCTTCGAGAAGCGCGCCCATCTCGCTCGCAGCCGTTCGGCCGAAGAAATCGGCCTCATGAAGGCGCTAAAGCGGACGCTCGACCCGAAGGGCATCCTCAACCCGGGACGGGTGTTCGAGGCGGCAGGCGGACCGGCGTCGGGTGCGCGCGCCGGCGCCAGCGTGCGGCTACCGGGGTAGTCAGGCGTACTCGGGCGCGAGCTCGTCGCGCAAGCGTTCCAACAGTTCCCTGGTCTTGACTATCCCAACGTCGGCGGCCATGCGGCCCTCGAACTCGATGCCGACCCAGCCGCGGTAGCCCGCGTCGAGCACGATCCGCATCATCTGCTCGTAGTCTATCGTCGTCTCGTTGCCGGCCTCGTCGAAGTCGTAGCTCTTCGCACTGACGGCGCGGGCGTAGGGCATGAGCTCGGTCACTCCCTGGTATCGGTCGTACCACTCTTCGGGCTCGTAGGACGTCTGGAAGTTGCCGAAGTCGGGCAGGGTGCCGGCCCGCGGATGGTCGACCATCGCGATCGTGCCGGCGAGCCATTCGCCGTTGCTGGAGAGGTAGCCGTGATTCTCGACCAGGACGTCCACGTCGTAGCCGTCGGCGTACTCGCACAGGGCGCGTAGACCGTCAGAAGCCAGCTTCTGCTGTTCCTCGAACGATCCGGCGCTGACCGCATTCACCCGCACCGAGTGGCAGCCCAGGAAAGCCGCCGCCTCGACCCACTTGTGGTGGTTCTCGACCGACTGCGCGCGCGCCATGGCGTCCGGGGCGCCGATGTCGCCCTCCGCGTCGCACATGATCAGCAGGCTGGTGACGCCCTCACCGTCACACCGCATCTTGAGTTCCGCCAGGTACTCCTCGTCGCGGGCGCGGTCGAAGAAGAACGTGTTGACGTACTCGACCGCCTCGATCCCGTGGCTGCGGGCGCGCGCCGGGAAGTCCAGGTGATCGAGTTCACCCTGGTAAAGCACGCTCGGGTCGTCCCGGAAGGAGCCGTCGGCCAACGCGTTCAGGCCCTCGCCAAACAGTTCGCGGTAGTAGGACCACTCGGCCAGGGAGATGCGGTACAGAGGGCCGGCGTCGGCGTCCATGCAGCCGGTGGCGGCGGCGGCGCCCAGTACGGCCCCGGTTTGCAGAAAACGTCTGCGGTCCATCTTCATCGTGTGCACCTCCTGCTGGGAATCCGGGGAGTGTAGCGCGCCGCGAAACCTCGACGCCTCATCCTCGTAGTTCTGAGCCAGGAGGAGGTCAACTCGAGATGGAAGTCTTCACAATCCTGCTGATCGGGGGCATCGCCCTTGCCGCGCTCGTCGCCTTCGCGGCCGTCGCCTTCGTCGTCAAGGTCGCGTTCAAGCTGGTTCTTCTGCCGTTCAAGGTCATCGGCTACATCGCCGGGGCGTTGCTGGCCGTCATCCTGATTCCGCTCGCGGTCATCGCACTCCCGGTGGCCCTCGCCGTCGGCGTCGTGCTGCTCGTTGTCGGGGGATTGGTGGCAGTCGTCTTCGCCGGCTTCGGCTTGCTGAGCGCCATCTTCTAGGCGACGCCGGCGCGCCCAGTCAGTGGACCAGGCGCCACTCGGTCTGGCGGCCGGCGAGGTAGTACACCTTGTCGCCGTCGTAGACCGCGCTCTGCTCGAGCTTGATCTGCACGTCCTGGCCGTTCCACATTTCGAGTTCGACCTTCACGTTGCCTTCGATCGCGTACGCGGTGTCCGGGTAGAGCGGCCAGTCGCCGCGCACCGGCGTCGGTCCCTGGTTGTCCCACATGCCGATCGTCGGTCCCGGCGCGTGGCCGAACACCCCGAGCGGATGGGTGTAGGTGCTGGAACGCAGCCCCTCGTCGGTGGCGAGCGCGATCGTCGCGGCCAGGATCTCGTTGCCGGTGCGCCCGGTCCGGAACTCTCCGGTGAGGATGTCCTGCCAGCGGTTGCCGGCGGCCAGCGCGCCCTGGAGCTCGGCCGGCGCATCGCTCTCGCCCAGGCGGAGCACGTAACCCATCTCCTGGGTGTCGGTGCAGAGCCCGATGTAGCAGATGCCCACGTCGGTGTGGAGCACGTCGCCGCGGCGAATGACGAAGTCGCCGTCGCCCCCGCAGAACGGCTCGTCGGCGCCGCAGCCGCTGCCCTCATCCGATGCCCGGCGCTGGGCGTTCACCGAGGCCAGGAACCAGATGTCGAGGCCGAGATCCTCGAAGCGCTGGGCGATGTACCAGGCCACGTCGTCGGTCGTCGTGGCGCCCGGCGTGATCACCCGCTCGGAGAACGCCTCCGCGATCACGCCACGCGCCAGGGACACGATCTGCGGATACGCCTCCATCTGGAGCGGGCTGCGGGTCTCGATCCAGCGCACGACGAGTTCCTCGGCGCTCACGACGCGCTCTTTCAGTTCCGGCGACAGAACCTCGATCAGCCGTTCATGCAGCGCCGCCGAAAGACCGTCCGCCACCGGCCAGTGGCGCGACACGTCGACGCCGATCCGTTTCGGGTCGCGCTCCGCGATCACCTCGCCGAGGCCCTGCCACTGCTCGTCGAGGTCGCCTCCCTCCCAGGCCGATTCGTACAGGGCGCCGTAGGGATAGCGGTTGACCGTCAACAGCTCGACGCCGCCGTTGTCCGGCCCGCGGTCGAAGAACACCAGCATCGTCGTGCGGCGGGCCGCGAACACCGGCCGCGGCACCAGGCTGAAGAACACCGGGTCCTCGTTGTACTCGCGGTTGATCACGAGCCACATGTCGATTCCGGTCTCCCGCATCAGGCGCGGCAACAGGTCCGCGAGGCGCTCCTCGAGCATCCGGTTGAACGGCTCGACCCGATCCCGGTGCGGCAGCACGTGACCCGGACCGTCGAGGATCCGGCCCTGCTCGAAGTCCGTCGTCTGCGTGAGGGCCGGCATCGCCGAGAGGGCGAGCAAACAGATCGCGGCGATCAAGGGTCGGGCAAGGGGTAACTTCATGTCTCCAGCACCTCCATGCGGCCGTCTGCGACCGCGGTCCGGGCCACCTCCAACAGGGCACAGCGAAACCCCGCACCGGCGGTGAGGGGCAGTTGGCTGCCACCGATCAGACGCCGGACCAGCTCCGCCCCGGCATAGCGCGCGATCAGCTCCATCCGTGCGCCCGATGACGGACGCCCGGACTGGTTCGCGGGTGGCGCGGATCGCGCCACATCGCCGCCCGCTTCCGGCTCGTCGGAGCCAGAAGCCGCTGCCAGAAAGGTTCTCACGGTTTCATCCGGTTGCTGCGCCAGCAGAAGGTGCGCAAGACCAGTGCCGATGTCGAACTCCGCGTCGCCCCAGCCCCCGGACTGCGGATCGACGACTCGCACGCCACCGTCGGAAAGCAACAGCCAGTTCCCCGGATGGAAGGCGCCGTGAACCAGGCACGCTCCACCGTCCAGGTACCGCCGGCCAAGCGCCTCAGTTGCTTCGCGGAAGGCACGATCCGCCCGCAGCTCGCTCGCCGCGGCGCCCAAGCCGGGCTCGACCCCCTCGAGTGCCCCGTGATCGAGCGCCGGCCCGTCGGCACCGAGCGCGTCGGCGCCCGCCGACGACGCCGCGAACGGCGCGTCGAACAGCACTCGTCCGTTCAACGCCTTCATGCCGGTGTTGGCAAGCTCCGGATCCTGTCCGCCGCGGGTTCCAAAATGAAGCGCTTGAAGGAAGGCGCCCAGGGCATCCGCGGCGTCCTCGCCGAGTGAACCGCCCGGGTAGAGCGAAGTGAGAGCCGAAGCACCTCGGAAGTCCTCCAGTAGGAGCACGGACCTCGCCTCGTCGCCACCGAGCAGCCGCGGCATGCGCGCCGCGGCCTCCGGAATCCTGGCGACCCGGCGGTAGAAGCGGAGTTCGTCCCGCCCGCGGTCCTCCGGCATGGCGACCGACTCGTCTCGCCGCAACCAGGGCAGAGCCTGTTTCAAGACCGCGGTGCGCCAACCGCCGCGGAGCTCCTGCAGTTCGACCCGCATTACGGTGCTGGACTCGCCACCGAGCGAAGTGCAGGTCGTCACCTGTTCCTCGTCGCCCAGCCAACCGAGAGCACCCATCACCAAGTCCACCCGGCCCGCCTGATCGGCCGACAGGACGTGAACTTCGGGATGCTCGGCCTCGAACTCGGCCCGCCGGCTCATCGGCGCAAGCTATCACCGCGATCTTCTTGCCGCGCGCCTTCAGGCCGCCGGACCCTGGCCCGCGCTTCGCACGCCTCGGCGTGCGGCTGGGTCCTTCACGGCGTCTCGGTCGACTTGGGCCGAGACTCGGCCGCATGCGGCTGCCCGTTGAGCCGCTTCTTCGGACTGCCTTGTGCAAGATAGGCATTCCTGTACTGCGATGCACTGCAATTCAACTCCAACTGGAAGACACGCCGGAAAGTCCGTCCGCCGGGGAAACCGACGCTCTTTCCAACCTGGTCTACAGTCATGTCGCTCTCTCGCAACAACTGAGCCGCTCGCTCCACACGACGCCGGGTCAACCAGGACCGGAAGCTGGTCCCGACGTGCCGCCGGAAGTAGCGCCCAAAGCTCGAAGGCGTCATTGCAGCGATCACGGCTACTGCCGCCAAGGACAGGCCGTCCTCCAGATGATCATCAACGTAGCGTCGCACGCGTCCCAACCGCTCGTAGTATTCGAAGGGATCCGTCGCGCCGAGATCGGTCTCATCACCGTCTTCGCCTTCGGCGCCGCCTTGGCCGTCCCTACCGTCACCGCCGTCACCGCCGTCGCTACAGCCATTTCCAATCGCGTCGCTTTCCGGTGGCGCCTGGCGGTCAACCGGAGGAGCCGCAACAGCGATCGTCACCTCCGTGGCCAGTTCAAGATCCACATACGTGAAGCCGTATCTCTCGATCAACCTCCCCGGTTTCACTGGCACCTTCCTGGTCCAGCCGGGCGCCCATTCCACAAACGTGTGGAACTCGGCGTTCTCGCCGCACGGATCGACATGCGGGGGCAGACTCGCCAGGAAGTCGACATCGTATCGCCGACCTACAAAACTTGAGGGGAGGGTCATCGTGTCCACAGCGCACACCCAGGCCGACAAGCCTTCCTCAAGAACTGTCTCAGCATGCTGCCGCGAGCTACTTCCCCAGAGGGGGAACTCAGGGATAAGCCCGGTGAACGCAAGCTGGTACGAGCGGCGGGCCCGACTCGCCGGCGAGAACAGTTCGCCGAAGCCAACGAACTCGGCGCCGTCGCGTCGAATGTCGTGGAACTCTCGGCGCAGAACGAGTTCGTAGTCGGTCTTGGGTCCGCCCCAACCGAAACTCGCCGCGCGATGCGGCAGGTTGACCGCTGCCGCCTGGAGGCGGATCAAGTCAACGGACACACCATGCGGTACCGCTCGCCCGGTGTCACGATCGACCTGTGTGATCAGGCCACCCACGCTCCACGCCGGATCGGAGCGGAGTCGGCGCAGTGCCCATGCACTGTCCTTACCTCCCGACCACCACTGCCAGATGCTTCTCTCGGGTTCCAGAGTCATTATGTGCGGACGGCAACGGATCATAGACAGCTTTTCCTCTCGTGACAACCAGACGGGGTAGCTCATTCGGGGGGGAGGGGACGGGTGAGTCGGGACACACACCCGAGACTGCGCCGTGCTGCCGTCGGCGGCGACGACGGTCGAGACGGCTACCGGAGGGCGTGGACAACTGCCCGCGCCCTCCGGCGCCGTCTCAATCGCCTATGAGTCGAGTCGCGGCGTCCGCGCCGCGCTGACGCACAGGAACATGGCTTCCTACCAGCGAAGGTTCGCCAAGAGCGCCGCCCGATAGCGAGACGGCGTGGCGCCGTTCCGCTCCACGTGAGCGGCTTCAGCGTCCAGGGCGAAGAACTCGCCGACCCTGAGCCGCGCACCGGCCTTGTAGGCCTCGCCCGACCGCTCGGACAGCCCCGCGCCCAGATACGGCGTCAGACTCCACCGGCTGCCCGGCACGGCCAACCCGTATCCAACTTCCGCCTCCGTCACGCTGCCCGGCGCCGCCGCGCGGTAGGCTGCGGGCGCCGCGTTCTGCTGCTCCCACAACCTGCTGATCCCGCTCGACGCGGCACCCAGAGTCGACCGCAGCCCGACGGACAGGCCACGGTCGCCGCCGCCCGGCTGGAACCGGAGCGAACCGCCCACGCCCCACTCCGAGAGCTCGCTAGCCTGGTGGGCAAGCAGGGAGCGTCCCGTCAACTCGGCCGACAGGCCCCGCGCCGCGTTCTCCAACCGAAGACCCGCGCCGAGCTCCATGCCGCCGCCCGTCTCCGCATCGCCGTCGTCGTAACGCAGACCCAGCTCCACCTTCGGAGTCAGCACGACGCCGGAATCGAACTGCAACCGGCGTGCGCCCTCGACCATCAGCCGCAGACGGTTCACGTCGGTTGACAGCGCCGGCAGCGCTTCCGTCTCGTCCGAGGTCGCGTGGACGAGCAGCAGGTCGGTGCGAAGCGCGAGGCTGAAGCCGTCCGTCGCCGCGGACGACCGCAGTTCCCGGCGAGCACCGAAGGCGCCCAGGCTCATCCCGATATCCGCCTCAACCGAGCCGAGATCGCCCTCGCTCAGTGTCATCGATCCGCTACCGCGGCCCAAGGCGCCCCACACCGACAAGCGGTCGCTCACCGCGACCCGCAGATAGGGCAGGCCCGTGGTCAGATCGCTCGCGAGGTCGCCCTCACGCGCGCGTAGACCGCCGACCCCGTCCCTGCGATAGTCGCCGTCGCCCTGGCTGTGCGACACCGCAACGCCGAACAGCACACGGCCGCGTTCGATGTCCGCTCCGACGGTGCCGGTCACCACCTCGCCGTCGAGGCTGAGTGCGTCCTCACCGCCGCCGAATCGCGTCGCGGCGCCGTTGCCCCAGACGGACCAGCGGTGGCCATCGGCGTCGCCGCCGCGGACCGCGCTGCTCGTCGCCCGATTGCTGAAGCCGGAGGCGTGGGAATCCGAAGAGAACCGGAACGAACTCCGTGCGATCAGATCGCCCGCATCCATCCGGCCCGACCCGTACCTACCGGGCTGTGCGTCCAGGAGGCCGCCTCCCGACCCGGCCAGGCCGACGGCACTACCCGCCGCCTGACCGATTCCGCCAAGCCCGACCACCGGCGCGGAGGTCGAACCCGCCGCGCCGTCCTTCTGGCCGCTACCGGCAACATCGACCCGGTAGCCCGCGACCACGAGCCCAGAACCCGATGCAGGCCGGCCCATCAGCCGATCCTCCACCGCGCTCACGGCGTTGCTCGCTGCCGTGCGCCCGAACCGCGCCAACCACTCCTCGGCAGGCGCCGAATCGTCGTCGTCCTCGATGGTTCCCGTAGCCGCGGCCACCGAACCCGTTTCGAACGCCACGTTCGTCGCCTCGCTCAGGGACACGCGGAACGTCTCGGCCTCCTCGACCAGCAGGTCCTCGAGAACGGGGACGACGATCCGCTGACTCGTCGTTCCAGGAGCGAAGGACAGTTCACCGCTCCTCTCGAGGTAGTCCAGGCCCGGCTGCGCCGTTTCGGGCGAACTCGCCCAACGCACCGTCGCCGGCAGCGCGCTCTCGCCGCTGAGCGAGACCGTGAACGCGATCTCGAAGCCCGACTCGGGCGCCGAAGCGTCGGCGATCCGAAGCACCGGCGCGGCGTCGTCGTTCTCGATCACGCCCGTGGCCGACGAAGCGCCGGTCCTGAGCTTCGCGTTCTTCGGCCGGCTCAAACTCACCGTGAACGTCTCGTTCTCCTCGAAGAGAGCGTCGTCGTGCAGGGAGATCACGATCACGCCGCCCACTGAGCCCGGATCGAGGGTCAGGACGCCGCTCACGGCTGTGTAGTCCTGATCCGCGGTCGCGGAGCCCGGCGAGGTCCTCCACTCCACCTCTACCGACATCGCACTCTGCCCCTCGAGGGTGACCTGGAACATCAGGTTGCCCCTGCTCTCCGGCGTGGAGGCGCCGGCGATCGAAAAGACCGGCGCCGCGTCGTTGTCTCTGACCTGGACAGTCGCCGAAGCCGCGCTGCCCAGGGTGTAGCCGTTGCCGCTCAGCAACGTGGCCATGATGTCCCTGTCCGGCTCGTCCATCGGATCGTCGACGGTCGACAGCACCAGCGTTGCCTCGCCGGCGCCCGCTGCGAAGGACACCGAGGCCGGTGGGGTGCCGCGAATCGTCAAGCCCGGGTCCGCCACGTCGAGCAACACCGTGAGCGGCTCGCCGGCCGGGCCCGTGCGGCTCAGCACGAAGGTCACGTCGGCGCCCTCGGTGACCTTGCCTTCCGCCGCCGTGATGGTGACCTCCGCCGACGCCAGGTTCGTCCTCGCTCCGGTGATGTTCGAAGGCGGACCGATCCCCGCGGAGTTCAGGGCATGGACCCGGTAGTGGCGGTTCGTCCCCGCAGTCAGATCGCGGTCGCTGAACGTCGTCCGGGTTGAGCCCGTGTCCTCCACCAGCACCGACCAATCCGAGGCGCCGTCAGGCGACCATTCGATCCTGTAACCGGTGATCGCGGCACCGCCGGTCTCCGTAGGCGCCGTCCAGTTCAGGTCGATGCCGGCCTCGCCATCCGCACGCGCTTCGAGATCCTTCGGAGCACCGGGAACGGTGACGACCGCCGGCGGGTGATCGTCGTCGCTCACCGTCACGGTGGCCGAGGCCCCGGAACCCACGACGTAGCCGGCGTCCGGCCCAGCGGTCAGCGTCACCGAGATCACGCTGTCCGGTTCGTCGATCGAATCGTCGATTGTCTGGACCGTCAGCAACGCCCGCTCCTCGCCCGCATCGAAGACCGCCGACGTCGGCGCCGTCCCGCGGATGGTCGAACCTGTTTCCGACACCTCCACCGCCACCGTCAGCGCCGACGACGAATCGCCGGTCCGGCTCAGAGTGAAAGTCACCTCCGCGCCCTCGGTCGCCTCAGGCGTCCACCCCGAGAAAACCACCTCCGGCAGTTCTGCGTCCGTCGGCTCAAAGGGAACGGCGTCGTTGTCGATGATCGCCAGTTCGAGACGCGGCGGCAAGCTGACGTAGTCGGGCGTGCTCGCTACTCGATCGGTCAGCAGCCGGAAGGTCTCAGGCGTCGGCTCTTCCAGCGTGTCATCGATGATCGCAAGAGAGACCTCCTTGATCGCTCCGTAGGTGCCTTCGGCGCCCACGACCCAGTCCGACACCTGATACCCGACATGGACGGAGAGTGCTGTGTAGTCGGCAGGCGCAACCGCAACGCCGGACCTGGTCCTCACAGAGACCCTGAAATCGTTGGTCGGCGAAAAATCGCCAACCGTAGTGGCCGCTACCCTGATCGTCGCTGTACCGATTTCCTCGGGCACGTCGGTCACAACGAAGCCGTTCGCGTCCACCACCGCAATCGTCACCTCCACCTTCGCCGGTTCTCCCAGGTTCGTCCTCGCATCGGCAGGTTCCGACGCTTGACCGATGCCCGCCGCGCTCAGCGCGGACACCCTGTAGTACCTCGTCGTCTGCGCCGTGAGGCCGGTGTCGGTGTACTTCGTGGCGGCCGAATTGGTGTCCGCCACCAGGACCGTCCATAGCCGCCCCCCGTCCTCCGACGACTCGATCTGATAGCCGCGCAAGGGAGAAGTGCCGGGGTCGCCAGGCGCCGTCCAGCTCAGATCGATGGCCGTCGGCCCCGCCGCGCTCGCCTCGAGGCTCGTGGGCCGACCGGGCGCCCTGTCGTCGTCCAGGATCACGATCTGAACCAACCCCGGCAGCGTTACGTAGTCGGGAGTGTCGGTAAGGACCGTCGTCACGACATCAACCGTTTCCCGGTCCGGTTCATCGTTGGGATCATCGACAATCGTAAGAACGTACTCCCGCCGCGCCGTGTAGATCCCGTCGGCCGCCGCGAGCACCCACTCCGCAGCCGAAAGGACCGGCCTCGCATCGAGGAACTCGAAGTCCTCGGTCAACAACGCCGTGCCGTCCAGGGCGGCCACCCGGAACTTGACCGCCTCGGCTGGCTGCTGCCGGCCATTGGTCGCGGCGGTAACCAGCACGGTCAGGTCGCCGATGCTCTCGGAGACCTCCCCAACGGCATCGCCATTGGCGTCTACGACCACGGTCGTCACCTGAACCGCCAGGTCGTCATCGTCTTCGACGACAACCGTCCCCGACGACGGCGAGCCCACTTCGTAGGAACCGTCCTCCGGCGCCCCAACCGTCACGGTAACGGTCCGGTCCTCTTCATCCCGGTTGTCGTCTTGGGTGACGAGCCGGAAACGATGTGCTGACGATCCCGGCGCCATCCTCAGCGCCTGCGTCTCTGGCCCAACCGAGAGCGCCAACGAACCCGTCGCCGATACCTCCACCGACACCTCCAACGCATCGTCCGTCGAGCCGGTGCGGGTCACAACGAAGATTACCGTCCCGCCTTCGGTGACCGGCGTCGACTCGGCCACGATCGTGACCACCGGAGACGGGTCCGTCGTCGCACCGGCAGAGTCCGATCTATCGCCGACGCCCACCGCGTTCAGCGCCGACACCCTGTAGTGCCTCGTCGTCTCCGCCGTGAGGCCGCTGTCGGTGTACGCCGGGGCAGACGAATTCGTGTCGGCCACCAGAATCCTCCAACCCGTGTTGCCGTCCGCCGACCACTCGATCTCATAACCCCTCAAAGGAGAAGTGCCGGGGTCGCTCGGCGCCGTCCAGCTCAGGTCGATGGCCGTCGGCCCCGCCGCGGTGGCTTCGAGGTCCGTGGGCGGCCCGGGCACCGCGTCGTCGTCCAGGATCACGATTTGAACTGTCGCCGGCAGCGTCACGTAGCCGGCGGTTTCCGTAGTGGTCGTCGTCACGACATCCACCGTTTCCCGGTCCGGTTCATCGTCGGAATCATCGACAATCGAAAGAACGTACTCCCGCTGCGCCCTGTAGACGCCGTCGGCCTCCGCGAGCACCCACTCCGCAACCGAAAAGACCGGCCTCGCATCGAGGTACTCGAAGTCCTCGGTCAAGAACGCCGTGCCGTCCAGGGCGGCTACCCGGAACGTGACCGCCTCGGCCGGCGCCACGCTGCCGTTCGTGGACGCGGCAACCACCACGGTCAGGTCGCCGATGCTCTCGGAGACTTCTTCTACGGCATCGCCATTGGCGTCTACGACCGTGGTCGTCACGTGGACTTCCAGGTCATTAACCTGTGCTCGCGCTTGGGCCAGGCTGACGAAACTGAGCAGGGCAAGCAACAGTGGCAGCCGCAGCACCCCCAGGCCGCAGCGAATCCGCGCGCTCTTCCAGCGGCGGTACAACCTGCAAATTCGTGACGCGCTCGTAGCGGGATCGTTCGACCGCGCCTGCCTCTCTTTCACAAGGCCTCTGATGTCTTCATCAAGAAAACTGTGGTTGGACTTCTTGTCGGGAGCTGTACTTTGGTTCATCTCTTCGGTCTCCGGGCGTACGAGTCCCCACCGTTTGCGCGTACGCAAACGCCGGTTTCTCTGCGTGTTCTTGTCCGCTGAAAACCCAGTCGAGCGTTGAACAGCCGCGACTGGATCCAGCGCGTGGTTACGAAACCCAGAAAGTGGCACGGCGTGTTGAGCCGCCATCGATCTGGTACTGGGGTAGCTGGCTTCTTGCCGGCGCACCCCATCCAAGGCGAGGCGCATCCTCTTCCATCGTCTTAGAAGCCGTCAAGGTGGCCGCCAACGGCCACTTTCCGCGTCAGAATGGAACCTGGTCGCTGCTCAGACCGGCCGGAGGCGGGGCCCGGAGTCGACGCCCCGCTGTGCCCCCCAAGACCAGAGAACCCTTGTGTTTGCTGTCTGTTTCGGCCACTCAGGGCATGCGCCGCCAGGATGTCCACCCCATTCGAGTCCACCCGTTTCCGGCCCACTGAACGGCCTAGGGCGGCCCTCTCCCGTGACAATCAGCAACCGGCAACGGACTTCCAACGGCCGGGAGTGGACTCGCTATACCCGGACAAAACACGACTTGGCCGGGAATACAGGTCACACCGGGCGCCCTTGGTGACCGATTGATCGGTCACGGGGCGTTCGCCTGCTCGACTTGACGAAGACCGCGGCGTCAAGCGGACCACGGAAGCTGGCGCCTGGAAGACGCCGTAGAATGCAGGCCATGATCGACGCCGAGGCTGCGAGAGTGCCCGTCCTTCGCATCGCGATGTGGTCCGGGCCGCGAAATATCTCGACGGCCATGTTGCGCGCCTGGGGAAACCGCGACGACGCCTTCGTCTGCGACGAGCCCCTGTACGCGAACTACCTCGTGGACCACGGCCTCGACCATCCGGGACGGGAGGACATCCTCGCCCACCACGACAGCGACCTGGAGCGGGTCACGAAGTGGCTGACCGAGGGCGCGCCGGAAGACCAGCCGATCTTCTACCAGAAGCACATGGCGCATCACCTGCTCCCCGGTGACCGGTCCTGGGTCAGCCGGCTGACCAACGTGTTCCTGATCCGCGACCCGGCCGAGATGCTCACCTCACTGATGCGCATCCTCCCGCAACCGACCCTGCCCGACACCGGCCTGCCGCAACAGCGGGAGCTGTTCGACCTGGAGTGCGAGCGGCTAGGCGCTCCTCCGGCAGTCGTCGACTCGGCCGACGTGTTACGGAACCCGCGTGCAGGTCTCGAGAACCTGTGCCGGGTGGTCGGCGCGGAATTCGACGAGGCGATGCTGAGCTGGCCGCCTGGCCGACGCGACACGGACGGGATCTGGGCGCCGCACTGGTACGGCGCGGTCGAGAAGACCACCGGCTTCGCTCCCTACCGTCCCAAGAATGAACCGGTGCCCGACTTCCTGGCCGATGTTCTCGAGGAGTGCCAACGCCACTACGATCACCTTGCCGCGCACCGGCTCGTCTTCTGATCAACCGACCTGCCGACCCACGGACCCAACCATGCTGCAAAAGGCCCATCCCAGGAACGCCGACCTGCTGGTCAACATCAGCGGCGAACTGATCCACCGCGACCGCGCGGGAGTCAGTCCCTTCGATTCCGCCGTCCAGGGCGGCGACGCGGTCTGGGAGGGGCTGCGCCTGTACGACGGCCGCATCTTCAAGCTCGAACGGCACCTGGAACGGCTCCGCGACTCGGCCCTGGCCCTGGCATTCACCGAGATTCCGTCCCAGGAGGCCATCATCGGCGAGATCCGGCGCACGCTCGAAGCGAACGAGATGCGGGACAACGTCCACATCCGGCTCACGCTGACCCGCGGCGTCAAGATCACCTCAGGCATGGACCCTCGCCTCAACGTGGCCGGACCGACCCTGATCGTTCTCGCCGAGCACAAGGCCCCGGTCTACGGTTCGCAGGCGATCCGGCTGATCACGTCCTCGATCCGCCGCTTCCCGCCCGACTGCATGGATCCGAAGATCCACCACAACAACCTGATCCAGTCGATCATGGCCAAGATCGAGGCGAACGCGGCCGGCGCCGACGACGCCCTGATGCTCGACCGCCAGGGCTTCGTCGCGGAGACCAACGCCACCCACGTCTTCGTGGTGCGCGGCGGCGTGGTCACGACAAGCCACTGCCACGCCTGCCCCGAGGGCGTGACCCGCTCGACCGTGCTCGGGCTCTGCCGGGACAACGACATTCCCCACCAGGTGACCGACTACTCCCAGGCGGAGCTCTACCGGGCGGACGAGGCGTTCTGCACCGGCACGATGGGCGAACTGGTGGCGGTCTCCGAGGTCGACGGCCGGCCGATCGGCAGCGGCGTCCGGCCCGTGCTCGGCCGCTTGCAGAAACTGTTCCGCGAACTGACCGCGCACTCCGGCTACCAGATCACCGACTGACGCGATGCCACCCGCGCAGCCGAACCCGGAAGCCGTCCCCACCTCAACCACCGGTAGCCAGGGGTGGTTCCGAACCACCGGTAGCCAGGGGTGGTTCCGAACCACCCGGAGCCAGGGGTGGTTACTCGGACTGCTCCTCCTCTGGTCGTTGGCGGTTCGTATCTTCTTCAGTTGGCCGGATCCGACGATGAACCGGTACTGGGACGAGCGCTACAACGCCGGCAACGTCGCCGTCGTCCTCGCCTACGACCAGTGGCGTCCGTGGCGGACTCACTACCCGAGCCTGTCGTACCTGCCGCATGCAGCCACGCTCAAGATCTACGAGACCGCCCGCGCACTGCCCTGGCTCTCCTCCGCCCCGAAGACGTTCGGTATCGCGCCCGACGAACGACCGTTTCTGACGCCAGTCGCCGTCAGGGTCTGCCGCATCATCCAGGCCGTGCTGGGCACCGCCTCGCTGCTGGTCGTGTTCCTGATCGGCAGGCAGTTGTTCGGCGCCCCGGTCGGACTGGGCGCGACCTTCCTTCTGGCGGTCACACCCTGGCATTTCACCTTGTCCGGATTCTTCAAGCCGGACATCATGCTCGTCCTGACATCCCTCCTGGCGCTCTACGCCATGCTTCAGGTCAGGCGTACCGAGAGCCTGCGGGGGTACGCCGTCGCGGGCGCATTGGTCGGCGCCACCGTCGCGGCGAAATGGAACGGAGCCGCACTCGCACTGCCGCTGCTGGTCACGATTGCACTGGCCGGAGTCGGGAACCTCAGCCTCCTGCTGCGTCGCACCGCGGCGGCGGCCGCGGCGGGCGCCGCCGTCCTGCTGGCGCTCAACCCCTGGCTGGTGCTGGCGCCCGCACTCTACGAGCGCCACCTCGGTTCGACCGTGAGCCACTACCAGGAGCGGCTGGGACAGGCCGGCGCGGGACTCTTCGATCAGCCGCTGAACCTCGCAACCAGCCTCGCTGGGAGCATCTACTTCAGCCCCGTGCTCGGCGTCTGCACTCTGTTGGGCATGGGCTGGATACTCGCCGTCGCACTCCGCAGCCGCAGAGGAACCGGCAACCGGCTCCCCGGAGCACGCGGCAGCGCCACCATCGCAGACGCCTGGATCCTGCTCACCTTCTTCGGCGGCTACGTCGCGGCGCTGTGGATCGTCACCCGGTTCCCGAAACCGCCCAACTGGCTGATCGTCGCGCCGATAGCCGCCCTGGCCGGCGCCTGGTTCATCGGTCTCCTGTTCAACGCGGCCCGGTCGAACCTCGCCGGCTGGCCGCGGCGAGCGGTCCTGACCGTAGCGGCCGTGGTGGTGGCTCTCGCTGCGATGGACAAGGTCCGCAACGTCTCCACAACCGTCTACGACGTGAACGTGCCGCTGGCCTCCGCCGAAGCGGCGCGGGTTGCAGGCGAGAAGAAACCGCTTCGCGGTCGCACGTTCATCAGCGAGCTACCGCTCGGCCCCCAGGACTTCGACCCCCGAATCTGGGACGCAAACTACGTGTCCACGCTGATTCGAACCGACAGCATCGCCTCCGAATCGAAGTTGGAATGGGAACAGGCCGACATTCTGCTCTTCCATGCCTCACGGCTCGATCCCGGTGGGGACGCCTTCTACCGCGACCTGACCGGGGCCGAACGCGGCGTTCACGTACAACGCTTCGAGCCCAGACCGTTCCATCTGCGTGGGGATCCGGTGGTGCTGGTACGGCAGCACTTCGCCCGGTTCGGTCCGCCGGAACTCCTGCCGTTCTTTGTCGCCGGCGACGGTGTGTACGACGTGAATCTGGCCGGACTCCGCGGCGCCGAGGGTCCGGAAGCGTCATTCCTGTCACTTGAGATAGCGATCCGGACTCCATTCGGAGACACGACCGAAGTGGCGCTCGACATCGACGGCGCCCGTCTGCCCTGCCGGCACACTCAGAAGGGCCGGAACCGGCGCCGTTGCCTGACACCCCGCCTCCAGCCGCCGCCGCTCTCGGTCCGTGTGTCGGTGCAACCGCCACGCGAGGTCATCGAGGTCACCGCCTTCCGGTGGCGGCAGCCCACCTGATCGGCAGCGGCCGGTCCCGGCTCTTGCCGTTCTGCCGGTTCTGTGCAACCATGTCTCTGCTGCATTGCAGCAAGCAGTGCAGCAAACGCCCCTCACCCTACCCAGATCCGCCGTCTTCTGGAGACCCCGATGGCCCCGGAACTGAATCGCTTCCTCAGCCCCCTCGACGCCGGCTTCCTGTACGTGGAGCGCCCCAACGAGACCATGCACATCGGTGGCTGCATGGTCTACGAAGGCGAGTTCTCCAGGGAACACATGATCGAACAGGTCGGCGCCCGCATGCACCTGCTGCCCCGGTACCGGCAGCGCGTGGTGTTCCCGCCGTTTCTCGTCTCCCACCCGCTGTGGGTCGACGACCCGGACTTCGACATCGAGAATCACATCGACGAGGTCTGGCTACCGGCAGACAGCAACGAGCAGGTCCTCGGCCGCGTGGCCGCGGAGGCCAACAGCGGAATGCTCGACCGCAACCGTCCGCTGTGGAAGGGGATCGTGCTGCGCGGCATTCCGGGACACACCGCCGTGGTCTGGAAGATCCACCACGCGATGGTCGATGGCGTCTCCGGCGTCGACCTGACCATGGTGCTGAGCGACTTCTCGCCGACCGACGAGCTGCCGGCGCCGCCGGCCGAGCCCTGGGCGCCGCAGCCGTTGCCTGAACCCTTGAGTCTGCTCCAGGAAGCGATGCAGCATCGTTTCGGCGAACTGAACCAGACTTGGACGGAAGCCGCCTTCGATGCCCTGCGGCCCGACGTCATGGCGGAACGCACTCGCGAGATGATGTCGGCCAGCAGCGCCACGTTGCCGGTCAGCATCACCCCGGCGCCGCGCACGGTCTTCAACCGGCCGGTCGGGGGCAAGCGTGGTTTCGCCTGGGCCCAATTCGCCTTCCCGACGATGCGCGCGGTCAAGTCGGCCTTGGGCGGCACCGTGAACGACGTCGTGCTCACCATGCTCGCCGGCGGCCTCGGCCGCTACCTGCGTGCCCGCGGCCAGAACACGAAGGGGCTCGAACTGCGCGCCATGTGCCCGGTCAGCATGCGGCACGCGGACGAACGCGGACAGCTCGGCAACCTGGTCTCGAACATGATCGCCCCGCTCTACGTAGGGGTGGAGGATCCGGTCGAGCGCCTGGGCAGGGAACGTGACGCGATGAACAAGCTGAAGGAAGCCGGACAGGCCAAGGCCTTCTACCAGTTGAGCCAGTTCGGCGTCCGCGTGCCGCCGCTCATGGCGGCCATGGGCGCGGCGATGCCGTTCTCCCAGACGCTGTTCAACACCGTGTCGACGAACGTGCCCGGCCCGATGATTCCCCTCTACTTCGGGCGGCACAAGCTGGTCGACTGGCTGCCGCTCGGTATCGTGTCGAACAACATCGGCCTGTTCGTCGCCATCATGACCTACAACCAGCGCATCACACTCGGCATCACCGTGGACTCGAAGCTGATTCCCGACCCGTGGTTCCTCACCCAGTGCCTCGAGACGTCCTACGCCGAACTGCGGCGGGCCGCCGGCATCGAGGACGACGCCGCCACGGGAGCGCGCTGCTTCGCCGCCCTCGACCAGGTCGAAGCGGCGGCTCCGAGAGCCGCAACGCCGGCCGCGACCGCCGAGCCGGCCGCTATCCCGGTACCGCTCGACGTACCCACGCCTGACGCCGCGGAGGAGCCGGACGGTTCCCTCCACGGAGTCGCATAGTGCGGGGACTCGCCCGGTGACATCGGCGCCACGCCGTCGAGCCAACCCGATCTGGAGCGTAAATCCGCACCTGCTGCGGGACTCCATTCCGGCCGCCCTGCCGCTGTGGCGGGAGGCCTTCGCGATCGCGGAGTTCTCCCTCTTGCCCCTGACGCCGATCTACCACGGCTTCGGCGTTCCCCGTGGCGACGGCGCCGCGGTCGTCGTCGTGCCCGGTTTCACCGGCACCGACGGCTACCTGGCGCCGATGCGCGGCTGGCTGGGCCGCATCGGCTACCAGCCCTACGCCTCCGGCGTCGGGCACAACGCAAACTGCCTGGAGCGGCTGGGCGAACGACTGACGGACACGCTCGAGACTGCGGCCGGGGAAACCGGCCGCCGCGTACACGTCGTGGGTCACAGCCTGGGCGGCGTGCTTTGCCGCGGTGTCGCTGGTCTGCGTCCCGATCTGGTCGCCTCGGTCACCACGATGGGGACGCCGATCCGGGGCGTCCGCTCCCACCCGCTGGTCATGCGGTTGGTGGAGGTCGTGCGGCGTCGCGTCGTCGAACAGGACGGAGGCCGGAACCCCGGTTGTTTCTCGGGCGACTGCCGGTGCGACATGGTCCGCGCGGTTCAGGGCGTCTTCCCGGAGGAGATCCCGCAACTCGCGATCTACACCCGGCGTGACGGCGTCGTCGCCTGGCGCTACACGCGCCTCCACGATCCCGCAATGAACGCGGAGGTTCCCGGCACCCACAGCGGACTCGCCGCCAACCCGCTGGCTTACCGTCAGCTCGCGCGCTTCCTGAGCCGCCATCCCGCCGCAGGCGAGTCCACACCATGACGAACGCCAACGAGCCGCTGGCGGCGGACCGCGCGCTCCTCTGGAATCTGGAGCGCCGGAGCCCCGGATTGCACATCGCCGGCCTGGCACGGATCGAAGGCGGGATCGAACGCCGGGACGTCCTGCAACAGGTGCAGCGCCTTCGCAGTCTGCCCCGGTTCGGAGTCCGGGTGGAGACATCGCCCTTCGGCGCCCCACGGTGGCGCTCGGCGCCCTTCGAGCCGGAACAGCACGTCCATGTCGCTGCCGAGGGCGATCCTGCCTCCGCACTCGCCGGCGCCCTCGGCAAGGCGCTCGATCCGAAGCGGCCGCTATGGGAAGCTCACCTCCTGCCCGCCTACCATGACGGCGGTGACGCGCTGCTCATCAAGACGCATCTCGCCACGGTGGACGGCCTGGGCACCAACGATCTCTTCCAGGTCCTGTTCGACAGCAGCGCGGGGGGCGCGGACGAGAATCCGCCAGCACTGACCGCGAACGGCAACGGCGGGAACGACGCGTTCCGGTCCCGAGTAGCCTCCGGCAGGCGAGTGGCCGAGTGGGTCGAGAACTGGGCCGGGGCCGGACAGGACCTGTTCGAAGGCGCCGTGCACCTTGCATCCGAGGAAGTGCGTACTGCGCTGTTGACCCTGAACGAAGTCATGCCCGGCGCCGCACTGCCACCGCTGCCTCTGCCGTTCAACCGAGCCGCAGGGGGGCGCCGGCGCCTGATCCGCTCCGAACTCTCCTACGCCGACATCCGCACGATCCGCAGCCGCTTGGGCGGCGCGCTCTCGGACGTCGTCCTGGCCGTCGTAGGCGGTGCTCTCGAGCGATATCTCACCGCCCGCGGGATTCCGACCGCCGGCCGCACCCTGAAGATCGCCCTGGCGACCGACATCAAGGGTCGCGACGGCAGCCGACGCAGCCTGTTGCCGATCGAAGTTCCGTTGGGCGTGGGCGCCGCGCATCGATTGCGTACCGTTCATCAGCTAGCCCGCCTGTTGCGCGCGGCCCGTGTCCCGGAAGCGCTGTCGCGCCTGACGCGCGCGCAGCGCGCTGCCGGTTCGCTGACGGCGGCCGTCGCCGCCATCACGTCACGGATCCGGCCGCCCTTCCACCTCACCGTGGCCAACGCGACCGGCCCCCAGATCCCCAAGTACCTGGCCGGACGAACGGTCATCGGCTATACACCGTCCTGGCCGGTCGGTCTCGGCCAGGGCCTTTCCTGTGCGTTCTTCGCTTACAATCAACTGCTGCACGTCGGGCTCACCGTTGACGAACGAGCCTGTCCGGATGGCGCCATGCTGCCCGACCTGCTCCTCAAGTCGCTCAACGAGCTCCGCGAAGCAGCCGGCAGCGCCCCGCGCCGGCCGGTTCGCAACGCGCCGCCTGCGCCGCGACCGCATGCAGATCAGACCTTGGAGACATAGATGAACCGTCCCACCATTCCCAAACAGGTGCTCGACTACCAGAAGCAGGTGCTCAAGTTCCAGCAGTCCGCGTTCGAGAACGGCTACAACGCGATCGTCGCGCTGCAGGAACGGCAGCTTGAACTTGCCGACCGGATGATCGGCCAGGTTCCGAACCTGCCCGACGAAACGCGCGCCCTGATGCAGACCTGGCGCGACGCCGCCGAAGAGGGTCAACGTCAGTTCAAGAACACGGTGGACGGCTCCTTCGCCGCCGTCACCACCTACCTCGACCGACTCGAGGAAGGCGCTCCGGCCGAGGAACCCGCAGGCGAAACGGAGGCATCCGAGTGAACGACATGGCGAACGAGTACCCGCGCACGGTCCACCTCAAGGGCAAGCCCTTCGAGTTCCGGCTCCTCGGCCAGGAGGACAGAGACGAAATGCTGGCCTTCGCACGCGCCCTGCCGGAAGAGGATCTCCGGTTCCTGCGCGTCGACCTGACCGACCCGAAGGTCGTCGACCACTGGATCGACGGCGTGAACTCGGGGCTCCGGATTGCCGTGCTCGCCCACCTCGACGGCCGGCTCGTGGGCTACGGCAGCCTGAACCGCCGCGAGTCGTCGTGGATGAGGCACCTGGGCGAGATCCGGATCATGGTGCTGCCGGAGGTCCGGCAGGCCGGTCTCGGAGGCCACCTGGCGCACGACATCTTCCAGCTCGCCCAACAGATCGGGCTGACCAAGATCGTCGCCCAGATGGCCCGCGAGCAGCGCGGCGCCCGCCAGATGTTCCACAAGCTGGGCTTCTCGATCGAGGCCCTGCTCGCGGATTGGGTGATCGATCCGGACGACGCCACCCACGACCTTATTCTCATGTCGTACGACGTGACCGGGTTGGAGGCGGGGGCGGGAGCGTAGGGGTACGCCGACACATCCGTTCTCGTTCGTCGCTCAGGTAAGCTCTCGGTCCCTTGCCGGCTTCGCCGGTTATCTGCTCGTGTCGGGTGGCTGCCCCTCCCCGGCCGTGGAACCTCCGTGTCGGGCGGCATGGCCGCCAGGAGGAGAACGAAACCAGCATGAGCACGAATGAGAGCGTCGCGGGAGCGAATGAGACCCCCACTTTCGCCGAGATCCGGGAGATCCTGCGTCAGGCCAGTGAGCAGAATCGGGGGACCGCCGCCCTGATGGCCAAGAACGAGGCCCGATTCGCACAAGAGATGGCGGTACTCAAGGAGCAGACGCAGGAGAATGCTCTTCGGGTGCAGGAGACCGACCGCCAGATGCAGGAGACCGACCGCCGTCTGCGGAAGGCGGAGGGCTTCTTCACCTCGCAGTGGGG
Source organism: Candidatus Multivorans sp. (assembly GCA_965205295.1). GTDB lineage: Bacteria > Acidobacteriota > Thermoanaerobaculia > Multivoradales > Multivoraceae > Multivorans. The sequence goes on from OZ242167.1 coordinate 1,765,857, forward strand.
GAAGCTAATGGAGAGTCTGGTCGAAGGCGACCTCGTGCCGCTCCTGCGGGAACGGGGCATGGCCGTGACCGAGACCTTCCAACGGCTCACGGGGAGGCGGAACGGAGAGCACTACGAGTTCGACATCGTCGCCGGGAACAGCGCGGAAGCGGTCGTCGTCGAAGTCAAGACGACACTCAGGCCGGAACATGTGACCGACTTCCTGGACAGGATGTCGTGGGTCACGGAGTGGCTCTCGATGTACCGGAACCGGCCGATCTACGGCGCCGTTGCCTACCTCCGCAGCGACCCGTCTGTGATCAGGCACGCGGAGCGGCGGGGGCTTTTCGTGATCCGGGCGACCGGGAGCAGCGCCAGCATCGTGAACCCGCCGGGCTTTGAACCGCGGGTCTTTAGCTGACGAGGGCGGCGATCGCTCGGTTGGCGGCCGGCTGACTTTCCAAACGTTGGGTGGCTCACTTTCCGAGCGTTGCCAACAGAGGCCCCGCATCCCGCCCTGGCGCCGACGGTGCAGGTGCAGCGTCGGCCATTGCGGGAGTACTCGGAGGCGGTCAGGTGAAGGCGCTGGCAGGCGACCGGCGGGCACGTCTGAGGGCGATGCTGGCGGACTTGAAGATGCCCGGAGCACTGGAGGCGGTCGACGGCATTCTGGCGCAGGCGGACAGCGGTGCGGTGACCGCGGGCGAGGCGATCGAGGAGCTGCTTTCCGCTCAGATCCTCTTGCGTAACAACCGCCGCCTGCAAACGGCAATGCGCTCCTCGCGCCTGCCGGCGGTCAAGACGCTCGATCAGTTCGACTTCAGCTTCCAGCCCAGCATCAAGCGCGAGCAGATCGAGAGCCTCCACGAGCTCGGCTTTCTGGAGCGCGCCGAGAATGTGATCCTGCTGGGGCCGCCGGGAGTGGGCAAGACGCACCTGGCGATCAGCCTGGCGATCGCGGCCGCCGAGTACGGACGCCGCGTCTACTACGGCACGCTGGCGGCGCTCATCGAGTCGCTGACCGAAGCCAAGGCCGCCGGCAACCTCTCGCGGCGGCTCCGCGTGCTTACCCACCCGGCGCTGCTGGTCGTGGACGAGATCGGCTACCTGCCGATCAGCCAGGACGGCGCCGTACTCTTCTTCCAGTTGATCAACGCTCGCCACGAGCGGGCCTCGACGGTGCTGACGTCCAACAAGGGCTTCGAGGAATGGGGCGGCGTGCTCGGCGACGAGATCATGGCGGCGGCGCTCATCGACCGCCTGCTGCACCACTGCCACATCGTCAACATCCGGGGAAACAGCTACCGAATGAGGGCCCACCAGGACCTGCTCCGGACCGCGACCGACGATCACCGCCGGGAAGACGGACCATGACAACCGGCCCCCTCCGCTCGGCGCGCGTCCGGTGTCGGGCTCCGGTCGCTCCGCTCCCTCCGCCCGACACCGGAGCCCATGGGGCGGAACGCACCGCTGCTGCTGCCTCCCAACCTCTCTTGGAGTGGGACATTTTCAGTTGCCACAAGTGGGACATTTTCGGTTGCCATTGACACGTGTGCGGGGAACGGGGCGGCGCTCTCGATCTCGACGTTCAGGCTGACGGTTCATCCCCGCGTGTGCGGGGAACGGTGATGGCTCTGAGCGCGAAACGGAAGTTGGTGCGGTTCATCCCCGCGTGTGCGGGGAACGGTCATCAACGGCAGGTCGTACTCGACAGCGCCGCGGTTCATCCCCGCGTGTGCGGGGAACGGCCGAGACGTGGGCATCATCAAACGCCGAGATGCGGTTCATCCCCGCGTGTGCGGGGAACGGCGCCGAACAGGGGAGCGATGAGGCCGAACGTACGGTTCATCCCCGCGTGTGCGGGGAACGGCTCGCCGGCCGCATCGACAGGGTCGTCCAGGTCCGGTTCATCCCCGCGTGTGCGGGGAACGGCTCGTCCGCGTCGGCGCCGTAGGACTTGACAACGGTTCATCCCCGCGTGTGCGGGGAACGGGGCGTCGGGCTCTTGATGTAGCCGTCGAAGTACGGTTCATCCCCGCGTGTGCGGGGAACGGTACCGAGCCGTCCTCCACAATGAATCCGACCCCGGTTCATCCCCGCGTGTGCGGGGAACGGGTAGCGAGCAGCGCGCCGTCACGCAAGCCGATCGGTTCATCCCCGCGTGTGCGGGGAACGGCGCGGGTCAGCGCCGCCGCTCAGGGCCTGGGCCGGTTCATCCCCGCGTGTGCGGGGAACGGACGCCCCTCCTCGAACAACTGGATCAGAATCTCGGTTCATCCCCGCGTGTGCGGGGAACGGGCGACTAAGGAGAGCCTCCAGCTCAGGCGTGTCGGTTCATCCCCGCGTGTGCGGGGAACGGCGAAGTGCCGGCCCGGCGATTCGATGACGGCGCGGTTCATCCCCGCGTGTGCGGGGAACGGGATGGAGCCCGTGTCCTGGTCAGCAAGACCCTCGGTTCATCCCCGCGTGTGCGGGGAACGGTGGCCAGCACTTGGTAGTAGTAGTCGCCGTCGCGGTTCATCCCCGCGTGTGCGGGGAACGGCCGGTCCCTGCTGGCGTCCACGGGGAGCCGGTCGGTTCATCCCCGCGTGTGCGGGGAACGGCTCGTAGGTCGCCCCGATCCGCACGTCTTTCACGGTTCATCCCCGCGTGTGCGGGGAACGGCCTTGATCGTCCTCGCCGCCTTGCTGCTGCCGCGGTTCATCCCCGCGTGTGCGGGGAACGGGAGGCAGCCGAGACGGAGCTCTCCGAGAGCTACGGTTCATCCCCGCGTGTGCGGGGAACGGCGAGACAGGAGATCGTGCACCTGGGCGATGCCCGGTTCATCCCCGCGTGTGCGGGGAACGGGGCCGGCGGCCGATCCACATTGCCCTAACCGCCGGTTCATCCCCGCGTGTGCGGGGAACGGATGACCCGAGTCACGGGGTTGAACGACAGTCCCGGTTCATCCCCGCGTGTGCGGGGAACGGGTGACGGCGGGGTTCTCGCGGAAGACCAGATCCGGTTCATCCCCGCGTGTGCGGGGAACGGCCGGAGCACGTGGATGATTGCCGGCTTGGAACCGGTTCATCCCCGCGTGTGCGGGGAACGGCGAGCAGGCCCGCCTGCTCGGGCAGGAGATTTCGGTTCATCCCCGCGTGTGCGGGGAACGGTCAGCTCGCGGGTCAGCGCCGCCGCTCAGGGCCGGTTCATCCCCGCGTGTGCGGGGAACGGTTGGCGAAGAACGCTCCGACCTGAAACGCCATCGGTTCATCCCCGCGTGTGCGGGGAACGGGAGCGGCCGGGGCTGGAGGTCCTTCGTCATCCCGGTTCATCCCCGCGTGTGCGGGGAACGGTCAGGAACCCTGGCCGAGGGCCACCACATCTACGGTTCATCCCCGCGTGTGCGGGGAACGGTTGTGGCGGCGTGTCCTGCGCCGTGTCAGCACCGGTTCATCCCCGCGTGTGCGGGGAACGGCTGCACCAGACGGCGCGGACGATGGCGCAGCTCGGTTCATCCCCGCGTGTGCGGGGAACGGATGGCGGCGTCCGCCTTGTAGTACTCGAATGTCGGTTCATCCCCGCGTGTGCGGGGAACGGAACTCGGTGGCCGTTCACCGCGGCCGCCTCTACGGTTCATCCCCGCGTGTGCGGGGAACGGTCACGATCATCGAGTCGTCGAGATCCTGATGGCGGTTCATCCCCGCGTGTGCGGGGAACGGTGGGAGCAGGGCGCACACGCAGAGGTCGACAGCGGTTCATCCCCGCGTGTGCGGGGAACGGCTGAGCGTACAGAAAGGACCGCGGTGACAGAACGGTTCATCCCCGCGTGTGCGGGGAACGGGAGCTGTGGGACTCGCACAGAGTCTGCTCGATCGGTTCATCCCCGCGTGTGCGGGGAACGGCACGGAGTAGCGAGTCACGTACACGCCGTTCTCGGTTCATCCCCGCGTGTGCGGGGAACGGGGCCGGCACAGCGGCGTCACGTTCGACGGGTCCGGTTCATCCCCGCGTGTGCGGGGAACGGCGCGCGCATCTTCAACTCCCGCGCCCGACCTACGGTTCATCCCCGCGTGTGCGGGGAACGGGATCCGCCACTGGAAGCCGGTCCGCTGGAAGCCGGTTCATCCCCGCGTGTGCGGGGAACGGGCGGACAAGCGTTGGCCCTCGTCTCGGGCGTCCGGTTCATCCCCGCGTGTGCGGGGAACGGGGCTCGGTGTCGAAGCTCTGCGCGAACCCGTACGGTTCATCCCCGCGTGTGCGGGGAACGGCCGGAGCCGGGCCTTCACGACCGCCTTCATGTTGGTTCATCCCCGCGTGTGCGGGGAACGGGAGGGGTCGGCGGCGGCGGGAGGGGCGGGCATCGGTTCATCCCCGCGTGTGCGGGGAACGGCTTGGGCTTGCCCCGCACCATGTAAGCCGCCACGGTTCATCCCCGCGTGTGCGGGGAACGGTTCCGGTTCTTCCCGGCGAGCCACCGCCACTCCGGTTCATCCCCGCGTGTGCGGGGAACGGGCAAGCGGCAAGCCGGCGGCTTCGTCGGGCAGCGGTTCATCCCCGCGTGTGCGGGGAACGGTGCAGGTTGCCGACGCGCGTTGTCGTGTAGCCCGGTTCATCCCCGCGTGTGCGGGGAACGGAACGGCACGGCGACGCTCAACAGCAATCAGGGCGGTTCATCCCCGCGTGTGCGGGGAACGGGTTGTTGGTGACGTTGTCGGCGACCGAGCCCTCGGTTCATCCCCGCGTGTGCGGGGAACGGGCTCCATACTCAGGGTCTTGCTTCGTGATCGCCGGTTCATCCCCGCGTGTGCGGGGAACGGACTAGCGCTATGTTACTGATGCCATGGAACTTGCCGGTGGCCCCGGTACCCACCGCCGAATTCAGCCCCGTTTTCCGGACCGCCGCTTAGGGATCACCGAGCCCCGTCATCAAGCGGTGGCGAGAACCTCACGAGCTTCAGTCCGTCGAAGTCGTGTGGCATCCGACGGTTGACGCCAACGGTGTCGAAGTCGAACCCCTGGTCCGTCGGGGCCGTCCAACAAATCAGCCCGTCCCCGTCGCCGATGCTTGCACAGACCTGTTCCCAGATTCGATTCCGAACCCGAGCCGAATAGTCGCCCACGTAGACCCCGGCCCGGATCTCCAGGAGCCACACCGCCAACCGGCCGCGCAAGCGCGGTGGGGCGTTGTTAACCGCGATGACCATCATCGCCGCTCTGCGCCTCCTCGAAGGCCGGCCCAAGAGCCTCGGCGGGAGGCTCAGGACGAGGTAGCTCACCGGCACTCAGCACCTCGTCGATGACGGGGATGACCCGTTTCAGCAGTCCCGTTCGGCGAAAGCTATCCCGGCAAGCCAAGCGCACGGCCCGCTCTATCGGCATGTCGATCCGGCCTTTCTCGGCGCGGCCGGCGATGCGGAACGCCTCGGGGACGACCGTTTCCAGCTTCCACAGGTCGGCGATGTCGTAGACGAAGCTGCGCGGCTTTCCGGTGTGCAGGAACCCGATTGCCGGAGCGTAGCCGGCCGCCAGGACCGCCGCTTCGCACAGTCCGTGCAAGCACGCGGTGCCCGCAGACAGGCATCGGTTGGCGACATCCGCACTGTCCCAGTCACGAGGGTCGTAGCGACGCCTCTTCCAGGCGACGTCATATCGCTGCGCCAAGAGCTTGTAGGTCTGCCGAACGCGCTGCCCTTCGATCCCCCGCAGTTGCTCGATCGACCGCCTCGCCGGCGCCTCCATCCCGAATCGCAGAGAGTACATCTTGCGAACGATTCGAAGCCTCGCAGCCGGGTCCAATGCCGACTGCGCCTGCCACAGGAGCCGATCCGACCTCGCTCCGCCGGGCTGGCCGGCAGAATAGAGCCGCACTCCGGCCTCCCCCACCCAAGTCACCAGGGTCCCCGCCCTTGCCGCCAAGGAAACGGCAGCGTGGCTGATGCGAGCCCCCGGCTCCAGCATCAGACAGGCCAAGCCTCCGATGGGGATATGGGTACGCGTGCCGTCGGCATTGATGGCCACGAACGCCCCATCCACCACGTCGATTCGCGCTCGCTCTACGAACACCAGGGCCGAACGATCCTTCAGAGGGATCGGCTTGGGGGGCGGCAGGCCGGAGGGAATCATCAAACCCGTCGGATCAGCATGAGGCCGCACCCCCATGCCTTCGCACGGCCGAACCCCTTTGCAACCGCCAGCAGGAAGACATCGGGGCTCGTGACCTCGATCAACCCAACCAAGTCGAGAATGCCGAGCGTGGCGCCCTGACGGCGGCGACGGCCCAGGTTGATCGTCGAATAGCCCTCCACCGCCGTGAGATGCGATCTGAAGCCCCTGGTGGCGCCTTGGCGCTTCATCCAATCGGCGGCAGCAGCTTCGGCGACCTGGTCGCGCAACTCTGCGCGTTTGGCCGCCCCCGACCCCGCCTGATGCAAGCGGTCCATCACGATGTCCACACGCCGGTCCTTCCGTTGGTCCTTCCGCCCACGTCGCACGGCGGCGCGATCCTTGGTCGCATTCGCCCTGAGCTTGAACTGCAAGCGATCGCCCGCGCTCAAGCTGGGTTCGAAGACCTTCGTTTCGTGCGGGCTAAACAGGTCGCTCGGCGCCGGCACCCGCGCGGAAAGAGCAAAGAAGCGGCCCCTGCCGTCGTAGCGCCATAGAAAATCTCTCTCTCGCTCACGGCCATCCGAGAATACGGACCACATCAACCGGTGGCGAGCGTCGGCTGCCTGCCCAGCCTCCGGGGGATTGAGCAGCGGCATCAATGCCGCCGTCGGCGCCGCGCGCCTGAGGGTCAGCCGCGAGAAGTAGAGCGTCATTCGTGCGGCCCTGGTGCATTGGGTCGGGCAACGTGCACGGTGCGCGGCCCGAAGTGCCAAGCCGCGCGGTCAAGCGGTTCATCCCAGCGGACCTGCTCCCGGCCACCCGCCAAGGGTTGGTCGGATGCGACAAGTAGGGGGCGCTCAGGATCGAGCCGCGACTCGAGGTAGGGAGGAAGCTGAATGTGGCGTAACGCCTCCACCGGCCCCTCCGCGTCGACCACTTTGGGCGCCATCGGCGCGGCCAGGGGGCAGGACTTCCTGCCCAGGTACGGGACAAAGAAGGGGCGCGTCAACGCCTCTTGCACTTGCGTGAGCCCATCACAACCCCAAAGCGCCACTCCGAAGGCGCAGTCTGTGCGGTAGTCGCGCGAAGTCACTACAGCGTTGTCCTCGCTCCGAAGGGCCTCAAGCGCATCCCGTCGCGTGGAAGGTCTCTTGATCCGTGCGGTCGGCACCGCCTGGGCGGTATGGAAGTCGCGAAACGTGTGGCCTCGGGACAGCATCGAGACCGCCACGTTCCAGCGACGAAGCGTCTCGTGGCCCTGCAGATCGTGCCGCCGAACGCCCAACGCCGCCCCGACCAAGCCAAGAAGCGCTGAGCGCGACGGCCACTCGCCCGAGCTTCGCCGCTCGTGCCCCGCAAGGTCGCCAAACGACCCCATCGGCGCGATCAGCGTGAAGACAACGAAGTCAGTCACCCGTGACCGCTCGCGTAACGAAGGTTCGGATCGACTCCAGAGCTCCACGCCCCGCGGCGACGTTCATGGACTCGGTCGCATCGCAGCAGGCGCCGTACGCCGCATCGAGGTCGGCCGCCAGGCCCTCCAACGCCTCGACCGAACCCGCCATCAAATCGTCGCCTTCAACCGGCTTGAAGAACGCACCCGCAAGGCTGCGGGGCTGAGCTGCACCCACCTCGGCCCTGATGTAGCCTGCCCTGGTCTGGTGAGCGAAGCTGTTCCGCTTGCCCGACGGCGTCGCCGTAGCCAGTGCCTCGGCCAGCGCGCCAACGGCCCGCGCAGCGAGCTCCCGGTCTCCTGCCAGGTTCTCCACCAACAGGCCGAGGTCCACGCAGGCGTAGGTGTAGAACACACCCGATCCAAAGCCGGCCTCGCCGACAAACCCGGCGCCCGCGTCCTCGCTCGCCTCTTTCAGGTCATCCACCGCCGTGTAGTAGTCGTCGTCGACGACGGCATGGTGAGTGGTGAAGGCATGGCTGACCTGCACCGCCGCCTCCCGATTGAAGCCAGGGTCGTCGGCCAGCATGCGACCGAACATGGCGACGTCGACCGCTCCGTCCGCCGTCCTCAGAATCAGCTTCTTGAGGTCCTCATTGCTTGGCAGCTTCTCGCCGGCCACCGCCCTCTTCGCCAACTCGATGGCCTCGGCACGCTCCTCCGGGGAAATGAAGGCAAGTTGCCGAGTGCGAATCTGGCTCTTCTTCGCGGCCGCAGTATCCAACTTTCCGAAGACATCAGCCACCTTGGTGGCGATCTCGTTGATCTGGTCATCGCTCTCGGCAAGCCCCTGCAGCGCGTCACGGACGACTTCGCCGATGCGCTGCGTCCGATAACCCATGTGACCGGCGAGCGCCTGCCGCATGGCGTCCGAGAGCCGTGCCGCGCGTTTCAGCGACTGGCTCGAGATGCGCAGCCGCGGGGCGCCACCGAAAGTTGCTGTCTTCGGGCGGCCGAGATCGTCCCGATTGGGATTGGAGATCGGGTACACCGTCAGATAGTGAAGCTGGAGAAAACCGCTCATACGCTCTCTTCCTCGGAAGCCGGCTTGGCGTCTTCCGCGCCGTGATAGTCGAAGCACCAATCGGTGCGCACTTTGTCGTTCCACCAATAAAGGTCGGCCGCCAACTTCGCCACGTTGACCGCCCCGTCCACGAGCCGAAGCGAGCGAGCCAACGGCCGCAGGAGTTGACCGGGATCCTTCGCCCTGATGAGCGCGTTGAAGCGGATTCCGTTCAGCGCCTTCGGGGCCCCCGAGCCGAAGCGTCTGGCTGCGCTGTCCGGTCGATGCTTAGCCACATGCGCCAACGCGACGGCGATGAGCGCCAGCCGATCCGGCCCATCTCTTCCCCGGCGCAGGTCGTACCCCGCCTCGATCAGACGGCGGTTCAGTTCGTGGGTTGCCGAGAGGCTGAGCGCCGCCGTAACACCTCCAGCCCGGCGGAGTTCAGCCCTCGACCGCCTCGCGTCGCCCGTCCCACCGTCGATGTTGTTCCTCCACCAGCTCATGCAGGTCGCGCCTATCGACTGGTCCCCCGTCATGCTCTCTCTCCTCCATTGGGTCGCCTCGAAGCCGCCTGGAGCCCAAGTGCATCGAAGATCCTCTTCCCTGCGGCGTTCTTACCGGCGAAGGCGGCTACGAGACTCTTCCTGGCTTCGATGGCGGCGGTTCGGCGCGCTTCCCCCAAGTCCGCTAGCCCGGGAGTCACTTCCGTATCGAAGATCGCCAGAGCCGCCCGTCGCAGGGTCTCGACCCAATGTTCCGCAACAAACGGGCTTCCGACAGACATCCCTCCCAGGATCTCCTCGAACGCGGTCTGTGTATCGGCAAACAGCATCTCTCGGGCTCGTAGACCGGCGCCTGACTTGATGCTGTCCTCACCCGCTCCAATGCTGACCTGCCTGGCGAGCGTGAAGCCTGCCTGTTCCGCCGCCTCGACGGCCGCAACGGCGCGGTCTTCATCGTTTCCTCCTGACAGGCGGAAGACCGGCTGCTCAGCCCACACGAAGTCAAGCGGCTTCATATTGTCCATCGCCCAACCCGCAACGATGAGGCTGCAATCGCCCCCTTCGACATCACGAAGGTACTGCTCCAACGCCAATGGGCGCCGACGGCTATCGCTTTGGAGAATCACGCCCCGCCAGTGGCGGTAGCCGAAACTGCCCGGCTTGGGATGGACTGGGAGGAAGTCTGTGCCTTGGGCATAGTACGGCGTCAGCGGATGACGCCACCTCGATGACGGGTAGCTCGCCCCGTAGGGCCTCTGGACGAAGCGCGTTACGAGACCGTCGCACGCGACCAGTCTCAAGCGCCGTGGCTGGCCGAAGAACACTTCCGGATCCGGCCTCGAACGACTGTCGCTCTCAGGAAAGGACTCAAGCACCTGGCCGGCTACCGGCCTCGACACCTTCGTCGGCCTCATCCAAGGCAAGGCATCCAACTCTTCGGTTGTGAGCGGCTCACCGCGCGGCACGTTCGCCCAAATCATCGGCCACAGCCCTTCGTCATCAGGCCGCACCAAGGTGACCATGGGGCCGCCGCCGCGTAGCGACGTGCGGTTGCCTGCTCCTCCGGAGGGCGCAAACGCCTGCAAGGTGTAGAGCGCCATCGCCGCCAAGGGCAGCGGCAGCGCTTGATAACGGCCGCGCCGGACCATCAGGTCCTGGTTCTTCTTGGCCGTGCTGTCGCCCGCGCTGTCGATGAACATACGCTCGCACGACACGCCAGCCCCCTTGAGCCGTTCCAAGTCCTGCAGAAACCGCGGCCCGCCACCCAGTAGCTCGAACGCGGGAGCCAAGTGCGTCAACGCCTCTCGGAGGGTGCCCGCATCCGGCGGATTCGCCCGATCGTCACTTCCCTGCGGCGGATGAGCCAGATACACCAAGCCCACCAATAGCTCCAAGCAAGCCAGGTTCAGGTCAGGCCGGGGCCAGTCCGGGCGGAGGACGTTCGGATCGGCGATCTGGTCCGGTCGAATCACCGCGCTGCCTGAACGGCAGCGCACGGGAATCCAAGGGTCAGTGATCAGGTTCAGCATCGCAAAGTCACGTAGGTTACATCGGAAAGGCCTGTCGTCAGCCGACGAACTCGACACCGCGCTCAGCGTCATACGTCAACCCGTCGCAGATAGAGCCGTCCTCTGCAACCGGAGCGACAAACACTGAGGCCCGCGTCCACTTCGGCCAGCCTTCCCGCACCGCCGCGATCTCAGGCCGGTCCTGATCTACTCCCGGAAGGCTCCGATACCGGTGGGCGGACACGCGCACCTCCGATGACTGCCATCCGAAGGCGCCATCGCCGGCCCACGGCGCCAGTCTGCCGTTCACGGTCTTCGCCAAGCGCAGCGTCACCTGCGGGATTCCCAATCGCGTCGGGAAGCGGTCGTCGTCGAACACCTTCTGCATCTGTAGCTGGTCGTACTCGTCGCCGGCATCGAGCAACATTGTCAACGCCTGCTGCGCCTCGCTCATCTGTCGTCCCATGGTTTCGAACTCAGCCCCCACCAACGGATCCGGTACCGGTTCGAGCTCGGCGCCGTGGACAGCTTCGATCAGGTCGCGCAGACCACCCGGCGCCCGTATCACGCCGCGGTCGAACAGCGTCTTGGCGGTGCGCCACTGCACGTCTAGCGGGTAGACCAGCGCCCCCGGACCAAGAACACGCTTCAACCAGTTCCCGTCCGCAACTTGGCCTGGATCGGGCGCCAACACGTGGAGTGCGGGTCCATCCACCGGACGTCTGTCGGCGGGGCGCAGGTCCATGTGCCGCCACAACCGACCGGCCCGCTGGATCAACGATCCGACCGGCGCCAAGTCGGAGACCATCAAGTCGAAGTCCAGGTCGAGAGAGGCTTCGACCACTTGAGTCGAGACCAGGACCCGACCCGCTCTCCCTCGACCATCCCGCCCAAACCGGCCCTGGAGGGCGCGTTCGTGCCTCAGCCGGTCAGCGACAGCAAATCGCGCGTGGAGCAGATCGGCCTCAATCCCAACGCCGCGTAGGGCCGAGACTGCACCGATCGCCGAGTCGACTGCATTCCGCACCCAGACGCAGGCTGCTCCCTGCTCGGCCCCCTCCCGGAGCAGCCCCAGTGCGGCCTCCTCATCAGGAAGCCTGCGCACGACCACGTCACGGCATGTCGCCGGGACAGGGTCCGGGCTGCCGGCTCGAATGTCGCGCCCGACCAAACTCAGGGACGGATAGTCCCTGCCCGCAACGGCCGACGGGCGACGCACGCCAAGGCCCCTCTGGAACGCCTTCACGTAGCCGTCGCGCATCCCGAGCGGCAACGTGGCAGTCATAACGATCGCCGAGCCGCCCAGCATGGCCTGGAACTCCAACAACCGTTGGAGCTGCGCCTCCATGTACGGGTCGAATTCGTGCGCTTCATCGACGATGAGGACGCGGTCGGAGAGCGCCTTCAGCCTGAGAGTGTTGAACCTGGTCGGCAACACCGCCATCAACGCCTGGTCGATCGTGCCAACACCGACATCGGCCAACAGGATCCGGCGCCTGTCGTCGGCAAGCCACGGCCCGCAGCTCGCGTCGGCCCCGGGGTCGGACCCGTCTCGCCCTCGAATCTCCCGGAAGAGCGGATTCAGTCCTGCCCTCCCGTGGGTCAGCCCCAAGGCCGGCTTGCCCTCGAAAAGGCGCGGCGCGATCTTCTCGAGCCTCGCCAGCATGGCATTCGACGTGGCCATGGTCGGCAAGGCGAAGAAGAAACCACTCGCCTTGCCGGCGGCCATCATTCGCGCGGCGAGGATCAAGGCGGCCTCCGTCTTGCCTGCGCCCGTCGCGTCCTCGATCAGGGCAAGGGAGGCGCCCTCCGGCAGATCCGCCTTAGACACCGCCGCCTGCATCGGCCGTGGCACTACGGAATCCGCAAACACCTTTCCGGCACCGTCCGGCAGCGGGCGCGCATGGTGCAGGCCCGCCTCGGAGATCGCAGTCTCGGCAAGGTGAAGCGCGTCTGCCCAGTAGGCAGCTACCGCCATCTCGGCGTCCCGCTGCCCAAACCACTCAGTGTTGGACCCGATCCAATCAGCCTGCACGGTTAGCCCACAGAGCACCCAAGACCACCGCCGGGCCTCAGCGTCGCTCAACCCGACGAGGGACGCGCCCGCAAAGAACTCCGCGACGGCCGCAATCACCTTCGGCGCCAGGTCATTAGCCTCGGATCCGATCTGCCGCGCTTGATCCCCGGACTTCCGAAGGTCCAAGTGCTCGGGCGGGCCTCCGTGATGTCCAGCTACTGCGGCATAGAGGATCTTCCGAGCGCCGCGTGTTCCCCCAACAGCATCGGCCACCACGTGATCGTGCTCAAGCAGAAGACGGTAGGTGTGTTGCCAGTGCCGGAAGCCCCAGTACGGGCGGCCCAGCAGCATGTCGCGAAAGCTCGCGCTGAACTTGCCGAGATCGTGCAAGGCCACGAAGAAGACGAAGGCTTGATCAAGCGCCGCGTCCCTTGTCAGTGACCTTTTTGCGATCAAGCAACTCGCGACCGCGCCGACATCCAGCATGTGCCACAACGCCGGGTGATGGGCGCCATCGATCGTCTTCCCGGGCCAGGCGCCGATCTCTTCAGCCGTGAGCAACTCGTGTGACCTCCGTAGTGGGCAGCCCGGACCACCTGTCGCCCGCCGCTAGCATCCGCGACGGGATGGTACTCAAGAGCACGTCGACCTTTGTCGCAATTGACTTCGAAATCGCCTCCCGCCGGCCCGACAGCGCCTGCGCGGTCGGCCTCGCGGCCTGCAGCCATGGCCGGGTCGTCCTATCCCGGAGCTACCTGATTCGCCCGCCCAGCAGGCGCTTCACGTTCACCGGCCTGCACGGCCTGAGCTGGGAACAGGTCTGTGAGGCTCCCAGCTTCGTCGACCTTTGGCCGACTCTGCGGTCATGGCTTGACCCTGCGACCTTTGTGGCCGCCCACAATGCGCCGTTCGACCACGACGTACTTCGCGCCTGCTGTGCCCGCTACGGGCTAAGCCCGCCCCGAAAGCGGTTCGTCTGCACCGTGGAACTCGCTCGCACGCAGTGGGGGATCTCGCCGACGAAGCTGCCCGATGTTTGCCGCCGGTTGAGTATCCCGCTTCGTCACCACGACCCGGCGTCGGACGCGCTCGCTTGCGCACACATCGTTCTCGCTGCGGAGGCCGACGGCTGGCAGTTCAGGAGCAGTCGAAACCGCTGAACGCCGAGTCCGGCACCCCTGATCCGCAGCCTCCGTCACATCCCCCACACCGAGATCACCGCATCCCCGGCAACCCCCTCGCGCCGGAAAATCTTCTCCCGCCACGGTCGTTCCTCCGAGCGGTCGAAGATGACGAGATGCCCGGCCTCGGCGGCACATCGGTCCATGTACGCCGTGGTCTGTTCGATACCTTCGCTGATCGTGCGATCCAGGCTTTTGCGGAGGATCTTGCACTCGATCACGAACTTCTGCGTCCTGTTCGCCTGAGGCCAGACGACGAGGAGATCGGTGCGGCCCCGGCCCAGACCGTACTCCCGTTCGATGCGGCCTCCTCCATTCACGATCCTCTGCAGGAAGGCCTGCAGCAAGAGCTGGGGGCCGGCTTCCCGGTAGTCGAATCGCGCCACCCGGTGCTCGGAGTGCTCTCGGAAAAAGTCCTGGAACACGCCGAGCAGTTTGAAGAGATCGAGACCGCCTTCGTCGTCGACATACCACGCGGTCTCCTGCACCAGGCCTTCCTGGGCGGCGTAGGTCAGCTCGCGCGGAACGACTTCGGCGTAGATCGGGTTTGCCATCCGCATGGGCCCATCTCGCGCGATCAGGCCCAGGTCGCGGACGTACTCGATGTCATGGGCGGAGAAGCAGCGCTCGTCGCCCCCGCTCAGCAGCGGTCCGACCACCGACCGCACCCGCTCTTCCTGGAGCTTGTCCGCGAGTTGGTCGAGGTGGGTTTCGCGGCTCAGGATGAGCTGTTCCTGCGCGTCCAGAATGGCCTCCGCTGTGACCGGATTCGTCCCATAGCGGCCCTGGTCGTCACGAGGACACGCCCGGTAGGCAAGCGCGTTGACGAGCCAAGGCTGCCCACGCGTCTGCCTCCAGACTGTCTCCAGCGCCTCCGGCGTGAATCGCTGTCCGGTCTCGGCGGTGTGCTGCGTCAGAAGAGAACGCACTTCCCGCTCAGTGAAGTCTCCGAGACGCAAGGATTCTGCCTTGATATTGAAGGCGCTGCCGCCCGTGATGATCGCCCTCTCGGCGCTCGAGTGGATGCGGTAGTCGCGCACGTCGCGGACGCCGCAGAGGACGACGCTGTGGGGAAAGTGCGCGGGCCGGTCCACGTAGCCGGCCCGCAACTGGCGCAACAGGGAGATCAGCGTGTCGCCGACCAGAGAGTCGACCTCGTCGAGGAGCAGGACGAGCGGCCTGGGGTCGGTCTCGCACCAGCGGGCCAGCGTGGCGCCCAACGCGCCGTGGGGACCCGCCTGGTCCAACACGTCGGGCCACAGCGCCGCCAACGACTCGTCGCCCAGCGTGATTCGCGCCACTTTGGCCAACTCGGACAGAATCGCGCGCATCGCGTTCTCGGTGTCCTCGCGCGCTCCCTGGCCCGCTTCAACGTTGACGTAGACGCAACGGAAATCGCCGTGTTCACCCCCGTTCAGGAGATTCCGCAGCACCAGGAGTGCGGTCGTCTTTCCCGTCTGCCTCGGCGCGTGCAGCACGAAGTACCGCTTGTCCCGGACAAGGGTCAGAACATGACCGAGCCGCAGCCGCTCCAGCGGCGGAACGTAGTAGTGGTCCGCCGGGACGATGGGGCCGGTGGTATTGAAGAAGCGCACCTCTGGAGTATCGCACTCCGGCCCAGCGCCCGCTCCCTCAGGAACCGGGCCGCGAGTCGCGGAGCGCTCAGTCGGCGTCGCGGTTCGCTCTGGCGGGAGGCCGCAATCCGGTTCCCAGAGCGCCGAACCACAGCTTGAACATCTCCTGCGGATCGGCGTACTTCAGGTTGGCGGTCATGCGGTCGCGGAACTTCTCCAGCATCTCGTTCTGGATCCCCGCCAAATCGGGAAGACCGAGAAAGGCCCGTGCTTCCTCCGGGGTGCAGTCGATGTCCAGTTTGATCTTCAAGGGTTCTCCTTCGTCCGAGCTGTTTCCGGCTGGCGGGCCGGGCACGGCCGCGCAAGCCCGTAGCATACGACTGCCCAAGAAGAACAGGAGACCGAGCATGAACGAACGTACGAGACGTGTGGGCCGAGCCGCCCTCCTGATCACCTGCCAGCTCGCCATCGGCGGCGGTCTCTACGCCCAGTCCCCGGCGACCGTGATCCAGGGCGCCCGCGTGTTCACCGGAGACGAGGTGCTGGACAGCGCCACTGTCGTGATCCGCGGCCGCACGATCGAGTCGGTCACGCCGGGCACCGACGTTCCGGCAACCGCCGGCGCCGACGCCGTGATCGTCGAGGCTCAGGGCATGACGTTGTTACCGGGACTGATCGACAGCCACACGCACAACTTCGGACCGTCGCCGCAGCAGGCGCTCAACTTCGGCGTCACCACCGTCCTCGACATGCTCACCGACGCCAACATGGCGCGACAGTGGCGCCGGCAGCAAGCTCAGGGCGCCGCCTCCGACCGAGCCGATGTCATAGCCGGCGGCGGCGTCACCGTCGACGGCGGGCACGGCACGCAGTTCGGTATCTCGCTGCCGACCCTGGACGATCCGGAGCAGACGGAGCAGTTCATCGCCGATCGCGCGGCCGAGGGGGCGGACTTCATCAAGGTGATCTACGAGGCGGGCGAGACCGCACGCCCCATCCCCACGCACGCCGCCTCGACCCTGCCGCGAATCGTGGCCGCCGCCCACAGCCACGATCTGCTGGCCGTGTTCCACATCAGCACGACGAAGAGCGCCCGCGAGGCGATCGCCGCCGGCGCCGACGGTCTGGTCCACATCTTCTACGACTCCGAGGGATCGGACGACACCGTCCGAGCGGTCCACGACGCAGGGGCATTCGTTGTTCCCACGCTGGCCGTCATCGAGGCGGTTGCCGGCAGTGGCGGCGGCAGCGAACTGGCGGCCGATCCACTGATCGCCCCCTTCCTCATGCCCGATCAGCGCGGCAGCCTGGAACGCGACTTCGGCCGCGAACTTCCCGAGGTCCTGGAGCACGCGCTACGGAACACCCGCGCCCTCCATGAGGCAGGCGTGCCGATTCTGGCGGGCTCCGACGCACCGAACCCGGGCACGACCCACGGAGCGAGCGTTCACCGTGAACTGGAGCTCCTGGTGACCGCCGGCCTGACCCCGGCCGAAGCTCTGCACGCCGCCACAGCGGCGCCGGCGGACGCATTCGACCTGGACGACCGGGGGCGGATCGCTGCGGGCCTCAAGCCCGACCTGCTCCTGGTCCGGGGCGACGCGACCGCCGATGTGCGCGCGGCCCGCGACATTGAGGCGATCTGGAAGGACGGGGCGCCCGTCGAGCGCTCGGGGGCGCCTGACACGAGCGGCCGGCAACGAGTCGACCCCCGGCTCCTGACCGACTTCGACGACCTCTCCGGCAAGGCTCTTCCCCGCGGCTGGATGCACTCCACGGACACCATGAGGGGCGGCAAGTCGACCGTCGAAACGACGATCACGCAGCGCGGCGACGGCAACGCTCTCCGCATCGACGGCGAGATCGCCGAGGGCTTCCCCTTCCCCTGGTCCGGCGTCATGTTCACGCTCGGCGCCGGGTTCATGGAGCCCGTCGACGCCAGCGGCATCGGCGCCCTGGTCTTCGAGGCACGCGGTTCGGGCGGGGCCTACCAGGCGATGGCTTTCGGCGAGAGCCTGGCGATGCAGCCGGCGGCCGTGTCCTTCGACGTCGGCGAGGAATGGACGCGGATCGATATCCCGCTCGCCTCTTTCGCGGGCCTGGATCCCGCCGGCGCCTCGGCCTTCTTCATCGGCGGCCCAACCGAACACGGGACCTTCTGGCTGGAAGTCGACAACGTCGAACTCATGCAGTAGACACCGTTCACACGCATCGCCTACTCGGCGCGGACCGCGACCGAGCGACCCATCAAAGACGGCGCAAACTACGGTTTCGCCTCCTCGGGAAACCACTCGCCGAGCGCGATGCGGAGCTTCTGGAACGCATCGTCCCTACAACCCTGGAAACGCAAAATCGCCCCCAACTGCCGAAATGTCGAAGCGGACTTGGGCCGACGACGAGCGCGCATCGCCGCTTCCATTGCACTCTTCGGATCCGGAGGCTTCGCGGCCTCCGCCGGCCAATGCCCGTTCTCCTTCAGCCAGTCGCGCAGAGGCGCGAAGCCCGACCCCCAGCCCAACTCGTTCGCCAGACGACCGGGAGGCGTCCGATCCACAACCGTCGCAGTCGAAGACGACGAGGGCGTGCTCGAAACGACTCGCGAAGGGCCTCAGGAACGCCGCTGCATCAAGACGGCAACCTGGATCGCGCTGCTGATGCACGTGGATCTCGTAGTCGATCTCACGCACGCCCAGCGCCTGGATCCGCTGTAGTAGTCCGGTGATGGCCTGGGCGATGCTCTTGTCCGCGACCAGCAAGACCAGGTCGCGTCTCGTTGCGGCCGAACTCATCCGGCGAGGCCGGAGGAGAACAGGATCTCCAGGTCTCGCCGCCTGCGGCTCTCGCAATCCGACTGGAAGTACGGGTGGTCCGCACCCCGTACCACGTCTGTAGCTCCCGCCGCGTTCCTGGCCAGACACAACACCTGCTCGGGACGGGACCGGTTCAGGAAGTCAGGCGAGTGGCTGGCCGCGAGCACCTGGGAAACGTAGACCGACGACAGCGAGTCATGAATCGCGTCGAGCGACAGAGGATGTACGCCGTTCTCCGGCTCTTCCAGCAGATAGATGTTCCCGGATTCCGGCACATAGGCCAGCAACGTCAGGGCCAGCAAACGAAGCGTGCCGTCCGAGACCATCCAGGATGGCGCCTCCAGACCTGTGTCGTATCTGAGCTTCAGGTACGCGTGACGGTCGTCGTCGCGCACGATGACGCCAACGTCCTCGAGATCCGGCAGGGCCGTTCGGACGTGGTTCATCCAGTCGCGGTAGAGCTCGGGGCGCTCCTCCCTGAGGCGACTCACGGTCCACGGCAGGCTCGAGCCGTCTGGCGCGAATCCGTTCCCACGGCGCGAAGGGGGGCTCGCCTCACGCATTCGCCTACTCTCCAGAAACAACGGCTTAATTGACTCCCTGAGCGTGTGCTTCACCAGCGTCGATACCGGGAAGGTGTCGGGTGATTCCGGCAGGTTGGCAAGAGCTGACCGATGGTGGCCGAGTGCAATCGAGGTCACCCACCCCTTCCCCGGCCGCGTCGCCGTCTCCAGGTTGAAACTGGCCGAACCTTCCGCGGACTTGCTCAAGACCGTTCGTCGACCACGACGACCGCCGCCTTCGAGCAGCGTCTCTGGCCCCGCCTGTGGATCGGGAAAGAGCGTTCGCTGCCTTGGCGGGATCCGTGCAATCTCCGTAGTCAAGATGCCGCGCTCCGCCTGAAGGCGGACCTCGTCCCCGGTCTCTCCTACGGCAATCTCGTAGCGGAACCGTCGGTAGCCGCCATCCGCGGGCAGGCGTTTCAGGAGCTGTTCGGGAATGTCGAACTCGACAGCGAGTTCGAAGCGCGGCTCGCTATCGGGACGATTCCACACCATGTCCTGGAAGTTCTGCGTGCGGCGCTCGACCGCACTCGCCAGTCCGTCCCGCACAAGGTCGCCCAGGAAGGACACGGCATCGAACAGCGTGCTCTTGCCACTGGCATTCGGACCGATCAAGACATGAAAACGGTCCAGGTCGAGATCGACGTAGCGCAGACATCGGTAGCGCAGTGCCTGGATTCGCCGGATCACCGCGACAGTGTAGCGCCGGACTGACCCGTAGCAGGGCGGCCAGACGGTGGTGCAGTCGGCGTCGCGCGGCGACACCTACCAGGCGCCGAGACTCGTCGCTATCCGGGGGCAGTCGCCATCCGCTCCCAGGCCTGGACTTCCGGGACCCTCCGCGACGTTACAATGGCCGAATGTCCGCACCCCCAGCGCCGGAGACAGTCGCCCAAGGTCCGCTGAAAGGCATCCGGGTCCTCGACTTCACCAGCTTCATCGCCGGCTCCTACGGCGCCATGCTGCTCGGCGACATGGGCGCCGAGGTCTTCAAGATCGAATCGCTCCACGGCGACAACGCACGCCACTGGGGGCCATTCATCGAGGGCGAGAGCCGGAGTTTCCAGGCCTGGAACCGGAACAAGCGTGGCATCGCGGTCGATCTGAAGACCGCGGAAGGCAGGCAGGTGGTCTACGACCTGACCCGGGAGGCCGACGTGGCGATGGAGAACTTCCGGCCCGGAGTCGCAGCCAGGCTGGGCATCGACTACGACACGTTGAGCAGCCGCAACCCGGCGCTGGTCTACGCCTCCTCCAGCGCCTTCGGCACCAGCGGACCGTACACCCAGCGCCCGGGGTACGACCCGGTGCTGCAGTCGATGGCCGGCGCCGCGCACCTGCAGCAGAAGATGAACGGCGTCGCCGGCATCTGTCCGGTGGCGGTTTCGGACTACATGGCCGCTGTGCTGCTCGTCTGCTCCATCAACGCCGCGCTCCTCCACCGCGAACGCACCGGCGAAGGCCAGTACATCGAGACCTCGCTGCTGCAGGCGATCATGAGCGCACAGGCTCAGTTCTACGTCCAGCCACTCGATGCCGAAGCCACTGGACCGCCGGGGATCTTCCCGTACCGCATGTTCGCCGCCGCCGACGGCCCCATCTTCATCGCCGCCGGAACGGACAAGTTCTGGCGACTGTTGTGCGGCGCCATCGGCCGTGACGACCTCGGCGACGATCCACGCTACGAGACGAACCCGCAACGGGTCGGCAACGCCGCCAAGCTGAGTGCGGAAATCGATCCGATCGTCGCCTCAAGGCCGGCTCGCGAGTTGGAAGCCGACCTCATCGAGGTCGGTGTTCCATGCGCCGCGGTCCGGTCGGCCGATGAGTTCTTCGACGATCCCCAGGTCGAGGCGATGGCCATGAGTCAGGTCATCCGACACCCGAAGATCGGCAACCTGCGGATGGCGGGCGTGCCGTGGCGCTTCTCCCGCACCCCGGCATCCATCCGGAGACCCGCCCCGTGCCTGGGCGAACACACCGACGAGGTGCTTGCCGAACTGGGCTACGACACCGAGCGCATCGCCTCGCTCGAGGCCTCCGGCGCCGTGCGGCGCGTCGACGAAACGCGCGGCGGCTGATGGCGGTCTCCGGCGCCTCCGCCGATCCCGCCGCGGCGTGACGACGGCAGCCCACTCCCGGGGTCGGGGGCCGCTTGCGGCGGGCTCGGCGCGCGCGGTTCGTACCCGCATCGTTCTGGTCGGCGCCGGACACACGCATATCCAGGTGCTGCGGCACTGGATCATGCGTCCCAACCCAGCCGTCGACGCCACCCTCGTCGTCGACACGCCAATCGCCGTCTACTCCGGGATGGCGCCCGGTCTGGTGGCCGGCCAGTACCAACGCCACGAACTGGAAATCGACGCCGTGCCGCTGGCGCGCAGGGCCGGAGTCCGGGTGGTCCTGGCGCCGTGCATCGGGGTCGAGGCCGCGGCGCGGCGGCTGCTGGTCCATGGCCGCGAATCCCTGCCCTTCGACCTGGCGTCCTTCGACGTGGGCGCCACGGTGGCCGCACTCGACCTCCCCGGGGTCCGCGAGCATGCGGTTCCCACGCGGCCCATCAACCGCCTGGCGGCGGCGGTCGACGGTCGCATCGAGGCCGTGACAGGCAAACGGCCGAAGGTGGTCGTCGTCGGTAGTGGCGCCGGCGGCATCGAACTGGCCTTCTGCATCGACGCGCGGCTGCGAAGCCGCGGACTCGAACCGAGAACGACCATCGTCGAGGCAGGCGACGGCATCCTGCCCGGCTATCACCGCTCCCTGGCGCGCCGGATCGAGGCCGCGGCCCGCACTCGCCGGATCGAGACGATCTTCGGCGCCAAGGTCACCGCGGTCGAGGCGGACTCGGTTCGACTCGCTGGCGGCGGCCGGCTCGACGCCGACCTGACGTTCTGGGTCACCGGCGCCGCCGTGCTGCCGATCTTCAGCGACTCGGACCTGCCGCTCGACGACGACGGCTTCGTGCGCACGCGATCCACCCTGCAGGTCGAGGGGCACGACCACATCTTCGCCGTCGGCGACTGCGCGACCCTGACCGACTACCCCAATCGCGCCCGCGCCGGCGTCTACGCGGTGCGCATGGGGCCCTATCTCATCGACAACCTGGAACGTCGGATCGGCGGGCGACCGCTCCGTCGATACAAGCCGCAACAGGACTTCCTCTCGCTCCTCAATCTGGGCGATGGAACGGCCGCGGGCGCCAAGTGGGGGCGCACGTTCCAGGGCAGGTGGGTCATGCGCCTCAAGGACCGGATCGACCGCCAGTTCATGGACCGCTTCCAGGCGCTCGATCCCGGCGGCGCGCCGCGACCCTGGCTTGCCGACATGACCGACGAAGAGGGCAACGACGCCGGCGCCGGAGGCGCCATGGGTCACGCGGGCGGGGGCGAAGCGGCGCCCATGTTCTGCGGCGGCTGCGCCGCGAAGGTCGGGCCCGATCGCCTCGCCAGGGCGCTCGCACGGGCCGGTCTGGACGCGAAGGCTGGCCAGAGAGCGCACGTCATCCTGGACACGACGACCCCCGACGACGCAGTGGCCTACCGGACACCGGCCGGCGACCAGGTCGTCGCTTCGCTCGACGCCTTTCCCGCCTTCACCGACGACCCATGGCTCGTCGGGCGAGTGGCCGCGGTCAACGCCTGTTCCGATCTCTACGCCACCGGCATAGTACCCCGCGTCGCCCAGGCCCTGGTCACGCTGCCCCAGACCGCCGACGGCGAGGCGGCGGAGGAACTCTTGGTCCAGGTCCTCGCCGGCGCCCGCGCGGCTCTGGACGCCGAAGATGTGCTCCTGCTCGGCGGCCACACGAACACCGGGCCCGAACTGGTCGTCGGCTTCCACGTCGAGGGAATCGCCGCGGACGGCCACGGGCTGCTCCTCAAGGGCGCGGTTCAGCCCGGCGACGAGCTGGTGCTGTCCAAGCCGCTCGGCTGCGGCGTCCTCCTCGCCGCCGATCGGATGAGCCTGTGCCCGGGTCGGTCACTCCGCGCCGCTCTCGCCTCGATGCAGACGAGCAACCGCGGCGCGATGGAGGCGGCCCGGCGCGCCGGGGTCCGGGCGGCAACCGACATCAGCGGCTTCGGTCTCGCCGGCCACCTCGGCGAGATGGCCCAGGCCAGCGGCGTGGACATCGAGGTCGAAGTCGACGCTCTCCCTGCCCTGCCCGGCGCACTGGAACTCCTGGAACGCGGCGAGCGCAGCACGAGCCACCACCAGAACACCCGGCTGCCGCTGCCCGTAAGGCGCCAGGCGTCTCCAGGGCCGCGGCTGGAGCTGGCCTTCGACCCCCAGACCGCGGGCGGTCTGGTGCTGGCGGTCGAACCGGGTCGGAGCGAGAGGCTGGTCGACGATCTGCGCTCCCAGGGACTCGCTTCGGCGCGTGTGGTCGCACGGGCCCGGACGCCGGCTTCGGAGCGCCCGCAGTTGATCCTCCGCTAGCGAGCCCTGAAGAACGCAACTTGGGCGTAAGTCGTGTTAGTCTCCTCCTCGTGACCGCTCCCCTCGCGACGCCACCCGACAGAGCGCTTGCCGGGTCCGAACGACCGGCCAAAGCGCCCGCCGGAGCGGTGCGCGGCCGCGGCGCCGCCGCCAACCCGAAGAACCGCTTCGAACGGATCGACATCGACTTGGAACCGGGCGAAAGCGCCGCCGAACGTGGCGATGCGCCGCCGACCGAACTGTTCCGCGACGACTCGAAGACCGTCCTGTCGCGAAACGACTCGCCGGATCTCGGCTTCCAGTACAGCCTGAACCCCTACCGAGGCTGCGAGCACGGCTGTATCTACTGCTATGCACGGCCCACGCACGAGTACCTCGGCTTCTCCGCCGGGCTCGACTTCGAAAGCCGGATCCTGGTCAAGGAACGGGCGCCCGAACTGCTGCGCCGGGCGCTCGAGAACCCCCGCTGGACACCCCAGGTCATCGTGCTCTCCGGCGTCACCGACCCCTACCAGCCGATCGAGCGGCGGCTCCGCGTCACCCGCCGGTGCCTCGAGGTGCTGGCCGAGTTCCGCAACCCGGTGGCGATCGTGACCAAGAGCCACCTGGTGACCCGCGACCTCGACCTGCTCCTGGAACTCAACCGGTTCCAGGCCTGCGCCGTCCACCTGTCGATCACGTCCGTGTCGCCGTCGCTTTCGGCTCGCATGGAGCCCAGGGCTTCGAGTCCAAGGCGGCGGCTGGAAGCACTGCGCGAACTGAGCGAGGCCGGCATTCCCTGCGGCGTGATGGCGGCGCCGATCATTCCCAGTCTCAACGACGACCAGATCCCGGCCATCCTGGAGGCAGCCGCCGAAGCCGGCGCCCGGCGAGCGGGCTACATCCTGGTCCGGCTGCCGCACGGTCTGCGAGAACTCTTCGCCGACTGGCTGGGCACGCACTTTCCGGACCGACGCGATCGGGTGCTGAACCGGCTGCGCGAAGCTCGCGACGGCGACCTCAACGACCCCCGCTTCCACCACCGCATGAAGGGCGGCGGAGAGTACGCCGAGCAGATCGGCCGTCTGTTCGAGACCGTTCGCCGCCGCGTCGGGCTCGAAGGCGGCCGGAGCGGCCGCACGGGAAGCCCATCGGCGGCTTCGTTCCGTCGCCGCACCGCCCAGCGAACCCTGTTCCATCCGTGCGCCCGATGACGGGCGCACGGACTGGTTCACGGGTGGCGCGGGTCCCGCCACCCGGGTTCGACAACCACCCTCCACCGCCTACCTCGTCATGACCGGCGGCAGTCACAATGGAGAACGGGACCCGGTCCCTACTTGGGTCTGAGGCCGCTCGCTGCTACAATGCGCGTCCGCTCGACGGCGGCAGCGGGCTCCTGAAACAAGTTCAAGCGAACGGTACGCCGGTCGGAATCGACCCTCGGCAGGCTGACGGCTCGCTGCCTCCACGCCCCTCGATCGGCAAAGCAAACAGGACATCGGAGAGAACAGGTGAAGTTCAACGGGCCCAAGGTCAAGCTCTCGCGCAAGCTGGGAGTCCCGCTCACGTCCAAGGCGGCGCGGTACATGGAAAAGAAGAGCCACCCGCCAGGCATGCACGGCCTGAAGCGGCGCCGGCGGCAGAGCAACTACGGACGGCAGTTGCTCGAGAAGCAGCGGCTGCGCTTCCAGTACAACGTCAGCGAGCGGCAACTCCGCAACTACTACAAGCGTGCGACCCGGATGAGGGGCGTGACCGGCGACAACCTCGTTGGACTGCTCGAGACCCGGCTCGACGCGATGGTCCATCGCGCCTTCGCCCCCAGCGTGTTCGCCGCCCGCCAGTTCGTCGGCCACGGTCACATCCTGGTCAACGGGCGCCGAGTGGACATTCCGTCCTACCGGGTCCAGGAGGGCGACGTCGTCCAGGTGCGCGAGAAGAGCCGGAAGCTGCGCTGCTTCAACGAGCCCCGCGGGGTCACGGTGCCCACCTACGTCGAGACCGACGAAACGGGTTACCAGGCGACGCTTCGCAACACGCCGGTGCGGGACGAGGTCCCCATCGTGTGCGAAGTGCCTCTGGTCATCGAGTACTACTCCCGCTAGCGGCAGACAAAGAGCAGGACATGCTGCGCATCGCCCTACAACACAAGCGCATCTCGATTCCCGCCGTCGTTCTCCTGGTCGCCGCTCTCCTCAGCGGCGCCATCCCGGCTGCGGCTGCCGGCTTCAGCATCAGCGGCACGGTCACTTACGAAGGCGAGCCGCTCAAGCGCTACCCGCTGCGCATGGACGCCGACCCGAACTGCGCCGAGGCCTACGACGGCAAACGGGTCCTCTCGCGCGACAGCCTGATCGGAGAGGGCGGCGCGATCGAGAACGTCTTCATCTACCTGAAGGAGGCGCCCGAGGGAAACGCCGGCGAAGCACCGGCGGAGGCCGTGCGGCTGGAGCAGCGAGGCTGCCTCTACACACCGCGAATTCTCGGTGTCCGCGTCCAGCAGGACATCGAGATCGTCAACGACGATCCCACGCTTCACAACGTGCGGGCCCTGGCCAAGGCGAACCGGCCGTTCAACATCGGCCAGCCGGCGCGGGGAACGAGAACCAAGTCGTTCCGGGCGCCCGAGATGCCGATCAAGGTCAAGTGCGATGTCCATCCCTGGATGGCCGCCTACGTGTTCGTCATGGAGCACTCCTTCCACTCGACCACCGGCAGCAACGGCGCGTACCGGATCGAGGGCTTGCCCGCCGGTTCCCACGAACTCGTCTTCTGGCACGAGAAGCTGGGCGAGAAGGTGGTCGAAGTCGAGGTAAGCGGCAATGTCGAGGGTCTTGACTTGACCTTCGAAAGCGGCGAGTAGGCGAACGGGAGGATGGCCTACGGCGTCCGGAAGATCGCAGGAATAGGCCCGGCCGCCGCCAAGAAGCTCGGCACCGCGGACATCCGGACCACGGCCGCGCTCCTGGCCGCCTGTAGCGGCCGCAGGGAGCGCCGGCTGCTCTCGGAGCGCACCGGCCTGCCGGAGCGGCAGCTTCAGAGGTTCGTCAACATGGCCGACCTGATGCGCATCCGCGGCATCGGCGGAGACTTTGCCGAACTGCTCGGCGCTTCGGGTGTACGCACGGTCCGCGACCTGAGCCGTCGCCGCGCCTTCAACCTGGCTACCAAGATGAGCACGGTGAACGCGGCCCGGAAGCTGAGCCGCCGGGCGCCCTCCGCCTCCATGGTGGAACGCTGGATCACACAGGCCAGGGAACTGAAGGATGAATAGGCCCTCCGTAACGATGGAACGCTGGATCGCGCAGGCCGTGGACCTCAAGGTGGACTGAGGTGCGGACCCGGCGTCCTCTCGGCATCGGTTTCGTCGGCAGCGGCTTCATCACCCGCTTCCATATCCGTTCCTGGACGGCGGTCCGGGGCGCGGACATCCGGGGCGTCTGGAGTCCCAACCGGACCAACGCCGAGTCCGCGGCGGAACTGGCGAACGACCTCGACCTCGGCGACGCCAGGGCCTACGAGTCCATCGCGGCGATGGTTGAGGACGATTGCATCGACGCGATCTGGATCTGCGGCCGCAACGACCACCGCGTTGCGAACATGGAGGAGATCGCGGACTCCCTGAGGAGCGGCCGTGGCCGTCTGGTTGGCGTCGCGTGCGAGAAGCCGCTCGCGCGCAACGCCGCGGAGGCGCTGCGAATGGTCGAGCTCGCGCGCGAGATCGAGGTTCTGGACGGCTACCTCGAGAACCAGGTCTTCAGCCCCGCCGTGGTGCGCGGCCGCGAACTCGCCTGGGAACGCGGCGCCCGCGCCGCCGGCCGGCCCTACCTGGCCCGCGCCGCCGAGGAGCACTCCGGCCCGCACAACGCCTGGTTCTGGCGCGGCGACCTGCAGGGAGGCGGCGTGCTGAACGACATGATGTGCCACTCGGTCGAGGCGGCGCGCTTCCTGCTCACCGACCCGGACAAACCGCGAAGCAGCCTGACGCCGAAGCAGGTCAACGCCCAGATCCACTGCCTGAAGTGGCAGCGGCCCGAGTACGCGGCCCGCCTGCGCGAGCAGTACGGCGACGCGGTCGACTACGCGCGCCGGCCGGCGGAAGACTTCGCGCGCGCCATGGTCGAGTACGAGGACGAAGCCGGCACGCCGCTGGTGGTCGAGGCAACGACTTCCTGGAGCTACGTGGGCGCTGGCTTGCGGCTGTCCATGGAACTGCTGGGCCCCGAGTACTCCATGCGGGCCAACAGTCTCGACACGGAACTCGAACTCTTCTTCAGCCGCGACCTCCGCGGCCGCCGCGGCGACCGTCTCGCCGCTGTTGAGCAGCGCACCGGCGAAGATCTGGTCGAGAAACAGAACGCCGAGATGGGACTGATGCCGGTCCTCCCGAACGAGCCCGTGGCCTACGGCTACGACGCCGAGAACCGGCACATGGTCGAGAGCTTCAGCCGCGGCAAGCGACCCAGGGAGACCTTCGACGACGGTCTGGAGGTCACCCGTCTGTTGATGGCCGCCTACATGAGCGCCGAGCTGGGCCGGACCGTCGACTACCCGCCCGAAGGTCTCGACGAGTTCGTGCCCGCGGTCGCCCGCGGCGAGTGGAATCCAGCCGGCTAGCTAGTCGACCTCGTAGTAGTCCACGAAGCCGATCATCATCTCGTCCGTCGTCTCCCGGCCCCAGGAGACGTCGCGCGCCGGATCCGGGTTGTCGGGATTGTCGCTGCTGTTGTCGTAGGTGGCCGCGCAGAGCAGCTTCGTGCCCGCGGGCATCGGCTTCGGCTCGGTCAGGCGGTAGGTCGTCTGCCAGTTGAAGTCGTAGCCGTCGACCCGCAGCAGGATCTCGGAACGGCCGTCCGGGTATTCCGCCCGGAACTCGAAGGTGTCGCCACGCAGATGCATGTGAGGCCGGAGGGACAGCAGGCGGCTCTCGCGCGGGAACACGAGCTCGGCCTCGAACCGAACATCGCTCTCCCCCGCCGGAATCCACAGAAACGGCGTCGAGCACAGGGCCGTCCGCGACTCGTGACGGGGCGGTTCGGAGGCGAGCACCAGACCGATCCGGCTGCGGTCCGTCTCCACTCGACCGGTCGGCGTGTAGTGCATCTGGAAGTCGATCACCGCGCCGGCAGGCAGCCGGCGACCGACGCCCGGCGGCATGACGAGCGGCGCCGTACCCGGGGCGTAGCCGCCCAGGTCGCCCACGGTTCGCGGATCGCCACTGGCCGGCGCCGCCGACGCACCGGCGCCTGGAAACGCCTGCACGATGACGTGGTGAACGACGGCGGCGTTGCCCGGCTGCGTCTCGGCCGCCTGAATCCACACATCCTCGGGCAGCTCCGTCTCCACCCGATAACCGTGGTACGGCACCTCGCCGGCGGCCGGAATCGCGACCTCCCGCGGCAGCTCGTAGATCAGGTCGGGGGCGCCGATCCGCCAGCCCTCCGGGCGGTCCGCGGCAGCGGCTCGCGGCAGCTCAGCGCCTCCAGATCCGCGGCGGCTGCCACCGTCGATCCAGGCCAGCAGCTTCTCCTTCTCGGCTGCCGGCAGTCGCCGGTCGTTGGCGAACTCACCGTAGCGCGGATCGGCGTGCCACGGCGGCATCGCCCCCGACGCGACAGCGCGCCGGATCGACGAAGCCCAGGCGCGGGCCTGCTCGAAGGTCTCGAGCGCGAACGGCGCCGGCCCACCCGCATGGTGGCAGCCGGTGCAGCGCAGGCGGAACACGTCGGCAACGCCGTCGTAGTCGACCTCTGCCGCGGGCAGCGCCGCCGAAGCGAGGACCGAAGCGGCCAGAGCGGCAACGACCGCCGCGCCGGCTTCAGCGGAGACGGCAGCAGCCCGCGCCGCAAGACTCGTATTGCTCCGGGCCTGGGAACGCGGGCGTCTCGCCCGCATCCGGCGCGCAAGTGCCGGTCCGGTAGTTTCAACAGACGTCCCGATCAGGGGCCGCCCTGGTTCGTCAACCGGTAGAGCTTGCTTCGGGTGCGGATGAAGAGGCTGCCGTTGGCGATCGCCGGCGTCGACATGCACATCTCGTCGAGCGAGTTCTTGCCCACGACCTTGAACTCGTCGCCGGCTTCGATGACGAAGGTGTCACCGTCTTCGCTGAGCACGAAGACCTTGCCGTTGTAGGCCCAGGGCGAGGCCGTGAAGGCGCCGGAGCCGCGCTCAATGCGCTGTTTGCCGTAGACCTCCGCGCCGGTCTTCGGATCGTGCGCGGTGAAGAAGCCGCGGTCGAGCAAGGTGTAGAACCGGTCTCGGTAGATCAAGGGCGTCGGGTTGTAGGCGCCGGCCTGGGGCTGGTACCAGACCACCCACCGGTTGCTCTGCTGATCTTCTTCGAGCGTGATGTCGCCCACGGCACCGGGCTTGATCGCGTAGACCGGCCGGATCTGATCGCCGATGTAACCCGACGACACATAGAGCAAGCCGTATTCCGAGAACGACTGGGGGATCGCGATCGACGACATGCCGCCGAAGTGCCACAGGAGATTGCCCTCCTTGTCGTACGACCTCACCTGGTCGGTACCCACGGTGATCACCTCGGTGCGCAGTTCGTTTTCCCACACGAAGGGCGTCGCCCAGTTGCTGCCCTCCTCGCGCGGGTCGCGCCAGAGCTCCTCGCCGGTCGCGGCGTCGAGCGCCACCATGTAGGACTGGTCCTCGTTGTCGTTCACGATGTAGAGCTGCCCGTCGTGCACGATCGGCGACGCCGCGGTACCCCAGCCGTAACGCGTCGGCACGGCCTCGAAACGGCGCTCCCACACCGGTTCGCCGTCGAGCGTGAACGCGAACACGCCGACGTTGCCGAAATACGCATACACGCGCTCGCCGTCCGTGACCGGGGTCTCCGAGGCGTAGGTGTTCTTCAGGTGCCTCGCAAAGTCCGGCGCGGCAACCATCACCTCGCGCTCCCAGCACTTCTCGCCCGTCTCGACGTCGAAGCAGTAGACCGACCAGTGGTGGACATCAGCAGCCGGCTGCATCCGGTTGCCGCCCAGGTAGAGCCCCTTCTTCGGCTCTTCGACCTCACCCTCGCTCCATACCGTGGTGATGAAGATGCGGTCGCCCAGGACGATCGGCGAGGACCACCCGAGACCCGGAACGTCCACGGACCAGACCACGTTCTCTTCCGTACTCCAGCTCTCCGGCAGGCGAGGATCGTCGTCGGCGACGCTCATCGAATCCGCGCCGCGGAAGGAGGGCCAGTTGTCGGTGGACGGCGGCGCGGCGAGGGCCGAGCCGGCGGCCAGCAGGACCACGGCGAGGGCGGCAAACAGGTGGATGGATCGACGCATCATGAACCTCCTGTGGAGAGATCGGTTCGAACAGATCCCGCCTGCGCCAGGAGGCAGGCAGTCAGGATCGCGGTTGCAACGGCGCGGCGCAGCTTACCATCGGCTCAGGCGCCGCCCTGGGAACCCGGGTGGCGCGATCCGCGCAACCCGCGAACCACTCCGTGCACCCGTCATCGGGCGCACGGATGTCACGCGGGCATCTCAGCCCGCATCCGGCGCGCTAGCGCCAGACCTTGTTGGCGCTAGAGCCGGCTCAAGCGGCGCCAGCGCCCGCCCGCCGCTCGAGGTCGAGCAGCGCCTGCTTGACGGGAAGGCCGCCGCCGTATCCTCCGAGCTTCCCGTCGTGGCTGATTACCCGGTGGCAAGGCACGACGATCGGCAGCCGGTTTCTTCCATTCGCCTGGCCCACCGCGCGCGATGCAGAGGGCTTGCCGACCCGCTCCGCGAGCGTGCCGTAGGAAATCGTCTGGCCGAAGGGGATGCGCCGCAGTTCGGCCCAGACCCGCTGCTGAAACTTTGTGCCGCCGGCCCCGAGCCGCAGATCGAACTCCCGGCGCGTGCCGTCGAAGTACTCACCGAGTTGCCGCTTCGCCTCGGCAATCGCCGCCGGCAGGGCGCCGTTCGCCGGTTCCCAGGCTCCGTCCGGCACTCTTGCCGCCTCGTTCGGCAACTCGATACGGTCGATCGCCTCCTCGTCGCCCACCAGGCGGAGGGTCCCGATCGGGGTCCGAAAGTCGTAGTAGTAGGTCGCAGTCATCGGTCAGGGTCTCCGTTCGGGTTCAGAGGCGGGTCGGGTGAACTACCGCCAAGGTCACGTCCGCCCATTTACGGCATTGAACAAATCTATTCAGTAGCGTAATATCATTCCGCCATGGACTATGAGCGCTCGCAAGTAACGCTGTTGAGGGAACGCTTGGCGGAATCTCCCAAGACGATCCAGGCCGTCTTTGGGCCTCGCCAGAGCGGCAAGACCACTATAGTCAAACAAGCGCTCCGGACATCGTCGCACCGCTACCACTACTACGCCGTCGACGCGCCCGGCGCCGACGAGACGAACTCGCCCGCCATGCCGGCATCGCAATCGGTCGAGTACCGCGGTGAGCGCGACCGGAGTTGGCTCGTCACAAGCTGGGAGCGCGCCCGAGCCGAAGCCGACCGCCACGACGGTTGCATCCTGGTACTCGACGAGATCCAGCACATCCCCGACTGGTCCCGAACCGTCAAGGGCCTCTGGGACGGCGATCGGGGAAAAGACCTTCCGCTCCGGGTAGTCGTCCTCGGCTCCGCGCCGATGGCCATCCAGTCGAGCCTGAGCGAAAGCCTGATGGGCCGCTTCGAACTCATCCGCGTCGGCCATTGGTCGTTCAGCGAAATGGCCAAGGCCTTCGGCTTCGACCTGCCGCAGTACATCTTCTTCGGCGGCTACCCGCGGGTCGCAAGCCTCGCCCCTGGCTGGCCGCCGCCGCAGTGGAGCGAGTACGAACGCCGGTGGCGGGACTACATACGAGGGGCCATCGTCAGACCGACCATCGACCGCGATGTGCTCGCGATGACGCGGGTCGACAAACCGGCCCTCCTCAGACAAGTGTTCGAGCTTGCCGTCGCGCATTCGGGACAGATGCTCCCTTACCACAAGATGCTCGGGCGCCTTCAGGACGCGGGCAATGCGACTACCGTGGCTCGCTACGTCGATCTTCTCTCACTTGCGGGCTTGTTGACCGGCCTGGAGAAGTACTCGCCCAACCTCCTGAAGATGCGGAGGTCACCGCCCAAGTTCAATGCCCTGAACACGGCGCTGGTGACGGCGACATCGAACTACAGCTTCGCCCAAGCTCAGGCTGACCGGACCTACTGGGGACGGCTGGTTGAGAGCGCGGTCGGCGCCCATCTTCTGAACACCGCAGGTTCCGGCCCTCGAGTCCACTACTGGCGTGAGAGCGACGACGAGGTCGACTTCGTGCTCGAGTGGGGCTCCAGGGTCGTGGGCATTGAAGTGAAAAGCGGCGCGAACGCCAAGCCGACTCACGGGATGCGGGTCTTCAGAGAGCGCTTCCGTCCCGATCGCGTCGTTCTGGTAGCTCCTGACGCCCGGACGCCGCACACCGTGCCCCTCGCCGAGTTCCTTTCAAGACCCGCCTCCGATTGGTTTGAGGACGGCTAATGACGATTGTCGGCCGCACCTGCACCGAGGTCCGAAAGGGCCAAGGTAGACTGAACAGCCAGCCAGTCTCGAACCCTCTTTCGGAGTACCGCTCCGAACCCGCCTATGTCCTGCTCGGCGACCCTGGCGCCGGCAAGAGCACATCCTTCAGGGAGGAGCGCAAGCGGACACCCGCTGCTGCCGAGAAGGTGATCGAGGCGAGGGACTTCATCACCTTCGACGTTGCCGACCACCCGGAATGGCGTAACCGAACCCTGTTTATCGATGGTCTGGACGAGATTCGCGCCGGCAGCCTTGATGGCCGGACCGCCCTCGACAAAGTCCGCTCCCGACTCCACACGCTTGGCAAACCTCGCTTCCGGCTGTCTTGCCGAGAGGCGGATTGGCTGGGCCCGAACGACTGGACCCGGCTCCAGGAAGTCGCTCCAGGCCGCGAACTAACCGTGCTTCGGCTCGATGCGCTGACGCTCGATGACGCCCATCGGATTGCTGAAGCGAGCTCCCTTGTCGAGGATGCCGGACAGTTCATGCAAGAAGCAGGCGAGAGGGGACTGCAAGAACTCCTGCTCAACCCCCAGAGTCTCGAACTGCTGATCGAGGTCGTCTGCGGCGCCGGACAGTGGCCGAAGAGTCGCCTAGGAGTCTTCGACCTCGCGTGTCAGCGACTCGCCAAGGAGGAAAACGAGGAGCACAGGTACTCGCTGCGGGATCCACCCAACGAAGACCAAGTCATCAAGGACGCCGGGCGCATCTGCGCGTTGCTCCTGCTTTCCGGAACCCCCGGTGTCAACCTGCTTCCGCCCGGAGAGGAGCACCACGTCGACTATCCACAGGTCCAGCGGTTCGATCCAATCCCTGAGGGGACGACGGCAGGCGAATCCGAAGTCATCACCCGCCGTAGACGTCTAGTCCTGTCGAGCAGGCTGTTCAGGGTCGTCGGCGGCAGCTACCCGGCCGGACAGCGCTTTGAACCCGTCCATCGCCACATCGCCGAGTTTCTTGCCGGACGTTATCTCGCGCAGCAGATCAGAACAGGGCTTCCTGCCGCCCGCGTCCTTGCCTTGATCACGGCGCGGGACGGTGGCGTGGTGACCGCGCATCGGGGTCTCTCGGGCTGGCTGGCGGCGCACTCCAGAGCCGCTCGACAAGAATTGCTTGACCGCGACCCTATAGGCGTCGGGCTCTATGGTGACATCAGCGGCTTTGCCATCGACGAGAAACGGGCTCTGCTTCAAGCGCTGATTCGGGAAGGCGGGCGGCTTCATGAGGTCGGCTATCGAAGCATCGCCGCCTTCGCGCCTCTCGCCACTCCATCGCTCGAAGGGGTGTTCCGCGAGAAGCTGACCGTACGGCCTCGGGGCGACGACGATCAACTCGCGGCCGACTTCGTGCTGAGAGTTCTTTGCCTAGGCGCGCCGCTCCCGGCGCTCGTCGAGCCGCTTCTGGCAATCGTCAACGAACCGGAATGGTGGCCGAGAGTCTCTCGGGCCGCTCTCGATGCCTACATCCACCAATGCGAGGATCGAGAGATCCGAATCGCCAAGTTGCAGCAGGTTCTCACCAGCGTTCAAGCCGGCACCGTGCCCGATCCGGACAACCAGCTAGCCGTCACGATCCTCGACCAGCTCTATCCCGACACAATTCCGCCGACGCGAATCTGGACGCACCTCGACCGCTGCCAGCCAACGAAACTCTACGGTCGTCACCGAGTGTTCTGGACAAGGACCCTCGAAGCCAGGACATCGGACGAGGATCTCGCCTTGCTACTCGACGCTCTAGTGAGGGAGCGCCCCGACTTGAGACTCGTCAACGAAGGGCTTCCTCACGGAAGGGCGCTCGCGGAACGGCTATTGTCGCGCGGACTTAGCGTCCACGGAGACGAACTGACACCGCGGCGTCTCCACGAATGGCTCGGCGCGCCCGCTCGAACCTACTTGGAGTTCCACGAACTAGGCCAATCCCCATCGGCGCGGGAATCCGCTTTCGCGGTGCGCTCCTGGCTGCAGGAGCATCCCCACGGCTACAAGTCAGCCCTGCTAGAGGGTCTCCGCGGCTACGAGGACGAAGAGGACCTTCACGCACGCTGGGTTCTGACACGAAAGCGGCTGCGCGAAGCCCAGCCACCGGCGGACTTCGGTTTCTGGTGCCTCAACCAGGCGCAGGAGCTAGCCCAAGGTCGCCCTGAACTAGCACGCTGGCTCTTCATGCAGGCAAACTGGCGCCTCAGGAACGGCGAGAGCGCGCAGTCCCAAGAACTCCTCGACGAATGCGTGGCAGCCCATCCCTCCCTGGCGCCAGCGGTGCCGAAGCCCGAGGCCATAGACGAGCTGCAGGAACTCGAGAGGAGACATGAGTCCGCTCTCAAAGCGCGGCTGGAAGAACAGAAGCGAGAGAATCGAGAGCGGCTCGGTGGGGTACGCAAAGAGGCGACGGCGCTGCGCCAGAATCGGGGCGCTCCGGTACTACTGCACAGTTTGGCCCTGGAGTGGTTCCAAGGCGCCCCTGCGCAGGCGTCCTCGCTGTCCGATTGGCTACACACGAAGTTCGGCGCGGAGCACGAGCTCGCTGAGGCGGCTCTTACCGCGCTACGCGGAACGTTCGAACGCGACGACCTGCCGGATGTCGACGAAATCCTCCGCTTGGCGGGCGAATCGCGGATGCACTACTTGGCGTTGCCTCTCCTAGCCGCGCTCAAGGACCGAGAACTGAACGAAAACGCCTCGCTCGACGATTTGACGGAGAAGCAATGGTGTCTGGCCCTCGCCGTCCATTACTTAGTGCCAACGGACCTCGGTGCACATCCCGACTGGTACCGGCGGCTAGTAGCGCGAAGGCCAGACCTCGTGGCCTCGGTGCTGTTGCCTCTCGCTCGAACTGAGCTACGGCGTGGAAGCGAGCACGTTCCAGGTCTCAGCGAACTCGCGCACGAATCCGGGCACGCCGACCTCGCCCGCCTCCTAAGCCTGACTCTGCTGCGCAGCTTTCCTCTGCGGTCCCGAACTCGTCAGCTACGAAACCTCAGCTACTTGCTGTGGGCTGCCCTCCAGCACACGGACCGGAATGACCTGCTCAGTCTCACGGGGAGAAAGCTGGGCCGTACGAGCATGACAGTAAGCCAGCGGGTCCTCTGGCTTGCCGCGGGGTTCGTCGCCGCGCCGGAGGCCTACGGCGGACCTTTGGAGATCTTCGTCAGCGGCAAGGAACTCAGGGCTCGCCAACTCGCCGACTTTCTCTGGTCCGACTATCAAGGCCTGTTTCGACCGAAGGACCTGCCACCGTCGGCGCTGGAGACCCTGGTCCGGCTGCTGGGTCGTGCGTTTGGCACCTACGAACTCGAGGACGGAATCGTCGATTCGCCCCAACTGGCGCTCCAGCAGATTCCAGAACTCATACGGCATCTGTCCGCCTCCCCAGAACCCGAGGCAACCGATGCGCTCCACCGACTCGCCGAAGATCCAGCCCTATCTGCTTGGCGCTACCACCTGCTAATGGCCTCCGACAAGCAAGCGATAGTCAGCCGCGACAACTCCTACAACCGTCCCGAACTCGAAGCGGTCCGCGCAACTCTGGACAACGCAACTCCCGCGAATGCAGCCGACTTGGCGGCTCTCGCGTTGGCCAGGTTGGACCAACTTGCCAAACAGATCCGTCATACCGACACGGACGACTGGGAACAGTACTGGAATCAGAAGGGCCACAAAAGCCCCAATAGCTCCAAGCCCGAAAACGCCTGCCGGAACTCCCTCCTCCGGGGGCTAAGAGCGCTCATGCCGGACGAAGTCGTCGTCCCCGAAGGCCAGCACGCCTCTGGACGGCGCTCGGACATCCTCCTTGCTCGCCCTGACTTCCGCGTGCCCATCGAAATCAAGAAACAGTCGAACCCCGAACTCTGGCGCGCAGCTCGCGATCAACTGGTTGCCAAGTACGCCCAGGATTCAGCCACCGACGGCTACGGCATCTACGTTGTTCTCTGGTTCGGCGAGCCCGAAAAGACACAACCCGACGAGACGGGCACCCGCCCCGCCAGTCCAGAAGAGCTTCGGCAGCGGCTCGAAGCCGGAATCACGAGGCAACTGGCACCCGAGCAAGCCCGCAAGATCGGCGTCCGGGTCATCAACGTCAGCAAACCCTGATCGCAGGCAGCCGAGCCGACAAGCGGACCTCCTCCACCGACTCCCTCGGCGCAGCCTCGGCTGACACTCAGCGCACGTCGCCGGCGCGCCGCAGGAAGTCGTCCGCGTCCCGGCACTCAAGAGCCAGTTCGATCAGCTCCGGCACGTCCGCCGCGCGGTCGATCTCGTCGAGCCACAACCGGAGCTGCGGCGTCATGGCGATCCCACGCCCGGTCAACGCCCGCGGCACCGCGGCTCTGAGCATCTCCCGTTGAGCTTCCGATCTTCCTTCGGCCCGCCCTTCAGCCCTCGCCCGATCCCGCTCCTCGGCCAGTTCCCGACTGAGAAACCGGTCATCGGCCGCGCTCGTTCCCTCGGCCGCGCCGAGAGCGGCGCCGACTCGCCGAAGCACATCGACGGTCTTGAGCGAGGCCTCCGGTTCGTTCAACGCTCGGTGAATCTCCGCCGCCGTCCAGCCCGGGAAAGCACGACTGTTCGCCGCCTCGACGTAGCGGCGACCCTCCAGGACATGAATCGTGAGGCCGGAACGGCGGGACTTCGGGCGGTAGCGCCAACTCGCATCCGGCACCTCAACCCAGACCTCGGGAAAGCCCCAGGACTGGTAGATGCTCAGCTTCCGTTGCCGGACATCGGTGCTGTAGTCCACTTCCAGCACCACGTCCGGCAGCGCATCGATGCCGTACACGATCTCGCCGCCGCGCGGCCTTGCCTCCGCCGGATGCACATAGACGACC
This sequence comes from Candidatus Multivorans sp., assembly GCA_965205295.1. GTDB lineage: Bacteria > Acidobacteriota > Thermoanaerobaculia > Multivoradales > Multivoraceae > Multivorans. The sequence continues at coordinate 1,803,280 of OZ242167.1, forward strand.
TGATCCGCCGACATCACGCGCTCCCTGGCGTCGCCCGGGCCGCGCACGACGAGAGCCGCCGCCCCGATCAGGTCGATCGGCGACCCGCGCTTGGCGGCGATCAGCGTGACGCAACTCGCGAGCCGCATGGCCCCGTACTCGTGATGGGTCGTCGGGTTCTCCGCCACCATCGCGATCTCGGTCCGGGCGTCCCAGTACTCGAACCGACGGTCGCCGTAGTCGTCGAGTTCGTCCCGTCGCAGGCGAACCGGGCGGCAGCCGGGGAACTCCACGGCCTCGGGGGCAGGGCCGTCATCGGGCAGTTCCGGGTGCGTCCCGGCGACCGGCTCGCTCATGTTTCGAGTCTATAGCTGGAGAACCCCCCGAAAGGCGAGCGGGCACCGGGACGGAGGCCCGGGGGGCGTGACTCGCTCGCGCGCCGACGAGCGAGGGATCAGCCGCCGCCGACCCGTTTCCACAACAGAAGCGCCGCGTAGGCACGCAGGGGACGCCAGCTCTCGGCCATCGCCTCCAGCTCCAAAGGGGTCGGCGGTTCCTCCCGGTTCACCGCCTTGCGGAGCCCGAGATCGCCGGCCGGGAACGCGTCGGCATCGCCCAGCGCGCGCATCGCGACGTACTCGACGGTCCAGGGGCCGATGCCCTTGATGGCCAGCAGCCGTTCGCGGACGACCGCCGGATCGGCGTCGAGCCGCAGGCGGCCCGCTGCGACCTCGGCGGCCAGATCCCGAAGCGCCCGCGCGCGCGACGCCGGCACGCCGATGGTCCGCGGATCGAACGCGGCGACCTGTTCCGGCGTCGGAAAGGTGCGCTCTAGGCCGACTTCCCGCAGCGGGCCCGGAAGCTTGTCGCCCAATGCCGTAACCAATCGCCCCGCCAGCGTCCGCGCGCCGGCTACCGAGATCTGCTGGCCCAGGACCGCGCGCACCGCAGTCTCGAAGCGGTCCCACGAGCCCGGAATCCTCACATCCGTGGCGCTCAGGCCTTCCGCTTGGAACTCGGGCGCCCGCGTGAACCCGGTCAGGTCGAGAACAGTCGTTTCGAGATCGAACAACCGGCGGACCCCGCGGCCGACGGCCTCCGCAGCGTCCTCCCCGATCGCTTTCCGGTGCATGGCGCGTACGTCAACTTCCGCCCAGAAGCCGCCGCCGAAATCCACCTGCAGAACGGCGGGCCGCGAACCGGCCGCTCTCAGACCGGGCGAGAGCGCGGCCAGGTCGATCGTCCGTCGATAGATCAGCCGCTCCGCGTCAACCAATTCCACGCCCGGCAGCGCGCGGGCCTCGAAGAACCGCAGCAGGCTCTGCAAGTCGCACGGCTGCCAGTACGACTCCTGCAAGGAACATACGGTCCGCAGCATCGGGATCGCGAAGCATAGTGCGTGGGCTCACGCCGCATTCGGCGTTCGCGCAGCCAGCCTGCGCGATAGCCTCCGCGGCTCCGGGAGCTTCCGCACCCCGAACCTCCTCGCCAGCCGGGCAGCGACGACCATTCAACCTTCCCAGCCACCCTTGACCAGCAGGAAGCCATCCATGACCCAACTCGCCGCCGCCGGCCTCGCCCTCCACTCCACGATCCGCGCCAACGACAGCGGCGGCGGCACGGTCGAGCTCGCGCTCGCCCGGGTGCCCGTACCCGACCCGGGGCCGGAGGAGGTCGTAGTCCGGGTCGAGGCCGCGCCGATCAACCCGTCCGACCTGGGCGTGCTGTTCGGGCCCGCCGACGTCTCCACGGTGAGAGCCGTCGAGGGCGACCACGGTCCGGCCGTGATCGCCGACATTCCCGACGGACTGGCTCGTCTGGTCGCCGGACGCCTCGGTCAGACGATCCCGACCGGCAACGAGGGCGCCGGCGTCATCGTCGCGGCCGGTTCCTCGGCCCGTGCCCAGGCGCTCATCGGCCGCACCGTAGCCGTGCTGGGCGGCTCGATGTACGCCGAGTACCGGCTTTCCGAAGCGAAGCGGTGCCTCGTGCTGCCAGAGGGCACGACGCCGGCGGAAGGCGCATCCTGCTTCGTCAATCCGCTGACCGCTCTGGGCATGGTCGAGACGATGCGGCTGGAGGGTCACAGCGCCCTGGTCCATACCGCCGCCGCCTCGAACCTCGGGCAGATGCTGCAGAAGATTTGCATCGCCGATGGGGTGCCCCTGGTCAACATCGTGCGCCGGGTGGAGCACGAGGAGCTCCTGCGCGGCCTGGGCGCCGAGCACGTCGTGAACTCGAGTTCCGACACCTTCATGGCCGACCTGATCGCCGCCCTCACCGAGACCGGCGCCACCCTAGGCTTCGACGCCACTGGCGGAGGCAAGCTGGGCGGCCAGATCCTGACCGCAATGGAGGCGGCGCTCTCAGCCAACGCCCCCGAGTACAGCCGCTACGGCTCCGCGACCCACAAGCAGGTCTACATCTACGGCGGACTCGACCGCAACCAGACGGTCCTCACCCGGAACTTCGGCATGGCCTGGGGCCTCGGCGGCTGGCTGCTGCCCCACTTCCTGCAACGGATCGGGCCGGAAGCCTCGGACCGCCTCCGCCAGCGGGTCGCCGCCGAAATCAAGACCACCTTCGCGTCGAGCTACGCCAGCAGGGTCACCCTGCAGGAGGCCCTCGATCCGTCAGCGGTCGCGGTGTACGCGAAGCAGGCGACCGGCGAGAAGTACCTGGTGACTCCGCACGGGTAGCCTCCCCGCAACCCCGCCTCCACCGCCACCTACTACCCTCTTCCAGCGGTTCGACCCCTTCGCGTGCCTGGCCCGTGAGGTGGCCTTGGGAACAGCCTAGTCCCATACGAAGATGAGCCTGAACGGCGGTTGATCGGGAGTTGAGCCGGGAGAGTGGGTCGGGGCGGTTTTCTGGTTGCAGATCGGAGCAAAGCGGAGATCAGCACCAAGGACCAACGGTAGCGCGGGGACCGCGAGGTCGCGGCCAAGTGTAGTGAGAGAGATGGGTGAGCTGCTCATGCGACGGTGGCATCGCGGCGTCGGATTTCGGCGAAGAGCGCGACCAGCGCCTCGCTGACGGTGCCCGCGGCGGCGAGGTCGTCGAGTGCCAGGGCCTCCTGGTCGAGTTGCTCGAAGGTGACGCCGGGCCGCAGGCTGAGGGCAGCGCCGTCGAGCGACTTCAGCTTGAGGTAGGGCGTGGTGACGTTGTCGAAGGGGTAGGTCTTGCGGATGCGTCCCTTGGCGTCCGTCTTCTCGACGGGGAAGTGGCAGGGCCGGTGGTAGTTGAGGAAGGGAGCGAGCACGTCGCGCAGGAAGCCGTTGACGAGGGCGGCGTGATGCCGGGGAATGTGGTCGTAGCCGAGGTAGCGCCGGACCACCGAGGCATTCTTGCTTTCGACCAGGGCGTTGTCGTTGCAGCGTCTCGGGCGGGACTTGGTGAACTCCGCAACGTGCAGCTTGCGCAGCAGCGCGGCCACGCGGTGGTTGACGTACTCGGAGCCGTTGTCGGCGTGGAAGCCCTGAACGACGAAGGGGAAAGCCTCGATTGACCCTTCGAGAGCCGGGACCAGGAAACGCTCCGAGATGCCTTCTACAGCGGCCACGAACTCGTACTGCGTAACCTCGTCCACGAGATTGATCTCGTACAGGCCCTTCTCACCGAGAAGGTCCCCCTGATGGACCGAATCCACGCGCAGAAAGCCCGGCCGACCGGCGGGATGAGGCTTGCGGCGCTCGCCGATGCGCACCTGCGTCGACCGCGTCTTGGCCACCGTCAGCCGGCGCCGTCGGTACGTCACAGACTGGCGGAAACGGTACAGATGGCTGTTGGAGAGCCCCGCCAGACGCTCGAACCGAGCATCGCCGAAGACCTCGTACTGACGCTGCATCAGGCGCCGCGTCACCGCGCCGCACAGGCCGCCCAGGGTCTCGTCCACCTCCGCCAACAGACCGATGTCCGCCTTCGTGTAGCGCCGGGGAAACGGACGCTTCGGACCCCGGCGCCGGTCCTCGATGCGCCCCGTCTCCCGGTACTGAGAGATCAACCGCGCGATCTGAGCCCGGCTGAAGCCGGTCACCTTGACCAGGAACCGCCGCACCAGGCCCTTGTCGGACCTCGACAACCGTACATACCGCGTACGCACCAGAACCCGCCGCACGAAGCCGTACGCATCGGCGCGCTCCACGAAACGGAAGTCGACCGGCGAACTGCCGGCCATGAAGTCGCGGACCTCGTCCAGGGTCCGAAGCCGTTCGATATCGAGTCGCAAGTTCATCCTCCAATGATCCCCGACACACGCTCAGGCTCATCTCTCGTGGGATTGGCATCGTCCCTTCAGGCTCATCTCTCATGGGACCAGGCTGGAACTGGACACTCGCACTACAGCCCGTGCTAACCTCTCTCTTCGACGGGAGCCTCTTCCTCGCTCGTGACACCCAGGAACGGGCACCCTAGCTGCGGGCGTACGGCTAAGTTCCTGCCCTCCCCCACCCCTCAAACGACCGCCAATGAAGGACGAAGCTCAAGCCTCCAACCCGATCGAGGAGTGCGCGAATCAGGTAGCCGCTCAAGCGGAGGCCGACGTCATCCTCTACAACGGGCCAATCCTACGCCCGACCGACAGCCGGTTCATCCATACTTGCACCAACCGGCACCGTCATCGGAACGCCTTCCTCATCCTCGTAACCACGGGCGGTGACCCAAATGCCGCATACAGGATCGCGAGATGTCTCCAAGCGAACTACGAGCACTTTGCTTTGTATGTGTCTGGCTATTGCAAGAGCGCCGGAACGATCATCGCGCTGGGTGCACACGAACTCATTGTCTCTGATCACGGCGAGCTCGGCCCGCTAGATGTGCAGATGCTCAAGAAAGACGAGATCGGCGAAACCCAATCCGGTCTAACCGTCCTCGACACGCTCTCTGCTCTCGAAGACAATGCCTTCGCAGCATTCGAGAAGTTTTTTCTCCAGACCAAAGCCAAGAGCAACGGGCTTCTAACGTCGCGTACGGCAGCCAAAATCGCGACCGAAATGACCACAGGACTGTTCTCTGCCCTCTACGGACAGGTGGACCCTCTGCACATCGGGGAGGCTGGCCGCGCTATGTCAATCGCCGGCCACTACGGCCAGCGGCTACTTCAGAAAAGCCGTAACATCCACCGTTCCGCACTCAACTCAATCATGTCAGACTATCCCTCGCACGGCTTTGTCATCGACCGCGCCGAAGCTGCATCGTTATTTGAGAACGTTCGGGCGCCGACGCCGGACGAGGCGGCCCTCGCGCAGGCATTGGGCGAGATGGCTCTATTCCCAGACGGCATTTCCGGCGACACCCACCTGCCATTCAGCTTCCTGTCAGCCGAGTTGCAGCGCGAGACCAGTACCGCAAAACACACCCAAAGCACCGGAGACGCCGATGAACGACCCAACGCAATTCAAGGGGCCGAACCTGTCAACACTGCTGGAACGTCGAGCCAAGAGCTTACGGAGCGCCACGGCGAGGAAGAGCCTCTCTCGGAAGCTCCCGCGGTGCAGTAGTTACCCGATTCACGTAGCGTCGGCAGGCGACCCTCCGCCCGAAGAGGCGTCGTCCGGTGAGTTTCGCCACAACCGAAGCGGCAGGTAGCCACGCCAAAGGCGCCCGCCACAGGTGACGCCATCCAAGGAGGCGCCGACCGGGACCCCAGAGCCCTCGGTAGACAGCCAGACGATCTTCTTATGCCGCGTCTCCACTTTAAGGGCCGGAGTCTCGTGGAGAACCACCACTTGGCGGTTCCGTTCCACCAACTGCGTGCAGACCCTGAGGTCGGACTCTCCGAGACCCCAAGCCTTCACGACAACTTGGTGGTTCACGGCGACAATCTGGCGGCTCTGAAGGCCCTTGTGCCCACGCTGCATCGGCAGGTCAAGTGCATCTACATCGACCCCCCTTACAACACTGGCAAGGAGGGTTGGGCGTACAACGACCGCGTCAACTCGCCGATGATGCGGCACTGGCTCGGAAAGACGGTCGATCGGGACGATCTGACCCGCCACGACAAGTGGTGCTGCATGATGCTGCCGCGCCTAAAGCTGCTCCGCGACCTGCTTCGCGACGACGGAGTGATCTTCGTGTCCTGCGACGACAACGAAGTGCATCACCTCCGCTCCCTCATGGACGAAGTGTTCGGGGGTGAGAACTTCGTCGGGAAGGTCATTTGGCACGGCGCCACCGACAACAACCCGACCAACATAGCCAGCGAACACGAGTACATCCTCTGCTATGCCGCCAACCGCGACGAGCTCGAACAGGAATGGAAATCGGCGCACTTCGCCCCCAAGTCGGTGCTTGACCGAATCGGCCATGAACTCGTCGAGAAACACTCTGACAGGACCGTTCGGCAGCACGAGTATTCGCAGTGGCTCAAGGAGCACAAGAGAGAACTTCGCCCGCTCGATCGCTATCGCTACATCGATGACAACGGCGTCTATACGGGCAGTCAGAGCGTTCACAATCCAGGCCGGGAAGGCTACCGCTACGACGTGATCCACCCGCTGACCGGGAAAGCGTGCAAGGAACCCTTGATGGGCTATCGTTTCCCTAAGGCCACAATGGACCGACTTCTCGCCGAGGACCGGGTGATCTTCGGCAAGGACGAGTCCAAGATCATCGAACTCAAGGTCTATGCGGAGGAGTACAAGGCGAAGCTCGGCAGCGTCATTCAACTCGATTCACGCCGAGGCGCGAACGAGATCCGGGCACTGTTTCCCGAGAACCGGCGCATCTTCAAGAACGCCAAGCCGTCCACGCTGATCGCTGAACTCCTGTCATTCGCCACCGACAAGGACTCCATCGTCCTCGACTCCTTTGCCGGTTCGGGCACGACCGCGCACGCAGTCCTGTCTCTGAACAAGCAGGATGGCGGCGAGCGCCGCTTTGTGCTCATCGAGTGCGAGGACTACGCCGACAGCCTCACTGCAGAGCGAATTCGTCGTGTAACACGCGGCGTACCGGACTCGACGGACGAGGCCCTCCGCAACGGCCTGGGCGGCACCTTCAGCTACTTCGACCTCGGCGAGCCGATGCTTCAGGAGTCGCTTCTCGACGGGTCCGACCTCCCCTCCTACGAGGCGCTCGCAGGCTACATCTTCTTCAGCGCAACCGGCGAGGAGATGAAGGCGGGCGAACTTGACGAGAGCCGCTGTTTCGTCGGCGCCACGGCCGCAAGCGACGTGTACCTCATCTACGAGCCCAGCATGGATCGGCTGAAGGAACTCGCCTTGAACCTGGACTTCGCCAAAGCGCTGCCGCCAGCCGACGGACGACAGCGGATCGTCTTCGCTCCCGCGAAGTACCTCGACGAGTGCTTCCTCCACCAGTACGGGATCACGTTCTGCCAGCTGCCCTTCGAGATCTACCGGGTGGTCGCGGAGTCCTGATCCGCCCCGGGCGATGATCCTAAAGGACTACCAGCGGCGTGCGATGGCTTCCGTCGCCGGTTTCCTGGAGCAACTCGCGCACTTCCGCGCAAAGGATGCGGAGGCACGATCGCACGATCCGGAGTTCGGCTTCGACTGGGTGAAGCGGGCGTGGAACCAGTCCGTACCTGGGCGGCAATACACCGAGCGCAGGGACGGGGTCGGACTGCCGATTCCCGCGTTCTGTCTGAAGATCCCCACCGGCGGCGGCAAGACGTTGCTCGCGGTCCACGTCATCGATCACGTCAACATGAAGTTCCGGCGGCGGCAGACGGGGCTTGTGCTCTGGATCGTTCCCAGCACGCAGATCTACCGGCAGACACTGGCGGCGCTGAAGGGCCGCGATCACCCGTATCGCCAGCGCCTGGACCTGGCTTCTGCCGGACGGACGCTGATTCTGGAGAAGAGGAGCGGATTCGGCCCGCAGGACGTGGCCGAAAACCTGTGCGTACTGCTCCTGATGCTTCCCTCGGCCAACCGCAGGACAAAGGAACAGCTTCGCATGTTCCGAGACAGCGAAGGCTTCGACCGCTTCTTCCCGAGCGACGACGACATTCAGGGGCACCGGGAACTGCTGCGCGACGTTCCTAATCTCGACGCGTTCGCCGAGGCCCACAGCCTGCTGGGGCCCCAGACCAAGACTTCGCTCGGCAACACGCTACGGCTATTGCGGCCACTGATCATCCTGGACGAAGGACACAAGGCGTACAGCCGCAACGCACGCGCCACTCTGGAAGGCTTCAACCCCTGCGCCATCGTCGAACTCTCCGCCACGCCCCCGCGAGAAGCCAACGTGCTCGTGGACATCCTGGGGCGGGACCTCCTGGTCGAAGAGATGGTCAAGCTCGATCTCCACATCCACTGCCGGCAGGACGCAAACTGGCGAGACGCCATCCTCGCTGCGGTCGAGCACCGGCAGCGGTTGGAGGAAGAGGCGCGCAAGCACCGCGCCGAGACCGGCGCCTACATCCGGCCCATCTGTCTGATCCAGGTCGAGCGCACCGGGAAGGACCAACGCCGAGCCGGCTTGGTCCACGCCGAGGATGTCCGCGAGTACCTGTTGCAGCATCGGCAGATCCGCTCCGAAGAGATCGCAGTCAAGACGAGCCAGAAGGACGAGCTGAAGGAGGTCGACGACATCGGCGGGCTTCTGTCGCCGGACTGTCCTATCCGCTACATCATCACGAAACAGGCACTGCAGGAGGGCTGGGATTGTTCCTTCGCCTACGTGCTGGCGATCCTCACCCGTCCCAGTTCGAGAACCGGGTTGACGCAACTTGTCGGCCGCATCCTCCGGCAGCCATACGCGCACAAGACCAACAATGCCGCACTCGACGAGAGCTACGTGTTCTGCTTCCAGCGCAGAGGCGCGGACCTGTTGGCCGAGATCCGCAGGGGATTCGGGATTGAAGGGCTGAGCGACCTCGAGCGCCGCATCGTGGACGACTCCGATGACTCCGGCGACGCTACGCGCACAAAGACTCCGAAGCGGCAACGTGAGCGGTTTCGCGCCGCGACGCGCGACCTCGTTCTACCCGCCTTCATGCTCCTCGAAAGCGGAGCTTGGCGACCCGTTCGATACGAAACGGATCTGCTGTCCCGCGTCCCGTGGTCGGCCGTCGACGTGAGCCCGCTGTTCGATCTGGCCCTTCAAGACCTGCCGCCCGGAGGAATCGACTTCCGCGTCGGCCTCGAAAGCGAGGCCAGAGACATCTCGCCAAACGACGGCGCGGCGGAAGGCGCCGAGATCGACCATGCGCTCGCCGCCCACCACCTACTGGACCTGGTGCCCAATCCGTGGCGCGGCAGCGAACTGGCCAGGAGGGTGTTCAGCGAGTTGCTCGAACGGCATCCGCGCCAGCGCGTAAAGACCAACTTCGTCTACGTGTTGGAAGAACTTCGCCGCCATCTCGACCTGGAGCGAGACCGTCTAGCCAAGGGCGTCTTCCACCGGATGCTGGAAGCCGGCGAGATGCGATTCCTCGTCGTCGCCGACGATCTGGGCTTCAACCGCCTCCCCCACGAGATCGGATCATCGACAGCCAGACAGGCGAACCGAGAGGATGGAGGTCAGTACCTCCTCAACCTCTTCGACCGTACAGACGAGGACGACCTGAACGGGCTTGAGAACAAGGTCGCAACGTACCTCGATCAACAGGAGCGGCTGTTCTTCTGGTACCGGAACCGGGCCCGGAAGGACTACTTCGTACAGGGATGGAAGCGAGGCCGGATCTACGCGGACTTCATCCTCACCTTGAAACCGGACGAACCGGATCCCGACGACGCCTTCCATCGCGTCTTCGTCGTCGAGACGAAGGGCCTCCACCTGGAGCACGCCGGCGACACGACGTACAAGCGGTCCGTGTTCGATCTCTGCAACGAACACGCGAAGCGCACCGACTGGGCAGACTTCGTTCCTGCCATGCGTGGAAAGTCGACGCGCTTCAAGGTGGTAGACGAAGCGGAATGGAGGCAGAGTCTGACGTCGCTGCTGGCTTGAACGGCTGCCGCCCCCCTACACCCGCCGGTACGCCAGGTCTCCCTCCATGTAGGTCAGGTAGAAGCCGCCCGGGGTCACTCCGCCCTCCGGGTTGCGAAACCAGAGCGGGCGCCGGTAGAAGACCTCGCCGCCGAGCGACTCCGCGGCCTGAAGCAGCCCGCCCTCGGTCGTGAGGACGCTCGCCTCAGCGCAGCCCGCCCTGTCCAGACGGTCGAGGATGGCGGCAAGCGCAGACGCCGCACCTTCCTCGAGGTACGGCATGTGGACGATGCGACCGGTCGGCGGAGTGTTGCCGCGGTTCACGTAGAGGAGAACCGGGCCAAGCGCCTCGCCGGAACGTTCCAGCGTGAACAGGAGGGAGTCGTGTTCCGGACACGAGGCGAGCCACGCCAGGTGGTCCGGATCGGCGACGTTGACGAGCATGTCATCGGCCGCTGGGTGGGCGCGGGCCGCCGGGTCATAGTCCCGCAGCGTCATCGAAGCCTCGTCCCTCGCCGCCGCTGCTTTCCCGGGCCGTCCCGTGGAGAGGCGAACCTCCAGCGCCTCGTCGACCTGCCGAAAGCCCCGCATCACGAGCATCGCCTTGGTAGCGGCGGTACCGCCGAGCACGACCTCGAAGTCGGTGTCCGGGCTGCGGCCCGCCAAGGGCACGCCGGCGGCACCCCGCGCGTCGGCCTCCACCATCCAAAGCATCCGGTGGGCGCCGACCACCGTACGGCCATGGATCCGGTAGCGGCACTCCAGAGACGCCACATGGCCGACTACGCGCCCGCGGCGTTCGGCTACCAGCGACTCGACCTCGGGGCCGCAGTCCGGATGGAACAGGAGCCAACGCAGGACGTCCGGTTCCCGCCGGACGCCGTAGACGATCTCCGTGAGCTCGGACAACCGATCCAGCTCGCCCTCGGCCGTCGGCCGTAGCAACACGTCCCTGACCACGCGGACCCGGTTCATCTGCCTTCAGCTCCCCTGCCGCCGGGCGCGAAAGGCCGCGTCGCGTTTCGCCCGCAGCCGCAACCCCTCGCGGAACCGCTCGATGTTGGCCTCCGCGCGCCCCTTCAAGCGGCGGTACTTGTGCTCTGCCTCGAGCAGCAGCACCCCGTTCCACCCAAGCCCCTCTTCGGTCCAGTGGTACTCGTGCGTGAGGAGCTGGATCTGGTCGTAGCGGTCGAGCAGCGACGTCACGACGCCCTCGCGCCAAACCTGGGTGCTGTCGGAGAGGTACTTGATCCGTTCGAAGTAGAGCGGGTCGTAGGCGTCGACGATGCCGGGAATCCGTAGGGTCCGGCCCGAACGCATCGGCATGTGAGGGCTCGCCGCCCGAATCTCCGTGTCGAGGAAGCCTTCGATCAGACCGATCGCGCGCCGCGCCACCTCGACCGGGTCGCCGCCCGAACGCTCCAGCAGGCCCAGGTCGTAGTGGAAGCCCAGGTCATGGCCCAGATCGAGGATCTCCTCGACGGCCTCGGCGCCGTCGGCGTCGAACAGGTTGTAGTCGGAACCGATCTGGACAAAGAAGGTCGAACGCACCCCGGCGCCGCGGTCGGCCCGGGCCATCGTCAGCGCCGCGTCGAGGCTGAACTCCACGTCGTGCCGCATCAGCACGAAACGCTCCACGTCGAGCAGCGCCTCCCCCATCGGCGCCGCCTCCGCGAACGAGAACGTCCGATGAGTCGCCACAATCCGCGCCAGGATCTCCCGGTAGTGATCGAGCGTGAAGTCGAGGTTCGGATCGGCGGGGCGATGCGGTCGCGGTCTGCTCATGCCGGTTGCCAGGAGACTTCGTCCCATATCGCGGTCGCCAAATCGTCGACCGGACGCACGGCGCCTCCGTCGATCCAGTCGACCAGGCGCCGCGTCACGTCAGGGTAGTTCATCGGAATCGGCGCCGGACCACAGATCCAGGACTCGATCTGTTCCACGGTCAGCCGCTCGACGACCGTGCCAAGGCCGAGGGCCACGAGCGCACGGCCGTTGAGGAATTGCTCGGGATGGCGTCCCATCGGTTGGACCAGCAGGCGGCGGCCCAGGTGAAGCGCCTCGCTGACGAGCGAGAAGCCCGCATTCGTGATCACTCCGGAGCAGGCGACCAGATCGGCCACGAACGCCGCGCGGTCGTAGGGACGGATCGAGACGTTGCCGCGGTCGACCGGCGCCGGCACCGGCCGGTAGGCGACGAACCGCCGGTGCGGCAAGCGCCCCAGCAGCCCGACGATGCTCTGCTCGCTCTCCGCGGGCAGGTAGACGAGGATCCTCTCGCCGGTGTCCGGCGGCGGACCGGCCTCGGCCGCCGCGACCACGTCGGGGCTGATCGTGGGCGGCAGATTCGCGCCGCCGAAGCGATGCCAGTGCAGGCCGACCGCGGTCCGAACCGGGGTGTAGACGGGTGCGAACAGGCGCAGCGCCAGACGCGCCGGCCCGGTCCAGCCGGGCAGGCGAAGATGGCGCTGGAACGCATACAGGTGACCGACGCCGATACTGGGCCGCCGGCAGCGACGCGCGATCCAGGCGGAAACCGGCTCGTAGTCGGTCAGCACGAGGTCGAAGCGGGACGCATCGAAGCTACGCACGTCGCGCAGGAAACGGGCCACGCGCAACTGCCCGACAGTCTGGAGCAGCCGCACCCGGCCGCCGGCGGCCCGGCCGGTGAACCCCTCGAGCAGCGTGTGGCTGGCCCGGATCTCCGGGTCGGCGAACGCCGCGGAAGACCGCCCGGTGAGCAGGCAGTGGACCTCGTGCCCGCGCGCTCGCAGGCCGGCCACCATCGCCGCCGATCGCACCAGGTGGCCGTGGCCTGTGCCCTGAACTCCGTACAGAATCCTCATGCCGGGACCGTGGACGGTCTTGTTCCAGACCAGAGCACGCGGGCGGAAGGTAGCACCTGCCGAGCCGCCGTCGCAAGCGAAGGCCGCTGTTACACTGGTTCTGCAGGGGGTGACACCACGCGCGTTCTCATTGCTGGCATCGACGGCTATCTCGGTTGGCCGTTGGCCCAGTACCTGACTGCCAGCGGCCACGAGGTTTCCGGCATCGACGCCGGTTTCCGCCGCGACTGGGTCGCGGAGATGGGCAGTTGTTCGGCCCTGCCGATCGCTTCGCTCGAGGCGCGACTCGACGCGTTCGAATCCGCCTACGGCACTCGCCCGTACGTTGCCCTTGGCGACCTGACCGACCTCGACCTGGTCTACCGGCTGTTCGAAGAGGTCCAGCCGGAGGCGATCGTCCACCTCGGCGAGTGCCCGTCGGCGCCGTACTCGATGATGGACGCGAAACACGCGGTCTGGGTGCAGCGCAACAACATCGAAGGCACCCTCAACGTGCTCTTCGCGATGCGGGACCTGGCGCCCGACGCGCACCTGGTCAAGCTCGGCACGATGGGTGAGTACGGTACGCCGAACCTGGACATCCCGGAGGGCTTCTTCGAGATCGAGTACCGCGGCCGCCGCGACCGCCTGCCCTTCCCCCGCCAGGCCGGCTCCTGGTACCACTGGAGCAAGGTCCACGACAGCAACAACGTGATGTTCGCCTGCCGCATGTGGGGGCTGAGGGCAACCGACGTGATGCAGGGCGTCGTCTACGGCACCCGGTTCTTCGGCAGCGCGATGGGCGGTGCGACGGGCGACGGGTCGGACCACCCCGCAGGCGAGGCACTGAGCACACGGCTCGACTTCGACCAGGCCTTCGGCACCGTGCTCAACCGTTTCTGCTGCCAGTCCGTGATCGGCGAACCGCTGACCCTGTTCGGGCTCGGCGCCCAGCGCCGCGGCTTCCTGCCCATCTGCGACTCGATGCAGTGCCTGACGCTGGCCGTCGACAACCCGCCGGAAGCGGGCGACTACCGGGTCTTCAACCAGTTCGAGGAGACCTACACGGTCTCGGAGCTCGCCTCCAAGGTCGCCTCTGTCGCTTCCGACATGGGCCTCGACCCGCGAATCCGCCGGATCGAGAACCCGCGCAAGGAACTCGAGCAGCACTACTACAACCCGGACCACGATCACTTGCGCGCCCTGGGCTACCAACCGACCCGGGACATGGACTCGGAACTCCGCGCCATGCTGGAAGATCTGCTCCCCCACCACGACCGGATCGCCGCCAAGCGCGACGTGCTCCTGCCCGACATCCGCTGGGACGGCAGCCGCCGCAAATCGGCCTTTCTGGACAGAGAGAACAGCCTCGACGGAGCGAACGGCTCGGAACCGGACTCGCGGGCTAGCCGGCCGCCGTCAGCCGGCGCGCCGTCACCCCACGAGCCGCCGTCACCCCACGACCCGCCGTCACCCCACGACCCGGAAGCGCGTGCCGCAGATCAGGATCACGCCGTCGTCGCCGAGGCAGCCCCGCTCGCTCGCGGCTGAACGGGCGCGGTCCGCGTCCACCCCACGCACGTCGATCCCGCCCAGGCCCTCGGGCCGGCCGTCGGTCGGGTGCACGAAGCGAACGTCCGCGTTCTGAAGCGGCATGGTCGACACGCCGCCCCTGTCCCGCAGCGGAATCTGGGCGATCTCGCTCCAACGCGCCGCGATGTCGGCGGAGCGGGGACTCTGGATCTCCGCCGCGACGATGGCATCGATCACGTCGGTCCGGCGGCAGCGCTGCCAGTTCTCGCCCGCCGGTTCCCACGGGCCGTCAGGCTCCAGGCCGTTCGTCTGGCAGTCGATCTCGAAGAAGGACCCGCCGGTGTCCTTGGGATGGAGCTGCATGTTCTGGAAGCCGTGGCGCTCGAACTCGTTGACCAGGCGAATGCCCAACTCCTCCACCCGCCGCCGGCGCGGGGCCTGGTCGTCGCACTGGGTGATCACCATGTAGCCGCCGTCGCCGCCGCGCCTGTCCAGGTAGCGGCCGCCGGCGGTGTCCTCCTCGACCGGCGCCACCACCTCGAGCAGTTGGTTGCCGATCGGCAGCAGGGCGTTCTCGAGACCGAACCGAACGATGACGGGATCGTTGTAGCAGACCTCGAGACCGAACACCGCCTCCAGGTCAGCTACCACCGGGGCGAGTTCTTCGGCTACCAGACAGATCTGCCGCAGGCGCAGCCACATGACGATTCTCCTCTTCTGGTTGGATTCTTCGGGGGCCGGATCATGGCACGAGGCAACCGGAATCGACGAGACGGCCGCCCTACGGGGAAGTACACCCGGAAGGAAACGCCATCCCGTCGGTGATCGCCGGCGCCGCCGTCCCCGCCCCGTTCCGGTACTCCATCTCCTCGCTCGTCACCGTATCCGTGATCCGGATCGAATAGCCCAGGTCCGTCGTCGACGCCGCGAACACCCACACGTTTCCGTTCAGCGCGCAGGCGTCCAACACCTTGATCAGCACCTCCCAGTTGTTCTCGCTGAAGAAACGGAACAGGCCCGAGTCGTTCGTGCCCGCGTGGACCACGCTCCCCGACCCCGCCCTTCCGTCCGAGGTCCACCAGGCGACCCCGACCCCGTACCGGGAATTTTGAAGACAGAGCGTCTCCGCGGCCGCCGTGCAGGTTCCCGCCGGGTCGCTCGCCTCGACCAGGAACGTCCGCGAGGCGGTGGATTCGTACGTGCCGTCGCTCACCGACAGTGTGACCTGGTAGAAGCCCGGCGTCGACCACACCTGGTCCACCTGTCGAAGGCTCGACCTGGTCCCGTCCCCGAAGTCCCAACTCCGGGAGCGGACCGTCCCCGTGCTCGCGTCCTCCAGCGCGACCGGGCGACCGGTCCTCGCGCGGCAGAGGCCGTCGACGCACTCCAGACCCGGCGCGAAAGCGGCGCGCGGCAACTCGCCACCACCGCCCCCGCCGCCACCACCACCGCCCCCGCCGCGGTCGCCTCCTCCGCTGTCCTCTCCGTCGCTGCCGCCACCTCCTTCGCCCGGGGGCGGCGGCGGGGGCGGTGGTGGCGAGGGCGATGGTGGCGGGGGCGGCGGCGGAACACGGCCCCCGCAGCCCCAGAACTCGACCGTGGCGGCCCAGGTCCGGAACGCGTCATCCTGCGGCGCACACAGCCCGGTGCGGCGAATGTCCACCAACCCGAGGTCGGCCAGAAACATGAGTCGCAATGGCATGAGGCCGCTCAACGCCGCGTTGCCGTCGAGATACAGCGACTCGAGGGCGACCAGGTTCTCAAACCCATCCGGGACGGCGTCGGTCAGTTTGTTGCCGGCGAGACTCAGTTCCTTGAGGCGGTTCAGATGCGCGAGAGCCGGCGGAATCGGTCCGTCCAATCGATTGGCGCCGAGAGAGAGCCGCTGGAGGTCGGGCAACTCTCCCAGTTCTGCCGGGATCGCCCCCGTCAGTCCGTTGCCGGCCAGATCCAGCCACTGGAGGCGGTCCGGGCCGCCAAGGCTGCTCGGAACCGGGCCACTCAGCGCATTGTCGTCGAGCGAGAGGTCCACGAGGTTGGACAGATCGCCCAGGCCGGCCGGAATCGAGCCGTTCAACCGGTTGTCGTTGAGGTTCAGTTGCTCCAGGCCGGTCAGGTTCTCCAGCGCCGCCGGCACCGAGCCGCTCAGTCTATTGACGGCGAGCGAGAGGACCCGCAGGCCATGGAGGCCGGCCAGTTCCTCTGGAATGGTCCCGTTCAGACGATTGGCCGTGAGCCACAGTTCCTCAAGCCCGTCGAGACTGCCCAACTCGGGGGGAATGGGGCCGGCCAACCCGTTTCGAGTGAGGGAGACCACCGTAACCCGCCCGCTCGAGTCCGTCTCGATTCCGTACCAATCGCGAAGGGGCGCCTCGGTCAACCAATTCATGCTGTGCTCCCACCTGCCGCCAGCGGTCGCGTTGTAGAGCTCGATCAGCACGGCCCTGTCCGTAGCGTCACTTCCCTGGGCGCCGGCATCGCCGGCCGAGCCGCACAGGCAGGCAACCGCCAGCAGAACCCGTCGCCCGTGCTGGAAGGACCGAGTCACCGGCTCGCGCGACTAGCGCTCCCTTTCTCGACGCTGCTGGCGCGCCAGAACTCGGTCGACGCGCTCCAATGCCCGTCCAAGGCGATCCCCTGCTGTCGCGCGCGAGGACACCGCACCTGCCGCGTCCGAAGCCGCTGGCCGCCTCCGCTCGAGCAAGTCCCGAAGTTGAGGCGTGGCGACAGTGCTCAGTGATTCGAGCACGGCTGTAACCAGCCCCTCGTCCTCCGCTTCCACGAGCACATCGAGCAGGGCGGCGCCGATGGCAGCGCGGACTCCCGCGCCCTGCGCCGGGTCGCTCTGCCAGTATCGACGGCTCCCGTAGACGGCGGCGCTGCGGATGGCGGCTTCGCGTACGCGCCGATCCGAACTGCTCAGTTCGCCCTCGATGCGAGGCCACACCTCGGCGTGGCGTACGCTGCCGAGCGCCGTCACCACCGCGACGACCCCGTCCACGTCGCCGTTCGCGCGAGCCTCGTCCAGGACCCGCAGTAGGACCGGCAGAGCCTGCAGAGCGCCCGTTTCGCCAAGGGCTCGGACCGCCGCGTCGCACGACTCGCAACAGACGCAGCCGCCTTCGACGATGTCCGCCAGGAAGTGAA
Source organism: Candidatus Multivorans sp. (assembly GCA_965205295.1). Lineage (GTDB taxonomy): Bacteria > Acidobacteriota > Thermoanaerobaculia > Multivoradales > Multivoraceae > Multivorans. The sequence goes on from OZ242167.1 coordinate 1,820,661, forward strand.
CATTCGCCGGGTGCCCCGATTCGCCCACCGCCATCAGCAGCCCGTGGCGCAGAGCCGCCGCTTCCGCCTCGGCGGTGTCCGGGCTCGACCACCCGTACGTCTCCATGCCCTTCAGAAACAGCTCGATCATCAGCGGCGCCACGTGCCGAAGACGTCTCAGCTCACGCGTGGCCGAAGGCTCCGGGACTCGACGCAGCCGGTAGTGGTCGCTGTCCAACCCCTGCAGGTTCCGCAAGTCCTCCGCTTCCACCTGATGAGTCACATGCATGGCCAGCGCTTCAACCAGCACCAACTGCCGCCAGGTCGAAGGGCCGTACTCCGTCCTCTCCAGGGTTGCCCGAACCACGTCGACGAGGTCCTGTCGCCCCAGGATCCGCTCGCGCGCCTCCTCGTAAGCGTGTCCCTGCTCCTCGAGCAAGCCGTCGACCCAGGTCGGGATGGCCCGCTCCTGCGCCATGGAAACACCCGCGGGCAGGAGGCACAACAGGACACTCAGCAGCCGGGTGAGCTTCATCGCGACTCCTCAAGCCACCACGCGGCTGTCGATCCCGAACGTTCCACGTTCGTGCCGCAGTGAATCGCCCCGAAAAGGATGTGGTAACTCTCGTACACGTCAACAAAGTGGGTCGTCAAACCCAGATCGTCCAAGGCATCGAGAGTCGCCTGCCGCCAGATGTCCTTGCCACCCACCACCGGCCCTTCCGGGTCGGGGACGATCAGCACGTTATCGACCACAAGCAGGTTCTGCACGCTGGGAAAGTACGCCACCAGCGAATTCCAGTACTGCACGAACAAAGCGGGCACTTCCCGAAAATCGGCGTCCTCAAGTCCAACCTCCGCGATCAACCGCTCTCGAACCGTATCGATCCGCGCCTGCGCCCGGTCGTTTTTTGTCAACAGGTCGCTGTTGTCCAGTATCTCCTGCGGTGTTGTCTGGTCGCTGCCGCGCCCCTTGAAGATCGGCACATCGCCGTAGCCGTCTTCCGCCGCCTCTTCGAGAAGCTCGATTGCGAGATCGGTCGATCCGATCACGACCACCCACGGTCTGGCATCCGACTCCGCATTGCGGTTGGGAATCACTGAGAAGATCTCATCCACATGGGCGACGACGAGCCAGGAAGTATCTACCTCGAACACCGGCCCCTGAACTTCCTGGGCATTGAAGAAGTCGATCTGGCGCTGAGCCATCGAGTCGCCCCCAAAGCTCGGATCCGAGCCGATCACGATACGCCCCAGGGGATAGTCCTCTTCACCGTGCGAGTACGGCGGAATGACCTCCACGTTGCCACCGTAGTTGAAACTGGAACGGTGCCGGCCTCCGCGCGTCGCATACCCAGTGTCGGAGTCCAGGTACCCGTCGGGCAGGAAGGGCTCAAGCCCACGACCCCGGTGCAACTGAGCGTGGACTGCTGTGTCCTTCGGGCCACGCGCGGACGGCCTCTGCGCATAGCCCGTCTGCATGGAGTCCTGGATCCACCGATCCTGATCGTACTGCCCGTAGTCGATCCGGTACAGGTCGACCGAAGCGGGCAGGCGGGCGTTCAAAGCGTTCACCAGCTTCCCGTTGGAAGTGGTGCCGACGGACCCGGTTTCGACAACAAATACTCGTTCGGCGGTTTGAAGGTGGTGCGAAAACAGAATCGGACTTCCCCGCAGGGCAACGGTGTCCTGCGACACCGCGGTCCCATCCTCCTCGACACTCAGGGAGAGAATGAGATGACCATCGAAACCGATGTCGCGCCCATACAGACTCTCGACGTACAACTTCAGGTCGCCTGCAACAAGTCGCTCACGCGGCAGTTCGGCCCGCGTCTCATCGTCGCCAATCAACAAACCGATCGTACCGTCGGCCCGTTCGTAGAACATCCGGGGGCCGGAGGAGTCCGCCGAGAAGGTCATCTCCAGGAAGACGGTGTGGTTCCTGTGCAAACCGAGGGTCCGCTTCACGACGACGGCGGCCATGTCCAGCAGGTCCTCGTCGCCGTTCACCCGATCGTCCGAACCGTCCCGGACGCCATCCCCGTCGTCGTCATCCGTGTTCGGGACGAAGACGGCGCCCGACTCCGCAGTCCAGGAGTCCTCCCCGGTTTCGTCGAGCGAATCCACCCGACCGTCGCGATTGGTGTCCACCAGCAGGTCCGCGTTGACCAGTTGGTCCGCCTCGGTCGACGGCCGGGCCACAACGGAAACGTCATCCGTTTCGGTCGAACCGTCCTGGCTGACGGTCAGGCGCACGACGTAGGTCCCCTCCGCAGCCGCCACGAACGACGGCGTCGCCGTGGCCGCGTCGGCCAGCGTCGGTGCGCTGTCGCCCGGCCAGGAGACGAACAACCACGAGTACGTCAACTCACCCTCGACCGCCGTCGACCCCGTTCCGTCCAGCCAGGCGGTGCCGCCGGCGGCAACTGTCAGGTCCCATCCCGCGACCGCCACGATCCCGCTCTCATGAACATCCAGCACAGAGACGGCGACAACACTCGCCGCGGCGTCCCCGTGGTCATCTTCCGTGCGCACCGTGACCGAGTACGCCGTCTTCGTTTCGTAGTCGTAGGCGACTCCCGCCCGGGTTCTGAGCTGGCCGGTGCCCGAGTCGATGCTGAAGGCGCTCTCGTCCGTCCCCTCCAGGCTGTAGGCGAGCGGGTCTCCCTCGGGATCCGTTGCGGCGATCGGGGCGCCCAGAGTCGCGCCGGCCGCCGTGTTCTCCTCAAGTTCCCGGGTCGTCTGCGCCCCCTCGTCGAACGCCGGCGCCTGGTTGGCTACGGTGCGCGCCTCCAGGGCTTCCGACCAATCACCGTTTCCATCGGCATTCCGAGCCCGCACCTGGACCTCGTAGAGCGTGTCGGCTTCAAGGCCCGTGACGGTCGCTTCAGTGACCGCGCCGATGCGGTCCCAACCCGGCTCGAAGCTGCCGGTCCCAGCGACCCGGTACTGGCCGTCGTAGTCTCTGATCTCTGGTCCGGTATTCGCGGGCGCCGTCCAGCCCAGGGTCAGCGTGGTGCGTGTGGAGGCGACGACGGTCGGGCTGTCCGCCTTGGACGGCGGCTCGGGTTCGCCGATCAACTCCACGACCACCTCAATAGACGCTCTGGCGCCGTGGCCATCCTCGGCCCGGACGGTGACCGTGTAGCGATCCTTGACCTCGTTGTCGTATTCGATGCCGTCGCGGGTGCGGAGTTGGCCGTTCCGCGAATCGAGCGCAAAAGAGTCCGCATCCTCTCCGCCAAGACCGTAGGTCAGCCACTGGCCGTCGGCGTCGGTGGCGATGACCGGGTCCCCAACGTCGACACCGCCCCCGGCGTTCTCGGCGAGCTGGCGCGTCGTGCTCGCGCCCTCACTGAACTCGGGCGCGTCATTCTCGGACGGCGACGGGGTCTGCGCGCCTAGTACCGCACCGCTCAGAACACCCAGCAGAGTCGCGAATGCGCAACCGACTACTCGCGGGCCCCGGGAGGCTGGGGCTCGCTTGGCTTTCTCCATCCGCTCCTGGGTCGAGCCGTGCACGTTCGCGGAGGTCTCCTGCTACTGGGACCAATTCGGGCTGCTACGACTCCGGCCAGAAACCCCGACCCTCGAGCAGGAAGGTCAGGTGCGGGTGGTAGAGCGCCGGTTCGAGCAGGAAGGAGTCGTGTCCCTTGTCCGAGTGGACGATGATCCTCATGCAACTGACGCCGGCTGACTGCAACGCGGCCATCAGCTCGCCCTGCTCCTCGGGGTAGTAGCAGACGTCGGAGTTGATCGAGAAGATCAGGAACCGCTGGCCCCGGCAGCGCTCGAAGGCCTCCCCGACAGAAGCGGCGCCGGCCGCGGTGGCCAGGTCGTACTGACTCCAGGCGTCGAGGATCCGAAGGTAGGAGTTCGCGTCGAATCGGGCCGCGAACTTATGTCCCTGATGTCGCATGTAGGACTCGATCGGGTGGTTGACGCCGTACCAGGGCACACCCGAAGCCTCGGCGACGGTGTTCCGCGCCCGCTGCCGCAACGTTTCCAACGAAACGAAGGTCTTGTGATTGATCTGGCGGGCGATCTTCATCCCCTCGAGCTCGGCGCCCGGCGGGTAGTGGCCGTCATCGAACTGCGGATCGTTGGCGATCGCCTGAATCTGCTCGAAGTTGTGAATCCGCTGGAGCGGCGTTACCTCCATGCCGGCCGCGACCACGACCACATTTCGCACACGCTCCGGGAACATGACGGCCAGATCGAGTACGGCCATGCCTCCCGTGGACGGTCCGATCCCCGCGTGCAGGACATCGATCCCCAGCCGGTCGACGAGGCGCATCGCCGCGCGGACCGAGTCCGAGAAGCGCACCCGGGGGAAAGAGGGGCCCCAGGCCTCGCCGGTGGCCGGATCGATCGACAGCGGTCCGGTCGATCCGTAGCAGCCGCCGATGTAGTTGACGCAGATGACGCAGAAACGGTCCGTATCGATCGCACGCCCCGGGCCGATGAACTCATGCCACCAGCCGAGCACCATCTCGTCGGTCCAGGCATGGCCGAGACCCGGCACACCGTGGTTCGTGCCTGCCGCGTGGTGGCTCCCGGTGAGGGCGTGGAACAGCAGCACGGCGTTGTCGCGCGCGGCGTTCAGTTCCCCGTACTGCTCCCAGGCCAGGGTGAACTCCGACAGGGTGTCGCCGCACTTGAGCTCAAGCGGCTCCTCGAAACGCTCGAACCGGGTTTCGACGACGCCGATGCCGGCGGCGTTTCCAGCCACGGGCACGCTGAGAACGGACTCCATGCGCCGACACTATCCCCACCAGTCTGGCCCGTGTAGCAAGCCCGTGGGCAACGCGCTCAAGGCGGCGACGCGACGCTCCGCGGCGCCAGCGCCCAGTAGCGGCCCCGGTGCGCCATGCGGCCGGCAATCGCCCGGGCCCGCTCCCCCGCGCCCCAGAACACGTCTCCACGCACCGCTCCCCGGATCGCGCCGCCCGTGTCCTGAGCCACGACCAACCACTGACGGCGTTCGTCCGGCCCCTCGGGGGCGGCCGCCGGGATCATCGCATCGAGCCAGACCGGCACACCGAGAGGAACGTGCAGCCGGTCCACCGCCAGGGAGCGTTCAGGAGTCAGCGCGACGCCCTGGGCGCCGACCGGGCCCTCGCCCCGAATCTGACGAAAGAAGACGTAGGAGTCGTTCGTCGCCATGACCTCTCCCGCACGGTCCGGGTTGGCCCGCAGCCAGGCGTCGATCGACTGCAGCGACACTTCGTCCAGGGTCAACTCGCCCCAGTCGACCAGGGTCCGGCCGATGGCGTGGTACGGGTGGCCGTTCTGGGCCGCGTAGCCGACCCGGAACATGGCGCCGTCGTCGAGTTCGATCCGCCCCGAGCCCTGGATATGGAGGAAGAAGGCATCGACGGCGTCGTCGACCCAGACCAACTCCAGGCCGCGGCCGGTGAGCGAACCGGACGAGATCGCGTCTCGGTCGTCGTACGGCTCGAGGCTGCTGCCCCGAACCCGCCCAGCCACCCGGCGGCCGCGCAGATCGTCCCGGAACCGCCCGAGGTCGACCGAGACGAGGTCCGGTGGCTGCGTGTACAGCGGCACGCTGTAGCGCGCGCTGCGGCGGCGGCTGCCATGGAGCAAGGGCTCGAAGTAACCCGTATAGAGGCCGATGCGCCGCGCCCAGCCCGAACCTTCGCCCGGTCGGCCCGCGGCTTCCGCCGCTTCGGTGCGAGACAGGGGTACGGCAACAAGCTCGCGTTCGATGACCGCCCGCACCTCGTTCTCGCCGGCGGGATCACCCAGGCCGCGGAGAGCACCACAGAAGGGCCGCCAGTCGCCGACCGTGCCGCCCAGTTCAACCGGTTTCAATACACGATCGGCAGGCTGGGCAGTCAGTCTGCCGCAACTCCTCAGCAACGCCGGCAGCGCCTGCGCCACGTCGTCGCCGGCCCAGCCCGGCAGCGAGGCGACCTCGACCGGGGTCCCGTAGATCAGGGCGGGCGCGGCTTCTGGCGACGGCGGCGCCTCCGGCCGGGACGGCGCGCCGAGCCAGCCGGCGATCCTGTCCGGTCCGACGGCAAGGACTGTCGCCACCAACGCCCAGCCGAGGGTCACGAGCGCGGCAATCCGGCGCCATCGCTCCCGGGCGGGAAGCTCCCGTTCGAACCAGCGCATACCGGGCGACGGTAGCAGCCAGCGTCCGCTGCCCGTCCGGTTACGCTTCCCCACGATGACCGGACGCCCACTGCGCTGGCTGTTCTTCTACGACTGCATCTACCCGGAGTCCCTGGGGGGCGTCGAGCACCGGAACTACGAACTCGCACGGGAGCTGGGCCGGCTCGGGCACGAGGTCGTGCTGTCGGGCTGGGCGGAGGCGCCGCACGCGCCCCACCCCAACGTCCGCGTCGAGCCGGTGGCGAAGGCGAGCCGGCGCTACCTGGCCCGCGGGCGGCGATCGGGGCTCGAGGCGATGATGCTGGCATCCCAGGTGCGGCGGATTCCCCTGGACGGCGTCGACATCGTCGAAACCGCGAACATCCCCTACCTGCACCTGCCCCTGCTCGCCCGCCGCTGCAAGCGGCGACGCATCCCTCTGCTCGTCACCTGGCACGAGCACTGGGGCCGGTACTGGCGCCAGCACCGGCCTCCGGGGCGACTTGGTCCCGGCATTTGGCGGTTCTACGCCCTCTGTGAACGCCTGTCGCTGCGCTTCGGCAGCCAGGCGGTGGCGGTCAGCAAGCTCACCGCGGAACGGGTCGCCACGGTGCGCGGCGAAGCGGTCGAGGTCATTCCCAACGGCATTCCGTACGAACGGATCCGCGCCCTCGCAGCCGGGGCTGACGCGACCGCGCCGCCCCTCGTCTACGCCGGCCGGCTGATCCCGGAAAAGCGGGTCGACCTGCTGCTCGACGCGACCGCGGCACTGGCCGCCACCGAAGCCGGCAAACGGCTCGCCTCCGAACGGGGCGCCCTGCTCCGGATCATCGGCAGCGGCCCGGCGGCGGCGAACATCCGCGCGCAGATCGAGCGCCTCGGCCTGGGGAACGTCGTCGATTTCGCCGGCCGCCTGCCCCACAACGAGGATGTCTGGCGTGCCGTCGCCGGAGCGGCCATCGCGGTTCAGCCCTCGGCCCGGGAGGGCTTCGGGCTGTTCCCGCTCGAGGCCATGGCTGCCGGCGTGCCCGTGGTCCACTGCCGGTCCGTCAACAGCGCGGTGCCCGAGCTGGTTCGCGACGGGCGGGACGGCTGGGCGGTCGATGCGGATGCAGGAACACTCGCGCTTCTCCTCGAACGGTTGCTCGATACGCCGGCCGAACTCGCTGCCGCGTCCCGCTCCGCGGTGGAGCGCGCGGCCGGCTACGACTGGCGGTACGTCGCCGATCGGGTGATCGAAACGGGGAACGAGTTGGTGCGGAGGGAGCGAGCCTGAGCCGCCGGCCCGAGGGTCGCGGACTGCTGTAAGGTCTGCGCCGTTGTGGGCACGGTGCTGCAGGTCGAGGTGTCGGCGGGCGAACTCGTCGACAAGATCACGATCCTTGAGATCAAGGCCGAGCGGATCGCCGACCCGGACAAGCTCGCGAACGTCCACCGCGAACTCCGCAGCCTGACGGCCACGCGGCGCGAAGCGCTGCCGAGGTCCCAGGAACTCGACGATCTCACCGCGGAACTGCGCCGCATCAACGAACGGCTGTGGGAGATCGAGAACGACATCCGCGACTGCGAGCGCAAGAGCAACTTCGGCGAACGCTTTGTCGAACTCGCGCGGGCGGTCTACCGGACGAACGACCGCCGCGCCGCCGCCAAGCGCGGGATCAACGAGCTGCTGGGCTCCGAACTCGTCGAAGAGAAGGACTACGCGGACTACTGATCGGGCGGCCCTGGGCCGGCTCGAGTCGCTACCAGACGCCCTCGTTCGGCATCGAGGCCCACGGTTCCTCTAGCGGCAGCGCGCCGCCTGCCTGCAGCAGTTCGATCGAGATGCCGTCCGGCGATCGGATGAAGGCCATGCGGCCGTCCCGCGGCGGACGGTTGATCACCACTCCCTGCTCCTGGAGCGAGCGGCAGGCGCAGTAGATGTCGTCGACCTCGAAGGCCAGGTGGCCAAAATTCCGGCCGCCCGTGTAGTCCTCGGGGTCCCAGTTCCAGGTCAGTTCCAGGAGCGGCGCCGTCCGCTCCCGCGCCAACTCGACGTCCGATGGCGCGGCCAGGAACACGAGCGTGAACCGGCCCTGCTCGCTGTCCATCCGGCGCATCTCGACCATGCCGAGCTTGCCGCAATAGAAGTCGAGCGCATCCTCCAGACTGCCGACCCGGACCATCGTGTGCAGGTACTTCATCCGTCGCCTCCCCCGGCGCGCCGCTCGCCCGTCTTCAGGCCGGCCCAGCCGATCCGGTAGCTTAGCCCCCCCATGCAGATCAGACAGGTAGTGCATCGGGTGATCGACTCGCCGATCACCCAGGTCGGACGCTGGAAGAGCAGCGCCGCCCGCGACCTTCCGCTCATCGACGTCTCCCAAGCGGCGCCGACCTACCCACCGGCCCAGGAGCTGCGCGACCACATCGCCGCCGCTGCCCAGAGCCCGGCCACGGCCACCTACACCGACCAGCAGGGCATCCCCGAACTGCGGGAGGCGCTGGCGCGCGCCATGACGGTCGACTACGCCGCTCCGGTCGCGGTTGACCGGGTGGCCGTCACGGCCGGCTGCAACCAGGCGTTCTGCCTGGCGATGATGGCGCTCACCGAGCCGGGCGACGAGGTCATCCTGCCGCTGCCCTCGTACTTCAACCACGACATGTGGCTCCGTTCGCAAGATGTGGCGCCGGTCTACCTAGAACCGGGACCGGACATGATCCCCGACCCCGCGGCCGCCGAGGCCGCCATCACCGCCAGGACGCGGGCGATCGTCCTAGTGACCCCGAACAACCCGACCGGCGCGGTCTACCCGCCGGCCCTGATCGACAGCTTCTTCGAACTCGCCCGCGAACGCGGCCTGGCCCTGGTGGTCGACGAGACCTACCGCGAGTTCCGCGACCACTCGGGCCCGCCCCACACCCTCTTCCAGCGGCCCGACTGGACCGACGCCCTCATCCACCTCTACAGCTTCTCCAAGGCGTACTGCATGGCGGGCTACCGGATCGGCGCCATGGCCGCCGACCCCGGCCTGCTCCGCGAGACCCTCAAGATCGCCGACTGCGTCGCCCTCTGCCCTTCCCACATCGGCCAGTTGGCCGCGCTCTACTGTCTCGACCACCTCGACGACTGGAAGCGCAAGTACCGACGCACCGTCCGCAACCGCGTCGCTTACGCCGCCCGCCGCATCCGCGAGGCGAACACCGGCTTCGAGGTCGCCTCCTCCGGCGGCTACTTCGTCTACCTCCGCCACCCCTGGCCCGACCGCACCTCCGCCGATGTCGGCCGCAGCCTCGCCCAGGACCACGGCATCCTCTGCCTCGCCGGCGCCATGTTCGGCCCCGGCCAGGACCGCTACCTCCGCCTCGCCTTCGCCAACGTCGACCTGCCGAAGATCGACGAACTGGTCGAGCGGCTCGAGAGCTTGGGCGCGACTGGCTAGCGGGCGCCATGGGTGCCTGGCCCCTGCGCTTCGAGTTCTCGATTGATATGAACTACCCAAGAATGGAAAGCCAACCCAGATTCTTCGTATCCGCGGATTGGAGCAAGGATCCAAGGAAGCGCTCGGTCTACGTCGCCGATCTGAGCGAGCGTCTCATCTACCAGGAAGCGCGACCGGACTGGGCGTTGGGAAGCCTGATGGCTTTAGCGAGGCAACTCGCCCGGAAAGGAACCGTGCTGGTGGGTGTCGACCTGGCTCTGGGCGTTCCGCGGAGCTACTGGGAGTCGGTACTCGCGGCGCCTCGCTACGGCCGGCCCGCCAACTTTGTCAACTGGCTCGCACGACTCGACAGCGATAGTGGTTTCTTCGATCCTGCCAACACGGTCAAGGACCACGAACAATGGCGTGTCGGCCGTCCCTGGTTCCACGTGCCACCGGGCAAGGGCGGCCTGACTTCCTTCACGCAGAAAACGCGTGACGGCTTTCGTCGCCGCATTGACCAGAAGACCGGAGCCAAGCCCGTGTTCGTCGTCAGCGGCATTCCGGGTACGGTGGGATCAGGAACCCGCGACTTCTGGCAAGAGCTCGCCGCTTGTCTGGCAAGCGATCGGGACTTCGCGGTCTGGCCCTTCGACGGTCCACTGTCGGAACTTCTCCGAACCAAGGGAGTCGTCCTGGCGGAGACCTATCCGGGTCTCGCCTACGCCGCCGCATTGGCAAACGACCTGCCGACGGGGCGATTCGCCGTCGGCAAGACCAAGCCCGATGAACGCAATCACGTCTGCAATCTGCTGGAGGACGCCACCTGGGTGAAGACCCACGAGGTGGACCTCGGAGACACAGCCCCCGCTAGAGACGACGAGGACGACTTCGACGCCCATCTCACCGCAGCCGCCGTCTTGCGCTGCTATCTGGAAGGGGCCGAAGTCGCCGATCAAGAGTGGATCGACACGATCGCCGAGGGCTCCATGCTCCTTGCCGGCCCGGTCGATCCAGCCCTCAAGGCCAAGGCCATCACTAGCGGGGCAAACCTCGCGGAGGCCGGCGCTTCGCGCCGGAGGCTGGCCAGAAGGCCGGCGCACCCAGTTCCTGCCACGCAGTCTCCCAGGTCCGCAAAGCGTCCTGTTCAGACGAGCCTCCACTCGGAATCCGCCGCCACTCCCACGAAGAAACCCAGTCCTCCAAGACCGCATCAGTTCACCCGCAGGAAGACCGAGTATCCCTGTCCGATCCCCGGCTGTTCAAAGGTCTTTCACGGGTCACGCGGGGGATGGGACGCACATGTCGAGTATCTCCACATCCACCCCACTTGGCACCACGACATCAGCGATCGCGACGACCGCAAGGCGCTGTTCAGGCAGGAACACGGCGAGTGGCTTCGATGAGCTCAGCTTGAAGCGATTCCGTCGCCAGGCTCCGGACAGGGGTGCCGTCCGTCCATCCCGACGACCTCCAGCCCGCGCCAGGGCCGGAGGAGAGGGTCCCAGCGAGGCTGTCGGCAAGCGACGCCCGGGGCCCTTACACAAACCGATACCGAACCGGAGCGCCGCCGACCGCAGCGAGCGCCAACTTCCCATCCACTCACAGAGCGCGAGCGACCGCTGGGACCCTCTCCTCCGGCCCACAGCGGGCGGGTGAGCCCGACGCCTCACCGCCGGCCGACGCCGGACCGACGAGCCGTGCTCCGCCTCTCCGCCTCTCCGGCCTACCGCGCGGCCGGCGCCCGGATCTCGAACTCGACCGACCCGGTCTCGGCGTCGGCTTCGATGATGAGAAAGCGGCCCTGAAACCAGGGGCCGGGGTTGACGACGCGGGTCGGGCCGATCGTGTCATCGCCGATCGCTTCGTGGATGTGGCCGGAGAAGACGACGTCGGGCTGGTGTCGTTCGACGGCGGCGCGGAGCGACCGGGAGCCGACGTGCTGGCCGCGGGCGAGGTCGCAGACAGTGCCGTGGGGCGGCTGGTGGGAGACCAGAATCGTGGGCTGCCCTTTGACCGCGGCGGCGTTGTCGAAGGCCTCGGCGGCGACGCGTTCGTAGTCTTCCTCGGTGCGCTCGTAGGGGAGATCGCCAAAGGGAAGACCGCCCGAGAGGCCGATGAACCGGACGCCGTCGACCACCCGGGCGCGGCGGTCCAGGTCGATGTCGATGTCCCGGAAGTAGCCCTCGACGGCGGGCTGATCGCAGTTGCCGCAGACCGCGAGTAGCGGGACGCCGGTCGCCAGCAACGGCTCCACGATCTGCCGGGCGTGGTCGGGGCCCAGGAAGTTGGTCAGATCGCCGGCAAGAACGACCAGATCGAAGCCGGACGGATCCGGCAGGCGTGGCGGCCGCTTGCCGGACCAGTGTAAATCGACGACGCCGAGAACTCGAAGAGTCAAGGTCGAACCCCCCGCCGCTGCCGGCGCAGGTCGACGACGCCGAGAATGCGCAGGGTCAAGGCGAGTCTCTAGCCGGTTGGCCGCCGGGCACACCCGGCAGCAACTCCGTCAGTGGACCAGCGTGGGAACCACATGCGCCGATTCCTCCGGGTCGTCCTCCAGGCCATGGGACATGACGAAGACCCACGCGGCCAGGCGCTCCTGCTCCGTCTCACAGACCAACTCGAAGATGTACTCGTTCTCCTGGTCGCCCTGAAACGACTGCACGTAGGCAACCCGGTCCCGGTCGATCAGGATCTCGCCCACCAGCCGCTTGCCGTACACGAGCTGCGCGATCAGGAGGTTCTCGGTCTCGGACACGAACTGCCAGTGGAAGTCCTCGTCGTCGCAGAGCAGGGCGTCCACGGATCCGGCCCGGATGACGCAGTTCGGGTGGAGGAGGAGCCAGTTCCAGAACGCGTCCAGGTCGAGCGTGGCCCGGGAGCGCTCGGCCTCGGTGGGGGCTGTCATCGCGCAATCGTATCGAAGCGGAGCTAGAGTCCGCCGCATGACGAACGGATCCCCCTGGACTGCACTCGGCGCGCCGCGTTTCGCGTACGAGCGCGGTCTCCACGACCTCGGCAACGGCTCCTTCGCCTGGCTGCAGCCCGACGGCGGCTGGGGCTGGAGCAACGCGGGCCTGATCGTCAGCGGCGACGAGTCGCTGCTCGTCGACACGCTGTTCGATCTGCCGAACACCCGCGAAATGCTCGACGCGATGAAGAAGGCCCACGCGGCGGCGGCCGACATCGACCGGCTCGTGAACACGCACTCGAACGGCGATCACACCCACGGCAACGAACTCGTCGCCGGCGCCGAGATCGTCGCCTCGAAGACCGCGGCCGCCGAAATGGAGGTCACAACGCCGGAGGCGCTCGCGGCACTGATGCGCGGCGCGCGCGCCGACGGCGGCCTGGTCGGCGACTTCCTGGTCGAGTGTTTCGGCCCCTTCGAATTCGAGGGAATCACCCACACGCCGCCGAACCGCACGTTCGAGGGCGCGTTGAGCCTCCAGGTCGGCGAAACGCCGGTGGAACTCGTCGAGGTCGGCCCCGCCCACACGGGCGGCGACATCATGATCCACCTGCCGGGCGATCGCACCGCGTTCACGGGCGACATCCTGTTCATCGAAGGCGCGCCGATCATCTGGGCGGGACCCGTCCAGAACTGGATCGATGCCTGCGATTTGCTGCTGAGCTGGGATCTCGAAACGATCGTGCCGGGGCATGGGCCGATCACCGACAACCGGGGCGTCGAAGCCATGCGGGCCTATCTCGTGTACCTCCGCGACGAGGCGAAGAAGCGCTACGACGCGGGCCTCAGCGCCCGCGACGCGGCGTTCGACATCGCGCTCGGCGACTTCGAGTCCTGGGGCGACAGCGAGCGCATCGCGATCAACGTGGACTCGTTGTACCGCGAGTTCAGCGGCGGCGACAGCGGCCGCACTCACATGCAGGAGCTGTTCACCCGCATGGCCGAACTCGCGCAGGCGCGCAGGCGCTAGCGCCTGCTTCCAGCGTTCGACCCGACTCAGGAACCGGCAACGAAAGGGAGAAGCGACTATGGATCTGGGAATCCAGGGCAGGAAGGCCGCCGTGGCGGCAGCATCGACCGGGCTCGGCTTCGGCTGCGCCAAGGCGCTGATCGAGGACGGCGTTCAGGTGGCGATCTGCAGCCGCAGCGAGGAGCGGATCGCCGCCGCCGCGGAGCGGCTCGGACCGGGAGCGGCGCCCATCGCCGCCGACGTCTCCACCGAAGAGGGCGCCCGCTCCTTCATCGAGCAAGCCGCAGCGAAGCTCGGCCAGATCGACATCCTGGTCGCCAACGCCGGCGGCCCGCCGCCGGGCACGCCGGCGACGACATCGATCGACGGCTACCGCGAAGCGCTCGACCTCAACCTGCTGTCGACCATCGTCATGTGCCAGACGGCGCTGCCGGGAATGCGCGATCGCGGCTGGGGACGGATCGTGGCGATCACTTCGATCGGCGCCCGCCAGCCGATCGGCAACTTGGCCGCCTCATCCGTGGCCCGCGCCGGCGTCAGCAGCTTTCTCAAGACCCTGTCGGCGGAGGTCGCCCGCGACGGGGTCACGGTCAACTCGGCCCAGCCCGGGATTCACGCCACCGACCGGATCAAATCCCTGGGCAACACGGACACCGTAGCCCAGCGCGTCCCCACCGGCACCCTGGGAACCGCCGAGGACTTCGGCAAGGCGGTCGCCTTCCTGTGCTCGGAGCCGGCCAAGTTCATTACGGGCTCCAGCATCCTCCTCGACGGCGGCGCCTATCAGGGGCTGATCTGAGCCGGTTCACAATCAGACAGCCGCGGTCTCGAGCGCCGCATCCATAGCGGCCAGCCGACTCTGGCTCCCGAGCATCTCCTGTTCGAGTCCGGGCCGCGACGCGTCCGTTGCGGCCGCCAGCAGGCACAGGCTCACGAGATACCCGACCCGAGCCGCCGTCTCCTCGCGGCTGATCACACGCCGAGCCCACAGAGGCAGCCACACGCCGGCGTGACTGAGAATGACGAGCGCCAACTGCTCGAGGTCGACTGAGGGAACCAGGTCGCCCCTGGCCGCGGCCCGGCGGAGTTCACCTTCCAGGTGTGCCCTCGCGACCCCTTCGATCGGTCCGCTCCCCGGGCGGCGCCACGGTCCGGGCAGATTGATCGGCCGCGCCAGACCGGCCGGCGACTCCCGTACACCCATCATCAGGTCGACGATCGCTCGAATGCGATCGATGGGCTCCGTCTCCTGGAGTGACCCGATTCGCCGTTCCAGCTTCCGGGCCCCGGACCTGCGCAGGGCCTCGAGGATCTCTTCCTTCGAACCGTAGTAGTTGTACAGCGTGGTGACATCGAGTCGGGCCCTGCGGGCCAGCTCGCGCATGGTGCAAGCCTCGAGGCCTCCGTCGGAGATCAGCTTCGTCGCCGCCTCCAGAATCCGTCGCTTGCGACGGCGCATGTTGAGTTCTCGTCGGCCAGGCAAGGGCTCTCCTCGTTCTCCGGAGCCTACTGCGGATGCGACAAACTTCCAACCCTGTTTGCACCCTCAAACTAGCGGGGCAGCACTGACGATCGAGCTACTGCGCGCGACGGACGTAGCCCTTGCCGGCTCCCCAAAGCACGATGCAGCCAAGCCAAGACATCACCGCGCCAAGCGCATAGGCGCCCCGATAGCCGCCCGCCAGATCGTGGGCCCAGCCCAGCAGAAGCGGGCCAAGCGCCACGCCCACCGACGCGCACAACGTGCTCACCGAGTAGATGCGCGCATAGCTCCGGGTGCCGAAGGCCTCGGCAAGCAGCAACGGATGCATCACGAGAAAGCTGCCGATCGTGAGTCCGAACGCCGCGGAAGCGAAGAGCAGACCCGCTGCGGTCGTGCTCGATCCAAGAACCAACAGGGTGAAGCCCTGAAGGACGAGCAGCACGAGGCTGAAGCCCCGGTACGGAAGACGCGCGAGCAACGGGCCTGAAGCCAGGCGGCCGACCACGCTTGCCGCGGCCAGGATCGAGACCGCCAGACTGGCAACCGCCGGCTCCTGGAGGCTGACCAGCCTGAACTGATGGGCGATGCCGCCGACCTGCGCCATCAGCCCGAAGAAGAACGTGCCGGCGATGCCGGCGAAGTAGCGGGAACGGAACGCCTCACGCGCGTCCACTCCCGGATCCTCTCCGCCGTCGAACTCCCCGGCCAGATCCTGCGCGTGCCGCGGCCGTGGCAGCAACCGCCACAGAGCCAGGGGCAGGACGCCCACTACATAGGTTGCAGCCAGAATCTCGGTGCCGCGCCGGAGGCCGTGCTCGGCAACGGCCCAGGCCGCGAAGGGCGCGACCAGAATGCCGCCGACCGAGAGACCCGTGAACACGATCGAGAGCGCGAACGCCCGTCGCCGGGCGAACCAACGGGTGACCAGGGTGCTCGCCGTGAGCAGGTTCGTGGCGGAGAAGCCGATGCCGAACAGCACGAACGCCGCGTAGACGTGAAGGGTCTCCTCGACGCGGCCGATCGCGACCAGCGATCCGGCACAGACGGCGACGCCCCCGGCGACGGACCAGCGGACATCGATCCGCTCGATCAGGCTGGCGACCGCCAGACCGGTGAGCCCGCTGGCCGCAAAGAAGAAGGTCGAGGCGAGCGACGCGCCGGCAACCGAGAACCCGCGCTCCCGCGTCAGCGCCTCGAGCAGCACCGACTGGTTGTAGAAGCCGAGCCCCGACGAGAACATCATCATCGCGAACAGCGCCCCGACGATCTGCCAGCGAGTGGAGATCCGCGCCATCACGAGCCTTCCCGCAGCGAGTCGATCGGCGGCCTGCGCAGTGCGCCGGCGCTGGCCAGCAGGCCGGTGCCGAGGGACAGCAACGCGCCCGCCAGCAGGGCCACCAGAACCGTCAGGGGGCGAAACGACCACTCGAGTTCCAGCTCGCGGGTGACCAGCCACCATGCCGCAGCCGAGCCCAGAACCGCGGCCACCAACGACGCGGACAGCCCGATCAGGGCGTACTCGGCGGCGAAGGCCCGCAGCACGTCCAAGCGGGTCGAGCCGATCGTCTTGAGCAGGGCCACCTCTCGGCCGCGGCGCGACGAGCCCGCGGCGACCGCGCCGGCAAGCGCCAGGAGCGCAGCGCACACGGTGAAGCTGCCGAGCACCCGCACGCCGACTTCAAGGTTGCCGATCAGCTCGACGACCTTCTGAAGCATCTCCCGGATCCGCACCACCGCGACGCCGGAGTGCGCGCGGTACACCGCGTCCTGGATCCGCTGCTCCCGTTCGGGCGGCAGCCAGGCCGCCGCAAGCCGCGTATGGGGCGCCCAGTCGAGAGCCGCCGGTTCGACGACCAGGAAGAAGTTGATGCCGAAGCCCTCCCAGTCGACCTGCCGCAGACTGGTCACGGTGACCTCGACCTCCCGGCCCGCGACATCGAGCGCGATGACCGAACCGATTCCCACCCCGATCGTCTCCGCGAACTCCTGCTCGACGCTGACCTCGGCAACCGCCGGATCGATCCACGGCGCCGGCCCCGTCAACGGCGCGGCCGCCTCGACGATCACGTTGTCCGCCGGCAGTTCGTCCAGAAAGGTCAGCCGCATCTGCCGGCGAAGCGCCCAACTGTTGCCGTCGTTCGTCCTCTCCTCGACCGGGTCGCCGTCGATCGTCCGTACCCGAGCGAGCACGACCGGCGCCGACTGCACCCTCCGGGCGCCCTCCCGCTCGAGCAGCTCTTCGAGGGGTCCCCACTCCAAGGGCGACACGTTCAGCAGGAACGCGCTGGGCGCTTCGGCTGGAAGTTCCGCCAGGAGTTGATCCCGGAGGTGACCTTGGACGACGAACATCACGAGCAGGACCATCAGGCCCATCCCGAGGGCGACCGTCGCCGGCAGGGTGCCGGAGTCCGGGCGGGCCAGCGCGGCCACGCCATGCCGTAGCCAGTACCGGCCGCACGCCGGCGCCACGACCCGCGCCGCGGCGCGCACGAGCAGGGCGGCGACGCAGAGACCGGCAACGGCAGCCGCCAGCGCTCCCAGGAACTGAAGCGCCAGCCGCAGCGAGCCCGCCTGCACGGCAACGGTCGCGGCCACACCGACGGCCACCACGAGCACCGACACCACGCCGGCCTTGCGGGAACCCGGAAGCGGTTCGGCGATCCGCCGGAAGACCCGCACCGGCGGCACTCTCAGCACAACCAGCAGCGCCGGCGCCGAGAACGCAACCGCTACCGCGACGCCGAGCACGATCCCGCGCACGAAGGCCAGCGGCTGCCAGATCGAGATCGCCTCCGCCGGCAGCGCCCCACCCAGAATCGCCGGCGCCAGTGCGATCGACAGCAAACCCAGCCCTCCGCCGAGCACACCCGCCCCGCAACCCAGGACCACGGCCTGGACCAGGTACGCACGCAGCAGATCGCGGGGCCGAGCCCCCAGACACTTCAGCACCGCAAGCGCGTCCAGTCGCTGGAGCAGCCACGCGCGAATACCCTGGGCGACGCCGACGCCACCGACCAGAAGAGAGAGCAGCGCGACCAGCCCCAGGTAACGCTCCATCCGCTCCAGGTCGCGGCGAATGCCCGGCTGCGCGTCGACGTAGGTCTCCACGCGCACCGTAGGATCCTCGCCCAAGGCCAGCCGGAGCGTCTCCGCGACCTGGTCCAGTCGTTCCCTGGAGGACTCGACCGGCAGCCGCACCAACACCCGGTAGCCGCCGAAACCGGCAAAGGGAAAGACCCCGGCCGCTTCCTGCGCCGCCATGCCGACGATCACCCGCGGGCCGAAGGACAAGCCGGCCGGCAGCCGGTCCGGCTCGGCCACAAGCACGCCGGCAATCCGCAACGTCCGCCGCCCGAGCCGAATCTCGTCGCCAACCTCGAGCCCGAGCCGCGACAGGGCCTCCTGCGCCACCAGCGCCGAGTGGTCGCCGAGCACATCGGACGGCGCCCGGTCCGGCGGCAGCGGCGGCTCGGCCGCCAACTCACCGTAGAACGGATACCCGGCCGAGACCGCCTTGAGTTCAACCAACAGGCTCGACGGGCCATCGTCTCCCGGCGCTCGCGGCGAGGCCCGACCCACCATTGCCGCCAGTTCGCGCACCTCGGCACGGACTGTTCCCGGCACCTCGTCGATCGCGGCGAGGGTGCTTGCTGAGACCGGGGTGCGGGAGCGCACCGCGAGATCGGCCGCAAGCAGCTTCCTCGCTTCGCCCCGGATCGCCTGGTCGACGCTCGACGCCAGGCCAGCGACCCCGACCACGGCGCCGACTCCGACCGACAGGCACAGCACCCAGACCCATATCCGACCCAGAGAACCGCGGAACTCCCACAGGGAGTACCGGAAGACCGCGCCCGGACCCACCGCTAGCAGCCCCTCGTGGGAGTGCGTGTCGCGACTCTCACGACGGGCTGCTACCGCCTTGCTGGGACAGGCGCCCGTCCACCATGACCAACTCGCGGTCGGCGCGCGCGGCGACCGCCGGATCGTGGGTGACGAGCACCATGGTCGATCCGGTGCGGTCGCGAAGCGCCATCATCACGTCGAGAACACTCGCGCCGGTCACGGAGTCGAGGTTGCCCGTCGGTTCATCGCCGAGCAGGATCGCCGGCTCCGCGGCGAATGCCCGCGCCAGGGCCACGCGCTGCTGCTCGCCACCCGAGAGTTGCGACGGGTAGTGGTGACCGCGCTCGGCGAGCCCGACATCGGCGAGCAGGGCCTCGGCGCGCTGCCTCGAACGCCGGCGGCCGAGCAGGTCGAGCGGGAACTGAACGTTCTCCCGCGCGGTCAGGTTGCCGAGCAACTGAAAGGACTGGAAAACGAAGCCGATCTTCTCGCGCCGCAGCAGCGCCAGCTCGTCTTCGCTCAGACCCTCGATCGGCAGACCGTCGATCAGCACGCTGCCCGCGGTCGGGCGATCGAGACCGGCAAGCAGAGCCAGCAGCGTCGACTTGCCCGCGCCCGAGGGACCGCGGATGGAGACGCACTCCCCCGCGGCCACCTCGAGATCGATGTCGTCCACCACGATCAGGGTGCGCTCCCCGGAGCGCAACTCGCGGCGCAGCCTGCGGGTCTCGATCCGCGGAGGAGTTCCAGGCGGCGCGCCGACGGCAGGCGAAGCGGCCTGGTCCCGGCTCAGAGGATCCCCATCATCGCGCGCCACTGTTCCAGGCTGCTCGGTCGGAGGTAGGCGTTCCACTGCAGTTCACGGCCGATCGTCGAGAACGACTCCGGACCGTAGTCGTGCCCCGGGTAGATTCCCACCTCCGGCGGCAGCGCCTTCAACCGCTCCAGAGAGCGGAACATGGCGTCGACGTCGCTGTGCGGCAGATCGACTCGACCGATGCCCTGCACGAACAGGGTGTCGGCGGTGAGCATATGGTCGCCGGCACGGAAACAGCAGCTCCCCGGCGAGTGCCCGGGGGTGTGCAGCACCTCGACCCGGAGGTCGCCGAGTTCGAGGACATCGCCGTCGCGGAAGGCCTCGACGCGGTCGGGCGGACAACCGGCGATCTCGGCGCCCCGCTCGGCCTCGGCCTCGTGAATCAGCATCGGCAGATCGAACTCGGCGCGCAGCTCGCGCACGCCGGGGATGTGCTGGCCCATGATCTCCCCGCCGATGTGATCCTGGTGGAAGTGCGTCGCCAGCACGCCCGTCACCTCGTAGCCCTGCTCCCCGGCGATCTTGACGACGCCGAGCGGCTCCCAGGCCGGGTCCACGACCCAGGCCTTGCGGGTGGCTGGGTCCGCCAGAACGTAGACGAAGTTGGCCATCGGTCCGGCCTGGATCTGGACGAGACGGGGTTCGGCAGCGGCCGACGCATCGACGGCGCCGACGGCGGCAAGCGGCGGAGAATCGGTCATCGTCAGCGGAATCTACCCCGGCGCGGGCGACAGTTGTTAGCCTCCGCGCGATGAGAGCTTCAGCTACCCAACAGCGCGGCCAGTTGGCCGCGCGGCTCCCTTACCGCGTTTTCGACCTCTCCGGCCGCACCGCTCTCGTTACCGGCGGCAGCCGCGGACTGGGCCGTGAGATGTCGCTCGCCTTCGCCGCCGCCGGCGCCGATGTCGTGGTCTCCAGCCGCAAGATCGACTCCTGCCGCGAGGTGGTGGCCGAGATCGAGGCGATGGGCCGCCAGGGACTCGCCCGCGCCTGCCATGTCGGCCACTGGGATGAGGTCGATCGGTTGATCGACGCCGCCTACGAACGGTTCGGCAAGGTCGACGTGCTGGTCAACAACGCCGGCATGTCGCCGCTCTACGCCAGCCTGTCCGAGGTCAACGAGGCGTTGTTCGACAAGGTGATCGGAGTGAACCTGAAGGGACCGTTCCGGCTGGCGGCGGTGATCGGGCAGCGCATGGCCGACGGGGACGGCGGCAGCATCATCAACGTGACCAGCACGGCGGCGATCCACCCGAGCCCGAACGCGGAACCCTACGGCGCGGCCAAGGCCGGACTGAACTCGCTGACCGAATCGCTGGCCCACGCCTACGGTCCCAAGGTCCGCGTCAACGCGATCATGCCGGGGCCCTTCCTGACCGACATCTCGAAGGCCTGGGATCTGGAGGCGTTCAACAGGCGGGCGAAGACCTCGATCGCCCTGGAGCGCGGCGGCGAACCGGACGAGATCGTCGGCGCGGCGCTCTACCTGGCGTCCGACGCTTCCAGCTACACGACCGGCGCCGTACTGCGAATCGACGGCGGCAGCCGGTGAGGCAAGCCGCTCCAGTCTGTCGCGGCGCCTTGGGCGCCGTCGCCCTGGTCCTGTGCGCGTGCGGAGGCGACGCCTCACCGCCCACCGAGACCGATCTCGCTCGGGTGCTCGAACTTGCCGACGTGACCGCGGAGTCGTCCGAGGTCCTCCCCGGCGACTACGAGCGGCGACGGGAACTCCTGCACGGCTGGTCTGCGCCCAGGGAGGGCGCCGATGGCGCGTTCGCCACCAACACGGGCCGCAAGTCCGGGCTCAACTGGCGCCTGGCCTGGGCACGCCCCCTGGAGCTGGTGCTTAGCGGCCGTCCGCTGGCTGCTGCCGGAAACGAGCCGACCACTGTACGCGTCTCATGGAACGGCAAGCCGCTGGGCGAACTCGACCTGGTCGCGGGCGCTGGCTTCGAGGATCACCGGCTCGATGTGCCGGTCAGCGTGCAACGTCCGGGACCGAACGAAGTTCTCCTTGACTACTCCTCCGTTCCGGCGTCTCAAGCCACTTCACCGCAAGTCGCGTGGCGCCGCATCCGAGTCGAGGGGGCCGGCGCCGGCGCGCGACCTTTCACGGCCACGGACGGAACGCTCCATCTGCCCTTTGGCGCCTCGGTCGACTACCACGTCCTGCTGCCCGAGGGTGGAGTCCTCGAAATCGACGACCTGGGCCTGTACGGCCCCCAAGGCGGCTGGCGCAACGCCGAACCGGCGCCTCGCCTGGTAGCGGCCGTCCACCTCTCCCCGACCGGATCCGCGGCAGCCGCCGCGACGCTGACCGAGGGCCGCGGTCAACTGCAACTCCCGGCACACGATAGCCCCCTCCGCATCCGCATCGAAGCGCTCGCCGGCGACCGGATACCCGGGGCAGAAGCAGGTTTCCGACTCTCTGCCCTTCTCAGCAGCCCCACAGTTCCGTGGCCCCACACCGGGCCACTGGTCGCCAACATCTCTGAACCGTCCGCGGAACGGCCCGACGCCCGCCTGCCGCACATCCTGATCTTCCTCATCGACACGCTGCGTGCCGACCACCTCGGCTGCTACGGCTATGCACGTCCGACATCGCCGAACATCGACCGCTTCGCTGCCGACGCCGTCCGCTTCGACCACCCGGTCGCCCAGTCGCCGTGGACGCGTCCGGCCACCGCGAGCATCCTCACCGGCCTCTATCCCCACAACCACGGCGCCCGCACGCGGAACCAGAGACTCGGCGAAGACATCCCGTACCTGCCGGAGGTCCTGAGTTCGCTCGGTTACCGGACCCTCGGCGCGACCACAAACGGCAACGCGGGGCCGAGGTTCGGCTTCCGCCGCGGCTTCAATCACTTCAAGCACTTCGAGGAGCGAACCTCGCGACCGGGCATTCACATCCCCGTACGGATCGCGGTCGACGAGACTCTGACATGGCTTGAGCGAATCGGCCCGGAGGATTCGTTCTTCGTCTTCCTGCACGTCACGGATCCCCATGCGCCGTACCTTCCGCCCGAACCCCAGCGACGTCAGTTCGCGCCCGATGCACCCGCCGGGGCCGGCATCCCCGGCGCTCGAACCCCCGCCGGCCCCATCCACACGACGGAGGATCTGAAGGATCTCTACGACGGCGAAATCGCCTTCGTCGACGAGCACTTCGGCCATCTGCTCGCGACACTCGACGACAGGGGCTTCCTCGACGACACGCTCGTCGTCCTCGTGTCGGACCACGGCGAGGAGTTCATGGACCATGGTAGTCACGGCCACGGCAGGACGCTCTACCAGGAGCAACTCCGCGTGCCCCTGATCATCCGCCTGCCCGATCGGCTCCGTCCGAGCGAAGACATCTCCGTCGTCGAAGCCCAGGTTCAGCAGATCGACATCGTCCCCACCATCCTCGACGCGATCGGCCATCCGGGCTCGGTCAAGGCCGACGGCCGCTCGTTGCTTCCGCTGATGAGAGGAGAGTCTCCGTCAGGGCGCGCCACGCTGGCGCTCTCCGAGCTGCGCCTGGGCGCAGCCGCCGCCGACGCGGTGTTTCTCGAGCACGGAAACCTCCGCCGCAAGGCGGTCGAGCATGGAACTCGCCGTCAACTCTTCCACCCCACCGAAGATCCGGCCGAACTGGAAGACCTGAGTCGGCAGTCCCTCTGGGCCGAGTACCTATCGGTCATCGGCAGGATCAAGCGCAGAGCCGCAGGCCCCCTGACCGCCGGCATCGATCCGGCGATGCCGGCCGCGCAGCGTGAAGCGCTCAAGGCGCTCGGCTACATCGATTGAGGTCCACCGAGCCGGATCGAACCCGACCGCGACGGGCGGCGGACCGACAGGCCGGACTCAGGCGCGGCGCACGGTCAACCCACCGTCCACCGGCAGCGTCACGCCGGTGATGAACGACGAAGCGGGAAGGCACAGGTGCAGCGTGCCGTGCGCCACCTCCTCGGGATCGCCGTAGCGCCGCAGGGCGGTGCGCCGGCGGGCGTAGATCTGCTTGTGCTCCTCGGGAATCCGCTCGGTCATCCCGGTGCGGATCGGCCCGGGGCAGATGCAGTTCACGGTGATGCCCTCCTTGCCGAGCTCCACCGCCAGGCCCCGGGTCAGGCCGATCACCCCCGTCTTCGCCGCCGAGTAGGCGCTGTTCATGGGCGTCGCGCCCAGCCCCTCGGTCGAGGCGATGTTCACGATCCGCGGCGAATCCGACTGGCGCAGGTACCGCAGCGCCGCGCGGATCGTCCGCTGGTGGGCGGTCAGGAGCACATTCACCGTCTCCTGCCAGCGCTGCTCGTACTCGTCGGCGTCGATCGGCCCGCCGCGCGAGATGCCCGCGTTATTGACCAGGATGTCCAGGCCGCCGTAGCGGTCGGCGACCTCGCCGACGACCCGCTGGATCGCCGCCGGGTCGCCCACGTCGAGCGTCCAGGCCGTCGCCTCCCGGCCGGCGGCGCGGATCTCCGCGACCACGGCCTCAACGCCAGGGCCGTTGATGTCCGTGGCGGCGACATTGGCGCCCTCGGCCGCGAACAGCCGGGCCGTCGCCCGGCCCATGCCCGAGGCGCAACCCGTGATCAACGCGGTCTTCCCCTCTATCGACCGGCTCAACGTGCTCAGTTCCGTCATCAGGACGCTCCACCCCCGGTCTCGACCCAGGCCATTGTCTCTTCCAGGCCGCGGCCGAAACGTTCCAGGATCTCGTCGATGTCCGACTCGGTGACGATCAGCGGCGGGCAGAAGGCCACCGTGTCGCCGAGCGCCCGCAGGATCAGGCCGTGGTCCAGGCAGCGACCCTGGCAGTACGCGCCGACGCCGCGCGTCACCGGGAAGGCCTCGCGCGTCTTCTTGTCGGCCACCAGCTCGCAGGCGCCAATCAGGCCCACGCCGCGGGTCTCACCCACCAGGGGGTGATCGGCGAAGCGGCGGAGCCGGGCCTGGAAGTAACGGCCGACCCGCTCGGCCTGGGCGTAGAGGTCGCGCTCCTCCATCAGCTCCAGGGCCCGCAGCGCGACCGCGGCGCACACCGGGTGCCCCGTGTACGTGAAGCCGTGGCCGAACAGGCCCCACCGCTCGCCCGCCTCGACGAAGACATCGACCATCTCGTCCGGCACCAGCACCGCGCTGATCGGCATGTAGGCGGAGGACAGCGCCTTCGCGACCGAAACCGTGTCCGGCTTCATGTCCATCGCCTCGGCGCCGAAACGCGTACCCAGGCGGCCGAAGCCGCAGATGACCTCGTCGTCGATCAACAGCACGTCGTGCTCGTCCAGGACCGCCTGGATCGCCGGGTAGTAGCCCGCAGGAGGCACCACGACGCCGCCCGCACCCAACACCGGCTCGGCGATGAAGGCCGCGACGGTCTCCGGTCCCTCGGCGCGGATCATCTGGTCGAGTTCGGCCGCCAGCCGTGCCGTGAACTCCGCTTCCGTCTCGCCCGGCTCGGAGTCCCGGTAGTGGTGCGGGCAGGTTACGTGACGGAACTGCGGCAGCGGCAGATCGAAGCTCTTGTGGAACGCCGGCAGGCCGGTCATGCTGCCGGCGGCCAGGGAGACACCGTGGTAGCCGCGGCGCCGGCTGACGATCTTCTTCTTCTCCGGCCGTCCGAGCGCGTTGTTGTAGTACCAGACCAGCTTGACCTGGGTGTCGTTCGCGTCCGAGCCGGAGGTGCCGAAGAAGGCCTTCGCGTTCGCAATCGGCGCCATCTCACGCAGCTTCTCCGCCAGCGCCACCGCCGGTTCATGGCTGCGGCCGGCGAACAGATGCGAGAACGACAGCTTCCGGATCTGCTCGGCGGCGGTTTCGGCCAGTTCCTCAACGCCGTAGCCGAGGGCCGTGCACCACAGGCCGGCCATGCCCTCGATGTACTCGTTGCCGGCATCGTCCCAGACCCGGATCCCCAGGCCGCGTTCGATCACCAGCGCACCGTCGCGACGAAGGGCTGGAAGGTCCGTCGACGGATGGAGGACGGACGCTATGTCGCGATCTGACGTGGAAGCAGCGAACGAAGTCGCCTCGGCGGGTAGGCTCATCTCAACCCCCGGATCGGGTCTGGTTCAAGGTGCGAAGCAGGCGCAGTCTATGCCGCATCGATCAGCTACCGCGCCCTTCAGAGATCGGTGTCGCCCCTGAGGAGTTGGCGGGCAATCATCCGGTTCATGATCTCGTTCGAGCCGTCGGCGACGTTGACGACCCGCAGCGCCTTCCACGCCTCGGTGAGCCCGAGTTCGTTCGTGAAGCCCAGGGCGCCGTGGGTCTGCATCGCCCGATCCACCGCCCGGAGCCCGGCCTGGACCGAGTACGCCTTGGTCATGCTGAGCTCCTTGACCGCACGCTCGCCGCGGTCGAGCAGCCGCGAGGCGTTTCGCCCCATCAGGTGGGCCGCGTGCAGTTCCGTCGCTGACTCGGCCAGGGGAAACGTGACGCCCTGGTATTCGGCGATCGGGGCGCCGAACGCGTGCCGCTTCTGCGCGTAGTCAAGCGCCGTCTCGACCGCCCAACGACCGGTGCCCACCGCGCGCGCCGAGTTGTAGACCCGTCCCAGCGAGACGCCGTAGAGCGCCGCCGACAGACCACGGTCGACCTCGCCGATGACCTGCCAGGGCTCCACACGGACATCCTCAAGAACGATCTCCGCCTCGTCACCGCCGATGTCGCCGAACAGCGTGACGACCCGCACCCTCTCGAAACCCGCCGCCGCGGTCGGCACCATGAAGGCGGTGATGCCCCGCTCGCCGGTGGTCGCGAACAGCACGCAGTAGTCGGCAATCGGTCCGTGGGTGGTCCAGATCTTCCGGCCGTTGATCCGCCAGCCGTCGCCGTCCCGCTCTGCTCTGGTCGCAAGCGCCGAGAGATCGGAACCCGCGCCCGGCTCCGAGAGCCCGAAGCACATGATCTTCGAGCCGTCCATCAGACCCGGGAGGACACGCTCGCGGGCCTCGGCGGTCAGCTTGAGCAGCAGCCGGCTGGGGCCGAACGCCCAGTGCGCCAACACGTGCAGCAGCAGCCAGGGACGGGGTCCCAAACGGTGGAACAGCGCCTGCCAGCCGACGTAGTAGGCGAGGTGGCCATGCCCGCCGCCGCCCAGTTCCTCGGGCACGCAGGCGGTGAAAAGGCCCTCACGCGATGAAGCCGAGCGCACCTCCCGGATCAGGTCGACGACTTCGGGGCGCAGCCGGCCGCCGTTGTCATAGCGCCGGCGCGGATCGTCGAGCAGCTCGCCGTGGCGCTCGTGGCGCGGCAAAACCTCACGGTCGGCGAAGGCCAGAACCCGCCGCCGCAGATCCTCGATCTCCGGCGGCAACGACTCGGCGATCGCGGTCATGTCGCGAGCCTAGTGGCCACCCCCGCCGAGCGCCCGGTCCAGCGCGTCCAGCTTCTGCCTGCGCACGCCCGCCTGGGCGCCGATCTCGTCGCCGACCACGAGAGCCATGTCGCCGTCCGGGTCGTACTTCGGCCACTGGGCCAATCCCTCGCCGTTCGGATCTCCGGTCTTCGCGAAGTTCGTCCAGTAGCTCGACAGCACATCGGCGATCTCGTGGTCCCAGTCCTCCCAGTTGATCCCGACCAGGTCGACGTTGCCGAAGACGTAGGCGAGATCGCCGGAGTGGTAGGCGCCGAAATGGCGGGGACCGCCCTCCCCGCCCAGGTCGGGCCGGTCCGGCAGGTAGAGCCGGAACACCGGCGGAGCGTGGCTGATGAAGTAGAGATACGCGTCGCCGCCGGCGGCCGAGGCATGACGGACCCACGTTCGGCTGCCCCAGCCGAAGATCGTGTCGGACGCGATCAGAGTCGGCACCGCGCCGGGGGCCTGCTCCGCCTCGGCGGCGTAGGCGGCCAGGAGGTCCGGCGCCGCTTCGCCGTAGTCCTCCGCCAACTGCTGTTCGAGCTCCTCGCGCTCGAGTGGCGGCCCCGGTGCGAACAGAGCGCTCGACTCGTCGCCCATGGAGCCGACCATCATCGGCACGCGGTTGTGTTCACCGCGGGCGTAGATCGCCGCGGGCTGATCCGGCAGATACCAGCCGTCGACCACCGTCTTCGCACCGGCGGACCAGCCGGAGCTGCCAGCCGCCGCCAGCACGTCCTCGGCGGAAGCCGCGCGCAGCGTCGAGACCGCACTCTCCGGGGTCGCTCCTTCGGCCGCGCCCAGCTCGGCGGCGAGCAGGGCGCCGCTCTCCTCTGCCTGCTCAAGCGTCGGCAGCGGCGTGAAGCAACCCGCCGACTGGCCGATCGCGCGGTGGAACAGGCCCGCGGCGAGCGGCGACGCAACCAGGCTGCAGACACTCATCGAACCGGCCGACTGGCCGAAGATCAGAACCCGCTCCGGATCGCCGCCGAAGGCCTCTGCATTGGCCTGCACCCACTCGAGCGCCGCGATCTTGTCGAGCAGGCCGTAGTTGCCGGACGATCTGCCCGACGACCCGTGCTCGGACTCGGCGCTCAGGCCGGCGTGCGCCAGGAACCCGAAGGAGCCGAGCCGGTAGTTGATCGAGACCAGCACCACGCCCTTGCGGGCCAGCGCCGCGCCGTCGAAGATGAGCGACGAACCGTGGCCGACCTCGTGGCTGCCGCCGTGGAACCAGACCATGACCGGCCTCGGGCCGTCCGTAGCGGCGTCCGCGGCGGTCCAGAGGTCGAGGTAAAGGCAATCCTCGCTGCGGTCGATTTCGCCGCGGCTGTAGATCGACGTGTCGGGGGAGATCCGCTGCCAGCAAGGGGCGCCGGGGTCATGGGCGCTCCGCACGCCCTCCCACGACTCGGAGGGCTGCGGCGGCCGCCAGCGCAGGTCGCCCACCGGGGGCGCAGCGTAGGGGATGCCGCGAAATACCAGAATGTCGCCGGCCGGACCCCGGCCGTCGTCGACCGCGGCGCCCTCGACGCGGCCCGACGCCGTCTCGACGACGAGGCCCGGGCCGGCGGCGTCAGGCTCTCCGTATCCGCCACAGGCGGCAGCGGCTACAGCGATCACGAAAACAAGAAGATACGGCGACCTGCGTTGCATGGAATCTCCCCTCCCATCACGGAATCAATCCTGCAACAGTAGCCGCTGCACCTCCCCGGACAGCGGGACCGGCCGTCCGGCGCGCGTGTCGAGCCACACCCAGCGGTGCGTGAAGCAGGCGATCTCGCGGCCGTCCGCCGCCGAGAAGACATCGAAGTCCTGGTCGAAGCCCCGCTCATTCGCCTCGGTGGTGCGGACCCGAATGCGCGCCCCCTCCTGCCAACGCAGCGGCGAAAAGTAGGTCGCCGCGGTCGAACGCTGCACCGCGTAGACGTGCTCCGGCTTGTGCCCGGCGTCGATACCTCGGTGCGACTCGAACCGGGCGTAGGCCATCTCGGTCAGCGCCAGCAGCACGCCGGCGTGAACGAACCCCGTCCCCGCGAAGCAGTCGCTGTGGCGGGTTTCGAACTCCGTCTCGAAAGTCACGCAGACGGCCTCAGGCCGACGCAGCCAGGTACTCCTGGGCCTCCGCAAGCTCCGCGGGCTCATCCGCGCCCTGCCACGCCTCGAGCAGTTTGCCGTAGGCATCCGCGGCTGCTTCCGCGTCGCCCGCGGCCGCATGGGCGCGAGCCAGCCCCACCAGGGAACGGGGACGGTTCGGGGTGTAGAGCAACTGGTCCTCGAACTGCGCGGCAGCGTCCTCAGGACGTTCGAGCTTCAACAGAACTTCGCCGTACAGCTCGCGGATCGGCTTGATCGGCGACGCGGCGCCGCGCGGCGGCCCCATCGTCGACGCGATCTCGACGCCCTCGTCGAACATCTTGACCGCACCATCGGCGTCGCCCTCGGCGAGCCGGATCAGGCCCGCGAGCTCGTGGTGCATCACCTGGGCGGGTTTGGTTCCGCGCTGGAAGGTCGAGCGGTCGGATGTCTCCCTGGCGCCCATCTTCTCGAGCCGGGCGGCAGCCGCGCGCGCGACGGCCAGGTCGCCGGTGCGGACCGCGGAGATCCCGGTCGCGAGCAGCTCCGAACTCCCTGTATCGTCGGTGATCTCGCGCGTCTCCCACTGCTCCGTCTCGACGATGTACCGGGCCCGCACCAGGGGCGCCGTGCTCTTGCCACGGCCGGTATCGCCGGTGCGCTCGACCAGATCGTCGAGTTCGGCGATCCACTTCCGCGCCTTCGCGTAGTCGCCGCGCTGCAGGTCGCCGTACTGCCCCCAGTCCAGCGAATGGACCATGTCGCTGACCCTTTCGCCCGGATCCCAGAGCGCCACCGCCGCCTCGTACGCCGAATCGTTCGACTTCGACACCAGGTCCCACATGCCGCGCTGGATGAAGATGTGCGACGGCATGTGCCGGGCGTGCGAGACGGCAGCCGCGATCTCGGCAAACCGATGCGCGGCCGGCAGCGCCAGCGGCGCGTGAACCGGATCGTCGAATGCGTGGATGGTGTAGTGGGCAGCACCCGGGTGGTTCGGGTTCCGTTCGAACAGGCCCAGGGCGATCGACCCTGCCAAGACGTTCAGCCGGAACGTGTCGTCGCCCAGCGGGCCCACCGCCGACAGCAGCGAGAGCGCGTAGAAGGCCGCCACCTCATCGTCGCCCGGGTTGCTCTCGTAGACGTTGCGCATCGCCTCCATGTACCCGATCCGCCGCGCCGCGAGTTCACCTTCGCCAAACAGCTCCTCGACCGCGGTCAGAAACCCCAGTTCGCGTTCCGTCGCGGCCTTCGCCGCCCGCTCCTCGCGCGTCGCGCCGAGCCGCGCCAGGGCGGCGCGCGGCGATTCCAGGTCCCGTTCCGGCAGCAGCGGGTGGTTGTAGGTCAGCGTCTCGCCCCAGTAAGCAAGCGCGAAGTCGGGCTCCAACTCCTGGGCGGCGTGGAACTGTTCGCGCGCCTGCGCGTAGCCGAAGCTGTGAAGAATCGCGACGCCGCGGATGAAGTGCTTCTGCGCCTCGCTGCCGGCCGAGGTCAAAAAGTCGATCGAGCCGACGTCGACCGAGGCGTCGAAGTCGGACGCCCCGGTGGGCTCGTCGGCCGCCTCCGAATCCACGGAGACGACACACCCGGCGAACGCCAGGCAGAGAACGGGAATTGCGAGCAACGCTGCAACCCTGCTCGCCGAGCGCGGCGAACCGGAGATCACGCCGGAGGAACTGGAACGGCCGAAGTTGAACGGTGGACGAGACATCTTGTTCTCCCTCCTGCCGCGGCAAGCCGCGCCGGGCATTCATGGGGCTAGTGAAACCACGCTTCGTGTGGAACAAGGATAACGCCCACGGACGCCGCGGCGGCGCCGTCTGTGTCAAAGTCAAGACTCCGCCTTCAGAGGGCGCGACCCTGCAAGCAGCCAGACCTCGGATCTCGACGATGAAGGACCTCATCCTCGCAGCGACGATCTCGACCGTCCTCTTCGGGGCCGCGGCGGCGCCGGGCCGGGCTCAGATGCCTCCGGACATCGGCGACGGTTGGTTCCGCTCCGTCCCGGCCCACCAGGGGCTCGACCACGGGATGGTCCAGGAGATCTTCAACCGGGTGCGCTCACAGTCCGACTATCGGACGGTACGGGGAGTCGTCATCGTCCGTCACGGCACGCTGGTGGCGGAGGCCTACTTCGGCGACTACACCAACGAGACGCGCAAGAACGTCCATTCGGTCAGCAAGAGCGTGACCTCGTTGGCGGTCGGCGTCGCCATGGACCGCGGCATGCTCCCCTCGGTCGACGCGCGACTCGTGGACCTCCTGCCGCGCTACACCAACCGCTTGAAGGAACCGCCCAAGAGCCAGATCACCCTGCGCCACGCGCTCACGATGACCGCGGGCCTGGCCTGGAACGAGACGGCCGCCGCGTTCTGGAACTCCCCCGACAGCGTGGACTACGTGCTGACGCGGGATGTCGTGGCCCAACCCGGCGCCGCCTTCTCCTACTCAAGCGGCCTCTCCCATGTGATCGCCGAGGTCAACAGCCGCGCCAGCGGCATGAGCCACCTGGCCTTCGTCCAGCGGCACCTGTTCGGGCCGCTCGGGATCACCACCGCAACCTGGGACCCGGACCGCAGCGGCCGTCACTGGGGCGGCACCGGGCTACGGATCCGACCGCGCGACATGGCGAAGATCGGCCAGCTCACCTTGCAGGAGGGCCTGTGGGAAGGCCGGCGACTGGTATCGCGGGAGTGGATCGCCGAGTCCACGCGCGGTCAGACCGGCGGTGTCGCCGACGCTCCGAACTACGGCTACCAGTGGTGGATCCGCCCCCAGGGGCGCTACCTCGCCCACGGCTACAACGGGCAGTACATCGGTGTCGATCCGGAAGCCGACATCGTGATGACGATGATCACCCTCTCCGAGCAGTCGCCGCGGCCGCAGGAGACCTTCCGCTACTACTTCGAGCAACTCCAGGATCTAGCCCGCGAGGCGATGAGGCCGGAGCGGCGGGGACGGATCGTGGCGACCGCGGCGGCCGGCGGCGGCGACCCGGACGCAATCACGATCGACGTCAGCCGGGTCGGCGGCAGCGACGGCGCCGTGACCCTGGCTTTCGGCACGCGGAACGGCAGCGCCCGCGCCGGCCGGGAGTTCCGCCGCACCGAAGGGGAACTGCGATGGGAACACGGCGACACTTCGCCGCGCACGGTCCGGATCCCGCTGCTCCTGAACGCGGCGGGCGACGCCGCGCGCGACTTCCGCTTCGAGTTCGAGTCGATGAGCGGCGGCATCGACGCCCCACGACGGATGAGGCTCGAGCTCGGACCCGGCGGGCGCCCGGTCAACCCCGCCGGATCGATCGAGTTCACGGGACCCGCGTTCCCGGGCCGCGAGGGCGACGAAGCCACGATCTCGGTGGAACGCCGGGGCGGCACGCAGGGCGAAGTCGCGGTGCGCTACCGGACGATGCCCCGCTCTGCCGCTGCCGACACCGACTTCAGCGCCATTGAGGGCCGCCTCGTCTGGCAGGACGGGGAATCGGGCCCGCGTCTGGTCAACGTCCCGCTGCTGGCGGACGACGAAGTCGAGCGCAGCGAGCTGTTCGACCTTGTCCTCAGCGATGTCTCCGGCGGCGCCGAACTGCCGGAGCCCCGCGCCGTCGGCGTGATCCAGGACATGACCGCCGGCCCGGGCTGCACGGAAAGCGACGGCGCGCTCTGCCTTTCAGGCGGCCGCTTCAGGGTGGAAGTCGAGTGGCAGTCGCACGAGGGCGAGCGCGGCACGGGCGCCCTGCAACGCCTGAGCGACGAGACCGGCACCGCGACCTTCTTCTCGCCCGAGAACGTGGAACTGGTGTTCAAGCTCCTCGACGGTCGAGGCATCAACGACCACCACTGGGTCTACTACGGCGCCCTCTCCGACGTCGAGTACTGGCTCACCGTGACCGACACGCTGCATGACCGAGTCGTCGTCTACCGGAATCCGCCGGGCGAGATCTGCGGACGCGGCGACTCGAAGGCGTTCCCCCATCCCGCCGGCGCGACCGCGATGTCGACAACACCAGGGGATCCGGGTGGCGCGCCCGCACCTGGGGACCCGGGCGTCTCGCCCGCATCCGCCGCAGCGGACGCCGCCTGCCCCGCCGGCGCCCTCTGCCTGCTCGACGGCCGCTTCGAGGTGACCGCGGAGTGGACCAAGGTCGACGGCGAAAGCGGGGTTGCCACTCCGCTCCCAGGCGCCGCCGCCACCGGCGCCATGTGGTTCTTCTCGCCCGGCAACATCGAACTGGCGGTCAAGGCGCTCGATGGCCGCGCGCTCAACAACGCCTTCTGGGTCTTCGCCGCCGGGCTCACCGACGTCGACTACCAGTTGACTGTCACCGACACCGTGGCCGGCGTATCGAAGACGTACTCCAACCCCAGCCGCCCCTTCTGCGGCCTGGGGGACACCTCGGCGTTCCCGCAGTAGTTTCGGCTTGGATGGGACATATCCGTGGTCACGGCCGAGCCGTGCGCGCTTTGGCAATGCTGGCACTGGCGACGGCGCTTGCGGCGCCTGCCGCCGCCCAGGTCAACACCGAAAACATGCGCGTCGGCGCCGGCGAACCGGGATGGGGCGGCAGCTTCGATCTGAACTCCTCTCTTCAGCGCGGCAACACCGAGCGCGAGGTCCTCGGCGCCGGCGTCCGTCTCCAGTACGCCTGGCCGCCGCCGGCAGCGGCCGAGGGCGATGACGCCCACGACGATGGCGCCGGGGACGATGACGTAGCCGAGGGCCCCGCCAACACGCTCTTCCTGACCTCGAACTACTCCTTCACCCGACTGAACGAAGACCGCTTCGTCAACAACGCCCTGAGCCACCTGCGGTTCATCCGGCGGCACAGCCCCCGGCTCTCCTACGAGCTGTTCGGCCAGCACCAGTTCAACGAGTTCATCCGCCTCAAGCAGCGGCTCCTGTTCGGCGGCGGCGGCCGCTTCCTGGTGTGGCAGGCGCCACAAACGGAGATGTTTCTCGGAACCGGGTACATGCTCGAACGGGAGGCCCTCGACCTGCCGGCGGAACCTCCCGAGGCACGTCGCAACAAGCACCACCGGTCGACGAACTATCTGACCGTCCGCTACAACAGCGAGGACGAACGTTTCCGCCTGGTCGAGACTCTCTACGTCCAGACCCGCGTCGACCGGCTGCAGGACTATCGCCTGCTCTCCGAGACCTCCTTCGAAATCCAGCTCCTCCGCCGTCTTGCCCTGGCGATCAACCTGAACGTCACCCACGACAGCGAGCCGCCGACTGGCGTCAAGGAGACGGATGTGGTGCTGTCGAACTCGCTGCGGTACTCGTTCTAGCGACCGTCACTCATCCGTCGCCGTCATGACCAGACCGCCTCCGATGCTCCGCCCTCGACCGTGACGACCAACAACCAGTTCGGGCAGTCGTCGAGCCACGACACGAGTGCACCCGAAGGCTCAAGGCGAGCGTTCCCACTCCATCGAGCCAGAATCGCCGACTCCGGGGGACGCAGCCTCTCAACCGCTGGCACGCTCCCCCTCACGCAGCCACCAGTTTACCCGCCTCCTTCTACGAAGGCAGAGTCTCCACACCCAGGCGCCGGGCCACGCGGAGAAGCGCTCGATCCAGCGTAGCCAAGGCGACTCCCCGCCGTGCGGCCAGTTCCAAGTACGCCGCATCGTAGGTCGTCAGACCCTGTGTTCGGGCAAGCGACAGAATCTCGCGGAATGCGCGGCTGTCCGTCTCGGTATCGGTCGTGACTGGCAAACGGTCCAGGAGTTCGAGATGCGCCGATGTCTGGGCCGGCGTAAGCCGTTTCCGCCGTTCCGCCTGTGCCAGGACGTTGCCGACCTCCAGGCGCCAGAGCCCCGGGACCAGCGCGTTGCCGTCCTTCAGCCGATCCTGCAGCGCATCCACCGCCGGCGTCGCCTCGTCCTCGAACAACCAGGCAACCGTCACCGAGCAGTCAAGCACGAAGGTCATCGCCGACCTTCGTCGCGCAGGTCCTTCCAGTTCAGACCGCCCAAGGTCAGGCCCTCGCGCCGCCTGCGGAGCTCATCAATGACACTCTCCGTCTCTCTCCGCTCTACTTGGCCGGCAGGAACAAGCCGTGCGACGGGCTTACCCCTGCGCGTGATGACCACTTCCTGCCCTTGTGAGACCTTGTCGAGCAGCGCCGACAAGTGGGTCTTCGCGGCAAACGCGCCGACACTCAGAGTGGTCTCTCGAGATCGATCCAACCAGTTCACCCAACTAGTTTATGCCATACGCATCCACTTCGGCCTTCAAGGCCGTCAACGAACCCTTCAGCGGCGGCCGAGACCACTCAACCCCAGAAACCGTCTTCCACACGGCGCCGCAGAGCGGCGAGCGACCGCCTTAGACTCCCCGACGCCTCGGCCGCGCGCTCTGGAACCCATGCCAACCGAGCGAATGCGACTATGCGAGCGGGGTATTCCGGGCCGACCCGCCTGCCGCTTCCCTCTCTCGGCACCATGCCTGTCCTCACATCGCGCCGTCGAGAGTGTCTGCATACGTCGATCAACCGCTGCTTCGGATCGTCCAGCGCATCCGGATCCGCCGGCAAGTGCGTCCGAGCTACCGCGAACTCCTGCGCGAAGCTCTCACTGTCCGCGAGAAGCCAACTCTCAACTGCCCGAACCGGAACTCGGATCGCCATCCGTCGGGCCAAGGGCTGCCCGGCAAGAAGGCGCGGCACCAACTCCGCCGGGCAAGGCGCGTCGTGGTCCAGATCCCGCAAGACCAACCAGTTGACGTGCTCTCCTGAGCGGTTGAACTCGGGAATCCGGGGATCGAGTCTCGGCGCGCTTGGTCCAGTCACCACAGCAAAGGGCTCGAATCCAAGCAGAGCGATCAGCCGCTCGGCCACCGGGATGTCGGTGTATCCCTCGACGGCGAGGTTGACGAATCTCACCTCAAGAAGAGCTGGCCGGAGAGTTCATCGACCCGTTTGGGCCTTGTGCGAGGACCGAGAATCTCCGCAAGACTCAGGCCACTCTCGAGCAGGCGGCCCGCGGTCTCAACCGATGTGCCCAACAGCGCCACCGTACCCTCCGCGCCGGGCTCCAACACGACAACCTCATCCAAGCCGAGCCCTTCGTCCGCAAGAACTACTTCGGAGTGGGTCGTGAGGATGACCTGCGGGCCGCCCGTACTACGGAAGCGGCTCAAGATAGACGGCAACTGTCGCACGACCGAGGAGTGCAGCGACAACTCCGGCTCCTCCAGGAGCACTGGTCCGGCGCCCTTTCTTCCCTCCAGCAGAGACCAAAGCAGTCCGATCAGTCGCAGCGTGCCATCGGAGAAGTCCCGCTCGTTCTGCTTCGCTCCTTGAGGTCGCCAGTGACCGTACCGGGCCTCCAAGTGCGGCCGCCCCACATCGTCCTGTACCAACTCGAGTTGGTCCAACTGTGGCACCGCCGCCTTGAGCCCGCTGCTGATTCGACGAAGACGCCGGTCGCGGGTCCGCCCCGCGGTCCTTGCGATTCGGTTCAGGAAGTCGCTCCCGTAAGGATCATCTGGACGATGGTCCCGGCGCCCCGGCTCTCTGAGTAGCTGCGGCACCAAGTGCAAGTAGCGGATCGTCCGCAGGAAGTCAGCGATCGGCCGAAACTTCCTGTTCGCATTCACCTGCTCCAGGTAGGTCTGCGTCAAACGCTCGCTATCCGTTTCGTCGTCGTCATTTGGGCGTCTCAAGACGACATCGCCATCTCGCATCACGACCTCGGTCGAGAGGATCGGGCGATGCAGCCCCCGCGATTCCCGGGTGAACGTCAGCTCATAGGACCACCGGTCCTGCCTCTCCTCGTCTCCAAGTCGGACACCGATCGTGACGTGGCCATGATTGAAGTTCCTGGCCGCGAGGCACCGTACACGCGGCATGCCGCCGCGGCTTTGCACCGCTTCCTGGAAACCGCCGCCCGCCGAAGCGACCTGGCGCAGAAAACGCAAAGCATCCAGGAGGTTCGACTTTCCGGACGCGTTGGGCCCGAGGACCACCAGGCGATCCCGCAGATCGAAGTCCGCCTCCTTGAAGTTGCGCCAGTTCCGGAGCGTGAGGTGCGTCAGCCGCATCGAAGCAACCTATCAACTCACTACAGCGCGCCCGCCACCGCGTCCAGACCGCGATATCGCCCCTGTCTCAGGCCACCCGGCCACCCAGGACCACAAGAGGCGGTACGATCCATGAGTGTGGTCTTCGTGCTACTCTAAAGTCCTGTATCGTACTATGAAGAGACATATCGTGCCTACACCCCACCATCCGGCGGCTGCCGTCAGGCGAACCCTCCACAAGCTCGGCGCCGACCTGCGTGACGCACGCCGACGACGACGGCTGCCGATGCAGGTAGTGGCCGATCGGGCCTTCACCTCGCGCTCCACACTCCAACGCATCGAAGCCGGTGACCACCGTGTAGGCATGGGCATTTACGCCGCAGTGATGCATGCACTCGGGCTGCTGGAGGGATTGGGCGACGTCGCGGACTGGCGCCGCGACGAGTTCGGTCAGGCCCTCGCGGCTGCCGCACTGCCGCAGCGAGTTCGCTCCAGGCGTTCGCCCTCGAAGCCAGGACGATGATGGATTCTGCCGCTGAACGAGAGGTCGAAGTTCACGTCGACCTCGAAGGCCGCCCGTATCGTGTAGGACTCCTGCGCCGCCATGCCAGCAGGGGCCGCGGCGACACCCTGACATTCGAGTACCACAGGGCCTGGCTTGAGGACGAGCGGCGCTTCCCGCTCGATCCCGCTCTGCCCTTGACGCCCGGCCTCTTCGAGGCGAACCGAAGAGGGCGCCTCGCCGGAGCGATCGGCGACGCCGCTCCCGACACCTGGGGCCGGCAGTTGATGCAGCGGGCCGCACGGCGCCGAGCTGAGCGGGACGGCCGCCGAGTGCGAAGCCTGCACGAACTGGACTATCTGCTCGGCGTCACGGACGAGGTGAGGACAGGCGCGCTTCGGTTTCGAGTCAGCGGCCGAGCCCGATTCGAGGCCCGGTCAGAAGCTGGAGAGCCGACGCTCGTCGCCCTCCGCCGGCTGTCGCGAATCGTCGACCGGCTCCTGCGTGGCGAAGAGTCCGACGAGGACCTCCGGCTGCTGCTGGCGCCCGGCTCCTCGCTCGGAGGCGCGCGACCCAAGGCCGCAGTGGTTGACCAGCGCGGACGACTCGCCATCGCCAAGTTCCCCCGGGAGACCGACGAGTACAGCATCGAGACCTGGGAAGAAGTGGCGCTGCAGCTCGCGGAGCGGGCGGGCATCGCTACCCCGCATCACGAACTCGTCAGGTTCGCGGACCGGGCAATTCTCCTTTCGCGTCGTTTCGACCGAAGCGGTGGCGCCCGGATCCCCTTCCTCTCGGCCATGTCTCTCACTGACTCGGTCGACGGCGAGCCGGGAAGCTACCCCGAAATCGTCGACGAGATCGCCCGGCACGGCGCTCGGGCCAAGTCCGACTCCATCGCTCTATACCGACGGATGGCCTTGAACGTACTGATCTCGAACGTCGACGACCATCTTCGCAACCACGGCTTTCTGCGCCTGGGCCGCAATGGCTGGTCGCTCTCGCCCGTCTACGACCTGAACCCGACGCCAGCCGATGTCAAGGCGCGTATCCTGACCACCCGAATCGATCTCGACGATGGAACCTGCTCCCTCGACCTGGTCCTGAGCGCGGCCGCCTACTTCGGGCTTTCACCGCCTGCTGCCCGCGACATCGTGACGGAAGTAGCCAAGGCCGTCCAGAACTGGCGGAGAGTAGCCCGCGCAGTGGGGGCGCCACCCCCAGAGATCGATCGCCTGGCCAGCGCCTTCGAGCACGACGACCTCGCACGGGCGCTCGTGATGTGATCGCCAAGGCGGAGCGGGCGCCGCCAAGCAGAACGCACTACCACTGAGTTGAAACGGCTCAGTCTTGCCTCAAACTGCGGCCGATAGGCTGCCGCGAGGTCGGCATGGACCGGGCCCTGTTCGTCACCGACTTTGGCGTCGGCATCCTCTCCATGCACAGCACTTACAGTGTCGCCTCCAAGGCCGACCTGTGGTCGCTCCATGAGGGGTTCGTCGCGTTCTTCGAGTCGTAGCGACATCTGGCCCGGCGCGCTCCGCGCGGGATGCGGGCAGGATGCCCGCGTTCCCAGGTCCGGACCCACACGGCGCCCCCCAACGCGGAACGGCCGGCCCCTAGGGACCGGCCGCCGAACCCGGTTGGCGCGTCCTCGCGCCAACCGCGAACCAGTCCCCGCGCCCGTCACCGGGCGCGGGGATGGAACATGTGCGGACCGATCTGACGAGGCCTACTCGCCGCCGCCCGCCGAGATCATCAGCACCGAGCCCTGACGGTGCTCGGCGTGACGGGACGGAGCGTTCGAGTTCGTGGTCCAGGCGTTGCCCGCCTCGTCGAACTCGATCTCGCGGGTGTAGGTGACCTGCATCGGCATCCGGTACTCGACGAACTTCTCCGTCTTCGGGTCGAAGCGGAGCATCGAGTCGGAGCCGGTGCCGGTGATCCAGATCTCGCCGTTGGTCGGGTTGATGTTCAGCGCGTAGGGCAGCGAGTTCGGGCCGTGCGGCAGGTCGTAGACCTTCCACTCTTCCGTTTCCTCGTTGAACGACGCGATGTCGCCGGAAGCCCAGCCGGGCACCCAGACGATGCCGTCGGGGGCCACATGCAGGCGGCGCGGACCATGCACCGGCGGTTTCCACTCGACGATCTGCTCGGGATCGTCGGCGTCGAGCTCCGGACGGATGCGGCCGACCCGCTGGCCGTTCAGCTTGGTGTAGAAGACGTGGCCGTTCGGCGCCACGTCGATGCCGTACGGGGTCACGCCGCGCGACTCGCCGCGGGCGCCGCCGCCGCGGACCTGATCGGCCGTCGGCAGCTTGTACTCGGTGACTGCCCAGCGCTTGCCGTCCCAGGTCTCGGGATCGAGCGAGAGAACACCGACGCCGCTCGGGCTGCCGGCGTCTGTCCACCACAGGATGCCGTTCGGCGCGAAACGAAGAGTGTGCGGATAGCCGCCGCGCGGACGCGGAGCGGCGCGGCCGGGGCCGACCCGCCATTCCTTCGTCTCGACATCGAACTCGGCCATCCGGCCCGAGTAGGCCAGGGTGGCCCACATGTTGCCGTCCTGAGCCTTCTCGATCGAGTGGATGCCGGTCGTGATGCTGGACGGCGACAGGTAGTCCTTGCCGCCGGGCACGGTGTAGAAGGCGCGCTCCCCGGTTGCCGGATCGAGGGTCTCGATCACGTCCTGGGCCATGTCGACCGTGTAGACGAGGCCGTCGTCGCCCAGTTCGAGGTCGTGGATCACGGCGCCGGACTGGTCGCCCATCAGCCACTCGCGAACTTCGCCCTTGAGGGCCTCGCCCTTCGGCGGGTCCGGCGGCACGAAGTCCGGCCAGTCTTCCTCGGCCTCACGGCCGTAGACGCTGACGATCTTGTCGACCAGGGCGTCCTGGGTGTGCTCGTACAGGCCCTGGAAGCCGTCCATCCGGGTGAGCATGACCTCCCAGTCCACCGGCTCCTCGGGCGAACGGAAACCGACGGTCCCGACCTGGTGGCAGTAGGCGCACATCATCCTGAAATTCAGAGCGTCCTTGTCGTCTTCCCACTCCAGCATGTTCATCAGGTCGTGGCCGGGGCGCTGCGACTGCAGGGCCCAACCTTCGGCCTTGCGCAGGCGAACCTGGATCGGAGTCGGCTCGGTGGTCTCCTTGAGATCCTTCCACTCGTCGAGCCAGCCCATCAGGCGGACACGGAGCTTGTACTTGCCGGCGGCGACGGCGGGCAGCTTGTAGGCGCCGTCCGGCTGGCTGTAGACCGAGATGCTCCGCTGTTCATCGGTCGAGAACAGCGACACGGTGGCGCCGCGGACCGGCTCGCCGTCGTTGCCGACGATGGTGCCGGTGTAGACGGTGAGCGGCGCGTCGAGCGCGTTGTTCGGGGCGGCCGCGGCAGTCGCGGAAGCGACGAGCGCGAGGACGGCGAAGCTGGCGAGCGTGACCAGCGTCGGAGAGGGACTGGGTCGGAACATGGGACCTCCTGTGCCTTCTAGGGGGTGTCTTGGGGTGCAGTTGGGCTCGGACTATACAGGAACACATCCGTCCAGAAACGGAGTTCTTCCCGGACCGCACCGCGGGGTAACCTCCGCCGATGCAGGACCGACCCGGGGCCGACCGCCTGGACCGTTTCGTCGCGAATCCGCGGCGGGCGCTGTGGCTGCTGGCAATGCCGATCCTGATCGGCATGTCGATCCAGACGCTCTACATGATCGTCGACATGTTCTTCGTCGGCCGGGTGAGCCCGGAGGCGTTGACGGCCCTCGCCTTCAACATGCCGCTCGTGTTCCTCGCCATGGGCGTGACCTTCGGCCTGGGCACCGGCATCACCGCGGTGATCGCGCAGGCAATCGGCGCGCGCGACCGGGTACGCGCCGACTGCGCCGCCGAACACGCCGTCCTGATCGGCGCCGCCGTCGCGGCAGTCACCACGGGTACGGCTCTCGGCTTCGGCGTACCTCTGCTCCACGCGCTTGGTGTCCCCGCCGAACTCGTGCCCCAGGCCTGGAGCTACTTCCGGGTGCTCGCCTGCGGCTACCCCTTCATGGTGCTGGCGGTCTTCTTCCGCTCGATCCTCTCCGGCGAAGGCAACGTCAAGACCCCGGTCATGATCCAGGGCGCGGCCACGCTGCTCAACATCGCTCTCGACCCCCTGTTCATCTTCACCTTCGGGATGGGCGTGGCCGGCGCGGCCCTGGCCACGATCGTCAGCCAGGCGGTCGCAGCCCTGGCCTTCATCTACCTTCTGTTCA
The DNA here is from genome assembly GCA_965205295.1 of Candidatus Multivorans sp. Classification (GTDB taxonomy): domain Bacteria; phylum Acidobacteriota; class Thermoanaerobaculia; order Multivoradales; family Multivoraceae; genus Multivorans. The sequence continues at coordinate 1,862,442 of OZ242167.1, forward strand.
TCGCCAAGCTCTCGTACGTCCGCTTCGACCTCCGGAACTTCCGCTACGACGCCGCGATCCTCCGCAGCATCTGCGTCATCGGCCTGCCGGCGTCACTGTCCTTCGTGGTCATGTCGATGGGCGGCGGCGTGTTGAACCGCATCCTGGTCGAGCACACTCCGGACGCGGTGGCGGCGCTCCAGATCGGCAGCCGCCTCGACCATGTCGTCATCCTGCCCCAGGTCGCGGTCGCCTCCGGCCTGGTCACCCTGGTCGGCATGTTCTACGGCGCCCGACGCGGCGATCTGCTGCGGAAGATCATCACCTACGCCATGGTGCGGACGATCCTGCTCAGCATCGCGATCGCCGCCGCCTTCTACGTCCTTGCTCCCAGCCTCATCGCCTTGTTCACCGAAAGCGAAGGCATTCGCAGCCTGGGGGTCGACTACCTGCGAGTGGTCGTGTTCGCCTATCCCTTCATCGGCGTTTCGATCCTCACCGGGCGTACGCTGCAGGGCCTGGGCCGCGGCTCCCCGGAACTCTGGCTGTCCCTGCTGCGGGTGCTCCTGATCAGCGCGCCGCTGGCCTGGGCGGTGACCTTCTGGCTGCGCTTGCCGGTCCAGTGGGTCTGGTACTCATCGCTCATCGGCACCGTGATTTCGGCCTCGATCGCGCTCCTGTGGCTGACGGTCGGCGTGCGCACCGCGATCCACACGATCGGCAGCGGCGCACCGCCTCTGGGCGACCGGCCCGGCGCCGCCGAGCTACCGGTCGAGGCGGCAGCCGAGGCCGCGGAACCGGCATGAGCCGCTGGGCGTTCGGCGCCGTCGTCATCCTGTGCGCGACCGTGGCCGCAGTACCCGCCGGCGGCCAGGAGTGCCCCGGACCTGAAACCCACGCCCTGTTCCCTCAGGACATCTACGTCCTGCGCGGCTTCGTTACCGAGGTGGCCGCGCTACCGGCGGAAGACGACGGCGCCTACCAGCTCGAGGTCCAGGTCGAAGGCTCGGTCCACCTGCCCAGACCCCGGTCGCGCTACGTGGTTACTGTCGAGATCACCGAGACGGACTGCTCGGTGCGGCCGATGACCGCGCCGGAGCTGCGCGACCGCTTCGCCGTTTCAGACGAAGTGAAGATCGTGGCCCATGCAGTGCCCGGTTCGCACCGCTCTCTCGTGGCGCCCTACGAGCGCGTCGCCCTGGTCATGGCCGAGGCCGGTCAGCGCGGCTTCATCAAGAACGACTTCGACTACTACGACGCACTGCTGGAACTCGACGCCCGCTTCCACGACAACAACAAGTTCTCCCTGCTCTCCCAGATGGGCCGCTACCTGGACTCCCAGGACGACTTCAAGCGCCTGCTCGAGGAACAGGTCCAGGAGCGTCGTCTCAGACGCCAGTTGCTCAAGCTCTACGACGTGCTGAGAGAACAGTAGGAGGCAGCGCGCAAGCTGTTACGAGCCGGCCAGGTCGCGCTCCATCACCTCGAAGTAGCAGGGGCGCAGCAGTCTCCGCGTCGGCGGCGGGTTCACCGCCTCGAAGGGCTCGGTGCGCACCACGCGATAGCCGAGACGGCGATACCAGGCCGACAGTTCCGGCCGCACGCTGAGCACCCAGAGCTCGCAGACGCCGCAGCCCGCCTCGCGCAGCCAACTCTCGCCCGCCGTCATCAGCCTTCGGCCGATACCGAGGCTCTGCTGCGACGACGCGACCGACACCAGACCGAGATAGCCGGTCTCGCCGCGCACCTCGACATAGACGCAGCCGGCCAAGCCGCCCGTTTCGGTGTCGCAGACGAGGAAGGAGCCGCGCTCGAGCCGCTCCCCCACCTCCGGGAGGCCGATCCGGTCGCCGGAGAGCGTGTCCACCTCGATCAGGAAGGCGTCGTTGACGAGGACCACGATGCCGGCGGCATCGGCGACCGTGGCGGTGCGGCAGGTGGAGGCCATGGAACCGGATTCGAGTGCGGACGGGCATGGCCCGGCGCGAGAAGCCGGGGATTGTAGCGCCGCCCCTGTATCCTCCCGTCCTTCCTCAAACCAACGGGGTCAGTCCATGCCGCAACTCGAACGGGTCCTGATCAGCAACCGCGGCGAGATCGCCATCCGCATCGTCAAGGCCGCCTCGGCGCTCGGCATGGAGTCGGTAGGCGTCTACCCGGCCGCCGACTCGCTGTCGCTTCACACCCGTCTCGCGACATCGGCCGTCCAGATCGGAAACGGCGTTGCCGACGATCCCGTGGCCGCCTATCTCGACGCGGAGGCACTGGTGGCGGCTGCCCACCGAAGCGGCTGCGACTGCGTCCACCCCGGCTACGGGTTCCTGGCCGAGAACGCCGACTTTGCACAGCGGTGCGCGGAGGCCGGACTCGTCTTCGTGGGACCGCCGCCGGCCGCGCTCGCGCTGTTCGGCGACAAGGTGCGCTCCCGCCAGCTCGCGGCCTCCCTCGACATCCCGGTGGTTCCCGGTAGCGACGGCCCACTCGAGTCCCCGGCCGACGCGGTGGATCTGGCCGCCCTGCTCGGCTATCCCGTGATGCTGAAGGCGGCGGCCGGCGGAGGCGGCCGCGGCATGCGCGGAGTCACGTCCGCCGACGCGATGACCGAGGCGTTCGCCCGCTGCCGGAGCGAGGCCGAGGCCGCGTTCGGCAACGGCGCGCTGTTCGTCGAGAAGCTGATCGAGCGCCCGCGCCACATCGAAGTCCAGGTACTCGCGGACAATGAGGGCCACGTCGTGCACCTGCACGAGCGGGACTGCTCGGTCCAGTTTCGCAACCAGAAGGTAGTCGAGACGGCGCCGGCGCCGGGTCTGGGCGCCAACCTGCGAAACCGCATCCTCGCCGACGCGGTCAAGCTGGTCGCCGCGGCGGGCTACGCCAACGCCGGCACCGTCGAGTTCCTGGTCGTGCCCGAGACCGGCGAGCACTTCTTCATCGAGTGCAACGCTCGCATCCAGGTCGAACACACGGTCACCGAGCAGGTCACCGGCATCGACCTCGTCGAGGCCCAGTTCCGGATCGCCGCCGGCGCCACGCTCACTGCCCTCGGTCTCGGTAGCCAGGACGCGGTCGGCACGCCGCGCGGCGCCGCCGTCCAGGCCCGGGTGGTCGCCCGCGGGGCGGGGACGCTGAGTGCCTACAAGGAGCCCACCGGCCCGGGCGTACGCGTCGACGGTTGCGGCTACGTCGGCTACGCGCCGCCACCCCAGTTCGACCCGCTGCTCGCCAAGGTCACAGCTTTGAGTTCCTCGTCGTTCGGGCCCGGTCACGCCTCCTACGTCGCCGCGGTCGACCGCCTTCTCCGGGCCCTGGACGAGTTCCATATCGGCGGTCTCGCCACCAACCTGAGTCAGTTGAAGGCGATCCTCGCGCACACCGCGGTCCGCGCCGGCGACGCGCGGACCACACTCCTCGGCGAACATCCGGATCTGCTGTCCCCAGCCGCCGATGCCGGCGCCGACGGCGCCCTGACCCTGCTGCGGCTGCAGGCCACGGTGATGGGCGTCTCCGTGGCCGGCGGCGCCGGTGCGCCGACCGCCGCAAGGTCGACGGCCGCCGAACTGGACGTCGGACCCGGCCAGCACGCCGTCGCCTGCCCGATGGCCGGATCGATCCTGGAGATCCGGGTCGCCGAGGGCGACCGCGTGGCCGCCGGCGAAGCGCTGCTAGTCGTCAGCGCGATGAAGATGGAATCCCAGGTTGCCGCGCCGGTAAGCGGCACGGTGGCGGCGCTCCAGCCGCTTCAGGCCGGCGACACGGTGGAGGCGGGGCAGCTCGTCGCGGTCATCACGCCGGCTGAGGGCGCGGCCGCCGAAACGCCGGCGGCGCTGCAGGATGACACCTGGGCGCCGCTGCTTAAGGACGTCGCCACGATGCAGGCCCTCGCACACAAGCGGCTGGCGCCCGGCTCCGACGACCGCGGCGTGGTGCGCCAGCGCAGCCGCGGCAAGTTGACCTGCCGGGAGCGCATCGATCTCCTGCTCGACGACGGCAGCTTCCACGAGATCGGCAGCATCGCGGGCTTTGCTTCGTACGACGAGAGCGGAGCGATCGTCGACTTCACGCCCGCCAACCACGTCGGCGGCTGGGGCCGGATCGAGAGCCGCACCGCCGTCGTCTGCGCCGACGACTTCACCTCCCGGGGCGGCCACGCGGACGGCGCGATCGGGGAGAAGAGCCGCCACCTCGATCGGCTGGCCCTGGAGATGCGGGTGCCCTCGGTCCGCCTGCTCGACGGCTCGTCCGGCGGCGGCAGCGTCGCCACGATGGTGCCGCAGCAGAAGCAGGAGGGTGAAAGCAAGGCGAAGGAGAGCCACGGCGCGATCAAGGCCGGGCGACCCCGGGTCGCGGGCGGCGGCGGTTCCTTCCTGCCCGGCCACCTCGGCAGCACGATGTACACGGAGCAACTCAGCACGGCGCCGGTCGTCAACCTGCTGCTCGGCAGTGTCGTCGGCATCGGCGCCGCCAAGGCCGTGCTCGGCCACTTCTCGGTCATGGTGCGCGACATCGCGCAGTTGTTCGTCGCCGGACCGCCCGTCGTCCGGCCCGCGATGGGCTACGACATCACCAAGGAGGACCTTGGCGGCTGGCACATCCACTGCCGCAACGGTTCGGTGGACAACCTGGCCGAAACGGAAGAGGAAGCGTTGGCGCTCACCCGGCGCTTCCTGTCCTACCTGCCATCGTCCGTGTTCGAGGCGCCGCCGGTCGCACCGCCGGACCCGAACGACCCGGCCGACCGCCGCGACGAGGAACTCTTCAACCTCATCCCCCGCAAGCGCACCGCCACCTTCGACGTGCGCAAGGCGATCCGGCTGATGGCGGACAGGGACTCCTTCTTCGAGATCGGTCCGCTCTGGGGCACCGACCAGGTCACGGGCTTCGTCCGTTTCAATGGCCACCCGATGGGCGTGATCGCCTCCGACAGCCAGCACACCAACGGCGGCGCGCTCACCGCCGACGGCTGCCGCAAGCTCACCCGCCACCTCGACGTCTGCGACCTCTTCCACCTGCCGGTCCTCAACCTGGTCGACAACCCCGGCTTCGCCGTCGGCCTCGAACACGAGATCACCGGCACCATCCGCTGGGGCGGCCAGTGGATGATCGCCTTCTCCCAGGTCACCACGCCGATCTTCACCGTCCTCATGCGCCGCAGCTTCGGCGTCGCCGGCAACAACTACGCCACACCCCGCGCCCAACCCTCCATGCGCGTCGTCTGGCCCGCCGCCGACACCGGCGGAATCCCGCCCGAAGGCGGCATCGAAGCCGCCTACAAGCGCCAACTCGCCCAGGCCGAGGATCCCCAGGCCCTGCGCGCCGAGCTGATGGCCCGAATCGAAAGCGCCCGCGGCCCGGTGGGTCCGCTGTCGCGCTTCCAGATCGAAGAGATGATCGATCCGCGAGACACCCGCCGGATGATCTGCGAGTGGATCGAAACGGCCTGGAAGATCGTGTCGCAACCGGCCCGGCTCAAGCCGCGGCCGATCCAGTTCCGGCCTTGAGGGGACAGTGCGGGGCTGGGACGGCGGCAGCCACACCTCCCTGGACGACATCAGCTCGGCGCCACCTCGCGCCGACCACCCGCTGGGTGCGCCGGCCTCCGGCCGGCATCCGACGTGGCACAACCGCTGCCTCACGCACTAGTGCAGTTGCCATAGACTCTGCGGCTTCGCTCACCCACGACACGGACAGCCGAGGAGCAAGCCCCATGAGTTCCGAAGCGCAGAGTTACCTGGAACGTGTAGGGAAGGAGGCCCGGGAAGCCATCGAGGGCGGCGCGGCGCCGAGTCAGGAGAAGCTGACCGTTCGCCGCCTTCTGGAGTTCTTCGGCTACGCCAAGAGGGGACGCGTGGTGGTATCCAAGATCCGCAACGCTCTCGAGGCTCACGGACTGCGAACGAGCCCGGACTTCGAGAGCGTCTGGATCGACCACGAGATCTCCATCGAGCTCGACCGCGAGAGCGCCAACGGGTCGGTAGCGACTGTGGCCATCGATGATCCAACTGTCCGCATCGACGCACTAGCTTCCGCCCATCATCGCCCGGAAGTCGTCGATCCGGACAAGCCCCTGCATGACGCAACCACCGTGATGCTGCTCAATGACTACTCCCAACTGCCGGTCACGAAGAACCGCCGGAAGATCCGGGGCATGATCACCTGGAAGTCGATCGGCTCACGGCTGTCATCCGGCGTCGAGTGCAGCCTCGTCAGGCACTGCATGAACCCGCACGTCCAAGAGGTCCGCTTAGGAACCCCGCTTCTGGACGCTGTTTCCGCTATCGCCAGCCACGGCTACACACTGGTCCGGAGTTCCACTGACGAAATCGTCAGCATCGTAACGACGAGCGACCTGAGCAGGGAGTTCCACGAACTGGCCAGCCCATTCCTCCTGATCGGCGAGATCGAGAAGTACCTGCACACACTCGTGCATGGCCGTTTCACGACGGAGGAGATCCAGGCAGCGCTCCCGGAGGGACTCACCGCCACCGGTGCCGCCGACCTCACTCTCGGCGGCTATTGCCGGCTCCTCCGGAAACCGGCGAACTGGGCGAAGCTGCGCCTCGAGTTCAGCTGCGAACTGTTCGTCGAAAGGCTGGAGGCTGTGCGGCAGATACGAAACGATGTCATGCATTTCCGCCCCGACGGCCTGGATCCTGAGAAGCAGCAAACGCTGCAAGGCCTCGTCGCGTTCTTCCGCCACCTCGCGCGTATGGGCGTTGTCGACACCTCCGCGCACTCGGACTGACCGCGCGAAAGACGAAGGAGGGAGGTTCGGAAGATGCAGGAGCAACCGTTCCGCGCCTGGTTGAGAGATGTCCGAGAACAGGTGGACGGAAGCATCGCTACGCGAGTCGCCGACTGCAGCTTGGTCGAGAGACACGAAGGCGATCTGGACGCCCATTGGAACGCGGACGGGCTAAGGGGGTTGCTTGACCGGCTCACGTACTCCAGGGAAGACGAACGAAACGGCAGATCTCCGGGGCACAACGTCCCGACCAAAGGCGACCTCTACAACAACAGCGCGACGTTCAAGGCGGCCGTGAATCTCTACCGCAAGTTCCTCGGCGCCCGAGGCGACGAGGGCGCGGAAGGCTCCGTTGCCCACTGCGAACAATGGGATCGGTACCTGGAGGACGTCCGGCGTTACGTCGAGAGCGGTCTGCTGGATAGCCAGGAGATCGACTACAAGCTCGCAATCGAGCTCCAGCTTCAAGAAGCCCGCCGTGCCGTCCTCGAGGGTGACGAAAACTGCCTCGCGCTCGTCACCAAGGCGATCAACAACAACCTGACCTCCACCTACGACAAGATCGGCCTGCGCAACTGGTTCCGCGATCAGCCCAAGGAGGCCCAGGAAGCTCTACGAATAATCTGGGCCGACGAAGAGGGACTGTCAGGCGCCGATCGGATCCGGGCGTTCACGCGCCTGATCCCCGACAGCTTGCAAAGCGGCACAGGCACACGCTTGAGATGGATCTCCGTTCTCCTGATGGCGTGCGGCGCCCGCCAGTTTCCACCCTACAAGGTGACCGAGTTCAACAAGACCTACGAGCGCACCGGACATTCGGGGCCCGCTGCCGGAGGCGACGAGGCCTCGCACTACGAGGCCGCGCTGGGACTCCTCGATGAACTCCTCGAACGTGCTCGTGGAGCTGGCATGGAACGACCGAACGACCGCCTCGAAGCGCAGTCGGTCGCGTGGGCCGTCGCATACGAGAGAGTTGCCCCAGCGAACAGTGGGGACCAAAGGCCCTGCTGGTTCGTCGGCGCTTCCTTCGGCGAGGGCACCGAAGACCAAACCGACCGGTTCGTCCGCGAGGGCATCTGGGAGCACGGCGGCGCGAAGAGCGACCTGTTCCTGGACCAGGTGAAGTCGATCGAACCCGGAGACCGCATCGCGATCAAGAGCACCTACTTGAAGAAGCGCAGGCTCCCGTTCGACAACCAGGGAGAACTCACCTCCACCATGGCGATCAAGTCGATCGGGGCCGTGACACAGAACCCTGGAGATGGTCGCCGACTTCTCGTGGACTGGGAGCGCTTCGAGACGCCTCGCGAGTGGTACTTCTTCACCTTCATTCCCAGAGTCTGGAAGGTGTCACGGGAAACCGCGAACCTGCCATGGGCGGCAGACGCCCTGATCGACTTCGCCTTCAACGGAGCAGAACAGGACTACGACCTCTTTCTTCGGTACTGGTACCCGGACCGATACGAGCGACCGGTACAGCCCAAGCACCGCCTCGCAGACGCTGACGTCACCGAACTCGCCTCTGATCTTCTCTACGACGGAGCCGACCTCCAGAGAATCGCCAAACTCCTCGACGACAAGCGCCAAGTCATCTTCCAAGGCCCTCCCGGCACCGGCAAGACCTACGCCGCACGGAAGCTTGCCCGCCACCTGTCCGGATCCGACGAACGCGTCACCCTCGTACAGTTCCATCCCTCGTATGCCTACGAGGACTTCGTGCAGGGCTATCGGCCGACTCTGACTGCAGCAGGCCAAGCCGGATTCACTCTGCGCGACGGTCCGCTCGTCACCGCGGCGGCCGCGGCTCGTGACGAGCCGGACGCCCCGCACTTCCTGATCATCGACGAGATCAACCGGGGGAACCTGGCCAAGGTGTTCGGCGAGTTGTACTTCCTGCTGGAGTACCGGGACGAGGGAATCGCGCCGCAGTACGCCGCCGAGGGAGAAGATCCGTTCAGCCTGCCCGAGAACCTCTACGTCATCGGCACGATGAACACCGCCGACCGCTCGATCGCGCTGATCGATCTGGCGCTGCGACGACGTTTCCACTTCGTCGAGTTCCATCCCGACAAGCCGCCTGTCGAGGGGCTGCTCGAGCGCTGGCTTGAGCGGGAGGGGAACGGCATGAAGTGGCTGCCGGAGATGGTTGTCCGGGCGAACGCGAAGCTCGACGACCGCCAGGCGGCCATCGGGCCGAGCTACTTCATGAAGAAGGATCTCGACGAAGGGAAGGCCCGCCTCATTTGGGAGCACAACGTCCTCCCGTACATCGAGGAGCGCCTCTACGGGCAGGCCGACCGGTTGTCCGAGTTCGGCTTCGACAAGCTCCGGCAGGCTGAGACCGACGACGCCAACCCGACCGAGGAGAGCAGCGAGCGGGTCGGCGATGAAGAGGATTGATCTAACCGAATGGACGAGGACGCCTGAGCCGGAGCGGCTCACCACGTCTCAGCGGGACAGGCTCGCCGAACTTCGGCTCGATCTGACCATCGAACCGGCGCTTGGCGAGAGTGACGCCTACCACCTCAAGCCAAGCTCCACCGTCGGAGCCCTCGACGTCGGCGACCTGTCCGTCTCCATCCAGCCGAAGCTCCCCATCGGCCGCGTGCTCTACCTGGCGTCCTACGCGATGGGCGCGGTCGACTTCCGGGAGGAGCACTTCGACTTCCACGTGCAACCGACCCTGGTAGAGGCGCTCGTCCCCGCGCTCACCCGAGCCGCGCGCCGCGCCTTCGCGCGCGGACTGCTCCACGGCTACCGCACGGAGGAGGAGGCCCTCCACACCGTCCGCGGACGCATCCGCGTTGCCGATCAGCTCCGCCGCAGGTTCGGCATTCCGTTGCCGGTCGAGGTCCGCTACGACGACTTCACGGACGATGTGCTGGCGAACCGGTTGGTCAAAGCTGCGGCCGACAGGCTTGGGAAACTCCGAATCCGCTCGGCGAAATCGCGCCGCGACCTGGGCTGGGTCGCGGCGACGCTCGACAACGTGAGCCTGGTCGACTTTCCGCCGAAGGCCGTTCCCGAAGTGAAGTTCGACCGGCTGAACGAGCACTACCGGGAAGTCGTGAACCTGGCGCGCCTGATCCTCCGCCACACGGCCATCGAAACGGCCCGCGGCGCGGCGCGGGCGAACGGGTTCCTGATGGACATGAACGTGGTCTTCCAGGAGTTCGTGACTCGGGCACTCAGAGAGGAACTGGCTCTCTCGGAGAGCACCTTCCCGCCCGACAAGCGACTTCCCCGCCTACACCTCGACGAGGGTCGGCAAGTGCGGCTCAAGCCGGACCTGTCCTGGTGGAACGGCCCCACCTGCACCTTCGTCGGCGACGCGAAGTACAAGCGCGTCAAGAATGAGCGCGTACCCAACGCCGACCTGTACCAACTCCTCGCTTACTCCACCGCCCTCGACCTGCCGGGCGGCCTGCTGATCTACGCTGAAGGCGGAGCCGACGACGTAGTCCACCGCGTTCGCTACGCCGGGAAGCAGCTCGAAATTGCCACGCTCGACCTGTCGGGCAATATCGAACATCTTCAAGGCGAGATCCGGAAGTCGGCCAGCCGAGTCCGAGTCCTTCGCCGTCACGCTCTTAGGCTCCGCCAAGCCGCCTGAGAGCCGCTCTGGACTTCAACGCGCCTGCCGGCCTGCTAGGAGTACTCGCCGCGCGCGTCTCTTGGAAGCCGGCGGGGCGCCGGCGCACCCAGTTCCTGCTACGCAAGCTGCTAGCGGTTGGCCTCGGTCAGTTTGCTCGCAGATGAGGCCGATGAAGCGGGCAGTACCTCGCGGCCGATCGCGGCGCCTTGCTTGGCCTCGACGACGGACACGTCGTACGCCGTTTGGAGGTTCATCCACAGGACCGGCCCAGCGCCCATGTAGCGACCGAGGCGAACCGCCGTCTCCGCGGTGACGGCTCGCTCCCCGCGGAGGATGCCTGTGATCCGATTCGCTGGAACTCGAAGCGCGAGGGCTAGTTGGTTCGCACTCATTCCTCGGGCTTCGAGTTCTGCTCTGAGAATCTGGCCCGGGTGGTTTCTCAGTCTGTCCATCCTCACCCCTTCAGACGGGTGTAGCTTATGCCGGCAACCGCCCTATGCCCCGACTGACCGACTACCGCGTTCTGACGTTTGACTGCTACGGCACCCTGATCGACTGGGAGACCGGGATCTGGGATGCGTTGCAGCCGCTGATCATGCGGAACCGGGACGCCGAGGTCACCCGCGACGCCGCCCTGCTTGCGTTCGGGCAGGGCGAGAGCCTTCAGGAACAGGAGACGCCCGGGTTGCTGTACCCCGACCTGCTGGCTCGCGTGCATCGACGGATCGCGGACAGCCTCGGCATGGAGACGGCTACGGAACTCGACGAAGGGTTCGGAGCTTCCGTGCCGGACTGGCCGGCGTTTCCGGACACCGCGGACGCGTTGCGGGTCCTCAAGCGGCACTTCCGGCTCGTCATCCTGTCCAATGTGCATCGAGTCGGCATCGCCGGGTCGAACCGCAAGCTCGGGGTCGAGTTCGACGCGATCTACACGGCTGAGGACATCGGCTCCTACAAGCCGGCGGACGCGAACTTCGAGTACCTGCTCGCCCACCTGAAATCGGACTTCGGGCTCGACCGGTCGGATGTTCTGCACACCGCGCAGAGCCTGCACCACGACCATGTGCCGGCGAACCGGTTCGGGCTCGCCAACGCCTGGATCGACCGCCAGCGCCTTTCCGAGGGTGGGAGCTGGGGCGCTACGGACCGCGTCGAGACGATGCCGACCACAGACTTCGTGTTCTTCTCGATGGGCGAGATGGCCGAAGCCGTAGCGAAGTGCGCGAACGCCGAGGCGTGACGGTCGCTTTCGAGGAGCGCTCGGCCTCTCGCCTCAGTCCTGCAACGGATTCCGCGTCGGCAGGTCGGGAAAGCGGCTGAAGTCCCGGTCGGCGGTCCAGAACTCGGTGACGCCATGCGCGAGGCAGAGCGCGGCAACGCGCGCGTCGTGGACCATCGGCCCCTTGACCTGCCCCTTTCGGAGCAGGTCCTTCAGCAACTCCCAGTGCGCGAAGGTCTCCGTCAGGAGGTCGGCAACGGGGGACTCGAGCCAGGCGTCGACCTGGTTGAGGGCAGCGTCGAGGGTCGACGGCGGACTGTAGATGTGCGGGCGAGTCACCGTGGCCAGAAACTCATGCACGCACGGCCAAGGCAGTCCCCATGCCACTCGTCCTTCCGCCAGCGCTGACACACACGTCTTGGCCCGGTCGTGCCATTCGGAGTCACCGCGGTGGGCGTAGACGAGGATGTTCGTGTCGGTGGCGATCAACCCCCGCGCCCTTCATAAATGGCTTCACGGATGCGGGCCCAATCGGCTCCTTGAAACTCCGCGTCCAGGCCGCGACCGCTAACGCTCGCATCTCTCAGTGTGAAACCAACGGCTTCCCGGTCAGCCTTCATCGCCAATCGCAAACCACGCTCAAACAGCTCTCGCAACGTGATGTTCTCTCTTGCCGCGTGTGCCTTCGCCTCTCTCGCCAGGTCGTTCGAGACTTCGATCGTAGTCTTCACTATGGGTCCCCATATTCTCCAGTACGGTTCACCACCCTACTCCATCCTCGCCGTCGTATCAAGAAGCGCCAACGACAGTTGGCGAAGCCACTGCCAAATCCACGCCCTCCTCCTCCACCGTCAGCCGGTACTTCGCCGCGGCAAGGAGCTTCGCCTCCTGGCGCAGGTCGGCCCGGGTCAGCGGGGAGATCTCGAGCCAGGCCTTGGGCAGCACCAGCCGCAGATACCGGCCGTCGACGTCGAGACGGACCGCGAGCGGTTCCGTGCGACGGCTCCGGTGGAGCACCACGGCCAGGCGGAGCAGGACGGCGAGGCGCCGCGCGGTCTGGCGCCAGGCGGAGGGCAGGCGGTCGAAGACCTGGCGGGGGAACTTGCGGCGGTGGCAACGGACCAGCGAGGCCAGCAGCAGGTGCTCCTGGAGCGAGAAGCCGTGCATCTCCGCGTTCTCGACGATGTAGGCGCCGTGCTTGTGGAAGCCGGCGTGGTTGATGTCGAGGCCGACTTCGTGCAACTGCGCGCCCCAAGAGAGCATGAGCCAGGGAAGCTCTCCGATCAGGTTCCACTGCTCGGCGCACTGTCCGAGGAGCTGAAGCGCCGTCTCCCGGACCCGCTCGGCCTGTTCCGGCTGCACGTGGTAGCGCCGGGCCATCGACTCGACCGCGGCGTGCCGCGTGTCCTCGTGGTGCAGCCGGCCGAGGAGATCGTAGAGCGCACCCTCGCGCAGGGCGCCGCCGGCGACCCGCATGCGCTCGATGCCGAGCGCCTTGAAGGTGGCGAGGAGCACGGCGACGCCGCCCGCGAACACCGGCGCCCGGCCCTCGCTCAACCCCTTGATGCCGCCATTCATGGTTGTGCCGCGTTCGATCAGCAACTCGCGAAGACGCAGCAACGCCTCCAGGGTGATGCCCTCCTCGCACCAGCCCGCCGCCTGGACAACCGTCGCCACGGAATGCACCGTGCCCGAGGAGCCGACCGCCGACTCCCAGCCGGCGCCGGCGCGGAAACGCCGCTCGACCGGCTCCAGTTCCACCAGCGCCGCCGTCTCGGCCCGACGCCAGCGCTTCTCGGCCACCCGGCCATTCGGGAAGTGGCGCAGGCTGCTACTGACGCAGCCCATGTACAGGCTCTCCAGATCGAGCGGCTCCGAGCCCTCGCCGACGATCAGCTCCGTGGAGCCGCCTCCGATGTCCACAGCGAGGCGCCGTTCGTCGCCGGCCAGACTCCTCGAGACGCCGAGGTAGATCAGCCGCGCCTCCTCGAGGCCCGAGATGATCTCCACTGGATGTCCCAGCGAGCGCTGCGCCGCCTCCAGCAGGTCTTGCGCGTTGCGGGCCTGACGAAGCGTGTTCGTGCCGACGGCACGCACAGTCCCCGGGGGAAACGAACGCACCCGCTCACCGAACCGGCGGAGACAGTCCAGTGCCCGCGCCGACGCTTCCGGGGTCAGGCGTTTGCGCTCGTCGAGTCCGGCGGCGAGCCGCACGAACTCCTTCCGGCGGTCGACGAATACGAGCTGGCCGCCGCGCACCTCGGCCACTACCAGGTGGAAGCTGTTCGAGCCAAGATCCGCGGCGGCGACCACTACCGGGTCGGGCTGCGAGCGCTCTGACTGGGACTCGGAATCGCCCATTGGGCGCCAAGTATGATCGCCCGGCCATGAACGCCCCCGTTGATCTCCGCTCCGACACCCTGACCCGGCCGTCCCCGGCCATGCGCAAGGCGATGGCCGAAGCCGAGGTCGGCGACGACGTGTTCCGCGAGGACCCCACGGTCAACCGGCTCCAGGAGCGGGTCGCGGACCTGTTCGGTCGCGAAGCCGCCCTGTTCGTCCCTTCCGGCACCCAGGGCAACTTGTCCTGCCTGCTCGCGCACGAACTGCCACGGGGCAGTGAAGTGCTGCTCGAGGCGAACGCGCACATCATCAACCACGAGATGAACGGGATCACCGGCGTCGCGGGCCTGCTGCCGCGCCCTGTTGCGGCGGAGGCGAACGGCACTCTTCTGCCCGCCGAGGTCGAGGCCGCGATCGCGCCGGACGACCCCACCCTGGCCTCGACGCGCCTCCTCTGCCTGGAGAACAGTTGCAACCAGGCCGGCGGCACGGTCTACGAACGGGACCGCACTCAAGCCCTCTGCGACACCGCCCACAGCCGCGGTCTGCGGGTTCACCTCGACGGCGCCCGGCTGTTCAACGCCGCGACCGCGCTCGGCTGCACGCCGGCCGAAGCCGCGGGTCCCGTCGACTCCCTCTCCTTCTGCTTCTCCAAGGGACTGGGCGCGCCCGTCGGGTCGATCGTGGTCGGTTCCCGCGACTTCGTTCACAACGTCCGCCGCTACCGGCAGATGTGCGGCGGCCAGATGCGGCAGGTGGGCGTGCTTGCGGCGGCGGCCGAGGTAGCCCTCGACGAGAGCCCTCCCCTGCTCGTCCAGGACCACGAGAACGCCCGTCTGCTCGCGGACACGTTGAAGGACCTTCCCGGCGTCGCCCTGATCGCCGAACAACGCACGAACATCCTCATCTTCTCGGTCGAGGGCACGGGCCGGAGCGCCGCGGAATGCGTCGAGGCGCTTGGACTGGAGGGTGTGCTGTGCCTGGACGTGAGCCCGGTCCACATCCGGCTGGTGACGCACCGCGACGTGAGTCCGGAGCAGACCGCGCAGGCGGCCGAGGCGCTGACCCGGGTATTCGGTGGCACCGTGGTCAATGAAGCCTCGGCAGTGTAGGCGCGGGAGTGCCTTGCGACCCGCCGGACGGCGCCAGACGCGGCGAAGGAGAGCGAGCAGAACTTGGCTGGCGGCAGTCCTCCTGCCTTGAAGGCTTCGGCGAGTGCCGAAGCCGACGATCTCACGCATGAGGAGCCCGAGGTTGCATCCGCTGGCGTGGATGAGCTTCTCACTTCGGACGCGCCACCCTTGCAATTCTGCGTGTAGCAGCGACCTGAATTCTGGGAGCACAAGGCCCACAGTTCTGTAGGGGACAGGAACCGTACGAGCGGCTATCTTGCTTCCGCCCCTTTGATAGAGGAGCCACAAGAATGGCACCGCTGAGCAGCGTAGAGCGACCCGGACTTCCACCACGGGCTGCTGGGGCAGCAGTAGCAAGGAAGTTGGACAATAGGAGACTTCGGTGATGCTCCTGGACACGGCTCTCTTCCGGGCAAACGTGAGCGCTCTTGGCGGCGACAGGGTTGTTCGCTCACTTCTGCTGGCGCTGCTGTGCGCCGCCTCCGTCGCGGCCATCGCAAACGCGGTGCCCATCACTGGCGGACAAACCGTCGCCGAGGCCGACGCGAGTCCGATTTCGGAAGGGGAGTACACCGACTGCCGTCCAACCACGACGCCACTGGTCTTCGACGGCGGCTACCGGGTGAGCCTGTGTTACGAAACAGCAGAAGGTCTAGTTGGCGAGGCCAACGGGGGGATCTGGGCCTCCGGCCAGTCGGGCCTGCTTTGGTTCTTCGACCGCGACAACGCGGAGGTGCTGGTCAAGGTGCTCGACGGCTGCTCGCACAACGGCCGCCGTTGGATCTTCGTGGGGCCCGTGACTGACGTCGCGTTCAACCTCCGCGTTGCGAGCAGCGGAGGCCGCGAGTGGACCCACCGCAACAGGCTGGGCGTGACGGCCGTTACTCGGAGCGACACTTCGGCCTTTGTCTGCGACACCGACGACGCGGACGGCGTCGCCGGCGCCGGATTACGGTCCGAGACCGCTACGGGCCAGACCGCCATCGACAGTCCCATATCGGAAGGGGAGTACACCGACTGCCGCCCCAGCACTACGCCACTCGTCTTCGACGGCGGCTACTGGGTGAGCCTGTGCTACGAGACGGCGGAGGGCCTTGTCGGCGAGGCCCGAGGGGGGATCTGGGCCTCGAACCAGTCGGGCCTGCTTTGGTTCTTCAGCCGCGGCAACGCGGAGGTGCTGGTCAAGGTGCTCAACGGCTGTTCGCACAACGGCCGCCGCTGGATCTACGTGGCGCCGGTGACCGACATCGCGTTCAACCTCCACGTCACCAGCAGCGGAGGCCGCAAGTGGACTCATCGCAACAGACTGGGCGTGACGGCGGCTACCAAGAGCGACACCTCGGCGTTTGTCTGCGACACCGACGACGGCATCATTGAGACTGTGTCGGTGGCGCGGGCTTCGGCGGAGGAGGGCGACTCGGTGGAATTCACCGTCACCCAGTCGGCCGCAGCGCCAAGCGACACAGTGCTGGGTTGGAGCACGGCAGCCGGCAGGGCGACATCCGGGACCGACTTCACGGCGGTGACGGCGGGGATGCTGACGATCTCGGCCGGCGAGACGACCGGAAAGCTGACGGTGTCGACAGTGGAGGACACGCTGGCTGAGGCGGACGAGACCTTCACGGTGACGATCACCGGCAGTGTGCTTCCCGCCCATGTCACGCTGGGCACGGCGACCGCCACCGGGACGATTCAGGACGACGACGTGCCTGTTGCGGGGTCGATTGCCTCTCTCTCGGTGGAGCCCACACACCTGACCCCTGCCCATGCGGGCAAACAGGGCGCGGACACGATCATGGTCACTGCCCTGGACGGCGGACGCTCACCGGTCGCGAACGCCAGCTACCGATGGTCAACCGACCGGTACTCAGGCTGGGTGTACCCTCCTCATGGCGTCACGGACGGCCGGGGTCGCTTCCAGACAACCTGGGTGGCGGGCTGGCCGGGCGAGGGCACTCTATCGCTCACCGTGGAAAACGAGCTATCGCAGGTGTGGGAGGAGTTGGCGACTTTGTCGACGACACCCAGCAATCACCCCGATGGGGCGGTCGCGATATGGATAAAGAACCAGAACAACCCCAGTACGGGTTACTCAATCGACATGACTCCGCTGGCTGAACCCGATGAGACCTTCTACGCCGCGATCCGTTGGGATTTTGGATACGCCGGGTTGCAACGCGGGGGTTCCCGATACGACCGACAGCTCCAGTTCTCCGTTTGGGACGCTCCCGGACACGGAAATGCCGAGCTCATTGACAAGGCAAGCGATGTCCTGTGCAGGACCTTCGGAAATGAAGGAACGGGAGTTGCATGTGAGTTGAACTATCCGTGGGCGGTCGGGTCGACCTATCGCTTCGAAGTCACCGAGGAGGAGATGAACGGCGGGAGTGCGATGACCCTTGCAGTGACCGATCTCGCGGCGGGAAGCAAGCGTTTCGTCGGCACCATACGCTTCGCCAAGCGCGCTGAGATGACGAGCTTTGCGATGTTCGTGGAGGACTTCAGGCGGAGAGCACCGCACTGTCTTGCCCGCGAGGTTCGAAGCGCGGCGGTCCGCCGTCCGAGGGCGTTGATCAGCGGCGCGTGGGTCGCGTTGGATGAGATGACGCGGGCGCATTTTCCGAGGCGGACTGAGGACCCAGCGAACCCTGGGACGCCTGACTGCGCTAACATCGCCGCGCGCGAACATGCCGCAGGACTCGAACTGGTCATCGGGGGAGAGACGGCCAGCGATCCCGATGTCTCATCCCACTACACCATTCCGAAGAATTGACGAACATAGGCGAGGCATTCGGCGGCGCTGAGGAGAGGGGTCTCGTCGACGTCAGGCCGTTCGACGACCTCACGGTCGGCGAGCGTTTCCCGCTTCCCAGCCGTACCGTCACCGAAGCGCACTTCGCCGCCTTCCAGGCGATCTCGGGCGACAACCACCCGATCCACTACGACATCGAGTACTGCCGGTCCCAGGGCCACAGCGGGATGCTCGCCCACGGCCTCCAGGTGCTCTGCTACAGCGCCGCCGGGGCCGGCACGTTCGCCGACGTGATCGGCCGCGCCATGGTCGGGTACGTCGAGCAGTCCTGCCGCTTCCTCAAGCCGGTTTATCCGGGCGACACGCTGTATCCGACGCTTCACATCGCGGAGCTCAGGCGTCAGCGCACGACGGGCGTGGTCGTGCTCGAGAGCGTGATCGAGAACCAGCGCGGCGAGCGGGTGCTCGAGGGCCGGCAGAGCTACCTGGTGCGGCTGGCGGGCGCGGGCTCCGACTGAGCTACCCCGGATACTTCACCAATGACCTACTGCGGCCCTCCGTGAAATATCCGGGCCAGCGGTTCGAAGTCGAAGACGGTCGACGCGGCGCCGGGCAGAGGCACCGCCTCGACACGGAACACGCGCCGCACAAGCTCCGGCGTCAGTACTTCGGAGGGCGGGCCCTCGGCGACCAAGGCGCCGCCGTCGAGCACGGCCACCCGATCGGCGAAGCGGGCGGCGGCGTTCAGGTCGTGGAGAACGAGCACGACCGAGCGCCCCTCGTTGACGAGCCGGCGGACGAGGCCCAGAAGGTCCAGGCCGTGGGCCAGATCGAGGTTCGAGGTCGGTTCGTCGAGCAGCAGGACCTCCGCTTCGGTTGCCAGGCAGCGGGCCATCAGCACGCGCTGCAACTCGCCGCCGGAGAGCGTCGTCACCCGGCGTTCGGCGAGCGCCAGCACGTCCGTATCGTCCAGGCATCGGTCGATCCAGCCGCGGTCGGCGGAGCGGGTTCCGAACAGGCGGCTCTCGTGCGGGTAACGGCCGAGGGTGACGAACTCACGCACCGTGAACTCAAAGGACGGGCGCACCGACTGCGGCACGTACGCCACCCGCCGCGCCGCCTGCCGCCGCGGTAGCTCGGCGAGATCGAAACCGCCCAGAAGCGCCTGGCCTTCGGTTAATCGCCAGGTGCCGCTCAACAGCCGCAGCAGGGTCGACTTGCCGGCGCCGTTCGGACCGACGACCGAGGTCAGCATGGACGGTTCGATGACGAGATCGATGCCCCGCAGCAGCCAGCGGCCCCGGCGCTCGACGCCGCCGCCCACGAGTTCCAGCCGCGGCGCCCTGGGCGCCGAGCCCGACGCCGCCGTCACCGCGACACCGCCACTTCGCCCTCGTGGCGCATCAGCAGGTAGAGGAAGAACGGAGCGCCGACGAAGGCCGTGACCACGCCCAGGTGGACCTCCTTGGGCGCGGCGAGCGTGCGCGCCAGGAGGTCGGCGCCGACCACGAACCAGGCGCCGGTCAGGAATGCCGCCGGCAGCAGGCGGCGGTGAACCGGTCCCAGCAGCAGGCGCACGAGGTGCGGCACGACGAGACCGACGAAGCCGACCACGCCGCTGACCGCGACGGCGCTGCCGGTCAGAATGGCTGCACTCCACAGCACGGCCCGCTTCGCCCGCTCGATGTCGACGCCGAGCGACGCCGCCACCTCCTCCCCTTCGAGCAGCAAGTCCAGGTCGCGCGCAAACCAGGCCGCCACGACGCAGCCCACGACCATCCCCGGCAGCAGCATGCCGACGTGGTTCCAGCCGCGGTCCGTGACCCCGCCCATCATCCAGTACGCGATCTGGCGCGCCGCCTCGTACTGCTCCCACGAGCGGGCGATCAACCAGGAGTTGACCGCGGCCAGGAGCGCGTTGAGCGCCACCCCGGCAAGCAGCAGGGTCGTCACCGGGGTGTAGCCGTCGCGGGTGGCGATCCGGGTCACGATCAGCAGCGACAGCAGCGCGCCCCCGACCGCGAACAACGGCGCGGCGAGGAGGAAGCTGCCGGCCAGACCGAAGGTCATGGCAAAGACGGCGCCCACGGCAGCACCGGTGCTCGTGCCGACGATCCCGGGCGAGGCGAGCGGATTGCGGAACAGCCCCTGCATCTGGGCGCCGGCGAGCGCCAGGCAACCGCCGACCATTGCCGCCACCACCACGCGCGGCGCCCGCAGCGACCACACGATCGTGTCGACCTGCGGATCCACGGGTCCGTACTCGCCGGGCAGCAGATGCCGGGCCAGCACCGCCAGAACTTCCGCTGGATCGAGAGCGGCCGCGCCCCGGAACAGACCGATTGCCGCGAACGCCACGAGCAACGCCGCTCCGGCGGCCATGTACCACCAGAATCCGACCCGATGCACTCCCGGAGCCATCGTCATGCCGTACCGACCATCGTCATTGCGTACCGACCACCATCGATTCCGCCGCGATCATCCTCATTCGACACCAACCGCCGCTGCATCCGGACCGCCAGCGGCTTCAAGCCGTTCCGCGGCGTCAACCAGCGCGTCCGCCAGCCGGTCGACCAAACCGGCGACATGGTGCGAGACGGCGGCCATGTCGCGACCGTCGAGGGCCACCACGTTGCCCAGACCGCCGGCCCGCGTGCCGTCCGGGACGCCCACCGCCGCGTCGTCGGCCACATAGGAATCCGTGAAGATCACGTCCGGGTTCCAGAGCACGACCTGTTCGGCGCTGATCCGCGGCCAGCCGACGAGGCCCTTCTCGGCGGCGAGGTTCACCGCACCCAGGTGGCGGATGGCGTCGTCGAACACAGTCCGCCCACCCAGCACCACGCCACCGCTGTAGTGAACGACGCGCAGGCCCGCCACCCGGGCGCCCGCCCGCTCGCGAGCCCCCTGCAACCGGCCCCGCATCGACTCCACCAGCCCCTCCGCCTCCCTCTCGCGGCCGATCGCGAAGCCGACGACCCGGATGTTGTTCTCGATCGCCGCCAGGCTCTCGTGATCGAGCAGGACGAGTACGGGCACACCCGCCGCCTCCAACTGGGCGAGCGTCTCCTGGGTGTTGAAGCCGGCCGCGAACACCAGGTCGGGCGAAACCGCCAGGATCTCCTCCGTGCTGAAGCCGCCCACACGCCCCAGACGCCGCGCCGCGTCCGCGCTGGGACTGAACGCCGGATCGCCGGCAAAGGGGGACAGCAAGGCGATCCGTTCGGGCTCGGCGATCTCCAGCAGGATCTCGTCGGTTGCCAGGGTCCGAGACGCGATCCGTTCGGGCGGCCCCGCCAACCGCACCACGCGACCGCCACCGCGGATCTCGCGCCAGACACCGTCACCGCCCGGCTCGACGAGCTCGAACTCCGCGTCAGCCACGCTCCCCAGGTACGCCGAGTGCTCGACGCCCAAGTCCGACGCGCCTGCGTGTCCGGCCTCGCCGCCATCGGGGGTGCCGGCGCAGGCACAGACCAGCAACGCGAGAGTGATCGCCCGGACCCAGGGCGCCCGAGCTACGATCATCCCCGTCTGCACACGCCTCCTCACAACTCGCGATCATAGTTATACTGCCGCCCCCATCGGACCCCAGGGAGCAGAGTTCATGAGCATCAAGACCGGGGACGCGATCCCGGAAGCCAGCTTCAAGCAGATGACATCGGACGGCATCGTCGATATCTCGACGCGGGAGCTGTTCGAAGGCAAGAAGGTCGTCCTCTTCGCAGTGCCCGGCGCTCTGACGCCGACCTGCTCCGAGATCCACATGCCCGGCTTCGTCGAGCACCTGGAGACGATCAAGGCCAAGACGGTCGACACGGTGGCCTGCGTCGCGGTCAACGACGTCTTCGTGATCAACGAATGGCGCAAGTCGCGGAGCATTCCCGACGACATCCTGCTGCTCTCCGACGGCAACGGCGAGTTCACGGCCAAGGTCGGACTGGAACTCGACGCCTCGCGCTTCGGCATGGGCACCAGGTCCCGGCGCTACGCCGCGGTCGTCGACGACGGCGTGGTGACGTACCTCGGCGTGGAGCCGGCGGGTCAGGTCGGCGTGAGCGGCGCCGAAGCTGTACTGGAGGAGCTCGGCTGATCCAGCCCGGCTATCCGTAGCCCGGGGGTCTCTTGACCAACCACAAGGTCGACTCTCTCACCGATTCGATCTACGTCACCTTCGATGAGGAGGCGTGGGGACGTTTGCGTGCCGACACGCCGCTGACGCTCTCGGAGAGCGAACTGCAGCGGCTGCGCGGCATCAACGAGAACGTGTCGCTGGACGAGGTCGCGCAGATCTACCTGCCGATGTCGCGCCTCCTGAACCTCTACGTCGGCGGCACCCAGGATCTCTACCGCGCCAGCACGACGTTCCTCGGCGGTCTGGCGCCGAAGGTGCCGTACATCATCGGCATCGGCGGCAGCGTCGCGGTGGGCAAGAGCACCACCGGCCGCATCCTGCGCGAGCTGCTCGCGCGCTGGCCCAACCACCCCAAGGTCGACCTGGTCACCACCGACGGCTTCCTCCACCCCAACGCCGCCCTGCAGAACCGGGGGCTCATGGAGCGCAAAGGCTTCCCGGAGAGCTTCGACATCCGCACGCTGGTCAACTTCGTCCTCCAGGTGAAGTCGGGCGAGCGGCAGGTCGAGCACCCGGTCTACTCGCACCATTCCTACGACATCCTGCCCGGGGCCACCGAGATCGTCGATCAGCCCGACATCCTGATCCTCGAGGGCTTGAACGTGCTGCAGGCGCGGTCGCAGTCGCCCAGGAGCAGCCGGCTGATGCTTTCCGACCTGTTCGACTTCTCGATCTACGTGGACGCCGAAACCGAGATCGTGGAGCGTTGGTACGTGGAGCGCTTCCTGACCTTCAGGGGCACCGCGTTCAAGGACCCCGACGCCTACTTCCACCGCTACGCCAGCCTGAGCGAAGAGGACGCCACCGACACGGCGCGCGGCATCTGGAAGACGATCAACGAACCGAACCTGATCCAGAACATCCTGCCGACCCGCGAACGCGCCGATCTGATCCTCGAGAAGGCGCCCGACCACGCGGTGCGCCGGGTACGCCTGCGCAAGCTCTAGCTAAGCTAGCTAGCTAGCTACCGCGGCGCCTGCCAGTTCGGCTCCCGCAGAGCACCGGCGTCGTCGAGGAGCTCGTCCAGCCGCCCGGACAGGCGGTCGAACAGCGCCTTGAGCGCCAGTACTTCGGCGGCGTTTTCGCCCTCCTGGCTCCGCGCGTTCCGGGCCGCGACCGCCAGGCGCGTCTCGACGTTGCCGGCGCCGTGGCGGGTGATGAAGTCGCCCAGCAGGTTGTTTCGCTCCAGCGGGTCCGCCTCCAGGTCGTAGAGCTCGTAGCGGTCCCACACGCCGTGGAACCGCATCAACTTGTAGCGGTCCGTGCGCACCCCCAGCACGGTCGGCGTCTGCGGGAAGGACCGTTCCCAGAAGTACTCGTAGAGGAAGGCGTCGCGCCATGGCGACGATTCCGCCCGGTCGCCATCGATCAGTCCCAGGAAGGAAAGCCCCTGGACGGTCGACGGGACCTCGAGCCCCGCAGCCTCCAGGAAGGTCGGCGCGAAGTCCAGGTTGACGATGAGTTCCGGGCGGCGCAGCCCCCCGGCGCCGCCCTCGAACCCCGGCGCCAGGACGACCAGGGGCACGCGGATCGAAGCCTCGTACATCGTCCGTTTGTCGATCAGACCGTGTTCGCCGAACTGGAACCCGTTGTCGGAGGTGAACACGAGCAGCGTTTCCTCCAGCAGCCCCTGCTGCTCCAGAGCGGCCACGATCCGCCCCACGCTGTCATCCACGGCGCGCATGGTCTCCGCGTAGTCCAGCGCGAACTGCTGGAAGTCGACCCGGTTGTCGTACAGGCCATCGACGCCGTGCCAACTCCGGCGCTGCGCCTCGACCCAGTTCGGCTTGCCGTCGTAGTTGTCGTGCCGGTTCGCCATCGTCGGCGGCGCTGGATACCGCCTGTCCGCATAGCTCCCGAGGTGGCGCTCGGCCGGCCGGAAGGGAGAGTGAACCGCCTTGTGCGACACGTAGAGCAGGAAGGGCTCTTCCGCTCCTTCGCGAGCAGCCAGGAAGCCCAGCGCGTAGTCGGTGATCAGGTCCGTGGTGTAGCCTTGGCGCGGCACCCGCTCGCCATCGATGTTGAAGGTCTGGTTGGTGTAGAGGCCCTGACCCGGGAAGGACACCCAGCGGTCGAATCCGGGCCGCGGCTCGTCGGACGCGCCGCCCATGTGCCACTTGCCGACGAAGGCGGTCCGGTAGCCGGCGCCCTGGAGCTCCTGCGGGAAGGTCGGCGTCTGTGGGTCGAGACGCGTGCGGTTGTCCAGCACGCCGTGCCGGTGGGCGTACTGCCCGGTAAGGATCGAGGCCCGGCTCGGCGAGCAGAGCGATGTGGTCACGAAGGCGTTCTCGAACAGCACCCCGCGCTCGATCAGCCGGTCGAGGTGCGGGGTCTCGAGAAACGGGTGGCCGAGCGCGGAGGCGGCGTCGAAGCGCTGGTCGTCGATCAGGATGAAGACGATGTTCGGCCGTTCGTCGGCGAGCCCCGGAGCAGACGCCATCAAAAGCAGCGCGCACCACGCCACCGAGCGCGCGGCGACGCGCCGTGTCCTTCGCCACCGTCCCTGTTCGTTCTTCGTCATCTCAGCTCCCGTCATCTCAGTTTCCCCTCAGGGCAGTTCGCCCAGGCCGACCGCCGCCAGTTCCTCGGGCTCGTAGTCCCAGCGCCGGTAGTTCCACATCCACTGCTCGGGCTGCGCCCGCACTCTCCGTTCAATCGCCCCGGCGATCCGCTGCGACAGCTCGACCCCGTCCCGCGTGCCGCCGGGAGAGCGGAGGATCTCACTCTCCAGCCGGTACGAGAAGGGACCCTCCCGGACGCAGAACGCGGCGACCAGGGGGCAGTCGCGTTTCGCCGCCAGCGCCGCCGGGCCGCCGACGAACTCCGTGCGACGGCCCAGGAAGGAGACCTCCGGCCCGCGCCGCTGATCGGGCCGCTGGTCGACGACCATGATCAGCGTCTCCCGCCGCTTCAGACAACTCAGCATGTCGCGCAGCAGGGACGTACGCCCGCTCCAGATCACCCCCACACCCGCCCGCGCCCGCATTCGCTCGACGAAGAGTGAGGCCGCCGCGGAACGCGCCGGCTTGGCGACCGCGCACACCGGAGAGGCGGCCGCACGCACCGTGCTCTGCGCCAGCAGTTCCCAGGCGCCGAAGTGAGCCGTGACCAGCACCTGGCCGCGGCCGCAACCCTCGGCCTCCGCCATCAGTTGGCGCAGCTCGTCGAAACCCTCCATCGAGGCAACGTCGAGCCGCTTCTGGTCGAAGCTGAGCCGCACCGTCTCGAGCGCCGCCACGATCTGGTGCCGCACGCAGCGCCACTCCAGATCGCGCGCCTCCGGCGACCCCGGAGGCAGCCCCAGGACCACCGCCAGATTCCGGCGCATCAAGCGCACGTCACGCGGCGTGACCCAACGGCAATGAGCCAGCAGCCCCGCCAACGGGCCGAAGGCGGCCGCCGGCAGCAGGCGCAGCAGCCACGAGGCGGCGTAGAGGAAGGCTCCCATGGTGCGATTGGACATTCAGCAGACCCTGGCTCCGTGGGAGTGTATTGGTCGCGGTGTACTATGCCGGCTCTTGAGCAATCAACCCGACCCGGCCGGCTACTGGCGAGCGAACCTGCGGCTGATGGCGATCCTCCTCGCCGTCTGGTTCGTCTGTTCCTACGTGCTCGGGATCTTCCTGGTCGAGCCGCTGAACGGCGCCCGGATCGGGGGCTTCCCGCTCGGATTCTGGTTCGCGCACCAGGGATCGATCTACGTCTTCGTCGTGCTGATCCTGGTCTACGCGGCGGTCATGGACCGCCTCGACCGCCGCTACGGAGTCGACTGAGCCGACCCGGCCCTCTCGACGAACCGACCGCTTGACCGCACGCGAATGACGACGGAGGTGGGCAGCAGCAGATGAGCGTCCAAGCCTGGACCTACGTCATCGTCGCAGCGACGTTCGCGCTCTACATCGGCATCGCCTGGTGGAGCCGGGTCAAGTCGACCTCCGGCTTCTACGTCGCCGGCCGCGGCGTTCCGGCGATCGCCAACGGCATGGCGACCGGCGCCGACTGGATGAGCGCCGCCTCCTTCATCTCGATGGCGGGCCTCGTCTCCTTCATGGGCTACACCGGCACCATCTACCTGATGGGCTGGACCGGCGGCTACGTCCTGCTGGCGCTCCTGCTCGCGCCCTATCTGCGCAAGTACGGCAAGTTCACGACCTCCGAGTTCGTCGGCGACCGCTACTACTCGGACGCCGCCCGGCTGGTGGCCGCGGCCTGCACGATCTTCGTCTCCTTCACCTACATCGCCGGCCAGATGCGGGGCGTCGGCGTCGTGTTCTCACGCTTCCTCGAGGTCGAGATCCACTGGGGCGTGGTGATCGGCGTGGTCATCGTCTTCTTCTACGCCGTAGTCGGCGGCATGAAGGGCATCACCTACACCCAGGTCGCCCAGTACTGCGTCCTGATCGTCGCTTATCTCATTCCCGCCGCGGCGATCTCGTGGAAGATCACCGGCAACCCGATCCCGCAGTTCGGATTCGGCGGCGCGGTCCAGGAGGGCCAGGCGGCGGGAGTCTTCCTGCTCGAAACCCTGGACGCCCTGCACCGGGAACTGCGGCTGCCCGAGTACACCGCCGCCTTCGTGCCGGGCAAGAAGAGCATGATCGACGTCACCGCGATCACGCTCGCCCTGATGGTCGGTACCGCCGGCCTGCCGCACGTGCTGGTCCGCTTCTACACCGTCCGCAGCGCCAGAGCCGCGCGCTGGAGCGCGTTGTGGGCACTGGTCTTCATCGGCCTTCTGTACACCACGGCGCCCGCGGTCGCCGCCTTCGCCCGCGTCAACCTGATCTCCACCCTGCACGGCGCGAGCTACAGCGAAGTGCCGGAGTGGTTCAAGAGTTGGGAAACCACCGGCCTGATCGCCTTCGACGACAAGAACGGCGACGGCATGATGGACATGGCCGACGGCGCCAACGAGCTGACCGTAGACCCGGACATCATGGTCCTCGCCAACCCGGAGATCGCGGAGCTCCCGGCCTGGGTGGTCGCCCTGGTCGCCGCCGGCGGCCTCGCGGCGGCGCTCTCCACTGCCGCCGGCCTGCTGCTCGTGATCGCCTCGGCGATCTCTCACGACGTCGGCAAGTCGGTCCTGTGGAAAGACATGAGCTCGCGCAAGGAACTCCTGCTGGCGCGGAGCACCGCCGCCGCCGCCGTGGTCGTGGCCGCCTACTTCGGCATCTCGCCGCCAGGCTTCGTCGCCCAGGTCGTCGCCTTCGCCTTCGGCCTGGCTGCGGCCAGCTTCTTCCCCATCCTCGTGCTCGGCATCTTCACCCGCAGCACGACGAAGGAGGGCGCGATCGCCGGCATGAGCACCGGCATCCTGTTCACCGGCGCCTACATCGTCTACTTCCGCCTGATCCGCCCCGAAGCGACGGCGGAGGACTGGCTGTTCGGCATCAGCCCGGAGGGCATCGGCGCGGTCGGGATGCTGATCAACTTCTCCCTGGCGCTGATCGTGAGCCGCTTCACCAAGCCGCCGCCTGAAGAAGTGCAGCAACTCGTGAGCGAGATCCGCCTGCCGCGGGAGAGGGCAGCCAACGGCTAGCGCTAGCTCGAGCTACCGCGACCAGGAGAGGGAAACGTCGCGCGCAACCAAGCGAATGAGTGACAGACCGGACTGGCACGGAACGCCGACCCGCCTGCCTGACGGTGAGTGGGGCGTCCTCATTCAGCATTTCCCTGCCACTTTCCCGCCGCGGCCCGGAGAAAGGGTCAAGGTCCAAACACGTCGAAGAGGGCACTGGACGGCGAGGATCACCGCGATCGAGGATACGAGCCAGCAAACCGTAGTACGCACAACCGGCCCGGCGGAGGCCGTCGAGCATGAGGGTCTTCGCGACGCCGAGCCGCCCCAGCTTGCGGCTTCGGCGGAGGACGACCCGCTCGGAACCCTGCGGGAAACGGCCGAGACGTTGCATGCTGCCGCAGCGGCTGCAGGCGCGGCTCAACTGGATGGTGAACGAGCCTACCTGGAGGTTCTGAGCGCCCTCTACTACGCCGAGGACGACCATGGAGGAAACTTGGTTGAGGCCCACCAGATCCTCAGTTTCTCGCTCCCCAGCAGGAACGCGAGTGACCACGCCCTGTATGGCGCTGCCCGAGTGCTGGAAGCGGCTACCGACACGTTGTTCGGCGCGAAGGACCTGCTGCAACAGGTCTCTTCGCTGGACGACTTCGGTGAGGTGAAGGCCGTGAGCACTCTCCGTACCAGCCTCGCACGCATGGATGCAGCCGGACTCCTGGAAGCGGCCGGAGACGCGCTACGCGAAGCTACCGTTCTTCTCGCCGCCCCCGACAACCCGAATAGTGCCGACCTGTGCGAAGAACATCGGGAGGAACTCGCCGCGTTGCGGGAGATCAGCAACGCCCTGCGGCGAGCCCTGCGCAACCTTCGCCAAGACGAGCCCTGAACAAGTTTCGACTCCGTCTGCCCTCCACCCTCGGTCCGCCAATCTCGGGCCCGCCAGCCACGGCGCAGCAGTCGGTGGTTCGCACCACCGGTCCCGCGACCTCGGAACGCCAGCGTTGAGGGCCCAGTGAACCTTCGTCCGCTCCGTCAAGGAGGAGCGTCGCCACTACGCCGCGTCACGATCAGTCGCCTACCCCTCGACTCACCGCTCCTCCGGCGCTCGCTTCCAGCAGCTTGGATTGCTTGTGTTTCAAAGGCATTCATGTTATATTTTTCCTTCGTTTGGGGCTTCGAACTGGCGACCTCGCCGCCCCCGACCCCCCACTAAGCCGCCCGCACATCCCGGATCGAGAGGTGCCCAATGATTGACAAACAAACCGGCATGAGCGCCAAGGACCCCATGGGTGAGGAGATCGCCGCGCTCGCCGCCCGCATCGACGCGGCGACCTACGAGCTGCTCGTCCTGATCCGCGAGTTCGACGAGAACGAAGGCTGGAACAACGGCTTCCGCAGTTGCGCTCACTGGCTGACCTGGCGGATCAGCCTGACACCCGGAGCGGCGCGAGAACGGGTGCGGGTGGCTCACGCGCTTGGCAACCTACCTCTCATGAGCGAGGCGATGAAGCGGGGCGTACTTTCCTATTCGAAAGTGAGAGCGCTGACGCGCATCGCCACGCCCGAGACCGAGGAATCGCTGGTTGACACTGGCCGGTGCTGCACGGCGGCGCACATCGAGCGATTGGTCAGGGGATGGCGGAGAATCGACCGCTCCATCGAGGCGAGAGACCACGAGTTGCGCGACGCCTCAAGCCACGTTTCGACCCACATCGACGAGAACGGCATGTTCGTGATCCGCGGGCGGCTCGCCCCGGAGGCGGGCGAGGTGCTGATGAAGGCGCTCGACGCTGCGGGAGAGAAGCTCTACGCTGGCGACGACTCGGACGGCGGCAATGGCAAGGCCGAACGGCCACCAGCCGGCAAGGTCCGCGCCGACGCCCTTGCCCTCGTCGCGGAGAGCGCCCTCAGGGCAGGTCTCGACCCGGGGTCGAGCGGCGACCGCTATCAGGTCGTGGTTCACGTGAACGAGGACGAGCTGAGAGCCGCGGACAGCAGGGGCCGCGTTTCCGCGGAAACGCCTTCGGTGGGAGATGACCGGCGCGCTCCCGCCGCAGCCTGGATGGACGTTCGCGTTCCCGCGGAAACGCCGGTCCCCGCAGAGCCCATGGCCAAGCCGACATGCACCCACACAGCCAACCGACCCGCGGGCGGCGCCTGGCTCGGCGCCTCGCATGTCCCCGTTTCCGCGGAGGCGGCTCGCCGCGTCGCCTGCGACGCCGGCAAGGTGCCGATGACCCACGCCAACGGCAAGATCCTGAGTGTCGGCCGCAAGACGCGCACCATCCCGCCGCCTATACGGCGCGCCCTGGAGTTTCGCGACCAGGGTTGCCGCTTCCCGGGCTGTTCCTCCCGGCACTGCGACGCGCACCATGTGGTCCACTGGGCCGACGGCGGCGAAACGAAGCTCTCGAACCTCGTTCTTCTCTGCCGTCGGCACCATCGCATGCTCCACGAAGGCGGTTTCAGTGTCCGCATGGACGACCAGGGCGCCGTCCAGTTCCACGATCCCCGCGGCTGGCCGCTGCACGAGAGCCCGGCACCGCCGCCAATCGGCGTGGACCCCGCCCGCGAGCTCGTCGAAGGCCTGGAGGACGCGGGCATCCTGATCACCGGCGAGGATTCGATGCCCGCATGGGACGGCAGGCCGATGGACCTGCGGTACGTCCTGGAGTGCCTGTGGCGACCGCCGCCGCACTTGGAGGAGGCAGTGGCGCGGGAGAGAGAGTCGTCGCGGGCGGCCTAGGTCGACCTCCTGGCGGAGCACCCGCTCTGCAACCGGCATTGCGGTTCCGACGGTGGCAATTGACGCCAGACAGGGGACGGCCCCGTCGGACGAATCACGATTTGGCAGAGCCCGTTCTCGACAACCGGGGCCAAGCCCGCCACGTTCGTGGAGTGGCCACGACACCGTGGCGGTGCCGTTGAAGGAAGCCCATCTGGACAAGGTACGGCTCGTAGAAGTTCGTGATCGTTTCCCGATCCTCGCCGACCGATGCCGATAGCGCCTTGAGGCTGGCGGGTTCTCCCCCGTATCGTTTGATCAGCAGGTACAGGATTCTGCGGTCCGTATCGTCCAAGCCGTACTCATCGATTCCCTGTTCAAGGAGCGCCCGCTTCGCCGTGGCGCGGTCGACCCGGCCGTCCGCCATGACCTCGGCGTAGTCTCGAACGCGGCGCAGCAACCGGTTGGCGGTTCTGGGCATGCCGCGGCTGCGGGCCGCTATCTCCTCGGCGCCGCCCTGGTCGACCCGCACGCCCAACACCTTGGCCAAGCGCTCGACGATCACCCTCAGCTCATGCGGCGCGTAGAAGGCGAACTCGTGGACGATGCCGAACCGTGCCCGCAGGGTCGGCCTGACCAACGCCGAGCGGGTGGTTGCGCCGACCAGCGTGAAGCGAGGCAAGTCGATTCCCACCGTCTTGGACATCCGCCCTTGCCCGATCACGAGGTCGAGTTGAAAGTCCGCCAGCGCCGCGCAGAGGATCTCCTCGACCGTCGGGCCGAGACGGTGAATCTCGTCGATGAAGAGGACGTCCCCGGGTTCCAGATTGGTCAGGACGGCCGCCAAGTCCCCCGCTCGCTCCAGAACCGACCCGTAGCTCACGCGCAGGCAGGCACCCATCTCCCGAGCGATGAGATGCGCCAAGGTCGTCTTGCCCAGACCCGGTGCTCCGAACAACAGAACGTGGTCCAGGGCGTCGCCTTGGCTGAGGGCCGCCCGAATGCGACCGTAGATCAGTTCGACGAACTCCCGCTGGCCAACGTACTCCCGTAGCGTCTGAGGCCCGCGCGGCTTCTCTGTCCGTCCGAAGAAGTCCCCATCGCCCCAACCAGTATCCGCAATCTCCGCCCCCTGTGACGGCACCGCGAGTTCATACGCTCCTTGTCTCACCTCGTCTGAGAGACGGTCGTCCAACGGTTGAACGGGAGCGCCATCTTCCTCCTGGGCCGCCTCCACGCCAATCGACTCGACACGTCCCCCTCGCGCGGCACTCGACGCAACCTCTTCCCCGTCTCCTCCTTCCTCGACTCTCCCTGCTCTCCCTACTGGACCTTCCTGGTCCTCGCCGGCGACGCGGTCCGCAAGCGTCCTTCTCCCGAGCTCAACTCGCAGCCCGTAGTTGCGAAAAGCACCGAGGCCATTCTCGGCCGTGGTCTCTTCAACGATCGGTGCGACGGAGAGCACGGAATCGGCAAAGCTCGCGAAGTAGAGATAAGGAACACCACGCTCACAAACGAATTTCAAGAGCGACACGTCTTCCCGCGCCAGCATCCGTCGCCAGTGGTCCGCCCAGTGCAGGTCCCTCTCGCTAGGCAAGTTCATCCGGTAGCGTGAGGGATCCGGATTCGGATGATTGTGCAGAACCGCAACTGCATCACAGTCGTGTCGCCGCAAGACACGTTTCACTTCGTCGTCCGGCAAGAACGACCAGACCTGAGTCCCATCGGGTCCCTTGTTCCACCACAGCAGACGCACGTGAAATGACGTGACGAAAGCGATAGCCACCCACTCGTGTTTCTTGAACTTCAACAGGGCCGCGACTCGCGACGGCATCTCACGCCAGTGAAGATCGCAGTCAACAAACTCACCTCGACCTCGCATTGCCTTCTTCTCTGTCGGATTGACATGCTGGGGCGCGACTGAAAACGCGAAGATCGAGAGCGCTCGGTTCCTTCGGCGCTTCCAGGCCAGCCGACGAACTTCGTCGTCGTTGAGAGGATGCCGGCGCAGGTAGATACCTACCGCGAAGGGAAGAACGACCAAGGAAAGGACTACGCCGAAGGCGAGGACTACGCCGAGCAACGAAGCGCCTTCCATGTCGATAATGTCGATAGGTCCAGGTCGCGCCCGTCCTGAGGGCGCTTGCCTTACGCGATCCGTCGCTTCAGGTTCCAATCCGCAGGCATTGCGGACTCGGCAGCGAGGGCGAGTCCGCCGATACGGAAGCAGATGACAAGTCGGAAGCGCTCACGGGTCCAGCACCCACCCGTCGGTATGGCGAGAGCCTCCGCCTATGCGGCACATGTGCCGGTCCACTCCTGGCACCTAACGGCACGTCGGAACCGATAGAGAACCTCAAGCCGAACCGCCGATCGGTGACGCCAGTAGAACTCGCCGGACATCCTCAGCGTGTCGATCGGTTCGTGGGGCAAGTCAGCGCACTCGGTTGCGATGGTTGGCGCGTACGACCATGCGAGGTCACGGGCTCGCTCGGTGCATGACCTCCGGCCGCCCGAAACACCAGTCCCTGAATTCCTGTTCCATCTGCTGCCGGTAGTTCTTGCGGGAGGGAGGTTCGACCTGCAGCCTGCCCATGCCCATCGGTATCGGTGGCAGAGCTGCGCCAGTTGTCCGCATGGTTCGTCTTGTCCGCATGGTTCGTCCCTTTCGCCTCAGGGGAGCGGAAACGCCCGTCTACGCGGGCTATTGTAGTCAGCGAGCGGCCGACGGGCCGGCCGTGGCGGTCGCAGGCGGTTCTCCAGCGAGTCGGGCGGCGGTGATATACATACGCCCCAACTGGATATCATCGGGAGGTTGATCATGCGCGTCGCCAAGTGGGGCAACAGTCTGGCCGTCCGCCTTCCCAAGGCGCTCGTCGACAACCTTGATCTCAGAGCCGGCGACGAGGTCCAGATCGTGGCCAAGACGCCGGGAGAGTTGGTGGTCGGGAGAGACCTGCGTCGGCAGCGAGCGGTCAAACGAATGCAACGACGGGCATGGGCGCTGCCCGACGGATACGTCTTCGACCGAAACGCGGCGCACGAGAGAGAGCGGGCGCGGTGAGGCCCTTCCTCGACACGAATCTACTCGTCTACGCCCAGACCTCGGACCCCAGGAGCGCGGCGGCACGGCAGGCCATCCTTGCGGGCGGCGTCATCAGCGTGCAGGTGCTCAACGAATTCGCCGCCGTTCTTCGCCGCAAGTTCAAGCGCGACTGGGACGAGATTGCGGAAGCGGTTGCTGACGTACGAATCACTCTCGACCCCGTCCGGCCGATCAGCATCGAGACGCACGCGGCCGCCGTCGATCTGGCGAGGCAGCACGGCTTCAGCTTCTACGACTCCCTGATCGTGGCCTCCGCGCTCGAGGCGAAGTGCGACACCTTGTTGACGGAAGACCTCCAGGCTGGTCGCAGCATCCAGGGCCTCACCATCGTCAATCCGTTGCCAGGCCCCGGCGACGGTTGACCAAATTCGGCGGGCCTCGTCGGCGAAAACCGGGGAAGAGCAGGATTCAGACGAGGGACGCCAGTTGCTCCCGTAGCGTGGAGTAGCGGCGGAGGTCGGAGGCCTCCTCGACGGCCTTCTGGAGGGCCCACTTCTGGCCGACGATGACGACGAGCTGTCGGCCCCTGGTGATCGCCGTGTAGAGGAGGTTGCGGCGGAGCATGACGTAGTGGTGGGTCGTGATCGGAATCACCACCGCCGGGTACTCGGAGCCCTGGGACTTGTGGACGGTGACGGCGTAGGCGAGCATGAGCCGGTCCAGGTCGCTGAAGCGGTACAGAACGGGGCGGCCGTCGAACGCGATCGTCATCTGCTCGGCGCCCGGGTCGATGGACACGATCCGGCCCACGTCGCCGTTGAAGACGTCGCGTTCGTAGTCGTTCTCGGTCTGCATCACCTTGTCGCCGGCGCGGTACTTCCAGCCGAAACGCTCGACCTCGACGACACCTGTTTCCGGGGCAGGGTTCAGCACCGCCTGCAGCGTCACGTTCAAGAGCCGCACGCCGAGGGGACCGCGGTTCATCGGCGACAGGACCTGGACGTCCCGGATCGGATCGAGGCCGAACCGCCGGCCGATCCGCCCGGCGACGATCTCCACCACCTTGCGCTGACCGTCCTCCGCATCCTCGGCCGGCACGAAGTAGAAGTCGCTGAGTTCTCCCTTCACGGGTTCCAGCTCCGGCAGGTAGCCCTGGTTCACCCGGTGGGCGTTCCTCACGATCCGGCTGTTGTCGGCCTGACGGAAGATCTCCCGCAGGCGCGCCACCGGCAGCGCGCGGGAGTCGATCAGGTCGCGCAGCACCTGGCCGGGGCCCACGGACGGCAACTGGTCCGCGTCGCCGATCAGGAGCAGCGATCCTTCCGCCGGCAGAGCCTGGAGCAGCGCCGCCATCAGTTCCACGTCGACCATCGACGCCTCGTCGACCACCAGCAGGCCGCAGTCGATCGGTCGCAGGCGGCCGCGGCGGAAGGTCCCGTTCGACGGGTCGATCTCGAGCAGGCGATGGATCGTCTTCGCCGTGTGGCCGGTGCTCTCGCCGAGCCGCTTCGCCGCGCGGCCGGTGGGGGCGCAGAGTGCGCAGCGCACGTCGCGGGCACGCAGGATCCGCAGCAGCGCGTTGACCAGGGTCGTCTTGCCGACGCCCGGGCCGCCGGTGATCACGGCGACCCGCGACCGGAGGGTGGTCTCGACCGCCGCCCGCTGGGTCGGCGCCAGGGTCACGTCGAGCCGCTTCTCGACCCAGGCCAGGGCCTTGACCGCGTCGATGTCCGCCCATGGCGGCGGGTCGGCCCGGATGAGTTCGGCCAGGCGGCGGGCGATGGCCCGCTCGGCCGACAGCAGCAGCGGCAGGAAGATCGCCTCCTCCCCGCCTAGGCGCGTGGCGACCAGGCGCCCCGCGTGCAGCTCATCCGCCAAGGCAGTGACGAGGATCTCCTCCGGGATCTTCAGCAGCTCCTGTGCCTGCTCCAGAAGTTCACTCCGGGGCAAGCCGCAGTGCCCGGTGCCTCGGGCCTGCTCCAAGGTGTAGCCGAGGCCTGCGCGCGCCCGCGGCAAACCCTCAGGGTCCTTGCCCAGACTCCTGCCGATGCCGTCGGCGATCCTGAAGCCGATGCCCCGGATATCCCGCGCCAGCCGGTAGGGGTCGTCGGTCAGCAGCGTCGCCGCGTCGGCGCCGTACGTTCGGTAGATGCGCGCCGCTCGCGACGATCCGAGCCCGTGGGTCTGCAGGAAGACCATGATGTCGCGCACCGCCTTCTGGTCCTGGAAGCCCTCGCTCAGACTCTTGGCGCGCTTCGGGCCGATGCCTGGAACCTCCACCAGGCGTTCCGGCTCGTTCTCGATGACCTCGAAGACGTCCTCGCCGAACGCCTTGACCAGACGCTTCGCCATCTTGGGCCCGACGCCATGCACCTTCCCCGACCCGAGGTAGCGCCGCATGCCCTCGAGCGAATCCGGCGGCGACACGGCAAGCCGCCGAGCCTGGAACTGGACCCCGTGGCTCGGATCGTTGCGCCAGGCGCCGGAAGCCTGGATCGTCTCGCCCTGCGAGACCACCGGCAGCCGCCCAACCACCGCCACGGGTTGACCGCGGCCGCGGACTCGCACGCGCATCACGGCGAATCCGTTCTCCGGATTGTGAAAGACGACCCGCTCGACGACCCCGGAGAGAGCCTCGCGATCCTGGTCCGAGCCCGTCATCGTGGTGAACTATGCCGCAACGGCCGCGCGCCAAGACCCATAGGTGTCACAATCACCGGCCTTCCAAACGCCCGGGAGCTCCACGAATGACCGACACGTGCCGATTCGACCACCTCGCCTTGAACGCTTCGGACCCGGCTGCAGCGGCCGCCTGGTACGCGCGCCACTTCGGCGGCGCTCTGATCGACGGCGACGCGACCGATGGCAAAGGCGGCATGGTCGCAGCCCGGTTCCAGGCCGGCGCCGGTACGGCGAAACTTCGCTGGCGCGACGCCGAGGCGCCCGGCCCGAGCGCCGGCACCGGACTCGACCACTCGGGGTGGTCGGTCGACAATCTCGATGAGATTCACGGCGCGACGCTCGAAGACGGTGCAACGGAGTTCTGGGCCCCGAGACACTTCGGACCGGCGAAGCTCTACATTTCCTTCGTCACCGACCCGTGGGGCGCGAAGATCGAACTCCTGGAGGACGAGAACCACGCCGGCTTCCACCACGTTCACATCCTCGGTCCCAATCCGGAGCAGGACCGGGCCTGGCTGCTGGAACACGCGCCGGGCGACGCCGAGACCTTCAAGGGCATGCTGCTCGCCGTGAACTACGGCACGATGAGGGTGCTGTTCCGCCAGACCGACGACGAGCTAGCGCCGACGGCGGGCCACGCCATCGACCACCTCGCCTGGGGCGCCCATGACATCGGCGGCGGCCTGCACACGAGCCCGACCGGCGTGAACATCAGAGTGGACGCCGACTGACGGGCTGCCGATGAGTCTCTGGCCGCCGCCGCGGCGGGTCGAGGAACCTGACGCGGCCCCTCCCCTGGTCGTCCCCGCGGGCGCGGCGGTCGGGCTCGAAGTCACAGCGGCAGGCGTTGCGGCGGACCGAAAGACTCCCGCCGAGGAGCTGCAGTTCGCGGTTTCCGGTTTGCGGCGCGCCCTGGCGAGTGTCGAACCGGCACTGGTCGTTTCGGATGCCGGAAGCGACATCGCCGGGAGCGCAACCGTCGTCCCTTGCCGGGTCTCCGTCGAGTCCACGACCTCCGGAAACGACGCGCGAGTCCCCGTTCCCACAGACGAGAGCTATCGCCTGCGGATCGACCGCGACGGCATCGCGATCGGGGCCGCGACACCGACCGGGCTGTTTCGAGCCGCCGCGACGCTGCGCCAGTGGCTCGCCTCGCACGGACGGCAGACCGCGCGCGGACTCGAGGTCGCGGCGGTCGAGATCGAGGATCGGCCCGACTTCCCGATCCGCGGCGCGATGCTCGACGTCAGTCGTAATCGCATGCCGACGATGGAGTACCTCGAGCGGCTCATCGACCGCCTCGCGGCCTGGAAGGTGAACCACCTCCAGCTCTACGTCGAACACACGTACGCCTACGAAGACCACGAGGATGTCTGGCAACACGCCTCCCCCTTCACCGCCGCCGAGATCCGCTCGCTCGACGCCTACTGCCGCGAGCGGTTCATCGAACTGGCGCCGAACCAGAACAGCTTCGGCCACTTCCACCGCTGGCTCGTCCATGACCGGTACCGGCCGCTGGCCGAGGTGCCGGAAGGGTTCAGCCACCCCTTCTCCGTCGACCCCGAACCGTTCAGCCTGTGCGCGACCGATCCGAGGGTTCTCGAACTCCTCGGCAGCCTCTACGACGAGTTGCTGCCGCAGTTCACGAGCCGTCGCTTCAACGTCGGCCTCGACGAGACCTTCGACCTGGGGCGCGGCCGCTCCGCCGAGGCCTGCGCCGAGCGCGGCAAGCCAGCGGTCTACCTGGACTTCCTGCGCCAGGTCCACGGCCTCGTCACGGACCGTGGCAGGCAGATGCTGTTCTGGGGCGACATCATCCTTGAGCACCCCGAGGTGATCGATCAGATCCCCGAGGACGCGGTCGCGCTGTGCTGGGGTTACGAGGCTGGCCACCCGTTCGCGGACCAGTGCGGCCGGCTCGCCGCCTCCGGCCGGGAGTTCTGGGTCTGCCCCGGGACCAGCAGTTGGAACAGCTTCGGCGGCCGGTTGCACAACGCCGTCGCGAATCTGGCAAACGCCGCGACCGCGGGCTTCGACGCCGGCGCCAGCGGGCTGCTCGTCACCGACTGGGGCGACCACGGACACCTGCAGCCGCCTGCGATCGCCGAGCTGCCGCTGTCGATCGGCGCCGGCTTCGCCTGGTTCGTCGAGGCGGCGCAGGAGGAATGCCGACCTCCCGCCGCCGACCTGGACACCCGGGTGGCGCGATCCGCGCCACCCGCGACCCATTCCGTGCGCCCCGTCCTCGGGCGCACGGATGGAACGCGGGCGTCTCGCCCGCATCCGAATGCAGACAGCGCCGAACAAACCGAACGATGGCTCGACCACGCCAGCCGTTTCGTCTACGACGGCGACGATGCGCTCTCGCGCACCGTCGTCGAACTCGGCGCCATCGACCTCGATTGCGGCGGGCCGGTGATGAACGGCACGACCCTCTTCTACCTGCTGCGGTTCATCGACGAGGACCTGACCCACCGCCGCTTTGCCCGGCTCACCATCGCCCGGCTGCAACGAACGTTCACCCGCCTGACCGAGATCCGCGACCGGCTGGCCGGCGCTCCCGACTACGCTGCGCTGGACTGGACCTGCCGGATCATGTCGTGGTGCTGTCGCCTGGGGATGGAACGCCTCGGCGACGGCCGCAGCAAGCAGGTCGATCGGCTCGCCCCGAGTGTCCGCGCCGGACTGAGCGCCGACCTGCGCCGCATCGCCGACGACCTCCCCAACGTCTGGCTGGCTACCAGCCGCGAGGGCGGTCTGGAGGACTCCCGCGACCTGCTGCTCCGCTCGGCGGCCGCTCTTGCCGGCTCTTGATTGCAATGCAATCACACCGTAGACTCGCACGAGTCTGAGCGGAGGAGCGAAGCGATGGCGAGCATCACGGTCCGTAACCTTGACGACGCGGTCAAGAAGGGCCTCCGGATGAGGGCCGCCGGGAACGGCCGTTCGATGGAAGAGGAGGCACGGATCATCCTGCGCAACGCGATCGAGCGAGATGGGGCGCAGAGAAACCTGGCGAACGCCATTCGCTCACGCTTCGCGCCCCTCGGCGGCGTGGAACTGGACATTCCGCCCCGCGAACCGATGCCCGAACCTCCCAAGCTCGACTGAGTACCAGATCAAATGTTCGTCCTGGACACGAATATCGTGTCCGAACTCATGCGCCCCAGACCCGAACCTGCCGTAGAGAGGTGGGTGAGTCAGCGTCCCGCATCGAGTCTCTACTTCACCGCGATAGGAGAAGCGGAGCTCCGCTACGGCGTCGCGGTGATGCCGAAGGGAGCGCGGCGCGAAGCCCTGGCCGCAGAGATCGAAGGTCTCTTGCGCGACGACCTGCGAGATCGCGTGCTGCCGTTCGACAGCCGGGCCGCACACGCCTACGCCGAGATCGCGGCCAAGCGGCGTGCTGAGGGTCGGCCCTCATCTCACTCCGATTGCCAGATCGCGGCAATCGCCCGCTGCCGCAACGCGGTGATCGTGACCAGGAACGTTCGGGATTTCGAAGGAACGGGGATCGAAATCGTCGATCCATGGACGCTCAAGGAAGAAACACAATGACCGTCATCGCCATCGTCACCG
Organism: Candidatus Multivorans sp.; assembly: GCA_965205295.1. Taxonomy (GTDB): domain Bacteria; phylum Acidobacteriota; class Thermoanaerobaculia; order Multivoradales; family Multivoraceae; genus Multivorans. The sequence continues at coordinate 1,901,893 of OZ242167.1, forward strand.
TTGAAGAACAGCCCCTGCTCGCGGCCCGCACAAGCGCCACCTTCACCGAGATCCCGCCCGTTCACCAGGCGGTCCACCGGTGGTGCGCCGAACAGAACCTGGCCCTCGCCGGCCCCTGCTGGGAGCTCTACGGCGACTGGCACGAAGACCCGGCCCAGCAGCGGACCGACATGTACCACCTGCTGGCGTGACGTTCCGGAGCGTCGAGTGAAGGTCGACGATCTTCCCTCTGCCTTCCGCGATCGCTTCGGAGCCGAGCCCGAGGTCGTCGCACGCGCTCCCGGGCGGGTCAACCTGCTCGGCGCCCACGTCGACTACAGCGAGGGCTGGGTGCTGCCGGCGGCGATTGACCGGTCGGTCTGGGTCGCGGCGCGGCGCGCGTCCGGCGCCCGGACCCGGCTCGCGGCGCTCGACTTCAGCGAAGAGGCGTCCTTCGACGCGGCCGACATCGAGCCGCCCGTTGCGGAGCGCGGCGGAGAGACGTCCTGGAGCGACTACCCGCAGGGCCTGGCCTGGGCGCTCGCACAGCGCGGCATCGACGCGCCGCCGATCGACGCCGCGTTCGGCGGCGACCTGCCGATCGGCGCCGGCGTCAGCTCTTCGGCGGCCGTCGAGATGGCGTTCCTGCTCGCCTGGGAGCAGCTCGCCGGTTTCCGGCTCTCCGGCATCGAGCGGGCGCAGGTCGGACGCCAGGTCGAAAACGACTACGTCGGCGTCCAGTCCGGGATCATGGACCAGTTCGCCTCGGTACACGGCCGCCAGGGCCACGCCCTGCTGCTCGACTGCCGGTCGCTGCAACATGAACTCATCCCGACGCCCGACGACCTCGTCTTCCTGGTCGCCGACACGGGCGTCCGCCGCGCCCTCGCCGCCGGCACCGGGTTCAACGACCGCAAGAGCGAGTGCGCCCGGGCGGCGGACCTGCTGCGGCCACACTTGCCTGGCCTCTCCACCCTTCGCGACCTGGCGCCCGCCGACCTCGACCTGCTGGGACACGTCCTGGAGCCGCCCCTCGACGGCCGCGCCCGCCACGTGGTCAGCGAGTGCCGCCGCGTGCTCGACGGCGCCGACGCGCTGCGGCGCGGCGATCTGCGCAGGCTCGGCGACCTGATGGGGCAATCCCACCGCAGCTCCCGCAACGACTACAACGTCAGCATCGAGGAACTCGACGTGCTCGCCGAAGCCGCCGCGGCCGCCGAAGGCTGCTACGGCGCCCGTCTCACCGGCGCCGGTTTCGGTGGCTGCGTGACCGCGATCACGAGCGAAGACGCCGCCGACCGTGTGCGCGAAAAGACCGCCGGCGCCTTCGAGCGACGCTTCGGCCGCCGACCCAAGATCCACACCTGCCGGGTCGGCGATGGGGCGGCATGATCCGTGCGAGCGTCGGCGACCTGTGCTGGCTCTAGCCGACTGATCCGAAGTAGCGAACGGCTTCGAGCAGGTCTTCGCCGGGCCGGCCGAGGAAGGCCGCCCTCCAGCCCACCAGATCGGGCCGCGGCCCGAAGAAGACGATCGTGTCGCCGGACCGCTCGTAGCCCGGCACGAGCCCGCCCCCATCGACCCTCAGGCCGCGCGCCATTCCCGGCTTGAGCGCGGCGGACCGCGCTCTCAGACCGGTAGCGCCGGCGGCTCGCAGACGGCGGGCCTCCTGGCGGCATGTCTCCCACGTCTCGGGACCGCCGGTCAGAACGTCCAGCGGCAACCGGGGTGTGGCGAGTTCCTCGGTTCCGATGTCGACGGCCCACAGCGTCCGCCGCACGGCCCGAAGGTCGGCAACATCGAAGATTCCCTCGGAACGGAGGAACTCCGCCCAGGCGCCGTCCGGCGTGTCGCTCAGATACTGCACCGGGCCCTCCCCCTCAGCGTGCCAACGGCCGACCGGCTGGGAGCTCTCGGCCCAAAGGAACGGCTTGAGCAGCGCAACGTGGCGGAACGCGATCACGTCGCCGGCGACGAATCCAGCCAGCGGGCGAGTTCCCGAACCCGGCGCGGCCCTGGATCCTCTGGCTGCCAGTCGCCCACGAGGAGCTCCGCGGCCGTAGCGCCATCGAGCAGGTATCGCGGCCTGTCGAACCAGAGCCGGACCCCCTCGTCGGTAAAGCCGCCGGCAACGTAAGAAGCCACGAACGCCAGGAAGTGCAGCCGTGCGGCGACCCGGTCCGGCATCTTGCGCGCGCCCGACAGGTAACGGCGCAGACTGACGACCGAGATGCCGAGCAACCTGGCGAGCAGATCGCGGCCCAGCATGGCGTTGAGCTTCGGACCTTCCGTGGCCGGCACCGGCGATTCCTCAAGTGCTTCACTCAGTCGTTTGAGCCGGCCGACGAAGTGATCGCGGGCGTGCCCCCCCTCCGGAGCCTCCCACCTCAGGCGCCTCCCGACTCCTGCACGACGAATCCGTTCCAGCGCGTCCTTCCAGACCGCTCCGTCGAGACGAAGGACGGCGCCGCCGCCTACTATCCCCATGGCCTCCGCCTTGGTCAGGATCTCGAAACCGAGCAGATTGGATTCCGGATCGCTGAACGGATCGTCTTCGGATCGATTTTGGACTCTATTCACGATCCGTACCGTATCCACCAGGAATCACCCCGTCAAGGCCGTCGGCGTCCGCTAACGTCCGGCTTCCCCGCCAAAGCGGCGAGCGCCCACAGATGAACTCACGAGACCAGATCCGCGTCGGCGAAACAACGATCTGGTACAACATTCGCCGCAGCCGGCGGCGACGGAAGACCATCCAATTGACCGTCGACCGAGACGGCGTCCACCTCGCCGCGCCGGCGAGGACATCCGACAGGAAGATCCGCTCCATGGTCCGAGAGCGAGCGGACTGGATCAGTCGCCAACTGGCCGCCCTACGGGACACCCCCGAACAGCGCTTCGCCCACGGCGAGACCATCACGTTCCTCGGACGCCGAGTCCCCATGGCCTTCGAACAGGTGCAGGCCAAGGGAATCACCCTCCGATTCGACGGCTCACACTTCCGCGCCTCGATCCCGACCGACCTGCCGGCGCCGGAGCATCACGAGAAGTGCCGGCACGCCTTCATCGACTGGTACCGCGACCGCGCGTCGGAACACCTGCCGGCCGTCGTTGATCGCTGGTGGCCCCACCTGGGCCGCGATGGCACACCGAAGATCCTGATCCGCAGCCAGCGCCGGCGCTGGGGAAGCTGCGCGGCCAACGGCACCCTGCGTTTCAACTGGCGTGTGATGATGCTCGACGAGTCGCTCATCGACTACATCGTCGTCCACGAACTGGCCCATCTGACGCACATGGACCACTCGCCGGCCTTCTGGGATCTGGTCTGCCGGACCATTCCGGACGCCCAGGACAGCCGGAAACGGCTGCGGGAGATGAGCCGGGCGCTGCCGTTGTAGCTGGCTACACTCCGCAATCCGAACTGAGGAGACCAGCGACATGAAAAAGGTAGCCCTCGTCGTCGGCGCCGGCGACTACATCGGGTCCGCGATCGCCAAACGGTTCGCCCGCGGCGGCTTCACGATCGCCGCCGGACGGCGGAACGGCGACAAGCTGCAGCCGCTCATCGAGGAGATCGAGCCCGGTGACGGGCGCTGTTTCGGCTACTCGCTCGACGCCCGGCAGGAGGAGCAGATTGTCGACCGGTTCGCCCAGGTCGAGCGGGACATCGGACCGATCGAGGTTTGGGTGTTCAACGTCGGCGGCAACGTCCGCTTTCCGATCCTCGACACGACGACCCGGGTGTTCAGCAAGGTCTGGCAGATGGCCTGCCTGGCCGGGTTCCTGACCGGCCGCGAGGCGGCGAAATACATGGTCCCGCGTGAACGCGGAGCGATCTTCTTCACCGGCGCCACGGCGAGCATGCGCGGCGGCAGCGGCTTCTCGGCCTTCGCGGCCGGCAAGTTCGGGCTGCGAGCCGTGGCGCAGAGCATGGCCCGGGAACTCGGGCCGAAGCACATCCACGTCGCCCACTTGGTCATCGACGCCGGCGTCGACACGGAGTGGGTGCGCGGGATGATCGCCCGCGGCGGTCGCGACCCGGACGAGTTGCCGCCCGACACGCTGATGAACCCCGCTTCCGTCGGCGAGGCGTACTGGCAGCTCTACAACCAGAGCCGCGACGCCTGGACCTTCGAGCTCGATCTCAGGCCGTTCCGGGAGACCTGGTGATGACCTCGATCGACACCGGCACGAACGAGCTGCTCTGCGATCTGGACGACGGCGTCGCCACGGTGACGCTGAACAAGCCGGAGAAGCGCAACGCCCTGGGTGACATCCTGACGCCGGCGCTGCGGAGCATCCTGCTCGAGCTCGAAGCGGACCGGCGCTGCGGCGCAATTCTGCTGACCGGCGCGGGCAGAGCGTTCTGCGCCGGCGGCGACGTGTCGGGAATGCGGTCGAACCGCGGCAAGGGCGACGGCGACGGCGGTCGCAGCGAGGCCCCGAGCGAACCGCCCAGCCACGAACAGGCGGTCCGCACCCTGATCGAGAAGCAGGAGTCCCTGACCCTGCGCATGGCGGAACTGGACAAGCCCATCGTGGCCGCCCTGCCCGGCCCGGCCGCGGGCGCAGGGCTATCGATCGCGCTCGCCGCCGACCTGCGGATCATGGCCGACGACACCTTCGTCACCACCGCCTTCCGCCGCATCGGCCTGTCCGGCGACTACGGCTCGAGCTGGTTCCTGACCCGCCTGGTCGGGCCGGCGGTGGCCAAGGAACTGCTGATGACGGGACGGCGCATCCCGGCCGAGGAGTGCCTGCGCCTGGGGATCGCGAACCGGATCGTGCCGTTCGAGGACCTGGCCGCGGAGTCGCGCGGGCTGGCGCTGGAGCTAGCGAACGGGCCCCGGGGTGCGCTGCGGTTGATGAAGCAGAACGTGAACCGGGCGGTGCTCGGCGATCTGCGCGCGTGTCTGGCCGGCGAGGCGGAGGGCATGGTCCGGTCCGTGCGGACCGCCGACCACAAGGAGGCGGTGCGGGCGTTTCTTGAGAAGCGGGCGCCGCGGTTCGAAAGCTGAGCCAGACGTCGCCCCCTCTCCGGCCCTCGGATGGCCAACCCACCATCGGCGGGCTGAGAGAGGTGCAGTCGGAAGCGCTCCGTTCAACCGGTATTCTCCATGGGGTGCGCACCTCCAAGGCGATCACATGAGAACCGTCCGCGAGATTGAAGAACTCCTACCGGAGCTGGCGAGTTCCTGCGCAGACGACGCCGGAGAACATCCTTCACAGCGTCCCGGCGGCGCGAAACCCCTGCCTTGTCGACGCACTGATCAAGCTCCGTCTCGTCAACCGCAGCAATCTGGGCATGCAACGGATCTTCAGTCACCTGCTGATGGAGGGCAAGGAGCCACCCTTGGTGCAGGACCTTGGCGAGGCGTTCCAGCTCACCTTTCGGGCTTCGAAGATGTCGGCGGCCTTCCGCGGCTTTGTGGCAGAAGAGGGCGGCCGGGGGGTATATCTGTCAGTGGATCACCTGCTGGTCCTGCGATACCTGCTGCGCTTCGCGGAGATCGAGGCGCCGGCCGCGGCGAAGCTCTGCCAGCGACCGCTATCCAGGGTGCGCTTGATCCTCTCCGAGATGGAGCGCGACTTCGGCTACCTTGAACGAGGAGGAAGCGGCAAGGGCGCCTACTGGGCGCTGCGAACTGAGACGCACACCCGGGTCGCGGCACCGGGGGATCCCGAGCGTGACCGAAGACTCGACTGGGAGGCGGCCAAGACCAGAGTGCTCAGTGTGATCCGGCGACGCGCCCGCCAAGGCGACACCGCGCTCGCCAACGCCGACGTCCGGCGTATCACGGCGCTCGACCGAAAGCAGGTCAATCGCCTGATCCACGAACTCGCAGATGAGGGCGGTGTCCGAATCGAAGGCCATGGCCGCGCCGCGAAGTATGTTCTCACCGAGTCTTCGGAGCGAGAAGATTGAAACACCTGCCAGGATTACCGACGGTGCTTCGGTTCAAGAAATGTCCTCGATAAATGTCCCGCCGGACATTCCGCACGCGAAAGATCGGAACGATGTACGCGGACAATTTGGGGGCGGCTGCCGGCCGGCAGTATGTCCCCGACTCAGTCCCCGTCGACGACGGCGGCCCGGATCCCCCGGCCCGGCATAGGTCCTTCGACCAGTTCGCCGTCCCTGACCACGAATACGCCGTCGACGAGCACGTGCGGGATGCCCGCCGAAGGCGCCGCGGGCTCGGCGAAGGTGGCCCGGTCGGCCACGGTTTCGGGGTCGAAGACGGTGATGTCCGCGTCCGCGCCGACCGCAACCCGGCCCTTCTTGCGCATCGCGGGCGCCACCGCTTCGAGGCGCTGAGCCGGCGCCAGGGTCATCTTGCGGATCGCCTCCATCAGGCTGAGCCGTCGCTGGTCCCGTACGTACCGTCCCAGCACGCGCGCGAAGGTCCCGGCGCCGCGGGGATGGGCCCGGCCGTCGATGTAGCCCACACCGTCGCTCGCGATCATCACCTCGGGGTGCGCGATCGCATCGCCGAGTTCCTGTTCCGGAATGATGTGGGCGATGACGATCGCGGGCGCCGTGTCCGGGGTCTCCGTTCGCCGGTGCATGAAGCCCGCCTCATCGAGCCGTTCGCCGGTGGCGACCCATTCGATGTCGCGGTAGTCGGCGCCCAGGCGCTCGCGCCAGCCCGGGTCGAAGATCGCGGAGCGAATGTCCGTTGACGCGGCGGTGTAAGGGTAGACCTCCGTCGTCACGTCGATCCCGGCAGCGGCGGCATTGCTGATCATGTCGATCACCACGGGCATCTGCCCCAGGCCGGTCGAGCCGATGTGGACGATGTGAATCGAGCCGCCGGAACCCGCGGCGTCGGCGATCATCTCCTGGACCGCGGAGATTGCGCTCTCCGGCTCCTTCATTCCCGCATAGCGGATATGCGCGAAGACGGTGACGCCGGCTTCCGCCGCGGTCTGGAACATGCGGTAGATCTCGGAGCGCGAGGCGCCCGGCTGGTACTGCAGCGGCAAACCGACGCCGAGGGCGCCGTCGGCGAGCCCCTCACGCAGCGTCTCCTGGATCGCTTCGACCTGCTCCGGGCTCGCCTCGCCGTTTCGCGCGGCCTGCTCGTCTTCGCCGAAGGCCAGCACCCGCGCCGCCCCGTACGCCGTGGTGGCGCCGAAGTGGATGCGCCAGGAGCCCTCGCGCTCCTCGTACCACTCGTCGACCGGGAACGCCCCGCCTTCGAGCTCGAACGCCGCGGTCACGCCGTCGCGCACCTGCAGGTCGCGGCTGAACGGATCGTGGCCGTGGGCATGCAGGTCGATGAACCCGGGCGCAACGACAAGGCCCGAGACATCGATCACTTCCGAGCCACTCAAGGGCTCGGCCGAGACCGCCGCGATCGCCGCCCCGCTGACGCCGACGTCCATCACCGCGTCCAGGCCCGACTCCGGATCCATGACCCTGCCACCGCGAAGCACGACGTCGTACAGGACCGGCTCGGGCGCGCAGGCGATCAGCAGCAGGACCGCGATCGGAAGTGCCAGAACTGCCGAACGCCCTGTTCGCTGCTCAGACTGCATCGAAAACCTCCTCCATCGCGGCCTCGGCAGGCTCCGGCGGCGGCTTCACACCGTGGACCGCGAGTTGAGACCGGAAGTCGTTCAGGATCGCGTAGAGCGACGGCACGAGCACCAGCGTGATCGCCGTCGCGAACAGGACGCCGAAGGCCAGCGAGACGGCCATGGGCACCAGGAACTGAGCCTGGAAACTCCGCTCCAGGAGCAGCGGCAGCAGGCCGACGAAGGTGGTGAGAGAGGTCAGAACGATGGGCCGGAAGCGGGCTGCGCCGGCATCGCGGATCGCGTCGTAGACCCTCATGCCGCTCGCAAGCCGCCGGTTGATGAAGTCGACCATGACCAGCGAGTCGTTGACGACCACACCGGTCAGGGCGATCAAGCCGAGCAGCGAGAGCATGGTCAGGTTGAGCCCGACGACCCGGTGCCCGATCACGGCGCCGATCAGGCCGAACGGGATCGCACTCATCACGATCATCGGCTGCAGGTAGGAACGGAACGGAATCGCGAGCAGGGCGTAGATGACGATCAGCGCCACTCCCAGCGCTTCGAACAGTCCCTGGAAGGTCTGACGCTGCTCCTCCTGTTCGCCCGCGAACGAGGAGTCGACGCCGGGGTAGTCGGCCAGGATCTCGGGCAGCACGTTGGCCTGGAGGTCGCCGACGACTTCGTTCGCGGTCACGACCCCCGGATCGACATCCGCCGTGATGTTGAGCACCCGCCGCCGGTCGATCCGCCTTATGGTCGCGAAGCCGCGGCCGAAGTCGGCGCGGCCCGCGAAGGAGAACGGCACCTCCGCACCGCTCGGCGTGCGGATCCGCATGTCCTCGAGCGAAGCCAGTGTTTCTCGTTCCTCCAGCGGATAGCGCACCATGACCCGCACGTCGTCGCGCCCGCGCTGGATGCGCTGCGCCTCGGCGCCGTAGAAGCCCTGTCGCACCTGACGGCCAAGCGCCTCGAGGTTCAGCCCCAGGGACTCGGCCCGCGGATCGAGCTCCAACCGGATCTCCCGCTTGCCGGCCCGGAAGGAGTCCGAGATGTCGAACACGCCGGGGTAGTCGGCGAGGCGAGTCTTGATCTGCTCCCCGGCCGCCCTGAGCTGGTCGAGATTCGTACCCGTGAGCTGCACATCGACCGCCGCGCCGAAGCTGACCAGACTCGCGGTGTACTCGACCCGGACCGCGTCGGGCACGGCGCCCACCTTCTCGCGCCACCGCCGGACGACCTCGGTGGCTCGAACCGTCCGCTCCCGGGACGACATGAGTTCGACGTTCACCTCGCCCTGATGCGGCGCCGCGACCGCCACCTGGAAGCCGGCGGTCGGGCCGCTCTGCTGCTGCAGCGCCGCGTAGGGCTGCGAGCCGACCGTCGCCATCACGTGGCGGAACACGTCGCCGTGACCCTCGCGCCGCAGTTCCTCCTCGAGCTCGAAGGCCGCCGCCTCGATGCGCCCGACCGCCGCGAGAGTCGCCTCCGCCGGCGTCCCCTGCGGCATCGTCAGCAGCACAACCGCGTTGTCCGCCTCCACGTCAGGAAAGAACTCGAACTTCATGCGACCGGAGAAGATGTACCCGGCCGTGATCAGGAACACCGCCACCGCGATGGCCACGGTCGCGTACCGATACTCGAGGGCCCGCCCAATCAGGGGCCGGTAGGCGCGTTCGATCACCCACTTCATCCCACCGGCGAAGAAGCCCTGGAAGCGGTACCAACCCCGGGGGATGCCATGCCGCTCCCGGTCTTCGCGCCGGTGCGACAGGTGCGACAGGTGATTCGGCAGCACCAGCATGGACTCGATCAACGAGAACGCCAGACAGCCGATGACGACCATGGGAATCGTCCGCGCGATGGCTGCCGAGGGGCCTTCCATCGAGTAGATCAGCGGCGAGAAGGCGGCCACGGTGGTGAGGATCGAGAACGTGACCGGGGTCGCCACCTGGCGCGCGCCGTCGACCGCCGCGCGCATGCCCCGCTTGCCCATCTCGAAGTGCCGGTAGATGTTCTCGCCCACCACGATCGCGTCGTCGACCACGATCCCTAGCACCAGGATGAAGGCGAACAGCGACATCACGTTGATCGTTACGTCGACGTACGGCAGCACGGCGAGCGCGCCCATGAACGAGACACCGATGCCCACCGAGACCCACAGCGCCAGCCGGAGCTTCAGGAACAGGGCCAGCACCAGAAACACCAGCAGCAGGCCCAACCGTCCGCTCTCGAGCAGAACCCGCAACCGGTCCTGCAGCGGCACCGAATCGTCGAGCCAGGTCGTCATCTGGAGGCCGGGCGGCAGGGCTGCCGACCTCTCCTCCACGAACTCCCGGACCTGGCGGGAGACGCGCAGGGCGCTCTGGTCGCCGACCCGGTAGATCTGGACCAGGGCCACGGGCTGACCGTCGAAGCGCGACGTCACGTCCGTCTCGGCAAAGCCGTCCGTGACCCGCGCGATGTCGCCCAGCACGAGTCGACTGCCGTCGGGCCGCGCCCGCAGCACGATGCCGCCGAACTCGGCGCCCCGGTACGCCTGCCCGATCGTGCGCAGGAGGATCTCGCCTTCGCGCGCCCTGACCGCGCCGCCCGGCAGATCGAGGGATGACCGCCGAACCGCCAGCACGACCTCGTCGAAGGTCAGGCCGTACTGCCGGAGCGTGTCCTCCGAGACCTCGATCGAGATCTCGTAGGGCCGCACCGCGTCGAGTTCCACCTGGGTGATGTCGGGGAGGTCCGACAGGCCCTCGCGTATCTGCTCCGCGAACGCCTTGAGAGCCCGTTCCTCCACATCGCCGTAGACCGCCACCGTGATCACGCGGCGACGGATGAGCGCCTCCTGGATGATCGGCTTCTCGGTCTCATCGGGGAAGGTCGTGATCGCGTCGATGCGCGACTTGACCTGGTCCAGCACGTCGCGGGTGTCGGCGCCGCTTTCCAGTTCGATGACCACGGTGGCGACTCCCTCCGCCGCCGTGGACCGGACCGTGTCGACACCCTCCAGGTCCTGCACCGCCTCCTCGACGCGCAGGCAGACTCCCTGCTCGACCTCCTCCGGCGCCGCGCCCAGATAGGGCACGGTCACCGTGATGCTCTGCGTCGCGAGGCTGGGGAAGACCTCGATCGGCATCCCGGTCATGGCGAGCAGACCCCAGACCACGATGAACACCATCAACAGGTTCGCCGCCACGCCGTTGCGGGCGAACCAACCGATCACTCCGCTCATCGCGCGCCCCGGCGCAGGCGCAGGCGCAGGCCCGCAGGATCCGCGATCGGTTCCACGTCGCCCGCCGCGGCGCCGTCGATGACCACGCGCGTCACCGGGTCCGCGCCGCCGCGGAACTGGGCGACGCGGACAGAGCGCGGCGGCGAGCCGCCGGCTGTACCTCCATCATCGTCCCGGTCCACGGCGACCAGGGTGTTCGAGACCCGCATCACGCAACCCGATAGGTCGACCACGTAGCGCGGAGGATCGTCCAGCCAGAATGTGCGGTAGACGGGTCCTGCGCCGGCGCGGAGCAGCACGTCGACGAACCCGGCGCCGCGCTCCAGCTCGACGCCGACAAGAGCCGACCGCCCGGCCTTCGGCTCGCCGACGGCGGCGGCGCCGCGCGCAACCGGGGTTGCGGGTGTCGACTCCACGGCGCCGGTCGCCGACGAAGCGGCCGGGAGCGACGAAGCGGCCGCAGGCAGAGGCGCCGCCGCTGTCACGCGCGCGGCCTCCACTTCCGGCGTCACCTGCATGCCGTTCACAGCCGTATCGAGAATCGTCAAGCTGATCCGATCGCCGCCCACCAGGCCGTCGGAGACGATCGCGACATCCTGGTCCAAGCGCAGAATCCCGACCTGGCGCAGGGCCAGCCGGCCGTCCTCTACCAGCCACAGCCGGTCCGCTCCGACCAGCGCCCCGCGCGGCACCTCGAACACGGAGTCGACCGAACGTCCGACCACATCCGCGTCCACGAACAGGCCCACGGACAGCGGCGGGCGCTCTCCTACCGCCCGGTACGGGTCCTCCACCCGGGCGATCAGGTTCACCATTCGCGTCGCGGGATCGATCTCGCCACCGACGCGGACGATCCGAGCCTCCCATTCGTGCCGCGCACCGGCGAACTGGGCCTGCAACAGGACGCGCGGCCCGGCGCCGCCGAGTTCCGTGCCCAGCGGCAGGTCGAGGAAGGCGAGTTCCGAGTCGGGTACCGGCAGTGTGACTTCGGCGGCGTCCACGGAGTAGATCGTCGCTGTGGGCACGCCGCGGCTCACGAACTCGCCGCGGTCGACCCGCTTGGCGCGCAGCCGGCCAGCGAACGGGGCCCGGATCGCCGTTCGCGACAGATCCAGTTCGGCGCGCGCCTGGTTCGCCAGCGCGGCCTCCACGCGGGCCCTTGCTTCGTCCAGTTGGGGCTCGCGGAGCACCAGTGGCCCCGGCTCGCCGAGCTCCCCCAAGTCCTCCCACTCCTCCCGCGCGACCTCAGCCTCCGCCTCCTCACGAGTCAGCCCGACCCGGGCCTGGGCCACCGACGCCCGGGCGCTGGCAACCGCCAGCTCGTAGTCGCGGCCGTCCAGCCGCAGCAACACGTCGCCGGAGTCGAAGAAGCCGCCGACCTCGAAGCTCTCCGCGACCCAGACGATGTTGCCCGCGACCTCCGAAACAAGGTCGGCCTCGGTCACAGGGACCACCGATCCCTGGGAGCGCACCCTGAGGTCGACCGAGGTCGGCTGCACGGTCAGGACGCGGACCGGAGGCGGTGCGACCTGACGCGGCGCGGTCTCCACCGCCGGCCGCGACGCGACCAGACCCACGACGATCACCACGGCAAGGGCCACGATCACGATGGGCAGGATCCACTTCAGCACGTTCAGTCTCCGCCGCCGGCGACCGGAGCGCCCGGGCCGTCATGGACGCCGCCACCCAACGCCAGGATCAGATCCGTCCGCGATTCGAGTTGCTGCCGGCGCGCGGCAAGCAACTGGCTCTCCGATTGAAACGACGTCCGTTGACTGTCGAGCACCTGCAGGTAGCCGACCAGTCCCTGGCGGTAGCGGCCCTCGGCCAGACGTTCCGCCTCCCGGCTCTCGGTAGCTGCACGCTCCAGCGCCCCGGTCCGCTCCGCCAGCATCCGTTCCGCGACGAGGCCCGACTCCACTTCGGCGAAGGCCGCCAGCGCCGTCTGCAACCAGTTCGACTCCGCCGCGTCGAGCCCGGCCGTCACAAAGTCCAGGCCGGCCCGGAGGCGACCGCCCGAGAGCAGCGGCTGCAGCAGGCCGGCGGCGAGGCTCCAGACCGAGAAATCGCCATCCAGCAGGTCGCCCAGAGAACCGCTCGAGGCGCCGGAAGATCCGTTCAGTTTGAAGGTCGGGTAGAGGGAACGGCGGGCGGCGCGCATCCGCTCCGAGGAAGCGATCGCCCGGTACTCCGCGGCCCGCAGGTCCGGACGCCGCGCCAGCAGGTCGGCCGGCACGCCGGTCTCGGGCAGCGGCGGCAGATCGGGAAGGCCCGCGGCCGCCTCGATCTCGCCGGCCGGATAGCGGCCCAAGAGAACCTCCATCTGCCTGCGCAAGCCGTCGAGCGTCTGCTTCTGCGCCGCCAGCGACGCCTCGACGGTCGCGATCTGCGTGCGGGCCTGCCGCACCTCGAGGGCGGTCGCCACACCCCGCCGGTAACGCGCCTCGACCCGGTCCCGCGTCCGCTCACGACTCGCCAGGGTGCGCTCGGCAAGCCCCACCTGCTGCACCGCCTCGACGACGCCGAAGTACACCTTCGCGAGCTGGCCGGCGATCGACAGGCGCGCCCCGAAGAAGTCGGCTTCGCCCGCCGCCGCCTCGGCCAGCGAGGCCGCCGTCACGGCGCGGAGCCGCCCCCAAAGGTCGACCTCCCAGCGGACGTTCAGCGCCAGGCCGTAGCTGGTGAAGGCGAAGCTGCGCACGCCGCCGGGCTCGAAGCCCGGAATCGGGATCGGAATCGCCTCGGTCAGCCCGCTCTGGGCGGTGTTCTGCTTGCGCCGGCCGGGGTCGAGCGCCGCCTCCAACTCCGGATTCCCCGCCGCCCCGTCGATCCGGGCCTGGGCAAAGGCCGTCGCCACATTCGCGGCCGCGGCGCGCAGGCTCGCGTTGTGCTCCAAACCCTCGACGATCAACTGCGACAGCAGCGGATCGCCGAAATCGCTCCACCAGTCCGGCGCCACCTGCGACGATCCGGCCGGCGCCTCTGCCGCGCCCGCTGCATCGCCGTACCCGGCCGCCACGGGCGCTTCCAGAGCCGGCGGACCAGTGCCCACGGCGCTGCAGCCGAGCCAGAGGATCGGGACGGCTGCCAGCGGCAGCGACCAGCGCATCCGGCCCTGGACGCGGCCATGAAGGGGAACCATCACCATGAAGCGGAACCAACGTTGGTTGGTTGTTGGGTACGGACAGTCGACCCAGAAGTTCGACGCCGAGCCGAGACTAGCGCGGCTTCGCGGGCCCGGAATCAGTTAGCGTCATCGCGATGGGACCTGGGGATCGCGCCGGCAGCCCGCCTTCCGGACCCCACCGCGTCGACCGGCAGCTCAAGCTCGCCCTGATCGATGCCGCGGTGCGCGAGAACGAGGCCGAACTGGGCCGGCAACGCGCAGAGCCCGCCGGGAGCGACGACCCTGAACGGCGCCGGCGACGCCGTTTCTCGCCCTGGAGCCTGCTCCTGCTGGCGCCGGTCGCCGGCGCCGCCGGGCTCGGCTACCTGGAGTTGAAACGCCCGGAAGCGGACATCCAACCCGAACCGCCGGTCGAGGCGACGGCGCCGGCGCCCGAAGTCCTGTTCACCGATCCGCCGGAATCCCTCGACCTCAGCGTCTTCCCGCTGCCGATCAAGAGGATCGTGGTCGATCCGGGTCACGGCGGCGCCGCCTCCGGCACGGTGGCCGGAGGACTGACCGAGAAGGACCTCGCGCTCGACATCGCCGGCCGGGTGCGCGAGTTGCTGTCCGACCGCTACCGGGTCGCAATGACCCGCGAGGCGGACATCAATGTCGAACTCGATCGTCGTTCCGCCATCGCCAACCGGGCCGGGGCCGATCTGTTCGTCTCGATCCACGTGAACTGGCTGACGCGGAACCAGACCTGCGGCGTCGAGACCTACTACCTCGGTCCCACCGACGACCCCGAGCGGACCGCACTCGCCGAACGGGAGAATGCCGAGGCGCACAGCTATTCCCTGGCCGACCTGCGCCGCATCCTCGACGGCGTCTACGCGCAGGCCATGCAGGACGAGAGCCGCGCTCTCGCCAACGCGGTTCAGGAGGCCCTGTTCGACGAACTCCGGACGGCGAATCCGGACCTGCGAGATCGCGGCGTGAAGTCGGCGCCGTTCGTGGTCCTGATCGACGCCGAGATGCCCGCGATCCTGGCCGAGGTGTCATGCCTTTCGGACGCCGACGAGATCGACCGGCTGCGAGAGAACGACTACCTCCAGTCGATCGCCGAAGCCCTCGATGCGGGCATCCGGAGCTACGCCGACTCGCGCCTCTTGTCGGCCGAGCCGGCGGCGGAAGCTGCGGCGCTAAGCTCCGCGACTTTGGAAGCAACGGAGGAGCAGTGAACAGCACCACATCCAGCGAAGGGGTCCTCAAGGTCGGCATCGACCTGGGAACCTCGCGGAGTTCGATCTCGGCCGCGAACGGCCAGCGCCACATGGTGCAGAGCTACGTCGGCTGGCCCCGGGACATGGTGGCGAGGAAGGTGCTCGGGCGCGACGTGCTGGTCGGCGCCGAAGCACTGGAGCACCGCCCCATGCTCAATCTGCGCCGGCCCCTGGAGCGGGGTCTGATCAAGGAGGGATCGGTCCAGGACGAGAAGGCCGTGCGCGAACTGGTTCGCCGGCTGCTGGAACTGGCGGCGCCCGCCGGGGCGGGGCCGGCGCCCGCGATCCACGCCGTCGTCGGCGTTCCCGCCGAGACGCTCAGGGTCAACCGCCAGAACCTGCGGCGCATCCTGACCGGCCAGATCGCCAACACGATGATCGTCTCCGAACCGTTCGCCGTCGCCTACGGACTGGACGCCCTGCTTCACACGATGGTCATCGACATCGGCGCCGGCACGACCGACTTCTGCGTCCTGATGGGCCGCTTCCCGACCGAGGACGATCAGCGCACCCTGAGCGCCGCAGGCGACGCCGTGGACCGTCACCTGCACGGCCTGATCGAAGAGCTCTACCCCGACGCCTCGGTTTCCATCCACATGGTGCGCGCCTGGAAGGAACGGTACTCCTTCGTCGGCGAGAGCGCCCCGGTGGTGGTCGACGTGCCGGTGCGCGGCAAGCCGACCCGGATCGACATCACCGAGCCCATGCGGCGCGCCTGCGAGAGCCTGCTGGAGCCCCTGCGCGAGACGATGGTGGATCTGATCGCGAGGGTCGAACCCGAGTACCAGAGCCGGATCCGCGACAACGTGATCCTCACGGGCGGCTCCGGACTGATCCGGGGCCTCGGCGCCGAGCTTCAGCAGACCCTCGGCGAACTCGGCGGCGGCCGCGTGCGCGTGGTCAAGGACCCTGTCTTCGTCGGCTCCGACGGCGGCCTGAGCCTGGCCAGGGATGCCGACGACGAGTACTGGAAGCGCCTCGCGGTCTAGCGTCGTTACCGTCGGGCCACGAGGTAGACGACCCAACCGCCCTCGTTGGCGAGGCGAGTGCGGCGCCGGAACACGCCGTTCGGCTCGTCAGTGCCGGCGTCCCATCCCTCACCGTAGACCTCGACTTCACCGAAACCCGCCTCGACGAGGAGTTCGCGAACCTCGGGGAGGGTCCACATTCGCCAGGCGTAACGGAACAGGTTCGGGACACGCTCACCACCCTCCGGCGTGAAGTGCATCGCGCACTTCATCCAGTGATCGACCGCGTTGAAGGACGCCTGATCCCAGGTGTAGGTGAACGCCGGCAACGCCACGCCGTCGACGCCGACGGAGGCCTCGACCGCGGTGTCTTCGGTCGCGGTCTGGAACGAGTCCGTGCCCCCGAAGGCGTCCAGAACGAACAGGCCGTCGGCCGCGAGGGAGCTTCGCGCGGCGCCGAAGTACTCCAGCATGTCGGCCCGCTTCGGGAACAGGAAGTACGAGAAGTTGAATGCGACCTGCAGATCGACCGGCGGGCCGCCAATCGACCGCACGTCCCTGCATTCGAGTTCGACCCGGTCTTCGACGAAGCGCGCCTCGACCCGGTTGCGCCAACCCCAATCCAGGGTCGGCCGGTGGAGATCGACGCCCCACGCACGGTTCACGGACCGCCGTGCAGCGAACGCGCTCGCGAGCGACGCCGTGCCGCAGAAGTCCTCCCGCAGGGTCACCGGTCGCCGGCCGTTCAGCCGGCGGTAGACCCGCTCGAGGAAGTCGAGGTCCACCTCGACGTTCTGAACCGCCGCCTCGTAGAACCGATGACGGTGGCGGCGAACTTCGGACGGCTTCACGCGGCCGCGCCGTTCGCCCTGTGGCCCGGGGGCCCCGGCAGCAGAGCCGCCAGTTCGGCCAGGTCGGCGACCTTCGGGCAGTCGACGACCGGCCAATCGTCCCATGGGTCGAGCAGGACGGCGTGAACTCCGGCAGCGCGCGCCCCGACTACGTCGGCCGCATAGAGGTCGCCAACGTGAACGGTGCGCTCCGGCCGAGCGCCGATCGTCTCGAGAGCGGCTTCGAAGATCCGCGGATCGGGCTTCTCGAGACCGACCGTTCCCGAGTCGATCAGGGCGTCGAAGAACTGGTCGAGCCCGATCGACTCGACGTTCCGCTTCATGCTGCCGTCGGAGTTGCTGACCACAACCATGCGATAGCCGAGCTCGCGGATCCGTTCCAGTGCCTCCCGTCTGCCTGGCAGCCGCCGGTTCCAGAGCAGATCGTTCCGGCCGGGCACGTAGAGGCGCTCCGCCAGCCCGGAGGCCATGCCGGCAAGCTCGACGCCACCCAGGCAGGCAGCCGGCAGTCGGTCCAGGATCGCCTCCAGATAGAAGCGGAAGGTGGACCCGCCCTCGGTCGACCGCAACTCCGCCGACAGGGCCGCCGAGATATCGGGCCGGGCCGCCGCCTCCGCGCGCTCCAACTGGCGCCCGGAGCAATCGAGGCCCAGGTCCGACGCGACCTCGGCGATGCGCTCGAAGTTCATCGACAGGAAGGTGTTTCCCGCGTCGAAGAAGATCGTGTCCAGTTCTCCCCAGGGCACATCACACGGCGGCGTCATGGTCGTCACGGCGCCGTAGTCTGCCATCAGGCGCGATCGTCTATTCTCAGCACCCACATGGGCGGAACGCGCGTGCCGCCGGACCGGCACATCGGAGGACGATCATGAAGGGAAGAAGGGTCACGCAAAGGACAGCCTGGGCCGCCGTCGCGGCACTCCTCTTGGGGACGGCAGCAGCCGCACAGGACCAGCCGGAAGCGCTGGACCGGCTCGGCGTCGACCTGTTCGCTGAACTCCTGTTCAACAACCAGGGCACGGACTTCGCGATCGCCTGCTCGGTCTGCCACGCGCTCGGCGAGTCGGTGGCCGGCAAGCCGGAGCGGTTCTACGCCGACCACACGCCGACCAGCCTGACCGCTGGCCGCGAGACCACCGCTCGCAACGCCCAGACCCTGGCCGGCGTCCACCAAGCCGAAGTGTTCGGCTGGGACGGCGCCTACGACTCGATGGAGGACATGATCCTCGAGAAGTTGATCGGCAAGCAGTACGGCTGGAACGCCGAGGCCCGCGACGAGGCGATCGACAACGCCGCCTACGTGCTGCTGGACGAGGGCCACAACGCGATCTCGGGCGTCCCCTACGTCGAGCAGTTCCAGGAGGTCTACGGCCTCGACCTGGAGTCGCTGGAGCGGCCGGAAGTCGCCGCGGCGGCCGCCCGCGCCCTGGCCGACTACACGCGCACTTTCGATTTCTCGATGACCTCGCGCTGGGACGCGTTCACCGAGCAGAACCGCTTTCGCAAGGCGCCGAACGCGGACGAAGACATCATGAACTACGCCGCAAGCATCGAGAGCCGGATCTACAACCAGGAAGGCCGCGGCCTGATCCGGCGGCCGGAAGGGTTCACCGAAACCGCGTACGAAGGCTTCAAGACCTTCTTCCGGGTGTTCGACGTGGAGTCGGTGGGAAGCTGCGTCCGCTGCCATGTGCCGCCGATCTTCAGCGACTACGCCCTCCACGGCGCCGGCAGCGGCCGCGGCCGCTTCAAGACGCCGCCGCTCAGGAACCTGCCGCGCACCGACCCGTACCTCCACGACGGCAGCGCCGCCACGCTGGAGGAGGTACTCCAGGGCCACATGGCGCTGGCCGAGGCGGCCCGCGGCGAAGAGGAGGGCGTCGACCCGTTGTTCGGCGAGATCCGGATCTCGGAGGCCGACATCGATCCGCTGGTCCAGTACCTCCTGATGCTGGACGAGGTCGATCCCGCGGACTTCCGCTACTACCTGATCAACTTCGAGTGAGCACCCAGACGCGGGCGCGCCGTCCACACCCGGTCGCCATGCTCCTCGCGGCGCTGCTCCTGGCCGCGCCGCTCGCCGCCGACCCGACGATGGAGCGCACGGACGGTCTGCCGCCCGACCTGCCGGACTGGCTTGTCCCCCTGCTCGATCCGTCCGGCTACCGGGTGGTCCGAGACGTTGGCGAGCCGATCGAGTTCTGGTTCCCGCCGGCGTTGCCGATGCAGGACCCCTCGGCCGAACTCGGCGTCGAGTTCCCCACCCTGCCGACCGGCGGTCTGATCGGGATCGTCCGCACCACCGGTGAGTGGAGCACGTACAAGGCGCAGCTCGTGCCGCCCGGCGCCTACACGCTCCGCTACGCGGTGCAGCCCGCCGACGGCGACCACACCGGGCAGACCTGGTTCCGCGACTTCCTGCTGCTCATTCCGCTCGCGCTCGACAACTTCGACCCCTACGGCGTCCCCGAGCAGGAACCCCTGGTCGAAGCCAGCAACACGATCATCGAGGGCGGCACCCATCCGATGACCATGGCGCTGTTCCAGAACTACGACGGCATCGACGCCGCGGCGATGTTCTGGAACGACCTCGACCAACCCACCCTGGCCGTGCCCCTGGGCGACGTCACCCTGGGCCTGGTGATCGAGGGCCAGGGCGAAGAAGTGCCCATGTAGCTGCCGCTCAACGATCCCTCGTCAGCGGCACGAACCGCACCGGGATCACACGCGTCCGCTCCATCTTGCCGTCGGCCTGCTTCTCGAGCACAACCAGCTCCTGGCGGCCGCCCTGCGGTCCCACCGGCAGCACCAGCCTGCCGCCGGTCGCCAACTGCTCGATCAACGGCTGCGGCACGTGATCCGGCGCCGCCGTGACGACGATCGCGTCGAACGGCGCCTCCTCGGGCCAACCGGCGTAGCCGTCGCCGATCCGGGTCGTCACGTTCCCGTACCCGGCCATATCGAGCGCCGCCGCAGCCCGCAGCCCCAGGGGCTCCACGATCTCGATCGTGTAGACGTGCCCGACGATCTCGGCCAGCACGGCGGCCTGATAGCCGGACCCGGTGCCGATCTCGAGCACCTTGTCCTCCGGGTCGGGCGCCGCGAGCTCGGTCATCAGCGCCACGATGTAGGGCTGCGAGATCGTCTGCTGCCAGCCGATCCCGAGCGGCGAGTCCCGATAGGCCCAGTCGCGGATCTCCTCCGGCACGAACAGGTGGCGCTCGACCTTCTCCATCGCAGAGGTGACCCGGACGTCGAGCACCGGCGGGCGGCCGTCGCGGGGCTCGGCGATCGTGTCGCGCACCATGCGCCGCCTGAGTTCGGTGAAGTCGACCCGTTCCTGGGCCGACACCTCCGAGACCGCGAAGCCCATGACCGCAGCCGCCACGACCCCGAGCCGCCAAACCGGGTTCGAACCGCGCCGGAAGCCCGCGTGTAGCCTTCGCAGACTCTTCCCGACACCGCCGCCAACCGAGATCCGCGTCATCGTCTCTCCCGCCACTTCAGCCGTCAGCCTGTGGAACCGACCGGGTCTCCAAGCGTACATGGGGTCGCTGGCCTGCTCGAGCGCCGGCTTCGCCATGCAGCAGTTCCTGTTGGCGTGGCTTCTGATGACGGTGCTCGACCAGCCGGCCGGCCGCGTCGGCACCCTGCAGGCGGCGGTCGGCCTGCCCGGCGTGATCATCATGCTCTGGGGCGGCGCCAGCGCCGACCGCACGGACGCCAGGGCCATGCTGACCCGTGTGTTCGGCGCCGCCGTACTCGTCCCCCTCGGTCTGGTGGTGGCGCTCGAACTCGGCGAACTCAGCGTGTGGACGGTCACTGCCTGGGGCCTCGGCATCAGCGCTGCGCTGTCGTTCTCCGGCCCCGCCCAGCAGGCCGTGCTGAGCCGGATCGCGGGTCGGGACCTGCAGCGGGGCGTTACCGCCGCGACGGCGATCAACATGTTCACCTACATGATCGGGCTCGGAGCAGCGGGTCAGCTCGACTTCATCGGTCTGCGGCAGGTGCTGCTGGCTCAGAGCCTGTGCCTTGCGGCCGCCGCGCTGTGGATCCGGCGGATCGGACCCCAGGCCCTGAACGACGCCGAGTCCGCCGAGTCCGCCGAGCCCGCCTGGCGCCGGATCCTCGAGGGTTTCCAGGCTTCCTACCGCCAGCGACCGGTCTTCGACGCGATGACCGTGAACTTCGTTTCCAGCATCTTCAACGCCGGCGCCTTCCTGACCGCGTTCCCCTTCATCGTCCGCCAGGTCTACGACGGCGACGCGGCGCTGCTGTCGTGGTTGATGATCGTCTTCTTCGCCGGCGCCGTCGTCTCCAACCTGATCATGTTCCGGTTCATGCCGTTCCAGCGGCCCGGGCGCTGGTTCGTTGTCCTACAGCTCTCCCGAATCGTCGTCCTGTTCCTGATCTGGATCCAGCCGGCCTGGTGGCTGGTCGTGGTCGCCTTGATCGCCTGGGGCCTGAACATGGGCGTAACGACCACCCTGGCCCGGGCGATCGTCCAGGAAGCCGCCGAACCCCAGACCCGCGGTCGCGTCATGTCCGTCTTCGGTCTCGGCCTGCTCGGCAGCCCGCTGATCGGCGCCGTCATCCTGGGCGCGATCGTCGAGCGCTACGGCGCCCTCGCCGGCCTCGTCCCCGGCATGGTCGCTTCGGTGCTGCTGTTCGTGTACAGCATGGCCGCCACGGGGCTGTGGCGGTATCGGAGTTCGCCGTAGCGTGGCCAGGGCCTGCGCGGCAGAAACCGGGTGCGCCGACGTCCTGGCGCGCTAGTGGTTGGGCAGGTCTCCGCCCAACCGAGCCTTGAGACTCGCCACCTCGCGCTCCAACCGTCCGATGGCTGCCCGACCTGCGTCTGCCTCCTCCCTGGCTCTCTCTGCCGCCGCCCTGGCTTCGCCAACCCGATCGCTGCGCTCGAAGGCTTCTTCGCAGGTCGGCAGGTACCTTTGCCGCACTGGGTCGAGGAATCGGAGTTCGCCGCGCTCGAGCCGCAGCTCCAGGCCCAGGAGGCTGCGGAAACGGAGGCTGCCGTCGACCTGGACGACCGGATCGATGGGCAGATACCTGCCATCGGCGAGCCGAGAACCCTTGAGCACCGGGTCCAGGTAGTCGCCCGCGGGGTCGTACTGCCAGTACTCGTCCACCCCAAGTTGCCGGTACAGGCGGCGTTTCCGGCCCTCGTCTACCGTCCTCGTGTGCCTGGACGTAATCTCCAGCACGAAGTCGGGCGTCCTGCCTCCTTCCGCCCATACCAGCCAGGTGTTCCTCGGCGGCAACTTGGGCGCGCCGACGACCACGAAGATGTCCGGCGCCACCGACCGCTTCGGATCGCCCTCCTTGTAGTAGAGGAGCATGTCGACGCCAACGTACACGTCCGGCCGGTCGCTGAAGTGCCGGCCGATGGCTTGGCGGGAGTCCATCGTGACCACGGCGTGGCGTTCTGTTTCGGCCATGGGGATGCCGTCCGAATGCGGGTACTCGACCGAAGCGATAGCGACCTGGCTCTTCATTTGAACCATCGACAAGGACCCCCCATGGCCAGCGACGGCCGGGCGCCGTCCTGGAACCCGCGCGCCGCTCACGGCAAAACGTCCTCTTGACTATAGACGGATTGGCGGCCGCAAACCCGGTCACTCGCTGCCGATCAACGGCGGAAAACGCACTTCCGCCACCCGGGTCCGCTCCACAGAACCGTCGGCCCGTTTCTCCAGGACCTGGAGTACCTGCATTCCGTTCTCAGGACCCACCGGCGCCACGAGTTTCCCGCCCACTGCAAGCCGATCGATCAACGTCTGCGGCACGGAATCCACCGGCGCCTTGATGACGATCGAGTCGAACGGCGCGAGCTCTGGCCACCCCTGGTTACCGTCATCGATCCGGATCGTCACGTTGCCGTAGCCGAGGTCGCCGAGGGTGGCGGCCGCCCGTACGGCCAGGGGCTCAACGGGCTCGATCGTGTAGACGTGGTCCACCATCTCGGACAGCACGGCAGCCAGGTAGCCGGAGCCGGTACCGACCTCCAGCACCTTGTGGCCGGAAACAGGCACCGTGAACGTGGTGAACACGGAGGCGTCTCTGCCGATGCCCATCTCCACCTCGTGGGTGAGGACGGGCACCGCGAGGTCGGCCATGAGCGCCACGATGTAGGCATCCGGAGTCGTCCGACCCCAGCCGATCGGCAGCGCATCGCCACGATAGGCATTCTCTCGCACCGTCTCCGGAACGAAGCGATGCCGGGGCACGCCATCCATCACCTGGACCAGGCGCATCACATCCAGGTCGGGCCGGTCCAGGGACCGGCCGAGAACGTACCCGATCATCTCAACACGCTCTTCGTGACGCTCGAAGCGGGCGCCCAGGGCCACATTCCTGGAAGCCCAAACCGCGAAGTACGAGACCGCGAAGAGCGTGAAGACGCCGGCCGCCCACACCACCACAGGGGCAAACGCTACGGGACGGACAGCCGAACGGTCCGCCTCTCGCATCAACACGGCCAGCCGCGGACGGCCTAGCCGAACTGACTGCAACCTGAACGGCCCATGGCCTCGACCCTCGTCGCCGACTCTCCTCCGGGACGCCAGCGGCCGCCAGATCTTCACGTCCCCTCTAACCTACCCTCTGACCCGCAGCCCCGCCCCGCCGACGCAGCCACTCCACCGTGGTGAGCGCCAGCAGCGCAAACACGATGAGGAAGGTGGCAACGGCCAGCAGCGTGGGGCTGATCTCCTCCCTGATGCCGGACCACATCTGGCGCGGCAGGGTGCGTTGCTCCAGGCCGCCCATGAACAGGACGATCACCAGTTCGTCGAACGAGGCGGCGAAGGCGAACAGCGAGCCCGAGATGACGCCGGGGAGGATCAACGGCAGTTGCACCCGGCGAAACGCGACCAGGGGGTTCGCGCCCAGGTTCGCCGCGGCGCGCATGACGGTCCAGTCGAAGCCGGCCAGGGTCGCGCTCACGGTGATCACCACGAAGGGCGCTCCGAACACGGCGTGCGCCAGGATGATCCCGATGTAGGTCTGCGAAAGACCGAGACTCGAGTAGAAGAAGAACATGCCGACGCCGGCGATGATCACCGGCGTGACCATCGGCGAGATCAGGAGCGCCGAGACGATGCGGCGACCCGGCATCGCCGGATGGGCCAGGCCCAAGGCTGCGGCCGCGCCCAGCACGGTGGCGACGACGGTCGCGGAGATGCCGATGATCAGGCTGTTCAGGATCGGGCGCGTCCACTCGTCGCCGTCGAAGATGCTCCGGTACCAGCGCAGGGAGTAGGCCTCCGGGTCGAGCCGCAGCATGCCCTCGGTGAAGGTGAAGTACGGCTCGGCATTGAAGCTGAGCGGGACGAGCACCAGGATCGGGGCGATCAGGAACACGAACGCCGCGACGCAGAACGCCAGGTAGCCCCAGCGGGCGACCCGGTACCCGGGACTCAGGGCCGTCGTCATGACCCGAGCCCGATCCGGTCGATGCCGACCAGGCGGTCGTAGACGACGTACAGGGTGGTGACGCCGGCCAAGAGAAGCGCCGCCAGCGCCGCCGCCAGACCCCAGTTCAGGGACGTCTGGACGTGGTAGGCGATCATGTTGGAGATCAACTGCCCGCTCTGACCGCCGACCAGTGCGGGAGTGATGTAGTAACCGATCGCCAGGATGAAGGTCAGCAGGCAACCGGCGCCGACGCCGGGCAGCGTCTGCGGCCAGTAGACCCGTCGCAGCGCCTGGATCGGATTCGCGCCGAGGGACGCGGCCGCGTTCATGTAGGCGGGCGGGATCGAGCGCATCACCGAGTAGAGCGGCAGCACCAGGAAGGGCAACAGCACGTGCGTCATCGCGATGAAGGTGCCGGTCATGTTGTAGATCATCGCGATCCGGCCTTCGTCGCCGATCAGACCGATGGCGACCAGGAAATCGTTGATCACGCCCTGGGTCTGGAGCAGCACGATCCACGAGGTCGTGCGCACCAGCAGCGAGGTCCAGAACGGCAACAGGACGAGCACCAGCAGCAGGTTCGCACGCCCCGGCGGCGAGTTGGCGATCAGGTGGGCCATGGGATAGCCGATCACCAGGCAAAGCAGCGTGACGCCGAGGCTCACCTTCAGGGTGCGCCAGAACAGGGGCACGTAGATGCGCCACTCCTCGGCCTGGCGGACGTAGCCGCCATCGGGACTCCGTTCGAAGTCGAGCGCCTTCATGTAGTGGCGCGCCGTGAACCGCTGGCCGGCGTCGCGGAGCGAGCGCCACGGCTCGGGGCCGGCCCACCGCGGGTCGGCGCCGATCATCGTTTCCCGCCAGAAGGCGCCGTCCATGACGACGCCGGCGGCCTCCGCCGCCTCAGCCGCCTCGACCATCTGGCGCGAACTGCCCATGACGGCGCTGCGCATCCCGCTCGCGACCCGGTTCACGCGGTACGCCGCACGGCCGAGCGTGCGCTCGACGCGCCCCGCGACGAACTCGCGCCCCGCGGCCGCGAACGCCTCGTCCGGCGGCGCGCCCTGGCCGTCCCAGGCACGCAACGCAGCCATCGTTTCGGGCAGCGCGTCCGCGACCTCGGGGTCGTAGACGCTCTTCATCATCAGGCTCGCCATCGGACCGATGAAGGTGACGGTCACGAATGCAACCAGGGGCAGGGCGAGGCCGGCCGCCCGCAGCCGCGGACCGAGCGCTCGCCGCCACAGCGGCCGATCAACCCGCGGGCCGCCAGTCGAAGATCCTTCTGATGTCACGGCTTCACTGCGCCCCTCATCGCGCCAGCCAGGCGGCGAACCGTTCCTGCATCTCGTCGCTGTGATCCGCCCACCACTCCCAGTCGGCCATCAGGAAGTTCTTCATGTTCTCCGGATTCGTCGGCATGTGCGGCCACATGTCCGTGCCGGTTTCCGCCTGCCGGTCGATCAGCGGTTGGCCGGAGTGCCGCGCCGGGCTGTACGAGATGTAGCGCGCCACACCTGCCATCGACTCGGAACGGGCGGCGTGCCTCACGAACCGAAGCGCGTCGTCGAGCTTCGGCGTGTCGGCAACGACGACGAGCTGGCCGCGGTCCATGATCTGGCCATCCCATACGATCACGAAGGGCTGCCCCTCGAGCACCTGGGCGTTGAAGATACGCCCGTTCCAGGCCGTGCTCATGACCACCTCGCCGTCCGCGAGGAGCTGGGGCGGCTGAGCGCCGGCTTCCCACCACACGACCTCGTCCTTGATCGTGTCCAGCTTGCGGAAGGCGCGGTCGAGCCCCTCCTGGGTCGACAGCACCTCGTAGACCCGCTCCTTGGCGACACCGTCCGCCAGGAGCGCGAACTCCAGGTTCGCGTCGGGCCTCCGGTTCATTCCCCGCCGACCTGGAAAGCGCTCCAGGTCGAAGAAGTCAGCGATCGTCGTCGGTGGCGGCCCGCGCAGGGTCTCCGGGTTGTAGGCGTAGATCGTCGAGAAGAGCAGCGTGCCCACGCCGCATTCCGTGTTCGTCTCGGGCAGGAAGTCCTCCGCCGGCGGTTCACCGTTCGGGCCGGGCGGCAGAATCGAAGGATCGATCAGTTCCAGAACGCCTTCGTCGCAGCCGGTCACGGACTCGGAGACGTTCAGATCGACCACGTCCCAGTGGACCGATCCCGCCTCGACCTGCGCCCGGATCTGGGCGAGACCGCCGTTGTAGTCCTCCAGGTTCACCTTGATGCCCGTTTCGGCGGTGAACGACTCGTGATAGCCCTTGACGCAGGCGCGGGCATAGGAACCTCCGAACGAGACGACGGTGATCGATCGCTCGTCCGAGCCCTCGTCCGCGACCGGTGCCTGGATGTCCGGCGCGCCTCCGGAGGGCCCGCAACCAGCCATCAGGGCGGCCGCTGCCGCGGCGACGAAGCCCGCCTCGAGAATGCGGCCGGCGACCGCTCTCACCACTCCTCCTCGCCCTCGGCGAGTTCCTCCGGCACGAGCGCCCGGCAGTCCAGGGCCGCCCAGCCGACTGTCACCGTGTCGCCCGGCAGCACGGCGCCGTGCCCCACGACATTCGGTATCTTGGCGATGAAATCGGAACAGCCGCCAACCGTCATGCGCACCCGCAGGTGATCGCCGAGGAAGATCAAGTCGTCGATCCGGGTCTCGACCTCGTTGCGATAACGGCCGGGACGCGGCGACACCGCTACCCGCTCGGGCCGGATGACAACGGTCGCGCGCGCACCCGGAGGACACACGCCGAGGCTCATCGCCCTGACGTTGAACCCCCCGACATCGACCTCGCAGACGCCGTCGCCCTCGCTCACGACGACGCCGTCCAGGCGGTTGTTCTCGCCGATGAACCGGGCGACGAAGGCCCGCTCGGGTTCCTCGTACAGCACCTCCGGCGGGGCCGCCTGCTCGATCACTCCGTTGTGGAACACCGCCACCCGATCGGACAGCGTCATCGCCTCCTGCTGATCGTGGGTCACGTAGACGACGGTTACGCCCAGGGCCGAGTGGATGCGCCGGATCTCGTACTGCATCTCCTCGCGCAGGCGCCGGTCGAGGGCGCCCAGGGGTTCGTCCATCAGCACCAGCTCCGGCTCGAAGACGAGGGCACGGGCGATCGCCACGCGCTGCTGCTGGCCGCCCGAGAGTTGCGCGGGTCTCCTATCCTCCAGGCCCTCGAGCTGCACCAGGCTGAGAGCGCGCTCCACGCGCTCCCGGCGCAGCGCCGGTGCGACGCCGCGGACCTCCAGCGGGAAGGCGAGATTGCCACCCACCGTCATGTGCGGGAACAGGGCGTAGTTCTGGAACACCATCCCGATCCCGCGCTTGTGCGGCGGTTGATGCTGAATCGGCCGGCCGTTGATCCGGATCGTGCCCGCGGTTGTGGCCTCGAACCCCGCGAGCATCATCAGACAGGTCGTCTTGCCGGAGCCGGACGGACCGAGCATGGTCAGAAACTCGCCCCGCTCAACGGCAAGATCGAGACCGCGCACCACCAGGTGGCGGCCGTCGTAGCTCTTGTCTACGCCGACGAACTCGACGTGGGGGACGGCACTGTCGCCGCGCTCGCCAAGGGCCGGACCGCTCACGGGGCCGTCACTATACTTGCCGCTTGCCATTTCCGGTCCGTCAGCGCCCCGAAACCAGGAAACCCACCAACGGAGTGATCGACTTCCGCACCGCGCCGGACCGCTACCGGCACTGGCGGCTCGAGATCGCCCCGCCGCTCGCCTTCCTGACCCTCGAAGTCGACGAGCAGGCCGGGCTCAGGCCCGGGTACCAGCTCAAGCAGAACTCCTACGACCTCGGCGTCGACTTCGAGCTCTACGACGCGACCCAGCGGCTGCGCTTCGAGCACCCGGAGGTCCACGCGGTGGTGCTCCGCTCCGGCCGGGAGCGGATCTTCTGCGCCGGCGCGAACATCGGCATGCTCGGTTCGTCCTCGCACCAGTTGAAGGTCAACTTCTGCAAGTTCACGAACGAGACCCGCCTGGCGATCGAAGACGCCTGCCGGCACTCCGGCCAGCGCTACCTGTGCGCGGTCAAGGGCGCCGCGGCCGGCGGCGGCTACGAACTGGCGCTCGCCTGCGACCGCATCCTGCTCGCCGACGACGGCAGCTCCGCGGTCTCGCTGCCCGAGGTGCCGCTGCTCGGCGTCCTCCCCGGAACCGGCGGTCTGACCCGGCTGCTCGACAAGCGCCGAGTGCGCCGCGACCTGGCCGACCTCTTCTGCACGCTCGAAGAGGGCGTCAAGGGCCGGCGAGCGGTGGACTGGAACCTGGTCGACGAACTGCTGCCGCGGTCCTCCTTTGACGACGATGCGGCTGCCCGGGCTCTCGAACTGGCCGGGGAGAGCGATCGCCCCGGGGAAGCCGCCGGGGCGGCCTGGCGTGGGATCGAACCGGACCTCGTCGACGACTCCATCACCTACTCCACACTGCGCATCGACTTCGACCGCGCACTCGGCGCCGCCCACCTGACTGTCCTCGGGCCGAGCAAACCGGCGCCTGCGGACGCCTCCGCAGCGCTCACGCAGGGCGCCGCCTTCTGGCCTCTGACCCTGGCGCGTGAACTCGACGACGCCCTGCTCCACCTGCGCCTTAACGAGACGCGTCTCGGCCAACTCGTGATCCATTCGCGCGGCGACCTGGCAGCGGTCGCCGCCTTCGACACGCTCCTGCACCGGGGCCGCGAGCACTGGTTCCTTCGCGAAGTCCTGCTGTACTGGAAGCGAGTGCTCAAACGGCTCGACCTCACTGCCCGCAGCGTCTTCACGCTGATCGAGCCCGGGAGCTGCTTCGCCGGATCTCTGCTCGAACTCGTGCTGGCGGCCGACCGCTCGTACATGTTCGAAGGCGAGGCCGAGGACGGTACGCCCGCGCCACAGATCCAACTGAGCGAGTTGAACTTCGACGCCTTCCCGATGGCGAATGGCCTGAGCCGGCTCGAGACCCGGTTCCTGGGCCGGCCCGACGCCGTGAACAGCCTGCGCGCCCTGATCGGGAAGCCGCTCGACGCCGAGGCCGCCGAACGGGCCGGCCTCGTCACCGAGGTGCTCGACGACCTGGACTGGGAAGACGAGGTCCGCATCGCCCTGGAAGAGCGAGCCAGCTTCTCGCCCGACGCGCTGACCGCGATGGAGGCCAACCTCCGCTTCCCCGGCCCCGAGACCATGGAAAGCAAGATCTTCGGACGCCTGAGCGCCTGGCAGAACTGGATCTTCCAGCGCCCCAACGCGGCCGGCGACGAGGGGGCGCTGCGCCTCTACGGCACCGGGCGCCGCCCCCGCTTCGACCGCGAACGCGTGTAGCAGCCCGTGACCAGGACCCTCTACCCTCCCCCGGAGCGCACGACTCGATGACGACTACAGACAGCACCGTCGACTACGACGTCCTGATTCCGAACAACGTCGCCCTCGCGTCGGACGCCCGCGTCCGTCGCGGCCTGGAACGCTGGCATCCCGGCTACATCGACTGGTGGATGGACATGGGGCCCGACGGCTTCCAGACCTCGGACGTCTATCTGCGTACCGCGGTGCGGGTCGAATCGAAGGGCCCCGAAAAGTGGGCCGTCTTCGACTACGTGAAAATGCCCGACTACCGCTGGGGCATCCTGCTGGCGCCCCAGGACGAGGACCGGAAGATCCCCTTCGGCCGGCACTGCGGCGAGCTGGCCTGGCAGGAGATCCCGGGCGAGTACCGCGCGATGCTGCGCCGCCTGATCGTCATCCAGGGCGACACCGAGCCGGCTTCCGTCGAGCAGCAGCGCTTCCTGGGCAAGACGGCCCCCTCGCTCTACGACATGCGCAACCTGTTCCAGGTCAACGTCGAAGAGGGCCGGCACCTGTGGGCCATGGTCTACCTGCTGCAGAAGTACTTCGGCCGCGACGGACGCGAGGAGGCCGGCGAACTGCTGCGCCGGCGCTCCGGCTCCGACGATGCGCCGCGCATGCTCGGCGCCTTCAACGAGGAGACGCCGGACTGGCTCTCCTTCTTCCTGTTCACCTTCTTCACCGACCGCGACGGCAAGATGCAGCTCGAGTCCCTGGCCCAGTCCGGCTTCGACCCGCTGTCCCGCACCTGCCGCTTCATGCTCACCGAGGAGGCGTTCCACATGTTCGTCGGCGAGACCGGCGTCACCCGGATCGTCCAGCGCACCTGCGAGGCGATGACGGAGGCCGGTATCGACGACCCGACCGACATCGAGGCGGTGCGCGCGCTGGGCGTGATCGACCTGCCGACGATCCAGAAGAAGGTGAACCTGCACTACTCGCTCACCCTCGACCTGTTCGGCTCCGAGCTCTCGACCAACTCCGCCAACTTCTTCAACGCCGGCCTCAAGGGCCGTTTCCGCGAGCACCGGCTGGAGGACGACCACCGGCTGCACGAAGCGACCTACGGCATCCCCGAACCGGCGAACGGCGGCTGGACCGTCGCCCAGCACCCGGCACTCAACGCCCTCAACGCGCGCCTGCGCGACGACTTCACGGACGACTGCAACCTCGGCGTCGGCCGCTGGAACCAAGCGATCAGGCAGTCCGGGGTCGACTTCGAAATCAAGCTGCCCCACGTTGCCTTCCACCGCCAGATCGGCGTCTACCGCGACCTGCACGCGACGCCCCCAGGACGAATCGTCCGCGAAGACGAATGGAGCGGCCGCCGGGGCGAGTGGCTGCCCGACGACAACGATCGCGCCTTCATCGAGTCCCTGATGAAGGAGGAGTTCCGGCCCGGCCGCTACGCCTCCTGGATCGCCGAACCGAGGATCCGGATCAACCACAAGCCGGGCGACTTCGAGTGGGTGAAGCTGGCGGAGGCGTAGCGCCACCCGTCCAAGCGGTCTCTTACCGCTCTACGGATACAGCCTGCCCACCTGCCACGAGTCCCCATCCCGTTCGTAGAACTTCCGGTCGTGGAGCCGGTGTTCGCGGGCGACCCAGAACTCGAACCGCCTGGGCACAACCCGCAGGCCCGTCCAGTACGGCGGCCGCGGCACGTCGCGGCCTGCGAAGCGCTGCCTCACGCGCTCGAGGTCGGCCAGGAGTTGCTCGCGGCTCTCGAGCGGCCGGCTCTGCTGGGAGGCCCAGGCGCCGAGCTGGCTGCTCCGGCTGCGCGTTGCGAAGTACGCGTCCGCCTCGACGTCGTCGACCCGCTCGGCGCGGCCAAAGATCGACACCTGCTCCTTCGGCTCGCGCCAGAAGAAGTTCAGGCTCACGTCGGGCCGAGCCAGGATCTCCCGGCCCTTGCGGCTCTCCAGGTTCGTGTAGAAGACGAAGCCGGCGCCGTCGAAGTGCTTGAGCAGCACGACCCGCGACGACGGGCGGCCTGAAGCGTCGGCGCTCGATACGACCATCGCGTTCGGCTCGCTGAGGCCAGTGGCCGCGGCGCGCTCGTAGAGGTCGCGGAATCGTTCGAAGGGGTCGCCCCCACTGGGTCCGCCGGCCTTCTGGCCGGCATCAGGTGCTGCCGTCACGACCGCACTCTGACCGATCCGGCGCCGGGAGCCAACCAGCGTCCGCTCAGATGCGCGGCAGGACCTCGTCCGTGAAGAGCACGAACGAGCTGTGACTGAGCGGGGCGCAAAGGAGATAGTCGAGGTGGATCTCCTCCTTCAGGCGCGCGATCTCGTCGACCAGTTCGTCCGGCGTGCCGTACAGGATCACTCCGTTCAGGTAACGGTCGACCGCCGACTGGTCGACCCGGTCGATGAACACCTCGTCCATCGACAGCTCCCCGAGCTCCTGGTTGAGCCTGCTCTCGACCTGGGCCGCGCGCACGCCCTTCTTCTGGTGCGAACCGACGGTCCATTCGGCGCCCTGCCGCGCGATCCGCTCTGCCTCGGCGCGGGTCGGCGCGCATGCGATCAGCCGGGCCATCGGGATCTCCCGCCCCTCGATCGAGTGTCCGTGCTGGTCCAGGATCTGGCGGTAGAGTTCCCGCTTCTCGCCGATCCGACTGTGCGTCGAGTGGGGATCGAGCATGATCGAGAAGCCGTTCCGGGCCGCCCAGGTCATCGACTCCGGCGACGACGACGCGAGCCACACGGGCGGGTGCGGTTTCTGCGCCGGCTTGGGCAGCACCTCGACGTCGTGGCAGCGAAAGTGCTCGCCTTCAAAGGTGACCCGTTCCTTCGTCCAGGCGTCGATCACTGCCTGCACGTGCTCGCGGAAGACCTCGTAGCTCTGCTGCGGATCGATACCGAAGGCTCTGAACTCGCCTTCCTGGTAGCCGCGGCCGACACCCCAGTTCACCCGTCCGTTCGACAGCACGTCGAGCAACGCGACCTCTTCCGCCAGGCGCAGCGGGTTGTAGAAGGGCGCCAGGGAAACACCGGTGCCGATGCGGAGGTTCTTCGTCCTCGCGGCGACGTGTGTGCCCATGATGTGGATCGACGGACAGATGCTGAACGAGCTGAAGTGGTGCTCCGCAAGCCACACCGCGTCGTAGCCGTTCTGGTCCATGATGTCGATGCGCTCGAACGCGCGGCGGTAGACGTCTTCCAGCGCGATACGCCGGTCGGGCCAGGAGAAGAACTGGAGGACTGCGGCCTTCATCGGCGGGCTATCGTCTCACAGGTCGAAGGGTCCGCAACGTGAGTTCGCAGCATCGTTATCGAGGAGCGCTCCGGTAGGCTGCTCCCCGTGAATTCCGGGGGAGACAACATCGGCACACGGGACGACCCCGCTTTGGTCAATCCTTGGGAGGAACGGAAGGACCGCGGTCTTGCGGCGGCTCTGCTCGCTTCGCTAGGCCTCCTGGCCACAGCTCCCCGGCGGTTCTTCGAAGGAACCCGGAACGACGCGGGTGCCTGGGGCCCCTTGCTGTTCGCCGGTCTGGTCTCCGCGCTGTCCGCTCTGCTGAACGTCCTGGTGCTCGCGATCCTCACCTTCACGCTGCCCGAGCCGGCGCTCGATCTCGTTCACCGCACGGAAATCTGGGGCAACCCCTTCGACTATGGAGCCACCCCAGACGGAGCGGCTCTCTCGGACAGCCTGAGCGCCTTCCTTGGACTTCAGGCGACACTGCTCCTCCTGCCCGTCATCTTCGTGGTCTCGCTGGCCGGCCCGCTGATCACCGGCGGCGTCGGCCACGTCCTGCTGGTCCTCACCCGCACGCCGAGGCGGCATGGATTCCGGGGCACCCTTGCTGCCGCCTGCTACGCAAACAGCGCCTCGCTCCTGGCCGCCCTCCCCTTGGCCGGTGACATTCTGGGCGGCCTCGGCACCGCGGTCCTCTTCGCGCTCGGCCTCTACGTCCTGCAAGGAGCGACAGCCGTCAGAGCGGCCGTGGTCGCCACGATCCTGGCCTTGCTGACGCTTTCGACTCTGTTGCTCCCTCGCGGCATCGACGGCTCGACCTTCTGACGTACCGACCGCGGTGGGTGGCCTTCCGGGGGCGCGGACGCCGCGACTCGACTCCCTGCATGAAACAAGCCATGTTTCCTGTGCGTCAGCGCGGCGCGGACGCCGCGACTCGATCCTAGTAGAGTCGGGCGCCGCAGCGGGTCCGAGCCAGGGCCCCGCGCCAAGACTCGCCTGACGCCGCCATGATCGACCAGCTCGACGACATCGAAGCGCGGGTCATCGCGGCCCTGGACGCGGCCCGCGATCCGGAGCAACTCGAGGAGTGGCGCCGGGCGACCATCGGCCGCAAGGGAGAAGTCCAGCTCCTGACCCGTCGGATGGGTCAACTGGAGCCGGCCGATCGACCGGCGTTCGGCAAGCGGATCAACGAGATCAAGACCGCGCTCCAGGCCGCTTTCGAGGAGCGTCAGCAAGCCCTGCAACGCGCCGCCGCGGCGGCCGACTCCGATTCCGACCGGCTCGACGTGACCCTGCCCGGCCGCAAACCGGAACTCGGCGGCCTCCATCCGTCGACCCTGGTCATGCGCCGCATTACGCGCATCTTCGGCGACATGGGCTTCCAGACCTACCGCAGCCCGGATGTGGTCACCGACCAGTTGAACTTCGGCGACCTGAACATGCCGACCGACCATCCCGCGCGTGACATGCAGGACACCTTCTACACGACCGATCCCGGCGTCGTGCTGCGCACCCACACCAGCGGCGGGCAGATCCTGGCCATGCAGGAGCGGCACCCCGAGCCGCTGCGCGTCATCCTGCCCGGCATGTGTTACCGCAACGAGCAGATCACCGCCCGCAGCGAGATCCAGTTCCACCAGATCGAGGGGTTGGCGGTGGGCCGCGCCATCACGTTCGCCGACCTGAAGGGCACCCTCACCGAGTTCGCCAACCGCCTGTTCGGCGCCGGCCGCGGCGCCCGCTTCCGGGCCAGCTACTTCCCCTTCACCGAACCGAGCGCCGAGATGGACATCGCCTGCCTGCTCTGCGACGGCCAGGGCTGCCAGTTGTGCAAGGAGACCGGCTGGCTGGAGATCCTCGGCTGCGGCATGGTCCACCCCACCGTGCTCCGCAACGGCGGCTACGACCCGGACGAGTGGAGCGGCTTCGCCTTCGGCATGGGCCCGGAGCGGATCGCCATGCTGCGGCACGGCATCCGTGACATCCGCTACTTCTGGTCGAACGACCTGCGCTTTCTGCGCCAGTTCCAGCGCTTCGTCTGATGCGCGTTCCGCTCAGTTGGCTCGGCGACTTCGTCGAGTTCGAAGGCTCACCCGAGAAACTCGCCGAGCTGCTCACGAACGCCGGCCTGGAGGTCAAGGCAATCGAGCGCTTCGGCGTCGACGGGGCTGAGCTGCCGTGGCCGGAGGATCTGGTCATGGCCGCGAAGGTCCTCCGCGTCGATCCGGTGCCGGACGCCGACCGCCTGGTCCTGGCAACGGTCGACTACGGTGCGGGCTCGACGCGCCAGGTGGTCACCGGAGCGCCCAACCTGTTCCCGTACAAGGGCCGGGATCTGGGCGACGCCGACCTCTGGGGCGCCCTCCTGCTCGCCGGCGCCAGCTACCGCAACCCCTACCGCGACTACAAGGTCACGCGGCTCAAGGCGAAGAAGCTGCGCGGCATCACGAGTGACGCGATGCTCTGCTCAGCGGCGGAGCTCGGGCTCGGCGACGACCACGAGGGCATCATCCTGTTCGAGCCGGCAGCCGAACTCCCGGAACTGCGGCCCGGCCGGCCACTGGCCGAAGTGCTCGGCGATGTGGTCCTCGACATCGACGTGATCCCCAACATCGCCCGCTGCGCCTCGATCATGGGCGTGGCGCGGGAGGTGGCCGCCCTCACCGGCGCCGCGTTCAAACTGCCGTCCGACGCCCTTCAGATGGACGGCTCGCCGATCGGCGGCCGGGTCGAGATCGCGACCGAGACCCCGGAGCTGAACCCTCGCTTCGTCGCCGTGCTGATCGAGGGCATCGAACAGGGGCCTTCGCCCTTCTGGATGCAGCACCGGCTGCAACTCGCTGGACAGCGGCCGATCGGCAACGTCGTCGACGTCAGCAACTACGTGATGCTCGAGGTCGGTCAACCGAACCACACCTTCGACTACGACCTCCTGCGGCAGCGGGCGGACAGCTACGCACCGGACGGCCCGGTCCGGATCGTCACCCGTTTGGCCCACGCGGCCGAACGACTGACCACGCTCGACGGCGCCGAGCAGAAGCTGCGCCCGAACCAGATCCTGGTCACCGACCCGGCCGGCGCCCTGAGCGCCGGCGGGGTGATGGGCGGCCGGGACAGCGAGATCAATGCCGGGACCAGCAGCGTCCTGCTGGAGGCCGCGGCCTGGGAGCCACGCAGCATCCGGCGCACCCAGCGCCAACTCGGAGTCCACACCGAGGCGGGCTTCCGCTTCAGCCGCGGCGTGCACCCCAGCCAGGCACTGCTCGGCGCTCAGCGCGCGGCGGAGCTGCTGCGGCGCCACGCCGGCGGCACGGTGGCCCAGGGCATCGTCGACCACTACCCGCAACCGGCGCCGGCCGTCACCGTCGACTTCGACCTCGGCTACCTGCGCCGGATCAGCGGCCTGGACCTCGGCGTAGCGGAGACTGCCGATTTGTTGCGGCGCCTGGAGTTCGAGGTCGAGGCGACGAACGACTCCACCGCCATGCGCGTCATCGTTCCGGCCCACCGTCTCGACATCGAGGGTCCGCACGACCTGGTCGAGGAGGTCTGCCGCATCTACGGCTACGACCGCATCCCCTCCACCGTGCTCAGCGACGTGCTGCCGCCGCAGCGCGGCAACCGCGAACAGGAATTCGAGGACCGGGTCAAGGACACCTTCGCCGATCTGGGACTGCAGGAGGTCGTCAATTACCGGCTGACCACACCGGAGGCCGAGGCAAGAATGCAGGTCGAAGCCGGTGAACCACCTCCGTACGTCCGGCTCGCCAACCCATCGACTCAAGACCGCGTGGTCATGCGCCGCAGCCTGCTCGCGTCGGTGCTCGAAGCCGCCGCGTCGAACAGCCGTTTCGAGGACCGGCTCGCACTGTTCGAGGTCGGCCGCGTGTTTCCGGTGCGCGAAGGCGACTCACTTCCCGAAGAGCGGCAGTGGGCCGCCGTCGTGCTCACCGGTCCGCGTCGAGGGAACCACTGGCAGGCGGCCGGCGACAACGACGGGTTCTTCGATTTCCTCGACGTCAAGGGCGTCGTCGAGGCGCTCCTCGACCGGCTCGGCCTCGACATCGAGTTCACAGCGCCGTCGGAAGAAGAGTCAGCGGCTGCCTTCCAACCCGGCCGCGTCGCCGCGGTAAGGCTCGCCGACGACCCGGAACCGATCGGTTGGCTGGGCGAAGTCCACCCAGCGGTCGCCGCCAACTTCGAACTCGAACCCGCCGCCGGACAACCCGTCCTGGCTGCCGAACTCGAACTCGACCGGATCCTCGAACGCATTCCCGATTCGCTCCAGGTCGACGCGGTGCCCGTCTACCCCGAAGTCCGCGAGGACCTGGCCCTGATCGTCGACGAGGCGACGCCGGCCGCCGCCGTCGAGGCCGCACTGCTCGCCGCCGGCAAACCTCTGCTGTGCGCCGTCGAGCTGTTCGACGTGTTCCGCGGCGTTGGCGTAGGCGAGGGCTCGAAGAGCCTCGCTTACCACCTGACGTTCCGGGCGCCGAACCGGACCCTGCGCGACCGGGACGTGAAGAAGCTCCGCAGGCGCATCCTGGGCCAAGTCGAACGGGCCGTCGGCGCCAGGCTGCGGGAGTAGACGCTCAGCCTTCGACGCCGAGCCGCGACAGCAGCGCGACCACGGCGTGCTCTACGCGAAGTGCGCGCGGTCCGAGGCTTACAATCCGAGCCCCGCCGTGCGCGAAGGAAGCCAACTCCTCCTCGAGTAGACCGCCTTCCGGGCCGACCAGCAACGCCGTGGGACCATCGACGCCCAGCGGGCACGGTTCGGCGCCGGTGGTATCGGCGACCAGCACCTGTTCGTGATCCCGAACCAGGCCCGGTAGGGCCTCGGTCAGATCCCGCGGCCCTCCAAGACGCTCGATCACCGGCAGCACCGTGTCCCTCGCCTGGGCCAGACCCAGCATCAGGTGGCGCCGCAGCGCCCCGGGCCGCATCACCGAGCTGTGCCAGTAGCTCTTCTCGACGCGCGCCGTGTGGACGAGCAGGATCCGCTTGACGCCCATCGCCGTCGCGCTCTGCAGGATGCGGCCCACGAACTTGGGCCGCGGCAGCGCGAGCACCAGGGTCACGGGCAGGGGCGCCGGGGGCGCCTGATCGAGCGGTCCGAGCTCCAGCACCACGCGCTCGCGGCTCAGTTCGACGATGCGCCCGCTGCCAATGCCGCCGCCGAGCCGACCCACTTCCAGCTCGTCGCCGACCTCGGCCCGCAACACCTTGCGCACGTGCAGGAGCCGCTCGCCCGCGACCACCGCGCGCGCTGCCGGCCGCCGGCGGGAACCGGCTGCAGGATCAAGGTCGCGATCCTCCAATAGGAGCAGGTTCATGCTGCTAAAGTCACGCGCTCAAACGACGCAGAGAATTGCGTTCCAGAGACCACTGGCAGAGGAGGACGGAACCGAATGGCAGCAAAGAAGTTCCCGATCGAGGGCGGCCACATCATGATGTTCGCCCGCGCGGTCGGCGACCCGAACCCCATTTATCACGACGCCGACGCGGCGGCGGACACCGAGCCCGGCAAAGTCATCGCCCCGCCGACCTTCTATCAGGCCTCGGCGCAGTACGACCCCGACTACTTCCTGCGCCCCAAGATCGGCGAACCCTGGTTCGGCTCCGGCAAGACGGCCACGGGAGTCCCGCCCAGGAACACCGGCGGCGACGGCGGCACCGGCCTCCACGCCGAGCAGCGCTTCGAGTACTTCCGGCACGTGAACCCGGGAGAGACCCTGACGCTCAAGGCCCGCCCCGGCAAGAGCTGGGAGCGGCAGGGCAAGCGCGGCGGCAAGCTCACGTTCAGCGAGAACATCGTGGAGTACTTCGACGAATCCGGCGAACTCGTGGTGCGCGCCACCGGCGTCGGCGTGCGCACCGAGAAAGTCGTCGAGAGCGACTGAGAGGGGAACAGCGAATGGCACTTCAAGCAAGCAAGATCAAGGTCGGCGACACCCACGAGGCACAGCTCGTCGACAACCTGTCCCGTACCCAGATCGTCCAGTACGCCGGCGCGTCGGGCGACTACAACCCGCTCCACTCGGACGAAGTCTTCACCAAGGAGATCGCCGGCTACAAGAGCGTCTTCGCCCACGGCATGCTGACGATGGGCATGACCGGCCGGATGGTGACCGACCTCGTCGGCGACGGCCGGCTGACCGCCTACGGCGTCCGCTTCACGGAGCAGGTGTGGCCGGGCGACACCCTGACCGCGACCGCTACGGTGGATGCGCTGCGCGAGGAGGGCGGCCAGCACCTGGTCGACCTGTCGATCACGACCGTGAACCAGGACGGCAAGAGGGTCGTCATGGGCAAGGCGACGGCGCGGCTCGACCCGTAGGCGGAGGCGCGACGCCTAGTCGCCTACGGCCAGTTGCCGCAGGGCGTGGTCGGCGAGCACCAGGGCGATCATCGCCTCGCCCATCGGCACGAACCTCGGCAGCAGGCAGGGGTCGTGGCGACCCTTGGTGGCGATGGTTGTCGGCTCTCCGGCCCGGGTCACCGTGTCCTGGGGCTGCGGCAGGCTGCTGGTCGGCTTGACCGCGCAGCGCAGGACGATCGGCTGGCCTGAGGAGATCCCGCCCAGCATGCCGCCGTGGCGGTTGCTGCGCGTCGCTACCCGGCCGCCCTGCATCTCGAAGGGGTCGTTGTTCTCGCTGCCGCGTGCGCGCGCCACCCCGAAGCCGGCGCCGTACTCGACGCCGAGCACCGCCGGCAGGCTGAACAGCGCCTTGCCGAGATCCGCCTTCAGCTTGTCGAACACCGGCTCACCCCAACCCGGCGGCACGCCGGTGGCCACGAGTTCCGAGATGCCACCGATCGAGTCGCGCTCCGAGCGCATCCGCTCGATCAACTCGGCCATCCGGGCCGCCGCTTCCTGGTCCGGGCAGCGCACCGGGTTCGCCTCGACCTGCTCGAGCGTCACCGCGGCGGGATCGTCGATCCGACCCTCGATGTCGCCGATCTGCTTCACGTAGCCGACGATCCCGACCCCCCAGCGTTCCCGCAGCAGCTTCTTCGCCACCGCCGCCGCCGCCACCCGCACCGAGGTCTCGCGGGCGCTGGAGCGGCCGCCGCCCCGGTAGTCGCGAAAGCCGTACTTGGCGTCGAACGTGTAGTCGGCGTGGCCCGGGCGGTACTTGTCCTTGATCTCGCTGTAGTCCTTCGGACGTTGGTCGCGGTTCTCGATCAGGAAGGCGATCGACGTCCCCGTCGTGCGACCCTCGAACACCCCGGACAGGATGCGGGCCTGGTCCGACTCCATCCGCTGCGTGGTCAGCTTCGACTGGCCGGGCCGGCGGCGGTCGAGGTCCGGCTGCAGGTCCGCCTCGGACAGCTCCAGGCCCGGCGGCACGCCGTCCAGGATCCCGACATATCCCGGCCCGTGGCTTTCGCCGGCGGTCGTGAGCCTCAGCGCCGTCCCGAACGTGTTCCCAGCCATGGCACCGGCACTCTGCCACAGCCGGCGCGCCGGTCAATCGCCGGGAACGATCTCGCTCGCTTCGATCTCTAGCTTGACCTCGCGGTCGAAGTCAAGACCCGAGTCCGCAACTTCGACGACGAGATACGTGTCCTGCGGCCCCGGATGGCCTCCTCTGTAGGAGTCCGCCCTCCATGCGAGCACAGCCAGGTCGGGTTGTGGTTCCGCCGACTCTTCCAGCCGCAACGGGTCCTGCACGCTGATCACTGCCTGCCGGCCCGCGGCTCGGAAGAGCAGGCCGGCAAGCGCCTTGACGCAGCCCGCATGCCGGCTGCCGATAGGCGACATCACTACGATTTCTCCCGCGATCAGTTCCACACGGTCGTCCTCGCCAAGGATGCCGGCCTGCGCCATGGCGTAGTACTCGTTCACGTTGAACAGCCGCTTGGCCGGCGCCCTGCCAGCCAGACCTTGCTCCCGCTCACGCGCCGCGACGGTCATGCTTCGATCATAGCCCCACTGCCGGCGGGGCCGGATCGGGCGTAAACTGGCAGGGATGGAGCCTCACACCCAATCCGCGCAGCGTACGCCCCACGGCCAGTCGTTCGAGTCGCCGCCCATCGACGCGGTTGGGGTCGAGGAACGCGTCGCCCGGCTGTGCTCCCGCTCCATCAAGAAGGAGGCGAAGCTCCAGGCGCTCCACCTGACCCTGTCGATGATCGACCTGACGACGCTCGAAGGCGCCGACTCGGATGGCAAAGTGCGGCAGCTCTGCTCCAAGGCGCTGCAGCTCCACGCGGCGCTGCCCGACCTGCCGCACGTGGCCGCCGTCTGCGTCTACCCCGCCCTGGTCGGGATCGCCAGACGGGCGCTCGAGGACAGCAGCATCAACGTCGCCTCCGTCGCCACCAGCTTCCCCGCCGGTCAGGCGCCGCTCGACATCAAGCTGCTTGAGGTCCGCCGCGCGGTCGAAGCCGGCGCCGACGAGGTCGACATGGTGATCTCCCGCGGCCGCTTCCTGGCCGGCGATCTCGCCTACACCGCCGACGAGATCGCTGCCGTGAAGGAGGCCTGCGGCGAGGCCCATCTCAAGGTCATCCTGGAGACCGGCGAACTCGGCACCCTCGACGCAATACGCCGCGCCTCGGACCTGGCGATGCGCGCGGGCGCCGACTTCATCAAGACCTCGACCGGCAAGATCAAGCCTGCGGCCACGATGCCCGTCGTCTTGGTCATGCTGGAGGCGATCCGCGACCACTACCTCCGCACCGGCCAGCGAATCGGCATGAAGCCGGCCGGCGGGATCTCGACCGCCAAGGACGCGATCCGGCACCTGGTCATGGTGCGCGAGACCCTCGGCCAGGACTGGCTCGACCCGAGCCTCTACCGGTTCGGAGCGAGTTCGCTCGCGAACGATGTCCTGCGCCAGATCGTCAAGCAACGCAGCGGCATCTACCAGTCCTTCGACGACTTCTCCCTCTGAGAGGATGCGACCAGTTCATGGCCAACAGCACCACGTCCGCCGGAAGAGCACCCGCTGAAATTGCCCCATTGCGCCTGGGCGGCGACGACGGCTGGGGCTACGCGCCAGCGCCCGAGTCGACGGATCACGTCGAGCTGCGAGACCGCTACGGC
The DNA here is from genome assembly GCA_965205295.1 of Candidatus Multivorans sp. Lineage (GTDB taxonomy): Bacteria > Acidobacteriota > Thermoanaerobaculia > Multivoradales > Multivoraceae > Multivorans. The sequence goes on from OZ242167.1 coordinate 1,943,873, forward strand.
CTGTTCGTCGACGGTGAGTTCACCGACGCCGCCGATGGACGGACATTCGAGACGACGAACCCGGCCACCGAAGAGAAGATCGCGGACGTCGCCCTGGCCGGCGATGCCGATGTCGACCGCGCGGTGGCGGCGGCGCGGCGCGCCTACGACGAAGTGTGGTCCAAGCTGGCGCCGAGCGAGCGCGGCAAGTACATCTACCGGATCGCCCGGGTACTCCAGGAACGCGGCCGCGAGATGGCGATCACCGAGTCGCTGGACGGCGGCAAACCGATCCGCGAATCGAGGGATGTCGACATCCCGCTGGCCGCCGCGCACTTCTTCTACTACGCCGGCTGGGCGGACAAGATCGGCTACGCCTTCCCCGGCCGGGGCGCCCGGCCCCTCGGGGTCGCCGGCCAGGTCATCCCGTGGAACTTCCCGCTGCTCATGGCGGCCTGGAAGATCGCGCCGGCGCTGGCCGCCGGCAACACGGTGGTGCTCAAACCCGCCGAGACGACGCCGCTCACCGCGCTCAAGCTGGCCGAGATCGTCCGCGACGCCGGCCTGCCGCCCGGGGTCGTCAACATCGTCACCGGGGCCGGGGAAACAGGCGCCGCCGTGACGCAGCACGAAGGCGTCGACAAGGTCGCCTTCACCGGCTCCACCGAGGTCGGCAAGCTGATCCGGCGCGCGCTCGCGGGCAGCAGCAAGCACTACACCCTGGAACTCGGCGGCAAGGCGGCGAACCTGGTGTTCGAGGACGCCGCCGTCGACCAGGCGGTCGAGGGCATCGTCAACGGCATCTTCTTCAACCAGGGCCACGTCTGCTGCGCCGGTTCGCGCCTCCTGGTCCAGGAATCGGTCGCCGACGAGGTGGTCTCCAAGCTCAAGAACCGGATGGAGACCCTGATCGTCGGCGATCCGCTCGACAAGAACACGGACATCGGCGCGATCAACTCGCGCACCCAACTCGACAAGATCGAGGAGTATCTGGATATCGGCGAGAACGAGGGCGCCGAGCCGTTCCAGACCTCGTGCCCGTTGCCCGAACGCGGTTACTGGTGCCGTCCGACGCTGTTCCTGCACGCCTCGCAGTCCCACCGCGTCGTCCAGGAGGAGATCTTCGGCCCGGTGCTCGCGGTGCAGACCTTCCGTACCGTCGACGAGGCGATCGCCATGGCGAACAACACCCCCTACGGCCTCTCGGGCGGCGTCTGGAGCGACAAGGGCGCCAAGACGTTCCGCGTCACCAGCCAGATCCGGGCCGGCGTGCTGTGGGCCAACACCTACAACAAGTTCGACCCGACCTCGCCGTTCGGCGGCTACAAGGAGAGCGGCATCGGCCGCGAGGGCGGCTTGAGCGGCCTGCAGGCCTACCTGCGGCCGGAGGAGGCGGCATGAACGACTCCCGACCCGCCACCGCCACCGACCGGTTGCCGGTGCTCAAGACGCACAAGGTCTATGTCGGCGGCAAGTTCCCGCGCTCCGAATCCGGGCGCTTCGACCGCGCGCTGGCGCCGGACGGCCAGCCGATCGCGAACATCTGCCGCTGCTCACGCAAGGACGTGCGCGACGCGGTGACCGCGGCGCGCCAGGCACAGGCCGGCTGGGCGGCGCGCACCGCCTACAACCGCGGCCAGATCCTCTACCGGATCGCCGAGATGCTCGAAGGGCGGAGCGCCCAGTTCGAGGCGCTGCTCGCCGCCGGCGGCGCCAGCCCGGAGGCCGCGGCGGCAGAGGTCCAGGCCGCGGTCGACCGGCTCGTCCACTACGCGGGATGGACGGACAAGTTCCAGCAGATCTTCTCGAGCGTCAACCCGGTCGCAACGAAGCACTTCAACTTCTCGATCCTCGAGCCGATGGGCGTGGTCGGCGTACTGGCGCCCGACTCGCCCCTGCTCGGCCTGGTCTCGGCGACCGCGCCCGCGATCGCCGGCGGCAACACGACGGTGGTTCTGGTCACCGGCAGTCAACCCCTGCCGGCTGTGACCTTCGCCGAAGTCCTCAACTCCTCCGACGTGCCCGGCGGCGTCGTCAACATCCTGACCGGCCGCCGCGACGAGATGCTCGCCCCGCTCGCCGCCCATCGCGATGTCGACGCACTGCTCGTCTGCACCTCCGACCCGGAGACCGGCAAGGCCGCCGAGATCGAGGCCGTCCACAACCTGAAGCACGTCCTCAGTCGCCGCCACGAAGACTGGACCGACATCCAGAGTCCCTACGAGATCACCGACCTGCAAGAGGTGAAGACGACATGGCATCCGATCGGGAGCTAAGCGACGACGCCGTCGAGACGGCGGCTCCCGTGGAACCTGCTGAGCCGCCCGAGGCCGGGGAGATGGAGCTTCCGCTCCACGCCCGCAACCGCGCCGCCGAGCTCGTCAAGTCGCCGGAGAAGCTCCGCGAGATGGTCGAAGAAGCCACGGCGAAGGCGGACACGGCGGGCAGTTCGTCAAGGCCTCTCGCAGGCGTGATCGAGGACCTGAAGACGATGTTCGAGATGCTGAAGGCGGTCGCCAAGGGTTCCTACCGCCTCCGGAAGGAGACGCTCATCCTCGTCGCCGGCGCCGTCCTCTACTTCGTGATTCCGATCGACGTCATTCCCGATTTCATCCCGGTCGCCGGTTTCCTCGACGACGCCGCCGTGATCGCCTGGGTGGTCAAGACCTGCAAGACCGAGATCGACCTCTTCAGGGCCCTGACGGCGAACGGCGGGGGAGCCGAGCACGAAGTCGCGCCTCCCGCCGCGGCACCTTAGCCGGGCCAGGCGACGCAAGCCTTGAATCCGCTGGAGGACGTGCCGGGCATCGCCCCGCAGACTCCCAGGAAGCCAGGACGTTGACTCGCACCAACGAAGCTCCTGGAACCGCCACGGCAGGCCCGCATGGCCGATCGCGAGCGCGGCAGAAAGGCGACCGACTCGTCGAGGCACAGGCGCGCCGGCAGGTGCAGACCTTCTTCGACGAACTGAAGAACGGCACGCGGAACTACCGGACTGTGGCCAGCCTGCGCGAGCAGGTCGCTCAGGAGTACCGGGGCCGCGCCATCCTGGAACTGCTGCAGAACGCCCACGACGCGCTCGCGGGCGCCGACCCGGAGGATCCGAGGCGGATCTCCTTCGTGCTGACTTCGAGTCCCGAGCCGGAACTTCTGGTTGCGAACAGCGGTCGTCCCTTCTCCCGCAAGGACTTTGAAGGGATCTGCCAACTCGCGCAGAGCGCCAAGGACCCCAACGAGAGCGTCGGCAACAAGGGACTCGGCTTCCAGAGCGTCCTGGAGGTGTCGACCCGTCCGGAGATCTGGTCCACCATGGCCGCTGAGGGCGGCGTGGCGTTCGCTTTTCGCTTCGACCCGGCCGTGCGCAAGGCTGTAGCGGAGATGGCCCGGAATCTCGCCGATGGCCGCCCCCAAGCTGACGGAACGGCGCTCGAATGGAAGGAACCGGCCGTCGACTGGTCCTCGAATCAGATCGACGCCTACAGGCATTTGCTGCGCCGCAACCGGATCGACACTGACCGCGAAGTCAACGAGTTCCTCTCGCCCTATCTCCTTCCCTTGACCCTCGGCGCCACGCCGCACCTCGTCGAGAAGCTCCTCGCCGCGGGACACACGACGGTTATTCGCCTGCCGCTCGACGGAGGCCGCACGGGCTCAGGGGAAGAAGCGGTGAAAGCCATGAAGGGCCAGCTCCGGACGCTCCAGGCGCGCTCGATGGTGTTCCTGCGACACCTCGAAATGCTCACAATCCAGATCGACGGAGAACGCACCGAACTCGAACGCACGGTCGTCCCCGAACCCGAGCAGCCTCCATCCTCCTCCTCGACGCTCCACCACCAGCTGCTCGTCCGCGGGAAGGGGCCGCAGGGCGAAACCGAAAGCAGCCAGTTCCATCTCTGGAGCCGCGTCATCGGCGGCGAGGAAGATGGGGAAGAGGCGGACCGCATCGCCGCGGCCGTAGGCCACCTCCCCAATCGATGGCCCGAAGTCAGCAAGGTCGAGGTCGCCGTTGCCGTTCAGGAAACAGCCGCGGCAGGCCAGGGCGTGTTCGTGATCTTCCTGCCGACAGAGATGAGCACGGGAACCGGCGCGCACATCAACGCACCGTTCTACGGTTCCCTCGACCGGCGGCAGATCAACTTCAACGACGAATACAACGAGCTACTGCTCGAGTACGTTCTGGATCTCTGTCTCGACGCCGCAATGGGACTCACGAAGGGCAATGCCGAAGGCTGGCATGGCCGGGCCGTGGTCGATCTGCTCGCCTCCACGGATCGGCCAACCGAAAGCGATGCCCCGTCGCTGATGGAACGACTGCGCCAGCGCGAACTGGACCGAGGCGGCGACCTCAGCAGTGTGGCGCTCATCCTCTGCGACGAGGGCTGGAACCGGCCCGCAGACGCGCGAACCATGCCGCACTTCCCGGAGGACGACCTCATCGGCAAGGCGCACTGGCGCGAACGAGCCGGATTCGCGGTCGTTTCCGACAACCTTGATGGGCGACGAGGCGCCGTCCGCGCGCTTCTTGCAGGCCTGGGTGGATCGCCGGACCCGACGGAGCACGAGTGGGCAAACACGATCGAGCGGCTCGCGGCGCAGGTCCGCGACAAGCGCATCGACACCGGCTGGCACGAGTTCTTGAGCGGCGTTCTCGCCGCCCTGCCGCCGGAACTGCGATCCGAATCGAGAGGGCCCGCCCCCGACCCTCTCGCCAAGGCGATCTTCCTCCCCACCGACGACGGTCGCCTGCTCAGTGCTTCCGACCCCGCCCAGGTCTTCTTCCGACCCCGTCGCGGCGCCGACGACGCAGCCGAGTTCGTCGGCAGAATTCCCGACTCGCTCCAGGACCGCATCGCGTTCCTCCACCGGGACGTGCGCACCCAGGAGGGGCCTCAGCAGCGAAACACCGAAGTCCAGAAGTTCCTGGACGGACGTTTCGCCCAGAACTTCCGTCGCGAGGACCTTCTCCGCGATGTCGTCGTCCCGGCACTGCCAGACCTGCCTGTTCCCCACGGCTGTCCCGACGCTCGACGCTGCTCCGAGATACTGGACTGGACCTTGGCGCTCGTCGGGCGCGGGGAGCCGGAGATCCCGAGCGAGGCGCCGGGACTACACACAGCCAGCACCCTACTGCCGCTGCTGCGGAACCTGCCCGTCGGCTGCGGTAGCGGTTGGGTCGCGATCCGCGATGCCATCTTTGGCCCTGGCTGGCCGGGTCGGCAGGGCGCTAGCGTCGAAACGCTCGCCACCGAACTCGAGGCAAGCGGACACGATCACGCCCGCGAAGCAGCGGAACGCTTGTCCGCAACGTGGCTGCTGCCGCCCAGCGACCGGCGCTGGGGGAACGCGGCAATCGAAGAGGAGGCCGCGACCGAAGAACGGGCCGACTTTCTCGTGCAAGCCGGCGTCGTCGATGGCCTCCGTCTGCGGACCGCCGACCCGCGCCGATTCTCGATGTCGGCCACCGACAAGTCTCCCCCGCGCGAAGCGCCCGAATCCACTCCCCAGAAGCGGTGGAGCGATTGGCGGCAAGCCGCCCGCACCGAACTGCAACTGGGATACGTCAGTTTCTTCGAGTACGAATTGTCCGGGGTCTACCTGCTGCCCGAGCTTGACTCCATCGACGAGCTTTCAGCAGCCGGCCGGAGGGCCCTGTCCGGGCTGATCCTCGTCTCGCTGTTTCACTGGCCGGAGGGATGGGAACGGGCCAAGATCACCAAGAAGAAGGGTTCACACTGGTCGACGACGGTGTCCTCCCCGCTCCGGCATTGGCTGAGGACGTTGCCGTGGCTCCTCGACGGCCAACGCCGCCCCCGCATGCTCGACCAGCGGTGGCTCGTGCCCGAGTCCCTTCTTCAAGGCCAGCGAGGCCGCTTCTCGCACCTCGCCGCGCTCTCCTTGAAACTGGCGCACCGATTGAGCGAGGAGCGGGAACTGCGGAAGGCCCTTGAGCGGCTTGGCCTGCAGGTCTACCCCACCGAGGACGACCGAACAGGACCCGAACTCCTGGAAGCGCTGGCAGCAGCCTGCGCCGAGGGCGAGATGCCTGCCGGTGGGTTCGATGTCCTGCTCGGGCAGGTTCGCCACGCCTGGAGATACATGGACCCCGCCAGAGGCCTGCCCACGCGGTTCCTTGTCCGCACCAAGCCCCGCAGTTTCGAGATCCGTCGCGCCGACGCCCTGACCGACGTCTACATTCCCGACCACGGCGCCCGCACACGGTCGCTCCGCGAGCAGGGCAAGCCGATTCTGGAGATGCACGCGGACGAAGCCCGCAAAGCGGTAGGCGCGCGCCTCGCCGAAGTGAAGGTGAGACGCGCATCCGCCCTGAGCGAGCGCTGCCTCGCGGACGACCGTCCCGCCGGCGCCGCAGCGGACAAGGCCCCGTCGCTCGATGAGACGGAACTCCGGTGGCTCCCGGTCGTCCTGCTGACTCTCGCAGCGCATGGGGGCGCCAATCCGAGGGGACCGGCCACCGACGCGTGGCAGGAGGCCGCAGCGAGACTACGAAGAGCCCGCGTCCTGGGGTGCGGCGGGATCTCCGTGGAACTCGTGGACGGCGACCAAGTCGTCGCCGCGAGCGAGCCAGCCGCGCACTGGCTGTCCGCCGAAGCCGTGCTCGTGCTCCGGCACGACTCCGACTCCCCCTACGACAAACTCGCGCCCGCGTGCCAGGCGATGCTCGAGCGCCAGGATCTACTCAAGGATCTTCGGCTGGTCCTGGGAGCGCTGCCGCGCGCCGCGCCCGAACCGACCCAGGAAGAGATCGCGGCCGCGCTTGACCGAGCCGAGATCGACTCCGAGCTTCTGGGCGACATCCGTCATCGCTGGCACGGCCCCACGACGCTGCTCGTCGACAGGGTGCGGCCACTCGTGAAGCTGCTCAAGATTCCCCACGACGGAATCGACGCGGCGTCGGCCGACGCCAACGCGCTGACAGAGTGGCTGTCTTCGAACCTGCCAGCGTGCGAGTCAGGGAAGTGGCCGGCCGAGGACGTGGTGAAGGCCGCCCGAAGCAGCCGCAACGACTTCGAGATGGGGCGAGAGGCGTACCGCCGCCTTGGTGAATGCTCCCAGCTTCCGGCATGGAACGACGCACTCGCCGAACTCGGGGACGGATACGCCGCGTGCGAGAACGGCGACGCAGGCGAACAGACGAAACTGCACATCCAGGAAGCAGCGCCGCTGCTTCGAGCCCTTGCTCGCCACGCTGCCATCGAAATGGAGGACGCGGACCTGTTCCTCAGGATGGAAAGGGCGAGCCAGGACTTCGAGGCGCCGGCCGACTGGCCCTCCCGATGGTGGGAAGTGCCTTTCGACGCGGTGCTCGCCGCGCTGCGCACGGCCTACGTGAACGAAGTGGCCGTCGACTCGGGCCTGGTCGACGCCCTCGACGACGCGAGTACGCTCGCGGACCTTCGCGAAGCACTCGTGCAGCGAGGTATCGCCCTCGATGTCGACCCGTACGAGACCTTCCGCCGGAACGAGAACCGGCTCGGAAAGGAGATCGGCCAAGTGCGCAATCTCCACCGAGCGTGGCTGGAGGTTTCGGAAGCAGACTCGGCCCCTCCCCGGCACGAGGCGTCCGGGCCGCCCCGGATGGACTCCTCGGCGTACCTTCGAGACTGGTCCGAGGCAGAAATCTTCGAACAAGCGCTTGAGGCAGTGGGCGATGCGGAGTTCCGCGGGCAATGCGACGGGTGCCGAGCCGTCGACGAGGCGCGAGCGAAGCTCAAAGTCACTCCGGAAGCCGTCGAACATGCACGGCGGAAGCGTCGCGAGCGCCAGCGGGAGGCCGAGCGGGCGAACAGGACCTTCCCGGTCGCAGGGAAGCTATTCGAGGTGAACGGCGATAGCTACGGCGATCTCCTGGATCGTCTCGACACCCTGCCCGATCTGAAGGGGCCCAGCGTCAAGAGCGACGAGTCGACGCGACTGGTCCACCCCGGCCCCGGTCCGGCCCCGAGACCGAGTCCCGTCCCGCCGGCACCCGGCAAGACCTCACACCTGTACTCGTCGCCGCACCTTCCCGGCCTGGTCGGCATTGTCGGCGAAATGCACGCCTACCGCTACCTTCGGTCTGACTTCGGCAGCGGTGTCGTGACGCCTGCCGCCTGGGTGTCCGAGAACAGCCTGAAGGTCCTGCCTCTGGCAGGAAGCGAGAAGCGCGACGCGAGCGACAGCCACGGCTTCGACTTCCGGTTCGCCAGCGACGGCATCACCTGGCACTTCGAGGTCAAGGCAACCACCGAGGACGACACGAGCTTCTCACTCCCGCCGAGCGAGATTCGCGCGGCGACGAGGCTCGCAAACAGCCGCCGAGGCCACTGGAAAATCCTGCGCATCAGGAGAGCGCTCTCCGACAGGCCGCAGATCGACTTGCTGCCCAACCCCTTCGAGACGGGGTTCTCCGACCTCTTCCGGCTCAGCAGCGGCGGAATGACCGTGCGCTACGCACTGGATGACGCCGCTAGCTAGTGCCGTGTCACTCGTCAAAAGTCGGATAGAGGCGCTTGAGTTTGACGCGAGCGTCGTCGGTGGTGAAGTGCCAGTTGACCTTGGCTTGGATCCGGTCTCTGGCGGCCTGCCAGGCGCCGACTTCGGCGCGTAGGGTGTCGATGGAGTCGATGCGTCGGTTGAGGCACTGGCGGATCATCACGCTGAGTTCGACCTCGGCGACGTTCAGCCAACTGCCGTGCTTGGGGGTATAGACGAACTCGAAGCGGTCCCACAGCGCCTTGGCCCGGGCCGGGTCGAAGGTCTCGTAGAGCGCGCCGGGGCGGTGCGTGTTGAGATTGTCCATCACCAGCGTGATTCGGGTGGCGTCGGGATACTGCCCGGCGATGTCTTCCAGAAAACGCGCCCAGTCGGTCTTGGTCCTGCGCTCGGTGACCTTGGTCAGACGCCGCCCGGCCAGCGGTTCGGTCGCCATGAACACGTTGCAGGTGCCGCAGCGTCGGTACTCGTAGTCTTCGCGGACCTCCCGTCCAGGGGCCGGCGGGATGGGCGCGCGTGTCTCGGCGATCAACTGCCGCGGCGTCTCGTCCATGCACACCACCGGGAAGTTCTCGTCGTAGGGACGCCGATAGACGTCGAGCACCCGCTCCATGTTCGCCGCGAAGTCGGCGTTGCATTGCGGCGGAATCACCCAGCCGACGCGGCGCCACGGTTTGAGAGCGTTTCTTTCAGCACCCGCCGCACCGTCTCGTGCGAGACGCTGTCGATATAGCCGAGCTCCACCGCACGGTCCGCCAACAGACGCAGAGACCACTGCGAACGCCCTCCGGGCGGCTCGCCGCAACTCAGCGCGACCAGCCGCGCCTCGAACTCGCCATCCGCCTTGCGCAGGTACTTCGGACGACGCCCCTGCCGACTGCCGAGCGCCGCCTCCAGACCGTCCTCCACAAACCGCTTCTTCACACGATCCACCCTGCGCGCACTGATCCGCAAGACCCCGGCGATCGTCTCGCCGGTCGGCCGACGCCCGTTGAACTCGCCCTCGTCGCAGTTGAGCAGAATCAAGGCGTTGATCACCTTCTGCGACCGATGCGAACCCTTGCGCGTCATCGTCGCCAACGCCTCGCGCTCCTGCGCCTCCAACTCCACCACATACCGCTTCATGCCAGACTCCTTGCCGTCGTCGAACAGCAAGGAACCTACTACGATTCATGCGACATAGGACGTGCGACATGACACTAGCGCGGCAGAACTCCCGGAAGCCGGCGCTTCGCGCCGGATGCGGGCGGGACGCCCGCGTTCCCAGGTCAGATCGTTCTGCCGCTTGCTAGCCCACCCGTTCGATATCGGCGCCGAGCGAGCGCAGCCGCTCGTCGATCCGCTCGTAGCCGCGATCGATCTGCTGCACGTTGTCGATCACGCTGCGGCCCTCGGCGCACAGGGCGGCGATCAGCATCGCCATTCCGGCCCGGATGTCGGGGCTCACCATGTCCCGGCCGTAGAGCTTCGACGGCCCGCTGACGACGACCCGGTGCGGGTCGCAGAGGACGATCTGGGCACCCATCGCCACCAGCCGGTCAACGAAGAACATGCGCGACTCGAACAGCTTCTCGTGGATCAGCACCGAACCGCGGCTCTGGGTCGCGCCGACGACGGCGATCGACGTCAGGTCGGCGGGAAAACCGGGCCACGGCGCGTCCTCGATCTTCGGAATCGCCCCCTGGAGATCCTTGCGTACGCGCAACTCCTGGCCGCCGGGGACGAACAGGTCGCTGCCGTCGTCGGACACCTCGAAGTCGATGCCCAGCCGGCCGAAGGCGATCCGCGTCGCGCGGTGCTCCCGCGGCCGCGCGTTGGGGATGCGCAGTTCGCCGCCGGTCACCGCAGCCAGCGTGATGAGCGACCCAACCTCGATGTAGTCGGGCCCGATCTCGAAGTCGGCGCCGCCCAGCCTGTCTGTGCCCTCGATGGTCAGCGCGTTCGTCCCGATGCCGTCGATCCCCACACCCATCGACCGCAGCAACCTGCACAGGTCCTGCACGTGCGGCTCACTCGCCGCGTTCAGGATCCGGGTCTCGCCCTCGGCGAGAGACGCCGCCATCACCGCGTTCTCGGTCGCCGTGACCGAAGCCTCGTCGAGGAAGATCTCGGCGCCGCGCAGCCGGCCGTCGGCGGCCTTGACGCGGCACTCGAGACCGCCGCGAGGGCAGAGCGTGATCCCGGCGCCGAGAGCCTCGAGTGCAAGCACGTGGGTGTCGAGTCGTCTACGACCGATCACGTCGCCACCCGGGGGCGGCATGCTCACCTGCCCGCGCCGGGCCAGCAGGGGACCCGCGAGCAGGATGGAGGCCCGGATGGCGCGGCACAGGTCCGGGTCCGGATCCTCGTCACCGAGACCGGCGGCGCAGACCCGGACCGTGTCCGCGCCCACGAACTCGGCCTCGGCCCCGAGTTGACGAACCAATCCGATCTGCGCTTCCACGTCGCCGATCCGCGGCACATTGCGCAGCGTCACCTCCTCGTCGGTCAAGAGCGCGGCGGCGAGGATCGGCAGCGCGGCGTTCTTGTTGCCGCGCGCTTCCAGCGTCCCCGAGATGGGCCGACCGCCCTCGATCACGAACTGGGAGCGCGACATGTGTCCGGTGGTTTCCATCAAAGCGCTAGTTGACCACAGCAACGCTCAGGCTGCTCCTCGTCTTCCGACCCGGCCAAACCTGAAACTTCGGCGGCGCGCGCGCGTCGTAAAGAAGTACAGCGCATACGGGCCGCCCCGCCCCACGGCCTCTACCTCCAGGCAAGGAGAATCGACATGAAGAACCGCTACCACCGTTGGTCGACCCTGGCGATCGCCCTGCTGATCGCTCTCGTCCCCGCCGCCGCCCTCGCTCAGGACGATGCCGGCCGGAATCAGGACGAGCGCTGGGAGGAACTCGGCCAACGCTGGCAGGAGTGGGGCGAGCAGTTCGGCCGCAGTTTCGAGGAAGGCGACTGGGAGTCCCAGCACAAGAACTGGGAGGAGTACGGCAAGAGCTGGGAGAAGTGGGGCGAACAGTTCGCCGCGTCCTTCGAGAGCGCCTTCGACGAAGAGGAGTGGGAGGCATGGGCCCAGCAGTTCGAGGACCTGGAAGACGGGGACGGCGAGTTCGACTCGGAGCGTTTCGGCGAGTTCTGGGAAGAGTTCGGCGAGCGGTTCGGCGACTCCCTCGGCGAAGCGCTCGAAGGCGCGGACTGGGAGACCTTCGGTGAGGCCCTGGGCGCCCTTGGCGAGCAGATGGGCGAACTGGCCGAGCTGATTGCCGCCAGCGTCGAGAACGCGGATTGGGACGGCTTCGCCGATCTCATCAGCGAGACGGTTGAAACGGCCGTCGAAGGCGCCGAGGAAGCGGTCGAGGCTGCCGAAGAAGCGGCGGAGCGCGCCGCGGAAGCTGCCGAAGAGATCAACGCCTAGCTGGAGGCCGGACCTCCGGGTGCGATGCCTTAGGCTACGCGCTCCGTTTCACCACCCACGGAGTATCCCAACATGCCGGTCGATCCCCAGGTACAGGCCTTCCTCGAAGCCCAGGCGCAGGCCGCGATCGCGAACCAGGTTCCGCCGATCACGGAGCAGACCGTGGAGATGGCCCGAGCCGGCTATCTCGCAGTGGCCGAGATGCTCGGCCAGGGCCCGGACGTCGACACCGAGGATTCCGCCGTGCCCGGCCCGGCCGGCGACATCCCGGTCCGCATCTACCGCCCCAAGGGCGCCGGCCCCGGCCTCCCGATCCTCGTCTACTACCACGGCGGCGGTTGGGTGATCGGCGATCTGGACACCCATGACTACGCGGCGCGCGAACTCTGCGCCGGCGCCCGCTGCCTGGTCGTCGCGGTCGACTACCGTCTGGCCCCCGAAGCGCAGTTCCCCGCCGCGGTCGACGATTCCTGGGCTGCCCTCCAGTGGGTGGCCGCCAACGCGGAGAGTCTCGGCGGCGACCCGAACCGCATCGCGGTCGGCGGCGACAGCGCCGGCGGCAACCTCTCCGCCGTGATGAGCCTGCTCGCCCGCGACGCCGGCGGTCCGAACCTCGCCTTCCAACTCCTCGTCTACCCCGCGGTCGACATGGAGTTCAGCCGCCCCTCGATCGACGAGAACGCGGACGGCTACGTTCTGACCAGGGACCACATGATCTGGTTCCGCGGCCACTACCTCCGCTCCGAGGCGGACCGCACCGACTTCCGTGCCTCGCCTCTCCTGGCCTCCGACCACAGCGGCCTGCCGCCGGCCCTCGTCATCACCGCCGAGTTCGATCCCCTCCGCGACGAAGGGCGGGACTACGCCGACACGCTCCATGCCGCGGGCGTCCCGACCACCCTCTCGAACTACGAAGGCCAGGTCCACGTCTTCTTCCAGCTCTCCCCCATCCTCGACGGCGGACGCAGGGCGGTGGACGAAGCGTGTGCGGCGCTCCGGCAGGCGTTCGGCGAGGCTGACTGAGACGCTTCCGGGCGTCAGCCGAAAAGGCGAGGTTCGAAGTCCAGCTCGTTGACGATGCTGGCGCTGCTTCCCGTTGCCCGGATGACGAACAAACCTCGGCGGTCCGCGTACTTCGTCACCGAAACGTCGCTCTTGAGGTAGGCCACCGCGCCGTAGATCCGCCGTTCCCGGTACTCCGGCGACCACTCCACGAATTGCGAGAGCTTGTCCAGGAACTCGGTGACATCTTCCGATCCAAGCGTCGTCTTGACCTCGACAACGACGACTTCCGCGCCGTTCGCGGCGACGATGTCGATCTCGAAGTGCTCCCCGTTGCGGCGCCCCGTCATTCGCTGAAGGGTCCGTTCCACCTCGATCCCGCGTTGCTTCAGCAGGGGAACGAGGTCTCCCTCGACCAGGCTCTCCATCAACTTGCCCCACTGCGATGTGAACAGGCCTTCCGCCTTCTTGAGCCGCCGGTCGGTCTCCTCCATCTGGCGGGCGGTTTTCTTCTGGTACTCCCTGAGCTCGGCCATTTCGGCCCGGCCCTTTTCGAAGTCGGCCTGGCGCTCGGCCCGGCTCTTTTCGGAGGCGGCCCGGCTCTCGGCCCGGCTCTTTTCGAAGTCGGCCCGGCTCTTCGCGATGTCGGCCTGGCTCTTTTCGAAGTCGGCCCGGCTCTTCGCGATGTCGGTCCGGCTCTTCGCGATGTCGGTCCGGCTCTTTTCGAAGTCGGCCTGGCTCTTCGCGATGTCGGCCTGGCTCTTCGCGATGTCGGCCCGACTCTCTGCCATCAGATCGGACGTGCGCCGCAGGATCGCCCAGATCTCCTCCGGCGTAGCCGGAGCCTCGGCGCCCGCACCTGGTGTGTTCGTACTCGTCATCGATTCCTCCACGCGAGGCAGCCTTCGGGGAGGGCAAGCTCTGGTTGGCAAGGATGGGGCCCGCGGCGAAAGCCGCGTCCGCATCGGACCGGACGACCGTCATCGTAGCGCAACCCCAGCGAGGAGTCGGACGGCAAAAGCCTGCTTGCCGCCGACGCTTCGGGAGGCGTTCGGCCACACGGATAGGATGTGGCCACAGCGCAGACGGAGGAGCACCCATGAGAGTCATACTGACCGTCGCCGCCTTGCTGCTGGCGACAGCCGCCGCGGCCGACCAGGAAGCTGCCGCTCAGAGCGAAACGACCCTGGTTCGCATCATCGCGGAGCTGGAAACGGCCGGAGGCGCCGACTGGACCGGCGAGTGCATGGACGCGACGGCCGGAAACCGATGGACCGTGCGTCTCGCCGACGGAAGCGTGATCAAGGGACGCTGCCGCGACGGCAAGCGCCACGGCCGATGGAGCGTCCGTCTAACCGACGGCAACAGGGTCACCGGTCGCTTCACCGACGACAAGGTCGAGGGCAAATGGAAGATCCGCGACCAACTGGGACACGTCCTGGAAGAAGCGACCTACCGGGACGGAGAACTCCAGGACGAACGGCGCGTCCCCCGCGATCCCTGGTCCAAGCGCGGAGCGCTCCCGGCTCCGCCGGGCGATCCACCGGGTCACAACTGACCTCCTGGCAGACCGCGACAACTCGGCGACCGAACGGGCCACCGCGCACAAAACGCCAGTGACGGTAGGCTCACTCTTGTGAGCGTTCCTGCTACGCGGCCGACTGATGCCGCCGAGTCTCTCCTCACTGAACGAGAACTCGGAGCCGTGGCGGCTGACCTGGCGGACACGAGCGGGCCACTGACTCCGAAGCCGCCGGAACGCAGTCCCGTGGAGGCACTCCGAGACCAGATCCGGGCCGGCGGCGACCCTCTCGGCGACGCTTTCTGCAGAATCCGGACGCCGCAGGAACGCCGCGATCAGGGAGCGACCTACACGCCGCCCGCAATCGTCGAGCACATGCTTGAATGGACCGTCAGGCACAAGTCCCCGGCGCGTGTCGTCGACCCAGGCGCCGGATCAGGCCGCTTCATCTTGGCAGCGGCTCGGCGTTTCCCGGAAGCCGCCCTGGTCGCCGTGGAGACGGACCCGCTCGCGATCCTGATCCTCAGGGCCAACGCGGAAGTCCTCGGTCTTTCGGGTCGGCTCACGATCGAAGAGACCGACTATCGCGACCTCTCCCTGCCTGCTATCGACGGAACGACTCTGTTCATCGGCAACCCGCCGTACGTCCGACACCATCGCATCGGCGCGGAGTGGAAGAACTGGTTCGCCAACACCGCGGCCGACCACGGCCTGCGGGCGAGCAAGCTGGCCGGGCTCCATATTCACTTCTTCGTCAAGAGCCTGGAACTGGCCCACCCCGGCGACTACGGCGCCTACATCACCGCCGCGGAGTGGCTCGACGTGAACTACGGCTCCGTGCTTCGCCATG
Source organism: Candidatus Multivorans sp. (assembly GCA_965205295.1). Taxonomy (GTDB): domain Bacteria; phylum Acidobacteriota; class Thermoanaerobaculia; order Multivoradales; family Multivoraceae; genus Multivorans. The sequence continues at coordinate 1,959,128 of OZ242167.1, forward strand.
CCCTCGCTGACGGGCTAGGTGGACTGGCCCTCCACCTCCTCTCGCCGACAGCCGCGCCCTTCCCCGACGCGCTGACCTCGGCCGCCATCACATGCTGGGAAGCCGGCCACCACGGCTCTTCGGTCGCGGTGCGGACGATCGAAGAACCGCACCAGCTCGACGGGCTGCGGTCGGGCCGCTCGGTGCCTTGGAGCACCCTCAGAAGGGCGAATCGGTGGTCAGCAGTCATCAGGCCCTGCAGCCGTAGACGCGCCGGCGCCATCGAGCTTGGCGAGATCTGCCGCGTTCACCGCGGCCAGGTAACCGGCAACAACGGAGTGTGGGTCGCTGGGAAGTACGAGGGTGACTTGCCGCCCAGAGTCCTCTTTCCGGCCATCACACGCGCTCGAGAGCTGTTCTCGGCAGGCCCTGTTCTTGCTCACGCGGACCATCTGCGCCGCATCGTGGACCTGCCAGGTGACCTCGACTGCCTTGAAGGTCCGGACCGCGACCTGCTCGACGAGTTCCTGCGCTGGGCACAACAGCAAGGCGCTCACAAGTCCTACATCGCCCGCCACCGACGACCCTGGTGGACGGTCGGCCTTCGAGCGCCCGCGCCGATTCTCTGCACCTACATGGCACGTCGCCCACCCGCTTTCGTGCGGAACCTATGCGGCGCCCGGCACATCAATGTCGCCCACGGGCTCTACCCCCGGCAAGAGCTCTCCGAGGACCAGCTTGCGGCGCTCACCGAATGGCTAAACCGCAACGTCGGCACCGAGCAAGGTCGCACCTACGCCGAAGGCCTGACGAAGTTCGAGCCCAAGGAGGTCGAGCGGCTCATGATCCCAAGGCTTGAAGATCTCGGATGATCGAACCGAGGCGGTGGACCCTCGCCGAGCTTGAACGAGATGCGAAACAGGCCACGTCCGTGTTTCGCGAAGAACGCCTCAAGGAGTCCCTGAACCAATACTCCAACTTCTTCGAACACTTCTCGAGCGTCTTTCGCGAACTTGAAGTGGCAGGTGCATCCGAGGAGCCAAGCGCTCCTTGGAGAAGAACAAGGAACACAGCTTGGACTTACTCTGGAAAGAGGTGCAGGAGCTGCTAATTGACGCGGGCGAAGAGAACTCTGTTGGCCTCGTGAACGCAGCTATTCACGAACTGGACAAGGTAGACCCAAAGGGGACTTCCTTTCGCTATCCAGATGATGCTGCGGGCGAGCCTTTCGGCGAACACGCTTATGCCCAAATAGGAACGCTCCCCATCCTTGTGGAGCAGGTGGAACTGGAACTCGGCGGAGTAGCGGACTTCTTGAGCGGAGGAGACAACAGATGGAGCTAGAGCTAGGGTCGCTACGCGGCCACGATGCTCCAGATGTAGCTGGTGCGATGAACACGCACGTAGGCGTCACAAGGCGTCGCTACACCGCCGGAAGCAGCCGGCTGACGCGGTAGCCGTCGGGGTCCCTCTCGAAGCCGCAGGCGTCGAGGGTAGGAGCCCACGAGGACTCAGCGGCCGGTCGGCCGTCGATCCGCAGGAGGCGTAGCGACCGGCGTCTGCGGCGGCCAGCGAGGTCGCGCAGCGCGGCCCAGGCCTCCCGTGGATCGGGGTCGCCGCCGAGCGCCGAGAACGTCCACACGCCCTGGCCGCCGGCTTCGAGATACAGGCACGGCGTGCCGGCACGCAGCACGAGCCAGGCTCGGGGAAGGCGGCGAGGACCGGCTCGGCCCGGATCAGCCTCGCTCCCGAGCTGAGGCCACGGCATCACGGCGCCCCAGGGGTTGGCCGGGTCGACCGCGGGCAGAACCTCGATCGGCCCATGTTTCCCCGGCGCCGTTCGCTCCCGCCGCAGGCGTTCGACCGCGACGGGCAGCGCGAACTGGCGGCCGGCCAGGCCATGGACGAAGTAGCCGCGGCGCAGATAGCCGACCTCCTCCATCTCCCGCAGCACCGGGTACAGCGCCTCGAACCCGCCAGGCACGTTCTCGGCGCGAGCCGTTTCGGCCGCGACGACGCCGTAGCGGTCGAGCAGCATGGTGGCCGTCGCGTGAGCCCACTCCGTGTCGCTGACCGGTTCGCCCGGCGCGGCCAAGCCGGCGACCAGGGACCAGCGGCCGCCGGCCAGGGTCGCGGCGCGACCGCGCCGGGGGGCTAACGGTCTCGCGCTCGCGCCGGGTGACCGCCCGCCGCGCCAGCCCCGGGGCAGGCCGCGCGGGCGGCGTTCGGCCGCGGGGCGCCGGCTCTTGCCCAGCGATTCGAGCGGCAGGAAGGTGTCGTTCGTGATCCGGCCAGCCCAGACGAGGTCCCAGATCCCCGCCTCGACCTCCGTCTCGCCCCAGTCTCCCGCACCGACCACGCCGCCTACAAGGTCGAAGGTGAAGCAGGCGCCGCGCGTCTCGAGTCGCTGGAGCACCGCTCGGTGCAGTCCTTCCGTCCAGCGCGCCTCCGGACCGTCGCCGGTCGCTTCACCGGTGGCGTCCGCCGTTTCGGTCGCCGGCTCGGCGCCACCGCGCACCAGCAACCCGAACCGATCGCGCCCGTAGACGGCCACCCTGCCGTCCCGCGGTCCGAGCCGCCCGCGGCCCACCCACAGAAGCTCGCCCGCCGTCGCCAAGAGGTCGAGCATCTCGACCCGGAAGCCCGGCACCCGGGCCGGCAGGATGTGGTCAACCAAGGTTCGCCAGGACAGCGGCAGACCTTCGAGTTGAGCGATCGTTCCTTCGAGTCGCCCGAGCGTGCGGTCCGAAACCGTGGAAGCCCCCGCGGACGGCCGCGTACGGCCGCGCGGCGCCGGCGGGCTCGCCGCGGCGACTCCCTCGCCGGTGCCCTGCCAGCGACCGAGGAAACGCGCCAGGGCCGGGCCGTCGACCGGCGCCGCCTCCCGGCGCAGCTTGGCCAGAGTGCGGCGCTTGATCTGCCGCAGGGTCTCCCGGTCGCACCATTCGAAGCCGTCCCGGCCGGACCGGAACTCGCCGCGGACGAGCGAGCCGGCGTCTTCGAGCGCGCCGAGCAACGGCTCGATCGCACCCTGAGGCAGGCCGAAGCGGCCGGCGGCATCGGCGCTCGCGAACGGTCCCCGGCTGCGCGCAAAGCGCCGAACCAGGGCCTCGAGCGGCGCCGGCCGAGCCGCCAGCAGATCGGCCGGCAAGCCGTGTGGCAGAACCGCGCCGAGGGCGTCGCGGTAGAGCGCCGCGTCCTCCGTCGCCACCCAGATCCGCTGACCGCCGTCGCCGAACTCGACCTCGACCGCACGCTTCTGGCGTTCCAGTTCCGCCAGCCAGTCGCCGGCGTCGCCCGGCGCCCGCTCGTCCACCGCGTCCCGGGTCAGACCGCCGGTGCGCCGCAGCAGGTCGTAGAGATCGTCCTCGTGCCGCGGCCCCCGGTCCGTCGCCAGCCCCTGCAACTCGCCGTCCACGGCCTGGATCACGTCCTCATCGAGCAGTTCCTTGAGGCTCGACGTGCCGAGCAGCTCGCGCAGCAGTTCCCGGTCGAGCGTCAGCGCTTGCGCGCGCCGCTCCGCCGCCGGCGCATCGTTGTCGTAGAGGAACCTCTCCTCGTAGGCGAACACCAGGGAGCGGGCGAAGGGTGACGGCGCCGGAGTCTCCACGTCGTCGATCCGCACTTCCCCGTTCTCGATCTGCCTCATCAGGTCCACGAGGCCGGACAGGTCGAAGAGATCGCTCATGCATTCGCGGTAGGTCTCGAGCAGCACCGGGAAGTCCGGGTAGCGGCGAACGACGGAGAGCAGGTTCTTCGAGCGCTGCCGCTGCTGCCACAGCGGCGTACGCTTACCCGGCCGGTTGCGCGGCAGGAGCAGGGCGCGGGCGGCGTTCTCGCGGAACCGGCTCGCGAACATCGGCGAAGCGGCGACCTGTTCGACGACCAGGTCCTCGACCTCCTCGGGATCGAGCAGGAACTCGCGCGCCGGGGGCAGATCGCCCATGTCGGCGAAGCGGAGCGCCAGCCCATCGTCCGTCCACAGGGTCTGCACCTCGAAGCCGTAGCGCTCGCCGATCCGGCGCTCCAGCGCCATCGCCCACGGCGCGTGGATGCGGGCGCCGAAGGGCGTGAGGATGCACACCCTCCAGTCGCCGATCTCGTCCCGGAACCGCTCGATCGTCACCGCCCGGTCGGTCGGCAGGGTGCCGGTTTGATCCCGCTGCTCCTCGACGTAGGCGTAGAGATTCGCGGCGGCGTAAGGGTCGAGCGGAGTCTCTTCGGCCAGGAAGCGGCGCGCGTCGTCCGCGTCCCGGCGGCCGAGTTCGCGCAGGAACGCACCCAGCGCCCGGCCCAGTTCCACCGGCCGGCCCGGACCGTCGCCGTGCCAGAAGGGCATCCGTCCCGGTTCGCCCGGAGCGGGCCGCACGATGACGCGGTCGCGAGTGATCTCGGTCACCCGCCAGGCCGAGGCGCCGAGCAGGAACGTGTCCCCGGCACGGGACTCGTAAACCATCTCCTCGTCCAGCTCGCCGAGTCGCGGTCCGTCGGGCCCGAGGTGGACCGTGAACATGCCGCGGTCGGGAATCGTGCCGGCGTTCAGCCGCACGAGCAGGGCGGCCCCGCGCCGGGCCGTCAACACGCCGCGCCCGCGGTCCCAGGACAGGCGCGGCCGCAGATCGGCGAACTCCTCCGACGGATACCGGCCGACCAGCATGTCGAGCACCGTGGTGAGCACGCCGCGGGTGAGGCCGCGGTACGGGCGGGCCCGCCTCGCCACGGCCAGGAGATCGTCGACGCTCCGCTCCCGGTCGCAGCACATCGCGACGACCTGCTGCGCCAGCACGTCGAGCGGGTTCTCGGGCATCCGCATCGACTCGATCGCACCGCGCTGCATCTGCATCGCCGTCACGGCGCACTCCAGCAGGTCGCCGCGGAACTTGGGGAAGATCAGGCCGCGGCTGCGCTCGCCGACCGCGTGACCGGCGCGGCCCACGCGCTGCAGACCTCGCGCGGTCGAGCCGGGCGCCTCGACCAGCAGCACCAGGTCGACCGCGCCCATGTCGATCCCCAGTTCGAGTGAGCTCGTGGCGACGATGCAGCGCAGGCAACCCGCCTTGAGGGACTCCTCGATCTCCCGCCGCTGGTCGTGGGAGATGCTGCCGTGGTGAGCGCGGGCCAGCGGCTCCATCCCCGCGCCCGATGACGGGCGCAGGGACTGGTTCGCGGTTGACGCGGGGACGCGCCAACCGGGTGCCGGGTCATCCGTATCGCAGGACCGGTCGTCCAGGGCCGCCAGGTCGTTCAGGCGCTGCGCGAGGCGCTCGCAGAGGGAGCGGCTGTTGACGAACACGATCGTCGACCGGTGGCGCCTGACCGCATCCAGGATCCGCGGAAAGACCGACGGCCACAAGCCGGACGTCTCAAAGCCCCGCGGCCAGCCATCCCCGTCCTCCGAAGAATCCGGCGCCGGCGGCGCTTCCATGTCCGGCACCGGCACCACCACCTGCAGATCGATGTTCGGCGGCGCCGAAGCGTCCACGACCTCCACCGGCCGGTCGCCGCCGAGGAACTTAGCGGCCAGGCCCATCGGCCGCACGGTGGCCGAGAGGCCGATCCGTTGCGGCTCATCGCCCGTCAGCTCGGCCAACCGCTCGAGCGACAGGGCCAGGTGAGCGCCGCGCTTGGTCGCCACCATCGTGTGGACCTCGTCGACGATCACGGTCTCGACCGTGCGCAGGTTCGCCGCCGCCTGCGACCCGAGAATGAGGAACAGCGACTCGGGTGTCGTGACCAGAATCTCGCCGGGACGCCGAAGCTGACGGCGTCGCTCCTGGGGCGTCGTGTCGCCGGTCCGCACGTCGACGGTCACCGGCCGTACCGGAACGCCTGATTTGCGAGCGCTGCGACGCACGCCGACCAGCGGCGCCTCCAGGTTCCGGTCGATGTCGTAGACCAGGGCCTTCAGCGGCGAGACGTAGAGGACGCGGACGCCCGGCTCACGAGCGGCGGCCGCTTCGGACTCGTGCGGCCGGTCGAAGCTCAGGCGGTCGATCGCCCACAGGAACGCCGCCAGCGTCTTGCCGCTGCCGGTCGGCGCCACCAGCAGGGCATTCCGGCCGCGGGTCAGCACTGGCCAGCCGAGTTCCTGCACCCGGGTCGGGCCGGGGAACGAGTCGGCGAACCACCTGCGCACCGGCTGGGAGAACGAGTCCAAGGGAGCATCCTACGCACGGACAAGCGGCGCGGCCCCTCAGATCCTTGCCGTGCGAACCGGGAGCATGGGGCTGTTACTCTCGGCCGACCGTCTGAACCACCCGGCTACCGACCATCGAGACTCCTAGCGTTGGCGCACCACGACCGCAAGCACCGCGGCAAGACCTGGTGGCTCGACAAGAAGCGGAACGTCGCCAAGGTCTTCTACATCCTGGTCGGCCTCGACGTTCTGTGGCTGGCGGCGGACTTCATCCACCACAAGCACTCGGAATGGAGCACGCTGGAGGGTCGGCTCCACGAGTTCGACGCCTGGATCGGCTTCTTCCCGCTCTACGGCTTCGTCGGCGCCTTCCTTCTGGTGCTGGCGGCCAAGCAGATGCGCCGCGTACTGATGCGCCCGGAGGACTACTACGAGCGCTCGGGCGGCGGACCGGACTCCTGATCGCCGATGCTCGAGTTCCTGCTCTCACCGCCCCTGCTGCTGATTACAGGCAGCCTGGCTCTGGCCGCGGCGCCGCGCTCGGTGATGCCCCAGACGGTTCGGCGGGCCCTGTTGCTGGCCCTGCCCGCCTATTCGCTGTGGCGGTTCTGGGGTCTCCCGATCGGCGACTACGCCCAGTTCGAGATCTTCGGGCAGACGCTGACCTTGATACGGATCGACAAACTGAGCCGCGTCTTTGCCGTCATCTTCCACCTCGCGGCGTTCATCGGCACCATCTACTCCCTCTACGTCAAGGACAACTTCCAGCCGCTGGTCGGGGTGTTCTATGCCGGATCGGCCCTGGGCGTGGTCCTGGCCGGCGACCTCTGGACCCTGTTCCTGTTCTGGGAGGTCGCGGCGGTGTCGTCGGCGCTCCTGGTCTGGGTTCGCCGCGACGGCCGGGCGCTCGCGGCGGGCCTGCGCTATCTCGGCATGCAGATGGTCTCGGGGGTCCTGCTGCTGGCAGGAATCGTCCTGCTGCGCCACGACCTCGGCGCCGCTCCCGGCTGGGCTGAGTTCCGCAATCTCACGAGCCTCCTCGAGGATGGCGGCATCGGCTTCACCAACCTGGCGCCGACCCTGATCCTCCTTGCCTTCGGCCTCAAGGCGGCCTTCCCGCTACTCCACAGTTGGCTGATCGACGCCTACCCCGAGGCGACGCCGGCCGGCGCCGTGTTTCTGTCGGCCTTCACGACCAAGTTCGCGATCTACGCCCTGGCGCGCGCGTTCCCGGGCCAGTCCGAACTGATCTGGATCGGCGCGGTTATGACCGCCTTCCCGATCTTCTTCGCCGTGATCGAGAACGATCTGCGCCGCGTGCTCGCCTACAGCATGACGAACCAGCTCGGCTTCATGGTCGTCGGCATCGGCATCGGCACGGAGCTGGCGATCAACGGCGCCGTCGCCCACGCCTTCGCCGACATCCTGTTCAAGGGGCTGCTGTTCATGGCCATGGGGGCCGTCCTCTACCGGGTCGGCCACGTCAACGGGTCGGACCTCGGCGGCCTCTACAAGTCGATGCCGATCACGACCGGTCTGTGCATCATCGGCGCCGCCTCGATCTCGGCCTTCCCCCTGTTCTCCGCCTTCGCCACCAAGTCCCTCATCATGAGCGCCGCGTCCCACGAGGGGTATCTGGCGCTATGGCTGGTGCTGCTGTTCGCCTCCGCCGGCGTCTTCCACCATGCCGGCATCAAGATCCCGTTCTTCGCCTTCTTCCACCACGACGTGGGACACCGCTGCAAGGAGGCGCCGCGATCGATGCTCATCGCGATGATCCTGGCCGCCGCGGCGAGCATGACGATCGGCCTCTTCCCGAACCTGCTCTACGGGCTCCTGCCCTACGCGGTCGACTACGCGCCATACACCTGGACCCACGTCATCACGCAGTCGCAACTCCTGTTCTTCTCGGCGCTGGCCTTCGCCACCCTGATGCGCACCGGTCTCTACCCGCCTGAACTGCGCTCCGTGAACCTCGACGCCGACTGGTTCTACCGCCGCGTCGGCTACCGCCTCTGGGAGGGCGCGGCCACGGCCTTCGTCGCACTGCACTGCGCCGGGTACTCGGCGGCGGGGCGTCTCGCCGCCACCGCTCTGGCAGTAGCGCAGCGTCACCTGGGCCCGCAGGGCCTGCTCGGCCGCTCCTGGCTGACGGCGTCGATGACGCTGTGGGTGGCCCTGCTGCTCGCCGCGTACCTGGTCGTGTTCTACTGGCGCCTGGGGTAACTCGCCAGGCAAGCCTCTCCAATCACCCACGCCGCGAGGAGATTCTCGACTTCCGAGTCCGCAGCCTGGAAAGCTCAACGATGAGAGTGGCGCTCCGTAAACTCCCGCGCAACTGGGGCCAGATCGGGCCCGCAAGGCGTTTCGCGGTGTTGACAGCCGTGCTGCTGGCCCAAACCGCCGGCGCTTCCGAGTTCAGTGTCCGGCTGGATGACGTTTCGCCAGGCGGCGTTGGGGTACGCGTCTCACTGCTGACGACCTGCACCTCCTACGAATGCGGACGTGCCGTTCTCACGGACGAGCCGCCGTCTGCAGCGAGGCCGGCGCTCTCCGTGGAGCGATTCCTCGCAAGGGGCGGCGTGGTTCGCGGCTCGACGCCCGAGGACCGGGACGCCTGGTGGGTCGTCGTCGAAACTGGAGGTGGCCTACCCCTGGCGATGCTGTGGCGGCCGCCGGCGGCGGATGGCGATCTGCCGCCGGCGCCTGCCATGGAGAAGGCCTCATGTCGAGTAGAGGTGCTCAACGAAAAGGGCGCCGCGCTGCCTGGTGCGCATGTCGCACCGGTCATCGTTGAACTCCCCCCGGCGCTCGAGGCGGCGCGGCCGCAACGTCCCGCGGTGTTCCCCGGCTGGCGGCCTTGGCTGCAACGGGCCCGTACGGACACTTCAGGACGGGCGACGCTGGATGTGCCCGACGGCGGCGACACGGTGGTCCACGTGCGGGCCGACGGGTATGGAAGCGCCGCAACGCCATGCCAGGCCGGCGCCGCGAGCACAGTGCGCCTGCAACACGTTTCGACCGAGACGTACCGTCTCTCGGACTCGCAAGGACATCCGCTGGCCGGCGCGCTGGCGAGAGACCACCTCGGCATGCCATTCGCCGTCAGCAACGCCGAAGGGAACATTGACATCGACATCGCGACGGTCGCAGAACCTACTGAAGGAGACCAACCGGCAACCGCTAGGCCCGCGGTCGGAACGAGTGCGGACCTCGAGCGGTTCTGGTTCGAGACGGCCGACGGCGCGGTCTACGAGTTGGTCGGAGCCTCCTCCGGCCGGTTGATCGCGGACGAACGATCCCACCTCCGCACGGGTGTCATTCACCTCCAGGACAGCCCCAGTAAAGAGCCGCCGGCGGCGCCCGCTTTCACGTGGTCGTGGCGGGAGCCGAACTGGCCCTGGCCCGCCGTCGACCCACGCGCTGCTACGCCGCTTCTGAGAATCGAAGGCGACCGGTACACGATCTCCGCTCTTCCCGGTGAGCACCTGTGGTTCGTGGCGGCCGGAACCTCTCACACGGCCTGCGCCGAGCCGGCTCCCCGCACCGTCCTCGACGCCTTCGAACCCAACAACCGACCCTGCCCCGCGCTCGAAGCCGCGCCACGGATCGAGGGCAAGGTGGTCGACGAGGCCGGAGCGCCGATCCCGGACGCCGAGATCCGTTTCGACTGGTTCGTCAGACCCGGCGAGGCGACCGTTGTCAAACCAGGTCCGTACTACCGCGGCGGCGCTCTGATGCGTTCCGACGCCACGGGACGGTTCGTCGGCCGTCACGTTCCGCTCGATCTCAGGCGCTTCGCTACCCGCTCCCCCTTCTCAAGCCGCCAGATCCGCGTGGACCGGCCTCCGTTCCTGCCGATCCGGCGCCGCCTCCTGCACCACTTCGAAGACCCCGACGGCGGATACCGGATCACGCTGCTTCGAGGAGTGCGAATCAGCGGCCGCGTCGTCGACGCGTGGACCGCCGAACCCATTGGCGACGCCGAGGTGGGGCTCGGCCAATTCAGCAGTCGGGGCGCTCGTTCCCTGATTGTGGGCCCTCTCGACGTCGCGTCGGGCGCATTCGGGCAACGAGTGCGCACCACCCGAACCGATCCTCTCGGCCGGTTCGAGATGGCGGCTTGGCCGGGGCAGCAGGAGCTCGTGGTGCGCGCTCCCGGAAGAGCGTCCCTGATGCAGCGGGATCTCGAAGTGCCAACGGAAGGCCTCGATGTCGGCGATATCCGCCTCCATGCCGAGTCCCGGATCCTGGGCATCGTGCTAGGTCCCGATGGCGGCCCCGTCGCCAACGCCATAGTCCTGGCGGCCGGTTCGTACACCACCGGCGCACTGGACGAACTCCACACGGATACGGAGCTGTTCGACATCGCCGGCCGGTTCGGAACGGACGAGCAGGGCCGTTTCCGCATTCCCGGTCTGAGTGACGACTCTCTGGTCGACCTGGCGATTTGGGCGCCTGGATTCGCCACCGAGCGACGGCTGGAGGTACCTCCCACAGAGTCGGCGCCCCTCGACGTATCGCTCGAGCCCGAAGCCGTGATCACCGGCCGCGTGATCTTCCGCGGAGACGGCGTCGAGACCTGGGTCGAAACCCTCGCCGAGCGAGGCGAACCAACCGCCGTCAGAACGGATGAGGACGGCAGGTTCCGCACCCGGGGTCTCGCCGCGGGCCAATACAACGTGGTGGCGCGGTCTCCTGACGCCGGCTACCTGACCACCAGGACCGGACCGGGCGCTCCGGAAGCGTCAACGTAGAAGACGACAGCCAGCGGAAGACGGTGGACATCGAAGCGAAGTCGGCGCGCCTCGATTTCGACTTCAGCGTCTACGAGGTCGCCGGTCGCGCCACGCTCGGCGACGGATCACCAGTGACCGGAGTCCGCCTCTCCTTACGCCGAGTGGACGATCAACTGCCGTTCGGCACTCCGGCGACCACCAACGGCGACGGCGCCTTCCATGTCCGGCTGCCACCCGGCGAGTACGGCGCCGGCGTTCTGCTCGACGGACACTGGACCACGTCCCGCGACACCTTCCGCGTACGAGGACACCGGTCCGGTGTCCGTGTTCGCTTTGGTCACCGCCTCACGATCAGCGGCACCGTCCACGGCTTGGGAGAAGGCGAAGCGGCACGGCTTCAGATCGAAGCGGTCAGCGACCGTCTCGACATCCGCTCCGCCAGCACGCCACGCGGATCCCCGACGGAGTTTTCGATCGGCGGCCTGGAGGCCGGCGCGTGGACCGTGATCGCCCGCATCGGGAACTCAGGCAAACGGGCGGAGCGGAAAGTCAGACTCGAGGACAGGGACGCCCGGATCGAGCTGGTGTTCAAGAATCTGCCCACACTGAAGGGGACAGTCCTGCTGGACGGCCTGCCGCACGAGCGAACCCAGGTCCTGCTGGCAAGGGGGCGCGACCTCGCCGGCGCCCGCCGCTTCTGGACCCGGCACGACGGGTCGTACCGCTTCCCCGACCTCGAACCCGGCAACTACACGCTCGGGGTCGGCGCGGAAACCCGAACCGTATCGGTACGCGGTGAAACCGACCTGACCATCGAACTCCGGTCCGGACGGGTCGAGGGCTTCGCTACCGACTCCGGGTCCGGCACGCCGCTCGCCGGCGCCTCGGTGAGCGTCTGGCCGATCCTGGCGAAACGGCAGCACGCCGAGATGCTAGGCATCGTCCGTAAGACCTTCGTCGACGCCCAGGGCAGGTTCGCGTTCGACCGGCTCCCTGAAGGAGCCTGGGAGCTGGCAGTCGACGGCATCCGCGGCACCCGCCGGATCAATCTCAGGGCCAACGCCGTGATCCAGATCGCGGTGCCCTGAGAGCCGCCACTGGGCGCCTCCCCTCCGGCCCGCTGCAGGTGGGTACGTTCGATACCCCCACCTGAAGCGTCCACCCACAATGGCCCGCCACCCCTCCCAACATCAGGTTCTCTAATACTCCACGGTTGCCCATGAGATGCGCCTAATGTAAGATTCCGCTCTTACGATGCAAGGGCTCAGGATCTTCTGCGATGTCGCCGATCTGCGCAGCTTCAGCCGTGCGGCCGAGCTTCACGGCATCACCCAGTCGGCGGTCAGTCAGCGCATCCATCACCTCGAGGAACGGCTCGGCACGAAGCTGCTCGACCGCTCGAAGCGCCCGTTCGTGCTGACGCCGGCCGGCGATCTCGTGGCCCGCGAAGGGCGCGAGCTGGTGGCCCGCTACGACACGCTGGCGCGGAGCGTCGCGCGCCTCGACCCCGAGCGGGGCGGGTCCGTCCGCGTCCACGCGATCTACTCCGCCGGCATCGCGCTGCTGAACCAGTTGCGCACCGAGTTCCAGCGCCGGCGGCCCGAGCTGGACGTCCAGATCGAGTACGAGCCGCCCGCCGCGGTCGCCGAGTCCGTGCGCACCGGCCGCTGCGACTTCGGCATCGTCTCCTACCCGGAACAGTGGCCTGGTCTGCAGTCGCGGCCGCTGCGCGAGGAGCCGATGTGCCTGGCCTGCGGGGTCCATCACGAACTGGCGGGCGAAGAGCGGGTCCGGGCAGCCGACCTCGACGGCCGGGAGTTGATCCACTTCACGCACGAGCTCCCAGCGGCACGTCACATCCGGAGCTACCTGGTCGAGAACGGGGCCGACGCGGTGTTGGCCCAGCGCCTCGACAACATCGACACCTTCAAGAGCATGCTCCAGGCGACTGACTACGCGGCCATCCTCCCGCTCAGGACCTTCCTCGCCGAAGTCCGCGCCGGGCTGCTCGCCGCCGTGCCCCTCGAACCGTCGCTCGAGCGGCCGATGGGCATCGTCTACGCCCGGCGCAGACTGCGGGCGGCCGCCCGGGACTTCGCCGCCTTCCTGGTCGAGAACGCCGGGCCGCTGACCGCCGACGCCGAGCGAAGCGTCCAGCGCGGAGAAGCGGCATGAAGCTCCGCCCCGGCAAGACAGGGCTCTACGACCCGGCCTACGAACACGACGCCTGCGGCGTCGGGTTCATTGCCCACGTGCGCGGCGAGCGCAGCCACAGCCTGATGAAGCAGGCGGCGCACATGCTGACCCAGATGGACCATCGAGGCGCCTGCGGCTGCGAGCCGAACACCGGCGACGGCGCCGGCATGCTGACGGCGCTGCCCAACGGCCTGCTCCGGCGGGTGGCCGCGGACGACCTCGGCGCCGAGCTCGGAGCACCCGGCACCTTCTCGGCTGGTCTTTTCTTCCTGCCCCAGGACGACGGCGAGCGCGCTTTGTGCCGCCGGACGGTCGAGGAGATCGTCGCCGAACGCGGACAGCGGCTGATCGGCTGGCGCGAGGTGCCGACCCGCCCCGACGTCGCCAACCTCGGCGCCACCGCTCTCGATTCGATGCCTGTCATCAAGCAGCTCTTCATCGGCGCAGCGGAAGGGCTCGATCAGGACGCCTTCGAGCGCGAGCTGTACCTGATCCGCAAGCAGGCGACGACGCGGCTGCGCGGCAGCGACTCCCTCACGCAGGCGCAGATGTTCTACGTCTGCTCCCTGTCGACCCGGGTGATGATCTACAAGGGAATGCTGACCTCCGGCCAGCTCGTGCCGTTCTTCCCGGATCTCGCCGAGCCGGACTACGAATCGCACCTGGCGATGGTCCACTCCCGCTTCGCCACCAACACGTTCCCCTCGTGGGACCGCGCGCAGCCGAACCGCTTCATGAGCCACAACGGCGAGATCAACACGCTGCGCGGCAACATGAACTGGATGCACGCCCGCGAGGGCGTCCTGCAGAGCGAGTTGTTCGGCGACGATCTGCCGCTTGCCTTTCCGGTCGTCGAGCCCGACTGCTCCGACTCCGGCAGCTTCGACAACGTGCTCGAGTTCCTGCTGCTCACCGGCCGCACCCTCCAGGAGGCGGTCATGATGATGATCCCGGAGGCGTGGCAGAACGACCCGCAAATGGACGCCTCGAAGAAGGCGTTCTACGACTACCACTCCTGCCTGATGGAGCCCTGGGACGGGCCGGCGTCGATCGTCTTCACCGACGGCCGCTACATCGGCGCCGTGCTCGACCGCAACGGTCTGCGTCCCAGCCGCTACTACGTCACCGACGATGACCTGGTCATCATGGCCTCCGAGGCCGGCGTCGTCCCGGTCGAGCCCGAACGCGTGCTCCGCAAGGGGCGGCTGAAGCCCGGCCGCATGTTCCTGGTCGACTTCGACCGCGGCCGCATCGTCGCCGACGAGGAACTGAAGAGCAGCATCGCTCGCCAACGCCCCTACGCCGAGTGGCTCGAACGCCGCACCGACCTGGCAGGCCTCGTCGAGGCGGCTCGGAACAACGGCAGCGCTCGCAAGACGCAGGCCACGATGAGCGGCGACGACCTGACCCGCAGCCTGCAGGCGTTCGGCTACACCGCCGAGACCCTCCGCTTCATGCTCCGTCCCCTGATCGAGGAGTTGCGCGATCCGGTCGGCTCGATGGGCAACGATGCCGCGCTCGCCGTCCTCTCCGACCAGGACCGTCCGGTCTACGACTTCTTCAAGCAGCTCTTCGCCCAGGTGACGAACCCGGCGATCGACTCCATTCGCGAAGAGGTCGTCATGTCGCTCGAGTGCACGATCGGCCCCGAGCGCAACCTGCTCGAGACGACGGCGGAGCACTGCCAGCGGGTCCGCCTTCCCCATCCGATCCTGAGCAACCGCGAGTTCGCGGCCCTGGCCGGCGCCGAGCAGGCCGGCTTCTCCTGCCGCACGCTCGACGCCACCTGGCCGCGCGACGAGGGCGCCGCCGGCCTCGGCAACGCGCTCGACCGGCTGTGCCGGGAGGCCGAGCAGGCGGTCGACGACGGCTGCAGCTTCGTCGCCCTGTCCGACCGCGCCGCCGGCCCCGACCGGGTCCCCGTACCGACCCTGCTCGCGTGCGGCGCCGTCCACCATCACCTGCTGCGCACGATCAAACGCACCCGCGTCGCCCTCCTGCTCGAGACCGGCGAGGCGCGCGAGGTCCACCACCACTGCCTGCTGGTCGGCTACGGCGCGGACGCGATCAACCCCTACCTGACCTTCGAGGCGCTGTGGCAGGCGCGCCGCCAGGGGCGGCTGCCCGCGGCCGGCGACGACCAGGCAGTCGTCGAGCGGTACCGCAAGGGGGTCAAGAAGGGGATGCTCAAGGTGATGGCCAAGATGGGCATCTCGACCCTGCAGAGCTACAAGGGCGCACAGATCTTCGAGGCCGTCGGCCTGTCGAGCGAGGTCATCGACCGCTGCTTCGTCGGCACCGCGAGCCGGATCGAAGGCGCCGGCCCCGAGCGTCTGGCCAAGGACGCCCTCAGCCGGCACGCCAAGGGCTTCCCAAAGGGCGACCACGACCGGGTTGCCGACCTGCCGAATCCGGGCGACTACCACTGGCGGGCCGGCGGCGAGCGCCACATGTGGAACCCGAAGATGATCTCCCGGCTCCAGCACGCCGCCCGCACCAACAGCGCCGATGCCTACGAGCAGTTCGCCCGGCTCGCCAACGAGGACACGACGAGGACGTGCTCGCTCCGCGGTCTGCTCCAGTTCCGCAACGACATCGAGCCGCTGCCGCTCGACGCGGTGGAACCCGCGAGCGAGATCGTCAGGCGTTTCTGCACCGGCGCGATGAGCTTCGGCTCGATCTCGGCCGAGAGCCACGAAATGCTGGCGGTGGCGATGAACCGCCTCGGGGGCAAGAGCAACACCGGCGAGGGCGGCGAGGATCCGTCCCGCTTCACGCCGGAGGTGAACGGCGACAGCCGGCGCTCGGCGATCAAGCAGGTCGCCTCGGGCCGCTTCGGCGTCACGTCCTGGTACCTGACCAACTCGGACGAGCTGCAGATCAAGATCGCCCAGGGCGCCAAGCCGGGTGAGGGCGGCGAACTTCCCGGCTACAAGGTCGACGAGACCATCGCCCGCACCCGCTACTCGACTCCTGGTGTTGGTTTGATCTCGCCGCCGCCGCACCACGACATCTACTCGATCGAGGATCTGAAACAGCTCATCCACGATCTGAAGAACTCGAACCCGAGTTCCCGGATCAGCGTCAAGCTGGTGTCCGAGGTCGGAGTCGGCACCGTCGCCGCCGGCGTCGTCAAGGCCCACGCCGACCACATCCTGATCTCGGGCCACGACGGCGGCACCGGCGCCTCGCCGCTCACCAGCATCAAGCACGCCGGCCTGCCCTGGGAGCTCGGCATCGCGGAAACCCACCAAACGCTCGTGCTGAGCGACCTGCGCTCGCGGGTCACGCTCCAGACCGACGGTCAACTCAAGACCGGGCGCGACGTCGTCGTCGCCTGCATGCTGGGCGCCGAGGAGTTCGGCTTCTCCACCGCGCCGCTGATCACGCTCGGCTGCATCATGATGCGCAAGTGCCACCTGAACACCTGTCCGGTCGGCATCGCCACCCAGGACCCGGAGCTGCGGGCGAAGTTCGAGGGCACCCCCGAATCCGTGGTCAACTACCTCTTCCTGGTCGCCGAGGAAACGCGGCAGATCATGGCGGCTTTGGGCGTGGCGACGATCGAAGAACTGGTCGGGCGCACCGACCTGTTCCGGCCCGAACTGGCGGTGCGGAACGAAAAGACCGAGGGTCTCGACCTGTCGGCGGTGCTGCTACCGGCAGTCAGGAGGCACGAAGGCGTCGGCGTCACCAAGACGATCGAGCAGGACCACGCGCTCAAGTACGCGCTCGACAACGAACTGATCGCTCGCGCGGGCGCCGCCCTGGAGAGCGGGTCCCGGGTACGGATCGAGCTGCCGATCGAGAACACCCAGCGCACCGTCGGCACGATGCTCAGCCACGAGTTGATGAAGGCGCACGGCGAACACGGTCTGTCCGACGACACGATCCACATCTCCCTTGCCGGCAGCGCCGGCCAGAGCCTCGGCGCCTTCCTGGCCCCCGGCATCACGATCGAACTCGAGGGCGACGGCAACGACTACGTCGGCAAGGGGCTGTCCGGCGGACGGCTCATCCTCTACCCGCCCAGACGGTCCCGTTTCGCGGCTGAAGAGAACATCCTGATCGGCAACGTCGCGCTCTACGGCGCCACCGCCGGCGAGGCCTTCTTCCGCGGCCGCGCCGCGGAGCGCTTCTGTGTCCGCAACTCCGGCGCCCGAGCGGTGGTCGAGGGCATCGGCGACCACGGCTGCGAGTACATGACCGGCGGTCGTGCCGTGATCCTCGGGCCCACGGGCCGCAACTTCGCGGCCGGCATGAGCGGCGGCATCGCCTGGGTCTTCGATCCGAACGGAGCGCTGGCCAGGAACTGCAACTTCGAGATGGTGGGCCTGGAACCGGTCGACCGGGGTTACCGGCGCGAACTGCGGGAGATGGTCGCGCGGCACGCCCGCTTCACCGGCTCGACCGTCGCGCGCCGGCTGCTGGAGCGCTGGCGCGAAGCGCAGGGTCAGTTCACCCAGGTCATGCCGCGCGACTACCGGCGCGTGTTGGAAGCGCAACGCGAGCCGCAAACCGAGGTTCAGGCCGAACAGAAGGCCGAGGCCGCGGCCTGAGGCCGCCGGCGGCGGTACGATTCGCACCATC
The DNA here is from genome assembly GCA_965205295.1 of Candidatus Multivorans sp. Taxonomy (GTDB): domain Bacteria; phylum Acidobacteriota; class Thermoanaerobaculia; order Multivoradales; family Multivoraceae; genus Multivorans. Next base: position 1,976,768 of record OZ242167.1, read on the forward strand.
AAGAGCCACGCGCAGCCGAACCATGCAGACTCCGATCCTGGGAACGCGGGCATCTTGCCCGCATTCGGCGCACAGCGCCGGCCTGTTCGGCGCGTAGGAGGGCACGCGGGGTCATGGGCAAGGACACGGGTTTCAAGGAGTACGCGCGCGCGGCGGTCCCTTATCAGGATCCGCTCATCCGCCTGACCCACTACGGCGAGTTTCTGCGACCCGTTCCCGAGCAGCATCTCGCCACGCAGGGCGCTCGCTGCATGGACTGCGGCGTGCCCTTCTGCCAGTCCGACGAGGGCTGTCCGATCGACAACCTGATCCCGGAGTGGAACGACCTCGTCTACCAGGGCCGCTGGCGCGAGGCGCTCCGGAGGCTGGAACGGACGAACAACTTCCCCGAGTTCACGGGACGCGTCTGCCCCGCGCCCTGCGAGGGCGCCTGCGTGCTGGGGATCACCGACCCGGCGGTCACGATCAAGAACATCGAGAACGCGATCGTCGACCGTGGCTTCGAGGAGGGCTGGGTCGTCCCCCGGTTGCCAACGACACGGACCGGCAAGAAGGTGGCCGTCATCGGATCCGGCCCCGCGGGCCTCGCCGCCGCCGCCCAGTTGAACAGCGTCGGCCACTCGGTCGTCGTGTTCGAGCGTGAGGACCGGATCGGCGGCCTGCTCATGTACGGCATCCCGAACATGAAGCTGGACAAGCGCCTGGTGGTCGATCGCCGGATCGACCTGATGCGGGCCGAGGGCATCGAGTTCGTGACCTCAGCCCACGTCGGCGTCAACGTGGACATCGACGACCTGCGGCGGGACCACGACGCGATCCTGCTCGCCTGCGGCGCCACCCGGCCGCGCGACCTCGAGATCCCGGGGCGCGAGCTCACCGGCGTCCAATTCGCGATGGAGTTCCTGACCGAACACACGCGGGCGCTGCTGGACGCCGACCTGCCCAACCCGGGTGGCGCGGACCCGCACCACACGCGAACCAGTCCCTGCGCCCGTCAGCGGGCGCACGGATGGCGCGACGCCACACCAACGGACGACACGGGGGTCATCACGCCCCCGATCGATGCCTCCGGCAAGAACGTGATCGTGATCGGCGGCGGCGACACGGGTGCCGACTGCATCGCCACCGCGACCCGCCACGGCTGCGCCTCGATGGTCAACTTCGAGCTCCTCGACCGGCCGCCCGACGCACGGGCGCCGGACAACCCGTGGCCGGAATGGCCGCGCATCTTTCGCGTCGAGTACGCCCACGCCGAGGCCGCGGCAAGGTTCGGCGCCGACCCGCGCGTGTTCTCCGTCCTCTCGAAGCGCTTCGTGGACGACGGCGCCGGCAACGTCGCGGGCATCGAGACCGTGCGCATCGCCTGGCGCAGGGACTCCGACGGCCGCTTCACCATGGAAGAGCTGCCGGGCACCGAGGAGATCTTCGAGGCCGACCTGGTGCTGCTGGCGATGGGTTTTCTCGGCCCCGAGGCCACGCTCGGCGAGCAGTTGGGGCTTGAGACCGACCCCCGCAGCAACTTCGCCGCCGTGCCCGGGGAGTACGCCACATCTTCCCCTGGCGTGTTCGCTGCCGGCGACTGCCGCCGCGGCCAGAGCCTGATCGTCTGGGCGATCAACGAGGGGCGCGGCGCCGCGGCCCGGATCGACGAGTACCTCACCGGGGGGACGGATCTGCCGCTGCCGTCCGCCCTTTGAACATCACGCCACCCCTGGAACCGCAATTCAACGTCTTGGACCGGGACCGCCATTCTTTGACGGGCGGCGAAGCGGCCTCTATAGTGCTCCTAGTTCGTGGCCTTGCGCCGACGCGCCCCACCACTCGCCACAACCAACGGACAAGCCTTCGACGCGTGAACCGCACGCCGGAGAATTCTCAATTGGGTTTGACGGCATTCAATCAGCAACAGAGGAGAACACCTACCATGCAGTGGACCCGCCCCAGGGCACGTCTTCTTGCGATCCTCCTGGCAACGACCTGCGCCTTCTTCATGGCCGGCGCCGGCCTTGCCCAGACCATCAACGGCACCGTCCAGGGCTACATCTCCGATGTCGCCGGCGACCCGATTCCCGGCGCCACCGTTACGGCGACCAACCAGGACACCGGCATCGACCGGGCCATCATCACCGACGCGAACGGCTTCTACAGCGCCAAGGCGCTGCAGGTCGGCACCTACACCGTGTCCGCGGAGCTCGCTGGCATGCAGACGACCCAGCAGATCGACATCTCGGTCCTGGTCGGCCAGATCAAGGACGTCCACCTGACGTTGGAAGTCGAGTCGTCCTCCGAGGTGATCACCGTCACCTCCGAGGCGCCCATCATCGAGGTCAGCCGCTCCGGCGCCGCCAACTACATCGACGAAGTCCAGATCGAGAGCCTGCCGACCGTCGGCCGCGATTTCACGGACTTCGCGATCCTCACCCCCGGCGTGCAGCGCGACAGCCAGCGCGGCTTCCTGACCATCTCCGGCCAGCGCGGCATGTACAGCGGTCTCTCCGTTGACGGCGCCGACAACAAGAGCACCTTCTTCGGCTACGGCCGTGGCGGCGAGGCGACGGAGAACGACGGGTTGATCGTCGCTCAGGACACGGTGCGCCAGTTCCAGGTGGTCACCAACGGCTTCTCGCCTGAGTACGGCCGCCACGGCGGCGCCTTCATCAACGTGGTCACGAAGTCCGGCACCAACGAGATGAAGGGTTCGGCCTTCGCCTTCTTCCGCGACGACGGCATGGCCGAGGACATTCCCTCATCGCCGCTCGACGACTTCAACGGCCGCGACGGTTCGCGAGCGGTGGACGAATTCGACACCCAGAACTACGGCTTCTCGATCGGCGGTCCGTTCAAACGCGACCGCACTCACTACTACTTCGGCATCGACCAGCGTGACCAGGACATCCCGTTCGAACGTTCGCTGCGATCGACCGGCGCCAACAGCACCTACGACCTGATCATGCAGCGGGCCCAGACCGAGCCCGGCTTCGCGGCCCTGGTCGACGGCTTCACCCGCAACGCGGACGGATCGGCCACCGGTCTCTTCCTGCGCTCGGTCAGCAACCAGATCCTGTTCGGCAAGCTGGACCACCAGATCAGCGATTCGAACCTGATCACTCTGCGAGCCAACCTGACCGACTTCGAGCGCGAGAGCGGCTACCTCGACGAAGAGTCGCTCAAGACGGAAAAGACGCTGTCCTTCATCGCGTCGATGACCTCGGTCATCGGCAGCCGGGGCGTCAACGAGCTGCGGATCCAATCGGCGGGCGACGACCTGGACCGCCTGTCCCTGCGCGTCGGAACCCCGATCGAGGCTCAGGTCCGGTTCCGCTTCGCCTCCCGCGATAGCGTCGGCAAGTTCGACTTCCTGCCGATCTTCGTCGAGGAGTCGCAGCTTCAGATCAAGGACGATTTCTCGTACCTGTTCGGCGTCCACGACATGAAGTTCGGCGTCGACTACTCGAAGGACGATCTGGCGCAGCTCTTCGCGGGCAGCCGGGACGGCCGGTACGACTTCCGTTCGCCGCAGGACTTCCTTGACAACAACGCGAGCAACGCGCGGATTTGGTTCGGCGATTCGACCTATCCGAACTACGACGAGACCCAGACTGCGCTCGCGTTCTACGGCCAGGACAGCCTGAAGCGGAACAACCTGACCCTCAACTACGGTCTCCGCTACACCTCGACCGACAACCCCGATGGCCTGGACCACATCGAGGAGGACGGGCGAGAAATCCCGGATACGCAGAACCTGGCGCCCCGCTTCGGCTTCGCCCTGGCGCAGGATGAGGGCCGTTCCGTCATCCGCGGCGGCATCGGCTTCTTCTACGGCCGTACGCCGACCCTGCTGTTCGCCAACCAGGTGCAGGCGAACGGCGTACCGCCGAACTACGGCCGCATCAACGTGCGCCCGGGCCAGAACGGCTACGTGCCGCTCGGCACGCCGATCGACAACGAGAACCCGCCTCCAGGCATCACCCCTGCGATCTCCTATGTCGATCCCGCGTTCGACGATGCGCAGACACTTCGCGCGAGCGTTGGCTGGGAGCGTGAACTCGCAGGCGGCTGGAGCACGGGAGTCGACGTGGTGTACGCCGAGGCGTCCGGCCTGCAGCGGAACACGGACTGGAACCGCCAGTTCGCCGGCTACGACGAGTACGGCCGCCCCTCCTGGGACGGCCGCGTGCGCGACGACGTCGCCGAGATCCTCGTCCGGCAGTCCCGCGGCGAGTCCGAGTACCAGGCGGTGACCCTGAAGGTGAACCGCCGTTTCACCGGCCGCTATCAGTTCAACGCCCACTACACCTGGGGCAAGGATCGCGACACCGACTCGAACGAACGTTCGGCGACCGGCGTCACGATCTCCGACACGGGGAACCTGGACTACGACTGGGGTCTGTCGAACCGTGACGTGAAGCACCGCCTGGTCGCCACCGGCATGATCCAACTGCCGGCTGGCTTCCAGGTTTCAGGCATCGTGAACTATCAGTCGGGCAACCCCTACACGGCGATCGACAACGGCCTCGACTTCCCGTACTGCGGGAGCGTTGGCTTCAATTGCCCCGACCAGTACGCGGTGATCGACGGCAACCTCGTGGGGAGGAACTCATTCCGCAACGAGTCGATCCAGACCGTGGACGTTCGCGTCGGCAAGTTCTTCCGCTTCGGCAACGACCTGCGGTTGGACCTGTTCGTGGAGGCGTTCAACCTCTTCGACCAGCACAGCTTCGCGGTCTGCACCGGTCAGCGTGATGTGCGGGGCGGCGTGGTTCGCGACGACTTCGGGATTCCCTGCGGCCGCGTGACGTCGTGGCGTCAGTTGCAGCTCGGAGCACGGTTCAGCTTCTAGGCTGACCAGTCAAAGCTGCGGCGTCTGCCGCCGCAGCAACGGAACTCAAGGGCCTCCCCGGCAACGGGGAGGCCCTTTCTTCTTGGAGCGGATCCGGCTACGCCGACCGCCGGCCGGTCTACCGCATGGCGATCGGCCGCGCCGCTTCGCGCGGCATGGGCGTGCATGCCGAAGAGTTCGCCGGCGAAGACAAGGGCGATCCGCTGCGTGCGGTCGAGCAGGGCCCCGGCGGCTACTCCCTGAACGGGTCCGAGTGAGTGCCGGTGCGCACCAAATGCAGCTCGTTTCCCTTAGCGCTGTAGATCAGCAGCCAGTCCGGCTCGATGTGGGCCTCTCTGTAGCCCTTCCAGATCCCCCTCAGCAGGTGGTCCCGGTTACGCACAGACAACTGCTCTTCCTCAATCAACGCTTTCAGCAACGCACGCAGCTTGGTCAGATCCTTGCCTCGCGCCTTGGCTCTTCTCACGTCCCGTTTGAACTGCGAGGAGCGTACGGGAACCAACACGGTCAGATGTCAAGGTCGCGGAACAGTTCCTTGGCGCTGCCGAAGCGCCGGCCCTTGCCGTCGTCCAATTCCTTCATGGCCTTTGTGGTAGCCGCCCGCGGCACCTGCACCGCGAAGGGCAGCCGCTTCTCGTCGGCCACGCGCAGCAGCATCAGGCGAATCGCGTCGGAAACCGACAAGCCCATCGCCTGAAGCGCCTTTGTGGCGCGTGCCTTGGTGTCGCTGTCGATTCGAGCGCGGACAACCGTGTCGGTAGTCATCCAGATCCCTCCCTCGGTGTAGCTCTAACGTAGCTACAACCGGCGCTGGGGTCAAGGGAATCCGTAGCGCGGCGCCAGCGGCGGGCGCATCAAGCTTCGGTATCGGCTCGAAGCCGCAGACTCAGAGACCGAGGCGCCGCAGAAGCTCGGCTTCGTCGGCGCATGTCTGCGCCGCCTCGACCATCTCGACCTCGGACCGGCCGCGGAGGCCGGCCAGACGTTCGGTCAGGCCCGGGCTCGCGGGAACGCCGCGGGCCTGGAGTAACGCGACCACCATGCGGGCACGCCCCTCGGCACGGCCCTCGGCACGGCCCTCGGAGCGCTCGCTGCGAAGCCAGGGATCGTCGTCCGGGCCGGTCCCTTCGGCGGCGCCGAGGCGGCGCCCCACCCGGCGCAGCGCCTCCAGGGTCTCCCGAGACACGATCGGCTCGTTCAGTGCCCGGTGGATCTCCACCGCCGTCCAGCCCGGAAAGGCTCGGCTGGCGGACGCCGTCCGATACCGGCCGGCCTCCAGGACGTGGATCGTCAGTCCCGGAAGCCGCGACCGCGGACGCGACCGCTCGTCCGGCACGTCGATCCATACCTCCGGGAAACCCCACGCCTCGTAGAGCCGCAGCTTGCGCACCCGAGCGTCGGTCGAGTAGTCCACCTCCACGGTCACGTCGGGCAACTCGTCGCCATCGACGTCGACCCCCGGCCCCCAGCCGGACACCTCCAGTGGATGCAAGTACAGAATCTGGTCCGCCTGCATCAACACCTTGCGCCCGCCGCCGCTCTTGAAACGCACGAGATCCGCGGTACCGAACGTCTCGATCGGGGAACCTCTCGATGCCGCGATGCGCTCGGCCAACCTGGCCAGCCGCTGCGAAGGCCGTTCGTGGTACACGGTGGTCGGCTCGCACACGACCATCGCGGTCTCGGTGCGGGCCTCCCAGTACTCGAGACGGCCGTCGTAGTCCTCGATGTCCTCGCGCCGGATGCGGATCGCCTGGCAACCGGGGAAATCGGCCGGGTCGAGTGGGGCCTCCTCCGGGTCGATCAGCCCGGCTTCCGGCGCCTGCGGATTCGCGGGCTCGACGGGCTCAGCCATGACCGCGAAGATAGCACTGGCAACGAGCTCCGGCGACGCTGAAGGAGCGGGCCGTCGTGGACGTGAATCGTCAGACCGGGGCGCCGCGACCTCGGACGCAAACGTTCATCCGGCACGTCGACCCAGACCTCCGGGAAGCCCCACTCCTCGTAGAGCGGCAGCTTCCACACCCGCACATCGGTCGAGTAGTCGACCTCCAGGACCACATCCGGCAGCACATGGCCGTCCACGTCCACCACCGGCTCGCCGCATTGTCGCGGCCCGACGACCGCGACCGCCGGATGCACCAGGAACGAGCGTCCGCCCCGTTGGGCGGCGAGATCTCGATCAATGTTCACGACGCCAAGCGTACTTTCTTGTAAATCACCCCGCCAAGCGAGGATTTTCAAGAAACTCGACGATGCCGGGGTTCCTCGGGCCGCCGTCAGAACACCGGCGGCGGGAGGCGGCCGAGTTGCGGCCGACTGCGTTGGCTCGGTCCTCAATCGCCTGGCAGGCATCCATCAACACACCGGCGCGGCCGCATCGCGTATCCAAGCGCTCAGAGCACGATCCACGGCCTTCGTCCAGCGCTTCTCCTGGCTCCGGTTCGGTGGCAGCGCATCCGGGCGACCGCGGACCAGCTCCGGAACAAGCGCTCGAATGTCGTAGGTCAGGTCGACATCCTCCGAGAAGCGCCGAATCGCGCCGTAGGCCTTGGACAGTGACGTGCCGCCCTTGAAAACGAGCGGCGCCCCGAGCGGGCCCGCGAACAGGATATCGAGCGACCACACCACCCAGACGTCCTTTTCGAGCAGATAGGCGGGCCGGCCGGATCCGCTGGCCGCGACATTGAGCACTTCCCGGCGGTCGACGAGGGCCAGATCCAGATACCGCTCAGCCATGGGCCACCGCGTTCACTGGCCCGGCCAGCCATCCCGGCATCTGCGCGCTCACGCTGCCGAGTTCCCGGCGCTCGTCCTCGCTCAACCGTTCCCGTACTACCCCCGTCGCCGCACCGGCCCGGTCACGCCCGAGCCAAGCGAGTGCCCGGACCGCCTCGCCGGCACGCCGGCCGGCCAGCGCCAATTGCCAAGGCGGCGCATGGCGCAACTCGACCCGCTCGCGGCCGAGCGTCAACGTCCGGCTCGGCCCCGAGGTCAGAAAGACCCGCTTGACGGGCAACTGCGTGGTCAGTCCGAGCACGTTTGCCGCCATGGCGCCGCTGTTCGCGATCCGCTCTCCGCGCGCGGCCGCGAGCCCCTTGATGGTCTTCTCGACCGACGGCGCGCGGCGGCCGAAGCGGCTCTCTACCGGCAGGACATACACACCCCGTCCGGCCCGCAGCAGCGCGCCGCGCCGGACAAGACGGGACAGGGCCTGGTCGACAGCCTCCCGACTACCGAGATGCAACAGCCCCTTCGCCAGCACCGGGGCGCCTTCCGGCCGTCTTTCCGCGTACCGCAGTATCGCTTCGCTCAATCGTTCCATGGCGACACCTCTCGATTGTCGGGAATATAGCCATGTTTCTGACACTCTTCAAGTCGACTCCCTGCCGGGGTTCCTCGGGCCGCCGTCAGCCACGACCTGCGCCGCCGCCGACATGCCCTTGAGGGAATCCGTAGCGCGGCGCCAGCGGCGGGCGCGTCAAGCTTCGGTATCGGCTCGAAGCCGCAGACTCAGAGACCGAGGCGCCGCAGAAGCTCGGCTTCGTCGGCGCATGTCTGCGCCGCCTGGACCATCTCGACTTCGGACCGGCCGCAGAGGCCGGCCAGACGTTCGGTCAGGCCCGGACTCGCGGGAACGCCGCGGGCCTGGAGCAACGCGACGACCATGCGGGCGCGCCCCTCGGCAAGCTCAGCCCGCAACCACGGATCGTCGTCCGGGCCGGTCCCTTCGGCGGCGCCGAGGCGGCGACCCACGCGGCGCAGGGCCTCCAGGGTCTCCCGAGACACGATCGGCTCGTTCAGTGCCCGGTGGATCTCCACCGCCGTCCAGCCCGGAAAGGCTCGGCTGGCGGACGCGGTCCGGTACCGGCCGGCCTCCAGGACGTAAATCGTCAGTCCAGGAAGCCGCGACCGCGGACGCGACCGCTCGTCCGGCACGTCGATCCATACCTCCGGAAAACCCCACGCCTCGTAGAGCCGCAACTTGCGCACCCGAGCGTCGGTCGAGTAGTCCACCTCCACGGTCACGTCGGGCAATTCGTCGCCATCGACATCGACCCCCGGCCCCAAGCCGGACACCTCCAGTGGATGCAGGTAAAGGATCTGGTCCGCCTGCATCAACACCTTGCGCCCTCCGCCGCTCTTGAAACGCACGAGATCCGCGGTCCCGAACGTCTCGATCGGGGAACCTCTCGATGCCGCGATGCGCTCGGCCAACCTGGCCAGCCGCTGCGAAGGCCGTTCGTGGTACACGGTGGTCGGCTCGCACACGACCATCGCGGTCTCGGTGCGGGCCTCCCAGTACTCGAGACGGCCGTCGTAGTCCTCGATGTCCTCGCGCCGGATGCGGATCGCCTGGCAACCGGGGAAGTCGGCCGGGTCGAGTGCGGCCTCCTCCGGGTCGATCAGCCCGGCTTCCTGCGCCTGCGGATTCGCGGACTCGACGGGCTCAGCCATGACCGCGACGATAACAGTGGCGACGAGCTCCGGCGATGCTGAAGGTAGCGGGCTCGGTTCCCGGTTCTCGGGGCGGCCTTCTGGTCAGGGGCCGGCCCGAGGCCGCAGGCTCAGCGCCTGAGGCGCCGCAGAAGCTCGGCTTCGTCGGCGCATGTCTGCGCCGCCTGGACCATCTCGACCTCGGACCAGCCGCGGAGGCCGGCCAGACGTTCGGTCAGGCCCGGACTCGCGGGAACGCCGCGCGCCTGGAGTACCGCGACGACCATGCGGGCACGCCCTTTGGCGAGACCCTCCGCGCGGCCCTCCGCACGGCCCTCCGCATGGGCCTCCCCGCGCACCTCGGCACGCTCGGCCCGCAACCACGGATCGTCGTCCGGGCCGGTCCCTTCCAAGGCGCCCAGAGCGCGGCCGACGCGACGCAGCACGGCCAGGGTCTCCGGCGACGGCAGGCGCCGGCTCAGTGCGACGTGGATCTCCTCGGCCGTCCAGCCCGGGAATGAGCGGCTGGAGGACGCTTCCTGGAAACGCTCGCCGTCGTGGACGTGAATTGTCAGACCCGGGCGCCGCGACCTCGGACGCAAACGCTCATCCGGCACGTCGACCCAGACCTCCGGGAAGCCCCACGCCTCGTAAAGCGGCAGCTTCCACACCCGCACATCGGTCGAGTAGTCGACCTCCAGGACCACATCCGGCAGTACATGGCCGTCCACGTCCACCACCGGCGCCCCGGCCGGCAGGACGCTCGGATCGAGGTACAGGATCTGGTCCGCCTGCATCAACTCCCTGCGCCCGCCGTGAGCCTTGAAACGCACCAGATCCGTGGTCCCGAAGGTCTCGATCGGCGCGCCCCTCGATGCCGCGATCAGCCGCGCCAGACCCGCCAACCGCTGCGAGGGCCGCTCGTGGTACGCGGTCGTCGGCTCGCAGACGACCATCGCCATCTCGGTACGCGCCTCCCAGTACTCAAGGCGGCCCTCATAGTCCTCGATCTCCTCCCGCGGGATGCGGACCGTTTGGCAACCGGATTCGCCGGCCAGGGCGAGTGGGGACTCCTCCGGGACGCTCGATCTCTGCCCTCGAGCCGTGGGAACTACAGTCTGGACAGGTTCGACCATGCCCGCGAGGCTAACATTCCGCCGCGCGAAGCGAGACTCGATCTGCGGGTCGCCAGAAGCGAGGGGCGAGCCTCCGGACCCTAGACGTCGGCGACGTAGGGAATCGTCTGCGGGCCTTCCGGCAGCACGCAGATGCGAGCGTCCGGCCGCGCGGCCATGCACCCGGCGAGCGCCGCGTCCAGGTCCGCGGCCGGCTCGAAATGGGCCGAACGGAGCTGAGCCTCGCTCAGTCCGTCCGCCTTGACCATCACCCGGGCCCGGCGCTGGATCATCGCCTGGACCTGGACCTGCCACTGGTCCGGCTCGGTCACCGTCCGGGCCTCGATCTGCGCCAGCAGCTCCTCCGGCGAACTGCCGCGGCTGAGCAACTCCGCGTAGCGCCCGTGGTCGGGGATGCCGTCGCTGCACTCGGCGGCGCAGAGGATCGTGCCGCCGTCGGCCACGACCTGCGCCGCGGCCGACATGCCCTTGACCGCCTGGTACAGGTTCTGGTCGAGCGGGTAGCCGGAGTTCGTCGTCACCACGACCTCGAACCGCCGGCCGGTCTCCCGCATGGCGATCGGCCGGGCCGCTTCGCAGGCTTGGGCGTGCATCGCGAACAGCTCGCCGGCGAAGACGTGCGTGATCCGCTGCGTACGGTCCAGCAGGACATCCATGCTGAAGTGCGGCCGCGCATCTGGCCGGGCCGAGATGGCGCGAATGTCGCTGTGGAGCGGATTGTCAGAAGTGTGTCCCCAGGTCGACCGCGGGTCGCCGACGCGGGCGGCGTCGTGCAGCGTGAGCACGGTGTCGAGGCCGGCAAGGCCGGGGGCGACCATCTTCGGCCCGCCCGAGAAGCCGGCGAAGAAGTGCGGTTCGACGAAGCCGGTCGTGATCCGGAGATCCGCCTCGAGCCAGTGGCGGCAGAGCCGGGTCGGGACGCCCTCGCCACTCTCTCCCAGATCAACCAGGGACGAGTCGTCGCGGGCGTCGTGGTTGATCACGCGGCAGGCGCCGAGAATCTCGTCGCCGAGCATCATCAGCAGCTCGGCCGGCGTGTTCGCGCGGTGCGTGCCGGTCGCGATCAGGATCGTGACGTCCTCCGGCCGGACGATGCCGTCGAGCTCGCGCAGCACCGCGCCGACCATCTCCCGGCGCGGCTGAGCCCTCGTGACGTCGCACACCGAGATCGCCGCCGTCTGGCCGGGCTTCGCCAGGTCCCGCAGCGGCGGCCCGGCGACCGGCTGGCGCAGCGCCGCGGTGAGCGCCGCATCCGGGTCGCGGAGCGCCGGCGCCTGGTGCGGCTCGATCACGGTCGTCCGCTCCCGGGGCAACTCGATCTCCAGGCCTGTCCGGCCGTAGGCAAGCCTGACGCGCATCAAGACCGCCCGGCGCCGCTACTTCGCCTCGTCGAGCCGGCGCACCTTGATGCTCCGGAACGCGACCTCGTCGCCGTGGTCCTGGAGCAGGATGCGGCCCTCGGGCCACTGCCCGAATCCTTCGCGGCCGGCGAACTTGCTTGCCGCAAGCGCCTCCGCGAGTTCCGGTGAGTTGCGGTCGAACTCCAGCACCGGCACCTGGTTCAGCCAGTGCGCGACGCGGCCGTCAGCGTGGACGACGATCCGGGCGTGGTTGAAGCGCCCCGGAGCCTTGACGAAGCGCGGAGTCTTGGTCGCCGGCAGCAGGTCGTAGAGGGAGGCCAGGGTGCGGTTGCCGTCCCGGCCCAACTGTGCGTCGGGATGCCGAAAGTCGTCCAGGAGCTGGTACTCGAACGCGACCGCCGAGCCGGACGCCGAGTCGTACCCCTCGGTCACCAGGTACTTGATGCCGCTGTTCGCGCCCTCGGTGAGCCGGAACTCCAGTTGGAGCTCGAAGGCCGAGAACGACTCCCGGGTCACGATGCCGCCGCCGCGCTCCCCGTCCGGCTGGCCCGGTTCGGAGGCGAGCACCGTCAACTCGCCGTCCCGCACCTCCCAGCCCGTCGACGGGAAGTCCTCGCGGTGAACTCCCCGCCAGGCCTCCGCGCTCTCGCCGTCGAAGAGCAGCCGCCAGCCCTGGGCAGCCTCCTCCTCCGAGAGCTGGTTCGGCCGCGTGTCGACGATGTACGGGAACGGCCTGCGGCTCGGCTCCAGGCCTTCGGTTCGCAGCCACACCCGCCGGTAACGGACCTGGCTGCCGCCGCCGTCCAGCCCGACCGAGTGGACCTGGAGCGCGATGAACCCGCTCGCCGTCATCTCGTCGATCAGAAACGTGGCAGGCACATCGTTCAGCCAGGTCCGGATCGTCGGACCGATCGCCTCAATGTAGAGGTGGTTCCAGCCGCCCGCGCGGAAGGCCTGGCTTGCGGCCGGATTCGCAGCCAGCGGGAACAACCAGCCGCGCCGGAACTCGTCGTAGATACCGGCGGTCCAGGCCCGCTCGCTCGGGTCGATCTCGACCTGGTAGCCATGCACCGTGCCGTTGCGGTAGTCGGGATCGCTGTGGCTCCGGATCTGAACGCCCGCGTTGAGGCCTTCGTCGATCTTGAACTCCAACTGGAGCGCGAAGTCGTCGTACTCCGCCTTCGTGGCGAGGAAGGAGTTCGGCGTCTCGATGACCGCCGTGCCGACCACGACGCCGTCCTCCAGCGCGTACTCGGCGGCGCCTCCGAGTACGCGCCATCCGTCCTCGAGACCGCCTGAAGTCAGATCGACCCAACCCGAGTCGGGCGCCGGCTGGGAGAACCCAGGCAGCGCTACACCAATAAAGAGCAGCACCAAGGACGGCACAGCGGAAGACGCTGGGTAAGGGCGCATCGGTGCGTCAGCTTACCGCCCCCTGCTCAACCACGTTGCCGACGGCTCGGCATCAACGATGTTCTGTTGTTGACATCGTGATGCCTGACTCCTAGCATCCCACGTATGAGAACGACACTCACTCTGGACGACGACGTCGCCGCCAAGGTGCGCGACGAGATGGTACGCACAGGCGCCACGATGAAGCAGATCGTGAACGGAACGCTCCGGCAGGGCTTTGAGGCGCCGACCGAAGAGGAAATGGCGAGTCCCTTCAAGTTGGAAGCACGCAGGATTGGCCTCCGTCCGGAGTTCGACCTCGACGACATCAGCGGTCTGCTCGATCACCTGGACGGCCCTTCACGGCGATGACCCTGATCGACGCCAACATCCTTCTCTACGCCCACGACACCGCAAGCCCCCACCACCCAGCAGCGGGCCGCTGGTTCGAGTCGGAGCTCGCCTCCGGGCGTGCCGTGAGCTTTGCGCTCGTCACTCTGCTGGCCTTCGTCCGCATCGCATCCGACCGTCGCATCTGTACTCATCCGATCAAACCGGCCGGCGCCTGCTCGATGATCGAGAAGTGGCTGGCCCTGCCGAACTCTCGCCTGCTTCAGCCAGGACCGCGAACCTGGCAGATCCTGGGCAGGCTCTGTGAACGCGGTCAGGCCAAAGGCGCAATGGTGATGGACGCACACCTCGCCGCGCTGGCTCTGGAACACGGAGCGATGATCGCGACTAGCGACCGGGACTTCACCCGGTTTCCAGGTATCGATCTTGTGAACCCGGTTGACGCGACCTCGCGTCAACCGTGAACCAGTCCGAGCGCCCCGTCATCGGGTGCTCGGATGCGAACCCGGTTACCGACAGCGCCGGAGGCCAGCGGCGCTAGGATCGCCGCTCCCGGCGCCGCAGGGCACAAGAGGGAGGTAGACAACCGTGGAATCGATCGCCATTCGGCCCGACGCGCTCCGAGAAGCAGCCACGATGATCGTCGAAGCCGGCGGCAGCGCGCCCGAGGAAGCCCGCATCGTCGCCGACCACCTGGTGCTCGCAAACCTCTCGGGCCACGACAGCCACGGCGTCGGCATGCTGCCGGCCTACGAACGTAGCCTCAGCAACGGCTCTCTGAATCCGAACCAGGGCGTGGAGCTGGTCCGTGACGACGGCGCGATCATGATGTTCGACGGCGGCATGGGCTACGGCCAGGTCGTCGGCCGCGAGGCGACCGCGGCCACGATCGAACGCTGCCAGAGCACGGGCGTGGTCCTGGCCTCGGTCCGCTACTGCCACCACCTGGGCCGCATCGGCACCTACGGCGAGCAGGTGGCGGACGCGGGCCTCGCCTCGATCCACTTCGTCAATGTGGTCGGCCACCAGGCGCTCGTCGCGCCCTACCGCGGTACGGACGCGCGGTACTCGACGAACCCGATGTGCCTCTCCCTGCCGGGCAGCGACAGCCAGCCGGCGATTCTCCTCGACATGGCGACCAGCCGCATCGCCCACGGCAAGGCCCGCGTGGCCCACAACCAGGGCGAAGAGGTTCCCGCGGGCGCCCTGATCGACCATCGCGGACGCCAGACCCGCGACCCGAGCGTCCTCTTCAACCAGCCGGTAGGCGCACTCACCTCCTTCGGCGATCACAAGGGCTACGGGCTGGCGCTTTTCTGCGAACTCCTCGGCGGCATGATGAGCGGCGGCCACACGGCGCAGCCGGAACACGAGGCGCAGGGAACGATCATCAACAACATGTTCATGGTCGTGTTCGATCCGGAACGGTTGATCGAGCGCTCGGCCATGGAGCACGAGCTGGCCGCCCTGGTCGCCCACGTCAAGGCGTCGCCCGCCGCCGACCCGGCCGAACCGGTGCTGGTGCCCGGCGAACCGGAGCGGGCCATGCGCATCGAACGCGCCGAAGCCATCCCCGTGGACGCCGAATCCTGGCGCCAGATCGTCGCCGCTGGCGAACGGCTGGGGGTGGCGCCGGGGCGGCTGGAGGCGCTGGCCGTCTAGCGGCTCGCGTCGCGGAAGAACCTCCACAGCAGCTCGGCGCCGAAGTTGCCGGCGTCGTCGCGTGGCCAGACGTGAGCGCCGTCCCAGGAGCAACTGCGGACGGCACGGCCGCCGGCGCAGCCGGGATACTCGACGCAGCTCAACTCGCGGCGCCCGTCCCACGGCGTCTCGACCGGGACCGGCGCCGCGGCACATGACTGCGCCTCGGCCCAATCCTCCGCCACCCTAGACTGCGAGGTGTAGACGTAGCCGTCGCTCGCGTAGGAGCCATCGATCGGCACCGTGCGGTCCGCTGTGCCGCCGATCAGGAGCATCGACGGGCCGGGCGCCTCCGCCGCGCAGTTGAAGCCACTCGCCAGGTAGCCGTGCATCGGCGCCACCGCCGCCAGACGGTCGCCGAGGGCGCAGCCGAGCCGGTGAACGAACATGCCGCCGTTGCTGTAGCCGGAGGCAAAGACGCGGTCGACATCGAGGCAGAGATCGGCCGACAGGTGATCGATGAGAGCGGAGATGTAACCGACATCGTCGTGGCAGGAGCACCAGTTGCACGGGCCGCAGGTTCCGCACTCCGGCGGACACGGATAGGGGTTCGCGTCCTCGCGGCAGGTCGGACCGTCGGGGCCCGGCGACGCGCTGCAGGCGAGGTCGTTCCAGGACGTGATCGTGGCGCTCCGGCTCTGGGCCCGCCGACCCATCGGCGCCTCGAAGGAAGTGCTCTGCGGGAACACGAGCACGAAACCCTCGCGGTCGGCAAGCTCCGAAAGACCCGTCCAGCCGTCGCTGTGCGCGGCGCTTCCCGTGTAGCCGTGAACGTGCAGCCACAGCGGCACGGGCTCGCTGCCGTCGTAGCCCGCCGGCAGGTGGCGCCGGTAGCCGCGGGTCAGGCCGTCGTACGCGAGTTCGAGGTCGACGCTCGCGCCCGGTTGCGCGGACGCCGCGAGGCCGGCGCCGGCTGAGCAGCCGGGGCTGTCGCTGGCGGTCAGCGGTGCGGCGAGGACGACGAGCGCCACAGCGGCCGCGAGCCCAAGTGATCGTTGTGTCGCCATCTCGCAGGCATCGTAGCGCGCCGGCCCTCCTAGCGCGGCAGCACCTGGAAGTAGCCGTTTCGCTCCACGACCTGCAGCCCGACTCCGAACAGCTCCGAAAGCACGCCGCCGGTCAGGACCTCGTCCTTCGGTCCATCCGCAAACACTCGCCCGGCCTTGAGCAGCACGACCCGCTCAACCTCGGGCGGGACCTGATCGACGTGGTGAGTCACGATGATCAGCGTTGTCCCTTCCGCCGCCAGACGGCGCAACCGCTCCATCAGGCCGAACGCGGCCTGCAGGTCGAGTCCGGTCGCCGGCTCATCCAGCAGCAACGTGTGCGGCTCGTGGACGAGCGCGCGCGCCAGCAGCAAGCGACGCTGCTCGCCGGACGAGAGACTGTCGAACCGGCGCTCCAACAGTTCACCGGCGCCCTGACCCTCCGCCGCAGCGGTGGCCCGACGCCGCTGCGCGCCGGTCAGGCCCTGGTGCCGGTAGACGCCGACGCTGGCAAAGAACCCCGAGCACACGACGTCCAGGCCCGAAAGCCAACCGTGGTGCGTGGCCTGCAGCTCGTGCGACACGACGCCGAGCTGGCGCCGGATCTCGAACACGTTCCATCGCTCAAGGCCCAGCAGCCGCATTCGAACACCTGGCCGCCGCAGCGGATGGAACTCACCGTTCAGCATGCGCAAGAGCGTCGACTTGCCGGCGCCGTTCGGGCCAAGCACTGCCATGTTTCGCCCGCGCGGGATGGAGAGCGTCACCTCGTCGAGAGCCCGCCGGCCGCCGCGCACGACGGTGACGTTGGCGAGATCGAGCAGACAGGGGTTCACAGCGCTCAACTTTGCCAGAACGCGGTCGGGCGGGCCACCGGCCGAGGACTTGGCCCCCGAATCCTGAAAGAGACAACTCCGGGTGACTCTCCTACCATCACTTCTATAGGATTGGGACATAGGACTGGGACGCTCTCACTGATGAAGACTCCCTCTCGGCTCCTTCAGTCGCTCGTCAGCCTCCGGCCGGTCGCTCGACTCCTGCCTGCTCCGGCCCACCGACCCGCAGTCCCGCTGGCCGTCGCCTGCTGGGGTCTTTTCTGCGCGTTCCCGGCGCCCAGCGCGGAGACGCTGGGGACTGTGAACCGGCCGCCGAAGGCGGTGGGGACGCTGCCGGACTGGGCGCTGCGCGTGTCGGACGGATCGGTGACGGTTGACGTCGCCAGCGCGTTCACCGACCCGGACGAAGACCCGCTGGAGTACACGGCGTCGGTGTCCCAGGCGCCGGGCGGCCCGCCGCTGCTGGTCGTCAACTTCGATGCCACCCCGCTTGAGGACTACACACTGGCGGCGTTCCATTCGGACTGGCCCGGCACGATTAGTACTCATGGCTTCGGCACAGGCAGGGCGGAGATCGTCGACGGCGCGTCGGCGTACGCGGGCCGTTCGTTGCGCCTGAAGTACCCGGCTGGCACGTACGGGGCCTCCAACCAAGCCATTCAGGCGATGATCGATCTGCCGGGCGGGAAATTCGAAGAACTCTACGCCAGCTATCGCGTGCGCTTCGAGGACGGATTCGATTTCGTCGAGGGCGGCAAGCTGCCGGGCCTGGTTGGCGGCAGGGGCAACACGGGCGGCAAGCCGCCGGACGGAACCGACGGCTGGAGCGGCCGCATGACGTGGCGTAGAGGTGGTGCTGCCGCACAGTATCTCTACCATCCCGACCAGCCCGGCATGTACGGAGAACACATCCCTTGGGACCGTGTCCTCGAGCCGGGCAGGTGGCATACGGTCGAGCACCGTTTCGCCATGAACACGCCGGGGGCGAACAACGGCGTACTGCAGACGTGGTTCGATGGCATGGAAGCCTTGCACGCCGAGGATTTGCGATTCCGCGACGTCGCTACCCTGGCCATCGACAAGTTCTACTTTTCGACCTACTTCGGAGGCAGCGCCCCGTCGTCCGCGGCCGTAAAGGACGAGTACATTTCGTTCGACGACTTCATCCTCTCGGCCGATCGAATCGGGCCGTCTCCCTCAGCGACGGTGTCCATATCGGAATCGGTGGCGACAGTGACGCCTTTGTTCGCGGGGACGGCGATCGTCACGGTGACGGCGACGGACCTGGGCGGCTCGAAAGGGTCGGCGACGCAGACGTTCGAGGTGCGCGTGGACCTGCCCCCGCAGCAGCCTGAGCCCCAGCCGGAGCCTGAGCCCCAGCCGGAGCCTGAGCCCCAGCCGGAGCCAGAGCCAGAGCCGGAGCCAGAGCCAGAGCCGGAGCCAGAGCCAGAGCCGGAGCCAGAGCCAGAGCCGGAGCCAGAGCCAGAGCCGGAGCCAGAGCCGGAGCCGGAGCCGGAGCCAGAACCGGAACCGCCGCCGAGGTCAGGACCCCCGAAGGCGGCCTTCACGGTCGATGCGGAATGCCCGGACAGCCTGTGCAGGGCCCTGACCGGCGGCGCCGTCCAGTTCACCGACGGGAGCACCGGCGCCATCCGCTCCCGGACCTGGGACTTCGGCGACGACACGGTCCTGAGGCGCTCCGACGTGGTCCACGCCTGGACCGAACCGGGCTTCTACAACGTCACTCTGACCGTCGCCGACGGCAGCGAGGAATCCAGCGCATCGATGACCTTCCTGCTCGAGCCGGCGGTGCCGGCCGGGACCTGTGTCGCCGACGCGCACACCCGGTGCCTGCAGGACTCGCGCTACGCCGTCGCCGTCGAATGGCGAGGCGCCGAAGGCAACGGCGGCCAGAGCAGGGTCGTCCGCGCCGGCACGAACAGATCGGGACTGTTCCACTTCTTCGACTCGAACAACTGGGAGGTCCTGATCAAGGTCTTGGACGGCTGCGCCCTGAACGAGCACGTCTGGATCTTCGGGGCCTCGACCACGGATCTCGGCTACTCGATCCGGGTGACGGACACGGTGACCGGCACGGTAAAGGAGTACCGGAACGAGCCGGGCACGCCGGCGCCGGCGATCACGGATGACAAGGCCTTCGCCTGCGGCGGCACGGACTAGCCGGGCAGGGGATCGAGATCGTCACCCCGTCGAGAGCCCGCCTGCCGCCGCGCACGACGGTGACGTTGGCGAGTTCCAGCAGCGGTTCGTCCACGGCGACCGTCGTGCCGGCTTCGCGCGCGCGGCCCGCGAGGGGCGCCCTCACCGCCCCCGGAACCGCGGCGGCCGCTTCTCGAGGAACGCGCGGCGTCCCTCGACGTAGTCCTCGGAGCGAAAGCACTCCTCGACGAGCTGCTGCGCCCGGTCGAGATCGCGGCGCTCCGGGTCCTTCGTGGCCTGGCGGATCGCGAACTTGGCGGCGCGCAGGGTCAGCGGAGCGTTCTCGGCCATCCTGCCGGCGAGGTCGCGGACGGTGACCTGGAGTTCGTCTGTCGTCGTCACCCGGTCGATCAGGCCCATGTGCAGCGCTTCCGCTGCGTTGAACCGCCGTGCAGTGAGCAGGATCTCGCTGGTGCGGGAAGGGCCCACCAGGTCGACCAGCACCTTGATCCCGGCAAACCCGTAGCCGACTCCGAGGCGGCCGGCGGGGATCCCGAAGGTCGAGTCCTCGGAGGCGATCCGGAGATCGGCATTGAGCGCGGTCGCCAATCCTCCGCCCAGGCAGTAGCCGCGGATCATCGCGATCAGCGGCTTCTCGAGTGCCGAGAAGGCCCGCCCCGTCTCGCGGCCGGCGCGGTCGTAGCGCTGACGGGCTTCGACGGTCGTGCGCAGCTTCTCGAACTCGGAAATGTCGGCGCCGGAGACGAACGCCCGGTCGCCAGCCCCCCGCAGCACGACGACCCGGACCGCGTCATCCTCCTGGAAGCGGCGCAGGACCGCCGCAGAGCCCTCCTGCATCTCCAGCGACAGGGCGTTACGCCGCTGCGGGTTGTTGTAGGTCAACCAGCCGACACCGCCCTCGATCCTTGCCTCGATCTTCGTCGTCGGCAGGTCGATGACCGTCGGTTCGGAGGTCGTGGCCACGTTCGCTTCTACCGTCATCGCGTGCTTACCCCCTCAACCAGTTGGCTCTGGCGCTCACCGGATGCGGGCGAGACGCCCGCGTTCCCAGGGGTCCATCGTCCACCGCTCATGCCACGACCTCAGAGGCCCGCAACGCCTCGATTTCCGATCTTCCGAAGCCCGCCTCCGCGAGGATCTCGTCCGTGTGCTGCCCTGGCCCCGGCGCTGGACTGCGGAGTTCGAAGGGCGTCCGGCGCAGCCGAACCGGCTGGCCCACGAGGCGCACCGGTCCGAGTTCCGGATGCTCCAGCGGCACCGCGATCCCGCAGTGCTGGACCTGCGGGTCGGCGAAGGTCTGCCCCAGGTCGTAGATGGGACCGCAAGGGAGACCCGCGTCGTTCAGAAGCTCGACGAGCTCATCCACCTTGAAGCGCCGCGTCAGCTCCGCGACCTCGCCTTCGAGCTGCTCCCTGTTGGCGACGCGCCCGGCCGAGTTCCGGTACTCCGGACGTTCGAGAAGCTCCTCGCCGCCGAGGGCCCGGCACATGGCCCGGAAGTGCTTGCCGCTGGTGGCCGCGATGTTCACCCAGCCGTCGGCGGCCGGGAAGGCGCCCATCGGCGAGATCGTCGGGTGGTGGTTGCCCTGCTGGCCCGGAACCTCGCCCTCGACCAGGTAGCGGGCGGCCTGGAAGTCGAGCATCCCGATCATCGCCTTGAGCAGGGAGGTGGTCACCCACTGTCCCTCGCCCGACCGCTCCCGCTCGTGGAGGGCCGCCAGGATGCCGAAGGCGAGGTAGAGGCCGGCAGCCAGGTCCGAGATCGCCGTGCCGACGCGAACCGGTCCCTGCCCCGGCAGGCCGGTCACCGACATCAACCCGCCCAGACCCTGGGCGATTTGATCCACGCCGCCGCGATCGCGATACGGGCCGGTCTGGCCGAACCCGGACACGCTGGCGAAGACGATGCGCGGGTTGATCGCCCGCACCGTCTCGTAGTCGAAGCCGAGCCTGTGCTTCACCTCGGCGCGGTAGTTCTCCACCAGCACGTCCGCATCCCGGGCCAGACGCAGCAGGATCTCGCGGCCGGCCTCGCTCTTCAGGTCGACCGTCAGGCAGCGCTTGTTGCGGTGCAGGTTCTGGTAGTCGTGGCCGAGCCGGCGCGAGATCCCGATTTCGCGGCCGGGCGCCGGCGGGCGCTCGATGCGCACCACGTCGGCGCCCCAATCGGCAAGTTGACGCACCGCGGTCGGCCCGGCGCGGGCGATCGTCAGGTCGAGGACCCGCAGGTCGGCGAGCGGTAGGGACATGGAATCGGGGTCAGACCTCGGGCACCGCCCCGGCAGGCGTCGGCTCCGCGGGCGTTTCGAAGTCCTTGAAGATCCAGGCAAGCGCCTGCTCGACCTGCTGCTTCGCTCCCTCCTCCACCACGTCGCCGTGGCACGGAATCAGGCGGTCGAACGGGTACCGCAACAGGCGCAGGCAACTCGCGGCACAGGCCGGGCGATCGCGAATCGCGAACCGGAACATGCGGCTCATGGCGACGCGACGATGGACTCCAGTAAGCCGATAGTAAATCGACGGAATCAACCCCTGGCGCTGCTGCAGGTTGAACAGCAGGTCGGCCACCAGCAACGAGCCGCTCGGACGGTGGCAGAAGGCGACTTCGTTGAAGGCCGGCATCCCGTCGATCGGCATCGGCTGCAGCTCGGCGCCCCAGGGCGACGCAAAGCCCAGGGTGCCGGTAAACGTCACGTCCTTTCGCTTGTCCGCCAGGCCGGGGACACCCAGGACATCCGCTTCAGGGAAGCGCGCGACCGCGGCCGGCAGGTGAAGATGGTGGAAGCGGTTCGGCGCGACCAGGTACCGCACCGGTCCCAGGCTCTTGAGTTCCGCGGCCGTCTCATCGTCGATCGGCCCGGGCGAGTACAGCCACAAACCGCCGTCGCCCAGACGCACGACCGTCATGCGGGCCGGCGAACTGAAGCCGATGGCGATCTTCTGCACGTGGTCGACGACCCAGACGTCGGGGCCAACCTGCTGGAGCGCCATCGGCCAAGTATAGGTCCGCCGCGAACCCCTGCGGCTCAGGCGCCTGCCACGGCGTACAATCCCCGGCCATGCTTTCGATGCCCATCCGACCCCGCCGCAACCGGCGTTCCGCCGCGATCCGCGACCTGGTCCGCGAAACCGACCTCGGCCCCGGCCGGCTGATCTACCCGCTCTTCGTCATGGAGGGCAGAGACACCGCCGAACCGATCCTCTCGATGCCGGGTCAGGCCAGGCTCACCATCGACCGTCTGGTCGCGGAGTGTCGCGCCGCGCATGCCCTCGGCGTACCCGCCGTGGCCCTGTTCCCTGCCGTCGAGGACGACTTGAAGGACCGCGCCGCTAGCGGGGCGACGGACCCGGACGGGCTGGTCCAACGCACCGTCCGCGAGCTGAAGTCCGCCCTCCCCGACATGCTGGTCATCACCGACGTGGCGATGGACCCGTACTCCAGCGACGGCCACGACGGGTTCGTCGTCGACGGCGAGATCGTGAACGACCTGACGCTAGCGATCCTCGCCGCCACCGCGGTGTCGCAGGCCGATGCCGGCGCCGACGTGATCGCCCCATCCGACATGATGGACGGCCGCGTGGGGGCCATCCGCACCGCGCTCGATGCCGCCGGCCACGACCAGGTGGGCATCCTGAGCTACACGTCGAAGTACGCCTCGAACTTCTACGGCCCGTTCCGCGACGCCCTGGACTCGGCGCCCCGCGCCGGCGACAAGAAGACGTACCAGATGGACCCGGCCAACGTCCGCGAGGCGGTTCGCGAGGCGCGCCTGGACGCCGAAGAGGGCGCCGATGTCGTCATGGTCAAGCCGGCACTCGCGTACCTGGACGTGATCCGCGCCCTCCGCGAAGCGGTCGATCTGCCGGTCGCGGCCTACCAGGTCAGCGGCGAGTACGCGATGATTCAAGCCGTGAGCGCAAACGGCTGGATGGACGGCGACGCGCTGATGATGGAGACCCTGACCTCGATCCGGCGCGCCGGCGCCGACATGATCCTGACCTACTTCGCCCGCCGCTGCGCCGAAGTCCTGAACTCGTGATGCGCATCCTGGCCGCCGCCTGTCTCGTCGCGGTGAGCGTTCCGACCGCTCTAGCCGCGGCGGACGAGCCGCCGAACATCGTCTTCTTCCTGGTCGACGACCTGGGCTGGAGCGACATCGGCGTCTTCGGCAGTGCGTTCCACGAGACGCCGAACATCGATGGATTGGCGAAGCAGGGCGTGCGCTTCGTGAACGCGTACGCAGCTTCGCACGTCTGTTCGCCGACGCGAGCCAGCCTGCTGACCGGCAAGTACCCGGCGAGGCTGCGTTTGACGGACTGGCTGCCGGGCCGCAGAGAGCATGCCTTCGAGCAGTCGCTGAGCGCCGAGAAGCTGGCGGCCCTTCCACTTGAAGAACTCACCCTGGCCGAGGCGCTCAAGGAGCACGGTTACCGGACCGGAATCTTCGGCAAGTGGCACCTCGGCGCCGATGAAGCCGGACCGCTCCACCAGGGCTTCGACGTGCAGGCCCCGGACTTCCACGGCTCGACCCCTCGCGGCGGCTACTTCCCGCCGTACAAGATGGAAGGCCTGACGATCGAGGGGGAAGAGGACGAATACCTCACCGACCGGGTCACCGACCTGGCCCTCGAGTTCATCGAGCAGAGCCGCGACACGCCCTTCTTTCTCTATCTGTCGCACTTCGCGGTGCACGACCCGATCCAGGGACGCGAGGATCTGGTCGAACGATACCGGGAGAAGCTCGCGCGGACAGAGCCACCGGCGGGGCCGGCCTTCGTGCTCGAGGGCAACCCCGACGATCCAGAACCGCTCTCACGCGCCCAACTGGATGCTTTGCTTGAAGAGCCCTCGCACCGGGAGCACCGGGTGCTTCCGCAAAGCACGCTCAAGATCAAGCAGCACCAGGACAACGTCGAGTTCGCGGCGATGGTCACCGCCGTCGACGACAGCATGGGACGAGTGCTCCGCACCCTGGACGAGCTCGGGCTGACGGAGAACACGATCGTCGTCTTCTACTCGGACAACGGAGGCATGGCGGCGGCCAACTTCGGCTATCCCCAGAGAGTCGTGGACCCCGACAAGTTGGACACCGCCTACTCCACCTCCAATCTGCCCCTGCGCGGTGCGAAGGGCTGGTTGTACGAGGGCGGGATCCGGGTGCCCTTGATCGTGCGGTGGCCGGGCGCGGGCCAAGCCGGCGCGGTCCGCGATGAACCGGTGATCAGCCCCGACTTCTATCCGACCCTGCTCGAGATGGCCGGCCTTCCGGCCCAGCCCGACCAGCACGTGGACGGAGTCAGCTTTGCCGCTGCGCTGACCGGGGGCGCTTTCGAGCGCGACGCGATCTACTGGCACTTCCCGCACTACAGCAATCACGGCATGCAGAGTCCCGGCGGCGCAATCCGGGTGAGGTCCTACAAGCTGCTGGAGTACTTCGAGAACGGCACGGTGCAGCTCTTCGACCTGGAGAACGATCCTGGCGAGCAGAGCGACCTGGCCGCGGAGCAGCCCGCGAAAGCCGCCGAGCTGCGCGCCCAGCTTCAAGCCTGGCGCGAGTCCGTGTCGGCCGCGATGACGACGACTCGCCCCTGAGCCCCGACCCGCGGCTCAGGGACCGGCGGCGCGGAACAGGAACAGGTGCTGGGTCGGCAGGGAATCGATCCGCTCGACGAGTTCGTAGCCCGCGGGCAGCCACTCCTTCATCACCTGCTCGATCGACATGCGGTGCTCGAGCTTGATGTGCCGCGCCGAACGGCCCTCCAGCCGGAACTCCGCCAGGGCGATCACGCCGCCGGGCGCGAGCGCCGCCCGCATGGACTGGAGCATCGCCTCGGGCGCCGAGAACTCGTGGTACACGTCGACGAGGAGCATCAGATCGACCTCGCCTTCGGGCAGCCGGGCATCGCTCTGGGTGCCGAGCACCGTGCTCATGTTCGCCACACCGGCGTCCGCGGCAAGCTCCGTGGCGATGCGGAGCATCTCGGGCTGGATGTCGTTGCACAGCACGCTGCCCTCGGGACCCACGGCGGCCGCCAGCCGTCGCGCGTAGTAACCCGAGCCGCAACCGATGTCGACGGCCAGCATGCCGGCCTCGACCGGCAGCGCCGCCATCAGTTCGTCCGGGTGCTCCTCTTCGATTCGCGTCGCCCGCTCCAGCCAGAGAGCGCCGCGGTAGGACATCACCTCGGCGATCTCCCGGCCCTTGAAGACGCCGGGTTCTTCCGGCGTCTGCGCCAGGGCCGCCGCCTGAGGCGCCAGGGCAGCAACAAGCGCCAGGGCAGCAGCAACGACGCCCTGCCGCTTGGGCGCTACGGTTCGAGCCAGCGTGCGAGCCATCCCAGTACCTCCTCGTGCCACTGAATGCCGTTCGCCGGACTGAGCACCCAGTGGTTCTCGTCAGGGAAGTAGAGCAGGCGGGCCGGCACGCCGCGTCGCTTGAGCGCCGTGAATGCCGCAAGCCCCTGGGTTTCGGGGACGCGGAAGTCGAGCGCGCCGTGGACCACCAGCATCGGGGTCTGCCAGCGATCGACCAGCAGCGCCGGATTGTGACTCTCGAAGCCGTCCGGGTTCTCGAAGTAGCTGCCCCGGTGGTCCCACTCGACGAACCACAACTCCTCGGTCGTGTAGTACATCGAGCGCAAGTCGAAGACGCCGTCGTGGTTCACCAGGCAGCGGAACCGCTCCGGCCAGGCGCCCGCGATCCAGTTCACCATGTAGCCGCCGTAGGAGGCGCCGAGCGCGCACACGCGATCGCCGTCGAGGAACGGGTAGCGATCGAGCGCGGCGGCCAGTCCCTTCTGCAGATCCTCGAGCGGCTTGCCGCCCCAGTCGCCCCCGATCGAGTCGGTGAAGTCCTGTCCGTACCCGACCGAGCCGTGGAAGTCGATCATCACCGCGGCGTAGCCCGCGCCTGCATAGGCCTGGGGGTTCCACCGGTAGTGGAAGCTGTTGCCGAAAGAACCCTGCGGTCCACCGTGGATCAGGAACGCGACCGGGTAGCGGCGTTCCGGGTCGAAATCGACCGGCCGCACCAGGTAGCCGTACACCGTCTCGTCGTTCCAGCCCGCGAACGTGAACTGCTCGTAGTCCCCCACTCGCGCCTGCGCCCGCTGCTCCGCGTTGAAGGCGGTCATGGCCCGCCGGTCGCCGCCGGAGACATCGCTGGCGAACAGCTCCGACGGACCGGCCAGGTCGTTGTGGAGAGTGACGAGCCGATCCTTCGACATCGCCAGACCAGCCACCGATCCCTCGCCGTGCACGCGCGTTACCGAGCCGTCCGCCACATCCACCGCGAACAGGCCGCGCTGGCCGAGGTCTGCGGCCGTTGCGAACAGGGTTTCCCCGTCGGCCGAGAAGGCGAGGCCTGACACCGAGCGGTCCCAGTCCCCGGTGAGATCCCGCGCGTCCTCCAGCCGGGAACCGTCGAGCCGCGCCAGTCGAATCCCGAAGCGATCGGCCTCGTAGCCCGGCCGCTCCATGGCCAGCCAGGCCAGCGTGCCGCCGTCCGGCGACAGCACCGGGTGACTGTCCCAGGCCGGGTTGGCGGCGGTCAGGTTGACGGGCGGCGAACTGCCGTCCGCCGGCGCCAGGTACAGGTCGAAGTTCGTCGACCACGCCTCGGGCGTACCGCCGACACGGGAAGCGAAGATCACCGCGCGGCCGCCGTCCGCAAAGGCGATCTCCTCGGCGCCGCCGAAGGGCTTGGGAGGCGCGTCCTGGTCGAGCCCGCGCATCAGGTCGACCGCCTGCCCCGAGGCCGAACGCGTGTCGTCGAGTTCGAGGACGAAGACGTGCGACCGCCGGCCGTCCTTCCAGACGTCCCAGTGGCGAACGAAGAGGTCGTCGTACGCGACCCCCGAGGTCGGCTGCGACGACCGGTCCTCGAGGCGTTCCGCGGTGCAGTCGAGGGTCTCGCACGCTGCGAAGACATCCATCGTCAGCGCGATCCGGCGCCCATCGGGCGACACGACCAGGTTGCCGACGTCAAGCGGCAGGTCGGTGACCTGGCGCGGTTCGCCTCCCGCAAGGGGCAGGCGCCAGACCTGGGAACTCCCCGAACGCGTGGACAGGAAGAACAGGTCCCGGCCGTCCGGCGCCCAGCGCGGATGGAAGTCCGCCGCCTCGTGCGTGGTCAACCGGCGCGGCGCGCCGCCGTCCATCGGCACCGACCAGAGATCGGTTCGACCCCGGTTCGCGGCCACGTCCGTCGTGCGCACGCCAAAGGCCACGACCGACCCGTCCGGCGCCATCTGCGGGTCCGATAGCCGCTCCATCGCCAGCATGTCGTGGACGGAGAACGGGTGTGTCTCCTGCGCCTGAAGAGCCGCCCACGCCGGGACGATCAGAGCAGCTAGAGCGACAATCCCGAAACGGCGCATGGCTGCGACGCAGGCTATGAGGCTGCGTCACGGAACGCAACTCTCTGCCCTGCGCGGCGCCTGCGAGGCGCTTGGATGCGTTGTCGCGAGGGCCGGGTGGTAGACTGCGGGTTCCAAGAATTCCAGGATCCACCATGCGCTCCCTGATCTGCCTCGTTTCGGCCCTCCTCAGCTCGATGGCCGTAGCCCAGGACCACCGCCTGACAGCGGCGCGGCTCGACGGCGACGTGCTCCACCTGCAAACAACCAACGGCCTGCAGGTGGTACGGCACTTCCAGCTACCGAATCCACCGCGCGTGGTGCTTGACCTGTTCGGACTCGACGGATCCCTCGCCGAAATGCCGGCGCTGCCCTCCACGAGCCCCGCCCTGGAGGTACGTACCGGCGAGCATCCCGAGTTCCTGCGAGTGGTCGTCGATCTCAAGGAGGCACTGCCGGCCTATCAGGTCCGCCAACAAAGCGGATCGATTGAGGTCGGACTTGGCAGTGCGGCGCTGCCGCCATCGAGCACCGGCGTCATGATCGAAGCGGCGCCGGATCCCGGTTCGCCGGCCGCCCCACGTTCAACGCCGGCGCCCGTCGTGGCGGTCGGCGTGGAGGCTTCTCCCGGCGACGAGGCGGTCGCCACCGCCCCCAGGCAACCGTCCGCGACGCCGACGGCTACAAGCCGAGCCGGGAACCTCGACGATCTGTCCACGGACGAACTGCTGGCGCTGATCGAAGCGGAACTCGAGGCCGCGGGATTCGATCAGGAGCAGTCCGTGGAGGAACTCATCGAGCAGGTCGAGGCCGAACTGGACTCGAACAACCGCAGGCCGGCCAGGAGCAGCCCGCCGCCAACCCGGGAAACGCCCTCCGCGGCAGAACGCCGCCTCCGCCGAACTCCGCGACGAGTCCAGACGCCTCCGCCCGCGGACGGTGAAGAACGGCCGCCCTTCCGGTTCGTCGACAACGAACCGGCCGAGACGCCGCCACCCGACGACGGCGACTAGCTGCTCAGCACCAGAAGCACCAGTGATACGGCGGCCGGAAGTAGGTGATCAGCCGGCCGCAGACGATGACGCCGATCCAGCAGGCCAGTGAGATCGCGGCGGCGGTGCGGGCGCCGGTCGGTGCGACGGCGCCGGCGGCGGCAACCCTCACCGGACGGAAGGCAAACCGGTAGAAGAACAGGATGTTCAGCCCGGCAATCGCCATCAGCGACAGCTTGATCTGGAATGCCGGGTTGTAGAGGTACTGGTTCGGCGCGCTGACGACGAACAGGAACCCGGTACACACGTTCACGAGATAGCCCCCGACACCCCAGGGCACCAGCCGGTGCAGCGCCTCCATCGGGATTCCCCTGGCCAGACCCAGCAGACGCAGGTCCCACAGACCGATCGTCCCGATGAGCAGCGAGAGGCCGAGAAAGTGCAACGACTCGATCGTGGGCCAGCCCCACGACGTGTGCATGAACGTGTAGATGCCGCTCTTCTGGCCGATCGAGTACAGCAGACCTTCCATCGCGCCTCGTCCTAGTACTGCATGTGCGAGGCCAGCATGACCTTCGCCGTGTAGGCCAGCAAGCGGCCTGAAGTGATCACCGCGGCCCAGAGCACGAGGGACAGCGCGGCCAGAAGGCGCGCCTTCCGCGGCGCTGAGACCGCGTCATGCCGCGCATCCCCCAGCACACCGTGCATCAACGACCTCATGATCCAGAGCGCTGCCGCGATACAGGCCAGCTTGAAGTAGAAGACCGGATTGGTCAGGGCCTTCGCGGGGTACGCCATGAGCAGCAGGAACCCCGACGCCGTGACCACCGCGAGGCTCGCCCACAGCACCGGCAGGTAGCGACGCATCAGCGACAGCGGGATACCCGGAGCGACGCCGAGGATCCGCAGATCCGTCGCCACATGGACGCCGGCCACAAACGCCATCCCGATCGAATGGAAGACGAGGCTGGAGAAGAACGCCGGGCCGGACTCGCGCATCCAGGTGGAAAAGCGGGTCTCCTCCAGCCAGACAAGGAAGTCGATCATCGCCCGGAAACCCGCCCACGCCCAGCCACCTGGCGGCCTTACGAGCGCTGCTCCTCGATCCAGTCGTTGATGAGTTCTTCCAGGATGTTGAGCGGCACCGAGCCGTTGGCGAGCACGGCGTCGTGGAAGAGACGCACGTCGAAGTCGTCGCCGAGAGCTTCCTCGGCACGCCCGCGCAGTTCCCGGATCTTGAGTTCACCCATCTTGTAGGCGAGCGCCTGTCCCGGCCAACTGATGTAGCGGTCGGTCTCCGTCGTGATCTCGTGCAGCGACAGCGCCGTGTTCTCGGCCAGGTAGTCGATCATCTGCTGCCGCGACCAGCCGAAGGCGTGAACGCCGGTGTCGACCACGAGCCGGCAGGCGCGCCAGATCTCGTAGGTCAGACGGCCGAAGTTGCTGTACGGGTCTTCGTAGAAGCCGGCCTCCAGGCCGAGGTACTCGGAGTACAACCCCCAGCCCTCGCCAAAGGCGGAGATGTAGTCGTGGCGCCGGAACTCGGGCCCGACATCGATCTCGACCGCGATCCCATGCTGCAGGTGATGTCCGGGCACGGCCTCGTGCAGAGACAGCGCCTCGAGCGCATAGAACGGCCGGCTCGGGAGGTTGTAGGTGTTCACCCAGTAGATGCCGGGCTGGGTGCTGCCCACGGCGGCAGACACGTAGCGGCCGGCGGTGTACTTCGGGGCCATGTGGTCCGGAACCGGTTCGACCGTGTAGGGGAGCCGCGGCAGCGTGGCGAACAGCGACGGCAGCTTGCCGTCCATCTTCTTGGCGATCCAGGCGGCCCGCTCCAGCAGTTCCTGCCCGGTCTTCGGGTAGAACCGCGGGTCGGTGCGCAGGAACTCCAGGAACTCGGCGAAGGAGCCCTCGAAGCCCGTCTCGCGGATCACCTCCTCCATCTCGGCCCGGATCCGCTCGACCTCGCTGAGGCCGATCTCGTGGACCTCCTCGGGCGTCAGGTCGAGGGTCGTGAACCAGCGGACCTGTTCTTCGTAGTACGCCCGTCCGCCCGGCAAATCGGAGGCGCCCAGCGTTTCCCTCGTGTTCGGCTGATACTCGCCGACGAAGAAGTCGAAGAACCCCTGATAGGCAGGCACCACCGCCTCGTTGATCGCGGCCTCGGCCTCGGTCAGGATCCGCTCGCGGTCCATCTCCTCGACCGCCTTCGGCAGGTCCTCGAACGGCGCCCAGAAGGCGCTGTCCTGCGGCTCGTCTGTGATGTGGGCCGAGATCGTGTCCTCGTAACCCTCGAGCACGATGCGCGGCAGGCTGAAGCCGCGCTCGAGCCCGGCGCGCATGTGGCCCTGCTGCTGCTCGAAGAAGGTCGGCAGTGCCCGCATCCTGGCGATGTAGTCGTCGTAGTGGGCCGGGGTCCGGAACGGCATGGAGCGGTACATGCGCGCAAACCCCATGTGGAAACCGGAGTCCGCGTTGAGCGGCATCTGGTACTCGCCGAGTTCGAAGCCCTGCACGCTGCCCCGGAGCTGGCGCTCGAACATCCGCGCGTTGATCCGGTCCGCCGCGCTGAGTCCGTCGAGATCGATCTCCTCGAACCGCCGCAGCACATCGCGGCGCCGTTCGACCCGGCGCTCGATCGCCTCCAGGCTGGCGTCGGCCAACTCGTCGTTCCGGCTGTGGTCGCCGACACTCGTCGCGAACTGCGGACTCTCGACGAGCCGAGCCGCCCAGTCCTCGTCGAACAGCGCGTAGAGCTCTTCGCGCGCGTCCGGGGCCGGCGCGCAGGCGACCAGTGCCGCCAAGACCAGTATCGCCGGCGCCGCTCGATCCAGTCTCAACCTGCCCATAGGAAGCCGAACCCTATCGCGGCCGCAGGACTCGGGGCGGGGGCGCGCTAGGATCCGCTACCGCGCGTGAAGAACCTGATCGCTCTCATGATCCTCGCCGCTACGGTCGGTGTTCCCGCCGCCGGAGCATCGCCCCTGGAACTGCGTCCCGGCGATCGAATCTGCCTGGTCGGCAATACCTTCGCGGAGCGGTTCCAGCTCTTCGGCTACTTCGAAAGCGGTCTGCTGGCCGCCTTCCCGGACCTGGATCTGTCCCTGCGCAACCTCGCCTGGTCGGCGGACGAAGCGGCGCTGCGCCCGCGGCCGCTCGACTTCGGCGCCGTCGACCGGCATCTCGAGGCCCAGAGCGCGGATGTCGTCCTCCTGTTCTACGGCGCGAACGAGTCGTTCGAAGGCAGCGAGGGTCTCCCGGCGTTCAGGAACAACCTGGGACGGCTGCTCCGCCACGTCTCGCGGCAGACCTACAACGGCGCCGAGCCGGCCCGCGTCGCCCTCGTTTCGCCGATACCGCAGCAGGCGCTGCCCTCCGGTCGGGGTCTCGACGCGGCGACGGTCCAGCGCCGCAACGCCGAACTGCGGACCTACGCCCAGGCTGCCGAAGCCGTTGCGGCTGAGAACAACGTGCCCTTTCTCGACATCTTCGATGGCGTGGCTGCCGCGTTTGCCGGCGAGCCGGCGCCGCTGACGATCAACGGGGTGCATCTGAACGACCTCGGCTACCGGCACGCCTCCCGGGCGCTGCTCGAGGCGATCGGCGCTTCGGCGCCGGGCGCGGTCGTCGCCTCGGCGGGCGGCAAGCCTCAACTCGAGATCCGCCCCCCGGTTCTGCCGCCGGCGCCTCACAGAGATTCAGCCCCCCTCCGGATCAGCGTGCGCGACCTGCCCCCCGGCTACTACGTTCTGCGGCGCGGCGACGAGGTCCTCGCCTCGGCAACCGAGGGAGACTGGGCGCGGGGTCTCGATCTGGAAGCCTCTTCCGCCACGACCGCCCTGCAGGAGGCCGGCGACGGTCTGCGCCAGGTGGTGCTCCGCAAGGGCCGGCTGTTCTTCGATCGCTACCGCGCCGTGAACGGCTACTACGTCTACGGCGGACGCAAGGAACCCTTCGGCGTCCACTCATTCCCGCCCGAAATGGTTCGCTTCGACGAACTGGTCGGTGAACTCGACCGCGAAGCCATGGCAGCAGCCCGTTCGGGCGAAGTCTGGCGACTGGAACGAGTCGACCGATGAGCCGCATGCCGCTCGCCGCCGCGCTGGCCGCGGCTCTCGTTCTCGGCCCGGCCGCGGCCCAGGAAGTCGCCGACGAGGAGCCGAACCGCGGCGGCGAACCGCGGCACGAAGCGCTCGATCCCGCGTACGCGCTGCAGCATCTCCACCCCGCCGAGGGCTACGAGGTCTCCCTGTTCGCCTCGGAGCAGGACTTCCCCATCGGCAACCCGGTGTCCATGACCTTCGACTCACGAGGCCGGCTCTGGGTAGCGACCATGCCGTCCTATCCGCAGCGCCTGCCGGGCGAGGAACCAGACGACAAGATCGTGATCCTTGAGGACCGGGACGGCGACGGCCGCGCCGATCACCACACGGTCTTCGCCCGCGGCCTGCACCTGCCCACCGGCTTCGAACTCGGCGACGGCGGCGCCTACGTGGCGCAGCAGCCCAACCTGATGTTCATCGAGGACACCGACGGCGACGACGTTGCCGACCGCTACGAGGTCATCCTCCACGGCTTCGGCACCGAAGACAGCCACCACTCGATCTCGGCCTTCACCTGGGGTCCGGGCGGCGCGCTCTACTTCCAGGAGGGCACCTTCCACCACAGCCAGGTCGAGACCCCCTACGGCCCGGTGCGCCTGGTCGACGCCGGGGTCTTCCGCTACAAGCCCAACCGGTTCCAGCTCGAGGTCTTCGTCTCCTACCCGTTCGCCAACCCGTGGGGCCACATCTTCGACCGCTGGGGCCAGAACTTCATCGCCGACGCGTCGGGCGGCGCGAACTACTTCGGCGCCCCGATCACCGGCAACGCGCCCTACCCGACGAAGCGACGACGGATGAAGGTGTTCACACAGGTCGTCCGGCCGACCTCCGGCTGCGAGATCGTCAGTTCGCGCCACTTCCCCGACGAGGCCCAGGGCAACTTCCTGGTCAACAACACGATCGGCTTTCAGGGCATCAAGCAGCACCGGGTGATCGAGGAGGATTCGGGCTTCACCTCGGAGGAGGTCGAGCCGCTGCTCTATTCGACCGACATCAACTTCCGCCCCGTCGACCTGCAGTTCGCGCCGGACGGCTCGCTCTACCTGGTCGACTGGTTCAACCCCCTGATCGGCCACATGCAGTACTCGCTACGCGACGAGCGGCGCGACCACGACCATGGCCGCGTCTGGCGCGTGCGGTACACCGGCAAGCCCCTGCTCAACCCGCCGGAGATCGCCGACGCCTCGACCCCGGCGCTGATCCGTTTGCTCGAGAGCTACGAGGATCGCACCCGTTACCGCGTCCGCCGGGAACTGCGGGAACGTCCGAGGGACCAGGTCCTGGCCGCGCTGCGTGACTGGCTCGATGGCCTCGATGTGCGGGAGAGCCGCCAAAGCCGCTTCCAGGCCGGGCAAGAGACGGGCGCCGACGAGGACGGCCGGGCCGACGAGGACGGCCGGGACGAGGTCGCCGCGTTCGAACACCACCGCCTGGAGGGGCTCTGGCTCTACCAGAGCCTGAACGTCGTCGAGCCCGATCTCCTGGCCCGGATGCTCCGCTCGCCCGAACCGCGGGCGCGGGCCGCCGCGACCCGGGTGGCCCGCTTCTGGCGCCGCGAACTCGACGATCCGCTGGCGATCCTGGCCACCCAGGTCGAGGACGAATTTCCGCGCGCCCGGCTCGAAGCACTGCTGGGCTTGAGCTACCTGGAGTCGGAACCGGCGGCGCTGGCGGCACTCGGAGCGCTCAATCGGCCCACCGACTACTACCTCGACTACACGTTGGGCGAAACCGTCGACACGCTGGCGCCGTGGTGGCAGCCCGGGCTCGCTCCCGACCGCGAGCCTCCCCTGCTCGACGAGCTTCCGGCCGCCGCGGGCGAGTATCTGCTCAGCCGCCTGTCCACGCGGGACCTGGAACAGCTCACGGCCCATCCGCTGGCCGACCGCGCGCTGCTGCGCCGCGCCGGGGCGAGCGTCGAACGCCAGCGCCAGGCGATCGCGAACCTGGCCGCGGGCCGCGCGACGACCAACGCCGAAGACGCACCGATCGACATCGCGGAAGCTGCCACGGCCCTGCTGATGGAAGAACTGGGCCGCCTCGACCGGGTCGACCCTCCCGCACCGGAGACCGTCGACCGGATCGTTCTCCACCTGCTGGAGCGGACGGCCGCTGCACTGGGTACAGCGCAGCCGGCGCTTCGCGAGCTGGCGGCGGACGGCGCCCGCCAGCAGGTTCGAAGCGGCGCCATGGCGGCGCTGATGGCGGCCGCGGGCGACACGTCGCCAGGGAGCGTGCTGCCCCGCCGGCCGGCGCCGAACCAACTGGTCGACTGGCTGCGAGCCATAGGCGCCCTGCCGGTCGCGCTGCGTGACGACGCCTATCCATCGGTGTCCTCGCTCTTCGACGACCGCCGCGGACCGGACCGGCAACGGGTGCTCGAAGCGGCTGCGCACACGCTGGCCGGTATTGTCCGCGACGCCGGCAGGAGCTTTGAACGGCTGGCCGGTCTGGCCGCCGATCCCGCGATCGGTCTGGCCGCGCTCGAGGGTCTCGGGCAACTGACGGCCGAGGCGCCGGACGCCTGGCCCGCGGACGGCGGCGAAGAAGCCCTCGCCGTCCCGATCGTCGCGGCGATCGAGAACGCCGATCCCCGCGAGCTCACCTCGCCGCGATTCCGGCGCATCCACGATCTCGGTCTCCGGGTCGCCGACCGGCTGATCGAGAGAACGGGCGGCGAGCGCGGCGGCGACCTGCGCGAGGAGCTCGTCAACCTCGGGCCGGCGATCGTGACGCTGCGGCCCGTCCCCCACCAGATGCTCTTCGACCTCGAGGAGTTCACGGTGCGGGCCGGCGGACCGGTCGAGATCACCTTCGAGAACATCGACGTGATGCCCCACAACGTCGTCGTCACGCGACCGGGGGCGCTGGAAGAAGTGGGCCGGGCAGCCGATGCCGAGGCGGAGCGCAACCCGGCCACAGCCGAAGCCTCGGGCTACGTTCCGAAGACCCCCCTGGTCCTGTTCAAGACCGGTCTGGTCCAGCCGGGCGGCACGGAGGTGCTGAGCTTCACGGCGCCGAAGTCACCCGGCCTCTACCCCTTCGTCTGCACCTTCCCCGGCCACTGGATCCTGATGAAGGGCACGATGCGCGTGGTCGAGCGGCTCGACGGAACCGCGGTCACCCGCTACGCCGCGCCGCGCCTCGCTCCCGACGTGCCCCAGCGCGCCTTTGTCGCCGACTGGAGTTACGACATGCTGGAGATCGACGTCGGCGAACTCATGGCGGCGCTGGCGCCTGCCGGCGAAGAGCAGATCGACCGCGGCAGGCGACTCTTTGCCGAAACCGGCTGCGCCACCTGCCATCAGCTCGGCGGCGCCGGCGGTGAGATCGGTCCTGCCCTGGACGACATAGGCGAACGGTTGACCGCGCTCGACACCCTGCGGCACATCCTCGAACCCTCGGGCGAGGTGGCCGAGGACTACCGCACCTGGCTCGTCGAAACCCGCGACGGCCGCTTCTACTCGGGGCTTCTCGCCTCCGCCGACGACAGCGCCGTGCGCATCCGTTCGAACCCCCTGGACCCGAACCACATCGAGACGATTCCGCGCGAGGAGGTCGAGAGCCTCGACGAGTCCTCCCTTTCGTCCATGCCGAGCGGGCTGCTCAGCACGCTCCAACCGTCGGAGGTCCAGGACCTGATCCGTTACGTCCTGCATTCGCCGTGATGCGCAAGCGCTGCTGGCTGCCTGTCGTCCTCCTGTCCGCCGGGGCCGGGGCAACGGCCGGGGCGCCGGCGGCGGCTCAGCACGGCGCCGTAGGCGGGGAATGGCGCGAGTACGGCGGCGACGCCGGCGGAACCAAGTACGCGCCGCTCGGCCAGATCCACCGCGGCAACGTCCAGGACCTCGAAGTGCGCTGGCGCTGGGCCTCGCCCGACAACCCGATCGCCCAACCGGGCGGCGAACGGAGCATCGTCGCGTTCGAATCGACGCCCCTGATGATCGGCGGCGTGCTCTACACCAGCACCTCGTTCAGTCAAGCGGCCGCGGTCGACGGGGAAACCGGTGAGCAGATCTGGGTCTACGATCCGAAAAGCTACCTGTCCGGCCGCCCCCCGAACAACGGCTTCCTCCACCGCGGCCTCGCCTACTGGACCGACGGCGAGACGGAGACCGTCTACCTCGCGACCGGCGACGCCCGCCTGATCGCGCTCGATCCGGCCATCGGCGCGCCCCGGACGAGCTTCGGCAGCGGCGGCGAGGTCGACCTCGCCGCGGGCATTCGTTCCCTCAGCGGCATGTCAGACCAGTACGGACACACCTCGCCGCCGGCAGTGGTCGGCGACGTGCTGGTCGTCGGCTCGTCGGTCATGGACTGGGCGCCGCGGCCCGAGTGGCCGCCGGGCGACGTCCGCGGCTACGACGCCCGAACCGGAAAGCTCCTGTGGACCTTCCACACCGTGCCGCGACCGGGGCAGTTGGGCTACTCGACCTGGGAGAACGGCGCCGCCGAGCGCGTCGGCGGAGCGAACGTGTGGGCCCCGATGACCGCCGACCCGGAGCTCGGCTATGTCTACCTGCCCGTGAGCGCGCCGTCGAACCACTTCTACGGCGGCCACCGCAAGGGCGACAACCTGTTCGCCAACAGCCTGGTCTGCCTCGACGCCAGGACCGGCCGCCGCGTGTGGCACTACCAGGTCGTCCACCACGACATCTGGGACTTCGACCTCCCGTCGCCGCCCAACCTGGTCGACATCACGGTCGGCGGCAGGGACATCCCCGCCGTCGCCCTGGTCACGAAGCAGGGCTGGGTCTTCGTCTTCGACCGCCGGAGCGGCAAGCCGGTGTGGCCGATCCACGAGGTTCCGGCGCCGCAATCCCAGGCGCCGGGCGAACGGACGGCGCTGACGCAGCCGCGACCGACGAAGCCGCCGCCCTTCGATCGTCAGGGGATCGCACGCGACGAGCTCACGGAGGGTGCTGAGGAGGTGCTCGCCGACCTCGACTGGGGGGAGATCTACACCCCGCCTTCCACTCGCGGGGCCGTGATCTACCCCGGCCTCGGCGGCGGCGCGAACTGGGGCGGCGCGGCGTTCGACCCCACCGATTCGACCCTCTACGTGCCGGTGCTCGGAGTCGTCCCGTTCGTGGTCCGCCTCAACTTCTCGGGTATCCCTGACTATCTTCTCTACGAGACATCCATCCTCGGCGCCCCGGGCAACCGTTACCTGCTCAAGCCGCCGTGGGGTCACATCACCGCCTACGACCTCGACCGCGGCGAGATGCTCTGGCAGCGGACGAACGACGGATTCGACGGCTACGCCGGCACCGCGTCTCTCCTCGCCACCCAGGAACTCCTCTTCTACGCCAACCGGTCGCGGCCGGTGCTGACCGTCCTCGACGCGGCGAACGGCGATGTGCTCCGCACCATCCCCCTGCCGGGCCGCGCCTCCGGCGTACCGATGAGCTATACCGCCTCCGGCCGCCAGTACGTCGTCGTCGCGGTGGGCGCCGACGGCGATGACGCCGAACTGGTCGCCCTTTCCTTGGCCTCTGACCTGCCGGAGCAGCACCCCGGCACCCTGGGATTCGCCGTCACCGCGACGGCGGCGCGAGAGTCCGACGGCGAGGTCACCTTGAGCGTGGTCCGCGCCGGCGGCAGCGACGGCGCCGTCAGCGTCAACTTGCGGACGGCCGGCGGCGCCGCCACGCCCGATGTCGACTACGAGCCGGTTGCCCGCACTCTCGCCTGGGGCCACGGCGACAGCGCCGCTCGAACGGTGACTCTCCAACTCCTGGCCGACACCGTCAACGAGGGGGCCGAGACGATCGAGCTCGAACTCGACGATCCCCGCGGCGGCGCCGGTCTCGGGGACCGCCGCATGGTCGTGACTGTCGAGGACGACCCAGGCGGTACAGACAGCACACCGATCGGCGAATGCGTCGCCGACGCCACAACGCTGTGCCTCAACGGCGGCCGCTTCCGCGTCCGCGTCCGCTACGCCACCGGCCAGGACGAATCCGGATACGGCGCCGGCGTCCTGCTCACGGAAGACACCGGGTACTTCACCTTCTTCAACCCCTCGAACATCGAGATCGTGGTGAAGGTCCTCGACGGGTGCGAGCTGAACGGCAGGTACTGGCTCTACGCCACCGGGCTCACGGACCTCGACGTCGAGCTGGAAGTCGCCGATCCACTGACCCAGACCCGACATGTCCTCGTGAGTCCGCTCCAGGAAGCGTTCCAGCCCCTCGCGGACACCAAGGCGTTCGACTGCCAGTAGCAGTCACTCCGCAGCGAACAAAGCCCTGAGCGCCGCGTCGAGCGTCGCCCCTCGCGTGTCGACGGCGACCA
Source organism: Candidatus Multivorans sp. (assembly GCA_965205295.1). Classification (GTDB taxonomy): domain Bacteria; phylum Acidobacteriota; class Thermoanaerobaculia; order Multivoradales; family Multivoraceae; genus Multivorans. The sequence continues at coordinate 2,015,741 of OZ242167.1, forward strand.
ACCGGCCGTGGCGGTCGAACAGCAGCGACCGCGGCGGATACTCCACCTGGAAGCGCCGCGCCACGGACCCGCCCGCGCCCCGTCCATCGAGTACCACGGGCCAGGTGACGCCGTGCCGGCGGCCGAAGCTCCGCAAGTCGCGGCGCGCCGAGCGGTCGAGCGAGACGGACAGGATGACCAATCCCCGGTCGCCGTACGCCGCACGGGCCCGTTCGAGATGGGGAAAGTCGGCAAGGCAGGGAGCGCACCAGGTGGCCCAGAAGTCGAGCAGAACGACGCGATTCTCGAGATCGGCCGCGGCCCAGACCCGGCCGTCGATATCCCGCACTTCGAGATCCGCCCACACTTCAGCCAGCCCGGGGCCGCGGGCGCCCTGAGGTACTGGCAGGTCCGCACTACCGGGAGAGGATCCTCCATCCAGTGCGAACCCGGCCGGCACCGCCAACGCGAGAGCCAGCGTCGCCGCCGGAGCAAGCCGGAGAATGGACCGTGGCGCCATGGGCTGCTACAAGTCCACCTTCAGGCCGATGGCGATGCTGCGCGGGAACCTCGGCCCGTAGACGTAGCCGGGGTCCCGCAACGGCCCCCGGTCCAGGTCGCGCTGGTACTCGTCGGTCAGGTTCTTGAGCGCGAGCGTAGCCGTGATCCGGCGGTCAACGCCGAGCGCGAACCGCCGGGACAGTCCGAGGTCCCAGGTCAGGAAGCTGGGGGTGACTTCGAGTCGATCCTCGCCGATGTAGCCGGCGTAGTGCGGCGCCAGCATCGAACCGGTGTACCGGAGCCCGGCGAACAGGGTGAGCCCGCGCGACAGCGGCCAACGCGCGGTCGCCGTGCCGTAACGCTCGGGAGTCCGGAACATGGATGTACTGCCGAAGTCCGGCTCGGCATGGCCGAACTCGGCCCGCTGCCACGCGTAGCCCGCGTCGAGCGTCAGGCCGCCGCGCCGGAGACCCCAGCCGATCTCGATGCCGCGCACCCGCGCGCGACCGAAGTTCGTGCGCAGGAACTCCAGTTCCGAGGTCGCAGGGTCGTCGGCCTCCAGGCGGTGGAACAGATCGTCGATCCGGGTGTCGAAGAACGTCGAGTCGATCGCCATCGAAGTGCGGCGGCCAACCATCGGCCGCCACTCCAGGCTCACCATGCGCGCCACGGAGGTTTCCTCGCGCAGCCTGGGGTCGTCGCGCACCACCATCGCCTTGCCGCCAACCAGCGCGATGTGGAGCTCCTCGTCGAACACCGCCGGCGGCAGGAAGCCGGCGCTACGGGAGACACGCAGGGTCAGGTCGCTCCGAGGCGTCCACATCAGCGCCGCCCGCGGCGAGACGATCGACCCATCGACCGCGCTATGCCAATCCGCCCTCGCTCCGTAGAGCAGGGTCACGTGGTCGCCGATCCGCCGGTCGTCCTGGACGAAGCCGGAGACGGTCCGGTAGGTCTCCCGGATCATGCGCCTGTAGGCCGGTTGCCGGTCGTCGATCAGGTCGCGAGAGGCCTGGACGCCGAAGCTCACCGTGCCCTCGGCGCCGCCGCGATTGACGTGGGAGTCGAAGATCCACAACGGGTTGCGGGTCGAGCCGAAGGCGCCGGGATCTCCGCCCGCACCGTAGTAGCTGGCGCGTTCGGTGAGGGCGTGGGAAGCAGTCGCGCGCCAGTCCCAGCGTGGCGACACCGTGTGCAGCCAGGAGACGCTGGCGCCGTGCCGGTTGGAGTCCACCTGCTCGGCGACCTGTACCTGCTCGGGCGGCAGGTGCAGCCTGTCGCCGCCGCGCCGGAACTCACCCATGTAGCTGACCTCGGCGGCGAGCCTCGCCGCACCGTCCATCAAGAACTCGTGGTAGCGGGCGCCGACGGCGTCGAGGTCGCGGATCGAGACATCGCTGAAGCCGTCCACGTCCACGTCGACCGGCGCCACACGGTCGACCTGGCCGTAGAACGTCGCTGCCCGGTTCGCTCCGGGCGTCCAGTCGGCGACCAGGCTGTAGGACGGGCTCTCCGCGGAACCGCCGGCGCCGCTCATCCGGTCCGTGCGCGCATCCGCCTCGATGTGCGTGTGGTCCGGATGATGAGGAATCAGGTTGATCACACCGGCGACGGCGCCGGCGCCGTAGGCCGGAGAACCGCCGCCCTTGACCACCTCGATGCTGTCGATCAGGCGGGCCGGCAACTGCTCGATGCCGTAGACCATCGCCAGCGACGACAGCGTCGGTTGACCGTCCACCAGGAGCTGCGTGTACGGACCATCGAGCCCCAGCAACCGGATCTGGGAGGAGTTACAGCTCTGGCATGTCGACTCCACGCGCACGCCCCGCGTCCACTCGACGGCGTCGGCCAGAGTGCGCGCGGCGACGCTCTCGATCTGCGAGCGCGGCATCGCCTGCACGTAGAGAGGCACGTCCGCCAGACGCTTCTCCGTCCGCGTGGCGCTGACCACCAACTCCTCGCCGAAAACGGGACGAAGCCGAACGTCGAGCTCAACCAGGTCCTGGCCTTCAACCCGGAATCCCTGCTCGGCCAGACCGTAGCCCTCCGCGTAGACGACGAGCACGTGTTCGCCAGTGCCCACCGGGTGCAGACAGAAGCGGCCGTCCTCCGACGTCACCACCGTGGCGGACAACGACGTCAACGTCACGGCAGCGCCGGCCACCGGCCGGCCGGAGGGCGACCGAACCGCGCCGTGGACGCCGGCGTCCACCGGACACGCGTCGGCCGTCGCCGGCGCGGCCGGGAACAACGCCAGCACAGCCAATGCGCCGAACAACCGGCTCGGACGCCGTCGCGGCGGCCGCGTCGACCGGTCGATTCCTGATGGCCATTCCCGTCTCATCCTGTTGATGGCAACGCAACGGAACGACGATCTGTTCCTGAGCGGCGTCCGGTCGGGCAAACCGGGCGAGGAAGCGCGCGCCGCTTACCGCGGCCCGGGCAGGGTACGCGCCGCCTGGCTACAGCTCCAGCTAGGGGGGTGGCGCAGCCGCCCTCAGACGCTCGAACGCCTCCATCTGGACCTTCGCCTCAGCGGCGCGACCCAGCGACGAGAGAACCCGGCCATAGTTGAAGCGAAGCGCCGCGTTGGTGTCGAGTCCGAGCGCCAGAGCCCGCTCCATCCGCTGCGCGGCCTCGGCCGGACGGCCGGCTTCGGCGGCGATCATTCCAAGCAGCGCATGCGCCTCGCCGAGGTCGGGATCGAGCGCCAACGCCCGCTCCAGGGCCGGCGCGGCCTCGTCCGCACGGCCGTCGGTGTGCAGGAACAACCCCTCCAGGTAGTGGTGCTCAGCCCGGTTCGGCTGTCGGCGCCGCGCCTCCGCGACGCTCGCCGCGGCCTCGCCGGCGCGGTCCATGGAGAAGAGCACCTTGGCGCGCAGCGAGTGCGCGTCCGCGGCCCGCGGGTGGCTCGAACGCCCCACGAGCAGATCGTTCAGGCGCCCGAGCGCAGCTTCCAGCTTGCCCGCCTCCGCCAGTCGCTGCGCCTCCGACAGTCCGGACTTCACTTCGCCGGACGCCGCGCGCTCAGCCTCCGCCGCCTGGTCGCGGGCGCCCTGCAGCGATCGGTAGCGCTCCAGCGCGGCTTGCGCGCCTTCCCGGTCGCCGGCCGCGGCAAGCGTTCGTCCGAGACGGTAGGCCACCTCCGGTTCGCCGCTCGCGAGTGCCTCGGCGGCGCGGAGATGCTCGAGCGCCTCCGGGTAGCGCGTCGCGGCTGATAGCAGGTCCGCGGCCTCCAGGTGGATCACGACCGGCTCCCCCACGCCATCATCAAGGGCGCTCAGAAGGTAGTCCAGGGCCTCTCCGCGGCGCTCCGGATCGCGAGCCACGGCAAGGCCGCGAGCGAGGTCGAGGCCTGGGCTCTCCAGGCTCTCGGCCAAAGCCGCATCGACCGCCGTCAGCGCGTATTCCGCGAGACCGTCTGCGAGCCGGAGCAGGGCCAGTTGCTCGTAGACGTCGGCGCTGCCGATCCGCCGATCCACCGCCTCCTCCAACAGCCGGATCGCCTCGCCGGTGCGGTCGAGATCGCGGAGCAGCAGCGCCGGCGCCAGGTAGGCGAGTTCGACGGCATCTACGGTTTCGGTGCCGCCGGCGCCTTCCGGCAGCAGCGACCGCGCGTGTGCAAACGCGGCGAGTGCAGCGTCTGCGCGGCCAAGGGCGGTCAGCGCCTGAGCCACCGCCAGCGCCGGCGCGAACTCCGAAGGGGTGCGTTCGGCCGCCGAGCGCGCCTGTGCCAGAGCCTCGACCGGATCGTCCGGCGCCGGCTCAAGCTGGCCCGCAACGGTCTGGCCCGGAACAACGGCCGCAAGGACGCTCAGCAGGAGGACGGCTACGCCGGACACGGGCGGTCAGCGTAGCAGTCACTCCGCAGCGAACAGAGCCCTGAGCGCGGCGTCGAGCGTTGCACCTCGCGCGTCCACAGCGACCAGCCGGCCTCGGCGATCGAACAGCAGGGACCGGGGCGGGTACTCGACCTGGAAGCGCCGCGCCACGGCCCCGCCCGCGCCCCGTCCGTCGAAGAGGACCGGCCAGTTGACGCCATGCCGGCGGCCGAAGCTCCTCAGGTCCCGCCGCGAGCAGCGGTCGAGCGAAGCAGAGAGGATCACGAGTCCCTGATCGGCGTAGGCCGCCCGGGCCTGTTCCAAATGAGGAAAGTCGGCGAGGCAGGGAGCGCACCAGGTGGCCCAGAAGTCGAGCAGGACGATGCGACCCTCGAAGTCGCCCGCGGTCCAGACCCGGCCGTCGAGATCGCGGACCTCCAGGTCGGCCCACAATTCGGCCATCCGGGCCCCGCGCAACTCCGGGGCTTCCGACACGCCCCCGTTCCCAGGCCTCCCTCCTCCGTCCAGGGCGGACACTGCCGGCGCCGACGAGGCAAGAACCAGCGAAGCCGCAAGAACCAGCCGGGGAACATTCGCTTGCTTCGGCACTAGAGATCCAGCTGCAGCCCAACGACGACACTGCGAGGAAACCTCGGTCCGTACACGTAGCTCGCGTCCCGCTGCGGCCCCCGGTCCAGGTCCCCCTGGTACTCGTCGGTCAGGTTCTTGACCGCGAATGTCGCGGTGATCCCGCGGTCGCCGCCGAACGCGAACCGCCGGGACAGGCCGAGATCCCAGGTCAGGAAGCTGGGGGTGGCGTCCAGTCGATCCTCGGCGATGTAGCCCGCGTAGTGCGGCGCCAGCATCGAACCCGTGTACCGGAGACCGGCGAACAGGGTGAGGCCGCGCGGCAGCGGCCACTGCACGCTCGCCGAACCGTAGCGTTCGGGCGTACGGAACCTGCGGGTGCTGCCGAAGTCGGGCTCGGCGTGGCCGAACTCTGCCCGCTGCCAGGCGTAGCCGGCGTCGACAGCCAGACCGCCGCGCCGGAGACTCCAGCCGACCTCCACGCCGCGCACCCGGGCGTGGCCGAAGTTGGTGCGGACGAACTCCAGTTCGTCGGTCGCCGGATCGTCCGCCTGCCGGTTGTGGAACAGGTTCTCGATCCGGGTGTCGAAGAACGTCGAGTCGACGGCCATGGCTACGCGCCGGCCGATCATCGGCCGCCACTCGAGGCTCAGCATCCGCGCGGCCGAGGTCTCCTCACGCAGCGCGGGATCGTCGCGCACCACCATCGCCTCGCCCCCCAAAAGGGCGATGTGGAGTTGCTCGTCGAACACCGAGGGCGGACGGAAGCCGGCGCTGTGCGAAGCCCGTAGCGTCAGGTCGCCGCGGGGGGTCCACATCAGCGCTGCCCGCGGCGAAACGATCGTTCTCCGGACCGCGCTGTGCCGGTCCGCACGCACGCCGTAGAGCAGGGTCAGGCCGTCACCGATGCGGCGATCGTCCTGAACGAAAGCCGAGGTCGAGCGGTAGCTCTCGCGGATGATCCGCCGGTACGCCGGCTGGCGGTCGTCGATGATGTCGTGCGAGGCCTGCAGGCCGAAGCTGAGAGTGCCGGCGGCGCCTCCGCGGTTGACATGGGAATCGAAGACCCAGAGCGGGTTGCGGGTCCAGCCGAAGGCGCCCACGTCGCCACCCGACCCGTAGTAGCTGGCCCGCTCGGTTGCCGCGTGGGATGCCGTGGCTCGCCAGTCCCAGATCGGCGACACCGTGTGCAGCCAGGAGACGCTGGCCCCGCTGCGCCGGGAGTCCAACTGTTCCGCGACCTGCGCCTGCTGCGGCGGAAGCTGCACCTGGTCGCCGCCGCGCCGGAACTCAGCCGTATGGCTGACGTCCGTCGCGAGCCTCGCAGAGCCGCCCATGAAGAACTCGTGGTAGCGCGCGCCTACCACGTCCAGATTGCGGATCGACACCTCACTGAAGCCGTCACCGTCCACATCGACCGGCGCCACGCGGTCGATCTGGCCGTAGAACGTCGCCGCACGCTTGGATCCGGGCGTCCAATCCGCGACCAGGCTGTAGGACGGGCTTTCCGCCGAGCCGCCGGCGCCGCCCATTCGTCCCAAGCGGACATCCACCTCGATGTGGGTGTGGTCCGGGTGGTGCGGGATCAGGTTGATCACGCCGGCGACCGCGCCGGCGCCGTAGGCCGGCGAACCGCCGCCCCTGACCACCTCGATGCTGTCGATCAGACGCGCCGGCAACTGCTCGATCCCGTAGACCATCGCCAGGGACGACACCGTCGGCTGGCCATCGACCAGTAGCTGGGAGTACGGCCCCTCGAGTCCCAAGAGCCGAATCTGCGAGGTGTTGCAGCTCTGGCAGTTCGACTCCACCCGCACCCCGCGCGTCCACTCGACGGCGTCGGCCAGGGTCCGCGCGACGACGCTCTCGATCCGCGAGCGCGGCACCGTCTGCACATGGAGCGGTACGTCGGCGAGGCGCTTCTCGGTCCGCGTCGCGCTGATGATGACCTCCTCGCCGAAGGCGGGACGGAGGCGGATTTCGACGTCGAGCCGGTCCTCAGCCCTCGTTCGGATATCTCGCTCGGCCAGGCCGTAGCCGTCGGCGAAGACGACAAGCCGGTGCTCGCCTGCGCTCACCGGGTGCAGGCAGAACCGGCCATCCTCCGATGTCACCACCGTCAAGGACGAAGTGGTCAGGGTGACCGCGGCATCAGCCACCGGCCGCCCGGAAAGCGCCCGCACCGTGCCGTGAACTCCGGTGTCCTCCGGACAGGCGGCCATTGCCTGCCCAGCAGGCAACAGCGCCAGCAGCGCCAGCGCTCCGATTGCCACGGCGCCTGCGCCTCGCGGCTTCATCCCGCACCGGGACGTTTTTTCCATGAACGCGATTATAGATTTCGTCTAACCAAAAAGTCAATCGCGTTGACCAGAACAACGAGCCCCCCTTGACACCGCATCAGGCCAGGACAATAATCTAGCCAGACCAACTGGCCAGCTAACGCAAGACCCTTCGCAGGCCCGGCGTCTGGCGCCAGACCCAACCGCACTGGGAGTCGCTCATGACGGTATGGCCACTGCAAGATGCGAAGAACCGATTCAGCGCTGTCGTCGAGGCGGCGTTGGCCGGTCGCCCTCAACGCGTAACCCGTCGCGGAAAGCCCGCGGTCGTCGTTCTCGCCGACGCCGAATACGAGCGGCTCCGCCTCGCGGAGAAGGCGAAGGCGCCGACCTTCGTCGAACATCTCCTCGCAATGCCCCAAGACGACGGCGAGTTCGAACGATTGCCACTCAAACCGCGTGATTTCGATTTCTGATGTACCTCCTCGACACGGATGTGTTGTCGGCTTTGCGCACACGGCAGCGCCACGCCCGCGTCATGCGCTGGGTGTCGACACAGAGAAGCAGCGATCTCCATGTGAGTGTCATCTCACTTGGCGAGATCGAGCGAGGCATCGCCCGAGCGAGACATCGGGAACCCCAGTTTGCCGCGCTGCTGGCTGAATGGCTCGACGGTCTGATCAAGCTCTACGCCGGCCGCATCCTCCCAATCGACCTCGGGGCGGCCAGGCGCTGGGGGCGCGTCTCGCAGGCAATCGGCCATGAGGGCACCGATCTTCTGATCGCCGCGACCGCTCTTGAACACGGCCTGACCGTAGTCACGCGCAACATTCGACACTTCGAACCCGCAGGAGTGCCGGTCCTGAACCCGCACGATTCTCCGTAGCCCCGCCAGAAGAGCAGCCTGACCGGAGGCCGCTCCGTTCTAACCAGCACCCATACGGAAGAAGCAGAGCTTGTTGCCGTCCAAGTCGCGGACGTAGGCGCCGTAGAAGGTCGGCAGCCTCTCTCCGGGCGGACCCTCGTCGCTGGCGCCCAACTCCATCGCCTTGGCGTAGAGCTGGTCGACTCCTTCCCTGGAACCGGCGGGGATCGCCACCATGTTGCCGTTGCCCGGGACCTGCGTTTCCTGGTTGTAGGGGATGCAGATGGCGAGCATCGCCTGTTTCGGATCGGTGCCGTAGAACTTGATCCGGTCCATCCCGAAGATCTGGGTCGCGCCCAGTTCGCCGAGCACGGCGTCGTAGAACGCCTCCGCCCGGGCCATGTCGTTGACGCCGATCGTGCAGTAACCCAACATCGATAGTGCTCCCTCAAGAACGCAACCGCTGCAACCAGCCGCAGCGGGCGGGGCGAAAGATAGCAGCCGAGCGTGTGCTCGTGTTGCCGGACGATACGCCCGGCCACCGACGACTCAGCTCTCTTCGTCGCCTCCAACGTCTTCGATCAGGTCGGCGCGGCGCAGGTCGAGCTTTTCGCCGGTGAAGCTGTCCAACTTGTAGACCCAGGAGCCGTGGTAGTCGTTGAACTCCCGCATCTCCTCCGCCCGGCTCAGGATGTCCGCCTTCTCCTGGAGCTCCTCGTCGGGCGTGTCCCGCTCGATCTCCACCCGTTGCACCGTGTGATAGCCGCCGATACGGATGTAGCGATCGTCGCCTCGCCCGGCGACGGACACGATGTAGCCGGCGCCGTCCTCCAGTTCGTAGCGGAACTCGTCGGCGAACGAGAGGTCCGCCACCTCTTCGGCGTCGGCGAGATACACCTCGGAGAACCGTAGCCGCGAAAGGAGGTTCTTCACCCGACCGACCTCGCTCGCCTTCTCCCGCTTGCCATCAGGTACCCGCTCGAGCGCGAGTTCAGCGCCTTCCCCGTCCCCGGTGCTGAAGGTGAAGTCCGGCCCGTCGATGCGCGCCACGTCGCTGCCCGAAACGTCGACGATCTCCTTCTCCAGGAACTGGTCCGCGGTGCTGTCGATCAACACCGTCGCGTCGGTCAGGAAGATCGGGTTCTCCTCGCCGTCGAGGCGCCGCACGTAGTTGCCGCTGCCGCCGTCGAACCGGTTGCCGACCCGCAGCCGGACCATGTCGTTGCCGGCGGCGTTGCGGAGCGCCACCTCGACGGTGTCCTCGCCGGGCGGTTCGATGCCGAGTTCCGCCGCCAAACTGTCGCTCGTGCCGACTTCCTTCGCCAGTTCGATGTCGAGCAGGTTACGCACCAACCGGTTCACGCCCTCGTTCCTGGCCTGGTAGTCGTGAGCCTCCTCCACCACGTAGCGGTCGCCCGCCCGGCTCAACGTGACCTGCTCTTCGCCCTGGACGATCTCCACCTGCGCGATCTCGTCCGGATTCAGGTTGGGCAGGAACTTCTGGCCGCGCTCGAAGCGCTCCGCGCGCGACACGCTGTTCCAGTAACTGAAGATCGAAAGGGCCAGCAGCGCCACGGCCGCCATCACGAGTCTACGGTTCAACTGACTCATGCCGATAACTCCTATCAGCCCTGGCGCCGGCGGGCGCGGTACAGACCAATCAGCAGAACGACGATGGGCATCCACCCGATCACGGCGAAGCGCACCATGGACTCCTCACGCTCCAGCGCCTCGCGCCGGCCCTTGCGGATGTCCCGCAGTTCCCGGTTGGCGTCCAGGATCCGCTCGTTCAACTCGTCGACTTCTTCCTGCAGCTTCCTCTGGAAGAGAGCCGCGTTGCGTTGGGTGATTTCGCCCTGCTTCTCCCGCAACTCCTCCTGGAAGCTCTCGATCTCCTCACGGATCTGCCGCTCGCGGTCCAGCGTGTCCAGCTCGGCCTGGGCCTCGATCTCGTCGAAGCGGAGGAAGGGCCGGCTGATGCCGCTCTTGGCCCGAACAGACATCAGGTCCTGGGACCCGAGCAGATAGTCGACGCTGTTGAGGACCACCTTGTGGTTGTCGTTCGCGGCCTGGACGATCCCGAACGGGTTCTGCAGGAAGGCGATCTGGTCGTGGATGAAGTCGACATCCGCGAACACGACCACAGCCGCCTCTCCCCGTTCCTCTTCCGGCAGCGGATCGCGGTGGATGATCTGCGCGTCGTCCGGCGGCGGAATCTCGATCTCGGGGGGAAGGTTGGGCGGCCGCTCCGCCTCCTTGTCCGGGTAGTCGACGCCGCCCGGGAAGGCGGTCGGCAGCTTGCCGCGCACCACGTACGCCAGAGCCAGCGCCGTCTCGCCGGGCGTGAACGTGTCGCGCAGCTTCGCGCCGTCGTTCAGGTCGGTGTACGCGAGGCCATCGCCGCCGCCGAAGCCTGGCAGCACCTCGAGGGTATTGCCGGAGGCCGTGGTCGAGATCAGGGGCCGAAGTTCGACGCCCTCCGACGATCCGGCATCGTCCGCGTCCGCTTCGCCGGATTCAGCGTCCCCACCCTCCTCGGCGCCCGCCCCGATCTCCCGCAGCACACCGGAGAGGAAGAACCGTGTGTTCGACAGACCCCGCAGCATCGGACTTTCCGCGTCCAGCAGGTCCTCATGCACCGTGGAGTCGACGTTGAGATCGATGATCACCGACTCCGAGCCGCCGAACTGGCTCATCGGCCGCCGCGCCGCCAACTCGAAGTCGGCCGCGAACTGGTTGGCCGGGAGTTCCAGACCCCAGGCATCGAGCAGCGGCGCCAGGTTGGAGGCGGGCTCGTACTGGAGCGCCATCCAGGGCTGCTGCGGGTTCTGCGGCGGCGTGTCGCCGAGGGCGTAGGGATCCAGGAAGATCAGTGCATTGCCGCCCGCGGCCACCCACTGGTCGATCGCGAACACCGTCTTGTCGGGCAGCGCCTTGGGATGGATCACGACCAGCAGGTCGTAGTCGTCGCGCGAAATCTCGTCCACGTCGGCCGGCACCGGGGACACGTCGTACAGCTCTTCCAGCACCTGGACCACAACCCACTTCTGCGCCGGTGTCCGTCCCTGGGCGGCCAACATCTGGGCCATCATCGGATCCTGGGCGCCGCCGAAGACCTCCAGGCTCGACAGCACGCCGACCCGCTGCCGCGCCGGCCACAGCAGACCGTGAATCTTCTTCGAGATCTCGTACTCGATGTTCTCCTGCTCCTGCGGCCACAGGAACTCGATCGTCTCCTTGCTGCCGGTCTGGGTCTCGAGCGCCAGACCGAAGTAGAAGAGATCGCCGTTCTGGTTGATCAGCTTGCCGTCGAGGCCGTCCTCGGCGGCGCGGTCCGCGTCATCGCTGTCGGGAAGCGGGTCGATCGTCTCGACCCGGATCTTCCCTGCCGCGGCGCGCTCGTACTCGCCCAGCAGGCTGCGCAGATAGCGCTCGTAGCCGATGAAGTCCTTGACGAACTTGGGCAGCGTCTTGCCCGCCGTCTCGGAGAAGTAGAGGCGGATCTCGAGCGGCTTGACGCCCTCCTCCTGCATGCGATCGAGGATGGCGCCGGTGCCGTCGGTCAGCGAGTAGAGATCGCCTCCGGTGAGGTCGACGCGCCAGCTCTCGAGCCACTCGTTGGCGACGTGGATCGAAAACACCGTCAACAGACCGATGAGGACGAGCGTCACCGTCCGGCCCTGCGCCAGGGTCATCCCGCGCGGGCCGCTGCCTCCAAAGGACGCCGCTTGCGGCGTACCGGCCGCGGAGGACGCCGTTCCCGGCGTCCCGCTATCCACAATGTTCGGTTCGGAAGTCATCTGCCAAATCCCTCAGTTAGTCCTCGCGCCCTGAAGTAGTCCTCGCACCCCCAAGAAACCCTCGCGCCCTCAATTCGTCTTGGTCCGGCTGAGCACCAACATGCCGCAGATCAGCCAACCGACAGTGAACAACACGAAGAACAACAACGAGTTCAACTGCAGGAGGCCCCGGGTCAGGGTCTCGAAGTGGTCGAGCAGGCTGAGCGAAGAGACGACCCGCTCGACGTAGCCGCCGAACCACTTGCCCACGAACTCCTGGGTCTGCGGCAGGCCGATCAGCAGGAAGCCGACCGAAGCGGCCACCGCGAGGATGAACGCGACGACCTGGTTCTTCGACAACGCCGAGAACAGGAGGCCGATCGCGAGCAACACCGCCGCCGCCAGCAGGGAGGCGACGTAGCTCAGGAAGATCGCGCCCCAGTCCGGATCGCCCAGCCGGGCGACCTGGAACACCGCGGGCCAGGTCAGCAACACGGGCACCGCCAGGAAGGCCCAGCCGGCCAGGAACTTGCCCAGGTACGACCCCTCGAGCGTGATCGGCAGGGTCAGCAGCAACTCGACGGTCCCGGACCGGCGTTCCTCCGCCCACAGCCGCATCGCCACCGCCGGCACCAGGACGACGAGGATCCAGGGCACGTAGCTGAAGAGCGCGTCGAGGTTCGCCTCGCGCATCTCCAGGAAGCGGCCGAAATCGCGCGACACCATCAGGTAGCCGCTCCCGATCAGGAAGATGACGATGAAGATGTAGCCCAGCGGCGACGCGAAATAGCCGCGGAACTCCCGCCTCAGCACCGCCCTCATCCCGACAAGACGCAGCGCCAGGGCGCCGCCCGAAGTGCCCGCGGCAACCGAGGCCCGCGGCGTGCTCTGGTCCGCGCTCATGCCGCCACCCCCCTCGTCACGTCGCGAAACAGCTCGTCGAGCCGGCCCTCCCGCACACGAACGCCGGCGATCCGGCCTTCACCGACCGTCGCCAGCACATCGTTCAGGCGATTCTCGCCATGCCGCGGCACGACTTCGACCTCGCCGTTCGGCAGCACACGGGCCGCGGCGCACCACGCGGCGGCGTACAGCGCCGCCACCATCTCGGCGGCGTCGCCCTCTGTGACCCGGAAGCGGACCGCGTTGTGGCCGGGCGCCCGGGCCACTAGGTCCTCGGGTGTCGAGTCGACGAGGATGCGCCCCTCCGAGAGGATCAAGGCGCGGTTGCACACCCGCTCCGCCTCGTCGAGGATGTGGGTCGACAGCACGATACAGCGGTTGGAGGACAGGCTCAGGATCAGGTCCTGGACCACCGCCTTCTGGTTCGGGTCCAGACCGTCGGTGGGCTCGTCGAGGATCAGCACGTCCGGATCGTGGATCAGAGCCTGGGCCAGGCCGACGCGTCGCTTGAAGCCCTTGGACAGCGTCTCGATCGTCTGGCCGCGCACCCGGCGCAGGTGCGTCACCTCGACCACCGAATCGATCGCGGCCTCCGGGGCCTCGAGGTCGCGCGCCTCGGCAATGAAACCGAGGAAGGCCTCGACAGTCATCTCAGCGTATGCGGGCGCGTTCTCGGGCAGGTAGCCGATTCGCCGGCTGACGGCGAGCCGATCCTGAGCGACGTCGATGCCGGCTACCGAAACGCTGCCGGCGTCAGGCTCCAGGAAGCCGGTGATCATCTTCATCGCCGTCGTCTTGCCGGCGCCGTTCGGCCCGAGAAAGCCGAGCACGTCGCCGCGGCGCACTTCGAAGCTGATTCCGTCGACGGCGCGGATCGGACCGTAGTGCTTGGTCAGGTTGTGGACCGCGATCAGGACTTCGCCGTCGGCGCCGGCAGGCGCCGTGGGCGGAGTGGAGTCGGGGTGGTCGGTTTCGGTCACTCTCGACTTCTCCGTGAACAGTTGACGTTTGTGCGCGCCAAGCCAGCTTGGCCCGCCGGATTTCAGCACAGCGGCACCAACGAACGCAAGACTCCTGCCAAGATCAACGGCGCCACCGGTTCGCCAATCCCTACCAGGTCTCTGGCGCGGAGGTCGAGTCAATCAGGCCGCTCAGGAAGATCGCGTTCAGAAACAGGCGATTCGAGCCGTAGAAGTAGGCGCGGAAGTTCGGATCGTCGAGAAGCTGAATCACGACGCCGCGACCCATCCGGCTGGCGATCACGGCCGGCTTGCCGGCAAGCCGGCGCTGGTTCTCCGGCGATATCCACCCGGAGAGCCGCGGCGGATCCCGATACAGGCCGACGTTCTCGAACGGGTCGGGACTGGACGGCAGGACCATCCCGCCGGTGCGGATGGTGGCGAGTTCCGGCCGCCTGTAGCCGTAGGCCAGCGGATGGGTCAGATCGAGTTCCACGCCGACGATCGTGCCGGCCATGAGCTGCTCGGCCCGCTGGTCGCGGTAGTCGGCGTAGCGGCGGCGCTCCGGCGCCCCGGAAGCGTCCGCGTCCTCCGCGTCGGCCGCTGCGTCTTCGTCAGCCCGTTCCCGACCCAGGAGTTCGGCGCTCGCCCAGCGGCTCGCCGGACCGATGGCCACCACCGCGCCGCCGCCTCGGACCCAGGCCTGGAGGCGATCCCGCACTTCGGCCGGCGGCGCGCCGCCGCCAAAGCGGCCGCCGCCGAGAGCCAACACGACGTGCGTGTACCGGTCCAGCTCCACGCCGCCCAGCGCGGCGAGATCGACCAGCGACGCCTCGACGCCGAAGCGCTCGTCGAGCAGGTGCCAGGCCTCCCCCACCCGGTACGACGAGGCGCCGGAACCGGTCACGAGCAGCGGCCGCGGGGCGGCAAGCGGCCGCAGGCTCGGGCTGCCCAGGTCGATTCCGGCCCCGGCCTGGCCGCTGATCAACCGGTGGATGTCGACGCCGTCGGCGGCCGCCGCTTCGGCGAGCAGTCCCTCCAGGTCAACCCCGGCGTTGGCGCCCGGCTCGCCCGGCCGGCCGACCGGCACGACGATCGCTCCCGGCTCGAAGGATTGCGTACCGCCGGCCGTCTCGGCTGTGAAGGGCCGCACGGCGGCGCGCAGCCGGGCGCCGGCCCGCTGCAGCCGGTTCAGGGCGCGCGGCGCGAAGTAGCCATCCCACGAGAAGGCGTAGGCGTACACCACTTCGTTCGCCCCGGCGTCGCCGAACCCGCCCGGTTCAACCGCGGCATCCGTGACCGCAGCTCCGAGCATGTCCTGCCGGTAGGCGCCGCCCTCGAGCAGGTCGTACTCGGCGCCGAAGGCGAGCGGCAGCGTCCAGGCCGAGACGTCGTAGAAGACCGAGTCATTGAACTCGGTCACCTTCTCGAAGAACGACCGGACGAGGGTCGTCTGCGGCTGCTCGAGCGGCACCAGCCAGGACCCGCCGGAGGGATAGGCGCGATCGTCGAGCGCGATGTCGTCCACCGTCCCGTAAACCTCGATCTCGTGACGCAGCAGAAGGTCCAGCATGCGATGGGCCCGCCCGCGGTCGCCGTCGACATGGAACACGTAGGCGGCCGGACCGGACTCCTCCGCTGTGGCCAGGGCGCCGCGGAAGAAGTCGCGCTGGTGCTCCAGCAGCTCGAGGCGCTTCGCCACGCCGCCCTCGACCATGGACAGGGAGGCCAGCAGGTGGTTCTTGATCCCGAAGCCAAACCCGAGTTCTCCGTTCGCCGTCTCGATCCGGTGGCCGTCGGCGCCCGCCTGCTCGAACAGGAAGCCGACCGCGCCGTGGGCGTCCGGGTAGGTCGAACCCTTGCCCAGGTAGAAGTCGTCGAAGCCCTCGCGGCTGTAGTACAGCCGGCCCATCCCATCGAACACAGCGGCGTGATGGGCGGCGATCGCCTCGGTCAGCTCCACGTTGCGCTCGGGAATGAGGGGGTTGCGACGACTCGGAACGCCCGGCTGGAAGAAGAACGTGCTGTCGGCGCCCATCTCGTGGAAGTCGCCCACCAGGTTCGGCTGCCAGGCCTTCCAGGTCGCCATCCGGGCCTGCGACTCGGGGTGTTGCAGCAGCAGCCAGTCCCGGTTCAGATCGAACCAGTAGTGGTTCGTGCGTCCGCCCGGCCACGGCTCGCGGTGCTCCCTGTGCCCCGGGTCGGCATTCACCACCTTGCCCCGATTCGTGTTGGCCCAGTGCGCGAAGCGGCCCAGCCCGTCGGGGTTCAGGCTCGGATCGATGAGCACCACCGCCCGCTCCAACTGCTCGGCCACCACCTCCGACCGAGACGCGGCGAGGTGATACGCGACCAGCATCGAAGCATTCGACCCGCTCGGTTCGTTGCCGTGAACGCTGTAACCGAGCCAGATGACGACCGGCAGACCGTCCAGCTCCGGCGCCGGCGACCGGGGGTCGACCAGACCGCGCCGGCGTTCGCGGATCTCGTCGAGCCGCGCGTGGTTGCGCGGCGAAGTGATCGCCAGCAGAAGCTGGGGACGCTGTTCGTGAGTCCGCCCCTGCACCGACACCGACACCCGCGCCGACGAGGCCGCCAGCGCACGCATGTAGGCGTTCAACTGATCGGGACGAACGTGCCAGTCTCCCACCTCGTAGCCGAGCACCGCGGACGGCCGCGGGACGTCCGGATCGTAGGCGGCCGGGCCGGCCGCGTCCGGCAGGTAGTACGACAGCTCCTCGGCCGCGGCCGGGCCGCAGAGCAGCAGGACAACAAGGGGCAACCTGGCGAGCATGGCGGAGGGAGTGTAGCCCCTGGGACCCGGGTGGCGCGATCCGCGCCCGCATCCGGCGCACAGCGCCCGGTCTTCTCCGGCGCTACGAGTCTCTGACCGCGGCGTGGACGTCCTCGAACTCCTCCGCCGCCCCTTCGGGAGGCTTCGTCCACAGACTGACGATCACGGTCGCGCCCAGGCCGGCGAGCAGGCCCGGGATCAGTTCGTACAGGTCGTAGTACGACGTCTTGAACAGCAGCACCCAGGCCACCGTCACCGTGAAGCCCGTGGACATGCCGGCTACGGCGCCCGGCAACGTCGTCCGCTTCCAGAACAGCGAGCAGAGGACGACCGGCACGAAGGCGCCGCCCAGGCCGGACCAGGCGAAGAGGATGAACCAGAACAGCACCCGGGGCTCCGCCAGAGCGAACGGCAGGGCGATCAACCCGACCAGGACCGTGACGTAGCGGCCGTAGCGCGTCAGGCGCGCGTCTCCGCCGGTCGCGCCCAGGATCTTCTGCGCGAGATCCCGCACCACGGACGACGACGCGAGGATCAGCAGCGAATCGACCGTCGACATGATCGCGCCGAGCACGATGACCAGGAAGATGCCGGTGAACACCGCCGGGAACAGCTCGGCGCTCATCATCGGCATGACGGTCTCCTGGTCGTCGAGCATGGGGAACAACACCCGGCCGGCGATCCCGGTGAACACCGCGCCGACATCGAACAGCACCATGCAGACGACCGCGATCGGCCCACCGCGCCTGATCTCGCGGCCCGAGGCGGCGGACATGAAGCGGGTCAGGAGTTGAGGCGCGCCCAGGAAGGCCAGCCCGATGCCGGCGAAACTCACGGCCGAGAGCACGCCCGGCCAGGTCGCCCCGTGGCTGCCCATGGCCCGCAACAGGCTCGGATCCGTCGCCTGGAGCGTGCCGATCACTTCGCTCCAACCGCCGGCGGCGGCGAAGCCGACGATCGGCAGCAGGACCAGTCCGCCAACCATGAGCAGCCCCTGCACCACGTCCGAGTAGGCAACCGCCTTGAAGCCGCCGACCGCAGTGTAGAACACCGTGACCACCACTCCCAGCCACACCCCCGCGCCGTAGCTGAAACCAAGGAACGACGAGAACGCCTTGCCCGTCGCGACCAGTTGGGCGCAGCAGTAGACGGTGACCATGGACAGAGTGATGGCTATCGAGAGCAGCCTGAGAACGTGATAGCGGTCCCGGAAGCGCTGTTCCAGGTAGTCGGGAACCGTGATCGCCCGGTAGCGGTCCGTGTATTCCTTGAAGGGCCGCGCAACGAAGATCCACGCGATCGCCACGCCCATGACTTCACCGAAAACGACCCACAACGCGTGGAAACCGACCGCATACCCCATTCCGGTCAAGCCGAGCAGCAGCCAACCGCTCTCGCCGGTGGCGTTCGAACTGAACGCGATCACCCAGGAAGGCAGCTTCCTGCCGGCGATGTAGTAGCCCTCGAGGCTCGCTCCCTCTCGCCGGCTCCACAGGCCGAGCCCGAGCAGCACGAGCATGTACAGCCCCAGCGGGACCAGGACCAGAGCGCTCGCGGTCACGCGCCGTTGCCCCGGGCCGACGCTTCGCGGCCGCGATGTCCGCCTCTCTCAGACCAGCGCCGGAGGAGCACCAAAGCGGGCCCGGCGCCGACCGAGACCGCCAACAGGATCCAGGTCGAGATCGGCAGGCCACTCCACATGGGCCGGCAGGCTAGCAGCCGGAAAGGAGAAGACACCGGATCGGCTCCGGCCGTTTCAGCGCGCGTAGCACACCGAACTCGCGGCGGAGCCCCTTAGCCGAGCAGGAGCTTGAGCGACGCGACGGTCAACGCGCCGACAGTAAACATGGTGGCGACCATGGTCGCCACCATCCAGACCTTCAGGTTCGCCATGTCGGCCTTGGTCGCTACGTGCTCCATGCGCTCGTCGATGCGGGCGCGCCACTCAACCCAGTCTTCGTTCCGAGGCAGGTCTACGGTCGTCACTTCCGCGGTCGTCATCGTCTCAAGCCTCCACGAGGCGCCCTGGAGGAACAGCCAAGTCGGCCCGCGAAGTATGACACAGGCCCGGCTGCCGATCGTCTCTACGAAGCCGGACTTGGGCGGGCTGTTAGCCTCACGGGTTCGTCGAGACCTGCCTGGGGAGAGACCGCCGTGCCGAAACCGAACTCTGCAACCGCCGCACTGGCAGCCGCAGCCCTCGCCGCTCTCACTGCACCGGCGCCCGCCGCGGACGGCGAACCCGACGAGAGCACCTTCCTCGAGCGCAGCCGGCGCCTGATCTACGAGGGCAAGCGCTCCGGCGAGGGCTACTTCTCCGCCGATGGCGGACTCCTGGTCTTCCAGAGCGAACGGCGGCCCGAGAATCCGTTCTACCAGATCTACCTGCTCGATCTGACCACCGGCGACACCCGCGAGGTGTCGACCGGCATCGGCAAGACGACCTGCGCCTTCATCCGCCCGGACGGTTCCGAGATCCTGTTCGGGTCCACGCACCACGACCCGCGCTCGGCCGAACTGCAGCAGCAGGAACTCGACTTCCGCGCCTCGGGCCAGGAACGCCGTTACGCCTGGGACTACGACCCGGAGATGGATATCTACGCGACGCCGATGCCCGGCGGCGACCCGGTCAGGCTCACCGATGCCCGCGGCTACGACGCCGAGGGCAGCTACTCGCCCGACGGGGAGTGGATCGTCTTCTCCTCCACCCGGGACGCGTACGACCGGGACCTCAGCGAGCGTGAAGCGAACCTGCTGGAACTCGACCCCGCCTACTTCGGCGAGATCTACATCATGCGCGCCGACGGCAGCGGCCAGACCCGCCTGACCGACGTGCCCGGATACGACGGCGGACCCTTTTTCTCCGCCGACGGTTCCCGGATCGTGTGGCGGCGCTTCACGGAAGACGGCCTGATCGCCGATGTCTGGTCGATGAACCCGGACGGCGCCGACCAGCGCCAACTGACCGACTTCGGCGCCATGAGCTGGGCCCCGTACCAGCACCCCTCCGGCGAGTACATCTTCTTCGCCTCGAACAAGCTCGGCTTCGACAACTTCGAGATCTTCATCGTCGATACCGAAGGCACGAAGGAACCGGTCCGCGTCACCTTCACCGATCGCTTCGACGGACTTCCCGTTCCCTCACCCGACGGCCGCCAGCTCGCCTGGACCTCGAGCCGGCATGATGGCGACGGCGGCCAGCTCTACATCGCCGACTGGAACCACGAGGCAGCGCTCCAGGCTCTCGGCGCCTCGCCGCTCCGGCAACGCGCGAAGAAACCTCGAACGGTCACCGACCAGGATCATCCCGGTGACGCCCTGAAGGCGCACGTGGCCGCGCTCGCAGCGCCCGAACTCGCGGGCCGGCTGACCGGCTCCGACGGCGAGAAGCTGGCCGCCGAGTACATCGCAAGGCAGCTCCGGGAGATCGGCGCCACGCCCCTGCCCGGCGAGGACGACCTGCTGCTCGACTTCGAGTTTGTGGCCGGCGCCCGCGACATGGGGTCGACGATCCGGATCGAAACGGACGGCGCAAGTCACAGCTTCGACGACGACACGCAGATCCAGGCCCTCGGCTTCTCCGACGCGGTCGGGGCGGAGGGACCGGTGGTGTTCGCCGGCTACGGCATCCGGATCCCGGACTCCCAGGACTTCGGCTACGACAGCTACGCCACCCTGGACGTCAAGGACAAGATCGCCGTCGTTCTCCGCTACGTCCCCGAGGATGTCGAGGGCGAGGCGCGGGCCATCCTCAACCGGTACTCCGGACTTCGTTACAAGGCGCTGACCGCGCGCGAGGCCGGCGCCAAGGCGCTCCTGGTCCTCACCGGGCCGCGCTCGCCGAACGCCGGCGCCACCGTGCCGATGGCCTTCGACACCGCCGCCGCCGGGTCCGGCATCACCGCCGCCAGCATCGGCGGCAAAGTCGGCGAGGCGATCTTCGCGGGCGCCGGCCGGACCATCGAGGAGGTTCAGAAGAGCTTCGACGACGGCAACCCGCACACCGCCGGATTCGACCTGCCCGGCGTCCGGATCAGCCTGCACGTCGCCATCGAACGCGAGCGGCGTCAGGCCCACAACGTCGTCGCCGTCCTTCCCGGTGCGGACAGCTCGGGACCCGAGAAGCCGTGGGTGGTGCTCGGCGCCCACTACGACCACCTCGGCCACGGCCGCGGCGGCAACTCCCTCGCCCGCGAGGACGAAACGAACACCGTGCACCCCGGCGCCGACGACAACGCCTCCGGCACCGCCGCGGTGATCGAAGCGGCACGCCAACTGCGGAAGATGGGGCACGACCGCAACGTCGCGGTCGCTCTCTGGTCCGGCGAGGAACTCGGTCTCCTGGGCTCCGCGAACTTCATCGACGACCCGGTCATCCCGACCGAACAGATCGCGGCCTACATCAACCTCGACATGGTCGGCCGGGTCCGCGACAACCGCCTGAGCATCCAGGCGCTCGGTTCGAGCCCCGACTGGCCGAGCCTGGTCGAGGCCGCCAACGTCCCGGTCGGCTTCGACGTTGGCATGCAGACCGATCCGTACCTGCCGACGGACAGTTCGAGCTTCAACCGCGCCGGCATCCCGAGCGCCAACCTGTTCAGCGGCTCCCACGAGGACTATCACCGTCCCACGGACACCGCGGATCGGATCGACTACGACGAGCTCCAGCGGGTGACGCGGTTCGCCGCCCTGCTCACACGCCGGGCCGCGAACCGCGCCGAACCGCTCCAGTTCGCCAAGGTCGAGCGCTCGCTCCAGCAGGGCGGGAGCCGCGACACCGTGCGTGCCTACACCGGCACCATCCCCGACTACGCCAGCGAGGTCGAAGGGCTCCTGCTGGGCGGCGTCATGGAGGGCGGTCCGGCGGCCGAGGCCGGCCTGCAGGGCGGCGACGTCGTCGTCGAGTTCGCCGGTCAGAAGATTGCCAACATCTACGACTACACCTACGCCCTGGACGCGGTCAAGGTCGACGTTCCGATCGAGGTCGCCTACCTGCGGGACGGCGAGCGGCACACCACGACGCTGACCCCGCGGGCGAGGCGATGACCCGCATCAAGACCTTCCTCAAGCAACTCTCCCGGAGGAGACCCGAAATGAACCTCACGCGCCGCATCGGACTGTTCGCCGCCCTTCTCACGCTCCTCGCTCTCCTGCCCGGCGCGGCCGCGGCCGCACCCCCCGCCGCGGCGGCCGATCAGGCCGGGGCGGCGCCGCTGCCGGTCGCCGAGCCGGAGAGCGTCGGCATGTCCAGCGAGCGGCTGCAGCGCCTCTCGGACGCGATGGCCGGCTACATCGACCGCAAGCAGGTCGCCGGCATCGTCACCCTGGTCGCCCGCCGCGGCAAGGTCGTTCACTTCGAAGCCCAGGGCGACCGGTGGCCGGAAGAAGGCGCGCCGATGACCCGGGACACGATCTTCCGCATCGCGTCGATGACGAAGCCGATCGCCTCCGTCGCGCTGATGACGCTCTACGAAGAGGGGCGGTTCCAACTCCGCGACCCGATCGCCAAGTACCTGCCAGAGTTCGCCGAGATGGAGGTCGCGGTCGTCCCGGACACCGACGAGTACCTGGGAGCGCCCTACAAGCTGGTTGAGGCCGCGCGGCCGATCACGGTCCAGCACATCCTGACCCACACCGCCGGCTTCGCGAACAGCTACCGCGGGCTGGCCGGGGCCGAGTACGCCAAGCTCAGGGAACAGCGCACGCCCGACTGGACGGTCGGCGACTTCGTCTCCGCCCTGGCCGAAGCGCCGCTCGAGTTCCATCCCGGCGAGGCCTGGCAATACGGCCCCTCCGTCGATGTGGTCGGGCGGCTGGTCGAGGTGCTCTCGGGCCAGACCTTCGACGAGTACCTGAAGGAACGGATCTTCGCGCCACTCGGGATGACCGACACCTACTTCTACCTGCCCGAGTCGAAGGTCGACCGTTTCGCCGCGCTTTACCGGCCCGGCGAGGACGGCACGATCGTCCTCACCGAGCCGCCGGACTCAAGCGCCCGCCAGGTGCGCGAGCCGCACAAGTACTTCAGCGGCTCGGGCGGACTCGTCTCGACCGCCGCCGACTACTACCGCTTCCACCAGATGATGCTCTCCGGCGGCGAACTGGACGGGAACCGTGTGCTCGGCCGCAAGACCGTCGAACTGATGACCACGAACCACACCGGCGACCACGGCATCTGGCTGCGCGGACCCGGCTTCGGCTTCGGGCTCGGCTACAGCGTGGTCACGGACAAGGGACCCTCGGCAATGCCCGCCTCGGTCGGGTCCTACTCCTGGGGCGGCGCCTATTGCACCGTCTTCTGGGTCGATCCCGAGGAGGAACTGATCGGCGTCCTGATGACTCAGGTGAGGCCCTACACGCACCTCAACATTCGCCAGGATCTGCAGACCCTGACCTACCAGGCCATCGTCGACTGACGCCGGCGAAGTCGGGGACTCCGGTGGCGACCTGGGTGATCGGCGATGTCCACGGCTGCTTCCGCACCCTCGAGGCGCTGATCCGGCGGCTCGATCTCGATGTCCGGAGGGACCGCCTCTGGATGGTCGGCGATCTGATCAACCGGGGGCCAAGCTCGCTCGAAGTGCTCCGTTGGGCGCGGGCGCAGGACGACGAGATGGGCGATCGCTTCCAGGTCGTGCTGGGAAACCACGACCTGCACCTGATCGCCCGCCAACTCGGAATCTCCCGGGCACGGTCGAGCGACACGCTGGAGGCGGTGCTGAGCGCCACCGACGGCCCCGACCTGGTCGACTGGCTCCGTCGACTCCCCTTCATTCACTTCGCGCGGATCGCCGCTACCGACTTCGTACTGGTCCACGCCGGATTGCTGCCGGGCTGGTCCCGGAAGGACGCCCTCGAGGCAGGCGAGCGCCTGCAACGGCAGCTCCAGGGTCCAAACGCCGAGTGCCTGCTGCGTCGCGAGAACACGGGCAGACACCGTGCGGCGGCAAACAAGGCGGACCTGTCCACGATGACACGCACGCGAATGCTCGACTCGAAGCGAGCCCCCCACGCCTACAACGGTCCGCTCGAAGAGGCGCCCCGGCACCTGAGCCCCTGGTTCGCCGTCGGACCGCGCGGCTGTCCCGACCACACCGTGGTCTGCGGCCACTGGGCCGCGCTCGGCCTGCACCTGCGACCGGATCTGATTGCCCTCGACAGCGGCTGCGTCTGGGGCGGGCAACTCACAGCGATCCGCCTCGAAGATCGCCACATCGTTCAGGAGGACGTGGTCGATCGACTCCAGGCGGTTGCCGGCGTCGCCGACTGCTCACCAACGCCCACTGGAGCCTCCAAATTGCCTACGGGCCGAATGCGGCGTTCCTGAGCCGAAACCGGAACCGCAAGGGCCAGTTTCGGACAGATACGCACGTTTCTTGACAGCAACCGCATCCGCGGCGGTAGGCTAGTTGCCGTCAGCCTCGACGGTCGTCGCACCGCACGGGAAGAGGGTGGTCGATCAACCAACGATCGACGCGCGTCCTGGCCGACTCTCACAGAAGTTCGGGTGCCCCTGCAGGTAGCTTGAGGCTCTTACCCGTAAAACTACTAGATAGCATTATGTCTATAAGTTCCTGTATAGTGACGCGCCACGGGGGCACTCAGGAACTGGGCTCCGGAACTGCTCCCGCACTGGGGTTGAACGGTAGACGGATCAACAGGTTGAGAGCCCCCCTTCAGCAACCGGACCGATCGTCCGCGCGTCCCGCTGTCGGTGCGGCTACGGGCCATGCCGGCACTGCCCGGCACGGTGCGCGGATCGCCGGCCTCCTGTTGCTGCCCGTCCTCCTCCTCGGCTCGACCGCTTCAGCCCAGGCACAGACCATCTCCATCGCAGGAGGGTCCGGCGACGAGCGAACCGGCGTGCCGCTCACGGTCACTCTGAATCGCACCTCGCAGAGCGGCGAGGTCCGGGTCCGGTACAAAGCGGACAACGGCCCAACGGCTCGACGAACACCGATTGCGAGCTCACCCAGTGTCACTCCCGGCGCAGACCTGTGCACACAGCCGGACGTGTTCGGTTACTACGGCGACTTCGAGTACCAGAGCGGGGAACTGATATTCCCGGCAGGCAGCGACACCGTCACGAGGACTGCGACTGTACGGGTATGTCCTGGTCGCTGCTTTCCGCCCCAGGGGTACGACCTGGAGTTCGCACTCCTTGACGACGGAGGAGTCACCCCCGATCAACGCACCGCCCTCGGAACGATTCTGCCGCTTCCGAATCAACCAACGCCCTGCACGCCCCGTGTGATCGATGGCGACGGTGGTGACGGCGACGGCGGCACCCCCGGCGACGGTGGCGGCGGCGGCACCCCCGGTGACGGCGACGGCGACGGCGACGGCGACGGCGACGGCGATGGCGACGGCGACGGCGACGGCGACGGCGATGGCGATGGCGACGGCGACGGCGACGGCGACGGCGACGGCGACGACGACGACGACGACGACGGTGACGGCGATGGCGACGGCGACGACGACGACGACGACGACGGCGACGGCGACGGCGACGGCGACGACGACGGCGACGGCGACGACGACGACGACGACGACGACGGCGACGGCGACGAGCCGACACTCCGAATCGCCGACACCGAGGCCTCGGAGGACGAGGGCGGGCTGTCCTTCGCCGTAACCCTCTCATCGGAGACCGGCGAGCAGACAACCGTCGACTGGGCGACATCGGCGGGCACCGCCACGCCCGGCAGCGGCCGGGACTACACCGAATCGAGTGGAACGCTGACCTTCATGCCCGGTCAGACCGCACGCACGATTCACGTCCCAGTGCGAGACGACAAGGTTCAGGAGGACGACGAAACCCTGTCGGTTGCCCTGAGCGATCCGGCAAGCGCCACCATCGTGAACGACATGGGAACGGCTACCGGAACCATCATCGACAACGATGCCTTCCCGCGGATCCGGATCGCCAATGCCTACGCCGATGAAGACGACAACGAACTGGAATTCGCGATCACACTCGAGGGCCGGACCACCCGATCCGTAACGATTGATTGGACGACCGTGCCAGGCACGGCGATACCCGACATCGACTATGTGCCGGCCAGCGGCACCCTGATCCTCGGTCCGACCGCAGTCGGCGGAACCATCCTCGTCGAACTGATCGACGACGAGGTGACGGAAAACAACGAGACCCTGACCCTGACCCTCAGCCAGCCGGTCAACGCGAGGATCAATGGACGCACCATCTCGGCAACGGGCACGATCAGGGACGACGACACGGATCGTGAGCCGCCCCCACCGGCGCCCGAAGTCCGGATCGTCGATTCCCGCGCCGACGAGTCCGCCGGCCACCTTGTGTTCACAGCGACCCTGAGCCGAGCCATGCAGCAACCTGCGACCGTTCGCTGGGCCACCTCGGACGGATCGGCGACGGCTGGAACGGACTACGTCGTCGGGATCGGGACACTGACCTTCCGGCCACGTACGACATCGGTAGAGGTCGCCGTCGAGTTGCTCGACGACCTGGTGTACGAAGAGACGGAGATCTTCCACATCACACTCTCCGATCCGGTGAATGCAACGCTCGCCGTATCGAAAGCGTCGGGCCTCATCCAGGACGACGACGGACCCGAACTCGCCGAGGCCTGGCTGGCGCGCTTTGCCCGCACCGCCGCGGGTCACGCGCTGGAAGCAGTGGAAGATCGAATCCGCCGCCGGCGCGACCAGGGCTCTCACTTGACGATCGCAGGCCGAAGGCTCGACCTGTCCAGCCGCGAATCATGGACCGCGGCCGGCGCCTCCTGGACGGGCCCGGCAACCAGCGCGGGGCTGCTGCCCGGTCATCTTGGAGCACCGGCCGCTGCAGGTATGTCCGGTGGAATTCCCGGTGTATTCGGCGGATCTGCCTCTACGGGTCTGCTCCAACCCTCGACTGGCTTCGGGGCACGCCAGCCCTACGGCGGCAGCCACCGTTCATTCCACGGCGGCCGGGCGACCGGGAGCACCGGCCACTCCGGAATGTTCGGCATGGAGTTGGGTGACTTGCTGCTGCGGAGTTCGTTCCAGTTCTCCGGCTCCGGCGGCGGCGACCGGATCGGCCTGGGCCTCGTCGCCCCGGCCGACGAAGGAAGCGAACCCGACGCGGAAGGCTCCGCCGGCAACGGCTGGTCGATCTGGGGCCGTGGCGCAACGACACGCTTCGGTGGCGGCGAAACCAACATCTCCGTCGACGGCGACGTGGCGACCGGCACGGTGGGAATCGATTTCGAGCGCGGACGCGTCATCTTCGGCGTCGCCGCCTCCCACAGCTTCGGGCAGGGCGATGTCCTCGAGTACGGGAATGGACGCCGGGTCAAGCGGGACACCGACATGGAGAGTTCCCTGACCACCGGCCTGCCCTACCTGCGGGTCGCACTGACCGACGGCCTGTCGATCTGGGGCATCCTCGGCCAGGGCCAAGGCTCGATGACGATGACCCAGGGCGACCTCGGCTCGATCGAGACCGATATCGCGATGAGCATGGGCGCCGTCGGCCTCCGGCAAGACCTGAAGAAGTCCGCTTCCGAGTGCCACTGTCTCAACCTGGCCTTGAAGACCGACTTCCTGGTGCTGAACGCCACCGCCGACGAGAGCGTGGCGCTGCCCGAGCTTTCGAGGGACGTGAGTCGTGCCCGCCTGATGATGGAGGGGTCCAGGTCCACGAAGCTCGGCTCGGGTGCGCTTCTCATACCGTCCGCCGAGGTGGGTCTGCGCTACGACGGCGGGGACGCGGAGACGGGAGGCGGAATGGAGTTCGGCGCCGGTATCCGCTACGCGAATGCCCCCCGCGGCCTGCTCATGGAGTTGAAGGGCCGTTCGCTGCTGACCCACCAGTCCGGCGAACTCACCGAGTGGGGCCTTGCCGGCGCCCTCCGAGTCGATCCCGGGGCGTCGGATCGCGGTCTCTCGTTCGGCCTGCGCTCCTCCTGGGGCAACGCCTCGAGCGGCGTCAGCCGTCTCTGGGAGCAGCAGCAGAGCGCGATGGCGCTCGGACGCGGCGACGCGGAGATGAGATCCCTGGCGGAAGCCGATCTCGGCTATCGTCTGAACCTGTTCGGCGACCGCGCCAGACTGATGCCCTACCTTGGCGCCGGCCTGTCCGAACAGTCGGGACAGGCGTACCGTCTCGGTGCGCGGCTGAGACTCTGGGAGTCGCTTGATCTCGACCTCGAAGGCGCTCACCGGGACAGTCCAGGACTCCTGCCGTCGGGCTTTGTGCTCGGCGTGCGCGGTTCCTACCACTGGTAGCGGAGCAGAAGTGAGGGCCGCGATGCCGGCCTTGCAAGTTCATCGGGCTACTTCGGAAACCAATCCGGGCGCCGATGCGTTGTACCTTCTGAAGGCCACCGGTTCATCTCCGTGGCTCGACAGGAAGAGGACGACCGATATGAAGGAGGCATACGCAATCTCGCGAATCCTGCTCGCCGATGTCTACGACGCGACGGCGCAGGAGAAGTCGGCCCCGGCGCCGCCGCGCCAGCGCCTGCGCCGACTCGCTCTGACCCTGTCGACGCTGCTCTTTGCGGCGGCCCACGCGCCGGCCGCCAAGCGAGCTACGCCCGATGAGGCGCTCGACCGCTTGAACGAGATGACGCTGACGATCGGCGCCTGCGAGAGCGGGGGCGTGCTCTCACCCGCTGAAGCGGTACGTCTCCGTCAGATGAGCGAGGCGCTGGACCGCAGGCTCCGCGACGCCTAGCAGCCCGTGGTGAAAGTCGCGCTGCATTCGACCGGCGATGCATCACGCCCAACATCGTTGCTCCTCGGTCGAAGATGCACCGATATGCTTCCTCGTCGCGCCTTGTTGGACGCGCGCCTCACCGGTCTCGGTGCGACACGGACTTCCACCACGGGCTGCTAGCGGAACCCCGCCGTCTGGTTCAAAGCAGCCCGAGCCGCCCCGGCAGCTCTTCGGTCATCAACTGATCGACGTGCCCGCGGCTCGAACCGATCGCCACCACGTCGAACTTCCCGAACCGCTTGAGCGGCCCGACGTTGTAGAGCAGGAAGCGCCCCGCCCCGACTCCGCGGTCGCGCAGTGAATCGCCCAGTCTGGCCCGGAGTTCCTCGAAGCTCAGGCCCACCAGATCGCGGTGGACGAAGGCCTGCGCCTGGTAGGGAGGCCGGCCCTCGGGATGCAGACGGTCGACCAGGTTCATCGGCGTGCTCGTACCGCCCCAACGCCCGTTACATTCCGTGAACACGACCCGATCCTGTGGCAGCACCAGGTGATCGAACGAGCAGCGACCAACGTAGCCCAGGCCGTGCAGAGCTGCCGCCACGTGGCCCGACTGCGAGACGATCGCCTGTTCCACATCGGAGGGCAGTTCGCTCGGGCGGCTACCCACGAAGACGCCTTCTTCACCCGCCAGGATCTGCTCGTAGACACCGTCCAGGCGCGGACCGCCGCCGCCCGGCGGCGGCAGCCACCACTGGGTCGAAGGCGACGATGACGATTCTTCCCAGGCAACCGCGAGCACCTCTTCGCTACCGTCCCATCCCGTGCGTTCGAGAAAACCGCGCACGATGTCGAGTACGCCGATGAACCCCCTTCGGCGCAGGGCCGGCGAGTCGAACACCTCGTTGCCCATGGCCGACGCACACCGCAACCGCTTGAGCGCAACCGCCGGACTCGCCTCGGCCAGCTCGAGCAATGCGCGAGCCAGGGCCTCGGCGGACGCCGAGCGACGGCTGGCGGGCAGGAAGCCGGGTCCCAGAACCGCGGTCACCAGATCCTGGAAGCTTGCCTTGTCGTTGGCAATCCAGGCGACCGGTGGCGGCGGCGCCAGCACCCGCACTGGTGTCCCGGTATCGGTAGCGACCGTAGCGGCCAGCTCCCAGATCACCTCGATGCCCATGAAGGGCTCGACCACCAATCCCCCCCTTGCGGTCGCCAGAGCGGCCAAACGGGCACGGGGAGCACCGGCCATGCAGCCCCGCGCGACCGCGAGCCGGTCGCGACCAGGATCGACCTCCAGCAACTCTGCCGCGCCGAGACCCAAGACACCCCGGAAGTACCGCTCGTACCCGGGCGAGGCGGGGGTCGTGGCGGCAACGATGTCACCCTGCGCCGCCCGAAGTCGGGCCCGGTGCTGGTAGGACTCGGCGCCCGCGATGCCGTCGAGAAAGGGAATCCCCGTGAAGTCGTCGATGTGCAGAGCCGGTGTCCCGCCGTCGTTCCCCAGGTAGCGGTAGGGCTCGAACGCGACCAGCCGGCGCTGGAAGTCGAGCCGCTCCTCGAAGTCCTCCACCACCGGGCGAACGCTCATCACACCGCTCCCGGCGAGCAGGCGCTGCCCGATTCGACCAGCAGACGGCGGCAGGTCCGCCGGTCCACCTTGCCCGAGGGCGCTACCGGCAGGCGCTCGACTACCCGCCATTGCCTCGGCCGCTTGAAGCCGGCCAGCCGGGCGCCGAGACGCCGCTCCAGTTCCGCGAGCCCGCCAAGCGACTCGAACCCAGCAGCCGGGACCAGGACGGCGCCCACCTGCTCGCCCCACTCCTCGTCCTCCAGACCGACGACGCAGGCGGCCGCGGCGCCCTTCCACTCGAGCACGGCGGCTTCGACCTCGGCCGGATCGACGTTCTCTCCGCCGGTCACGATCCGGTCCGCGCGCCGGCCCAGGACACGCAGCCGGCCACGCTCGTCGACCGCGCCCACGTCGCCGGTGTCGAACCAGCCGTCCGCGTCGAAGGGTCGTTCCAGCGGCGCGCCCGGTTCGGCGGCGAGATAGCCGTCGAAGAGGATCGGACCGCGAATCAGGATCGAGCCCGCGCTTCGAGCAGGCTCGGCGCCCACGTTTCGCGCGCCAACTCCGGGAACCCCCGCGTCCCCACCCTTATCCAGGCGCGCAACGCCCCTGGGATCGCGGGCGGCCCCACCCGACTGCTCGGCCACACGGACTTCGACTCCCGGTACCGGCATCCCCACGCCGCCACGAGCCCGGCCAGGTCGCTCCGTCGCGACCTGGGAACAGGCCTCGGTCAGTCCATAGGTTGCGAGTACGGGCCAACCGAGGTCCCTGGCGCGCTCCATCAGCGCCGGCGGCGCCGAAGCGCCGCCCACGAGCACGGCGCGCAGGGAAAGCGGCGGGCGCCTACCAGCCTGAAGCAGCCGAAGGAGCATCGTCGGCACGACGGACAGCAGCGTAACCCGGTCGCGCTCGACAACCCGCAACGTCTCTCCGGCGTCGAAAGCTCCGGAGGCGCCGCGCCCGCCCACAACGACGGTCCGCCGCGCATGGAGGGAACGGACGACGATCATCAGGCCTCCTACATGCGCGGTCGGCAAGCTCAGGAGCCAGCGATCGTCCGCGCGCCAACCCAGCGCCGCCCCGTGGGCGCGGGACGAGGCGCAAAGCGCCGTGGGACTGAGGACGGCGCCCCGTGGCGCACCTGCCGTGCCCGAGGTGAAGACGATCGCGACGCCGCGGTCAACCGATGCGATCCCGCCCCCGGCGACCCGCTGCGCCGGGACCATCGCGCCGCCGCTTTGAATGATGAGGGAGGCCCCGGCCATCGCGACCGCCCGGTCACGCTCCGCAGGGCTCCAGCGGGGATGGAGAAGGACGAAGGCCGCCCGGTCCTCGAGGAGGGCCAGAAGCACTGCGACCGTCTCGGTCCCCATGCCGCCGGTGACCGCAACGACGTTCCTCGAGACGGCAGCATCCTCGCCCGTATTGGACGCCGGCGGTTCGGGCAGCCGCCGTCGCAACGCCTTGCGGATCCGATCCACGCGCTCGGCCAGCTCCCTCCAACCGATCTCGCGACCACCGTCGACGAGCGCCGGTCCTGCCGGCGCCTCGCGTGCGGCCGCTTGGACCGAATGGCAGCGACCCCTGGAAGCGGGGGCCTCTCCACCCGTGCCGGTGTTCAACTCCGAGCCTCCGGCAGCCCACACCGGCCGGCCAAACTGAGGCCCCTGGCTGGAGCCCTGCGATCCCACAGGTTGGCGCGACAAGTCATTCTGCCGAGGCCCCCAATACGATGCCGACCGACAACAGGACACCGAACACCAGGAGCAGGCGGGCAGTCGCCGCCAGAGACGCATTCAAAGCCGCCCCCTCGCCCCGCCATACCGACCGCAGCACGGTCACCGCAAGCGGCAGCGCCAGCCAGGACAGGAGAGGCCAGAGGCCCAGGTGGGGCGCCAGCGGCAGCGTCGCAAGGTGGGCGAACAGCAGCAGCGCCGCATACTCGAGCCGCGCGAACCGGGGGCCGAAACGCACCGCCAACGTCCGCTTGCCGGCGAGCGCGTCCCCTTCAAGGTCGCGCAGGTTGTTGGTGACCAGGATCGCCGTCGCCAGCGCACCCACTGCGAGGCCGGACCACCACGCCGCAACCGGCACCTGCAACGCCTGCACGTACACCGTGCCGCATACCGCCACCAGGCCGAAGAAGAGGACGACGAACAGATCGCCCAAGCCGGTGTACGCCAACGCCCAGGGCCCGGCCGTGTAGAGCAGACCGGACACGATCGACACCGCGCCGACAACGAGCACCGGCCAGCCGGCCACAGCCGCAAGATAGAGTCCGCACGCCATGCAGATCCCGAACGCGACCCAGGCCCCGGCCCATACCTGGCCGCGGCTGAGCAGTCCCGACTGAACCGCTCGCGCCGGGCCGACGCGTCGCTGTGTGTCGGCGCCACGGTCGAAGTCGAGGACATCGTTGGAGAGGTTGGTGCCGATCTGGATCGAGATCGCGACGCCCAGGGCAGCCAGGGCGGGACCGGGGACGAAACCGGAGATGGAGACGGCGCAGGCCGTACCGACCACCACCGGCGTCACCGCGGCCCAGAGGGTCTTCGGCCGGCTCGCCTGCACCCAGGCTCGCAGGCCTCCGCGACGGCTCATGGATAGCGCTGGAACTTCGAGAAATCGGGCTTCCGTTTCTCGAGGAACGCCTGCCGCCCCTCCTGCCCCTCCTGCGTCATGTAGAACAACAGCGTCGCGTTGCCCGCCAGTTCCTGGAGACCCGCCTGACCGTCGCAGTCGGCGTTCATCGCCGCCTTCAGGCAGCGCAGCGCCATGGGGCTGTTGGCCAGCATCTCGCGGCACCACTGGAGCGTCTCCTCCTCGAGCCGTTCCAGCGGCACGACGGTGTTGACGAGTCCCATGTCCAGCGCCTGCCGGGCATCGTACTGGCGGCACAGGAACCAGATCTCCCGCGCCTTCTTCTGACCCACGATCCGTGCCATGTAGGAGGCGCCGTAGCCGCCGTCGAAGCTGCCCACCCGGGGGCCGGTCTGGCCAAAGCGGGCGTTGTCCGCGGCGATCGTCAGATCGCAGATCATGTGCAGCACGTGCCCTCCACCGATCGCATAGCCGGCAACCATGGCGACGACCGGTTTCGGCAACGTGCGGATCTGACGCTGCAGGTCGAGGACGTTGAGGCGCGGCACACCGTCGTCCCCGACGTACCCGGCGTCGCCCCGGATCCGCTGATCGCCGCCCGAACAGAACGCCAACGGCCCTTCGCCGGTCAGGATGACCGCTCCGACTTCGCCGTCGTCCCGCGCCTGGTCGACCGCCGCGCTCATCTCCTTGACCGTCAGCGGCCGGAAGGCGTTGCGAACCTCCGGCCGGTTGATCGTGATCTTGGCGATCCCCTCCGGTTCGCCATCGACATGGGACTTCTCGTACCGAATGTCGGTGTACTCACCGGCGCTGCGCCACTCCTGGCCCGATTCTCCACTCATCCCGCACGCCTCCTTCGACCGGCGACACTACAACGCCCAGGCCTCCCGAACCGAGTTACCAGGCCTCAACAAAGACTCATCTCTCACTCCTCATCCAGGAGGCGGTTATCCCCTTCGCTCTGCCGCATCACTCAGCAGCCGGGCCAATTCGGCCGGCGCCTCCAACGGGACGTTGTGACCAACGCCATCGACGACCCGGAGCCTCGCGACGGGGAGCTGCTCGACCATCTGCCTCGCCAAAGCGACGAACTTCGTATCCAGACCACCCACGATCAGCTCGACCGGGCAGGAGATCGTGGGCAAGAAGGACCGATAGTCCGGCATCGCTCCGAGACTGAGCGCCCTCATCGCCGTGGCCAGCGCCAACGGGTCGTGACCAAGGCGGATCCGTCGCTGCTCTTCGAGTACTTCGGCGCCGAGCCGCTTCTGGCTTCGAAAGAGCGGCAGGCCCGACCACTTGCCGTCGAACGCGTCGAGGCCCTGTTGCTCGATGCAGCGCGCCCACTTCTCGTCCGACGCCCTCCGGGCCTCCCGCTCGTCCTCGGCGTCGATGCCCGGATTCGCGCCGATCAGGGCGGCGCCCGCGAACAGGTTGGGACGATGGACGAGCAGACCGAGCGCCAGACGGCCGCCCAGGGAGTAGCCGGCTACGAGCCGCGGCGGCGACACACGGGCCTCGATCTCCAAAGCGAGTCGGCTCACCTCGGCCTCGAAGGTGTGGCCAGCCCTCCGGTCTTCTCCCGGTGAGCCGTCTTCGTTGCCGGCGTGCCCGCAGACTGCCGGAGTGTGAGTCGGCACCTGGAGCAGCGGCTTGATCCGCCGCCAACTCTCCGGGCTGCCGGAGAACCCGTGGATCAGGACAGCCGTCGTCATCGCGCCGCAGGGGACGAGACCATCGCCCGACGCAACGCCGCTTCGGCCCGGGCCAGGGCGTCGGCGGCGCACCTGGCCACGACCAGGGAGACGCCCCTGCGACTCACGGCAGCGCCGATCTCCTGCTCCAGCCCGGACGACTCCTCGACCCGCGCGTACGGGAGGCCGAACGCCTGCGCCAGCCCGGCGAAGTCAACCCCATGCGGAGTGAGCCAGTGTCTGCCTGCCGGGCCGCGGAACACCTCGGTCGAAGCGATCGGCAGCCGCTCGAAGATGCGTCCGCCCCCGTTGTCGATCACGACGATCACCGCGGGTGGACCTTCCCCGTACGCGGAGGCCACCGTCAGACCGTCCAAGTCGTGCAGCAGGCTGACATCGCCAAGGAGCAACACGCCGGCCGGAAAGCCGCCGGTGGAGAGCGACCCCAGGAAACCCGCCACGAGACCGTCGACTCCGCTCAGACCCCGCTGGCTGGCGACCCAGATGCGTCGCTCGAGCCCGTCAACCCAGGTTTCCACCAGGCGCACGGGCAGACTGTTGCCGAGCATCAGCAGACCGTTCGTCGGTGTCGCCGTTACCGTCGCCCGCGCCACTTCGCCATCATGAAGGCCACCCTCTCCGGAATCGCCGGCCAGCTTCGCAACCGCTCCGCTGAACCGACTGCAAAGGGCGAAGACATCCCGCCGCCACCCTTCGGCCGCCGGATCGACTGGATGTTCCTTCAATCGGCCGGAGAGGCCGGCAACAGTGGCGCCGACGTCTCCAAGCAGGAACACCGACGCAAGTCCGGCCGGATCGGTCCAGGGTCCGTCCGACAGCACGACCTGCGACCCAGCACACGCTTCCAGGAGGCGCTGCGCTCCCCCCGATACGGGCGGTGCTCCCACTTGGACGATGAGGTCCGGTAGCGCCACAGACTGCCCACCGTCAGCCGTCCAAGCCGCGCCCAGGCACTCCGCGAGATGCTCCGCTCCGCCGGAACTCGCCACGTCCACGAAGCGACTCTGGCTAGTGGCCTCCGCCAGCAGCGGGAAGCCGGTCCACCGAGCCAGTTCAGCAAGGCCGAAGACATCGCCGCCGCGCCGGCGGCCGTCCGGCGGAGGCAGAGCCAGCGGACCGGCGACGATCAGCCCACGCTCCGCCTGCCGGCAAAGGCGCGCCGCGCGGTCTAGAAGATCCGGGTCCGGCGCGGCGCTCGGCATGCCGACCTCGAGCGGTTCACCGAGAAACTCGTCCACCGCCGCCGCCAGCGGGTGGTTCTCCCGAACTTCCTGTCGTTCCAGGGGCTTTCTTGCGCGCACGTTCAGATGCACTGCCCCGCCTCGCGGCCAGCGCGAGCGGAACACCGCCTGAGCCGCCGTGCGGCGAAGGGCCCGCAAGCTCAGCGGATCCGTCCGGCCTCCCAGATCGATCTCGGCGAAGAAGTTCACCGCCGAGCCGAAGAGCTTCGTCTGATCGGCGGTCTGCGGCGCCGCGCAGTCCATCAGCTCGGTCGGCCGGTCGGCGCTCAGGACGATCAGCGGCAGGCCGGCCTCCCGGGCCTCCAGGATCGCGGGCAGGTAGTGTGCCGGCGCGCTGCCCGAGGTGCAGATCAGGGCCGTCGGCATGCCGGTGGCCCGGGCTTGGCCGAGCGCGAAGAACGCCGCCGCTCGCTCGTCGATGATGCTCACGAGATCGAGTTCGGCAGCCGCGCCCGTGCCCGCCGCATCGAGCGCAGCCAGCACCAGCGGGGTCGAGCGGGAACCCGGACTCGTGACCGCTCGCCGCACGCCAGCTTGAACCAGGGCGCCCACCAGCAGGCGCGCACGCTGGAACTGCGCCTCGCCCGCGGCGGACGGCGCTAGCTCCATGCGCCGAGAATCGCGTCGAGCTTGAGATTCGTCTCAGCCAGTTCGCGGTCGGGATCCGAGTCCGCGACGATTCCGGCGCCCGAGTAGAGCAGTCCCTTTCGGCCCGCTGCGAGGCAGGAGCGGAGAGCCACCGAGAACTCGCCATCGCCACGGCCGTCGAACCACCCGACCGGACCCGCGTACCAACCCCGGTCCCGGTCCTCCGAGCGCCGGATCGCCTGAAGCGCACCGGCGGTCGGACTACCCGCCACCGCAGGAGTCGGATGCAGCGCGCGCACCAGCCGCAGCACGTGGGGCGGCTGGGCGGTTTCCGCGAGCGCGGCACAAATGGGCGTCTCCAGGTGAAGGACGTTTCTCAGCACACGCACGCCGGGAAGAGATGGCGGTACCGCGGCGCCGCAGCTCCGGTCGAGCCGCTCGACGAGGTAGCGGACGACCAAATCGTGCTCCAGCCGGTCCTTTGCGCTCTCCAGCAGGCGCCGCTCCAACTTCCGGCGCTTCTCCGGAAAGGGGTCGCTGGCAATCGAGCCCGCCAGAGCCTGGGTCTCGATCCGCCGACCACGCCGCCGCACGAGAAGCTCCGGCGTGGCGCCGAAGAAGATCGATCCCCCGCGAAGGAAGGCGAAACAGGTGCAGGTCGGCATGTGCCTCCGCAGGCGTTCCGTGATGCGGGCCAGATCGGCGATCCCGAACGGCCGCCCGAGACCGAGTTCCACCGTGCGAGCCGCGACCACTTTCTGCAGTCGCCCGTCACTGACTTCGCTACGGAGCTCCTCCACCCGGCGAAGCCACTCCTCGGTAGCGGGCTGATCGAAGCTCCGCAGAACCTCGGGCAGAGCCGGCAGGTCCGGGGCGGCCTCGGCCCTGTCCCGGGCGGCGCCGTTCCCGTTGGCGCCGTCCGGCGGCCCATTCCCAGGATCGAGTTCATCGGCAAGACGCTGCAGCCGTTGCCGCCACGAGGGCGTGGCCGCAACGCCGGCGCCGTCAAGGACGGTGTAGAGGTAGGCCGACTCCGCCTCCGCGACGTAGCCGACCTGAGGCAGAACGAAGCTGCCGGCGCCGAAGTCGCCCCAGTCGGAACCGGTCGCACCCGGTCGCCCTTCGGCCGCTCCTGGATCGAACGCGAGACCTCCGTAGAGCCGCAGAGCGAGCGGATCGACGTCCGCCAGTTCGCCCCACAGACCGGACGCCCCCTCGGCCAACCGATCGATCGCGGCGTGCGCCGCGTGCGCACCCGGACCGAAACAGGAGTCGGAAACCGCGGCTGTGGAACCGTTGCCCCCGTTCGCGCCGGCGACATCCTCGAACGGCGCGCCCGACTCGATCTCGAAACGCCGCGCGGCGCCCCAGCCGGCGCATTGCATGCCGTCGGCCGGAGACCACAGATGTCCCACCGGCTCGCACTCGCGGAAGTCCCGCGCTGCCAGCCGCAGGAACTCTTCGGGCGCCACGCGCGGTGCATCGACGCGCAGCGTCGACAGCGAGGCCCGGGGCGCTCGCGCCCGTGGAACCAGCCGCGGTCCGGCGGCGGGCGACGTCATGCGTCGATCTCCGCCGACGGCGTCGCGTCAGCCGGCCGGGCAAGAAACAGGTTGCAGACGCCGAAGGTCAGACTCCGCGTCTCGATCGACTCAAGGCCGGCGGCGGCCATCGTCCGGACGAACTCGGCGACCGGGGGAAAGGCGCCAATCGACCGTTCCAGGTAGCGGTACTCCTCGGCGCCGGCAAGGAGCGCACCGACGAACGGGACGACGACGTGGATATAGAAGCGAGCCAGTACACCCGTGAGGCCGGCGGAAGGTTCGCCGGCTTCGAGCACAACCACGCGCCCTCCCGGCCGCGTAACGCGCGCCATCTCCAGCAAGGCGCGGTCACGGTCCGGAATGTTGCGGATACCGAAGGCAGTGGTCGCGGCGTCGAAGGACCGGTCGGGGAACGGAAGCTCCTGCGCGTCGCCGGCGTCGAGGGTGACCCGATCCCCGAGTCCCGCTTGCTCGACCTTGCGGCGGCCGATCTCGGTCATCCCGCGGGACGCGTCGATTCCGTGGACAGCGACGCCAGGGTACCGGCGGGCGATCGCGATCGCGAGATCTCCGGTACCGGAAGCAACGTCGAGTACCCGGACCGGCCGGTGAGCCGGAGCGTCCAGCGCCAACACTTCCGCCGCAATGCGCCGCCAGCGCCGATCACCGCCCAGCGAGATGATCCGGTTCACGAAGTCATAGCGGGCGGCGATGCGATCGAACATCGCGCCCGAGCCGCCTTGGCTCTGCATTGCATCCGCGAGCAAGACCATCCAGGGATCTTCCGGGCGCCGGCGCGCCTACCGTTCTCGCAGCGCACTGGCATGCGCCACGGCCACGAGCGCCCGTCGGGCTTCCCCATCGGGGATACCGGCCAACGCCGCCACTCCCTGATCGACGCAGGTCGCGGCAAGACCCCGGCAGATTCTCTCGACACCATGGCGAGCCATTGCCTCCAGCACCCTTCTCTGCCAAGTGGAAACCTCTCTGCCAGCGCCGTCGCCGTTGCTCGGCCCGCCGTTCACAGGTCCGTCACCGTTCGTCGGTCCATGGGAAGACCCGGCTCCATCAACGTACGGGACAGACGCGTGATGCTCCGCGATGGCGCGAATCGTGTCCACCAGTTCCGGCTCACGGTCGAGCACTATGATCAGTGGATACGTGACCTTGCCCTCGGAGAGATCGCTGAACAGCGTCTTGCCGGTGTTGCTGTGGTGACCTACCAGATCAAGCAGGTCGTCGATCAACTGGAAAGCCACTCCGACCGACTCGCCGTAGGCCTCGAGCGCGGCGCAGACCTCAGGCGGCGCGCCGCCTGTCGAGGCGCCGGCGCCCAGCGCCCAGCGGAACAGGGCCGCGGACTTGCCGCGGGCGACCTCGAAGTAGAGCTCCTCTGACGTATCGAGGCGTCCGCGGTTCTCCAGTTGAAGCGACTCGGCGCGAATCATCTCGGCAATCGTCGCGAGCAGGCCCTCCATCACGCCCGGCACACCCGCCCGTTGTACCCGCTGCAAGGCCTCGATCAGCAGATAGTCGCCCGCGAAGATCGAGGCCGCGTTGCCGAGTTCAACCCGCGCCGTGGGCCGGCCGCGCCGGCGACCCGCGCTGTCGACCACGTCGTCGTGCAGCAACGTCGCGTTGTGGATCAGTTCCGCGGCTACCGCTATGTCGTGCACGGCCGACCTCGAGGCGACCCCGACCCGAGACGCCAGCACGACGCACAGCGGCCGCAACCGCTTGCCGCCGAGGTGAACCAGGTCCGCTCCGGCCTCGCCCACGAGCGTCCCGCGCGTGGACAGGGCGGCCAGTTCGTTCTCAACTGCCGCCAGATCGTCACGCACGAAACCGACCAGCTCCTCCATCGTGGAGGCGAGGCTGCTCAGGCCGCCGTCGATGCAGAGGTCGCGCAGCCGTACCAGCACCTCGTCGGCCACGACGTCGCCTGGCCGGTGATCGGGGAGCATGCTCAACTCTCCCGTTCCGCTACGTCCTCTACGTCGAGGTCCGTCAACTGCTCCGGAAGCGCGCCGTGGTCCCGCCGCGAAAGGGCGAGGTTCCCCAGTCTGGCGGCGACGGCCCCAGCTCCCAGCAGCGCCTTGAGTCCAAAATCCGTCACCGTGCCGCCTTTCAGCAGAAACTCCGCGATCGCATCCGCGCGCGCCATGACCGTGTCGATGGCTCGCAGACGCTGGAGAAACACCGCCGTCTCGGGAGTGGTATCAACCTCCAAAGCCGGAATCCAGTCACGCATGTTCTCACGGATCGGATCCCATTCCCGTCGCTTGCGGATCTGGACGACGTTGCGGAGCACGCGCTCGAGGTCGGTCTCCGGGCGGTAGACGACCCGCCGCGCCCCTGCGACGCGCTCGGGCGCAATCAGCTTCCACTCGCGGAGTTCCCTGCAGGCCATCGACACCGCGCCACGGCTGAGTTCGAGGCCCGCCATGATCTCCTGAGCGTCGGCGGGGTCACTGCGCGACATCAGCCAACCGAAGACCCTGGCGGTGGTCGGCGGCACGCCCCAGAAGGTGCCCAGCGCGCCCCAGAGCTGCACGAATTCTTCACGAACCCGATCCACACTGCCGGAAGGTCCGGCCGTCACGAAGGCCGTCCTGGATTCGTCTGCATATCACTCGTTCCCGCGGAGCTCCACGTGCCGCAGCCGTACGGTGACCCGGCCCGCAGGCGGGAGCCTACCGCTAATCGACACTGGCAGTTGGAGTTCTCTCGCCGCGAGGATCTCAATCGCGCCCTCCAACCCCAACAACTCGAAGTCCTCGGCCCTTCCCTCCCCGCCGACGGCGACCGGCGTCAAGGTGAAGCGAACCAGCGTCAGCTCCTCCGGGGTCGGGCCGCCGGCAATCGAAAACCCGGGCGCCGCCGGAACCGCCTCCGGATCCCGGTCGATCCGAACCGCCAGCACCTGGCGGTTCGAGAACACCGGCACGGTCCTGCTCGCCACTCCGGATTCGGCCGGCAGCGCCGCCAACCGCCCCACCAGGTGGAGAAGCGCCAACGGCTCCGACAGCGGCGCCCCGAGCCCCGGCGGCACCTCGTGAACAAGCGGATAGCGGTGCGTCCACTCCGAGGCAGGCAGGCCGGCCTCTCCAGCGTTCGGCGTCGCCCGCTCCGCCTCCACGTTGCCGTCACAGAACGTGTAGCTCTTGTAGCGATTCCGGCTGCCGCGGTCCTCCTGAACCCGGACGTGGGCCCTGAGGTTCTCCGGATCGAACCACAGCGAGGACAGTGACCGCCGGCCGAACATCGAGGACTCGATGCGGATCCGGGGGGCCGAGGCCGGCAGCAAAGGGCGGCCCGCGCAGCGGTCGTTGGCCGGCAGCGCGGCCGTGGAATCGAACTCGACCGCGGCGTCAGCGGAGAGAAAGAACTTCTGCGCCCGAAACTCCAGTCGTTGCCACGGCGGCTCACTGCCGGCCGCCGCAACCGGCACGGACGCCGCCAGAAGGGCTACGGACGCGGCAGCAGCCCTCAGGTCTTGCTCCACGCCGAACACGGCGGTTTGCGCGAGGTCCAGGGCCTGCTACGTTCGAGTTGGCCGGCCAGCCGCAACAGCAACCCCTCGCCTCCCATGGGGGCGGCAAGCTGAACGCCGATCGGCAGACCGCCACTGGGTTCGGTCCAGCAGAGCGGCACGGACGCGGCCGGATTCCCCGCCACGTTCATCAGTTGCGTGAAACCGATCGTCTGCAGCAGCGCGGGCAGGTAGTCGTCGCCCCAATTCGATAGCGAGAGGACGCCGAGCTTCGCCGGCGGCGCCGCCATCGTCGGCGACAGGAGGATGTCGTAGCCGCCCGAGAAGAACGCGGCCACCTGCCGGCCGACCGCATGCACCGTGCGCGTCGCGCGAACGTAGGCGGCGGAGTCGTACTCCTCCGCCACGGCGGCCATGGCCCAGGTCTGCGGTTCCAGCTCCTCTTCGCGCGCCTTCCGGCCGAGTGCCTCGGAACGTTCCGTCACCGTGGCGCGGATGTTGGCGCCCACGATCAGCCGGGTTGCACTGGCCAGCGAAGCGGCGTCGATTTCCGGCGCCGCCTCCTCGACCTCGTGTCCCAACTCCAGGCAGAGGCGAGCGGTCTCCTCGGCCGCGGCGACGCAGGACGGATGAACCGCGGCGCCGTTGAACGCCCGCGCGGTCAGGGCGATCCGCAACCGCCCCGGTTCCCGGCCCACTTCCTCCAGGAACGGACGCTCCGGCGCCAGCGCCGCGTACGGGTCGCCCGCCACCGGCCCGGCCACCGCATCGAGCAGCGCGGCGCTGTCGCGCACCGTGCGGCTCACACAGTGCTGCACCGAAAGACCGGCCCACCCCTCGCCCGCATCCGGGGCCAGCGACACGCGGGCGCGACTCGGCTTGAGGCCGAACAACCCGCAGCACGACGCCGGGATCCGGATCGATCCGCCACCGTCGCTGGCGTGAGCGGCCGGGACGATGCCCGCCGCCACCGCGGCGGCGGCGCCGCCCGACGAGCCGCCCGCAATGTGCTCCAGGTTCCAGGGATTGTGGGTCTGACCGAAGATCGCCGACTCGGTGCTGGTCGTGAGCCCGAACTCCGGCGAGGCGCTCCGGCCCGCGATAACGAGGCCGGCTTGGCGGTAGCGGCGGACCATCTCGGAGTCGTGGTCGGGGACGTTGCCGGCGAACAGACGACTGCCGTTCGTCATCGGCAGACCGTCGGCGGCGGCGTAGAGGTCCTTCAAGAGGTAGGGGACGCCGGCGAACGGTCCACCCGCCGCCACCGCGTCCGGCGCCGCCGCCGCGGCGCGCTCGAAATCCGAGTACACGATCGCATTCAGGCTGCCGTTCAACTCGGAAGCGATGGAGGCGGCGCACTCGACCGCCTCGGCCGGCGCCAGCTCACCTGAGCGCAGCAGGCGGGCCAGTTCCAGTCCGTCACTCTCCAGGTACGTCGCTCTCAGACTCACAGGGGCGCCCCTCCAGGTCCGGACAGATCGTTGCCCGGCAGACCGGAAGCGTACCGCGTTCCATCCGAGCGCCCGATGACGGGCGCTCGGACTGGTTCACGGGTGCCGCGACATATGCACGATCGTCTATAGTCGGAAGATGGTCCACCTCCGCTCGCTAGTCACCCTGGTCTCCATCGCCACGCTGTCCTCGGCGGCCGCTGCGCCCGCGGCGGCCCAGACCGCGCCACCGGGCAGTCTCGTCCATTGGCAAGGCGACAAGATCACTCGCTGCCTGGTGGGCGACCGGGCGTTCGCACCAACTGACCTCAACGGCCAATCAGGATGCCTGGTTCCGGTCGGCCTTACCCGAACCGACGACGTCGTAGCTGAGCGGGACCGGGACGGCCAGCGGGAGCGGCTGCGAATCGGCCTCGGCGAGTACCCCTACTCGGTCCAGCGGTTGACGATCAAGGACCAGAGCCGCGTCGACCTCTCCCCCGAGAACCAGGCCCGCGTGGCGCGCGAGAACGCCCTGATCGGCAAGCTCTGGGCTCGGCAGGGCGAGCCGCGGTTTTCCCTGCCTCTGGGAGCACCGCTCGAAGAGACGATGGATGGCGGCCGCTTCGGCGCCAAGCGCATCATCAACGGGGCGCCCCGCTCGCCGCATACCGGCGCGGACTTCGCGGTCCCTCAAGGTACCCCCGTGCTGGCCGCCGACGATGCCGTGGTCGCCCTGACCGGCGAGTTCTTCTTCTCCGGCAACGCCGTCTTTCTCGACCACGGCAACGGCTTGATCAGCATGTACTTCCACCTCCACGAGGTGTTTGTCGAGCAAGGCGAGGAGGTCTCGCGGGGCCGCCTGATCGGCACCGTCGGCTCGACCGGCCGTTCGACCGGACCGCACCTGCATTTCGGCATTCGCTGGCAGGGAGCGCGGGTTGATCCCGCCTTGTTGCTTGGCGAGACCGGAACGATCCAGACGGTTCGCGAAACGCCCTAGGCCGAAGCGCCGGCTTGATTCGGCGCCCTGGGCGTGGCGCCAACGCGCGCGGGGAACTGA
This sequence comes from Candidatus Multivorans sp., assembly GCA_965205295.1. Classification (GTDB taxonomy): domain Bacteria; phylum Acidobacteriota; class Thermoanaerobaculia; order Multivoradales; family Multivoraceae; genus Multivorans. The sequence continues at coordinate 2,059,140 of OZ242167.1, forward strand.
GCTGTCAGTCGCCTGCGGCAACGATTGGCCTTGGCCGACGGCCGGGCGCTATGCTCGCCCGGCCCAACCACTCCGAGCGCTCCATCGTGCAGCAGGTCGTCCAAGCTCTCCAAGAGTTCGCCCACACCATCCGAAGGGACCGGAAGGCCAACCCGCCGGCCAGCGATGGTTCCGGCCTGGAACAGCTTCTGGCCCCGAGATTCCAGACCCTCGTCGAGGCGGTGCTGGCCCAGATATCCGGGAAGCCGCCACGGGTCCTCCCCGAGTACCGGCGATCCGGCGTAGGGCGTCCTGACCTCGCCTTCGCCCACGAAGGCAGTCCGGCGCGCGCCTTCATCGAACTCAAGGAGCCGAGGCTTCGCCTGGACCCGAAGAAGTTCACCGGACACAACAAGGAGCAGTTCGCCCGGTTTTCCAACCTTCCGCTTTGGGCGCTCTGCAACTTCGAACAGATCCAGCTCTACCGGCGCGACGAGTTGGAGGCCGAGGCGCTCGTAGTGCCCGCGACCGTGCTTGATCCAGACACGGCCGACCGCCGAGCGACCCGGATCATCCACAATCACGACAGCGGTGGATTCCGGACGATCCTCCAGAAGCTGGCAAGCGCCGAGCCTCCCGTCCCCGAGACTCCAGCGGAGGTCGCGACGAACCTGGCCCACGCGGCGCGTCTGGTTAGAGATGTCGTGTCAGACCACTGCCGGAGCGGGGCTGTGGATCCGGTTGTCTCCGATCTCAGGGTGGATTTCATCGAGACGTTGTTCGCTCGCGCCGAAGCCGGGGGCTATGACCCTACCGACGAGAACTCGCTCTTCGCCAACGCTTTCGCGCAGACTCTCCTTTTCGGTCTGCTCTTGGCTCGCGATAGCAGCGGCAAGAGCGTCGGCCCCAACGCTCACGAGTTGCTGCCAGACGCCAACTTCCCCCTGCTTCGGGGCACGCTTCGTGCCCTGACAATGGAAGAAATCCGCCGCATGCTTGGGACCGCGTTCGACGTGGCGACCGACGCCGTGAACTCCGTGGACCCGGCGTTGCTCCTGCCCACGGAGCGGCGCGACCCATTGCTCTATCTCTACGAGGACTTCCTGCGGGTCTTCGATCCGGAAGCCGTGAAGCGCTACGGCGTGTACTACACGCCCCCGGACGTGGTCACCCTGATGGTCGCCGAAGTGGAGCGCCTTCTGCGAAGCCGCCTCCAAACGAACGGGCTGCTCGACCCGAACGTGAACGTCCTGGATCCGGCCTGCGGCACCGGCACGTTCCTCATCGCTGCCACGTCGCTCGCCGCTGAACGAGCGGCTCAGGAGTACGGGCCCGCCGCAGCCGCAGCCGAGGTCACCGCCTTCGCCCAGAGAGCCCACGCGTTCGAGCTCCTCGTAGGGCCCTACACGGTCGCCCACTACCGAATGCAGAGAGAGGTCTCCCGTCGCGGCGGCGAGGGCAATCGCCTGCCCATCTTTCTCACCGACACGTTGGCGCCCGCCGCTTCAGAAGCGGGCGTCCAGCCGAACATGGCCTTCCTCAGCGCACCACTTGTTGCGGAGCGCAAGGCCGCCGATCAGGTCAAGACAGACGCCTGCCGGACCAGCACGCATTCAGAGGGCAGGGAGGCGGGTGGGTTTTTCCCATCTTCGACCACCGGGGAGATGGACCCAAGCATTCTCTGCTCAACGGTACAGCTGCCGGCCTGTCCCAGGTCTACGGCATCGATCTGAAGCCCCAACAAGTCTTCGACGCGATCGTGGCCCTGCTTTCGGCTACGGACTACACGGTCCGCTTTGCCTACGATCTGGAGAACGACTTTCCTCATGTGCCTTTTCCTGCCGACAAGCGTGTATTCGTGGTTCCCCCTCTTCGCGCGAGGCTGGGAAACCGCATCCGCGAGTTGGAGACGTTCGCGTCGGCCCCGGCCAAGGACTTCTGCTGGGCGCGCCTCGATGGGGATCCCGCATCGACACTCGCCGTGCCAACCCGCACCCGCGCCTTCAGGCGCGACCAAGGACCGGACGGGGAGGCCGGCCGGATCGTCCTGGCCGAAGACCGGTCCTTCGTCATCTCCGGTGTCTCCGACGCCGCCTGGAACTTCAGCGTCAGCGGCTATCCGGTTCTCCACCGCTGGCTCAGGGCACGCACCGGCCAGCGGGTCGACGCCGCCCTGCAACGCGAGATACTGGACGTCGTGGCCCGGGTCGAGGAACTTCTGCACCGGTTCCGCGAGGCGGAACCCCTGCTGGAGCAGGCCGTCAAAATGTCCTTGAGCACGAACCAACTGACCGGAGGCGGCTGATGGCGCCATCGAGTGCTCCACAACGATCCCTGTTCCCCGAAAGCTCCGACGGACTGAAGATCCCGAAACCGAAGCCCGAGGCGATCCGCCGCAGGCTGCTCGGGGTTCTCCGCCTGCTTCGAGAGTCTGAGACATTTCCATGGTCTCCGGCTCAGTTCCGCAGTTGGCGCATCGTCTTCCCTCAAATGACCTCGTGGCTTCCCGACGAGGAAGCCCGCGGCCTGAAGAAGGCCTTCTTCCGCGAGATCGACCGGTGGGGCGACGAGGCCCGCGACACCGACGAGGACTAAGCCTCGAGCCGGGGCAGCCACGGACGAAACTGAGCCGCACACCGGCGCGGACTTCGGAGGTCTCGCGGGGCCGCCTGATCGGGACCGTCGGCTCTACGGGCCGTTCGACGGGTCCGCACCTGCACTTCGGCATCCGTTGGCAGGGCGAGCGGATCGATCCGGCGCTCCTGCTCGGCGAGCCCGAGGCGATTCAGACCCTGCGCTGAGCGGACCAACTTCCCAAGCCGCGGCGGCGAATCGCGCGTTATACTCCGACTACCCGAACCCGGCGAAACAAGCCCCAAGACCCGGCGAAACAAGCCCCGAGCAAGGGAGCGCACGGCCCAGCCACGTCAAAGACCATGGGACGAACAGCACGATGGGTGCACGTCCCAAGTAGCTGGGGGGTGCATTCCCGGAAGGGCGTGCCATGGAGACCGGCGATCGCGTTTCGCGTTCGAGACGGCCAGCAACGGCCACATTCCTGGTTTGCGGAGTTCTATGCGTCGTGCCCTTGCCGGCGACCGCTGCCGCCCAGAACCCGGTCCTGCCGGAGACGATGACGGAGGACATCGTCACCACCTTTCTCGCGGAACACGGCATCTCAACCGCCGAGGCATTCATCGCCGCGCTGCCGCCGCTGCACAAGACCCGCTACATGGCCATCTACCGCTCGAATAGCCCAGCGGTGGACTTCATCTCGACCGACCATCCCCGCATCGTTTCCTGGGGCTCGGACTCGCGCTTTGTCGTCACCTGGACGACGCATCCCGATCACCCCAACCGCAACCAGATCGAATTTCTCCAGCCCCTGCCCGAAGAGGGGCGCTGGATTGCAGGCGTCATCGATTTCTCTGGAACGACGGCCGAAATCAGTCACCCAGACACCTGCTCCCAGTGCCACGGAACCCTGAATCGTCCACTCTGGGGGGCCTATCAGTCAACTCCGGGCACCGAGGCCGATCTCAGCGAGGAGGCCTTCCGCCTCTTCACAACGATGTTCGAGTCGACGAACCCCAAGCTGCTGCCCCTCGATCGGCGGGCCTACGCCGATCCTGTCGGCACCGTGAAGATACGGTATCTGCCTCTTCCCAACGGAGAGACTATCCAGCCGTCATGGGAGTTCGCCGGCCTGCTCGTTCGCCGCCACGCGAAGGTGCTCTTCAAAGGCCTTCGACAGGCCCCGGACTACGACCAGTTCCTCGAGGAGATGGCCTGCGAGCCGGACAGCAACGGGTGGTCTTCGCGCTTGAACGACAGAGCCAATTGGCAGGATTGGAACCTCTCGCGATTGGCCAACTCAGGAAGAGCGATCCAGGCTGAGTCTTTCGACCCCATTGACGGCACCTACTACTACGCTGGCGGCAACAGCGTAGAGGCCGCACTCTCGTTCCTGATCCTCTACGACAGCTACGAGCGCTCGGAAGAGTTCAAGGCCCACTACACCGGGACGCCGGGCGAACAGGTCCTGGGCAGCAATCCCGACCGTACGGATCTCTTCCGCTACACCGCCGGCACGGCCACAGCCGAGGACGAACTCCGGGCCGCGTACCGGGAGTTCTTCGTACTTCAGGGAGAGAGCTTGCTCGCCGAGAAGGTCCTGCGTCACCGGTTCCCGTTGTACAACGCTTTGTTCATGGGCCGTCACGTGGAGGCCTTCCAAGCGCGCCTGTGCAGCGCTCTCACCGGAATACCGGTCGAGCCGCCGGTCGAGCCGCCGGTCGAGCCGCCGCCCGGACCGCCGCCCGGACCGACGCCCGGACCGACGCCCGGACCGCCGCCCGGACCGACGCCCGGACCGTCGCCCGAACCGCCGCCCGAACCGACGCCCGAACCGACGCCCGAACCGCCGCCCGAACCGACGCCCGAACCGGAACCCGAACCGGAACGCATCCCGCCGACCGCCTCCTTCACCCTCGAGACGGAGTGCAACGGCGACTACTGCCGCGCGCGGACCGGCATTCCCCTCGCGCTCGCCGACACGACTTCCGGCACCGTCAGCTCCCGCACATGGAAGTTCGGCGACGGCGCCACTTCGCGCGCCGCCGCTCCCCGCCACGCATGGGACTCGCCCGGCTTCTACACGGTAGAACTCACGGTCACCGACGGCGAGAACCCATCGATCGCCTCCCGGGCCGTCCTCGTCGAAGCCGCGGAGCCCGCCGGAACCTGCGAACCCGACGCCGTCACCCGTTGCCTTGGAAACTCACGCTACGCCGTCCGCGTCGACTGGCTTTCGGCCGAGGATGCGGGTTCGGGCAAGGTGGTGCATGCCGGCACGAACGACTCCGGAGTATTCCGGTTCTTCGACCCGGACAACTGGGAGGTCATGGTCAAGGTGCTCGACGGCTGCTCGATGAACCGCCACCACTGGGTGTTCGGCGCCTCGACGACCGACCTCGGCTACCGCATCACGGTGACCGACACGGCTACCGGCCAGGTCAGGGAGTACCTGAACCAACCCGGCAATCCGGCGCCGGCGATCACCGACCAGACCGCGTTTCCCGCCGGCTGCGAGGACGGCTAGAGCTCGAGTATCTCAACACGCAAGGAGGGAAGTCCATGGATTCGGCCCATGCACCTTCGGCCTGGTATCGAGAGGAAAGGCGCTTCGCCCCGTTCCCTGCGCGCCTCACGCGAACAGTGCTGGTCCTTGCACTGGCGCTACCCGCCGGCGGTTCACTCCACGCATCCGACTCGTCCGATCTGCCGGAAACGATGACCGAGAACATCGTCATGGACTACATCCGGAGCCGGGGAATCTCGAGCGTCGAGAGTCTCATTCAGGCGCTACCCCCTGCACACAAGAGGAACTTCGTCAGCCTCTTCAGATCCTCCTCCCCTTCCCGGGACACCGTTTCCGTAGAGTTTCCGCGAGTGGTCTCCGGGGGCCTCGACGCCCGGTTCATCGCCTCCTGGGGCACAAACCCGGAAGCGCCCGGCTTCCATCATTTCGAGTTCCTCCAACACGACCCGGGTCGCCGCCGGTGGATTGCGGGCGTCATCGACTTTTCAGGCGGCCAGCCGGTACTGCGCCACCCAAACACCTGCGCGCGATGCCACAGCGAGTTGAACAGACCCTTGTGGGGAGGGACGGAGTGGTTGGGATCAGAACGGCGGGCATGGGATGACCGCATCGAACCGGGCAGCGACGAAGAGGCCCTTCACGACGCCATGCTGCGGTCGACGAACCCTCGCCTGACACCACTCGAACTGAGTGCCTATGCGGAGAGACCGAGACATGTGCGCCAAGGCTCCGGCTCGTCGAACTCCGACCCGGCCGGCGAGTTAGGCACGTTGCAGACGATGCGCCATGCGGAAACCCTGTTCGGCATTCTTCGGGATACGTTGTCGGACAAGGAGATTGCCTCTTACCTGTGCCACGTCCCTCCAAACTTCAGTGACGGAACAAGTTCCTTCCATGCCGAGAACGCAATTCGAGCGCTCTTCGACCAGAAGCACTACAACATCGGCCGAATGGCCGACACTCTCGAACTCTTTTCGGCAACCACTCGCGAGCCCCGTTCCGATCCACATGAGCACAATACGACCAGCACGTCGCTCTCGAGGTCGATCGTATTCCTGGCTCTTCACGGCCTGTGGGCGCGCCATCCACGTATCGCGGAGATTTTCCAACAGACGTCAAACGAGGACGCTATAGAGGGAATCGTGGAGCATCAGGAGCATCTGTTGCTGAAGTATCCCAAGGGAGAGGCGACGGCCGAGGACGAACTGGTCGCCGGCTACAACGACTTCTTCATGCTCCACGGTCAGGCGTCGATGAACGAGCGCCAAAAACGAGGCGGGCCTCTCTACTACAGCTCCAGTTTCGCCGGCCACTTCGCACAGGCCTTCGTGCCCAAGGTCTGCTCCGTGATCGATCGACTCGGAGACGGCGCCTTCGCGAACGAAAACACCGACGTAGACACGGGAGGAGGAGGAGGAGGAGGAGGGAGCGGCAGTCCGTCCCCCGCACCGCCGCCAGCGCCGCCAGCGCCCGACCCGGAACCGGAACCGGCAGCACTGACCGGACTCCTCGCGGTACCCGCAAAGATCGAGACCGGGATTCCGGTGCGGTTCGATGGCAGCGGTTCGGTCGGCGCCGAGAGCTACAGGTTCGATTTCGGCGACGGTGCGGTGATCGCCCATCCCAACCCGGAATCCAGGCCGTCTCATACGTACGTCGAGCCCGGCTCGTACGGGATCCGCCTGGAAGTGGCGAGCGGCGACTGCGGTTCGGCGTACTGCCGCTACAGCACCGCGACGGCGACGGTCGAAGTGCGGCCGGGTCCTCTGCCGGCGGCGCGGTTCGAGATCGACGCCGACTGCAGCGACGATCTGTGCATCGTGTCGACGGACGTCGGCGTGGCACTGCGTGATCTCAGCCTCGGCACCGTAGCCCAGGCGAGCTGGGACTTCGGCGACGGAGAGACATCAAGCGCCCGCGATCCGCGGCACTCGTGGTCCTCGCCGGGTTTCTATCGGGTCGTTCTGACGGCATCTGGCCTGAACGCGACATCCACCGCGGGCCGGGACATCCTGGTGCGGTCAAGCGACCCGGCGGGGGCCTGCGAACCGGATTCGCTGACGCTCTGCCTGGGGGACTCGCGCTACCAGGTGAGATCGGACTGGTGGACGGCCGACGGCCGGAGCGGTCCGGCAACGGTGGTCCATGCCGGGACGAACGACTCCGGACTGTTCTGGTTCTTTGGCCGGGAAAACTGGGAACTACTGATCAAGGTGCTCGACGGCTGCGTTCTCAACGGCAATGCCTGGGTGTTCGCGGCATCCTCGACGAATGTCGGCTTCAGGATCCGGGTGACGGACACCGTCACAGGTGCGGAGAACGAGTATCGCAATCAGCCGGGCGAACCGGCACCGACGACTACGGATGAGGAGGCGTTCCCCGGTAGCTGCCGGGACTGACTCCTCCTTCGGCGGCGACCGCTTCAGTCAACTCCTGCCGTAGAGCCGGCGCGTGTTCTCCCCGACCGCCGCCGCAACCTCTTCAAGGTGGTGCTACCGACCCTCGGCGAGCCAAGCTAGTCGGCGTCCTCGCAGCCGGCGTGGAAGGCGGTCTGGTCGGTGATGGCCGGAGCCAGACTGCCCGGCTCGTTGCGGTACTCCCTCGTCTCGCCGCTCACCGTGTCCATCACTCGGAGCGTGTAGCCGAGGTCGGTCGCCGACCCGCCGTACACCCACAAGTGATCGTTCACGCTGCAGCCATCGAGCACCTTGATCAGAATCTCCCAGTTGTCGCCCGGTTCGACGAAATGGAACAGTCCCGAGTCGTTCGTGCCTTCGTGCACGACCTTGGCGGCCCTGACGTTGCCGTTGCTCGTCCACCAATCCACACTGACTGCATACCGCGAGTCCCGCAGGCACAGCCGCTCCGCATCGAACTCGCAACTGCCCACCGGTTCGCTCGACTCGACCAGAAAGGTACGCGAAAGCGTAGAGGGCCTGTCGCCGTCCGTGACGGTCAGAGTCACGGTGAAAAAGCCGGGCGAATTCCAGGCGTGGCGTGGCGCCGAGCGGCGCGAGGTGCCGCCATCTCCAAAGTCCCAGGTCCGCGATTCGACGGTTCCGGAACTCTTGTCGACAAAGGCCACATCTTCGCCTGCCCTGGCGCGGCAGAGGCCCTGGCCGCAGCCCGCGTCCACCCAGAAAGCTGCCTCGGGAGGCTGTGGCGGATCGGGGGCCGGCGGCGGGTCGGGGGCCGGCGGCGGGTCGGGGGCCGGCGGCGGGTCGGGGGCCGGCGGCGGGTCGGGGGCCGGCGGCGGGCCGGGGGCCGGCGGCGGGCCGGGGGCCGGCGGCGGATCGGGGGCCGGCGGCGGGAGCCACGGGCCGCCACCGCCGGGCTCCTGGTCGTGACCCCTGAGGACACTGCAGACCGCCGACCTGAAGCGAAGGAAGTGGCTGTGAATAAAACTCGCGTTGTAGCGGGTCTCTTTGTCGCGCAATACGCGCGCGTCGATGTTCGCCTGCCCCCTCAAACTGAAGAACTCCTCGAAGGCGGCGACAAGTTCCTCCTCCGCGTTGGCGGTGCCTGGATCGTAACGCAACAGTCGGTCCCGCAACCCAATACTCACACCCCCGAGCACCTCGGTGTTGGACGACCTCCTGTAGATAGATGCGATCTTCTCGTCATTCTGCCACGCGTCGTGGAGCATGAGAAAGCCGACCGTGGTCGCAACGAAGGCGCTGCCACCGCCATAGCGTCCGTGCGGATTCGAAAGCGCTCCCTGTATCGGCTGGAGGCTGCCGCTCAGCAGACTCAGATTGAAGTCCGCGGGACTGAACTGCGAGATGATCACGTCCCAACCAGACTGTGCACACACGGAGGCTTCAAAGATAGGCTCGTAGTTTCTCCGCTCGCTCCGACGAGCGAACAGCACTTCCGCGTGACGCAATACGAGTTGAGTGGCGAAGTCCCAGTTCGGGTCCTGCTCGAAACCGCCCGCGAACGGAATGCCGCCATAGCTCCCACGGTCGCCGTAACGGCTCCGATCGAGCACTGCGACACGAGGATCCGTCGACGCCGCCATCATCGCGCGCACCGCTAGCTCGTTCTCCGCAGGTCCGATTTTTATTCGTTCCCGCTCGGTACCCTCGTGGATCCCCCCGGCGCCCCAAAGGGGCCGGTTCAAGCTGCCATGGCATTGCGAACAACTCCCCGGCCGGCTGATCTCCGGCGTGGCGCCCGAAAAGTCGACGACGCCAGCGATCCACCTCCGCTCCTCCGGTACCGGCTGCAGGAACTCGACCTGCTCGTAGCCCGGGCTTGCCGGGTTCGTACCCCAAGCCAGAATGAACCGGGCGTCGGCGCCCCAGGACACGATGCGCGGTTGGGTGGGGAACACGAAGTCCTTCAAAGGACTGGAGGACGAGTGGATCGCGACGAAGTGGCGCTTGTGAAGGGGCGGCAGCGCCGCGACGAACTCCTCGACCGTGCGGACGGCGTTGTCCTCCAGAAAGGCAACTACGTTCTGCTCCGTCATCGTTTCCGGAAGCGTCTGCGCCCATGCCGGAACAACCATGAGGGCAGCAGCCAAACCGACGAACGGCCGCTGCATTGCGCGAGTCCCTTCCTGCCAGCCAAGCTCGTAATCTTGCGACTCAAGGGGCGAGCCGACGGAGCGAGCCAGAGTAGCACGTCCGCTCGACCGGCAACGAAGTGCAGAACGGCAACGTGATCCGCCGTCACATCGGCTACCAGCCTCACCGAGGTCACGGACCGAAGCGGACGCACCAGGACCCGCTACGCTATCCGGCTGCGATGGCGGCCTAGCCGTAGAGTTGGACCGTGTTTTCCCTGACCGCCACGGCGACCTTCGCCGCCGGCAGGCCCTTCAGATCCGCGATGGCCCGCAGCGACACGACCGCGTTGGCAGGTTCGTTGCGCTGATCCCGCGTCGGTCCCAGCACCGGACTGTCCGTCTCCAGCAACAGGCAGGACAACGGCAGACGCCGCACGAGCTTCTGCTTCTGCGGCGAGCGGACGATCGATGGCGGCACGGAGAAGAAGTAGCCCGCCTCGACCGCCGGCTCGGCGCGGGCGGCCCGGCCGTCGAAGGCATGAAGCTGCACGCGCTTCGCCCCCCGTTCGCGCAGCAGGTCGATCGCGTAGTGCCCCGCTGAACGGGAGTGAACGTTGAGCGGCAGGTCGAGCTCGATCGAGAGATCGATGAAGAGAACGAAGATCTCCCGCTGGAGCGCCAGCTCCCGTTCGTCTCGCACCTTCCAGCGGTCGAGACCGACCTCGCCGATAGCGGCCAGCCGCGATCGCTCCCGCCGGATCAGGTCGGCGACCCTCTCCGCCTCGGCCATGTCGAGGTGCGTCGGATAGAGCCCGGCCGCCGGACGAACTACGCCTCCATGGCGCTCCGCCAGCTCCAGGTTCCGCTCCGCGTCCTGCCGCGTCTCGCCGACCGCGACCACCGACTCGACGCCCGCGTCGCGGGCCCGCGCCAGCACCTCCCCGAGGTCGGCCGCGAAGCTCGGGTCGCACAGGTGGGCGTGGCAGTCGGTGAGGCCGGAGAATCCAACCGCCGCGCTCATCAGGGGCGCACCTTACCGGTCTCGACCGGTCTCGGCGCCGCCGGCGCCCAAACGCTCCTCCAACTCCTCCACCGTCTTCGGCCAGTCGGCCTTCAGAAGCCGCGAAAGAGCCCGGTCGGCGAGCAACCGGCCGCCGGTCTGGCAGCGTGCGCAGTAGTTGCATTCGGAGGCTCTCTCCGCGTAGACGATGCGCTGAACCGGCGCGCCGCAACGGGGGCACGGCGCCCGATAGCGGCCGTGGACCGCCATCTCATCGTGAAACGCGGTTACCTTCGCGGGAAAACGGCCGCCTGCCTGGGCACGCAGACGCTGTGTCCACTCGCCGAGCACGGCCACCGTGGCCCGGTACAACTCATCGATCTGCTGCCCGCTGAGCCGCGTCGTCCAGCGCATCGGCGACAGGCGCGCGCGGTGGAGGATTTCGTCCGAGTACGCGTTGCCGATGCCGCTGAACAATCGCGGGTCGATCAACGCCCGCTTCAGGGTGTGGTTCTCCGCTACAAGTCGCGCCCGGAACGCCCGCCGGCCGCACTCCAGCACTTCGATTCCGCCCCGATCCAGCGCCGCCAGGCCTTCCGCGCCCGCAACGAGGTGCATCGCCGCGCGCCGCTTGCTGCCGGCCTCGGTCAGAAGCAGCGTGCCGTGTTCAAAGTCGAACGCCGCCAGGCCCACGCGCCCCGGCAACTTCGCCGCGTGTGCGCCCCAGCGGAAACGGCCCGCGATCATCAGGTGGATCGCCAGGAACAGCTCGTCTTCCAGGCAGAGCACGATCCTCTTGCCGACTCGTCGCACTCCGACAACGGCACGCCCCTCCGCCTCGGACAGCGGGGGCCGCACGGAGCGCAGCAGGAAGGGACTGCGCAGGCGAATGCCCGTCAGCTCACGGCCTGCGACCCGCTGCTCGATCGCCTCGCGGTAGACGACGACGTCAGGCAGTTCCGGCATCCGACTCCTACCGGACCGTGCGAATGGGCGGCCTCACGGTCCGCCAGCCGCCACCGTTCGTCGCAGCGCGCGCGACTCGGCAAGCAACTCGCGGGCCGCGGTGAGAACCGCGCCATCGCCCGCTGCAAGGGGCACAGCAGCGTCAGCCGACGAAACGGGAACCGCGAAATCCGCGGCGTGGTCGTCCGGATCGCCCAACCCGGCGTCCCGACTCTGCCGCAACGAAGCCAGGAGAAGATCCCGCACCCGCTCCGCATCATCCAGCCCTTGCAAAAGGCCGCGACTGAGAGCGTCGTCGTCGTCGTCCGACCCGGCGCCGCTGGCGGTGCGAATCTCCAGGTCGGCGATACCGAACAGCCGCTGCAGAGGGCCGCGCTTCACAGCCATGTTCTGAATGTTCACTACCGTCATCGTCTGCTCGCGGACGCTGTTGATGCCGTAGCGGATACGGAGCGCCCGGTCGCTGACCATGTACCAGCGCATCTCGTAGCCCAGACGGAGCACGACGAACGAGCCCACCAACTGAACCAGGAACAGGACGACCAGGAAGATCGGAGCGATCGCCTGGGAGAACCACAGGAACCGGTCGATGGGCTCGACATTTGTCGTCCAGGTGCTGGGGTCCACGAAACCCAACCCGAACGCCGAAGCGATCAAGCCCGCGAGCGCGCCCGCCTGACCCAGGGACCACCTGAGCACGCTGTACCGGAAAAACCGCGGCGAAGCCCGGAACACCCGCAGCGACTCCGGCGATCCCGGCGGCGGCTCGGGATGCTCTTCGACCTGAAACACCCGCAGCAGCAGACGCTTCAGGCCAGACTGCGCCCGACCGCCGTCATCGCCGCCTTCCAGACCCGCCCTCACGGTGTCTCCACGATCCCTCAATCCAAACTCCGTTGCTCCAGCTCGGCCCGGATCGCCGCCATCTCTCGAGCGATCTCCCGCAGCGTCGATGCCAGGGCGGCCGAGTCATCCGCGGCCACCGGCGCTGGGGCCGCGGTAGCCACCGCGCGTGCCGGCGCGCCGGCACGCGCGCCTCGCATCCGGCTGTACATGAAGTTGCGCACCGCCGACAACTCCAACACGCCCTCGACCTTCATTTCCGCCTTGGCCGAACCGCTCGCGGTCTGAACCAGAAGACGCGAAAGGCCCAACCACCGCTCGACGGCGTTGCTCTGTACGTGGATGTCCTGAATGCGGCTGTAGGTGAGGCTGATCTCGCGCTTGAACAGCGCGCCCCAACTCATCGTCACGCCTTCGTCGTCAAAGCGGTAGTTGAGCGTGCGGTAGCGAAGGAACAGAAAGGCGAAGACGAAGGGAAACGCGGGACCGGTGATCAGGGAGAACAGAACGTAGTACCGGAGCAGCTTGGGGTGGGGGCGGCGGAGCGCCCGCACCCGGTCTTCGGCGCTGTTCTCGGGCGGCGCGTCCGCTCTCCCGGCCAAACCGTTCCGGGTATCGCTCGTCAAGCCGTCAACACCTTCTCGATCCGGTCAAGCGCCCAGTCCAGCTCGTCCTGCGCGATCACCAGCGGCGGCGCGAAGCGGATGACGTGGTCATGGGTTTCCTTGCACAGCAGGCCCAGTTCTGCCAAGCGCTCACAATACCGTCGCGCACCGCCGGCCGACTCGTGAAGTTCGATCCCGATCCAGAGCCCGCGACCTCTGACCTCGCGAACGCAGGACGCCTCGACGCCGCGCAGCCGCCGCAGAGCGCGCTCGCCGAGGCGGGCCGAGTTCTCAACCAGCCGCTCCTCCCGCAGCACCGCGAGAGCCGCGCGCGCCACCGCCGCCCCAACAGGATTGCCACCGTAGGTCGAACCGTGGTCGCCGGGCCTGAACACATCCATGATCTCGGCATCCGCGACCACCACCGAGACCGGGTACAGGCCGCCCGACAGGGCTTTGCCCAGGAGCATCACGTCCGGGCGGACGCCGTCATGCTCGCACGCGAACATCGTGCCCGTGCGGCCCAGGCCCGATTGGATCTCATCGGCGATCAGGAGCACATTCCTTTCGTCGCAGATGTCCCGCAGCTCGGTCAGAAAACCGTCCGGAGGAACGATGATCCCGCCCTCGCCCTGGATCGGCTCGACGAGCACGGCCGCCGTGTTCGGCCCGACCGCCGCCCGCGCCGCGGACCCGTCGCCGAACGGCAACAGCTCGAAACCCGGCGTGAAGGGACCGAACCCGTCGCGATACTGCGCTTCGCTCGAGAAACCGACGATCGTCGTCGTGCGGCCGTGGAAGTTGTTGCCGAAGGCCAGGATCTCCGCCTTGCCCGGTTCCACGCCCTTCTTCGTGTAGGCCCATTTCCGCGCCAGCTTGATCGCCGTCTCCACCGCCTCGGCGCCCGTGTTCATCGGCAGCGCCCGCTCGTATCCGGTCAACTCGCAGATATCGCGGAAGAACTTCCCGAGTTCGGCGTTGTGGAAGGCGCGCGATGTGACCGCAACCTTCTTGCTCTGCCGGATCAGAGCCTCCACGATCCGCGGATGGCAGTGGCCCTGGTTGACCGCCGAGTAGGCAGCGAGGCAGTCGAGGTAGCGACGTCCACAGGTGTCCCAGACCCAGACGCCCTCGGCGCGCTCAATCACGATGTCGAGCGGCGCGTAGTTCTGCGCGCCGTAGCGATCCTCTAGTTCCGTCGGTTTCATCGCAGCTCCGCGCGCGGTCGTCCTCCCGCTCGGGCGGTGAGGCGACCCTTCTTGCTCAGGTCGGGTCGACGTTTCAGAAGTCGAACGCGATACCCGCGTTCAGGTAGAGCGGACTCCGACCCAGTGACAACTCAGGCGCCTCTGCGCCATCCGCGCCACTGATCGTAGCCGCCGCAGCCTCCATGGTCGAGTCCAACCACATCGCGCCGAGGTACAGGCCGACCGGACAGCCCTTCCAGAACGGAATCTTCATTCCCACGTTCGCGCCCAGGACCGTTTCACCGCGCCATTCCGGTTGGTACGTCGCGTCGAGCGGCATCCCCTTCATCTCCACCGCGGCAAGAGACGGCGAGCTGTAGTCGAAGCGGCCGACCATCGGGCCGACCCAGAAATCGATCCGGCTGCCGGGCCGCGTCAGGTGGAAGTTCAGACCGGCGTACAGGAGGTTCGTGTCCACGTCGGCGTCGTCGTGACCCCAGAGATCGCGCACGTCGTACTCCCAGAAGGTCTCGCAGCGGCCGAAGTTGGCGCCGAACATCAGGCCGAGCCGGTAGTTCAGCTTGTACTCGGCCCCCACACCGAAGCCGAGGCCTTCCTGGCAGGCCTTGATCTTCTGGCGGGCCGATCCACCGAGCACGTCGAACTGGCCGTCCTCGCCGCCGATGTCGTTCATCGCCACCAGGAGCGTCCAGCGCCTGTCCACCTTGATCGAGACGGAGCTCTCGGTGCTCCCGCCCGCATTCTCGACCCTGGCGGTGTGCGTGAAGACGCCGTTGTCCTTGTGGACGACCTCTCTCGTGTAGGGATCTTCGAGCGGTTCGCCGTCCAGAGTGACCGTCACCGGCGCGCCGTTGCCGTTGTTCGGCGCCACCGTGACCACGGCGGGCTGACGGACCAGCACACGGTCCGGCACGATCGAGGTCGTGCTCGTCGGCGCCACCTTCATCCCGGCCGAACACTGGGCGCTCTGGCCGGTGTTCGTTTCGACCGTCACCATGTGCGTGAATGCGTCCGCACCCTCGTGCGTCATCTCCTTCGTGTACGGGGAAGCAAGCGGCTGACCGTCCACGAGAACCCGAGTCACCTCGGCGCCGTGGCCGGCCTCGGGCACCACGGTCAACACGGACGACTGCCCCAGTTCGACCGCGGGCGGCGCGGCGGCGACCACGCAGCTCGGGCAGCCAACCGCGATCGCTCCGCTCAGGGAGTCCCCGAGCGGGTCGCCGCGCGACGACATCGCGGTGCACGCCGCGGTGACCGTGTAGTCGCCCTCCATCGTGAACGGGAAGGACACGTCGCCCGAGCCTGCAGCCCTTTCGCTGCCGTCCGGCAGCTTGACGGTCACCGAAGCGGTGCCGTCGCTGCACGAACTCTGGAAGTCGAAGGTCTTGTCCGTGCAGGAGAGGCCTCCGATGTCGAGGTCGAGCGTGACCTTGGGCAGCGGCTGCTCCGCCAGGAGCGCCAGGTTGCCGCACGACTCGGGCGCGATCATCGAGTACCAGCGCCCGTTCGAGTTGAAACGGACTTCCCAGGCCTCGAACGCTTCGTCGCCGGCCCAGCACAGATTGGCGCCGACACTCGGCGTCTGGCCGCGCTGGCGGAAAACCATCCACTGAATCCGCTGCCCGGCTTCGAAGGTGGTCGACGTGACCCCCTGCCAGGCGGCGACGGCAGCGAACAGATCGTCCGCGTCGCCCGACCAATTCGCATCGCCGAGCAACGCGATGATCTCGTCGCGATAGTCCACGAACAGCGCCTGCAGACCCGCCTGATCCGTGACCGGCGGCGAGAATCGGTTGGCGCCACCAAGGCGAGTGATCGACAGCGCACCCTCACACTGCTGGGCAATGGCGGGCGCGGCGGTCAGACTCAGGCCGCCAACCAGGAGCAGAATCGGGATCAGCCGCGCCGAAGTGCCACCCAAGCGGCCGATGACGGGCGCTCGGAACAAGTCACGGGTGGCGCAAGATCGCGCCACCCGGGTTCGGGCGGCGGCGTTACAAGAGAGCCAACGGCGCTGGGACATGGCTTCGTCTCCTTGGGTTTCCCAACTGCGGTCCGCATGACCGAGCAGGCCGGAGCGGCGTATGTCCAATCATGTCAACACTTAGCCGCATTGACAAATACCGGCAACCAGCCGCGGTGCGTGCTTCGACCGCGCCAGCAGGTGCGACGCTATGATACCCGACCGATCGGCCACCCCCGACACCACAACGAGAGCCGCGTTTGCGGTGCGCGAAGGCGAGAACGAGTGCACGAGACCCTCGAAGACCGGCCCCTCGGCAGCAGCAACCGACCGCTCCGCGTCGCCGTGATCGGCTCCGGGCCGAGCGGCTTCTACGCGATCGCCGCGCTGTTCAAGGCAGACGGCGTGGAGGCGGACGTCGACCTCTTCGACCGTCTGCCGACCCCCTTCGGTCTGGTGCGCGGCGGCGTTGCTCCCGATCATCAGAAGATCAAGAACGTGATCCGGGTCTACAACCGCACAGCACAGCATGAGCGTTTCCGCTTCTTCGGCAACGTGGAACTCGGCCGCGATATTTCGGTCGACGATCTTCGCCGGCACTACGACCACATCGTCTACGCCACCGGCAACGAGTCCGACCGAAGAATGGGCATTCCAGGCGAAGACCTGGCCGGCGTTCACTCGGCGACCGAGTTCGTGGGCTGGTACAACGGCCATCCCGACTTTCAGGACCGCAGCTTCGATCTCGCCGCGGCGCGTCGCGTCGCGGTGGTCGGCAACGGCAACGTGGCAATGGACGTAACCCGCGTCCTCGCACGGCGCACTGACGAACTCGCTCCGACTGACATCACCGCCGAGTCGCTTGCGGTGCTCCGTCAGAGCGCGGTCGAAGAGGTCGTCCTGCTCGGCCGCCGGGGCCCCGCGCAGGCTGCGTTCTCGCCCCAGGAGATCAAGGAGATCGGTTCGCTCGACGGCGTCAGTCTGCTGCTGTCGGAAGAGGAGATGAAACTCGGCGAGATCAGCCGCACCTGGCTGGAAGAGGCGGCAGCGCGCAGCGCGCAGCGGAACGTTGCCTATCTCACCGAGGTCGCCGGCGCCGAGGCGTCGGTCGGCGACCGCCTCGTGACCTGCCGCTTCCTCGTCTCGCCGATCGAACTTCAGGCCGGCGACGACGGCCGGGTGGCTCAGGTGGTGATCGAGAAGAACGAGCTCTACGCCGCGGACGACGGTACGCCCCGGCCCCGAGGCACTGGCGAAACCGAGACCCTGGATGTCGACCTGGTGTTCAAGGCGGTCGGCTACCGCGGCGTGCCCCTGCCCGGCGTCCCCTTCCACGAACGCTGGGGCATCCTGCCCAACGACGAGGGCCGGCTGCTGACCGAGCAGGACGGCGAGGTGGTTCCGGGCCAGTACGTCGTCGGCTGGGCCAAGCGCGGCCCGACCGGCCTGATCGGCACGAACAGCCCCGACTCGACCGCCACGGTCAAGAAGATGATCGAGGACATCGACGGCGCCTCGGCCGCCCCCGATGCGAACAAGGCGCCCGAGAAGATCGTCGAACTGCTCCAGGAACGAGGTGTCGACTTCGTGACTTTCGACGACTGGAACCGCCTCGACGAGGACGAGGTCCGTCTCGGCGAGGCTCAGAACAAGGTGCGCGAGAAGTACACCAACATGGAATCGATGATGGCGGCTGTCCGCCGGCTTCGCTGACCCCTCAGCCCATGTGGGGATACCGGTAGTCCGTCGGCGCCGCGAAGGTCTCCTTGACGGCGCGCTGGGAAGTCCAGCGCATCAGGTTGGCCATGGAGCCGGCCTTGTCGTTCGTGCCCGAGGCGCGGGCGCCGCCGAAGGGCTGCTGACCGACGACGGCGCCGGTCGGCTTGTCGTTGATGTAGAAGTTGCCGGCGGCGTGGCGCAGCCTGGCGCCGATGCAGGAGACCGCCGCGCGGTCGCGGGCGAACACGGCGCCGGTGAGCGCGTACGGGCTCGTCGTGTCGCAGAGTTCCAGTGCGTCGTCGAGCGCGCCGTCCTCGTAGACGTAGACGGTGAGCACCGGGCCGAAGATCTCGTCGCTCATGAGACGTGACCGCGGATCCTCACTGCGGACGACCGTCGGCTCGACGAAGTAGCCGACGGAGTCGTCACAGCCGCCGCCGGAGACGACCTCGTAGGACGAACCGCCCTCCGCCTCGGCGAGGTAGCCCGAGATGTTGTTGAACGAGGAGCGGTCGATGACCGCGGCCATGAAGTTCGAGAAATCGACCGGCGAGCCCATCTTCACCGTCGCCAGCTCGTCGCACAGCCGCTCGCGCACCTCGCCCCACAGCGACGCCGGGATATAGGCCCGCGAGGCCGCCGAACACTTCTGCCCCTGGTACTCGAAGGAACCGCGGATCAGCGCCGTGCTCAGAGCCGCCGCATCGGCCGAGGGATGGGCGAACACGAAGTCCTTGCCGCCCGTCTCGCCGACGATCCGCGGGTACGTTGCGTAGCTCTCGATCCGGTCGCCGATCGTCCGCCACATGCGCTGGAAGACCGGCGTCGAACCGGTGAAGTGGATGCCCGCCAGATGCCGGCTGGCCAGCACGGGATCGCCCACCGTCGCTCCCGGGCCCGGCACGAAGTTGATCACTCCCGGCGGCAGACCGGCCTCCTCGAGCAGCTTCACGACGTAGTAGCCCGACAGCAGCGCCGAGGAGGCGGGCTTCCACAGCACGGTGTTGCCCATGATCGCCGCCGCGGTCGGCAGGTTGCCGGCGATCGCCGTGAAGTTGAACGGCGTGACCGCGAACACGAAGCCCTCGAGCGCCCGGTACTCGACGTAGTTCCAGATCCCGGGCGACGAAACAGGCTGCTGGGCGTAAAGTTCTTCCGCGAACGCGACGTTGAAGCGCAGGAAGTCGACCAGTTCGCATGCCGCGTCGATCTCGGCCTGGTAGCAGGTCTTCGACTGGTTCAGCATCGTCGCTGCATTCACCGTCGACCGCCACGAGCCGGCCAACAGTTCGGCCGCGCGCAGGAAGATCGCCGCGCGGTCCTCGAACGGCATCGCGGACCATTCCGGCCAAGCCGCTTGCGAAGCCGCCACGGCCGCATCGACCTCGGCGGCGCCGGCCTGGTGGCAGGTGCCCAGAACGTGGCTGTGATCGTGAGGGCAGACGACGTTCTGCGTTCGGCCGGTGTGGACTTCGCGGCCGCCGATCAGGACCGGGATCTCGACCTGCTCGCCGAGCATCCGGTCCAGTCGTACCTTGAGAGCTACGCGCTCAGCCGATCCGGGCGCGTAGTCGAGCACGGGTTCGTTGCGGGGTGCGGGTACCTTCAAGGCGCCGTTCGGCATTTCTGTTCATCTCCTGGAAAGGGTGTTTTCTGGCTGCGCCCCGCGCAGTCGGCCCGGCAGCATAACCGCGCCAGCGACGCGGCGTCGAAAGCGCGGCCTCGTTGGCTTCGGCCATCGCCGCCACGGTCGCCGCCGCGCGCCATGGCTGCTCCTAGAAACCCGCCCGGTTGGCCGGACCTTCCAGCATTCTCCAGGCGAAAACGAGAATGCCGGCGATCAGCAGGGCGCCGCCGATCGGGGTGATGGCGCCCAGCCATCGTGGCCCACCGAGGGCGATCGTCGCCACCGTCCCCGAGAAGATCAGGGACCCGACGAACAGCAGCCAGCCGGCGAGTCGCAGATCGGCGGTCGAAACGCGACCGGCGAGGCCCAGCAGGCACACGACGAATCCGCCGTACATGAAGTAGCGGGCGGCCGTCTCCCACAGCGCCAGGTGCTCCGCGTCGAGAGCGGACCGCAGCCCGTGCGCGCCAAAGGCGCCGGCGCCAACCGAGGCGGCGCACATCAAGAGTCCGACAACCAGCCAGTTCATTCGCAGCACCCCACCAGCCCGTCGTGGGCTTCGGCTATCGTAGCAACGCCCGCCGACCCATCGCTCATGGACGAAAGCAGCACCATCAGCCTGACCGCACTGGAAGAACGGCTCGCGGACGTGCTGCCGATCTACGCCGAGAACCCGTGGCTTCAACTGCTGGCGGTCGCGCTCCTCTCGGCAGTGGTCGCGTGGCTCGTCTCGCTCTTCCTCGAGAAGGTCGTCGCGAGGGCCTTCGCCCGCACCGAAACCGAGGTCGACGACCGGCTGCTCGAAGCAGCGCACTGGCCACTCTTCGTATCCGTGTTCCTGATCGGGCTGCGCATCGGCATCAACCGCCTTCCCGTCGAGGACAACGTCGAGACAACGATCGGCAACTCCCTGCAGACCGCGGCGCTTCTTTTCTGGATGGTCGCGGGGCTCCGCGTCTCGACGGTCCTGCTCCGGGCGATATCCCGCAGCCGGCAGAAGGGCGGTCTCGTCTCCAGTCACACCCAGCCCCTGTTCGAGAACCTGACCAAGGTGGCGATCGTCCTGCTCGGCGCCTACCTGGCAATCAAGATCTGGGGCGCCGACGTCTCGGGCCTCCTCGCCGCGGGCGGCATCGCCGGGCTCGCGGTCGGTTTCGCGGCCCGCGACACGCTGGCGAACCTCTTCGCGGGCATCTTCATCTTCGCGGACGGGCCGTACAAGATCGGCGACTTCATCACGCTGGACACCGGCGAGCGCGGCATGGTCACCGAGATCGGCATCCGCAGCACCCGCCTGCTCACCCGCGACGACATCGAAGTCACGATCCCCAACGCGGTGATGGGGAACGCCAAGATCAACAACGAGAGCGGCGGCCCCCACCTCAAGTACCGGATCCGGGTCCGGGTCGGGGTCGCCTACGGCAGCGATGTGGACCACGTCGAAGCAGTCCAACTCCAGGTGGCCGCGGACAACCCCAAGGTGTGCGAACAACCCGAACCCAGGGTACGGTTCCGCACCTTCGGTCCGTCCTCCATCGACTACGAGCTGCTGTGCTGGGTCGATGAGCCGGTGCTTCGCGGCATCGCCACCCACGAGTTGGTGAAGGCGACACACAAGGCGTTCCGCGCCGCCGGGATCGAAATCCCCTTCAGTCAGCACGACATCCACATCAAGGAAGCGGCGGCGCGGCAACCCCGGGCAAGCGAGCCCACCGCTGACTGACAAGGATCGCGCCCGACCGGCGCGCTTCAAACGAGAACGGAATGAATCTTCGCAACATAGCGATCGTTGCGCACGTCGACCACGGCAAGACCACGCTCGTGGACGCCATGCTGTGGCAGAGCGGGACGTTCCGCGTGAACCAGGAGGTCCGTGACCGCGTCCTCGACTCGATGGATCTGGAACGCGAGAAGGGCATCACGATCATGGCGAAGAACACCTCCGTGACTTACGGCGACGTCAAGATCAACATCGTCGACACGCCGGGGCACGCCGACTTCGGCGGCGAGGTCGAACGCACGCTGCGCATGGTCGACGGCGTCATGCTGCTCGTCGACGCCGCCGAGGGACCGCTTCCCCAGACCCGGGCCGTCCTGCTCAAGGCGCTCGAGCTGGGACTGCCCGCGATCGTGGTCATCAACAAGATCGACCGCAAGGACGCGCGCCCCGCGGAAGTCCTGGACGAGATCTACGACCTGTTCATCGACCTCGACGCCACCGAGGAACAGATCGACTTCGCCGTTCTCTATTCCGTCGCGCGCGAAGGGCGATGTGGCCGGTCGCCCGGCGACGAGCTGACCGATCTCCGGCCCCTGTTCGACACGATCCTCGATCAGATTCCGCCGCCGTCGGGAGATCCCGACCGTCCCCTGCAGGTGCTGGTGACCAACGTTCAGCCCGACGACCACCTGGGTCCGCTCGCGATCGGCCGCATCGTGGCAGGCACCGTGCGGCACCGGCAGGCAGTCACCATGTGCCGGCGCACTGGGGCCCAGACTCCGGCCGCCGTCTCGAAGCTGTTCGTCTACGAGGGTCTCGGGCGCGTCGCGGTCCCGTCGGCCGGCCCCGGAGAGATCGTCGCTCTGGCGGGAATGAGCGGCATCGGACTGGGCGAGAGCATCGCCGACGGCGAAGACCCCCAACCGCTGCCGCCGCTCGACGTCGCGGAGCCCACGCTGTCGATGGAGTTCGGAATCAACGACTCGCCCTTGAGCGGCAAGGACGGCAAGTACGTCACCTCACGCCACCTTCGCGAGCGGCTGCTGGAAGAAGCGCGGAACAACCTGGCGCTCCGGATCGAAGTCACCGAATCGGCCAACCGCTTTGTGGTCTACGGCCGCGGCGAACTGCAGCTCGCGATCCTGATCGAACAGATGCGGCGCGAAGGCTACGAGTTCTCGGTCGGCATGCCCCATGTGCTGACCCGCTCCGTTCGGGGCGTCACCCACGAACCCTACGAACTGGCTCTCATGGATGTGGCTGAGGAGTACCAGGGCATCGTCGTCCGCAAGCTCGGCACGCGCAGAGGCGTCATGGCGAAGATGATCAACCGTGGTTCGGCCAGGGTGCGCCTGGAGTTCGAGGTTCCGAGCCGCGGCCTGATCGGCTACCGCACCGAGTTTCTCTCCGACACCAAGGGCACAGGAATTCTGACGCGCATGCTCATCGGCTACCGACCATGGGCCGGCGAGATCGTCCATCGGGCGACCGGCGCCCTGGTCGCCGACCGAGCCGGTCGCGTCACCGCCTATGCGATCAACAACCTGCAGAGCAGGGGCGACCTGTTCGTCGGCCCGACCGAGACGGTCTACCGGGGAATGCTCGTCGGAGAGTCGAGTCGCGACGCCGATCTCGACGTGAACATCACCAGGGAAAGAAAGCAGACGAACATGCGGGCGGCCGGCGCCAACGCCTACGAGAAGACCGTGCCGCCGCGCCGCCTCTCCCTGGAGCAGTCAATCGAGTTCATCCGCGACGACGAGCTGATCGAAGTCACTCCCGGCAGCCTCCGGCTGCGGAAGCGTCACGTCGATCCGCACGACAGGAAGCAGCACGCGGCCCGGCGGGCAGCCGATCCGGCGCGAAGCGCCGGCCTCCGGTAGTTCTGCCGCGCTAGGCCGCGGACCGCCAACGCTGGCGGGGGAACCGCTGGCCGAGTCCCCGCTCGATCTCACGCCACTTCCGCTCTTCGTCCGGCGTGATGAAGGTCACCGCTTCTCCGGAGCGCCCCATGCGGCCGGTACGCCCCACCCGGTGGGTGAAGAGTTGCTGGGAGTCCGGCAGGTCGAAGTTGATGACCTGCCCGATGCCCTGAACGTCAAGGCCTCGGGCAGCAACGTTCGTCGCCACCAGGATCGGCGCGGCGCCGGAACGGAAACTCCTCATCACCCGCTCTCGCTGGTTCTGGCTGAGGTTTCCCTGAAGCGCCGCCACCGGATAGCCCAGCAAGTCGAGCTGCCTCGCCAGCTTCTTCACGCCGTGCTTGGTTCTGCCGAAGACGAGAATCGGGTCGCCGCCACGATCGTCCAGCAGCGTCTGCAGCGCCTTGATCTTGTCGCCCTTCTGGATCGAGTAGACCAGATGCTCCACGGTGGACGGCGCCCGAACGCCGGCATCGACCTCCACGCTGACCGCGTTGCGCAGATACTTCTTGGCCGTGTTCGCCACCCAGTTGGGCATGGTCGCCGAGAACAGCGCCGTCTGGCGCGAAGCGGGCGTGCGGCTGAGGATCGCCTCGACGTCGTGGGCAAAGCCCTGGTCCAGCATTTCGTCCGCCTCGTCCAGGACGAGGAATCGCACGGCGCCGAGATCCAGGGAGCCCCGTCGCAGGTGGTCCAACGTGCGGCCCGGAGTCCCGACGATCACGTGGGCGCCGCGCCTCAACGCTGCCTGCTCGGCCCTTGCCGGCCGGCCGCCGTAGAGTGTGGTCACGCGCAGTCCCCGCGAAGCCAGGCCCGCGATGACGCCAGCCACCTGGATGGCCAGTTCGCGGGTCGGCGTCAGCACGAGCGCCTGGATCCGCCGCACCGATGGATCGCAGAGCTCAGCCATCGGCGCTGCGAAGGCCAGCGTCTTGCCGGACCCCGTCTGCGCCTGCCCGAACAGATCCCGACCCGCCAGAAGGTGGGGGATGGACTGCTCCTGGATCGGCGTCGGCTCGGAAATGCCCATGCGGCCAATCGCCGCCCGGGTTCCGCTCGTGAGCACAATGCCGGAAAACACGTCGCCCTCCTGGCCGCGGTCAGCAACGGCTACCGCGCGGGGGCGGGGTTCAACGTCGTGGCCGTGGCCGTTCGGAGCCTCGTGGCTGCGGCCGTTCGGAGCGCTCGTGTTCCAGGCGCCTCCGTTCGAGGCGCCCTTGTTCCAGGCGCCCCTGTTCCAGGCACCCTTGTTCGAGGCGCCCCTGTTCGAGGCGCCCCTGTTCGAGGCGCCCTTGTTCCAGGCGCCCTTCCTCGCGCCGCCCTTGTTCCAGGGGCGGTCGTTCCCGGCGCCGTTGGCCGGGGCGCGGTTGGCCGGGGCGCGGTTGGCCGGGGCGCGGTTGGTGAAGCAGGCACGGCAGTACACCGGCCTGCCCGGCGCGGGCTCGAAGGGCACGGTTGTCGACGTGTCGCACTCGGCGCAGACGGCCTCGTGACTCGCTCTGGGAGCGGTGGGACGTCGGCTGGTTGAGAAAGACTTCCTGGGCATTCTTCTGGGCATAGAGAAACAGACTCCTTAGGTCTTAAGGCATAACGAAACAGGCGATTCGGCGCGGGTGAGAAGCAGGGTGAACCAATGTTCACCGTTGCGTGAACCTCGGCGCGGCAATCGAGCGCTGCTGGTCGTTATGACGACCAAGGGCTGCTAGCTAGACCCGGCGTAAGCGCAGACCTTACTCGACTTCGCCCTCCCAGTCAAAGCGAAGGTCGTCCAGCGCCAGGCCCACGATCGGTCCGGCGACAGACGGACCCGAAGAGAATGGCCGCAGCGCCGTGGCGCTAGGATGGCCGCCAGTCGACAATGAGATGAGATGAGATGTGGGTCGCGCGCACAACGGCCGACGGCAACCTGGAACTCGCCGAGGCGCCGGAGCCGGCGATCAAGGGCGGCGAGGCGCTGATCGAACTCCTCTGTTGCGGCCTGTGCGGCACGGACCTCTACAAGCTTGCCGACGCCGGGCGAACCGCGGGAGAGGTGCTCGGTCACGAAGTCGTCGGCAGGGTGATCGACAGCCGCACCGATCACCTCAGATCAGGCGACCGGGTCGTGGTCCCGCACCATGCCCCGTGCGGCGAGTGCCGGCTGTGCCGGAGCGGGGCCGAGACGATGTGCCCACAGTTCGCGGAGAACCTGCTCGATCCCGGAGGCTTCAGCGAACGGATCCGGCTCCGGTCGCGGGCGGTCGAACGCACCGTGCGGCGGCTCGACGACCAGCTTCCGGACGACGCCGCGGCGTTCGTCGAGCCGGCGGCCTGCGTGCTGCGCGGGATCGACCGCGCCGGGTTGCATGGCGAAGCCCCGGAGGTGGTCGTCATCGGCGCCGGATCGATGGGCCTGCTCCATCTGCTGGTGCTGCGAGCCGTGTTCCCGGCGAGTCGGATCGTTCTGGCCGAGCCGGACCAGAACCGCCGCGAGACGGCGCGGCGACTCGGCGCCGATGCTGCCGTCGCACCCGGGCGGATCGTCGATGTCTCGAGCCCTGGCATGCCATCGGGCGGCGCCGACGCCGTCTTCGACACCGCCGGCGGCCAGGCCGCGTTCGACCTGGCTCTGCAGGCCACCCGGCCGGGCGGGCGCGTCGTCCTCTTCGCCCACGCCGCGCACGACGCGCGGGTCACGTTCGACATCAATGCGGTGTTCAAGTCTGAGCGTCAGGTCATCGGCGCCTATTCCGGTTCGCCCGCGGAGCAGGCCCGCGTGCTCGACATGCTGAGCCAGGGCGCGTTCGATCCGACACCGCTCGTCACCCACCGCCTGCCACTGGCCAGGGCTGCCGAAGGGGTCGATCTGTGCCGCCGGCGCGAAGCGCTCAAGGTACTGTTGCACCCTTGATTCGCGGCCGGCGCGCCGGAGAGGATTCGTGATTCCGAAGCACCAGACCCAGGCGTTCCTGGTCGGCCCCGGCAACCTGGAACTGAGGCGAATGCCCATGCCGGCGCCCGGACCGGGCGAACTCCTGATCCGGGTCGACGCCGCCACCACCTGCGGTACCGACGTGAAGGTGTTCCGCCGCGGCGGCCATCCAACGATGCTGACGCTGCCGGCGCCCTTCGGCCACGAGGTCACCGGCACCGTCGTCCGCGCCGCCGCCGGCGCCGCGCAAACGGAGGGCGACGCCGTCGTGGTCGGCAACAGCGCCGCCTGCGGCCAGTGCCAGCCGTGCCGGCACAAGCGCGAAAACCTGTGCCGCGAGCTCGTCTACCTGAACGGCGCCTTTGCCGACTACATGCTGGTCCCGGCCGTGGTCGCGGAGCGCAGCGTCCACGCCCGGCCGCCCAGCCTCGAACCGGTCATCGCGGCTCTGGCCGAGCCGCTGGCCTGCGCCGTCCACTGCCTCGAACGCTCCCTCGCCGCCTGGAGCGGTCCGCCGACCGAGGCGCGTGCTCTGATCATCGGTTGCGGCCCCCTCGGGCTCATGCTGATCGATCTGTTCCACAGCGTTCGAGCGCGCGTGTCGGTACTGGACCCCCATCCGCATCGGCTCGCGGTGGCCGAGACCTTCGGCGCCGCCGAGACGCACCGCGGGCGCGCCGGCGACGACGACGCGGCGCCGGGCGAACCGTTCGACTTCACCGTTGACGCCACCGGCAGTCCCGCTGGCTGGCGCCAGGCCGTTTCCTGTCTTGCCCCGGGCGGCGTGGCGGCCCTCTTCGGGGGCTGCCGGCCCGGCGCCACCCTGAAGATCGACGCGGAGAGGGTCCACTACCAGGAGCAGACCCTGCTCGGCGTCTACCACTACCGGCCGGCATCCTTCCGCGCCGCGCTCGACCGGCTGATCGGCGCGCCGGAACGCTACGGCCGACTGATCGAAGCGGAGCTGCCGCTCGATCGCCTCGCCGATGCGCTCGACCTGATGATCGCCCGCCGGGCGCTCAAGGTGGCGATCCGGCCGCATCCGGACTAGCGCCGTATACTCCGCGCCCGCGGCCTCCACTGCCGCGAAAGCCGAGCACATGATGGCCAAAGCCGCCAAGCATGACCTGCCGCCCGATCTCGAGGCGATACGCCAGGAGTTGGAGCAGGTTGACCGCGACCTGCTGAGGGGCTTTCGGCGACGCGTCGAGTTGTCGCGGGAAGTCGCCGGCGCCAAGATCGCGGCCGCCTTCCCGTTCCGGGACCAGTTGCGCGAGGAGCAGTTGCTGACGCGCGTGCGCACGATCGCCGCCCACCTCGACCTCGACCCGCACCAGACGGAACGCATCTTCCGCCTGCTGATCGAGATGTCGATCGCCGCGCAGCAGGGCTACATCCGCGATCTCGACAAGGCGCCGCTCCGGGTCGCCTACCAGGGCGTGGAGGGCTCCTTCAGCCATCTCACCGCGCAGCGGCAGTACGCCGGCCGCCCCGGCGGCGTCGTGCTGCACGGCTACGAGCAATTCCGCGAGGCGGCCGAAGGCGTCCTGAACGGCCTCCACGACATCGCGCTGCTGCCGATCGAGAACAGCACCGCGGGCAGCATCAACGAGACCTACGACCTGCTGGCGGAGGGCGGCCTCGTGATCACGGCCGAAGTGATCAGCCAGGTCGCGCACTGCCTGCTCGCCCTGCCCGGCGCCAGGATCGAGGATCTGCGCCTCGTGCTCTCCCATCCTCAGGCGCTCCGCCAATGCGACCAGTTCTTCCGCGACCGCAACTGGCTGCGAGCCCAACCGGAGTTCGACACCGCCGGCGCGGCAGCGCGCGTTCGCGAAGGCAACGACCCGAGCGTCGGCGCCATCGCCAGCGAGCCCGCAGCCCGTGTCTTCGGCCTTGAGATTCTCGCCTACAGCATCCAGAACGAGATCGGCAACTTCACCCGCTTCGTCGAGGTCGCCCGCGAGGCGGCGCCCTGTCCTCCGGAACAGCCCTGCAAGACCTCCCTGTTGCTTGCCACCGGAAACCACCCCGGAGACCTGGGCGAGGTCCTGCGCAGCTTCTCCCGCCGCGGCGTGAACCTGACCAAGCTCGAATCGCGGCCGATCCCCGCCACACCCTGGCGCTACCGCTTCTATCTCGACATCGAGGGTCACGCCGCCTCGGCGCCGGTAACCGAAGCGCTGCAGGCGATCGAACCGAAGACGGCCGAGCTGCGCATCCTCGGCACCTATCCCCGGGCCGAACTGCCGGCCCGACCCGCCGGCGAGGGCGGCGCGGCCGACGGCTGAAGCCCGCGATGCCACAGCGCGCCGACGTCGTCTGCATCGGAGCCGGGATCATCGGCCTGGCCACCGCCCGCAGCCTCTCCCGCCGATACAGGAAGCTCGACATCCTCGTAGTCGAGGCCGAACCCCGACCCGCCGTCCACCAGACCGGGCACAACAGCGGCGTCATCCACTCCGGCCTCTACTACAAGCCCGGCTCGCTCAAGGCGCAGAACTGCGTCACCGGTCGCCGCCGCCTGATCGAGTTCTGCGACCGTCGCGACATCCCCTACGAGATCTGCGGCAAGCTCGTCATCGCGACCGACCGGGAGGAGATCCCGCGTCTCGACGAGCTGGAACGGCGCGGCCGCGCGAACGGCCTTGCCGGCCTGGAGCGGGTGCCGCCCGAGCGCATCCCGGAGTTCGAACCCCACGCCACCGGCGTCGACGCGCTGTGGGTCCCGGAGACCGGCATCGTCGACTACAAGGCCGTCGCGAATGCCTATGCCGACGAACTCGAAGAAGCCGGTGTCCCGCTGCACCTCCGAACCCGGGTCATGGGGATCGAGCCACAGCCCGACGGCGTCGTCATCCAGACCACCGCCGGCGCTTTCGAAGCCGGCCACGCGGTCAACTGCGCGGGCCTCCAGTCGGACCGGGTCGCCCGCATGGCCGGTCTCGACCCCGACGTCCGGATCGTCCCCTTCCGTGGCGAGTATTTCGACATCGCGCCCGAACGGCGCGAACTGTTGCGCGGCCTGATCTATCCGGTGCCCGATCCCCGCTTCCCCTTCCTCGGCGTGCACCTGACCCGGCGAGTCGACGGCTCGGTCGAGGCGGGGCCCAACGCGGTGCTCGCCCTCAAACGCGAGGGCTACGCCCGCGGCAGCTTCAATGCGCGCGACACCTGGAGCAGCCTCAGCTACCTGGGCTTCTGGAGGATGTCCCTGCGCTTCTGGAAGGTGGGCATCGGCGAGATGGCCCGCTCCGGCAGCCGTAGCCGCTTCGCCCGCGACCTCCGACGCTTCGTCCCCGACATCCGCGACTCCGATCTGCTGCCCGGCGGCGCCGGCATCCGCGCCCAGGCCCTGGACCGCAAGGGCAACCTGGTCGACGACTTCGCGATCGAGACCAGCCCGAGGATGCTGCACGTTCTGAATGCCCCTTCGCCGGGCGCTACGGCGTCGCTGGCGATCGGCGACACGCTCGCTGACCGGGCGGCGGAGACGTTCGGGTTGTGACCCGACACGCCAACAGCCGGCAGTCCCGACTCCTGGGAACGCGGGCGTCCCGCCCGCATCCGGCGCGTAGCGCCGGCTTGGTTGGCACTGTTGGCACTAGCCCATGAGTGGTACCAAAACCACCGAAACCAAGTTCCTTGTCTCCCCCGAACAGGAAGTCAGCGCCCTCCTCCTTGAGCCCGAAGACGCGCGCTGCCTGCTCGTCTTCGCCCACGGCGCCGGCGCGGGCATGCGGCACGCCACGATGGAGACCTTTGCCCAGGGCGTGGCGCCGCTTGGAATCGCCACGCTCCGATTTCGGTTTCCTTATCGTGAAACGGGCCGCCGCCCCCCGGACCCGCGGCTCCTATTGCAGCGATCCGTTCGGGCGGCGGTGGCCCAAGCCAAAATCATGCGGCCCGACTTGCCCCGCCTTGCTGGCGGACGGTCGATGGGAGGCCGCATGGCCTCAGGCGCCGATGCTATCGAAGCCCTCGATGTCGCCGGCTTCGTCTTCCACGCCTTTCCGCTCCACCCTCCCGGCAAGCCCGGCACATCGCGCGCCGAGCACCTCGAGCAAGTCGCCAAGCCGATGCTCTTCCTGAACGGCACCCGGGACCGGCTCGCCGATCCCGACCTGCTGGCCGGCGTCTGCGACCGGCTCGGCTCCCGCGCCACGCTCCACCTGGTCGAAGGCGGCGACCACAGCCTGCATGTGTTGAAGCGGTCTGGCCACAAGCAGGAAGACGTCGACCGCGAGGTGGCGGAGGCGGTCAGTGGTTGGTGTCGGGAGGTGCTGGGGTTCTAGCGGAGCCGCGACAACCACTCCGCATCCGGTAGCTTCGCGATCAGCAGGCCACCCCCAAGCTGCGGCCGAGTTCGTTGAAGGTCTCCATCTTCTTCAGGCCGAGCATCCCGAACGCCTCGGTAAACCCCGTCCGGCCCTCAAGCGTGCTCTCCACCAGTGCCCGGGCAAAGCGCTTGCTTACTCGCGCGCCCAACGTCAAGTAGAAGTTCCCACCGCCACCCTTCGACAGGCTACGCAAGCGGGCGAGTTCTTCGTCGTAGGCGGCCCACAGCTCTTCACGGGAGAGCGCTCCGGCATCGTGGATGCGCCTCAAGACGACCAGCGTGCTGACCTTGAAGCGACGGGCGAGGCGGCTGACCTCGCCTTCAAGGTCCGCAAACACGTCGAGCTCTCTACGGAGAACTTCCACCGGCACCAGGAGCTCCGCCGCTACACGATTACACCACCGCTCGGTCTCCTCGTCGGGCACCGCACGAGCCCCGGCATCGGACACCGCGGACTGCCCCAGCCAGATATGGGCGATCTCATGCGCCAAGGTGAACATCTGGGCAGCCTTGGTGTCCGCACCGTTGACAAAGACAAGGGGCGCCAGCGGGTCAGCGAGCGCGAAGCCTCGAAACTCCTCGGGATCAAGGGGCCGGCGGTTGTTGCTGCCGACCACGCCGCTGACCATCACAAGAACACCTAGTGCGTCCGCCTGCTCGATGAACCGTCGCAGGGCGTCTGTCCAGGTGCCGAGCTGCTTCCGTTCCTCCAGATCGAGGCCGAGCGCCCGGCGAATGACAGCCGCCGTCCCCTCGACATCATCCCCAACGCGAGCGGACCCCACGAACGCGAGCGCCGGCTCATAGGCCATTCGGGCGTAATCCCGATACCAGTTCTGACGCTGCTGACAGAGGTGGACCATGTCCAGCAGGTTGGGGCTAGGCCGGCCCAGTTGAGCCTCGACTCCAGTTCGGAAGTCCGGAATCGGTACGGACTCGACCGGCGGCTCCGCCAGAAACAGGTAGCCGATCGGCGCATGCGTCGCCTTCGCGAAGCCCTCCAACTGCCTGAACGTGGGCTGCACTTCGCCACGCTCCCATGCCTCGATCTTCGGGAAGCGCCGCGACAGATCCTCCCTCGATCGACCGGCCCGCTCACGGGCCCACCTCAGGAGATCGGGCTGTACAGGGACGCGGATCATGGGTGAAACCTCAGGCTCGCTCGGCGCCGGAGTTTCGGCGAGGACCACTTAGACGACTCGACCTCAGCTCCCCGAGATCACCTATCCAGCCCCATCCCCGCATGTGCCTCGCCTCTTCGAGCTTCAAGGGCTCCGAGGCCGATGCCTCTGGAGCCGGCTTGCCGGCATGGAGTTTCGCCTCCAGCCGTTCGTCGCCCTCGGTCTTGGCACTTCCATCGTTGTCCACGCCTAGCTTCGAGCTAGCCATGTGCCAACCCTATACAGACTCGCACATGCCTTCCCCATGGCAGCTCCTACGTCACGGGCCTACAGGGAGGCCTCGACCGCCGGTGATACCTTGCCGACGTGCTCGGCACAGGCTTTCTCGGCACAAGGGCCGACGCCTTCGTGGACTCCGCGGTGGTCTTCCTCGTGGCGGCGCCGTTCCTGATGGCGTACGCGATACGACTCGCCAGGCAGCACCGCTACCGCCGGCACCGTAACCTTCAGGTGACCCTGTTGCTGGCCGGAATCGTGGCCGTCCTGCTGCTCGAGGGCAGCATCCGCTTCGGCAGCGCCAGGGAGGCCTTCGCTCTGAGCTCGGTGACGGGCCCGTGGCGGGCCTGGCTCTTCTATGGGCATCTCGTCGTCGCCTTCGCGACCGCCATCGCCTGGTTCACGCTGGTGGTCCTGTCCTGGCGGCGCTTCACTCGCACGCTGCCAGGCCCCTTTAGCCCACGGCACCGGCGCTGGGGGCTGCGCACCTTCATCGGCCTGTTCCTGACCTCAGCAAGCGGCACCGCGCTGTACGTCGTCAGTTTCGCGCTCTGACGACGCGGCAGACGGACCGTGCAGATCGCCCTGGCGATGCCGGGAGCGGAAGCCGCCCTTCGCCAGAGCCGGCGTTGATGAAGCGCCGCCTATAATCGCGCCCCATCATGAGACCAACTCTTCGCCGGCTCATGCCGGCTCTTCTTCTCCCCCTCTTGGCCTGCTCCTCCGACACCTTCGACCCCGGCCCGGTGGACTACCCGGAGACCCGGCAGGCGGACCAGGTCGACGACTACTTCGGGGTCGAGGTCGCCGACCCCTACCGCTGGCTCGAGGACCTCGACGGCGAGGAGACGGCGGCCTGGGTGGCGGCGCAGAACGCCGTTGCCGAGCCGTTTCTGGCCGCGCTTCCGGGCCGGGCCGCGATCGAGGACCGGCTGAGGGAGATCTGGAACTACGGGCGCTGGAGCACGCCGAGCAAGCGCGGCGAGCGCTACTTCTACCAACACAACGACGGACTGCAGGACCAGAGCGTGGTCTACGTCGCCGAACAGGTGGACCAGGAGGGCGACGAGCCCCCGGGCCGCGTTCTGCTCGACCCCAACGGTTGGAGCGACGACGCGACGGTGGCGCTGGCCGGGTTCACGCCCAGCCGGGACGGCCGCTTCGTCGCCTACGCGCAGTCGGACGGCGGGTCGGACTGGCGGAAGTGGAAGGTGCACGATGTCGAGAGCGGCGAGGACACGGGCGACCTGATCGACTTCACGAAGTTCACCTCAATCTCCTGGATGCCGGACAACTCGGGCTTCTTCTACAGCCGCTATCCCCCGCGGGAAGACGACCCGACGCAGGGTGACGGCTCGAAGGCCGTCTCCGTGTACTTCCACGCCCTGGGCACGGACCAGAGCGAGGATCGGCTCGTGTTCAGCGAGCCGGAACATCCTCGCCGCAACCCCTACGCATCCGTCTCCGAGGACGGCGCGTACCTGCTGGTCAACCTCCAGGAGGGGTATCTCGAGAACGCGGTCCACTACCGCAAGATCGACGAACCGGACTCCGCGATCCGTCCCCTGCTCGACCAGTGGGACGCGCTCTACGGCTACATCGTGAACGTCGGCTCCGTGTTCCTGTTCGAGACGAACAAGGACGCTCCGCGCAACCGCATCGTCGCGGTGGACGTCGAGGAGAAGGGTACGCCCGGCAACCCGACGCTCCATGAGGTCCTGCCCGAGTCCGAGGACACGCTGTCCTACACGTCGGCGGTCGGCGGCAAGCTGGTCCTGAACTACCTGCACGACGCGCGCACCGTCGTGCGTCTGGCCGAGCCGAACGGCACCGAGCCCGCGACTCCGGCCGGCGAGGTCGAGCTGCCCGGGATCGGCACGGCCGATGGCTTCGGCGGCCGGTGGGAGGACCCCGAGACCTACTACTCCTACTCCAGCTTCGGCACACCGTCGCAGATTCACCGCTACGACGTGGCCAGCGGCGAGAGCCAGTTGATCCGCAAGCCCGCGATCGACGCCGATCTCGACGGCTACGAGACAAGGCAAGTCTTCTACGAGAGCCGCGACGGCACCCGCATCCCGATGTTCATCACCCACCGCAAGGGGCTGGACAAGGACGGCGACAACCCGACCCTGCTCTACGGCTACGGCGGCTTCAACATCTCGCTGACGCCGGGATTCTCCTCGTCGCGCCTGGCCTGGCTCGAGATGGGCGGCGTCCTGGCGATCCCGAACCTTCGCGGCGGCGGCGAGTACGGCCGCGAGTGGCACCTGGCGGGCACGAAGGAGAACAAGCAGAACGTCTTCGACGACTTCATCGCCGCAGCCGAATGGCTGATCGCCGAGGGCTACACGAGCTCCGAACGGATCGCGATCCAGGGCGGCAGCAACGGCGGCCTCCTGGTCGGCGCGACCCTGAACCAGCGGCCCGACCTGTTCGGGGCGGCCCTTCCGGCGGTCGGCGTCCTCGACATGCTGCGCTACCACCTGCCGAGCGCCAACGCCCGCAACTGGTCGACCGACTACGGCCTGTCGGAGAACGAGGAGGACTTCCGGGCTCAGTACGCCTACTCGCCGCTCCACACCGTGAAGGAGGGCGGCTGCTACCCGCCGACGCTGGTCACCACCGCCGATCACGACGACCGGGTCGTGCCCTGGCACAGCTTCAAGTACGCGGCCGCCATGCAGCGCGGCCAGGGCTGCGACGACCCGGTGCTGATCCGGGTCGAGACACGTGCGGGCCACGGCGCCGGCAAACCGACCTGGATGCAGATCGAGGATGTCGCCGACCAGTGGGCCTTCGCGGCCTGGGCGCTCGGCCTCGAACCGAGCTTCTAGCCGGCCCGAGATGACCACGCCCTACCGGCACACGATCCGCGTCCGCTACGGCGAGGTCGACAAGCAGGGCGTGGTCTACAACGCCCACTACCTGGCGTACATGGACGACGCTCTGGAGAACTGGCTGCTCGGCATCCGCGAACTCCGGGCGAAGCTCGGTTGGGAGATGATGCTCCGCCGCTGCACGATCGACTTCCTCGGTTCGGTCACCGACGGCGACTTGCTCGACATCGACCTCGCCATCCGGCACTGGGGCCGGACCTCGTGGACGCTCGGCTACCGCGCCGCCCACGAGGGACGGCTCGTGTTCACCGCGGAAGTGCTCTACGTCAGCGTGCACGATCCCGAGTACACGAAGATGGAGACCCCGGCCGAAATCCGCGCCTACATGGGGCCCGAGACCGATCTGGACGAGGCAGCCATCCAGGTCCCGGCTCCGGTTCGATCCCTACGTCGCGCTTGAACCTCGATCTCCCGCCCCTCCCCCGGTCGTTCTACGCCCGCACCGCGCTCGAAGTCGCCCCCGAGCTGCTCAACAAGGTCCTGAT
Source organism: Candidatus Multivorans sp. (assembly GCA_965205295.1). Classification (GTDB taxonomy): domain Bacteria; phylum Acidobacteriota; class Thermoanaerobaculia; order Multivoradales; family Multivoraceae; genus Multivorans. The sequence goes on from OZ242167.1 coordinate 2,094,341, forward strand.
CCGTGGCCGACGTGCGGCCCGGATCGTCGAGGTCGAGGCCTACCAAGGGGCTGACGACCCCTCCAGTCACGGCCATCGCGGCATCACGAACCGCAACCGGACGATGTTCGGGCCCCCGGGTCATCTCTACGTCTACTTCACCTACGGCATGCACCACTGCGCGAACGTCGTCTGCGGTCCCGAAGGCATCTGCTCGGCCGTCCTGCTGCGCGCCCTGGCGCCACTCGCCGGCGAGGACATCATGCGTCGCGCCCGCAACGCAGCGAGCAGACGCCGGTCAACCAAGCCCTTCCGCTCGGTCGACCTCTGCTCCGGCCCCGCCCGCCTGTGCCAGGCATTCGGCCTCGACCGCCGCGACGACGGCGCCGATCTGGTGGCGGCTCCGGGCTTCCGATCCGCCGGCCGCCTGCCGGTCTTCATCGTCGACGACGGCACGCCGCCGCCGGACGAACCGGGCCGTAGCGGCCGCATCGGCGTTTCACGAGCCCCGAACCGCCTCTGGCGCTTCTACGTCGCCGGGGACCCGAACGTGTCCAGGTTCCGTGGGCCCAAGACCGGCAGCCACGCCGGGCACGCCACCGCCTGATCCCCGAATTCGCTCAGGCAGAGGCAAGAACCTCCGCCGGCCCTCAGCAAAGGCGGAATCATCCCGCCATCCATCTTTGCAATCGTGGACCAAGAGTCGAGGATTGCAAGGATAGACAGCGGTTCCAGGCTGCCCGCGTCAGTTGCTCGAACGCTCTCCCATCGCGCGCAGCCGCGCCACCAGGCTCGACGTGTCCCAGCGCAAACCGCCGAGCGCGGTGACCTCGCTGTAGAACTGGTCGACCAGCGCCGCCACGGGGAGGTGAGCGCCGTTCCGGCGCGCCTCCTCCAGGGCGATCCCCAGATCCTTGCGCATCCACTGGACAGCGAAGCCGTAGTCGAACTTGCCCTGGGCCATCGTCTCCGCGCGGTTGTCCATCTGCCAGGAACCCGCGGCGCCCGTCGAGATCGCGCCGACGACCGCCAGCGGGTCGAGGCCGGCCTTCTCAGCGAAGTGGATGCCCTCGGAGAGGCCCTGGACGATGCCGGCGATGCAGAGTTGGTTGACCATCTTCGTCAACTGGCCGCTGCCGGCAGGGCCGAGCAGGGTGAGGGCGCGGCTGTAGCAGTCGATCACTGGATTCACACGCTCAAACACCTCGGATTCGCCGCCGCACATCACGGTCAGAACGCCGTTCTCGGCGCCGGCCTGACCGCCCGAGATCGGCGCGTCGAGGAAGCCGCAGCCCTTCTCAGCGCAGGCCTCGGCGAGTTCGCGGGCAAGCCGCGCCGACGCCGTCGTGTGATCGACGAGGACGCTGCCCGCGGCCATCCCCTTTAGAGCGCCGTCAGGCCCCAACGTCACGGCTCGCACGTCGTCGTCGTTGCCGACGCAACAGAACACGAACTCGGCCCCCGCCGCGGCCTCGGCGGGAGTCGGAGCGCTGCTGCCGCCGTGCTCTTTCACCCACTGCTCCGCCTTCGAGACGGTGCGATTGAACACGGTCACCCGATGGCCGGCGGCCGCCAGGTGACCCGCCATTGGGTAGCCCATCACTCCGAGTCCGATGAACGCAACGTCTGACATCCGGCTTCCTCCCTGCGACAGCAAGTCGCACCGCTCAAACTGATCGATGAGGCGCGATCCTAGCCCCCCGGAGAATTCGAAGAGGCAGCGCCCAAGGGAGCCCGCCACGTCGAGTCGGACAGGCCTCGCTATGGCCGCGTGTGGTTGGGTACTCCGACAGGAAGTCCTGACACCCCGGTGGGGCCACGTATCGCGGCCCCGGTTGTAGGTGTCGTCGCCGCGGTCGACGTCGGAAGGTTGTGGAGGCTATGCACTCTCCATGAGCTAGGCTCTCCACCCTGACTTCCGCAAGAAGCAGAGGAACCATGGACAAGTTGATTCAAGCGTCCCAGGCGGCAACCACCAATGGGATCGGCAGAGTTCTTCTCTGGTTCCGACCTTGAGCGGCAAACACAAAATCGGCTCGGCTCTCGGCTGCCTTGATGCACTCGGAAAGGTGGCGATGGCTGCCATCTGCGCGCTCCTGGTCGGAGTGCTGATTTACGCAGCCTTCCAAGACTCGGTCCCCATCGACAGCTACTCGAGATCCTCAAGATCGACCATCGAGGATCGCGAGCCTCCGTCACCGCCTGTCAGGACACCCAGGTCACGCCAGGCACCAACTCAGCGTCCGTCCGTTTCTCGGGACCAGTGGCAGGCCCGAGTCGACCGGGCCGAATCGCTGCACGGCAACTTCATGGACAGTGCTCGCGGTCTCGCCCGGCGAACATCGGGCGCTACCTGCGCTGAGGTGGACCGGGTCGTGGCTCGAGGCGTACAGGCTACGAACGCCATCTTGGGCCTGAGCACACCGTCATGGCTCAACGACCGACAACGCCTTGCGGTAAGGGATCTGAAAGAACAGGCGCGGACTCAGAAGGCTCTCATCGACGCGCTCAAAGTCGCTCCCTGCATCTAGGATACGGCCGCGATACGGGCGGTGCGCCGCGCGGCCGCAATGCAGTCCACCGAATCGTCTCCTTGAGACCCTTCACCGTCCGTCAGTTCCGGGGACGCGGACCGCGACCACCTGGACCGAAGGGCCCCCGAACGCCGCCCCGACCGTTCTCCCGCAGGGCTTCCCAGCGGATCGTCTGGTCACGGTCGAGCAGACGTGCAAGGTCCTCGTCGACCTGAGTCCGCGACGACCTCAACTTGCGGCCGATGTCCCGGCGGTCGAGCTCCAACTGGCCAACGACGGTCGGATCCGGGTTCTCCAGATTCGCCTCGGTTTCGAGACGTTCCGTGATGTCGCGCATCTGCTGCACGAGCGGCCCGACAGTTGCTTCATGCTGCTCGCGGACGCGGCGCCACTCTTCCCGCTGGTCCTCGGTGAGCTGGAGAACCCGAGCCATGCGCTCGGCGTCGCGCTCCGCGAAGTCGCCGCGCATCCCGCGCTTCGACTGGCGACCCTCGCCCTCCTCGGCCGCCGCGAACGCGGCCGTGGCGACAAGCAGCAGACCGGGGAGCAGAGTGCGGGCAACCAGGATGGAGCGGTTCAATAGTGATGTCTTCATTTTCAAGCACCTCCTAAGGGGGCTGGGAATCAAACGTGAAGAGACAGTACGGGGTTAGCCGGAGGCCAGTCATCAAGCCGGCGCAAGATGTTTGTAACGCTTGTAAAGCCCTACACCGACCCGGTTTCTGCGGCGCTACCTACAGCTACACTGCCGCTCATGGCTGTCCGGCGCATTCCCGGACTCGGGCAGGGTTCGAGCAACCGCTGGACGCTGATCGTCGCCGCGGTCGCCTCCCTGCTGCTGGTGACCTTCGCCGTCCTTCAGTACCGCTGGACCGGCGAACTCAGCGCCGCCGCCAACGAGCGGATGCAAGCGAACCTGGAGGAATCGAGCCGCCTGCTCGCCAGTGACATCGATGCGCCCGTGGCTCAGCTCTACACCGGTTTCCTGCGCGCCGCGACTCTGACCGATCCGCGACGGAGCCGGGCCGGCGCGTCCGAGCCGTTCGAGGGGTTGCTGTCGCGAGTCGTCCAGGACTGGCGCGAGAACGCCGCCTTTCCAGACATTCTCGACGAGACCTGGCTCGTGCTGGCCGACCGCCGCGAAGGGATCCGCGAAGTCCTCCGGCTCCACGAGGACAGCGGCCGGCTACAGCCCGATTCGGGGCCCGACGACCTGGAGGAACTGGTTCGCGCGTTGCGGCCGCCGGGTCGCCAGGCGCCGGCGCTGCGTACCGACCGGCTTGTAGTGCCCATCCCAACCCGGAGCCGCGGCGGCCGCCCCGGCCCACCGACCAGCCTGATCGTGGCCAGCCTCAATGTCTCGGTGTTCGAACGGGAGATGCTGCCGGCGCTGATCGAACGGCACTTCGGCCCCCCGTCGTCCGGCGGCGAACCCCCGTATTTCGTGTCGGTGACCGACGTCTCAGGTTCGACGCCGCGGCAGGTCTACCCACACCCGGCCGGCTCTCCAGAGCACAGACCTGCGAATCCACCCGAAGCAGCCGACATCGAGTTCTCGGCTCTGCGGATGCGGCCGTTTCCAGGACGCCCCGGCGGGCGCGGAACGCCGGGCGTTCCCGCCGTCAACCGCAACGACCGGCGTCTCTTCCCCCGCAGCGAACGAGGACGCCGCGGCGGTTTCACCGAGCCGAACCGGCCCGCCGGAGCCTGGCAGATTCGGATCACCCACCGCAGTGGATCGCTTGAAGCGGCGACCAGCGCCGCGCGCAGACGGAACCTCTACATCAGTTCGGGGGTCCTGACCCTGATTGCGGTGGGCTTCGGGCTGGTCCTGGTTTCCGCCCGCCGCGCCCGGTTGCTGGCCGCCCAGCAGGTCGACTTCGTGGCCGGGGTGTCCCACGAACTGAACACACCGCTGCAGGCGATCCGCTCGGCTGGCGAGAACCTGCGCGCGGGTGTGATCCGGCAGCCTGCCGACGTCCGTGGATACGGTGAGTTGATCGAACGCGAGGGCCGGCGGCTGATGCGGCTCATCGAACAGGTTCTCCAGTACGCCGGCATCGGTCGTGGCTCCGCACGAGCGCCGGCAGCGGAGATTGACCTCGGCGAACTCCTCCGCACCGTCGTCGCCGAGTCGAACTGGTTCCTGGAGGAACACCGGGTCGAACTCGAGCTGTCCGGGCTCGACGATCTGCCCTCGATCCAAGCCGACGGCGACGCCCTGAACCTGGCCTTTGCCAACATCCTCCACAACGCGGCAAAGTACGGAGCGGACGACGGCGGCACGGTCCGCGTGCGAGTCGAAGCTGCCTCCGACGCGGATCGGCAACGGGTGACCGTCGCGGTCACCGACTGCGGCCCCGGCATTCCGGTAGACGAGCAGCAACGCATCTTCGAGCCCTTTGTCCGCGGCCGCCGCGCCGCCGAAGGTACGGTCCCCGGCTCCGGCCTCGGGCTGAGTCTCGCCCGGCGCACGATCGAGGACCACGGCGGCTCGATCACCGTCGACAGCAAGCCCGGCCGCACCGCGTTCCGCGTCTCGCTGCCGGCAAGCCGCCCGAGCGGCCCATGAGCCCCCGTCGCCTGCTCCTGGTCGAAGACGAACCCAGTCTGGCCCGAACGCTGACCGATCGGCTAACCGCCGAGGGCTACGAGGTCGCAACCGCCGACGACGGCCCGTCGGGCGAACGCATGGCGACCGAAGTCGGCTTCGACCTCGTGCTGCTCGACATCAGCCTGCCCCGCAAGAACGGCTTCGACGTCTGCCGCGACCTGCGCCGGAACGGCGTGACGACCCCGATCCTGATGCTCACCGCGCGCAACGAGCTCGTCGACCGGGTCCTGGGCCTCAAACTGGGGGCCGACGACTACCTGGCCAAGCCCTTCGAGACCCTGGAACTGCTGGCGCGGATCGAGGCGCTGCTCCGCCGCGTCGGCGGCGATGCGCCCGCGGCAGCGCCAGGTGCCCGCGGCTACCGCTTCGGCAACCTGCGAGTCGACTTCGACCGCGCCCAGGTGTGGCGCGTCCGCGACGAAGGCGCCGAGTCCGAGATCGCCTGTTCCAGCCTCGAGTACCGGCTGCTCAAGTTCCTGATCGAGAACCGCGGTCAGGTCCACGACCGCGACCGCCTGCTCGACGAGGTCTGGGGCTACGACGCCACGCCCACCACGCGCACCGTGGACGTCCACGTGTCGTCGCTGCGCCAGAAGATCGAGCCGAACCCGGGTAAGCCCGAGTTCATCGTCACGGTGCATGGGTTGGGCTACCGGTTCGACGGCTGAAGGCACGGCGGCACGTAGCCGGCACCTCGCGCCGGATGCGGGCGAGACGCCCGGGTTCCATCCGCGCACCGGCACGGAATGGTGCGCGGATCGCGCTACCCGGGTTCCCAGGGTCAGACGCGGGCAGGGTGCCCGCCCTCCGTAGGGGCGATCCGATAGCCTTCGCTGCTTCGCAGCAAGCGCCTTGGCGCCCGCCACCATGCCCGACGACTCCAGCACCTCCAAGCCTCTCGACTTCATCCGTGAGCGGGTGCGAGCCGATGTCGCCGCGGGGAAGCACGGCGGCAGCGTCGTCACCCGCTTCCCGCCGGAACCGAACGGCTACCTCCACATCGGGCACGCAAAGGCGATCTGCCTCGACTTCGGCGTTGCCGAGGAGAACGGCGGCCACTGCAACCTGCGCTTCGACGACACGAACCCGACCGCGGAAGACACGGAGTACGTCGACGCGATCGAACGGGACGTGCGCTGGCTCGGCTTCGACTGGGGCGCCGAGGCTCTCTACGCCTCGGACTACTTCGATCAGCTCTACGACTGGGCGCTCGAGCTGATCCGCAAGGGCAAGGCCTACGTCTGCAGCCTGAGCCCGGACGAAGCGCGCGCCTACCGCGGGCGCTGGAACGAGCCGGGGCGCAACAGCCCCTACCGCGACCGGGCCGCAGAGGAGAACCTCGACCTCTTCCAGCGCATGAGGAGCGGCGAGTTCGCCAACGGCGAGCACACGCTGCGCGCGAAGATCGACATGTCCTCGTCGAACATGAACCTCCGCGACCCGGTGCTCTACCGCATTCTCCACGCGGACCACCACCGCACGGGGTCGACGTGGTGCATCTACCCCACCTACGACTGGGCCCACGGTCAGTCCGACGCGATCGAGGGCGTCACCCACTCTCTGTGCACGCTCGAATTCGAGGACCACCGGCCGCTCTACGACTGGTTCATCGAGCAGATCGACGGCATCCACCGGCCGCAGCAGATCGAGTTCGCGCGGCTCAACCTGACCTACACGCTGACGTCCAAGCGCAAGCTGAAGCGGTTGATGGACGAGAGCCTGGTCGACGGCTGGGACGATCCGCGGATGCCAACCCTTACCGCGCTCCGCCGCCGCGGCTGTCCGCCGGAAGCGCTCCGCGAGCTCTGCTCCCGCATCGGTCTGACCAAGAACGACTCGGTCGTCGACCTGAGCCAACTGGAGTTCGCGATCCGCAACGAACTGAACCGTACCGCGCCGCGGGTCATGGCCGTGCTGCGGCCGCTCAAGGTCGTGATCGAGAACTACCCCGACGATCTCGTGGAGGAACTCGACGCGATCAACAACCCGGAGGACGCATCGGCCGGCACCCGCAAGGCGCCCTTCTCCAAAGTGCTCTACATCGAGCGCGACGACTTCCGCCGCGACCCGCCGAGGAAGTTCTTCCGCCTGGCGCCGGGGCGCGAAGTGCGGCTCCGCTACGCCTACTTCGTCACCTGCACCGACGTGATCGAGGACGAGGCAGGCAACGTCACAGAGATCCGCTGCACCTACGATCCGGCCACCCGCGGCGGCGACGCACCGGACGGCCGCCGGGTCAAGGCCACCCTGCACTGGGTGTCGGCGGCGCACGCGATCCAGGCCGAAGTCCGGCTCTACGACCGCCTGTTCACGCACCCGAACCCCGGCGGGGCGCCGGGCGAGATCGAGGATCACCTGAATCCGGACTCGCTCGAGGTCCTGAACAACTGCCAGCTCGAACCGAGCCTTGCCGGCGCCGAGCCCGGCGAGCGCGTCCAGTTCGAGCGTCTCGGCTACTTCTGCGTCGATCCGGACAGCCGGGCAGGGGCGCCCGTGTTCAATCGGACGGTCACGCTGCGGGATACGTGGGCGAAGATCGAGCGGGCGCAGAAGGCCGCGGGGAACTGACCGGCGGCCGTGGTGCCCCTTCGTGCGCCGGCGAAGCCCGATCCGTCCTACAATCAGGAGGAATGGCCGTCCGTCGATCCTCCGAACAGAGACGCGCGACCGCGCGACTGCTGAACCAGTACGACAACCTCCTGGACACCGTCCTCAAGGCCTGCAAAGCGCACTACGGGAGCCGACTGGCCGCCCTCGCCGTCTACGGATCAGTCGGCCGCGCCACGCCCAGGGCCAACTCCGACATAGACCTCCTCCTCGTGGCGAACGATCTGCCGGATGGCCGGATCGCTCGGGTCGAGGAGTTCCGCGACATGGCGGACCGGCTCGGGCCGTTGTTCGACATGGCCGCCGACCTTGGAATTCACACCCGTCTGGCGCCGATCTTCAAGACGCCCCGGGAACTGCGCCGCGGAACCCTGCTCCTGCTCGACATGACCGAGGACGCGCGCATCCTCCACGACCCCGACCGCTGTCTGGCCGACACCCTCGATCGCCTGCGCGACCGCCTCCGTGAACTGGGCTCGAAGCGGGTCTGGCAGAGCGGCGAGTGGTACTGGGACCTGAAGCCCGACTACAAGCCCGGCGATGTCTTCGACCTGTTCCCGAAATGACGACGAACGGCGCTCTGGCGAGAAGCTACCTGGCCAAGGCGAGAGTGCGGCTCCGGGCCCTGGCTGTGTTCGTGGCCGAAGAGGCGCACTCAGACGTCATCCGGGAATCGCAGGAACTCGTGGAGCTCGCGCTCAAGGGAATGCTCCGGCAGGCAGGCGTGGAGCCGCCCCACTGGCACGACGTAGGCAGCCTGTTCCGAGAACTGGCCGATCGTTTCCCCGGTCTCGACTCGGCGGACCTCGACCGAATCGCCGCCATCTCCTCCTGGCTGCACGCCGAACGGGAGCCTTCCTTCTACGGGGAACCGGGCCTGATTCCCACCGAGCGCTACACGGAAGGCGACGCGAGGCGCGCATTCGACGACGCCTCCTGGGTCGTCTCCGTCGCCGCTCGGGTAATCCCTGAGGAATAGGCTCCGTCAGGCACTTCGCTCACTCCGTCGCACCCGGCTGGCGAGGCCCACGACGTGGGTGGCGGGGCCCGACCCATAGTCCTCAGGGTGACAGGTCAGGACGACGATCTGGATCCTGGCCGCCGCTTCCTCCAGGAGTTCGCGAAGCCACACCATCCGGCTCTCGTCGGTCTGCGTCAACTGATCGTCCAGAACGACGAAGGCGCCCAACGCTTCGGCGATGGAGATCCGAAGAAGTATGGCGATCTGCTCCCTGGCGCCGACCGAGAGTTCGCGGAAGGTCCGCTCCGCGCCGGCGAAGCGGATGCCCCCGGCGTCCAGTTCCGGGCCGATCGCCATGTCGCCGTACCGGCCGCCCGTCAGCTCCGAGATGCGTGAACTCACTGGCCCTACCAATGCCTTGCCGAGGTGCGCGGTCTCCTGCTTCTCCACTTCCCGCAGCGTCTCGACCAGGAGCTTCCATGCCTCGTACTCGACCTCGAGGCCTCCCTCCCGCTCCCGGACCGCCTCGACGCGCTCTTGCGCTTGAAGCGCCTGCTCCTCTGCGTAGGCGCCGCCGACCTGTTCCAGGGCGCCCCGGCGCTTCAGTAACTCCTCCGTGATCCGCAAGACCTTCGCCTCGGCCTCTCCGGCGGCACGCTCCAGTTCTTCGATGTTGACCAAGGCCTCTCCCGCGAGGTCCTCCTCCAGTCCGCCGAGGATCTCCCGGCGCCGCTCCCGTTCCCCACGAGCGGCCTCCACGTCCTCCCGTCCCAGAGCATCCTCGTGGACCCTGACTTCGCTCTCCAGCCCTGCCAGCTCCTCGCGCTGTGAGGCAAGACGCCGGCCTGCGTCGTCCCGTCGGCTTCGGAGGGAGGCGGCCTCGTGCTCGATCTTCTCCAAGTCTTCCCTGGCCTCGTTGACCTGAACGGCCGCCTCGGCCCGCACGGCATCGAGCCGGCTCTTCGCCGCCTCTTTCTGACGCGCAAGCTCGGCGCGCCGCTCCGCCGCACCTGCAAGCAGGCCCCGCCAGTCAGTGTCGGCGCCGAGCAACTCGTTCCGCTTGGCCTCCTGCTCCTGCCGGTCGCGGACCAAGTCGGCTGTGTCGCGCTCCACCTTCGATTCGATGCCGCGACTCCCCTCCCGACGCTCGGAGACGCGGCGCTCCACGCTCTCGATATCAGCGACAATCTCCGACCCTTCTCGCGGCTGAGCATCTAGACCGCGGATTTGCTCCTCCACCGAAGTACCCTCGCCAAGGGCGTCGGCGAGGGCGAACCGGCTGCGGTCCACTTCGCCGCCCGCCAAAGCTTCGCCACGTTCCAGAGTCTCCAGACCCTCCGCTCGCACCCGAGCCTCGGCGGCGCTCCGGTCCCGTTCCTCTGCCTCGCCTTGCAGGGACTCGGCCTGGCGGCGGAGTTCCTCGAGTTCCCGCCCCGAAGCAACGCCTGCCCGCTCCAGGAGCGGCCGCCGGACAGCCTCGAAGTCCCGCTCGGCGGCCTCGGCGACCACGGCGAGCTCCTTGCCGCCGCCGCGCACCTGCACCACGCCAACGCCCGGGATGTCGACCCGCAGCTCGCGCCTAGCCTCGAAGTCCGCGTGCCGCCCCTCTCCGACCCGCACGGCCTCCGTTTCGCTGTCCGCCCGCACCTCGGCCGTCGCGCCGGCCTGAAGCTCCAGATCGACGACTAGGCCCACGGCGAGCTTCTCCCGAGCGATCCGTCGATCGGTCTCCAGCTTCTTCAGACGCTCGATCTCCTCGCTGCCCGGCGCTCGCAGATCCGCAGCCGCCTTCCGCAGTGCTACCGCCTCTTCCTCGGCGGCCGCCGCCGCGCTCGCGTGCTTCCGGGCCTCCTCGTGCTCGCGAGCGCGCCGTTTCACGTCTTCGCAAGCCGTCAGGTAGCGGGCGCCCAGGCGCTCGACCCGGAGCTCCTGAAGCCGGCGCTCGTCGGACGCCATCGCCTGTTCAGCCTCCTCGATCAGGACTCGCGCCTCGGCCAGGTTCCGCTCCTTCTCCTCGATCCGGCCGCCCAGTTCCCCGACCTGGCGGTCGAGCTCGGCGAACCGCTCGGTGTCCTCGACTTGGCGGTTGAACTCCTCCTTTTCGTGGACGATCTCGAGTAGACGGCTCCTAGCCTCCTGCTCCCGCAACCGCCGCTCCTGCTCGCCGCCTCCGGCCTCGACCTCGCGCACCCGTTCGCGCGCCTCCACCAACTGCTCCGCCAGACGTCCGTCGGCCCGCTCCAGATCGGCATGCTCGCTCGACAGTTCAGCGACCTGCTTGCCCACCGCTTCCACGGCCGCGAGCTTCTGGTCGCGCGTTCGAATCAGCGTGTCAATCCGCGCCACCTGCTCGTCAGCGGACCGAAACGCTTCCCGCGCCTTCTCCAGTTCGCCGCGCCGCGCGGCAGCCTTCAGCGCCTGCTCGCGATCCCGCCGAGCCGCCTCCCGGACGGCCTCCGCCTCGGCCTGCTCCTGCTGGAGTTCGTTCACTCGCCTGCGGACGCCCTCGCTCTCCTCCTGCCGCGACCGGACTTCCTGCTGCCGTTCTTCCGCGGCGCGACGCTCTTCCTTCAATCGCGTCCACGGCGACGCCTGACCGCTACGCCGCCGGCCGGTGGCCGTGTACGCGAAGTCGACTTTCTCCTGGACCGCGTCGAGCAGGTTCTTCAGCCGGGGATCCTCCGCCAGACCCTCGAGCGCGCGCATGAGTTGCTCGCGACCGGACTCCGTCGGATCGTCGGCCAGGCTGCCCTCGAGGATGGCGGTCACCTCGTCCTGCCGGCCCAACAGCGCGGTGGTGATCAGGGTGCTCGGCATCCCGCGCGGCCCGCCCTTGCCGCCCGGAGGCGTAGCACCCCAACCAAGCATCTCGTTCAACCTGCCGTCCACCTCGCGGCCCCGGCTGTCCGTGCTGAAGTCGCGGCCGTCCCGCGAGAAGTCCAGGAAGGCCTGCCCCCCGCCCCTCTTGAAGGTCTTCCGCACTCGCCACACCCGCTGATCCTGCTCGAAGGTCAGGGAGACCGTCGGCGGCGCGTCGCTGTGCCAGTCATCGAGGACTCCGGCGGCGCTCGAGCCGGACTGCAACAGAAGAACCGCCCGGACCGCTTCCGCGAGACTCGACTTGCCGAGCTCGTTCGGCCCGTGGAGCACGTTCAGGCCGGGTTCGAGGTCAATCGAAGCAGCGGCGATGCCCGCGCAGTCGACGACCTCCAGACGGCGGATCCACACGGCGTCAGGCCTGTTCCCGCACGAGCCGATAGAGATGATGGAGCGCCCGCTCGACGACCTCCGGACGCGCCTGGGCGTGTCCCCGCAGGCGTTCGACGGCAGTCTCGAGCACGGGCATCTCGCTCCCGAAGTCGATCGGTGCGGCCGACGCAAGGCGGAGCCCGCTTCGCTCGACCTCGAGCACGCCGACCTTCGGCGTCGAGGCCATCGAACCGCCCAACTCGGCGAGGACGCGTTCCGCCTCGTCGTACTCCCTCATCGGCAGCTCCATCTCCAACACGAGCCTCAGCACGGTCTTGCGCAGGTTCGGCTCCTCCTTCAGGCGGCGGAGTTCGTCCATCGATCGACACGTCTCCTCCCGCCAGTTCCAGCTTCCGACGGGTTCGCGGCGCACCAGGGCGCGCCGACGCCGGTCGAGCGGGAAGAAGACGATCGCCACGTGACCGGCATCCCGCTCGCCGAAAGTCGTGGCCTCTGGCGTGCCGGGGTAGACAGTCGGCGCCGCCGCGTCGGGTTCGACCTCCCGGAACCCGTGGGTATCGCCGAGAGCCAGGTAGTCGAAGCCCTGTTCGACCGCGCTCCCGCGAGCGACCGGGAAGTTCGTCTGGTGACCCTCGATGTCGAAGGTCTGACCGTGGACCATGCCGACGCGAATCCGCTCGTCCCCGGGAGCGCGGCGGGGCAGCGAAGCGACGAGATCCGTCTGACCGGCCCGCGATTCGCAGGGGCTAGCGTAGAGAACCGCGCCGTCGCCGAGAGGCAGCTCCCATCCGCTCCGGTCCACGACGTGAACGTAGCCCGGCAATCCCTGTCGAAACGGGTGGCCGGCGTGGTACACGGCGTGCGGCCCGATCGGATCGTGGTTGCCGGGCAGGAGGATCACCGGCCGCCGCCATTCCCGCCGACGCTGGAACTCGTGGAGAAGTCCTTGCCACCACAATTCGTTCGGCACCGGTTCTTCGAACAAGTCGCCGGCGCACAACACGGCGTCCATGTCGGAACCGTCCGCCAAATCGAGAATCCGGCGGACGGCCTCGAGCCGAGCCCGGGTCAAGCGCTCCTCCTGGCCCTTCTCGAACCGCGGGAATCGGCGGCCCAGATGCCAGTCGGCGGTGTGCAGCAGTTTCAGCGCCACGTCGTTCTCCTCGAGAGGGCAAACAGTTTCCCGGCCGCGGGTCATTCGGCAGCCTCCCGCGCGGGACTCGGCTCGCAGGGAATCATCCGATGACGAACTCCGCGGTGAGCAGCCGCTCCGTCTCGGGCTTGCGGTAGCGACGGCCGTGGGCATGGTCCCGCCAGCGACGGTACGTCTCGTCGTCGCCCGTCGCCATAGCCTCGATCTTCGAGTCGAGCGACTCGATCTTCTGCTCGATGGCCCGCGTCCGGGCCTCTGCCCTCGCACGGCTCTCCGCGCCGATCGCACCGTCGCGGCGACGTTCGGCGGCCGCGAGACGAGTGCTCTCGCGGCTCCGGTCGCGCCGCAACACGAGGAGACGATCGGCCAGATACTGGTCCAGTTGGTCCATCGCCGCTTCGAAGCTCACCTGGTCGTCCCCGGCCCCGCTGGCCTGCTCCAGGAAGAGCTCCTCGTCGACCACTTCGTCGAGGTGATCGGCCGTCACGCCAAGCGGCGGCCTGAACTCGCCGATGTCCACGCAGGGCTGGCGCAGCAGGTCGAGGGCGGCATCCGCCGGACGCAGCACGTCCGCGTCCTCGAAAACTGCGGTGACGCGCAGCCTGTCCTCGCGCTCGAAGCGGGCGTTCGTCACTCGAGTCAGGGCCAATCGCCCGCGTTGGCCTCGCCGTCGCCGCAGCGCTTCGGGCGCCCCGGCTGCGAGATCGAAGCGGACGCGGAAGGCGCCGCTTCCCGCAACCCGGGCTTCCTCCACCGCGGCGCCGATCAGGGGATGGGCGAGATGAAGCGACTCGGTGTCGCTCAGCTCGCGGGCCGGCCCCAGGGCAACCGAGACACCGCCGGCCAGCGGCCCGGGCAACGACCTCGAAGCCCGAACGTGGATCACGCGGCGCCCTGCCCGCTCCGCGGCGCCCCAAGGGACGCCCCTGGCATCCAGGTACGCCGTCACCACCCTCTCGAGTTCGGCGTCGAGCGTGGCGAGGGTCGCCGGAAGTTCCGACTCGATGTTGCGGAAGACGTCCCGCACGGACTCGTCGAACTGCTTCTGGATCAGCGATGTCGTGCGCTCGCGCACCCGGTCCAGCCGCTGCCTGCGCTCCTCCAACTCATCCCGGAGCCGGCGCAACTCGTCCTCGACCTCCCGCACCGACCTGGAACGATCCCAGATGCGCCGCACCTGCGCCTCGAAGTCCGGCCCCAGAGCCGAAGCGAGTTCGTCGGACGAGTCGGAGCGCGGCGTCTGCAGGACAACGTCCGACATGTCGAGCACCTTGCCGAACAGATCGAGCTTCGTGCTGAGAATCTCGAACGTGAGCCGCTGGGCCTCGTTGTCCTTCGCCAGAAAGCTGATCACCGTGACATCGCGCTTCTGCCCGTAGCGGTGACAGCGGCCGATCCTTTGTTCAATGCGCTGCGGGTTCCAAGGCAGGTCGTAGTTCACCAACGTGTCGCAGAACTGGAGGTTCAACCCCTTGGCGCCGGCCTCCGACGAGATGAAGACCCTGGAGCGGGTGCGGAACTCGTGAACCAACGCCAGGCGAACCGCAACGGCCGGGCTGGGTCGCAGCCGCGGCTCGATGTCGCACTCCACCTCCTCGCGCCATACGCCGAGCGCCTCCGCCGACCGCGCCGAGTCGTTGACGCCCCGAAACAGCGTGATGTCGCCCTGGGAGAGCTCCGTCTGCTCGAGCAGCAGATCGCGCAGGTAGTCCTGCGTTGTCAACGACTCGGTGAACACGACGACTTTCTGCCGATCCTCAGGGCGTTCCAGGATCAGGCGCACCGCCTCCACCAGACTCTCCGCCTTGCTGTCGCGCGGCAGGCGCCGGGCCCGGCGTACAAAATCCTCGACCCGCGCCAGTTCCTCCCGTACGCCAGCCGCGTCGACAACACGTCCATCGGCTGCGTCCTCGCCGGCGGTGGGCGCGGGGTCGGCGCCAACGTCCATCTCTTCTTCCTCTTCCAGGTCGCTGGCGAACAGCTCGGCCGCAGCGGCGCTCGCAGCCCCGCCACCCCTGAGCATCCCGCGCAGTCGCCCGGAGACCCGCTCCAGGCTGTCCGCCAAGGCTGCGATCGACGACGCCATGCGCCGATGGAAGCCGAGCAACAACAACTGCCGCGAACTGCCGCTGAACGCGTGTAGCGTCGGTTCCAGCAGGTAGGCGGTCACGTCGTCGTAGAGCGAGCGCTCCTCGGCACTCATCGCGTACTCGAACAACTGGGCCCGCCGACCGACAAACGGCTTGTCGAGGAACTCCTGAGCCTGTCGCCGGAGGGTCCGCTGGACGACGACGCCAAGCCGCCTCCGAAGCTCTTCGGCCTGCTCGGTGACGACCCGCCGCCCCGCGTTGTCCGCGCAGAAGACATCCTCGAAGACCGGTTTCGAGCCCAGCAGCGTGCCGGTGCGGTCGATGTACTGCACCAGCCCCCAGAGTTCGGCCAGTGAGTTCTGGATCGGCGTAGCGGTCAGGAGAAGCACCGGGGTCACGCCGATGATCTGTCGCAAGCGGTGTGCGACCTGCGCGTAACGGCTGTCCTCGTCGTAGGCGCCGTAGCGGTCGTACCGCTGGTGAATGGCGGCGAAGACCTCGTGAGCCTCGTCGACCAGGCAGAGATCGAACGGCGGCGCATTCCGCAGCCGTTCGAAGCCCCTGGCGCCGCCCGCGTACTCTCGCCCAGCCAGGAACACGCCCTGCGCATCGAGATCGACCGCCGAATCCGCGGCCTCGACCGCCTCGACCCCGAACAGGGTGTACAACTCACTCTGCCACTGGCCGAGCAACGGGCGCGGCAGGACAATGAGGATTCTCTCGGCGCCCTCCGCCATCAACTGGGCGATGACGAGGCCAGCCTCGATCGTCTTGCCCAGGCCCACCTCGTCCGCAAGGATGCACCCTCCTTCCGGAATGCGGCGCAATGCGAACATGACCGCGTCGATCTGGTGCGGGTTCGGATCGATCCGCGCGCGTCGCTGCGAGGCGACCTGCCGTCTGCGCTCGCTGGCCCGGCGGGCGCGAACGAGCTCCTCCGCGTAGTAGCGGCGATGGATCGGGTGTGCCGGCACTTTGGGGCGGTCAACGTCGACAACAACGCCAACGGGCAGGCGATTGTAGCGGCGGCCTCAACGACGGCGCTACGACGACCGCGACGCCGCGGCAGCGCGAGCCGTGACGACCTCGGCAGCAAGTGGCCACAAACCGCTAGCCGAGTCCCTCGAACCGCTTCTGCAGCTTCTTCATCCGCTTGCCGGAGATGCCGCCGAGCGCCTCGATGGCGCGGCGGATGCGCGCGCGCACGAGGTCGGGGCCGAGGATCTCCATCGACTGGAACAGCGGTAGCGAGGCGGTCTCACCCGACATGGCGACGTAGAAGGGGCGGGTCAGGTCGCGCATGCTCAATCCGAGCGCCTCGGACAAGCGCCGGAACTGGCCTTGGATGACGTCGGCGGTGAAGGTCTGCTCACGCTCCAGCACCCAGAGCACGCACTGCAACGCTTCGGCGATCTCGACCTCTTCGAGGCCCTTGACGGCCAGCTTCTCGCGCTCCACTTCCGGTGCGTCGACGAAGAGGAAGTTCGTGAGCCGGCCCCAGTCGCCCAGGGTCTCCAGTCGCGGCTGGGCCAGGGCGGCGATTCCCGCAAGCCGCTCCTCTCCCATCGACCACTCGCGCACAAGGGCAGCCAAACCGGCCGCGTCGTAGTCCTCGCGCAGGTAGCGGGCGTTCAGCCAGCGCAACTTGTCGAGGTCGAAGACAGGACCGCCGAGTGAGATGTCTTCCAAGCCGAAGCCGTCCGCGAGCTGGTCGAAGCCGAACTTCTCCTCGCCTTCCGACCGGCTCGACACCATCAGGCCAAGGAAGTTGAGCAACGCCTGGGGCAGGAAGCCGGCATCCCGGAACCAGGTGATCGAGGTCGGGTTGCGCCGCTTGGAGAGCTTGGAGCGGTTCGCGTCGTTGTTGCGCAGCAGCGGCAGGTGGCAGAACGTCGGCGGCTCGTAGCCCAAGGCCTCGTAGAGCCGCAGATGCTTCGGCAGCGAGTTGATCCACTCCTCGCCGCGGATCACATGGCTGATCGCCATTGAGTGATCGTCGACCACGCACGCCAGGTGGTAGGTCGGGTAGCCGTCGGCCTTGAGGATGACCTGGTCGTCGATCAGTTCCCACTCGCGCCGGATCTCGCCGCGCAACAGGTCCTGCATCGCGCATTCGCCGTCGGTCGGCATCCCGATCCGCACGACGTGCTCTTCACCGGCGGCGACCCTCCGCTCCGCTTCTTCCCGCGAGAGGATCCGGCAGCGCCGGTCGTAGCCGGGGAAGCGCTGCTGCGCGCGGTTCTCGCGCCGCATCTCGTCCAGCCGTTCGCGGGTGCAGAAGCAACGGTAGGCGCTGCCCTCGGCCAGGAGCCGGTCGACCTCGCCGCGGTAGAGATCCAACCGTTCGCTCTGGCGGTACGGGCCCTCGTCCCAGTTGAGACCCAGCCAGCTCAGGGCGTCGAGGATCGCGCTCTCCGAGGCGCGGTTCGAGCGCGCCCGGTCCGTGTCCTCGATCCGCAGCACGAAGACGCCGCCACGGCTGCGCGCGAAGGCCAGGTTGACCAGCGCCTGGTAGGCGGTGCCGACGTGCGGGTCGCCGGTCGGCGACGGCGCCACGCGCACCCGCACCGGGGCGCCGGCCCCGTGTCCCGAATCACTCATCCGCGCACCTTCCCTCGGTAGTCCTCGAGCCGCCGCCGGAGCGGTCGCAGTTCCGCCTCGCCGGTACCGGCCCGCTCCAACGTTTCGATCACCTGTTCGATCCGCCGCCCCGCGTCGTCGTAGAGACCGGCGCCGCCCAGGGCGTCGGCCACTTCCAGTTGAAGCTGGACCATCAGATCACGCAGGTGGGGGTCTGAGGCGCCGGCGGCGGCGGCCCGGTCCAGCCCTTCGAGCGCTCCGCCGACATCGTTGGCTCTCATCGCCAGCATCGTGGTCACGAGCAGCATGTGGACGTCGGCGGGGTCGTCCGCCAGCACCCGCTCCGCCTCGACCGCCGCCTGTTCGAAGAGTCCGAGCTTGAACAGGGCGCCCGCCAGCACCGCACGGCCGCCGGCAAGGTCGGCGTCGATCTCAAGCGCGCGCCGCGCCGACGCCGCCGCTTGCCCGGGCCGGTTCATCCGGTCGTAGACGCCGGCGGCCGCGAAGTGGGCCTGGGCGTTGCCCGGCTCGAACTCGATCAGCCGGAGAAGCTCCGCGAGCGAGGCCTGCAACTGGCCCGTCTCCCGGTAGGTCTTGCTGCGGCGAAGGAAGCTCTCCGAGTCCACCGCCAGGACGTCGACCTCGGCCCGGCGCGGGTCCCGGTGGTGGATCATCGGCGGCAGCCCGCGCGCCGCCTGCGCCAGACGCCGTGCGCCGTCGCGGTCGCCTGCGCGGTGACGGGCGCGCGACAGAGTGGCGACGATCGCCTGGGTTTCGGGGCTCAACTGGTAGGCGCGTTCCAGATGTCGCACGGCCTGGTCGACCTCGCCGCGGGCGAGCGCCAGCCGCCCCAGGCCGAGATGCGCCACCGCGTTGTCGGGCGCCAGGCGGGCCGCCTGCTGGTAGTGGGGGTCCGCTTCACCGGCCTCGCCCACCTTCTCCAGGCTGGCGGCGAGTCGGACGCGTGCGGGCGCGTAGCCCGGATCGATCTCGACGGCTCGCCGGTAGAGGCGCACGGCGGCAGCCGGGTCGTGGGCATCGGCGAGGACCGCTCGCAGGTAGACCCAGCGGAAGTCGGCGGGCGCCAGGCGAGAGGCCTCGGTGTAGACGGCGTCGGCCTCATCGTCGAACTGGTGGGCGGCGAGGACCATGCCGAGACGGCCCCAGGCCGCGGCGGACTCGGGTTGGCGGCCGGCGGCTCGAAGCTCGGTCTCGATCGCGGTGCGGACGCGGGGTTCGACAGCGGAAAGGTCGGGGGTGGGGAGTTCGGCGGCGTGTGCGGCCGTGGCGAGGAGGAGAATCGTTACCACGGCGCCGAACAACCGGATGCGGGCCACAGTCGTCATCGGCCCTCCCCGCGAGCGAGGACGACTTCGCTGCCGCTCGAAGCGCCGTCGAACTCCTCGACGGCGCCGCCGGGCCAGGTCACCTCGAAGCGCTCGACACCGGTGGCGTCGCCGAGGCCGATGTGAACAGGCGCTTCGCCGCCGGTCAGGTAACCCCCCAGCGGCAACACGCGGCGCCGAACCGGCCGGCCAGAGGTCCACGCGACGACCGAGGCGTCGAGGGCAGTGCGCCGCAACGTGGGATCGACGACCCGCAGACTCACCCAGCCGGCCGGGCCGGCGGTCGACTCGTTCCGGTAGATGCGCGCCGGCCCCTCCAGGTTGCTGACCAGGAGGTCGAGGTCGCCGTCGCCCTCCAGGTCGAAGGGCACCAAAGCCCGGCTGACGTCCAGCGCGGCGCCGAAGTCGCCCGAGGCGGCGCTGACGTCAACGAAGGCGCCCGCGCCGTCCCCCAGCATCAGCAGGTTCGGCTCCGCGTAGCCGCGCCAGAACCAGTCGTCGCGGTCGGAGAGCGCGGCCGGACGCTGCTTGACCGCGCCGTTGACCACAGCGAGGTCGAGGTCGCCGTCGTTGTCGGCGTCGAAGAACGCGGCGCCGAAGCCCGTGTACGGAGTGCTCGGCGCGGCCAGACCGGCCTCCGCCGCCAGGTCGTCGAACCCGTCGGAGGCGCCAGGCGCGCCGCCGAGGTTCACGTACAGGGTGTTCGTCTCCTCGATGAGGTGGCTCAGGAACAGGTCGAGGTCCAGGTCGCCGTCGATGTCGCCCAGTGCTATGCCCATGCTCGCCTCGCCGACCCCGAACCGATTGTAGGCCGCTCCGAGCAACACCGCGTCGTCCTCGAAGCGGCCGGCACCCCGGTTGATCCAGAGCTGGTTCGGGTCGGCGTCGTTGGCGACGTACACGTCGGGCCGGCCGTCGTCGTTGAAGTCGGCGGCCGCGACGCCCAGGCCGGCGTCCGCGATCAGCGACACACCGGCATTCCTGCTGCGGTCGACGAAGCGCCGCCCCCCCTCGTTGACGTAGAAGACATCCGCCTCGCCCTCGAACTGCTGCGGACCGCAGTAGTCGACCCGCCCGCCCTGCACCTGGCACTCGCGGGCCTCGTTCCACTGGACGTAGCGGGCCACGTAGAGATCGAGCCAGCCGTCGAGGTCGGCGTCGAAGAACACCGCGGACGTGGACCATTCGGGCGTCGCCAGACCAAGCGCAGCCGTCGCGTCGACGAAGCGGCCGCCGCCCTCGTTCCGGTAGAGAACATCGGCGCCGAAGTTCGTCACGTAGAGGTCGAGATCGCCGTCGTTGTCGATGTCGCCGACCGCGGCGCCCATGCCGTAGCCCGGGTTGTCGAGCCCGGAGTCCGCGGTCGCGTCGACGAAGCGGCCTCGCGGCCGCTGCAGGTACAGCCGGTTGCGCCCCGCCTCGCCGGCGACGGCGCTGCCGGCGTTCGGGAAGTAGAGGTCGAGCAGATCGTCGCCGTCGGCATCGAACACCGCCACGCCGCCGCCCATGATCGCCGGCATCGGGTACGACCCCGCCGAACCCGTGGCGTGGACGAAGTCGAGTCCGGTCTCGGCGGTGACGTCGACGAAGCGGATGCCGGCAGGCGTCGCCGCATCCTTGGACGCGGACGAAGCCTCGGCTGTGACGGACGCCGACTCCTGGTTTGCCTGGGTGCAGCTCCAGACCGCCAACAGGCTGGCGCCAAGGACGAGAGGCCCTTTCCACCCAGCCGTGGAGATCATCAGTTGACCCCGACGGCCGTCTCGGCTCCCAGCCGGCGGCGCCGGCGGGCGTAGCGCTGGATCATCCCGAGCATCGTGGCTTCGTCGTGGATGCCGCACAGCGGAAAGGCGTCGAACATCAGCGTCGGCGCACCCTCGACACCGACGGCTACCGCGCCGCGCGTCGCGGCGGCCAGGCGGCGGCCGGCGGCCAGGTCGTCGAGCGCGGCGACGCCGTGCGTCCCGAAGTGGCCGCGACGCTCGAAGTTGCGGAAGAGCTGCTCGACTGCGACGGCTGGCCGGCTTGGCGTGACGGCGACGCAGTCGGATGCGGGCGGGACGCCCCGGTTCCCAAGGGCCGCATCGACCTGCTCGTGAAACGCCTCAAACACCGCCTGCCGCCACTCCCGCTCGACGGCCGGGTCGAGCCCGCGGTCGATCGCCATATCGAGCGTCACCGCAACCTCTCCGGCCAGGCGCGAGTCCGGCCAGCGAGCGGGCGGGTCGAGTTCGACATGAAGCGCCGCCGAGACCTCGATCAGACTGCGACGCCGCTCGGGATCGAGCAGCCGCCCGCGCTGGAAGCGCCCGATCCCGGTCAGATCGATCGCCTTCCAGCGCAGCTCGATCCGTTCCTCCGCAAGCTGCCGGTCGATCCGCGCCAGCACCCGGTGAGCGACGTAGCTCAGGCTGGAAGCGAAGTCGTAGTAGACGAACACTTCAAGCGGCGCGTCCCCGGAGTCCCCCATCTGCTCCCCGTTCAACTCCCGTACCCTTCCGGGTTCTCCATCTGCCAGCGCCAGGCATCGGCGCAGATGTCGTCGAGATCGCGTTCCGCCTTCCAGCCCAAGTCGCGTTCGGCGAGCGCCGGATCCGCCCAGACGGCCGTCGCATCCCCCGGCCGCCGCGACTCCAGAACACATGGCACGTCGCGGCCGCTGGCCCGGCGGACGGCTTCGATCACCTCGAACACCGTGGCGCCGCGACCTGTGCCCAGGTTGTACCCGGCGCAACCGGCAACCGAGGGCAGATGGTCCAGCGCCCGCAGATGCCCGGTCGCGACATCGACGACGTGAAGATAGTCGCGGATCGCCGTGCCGTCGCGGGTCGGATAGTCCGTTCCGTAGACGCGAAGCTGCGGCAGCCTCCCCACCGCGACCTGCATCGCGCTCGGCAGCAGGTTCTCGGGGACGCCCCGCGGATCCTCGCCGATGCGGCCGCTCGGATGAGCCCCGGCGGGATTGAAGTAGCGCAGCGACAGGATGTGCCAGCCGTCCTCCGACGCCGCAAGATCGCGAAGCAGCCGCTCGACGCAGAGCTTCGTGTACCCGTAGGGGTTCGACGCCGCAAGCGGCGCGTCCTCGGACAACGGGCACGCCTCCGGCGCCGGGTCGCCATAGACCGTCGCCGACGACGAGAACACGAGCCGGCGCACGTCGCGGCGCCGCATCGCCCGCAGCAGACTGAGGGTGCCGCCCACATTCGTGCGGTAGTAGCCGAGTGGATCCGCGCAGGACTCGCCAACCGCCTTCCTGGCGGCGAAGTGGACCACCGCCGCGCAGCCGCCCCCACCGAACGCCTCGTCCAGCGCCGCGTCGTCCAGCACGTCCCCCTCGACGAAGCGCAGCCCGCGCCCGGCCAGCTCCTCCACTCGCCGCAGAGCCTCCCGCGAACTGTTCGACAGGTCGTCGATCACCGTCACGTCCCAGCCCGCCGCCAGCAGCTCGACGCAGGTGTGACTGCCGATGAAACCGGCGCCGCCGGTTACCAGGACGCGCTCCGCCATGAGCCGGAGTCTATTGGCGAGAGCCCGAAGAACTCATCGGCAGCGGTAAGGTACTGGACAACTTCTACGTACCGGCCCGGTACCCGAGCGGGCACGCCGAGGGTGCGCCGTTCGAGCACTACGGTCCGATCCAGAACACAGTCTGTCCCGCGCCCTGGCCCAGCACCTCGCCCAGGTCGATGCGCGTCCCACGGTAGCCGGACGCCCGGGCCACGAGCCACTTGGCGTTCTCGCTGTCAGCAACCTCCACGAGGAACCGTCCGGCGGCGTCGGCCACTCCCACCGGACTGTCGCCTGATCTGGATACCGAGACCTCCGCCCCATCCACCGGGGCCCCTGCGAAGTCCACGGCCACACCTTCGAGGCGCCGAAGCGGTTCCAGCACCTGCCCAACGGGCGGCCACGACCACGTGACGATGAGCGGTGCGAAGCCCCGACTCAACACGGTCGTTCTAGCCACGCCGGGCACGGCGCCGACGAGAAACCGCCGCTATGTCCGGTCGGCCCCCCTCCCGAGCAAGCAGCGCGCCCGAAGACGACCAGTGGGCTGCCAACACGAACGGCAGCTCACCGCCGTCCGGCTCGATGCCCCTCATGTCGACCGCTACCGGCCGCGGCATGCCAGCGGCTAGTTCCGCAACACCACCGGTCAGTTCAACCACACTGACGGCGCCGTCAGCGCTGAGGACACGATAGGCGCCCTCCGGCGCCCGATAGCGCCCAAGCTTGTCGGTGGTCCCGGCCAGCCAGCCGTCGCCCCGCATCAGGATCGCGGACGGCAACGGGGAACCGTCCCGCCTCAACACACCCTCCACGATCGAAGCGGTCGTCTTCTCCAGCTCCACAGCCGCGATCGCGCCGGATGCGCATGAGACGGACGCCGACTCGTA
The DNA here is from genome assembly GCA_965205295.1 of Candidatus Multivorans sp. Lineage (GTDB taxonomy): Bacteria > Acidobacteriota > Thermoanaerobaculia > Multivoradales > Multivoraceae > Multivorans. The sequence continues at coordinate 2,117,812 of OZ242167.1, forward strand.
TCCAGGAGCGCCGACCGTCAGGGTCACGGCGCTTCCCCAGGCGCGGAACTCCAAGCGGGTCGCCCTGCCGGCCTCGAGCCGGCGTACCGGCGGCCAAGTGTCCGTCTCCGGCCCCACGAGAAGGTACCCGCGGGGAGTAGAGCCAGCCGATCGCACGGTGACCCAGCGAGCCCCAGGCTCGTCAACCTCGAACGTAAATCGGCCGTCCTGAGCCTGGACCGTTGCTTCCACGGTATAGAGCCCGCTCGGATCGTCCGCCAGCACGGCGGCCAGAAGGTCGTACAGCGGCGGCGCCGACACCAGCGAAACCTCCGCCGACGCGCCACCCGGCAGGCCCTCAATCGAGCCTCGCACCTCGACCGACGCCGAGGCGACGCCGGCCGCGAGCGACGCCGCCACCAGTCCCGTCGCGACGGCCACGGAACACCCGCCGTTCAAGACGCGATACCGCATGAGTCCTCCCCTCCCGAGAAGACTACGAATCTACCGGACGACTCGTCCCGGAAGAGCCGCGGCCGGCGCCGCCGCCTCCGCCGCACATCCCCACGGCGGTGCTACGATCGCGCGCCGGATTCTGGGAGGAACCAAGCCATGCAGACACCCGTTCGAGTCGCCGTCACCGGAGCCGCCGGTCAGATCGGCTATTCCCTGATCTTCCGTATCGCCGCCGGCGAGATGCTCGGGCCGAACCAGCCGGTGAGCCTGCATCTGCTGGAGATTCCGCCGGCGATGGACGCCCTCGCCGGCGTGGTGATGGAGCTCCGCGACTCCGCCTATCCGCTCCTGCACGACATCGTGCCCAGTTCAGACGCGAACGAGGCCTTCGACGGCGTGGACTTGGCGATGCTGGTCGGCGCGCGGCCGCGCGGACCGGGCATGGAGCGCAAGGATCTGCTGCAGGCGAACGCCCAGATTTTCTCGGTTCAGGGCAAGGCGCTCGACCAGGTAGCGAGCCGCGACGTGCGGGTGGTGGTCGTCGGCAATCCCGCGAACACGAACGCTCTGATCGCGGCCAGCAACGCGCCGAGTCTCGACCGGCGGCAGTTCACGGCGATGACCCGGCTCGACCACAACCGCGCCATCAGCCAGCTCGCCGGCAAGACCGGCGCCCACACCACGGATGTGCGCCGGATGACGATCTGGGGCAACCACTCGGCGACCCAGTACCCGGACCTCAACCACGCCCTCGCCTTTGGCAGGCCGGCGCCCGAACTGGTCGACGAAGCCTGGACGCGTGAGGAGTTCATTCCCACCGTCCAGCAGCGCGGCGCGGCGATCATCAAGGCCCGCGGCGCTTCCTCGGCGGCCTCCGCGGCCGCCGCGGCGATCGACCACATCCGCACCTGGGTGCAGGGCACCGCCGACGGCGACTGGGTGAGCATGGCGATCCCGGCCGACGGCAGCTACGGCGCCAGGGAAGGCGTGGTCTACTCCTTCCCGGTCACCACGAGCGGCGGCGACTACGAGATCGTCCAGGGCCTCGACATCGACGAGTTCAGCCGAGGCCGCATGCAGGCGACCCAGGACGAGTTGTTCGAAGAGCGCGCCGGCGTCGAAGAACTCCTGCCGTAGGGGACTGCCCGGGGTGCGGCGCTATGCTGACGCCCGAGTCCCCTCTCAACCGCCCAACACAGAGGACATGATGGACCAGACCCTCCACGACCGTCTGAATGCACACCTCCAACTCGAGTTCGAGGCGGCGCACCGCTACCTGTCCATGGCGCTCTGGCTCGAGCGCATGGATCTGCCCGGTTTCGGCGCCTGGCTGCGCGGCCAGTCCGCCGACGAACTGAGTCACGCCCACCGCATCATCGATCACCTCGCCGACCGCGACCTGCTGGTGAAGATCCCCGGGATTCCGGCGCAGCCCACGGAATGGGAGTCCCCCGAAGCCGCGGTCGCCGCGATTCTCGAGAGCGAACAGACCGTCACCCGTGCGATCGAGGATCTCTACGATCTCGCCGAAAGCGTCCACGACCGCGCCACGTCGATCATGCTCCAGTGGTTCATCAACGAGCAGGTCGAAGAGGAGAACATCGCCCGCACCCTGCTCGGCAGAGTCCGGCTGATCAAGTGCGACGGGGTCGGTATGCTGATGATCGACCAGGAACTGGCAAAGGGCACCGTGCCCGGCGCCATGGCCGAACCCGGCGCGAGCGGCGCCGAATGACACCAGGAGCGGAATGACGTCAACCGACCAAGACTCGCAGAACCCCAACCCCCAGGCGCCCAGCCGGCGGTACTCCAACTACGTCCTCGGCGTCCTCGTCCTGGTCTACGTCTTCAACTTCATCGACCGTCAGATTCTCTCCATCCTCGCGGAGGACATCCGCGCCGACCTGGGGATCGACGACGCCCAGCTCGGCTTCCTCTACGGCACCGCGTTCGCCGTCTTCTACGCCATCTTCGGCATTCCGATCGGCCGTCTGGCCGACATGTGGACGCGCAAGAGCCTGATCTCGATCGGCTTGGCCGCCTGGAGCCTGATGACGGCGCTGTCCGGCACCGCGCGCGGATTCACGTCACTCGCCGCCTACCGGATCGGCGTCGGCATCGGCGAATCGAGCGCCGGTCCGGCGGCGTTCTCCATGCTCGGGGACTACTACCCGCCGCGACTGCGCGCCACGGTAACCGCCATCTACTCGAGTGGGGTCTACATCGGCTCCGGGATCGGCATCCTGATCGGCGGCCAGATCGTCGACCGGTGGAACGCCGCGTACGGCGACGGCGGGGCGCCGTTCGGCCTTGTCGGCTGGCAGGTCGCCTTCTTCGCCGTCGGCCTTCCCGGACTCCTCATGGCGATCTGGGTGTGGACCCTGCGGGAGCCCATGCGGGGCCAGAGCGAGGGCATCGTCACTCCCCCGCATCCCGAGCCGTTCAAGGAACTGGGCCGGGAGACAGCCGCAATTCTCCCGCCGCTGACCGTGTTCTCTCTGTACAGCAACGGCGGCCACCGCGCGGTCGGTTCGAATCTGCTGATCGCGCTCGGGTGCGCCGGCAGCTCCTTCCTCCTGATCCAGATCTTCGGCAGGCCGGCGCAGTGGATCGCGCTCGCGATCGGCGCCTACGCCTTCCTCTCCTGGGTGCAGGGACTCCGAGTGAGGGACCGGCCGACTTTCGAACTGATCTACGGCACCCGATCCATGATCTACGGCATGATCGGCTTCGGCTGGATCGCGTTCGTCGGCTACGGCGCAGGCTTCTGGGCGCCAACGTTCTTCCGGCGAGTTCACGAGCAGAGCGCCGGCCAGGCCGGCCTGGTTCTCGGTCTCACTGCCGCGGTCGCAGGCTGGCTTGGAGTAGCCGGCGGCGGCTACTTCTCCGACTGGATGAAACGAAGAAGAGCGAACGCCCGACCACTTTGCGGCGCCTTCGCCGCTCTCGCGTCGATACCGCTCGGCGCCGCCTTCCTGCTCACCGAGAGCGTGACCACAGCCTACGTCTTCAACTTCCTCTTCACGATCACCTCGGCGTGCTGGATCGGTTCCGCCGTTGCGATGGCCAACGACCTCGTGCTGCCCAGGATGCGTGGGACGGCCTCCGCGTTCTACATCCTCACGATGACCTTCGTCGGCCTCGCCCTGGGGCCGTTCCTGATGGGCTGGATGAGCGGCACGTTCGAGGCCGGCGGCGCCGACTCCGGCCGTTCGCTGCAGCTCGCCATGCTGATCGGTCTCGGCGCCTACCTCATCGGCACGGTGTTCTTCTGGCTTGCCGGCCGCACCGTGGCCAAGGACGAGGAGAGCCGAATCGAACGCGCCCAGGCTGCCGGCGAAGTCGTCGCAGCGGCCTGAACGAAGAGTCGCCCAACCGCCTCTACGGCCGGCAGCCCTCCGGGACCCGGCTGGCGCGCTCCGCGCGCCAGCCGTGAACCATGCGTGCATCCGTCAGGGGGCGCACGCATCGAACGCCTCGCTGTCCGTGATCGCGGGCGCCGGCAGGCCCGGCTCGTTCCGGTACTCCTTGACCGCACCCGTCTTCGTGTCCGTCACCGCGATCCGGTAGCCGAGATCCGTCGTCGAGGCGCCGAAGACCCAGACGTTGCCGTTCACAGCGCAGCCGTCGAGCACCTTGATCAGCACTTCCCAGTTGTCCGGGGCGAAGAACCAGAACAGCGCCGAATCATCCGTTCCTTCCCGGACCACGCGACCGGGGCCGCTCTCACCGTCAGCCTTCCACCACTCCACGGCCACTGAGTAGCGCGAATCCTGCAGGCATCGCCTCTGCAGGTCCGCCTCGCACGTCCCGGCGGGGTCGCTCGCCTCAACCAGGAACCTCCGTGACGCGGTCGACTCCCGTTCGCCGTCCGTCACCGTCAACGTCACCAGATAGAACCCGGGCTCCGACCAGGCGCGGTCGATCCTCCGGTTCCGCGACCCCTCCCCGTCGCCGAAGTCCCAGCGCCGTGACCGGGCGCCGCCCGAACTCGTGTCCTCGAACGTCACCGCTACGCCTGTAAGCGCCCTGCAAAGGTCCTCGTTGCAGTTCGCGCTCAGGGAGAAGGCAGCCTTCGGCGGGCCGCTCGACGGAGGCGGTTGCGTGCCGCCGCCGTCGCCGCCGTCGCCGTTGCCACCGTCGTCCTCGTCCTCATCGTCGCCCCCGCCGCCATCGCCACCGCCATCGCCACCGCCGCCGCCGCCACCACCGCCGCCGCCCGAAGGCGGCGGCGGACCGCCGCCGCCACCCGGATCGGGCGGCGGAGCAGTGCAGGCGTTTCCGTTGCCGCCCGAACCAGTGGTCGTCCGATTCGTCACCCCAACCGCGTCCTCCAACGCGGGGTTGCCGACAAGATCACGAAGGGGACTCGCACCGGGGGTGTAGCCCACCGAAACCTGTTCGCCCGGACCCACCGCCGCGGCGAGCGTCAAGGTCGCGGTGCTTCCGCTGATACTGATCGCGGCAACGGAAAAGCACCGCTCCCCACCCGCGATCCCGACCACGAAGCCGTCGGCGTCCTGGGCGCTCGGGTCCAGGGCCTCGGAGTAAGCCAAAGTCAGAGTGACGCCGTCGACAGAGGACCCAGTACCATGAATGAGCGGCCTGATCCCATCCACCTTGTGCCCCGACTGGATCGCGAGTTCCGTGTAGGGCGTATTGACCGCTCTGTTCGTGGTGTCCTCGATCACACCATCGTTCAGGGCGATCACTCCCTCCGCCACGCTCAGGCCGTCATCGTCCTCATCACCGATCGGAGGCGCGGGCCGGCCGAGCAGTTTCAGGAATTTCACGAAGAAGGCCTCCGCGCCCAAGACGACCGTGTAGCTGAAGGCTAGAGCCGAAGAACCCGAGCCGGCGGTGTAGAAGGCTTCCCGGGGGCGAGATCCCACCGCGAGCTTGATCGATGGCGTGCCGTTCGTCGTGTCCACGGTCACGTCCCGGTCGAACGTCAGGGTCACGTCGATCGCGTCGCCCCCCGCATAGGTCTGGTCGGCGCCGGGCGCCGAAGCAATCGTGACCGTCTGGACATTCGCGGCGTCGGGATCGATGACGGGAGGGGGCGGCGGCGGCGTGTTGTTCTCCAGGTAGGAAGATCTCACCTCCAGCGCTTCGTTGCCCACGAGATCCCGAAGCGGCGTCGCGCCGGGCACGTAGGAGACCCACACACGGTCGTTATTCTCGACCGGCGTGTCGAGCGTCAAGGTGACGACCGCACCGTTCACGTCGACGCCGGTCACGATTCGGAGGTGGTCTACTCGGGAACCGTCCACCGAGAAGTCGGCCGGCGCCGGGATCGAGGTGCCGTCGACGGCTTCGATGAAGGTGACGGTCAGCATGTCGCCGTCGAGTTGCGACCGGCCACGCATCGTCGGACCGACCCCGTCCACTCTGTGGCCGGACTGCACCGGAAGCTCTGGATGGGCCGGGGCGGCGTTGTTGTTCGTCGCGTTCTGAATCGTGGCGCCGTTCAACGCGATCCGGCCCGCCTCGATGCTCAGGCCGTCGACATCCTCGTCACCCACCGCCAATCCACGGCTTGAGTGGTTGTTCAAGAAGATCGCTGCACGGGCCGGGTAACCCTCCGCCACGGTGTACCGGAAGGTCAGCGTCGCGGTGCCTGAACCCCCCTCGTAGACGGCCCGCCGGGCCAGATGGCCAACCATCAAGCGGAGCGACGGCTCACCGCCTGTCGTGTCGACCGTCACGCTGTCGTCGAACGTCACGGTCACATCCACGTCATCGCCGCCGGCGTAGATACCGTCCGATCCCGGCGTCGAACCGAGGGCGATTCCGGTGACGCTCGGCCCCATGGGATCGGCGGCCGGATCCGAAGCAGACGGTGTCTCGTTCGTCACCGTTGTGCCGTGAATCCGGTTCGCCGCGTTGCCCGCCGAATCCCTCAGCGATGTCGTGTAGGCCACGGCGATCGTCACGTCATCGCCATGGTCCACGGCGGGGTCGAGCGTCAGGCTCACCGTATCCCCGGTCACCGAGAAGCCGGACACTGTACGCGCACCGGATCCGACCGTCACCGTGAAGACGCTTGCGGCCGGCGATACGGAGGTGTCGAACACTTCGCGGTAGACCAGCGTCAGGGCGGCGCCGTTCACGATGGGATCAAGCAGCAGACCAGGACTCACCGAGTCCACCTTGTGGCCTGACTGTGCGGTCAGCCCCGAATAAGCGAGATCGGCATCGTCGTTCGCCGCGTTCCGGATCGTGCCTCCGTTGAGCGCGATCGTTCCCGCCTCGACGCTCATACCGTCTTCGTCCTCTTCACCGGCCGTGGCGCTCAGGCCAAGGTTGCCGGCAGAGAGATCCGCCACATCCTGGGGATTCAGGGCCGACCTCAACTGGTGATCGAAAACCAACGCCGCGGTTCCGGAACCCCGGTCGTACTCCGCCAGGCGCATCTCATCGCCCACAGTCAGGGCCAGCGAAGGCGTCCCACCACTGGTGCTCACGGTCAAGCTCTCATCGAAGGTCACCGTGACCTCGACCACGTCGCCGCGGGTGTAGTAGCCGTCCGCCCCCGGATCCGATGTGATCGCGATGCTGCTGACGCTCGCTGTCTGCCGGAGTACCTGTGGTTGCCGACCGTTGCTGCCCTCGGGAACGGCTTGAGCGACGGCTGACCGCCCGTAGACAAAACAAACCGCTACCAGAACTGCGAGGGCCACGACGTGTCGTCGCATACCGGATCATCTTACCCCGCCGCGGCGGAATGCGGGCTAGGAGGCTGCGCGGCAGGAACTGGGACACACCAGCATCGCCGCCGGCTCTAGCGGTTCGGGCCGCGCTCCATGGGCACCGGCTGCCACCGCTCGAGGTCGACTCTGGGCAGCACGGTGGGGTTGACGCAACTCATCGGCCAGCGGCCGGAGAGCGCCAGGGCCACCTCGCGCCCGACGCGCCGTCTGGTCACGGGCCGCATGCGGGTCGTCGCAGAGGCGACGTGGGGGGTCAGGATCACGTTTTCCATGCCGAGAAGCGGGTTGTCGTCGGCAGGAGGTTCCCGTTCCAGCACGTCGAGCGCCGCGGCAGCGATCTGACCGGTCTCCAGGGCCTCGATCAGGGCCGCCTCGTCGACCGTCGGGCCGCGGCCGGCATTGATCAGCACCGCGGTCTTCTTCATCGCCGCGAACTGGGGACCGGAGAGCATGTGCCGCGTCTCGCTGTTGAGCGGCGGGTGCATCGACAGGTAGTCGGAGCGCTCCAGCAGTTCGTCGAAGCTGACCGGTTCGACGCCCTCGCCCGTCATCTTCAGTTCGCTGACGTAGGGGTCGTGAGCGATCACGTGCATACCGAACGGCTTGGCGCGGCGGGCGACCGCCCGCGCCACGTTTCCGAACGAGATCAGGCCCAGGGTCTGGCCCCACAGCCGCGGCACTTCGTTGAGAAGGGGCCGGCCCTGGAACCAGTCGCCGCGCCGCACCATGGAGTCCATCTCGCGCATCCGCCGCGCACCGGCGAGCAGCAGCGCCATCGTGTGATCGGCCACTTCCTCGATGAACACGTCGGGCACGTTCGTGACCACGATGCCCGCTTCGGTCGCCGCCTCGACATCGACCATGTCGACGCCGACGCTGCCGACACCGATCACGATGCAACTGTCGAGCCCGGCGATCACCGAGCGGGAGATGCGAAAGCCCCAGGAAGTGATGACGGCAGCCGCGTCGGAGGCCTCGGCCAGGAACTCTTCCTCCGTCTTCGCCGCAACTTCGACCAGCTCCGCCACCGGCAGCAGAGCCTCCAGCTCGAAGTGGTACCGCGTCTCGACCGACGCCGCCTTGGCGATGCCGGGCAGTTGGACGACGACCTTCTGCTTCTTCACGATCAAGCCTCCGGCGAGGCGAGTTCGCCCACCGCCCACTCGCGCAGTCCGTTGTAGTCGGCCTTGCCATTCGCCGCCCGTCCCACGCTGTCGCGCACCAGAACGCGTTTGGGCGCCTTGTAGGAGGCCAGCTCGCGCTTCACCCAACCGATCACGTCCGGCTCGCTGAAGCGCTCCGGAGCGTCGAGTTCGACCACGGCCGTCACCGCCTGCCCGAACCGCTCGTCCGGCACGCCGACACAGACGGCGTCGCGCACCGAGGGGTGCGTCTTCAACACCTCCTCGACCTCCTCCGGGAAGATCTTCTCGCCGCCGCTGTTGATGCACACCGAGCCGCGGCCGTAGAGCTTGAGCGAGCCGTCCGCCTCGACCGTCGCGTAGTCGCCGGCCATCGAGTAGCGCACACCGTCGACCTCGACGAAGATCGCAGCCGTCTTCTCGGGATCCTTGTAGTAGCCGAGCGGGATGTGCCCGCCGACGGCAATTCGCCCCAACACCCCAGACCCCGGCTCAACCTTGTTGCCGTCGTCGTCCAGGACGCAGGCGTTGTCGCCGAGCACGAAGGACGCCGTCTCGCTGGCCTCGCCGGCGGTCGAGTCCGAACGCCCCATGCCGATCGACTCGGACGACCCGAGGCTGTCCGTCAGCACCGTCTCCGCCGGGCAGTAGCGCAGGAAGCTGCGCTTGACCTCGGCGCTCCACATGGCGCCGGAGGACACCACGACCTCGAGGCTCTTCAGATCGAAGCGTCCGGGCGCCGCCTCGAGCGCCTGGACCATCGGCCGGGCGAACGCGTCGCCGACGATCGCCATCGCGTTGATCCCCTCCCTGGTAGTCGCCTCGAGGGTCGCCACCGCGTCGAAGCGGCGGTTGGCGAGAGTAATCACGCAGCCGCCGTTCAGCATGCCGCCCAGCGCGGTGAGAAACCCCGTGCCGTGCATCAGCGGACAGGCCGGCAGCGAAACGCGCCGCATCAGAAGCTCGTCGAACTGGGGTTTCAGGCCCTCGACGCCGCCTGAGAGATCGAACGGGTCGAGGCGGCCGTCGTTGCTGATCTGCCACAGGTCGTCCAACCGCCACATGACGCCCTTCGGCATGCCGGTCGTGCCGCCGGTGTACAGCAGCCACAGGTCGTCGCCGCTGCGCGGCCATGGGGCTTCGAAGGCCAGGGAGTCGCCGGCGGCCGGCGATCGCGCGGCGGCCTGCTCGTACGGAATCGCCCAATCCGGGCAGGGTCCCGAGCCGTCGTCGACCCAAAGCCAGGTGTGGATCGCCGGCGTCTTCGCCCGCAGTGTCTCGATCCGGGAGGCGAAGCAGCCGTGGAAGATCACCGCCGTCACCTCCGCGTTGTCCCATAGATAGAGGAGTTCGCCCTCGACGTAGCGGTAGTTCGTGTTGACCGGCACCAGGGACGCCTTGAAGCAGGCGAGCACCGACTCCAGGTACTCGGGCACGTTGTAGAGGTACTGCGCCACCTTGTCCTGGCGTTTGACGCCGCGCTCGATCAACGTTGCCGCCACGCCGTTTGCGCGCCGATGCATCTCGGCCTGCGAGTAGCGGCGGCTCGGGCCGCCGCCCAGGGGATCGATGAAGGCCTGCGCCGGGGCCGCCGGCTGGTGCTCAGCGATCGCTTCGAGGATGTCCGCGTGATGCCAGTCGCTCATGGGCGCAGCAATCTAGCACCCGTGCCCTTCAACAGCCGAACGACTTGCTCCTGTAGCCGACAACAGCGTCAACGTCGCTTCGGCAGCCCCGCGTCTGGCCTTGTCAGCGATCTCTCGTCTTCCTTCGCCCTGAGGCTCCCTCCAACCAGAGTCTCCCTACACCAGAATCCCCGCAAAATTGCGGGGTTTCTGGTGTAGGGTACCGACTCGCGGACCCTTCCTACCCACGCTCTCGTCTCAGCCCTGGCGCCGCTCGAAGATGGCGTCGCTGAACGACGGGCAGGGTCCATGCAAACGGCCAACAACTCCGACCAATCGAAAAGAAAGCGACAATGCGCGCCCAAGAAGCGAAAGAAAGAAAGCGGAACCGATCGAAGTCCAGCCTTGGGCGGCCAACCTGCATAGCGATTCTGTCTGCGCTAGCGGCCTTGGCGGTTGCGGCGCCTCTGGCCGCTCAGCAGGGGCGGGACCTGTTGGCCTGGGAAGAGCCGCTCCAGATCCGCGGCGAGCAGGTCTTCGCCAAGGAGTCTGTCGGTGACGTGGTCGTCTACGGGGCCGACGACATCTCGTTGGTCGATGCGGCGGCGTCCGAACCCACACGGGTCGCTTCTGCAGCCGTAACTGAGTACAAGTACGACGATGATACGCCCGAGACGTTCACTCGCATCACGAATGCTCATGAACAGGAATACGCCCAGCGATTCCGGTTGCCCCGTGCCGGCACTGTCACCTCTGCAACCGCGTGTTTTGGTCGAGAAGAAGACGACAACAACGCCAACGTGTCGTTCGTCCTGACGTTCTACGGCAACTCCGGTGGGCGACCGGGAAATCAGTTGGCATCGTACTCGGCGACGGCTTCCGGCCTGACCAGAGGCAGCGGGACCTGCGTATCGGTCGACAGAGGCGACATCACCCGGCAGCGGCTTGCCAGCGGCGATACATGGCTGACCGTCCGGTGGACGAACTCAAGCGGCAAGTTCTTCGCCGAGGATCGCAACGGACCAGGCGGCACCAGGAACTTCTGGCGGGCCCGATCCTCATCAGGAGGCAGCTGGGGTTCATGGAACGCCGAGACGGTAGCTACGGCGTACTTCATCCGCCTGGGGGTGGACCACGGCGGAAGCACGCCCGACCCGGATCCGGACCCGGACCCGGACCCCGATCCGCCGCCCGCTTCAGGCTGCGTGCCGACGACGACGGCGCTCCAGTTCGACGGCGGCTACGAAGTCAGCATGTGCTACCGAACGCCCGCGGGAGAAGAAGGTCAGGCCAAGTCCGGCGTCTGGGCCTCCGGCCAGTCCGGCATCCTGTGGTTCTTCAACCGGGACAACGCAGAGGTTCTGGTGAAGGTGCTCGACGGCTGCGCCCACAACGGCCACCGCTGGGTCTTCGCGGCGCCGGTCACAACTGTGGAGTTCAACCTCTGGGTAACGGGTCCGACCGGCGACCGCTGGACCCATAGCAACCAGCAGAATGTGACGGCGGCAACCAAGAGCGATACGTCGGCATTCAAGTGCGCCGACGAGCCCGATGGAGGGTAGAAGCGTAGCGGCGGGTACTTGGGTGGAGACCCGCAGGTGAAACCGAAGGCGGGCCCTCCGCTGCTGGCGGAGGGAAACCGTGTCCTGTTGCGGTAGGACAACGCGGCTAGGACGGCGAACGTGAGATCGAAGAACCGCAGCACTGTGCGTTTTGTCGGAATGGTGGCCATGCTGGCGTTCGCCGGCGCCTCACTTGCGCGTGCCGAGACCGTCTTGAGCAGCGGTGAATACAGCGACTGCACGCCGAGCACGGCGGCGTTGGTGTTCGATGGCGGCTACAGCGTGAGTCTTTGCTATGAAACGCCGGAAGGGCTTGTAGGCGAGGGTCGGGCCGGGATCTGGGCATCGGGCGAGTCGGGGCTGATGTGGTTCTTCAGTCGCGAGAACGCGGAGATGCTGGTCAAAGTGCTCAACGGCTGCGCCCACAACGGCTACCGTTGGGTGTTCGTGGCGCCAGTAACCGATGTGGCGTTCAACCTGCAGGTCAGGAGCAGCCGCGGCAACCGTTGGCTCCACCGGAACAGACTGGGTGACACCGCGGCGACCAGCAGCGACATCACGGCGTTCGAATGTGAGACGAACGACGCGTACGGGGCGGATCTGACCGTCCGTTCGGTGTCCGTCCGCGACGCCGACCTCCGGCCGAGAGACTCCTTCACGCTGCGAGTGGTCATCGAGAATCGCGGCGCCAGCGAGGCGCCCCCCACCACCCTCAGCTACTACAGTTCGCGGGATTCCACGATCACCGTGAACGACCGAGCGGTCGGCACGGACTTGGTGAGGGGTCTCGCCGCGTCCGAGACAAGTACGAACTCGATCAGGCTGACGGCCCCGTCGACCGCCGGTACCTACTACTACGGCGCCTGCGTCGACTCCGTGTCAGACGACGGGAACACCGCGAGCCACTGTTCTGACGCCGCCGCCCTCAAGGTGAGCGTTCCCGAGGCGCCGCCCGAGCTTGAGAGCGAAGTCGACATGGAGGTCGCCTCAGGCGATACGACCACCTGGTTCGTTGGGGTGGCGAACGCCGCCGGCGATCTGTACAGCTTCGGCTCATGGTCTGACCAAGAAGGCATCGCCGTCGTGGAGCAGGTGAGAGGTTCAAGATCGGAGCGATTGCTCCTTGTCACAGGAAAGAAGGCCGGAACGGCAACCATCACGGTTGTGGCCGCCAACAGCCGAGGCGAACCGTCGGGACTCTCGACCTTCGATGTGCGGGTCACGTCGCCCACTTCCGCGGCACCTGCTCTTGAGGTCGGGCGAGGCGACGACGCGCTCGACGTCGCGTTCCGCACCACGTTGCGGCCCTTGGAAACGCGGGCCTACGACTATCAGATTCGGCGGCGGAGACCCCAAGCCGCATGGGCTGATGTGGGGTGTCAGCCGGTTCGCAACTCGTCGAACAGCGAAGCAACCGGTTCCGTCTCAACCGAAATCAGCGGGCTTCGGGCCGGTACAACCTACGAAGTGCGGTACCGATCCCGCCGCACCGCATCATGCGACACCGGTTCGCCCGACATCTGGTCGTCGGTGGGTACGGGCACGACGAGCGGCATCCCGATCAATGACCCGCCGGCGTTCCCCGCCACCACTCCGGCGACCGTCTCGGTGAACGAGAACGCCGGCGAAGACATCAATGTAGGCCTCCCCGTCGCCGCCGTCGACCCCGACGGCGCCCGGGACATCCTCACCTACAGCTTGAAGGGACAGGACGCGGAGAGCTTTCGGGTCGTTCCCGAAACCGGGCAGATCCGCACCCGCAACGGTCGAACCTACGACTTCGAGGCTCGGGACACCTACGACGTCACGGTGGAGGCGCGGGATGTGCATGACGAGACGGCGAGCTTCCCGGTCATGATCGAGATCCTGGACCTCGAGCAGAGCTGCTCCGCACCGCCGAGGCTACGCCTCAATCCCCAGGACCGGCTACTCGTCGCGCGATGGGATCCACTGGAGGACGACGACGAAACAGCCCCGGTGCAGGGCTACGAGATCGAGCGGCGCACCGGCTCGAATGGCGCCTGGGGCAACCGTGTCGTCGTCAGGGGGCGGGAGAAGGACCTCGTGTACTTGTCCGGGCTAACGAACCTCCAACGCTACGACGTTCGAATCCGTCCCTTCGGCCCGGAGGGGGATTGCGATTGGTCCGCGCCGGTCTCCGGAATTCCGCAAACGGATCGGTCGCCGCTGGACCGCGAGGACTTCCAGGATCGGCTAGGGCCCGGCGGCAGGCTCAGCGACCGGCGTTTCCTGGCAACCGGCAGGTTCAGCGAAGAGACAGACGGCCGGCGTGTCCACGGCAGCTACCACTACGAGAAGACCGGTCCCGACCGGAGCCTGATTACCCTCGAGTACGACGAGATCGGCCGCTCCGGCTGTTCGCTCTCCCTCTTGTTCTCCTCACTTACCGCCGGTTCGTTCCTGGACGAATGCAAGGGCGCCGGCGTGAATACCGGCTTCGACCTCGAGGAGTCGCCACCGGAGCCGGAGAATCTCGCACCGCGGAACCAGACGGAATTCGGGAAGCTGGTCCAGGGCAAGCAGTTCCTACCCGGCCTTCAGATTGGCGGTCGGTATCGCAACCGTAGCGGTACGGTGTCCATCGCTCTTGGTACCGACGCGGTGGTGCATTCGAGACCCTCAGGTGATGAAGAACGCCCTGTGAGGTCTCGCTTCGGGGGCCATGAATACGAACGTGTCGGCGCCAACACGGCTCGACTCGTCCTGTGCTTCACGCGGTGTACCGATCCAGATGAACGGTGGATCTTCGATCTCGAGTTCATCTCCAGCGACGCAGCGAAATACACCGTCACGATTCACCGCAAGGGTCATGCGCCGCTCACGTTGGACGGGTTCATCGACTTCGGGAGCGGTGACTACCTCAGCAACTTCCCTCCGGAACTCGTACCGCCCGGCCACCCGCCCCAGGCTGCCGGCCGAGATCTGTTGGGTGTCGACGCCGCGACCGGTTCGACCTCACTGAGCATCGGCGCGGACTCGTTTCAGACCATTCTGCTGCGCGGCGACGGAATCCAGGACATCGCGTACAGCCCCGGCGACTGGCTGGAGCCGAAGGATGGCGGCAATCAGCGGATGATGATCGTCGGGTCGGGCCCGGCGGCAGCGAAGTTCGCCGCCGCCAGCGGCGACAGAGCGCCAGGCCACGACGCAGTCGGGCCCGTCTTCGTTTCCAACGAGCAAGCGAATGTGACCGCACTGACAGTCGTCTGCATGCAGTTCGGAAGGGGAATCCCCATTCGCGGATCGAGGTACTTCTCGCAGCCAAAGGCGCCCAGTGGGGCCGTTCGAGCCTGCCAGCGCGACTGCGTTCGACGGGGTCTTGACCGCGTACAGGCCTGCGTATGGACCTGCGAGACGACCAACGCCGCATCGGCGGCGCCGGCTCTGAAGACCTCCGGTGGCGGAGTGCTGCCGCTTCAGCCACTACGCAAGGGCATCGAGTCGTCTGAGAACGTCGCCAGAGGAAAGCTGGCCGAGGCAGGCAGGGTGGAACCGCTGCCGGCGCCAGCCCCTTCGAGATTCCGCGCCGATCCGAGACGCAGGCATTGAACCTTCGTCTGATCGCGCCGGCCTGATCGCCTACCATCGTAGGGATCAACATCGGGTCTCAAGAAGAGCGGCCCGGTCCCGACAATGAGGCCCCATACTGGAAGCTGGGCCATGAAGAAGGAGGTTCTGGCCATGGAAAGTCCCTTCGTATCGATCCGAGGCGCGCGCAGGAGTCTCGCGGCGTCCTGCTGCACTCTCTCGACGATTGCGTTCCTGCTGGTGGCGGCACTGCCCGCCTCGGCGCAGAAGAACAACGTGATCCTGTTCGTTGGCGACGGCATGGGGGTGTCGACTGTCACGTCCACTCGCATTGCGACGGTTGGCGTCGACGGGGAACTCGCCCTTGACCGCATGCCGTATACCGCCATCTCACGGACCGCGTCGGCCGACTACATCACCCCCGACAGCGCGGCCACGATGTCGGCGATGATGACCGGCGTCAACACGAATTCGGGCGTGATCGGCTACGGCGCAACCACCGAGTACGGGGACTTCAACGGCAATGGCAACGGCCCGCGGTTGACGAACATCGGCGCGTTGGCCACGTCGCGCGGTTACGCGGTCGGGATCGTCACGACTACGCGCGTCACCCACGCGACGCCGGCGGCCGTCTACGCGCATGTCAACAATCGCAACCTGGAGAACGAGATCGCGGCGCAACTGGTACCGGGTGGAAGCGGCTACAACGGGAGACTCGGACAGGGGCTCCACGTCATCTTCGGAGGCGGCAGGCGGCACTTCCTCCCCACCTCGGCGACCGACGAGGAGGGGAGCCCGGGAAGTCGAGCGGACGGCCGCGACCTGCGAAACGAGCTGCAGCAACGGGGATACACCTACGCCTGGAACCGTCAGGGGCTCAACGCGCTGGGCGGTTCCGGACGCGCGGTCGGTCTGTTCGCTTCGAGTCATCTGGCGTACGAAGCGGACCGGAACAGCGACCAGCCGAGCCTTGAGGAGATGACGAGGAAAGCGATCCAGATTCTGGGCGCAACGGGAAAGCCGTACTTCCTGATGGTCGAGGCGGGCCGAATCGACCACGCGCACCACGAAGGGAGTGCCTTTCGCGCCTTCACCGACACCCGGATGTTCGATCGCGCGATCAACACCGCACAGCGGAGCGTCAATCTCAACAGGACGCTGATCCTCGCGACGGCCGACCACAGCCACGTCTTCACGATCGCCGGCTATCCGATGCGACCGCTCGGCGACCTGCGCTACAACCCCCGCTCGGTGCCCGCGTCGTTCCGCAACCAGCCACACAACGGCATCCTGGGGACGGTCCACGACATGGACAGCGGGGGTTCGATCTCGGAGAGTGGAGACTCGGGCGGCATTCCCTACACCATCCTGGGCTACGCCAACGGGCCGGGACATCGAAGCGGCTCGCGCGTCAATCCGAATACCGACAGGACGGCCGGCTACGGCGGCGCCGTTCCTTCGAGCAGCAGCGACTCGGCATACCGGCAGGAGGCAACCGTCCCGCTGTTCCTGGAGACGCACGCCGGCGAAGACGTGATGATCTACGCGGTCGGCCATACGGCGGAAAACGTGCGTGGCACTGTGCCCAACACGAAGGTGTTCGACTGGATCAGAGACGGCTTCGCCGGGAGGGGCGGAACCCGCCCGCCTCAACCGGACCCGGATCCGGATCCCGATCCGGATCCGACCCCGGACCCGCCGTCTCAGTCCGAAGTCTGCACGCCGACTACCGCGGCGCTTCAGTTCGACGGCGGCTACGAGGTCAGCATGTGCTACCGGACCCCCAGCGGGGAGGAGGGTCAGGCCAAGGCCGGCGTCTGGGCATCCAGCCAGTCCGGCATCCTGTGGTTCTTCGACCGCGTCAACGCCGAGGTGCTCGTCAAGGTGCTCGACGGTTGTACGAACAACGGCCACCGCTGGATCTTCGTGGCGCCGGTGACCACACTGGAGTTCAACCTCTGGGTGACGGGTCCCGACGACGGGCCGCTCTGGACGCATACGAACCGACAGGGCGCAACCGCCGTCACGAAGAGCGACCTGATGGCGTTCCCCTGCCAATAGGAGCTGGGTGCGCCGGCCTCTGGTCGTTCCGCCGCGCCGCGAGCAACGCCTACATGCTGCGCCGGTACTCG
Source organism: Candidatus Multivorans sp. (assembly GCA_965205295.1). Lineage (GTDB taxonomy): Bacteria > Acidobacteriota > Thermoanaerobaculia > Multivoradales > Multivoraceae > Multivorans. The sequence continues at coordinate 2,134,970 of OZ242167.1, forward strand.
CCGCCGACCCGGTACAGGGCGTCGGAGATCTGACCGAGCGAGCAGTGCTTCACGGTCTCCATCAGCTCCTCGAACACATTGCCGCGCCGCCGCGCTACCGCCTGCAGCCGTCCGAGCGCCGGCGTTGCCTGCTCTTCGTGGCGGCGATGGAAGGCCGCCAGGCTGTCGATCTGCTGCTGCTTCTCCTCGTCGGACGAGCGGATGAGTTCCGCCTCGACCGTCTCCGCGAACTCCTGACCTTCGCCGAGAAACGTGTTGACGCCGACCACCGGCAGGCTGCCGTCGTGCTTCTTCGCCTCGTACTCCATGCTCTCGTCCTGGATCTTGGAGCGCTGGTACATGGTGTCCATCGCCGCCAGCACGCCGCCGCGTTCGGCCAGGCGATCGAACTCCAGGTAGACCGCCTCTTCGACCGCGTCGGTGAGCTGGTCGAACGCGAAGGACCCCTGCCAGGGATTCTCGCTCCGGTTGAGCCCGAACTCCCGGTTGATGATCATCTGGATCGCCAGCGCCCGACGCACCGACTGCTCGGTGGGCGTCGTGATCGCCTCGTCGAACGCGTTCGTGTGCAGGGAGTTGCAACGGTCGAGGATGCCGTAGAGCGCCTGCAGGGTGGTGCGGATGTCGTTGAACTGGATCTCCTGGGCGTGCAACGAGCGGCCTGAGGTCTGGATGTGGTACTTCAGCATCTGGCTGCGGGCCGAGGCGCCGTAGCGCTCGCGCATCGCCCGCGCCCAGATGCGGCGGGCCACCCGGCCGATGACCGCGTACTCGGGGTCCATGCCGTTCGAGAAGAAGAACGAGAGGTTGGGCGCGAAGTCGTCGATCTCCATGCCCCGAGCCAGGTAGTACTCGACGATCGTGAAGCCGTTGGCGAGCGTGAACGCCAACTGGGTGATCGGGTTCGCTCCGGCCTCGGCGATGTGGTACCCGCTGACCGACGCGCTGTAGTAGTTGCGGACGTTGTGGTCGATGAAGTACTGCTGGACATCGCCCATCATCCGCAGCGAGAACTCGGTCGAGAAGATGCAGGTGTTCTGCGCCTGGTCCTCCTTGAGGATGTCGGCCTGGACGGTGCCCCGGACCCGGCTCAGAGCCGCCGACCGGATCCGCTCGTAGACCTCGCGCTCGACCACCTCGTCGCCCGAGATGCCGAGGAGCGCCAGCCCCACGCCGTCACTGCCTTCCGGCAGTTCGCCCCGATAGACCGGAACGTCGCCGTCGTAGCGCCGGCCGATCTCGTCCCGCGCGCGCTCCAGGCCGCCGCTCTCCCGCAGGTGACGCTCCACCTGCTGGTCGATCGCGGCGTTCATGAAGAAGGCGAGGATGGTCGGCGCGGGGCCGTTGATCGTCATCGACACCGAGGTCGCCGGATCGCACAGGTCGAAGCCCGAGTAGAGCCGCTTGATGTCGTCGACGGTGGCGATCGAGACTCCCGAGTTGCCGACCTTGCCCCAGATGTCGGGCCGGACCCCCGGGTCCGAGCCGTACAGCGTGACCGAGTCGAACGCGGTCGACAGCCGGTTGGCCGGCTGCCCGCGCGACACGTAGTGGAAGCGGCGGTTCGTGCGTTCCGCGATCCCCTCGCCCGCGAACATCCGCGTCGGTTCCTCAGAGCGGCGCCGGTACGGATAGACGCCGGCGGTGTACGGATAGGCGCCCGGCAGGTTGTGCTTCGAGAGGAAGCGCAGCAGGTCGCCCCAGTCCGAGTACTCGGGCAGCGCCAGCTTCGGCATCCGCAGATGACTCAGGGTCGTGACGTAGTTGTCGCCGGTGACCTCGCGCCCGCGGACGGGGTAGCTGTACTGCTCCGCGCGCGCGGCCTCCACGCGCTCGGGCCAGCGTCGAAGAAGTTCGGCAGCCTCGCCGCCGACTTCCCCGAGAGCCTCCTGGTAGCGCCGGCGCAGGCGCGCGATGCTGTCGTCGGGCGCCGTCTCGAGTGCTCCCTCCGCATACGCGGCGAGCGGTTCGGGAAGCTCCGTATCGTCCAGTTCGCAGAGCGCCCGGTAGCAGCCGTGCGCCGTCGACGCCGCCGCGGCTCGGCGCTCCACGTCACCCTCCGCCCCCCGTCCGGCCTCCGCGATCTCCGCCAGGTAGCGGCTGCGGTTGTCGGGAATCAGGACCGCGGCGCGCGGCGCCCGCTCATCCAGGGCAATCTCGGGAGTCCACTCTGCCTCGTCCAGGTCGAGGCGCTCCCGCAACTGCCGGCACACGTTCCAGAACATCCAGTTGACGCCAGGATCCTGGAACTGGCTGGCGATCGTCGGGTAGACGGGCACGTCCTCGTCGGCGGTTTGGAAGGCCAGGCGGTTGCGCCGCCACTGCTTGCGCACGTCGCGTAGCGCGTCCCGGCCTCCGCGCCGATCGAACTTGTTCAGCACGATCACGTCGGCGAAGTCGAGCATGTCGATCTTCTCGAGCTGGCTCGCCGCGCCGTAGTCCGAGGTCATCACGTAGACCGAGAGGTCGACCAGATCGACGATCTCGCTGTCGCTCTGACCGATGCCGGCCGTCTCCACCAGGACCAAGGAGAACCCGGACGCCTTGAGCAGAGCGATGGCGTCCCCCAGCACTTCACTGGTCGCGCGGTGCTGCCGGCGGGTCGCCATGGAACGCATGAACACCCGGTCGCTGCGCAGGCTGTTCATGCGAATGCGGTCGCCGAGCAGGGCGCCGCCGGTGCGGCGCCGGGTCGGGTCCACCGCGAGGACGGCGATCCGCATCCCGGCGCCGGCCGAGGGCATGCACTCCACGAAACGGTTCAGCAGCTCGTCGGCGACGCTGCTCTTGCCGGCGCCGCCGGTACCCGTCAGGCCCACCACCGGCACGCCCGCGCCGGCGAGTTGCCACTCCTTGCGCAGCCGTCGCAACTCGACTTCGCCCAGGGCCCCCCGCTCGATCGCCGAGAGCATGCGCGACAAGTCTCCGTCGCCATCGGGCGTCGACGCCGTCCGCACCCGGAACCGCGGCTCGGGCGGCGGCCGCCGCTTCTCGTGGACCCGCTCGACGACGTCGTCGATCATCGCCGGCAGGCCCATCCTCAGGCCGTCGTCCGGGTGGTAGATCCGTTCGACGCCGTAGGCCTGCAGCTCGCCGATCTCCTCGAGCGTGATCGTGCCTCCGCCGCCGCCGAACACCAACACGTGCCCGGCGCCCTCCTCCGCCAGGCGATCCATCATGTAGCGGAAGAACTCCATGTGGCCGCCCTGGTACGAGCTGATCGCGATCGCGTCCGCGTCCTCCTGCATCGCTGCCCGCACGATCTCGTCGACGCCGCGGTTGTGACCGAGGTGGATGACCTCCGCCCCGCGGTCCTGGATCATCCGCCGCATGATGTGGATCGCCGCGTCGTGACCGTCGAAGAGGGACGCGGCGGTCACGAACCGCAACGGACTCGCATCCGGGGCGGGACTGGAACTGCGGCTTGGTTCGGGTGTGGTCATGGCACGGTGCGGGAGGGAACGACGCCTGCAGGCAGTCTACCGCCGAGCCGTGACAAACACTGGGCGCGCCGGCCAACGACCGGCTCATGCGCAGAGTAAGCTCCGGCAAACGACATCAAGCTGGACCGGCAACCAGCGTACGGTCCCTCCAATTCGCTCCCGGGAGTCTCCCCTTGAGAACGTCGACTACCTTCTCCGCTCTGCTCCTTCTTGCCGGCCTCGTCCTGGCCGTCTCGCCCGCCGCGTCGCAGCAGGACGCGACATCGTCCGGAACCGCTTCGACTGCCACGGCCGACGAGCAGGCCGCGGCCGCGCGGGCCGAGCGCGCCGAACGGCTGCGCCGCTTCCGCTACGGCAACCTCGCCGAGATCGAGTTGAGCGGCAAGAAGGTGATGGTCTCCTACGCCGACCTGGCGACGGACAGCGACGACTACCGGGCCTTCGAGGCGCTGGAGGCCGGCGAAGTCTCGGCCTGGCAAAGCGCCAAGGCGATCAAGCTCATCGCCCATGTCTCGCTCTCCTTCGGCGATGTCGCCGTGCCGTACGGCAATCACTCCCCGAACTACCCCGGCGTCTACAGCCTGTGGCCCAGGCGCACTGCCGACGGCTGGAGCCTGATCTTCAACTCCGAGGGCGACATCTGGGGCACCCAGCGCGACCCGGCCGCGGACGCGGCTGAAGTGCCTCTCGAGCACTCGCGGGCCGACGAACCGACCGAGAAGCTGACGGTCGAGTTCCTGGAGGTCGAACCGGGCGCGAAAGCGCTTCCGAAGGAAGCGGCAGGGGAGAAAGTCCTCCGTATCGCCTGGGGCGACCACCAGTTCCTGGCGGCGTTCGAAGCGGCGCCGTAGCCGGAGCTACTACGCCTTCGTGATTCCCGGCACCGCGACCGCGTAGCGACCCTTCTCATCCGGCAGCGTCGGCGGAGCAGCGTCCCAGGCGTAGGTCGCCGGCTCGAGTGACACGTCCGACCCGATCGCTTCCTTCCAGGTGAGCTTCTTGCCGGAGTAGGTCGCCATGCGGCCCAAGACCGAGGTCATCGTCGCGACCGCGCCGTTCTTCGCCTCGTTGAACGGCTTGTCCTCGCGGATCGCCTCGAACAGGCGGTCGTGCTCGACCTGGTAGGGGCTCTTCTCGTCCTCCGGCTCGCGGTGGGTCCAGCCGCCCGGCGCCTCGATCAGCCCCGAAGCCAGGCTCGCCTTGCCCTTGCTGCCGTGAGCGTACTCAGCGACCTCGTCCCAGCAGTTCTGGATGTGGCGGCACTGGCTCAGCATCACCGCGCCGTCGTCGTAGGTGTACTCGACGAAGTGGTGATCGAAGATCTCGCCGTGGTCCGGGCCGTTCCGCCACTGGCGTCCGCCCTGACCCTGGGCCTCGACCGGATGTCCGCCCTTGACCCAGTTGCCGACGTCGATGTTGTGGATGTGCTGCTCGACGATGTGGTCGCCGCAGAGCCAGTTGAAGTAGTACCAGTTGCGCATCTGGTACTCCATCTCGGTCTGCTCCGGCTTGCGCGCCCGCACCCAGACGCCCGAACCGTTCCAGTAGACGCGCAGCGCCACGACATCGCCGATCGCGCCGTCGTGAATGCGCTGGATCGTCTCGTTGTACATCGCGCTGTGATGGCGCTGCAGGCCGACGCCGACCTTGAGGCCGGCCTCCTTGGACGCCTTGGCGGCCTTGAGCACCCGCCGCACACCCGGTGCGTCGACCGCCACCGGCTTCTCCATGAACACGTGCTTGCCCTGCTCGACCGCGTACTCGAAGTGCTCGGGACGGAAACCCGGCGGGGTCGCCAGGATGACGACGTCGACGCCGGAGTCGATCACCTTCCTGTAGGCGTCGAAGCCGGCGTAGCGGTTCTCGGCGGGTACCTGGAGGCGCTTGCCGTTCTCGAGCGAGCCGCCCTCACCAAGTTCGGCCAGGCGCCCGTAGCAGTTCTCCACCCGGTCCTCGAACGCGTCGGCCATCGCCACGAGTTCAACCGGACCCGACGTCGAGAGGGCCTGCGCCGCGGCGCCCGTGCCGCGCCCGCCGCAACCAACCAGGCCGATCCGCAGCGTCGCGTCGCCGCGGGCGCGCCCCAAGTCCGAGTTCGTGTTCGTCGCCGCACCCGCGGCGCCGCCGCCGACTCCGCCCGCAAGCAGGGCCGCCGAAGCCCCGGTGATGAAACTGCGCCTGGAGGTTCCGTCCATGGTGTCTCCCCGCACCCCTGGGGTGCCGTCGTCGTCGATCCGCATCGGTCGAGCCCTGTTTCCGGTCGCAATACTCTAGCGGAGACTCCGCTACCATCCGCCGCCATGAACGACCTCGAAACGCTTCGCTTTGAACTCGCCGACGGTGTCGCGCGGGTGACCTTCAACCGGCCCGACGCGGCGAATGCGATGAACCTGCAGATGGCGAAGGACCTGCTGGAAGTCGGCATCGAATGCGACGAGAACCCGGAGGTCCGGGCGGTCCTGCTGCGGAGTGTTGGGCGGATGTTCTGCGCCGGGGGCGACCTGGCGTCATTCGCCAAGGCCGGTGACGCGCTGCCCCGCGGCCTCAAGGAGATGACCGTCTACCTGCACGCCGCGATCACGCGCCTGACGCGCGGGAGCGCGCCGGTGATCGCCGCGGTCCAGGGACCGGCCGCCGGCGCCGGGTTCTCGGTCGCCTGCGCGGCCGACCTGGTCGTCGCCTCCGAGCAGGCGGTGTTCACGATGGCCTACACGCGCGCCGGCCTGACGCCGGACGGCAGCTCGACGTACTTCCTGCCGCGTCTTCTCGGGCGCCACCGGACGCTGGAACTGATCCTCACCAACCGCACCCTGTCGGCCGCCGAGGCCCAGGAGTGGGGACTCGTCAACGAGGTGGTTCCGGCCGACGAACTGGACGCCCGCGCCGGGAAGCTCGCAAAGCAACTCGCCGCCGGACCGACCTGGGCGTTCGGCGCCGCGAAGGAACTCGTCATGCGCTCGTTCTCGGAGGATCTCGAATCGCAGATGGAGTTCGAGTCGCAGGCGATCGCCAACGCCGCGCGCACGGAAGACGCCGCGGAGGGCATCGCCGCCTTCTTGGAGAAACGTCGGGCAACCTTCCGGGGCCACTGAGGCCGTTACCGTGCTGAAGGGGCTCCCGATCCTGGTCGCGCTGTTCGTCGCCGCGGTCCAGGAACCGGGCGCCGGTCGCTACCCGGACATGCCGCCGGGCCGGCCGCCGGCTGTCGATGTCGCGGCCGCCGTCGCGGCCACCGCAGCCGGCATGAAGCCCTACCGGGAGCGGATCGTCGGCGTCGGCGCCGACGGCGGCGAAATGCGGCTCGACCTGGCGCCCGTGCCGGGCGGCGAGTTCCTGCTCGGGAGCCCGGAGAGCGAGCCCGGGCGCGGCGAGCTGGAGTCCCCGAGGCGCCGGGTGCGGGTCGGTCCGTTCTGGATGGCGACCCACGAGACGACCTGGGACCTGTACCGCGTGTTCATGTTCGACACGGACCGCGGCGGCGGCGAACCCGCAGCCGCCTGGGCCGACGCGGTGAGCAGGCCAACGCCGCCCTACCGGCCCATGGACTTCGGCATGGGCGTCGAGGGCTTCCCCGCGATCTCGATGACCCAGTTCGCGGCCCGGCAGTTCACGCAGTGGCTGTCGATGAAGACCGGCCGTTTCTACCGGCTGCCGACCGAGGCCGAGTGGGAGTACGCCTGCCGCGCCGGCAGCGAGACCCCGTGGTCGTTCGGAGACGACGCGGCGGAGATCGACCGCTTCGCCTGGCACGCCGGCAACAGCGACCACCGCTACCGGCAGGTCGCGCAGCTCGAAGCGAACGCCTGGCGCCTCTTCGACCTGCACGGCAACGTGGCCGAATGGACCCTCGACGCCTACGCGGACTACACCGCATTGGGCGAGGGCGATCTCCTTGTCGGCCCGATCGCCTGGCCGCAGAAGGAGTTTCCTCGCAGCGTCCGCGGCGGCTCGTGGCAGGACGAGCCCGCCGGCCTTCGCTGTGCCGCCCGCCGCGGCTCCCAGCTCTCGTGGAAGCGGATGGACCCCCAGATTCCGCAGAGCGTCTGGTTCCACACCAACGCCCGCTTCCTCGGCTTCCGCGTAGTACGGCCGCTGGTGGAGCCTTCAGTGGACGAGCAGGCGAAGTACTGGGCGCCGGACCTGGACTCGGTGCGCAGGATCGTCGAACGCCAGCGGCGCGGCGAACGCGACTGAAGCGCTAGGGCTGAGGCTGCGGCACGTCGACCGTGTAACGCAGCGTCGGGTGGGTTTCCGGCGCCGCGATCGCGTTCAGCACCTCGAATGCCATCTCGAAGCTGGTGCGGGATTCGCCGCTGATCGCCATGTCGATGTCGCTGTGCGGCTCGATCCGCATCACGGACGGCGGACCGTTGAAGCGGTGTCCGCTCACAACGCGCAGATCGAAGGCGGCGTCCGAAACGTTGGAGAGCCTGATGTCGATCAGCTCGTCGTCCTGGCTGCGTTCGACCTTCGTCAACAGAAGCGAAGCCTCCAGCAGCGGCAACAGAACGTCCTCCCGGCCGATCAGCCAGTTCGCCATCCAGGCCACGGTGCGGTTCGCGTGGAGCGCCTGCTTGATCGACTCCGCGCTCCGCTCCTCGGCGAACACCAGGGTCACCGTGCGGTGCCCACCGGCATGGGGGGCGTAGTCCCAGTCGATCAGGCCGTGGATGTCCGAGACGCCGAGGATCGTCAGGTCGTTGTCGAGGGCGATCTGCAGGGCCTCGGCCGAGAAGAAGTCCCCGTTCGCCACCTCGATGCCGTGCAGCAGATCTCCAGCGATCAGCTCCCGGTGCATGTCGGTCAGCCGCGCCACGCCGTCGGAGCGCTGGCGCGGCCAGTTCGGGTGATTCCAGAACACGAAGGCGTCCTGCCCGTTGGCCGCCTCGATTGCCTGCCGCGCCTCCCGCTCGCTCGCTTCCTGCTCCTCGGGGGTGGAAGGGCGAAGCCGGGTCATGTAGTCCACCTCGCCGATCTTCACGAGGAGCGCGTTCGCATCCGTGATGAACACGGCGTTCACATGGCCCGGCGGCATGCTGCGGGTGATCTCCGCGCCGTTGACCACGATGACCTCCGACTCCTCCTCCGCGGCGTACTCACTGGCAACGACGTAGGACCGGTTCCGGTCGGGATGCGGGATGTCCTCCTGCCGCGGCTGATACTCCAGGTGTTCGGTGACCGCCATCAGAGTGAGCCCGTCCAGCTCGGACTCCTGCATGCGGATGACCGGCCACACCATGCCGTCCGAGAACACGGAGTGCGTGTGCAGGTCGACTGTGAACGTGCGGTAGCCGTCGACATCGGGGAACTCGATGGCTCGCTCCTGCGCCGCCGCGGCCGTCGCCGCCGTCAGAACCGCAATGGAGAGGATGAGCTTCAAACTGGCCGGTCGTTTCGTCATGTCCGTTCCTCGATTGTTTGGGGATTGGATGGGAAGTCGCTGCCGAGGATAGCCGCCGCAACCGGCTCGCCGATGAATTTGGCGTCAAGAGACGACGTCCGCGCTCCGGCGTCGCCGCCAGACGTCGCTCGCCACCGCCAGCAGAATCGCAACGCCGGTGATGATCCGCTTGGTCGGCTCGGTGGCGCCGGCCTGGGCGAGCCCGGTCTGCAGGACCGCGATCACCAGCACGCCGAGCAGCGTGCCGGTCACCGATCCGCGCCCGCCGAGCAGCGACGTGCCGCCGATGACCACCGCCGCGATCGCCGACAGCTCCATGCCGATGGCGGCGTTCGGATCCGCCGACTGCAGGTAGCCGACCTGGCAGAGGCCGGCAGCCGCCGCCAGCAGCCCCCCGAGCGTGAACACCGCGAACTGCACCCGGGCGGGCCGAACCCCGCAGCGATGGAGCGCCGAAACGTTGCCGCCGACCGCGAACACCCAGCGACCGAAGGAGGTGCGCGAGAGGACGAACTGCAGCGCTCCGACCACGGCGAGCGAGCCGATGAAGGCGGCCGAGAGGCCAAACACCGGCGTCGTCGCGCCGAGCGCCGAGACCCGGTCGCCCAGGTAGCTCGTCTTCGACTCGGTGACGAGATAGGTCGAGCCGCGGGCGATCTCCAACATGCCGAGGGTGACCAGGAAGGACGGAATCGACCAGCGGGCGACCAGGGCGCCGTTGATCGCGCCGCACAAGGCGCCGACGGCAAGCGCCGCAAGCGCCGCCACCAGCAGGGGGAATCCCTGGTCCACGGTCAGAACGCCCAGCACGGCCGCGGACAGGGCCAGCACCGAACCGACCGAGAGATCGATGCCGCCCGCGATGAGCACCAGGGTCAGACCGGCGGACGCAACGACCAGGGGCGGCAACTGGTTCGCCAGGGTGCGGAAGGTCAGCGCGCTCCAGAAGTGATCGGTGACCAAACCGAAGGCAATGCACAGGCCGAACAGGACGAGGACGAGGCCGCCCCGGTAGCCCAGCGTGAACCGTGGAAGAACCAAGTCGGACTCCGGCGCCGGCCCCTGGGGCGCGGAACCCTCACCGCTTCCGCCCTGGGAACCCGGGCGTCTCGCCCGCATCCGGAATCCCGTCGTCATCAGCCGCCGGGCGCCGCGACCAAGTCGACCGGCGTCTGACGGTCCCGGGCTTCCCCGCCGCCCAGGATCTCGAGCGCCGCCTCGATCCCAAACACCGCGAGTTGGCCTGCATGCTGGTCCGCGGTGGCGAGAATCTCGCCCTGCGCCACGAGACCGGCCACCGCGTCGATGTGGTCGAAACCGACGATCAGCACGTCGTCACGGCCGCTCTGGCGGCGGGCGGCCAGCGCTCCCAGGGCCATGTTGTCGTTCGCGCACAGGAGCGCCCGCAGATCGGGATACTCGCGCAGCATCGCTGCCGCAACCGTGTTCGCCTGGGCCTGCTCCCAGCCGCCGCTCTGGACGTCGACGATCTCCGCGCCGGCCGCGTTCATCGCATCCTCGAAGCCCGCCTGCCGCTGCTGCGCGTTGAAGGCGGTCGGAATGCCGCCGACGATCGCCACCTGATCGCCCGGTTCGAGCCGGGCCGCGAGCACCTCGCCGACCCGGCGGGCGCCGTCGCGGTTGTCCGGGCCCACGAAGGGCGCGTCGAGTCCAACCTCCGTCGCGACTTCCGCGTCCAGACGATTGTCGATGTTGATGACCACGACGCCACTCCCCTGGGCGCGCGCCAGCGCCGGCGCCAGGGCCTTCGAGTCGGCGGGCGCAATGACGATCGCGTCGCTGCCGGAGGCCACCATCTGCTCGACCAGGGCGACCTGCTGGGCCAGATCGCTCTCGTTCCGGGTGCCGTTGACGACCAGGTCGTACTCGGCGGCGTGGGCCTCGTGATGAGCCCGGGCGCCCTCGGCCATCGTCTCGAAAAACTCGTTGGCCAGGGACTTCATGACCAGGGCGACCTGGGGCCGCGCGGCGTCTTCGGCGGTGGGGACGTCGCCGCCGCCACAGCCAATCGCCGCGGCGCCGACGGCGAGCAAGACCAGGAACGCGGCAAGGTGGCTACGGTTTTTCATCGCTCGACACAGAGTACTGGAAGGACTCTCGCCGCCGCCTGATGTGACCGCGGGTCTTCTGACCCGCGGGAAACACCGCGCCGCAAAGCGGCGACCACTAGTCCACCGCCAGCCCCACCGCCTCGGCAAACGTCGCCAGCGCACTCCCCGCCGCCGCCCTATCGGCGGCCGGCGCCTTCGCACCCTCCGCTTCGTAGTGCAGCGACAGCACCTCCAACCGCCCCTGACGCCGATGCGCCTTCAAGTCATACCGCGCCACCAATCGGTCCCCGGCCAGCACCGGCATGCAGTAGTAGCCGTACCGCCGCTCTGAAGCCGGCTTGAAGATCTCCAGGATCTGGTCGAAGCCGAAGAGATGCGCCACCCGCGGCCGGCGCCACAGCACCGGGTCGAACGGGGACAGCAGCACGCCCCTGTCCGGCGCCGGGCGCACTCGCCTCAAACGGGCCGCCAGTTCCAGATCCGCTGTCCGCACCCATCCGGGCCGCCGCTTTCCGTCGACCGTGATCAAGTCACAAGGAACCGCCTCACGCGCCGACGCGAGATCCTCCAGCGCAGCCTTGATCTGCGGCCGCACGTTCTTGAGCCGCCAAGTGTCGGCGAGGGTGCCGATCGTCGCCCAGCCGTGACCTTGAAGCGCCCGCAGGATCAACGCTCGCAAAGACTCCTCGAGGCTCCATTCCTGCTTCCGCCACCCCTCCGGAATCACCCGCTCGGCAAGATCGAATGTCCGCTGGAAGTTGCGGCGCGAACGGATCGCGAGTTCTCCAGTCGTCCACAACGAATAGGCGACCCAACGCTCCCGCTTCGAGCGCCACATCTCACTCATCATCGGCCCCGTCAGGTCGAGCGACCGCATCGGCCCCTCGGCCTCGACCCGGCGCAGGATCGCCTCCGCGACATCCGGGTACTCACGTATCCCGCGGTTGGCCCAGTTCTCTCCGCTCCGATACTGAACCCGCCGGAAACCGAACGCCGGGTAGAGGTCGATCGGGATCCAGCTCGCCTCGTGGCCCCAGTACTCGAAGATCGGCGCCCCCGGCTGCAGGAGTTCTTCGGGCAGGTCACGGTCGATTCCCGGCCACCGAGACAGCGGCACGATGGCATGACTGCGAGCCCCGGAGATCGACACCGTGTCGAGCTGCAGGTAGCCGAAACGCTCGACCAGGGCGAAGAGCGCACGCCGGGCGCGCAGGCCGCGGCCCGAGGCCGCACGCGGCAGCCCGGTCCACTCCGGCTTCAGCAGGCCCGCCCGCGCCAGCGCCAGGCGGCGGGCGTCGCGGACGGTGATCTCGAGAGCCGTAGCGGACACGGGTGGACTATGCCGGACTCCGACCGGGGGTCGATCCTGCCGTCAGGGCCTCCGCCAGGCGGCGACTGGCGACTTCGCCGTCCCCGAGTGAGCCGGCCCGCCCAGCGCGTTGGGCCACACCCATGTAGTAGTCGGCGTCGCGGGCCAGATCCTCACGGTTGACCAGCATCGGGTTGTCCTGCAGGCCGCGGAGCCAGGCGTGGTAGGCAAGCCCGGCCTTGTAGTAACGGGTCGGCGGCTGGAAGATGAAGCGCGCGAGTTCCTCGGCGGGGCCCATCAACTCGCGGTAGCGCTCGACATCGCCGCCTCCCAACGCGCGAAGCGCCTTCGCCGCCGGCTCGGCGACCGCGTCGAAGGCGCCGAGCAGCGCGTGGCTGAAATCGCCGATGGCCACCCTGCGGCCATTCAGGTCGAACGACCCGTTGATCCTGGATGCCCCGGACTGCCCTTCCCCTTCCAGCAACTGAGCCCCTTCGAGAAGCCGAGCGAAGTGGTAGTCGTCTCCCGTGAGCACGATCTGGCCGCGCCTGGCGATCCGCCGGCGGAGCCGCACCTCGAACTCTTCATCCAGCAGCGAGAGTTTGACCCCGCGCACCTTCTCGGGATGCCGGGCGAGGATGCGCTCCAGGCTGTTGCCCGGGAAGTAGCCGCGCATCGCTGGATGGAACATCTCGCCAAGCCAGTGCAGGAACAGCGGCCCCTCGAGCTGGTCGATGATCGCGGAGTACACATCCACGTAGTTCCTTTCGGAGGCGCCGCTCGCCGTCAGATGGGGCATCGGCAACACGACGGGGACGCCGCCCAGCCTGTCGATGAACTCTGCCTGTTCCACCACCGCGTCGATCAGCTCAGACGTGGTCGCAACCCCATCGACCTGATCGCTGCCCGCGCCGGCGACGAAGCCGTTGCGGAGCTTGAGGGAGGCGCAGAGTTCGATCAACCGTCGCGCGCTCGGCCAACCGATCTCGAAACGCTGCGCCGTGTCCATTGCCTCCGCGACACCGAAGCCGAGCGAGTCGATGAAGCGGCGCAAGCCGGCGGTCGCCCGCCAGTCGATCCAGTGTTCGGCCTCAAGCGCCGAAGCTGGCCGGTCGATCGAGTGGCCGGCTTGGGCATAGCCATCCCGAACCACGACATGGAGCGCGGCGTAGCAGAGCCTGGGCAGCGGCTCGGCGTCGCCAGACGGGATTCGGTGGGCTGTTCTCATAGGGCGGCGGCCTTCTTGATCTCCTTGATCCGCGCGAACTCGGCGGTCTGCCGGTAGTGCTCGTCCAGCGGGTAACAGCCGCTGACCATGTTGTTGCGGGGCCCCGTCGTGCAGTCGCTGAACGTCCGGCAAATGCGCCGGCGCTCGAGCGGCCGCCCCGCCAGAACGTCCGCCGGCAGACCCGGGTAGGCCAGGATCATCCGGCCCAGGCCCACGAAGTCGACGTGGCCGGCGCCGACCTCGGCCTCGGCAACGTGGGGCAGCCAGTCCTGCAGATAGCTGTAGCCCGTTCCCACGAGCGGCAGTCCCGGAAAGGCCGCGCGCACCGTGCGCACGGCGGCGAGCTGCCGCAGCACCGAGCGGAGCGGATCCTCGGGCGGCTGGTAGCCGTCCGACGCCGGGTAGGCCGCCGGCCGCGACAGATGCGGGCAACTGTAGGGCGACCCCATCGTCACGTTGACGATTTCGACACCGGCCTCGACCAGGAGCGCGATGTAGCGGATCGCTTCGGCGTAGGTGGGTTCGGGGAACGAGCAGTCGGCCGGGTCGATGCCGAACGCAAGATCGGCGAGGCGCGGCGCCGCGTCCGTATCCGCGATCGCGGCGACATCGGGCACGCCCACGCCGGCGCCGTCCGCGGCAAACGGCGCCACGTCGCCAACGGACAACCGAACGCCGATGCCGAGGCCGGGACACTCCGAGCGCACCGCGGCAATGATCTCAAGCGGCAGCCGCACCCGGTTCTCGAAGGTCCCTCCGTACCGCCCCCGCCGGGTGCGCGCGCCGAGCAGCTCGTGCAGCAGGTAGCCGTGGCAGCACTTGATGTCGACGAAGTCGTAGCCAGCCCTTTCGGCGCAACGCGCGGCGCGCACGTAGGCGCCGGCGATCTCCTCCAACTGCTCGTCGCTGATCAGGGGACGCTCCGCGGCGCTACCGAGGCGCGCGTCGAGCACCGGATGGACCTGCGCCCGCAGCGGTCGCGGGGGCGCCGGGGATGGATCGGGCCGCGACAGTCTGCCCGAGTGGGTCACCTGAAGACCGATGACCGGGCGGTCGCCGCCGACCCCGCTCTCCGCGTGGCCGTCGAGGATCTCCTGACGCAGCGCTTCGAGCCAGGCCACACAGTCGTCGCGGCGCCCTCGGTCGATGAAGAGTTGATTCGGGTTGGCGCGGCCCTCCGGGGCCACCGCCACCGCCTCCCCGCCCCAGACCAGCTTCGCGCCGCTCAACCCGAAGCGTCGCCAGCGCCGCCGCGTCAGGCCGCTCGGGCTGCCGTCCCGCTTCCCGTCCCAACCCTCCATCGGATGGACCGCAAACCGGTTGCCAGCTTCCCGGCCGAAGACCGTCAACGGCTCGGCTAGCGGCCCTCCGGGCCCGAGGAGCTCCTCGGCGCAGTCGAAGTCTGGGTCGAGGCTCCGTAGATGCTCCCGGAACACGGCGGCCGTGCGACGGTGGCCCGGAGGCGTATAGCGTTGACTCATGATGGAGCACGAAGGCTACATGGGGGTATTCGTCGTCCGCCTACTTGCGGAAGTGCAGTGACGTTGCCGCGCGCGACGCTCGGTCAGACATCCGTCGCTTACATTGTGCGCTGCTGACGATTGTCTGTGCGCTGCGGGCGCTCATCGGGCTTCGGACCCCGTCGCATCTCTTCAGGCACCGGAGGCAGTTCCCGCGCCCCGAAGCACTCCCCGGCGAGCACCTCGTCCAGCAATCGGTCCTGCTCCGGCTGGGTGTCGACAGTCTCTTCCAGAATATGGAGAAGCTCCAGAAGGTCTGTCGTGAGCTGCGCCGTCCACCTCTCGGGCCGGATCTTGTCGAGCGGGGATGATCGCCTGCCTGCTCCTTCCTTCATCCGATAGCCGAGCCAGGACTGAACGACCTTAAGCCCTGAGACTTCGAACTCGTAAACGTCCGGTGAGACCGGCCCGAACGCTCCAGAACCCACGTTGATCGTCTTGGTCTCCTGGTTGTAGCTGTAGGACTCGGGGTAGCCGCCAGCGCTCTCCGGCACCGACACGTTGCACCGGGCCGCGCCATCGATCGTGCGACCGCCGGCCACCGGCCCGAGTCGCTCGCCGTAGGTGTGCAGACAAAGGAGACGGCGGCCGATGGATCCCACCTCTTCGAACAGAGCCCCATCCTTCGTGAGCGGCACGCGGACCTCACAGCCAGCAAGTTCCTCAAAGTACTCACGCGTGAACCGAGGTTGCGCGAGCGTTCCGTAGAGGTAGGCAGCGAAGTCCTCGGGCGAAACCGGCCGCCCGTAGGTGTCAGCGAGGATCTCCAGAAGGCCGGGGAGGACGTTCGGGCATGTGGCGTCCCGGGAACGGTAAAGGGGCAGGACGTGCTTGGCGCCGAGCGAACCCCTGAAGTAGTGAAGGTCCGGTACCGCGGAAGCGGCTGTCAGGGCGGGTCCGTCGCCCAGCGGGTGGCTGAGAAGACTGACGAGGTACAGTTGGCGCGGGCCATGCGCTTGCCACAGCCGCGGCCCTGGTCGATCCAGGACGCGCGAATCGGCGACTAGGTACTGTCGATCGAAGGATCGATACGGGTACCTCGTCAGCGTCGGCACGGGAGAATCGGGTTCCAACGCTGCAATCGCCCCACTTCGCTCGTAGTCCGGAGCGGTTCCGGTTGCCCTTTGGCCACCTTTCTTCCCGACGGCGACTCATCGAACAACTCTCGCTTCGCGTCGCGGTGCTCTCCCACCAGCCGCCGCCATCTCTTGACGAGCGTTGCCTCGTCGGGCGCAATGACCCAGGTGCGGCCTGCCTTCAACCCGCTCTTCTGCCACGGCACGAGGTCCGTGAGCAGCGGCCAGCCGAAGTAGCGCCCGCTGCCGGCGGGCAGAAACGCCGCATGCCAGTCGTCGGGACAGTCCTGCCAATCCACATCGGCAAAGTTGTTCAATCCGTCGAGGCGGAGCAGTTTCTCGGCTCGTGTCCCGTTGACTCGTGAGTAACGAACCCGCGCCGGCGCCTCTTTGTCGCACGAGTCCTGCCGGAACAGCACGGCGACGGCCACCGGCGTCTGAATCGCGAAGACGTTCTCTTCCTGGCGCGCGCCCCGGCCTTCCCCGCCGAGGTCGAGAATCCAGATCTCGTCGCAAAGGCGGCGCATCTGTTCCCGAACCCCGGCGAACGCGGCGCCGAACAGGTAGCTCGACGCGGTGATGAAGCTGACAATCCCCGGCCCTTCCGCTGCTTCCTGCTCGAACACCTTCCAAAGAGCCCAGCGCCAGAAGTAGACGTACTTGTTGTAGAGGTTCTTCAGGGCGCCGCCGTGGCCGGCGGCGCTCACGGGCTTCGAGAAGTCGGCCAGCAGCGAACCCTCCTGCCGGTGCTCAAGCCTCGCTTTGGCGGACATCGAGCCGAACGGCTTCCCCTGTGGCAGCGGGTCCCCGAAACGCACCCACCCACCGAAGGGGGACAGGTGGTCTTCGCTACCCGTGTTGACGCTCTTGTGCCGGTGGTACGGCGGATTGCCGATGCAGACCAGGACAGGCTTGTTCTTCTTGACTTCGATCGCCCGGCTGCGCTGATCGGCAATCGGCTGCAGCACCAAGCCCATCTGCTGCGGCTCGGCGTCCGGGCTGTCCAGCGTGTCAGCAAGGTAGACGCCAGTCCCTTCCGCCGGCAAGTCGCCGCCCCGGTCCTTGAGTGCGCGGCTCGTACGGAGTTCCGAGACCGCGTATGGCCCCACCATCACCTCGAAGCCATAGAGCCTCCGGGCCAGTGACGAGGCCTGGGAGGGGACGGCGCCCAGGCCCTGCTCCCTAGCGACCCGGGCCAGCGAATGCTCGATCACTCCAAGGAGGTAGGTCCCCGTTCCAACGGCGGGGTCGAGCGTGATGACCTCTGGACTCGCGAAACCGAGCCGGCGGCCCAGCCGGTTGGTCAGCAGGTCGTCGACCAGCCGGACCTGGGCGCGCACGACTTCGACCGGTGTGTAGTAGACGCCGGCCTGCTTGCGAAGCTTGGGGTCGTACTCCTCCAGAAAGTCCTCGTAGAAGTGAAGCCAGGGGTCCTCGGCGCCGCCGAGGGTTCCCGCAGGCGCCACGCCAATGACGCGCAACAGTAGATCGAGCGAAGCGCCGACCTCGCTTCGGACCTGAGAGTCGGTCAGGAACCTGAGCGCGCGGGCCATCAGGTTGTGCCCCACGTCAAGCGCGGCCTCCGCCCGTGCGAGATCGAGCGGCGCCGCCCCAAGGCTGCGGCCCAGAAGCAAGGCGAAGGTCACCGTCTGGGCGTAGGCGTCGGCGAACTGCTCGGGCGAAGCGTCAGGGAACAGGAGGTGGCGCCAGTCCCGGGCGGCGGCGTTGATCGGCGATTCGGAACGGCTCAGCGCTCCACTCACATCGTCCCGAAGCATCCGGCAGAGCGGCGCGAGCTGTTCGGCGAAGCGTTTGAGATCGACCAACCCGCCCGCCGCGAGGGGCAAGATCGGCTGCCACTCCAGGAAGTCCCGAAGAACAGGCTCAAGACGCTCACCGTCGTGTGACCCAACGGCCATCCGGTCGTCCACGTCAACTGCACCCGCGAACCGCACCACTTTCCCGACCCGCTTGCCGTCCCGATAGAGCGCCCACTCGTTGCCATCCGTGTAAAGGACGTTCGGCAAGTTCGAGAAGCGCCTGAACTGCTCCTTGTCGTGCCCCCTAAAGCGCGCGGCCACGGCCCCCGTTCCGGGCTTCTTCAGCTCGACATGGCCGGTCAGCAGCCCATTCTTGGAGACCGCATAGTCGGGGCGACCCAGACGCCCCGCCACTGGTACCTCGCCGGTACAGGTAACTGTCCAGCCCCACGCCGCACCAAGGTGCTCCAAGAACTGCTCCAGTGGACCACGGAGCTGATCCTCAGGAGCCCCTCCCGCAACAGCCGTGCTCTTAGAGGTGACGGACTCGGCGAAACGTACGAGGCCCTCTCGGACCGGATCCTTCGTCTTCATGCCCTGGAGTGACCTCCGACGCAGCCGAAGCTAGCAGGATCGCATTGGTCAAGCGGGTCCTGACTCCGCCCGTGGTCCGCTGATGACCCTGGACCAGCGACGCCCGCTACGGTCTAGAATGTCCATTCAGGCCTCGTTCGCCCCAACGGATCGGGAGGCTCCATGTCCGAACTGATGACCCAGACCGCCCTCACGGACAAATACTGCGCGACGATGGAAGAGGTCGTCGATGAACTCCGCCGCCGCAGAGAAGGGCGGAAGCCCGGCGACCTCGTCATCACCCGCTACGAGAGAG
This sequence comes from Candidatus Multivorans sp., assembly GCA_965205295.1. Lineage (GTDB taxonomy): Bacteria > Acidobacteriota > Thermoanaerobaculia > Multivoradales > Multivoraceae > Multivorans. Next base: position 2,153,668 of record OZ242167.1, read on the forward strand.
CACGGTACGGCAGCGGGTTCCGTGTCTACAGCGTGCCCGCGGAGTTGCTCGTCGAACAGATGATGAACCCGTCGCCCAGGACGCGGAAGCGCCGCCTTTTCGCCGGAGAGTAGGCATGGCGAGCACCGGACAGGAAGATCCGCCTCAGCGGCAGAGCGGCGAGCTGGCTCGGAGAGAAGCGGCGCCCGGCACTCAGATAGAGCTCTGGCCGGAGATGCTCCAGCTCGAACGGGAGCGAATCGAGAGCCATGATCGGCGGACCGAGGTCCTCTCGCAGATGGTGGCTGCCGATGACGCCGCGGATCAAAGGCTCTTCGAGTTCCAGCTTGAGAAGATGCGAAGAGACGATGCGGACCGAAGTGACCGGCGAACCTTCGGCATGCGGCTGATCTGGGCTCTCTTTGGGGGAGCCGTTCTGCTGGTCAGCGCCTCCCTCCTGCTGATCGCCTTCGGCGACGAGGGCCAGCGCACGGCGGCCACCTACCTACTCGCGGTACTCTTGACCATGGGTGGTGGCTACGGGCTGATCGCAGCGGTTACGCGTGGTGTCGGCCGCTTCCTGCGCCCGTGACGACGGGTCGATCTCCCGGTCGCGCTGGAAGGAGGCATCACCTGAAACGACCATGAAGTACAAGGGCCATCTGGGGAAAGTCGAAGTCGAAGACGACGAGTTCTACGGCGTTGTCGTCAATCTCCCTTGCGACCATGTGGACTTTCGCGGTCGGACGATCGACGAGGTCCGCGAGGCTCTTCACGACTCCGTCGACTTCTACCTGAAGGGCTGCGAGGAAGACGGCGAAGAACCGGAGAGACCCTTCTCGGGTCGATTCGTGGTCCGCCTGCCTCCCTCCACACACCGGAGGGCGAGCACTCTGTCCCGCGTCGAGAACCGGAGCTTGAACGCGGTCGTGACGGACGCGATCGAGACCTACCTGACCGACCGCGGCATATAGCCGCACCAATCCCCTACGGGCCACTCGGCAACCGCACCGGCGGCAGCCAGGGTTCCGGGCCCTCGGGCAGAGCACTGAGAAAGGCAGCGCTGACCTCCTCGTACCAAGCGTGGAGCCGCTCCCGCATCTCGGCGACACGCTCGGGCTGCTCGGCCGCCAGATCGTTCCGTTCGCCTTCATCGGCCTCCAGGTCGTAGAGGTGGACCCGACCGTCCTCGTAGCGCTCGATCAGCTTGTAGCGGCCCTGCGAGATCGCGCCGCCCGGGAAGCCGCCCTGGTTGCCGTAGTGCGGGTAGTGCCAGAACAGGTCGCGCTCCGCGGCCTGGGCGGACGCGGACTCGAGCGCCTCGCCGCCACGGAGCAGGTCGAGGAAGCTGTGGCCGTCGAGTTCCAGGTCGGGCCGCGGATCGATGCCCGCGGCGTGGAGCAGCGTCGGGTAGAAGTCGGTACTGATCACGGGCGCCGCGACCTCGCGACCCGGCTCCGCCGCGGCCGGCCAGCGGACGATCAGCGGCGCCCGGATGCCGCCCTCGTAGAGCCAACCCTTGCCGCCTCGCAGCGGCAGGTTCGATGTCGGTGCTCCTTCCGCCGTCGACAGGCCGCCGTTGTCCGAGAAGAAGACGACGATCGTGTTTTCGGCCAAGTCCAGGGCGTCGAGCCGGTCGAGGATGCGGCCGACGCTGGTATCCAGCGTCTCGACCATCGCCGCGTACACGGCGTGGTTCTGGACCTCGCGCACGCGCCGTGGTTCGTCCCGCGGCCAGACCTGCTCCTCGGCGCCGAAGTTCGCCGGGTCGGCCGGCACACCCACTTCGACGCCCGCCTTCGCCGCGTACTTCGCGACCAGTTCCGGCGGCGCCTGGAGCGGCGTGTGGACCGTGTAGTACGCCAGGTACAGCAAGAAGGGGCGCCCTTCCTCGTCGGCCGCGTAGCCGTCGATCAGGTCGAGGGCCTCACCGGTGAGTCGGGCGGTGAGATGCTCGTCCTCGGGGCCGTCCTCCAGGGTCGGGTTCGAGTACGGCGAGAAGTAGCTGCGCGGCATCCCGCCGCGATGGCCGCCCACGTTCACGTCGAAGCCCTGCGCGAGCGGCCAGAACTCCTCCGTCGTCCCCAGGTGCCACTTGCCCAGGAACGCCGTGCGGTAGCCGCCGTCACGCAGGGCTTCGGCTAGCGTGTACTCCGCGAGCGGCATCCGGTCATTGAGCGGCGCCGGCGCGAAGTTCTCCTGGCGGCGCCCGGCGAAGTAGTTCGTGGCACCCACTCGGGTCGGATAGCGGCCCGTCATGATGCTGAACCGGGTCGGGCTGCAGACCGGGTTCGCGGCGTAACCGCGCGTGAAGCGCACGCCGCCGGCCGCCAGCCGATCGATGTTCGGCGTCTCGTAGAAGGTGTCCGGGTTGAAGGCGCCCACGTCCATGGCGCCCAGGTCGTCGACCAGGAGAAAGACGATGTTCGGGGGCTCGGCAGTCGGGCCGACGGCGCAAGCGGCAAGGCTGGCAGAGAGGCCAGTCAGGGCGAAGACGGAGAGCCTTCGAGAAGCTGAGTTCATCGAGGGTCACTCTAACGCCGGCTCTGACCCGGCGGCAGTTACAATCGGGGGCCGCCTACGGGCGAGCTTCCGATCCAGGAGGAGACTCATGTCCGCGATCACCCGCCGCGTATTCCTCGGCTCCGCCGCCGCTGCCGCCGCCACGACCACTCTGGGCTGCCGGGCGTCGGTCGGCGCAGCCAGCGCCGCGAGTCCGAACCAGCAACTCCGCGTCGGCATCGTCGGACTGCGGAGTCGCGGGAACGATCACCTGAACCAGTTCGCCGCACTGCCAGGCGTCGAGGTCGCCGCGCTCTGCGACGTCGACCGGAACGTCCTCGAAGCGGCCAAGGCGAAGGCGGTCGAGTTGGGCGCGGACCCGATGACGATCGTCGACTACCGCGAACTCCTGGAGCGCGACGACATCGACGCCGTGTCCATCGCGACCCCGAACCACTGGCACGCTCTGCAGGCGGTGTGGGCGTGCCAGGCCGGCAAGGACGTCTACCTGGAGAAGCCGGTCTCCCACAACGTCTGGGAGGGACGCCAGATCGTCCACGCGGCGAAGAAGTACGACCGGATCGTCCAGACCGGCACCCAGATCCGCTCGTCACCGTCGATCCAGGACGCCCTGGCCTGGGTGAACGAGGGCCACCTGGGCGAGATCCAGCTCGCTCGCGGCCTCTGCTACAAGCCGAGGCAGAGCATCGGCCGGGTCGAGGGCGCGCAGAACGTCGATCCCGCGGTCGACTACGACCTGTGGTGCGGTCCGGCGCCGAAGAAGCCGCTGATGCGCGAGCGCCTGCACTACGACTGGCACTGGGTGTTCGACACCGGCAACGGCGACCTGGGCAACCAGGGCATCCACCAGATGGACATCGCCCGCTGGGCCCTCGGCGAGGCCGCGCTGCCGCCGCGGACGATCAGCGTCGGCGGCCGCTTCGGCTACGTCGACGACGGCAACACCCCCAACACCCAGTTCGTGTACCACGACTACGAGCAGGCTCCCCTGCTGTTCGAGGTCCGCGGCCTGCCCCGCGACGCGGAGGCCCAGGCCGGCGAGTGGCGCAAGGGCATGGACGACTACATGGGCGCCAGCATCGGCGTCATCGTCCACTGCGAGGGCGGCTATCTGCAGATCCCGAGCTACACCAGCGCCACCGCCTACGACAAAAACGGCACGAAGCTCGAGAGCTGGAAGGGCGGCGGCAACCACTACGCCAACTTCGTCGATGCCGTGCATAGCCGGCGCGGCGAGGACCTGACCGCCTCGATCGAGGACGGCCACCTCTCGAGCGCGCTCTGCCACCTCGGCAACGTGTCGTACATGCGCGGCGAAGCTGCCGGGCCCGCCAAGCTGTCCAAGATCGCCTCCAAGCTCCGCAATGCCGGCGACACCGCGGACCGGTTCCTCGATCACCTCGCGAAGAACGGCGTCGACCCCGAGATCGACCAGCCGATCGTCGGCCAGTGGCTCGAGATCGACCCGGATTCCGAGACGATCGAAGGCGACGAAGAGGCGAATCGCTTGCTCACCCGCGAATACCGCGAGCCCTTCGTGGTGCCGGAAGTCGTCTGATGGGCCGGGCACGCCTCGGGCACGCGGCGAGACTCGCGGCACTCGCCGCACTGGTCGTCGCCTTCGGCGCGGCCGGCCTCCAAGCCCAGCCCGGCCTCCCGGACGGCTACGAACTCGTCTACTCCCAGGACTTCGCCGACGCCTCCGCGCTCGACGACTTCACCTTCAGCGACCAGCGGGCCTGGAAGTACGGCAAAGAGGAAGGCCGCGGCTACCTCGATCTTGTGGGCGGCAGCAAGTACAAGCCGAAGCACCGCTCGCCGCTCAACATCGCCCTGATCGACGATCTCCTGCTCGCCGACTTCGTGCTCGAAGCCGAGGCCTGGCAGACCGGCCGCGAGTACGGCCACCGGGACTTGAGCCTCTTCTTCGGCTTCGAGGGCCCCAACCGCTACTACTACGCCCACCTGGCCACCGAACCCGACGACCGCGCCCACAACATCTTCCTGGTCGACAATGCGGACCGGGCACCGCTGGGCGCCATCCCGGACCAAGGCGTCGACTGGGGCAAGGGCTGGAAGCGCGTCCGCGTCGAACGCCAGGGCGGCACGCTGCGGGTCTACTTCGACGGCGAAAAGCAGCCGACCGTCGAGGCGGACCGCGACCCGCTCGACTGGGGCCGCGTCGGCTTCGGCTCCTTCGACGACTCCGGCCGCTTCGGCAAGGTGCGGATCTGGGCGCCCGAGAAGAGGCGCGCGCCGAAGCCGGCGTTCAAGTAGCGAGCCATTGGCGCCCGGCGGCCCCATGAGCGCGATCCAGCGGGTCGTCTGGGAATCCGACAGCCGGGCCGGTCGCGTGTTCGACACGGTCGTGTCGTCCGTGATCGTCGGCGGTCTGGTCGTCGACGGCATTGTGACTCTGGAGAGTCTCGACCCAAGGGTCAACCAGGCCCTCGGCCTGGCCAGCACAGTGGTCACAGCCCTGTTCGTCACGGAGTACCTGCTGCGCCTCGCAACTGCACCGAAACGATGGCGGTACGTGACGAGCTTCTACGGCATCGTTGACCTCGCAGCGATCCTGCCAACCCTGCTCGGCCTGGATCTGCGGGCGCTGCGGGCCTTCCGGCTGTTCCGACTCCTCCGGCTCCTGAAGATCACCAGGGCCAAGTCACTGAATCGCTTCGGCAAAGCACTGTGGACAGTGAAGGACGAGGGGCTGATCTTCCTGTTCAGCACAACGCTGGTGCTCTACCTGGCAGCGGCCGGCATCTACCACTTCGAACACGAGGCGCAGCCCGAGGCCTTCGGCTCCATCCCTGAGAGCCTGTGGTGGGCCGTGGCTACGCTGACCACCGTCGGCTACGGCGATGCCTACCCGGTAACCGCCGGAGGTCGCGTGTTCACTGCGGTGATCCTGCTCTGCGGCATGGGCATTGTGGCGGTACCCGCCGGCCTGGTTGCCACTGCCCTCGCGAGAGCCAGCAAGAAGGACGATGGATGAGTCAACAACAGGGACCGACGCGAGTCGCGTCCAGGTCCGCCTTCCCCGGCCAACTCGAAACCGAGCGGCTGATCCTCCACCCGCCCGTACCGACGTACGGCCAAGAACTGATCGACGCGGTATCGGCGTCCTCCGCCGAGTTGACCGAGTGGATGCCCGCCCGTAAGCCCCTCGACTTAGCCCGCATGGGTCTGGCTCCTTCGACGACATCGGCCGCTCTGTCAGTCGCGGACCTCAGACGCTGAAGAGGCCTCTACTTCTTCAAGAGCTCGACAAACTCTTCCGTCGTCAGCTCCGCCCGCTTCAGGACCGACTTGAGCGTACCCTTCGGCATATCCTTTCCGTGCATCGGAACCGGCACAGGGAACTTCGTTCCTGCCTTCTTCATTATGGCGTGAGAGCCTTGCCATCTCGACAACTTCCATCCGCCCCTTTCTAGCGCCCGTTTGACATTATTTGGTTTCGTAGATGGAAGCTTCGTCTTAGGCGGCATCGGACTGCTCGAACGGGAAGATGCTGATCGGCACGCGCTCCCATTCGGCAACGTAGTTCTCAGACGCGGATCTTCTAGTGCTCGCCAACGTCACAGGAACCGCGCTTACTACTCCCTGCTCCTCGATCGCATCCTGAAATGTCCCAAGTTCATGGCAGCACTCAAAGAATCCGATAAGTGCATCCCTTAGCATCTCTCGGGCTTCGACTTCAGATCCGCCGTGACTACCGACATGAAGGCCTGGGCAGTTCGCTAGCCACACACCACCTTCCTTGTGTATCTCTACCTCGACAGTCACAACCCACTCAAGAGCACCCGCTATCATGTCTCTCGCCCTTCCGAGGAACGCCACTGGACCCTGCCCTGCAACCGAACACGTTCCACGCATCCGCCTTCCTTCATGTACCGCCCCAGCCGGTGGGACACTACGCGACTCGGATGCTTCGAAGAAGTCTCCCATCCACCACCGGTCAACGCATCGGTAATATCCTGAAGCGTCCTCCATCCTCCTGCACGACCCAAGTACTTCAAACACGCGTCGAGTGTACGCACATCCTCGTAGACCGGGTATGGCACCGCACGCCACTTCTCCTCCAGTCCTAGTTCCCAGTGAAGTGTCTTGTTGTACTTCACCACAGCCTTCCAATCCACGCCGAGGTAGTCCAGAATCCGAAGTTTGAGCATGGCTCGAGATCTCCGAACTAGCTTCGACAGTCTATCCAGACTCTCGGCAGGAACTGAACCGTGACTCGAAGGATTCCTGACTCTAAGCAGTCCGTTAGAGACATCACATTTGTCATCCTCGTTCAGAGCCATCACGTCGCGCTCGATTGGGTCGAACGTACGCCGAACTCTCTCGCCTGTCGATAGCTCGTTTGGGGCCTCTATCACGGGCCTTATCCGGCGGCGATACACATCCTCCCAACCGTTATCGCTGAGGATACGCTCGACGTCCTCCTTAGCTGAGTCCGGTAGATCCTCAACCAGATGTTCGTCGGTGCCGACCGTTCTGCTCAGCACCTGGGTGTACCAGAGTTCTGCGGCGCCACAGACTGAAACGCACTGACTGTCGACGAATTGCCCGTTCGCCATCAAACCGTGGAGCCGAATCAGTGTACCTTGCGCAGACCGGGGAAGCTCTAACCACCTGCGCAGGACATCACCGGCGTCTCCAACAACACCTCCCTCCTTCGGGTCTGCGGTGAAGAGTGCATCGAACTGCACTTGGCCGGGCCTGTATGGCATCTCGCCTCCGTTCCGCATCATTCGCTCGACGACCTCTACGGTGCGGCCATCGGCGTCGAGCGTCATCTGCTTTACGGCGCAACGGCGATTGAGAGCGAAACGGATAAGGCGGTGAGTGTGGTACACTCCTTCGCTCGCATCTTTCCACGAAACTTGGTGTTTGAGCCTCAGGGTGGCGTAGCCTGATTCACTTATCTCATACGTGTTGCCCTTCTCCCTGCTAAAGCCCCCAAGTAGAGCCATCGCGACTTCGGTCTCGCCTAGTCCGTCAATCTCCGCTGCGGTGCTAACGGACACTGCGGGCGGCCGGAAATTCTCGTATCTGGCAGGTGTAGGACCAGTCGGATTGAGCCAGCCTTCGATGCCGTCGGCGATCCAGCTTACGCTCCTACATTGAAGCTCTTCCTCAAGTTCTAGAGCCACTCCTATGTAGGCGCTGTTAACTATGAAGGCGATGTGCCGTGGCTGTGACCACCATGCACTTGTCAGGATATGACAGTCGTCAAGTGTGATTTCCGTATCCTTAACAGTTCGGCCAGAGACGCTTTTACCTGACACAATTCCGACCAACCGACTGTGCTTTCCGCCCAAGTACCACGAGACTGGCACACCGTAGATGGGCATACGGTCCATCCTGGCAATCTCGATCTCACTATCCACCGAGTCGGTCTGGTTGATGACCTCGAGCCTCATTTCGCCACTGGGCTTTGTCGCCAAGCTTCCGGGGAGCTTCTCCGAGGGTTCCTCCGGAGACCAGAACCATCCAACTAGTGTATCGGTGTTGGTGTTGCTCTCTGCCATCGCGGGGTGACTCTCTCGATCTGACTCTCTCTCGGTTCTTCCGGTACCCCGTCAGTGTAACCACTGGAGGAGCTATGCGACGACTACGCAGCCGTGACCGCGAACGATACCTTGATGCCATCGACGAGGCAAGGGAGAACGTGCTCCTTAGTTCTCCTCGCGCTTTCCTACGCCACGCCATACTGCGCTTCGGAGCTAGCAGTCCGTGGCAGAAGTCCGTGTCGCACCGAGAGCGGTGAGGCGCGCGTCCAACAGGCGCGATGAGGGAGCATATCGGTGCCATACTGGACCGAAGAGCAACGATGTTGGACGTGATGCATCGCCGCTCGAATGCAGCGCGACCAAGCCAAGCGGGTGTACGGCGACACGATCCCCCAGCCTTCCAACTTCTACGAGGCAATCCGAGGGCCGTCCCAAGACGACCAACACGACGCCTCCCGCTCAGCGTCAGAGGCGGACATGCGAGTGATCCTCCCACTCTCTCAGATACGGTCTGCCCGCCTGTTCGACCTTGACTTGTACGAGCGGACTCGCGCACGTCAACGGCTTCTGGAGGTTGAGGCATGACACGGGTCTACGCTCCGTACCGCCCCAACTCCGCATCAAGCTGCTCCGACGACACCTCGCCGTCGTGGAACAGCAGCCGGTAGCGCAGCCTGAGTTCACCGCCGGCCGGAATCGTCCAGTCTCCCGTGCCCTTCTCCGCCTTCTCGAAGTCGTGGACGCCGAAGGGGTTGGCGGCGAACAGGCCGTAGTCGCGGGCGTGCCACCAGGTCGGATGGCGGAAGTTCTCGGGGTGGTCGACGATCGCGATGCCCACGGGCTTGCGGTCGACGGGGCCGCTGTAGTGGACCCAGGCGGCGCGTTTGCCCCAGACGGCGGCGCCTTCGACGCCCTCGTTGTTGCGCATCGCGCCGGCGGCGTGCTCGCCCTGGTGGCGCAGAGTGGGCGCGACGCGGATCGCCATCGTGCCTTCCTTGGTGTCGCCGAGGACGACCGCCGTGTCGCCGGGCCGCAGCCGGATGTCGAAGTCGATCGCCCGCCAGGCCTGCCCGGAGTCGAAGGCGCCGGCGCGGAAGGTCATCGCGCGCTCCTCCAGGAGAAGCTCCTCGCCGCCGGGGGCGACCCATGAACTCGACGTCCGGAGCACGCCGACCGCACCCGACTCGACCGCGAGGATCTCGCGATGGACGACCGCCGAGCCGTCGCGGCCGGTCCAGAAGTCGTGACGCTTGGAGCCGTCAGCCGGGCCGACCGCACCGTGAGCGAACCACAGGGAGCGGTGATGCGGATGGTCCTGCTCCTCCCCCGCCGCCTCGGACATCGGCCAGTTGCGGGTCAACGCCTGGCCACCCGGGCCGTAGACCGGGTAGAGGTACGGCAGGTGGCCGCCGCCGTCCGGCAGGCCGCCGGGGCGGTACTCCGTGAAGGGTCTGCCGTCGACGGTGACCAGGATGCGGTCGCCGCCGCGCTTCGTCAGTTCGATCCGGGGGTCGGAGTCTTCGGCGGCGACGGGCACGGGAGCAGCGAGGGCGCAGAACAGAAGACTGAGGGTCGCGACGAGGGGCTGAGAGCCGGTGCCTTGCGCCGGATGCGGGCGCGCCACCCGGGTGCCCAGGGGGCGGCGCTTCGCGCTGGGATGCATGGGTTTCATCGGCAATTCCTCCGCCACTGCTGGTTCTCCGGGGAAGCCGCAGCATGGTACCGTGCCGCGGGTGAACCCCCCCAAGTGGTCGGCAGTTCCATCGTTCCGCGCCGGCGCGGCCTTGGCGCTTCTACTGTGCGTCCTGGCGGTCGCCTCATGTGCCGACCCGGAGGCGGGAGCGGAAGCGAAAGTCTCAGGGCCCGAATCCGTGAGTGAGAGACCGTCGAAAGTCCTCCGGGCACACCTGTTCGCCGACGACGCCGAAGGGCAGAGCGCCTTCGCCCGCATCAAGGCCAGTTTCGAGGCGGCGAACCCCGGCTATGGGATGGCCTTCCTGCCGACCGCGGCCGAGATCACGGCCGAAGACACAAGCCGGCTCGTGTTCGTGCAGAAACCGGTCGAGGAGGAGCCCGCATCAGCCGAGATCCACACCGCTTCCGGCCCAGCCCCGATCGAGCTGCACGTCGGCGATATCGCGGTGCTCCGCCCCGGCGAGCGACTGACCGCTGAGCCCGCGATCGCGGCGCTCGTCTTCGATGTGCCGGAAGCTCCAGGCGAGAGCGTACCCGCGGCGATCCGTCCCGACTGGGACCCGGACATCACGGACGTTCCCGGCGGCTGCGCCACGGAGACCGGCGCCTACCGGCGCATCCTGCTCACCTGGCTCAAGGACAACGGCCCCTACACCTTCCACGGCCTGAACGCGCACCGGGTGCGCATCACCGACTCCTTCACCCACTACCACCCGGTGGACACGGGCTTCGACGAGTTCTACCTGGTGCAGATGAGCAACGACGCCGATCAACTGCTCACGAGCTACCACGCCGCCGACATCGAGTCGCCGCAGACGATGACGCCGGAACTTGCACGGCAACTGTTCGACGTCCATGACATCCGCGCCGGCGACCTGATCTACCTGCCTCGCGGCGTGATCCACCGGGGCCTGGGCGGCGTGCTGGCGCAGGTGATCACGGTGCCCGGCTTCCGACCGGCCGCCGAGATCGGCGTCGACCACCACCTGCTCGCGATCAATGAGCACCTCGGCCTCGAGGGCGAGGAAGCGCTTCCCTACAACGTCGAGGCTTCGACCGAGGCGGTCGTCCGCTAGAGCGAAGACCCGCGGAGCCGACCGTTCACTTTCATCCGACCGAGGATCCCGCGCATGAAGCAGACATCCGACACCCGGACCTACGACGCGATCGTCGTCGGTTCCGGCGCCACCGGCGGCTGGACCGCCAAGGTGATGACCGAGGCCGGCATGGATGTCCTGATGCTCGAAGCCGGCCGAGCCTTCGACCCCGAGAAGGACTTCCGCGAGCACACCCTGCCCCACGACATGGAACTTCGCGGCCGGCCCGACCCGCGCAACGAGTTGCTTCAGCGCCGGCAGCGCCAGTCGTACTGCTACGCCTGCACCGAGGTGAACGCGGACTTCTTCATCGACGACGTCGACAACCCGTACACCGAGGCCCCGGGGACCCACTTCAACTGGATCCAGGGCAACGTCGTCGGCGGCCGCTCAATCATGTGGGCGCGGCAGTCGTACCGGATGAGCGACTACGACTTCAAGGCCGCGAGCATGGACGGCTACGGCATGGACTGGCCGTTCAGCTATGCGGACATCTCCCCCTACTACGACCGGATCGAGCGCTACATCGGCGTCAACGGCCGCAAGGAAGGTCTGGAGATCCTGCCCGACGGCGACTTCCTGCCGCCGATGGCCTTCACTTGCGGCGAGGTGATGCTGAAGGAGACCCTGGCGACGAAGTTCAACCGGCCGATGACGATCGGCCGCAACGCCGTCCTCACGCAACGCCACAACGGCCGCGACGCCTGCCACTACTGCGGTCCCTGCCACTACGGCTGCCGCACGAACTCCTACTTCAACTCGCCCCAGACCACCCTCGTCGACTGTGAAGAGACGGGCAGGTTCACGCTGGTGCCGGACGCCGTCGTCACCCATGTCGACATGAAGGCGGGCAACCTCGCTTCGGGCGTGACCTACGTCGACAAGAACACGAACCAGACCCGAGAGGCCAAGGCCGATGTCGTCGTCCTCTGCGCCTCGACCCTGGCCTCCACCCGCATTCTCCTCAACTCGGCCGAGGGCGGACTCGCCAACGAGAGCGACTGCCTGGGCCGCTACGTGATGGACCACATCTACGCGACCGGGGTCCGCGGCATTCTGGAGGCACGGGCCGGCGCCCCGGCGGAGCGGGCCAACCGGCCGAACGGCATCTACGTACCGCGCTTCCAGAACCTGAAGGACCCGGCGACCAAGAACTCGGCCTACATCCGGGGCTACGGCTACCAGGGCGGCGAGTCGATCACCACCTGGCAGCACGGCAACTCCCTGCCCGGGTTCGGCGCCGACTTCAAGAGAAACGTCGAGTCGAGCACGGTTTCGAGCATCGGCCTCGGAGGCTTCGGCGAGATCCTTCCGCGGGCCGACAACAGGGTGACGCTCGACCCGGAGAAGACGGACAAGTGGGGGGTGCCGGTCCTGCAGATGAACTGCACCCTCGGCAGCAACGAGTACGCCATGGTCCAGGACATCATCGAGGAGGGCCGGTCCATGCTGGAAGCGCTCGGCTGCACGAACATCACCCAGAACACCGAGCCGGCGCCGATCGGCTCGGGCATTCACGAGGTCGGCACGGCGCGCATGGGCGACGATCCGAAGACGTCCTACCTCAACCAGTACCAGCAGTCGCACACGGTGAAGAACCTGTTCGTGATGGACGGTTCCTGCTACGTCAGCGTCGGCTGCGTGAACCCCACCCTGACGATGATGTCGCTGGCCCTGCGCTCGACCGAATACCTGGTCGACCAGCACAAGCGTGGAGAACTCGCATGAGCAAGCAGACGACGAGACGGAGGGTCCTGGCGGCCGGCGCGGGCGCGTTCGGCTACGCCACGCTGCAAGCCGAGCCGATTCGCGCCGCCATCCCGGTGCTGGCCGCGTACCAGGCCGAGGGCGCCGGCTGGACGCCGCGGCTGCTGACCCCGGCCCAGGGGGAACTGCTGGCCACGCTGTGCGAGCACATCCTGCCGCGCACGGACACGCCCGGGGCCGTGGACGCCGGCGTCCACGAGTTCATCGACCTGGAACTCTCGCTCGCCGGCGGCGACGATCAGCTCAAAGCAACCGGCGGCCTGGACTGGATCGACCGCCGGGCCGCTGACCTGCACGGTTCGTCCTTTGTCGATCTCGACGCCGCGCGCCAGGTCGACATGCTGCGCGAGATCAGCGATGAGCACGACGAGCATCCAGCCGAACTCGTCGCCGGCGCGGCCTTCTTCAGCGATCTGAAACGACGCTCCCTGTTCGCGTTCTACACCTCCAAGGTGGGCCGCACCGAAGCGCTCGGGCTGCCGGACCGAGTCCGTGTCGAGCGCTTCCGCGGCTGCCAGCACGAGCCCGGCGCCGGACACGGCTAGCGCCGCCAAACCCGCCACGAAAGTTCCAGCAAGGAGACCCCCGATGTGTGACGACAGAACGAATGCCGACAACACCACATACCTGAACGCCAAGCGGCTGACCCGCCGGGAGTTCGGGGCCGTCTCGGCTGGCGCCGGCCTGACAATGCTGCTGCCCCGGCCGGCGAACGCCCAGGATGTCTCCGAATCCGAGATCGAGGTCACGACCCCCGACGGCGTGTGCGACAGCTACTTCGTGCACCCCGCGAGCGGAGCCCATCCGGGCGTCCTGATCTGGCCGGACGCCTTCGGCCTGCGACCGGCGATGCGGCAGATGGCCAAGCGGCTCGCCGAGTCCGGCCACTCGGTCCTGGTGGTCAACCAGTACTACCGGACGCAGAAGGCGCCCATCGTGGCGGGCACCGACTTTGGCGCCGCCCGCGCCACGCTGATGCCGCTGATGAGGTCGCTCAACGCGGACACCAACGTAAGCGATGCGAAGGCGTTCGTGAGCTTCCTGGACAGCCAGTCGTCGGTCGACAACGACCGGAAGATGGGCACGATGGGCTACTGCATGGGCGGTCCCATGACGATGCGGACGGCGGCCGCGGTACCCGACCGCGTCGGCGCCGGCGCGTCGTTTCATGGCGGCGGCCTGGTGACCGACCAGCCCGACAGCCCGCACCTCCTGGCGCCGCAGATGAAGGCGCACTACCTGTTCGCGATTGCCGAGAACGACGACCAGAGACAGCCCGAGGCCAAGGACGCGCTGCGCGAGGCCTTCGAGGCGGCCGGCCTGCCGGCAGAGATCGAGGTGTACGAGGGAGCGATGCACGGCTGGTGCCCGCCCGACACGCAGGTCTACAACGAGGCCCAGGCGGAGCGGGCCTGGCGCCGTCTCCTCGCCCTGTTCGAGAGCGCCCTGGCGTAGCACGGCGCCGGCGGTTTCGGTCAACCTGCGACGGTGCCTGAACCGTCGGCCGCCCCAACTGCCAACCCGATGATCACGATCTACCACGTCCCGCGGACCCGTTCGGCGCGCGTCATCTGGCTGTGCGAAGAGCTCGGCCTGCCCTACGAGGTCGTCCCGGTCGACTTCCAGTCGGACTACCGGAAAAGCCCCGAGTGGCGGCGCCTGAACCCGATCGGCAAGGTGCCGGCGATGACGGACCTCGACGCCGACGGCAACCTCTTCTCGATGTTCGAGTCGGGCGCGATGGTCCACTACCTCCTGGAGCGCTACGGCGGCGGCCGTCTGCAGCCTGAACCCGGCACTCCCGAGAGCGCCATCTTCCTGCAGTGGTCCTGGTTCGCGGAGGCGAGCCTCGCCCGGCCGCTCGGGGACATGGTGCACCACCTCTTGCTGAAGCCGGAGGCCGAGCGCATCCCGGCGGTCGTCGAGGACGGGCGGCAACGCGTCGAGATCTGCCTGGACGCGGTGGAAGCGGCGCTGGCAGATCGCGACTACCTGCTCGGCTCCGAGCTCTCCGCCGCCGACATCATGATGGGCTACTCGCTGGCTCTGGCGCAGCGCATGGGGGTGCTGGACGATCGGTACCCGAAGCTCCTCGCCTACCTGGGCCGGCTCGAAGCCCGGCCGGGGTTCCAGATCGCCTTCGCTGCCCCTTGGTCCGATGACCCGGCGCGGCCGGAGCGCGTCACTCGGACGTGAGCCAGGGACGGCGCCCCGGCTCCATCACCACGTCCCCTCCGCCGTCCGTTCGCCCAACCATCGGGTGGTGCCAGCGCAACCCCTCAAAGCGCGCAAAGTCGCGATCCGCCGTCGCCAGTTCGCACCCGGCCTCCATGACGATCGCCGCGAGGTAGGCATCGGCCACGAGCTTGGCGCCAACCACATGGCGTCTGCACAAATCTTCGAAGATCTGCCAGTGCCCCGGACCCGGTCGAACACGAACACACTGCGGAGGCGCCAACAGTGTGGCAGTGCTGGTGAGCGCGTCGCGGATTCCGGTCGGCTTCGCAAAAATCCGACCATTGGTCACGATTCTCACGAACGAACTCAGCACCATCTCCGACATGCCGAAGGCGGGACCCGAGTTCACCAACCGGTCAAGCCACTCCCGGTACGGTTCATGCTCGTCCATGTCCGCGCGGTGTGCGTAGACGAGCACGTTGACGTCAGGAACGATCAATCGATTCCAGGAAGCGCTCGCAGTCCATGAGGTCGAGCACGTCGGTCAGCCGATCGCTCCTGATTCCGGGACGCAGTCCGCCTTCTCCGCCGGTGATCAGCTCGACACGCTTCGCCGGCGCCCGCCGCTCACCTCGTGCGAGCACCTCTCGAAGCCCCTCGTCGATGAGAGACGTGAGCGTCCGCCCCGTGCGGGCCGCATGCCGCTTCGCTTCCGCCAGCAGTTCGTCGTCGAGCCGTACAGTGGTGCGCATGCAACTAGCCTACACTCGGGTATGTCGGTATGTCTAGAAGTGCCCGACCTTCGTCGCGACCCCCGGGCGATGCCGGCGCTATGGCCCGCACTCACCGGTCAGCGAAGAGTTCCCGTTGCCCCGCAGGCTCTGTCATTGCCCGGACCCTGGCCGCCGACAGCGGCTCCGGCGACACCACGTAGAGGTATTCCTTGTTCCGCAGGTGGCTCACCCGGCCGACCTTCTTGCCGCTCGGGTTGAAGACGCCGATCTGGGCGCCGACGTAGCGTTTGTAGTCGCTCTCGATCACCAGCACCTCGCCCCGGCGCGCGACGACCGCTTCCATCTCTTCGCGACCGATGAAGCCCTCGTCGCTGAAGGAGACGACGAGGTACGGCGCTCGGACGCGGTCGACGATCCGCTCCCACGCGGCCCGGAATCTCCTCTTGCTGTTGAAGTCGCTCTTCCGCTCCCGGCAGTCCACGCGCTTGCAGGCGACGCCGTAGTGCTCCGGCTTGTCCCACAGCACCAGGCTCTCCCACACGTGGTAGTTGCCCAGGTAGCTGTGCTGGTTGTAGGGCGGGTCGAGGTACGCGATGTCCGCATCGACCTTCTCCACTGCTTCCGCGGCGTCCATTCGATGCGCCATCCCCTTGCCGGCCTCGGCGCGTGGGGCGATCTCCGGCAGCCGCAGCTCCAGGTCGTTGGAAGCGCGCGGGGCCCACTGCTTCAGGTAAGCCATCTGCACGCCGGTCGTGCTGTCGACCCGGTCCGCCGCTTCCATCAGCGAGACCAGCACGATGGCTTCGAGTTCCGGATCGAGGTCCTTGCGAGCGATCTCCTCCCGAATCGCATCGACCCGCGCGCCGTTCTTCGGCTGCAGGTACCGGCTCTGCTCGCAAAAGATCTCCGTGAAGTACCCGGGCAACGGCGGCAGGCGGTTGAACTCCTCGATCAGCAGCCGGGCCTGCCGAAGCTGCTCAGCCGTGCCGTCCGCCTCCACGTAGCACCGCGCGATCGCCTCGCCGCACGCCAGGTAGTCGTTCGCCAGCACGCGGTACTGACGCCGTTTCAGCGCGTCGCCCACTCTCGAGGTGCCGGAGAACAGATCCAGCACCGTGCAAACCGGCCGGAGCTGCTCGACAACGGCGACGATCAGCGGCACGAACTGCCGCTTGGAGCCGATGTACTTGATGGGCATCGCGATGGCGCGCGCTGTCGGCGCCGTCCCGCCGCGCTACCGGTCCGAGACGTCGTAGGCCAGCAGTTCTCCCTGGTTGTGGATGTACAGCACGCCGTTGCTGACCACCGGGTGGGCCCAACTCGGCTCGCCGTGATCCTCCAACTCAAAGCGGCCCCGCTCCCGATAGCCGACCGGAGTCGCCTCGGCCAGACCGGCGACGTGTCTCTCGCCGACCAGGAACAGCTTGCCGTCAGCGAGGGTGAGCGAGCCCTTGCCGACGCTGCGGTCCCGCCACACGACCTCGCCGGTCCTGAAGTCGACGCAGGCCAGGGCGTTGCCGAAGAAGCCGTAGAGGTGGCCCTCGTAGAGCACGACGCCGCCGTGGTGGTTCCGGAGACTCGTCTGGAACCACACCTGTCCACTGTTCACGTTGTCGCCGACGGCTCGCACGCGCAGCGCGCCACCGCCGGTGCCGTAGTCGGAGGTATAGAACACCAGCCCGTCCGAGTAGATCGGCGTCGCCGCGTTCGCGGTCCGGTTCGACGGCTCACGGTAGTGCCACAGCAGCTCACCGTCCGCGGCGCGGACACCGACTCCCGCGCGGGCCGTGAAGCCCACGATCACGCGCAGCGGCTCGCCGGCGTCTTCGAGGTCGACGGCGACCAGGGAGGAGTAGCCGGCACGGTCGGTCAGACCGGAACTGGTCCAGACCGTCTCCCCCGTCTCCCGGTCGAGCGCCGCGATGGCGCCCTGGTCGCCGCCGGGCATGACCACCACCCAATCGCCCTCGATCAGCGGCGACTCGCTGATGCCCCAACTGATGTTGCGCTGGTCGAAGTCCTGCAGGATGTTGCGACGCCAACGCACCGACCCGTCGGCGAGCGCGATTCGCGCCAGTTCACCCATCCCGGTCAGCGCGTAGAGCGAATCGCCAGACACCGTCGGCGTGCCGCGCGGGCCGTTGCCCCGGCCGTCGCGGAGTCTCGGGCCGAGTTCGCGGTCCCAGCCGACGCCGCCGCCGGCCGCATCGAGTGCGAACACTACGCTTCGCCCGCTTCGACTGCCCTGAACGTAGATCGCGCCGTCCGCAACCGCGACCGAGCCGTAGCCTTCGCCCAGACCGTCGGCTCGCCAAAGAAGCGACGGCCCGCCCGCGGGCCAGCGGTCCGCAAGCCCGGTTTCCGTCGACACGCCGTCCCGATGCGGTCCGCGCCACTGCGGCCAGTCGTCGGCGGCGGCCGGAGGAGCTGACGCCAGCGCCACCGACAAGGCCGTAGCCGCCTTCACAACGGGAGCAAGCGGGCGCCTTCTCCTGGGCCAAGGCTCCTTCATAGTTCGGACACTCTGTGTCGTCAACGCCCTCGCCGTCAACCACCGGGCGGCAAACGGGTCACTGCCGTCGCTCGTATACAGTAGTGGCGGCTCCTACTAATCGCCACCTGCACACCTGATCACTCCATTCTTGCGACTGCAGGAAGTATGGGGCTACGGCGGTAGGCAACATGACCATGATCGAACCAGTCGTTGGCCAAGCTCCCGACGAGGGCACCCCGATCGAAGACCTGCTCGGCCCTCTGACCCCGCCAGAAAAGGCGAAGGTCCCGGAGTTCTTGTACTTCCGTGGCGACCCGGCTCTGCTCCACCGAGACCGGACCCGGGTCTCGATCGTCGGCTCTCGCAAGGCGAGCCCCGAAGGCAGGCGGCGGGCTGCCCAGCTTGCGCGCGACCTCGTTGCTCACAACGTAGTGATCGTCAGCGGGCTTGCAGCCGGAATCGATACGGCCGCCCACCACGCCGCCCTCTCCAACGGCGGAAGAACGATCGCCGTCTTAGGCACAGCAATCGACCAGTGCAACCCAGTAGCGAACCGGAACCTGCAGGAGGAGATCGGCCGAGATCACCTGCTTCTGACCGAGCTTGCTCCAGGCCGGGAGACCGGCAGATGGGCCTTCCCAAGGCGGAACCGCCTGATGGCGCTTATTTCGGACGCCACGGTGATTGTCGAAGCTGGCGTATCGAGCGGCACTCAACACCAAGGTTGGGAAGCGATTCGTCTTAACACGCCACTTCTTCTCGCCCAGTCCCTCGTCACGCGTAGGTTTGATTGGACGGAGATGATGTTGAACTACGGCGCTCGGCCCCTGACCCAGCTCGATGACGTGCTCGACGTGGTCGCCATTGGCGGCAGTCTTGATCCGCTCCCCTTCTGAAGAACTCCTGTACGGATCGTTCCTGGTCTACGCACCACGGCCCCAAACCGAGGTCGAAGCAGCAGCCAAGAACTACGTCGTCAAACGATACAAACAGGACAAAGTCCTTTGGACCGATCCGGCCACGTTGGCAACGGAGTACCTCGTCCTCCGGCTGGCCGAAGAAATGAAGGCAGGACGCGCCACTCCGCTCGCGTCGTTCTTCTCACCCAAGGCGGTGCTCGTCCCGATCCCTCGCCACGCTCCAGGGGGCTTAGACAGCGAACCTCGGGACGAGGTCGTCTGGGCACCGCTCAGTCTCGCGGCGGCCCTTGCGCTAAACGGAATGGGCCATAGCGTCGAGTTGCTGCTCTCCCGACGAACCCCGGTCCGGAAGTCGGCCGGCGCAGCAAGCCGCCCCAGTCCAAGAGAACACTACGAGTCCCTCGCCGTTACCGAACAGGTACCCGTGGGCCCGTTGTCACGAATCCTCCTGGTCGACGACATCATCACGCGCGGCTCCACGTTTCTTGGAGCGGCGCGCCGTCTACGCGAGGCCTTCCCAGAAGCGACCATCAGTGCTTTCGCCGGTGTCCGAACAATGAGTGAGGGCTTCGGGACTGAAATGAAGCAGCCGGTCGTAGGCAAGATCACACTCGATCGCGGCCGACTCGTTCGCAACCCGTAGGGCCAGCCCGTTTGCTTCTGAGCCGACACGGAACACCCACAAGCCACCCAAGGGTCTTAGAGAAATGAGAAGGGCACTCTTCTGTGCCTGAGCCGAGCCCAGTGTTTCAACCAGCCGAACCGCCGGTCCTTGTCTGGTTCCGCCGCGACCTCTGACCGGCGGATAACCCCGCGTGGTCATGGGCGTGCTGGAGTCGACGGCCCCAGGCGCTGACGCGCAACACGGTCAGCAGTCGTCAGACCTTCTTCCGGGGCGGCTGCAGGAAGAAAGCCACGACCGATCCGGCCAGCGTCACCGCGGCGATGGCCAGGAACGGGATCGCGTAGCTGCCCTGGGTGTCGAAGAACCAACCTGTGATCGCGGGTATCGTGGCGCCGAACGGGGCGCCGACGGCAAAGCGGGTGCCGGTTGTGGTCGCGAAGGCTCGGCGTCCAAAGAAGCGGGCGAACGTGGCCGCCTGCGAGATGTAGGCCATGCCGAAGCCGAGACCGAGCAGGATGAGGGCGACACGGGCACCGGTGGTGGAGCGAGCGAACAGGAACAGCGCCGTCCCCGTGCCCTCCATCGCGAGGGCGGCGCTAAGCAGGCGAGGCGGCGTGATCCTGTCACCCAGGGCGCCCGACAGACGTCCGAACGTGCTGGACAGGATCATGAGCCCAATCAGGGCCGCTGCGGGATCGATGTCAAACCCCACGTCTTGGAGGTGCAAGCGACCATGGACCACGACTACTCCCCATGGGACCGCGTATCCCAGACCGCAAAGGACCATGAGCGCGAACTGGGGTGTCCATACCGCCTCCTTCGCGACCCATTGATCGCGAGGCTCGGCGCCGCCGCCGGCCGTTGCAGCTCGAAGCTCTCCCAGTGAACGGGCGCCGTCGCGCAATTGACCCATCGACTCCGGACTGTTCCGCAAAAAGAGGAAGGAGAGGACGCCCAGCACCGCGCACAGCCCGGCGACGATCTCCCAGCCGTCGCGCCAGGTCCCGCCGCGGTTCAGCAGAGCCGCGTCGAACTTCACGATCAACGGCCCCATGAGCCCCGCGGCTACCAGCAGGAACGCCAGCGCGCTCGCCCGCCAGCGCAGGAACCAGTTCGTCGCCAGCGTCTGCATTGGCAGCACGGTAGAGAATGCATGGGTGATGCCGGCAAACAGACCGAAGTAGAGCAGCACATCCCAGCGATCCTGGGCCCTGCTGGTCAGGTAGTAGGCGACGGAGGTGACCAGAAAGCCGACCGTGAACACTGGACGGGGCCCGAAACGAATCAAGCAGACGCCGATCAGTGGCGCCATAACGCCGCCGCAGAAGGACCAGATGCCGAACGCCCAGCCGCCGTCGGCCCGGGTCAGATGGAGGTCCTCGAGCATCTCGGGCAGGAAGAAGCCCCAACTGTAGAAGGGCGCCGCGCCCAGGCCGTAGATGAGCCAGGCGAACGGCAGCATTCGCCAGCCGTAGAAGTTCCAGTTGACCCGCGAGAATCCTCTGGCCTTCTCTCCCATGCAGCCGCCTCTGTGCGCTCTAGGAGACCGCGCCAGTGAACTCCGGGGCCATTTGGCTTGGGCGCACTACGACCCGGCCTCGCCCGCCAGCAGGCGTTCGCAACCGGTGCCGTCGAGCAGCCCATCAACCAGCGCCCGGTCTGCCGCCGAAAGCCCCGCGTACCGCTCCCGCAGCCACATCAGGCACTTGCCCTGGTACGGGAAGGGCTTCTGCACCCAAGGGCGGCCGTCGATCTCGCACTCGACCCGCTCGGCCCCACTCGCCAGCGCCCTGGCATTGGCCAGCAGGAACGGGGCGTAGACCCTGCCCACCTCGCCGAGAAGCGCCCGCAGCGTCGCCGGCGGCTCGCGGCCGATCCAGTCTTCGTCGGTCGGCTCCAGACCGGACAGGTCCTCGACCCGGTCCACCCAGGCGTAGACGCGCGGCGCCACCGCGAGGGTCACCGCCATCGGCGTCGGGTCAAAGGCCGCGAGTTGGGTCAACTGACCGAAGAACGCGAAGTCCGAGGCTCCGGGACGGTTGCCCATCAGGAACTGGCGTTCGGCCAGGTGATCCCGGAACAGCTCCAGGATGCGGCGGTAGCTGGCCTCGATCACCGGACCCGTCGTCTCGTTCGACCCCACGACCCAGAGCCGCGAGATCTGACGCTCGGAGACCATCTTGGCGGCCTGCTGGAAGTCCTCTTCGGGACCTTCCACTCGGCGCCACCGCGGCAGGATCTGACCCGCCTTCTCGATGTCGGCCGCGTAGGCCCACCGGTAGTGGAACATCGCCTTGGTCAGCCACTCGTCACCGAAGTCCTCGAGCAGGTAATCGATGAAGGCAGTCACCGCATCAGGCGGAATCACCGAACGGCCATCGAACTCGCGCTCGAAGCGCCGGATCAGCGGCGTCGAGTCGACCACCGCCTCGAGTTCACCCGCCTCGTTCGGCAGGTAGAACGTCGGCAGCAGCCGGACCTTCGCCGCCGGCAGGTCGTCGCGGCCGCCGGCGCCCGAGATCAGAAAGCGGTACGTGATGCGCCGGTACCGCAGCACCGCGCGCATCTTGCGCGTGTAAGGCGACCCGGGGGCGCCCATGAAGGTGAGAAGCTGCGGTGCTGTCTGGTTGGGCATCGGACGCGGCGACGGATCATACCCGGCCACGTCGAGCGGCCCCTCAAGGCGCTACGACTCGAAGTTCCAGAGCGAGTAGGCCACAAGCCAACTGCCATCCGGCTCGCGCCGCATGAACCGCATCCAGTTTCCCTCGGATTCCGTGGGCGGTGTTCCGTCCTTCGGACTTGTGGTCAAGAAGAAGGTACCGCGAACATACGCGAGTTCGCCGCTGAATTCCGTCTCCTCGATTTGAAGCTGGACATTGAGCTCGGCGGTCTCGAACGTCTGCGCCATGTTCCTCCGGATCGCCTCCCGGCCCCTGATGGGCAGAGCATCCGGCGCCATGCGCACGGCGTCCGAAGCGTACAGGGCCGCCATCCCGTCAGCGTCGCCGCCGTTCACGGCGACCATGTAGTCGGCGACCAAGGCGTTGAGGGCGTTCTCGTCGCCGATGCTCGGTTCGACCGCGTCCGGATCTTCGGAGACCCCTTCCTCGATGGGGGCACAGGCGGCAGCCAGGACGGCCAACAGCAACAGCACAATGACGCCGGCGAAGAGGCGCTCAAGCTTCTGAGTCGTGCTCCTCATCATGAACCCTCCTCCGGCATTTCAGGCGTCTGACCGAGCGGATGGTCCCGGTTCGAGATCTCGCGCGCAATCAACCAGGACCCGTCCTCCTGACGACGCATCAGGTCCATCCACTTGCCTACTTCCTGGTGAACCACGACGGGCGGATCCTCCTTCGACGTCAGGCTCAGGGCGTAGGTGCCGAGAACGAACGCCAGGTCACCGCTGTACTCGGTCTCGTCGACTCGAAGTTGCATGTCCCAGTTCAAGTTCGCAAAGTCGGCGGCGGCGAACAGGCGAATCGCGTCGCGGCCGACCTTCGGCGTGCTGTTCGACTGCATTCGGACGGCGTCTTCGGTGTACAGCACGGCCAAACCGTCCGCATCGCCACGGTTCAAAGCCTGCAGATACTTGGCGGCGAGCTCGCTCAGAGCCGCCTCATTCTCGGCCACCAGATCCACCTCAGGGGCGGGCGCCTCTTCTGCCGGGGGCGCCGCGCAGCCCGCGGCAAGGACCAGGACCGAGCAAATCACGATGGTGGGCAGGTTCATCCGGGGGATTTCTCTACAACCCATTCCGGACCTCCTCTCCGCGGCGAATGCCGCTAAGTGTTGCTCGTTATCTGTAACCACTAGGGTAGCACCTGGATGTCAGCCGTGCGCTCGGCGACTCGCCCACGGACTGGGTCGCGGGTGGCGCGTCCGATCGCAGGGTTGCCACCGCGGCGCATAGTCTCGCCGCTGTCATGACGCGCCCGCGTTCATCCTTCGCGGCCGCCACCGCGGCCTCAGCCGCCGGTCTGGCCGCTGTGGCGTTGGGATCGGCGCCCTGGATCGCCGGCACGATCGCGGTCGTCGAGCCGGGCGCGGCCCGGCTCGCTCTCGCCGCCGCTGCGCTGGGCGGCATTGCCGCGATCGGAGTGGCTGCCCTTGCCCGCCGGGCACATCCGGCGCTGCGAGGCACAGTCCTCACTCTCGGCCTGCTGGCTGCGGCATCGAGCCCGGCCTTCGTGGCGCTCCTGGCTCACCAACAGCCGACTGAACCCCGGCCGGCCGGCGCCCCGGCGAGAGCCGAGTCGACGACCACAACAGACAGGCTCCGCGTACTGCAACTGAATGCCTACCACGGCTACCCGGACAGCGAAGGGCGCCTCCTGCAACCCGAGGCATCCTCCGACCGGCGGCAGCGCGCGGACCGGCTGGCGGCCGCAATCGCGCGCCTGCGACCGGATGTCGTCGTCCTCCAGGAAGCCTGGTGCACGGTCGGCGAAGGCTGTCTCGCCGACCGGCTGGCCGGGGACCTCGATCTGCACGCGGTCTACGCCCGCGCCAACGGCTCGCTCCGCTGGCTCGGCTTCGAGGAGGGGGCGGCGATCCTCAGCCGCTTTCCCATCGCGGACCCGGCCACCTGGCGCTTGCTGCCCGACCGCGACCGCTTCGAGCGGCGCATCGCCCTGGCAGCACGGATCGACCATCCGGTTCTGCCGTTCGACGTGGTGGGCGTCCACGCCGCCAACGGCGACCCTGAGCTCGCCTCCGCCCAGACCGAGCACCTGATCGAGCGAATCCTCGCGCGCCCCGACCGGCCGGTACTGATCGCCGGCGACTTCAACCTCGACAGCAACCACCCCGCCCTCGGCCGCTTCGGCGAGGCCGGCTACCGCGACCTTCATCCCGGCGGCATCGACCATGTGCTGCTCGACGCCGGGGCGTCCGGGTGGCGGCCGCTGTGGAGCGAGTGGTCCCCGCAGCCGGGCGCCGCCCCCACGATCTCCGATCATCCCGGCGTCCTGGTCGAGTTCCAGTTGCCTGTTCCTCCGGCCGACCGTCACTGGTCCGGCGACTGGCAGCTCGTCCCGGCCGACCAGGTCGGACTCGACGCGGACCGGCTGGAGCAGGCGGTCGAGGACATCGGCGCGCTCGACGGCGTCCAGGGCGTGCTGATCGCGCGCCGCGGACGCCTGGTTGCCGAGCGCTACTTCCGCGGCGCCGCCGGCCACCGTCCGCACAACCTGAAGTCGGCCTCGAAGAGCATCCTCTCGGCACTGGCGGGCCTGGCGGTCGAAGAGGGGGTCCTCGACCTCGACCAACCGATCGCCGACCTTCTACCCGAGGCCGCCGATCTCGACGACCCGGGCAAGCAGACGATCACGGTACGCCACCTGCTGACAATGACGTCGGGCCTCGAATCGACCAGCTTCGGCAACTACGGCTCGTGGGTGGCGTCCCGGAACTGGGTCCGCGCGGCGCTGGCGCGGCCGCTCGAAGCCGAGTCGGGCACGCGGTTCTCGTACAGCACCGGCGGCACTCACCTGCTCTCGGCCACGCTGGCCAGAGCAGCCGGCAAGAGCACGCACGATTTCGCCCGCGAGCACCTGTTCGCGCCGCTCGGAATCCGCCACTCGGCCTGGGCCCGCGACCGGCAGGGCATCCACGTCGGCGGCAACAACCTCTCCCTGCTGCCGCGCGACATGCTGAAGTTCGGCCAGCTCTACCTGAACCGCGGCCGCTGGGACGGACGCCAGCTCCTGCCCTGGCAGTGGGTCGACGAGTCCACCCGGCCGGGCCTCGCCGCCCCTCGCGGCCGCGGCCGGATCTACGGCGGTTACGGCTACCTGTGGTGGCTCCGGGGGCCACGGGAACGGGGCGCCTACATCGCCAGCGGCTACGGAGGCCAGTACATCTACGTCTCCCCTGCCGAGGATCTGGTCGTGGTCGTCATTTCGACCGAGATCTCGAAGGGGCGGGGGTGGCGCGGCGAACTCTTCGGCATCGTCCGCGTTGGGGTAGCCGGCAGCGTCGTCGACCCGTACGAACGCTAGGAGCGTGCGCGGCAGAAGAATCGGCGTACCCCATGTTCTGCGGCGCACGCTCATAGCGCCGTTGTAGACTGATCGACGCTCAATGGACCGGAATGTGAGGACCTCGCTGCGCCCCGGCGCCGCGCTCCTGGCTGCGGCGCTGCTCGGTGGCGGGCCAGCAGCCGCGGCGGAGTTCGCCCCGGAGGATCTGGAGTTCTTCGAGCAGAAGATCCGACCGGTTCTGGTCGAGCACTGCTACACCTGCCACAACAGCACCGAGCTGGCGGAGAGCGGGCTACGCCTCGACTACCGGGACGGTCTGCTCGAAGGCGGCATGCGCGGTCCGGCCATCGAGCCGGGCAAGCCGCGCTCCAGCTTGCTGCTGCGGGCGATGCGCCACCCCAGCCTCGACTTCCGCATGCCGCTCGGCGGCGCCAAGCTGCCGGACCAAGTGGTCGCCGACTTCGAGCGCTGGATCGAGATCGGAGCGCCCGACCCGAGAACCGAGCCGCCATCCGCCGCCGCCCTCAAGGAAGCGACCTCGTGGCAGACGGTCCTCGAACAGCGCAAGCAGTGGTGGAGCCTGCAGCCGATCGCCGACGCCGAACCTCCCGCAGTCGCTGATCCGGCCTGGTCGAAGAACGCGATCGACCGATTCCTCGCGGCCGGGCTCGCCAAGGCGAAACTCGATCCCGCGCCGCTCACCGAGCCGCGCACCCTGATGCGGCGGCTCTCCTACGTGCTCACCGGCCTGCCCCCGACCCCTGGTCAGATCGACGACTTCGAGCGCCGCGCCGCGATCGACCGCGACGCCGCGGTCGCCGAGGAGGTCGACCGGCTGCTCGACGATCCTGCCTTCGGCGAACGCTGGGCCCGGCACTGGATGGACTGGATCCGCTACGCCGAGTCGCACGGCAGCGAGGGCGACCCGCCGGTCCCCTACGCCTGGCGCTACCGCGACTACCTGATCCGGGCGCTGAACGCCGACGTGCCCGTCGACCAGTTGATCCGCGAGCACCTGGCGGGCGACCTGCTCGACGAGCCGCGGATGAACCCGGAACTCGGGATCAACGAGTCGGCGATCGGCATCGCCCAGTACCGCTTCGTGCTCCACGGTTTCGGCCCCACCGACGCCCTCGACGAGCAGGTGCGCTTCACCGAGAACCAGATCGACGTCGTCTCCAAGGCGTTCCTGGGGATGACCGTCGCCTGCGCCCGGTGCCACGACCACAAGTTCGACGCGATCAGCCAGACGGACTTCTACGCCTTCTACGGCACGATGGTGAACGGCCGTCCCGGGATTCAGACGATCGACGACGAGAGCCGCCGGAACGCCCACCGCGACGAACTGATCGAGCTCAAGCGCGAGCTACGGCAGATCCTCGCCGAGACCTGGACCCTTGCCGCCGACGACATTCCTGCACGGCTGCAGCAACCTGACGGCCCCTGGACCGCCGCTCTGACTGGCGGCCAGTCGCCCTACGATCCGCTCTACGCCTGGGTTCGCACCCGCAGGACCCGGGGGCGCGGGGCCTTCGCAAAGCAGTGGCAGGGACTGGCCGCCGCCTACGAGCAGAGCCGGCAGCAGCTCGAGAACCGACGGCAGGCGTCCGCCGTGCAGCGCTGGGATCTGACCCGGACCGAGGACGTCGAGGAGTGGTACCGCCACGGCAACGGTCTGCCCGAAGCGAAGCCGCAGGCCGCCGGAAGCTACGAGGTCACTCAGGCCGGCGAGACGATCGTCGCCGACATCCTGCCCGCCGGCGTCTACACGCACTCCCTCACCAACCGGCACAACGGCACCTTCTCGTCGCCGCGCTTCCTGATCGAGGCCAGGCAGAAGTTGGCGGTGCGCGTCGCCGGCAGCGGCGGCGCCATCGCGCGCTACGTGGTCCAGAACTACCCGCAGGTCGGAGAGGTGTATCCGATCGAGACCCTCCAAGGCGGCAAGTGGCGCTGGCAGCACTGGGACCTCGACTACTGGGACGGTGACCACGCCTACATCGAGCTGGTGACGGCGGCCGATCACCCGATGACCGGCGAGAACTCGAGTCGGCGTTCCGACCGCTCCTGGTTCGGGATCACCGAGGCGGTCGTAACGGACGAAGACGGAGAACTCCCCCGCGACGAGCCGGCCGAGTTCACGGCGCCCCTGTTCGAGATCGAGGGTGCGCCGGCGGACCGCGGCGAGCTGGCGGCGCGCTACGGCACGGCGATTCGCGACGCCGCCGCGGCCTGGCGCGACGGTTCGATGACCGATGGGCAGGCCCGCTTCCTGGGCAGTCTTGTCCGTCGCGGTCTGCTCCCGAACGACCTGGAGGACGTACCCGAAGCGGCGCCGCTCGTCGCCTCCATCCGGCAACTCGAGGAGCGGATTCCCATCCCCACCCGCTCCCCCGCGGTGCTAGCCGGCCCGCGCTTCGATCAACCCCTCATGGAGCGCGGCAACCATAGGCGGCTCGCCGAGCCGGTGCCCCAGCGGTTCCTCGAAGCGATCGACGCCGAGCCCTACCCCGACTCGGTCCACCCGCGCCTGGCCCTGGCCGGCAGCGTCCTCGATCCCGGCAACCCGCTCACCGCCCGCGTGATCGCCAACCGACTCTGGGGGCACACCTTCGGGCGCGGCATCGTCGCCACGCCGGACAACTTCGGGCAGATGGGCGAACTCCCGTCGAACGCCGCCCTGCTCGATCACCTGGCGACGACGCTTCGCGAGGACGGCTGGTCCCTGAAGAAGTTCGTGCGGCGCCTGGCTTCGACCCGCGCCTTCCAACTCGACTCGGCGCCCTCAGCCGCGGCCCGGGAGGTGGATCCGCGAAACGACCACCTGTCGCATGCTCACCTGCGACGCCTGGAGGCCGAAGCGGTGCGCGACACGATGCTGCTAGCCGCCGGCGCACTCGAACCGGTGACCGCCAGCGAGACCGCCCCGGTAGCCGGCTGGTCGAACCGTCGCAGCGTCTACGTTCAGGTCATCCGGAATCAGCCGGATCCGATGCTCCACACACTTGACCTGCCCACTCCCGTCACGACCAAGGGCCAGCGCGACCAGACGAACGTGCCCGCGCAGTCGCTGCTGATGATGAACAACGTTCAGGTCATGCATCTCGCGGCCCGTTTCGGCGACCGGATCGCCGAGGACCCCGACCTGGACAATGACCGCGACCGCGTCGTCGCGATGTTCCGCCGCGCCCTCGGTCGGCCCCCGACCGAAGGGGAGCTCGGTGCGTCAGAGCGGTTCCTGCAGGACGCCCGTGACCGTGAACCGCTGCCGGAGGACGTGGACGCCTGGAGCACAGCGGCCATGGACCGCCGCGAGGAGAGCGCCGAGCTCCGCGAAAGCACCGCGGACAAGACCAAATATGTGCTGCGCTTCTACTACCAGCCATCGGCGCCCAAGGCGATCGCGGCGTGGGAGTTCGACGACCTGCCCAAGAAGGCCAGCGCCAGCGACGCCAACGACAGTCCCGAACTCAGGCTCGGACGCGATGTCCGTGTGAGCGACGGCGCGCTGTGGCTCGGAACGTCCGACGTCGTCACCAGGAAACCGATCCGGCAGACGTTTGACGAGTACACGCTCGAGGCCTGGGTCGCCGAGCTTCCGAGCGAAGAGGACGCCAGCGAGCCGCCGCCGGTCCACCTGGTCCTGGCACGCGGCCGGGAGGGTGCCTGGACCGCCTACCGGAACGGTGTTGCGGCTAACGCGGAGAGCGTCCGGCAGGAACTTCCCATGAGCCTTGAGAAGGGCCGGGTCCGGTTCGTGGTGGGCAACGAAGACGCACCCCTGCGTGTCCTCCAGGCCCGCCTCTACGACCGCGCGCTGCGCCCCGACGACGTCGAGGCCTCCGCGCTCGGCAACGTCGAAGCGCCGCCGGAAGAGGAGCAGGCGCGCATCTACCGCGGCAGTTGGGCTCAGATCGCGCGGCTCGAAGCGGAGGCGGACCGGCTCGAGCGGAGCGCCGCCGGCGGCGACGCCTGGCGCCAATTGGCGCATGCCATGTTCAACCTGAAGGAGTTCATGTACCTCCGATGAGCGACCACAACTGTTCTCTGATGAGCCGCCGCCAGATGCTGGCGCAGGTCTCGACCGGCTTCGGCGCGATCGCGCTCAACGGCCTGCTCGGCTCGGCGCTCCTGCCCGGCGCCGCCCGCGGAGCGCCGCGAGCCCGCGCCAAGCACGTCATCTTCCTGTACATGTCGGGCGGCGTCTCCCAGGTCGATTCGTTCGACCCCAAGCCGCTGCTCGACCGCGACCACGGCAAGCCGATGCCGACCAAGATCGAGCGCACCCAGTTCAACGACAACGGCAACATCTACGCCTCGCCGTTCCCGTTCAAGCAGTACGGCGAGAGCGGCATCCCCGTCAGCAGCATGTTCCCGCACGTCGGCGAATGCATCGACGACCTGGCGGTCATTCGCTCGATGACCAGCACGGTGAACGAGCACGCTCAGGGCAACTACTTCTTCCACACCGGCTTCCCCCTGGTCGGCCACCCCTCGGCCGGCGCCTGGGTGAACTACGGCCTGGGCACCGAGAACGAGAATCTGCCGGGTTTCGTCGTCCTGCAGAGCGGTCAGGCGGGCATTCCCCATGGCGGTGTCGGCATCTACGGCAACGGCTACCTGCCGGCTGAATTCCAGGGGTCGATCCTGCGCGGCGACACCGAGAACGCGGTCCAGAACATCCAGGCCATGGAAGGCCGGGCGGCCCAGCGGGAACGGCTCGACTTCGTACACGAGATGGACCAGTCCTTCCTTCAGCGGCTCGGCGGCCACGCCGATGTCGAGGCCGCCGTTCGCAACTACGAGACGGCTTTCCGGATGCAGGCGGAGGTTCCCGAGCTCTGCGACATCAGCGGCGAGACCCGGGCCACGCGCCAGCTCTACGCGCTGGACCACCCGAACAGGACGACGGCGGACTACGGCCGCCAGTGCCTGCTCGCGCGGCGGCTGGTCGAGCGCGGCGTGCGCTTCGTCGAGCTGAGCTGCCTGCCGGAACCGGCCGACAACGGCCAGGCCGCGAACCCTTGGGACCAGCACACCGGCCTCGAGAGCGGCCACACGAACATGGCGCTCCAAGTCGACCAGCCGATCGCCGGTCTGCTCAAGGACCTGAAGGCCCGCGGCCTGCTCGATGAAACCCTCGTGATCTGGGCCGGTGAGTTCGGGCGCACGCCGTTCTCCCAGGGCGCCGACGGCCGCGATCACAACCCGTTCGGGTTCTCGATCTGGCTCGCCGGGGGCGGCATTGCGGGCGGCACGATCCACGGCCAGACCGACGACTTCGGCTACCACGTCGTCGAAGACGAAGTCACGATCTACGACCTCTGGGCGACGGTCCTTCACCTGCTCGGCGTCGACCACACGAACCTGACCTACCGCTACAGCGGCCGCGACTTCCGCCTCACCGACGTCCACGGTCAGGTGGTCGATGAGATCCTGGCGTAGCTCCACCGCCCCTGGCCCGCGGAAGTCAGTCGACTTCCGCCCTGGGAACGCGGGCATCTCGCCCGCATCCGCCCCCGGGAACGCGGGCATCCTGCCCGCATCCGCCGAAGGCGGAATCCGGATTCGTACCGCAGGTATTGGCCTCGGAGCCGCGGTCGCTCTGTTAGCCGCGGCGATTCCAGTCGACGCTCAGAACAACGAAACCCCCAGCTACTACCGGGACGTCTGGCCGGTGATTCAGCAGCGGTGTCAGGGCTGCCACCAGCCGGCGCAGCTCGGCGGCGAACTGAACCTGACCAGCTTCGAGGGGCTTGCGGCGGGTGGCATGAACGGCCCCGCCCTGGTGGCCGGCAAGCCGAAGCTGAGCCGGATGCTGAAGATGCTGCGCGGCGAGATCGAACCGGCGATGCCGATGCGGGGCGAGCCGCTGGCGGAGGCGGAGATCGGCGCGATCAGCGACTGGATCGCGGCCGGGGCCGCCGACGACACGCCCGATGAGGTGCGCCTCGGCGTGGCCACCGGGCCGATTGTCTACCGCCAGCCGCCGGTGATCACGGCGGTCGCCTACTCCGCCGACGGCGAGTGGCTGGCGGTGTCGGGCAACCGCGAGGTGCTGCTGCACCGCCGCTCGAAGATCGGCAGTGGCCACAGCGTCGAAGCTCGCTTGAGCAGCGTGTCCGAGCGCATCCAGGGACTTGCCTTCCTGAAGAACGGCCGTCTCATCGCGACCGGCGGCACACCCGCCCGGTTCGGCGAGATCCAGATCTGGGACGTCTCTGACCGGAAGCTCCGCGTCTCGACCACCGTTTGCTACGACACCCTGTTCGGCCTCGCCGTCTCGCCCGACGAGCGCCGACTCGCGGTCGGCTGTGCGGACAACACGGTCCGCATCCACCAGGCGACCAGCGGCCGCGAACTGCTGCGCATGAACCACCACGAGAACTGGGTGCTCGGGGTCGTCTTCGGCGGCGACGGTCGGCGCATCGTCTCCGTGGGCCGCGACCGCGCCGCCAAGCTGATCGACGCGAACAGCGGCGCCTTCGTCGAGAACATCAACCTGCTGCGCGGCGAACTCGCGGCGATCGTCCGCAACCCCAGGATCGAGGCGGTCGTCATCGGCGGCGAAGACCGAGTGCCCTACTACTACAAGATGGACCGCCCCCGGAAGATGCTGATCGCCGACGACTCGACCCTGGTGCGCGAGTTTGAGCGCCAGGACGGCGAGATCTTTGCGCTGGCGATCGATCCTCGCGGCGAGCGCCTGGTGGTGGGCGGCGCCGCGCCGACGGCACAGGTCTACGACCTCGAGACCGGCGAGCGCACCGCAACCATCTCGGGCCACAGCGCCGGCATCTACACGATGGCGTTCGACCCCACCGGCGTCGAGCTGGCCACGGCCGGCTTCGACGGTTCGCTGCGCCTGTACCGGGCCGCCGACGGAGAGCTGCTGCACGAGTTCGTGCCGGTGCCGATCGGGGGAAGCGTCCAGGGCGAGACCACCGCGGGAGGAGCACGATGAGCAGCCGCCGACTGCTGCCGACCGCCTCCCTGAGCCTCGCCGGCATGGCCGTGGCCGCGGTCGCCGTCGCTCCACCGCCAAATCTGCTCGACATGCACCCCCATGGCGGCCAGCAGGGGCGGGCACTACGGCTGGTGCTCGAGGGCTACGGGCTGCCCGGTGAGATGGAGATCGAGAGCACCCTGCCCGGTTCGTTCGCCCGTCTTGGCGAAGCCGCCGAAAAGGATCGGCTGCAGCGTCAGCGGCGTCCCAACGACCGCAACCTCGACGCCGCCACCCTGCTCGTCGAGATCGACGCCGATGCCGCTCCGGGCCTCTACCCCCTGCGCGTCGTCACCGAAGACGGCATCTCGAATGCCCTGCTGTTCCGGGTGGACACCCTGCCGGAAGTTTCCGAGCGAAGCCTGCGCGACAGCGGCGGCGCCAACGAGGCGCCGACGATCAAGCAACTGCCGGTCGTGATCAACGGCACGCTCGACGGAGCGGAGCGAGACCGCTACCGCTTTCGGGCACAGGCCGGCGAGCGCGTCGTCCTGGAGGTCGAGGCGCGCCGCGTGGGCTCGGCGCTCGATCCGGCGCTCCGGCTGCTCGACGCCGAAGGCCGCGAGATCGCCTTCAACCAGGAAGGCCCGGGCATCGACGTCGACGCCCGTCTCGACTGGCAGGCGCCCGAAGAAGGCGGCGAGTTCGTGGTCGAGGTCCACGACGCGCGCTTCAGCGAGCAGACCAGGAACTTCTACCGCCTGAAGCTGATCGCCGCCTCCGAGTACGAGTACGCCGAGGCCCTGTTCCCGCTCGGCGCCCGGCGCGGCGAGGAGACCCGGTTCGAACTGGCGGGCGGCACGGTCGCGGCCACGCGCGAGATGACCCACACCGCCGACACGGCAGGCGACTTCGACGTGGTCGGGCCGGTTCCCGGCGCCAAAGCAATGAGTTCCGCCCTGCCGTTCCCCGTCGTCGTCGGCAGCCGCCTGGAGGTCCGTGAGAGCGAGACGGACACAGCCAGGCCCTTGACGCTGCCCGTGGTCGTCAACGGACGGCTCGACCTGCACGGCGAAGTGGACCGGTACAGGATCGCCGTCGGGCCCGGAAAGAAGCTGCTGATCGAGGTTCAGGGGGGTGCGCTGCGGTCTTCCGATCTGTTCGGCGTGCTCACCGTCACGACGCCGGACGGGGAGTACCTGGCATCGTCCGGCGACGAGATCCCCGACCCGGACACCTTCCGCTTGCTGTCGCCCACGGCCACCGCCTTCGACCCCTGGGTGGTGGTCGAGGCGCCGGAGGGCGTAGACACGCTGCACGTCACCGTCGAAGACCTGGTCGGGCGCGGCGGACCGCGCTTCGGCTACCGGATGACGGTGACCGGGAACGGTCCCGACTTCGAGCTCCGCCTCGGCACCGCTCAGATGTCGCTCAACGCCGGCGCCTCGAAGCCGATCCAGGTCGGCGCCGTTCGCCGCGGCTTCCTGGGCCCGATCCGCCTCTACGTCGAGGATCCGCCGGCCGGCATCGAGGCACGGGACGGATGGATCTCGGAGGAGGTCCGAGACCTCGACAGTCGCTCTCTTTCACGCGACGGCCGCGTCATGGTCACCGCCGATCTCGACGCGCCGCGCCAGCGCCTCGACCTGGAAGTCTGGGGTGAAGGCGTGCTCGAGAACGGCGCCGTGATCCGCCGCCGGGCAAGCGTGCCCGGCAGCGTGACCAGGGTGCGAGCCGGCGACGGCCGCAGCTACACGACGGAGGAAGAGCGGTCGTTCTCCGCCCCCTGGCTGGAGAGCCGGCTGCCGGTCCTGCTCACCGGCCGGCCAGGACCGCGGCTGATCGGCATGCCGCCCGAGACGGTACGGCTGGTCAAGGGCATGCCGTTCGACTTCGAGTGGAAGTACGAAGCGCCGCCGGGGGAAGACGCCGAGATCGAACCGCCGATGGTGGTCAGCGCCGTGATCGGCGGCGGCGAGTTTCGCGTCGAAACGACGGAGAAGGCCGACTACGACCAGTCCGAGGGCAGCAAGCTGATCCGCAGCAGCGACGGTACCCGGCACGACCGCTACAGCGTGACTCTGACCGGCGAAGTCACGGTGGACGGCCGGCCCGAGCGCCTCTACACGCCCGGCGTGACCCTGGAGGTCGTGCCCGGCTACCGGATCGAGGTCGACAAGGCGAGTGTCAAGTCCGGCAGAAAGGGCGTCGTCGAGGGCGTCCTGCACCGCGAAAAGAGCTTCCAGCAGCCGGTCGAACTGCGCGCCGACGCCCTGCCCACCGGCGTCGTCTGCGACAGCACCGAGATCAAACCCGAAGACGACGGCAAGTTCCGAATCTCCTGCGAGGCGTCGGACAAGGTCGAAGCGGGGGACTACGACTTCCTGATCACGTCGTCGTCGTGGCTGGCCGGCGAGAGAGAAGGCCGCGCGGCGTACACGACAACGCCGGTCGAAGCACGTATGGAGGTAAAGGCCAGATGAGACGTTGCTCCAATTCCGGAACGAGGGCACCCAGCCTTGCTCTTCGGCCCCTGGGAACCCGGGCGGCGCGTCCCCGCGCCACACGCGAACCACTCCGTGAGCCCGTCATCGGGCACACGGATGGCGCGCGGGCGTCTCGCCCGCATCTGCGCGCGGTCCCATTCATCGCGCTGGTCCTCTTCGCCACCGCCCTCCCGGCCGCCTCCAGCGATCAAGCCACTCCCGCCGAACTCCTCATCCAGCCGCCCGAACTCACCTTCGACAACAACCGCGACGGCCGCAAGCTCATCGTCACCGGCGTTCTCGAAACCGGCGAACGGGTCGACCTCACCGCCGACGCCGAGGTCCGCACCCACACCGCCCCCGTCGAGCGCGGCGACGACGGCTTCCTCACCCCCACCGGCGACGGCAGCGGCTCGATCACCGTCCAGGCCGGCGGCCTCACCGCCACCGTCCCGGTCACGGTTCACGGCCCCAGCGCCGCGGGCGCCGCCAAGCCCGTCACCTTCGTCCGCGACGTGCTGCCAGTCATGAACAAGGTCGGCTGCTCCTCGGGCACCTGCCATGGCGCCGCCAAGGGCAAGAACGGCTTCAAGCTCTCGCTGCGCGGCTACGACCCCGAGTTCGACTACCAGTCCCTGCTCTACGACATGTCGGGACGGCGCTTCAACCGCGCCGAGCCCGCCCGTTCGCTGATGCTCGCCAAGCCGACGATGCAGGTCGCGCACGAGGGCGGCCAGCGGATCGTCCATGGCTCGCGCTACTACAACCTGATGCTCGACTGGATCTCCACCGGCGTGCCCTACGGGGACATGGAGCAGGATCGGGTCGCACGGCTCGAGATCCACCCCGGCGAGGTCTTCATGAACCGGCCCGGGATGCGTCAGCAGACCATCGTCATCGCCCACTACGGCGACGGCCGCAGTCGCGACGTGACCCGCGAAGCGCACGTAACCAGCAGCAACACGGAGACGATGGCGATCGAGGACTCCGCCTCCGGCCCCGTCGCCACCGGCCTGCGCCGGGGCGAGAGCACGCTGCTTGTCCGCTACGAGGGCCAGTTCGTCACCGCGCCCGTCACCGTGCTCAGCGGCCGCGAGGGCTTCGAATGGACGGCATTGCCCCAGATCAACTACATCGACGAACTGATCGACAGGAAGCTCCAGCGGATCGAGGTCCTGCCCTCGGCCCCGGCCGACGACGCCGCCTTCCTGCGCCGCGTGTCGCTCGATCTCACCGGCCGGATCCCGACCTCCGAGGCGGTGCGCGCCTTCCTCGCCGACGACACGCCGACCCAGGAGAAGCGGAACCGCCTGATCGACGAACTCATCGACAGCGATGCGTACGTCGACCACTGGACGCTCAAGTGGGGCGACCTCCTGCGCAGCAACCGGAAGTTCATGGGCTACAAGGGCATGCTCACCTTCCGCGGCTGGCTGCGCGGGGCGATCGAGGACAACCGGCCGTACGACGAGCTGGTGCACGAGCTGATCGTCGCCAGCGGCAGCACCCTCGATGTGCCCGCCGCCAGCTACTTCCGCGCCGCCCGCGACCCGAAGGAGGCGATGGAGACCACGACGCAGCTCTTCATGGGCGTGCGCATGGTCTGCGCCCAGTGCCACGACCACCCGTTCGAGCGCTGGACCCAGAACCAGTACTTCGAGATGACGGCGTTCTTCGCGGGCCTCGGCGTCCGCCCGGGCTTCCGCACCGGCGAGGAAATCGTGTTCGAGAAGCGCCGCGACGCCGAACAGTTGCACCCCAAGACCAACGCGGTGGTGCCGGCCAAGTACCTGGTGCCGGTCGAGGGCGCGCCGGAACCGGGCCAGGGCCCAGGACGCCGGGCGGCGCTGGCCGACTGGCTGACCTCCCCGAACAACCCCTACTTCGCGCCGGCGATCGCGAACCGCGTGTGGAGCTACTTCATGGGCCGCGGCATCATCGACCCGGTCGACGACATCCGCGCCTCGAACCAGCCGGTGAACGCCGAGCTGCTCAATGCGCTCACCGCCGACCTGATCGAGAACGACTTCGATCTGCGCCGCCTGATGCGGACGATCGCCACCTCCCGGGCGTACCAATCGTCCTTCCGCACCAACGAGTGGAACCAGGACGACCGGATCAACTTCTCCCACCACGAACCGCGGCGGCTGAGCGCCGAGCAGTTGGCCGACGCCGTCGCCCGCGCCACCAGTTCGCGGTTCGAGATCGACACCCTGCCCGACGACTTCGACGCCACCGCCCTGCCCGACCCCCACGTGATGACCGCGAGCATGGGCATCGAGGGCTTCCTCGACCTGTTCGGCAAGCCGGACCGCGAGACTGCCTGCGAGTGCGAGCGGAAGACGGAGATGAGCCTGCCCCAGGCGCTCAGCCTGCTGAACGGCGCCGTCATCGCCGACGCGATCGCCGATCCCGAGGGCCGGGTGGCGAACCTCGTCCTGTCCGGCAGGGACAACGAGGAGCTGATCGCCGAGCTCTACATCGCCGCCCTCGGCCGCCATCCGACCGACGAAGAGGCCCAACTCGCCGAAGGCCACTTCGAGACGGCAAACAGCCGTACCGCCGCCGCCCAGGACCTGATGTGGGCGCTCCTCAACTCGAACGCCTTCCTCTTCAACTCGTAAGCTCCAAGGAGCTCCGACATGCTCGTGATCCCAGGAAAGCCAGGCCACACCTGCGACGGCCCGACCCGGCGCGAGTTCCTCCGCGTCGGCTCGCTCGGCATCTTCGGCATCTCGCTCAGCCAGGCGCTGGCGCTCCGTGACGCGCACGCCGCCACCGCGGCCGTCGATGCGATCGGCGGCGGCGCCGGCTTCGACCGGGCGAAGTCCGTCATCCTGCTCTTCCTCCAGGGCGGCCCCAGCCACATCGACATCTGGGATCCCAAGCCCGACGCGCCCACCAACATCCGCGGCGAGTTCAGCGCCATCGACACCAAGGTGCCCGGCATCCGGCTCTCCGAGACGATGCCGCTCCTGGCCGACCAGGTCGACAAGTGCACGTTGATCCGCTCGATGAGCTACACCCCGAAGGGGCTCTTCAACCACACCGCCGCGATCTACCAAATGCTCACCGGCTACCCGCCCGACCGCGTCTCTCCCTCGGGCCAGCTCGAACCGCCGAGCCCCGCCGACTTCCCCACTGCCGGCGCCCAAATCTCGAAGCTCAAGCCCCTCGACGATCCGATGCTTCCCTTCGTCGAGCTTCCGCGGCCGCTCCAGGAATCGAACGTGATCGGCAAGGGCGGCGCCGCCGGCTTCCTCGGCAAGGCCTACGACCCCTACCGGCTCTACCAGGATCCGAACCAGCCGATCGAGCTCAGCGATCTGGAACTGCGCAAGGAGACCTCCCCCGAGCGCCTCGCCGGCCGCTTCGAACTCCGCAAGGGCCTGAACGCCTCGATGCCCGACCTCGAGAAGGCAGTCGCCAACTCCGCCCTCGACGAGTACTACGAGAAGGCCTACGACCTCGTGCTTTCCGGCAAGGCCCGTCAGGCCTTCGATCTCTCCAACGAGAGCGACGACATGCGCAAGCGCTACGGCAGGAACACCTTCGGCCAGGGCGCGCTCATGGCTCGCCGACTGATCGAGGCCGGCACCCGCTTCGTGCAGCTCAACTGGCCCGCGGTCGCCAACGGCAACCCCGAGATCGACTCCTGGGACACCCACGCCGCCAACTTCGGCCCGCTCCGCAACCTGCACTGCCCCGTCCTCGACCGGGCACTGTCGGCGCTGCTCTCCGACATGGACGACCGCGGCCTGCTCGACGAGACCCTCGTCGTCGCCGTCGGCGAGTTCGGCCGCTCCCCCCGCCTCGGCGTCAGCACCTCCGGCAACAGCAACTCCCCCGACGGCCGCGACCACTGGCCCTACTGCTACACCGCCCTGGTCGCCGGCGCCGGCATCTCCCGCGGCCAGCTCTACGGCGAGTCCGACGAGACCGGCTCCTCACCCCGCGAGAAGCCCGTCCACCCGAACGACCTGCTGGCCACCGTGTACCACACGCTGGGCATCGACCCGGCGATGGAGATCCTGAACCACCTGGATCAGCCGAGGGAGCTGGTCAAGGGCGAAGTGATCCACGGTTTGTGGGCGTAGAGTCGACGCCACAGAGGCTTCACCCCCAAACGGTGGCGTCCCAGTCATCAACCCATCTCGCATGGTCGGCAGCTCCGGCTTTGCGGGAACGCCGGCGCAGTTGACACGGATCCCGTGTACACCTATCCTGTGCCCATGAACGTCACACTCTCCATCGACGATCGGGTCGTCGCCGAGGCCCGGCGGGTCGCCGCCGTCCGAGGAACCAGCCTGAACCAACTCGTTCGGGACTATCTCAACGAGCTGACCCGAACTGACGACGCGGAAGCGGTGATCGCAAGGCTCAACGCGCTCTGGACCGAAGAGGACTACCGCTCGCAGGGGCCGTGGACACGCGAGGAACTGCATGAGCGGTCGTGAGTTCCTTGACACGAACGTTCTGATCTACGCCCACGACGCCCGCGACACGCGCAAGCGGACATGCGCCCGCGAGTTGATCCGCCGCCTCCTGCGCGAGCAGCGCGGGGTCCTCTCGTTGCAGGTCCTGCAGGAGTTCTTCGCTGCCGCCACACGAAAGCTGAGTATGAGCAGCGAGGACGCCCGACGCCGCATCATGCAGTACTCCCGATTCGACGTCGTGACCCTCGACACGGTCGATCTGATCGCGGCGGTCGATCTGCACCGGCTGCATCAAGTGTCCATCTGGGACGCCCTCATCGTGCGGGCGGCGATCAACGGCGCCTGCACGACCCTGCACACCGAGGACATGCAGGAAGGCTACGTCGTGGAGACGGTGACGCTCCGGAATCCGTTTCAGCCTTGACCGGCGACGCCGCGGTACGCCGGCAAACCCTGAGGTTGCGTTGTAGCCGCGTTGAAGCTACATTGCGGCCATGACGACCGTTGCTATTCGCGTGTTGAAGGACCGTCTAAGCGAGTACCTGCGCATCGCCCAGTCCGGCGAACGGGTCACCGTCACCAGCCGTGGAACGCCGGTCGCTGATCTCGTTCCTCACGCACCGCGGAACATGGACCCGGACGACGAGTTGCTGCGGCAGGCACGAGCGGGAGAGGTACGTCTCGGCCGGCCGAACGCAATGGTCGACTACGCGCGGCCGCCGCGGGAGCAGCGGTTGCCGCACGAGGAAGTCATGGCGCTGCTGGACTGGGTCCGCGGCGACCGATGACGCTCTACGCCGAGAGCAGCGCGGTCCTGTCGTGGCTGTTCGGCGAATCGATGGGAGACGAGGCGAGCCGGCTTCTTGCCTCGGCTTCCACCATCTTCGCCTCGGAGCTGACGGTGCTGGAGTGCGACCGCGCTCTCCGCGCGGCCGAAGCAAGAGGCCGGCTGGATGCCGCCGGCGCGCACGCGGCGCGTGCGCGGCTCGAAGCGGCGACGACCTCGTGGAACGTGTACCGGGTCGGCGCCGTCATCATGGACCGTGCGCGCCGCACTTTCCCGCGCGAGCCGGTCCGCGCGCTCGACGCACTGCACCTCGCCACCGCGCTTCACGTCGCCGAGTTCCAACAAGATCTGAAGGTCCTGACCTTCGACCGCCGCATTCGCTCGAACGCCGCCGCACTCGGGCTTGAGGTGGCGCCGGTTGACGGGGAAGCCTGAAGTGGGCAACGCCTCGCTGAGCTGGATCACCGGCTACATCTGGGGCATCGCCGACGACGTGCTGCGCGACCTCTACGTCCGCGGCAAGTACCGCGACGTCATCCTGCCGATGACTCTGCTGCGCCGGCTCGATGCCGTTCTGGAAGGCAGGAAGCAGCAGGTCCTGCAGGTGAAGGCGACCCTTGACGAACTCGGAATCGTGGACCAGGACGCCACCCTGCGAGACGCGGCAAAGCAGGACTTCTACAACACGTCCAAGTACACGCTGCGGGACCTGCGCGCCCGCGCCGGCCGGCAGCGCCTCCGGGCCGACTTCGAGGCTTGGCTCGACGGTTTCTCCCCAACGTCCAGGACATCCTCGACAACTTCGAGTTCCGCAACCAGATCCCCCGGCTCTCCAGGGCCGACGCGCTCGGCACGTTGATCGAGAAGCTCACCTCGCCCGACATCAACCTGAGCCCGGCGCCGGTTCTGAAAGGCGACGGCTCGGTGAAACACCCCGGCCTCGACAACCACGGCATGGGCTCGATCTTCGAGGAGCTGATCCGCCGCTTCAACGAGGAGAACAACGAGGAGGCCGGCGAACACTTCACGCCGCGCGACGCGGTGAAGCTGATGGCGAATCTCGTCTTCCTGCCCGTGGCGGACCGGATTCGGTCCGCCACGTACACGCTCTACGACGGCGCCTGCGGCACCGGCGGCATCCTGACGGTGGCCGAGGAAGTGCTGCAGACGCTTGCCGGCGAGCGTGGCAAGGAGGTGTCCACGCACCTGTTCGGCCAGGAGATCAACGCCGAGACCTACGCCATCTGCAAGGCCGACCTGCTGCTCAAGGGCGAAGGCGCGGCCGCCGACAACATCGTCGGCGGGCCGGAACACTCCACCCTCTCGAACGACGCCTTCCCCGCCCGCGAGTTCGACTTCATGCTCTCGAATCCGCCCTACGGCAAGAGCTGGAAGACGGATCTCCAGCGGATGGGCGGCAAGAAGGACATGCGCGACCCCCGTTTCCTGATCGAGCACGGCGACGACCCGGAGTACTCCCTCGTCACCCGCAGCAGCGACGGCCAGATGCTGTTCCTGGCCAACAAGCTCGGCAAGATGAAGCGGAACACGGCGCTCGGCAGCCGAATCGCCGAGGTCCACAACGGCAGTTCCCTCTTCACTGGCGACGCCGGCCAGGGCGAGAGCAACATCCGGCGCTGGATCATCGAGAACGACTGGCTGGAGGCCATCGTCGCCCTGCCGCTGAACATGTTCTACAACACCGGCATCGCGACCTACGTCTGGGTGCTCACGAACCGGAAACCCGCGCACCGGCAGGGCAAAGTACAGCTCATCGACGCCACGAAGTGGTTCCAACCGCTGCGGAAGAACCTGGGAAAGAAGAACTGCGAACTTGGCGACGAGGACATCCGCCGCATCTGTGATGCCTTCCTCGCCTTCGAGGAGACCGAGGAGAGCAGGATCTTCGACAACGAGGCGTTCGGCTTCTGGAAGGTGACCGTCGAGCGGCCGCTCCGCATCGAAGACGTCGACGGGGGCCGCGCGTACAAGGCGGCCGAGATCCGCGAACTCAAGGCCTCCGGCGTCCGCGGCGAAGAGGCGACGCCCGTGATCCGGAAGATCCACAAGCGCGGCGTCGAAGCGGACCGTTGCGCGGCCTGTTCGAGGCGCCGGTCGACGGCAAGACGGCCGTCGTCGAGTACGAGCCCGACACGAGTCTCCGCGACACGGAGCAGATTCCGCTGCAGGAAAACGGCGGCATCGAGGCGTTCCTGGAGCGGGAGGTGCTGCCCTGGGCCGCCGACGCGTGGTACAACCCCAGGACCGTGAAGACCGGCTACGAGATCAGCTTCAACCGCTACTTCTACAAGCCCGAGCCGATGCGGCCGCTGGCGGAGATCCAGGCCGACATTCTGGCGCTCGAGACGCAGACCGAGGGTCTGCTGGCCGAGATCATGGGCGGCATGGCCGCGGCTCGGCCAGAAGCCCGGACGCGCCGGGTGTACGTCGACACCTCCGTGTTCGGCGGTTGCGAGGAGGACGAGTTCCGGCAACCGTCGCGCCGGCTCTTCGAGTGCTTCCGCCGAGGACAACTGACCTTGGTGCTATCCCCCTTCACTATCAGGGAACTGAACGGCGCTCCCGAGCCGGTCCGGAGCGTCCTTGCGGCGGTGTCCGACAAGCACACCGAGTCGCTTCCCGACTCCGACGAGGCAGGTAGACTGGCGGCAAGCTACATCGCGGCCGGCGCCTTCGGTCCCTCGATGCGCCCCGACGCCTTGCACATCGCGGCCGCCACACTGGCCCGCGTCGATCACTTGGTGAGTTGGAACTTCAGGCACATGGTCAATCCGAGGCGGACCAGGATCGTCAACGCGGTCAACCGGCGGCATGGCCACCCGCACATCGACATCTGCACGCCGGTTGACGTCCACGTCGACGAGTGACTCACGACAGGAGCATCCCGATGACGACGAAGAAGAAGAGCTTCGACTGCGTCGCCTTTCAGCGCGCCCAACGGAAGAAGCTCGGCAAGGAGCTTGAAGGCCTGAGTAGCGCCGAGATCGGTGCCTGGATGCGCGACTACCGACCCACGGACCCCCTCCTCCGGCGATTCATGGAGCGAGTGCAGCGGGGCACTCACGGTGAGGCCGCTGTCGCTTCGGCCGAGCCGGAGGGGGCGGCCTTGTCACCCCAGAGCCCGAAAGAGCCGAGAGAATGACGGCCAGGGACAAGCAGAAGTCATTCGACTGCGTGAAGTCCGTACGGGAGATCCGGGATCGCCTCAGTACCAGGACGGCTCGCATGTCGCCCGAAGAGCGGGTCCAGTGGCTGAACACGCGAGAGTACTCTGACCCGATCCTCCGGCGATTCGCCGCCAAGCCCGAAGAAGCGCGAAGCGACAACCCATAGCCGCTACACGCCTTCCAAAGATGACCGAGGAATAGCAGATGGACTATCTGCGGAACCTGGAGATCACGGACCCCATACTTCGCCGATTCATGGAGCGCGCAAGGCGGGGCAGGGCGAACGACGCAGCCGTCGAAACCAAGGTCCCTACCGGGCAGTTCGAGGAATGACCCGCGCCATCGAGACCTACGGCGAGTACAAGGACTCTCGTGTCGAATGGCTCGGCAACGTGCCGGCGCACTGGGACGTCGCATCGTTGCGCCACCGCAACGACCAGCGTCTGGGCAAGATGCTGGATGCCAAGCGCATCTCAGGCGAGCATCTGCGGCCCTATCTGAGAAACGTGGACGTTCAGTGGGATCGGGTGAACGTCTCAGGCCTTCCGAGAATGGACATTTCAGCAGCAGAGCTTGGCCGCTACACGCTCGAGGCCGGCGACCTCCTCGTCTGCGAGGGGGGAGAAGTGGGAAGAAGCGCGGTCTGGG
Organism: Candidatus Multivorans sp.; assembly: GCA_965205295.1. Taxonomy (GTDB): domain Bacteria; phylum Acidobacteriota; class Thermoanaerobaculia; order Multivoradales; family Multivoraceae; genus Multivorans. The sequence goes on from OZ242167.1 coordinate 2,197,677, forward strand.
CCGGAGAAATCCAAGTCTGCGGCTATCAGAAGGCTCTGCACCGCCTTCGACCACACGACAAGGGCCGCGACCTCCCACGATTCCTACTCCATAGCTTGCGGCTTGCCGCTAGTCGAGGCGCGTTCACGGATGGACAGAAGAGCACGATCGACCATCTCACGGGGGAGACACTGAGAAGGCACCGCTTCGTTTTCCCTCCCCTCGCCGAACAAACCGCCATCGTGCGCCTCCTCGACTACCTCGACCGGCGCGTCCGGCGGTACATCCAGCGCAAAGAGAAGTTGATCGCGCTGCTTGAGGAGCAGAAGCAGGCCGTCATCCATCAGGCTGTCACCGGCCAGATCGATGTCCGGACCGGCCAGCCCTATCCCGCCTACAACGACTCGGGGACGGAATGGCTTGACGGTGTGCCAACACACTGGTGCGTCTCGGAACTTCGACGACTAGCACTCGATCGCTGCGACGGGCCGTTCGGTTCTGGCCTGAAGTCGTCGCACTACACGGAGGACGGAGTGCGAGTCGTGAGACTTCAGAACATAGGCCACGCGGAGTTCAGGAATTCAGATAGGGCCTACATCTCACATCGCCATTGCTCGTCGCTCGGCGACCACTCGGTACTCGCGCGTGACCTATTGATAGCGGGCCTTGGCGACAGAAACCACCCTGCAGGCCGTGCGTGTGTGGCGCCAGAAGACCTGGGCCCCGCGATCGTGAAGGCGGACTGCTTCAGGTTCCGCCTGGATGAGAATCGCCTCGAGCCGAGGTTCGCCACGCTCCAACTTACTGCCACGGCAGCAGCCGCGTCGGCAGTTCTGTCGACCGGCGCCACGCGCCAACGGATCAACCTCCAGAGCACGTCCGCGAGGCCGATGGCTCTACCGCCGCTCAACGAACAACGGGCTGTCGTAGAGCACATCGACCTCCAGGTCGCCGGCCTTCGTCGCGGCCAAGACACCGCCGAGCGCCAGATCGCCCTTCTCCGCGAGTTCCGCACGCGGCTGATTGCCGACGTGGTCACCGGCCAGCTCGACGTGCGCGCAGCGGCGGCGGCTCTGCCTGACGTCGAGCCCTCGCCGAACGACTGCGCCCACGGACCCGAGCCAGTACCGGACGTCTCGGCTTCTGGAGATCCGGGCGCCTGCACCAAGGACTGAGCGACAGGCCTGACTCGCCCAACAAGAGAATGGAACACAGATCACCGACGACACGCTATCGCCGACCTGTCCGATATCTCGCCCGACCGGCACTGCCAGAGACGCCAATGACAGTGCCGGCCAACGCTCCTATGAACGTCAAAGTACTCCCGATGGGCGAGACGAACCCCTTGCCTCGTCAAGAGCGTCCAAGTACTGTTCCTCGTCACGGCTTCCCAGCTATCTGCGTCGCATGGGGATCTCTTTCCGGTAGTTTCACCAACGGCGTACCGGATGGGTCGAGAACGAGTCAAATCCGCAACAGGGACGAACAAAGACGATGGCCGGCACATGGATAGCGTTGGCTGCATTCGTCGTAGCCGTACTCGCGTGGCTCGGCGTGAAGAGAGAGCACGTTGTATCTTTCTTGGGCAAGAAGTGGTCGGCTATCCGAAAGGTCGTACTTAGGGTACTCGACCGAGTATCCAGTAGCGACCGTCCGATCCCTACGTTCGGTGAACGCATCTCGGATGCCGAAGTGTTCGTCAATTGGGTAGGATCCCGAGACTCACACTCGGTCTACACGGCAGCACGAGGAGGCGAAGACGATCGAGAGGGATGGCCGCAGATGCAGAGCCACTGCGGATGGCCGTTTCGTGCCAAGTTTGATTCCGACAGCACTACTGAAGGGTTCTGTATCCTGAGATTCGTTGACGGCTCAGAGGCGATCTGTCACATCCGCACGAACGACGCTGAGGCTGGATTGAAGCCGGTGAAGATCAGAGGTGTAGACATCGACCGCGCCGACGCGGCTAGACGAGACATGGAAGCCAACGCTCGAATAGCTGCATTCGCCGCGACTATCGATGAGAGCCCCGGAGCACACATCAACGTGGGAACGGGCGAGCATCGGTGGGTCGAACCGCCGACACGACTAAAGAGCGAAGACGGGAAGCTGAAGGCCGAACCAAGCTCTGTCTGGGATTGGCGAGCGGCGTGGAACAGGAACTTCCGCAGGAAGGTTAGAGGAGAGTGATCGAGACGCTACTCAGGAGTGGTTGCTACCGAGTGTAGTCCCCGATCGTCGGCTGGGCGATGGCAGGCCACCTGCGAGCTGAGTTCGTTGTGGACGCTCCGAACATGGCCGTCGCCCAGCGCCACCCCGGCAAGGGCGTCATCCATCACTCCGGCCGCGGCAGCCAATACACTTCACTCAAGTTCGGGCAGCGCTGCCGCGACGCCGGACGTAGACTGTCCACGAAAGCGGGGCAACTCCATCTGCCCTGCGTCTAAGTCTAAGATTGCCGGCGTCATGGACGAGGCGCACCCACGAGCCGGGACGACGGCGAAGGTACCCGTCGAGAGGCTCCACCTGGACCGCGGGAGCCCGAGACTGGCGGGTCGGGAGGAACCTGCCACCGACGAATCGATCATCGCCCGGCTCTACTCCGAGGGACTCGACGAGCTGCTTCAGTCGATCTCGACGAACGGCTATCTCGACATCGAGCCGCTGGTAGCGATGGACGTCCCCGGCGGAGACGGGATGATCGTCCTTGAGGGTAATCGTCGCCTAGCGACGCTCAGGCTCCTGCGGGAGCCGGAGTTGGTGAGCAAGATCGCTTCCTCCGAGAAAGTCCGCATCGCGACGCCTGACGTGGACGATTCGCTCCGCCACACCTTCGACCAAGTGACGGTCTATCGGGTCGCGACGCGTGAGGAGGCGCGAGCGTTCATCGGCTTCAAGCACATCAACGGGCCTGCCAAGTGGAACGCCTACGCCAAGACGCGGTTCGCAGCGAACTGGCACCGGGAAGAAGCCAGCATTGAATGGATCGCCAACGCACTCGGCGACCGCCACGGCACGGTCAAACGGATGGTGTCCGCCATCTACGTACTGGAGCAGGCAACTATGGAGGGCCTGTTCGACATCGAGGACCGCTACACCCCGAAGTTCAACTTCGCCCATCTCTTCGCAGCCCTTTCACGTTCGCAGTACCGGGAGCACCTCGGGCTGGCGCCCATCTGGCCGCCTGACGAACCGCGACCCGACCCCATCCCCGGCGAGAAGCTGGGACTGTCTTCGAGACGTGCTCGTCTGGATCTACGGTTCAAAGCAAGACGGGAGGCCGCCCGCCGTCCGCACGCTGAGTCCGGACATCAAACGGCTCGGAGAAGTCCTTCCCCACGCCGAGGCACGACAACTGCTGGCAGCGGGATACGACCTGCGTCAGGCCCACGCGGCCACCGAGCCGATAGACCGGCGCTTCATCGCGTCCCTTCTGCGCGCGCGAAGCGCCATCGGCGACGCGGCCGGTTCTCTCCGAGCCTACGACGGCCGGGACGAGTCGCTGCTGGACATCACCGAGGACGTGAAGGCGACTTCCGACAGCGTGTATCGGAACATGCTGAGGAAGCGCCGCAAGGCGGCGGCTGGTGAATGTTGAGCGAACACGCGCAGGTCACTCCTCCGGCGGTTCTTCGAACGAAACGCCGCTCGAGCGGCGCCGGCGGCTGCTTCACGAGGTGACGGAGGACTTCAGGCGCCGCGGAATCGGCCTCGACATGGCCGAGAACCTGCCCCGCTCGGAGTTGTACGACCGCGACCGGGCCCGAGCCGAAGCCACCGCAAACAAGAACCCGCGCCGGGGCGCGGTACGAGCCTGATGCCAACGTACTCGCCCGACCCGCCTCAAGCGGGACCAGACAAAAGGCAGGCTCAGACGAAGGACCTCGATCGCCCAACGGAAGGGGCCGAAACGGAGCGGGAACGGCGCGCACGCTTGCTCCATGAAGTGTTCGAGGACATCCGCAGATCGCGACCGAGCTTCCGCGCCTCCGACAATCTCCCGCGGGAAGCCCTCTACGACCGTGACCGGGCCCGGGCCGAAGCCAGGGCGGCCGCCGAAAAGGAAGGCAGGTCGCCTGCCGAGTCTTCGAGCGAGACGTGACCACCGACACCTCCGAGCGCGGCCTCGAACGCCTCATCTGCACGGCCCTCACCGGCCACCCCTGCGACCCGCCGAAGCCCGGCGAACTTCCCCAATCGACCGAGCCGAGCGCCGCCGCCGGCACTCGCCGCGCCGCCACCACCGCCGGCTGGACCGGCGGCAACCCCCGCGACTACGACCGGAACAACTGCGTCGATCTCGCCCAGCTCTCCACCTTCCTGCACGCGACCCAGCCCGACGCAGCGGCGGGCCTGGACCTGGACGAGGACGGACCGGCGCGGCGGAAGTTCCTCGCCCGGCTGCGGGGCGAGATCACGAAGCGCGGCGCCATCGACGTGCTGCGGAACGGCCTCAAGCGCGGCGCGCACGACCTGGAGATGTTCTACGGCACGCCGTCGGAAGGGAACGAACTCGCGCAACAACGCTTTGACCTGAACCGCTTCACCGTCACGCGGCAGCTCCGCTACAGCCGGGACGAGGCGAAACTGGCGCTCGACCTGGCGCTGTTCGTCAACGGTCTTCCGGTCATCACGTTCGAACTGAAGAACAATCTGACCAAGCAGACCGTGAGCGACGCGGTCGAGCAGTACCGCAAGGACCGCAATCCGCGGGAGAATTGCTGTTCGAGTTCGGGCGCTGCATCGTCCACTTCGCGGCGGACGAGCGGGAAGTGCGCTTCTGCACCCACCTGCGGGGCAAGGCGTCTTGGTTTCTGCCCTTCAACCGGGGCTGGAAGGACGGCGCGGGCAACCCGCCGAACCCGGACGGGCTGGCTGCCGACTACCTGTGGCGCGACGTGCTGACCCGCGAGAGCCTCACGGAGATCATCGAGAACTACGCCCAGATCGTCGAATCGAAGGACGAGAAGACGGGGCGTAAGAAAAAGACCCAGATCTGGCCCCGCTACCACCAACTCGATGTGGTCCGCCGCCTGCTCGCCGACGTGGCCGAAAACGGCGCAGGCAAGCGCTACCTGATCCAGCACTCGGCGGGCAGCGGCAAGAGCTACTCCATCGCCTGGCTGGCCCACCAGCTCATCGGGCTGGAGGAGCGGGCAGAATTCCCGCGCTCCCAGGCGGAAGAGGACGGCGGCTCGGTGTTCGACTCGATCGTCGTCGTCACCGACCGCGTCATTCTCGACCGCCAGATCCACGACACGATCAGGCAATACGCCCAAGTCGGGGCAACCGTCGGGCACGCGGACCGTTCGGGGGATCTTCGCCAGTTCCTCGAAGGCGGCAAGAAGATCGTCATCACGACGATCCAGAAGTTCCCTCATGTCCTGGACGCCATCGGCAACGAGCAGCGCGGACGACGGTTCGCGATCCTCATCGACGAGGCCCACTCCAGCCAGGGCGGGCGGACCAGCGCGGCCATTTCGGGCGCCCTCTCCGAAGCCGGCGCCCGCGGCGAAGACGAAACGTACGAAGACCAGATCAATCGCCTGATCGAGTCCCGCAAGCTGCTCCAGAACGCCAGCTACTTCGCGTTCACCGCCACCCCCAAGAACAAGACCCTGGAACTTTTCGGCGTTCGCGAACCGCAGGCCGACCGCTCGGCCAAGCGCCGCGCCTTCCACACCTACTCGATGAAGCAGGCAATCGAGGAGGGCTTCATCCTCGACGTGCTAAAGCACTACACGCCGGTCAAGAGCTACTACCGGCTCGCGAAGAGCGTCGAGGATGACCCGGAGTTTGACGTCAAGAAGGCGCAGCGGAAGCTGCGGCGCTTTGTCGAGGGGCACGACCACGCGATCCGCCTGAAGGCCGAGATCATGGTCGACCACTTCGACGACCGGGTCGCCGCGCCGCGGAAGATCGGCGGCGAGGCGCGGGCCATGGTCGTCACGAACGGCGTCCAGCGCGCGATCCAGTACTTCCACGCCATCCGCGACTGCCTGGAAGCGAGGAAGAGCCCGTACCGGGCAATCGTCGCCTTCTCGGGCGAGCACGAGTACGGCGGAGCGAAGGTCACCGAAGCCTCGCTCAACGGCTTCCCGTCAAGGCGGATCGCGGAGAAGATCCAGGAACATCCCTACCGGTTCCTGGTCTGCGCGGACAAGTTCCAGACTGGTTACGACGAACCGCTGCTGCACACGATGTACGTCGACAAGACGCTCTCGGGCATCAAGGCGGTGCAGACCCTGTCGCGGCTCAACCGGGCGCACCCGGGGAAGCACGACGTCTTCGTGCTCGACTTCCTGAACGATTCCGAGATCATCCGCGACTCGTTCGCGAACTACTACCGCGGAACGATCCTGGCCGACGAGACGGACCCGGACCGGCTGCACGACCTGCAGGCCGACCTCGATGCAGCGCAGGTCTACTCGGCGGAGCAGATCGACCGCTTCGTCGAGCGCTATCTCGGCGGAGCGGAGCGCGACCGGCTCGACCCGATCCTCGACGACTCCGTAGCCGCCTACCTCAGCGATCTCGACGAAGACGGGCAGGTCGACTTCAAGGGCAAGGCGAAGGGCTTCCTGCGCGCCTACGGCTTCCTCTCGTCCATCCTCCCGTTCTCGAACGCCGGCTGGGAGAAGCGGTCTATCTTCCTGAACTTCCTGATCTCCAAGCTGCCGGCGCCGCGGGAGGAGGACCTGGCGCGGGGCATCCTCGATGCAGTCGACATGGACAGCTATCGGGCCGAGAAGCAGGCGATGCGGAAGATCCTGCTGCCCGACGAGGACGCCGACGTCGATCCGACGCCGCCCGCGGGCGCCGGCCATCGCGCGGAACCGGAGATGGAACACCTCTCCAGCATCATCAAGGCGTTCAACGACCACTTCGGCGGCATCGAGTGGGACGACGCCGACCGCGTACAGCGGATGATCGCGTTCGACATTCCCGCCAGGGTCGCCGCCGACACGGCCTTCCGCAACGCACGGAACAACTCGGACCGGGAGAACACCCGCATAGAGCACGACAGAGCGCTTGTCCGCGTGATGCAGAACCTGATGAAGGACGACACCGAGCTGTTCAAGCAGTTCATGGACAACGAGAGCTTCAAGCAATGGATGTCCGAAACCGTCTTCAGGCGAGCATACGACAAGGCCGGGGCGCCATGAACGAGGTGGTCCCGCTCCTGAACAGCCCGCTCTCAGAATCCGGAACCGCGGGAAGCCGGTCCCGGTTCCGCCTCCCTGGTCGCGGCATATGCCTTGCGCTCAGTGCAACGGCAGTGCGTATCCCAAGGCATGAACGGCCTTGCGAAACTTCGCCTCCGACTTCGCCGGCACCACCAGGCGCAGCGAGTCGACTCTCAGGCAGTATCTGGCAGCGCCCGGGTTTCCCATGATCTCGCCAGCTACCCGCTCGCTTGCGCACTCGATGAGCAGCGCCGGCCGCCGTGTCACGGCCGTCGCGCCCCGCTCCATCCGGCGCAGAAACGCCTCGACCGTCTCCGGCAGCGGCTGCTCGTCGCGGGCGTCGAGGAAGTCCCTCAGTTGCGCCGCGTCGTGACCGCTCTCGAGGGCCGAGAGAGCCCGGTCGATATCCAGCCGCCAGACGCCCTCCGCCTCGACCCGCGCGTATGTCTCGAGCAGAAGCCGCTCGTCCGCAGAAAGCGGCAACGAGGCGCGGACACGCAGATCGGTGAACAGGGTCAGGCTGCTCCTGACCAGCGGCGTGGACGGCTTGTAGCGGCGCGTCTTCCCGAGGCAGTAGGCGCCGAGAGGATTGAGGCGGATGAACTCCAGACCGTCGTAACGGCTCAGGAACGACACGTAGTCGGCGCCCCACCGCCAAGTAAAGTCGAGCCGCGCGCCGCAAGGGTCGGTGAACGCAGCGTCCACCAAGCCGAGCGTCGCCGCATACTCGAACAGGACGCACAGGAAGTAGCGCAACTCCAGATCGTCGCCGGGACCCTCGTTCTCGTATCCGAACGAGCCGTACTCCTCGTGCTCCAGGTAAAGAGTCCAGGGGTCGCGCGTGACGCTGAACCTCAGATCCGTGGCGTACATGAACCGAAACAACTCGTCGACCTCTACCCAACGCCCCGCGGGGCACTGCTTGAGCCCCGCGGCCACGACCGCGCGACGCCTCGGCGCCGAAGTCAACGCCCCGCGGCCGCGCCCGCGGAACTGACCCTTGACCTCGTCCATGCGACTGAACTCGTCGAGCAGGGCGTTCTTGACCCAACGCCGCCAGACCTGTCGCAGCGTCTCCCAGGGCGGCGCCGACAACGCCGCGCGCCCCTGCCCCGTCAGCAGGAGCTTCCCACTGCCGGCAACCTCGACCAACCCGGCCGCCTGCACAAGCCAGGACCAGGCGAACCCTCGGATCGGGCCCGCCTCCGAATCCCGCCGGCGCCGCTCTCCGGGCGCCTCGAAGAAGTCGCCGCCCTCGAGTTCCTCGCCGATTCGCTTCACGGTCCTCGCCGAAGGCCGCCGGGTCTGTGCGCTGACGGCAAGCCGCCCCCGATCGATCAGGCGCAGCACCGCGAAGAGGTCCCGGACCGCGGCTTGCTCCATGTCCCTGCGGACGAGCGCCACATCCTCGAACCTGGGCTTCTGGCCGTATCCCGAGGGCTGCTCACGGGACACGACGTCCGGGCACTCCGCCCCCGATTCCAGGACGGCATCGGGCGGTTCGGGCACGAACTTGCGGAGCCTTGCGGCAACATCGCCAGGTACCGACGGCGGCAAGCGATGAGAACGGTCGGGCGACTGGAGGAAGCACCGCAGCAGAGGCGACTCAACCGAGCCGTACTCCCCAATCCCCTTAGGAAGATCGCCGTACTTCACGCGAAAGCGGCTGGCGTTGAACCGACCGGAGGCGCCGTACAGGGTCTCCGCCACCGCCAGTCGCTGCTTCTCGTCGAGTTGCGCCCAAAGGTCCTTCAACGTCGGGAGGGTCAGCCGGCGCCGCAGAGCGTCCACGATCTCCACCTTGCGCGTCGGTCTCGGCGTGGGAACGGCGAGCACGCCCATCATCGGCAGGAGAGACGACACGTTCAGCAGACTCAAGGCACCCTTCAGGGTGGCTGGCGGCGCATCGATCACGGAATCTGCCTCGGCGCCGGTCGCGCCCTTAGGAGGGCATGCAGCGACCGCGGCTCCTGCTATGTCGAGGAAGGCACGGCGGCAGTATCGCACGAGGCGGCATTCCCGATTCCCGAACGCCTGAGGTCCGTGTGAACACGCGCGCCATTCTCATTGGCCTCGCGCTCGGTCTGGGGCTCGGAATCGCGGCGTCGGCGACGGGTTCGCCCGTGCTGCTGCGGGCCGCCGAGGCTGTCGAGCCGCTCGGCCAGATCTTCCTGCGCGCGATCCAGATGGTCGTCATCCCGTTGGTGGCGGCGGTCGTCTTCGTCGGCGTGGGGCGGATCGGCGACCTGCGGAAGCTCGGTCGGCTGGGGGGACTGGCCGTGGGCTTCTTCTGGCTAACGACGCTGCCGGCGATCCTGATCGGGATGGGGGTCATGGGCTTTGCCCTCACGTTCACGGCGCCCGTGGCGCCGCCCACGCCCGCGGCGGATCTGGACGCCGCGACTCCTGGCATGGTCGACTTCCTGGTCAACCTCGTCCCTCGGAATCCGGTCCAGGTCGCCGCCGACGGCGCCCTGCTCTCCCTCCTCATCTTCATCGTCCTCCTGGCCGCGGCGACGACCACCCTGCCGAGCGAGAAGCAGCGGACGCTGACGTCTCTAGCGGAGGCCCTCGGGGACGCCCTGACCAGGCTGATGGGCTGGATCCTGTGGACCGCGCCGGTGGGTGTCTTCGGTCTTGCGGCGCCGGTGATCGCGAAAACCGGGGCGGCGATGCTGCAGAACCTTGCCGTCTTCATCGTCGCCGTCGTGGTGGGCCTCTTCATCCTGAAGGGCCTCGTTCTCCTGCCCCTGGTCTGGATCCTGGGCGGCGTGCCGCCCGGGCGCTTCATCCGGGCGACCGTGGGCACGTACACCGTGGGCTTCACCACGACGACGTCCGTGGGGACACTGCCGATGATGCTGCAGGAGGCGAAGCAACTCGGCCTGTCCGAGCGCAAGTACACGCTGATCCTGCCGCTGGCGGCGTCGATCAACCGCCCGGGCAGCGCGCTGTTTCAGAGCGCGTCGCTCGTCTTCCTGGCCGCCATGTACGGCGTGCCGCTCGACGCGGGGATGATCGCCGCGGCGGTGGTGGCGATCTTCCTCGCCGCGATGACGGTCGCTCCGGTGCCCAGCGCCAGCATCGTGTCCCTGGCGCCGGCCCTGGACGTGGTGGGCGTTCCCCTGGCGGGACTCGGCATCCTGCTGGGGATCGACCGCGTGCCGGACGTCTTCCGCTCCGCGGCCAACGTGATCGGCCACATGTGCGCCGCGACCACGGTCGACGCGATGACTCGGCGCGATGGCGAGGAGCCGGCCGGCCGAGCCGAGTAACCGCGCAAGAGCGCTCCGGACCGGGCATCCCTTCTTGGGATAGCATCCTGCCATGCGCATCGTCGCGAAGCGGACGTTGCGCGAGTACTGGGAGACTGAGCCTCGGGCCGAACAGCCACTCAAGGCCTGGTTCGCGGTCGCCGCGAAAGCGGACTGGGCTTCTCCCACAGATGTCAAGGCCATGTATGCAAACGCGAGCATCATCAGCGGAAACCGAGTCGTCTTCAACATCGGGGGGAACCGGTACCGCTTGATCGTGCGCTTCGACTATGCGCGCCGAATCGGATTCGTGAGGTTCGTCGGAACGCACCGGGAGTACGACCGGATCCAAGCGACCAGAGTCTAGGGAGTCGAAATGGAGATCAAGCCGATCAGGAACGAGGCCGACTACGATGCGGCGTTGGAGTCCATCGACGAACTGATGGGCGCTCCGACGAACACGGCGGAGGGGGACGCGCTCGAGGTTCTCGTCACCCTTGTTGAAGCCTATGAGGCCAAGCGCTGGCCCGTGGAGGCGCCCGATCCGATCTCGATGATCGAGCATGTGATGGAAGCGCGAGGTTTCCGGCAGAGCGAGCTGGCGGCATTGATCGGCTCGCAACCCCGCGCCTCGGAAGTCCTCAACCGGCGTCGCCCGCTGACGCTGCGGATGATCCGTGTCTTGTCGCGCGAATGGAAACTCCCGACCGACACGCTCGTCCGGGAGTACGACCTCGCGAACCGACCGTAGCCGTGGCGACCAGGGCGAAGCCCAACCCGGCGACTACTACCTGCGCGTACGTCAGATCGACGGCAGCATCGCGTGGTCGAGCCCTTTCTGGGTGGGCGAGAGCTCCGGGTAGGCTCAACGGAACCCTAGAACAAGGAGATCCGAGATGCGGAAGACCCTCGCGCTGTTTTCCCTGCTGCTCGTGTCGGGCGGCGGCGCCGTCACCGTGGCGGCCGCCGACGAGATTCCCCGAACCTCCAGCGGCAAGCCCGACTTCACCGGCCGCTACGACATCCGCTCGTTGACGCCCTTCGAGCGCCGACCTGAGCGCGGCGAGGAACTCGTCCTCAGTCCAGAGGAGGCGGCCGAGGTCGAGGCCGCCCAGGCTCAGCGGGTGCTGGCCGGCGACGCGGCCAGCGCGCCGGATCGCCCGCCGCCCGAAAAGGGAGCCTTCATCGACTCGCAGAGCTACAACTACGCCTGGTTCGATCCGGGCCACACGATGTTCAGGATCGACGGCAAGTACCGTACGTCGATCCTGACGAACCCCCCAAACGGTCGGATGCCGCCGCTTACGGAAGAAGCCCAGAAGAACCGTGGGGCCCTGCCCACGTTCATCTGGATGAACGATGACGGTACGGCCTGGTGGCTCGAGACGGGCGACACCCCCTTCGACAGCCCGGAAACGATGGTCCTCGGCGTGCGATGCATCTACCAGCCAGGCGCTTCGATCCCGATCCGCACGATCTCCTACAACAATCTGAAGACCCTGGTGCAAACGGACGACTATCTGATGATCCATATCGAGTGGATGCACTGGACCCGGGTCGTACGGATCGACGCTGACTATTCGCCGTCCGACCTGCGCTCGTACTCCGGCGACTCGATAGGCCGGTGGGAAGGCGACACCCTCGTCGTCGAGACGACGAACTTCCGTCGTGAAGCGGCACCCCAGATGTTGCACGGTCGAGAGTCCGCCGGCGTTCCGCGCGGCGCGATGAAGGTCACCGAGCGCTTCAGCCCGATCGACGGCCAGTCTCTGCTCTACCAGTTCGAGGTCGAGGACGAGGAGTACACGGCGCCCTACGGCGGCGAGATGCCGTGGCCGAGGACGGACCAGTACAACTACGAGTACGCCTGCCACGAGGGCAACTACTCGATGCTCGGCCAGCTCAGGGGAGCACGCCAGCTCGAAAAGGAGTGGATGGCGGCCGGCAAGCCGGTGAAGAGCGAGGGCGAGGAGTAACCCTCAGATCATGCTGTAGCCGGAGCCCTGCCGCTCGGTGCCGAGGCCCCGCGCCTTCTCGATCCAGCCGAACTCCTCCAGGATCGCCTGGCTGTAGGTCACCCGGCCGGTGACGCGGTCGAGCGGTTCGGTGGCGAGCAGCAACGCGGCCTGCGCCATCATCTCGACCGTTTCGGCCTCGTTCGGGTCTCGGCCCTCCATCAGCCGGTGGTGGACGACGCCCGGAGTCGGCACGATCTGGGACGGGCTGTAGCAGGTCACCGAGATTCCGTGCTCGTAGACCTCGGAGGCGAGGCCCTGGGTGAAGCGCTCAAGAGCCGCCTTCTCGGCGCCGTAGAGGGAGCCGCCGGCGAACTGCGGACCCGTGTAGGGGCCGCGCCCCGGGCCGATCGCGGCGCCCGAGGAGACGTTGACGATGCTGCCGGCGCCGCGCTCGATCATCTCCTGCAGCACGAGCTTCGAGAGGTAGAACGGCGCGTGGAAGTTGACCGCGGTCGAGCGCATCCACTTGTTGATCGGAAAGTCGGCCACGGGGATGAAGTAGGTCAGAGCCGCGTTGTTGACCAGCACGTCGACCGGCCCGAGGGCTTCGCGCACTTCGCCCACGAGCCGTTCGCAGTTGTCGTATTCGGACACGTCGCAGGCGAAGGCCGCCGCGTCGCCGCCGGCCGCCCGGATCTCCTCGATCGTCGTCTCGAGCGAACCGCCCAGGTAGTGAGCGCCCTCGGACACGGTACGCGCCGAGCAGGCGACCCTCGCGCCGTGCTCCGCGAACAGTTCGGCGATCGCCTTGCCGATGCCGCGGCTCGCTCCGGTGACCAGGGCGACTTTGCCTTCGAGCTTCTTCTCTGCCTGTGTCATTCGGCTTCCCTCCTTCATCCGTCGTAGGCGTCTCGATACCGCTCCCGCAGCACCTTCTTCTGCACCTTTCCCATCGCGTTGCGCGGCAGCTCGTCTACCCAGTAGAAGCGGCGCGGGTGCTTGAATCGCGCCAGACCCGCATCGAGCGCGGCGCGCAGCGTATCGTCTTCCACGGTCGCCTCTTCAGCCACGAGCACGGCCACGACTCCTTCGCCCAGGTCGGCGTGCGGCGCACCGATCACGGCGCACTCCCGAACACCCGCCACTTCGTCCAGGCGGTCCTCGACTTCCTTGGGGTAGACGTTGAAGCCGCCGGCGATGATCAGGTCCTTGCCGCGGCCGACCAGGGTCACACGCCCCTCGACATCGAGGCTGGCGAGGTCGCCAGTGACGAAGAAGCCGTCGCCGCGCATCTCCTCGGCCGTCTTCTCGGCCAGGCCCCAGTAGCCGGGGAACAGGTTCGGGCCGCGGATCTCCAGCATGCCCACCTCGCCCGCGGGCAACTCCTCGCCCTCCCCGTCGACCACACGCGCTTCGACGTTGGGCAGCGGAAAGCCGACCGTGCCCGCGATCCTCTCTCCGCGCAGCGGGTTCGAAGTGATCATTCCCGCTTCCGTCATCCCGTAGCGCTCCAGGATCCGGTGGCCGGTGCGAGCCTCGAAGTCGCCGAAGACGGCCTCAGTCAACGGCGCCGAGCCGGAAACGAACAACCGGATGCTCTCGCAGTCCGCACTCCCGAAACCGGGCGCCGCCAGCAGTCGCGAGTAGAACGTCGGCACGCCCATCAGAACCGTCGCCTCGGGCAGCAACCGGCGCACCGTCGCGGCGTCGAAGGCGGGCAGGAAGAGAACCTTCGAGGCGTTCAGGAACGCGGTGTGAAGCGCCACGAACAGCCCGTGGACGTGGAAGATCGGCAGTGCGTGAAGCAGCACGTCATCAGGTTCGAAGCCCCAGATCTCGTGCAGCGACAGCGCGTTCGAGGTCAGGTTCCCGTGGGTGATCATCGCGCCCTTGGACCGGCCCGTGGTGCCCGACGTGTAGCAGATCGCGGCCAGGTCGTCGTCGGCCCGGGGTTGGACTGCCGGATCGGGATCGAGAGTCTGCGCCTCGCGCCACAGCCCGTCGATGCCGACTACCTCCGGTCCTTTCCCGGCCGCACGGTCGTCTGCCGCCCCGGCGCCCCGCACCACAACCCGGGGCAAAGCATCCCCAATAAAAAACGCCACCTCACGCTTCGTGCAGGCGGTGTTCAAGGGCACGCAGACCCCTCCGCAGCGCAACACGCCCAGGTACAGCGCCACCGCCTCGACCGACTTCGACACCTGGACCACGACCCGGTCTCCCGGCATCACGCCGCGTCCGCGCAGCGCCACAGCGAACCGCGCCGACGCTCGATCCAGATCGCCGTAGGTCCATTCCGTGTCCGTACCGCCGTCGCCCCCCAGCACGAGACTCGGACGGTCGAGCGCCGGCTCGAAACGGTCCCGCAGTAGGGTGAAGAGGTTCATCGTCAAGAATCCGGCCGCCGTCGGAAGATCGACGATCCTACGCGTGTTGAATACTGGGTCCATGACTGCGATCCGTGCGTCCCGCTGTTCCCGCCCCCCCAGGGCGCTGCCGCTCATCGCCGCCCTCCTGGTGGCGGTGCTCGCCGCCTGCACGGACGATCCGGTCTCCGAGACCGTGACGCTTGAGTTCTTCCCGGAGTCGGCGGACGCACCGAGCCCTGCCGGAGACGATGCCGCCGCCGCGCCGCCGGACACCGGCGGCTACGTCCGCGTCGAGGCCCAGGTCGACATCCGCCGCCACATGATCCCGAAGGACAACTCGCTCATCGCGCGGCGGGTGAACGACCGTGCCGAAGCGCTGATGAACGAGCACGACCCCTGGCACATCCGGTTCGACCGCGTCTTCGAGCCAATCGCCGACGGCGCCGAGTGGCGGCGGGCCGGAAGAGAGCTGACCAGCTATCGCCGATGGGCGCTGGCGGCCGATCCGAACACCGCGCTCCAGGACTTCTTCGTCGACACCCCGATGAGGCCCATCTTCGAGGTCTGGGACAACGAACGCCGATTGCCCGATCAGAGCCGGCCGCCGCCCCAGACCGTCACCCTGGCGTTCGTGTTCGCGGGCGGTACCCGGGCGACGGCGGGCGAGTCGACCACCACCTACCGCGGCTTTCGCACCTTCGCAGCCGATGCCGCGCGCTACCAGCGTCGCGTCGCGGCCCTGTGGAAGTACATGGACGAGAATCCGGGCCGACGCTTCGAGACGCTGCGGGGACTGTTCGCCGCGGGCGACGGCGAGGAACTGCCGGAGTCGCAGTTGATCGCCCAACCGCGACAACTGGCGCCGACGACGACGACGCCACCGGTCCGCCGTGGGTCCGAGAGTCTCCCGCGGCTCCGCGACCTGGAGATCGAGCTGATCGAGAGGGTCGTCGCGGCCGGCGAACCACTGGTCAAGATTTTCGAAGTGCCCAAGGACGACTCCTTCACCCTGCAGGAGCTTTCCCGTCGCGTGTTCGACCCCTTCCCGGGCGTCGTCACCGCCAAGCCTGACGGCATCGCCGTCGAAGCGGTCGGATTCGTCGAGGGCGGCGGCGGCTACAGCATCCCCTCACTCGACCTCTGGAGCGCCTACCGGGCCCTGGACGGCCTGTTCGTGTCGCCCGATCCGCTCGTCTTCCTGCTCGAGACCCAGCAGGACGACTTCGGGTGCGAAAGGGACGACGACGCCTGCAGAAACAGCGCGCGAGTCGCCGCCTTTCTCCAGAGCGGGTCTTTGCGCGCCAGCCCAGGCTCCTCGGCCCTCATCCAGCAGGCGCTGGAGGACGAACTGCGGCCCCTCGACGAATACCGTCTGGTCTGGATCCGCGGCGGCGCCGACGAGACCGCGGAAGAAGCCGCTGACGCCGCCATCGAGACCGGTGAGTAGAGATCCAGGGCCGGTACAATCCAGAACCGTCGCGCGAGACTTGATCTTCACGAGGTGCCGATGACCCGTTCGACCTTTATCCGACCCCACCTGTGTCCGTGCCGCACCGCGGCGCTTCCACTAGCCGTCCTTCTGCTCCTGGCTGCCGCCACGTCGGCGCCCGCGCAACGCTCCTACCCGCCCGACATGGAGGGAACGACTTCGGAGGTCTACCGCACCGTCGGAGACGTCGAACTGAACATCTACCTGTGCAACCCCGACGACCACTCGGCCGACGACGAGAGGCCCGCGATCGTCTTCTTCTTCGGCGGCGGCTGGCGCTCCGGTTCGCCGCAGCAGTTCCTGCCCCACTGCCGCTACCTGGCCGACCGCGGGATGGTCGCCGCCGTCGCCGACTACCGGGTGGCCAACCGCCACGGTGTGACGGCGGATGAGTGCGTCAAGGACGCCAAGAGCGCCGTCCGCTGGCTGCGCGCGAACGCCGATCGGCTCGGCATCGATCCCGACCGGATCGCCGCGGGCGGCGGATCGGCGGGCGGCCACCTGGCCGCGGCCACCGCCACGCTGCCGGGCCACGATCCCGATCCCGACGGACCGAGCCCGGTCCCCAACGCCCTGGTCCTGTTCAATCCCGCGACCATTCTGGCGCCCGTCGACGGCGGTCCGAAGCCGACCGAGGAGCAGCTCGAGCGGTTCGCGACGCTGGCGGAACGTTTCGGAGCGCCGACCGAGTCGATGTCCCCCTACCACCACCTGCGGGAGGGACTGCCACCCACGATCATCTTCCACGGCACCGCCGACGAGACCGTGGCCCACAGCACGGCGGACCAGTTCTGCCTCGGCCTCCGGAAACACAGGGCGCGATGCGATTTCGTCAGCTACCACGACCAGGGCCACGGCTTCTTCAACTTCGGCCGCGGTGAGGGGGACGAGAAGAACAAATGGTACGAGGACACCGTCTCCAGCATGGATGGCTTCCTGTACTCGCTCGAGTGGCTCGATCCGAAGCCCAATCCCGACGGCACACCGGGAGAACGCCTGACCTGGGAGGAGTCGCTCAGCAGGGCGCTCGGCAATCAGCGTCTCCCCCCAGCCGTCAGCGAGATCAAGGACGAACTGGAACGCCGCGCCGCTACCACGGCGGCCTCTGAAGACGCGGAGAGCAACGGCGAAGAACCGACACCGCCTGACGGCAAGCAGGTGGACAACGACGACATCGAGCACGAGTGATAGCCGTCGCCACGATCCGCCGACGCCTCGCCGCCATCGCCCTCGGCGCGGTCGGAATCGGAACCGCAGCCTTCGCCCAGACAGCCCCAACCTCGCGGCCGGCTTCAGCCAGCGCCGGCGAATGGCACAACTACGCCGCCGACAGCCGGAGCAGCAAGTACTCGCCGCTCGACCAGATCGACAAGACGAACGTCCACCAACTCGAGATCGCCTGGCGCTGGAAGTCGATCGACTACGGCCTCGCCGCGCAACACGAGGGCATCTTCCCGCCCTTCGTGTTCCAGAACACGCCGATGATGCGCGACGACCGCGTGCTGGTGACCACCGGCATCGGGGCGGCAGCGCTCGATCCCTCGACCGGCGAGATCCTGTGGACGTACGACCCCTTCGACGACGAAGCGCCCAGAAACAGGGGGCGGCTCTCGGTGCGAGGCGGCGTGACCTGGAACGATGGGTCCACACGGCGGCTGTTCTTTGTCGGCAACGGCCGCCTGACCGCGCTCGACGCGGACACTGGCGACCGCGACCCGGAGTTCGGCGACGGCGGCCGGATCGACATGCTGGACGCAGGGCAGGGCGTCAGTCGCCGGCAGTACTTCTGGACCTCCGCGCCCGTGGTCTGCGGCGACGTGGTCGTGCTCGGCGAATCGACGTCCGACGCCTGGTCGAGACGCAGCAACCCACCCGGGATCATCCGCGGCTACGACGCGCGGTCCGGCGCCCTGCGCTGGCGATTCAACATCATCCCGGCGCCAGGCGAGTTCGGCTTCGACACGTGGGACAGCCCCGAAGCGGCCCGGGCCGGCGCCGCCAACGTCTGGACCTGGATGAGCTGCGACCGGGAGCTCGGGATGGTCTACGCCGCCACCAGCACCCCGAGCAACGACTGGTACGGCGGCCACCGCCCGGGCAAGGGCCTGTTCGCTGAGTCGATCCTCGCTCTCGACGCGGAGAGCGGCGAACGGCGGTGGCACTTCCAGGCCGTCCACCATGGCCTCTGGGATTTCGACTTCCCGGCCGCGCCCGTGCTCGCCGACATCGTCGTCGACGGCAGGGCCATCAAGGCGCTGGCGCAGCCTTCCAAGCAGGCGTTCCTCTACGTCTTCGACCGGGAGACCGGCGATCCGGTCTGGCCGATCGTCGAGTTGCCCGTGCCGCCGTCCGATGTCCCCGGCGAGCAGGCCTGGCCAACCCAGCCGCATCCGACCTGGCCGCTGCCCTACGACCTCCAGGGACTCGCCATCGACGATCTCATCGACTTCACGCCCGAGTTGCGGGCGGTGGCTCTCGAGTACGTGTCCAACTACCGCATCGGCCCGATCTTCCAGCCGCCGACGGTGATCGAGGGGTCGGACGCCAAACCCACGATCCAGGTTCCCGGGGCGGTCGGCGGCACCAACTGGAACGGCGCCGCGCTCGATCCCGAGACCAACGTGCTCTACCTGCCGTCCGTCACCGTACCGGCGATCCTGGGCCTGCGCCCGCCGCCCGACCCCGCGCGTTCCAACCTGCGCTACCGGGTCGACCTGAGCGAGGCCGACGGCTACGAGTGGGCCACGCTGCCGAACGGCCTGCCGATCACGAAGCCGCCCTACGGCCGCCTTACCGCGATCGACCTCGACACCGGCGAGCACCTGTGGATGGTCCCCAACGGCGACGGACCGCGCGATCACCCCGCGCTCGCCGACCTCGACCTGCCGCCGCTCGGCCAGCAGGGCCGCGTATCCGCACTGGTCACGAAGACCCTGGTCTTCCTCGCCGACGGTTCGGACGCGATGGTCGTGCAGCCCGAGGGCGCCGGCAGCCGGAAGTTCCGCGCCTACGACAAGACGAACGGCGAGGTCGTCTGGGAGATGGATCTGCCGGCCGGCGTCAGCGGCGCGCCGATGACCTACCTCCACGAAGACCGGCAGTACATCGTGATGGCGATCAGCGGCACCGGCTTCGAGGGTGAGTTGCTGGCCCTGGCGCTGGCCGAAGCACCAGCCGCCGCGGCGCCCTAGAAGTCGAACGTCGGATGAACCTGCGCGCCGTTTCCGGTCTGGTCGGGCGGCTCCTGTTGCTGCTCGCCGGCGCGCAGTTGATTCCATTCTTCTTCGCGCTCTGGCACGGCGAGGAGCGGCCCGCGGCGGCGCTCGGCGGCTCGCTGCTGGTCTGCGCCGCGGCCGGAGTGGCGGCCCACTGGTGGGGGAAACCGCACGAGAAGATCTACCGGCGCGAGGCGATCCTGGTCGTGGTCGGCGCCTACATCCTGGCGTCCTTCTTCGGCGCGCTTCCCTACGTGCTGAGCGGCGAGATCACGGACCCGATCGCGGCGCTGTTCGAGTCCGCCTCGGGCTTCACGACCACCGGCGCCTCGATCCTGACCGACATCGAGCAACTGAACCCCAGCATCCTGCTCTGGCGGAGTCTGACCCAGTGGCTGGGGGGCATGGGGATTCTGCTCCTGTTCGTCGCCCTGTTCCCGAGCCTGGGACCCGGCGCCCGCCTGCTCTACCGGCTGGAGGTACCGGGGCCCACCCAGGACATCATGCAGCCCCAGGTGCAGAAGACGGCGACCGTGCTCTGGCAGATCTACGTCGGCCTGACCATCGCGCTCATTCTGCTGCTGCTGGCGGGCGGCGCCAGCCAGTACGAGGCCTTTTGCTATGCGCTGACGACCGTGTCCATAGGCGGTTTCGCGCCTTTGAACGCGAGTGTCGCCGCGTTCGACTCCGCCTTCATCGAGTGGACCGTCATCGTCTTCATGCTGATCGCCGGCATCAACTTCTCGCTGATCTTCGCCGTACGCTCACGGCCCAGCCAGCTCTACCGGGACACCGAGTTCCGGGCTTACGTGTCGATCGCCGCGGTGCTGGTGGCGCTGGTCACGTTCGACCGCTGGCGCAGCACCGATCTGCCGTTCTTCGAGGCTTTGCGCGAGGCCGCCTTCAACTCGGTGTCTCTGATGACGACGACCGGACACACGACCCGGGACTACGACTCCTGGAGCGACACATCGCGCACCCTGCTGCTGCTCGCCATGTTCGTGGGCGGCTGCGCCGGCTCGACCGCGGGTGGCGTCAAGGTCGGCCGCCTGGTGATGACGCTGAAGATGGCGTTGCGGGAGGTGCAGCTCATGTTCAACCCGCGCCGTGTGCTGGCGCTGCGGGTCGGCGACCGGACGATCAGCGATCACGTGGCGCGTAGCCTGGGAGGCTTCATGACCCTGTTCGCCTTCCTGTGGTTGGGCGTCGCCGCCACCCTCGCCATCGCCGGCAACGACATGGTCACTTCGCTGTCGTCGTCGCTGGCCTGCCTGTCGAATGTCGGCCCAGCGATGGGAGCGGCGGGGCCCAGTCTGAACTACAGCTTCTTCGCCGGCTGGGAGAAGCTGCTCCTGATCTTCCTGATGTGGCTGGGCCGGCTCGAGATCGTGGCCGTGGCGGCGATCTTCCTGCCCGTGTTCTGGCGGCGCTGACGGCCATCTGTTCTGGCTGCGGGCGTCCCGAAACAGGACATCCATGGCGTCATCGGCGTTCTTCGGCATGGCGCTTCCTCCGGCGCCGGATACTACGCTGGCTGTTCGCCTACTTGGTCGCCGCGACGCGCCGGAACAGCGACGTGACATGCGCCTCGGGCAGCGGCTTCGTCGCCAGCGACACGGCCGCGGTGCATCCGATCGCGAACAGGCCGGCCAGCGCCGCGCAGGAGGTCGGGTTCGGCGACTCGCCGTGCAGCCAGGAGAACACGGGGAAGAGGAAGCTGCCCTCGAACCAGGCCGGGTCGACAACGCCCGTGTGCAGAATCAGGAAGGTACTCAAGCCCACCAGCAGCCCGGTGTAGGCGCCGGCCCGGGTGACGCCGCTCCACAGCGCACCGAGCACCAGCGGTCCCGCGAAGGCCGCCATCATGCCGCCGGTTCCGGTCCAGACAAGGATGGCGATGTTCATGTCCATGAGCATCCAAGCCATCGTCACGCAGACGATCATCACCCCCAGGGTCGCCCAGCGGCTGATGACCAGCACCCGGCGATCGAGCTGCTCGGCGCTCAGGTGGGAGTCGAAGCGCGGCGCCAGCGTCCGCCGGTAGATGTCGTTCGCGACGATCTGGGACGACGATACGACCAGTCCGTCCGCCGTCGACATGACCGCGGCAAGGATGCCGACCCCGATCAGCGCCGCCAGCCACGCCGGAAACAGCTCGATGAACAGCGCCGGCAGCGCCTCGTTCGGCGTCGATCCTTCCTGGAGCAGACGGCCGCCGAGCACCGCTCGCGCCAGGGTGCCGCCGAGGCCCAGCATGCCCAGGGTGATGCCGAACACGGAGGCGAAACGAAGGAAGGTGAAGCGCGACTTGTTGCCCTTGAGCGCCCAGATCTTGTTCCCGATGTGCGGCAGCAGCCCGAGCGGTATGTGCGCCAGCAGGACCGCTGCCTGCGACCACCAGGAGTGGTAGAGCGGCGTCGAGCGGTTGATCCATCCGACCTGGTCCGGGTCCTGCTCCCGGACGTTCGAGATGATCGAGCCCAGGCCGCCGTCCAGCCCGGCGCCGGCCACGAACAGGACGATCACCAGCACTCCGATCAACACCATCAGGAAGCCCTGCACGCCGTCGGTCAGGATGTCGGCGTGGGCGCCGCCCATCGACACGTAGGCCAGGAGGACGACAGCGGTGATCCCCAGCGCCCAGGCTTCCGACAGCCCGAGCATCTTCTCGAACATCACCAGGCCCGACACGAGCTGGCCGGCCAGGTAGAAGAACAGCAGCAGGGACGCAATGGCCACGATCACGCGGATGCCGTCGGACTGGTAGCGGTCGCCCAGATACTCGGGGATCGACACTGCCGCGCCACCCCAACCTCTGTAGGAGAACGCGCCGATCCGGCGCCCCGTCGTCAGCGAAACCGGAGCCGGCCGGTCCCCGTACTGACTATGGGAGTCTTCCCGAAAGGAGTGATCACCTTGCGCCAAGTCGCCACGTTCCGAAACGCCGTCGCGGGCCTGTTGCTCGCCGCCCTGCCCACTGCCGCTGCTGCCGAAACGGTTCACATCCCGGCAGGCACAACCGTCTACTGCGTCCTCGACGAGAGCCTCTCCACGAAGAAGAGATCGAGCCACCACGTCCAGCAGGGAGACCGCGTACGGGCCAAGGTCGCCGAGGACGTCCTCGTCGACGGCCACGTCGTCATCGAGGCCGGGACAGTCGTCTGGTCGGAGGTCCGCCGGGCCAGACGCGCCAAGGTCGCCGGCATCCGGGGTCGGCTCGAGGTCGAGGCCAATACCGTCACCGCCGTGGACAACCAGGCGATCCGGCTCCTCGGCGGCTACGACCGTTCCGGAAGGGGCCGCTTCGCGGTCACCGCGGCGCTGACCGCGGCCGTCGCCTGGCCGTTCATCTTCATCAAGGGCAAGCAGGCCCACCTGCCACGCGGCGTGATCTTCGACGCTCAAACCGCGGCGCCAGTCGACATCGAAGTCGGCGAACGCGCCGAGCTGCCGGCCCTTCGCGTCGACGTGCCCGGCTTCGAGGTCAGCATCCCGTACGACAAGATCGATCCCGAGGTCCGGCTCGCGACGCTCCCTCTTCATTTCGACGGACTCGCAGAGGACACCGACGAGGCCCACGTCACCGCGGTCAACGGCCAGAAGATCCGACGGCTCCGGATCCCGATCGTCAACGGCACGGGCCAGGTCGACTTCCAGGAGATGGCCGAACACTTCCGCCACGGCATGAACCGGTTCACCATCGCGGTGGACGGCCAAACCGCCGAGGTGCTGCTGGAGTTCGAGTTCTAGGAATTCGCGCAGCGGTGTCCGCTACTGTTCGGCAATGCTCAAGATCTTCCGATGTCTGTCGTGCCTCGGCCTGTTCTTTCTCGCCCTCGCACCGGCAACGGCCCAGAAGGAGCCCCTCGAGCTCCGCCACATCTACGGTCCGGACGCGCTCGACTTCTCGCCCGACCTGCCCCGGATCCGCTGGTTGCCGGGGGGCCGCGACTACCTGCAGGCCGAAGACAACGGGGACGACGGCGTGTCCTGGTCATTCGTCGACGCGGCGACCGGCGACGCCGAGCCGTTCTACGACCCGGAGCCTCTGGCTGCGGCCCTTGAAGACCAACTCCGGCTGGACGGTGAGGACGCCGCCTCCCGGGCGCGGCCGGGGTCGCTGCGCCTGTCGCCGTCCACGGACCGGCTACTGCTCCAACTCGCCTCGGACCTGTTCGTGTGGGGCTTCGACTCCGAGACGCTGACGCGGCTCACCCGCGGTCCCGAGGACGAGGAACTGGCGCGGTTCTCGCCGGACGGCCGGAGCCTCGCCTTCGTGCGCAACGCGGACCTCTACGTCATAGGCGTCGAAGGCGACGAAGTCCGGCTGACCACCGACGGCGGCGAGAACACGCTCAACGGCAAGCTCGACTGGGTCTACCAGGAGGAGATCTACGGCCGCGGCAACTACCAGGCCCACTGGTGGAGCCCGGACAGCCGCCGCATCGCCTTCCTGCAGACCGACGAGCGGGACGTGCCACGCTTCACGGTCGTCGATCACGTGCCCTACCGGCCGCCACTCGAGGTCTATCCGTACCCGAAGGCCGGCGACGCGAACCCCCGCGTCCGTCTCGGCGTGGCGTCGGCCGCGGGCGGCGACATCACCTGGATCGATCCGGGGATCTACGGGCACACCGAGATCCTGTTCGTGAACGTCGCGTTCTCGCCTGACGGCGACGTCTGGTACCAGGTGCAGGACCGCCGCCAGACCTTCCTCGACCTGCACCGGGCCGATCCGGCCAGCGGCGAGTCGAAGCGGATCCTGCGCGAGGAGTCCCACGCCTGGGTCAACCAACTCGGTCCTCCTAGCTTCGTCGACGACGGCGGCTTCCTCTGGTTCAGCGAGCGGACCGGCTTCCAGCACCTCTACCGTTACGACGAGGACGGCAACCTGGTCAGTCCACTCACGGAAGGGCGCTGGGAGGTCCGCTCGCTCCACGCCGTCGACGAGGAAGCGGGCGCGGCCTACGTCTCCGGCACCTACCGCACGGCACTCGGCGCCGACGTGCTCCGCGTGGCTCTCGACGGCGCCGGCGCGACCCTGTTGACCGAGACGCCCGGCAGCCACCGTGGGAGCTTCCCCGAGGACGGCCCCATCGAGCATTGGGTCGCCAGCTCAAGCGATCTCCACACACCGACCAAGATGACCCTTCGCAGCGCCGACGACGGCGAGGTCGTGCGCGACCTCGGCGGCGGCGACGTGCCGGATCTCGAACGGTTCGAGATCTCTGTGCCGGAACTGCTGACGATCACCACGAGCGACGGCGTCGACCTGGAGGCGATGCTGATCCGGCCGCACGGCTTCGATCCCGAGCGCGTCTACCCCGCCTGGATCCACGTCTACGGCGGGCCGCACGCCCAGCAGGTGCGAGACGGCTGGCAGGGATCGCGCGGCATGTGGTTCCAGTACCTGGCCCAGCAGGGGATCGTCGTGCTCGTGGTCGACAACCGGATCGCCTCGGGCAAGGGGGTCGAGTCGACCTGGCCGGTGTACAGGAACCTCGGCGAGCAGGAGCTCGTCGACCTGGTGGAGGCGGTCGACTGGCTGGGCGCCAAGCCCTGGGTGGACGCGGAGCGGATCGGCCTCGACGGCTGGAGCTTCGGCGGCTACATGACGCTCTACGCACTGACCCGCTCCGACCGTTTCCGGGCCGGCATCGCGGGCGGCAGCGTCGTCGACTGGCGCGCCTACGACTCGATCTACACCGAGCGCTACATGTCGACGCCGGACGACAACCCGGACGGCTACAAGGCCGCGTCCGTCCGCGAGCGGGCGGCCGACCTCCACGGCGACCTGCTGCTCATCCACGGCACGATGGACGACAACGTCCACATGCAGAACACTCTCCAGATCGCCTGGGACCTGCAGAAAGCCGGCAAGCCGTTCGAGATGATGCTCTACCCGAAGTCACGCCACGGCGTGAGCGATCCTGACCTCTCGCTTCACCTGCGAGAGACGATGGCGCGCTTCATCCGCAAGGCGATGAAGCAGTAGCGCCCCAACCCGCGGCGCCCTACCCGCGCTGCCAGGCCCGCACGCTCAAGGCCAGCGTCGCGATCGTGCCCCAACTGAGCCCCACGACCACGCCGGCGTCGAGAATCCCCCGCCAGGGCTGGGCCAGGCGGTGGACGAGGAAGATCAGGACCAGGATGCCGAGGGTTCCGAAGTAGACGCCGAGCCGCTCCCGCCGGTCGCCGCCGAAGTAGCCGGCCGCGAACAGAGGCGCGAGAGCAACGCGAGCCAGCGTCGGGTTCGCGCGGATCGAGACCGACCGCTCCGCCACCCGCGGCGAGAAGCGCAACTGGAATCCGCGCACGCCCTCCGACCATGCCATCAAAGGGATGATCGCCAGGAGGGCCGCCCAGTGATACCAGGCGAACGGATGGTCGAAGGCGGCAATCGATATCCTCGCGAGCCTGAAGATCGCCCATCCCAGCAGGCCGACCAGCCCGACCACCGCCCAGACGCCGCCGGCCGTCCCGACGATCGGGTGCTTCGAGCCCCCACCGGAGTTCACGATCCGCTCCACCTGCGATTCGGCGGGCAGGCCTTCACCCGTCCGAGGCCAGGTCCCGCCGGCCCCGGTCACTGGCCAGGGCGGCGTGGTTCAGGATGTTCCTGGCCATGGACGACGGCTGGCTGTCCGCGTTCGCGCGGTAGATGGCGGCTCGCGCCTGGTGGGCCTCGGCACTCTCGGGCGCCGCGTACTGAGCCGCCTCGATCAGATGGCATGCCACCGCATGGCGCCCGGCCGCGGACGCGGCCCGCGCCTGCTCGACGACCCGGTCCACGCCGCCGGCCAGGTCGACCCATGCTCGCGCTTGTTCCTTCTTCGCAGCCGGCATCACGTTGTCGAACTCGCCGTCCCACCAGCCGCCATAGCGGCGCCAGATCATCCGCACCAGGAAGGTCGGATCGTCATAGAACGGCTGCAGGTACGGCTCGTCCGCCAGCTCCTCCGGAGGTTGCACCGCCTGCACGACCTGGTCGAGGCTCAAGCCCCGGTTCATCGCCGCCACGCTCTGCTCCTCGATCGACCGCATGTACCGGGCGGTGCCGGCGAGCGCCTGACGTACCCGGTCCGCCCCGATGATCGGCAGACCGTGCCCCGGGAGCAGGATCTCGGCGCCCAGGGGCAACATCCGTTCCAGGCTGTCGGCCCAGTCGCCGACGTAGCGCTGCACCTTCTGCGGATTGCCGGCGTTGGGCACCGCCCAGATGAACAGGTCGCCCGTGTGCAGGATCCGGCGCTCAGGAATGAAGGTCCAGGTGATGTCGTCCGTCTCGCCCCGGCCCTCGGTCAACTCGAAGGTCAACTCGCCGCGCCGGAACGTCATACTCCGGCGGTAGACGACATCGGGGTAGCGGTAGCTGTCCGGCCAGCGGTAGTGCGGCGCGTCGATCGCGAATTGGCGGCGGTTGATCGCCGTGTTCCAGCCCACCATGGCGCGGTAACGGTCGAAATGGGCCGGCACCCGCTCGTGGGCGTAGACTGTCGGTCGCGGCCAGCCTCGCTCCTCCGCTTCGGCGTCGAAGGCGGTGACCGAGAAGACGTGATCCGCGTGGTGATGCGAGTAGATCGCGGCTGTGACCGGCGTGTCGGGACGCCAGCGGCGGACCTCCTCGAAGCACCGCTTCACATCGAGCAGATGCCCGGCATCGAGCATCACCAGACCCTCGCCGCTGTCGATGACGTAGAAGCCCGCGATGCCCTTGAACCCGAGCAAGCCCTCCGCCATGCGGCAGGATCCCGGGTAGTAGCGGTGGACCGGATGGTGCTCGAACTGGAGGTCGAGCTCCCCGCGCCAGGCCTTCTCGGCCAGCACCAGGAGGTCGGGATGCTGTTCGTTCGGCATGGCCGCGGACGTTACCCCAGGACGACCGGCCTGCCGCCGGCGCGGCAACCGGGCTGCGGCGCGCCACAAGCTCCTGCTAACCTGCGCCGCGCCACCGTTCATCGGAGGATCGGATGAATCCTGCCGCGGCCGAAGCGCCAAGCACAATACCTGTCGGCGCCTCGCGCCGAATGCGGGCGAGACGCCCGCGTGCCATCCGTGCGCCCGATGACGGGCGCACGGAGTGGTTCGCGGGTGGCGCGGATCGCGCCACCCGGGTTCCCAGGTGCCGCGCCTGAACCGGGCGGCCGGTGCAGCCGCGCTCGTCCTTGTGGCCGCCATGCCCATCGCCGGCCTCCAGGCGCCGGCGCCAGGCGACGAACGGCCGACGATGGCCGCGACCCGCGTCGAGCAAAGCCCCACCGTCGACGGCGATCTCAGTGACGCCGCGTGGGCGCAGTCGGAGGTGGGCACGGACTTCATGCAGCACGAGCCCCTCGACGGCGTGCCCGCCACCGAGCAAACCGAATTGCGGGTCGTGTTCACGGATTCGACGATCTACTTCGGCATCACGGCATTCGACGCGAATCCCGACGCGATCATCGCCAAGGAGATGGAACGCGACAGCCGGATCTTCCAGGACGACTCGCTCCTGCTCCTGCTCGACACCTTCCACGACCGGCGCAACGCCTACGCTTTCGAGACCAACCTGAACGGCGCCCGCACGGACACCCTGGTCACCGACGAGGGCCGCGACCTGAACCTGGAATGGGACGGCATCTGGTCGGTGGCGTCGCGTCGGACCGCCTTCGGCTGGGTGGCCGAGATCGCGATCCCGATCTCGACGCTTCGCTTCGACCCGAACGCCCTGGCCTGGGGCTTCAACGTCCAGCGCTACATCGCGCACAAACGCGAGATGACGCACTGGTCCGGCCTGCCGCGCGAAGTCAGTGTGCTCGGGCAGGTCGGCTCCCAGATCCAGCCCGTCCATCGCGTCTCGATGGCGGGCGAACTGACCGGGCTGACCGGGATCTCGCAGTCGGCACAGCTTCAGATCAAGCCCTTCGTGGTCGGCAACCTGAGCGAAGACCCGCGGCTTGACGCCGATCCGATCTCGGACGGCGACGCCGGACTCGATCTCAAGTGGGGCGTGAGCCGTTCACTGGCGCTCGATCTGACCTACAACACCGACTTCGCCGAGGTCGAAGTCGACCAACTGCAGACGAACCTGACCCGCTTCTCGCTCTACTTCCCCGAGAAGCGCGACTTCTTCCTGGAGAACGCCGGCATCTTCGACTTCGGTCCACCCCACCGCGAGTTCTTCCGCCCGCCCGTGCTCAAGGCGTTCTTCTCGCGCCGTGTCGGCCTGAACGACGGCCAGCAGGTACCGATCGACTGGGGCGCCCGGCTCACCGGCCGTCTGGGCGGCTGGAACCTCGGCGTGCTGCGGGTCGCCACCGCCGGCCTCGCTCAGGAGGACGGCGACCTGCTCGCCAACGCCTTCACGGTCGCCCGGCTCAAGCGCAATCTTGGCCGGCGCTCGACGGTCGGGGCCATCGTTACCGAGGCGGCGCCCGAGAACGAAGACGCGAACCGCGTCATCGGCCTCGACTTCGACTACAAGCCCACGCCGAAGCTGAGCGTCGGCGGCTTCTGGACCAGCAGCGGCCTCAGCGAAGAACCGGAGGGCGCCGAGGCAGACGGCTCGGCCGACACCGGCGAAGCCGCCTACGGCGTCAACTTCGACTACCAGGGGCGAGCGCTGACGGTGTTCATGGACGCCCAGGAGATCGAGGAGAACTACCGCCCGATGGCCGGCTTCCTGCTGCGCAAGAACGTCCGCCACCTGAATCCCCGGATCCAGTGGCTGCCGCGGATCGAGCGCGGCCTGGTCCGTTCCTGGTTCACGGAGATGCGCTACGACTACTACGAGACGCTGGACGAGGGCGAGTTGGAGTCCAGCCGGTTGGAGATCTCCCCCATCGGCATGAGGATGACGACCGAGGACCGCTGGCGACTGGCCTACGTCGGTGAAGAGGAGAACCTGGTCGAGCCGTTCGAGATCGCGTCCGGCATCGTCATCCCGGCCGGTCGCTACGACTTCGACGGCTTCGAGCTCGCCATGTTCAGCAACCAGAGCCGTCTCCTCGGCGTGCGGGGCCTGCTCGGCTGGGGCGACTTCTACGACGGCGCCCGGACATCTGTCCGCTTCACGTTCAGCGTCCGCGCCTCGAAGCACGTGCAGACCGAGAGCCTGTGGATCTACAACGATGTCGAACTGCCCCAGGGCGCGTTCGCCATCGGGCTGTTCAGCCAGCAGGTGGACTTCACCTTCACTCCGAACCTCCGGCTCAACACGATCGTCCAGTACAACGACGACTCCGAGGACCTGGGCCTGAACGTCCGCCTGCACTGGATCTACAAGCCCGGCGCCGACCTGTTCGTCGTCTACAACGAGAACTGGATGGACGGGGACCTGCGCCAGCGGCTCAGTACCCACCGCCAGATCGCGGTCAAGTTCACCTACCTGATCCAGCCTTAGCTGCTTCGATCGAACCAGCCTCATATGTGCTGAGCCGCTACGGACACTTGGCCTATCTACGTTCTTGAGCTACACTTCCGCAACTTGCTGGGCGCCGCGAGGCAGGTGAACGCCATGCCGGCTGTCGCCGCCAAACGCTCATAGCGGCCGCGACTCAGCTTCCCGAGACGTTCGTCACGTCGCACCGTCCTCCGGGGAGCAACAGAACTGCTAGCCAGCGGCGCCAGCGGAGTCAACGGGTCGAACACCCCACCGGAATGCCAGAAGCGCAGAGCGAAAACCCAAACGCAACCTCACCCGCGACCCCCTCGCGGCCGGCGCGCCGCAGGCGGCGCAGCCGCCCCCGCGGCAGGGCCCGCGGCGGGCGTACGGTTGCGCTTCATCAACGCAGTGCGTCCCATTTCCGGCCGGAGGATCGGGAAGCGGGACAAGCCGTCTTCTCCGACCGAGATATCAAGCTGGAGATCGAGGGCGCAAGTGCCCGGATTCTGATCGCTCCGGCTGCCGCGGGCGACAGCGCCGGCAGCTCCGAGCTGAACCCGAACGGCGCCGCCAACGTCGAGCTCGACTGGTCCAGGGTTCCGGATGAACGCATCCTCCACGCGGTTTGCGGTTGCGAACAGTTCGCTGCCGGCACCGCTTGCGGCCACATCTGGGCATCGCTGCTGCAACTGGCCACACACGCACCGAAGAGCCAGCCGTCAGGATCCGGCCGTGTCGCGCTACGCAAGACGCGGCCGCCCCAGGTGTCCATCCCGGGATCGGCTCTGAACGCCGTGCAGCCCGCAGGCGACGACCCGGACGATGGCCCCCGTCCGGTCCGCCGCTCGCGTCGAAGTCGCAACCGACGGCGAACCCCCGCAACAACGAGCTGGCGTTCTGTCGTGGAGACCGTACGCGAGGACATCGAACGGCAGGCCCAGCCGGAAGAGCCGCCTGCTCCAAGGAACGCACCGCCTCAGATCCGGCTCCTGCTCAACGCCGCCAGCAGCCGCAAGGCGGGCGGCCTGATGATCGACATCTTCGGACGCAAGCACAACCCGCAGGGCGAGTTCGGCAAGCTGAAGCGGCTGAGTATCGACCACGGAGCGCTGGAAGAGCTGTTCGGGGTGACGACGGACGAGACAGCTCGTTCGGCGGGGAACGGAGTACTCCCCGGCGCCGGGCCGGCCATGGTCACCGCGCTACCGCCCGAAGCGCCGGCCCGCACCAGCCGCAAGCGCAAGGGCGGCCGCGGCGCCCACAGCACCGGCCGTCCCCTCGTGCAACGGGTGTACGTGCCCATGAACTGGACCGGCCCCCTGTTACCGCGGTTGAGCGCGGAGGGGCGCCTCTACTGGTGGGACGGCCGCTCACTCGGCGATCCACGCGCGGTCACCATCGACGACGGCGAACCCTGGCGCCTTGCGTTGCAGTTGGAACTCGCGGCAGCCAGCCGGGTCCGGCTGCGCGCTCTGCTCAAGCGCGGCAACGAAACCGTCCCGCTGAGTCGGGCCGCGCTCGTCCTGCCCTTCCCAAACGCCGACGGAACGACCCCCGAGGCCGGGTCGGACGGGCAAGGCGACATGATGCTCCTGCTCGACGACGCCATCGGCCGGTTGCATCTCGATCCGCAGCGAGACAGGCCCTGGTATGCGCTGCTCGGCAACAGCGGCGATCTCGTGATCCCGGATGAAGACCTCGAGGCGGCAGTGACCAGTCTGCTGGAGTTGCCCACGCTGCCGCCCCTCGAGCTCCCGGAGGAGGTCTACCTGTCGGAGGAGGCGCCCGGCCCCCAACCGCGACTGGCGCTCGAGCCGGAGGACGCTCCCGAGTGGATGAACCCGCAGCTCGAGGCCCGGCTCTCCTTCGGCTACGGCGGCCTGACCGTCGACGCGGGCGATCCGCGTTCCGCGGTCGTCGACTGGAAGGAACACCGCTTCGTTCGCCGCGACCTCAAGACCGAGCAGGACGCACTCGTCAGGCTGCTCGAGCTTGGTCTCAAGCCGGTCGCATCGAAGACCGGCCATAGCCTGGAGCTCGAACCGCGACACCTGCCGGCGGTCGCGGAGCCGCTGCTCCTCGAGGGCTGGGAGGTCGAGGCCCACGGCGCCTCGATCCGATCGCCCAGTCCGCCGGCACTACGCATCGAGAGCGGCGTCGACTGGTTCGAGCTCAGCGGACAGATCGACTTCGACGGCGATCAGATCGACTTCTCCGAGATCCTCGCCGCCATCTCGGACGGTCGCCGGTCCGTCCAACTGGATGACGGCTCCAAGGGATTGCTCCCCGCCGCCTGGGTCGAGAACTACGGCTCTCTGAGTCAACTGGCCCAGGCCTCGAGCGAAGAGGGTCTGCGCTTCCTTCCGTCCCAGGCTCTACTTGTCGACGCGCTGCTGGCGGTCACGCCGCCAGTCAACGTGAGCAAGACCTTCGCCGAGTTGCGCGAGAAGCTGAGCACCTTCTCGTCGATCAAGCCCAAGAAGGAACCCCGCAGCTTCGTCGGCACGCTCCGGAACTATCAGCGCCTCGGCCTGGGATGGCTCTGCTTCCTGCGCGACTTCGGCCTTGGCGGCGTGCTCGCCGACGACATGGGCCTGGGCAAGACGATTCAGGCGCTGGCCCTGCTGCGTATGTACCGGACGGCGACGAAAACGACGAAGTTGCCGTATCTTGTCGTCGCGCCGCGCAGCCTCGTCTACAACTGGATCGACGAGGCCGCCCGCTTCACACCCGACCTGAAGGTCCTCGAGTACGCCGGACGCGACCGCGAGAACGTCCGCGACGAGTTCAAGACTGCCGACGTCGTGGTCACGACCTACGGCACCGTGCGCCGCGACATCGGCTACCTGGCCACGGTCGAGTTCGACACCGTGATCCTGGACGAGGCACAGGCGATCAAGAACGCGGCCTCGCAGACCGCCAAGGCCTGCCGCCTGCTGAACGGCCAGAACCGTCTCGCCCTGACCGGCACGCCGATCGAGAACCACCTCGGCGAGCTGGGCTCGATCTTCGAGTTCCTCAACCCGGGGCTGCTCGGTCGACTGCCGGCGCTCGATGTGCTGGCCGGCGGCCGGGTGCCGAGCCAGCGCGAACTGGCCCTGGTCGCCAAGGGTCTGCGGCCGTTCATCCTCCGCCGCACCAAGGAGCAGGTGCTGCCCGACCTGCCCGCGAAGACCGAGCAGATCCTTCAGTGCACCCTGAACCCGAGGCAGCAGGAGATCTACGACCAGCTCCGAGCGAGCTATCGCGACAGCCTGTTGAAGCAGGTCGAGGACAAGGGAGTCGCCGGATCGACGATGCAGGTGCTCGAAGCGCTGCTGCGGCTCCGCCAGGTGGCCTGCCACCCGGGCCTGATCGACGAGGGGTGGGAGGACGCCGGGAGCGCCAAGCTCGAGTCCCTGTTCGAGCAGGTCTCCGAAGTCCTCGACGAGGGCCACAAGTGCCTGGTCTTCTCGCAGTTCACATCGCTCCTGGCCTACGTCCGCCGTCACCTCGAGGAGCAGGGCATACCCTACGCCTACCTTGACGGCCAGACCCGCAACCGGGGCGAAGTCGTCGAGCACTTCCAGACCGACCCGGACTGCAACATCTTCCTGATCAGCCTGAAGGCAGGCGGCGTCGGCCTGAACCTGACCGCAGCCGGCTACGTCTTCCTGCTCGACCCGTGGTGGAACCCGGCCGTCGAGGCTCAGGCCATCGACCGCACCCACCGCATCGGCCAAACGCAGCCCGTGTTCGCCTACCGGCTGATCGCGCGCGACACCGTCGAAGAGAAGATGCTCGAGCTGCAGCGCTCGAAGCGGAAGATCGCCGACGCGATCCTCGAAGGCGGCGGATCGTCCCTGCGGGATCTGACCGCAGACGATCTGCGGATGCTGCTGAGCTAAGCCGGGGCGCATCGGCCTCCTGGAGAAGGCCCTCGGAACCCGAAACCGGGTTTCGAGGGCCTTCTTGCGTCTTAGTCCATGAACGCCGCCGCTGAGACCGCGGCGCACGACTTCGACGCACAGAGAGAACGATGACGCCCTTGAAATCCCCCCAAGACCCCCGCACTCCGCTCCCGGCCTTCCTTCCATGCGAGCCGGGATCCCTCACCAGCAACGTCCTGAGACTCCGACTCGCCACGCCTCCCGCCCGGACGCTGGAAGCGCGCCTCGGCCAAGCGCTCCAAATGCTCGGCGCCCGTTCAGCGCCGCTCATCTCCATGCTGCGCTTTCGGGCCCACCCTCGCCGCTCCGCCCATCGCCAAGCGGACGCCCGTCACCAGGGGCGCCGGCCATGAACCGTCGCCGGCTCGCCATCGCGACCGTCGCCCTGGCCGTCCTCGGCCCCATCGGCGCTCTGTTCTGGTTCGAGTCCAGGCTCGAAGGAAGACTGTCTCAGCGACCCGAAGTCGGCATGGTGTTCCCCGCCCTGCCGGGCCTCGCCGACGGCGAGTCCCTGCCGGCCGCTCCGGGCCGGCTTCGAGTCGTAACCTTCGCCAAGGCCGGCTGCGGCAACTGCGACCGCACGATTGCCACGTTCCGGCGACTCGTGGCCGACGGCGAACTCGGCCTCGACCTGATCGCAGTCGTCGCGAACGCCCAAACGACCGGGCTCGACGACACGGGCGCTCTGCGCTCGATCGCCGACCCCGACGCCTCGTTGTCCAAGCGCTTCGGCGTGGTCCACGTGCCGCTCGTCTTTCTGGTCGACGAGCAGTCCCGGATCCGGGCCGTCACAACCGGCGAACGACCTGAGGCCGCCTGGCGCTCCTTTCTCGGAACCGAAACCGATGCGCTCTGAGCCATCAGGCGCCGTCCGCCGTGGCCGGTTGGCTGCCGTCGCGCTCCTCCTGGCCACCGGCACGGTGGCGGTAGCGGTCCGCGCTGTCGGCCCCACCCTGGACCGCCTCGCCTGGGCAGCCTCCATCGACCCATCGGCCCCTGGGGCCGCCGATGTCGTGCGGCAGCAGGGACGCTCCGACTGCGGCCCGGCCGCGCTCAAGATGATCCTCGAGCACCACGGCATCACCGGCGCCACGCTTGCCGAATTGGAAATCGCCACCGGAACCGGCCCGGACGGCACCAGCATGCTCGCCCTGAAGAGGACCGCCGAGCAACGCGGTCTCGCCAGCCAGGGACTCCGCCTGCCGGTTGCACGGCTGCACGACATCCCGATGCCCGCGATCGCCCATGTCCACGGCGATCACTTCGTGGTCCTCCGTCAGGCCGGCAGCGAATTGATCATCGACGACCCGTCCCTTGGCCGCCTGCGCATGAGCGCCAAGACGTTCGAGCGCTCCTGGGACGGCGTCCTGCTCGCCTTCACGGGCCGAGCCCACCGATTCCGCGGACGGAACGAAACCCGTCCATTCACCCAAAACCAGCAAACCCCTCCAAAGGGAGAACAACCATCAACCACTCATCCAAACGCACCGGCGGATCGCCGACCGGCGTCAACTTTTCCACCAAGCAGAACACCATCAATCACCACGCCCCATTCACACACACAACACCGAAAGGACGCCCTTCCATGAAGATGCGCATTGCCCTCCTGTCCGGACTTCTGACCCTCGCCGCCGGCGCCGCCCTGGCGACTCCGACCACCACCATCCCCACGGATCAGGACACCTCCCTCGAGACCGCCCTCGAACAGTCCCCTGCTCCCTTCGCGCCCGCGTTTCCCGCAGCGAACTCCGACGTCCCGCTCCAGATCAGCCAGCAAGTGCCGTTTCCCTGCAAGGACGGTCCGTTCGGCCCGATCTTCATCGTCTTCCGTCCTGGACCCACTACCGGCCCGTTCGATCCGACCTCGTGCATTCCCTGGCCCTGGCCGTTCTAGTGACTGTGCAGACGGAGACCAAACAAATGAAGATGAACACTTTCCGCGTTCTTGCTGCCTGCATGGCTCTCGCGCTGGCCGCACAGGTCTCGGCCAGCTCTACGCCTTCTGCACAGCATTCCGTCCCCCCTGGCCCGGCAGGCGAAAGCCCAGCCGAAGCCGTCGTCTTGCCGACTGGGACCCTTGACGCCGTCACCGGCGCCTTCAACTGGGGCAAGTTCGCATGTTGGACCGCCGTCGTCACCGTCGCGGTCGGCGCCAGTCTGGCGGGGAGTCCCGCTGTCGGCGGCGCCGCATCCGCTGGATTGGCGGTCGTCTGCCTCATCCTCTACTAGCGCATACCACTGTCACCAACTCTCCTCAGTCAACTCCACCCAAGGAGCTTCTCTATGAAACAGCTTGCATCCATCACCGCCTGTCTATCGCTACTGGCAGGAGTCATCACAATCACCCCACACGCTCAGTTCGGCGACTCGGCGCAAGACCCCTCGGAGTCTGTCCTCACGACACTCCACTACATCGCGCCCGACGCAATTAGCCCGGTGGTCGACAGGGAGTCCGCCACGATCGTCGGCGCTGGCTGGCAGTTTGATTTCGGGTGCGGCGTCGTCACCGGCGTCGGCTTCGCACTGACGGCTACCGGCGCGCTTGCCGTAGTCGGTATAGCGGTAGCAGGCATCGGAATCGCCTGTGCACTCTCCTCCTAAGGCGTCGCCTGCGCGCACGAACCGCGTTCAGGGACTCGATTCACCAGACACAATAGAAACCACTCAAGCACCAACGAAGGATCGCAAATGAAAACCACAGCAATCACAATGGCAGTCATCTTTCTCGCTTCGTCACTCGCGGCCGTAGCGCCGACCCCAGCCTCGACTCAGACCCTGTCCGCTTGGAGTACGGAAGCCTACGACCCTCTCGGTGAGAGCGTTTTGATCGAGGTCACGGGGGGCCTCAACCGGACCGCGTGTATCGGTGTCGCCATCGGTCTCGGACTGGGCTGGCTCGCGGCCGGTGCAGCCACAGGGGGCGTTGGCTGGATCCTGGCTGGAGCATACGCTCCGGCCATCGGGGCCCTGGCCTGCTCGCTGTAGCGTGAGAGAGATCGGTTGACGAACACCCATGGTTGAGGACTCGATGGCTGTGTTGGCGTGGGCAAGAAACCAGTTGGCAACTCGGCTGGACCTCATGACGGCGGCGAGCGAGCCAGATGAAGGTGCTCCGGCTTTCCGCCGTGCTCGTTTCTCATCGCCCCACTCCCATCGGGTCTTTCGCCAGAACCTTCGGAGGCGGCTCAACGGGGTCAGCTTGACCCCGTTGAGCCGGTTCCACCCAAAGTTGGCCTACTCACCCAAGAAGGTCTGGCCAATAGCCGCAAGTATGTTTGACGGGCGCCATATGGGCGGGGTAGCGTCCGTCTGTTGGTCGTCAGAGGCGCAGTGGGCCTGCGAGCCGGACCCCCTGCCAGACCTAGCCGTCGCCCCTGGGCTTAGGGTCGCTCCCTTCGTCAGGCGAGTCTGCGGGGGGTCTCGTTTGCCCTGTGCAGTGCGGCCAATTCGGCCCGCCACCAGTCCAGGTGTCGGCCTAGCTTCCCGAGAGCCAGCTAGAGCGACTCCTTAAGACCTGATGGCGACCTTCACGAACCCGGGCAGCCGGGCGGACCTGCTGCTGACCCTTGCACGGCTGTCGTTCCCGGACGCCGTGCGGCGGGCCAACCAGCCGGTCGCGGTATCGATCCTGATTGCCGTTCTGTTCTTGGCGTTCGCGACCGTCGCGACCCTGGGACTGCTTCCGGTGGTCTTCGCGATCGAGAGCGACGCCTTGCGGAGGAACCTCCTGAGCCTGATCGCCTGCTCCGTGACGGCGCTAGCGCTGCTTGCGCAGGTGGCGCTTCGAGCACCGGTCACGTGGTTGCTCGACCTGGAGGACCTGCTGCGGTTGCCGGTGGGCTTCCGCGACCTGTACGGACTCCGTTTCGGTCTGAGCACGATCGGGTACTGGCTGTTCGCTCTGGGTCCCGCCGCCGCCTATCTCACAATCGTGAGGTCGGGCGGCATCGCCGGCGTGCCGGTCACGTTGCTGGGCATCCTGAGCCTGGTCTGGATCTTCGGCCGTCTGGCGGCGATCCTGTTGCTCCTTGTCGACCGCTGGGTCGAAGGTCCGCTCGGCACCCTGGCGTTGCTGGTCATCATGGTGCTCTGCCAACTCGCGATTCTCGTCGGCGCGATGGCCTTCGGCGGAGAGCTCAAGTCCGAAGGGATCACTCGGGCAATCGAAGAATCCACGCTTCTCGGCGGCCTCGCCTACACGCCGCCGGGACTTGTCGCCGGCATCGTCCACGAACCGGGCTGGTCAGGGCCAAATCTGGTGAGACTCGCAGGCCTGCTCGCCATTCTCGGCCTGTTGACGGTGCTGGAGAACCGGCGCCTTCTTCGCAGCTACCTCGATCGACCCGGTGGCGACCGCCGCGGCGCTTCCGGAGTACTGCCTCTGGTGCGGATGCTCCGCGGGTCGCACCGCCTCACTCCCATGGGCGCCCTCACGCTACTCGAAGCCGAATGCCTGTTGCGCCTCAAGCCGGCACGGCGGCTTCTGGCGATCATCGTCGCCTTCGCTTTGGTGTGGGTACCAGCCTTCGCGGGTTTCACAGTCGGCTTGGCTGGGCTCAACATCTTGGCTCTTCACGGTTTCCGAGTGGAGAAGCAGCCGTCGACCTGCCACATATGGAGGGAATCGCTCAGCCTGCCCCTCACCGTCCCCCAGATCTTTCGTGCGACCGGCCGCGCGCCCAGCGTGATGATCGTCTTCGTTCTTGCAGTCATCCTCGGTCTGACGCCACTCGACTGGTTCGGCTGGCAGTTCTTCCTCGTCGCGTTCTTGCTGATTCTCGCCGGCGTTCTCTCGGGCACAGCCGTGTACGGCCTGATCCAGATCTACTGGCCACTACGCAGCGCTGGGCTAACCGACGACCCAAACGGCGCAAAGTTCGCCGCCTCCCTCCTGGCGCCCCAATTGACTCTCATCCCAGCCTTCCTCTCGACGATTCTCTTCATTCTGTACGAGCGCGAGCGTCTCAGCGCTCTCACCGCCGAGCTCATCGCGGCCGCAGTCCTCCTACTCGCAGCCGCGGCCGCATACGGCTCTCGCCGGTGGCAGGCACGCGTGCTCAAGGCCCGCGGCCGCGAACTCCTGCTCAACGACCCCGCCGAAGAACCTCCGAAGCCATCGAGCCCCACCTGACCACCCACAACCAAAAGGAACCCCCTATAACCAATGGAAGCAATCAAGGCAGACAACCTGACCCGGTCCTTCGGCGGCAACGTCGTCGTCGACGGCGTCGATCTCGATGTCCAGGAGGGTCAGATCCTGGGTTTCGTCGGTCCCAACGGGGCGGGCAAGACGACGACCTGGTCGATGCTGACCGGGCTGCTCAAGCCCACGAGCGGCACGGTCCGCCTGCTGGGCAAGCCTGTCGACGTGAACGACACGGAACTCAAGCAGCAACTCGGCATCGTGCCGGACCAGAGCATCCTGTTCGAGAGCCTGACCGGCGAAGAGCTGTTGCTGTCGTACGCCCGCATCTATGGCCTGGGCCGCCAAGACGCCGGGCAGCGAACCGACGAGGCGCTCGCGGTCTTCGATCTCGAAGACGCCGCCAAGCGGCCGATCACGACCTACTCCCACGGCATGAGAAAGAAGATCCGCCTGGCGGCGTCGACCCTTCACGCGCCGCGGGTTCTGTTTCTCGACGAGCCCTTCGAGGGCATGGACGCCCTCAGCGCCCGCACCGTCATGTCGATCCTGCAGCAGATGGCCGAGCAGGACGGCGTGGCCGTGTTCCTGACCTCCCACATGCTCGACTACGTTGAACGCGTGTCGACCCATCTCGCCGTCATCAGGGACGGCAAGGTTCTCCTGTCCTGCTCCCGGGAGGAGTTCCGCGAGCTGCCCGCCGCCGAGGGAGAAGACGGCGCCGGCCGGCTCGAGAACCTTATCCTCAGCATCTCCAAACGCGAGAGGTTCTCCCGCCTCTCGTGGATCGGCAACAGGAGCAAGACATGACCGAGCCTCCGGACACAACCGACCAGGAGCAACAGGCCCCTCCCACGGCCGTCGAGCCACACGGGCCCGAAGGATGGTCGGCCGCCCTGATCGCGCTTGTCACCTCCCCGCAGAGGAGCTTCGAGATCATCCGTCACCGCGCACCGTGGCTCGGCGTCCTGGTCCTGCTCGCGGCGAGCGCGGCCTCCCTCAACCTTCTGGCGACGCCGTTCGGCCTTCAAGCCGCGCGTGCCCAACTCACGGAGGTGCTCGCCGATCCGCAACAGGTCGACGCCATCGTGTCCGAGGCCGAGCAGACGGCTGCCGCGAGATGGTGGCTGACTCTCGGAACCGGCGTGGCCACGATGATCTTCAGACTGGCCATACAGACCCTGTTCGTCTGGATCCTGGCGACCGCCCTCCGGGGGCGCGCCCGCTTCGTGCAGGCCCTCTCGCTGATGGTGTACGTCAACCTGATCACGCACCTCCACCACTGGGCGAACTTCCTTCTCCTTCACGTGAGAGGGATGGACGCGATCCGGTCTCTGCAGGATCTGCAGACGCCCATGGGGCTCGACCTGCTGTTGACCGGCGAAAGCGCGGTCCTGAACGCCGTGTACGCGAGCGTCAACCCGTTCACGATCTGGTTCCTGGCGCTGCTCGGCCTGGGCTCCGCGGCGGTTCTTCGCCTGCCCCAACGGACCGGCTGGGTACTTGCGGGCATCTACTGGGCGGCTTCAACTGTCCTCTCGGCCGGTGTCGCCGGCGTGATGGCCCGTCTCCTGCCCACGTAACGGGCTGCGCCCTGCCGACCTGTCGTCGGGGCCAAGCACCCTCTCGTAGCACCGCAAATTGGTTTGACGCTTACAGACCGACGCGGTAGCTTTACTTTGTTGGTCGCCGCGTAGTGGGCCTGCGAGCCGGGTCCCCTGCCAAATACAACAGCCGATTCAGGCACAGGGTCGCTCCCGGTGCTCGGTGAATAGGTAGGCGTACGTGCCCACTGTGCATGGCGACCAACAAGGCCCGGCGCCATTCACTGCCTCGGAGCCTGCGTCTTCACAGGGCAAGTTTGGACAACGGGCCCGAACCGCCCAGGTCGGTGTTGCTGGTATAACGGGATCTCCCACCAGGTGCAGTCAAGGAGGAGAGACACGATGCAGCGCACACTTCGTGTAGGAGCCGCGGCGGCAGCCGCAACCGTATTCCTCGCGGCCTCAGCCGCGACAGCGGCCGAGGACGACGCGACGCCGCGCACGGCCTCGGGGCGTCCGGACTTGACCGGCAACTACGATGTCGCCACCCTGACGCCGCTCAACCGGCCGGCCGACTTCGGCGACAACCTGTTCCTGACGCCGGAGCAGGCGAACGCGATCGTCGAGAGGGAGCGGGAGCGCGTATCCGCACGCGCAGCCAAGCGGCAGATCACCGAACCGCCCCCACCGGGCGGGGCGCCGCCGATCGGCCTCGGCGACGAGTTCCGCGAGACCAGCGGCGCCGGCAACGTCGGCGGCTACAACAACTTCTGGACCGACCGCGGCAGCGACGTGTTCTCCATCGACGGCAAGTTCCGAACCTCGATCATCACCGATCCGCCGAACGGTCGGATGCCGGCACTCACCGCGGAGACGATGCAGCGGATGTCGGAGCGGCGCGGCCGGCGTCGCGGCAACGACGGCAGCGCCTGGTGGCTCGACGTCGAGGGTCCCGGCCCTTACGACGGGCCGGAGTCACTGGGCGTACCCGAACGCTGCCTGATCGGCTTCGGTTCTACCGGTGGTCCGCCCATGCTGCCCGTCCTCTACAACAACGCCAAGCGAATCGTGCAGACCGAGGATCACCTGATGATCCTCGTCGAGATGGTTCACGACGCGCGAATCGTCCGCATCGGCGGCGAACACATCCCGGAGGACGAGCACCGCTGGCTGGGCGACTCGATCGGCTGGTGGGAGGGGGACACCCTGGTGGTCGAGACGACGAACTTCACTGACGGGCCGGCGCTCTTCCTCGCCTCAGGGAACCTCAAGGTGACCGAGCGGTTCGCCCGTCAGGGCAAGGACCTCCTGTACGGCTTCACGGTCGAGGATCCCACGGTCTGGACCGTGCCCTGGAGCGGCGAGTACCTGTGGCCCGGCACTCCGGCCAAGGTGTACGAGTACGCCTGCCACGAGGGGAACTACGCCATGGGCGGCATCCTCAAGGGGGCGCGGCTGCTCGAGGACGAGAAGAGGGCCGCGGCCTCCGGCGGCGAGTAGTGAGGATGCGGGCATCCTGCCCGCATCCGGCGCGCGAAGCGCCGCCCTGGTTGGAGACGGCGCTATCGGCCCG
This sequence comes from Candidatus Multivorans sp., assembly GCA_965205295.1. GTDB lineage: Bacteria > Acidobacteriota > Thermoanaerobaculia > Multivoradales > Multivoraceae > Multivorans. Next base: position 2,239,677 of record OZ242167.1, read on the forward strand.
GCGGCTCGGTCGAGTCGCGACCGTCGCGCGGCGCGCCGGTGCCGGACGAGCCCATGAACAGCTTGCTGCCGTCCGGGAAGGTCAGGTCACGGCCGTTCGCCTTGTTCGAGCCGTCCTTCGCCTGGTAGCCGTCGACCACGATCTCGGTGCCCGGCAGAAGCGACTTCTTCGAGAAGCCCCGGCGTGCCAGCGTGTTCGGCGTACCGCCCTCGACCATCCAGACCGTCGATGAGCCGTCGTCGTTCGTGACCTCGAGGTGGATCCAGGCGTGGGGGTTGATCCACTCCATCTTGGTCACCGTGCCGCGCAATTGAAGCGGCCGGTCGGCGTCGAACTCGGCCGAGAAGGCGTGATGCGCGGCGACGGGTATGGCGAGCACCGAGGCCACGCCGGCGGCCAGTAGAGCAATTCGCTTGAACTTCATCGTTTGGTTCTCCTCTTCGACGTACGGCCTGAGGTGCTATGGACGGCGTGCTACGGACTCGAGTCTGCGCCCTTGCGCAGGTGCCCGTACATCAGCTCTTCGGCAAACTCGACGCACTTGAATTCCAGGAGCTGCATGTTCGGGTCGATCCGCCGGTAGAGCGGCACACTGATCTGCCAGGGCTCGCTGTAGACGTTCTCGTCCGCGATCGTCGCCTCGTACTGCAGGTGGTAGGGGCTGGCCGCGGTCCACCGCTCCTCGACGTGGATCGCATCCGTGTGGTGGTTGCCACTCGAATCGAGCCAGGTGTCGGGCACCTGGCTGGTCACGTCGACGACCAGGGTCTCGCCCTCCCAGCGCCCGCGGGAGTGACCCATCCAGGTATCGAAGGGCGCCTCGAAGTCGGGCCGACTCATGTAGATCACCCGGCTGGCGCTGGCGAACTCGTAGGCGACCAGGATGTGATCCGGCGTCTGGACGATCTGGAACGGGAAGGGCATGTAGTTGGCGCGCGGAATGCCCGGCATGTAGCACTTGACCGCCGGGTCGAGCTCCATCCAGTTCTCGCGATTCTGGTTCCGCAGCTCCAGCGCATCCGGCAGGTAGGGGATCTTCCCGCCCTCGACGACGCCGAGGCCCCCCGGAATGGCGCCCAGCGCGCCCATCTCGACCACCGGTCCCTGGCGCGCAGCGTGGGCCTCGATGTCCCAGTGCGTCGCGCCCAGGGCCTGCCAGATCCCGTTCAGATCGGGCTTGCCGTCGTGTGTACGCGGCGCCGTGTAGTCCGTACCCTGCGCCGCGACCGGCGCGGCCGCCAGGACGAACGCCACCAGGACCGCAACCGCCGTTCGCTCGATGAGACTCAGCTTCATCAGACCATCTCCTGTAAGCAGGGAGCCGTGAGGATAGCAGCCGGCGCCGCGGGCCGTCGGCGCTAACATGGAGTCTCTTGACCGGTTCACGGTTTCTCCGCAGATCGCCGACGTTGCTGGTCGCGACGCTTGCCGCGATCATCGCCGCAACGTACGGGTACGGCCCATCCCAGGCCGCCGCGCAGGCTCAGCCGGGTGACGACACCGGCAAACGAAGCGGAGGCGAGACGGGCCGCCCGGTTCGCGAGGACATCGTCCTTCGTGAGTCGATCGACGTGCGGTTGATCAGCCTCGACGCCGTGGTGACCGACTCTTCCGACCGGCCGGTCACCGGCTTGACCAGGGATGACTTCGAACTGAAGGTCGAGGGAGAACCAGTCGAGATCCTGAGCGTGTCTGCCGCCGAGGACCTCCGCGAGACGGTCACCGGCCGCCTCACGATCCTCCTCTTCATCGACGAGCGGCACCTGCAGCGGAAGCACCGCGACACGGCCCTGGCCGAGATTGCCGACGCCCTGGATGCAGAGATCGAGACCAACCCGACCTGGGTGGCGGCTGCCGCGTTCGGAGAGCGTCTCGAACCACTCCTGGCGCCGACCCGTGACCGCGAGGCGGTGCGGACCGCAATCACCGCGGCCTTGGGCCGCGAGCCGCCAGCGACGAGTCTCCGCAACCAGCAGCGCACCGCTTCACTGGCCGTGCGGGAGGCGTTGCGACTGATGGCCGCCAAGGGCAGCCGCTACCGCCTCGGCGAAGCGTCTCTCGGCAGCGTCGAGTCGAACCTCCGCAGCTACGGCGAAGCCCTGCAGCTCGACACCCTCCAGACCATCGCCGCCATGCGCTCCCTGGTCGAGGCTCTGGCCTTCGTGCCGGGGCGCAAGGCGATCCTGTTCGTCAGCGACGGCCTCCCCCGCTATCCACTCGACGGCGCCGCGAAGACGATGTACGACCGGCTCGCCGGCGACTCGCGGCAACTGGATGGCGACGAGTTGATGCGCGATCCGGGCTCGCTCGATCTCCACGATCGCAATCATCGCCCCTTCGGAGTCGACCGCGCCGACCGCATGGGCCGGCCAACGGGCATCGTGCAGGTCGACGACGGCGGCGCGATGTCCTTCCAGACGCTGGCCGCCGAACTGAGCTGCGGGCACGCCTTCGATCAACTCGCCGCGCTCGCGAACACCCACCGGGTCACCTTCTATCCGCTCAAACCGCCGGTGGCCGACCCGTCGATCAGCGGCCTGGGTGAAAGCGCCTCCGGCCGCGGCTCGATCGTCGAACTGTCGGACGTGCGCTCCGGCCTGGAGAGTCTGGCCGGCCTGACCGGGGGCCTCTCCTTCGCCGCCGAGACCGGCGTCGGCGAGTTCCTCCAGTTGACCCGGGCCGACATCTCGACCTACTACTCGCTTTCCTTCACACCGCCGGACTCGATGGGCGATACCGGCATCCGCGAGGTCACCCTCCGGGTGCGGAAACGTTCCGCGGCGCGCCGCGGCAGGGTGCGTTACCGCACCAGCTACGTGCCGGTGACGATCCAGCAGAATCTCGCCAGCCGCGCCTGGGGCACGCTGCTGTTCGGCTGGGAAGAGAACACGCACGGCATGGAGGTCGAGATCGGCCGGGTCGCCGGCGCCGAGACCGGCAGAGACGATGCACGGACACCGATCGAGGTTGTCGCCAGCCTGCCGATCGGCAATCTGGAACTGGCGCCGACGCAGGCTGCTCGCAACCCCGTCGCCAGCGGCCACTACCGCGTCGTGCTCCAGGTTCAGCGCGACGACGGCAGCCGGATGCCGCCCCAGCACTTCGACTTCGAACTCAACGTGCCGGTCGCCGAACTGGAGACCGCGGGGGGCCAGTACATTGCGGTCCGCAGCGGCCTGCTCCTGGCGCCGGGAAGCTACCGGCTGGCGGTCGGTGTCTGGGAGGAGAACAGCGGGCGGTCGTCCTTCGTGGTGCGGGAACTGTCGATCCAGTCGGACCCGAGCGTCGCCTGAGATCGACCGCGCAGGCAACGCCGTCCCGGTCAGCGACGTCCTTGGACCTTGCGCGGCGTCCGTTTCTGTACGCGGTCGAGCAGCTTCTCCAGCCGGTCGCGCTCCCCCTCGCGAAGGCGCCGGTTCTGGCCCGCGGGTCGACGCTCGACGAGCCGCTCGAGTTCCAGGAGCCAATCCAGGTCGTCACGGACCTCATCTTCCACCAGGGACACGGCCTCCTCCCACAAGCCGGCGTTGCGGAGCACGCGCAACGCGTCCCGGTGGGAACCGGCCTGCCGGTAGGCGTCGGCCGCGTCCTCGGGTCGTCCCTGGACCTCACGCAACCGGCCCAGCCGGCGCAGGTCCGGCGAAACCGACTCCAGGAGTGACTCGGCCCGACCCCACCGCTGCCTGCGTTGCGCCGGGGTCTCCCCCGCCGGCGCCGCCTGAAGTAGCGCGTCGAAGGCGGACCGGCGGAGCAACCGCGACCTGGCTTCCGCATCCCCGACGAAGAAGGTGAGCTTCAGCCACGCCTCAAGGTCGGCGTCAGCCAGCTCCGCGGCCAGGACCGGGTCCTCGGATGCTGTCTCGAGTCCCCGGCGCAGCGCCTGGGCCGCCGGCAGCAATGCTTCCCGCAGCCACTCCGGGCTCGACGATTCGCCCTGCCCCAGCTCGCGGGCTGCTTCAAGCAGGGCGAAGGGCGGCGACTGCCGGTCGGCGGACCAGGACTCGAGTTCGGTCAGAGCCCGGGCCTCCAGGTCCGAATCCCGGCTCCGCGTCTCGATGGTCTGCATCGCGGTGCGGAACACGGCCTCCCGATCGACGCCCCTGGGCGCACCTCCAACCAGCAGGCGGGCCGCCGTGGCGAGCATCGTCGCCCGCGCTTCCGCGCGGACCGTTCGGTCCGACACTCCGTTCGGCAAATCCGGATCCCCCAGCAGACGCAGTGCCTGGCAGGCGCGCTGCCAGGCCCGGTCGGGCACCGAGTCGATGAATACCCGAGCGTCGTTGACGCACACGAGGACTCGTTCCTCAGGCGAAGCATCGGTACGGACCAGATGGCCAACGAGGTCGGAAGCATCGAACGGCGCCGGGGCGCCCAGGAGTTCGCGACTGCGTGCCGTTTCCTCATCGCCGGCTTCGACGTCCAGGAAAGCCAGCGTCTCGGTCGCCCGGCTGAGCGCTACCCGCAGGTGATCGATCTCTGTCCGGCGCACGTGTTGGTCGATCTCTCCATCGCGTCGCAGGTCCCGGTCCTCCGGCGCCAGACCCGACAGCAGCCGGCCCGGATCAAGCACGCACACCGACTGGTACTCGAGACCCTTGGTCTCCGCCGGCGTGAGCACACTCTCGCGGAGACGCTCGGGAAGCCACTCCGGGATGTCGTCCTGCGCCGTCAGCACGACCGCGCCGTCCGCATCCCGAAGTCGTTCCACCAGCTTGACCGCCTGGGACCGCTTTGCGACCGTGACGTGAAGCAGGTACGCATCGACGTGCTGCGCGCCGCTCTGGCGGCGCTGCTTGGTCGGACGGGCGTGCTTGGCGATGTCGTCGTAGAGGTGGGTAGCCCGATCGACGACCTGCGCGATCCCGCTCGGACAGCGCAGATGTTCCTCGAGATCAAAGGCTCTGGGCGGGGAGAGACGACGCGCCAGCAGGTCGCTCAGCGGCCCCCACTCGAACCCGGTCGGCCGTACCGTCTGGCCGGAATCGCCCGCCATCAGCAACCGGGGCGTCCGTTTCCGGCGGCGGCCAACGGCCAGACAGTAGTCCACCACCACGGCTGACTCCAACAGGGTCAGGTCCTGGATCTCGTCGACTACGACCCGATCGAACCGATCGAGACCGTCGGGAACGAAACCTCCCCGAAGCCTCTCGATCGCACGCCCGGCGGACACCAACTCGGGAAAGACCTGTCGAACGCCCTCCCCCGGCAAGGTTCGGGCTACGCGGAGCAGCGCCTTCGCGGCCTGGGTCCCCACCCCGTCGCGTCTTCCCCTCAGTTCCAGGTACGCCGGGTCGCTCAGACGCGCCAGCCCGTCACCCGGGGAGTCGGGCGCGATATCCGCGACCGCCCGACCATGGAGAACGGCACGCAGCTCCGCGTGCAGAGCGTTCCGCCGGCGCGCCCACGGTCCGTAGACACTCCGTCCGAGCCGGCCCAGCATCCGGTGGAAGCGGTCGCGGCTGGCCGCAAGGGGTTCTCTTGCGACATCGGCGCCGCAGATCTCGCCGACGAAGGTCGTGAAGTCCAGCGTGTCCACGTGGACATCGCTCGGCGCAAACGAAACGAAGTTCTCCTCGGCCTGCTGCCGCAGGGCCCGCGACCAGGTCAGGTAGAGGATCCGCTCGCCCCTACGCGCTTCAACCGCCCGCCAGAGCGCCGTGGTCTTGCCGGAACCGGGCCGGCCGCGGATCAGCCGGACCGCATTCCGATCCTCCACGAACCGCATCTGTGCATCGGTCCAGGGAGGGCCGGCAATGTCGTCACCCAGATCAGCCGCCGTCGCAAGCGCCAGGTAGTCGTCGAGATCGCCCGCGGTCAGAGGCCCGTGGTCGTCGTGGTGCCGGACCGCCCGAACCAGGATGGCCCGCTCGGGCAGCTCCAGGTCCGTGACCGGCGGGCTGCCCCGCGGCGTCCACCACAGGTAGAACTGCATGCCGCCCCCACCGCCCAGCGGCGAGCGCCGCCAGCCCCGGTTGACGTCCCTGCAGCCCTTGACAACCGTGGTGCGCCCCTGGGCCGCCAGGTGCCTGAGCACCAGTCCAAGCCGCTTGTAGAGGTGCGGCCACTCACGAAGCTGGTCCGAGACTCCCGGATGAAGCCAGAGCCGGTGCCTCAATTCTCCAAACAGGCCATCTGGGACGGAAGTCGTTCGGGGGCTGCTGAGCTCCACGGGCGAATCGTACCCGGTGCTCCGCCCTTGCCCGGATCCGCGCGAGGCGGTGTGCCGGCGAACGTCAGCGCTGCAAGAGGTAGTTGAACTTGACGATCACCTGCCGGCCCAGAGGCTCGCGGCGGTTGATCATCGGCGCGGTCCAGTTCTCGTTGTAGACGATGAACAGGTCCGACCCGGGGCGGTAGATCCAGTGGAACCGGGCATTCACGCCGAGCTCCCCGTCGGCGGCGTTGTACTGGGCCAGCAGGTTCAGGCGGATGTTCGGCGTCCAGGCTACGTCGACCCGCTGCTGGAACTGATCGAAGCTGAAACCACCGGCGGCTAGATCCACCTCGGTGTAGATCCAGCCAGTTGAAGTCCGGAGGCGACGCGACAGCCTGAACGTCACACTGTTCTGAGTCGTAAGCCAGTCGCCGTCGAAGAAACCACCCCAGAAGGTCAGATTGTCGTACCAGAACGCCCGCTTGCCGCTGGTGGAGAAGCCGCCGGCCCAACCCCGGTTCTCGTACAGGCCCACCGGCACCACGATGCCGGAGGCGATCTCGAACGGCTCGAACAACTGCTCCTTGGTCCAGCGGGATCCAAACCACAGGAACTCGCCACTCTCGGTCGCGAACCCGAGCGGGGAAACAGAGACGCTCTCACTCTCCAGCCGGCCGTCGCTGCTCCGTTCGAAGCGCTGGACACCGAAGTCGGACCACCAACTCAGGAGTCCCCACTTCTCGATCCGGGGGCGCCATTCCAGGCGCGGGTAGAACATCCGGAAGTCGCGGCGCAGCAGAAAGCCGACCGCCGGCTCGAAGTCCGGTTGGACCTCCACGTAGTCGGCGCTGGCGGTGAACTCCGGCCCCTGGTACGCGAAGCCCGCGCCCCGCGTCTCGTTGCCTTCCTCCTCTCCGACGCCGAGCCCAAGATCGCTCTCGGCCCAGAAACCCGAGAACTCGGTTCGCTGCGTAGGCTTGAGGTCGAAGTCGAGACCGTAGAGCCGTTCGCCGGCCAGCCCCTCCCGGCCCCGGTGCGTGAAGATGCCGCCGATCGTCGACCGGGCGCCGATGTTCCTGGTCACACGCGCGACGCCGTAGGTGGCGCCGGGCACCGCGCCTTCGCCGTCATCGCCAATCGGGAGACCCTCCGTACTGATGCCCAGCATGCCGACGTTCCAGCCGCCGGCGCGCCCGGTCAGTCTGGCGCCCAACTCGATCGGCACCGCCCGGCCCCCCTCCAGACCGATCCGCCGCGAGAAGAACGGCTTCATCAGCACGCTTCCCCAGCCCACGCGCGGACGCGGGCCGAAGTCGAACACGCCCGCGTTCTCCAGAAAGAAGTCCCGCTTCTCGGGGAAGAACAGCGAGAACCGGGTCAGGTTCACCTGCTGGGCGTCGACTTCCACTTCGGCGAAGTCCGTGTTGTAGGTCAGGTCGAGCACCAGCGAGCGGGTCAGACCCCACTTGAGATCCAGACCACCATCGAAGTTGTCGTCGCTGCTGTCCGAGACCCGGTTGTCGCTGCGGCCGGCAACGGTGTACGGCTTGAGATCGAGCTGGCGCGAGGGGCGCAGGCCGCTGAGTCCAGTCAACTCCCCGGCCAGCGAGGCGCGGTAGACGGCATTCTGGCCGAACTGGGACACATCGCTGTTGATGCTGGCTTCAAGCGGCAGCGGCGCCCAGTGCGTCTCCTCGTTCCGCCGCCGGATCATGCGTTGCACGTTCAAGCCCCACTGCTCGGCCTGCGGGTCGAACCGCAACGTCGACACCGGTATCGCGATCTCCGCCACCCAGCCCTGTCCGGTCCGGCGCGCCGCGACGTCCCACACACCGTCCCAGGCCCAGTTCACGTCCCTGCCCTCGTCGGTGAGCAGGGCGTCGGTGCGGGCGCCGTTCGGGTTGGTTAGAAAGAGGTAGCCGTTGCGCCTGTCGTGGAACGTGTCGAACAGCAGCAGGATCGAGTCGTCCTGGAACAGGTCGCGGTCACGCTCCATCTCCTTGGCCACGATCCTCGCCGGCTCGCGGTCGTTCGCTCGCACCGCGATGAAGAGCGTCCCCGGCGTGTAGACGATCGCGAACTCCGTCGACTCGCTGGACGGCTCACCGGTGCGGGGCTGGCGCTGAATGAAGCCGGCCGCCCATTCGGCGGACAACCAGGCGGAGTCGGTCAGTTCGCCGTCGACGCGGACCGGCTGGTCGATCCGTAGCGCGGCGACGCTGGGCCGGTCCTGGGCCGCGGCGGAGGCCGGCCCGAACAGAACCGGCATCAGGAGCAGGCCGCTCAAGAGCAGCAGCCGGAGCGGCCGTACTCGGGGGATCATGCGGCTTCGCGGACCTCGTCCTTGCGATTCGCCAGGAGGTCGAGGATCCGGTGCGGGTCGGCGCGGAGGCGTCTATCCGCGGCGCGGGGGCCGAAGACTCTCAGGACAACGGCGCCGGCCATCAAGGCCAGGGCGCCGAAGACGGCCACAGGCGGCCCCCAGGACATGCTGCGCGCCAGAAACTCCAGCAGGAAGGGGCCGCCAAGGGCAAACGCGCCGAACGCGATGGACGCCGCCAGCCCCCCGCTCCCAGGAACTGCCGCGGCGTAGGGGCCAACGTCGAGCGGGAAGGGCCATCGAGCAGAGTGATACACCCCGAAGCCGAGGCCGCCGACAACAAGACAACAGGGAAGAGCCAGCCACAGGCCGAACACATCGAGACCGGGCCAGCCGACCCGCTGCCACGCCCAGGCCACGGACAGCGCAAAGATCATGGCCGGGAAGAGCGTGAACGCCCTGCCGTTCGCGATCAGAAGCTCGACCGGCCGCACCGGCAGCACGAACCGTTCTCCGATCGACCGGTGCGCGATCCCGAAGGCGTTGTTCCGGATGGTCAGAAAGAAACCGGTGACAAACAAAGCCTGGGCGAAGCCGAACATCCGACCGGTCTGCAGCATCGGCGCCAGGAAGACCCCAGCCAGCAGGAGTCCGCGCGACCACTTCAAGCGCATCGAGGCATCGAACTCGATCAGGCACAGGCAGGTCGACGGCTCGAGTCGCTTCGCCCGGCGCAGGAGCCGGGCCAGAGGCAGATGCACGCCGCCGATCTCGTCCGTGCCGGCCGACATCAGGGCGTTGCCGGCACGCAGGATCCGGTACTCCACGAGCAAGAAGGTGAAAGCCGCCACCCACAATCCCGCCAGCCGCGCAAGGTTCGCCCCCAAGTCACCCGGCGCCTCGAAGATCGCGGCCAGGACGCCACCGGGGAGGTAGCCCGCGGCCGCCAGGAGCCGGGACTCGCGCACCTGGTCGGCGATCAGGGCGATGACCGGCTGGTCCGTGAGGTCCAGTGCCCGATCCCTCATGACCGGCTCGACGGCGAAGAGAGCGGCGACCGCCAGAGCCAGGAGCGCCGCCGTTGTGATCCAACTCGCGTTCAGGTCGTCGAACTTGAGCAGGACGATGGCCACCAGCCGACCGAGGAGTATCACGAACGCGAGCGTCGCCAACAGGGCGACGGCAAAGCCGAGCAGACCGGCCGTGCGCGCCACCAGGAGATAGAGCAACGATGGTCCGAACAGCGGGATCCACTGGCCGAACAACCCGGCGCCGACGCGCAAGGCGTACAGCGCTCTGAACTGCACCGGCAGCGGCAGCAACCGCCGGAAATCGAAGATCCGGGAGATCTCGAAGCGCATCACGACCGCCGAGACGATCCAGGATAGAACCGCCATCGCGGCCAACAGGTTCAACGTGTTCCACCGCAACAGGTCGTCTTCCAGTTCGAAGGTCGCGGCCGTCGCCGCGAACAGCAACGCGCCGAGGAACAGGACGATGCCGCTCATGAGGAGCTTCCCGAAGCGCTGCTTCGACCCCCGCCGCCAGTTGTCCAGCAGCACGGTCGGCAACACGGCCCGACAGTCGCTCAGCACACCCATCGGGCGATCTTAGCCGCGCCAACCGACTGTCACGGCGAGCGTCCAGGTCCTTTGTCGCCGGCGCCTGCGACACCTCGACCTCGGACTCGGACCCCACCCCGGAGGGCGCGATAGTCTGCCCTATCGCTCTGCCCATACAGACCCGGACAGGCACCCTCATTCGAGTGGGCCGGTCGCAGGAGACTACGATGTCCTCACGCATGCTGCTGCTCGCTCTCGGCTGTGCCGGCGCCGCCGGATTCCTCGGCGCCGCGGGTCACGCCAAGACCTCCGACACGATGGCCGCGGCCGCGAACAATCTGCTCGCGTCGCTCGATGCCGATCAGCGCGCGACTGCGGGGCTCGACTTCAACGCCGCCGAGCGCGTCGACTGGCACTTCATCCCCAAGGAGCGCAAGGGCCTGTCGATGCTCGATATGAGCCCGGACCAGCACCACCTCGTCCACGCCCTGCTCAGCGCCTCGCTGAGCCGCACGGGATACGGCAAGACGGCGACCGTGATGAGCCTGGAGGCCGTGCTGCGGAAGCTCGAAGAGGCGGCAGGCGGGAACCCCTTCACGTCAATGCGGGATCCGCTCCGCTACCACGTGACCTTCTTCGGCGCACCCAGCGAGGACGGCGACTGGGCATGGAGCTTCGAGGGGCACCACGTGTCGCTCAACTTCACCGTCGTCGCCGGAGACGCGACCGCCTCGACGCCCCTGTTCCTGGGCGCCAACCCCCACCGGGTGCCGAGCGGCCCGCGGGAGGGTCTGCGCGCCCTCGGACGCGAAGAGGACCTCGCCCGGACGCTGCTCGAATCCCTGGACGACGAGCAGCGCAAGAAGGCCCTGCTCGGCGACGAGGCGCCGCGTGACATCTTCAGTTCAAACCAGCCGCGGGTGGAGCGCCAGGTGCCGCGAGGCGTGCCGGCGAGCGCCCTCGGCGAAGAGCAGCGCGAGCTGCTCGACGCGCTGATCGACGAGTACGCCGGCAACGTGCCTCCGGACCTCGCCGCCAAGCGCCGCGCCCAGGTCAAGGCCGCCGGCAACGCGATCCACTTCGCCTGGATCGGGCCGGGCGAACCCGGCGCGCCGCACTACTACCGGGTCCAGGCGCCGAACTTCGTGATCGAGTACGACAACGTCCAGAACGCCGCCAACCACAGCCACACCGTCTGGCGCGACTTCGACGGCGACTTCGGCCGCGACCTTCTGGCCGAGCACCACCGCGACTACAAGCACTGAGGCGCCGAACTCGAACGCCGTGGAAACCGTTGGAAGAGCGAAGGGCGCTGCCTCGCGTGCTAGGCTCCATCCGTTCTTCTGGAGAATGGACTCCACATGGATGCACTCAACTGTTGGGAGTGCCCCTCCGCATAGCGAGTGCGACGAACGGGAGCGCCGTCATCCACTCATGGCGAACGCCTGCATCATTCAGACGGCTCAACGCGGGGAGCAGAGACTTCCTCGATTCCTGATCTCTTGCCTCTTGGCGGCGGCTGGAGCTGGGCAAGCCGCCGCGCAGTCGGCGGACGTCTGCTCGCGTACGCAACAGGTCAGCACCGCCATTGTCGCGTCCACCGACGCCACGACCTGCGGAAACGTCACGGCACTGCAACTGCGAGACGTCATCTCGCTGAATCTCAACAATAAGGACATTGCCAGCCTCGGCGCAGGCGATTTCGGCGGCTTGCCCCGGCTGAAGACCCTCGACCTGTCCGGGAACACACTGACTACTCTGCCGGCCGGTCTGTTTGACGAACTGTACTTGCTCGAGACGCTGAGCCTTCACAACAACAGCCTGACATCCCTGCCCACCGGCCTGTTCGACAGATTGCTGTCGCTCGAAACACTCAGCCTGACCGGCAATTCGCTGACCTCCCTGCCCGATGACTACTTCGACGACCTGTCCCGGTTCAAGGGCGCGCAACTCGGCCAGCAGAAGTCCGGACTGGAGCGACTGCAGAAGTTTGTCACCGAAAAGGCCCCCACCTCGGTCGAGGATTTCGTAAACGCGCTACCCGCGCTGCACAAGCAGCGGTTCGTTTTGGTCTACAACTCCGACGGGCCCGGTGCCGAGTTCGTATCCATGGACAATCCCCAGGTCGTAACCCCGGGCGCCGACGGGCGCTTCATCTTCGCCTGGCTGACGCACCCGGACGCCTCAAGCAACTTGCGAAAGTCCGTCCAGTTCCTGATACCGGAGGACCGCGCCTGGAAAGCCGGAGTCATCGACTTCACCGGCGGCTCGCCGCAGATCCGCCATCCGGAGTCCTGCCAGAGCTGTCACGGCAGTCTCAACAAACCTCTGTGGGGCCCGCCCCTATGGCTGGGCACCGAGACCTATTCGGACCCAAGCACCGACACGGATACCAGCGGCACGGTGCAGAGCGCGCGTGCCGCAGCCATGCAGAAGCACGTCGACTCCAGCGACGGCAGGCTTGAGCCGCTCGACTTCGACGCCTCCTACTTCGATATCGGCCTGCACAATCGGTACTTGGGGTTGTCTGAAGACATCCCCGGAAGCCCGTATTTCTGGCCCGCGGAGCATATGGCCGTCGCAGCGGCATACCGTCACGCGGAGGTCTTGTACGAGTATCTGAAGGCCCGCCCCGGCTACAGCGCCGCGCGGGTCGTTTGCGGAACAAAGAGAGTCTTCTTGAGTCCGCTCCTACAAGGGCGCGACGCCAACCTGGCTGTGCTCGCCAGCGACCGGTCGCTGGTGGGCCGGGACGACGCCGGAAACGAACCCCCCGCTCGAAAAGACCACATCGTGCCGCCGCGTGAGGACAACGGGCCGCCGGTTTCGAACGGCGGTTTGGACTATGAACACTACCACGGCACGGTCGGCGAGGTTGTGATGTTCCAGGTACTCTTTGAACTCTGGCGAACCCAGCCCGCAATCAGGCAGCTCTATCGGGCAACCTCGAACAGCGCCGTGCCGCGACCCGGAGGCGCACTCAAGCCCGAAGCGAGGGACTACCTCTTCTATCCCGTAGGGAAAGCAACCGCGGAAGACGAGCTGATCAGGCTACGGCACCTGTTCTTCGGGCACGGCAACCGCTGGAGCCTGGATCAACTTGATCTCCATGGAGCGCGCGCAGCACGCGTCAGAGGAAGCCGATATCACGCCGGACCGCGCATCGCGGACATTGGGTATGGTCACGCGTTCGAGATGTGGGAGAGAACCTGTTCCAAGGTCGGCGAGACTAGCCCGCAGGGCCTGCGGGCCGAGAGGAGCTCCGGACCGGTCATGTTGCGTTGGAATGCGCCCACCGACAGTACGGGCGTGACGGGCTACGCCATCATGCGCGGGACGGGCGAAAGCCCGCTGGAAGAACTCGCGTCCAACACCGGCTCGCTGAACACCTCCTATGCCGATGGCGCCGTCGTCGAAGGTTCTTCCTACACCTACAGCGTGATGACTCGTCACGGAGATGAAGCTGGCTTCGAATCCGAGACGCTGCAGGTAGAAGTCGTGGCGAACCGTCCTCCGCAGCCGGTCGGTTCACTGACCGGGCCCGACCTGCAGGTAGGCGACGGCAACGGAATCGTCGATGTCGCTGAGGCGTTCGAGGATGCGAACGACGACGCGCTGACCTACTCGGCCTCGTCGTCGGCGCCGGCGGCGGCGGCGGCTTCGATCTCGGGTTCCCGGGTCACGCTGACTCCGGTGGCCCGTGGGACGGCGACGATCACGGTGACGGCGACCGACATCGCGGGTTCGAACACGCCGGCGACACAGCAGTTCGACGTGCGCGTCAAGGCTCGCCGCGGGGCAACGGTGTCCCGCGACGCGCTGTCGGTAGACGAAGGCTCGACGAACACCTACACGGTGGTGCTGGACTCCGAGCCCACCGGAGATGTGACCGTCGCGCCGTCCATCCCGGCGAACACGAACCTGTCGGTGGATCTACCGTCTCTAACGTTCACGGCAGAGAACTGGGAGGAACCGAAGCTCGTGACCGTGGAGGCGGCGACGGACGCGAACACGAACTCCGAGCCTCCGGTGACGATCAGCCACCGGGTGAGCGGCGCCGATTACGGCTCGGTGTCCGCGCCATCGGTCCGGGTGACGATCGTAGAGACCGACACGCCGACCCTGTCGGTCGATGCGGCGGAGGTGTCCGAGAGCCGGGGCGCGATGACCTTCGAGGTGACCCTGAGCAAGGCGAGCGCCTCGGAGGTCACGGTGAACTATGCGACGTCGGACGCTTCGGCGCGCGCCGGTTCGGACTACACGGCGGCGAGCGGCACGCTGACGATCCCCGCGGGCTCGACCGCGCCGCAGCAAGTCGTCGTGGACATCGCGGACGATGCGGAAGACGAGGAGGAGAAGGAGACCTTCCGGTTCACGCTCCGGAATGCTCGGCACGCCTCGTTGGCAGCCGGGGGTTCGACCTTGGCGGCTCTGGGGACGATCGAAGACGACGACGACCCGAAGGTCGAGGTGTCGTTCGGCTCAGCGAGCTATGGCGTGACCGAGGGGCAGGCGGCGGCCGTGGTGGTCCAGCTCGACCGTGACCCGGAACGCGACCTGGACATCTTCCTGGAGCGGACTCACCACGGCGGCGCCGAAGACGCGGACTACTCGGGTGTGCCGCTGAACGTGCGGTTCGGCCCGGGAGTCAGGCGCCAGGACTTCCGGTTCGCGGCGACCGACGACCTGATCGACGACGACGGCAAGTCGGTGGTGCTGAGCTTCATTTCGCTGCCGCCGCGGGTTGGCGGCGGCGGCCAGACCACGATCGCGATCAACGACAACGACGCCAGTCCCTCCAGTCCGGGCGGCGGCGGGGGCGGCGGCGGGGGCGGCGGCGGCTCTGGCGGCGGCGGCGGGGGCGGCGGGGGCGGCGGGCCGCCACCCGGCGACGAGGTCGAAGGGGACGACGACAACGAGGACGGCGGCGACAGCGGCGGCTCCGGCGGCGGGGACTCCGGCGGCGGGGACTCCGGCGGCGGCGGCTCTGGCGGCGGCGGGCCGCCTCGGGCCGCAATCACCACGGACGCCGAATGCCCGGAGACCTTCTGCCGCGGTCGCACCGGCGAACGGATGTCGTTCGAGGACGCGAGCTCCGGCTCCGTGCGCTCCCGGCGCTGGAACTTCGGTGACGGCAGACAGTTGCGCAGCCGGGCGGTCAGCCACGCCTGGTCCTCGCCGGGCTTCTACGAGGTCACCCTGTGGACCAGCGACGGAACGGTCGAGTCGACCTCGTCGCTGACTTTCCTGGTCGAGGCCGCCGACCCCGCCGGGACGTGCGTCGCCGATACGCAGACCCGCTGCCTGCAGGACTCCCGCTACGCCGTCACGGTGGATTGGTGGAGCCCGGACGAAGAGGGCGGCAGCGGCAGCGGCAGCGTGGTCCACGCGGGTTCGAACGACTCGGGCATATTCCACTTCTTCGGCGCGAACAACTGGGAGGTGCTGATCAAGGTGCTGGATGGCTGCGCCAACAACGGCCACGTCTGGGTGTTCAGTGCGGCGACGACGGACCTGGGCTACGTGATCCGGGTGGCGGACACCGTGACGGGCGCGGTGAAGGAGTACCGCAACGAACCGGGCCTGCCGGCGCCGGCAATCACGCACAGCGAGGCGTTTCCGGAGGGCTGCCGGCGCTGACTGTGGCGTCGGCTTCGCTTCCCCGGTTCAACGCGCGAGGCTGCTACGGTAACGCCCCAACTCGCGCAGGAGGCGCCATGTCAGCACCCGCTCCCGGCACGCCCGATTGGCTCGCCCAGGCACCGGAAAAGACGGTAGACCCGTCCCGGAGGATCGTCGATCCGCACCACCATCTCTGGCGCCGCCCGACCGGCGACTACCTGCTGGAAGATCTCTGGGGCGACACCGAGGCGCTCGGCGCCGACGGCGAGAGCCACAACATCGAGAAGACCGTGTTCGTCGAGTGCCGGGCCTGCTATCGCGAGGACGGTCCGGAGCACCTGCGGTGCATCGGTGAGACCGAGTTCGTGGCCGAGATCGCCGCCGCCTCCGCCGCGGGCGACGGCGCTGTGATCGCCGGCATCGTCAGCCACGCGAACCTGACGTTGGGCGAAGGCGTCGCGGAAGTGCTCGACGCGCACGAAGAGGCCGGCAACGGACTGTTCCGCGGCATCCGCCACAGCGGCGCCCGCGACCCGCACCCCGAAGCGCTGCGCATTGCCGGGCGGGCGCCCGAGGGCCTGTACGCGCGCGACGACTTCCGCCGTGGCATGAAGGTGCTGGGCGATCGCGGCCTGACCTTCGACACTTGGCACTACCACCACCAGAACCGCGACTTCGCCGCCCTGGCGCGCGCCGTGCCCGGGACGACGATGATCCTCGATCACTTCGGCACGCCGCTCGGCGTCGGCCCCTACGCGGACCGCCGGGAGGAGATCTTCGAGACGTGGAAGCGCGACATCGCCGAGATCGCCGAGTGCCCGAACGTGGTCGCCAAGATCGGCGGCCTGGCGATGCCGGACAACGGTTTCGGCTGGAACGAGCGTGCCGTGCCGGCCACGTCCGATGAACTCGTCGCCGCCCAGCGCCGCTACTACCTGCACACGATCGAGTGCTTCGGCCCGGAACGCTGCATGTTCGAGAGCAACTTTCCGGTCGACAAGCTCTCGATCCCCTACCACGCGATGGTCAACGGCCTGAAGAAGATCGCGGCCGAGTTCACGGACGACGAACAGGACGCGATGTTCTACCGCACGGCGGAGCGGATCTACTCCTTGTGAAACTGACGCTCCAGGCTGCCGTCTGCGGCCTTCTGGCCGCTGCCTGCGCCTGGAGTCAGGCCGAGAAGCCGCCGGCAAGCGAGCCGCCGGCACGGCACTGGACCACTCTTGAGCGGCTCTCCCTGGAACGGCTCGCGGCGGCCCACGCCGACGTCGAACGGCTGCGCGAGGCGGTTCGCCCGCCCCCGCCACTGCCCGGTCTCCGCGACTACCGCGGCATCTTCCACGCCCACGCCGGCGACTCGGCTCACACGGGCGGCACGCCGGAGGAGATCCTCCAAGACGCCAAGCGCATTGGCGTCGACGTCATCTTCCTGTCCGACCACCACCGGCCGCCGCTCGACTTCATGGACAGTTGGCGCGGACTCCGCGACGGCGTGCTGTTCGTCCCCGGCTCGGAGGCGCACGGCTTCCTGATCCACCCCGAGGCGTCGGTCGCCGCGCACATGGACGGTGACGCCGCGAACCTGCTGCGCGAAGTCAACCGAGGCGCCGGCATGGCGTTCCTTTCCCACGTCGAAGAACGGGTCGATCACCCGATGGACGGCTTGACCGGCATGGAGATCTACAACCGCCACGCGGACGCGCTCGACGACGGCGACTCGATGCGCGCCCTGGTCGCCTGGACTATCGATCCTGACGAGTCGCGCGCCCTCGCCCGGTCCGTCGAGCTCTACCCCGAAGAGGTGTTCGGGGCCCAGTTCGACTACCCCGCCCTGTACCTGGAGAAGTGGGACCGGGAAACGGCCCGGCGCCGGGTCGTCGGCGTCAACGCGAACGACTGCCACCACAACCAGGTCTTCGTCGTGATCAAGGTCGACGACGAGTCCGTCCGCGTCGGCACGATCGTCGACGATCCCGACGAGATGACGACCTTCACGGCCGACGACTGGCCACGGCTCCCCGAACTCGTCCGCGGCCACCGGCCCGGCGACACGATCGGCAGCTACGACCTCGACCCGTACTGGGTGTCGATGCGGAACTCGACCACCCACATCCTCGCGCCGGAACTCACCGAGCAATCGATTCGAAGCGCCGTCGCCTCGGGCCACGTCTACGTCGCCCACGACTGGCTCGCCGATCCAACGGGCTTCACCTTCTACGTCGCAGACGGCGAAACGCCGGCCAACGACGCGCGGACACCCCAGTCCGCCGCGATCATGGGCGACGAGTGGACCCTGGAAGACGGCGCCGAGGCCGACCTGCGAGCGCACTTCCCGCTCCCGGCCTACATCCGCCTGCTCCGCAACGGCGAGGAAATCGCCGCCACCGAAGCACAGTCCTTCAACCACCGCCTCGACCGGCCCGGCGTCTACCGGGTCGAAGGCTGGCTCCACGTCGACGGCGAGTGGCGGACGTGGATCTACTCGAATCCGGTCTACGTCAGAGCCGCGCAGTAGCCGAACTTGCCCCTCACCCCGCCGTCGCGCCGGCAACGGCGCCCAGAGCCTGATCGAAGGTCCGAACCTCTCGCACGCCGCGGCGACGACAACTTGCGAGATAGCAAAGATCCCGGGCGCCCAGGGCGGGATGCTGTTCGTGGAGCTGCCGCGCCAGGGTCACATCCTCCTGCTCGAGCGGCCACACCTCCACGCGCACTCTGGAGATCAGCGCCAGTGCCCGGTCGAGTGTCCGCAATCGCGCCACGGACAGATAGGCGTGCGCCAACTCTTGCATCACTTCCGCCGAGGTGCATAGCGGCGTCTCGTTCCGGATGCTCTCCGCAAAGAACTCCCGGGCCGTGTCCCTCAGGGGATGCTGCCGGCCCACCGCGTACATGAACACGTTCGTGTCGACGAAGATCATGTACCGGAGGCGCCCCGCCTGCGCGATTCCTCGATCACCGTCAGGTGCTCGCCCCAGTCCGGTTCGGCGCCGGGGCCTTCCAGCTCGTCGCACCGCTGGAAGAACTCTTCAAGATCGTCTGCCGACTCAAAGGCGTGCGGACACTGCTGCGCTGCAAGACGCTGGCGGGCCGCCTTCCTAAGCCACGCGCTCAAGGTCATGCCCTCCTGTCTGGCCTGGTGGACGAACCTGTCTCGATCATCGTCAGGGATCAGGAGCTGTACTCTGGCCATGTCTCTGCCTATGTCTTTCGCGTTAGCGTGTGTATGGAGAATACACATTCTCGGCGCCCGCAGTCTATTCGCAGACTGAGCACGGACGCCTGTTTCAGCAGCCATGCCTGCCGGACCACCGCACCGGCGACCTCCAGCCTTCTCCGCTTCGCGGCGCCGACGCCGCTGCGCCGGCCCTCCGACGCAGACCGCTAGTTGGCCGCGCTCTCCTCGGTGTGCCGCCGCAGTTCGGCGCGGCCGACGACGAGGTGATGGACCTCGTCCGGGCCGTCCGCAATGCGCAGCGTCCGCTGGCCGGTGTACATGCTGGCGAGCGGCGTCCACTGGGAAACCCCGGTGGCGCCGTGGATCTGGATCGCCTGATCGATGATCTGGCAGGTCCGCTCCGGGACCATCGCCTTGACGGCGTGGACCCAGACTCTCGCTTCGCGGTTGCCGAGCACGTCCATCGCCTTGGCGGCGCGGAGCACCATCAGGCGCATGGCCTCGATCTCGATGCGGGCGCGTGACACCACCTCGATGTTCTTGCCGAGCTGGATGATCGGCCGACCGAAGGCCTCACGGGACATGCCGCGCTTGACCATCAGGTCGAGCGCGCGCTCGGCCTGACCCACCGACCGCATGCAGTGATGGATGCGTCCCGGGCCCAGGCGAAGCTGGGAAATCTCGAAGCCGCGGCCCTCGCCGAGCAGGATGTTCTCCTTCGGCACGCGCACGTTGTCGAGCTTGATGTGCATGTGGCCGTGCGGCGCGTCGTCGTGGCCGAAGACCTTCATCGGTCCGAGGATGTGCAGGCCCGGGGTGTCCATGGGCACCAGGATCTGGGACTGCTGGCGGTGGGCCGGCCCGCCCGGGCTGGTCTTGACCATGCAGATCATGATCTTGCAGCGCGGGTCGCCGGCGCCCGAGATGTAGTACTTCTCGCCGTCGATCGCCCACTCGTCGCCGTCGAGAGTGGCGCGGGTGCCGATGTTCTTCGCGTCGGACGACGCCAGGTGCGGCTCCGTCATGCCGAAGCAGGAACGGATCTCGCCGGCTAGCAGAGGCTTGAGCCACTTTTCCTTCTGCTCGGGGGTGCCGACGCGCTCGAGCACCTCCATGTTGCCGGTGTCCGGGGCGCTGCAGTTCAGGCACTGCGAGGCCAGCGGGTTCTTGCCGAGCTCCTGGGCAACGTAGGCGTAGTCCAGGTTCTTGAGCCCCTCGCCGGTCTCGGCATCCGGCAGGAAGAAGTTCCACAGACCCTCCGCCCGCGCCCTCGTCTTGGCGCCTTCGAGCAGCTCCAACTGCCCCTCCCCGTAGCTCCAGGGATCTTCCCGACCTTCGCCGCGGCGGTAGTACTCCTCGGTGATCGGATCCACATAGTCGGCGATGAAGTTCTTGACCTTGGCCAGAAGCGGCTTGGCCTTCTCGGACATCGAGAGGTTGTACAGTTCGGCGTCGATACCGAACGGGTCGAGATCGGGCATGGCTCGGTTGCTCCTTACCCCGGATGAGGGCGCTTGAGGGGGTTTGTGGTGTGGAGCGGGGAAGCTATCGCAGCTTGCGCCCCGCCGCCACACACTGAGCGCTGGGCCGGCGCCAGGCCGCCGCGGGCCTCCCCGACCAGGGTTCAAGAGTCTGTCCGAAAAACCCTCTCCTGGATCCAACGCTCCGAAGGGCAGCTAACCCGGCCAAGGCAAGAACGCCTGACACGGGTGCGCCCACCGGCCGTCAGATCGCACCAAAGCCGCACGGAAGCGTCGCCGCGGACCCTGACCGTCGCTTCGTCCGTCTCCCGTTATGCCCGCTGGCATCCGGCTTGCTCAACCCCCGTGTGCCCCATTGCCAGAGGAGAACCTCCGCAATGTCACAATTCCAACCACTTCACCGAACAGCAGGTTCCGGCCTGAGCCGAATCGCCGTCCTCGGCCTATGCGCTGCCCTTGCGCTCACCCTGCTGGCCGCGCCGGCAGCGGCGCAGCTCACCGGCCGTCTTGCCGGCCAGGTCACGGACGCTGACGGTGCGCCGCTCCCAGGAGCGACCGTTACCGTCAACTCGCCCAACCTGATGGGCGCCCGCACCGAGTTCGCCGACACCGATGGCGGCTTCAGCTTCCGCACCCTGCCACCCGGCGTCTACACCATCCAGACCGAGCTCGAGGGTTTCGTTCCGCAGCAGCGGAGCGAGGTCGAGGTCCGGCTCAGCCGGGTCACCGAGATCCAGTTCTCGATGCCTGCTGGCGAGTTCACCGACCAGATCGTGGTCGTCGCCGAGACGCCCGTGGTCGATCCGGAGCAGGTATCCACATCGCAGACCTTCACCACCGAGTACCTGAAGAAGGCCTCTGTCGGCTCCACGAATCGGAGCTATCAGAACATCCTCGCCCAGGCCGCTGGAGTCGCCGGCGGCGGCAATCCGAACGTGTTCGGCTCGACGCTGGGCGAGAACGCGTTCATCATCGACGGTGTCGACTCGACCGACCCGGTGACCGCGACGTTCAACATCAACATGAACTTCGACACCGTTCAGGAGATCAACCTCGAGACCGGTGGTTTCGAGGCTCGCTACGGCCGCGCCACCGGCGGCGTGGTCAACATCGTCACCAAATCGGGCGGCAACGACCTTTCCGGTTCGCTCGATGTCCGTTACCGCGACACCGACTTCAACACGAACGGCCAACACTTCGACAAGAATGCGAACGTAGTCGAGTTCACGGAGCTTGCTGCCAATCTCGGTGGCCCGTTCAAGCGCGATGAACTCTGGTTCTATGTCGCAGCGAACCCAGTGCGTTCGAAGTCGACGCCAACAGAGTCGCCAACGACGCGTGACTTCGACGGCACGAATCTCATGGCCAAGGTCACTTGGCAGACGAACGACGCGTGGCAAGTCACCGGTCGATACATCGGCGAGGACGCCACGATCAGCAACTCGAACTCCTCTCGTTCCGTCGCGCCAGAGGCAGCGAGTTTTCAAGAGCAACCAAAGAGCATCCTTGGCGTCGAGGCGCTAGGCGTTCCAACCTCGAACCTGGAATGGCACATTCGAGCAGGAATCGTCCGCGGCGAGCTGAACACGTTCCCTCAGAGCCGCGACTTCGACACCATCGGGCACGTCGACACGTTCGGCGATGGCTCCCGCTCGGTCAACTACACCAACCAGCAATTTTCGAACCGGGACCGCGACGATTTCAGCACCAACGTCGCCTGGTACGGGGACGGTGCGGCCGGAGACCACGAGGTCCGCGTCGGTGTTGACTACGCCGGCAACTTCTTCCGTACCCAGAACAACGCAACGGGTGGCGGCTACTCGTTCGGGGATCGCTTCGGCCAGGCCTATACGCTGTTGTTCTCGCCCATCGCGTCTCCCGATGACAACGACGGCGAACTGCTAACGGCGTTCGTGCAGGACACTTGGCGAGTCAACCCCAATCTGACGATCAAGATCGGGCTGCGCAACGATCAGGTCGCGTTTACAAACGACGTCGGAGACGAGGTGGCGGACATGTCCAGGCTGCAGCCTAGGTTTGGGCTGGCCTGGGACATCAACGGCGACGCGAGAACCGTAGTCCGGGCGAGTTGGGGCCACTTCATGCACCCCAGCGCCCTCACGTTGCCCAGTTTCGCGAGAGTCAGCTCGTTACCGACCGTCCGCTGGCTCTCCTGCTCCACATTCAGGGCGAGCCTCGGCGCGAACTGCCGCGATGCGTTCCCAGGCGAGCAGACAGTCGGCGGTCTCACGTTCTCCAACTGGATCGCCGATCCTGTCGGTTTCGACCCGAACGGCTGGTACTACAACAGGGTGTTCTCAAGCACGCCCTCCACGATTTCGCCGGACCTCGAACCCACCTACGCCAACGAGTGGATCGTAGGAATCGAGCGCGAGCTGACCCGGCGAACCTCGATCGGATTGACCTACGTCAGCAAGGAGACGTTGGACATCTTCGAAGACACATGCAACGGCAATGTGCCGGCGCCTGTGACCGGCGCCGACTGCGACTACTACGTCATGGCGAACCTGCCTGGCTTGGCCCGCGACTACAACGGCATCATCCTCGACTTCGAGTCGCGGTTTGCGGACTGGATCCACATTCTCGCTTCCTACACGCGATCCGAGTCCGAGGGCAACGTGGCGTACACCCAGAACTCTGGCGCCGACTTCGACATCTACCCCGACCATTTTGAAAATCGCTATGGCTACCTGGGGGACGATCGCCGGCACCGAGTCAAGGTGAACGGCTACGTCGATCTTCCCTTGAACTTTACAGTCGGTTTTGACGGATTCTGGTCGTCGGAGAGCGCCTACACTGCGACCGAGGCGCTCCAACCTCCGTCCTATAGCCGCTTCTTCAAAGAGCGGCGCGGTAGCCGGAGAGCGAACGACAGGTATGGGCTCGACCTCCAGGCGGCGAAGGGTTTCACGTTCGGGCGCAACCTGCGCTTCGAGCTGATCGCGGCCGTCTTCAACGTGTTTGACGAAGAGCAGATCTCCTCCGTCTGTGCACGAGTCGAGGGCTGTTCCGGTGGCTTGGCCCTGGACGAGCCCGCGACCTACATCCAGCCGCGCCGCTACGAGGCCGGGGTTCGCTTCGAGTTCTAGACTGCGCCCGGCGTCAGAAGCACGAACGGCCCGGCGTCTCATCCGCTGAGACGCCGGGGTTTTTTGTCGCCGGGTAAACGGTGAGGCGGTTTCAAGCGTATGAGTCACTGTCCCCACACACTCAGGGAGGTACGCTCTGCCGATGTTGAAGTACGCGACAACGATTTTTCTCCTGGCGTGGCCCGCCGGTGTACAGGCCCAGGCGCCCGACCCGGCAGCCACCCAGTTCGCCGATCAACTCGACGTGAGGCTGGTCCACGTCGACGTACAGGTTCTGCAGAAACGGAAGCCGGTCACCGGCCTCGGTGTCGAGGACTTCACCCTGTTCGAGGACGGAAAGCCGGTCGAGATTGCGGTGTTCTCGCCGCCCGACGCCACCGATGCGGGCAGCGAATCCCGCAGTGCGTCCGATCTCGACTCGCCGCCGACGGATGCGTCGGCGGCCGAAACAAACGGAGCGCGGCTTGACACGGTCGCCGTCTTCGTCGACGACGTCGGCCTACCGCCCGGGCAACGAAAGCGTGCTCTGCGCACCATCGAGGTGTTGTCCGATCCTTCGGCCCCGAGCAGCCGCAACCTCATCGTCTTCCGGCACTTCCAGCACGGTCGTCTGACCCTGCAGCAACCGGGGGAGGCACCAGTCGAACCGGACAACTTCGAAGGGCTGAGTCGCGGGGCCGCGGCACGGGAACAGCGCGCCAGCGCCTTCGCGATGCGGGAAATCCAGAGCGTCCTGGAGTTCTCGAACTGCATTGACGCCCGAGGACAACTCCTCGGCATCGCCGACAGTTACGCCGCGAATGCGTCCGCTTCGAGCGAGATGCGAACCCAGTTGCTCAGCGACGCGATTGAGTATCTCGGGGCCGTTCCGGGCCGAAAGCTCCTCGTCGTGCTCAGCGGAAGCATCGAGATCCAGCCCGGCGTCGCCATCCTCGATCTGCTCCAGGCACTCTGTCCCGAGCTGGAGAGCGAGTTCAGCAGCCGCATCCTGAGCGTCCAGAACATGGCGAACAAGCTGCACCATGTGGCAGGCCTTGCCAACGCGCACCGCATCACGCTGATGACGGTCGACGCGAGGGGTATCAGCGCTCCAGCAGGGACCGACGTGTCGCTCAACGCTGCAAGGTTCGGCGGCGGCCCCCAGAACCAGATGGTCACCGACGCGAATTTCCAGTCCGCCCTGACCCAACTCGCATCCGAGACCGGAGGCAACGCGATCTTCAACGCGAACAACATCGCCAAGCCGGTCCTCGCCTCCCTGGAGCAAGCCGACGCGATCTACACCCTGGCGTTCTACCCGACTCACGAACGCACCGGCGAACGGCACGTCCTCGAGGTCCGGCTGGCGGACGATGCGAAGCGGCGGACGAAGCTCCGCTACCGCCGCAGCTACGTGGATCGAACCGTGCCGCAGGAGTGGGCCGACAGCCTCCGCACCGCGGCCCGCGCACCCGAGTTGCGACCGGCCTCAACCCTGCCGAATCCGCTCGGAGCGCGGCTCGCCGTGAACACCACCGCGGACGGATTGGTGGCTGCTCTGAGTCTCGACACGGAAGCCGTGGCAACTCTCATGAGTCTCTCCAATCAGAGCGAGCGCAGGCTCCGACTCTGGCTCTACGTCGTGGACCCCGAAGGTCGGGAGAGCGCGGCGCGGGAGGGGTTCCTCGCGGCGCCAACCGATCCCGGTCCCTGGCTGGCGAATGTGCGTCTGAACCTGCCGCCCGGCGAGTGGACCGTCGCCGCCGGTCTGCGCGATGAAGTGACCGGGGAGATCAGCCTGCTCCGACACACGCCGCCAACTGCTCAGTGAAGGGCGTCCAGGCGCTGCCGGCGACGAGGCGGCCTCCGTCTTCAGCGGACTTCGAAAGCCGAAGCGCGGCAGAGCCCGCGTAGCTGGGCCGTCTGCTCTTCGCCCAAGCCGTGGATCCGCAGCAGCAACCTGCCGTCGGCGACGTGATGGTCGAGGTCTGACGGTCGACCCCGGCCGCTCCGGATCGCCCGGCCCGGGAGCAGCCCGCCTTCCCAGAGCACCCGCAGCACGGTCATGAGAATCAGTCCCAGGGCCGTGCCCTCGTAGGTGACCACACCGACCGGCGGGCCGGCGACGATCGACATGCCGCCGGTCGGCAGCGGGTAGGCGAGGGCGGTTCCGGCCGCCAGACCGAAGGCGGCCAGACCGCCGAGGACGGCGCCGGCAAGAGCGAACTGGAGAACCTTCGACTTCGGCTTCGGCAACGGCAGTTCGTCGTCTTCAAGCGGCACCGGGCTGCGCACCTCGATCTGGGAGGCCTCGACGCCGGACTCGAGCGCGGCTTCCACCGCCGCCTGCAGGTCCGCGACACGCTCGAACACGGCCTCCACCAGATGGCGGTCACTGGCCGCCGCCATCACGCCGCCCCTCCGCCGGGAACCGGCGCCGCCGACCCGGTCGCCGGAGCGCCCGAGGTTGCCCGCACGCTCTCCTTGCCGGCCGCGTGCCGCCAGCCCTCGCGCATCTCCCAAACGGACACGATCGGCAGCAACTGGGTGAACGTGAAGTAGAGGCAGGCGAAGACGCCGATCGCCCCGATCATGATCCCGAACTCCACCCAGCTCGGCATGTAGTCGCCGATGCTGTACGCCAGCCGCGGCGTCGACAGCGAGGGCACGACGATCAGGAAGCGTTCGAGCCACATGCCGACCAGCACGCCGACGCCGACCAGAGCAGTCGGCAACGGTCGTCGCCCGCGCGGAAAGGAGAGCACGGCCACCGGAATCACCAGATTCACCGTCACCATGGCCCAGAACGGCACCGCGAAGCCGCCGTGCAACAGCGTGTGGTGGACCATCTTCTCCGGGAGGTCACCGCTGTACCAGACCGTCAGGTGCTCGGCGAAGGTGAAGTAGCCCCAGACCAGGGACATGGTCAGGAACAGCAGCCCCAGGTTGTTGAACACGCGATGGGTCAGGAAGCGCTCGAGCCGCAGGCCGCGGCGGAGCAGAGCCATCGCCACCATCAACACGCCGATCCCCGAGAAGATCGCCCCGACGACGAAGTAGGGCCCGAAGATCGTGCTCTTCCAGCCCGGCGTCCGGGTCATCGCGAAGTCCCAGGACACGATCGTGTGCACCGAGACCGCGACCGGAATGATCGCCACCGCCAGGATGCGGATCCCCCACTCCAGGCTGTGCCACTGCTGCGCGGTGCCGCGCCAGCCGAGCGCGAGGACGGCGTAGAAGCGCTTCTTGAGACCCGCCGCCGCGCGGTCCCGCATCACGGCCGCGTCCGGAATCAACGGCAGGAACAGGTAGAGCGCGCTGCCGACGATGTAGGTCGTGATCGCGGCGACGTCCCAGACCAGGGGCGAGCGGAAGTTGGGCCACAGCATCCGGCTGTTCGGGTACGGGATCATGTAGTAGAAGATCGTCACCCGGCCGAGGTGAATCAGCGGGAACAGGCCGCCGATCGCGAGCGCGAACAGGGTGATCGCCTCCGCCGATCGGGTCACCGGCCGCCGCCACTCCGCCTTGGTCACCCGCAGGATCGCCGAGATCAGCGTGCCGGCGTGGCTGATGCCGATCCAGAAGACGAAGTTGATGATGTAGAAGCCCCAGAACACCGGCCGGTTGATGCCGGTGACGCCGATGCCGTTCGCGATCTGGTAGCCCCAGCAGTAGAGAAAAACCAGGACCAGGGCGCCGCTCGCCAGCGAACCGACGAGGAGGCCAGGACGGCGCCGGTCGAGGCGGCTCAGCAGCTCGCCGTCGAGCGCGGCAGCCGGGCGCTGGAGCCGATCCGTCACTCGGCCGGCGCCCGCCACTCCGAACCGCTCAGGTAGACGACGCCGGGGCGCGTATCGAGATCGCCCAGGAGGCTGAACGCCCGCGGCGACTCCGCCCACTGCGAGACTTCACTGTCCGGATCGTGAAGATCGCCGAACGCGATCGCCTTGGTCGGGCACGACTGCTGGCAGGCGGTCTTGATGTCGCCGTCCGCGACCCCGCGCTCCTCCTGGGCCGCTTCGTCCTTGCCGGCCACGATGCGCTGGACACAGAACGTGCACTTCTCCATCACGCCGCCGGGGCGGACACTCACGTCGGGGTTCAACTGCGAATCGAGCGGCGCCGGGAACTCGGCGTCGAACCAGTTGAAGACCCGTACCGTGTACGGGCAGTTGTTGGCGCAGAACCGCGTACCGATGCAGCGGCTGTACACCATCGCGTTCAGCCCTTCCGGGTTGTGGTACGTGGCGTAGACCGGGCACACGGGCTCGCACGGCGCGGCCCCGCAGTGCTGGCAGAGCACCGGCATGAAGCGGGTGCGGACGTTCGGGAAGTCGCCCTCGTAGTAGCGCTCGATCCGCAGCCAGTGCATGGCACGGCCTTCGCGCGCCTGCTCTTCGCCCACGGTCTGGATGTTGTTCTCGGCCGCGCACGCGACGACGCAGGCCTCGCAGCCGGTGCAGCGGTCGAGATCGATGGCCATGCCCCAGCGCGTCATGCCTTCTCCTCGTGAGTTTCCGGAACCGCCGCACGGCGCGGGCGGCCGAGCCGGCGCACGAAGCCACGCTCGCCGCCGGTCTCCGGCTTCAGAGCGTGCGCCGCGCCGCTGTCGTGCGGCGCCCAGCCCACGGGAATGTCCTCTGCCTGCCGCAACCCGCGGCCATAGATCACCGCCCGCTCGCTGCGCTTGGGCCGGCGGCGCCGCTCGACGCGCACGTTGACGTTGCCGCGCGCGAACGCGGCCGCGCCCGTGACCCGGCGGTCCGGGTCGAACAGGGCGTTCACGTTGACGCCACGACCGCGCGCGTAGCGGCCGTAGTCGGCATGTCCGCCGCCGACCGGCACCCCGATGCAGCCGGGGCGGACGGTCGGCAGCACGATCGCCGGGAGCTCGATGTCGGCCGCGGTTCCGGTCAGCCGCACGATGTCGCCGGTGCGGATTCCCAGGCGGTCTGCATCGGCGGTCGCGACTTCGGCCCAGGACCCCCACATCACGGTCGACAGCGGGTCGGGCAGTTCCTGCAGCCAGGGACGGTTGGCGCCGCGGCCGTCGCCGAGCTTCAGCGATTCGAACGGGATCAACGTGAACGACTCCACGCCCGCCGGCGCCGTGGGCGCCGGCTGCGCGGCGGGATCGGGAACGGCGTCACCCCCGGAACCGGGCGCCGCCAGTGACTGCGCCGGCCTGCCATCCGTGCGCCCGATGACGGGCGCACGGCGCATCTCTTCGGTTCCGAACAGTCCGCCGGCATCGGTCGTCCTGCGCACGAACTGGCGGGCGTTCAAGGCGCCGGCGACCAGGGAGGCCGGCAACGCAGCCGCGCCGCTCGCATTGCCGTCGGCGGCCTTCGTGGCGGTGAAGGCATCGCTCAGCGCGGCCTCGACCGCCTCCTGGAAGCCCGGCCAGGGCAGGTCCATGCCGGCCGCCGCCGACAGCGCCAGGACCACGTCGCCCGGATGCCGCGCTTCGCCCCGCGGCGCCACGGTCGGCGACGCGATAAGCAACGCCGGCACGCCACGGACCGGGTCCGGCTCCACCGCCTGGAAACGCTCCAGGTCGGTCTGAATCGGCAGCACCAGGTCGGCACGAAGCGTCGTGTCGTCGAAGAACGCGGACAACGCGATCACGGTGCCCGCTGCCTCGAAAGCAGCTCCCAGGCCCGGCATCGCGTGCAGCGGGTCGGCCTCGGATACGACGAGGACGCCCGATTCGCCGGCCTCGGCCAGTCGGTCCGCGAGCGCCGCCGGCGGCACGGCCGCATCGGCGTCGCCCGCCACCCGCTCCTCGAAGCCGAAGTCGACGCCCGCAAAGACGCCGCCATCGCGGCCCAACGCGCCCAGCAGCAGGTTGAGGGCGAGCGCGGCCGAACCCGCCGCGACCCCGTTCTCCCCCTCCAGCGTCGATCCCCCGACCATCGCCAGCGGCCGGCGGGCGCGGGCGAGTTCGGCGGCTAGGCGGTCGATCCGGTCGGCGTCGATGCCGCAACGCTCCGCGGTCGCCGCCAGATCGGGCGGCGCCGCCGGGTAGAGCTCTTCGTAGGCGGCCCGGCCATCCTCGGACACGGTACCCGCGCTTCCAAGCAGCAGCCCGGCCAGACCGCGCGCGAACGCGCCCTCGCTGCCCGGCCGTACCGGCAACCAGTCGTCCGCGTTGGCGGCAGTGAGCGAATGGCGCGCCTCGACCTGAACCAGCTTGCCGCGCCGGTCGGCGGTCAATTCGGCCCAGGCGCCGGCAAAGTGGACCGGACTGCGCCAGCGGTCGAGGAAGGGCGCTCCGATGCTGAGAACATAGTCTGCGCGCGCCATGTCATAAGCAGGCCGCCAGGCCTCACCGAACGCGAGCCGGGCGGCCTCCCGTTCGACCACCCCATCGGCGGATTGCCAGTGGACCGGCGCAGGCGCAGCCACCGTGGCAGCGAACCGACGCCACAAGCCCAGCAGCGGGCCTGAGGGCGCGCCGGAGACAACCGTCGTCGCGGCCGGCGCTGCCGCGATCGCCGACGCCGCGGCCTCCAGCGCCTCCTCCCACGACACCGGCGCCAACTCGCCCGAGGCGGCCCGCCGCATCGGCGCCGTCACCCGGTCCGGGTGATACAGCTCCTGCAGGGCCGAGTGCCCGAGCGCGCAGACGCCGCCGCGGTTGACGAAGCCGTCCGGCAGGCCTTCGATCTTCTTCGCCAGCCGGTCGACCGTCCGCACCTCGACCTCGCAGCCGGCGCCGCACTGCCCGCAGATCGACCGTCGCCAGACCGAGGCGCCCGGCAGCGCCGTGCTGCGCCGCGCCGGCGACTCGATCAGTTCCTGGTCCCGCCGACGGCACCCCTCGAGCACCGCCACGCCCGCCGCGGCGTAGACCTTGAAGAAATCCCGCCGCCCGATCGTCACCCGGGGTTCGCCGCGCTGCCGCTTGCCGCTCTTCATCTCGCGCTCACCGGTGGCAGGCCAGGCAGTCGTCGCTGGCTTCGTTGTCGCGGTGGCACTGAACGCACCAACCCATGTCGGCGACGTTGCGCACAGGCTCGGCCACCGTCATCGAGGCGACATCGCCGTGACAGGTCAGGCATTCGATGCCCGCGCGGGCGTGGGCGCGGTGGTTG
Organism: Candidatus Multivorans sp.; assembly: GCA_965205295.1. GTDB lineage: Bacteria > Acidobacteriota > Thermoanaerobaculia > Multivoradales > Multivoraceae > Multivorans. The sequence goes on from OZ242167.1 coordinate 2,270,186, forward strand.
AAGTGGACCATCGCCTTGTCGGGGATGACGTTCACCTTGGCCCACAGGATCGGCTCGCGGTTCTCGTTGGCGGCCATCACCTTCTGGACTTCGGGATGGTCGGGGATCTCGCGGCGGTGGCAGCCGGCGCAGGCCTGAACCGAGGGCATGCCGGCGTGCACGCCCTCCTCCGCGCCGCGGTGGCAGCGGGTGCACTCGAGCCCCGCCTCGATGTGGACCTGGTGGTTGTAGGCGATCGGCTGTTCCGGCGTCGGCAGGTTCTGGGTCGGGCCACAGGCGAGGGCCAGCACGGCGACCAGGGCAAGAAAACCGGGGGCTCCGGTCGGCGCGCTCGGATCAGAACCTGGGAACGCGGGCGTCTCGCCCGCATCCGGCCTTGCGTCGGATCTGGCACTGCAGCTTCCGGTCCTCAAGCTCAGACTTCGCGAATCCGTTGGTAGGAGGGAACTTCCTGCAACCGTGTCCAGTAGCGCCGGACGTTCTCGCCGAAGTCGTCGATGCCGAGCGAGGTCGCCAGGTGCAGCCCGTAGCCGACGCAGATGTCGGCGATCGTGAACCGGCCGCAGCACAGGAAATCGCGCCCGTCCGAGGTCGCCTTCTCGACCAGCCGCAACCGGCCCAGGAACCACTTGCGGTAGTCCTCGGCGACCTGGGGCACCCGGCGCTCTTCCGGCTCCAGCCGCGTGTAGCGAAGGAAGAGCGTCTGCGGGAAGGTCAGAGTCGCGTCGCTGAAGAACAGCCAGTTGAGGAAGGCGCCGTACTCCGGGTCGTCCACATCGACGGCGAGCGGGGTCGGGCCGTAACGGTCGACCAGGTACTTGGCCATGCCCGAGGACTCCGTCATGTGGACATCGCCGTCGATCATGTACGGGACCGTGCCCAACACGTTGGTGCCCAGGTAGTCCTTCTTGAACACCCGCGGCGGAAAGGGCAGCACGTGCAGCTCGTAGTCGATGCCCATCTCCTCCAGCGTCCACACCGGACGGAGCGAGCGGGCGCCCTTGCAGTGGTAAAGCTGAATCGTCACGACGAATCTCCCGAGGCCTCGACTGCCGCGGCCCAACTCGGCTTGCGCTTCTCGCGGAACGCGGCCATGCCCTCCGCCGCCTCTGCGCCCTGGAACATGCGCCGGCTCCAACCCTGGGTCAACTCGAACCCTTCGGCGAGCGAGATGTCCGGCACCGCCCGCACCAGCTTCTTGCACTCGACCACCGCGGTCGGGCCGCCCAGGTTGATCGCGTCGATCTCCTCCTGGACCACCGACCACAGGTCTTCGCGCGGCGCCGCCTTGTGGGCCAGGCCGTACTCCACCGCCTGGCGGCCGCTGAAGCGGTCACCGGTCAAGAACAACCTCATGCCGTGATGCGGCCCCAGCTTGCGCAGGCAGACAACGGCGATGATCGCCGGGATGACGCCGATCCGCACTTCGCTGAAGCTGAACATCGCCTCCTCGGCAGCGATGACCAGGTCCGAGGCCGCGACCATGCCCAGGCCGCCAGCGAAGGCGTGGCCGTTCACCGCGGCGATCACCGGTTTCTCGCCCTCCCAGATTGCGGTGAGCAGATCGGGATAGGGAACGACCCGATCCGACTCGCCCTCGCCGGGCTGCCGCTTCAGGTCGGCGCCCGAGCAGAAGCCCTTGCCGGCGCCCGTGATCACGATCGAGCGCACGTTGTCGTCGGCCTGAGCCGCCGCCAGGTGGTCGTAGACCTCCGTGATCAGGCCGGGCGACAGCGCGTTCCGGCGCTCCGGACGGTTGAGCGTGATTCGGGCCGCCCCGGAACGGACCTCGTAAAGCGTGTAGTCGGTCCCCGGCTGGTTCGACATGCCTATCCTCCTCCCGGCAACCCTCGGGTTGCTACGCCGTGTCCTCGTCGATGACCACCAGCAGCTCGCCGTTCCCCACCTGTTCGCCCTCGGCGACGCGGAACTCCGAGACCGTGCCTGCTTCCGGCGCCGTCACCCGGTGCTCCATCTTCATCGCCTCCAGCACCAGGAGGAGCTGTCCCGACTCGACACGGTCGCCGGTTTCGGCGTGGGTGGAGATCACCTTGCCCGGCATCGGCGCGGTCAGGCCGCCGGCGACCGCTTCGAGCCCGGCCACCGGGAACCGCGGCATCTCGCGCAGCTCGACATCGCCCTCCGGGCCGTGGACCAGCCAGCGGTCGCCGTCCGGCGTCACCGTCGCTTGCAGTCTGCGGCCGTCGACCACGAGCTCGACGCCGTCCGCGGTGCGCCGCCGGAACTCGACCACGTGCCGGCTCGACTCGTCGTCGCTGGACACAGCACGGGTATCGAACCGGCCGTCGCGCTGAATGCGGTACTCGATCCGGAGGGTGCCGCCGCCGGCGGGCGCGAACTCGACCCGCTCGTAGGGCATCACCGTGTTGCGCCAACCGCTCACGATCGTCGGGTGGATGCGCGCCACCTGCCTGCGGTCGTGCTGGGCTGCCATCGCCGCGGCGATTCCGGCCGACACCAGCTCCGCCGCGTCCGGGGAACGCTCCGTCTGCGGCGCCACACGATCGATGAAGTCCGTCGTCGTGTCGCCGGAAAGAAACTCGGGCGACCGCAGCGTCGCGACCAGGAAGTCCCGGTTGGTGCGAATGCCCTGGACCCTCGTCGTCTCCAGCACCCTGGCCAGACGCAGCGCTGCCTCGCGCCGAGTGGCCGCGCCGACAATGATCTTCGCCAGCATCGGATCGAACTCGATGCCGACGTCGCTGCCGCTCTCGATGCCGGAGTCGAAGCGCGCGTTCATCGCCGTCGCTGGTTGCCAGAACTGAACCCGTCCGGTCTGGGGCAGGAAGTCGTTCGCCGGATCCTCGGCGTAGAGCCGGGCCTCGATCGCGTGGCCGCGGATCGCGAGGTCCTCCTGCCCGAACCCGAGCAGCTCGCCCTGCGCCACCCGGAGCTGCTCCCGCACCAGATCGAGGCCGGTGATCTCCTCGGTCACCGGGTGCTCCACCTGCAGCCGCGTGTTCACCTCCAGGAACCAGAAATCGGTCGGGGCGGCGCCGTCCGCCGGCTGCTCGACCAGAAATTCCACCGTGCCGGCCGAGCTGTAGCCGATCGCCTTGCCGGCCGCGACCGCGGCCGCGCCCATGCGGGCCCGCAGGTCGTCGCTGACGACCGGCGACGGCGCTTCCTCGATGATCTTCTGGTGGCGTCGCTGGATCGAGCACTCGCGCTCGAAACAGTGGACGAGATTGCCGTGCAGATCGCCCAGCAACTGGATCTCGACGTGCCGCGAGGACGTCAGCCAGCGCTCCAGGAACACCGTGCCGTCACCGAACGCGGCCGCCGCCTCGCGGCGCGCGCCCTCGACCGCGGCCTCAAGTTCCTCCTCCGACTCGACCACCCGCATGCCGCGGCCGCCGCCGCCGGCCGCCGCCTTGACCAGGGCCGGGAAGCCGACCTCGGCCGCCGCCGCGGCGAGATCCGCGCCGTCGGCAAGCTCGACCGCCTCAAGCGTCGGCACATTCGCCTCGCGCATCAACTGTTTGGCCGAGAGCTTGTCGCCCATCGCGCTGATCGCTTCGGGCGACGGGCCCACCCAGACCAGGCCGGCCTCGGTCACCGCGCGGGCGAAGTTCGCGTTCTCGGACAGGAAGCCGTAGCCGGGATGGACCGCGTCGGCGCCGGTGCGCGCAGCCGCTGCCAGCACCTTCTCCACGTCCAGATAGGTCTCCGCCGACGACCGGCCCTCGAGCGCTACGCCAACGTCCGCCTCGGCCACGAACGGGGCGTCGGCATCGCCGTCGGCGTAGACGGCCACCGTCGCGATCCCCATGTCGCGCGCCGAGCGGAAGATCCGCCGCGCGATCTCAGCCCGGTTGGCGACCAGGAGCCGGGTGATCAATGCCCCGTCACATCCTGAAGACGGCATAGCCCCTGGCTCCCTCGACAGCCCGGCTGTGGCAGGCGGACAGCGACAGACCGAGTACGGTACGGGTGTCGCGCGGGTCGATCATCCCGTCGTCGGAGACCCGGGACGTCGCATAGAGGCCGAGAGAGCGCTTCTCGGCCCAGTGGATGACGCCGGCCGCGCGCTTCCTGTCCGCCTCTTCGTCGAACTCGATGCCGCGCCGCTTCGCGGCCCTCCGGGTCACGATCGTCATCACGCCGGCCATCTGTTCCGGGCCCATGACCGCGATCTTCGCGGTCGGCCAGATGTAGGTGAAGCGGGTGCCGTAGGCGCGGCCGCTCATGCCGTAGTTGCCGGCGCCGTACGACGCCCCGACGATCACCGACAGGTGCGGCACGGTCGAGTTCGCGACCGCGTTGATCATCTTCGAGCCGTTCTTCGTGATCCCGCCCTGCTCATAGTCCGTGCCGACGATGTAGCCGGTGATGTTGTGCAGGAACAGCAGCGGCACGTCGATCTGATTGCAGAGCTGGATGAACTGGGTCGCCTTCTCGGCCGACTCCGAGAACAGCGCGCCGTTGTTGCCCAGAATGCCCACCGGGTAGCCGTGGATCGAGGACCAGCCGCAGACGATCGTCGGCCCGTAGAGAGGCTTGAACTCTTCGAACCGGGAACCGTCGACGACCCGCCCGATCACCTCGCGGATGTCGAGCGGCGAGCGCAGATCGCGCGAAACGAGGCCGAGCAGTTCGTCGGGATCGAGCACGGGATCGTCTGCGGGCCGGCTCGGTCCGGGACCCTCCTTGCGCCAGTTCAGGTGGGAGACCACATCGCGAAGCAGCCGGACGCCGTCCATCTCGTCCTGGGCCAGGTAGTCGCCGAGACCCGAGATCCGGCAGTGCATGTCGGCGCCGCCGAGGCTCTCCGGCTCCGCGTCCTCGCCGGTCGCCATCTTGACCAGGGGCGGCCCGCCGAGCGAGACCATCGCCTGGTTCTTGACGAAGATGTTGTAGTCGCTCATGCCCGGCTGGTAGGCCCCGCCCGCGGTCGAGGCGCCGAAGACGATCGAGACCGTCGGGATGCGCATCTTCGAGAGTTCCGAGATCTCGTAGAACAGGCGGCCCGACTCCGCGAAGTGTCCGACCGTCCGCCTTGTCTGGACCTCGGGATCGGTGTCCGTGTTGCCGCGCAGATCCGCGCCGGCGGACTCCACGAACTGCACGTAGGGCAAGCGGTTGACCCGTGCGATCTCCAGGCCGCGCATCAGCTTCTTCGAGTTGAACTCGTTGAAGGCGCCGGCCCGCACCGACGGGTCGTGGCCGAGGATCACGCATTCCGTGCCCGAAATCACGCCGACGCCGAGCACGAAGCCCGAGCCGACCGTGTAGTAGGAGTTCCAGGCCGCGAGCGGCGAAATCTCGAGAAAGGGGCTGTCCCGGTCGAGGGCGTTGGCCACCCGTTCGCGCACCGGCAGCTTGCCCCGGCCCCGCAGGCGGTTCATCGCCTCCTCGCCGCCGCCGCCGGCCACCTGCTCGAGCAGGCCGTTGACCTGCTCGATCTGCTCCAGGATGTCGACGCGGTTCTTCTTGAACTGCTCCGACCTACTGTTGACGCTAGATCTCAGGACCGGCATTGGCTGGATCGCCTCGCGTTCCCCGTTCTAACGTCGACGTTGGATCTGAGAGCCTGCATACGCGAGCCGTTCCGCTAGCCGCGGAACGATAAAGGAAGTGCGTGGAGGGCGGCGATCATGTCAGATCTCAGGCCGCGTCTCAGATCTCAGGCCGCGTCGTAGGCGCCCTTCCGCCACTGCTCCAGGAGCACGAACTTCTGGATCTTCCCGGACGGCGTGAGCGGGAAGTCGTCGACCCGGTACCAGACCTTCGGCGTCTTCTGCGGCGACAGGTGCTCGCGGCAGTAGGTGTGGAGCTCGGCGTCGCTGGCAGGGTTCGCGGAGTCCGCGTCGCGGACGAAGGCGCCCACGATCTCACCCCAGCGCTCGTCCGGCAGCCCGACCACGGCCACGTCGGAAACCTGGGGGTGTTCGAACAACAGCTCCTCGATCTCGCGCGGGTAGATGTTCTCGCCGCCGCGAATGATCATGTCCCGAAGACGGCCGGTGATCGTCGTGTAGCCGCGGTCGTCCATCGTCACCAGGTCGCCGGTGTGCAGCCAACCGTCCTCGTCGATCGTCTCACGGGTCTTGTCGGGCATCTCGAAGTAGCCGAGCATCACCAGATACCCGCGCGTGCAGAGCTCGCCCGCCTCGCCGATCGGCAGCGTGGCCCCGGTCTCCGGATCGACGACCTTGAGCTCGGTCTGCGGCAGCACCGGCCCGAGTGTGGTCGCCTTGTCCACCTCGCTGTCGTCCGGCTTCATCAGGGTCACCCCGGGGGACGCCTCCGTCTGGCCGTAGATGATCGAGAACTGCACGCCGAGTGTCCTTTCGATCCGCCGCACCAGGTCGGCCGGTACCGTGGCGCCGCCGGAGCAGACGGTGTGGACCGTCGACAGGTCGCGGCTCGCGAAGTCCGGGTGCTCCATCATCGCGATCAGCATCGTCGGCACGCCGAGCAGGTGGGTAGCCCCCATTTCCTCCGCCAGCGCCAGTATCAGTCCCGGGTCGAACTGGACCAGGTTGACCAGGGTCGCTCCCTGCTGGATGGGTCCGAGGACGCCCAGCACGCAGCCGCCGGTGTGGAACAGCGGCATTGGGTTGATGTAGACGCCCCCCGGCTCGACGCCCAGACGCGCGGCGACGAAGCGGGCGTTGTTCGTGATCCCGCGGTGATGGAGGTACGCCCCTTTGGGAAAGCCCGTTGTGCCCGATGTGTACTGGATCTGGACCGGGTCGTCCGGACTCACGTCGGGCAGGACGACATCGTCGGGGGCGGAGGCTGTGAACTCCTCGAAGTCGTCGAAGGGGATGAGCTCGCGCAACTCCGGCAGGCCATCCGCAACCTGCCTGAGCGACTCCTCCATCGGGTTGCCGCGGAACGAGCGCAGGTAGAAGATGCCCGAAGACCGCGACTGCCGCAGCACGTACTCGAGTTCCTTCGGCTGGTAGGCCGGGTTGACGGTCACGAGCACGACCCCGGCCAGACCGGCGCCGTACTCGAGCAGCACCCACTCCGGGATGTTCGGCGCCCAGACAGCTACCCGGTCGCCCTTCGCGAAGCGCGCCGCCAGGGCCCGCGCCACCCGCTCGGCATCGGCCAGCAGCTCCGCGTAGGTCCAGGAGCGCCGCTCGCCCGGCACGCCTTCGATCAGCGCCACGCGGTCCGGCGCCTTGGCCGCCGCCTCGCGGAGAATGCCGCCGACGGTCGTCTCGAGCACGGGTGAACTGGTGTCTGCGGGAACGTAGCTCTCGGTCAGCGGCATCTTCGGTCTCCTCCAGCATCTGGACCCGGAATCGTAGCCGCTAAGGCCCGGTGGCGTCCTGGGAACGCGGGCGTCTCGCCCGCATTCCGTACGGCCGCAGCACCCGGGAACGTCCTTGGGAACATCTACTCGCTCGCCGAACCTGGTCTGACTAGTCAGATACAGTTGGCGCATGACCATCACCTACTCGACCTACGAAGCGAAGGCGCGTTTCTCGGAAGTCCTTCGGCAGGTCCGCCAGGGGAAGACCGTGATGGTCACGTATCGCGGCGAACCGGCAGCCGAGATTCGGCCGATCCAGCCGAAGAAGCAGACGCTCGAGGAGCGCTTGGACGATCTTGAGCGTCGGGGGATTCTCGTGCCTGCAAGCGACCCAAACGCAGTGATTCGGCCGATTGCGCACCGTCCCGGCGCTCTGAAGCGCTTCCTCGCTGAGCGCGCCGAAGATTGACAACCGCGTACGTAGACAGTTCCCTGCTCGTCGCCGTCGCCCTCCGGGAAGAAGAGCACCAACAGCACGTAGCCCGGCTCGAGTCAAACCGGCGCCTCGTATCCTCGAACCTTCTCGAGGCGGAGCTTCGTTCCGCACTGCTCCGAGAGCTGACCTTCGCCGTGCCACCGCTGCTGAGACGGATCGAGTGGATCTTCCCCGACCGGGCTCTGACCCGCGAGATCGAACGGGTCCTTGCCGTCGGCCGCCTGCGCGGCGCCGATCTCTGGCATGTGGCGACCGCGCTCTATCTGGCTCCCAACCCAGCCGAGCTGACCTTTCTGACGGCGGACATTCGACAGCGGGAAGTCGCCGCCGCTGTCGGCTTTCAGGTGTGAACCGCCAACCAGGCCCAGATGCCCGCTGCTACCCTTCGCGCCCATGACCGACCAAGTCGCCGAGAAGATCCTCGACTCGCTCTACCGGGTCGTCGTACCGCTGCCGAACAACCCGCTCAAGGAAGTGAACTGCTACGTCCTGGCCGAGGACGACCGCTTCCTCGTCATCGACACCGGCATGAACCGGCCCGAGTGCCGGGAGGCCCTCACCGCCGGGCTCGACGAGATCGGTGTCGACCTGGAGAAGACCGACTTCCTCGCCACCCACCTGCACGCAGACCACCACGGTCTGATCCCGGAGCTGCTCCGGCCGGGACGCACCGCGTCGATGGGCGCGATCGACGCCGCATCCATGGGCCGAGCCCACGGCGGCTGGTCGGCCGACAGCCCGATGGGCGTGTACCTGAAGCGCAGCGGCTTCCCGCCCGACGAACTGGCCGAGTCCTTCCGGCGCCATCCCGGCGCTCGCTTCAGCGGCCAGATGATCGAGTACGCGCCGCTCTACGAGGGCGATGTGATCGAGATCGCCGGTTACCGCCTGGAGGTCATCGACACGCCGGGCCACACGTTCGGCCACATCTCGCTCTACGACCGGGAGAAGAGCCTGTTCATCGCCGGCGACCACATCCTCGGCGACATCACGCCCAACATCCAGGCCTGGGCCGACGACCACGACCCGCTCGGGCTCTACCTGGACAGCATCGCCAAGGTCGAGGTCCTCGACGTCGACCTGTGCCTGCCCGGCCATCGCAGCCTGATCCACGACTTCCAGGGCCGCTGCCGCGAACTGCGGGAGCATCACGAAGAACGCGGGCAGGAGGTCGTCGACATCCTGCGCCAGAACGGCGGCCGCAACGCCTACCAGACGGCAGCGCTCATGACCTGGGACATCCGAGCGAAGTCATGGGAAGACTTCCCGATCATGCAGCGCTGGTTCGCCACCGGCGAAGCGATCGCGCACCTGCGGTGGCTGGAGGATCTGGGCGAACTGCGGCGGGAAGACGCCGGCGGGCGGATTCTGTACAGCGCTTTGAGCGCGACACGGCATCCTGACTTCCAGGTTCCGCCCCGCACGACCAGTGTTCTCCAATAGAGAAAACGAGCGTGACCGGAGGAAGCGGAGAGGGTCGTGCCGGGTCGCTTCGGGGATAGTTTGTGGAACGGCAGAAGGTCCTGCGCCTTCTGCCTCCTAAGGTAGCGCGCTCGGCTGGATTGCCCTGGGGCTCGTGGTGGTGCGCTCCGGCCTCTGAGCCGGCGTGTGTTGTCCGTTCACGATCACTTCTCACTGGCCAACATGCTGGCCAACGCCAACCAAGGCGCGACTCACCAGCACCTGCCAAGGTCGCCGGGAGTCTGGCGAAGCCTCAGGAGAACAAGAGTCATGAAGGTGTTTCTCAGTCACTCGCACACGGACGCGCCCTTGGCGGCCCGGGTTTCCAAGGGGCTGGAAGAGAACGGCCTGGAAGTGTGGAACCCAGACCGCGACCTCCTTCCCGGCGACAACTGGGCCGCAGAAGTGGCCCGCGCCTTGGAGGAATCACCCGCGACTTCGACGAGGGCTGCCGCGATCTTCTCCGTACCTGGGACGTGAGGTACAACCCGGGAGCTTCGCAAGCCCGATGAGTGGTCACTGCCTCTAGCTCAGCAGCTACGCTAGCGCTAGTCTTGGCCCATAGGACACTCGCGCGGCACACCAGCGCGCAGCCTCACAAACCACTCTGGGTGCCCCGGGTTCAACCCGCTAGCCGCGAGACGAGCTCTCCCGCCACCGTCTCCTCTAACGCGGGCGAGTCGGCCCGCCAGGTCAGCCTCGCGGTCCGCTTCGCCAGCTTGGGCGCGGAGTAGACGTAACGTTGGTCGTACGCGCGGTAGATCGCGTCCATGAACTTCTCCATCCGGAGGGCGCTTCGGGGCGAAGGCCAGTCAGCCAACACGGCTCGACTCTCGGGGTCCACCATCGCCAGAGCCAACGCCTCGTACCGGGAAATGTCGTTCCGGACCCCGTCGCGCCCCGCAAGGCCCAGAAGAACGTCGTGGTAGCGAACGATCGATTCGACCACCTCGCCATCTCCGCGGACAGTGGAGCGGCCTGATGTGCCCCTGGCTCTAGTACTAGCCATCGTCAACTGCGATCCGGGCCTCGATCTCGCCGAGGATTGCGGCGAGTCGATCTACTGCGCGCCCGAGCAAGCCTGGATCCAACTCTCCGACGAAACCCGCCAAAGACCGCGGAGCGTCTTCCATGTAGTAAACGGTGTCGAGCTTCAGACCGAGAGCAGTTGCGGCGGCCTTCAAGACAAGGAGGGAGCTCCGAGGGCGGTCCTCGATCGCATCCGCGCTTCCATCGAATTCTGCAGCCCGCTTCCAGCGCCCTGGCTCCGGGACCAGAGCGGCCTGCGCCCGAAGACAGCTCGCCTCTGAACGAAACCGCTCAGCCTCTCGCTTCGCTTCCCGTTCGAGCACACGGCCACACTCGTCAGTAGACCGGCCCGTAAGCGCAGAAAGTACGGAGGGGCCGCACAAGTCCTCGACTTCGGAAATGTCATGGAGGCGAACACCCATGGCCTGGGCCACAACGTCCATGCCGCCGTGCAGCCGGACCAACTGCCGCCTCAGTTCACCCAGGTTCTGGGCCTCCTGATCTCTGCCCGCCTCTTCCCTCCGCCCGGCCTGCGATCCCGCGGGGTCTTCAGTTGGGCCGCCGTTTTCTGCCACGGAGTGTTTCAGGAGCCACTCCCATTCCGCGGCCTTCTTGAGGACGTCGTTCACGACGGTCCGGGCCATCATGTCGAGCGGATTCTGTACAGCGCTTGACGGACCAGCCCGCACGAAACGGACGGCAACCTCGCGAAGTCCGACTCGAGCAACATGAGGAGTGGACCACAGCCAGCCCGGCCCTGCGTCACTCGCCCATCCCGGCAAGAGCCTCGTCTACGTAACGAACGTCGAACTCCTCCGAATCGAAGTCCTCGCCCATCCACTCCCTCACGTCCTCATGCTCGGGGTGATCCGGGTCCTTCAGGATCTCCAACTTTCCGTAGTACCCCCAGACCCCTCCGGAGTCTTCCGGAGGACAACGTCGTTTGCCACCAGTGCATGCCGGGAGACGGATTGACGGGTCGCACGAGAGGATCTTCTGCAGCGTGACCCGGTGCGCCCACCCGTCGCCGAAGTCGTACTCGTAGGTGAGCCAGTCCTTCTCGTGTTTGAGGAGTTGGCTGACGCCAAACTCCCTCTCATCGAGGGTCGCCGGCATGCCGGGCAACACCCAATCGTCATCCCAGGGGTTCGGAACGGCATAGGTCTGCCTGCCCTTGACGAACATGTGGAGGTGTCCGTCGAGCCAGCCCATGGCCACCTGGATGACGTCGTGCAGGCGGTCAAGCGGCTGTGAAGGCGGCACGAGAACGCGCCGCCAGATGGGCGGCTTCGTGCCCTTCAATTCGACTCTGAGCTGGTAGGTGAAGCGATCCGGCATCTGGCAGGAACTCCTGTCTGACTTTGGAACAGTTGAAGCGACTCCGGGCTGCCGGGCCGCGACAAGGCTCAAGAGTGCAGACAGTACTATCTCGGCTCACCTGACGCCGGATAGAGTCGACCGGCTGACCCTTGACCTCGACCAACTACACGACAATGTCCATCGCCATCGTCGTTTTCGTGCGGTAGGCGACGGCCCGCGGTCGGTCGCACCTACCCGCTACGAACGGGAACCACTCGGAGTTCGGGCGGCACGGGACGCGGTGAAGAAAGGGGCGCCTCTGGAGACCCGAGGCCGGACTTCCGGCGGCATTGGAGCAGCGTCGCGCTCTACAGGCCGCGCTTCAGTCTGAGAGTCGCGGGTCGAACTGTCGCACGACCGGTTCCTGGAGCGCGGGTGAGTCTTCCCGCCAGCCCAACCTCACGGTGCGCTTCGCCAGCTTGGGGGCAGAGTAGACGTAACGTTGGTCGTACGCGCGATAAATCGCGTCCATGAACCCCTCAATGCGAAGCGGGCTTGAAGCCAAGGGTCAGGCGGCCGATACCGCCCGACTCTCGGGACCAATCATCGCCAGGGCCAGCGCCTCGTAGCGCGAGATGTCGTTTCGCACGCCGTCGCGGCCCGCGAGCCCGAGAAGCGCGTATGACGTGCAGGAAGCCGTAGACGAGATTGGGGTAGGAGATGTGCAGGTTTGTGCAGTCGCCGACCGCTTCTTCCATGCGGTTGGTCAGGTTCCGGAAAGCGTTGAGCGTGTCCGGATGTGGGCTTGGCTCTGGGGTTTCCCGGGCACGGAGAAAAACGCGTCGAGAGCTTCGGAGAGGCCGATCCAGCGACAACGGTTCGCCTGTCTAGCCACGATGCCGCCACCGGTGCAGAGTCTCGACTCCCTCTTTCAGGTCGCGCTCACCGCCGGAATCCAGGTCGCCCTCCAGACACACAAGGACATTCAAAGCCTCGCGCGGCTCCAGCTTCAGCACACCGCCGCCCAACGGGTGGCCTTCGATCTCGCAACTAAGACTGGTCAGCGTCGTTGTCCAGCGTCGGCGCAGCCGAGCCGCATCAACATCCGTGGCGTTCAATCGAACGGCATGGACGGCGTTGGTGCAGGTGCAGCGGGCCCGGTTCTCGACCAAGGCCGGCCCTTCTCCGCTCATGTAGGAGAGAAACAGGTCGGGAACAGCCACATGGGGCACGGCGTACCAAGGGGTTCGAACGCGGCACTTGTAGCGTTGCCGCGCGTCTTGTCCGCGAGGCGTATCCAGGTACCGCCGGACAGCGGCCGGCAGAGGCGTCTGGGGAGCGAGCGCAAGAAGAAAGTTCGGCTGGTCGCCGGATCGCCAACCAGCCACCGTCTCAGCCGAAATCGCCTCACCCTGCAGCTCCCGACCGCTGCGCACCGTGGGACGGAGTAGTTCCCACGGGATCTCCAACTCCTCCGCTTCCGACGGGCGCATGTGGAAGAAGTTGTTGGCGCCCGAGACGTAGCCAATCCCGACTCTGGCCACATTGCCGAGCGTCGTCGCCTGTTCCGAGTCTCGGAAGTTCTCGTAGACGGATCGAATCCGGGCCGGCAAAAGCATCGGCCGGAGCCGAGAACCCCAGCGCCGCCACTCCCGGACGGACACCCGAGTATCAGCGATCGGCGGTTCCGACCGAAACACGAACCGTTCGTGGAGCGCCAGGTCAAAGTGGCCCGTTCTCCCGCCAAAGCCGTCGGCGTAGAGCAGCCAGACATCCTCCGACAGCTCTGTAAACAGCTTCTGGCGGACCGCCACCAACCGCACCTCGCTGAAGTGGCGAGCCAACCAGTCGAGGAGCGGCGCCGCATACGGGGCATGCCCTATCTCTGCGGGGACAACGAAGGCCATCCGACCGCCCTGCCGAAGCAGAGACGCCGTCACGATCAGGTACGGGACCCAGGACGAACACAGACCCGACAACTTGGCCCCCAACGAGGCGCAGAGCTTCAGCGCTTGGCGGCGCGTCTCGCCATTGAACCGCTGGAAGCGGATGAACGGCGGATTCCCGGCCGCGCAATCGAACTGCTCCGAGGTTGCGGCTGCCCAGTCGAAGAAGTCCGCGCATTCGACGGTTCCACGCGGCGCAGCCTCTGTCGCACTCGACACTGCCGCGGCATCGCAATCGACTCCAGTGCTGCGGGGGTGCAACGCGAGAAACCGACCGTCGCCACAGGACGGGTCGAGCATGTGCTCTTCCGGGCTCCGCACCGCCCAACGAACCAGAGCCGCCGCCGTCTCAGGTGGCGTGTAGTACGCCCCCCGGGCCTTCTGTTCGGTTACCTGATGCTGGAGCGGCTCCATCTCACAACGGCGCGGGCAATGGCGCCTCGCGCGAGCCGAGAATACATGGCCGGGGCCCCCTTCACCGCCCAGGACCCCGACTCAAGCCAGCGGCGCGATCTTCCCGGGATCCTCCAACCGCTGCCCCCGCTGCCAGGCGCCCCCCAACTCGTTCCGGCGCAGGGACGCCCACTCGACTACCAGGCCGAGCGCTCTCGGGGGAAGCCGGCCCTTGAGCACCGTCAGCCTCTCGATGCCGATCAGCGCCAAGGCGCCGCCGTACGTGACGTGGAAGTGGGCTGGGGAAGTGTCCCCCGACTCCATCTCGATGACGATCCCGTAGAACCGGCTGACTTCACGCATCCGCGGCTCGGTTCCTCAGGCTGGGAAGCTGATCGGCCAAGTCCCTAGGCTAGCAGCCCGCAGCGTCTTTTCCGTTGCTGCTTCCCCAACGCGCCTTGTCACTCGCCTCCAGCGTGAGACCGGCCGTCGTCGTGACCTTCGTGCGCGCCGGGATGTCCTGCGTCACGACGCAGTTCACGCCGATGAAGACGTTGTCGCCGACCTCGATCCTGCCGATCAGCCGGCTGCCGGCGCCGACGAAGACGTTGTCGCCGAGCGTGGGCATCTGGTCGAGCCGCTTGCCCGTCGGGGCGCCGATCGTGACCTGGTGGAGCAACGTCCCGTTCCTGCCGATGCGCACACCGTTGCCGATCACCAGGCCGATGCCGTGGCTGATGAACAGTCCCGGCCCGATGCGGGCCGCCGGCGCGATGTCAACGCTGGTGAGGAACAAGGACAGCCGGGCGAAGAGCGGGCCGAACACCGGGATGCGGCGGCTCTTGAACCAGTGGGCGATGCGGTAGAGGACGACCGCCTGGAACCCGTTCTCGAACAGCAGCGACTCGAGCACGTACCAGGGGAACGGCTTGGTCTTGATCTCCCGCAGCCGGCGCGTGTCCGCGCGCAGATTCCTCAGCATGGCGCGGCCCCTTCGCCCAGGCGCGGCGGCGGCGCCATCGGCGCCCTGAGGCCCTCGATCACGCCGCGCAGCTTGGCGATCACGGCGCCCTGGTTGCCGCGCGCGAGTTCCCGGAAGAACGCAAGGAACAGCCCCGCGGACAGGAAGGCCGCAAAGGAGCACCACTGCAGCGGGCCGCCGTAGCGGCGCACGAACAGGGCGGCGCTGCGGCCGTTGAAGAACGTCCGCGAGGCGCGATAGCCGCCGACCGTGCGCGCCACCATGTGGTAGAGCACGGCCCGGTGCGCGTAGTAGCAGCGGTAGCCGCGCGCCTTCATCCGCATGCACCAGTCGGCGTCGTCGAGGGCCAGGTGGAACAGCGGGTCCCAGAGACCGATCTCCTCGACGACCTTGCGGCGCACGAGCATGGCGCAACCGTTCACGTACGGTACTTCCTCGTCGCGGTCGTACTGCCCGCGGTCGACCTCGCCTTCCCCGCGCTCCCGCGTCATCGACTCGCGGAACCGAATGCGGCCGCCCGCCGACCACAGCCGATCGCGTTCCCCGTGGTAGAGGATCTTCGGTCCCACGCAGCCGATCTCCGCATCGGCCTCGGCCACCGCGACGAGTTCGTGCAGAAAGTCCGGCTCGACCTCGATGTCGTTGTTCAGCAACAGCAGGTAGTCGACGCCGCGGCTGACCGCGAGCTCGATCCCCTGGTTCATCCCGAAGACGACGCCGCGGTTCTCCTCCACCCGGATCTGCGTGACCTCCGGGTGGGCGGCGGCGACGCCCTCGAACGACCCGTCGCCGGAGCCGTTGTCGACGTGGATCAGCTCGCAGGCGGGATAGGTCATCGCCTCCAGGCTGCGGAGCGCCTGCAGCGTGATGTCGCGCCCGTTGTAGTTCAGGACGATGGCGGCGACGCGCGGTACTCCCTCTTGAGCCACGAGGGCAGCGTAACGCAGCCGCCCTGGGAACGCGGGCATCGTGCCCGCATCCGGCGCGTAGCGCCGGCCTCGGGCTAGGACCAGATTCGGCCCTGCCAGCCGCGCGCTCCGTCGAGCGCATCGAATTCGGCGTCCTTGGAGACCAACGGATAGCGGAGTTCGATGGCGGTCGCGGCGATGAGGCGGTCGAACGGATCCCGGTGCGGCCAATCGAGGATGCCGGCCCGCGCCGCGATAGCGCGGGTGAAGGGAGCGGACAGGGTCTGCCGCTCCGCCACGAGGGCGTCGATGTGCGGCGCAATCTCCGGCCACTTGCCCAGCCGGGCCTTCTGGGTCACCTCGTAGATGCTGATCGGACTGACGTGGACGGAGTCCGCCTCGAGGATGGCCGCCTTGACGTCATCCCCGAGACGCTTCGAGTCCAGGAGGCTCCATATCCACGCATGCGTGTCGAGCAGGACGGCGCTCAGGACTCGCGCTCCCACAGGGCCAGTTCGTCCTCGTCCATCGGCTCGTCGAAGTCGGGAACGGCGCCGACCAGATGGGCCAGGGTGTCGAAGCGGAAGCCGGCGGGCGATACGGGGACCAGCCTGACGGCCGGCTTGCCCTTGCGCGCGATGACCACGTCGTCGCCAGCCTCCGCGGCGGTGATCAGCTTCGAGAGTTGGGACTTCGCGTCGTGGACGTTTACCAGCATGTTCCGGACCTCATCTAGCTAGACTAGCTAGGCTATCCGGGGCAGCCAGAGCACGTCAAAGGGCCGCTGGTCGACCGAGCGCCCACACGTAGGCCGGTTGAGCTCCCCGCCGCTCGTCCACCCCTACACGATCCGCACTTCCGGCACCGGCAGGATGAACTTGCCGCCGCGGCGGCGGAACTCGGCCTGCTGGGCCAGGATCTCGTCCTCGAAGTTCCAGGCCAGGAGGAGCACGTGGTCCGGCGCGGGATCCTCCAGCAGCGCCTCGGGCGCCACGATCGGGATGTGGGAGCCGGGTGTGTAGCGGCCCTGCTTCAGCGGGCTGCGGTCGGCGATGAAGTCGAGCAGGTCGGGGCCGACACCAAAGAACTCCAGCAGCGTGCTGCCCTTGGCCGGGGCGCCGTAGCCGGCCAGCCGACGGCCGTCCGCCTTGAGGCCGCGGAGACAGTCCACGACTTCCGTCTTCAAGCGGTCGACCCGCGCGGCAAACGCGCTCCAGGTCTCGAACCGGTCGATGCCCAACTCCCGTTCGGCGGCCAACACCTCGGCGACGCTGCCGTGAACTTCACCCTCACCCCGGCGCCTCACGGTGACCCGAAGCTGGCCGTGGTGGATCGGCAGCCGCTCGGCCCGCACCACCTCCATGCCGTGGTCCTCAAAGAGCCGGATCATCGGCCCCAGCGCCCAGTAGGAGACGTGCTCGTGGTACACGGTGTCGAACGCGAGTTGGTCGAGCAGATCGACCAGGTAGTGCGCCTCCAGGACGAAGGCGCCGCCCGGAGCGAGGGCGGTGTCCAGGCCGGCGACGAAGCCGGAGAGATCGGGGATGTGCGGGAAGGTATTGGTCGCGGTGATCAGCTTGGCGCGGCCCCACCGCGCTGCGATCTCGGCCGCGGAGTCCGCACCGAAGAAGCCCTGGTAACGCTCGATCCCGGTGCCGCGGCTCAACTCGGCCAGGTTCTCCGCCGGGTCGACGCCCAAGGTGGCAGCGCCGCGGTCGCGGAAGCAGCACAGCAGGGAGGCGTCGTTGCAACCGATGTCGATCACGAGGCCGCCGTCCGCGAGGCCGTGGCGAGAGGCGAGGGTCGCCGCCAGGTCGTCGAAATGGGCGCGCAGGGTGTCCGAGGCGGAGGACACGTAGAGGTAGTCCGTGAACATCGCGGCCGGCGGTACAAACTCGGTGAGCTGGACGTGGCCGCAGCCGCGGCAGAAGCCGACCCGTAGCGGAAAGCGCGGTTCGGGTTGGTTCAGGTCGTCGGCGCTGGGAAACTTGTTGGCGAGCGCGGTGCTGCCGAGGTCGAGGAACTCGTCGACTTGTGAGCCGGCGCAGACGAGGCAGCTAACCATGGTGAAACGGCGCTACGAGCTGCGAGCCGTGGGATTCGTGACCGACCGGCAGCTCGAACAGGTCGCCCAGCGCCTCACGAACGGCCGCCTGACGATCCGGCGGCACAACGAAGAGCAGGAACCCGCCGCCACCGGCGCCGCAGAGCTTGCCGCCCAGAGCGCCGGCCGCGATGGCCGCGTCGTACCAACTGTCGATCAACGGCGTCGTGATCGACCCTGCAAGCTCCCGCTTCATCCGCCAGCCCCGGTCGAGGAGCCGACCGATCCCCTCGATGTCCATCTCGCCGGCGCCGAGTTCCCGGTGCAGGTCGCGCGCCTGATCGCGCATTTGGCGCAGCGAGTCGAGGTTCAGGTCCGTGCGGTCGTCCTGCTCGGAGAGCACCGCGCTCGCGTCGCGCTGGTGTCCGGTCCAGAACATGAGCACCGACTGGAACAGCTCCCGCAACCGCTCGCCCGGGATGCGCAGGTGCTCGACGGTGACCCCGCCGTCCGGCTTGAAGGACAGCAGGTTGAGCCCACCGTAGGCCGCGGCGTACTGGTCCTGCTTGCCGATCCGGGCGCCCAGCACGTCGATCTCGATGTGGCAGGCCTCCTCCGCCAACTGACCCGCCGAGGCACGCTCACCCTTGTAGGAGTGGAGCGCGTTCAGCAGGCCGACGGCGAAGGCGCTCGAGCCGCCGAGCCCGGTCGACGCCGGCACGTCGCCGACGGTCGAGATGTAGACCGGGGGATCGACGCCCACGAACCGCAGGCACTCCCGGGCGATGTTGTTCTCCAGCTCGTCGATTCTCTCGACCTGCTCGCTGCGCGAGTAGTTGACGCGGACCGGCTCGAAGAACAGCTCGCTGTGACGCTTCACCGTCACGTACACGTAGCGGTCGATCGTCGTCGACAGCACGGCGCCGCCCTCCCGCCGGTAGAAGGCCGGCAGGTCGGTGCCGCCGCCCACGAGAGACACCCGCAGCGGCGTGCGGGTCACGATCAGCCTTGATCGGTCCACGTTTGCGCCGGTTCCAGCCGTCTCAGCCGTGCTGGAGCGCCCAGTCGTAGGGGATCCGGTCGGTGAACGGATCAAGCCGCTCCATCTCGTCGGGGTCGTGCGGCTCGGTGGCGGCGTTCGCCATGATCACCTGTTTGTCACCGTACGCCTTGTAGCCGTTGGCGATCCCCGGCGGAATCTGCACCAGGACGTAGTTGTCCTCGCCGAAGAAGACCTCCTGGAGTTCGCCTTCGGTCGGCGAGTCTTCGCGCAGGTCATACATCACGAGCTTGGCGCGGCCGCTGACCACGGCGTTGTTCACCGTCATCGACCGGTGGATGTGCCAGGCCTTGATCGTCCCCGGCCAAGCGGTCGAGAAGTAGATCTCGCCGAAGCCGAGGAAGTGCTCGTCCGTGGCCTTCAGCATGTGCATGATCTTGCCCCGCTCGTCGACGATCTGACGAAGCGGAACCACCTTGACGCCGTGGATCATCCCTTCCCCTCCCGTTGTCTCTCCCCATCGCCGGCGCCGGCATCCCAGCGCAGCGAGCCGTCCAGTCGGCCCGATTCGAGCAGGCCATTCAACCAGCGCAGACGGACGAAGCGCGGGTCGCCGTAGAGCGCCCCGTCGAGGCCGATGCGGCGGTAGTCCTCGATCAACTGTCTCGCGCCGGTAGCCGCTTCCCACCGGAACTCGAAGTCCGGGAAGGCGCGGGCGAACTTCTCGAACGACGCGCGGTAGGTGCGCCGGTCGGCCCCGGCTTCGCCGCGGATCTCCAGGTCGCAGCCCGGCACGAGGTCGGCCGCGATCTCGGCCAGCTCGATCACGCGGTGATTCAGGTGGTCGGCGCCGGTGTTGAAGGCCTCGTTGTGAACCACCGAGAGCGGCGCCTCGAGCACCCGGCAGAAGGCCGCCGCCACGTCCTGCACGTGAACCACCGGCCGCCACGGCTTGCCGTCGCCGTACACGACGACGCGCTTGTTGGCGAAGGCGGCGCCGGTCAGATCGTTCAGCACCGTGTCGAAGCGCATCCGCGGCGACAGTCCGTAGACGGTGCCGTTGCGCAGAAACGTGGGCGAGAAACCGTCGCTCGCCAGCTCGCGGATCGCCATCTCGCTCTCGACCTTGGAGCGCGCGTACAGGGTGCGCGGATCGAGAGGGGAGGTCTCGTCTACCGTCTCCACGCTCGACTGGCCGTACATGATGCAGGACGACGAGAACAGGAAGCGGCGCACATCGGCCTCGCGCGCCAGCTCTGCCAGGCGCACCGACGAGCGGTGGTTGATCTCCTCCGTCCAGGTCTCGTCCAGGTTGCCGATCGGGTCGTTCGAGAGCGCCGCGAGATGGATCACGGCGTAGAAGGCGCGCAGGTCCGCCGGCACGAGATCCCGGAGGTCCTTGTCGATCGATGGAATCGGCAGAGGATCGGCGGCGATCGTGCAGTCGTCGAAGTAGCCGGTATCGAGCCCCACCACGTCGTAGCCGCGCTCGACGAGAAGCGGCGCCATGACCGAGCCGAGGTAGCCGCGGTGACCGGTCACCAGGACCGGGCGTCGGACGAAAGCCGTGCTCATCCCGCCACCGCCGTTCGGCCCGCGGAGTCCGCGTTCCCCGAATCCCGGAAGGCCAGCAGCCGCTCCGCGTGCGCGAGCAGCGGTTCGGCCTCGGTGACCAGGCCGAACGGGCAGCCCGCCGCGGCGGCCGCCTGCCCGTCGCGCTCGTCGTCGCCCAGGAACGTCGTCCTGGTGAGATCGAGGTGATGGTCGCGCTGGGCCTGGAAGAGCATCCCCGGCGCCGGCTTGCGGCAGGCGCAACCCTCGTCCCACCCGTGCGGGCAGTAGTAGATGCGGTCGATCCGGCCGCCCGCGGCCTCGGCCTCGCCGCACAGGCGTCGATGCACCGCCGCCAGGTCGTCCACCGTCATCCGGCCGCGGGCGATCCCGGGCTGATTCGACACCACGAGCACCCGCCATCCAGCCCTGTTGAAGGCGGCGAGCGCCTCGCGTGCGCCCGGCAGCCAGCGGAAGTCCGCCGGCCCGCAGACGTACTCCGCCCGCGGCGGGCGCACGTTGAGCACGCCGTCGCGGTCGAGGATGATCGTCGGCGAGCGGGCGAAGAAGGCCTCGGTCAGCGGCAGGCGTGCGTGACCGCCGACGCTGTAGTAGCGGTGGTCGCTCCAGTAGGCGTGGAGTTCGCCGCGCGCGGTCAGGGCCGGGTAGACCGCCTCCTCGAACAACTCCTGGTGGTCCGGCAGAAGCGGCAGCACGGCCGCCTTGTCCAGGATCGCATAGCTGATCTCGACTCCGCTGAGCCCCGGGGTCGTCCGTCCGCGGTCGAAGACCGTAACGAAGCCGTCACTGCCTACGATCACGCTGTCCCGGGTGTAGCCGTCCGCGTTCGCGTAGACGGTGATCTGCGCCGGCGCGCCCGACTCCACGTACGACCGCCACATGCGATCGAACTGCATCGGCCAGTAGTTGTCGCAGTACAGGAGCAGGAACCGGTCGTCGAGCTGATCGGCCGCGTCCTTCACCCTGAACGCGGTCAGGTCGTCCGCGTCCGTCACCCGGTAACTCATCTCGACCCCGTAGTCCGAGCCGTCGCCGAAGTGGTCGATCATCACGTCCGCCATGTAGCCGAGCAGCAGCAGGACGCGGTCGAACCCCTGCTCGCGCAGCATCTCGATGACGTAGCCGAGGAACGGCTTGCCGTGGAACGGGATCAGGGCCTTGGGCAGCGTGTCCGTCAGCGGCGCCAGACGGGCGCCCCGCCCGCCGGCCAGGATCACGGCCTGGGTGGGTCGAGAGTGCATCGTTGGATCGATCCTTGGCGCCCGACGCGCGGAACTGAACCCGCGCGCCGCGAGACTACCAACCACGGCGGGCGGCCGAGGCCGGCGGCCCCTGCTGGTAGTTTCCGGGCGCCCACGAAGCGATTCTCGGCACCCACGAAGTGATCTCGGCACCACGAAGCGATTCCCGGACCCCACCATGGGATGTTGCCACTTGCGAGCGCTAGTCCTCCTTTCCCTCGCGGCGCTGGCCCTCGGGTGCAGCGCCGAGCCTGAGCTCGAACCGCCGCGCCGGGTGTTCCTGATCACCGTCGACACCCTGCGCGCCGATCACCTCGGTTGGCACGGCTATGCGCGCGACACGAGTCCGCGCCTCGACGAATGGGTCGAGCGGGGGGTCGTCTTCGAACGAGCGATCGTCCAGTGGCCGAAGACAGGGCCGTCCTTCGCCTCGATGTTCACGAGCCTCTACCCACACACGACGGGGCTCATCAACCGGGCCGATCAGACGATTCCCGATTCCGTTCTCGCCCTGCCGAGGTGGTTCCAGGGCCTCGGCTACAAGACGGTGGCGGTGATCTCGAATCCGGTCCTCAACAGGGATCTGGGATGGGACCGCGGCTTCGACCGGTACGAACAGACCTGGTTCGACCAGGCCACCCTGGAAACGGTCGAGTCGCCGATGGACTTTCGGCACTACATCTGGGCCGACCGCGTCAACGAACTGGCGGAGCCCCTGCTCGCCTCGTTCGCCGACGAAGAGCGCCTGTTCGTCTGGCTGCACTACACGGACCCCCATGCTCCGTACCTGCTCCAGCCGGGAACGAAGAACCCCTTCCTGGGCGACGAGCACTACACGGGCGACGAGGTCGTAGACCTTACGGGCGCGGAGGGCAGGGCGATCGGCGAACGCCGGGATCTGAAGTACTACGTGGCCCAGTACGACGCGAACGTCCGGGTCACCGATCGGGCGATCGGCGACATGCTGGACTACATCGCGAACCTGGGAATGCAAGCCGGCAGTCTGTTCGTGCTCACCTCGGACCACGGCGAGGAACTGGCCGAGCACGGCATTCCGTTCGAGCACGGCCCGGTGCCCTACAACAGCAGCGTCCATGTACCCTTGGCCATCGTGGGGGAACCCTGGGCCGAGGCAGGCAGGCGCGTCGAACGGCCGGTCGAGCTGATCGGCCTCTTCCCGACCCTGATCGACCTGCTCGGGGAACCGATGCCCGAAGTCCTGGAGGGCCGCAGTTGGACGCCGCTGCTCGGCGGCGCCCAGGAAGGCGACAGGGATGCCGCGCCTGTGGCGTTTGCCGACGCCGGCGCCTACCAGCGCCATCTCCGAAGCATCCAGGACGACGAATGGCACCTCGTGCTTCGGCCGCCCAACCAGGAGGGGGAGAAGGTCGCCATGGAACTCTACCACCTGCCGTCCGACCCCCTGCAACTCAACGACGTTGCCGAGGAGTTCCCGGACGTGAAGCGCCGGCTGGCTCGCCGCTTGAGGAACTGGATCCGCGAAGCGCCGCCGAGCATCAATCCCCATACCGACGCCGCGCGCAAGGCGCTGGAGGCGATGGGCTACCTTTGACCGGGCCGCCATTCGCCATCGAGCGGGTCAGCGTCGTCATCCCCTGCCTGAACGCCGCGATGACCCTCGGCGCGCAACTCGACGCGCTCTGCCGGCAGACGTGGCAGGGAGGAATCGAGGTCCTGGTCGCTGACAACGGTTCGGACGACGGTTCGCGGGAACTGGCGGAGTCCTACCGAGACCGACTGCCCGGACTTCGGGTCGTCCACGCCACGGACCGCAAGGGTCCGGCTCACGCCAAGAACGTCGCGGCCGCGGCGGCGACCGGCGACGTGCTCCTGTTCTGCGACGCGGACGACGAGGTCGATCCAGGTTGGACCTGTGGTCTCGTCCGCGAACTCGAGCAGCACGAGGCGGCCGCGAGCCGGCACGAGATCGAACGACTGAACGGTGGGCGGGCGCGCCGCCTGCATGGCGACCCGGCGCAGCAGTACGGCCTGTCCAAGTACACGAACCCGCCCTTCCTCGACCACGCCGGCGGCTGCGGCCTGGGGGTTCGGCGCCACGTCTTCGAGGCTCTGGGCGGATTCGACGAGAGCTACGAGGTACTCGAAGACACCGATCTCTGCTGGCGCCTGCAGCTTGCCGGTCACCGCCTCGTCTTCGCGCCCGAAGCGGTCGTCCACGTGCGCTACCCGGCTACCCTCACGGGCGCCTTCCGCCAGGCGGCCCGCTACGGGCGGTACAACGTCTACATCTACACCCGGTACCGGTCGCGCGGCATGCCGCGGCTGCCAGCGTTGCCGGGCCTGCTGCGGCTCGGATCGCTCGCCCTGCGCAGCCCGCAACTCCTGTCCAGGTCGGCCCGCGGCCGGTGGATCTGGCTCGCCGGCTGGCGGCTGGGGCGGCTCCTGGGCTGCCTGCGCTACGGTACGACCGCGCTCTAGCTCGCCAACCGCCCGTGGAACCGAACCCGCACCAAGACCCGGCAGTCCCGGTACTCGGAGCGAAGCAGCGGCTGCTGCACTCCTCCGTCAGCGCGTACGTCTCGATGCTCGTGCGGCTGCTGCTCGCGTTCGCGGCCCGGGCCACCCTGGCCCGGTTGATCCTGCCGGACGTCCACGGACTCTTCGCGCTCGCGCTGCAGTTCGTGATCATGGCCTCAGCGATCCGCGACCTCGGTCTGACGCACCATCTGATGCGCGATCCGCGCGAGTCCTACGGCACCGTGCTGGCCTGGAGCGTCGGCGTCGGCACCGCGATGTCCCTCGTGCTGGTTGCTCTCGCCGATGTCTTCTCCTACCTGAATCCGGACCTGCCGAACGTGCTCCGCGCGCTGGCCGTATGGATCGTCATCGACGCAGTGATCATGGTCTACCGCACGTTCTTCGAGCGGCGGCTCCGCATCCGCGAGATCGCCGGCTTCGAGATCCTGCGTAGCCTGCTGTTCGGCGTGATGGCAGTCGGCCTGGCCTTCCTCGGCGCCGAGGTCTGGGCCTTCGTCGGCGGCGAACTTCTGGCGTCGGCCCTCTTTGCGCTCCTGTTGCTGTGGCGGGCGCGCGGCCAGGTTCCGCTCACCGTCGACTGGCAGCGGCTCCCCGGCCTGCTCCGCGCCAGCCGCTACCTGTTCATCGTCTGGGCCGCGTCCCAGGTCTTCCACCGCATCGACATCTACATCGTCGAGATCTTCTCGACCACCACCTTCGTCGGCTACTACGACCAGGCCTACTACTTCGCCTTCCTGGTCGCCCTGACCGTGACCCCACGGCCGCTCCTGCCGGCCCTGGTCGCCTTCCGTGAGGACGCGGCTGAGTTCGCGGAAACGCTGCGGCTCGGCACTCTGGTGTTCCTCTCCGGCATCGTCCTCTCGGCCTACTTCCTGTTCTTCAACGCCGACAAGGCGGTCGAAATCGTCCTCGGACCGGAATGGACGGGGGTCACGCCCCTGCTGCGCGTTCTGTGCCTGGTGCCCCTGGTCGATGTCTTCACGACGACCGGCGGCGAGGCGCTCAAGGTCCAGAACCGCGACCGCCTGTGGCTGACCACGGTGGTGCTGAACATGCTGGCCATCGTCGGCTTCGGCTTTCTGTTCACCTACAACTGGGGCCCCATCGGCATGGCCTGGGCGAACTTCCTGCGCCTCGGCAGCCTGTTGATGTTCCTCAGGGTGCTCGGCATCTTCGCGGGCCGGCGGCGCCGGCTGGTCTTCAGCCTGGCCCAGGTCTACCTGCTGCCGCTGCCCTTCTTCCTGGCCGCCGCGGCCTTGCTGCCGGCCGCGAGTTGGAGCCGGCTTTTCGCGAGCGTGGCGGCGGCGGCGCTCGGCGGCGGTGTCCTGCTGCTCCGCTTCCTGCCGGACTACCGGCGGTTCTTCCGCCGAGGTCAGACGGCGCCGGCGGGCGAGGCCCCCGGTCCGGACGGCGGAACGGCCTCGTGACCGACCGCCGGGCGCTGCGGTTCCTCGGCGCGTCCGTGGCGGCGCTGCCGCTGCTGACGCTCCTGTTCGTGCCGATCCGGACCATCGACGACGCGTTCATCACCTTCCGCTACGCCCGCAACCTGGCTTCGGGCGACGGTCTCGTCTTCAACCTCGGCGAGCGGGTCGAGGGGGCGACCAGCCTGTCGTGGACGCTCCTGCTCGCGGCTGCGGAGACTCTTCGCTTGCCGATCGAGGCGGCCGCGCTCGTGCTCGGCGTGTCCTTCGCCGTGCTGGCGCTGCGCGAGGCGTACCTGCTCGGTCGCCGCCTTGGCGCCTCACCCGCCGCGTGTCTGGCGGCGGTCGCCCTGGTGGCGGTTCACGGTCGCTTCTGGCTCGTGGCCGCCAACGGTCTCGAGGGCGGCCTGTTCGCGTTCCTGGTAGTCCTCGTGGTGCGCAAGACCGTCGAAGAGGCCGACGCCCGGCTGATCGGCGCCCTGCTGGGCCTGCTGTTCCTGACCCGACCGGAGAGTCTGGCCATCCTGCCGCTCGTGCTGCTCTACGTTGGGCTCGACACCCTTGGGAACCCGGATGGCGCATTCCGCGCACCATTCCGTGCGCCCGCCAGGGAGAGTCTCCGTCCTGGGAACCCGGGTGGCGTGTTCCGCGCCACCCGGGACCCACTCCGCGCGCCCCGTTGCGGGGCGCGCGGATGGCACGCGGGCGTCTCGCCCGCATCCGGCGCCCTACGGCGCGCCGGCGCAATCACCGCCGCCTCGCTCGCCATCGTCGTCGCCGTCACGATCTGGCGGCTCGGCTACTACGGCGCCCCGCTGCCGAACTCGGTGGCCGCCAAGTCGGTGCTGTCCGCCGGGCCGGAGGCGTTGCTGGCGAACCTCCTCGCGGGTCTCTCCTACACCGTCCGCTTCGAGATCGCGCAGGCGCCCCTGATCCTCGGCACAGCACTCGCACTCATCCTCCAGCCGAAGAACCGTGCCCTCTGGTTCTCTCTGCTCGTCGTGGCGGCCGAGATACCGGCCGTACTCGTCAACGGCGGCGACTGGATGCCCCACTACCGGCTGCTCATGGTCTTCGTACCGGTGCTTGCGGCGCCCCTTGCCCTCTGCCTGTCGGAGACGTTCGAACACTGGGAGCATCCGGGCCGCGAGCGACGGCGAGCAGCCTGGGTCCTCGCCGCGCTCACCGTCTGTGCCGCCTTCATGCTCAGCCGCAGTCCCTGGCAGTCCTCACCCGGGCCGCGGTTCGAGTTCCACCCGATCGCGAACTGCTACCAGTTGATGGCGGAGCGCCTCGACCCCTACCTCGAGGCGGACGACATCGCCGCCTCCGAAGCGATCGGACTCTTCGGCTGGGTCCTTCAAGGCACGAAGATCCACGATCCGCTCGGCCTGGTCGACACGCGCCACGCGCGCCACGGCGAGTACCACGGCCAGTGGGGCAAGACGGACTACACCCACCTCCACGCGGCCCGGCCGGCCGTCCTCGTCCTCCACGAGGGCTCGGTTGTCACGCCCGAGAAGATCGACCGCGGAACCAACGGCGCGTTCGGCCGCGACTACTCAGCGTGGTTCGTCAGTCATCCACCGGCCTGCGCGCCGTACCGGCTGATCGTCTACATGGACAACCGCCACCTGGAGCGGCTGCGGCCCGCGCTCGACGGGATGGTCGCCGAACCGCTGGGAGAGGAGTAGCGCGGCAGAACTCCCGGAGGCCGGCGCTTCGCGCCGGATGCGGGCAGGATGCCCGCATCCGGACGCCGTGTCGTTCCCTGCGCGACAGCGCAGCGGACCACCGCTGTGGATACTCCTAGCTCTCAGCCGGGCGGCAGCCGGCGGCGTAACCAGATCGAACCGAAGTGGGTGTCGTAGTCCTCGACGTCGACCGGCCGGTAGCCCGGAATCGTCCGCTCGAGGAAGGCCTCGTCCGCGTGGCGGATCATCGGCGCGGAGAGCACAACCTCGAACTCGCGGTTGAAGCTCAGGAACGCCTGCAGGACCATCGCCTCCGTGCGGTAGAGCGGCCACTTGGCGCGGAAGATGTACTGCTCGGCCGGATACGGCGTGTTGTACGGAAAGTGGATGTCGTGGACGTGAACCACCACGCCGGGCCGCAGCCGCGGCAACACCTCGAGGAACAGGTACGCGACATCTCCGCCGAGCTTGAGTACGTGGGTCGAGTCGATGAACAGGACGTCGCCCGCGTCCAGAGCCTCGAAGAGGCCAAGGTCCGTGGCCTCAACCTTCGACACCACCGCGTTGACGAAGGGCTCCTCCAACTCGCTCAGCCGACCCGTCGGGAACGGATCGACGCAGGTCATCTCGCAAGGACTGCCCTCGCTCCCATTCGCCGCCGCCGCCAGCCACGCGTAGTACGTCGAAAGACCCGAACCGATCTCCACGTATCGCGCAGGCCGGAGGTCCCGCACCATGAGATACGTCGTCAGGGCGTCGATCACCGGGAACCCGGGGCCGTAGCCCAGCGCCCTGATCTCACGATGCGGCGGCAACGCCTCGAACTCGCCGCCATGCACCTCGATCAACGCGGAGAGCAGCGCCTTCATCGCCTTCAGGTCGTACCGCACCCCGACCAGCTCACTCGGCCGGTCCCAGAGCTCGCGGGTCTCCGCCACCTCCGAGAGCACTGGTAGCGGCGAGTAGAAATCGGCCGTCCGGGCAACGTTCCAACCCAGTCGCCGCAAAGTGGCAAACACCGCCGCGTACAGCCGGCGGTAGATCGTTCTGGCTACCTCGACCATCCCAGGGCCGACGATAGCCCGTTCAGAGGTCACGCGTGCCGCAGGATGCGCTCGCGAGCCCGGCGCAAGTTGCTCCTCGCGCGGTTCAACCATTCCCGCGGGTCGTCCGGCGGGTAGCGCTCAGGCGGCTTCATAGATGACCTTGCCCTCCGCCAACGCGGGTTTGTAGACCAGAGCGTGGCAGTCCCTATAGCGCTCCAGCGAGCTTGGGGACACGACGATCGCATCCACGGCGGCGCCGACGCCGTACAGGTTTCCATAGATCCATCCCATGGCGTCGAGCGGGTCCACTCCATCCTTGACCACGAGGAGGTCCACATCGCTGTGGCGGGTCATCTCGTCCCGCGCCGCTGAGCCAAACAGGATGATCCTCTCAGGCTGAACGGCCTCCACGACCCGCCGGACGATCTCGTCGAGCACGTCCGGATCCAGGCGGCCGCTCGGCCGCGGCGCGGCTTCCTGGTTCGCAGCGCGCCTCACATCCACATGTTAGCAGCCGACGCAACGCGCCACGACAAACGCAAACCGACGACGATCGTGCGGCCCGGCGTTGCGAAACCGGGGACCTCGAATGGCGCCGATTCTCTCGCCTCTATTCGGCGCGGTTGGTCCTCCCGGCACAGAGTTCCAGGAAGTCCGCCTCGCTCGCGCAACGAAGCGCGGCGCGCATCAGTTCGGCGACCGGCAGCGTTCCCAGTGCGGCGATCCGAGCCGACAGGTCCGGCGTCACCGCGATGCCGCGCTCCGCGAGGACCGCGAGCACGGGCTCGCACCGGCCCTCCGCACGGCTCTCGTCGCGGTAGTGTCGCAACCAGGGATCATCGTTCGGCCCAGTGCCCTCGGCGGCGCCCATCGCCGCGCCCACCCTGTGCAGAGCGTCCACCGTCGCCGCCGACCTCGTGCGTTCGTTCAACGCCCGGTGAATCTCCTCGGCCGTCCAACCGGGGAATGCCCTGCCGGCCTTCACCACCCGGAACCGGCCCCCCTTCGAGCACATGAATCGTGAGACCCGGAAGCCGCGACTTCGGACGGCTCGGGGACCTTGCATCCGGCACGTCGACCCAGACCTCCGGGAAACCCCAAGCCTCGTACAGCGGCAACTTCCGCACCCGCACATCCGTCGAGTAGTCGACTTCCAGGACCACGTCCGGGAGACGGTTACCATCGACATCCACCCGCGGTCCCAGTTCCTCCGCGGACGGCGGGGGCACGTAGACGGTCTGGCCCGCCTGCATCAACATCCGCGGCTTGCCCGCGGAGTCGAACCGCACCAGGTCCGACGTGCCGAACGTCTCGATCGAAGAACCGCGCGACGCCGCGATCAGGCGCGCCAGGCCAGCGAGCCGCTGCGAAGGACGCTCATGGTGCGTGGTGACCGGCTCGCACACCATCGCCGTCGCCGAGCGCGCTTCCCAGTACTCCACCCGGCCGTCGTGGTCCTCGATGTCCTCGGGCGCGATGCGGACCGGCCGGCAACCGGGGAAGTCGGTGGACACGAGCGGCGCTTTTTCCGGGTCACGCCGCGGATCGGGAAGCGGCGACGGTGCGGCGTGGACGGGCTCGGCCATCGGGGGATTCTATGCCGAAGTTCTGCGGTCCGATGCGTGAAATTCCCTGCAATGACGGGGCAAACTTGGGATTTGGGAGTGTTGTCTACTGGGTACGGTTGGTCAAGGTCGGAGGTTGAGGAGGCTGAACGCCTTGGCCTGGAGGGGTGTGGGTGTGGCCAGGACGTCCAGGGCGGCGTTTCCCTGGCCCTGCATTCGGACGCGATTTCGGGTCAGTGTGGAGAGGTCGTCGAGCAATGTCTGGAAGCTGTGGACGGGTAGTCCTTCCGGTGTGCGCCTGCGGCTCGCCTTGGCGCGGGCTGCCTGGGACCGTCGAGCCGGCTGGACGGGCGAGGAGCGTTCGTCCCTTGGGTCGTCGTCGTCGAAGAGCAAGGGAGCGAGAAGGCGTCGCATGTGCCACTCGACGTAGTAGGCGAGCATGCACAGGAAGACGTGGGCTCGCACTCTGTCGGCGAGGCGATGGTGGACGGGGCGGACCTTGAGGTCGACGCTCTTGTAGCTGCGGAAGGCGCGCTCGACGCGGCTGAGGCTCTTGTAGGCCCGGACCGCCTCCGGCGCCGGGAGGTCGGCCTCGGCCACGTTGGTGCGGATGACGTAGAAGCCGTCGAGGGCGGCCTCTTCGGCGATCTGCGCCAGCTTGCGGGAGTAGCGGAAGCCGTCTTCTTCGATCTCGGTGTCGAAGTGCTTGCCGACCTTGTGGGCGCGCAGGGCGCGGTCGGCGCGGGCGGCGATCTTGTCCTTGCCCCGCAGGGAGCGCTGTGAGCGCCTCGTCGCTTCGGCGACGGCCTCGAGCTTGCGCTCGGTGGCGTCGAGAAGCTCCTCGCGCTTGCGGCGCCGCCTGGCTGCCAGGAGCGGGTTCCGGCACACGATCAGCCGCTCTGCGGGGTACAGCTCGGGGGCGCTCACTTCGGCCATGTCCCGTTCGTCGAAGATCGACAGTTGCAGGTGGCCTTGCTGCACCAGCGTGCGGATCGCCGGCGCGCGCAGGGCGGTGATCCAGGACAGACCGCCGGGTTCGAGGTCCTCGCGGATGCGGGCGCTGGTGAGCAGGCCCCGATCGCCGACCATGATCATGCGGTCGAGCGAGAAGCGCTCCTTGAGCTTCTGCACCTGGGCGCTCAACGTGCCGGGATCGGCGGTGTTGCCTTCGAAGACCTCCACCGCGACCGGGCATCCGTCCCGGTCGCAGAGCAGCGCGAAGACGATCTGGGGCTTGCCCGGCTTGCCGTCCTTGGAGTACCCGCGCCGGGCGAGGGCGCACTTCGCGCCCTCGAAGTAGACCGAAGTCACGTCGCACAAGACGAGGGAACCGTCTTCGAGGTGCTGTTTGGCCAACCGTCGCTCGATGCGTTCCTGCCGCTTGAGCAGCCAGTCCATGGCGCTGTAGAGCTCGTCGGCGCCCGCCGCCTCGATTCCGAGTTCCTCGCCGAGGGAGTGGGGCGATGTCTCGCTTGAGAGTCCGCGGGCGGTGGCGAGCTTGGAGCCTGGTTCCAGGATGCGCGCGATGATCATGGCGACCGCGAGCGTCCGCTCCCGTGAGGGTCGGCGGTCGAGCAGTGTCTGGAGGCCGCATTGTCGCGCGGCGCCGAGCGTGGCGGCGACATGACCGTGCGGTTTGGAACGCAGGATCTCGAAGGCCGAGTCCAGGGAAGGCAGTGCGACGCCGCCCTTCAGGAGAGTGCGAAGCCCTTCGACGAGATGATCGGGCCACTTGGAAAGGTTGGCGAGCGTCCGTTTGCAGACTCTTCCGTCCTGTCGGTACGACTCGCGCAGGAGCACGGCGGGTGGCGAGTTGCGGTTGGGTACGCGTTCGATGTACATGGCTTCTATCTTAGCTTGTTACTTCTTCCAGGTCCACTGATCTATGGCACCACCACATGGGTACGAAATGCAGATCGGAAGGCGAGAAACCCTAGCCGTGACGACGGTTCTCGCCGCTCAAGCCCCAGAACTTCGGTCTATGCCGCGCCGGTGGCCTCCGGACCGCCGTCGCGAGCGGCTGCCGCGGTGCAGCGTTGACGGGCCACGCAGGGCTCGACAGGTCCTGGACCGGATCGAACAGGCAATCCAGGCGCTGTCCGCACTCCCGGAACGCGGCAGCTATCCGAACGAACTGCTGGAGTTCGGGATCCTGGAGTACCCGGAGGTGTTCTTCAAGCCCTACCGGCTCATCTACCGCGCGATGGAAGACGACGTCTATGTGCAGGTCGTTGCGGATGGCAGACGCGATATGCGGGCTCTGTTGGAGAGGCGTCTGCTAGCCGCCTAACGATAGCCAAGCCGGTCTGATCTCGGCCACATCCGCGATCGACTGCGCCTTGGGGGAGGCACCCGCGCCGAACTTGAAGCTGCCCACGAGGCCCTGAGCGCCTGCATCGAGGCCAAGGGCCTCAGCACCGGCCGGTAGGCCCCGGCGCCGGCTCGCCTACCGCAGGAAGGCCAGCGCCTCCGATGTGGCGTGGCGGAACGGCCCACGGTGATGCGCGACCGGCTGGCGCCCCCCACGTTTCCGCGGAAACGTCCCGCCGCATCGCCAGCGACTGTTCGAAGGTCGCCGTGCAGCATGGACCCGACGACCGGCGGCTGCCGATTCGTTCGCTCTCTCCGCTGGCTCTCTCTAGTAGTCCTCCGTCATTCGCTCCAAGGGGGCGAGCTCGGGCCAGCCCCTGGCCCCGGGGCCCAGCCC
The DNA here is from genome assembly GCA_965205295.1 of Candidatus Multivorans sp. Lineage (GTDB taxonomy): Bacteria > Acidobacteriota > Thermoanaerobaculia > Multivoradales > Multivoraceae > Multivorans. Next base: position 2,302,744 of record OZ242167.1, read on the forward strand.
TCCGCCCCGCCGCGCCGCGCCGTCAGATCTCATCGAACTCTCCGAGGCTGATCCCGCACATCCGGGTCAAGCGCCTCCGCAAACCTAGTCTCAACAACCCGCTGCCGCTTCCCGGCGCCCCTATCCGAAGGGAGGCTCGGTGCTGTGGGCAGGAAGCCGACCTCGCGGGCGGTTACCTTGGCCAGCGCCTCGCTCAGCGGTGGCGAGAATGCGGCGACCAAGCCGGTCGCCGTCTGTCCGGAGGCTCCGGCCCAGCAACAGCGGAGCAAGTGTGATCTGAACGTCCGTCACGTCAGTACGTTGTGTCCGGGCAGTCGATCAAGATGGCGGCTCGATAGCAGGGAAGCCGCTTGTTGCAGTCCTCCCAATCGTCCATGTCGTCCGGGATCACGTCCAGCGACCGGTACGCGCATGGCTCCAACTGGCACCTGCCCGCGAAGGCGTCCGCGTTCTCATGAGCCCGTTCGCAGGCCTCGACCTCGGTGTTGGCGTAGCCGTAGGCGTACTGAATGTTGTAGTCGATCGCCGAGCACGTCGACGTCAACAATCCCACCAGGATTGTGCCGGTGGCGACCAGTAGTCTCTTCACGGTCGTTCTCCTTCTCTTGGTTACTCTTGGTCGGTTAGCGAGAGGTCTTGCTCCCGGGAAGCGCGGTTAGCCGAGAACCGTTCGATACTCTCGTTGAGTCGATTCAAACGCCGGCAGAGTCTCGTGTGGCTCCTCTGGTGCAAGCTGGGACGGTCCCGGTTCGTTGGGGAGTTTGCGGCGTGTTCGGCGGTTCCGGATCACAAGAGTCGGCGTGGGCGGTCGTCGTTGCTCCGGAGGAGACGGTCGGCTCCACTGCCGGATTCGTCGCCACGACATTCAACTCCATACACACTTTGCCGTTCCTACTTACAAACACGGAGCTACCGTCCGTGCCGTAGGTGTTGTAGTCGAAACCGGAATGGGTGTGTTCGAGGAGCGCGTCGTCTTTAACGAAGAAGTCCTTGACACTCTCCACGATCACGTTCGCAGCAGCCGTCATCGCTCCAAGTGACGATCCGGTCAAGACCCCGATCTCGTCCGAGGCCACCTTTTCTGCCAGCCCGCCAATCAGCTTGACGATTCTTGCGGCGCCTCTATCGCTCTCGATGACGAACACGTGAACCATCAAGTATCCGTTGGGAGGCCGGTTTGGATAGAGGACGATTCCGCTGCCGCTGAGAGAAACAGGATTCTCTATCGTGATATTTCTATAGACAGGAGACGCCACCATTGTGAAGGCGCCGCAGTCCAACACGAGACCTTCACGTTCTTCACACTCAGTCTTAGCGTCCCGATCTGGGCTTCCGTCCGTGTAGAGTGCAACGGCATACAGTTCCTTTGTGTCTTCCCCCTTTTCGCTTGTCAGAGCCAGCGCTGTGATTGAGACTGAGACCGTTGTCGAGTCGACCATCACGGGGTCCGCCGTGATCATGTCTCGATCTCCTACGGGAGGCTCGCTGCTGCAGGCGACGACGAGCAGCGCAACTGCTGCTGACAGCGCCGTGAATGCCTCGATGCGCACGCCGTAGCGTTCTATACCTTCGGATTTGTTTCCCATGAAGGCCCTCCTTGTCATTGGCGATCTCTCCCTCCGGCAGTAGCGGATCCGACAGCGGCATGGAGTGCCGCCGCGGCGCCTTCCGTCCCATCGCCGATGCAGTGAAGATGCGTCTCCGTCCGCACCACCAGAAATCCGGCGCCAATCGCCGGCGAAGCGTTGCTGGACCTGCCGCCCAGCTTGTTGTCTGCCAGCAGCTCGAAGTCCTCTCCCGCAGCCACGACGGCAACGCCGCGCTGGGAGGCCGCGTAGATGCGGCCGCCGCCGGCGATCAGGGACGAGCGGTACTGCCCCTTCGGCAGGCGATGCCGCCAGAGGAGTTCTCCGGTGGCTCCCCGCCAGCAACTCATCACGCCGAAATCCGTGACGGTGTACAGGAGGCCCTCCAGCAACAGAGGCGAACTCGTCTCGGGCACCGCCGCCTTGTTTCCCCAGAGTAGAGCCGGCTCGGAACCCGCTTCGCGGACGGCGAAGCTGAAAGCCTGCGTCGCCTTCACCGCGTGAGCGCCGCCCGACACGATCAGAAGCTCGTCCTCAAACACCGGGCTGGAGGCGAGCTGGTTGATGTCGTAGTCGCGCGACCAAAGAACCGCGCCGGTCTCCAGGTCGTACTCCCGCACAAACCACGACCATGCGACGATCAGACGCTCTCCGCGCCCATCGCCCAGAACGAGCGGCGTCGTGTATGTGCAGCACGGACCCTCCTGCCCGGCCCACTCCACTTTCCACCGCACCGCGCCGGTGTCGCGTTCGAAGGCGGCGAGCCAGCCCGCGTCCTTCGTTCTGGTGTAGCCCCACTCCCGGTCCTGCATCACGATGACGACGTCGGACGCGAGGACCGGCGAACTCGCGGCTCCGTAGCGCGAATAGGCAGCATAGGCGGGATCCACCTCCGCTAGCCAATCGATCTCCCCGGTGTGAAGAACGCGGGCCAGGTGGGACCCGAAGTAGACGTAGACGCCCTCCCGGTCGGCGGCCGGCGTGGTAGCGGCGAACGTGCTCAACCAGTGTTTCGTTTCGGCCACCGTGGACACCACGGGCGTCTCCCACTTCTTCTCCCCGGTCGCGGCGTCTAGAGCCAGCAGCCAACGCTCAAACGCCTTCTCGAGGCCCTCCGGGGACTGCGCCGCGCGCCGCGCCTCCGTCACGTACACGGTGTCAAGCGCCACGATGGGCGACGAGTTGCCCCTGCCGAACAGCGGAACCGACCAGCGGACGTTCTCGCTCTCCAGCGACCACTCGACCGGCGGTGCTTCCGAAGCGGACACGCCGAGGCCGCCGGGACCGCGAAACTGCGGCCACTCCGGCGCCTGATCCTCGGCGCAGCCAACGGCGACCATGAGAAGCAGGACCGACAACCGCCGGAAGAACTTCGGAGGCTCCTTCGGCACCCGTGCCGCCTCGGACCGATGGCCGTTGGCTCTGGCGAGCGCCCAGGCGGCCTCGGCCTCGAACTCCCGCTGCTCGGCCTCGGCCTTCTCGACCGCAAAGAGCATTTGACCCCGTGCCGTCCCGCGTGCGAGTGCGACGCCGCGCCGTACCTGCCGCCTACCGACCCGAACCGGGACATCTACCACCGGTCCAATTCGGGGATCTCAACGGGGATCTCAAAAGTGAGTACTGGATCGCCAGGCGCAGGGGCCGTGTTGAAACCAAAGCATGATCCCCTGGACGTCAGAACGGTGCATCCCTGCCAATTTCTATATATATCGTAGTTCCCAGCCGCGAGGTTCTCGAACGCAATACAGCCGTCCACACGCCGTTGGCTGCCGGGCGCTACCGTAAGCTGTGTATACTCGACGTGGGCGACGCCGGGAGACTCTCCGGCCCAACAGATTCCTTCGGTCCGGAACAAACGCGTTTCGCTGCCTCGCCTGGTTAACGACCACTTTGCCGATACATGCTGAAACGCCCGTTCGCAGTTGTTCTCAAGCAAGATTTCAAGGTCACACAGGAAAGTCCCATCGGAGCGTCTATCGCACGTGCTGCTATGGGCTACTTCGGTGAACCGACGTTGTGTAGCGCAATTCAGCTCGATGTTGCCGCTGTCGTCGGTGCTAGGAACGTCGGGAGCCGTAGGAGTTGAAGACCCATCGCAGCCGATGACTAGCACTGAGAGGAAGACTGAGAAACGGACGGCAAAGAAGGCAAAGAAGGGGCAACGGCCTTTTCGATGGATCATCATTGTGTCGTTCTATTGCTCCAGGAGGTAAGTAAGTGGGTCGGCCCTTCAGGGTTTCGTGTGGAACGTGAGTGAATCGGGGTAGAGGTCGAGTCCGCCGAGATGGAAGTAGATGGCGATGCCGAAGCGGTCACGATTTCGATAGCCGCGCGCGGATTTCCTGAGCCATTTGATGACCGAGTTGATGCCTTCGAGGCGGGCGTTGATGACCCCTCGCTCAATCGCGTTCAGCACTCCTTCCAGATGAGCCTTCAGCCTCCGGGACGTGGTGTCGAATCTGGATGCCCAGAAGCGCAAGCTCTACGATCTTGGAGTTCGACGAGTCGCTCGATCGTCGCTTGCGCGAGTCAACCAGGAACAGTTGTCAGAAGCCAGCTAAGGAATCCGCCTAGAGCAACCAGCCCAGTGATTGTGGTGCCGATGGTCCATCTCAACGACTTGAGCTGTTCTTGGTGGATCAGAGCTGTGACCGCCTCGGCGTCCACTCCCGGGACTGGTCCAGATTCATTGAGCCTTTCTTGCACAGCTTCGATCGCTGTCTGGTTGGCTGAGATGGCGTTCTGGTTGTCCTGAATCTTCTCTCGTAGTTGCCGGATATCGTGCCCCAAGGAATCCAGAGCCTCGCTGTTGCTCGTCACCTTGGACCTGACTTGGTCAACCACGTGTTGAATGTCCGCCACGCTTTCTTCTATCGTCATCGTTCCTTCCTCAGCAGTTCGATGATGGTGTCTAGCTTCATGCCTCCTCCCTGCAGTCGACCCGCGAGCCGCAGTCCCACACGTCGCCCTGCCCGTTAGAGATAGGTCGTCGTCCAGCGGCCCTGCTTTCGCCCATGGACCACTTCGCCCACAGCGTCCGACGGGTAGTGGAGGCGCGACGGGTCGGCCGACCTCCATCTTTCAGCGCCGGAGCCATGAGCCACCCCGTCCAAGCTCCTCCCAGACGTAGCAACCAGGTTGGTTCGCCAGCTCGGGCCAGCACGAGGCACCACTGTTCTTGCCGGCGCACGGTTCTTGCCTCTTGCCGGCGCACGGCTTGCACAAGCTCAATCCCCACACCGCCTGCAGCGAGATGCGGCCCGCGCCCGACTTGATCGTCCAAGTCGCACTCGTTCACTAGGTCCTCGGAGCGGACCCGAGAGTGAGCCGGTAGCCACTTCGGGAGGTGGGTTAGCAGCCACAGGTAGCGCGTACCGGCTCAGAACCGAAAAGTCACGCGGACCTGGGCGCCGTCGAACTTCCCGAAGCTGTTGCGGACCGGCAGGACGTCCAAGCGCATCGACTCCTCGCGCAACAGGTCCTCCAGTCTGGTTCTCCCCTCGTTCGGTTCAGCGACAGACTTGTCGTCGTTCTTGTCGCCCCGGCGGGCGGCTCGCACAATCCAAATGACGCCGACTACGACAAGTCCGGCGATCAGTAGTTCCTCCTGCTCCTTGGAGTCGGTCTCGTGGCAGTGGTACCCCTGAGCCCCACCGTCATCGTGACATCCAGCAGTTCCATCCGGCAGACTGTCCGTCACGCTGACATGAGAGAACGCCGGTGCGGCCGCGAGCAGCGCGACCAAGACAAGGCACAGCGCCCTTCGGACTCTCCCTTGTTGGCCGGATTTCACGCAGTTCAGCTTGTCCTTGAACTCGGGCGGTAGACGTTTCATGTTCATGGTCCTTCGTCTGCTCGTCGTGCGGTGAAGCGGGGCTGGACCAGCCCGACGAACTCGGGCTTCATCACATCCAGGACCCACCCCAAGCCCGCGACACGATCGTTCAATGCGTGGAAGTCACGTTACTGCTTCTCTATGGCCGTTACCGAGCATTCTCCAGGCCGCCCGCGAGCCAGCATCAGCGCCCCTTGGAGGTAGGAAGGCTCTTCACTGTTGCCCCTACCTACGAAGAAGGAGACGATGGTCCATGACCCTTCACCAAGAGTGCGCCCCTCACGATCCGGTTTCCGTCAGCCAGGCGCTCCGTACGTCGCTCGCAGAGAACACCCGCAGGGCCTATCGGTGCGGCTGGCGGAAGTTCGCCGCCTGGTGCGACGTTCGGCGGTTGGACCCGATGGCCTCGACGCCGGAGGACGTAGCTGAGTTCCTGGTCGCGGCGTCCTCAGGGCGGTGGCGGCCGGCAACCGGGAATCAGGAGGAGAAGCCGCTCGCTCTGGGTACGCTCAGGATCTGCCTTGCCGCGATCGACCGGACGTATCGGGAACGGAACCTGGAGTCGCCTGCGCGGAACCTGAAGGTGGCCACCGTCCTGCGCGGGCTCAGCCGCCTCGCCGCCGAACGGCCCCGGCAGGTCAAGGCGCTTCGGGAAAACGAGATCTGCGCGATCCTGGGGCGCTGCGACCGCCTCGCAGCGCAGCCCGAGCACCGCGCGATCGGCCTTCGGGACGCGGCAGTGATCGCAGTCGGTTTCGCGGCCGCGCTACGCCGATCCGAGATCTGCGCGCTGCGCGTTGGCGACGTTGAGTTTCTCGACGGTCCCGGCAAGGCGGGCGGCATGTTCCTGCATGTCAGGCGCTCGAAGACGGACCAGCTTGGCAGGGGGCAGAGAATCGCGATTCCCGAGGGGGCATTCATCCGTCCGGTCGAACGGCTGCGGCGATGGCTCGCCCTCAGCGGCGCCACGGAGGGGCCGCTGTTCCAGACGCTCTGGCGCGGCGGCCGTCTGCGGGGCAGACCTCTCCACCCGACCGACGTCGCGCGCCTGGTGAAGCGGTGCGTGAGCAGCATCGGGCTCGATCCGGCCGACTATTCGGGACACTCGCTGCGGTCCGGCTTCGTGACCAGCGCCGCGGTCCACTCCGCCCGCCTGGACAAGATCATGGAGGTCACCAGGCACACGAGCGCGGGCATGGTGATGCGCTACATCCGGCAGGCGAATGCGTTCGAGGACCACGCCGGTGCGGCGTTTCTGTAGCCGTCGCCCGGGTCAAGGATGCTTGACAACGGCCATAGAAGAGCGTTCCCGCCGTTCGGCTGAACGACGCCTGCGGGCGCCGCACGGTTGTCAACAAATCCAGACGGGCCGATGTTCCACGCGTTCGCCGCCGGGCGGGGACTCGGGGCGTGCGGCCCGGCGCTACGAAGCCGGGGCGCTTGCTGCCTCGGTGAAGGGCAGGTGTCGCCCATAGCCGACACGCAACAGGAACTTGCCCGCCCCGCGGTCCACACCCGGAGGTCTCTGACTCACAGCCGCTCCTCGGCCCAGAGAACGACAGCCTCGGCGATTCTGATCGCGTCGGCGTACTGCAACTCGGAAACCCGGTCGTGCAGGCTCGGATAGCGAGAGGCGGTTGCGTAGCGGGTCAGTTCTCTCGCCGCCATGACCCGCTCGGGCACGCCGCAGCCTGCCTCATCGAGCAGCGCCAGAAGACGAATCAGATCGTGAACGTAGGGGAACTCGATATCGCGCTGAATCATCAGCGCCTTGATCGCCTTCTCGGCCGCCTGCTGAGCGTGGAAGCAGAGGTCGGCAAGATATACGCCCTCGATCCGGTTGTTCGCCAACAGCAGGTCGCTGCGGGCTCGGTTCATCCACTCCCTTGGGTCCTCCGGAGACAGGCCTTCACGCGGCATCGTAGACCACTCGGCCATCCCGGAGCGCCGGCTTGATCACAAGCGCGTGCGTGTTCCGATAGCGCTCAACCTGGTCGGGAGACGCTACGACCACATCGACAGCCGCTCCCACCCCGAACAGGTTTCCGTAGATCCTCGCCGTGAGCTCGTGCGCATCCGAGGTCTCGGCTACAACCAACAGGTCCACATCGCTGTGCGGCCCCATTTCATCCCGCACCGCAGAACCGAACAGGATGACCTTCTCGGGCTTCGCCACCTCCACCACGCGGCTCACGATGTCGTCGAGGATGCACGGATCGAGGGCGCCGCTCGGGCACGCGACGGCTTCCCGGCTCGGAGGGCGGCTCATCTCCACATCCCACATCGTACCGCGGCCTTCTCCACCTCAGTCCACCCGCCGTCCGGTGCAACCGCAGCTACTGCCGCGACGCAGCACTTCCTACCGACCGGCACCGGCGTGCCGCAACCTGCTACAGCCGACCAAGCCGCACGCCGACGACGATGGTGCGGCCCGGCGTGACGAAGCCGGGGACTTCGAAGTAGTCCTCGTCGAGGAGGTTCTCGATGCGCACGAACGGCTTGAGTGTCGACCAGCCGTAGCTCAGGTGGACGTCGACCTTGGTGTAGTCGTCCATGACGGCACCGTTCGAGTCGATGCGGTCGGCAACGAACGCCGCCATGAAGGCCGCCGCGAACCGGTTCGTCGGCTGCAACTGCGCGACCGCCGTGGTGCGGTTCTTCGGACGCCGCGCCAGCGGATGGCCCGTCGCCTTGTCTTCCGTCCGGTTGTACGTGTGCGAGAGCTCCAGGCTGTAGTCGATGTCCGGGCGGTAGCGCAGAGTCAGCTCCGCGCCGCTCGAGCTCGCCTGGGCCAGGTTGCCGAACGTGAAGCTCGTCAGATCGAAGTCGATCAGTTGATCGAAGTCGATGTCGAACCAGGTCAGATCGAGCGTGACGCCCGAATCGCCGATGCGCTGCTGGACGCCGATGTCGAAGCCTTCCGTGGTCTCCGGCAGCAGGTTCGGATCGCCGGAGAACGGGAAGTAGAGTTCGTTGAAGTTCGGTGCCCGGAACGCGGTGCCGTAGCTGCCGTGTACGCGGCCGCGGCCGTCGCTCCAGCCGCCCGACAGGGTCACGCGATGGCTCGTCTCGGACCCGAAGGTCGAATGCTCGTCGCCCCGTACGGCGGCGGTGACGTGAACGTTGTCCGTGACCGACCACTGGTCCTGCACAAACCACGAGTCCAGGTCGGCCTCCTCGTCGAAGGCGCCGACGCTCAGCCCCCTCCGGTTCTCGGTCGAAAGCCCGAGGTTCATCACGTTGTTCGCGGCCAGTGCGATGTCGGACTGCAGGTCGATCTGCCGGATGTCCGAGCGGATCTCCCAGCGATCCGCCGCGCCCAGAAGGCCGAGATCGAATCGACGGTGGTGGTGGGTGCCCGCTTCCCCCGTCCCGTTCAGGCGCCAACCCGGCCCGCCGCGGCTGGTCGTGATGCTGATCACGCCGGTCATCGCCTCCGAACCGTAGGTTGCCTGCGGACCCCGCAGCACCTCGATGCGCTCGATGTTGGCGGCCAGCAGGTTGGCGAAGTCGACGGTGCCGCCGGCGACCGAGTTGATCCGCACGCCGTCGACCAGGATGAGGGCCTGCGCGCCCGAGCCGAAGCGCACGCGGACGGTGGCGATCTTGCCCGGGCCTCCCGCGTGGGTCACCTCGGCGCCCGGTACGGCGCGGAGCAGGTCGAGCACCGCCACCGGGTTGCGCCGTTCGATCTCCTCGGCCGCGATCACCGTGACCGCGCTGCCGACCTCGGACGCCGGCGCCTCGTAGCGGTTCGCGCTGACGACCATCTCCTCCGCAAGGGTCGGGGTCTCGTCTTCTGCTTCGGCTCCGTCGTCCTGATGGCCGGCTACCGCTGCCGGCGCCAGCAGGATCGCTGCTGCGACGGCATGGATCCACCGCCGGTTCCGGTAGCGCGGGCCGTCCCCCTCTTCACGATTGAAGAATCAGGTTGCGGGCGGACATCGTAGCAGCGGGATCCTCGTCGTCGAACCCGGACTGTGGCGGCGTCAAGCGGCCTACAATGAGTTCCATGCGAGACGCCACGGATTCCGGCGCCACCCAGCCCGGCGAGCAACTGTCGTTGCTCGCGGATCGGCCGGAGTTCCCGCTCCGAATCCACGCCTCGAGCCGTTTGGAAACACTGGCGACCCGGCTAGCGGACGAGATGAGGCGACATCCCCCCGCCGACCCGCTGGAACCGGAACGGATCGTCGTTCCCGATCCGCTGATGGGCCAGTGGCTTCGCCTCGAACTGGCCACCCACCTCGACATCGCCGCGCATCTAAGGATCGAGCAACCGGCCGAGTTCGCCTGGGCGGCCATGCGCGAGGTCCTGGAGGACCTTCCCCAGAAGTCGGTCTTCGGCCCTCCCTTCCTGCGCTGGCGGATCTTCGACCGGCTCAAGGACTGGACCCGCGACGACGAGATCGCCGACTACCTGGCCGACGGCGACGCGCGCAAGCGGTTCGAGCTGGCCGACCGTTTGGCCATTGCCTACGACCGGTGCCGCGTCTACCGGCCGCAGAGCATCCGCGACTGGCAGCAGGAAACGTCCGACGACTGGCACGCACGCCTCTGGGCGGCCCTGGCGGCGGGCGACAACCAACCGCGTCATTGGGTCGACGCCATCGACAGCTACCGACTCGCGGTGCAAGGCCGAGACGCGACCTCGCCACGGAAGAGAGTGAGCCTCTTCCACGTCGCGATGGTGTCACCCACCTACGTGGAGGTCCTCCGTCTCGCTGCCAGGGTGATGGACATCCATCTGTTCCTGCTCAGTCCCTCGCGGACCTTCTGGGACGCGATTCCCGAGCGCGACGACCGCGGCTACTACGACGAGCGCAACGACCTGCTCAGCGCCTGGTGTCGCCCGGCCCGCGACCTGCAGGCTCTCCTGTGGGCGAAACAGGACGCCGCCGTGATCGTGGACCGTCCACCTACCGCGGACATGCCGCGCCACGCCACCTGTCTGGCCGCCCTGCAACGCGACATCCTCGGCGTCGGGTCGAACAGCGAGTCGAACGAGCGGGAACCGGGAGTCCGGGACGACTCGATCCAGGTTCACGTCTGCCACTCCGCTACGCGCGAAGTCGAGGTCCTGCACGATCGCCTGCTCGGCATCTTCGCCGCCCACCCCGACATCCAGCCCGCGGATGTTCTGGTCCTGACGCCGGATCTCGACACCTACGCGCCCATGGTCGAGGCGGTCTTCGGCTCGGCGGGCCGGATCGGCTTCAGTATCGGCAGGCAGCGCCTGAAGGAGGGAGCGGCCCTGAGCGCCTTTCTCGACCTCTTGAAACTGCCAGGGTCCCGCTACACGGCGAGCGACGTGCTGGCGCCGCTCCTGGCGTCGTCGGTGCGCGGCCACTTCGACCTGGACGACAACGACCTGGCGACGATCCGGGACGCGGTCGCACGCGCCAGGATTCGTTGGGGTATCCACGAAGGCCACCGCACCGCACTCGGCGTACCGGCTTCGGAGCATCACAACTGGCGCCGGGGACTGAACCGTCTTCTCCTCGGCTACGCGATGCAGGAAGACGACGTCCTGGTCCGGGACATCACACCTTGCGCGCTCGACAGGTGGGGCTCTCGCACCGGCGCGGCCGACTACGAGTTGCTGGGCCGGTTCCACCGCTACTGCGAACGGGCATTCGCCCTGAATCGATGGATCGACAGAGAGCACTCCGCGGCAGACTGGACGGAGCACCTCAGAACCCGGGTCCTGGATCGATTCTTCGACACCGAGCACAGCAGCGGGCCAGAAGCGGTCCGGGAGGTGAGTACCGTCACCCGGCTGATCGAGGAGTTCGACGAGCAGTGCAAGCTCGCCGGGGCCTCCCGGCCCATACCCTTCACGGTGCTGCGCGACGTACTCAACGAACAGGCGGCAAAGGCTGTCCGCTCGGCCCCGCGTCTGGCTGACGGCGTGACGGTGGCGGCCCTCGCGTCCGGGCAGATTTTCCCGGCCAAGGTGATCTGTGCGGTCGGCATGAACGACGGCGCCTTTCCGCGACGGCCGGCTGCCGCGCCGTTCGACTTCCAGGCGGATCTCTTCGACGGCATGGCGCGCAGGCCCGGCGACCGCGACGGCCGCGACGAGGACCGCTTCGCCTTCAACGAGACCGTGCTTGCGGCGCGCCGTTGCCTGGTCCTGACCTACACCGGCCGCGACCTGCAGGAGGACAAGCCGATCCCGCCGTCCGTGGTCGTCAGCGAACTCACCGGCTACCTGGAACGGCGCTTTCCCATAGCAGGAGTGGACGAGTGGGCTAGACCTCATCCTCTCCAGCCATTCAGTCCCCGCTACTTCCGGCAGGACGACCACGACAATGCCGGGCTGTTCAGCTACTCGCGACCGATGGCCGACGCGGCACGGGCGCTGCGTGCCGAATCTGCAGAGCCCCAACGGTTTGAAGGCGAAGTAGCAACCGACGTCCCGCTGGAACCGACTCGTGAACTCGAACTGGACGAGCTCATCCGCTTTGCCGACAGCCCCTCGAAGTACTTCGTTCGCAACCGCCTGGGCATGGAGCTGGACACGAGGGACGACGAAGTGGAGGACGAGGAACCACTCGATCTGAACGCGCTCGAAGTCTGGCAACTGAAGAGCGACCTGGCCGGGTCCGGCACCGCGGACGAGGACCAGACGATCAAGCTGGCTGCCGCGCGCGGCCTGCTTCCGCCGGCGAACCTGGGGCTCGTTCAGCATCGGGAGTCCTCCGCCCAGGTCGCGGCGCTCATCGAGAAGCTCCACCTGTTGGGGAGACACAGCGACGCGCCACGCCACGAAGTCGATGTCGTTCTCGGAGACACCCGGCTGGTGGGCGGAATCGAGCACTTCGACGCCGGAAGCAACCAACTCCTCTGGTGGCGAATAGGGCGGATCCGCGCCAAGGACATGATCGGGGTCTGGCTGCGGCTGCTGGCCCTGATCTGCGACCGGCAGGAGCCGGCCAAGGCTCTCCTGCTCGGGTGCGGCAAGGAGGTCGACGAAACGGTGCTGACCGGACCGGCGCCGACTGCCGCCGGGCCGCTGCTACGCGACTGGATCGACGCGTGGCGGCTCGGCCAGGAAAGGCCGCTGCCCCTCTTCCCCGCGACTTCGTGGGAGTGGACGGCGAAGGAGGATTGGAACTGGGCGACCGACAATGCCTGGTCCGGCAAGGCGTGGAGCGAGGGACATGACCCCAGCCATCGACTCGTGTTCGGGGAGGATCCCTGCAACCAGCAGTTCAAGGATCTCGCGCGGCGCCTCCTGAACCCGCTGAGGAGCGCAGCGTCGTGACCGCCCCTGCGGAGCACACGGACGCATTCAGCGTAGCTCTCGACGACGACCTGCTGATCGAGGCCAGCGCCGGCACCGGGAAGACCTATGCCCTGACCACTCTGGTCGCCCGCCTGATCGTTGAGCAAGGCCGGCGCATCGACCAACTGCTGGTCGTCACCTTCACGATCGCCGCCGCCGGTGAGCTTCGAGACCGCGTCTGGCGCACGCTCCAGGCCACGCGCCAGGCTCTCCGCGACCCCAATGCGGCTGTCGACGGTCCGGCCCGCGAACTGGCGGCGCGATGGCGGGGCAGCCCTCTCGAGAGAACCGCGCTCAGACGCCTCACCGGCGCCATCCGCGACTTCGACCGAGCGAACATCACGACGATCCACGGGTTCTGTCAACGGGCACTGGCCGAGTTCGCCCTCCCGGCCGGTACGCCGTTCACCTTCGAAGTCAGCGGCGACGACACGTTGGCGGTCGGCGCCGCGACGGGTGACTTCTGGAGACAACACGTAGTCGACGAACCCGTCGCGCTCCTGGAGTACGCCAAAGCGGAGAAGTTCGTCCTCGACGAAAAGGTGACGGCCTGGGTCCGTGCACACCATGCCAAGCAGCACGACATCCGAGGTGTCGACCCCGCTGAGGACTTCGCGCAAGCGTTCCACTCGAAGCACAGCGAATGGTCCGAGGAGATCCGTTCGACACGCAGCGCATGGACCGACCGGGCACAGAGGGAACGGTTCCTGGAGATCAGCGACCCCGCCCGATGGAAGAAGAACGACCGAGACCCACGACGCACGAGAACACTCGTCGACGCGTTCGACGCCGGCGTTCCCGAACTGCTGGCCCCGAACTACGCCGGTTTCTTCGCCAGAGGGGCGCTCGACTCCAAGCTGTACAAGGGTGATTCAGCCCCACCCGATTCGTTGTACGACTGCTTCGAGCAGTTGGGCAAGGTCGGGGACGAGTACGGACGCCTCTGGCTTGCCGACCGCCGGCGGCGCCTGCTCGACGACGTCAGGAAGACGCTGCATCACTACGCTTGGGCGCACCGGCGCCTGAGCTTCAACGATCTGCTGACCGAACTGCACCGGGCGCTCAACGGTCAAGCCGGCCCCAAGCTGGCGCAACAGATCCGCGCCCGCTATCCCGTCGCCCTGATCGACGAGTTCCAGGACACGGACCGCCTGCAAGCGGAGATCTTCGAGAAGCTCTACGCCGCGGGTTCCGGGACGTCGAACGGAAGTCTGTTCGTGGTCGGCGACCCCAAACAGTCGATCTACCGCTTCCGGGGCGCGGACGTCTACGCCTATCTGGACGCCGGAACGCGGATCCACCGCACCGGCGACACCCTGAAGCTGGAAGAAAACTACCGCTCAACCGGCGAACTCGTCCGCGCGGTGAACCTCCTGTTCGGGGGCCCCAGGCCTTTCCTGCTCCAGAGCCTCCCATTCCAGCCGGTTCAGGCAGCGAGTCGCGAGGGTCGAGAACTGGTGAGGCAGGGCCACGCCGACGACTCGAGGCCGTTCCACGTCGATCTGTTCCGCAAGGACGGCAAGCCGCTGGCAAAGCCTGCAATGGAACAACTGGCCGCCCAGCGCGCGGCGTCCGAAATCGCACGTCTTCTCGACCCCAGGCCGGGCCGAAGGACGATCCTCGCCGCTCGAGGAACACCCGTCTCCGGAGGCGACATCGCGGTGCTCGTGCGCAAGGGGCGCCAGGGACAGGCCGTCGCACGCGCCTTGCGCGACGGTTTCGGGATCGAGACGGTCGAGATGGGCACTGACAACGTCTTCGAGTCCAGCGAGGCCGGAGACCTTCACCGCCTGCTGTACGCCCTTTGCAGTGACGAGACCTCACACCGCGCACCGAGACGGCTGCGAGGCGCACTGGCCGCCGACCTGTTCGGGCTGGACATGCGCGAGCTCGCGGCGTTGCGGGACGACGACGCGACATGGACCCGCTGGCGTGGCCTCGCGCAGGGATGGGAGCAAATCTGGCGGGAGCAGGGCATCGCCGCCCTGATGCGGCACGTTCTGTTCGCCAGCGAGACGCGGTGTGCCGCGAACCTGCTTCGCTACAGGAACGGCCCTCGCCGCCTGACGAACTTCCTCCACCTCACCGATCTGCTGCACGAGACCGAGACCCGGCGCCGACCGTCGCGCCAGGGACTTCTCGACTGGTTGGCGCGATCGCGCGCGGAGTCCAACCTCGGTCACGATACAGCCCAGCTTCGGCTCGAGAGCGACGAGAACCTGGTCAAGATCGTCACCATCCATCGCGCCAAGGGACTCGAGTTCCCGATCGTCTTCTGCCCCTTCGCCTGGGACGGCCGACCGCCGCCCAGGGGAAAGCAGCGAAGCAGCGCGGCCGAGTACTACGACCACGAGAGGGGCACGCCGGTCCTCGATCTGTGTCCGACCGACGACGCCTACGACCAGGAACGAGTCGAAGAGCATGCCGATGAGCTGCGCTTGCTCTATGTGGCGTTGACCCGGGCAAAGTACCGCTGCGTGGTGACCTGGGCGCAGGCCAACACCGCCGAACATTCACCGCTGGCCTGGCTCCTTCACGGCCGCGGAACTGACGACGGCACAAGTCTCGTGGCAGCGCTCGACGACAACGCCGCCCATGTTCGCAGCCTGACCGCGGAGGCGTGGCGAGACGAGGTTCGCGGGTTCGCCGACAAGGCGCCGGAGGCCATTTCCATCAGCGAGATCGACCCGCTGGTTCCCGACACCGGCGAACCGCCGCGGCCCTCGGAATCCGACGCCGGCGCAGCCCTTGAAGCTCGCGAACTCGGCCGCCAACTCGAGTCGATTCGGCAGCGCACCAGCTACTCGGCGCTTTCCACCGACGCCGGCGCCGCAAGGTCCGAGAGCGAGCACGAAGAAGCCGAGCAGCCCGACCACGACCCGGTCCAGCCGGACGCCCCCGAAGAGGTCGTCACCGCTGAGCCGCCGGTCGAGGATGACGAACGGACTGTCTTCACCTTCCCCGCCGGCAACCGCCCCGGCAGGTGCCTCCACGAGATCTTCGAGAAACGGCTGCAACCCGGGAACGCTCTCGATTCGATCTGCAATGACGCCTTGGCCAGGTACCGCATCCACGCGAAGTGGCAGCCGGTCGTCCGGGCTCTGGTCGAGGACACCCTCAACACGCCGCTGGCTCGGCCCGGCGAGGGCGGAAGCGTCTTCCGCGTCGCCGACCTCGAACGGCCGGTCGCCGAGATGGAGTTCCATCTGCCGGTCCACGGGCTCAGACGGTCGGAACTCGCCCAAACCCTGCGTGAACACGGCTACGAGTACGCGCTGGCGGACGCTGGCGGCCAGATCAATGGCTTCCTGCACGGCTACATCGACGTGGTGGCCCAGCACGACGACCTCTGGTATCTCATGGACTTCAAGTCGAACTGGCTGGGCCGGAATCTGGCCGCGTACTCGCCGGAGGGGCTCGCAGAAGCCATGCGCCACCACGGCTACTACCTTCAGTACCTCCTCTACCTCACCGCCCTGCACCGGCTCCTGCGGCTACGTCTTCCGGAATACGACTACGACCGCCACATCGGCGGCGCCTTCTACCTCTTCGTGCGCGGAATGAGGCCGAGCGCGCCTGGGAGTGGCGTGTTCCGGAACCGGCCCCCGCGCGCCTGCATCGAGGCGATCGACGCCTGCTTCGGTGGAACGCAGTGAGAAGCGACCTCCTGATCGACGAGTTGACCGAGGCCGGCCTCCTGGCTGACATCGACCGCTGCTTCGCTCGGCTCATGGTGGACCTGGGCGCCGACCACGACGTGGCTCTGGCCGTCGCCACGGCCAGCGCGATGCACCGCGGGGGCCACACATGCCTGGAACTCCGTAACGGCGGCAGGCGGATTGCCGATCTGGTGGAGCAGCCGGACTCGGGCCCAAGCTCTCCGCTAACCGAAGAGCTGTCGGAAGCACGCCTGCCGGGCCGCCAGGCCCTGTTCGACGCACTGACCGCAAGCCCGGTCGTCGGCGAGGTTGGAACGACGGAGGAATCCCGGCCTCTGGTCCTGGACCGTTGCCGCCTCTACCTGCATCGCCTGTTCATCGCCGAATGCCGGTTGGCGGAGCGCATGATCGCGCTGGCCGGGGCTGGTGGATCCGGCAGCGAGACACACGGAGCCTTCGAACGGGTCTTCGCCCAGGGAGAGGAGCGAACGGCAGAAGCCGAGGCCGCCATCCGTGCCGCCGTCGAACGGCGGCTGTGCATCGTCACCGGCGGCCCCGGCACCGGCAAGACGACTTTGGCGGCCAAGTTGATCGCGATCCTCGTCGACACCGGCGCGGCGGATCCGCGCCGGATCGGTCTGGCGGCTCCGACCGGCAAAGCAGCGTCCCGGCTCCAGGAGTCCGTGCGCGCGAAGCTCGGCGAGAAGCCTCTGAACCAGATGCGCGGCATGGGCGATTTCCCGGCCGAAGCGCGGACCATTCACCGCCTGCTGGCGAGCGAGCGCCGCCACCTGGTGCGCTTCGAGGCTCTTGTCGTCGACGAATGCTCGATGGCCGACCTACCGCTGATGACCCGCCTGGTGGAGGCTCTGCCCGAACGCTGCCGGCTGGTCCTGCTCGGCGACGCGAACCAGTTGTCCTCGGTGGAACCCGGATCGGTCTTCAGCGATCTCTGCAGTGCCGGCCAGGACGGACCGCTCGCGCCGTGCGTGACCACCCTCACGCAGAACTACCGCTTTGACGAGGACTCGGGCATCGGCCGCTTGGCGCGGGCCGTCGTCGCCGGCAGGATCGGCGAGGCATTGCGCGTGCTGGGGGACCCGAGCGACGCCGAGACCGGGCTGCAACCGCTCGACGACGAAACCGCCTTCGACGAGTTCGCACGCGCCAGTGCGCAGCAGTGGGCCGACCACATGGCGGCACTCGAAGC
Source organism: Candidatus Multivorans sp. (assembly GCA_965205295.1). Lineage (GTDB taxonomy): Bacteria > Acidobacteriota > Thermoanaerobaculia > Multivoradales > Multivoraceae > Multivorans. Next base: position 2,320,325 of record OZ242167.1, read on the forward strand.
GCACCCCGAAGAGACTCCTCCCTTCCCGGCCCACCGCGTCCTGTGCAGCCACCGTCGCGGCCCGTTCGGGATCGCCCGCTTCAACCGTCTCGTCGAGCGGCGGCTGACCGATTTGAGACGCCGGAGCGACGACGACGAGTTCTACGTTGGCCGTCCGATCATCGTCACCCGCAACGACCGGCAGACCAATCTCTCCAACGGCGACACCGGCGTCGTGCTGCCCGACGGAGGTGACGGCCGCAAGATCTGGTTCCCCGATCTGGACGGCAGCGATGGACAGTTCCTCGTCTCCCCGTCCCGCCTGCCGCAGCACGAGAGCTTCTTCGCCCTCACGGTCCACCGGGCCCAGGGATCCGAGTACGACGAAGTCGTCTTCATCCCCGGCGACGCGGCGTCCCGCGTCAACACGAAGGAACTGTTCTACACCGCGGTGACCCGGGCCCGGACGAAGGTGACCGTGCTGGCAACGGAGCCCGCCGTCAGGGCGGCCGTCATGCAGACGACTTCCCGGGCGACCGGGCTGCTGGACCGGCTCCGTTAGCCGGCGCCGGCAACCGGCGCCGCCAGCGCCCCCACAAACGACGAAACCCCGTCCGCGGCCGATCGGCCGCGGACGGGGGCGTCGATTCAAACGAAGCGACTGGACGACCGGCGCTACTCGCCGCCGGACACCGTTCCTTCGCTGCCCTCGCTGTCGGACCGTCTCTGCTGCTGGCGGAATCGGCGGAACAGTTTGCCCTGCTCCTCCTCGCTCAGCGAGTCCCAGTCGACTCCGAACTGGTCCTTGATCCGCTTCTTGAAGGTCTCGGCATTGAAGCGCTGGCCGCCGAGGAAGCCGGCGTTCTCCGGCTTGTAGTCGGCCTCGGCGTCCGCGTAGGACACGAAGCCGAACATCATCTCGGACGTCGTCGGGCCGCCGTAGACGACGGTGTCGGTCGGGTCGGGGTTCGCCGGGTTGTCGGTCGAGTTGTCCCAGGCCATCGTCAGTTCGATCTCGGTACCGGCCGGGATCCGCTTGCCGCCGGCCGCGTACTTGTAGTGCGTCTGCCAGTTGAAGTCGTAGCGCGGCACGTCCAGCAGCACCTCTTCGGCGCCGTCCGGGTACTTCGCCACGTAGCGGGCCGCCTTGCCGCGCAGGTGCATGTGCGGCGTGTAGCCGAGCAGGAGCGCGTCGCGCTCGAACTTCGCACTCGTCGTGGCGACGTAGTTCGAATCGCCCGGCGGAATCTGGAAGTCGAACTTGCCCATCGCGTTGCTCTGCATCACGTAGGTGGGCTCATAGTCCGCCGGATAGAAGCGCAGCGCCACCGAGGAGCGATCCCAGGCGCCGGTGCCCGGCCCCGGCTCCTTGTGGTAGTGCATCTGCCAGCGGATCGTGGTGCCCGGCTTGACGAGCGTACCGAAGCCGTCGTCGTGAACCGTGGGGTCGTTGCCCGGGGCAATTCCGCCGAAGGGGCGCGCGATGATGTGGTGCACGACCGGGCCGCCCGGACGGAACTCGACCGCCTTGATCCAGCGCGGTTCCGGCAGCATCTCCTCCGTGATCACGGTCTCGAAGTTGATGTACTGATCCTTAACGTCATCTTTGACGAAGTAGTCCTCGCCCATGTCCATGACCAGGTCCGGCTCGCCGATCGTCCAGCCGTCGCTGGCTTCCCACACCTTGGCCGGCGGCGCGTCGGCCGCGTTGCCCATCGGCGCCCCGCCCTTCGCCCAGGCGATCAGGGTGGCCTTCTGCTCTTCGGTCAGGGAGCGCTCGTTCACGAACACGCCCGCGTGCCGCGGGGCCGCATGCCACGGCGGCATCAGGCCGGCTTCGACCTGGCGAGCGATCGAGCGCGCCCAAGGCCGGACTTCCTGGTAGCTGGTGAACGCCATCGGCGCCACCATGCCGCCAAGGTTGGCGCCGTTCGGGCGGTGGCAGACTTGGCACTCCTGCTCCAGGATCGTCTGCACCGCGCCGTAGTAGGTCGGCGTCGCCGTCGGAGCGTCGTTGTTGTTGTTCGCTGCCGCTAGAGGTGCGGCCAGCGCGAGGATCAGCAGCAATCCGATCGCCTGCTTCATGGGTCGGGGTCTCCTCGGATAGGGTTCTGTTGGGCGCTAACTGCAACACCGTACCACAAGCGATTCTTGAGCGCGGAATCAAGGCACCCGCTTCCGCCGCCGGAAACGGGCGTCCCGGTGCGTAGGCGCGCTACAGATCCAGCCGATCGCCAGTTGTGCAAGGATCGCTTAGCCCCATTCGAGCCCCCGAGTTCGGAGTGTGTTCCAGCGGACCACCCGGACCGGGCGCGAGCGCACAGGAGCAGGGAGTCGCATGCCACATAGAGAACTGTCACCGACCCAGGGGCAGAGTGGGGCCCGAACCGGTCCGGAGCCGGTTTCCGACATTCCCGCCTGCTACGTCGACGGCTACGAAGCCGCACGGGCAGTGGATCCCGAGATGGCGGAGCGCTACATCCGCTACACGACCCTGGGCGACCCTCAGGCCGACCGAGCGGTCGCACAGTTGGCGAATGTCGTAGCGCCTCAGCACATCCACGCGACCATCGCGAAGACGGTCGACCGCTACTACGATCCGCCGAAGGACACGCCCGAAGCCCTCCGAGAACTCATCGCGTCCTCCGCCGTCCTACCGGACTGGTTCGACCCGAAGATCGCCATGAAGGCAACCCGAGCCTTCCTCCGCAACTCGGACATGGTCCTCGGGGGCCTCGTCGGAGGCGCCATCGTGGAGGGCTTCTCCACACTGATCAGCAAATCGTTCCGCATCCGGAGCCGGATCATTCTGAACGGCGTCCGCCGGCTCAAGCAGAACACCCTGCAACTGACCGAGCAGTTCATGCCCGGCGGCCAGGAGCCCGGAGGCGACGCCTGGAGGCTGAGCCTCCGCATTCGCCTGGTTCATGCCCAGTCGAGGATGCTGCTCAGGGAATCGACCGAGTGGGACACGGCGACATACGGAATGCCGCTCAGCACAGCGCACATGCTGTTGGGGGCGGCCGCCTTCTCGGGGCGCCTCATGCACCATGTCGGGCGCTTGGGCGGCGACTTCACTGCGGAGGAACGGGAGGCCTACATCCACGTGTGGAGATATACGGCCCTGGTCATGGGCATACCCGAGTCGATCATGTTCCACGACCAGGAGTCGGCGCACCGGACCTTCAAGATCGGCGCGATATGCGAGCCGCCGCCGGACGATGATGCGATCATCATGGCGAACAGCATCATCAACAGCGCGCCGATCCTGCTGGGGTTCGCCGAAACCCAGGAACGCCGCAAGATGGCCACGTTCATCTACCAGGTGTCCCGGGAACTGATCGGCGACGACTTGGCGGACGCCTTCCGGTTCCCCAGGTCGAGGGTTGTCAAGCAGGTGCCGCTGCTCTATCTCAGGAACAGAGCCGAGAGGATCGCACTGCAACTGTTCCCCTCTCTGGCAGCGAAACGTTCGAGGAAGCGGTTCAACGCCCTGCTCGACGCTTCGGATCTGGGAGAGATCGAGCACTCATACGCCCTGCCGACCACTCTCCACGATGAAGACTCGCACGACTGGTAGCTCAGCAGCGCAGCGAACACCGCTGCGAGTACTTGCATGGAACAAGCCATGTTTCCTGTGCGTCAGCGCGGCGCGGACGCCGCGACTCGACTCCTAGCTCATGCCGGCCGCAGGCCGGCCTACATCCAGATCGGCGTACATGGCGGCGACGAGTGAGGCCACTTCGGGACGAGTCAGCTTCGAGCCGGGCCCCTGCTCTTCCACCCGGTCCAGCGTCGCCCAGGCGAGACGCACCGGCAAGCCGGTGAAACCGAGGTAGCCGCGCGGAGCGCCGGCTCTCTGCAAGTGATCCACGTACTCCCCGGCAATCAGGAGGTCCGCGCGAGCGAGCTCGAAGGCCAGCCTCCGGTCGCGGGCGCTCGGAATGAAGGTTCTGCCCTCGTCCGCGTCGGCGGCGGAGTCCTTCAGGATGTTCACGAGCTGCAGCGCTTCGCCGAAGGTCGCCGCGCGGCGCCGGAGCGCTTCCGCGACCGGCGCCAGGGATGCGCCGAGCAGGAACAACTCGGTCAGCATCTCGCCGACGATGCCGGCGACGACGTAGCAGTAGTCCCGGAGATCGGGGATGCCGGCAAGTCGGAGCTCGCCGTCCCGGTCAGCACGCATCACGATGTGCGCCATGCCGACGCAGGTGCGGCGCACGTGACGACCGACCACCGACCGAGCCGCCGGGTCGAGGGTTTCGTAGGCCGAAAGAACCTCACCTGTCGCCTCGAGCAGTTCCAGGTAACCCTCGTGATGCGAGGGAGGGTCCTTGAGCCAGGACTCGACCGCGGCCTCCACCACGCCGTCCACCGTCTCGCCCGAGTCCGTCAGCAGATCGGCGAAGCGGAACAGAGCCTCAACCCGTTGCTCCCGGCGCCAGACCGCTGCGTCCTCCAGTGTGTCGGCGATCCGAAGCAACAAGTAGCCCAGCGTCACCTGCTGCCGGGTCCCACCCTCGAGTTGGGGAATCGAGAGAGCGAACGTCCTGCTCGTCTTGACCAGTAGATCTTCGAGATCAGCCATTGCCAGAACGCCCCAGTGTACCGATGCTCCAACGAGAGAGTCCCGAGACCCGCCAACTGCTCCAACTGTTATCGTGACGTTTCTTCGGAGCATCGACAGCACCCGACTGCGCAAATGACCGCTACCAGGATCGCTTCCTTCCAGTTCCTCGCGGCCCTCACGCTCGCCTCCTGCTCGCTCGCCCCGCCGCCGGAGTTGCCACAGCCGGAAACGGAAATGCCGGAGGACTTTGCTCGAAGTCCGGCCCCGGGGCCTTACCAGCCGCTCCAGTGGTGGAAGGCGTTCGGCGATCCGGCGCTCGACTGGGTGGTCGACTCGGTGCTCGAGTCCAATCTGGACATGGCGGTGGCGGTCGCTCGTGTCGAGCAGGCCCGAGAGAGGGCAAGAATCGCGAAGGCTGCGGTCCTGCCAGTCGTCCAGGGCCGCGCGGGGATCAACGATCTGAGCACGCCGACCAACGCTGGGTTCGGCGCACAGATACAGGAGTTGGGCCTGGGAGACTTGGCGCCCGGCTTCTCGCTGCCAGAGCGGCTGGGGATCACGACCTACTCGCTCGGCGCGGACTTTTCCTACGAGATGGACTTCTGGGGCCGCGTCCGCAGCGACGCGCTCGCGGCCGGCGCGGAGTACCTCGCCTCGGAGTCGGACTACCAGGCGGCCCGCATCGGGATCCTGGCTGAGACGATCAGGACCTACTTCGAGATCGCGGACCTGAGGCAACAGATCGATCTCACAAGTGAAATGGTCGACGTTCTCCTGGAGCGCGAAAACGTGGCCTCCACCCGGTACGACCGCGGGCTGTCCGACTCGCTCGACCTCTACCGGGTGCGCCAGGACCTGCGGAACACGCAGGCCGACCTGCCGAAGCTCCAGAACCTCCTGGCGAGCGCCGAGGCCCGACTCGCCACGCTCCTGGGCGGCTACCGGACCGACTTGGACGCGATCCTGCCCGACACGCTCTCTCCTCCGGATGCAACGGGGCCCGTGCCAGTCGGGATCCCCACGGATCTCCTGTTTCAACGGCCGGACGTCAGGGCGGTCGGCCTGAGGCTGGAAGCTGCTCAGCACCAGATCAGCGCTCGCCGGGCGGAACTGCTCCCCACCCTCTCCTTTTCCGGTTCGATCGGGCTTCAGAGCTCACAGATCGACGGACTGTTCAAGGTGGATCAGTGGTTCACGAACCTGGCCTCGAACCTGCTCGCGCCGGTCTTTCAGGGCGGCCGGCTGCGCAGCAACGTCACATTGGCCGAGACCCGCTTCCAGGAGGTTGCCGCCGCGTACGCACAGACCGTAGTGACGGCCGTCAACGAAGTCGAGGCGGCGCTGGCCGTGTTGCAGAATGAGGGCCAGAGACACACACTGCTCGCCTCGCGGCTCGAAGAAGCCGAGGCGACAGTCGGACTCCGGTCGCAAAGATACGAAGCGGGAATCGGCGGCTACGCCGACTTCCTGGACGCCCTGCTGACGCGGCTGAACGTCGAACTGACTCTCGCGGGCGCGGGCCGCGACGTGGCTCTAGCCCGACTCGCCGTTCACCGCGCCCTGGGCGGCGCTTGGACAGCTTCGGGACCGATTGACACGCCGCAGATCGCATCGGCATCCGCCGAGCCAGACGAACCAACCGAATAGAGAGCAAGCACATGAGTCGACGAACTGGCTGGCTCATTGCCGCCGTCATCCTGATCGGGTCGATTGCCCTGGCCGCTCTGATGGTCTCCAGTAGGCCCGAGCCGGAGCGCCGGCCGCCACCCTCGCAGGTTCCTTTCGCAATCACGGCGCCAGTCGCGGCCGGCGAGGGCGCAATTCCTGTCTACGGAGCCGGAACCGTGCGGCCCCACGCCGAAATCGACATCGCCGCGGAGGTCAGCGGCAGGGTGGGTTGGGTAGCGCCGGCGTTTCAGAGCGGTGGACGGGTGCGCGAAGGACAGCCGCTCTTCCGCGTTGAAGGCGTGGACTACCGAAACAAGGTAGAACAAGCGCGCGCCGGCATAGCGGTACAGCAACTCGAGCTCCTGAAGGTGCAGGAAGAAGCCAACGTTGCCCGCGCCCAGTACGGGCAGTTCAAGCAGCGGCAGGCGGACCAAGGATCCGCTTCGGACGCCAGCCCCCTGGCTCTGTGGCAGCCCCAGATAGCGGCCGCGGAGGCCAAGCTGGCCAGAGCCGGCGTTGCGCTGGCCGAAGCCGAGTTGAACCTCTCACGCACGGAGGTCAAAGCCCCATTCAGCGGAGTCGTGCGCACCGAGTCGATCGATGTCGGACAGTTCGTAGAGCCCGGCCAGGGTGTTGGACGGCTCTACGCATCCGACGCGGTCGAGGTCGTGGTCCCTCTCTCCGATACCGGCGCCGCCCTCCTCCCGGGCCTGTGGGACCTGAGGGCCGGCGACGGCAGTCGGCGGATCGCGGCCCGCGTCACCGCCGAGTACGGCGACAGCACGTATTCCTGGGACGGTTACGTCGACCGCGCCGAGGCGTCGCTGGACGAACAGACCCGGACCATCGACGTGATCGTGCGCGTTCCGAGACCGTTCGCGGCCGGCGCACCGGCAGAGGCCAACCCCGGCGGCGATGAAGCCGAGGCGGCCGACGGTCCGCCGCTTCTCGTGGGCAAGTTCGTCGCTGTCGAGCTCGAGGGTCTGGCGCCCGACCGGTACTTCAAGCTGAGGCGGCCGGCGCTCAGGCCCGGCAACGAGGTGTGGGCGGTCCGGGACGGCAAGGTGACGATCGTTACGGTACGCGTCCTCCAGCGCTCCGACGACACGGTGTTCGTGATCGGAGACCTCGAGGCGGATCAGGCCGTCGTCACCGGCGGCATCACGTTCGCCACGGAGGGCATGGTCGTGCGGACTGAAGCCGGGGCAGGTTCCTGACACCAAGCAGCGCCTCGGAGCGCGAGCTGAGAGGGCCGATCGCCTACATGGCGAGGCACGGCGTTGCCGCCAACCTGCTGATGTTCTTCATCGTGGCGGCGGGGCTCGTGTCGATGGGAGGCCTGGTGCAGGAGGCGTTCCCCGTGCTCTCGTTCGATCACATCGAGATCTCGATGGCGTATCCGGGCGCCACGCCGGAAGAGGTGGAGGAATCGATCGTCGTCAAGATCGAAGAGCAGATCGAGTCTCTGGAGGGCGTCAGAGAGGTGACCTCCGTCGCGGCGGAAGGGCGCGCCTCCGTCATGGCCGGACTCAGAACCGGGACGAGGATGAGCAGGGCGCTCGACGACATCGAGTCGGCGGTCAACCGCATCCACACCTTCCCCGCCGTGGCCGAGCGCCCGGAAATCAGGGAGATGACGAACCGCCACAGCGTGATTCGCCTCGTGCTGTACGGCGATGTCTCCGAACGGGCCCTGAAGGAGTTGGCGTACCGAATCGAAGACGAGCTGTCGTCACTCCCGGAAGTCTCGCACGTCGAAACGAGCGGCGTCCGGGGCTACGAAATCTCGATCGAGGTACCCCTGCGTCGATTGAGGGCGCTCGGCCTGACGCTCGAGGACCTCTCGAAAGCGGTTCGCGCGGCTTCAGTCGATCTTTCGGCCGGCAGCATCACGACCCGGGATGAGGAAGTGCGCATCCGGACCGCCGGCAGGAGGTACGTTCAGCGGGACTTCGAGGAGATCATCGTCCTGAGCGACAGCGACGGTACGGTGGTGCGTCTCGGCGACATCGCGGACGTGCGCGACGGTTTCCAGGACGTCGACCTGATCACCCGCTACAACGGACAACCGGCCGCCTTCGTCGAAGTCTACCGGTCCGCCGGCGAGCGGGTGCTGGCGGTCGCCGATGCAGTGGAGAGGCGCCTGGAAGAGCACATTGCGCCATCGCTGCCCACCGGCGTGTCGGTCGACATCTGGAACAACGAAGCCGAGATCTACGAGGACCGGCTCGGCGTCCTGCTCGAGAACGCCATCTTGGGTCTGATCCTGGTCCTCGTCGCTCTGACCCTGTTCCTGCAGATCCGCCTGGCCATCTGGGTCGCCCTAGGCATCGCGATCTCCTTCGTTGGAACGCTGGCCGTCATGCTGGCCCTTGACGTTTCCATCAACACCGTCACGCTTCTGGGTTTCATCATCGCCGTCGGCATCGTGATCGACGACGCCATCGTGGTCGCAGAGCAAATCCACGCAGAGCGGCAGCGCGGCGCCTCCGGACTCGTCGCGGCGATCCGCGGCGCCCAACGGGTCAGGAGGCCCGTCGTCTTCGGCGTCCTCACGACGATGGCCGCTTTCTCCCCGCTGTTGTTCCTCCCCGGCCCTCTCGGCAGGGTGTTCGGCTCGATCTCGATCATCCTGATTTCGGTTCTCGCGCTGTCGCTGATCGAGTCGCTGCTCATCCTCCCCAGCCATCTGTCGCACCTGCCCGCGCCCGGGCAGCAACCCACGAACTCCGGGGAGCGCTTCTTCAACCGGATCCAGTCCCGTGTCGATCTGGGGCTGAAGCGATTCGTGGACGGGCCCCTCGACCGGGGTCTGCGGTTCGCCACCAGCCAACCGGCGATCGTGATCGCCGGGGGCATCGCTGCAATCCTTCTCGCCGCCGCCCTGGTGGGCTCCGGCATCGTCGGCCTGATCTTCACCGAGGCCGTCGAGTCGGACATCGTGACGGCGCACCTCGAGATGCCGGAAGGAACGCCTGCGAGCCGGACGGCCCAACTGGCCAGGGAGCTGGAGGCAGCGGGGCACAGGGCGATCGACCGGCTCTCCGCCGGGCGGCCCCCAGACGCGCCGCCGCTGCTGACCGGCGTCAATCTGACGGTCGGCAGCAGGCCGCCCCAATTCGGCGGAGCGATCGTCCAGGAGCCCAACCTGAACCCGCAGCCCAACATCGCCGCCGTGGAGTTCAAGCTGCTGGACGTGGAAAGGAGGGTCGTGAGCGCCAAGGCCTTTCAGCAGGCCTGGCGAGAGGAAGCGGGCGCCAGACCCGAGGCCCGAGGCCTGACCTTCGCCGCCGAATTGCTCAACGTGGGGCCGCCTCTTCAGATCGAGATCTCGCACCCGGATCCAGATCGCCTTGGCGCGGTGGACGACGCGGTGGTGGACAACCTGCGCCGGCTCGAGGGAGTCTTCGACGTCAAGTCGGACTACGCGTCCGGTCCACGAGAACTCAGGATCGAATTGCGGCCGGAAGCACGAACGCTCGGTCTCACTCTCGACGACGTGGGCCGCCAGGTCCGCTCCGCCTTCTTCGGCGACGAGGCGCTCCGCATCCAGCGCGGCCGCGAGGACGTCCGGGTGTACCTCCGTCTGCCCGCCGAGGAACGGGACTCGATTGCCGACATCGAGGGCTACCTGATCCGTACTCCCGCGGGCGCCGAGGCGCCGCTCGCCCGGGTCGCCGCCGCCCATTTCGAAGACTCCGTTTCGTCGATCAGACGCAAGCGCGGCCAGCGCGCCGTCACCATCACCGCCGATCTCGACCCGTCCGTCGTCACGGCGAACGAGGTCGCTGCAATCCTGACGGAAACGGTCCTGCCGAATCTCGCCAGCGCCAATCCCGGACTCGCCTACACGTTCGGCGGCCAGCAGCAGCAGCAGGTCGAGTCCGTCGACGCCCTGCTGCGTAGTTTCGTTCTCGCGCTGTTCGGGATCTATGCGCTGCTCGCCATCCCGCTCGGCTCCTACTTCAGGCCCATCCTCATCATGACGATCATTCCGTTCGGAATCGTCGGCGCCGTGCTCGGACACCTGATCATGGGTCTCAGTCTGAGTCTCACGTCGTCCATCTGGGGGGTCATCGGACTCACGGGAATCGTCGTCAACGACTCGCTCATGATGATCGACTTCATCGGCGCCCGCCTGAAGCGGGGGCACGCGGTGAAAACAGCGGTCATCGACGGAGCAAAGGAGCGCTTTCGCCCGATCTTCCTTACCTCGCTGACCACTTTCCTCGGCTTCTCTCCCCTCATCTTCGAGCGAAGCATTCAGGCGCAGTTCCTTGTACCGCTGGGCGTATCGATCGGCTTCGGCATTCTTCTTGCCACGGCCATTTTGATGCTGATCGTGCCCGCGCTCGCGGTCGTCTACTTCCGTTTCGCCGCGCCTCGCGAACAACTTCGCCCGGCCGGTACCGGGACGCCCGCCCATCCGAGTCCCGCGAACGGCTGATTACCGCCTCTGTTCATCCTGCCGAGCCCGCTTTCGGCGGCAGCGGGCACCCCTTCGCCGCGTGGGTTCACTACGCCCTCGCGCGCTCCTTGACTACCAGCGGGAAGACGCCCTTCACGACATACACCAGCTTTCCGTCCGCGCGCGGCGACTTGCCCGAAACCGCTTCGAGCCGCCAACGCTGAGCGATACTCGCCAGCACGTAGACAGCCTGCATCGTCGCGAACTCGCGTCCCAGACAACTCCGCGGACCATGGCTGAACATGAGGAAGGCGTGTTCCGGGCACCCCGCCCGCGATCCGTCCAGCCACCGCTCCGGCCTGAACTCCTCCGCATCCGGCCAGTACTTCTCCTGCCGGTGGCAGACTCTGAAACACGGCTGCACGATCGTTCCCTTCCGGATCAGATAGTCACCGAGAACGCAGTCTTCAGCGGCCACCCGATCGAAGAAGTAGTTGGGTGGAGTGAGCCGACCCGCTTCCTGAAAGACCGCCCGCGCATAGGGGAGCCGCTCGTAGTCCGCCGCCGTGATCGCGCGGTCCCCAAGCACCGCGTCCGCCTCCTCTTCCAGCCGGTCTCGAACCGCCGGACTGCGCGAGATGTAGTCCATGGCCCATGCGAGAGAAGCCGCCATCGGATCGAAGTTCGCCAACAACAGAATGTAAACCTCGTTGCGAATCTCTTCGTCGGTGAGAGGCGGATCGAGGCACTCGTCGTCCCTGGCGCCAACCAGGGCCGACGTCAGGTCCCCGGCATCTCGAGAGGATTCGCGGGCCCGGCGAACTGCCTGTCCGACAACCTCGTCCAAGGCCGCGCAGGCACGCTCGGCGCGAATGTTCCCCGGCAGAGGGAGCTTCCGAAGCAGCGGCGCGAAGGGGAGGAAGCCCAGCGCGATGTCCCACTTGAGCCCGCGCACGACCTGATCTCCGAGCGCCTCATCCTCCTGCCTGTGCCGCCCGAAGAAAACCCCGAACGCGATCCGTCTCACCAGGCGAAACGTCTGGCTGTTGGCGTCGATCACCTGCCCCGGGCGCCATCTCGCCTGCAGGGCACGCGCATTCTCAACCATCACCTCCGCGTAGGCGTCCAGGCGCTCCGCGCTGAAGGCGCGTGCGACCAGCTTGCGCCGCCGGCGATGGTCGTCGCCTTCGCTTGTGAAGACGCCCGGCTGGGTGATGAACTTCCTGTTGACCTCGAAGAGCTCCGCTTTCGGGAAGGACTCCCGCTTGTCCACCAGCATCTCGCGGATCAGGTCCGCGTCGAAGACCGCGCAACAGTCCATCGACGGAAGCTGGTAGGAAACGACTTCCCCGTACCTTCTGTTCAGCCCGTCCAGAAACGCCGGGAAGTCCCGGAGGCGTTCCCTCAAATTTCTCAACCGGCGACCGTTGGGGCCGGGCGGCGGCTGGCTGGTGACGGATTCCGGCATGGGAGCACCCCCTGGCGGCGACCCTCGCAGTCATCTGCTTCGGCGCGGCCCTTATTCGGACCCTACCAAAGCGCTCCGCAGCCGGTCGCCGCCGTGTCGGCCGCCAGCCCGCACAGGTTGGGGAGCGGCGGAACTCCTGATGTCAGAACAACTTCGCCCCGAGATGCTCCATTCCCGCCGTGGTAGGCTGAACGCCTTCTCGCTTGGGAGACTCGCCCTTGGATACCTCGCACCCGCCCCAGACCGAGCCGGTCGCCGGGCGCGCAGCGGCGCCTGCCGCCGGCATGAGCCTCCCGCCGGGCCCGCGAGGACGCCGGTTCCGGAACCTCCGGGAGAGGATGTTCGACTTCCACGGCCTGATGGCGCGCCTGCACAAGGAGTACGGCGACATCGTCTTCTACCGGATTCCGGGACAGGACTGCTGCGCCGTGTTCGATGCGGACCTGATCCACGAGTTCATGAGCGATCTCTACCTGTCGTTCCCGCCGTTCCAGGACAAGTCGTCCTACGGCATCATGAAGACGCCCGGCGTCTTTCGTATCCACGGCGATGCGCACCTCGCGCTGCACGAGGTCATCGATCAGTCCCTCAACGACGAGTACGTGCCCTTCCACACCGAGATCATGCTCGACCATGTGCGGTCCGCGAGAGCACGGTGGAAACCCGGCAGCCTCATCGATGTGCGGGATGCAATGGGACGCCTCGTGACGGGCGTGATGCAGGACAGCATCTTCGGACGCGACACGAACGTCGACGCCCGGATGGCGATGGAAGCGATCTGGGCATTGAAGTACGACTGGGCTCTGCACCGTGTTCCCATCAGGACGTCCTGGCTCAGAGCGCTTCCCATCGCACCGAACAGGCGCTGCAAGCGCGCCGTCCAGGCGATGGACGAGGTCATCTACGACGCGATCGCCAGGGCGCGGGAGTCGCCGGAACAGGGGCGGGACATGATCTCCCACTTCGTCCGCGCCGCCGAGCGCGATGACCTGAAGCGCCTCGGCGTTCTGGACACGGACGAGAAGATACGCGACGAGGTGTACACGATCGCGCTCGGGAATCCGGACGTTCCGATCAACGCGCTGGTGTACATTGTCTACTACCTCGCTCGTTACCCGAATGTCCGCGAACGGATCGAGCAGGAGGCAGACGAAGAACTCGGGGGTCGGGAGATCGCGGCGGACGACTTCGACCGGCTGCCCTACGCGCGGGCGGTCTTTCTCGAGACGATGCGGATTCAGCCTCCCGCCTACGCGAGCATTGCGCAACTCAGGGTGACCGGCGAGGATGTTGCGCTGGCCGGCTACAGAATCCCGGAGGGAACGATGATGCACCCCTGCGCCGGGATGCCGCACCGGAATCCGGAGTATTGGGACGAAGCTGGGGAACTGAGGCCGGAGCGATGGCTGGCCGACGACGGGCCCGGCCGGCCCAGATGCCCGGCGCACGCCTACATGCCGTTCGGTCTCGATCCTCGGCGCTGCCCAGCCGACAACTACTCCACGATTCTGTTTGTTCTGGCCTTGGCGAGCTTCGCACAACACTTTCGACTCGAGCCCGTGAGCGAGGAGCGGCCAAGGCACGAGGCTCTCGGCGTCGGCATTCGGGGACCCTATTGGGCAACCGTTGAAGAGCGGCGCATGGCCACTTGAGCGTAGCTGGCGGCAGCGGCGCCGGGCGGGGGTCGCCCGCTACTCCGCCGCCAGCGCCTTCTGATACGCCGGTCTCGCCAGACAGCGGTCGGCGTAGGCCTCGAGCACGGGCGATTCGGGCAACATCCCGAACATCCGCAGAAACACGGCGCTGCTGCCGAGCATCACGTCGGCGGCGCTGAACTGATCGCCCAGAATCCACGGGCCGTCGCCCAGGCCGTCTTCCCAGGTCTTGATCGTCTGGGCGAAGCTGCCCCAGCCGAGCCGGCCGGGATTGAACGCCTCCGCCTGGTGTTCCTCGGGAACCACGGTGCGAAGTCCGGATTCGAACATTGCCGGTTCGACCATCCCGGGCGAGTAGATCAACCACTGCACGAAGCGGGCGCGCAGCGGGTCGTCCAGCGTCGGCGCCAGCCGGCCGGAGGCGTAGCGGTCGGCGACATAGAGGCAGATCGAGGCCGAATCCCACATCTTCACGTCGCCGTCCTCGAGCGCGGGCACCTTGCCCATCGGGCTTGCGGCGAGGTGCTCCGGGCTGCGTTCCGGCTTCCTGATGTCGACGCTCACCAGTTCGTAGTCGACGCCAGCTTCCTCGAGCATCCAGACCACGCGGCTCGAACGGGTCTGAGGGAACCAGTAGAGCTTCATTCGTAGGCCTCCGAGTCCTGATGTTCCGTGCCCGCCGGCGCGCGGCCGATCTCCTTCATGCCGGTGTAGAAACCGCGCACGTCGAGTTCGATGGTGACCGGCGTGTCGCTGTCGTTGAGCCAGAACCAGCCGTGATTGCCGGAGTAGCCGGCGGTCAGGCCGCCCCGGCCACCCGTGATGTCGAACTCCTCCGCGTAGCGAACGGGCTCGTCGTCGAGATCATTGAAGGGGTCGGCATGAAAGTCCGAGTACAGCGCGCCGCCGTCGGTCTGCCAGGAGTAGACGATGGTCATCCCCTCGATCATCTGCAGCTTGTACTCCATCTGCTCGTTGGCGCCGATCTCGATCGTGACCGTCTCGGCACGTAGCTCCCGGTTTCCGGCCATCTGCGCGGAGAGGCCGGCTTCGGCCTCGGCCATCGGCTCCGTGCCGGCCGCGTCGTAGAGCCCGTCGAGCCCGAGAAGGCCGCCGATCCGGGTCGGGTCGACCCCGTACTCGGCCGGCAGAATGACGACCACGAACACCACCGCGGCGGCGGCGAGCGTGATCGCCAGCGTCTTCAGCAGCCTGCGAAGCGGCGGCGTTCCGAGATCGCCGCCTGGAGCGGAAGAGGAATCCGTCATGACAAGAAGTACCCCGTCAACTGGTAGGCCACGAGCAGGAAGCCGACCGTCATCAGCACCGCGTTGGCCGCATAGCCGTGAGACTGGAAGCGGCCGCTGGCCCGCCAAAGGTTGAAGCTAAGCAGGATGATGGCGAGGGCGGCGAACTGACCCAGCTCGACGCCGACGTTGAACGAAACGATGTTGCCGACGAGGCCGCTGCTCGAGATCGCGACCGGCTGCAGCTTGGTCGCCAGGCCGAAACCGTGAAACAGCCCGAACACCAGCACGGCTGCCCTCGTGTCGATCCGCACCCCGAGCGCCCGGAGCCCTCCCAGGTTCTCGAACGCCTTGTACGCCACCGACAGACCGACCACGGCGTCGATGAGGTAGGGGTTCGCGTGGATGCCGCCCAGCACACCGACCAGCAGGGTCACGCTGTGGCCGATCGCGAACAGGGTGACGTAGAGGGCCACGTCGCGGAACCGGTAGAGGAAGAAGATGACCCCCGCCAGAAACGCGAGATGGTCGTACCCGGTGACCATGTGCTTGGCCCCCAGGTACATGTACGGGCCGACCGCGAGACCCTCGTTGTTGGTCAGGAAGATCTCGTCCTGATCGGCTACCCCGTGGGCCCACAGACCGGAGGCGAGGAACAGGGCCGCAGCAGCCAGTAGAGTGGCCCGGGTCATGGTCCGGCGAGGGGTCATGCGAGCCGCGGATCGTAGCAGTGAAGCGGCCGCCCCGCGGCGAAGGCTCGACAGTTCAGAGTCGCAGCCGCAACGAGGCCCGGAACGCCCGCGGCTCGGCCGGGCTCAGAAAGCGCGGATTCTCGAAACCGTCCCCAAGCACCTCGTCCGGTTCGCCGAGCGCCCCGAAGGTCTCGTACTCCCGGTCCGTGACGTTCGAGACTTCGAGATCCAGGTCGATCGACGGGGTGAGTTCGATCCGGCTCCACAGGTCGCCGCGCCACGCCGAGCCCACCGGTTCGAGCAGGTTCGCCTCGTCGCCGCGCAGGTAGCGGCTGGAATCCCCCAGCACGCGCGCGCCGAGCAGCACGCGGGCACCGATGCGGACATCCGCGCCGGCCCGAAACTGCCGCCGCGGCACGCCCGGAATCAAGTCGCCCGGCTCGACCTCGATCTCGCCGTCAGCCGCCATCGGATGCGCCTGGCTCGACAGGGTCAAGCGATCCTGGAAGGTCGCATCGAGCAGCGTGTACGAGGCATCCCAGTTCACCGCGCCGCTCCGACCGCGGATCCACAACTCCAGCCCCTGCCGGCGGGTCACGTCGACGTTGGCGAAGTACCCGGCGCTGGTGCCGGCGCCGCTGGAGACGAAGATGATGTCGTCGGCGGTGTCGCTGCGGAACAACGCGGCGCTCCAGCGCACCGATCCGCTCCTGCCCCGCAGGCCGATCTCGGCGCTGGTTGTCACCACCTGGTCGAGCGGCGGATCGGCAACGAAAGCGTTGGGCAACCGGCAGGGATCGTCCGGGTCGGCGCAGGTCAGCTCCACCGGCGTCGGCACCCGAGCCGACTGAGAGACGTTGCCGAACAGCAGGAGAGTCGAGCGTTCCCGTGTGCTCGCCTCCCAGACGAAACCGGCCGAAGGCACGAGACGCGAGTAGGCGTGATCGCCGTCAAGCGCCGTCCCCAGAAGGTCGTTCAGTTCGACCGAGCTGTCGTTGTAGCGGGCCTGCAGAGTCCAGGTCAACCGGTCGCTGGCGGTGGTCCAGTGCCGCATCGCCCAGACGCCGTAGTGCCCGGTCTCCGCGCGCAAACCGACTTCGGAACCCGGGAGCCGCATGGCACTGCCGGCGGTGGTCCTGGTCGGCGTCAGCTTGGCGAGTTCGGTGTCGAAGGCGAAGTCCGCCCTCCCACCGTCCCAAGAAGCGCCGGCGAGCCAGCGGCCCGAGTCCGTGAGCCCGGAGAGCTGGATCGAGCCGCCCCAGCTTTCCTGCTCCGTGCGGCTCTGGTTGTTCACCGCGTCGAAGTCGTCGAGATCGCCGTCGCCGTCGTCATGATCCTCGTCATCGTCGTCGAGATCTCCGTGGCCCTCATCGTCATCGTCGTCGGGGCCCTCGAACACGTCCGCGTTGTACGTGTCGACATCGTTGCCGCGGAGATAGACCTGCGCCTCGAGTTCGAGGCCCTGGCCGAACAGCCTCCCCACCCGCAAACGCGGAAAGAACAGGTCGTTGCGCGTGCGGTCGGGATGCGTGAACACCTCGGTGCGATCGAGTTCGAGCAACTCGACCGGCGTTACACCATTGCCGATCAGTTCGTTGTCCGCAACGCCCAGCGTGAACTCCATGTGCCCACCCTCGCCGCGCTGCGAGAACTTCAGGAGCGCCTGCCCCAGCGAACTCGGCGAGAAGTCGCGCCAGCCATCCTCCTCGTAGGACCTCGCGGCCACGAACCAACCGAGACCGTCCTCCGAGCCAAAGACGCCGCCGGCACTCAACTCGCCCGCCCGGCGGCCGAACGATCCGCCCTCCAGGGTCAGGTTGAGACGCTCCGAGTCGAAGCCGCTGCGCGTATTCAGGGCGATCGCTCCGCCAAGCGTGTTCAGACCGAACATCGGGTTCGCGCCCGGCAGCAGTTCGATCCGCTCCGCCGCAAACATCGGCACGAGATCCCAGGCCACGATGTCGCCGAAGACCTCGTTGACGCGCACACCGTCCTCGTACACCGAAAGCCCCTGGTTGGCGCCCAGGAGGGGCGACGCGCCAAAGCCGCGGTAGAGCACATCGGCCTGAAGGGAGCTGCCTTGAGCCGCCGACAGGTGAACGCCCGGCAGCTCGGCTTCGAGCAGGACACCGGCGCCACCGGCAACTCCTCGCTCCAGGGCTTCTGAAGAAACGCGATGGACCGTCCAGGGCACGCGATCCGACGACTCGCCCAGACGATCCAGCGGAGCAAGGCCGATCACCTCGATCTCCTCCGAGAAGGCGCCTTCCGCGTGCGAGTTCTCCTCCTCGTCGCGGGCATGGTCGCGAGCATGGTCGTGTTCACCGTCGCGCGGTTGCTCCTGCGCGGACAGATGAGCGCTCCCCGCCCAACACAGGAAGCCGGCCAAACCCAAGGGCAGAAGCCGGCTCCGTGACCAGGATTCACTCATCTCGCCGGCAAGGCTCCACTTCTGATTCTGAGGTTCGCCGCGTCCACAGATGGTCAACGCTAGCGCGGCAGCACTCCCGGAGGCCGGCGCAGTGGAACCGGGTCGTCCTGGAGTTCCTGCGCGAGCAGGACTAGCCACTGGGTGCGCCGGCGCCCTCGCCGGCTTCCGAGAGGAAACGCGCCGCGAAGCGGCGACGACACCGCCGCGCTAGCGCCAGCGGCGGTGGCCCCAGAGGTACTGGTCCGGATCGCGGCGGATCGCCTCTTCGAGACGCGTGTTCAGCGTCAGCAGGATCGCCTCGACGTCGCCGCTCCGGTTCCCCGTCCGTTCCTGCTCGATCAGCGGTGACAGGGTCAACTCGAAGGTCATCGGGGCCGTCCGCCGGCAGGTCGCGAAGCACAGCGGCGCCCGGGTCACGAGGTGGAGCATCGCGGCGGTCGTGTGCGTCTTCGCCGGATGGCCGAAGAACGGGATGTCGACGCCCCGGCGCGCGTGCTGATCGACGAGCAGGGCGAGGATCTCGCCGTCCCCGAGGAGCCTGATGAACCGCCCCGGATCCGGGTCGTACTTGGGGATCATCCGGAACTCCCGCCGTGGCCGGCGACTGACCGCGAGCTCCTGCACCCGGGGATTGTTCATCGGCCGCGAGATGCCGGCGACCGGCTTGTAGCGTGACAGCCACTGGCCCGCGAGTTCCCAGTTGCCGAAGTGACCGGAGACGACGATCAGGCCGCGGTCGGGATCCTCGAGCACCGCCTGCACGTCGTCCGGTATCCGGACCCGAACGCGGTCCGGGTCGTCGAGCACCAGCGCCGACTTCAGCGATTCGACAAGCACCATTCCCATGTGGCGGGCGGCCGCGCGTCCTGTCGCGCGCGCCTCGGCTAGGTCGGCAGCGAACCCGGCGCGCAGGATGTTCGAGGTCGCCACCCGGCGCCGCGGCCGGTCGGCGGTCCACCACAACGCCCCCAGCCAGCCGGCCCATCGGGACGCGGCGCCTGGCGGCAGCAGATCGACGCCGAACAGCGCCAGCCGAGCCGCCCAGTATTCGAGAAGGTGAAGCACCCGGGCCGCTGGAGAAACGGAGCGCCCTCGGCGGCGACCGCGGTCAGGCCCCGTTCTGTTGCAAGAGGGCGATGATTTCGCCGACCGTCCGGGTCTTCACGACCTGTTTCGGGTCGAGGGCGATGCCGAACTCCTCCTCGACGTCGTAGAGCACATCGAGGATGGTGAGCGAATCGAAGCCGAGCGACTCGATCGTCGTCTCGGGGGCCACGGCGTCCCAGTCCCGCTCCTCGACCGCGCTGTCGCGCAGCACCTCCCGCAGCCGGTCGAGGATCTCCGCCGTGCCTTCGCCGTTCATTGGGCGGGTAGGTTATCGCCGATCCACCTGCGGCCGGCACGGTGCCCGCGCTCTACTCCCCCGGACCCAGCACCAGCACGCCGTTGCTCCCCCCAAAGCCAAAGCTGTTCTTCATCACCAGGGGCCGCTCGAGAGGCTCCGGTTCGCAGCCCACGAGCCGCACGTTGCATTCGGGATCGGGGTTCTCGAGGTTCAGGTTCGGCGGCAACAGGCCGCGCTCGATGCCGAGCAGCGCCGCGATCGCCTCGATCGCACCGGACGCGCCCAGCGTGTGGCCGAAGTAGGACTTGTTCGCCGAGACGGCGACCCGGTCCGCTGCATCGCCGAGCACGGCGCGGATCGACTCGCTCTCGCAGAGGTCGTTGGCGCGGGTCGCGGTGCCGTGGGCGTTCACCGAGCCGAGGTCGCACGGCGCGACGCCAGCCGACTCGAGAGCCGCGCGCATCGCGACCGCCTGGCCCTCGGCGCTTGGACTGGTCAAGTGGCTGGCGTCGGATGACTCGCCGTAACCGACGATCTCGCCGCGGATCCGCGCGCCGCGGCCGCGGGCGCGGTCCCAGGACTCCACCACCAGCATGCCGGCGCCCTCGCCGAACACGGTGCCGTCGCGGTCGGCGTCGAAGGGACGGCAGGCGCGGGCGGGATCCGGATTCTCCGACATGACGCCGAGGTTGTTCCAGACCCCGAAGTAGAACGGGTCGAAGAAGCCGTCCGCGCCGCCGCTGAGCACCGTGTCGGCGTAGCCGTCGCGCACCATCCGGTAGGCCATGCCGATCGCGTTCGTCGCCGACGTACACGCGGAGACGACGACGTAGTTGATGCCGGTCAGCCGGAAGTGGATCGAGACGCCGGCCGAGATCGAGTTGTACATGCAGCGCGGCACCGTCGATGGCCGCAGGCCGCGGACGCCGCGCTCGTGGAACCGCTGCTGGCCGGTGGTGTGGCTCTCGGCCGATCCGGCGCCGGTGCCGAGGATGACCGCCACCGGCTGCGGTTCGTAGGGCGGCTCGCCGTCGATCAGGCCGGCCTCCTCGAGCGCGTCGGCGGCGGCGACCAGCCCGAGGTCGACGGCGCGGTCCGTCGGCCGGCGGCGCAGCCGCTTCAGTCCGGCGCGCACGGCATCGGCGTCGACCTCCGCGCCGATGCCGACCTTGAGCGCCGACGTATCGAGCAACTGGAGCTTGCCTACGCCGCCGCGACCGGCGACCAGGTTGCTCCAGAAGGACTCGACATCCGTGCCGACGGCGGAGGCGACGCCGAGGCCGGTGACGGCGACTCGCCTAGCCATACATCGACAACCCGCCGTTGACGTGGAGCACCTGACCGGTGACGTACGAAGACTCCGAGGACAGCAGGAAGGCAACGACCGCGGCGACCTCGGCCGGCGTTCCCAGCCGTCCGAGCGGCACACGCAGCCTCTGCCGCTGGTCTTCGGTGAGCTCGCCCGTCATGTCGGTTTCGATGAAACCCGGCGACACCGCGTTGCAGCGGACTCCGAAACGGGCCGCCTCGAGAGCGAGACTGCGGGTGAGGCTGACCAGGCCGGCCTTGGAGGCCGCGTAGTCGGCGCCCATCCACCCGCCCGGGCCGTGGGCCGCCAGAGACGCCATGTTCACGATGCTGCCGCTCTTCGCCTTGCGCATGACACGGTAGGCAGCGCGCGCAGCGGCGAAAGACGCCTCGAGGTTGATCCGCTGCGTCGCCCGCCAGGCTTCGAGGTCGAGACCGCGGAACGCGACCGCGCGGCCGCCGCCGGCGTTGTTCACCAGACCGTCGATGCGGCCGCAACGATCGACGACCTGTTCGACCAGCACCGCCGCATTCTCGGGCTGGTCGAAATCGGCGGCCAGCGGAAAGGCGGCGTCCTTGGCAAGCCCGCTACACACCGCCTCCACCTGGGCCAGGTCCCGCCCGTGGACGGCGACCGTGGCACCGAGGGCGGCCACGGCCTCGGCCGTCGCCCGGCCGATGCCGCGGGTCGAACCGGTCACCAGGACCACTTGGCCGGAGAGTGAGGCAGTCATCGTGCGAACCGGGCGCAATGGTAGCGCCGCAAGGCGGTCGCGCGGTGCGCGTACGATATCCGGCGTGACGCGCTTGCAGGTGGACGGACAGCCGATCGAGGCCCAGCCTGGCGACAGTCTGCTGATCGCCATGCTGCGGGCGGGTCTGCATCCGACTGGAGGCGGCTGTCTGTGCCTGGGCGGCGACTGCCCGCATTGCCTGACCACGGTCGACGGCGCCGCCTACACCCGAAGCTGCCAGACACCGGCGAAGGCCGGGATGGTCGTGCGGCGGGATCACATCGGCGACGAAGCGCCGCCCCTGCTACCCGATCCCGACGCGCCCCGCGCCAACATCAAGCCGGCACCCGCCCACCACGTCCACTGCGACACCGTGGTCATCGGCCAGGGCGACTCGGGCCGCCAGGCCGCCGCGGACGCCCGGGCCGACGGCCGCGATGTCGTCACCCTCGACGCCCGGGCGGGGCAGCACGTCACCGGCGTCTACCCGGGCCCTCTCGTCGTCGCGCTCGACGACGCCGGGCGGGTGCTCCACGTTCATCCGAAGCGGGAGATCGTGGTTGCCACCGGCGCCGCGGAAGTCCAACCGGTCGTTCCCGGCAGCGACCTCGAAGGCCTGATGACCGCCCGCGCCGCCACCGAACTCGCCGCCGCCGGCATCGACCTCGGCCGGATCGTGGCTCTGGGCGACTGGCTGCCCGACCTGCCGGCGGACACCTTCGGCCGCTTCCTCCCGCTCGGCGAGCGCGGGTGGGACCTCATCCGTTTCGAGGGCCGGCGCCGCATCGAGGCGGTCGTCGTCCGCGGGCATGGCGACCGGGACGGGCCGGAGCGACGGGTCGAGTGCGACAGCGCGATCCTCGACCTTGGCCGCCAGCCCCGCAGCGCCCTGGCGCGGATGGCCTCCGACCTGCCGGTCCGAGTTGTCGGCCGCGCCGCGGAGGAGTCGGAACTGCCGCCTTGCCCGCGTGAAGGGACCGTCTGCCCGTGCAACGGCGTCACCGTCGCCGATCTCGACGACGTGTGGGACCGCGGCTTCCGCGAGATGGAGCTGCTCAAGCGCGCCACCCTCGCCGGCACCGGCACCTGCCAGGGCGGCGTCTGCCTGCCCTACCTGCGGAGCTTCCTGCTCGAACGCGGCGGCCGGCTCCAGCCGGCGTTCACCGCCCGGCCGCTCAACCGGCAGTTGACCGTGCGCGAGCTGGCCGCCGGGGCGCATACAGCGGTGACCGCCCGTTCGCCGCTTCACAATGAGCATCTCCGCCTGGGCGCGCGCATGGAACGCGCCGGCGGCTGGTGGCGGCCGTGGACCTACGGTCTGACTCCGAGCGAAGTCGCCGACATGTTCACCGTCGGAAACGTACGAGAAGACTGGGTGCCGACCTTCGCCCCCTGGACTCACGGCCTCTCCGAACCCGAGCACCGCGAGTTCATGGAGTTCGACCGCAGATTCGAGTTCGACGAGTGGCAGGAGGAGGAATGGGAGGGCGCCGCCGAACGGCTCCGGGATGGACCGCGGCCCCGAGCCGAGGACAAGAGCGGCGAAGAATGGGTAGTAGCGCGAAACAGCGTTTCTCTCGGAGACGTCAGTTCGCTCGGCAAGATGGTCATCGCGGGACCGGATGCGAGTTCCTTCATGGAGAAGATCGTTCCCAGCCGCGTGGCAACGCTGCGAGCCGGGCGGTGCCGCTACGTGGTGATGCTGGACGAACGGGGCTATCTGTTCGACGACGGAATCCTCTGCCGCGACGAGACCTCGGACAGCGCCGACCGCTTCTTCCTGACGTCGACCTCGGGAGGCTCCCATTCTCTCGAGCTCTGGCTGCGGGACTGGGCTGAAGCGTTCGGCGTCGATGTCCGCATCCTGAACCGAACCGGTTCGCTCGCCGCGATCAACGTCACGGGGCCG
Source organism: Candidatus Multivorans sp. (assembly GCA_965205295.1). Lineage (GTDB taxonomy): Bacteria > Acidobacteriota > Thermoanaerobaculia > Multivoradales > Multivoraceae > Multivorans. Next base: position 2,343,736 of record OZ242167.1, read on the forward strand.
AACGCCGCTCGGCTTCTCATCCGCGCCGGTACGCGCGAACTGCCTGCGTTCGGCCGGCACCGGCGGCTTCGCATCGCCGGCATCGAGTGCAGGGTGGTGCGGCTCAGCTTCACCGGGGAGCTGTCCTACGAGCTCCATCATGCCGTCGCCGATGCCGTCGACCTCTGGCGCCGACTACTGGCCGTTGGCGGCGAGCTGGGCATCCGGCCGCATGGGCTGGAAACCCTCCTTCAACTGCGCCTCGAGAAGGGTCACTTCATCGTAGGCCAGGACACGGACTACGACTCGACCCCGCGCCGCCTCGGCTGCGAGTGGGCGGTGGATCTCGACAAGGGCGATTTCGTCGGCCGGCGAGCCATCGTGAGAACGAACAAACAACCACTCGATCGCCGGCTTGCCGGCTTGATTGTGGACGGTCACTTCGAGCAGCCGAACCGGACGGTCGACCCCTGGAACGACCCCGAACCGGAGTCGACGCTCGAAGGCGCCGCCATCTACGATGGCGAGCGCTACGCGGGCTACGTCACATCCGCGCCCGTCGAGTTCGGAAGCAGCGTTTTCGGCCGGGCGCTAGCCCGCGCGGAACTGCGTCCGGTGGAACTGCCGGACGAGGTCTTCCTGCTTGGCTGGCTGCATCTGGATGAAAACGGCGACCTCCCGCGCAAGGTGACGATCAGAGGCGCGTCGAGCCGCCGCGGCGACGGCCCCTTCTACGATCCAGCCGGCGAACGCGCCCGAATGCCGGTAGACATCCAGAGCGAGCCCACCGGCAAGGTACGGAGCTTTCCCGCAGTCGAGCCGCAACCTACCGACATCTTCGCCGAGCCGCCCGCCGGCCCACCCCGTCTGCGGCCGCTCGAAGCAGTCCGGATCGTCGGCGCGTCCGACTCGCTCGACGCCCTGGTCGCCAGGCCCCCCTGGCGCAACGGCGCACTGGTACTTCGCACCGCACCCGACGAACTCCTGATCGCGGCGACTCAGGACGTCGCGGTCCCCGACGATCCGCACGCCATCGTCGAACGCGAAACGGGGTTCAGCTACGTCTGGCTCGACGCTGCCGGCGGCGAACGCCTGCTCGCCCGGGAATGTGACTGGGCACGGCCGCTCGACCGGTCGGCCCTTGCCCAAGGGCAGGTCGCCGGCATCCCGGTCAAGCTGTGGTTCGAGGCTGAGCGAACGCTGATCCTGGTCCCTGCCCCGCTCGCCGCCGCGTTCCAGCGCCGCCTGAGCAGCGCGCTCGGCCGGAACGACGGAGCCGCGGCATGAACGAGTTCGTCGAACGCCAGATGAAGCTGACCTGGCGACCGCCCAAGAAGACCTACGACGTGGTGATCGTCGGCGCCGGCGGCCACGGACTTTCTACCGCGTACTACCTGGCGACGCGCCACGGCATCACGAACGTCGGCGTCTTCGAGCGCGGCTACATCGGCGGCGGCAACTCGGGCCGCAACACGACGATCATCCGCGCCAACTACGGCATCCCGGCCGCGGTCCGCTTCTACCAGCGCAGCGTCGACCTGTACCGCGGACTGGAAGAGGAGACGGGGCGCGGGCTGATGCACCAGCAGAAGGGCCTCCTGTGGATGGCGCACGGTCCGGCCGCCGTGCGCGCCGAGCAGATGCGGGCGAAGCTGAACACGGCGTTCGGGGCGGAGACGCACTATGTCGGGCCGGACGAGATCCAGGAACTCTGCCCGCAGATCGACCTGTCGGGCGGCGGCCGCTGGCCCGTGCTCGGCGCCTCCTACCATCCGGCGGGCGCCACCGCCCGCCACGACCGGGTGGTCTGGGTGCTCGCCGAGGGCGCGATGGAACGCGGCGTTCACGTCCACCAGAACACGCCCGTCGAGGGTTTGCTCCTCGACGGCGAACGGGTCGTCGGCGTGCGGACCGCGACCGGCGATGTCGCTGCCGGTGTCGTCGTCTCGGCGGTCGGCGGCCACGTCAGCCGGATCGCCGCGATGGCGGGAGTCCGGCTGCCGATCCGCACCCACCGCCTGCAGGCCTTCGTCACCAACCACTACCGGCGGCAGTTCCAGCCCATCGTCGCCTCCTCGGAACTCTTCTTCTACGCCTCGCAAACCGCCCGCGGCGAGATGATCCTGGGCGCCGAGATCGATCCACAGCCCAGCTTCTCCTACCGCTCGAGCCACGACTTCGTGCAGCAGGTGTCGCAGCGGGCGCTGTGCCTCCTCCCCTTCATGGCCGACCTGCGGGTGCTGCGGCAGTGGACCGGCGTCTGCGACATGAGCCCCGACTACTCGCCGATCCTCGGGCCCACCGGCGTCGACGGCTTCCTGATCACCACCGGCTGGGGCACCTGGGGCTTCAAAGCGATCCCGGCCGGCGGCGAGCAGATGGCGCAACTCATCGCGACCGGCCAGATGCCCGAACTCATCGCCCCGTTCGGACTCGACCGCTTCGCCCGCGACCGCACGATGGCCGATCGCGGATCGGCGGGGACGCACTGAGGCCCCAAGACGCCTCGCAAGCTCGGAGTCTTGGCCCATCCCGTCCTCGCCATGATCTTTCGCCTCACGACTTGCTCCGCTGCGTCCCGCGATGAAAGATCCGGGCCATGAGCCTCCGCATCCCCTGCCCCAACTGCGGCGCCCGCTCGGTGCACGAGTTCGTGCATGGCGAGATCCGGCGGGCGCCGGAGCGCCTCACGGATCCCGACGAGCGCGACCTGGACCTCGCGTTCATGCACGACAACGAGGAAGGCATCGTCGCCGAGCGCTGGTTCCACGCCCAGGGCTGCCGGCGCTGGTTCGAGATCCGGCGCGACACGACCACGGACCGGATCGTCGAACCGGACGCATCCTGACTGCCGAGCCAGTTTGCGGCTACAATCGGGGCACTGTTCACAACCAGAGACCGGCCGGGGCGACTCGGCTCATAGCTCGGGGGACGCATGCCCATGGCCCGACGCCTTCTCATCCTCACAGCCCTGTTGGCCGTAGCGGCCGCGGGCGCTGCCGCGGCGTCCGACGACATCCCCCGCCGCGCCGACGGCAAGCCCGATCTTTCCGGGACCTACGACATCGCGACCCTGACCCCGCTCATGCGGCCGGCGCAGTACGGCGACAAGCTGACCCTGACCCCGGAGGAAGCCAAGGCAATCGCCGAGCACTGGCGCAGCAACTTCGAGAAGGACTACCAGCCCAGCGATCCGAACCGGGAAGCTCCGCCCAAGGGCGGCACCGGCATCTACGCCCCCGAGTTCACGGGGGCTGCAGGCAAGGTCGGCGGCTACAACGCCTTCTTCGTCGACATCGGCGACGGCACCTTCCAGATCGACGGCCAGTACCGCACCTCGATCATCACCGAGCCGGCGAACGGCCGGATGCCGGAGTTCACCGACGCCGCCAAGCAACGGATGGCCGCAGGAGCGGCCTTCCGCCACGAGAACACCGGCACCGCCTGGTGGATCGACCGCGAGTCCGGCCCGTACGACGATCCCGAGCTTCGTCCGCACGCCGAGCGCTGCCTGCTCGGCTTCGGCTCCACCGCCGGACCGCCGGCCATGCCCGTCATGTACAACAACATGAAGCGGATCGTGCAGACCGACACCTACGTGATGATCCTGGTCGAGATGAACCACGACGCGCGGATCATCCGCATCGACTCCGAGCACGACGACAACGTCGAGAGCTGGCTCGGCGAGTCGGTCGGCCGCTGGGAAGGCGACACCCTGGTCGTGACGACGAAGAACTTCGGCGACGACTACAGCTTCACGCAGGGTTCCAAGGACATGGTGATCACCGAGCGCTTCAGCCGCATCGACAACGACACCCTGCTCTACAAGTTCACCGTCGACGACCCGAACACCTGGACCGAGCCCTGGGGCGGCGAGTACCCGTGGCCGGCCAGCACCAACAAGGTCTACGAGTACGCCTGCCACGAAGGCAACTACGCCCTCGGCGGCATCCTCCGCGGCGCCCGCCTCCTCGAGGAAGAAGCCCTCGAAGGCGAAGCCGCTTCCACCGGCGGCGGCGGCTCCGAATAGCGGCGTCGGCGCGGCGGTTGTGGCCGCCGGCTGCTAGGGTCGGCCGCTCAACTCCCTGGAGGACAATCCATGCGCCGCACTCTCTTCGTTCTGCTGATCGCTATTCTTCTCTCCGTGACGGGCGTCGCGGCCGATAACCACGGGCCGAAGGTGGCCGACCTGGCCTGGATGACCGGGACCTGGAGCGGCGCGATGGGTCAGGGCTCGCTGGAGGAGAACTGGGCGACTCCCACGAACGGCTCGATGGCGGCGCTTGTGCGCGGTTTCTCGCCTGACGGCACGACGAACATGATCGAACTGATCTCGATCGAGGAAGAAGACGACTCCCTCGTGCTGCGTCTCAAGCAGTGGAATCCGGGCATGACGCCGCGCGCCGAGGGCTTCCAGGTCATGAAGCTCATCGAGTCGAAGGACCGGATGATCAGGTTCGAGAACATAGGCGAGGGCGGTCTGGCCAAGCTCGGCTACAGCCGGCCGGCCGACGACAAGTTCGTCATCTCGATCGAAACCCCAACCGGTCAGGCGTTCGACATCGAGCTCTCCGCGGTCAAGTAGAACCGCGGCCGTGGCCAGAGCTCGGAGCCGGCTGCTTCCGCTGGCGTCCGCGGCGCTTCTCGTCGCGGGCGTCGAGTTGTTTGCGGGCGCCGGAAGCGTCGGCGCCCAGCGGAAGCCGGCCAGCCCGGCCGGCTCAGCCGCAACTCAGATCGGCGGGTACTTCGACCCCCGCTCCGGCTACGTCAACGGCGGCTGGATCGAGGTCAGGTTCGGCCGGCCTCTGCGGCGCGGCCGGGACATCTTCGGACCGCCGGACTTCATCGCCTTCCTGAACGACGGCGCCCCGGTGTGGCGTGCCGGAGCGAACTACACCACCCGGCTGATCACCGAGCTACCGCTCGTCATCGACGACACGCGCCTCGAGCCGGGCGAGTACACGATGTTCATCCAGCTCGGCCCGGAACGGTGGATCCTGATCATCTCGACGTGGCCGGCACAGGAGACCTACGACTACCAGGAACGGGAGGCGCTGTTCGGCGCCTACGGCTACACCCCGGGCAGGGACGTGCTGCGCACCGACATGACGCTCCAACCCCTGCCGATCTCCCTCGAGCAGTTGTCGTGGCAGTTCCTCGACGTGACCCCGGAGGGCGGCCGGTTGGCACTCCTCTGGGACCGGCAGATGGCGTCCGTGCCGTTCCAGGTGGCCGCCCCGGCCGCCGAAACCGCAGCCCCACCTGAGGAGAGCAATCCATGAGTGAGTCCGCGGCTACGAGTCAGAGAATGCGCGGCCAGTGCCTGTGCGGCGCCGTGCAGTTCGAGGTCGACGTACCGGAGCGGACCTACAGCGTCTGCCACTGCGGAATGTGCCGGCGCTGGTCGGGCGGGCCCCTGATGTCCGTCCACTGCCCCGAGCCCCGGACCGAATGGCTGAACGACGAGGGCCTGACCTGGTACCAGGGAACGCCTTGGGCGCAGCGCGGCTTCTGCTCCCGCTGCGGGTCCAGCCTGTTCTGGCGCTTGGCGGAGCAGCCGGAGGGCATGCTGATCGTCAGCGTCGACGCGCTGGATGACGCGGACGGGTTCGCGCTCGACCGCCACATCTACAGCGACGCCAAACCCGACCGCTACGACTTCGCCGACGATCGGCCGCGGGTGACGGAGACGGAAGTGCTGAAGGAAGTGGGGCTGGGTTAGCGGGCGCCCACTAGCAGCGCGGCGTTCTTGTTGCCGCGCGCTTCCAGCGTCCCCGAGATCGGCCCGCCGCCCTCGATCACGAACTGGGAGCGCGGCATGTGTCCGGCGGTGTCCATCGAAGCGCTAGTTGACCACGGGAACGCCACCGGAGTGCCGCCTCTTCCGACCCGGCCAATACGAAACTTCCGCGCCACGCTGACGTTGTAGCAAAAGCTGGCACTTTTCATGCCGCCAGTCTACGGCTGATCGACCTCGATTACGCCGCGGTCTGCCCACACAACAGACTGAAGACCCCTTCAGAGGAGAACCATCCAATGAAAGTCCATGCGATCACGGTTGGCCTCGTTATCGCCACCCTTGGATGTCTCGCGAACCCTGGCGATGCTCCGGCCGAGGACCTCCTGATCAAGAACGTCACCATTGTCTCGCCGGAGCGAGAGGCACCGTCTGCGGCGACGGACGTGCTTGTGCGCGATGGACGGATCGTCGCAATCGGGCGCAAGCTTTCGCAAGGCGCCCACGGTTCCGAACATGTGATCGACGGCGCGGGACGCTACCTCACGCCGGGACTGATCGACGCGCATACCCATCTGAGCGACATCCCAGGGATGAGCTACCAGCACGAAGTTGCCCATCCGAACATTGCACGCGAGGCCCGCCGACAGATCCCGCGCAGCTACCTCTACCACGGCTTTACTTCGGTAATCGACACGATGGTACTGCCCGACGTGATTGCCAAGTGGAACAATCTGGACGTTCGTCCCCATGCATATTTTTGCGGGGCGGCGCCGGTGTTCGACGGCTATCCGATGAACTTTATCCCGAAGCCCGTTCGCTATCGGATCATGCCCTATTTCCTGTTCGACGAGGCGCGCGTCGATGAGTTCCCCGCTGGCTTCGTCCCGACTGAGCACACGCCAGAGGCCGTCGCCGAAAGGATGCATGGCGACGGCGCCGTCTGCGCGAAAACGACATTCGAGGGCGGGTTCGGCGATCGCGACAACCTGCCGCTACCTAGCGAACGGATCATCCGGCATCTGGTGGCCGCCGCGCACGCGCGCGGCATGCCGGTGCTGCTACACGCCAACTCCCAGTCCGCCCAGGCCTTCGGGCTGGCGGTGGGTGTCGACGCTTTCGCGCACGGCATGTGGAGATGGGATGATCGAGAGGCAATCGAGCTGACCGCGGAGGTCACAGAGATCCTGGATGCCATCGTTCACCGCAACATCGCTTGGCAACCAACCATCCAAGTGCTCTACGGCGAGCGTGATCTGCACGACCCGGACTATCTTTCCAGCCCCGAACTCCGGCAGGTGCTGCCGAAAGCCGTAATCGACTGGTATGGAACCGAGGACGGGCAGTGGTGGCGCAATCGCATGCGCAACAATCCGAGGGTGGCGAGGGTCCTGGAAAGTGGCCACTGGGAAGACCTGGACGCCGTACCGATCGCGCGTGTCACCGAGGCGCTCTCCTATCTCGCATCGCGCGGCGCGCGGCTCAGTTTCGGCAGCGACACTCCTAGCGACCCGACTTACGCCAACCCTCCCGGCTTCAACGGCCGGCTGGAAATGCGCCGTTGGTTAGAGGCCGGAGTGACGCCTATGCGCCTGTTTCGCGCCGCGACGATCGTGAACGCGGAACTCTTCGGCCTGCAAGACGTAATCGGGACGGTCGAGGAAGGCAAACGCGCGGACTTGCTACTTATGACGAGAAACCCGATGAAGGACGCCTCCGCCTTCGATGCGATCGACATCGTCATTCTCGACGGGCGCGTCTTGCGTCGATCGGAGCTATCGGCGGAGAACGCGCAATAGACCGGCGCTCGCCGATGCCTTGCCGAGCCGACCATCGGACAGCTCGCTAGGGGCTTGCTGAAATAGCTCTGAGCGGTCAGGCGTAGATGCAGACAGGCGCCCGCTTCGACCGGCCTCCGTGCTGGAATCGCCGCTGTTCAGCCGCGAACGCTCCTAGCGGCCGCCCTCGCCGCCGGTCGTCTCGGCGGCAACCGCCCGCGCCTCCTCTTCCAGCAGGCGGGCGCCGCGCATGATGTTGCCCATCGCGTAGTTGCCCTCGTGGCAGGCGTACTCGTAGACCTTGTTCGTGGTCTGCGGCCAGGTGTAGTCGCCCTTCCAGGGCTGGGTCCAGGTCGACGGGTCCTCGACGGTGAACTCGTAGTGGAGCGTCTCCTTGTCGAGCCGGGTAAAGCGCTCGGTGACCTGGAGGTCGCGCGAGGCGGAACCGAGTCCCGGCCGGTCGCCGAAGTTCCGGGTGCTGACGACCAGCGTGTCGCCTTCCCACCAGCCGATCGAGTCGCCCAACCACTTGCGTACGCCCGAATCGTCGTGCTCCGAGTTCAGGCGGATGATCCGGGCGTCGTGGTTCATCTCGACCAGGATCATCACGTGGTCCTGCGTCTGCACGATCCGCTTGTGGTTGTTGTAGAGCGCCGGCAGCATCGGCGGTCCCTGGGTGGAGCCGAAGCCCATGATGCAGCGCTCGGCGTGCGGCCGCTGCTCGATGTCGTCGTACGGTCCCGGCGCGTCGGCGCCGCCTTCTGCGATCCACCAGGCGGTGCCCTTGTTGGCCCGGAACGGGGTCAGCGCCCGTCGCGAGGCCCGGCGGGCCTTGGCCGCGTCGGTCGTCGGCGGCATCCGGCCGTTCGCGGGTTCGGTGATGATCGAGGTGCGGTAGGCGCCGTCGATGGCCACCGTGCTCGTGCCGCGATCGATCCAGAACGCGTTGTAGCCACCGACATTGCCGGCACCGAGGTCTTCCCGCTGCGAGTCTTCGAAGCCGACCGGGGCTGCCCCGTCGTCCGACGGAGCGGCGCGATTCGGGTCGCTCTGTTCGTTGGCCTTGGCCAGGAACGCCAGCTCTTCCTCTTCGATCGCCCGCGCCTGCTCTTCGGTGAGGAACAGGTTGTCGCCGAACCTCGCCGGCCGCGACAGCGGCGTCAGGGTGGCGACATCGTAGAACCCCGAGAGATCGGGCTGGCCGCTCGCGGTGCGGGGAATGTCGTCCTGGGCGGCGAATGCCGTGACGGCGATCAGCGCGGCCACGACCAGGGCGAGCGCGGAGCGGAGCAATATTGCCGAAATCGTGTTGTCCATCGGTGCTTCTCCAACTGTTTCGTACTGTGTATCCGCTCGCGACCGTATCAGCGGAGACGGGCAGCCGCTCCCTCGCCGGGGCGCCTCTGTCCCGGAGAGCATCCCGCTATGCTCCGCTCAAACAACGGATCAGGCAGGTGCCCGTCTGCCATCGAGCGGGGAGCGTGACATGAACTCCAACCATGTACTGGGCGACGTGCAACTTACGATCGGGGTGGCGACCGCGGCGCTTCTGGGGCTCCTGGTTTCTGGCGGCGCGCTGAGCCAGTCCGGCCCGCTGATCGAGCCGGTCACCGACGCCGAACTCGCCGCCACCCCCAACGGCGACTGGTTGAGCTTCCGCGGCAACCTGTCGGCCTGGGCCTACAGCGCGCTCGACGAAGTCAACACGGAGACGGTCGGGCAGCTCGACTTCGCCTGGGCGGCCTCGATGGAGGCCGGCCCCAACGAGGCGACGCCCCTGGTGCGGGGCGGCATCGTCTACCTGCCGCAGACGGGCGACGTGATCCATGCACTCGACGCGCGAACCGGCGACCTGATCTGGGAGTACCGCCGCGAGCAGAACTACCTCGATCCCGAGGGTGCGGACCCGGAACGGCGCTTCGGCCAGGGCCTGGGCCGGATCACCCGCAACATCGCGATCTGGCAGGACGGCCTGTTCGTCGCCACGATGGACGCCCACATCATCCGCCTCGACGCGAACACCGGCGAGCTGGTGTGGGAGACCCGGGTCGGCGACAGCCGCATGGCCCACTCGTCCGGCCCGATCATCGCCAACGGCAAGGTGATCAGCGGCCGCTCCTGCGCAATGTCCGTCGACGGCGGCTGCTTCCTCGCCGCCCACGACGCGGTGGACGGTCGCGAGTTGTGGCGCTTCTACACGATCCCCCGACCCGGTGAGCCGGGCGACGAGACCTGGGGCGGCCTGCCGCTCGAACGCAGGTACCACGTCGGCGCCTGGCACGTCGGCTCCTACGATCCGGAACTCGACCTCATCTACTGGGGCACCTCCGTGCCCGCGCCCTCGCCCGAGGTCCTGCGCGGCAGCGGCGCCGGGTCTCTCCTCTACTCGAACAGCACCCTGGCGCTCCGCCCCGACACCGGCGAACTGGCCTGGTACTTCCAGCATCTGCCCCGGGACAACTGGGATCTGGACCATCCCTTCGAGCGCATCCTCGTCGATCTGGAGATGGAACCGGACGAGGAAGCGGCCTGGTCCATCAACCCGGCGCTCAAGCGCGGTGAGCGGCGCCGCGTGATGACCGGTTTCCCCGGCAAGACCGCCATCCTCTGGACCCTGGACCGCGAGACCGGCGAGTTCCTGTGGGCGCGCGAGACGGTCTTCCAGAACGTGATCACGCACATCGACGCGGACACCGGCGCGGTCACGGTCAACGAGGAGGTCATCCCGAAAGCCCGCGACGAGGAGTACGGCGTCGTCTGTCCGGCGGCGGCCGGGGGCAAGGACTGGCCGACCGCGGCCTACAGCCCGCTGACCGAGGCGGTCTACGCGCCGCTGCAGGACGTCTGCATGTCGCCGATCATCACCGGCACCGGCGAGGGGCCGCCCGAGGGCTACGGCATCAACTTCCGCATGCAGTTGGCGCCGGGCAAGACGACGGTCGGACGCCTGGACGCCGTTTCCGCGCGCACGGCGGAGTCCCTGTGGCGCTTCGAGGAGCCGGCCGGGATGATGTCGGTCATGACGACGGGCGGCGGGCTCGTCTTCGCCGGCAACACGAACCGGCGCTTCCGGGCCTTCGACGCGACGACCGGCGACATCCTCTGGGAGACGGTGCTGGGCGGACCGGTCACCGGCTTCCCGGTCAGCTTCGCCGTGGACGGCGAGCAATACGTGGCGGTCACCGCGGGCGGCAGCGATCTGTTGAGCGGTCTCTTCAACCGCTTGTCGAACCTGACCGTCCGCTCCGGCTCAAACATGCTCTACGCCTTCAAGCTGTCGGACACCGCCGGCCGCGCGCCGGTCGCACAGCCGGCGGTGGCCGACGCGGCAGCGGCGGAACCGCCGCCCATGGTCATGATCGACGCGCCGCTGCTCGAGACGTCAGAACCGTGCGCGACTTTCGCCGCGGACCAGGCCGAGCGTGGCGCCGCCCTCTACCAGGAACACTGCACCGAGTGTCACGGGCCGACGCTGCGCGGCGGCGCCCAGGGCGCGGCTCTCGCCGGCCGCAGCTTCACGAGCTACTGGTCGAACCGCGCCGCCAGCGGCCTCTACCGGACGATCCGCGAGACGATGCCCCAGGGCCGCGAAGGGACGATCGGCCCGCAGGCCAGCGCCGACCTCGTCGCCTTCATCCTGCGGGAGAACGGCGCCGAGCCCACCGGCGAGTTCGGCACCGACGTCGAAGCGCTAGACGGCCAGCGCACCTGCTTCCGGCAGTAGCGCCTGGGAACCCGGGTGGCGTGATCCGCGCCACCCGCGAACCACTCCGTGCGCCCGTCATCGGGCGCGCGGATGGAACGCGGGCGTCTCGCCCGCATCCGCCGCATGATCATCATGATCGTGCTCGTCATCACCGTCGTGGCCAGCCTCGCCATCGTCGTTGTGGCCTGCCTCGCCATCGTCGTCGTGGCCAGCCTCGCCATCGTCGTCGTGGCCAGCCTCGCCATCGCCGTCGTGACCGGCCTCATCATGGTCGTCGTGACCAGCCTCGTCATGATCGTCGTGGCCACCCTCGTCATGGTCATCATGCTCCTGCTGCTCATGCTGCACACCGTGATCGTGACCATCATGCGCGTCGCCGGTGTGCGGATGCTGATGCCAGAGGCCGAGCACCGCCATCGTGCCGATGCCGATCAGCACGAGCGCGAACTTGAGCCACCGGTCCGTGTCCCGCTCGGGCATCGGAACGTCGTCGTCACCGATCAACGCGCTCCGCACGTAGTGCGCGATCCGGTCCCGCTCCCGGGAGAGTTCGGCATCGAGCACGTCCATCACCGCCACGTAGATGAAGGTGCCGGCCGCAATCGCGTTGAAGCTGCCCTCGAACAGGATCGCTGCTCTCCCCTCAAGCACTTCTCCTGCCACGGTGCCGAACAGGATCCCAAGCGGCGTCATGACCGAGAAGAACGCCAGCGTCTGCCACAGCGACCGGTTGCCCGCGGCGTGGGCGGTCACGATCAGGGCGAACGCGGCCGAGCCCTTGTGGAACAGGATGCCGAACATCACCACCAGTACGGCCGCGGCTTCGGGCTGAAGGCCCAGCGCCATTCCCGCGATGATCGAGTGCACCGACAGCACGATGAGCAGGACGAAGGCGTAGAACGGCGGTCTCGTCGGCTCTCCCTCTTCGCCGAGCCTCGAGTTCCGGCCTTCCAGAACGACCCGATCGATCAGCAGCAGCAGGCCGACCCCCAGGGCCGCGAGCAGCGTGGCCAGCGGATAGTCGACCACTCGCCGGAGCGCTTCATCGGCTTCGGGCAGCAGGTGAACGAACCCGACGCCGAGGAAGATGCCTCCCGCGAGCGCATTCCCCAGGGAAAGGTACCGGCGGCTCGCCCGCTGCTTCGCGACCAGGATGGGAATCGCGCCGCCGACAAAGGCGATCGCCAGGATCGCCAGGCCGGCGATGATCTTGATGGCAAGCGGGGACATCAGGGGGCTCCTCTTCTATCGTCTCGATCGCTCAGGGTCACCCGCCGGCCGCCGCGGACTCGCCGTCAGACAGAGACGCCGGCAACAACTCGGGCCTCGAGTAGAAGTTTGCGTGCGTGGCCCGGACGTAGGCCGGCCGGGCGTTCAGACGCTCCCGGTAGGCCGCGAGCCGCGGGCCGATCGGCTCCTTGTAGGCAACCGCCCAGTCAAGACAACTGCCGAGCAGGATGTCGACCCCGGTGAAACGGTCGCCGAGCAGGAACTCCCGCCCGTCGGCGAACTCGAGCTCCGCCACCGCCGACTGCTTCGCGAACCCCTCCGACGCGGCCTGGATTGCCGCCGGCGCCTCGCCGTACAGGTGGGCAAGATCGCGGTGCTTGCGGATGATGTAGAGCGTGTGGGCGTCGAGTTCCATCATCACGAAGAAAGCCCACTGGTCGTACCGCGCCCGGGCCTCGGTGCCGGCGGCCGGCATCAGGCCGTCCGGCTCGCCGTACTTCTCGGCAAGGTAGTTCACGATCGCCGCACTCTCCGCGAGCGTCAGATCGCCGTCCTGGAGCAACGGGATCTTCTGCCGCGGGTTGAGCCGCGTGAACTCGTCGGTCTGCGTCTCGCCGGTGCGGGGACCGATCGCCCGGTGCTCGTAGTCGAGCCCCAACTCCGCCAACGCCCAGTGCGCGCGCAGCGTCCGCGCCGTGCTGCAGCCCCAGAGCACCCGCGCTGAGGCCTTAGTCTGCTCGTCTGTCATGGGGCTGACCGAGAATGTCAGAAACGGCGGGGGATGGGAACGCTATTATCCCGATTGCTGCGATGACACTCACTCAGCTATCCACGAAGTCCAACCCGCTCCCGCTCGTCCGCCGCCAGCCCTACTGAACCGAGGCAGTCTGATGGGGTATCTCGACCTGGCCACCGACCACGTCAAACGCGCCCAGAACCGACTACGGGCGCTCGATGCGCTCTACGAAGCGGAGAGCTGGGCCGATGTCGTCCGCGAATCGCAGGAGGTCGTCGAACTCACCCTGCATGGGCTGTTGCATGCCGTCGGAGTCCATCCGCCGCGAGTGCACGATGTGGCGGACCTGCTGGTAGCGGAACGGGACCGGCTGCCAGCCACGGTGGCACAGGACATCGACCGGCTCACCGCAGCATCCCGGAGTCTCCGCCGCGACCGCGAACTAGCCTTCCTGGGCGCGCCTGACCTTGTGCCCTCCGAGTTCTACAAGGTGGCCGACGCGGCGAAAGCCCGGGAGGCGGCACGGTTCGTTGTTGCCAGCGTCGCGCCAAGCGTCGAGTGATTCAGGCCTTCTACCCAGGTTGCTGCCATGAGCCTCAACATCAAGAACGAAGAGGCCTGCCGCCTCGCAGCCGAACTCGCTCGCCTCACCGGCGAAACGAAGACCGGCGCGATCACCGTTGCGGTGCGTGAGCGGCTGGATCGGGAGCAGCGCCAAAACCGGGCGGAGGCCTTGGCCCGGGAGCTTCACGAGATTGGACAGCGCTGCGCCCGGCTCCTGAAACCCGGCCCCTCCGCCGTTGAGCATGGCGAGTTTCTCTACGACGAGCAGGGGCAGCCGAAGTGATGATCGGCAGGTCGGCCCTCCTGGGGATTCCGCTTGGCAAGGCAGACGCCGAGTCCTACGGCCGGGCCTCTACCCGGATTCCGCACTCTCCACAGCCCGACCGGGGCGGCTACTGCGACGGAGTCCGACATCCCGTGCCAGCCGCAGCCTCTATCAACGGGCCGCCGCACAACCCACTCGTATCTCGAAAGAGGATAGCGCTAGCGTCGAGGCCGCGCTGCGCCCACGGCTCCCCGACTGCTCCATGCACTGCCAGAGGACCTGCGTAAGACCAGTCTGTCTTACCGGAGCCCGCGCCCGTCGAAACAACTGTCGACCGTCCGGCACTTGACGCGTTCCCAGACGACTGGTCCGCTGTCGGTATACGGCGTGCCTCCCATCGACACAGCCGGGAATGGATAACCGCATTCCGGCCCGTGCTGATGAGACAGCGCGGCGGAGAAGCAGGGCCCTTTGACGGGTGTTCAGGAGCCCGACGGGAGTTCCCCGCAACAGCCGCCCCCGCCCCATTGAAGGGGCCCAACCCCTGCCGAGGAATGAGCGGATGCACCGTGACCATTCCCGTCCCCGGAACCGAACCCGCCGACCTCCTACGGCCGGTCGAAAGGGTACTGGCCCTTCACCTGCTCGTCAAGAAATCTCCCTTTGGAAGCCGATCGCAGAAACGCGTGAAACAGGGCCTCGCCCACACCGAAGTATACGTAGGTCCCAGATTGCAGGAACCTGACATGTAGCTCCTGTCTGTCTTGGTCGTACCCAATGGCCTCAACATTCGACGAATCGACATCATGAATCTTAGGCATCCGAACACTCCTCCGCGCCGCGGCAAACCAGCTCGCCGCCTAAAGTTGACTGCGCCCGCCAATTCTCCAACGCTCGCGAGTAGCCGGCACTGTCGTGCCTGCGCCGTGCTTGCCAAGCTTCAGGCAGCTCGGGGTCGTCACCGACCGGCTTGTTCATGGCCTTACGCACCCGCACCCGCGACGGGATCGGCATGATCTCACCCAAGAAGACGCCCTCACCCGTCCGCAGCGACGGCAGCAAGTCCACGAGTCCGCCAAGATCGTCCGGAGCGGCCGCCGCGACCCTGCTACGGTCCGAGACATTCGTGAGCCGCAACGCCATCATCGAACCGAACTGACTCACGATGGTGCCGTCCATCTCCGAAGGCCGCTGTGACACCAGCAGGAGTCCGACACCGTACTTCCTCCCTTCCTTCGCAATCATCGAAAGAGTGCGACGTGCAGCGGTCTCCATGCCCTCCGGCACGAAACGGTGCGCCTCGTCTACAACCACAAGAAGCGGCTGGCTGCGTCCGCCTACAGGAAGGTCCTGGGCCCAGAACAACATGTCGTAAATGATGCGGAGCATGGTACCGACGATCGTCGGTAGGACCTCTGCCGGCAGGTCCGACACGTCGAAGATTGTCACGGGCTTCTCGTGTCCGACCCATTCTTCTACGACAGCGTCCAAGTCCGCCTTCACCTTGCCTTGAAGGTCCGGCCCCAGATCGCTACCCGGAGAAAACAAGAACGAGAAACGGCCGTCCTGCAGCCGGCTCACCATCAAGTCCAACTGCCGTTCAATATTTCGCTTGCCCGGGTTCTTGTAAGGCTTCTTGTTGTAAGGGCTGGCCGGTGGATACTGGGCAGACCTAAGTAGCTCAGCATCACCGTCCTCATCAGGTTCGTAGAACTTCATCGGTCGCTGGCACTTCCCTTACTCTCTAGTGTCATCCGTTCGAAGCGGTCCAGATCGAACCAGAGCTGCTTGATGCTGAACGGCACCGGGGAGTCGGCTGTGAGTGTCTCCGGCTTTGGCGGAACCCTCAGATCTCCAGCCGCAGCTGTCTTCAGCTTGAGGACCCTATCTCGTACGGCAGTCTCAACGCTCGGCTGTAGGCTGCCAAGGGTAAGAGCCCTCAACTCTGAGAAGGGAAGCGCCCAGAACGGAATCCGCAAAGGTCTCTCTTCGGCCTCCGCGTCCGGCCTTACTCGAAAAACCCGGGCCTTCTCGCCAAGGGCCGTACCATACTCTCCGTGCGGATCGATCACCACGACTCGGGCGTTCGGAAAAGTGCCGTTCGCAAGCTCCTCAAGAAGTACCGTCACTAAGTTCGATTTCCCTGTTCCAGTCGATCCAACGATGGAACAATGACGGCTGACCAGGCCAGCAACATCTATCTCGGCAGAGAGACCCGCGGTAGTGGCAATGCCACCAACCGAGACAGTCCCACCGGTTCGCTTCGCCGTGCCATAGATGACTCTGAGGTCGTCGTTGGTGACGATGTGGATCGCATCTCCAACGGTCGGGTACTGACCGACTCCCCGTTCGAACTGCCCCCCACACTCTCGCCAAACAGCACGACAGTCATCCATCGGTAGCCCGCCGCCGCGCTCTGCACTTGGTCCTCCAGAAAGACGCCTTGACTCGAGGCCGCCTCGGCCGGAGGGGCTGCATCGGCGCCGACCTGTGTGCAAATCGAATAGAGACTCGAGTACCCGAGTGGAATGCGGAAGAAGCTGCCAATCCGGCCCACGCGGCAGGATTCGCCTGCGATCATGACCAACGTCGACGGCATATCGTCTCGGAGCCTCACGCGCACGACACCACTTGCGACCGACGCCACCTGCCCTACGAGGGTTGGATCGTCCAGCATCATGCACTCATGTCATGGACACAAGAAAATCACTGAAACGGGTGAAGTTTCCGATTTCTAGGTCGGTCTCCGCGATGGACGACTCGGTAGACACCGGAGCCCCACCCTGTCTCCAGCGTGCATGTGTTCCGCCAACAATGCCGGTCCGAGGCCCTACCACAATCATGTTGCGACACCCGCGACCTCTTCTGGAGAGATCAGAGTCAACTCCCGGCTCGCGGTACTGGAGTGCGTATACATGGGTTCTTGGGCGGTTCTCCAGGGTTCCGAATATGAGGTTGTTGATGTGTTCATCTCCGAAACCGAAGCCAACCACGATCAGGAGCGCGTCGTCTAGTTCCAGGAAACGGACCAGTCGGTCCATGAAGGCGGCGTACGGCTGCTGACGAGACTCGTCATACTTCTGAAAGGAGGGGAATATCATCTCGCCTGATCCATCGGGCTCTCCGCGGACTACCCGCGAGTGCCCATCCTGCTTCACACGGCGCCATGTTACGGAGCCGTGCATCTTCCACAGCCGAGTCCAGTTGGCACCTGGACCCAGTTCCGGGCGGCGCAGACTGTCTGGATGGAAGAACGGCTGGTAGCTACCGACGAACCCGTCGAAAAATGGGAATCCGTTCTGCCTCCAGAGCCATTTCAATGAGAATGTCGTAGTTGACCGTGAATATCTCCACTGGCTGCTGGCGCACGGCCTTGATCAACCATCGCGCGAACTTCCGATGCGGTAGGTCGATGGGAATTCGGCATTCATCGGGACTGACCAGTCGGACAATGGTCTTCCTCACGGCACCTTCAAGTGCTACGAGGTCGGCCCCATTCAGTCCTACCAACGTGTCGGATGCCCCTATCGCTTCTCGCATCATGCTGAGACGAGACAGGATACTCGCAATGTTCGCGTCTGCCTTCGCTTCCCTACACCGGGCCTCGATGCCGCACCAGGCGCGCTCGAACTTGGGACCCAACTCTATGGCCTTCTCCTTGCAGCGGAGCGTCAGGCCAGCCACGTCGGGAATCAGTGGCTCATCAGTGCCATCTTCCCCAGGTTCTCCTACTCGTACTGCACAGGACGTTCAGGCCCCAAAAAAGAAAGCAATTGGCTTGTCGTGTCGCGCTAGATGATCCCGTAGGTCCGCCAAGAGCTTCTGTGCATCGTGAAGTTCGCGGACGCCGGTCATTTCGAGGTTCCGGTCGTGGTTCCAGTGGTCGTGAGTGCCTCCCAGGGAGCTGGCACGCCATCCCTGTCGGTCGCAGCTCGGGCGGGAGCATCCGGAGGTGCTGTTCGGCCGGTGGCGCAGAGCCGGTTGATGGCGACACCACTGTAATTGCGAAGCGCCGCCCTACGCAAGACAGAGGATGACCCAAGGAGGTGGGTCATCTCTGTGTCGTAGGCGGATGTGCTCGTTTCCATGAGGGTTTCTTCCGATGTCAACGTTCAGTGGCTGGCGTCCGATGGAAATCGGTCGCAGTTTGAGTGCTGCCCTTGCCGTGGAGTAGCCCCCGGTCGCTGTGGTCAAAGGGAGGCATCGTACTCCACTACGCCCTGCACGGCCCACCTAGGAGGGCTTCGTCGGCGATGCGGCGCTTAGCGGCCCCCCAGCAGAGGTTGCGGAAGTCGTCCCGGCCGAGGGCGACTGCGTAGGCGTGCTTCTACGGCGAGCACCGGGGCTCTTCTTGCGCGCCCCTCGGCAATCAGCTCCCTCCGGAGAATGCCGGTTCCAGGGTCGTGAGGTCATGGCAACGCACCGCACACCCACTCAGTGTCGCAGATCACGACGCAACTGCCGGAAGCGGGAACAGCGGTCGACTCCACGCAGGCACTGGTGCTCGACTCTGCCCTCGGGTAGTGCATGCTAAGTGTCGAGACTGCAGAGACCAGAACCGGTCTTCGGTCACTGGTCCAGCGACCCCAAGATCGCCTCGGGTGTCTGCTCAACCGACGCAAACGGATCGATGACACGCACCGCCCCGAACTTCTGGCCACCTTGCAAGTCCTCTGTCAGAAGTACACGGCAACCGCTCGTCTGAGCCGCCGCCACGATGAGCGAGTCCCACCACGACAAGGAGTAGCGGCGTTCTACGTTCCAGGCTCTCTCCAGAAGCGCTGCGTCGACAACCACTGGCCGCCATGACACCAGATCGCGGATCATGGACCTGGCCAAGGCCGCTTCCACAGGCGGCCGCACCTTGCGCGTGAGTACCGAATAGAGCTCCTGCAGCACCTGGACGCTCAGCCTGCCCGCGCGACGGCGGACGAGGAACTCGATCCAGTCGTGTGCGCGCTCCTTCTTGGCCGGTTCCGAGTCGTCGTGCAGGTAGACGAAGACGTTCGTATCAACGAAGACCGGCCCGGTCATGCAGCTCCTCTCGCGTCGGCCTACGCCCGTCGACCCATTCGAACTTCCGGGTTTTGCGTGCCCGTGCCAGGAAGCGCTCCATCGCGATGTCGTATTCGTCCTCCTGGCGCCTCATGGCCTCGATGAGTTCCGCCAGCCACTTGGAAACGCTGCGGTCGTTCTGCGCCGCCCGAACGCGAACCCACCGGGCAACGTTCTCCGGCAAGGATACGGTGACGTTCTTCATCACGCGAACCTAGTGGAACACGAGACTCGTGTCAACGCGGCCGACGAAGGCATCGCAAGCCCCCGAAAGGCCTGTCGGCCGTTCAGGCGCTTCCGCGCCAACTCGCGCACCAGCCCCTCCCGAAACCGCTACCCGGACCGCGGCAACGACACCGCCAGCGCGACGCCCAGGCAAACCAGGACGACGACGTAGAACGCGGTCGTGACGACATCGGCCAGAACCGGGAAGTCGACCGGGCCAGCCAGGGATCTCCGGCAGGTGGCGAGCGGCAGGCCGCCGCCGATGAGCGCGAAGACGATCCACTGCGTCCAACTGAGTCGCGATGTCTTTTCGGTCATGTTCCCGGTCCGGTTGTCGTGTGGTCAGGCTTTGTGGCTTGCTTGCCGGGGGACTGTGGAGAATGTCACAGATCGAAGGGCTTCGCAGCTTCTGGAGCTGTCCAACGGTTGGAGAAGCCGACTCGAACTGTGCGCTGGATCTACGACGGATCTACAACGGTCTCAGGCTCGGGCGGGCTGGCGGCGCGCCGGGAGACTGCCGCGTGACGTCGCATCGAAGTACGCGCCCCAGTTCTTCACGCGCGGGCGCAGCGTGAGGGTATGGCGTACCGGGCGGTACCGCCGCAGCAGATAGGCTGTCCGGTACACACACAAGCACACAGCCGGGAGGTCGAGATGCGGATCAGGCAACAGCGGAGGTCTTCGTTCTGGAGGGTCTGGGGCACCGCGGTCATCTCGGTGGGGGCCCTGGTCGTGATCGCCGCGGCGGCGGCTCTGATGCTGTTCGCGGCGTCGCCGGCGGCGGCCGAGGAGAACCCGCGGCGGCATGACGGACGTCCCGATCTCTCGGGCACCTACGACATCGCCACGTTGACGCCGGCTCAGCGGCCGGAGCGGTACGGCGAGCGGCTGGCGTTGACGCCGGAGGAGGCGGCGGCGATCGCGGATCACTGGGAGACGAACTTCAACAAGGATCACGCGCCGAGCGACCCGAACCGCGAGGCGCCGCCCAAGGGCGGCACCGGAATCTACGCGCCGGAGTTCACGGGCGCTGCAGGCAAGGTCGGCGGGTACAACGCCTTCTTCGTCGACATCGGCACGGACGCCTTCCAGCTCGACGGCAAGTACCGGACGTCGATCATCACGAACCCGACCAGTGGCCGCTACCCCGCGCTCAGCGCGGTCGGGCAGCAGCGGAGCCAACGGCTGGCGCCGTTCCGGCATGAGAACACCGGCACCGCCTGGTGGATGCACCTGCCGGTCGGCCCCTACGACGATCCCGAGCTGCGGCCCCTGGCCGAGCGCTGCATCCTGACCCGCGGCGCCTCGGGCCCGCCGTCGATGCCGGGGATGTACAACAACCTGAAGACGATCGTGCAGACGGACGACCACGTGATGATCCTGATCGAGTGGATGCACGACGCCCGGATCATCCGGCTCGACTCGGAGCACCTGCCGAACAGCGTGCGCAAGTGGAGCGGCGACTCGATCGGCTGGTGGGAAGGCGACACCCTGGTTGTCGACACGACGAACTTCCGCGAGATCTCGGGTTCGGTGGCCCGGGCGTCGCGCGATCTGCACGTCGTGGAGCGAATCAGCCGGATCGACGCGGACGCCCTGCGCTACGAGTTCACGGTGGAGGATCCGGTCTACGAGACCGCCTGGAGCGGCGAGTACCCGTGGCCGGCGACCGGCAACAGGCTCTACGAGTACGGCTGCCACGAGGGGAACTACGCGCTCGGCGGCATCCTGCGCGGCGCGCGGCTGCTGGAGCAGGAGGCGATCGAGCAGGACGCCTCGGGCGCCTCGACCGGGTCCGGTTCGGGCGACTGAGGGGCGCTGGGGTGGACCGCCTCTGGCAAGTCTGTCCGCCGATCTACTGCCTGATGGTGGCTGCCGCCTCGGACTTCCAGTCGGCGCGGGTGAACGGGGTGCGTCGGTGCTACGCTCGCCGCCGCCCAGCTAAACCCCAGTAGGAGGAACCACACGTGATCCGATTGCGTTTTCGGGGGCAGTTCGCCCCGCTTGCCTTTGCCGCCGCCTGCCTGCTGCTTTCGGCCCTTGTTCTCGCACCGGCGTTTGCCGGCGAGCGTGACCTCCAAAAGGCCAAGCCGGCCGATGTCGGCATGGACCCGGCCGGCCTCGAGAAACTCTCCGAGGCGATGCACGGCATGGTCGACGACGGCAAGCTCGCCGGCGTCGTCACGATGGTCTCGCGCAAGGGCAAGGTCGTCCTCTTCGACGCCTACGGCAAGCAGGACATCGAGAACGGGGTCCCGGTCGCCAAGGACACGATCTTCCGCATCTATTCGATGACGAAGCCGATCATCGGCACAGCATTGATGACCTACTACGACGAAGGCCGCTTCACACTCGACGATCCGGTGTCGAAGTTCATTCCCGAGTTCGCGGACCTCAAGGTGGCGAAGGAGGACGGACCGGACGGCATGCCCGTGGTCGAGGACGCCGATCATCCGATGACGATGCGCGAGCTGATGAGCCATACGGCGGGTCTGACCTACGGGCTGTTCTCCCAGTCCCAGGTGGACACGCTCTACCAGAAGGCCGGGATCATCCTGGACTCCACCCTGACCGTGAAGGAGATGGTCGGCAGGCTGGCCAAGATCCCGCTGCGCCAGCAGCCGGGGTCGATGTGGCACTACAGCGTCGCGGTCGACGTGCAGGGCTACGTGCTGGAAGTGCTGGCCGGCAAGCCGCTCGACGAGGTGCTGAACGAGCGCGTCTTCGGCCCCCTGGGCATGGACGACACCGCTTTCTGGGTCGAGCCGGACAAGGCGGACCGGTTCTCGCACATGTACCAGACGAGCCAGGGCAAGCTGGCCAAGGTCGAGTTCGGGCAGTACCTCACGAAGCCGAACTTCCTCTCCGGCGGCGGCGGCCTGGTGTCGACGGCGATGGACTACATGCGCTTCGCCCAGATGATGGCCAACGGCGGAGAACTCGGCGGCGTCCGCATCCTGAAGCCGGAAACGGTCGAGCTGATGCACACCGATCATCTGCCCGAGAGCGTCACCGACATGGGGCCGCTCTACCGGGGCAATCGCTTCGGCCTCGACTTCTCGATCGTCACCGATCCGAACCCGGCCACCGACCACGAGCGCGCCAAGGGCGAGTACTGGTGGTACGGCATCGGCGGCACCTGGTTCGGCATCAACCCGGACCAGGATCTGGTCATCGTCGGCATGATCCAGAGCCGTGATTTCCCTGCCTCGGCGGCCGCGCGCTTCACCAGCAAGCGGCTCGCGTACGAAGCGATCGTCGACTAGGGCGTGGGCCAAGACGATGCGGGCGCCCGATGACGGTCGCAGGAATTGGTTCACGGGTGGCGCGGATCGCGCCACCCGCGTTCCCAGGGCGGGCGAGACGCCCGCGTTCCCAGGAACCTGAGGAGTTGAAGAGGAGAGTTGTATGAGTCTGTTCGCCTGGTCGTGGTTGTTTCTCATCCTCTACATCACCGGCATGCTCGCCTTCGGCTGGGTCGCCAGCCGGCGAATCAAGAATGCGGACGATTTCGCCACCGCGCGCAGCAGCTACGGCCCCTACTTTCTGGCGCTGGCCTTTGCCGCAACGACCGCCAGCGGCGCCACCTTCCTCGGCAGTCCCGGCCTGGGCTACCAGTTCGGCATGGCCAGCGTCTGGGGCAAGTTCCTCTACCCGATCGGGGTCTACTTCGGGGTTCTCATCACGATCAGGATGGTCGCCAACTCGGGGCACAAGTTCGGCAACCGGTCGATCCCCGAGTACCTCGGCGACCGCTACCGGAGCGACGGCGTGCGTCTGCTCGTCTCCGTCTTCTCCCTGGTGCTGTTCTTCTACGTCGCCGGACAGCTCGTGTCGGGGCTGGTCATGTTCGAGACCATGCTCGGCCTCAAGCCGATGACGGCGCTGATCATCACGTCGGGCGTGCTGCTCGTTTACGTCGTCCTGGGCGGCGCCCACGCGGACATCCTCACCGACGGCATCCAGGGCATGATGATGCTCGCGGTGGCGGTGGTCGTCATCGTGATGTTCCTGTTCGCTTCGGGGATGGACGGCGGCCTCGGGGGTTTGGTCGACAACCTCCGCGCCCAGGACGAGCACATGGTCGGACCGCTCAACCGGTCCAACTCCCTCTACGACTCGTGGTGGGCGATCGCAGTCGTTCTCTTCGCCCACATCCCGCTCGGCATGCTGCCCCACATCGGCAACAAGGTGTGGGCGCTCAAGAACGACGGCGACCGGATGCGCTTCGTCAAGCTCGCCTTCGCCGTCGGCCTGACGATGGGCATGCTCGGACTCGGCGGCATCCTCGCCCGCGGCATCCTCGGGGGCGAGCTTCTCGCTGCCGGGCGCAACCCGAACGAGGCGCTACCGGCGCTGTTCATCGAACTGTTCCCGACCTGGCTGGCGGCCCTGATCGGGGTCGGGATCCTGGCCGCGATCATGTCGACGGCGGACGGGCTCGTCGTGTCGTCGTCCCAGATCGTCGCCAACGACATCTACCGCCGGTCGATCGTTCCGAAGTACAGGTCCCATCTGAGCGACGAAGAGGTCGATCGCAAGGTGCTGGGGATCAGCCGCTGGAGCACGGTGATCGTCCTGATCCTCTGCACCGGGATGGCCTGGGCGATGCAGGACATGAACATCGCACTGCTGGTATGGATCGGCACCGGCGGCATGATGGCCGCCTTCGCAGGCCCGCTGGTGGTCGGCGGGTTGTGGCGCGGCGTCACCCTGGCAGGCGCCTACACCGGTCTGGTGACCGGCATGGCCACGTTCATCCTGCTGCGCAGCGGCGTGCCCTGGATGATCGTCGACCCGAGTTCGCTCGGGCCGCTGTCCGGGATCGCGGAGTGGCTCCACCACTACCGGGCTAACCCGTTTTCCTGCGCGGTGGTCGGCGAGGCGGTCTCGATCGCCAGCACGTGGGCAGTGTCCAAGCTGACCCAGCCACTGCCTGAAGACCACGTCGAAGGGTTGTTCGCGGCGCCGTCGAAGATCGCCGAAACGGCGGGGGGATAGGGGCCCCAGCGGACCGGCGCTTCGCGCCGGATGCGGGCGAGACGCCCGCGCTAGACTCTCGCGAGAAGCTCGACACAAGCAGGAGGCAGGTCATGCGTCGCCACCGAACGAATCGTCTCCGTAGCCGGTCGCTCCCGGCCCTGGCGCCGGCTGCCCTGGTGTTGCTTGCCTTCGCTCCTGCCGTCCTGATCGCTCAGGAAGCAGGTGGAGCGGACGTTCCCCGAGACCCAAACGGGCAGCCCGACATCTCCGGCGTCTGGGACTTCCGCACCCTGACGCCGCTGCAACGCCCAAAGAATCAGGAAGCCACCCTCGACGAGGCAAGAGCCGCCGAACTGGAAGCCGCGGCGCAGGAGAGGGCGCGTGTCGCCGACCTGCCCAGCGATCCCGAACGCGCGAAGCCGAAGGCCGGCGCCAACGTCGGCGCCTACAACAACTTCTGGTTCGACCGCGGGGCCAAGGTGGTCGACGACCTGCGCACCTCGCTGATCATCGACCCGCCCGACGGCCGGCTCCCCGCGACCGTTCCCGACGTCAAACGCCAGACGCTCGGTGACGACCTGCCTCCCGACCGCCCGGTGCGGTTGCGCGTCGGCGGTGTCGGGCTCGAGAGCTACGAGGATCGGGGGCTATCGGAACGCTGCATCCTCGGCTTCAACGAGGGGCCGCCGATCAGCCCGGGCGGCTACAACCAGAACATCCAGATCTTCCAGTCCGAGAGCCACGTCGCGATCCTCAACGAGATGGTCCACGACACCCGGATGGTCCCCCTCGATGGCCGTGCGCACCTTCCCGACTCGCTACGTCAGTGGATGGGCGACTCCCGCGGCCGCTGGGAGGGCGACACCCTGGTGGTCGAGACGAAGAACTTCACCGACCGCATCTCGAGCTTCAGCGGCAGCCCGTTCGCGGCCGTCGGCACCGGCTACGAAATGCAGATCACGGAGAAGTTCCGGCGCATCGACGAGGACACCTTGATGTACGAATACACCGTGAACGACCCGGCGACCTACACCACGCCCTTCACTGCGCGCCTGCTGATGAAGAAGAGCGGCGTCCCGATGTTCGAGTACGCCTGCCACGAGGGCAACTACGGCCTGCACAACATGCTCTCCGGCGCCCGCGCAGAGGAGGCGGAGGCGGCCGCCGCGACCGGCGGCGGTAGCGAGTAGTTCGTTCCGGCCGGCGGGAACGACCCGGGGACTCAGTCCCAGTCGGGAAGCGGCTGTGGGCCGGGCACCATCCCGGCAATGTCGGGATCCTCGCCCGACAGGTCGACCGGTGCCTCCTCGGCGGCATCTTCCTTCTCCACCTTGCGCTGAGCGCGGCGCTCCAGCTTCTCCTGGCGCTTCTGGCGCTTGCGGATTTCCCGCTGACGCTTGGCGAATGTAGTCGGTCCGGGCCTAGCCATGACGATCTCCCTCCCCTGCCCAGACGCTCTCTCAGGGCCGGCCGACGACTCTATCAGGGACTTTTGACACGCCGTCCGCGGTCACGGCGAGTAGTAGGTCGGCGACCCGGGACCGACCGGCAGGCCCAGCGCGAACACCCAGATGTAGAAGAGCGACACCCAACCAATCAGGTAGGTGATCGAGTACGGGATCATCGTCGCGATCAGGGTGCCGATCCCCAGCTTGCGGTCGTAGCGCATCGCCACCGCCAGAATCAGGCCGAAGTAGCTCATCATCGGCGTGATGATGTTCGTGGTCGAGTCGCCGATCCGGTACGCGGCCTGGATCACTTCCGGGCTGTAGCCGACGGTCATCAGCATCGGCACGAAGATCGGCGCCGTCACCGCCCACTGCGCGGACGCGCTGCCGAGCATCAGGTTGACGAAGCAGCACATCAGGATGAACGGCAGGAACACGATCGGCCCGGTGAGGTCGAACCGGGTCAGCACATCGGCGCCGACGACCGCCGTGATCGTGCCCAGGTTGGTCCAGTTGAAGAACGAGACGAACTGGGCGGCGAAGAAGACGAGCACCAGGTAGGGACCGAGCGAACTCATGGACCGGCCCATGCCGTCGATCACGTCGCGGTCGTTGCGGAGCGACCCGGTGACGCGGCCGTAGACGATCGACGGCACGATGAAGAAGACGAAGATCAGCGTCACGACGCTGCGCAGCATCGGCCGCAGATCGTCGATCAACAGCGGATTCACCGCCGGATCGCGAAACCACCCGTTCTCCGGCAGGGCGAGCAGTGCCAGCCCGCCGAGCATCGCGAGCAGCGTGACGCCGGCCAGCCTCAGCCCGCGCTTCTCTTCCTTCGACAGCGTCTTCAGACCCTCTTCCGGGTCCTCCAGATCGTCCGCCGCCCGGCTCGGATCGAAAGCGCCGAGCTTGGGCTCGACGATCTTCGTCGTCACCAAGGTGCCAATCGCCGTGACCATGAAGGTGCTGACGAACATGAACAGGTAGTTCGCTGTCGCCTGGACCTCGTTCGCGCCCCCCGGAGCGTAGGAGGGATCGATCAGACGCGCGGCTTCCGTCGTGATCCCAGCCAGCAGCGGGTCCACGGTGCCGATCAGAATGTTCGCGGAGTACCCCCCCGAAACACCGGCAAACGCGGCCGCCAGTCCGACCAGCGGATTGCGGCCGACGGCACGGAACACCACCGCCGCCAGGGGAATCAGGACCACGTACCCCATCTCCGAGGCGGTGTTCGAGACCACCGAGGCGAACACGACGACCGCCGTCAACAGGTTGCGGGGCGCGCCGAGCACGAGCGCCCTGAGCAGGGCGCCCAGCAACCCCGACCGTTCCGCGACGCCGACACCCAGGAGAGCGACCAGGACCGTCCCCAGGGGCGCGAAGCCGGTGAAGTTGGTCACCAGGTTCATCGCGATGCGCCGCATCCCCTCCGGGTTCAGCAAGCTGATGGCGCGGATCATCCCGTCCTCCGCGCGGCCGGACGCGCCGACCGGCCGCGGGTCGACGACCTGCACGTCGAACAACGCCGCGCCCCCAGAGACGAGAAGCACGATCACCGACAACGCCGCGAACAGCGTCACCGGATGCGGCAGCAGGTTGCCGAGGAACTCGACCGCGTTCAGGAACCGCTCGAACAGACCCTGCCGCTTCCCCCGGCGCCGCTGCTGCCGTTCGCTGGCCTCAGGCATCGCGGAACAGTAACCCACGGCATGGGCTGCGGCCGAACAGCCGGGCGCCGACTAGCCCCGGCGGATCACCGACGTGTGGTACGGCTCAAGCTCGTCGATCGCCGACTCGGGCTCGCCCGTCTTCCAGGCGAAGAGTCGCACCGTGATCTCGGACGGCGACACGTCGAAGAGCGCGAAGCCGTTCTTCTCGAAGGTCTCGCCCCGCACGTCGTGAACCAGCCCGGTGGCGGCCAGGGGCGGCGTGCCGCGCGCCGCCGAAGGCCAGCCGCGCAGGGTGCCCACCGGCCCGGTGAGCACGGCGTGGACCGGATTCCCGGACAGGTCGAGGTCGCCGCTCCGCATGAGCGCCGAATGGCCGATCGCGTGCAGGTCGCCCGAGAGCACGACGCCCGGCCGCTTCGACTGCGACGTCAACGACTCGAGCAGACGCTGATGCTGCCGCCACCAGCCGGCCTGCCAGAAGTATTTCTCGCGCTCCGTGGTCAGCCGGAAGTTGCTGCCGGCGAAATTGCCGATCCGTGACACGGTGGCGCCGCCGTCGTCGAGATCGGCGACATCCGGGTACCACTCGCGCCATTTCCCCGCCGACCAGCCGAACGGGTGGGACGGGACGTGGAACAACTGCGCCACCTCCTGGTCCCGGGTGCGCTGGTGCAGCCAGTGCTCGGCCTCCGGCGGCACCAGACCCGCGTGGACGCCCTTGAGCGAGAGGTAGCGGGCGCAGTCGTAGATCAGGACCTCGGCGAGTCGCCCGTACCGGAACGTGCCGAAGGCCTCCGAGATGCCGGGCGCCCGGTCACCGGCGCCGGCGCCTGACATCGCCGCCGGCCGTTCGCTGTCGGGCAGGAACTCCGGCAGATAGGCGTTGCGGGTGAAGCGCGCGAACTCCAGTTGGTAGCGGTCCGGCGGCAGCGTGATCATCCGCGGGTCGGCGTCGTCGTTCTCGTAGTAGTCGTGGTCGTCACTGACGAAGTAGGACGGCACGGACCGCAGCATGACGCCGTAGAGATCCGCGATCTGCGGCCCGGCGGCCGCCTTGATCGACATCTCGTTCGGGGTGCCGAGTGCCGGCTGGCTCAGGTCCAGCCAACCGATCCGCTCGTAGAACTCGCGAGCCTGACGGCCCCGCTCCTCGCCGCGGTTGTCGAGCAACGTGCGCTGGTCCCAGTAGATGTGGTCGCCGATCGCGATCAACGCCCGCGGCTGGAACGAGAGCGCCCGGCGCAGGAGCCGGCGACGGATCGCAAGGGGCAGGAAGGAAGGCTGGTCGCCGCCCGCTTCCGGGTGGCCGCCGGCGCAGGTGTAGGCCAGAAACCGGACCGACTCGGGGTTCGCCGAGGGCTGCGGGAAGGTGCGCAGCGGCCACGGATCGCACAGCGCCTCGCCGCCGCCGAGAAGCTGCAGGCTGTACTCGACATCCGGCTCCAGGCCGGTCGTGTCGAAGGAGAAGAAGCGCCGCTCGGAGTCCGTGCTCCGGCCTGCAACCAGGCGGCTGCCGACGCGCAGCACCGGCACGAAGTCGAGCGGCGCCGCGAACGAGCACTTGAGCGCCAGCCGATCGTGGCTCGCCGCCGGGATCAGGTGCTGGAGCGATCCGGCGCGCCAGCCGTCCTGAGCGTCGGCGGGCGAGCGGCCGAGTCCGGCGCCAGCGGCGGCCCCGGCGGCCGTCGCGATGAAGCGTCGGCGGGTCCAGGCGTTGCCAGCAGTAGATGTCATGGTCGAGTCCCCTCCAGAAAGGTGCGAAGCCGCTCGCGGTCGAGGTCGGTGAGCGGCAGGAATCGCGGCTGGCCACGGCTGTGCGCCGACGACGTGTCGCACGGCTGGCACATCAGAACGCCCGGCTCGCGCAGGTGCTCGAGGCCGAGAACATGCCCGAGTTCGTGCGCGATCACGTTGCGGACGACGTTGTCGCGCTCGTCGCCGGCAGGAACGGCAACGAAGTAGCGCCCGTTCTCTCCATAGGGCCAGGCGAACGGCATCACGGTCTGCGCCGACAGCAGCACGACGAGCTCCGCCTCGACTTCGAAGAGCGCCTTCGGCGGCTCGGGTCCCGGATCTGACGAGTTCAGGCGGCCGGCAAGCTGGGAGAGCTGGTGCGCGTAGTTCTCGAACGGCCGCAGGCCTTCCGGGGGCGTCGCCAACCGCGGCACGTCGAACACGGAACCGAAGCCGAGCTCGCTGACGGCGCCGTTCCAGAACCCGACCGCGTCGGCCACCATGGCGACCCGGTCGTCCTCCGGGTCGGCGACCAGAAGAGCAACGCGACCGGGTTTGTCGGCAGCCGAGTCCGAGGCGGCCGCAACTGGCACAATGGCCGGCGCCATGACGAGGACCGCGACACATCCCACCGCCGCTGCGGGAAGGGAACCGCGGCACAGCCCGAAGGAGGAGATCCCCATGAGCCAGGTTCGATCGGTCATCCGTCTACTCGCAGTGTCCCTCTCCCTCGGCCTGATCGGATCGTCCGTTGGCGCCCAGATCCACCGTACACCTGACCCGGTGCGCCGGGCCGACCTCGACCGCAAGGCGGAGATCGACCGGATGGTCATGGTACCGATGCGGGACGGCGTGCGCCTCGCCACCGAAATCTACCGGCCACGGGATGCCCAGGGGCCGGTGCCGACGATCTTCTGGCGTACGCCCTACAACTTCAGCCTGCTGCCGGGCCCGAACCTGGAGCGTCCCAGCGCGCTGGTCAAGTTCGGTCTCGACGCGATCGAGCGCGGCTATGCCTTCGTGGTCCAGAACGAGCGCGGCAAGTTCTTCTCCGAGGGCGACTGGGAGATTCTCGGGCGACCGCGGGCCGACGGCTACGACGCGCTGACCTGGATTGCCGACCAGTCGTGGTCGAACGGCAAGGTCGCGACGCTCGGCTGCTCGTCGACCGCAGAGTGGCAGATGGGGCTGGCGGCGATGCGGCATCCCGGCCACGCGGCCGCGGTACCCATGGGCCAGGGCGCGGGCATCGGCCGCATGGGGCCGTTCTACGAGCAGGGGAACTTCTACCGGGGCGGCGCCCTCCAGCTTCCGATGGCGGTCTGGCTCTACGGCGAGCAGAACACCCTCCGGCCGACCTTCCCGCCCGGCACCAGCCGGGAGGACCTGGCCCGGCTCGCGACCTACTTCGACCTGGCAGCCAAGATGCCCGCCGTCGACTGGCAGCAGGCGCTCCGGCACCTACCCGTCCAGACCCTGATCGAGTCCGTCGGCGGGCCGAAGGGGATCTTCGGGGAGTTCGCGGCCCGCATGCCGGACGACCCGGCCTGGTACGAGGGCGGCCTCTACCACGACGACGAGCCCTTCGGCGTGCCGGCCCTGTGGGCGAACTCCTGGTACGACCTCTCCGTGTCGCCGAACCTGGCCCTCTACGGCCACGTGCGACGGAACGCCGACCCGGAGGTCCGCGATCACCAGTACATGGTCGTGGCGCCCAGCCTGCACTGCAACATGTACCGCCTCACGGATCCCCTGATCGTCGGCGAGCGGAACTTCGGCGACACCGACTTACAGCTAGACGAGATGCTGTGGGCCTTCCTCGACCGCTTCACCAAGCCCGAGGCGAACGGATTCGAGAACCGGTACGCCAAGGTCCGCTACTTCCTCATGGGCGACGACCGCTGGCAGAACGCCGCCGATTGGCCGCCGGCCGGAGTCGAGCCGATGACCCTCTATCTCGGCAGCGACGGCAGCGACGGCGGAGCGAACAGAGCCGCCGGCGACGGCTTGTTGACCGCCGACGCCGTTGCGAGCGGCGCCGGCGCCGGCGCCGACCGCTTCGTGTACGACCCGGGCTCGCCCGTGCCGACCCACGGCGGCGCCTTCTGCTGCATGGGCGACTACGAACCCGGCGCCTTCGACCAGCGCGGCATCGAAGCCCGCTCCGACGTGCTCGTCTACACCACGGAGCCCTTCGAGAAGCCGCTGGCCGTGGTCGGACCGGTCGAGGTGATCCTGCACGTGTCGTCCGACGCGCCCGACACCGACTTCACCGTCAAGCTGGTCGATGTCCACCCCGACGGCCGGGCCTTCAACCTGGACGACACGATCCTGCGCATGCGCTACCGCGAGGGTTTCGACCGGCACGTCAGCATGGAAGCCGGCACGGTTTACGAGGTCGCGCTCGGACCGCTAGCGACCGCGAACGTGTTCGGCGCCGGCCACCGGCTGCGGATCGAGATCTCGAGCAGCAACTTCCCCCGCTACGACCGCAACCTGAACACCGGCGGCAACAACTACGACGAAACCGAGTGGCGAGTGGCGCACAACGCGGTCCACCACTCGGCGGGACACCCGTCACGGATCGTGCTGTCCGTGCTGGAGCGCTGAGCCGGCCGGATCCGCATGCCCGAGCCGACGACTACTCCCCGCCGGTAGCGGCGGAAATCGCGTCGGCCTCCAGCAGCCGGGCGCCGCGCATCACGTTGCCCAGCGCGTAGTTGCCCTCGTGGCACGCGTACTCGAAGACCTTGTTCGAGGTCCCCTTCCACACGTACTCGCCGCTCCAGGCCGTCTCCCACACGTTCGGATCCTCGACCGTGAACCCGTAGAGCAGGTCGCCGTTCGGCAGGCGCTGGAAGCGCTCGATGACATGCAGGTCCTTCGTCGCCGCGCCCAGGGCGGGGTCGTCGCCGAAGTTCGCCGTGTCGACGACCAGGGTGTCGTCCTCCCACCAGCCGATCGAATCGCCCAGCCACCGGCGCTCATCGGCCGGCGCATGCTCGCCGCCTATGCGCACGACGCGGGCGTCGTGGACCATCTCGATCAGGATCATCACGTGGTTCTCGGTCTGCACGATCCGCTTGTGGTTGTTGTAGAGCGCCGGCAGCATCGGCGGCCCGCCCGTGGAGCTGAAGCCCATCAGGCAGCGCTCGGCCAGGGGCCGCTGTTCCATGTTGTCGTAGGGGCCGGAGGCGTCCTCCCGCTCCTCGAGCCACCAGGCGGTGCCGGTGTTCTTGTGACCGAACGCCGCAAACTGCGCGGCGCGCCGCTTCATGCCCGCATCCGTCATCTCCGGATACTGGCCGTTCGGCGGATCGGTCATGATCGAGGTACGCCACTTGCCGTCGATCCGGATCACGTTGTCGCCCGGGTCCATGTAGAAGGCGTTGTAGCCGCCGCTGCCGCCGGAGGCGCCCTCGAGACCCGGATCGAAGATCGGAGCGCCTCCCACCGGTGGCGCTTCACGGTCCGGATCGCTGGGCTTGAAGTCCGACTCGTAGATCTCCGCCTTGCGGCGGGCAATCGCGGCCGCTTCTTCGTCCGTCAGCGTCAGGCGATCGCCGAACTCCCGCGGCCTGGTGAGCGGAGTCAGCGTCGCCACGTCGTACGCGCCGGCGAGATCCGGCTTGCCGTCGGGACGCCGCGGAACCTCGTCCTGCGCCGCAACGGCGACGGGCGCCATCAAGAGGGCCGCCAGGCCCAGGAGAACGAACCGTTGGAACTTCACTCCGCCACCTCCTCGATCATCGGTCTCTGGGTACAACCGCAACGGTACCACCGCGGCTAGCCGGCACGGATCACGTCCAAGCCGGCGATACCGACATGCGGCGCCGCTGCCAGGAGGTGCCGGTCACTACTGTAGATCTCCTGGAATCCATGCTCCCGCGCGGAGATCAGGTGTACCGCGTCTCCCGTTCGCAGAAACACCTCCGAGGGAAGGCGCACTCTCTGCCACCCCTCCTCCTTCACGTAGCACTTGAGCAAGTACGCCGTGTCGAAGTAGGCCACCAGCTAGCGGTCCCGGTCGTCGGACACCGCAATCGTGGAGTCACCTTCGATCTCGGGCAGTGCTTCGAACTCGGGAAGCAATCGACGCTCGCTGAACAGCGTCTCCACCGCTCCGTCGCGGAAGGGAATGAGCGAGGCGACCGGCCGACCGCGCTCGGTGACCACGACGCCCGTGCCCTGCGCCGCCCGCCGCACCCATTCGCCGGTCTTCAGGTGCAGCTCACGTATGCCGATGTGCTCCATGTGCACAAATGTGACACATGGTGGCGGCCGACGTCAATGCGGTCAGCCCCCGATCACCCAAGCCGCTCCGTACTCTCGCGGCGCTTCATGAGTTCGGGGTGGCGGTCGTGGAACTGCTCCAGGTCGTAGTGGTCTTCGAGCAGGTCGAGCTCCTGGCGGAAGGCGCGACGCACGCTGAAACACATGACGAGCAGCACCAACGCGAACGGAAGGCCGGTGGCGACCGACGCAGTCTGAAGCGCCGACAGCCCGCCGCCCAGGAGCAGCACCGCGGCCACAGCGCCTTCCATGACCGCCCAGAACACCCTCTGGGCCCTGGGCGAGTCGAGCTTGCCGCCGGCCGTGAGGTGGTCGACGACCAGGGAGCCGGAGTCCGAGGACGTGACGAAGAACGAGACGACCAGAAGCACGCCCAGCAGCGACGCGGCGCCGGACAGCGGAAAGACCTCCAGCATGGCGAACATCGCGGTGGCCATGTCGTTCTCGACCGCCCCGGCCAAATCCTTCACGCCCCCGAGCTGCAGGTTCAGGGCCGTGCCGCCGAACACCGACATCCACAGGAAAGAGAGCAACGACGGCACCGCAACGACGCCGACGATCATCTCGCGGACGGTCCGGCCCTTGGAGATGCGGGCGATGAACATGCCGACGAACGGCGACCAGGAGATCCACCAGCCCCAGTAGAAGATGGTCCAGCCGCCCTGCCAGTCGGTCTCGGCAAACGCCTCCGTCCACCAGGCCAGCTCCGGCAGGACCTGCACGTAGTAGCCAAGGCTCTGGCTGAACGTGGACAGGATGAACAGCGTGGGACCGGCGACCAGGACGAACAGCAGCAACGCTGCCGCCAGGTAGACGTTCAACTGGCTCAGACGCTTGACGCCAGCGTGAAGCCCCGCCACCACCGACAGGGTCGCCAGACCCGTGATGCCGGCGATCAAGGCCACCTGAAAACCGGTCGTCGCAGGCCAGCCGAACAGGTAGTTCAGCCCCGCCGCGGCCTGACCGACGCCCAATCCCAATGACGTGGCGAGCCCGAACACGGTCGCCAGCACGCTGAGCACGTCGATCACGTTGCCCCATGCGCCGTAGATCCGCCGGCCCAACAGCGGATAGAAGACGGAACGAAAGGTCAGCGGCAGACCGCGGTTGTAGGCAAAGAAGGCCAGCGCCACACCCACCAGACCGTAGATCGCCCAGGGGTGAAGGCCCCAGTGGAAAAAGGTCGTCGCCAACGCGGCTTTGCCGGCGAGGGCCGTCTCCGGCGCCACGTTGAACACCGGCGGCGGCTCGACCAGGTGCGAGATCGGTTCGGCGACGGACCAGAACATCAGGCCGATGCCCATACCGGCCGAGAGCAACATCGCGCACCAGGCGCCAGTGGAGAACTCCGGGCGCGCGTTCGGTCCGCCGATGCGGATCTTGCCGAAGCGGCTGAAGGCGAAGTAGGCCGCCGCCAGCACGAACAGATTCGCCGCGGCGATGTAGAACCAGCCGAACTTGTCGTTCACGAAGGACAGGCTGGCGTCGAACCCGGCGGCCGCCCGGTCAGGGAACAGCAGCGTCCACGCGATGAACGCAACCAGGAACCCGACCGCCCAGAAGGTGACTTGGGGATGGATGTCGAACCACCGCCCGACGAGGTTCGTGTCGCCGGGTTCGCGGTCCGCCACCTCCGGGTAGAAGTCGACCTCCGGGTCGACCTGAAGATCCTCGAGTCGTTCGGGTTCGTCGATCGCTTCGCCGCCGGACGGAAGGTCCCGGTCCGTCATGCCGGGCGGCCCTTTCCGGCGCGCTGACTAGCGGAGATCCGACTCAGCCCGATTCCCGATCGTCGTACGGCGCGCCGGTGCCCGACGAGCCGGCGAACAGCCGCCGCCCGTCGGGCAGCGTGACGTCGCGGCCATTCGCCCGCGGTGCGCCGTCGATCGCCTGGTAACCCTCGACCAGCACCTCGGTCCCCGGCGCCACCGAGTGCTTCTTCCAACCCCGCCGCACCAGGGCGCCCGGCGGGCCGCACTCGACCATCCATGCCGTCACCGTGCCGTCTTCGTCGGTGACGTCGATGTGAATCCAGGCATGCGGATTCACCCATTCGACCTTCGTCACCTGGCCGCGCAGCCGCACCGGCTTCGTGGCGTCGAACTCGGCCGAGAAGGCGTGGTGCGCCGCGGCCGGCTGGGGCGGAACGAGCAGGACCAAGGCCAGGGCCGCAGCAAGGCCAAGGACCGGGAGGGCTGCTCGGGAGAGGAGTCGCGTCGTCTTCATGGGCGTCGTCCTGTAGGCGATGTTGGCTAAGCGGCAAGACTACCACCCGGCTGGATGCGCCTGAACACGGCTGCGACGCCCAAACCACCCCCGACCCTGCACGCCGGCGCGCTTCCGGCGCGGCCATCGGACCGCTGCTCGCGGGGTTCAGGCCTCAAGCCGCAGGGCGCGCTGGAGAAAGTCGTCCGCGTCGCGGCACTCGCTTGCAATCATCACCAACGGGGAGGCCTCAGACGCTGAGTCGAGGCGCAACAGCCAGGCTTCCAGTGCCGCCGAAGTAAGGATGCCACGAGCCGCGAGGGTCTGCCTCAGGAGGGCCCGGACCACTTCGATGCGACCTTCTGCCCTGCCTTCCGCCCGGCCTTCTGCCCTGCCCTCGGCCCGGCTCTCCGCTCGCTCCGCGCCCAGGAACAGATCGTCGTCAGGACCGGTGCCCGCCGCTCTGCCCATCCTCCGACCGACCCGGCGCACGGCCGCCACCGTTGCCGGCGACCTGCTTTCTTCGTTCAGGGCGCGGTGGATCTCCGCCGCCGTCCAGCCGGGAAAAGCGCGGCTGCTCGCGGCTTCCACGTACTGAGTGCCTTCCAGCACGTGAATCACAAGGCCCGGCCGGCCGGATGTTCGAGGCGGAAGCCACGACGGCTCCGGCACCTCCACCCACACCTCTGGAAACCGCCAGGAAGCGTAGACCTCCAACTTCCGGCGCCGGACATCCGTTGTGTGGTCCACTTCCAGGACCACATCCGGCAACGGGCCCTCGTTGACATCGATCGCCTTCGCGCGCGGCCATGGCCGGCTCAGGAAGAAGATCTCGTCGGCCTCCATGATGACTTCGGGTTCGCCGTTCTCGTCGAACTGCGCCAGATCCGCTGAGCCGAGCGCCAGGATCTCCGACCCCCGGGCCAGAGCGATCTCCCGCACCAGGCCGCTCAGTCCCCGCGACGGAGCCTCGTGGTATGTGGTGGTCGGCTCGGCCGCCACCATCGCGGTAGCAGTGTGTGCTTCCCAGTACTCGATGCGGCCCTCGTAGTCTTCCAGCTCGTCGGCCGGGATCTGGACCGCATGGCAGCCCGGGAAGTCACTCAGATCGAGCCGCCGTCGCGGCTCGCGCGGCCGCTGCGGACTTCTGAGGATGGGGTCGGCCATGGCGGGAGGAGTGTAACGCCGGCCGCCGGCTCGGTACCGATGGAACGAGCGGCAAGCTGGCCAGGCATCCCATCCGGCGCTGGCACCGGCGCATCACTGCACGAGACATCCTCGCTCCAGGTTGTCATGTACTGATAACCTTCGCCGGTGAAAGAAGGGAGTACGCAATCCCGCGCTCGACACGCTGCTGGACCTTCACGGCCAGATCCGACGCTACGACTACAAGGATGCAGCCGCGCTTCTCGAGGACTTCTGGAAGACCGTGGACGAGGTGCTGCGCGAGAGAGGATCATTCTCATGAAGACGCTCAAGATCGGCATCGCTGACTACGGGCAAATGAAGGAGCGCACGCTGGCGATCGCCCGCGGCGAGCGCAAGCCAACCGAGGGAGAGCCGAGGGTGTGGTTCACCTCCCTTGAGAGCTTCGCGAAGGTGCTCTCCCAGCGCAACCGAGAACTGCTTGCTCTGATTGCCCGAGAGCAGCCGGACTCGCTGACCGAGTTGGCCGTGCTTACGGGAAGAAACAAGTCGAATCTCTCGCGCACCCTGAAGACGATGTCGCGCTACGGACTCGTGGAATTGGAGAAGGGGCGCCGCGGCAAGTTGATCCCGCAGGTACCGTACGATCAGGTGAGTCTGGACGTGTCGTTGATCTCATCCCGGCCGGCGGCCGTCATCGCCGGCGACGGATGAGAATCGCCCGAAGAAGCGAGCACCATCCCCGGCAGGTGGCAAAACCACAGGCCAGTCGAGCGACCGCCGAATTACTGCCCCGCGCTACACTCGCCGGCCTTCCGGCGACACGCCCAAGGAGCGACGCGAATGAAGGAGACGTTCGACTGAGTGCCCTAGTTCAACGAACTGGCGAGGAAGATCGCTGACGGAGGCCAGCAGTACCTGGACGACCGGGCCAAGGAGGTGAACTGGCAAGGCGCGTCACCCCTTGCCAACGCCGACGTCCTCGATCCCTTGCTCTTCATCACCGTCGTGGCGAACGAGAGCGAGAAGGCCGAGAGTCGCGACCGTGTCTTCGCGAGTCTGGCGGAGGTCTTTGAGGTCCATCCCCTGCAGACTGCCGCGTCTCGCGACGTCTAGAACTTTCCTCGCTCTCTTCGCCTGTTCCAATACGACAACCCCGATCATCCGGCCAACCAGGACGCAGTCTGGCAGCTTCTGCGGGGCACCGTTTCGGGTTCACTCGATGCCGACACGTTCGAGTCCGCCAGCGGCCGCTTGCGGAACATAAAGTTGGGGGGCTATACGCTACGGCTGATGGCCTGTCAAGCGTGAAGCGCAGACTCGGACGCATAGTGCAACAAGCCTTCGTCCTGAGCGCTCACGATTTCCGGCCCCGACCGACCCCAATCTGAGACAGTAACAGTGTCAATCAACTCCGCTGCGAATCTCGCGTCGCCAGCACTAAGTCCAGTGAAGTATTCTGGCAAGCCGCTGGCTCTGTCCCTTACTACCTCAACGTAGTCGTCGCCGCAGCCTACCGACACCACCTTGTTCATATGAATGCGAAAGGACCGGCGATCTCCACGAAAGAACACATGCCGAGTCGAAACCGCCAAATCGCCAACGCCTCGCGCAACAACCTCTTCATACTCCACTGGAGTCCAGGCAGACCACCCAACACGGACCGAAACGCCCTTCATCACCCGCACCGAAGTGCCTGCGCTCCTGCCCTGCACCTTCCTTCGGGTGACGCGCTCAAGGTAGGTGACGCCGGGGAAGACGTAGAGCAGTGGTTCCGTCTTTCCGAGCTTGAAGTCAGGGAAGTTTCTGTCCCATAGCCTACTGTTTTCCTCGACGACCTTCCTGTCCGCCAAGGCACCAAGAACGAGCCTTTGGACCTCAATCTTAGCTCTAGCGGCTTTCTCTGCTTGACGCTGATCTTCCTGCTGCCTCAACAACTCGTCTGCCCTTTGCTCCGCTTTCTGCTTTCGCCGCCTCTCAAGGTACTTAAACACCACAACCTCCGTCTCAAACCTTCGTCTTCTTGACCGGCCTAGCCCGGTTCTTCATCAGCATGGCCCGCGCCACGTCTTCGGGCGTAGCGTCGACGTAGTTGGCCTTGTGGCCGGTCAGCCGCTTGCCAGTGCGCCTCGCCATATCGTCCAGCCCACGGCGCACTGCGTCCATGCTGACGCCCTTCTTAGCCGCGCTCCCTGCATAGTACTGGAAGCGAAGGTCAAACGGCTCGAGAGGGAAGTCGCCGCCGCGCACACGATCCTGGACGTCCAGGGAAAAGTTGCAGGGCTGCTGGGATTCAGCCTCGAAGACGGGAAGGACTGCTGATGGCGGCAAGGTCCCTGGCCCGGCAGGTCGGCATCGCGCCGGCGTGCCGGGCGCTGGGCGTGTCGCGATCGACCTTCTATCGTCGTGCGAGGCCCGCTCCCGGGCGACGGCAGCCCCGCCCCACGCCTGCCCGGGCACTGAGCCAGATCGAGCGGAAACGGGTCGAGGCCACGCTTGCGTCGCCGCGTTTCGTCGATCGTTCGCCGGGAGAAGTGGTGGCCACCCTGCTCGACGAGGGCCGCTACCTGTGCTCGGAGCGCACGATGTACCGCATCCTCGAAGCGAACCACCCCGTGAGGGACCGCCGCAATCAGCGCGTCCATCCGTCGTACGCCAAGCCGGAGCTGGTCGCTGTCGCGCCCAACCAGGTCTGGTCGTGGGACATCACCAGGCTGCTCGGACCGCAGACCTGGACCTACTACTACCTCTACGTCCTGCTTGACCTCCTAAGCCGCTACGCGGTCGGCTGGATGGTCGCCGACCGCGAGAACTCCGCGCTCGCCCAAAGGCTCATCGAGGAGACCTGCCTCAAGCACGGCGTCAAGCCCCATGTCCTGACCCTGCATTCCGATCGAGGCGCCCCCATGACCAGCCAGGGTACCGCCCAACTGCTCGCCCGCCTCGGCGTGAACCGGTCCCTCGGCCGCCCGCGGGTCAGCGACGACAACCCCTACTCCGAAGCACAGTTCAAGACCCTCAAGTACCACCCCGACTTCC
The DNA here is from genome assembly GCA_965205295.1 of Candidatus Multivorans sp. Lineage (GTDB taxonomy): Bacteria > Acidobacteriota > Thermoanaerobaculia > Multivoradales > Multivoraceae > Multivorans. The sequence goes on from OZ242167.1 coordinate 2,383,532, forward strand.
CCAGCCGCTTCCCCAACCAGGACGCCGCGACCGACTACTGCAGGTCCTTCTTCCCCTGGTACAACACGGAACACCGCCATGCCGGCATCGCCATGCTGACCCCCGAGACCGTCCACTACGGCCGGGCGCAAGCCGTGATCGAGCAGCGCCAACGCACGCTGAGCGCCGCCTGGGAAAGCTCCCCCGAACGATTCGTCGGCGGCCAACCGATGCACACGCCACTGCCCCAGGCCGTCTGGATCAACAAGCCCGACAACGAGACTGCAGAGACGACTCAGTAAATCCAGAACACCGCTGTGTCAATGTCGTTGACAGGTTCCGCGAACTCAGGACTCTGACTACCGATCTTTCTCGCTGCGCTCGATTCGACGACACCAAGGAGCCGCTGACGTTCTATGGCCTGAGGAGCACCAGAACCGACCTTCAAACCTCCGTAGACGAGCTTACGGATGTCCTCAAGAAGCACTCTGCACTCTTTCTCGCCTCTCCAGACGCGGATTCTTGACCTCCCGGCCAAGTACCTTACTGGCCCACTCGCAGAGTGAGAGAGGGGGCCAAGGCTCGCCGGGGGTTCGCGGCGCGTCCACGTTGACGGACAACACTTCCTTCATCATTGCGTCCGCATCGTCTCGTACCCCTTCTAGCTTGCGATAGATGCGGCCCAACACGTAGTCCGGCTCAAGTCAGTGGCCGAAGATCGGACGAAGCGCGGCATCGTGCAAGCCGACATGTACCAGCTATACGCCTACGGCAAGCGCTATGGCTGCAAGACCGTGGCCCTCGTCTATCCGCGGACGGGCGACTTCGAGGAGCCGCTGCGTTTCGTCTTCCACGACGGTCCAACGCTCCTCTGTCTGCCGTTCGATGTCTCGCAGCCCGAGATCAGTGTCCACAGGTGCCTTGGCGCCCTGCACTGCCCCGAGCAGCCGGCGAATGGCTGGGAAGCGCGCCAACCGTTGGGCGGCGAGCCGAATCGACCACTGGATGCGACAGCTACAGCCTGAACGCTGAACTGGCTGGACTCGCAGCAACCGGTTCCGCCTGACGGCGGATGCCGGCCAGAACCTGGGTGGCGCGGCTCGCGCCACCCGGGTTCCCAGGGTCTACTGCGCTCCCGAACCCGACTCCGCCGCGGCCGCGGCTTCCTCGCGGTCGCGCGCCCTGGCGCCGGAGAGGATGTTCGTCATGCCGTAGTTGCCTTCGTGACAGGCGTACTCGACGAGTTCGTACTGTTCGTTGTCGAGCTCGAATTCGAAGCGGCCGGTCCAGGGCTGAGTCCAGACGCTCGGGTCCTCGACGGTGAACTGGTACTCGAGCCGGTTCGGCCCCAGGCGGGTAAAGCGCTCGGTGAGCTTCATGCCCTCGCTCGAGCCGCGGTAGTTCGTGCGGCCGTTGAAGTTCGTCACCTCGACGACCAGGGTGTCGCCGTCCCAGCGGCCCTGGGACTCGCCGAGCCACTGTTTGACCCCTGCTCCCAGCGGCGGCCGTTGCTCGGTGGGGATGACCCGTGTCTCGTGGATCATCTCCTTCTGGATCGCCACGAAGCCAGGGCTCTGGCTGATCTGCAGGCCGTTGTTGTAGATCGAAGGCATCATCATGCCGGGCAGGCCGCGGGTGATGCAGCGCACGTACACGCTCAGGTCCTCGGGTCCCGCGGGCCGCCTGCGTACGTAGTCGCCGAACGACCGGGCCGCGTTGCGTCGCCGCTCCTGCGCCTCCTCCGTCAGGGGCGGCAGGCGGCCATCCGGTGGATCGATGACCATCGCGATCTGGCGGGAGGGGGCCGACTTGACGTAGCCGAGCGTCGTGTCCCGCCACTCGCGCTCGTAGCCCCAGATGCTCCCCAGGGTGCCGCGCTCGCGACGGGCCGCCGCTTCTTCGGAAGTCAGTTCCGCGCGGTCGGCGAGGTCGTCAGGACGTTCCAGGGGAATGCCGTGGGCCTTGTTGCCGGACCACATCCCCTGCACGTCGGGCGTGCCCCAAGGCGTCCGTGGGACCACGTAGGGCTCGGCCGAGGCGACGGCGTCGTCCTCGACGTCGGCCATCGCGTCGATACCGCGCCAGTCCGGTTCAAGGACCGCCACCCGCACGTTGTCGGGGGCCGAGACGAAACCGCGCTTCGCTTCGGACCGGCCACCCTGGGGACGTTCCGGATCCCTCGTGAAGCGAACGCCGCGGTCGCGGAGTCCCACGGCAGCCGTATCGAGATCGGCGATCTCGAAGGCGAGATGGTCGATCGCGCGGCCCGCGCTCCGCGCCGGCTGGCCCTCGGCATGCTGCGAGGCGAGCAGCCAGACATCGCCGAAACGGACACCGTCGAGCATCCCGCGCAGGCTCTCCGGCGTGCCGCCGAACGTGTCGCGGTACCAGCCAAGTGTCGACGCCGGATCGACCGCGCTCAGGTGGACGTGGTGGAAGCCCAGGGTCTCCGTGTCCTCGACGACCTCGATCCGGGTCCCCCAGGGGTCGAAGATGAAGCCGATCTTGAACAGGCCCGGGATGTCGAGCAGGGTCGAGCCGTCGTCGAAGCGCTGCAGGCGAACGCCGGAGCCCCGCACGCCAACCTTCTCCAACTCGGCCATCTTCTCCGTGAGGTCCGGGAAGGAGAAGGAGATGTGGTCGAGGCCCGTGCCCTGACTGGCGCCCATGATCGGCCCCTGGGTGAACTCGATCGTCGCGTTGCCGCAGTCGATCGCTTCGCCGCGGCCCTCGATCGGCTCGCAGTCCAGGTGCCGCTGGTACCACTTGACCGCCTCGCTGGCGGCCGAGGTCGTCAGTTGCACGGAAACCTCACCCGCCGCCGCCGGAACGGCGGTCAGCGCGAGCAGGGCCGCGGCAGCAGCCGCGCCGCTAAGGGTCGTTGCCAGTCGGGGTCTCGTCGCGTCGGCGTAGGTGGCCATAGAGAAGCTCCTCGGAAAACTCGACACACTTGAACTCCAGCACCCGGACGTGCTCCTCCAGGCGCCGGTAGAGCGGCATGCGGATCGTCCACGGGCCTGTGAAGACGTTCGGATCCTCGAGCGTCGCTTCGTACATCATGGAGTTGGGTCCGGCCGGCGTGTACCGCTCGGTCACCCGCAAGGTGTCGCTGGCGAAGTTGCCGGCGCGGTCGAACCAGGCCTGACCGTTGAAGCCGGCGGCCTCGACCACCAGCGTCTCGCCTTCCCAGCGGCCATGGGAGCGGCCCATCCAACTGTCGATCGGCGGCGGCGCCGGATCGTCCTTGTCCATGTGGATCGTCCGGTTCGCCTCGGCGAAACCGTAGACGATCATGATCTGGCCGGTGCCCTGGAGAAGCTGGAACGGGAACGGCATGTAGGTCGCGCGCGGCACGCCCGGCAGGTAGCACTTGGCTTCGGGGTCCTCGCGCCAGCGGTTCTCGAAGTTCTTCTGCCGCTGCTCGCGCGCCCAGTCCTGGTAGGGGATCTCGCCCTCGACGACGACGCCCACACCGGGCGGCATAGCGGCCAGAACGCCGTACTCCGCCGGACCGGCGGCCGCGGAGTGGTTCTCCAGGTTCCAGTGGGCAGTGTTGATCGCCTGCCAGACGCCATTGATGTCCGGGTTGCCGGCGTAGTGGCGCGGAATCGCGTCGCCGGCGTCCTGCGCCACCGCGGGCGTTGACAAGACCACGATCAGCGCGGCGAGCCGCAACGGCCGCCGCCACAGGTTCAACTGGCGTCGTTTCTTCATTCCCGTCCCGTCAGAGATGAAGGTGGAGCATAGCAACGCCGCGGGCAATACACTCGTCCCCGTAACCCCAGCCAGGAGAACGCAACGATGATCGACCTGAACCTGACCGACCGCCGCGCGGTCGTTACCGGCGGCAGCCTCGGCATCGGCGCCGCCACCGTCCGCACGCTCGCCGACCACGGCGCCGCGGTCTCCTTCTGCGCCCGCAGCGAGGACGCTGTCGCCGCGCTCGACGGCTACAAGCCGCCCTCCGGCAGCGGCAGCGTGGCGGGACACGTCGCTGACATGGCCAACCGCTCCTCGATCGACGCCTTCTTCGAAGCCGCCCTCGCCGGCGGCGCCGTCGACATCCTCGTCAACAACGTCGGCGCCTCGCCCTCGCGCAACTTCCTCTACATGAGCGACGACGACTGGGAGGATCTGTTCCGGCTCAACCTGATCTCGGCCGTTCGCAGCACCAGACTCTGCCTGCCGGGCATGCGCAAGCAGAAGTGGGGCCGCGTGGTGATGATCGCGAGCGGCGCGGCGAAGTACCCCGGCGCCGCCCTGATCGACTACGGCGCTTCGAAGGCCGCAATGGTCGCCACCGGCAAGGCCCTGTCCGGCAAGTACGGACGCGACAACGTGCTGTTCAACTCCGTCCTGCCCGGCCTGATCCACACCGCGATGTGGGAACGGGCCGCGAAGGAAATCGCGGGCACCCGCGGCGGCAACTGGGAGGACATCATCAAGAACAACGGCAAGAGCGTTCCCGTCGGCCGCTACGGGACCTCGGAGGAGGTCGCCAACATGATCGTCTTTCTGTGTTCGGAGGCCGCTTCCTACGTCAACGGCGCCGTGATCGATGTCGACGGCGGCCAGGGCCCGCACATCTGACCCGCTAGTTGCGCAGCACGGAGATGTCGGACGCCTCCGCGAGGTGGCCATCGGCCGTGACCAGCGTCAGGCCCATCACCTTGGCTGTGGCAGCGAGGAAGCGGTCCGCGGGATCCTTGTGCGGGAGATCGACCGCGCGGCTTGCCAGTGCGATCTCGTGGGTAACGGGTGCCTCGCGGGTGGGCATCTTGTCCATCGCCTCTTCGATCCAGGCCTCTGCCGAGCCGTTCAGGGCGAGACGCCCCTTTTCGAACAGCAGAAGCACCTCCCACACACTGATCGGAGAGAGCCAGAGCTCGTTTTCCGGCGACTCGATGGCTGCGGCGACCTCCTCGGACAAGCGCTCCGGCTCGACTTGACTCCAAACCCAGACGTGCGTGTCAAGCAGGAGCCTCAAGACCGCAGAACTTCCCATTCGTCTTCGTCCACCACCGGGGAGACGATGTCACCCACGATACTCGCCGTACCCCGCATCTGGCCGAGAACCCGGCGTGGCTGAACGGCCGGCGCGGGCGGAACGATCTCGGCGACGGGCTTGCCGAAACGCGTGACTAGCACCGACTCCCCAGTTCGGTTGACCCGCTGCAGCACGGCCAAGCACGTCGCCTTGAACTTCGAAACAGCGATCTCCTCCATTCATCCTCTCCTTCGCGTCGGGCAGATGCGCACGTTTGTACCATGGTCCCTGACCATGGTCAATCCTCCTGCACCCCTCAACGATCCGCCAGGAACTCGGAAGCGCCCGCGTCCAGTTTCCCGGTAGACCGTTCGGGCGGGCCGCCCGCTACTGCTCCTCCGACCCCTCGATCTCGGCTACGCCTGACGCCGTCTCCTCGAGCAGGGCCTGGGCGCCGCGGCGGATCAGGCTGCCGACGCCGGGGGCCTGGAAGAAGCTGAACCCCTCGCGGTCGCGCCACGCGAGCGGGCCGCCCAGCTTGAGGCCGGCGCCAAGCACGGCGTCGCGGATGCGGTCGACCATCGCCTCGTACTCCGGTTCGCCCTGGCGTTTGCCGGAGAAGCTGTAGAGGTCGGTGGAGGCCGCGAACACGACATCGACGCCGGGCACGGCCGCGATCTCCTCGACCGCGTCGACGCCGGCCGGCGACTCGATCATCGCGATGACGAGGATGTTCTCGTTCGCCGTGGCGCGGTAGTCGCGGCCCCACAAAGCGCCGTACTGGCCGCCGCCGAGGCTCCGCCTGCCCTCCGGCGGGAACTTGGCGAAGCGGACGGCGGCCTCCATCTTCTCGGCCGTGCGCACCATGGGCACGACGATGCCGAGCGCGCCGAGGTCCACCGCCTTCTGGATGGCGCCCTCCGTCGCGTCGGGCACGCGGATGAAGGGGATGGCGGACGCGCCGCGGCAAGCCCAGATCATCCGGGCCACGTCCTGGTAGGAGAGCGGGCTGTGCTGCATCTCGATCCAGGTGAAGTCGAAGCCGGCGTTGGCGGCGGCGCAGTAGCTGTCGGGATCCGGCGAGGAGACGCTGACGCCGACGATGCCCTCGCCGCTCATCAGCTTCTGCTTGGCCGTGTTGTACATCCGCGCGCCGTCTTCCTGGGCGGCGACGGGGGCAGCAACCGCAATGGCCGCGGCGGAAAGACTCAGGCCAAGCACCACGGCAGTGCCGGCTCGGACTGTTCTCATGCGTCCTCCCGCGCTTCCGAAGTCTCCGCCGCGTCCGCCGGCGTCTGCCCGGCTCGCCCGCCGCGCTGGCCACGGAGCGCCAGGTCGACGCCCACCAGGCGCCGGTCGCCGTCGACCCTGCTGGAGCTGCCGCGAATCTCGCGCACCACCAGGTAGTCGGCGAAGGAAGCCTCGACGTTGGCGCTGTAGCCCATCGCGTCCTGGGCCTTGTTGACCGCCAGTTTGCCCAGCCGCAGCACCGCCGGGTCGTTCTCGGCGATCCGTTCCGCGTAGGCCAGGGTCTCGCGTTCGAGTTCATCCTCCGCGTAGACGCGGTTCACGAGTCCGAGTTCGCGGGCTTCCTCCCCGTCGATGAAGCGGCTCTCGAACAGCAGCTCCTTGGCCTTGCGGGGGTGGATGTCCCAGGGCACGGTGAAGGTCTCGAACAGGCTGGCGAGGAAACGCGCGCTGGGGGCGGCGAAGATCAGGTCCATCGACGCGGCGATCATCCAGCCGCCGAAGATGCAGTAGCCATGCACCATGGCGATCGTGGGCTTCGGCAGGTTGCGCCACTTGACCGTGTTGTCCAGGTTGTACCAACGGAACGCCTCGTACCATTCCATGCCGACCCACTGGGTGAGGCCCCGGGCCTCGATGTCCGCCTGCTGTTCCGGGGTGCCCAGGTCGTGCCCGGACGAGAAGTGCTTGCCCGCGCCCTTCAGCACGACGACGCGGACGTCGTCGTCGGCCATCGCCCGGTCGAGCTGGCGGTCCAGGTCGTCGAGCAGCTTCCAGCTCTGGGCGTTGTGGTAGCGCGCCCGATCCAGGGTGAGAACCGCGACCGGGCCGCGCCGTTCGTAGCGAACCTCTTCTGCTGCCATATCCTGTCCTCGGCCGTGATTTGGAGGGAAACCGATGAAGCGTAGCGCACCCATCAGCGTGCTTCTTCGACGCCGCGTTCGAGTTCATGGAGCGTGCAGCCGCGGAAGGACGGCCGTTCTTCGCCTACGTGCCGACGAACGCGCCCCACGGCCCCTTCCACGACGTGCCGGAGGACTGGCTGGAGCACTACCGGCAGATGGACCTGAGCACGGTGCTCCCCGACCCCGAACATGCGAGTGACCAGGTCATCGACCGCTTGGCCCGCGGCTACGCCATGATCAGCAACATCGACGACAACGTCGGCCGGCTGATGAAGCGGCTCGACGACCTGGGTCTCGCCGACAACACGATCGTCGTCTTCCTGAACGACAACGGACCGGACAGCGACCGCTACAACACGGGGCTTCGGGGCCGCAAGGGTTCCACCCTGGAGGGCGGCACTCGATCGCCCCTGCTGGTGCGCTGGCCGGGCCGGCTGCCCGCCGGCGGAGAGCCGGTCGACCGCATCGCCGCCCACATCGACATTGCCCCGACCCTGCTCGACGCCGCCGGCGTCGAGCCGCCCACGGGTCTGCACCTGGACGGCCGGAGCCTGCTCGACCTGCTGGCCGGCGACGGCGAGGCCGCGGACTGGCCCGATCGCACCCTGTACTTCCAGTTCCACCGCGGCGACGAACCGACGCCGCTTCAGGCCTTCGGCGCGGTCGGCCAGCGCTACAAGCTGGTCCACCCGTCCCCTCGCGGCGAGGGGGACTGGCAGGGCGACCTCGCCCTGGAGCTATACGACCTCGAGGGTCACCGTCCTCACCCGCCAGAACTGGCGGCGTGTCAGCGATGACCAGGGCTGGCGGCCGACCTCCCGGGGCCGCTGGCTACTGAACGCCAGGGAAGACGCGACCTTCGAGGAAGTCGCGGTTCAAGCCGGAGACTTCGCTCTCAGCGCCGCTGCAGGCGCGGGCGACGACCGCCGCGGCGCGCATCAAGTTGTTGTGACACGGCGGTAGCGCGGCCGGGTACCGGCCGGAAGACCGGCACAGCCAAGGTCCTGCTACGATTCCCGCCGATGCGCCGCACCCCCGGTTCGCCAGTTGCCGTCGTCAACGCCATCGCGCTGACGATCGCCACTGTGCTCACCGGAGCCTGGGAGTCGAGCGGCCACGGCCACGACCCGGCTGTAGCCAACGCGGCGTACTGCGCCGCCGACCACGACAACGATGTCGCTCCGGCCGGCGTCCGTGCTTCGGTCGGTGAAGCCTCATCGGCTCACGGGCACTCCTGTGTCGCCTGCAAACTGGGCCGGTCGCAAACCGCAGCCAAACGCAAGAAGTCGACGGTCGGGAGTCCCTATCGGCTTGCCGCCGCTGTCGGTCCCTGGGACGCAAACCGCCCAACGAGCGGCGACTTCTCGCAGCGCACCGCCCGCGGCCCCCCAACAAGCTAAGTCGAACTCGGCCCCGTCAACTCCGCGCCGTCAGACAGCGCCGGGGCGAACGGATCACTTCCGTTTCGACGAGCCGAGTCTCTGCCATCGGTCCCGACCCGGACCCGTCAGCCCTTTTGCCCGTCGTCCCCAACCGCAGGGAACGGCGCGGCAGGCCTCCCGGCAGCCTTCGCTGCAACGACCATCGCATCGAATCGACCTGGCACTCAAGGACCCGGAGTTTTTCCCACCATGCTCGCAACACCCACCGACCCTCCCCGCACCGAAAGACCTGACCCGCCGAGCCGACGACCGCCGGTCGGCACCCTGCTTTGCACCCTGGCCCTGCTTCTCCTTCCCGGAGCGGCCGCCGCCCAGGAAACCGGCTCCATCGCCGGCGAGTTGCACACACACGGCGACGAAGGAGTCACACTCGCCACCGCCACGCTCCCTGAACTCGCCCTCAGCGCCTCGGTGGCAACGGACGGCGCGTTCCGCTTCGATGCCGTACCGCCCGGCACCTACCTCCTGATCGTCGAGATTCCCTCCGTCGGCCAGAGCAGCCAGTCGGTCACCGTCTCGGCCGGTGAGGAGACGGCCGTTGAACTGGAGATCGATCACATCGCCCACTCCGACGAGATCGTGGTCACCGCGACCGGCGATCTCCGCAGCGAATCCGAGCTGTCCAACGCGGTCTCCGTCCTCAGCGGCGCCGACCTGCAACTGCGGATGGGCGCGACACTCGGTGAGACCCTCGCCGGAGAGCCGGGCGTGTCGTCGACATCCTTCGTCCCCGGCGCCGGCCGACCGATCATCCGCGGCCTGTCCGGGGCTCGGGTCCGCGTGATGGCCGGCGGCATCGGCACCGGCGACGCCTCCGCCGTCAGCGCCGACCATGCCGTGACCTCCGAGCCGGCTCACGCCAAGCAGATCGAAGTGCTGCGCGGTCCGGCCACCCTCCGCTACGGCTCGGGCGCCATCGGCGGCGCCGTCAACATCATCGACGGACGCATTCCCACGACCCGCGCGGCCACATCCCTGAACGGCACGGTCGACCTCGTCGGGGGCTCGGTCGCTGACGAACGGATGGGCGCCCTGGAGTTGGGCGGCGGCAGCGGCGAATGGGCCTGGGCCATCGCCGCGGTCAACCGGGAAACGGACCCCTACGAGATCCCGGGCCACTCCCGCCTCGACGACGACCACGGAGACGAAGTCGACGACCATGACGACGAGGAAGACGACCACGACGACGAGGAAGACCACGAGCACAGCGAGGTGCACCTCGAGAACCCGTTCGGTGTCGTCCCGAACACCGATCTGCACACCGAGAGCGGACGCGTCGGCATCACCCGGTTCTTCGGCGACCGCGGCTTCCTCGGCGTGTCGGTCAGCGGCTTCAACACGGACTACGGCATTCCGCCGGGCGCCCACCAGCATCAAGGGCTCGATCACGAGGACGATCACCACGACGAGGACGAGGACGATCACCACGACGACCACGACGACCATGACGATGGCGACCATGACGACGAGGACGACCACGCCGACGAGGAACTCCCCGTTCGCGTCGACATGCAGCAGCAGCGGGTCGATCTGCGCAGCGACATCCACCTGCGCTCCGGCGCCTTCGAGAAGCTCGAGGTGCGGATGGGCGGAACCGACTACGAACACGTCGAGTTCGAGGGCGACGAGGCCGGCACCGTGTTCACGAACGACTACTTCGAGACCCGGGTCGAGATGTTCCAGCGGGTTCGCGGCGCCAGCCGGGGTTCCGTCGGTCTCCAGTACTCGGACCGCGACATCGCCGCGGTGGGCGCCGAGGTCTACGTGCCGCCGACCGCGTCGAACAACTTGGCGGTCTTCACGTCCCAGGAGATCGAGAAGGGCGCTATCCGCTGGCAGTTCGGCGCCCGTTTCGAACAGGCTGAGCACGATCCGCAGGGAGGCTCGAACTGGTCGGGCGACGGGGTATCCGCTTCAGCGGGCCTGCTTTGGAAGGCCGACGACTCGTGGACACTCGGCCTGTCCGCTTCCCGCTCCGTTCGCCTGCCGAGCGCCGAAGAACTGTTCGCGGACGGCGTCCATGTCGCCACACTGACCTACGAGATCGGCAATTCGAACCTGGACGCCGAAGTCGGCAACGGCCTGGATCTCTCCCTGCGCAAGAACGAGGGCCGTTTCCAGGGCGAACTGACCCTGTTCCGGCAGGACTTCCAGGACTTCATCTACCAGGGGTTCACGGGCGCCCAGATCGACGACATCGCGGTCATCCTCTACAGCCAGGGCGACGCGACGATGACCGGCGCCGAGTTCCGCGCCCGGATCGAGGTCGCGGAATGGGAAGACAACCACCTCCACCTGGAGCTGCTTGGCGACACGGTCGACGCCGAGCTGGACCAGGGCGGCAACCTGCCGCGGATCCCGCCGATGAGCCTCGGCGCCGGCCTGCACTACCACGGCCACGACTGGCGAGCCGCGGTAGAGTGGCGCTTCGTCGACGACCAGCACGACGTGGCCGAGCTGGAGACGCCGACCGACGGCTACACCATGCTCAACGCCCACGTCGGACGCCGGTTCGTGCTGAAGAACCAGATCCTCGACATGCTGCTGCGGGGCCGCAACCTGACCAACGAAGAAGCCAGGGTGCATACGTCCTTCCTGAAGACGTTCGCGCCGCTTCCCGGGCGTGACATCACGCTGTCGGCCCGGTTCTGGTTCTGAGTCGGGACCGCGTGGTGCGGAAGGTGATCGCGAACTCAGATGTTCGGCCTCGCGCCAGGGGCCGAACCTTGGTCGCGTGGGCCGGTGTGCTGGTGCTGGGGTCGACCTTGGCGGCGCAGGAAGGCGAGTGGCCGTACTTCGGCGGCGACCGCACCTTCAAGCGCTACTCGCCGCTCGACCAGATTGACGCCTCGAACGTCGGCGATCTACGCATCGTCTGGCGACGGCCGGGTCTGGAACCGGAGCTCAAGGAGGAGTTCCCCGGGCTGCGTCCGGGCAACAACCTGCGATCGACGCCCATCATGGTCGAAGGTCGCCTTTTCCTGACCAACCTCGTTGGCCTGCTGCGCGCCGTCGACCCGGCGAGCGGCAAGACCTTGTGGTCTCAGGCGCCGTTCGAGCCGACGATCGAAGAGGCACGCGGCTTGAGCCCACGAGGCGTCGACCTCTGGACCGGCGGCCAGCAGCAACGAGTGTTCCTCGCACGCGGCAACTACCTGTACTCGGTCGACGCCTCAAGTGGCGAGTTCGACGGCGACTTCGGCGACCTTGGACGCGTCAGCCTCCGCCTCTCGGGACCGCTTGCCGGCGATTTCACCTGGACTGCCGGGCCGCTCGTCGTGGGCGACGTCGTCGTGGTGGCCGGATTCACCGGAGGCGCCGGCGACGGCGGCAGCAAGAAGGAGGCGACGCCGGAGGATGTGCGCGGCTACGACGTCCGCACGGGCCGCCGGCTGTGGACGTTCCACGTCGTACCGCGGCCGGGCGAGTCGGGCAATGAGACCTGGGGCGACGGCTCGTGGGAGTACTCGGGTGACCTCGGGTCGTGGTGCTGCCTATCGGCCGACGAGGAGCTCGGCTACGTCTACGTCCAGCTCTCTGCGCCAACCGCGGCGTACTACGGTGGCCACCGGCCCGGCGACAACCTGTACTCCAACTCACTCGTGGCACTGAACGCCAAGACGGGCGAGCGAATCTGGCACTTTCAGATGGTGCACCACGATGTCTGGGAGTGGGACACGGCCGGTCCGGCGACCCTCGGTGAGATCACGGTCGATGGGAGGCGTATCGACGCCGTCATGCAGCCCTCGAAGACCGGCTTCCTCTACGTCTTCGATCGCCGTACCGGGGAGCCGGTGTGGCCGATCGAGGAGAGGGCCGTGCCTGGCTCACGGGTCCCCGGGGAGCGACTGTCGCCGACCCAGCCATTCCCGACGAAGCCGCCGCCCTTCGACCGACAGGGACTCGTGGAGAACGACCTGATCGACTTCACACCGGAGCTCCGGGCACGGGCCCTGGAGCTCGTCAAGCCCTTCCGTCTCGGGCCGATCTTCACGCCGCCCGGCCTGATGGACGACGAGCAAGGGAAGAGTGGCACTCTGACGAATCCGGGAGCGTGGGGAACAGGGAACTGGCACACCGGCGCCTTCGATCCCGAGACCGGCGTCTACTACGCCGTGTCCCACACCTGGCCGGGCGTGTACTCCTTGAAACAGCCGGAAGACAGCGACGCGACGCTCGGCTACGTGATCGCCTACGACGGTCCCGATGTACCGACCCTCGACGGACTCCCGATTGTGAAGCCACCCTATGGTCGGATCACTGCAATCGATCTGCATCGCGGCGAGCACGTGTGGATGGCGGCCAACGGCGATGGGCCTCGAGACCATCCCCTGCTCGATGGCCTCGACGTGCCACCCCTGGGGGTCGCTGGGCGACCGGCACCGCTAGTGACGAAGACGCTGCTGTTCATCGGTGAAGGCAGCGATGCCATCCCCGGCATCCAGGGGGAAGAAGGCCGCTACTGGGGCAAGAAGTTCCGCGCTTACGACAAGGCCACGGGCGAGGTGGTGTGGGAGACGGAGCTGCCATCCGGCACCACCGGTGCGCCGATGACCTACTTACACAATGGTCGCCAGTTCATCGTCGTCGCGATCGGCGGCAAGGAGTCCCCGGCAGAGTTCGTAGCGTTTGGCCTGCCGCTCGACCGAGCCCGTCCACTCCGGCAATCACCTCACCCAGGAGTCCACCCATGAAGAGAAGAGTCTTGATCATCCTCTGTGCAACAGTCCTTGGGAGTTCCATGATGGCTGCAAGTGATGAAACCGTTCGGCCGGCGAAGATCAGCAAGCCAGATCTCGGCGGCAAGATCTTCGAGCGCCCGGACGTAGTCGAGAAGACCCACGCCGACGGGCACGTGACGCAGACGGCCACGTCGCTGGTCTCGAGCGACAAGAGCTTCTCTTCCGGCATGTACAAGTCTGGGCAGACACGGATCGAGATCACCCAGCCGTACGGTGTCGACGAGTTCATGTACTTCCTCGAGGGCGGCGTCACTCTGACGTCATCTGACGGAACGGAGCTCGTGATCAACGCCGGGGAGGCAGTGACGGTCCCGAAAGAGTGGACCGGAGTCTTCGAAACGGACGGCTACACGAAGATCTGGGTCATCTACTCCCCGCGTGAGTAGACAAGGCGCGCGTCCCTTTCAGTTCGGCCACAACGAAGCGTATGAGAGGATCACCAGCACCATGACCATACAAGCCGCTTCCGAAACGCGCCCTGATTGGACGCCCACCGCAGCCCCCATCGGGATCCGACCCCTGACCCCTCATATCGGCGCGGAGATCGAGGGAATCGACCTGTCCCAGCCGCTCTCCCAGTCGCAGAAGGACGACATCAGGCAAGCCTGGCTGGACTGGCAGGTGCTGGTCTTCCGTGACCAGGAACTCACTCGCGAGCAGCACAAGGACTTCGGCCGGTCCTTCGGCCCGCTGCACGTCCACCCCCTGCACAAGAGCTCCGAGTACAAGGGCGGGCACGACCCGGAGATCCTTGTCGTCAAGACCACGCAGAAGTCCAGGTACACGGCGGGCGACGGCTGGCACACCGACGTGTCGTGCGACGAGCAACCGCCGATGGCGTCGATGCTCTACATCAAGGAGATTCCCGAGTGCGGCTCGGGAGGCGACACACTATTCGCCGACATGTACCGCGCTTACGAGACGCTATCGGAGCGGATGCAGCAGTTTCTCGAAGGTCTGGTGGCGGTGCATGACGGTGCGCTGCCCTACATCGGCAAGTACGGCTACGCGGCTCCCGATGGAAAGGCGTACCCGAAGACCGAGCACCCGGTGGTGGTCCGCCATCCCGAGACCGGCCGCAAGGCCCTCTTCGTCAACAGCGGTTTCACCTCGCACATCCGCGGTCTGCGACGATGGGAGAGCCGGGGTCTGCTCGACATGCTCTTCGAGCACATTGCCACCACGGTCTCTCTGACCTGTCGCGTGCGTTGGGAGCCCAATACGCTCACCCTCTGGGACAACCGCTGCACGCAGCATCACGCCGTGTGGGACTACTACCCGCAGTCGCGCTTCGGCGAGCGGGTCTCGATCGTGGGTGATCGGCCGGTCGCTTAACAGGGCCGCCAAGGCAGCGGCCAAGGGCGATCTCAAGGCGCTCGGCTACATCCTCGCCCGTTCGCCCGCCGTTCTCACGGACCGGGACGAGGAGGGACGCACGCTCCTCGACCTGGCTTACGACGCCACACCCCTGGAGTGGGCGGTGGAGTGCGGCGCGCCCGATGCGGCCGACCTGCTGCGACGGAGGGCTTAGGACTCGTCGCGGCTCAACCAAGCTCGCCCGTGGCGTACTTGTGAAGGATGCTGGAAATGAGAGTCTGGTACGGCACTCCTTCGCGGGCCGCCAACCGCTTGATCTCCACCAGGTCGTGACTCGGCAGGCGGATGTTGATTCGCTTGTCCTTTCGAAGCGTCTCGCGGGCCGCGGACTCCAGCCTGGCGACGTCCCGAGAAGAGCCCGAGGCTCTTCGGAGACGTCCTTGCTCGTAGGCTCTCAGGATCTCGCGCTCCTCAGGGTCGAGTGCTGCTGAATCGGGCTTCGTCGTGCGTTCGGTCATGGCTCGTCACCTCGCCCTCAGGTACTTCTTCGTCGCCTTCCGGCTCGGGATGATCGTCTTGAGGAAGAAGTCGCCTGCTTCCGTCTCCACGTAAGGAACCAGGTAGGCGTACTCCCCGATCTCGATCACGGCAATCCGCTGGTGTGGCCGTTTCGGATCCGGATGGTCGTAGATGTCGACCAGCGCACCCGATTCGATCAGTGTCGCCACCTCCTCGAAACTGACGCCCCGCTCCGCGATCAAGCGTCTGTTCTTCGCAGGATCCCAGAAACAACGGCTCATACTCGATCGGAGCTGATTGTCGCCGATTGTATGCCGATCGTCAACAGGGGCCGCAACCAAACAGGAAACGGCCCAGACCGATGTCCGGGTCAGACTCCTGCAACACGGCTTCGGCCGCTGCCGGTATACTCCGCCGCTCGACAGCGGTCGGCACCGAAGCCGCGGCCCGAATCGCGTCCCCATCGTCTAGCCAGGTCAGGACTCCAGCCTTTCAAGCTGGCAACACGGGTTCGAATCCCGTTGGGGACACCATCGCGCCTGCCGGCTGAGTCTCTCGGCGTCAGGCCGGTACAGAACCCGCACCTACTTCGGAGGCGTTGGGGGATTGGCCGTCCTGTCCATCAGGTCCACCAGTTGCAAACGGTACTCGTCCTCGACGGCAGCGGCAAAGTGAATGGCAGAATCGCTCGACTCAATTCTCGCGAGTACGGCCTCGTAGGCGCGACGGCTCGGGAACCTCAGGATGCGATAGTCGTCCCAATCTCGCCCGTCGCCGACCAGAACACCGGCGACTTCCGCTTTGAGCATCGGCTCCACGCCGGCCTCGTGAAGACTTCCCTCCAGAGATTTCCAAAACACGTCCATCGCTTCGCGTCCACTCCGTTGGGGTTCGCTGCTGCCTTCGGGGTACTCGGCGACGGCGCGATACTTCACCAGATGAAAGAGAGTAAAGGACGGGTCGTCGGCGGACGCCGGATGGGGAACGTCGGCCGCGGTGACCGGAGGCTTATCCGAATACGTCCAATCTTCTTCGGGTATCGTGACGATGATCTGGGACGCGGCGAGGCTTGGGCCTTTGTGAACGACGGTCTCTTGGAAACCCGCGCTCGCCCTCATTTGCGCGATCTTCGCCCGACTCGGATACATGACGATTCCGACCCGATCCCACGTCGGATCTTTGCCTACGAGCTGCGCTTCGACGCTGCCGGCGTAAACTAGCCCGCCGCCCACTTTCTCAACTTCCGGTAACGGGTTGTACAGCCTGTCGGCTTCTTCGCCCGTCAGGTTCGTCTCGCGCCCGTCGGGATATTCGGCCTTGTCCCGGTACTTCATGAGGTTGAGCATGTACAACATTCCGTCCTGAGCCGGCGGAACGATCATGAAACTTGCCGCGTTCGGGTTCAGGGTCCCGAAGCTGGGATCGGGAGTTTGGGCCTTGCTGATCGCGCCGTCGCTGTCGGCGTCGCTAGCTTCGAAGACCTGCTGAGACGACTGCGCAAACACGGGCGGAGAGAACACCGCGGTCCCGATCGCCACGATGAACATCCCAAAGATCGAAAGAAAGTTGATAACGCTGGAGCGGTCGTCAGTCATGATGATTCTCCTCTTGGTGATGGATCGTGAGCTGGCACCCGCCGCCGACCGGTGACCGCGTGGTGGGGGGGTGTAGCGACGAGATCGCGCAGGGCCGCAGCTCACGTCGCGCTGATCCTGCGCCCTGCGGCACTGGCGAATTCGTTGATCCCGATCTCGTGTCGAAGGTCCGCCGAGCGAAGATCGAGCTCTTCGCCGAGGGGGATCCCGATTCCGTCGGCGATGCGAACCATGCGCTGAAAGTTCGCGATGACGGCGGCGACGTCGACGACCGCTGCATCTCCCAACGACTTCTGGACGGCGTCGCGGGCCTGTGTCACCTCCGGTGACCGGGCAACTACCGCATCCGCGTAGGCGATCAACTCTGCGCCATACGCCACCCCGGTCACTTGATCGCTGGCACCCCTAGTGATCGCCTCGAAGTCCACATCGCTGCCCTGACTGCTCGCCCGGAGCATCTGTGCGTGTGCGGTCGTTCAGTAGAAGCACTCGTTGAGGGCGGATAACCGGCCGGCGACCAACTCCGTCTGCCTGCGGTCCAGGCTGCCAGACTTTGGGTTGTGACCCGCCAGGTAGAAGGGAAACAGAAGGTCGAGCAGATTACGCAGGGCATCGGGCACGAGGGACATGGCCCGAATCACGTTCGGCACGAAGCGACGGGAAGCGGGAAGCCGATCGTAGACGTCGGCTTCGTTCTCACCCTCGCCATCGTTGGGGATCATGGGAACCCAGGCGCCATCGTCGACGGCCTCCGCGGGTCGGTAGCGGGTAGGTTCACCGGCCCGCACCTCCGGGAGCGGAAGCAGCGGGAACTCCAGAGCGTCGCAGAAGGCGTCCATCCCCATCACCGTGCCCCAGTTGAGCATGGACCACATGGACTTCCGCTCCATCATCTTCTTGAAGTGGGCAGCACCGTTCATTTCCGGTACTCGTCCCACCCCTGGGCCCATGTCCGGGAGGACCGGGAAACCGGCTTCGACCCGGAAGTCGAAGCTCTGCGACCGAGGTAGACCGCACTCCACGTCGTCGCACGCTTGCCAACGGACCCTGCCGCTGATGTCGACATAGCGCTTGCCGTCGGCCTTCTGCATGGCTCTGCCGTTTTGTGCGATCGGTAGCCGCAGCACCACGTCGCCCTCGTAGACTTCGAGGGTGTCGCCGGACCCGGCGAGGGTCAACCTGGAAGTAGGCGGTGCGACCAGAGTGCGGCTGATGATGCCGGGAGCGTCGTCGACTTCGATCGTGGCAGCCACCAGGCCGTCCGGTACCGGCTCGCCGTAGAGATGCTGCCCTTCCGGTACCCGGAAGGTCGCGACGATCTCGTGAATGACGCCCGAGAGCAGCCGGTCGGCGTCGAGGATCACGTCGACACTCACCTGCTCCGCCGGGCTTGCCGCGGGCTCCACCTCGAACCTCCGGCCGAGAGCAGCGTTGAGGAGCTGCTCGGGTCCGAATCTCGCACCAAAGTTGCGGTCGAAGAACTTGGCGACGATGATGCCGTCGGCATCGATCGCGTAGGCCCCGGGAAAGGGGATCCCGTACCAGGGGTGCTCGTCCGGCGGGATGAGCGTGTTGAGGATCCCGAACGCTCGAATCACCTCGCTGTTCGGGTCCGACAGCATGGTGAAAGTGACCCCCATGGCATTGGAGTAGTCGGCGAGCGCATCGACCTCGTCATAGGTCAGGGTGTAGAGCTTGACCCCGGCGGCATCGAAAGCGGCCATTCCTCGCTCCAGCTCGACCAGCTGGGTTCGACAGGGGGGTCACCACACCGCTGATCGGGAGAAGACCAGGACCGCCGGTTGGCCACGGCGGTCCGCATGCAGGTCGACCGAGCGACCGAATTGGTCGATCGCGACCACCTCGGGTAGTCGCGTGCCGACCTCGGGACCGGTCGGAAAGTCACCGAGGGGAATGCGGCGGGATCTCGTGTTGGGAGCCAACGGCATGAGGAAGCCGTCGGCGTCGTCGAAGTAGCCGGGGGGGCCGGCCTCACGGCCTCGCGTATCTACCTTGATGTCCACTCGCACACTGTACAGCGCGACGGGAACAGCACCCGTCGGTACGTCAGTTCCACCAGGCCTTGTCGGAGTAGGCACGCACGTCCAACTCGAAGGTCCAGGTGGACC
The DNA here is from genome assembly GCA_965205295.1 of Candidatus Multivorans sp. Taxonomy (GTDB): domain Bacteria; phylum Acidobacteriota; class Thermoanaerobaculia; order Multivoradales; family Multivoraceae; genus Multivorans. Next base: position 2,402,395 of record OZ242167.1, read on the forward strand.
GATGCTGTTGCACGAGATGGAGGTAGGTCTCCGCCACCTGCTCGGGCAGGATGAGGCCGTCGGCCGCACCCTTGGTGCTCCGGAGAGCCTCGAACCGCTCCGGCCCAAGCATCTTGCCTAGCGTGTCCGGTGCATCGACCGATCCATCCACGAGCACATGAGCTACGTGAATTCCCTTTGCGGCGAACTCGGCGTTCAGCGTCTGGCAGAGCATGCGGCGTCCCCCCATCGCGGCCGCGTGGGAGTGCTGTCCTGCATTGCCGCGTGCCGCGGCTGTAGCTGACGTGACGATCAACGTTCCATGGCCACGCTCAGCCATGCGGGGGCAGACCGCGGAGGCTGTCCGGAAGAGCCCGAATGTAGCCATGCGCCAGCCGAGCTCGAAGGCCTTGTAGCTGGTATCGGCGAGCGCCCGATCGCCGATCTGGGCGCCGAGGTTGTAGATCATCACTTCGATCGGCCCGATCTCCTCCTCCACCTGGGCAATCTGATCCTCGATGGCGTTCTCCTTGACGGCGTTCAGAAGAAAGCCGGACGCATCCCCGCCCTCCTCGTGAATGCCGGCGACCAGAGCGTTCAGCCCGTCTTCGTCGCTCCGGCGACATAGAACTGCGTGGTACCCCTCGCGAGCGAACCTCCTGCCGGCGGTACCACCGATCCCGGCGCCGGCGCCCATGACAAAGCAAACTGGTTTCATCATCCTTCCTCCATGAGTGGAGGGCGGAGCCTATGACAGTCCAGGTACACGGCGGGCGACGGCTGGCACACCGACGTGTCGTGCGACGAGAAGCCGCCGATGGCGTCGATGCTCTACATCAAGGAGATTCCCGAGTGCGGCTCGGGAGGCGACACACTATTCGCCGACATGTACCGCGCTTACGAGACGCTATCGGAGCGGATGCAGCAGTTTCTCGAAGGTCTGGTGGCGGTGCATGACGGTGCGCTGCCCTACATCGGCAAGTACGGCTACGCGGCTCCCGATGGAAAGGCGTACCCGAAGACCGAGCACCCGGTGGTGATCCGCCATCCCGAGACCGGCCGCAAGGCCCTGTTCGTCAACAGCGGCTTCACCTCGCACATCCACGGTCTGCGACGATGGGAGAGCCGGGGTCTACTCGACATGCTCTTCAGGCACATTGCCACCACGGTCTCGCTGACCTGTCGCGTGCGCTGGGAGCCCAACACGCTTACCCTCTGGGACAACCGCTGCACCCAGCATCACGCCGTGTGGGACTACTACCCGCAGTCGCGCTTCGGCGAGCGGGTCTCGATCGTGGGTGACCGGCCGGTCGCCTAGCCGGACGTCGGAACCGAATCCGCTCCAGGCAGCGCCTCGACGACGGTCCGCGCAGCTCGTGAGCTGCCGCCGCGGGGCAGATGTTGGCGCACGCTGCCCATCGTGCCCTAGCAGCCCGTGGTGGAAGTCCGTGTCGCACCGAGACCGGTGAGGCGCGCGTCCAACAAGGCGCGACGAGGGAGCATATCGGTGCATCTTCGACCGAGGAGCAACGATGTTGGGCGTGATGCATCGCCGGTCGAATGCAGCGCGACTTTCACCACGGGCTGCTAGGCTGCTACCGCCTCTTCCGCGGGTCACTTCCTGGAAGCGGTGTTCTTCAGCCGCAGGTCCTTGAACTCGACGCGCATCCCCGCATCGTGGATCTGCAGGCCGATGGCGCCCTTGTCGAAACGTTCTTCTTTCGCGTTGTCGGTGAACTCGGAGGCGAGCTTCCCGTTGATGAAGAACTGGTAGTGACGTCCCCTGGCGACGACGCGAACCCTGTTCCAGCCACGACGATTGATGTCGGTTTCCCTCACGCCATCTTCGACGTCGGTGGTGTGCGTAGTTCCGTCCGGATCGATCACGAGACTCGTTCCGCGAAAACAGGCGTACTCCTCGCGCGAGGCGAAGTGGAAGTCCCATGCGCCGAGAACCTGCGGCCCAATGCCCAGGTGGCCTAGATCTGCGTGGTAGCCCACGAACGGCCGCTTGCCGCTCAGGTCTTTCACGGCGTGGATCTGAATTCCACTATTGCCGTGGCCGGGGAACCGGTAGCTTGCTTCCAACTCGAAATCGGTCAACTCGACGTCGTCGTAGACGAGGTACACGAGCCGGTCCACGCTGCCCTGGCCGACGATCATGCCGTCTTGGACGGACCAGTCCGAAATGGAATCCGCCGGAACCGCATGCCAGCCATCCAGCGTCTCGCCATCGAACATGGCGACGAACTCGGCGTCCTGCTCTTCCGCCGTTGCAGCCAACGCGGTGGCGGGTACGAGGGCAAGCACGGCAATGACGGACTTCCACATCTTCTTCACCCCTGCTTCTTCTTCTTACTTCTCGTGCCCAGGGTCGTGACGTGCTTGAAGAGGTCGAGAAGCTGGGCTTGTGACAGCAACGATGTCAAGCCTGTGGGCATCGGGCTGCCCGTCTCACGGACTTCCTCGATGTCTTCCTCCTTGATCGTGACCAGCTCCCCTGTGGCGAGATCCTGAATCACGAGATCGCCAGTCGCTTCGCTTTCCCTCGTCGAGCGCTTGTAGCCCTGGTAGATCATGAAATCGTCGGTCGTGATTTCCAGTGCGGTGAATCCTTCCTTGATCTGACGATTCGGCCACAGCGTCTCTTCGACGATGCGTTCGGCGGAGAGCGTCGTACCCACCGCCGTCAGGCTCGGCCCGACAAGGCCTCCCTGGTCGCCGACCTGGTGACAGGCGTCGCAGCCCAAGTCGACGAAGAGCACTGCGCCCCGCGCGGCATCACCCTGCTCTGCCGCAATTTCGGCGAGGCTCTTCACAAAGCCGGCATCGTAGTCCAGCTCGAGCGAATCCGCTCCACTCGCGGTATTGAGCGCGGCCAGGAGGACGTTGTCTGAACGACCACTCGCGTAGAAAGAACGGAGCAGCGACTTCGCGGAATCGTGCCCGAGTTCACCAGACTCGATCGCCGCGGTCAGAGCCGGCACGCCTCCTTCGCGGCTGAGGAATGCGACAAGTGCCCGAGTGGCCGTGGCGTTGTCCAACCCGGGCTCCCCGAACAGTCTGACCGCAAACTTCGCAGCCGCTTTCGAGTCCAGGACAACGAGTGCTTCAATCGCTGAGGCGCGCAGTGTCGGTGCATGCGGCGCATCGGCATGGGCCGCGAGCAGCTCGGTTGCGCCTTCGGCCCCGAGGCTTGCCATGGCGCCGAAAGCGGCGCTCCGCACGAACTCGGGAAGCGACTCATCCCCGGCCATCGCGAGAAGACTCTCGTGCGTGTCGCTGGCCCGCCAGACTCCGGCCAGGACGGCGGCATTGGCGCGGAGCTGGAGATTCGGGTGCTCCAACATCTTCGCCAGGCCCCAGGGATGCTCATACGGCTCGAGATTTCCGAAACGCGTCGCCCTGGCTGCGGCCGCCAGGACCCGCGCATGGGAATCGGCGTCGTACTTGCCGCCACTCACATAGCGATCCGGAGTCAAGACGAACTCTACAATCTCGTCTTCTCCCCCAATCGCAAGGAGGTTCTCGATCGCGCTCAGGCGCGTGTCTTCGTCGAGGTGGTAGGACAAGGCGATCGTGCGAAGGTCCGCGATTCGCTCCCTTCCCCCCGCGCGGTTGAGCACCTCGGCGAGATGGGCCGACTCGGCGAACTGGAGGTCTCCGCGCTCGTGCGCCGCTTCCCAGTGCGGTTTGAGGTGCTGGATCGCCTGCGAAAAGACGTACTCCATCGAGTCATCCATGGGGCGGTCCACCGCGCGCGCCACCACGGTGATTGACTCCGGCCGGGGAATCGCGGCAGTCGCGGCTACGGCCTCCATCCGCACCTGCGCGTCGTCGTCTTCTACGCGCTTGGCGAGGAGTGCCAACGGCTCCTCGAGGCGATCGTGCCATCGGCCCACGATGCGCGAAGCAAAGGCACGTCCGCCCGGGTCCTTCGCCTCCAGCAACTTGTCCAGGACGGCCGGTGCGGGAACCTCAATGGTCGCGTAGGCGCCGACCGCTTCGTAGAGGTTGCGCTCGTACGCTGCGCCCTCCGGATCCAGGCTCGCGACCCACTTTCCGAGGGCGGCCGCGACCTCGTCCGTGTCGCGGCGCGTCAGCTCGCGCTTCGCCTGATAGCGCGTCCAACGCTCGGGCGCTCCGAGGGCGGCAACGACGTCCTCCAGTGGCGCATCCAGGAGCTTCGGCGCCTTCACAAGAGGCGCCGAGGCAGAGGCAATCCGCCAAATCCGCCCGTACGCCTTGTCACGCGTTGGATCGCGATACTCGTCGTCCTGGTGGCAGATGATCGGGTTGTACCAGTCGACGACATAGACGGCGCCGTCGGGGCCGACCTTCACGTCCACCGGGCGGAAGTTCCGGTGACTCGAGGTGATGAGCGGCTCCTCCCACTTCAGAGCTGCCCCTGAACCGTCGGCCGCAACAGAAAAACGCTTCACGCGATTCGCCTGGAAGTCGCCAATCGCGAAATGCCCTTGGTATTCCGCTGGCAGGTGACGACCGTCGAGATAGGTGATGCCGGCGTATCCACCGGGCTCGCCTATCGTGTCGAGGCGGCGCCGGTTGGTGGTAGGGATCTGGCCGAGCGAAAGATGCGTTACGCCGCCGGCGCCGTCGACGCTGTACATCTGGCCCCATTCACTGAACGCAACGCCCCAGGGATTGCCGGGGCCCATGAAGTCGTCCAGAAGAGGATGCATTTGCAGCAGGCGCGGACGCAGTCGAAAGAAACCGGACTGAAACAGATCGGCGGACCCCCAGGGAGTTTCGACGCGCGATTCGATTCCGTCGCCCTGGCCCATGTACAGCTCACCGCCGGGACTCCAGGTGAAGGAGTTGACCGTCTGGTGGGTATCGCCCGTTCCGAATCCGCTGAGCAGGACGCGTCGCGTATCCGCTCTTCCATCACCATCGGTGTCCTTCAGGAACAGAAGCTCGTTGGTCTGTCCAACGTAGACGCCGCCGTCGCCCAACTCCATCGCCGTCGGGATGTTCAGCCCATCCGCAAAGACGGTCGAGCTCTCCGCGACACCGTCGTGGTCGGCATCTTCCAGCACGATGATCTTGTCGTTCGGCACATCCCCCGGGAAGACATGCGGATAGGTCGTCGTGACGGTCACGTACGCGCGGCCGCCCGTGTCCCAGCGAATCGCAATCGGGTTGGTGAGGCCATCAGCCTCCGACGCGAAGAGGTTGACCTCCATGCCGTCCGGCACGGTGAACGAAGCAAGCTCCGTCTCGATGTCCGCGGCCGGGTGGCCAAAGAGCACTTCCGGCTCGGGGCGCTGATTCCCCGGATCCTGGCCGCCACTGGCTACGGTCCAGACGCGCTCTTCCGCCTTCTTGATCAAGCCGACAAACTGCTGCCACTCCTCGCGAAAGGAGAGATAGCCGTGGCTCGACCTGGTAAAGCGCCGCGTTGAGTCGTCACCGTGGAGCAACTTCCAGTTGGCGGGACGCCAGTAGTCGAACCACAGGCGCTGCTTCTCGACGACTGCCGCATGAAGCGTGGCCAGTTGGTCCCAGGACGGGATCTCGAAGCCAAGCTTCTCCGCGATCGTTTCTGAGACCTGCTGCAGTGACTCCTCTTTGAGATGCATGCCGTTTCCCGTCAAGCCCGGCCTGGCATCCGAGAAGAGGTCCACGAAGAGAAGACCTCGCTCTGCAGCGATCCTCTTCGTTGCCAAGACATACGATGCAAGAGACTGATTGTGGTGCGAGACGTCCGGTAGAGACTCGCTCTTCGGCTTCTCGAAGGGAGCGGGCGACACGAGCACAACCTGCTCAGCGTGCTTCAGGAATCCGTCGATCAACGCGTTGTACGCCAACTTGAACGACTCAAGCCCTTCGCTTCCCGTCATCGATTCCAGCTTGCCGTACTGCGCAATGACAACCGTGGCGCCGACCCGTTCGAGCTGAGCGTCCCAGTCGCCGAAGCCGTCCTCGCGCCAGCGTTCCAGCGAAGAGCCTTGCCGGAAAACGGTGTCCGCTTCCCAGGAGAGGTCACGGAAGGTGGGCCGAACCGCGGCGAACGCGTCCGTCAGAATGGTCTCGAGAAAGCCCGCTCGCTGCAGATACACCATGTCGGTGCCGCCGGTAAGGACAACCACTTCCTCTTCCCCTAAGGCCAACGGAGGCGGCGCCGGCGTGCAGCTCGCCAGGAACATTCCCGACAGGATCAAGGTCAACGAGAACAAGGCGCGGGCGAGTCTTCTCATCAGGTACTGCGGCGGCGCGTCCCTGAGCGGCACCGGCCCGCGCCAGGGCTCAGGGGGGTTGGTGTGGCCCGCGACGCTATCAATCGGGCACGGCACAGTGGACCGACCGCGGCCAGGAGCTTGCGCGGCAGAATGATCTGACCTGGGAACGCGGGCATCCTGCCCGCATCCGGCGCGAAGCGCCGGCTTCCGGACGTTCTGCCGCGGCTAGTCTCGGCGGTGAACGAATCAATCGCTTCGGTGCTCTCTCTTCCCGTCCACTATCTGCTGCCCGCCCACCGCAACTCACAGCGCCGCACCGTGATCCGTTTCGGCCGGCTGTCGGTGAAGTGGGCGCCCTCAGATGAGGGCAGGGCGATGAGGCGCGTTCGTCGGCGCGCACTGTGCTGGTGTGTGCTCTCGGCGCTGGCCTCCGTCGCCGCCGCCGCGCAGCTCGACTGGTCGGAGCTTCCCGAGCTACCGGTTGCGCACGGATTCGGCGGGCCCGGCGTCGGCTACCACAACGGCGCCATCCTGCTCGCCGGCGGCGCCAACTTCCCGGAACGCCCGCCTTGGGAGGGCGGCGAGAAGGTCTGGTACGACCAGATCTGGGTGTTGGACCTGGAGTCGCCAGGCGAGACCGGTCCTCGCTGGCGTCGGGTCGGCACACTCGAACGGCCGCTGGCCTACGCGGCGTCTGCGTCGACCGCTGAAGGAGTCGTGCTCGTGGGCGGCGACGACGGCGTCGACGTCTCGCGCAGGGTCTTGCGGCTCCGTTACCTGCGGGGCGACGGGCCTGGCCGGGTGTCGGTCGAGCGGCTGCCGCCCCTGCCTCGAGCGACCACGTACGCGGCGGCGGCAGTCGCGGGACGGCGCGTCTACGTCGCCGCCGGGCGCGGCTCGATGGACGCCGCTGACCTGTACAAGGCCTTCTGGTCGCTCGATCTTGGCGATGGTCGCGGCCGCCAGAGTGGAAGCCGGGTGGACCGTCACCTCCTCGAGCGATCTATCTCTTCCGGGGGAAGCACATGCCGCACCGCCTACACCACCGAGGCCTGGGCCTTTGATCCGGCGCCCGGCGCCGCCGGCAGGTGGCGCCCGGCGCTGCCGCAGCCGGTCGCGGCCGGCTTGCGGTGCCGCTGGGCGAAGCGCACGTCGCCGTGTTGAGCGGCTCGACCGGCCGTTTCGCCCATCTGCCGCCAGAGCAGAACCCGCTCTTCCCAACCACGGTGCTCGGCTATCACACGCTCACCGACACCTGGACCGAAGTCGGCGATCTGCCCCAAGGGGTGGTGACCACACCCGCCTTCCTGGTCGGTGGCGACACCGTGCTGGTCAGCGGCGAGATCAGGCCCGGCGTACGCACCACGCGCGGCTTCCGCGGCCGCCTGGCGCCGCAGCGCCGGACCCTGGGTCTTCTCAACTATGCGTTCGTAGCTGGCTACCTGCTGCTGCTGGTGGCGATGGGCGTCTTCTTCTCGCGGCGCAACCGCGGTACCGGCGACTTCTTCCTGGCGGGCCGCCGGGTGCCCTGGTGGGCGGCCGGCCTGAGCATCTATGCCACCCAACTGAGCGCCATCACTTTCCTGGGTGCGCCGGCAATCACCTTCGCCGGCGACTGGGTGGTGGCCCCGTCGTGGCTCATGATCCCTGCGATAGCGCCCGTGATCGTCGTCTTCTTCCTGCCGTTCTTCAGGCGACAGGGTGTGATCACGGCGTACGAGTACCTCGACCGCCGCTTCGGCCTCGGGGCCAGGCTCTTCGGCAGCGCTTCCTTCATCGTCTTCCAGTTGGCGCGCATGGCGGTCGTGATCTACCTGCCGGCGCTGGCGCTGCAGGCGATGACCGGTATCGACGTGAGCATCTGCATCGTCACTGCCGGTGTCCTGGCGACGCTCTACACCGTGGTTGGTGGCATGGAGGCCGTGGTCTGCTGTTCATCGTCGGGCGCCTGCCGGAGGGTGCGGCCGGTCTGCTGATCGCGGGCATCCTGGCGGCCTCGATGTCGAGCCTCGACAGCAGCATCCACACCATCTCGACCGCGCTCAGCCACGACTTCTTCAAACGCTTCGGCCGTCTGCGCTCCGAGTCGGCCGAGCTGGGCTTCGCGCGCACCGTGGTGGTCGCAGCGGGCGCCGTGGCCACCGTCACCGCACTGGTTCTGGCCAGCTTCGACGTGCGCTCGCTGTTCTTCTTCTTCCAGAGCCTGCTCGGCCTGCTCAGCAGCGGCGTGGTGGCGATCTTCCTGCTCGGAGTGTTCACCCGGCGCGCCCACCAGACCGGTGCGCTGCTCGGCGCGGCGGCAAGCACCGGCACCCTCGCCTGGGCGACCTTCTGGACCGACATCAACCTCTACGTGTACCCGATGATCGGTATCGGTACCGGCGTCTTCGTCGGCTATCTCATGAGCCGGTTGATTCCTGGTCCAGCGACCGCCTCCACGGTGATGGGAACCCGGGCTAACCGCGCCCCATGAACGGCATTTCGTTTGCCATCACCGTCAGGAAAGGGACGTTTGCGTCGGGCGGGAGCGCGGCCATGTAGCGCACCGCGTCGACGACCGCGCGCACGTCCATCGTGGGCTCAGGCTTCGTAGTGCCGTCTGGTTGCTGCACGCCCTCGGACATCCGCGCCGTCATTCTCGTGTAGGCGTTGCCGATGTCGATCTGTCCGCAGGCGATGTTGAACCTGCGACCGTCCAGCGACGTCGACCGCGTAAGCCCGGTGACCGCGTGCTTTGTCGCCGTGTAAGGGGCGGAGTTTGGGCGCGGCACGTGTGCGGAGATGGAACCGTTGTTGATGATGCGTCCGCCCTGGGGATCCTGCTCCTTCATGAGCTTGACCGCCCTTTGTGTGCAGAGAAAGACACCCGTCAGATTGACCCCGACCACCCGGTTCCATTGTTCGACGGTCAGGTCTTCGATCGGCACGGGTGGCGCGCCGGTGCCGGCGTTGTTGAACAGCAGGTCCAGCCGCCCGAACGTGCTCGTCAGCTTGTCGAACACCGCCTGAACGCCCTGGACGTTGCTTATGTCCGCAGCTACCAGCGAGATCTTCTCGGGATCGCGCGCGCCGTTCCTCGTTTGAGCAAGCCGATTCTCCCGGCGGCCGGCAATGAGCACGTGGTAACCATCGTCGACCAGCCCGTGCGTTACGGCCCGACCGATCCCGCTGCCGCCGCCGGTCACGATTGCGACTTTCTCTGCCATGTCAGTGCTCCCGGTTGGTGCGGATGCTGCCCATCTTCTACCTAACGCGGCCGCAGGGCCAGCGTTGGCTTTCGGCGATCGGTGCGCGGCGATTGCTCCTAGTCGCGCACGACCCGCGCCTGCAGGATCTGCACCGGCTGCTCCAGCATCTGGCCGCGTGTCACTTCCGACCCGGCTTCCGTGAGCGTCGGGCGGCCCTGAATCTCCTCGAGGATCTCCATCCCGCGCACCACGTGCCCGAAGGTCGCGTAGCCCTGACCGTCAGGCTGGCGCATCGTGTTGCCGGTATCGAGCGCCGGGTTGTCGGCGATATTGACGAAGAACTCCGAATCGGCGGTTCGCTCCTCGGGCTGACACCCCAGCCCTCCGATGAGAACGAGCAGTGTGCCGGCGCCGAGCACCAGCCGATTCGTGCTGAACATCGCGTTCCTCTCTCCATTGGGGCGACCAGGCGTGCGCTTCTACGGCCCCGTATCTTGACCCAGCCTACTAGCTTGCACCGCTCCGCTCCTGCCGTCGATCTGCACAGGTCTCCGTCAGTTTTCATGGTAAAGTGCCGGCCTCATGGGCAAACCGTCGACGTATCGGCGCATCCTGCAGGCCCCCGAGCGGAGCTTCTTCCTGCTCGGTCCTCGTGGCGTCGGGAAGAGCGCCTGGATACGCTCCCGGTTCCCGGAGGCGCACCGCTTCGACCTCCTGGACGAGGCCCTCTACCAGGATCTGCTCGCCAATCCAGGCCTCTTCGGAGCCGAGCTCGAAGCGATCGAACCCGAGTCCTGGGTGGTGGTCGACGAGGTCCAGCGGATTCCGGCACTTCTCAACGAGGTCCATCGCAGGATCGAGGAGAAAGGACTGCGCTTCGCCCTCCTGGGCTCAAGCGCCCGCAAGCTGAAGACGGCCGGCACCAACCTCCTCGCGGGCCGAGCCGTACGCAAGCTGATGTTCCCCTTCGTTCCCGAGGAACTCGGTGACGACTTTGTCCTCGAAGACACGCTGCGGCTCGGCTCGATACCGGTCATCGCGACCGCGGAAGATCCGGAGGCAACACTGGCCGCCTACGTCGAGATGTACCTGCGGGAGGAGATCCGCGCGGAAGCCCTGGTGAGGAATCTCGGCGGCTTCGCTCGGTTCCTGCCCCTGGCCGGCCTGTACCACGGTCAGGTCGTCAACGTCTCCTCGCTGGCCCGGGACTCCGGCACCGCCCGAAGCACCGTCGACGGCTATCTGGACATCCTCGAAGACACTCTCCTGGCCACCAGACTCGACGGCTTCGAAGCGAGGCTCAGGACCCGGGAACGGAAACACCCAAAGCTCTACTGGGTGGATCCCGGACTCGCTCGGCAAGTCCAGAGACGGCGCGGATCGCTCCATGCCGAAGAACGGGGGGCGCTGCTCGAGGGTTTCGTCCTCGGCCTGTTGCGCGCCTACAACGAAACCTCGGACCTCTTCGACCGGATCTCCTACTGGGCGCCGTCGCAGGCGCGGACCATCGAGGTGGACTTCCTGCTGGAACGTCAGCGCGAGTACGTGGCGATCGAAGTCAAGTCCGCAGTACGCTACGACACCACCCTGTTGAAGGGACTCCGAGCCATCCAAGAGCTACCCGGCCTGACCAGAAGATTCTTGCTGTACGGCGGGGAGAGGTCGTTCGCCACCACCGACGGCATCGAGGTCTGGCCGATAGCACGCTTCGCCGAGGCCCTTGCGGCGGGAGCGCTCTGGCCCTGACGGTCCGCGGAGACGTCAAGAACGGCAACTTCGCGGTCTTACTGGTAAGATTCTCGCCATGGCTGAGATCCGGACGACCAGGATGTCCTCCAAGGGCCAGGTGGTCATACCCGATGCCATCCGGACGAGGTTGGGGCTCGAACCGGGCGTCCAGTTCGTCGTCATAGGCGAAGGAGACACGATCGTGCTCAAGCCGATCGCCGTGCCCTCGATGCGCGAGTTCGACGAGGTCATGGAGCGAGCACGCGAAGCGGCCCGTCGCGCGGGCATGAAGCGATCGGACGTGGCCTCGGCGATCGCGGCCGTTCGCTGCCGGTGAAGGTCGTACTCGACACGAACGTGTTCGTGTCCGGAGTCTTCTTCGGAGGCACCCCGGGTCGGGTCCTGGAAGCGTGGCGGGACGGCCGGGCGGAGGTCGTTCTCTCCCGCGAGATCGTCGAGGAGTACGTGCGTGTGGGCGAGGAACTGGCGGATCGGTTCCCGGGCGTCGACTTGAGTGCGGCATTGGACCTGCTGACGGTCTCGGCGACCCTCGTAACGTCACCTCCGCTTCCGGAACGTGTTTCCCGGGATCCTGACGACGACAAGTTCCTCGCTTGCGCACTGGCGGCAGGAGTCGACTGTGTGGTCAGCGGCGACCGGGATCTGCTCGACGTCTCTTCGTACGAGGGAATCGTCGTGCTGAGTCCTCGAGACTTCTTCGACCAGCTCCAGTAGAGGTGATTGGACCATGCGCTTAGATCAACAAGTCTGCCTCGTCACGGGCGGCGCCTACGGAATCGGCAGAGCCACCTGCGAGGCGCTTGCCGCCCAGGGCGCCCATGTCGTCGTCACGGACATCGACGAAGCCGCGGGGCGGGAAGCCGCGGACGCGGTCAGCGGCGAGTTCGCACGCCTCGACGTAAGCGACCGGGACGCCTGGACGCGTGTTGTTTCCGAGATCGTCAGGGCCCACGGCGGGCTCGATCTGGTCCATCTCAACGCCGGCGTGACGACCTATCCGGCGGCCGGGGGTGACTTTCCTGCATTCGACATCGCAGCCATGCCGGTGGACGCCTACCGGCGGGCCATGGGAGCCAACATCGACGGAGTCGTCTTCGGCGTGAGTGCGACCGTACAGGCGCTGGAGAACCGGGGCGGCGGAGCGATCGTCGTGACGGCCTCGGTTGCCGGGCTCGCAACGTGGGAAGTGGACCCCGTCTACACGATGACCAAGCACGCCGTGGTCGGCCTGGTTCGCGCTCTCGCACCGTCTCTCGCCCAGCGCGGAATCACGCTCAACGCGATCTGCCCGGCCGCCGTCGCCACCAGGATCTTCGGCCCCGAGGCCGAGGACTTCGTGAGGGAGGCCGACCTTCGACTCATGCCGCCCTCTCAGGTTGCGGATGCCGTCATCGAGGCAGTGACAGGCGGCGAGACCGGCCAGTGTTGGGTCTGCTACAAGGACCGTGATCCGATCCGCTACGTGCCGGCCCCGCTTCCGAGATTGTCCAGCCAATCGCGAACCGCATGAACCCCGCCCCCGCCGCGCAACTACGCGCCCTTCTCGACGCTCCCGGGCTACAGGTGATGCCCTGCTGCTTCGACGCACTCTCCGCCCGGCTCATCGAGCAGGCGGGGTTCGAGCTGACCTTCATGAGCGGCTTCGCCGTGTCCGCCAGCCGGCTCGGGATGCCGGACACCGGCCTGATTTCCTTCGGCGAGATGCTCGACCAGGGACGCAACATCTGCTCCGCCACCCGACTGCCCGTGATCGGCGACGGCGACACCGGCTACGGCAACGCCCTGAACGTCAAGCGCACGGTCCGTAGCTACGCGAGTGCCGGCTTCGCGGGCGTGATGATCGAGGACCAGGAAGCGCCCAAGCGCTGCGGGCACACGAGCGGAAAGCGTGTCGTCTCCCGGGCCGAGGCGCTGTCGCGGGTACGAGCCGCGGTGGACGCGCGGGACGAGGGCGCCGACATTGTGATCCTGGCCCGCACCGACGCCCGCGCCACCGACGGGTTAGACGAGGCCATCGCCCGTTGCCGGGCCTTCGCGGACGCCGGCGCGGACATCCTCTTCCTCGAGGCCCCGCAGTCGGAGAGCGAGATGATCGCGCTCTGCAAGGCGATCCCCGGCCCGAAGATGGCGAACCTGGTCGAAGGCGGCGACACGCCGGTTCTGCCCCCCGGACGCCTCGAGGAGATCGGCTTCAAGATCGCGGCCTACCCGCTGACGCTGCTATCCGCCGCCACCGCGGCGATGCTCGAGGCGCTACAGGCACTGGGCAACGGCGGCCAACCTGCAAACAGTGTGGACTTCGACCGTCTTCGCAACATCGTCGGGTTCGAGGACTACGACGCCGAGGCGGAGCGCTATCGTTCGAACCGATGACCCCGATCCGCATCTTCATCAGCAGCGTGCAGCGCGAGTTTGCGCGGGAGCGGGAGCACCTGCGCGACTACCTGCGCGGCGACCCGTTGATGCGGCGCTTCTTCGAGGTGTTCCTCTTCGAGGATGTTCCGGCATCCGACCGCCGGCCCGACGATGTCTACCTTGACGAAGTCGAGCGTTGCGACATCTACGTTGGCCTGTTCGGCGCAAGCTACGGATTCGAGGACTAGCACGGGGTGTCGCCCACCGAACGAGAGTTCGACCGCGCCACGGAACGGGAGAAGCACCGGCTCATCTTCGTGAAGAGCGCCGAAGACGCAGGCGGGCATCCGAAGATGCAGGCCCTTGTCGCCCGGGCGCAGGCCGGTCTCGTCCGCCGGCGGTTCGCCACGTCCGCCGAACTGGTAGCCAGCCTCTACGCCGCACTCGTCCAGTACCTCGAAGCACGGGAGTACCTTCGCTTCGGACCATTCGACGCCGCGGAGTGTTCGGGAGCCGCGATGGACGATCTGGACTCCGAGGCGATGTTCCGGTTCATCCGCATCGCCCGTCGCGCCCGCCAGTTCCCGCTGCCGGAGGAAACACCACCGTCGGACCTGCTGCGGCATCTGAACTTGTTGAACCGGGGGCGCCTCACCAACGCCGCCGTGCTGCTGTTCGGGAAGGCGCCGCAACGCTTCCTGATCTCGTCCGAGGTCAAGTGCGCGCACTTCCACGGGACCGAACTCGCGAAGCCGATTCCCTCCCACCAGGTCTACAAAGGCACGGTCTTCGAGCTGGTCGACCAGGCGGTCGACTTCGTCTTGAGCAAGATCGCCCTGTCGGTCGGCACGAGGGCGGAGAGCGTCCAGGCGCCCGTGGCATACGAGATGCCGAGGGAGGTGGTCACGGAAGCCATCGTCAACGCGGTGGCGCACCGGGACTACACGGACAACAGCAGCGTTCAGGTCATGCTCTTCGCGGATCGACTGGAGGTCATGAACTCGGGCCGGCTGCGTCCCGCGCTCACCGTCGAGAAACTTCGCGTGGCGCACCAGTCGCTTCCCGGAAATCCGCTGCTCGCCGAGGCGATGTACCTGCTCCGCTACATCGAGAAGATGGGAACCGGGATCGTCGACATGATCCGCCGCTGCGCCGAAGCGGGCCTGCCGGAGCCCGAGTTCGACATCGGATCGGGCTTCGTCCTGAGGATCTGGCGACAGGCCAGGGAAACTACCCGGAAACCAGCCTCGACTACCCAGAAAACCGTTCGCGACCGGCTCCTGGACCACCTGCGGGCCGAGCCCGAGCTCACCCGGAAGGCACTCGCCAAGCGGGTCGGCCTGACGCCGGACGGCGTTAAGTACCACCTGGAGAAGCTGAAGGCTGCCGGGGCCCTTCGCCGCGTCGGCTCGGCCAGAGCGGGCCGCTGGGAAGTGCTCTGACCGGCGCGGACGGGCGCTGGCCCTACCATCCAGTCACCGCAGTCGGCCCTCAAGGCCAACAGGAAGGAGGTCGCGAACTATGAGCACAACACGCATCAGGATTGATCCCGACGATCCGGCGACATTTCCCGAAGGGAGGATCGACGCTGCGAAGGTGGACAGCACCAAAGAGGCGGAGACCGGCTTGCAGCAGCGCGAGGATGACGCCGAGGCGATGCAGGACGTGGCGCGGAACGCGAAGGCCGATCGGGCCGATCTGAGTCCTGCGGATAGGAGGGCGCTCTCCCGCCTTGTGGGCACAATCAAGAAGGAGGAGGATTCGTGACGACTCAGCGAACGAAAACGGGCCGCGAGGTGGAAGCTGCCCTCGGAGAAGTGCTCGCTCATGTGCGCGGCGAAACGCGACTGCCTTGCCGAATCGTCGACGATCCGGCGGCGGAGCGCATCGTTGCGCTCCGTAAGCGCATGCAGCTCAGTCGCCAGAGCTTCGCGGACCGGTTCGGACTGGATGCCCGCGCCGTGCAGGACTGGGAACAGGGTCGACGAGTCCCGGACCGTGCGGCTCGCGTCCTGCTGACTGTCATCGACCGGGAACCGGAGGCGGTCGTGCGTGCCCTCGACGGCTGAGGGACCGTTACGGTGCGGCGGTCAAGCGAGGGCGCAGGGTTTGGCCCGCTCTCTCAGTCCACCTCCCACCTGCCGGCCTCCTCCATCGCCTTCCGGTAGGCGGACAGGCAGTACCAGAACAGAAGCGCCCCCGCGGGCTTGAAGATCGCCTGCATGGTGGCGAGCGAGTAGTGCAGCTTGCCGTCGTCCTGGAACAGGAAGTCGGTAAACGCGGCCAGGGTGCTGGTGCCGAAGGCCATGCCGATGAAGCTGGTCAGGAAGATGTAGAAAGCCGTTGCCTGGCCGCGCATCTGGTTGGGCGTGATCGGCTGGAACGCCGCCGCCATGACTCCCAGGTAGGCGCCCGAGAAGATCATCCCCGGGATCAGAACCAGCAGGGTGAGCGTCGCGCTGCCAACCAGCGGAGCTGCTATCGAGGGCGGCGTGGCGATCAGCGTCGTCGCCAGCAGGGTCCTCACGTAGGCGTCCTTGTAGCCCCGCGCCGCGAGGCGGTTCGCGATCCAGGGCGCCACCATGATGCCGACCACCCCCGTGATGATCGTGATCGTCCCGTAGCTCGTTCCGGCGGCCCCGCGGCTCAGGCCGTAGTTGCGGATCAGGAACTCGGGGTACCACGCGGAGGAGCCGTAGCCGGCCATCGCCAGCATCGACGAGCCGATGAACAGCGGCAGATAGACGCGCTTGCGCTGCCAGACGAACTTGACGAACTCTCCAACCGGCAGGCGCTGCCTTCCGCTCCGCGAGACCGCCAGTCAGCTTGCGCGAATAGTGATCGGCGAGCAGGCCCAGGGGCAGACTCGCAAAGCTGTACACCAGCGCAAACGCGGCGCCGGCGAGCAGGCTGTACTGGAAGTCGGTGATTCCGAACTGCTCCCGGATCGGACCGACCAGCAGCGAGAGGATGTTGCGGTCGAGAAACGACAGCACGTAGGCGAGGAACAGGAGCACGACGCCGTAGTTCGCGGCGCCCACGGAGGGGTAGTCGGACTTGCCGGCCGTCTGGGTCGGTTGCGTTCTACCGTCCAACAGAGGCTCACGCGACATCGTCAGGGCTCAAGGCGTCGGCCCGACAGCTACTCTCAGCGCCGTTCGATGCCGACGGCTCTCGCCAGGGCATCGTCCAAATCGACCATTCTGGCGGCCGGCAACTCGGTAACGAAGCCAGTGAGTTTCGCCTTGAACATCAGAGCAAGGAAATCGCAGCGGATCGAACAGTCTGTTGGCAGGCCATCGGCAGGGCCCAAAGCGACCTCTGTCGAAAGGCCCAGGTGCTCCCGATAGAGCGGAGCACAAACAACAGTCGAGATGTCCTCGTTCTCGGCAATGAAGGGGCGCGACACGACGACGTAGAAGCCCGGCTTGCCACCCCTTTCCGGCGTCCGCTCCCGGGTTCGGTAGATCGCTCCTCGCTTCAATCCTGCGCCTGTTCCGCGACGAGGGCCGCCAGTTCCTCGCCCAGGGTTTCCTTGTGCCGCCGGATGATCCGCCGCTCTCGGTCTTCCTGGAGCAGGCGCTGTTCACGAGCCACGTATCCGGCAAGAGCGTCCCTCACCAGAGCAGAACGACTGGAGTAGCGATCAGGGATCGAGGCCAACTCATCGATACGCTCTAGCGTCTCTTCGTCGATGGTCACGGCTATTGTCTTCATATTGGGAACAGTATTGGAACGTGGCGAGCAGTGTCAATATCGGCAGCCGCGCCGGGCCACCGCCGTGACCGCTGCCTGAATGGCTCCCGCGTCGATCTACCGCCGTGTCGAGTCGGCGCCGCCCGCATCCCCGGCTGACGAGGCCGCCCAGTAGAAATACGTAATCGCCTGCCGAGGACGACGGCTGCGGTTCGCTTCCGACCAGTGCACCGTGAGCGAGCTGTGAATGACGGCGTCGCCCGGCTCGACCTCGATCGCAACCGCCTCCTCGGACTCGGCGCTGAAGCCGGGAAGGCCGACGCGACTCGGCAGGTTCTGCCGGTGCGTGCCCTTCGCGTAGTAGAGGCAGCCGTTCTCCCTGTCCGCCCCGTCGAGGGCGATCCAGATCGTGGCACCCTTCCGCCGGTGACCGACGGCATCGAGATGAGGCTTGATCCCGGACGTCTCCCCGGGCAGCCGAGCGAACCAGCCGGCCGTCGCCGGCTCCAGGTCGTCCTCGAGCAGCGCGGAGATCAGCTCGGTTTGCTTGCCGCGCACGAGTTGATCCTCGAACCAGGGATCGACCTTGTTCAGGTTCTTGGCGACGCCCGGGTATTCCTCGCCTCTCTTGACCTGGCTCAGGCATCGCTCGGCGTGGGCGCGCAACTCCTCGACCTCCTCAGGCGAGAGGAAGCCACGGAGGACGACGTAACCGTCCCGATCGAAGTCTCGTTTGAGCTCCTCCAGGGTCATCTCGACTTCCGCACTCGCTGGAAACAAACTTGGAACAGCGTACCACTTGAGGTAGCTTCGGCCCCATGGAATGTTCAGCCGAGCGCCCGATGACGGGCGCACGGACCGGTTCACGGTTGGCGCGAAGCGTGCCAACCGGGTTCGGCGCCCAGCTCAGCAGCTACCGCCTGCCGTGGCCGCAGATCGAGGCCACCGTTCAGACGATCGAGAACGGACGCTGGCGCAGCCTCTGGTTCTCGGATCACTTCCTGCCGCCCGCGGCCCCCAACGACGAGCACAAGTCGGCGCTCGAAGTCTGGACCCTGATCACCGCGGCGGCGATGCTGACCGAGCGCGTGCGGCTGGGAACGCTTGCCTGCGGCGTCACCTACCGCAATCCGGCACTGCTGGCGAAGATATGCGCCAGCGTCGACCACATCAGCGGCGGACGCATGGAACTGGGGATCGGCGCCGCCTGGTTCGAGCGTGAGCACCATGCCTACGGCTGGGACTTCCCCGGCGTTCGCGAGCGCTGCGACCGCCTGGAGGAGGCGGCTCAGCTCATCCGTCTGCTGTTCACCAAGAAGGACGACGAGAAGGTCACGTTCGAGGGGCGCCACTACCGCCTGCACGAAGCGCCCCTCGCTCCGGGTTCGACCCGGCCGCGTTCTACCCGGAAGGCCCACATCCCGATCCTGATCGGCGGCAACGGCGAGAAGCGGACGCTTCGCACCTGCGCCCGCTACGGCGACATCAGCAACCTGGACTTCTGGCACCCGGGCGGCGTCGACGTCTTCCGGCACAAGCAGGAGGTCCTGGACCGCCACTGCGAGGACGCCGGTCGCGATCCGGCCGAGGTCAAGAGGACGGTCGCCCTGCCCTTCCGGCTCTTCGCCAACGACCAGGAGGCCAGGAAGTCACCCGGCCGGCCCTGGTACTGCTGGGGCACCGCCCCCTCCATTCAGGACCTGCTGCAGCAATACATCGAAGCAGGCGCCGAGGAGATCATCCTGTGCGGCGTCCCCAACCAGCCGGAGTCGTGGCAGCAGATCGACGACGAGATCCTGGCGGCGTTCGACTGAGACCCCTCGGGCTACACTCGCCCCAATCTCCCGGACTCCCACCGGGCAAGGAGAACCCATGAAGCACCGTCTCTCCATCCTCGTTCTCGGCCTCGCGCTCCTCGCGAGCGCGGTCGTCGCCGCGCCGCCAGCCAACAACGCGGCAGACCCCGCTGAGGTGACCTGGTCGGACCACGTCGCTCCGATCCTGCACGAGAACTGCGTGAGCTGTCATCGACCCGGGCAGACGGCGCCCATGTCGCTGTTGACCTACGACGAGACGCGCCCCTGGGCGAAGTCGATCCGCAAGGTCACCAGCGACCGGACGATGCCGCCGTGGTTCGCCAACCCGGAGCACGGTGAGTTCGTGGAGGACCCGAGCCTCACCGACGCCGAGATCGAGACGCTGAACCGCTGGGTGGCCGCTGGCGCGCCGTCCGGTGACCTCTCGCAGGCGCCGGCGCCACCCAGCTTCTCTTCCGACTGGAAGCTCGGACCGCCGGACGCCGTCTACACGGGACCGGAGTTCCAGGTCTCCGACGACATCGAGGATCACTACGAGTGGCTCCAGGTGGACAACCCGGTCGACGAAGAACGCTGGATCAAGGCGATCGAGATCCACCCCGGGTTCGTCGAAGCGGTGCATCACCAGTTGACCTACCTCGCGCCGCCCGACGCCACACTCGCCGGCGTGCAAAGCCGGACCGGAACTCTGGACCTCACCTTCGTGAGCGGCTGGGGACCCGGTGTTGCGCCGCTTCAGTTTGCCGAAGGGCACGGGATGCGCATGCCGCCGAACAGCACGCTGTTCTTCCAGATGCACTACCACAAGACTCCGGGCGCGGGCACCGGCGGCACCGACCAGACCACCATGGGCCTCTACTTCCACGACGAGAAGCCCGAAAACGTGGTGGAGACGTTGTGGCTGGTGGATCCGGCGCTGAACATTCCGGCGGGCGACAGCAACTACCAGTCGTGGTCGTCGTACACCACCGAGCACGAGGCGGTGCTCTTCGACTTCACGCCTCACATGCACCTGCGCGGCAAGACGATGAGGTTCACGGCCGAGTACCCCGACGGCGGGAAGGACATTCTGCTCGACGTGCCGAAGTACGACTTCAACTGGCAGCTCACCTACACGCCGACAGCGCCCAGGGTGATTCCGGCCGGCACGACCATTCGCGTCGACGCCACGTTCGACAACTCGGCCGACAACCTGTCGAACCCCGATCCGACGGCGGACGTGATGTGGGGCGAGGCGACGACCGACGAGATGATGGTCGGCTTCATCCACTACACGTTCACGGACACCAGCCAGCAGACCAACATGCCCACCTTCATCGTGCCCGATGCACTGAAGGTCCAGATGCAGCAACTGCGCGAGTTCCGGCAGAAGCAGAGCGAAGCGAGAGCAGCGGCAGCCGAGACCAGCGGCGGTCAGTGATTCCGTCGGCCGTCAGGTAGCGAGAGGCGACGCGCTCAGCGACGCCTGCGGCGGGCCCGGCGACGTCAGTCGCCCAGTACGCCATAGGTCCCGTCGAGGATCAGGCGAACGGATACGAACAGCCCTGCCAGGGGGACGAGTATCCACACCGAGTTGGGCGCCCACACCCAGACCCATCGCTCCACCCTGCCGAGGGATTCGTGTCCCTTGGCCACGTAGAAGCTCACCATGCCGCACGGACCACCGCTAACATTTGCCCATATGCGCTAAGAAATGTCCCTTGACTGCCAAGGAGTGCCCCCCTAGTGTGGCCGGGGTCACCAACATCGTTAGAAAGAGGGAAGTATGAAGTCATCTCCTAGTTCCACCGCGCAGGGGCTTCTCGCCTTGGCCATCCTGGTCCTTGTGGCAGCGACTGCGGCTTACGCCCAGAACGTCGGAACGGTGCGCGGGACGGTGCGCTCGGCGGAGGGAGAACCGCTGCCAGGAGTGTTGGTAGAGGCTACGGGCGACGTCGTGCGCGGCGAGCGCACATCCATGTCCGGTGTCAACGGCGACTATCTGATCGCCGGGCTTCCTCCCGGTGTGGTGACGCTCACCGCGACTCTCGAGGGGCTGGAGGCGGAGTCGGTGGAAGATGTCCGCGTCTCGATCTCGGGCGTTGCTGTCGTGGACTTTTCCATGCGGGTCGAAGGAGTCGAAGAGGCGATCACGGTGACCTCGGAGGCGCCGGTCCTTGACGTGACGAGTTCCTCAGGCAGCGTCAGCTACTCCGAAGAGCTCATCGACGCGAAGCCGACAACCCAGCGCAACTTCCAGGAGCTCGCCCTGATGGCTCCCGGCATGAGCATGCCCGGTCGCCTCGGCAACGTCGGCGCCTATGCGGGGCACACCACGGGATACGGTCGCGATCAGGCCTCCGTGGCCTGGAACGTCGATGGGCTCGACAGCAGCTTCCCGGACAGCGGCAACATCTTCGGTGGCTGGACCGATCCCGACACCATCGCGGAAATCCAGGTGCTCGGCGTCGGCGCCCCGGCCGAGTACGGCAACATGACCTCAGCCGCGGTCAACATCGTCACCAAGTCGGGAACCAACACCTTCCACGGGCGCTTTTCCCACACCGGTGAGTTCGAAGACACGACTGCCACCGGAGCCACGGCCGAGAACGCGGCCGGTGAAGAGCAGGGCTTCGTGAGAGACACCTTCGAGAACAACAGCCTGTGGTTGGGCGGGCCGCTGAAGAGGGACAAGCTGTTCTTCTTCGCCGCCG
Source organism: Candidatus Multivorans sp. (assembly GCA_965205295.1). Taxonomy (GTDB): domain Bacteria; phylum Acidobacteriota; class Thermoanaerobaculia; order Multivoradales; family Multivoraceae; genus Multivorans. The sequence goes on from OZ242167.1 coordinate 2,424,075, forward strand.
CCACGACCAAGGAAGACCTGCTGGTAGAGCCGGGCGAGATTGCGGAGTTCATCCGCAGCGACAAGGCCACGCACACCAGCCTGAAGCTCGACTGGTCGATCAATGACTCGAACACGCTGACGGCTCACGGCCGTCTCGAGGACCTGGAAATCCAGTCCGGCGGTTCCGGGACCTTCAAGACGAATCCGGGGGCCTTCAGCCGCGAGTACGAGGAAATCCCCTACTGGCGGATTGGCTTCCAGTCGGTGGTGGGCGCCAACACGGTGCTTGAGGCCAACTTCTACGACATCATCAACAGGGACCGCAACGTCTCGGCGACCGGCAGCCTGGAGCCGCCCCTCATCGACTACAACACGCCTGTTCCAACCCATAGCGGCGGCCCCACCTACCCTTACCTCTACCCCGTGTGGTGGCAGCGCGGCCACGCCAAGGTGACCCACTTCGCCGACGACCTGAACGGCAGCCACGAGTTCAAGTTCGGTTTCCAGTACAGCAATACCGGCGAGCAGGCCGGCGCCGTCTATCCCGGCTTCGGCGGCAAGTACTACTACAAGTTCGGGGCCAACTACTACATCTACACCCGCGCAGCGCACTACTACGGCGGCGACACGGAGTCTCTTGGGTTCTATGTGGACGACTCGTGGCGCATCAGCGACAGGCTGACGCTGAATCTGGGCGTGCGTGCCGACCAGGACAAGGGAGAGATTCCCTCCGAGCCGATCCTCGAGTCCTACCTTTGTAGTGAGCTCAACTGCGGCGTGACCACCGGAGAGTTCACGCCCCACTATCCCGACGTCATCGACTACTCGAGCGTCGACCCGCGTCTCGGCATCGCCTACCAGGTCGGCGAGGGGGAGCGGCAAGGTGTCCTGCGGGCTTCCATCGGCAGATACCACGAGATGAACGTCGTTTCGATGTGGAACCAGCCGCACCCCAACCGGCCGTCCGCGCGCTTCGGCTACAGCGCCAACCGGAACGGCCCCTTCACCTACTTCAGGACGGTCGACAACGACGACTTCGATCTACCGGTCAAGGGGATGAAGCGGCCGCAGACCGACCAATTCGCCGTCGGCTACGAGCAGCAGGTCGGAGAGTATGCATTCGGCGCTCAGGTCGTCCTCAGCGAAACGACGGACCTGATCGGTTGGCAGATCCAGGGCGACGGCGAGTACGAGGATGTTCCCTACGTCAATCCCTTGACGGGCGAGACGATCATGCTCAAGAACGTCGTCACAGAGCCGACCCTGCGCAAGGCCAACGACCCCGGCTCGGCGGCCAACGCCCCACCGGGAACGAAGTTCGAGCAGGACTACAAAGGGGTCTTTCTCACCTTCCGCAAGCGCCACACCGGCCGCTGGTCTCTGGACTCCTCGCTGGGCTGGTCGGAGTCGAAGGGAGTGCAGCCTCGCCCGCTCCAGCAGAACGGGAACGTCGCTTTCTACACCAGCTCGGAGGGCAGGGACCCCAACCATCATCTCTACCAGGGAGGCTTCTCACAGGGTGACCGGCCGTGGGTGTTCAGGGCTCAGGGAATGGTCGACCTGCCCTGGCAGCTCAAGGCGGTCGGCGCCCTCAACTATGAGCAGGGCCGCCCATGGCGGCACGCGGCGCGCGTCCGCCTGAGCCAGGGCGTGGTGACGGTGCCCCTCGAGCCGTACACCGGGGACCGCCGGATGCCGGACAAGACCTTCGTCGACCTCGCTCTGTCGCGACAATTCCCGCTCGGCGACCGCGTCAAGCTCGGTGTCGACCTGCAGATCCTGAACGTCTTGGACGAGGACGGCTTCTACTACTGGTCAAACGCAAGTCTGGGGCGCTATCCAACGGAACCCGTACCCAGCCTCTACTACCTGCCTCGGCGGTTGGCGCTGCGAATAGGTTTGCGGTTCTAGCAGCCCGTGGTGGAAGTCCGTGTCGCACCGAGACCGGTGAGGCGCGCGTCCAACAAGGCGCGACGAGGAAGCATATCGGTGCATCTTCGACCGAGGAGCAACGATGTTGGGCGTGATGCATCGCCGGTCGAATGCAGCGCGACTTTCACCACGGGCTGCTAGGGGCTTTGCTGAATACGCGGACTAGAATCCGCGGGAGATGAAGAGCCCGGCGATTCCGCGACAGGCGTTCGTCGTTTCGGCAACAGGCATCGGACCACAGCGACTACTGTCCCTGGCAGGTCGTGGCATCCTGCTGGTCTGGGTTCTCGCCATACCCCTCCAGGCGCAGCCGGACGGCGCCAGTCCAGCCGAGCCGGCGGAACTGATCGCCAGGATCGAGGCGCCGCGCCAGCCGGGGTCGAGCGACGATGCCGGCAAGAGCCTCGCCAAGCTCATGGAGACTCACGGCATCCCGGCACTCAGCCTCGCGGTCGTCGAGGACTACCGGCTGGCCTGGGCCAGGGCCTATGGCGTTGCGGACGAAACAAGCGGCGCGCCGGCCGACACGGACACGCTCTTCCAGGCCGCGTCGATCAGCAAGCCGCTGTCGGCCATGGCGGTTCTCCGAGCTGTTCAGGATGGACTCTTCGAGCTCGACGACGACATCAACTCTTTGCTTCGCTCCTGGCGGCTCGAGGATGACGCCGAGCTGCTTGCCGAGACGCTGGTGACTCCACGGATGCTGCTGAGCATGACGGCGGGCACCACGGTCTCGGGGTTCCCCGGCTACGAGGCCGGCGCCGGGCTGCCGACTGTCCCCGAGATCCTCGGGCGTGAAGGTCAGACGACGCGCGCGAACACCGAGCCGGTGGTCGTCTCCTGGCAACCCGGCACCCGCTACGAGTACTCGGGAGGCGGTTCGACGATCCTGCAACTCGCTCTGAGCGACGTTCGGGAACAGCCGTTTGCGGAGATTCTCCAGGACACGATCCTCGATCCACTCGACATGACGCGCAGTTGCTTCTGCCAACCCCTGCCTGCCGCGCTAGAAAGCAACGCGGCGCGAGCGGGCGGGTCTGTTACAGGCGAGGCCGGGGACGAGGGAGAGCCGCGCGCGAAGTGGCATGTCTACCCGGAGCTCTACGCGGCGGGCCTCTGGACGACCCCGACCGATCTGGCCAAGTTCCTGATCGAGGTCCAGCTCTCGCTGGAAGGGCGCTCCAACCGGGTCCTTGGAGCTGAGTTCGCCCGGAAGATGGTGACGCCGGGAGGCGTGGGTCAGTACGCGCTCGGCTTCACCGCCGGCGCCACCACACCCCACCGTCCCGCACCGCCCGGAGAACCGGCCCGTTTCTTCGGCCATACCGGCGGCAACTGGGGCTTTCGCGGGAACTTCGTCGGATCGCTCGAAGGCGGCAACGGCTATGTCATCCTGGCCAACAGCAGCGAGGCCAATCCAGTCGTGTTTCAGGAGTTGCCGGCAAGAATTCGGGCCGCATATGCGTGGGACTAGTGCGCCAGGTTTGTCGCCGCTTCGCGGCGCGTGTCTCTCGGAAGCCGGCGGGGGCGCCGGCGCACCCAGTTCCTGCCGCGCTGGCTGCCGGGTGGCTCGCCGGCAGGTCACAGGGCTCACCCTTCTCCCGATGCTCGCCCTGGGCGCGGCGTGCACCGAGCCCACGGGCTCCGAAGTCGGGAGCGCCGAAGGGAGCGAGCCAGCGGTGGTGACGGAGATCGAGCAACTGTTCCAGGAACGGCTTGATGAACTGCGCGAGGAGCTGGGGTTCATCGGCGCAACCGCCGCCTTCGTCCTCCCGGATGGCCTCGAAGGCTCTGCCGCGACCGGCCATGCCGACCCGGAGCGCGGCGTGTTGATGACACCCGAGCACCGCATGCCGGCCGGCAGCATCGGCAAGACGTTTGCCGCGGCCACCGCGCTCAGCATGGCGAACGAAGGCCTCCTCGGCCTCGATGACCTGGCCTCCCGCTGGCTCGGGAACGAGCCCTGGTGGACACGGCTTCCCAACCACGAGACGATGACCCTTCGCCATCTGCTCAGTCACTCGAGCGGTTTGACCGACCACGTGTTCGACGACGCCTGGCGCCGGGAAGCCAGGGCCCGAAGGGGCGGTTCGAACGCCGACCCGGACTTCTACTTCGAACCGCGCGAGCTGGTTCAGTTCGTCCTCGACAAGGAGCCTCTCTTCGCGCCCGGCGAGGGGTACTCCTACACCGACACCGGGTTCATCGTTGCGGGCCTCATCCTGGAAGCGGCATCCGGCGGCAACTACTACGAAGAGGCGCGGCGCCGCGTCCTCGACCGTCACGACCTTCCTCGCACGGAGGAACAACTGGGCCGCTCGTTCACCGATCTCGCCCCCGGTCACCTTGGCGAAGACAATGCCTTCGCCCTTCCGGCCAAGACGGCTGAGGACGGCCTAATGGCCTTCAACCCGCGCACGGAGTGGACAGGCGGCGGCTACGTCTCGAACTCCCGGGACCTGGCACGCTGGGCCAAGATCCTCTACGAGGGGCGAGCGCTCGACGGGCCGTACCTGGAAGCCATGTTGAACTCCGGCTACCGCGGTGAGGGCGCCGACGCCGTCTACGGTCTCGGCGTCTTTCGCATGGACGGGCCCCACGGCGAACTCGTGGGCCATGGCGGTTGGTTCCCCGGTTGGCGCTCCACGATGTACTACCACCGGGACTCGGGCATCGCGGTGGCCGTGCAGTTCAACCAGAACGAGGGCGGCGGCTTGCGCAACCGCGTGCGCGACGATCTGTTCGCGCTCCTCCTGGAGCACCGTTGAGTCGGAACTGGCCGGCGACTGGGGGCGCCGCCGCTGCCGTCCTCGCCCTGTCATCCGCCGCTGTCTGCCTCGGTCAGGCCGCCGACGGGTCGCGCTATCACCTGCTGCTCGAAGGCGGGACGATCTACGACGGCCGTGGCGGCGAGCCCTACCGCGCCGATGTCGGCATTGAGGGAGACCGGATCGCAGCGATCGGTGACCTCGAAGGCGCACGAGCCGCCGAACGCCTCGACGTGAGCGGACTCGCGGTCACTCCAGGTTTCATCGACATCCACAGCCACGCCGTGCGGGGCGTGTTCCGGCATCCGCTGGCCGAGAACTACGTCCGCCAGGGCGTAACGACGGTCATCGAGGGGCCGGATGGGAGTTCTCCGCTTCCGATTGGCGATTTCCTGGCGCGCATCGACCTCCATCCGCCGGCGATCAACTTCGGGCTCACCGTCGGCCACGGCACGATCCGCGGTCAGGTGATGGGCAACGAGGACAGGGCGCCGACGGAAGACGAGCTCGAGGCGATGAAGCGGCTCGTCGAACAGGCGATGAGCGAAGGGGCGTTCGGCCTGTCGACCGGGCTCAAGTACGTGCCCGGCGCCTACGCGACGACCGAAGAGGTCATCGCCCTCGCGCGGGTCGCTGCACGTTTTGGCGGTTTCCACGTCAGTCACATGCGCGAGGAAGGCCTCGAACTCCTCGCCGCGGTCGAAGAGACCATCCGCATAGGCGAAGAGGGCGGCCTGCCAACGCAGTTGACACATCACAAAGTGGTTGGCGCCCCGATGTGGGGCGCCAGCGAACAGTCCCTGGCCCTCGTCGACGCGGCGCGCAGCAGGGGCGTCGACGTGACGATCGACCAGTACCCCTACACGGCGTCGAGTACCTCACTCTCGATCCTCTTCCCCGCCTGGAGTCTGGAAGGCGAGCCCGAAGATCTACTGGCGCGCCTCCGCGACCCGGACACGAGAGCGCGAATCAAAGCCGGCGTCGTCGAGGCCCTGCGCGTCGACCGCGGTGGGGGACATCCGAAGAACGTCGTCGTTTCCCAGTGCGAGTGGGATCCGTCGCTCAACGGTATGAGCCTGGCTGACATTCTGGCCCGGCGCGGCGACGATCCGGACGACCTGGAAGCGGCCGCGGAACTCGCGCTCGAGCTGCAGGAGAAGGGCGGTTTCAGCGGCATCTTTCACGCGATGCAGGAGCAGGACGTCATCCGGATCATGCGGCACCCGCAAACCATGATCGCGTCGGACGGCGGCATCGTGGCGCCCGGTGAGGGAGTTCCGCATCCGCGTAACTACGGAACCTTCGCCCGCGTTCTCGGCCACTATGCGCGCGATGAAGGCGTGTTGTCTCTGCCTGAGGCGATTCGCAAGATGTCGTCGCTTCCGGCCGACCGGCTCGGACTTGCGGATCGCGGTCGTCTGCGTGAAGGCGGCGTGGCCGACATTGCCGTCTTCGCGGTCGACGAGATCGACGACCCCGCCGCATTCGGCGACCCGCATCACTACGCGAAGGGCGCGCGGCATGTGCTGGTGGGCGGTGTCTTCGTTCTGCTCGACGGTGAGGTCACGGGCGCCCGGCCGGGACGCCCGCTACGGCGAGGAGGTTCGGGGCGCCGAAGCGGCGAACTGCCGAAGGTCCATGTGGTGGCGACCGGCGGCACGATCGCCAGCGCAACCGGCGCGACGCTGACCGCATCCAACCTCGTCGAGGCGATTCCCGAGCTGGCTCGGGTAGCGACGGTGACCGGCGAGGACTGGAGCGCCATCGGCAGCTCGCAGATGACGCCCGAGATCCAGTTCGCGCTGGCGCAGCACGTGAACGAGCTCTTCGCGCGCGACGCCTCGCTCAGCGGGGTCGTGATCACCCACGGCACGGATTCACTCGAGGAAACCGCGTTCCTCGTCGATCTGCTGGTGGCGGATCCGCGCCCGGTCGTGTTCGCCGCGGCGCAACGCTCCCCGCAGCGAACGGATACCGATGGGCCACGCAATCTTCTCAACGCCGTGATTCTTGCCGGCTCACCAGCGGCCAGAGATCTGGGCGTCGTGGTGACCCTGAACGACGAAGTCCACGCGGCCCGTGATGTGCGCAAGACGCACTCGGTCGCGGTAGAGGCTTTCGCTTCGCCGGGTGTCGGACCGCTCGGCAGCTTCGACGACGGCGTCTTCTACCTGAAACGGCGGCCGGCACGGCGAGCGCTTGTTGCGGCCGCGAGGATCGAGCCCAAGGTCGACCTGGTGCGTCTCGTCGCCGGCAGCGACGGCCACCTGGTGCGAGCGGCCGTCGAGAACGGCGCCAAGGGCTTGGTCGTGGAGGTGTTCGGGCGCGGCAACGTGCCGGAGCGAGTTGCGCCGGCCCTGCGAGAGGCGATCGAGAAGGGCGTCGTGGTCCTCTTCACAACGCGCACGGGAGGGGGACGGGTGGCGCTCTATCCGCCGTTCGACGAGATGGGAGTCGTCGGCGGAGAGGACCTCGACGGACTCAAGGCCCGGGTCTTCCTGATGGCCGCGCTCGGCGCCGGGTCAAGCCGGCAGCAGGTGCAGGAGTACCTCGGCATCCTGGCAGGTCGCACCGTGCCGTGACGGGACTGGGTGCGTCGGTTCAGGTCGTCAGGACGTGCGCCGCGGCGCCGTCCGCAGCCTCGAGGAAGCGATCGATCTCCGCGTCTCCCATCGGCGTCGAGAGCGCGCCGAAGAGACCGCGGGCGCCCATCAGGATCCCTCGATTGAGCATCTCCAGGGCGATGCGCTGGAGCTGCGGCGCCTTGGAGCGTGCGGTGACGACTTCTCGAAAGTTCTTGGGCGGCTCGTCCCCCGGGACCACGGAGAACAGCGAACCGCGACCTGTCGCCACCGCTTCGATGCCGTGCCTGGCGAGTACTTGCTGGAGCCCGCCGCGGACACGGTCGCCGAGCCTGTCGAACTCGTCGAAGACATCCGGAGTCAGGCGCCTCATCGTTTCGTAGCCGGCGACCATCGTCACCGGATTGCCGTTGTAGGTGCCGCCGTGGTGGACGAGCTCGCCGCCGCGGTGATCGAAGACGGACATCACCTCGGCCTTTCCGGCCACCGCACCGACCGGGAAGCCACCGCCGATGATCTTGCCGAGGGCTACGAGATCCGGCTCGATACCCAGGAGATGGCAGGCGCCGCGGTAGTCGATGCGAAACGAGAGCACTTCGTCTGCGATCAACAGTGCGCCGCACTCCCTCGTCCTGGCCCGCAATGCCGACACGAACTCGGTGCTCGGCGGGATCAGCCCGAGCGCAGCGGGTAGAGGATCCAGGAGCACGGCCGCCAGATCGTCGCGGTGCTCGTCGATCAGATCGCAGCAGACCTCGATGTTGTTGAGCGGCAACGTGACGACATCCCTCTCAAGGCTTTTCGCCATGCTCGGTTCGAGCGTTGTTGCAGGCCTTTCCGAATCGCCCCAGTTCCTGGGGCGCGAACTGTCGCTGGCTTGTGCGTAGTCGTAGATGCCGTGGTAGCAACCTTCGAACTTCGCGATCTTGCTGCGGCCGGTCGCCGCGCGTGCCGCCCGGATGGCCAGAAGCACGCCCTCGCTGCCGGAGTTCGCAAACCGCACCTGATCGATGTACGGAATGCGGTCTACGAGTAGCTCGGCGAGCCGGATGTCGGTCTCGGTCGGCAGGGAGAAGGCCGTGCCCTTGCGGATCACTCGAGCGACCGCTTCGGTCACCGCAGGGTGCGAGTGCCCGAGGATCAGCGAGGTGTAGTTGTTGACGAAGTCGATGCGCTCCTCGCCTTCGACATCGGTGACGATGCAGCCCTGCCCCGAGGTCGCGTAGATCGGGTACGGATCCATCACCAGGGTGTGGCGGCTGTTGCCGCCGGGCATGACCTGAAGGGCGCGCTCGTAGAGCGACCGTGAAGCCGAGTCCTCGCGGAGGTAGCGGTCGGTGCTCCGGCGATCAACCGTGGTGGCGGAGCGATCGATCGTGGTGGCGGAGCGGGCGCTTCTGGCCAAGGCTTCGCTCACGCTACATCCCTCTCACTGTGGTCTGGCACCGAGCGTTTGACGAGTCTACTGCAGCCTAATCCCTCCGCCTGTCGCCGGAACGCGATCGGATAACCTGCGCTGTTCAGCCCACTCAGCAGCTTCCCAAATGCCATGATTCGCCCTGCGTCCTTTGCCTTCGCCTGGCTGTCGGCAGTCGGCACGGTCGCCGGCGCCGCCGAGACCGACCCCGCCGATCTAGAGTTCTTCGAGTCGAAGATCAGGCCGGTCCTGGTTGAGCGCTGCTACGAGTGTCACGGCGGCGATCCGAAGAAGATCCGCGGCGGGCTGGTTCTGCTCGATGCCGGGGGACTGCGCGCCGGCGGCGACAGCGGCGCCGTGATCGTTCCGGGATCGCCCGAGGACAGCCTGCTCATCGAGGCGCTCCACTACGAGGGACTCACCCAGATGCCGCCCGACGGCAAGCTGCCGCCGCAAGTCATCGCCGACTTCGAGCTGTGGATCCGCCGGGGAGCTCCCGATCCACGCACCGGCGCCGAACGAACGGTGACCCCGACAAGAACGGCCGAGTCGTTCGACTACACCGCCGGCCGTGAGCACTGGGCCTACCGCCGGATCGAAGATCCCGCACCGCCCGAGGTCGAGAACGAGGCGTGGATCACGCAGCCCATCGACCGTTTCATCCTGGCGCGACTCGAGGAGCAGGGTCTTGCGCCCGTCGCCGCGGCGGACAAGCGCGCCCTGCTCCGCCGCGCCACCTTCGATCTCATCGGCCTGGCGCCGTCGGAAGCCGAGATTGCCGACTTCCTCGCCGACCGGGGCCCCGGCGCCTTCGCCAGGGTCGTCGACCGGCTCCTCGCGTCGCCGCACTACGGTGAGCGTTGGGGCCGCCACTGGCTCGACATCGCCCGCTATGCCGACTCGAACGGCCTCGACGAGAACATCGGCTTCCGCAACGCGTTCCGATACCGCGACTACGTCGTCGACTCCCTGAACCGCGACAAGCCCTTCAACCGTTTCGTCCACGAACAGATCGCCGGTGACCTGATGCCGGCGGAGACCGACGCGCAGCGCTTCGAGCAGATCACCGCCACCGGTTTCCTGATGCTCGGTCCCAAGGTGCTCGCCGAGCAGGATGTCGACAAGATGCTCATCGACATCGTCGACGAGCAGGTCAACACGGTGGGCCGCGCCTTTCTGGGCCTGCCGATCGGCTGCGCCCGCTGCCACGACCACAAGTTCGACCCCATCCCCACGGCCGACTACTACTCTCTGGCCGGCATCCTGCGCTCGACCGAGACCATGAGCGACGCCGCCGGCATGCGCTGGCTGGAGAGGCCTCTGGCCCCGGAAGAAGCGCTCGCCCGGTACGAGGCGGCGCAGAAGCTCGTGGCCGAAGCGCAAGAGAAGGTCGACGAGGTGGTCAGCGAGCACAACGACGTCCTGCGCCGTCCGCGCCGCGCTGCCATCGCCCAGTACCTGCTGGCCGCCGAGGAGGCCTACCCGAGCTGGAGCGACGACGAGGCGATGCAGAACGCGGCCCAGCAGACGATCGCCCGGGTCGCCGGTAACCAAGGCCTGGAAGCACCGGTACTCGAGCGCTGGGTCAGGGCCTTCTACCGGTACCGGGAGGGCCCGCCGGTTGAGGGGGATGCCCCGAGCCCGAGCGCCGTCTTCGTGATCTGGAACGCCTACGCCGCCGCCACACCCGATCGTTACGAGCAGGTGACCGAAGAGCTGCGGGCGATCATCGCCTCGGAGAAGGTGCTGACGGCGCCCCTGACCCGGGGCCTCGTCCGCGGGCCGGCGCCGAAGACGCTGGAGGAGGTCGCCTGGCGCTACGCGAGCCTCTTCGCGACAATCGAGATCGCCTGGGAAGAGCACCTCATGCGACTCGGGCTCAAGAACGAGGACGAACTTGCGCCCTCGGACTTCATGCTGCCGCGCGAGCAGGAGGAGTTGCGATGGCTGGTTTACGGCGGCTATTTCTGCATTCTCTGCCTCGACCAGGAAGAGGAAGAGAAGCTCTACCCGCCGGAGGCGCTGGAGCGGCTCGCCGAGCTGCGCGCCGAAGTCGAACGTCTGGAGGCGGCCTCCCCGCCCGAACCGCCGTATGCCATGGCGGTGGACGAGGCGGAAGTCGTCGATCTTCCGGTGCACATTCGCGGCAGCCACCTGAACCTCGCCGAGAAACCGGAGCCGCGCGGCTTCCTGAGGGTCACGGACCACCTGGCGCCGCCACCGCCGGTGGCCGCCGATGCCAGCGGCCGGCTCGAGCTGGCCCGCTGGATCACCCACCCCGAGCACCCGCTGACCGCACGGGTCATCGTCAACCGCGTCTGGCGCTGGCACTTCGGCCGCGGCATCGTCGCGACGCCGAGCAACTTCGGCGCCATCGGCAGCGCTCCCACCCATCCCCAACTCCTCGACTGGCTGGCGCGGCGCTTCGTCGAAGGCGGGTGGTCGCTCAAGAAGCTGCACCGGGACATCATGCTGTCGAGCACCTACCAGTTGTCGACCGACTACGACGCCGGCAACGCCGCCGTCGACGAGGAGAACCTCCTCCTCTGGCGCATGAACCGGCGACGGCTCGAGATCGAGCCGATTCGCGACGCCCTGCTGCAGGTCGCCGGCCGCCTCGATCTGACGATGGGCGGACGGGTGGAGGAGTACGACCCCAAGGGATACGTCTTCGGCGAAAGCGGCAACTCCGGCAACACCGACGTCTATGTCGCCCCACGGCGTTCCATCTACATGCCGGTGGTGCGCACCGCCATCTACAGGATCTTCGCCGGCTTCGATTTCGGCGACGCCAGCGACTCGGTCGGCAATCGATCCGCGACGGTGGTTCCGCGGCAGGCCCTCCTGATGATGAACAGCCCCCTCGTGGAGGAGGCGGCGCGCGGCTTCGCCGAGCGGCTCCTGGAGATCGAAGACGCGAGCGCCAGCGAACGCATCGATACCGCCTTCGTCCGCGCCTACGGGCGGCCCGCCAGCACCGCCGAGGTCGCCGACAGCCTGGCCTTCCTCGACGAGATGCGCAGCAAGGCGCCGGCAGACGAGGCCGAGACCTACGCCTGGACACGGCTATGCCACGTCATCCTGTCGGCGAGCGAGTTCATCTACGTCAACTAGGTTCCAAGCCCAGGACTTCCAAGACCATGCGTTTCCCCCACCACCAGCCGCCGCCTCTCACCCGTCGCCAGATGCTCAAGACCTGCGGCTGCGGCTTCGGCGGTCTGGCGCTCTCTTCCCTGCTCCAGCGCGACCTCCTGGCCGACACGTCCGGGAACCCGCTGGCGGCCCGCCCGCCGCACTTCGCCCCGAAGGCCAAGCGGATCATCTTCCTGCACATGCACGGCGGGCCATCGCAGCACGACCTCTTCGAGTACAAACCGCTTCTGGTGCGCGACGACAACAAGCCGCTGCCCTTCGCCAAGCCCCGCGTGCAGTTCAACGAGACCGGCAACCTGTTCAAGAGCCCCTGGGAGTTCAAGCAGCACGGCCAGTCCGGCGCCTGGGTGAGCGAGCTGCTGCCCAACATCGCCTCGGTGGTCGACGAGCTGTGCTTCATCCGCTCGATGTGGGGCACCAACGCCGCCCACGGCGGCGCCATCCTGGCCATGAACACCGGCAGCGACCGCTTCGTGCGCCCGTCGATGGGCTCGTGGGTCGCCTATGGACTGGGCACCGAGAACGAGAACCTGCCCGGATTCATGACCATCTGCCCCTCGTACCAGCACGGCGGCGTGCAGAACTACTCGTCGGCCTTCCTGCCCGCCGCCTACAACGGCACGGCGATAGGAGCGGCCCGGATGAAGACCGAGGACGCGACGATCGACTTCCTCGACAACGAGTCGGTGTCGCCCGCGGTGCAGCGCAGCGAGCTCGACCTTCTCCAGCGCTGGCAGCGTCGCCAGCTCGAGGAGACCGGCCCCGACCAGGCGCTCGAGGGCCGCATCGAGTCCTTCGAGCTCGCCTTCCGCATGCAGACCGAGGCGCCCGAACTGATGAGCATCGCCGGCGAGTCCGAGGCGACGCGGCGGCTCTACGGACTCGACAACCCGGTGACCCGGAACTTCGGGCTCCGCTGCCTCCTCGCGCGGCGCTTCTCGGAGTCGGGCGTCCGCTTCGTGCAGGCGACCCACGGCCCGGACTCGAAGTGGGACCACCACTCGGGCCTCATTACCGGCCTGCCGCAGAGTTGCGCCGAGGTCGACCGCCCGGTGGCGGGCCTGATCAAGGACCTCAAGTCACGGGGTCTGCTGGACGAGACCCTGGTGCTCTGGGGCGGCGAGTTCGGGCGGACTCCCGGCGCCGAGGCCGGCGCCCGCAACGGCCGCGACCACAACCCCCACGGCTACACCATGTTCATGGCCGGCGGCGGCGTGAAGCCCGGCCACAGCCACGGCCGCACCGACGACTACGGCTACTACGCCATCGAGGACAAGGTCCACATCCACGATCTCCACGCCACGATCCTGCATCTCCTGGGTCTCGATCACGAGCGGCTGACGTACCGCTCCCAGGGACGCGACTTCCGCCTGACCGACGTCGAGGGCATCGTCGTCGACAAGATCATCGCCTGAGCCCGCGGGCCCAGACGATCCGAACGCAACGATGACCATCGCGCCCGTCGATCTCCTCATCATCGTCGTCTACCTGCTGGGCATCCTGTTCGTCGGCCTGTGGTCGGTTCGGGGGATCAAGCGGCACACCAGCGAGTCGTACTTCCTCGCGGGCCGCAACCTGAAGTGGCCGGTCGTCGGCGCCGCTCTCTTCGCTTCGAACATCTCGACGATTCACCTGGTCGGGCTCGCGGAGAGCGGATTCGGCATCGGCATGGCCGTGGGGAACTTCGAGTGGATGGCGTGCTTCACGATCATCCTGCTCAGCCTCGTCTTCGTGCCCATCTACTTCCGCAGCCGGATCAAGACACTGCCCGAGTTCATGGAACGGCGCTACAGCCCCGCCGCCCGGACCACGCTCTCCTTCATGTTCATCATGTCGGCGATGCTCATCCACATCGGCATCAGCCTGTACGCCGGCGCCGCCGTGTTCGAGCAGTTCTTCGGCATCCCGCCGCTGGCGTCCATCGCCGCGATCTCGATCATCACGGTGATCTACACGGCCGTCGGCGGCTTGCGGGCGGTCGTGGTCACCGAAACCCTCCAGACCGTCATTCTGCTGACCGGCGCCGTCATCATCACCGCCATCGCCATCAGCAGGCTGCCCGGGGCGGGGATCCACTCATACGGCGACCTCGTCGAGGCGACCAAGCCCAATCAACTGAGCATGATCCACGTTCCGGGCGAAGAGGGATTCGATCCCGGGTCGGTCTGGTACGGCTTCCTGCTGGGCTTCCCCATCCTCGGCCTGTGGTACTGGTGTACGGACCAGACCATCGTTCAACGGGTGCTTGGAGCAGGGACCCTGCGGGACGCGCAGCACGGCGCGCTCTTCGCCTCCCTGCTCAAGATCCTGCCGCCGTTCTTCATGGTCTTGCCGGGCGTGCTGGCCTACGTGCTCTTCCGGGACATCATCGCCGAGCCGAAGGACGCCCTGCCGACGTTGATCACCGAGCTGCTGCCGACCGGGCTCATCGGCATCATGGCCGCGGCGCTGCTCGCAGCGCTCATGAGCACCATCGCCGCCGCCGTGAACAGCACCGGCACCCTGGTCGCCGTCGACATCGCCAAGCACTTCCGGCCCGGCCTCTCGGAATCGTCGCAAGTGCGAATCGGGCGCATCAGCTCGGTGGCCGTCATGGCCGTCGCCATCGCCTGGTCCACCCAGGGAGGCGCGTTCGGCTCCATCTTCGAAGCCATCAACAAGATGCCTGCCCAGTTCATCGCCCCTCCCATCGCGACCGTCCTCGTCTGGGGCGTGTTCTGGCGCCGCGGAACGGCCCAGGCCGGCACGTTCACCCTGCTCTTCGGCTTCCTGGCCGGCTTCATCATCTTCCTGTTCGACATGGGCTTCGAGTTCCTCGGCGGCGTCCAGTACATCTCCGATCCCGTCCACGGCCTGGGCATTCCGTTCCTGCTGCAGGCATGGTGGTACTTCTGCATCCTGAGCGTCGTCTACGTGGCCATCAGCCTGGGGACGCCGCCCCCGAAGGCCGAGCAGATCGACGGGCTTACGTGGGACAAGCCGTACACGTTCCTGACCCGGTCGGAGATCAGGGGTGCACTGGATCCGAGGCTGCTGGGGGCGGGGCTAGTCGGAGTGCTGGTGCTGCTGTACGCGCTGGTTCGGTAGGCCTCCTTAGGCACGTCTACCCCCAGAACCACACCGGGAACGCCAACGTAGCGATCCGCCGGGCGACGCTGCGAACAGACGCGGGGAACCATGCCAGCTCGCGCCCCGCGCCGTCCGGGGATTGAGCCGAACGCGCTCGGACACCTCGCAGACCCTGTTCCCTTAACTTCTATCTCCTACATCGGCGCCTACTCTAGCTCTGCCGAGAGAGGAGGTGTGTCTCGGCGGCATCTGCCTAATCAGACAGCCCAACGCCGGCACCCTTCTGCTCACCCGCAGGTTCCGACCCTCAACGGATTCTCACGGCTCATGCCGCTCCACTCCCAGGCGCGTCAGAGCGTCCTCGATAAGTTGTTTGACGAGATTGTTGTCGCCCCGTTCCGATCTCGATGAAGCCACTTCCAGCACCGTGACCGACTGATCGTCACTCACCGTGGCGTCGGCACCGGCCTCAAGCAGGACGCGAACGACCTCAGGTCCGGTACGCTCCGCCGCGAAATGAAGAGGCGTCCACCCTCGGGCATCCCTACCTTCCAGGGGCACGCCCGCTTCCACAAGCGCACGAACCACCGGGGCCCGCTCGTCGTCGTCCTCGAACGACCCATACGGCACTGCATCGTGAAGCGCCGTCGAGCCATCGTCGGCGGTCGCCTGAACATCCGCACCAGCCTCTAGAAGGGCCGCCACTACTCCTGGCTCGGCGCTCCGCGCTGCGGCGTGTAGGGGCGTTGACCGGTTCCAGTCTTCACACGTCCTTCGATTGACCTCCGCGCCGGCATTAAGCAGTACTTGGACATTCTCAACGCTATTTGAAGCCGCATGGAATAGAGGCGACCCGCACGACCCGTCACTGATGCTCGGCTCTATATTCCCACCAGAGCCGATCAGATATCGTACTACTTCTGGACCACCGTAGCGCGCCGCACGGCGCAGGAGTTCCGTTGGCGAGTACTTCCCGCCTACTAACCTAGCCCCAGCGTCGATCAGGATTGCGAACGTCTCAGCATGGTGTCCCGTCGCGGCACCTCGGAGCGAGCTGTCCTCGACGCTCGCTCCGGCTGCGATCAGTGCGCGCACCAGCTCCGGGCCCTCCCCCGCCGCGTGGTACAGCGGAGTCCAGCCGTTGTTGTCGCGAGCATGGATGTCCGCCCCCGCCCCGATCAGCGCGCTCAGTACTTCCGGACTTCCCGACTCCGCCGCCAGATGCAGCGCGGTCGTACTCCTCGCACTAACGATCTCCCCGATCCTCGCCCGCCCGTTAACGTTCGCCCCAGCTTCGATCAAGGCTTGCGCCAGTTCCAGTTGGTTCGACTCCAGCGCCGCATGCAGAGCTGTCACGTCCATGTACTCTGTCGTTGCCCGGATGTTGACGTCGGCACCGGCCTTGATCAGTTCGCGAGCCAGCGTAAGAGATTCGTCTCGCCTCCGCCGGGCAGCAAGGAGAAGTGGCGTCTCGCCGTCCTCCGTTCTTGCATTGACGTTTGCGCCAGCTTCGATCAGAACGTTACCAACTGAAGAATTCCCCTCTCGTGCAGCAAGATGCAGTGGTGTCTCGCCGTCCATCTGGCTTCTCTCTTCGACGTTCGCGCCAGCTTCGACCAGCGCGCGGGCAAACTGTGAGCCAAGGTCTGGTGGGTCACGCCAGACCGTATTGTGAAGAAGCGTGCCCATATAGTCCTTCTCGTTGACGTTCGCCCCGAGTTCGACGAGGCAGTCGACGATCCCGCTTGTTCGGCCATCGGACACCGCCCGAGCCAAAGGCGAGCGGCTACTACTGCTGCCAGCGACATCGAAACCACTGTCGGCGAGAAATCTGATTACTTCGCAGCTGGTGCGGCCACCGGCTGCCAAATCCATCAAACTGAGACGATTGCCGTCCCGCTCGTCAAGCGCAGCCCCATTAGCCAACAAGAGCTTCAGCACCTCCAGATTCTGGTTGCCGCGAGCCGCGTAGTGAAGCGCAGTTTGGCCGTTGCGGTCCTTCGACGTCAGGTCGCCTCTCTGAACCAAGAACTCGACCACTTCGGGGTTCTCGTTATAGTAAGCTGCCTCATGGAGCACCGTCGCCCCGTTGACCGTTACGGCCAGGTCACCGCCTGCAGCCAGGATTGCCTGGAGGACCTCGAGATTCTCATTCCCGGCGGCAAGGAACGTCGGCGTTTCGCCCCACTCCAGCTCCGCTTCGAGGTCCGCGCCAGATTCCAGGAGCAGTCGAACCACATCCGGATTGCCGTTGTAAGCGGCCGCATGGTGAAGGGGAGTAGATGCGGCTACACCCTTCTCTTCCAACAGGGCACCGTCTCTCGTCAGGAGCCTTACGACTTCCGGATTCTCGTTGAGTGCGGCGGCCCGGTGTACGGCCATGTTCCCGTTCTCTAGTCGGGCTCGGGGCTCAGCACCTGAACCGAGAAGCAGCGAAATGACCTCCGGATTCCGCGTAGACACCGCCGCGGAATGCAGTGGCGTCCTAGAGTCCTTGCCGCCACGAGCCTTCACATCGGCCCCTGCATCAAGAAGGAGCTTCACGATCTCGGGCCGGTCGCTGAAGGCCGCCGCGTAATGCAGCGGCGTGAGGCCATCGTCCGCAACCAGCGAGATGCCTCCAACCTCAAGACAGGCCGCTACCTGCTCCGGTGCGGCACCGGCAAAGAGGTTCTCTTCGCGCCCCGCAGCGTCCCACCCCTCGCATGCCGCTGCCTCCTGAACCCTGTTCATCAGGTCCAGAGCGGTCACATAGTGCTCGCCATCCCGGCCGGCGGCCGAGAGATACTGAACCACGGACGCAAAGGCCTCGCCTGGCATGTCGAGGGCGTCGGCCACGACTGCATAGCGAAAGTGATAATCGGCGCCCAGATCCAGGTCGTGTTCTTCACGGAGCGCCCTAATCTTTTCGACCACGGCCCAAGCCGAGTCGCTATCGCCCGACGCAACGGCCTGCTCGACCTGGCGCAGATACGCGTCAGCCGTGATCTCCGGCGGCAGTTGAGCCTGCGAGTGGTCGGACGTCCCGAGCAAGGCCGCCAACAACACCAAGCCGCTACAGAAGACCCCGATTCGATCCCGCATCAACAACCTCCTCTTCTCGTGGAAGCCCCGAATCTACATGACCTGGCTACCCACCGCAGCCCCCGAACCCACCGGCCCTCGCAGGCGCTTCAGCACCGGTACGGCACGACGATCGTCACGAACGGGGCCCGGACGGCCACCGGCTGCGCTCGGCCCACATCCTCGTCGGGGACACCATAGCCGGGTTCACCGACGCCCTGCCGACGCTGATCACCGAGATGCTGCCGACGGGCCTCATCGGCATCATGGCCGCGGCGCTGCTCGCCGCGCTCATGAGCACCATCGCCGCCGCCGTGAGCAGCACCGGCACACTCGTCGCCGTCGACATCGCCAAACACTTCCGGCCCGACCTGTCCGAAGCGTCGCAGGTGCGGATCGGGCGCATCAGCTCGGTGGCCGTCATGGCCGTCGCCATCGCATGGTCCACCCAGGGAGGCGCGTTCGGCTCCATCTTCGAGGCCATCAATAAGATGCCTGCCCAGTTCATCGCGCCCCCCATCGCGACCGTCCTCGTCTGGGGCGTGTTCTGGCGCCGCGGAACGGCTCAGGCCGGCACGTTCACCCTCCTCTTCGGCTTCCTGGCCGGCTTCATCGTCTTCCTGTTCGACATGGGCTTCGAGTTCCTCGGCGGCGTGCAGTACATCTCCGATCCCGTCCACGGCCTGGGCATTCCGTTCCTGCTGCAGGCATGGTGGTACTTCTGCATCCTGAGCGTCGTCTACGTGGCCATCAGCCTGATGACGCCGCCCCCGAAGGCCGAGCAGATCGACGGCCTGACCTGGGACTCGCCGTTCGCGTTCCTGGCCCGGTCGGAGATCAGGGGCGTTTGGGATCCGCGACTGTTGGCGGCTGTCCTCGTCGGTGTTCTCGTGCTGCTGTACGGGCTGGTGCGTTAGAACCAACGCGGAAAGGGGCCAGAAACTGTGGCTCATCCACGTCGCCGCGGCGTTTCGAGAACCTGCTTGAGCGCCGGCTTGAGTGCAGGAAGCTCGGCGTTCACGATCCCCACACTATGCCTTCGTCAACCCCGGAGTAGCCATGGATCAGCTGGTTCCTCGTTGCCACGATCGTTCGCCAGGGAATCGCCGGGTGCATGGTGCGGACTGCATCCGGCACATCGCCGGCCGCTTCACCCAACAGGATCAAGTTCAGCCGAACGGCGTCGTAAGTACGGCGGTCTGACACGAAGGAGTCTCTATCGAGATCCTCGGTATCTTCCCGAACACGTTCGCAGAAGCCGATCATGTCTCGAACGTAGCAACGCCACTCCCGCTTCCGTCCCGTCTCAGACAGCGATGGCCTCGCTTTCGGCATATGGGCGGAACTCCGGCCGGAGAGCGCTCTCGATCACCAGATCGATCTCCCGTCCCAGAAGGTCTTCCAGGTAGAACTGGAGTCCGAAATAGGTGTCCGGCTTCGACGGCCCTTTGAAGCGCACCAGAAGGTCCAGATCACTCTCGAGGCCTGCCTCGTCGCGAGCGACGGAACCGAACAGCCTCAGATGAGCTACCTCGAACCGGTCAAGGAACACGGGCTTGTGGGCCCGAAGAACCTGGACCACCTCGTCTCGCCCCATCGGAGCATCGCCCGTGCCGATGCGCGCCACGATCGCCCTGACTTCTTGCTCACGTTCGGGCTTCCAAGCGGCAGTACCCGAACGACCGGCGCCGGAGCCGCTGCGGCCAAGCTCAGCGCCGGGTTGTGTGTTTCGCCGAGCTCCTTTCATCGCTGTTCCCTGCCCCTCCGGACCAGTCTAACCCCAGAGGCTGGCGGGAGTAAGGAAGCCACGACCTCAGCAGGTCCGGCCCTTCACCGGGGAGCTACCCCCAGAACCAGACCGGAAACGCCAACGTAGCGACCCGTCGGACGACGCTGCGAACGGACGCGGGGAACCATGCCAGCTCGCGCCCCGCGCCGTCCCGGGATTGAGCCGAACGCGCTCGGACACCTCGCAGACCCTGAGCCTTGGCCCGCTTTCCAACGAGCTGGCAGCGGTCACGCGCCACCACCGAGCCATCTCGGTCGAGCGGATGGGTGACGGGCATGTCGACGGCTCGGACCCCGGCCCGCGTGTGCATGTCGCAGACGACTTGGCGGCGCGGCAACGTGCATTCCACGAGGACCGGTCCGTTGTCTTCGCGAAGTTCTTCGGGTTCATACGGCCAGTCTCCGATGAAGGCGCGGAGATTCAGACGCGCCGTTGCCATGTCTTCGTTCAGATAGAGCGTCGGGAAACTGTCCGGCGGGTTCCAGCGGCCGCCCCGCCGTTGCGCGAAGCCCGGGTCGAGCGGATCGGCCCACGCGGGATCGGCGATACGCCACCAGGAGTGATCGTCGGGGAGTCTCTCGACGACCAAGTCCGCCGTCAGCTTTGCACCCGCCCGAAGTCGAACATGTCGCGGCATGCGGACAAGACGCTGCGCGCGTCGCCCTCGCCCAGCAGATCCAGCAGGGAAACGCCGTCAAGCGCCGGCATCGGCCGCCGCACCACCGCGGGTATCCTGTCCCGCTTGAGATAGCGCTCCAACAGATCGGTGGCGGCCCTCATATCCGCCACGGCTACCGCGTGGTCCGCCGGCACGCCGCGTTGCAGCCACTTGCCGAACGCCTGACGGCTCACGCGGAACGATGCCGCGGCCTTCGCCTGACTGAGCTGCCAAACCTCGATCGTGCGCGCCAGTTCCGAGGCGGACTGGCTGGAAGCGGGGCTTCTTCCCCCAACCGCGCCCTCGCGGTAGCCCGCGAGGTACTCGCTAAAGCGATCGAGCCATGCGCTGTCGCGCCTGTGAGCCGCGAAGACCTGCTCAGCCACCTCTTCGGGGCGCAGCTTCTGGATCGTCGTTTCCATGGCCATGTCGCATCTCCTCCTGGGGCGCAACCGTATGTCAACCGCAACCCTTCGTCAACCAGAGTCAGCCTGCGGTCTTGATCGACCGCATTGCCTTGGGCCTAGGGCCCCTGCCTTCATACGGCTAGGACGCATTCGGCTTCCGTTTTCCTGGACCGCTTGTCGCGAGCCGTGCTCCTGCCCGTAAATATGGCAATATGGGGCGATGAAGACCACCATCGAGCTGCCCGACACGACCTTCCGCCGCGCCAAAGCCCTCGCCGCGGGCCGCGGAATGACCCTGAAGCGCTTCTTCACCGACGCCGTCGAGCTGCACCTTGGTCGCCACGCTGCCGGCGCACGAGTCCACGCCCGTTCGCGCCACAGCGCACCCGACCCGCCGGAGCCACCCTGGATGGAGGGATTCGGAGAACTTGCCGACCTCGGCGATGAGCACCGAACCGTGCTCAAGGCGATCGAGGAAGAGTTCGAGAAGCTCGAGCCCGGCGACATCGCGTGATTCTCGACACCAACGCCCTGTCGGCCTGGGCCGAGGGGCTCGCGCCGGTCGAAGCGCCCCTGCGTGCGGCGAAACGTCTGGTCGTGCCGAGCATCGTCCTCGGCGAGTACTACTTCGGCATCCGTCAGTCGCGCCACCAACCGCGCTACGAAGCATGGCTCCGCCGCCACCTGCCGCTCGCCGACCTGGCCACCGTAACTTCCGCGACGGCCGACCTCTACGCCGAGATCAGGCTGAAGCTCAAACGGGCCGGCGCACCCATTCCCTCGAACGACACATGGATCGCAGCACTCTGCCGCCAACACGCCCTACCCGTGCTGAGCAACGACGCACACTTCGACTCCGTGGAAGGGGTCCGGCGGATCGCCTTCTGACGGCCCCACCCCCCGTGCGCCGAACTCAGCCCGCCTTCTTCACCTCGAAGGGCACGGCGAGCTTCTCCCAGCGCAGCACGACCCACGAATCGACGATTTCGAAGTCCATTGCCTCCACATGGTCGACGGCCTTCGGCGTAGCGGTCACCCGCAGCGCGTCCTGACCGGCGTCATACCTGGTGCCCCACTGCTCTGCGACCTTGTTGAAGATGACGGTCCACTCGTTCTCGCCCGGCTCGGTGTAGAGGCTGTAGGTGCCGGCGGCCAGCTTCTCGCCGCCGATCTCGACGTCGGCGCTGAAGGTGATGGTGGTGGCCTCGTCGGCGCCGGTACGCCAGACCTTGCCGTGGGGAACTATGCCGCCCCAGATCGTTCGGCCCTTCACGTTGGGGCGTCCGTACTCCAGCGTCACCGTAACGCCATCGATCGTCCCCTCCACCTTGCCGTTCTTGCTCGCCCTGCTCGCGTCGTCTCCGCGCTGGGCCACGGCGGGAAGCGCCGTGATCAGCAGGGCCGTGAAGATCAGCGGAATCGTTGCTCGGTACTTGTGCATTCGTCCTCCAGCTAGAGATTGTTGAATCGGCCCCTACGTTAGCCCAAGGTCCCGAGGGTTCACCCGGGGACCAAACCCGGCTTTCGGGCGCCGATGCCACCGTAGGATAGTCGGACTCCTCGCGGGGAACCACCCCGGCCGCGGAACAACTCTGGAGCGTGCTGGAGACATCGCATGGTGAACGCCCTCGGCAGATTCTCCGCCGTCCTGCTGATCGCAGCCTGCTCCTGCCAACCCGCGGCCGTCGACGATCCGCCCAACGTCGTGCTGCTCATGGCCGATGACATGGGTTGGGCACAGACCGGCTACTACGGCCATCCGCTGCTCAAGACGCCCCATCTCGACGCCATGGCCCGCGCCGGCCTGCGCATGGACCGGTTCTACGCCGGGGCGCCGAGCTGCACCCCGACCCGGGCAACGGTCATCACGGGCCGCACGAACGATCGCACGGGCGCCTTCCGCGTCGGCGACTCGATCAACAAGCAGGAGAAGACGCTCGCCGCGGCGTTCCGGCAAGCCGGCTACGCGACGGCCCACTTCGGCAAGTGGCATCTGAACCGCGTCAATCCAATCGGCGACAATCCGCTCCCAAAGGACGATCCCCACAATCCCGGCGAACTCGGCTTCGACTACTGGTTGAGCCACACCAACCAGTTCAACCTGGACCCAGTTCTGAGCGAGTACGGGGTGCCGAAGCAGTTCGAGGGCGACTCGTCGGAAGTCCTGGTCGCCGAAGCGCTGCGCTACGTCGCGGAGCAGTCGGAGAACGGCAAACCCGTGCTCGCGGTGATCTGGTACGCCTCCCCTCACCGACCACTTGAGGCCCTCCCGGAAGACGCCGAACCCTTCGCGGCGCTGGACGACGTCTCCAAGCATCACCATGGCGAGATCGTCGCCCTGGACCGCTCCATCGGTGCTCTCCGCGAGGGCCTGCGCGAACTCGGCATCGCCGACAACACCCTGCTGTGGTTCACCAGCGACAACGGCGGCCTGCCCAACATCAGCTACGGCCCCGAGCACCTCGGCGTGCGCCCCGACACCACCGGCCACCTGCGCGGCTTCAAGAAGGACTTCTACGAAGGCGGCCTGCGCGTGCCGACGATCATCGAGTGGCCAGGCGGCATCGCGCCGAGGATCACGAACTTCCCCGCCAGCACGATGGACATCTTCCCGACTCTGATCGAGGTCGCAAACCTCGACCCGGAGTCGATCAACGCCGTCCACGACGGCATCTCCATCGCCGGCGTCTTCGACTCCGAGCCCGCCCGCAGGGACACGCCCATCGGCTTCCGTGCCAGCGGCGGCCTCGCCTGGCTCGACAACGACGTCAAGCTGGTGAGGAACTACACGGCCGAGTCGCCGGAGGCCTTCGAGCTCTACAACGTGGTCGACGATCCCGAGGAACAGCAGGATCTGATCGAACAGCAACCCGAGGTCGCCGCCCGCATGCGCGCTGAGCTGGACGCCTGGAGCCGGTCCGTCGACGCGAGCGTCACCGGCGCGGACTACCCTGAGGGGAGAGTCCTGCCTTCCGGGCGTGAGGTGAGGGAGACAACGGCACCGGCGACCAGCGGCGGGGGATGAACCGTCAGCGAACGGCGGTTCCAGCAGTGTCAGCCAGCAGAGTGGTCGGTGCGCCGTGTCAAGGACGCTCGCTTCACTCCAGATGACCTGGGCAGCTCAGGTCCACCGCGAGCGTCTCCGTCTCGAGCACGACGTCGGTCCCCGGTAGGAAGGCTTGCACCTTGACGGCGTGTTGGGCTGCACTGAGCCCCCGGTGGCCCCCGTCCTCGCGAGAAATGACCCCTGTTTCAGTCTGGCTACGGCCGGACGGTTCGGGGCAGGCGCTGTAGACGAGGTCTTCGCCGACCTCCCTCCAGGTTCGTCCAGGAGGATAGTGAGCGCACGCGGAAACCGAGCCGCGCCAGACTTCACCGTCGACCAGTGTCCGATACAGGAGTTGGTCCCTCCATTCGCTGGCAAGCTCCGGCAGCGTGACTTCGGTCAGAGCCTGAGCGACCCATTGCGCGGTGCTGCAGAGGCTTCCCGCGGCCACCCTGATCGTCTCGGAATAGAGCGGCCAGATTCTCAGAGACAACGGCGTCGTGGCTTCCAGTCTGGCGCCGTCGATCATCACGAGCACCTGCCGAGGCACCTTGCGTCTGCGTTCGCCGCGATCCGTGAACCTGTAGGTCATGCCCACTCTGAACCCGTCCCGCGGCCCGATGGCGAATACGCCGGGGAAGCCAGGAACTGCCTCAGCCGTCGCTGGCACTTGGTGGAAGGCACCGTCCTGTTGCATCTCCACCGAGACCTGCGCCAGGACCAATGAGATGGACTTCGACCGGACGGGTCTGTGCCATGCGACGCCAACCGCGTTTTCAGGCAAGCGTCCGTTCTCCGGCGCCAGAAAACCCCAATGATCCAGCTCCAAGCAGGAGCAAGCATCGGCCGGCGACGCCGCAAGCATCGAGAACGCGATCAGTAGCACGATCGCGAGAACGGCAGTTCCAAGGGAATGGGGTCGGCGGCGAAGGAGAGACGCTGCCATGGAACGGCTAGGCGTTGTGCAACTCGGCATCAGCATCAACCGGTGACCCGGTAGGCGTGGTGGTCGCTCATCTCAGGGCAATCGACAAACTGGAGGAGCTGCGGCGAAGTTCGCCAGGAGCTTCCCCAACTCCTCGTTCTCGCGCATCGAGTCCTCCAAATGCCGGAGCACGTCCGGCCGTACGCGGCGCCGCGCCAGGTACTCCTCGACCGCCTCGGAGAGCAGTCCCGAAACGTTCCGCTTGGTGTCCCTCGCCAAGTCGCGAAGCTCGTTCCAGGCTGCCTCTTCGACCTTCGAGCTGATCTTGATCGCCGACATTGGTACGCCTCCGGTCTCGTCTATCCGCGAAAGCCTGACGTGTCACCATACGTCAGGTTCCGCTCCTGCAGGAAGCGTGAGTCCGCCAACCGGGCACCGTGCTCCCTAGAAGCAGCTGCGTCCTCCGGCGCCTTGAGGTAGTCGCTGGCCCTATGAGCTTTCGCGGGCATTCCGCCTCTCCTGTCTGTACGTACGCCAGCGGGCGTGTGCGGACGGCTGCCGCGGCTCCTCGCCGCTCGCTCGCATGTCTTCCACGCAGCCGGAAACCAGCTCACGGATGCCGGCCAGCGCCTCGTCAGGCGTCGGCACCAGCCAACTGAGTGACGGGAACTCGACGCAAAGGCCCAGGTGCTCGCCAACGCGGATGTCACCGCCCGCTACGCCAGTCCGCCGAGATCCACGATCAACGGAGCGCTGGCCGGCCAGGTTCGGCCCGGAAGCTCGTCGAGGGGTGCTCGGTACTCCAGATCGACGCACGCGCACTCCACGGATTCCGCGACGCCCTCGCTGCCGAGGATCAGTTGCAATCTGGCCGTAGGCTCGAGCCGGGGATTGAAGTGGCGACTATCTACCTAGTTACCCACTGCCAGTCGCCTCACTGCGTTCAATTTGGGTCCTAAAGTAGCAGAGTCGCAAGAGTTCGTCAATCGAGAAGTGCGGGGGAGGCAAGAGTGCCAACCCGCCGACCTTGCTACTTGCTATTGGGCCAGTCGAGGTAGACGAATCGTTCTTCGGCGGCAAAGAGAAGAACAAGCACGCCAAGAAGCGCCTGAAGGCTGGAGGCAGGGCTGTCGGCAAGACTCCCGTAGTTGGCATCAAGAACCGGAAGACTGGTAAGATCAGCATGAAGGTGTTCAAGGACACGAGCAAGGCTTCGCTACAGCCGTTCATTGCGCGTCGCGTGAAGCCCAGAGCGGAAGTCTTCACGGATGAGCACAACTCCTATACCCGGATGCAGCGCTACCAGCCTGAGGAGGTCGCTCACGGCGTGGGCGAGTTCGTGCGGCCCAAGGTCCACACGAACAGCGTAGAGAACGCTTGGAGCCTGCTAAAGAGCGCCTACCACGGCACGTACCACAGGATGAGTCCGAAGCACCTTCACAGGTACATCACGGAGTTTGAGGGCCGCTACAACGACAGGCAGCTTGATACGATTGAACAAATGGAGAGCATGGTCCGAGGCTTGATCGGCAAGCGGCTCCAGTACAAGGAACTAGTGGCGTGACAGTCCTGCTGTTAGTGCTTTCGACTCTGACCCTGCTGGCTGCTGTCGCCACCTTTCTGGTGCCATCACACATCAAAGAGGATGTCTGGGTTCGCCTCGTGCGCCGAAGGTATCGTTTCTTGGAGCATCGGAGTGAGCGTCGCCGCCGACGGAAGCAGCGTCGCTATCGGTCACGGTATTCTTGGGCCGACCATCTTCGCGAGATGAACAGTCTGCCCGAATCCGAACGCCACAAGATCGAGACCGGAAAGATCCAACTTGAGGCTCTCCGCGCCATCTCTACCGTGCGCGACTATCATTGGATGGAACTATATGTTGCCCACCAGCTACATATGTCTGTGAAAGAGTACAGGTTGCTTCCGATAGAAGAGCGGGGCGCGTGGGCCCTTTACTTCCTTGGCTACTTTCACAACAAACGAGAGTGGCGTCGAACGGTTGAGCGCTCGTTCGACTATTTTGCCAGCCTTGCGGACCAAACGAACGAGGACAAGGAGGGCGCTAAGTGAGCGACAAGAAGCGCAAGCGCGGTCGCCCCCGTAACCCGCAGGATGCCTGAGCCGTTGCCGGATACACCGGAGAACATCGCTAGGGCCATCATGCTAGGTCCGCCGAAAGAGGAATGGCGGTATCTAAAGGAGTACGCCGGAAGAAATGAGAAACCTGAGAGGATTTGTGGTGAAGCGGTTTTTCGTGTCGAAGACTAAGTTTGAGGTTGGATCGCGGATCGGGTTGGAAGAAGGCACGTTCTTTCTCAACGCCAAAGATGCAAACAGGCACTATGTGGCCGATGGCGGACACATGTTTGAGGTTGAGACTGAGCAGGACGACTTTGAGTGCGGAACTGTGACCAAGTGGTTGAGTTCGGATTCCGGCATCCACATGAACATGGACGAGAATGTTGTCTTCAAGGGTGTGCCAGACAAGAAGGAGATACTAGGTCGGATGGAAAACAAGAATCAGGGGGCCGCATTCGTACACAATCCGAAGAAGAAGGAGGGCGGAGGAAAGCGCTGGATGCACTCTGGGAAGTCGGAGTTCGCCAGAATCCTTCAGAGAATCATAGATTCCAAAACTTGACAATGGACGTGAAATGCTATAGCATCCGTGATGCGTTTCGGCGGTCGGGACCGAGCGGCTGAAAGTGTGTGGTTAGAGATATAGTCACCATTGAAGTCGTAGTTGAAGCCCGGATCCAGAGACGGGTTGACTGACCGGTACAGGTCCACGAAGCCCGTCCCGAGTAGTGCCTGCAATCGTCTCTTCCCCGGCGAAGTCCGGTCCAGGATGCCGGGCTTCGCAGGAACGTCAGGCAGAACGTTGAAGTCGCCGCACAGCACGACACGGTCCGAAGCGGTCCGTCGCTCGCGGAGGTGCCCGATCAACGGGTCCAGCCAGGCGACCTTGTGCGCCAAGGCACCAGCGAATCCGTGCTTCTTCGGGTTGCCGTAGTGTGCGTACACGGAGGAGACCACCAGATTTCCAACTCGGGCGGTCAGCAACCCGTCGTCCTGGCCATCCCCGCCCGGCAGCCCTCGCTCCAGAATCTCAGGCGTCGGCAGATCGCTTCGACTCAACAAGGCAACGCCATACAGAGATTGCCGACGAAGAGGCTCGGAGCGGTAGCCGGCACGAGCCAACTCTTCTTTCGAGAACTTCGCCTCCGGAGCGCAGATCTTCTGAAGCGCCACGACATCGGGCCGGCGGCGTTCAAGCCAGTGGCATAGGACGTCCAAGCGACCGCGAACACCGTCGATGCACCAGGTCGCGACTCTCATCGGGGGAGCCCCTGCAGCGCCGACCGCACGGGCCAATCGATCTTGGTCATTTTCCTCACCAGATCCCCGAAGCCGAAGCCGAAGCCGAAGCCGGCGACACTACAGGACCATCTGAGCTTCGCCGGCCTAGAGGCTGGCCGACCGGGACCGGGCTGCGTGGTAGCTTGCCACGCTTCCCAACCATCCCGCCTTCCCACTTCGAGGGGTACTCGACCATGAACTTCCTCCCCACTGCCAGCCGCAGCCTGGCCTGCCTCGCGCTTCTCGCGTTCGCCGTACCGCCTTCGGCGTCGGGCCAGGAGATGACGATCGGCAACGGCGAGAAGAACTCGATCGTCGTCGACGGCATGACCCGCGACGCCCGCACCTTCACGTTCCAGGAGGTGACACTCGCAGAGCCGGGATGGCTGGTACTCCACCCCTTCGAGGGCGGTGAGGCGCAGGGCGAGATCTACGTCGGCGCGAAGTACCTGCCCGCCGGCACCCACGAGAGCGTAACGATCGACGTCCAGACGGCCCCCGAGCCTGAGCCCGGCACGCAGTTCATCGTGATGCTGCACGGTGACGTCGACCGCGACGAGACCTTCGACTTCTTCTTTGTCGACGAGAGGAACGTCGCCGACAAGGCGGTGTTCGAGGGCTCCACGATGATCGGCCACGTGATCGCGGCGCCCTGAAGGCGCCGTCCGAGCGTTTCAGCCGGGAACGATGTCATCCAGGCCGATGCCGAGTGCGTCGGCCAGCCGGCGGAGGGTGTGGGCGGAGCCGGTCCGGCGACCTGCTTCAATGTCAACGATCTGAATGCGGCTGGCGCCGGCGGCGCGAGCCAGGGCGGACTGCGAAAGGCCCCGGTGCTCGCGCCAGACCCGCAGCGGCGGCTCGCCGTCGATCAGCCGGTGGGCGACCGTCTCGGGAACGAGTTCCTCGGTCCCAGCGTCGATTCTCGCCTGGACAGCGAGCGCGGCCTGGATGTCGGCCAGATCCTCCTCGACGGCGCACAGGCGCTGGTACTCGGCCTTCGGAATCGTCACGGTGTCGGTCATAGGTCACTCCCTGTAGGCACTGCCGCGGCTGGCGACGTGAAGGACCTGGAGGCGGTCGCCGTCGCGCATGATGACGCGCCGTGGGCGGTCCGCCGTCGGGCCAAGCGCCACGGCGCGGATAGGATCGAGCCAGATCGTAGCTGCACCGGCGGAGCGGGTCGGGTGGGCGGAGTGTTCGTCGCATGACAGAGCCTGTTTCCGCAGGGACGCCTCGGCAACCTAGGGTTCTCACCAACTAAAGATGACCAGTCAGCCACCAGCGACGCTCCAGTCGGGGGACCGCGTTCGCCATCCGAAGCTCGGCCTGGGCCAGGTGATCGAAGTGGGGGGCGGCAACGCGAGGATCTTCTTCGTGGACGCAGGTATCAAGAAGATCGCGGTCACGAGGTTCCCCCTGACTCCCCTCGTCCCCAGACCGGCCCATTGGCGTCTCGACGGGCTTGACCTGACGGGGCCTTCGCTGAACGCACCCGAACGGCCGTACCGAAACGCTGAGGAGTCAATCGAGTACTTCGTGAGGGAGTATCCCGGCGGGTTCTACGGCAACAAGTATCTCGAGGGAGAGCGAAACTACAAGGTGGACACGCATCGGCAAGCGGTCGTGCTGCTCGACCGTGACCGCCTCAATGGTCTTCTCGACGAGGGCAACTACTCGGAGGTGTGCGAATGCGCCAAGAGGAGCCTCGCGAACGTGGTCAACTGGCGCGAGTCCGACCTCCTGTGGAAACAGGTTCTCGGCGATGACGCCCGAGAAAAGGCGTTCGCCACAAGATTGCGAACGCTCCTCTACGGATCGCGGAGTGAAGATGCTGGTTTCGAACAGTTCGTTTCGTGGTTGGACAACTTGGGCGCAGCAAAATGGCCGCTCTCGACGTACTTTCCGTGGATTCTGTTCCCCGACCGAGAGGTTCTGGTTCAGCCCAACAGTGTCAAGGCCTCGGCCGACGCTTGGCGGCAAGACGTGGGATACAGCCCGCAAGTGACATGGGACGGCTATCGGCGGATCCGTCACTTCTGCCAGCGCGTCCGCGACGAACTGGCAGAAGTCAAGCCGAGAGACTTCATCGACGTTCAGTTCTTCATGTGGGTAGTGAGTTGGCAGAAGAGTTGAATGCCGGTCCGGCGATGCCCGCCGCGCCGCCTCGTGCATCTATTGGCGACCCGCGGTGAACTCCTCGCCTTGGCCTTTCAGCCAACGCTCAACCCTCGCCGCGACCTCCTCCAACCGCTCCTTGGGCCGCAACGCGCATTCCCAGACAACCCCAACGCGCCAGCCGGCCTCAAGCAGCACCGCCCGGTGATCCCGGTCGCGGCGGACATTCGCCGCGAACTTCCGCTCCCAGTAGTCCCGGTTGGTCGCCGGCGTCGTGGCGCGCGGACAGCCTTCGTGGCGATGCCAGAAGCAGCCATGCACGAAGCAGACCGCTCCGTAGCGGGGGAAGACGAGGTCTGGCCGGCCAGGAAGCGCGGGATCGTGGAGCTTGTACCGTAGGCCGCGGGCGTGGAGCGCGCGACGCAGAATCAGCTCCGGCCCCGTGTTCCGGCTCTGGACTCTCGCCATGATGCGCGAACGAGTCGCGCTGTCGAAGGTGTCCGGCACACTCTCCTCGGCCTCAGGCCGAGCCGCAGATATTCGGTGGGAAGCGTCAAGGCTACCGCATCGCCGCCCGTCGATCCGAGAGCCGTCTCTGCTCTTGTATAGTCGCGGGCGCCACCCACCCGGTCGGATCTCCCGAGGATCCGACCCGCCGCCAGGAGCACCTACGGCTTGTTCGAGACCTCGCGAGAAAGGTCTGAGAAGACTGCCGGCACCTCTCCGCCCGCGGTTCCGGATTCCGCCTCCAGGTTGGGTGAGCAGGATCGGCGGAGCAACGCGCCGGTAGCTGGCCGCTTTGCGGAGTTCTTTGCCGGAATCGGTCTGGTCCGCGAGGCGATAGAGCCGCTTGGCTGGCAGTGCGTGTTCGCCAACGACATCGCGCCGCGCAAGGAGGAGATGTACCGGCGGCGATTCGGCGGCGAGCACTTTCACCTGGGCGACATTCACGACCTCGGCATCGGCGACCTGCCGCGCGGCCTGGACCTCGTTACCGCGTCCTTCCCGTGCATCGATCTCTCGCTTGCCGGAAACCGCGCGGGTCTGGCGGGCCAACACTCGGGAACGATCTGGCCGTTTCTGGACATCGTGACGGCCCTGTGCATTCAGCGCACGCCGCCGTCCGCCGTCCTGCTGGAGAACGTGACCGGCTTCCTCACGTCGAGGGGCGGAGCGGATCTCGCCAATGTCTGCTGTCGTCTGGCAGCCGTCGACTACGTCATCGACGTGCTGTTTGTCGACGCGCGTTGGTTCCGGCCCCAGAGCCGCCCTCGACTGTTCGTGGCGGCGCGGCAACGCGAGCACGGAGGCCCGTGGCGCCGGTCGGATTCCAGACCCTCGCCTGTGCGTCCTGCCGCCGTACGCCGGTTCCAGGCAGCTCATCCCGAGTTGTCCTTCGTCGACCTGTCTTTGCCGGCGCCCCCGGCTGGGGCACCCGACACTCTCGTTTCCGTCCTGGAGGATCTTCCGCCGGATGACGCCCGCTGGTGGCCCGAGGACCGTACTGCCGCCCTGGTCGCCGAGATGGCGCCGCTGAATCGCCGCCGGGTGGATGAACTGCAGGCCGGGGAGCGTG
Source organism: Candidatus Multivorans sp. (assembly GCA_965205295.1). Lineage (GTDB taxonomy): Bacteria > Acidobacteriota > Thermoanaerobaculia > Multivoradales > Multivoraceae > Multivorans. The sequence goes on from OZ242167.1 coordinate 2,455,916, forward strand.
ACGGGGTTGCGACGATGTACCGCCGCCGGCGGCGTGGCCGGACGGTAGGTGAACTCAGGCCCGACCGTCTTGCGGGTTGCCTCAGAACCCCCCAGGGCGGCAGCAGCGTCCAGTTTCTCGTCGATTGCCGTAGCGGAGCGCCTCGGATCCGGCCGCTCACCGGTCGAGAGTACGCACGCCTGCAGGGGGCAGACTCCTTTCCCATCGAAGTCAACGATCGCCAGGCAAGGCTGGGGTTCGGCGACGCTGTGTGCGTACAGGCTGTACGGTGGCTGGTGCAGCATGCCTTCCACCCTGAACGCTGCGCGGTACCGAGCGCGCCGGAGTCCGCCCGCGAAACTGTGCCGATTCAGTTCCCCTACGCGCCCCCGACAAGCGGCCGCGATGAGCCGCAAAGTCCGCTGTTCGAGTAACCGGTCCGCATGATGCTGCCCGACACGCTCGCCCGCTTCGCGTCCTAGAAGATCCGCTCCCTGACCGCCTCTGCTGAGGGCGCGGCTTGGTTGATCCGCCGCGTGATCGGACGGTCACGATTCCCCTTCGGCCCCTGCGTGTTCATGGTTCGATCTCCGCGAGCCGTTTCCTCGCGAGACTCTCGATGCGCTGCGCCTGTGCCCAAAGCGTGCGACGTAGGCCCGGCTTGACGCGCCGCTCACTGATGATCCGCGCTAGATCCGCGATCGTCCGTGCCCGTCGCGCAAGGCGGATATCAGGGTGTTCCCGTTCGGCCCGCCGGTGGCCGGTTAGGAGCTGCTCCCGAACCGATGGCGGCAAGACGATCTTGTCCGCCTCTTTGATCTCGCCTTCGTTCAAGATGGCGCTGAACTCGGAGCGCTCCAACGCCTGGCAGTACACCGTAAACTCCGCTCGGTTCAACGTGTCCGTCGCGTCCTGCTTCGCGAGGGACCAAAACGGCCACATCTCGATCTCGGCCACCTCAAAGGGGTCGAGCACGCGCATCGCAACAGCGTCGGTGCGCTGATTCGTCAGATGACGGCGGATGCGAGTTCGCAGCCGCTCCTGAGTCTGCCCGACGCAGATGGGTTCGCCGTCGTAGTCGTAGAACAGGTACACGCCGAAGGTGCAATCACCGACACGCTTGCCGTTGGCTGCGAGGGTGTTCAAGGCGTTCCTTACGCCCTCATAGAGTGCGTCAACCTCGGGCGGCGAAGAAAAGCTAGGCATGGGGCAGCAGGCAGTTACGGGCCAGCCATTCGACCAGCAGCATATCGCGGCCCCAACAGTGTAGATCGCGTGCGGGCATCGACGTTGGTGACATGCTCCCCGACCGAGTGCTTGACCGTCCGGTACAGCCCGGTACCGGCTAGCTTTCGACTACAACAGACGAAATCAGGCCGTACGCGGGTTCACCTGACCCTTGCGGCAATGTGACTTCGGGTCCCAGGTCCGGTGCCCCGCCCCCCTCAGTGAATCACCCCCCGCAGCCGCGGATCCAGCAAATCCCGCAGCGCATCGCCGACGCAGTTGAATGAACGACAGCACCAGCAGGAAGATCGCGACGCCCGGGACGATCGACAGCAGCGGCTGCTGCTCAAGCATCGGGAAGGCCTGTTGGAGCATGTTGCCCCAGGTAGGAGTCGGCGGCTGGATGCCGACGCCGACGAAGCCGAGGGCCGCCTCGGTGAGGACCGCGTAACCCATGCTGAGGGTGCTCTGGACGATCACCGGGGCGAGGCAGTTGGGCAGGATGTGGCGCAGGATGATGCGCCCATGGCTGAGGCCGAGGGCTTCGGCGGCCTTAACGAGAGCCCGCTCGCGGATCTAAAGGCCCTTGCTGCTTCTACTCGCCGATCTTGATCCTCGGGCGAACGTGGCCCTATCGAGCACCACGCCGGTGCCGCGGACGCGATGCGACCCCCGCTTCCACTCTCGTCCCCCGGCAGGAGTCACCTGATTCGTACAGCCCTACAGTACGCGACCAAGGGGGGCAAGCCCCCCTTGGAACCCCCCAAAAAGAGGTAAAGAGGTAAGGACTCAAGGGGTGAGCGTCCGGGCGACACGAAAACCGACGTTGCTGTCGCGGAAATCGGTGGAGAACCTGAGGCGGTACGCGGAGCGGAGGTACCACGGATCGTTGTACCAGGAACCACCGCGCAAAACGCGACGGGAACACTCGCCCTGCTGCCAAGCGCCGCCGTTCGACGGCGCGCCGCTGTAGCTTCCGTTCCAGCAATCCTGAACCCACTCCCACACGTTCCCGTGCATGTCGTGAAGGCCCCAAACATTCGGAGAGAAAGAACCCACCGGCGCCGTCTGAGAGTTGTCCCACTGACTCCCGCAACCATCGCAGTTCGCGCGGCCGGAACCGATCTGATTGCCCCAACTGTACGCCGTGCTCGTCCCTGCACGAGCCGCGTACTCCCACTCCGACTCGCTCAGCAAACGATACTCAGCACCCGTCTGCGACGACAGCCAGCGCACATACTCCTGCGCGTCATCCCACGACACGCGCATCACTGGGTGCCGACTGCGGCCCCACGCGTCATCCGGACGATGACTGCAACCGCCCGCCGCAACGCAGGCGTCCCACTCCGCGAACGTCACCTCGTACTTCCCCACCGCCAACGACTGAGAAATCGTCACCTCGTGAACCGGATGCTCATCATCGTCGCAGCCCACACCCGACACGCAGCCCATACGAAAACTCCCCGCGGGAATCACCACCATCTCCATCCCCGGCGCGAGGCGGGCCAGCTCGGCGGCCACCTTTGCCATCTCCCCTTCTCTGGCTGCGGTCGCTTCGGCCTGGGCATCGACCACCGCCTGCCGAGCCGCTCGACGGGCTTCCGCCTCTCGTTCCGCCCGTTCCTGCCGGGCCGCGGCAGGTTCCGCCACGTCGAGCAGCTCAAGGGCTGCCTGGTAGTGCTCTCCTGTCCGTCCCGCCGACTCCACGTAGCGGATGGCGGATGCCGCCGCCTGCCTGTGAAGGCTGGCCTCGTGCGACGCAACCGCATGCTTGAACCAGAACGACTCCGGGGTCGCCACGTCGTGTTCGGTTTGCAGGTCCAGGATTTCGTCCAGTGACGTCAGCGCAGAGAGGTACTCCCCGCTCTCGACCTGACGCTCGGCCCGTAGCCAGAGTCGGTCGACCTGAACGTCCGGGGGCAACTGAGCGGCAAGCAGTGCCGCCGCCAACGCCAGAACGGAGTTGATCGCCAACACCCGGGCGCGGAAGGCTGTGTTTCTCATGGACCGAGCCTACGTCGAAAGGGAGGCGGGCCTCAACGTCTGGCGCATGCCGAATTGCGCGCGGGACATTCCGGCCTGGATGCGGAGGTCACCTAGCAACACTCCCAGCGGTCCAGTTGCTCGTGGAGATCCGCGAGGTTCGGGCTCGGCTCGGCGGCCTCTCGGAAAGCGGGCGGTTCTCCGCTACGCCGCCAAACCCCGGCAGCATCGCGGAACCGGCCGAGCCTTGGTACCGTACTGTCGTGCCTGACAGTCGCTACATAACCGGTTGTGTGCAGCCCGTCGGCGAAGGCCGATGAAGGTACTCGTCCTGGCAATGCTCGGTGCAACGCTGGCGTGCTCCTACTACGAGGACCCGATCTTGGTCGCTCACACCGAAGAGATGGTGCGGGCGTGCCGAAGCGCGGCCGACGCTTGGCGAGGGGTCGCTGAAGACCCGCAGGATGAGGGATTGAGGTCGGCAGCTGCCGAAGCCTCACGCTACGTAATCGAGAGGAACGAGCACTATCCAGCCTACCCAACCATCGAAATACCGGAGAAGCCGCGACCACCAGAACTGGAGCGTCGTCTCGAGGACGCTGGCGCGCGAACCCACGCCGCGGCGGAACATCCCGAACCTGCCAATGCCGCGGACGCTTGGCTGGAAGCGGCCCAAGCATGGCGTCACGCCTCTCGTAGACTATGGAAGGAACGATAGTCAGCAACCGCTGAACCGCAACTGCGACACGGGCAAGCCCCACCCCCCTCAGTGAATCACCCCCCGCAGCCGCGGATCCAGCAGATCCCGCAGCGCGTCGCCGACGCAGTTGAACGACAGCACCAGCAGGAAGATCGCCACGCCCGGGACGACCGACAGCAGCGGCTGCTGCTCGAGCATCGGGAAGGCCTGCTGGAGCATGTTGCCCCAGGTCGGCGTGGGCGGCTGGATGCCGACGCCGACGAAGCCGAGGGCCGCTTCGGTTAGGACGGCGTAGCCCATGCTGAGGGTGCTCTGGACGATCACCGGGGCGAGGCAGTTGGGCAGGATGTGGCGCACGATGATGCGGCCGTGGCTGAGGCCGAGGGCTTCGGCGGCCTTCACGAAGTCGCGCTCGCGGATGGAGAGGCCCTGGCTGCGGATGATCCTCGCCATCCACGGTACGTTGGCGATGCCGATGGCGATGATCACGGTCCGCAGCGACCCGCCCAGCGCTGCGGCGAGGCCAACCGCGATCAGCAGGCTGGGGAACACGACCACGGCGTCCATGAGCCGCATGAGCACGTCGTCGACGCGGCCGCGGAAGTAGACGGAGAGCAGGCCCAGCGGCACGCCCAGCAGCACGCCCAGGCCGACGGCGCCGAGACTGACCGAGAGCGCGATCCTGGCGCCGACGATCAGCCGGGCCAGCGTGTCGCGGCCCATCTGGTCGGACCCGAGCCAGTGAACGGCGCTGGGCCCCGAGAGCAGGTTGTCGAAGTCCATCTCCTCGGCGTCGACGGGGACGATCCAGGGCGACAGCACCGCCGCGGCGGCAATCAGGGCCAGCACGACGAGCCCGGCGAGCGCCTGCGGCACGGACGCGAGCTTGCGCAGCAGCTCGACGGTCGGGTGGCTGCGGCTACTCACCGAACTTGATCCTCGGGTCGAGCCAGGCGCAGGCCACGTCGGTGATCAGGTTGGCGGCCAGCACCGCAACGGCCATCAGCAGCACCGCCGCCTGCACCACCAGGAAGTCGCGGGCGAAGATCGCCTGCACCATGTACTGGCCGGTGCCGGGGATGCCGAAGAGCGTCTCGATCACGATCGCGCCGGCGAAGATGCGGCCGGTCTGCAGACCGAGAATCGTCACCACGGGCAGCAGGGCGTTGCGTAGGGCATGCGACCAGATCACCGTACGCTCCCTCGCGCCCCTGGCGCGTGCGGTGCGCAGGTAGTCCTGGGCGAGCACCTCGAGCATCGCCGAGCGGCTCTGACGCATGATCAGCGCGCAACTGGTGACGCCGAGGGCGAAGGCCGGCAGGACCATGTGGCGCAGGCTCTGCAGAGGATCGTCGAACGGGCTCACGTAGCCTTGGCTCGGCAGCCAGCCGAGGCCCACTCCGAAGAGCAGGATCGCCATGATGCCGAGCCAGAAGTTGGGTATCGCGACCCCGCCAATGGAGATCACGGTCGCGGCGTAGTCGATCGGTTTGCCGCGGTAGACCGCGGAGGCGATGCCCGCGGGCACGCCGATCAGGACCGCCAGAATCCAGGCCGCGATGCCGAACTGCAGGGTCACGAGAGCCCGGGCGCCGAGCTCTTCCGCCACCGGGCGCATGTTCTGGGTCGAGCGGCCGAAGTCGCCTTGTGTGACGTTGCCGAGCCAGATCAGGTATTGCACGATCACCGGTTCGTCGAGGTGGTGACGCTCGCGGATGATCTGCAACTGCTCTTCGTCGAGCGCCTCACCGGGGCCGATGAACGCTCGCGCCGGGTCGCCGGGGATCGCGAGCATCAGCGCGAACACCAGGAACGTGACCAGGAGGAGAACGGGCACCGTCTGCAACAACCGGCGCGCCAGGTAGTTACGCAGTGACTACTCCTCCAGCCAGATGTTCACGAAGTTCATCTTGCCGTCCCAGCCCATCAACTGGTCGAGGTTGCGCACCCTCGCGGGCGCCGCGGCATAGGTCACTCCGTAGAGCAGCGGCGTGAACCAGGCCTCTCCGAGCACCGTCCGGTTGAGCTCGACGTAGACCTGCTTGCGGGCCTCGTTGTCGTAGAACGAGGCGCCCAGCTCCACCAACGCGTCGACATCCGGGCGAAGCACGTTGCCCGGGTTGTAGTAGCCATCGCTCTTGTAGGCCAGCGACGCCATCCAGTCCGGCTCGGGATAGCGGCTCCACGACGTGACGAACATCGGGTACTCCTGGCCGTGGTTGAACCTCTCGGTTGCCGGTCCGCTGGACAGGACGTCGATGTTCATCACAATGCCGATCTTCTTCAGCAGCGCCCGCACGACCTCGGCGCTCGACACGAGCAGGGGGTTGTGGTGGGTGACCGCCGTGAACTCCAAGCCATCCTCGCGGCCGGCTCTTGCAAGATAGCGGCGGGCCTTGTCGAGGTCGTAGTAGGGGCGCTCGTCATCCGGCTCGTGGACCCAGGAACCCACCGGCCACATGCCCGCGTCGGCCTCGATGGCCCGGTCGAAGAAGATCGCCCTGTTGATCACGGTTGGATCCACGGCGTGCGCGATCGCCAGCCGGACGTTCACGTCGTCGAGGGGCGGCTTGTTCACGTTGAACACCAGCGTGAGGGCGATGGCGCCGCCCGGCATCGTTTCCAGTTGAAAGCGCTCGTCACGCTCGAAGGTCGACACGTCCTTGTAGGGGAGGTAGGTGACGTCGATCTCTCCCGTGCGCAAAGCCGCGGCGCGGACCGTCTCGTCGCGGATCACCCGGATCGTCACCTCGTCGAGGTAGGGAAGCTGATTGCCGTGCTCGTCGCGGCCCCAGTAGTCCTCGTTCCTCACCAGGTGCACGAGGGTGCCGGTGATCACCTCCTTGAGCTTGAACGGTCCGGTCCCGGACGGGTTCCAGCCGTAGTCGGGGCCGAGCGCCTCGACCGCCATCGGCGAGCTCATGACGCCGCCCCGGTCGGCCAGCATGCCGAACCCGGCGCCCCACGGCCGCGCCAGGTCGAACCGCACGGTGTACTCGTCGATCACCTCGACCGCCTCGATCACCGCCAGCGATGCGCGCGGCGTGGCGAGGGTGTCCGGGTCGAGAATGCGGTCGATGTTGACCTTCACCGCCTCGGCGTTGAAGGGGGTGCCGTCGTGGAACACGACGCCCTCCCGAAGCTGGAAGGTGATCGAGTCGGGATCCGTCGCGATCTCCCAGGAGGTCGCGAGCGAAGTCTCCGGCCGCGGCGCGAGCTGCGGCTCCGCATCGACCAGTTGATCGAAGAGCTGACGCCAGAAGTACGCGTCGGCGCCCGACCGCCCGAGTACCGCGTCGAGCGACGTGGGCTCGAGGGAGTGGGCCACGCGAAGGTGGCCGCCGTACCGCGGGCCGCCGACGGCAGTGCGTTCGCGCGCCGGCGGGGCGCCGGCCTCCAACCGATCGGCTCGGCTCTCGGGCGCGCACCCGACCACTGCGGTGAGGAGCACTGACAGCAGCACCACTGGCCCGGATACGATCTCCCTGAGCGACGATGACGACGGAAAAACAGACATCTCGGCGCCCCAACTCTATGAGGACCAAGGCGAAAGACCTCGATCGGAAGTTCGATTCCGGCGAGAACATCATGGAGTACCTCGACCTGACGAGGGCGCGGCGACCCGGCCGCGACCAACGATCCGCGGATGTCGACTCTTCGTCGAAGCCTGGCGAATGAGCTTCCCCCTCAGATCCATCATCCGGCAGGAACTCGAGCAGCGGAGCGAGGAGGGCTGCGACACCAGCTCGCTCGAAGGCCGCATTCAAGCGGCCCTGGAGGACGCAGACGGAGCCGACGCCGCCGACTTCGAGGCCCTCTACGACGCCCTCGACGGCCTGGCGCCCGCCACGGACTTCCCCTACGACGAGCCGTCGACTCTGCCGGCCATCCGCGCGTTGCGGCCGGACGGACCGCGACGCCTGGACGTGAAGCTCTCGGACGACGACCTGCTCGACCGGATCCACGGCGCCTGGCTGGGGCGCGCCGCCGGCTGCACGCTCGGGAAGCCGGTGGAGGGCTGGTCGAAGGCGAACATCGACAGCTACCTCTCGTTCAACAGGGCTCTGCCCCTGGATGACTACCTCCCCTACTCCGAAGATCATCCCGACGGGCTGGTACCGCGCAGTCCGGAGTGCACGCGCGGCCGCATCGAGGCGATGGAGCGGGACGACGACATGGACTACCCCATCCTCGGTTTGCTCCTGCTCGAGGAGAAGGGTCTGGACTTCACGTCGCGCCGAATGGCCAACCACTGGTTGAGCTACCTGCCGTACCAACTGGTCTACACCGCCGAGAACGCCGCCTACCGGAACTTCGTCAACGGCAAGTGGCCGCCGGAGTCGGCCACGTGGCGCAACCCGTTCCGCGAGTGGATCGGCGCGCAGATCCGCGCCGACATCTTCGGCTACGTGACACCGGGCTGGCCGGAGAAGGCGGCCGAACTCGCCTGGCGCGACGCGCGCATCTCCCACATCAAGAACGGGATCTACGGCGAGATGTTCATCGCCGCGATGCTCTCCGCGGCCCTGGTTACGGACGACATCGACAGGATCATCGAGGTCGGGCTGAGCGAGATTCCGGCGCGGTGCCGCCTCGCGGAGGCCGTCCGCGACACCGCGGGGTGGTGCAGCGAAGAGTCGGACTGGGAGCGCGTCTGGAGCCGGATCAACGAACGGTACGGCCACTACAACGGCGTCCACACGATCAACAACGCCGCGCTGGTCGCAATGGGCCTGCTCTTCGGCGCGGACGACTACGAAACGGGCATCGTCGTCACCGTCCGCGGCGGCTGGGATACGGACTGCAACGGCGCGACGGTCGGCTCGATCCTGGGTGCACGAAGCGGGGCGCGCGCCCTACCCCCCAAATGGGTGGGTGTCCTGAACGATCGTCTGCTCTCGATCGTTCGAGGATGCAACGAGAACAGGATCTCCGACTTGGCAGAGCGCACCTACGAGGTCGCCCGGAAGATCGAGGAGGGCCGCAAGGAACTCGGCCCGGCGGATGCGGGCAGGATGCCCGCGTGCCACTCCGTGCGCCCGATGACTGGCGCACGGAGTGGTTCGCGTGTGGCGCGGGTCGCGCCACACGGGTTCCCAGGGGTGGTCGGTTCATGGACCCTGACCTCGCACTGGGGCGGCGTGGAGACGCAGCACTCGCTGGTCGTCCATCCCGATCTCACGGGCCGGTTGACATACGCAAGATGGGGCGGGGCGCACGACCTGCCGAAGGTCGTGGTCGAGGGCGACGCAATAGGCTTCGACCACCGCGTAAGCAAAGGCAGTTGGGAGATGGACGTCCGGTTCGAGGGCTTCGTGCGCGGAGACGCGATCACGGGCGACTTCTTCACCGGCGTGGGCGCCACGAACGTGACCGGCGTCCGCGAGTCGAGTGACTGAAGGGAGAAGGAAGATGGGAAAGCTAACGACACTCCTGCTGCTCGGCACGCTGCTCTGCGTGCCCTGCGCCGCGCAGCCGCCCGACCGGACAGATCAGTTCCTGCTGGCGGCCGCGGCGCCGAATCGGGAAACGGGCCTCGACGAGGAGTCGACCCGCGTGCCGCTGATCGTCCGGCTTCCTGGCGAACGGCAAGCCGCGGAGGTCACGGGCGGACTCGTGGAGCTGGTCGACCTGTACCCGACGCTCGTCGAACTGTGCAACCTGCCGAACCCGGCGCATGAGCTCGAAGGCACAAGCTTCCGGCCGCTGCTCGACGATCCGGACCGCCCGTGGAAGTCGGCGGCCTTCTCGGAGTCCAAGCGCGAAGGCTTCCACGGCCGCACCCTGCGGACCCAGCGCTACCGGTACACGGAGTGGGCCCCGCTCGAGGCGACGGAAGCCGAAACGGAGCGCGAGCTCTACGATCTCGAAGAAGACCCCTTCGAGTACGAGAACCTGGCGCTAGACCCGGGGCGGCGCACGGTCGTCGAGGAGCTGTCCCGTCGTTTGCACGCGGGCTGGCGAGCGGCGCTGCCGGAGTCGATCTGACCGCCTCGGCGGACGCACCACCCTAGACGATGAGTCAAGCCCGGTCCCACGCCCCATCGCTCCGAGAGGGCGAGAAGGCGCTCGACCGCTCGGCGAGTGCGCTCGATGTCCAGACCGACATCCCGTTTCGCGAAGTCCTGCGCATCTTCGCGCGCGTGCTCTCCTACCTGCGCCTCTTCAAGGCGCGCGTCGCGGCCAAGTTCGCGCTCGTGACGGTGGAGATGGTGTTTCGGCTGCTCGTCGCGCCCTGGCCGGGCAAGGTCGTGGTCGACCACGTGATCCTGGGCATGCCCATCGGGGATGCGGCCGGCTTCCCGGGCTACCTGGCGCCGTTCGTGGTGATGCTGGCCGACAGGGGCGCGGTGGAGATCATGCTCTGGGTGTTCCTGCTCGGCGTGTTCATGGTGACGGTGTTCGGGTTCACCACAAGCCGGGGCACGGCCCGGTCGGCGAGCGGTATGCCCACCGGGGCCTCCGCGGCCTCGTCGGGCGGCGCCACCACGATGCTGACCCATGGGCACGGCACCCTGGCCCAGGGACACGACACCGCCACCCAGACCGAGAACCAGGCGAACCGGGGCTCCGGCCTGATGGGCGGCATTCTCGGATTCCTCGACTTCCGACTGCACCTGCGCCTGACGCAGTCGCTGAATCACCTCCTCAGGACGCAACTGGCCGGCCGGATCAAGCGCCTGCCGATGACGACCCTGGACGACCAGCGGATCGGCGACAGCGTCTACCGCGTTCTCTACGACACGACGAGCGTCAGTCTCGTCCTTCACGAGGTGGGCCTCGAGTTCTACTCGCACGCTCTCGGCATCACGATCAGCGCGATGATCATGTACACGTACTTCGGCAGCGCCCCCGAGGTCATCGTGCTGGCCGCCCTGTCGCTTCCGATCATGCTCGTCTTCGTCGTTCCCTTCGCACGAATGGCGCGCCGCCGAAGTCAGGCGAGCCGCGCTTCCGGCTCCAACACGACGAGCAACATCGAGGAGGGCATGAGCAACGTGCTCGCCGTACAGAGCCTCGGGGGCAACAAGCGGGAAGGCCAGCGATTCAGGAACGTCAGCGAGGAGTCCTTCAGGCGCTTTCGCATCGAGTCGTTCCTCAAACTGACGTATGGGCAAGCCGGCAGCCTGGCTTTCATGCTGGGCCAGGTCCTGTTCTTCGTCGTCATCGCCGGACGCGTGATCGACGGCACGTTCACGGCCGGCGACTACTTCGTCCTCCAGTACTACTTCTTCGTCCTGAGCGCGACGTTCGCCGGCGCGGGCTTCATCTACACGGTTCTGCAGAACAACATCGCCGGCCTGCGCAGGGTGTTCTTCCTGATGGACCTGCCGGCGGAGAAGACCGGCGATGGCGTCGAACTGCCGAGAATCGTGGACGGGGTTGCCATGAAGGGCGTCGGCTTGACCTACCCGGACGGACGCCAGGTGCTTCACAACATCAACCTCGAAGCACGCATCGGCGAGATCGTCGCGTTCGTCGGTCCGACCGGCGCCGGCAAGACGAGCCTTGCCTACATGGTGCCGGCCTTCCTCCAGGCGACGGAAGGCACGGTGTCGATCGATGGCGTCGACCTGAAGGATGTTTCGGTTGACAGCCTCCGCGAGCAGGTGTCCTACGTCTTCCAGGAAACGCAACTGTTCTCCGACTCGATCCTCGAGAACATCCGCTACGGCAACCGGAACGCGACCGAGGCGGAGGTCGAGCGTGTGGCGCGCATCGCGGGCGCGCACGACTTCATCGCCGCCCTGCCGGAGGGCTACCGGACCAACCTCGGCACCGTAACCAGCAAGCTCTCGGTGGGACAGAAGCAGCGGATCGCCATCGCCCGCGGACTCCTGCGTGACGCACGGATTCTGATCCTGGACGAGCCGACTTCCGCCCTCGACCCGGAGACGGAGGCCCTTCTCGTCGACGCCCTGCACGAGGCGGCGAAGGACAAGCTGGTCATCATCATCGCCCACCGCCTGTCGACGATCGCTCACTCGGACAGGATCTACTTCCTGGAGGAGGGCGAGGTTCGGGAACAGGGAACGCACGAGGTACTGATGGCGGTGCCGGATGGGCACTACCGGGGGTACGCTGCGCTGCAGGCCGGGGCGGGCTGAGGCTCGGAGGCTCCTGGAGGCTCCTGGAGGCTCCTGGAGGCGTCGAAGGCGCTTCGCGCGTCGCGCCCGCATCACGGGGGCTGCCCGCAGAAGGTATACTTTCTATACCGTGGAGTTCGAGTTCGACGCCCGCAAGAGCAGGTCGAACCTGGCGAAGCACGGCATCGACTTTCGCGACGCGCAGCAACTATGGAGCGACCCGGACTTGATTGAAGTGCCTGCCCGAACCATGGACGAGCCGCGCTTTCTCGTTGTCGGCAGCATCGGGGAGGCCTGTTGGTCAGCCGTCGTTACCTACCGAACCGACCGTATCCGGATCATCTCGGTGCGCAGATCCAGCAAAGAGGAGGTCGCACTCTATGAAGGCTAAGGCGAAGGAACTCGACCGGAAGTTCGATGCCGGCGAGAGCATCATGAAGTACCTCGAGCTGACGAAGGCACGGCGGCCCGGTCACGACCAGCGGCGAGTCAACGTCGACTTCCCCATCTGGATGATCGACTCGCTCGATCGCGAGGCCTCAAGGCTGGGGGTGCCCCGGCAGTCTCTGATCAAGATGCTCATCGCGAGGCACCTGGAGTCACTCGGCTCGCCTGCAGGCCGCTAGGACGTCACGCAGTGTCCTCCGCGTCGGCTGCAACGCGGCGTTCCGCTAGCAGCTCAGAGACGAGATCGAGTCCAGCGAGTTCGGCCCGCACGCGGTCCCGGAGTTGGTCGCGTTTCAGCAGTACCAACCCGCCCGGCGTCTCGAACAGACACAGCACCGTTCCTGCGGCCAGACCGGCTCTGTCACGAACCGCCGCCGGAATCACGACTGTGCCGCGATCTCCCATCAAGATTGTCGTCCCATCCATGGCTCATGTGTACTACACCGATGGCGCACCGGGGAGCCTGCGACCCGCTGAGGACACCGGGTGATGGGTAGGCGTGCGAGTACGCCCTCGACCAAGGCGATCGACGACGAGGTCCTTGCCGCACTACGGGCCTACGACACCGCGACGAGGGCCGGGGACATCGACGGGCAGGTCGCCTTCTTTGCGGAGACCTGGCGAAGCAGTTCCGGCACGACCAAGGCCGAGCTGCGAGAACAATTGGAGCAGCAAGGCGACCGGAGCGGCGACGAGAAGCGGTTTGACCTCGACGACGCCAGCGTGGTCGTCGACGGCGACTCGGCGACCGTCGACCCGGTGAAACTCCGTTCGCCGACCGGGAACGGCTCCTTCGAGTTCACGATGACGAGGGAGCCGGACGGCGCCTGGCGATGCGTGTCGATTGTGCTATCCCAAGTGCCCGATGCGCCGGCCGAGAACGCTCGGGAGCTCAGGGAACGCATCCTGAGCGATCCGGAACGTCCGGGCTATCACTTCGTGATGCCGGAGGGCGTTGCCATGCCCTTCGACCCGAACGGCGCCATCTACTGGAAGGGCCGCTACCACCTCTTCTACATCTTCCAGGACACGCGGTTGGGCAAGAAGTCCGACCACTGGGGCCACGCCTCAAGCACGGACCTGTTTCACTGGCGCCACCATCCGACGGGCCTTCTCGACGGGATGTACAGCGGCAACTGCTTCCTCAACAAGGATGGCGTGCCGACGATCTGCTACCACCAGAAGGGCCAGGGAAACGCGATGGCGGTAGCCCTCGACGATGACCTCAACGAGTGGAAGAAGCTCGACTCGAATCCGATCACGCCCAGGACGCGGGAGGGCGACGAGCACCACGGGAAGTTCCGCTCGTGGGATCCCTTCGGGTGGCTCGAAGGCGACACCTGCTACGCCATCTTCGGCGGCGGGCGTCCGGCGGTCGCGAAGTCGCCGGGCCTCGAGGGCGAATGGAAGTACGTGGGGGACCTGTTCGCCCATGGAGTCGAGGGCGTATCGCTGGAGGAAGACGTGTCGTGCCCCGACCTGTTCAAACTGGGCGGCAAGGACGTGCTTCTGTGCATCAGCCACCGGATCGGCTGCCGCTACTACGTCGGTGAGTGGCGAAACGAGCAGTTCCACCCCGAGTCCCACGCGCAGATGAGCTGGGTCGACAACTCGTTCTTCGCCCCGGAGAGCCTGGTGGACGGCAAGGGCCGCCGCATCATGTGGGCCTGGATCCTCGACGAGCCTCTGTTCGGCGCTCGGACGAAGCACGGCTGGTCGGGCACGTTGAGCCTGCCGCGGGTGCTGTCGCTAGGGGATGACGGGTTGCTCCGCATGGACGTCCCCGAGGAGATCGAAGCGCTGCGCTATGGCGGCGTCCGGAAGGGGCCGCTTACTGTGTCGGCTGGCGACGACCTGCCTGTAGATGGCGTCGCCGGCAACAGCCTTGAGTTGATCGTCGAGATGGAGGGTGCCGGGGCCTCCCGGTTCGGCGTCAAAGTCTGTGCGTCGCCCGATGGTCAGGAAGAGACATCGGTCTTCTACGACGCCGAAGAGAAGCTGCTCAAGGTCGATACGCGGAAGTCAGGTCCTGAAGACACACCCAAGGCCGTTGAAGCAGCTCCGTTACAACTCCGGGACGGCGAGCGGTTGAAGCTGAGAGTCTTCGTCGACAAGTCCGTGGTCGAAGTCTTCGCCAACAGCCGCCAGGCCATCGCGCGGCGCATCTATCCGTCGCGCCCGGACAGCGTCGGCGTGCGACTGTTCTCAACCGGCGGCGATGCCCAGTTGCACTCGCTCCGGGCCTGGAAGATCACGCCTTCGAATCCCTACTAAGGCCAGCGGAGTACGGCTCGACGACAGGAGGGAAGATGATACCGACCAAGCTCCATGACCCCGAACTACAGATGATCGCCGAACAACTCGTCCGTCTTGAGGACAGGCTCGGCGCAGGAACCGGGCCTGTCGTCGAGTCTCCAGAGACTGCGATCGTGGAACTGCTCAGAGTCGTCCGCTCGCTGATCGAGCATCTCGATGACCTGGACCGACGCTTCCACGAGAACCGAACTGCCGTCGCCCAAGTGGAGCCGGATTCGTAAGCCGTTCCACATCGGGATTGATTGTGTTTCACGTCGATTCGTGCTAGATTGACAGCCTTCCGACGGAGGCCCCGACGGCCGGTTCGCGACCTCCGCCACAGTGCCAATCGGACCGTAGGGTCCAAGCACAAGGCGACAACACAATGATTGACAAAGAAACCGGCATGAGCGCCAAGGAGCACATGGGCGAGGAGATCGCCACCCTCGCTGCGCGGATCGACGCGGCAACCTACGAGTTGCTCGTTCTGATTCGCAAGTTCGATGAACAGGAAGGCTGGAGCTGCGGCTTCCTCAGTTGCGCGCACTGGCTCACTTGGCGCATCGGTCTCGCGCCCAGTGCCGCCCGCGAACGCGTGCGGGTGGCCCGGGCCCTGGGCGACCTGCCGCTGATGAGCGAGGCGATGAAGCACGGCGAACTCTCCTACTCCAAGGTGAGGGCGCTGACCCGGATCGCCCGGCCCGACACCGAGCAGTCGCTGGTGGACCTCGGCAAAGCCGGCACAGCCGCGCACGCCGAGTGTGTCGTCCGGAAGTGGCGGCGGATCGACCGCACGGTCGAGGCGAGCGACGACGAACTGCGCGACGCGTCGAGTCACCTGACGACCCACATCGACGAGAACGGCATGTTCGTGATTCGCGGGCGCCTGGCGCCGGAAGCCGGCGAGGTGCTGATGAAGGCGCTCAAGGCCGCGGGCGACAAGCTCTATTCCGAACAGCCGGAGGACCGGCCGCCAATCGGCAAGGTGCGCGCCGACGCTCTCGCCCTCGTTGCCGAGAGCGCGCTCAGGGGCGGTCTCGATCCGGGGTCGAGCGGCGACCGCTATCAGGTCGTCGTTCATGTGAACGACGAAGAACTGAAGGCCCGGAAGGACTTGCCGGTTGCTGACCGGGTGCCTCGTGTTTCCGCGGAAACACCTGGAGCCCGCGTTTCCGCGGAAACGCCGCGGGCGCACGCGCAAGGAAGCGCTTCCCGGCAGACGGCCGCAACTGGCGTTTCCGCGGAAGCGCCGACCCGACTCGAGCCGGCGGAGCGATCACCTTCACCCAACGGCGCCTGGCTCGGCGACGCCCAGGTCCCTGTTTCCGCGGAAACAGCCCGCCGCATCGCCTGCGACGCCGGCAAGGTCCGCATGAGCCACCGGTCCGGCCTGATCCTCAGCGTCGGCCGCAAAACCCGCACCATTCCACCGCCGATTCGGCGCGCTCTCGAGTTCCGTGACCAGGGTTGCCGCTTCCCCGGCTGCACCTCCAAGCACTGCGACGCCCACCACATCGTCCACTGGGCCGACGGCGGCGAAACGAAGCTCTCGAACCTCGTGCTCCTCTGCCGCCGGCACCACCGCCTCCTCCATGAGGGAGACTTCCGTGTCCGAATGAGCGACCACGGCGCCGTGCAGTTCCGTCATCCACGCGGCCAGCCGCTGGAGCAGAGTCCGGCGCGCTCTCGAGTTCCGAGACCGCGGTTGCCGCTTCCCAGGGTGCACGTCGAAGCACTGCGACGCCCACCACATCGTCCACTGGGCTGTTGGCAACGCTCGGAAAGTGAGCCACCCAACGTTTGGAAAGTGAATCACCTCGGCCGTGTTGAGTGTACGCGAGTCTTCTCTCGTCGGTCCCCTTGAGTCAGTAGCAGTAGCGGCTGCGGTAGCTGTGGGAAACCGGTCTGCCGTTTTCCGCGGCGCCGGCAGCTTCCGCAGCCGGCCGCCGGTGCGGTCCGCTCAGCGGCGGCGCCGCGGCGGTCCGGTTGCGCGTCGTTCGATCCGTATTCACGAGGTGCTTCTCCGCAGCCGTGTCCGATAGGAGGAGCCCTTGGTGGCGAGGATGTGGGCGTGGTGGGAGAGGCGGTCGAGCAGCGCCGTGGTGAGCTTTTCGTCGCCGAAGACCCTGACCCATTCGGAGAAGGCGGCGTTGGAGGTGACGATGGTCGAGCGGCGCTCGTAGCGGTCGGCGAAGACGTTGAAGGGCAACTCGCCGCCGGCGCGGTCGAAGGGCACGAAGCCGAGCTCGTCGCAGATCAGGAGGTCGACTCTCTGAAGCCGCTGCTGGAGGCGGCCCAGCTCCCGCTGGTCGCGGGCTTCGAGGAGATCGCGGACGAGGTCGGATGCCTTGCGGAACCAGACCCGGCGGCGGCGCTTCGCGGCTTCGATGCCCAGCGCGATGGCGAGATGCGTCTTGCCGGTGCCGATGGGTCCGACCAGGACGACATCGTCGCCGCGGTCGATGTAGTCGCAGGCCGCCAACTCTCGCAGCTTCGGCTTGGACACTCCTTGCAGCGCCTCGAAGTCGATCTGCTCGAGCGTCTTGCGGTCGGGGAAGCGGGCCGCGCGCAGCCGGCGCTCGACGGTGCGGGCCTCACGATCTCGGATCTCGGTCTCAATCAGTTGCCAGAGGTAGTCCTCGTAGTCCCACTGCGCGTCTTGGGCCTGACGCGCCCGCTGCTCGTAGTCGGGCAGCACGGCTGGAACCGAGCCGTCAACTGAGGTTCGCCGCCGACCCGGCGACGCACCGCCGCACTCAGATTGTCGTAGACCAGCCGTAGCGCCCGTCCAGCAGGTGTGACAGGTCCCTCGTCGCGTCGCCGAGGTGGCACGCCGCCGAAGTGAGCGAACGCCCGCACATGGCCGTCGAGAAACGCCACCTGGTCGCAACGGTCGCACAGCCACACGAACGAACGGTCCGAGTACGGCAGGTGAAGCAGGAACTTCCACACCCGGTGCGCCACGCCGTCTTCCTCCACCGTCACCTCGAAGAAGTCCACCTGGCCACAATCGCCGGCACGGTGCACCAGCGGAATGAACGTCTCCTGCCGCTCACGTTCCCACTCCCGAACGTAAGCTGCGCACCGTCCATCCCTCGTACGCCAAGCCGGAGCTGGTCGCCACCGCGCCCAACCAGGTCTGGTCGTGGGACATCACCAGGCTGCTCGGACCGCGGACCTGGAGCTACTACTACCTCTACGTCCTGCTCGACCTCTTCAGCCGCTACGCGGTCGGCTGGATGGTCGCCGACCGCGAGAACTCCGCGCTCGCGCAGAGACTCATCGAAGAGACCTGCCTCAAGCACGTTGCGGAACCCGATGTCCTCACCCTGCACTCCGATCGAGGCGCGCCCATGGCCAGCCAGGGCACCGCTCAACTGCTCGCCCGCCTCGGCGCGAACCGATCCCTGGGCCGCCCCAGGGTCAGCGACGACAACCCCTTCTCCGAAGCCCAGTTCAAGACCCTCAAGTACCATCCCGGCTTTCCCCGACGCTTCCCCGACCGGGACGCGGCGACCGCCTACTGCAGGTCGTTCTTCCCCTGGTACAACGGGGAGCACCGCCATGCCGGCATCGCCATGCTGACCCCAGAGAGCGTCCACTACGGCCGGGCGCAAGCCGTGCTCGAACAGCGCCAGCGTGCGCTGCGCGCGGCCTGGAGACGCCACCCCGCGCGATTCGTCGGCGGCGAACCGGCCCACAGACTCCTGCCACAAGCTGTCTGGATCAACAAGCCCGGCGGCGAGACAGCAGAGAAGGCTCACCAAATCAAGGAGTCCCGCTGTATCAAAGTCGTTGACAGGTTCCGTCCGATCGCGTTGGTCTCCTGTACAAGACCAAGCTACCGGCCAAGGGCCGAGGGTGGATCACTTTCCGAGCGTTGAGTGGCTCAGTTTCCGAGCGATGCCTCCACTGCTCGGCGTGCGCCGTGACGGCACCAAAACCCCGAGGCGGAGATCGAGCGCTTCGCGTCCGACTATGGCGCCAAGTACCAGAGGGCGGTCGAGTCGCTTCGGCGAGACCAAGCTTGCCTGCTCAGTTTCTTCGACCTTCGGGCCGAGCACTGGCAGTACCTGCGCACCACGAAGGCGATCGAATCGACCTTCGCCACCGTCCGGCTGCGCCAGCGCGTCACCAAGGGCGCCGGCTCACGGACCAAGGCACCGAGTATGATCCCCGAATCAAGGGACTAACGGAACCGTGCTCTCGTCCGCGACCGCCACGCACCCGACCACACAACAGCCGAAGAAGGAACGCCCAGCCAACGTCCCCATGACAATGAACGATATAGCTCTCCTGGGACAGTTCGCGCCGATCCTAAACGCACTGATTCAGCCTTCGCTCGAGCAGGCGGGTCTCTTGCTTGCCGACCACATTAGGGGCTGGCGTCTACGAAACCTGGCTTCAGTGGTTGAAAAGGCCGACCGGAAACTGCGAGAGCGAGGATTGAGCGGTGACCAGATCAATCCGATCAAGTTGGCAGTGGGCCTGCCGATAGTGGAGAAGGCGTCCGTTCAGGAGGACGAAGTCCTGCAGGATCTCTGGGCCAACCTCATCGTCTCAAGTGTCGCAGATGGTCAGGAGATAGACCCTTCGTACGTGGAGATACTGCACCAGTTCACTAGGTTGGACTGCGAAGTATTGGAACTTGTTGTACACAACGGTTTCGATACGATAGCTAAAGACGGTGACTTTATGCTAGTAGTGCCGATCAAAGTGGAAGATGTCGAGAGCAAGTGGAATGGCGCAAGGCTGTCGGTAGAGAAATTGTCCTCGCTTGGCTGTATGGAACTCCAGATGTCCACAGACCCGAAGAACTCGAAACGTCTTGTTCTCCCGACGCTATTCGGGGCCAGTCTGTACGTGATGTCGTCTGGCAAACGTCCTGTCACCCTTGAGGGGGTGAAGGATGTAGGCAGCCTTCGGATGTTCTGACGATGAAGGCTCAACGCAGGCGGAAGGGAACATCTAGCCAACTACGGCAACGCCACGCCAGTAGACTGTCGCTCGAGCACTCCTGCGCTACCGTCCGAAGCGGAAGCAGCCCCCTACCAAGACCACAAAGCGGGAACAGGACGGCCCAGCTCAAAAGCTCGAGGAAGGTTAGCTGACGCGGAGTCAGCCCAAGCGTATAGTCCCCTTTACGAAGGTACTCAATCATCTCTCCAGTCGACGCGCCTACAGACGGAGGACATAGATCGTGCCGCTTTCGTCGGCGGCGACGACCGTGCGGCCGTCCGGAGAAACGGCGCAGGAACGTGCACGGTCGTTGCACTCGATGCCGGCTAGCTGTCGGCCGGACCCGAGGTCCCACAGGCGCAGCGTACGGTCGGGGGAGGTGGAAGCGGCTCGCCTGCCGTCGGGGATCACGGTAACGCCGTAGACCGGTTCGGTGTGTCCTTCCAGTGTGTGCAGGGCACGTCCGGTCCTGAGGTCCCATACGCGCAGGGTTGAGTCCGCGGAGGCGGAGACGGCCGTGGCGTTGTCGGGTGTCGCCGCAACGGAGTAGACCTCTCCCGTGTGTCCGCGAAGGGTGTGCAGGGTGCGGCCGGAGTCGAGATCCCATACCCGCAGCGTTCGGTTGCCGGAGGCGGAAACGGCGCGGGTGCCGTCCGGGGTGACGGCGACGGAGTGGACCGCGTCGGTGTGGCCTTCGAGGGTGCGGAGGGCGTGGCCGGTCTTGAGGTCCCATAGTCGGAGCGTCCTGTCCCAGGAGGCGGAGACGGCGCGGGTGCCGTCGGGCGTCAGGGAGAAGGACTTCACGTCGTCCTTGTGGCCGCTGAGGGTGTGCAGCTCGCGGCCTGTTTGGAGGTCCCATACCCGCAGTGTGGCGTCGGCGGACGAGGAGACTGCGCGTTTGGCATCCGGCGTCAGCGCTACGGAGTAGATCTCGGTCGCGTGTCCCTGGAGTACGTGCAGGGTGCGGCCCGAGCCGAGGTCCCACACGCGCAGCGTCGCGTCGAAGGATGCGGAAACGGCGCGCGTGCCGTCCGGGGTCACCGCGACGCACCAGACGCCGGCGGTGTGGCCCGTGAGGGTGTGGAGGGCACGCCCCGATTGGAGGTTCCAGACGCGGAGTGTGGCGTCGGCGGAGGCGGAGACGACGCGCGTCCCGTCCGGCGTCACCGCGAGGGATTCGACCCTCCCGGTGTGACTCTCAAGCCTGTGAACCAGCCTGTAGCGACACATACTCTCGGTACCGTCCATCGGGGATCGCCATCAGTTCCTCGTGCGAGCCGGATTCCTGGATCTCGCCTTCCTCCAGGAAGTAGATCCGGTCCGCGTGGGCGATGGTCGAGAGGCGGTGGGCGATGATGATGACCAGCTTGTCCTTCGCGGCTTCGTGGAGGGCATCGACGAGGTAGGCCTCGGTCTCGGGGTCGAGCGCTGAGGTCGGCTCGTCGAGGATCAGAATGCGGGCATCGCGCAGGAGCCCACGGGCGATGGCGATGCGCTGCTTCTGCCCGACCGACAGCTTGCTGGTCACGGTGCCGAGGCTGGTCTCGTATCCGTCGGGGAGCGCGGTGATGAAGTCGTGGGCGCCTGCGGTGCGCGCGACACGCTCGACCTGCTCCTGGGTCGCGTCCCGGTTCCCGTAGCGGATGTTCTCGAGGATGGAGTCGGAGAAGAGTTGGGTTTCCTGGAAGACGTAGGACACCTGCTCTCTGAGACTGTCCACCGACACGTCCTTGAGATCGACGCCGTCGACCGACACCGTTCCCTCGGTGGCCTGAACGAAGGCCGGCACCATGTAGGCGAGGCTGGTCTTGCCCGCGCCGGTGGGGCCGACGAACGCGACGATCTCGCCGATGCGGGCTTCGAGGTCGACGTTCCGAAGCGCCCGGCGTCCGTCGGGGTAGACGAGCCCTACGCCCTCCATGTCGACGCCGCGCACGATTCGGGATAGTTCGACGCCGTCTCGCGTCCTCTCCGGGGTCAGATCCATCAGGAAGAACATGCGGCGCATCCCCGCGATGTGCCTCTGCCATTCCGTGTACATGAAGCCCCACGCGCCGAACGTCGCGCTCAGGACGAAGAAGTAGTAGGTAAGGACAAAGTAGTCCCCGGCGGTGAAGGTGCCTTCGATCACGCGGCCCGCCATCACGATGAAGAACAGCACCTGTCCCAGCATGAGCGCCAGGCTGAAGACCTGCTGGTAGGTGAGCATCACGAAAGACTCGGTGCGGAAGCGCTTGAACGACTCCTTGCTGGCCTTCCTGAATCGCTGACCTTCCCGCTTGTTCCCGCCGAGGCTCTGCACGGCGAGCACGTTGCTCATGCCCTCTTCGATGTTGCTGGTGGTGCTGGCGCCGGAAGCGCGGCTGGCCTGGCTTCTGCGCCGCGCCATGCGAGCAAAGGGGAGCTCGATGAGAAACACGATCGGAAGGGCCAACATGCCCAGCACGATGACCTCGGGCGCGGCGCCGAAGTACGAGAACATGATGTAGAGAGTGACCACGACTCCGAGGACGCCCGAGTAGAGACCCAGCGCAATCCCGTGAAGAAGCGCGCTGATGCTCGTGGAGTCGTACAGGGCCCGGTAGACGCTGTCGCCGATCCGCAGATCGTCCAGGGTCGTCATCGGCAGCGACTTGAGCTTTGCCGCCACCTCCGTGCGGAGGAGGTGGTTCATCGACTGCATGAGCCGGAGGTGCACCCTGAAGTCGAGAACTCCGAGGAGGCCTGCCATCAGACCGGAGCCCATGTTCGCCTGGTTCTCCGTCTGGGTGGCGATGTCGTGGCCCTGGGCCAACGTGCCGTGCCCCTGCGGCGTGAGGACGGTCGCCCCGCCGGATGAGCCCGCGGAGGCCCCGGTTGGCGCTCCGCTCGGCGACCTGCCCGCTCCCCGGCTCGTGGTGAACCCGAAGACCGCCACCATGAACACTCCGAGCAGCAGGATCCACACCATGATCTCCACCGGGCCCATGCCGTCCAGCAGCAGCACGAAGGGCGCGAGATAGGTAGGAAAGCCCGAGGCGTCCGCGATGGGCATGCCGAGGATCACGTGGTCGACCACGACCTTGCCCGGCCACGGCGCGACCAGCAACCTGAACCCGAGCTCCACCGTGATGAAGCCGAGCTTGGTGGCGATGCGCGCCTTGAAGAACCGGAAGTAGGAGACCACGCGCCCGAAGATGCGCAGCACTTCCCGGAACGAAATGTCGGTGCCCAGATCGAGCACGCTGGCGGCGCGGTCGAGCCGTTGCTCGCCTTCTCGCAGGGGTACTTTCGGAAGCCGGGCGGCTTCGGCCATCAACGGGCTCCGCTATCCGGCTCCTCGGCGTTGCCGGAGCGTTTGGACAACCTGGCTTCGGTCTCGACGAAGCTCCGATAGCGCCCGCCGCGAACCGCCATGAGCTCGTCGTGAGTTCCGTTCTCAACGAGCCGTCCGTCGTCGAGATACAGGATCCGGTCGGCCTGCTGGATGGTCGAGATGCGATGGGTGATCAGAAAGATGGCCCGGCCCTCGCCCCAGGCCGACAGGCGTTCGAGCACCCGATGTTCGGTGTACGCGTCGAGCGCGGCCGTGGGCTCGTCCAGCACCAGGATCGAAGCGTCCTTGACGATCGCCCGGGCAATCGAAAGCCGCTGGCGCTGTCCCGTCGACAGCTTGCCGCCGCGGTCGCTCAACACCGTGTCCAGGCCTTGCGGAAGCCCGGCGACGTACTCGTCCACGCAGGCGACGTGGGCTGCCTCGAGCACCCGCTCGTCGCTTGCGTCAGGGACAACGTAGCGAATGTTGTCGCGCACGGACATGCCGAACAGGACGTTCTCCTGCAGGGCGACGGAGACGTTGCCGCGCAGGCTGTCCACCTCGAGTTCGCGCAGGTCCACGCCATCGACGGAAACCGTCCCCGAGTCGGGATCGAAGAGCCGGAACAGCAGGCTCATCAAGGTGCTCTTGCCCGAGCCGGTCGGGCCCACGATCGCGGTCACGGTGCCCGGTTCAACCGCGAGACTCACGTCCCGCAGCACTGGCCGGTTCGGCTCGTAGGCGAAATCGACATGGTCGAACCGGATCTCGCGGGCCAAGGGCGCCATCGGAGCAGCGTTCGGCGCGTTCTTCACGCCGGGCTCGATGTCGAGGATGTCGAAGACCCGGTCGAGCCCCATGGCCATGTCCTGCGCCTGGGTCCACAGAGTCACCAGATTGCGCACCGACACGCTCGACCCGCCGATCTGTTCCTGGGCAAAGTTGTACGCGGACAGGTTCCAGGTCAGGAAACTGAGACCCACGAGGCCGACGAGCACCGTGGCGAAGGTCTCGCGTTCCCCGCTGGCCCAGACCGCCATCAGGAACTGCCCGCCCAGGAGCGCGACCGCGGCGATCGAGAAGGTCACGATGCCGACGATGGCCATGAGCGACCGGACGCGGAAGGACGCATTGAACGCGGCCACGGAATCCCGCTCGATCCGCTTCTGCTCGGCGTCCGAGGCGCCGTAGGCCTTGATCACCCGAACGGCGGCGAACGTCTCCTGGACCCGGGACGTGAAGTCCGAATTGGCCTCTCGGGAGGCCAGCGACCGCTCGCGCATGCGCGGCGAGAACCACCGGCCCCACAAAACGGCAAGGACGACGATGCTGAGCGTCATGGAGCCCAGGATCGGGTCGAGCCCCGCCAGGATGACGACGCCGATCCCATAGACCATGAGCAACTGCAGCGCCTGGGTCACGGTGCCGATCACGGCCGTGACCTGGGCGCTGTCCTGGTAGATGCGGTACACCGAGTCGCCCACCCGGTGGTCGCTGTGGTACCGGAGAGAAAGGCTGAGCCACCGCTCCACCAGCGCCATCCGCAGGTCCTGGTTCACCCGCTGCATGATGAAGATGTAGTAGTACGGCAAGAGCATCATCGTCGGGAGTTGCGCGAACCACCCGAAGATCATGAACACCGCGTAGATCCACTTCAGGCTGTGCCTCTGCTCCGCCGTGAGGGGTGCCAGATCGATGGCCGGTTCGGCTCCGCTCGCGTCGGGGCCCGCCCCGTCCGTATCGGCCTGGGCCTCGCCGGCCAGTTCCGGCTGGCCGATGAAGTCGGCCAGGAACGGCGTCAAGGGCTCGGCCTGCAGGATGGACTGGCTGATGAGATCCACCGAGAAGAGGGCGATCACCATGGTCAGCAGCGTCGACGCCCACAGCAGGGCGAAGTAGTACACGAGGTGGCTGCCCAGCCGGATACGGAATCGCAGCCTTCCCTCGGCGAACCGGTACTGCAGCACCCAGATGCAGGCACAGCTAACCCCGACCAGCCCGACGTGAACGTTGTCGGCGAGGCCGTCGACGGCGAAGACGGCGAACAGGAACGCCGCCGTCCCGATGACCACCAGCGCGAGGGATGCCGCGAGATACGCCCGACCCTTGACGAACAACAGCGCCCACACGAGGAGCGCCATCAGCACCGTGGCGGCCAGCAACAGATCGTGGAGCCAGTCGGTTCCCGGAGGCGCCAACCACAGGAACGCCCCCGCCGCGGTCAGGACAGTGACCAGCGGCGGAACATGGCGGAAGCTCCACGTGCCGTGGGCGGCGTCTGAGGGGGCCGCGTTCGCCGCAGATGACCGGCGCGGCAGCTCCCGCCACCGCCCAAGAACCTGGGGCAACAGATACGGCCACGTCCGGACGAAGATCCGGACGATCGCGACGAAGCCCTGTTCCTCAGGACCCCTGCTCGGCCCGGACGTCGCCGGGGCCTCGCCCTTGCCCCAGAAGGGGAGCGCCCGCGCCTGCTTCAGATCGTCCACGCCGCTGGGAGCCTACGCCGCCGTAGAGGGTTCACCCGCGCCCGCCACACCCGGATAGTCCCGCCAGAGCCATCGCCTTCCTGGGGCATCGAATCGGCGCCCAGCACGTACTCCTCCGCGCTGACGCCAGTCGGGAACATCAGAGACAGGACCAGAACGGCAAAGGGGGATCGGTATGCCACGCCGATCCCCCTGCCCATGCCTACAGCCTACAGAGCCGTAACCGCTATCGGAACGGCCTGAAGCGGAGCTGCATGCCGACTTCACGCGGGTTCGTGAGGTAGCCCAGCGCAGGGACGCCTCCATTCCCGGAGATCGGCAGGTACTCGATGACCGCGACCTCGTCGAGGATGTTCTTCAGGAACAGCGAGACGGACCACATATCGCTCGGCGAACTCCAGGTGCCGCCCACATCCAACCGCTCGAATGACGGCAACTCCCAGAGCGGGACGTTGCCGATGCTGGGATACACATTGTCGGTGAAGGTGTAGGTCGACAGGAGCTGGAGGTGGCCCGCGGAGTCCCCGAGAGACTTGAACCAGGATGCCGTCACCGCCAGCTTGTTCTCCGGCTGCTTCGGCAACCGATTCCCGGTCTGGTTCGTCGGCAGGTCATACTCGCTGGTGGCCGGCTCGCCGGTGTCGAAGTTGATGTAGTTCCACGTTGCCGTCTCAGCGTCGGGGTGGCCATCGATCACCGAGGAGTGCGGACCGATCTCCGAGTCCTGCCAGGCATAGAAGCCCCTGAGCCCGAAGGCGCCGATCCGGTAGCTGAACTCGAGGTCCAGGCCCTGAATCGTCGTATCGGGAATGTTGGCGGTGTACTCGGCGAGCGGCGTCGCAGAAAATATCGACACCGGAATGGCCACGCCCGGCGGCGGCGCCTGAGTGGCGGCGAGCTGGTAGTTGTCAAAAGCGTTGTACCAGAGGCCGGCCGAGAGCTGCAGACGCGAGTCGAAGAAGAAGCCCTTCGCTCCCAGTTCGTAGTTCACCAGCGTTTCTTCCTTGATGACGGGAGGCACCTGGCCCGGCAGACCGATGTTGAACCCACCGGAGCGGAAGCCCGTGGAGACTCGGCCGTACATCAGATGGCCGGCATCCGTCGTGTACTCCAGAGCCAGGTGGCCGATCGGCCGCGCCCAGGATTGAGGGAAAGGGTTGCCTTCGCCTGAGAGCGCAATCGTGACCGGGGCGCCTCCCAGAGCCAGCGTGAAGAACCCACCCTGGTCCTCGGCCTTCTGTTCCTTCTCATCGTCGGTGTAGCGAACGCCACCCGAGAGCGCCCACTTGTCGTTGAACCGGTAGTCGCCACTGAAGAACGCGGCCTGGGTCCGGTTCTTGGCCGTATTGAAGAAGCCGAGAAGATGGCTGAGGTCGTCGCCCTCCGGGCAGTACCAGTAGAGCCCCTCCTCGTCGCCCGCTGGGTCGCTCGTGCCGATACCGAGACCCTCGACCACGTCTCTCAGGACATCCTGGCAGTTGTTGACCGGAATGAACCCGTAGACCGGAGAAGCCCTCCGGGCTTGTTCATCGGCCGTCCCGAAGCGGAACGCCGTGTTCAGGTCATGGCGCTGGATCGTCCCAGACCTGTCGTTGTCGTACATGAACAACCCGCCGATGAAGTTGAAGTCGCCCCCGTAGCTCGATCTGAACAGGAGTTCATGCGAGGACTCCGGGTACTCGAACGGAAGGTCGTAGAACGAGTTCGAGAAGGGCGCCCCGCCGTCGCTGGCAATCGTGTGGTCCAGCGTGTTGGGGTCACCGCCCAGACCGTGACCACCTGGGGGTGTTCCAACCGGCACCCGGTTCGTGTAGTCGGCATCCCTGATCACGTGCTGCGCCGTGTCGCCGTCGCTGGCGTTGTAGCTGATGCCGAGGGTGCTCGAGACCTGCCAGTCGGCGCGCAGCGTGAAGAAGTCGCTCACGCTCACGTTGGAGCCGGGGTAGTTGAACGCCACCCTGTTCTCGATGTTGCTGTCGCAGTGCCACCCGGGGAGATTCGGAGAACAGTCCGGATCGAGGGCCGGATTGGGCGTCTCCCAGAGGTAGTAGCGGTTCCGGGAGTAGCCGTCGGTCGTCCGGTCTACATTCGAGAGTTGCACAAAGCCCCGTGGTACCCCGCTTTCCTCCACGTGGGACAAGCGCGCCCTCACGGAGAACCGATCGGTCTCGGCACGGATCTGCGGCGAGTAGAAGGTCTGATCGGGTGCGTCATGGTCGCCGCCCGGCCCGACGTTCTCCTGTCTGCCGTCGCCCGTGTGGGTGCCGGCCGTCAGGCGGAAGCTGAACGGACCGTCGCCGAGCGGGCCGCCGATCGCCGCGTTCAACCGCTGCTGCGAGACGTCGGTAACCTCCCCCATCAGCTCGGCATCCCAGTGATCCGTGGGGCCCTTGGTGACCACGTTGATCGCTCCCGCGATCGAGTTGCGGCCGTTCATGGTTCCCTGGGGTCCACGGGCCACCTCGACGCGTTCGAGATCGAAGCCGCCTCCGGGCGTCGTACCGTATACGCCCAGTGTATAGGCGCCGTCCACGTAGGTTGCGACGGCATAGTCGCTCTGGTCGTACTGGGCGTTCCTCGTACCGATGCCCCGGATGGTCGTTCCCTGGCCTTGCTGCTCCATTTCGTCACCGAACTGGAGGCCCGGAACCAGGTTCTGCAGATCCGTCCTGTCCTGGATCACGAGCTCCTCGAGCATGCTCGAGTCGAACGCGGTAATCGTCATCGGCACGTCCATGACGTTCTCCTCGACCCTCTCCGCCGTGACCATCACCGAGTCGTGGTAGGCGGGACGAATCTCGAAGGACGCCGTGGCGCCGCTCGCAGTCACGTCGACCGTCTGGCTCAAGGACTGGAAGCCATCGAGGCCGATGGTGGCCGTGTAGGCGCCGGCGGCGACATCGGCGATCGAGAAGGCGCCGTCCGCGCCGCTCATGGCGGACCCCGCCTCGCTGCCGTCCGCGCTCTGCAGGCTGACCATGGCGCCGGGGACGGGGTCTCCGTTCGTGTCGCTGACCGTTCCGGAGAAGGCGCCGCCCTGACCCCACATGGGTGCCGCCAAGAACGAGAGGGCGAGAATCAGAAGGACGAAGATCCTGGCGGTCTTCGCTACGGCTCGGTGTCTGCTCTCCATGGCGAGTCTCCTCTGGTTGCTGAGCCAGCCCTAGTCATCCAAAGATGATACACCGTACCACGTTGGTTGCAACACGTCGCCACCCGGCCGGTCTGGCCCTGGGCGGCTCCTTCCTGGAAACATGATCCACCGCTCTCGCGACCGCCATCACGGTCCGATTCGACATTCCACGCCACAACAACACGAGTAGAGAACATGGAACTACCTCCGGACTACGCGGAACGCGTCTACGCCGGCGTCCTCGGCAAGGTCATCGGCGTCTACCTGGGGCGACCCTTCGAGGGCTGGCCCTACGAGTGGATCCAGAAGCGGCTGGGCGACATCGAGTACTACGTCCACGACCAGCTCGACGTCCCTCTGATCGTCACCGACGACGACATCTCGGGGACCTTCACCTTCCTGCGAGCGCTCGAAGACCACGGCTCGGGCAAAGACCTCAGCTCGAAGGAGGTGGGCGAGACCTGGCTCAACTACCTGGTCAAGGAGCGCACGGTGCTGTGGTGGGGCGGCCTCGGAAACTCCACCGAACACACGGCCTGGCTCCGCCTTGTGAGCGGGATCGAGGCGCCCCAGAGCGGCTCGATGGAGCTGAACGGCAAGGTCGTGGCCGAGCAGATCGGCGCCCAGATCTTCATCGACGGCTGGGCGATGGTCGCTCCGGGGGACCCGGACCTGGCGGTCCGGTTCGCCGACGCCGCCGCGCGGGTGGGCCACGACGGCGAAGCCGTGTACGGCGCGCGCGTGGTCGCAGCCATGGAGTCGATGGCGTTCGTCGAACGGGACACCGGCAAGCTCCTCGACACAGCAACCGGCTACATCCCGCCGGACTCGGTCATCGCCACCATGATCGGTGACCTCCGCGACTGGCACGCCCAGGACAGTGACTGGCGCAGGGCCCGGGCCAGGCTCGCCGAGCGCTACGGCTACGACAAGTACGGCGGCAACTGCCACATCGTCCCCAACCACGGCCTGATCATCCTGGCGTTGCTGCACGGCGAGGACGACTTCTCCGAGACGCTCAAGATCGTCAACACATGCGGCTGGGACACCGACTGCAACTCGGGCAACGTCGGCTGTCTCCTGGGAATCAAGGAGGGGCTGGCCGGCATCGAGAGCGGTCTCGAGAAGGGTCTCGACTGGCGCGGCCCGGTGGCCGACCGCCTCTACATGCCGACCGCCGACGGCGGCCGGGCGATCAGCGACTGCGCCAGCGAAGCGCTGCACGTGATCAACATGGGGCGCGGCCTCGCCGGCGAGGAAGCCTGGGCGCCCAAGGACGGGGCCCAGTTCCACTTCTCCTTCCCCGGCTCGGTGCAGGGATTCCAGGTCACCAGCGGCGAGGCCGAGCTCGGCAACGTGGCTCTGCCCTCCGGCGAGCGGGCCCTGCGCATCGATGCCAAGGCCGAGGCGAGGGTCGGCTCTCCCGTCTTCATCCCCTCGATGGAGACCGCCAAGTGGTTCGAGAACCGGGTCTATCAACTGTTGGCTTCGCCGCGGATCTTTCCCGGCCAGACCGTCGAGGCCACCCTCAGCGCCCCGGCGGACGGCGCCCGGGCCAACGTCTACCTCTCCTGTTACGGCGAGAACGACGAGCCAACGACGTTCGACGACGACACGGTGGAGCTCGCCGCCGGCGAGCGCAGACGCGTGTCGTTCACCGTTCCGGCGCTGCCCGGGCCGATTTTCTCGGCCGGGGTCCGCGTCCAGGGCCCGGCGGAAGCCGTCTGCCTGGAGGCGCTCAAATGGTCCGGCACGCCGGAGTTTCGACTCGAGCGTCCCGCTCACCGCGGCACGATGTGGCATCGCGCCTGGGTGAACGGCGTCGACCTGCTCACCAAGGGATTCGAGATGTTCCGGCTCGTCCAGAACGCCGGCATGGGTCTGCTGATGCAGGGAACCCGGGAGTGGCGCGACTACTCGCTGACCGCCGATGTGACTCCCCACCTCGTCAAGAGAGCGGGCATCGCTGTGCGAGTTCAGGGTCTCACCCGGTTCTACGGCCTGCTCCTGGCTCAGCGGAATCGCGTGCAACTCGTCCGCATGCTGCACAGCGAAGAGGTGCTGGCAGAAGCGGACTTCGAGTGGCGGCTCGGTGAGACCCACGAGATGACCCTGCAGGTCGATGGCGACCGCCTGGTCGGCAAGGTAGACGGCGCCACGCTGCTGGAAGCGACCGACACCGGCCTGGACTGCGGCGCCGTCGGCCTGGTGGTCGAGGAGGGGCGACTCGGCGTCGACCGCGTCGAGGTCTCCCCGGCCGCATAAACTAAGCCAGCACTCACAATACGATCCGCTCAACAGCGAGCACCGCAACAACCAGCCCGAGGCCAGCCATGAACCACCGAACCGCCCGCACCCCGACCACGACCCTCGCACTGGCGGCAACGCTCGCCTTCGCCCTCGTCGCGGCGCCCCCGGCCGCCGCCGCCGACGCGCCGACCTACAGCCGCGACGTCGCGCCGATCTTCTTCAAGAACTGCGTGCAGTGCCATCGAACCGGCGAAATCGCCCCGATGTCGCTCATGACGTACAGGGAAGCACGGCCGTGGGCCCGCTCGATTGCCCGCGCGGTGGAGAACGGCGACATGCCCCCGTGGAGCGGCGACTCCGACAGGCACGTGTGGTCGAACGACATCTCGCTCTCCTCTGCCGAGATCGAAACGATCGTCAACTGGACGAAGGCCGGAGCGCCGCAGGGCGACCCCGCCGACCTGCCCGAAGCGCCGACCTTCCAGGACGGCTGGAAGCTGGGCGAGCCCGACCACGTCGTCACGCTCGACAGCATCGAGGTGCCGGCCGACGGTGACGATCTCTTTCCGCAGCAGGTGATCGAGGTCGACCTCGGGGAGCCGCGCTGGATTCGCGCCATCGAGTTCCTGCCGGAAGACTCCCGCGTCACGCATCACTTCCTCACCACCTATGCAACCACCATGAGCGAAGGCGGCCCGGCCTACGCCGGCGTCCTCGGCATCTGGACGGCCGGGATGCCGCCCTACGTCTTTCCGGACGGCGTCGGCCGACGCTTCGGCTCGAAGGTCCAGATCGTGGTCGACCAGCACTACCACCCGATCGGCGATGCGACCCGCGACGCCTCGAAGATCGGGCTCCACTTCGGCAAGGGCGAGCTAGAGAAGGAGGTCATCACGATTCCGGTGACCAACACGGGCCTGCGCATTCCGCCGGGCGCCGGCCACCACGCCGAGAACGCCCACTACCTGTTCGACAAGGACGTCCAGATCCTCGCCTTCAGCCCGCACATGCACGTCCGCGGCAAGGCGATGAGTTACGAGCTCACCTACCCCGACGGCTCGAAGGAGATGCTGCTCGACGTGCCGAAGTACGACTACAACTGGCAGTGGCTGTACTACCCGACCAAGCCGGTCGACATTCCGGCGGGCAGCCGGCTCGACGTCACCGCCGTCTGGGACAACTCGGTCGACAATCCGGCCAACCCGGACCCCACGAAGGAGATCATCTACCGCGGCGACACGTTCAGCGAGATGTTCAACGGCTTCATCGAGATCGTCCAAAAGGACGGCGTCCTCTTCGAACTGCCGGAGCCGAAGCAGCAGATCCTCGACCTGCTCGCCCTGCACCCGCCCGCCGACTCCTACGCGGCCGGAGGCTTCCTGGGCTTTCACGTTCCGCGCGAAGGCGAGGGATGGCTCTACATGGGCGGCATCTACTCCATCGTCCTCGACGACTTCGAGTGGCAGGGCGACGAACTCAGGATCACGACCCAGTTCCCGACCCTCAACGCAAGCGCCACGACGACGCTGATCGAGGCCAAGCGCAACGAGCAGGGTCAGCTCCAGGGCACCGTCACGATCGGCACGGATACCGACCAGCCGCAACGGATGCCGTTCTTCGCCGCCCCGGTCGGTGACGCAACCGCGGCATCCGCGGGGCCCTGAGCTTGGCGAGCCTCTGACGAAGCCCCTGCACATCGAAACGCCGCTCTTCGAGTCGCGGCCGCTGTCCATCCGCGCGGGCCGGAGCATCTGGCTCAAGTTCGACGCTCTTCAACCGCCCGGTTCGTTCAAGATCCGCGGCATCGGCTTCGCCTGCCAGGAGTACGTTCGGCGGGGCGCCAGGCGCCTGATCTCGTCCTCCGGCGGCAACGCGGGGATCGCGGTCGCATACGCCGGGCGTCATCTGTCAGTACCCGTCCTCATCGTGGTGCCCGAAACCACCAGCGACAGGGCCAAGACCCTGATTCGGCAGGAGGGCGCCGAAGTCGTCGTCCATGGCGATTCCTGGCAGGAAGCGAATGAACTGGCCATGTCGACGGTCGAGGAGTCTGATGCCCTGGTTCACCCGTTCGACGATCCTCTCGTCTGGCAGGGACATGCCACCCTGGTGGACGAGGTGGTGCGATCGGGTGTCAAGCCCGACGCCGTGGTCGTCTCCGTCGGAGGCGGCGGGCTGCTGTGCGGCGTCGTGGATGGACTAAGGAGCAGTGGCTGGTTCGATGTCCCGGTGATTGCGGTCGAAACGGAAGGCGCCGACTCCCTGGCTCAGTCGGTGCGAGCGGGCTCCCGGGTCGAGCTGCCTGCCATCACCAGCCTCGCCATTACCCTTGGGGCGAAGAAGATCTGCAAACGAGCGTTCGATTGCACCAGGGAGCATCCGCTTCGGAGCGTCGTGGTTTCCGATCGGGCCGCCGTGTCCGCATGTCACAGCTTCCTCGCCGATCACAGGGTGGTCGTGGAGCTGGCTTGCGGCGCGTCGCTCGCCGTCGTGTACGACGGCGCACCGGAACTCGAGGACCTCGAGTCCGTCCTGGTCATCGTCTGCGGCGGCGCAACGACCACCCTCGAACAGTTGGAAGAATGGTCCAAGTGACTCGCTGTCGTTGTTCCCTGGCTTCGGTGACCCTCCTGGCGCTCGCCGGCGCCTGCACGAATGGCGGCGACGCTCGCCACGCCGGCCTCGAAACCGGGACTGACAATCCCGCCGTCGACGCGTTGTTCGCCTCCTGGGACTCGCCGGGATCGCCCGGATGCGCGCTCGCCGTGGCCCAGAACGGCGCCCTCGTGTACACGCGCGGCTACGGCTACGCGAACCTCGACTACGACATTCCGATCGCGCCGCAGACGGTCTTCGACGTCGCCTCGGTGACCAAGCAGTTCGTCGCCGCCGTCGCCAACATGCTGGCTCTGGAAGGGAAGCTGTCGCTCGACGACGATGTCCGCAAGTGGCTCCCGGAGCTGCCCGAGTACGAGGCGCCGATCACCCTTCGGCACCTGATCTTCCACACCGGCGGCCTGCGCGACTACCTGAACCTGTTTCCACTCGCCGGCGCCGGCGACTACTACTCGGTCTCCCGCGAGCAGCTCCTGGCGATGATGTCGCGGCAGCGCGCCGCCGTGTTTGCTCCCGGCGAGCGCTACCAGTACAGCAACACCGGCTACATGCTGCTGGCGCATGCCCTTGAGCGCGCCGCCGGCAAGTCGATCGGCGAACTGGCCCGGGAGCGGATCTTCGAGCCGCTGGGGATGGAGAGCAGCCTGATGTACGAGAACCGCGAGCGGATCATCCCGCGGCGCGCCACCGGCTACCACCGCGACGACGACGGGCAACTGCGGATCGTGCACAACTACAACTTCGAGATCGCCGGCGACGGGCAGCTCTACACGACGGTGGAGGATCTGCTGCGCTGGGACGACTACCTGCACGGCGCCGACAAGCCGCCGATCTACGGCGCGATGCTGACCGAGGGAACGCTCAACAACGGCGACGGGATCGAATATGCCCACGGCATCACTCCCGGCGAATACCGCGGCTTGCGCACCGTCGGGCACGGCGGCCACTCGTGGGGCTTCCTGACGGAACTCAGGCGGTACGTGGAGCCCGGTCTGTCGATCGCCATCTCCTGCAATGCCGAGTACGGAGACCCGGGAGAGCTGGCGCGGCGGGTTGCCGACCACTACCTGGCGGACCAGCTTGGGCCCGTGGACAGCGATGAGGACGAGGAAGACGATTCCGACGAGGAGGATGCTGAGGAGCCGTCCGCTGCGCCGTCGCTGTCGTCCGCCGAGCTGGCCGCGTTCGCCGGCAGCTTCTTCTCCGCCGAGCTGGACGCCACCTACCGGTTCGCGGTTGCGGACGACCACCTTTCGATGCGCATCGAGCAGCAACCCGCGCTCGAGGTGCAGCCGGTCGCCGAGGACGAGTTCAGGGTCGAGTTCGAGAGCCGGGGATGGGCGGCTTCACCCGCACGGCTGGAGTTCGAGCGCAACGCGTCCGGCGCAGTCACCGGGTTCAGCCTGAGTTCGGGCTCGGAGCGAGGACTCGTGTTCGAGAAGCGGCCGGGGCTGGATGTGCGGACTCTGTCTTCTGGAGATCGCGGATGATGAGGAGACTCTTGACGCTTGTGGCCGGTGTCGGGCTCGCCTCGGCGGCGTGCGCCCCCGGCCCCCCGGAGCCGACCGACGTGGTCATCGTCAACGCCCGCGTCATCGACGGCAGCGGCGGTCCCTCCCGCGACGTCAACGTCCGCATCGTCGGTGACCGCATCGCCGCTGTCGGGGCCTTCGAGCCCTCGGCGGACGACACCGTCGTCGACGCGGACGGCCTCGTCCTTGCGCCCGGGTTCATCGACGTTCACAGTCACCACGACTTCAAGCTGCTCGAGTTGCCGGAAGCGCTGGCGGCCGTCAACCAGGGCATCACGACCATCGTGGCCGGGCAGGATGGAGGCCACCAGTACCCACTGGCGGAGTTCTTCGCCGAGCTCGAGACCACGCCCGTCGCCGTCAACGTCGCGTCCTAACGCCGGTTTCGGGACGCTGCGCGGCGAGGTCATGGGCGAGGACTACATGCGCCATGCCACGCCGGACGAAGTGGCCGCGATGGCGAGTCTGCTCCGCCAGGAACTCGAAGCCGGCGCCCTGGGCCTCTCGTCCGGCCTGGAGTACGACCCCGGGTCCTTCTCGACAACCGAAGAGGTGGTCGAGCTCGCCCAAGTGGCGGCCGCTCACGGAGGCCGCTACATCAGCCATATTCGCAGTGAGGACCGCTACTTCTGGGAAGCGATCGAGGAGATCATCCGCATCGGCCGTGAAGCCCAACTACCGGTGCAGGTGACCCACATGAAGCTCGCCATGAACAGTTCGTGGGGGCAGGCGGAGCGCCTGACAACCCGACTGGACGAAGCCCGGGCGTCGGGTGTCGAGACCACCGCGGACATCTACCCGTACCGGGCCTGGGCCACATCCTTCACCTGGCTGACGACCGTGTTCCCTGATCGTGATCTCGGTCGACGGGACGGAGCGGAGTACATCCTCCGCGACCTGCTTTCGCCGGAGGACATCCTCCTTCCCGACTTTCTGCCGGAGCCGGCCTACAACGGCCTGACGCTTGCCGAGATCGCCGAACTCCGAGGTTCCGACCCCGAGACGACGCTGATGGAGCTGCTCAAGGCCGACACCGACATGGGCGGCGAATCCCCCATGTTGGGTTTCGCGATGGACGAGCCCGACATCGAGTCCATCATGGCCTGGCCGCACACCGTCATCGGCAGCGACGGCGGGCTTGCAGGTTCTCATCCACGCGGATTCGGCGCCTTCACCCGGTTCCTCGGGCACTACGTTCGCGACCGCAACGTCGTCAGCCTGGAGGAGGGCATCCGGAAGATGACCTCGCTCTCCGCCCAACACATGGGCATCACCGAACGCGGCTCGATCCAAGAGGGTCACTACGCCGATCTCGTGCTGTTCGACCCCGACGCGGTCAAGGAGCAATCGACCTACGAGGACCCGCATGTGCCTTCCCTGGGGATCGAGAAGGTCTGGGTCAACGGGCAACTGGTGTTCGACGGCGGCGAGACCACGGGTAACCGGCCCGGCATGCCGGTTCGCCGGGCCGGCCCCTGAGTCCGGCCGATAGCCAACGGAACTACAACTCACCGAATGGCAGAGCCCTTGCTCCCTGGCCCAGCGGCAAGGCCACGTCGCCCGGATGAACGACGTACCCGGGAGTAGCGGTCGCTCCGAGCTCTCTTTGCAACATCCTGATCGCCTTGGCCATCGCTGGTCGCGGCGTCGCTGAGACCTTCACCTCGACGGGCACGAGACTCTCGCCTGCCTCGATCACGAAGTCGACCTCGGTCCCGGCCCTCGTTCGCCAGAAGTAGACCCGTGGCGGCTCTCCCCTGTGAGTGAAGGTCTTGACGATCTCGCAGAGGACCGCAGTCTCCATGATCGGGCCGCTCATTGGCCCGGAGGCCGCGTGTTCCGGGTCTTTCAACCCGACCAGGTGGCACAGAGTGCCGACATCGGTGAAGTACACCTTTGGCGTCTTGACGAGCCGCTTGCCGACATTCGCGAAGTACGGACGAAGCACGATCACCTGATACGTCGCTTCGAGCATCGACAGCCACGCCTTGGCCGTGTTGACGGCAACTCCGAGGTCCCTGGCAACATCGGTCAGGTTCAGCAACTGGGCGCTCCGTGCCGCCAACACCCGAAGGAAGCTCTGGTACTGGTTCAGGTCCCCCACATTGCGGACGGTCCGGATGTCCCGTTCGAGATAGGTCTGAAGGTAGCTCGCATGCCACAGGAACGGATCCCGGTCGGGGTCCGCCGCGAGTTCCGGATAGCCTCCCCGAAGAAACGCGCGCCAAAGGTCACCGTAGGCGTCCCGCGGCGCTGGCCTTCTCGCAGAGCCACCCTCCCAAGGCAGGGCAAGCTCCGGCCGGCCTTCGGACTCACGCCTGGAGAGAGGAAACAGCCGGAGAACCGCCGTGCGGCCCGCGAGCGACTCCGTCACCTTCTCGGCCAGCATGAGATTCTGGGATCCAGTCAACAGGTACTGACCACGCGCGTCGCGATTCGCGTCGATCCGCTCCCGGATGTAGGGCAACAGGTTCGGAGCGTGCTGCACTTCGTCGAAGATCACGGGCGGCTCGTTCATCTCGAGGAAGCCCCGCGGGTCTTCGAGAGCTGCCGCCCGCACATCGGGGAGATCCAGAGAGACGTAGCCGTGGCTGGCGCCGAACACCCGCTGGAGCAACGTCGTCTTGCCGGCCTGCCGTGGACCGGTCAGCATCACCGCCGGGAAGTCGGAGGCCGCCCGCCGCAAGACCGGTTCCAGTGATCGCTCGATGTAGTGCTGCATTCGCCTCGCCACCCTTCAAAGCGACAATTATGCATTGTCAGCGCACAATGTCCACCCTAGGTACTCCAACCGAAGCGACTCTCCTTGCCGGTGATCTCTCTGCACCGGTTCTTTGCCTAGCCATGATTGAGGGCTCGGTATGCCTGCCGCCAAGCCCGCTCGCTGCGATCTGCCTGCTTTCCACCCCCAGCAGGTCCGCACCGGAACTCGCGACACAGTGGAACAAAGCGTAGTAGGCGGTGCTGACAGCACGTCGGAGGTCTGTCTCTCTGGGACGACCGGCCCCCTGCTGGCTGACTAGCGAGCGGGCTGTCTTGATGAAGTCATCCGGCTTCAACGATCGGCGCCTGCTCGCGATACCAATCCCAGTCCACTCGCCCTGTGGCGAGATTCTACATCTCGGACCGCTGCGCGAGCCCGCGAAGCCGCCAGATCGCTACCGGGCTCGCCTCGATCGCAGAGATCGCCCGGCGCGCTGGCCGGACCCGGCTCACACGCTGCCTGGGAATCAGCCCAGGTCGAAGCGATCCAGGTTCATGACCTTGTTCCACGCCGCCACGAAGTCGCCCACGAAGGCCTCCTGCCCGTCGTCGCAGGCGTAGGCCTCGGCGATGGCCCGGAGCTGGGAGTTCGAGCCGAAGACGAGGTCGACGGCAGAGCCGGTCCACTTCACGTCGCCCGAAGCGCGATCGCGTCCCTCGAAGACGTGCTCGCATGCGGCGCTCGGCTGCCACTCGGTTCCCATGTCGAGCAGGTTGACGAAGAAGTCGTTCGTCAACGTCTCGGGGCGGTCGGTGAAGACGCCGAGTTCGGACTGCCCGGCGTTCGCGCCCAGAACCCTCAGGCCGCCGACGAGCACGGTCATCTCGGGAGCGGTCAACGTCAGCATGTGCGCCCGATCCACGAGCAGCTCCTCGGCCGGTCGCCGGTGACCGTTGGCGAGGTAGTTGCGGAACCCGTCCGCGGTCGGTTCGAGGACGGCGAAGGACTCCACGTCGGTCTGTTCCTGCAGCGCGTCCATGCGACCCGGCGCGAAGGGCACATCCACTTCCTGCCCGGCGTTCTTCGCCGCCGCCTCGACGGCCGCGCAACCGCCGAGAACGATCAGGTCGGCGAGCGAGACCTTCTTGCCGCCGGACTGCGAGCTGTTGAAGTCCGCCTGGATCTCTTCGAGTGTCCCCAGGACGTCGCCCAACTGTGCCGGGTTGTTGACCGCCCATTCCTTCTGCGGCGCGAGGCGAATGCGCGCGCCGTTGGCCCCACCCCGCTTGTCGGTGCCGCGGAACGTCGCCGCCGACGCCCAGGCGGTCGAGACCAGCCGGGAGATGGACAACCCGGATGCGAGGATCCGGCTCTTGAGGGCCGCAACGTCCTGCTCGTCGATCAACTCATGGTCGACGTCGGGGACCGGGTCCTGCCAGAGCTGCGGCGCCGCGGGAACCCACGGGCCGAGACACCGGGCGCGGGGGCCCATGTCGCGATGGGTCAACTTGTACCAGGCCTTGGCGAAAGCGTCCGCGAACGCGTCCGGGTTCTCGTAGAAGCGCCTCGCGATCGGCTCGTAGATCGGGTCCACCTTCAGGGAGAGGTCCGTCGTGAGCATCATGGGCGCATGGCTCCTCGACGAATCGTGAGCATCCGGCACCGTGCCGGCCGCCGAGGCATCCTTGGGCGTCCACTGATTCGCGCCGCCCGCGCCCGTCTCCAGCTCCCAGTCGTAGCCGAACAGGTTCTCGAAGAAGTTGTTGTCCCACTGGGCCGGCGCGGTGGTCCAGGCGCCTTCCAGGCCGCTGGTGATCGTGTCGCCGCCCTTGCCGGTGCCGAACGTGTTACTCCAGCCGAGGCCCTGCTCCTCGAGACCGGCGCCCTCGGGTTCGGCGCCGACGTGCTCGCCCGCATCGGCGGCGCCGTGGGCCTTGCCGAAGGTGTGACCGCCGGCGATGAGGGCCACCGTCTCCTCGTCGTTCATCGCCATGCGACGGAACGTCTCGCGAATGTCCCGGGCCGCGGCGACCGGATCCGGCGTGCCGTTCGGCCCCTCCGGATTCACGTAGATCAGGCCCATCTGCACGGCGCCGAGAGGATTCTCGAGCTCACGGTCGCCGCTGTAGCGCTCGTCACCGAGCCACGTCGTCTCGGACCCCCAGTAGATGTCCTCTTCGGGCGCCCAGACGTCGTCGCGGCCGCCGGCGAAACCGAGCGTCCTGAAGCCCATCGACTCCAGCGCGCAGTTGCCGGTGAAGATCATCAGGTCTGCCCAGGACAGCGACCGGCCGTACTTCTGCTTGACCGGCCAGAGGAGCCGACGCGCCTTGTCGAGGCTCACGTTGTCGGGCCAACTGTTGAGCGGCGCGAAGCGGAGCGTGCCGGAAGCGCCGCCGCCGCGGCCGTCGTCGATCCGGTAGGTGCCCGCCGAATGCCACGCCATGCGGATGAAGAGCGGCCCGTAGTGGCCGTAGTCGGCCGGCCACCAGTCCTGCGAGGTGGTCATGACCTCCTCGACGTCCTGCTTCAAGTCATCCAGGTCGACCTTCGCGAACTCCTCGGCGTAGTTGAAGCCCTCGCCCATGGGATCCGAGAGCGGGGCGTTCTGCTGGAGGACCTTCAGGTTCAACTGGTTCGGCCACCAGTGCTGATTCGCCGTGGACCCAACCGCCAGGTGTCTGTCCGACCCGCCCAAAACCGGGCACTTGCTTGCGCTCGTCATGTTCTCTCCCGGGCCTTAGCTCAGATCGTGCTTGGAGAGTGGCAGCGAGCGCACGCGCTTGCCGGTCACGGAGAAGATGGCGTTGCACAGTGCCGGCGGGACCGGCGGCAGCGCCGGTTCGCCCAGGCCGGTTGGGGGATGGTCGCTCTTGACGAAGTGCACTTCCACCGGCGGCGCCTGGTCCATGCGCAGCAGCTTGAAGTCGTGGAAGTTGCTCTGCATCGTGCGCCCGCCCTCGAAGGTGATCTCCTGGTCGAGCGCCTGGGCGAGGCCGTCGAGTGCCGCGCCCTGGACCTGGTTGACCGCGTTGCTCGGGTTGACGATCTGATTGCCGACGTCGCCGACCACCCAGATCTTGTCGACGCCGACTTCGCCTTCCGCGCTGATCGTGGCCTGGACCACTTCGGCGAAGTACCCGCGATGGCTGAAGTGAAACGCCACGCCCTGACCGGTTCCGTCGGCCAAGTCGGCCTTGCCCCAGCCCGACTTGTCGCGCACCAGCTCGAGCACGGCCTTCATCCTCTGGGGGTCGAACGCGGTCTTCGCCCCGGCCGGAGCCGAGCCGAGCAGGTCCAGGCGGAACTGCAGCGGGTCCTTCCCGGCCTCGGCCGCGAGCTCGTCGATGAACGACTGCACCACGAACGAGATCGCATTGCTGGTCGGCGCACGCAGCGCTCCGGTCGGGATGCCGAGCGGCATCTTCGAGGCCTCGAGCGCGAAGTTCGGCACAAACGCCTGCGGGAACTCGTTCCGGGACATTTCGGCGCTCGGGGCGAAGCGCCGGCCCTCACCGAAGGTGACGAAGTGGTCGCGCCACGCCACGAGGTTCCCGGCGTCGTCGAGACCACCTTCCAGGAAGTGGTAGCCGCCGGGGCGGAAGAAGTCGTAGCGCGTGTCGTCTTCGCGCGTCCACAGCAGCTTGACCGGGACTCCCGCCTGCTGGGCGATGAGCGCGGCCTCGAGCATGTAGTCGAAGTACAGGCGCCTGCCGAAGCCCCCACCCATGCGGGTCAGGTGGATCGTGACCTTGTCCTGGGGAATGCCCACGGCCTTGCCGAGGTCGCCGCGCGCG
This sequence comes from Candidatus Multivorans sp., assembly GCA_965205295.1. GTDB lineage: Bacteria > Acidobacteriota > Thermoanaerobaculia > Multivoradales > Multivoraceae > Multivorans. The sequence goes on from OZ242167.1 coordinate 2,497,409, forward strand.
AACTGGGGCGTCTGGGTCGGCGCCCACATCTCGAGCTCGCCATCGCGGAAGTGGGCCGTCGTGTTCTGCGGCTCGAGCGGCGCGTGGGCGAGGAAGGGATACTCGTAGGCGGCCTTGAGCGTCTTCGCCGCAGAACCCAGCGCGCCGGCCGCGTCGCCGTCGCTCGTGAGGGTCTGCTCCGGGGCCTTCTTCGACAGTGCCTGCGCCTGACGATCGAAGTCCTCGGTGCTCTGGGTCGCGGTCGATCCTTCCTCCCAGGCGACCTCGAGCTTGCCGCGGGCCTCGTTGACCAGCCACCAGGAATCGCCGACGATGGCGACACCGTTGATCGGCAGTTGAGCGGCGTTCGAGTCGACGACGAAGGCATCGGTGACGCCGGGCGACGCCTTGACGGCCGCAAGATCGACGCTCTTCACCTTGCCGCCGTGGACCGGGCACTTCTCGAACACGGCGTGCTTCATCCCGGGCACCGAGACGTCGATGCCGAAGAGAGGCTCGCCTACGACGATCTTCGGGTTGTCTACGCCCGGAATCGGCTGGCCGATGATCGTGAAGTCCTTCGGGTCCTTGAGCGCGACGGTCCTCGGATTGGGCGGCTCAAGGCGCGCCGCGGCACTCGCGAGCTCGCCGTAGGACATCGACTTGTTCTTGAAGCGAACGACTCCGGCTTCGGCGGTGCACTTCTCCGGCTTGGCGCCCCACTCCTTCGCCGCGGCTTCCACGAGCATGGAGCGAGCGGCAGCCCCGGCGCGGCGCATCGACTCGTAGTGCATCGGCGTCGCCATGCTGCCGCCGGCCATCTGGCCCCGGTACTTCGTCGGATCGAAGTCCGCCTGCTCCACACGCACCTGACTCCAGGGGATGTCGAGCTCCTCGGCAATGAGCATCGGCAGCATCGTCTTGACGCCCTGCCCGATCTCGGGGTTCTGCGCCATGATCGTCACCACGCCGTCCGGCGTGAGGCGAACGAACGCGCTGAGCACTGCCTCTGCCTCGACATCGGCAGCCGCAACGGCGGCGCGCGGACCGTCCAGTCCGAAGCGCACACCGAGGAGCATTCCTCCTCCTGCCAGCGCGGTGACCTGAAGGAAGCTGCGTCGCGAAGTGGTCTTGTGTGCGGCGCTCATGCCTCACTCCCTCCCGTGGTCTCGCTGACGCTCGACGGCGCCTGCGCGATCTCGGCGGCGCGGTGGATGGCGGACCGGATCCGTGTATAGGTCGCGCATCGGCAGAGGTTCCCGCTCATGGCCTCGTCGATGTCCCCGTCCGTGGGTTTCGGGGTGCTCGCGAGGAGAGCCGAGGCCGACATGATCTGGCCGGCCTGGCAGTAGCCGCACTGCGGCACGTCGATCTCCTGCCAGGCGAGCTGCACGGGATGGCCGCCGTCCGCGGACAGGCCCTCGATCGTCGTGATCTCCTTCCCCTCCGCGCGCGACAACGGCATGCGGCAACTGCGCTCTGCTGTGCCGTCGACGTGCACGGTGCAGGCCCCGCAGAAGGACCGGCCGCAGCCGAACTTGGTTCCCTTCAGGTCGAGTTCGTCACGGAGGACCCAGAGCAGGGGCATCTCCGGCGGCGCGTCGACCGTCGTCGACCTGCCGTTGAGCTTGAAGGCGATCGCCATGTCTTCTTTCTCCTCCGAGTGTTGGGCCGGTACTTACTCAATCGATCGGGAAGGCAGACCGCGGTTCCCGCTCAGGCGAGCACCCTAGCAGCCCGCTCCCAAGCTCCAGATCAGCTCGCGACGCCTCTTCCCGAGTGCCAGCCTGCGAAGCATCGCGTACGCTCGCGGCGCCGGGAATCAGCTCGCCTCGGCGAGTCCCAGTGACCCATTCCACGAAGGAGACGAGTTGAGCAGTTTTCAGCAGGTCGCCGACTTTCGAGCCGAGTGCGACTGTCTGGCCGAGGTCCTGGCGCCACTCTCGGACGACGACTTCGAGCGAGCCACCCTCTTCAAGGAGTGGACCCTTCACGACGTCGTCGCCCATCTCCACATCTTCAACTACGCCGCCGACGCCTCGATCCACGATCTTTCCGCCTTCGAGGACTTCAAGCAGTTCATGGCCGCGCGGCGCGGCCGGCTCAACCTGCGCGAACTGACCGACGAGTGGTTCGAGGGCAGGCGCAACCGTGCCGTCTACGACGTCTGGCGCGAGTACTACCCGCGGATGTGCGAACGGCTCGAGGGGGTCGATCCGAAGCAGCGCGCCGAGTGGTTCGGACCGTCGATGAGTGTCCGCAGCTCGATCACCGCGAGGCAGATGGAGACCTGGGCGCACGGCCAGGAGGTCTTCGACTTGCTCGGACTCGACCGTGTCGAGACGGACAGGATCAAGAACATCGTCTTCCTGGGGCTCAACACCTTCGGCTGGACCTACGCGGTGCGCGGACTCGACCGTCCCGATGTCGTTCCATGCCTGCGTCTTGCCGCCCCCTCCGGCGAGACCTGGACCTGGAACGCGGGGGAAGCCGCCAACCGGATCACCGGGAATGCGGTCGACTTCGCCCAGGTGGTCACCCAGGCGCGCAACGTCGCCGACACGTCACTGGAGGTCACAGGACCCATCGCCACCGAGTGGATGGGCATGGCGCAGTGTTTCGCCGGCGCCCCCGAGACACCGCCGGCTCCGGGGGCACGGCACAAGGCCGGGAGGTAAGCGACGACGGCGTAAGGAAGCACCGGGCTGCCCGCGACCGGTCACGCCGGCCTGGAACTTCCCGACGGTCAGGTCCATCGGCAGTGGCGGCTGTGGCTGAGAGTTGGGTTTGGGCAGGCGCCCGCTCCTGTATCGTTGCCCACCGGTCCGCCAAGGCCTCACGCAAGACACGGCGTAGCGCTTGGCGGCGTCAGACGCCCTAGACCACGAGCAAGGCAGCCATGGCTTCGCTAGACCGTCTCACCGTTCGCGGGTTCAAGTCGATTCGGTCGCTCGAGGACTTCGAGCCACGGAACTTGAACGTGCTGGTCGGCGCCAACGGGGCGGGCAAGAGCAACCTGCTCAGTCTGTTCCGGATGTTGGAGCACCTCCTGACGGAACGGCTGCAGCTCTTCATCAAGCGGGAGGGTGGCGCCGAGGTTCTACTCTTCGGCGGCCGTAGGCGAACGCCCGAGGCCTCAGTAGCGCTTGGATTCGATGGCGGGCGCTACAAGTACGAGTTTTCGCTTTCACCTGTGGCAGGGGACGCCCTGGCCTTTGCGCGCGAGTACGTCTTCCCCATCAACGACGTGGAGTGGCTCAACGATCCACATCTCAGGTCTTTCCCGGTCGTTCAGGGCCCGCGAGAGTGGAGCGGGCACGACGAGGCGCGCTTGGCGAAGTGCCGTGCAGGCGGCTTCGTCTCCCATGTGCGCTCCGAGATGCACGAGTGGCGCGTGTTCCACTTCCAGGACGTGAGTCGGGTTGCCCAGGTGCGGCTGGCCTCGGGCGTGCGGGACAACCGCCGGCTCAAACCGGACGCCGGCAACCTGGCCCCATTTCTCAGGGTCCTCAACGATCGCCACCCCGATCAGTACCGGCGGATAGTTGAGACGGTCAGGCTCGCGGCGCCCTTCTTCGGAGACTTCGTCCATCGCGAGGAGGTGGACGAGAAGATGGAACTGGAGTGGTTTCAGGCAAGTGAGCCGGACACGGTACTCGGTCCGCTTCAGTTCTCGGACGGCACACTGCGGTTCATCTGTCTCGCCACGCTGCTCCTTCAGCCGTCCGCGCTACAGCCCAGCGTTCTCGTGATCGACGAGCCGGAGTTGGGTTTGCACCCCCATGCTCTCGTCCTGCTGGCCGAGATGCTGCAGCACGCCAGTCACAAGCGGCAGGTGATCGTGTCAACACAGTCGGCCGATTTGGTCAGCGAACTCGATCCGGCAGACGTCGTCGTTGTCGAACGGCACGACGGCGCTTCCACTTTCCGGAGACTCGACCCTGACTCGCTGAGAGACTGGCTTGAGGAGTACTCGCTTGGCGACCTCTTCAGGATGAATGTGGTGGGTGGCGGCCCGGCGCGATGACAGACGTGGTCGTCGTAGGAGAAGGGCCAACCGAACGGGCGTTCACGGTTGCGGTTCTGGCGCACGCCTTGGCAGAGCAGGGCGTCTTCGTCCAGCCAAGACTGATTCCAACGTCTCGCAGCGCGAAAGGAGGCGCACTGAAATTTGCTCGAGTGCTCCCCTTTCTTCGGAACACTCTGAGAGAACGGCAGGACACGTTCGTGACGACCCTCTTCGATCTCTATGGGCTCCCCTTGGACTTCCCTGGGCAAGCTGAGGCGGCTGAGTTCACGGATCCACTGCAACGAGCGAGCGCTCTCGAACAGAGGCTGCACGCGGCCGTGGTCGGCGAAGCCGGATGTCGGCCCGAACGGTTCCTGCCTCACATTCAGCCTTACGAGTTCGAGGCGCTACTGTTCTCGGATGTCGACCGATTCGCGGAGGCCGAACGACAGTGGACACCACAACTGAAGCACCTTGAGGCAGCAAGGCAGTCCGCTTCGAGCCCCGAACACATCAACGACGGCCCGACCACCCACCCGTCAGCACGCTTGACCGCCCTTCTACCCCGGTACAGCAAGACCCGCCATGGAGTCGCTGTCGCGGGTCGCATCGGCCTTTGCCGCATGCGCGCCGAGTGCCGCCACTTTGGTGAGTGGCTGGACCGTCTGGAAGCTCTTGCACCTCGCCGGGTCACGGAGTGAGCCGCGAACCGGCAGCGGCCCACAGGGCGGTCGGCGCCAGCAGACTGCCGGCGAAGACCGACCGCTGCCATCTCTCGAGAACCCGTCCACGGGCTGAACGACGTCTCAGAAGAGGTTCGCGCGAGGCGTGTAGACCTCTTCAAGCCGCTGCTTCTCCGCGGCCGTGAGCTCGACCTCGAGCGCTGCCACGGCTTCTTCGAGGTGGCTCATCTTCGTGACGCCGACGATCGGCGACGCGACGACGGGATTGGCCAGCACCCAGGCCAGCGCAACCTGGGCTCGCGAGACCCCCTTCTCCCGCGCCACCTCTGCCACGCGCTCGACGATCGGTCGATCCTTCGCCTCGTTGAAGCGCCTCGCGGTCAGCGGGTCGCTCTTCGACCGGTGCGTCGTCTGCTCCCAGTCACGGGCCAGGAGACCCCTGCCCAGCGGGCTCCACGGGATCGTCCCGACGCCCTGATCGGCACAGAGAGGCAGCATCTCGCGCTCTTCTTCGCGCTGGAGCAGGCTGTACTGGTTCTGCATGCTGATGAACTTCGTGAAACCACGCATCTCGCTGGTGTAGAGCGCCTTGCTGAACTGCCACGCCCACATCGACGAGGCGCCGATGTAGCGGACCTTGCCCGAGGTCACCACGTCGTGGAGTGCTCCCAACGTCTCTTCGATCGACGTCCGGTCGTCCCAGCGGTGGATCTGGTAGAGGTCGATGTAGTCGGTGCCCAGACGGCGCAGGGACGCGTCGACCTCGGTCAGGATCGCCTTGCGGGAGAGCCCGCGGCTGTTGCGCCCGCGGCGGACCGGGAAGTAGACCTTCGTCGCAATCACGACCTCGTCGCGGTTCGCCATGTCGCGTAGGGCCCTTCCCGTGATCTCCTCGCTCGAGCCGAGCGAGTAGGCGTTGGCCGTGTCGAAGAAGTTGATGCCGAGGTCGAGCGCCCTCTCGATGATCGGACGGCTGCTCGCTTCGTCGAGGCTCCAGTCGTGAGCCCCGGGCGACTTCTCGCCAAAGCTCATGCAGCCAAGGCAGATCCGGGACACCTCGAGACCGGAACTGCCCAATTTCGTGTACTTCATCGTGAATTGCCTCCCCGCACCGGCTCTCAGGATCGAGGCCGTCCTTGAACGCTACATGGCCGGTCCGTCTACCGATACACGTCTCCGCGGTGGCCGACCCGGACGACCAGGACCGTCAGTTCGTCGCGAATCGTCTCGAAGATGATCCGGTAGCGGCCCACCCGCAGCCGCCGCAGTCCACCGAACTCTCCCTTGAGCGCCGATCCCGCCGATCTCTCGTGGGCCAGCCGGTCGATCGCCGCGATCACGCGACGGCGATCGCGGGCATCGATCTTCCTGAGCGCCTTAGCCGCGCTCGCCTTGATCTTGATCGAGTAGATCGCGCCTGACATCTTCCCAGTTCAGCACCGAATCCGCCGGATCGTTGAGACGATCCAGGGCCAAGCGAAGATCCTCAAAGTCCTCGAGGTAGTACTCAAGTGCCTGCCGGAGCAACTGAGCGCGCGAACGCTTCAGTCGCGTCGCGGCACGATCAGCCTTCTCGACCAGATCGTCCGGGAGTCTCGCGGTTACCTGCACCATCGTCACCACCTCCGACCCCATACGATGTCTCTGACTTCGTTTGAAGTCAAGAGAGTCTACCTTGGCGCCAGTCGCGGGGCGCCGTCGTTGACTCCTGGTGAGGTGGGGGCTGGGGCCAGACACCGAGCCTGCAATGGGACTCGGCGGCGCTACGGTCCCAGGAGTCGTCCAGTCACCTCCTCTTGAGCCAGTCTCGCGACTCCAGAGTCGAAGTAGAACACACCTGCATGCTATTGTGTTCGCCGTGAGCAAGACAGTCACCCTGAGGCTCGACGAGGCGACGTACGAGGAACTCAAGGAAGCCGCACGCGCGGAGAACAGGCCTCTGTCGAATCTCATCCAGACGGCGGCGCTCGCCAAGGTACGCGAGCAGCAGTTCGTGGACGACGCTGAGATGGCCGAGATTCTGGAGGACGAGTCGCTGCTCCACCGGCTGAAGGCCGGCTCGCGCGACGCATTGCGGCGCCAGGGCTCGTTTGTTGACTGAGTATCGGCTGTTCGAGACCGAGCAGTTCGATCGTGACCTACGCCGCATCTCCCGCGCCGGCCATCCAGCCGTCGTCGACAAGCTGAGGGCGGTGGTCTACCCGCGGCTGCGCCAGCATCCCCACATGGGGCCACACATTCGGCGCCTCAAAGGCCATGAGCCGCCGACCTGGCGCTACCGCATCGGCGCCTGGCGCTTCTTCTACGAGATCGACGACGAGGAGCGGATCGTCTTCCTTCTCACTGCCGCTCACCGCGGCGGCGCGTATCGATAGCGTCCCAACCTGGCGGAAGACGCATACGATGCCGCTCTCCGGATCGGCTACGGAAGCACACCACGAGGAGACCACGCTCATGCCCCAGGGATTCACCGACCGCGACGTACCAGACCAGTCGGGCCGAACGTTCCTCGTCACCGGCGCCAACACCGGCATCGGCTTAGAGACGGCGAGGGTGCTGGCCAGGCGCGGTGGCCGCGTGCTGCTCGGATGCCGTTCGGAGCAGCGCGCCAAGGACGCCATGGCGAAGATCCGCGCTGAATCGCCGGAGGCCGACGTCGAGTTCCTGCAGCTCGACCAGGCGGACCTCGGAAGCGTTCGCGCCGCGGCCGAGCAGGCGGCCGCCGAGCCGCGTCTCGACGTGATCGTCAACAACGCGGGCATCATGATGCCGGCCCGCACTCTGACCGCGGACGGCTTCGAGTCGCAGTTCGCGGTCAATCACCTCGGGACCTTTGCGCTTACGGCGCACCTCCTGCCCAAGCTCGAGGAGACCGAGGGCAGCCGCGTCGTCATCACCTCCAGCCTGGCCCACCGCGGCGGCCGGATCCACTGGGACGACATCGACGCCGCGAAGCTCTACGGGCGCCAGGCTCGGTACCAGCAGAGCAAGCTGGCGAACCTGCTGCATATGTACGAACTCGACCGGCGGCTCAAGGCCCGCGGTTCCCGAACGGTAGCCGTCGCCTGCCACCCCGGCCTTGCCCAGACCGACATCGGCCGCAACTTCCCCCTGATCCAGTTCGCGAAGCCCCTGGTCCGCGCCTTCTTCAACACCCAGGCGATGGGGGCATGGCCGACCTTGATGGCGGCGACCGCGCCCGGCGTCACCGGAGGCGACTACTACGGGCCCGAGAGATGGGCGGAGCTGAGCGGTCCAGCGGCAAAGGCCTGGTCGACGCCGACCTGCCGCGACCCGAAGCTCGGCAAGCGGCTCTGGGAGCTGTCGGTGGAGATGACCCGGGTGGATCCGGGGATCCGCGCCGCCCGGGTCCCCTGAGGCGCTGATACCGTCGATTCTCCCGATTCCAGACAGGGGACAGGTCATGCCGAAGCCATTCCCGAGCGCCGCCTTCGTCCGCGAGCAGAGCCGCCGACGCTTCCTCTACTCCACCGGGACATTGGCCGCCGGCGCCGCCCTGGGCGGGTCGTTCGCGCCGTTCCTGTCCGGTCGCGCCGATGCGGCCTTCCAGCCCGACGACCGCGCGGTCGTCGAGACCACGGCCGGCAAGGTCCGGGGCGGCATCGCGGACGGCGTGCGCATCTTCCGCGGCGTCCCGTACGGCGCGTCGACGGCGGCGAAGGCGCGCTTCATGCCGCCGCGGCCTCCCGAGAAGTGGGCCGGCGTGCGCGACACGCTGGAGTACGGCGACGCCTGTCCGCAGGTTCCCTACAACCTCGAGCGGCCCTCGGGGATCTCCTGGTTCACGCCCTTCTGGCCGGCCGGACAGTCGGAGGACTGCCTGCGCCTGAACGTGTGGACGCCAGCGCTCGACGGCGGCAAGCGACCGGTCCTCGTCTGGTTCCACGGCGGCGGCTACTCGCGGGGCTCCGGCGGCAGCTCCGCCTACGACGGGATCAACATGGCAAGCCGCGGCGATGTCGTGTCGGTGACCGTGAATCACCGGCTCAACGTGTTCGGGCACGCCGCCCTGGGCGGCGTGCTGGGCGGCGACTTCAAGCGCGCCGGGCGGCGCCGAGCGGATGCTGTGGGAGCGGATCCAGGGGCGGACTTGACGCGGCAACGCCGGTAACAACCCTCACCCGCACGGCGTTGTCCCTTGCGAGAGTGCTGGCCATGACGAAGACCAAGATCGCCGGAGCGGCCGCCGCGCTCGTCCTCCTCGCCCTGGCCCTCGCTCTTGCCTCCGGCCGCCGGCTATTCGAGCAGGACATCGACCCTGCCGCGGCGACCTCGCCCGCGATCACGTCCGGAACCGCGACGCCGGCGTCGGAGGCCGCCCAGGGCTTCCTCTACGGCCGCGTCACCACGAGCAGCGGCGCCAGCTACGAAGGGCGGCTGCGCTGGGGGGGCGGCGAGGAGGCCTTCTGGGGCGACTACTTCAACGGCTTCAAGGACGAGAACCCCTGGGCCGCCGACGTGCCGCCCGAGCGGCTGAGGTACAGCCGCCCGATCGAGATCCTCGGCGTCGAGATCGTCCGCCGCGAGCGTCAGATCGATCTCGGTCGGCCCTTCATGGCGCGCTTCGGCGACATCACGCGCATCGTGCCGAGCGGCCGCGAGAGCCGGGTGACGCTCAAGAACGGGACCGCGTTCGTCCTCGACCGCTTCGCTTCCGACGACCTCGCCGACGGCGTGCGCTTGTGGGACGCCACACGCGGCGTCGTGGACCTCGCCGAAGGCCGGATCCGCAGCATCGAGCTTCTCCCCACCGCCGGGCTGACAGCCGCCCCCGACCGGCTGCACGGTACGGTGCGCAGGCGGCCGCTCGTGGGCAGCGTCACCACCCGCGCCGGCCACAGCCTCCGCGGCCGGCTGGTCTACGACCTCGACGAGAGCGAAACCACCGAGACGCTCGACGCCCCGTTGCGGGGCATCGACTACACCATCCCCTTCGGCCTGATCGCCTCGATCGTGCCCCCAGACCCGGAAGAGCACCCGGCACGGCACGCCACAGTGACGCTCCACAGCGGCGAGAACCTGCAACTCGAGCCCGCCGGTGACCTCGGCGAGGGGAACGCCGGCATGCTGATCTACGTCGATGGCCGTGAGCGCCCCGAGTACGTGCCGTGGACCGACATCGAGCGCGTCGACCTCGACCGCCCGACGGCGATGTTCCCGCCGCCTGGCGAGCGCTAGCAGCCCGTTTGCATGTTCGTCTACTATCTGCGTGTGCGCGAGAACCCGACCTGCCGTTGGTCGACTTGGGACGCGATCCCCGCCGGCGTCCGGGTGGCCTGCCTGATCGCCGCGCTCGCCGTGATCCTGCCCGCCTGCCAGACCGGCGAGCCCGCGGCCGATCCCGCTTCGAACCTGATCGCCAACACCCCGACGAGCGCCCGCTCCCAGGACGGGCGGTGGATCTCCTGGCGTGAGCACATCATCGACGACGAGACGCTGGGGGGCGTGCCGATTCGCGGCGGCGACGGCCTCGAAATGCGGGACCTCGACGGCGACGGGCACCTCGACATCGTCTCCGTTCACGAGTCGGACACCCAGTACGACGGTACCGCCGACGGTCACGTCCGGCTCGCCTTCGGAACCGCCGACCCCGATGTCTGGGAACTCGCCACTCTTGCCGAAGGGGAGGAAGCGGGGGCCCCCGAGGATGTCGCGCTCGACGACTTCGACGCCGACGGCGACCTCGACGTTGTCGTCGCCGCCGAACTCGCTCACCTCATCTACTTCGAGAACCCCGGAACCGCCACCGAGGCAGACGCGCAGGCTCTCCGCAGCGGCGGATGGCCGCGAGTGATCCCGCCGCTCACCAAGGACCGGGGCTCTTACATCCGGGTGTTCACCGCCGACCTCGACGGTGACGGCCGGCCCGAGGTCGTCTCGCCCAACAAGGGCGCGCAGAACCCCGACCGCGGCAACACCCAAACGAACCCCATCTCCTGGTTCGACACCGGCGCCGACCCGCTCTCCGGGGACTGGATCGAGCACGAGATCGTCCAGGTGATCTGGCCGATCAACTCGCAGACCGTGGATCTCGACCGCGACGGCGACCTGGACATCGTCGGCGGTTCGACCGGCGAGGCCCGCATCTTCTGGTTCGAGAACCGAAGCGCGGGCTCGGTCGAGCTGGTGGAGCACCCGATCCGGATCGAGGGGACCACGACGACCGCCGATACGCCCCGACCGCCCAACGTGAGCCCGACCGGGGCACTGCTCAACGGCTTCAACATGGCGTTCGCCGATCTCTCCGGCGACGGCCGCACCGACCTCGCCACGGTCGAGTCCGGCGGCGTCCTGGTGTGGCTCGAGCAGCCGGCCGACCCGGCCGACGCGTGGGTTCTGCGCAGGATCGGCACCTTGAGGCCCGACGGCATGGTCGGCTTCGCTCTCGCCGACATCGACGGCGACGGCGATCTCGACGCCATGTCGGGCGCCTACAGCCGCAGCGGGCGAGCGGCCGATGGCGAGGTCGAACCCGACACGCCCCTCGGGCGGCTCAGTTGGTTCGAGAACCCGGGGGACCTCGACGCCGGGTGGACCCGGCACGACATCTCCCGGCGCAAGCGCGGCATGTTCGACAAGTTCATCGTCCGGGACATGGACGGCGACGGCGATGTCGACTTCGTCGGCACCCGCGGCAACAGCGCCCAGTACGACGGCGTCTTCTGGCTCGAGCAGGTGCGCACCGACGAGCCGGTCGCCGCGTTCGTGCAGGCCCGCGACGTTGAAAGCGAGCAGATGCCGCTTCCCTGAGGCTCTGTCCGGACCCTACGGCTGGCAACTCTCGACAAAGGCCCCGACATCCGTGATCGCCGGCGCGGGCAGGCCAGGCTCGTTCCGATACTCACTGACCGTGCCGGACACGGTATCGGTGACCCCGATGCGGTAGCCCACGTCCGTGGTCGAAGCGCCGAACACCCAGACGTTCCCGTTGACCTCGCAGCCGTCCAGCACCTTGATCAACACTTCCCAGTTCGTCGCATCGAAGAAACTGAACAGCCCCGATTCGTCGGTCCCCACCGGAACCACGGCGGCGCTGCCGCCATCGCCTGCGGGCAGCCACCAGTCCACCGTCACGGAGTAGCGCGAGTCCTGGAGGCATCGCGTCTCGCCGTCAGCCGAGCAGGTCCCGGCCGGCTCGCTCGCTTCGACCAGGAAGGTCAACCGCGTAACCGAGTCCGTCGAGCCGTCGCCCACCGACAGGGTGACTTCGTAGAAGCCGGGCGAGGACCACGCATGCCGTACCGTCCGGTTCCCCGTGCGTGTGCCGTCCCCGAAGTCCCAATTCCGGGACCGCACAGCGCCGGTGCTCGTGTCGGTGAAAGTCAGCGGCACTCCAGTCAGCGCGTGACAAATGCCAATCGTGCACTCCGCGTCGTGGCTGAAGGCTGCCTCCGGCGGTCCGCCGCCATCGCCGCCGCCGCCACCACCACCGTCGCCGCCATCGCCATCGCCGTCTTCACCGTCTTCGCCGCCGGTCGGCGGCACGCCGCCTCCGCCGCCACCGCCACCAGGGGCGCCGCCACCGGAACCTGCGCTGCACGAGACGCCGAAATCGCAGATCAGCACGGTAGCGAAGCCTGAGCCGCGGACCTTGGTCGGCAGGTTGTCGGACAGGTAGATCCTGAACGTCTCCACACCCTCGTCCAGCCCGTCCGCAACGCCGCGGATCATGAACTCCGCCTCCGTTTGGCCGCTCTCAAAGGTCACTGATTTGGAAAACTGAGCGAAAGACACGTTGTCGAGCAGGTAGTCCGTAGAGTTCTCCACCCCATGGCCAGGGTCGAAGAGCAGTGGAATCACCACCTGCCGCTTCGGATCGCCGCTCAGGCGAATCTTCACGCTCGCCTGCTCCCCACCGACCCCGGACTCCCGCACGGAGTAGCTCGTCCGTTCGAACCGCGCCGTCACCACGGGCGCCTCGTCGTCGGCTATCTCGAGCGTCCGGTCGACGGGCGCCGTGACCGAAGCCCCCGTCACCGTGCCCGAAACCGTCACCGTCTTGTCGTCCGGCGGGTTCTGGGCCGCGGCGGGCGGGAAGGCATCGGCGTTGTCAACGGGCGTGATCGTGACGGCGCCCGTGCTCCTCGTCGCGCCCGCGGCGAAGGTCAGGGTCGTGCCGGTGCTCAACATGAAGTCAGCGGCGACCGCTGGCGCCACCGGGGCCGCCGTCACGTTCACCGTGAAGTCCGCGGTCGCAGGCGGCGACACGGTTGCGGTCACTCTGCTCACCCCGCTTTCTTCCGGAACGGACTCCGGAGTCAGGATCAGCGTCACCTGCTCGAACAGGGCCAGCGGCGGGCCAGGCTCGATCGTCAGGCCGGTGGTGCCGTTGGGCACCGCCGGCGGCGCACCGAGGCTGACCGTGGCGGGCGCCGTGGTCGCGGTCTGAGTCACCGTCACTTCGCCGCTCAGCGTCTCTCCCTTGGCGATCGTCGCGCTGGTCGCCCCGAGCGTCCCTCCGGAGACGGCCAGGGGAATCGTGATCGCGAAGGGAGCGGCCGCGGCGACCCCGACCGCGACAGTCGCCTCACCCGCAGTGGACCCGTCGTCCACGCGCTCGAGCACCAGTGGCAGCGCCACCTTCGGCATTTCGTTCCACTCGAGGAGCAGCCGGTTGAAGGACGCCGCCACCCCCGAGAACGCGCCCGCCGGCAGGGCCGGCAGCAGGTTGTCGTCGAGATGGAGCCTCACCAAGCCGGTCAGATCCGAGAATACGCCGGCCGGAAACGTCGTCAACGCGTTCTCGGACAGGTCGAGAACCGTCAGAGCCGTCAGATCCGAGAACACGCCCTCCGGCAGGGTCCGCAACCGGTTGGCCCACAGAGCAAGATTCTCCAGGGCCGTCAGTCCCGAAAAGGCGTCCGCGCTCAGCGAAGACAGGAAGTTCCGCTCGAGCCTGAGCCCGGTCAGCGCCGTGAGCTCCCGGAAGGCGCCGCCGGCGAGCGACGAGATTCGGTTGTCCGACAGGTCGAGAGTCACGAGACCCGTGAGACCGAGCACCGGCGCGGGCGCCGACGACAGCAGGTTGTCCGACAGGTCGAGGCTGGTCAGGCTTGTGAACCCGTCCAGGTCACCGGAGGTCAGACCGGTCAGGCCCAGGCCGCTCAGATCGAGAGACGTCCATCCCGCCAGCTTCGGCCCCGCGTCCCCGCAATTCGTGGAGCCCGTCCGGGCTATGATCGCGGCCTCCACCGCCGGTGTCCGCCCTGGTCGGTCGCACCATCCCGGGTCCTGGTCCCGGATCGTCAGAGTCTGGCCGAGGGAAAAGGGGTCGTTTTGTCTGTCTTGCGGGACGCCGAAGATCTCGACCTCCTCGAACTCCGGTTCGTCGAGCCCATCCGCCACCGCGATGAACCTCACCTCCCCGGTGCTCCTCGTCGCGCCCATCGCGAAGTGGAGCCTGTTGTCCCCGGTCTCCCCGGGGTCGACCAGTTCGGTGTCGTAGGTTTCCTCGAAGATGTCGAGCCTGAAGTCTCTGGCGGCGGGTTCCTCAAGGGTCGCGGTCACCGTAACGGTGTCGCCCTCCTTGACGTTCCTGGAACTCAGCACGAGAACAACGTTCTCCCATAGCCTGAACTTCTCGTCGGACCCCACCACCAGGCGCCATCCGCGTTCACTAAAGCTAGACCTGACATCTACCAGGAAGAGCGCCGCGGGCTGAGGGGGCGTCGGCCGCGTCACGGTGAACTCAACCTCCGCGTCGCCGGGCTCTATGTTCACATCGAGAATCTGAAGCCCTCCCAAAGAGTTCTGCGGCGCTTCGAACCACACGCCAGTTTCGATTGCGGTCGGAGCGCCGGTAGGAAGCCTCAAGCGGAACTTGACCTCGCCTGGCGCCGCACCGGCGCCCACGTGCTCGAGCAGGACCGGCACCTCGGGCGTTCCAGGGTTGTCCTCCAGTTGCAGGAGCAAACCCTCACCCTCCAAGCCGACGAACAGGCCGTTCGGAAACGACTCCAACCTGTTGCGCCTCAGATCGAGGTCGACGAGGGGGAGTCCCAGGAAGAAGCCGGGAGGGAGCGCGCGAATCAAGTTGTCCTGCAGGTCCAGTTTCAGGAGAGCGCTCGAACCCCGGAAGGCGTTGGCCGACAGCGACGCAATCCGATTGTTCGACAAATCCACTGTTTCGAGCCGCTCGAGGCCCGAAAACACACCGCCCCCCACCGAAGTCAGGCGGTTGCCCGCTAGCCTCAGCGTGATCAGGCTCGGCAGAGAGGAGAACAATCCGGACGGAAGGGACGAGATCCGGTTGTTGTCAAGGTAGATCTCCTGCATGCGGCTCTCTTCGACCTCGGTGCCTGCGTTGGGATCCGTCGGATCCACCGGCAACTCCAACTGCAAGCGGGAGAAGAGGCCCGAGGGCAGCGACTCGAGGGTGTTGAAGTTCAGGTTCACTTCTTTTAGCGCCCAGAGTCCGTCGAAGTCGGCGCGCGCGAGCCTGGCCAGGTCAGTTCTCGAAAAGTCGAAGTGAGTCACGTGACCGAAATCCTCCTCCGGTACGATCTCAGCGCAGTCGTCCTTGTGGGGGACCAGGTTGACAATCGCGT
Organism: Candidatus Multivorans sp.; assembly: GCA_965205295.1. GTDB lineage: Bacteria > Acidobacteriota > Thermoanaerobaculia > Multivoradales > Multivoraceae > Multivorans. Next base: position 2,512,648 of record OZ242167.1, read on the forward strand.
CCCGCACCTCGGGTGTGCGCTCACACACCGGGGCAATCTGCGCAGCGGCGGGCGCCGCCCCTCCGAGAGCGCAGAGTCCGGCGACGAGCATGGCCGCCGGGGCGAAGCCCCCTCCAACGTTGACGGGCCGACCGCGGCCCGCTTCTGGCGATTCTGAGCGGCCGCGGCCCACATCCTGCCGCGCCCCCGATCCAACCGGCGACGCTCCAACCCTGATTTTAGGAACCACCCTGCCTACCTCCACCTTTCCAAGGGGGGGCGCCTGCAGGGTAGCACCCATCCGGGCGGCGACGTTTCCGCCCGCGCCGTCGCGGCATCCTGACCACGCCGGGCCTGAGGGCCCGGCGCCTGGAACTCGGGGAGATTCCCTAGCCTCGCCTACCCCGGCTGCGCGCTACCCGGAGCCCTACGGCCGGCAAGTCTCGACAAAGGCCCCGACATCCGTGATCGCCGGCGCGGGCAGGCCAGGCTCGTTCCGATACTCCCTGACCGTGCCGGACACGGTATCGGTGACCCCGATGCGGTAGCCCACGTCCGTGGTCGAAGCGCCGAACACCCAGACGTTCCCGTTGACCTCGCAGCCGTCCAGCACCTTGATCAACACTTCCCAGTTCGTCGTATCGAAGAAACTGAACAGCCCCGACTCGTCGGTCCCCACCGGAACCACGGCGGCGCTGCCGCCATCGCCTGCGGGCAGCCACCAGTCCACCGTCACGGAGTAGCGCGAGTCCTGGAGGCATCGCGTCTCGCCGTCAGCCGAGCAGGTCCCGGCCGGCTCGCTCGCTTCGACCAGGAAGGTCAACCGCGTAACCGAGTCGGTCGAGCCGTCGCCCACCGACAGGGTGACTTCGTAGAAGCCGGGCGAGGACCACGCATGCCGTACCGTCCGGTTCCCCGTGCGTGTGCCGTCCCCGAAGTCCCAATTCCGGGACCGCACGGCGCCGGTGCTCGTGTCGGTGAAAGTCAGCGGCACTCCAGTCAGCGCGCGACAAATGCCGACCATGCACTCCGCGTCGTGGCTGAAGGCTGCCTCCGGCGGCCCGCCGCCATCGCCGCCGCCACCGCCACCACCGTCGCCGCCGCCACCACCGCCGCCACCGTCGCCGTCTCCGTCTTCGCCGCCATCTTCGCCGGTCGGCGGCCCGCCGCCTCCGCCGCCGCCACCGCCACCCCCGCCACCAGGGGCGCCGCCACCGGAACCGGAGCTGCACGAGACGCCGACATCGCAGATCAGCACGGTAGCGAAGCCTGAGCCGCGCACCTTGGTCGGCAGGTTGTCGGACAGGTAGATCCTGAGCGTCTCCACACCCTCGTCCAGCTCGTCCGCGACGCCGCGGATCGTGAACTCCGCCTCCGTTTGGCCGCTCTCAAAGGTCACTGATTTCGAAAACTGAGCGAAAGACATGTTGTCGAGCAGGTAGTCCGTACGGTTATCCACCCCATGGCGAGCGTCGAAGAGCAGCGGAATCACCACCTGCCGCTTCGGATCGCCGCTCAGGCGAACCTTCACGCTCGCCTGCTCCCCACCGACCTCGGACTCCCGCACGGCGTAGCTCGTCAGTTCGAACCGCGCCGTCACCACGGGCGCCTCGTCGTCGGCTATCTCAAGCGTCCGGTCGACGGGCGCCGCGACCGAAGCCCCCGTCACCGTGCCCGAGACCGTCACCGTCTTGTCGTCCGGCGGGTTCTGGGCCGCGGCGGGCGGGAAGGCATCGGCGTTGTCAACGGCCGTGATCGTGACGGCGCCCGTGCTCCTCGTCGCGCCCGCGGCGAAGGTCAGGGTCTTGCCGGTGCTCAACATGAAGTCAGCGGCGACCGCGGGCGCCACCGGAGCCGCCGTCACGTTCACCGTGAAGCCTGCGGCCGCAGGCGGCGACACGGTTGCGGTCACTCTGCTCACCCCGCGTTCCTCCGGAACGGACTCCGGAGTCAGGATCAGCTTCACCTGCTCGAACAGGACCAGCGGCGGGCCAGCCTCGATCGTCAGGCCGGTGAATCCGTTGGGCACACCCGGCGGCGCACCAAGGCCGACCGTGGCGGGCGCCGTGGTCGCGGCCTGCGTCACCGTCACTTCGCCGCTCAGCGTCTCTCCCTTGGCGATCGTCGCGCTGGTCGCCCCGAGCGTCCCTCCGGAGACGTTCAGGGGAACCGTGATCGCGAAGGGAGCGGCGGCGGCGACCCCCACCGCGACAGTCGCCTCACCCGGAGTGGACCCGTCGTCCACGCGCTCGAGCACCAGTGGAAGCGCCACCTTCGGCATTTCGTTCCACTCGAGGAGCAGCCGGTTGAGCGACGCCGCCACCCCCGAGAACGCGCCCGTCGGCAGGGCCGGCAGCAGGTTGTCGTCGAGATGGAGCCTCACCAAGGCGGTCAGATCCGAAAATACGCCGGCCGGAAACGTCCTCAACGCGTTCTCAGACAGGTCGAGAGCCGTCAGGGCCGTCAGATCCGAGAACATGCCCTCCGGCAGGGTCCGCAACCTGTTGCCCCACAGAGCAAGATCCTCCAGGGCCGTCAGTCCCGAAAAGGCGTCCGCGCTCAGCGAAGACAGTGAGTTCCGCTGGAGCCTGAGCGTGGTCAGCGCCGTGAACTCCCGGAAGGCGCCGGCGGCGAGCGACGAGATTCGGTTGCCGGCCAAGTCGAGAGTCACCAGCCCCGTGAGACCGAGCACCGGCGCGGGCACCGACGACAGCAGGTTGTCCGACAGGTCGAGAGTCTTCAATCCCGTGAGACCGAGCACCGGCGCGGGCACCGACGACAGCAGGTTGTTCGACAGGTCGAGGCTGGTCAGGCTTGTGAACCCGTCCAGGTCACCGGAGGCCAGACCGGTCAGGCCCAGGCCGCTCAGATCGAGAGATGTCCGTCCCGCCAGCTTCGGCCCCGCGTCCTCGCAAGTTCTGGAGCCCGTCTGATCGATGATCCTGACCTCCACCACCCGTGTCCGCCCCGCTGCTCCGTCGCACCATCCCGGGTCCCCGTCCCGGACTGTCAGAGTCTGGCCGAGGGGAAAGGGGGCGTCTGGATCGTTCTGCGGGATGGCATAGATCTCGGCCTCCTCGAACTCGAACTCCGGTTTGTCCCTTCCATCGGCCAACGCGATGAACCCCACCTCCCCGGTGCTCCTCGTCGCGCCCATCGCGAAGTGGAGCCTCTTGTTCCCCCCCTCCCTATAGCCAACCAGTTCGACGCTGACGTTGTCCGAGAAGACATCGAGATCGAAGTCTCTCTCGGCGGGTTCCTCGAGGGTCGCGGTCACCGTAACGGTGTCGCCCTCCTTGGGGTTCCTGGAACTCAGCACGAGGACGGCGTTCTCCCATAGCCTGAACGTCTTGTCGGACCGCACCAGGCGCCATCCGCGTTCACCAGGGCGAGACGTGACCCTTTCCAGGAAGAGCACCACGGGCTGAGGGGGCGTCGACCGCGTCACGGTGAACTCAACCTCCGAGGCGCCGGGCTCTATGTTCCCATCGACAACCCGAAGCCCGACTGCTACAGAATCCCGCGCCGGTTCGAGCCACACGGAAGCTTCGATTGCGGACGGAGCGCCGGTCGGAAGCCTCAAGCGGAACCTGACCTCGCCTGGCGCCGCACCGGCGCCCACGCGATCGAGCAGGATCGGCACCTCGGGCCTTCCAGGGTTTTCCTCCACATTCAGGATCATCCCGGAACCCTCCAGGCCGACGAACAGGCCGTTCGGGAACGACTCCAACCTGTTGCGCCTCAGATCGAGGTCGACGAGGGTGAGTCCCAGGAAGAAGCCGGGAGGGAGCGCGCCGATCAAGTTGTCCGGCAGGTCCAGTCGCCGGAGAGCGGTCGAACCCCGGAAGGCGTCGGCCGACAGCGACGCAATCCGATTGTTCGACAGATCCAGTAGGTCGAGCCGCTCGAGGCCCGAAAACAGACCGCCCCCCACCGAAGTCAGGCGGTTACCCGATAGTCTCAGCGTGACCAGGCTCGGCAGAGAGGAGAACAATCCGGGCGGAAGGGACGAGATCCGGTTGTTGTCAAGGAGGATCTCCTCCAAGCTGCTCTCTTCGACCCGGGTGCCTGCGTTGGGATCCAACGGATCCACCGGCAACTCCAACTGCAAGCCGGAGAAGAGGCCCGAGGGCAGCGACTCGAGGGTGTTGGAGTCCAGGTTCAGTAACTCCAGCGCCCAGAGTCCGTCGAAGTCGCCGCGCTTGAGTTCGGTCAGGCCAGCGTTCGCGAAGTCGAGGTACGTCACTAGACCGAAATCCTCCTCCGGGACGATCTCAGCGCAGTCGTCCTTGCGGAGCTCCCGGACAAGCACATCCCGCACCTCGGGTGTGCGCTGACACACCGGGGTAATCTGCGCAGCGGCGGGCGCCGCCCCTCCGAGAGCGCAGAGTCCGGCGACGAGCATGGCCGCCGGGGCGACGCCCCTTCCAACGCCGACGGCCCGACCGCGGCCGATTTCCGGCGATCCCGAGCGGCCGCAGTCCACATCCTGCCGTGACCCCGGTCTGACCGACAACTCTCCAGCCCCGGTTTTTGAAACCATTCCGACCCCCCCCACAGTTCAAACGTTCGAACGAAGCAGCACCTGAACCGTAACACCCACAGTGCTCGCCAAAACAACCCAAAACAGCGCCCCCCGAACGGCGATGTCTCCGCCCGTGCCGGCCATGAGGACCGGCGCCTGGAACTGGGGGAGATTCCCTAGCCTCGCCTACGCCGCGACAGCCGGTGCACAGTCACCAGGCAGGCGCCGGCGATCGCCAGGCCCAACAACTCCCGGCTGTGCTCGATGTACATCCGGTCGGCCGACATCGACGCCCAGAGATCGCTGGTCGGACGGTTCAGAACCCAGTCGGCAAAACCGGGCAGGGTGAGCACCGCGCCGGCCGCCGTCACCGCGGCCAGGCCCAGGAACGCGACTGTGGGCAGCGGCCGATAGGCGGCGACCGTGCAGGCGCAGGCGATTGCCGCGTAGTAGCTCACCCAGAGGAGGGGGTCCGGGTCGTTGAACTGCAACAGGGCGAAGACGAGCATCGCCAGACCCAGAAGCAGGGGCGGGAATCCGGGCGCCTGCCGCCGCCTCGTGGAGCCCATCTCCGCCAGCCTACCCCGGCTGCGCGCTACCCGGAGCCCTGTGGCTGGCAAGTCTCGGCAAAGGCCCCGACATCCGTGATCGCCGGCGCGGGCAGGCCAGGCTCGTTCCGATACTCCCTGACCGTGCCGGACACGGTATCGGTGACCCCGATGCGGTAGCCCACGTCCGTGGTCGAAGCGCCGAACACCCAGACGCTCCCGTTGACCTCGCAGCCGTCCAGCACCTTGATCAACACTTCCCAGTTCGTCGCATCGAAGAAACTGAACAGCCCCGATTCGTCGGTCCCCACCGGAACCACGCCGGCGCTGCCGCCGTCGCCTTCGGGCAGCCACCAGTCCACCGTCACGGAGTAGCGCGAGTCCTGGAGGCATCGCGTCTCGCCGTCAGCCGAGCAGGTCCCGGCCGGCTCGTTCGCTTCGACCAGGAAGGTCAACCGCGCAACCGAGTCCGTCGAGCCGTCGCTCACCGACAGGGTGACTTCGTAGAAGCCGGGCGAGGACCACGCATGCCGTACCGTCCGGTTCCCCGTGCGTGTGCCGTCCCCGAAGTCCCAACTCCGGGACCGCACGGCGCCGGTGCTCGTGTCGGTGAAAGTGAGCGGCACTCCAGTCAGCGCGTGACAAATGCCAATCGTGCACTCCGCGTCGTGGCTGAAGGCTGCCTCCGGCGGTCCGCCGCCATCGCCGCCGCCGCCGCCGCCACCGCCGCCGCCACCGCCATCGCCACCGCCGTCTTCACCGCCGTCTTCACCGTCTTCGCCGCCGGTCGGCGGCACGCCGCCTCCGCCGCCGCCACCGCCACCCCCGCCACCAGGGGCGCCGCCACCGGAACCGGCGCTGCACGAGCCGCGGACCTCGCAGATCAGCACGGTAGCGAAGCCTGAGCCGCGCACCTTGGTCGGTAGTTGGTCGGACAGGTAGAACCTGATCGTCTCCACACGCTCTTCGTCGTTGTCCGGGACGCCGCGGACCGCAAACTCCACTTCCGTTTGGCCGCCCTGAAAGGTCACTGCTTGGGGAAATCGAACATAAGTGCTCCCGGTGACTTGGTAGTCCGACGTGCTGACTCCGAATTGCTCGTTGGTCTTCAGCAGAAGCCGCACCTGCCGCCCCGGATCGCCGCTCAGGCGAATCTTCACGTTCGCCCGCTCCCCACCGAGTTCGGCCTCCCGCACGGCGAAGCTCGCCCGTTCGAACCGCGCCGTCACCACGGGCGCCTCGTCGTCGACTATCTCGAGCGTCCGGTCGACGGGCGCCGTGACCGAAGCCCCCGTCACCGTGCCCGAGACCGTCACCGTCTTGTCCTCCGGCAAGTTCGCGGGCAGGAAGTCATCGCTGTTGTCAACGGCCGTGATCGTGACGGCGCCCGTGCTCCTCGTCGCGCCCGCGGCGAAGGTCAGGGTCCTGTCGGTGCTCAACATGAAGTCAGCAGCGACCGCGGGGGCCACCAGGGCCGCCGTCACGTTCACCGTGAAGCCCGCGGCCGCGGGCGGCGACACGGTTGCGGTCACTCTGCTCACCCCGCCTGCCTCCGGAATGGACTCCGGAGTCAGGATCAGCTTCACCTGCTCGAACAGGACGAGCGGCGGGCCGGCCTCGATCCTCAGGCCGGTGTTGAATCCGCTGGGCACACCCGGCCTCGCACCGAAGCTGACCGTGACGGGCGCCGTGGTCGCGGTCTGGGCCACCGTCACTTCGCCGCTCAGCGTCCCTCCCTTGGCGATCGTCGCACTGGTCGCCCCGAGCGTCCCTCCGGAGACGGCCAGGGGAATCGCGATCTCGAAGGGAGCGGCCGCGGCGAGCCCGACCGCGACAGTCGCCTCACCCGCAGTGGACCCGTCGTCCACGCGCTCGAGCACCAGTGGCAGCGCCAACTTCGGCGTCTCGTTCCACTCGAGGCCCAACCGGGCGAGCGACCCCGCCACCCCCGAGAACGCGCCCGCCGGCAGGGCCGGCAGCAGGTTCTCGTTGAGATGGAGCAACTCCAAGGCGGTCAGATCCGAGAATACGCCGGCCGGAAACGTCGTCAACGCGTTCTCGGACAGGTCGAGAGCCGTCAGGGCCGGCAGATCCGAGAACACGCCCTGCGGCAGGGTCCGCAACCTGTTGGCCCACAAATCAAGGGTCTGCAGGTTCGCCAGTCCCGAAAAGGCGTCCGCGCTCAGCGAAGACACGAAGTTCTGCTCGAGCCTGAGCCCGGTCAGCGCCGTGAGCTCCCGGAAGGCGCCGCCGGCAACCGACGAGATTCGGTTGTCCGACAGGTTGAGAGTCTCCAGCCCAGTGAGACCGAGCACCTGCGCGGGCACCGACGACAGCAGGTTGTCCGACAGGTCGAGGCTGGTCAGGCTCGTGAACCCGTCCAGGTCACCGGAGGCCAGACCGGTCAGGCCCAGGCTTCTCAGGTTGAGAGATCTCCGTCTCGCCAGCTTCGGCCCCGCGTCCTCGCAAGTTCTGGAGCCCGTCTGATCGATGATCCTGACCTCCACCACCCGTGTCCGCCCCGCTGCTCCGTCGCACCATCCCGGGTCCTGGTCCCGGACTGTCAGAGTCTGGCCGAGGGGAAAGGGGTCGGCTTGTCTGTTTCCCGGGACGGCATAGATCACGGCCTCCTCGAACTCCGGTTCGTCCCGGCCATCCGCCACCGCGATGAACCCCACCTCCCCCGTGCTCCTCGTCGCGCCCATCGCGAACTGGAGCCTCCTGTTCCCCCCCTGCCTGATGCCAGCCAGTTCGATGTCGCTGGCGTCCGAGAAGACGCTGAGATGGAAGTCGCTGGCGGCGGGTTCATCGAGGGTCGCGGTCACCGTAACGGTGTCGCCCTCCTTGGGGTTCCTGGAACTCAGCACGAGGACGGCGTTCTCCCATAGCCTGAACGTCTTATCGGACCGCACCAGGCGCCATCCGCGTTCACCAGGCCTGGAGCTGGCATCTATCAGGGAGAGCGTTACGGGCTGAGGGGGCGTCGACCGCGTCGCGGTGAACTCAACCTCGGTGGCGCCGGTCCCTATGGTCAACTCGACAGTCCTGAGCGCGACTACAGAATCCCGCGACGGTTCGAGCCACAGGCTAGCTTTGATCTCGCCCGGAGCGCCAGTAGGAAGCCTCAAGCGGAACCTGACTTCGCCTGGCGCCGCACCGGCGCCCACGCGATCGAGCAGGATCGGCACCTCGGGCGTTCCAGGGTTTTCCTCCACATTCAGGAGCAACCCGGTACCCTCCAGGCCGACGAACAGGCCGTTCGGGAACGACTCCAACATGTTGCGCCTCAGATCGAACTCGGCGATGGTGAGTCCCCGGAAGAGGCCGGGAGGAAGCGCGCGGATCAAGTTGTCCCGCAGGTCCACTTCCCGGAGAGCGGTCGAACCCCGGAAGGCGTTGGCCGACAGCGACGCAATCCGATTGTCCGACAGATCCAGTGTTTCGAGCCGCTCGAGGCCCGAAAACACCATCCCCACCGAAGTCAGGCGGTTACCCGCTAGCTTCAGCGTGACCAGGCTCGGCAGAGAGGAGAACAATACGGACGGAAGGGACGAGATCCGGTTGCCGTCAATGGTGAGCTCCTCCAAGCGGCTCTCTTCGACCCGGGTGCCTGCGTTGGGATCCGTCGGATCCACCGGCAACTCCAACTGCAAGCGGGAGAAGAGGCCCGAGGGCAGCGACTCGAGGGTGTTGAAGTTCAGGTTCAGGTTTCGCAGCGCCCAGAGTCCGTCGAAGTCGCCGCGCTTGAGTTCGGTCAGGCCAGCGTTCGCGAAGTCGAGGTTCGTCACTAGACCGAAATCCTCCTCCGGGACGATCTCCGCGCAGTCCTTGCGGAGCTGCTGGGCAATCAGGTCCCGCACCTCGGGTGTGCGCTCACAAACCGGGGTGATCTGCGCAGCGGCGGGCGCCGCCCCTCCGAGAGCGCAGAGTCCGGCGACGAGCATGGCCGCCGGGGCGACGCCCCTTCCCACGCCGACGGGCCGACCGCGGCCCGTTTCCGGCGATCCCGAGCGGTCGCAGTCGACATCCTGCCGTGACCCTGGTCTGACCGACAACGCTCCAGCCCCGGTTTTGGAAGCCATCCCGACACCCCCCCCACACAATTCAACCGCTCAAGCGAAGAAGCACCCGAATCGTAGCACCCACACGGTGCTCGCCAAACAGAGCCCCCGGACGGCGATCTCTCCGCCCGCGCCCCGTGATTAGCCCGTGTCGGGTCGATCGTCCGGGATGAAGCCGTCGCGGTTCGGCATCTCGACCTTCGGCAGGCTCTCGCGGTCGAGCACGTCGTCCTCACCGACGAGTCCCATCAAGTGCAGCAGGTGGGCGACGACGGCATAGATCTCGTCGTTCGAGAGTGAGCCCGGCGCCTCGTACGGCATGGAACGCCGGATGTAGTCCCAGAACGTCGTGGCGTAGGGCCAGTAGCTCTCGACCGTCCGCCGCGGCCGTTCCGAGGTCAGGCTGCCGCGGCCGCCGACCAGCGCTGCCGCGTCCTCGCCTTCCGCGTTGCGCCCGTGGCAGGCGGCACAGAACTGCTGGTAGACGGCGCTGCCCTCGCGTGCGGTCCCCTGCCCTTCCGGCAGGCCCTTGCCGTCGGGAAAGACGGTGAAGCCGGCCGCCTGGAGTTCCGCGGCGGTCGCCTCGTGACCGAGGCCGGTGCGCTCCGACTCGGCGGCGGCAACAGCGGCGCTCGCGGCGACGAGCACGGCGAGGAGGGCCGCTCCTGTCGTTTTCTCGTTGGGGTGACGTCTGCGGCTTTCCGCTTGCTCATGCTCGTCTCCTCAGAGCCTGCTTACCGCCCCTTCCGCCAGGTCCAGCGTCCTCACGATGCGCTCACGCATCTCGTCCAGATCGACGCCCCTGGTGCTCTTTTTCCCTTCCATGTAGCGCGCGTACACGCCGTGAACGATCGCCGCCGACTTCCAGCGGTTGAAGCCGACGTAGTAGTCCAGGTGCGAGAGATCCCGGCCGGTGCGCTCGGCGTAGCGCTCCAGCAGCTCCTCGCGCGCCGGGAAACCGGGCGCCGCGGTGGCGCCGCCGCGACCGCTCGGCATGGTGTTCACGGCCGGCATCCACTGGTTCATCGCGTAGGTGAGGTCGGCCAGCGGATCGCCGAGGGTCGAGATCTCCCAGTCGACGACGGCGGCGATGGTCGAGTCCGGCCCCACCAGACAGTTGTGCAACCCGTAGTCGCCGTGGACGACGCGCGCCCGCCCCTGGTCCGGCAGATGGTCCAGGAAGTAGCGCTGCAGCTCGTGGGCCCGCGGGTCGTCGAGCTGGGCCGGTTCCACCGAGGCGGTCCAGGACCGGTACCAGGTCCGGAGCTGGCGGCCGACGTAGCTGTCCCGCTTGCCGAGCGTGCCCAGCCCCACTTCGTCCGGATCGACGGCGTGAAGGTCGGCCAGCACGTCGATGAAGGAGTGCGCCAGCTTCACGCGCCGATCCTCGGGCACCCACTCCTCGGTCTGAGCGGAGCTGTAGAGCGGCCGACCGTCGACCAGGCCCATGACGTAGAACCAGGCGCCGGTGATGTCCGGGTTCTCGCAGAACGCGAGCGCCGGCGGCACCGGCACCGGCGTCGGCCCGAGCGCCGAGATCAGCGACCACTCGCGGCTCATGTCGTGCGCCTTGGGCAGCAGCACGCCTTGGGGCGGCCGCCGGATCACTGCCTTCCTGCCGTCGGCGTCGTCGAGCCGGTAGGTCAGGTTCGAGTGGCCGCCCTCGAGCCGCGTCCAACCAAGCGGCGGTCGCAGGGCATCGACGTGTTCCGCGATCCAGGCCTCAACCGCGGGTTGGTCGTAGCCCTCGGGGCCCTTGCTCTCGTCGTGTGAAGACATCCCTCTCGCGGCTACGCGCCAGCGCTACAAACGGAAGCGGCAACTGTAGCAGTCAGCCGGCCTTCCCTCTGCCGGGAGTGCGGGCGAGACGCCCGCGTTCCCAGAGGGTCTACGGCAGCCGGAACGCCAACACATTCTCCGTCGCCGCGATCGCCACGTACTGGCGGCCGTCCGACCCCAGGTAGGTCAGCGGATTCGCGTTCCCGTGGTGCGGCAACTCCGTCGACCACAACTCGTCGCCGGTGGCGGCGTCGAGCGCCCGGAAGCGGCGGTCGTCGGTGGCGGCGACGAAGGCGAGACCGCCGGCGGTGACAATCGCCGAGGCGCGGCCCGGACGGCCGGTCTCCCGCTTCTCGACCGGCAGGCCTTCGGTGACCCCGACCGGGCGCTGCCAGGCGACCTCGCCCGTATCCGCGTCAACGGCGGTCATCTGACCCCACGGCGGCTTCTGGCACGGCCAGGACTGATCGCCGATGCGGACCGCGAAGGAGAAGGGCCGCGCCACGCGCAGGACGTAGGTAGTGGGGTCGGCCTCCGGATCCTCCTCGACCCAGGCCATCGTGCCGACATCCTGGCTGAAGGCCAGCAGCCGGCGGTTGGCCGGGTCGAACGCGACGCCGCCCCAGTTCGGGCCACCCGCCAGCCCTGGGAAGAGCAGGGTGGCGCCGCTGTCCCCGTCGCCCTTGTGAAGCCACGGCGTGTACGGACCCTCGTTGTGGAGCGGACCGGCGCTTTCGACGAGGTCCGCGCAGGCCTCCGCATGCTCCGCGGTCGTGTCGTCGGCGGTCACCAGGTCTTCCGGCTCGTAGCCGACTCGCCCCAGCGCCGGCGTGCCCGGAATCGGCTGGGTCGGGTGGGCCTGCTCGCCGGGCACCTGGCTGGCCGGCATCGGACGCTCCTCGACGCCGAAGACCGGTTCGCCGGTCTCCCGGTTCAGGATGAAGAGATAGCCGGACTTCGTCGTCACTGCGAGGGCGTCGATCGTCTCCCCGTCTCGCTCGATGTCGAAGAGCACCGGCGGCGCCGGCGGATCGTGGTCCCAGATGTCGTGGTGGATGGTCTGGAAGTGCCAGCGGTACGCGCCGCTCCGGATATCGACCGCGACCACCGCGTTGGCAAACAGGTTGGCGCCCGGCCGGTCACCGCCGTAGGCGAACGGAATCGGCGACGCGAGCGGCAGAAACACGAACTCCCGCTCGTCGTCGACCGTGAAGTAGAACGGCCAGGCGTTCGCGCCCAGCCGGCCGCGCCAACTGTCGCCCTCCCAGGTGTCGTGGCCGACCTCGCCCGGCTGCGGCACGGAGTTGAACTCCCACAGCTTCTCGCCGGTGACGGCGCTGTAGGCGCGCGCGTTGCCGATGCCGCCCGGCGCCCCGCGCGGCGTGTTCGCGCCCACCACCACGATGTCCTCCCACACCAGGGGCACCGAGTTGTAGGGCACGCCGATGTCGACCTCGCCGCCGTCGCCGAAGTCCGCGACCCGCGCGCCCGACGCCGCGTCGAGCGCGATCAGCCGCTCGCCGGCACAGAACACGATGCGCGGAGCCAATCCGTCGGCGTCGCCGCCCGGCCAGTACGAGACTCCGCGGCGGGACGGCGCGCCGTCCGCGACGGTGTGCCGCCAGATCTCCTCGCCCGTTGCCGGATCGAGCGCCACCACGGCGTCCGCGGTCGGCAGGTACATCGCGCCGTCGACCACGATCGGCGTCGCCTGGGAACGGGCGGGCCGCGACGGCGGCGCCTCACCGTCCCCGTCGACGGCCGCGGGCGCCGGCGCCAGGGAGTAGCTCCAGGCCTGCACAAGACCGCCGACGTTGGCAGCGCTCAGTTCGTCGAGCGGCGAGTAGCCCGTGCCGGCCGCGTCGCCCCGGTACATCCGCCAGTCGCCGTCGGGCAACTCGCCGTCCGACATCGCTCCGCAGCCGATCGCCAAGGCCGCCGCCGCGGCTGCCAGGAGCCCGATGGTTCCAGCCGCCTGCTTCTTTGCGCGCATGAGAAAGGGCTACACTGTAGCCGAGGCCCGCTGCCGGCAGCACGAACCGCTGAGGCGCCGCGGGTCTCGTTGGTTTGGAGGGGAGAGAAAGGGATGAGAGGGCGCCTTCTGTTCACCGTTCCCATGGCTCTGCTGGCCACCGGTTGGCTCGTCGTGACCTTGCCGGCGAACGGGCAGAGCCAGGAGAAGGTCGACTACCTGACTCAGGTCAAGCCGATCCTCGAGGGCTTCTGCTACCAGTGCCACGGAGCGGACGACGCGCAGCGGGAAGCGGACCTGCGGCTCGACATCAAGGAGCGCGCCTTCGCCGACCTCGGCGGCTTCCCAAACATCGCGCCCGGCGACCCCGACGACAGCGAGCTCTACATCCGCGTGAGCACCGAGTTCGCCGAGATGCGGATGCCGCCGTACGAGGCCGGCACGCAGTTGACCGAGGAGCAGATCGAGACGATCCGTCTGTGGATCGAGCAGGGGGCGGAGTGGCCCGAAGACGCCGGCGCACCCAGTGGCAACCCCGACTGAGAACGCCAAACAACGAAGACGGAGACTCACGATGAACCGAAAGACCACAGCTCGCCTGACCTGGATCGCCGTCTTCCTGCTCGCCGTAGCCGTCACCGGTCAGGCCGCCGCCCAGACCGGTTACGGCGGCAGGGGAAGCGGCATCCCCCGGGTCGAGCTGCCCGACGAGCCGTGGATCATGAACACGCACCTGATCCCCGAGGTGAAGGTCTCCGTCGTCGTTAGGGGTATCAACCGCCCCTGGTCGCTCGCGTTCCTGCCCAAGGGCGACATGCTGGTGACCGAACGCGGCGGCGCGCTGCGCCTGGTCCGCGACGGCGTGCTCGTGGACGAACCGATCTCCGGCGTGCCGGACGACGTCCTCGCCCGAAGCCTCGCCGGCATGATGGAGGTGGCGGTTCACCCGCACTTCGCCGACAACGGTTTCGTCTACCTCACCTACACGCGGCAGATCTCCGGCCGCGAGGGCACCGTCGCCCTGGTGCGCGGCCGGCTCGACGGCACGTCGCTCGTCGACGTCGAGGACGTCTTCGTGGCCGAGCCCTGGGGCGGCTCGATCGCGGCTGCCCGGCTCGCCTTCGTGCCCGGCGAGGACATCATGTTCATGACGATGGGCGGAGCCTTCGGCGCCGACCTCGTCGACGGCACACAGAGCTTCTTCGGCCACGCCAAGCTGGCCCAGGACCCGAACAGCCACGCCGGCAAGCTGCTCCGCCTGCGGCTCGACGGCAGCGCCCCCGACGACAACCCGTTCGTGGGCAAGGAAGGACACAAGCCCGAGATCTACTCGATGGGCCACCGCAACCAGATGGGGCTCGCCATCCACCCCGAAACCGGCGTCCCCTGGACCACAGAACACGCCCCGCAGGGCGGCGACGAGCTGAACGCCATCGAATCCGGCAAGAACTACGGCTGGCCCGTCGTCTCCTACGGCCGCCATTACAACGGGGTGCGCATCTCCGAGCGCTTCTGGGAGGAAGGCATGGAGGAGCCGGCCATCTTCTGGCTGCCGTCCATCGCCCCCTCCGGCCTCGCCTTCTACACCGGCGACGCCTTCCCCGAGTGGAAAGGCAACCTGTTCGCCGGGGCGCTCATGACCGGCCGGATGCCCGGCACCGGCCATCTCGAACGGCTCATCTTCACTCCGAACGGCGAGGAACTCGGCCGGGAGTGGCTACTCAAGGACATCGGCAAGCGCATCCGCGATGTCCGGCAGGGTCCCGACGACCTGATCTACGTCATCACCGACGAGACCGACGGCGCAATGCTGAAGCTCGAACCGGTCGAGAAGAAAGCGACCGAGGAAGAGACCGCCTCCGGCGACTAGGCCCTGGGAACCCGGGCGGCGCGGATCGCGCCCGCATCCGGCCCTGGGCACGCGGGCATCCTGCCCGCATCCGGCGCGCAGGGCCGGCCTTCTGGCCCGCATCAAGCCCGAGCCGCGCGGCGGCGAGGAATTCAGGACGGGCTATGATCGGGCCCGCCGAAACTGAGAAACCCTGCTGAGCTTCTTCGACTCCGGCCGCGGATGCGGTGCTGGGGCGGCACGTCCGCCCACTCGAGCCCGGGCCAGATCCCCGCCTCCAGAGCGGCGACCGCGCCGAACGTCTCCGGGTAGCGGAACGCCAGGCGGAGACTGCCGCCGGCGCCGGATGCGGGCGAGACGCCCGCGTGCCGGGGGCTCGCTACTGCGTCTTCTTGATCACCACGAAGCTGATGTCGTCCTCAGCCGGCGCGAAGGCGAGCAGGTCCTCCTTGAGGTGCTCGCAGATCTCATTCGCGCTCCGATTGCGGACCGTCTCCAGAACCCCCTCCGCCCGCTCGGCGAGGTAGCGGTCGCTGCCGTGCTCGGCGAAGCCGTCGGTGTACAGCAGGAGCAGGTCTCCGGCCTCGAGCAGGTCGACCTCGCTCACCTCGTACGGGCGCTTGTAGCCGAGAGGACCAGGGTCGACCAGCTCGTCCATGTAGGCGTTCGACGCGAACATTCCCACCGGCGGGAACCGGACCAGTTGGTCCTCGCTGAGGTGCTCGATGCGGCCCGGGCGACCGGCGAAGAGCATGGGCGCCGGGTGGCCGGCCGAGAAGAAGCGGAACTTGCCCTGCTCCGAGACCTCGCCGTAGAGCATGGTCAGGTACTTGTTCAACGTGGTCGACTTGTAGAAACGCTGGTTGATGTGCTCGAAGAGCCGGGTCGTGATCTCGCCGAACAGGTCGAGTTCGTAGTACGCCCCGAGCAGGAACGCCTGGTGCAGCATCGCCGCCACCAGGGCATCCGTCGCCTTGTGGCCCGACACGTCGGCCACCAGGACGCCGGCGCGCCGCTGGGACTGGCGAAGGCCCGCTATCACCCGCGCGTTGCCGGCCTCCTCCGCCTCTCGGATGCGGCGGTCCAGGTCGTACCGTTGCTTGAAGTCGAGGTAGATCACGTGGTCGCCGCCGATCGCCTGGCGCAGCGGCACGGAGACGCCGTCGATGTCGACACCGCGCAGGTTCGGAAGATCCCCGGACGACGGCTTCGTCGCCAGGCCGATCTCCTCCAGGTTGGCGAGCTCCGCCCGCAACTCAGCCTTCCATGCATCGGACGGTCTTCTACTCACGACAACCCCTTCTCCGCAAGCGTAACGCGACGCGAGGGACAAATGGCGGAGGGGGTGGGATTCGAACCCACGGTGGGCGTTGACCCACGCCGATTCGGGAACACGACAAGACCGGGCACCGGTCGCCATACGCTGATACTGGCGGAGGGGGTGGGATTCGAACCCACGGTGGGCTATTGACCCACGCCGGTTTTCAAGACCGGTGCTTTCGACCACTCAGCCACCCCTCCGAGGCGGCAGAACTCTCCAAACCTAGGCTGCGGGGATCTCCTCGGCCCCGCCGACGTACGGCTGGAGCGCCGCTGGAATGCGTATCGAACCCGACGCCGTCTGGTAGTTCTCCAGCACGGCAATCAGGGTCCGCCCGACTGCCAGTCCCGAGCCGTTCAGCGTATGAACGTAGCGTAGCGAGCCGCCGCCGTGCGGACGGAAGCGGGTATGCACGCGCCGCGCCTGGAAGGCCTCGGCGTTGCTGCAGGAGGATATCTCCCGGTACGCCTGCTGGCCGGGAACCCACACCTCCAGATCGTACGTCTTGGCCATGGCGAAGCCCAGGTCGCCGGTGCAGAGAGACACCACCCGGTAGGGCAGTTCCAGTCGCTGCAGCACGCGTTCGGCGTGACCCGTGAGCTGCTCCAACGTGTCGTGGCTGGTCTCGGGGGTCGTCAGTTGCACGAGTTCGACCTTGTGGAACTGGTGCTGACGGATGAGCCCCCGCACGTCGCGACCGTAGGACCCGGCCTCGGCGCGGAAGCAGGGCGTGAGCGCGGCGTAGCGCAAGGGCAACTGATCCTCGTCGAGCACTTCGTCGGCGTGCAGGTTGACCAGGGGCACCTCGCCGGTCGGGATCAGGTAACGCGAACCGGGCTGCGCGTGGAACACTTCGTCCTCGAACTTCGGCAGTTGGCCGCTGCCGAACAGGCACTCGCGCTTGACCAGGTAGGGAGGCAGCACCTCCGTGTAGCCATGCTCCTCGGTGTGCAGGTCGAGCATGAAGGCGCCGAGCGCCCGCTCCAGGCGTGCCCCCCAGCCGAAGTAGGTGGTGAACCGGGCCCCAGCCAACTTGGCGCCGCGCTCGAAGTCGAGAATCCCCAGCTCCGGGCCGATGTCCCAGTGCGCCTTCGGCTCGAAGTCGAACTCGGGCAGGTCGCCGACCACCCGCTCGACGCGGTTCGCCGACTCGTCGCGGCCGACCGGTACCGTTTCGTGGGCGATGTTCGGAACCTTCAGCTCGGTTTCGACGAGCTCCTCTTCGGCCTGCGCCACAACGCCTTCCAGACCCTCGATGCGGGTCTTGAGCTCCGTCATCTCTAGAATGCGTCTGGCGGCGTCCTCTTCCTTTGCCTCGCCCTGAGCCTTGAGCTTGCCAATCTCGCGACCAGCCAACCGACGACGGTGACGGAGTTCCTCGACTGCGGCCAGCGCATCACGGCGGCGCCGGTCGCAGGTCACCCATTGATCGACCAGCGCGGCATCGGCGCCGCGCGCTTCGAGGGCCTCCGCAACCCGCTGCGGTTCGCTTCTGAGCAGTTCTCGGGGCAACATGGCGGTGGCAGTCTTCCAACGTTTGTCCGCTACGGCAAGGATGGCCCCCTTGACGACTGAATCCGCTTTCGCGCCGGCCTCGCCCGGGTCTCCGTCACCGCCGTGGATCGCCGCCCTGCCGCCGCTGCTGGCCGGGTTGGCGATGGCCTCCCTGGCGGCGGTCGAGCGCGACGCGGAGGCGGCGGCTGAAGGGCGCTACCTCGCCTTCGCCGCAACGGCAGTCCTGATCGCCGCCGCGGGCGCCGCGCGTCGCCCGCTGAGCCCGGCAGCGCTGGCGCTGCCTGTACTGACCGTGGTCGCGTTCGCGGCCGTACCCGCCCACGGTCCGGGCCGCGCGACGGCGGTGGGCGCCCTGCTCTGCCTGGGCCCCGCGGCGCTTCTCGTGGACAGTCTGTTCGCCCGCCGTGCCGATCTGCTGGCGCCGCCCGGCTCCCTGGAACCGGCACGCCTGATACGCCTCGGCATCACCCTGATGTCGGCGCTGATCGGACTCAACCTGTTGCTGCGGCAGGGCGACCTGCTCGACGGCTCAGCGCTTCGGCTGCTGGTCGTCCTCGTCGCCATTCCCGCCGCGGCAGCGATCCTTCTGACCGGCCTGTTCGCCCGCCTGGGCGCCCCCGCCCTGGCGGGAACAGCCGCCCTGATCCTGACCGCGGGCGGCGTACGCTCGAATGTCGTCCTGGTGCTCGCCGCCGCGGCGCTTGCCGACGCGGCCGCTCGCGCCCTCGAGGAGCGTTGGTCCGTGGCGGCGGCAGCGCTGGGGCTCACCTTGACGCTGATCCTGGGGCTCACTCTCGTCCGCGAGCCCGCGTTCGGGGTTCTGCTCGCCGCAATGGCCGCCGCCGTCGTCTGGCGACGGTTCGCCTTCGCCATCGTCCTCGTTCTGGCCGGCGCCCTGACCCTCGGGCTACCGCCCGTGGCGGCGGCGCCCTGGCCGTTGGCGCTCACCGGATTGCCCCTGGTCCTCCTGGCCGCGCCCAACCTGGTCGGTCGAGGCAACCTGCACACGGTGGCGGCGGCGGTTCTGCTTTCGCTGGCCGGGCTGCGCTTCCTGCCGCCCCCGCAGGCCCTGCTGGCGGGTATCGCGCTGTGGACCGTGCTGAGTGCGGGGCGGCCGAGCGCCGCGTCCACAGACGATCCGCCTCCGACCGGTCCCTGGCACGGGATCGGCCTTCGCGGCGATGCCGCCGTATTCGGGTTCTGCTGGCAGGGCAGCCTGCTCGTGTTCGCCACGCTCTCGGCCACCTATCCGTGGCTCAGGGGCGCCCATCTCGACGATCGACTGAGCGCGCTCGGACTCGATACCGCGTTCGACCGCTGGCTTGGACTGATCGTCCTGATCCTGATCGGGCGCGGTGTCGGCGCGCTCGTGCGGAGGGCGCCCGCGCCCCGGGCCATCGTGCTGGCGGTCGGCGTCGTGGTGCTGACGGCGGCCGCTCTCGGCGCCTGGGGAGCGTTCCTGCCGCGGCAGACGCTGCTCAGCTCGCCAAGGCAGGTGCTGACCCCGGACCAGCCGCGATGGGCAGCCGGGGCGGCCGGGTGCGGAACCCTGGTGCTCGATACGGCGGTCGCCCACGGCGGCGGCCTTGCCGCGGGTCAGACGCTGGCCCGCATCGGCGCCGAACGGACCGGGAACTCCCTCGACCTGCAACACGGCGATCACACCGGCGAGTGGTCCGCCCGCGAAGGCAGCGCGGCCGCCGGCCGGGCGCCCTGGCTCCACTGGGTCGCGACCGGCGCCGACGGTCCCTTCCTCGGCACCCGCTACCGTGCCGAGTTCAATCTCGCTCCACTGTGCGGCCTCGGCAACCTGGTCATCGTCCGCGATCCCGACCTCCCCGTGGAGGTCGAGTTGATCCTCTTCCACGCTCTCCACGTCGGCGGGACCGCCGGACCTTGATCCCCGCACAAGCGCCGGCACTCTCCTACGTCGTTCCAACGGTCGGCGTGCCCAGGCACGTCGCAGGATGCCTCGAGTCCATCTACCGGGACGCGTCGGAGACGACCGCGGCGGCCGAACTGATCGTCGTCTGGCAGCACCCGGGTGCCACCAACCGCGACCTGGCGCGAGACCGGGAGGAACGAACCGGAGGTCCGGCCGCGCTCCTGGTACTGGCCGGACAACTCGCGGCCAACCATCCCGCCGCCTTCCGGCGGGCGCCACGGATCGTGCAACTACCCCGGCCCGCGGGGTTCGCCCGGGCCGCCAACGCCGGCATCGCCTCAAGCCGTGGCCTGTGGATCGCCCTCGTGAACGACGATGCCGTGCTGGCGCGCGGCTGGACCAGGGCGCTGCTGGAGTCGCTCGGCGCATGCGCCGGGGCCGACCCGAAGCCCTCCCCCGGCTCCCGGGTGGCGGCGGCGCAGGGGATCAACCTGCTTCAAGCAAGCGACGGCGGCGAAGTCCTGGTCGACGGCGCCGGCCTGACCTGGAACCGCCGCTGGCAGGCCGTCCAGGTCGGCCGCGGCGAATCCGCACCGCCGCCCGGCGGCGCGCCGAGACCCGTGTACGGCGTGTCGGCCACCGCCGCGATCTACCGCCGCGACGCGCTGGTCGCCGTGAGCCGCGCCGGCCGGCAGCTCCGGCCCTTCAACGAGCGGCTGGACAGCTACTACGAGGACGTCGAACTCGCCGACCGGCTGCGCCGGGCATCCTACGAGGCGGTGCTGGCGCCGGCGGCGCGCATCGAACATGCCGGCGCGTTGTCGAGCCGGGGCCCCCGCGCCGCCCGGCGGCGCATCCGCCGGATCTACTGCAACCGTCTGCTGGTTCTGGCGGCGCGGCTCGGCCGGAGTTTCTGGCCGCGGCTGCCGGGACTCCTGACCAGGGATGCGGTCGACATGCTCCGGGGCCGGAAGGGCGAGACCCGGCCGGGCGATTCACGACGCCCGCGACCCGTGGATCTCCTGTTCGCCTGGGGCCGCGCGCTCCGGCTCCTGCCGCGCTTCGCCGGTTTCGGCAGCGCACTCTCGCGGCGGCCGCCCGGGCGCGGCGACGAAAGCAGCCGATGACCGGCACTCCGATTCTGACCGCGGTGGCGCCGCACTGGCACGACGAGGAGAACCTCGCGCTCCTCACCAAGAGCTGGCCCCGCGACGAACACTTCGAGCTGATCGTGGTCGACAACGGTTCGGGTGGAAACCTGAGCGAGCTGGCAGCCGGCCGGCCGAACGTCCTCGTCCTCGAACCGGGCCGCAACCTGGGCTTCGCGGCGGCGGTCAACCGCGGTGCGGCCGATGCCGGGGGACGCCTGCTGCTGATCCTGAACACCGACGCCAGGCCCGAACCCGGGACCCTCGAATCCCTGGTTCGGGGAATGGAACAGCATCCGGAAGCAGGCGGCCTGGCGCCGCGGTTGGTGGACGAGAACGGCGCTTCCCAGGCCGGTTGGCAACTGCGCAGGCTGCCCGGCCTGGGCACGCTGCTCGGCTACTGCTGCTTCGTGGAGCCCAGAGTCATTCCTGAGCCGCCGGCCGGATCGCCCGTCGAGCAGCCGGCGGCCTGCGCGCTGCTGCTCCGACGCGACGCCTTCGATGCCGCCGGGGGCATGGACGAAGAGTTCTGGCCCGCCTGGTTCGAGGATGTCGACCTCGCCCGGCGGCTCCGCGACCTGGGCGAGACGATCCGCTACTGGCCGGACGCCGTCTTCCGGCATGGCCTCGGCGCCTCCGTACCTCGCCTCGGGTACGGCCCCTTCCTGCTCGCCTACTACCGCAACCTGGACCGATACGCTCGCAAGCATCACAGCCGCGGCGCCGCCCCCGTGCTGAATCTCATGCTGGTCGTCGCCGCTCTGCTCCGCATCGCTCTGCTGCCGTTTCGCCGGCCCCGCCGCGCGCGGAGCCGCCGCGAGGCGCTGGTGGGCTTGAGCCGCCTGGCCGCGGCGGCGGCTTCCGGTTGGAGGAGCGCTTGAACGCCCGCGCCGGATGCGGGCGAGACGCGCCGGACCTTGCGATCTGCACCGTCACCTGGAACGACGCGGCCAACCTGCCCCGCTTCTTCGAAGCGCTGGCGTCGCTCGAGGGCCCGCCGTTCCGGCTCATCGTGGTCGACAATGCCAGTACGGACGCCACCCTCGCACGCCTTCGACAGGGTGCGGCGTCGGCGCCCTTCCCGGTCGAGCTGATCGCGCTGGACGAGAACACCGGCTTCGCAGGCGGCCTGAACCGGGCGCTTCAGACCGCCTTCGGCAACGGCGCCGAGACTGGCGGGCCACCGACCTACCTGCTGAGCCTGAACGCCGACGCCTGGGTGGCCCCCGACTATGGGCTGCGCCTGATCGAGAGCCTCGAACGGTTCACGAGCAGCGAACGACCTGTGGGCGCGGTCACCGGCCGCCTGCTTCGCGACGATGGCGCGAACGGGGACCCACCGCCCCGAATCGACGCCTGCGGCATGCGCCTGACCCGGAGTTGGCGCCACGAGGACCGCGGCGCCGACCAGGTCGATCGCGGCCAGTATCCGGTGACGGAGCGGGTGTTCGGGGGCAGCGGCGCCGCCACCCTGTTCCTGAGCGCCGCGCTGCGCGACGCGGCGGTCGCGGGCCGGGTCCTCGACGATGACTTCCACTCCTACCGCGAGGACGCGGAACTCTGCTTCCGGCTGCGGGAGCGGGGCTGGGAGGTGCTCTATGAACCCCGCGCCCGAGCGGTGCACGGCCGGGTCAACCTGCCCCGGCGACGGCGTCAGATGTCCAGGGACATCAACTTCCACTCGCTCAAGAACCGCTACCTCCTGCAGCTCTACCACCGCAGCCTGGCCGACGCCCCACGCACGCTGGCCGCGACCTCGATCCGGGAACTCGGCATCCTCGCCTACGTGCTGCTGCGCGAGCCCTCGTCGCTGGCCGCCTACGCCTGGCTATGGCGCAACCGGCGCCGGATCCTCGAGCGGCGCCGCCTGGTCCGCGACCGCCGCCGCGTGCCGCCGCGCACGACGGCACGCTGGTTCGGACGGGCTTCCCTGCCGCTGCACGTTGAGCGGCCGAGGATTCTGATCCTCGGCAGCCGCGGCATTCCCGCTGCCTACAGCGGCTACGAGACGATGATCGAGGCGCTGGCGCCGCGCCTCGCGGAACGCGGTTGGCCGGTCACCGTCTACTGCCGCTCCCACTACGTCGACCGGCGGCGCCGCTCGCACCGGGGCGTCGATCTGGTCGTCCTGCCGACGCTGCGCACGAAGTACGGGGACACCCCCGTTCACACCCTGCTCTCCTGCCTCCACGCGGCTCTCTTCGCCCGCGGCGCCCGCGCCGCACTGGTCGTCAACGGCGCGAACGCGCTCTTCCTGCCGCTGCTCTGGCCACGGCGCATCCGTACCGCCCTGCACGTCGACGGGATCGAGAAGCGAAGAGCGAAATGGGGCTGGCCCGGCCGCCTCGTGTACGCGCTCTCCGAACGCCTGGCCTGCCTGCTGCCGGGCACGACAGTCAGCGACGCGGAAGTCATCGCCGACCACTACCGCGACCGGTACGGCCGCGGCACGACGATGATCCGTTACGGCGTCGAGCCCCAACCCATCGTCTCTCACTCCGTCCTGAACGAGCTGGGACTCGAACCCCGGCGCTACTTTCTCTACGTCAGCCGCTTCGAGCCGGAGAACAACCCGCACCGCGTGGTCGCGGCTTACGCCCGGGTGGGCGGTGACCTGCCCCTGGTCATGGTCGGCGACGCGCCCTACGCCTCGGACTTCATCGCCGAGATGAAGGGGACCGCCGACCCGCGGGTGCTCTTCCCGGGCGCCGTGTACGGCGACCGCTACCGCGGCCTGCTTTCGTCCGCGCTCGCGACCGTGCACGCCACCGAAGTCGGCGGCACCCATCCGGCACTCGTCGAGGCGATGGGTTACGGCAACTGCGTACTGGTAAACGACGAACCGGCCAACCGCGAAACGGCCGCCGAGGCCGCCATCTACTTCGACGTCCAGGACCAGGACTCGCTCACCGCGGCCTTCGAGCAGGCCGCCGGCGACCCGGCGCGGACGCGTCTCCTGGGCGAACGAGCGGCCTGCCGCGCGGCGTCCGAGTTCAACTGGGACCGGGTCACGGACGAGTACGAGGAGCTGTTCGGGCGGCTCTGCAAAAGGCGCTGAGGGCCGAGGCGCCGGGCCGAGGCGGGCAGGATGCTCGCCTTCCCGGTCCAGAACAGGGGGCGGATAGACTCCCCGGCCGGTAGTGCTTCGGGCCCCAACCCATGTTGCAACAGCGCATTCGACTGCAAGCCGCCCTGGTCTTCGCCCTCGACCTCTCGCTGGTTGCAGCGGCGTTCTTTCTCGCCTACGCGATCCGCAGCGAGCTCTTCCCCCAGGTGCTGCCGGACCTCTTCCCCCGGCCGCTCCATCCACTGGGCGACCATCTTCCTCTGCTGCCGCTGGCGCTTCTGACCTGGATGGCGCCCCTGATCGCCACCCGGCGCTACCGCTCCCATCGCACGGCCGATCTGAGGACCGAGGCAACGGCGATCCTCAAGGTGTCGGCAGTTGCCACGTTTCTGATCCTGTTCGCGGTCTTCGTCCTCCGACTGGACCAACTCCTGCTCCAGGACAGCCTCAGCCGGACCTGGCTGCTTCTCTTCACCGGCCTTTCCTGCCTGCTGCTGCTGGCCGAGAAAATCGCGCTGCGCATGGTCTCGCGCGACCTGCGGCAGCACGGTCTCAACCAGCGAGCCGTGCTCATCGCCGGCACCCCGGAAGCGGCCCGGAAGCTCGCCGAGTCGATCGAGGACCACTCCTACTGGGGCCTCAAGATCGTCGGCCTGATCCACACGGACGGGAGCAGGCCCGCCAAGACCGCGCAACCGGTCTGGGGCGGCATCGACGACATTCTGCGGGTCGTCTCGGAGCACGTGGTCGACGACGTGTTCTTTGCCGTCACGCCCAACGAGCTGCCCGCCCTGCAGAAGATCTTCGAGGCGCTGCAGGAACAGGGCATCCAGACCCGCATCGCGCTCGACCTGCTGCCGCCGGCCCACAGCCAGGTCCAACTCGACTCCTTTGCCGGCCGGCCCGTCGTCACCCTGTCGCCGGCGCCGTCCAGCCTTCCCCTGCTGCTGTTCAAGCGCTTCTACGACATCTGCATCGGCGTCGTCCTGCTGGCGATCAGCCTGCCCGTGCTGCTGGTGCTGGCGCTCCTGATCAAGGTCACTTCGTCCGGCTCCGTGCTCTACCGGCAAACGCGCTGCGGTCTGAACGGCCGCCGCTTCACCAT
Source organism: Candidatus Multivorans sp. (assembly GCA_965205295.1). Taxonomy (GTDB): domain Bacteria; phylum Acidobacteriota; class Thermoanaerobaculia; order Multivoradales; family Multivoraceae; genus Multivorans. Next base: position 2,537,402 of record OZ242167.1, read on the forward strand.
GTACAAACTCCGCACCATGGTCGCGGACGCCGACGCCAGGCGAGCCGGGTTGAAGCACCTGAACACGATGAGCGGTCCGGCGTTCAAGATGGACCGAGATCCCCGGATCACGCCCCTCGGCCACTACCTGCGCAAGTTCAGCCTGGACGAACTCCCGCAGTTCTGGAACGTCGTGCGCGGCGACATGAGCCTGGTCGGCCCCAGGCCTCTCGAGGAGAAGGAACCGTACACGAGGCGGCAGCGGCGGCGCCTGTCGATGAAGCCGGGCATCACCTGCCTGTGGCAGATCAGCGGCCGCAGCGATCTGGACTTCGACCGCTGGATGGAACTCGACCTGGAGTACATCGACTCCTGGTCTCCGACCCTCGACTTCAAGATCCTCCTCAGGACGATCCCGGCGGTGCTTACTCGCCGCGGCGCTTCGTAGCCCGACGGTCGGCGCGCCCGCACCCGGCTCAACTCAGGACCGGCAGCGCGCCACCGACGCCGCCGCCCGACAAGGACCTCTCCGTCGGACGACGACGGCGATACTCGTCATCCTCGTACGCGAGGCAGCACAGGAGCCTGCCGCACGAGCCGGAGATCTTGGACGGGTTGAGACTCAGACCCTGGCGCTTGGCCATCTGGATCGAGATGGGCTGGAAGTCGTCGATCCAGGTCGAACAGCAAAGCGTCCGGCCGCAGATGCCGATGCCCCCGAGCAGCCGCGCCTCATCCCGCGGCCCGACGTGAACCAGTCGTACCCGGGCCTTGAAGCGGCTCTTCAGGTCGCGCAGCAACTGCCGGAAGTCGACCCGGCGATCGGCGGTGAAGTAGAACGTCGCGTCGCGCCCATCCAGGCCGAAGTCGACCCGCGACACTTTCATCTCCAGACCGAGCGCCCGCGACCGCTCCCGGCAGAAGGTCTTGCCGCGCACCTCGTTCGTCAGTTGACGCTCTCTTGCCGCGCGATCAGCGTCGTCCGCCCGGCGGATCAGCGCCCGGGCGCTGGACTTCTGGCACGGCTTGAACACCGGCATGGGCGACTTCTCCACCCGGCCGTAGGCGGGACCGGGCTCCATCGACACGATCACTTCGTCACCGCGGGCCAGCAGCTCGCCGCCCGTGCGACACAGGGTGAGGTTCGTCTCCTCACCGAAGCGCACACCGACGAACCTGTCTTCCACCGCCGTCGACTGACCGGCGAAGCTGCAGCCGCCGCAACTCACGACAGGACCGCCCCCATCCCGAGCACCCGCCGGCCGATATCCGAGCGCATCGTCTTGGCCGGCCAGTGGATCCGGGCCGCCCCGTCGTAGGCCCGCGCAAGCGCCTGACCCAGGTCGTCGCCGACCGCGCAGACGTTCAGCACCCGTCCGCCGGTGGCGACGACCTGGCCGTTCCGGCGGTCGGCGCCGGCGTGGAACACGGCCACGCCCTCGCACGCTCGAGCGGCTTCGATCCCTTCGATGGCGTCTCCCGACGCCGCGTTCCCCGGGTAGCCCTGGTTGGCCAGCACCAGGCAGGCCGAAGCGCCGGAGCTGAAGGCGAGTTCGGAGCGTCCGAAATCGCCGTCAGCGCCGGCGGCGAACAGGTCGACCGGGTCTTCCTCCAGCCGCAGCAACAGGGCCTGCGCCTCGGGATCGCCGAGCCGGACGTTGAACTCGAGCACCTGGGGACCGTCCGGGCTCATCATCAGGCCCGCGTAGAGCACGCCGGAGAAGGGCGTACCGTCGGCGGCCATGCCGGCCACCGTACGCTCCATGACTTCGCTCATGATCTCGGAGACCTGCTCCCTGGAGACGATGCCCGCCGGGCTGTGGGCGCCCATGCCGCCGGTGTTCGGGCCGGCGTCGTCGTCGCCGATCCGCTTGTAGTCCTTGGAGGTCGCGAGCGGCAGCACCCGCCGGCCGTCGCAGAACCCGATGAAGGAAACCTCTTCGCCGAGCACGAAGGGTTCGATCAGCACGCGGGCGCCGGCCGGACCGAAGCGGCGGTCGACGAAGAAGACGTCCAGGGCGGCCTCGAGTTCCTCCGGCGAGGACACGATCAGCACGCCCTTGCCGGCGGCGAGCCCGTCGGCCTTGAGCACCGCCGGCAACCCGAAGCGCTCCGCGGCCCGGCGCGCGATGTCCCGGTCGTCGGTGACCACGAAGTCGGACGTCGGCACACCGTGCCGGTGCATGAACTCCTTGGCGAACACCTTCGAGCTCTCCAGACGCGCGGCGGCGCGGGAGGGGCCGAAGATGCGCAGACCGCGCTCGCGAAACGCGTCCACCACGCCGAGAGACAGCGGCAGCTCGGGGCCGACCACGGTGAGGTCGATCCCGCGCTCGGCCGCAAATCGGCAAAGCCCCTCGATGTCCGAAACATCGATCGCAACGCTCTCGCCGCACTCCTCAGTACCCGGACTGCCCGGTGCACAGTAGAGCTCCGTCGCGGGCGCCCGCTCCCGGATGAGCCAGCAGAGCGCGTGCTCCCGGCCACCGGCGCCAATGACCAGGACCCTCAAAGCACGGCCTCCGCGGCGCGGACCGGCCCCGCCGGCGCCGGCGACGCGGCCAGCAACTGAATCGCGCCTTCGACTTCCTCGATCATCGTGTCCGGCGTCGAGGCGCCCGCGGTGACTCCCACCGACCGGCAATCCGCGAACCAGTCCGAGCGCAGGTCGTCCGAACCGTGAACGAGATAGCTGCGCGGTTGTGCCGCCCGGCAGACTTCCCACAGATGCCTGGTGTTCGCGCTGTGCCGCCCACCGACGACGACGATGCAGTCGATCTCGGGGTCGGCCGCCAAGGCGCGCGCCGCATCCTGGTTCTCCTTGGTCGCGTAGCAGATCGTGTCCGCGCGCTCGGCGTGGCCGGCCGCGCGTTCGATCGCCCGCGCCACGTCCTCGTACTCCTCGCTGTTCAGGGTGGTCTGGTAGAAGATCTTCACCCTGGAATGGCGGTCGAAGTCGATCCGCTCGACGTCCCCGGTCGTGAGCACGATGTCGCAGTCGCCGGGATCGAGATCCCGGGTGTAGCCAATCACCTCGCGGTGGGCGGAATCGCCGATGAACACCGCGTGGTAGCCCGCCTCGCGCGCCTGCCGGGCCTCCTCGTGGACGTCGTAGACGAAGGGACAGGTCGTGTCGACCACCAGGAGGCCGCGCTCCAGCGCCCGGCGATGAAAGGACGGCGGCACGCCGTGCGCCGAGAAGACAATGGTGCCGGCCCGAACCTCGTCGAGCGACGAGGCCGTGGCAAAGCCCAGTTGCACGAGATCGGAAACGACCCGCTCGTTGTGTACCAACTGGCCCAGGATCTTCCCGCTCCGGCCCTGCGAGGCCAGTTTTCGCACCGCCCTGTCGGCGATGCGCACGCCGGCGCAGAAGCCGTACTTCTCCGCGCGCTTGAGCGTCAACGGACCCGCCATTTTGGTCACCTGATTCGTACCCCTCACCATCCGACCGTCCGGTAACGCCAGACGGCGCCCGATGCTAACAGCGGTTCCCTCTCAGAACTACGGGTACTCGAAGCGGGCAGCCGAGCTGCCGGGGTTCCCGCCCGGTTCGATCGCAACCCGGACCCAACTGTCACCCCGACGGAAGGTCATGATGTCACCCAGCGCCGCGCGCCAACCCGCGGCCTGCGCCTCGCGCAACAGCCATTCCCGGGCTGCCGGGGCGCCCAGTGGCAGCCGCAGGCTCACGAACTCCACCGTAGCCGGTTCTTCACCTTCGACATCGACTTCGTCTTCGTCCTCCTGCCGGGCATCGCCGAAGTCGAACACCGTCGACCCGTCCGGAACCGGAAAGCCCTCCGGGAAGGCGCCCGGAAGGCGACCGCCGAGAGCGGCCTCCGGGGCCCGGCTCTCCTGCTGATCCTCGTCCGGCCGGAACACCGAGTCTCGCGGCGGCTCTACCGCAAGGCTCTCCAGGTCGCCATCGTCCAGCGGCGCCGGCGCCGAGGGGACGATGCACGACCAGGCGAGCACCGTCGCCGGCAGCAGCAACAACGCGAGAGCACGCCCGCCGCGGCGACGGCTGGCAGCCCGTGGCGCCCCGGCCCCGACCGTCAGTCGGCCAGCACGTGCAGCGGCCGCTCCGACGGAGCGTAGAGGCGCTCCGGCGACAGGTCGTGCGGGATCTCGATCTTGCACTCGCAGACTTCCTGCTGGCGTTCGGCTAGATCGGCGAGGCTCAAGCCGCAGAGGATGTTCTCGACCGCCTCCTTGACGCTCAGGAAGACCTCGCGGATCGCGCAGTGCCTCGGCCCCACGCCGATCGTGCAGGGCTGAGCCAGGATGTGGTCGATCGACGTCGTGTGCCCTTCGAGCGCAACCAGGATGTCGTGCATGGAGATGTCACCGGCCGGTCGGCCCAACAGGTGGCCGCCCTGGGGGCCCCGATTCGAGCGGACCAAGTGGAATCGGCCAAGGCCCGCCAGAATCTGCCGCAAGTAGGGCTCGGGGATGCCCTGGTTGATCGCAATCTCGTGGCTCGGCACCGGACCGCCGTCGGAGTGCATCGCCAAGTACAGCATGGCGCGAATACCGTACTCGCCCTTGGTCGATATCTTCATTGCGCACTCTTCGCCATGGGGCAGTGTAGCAGTCGGCATCAATCCCCGACGTAGTCGAGCACCTCTTCGAGCGTCCCGATGTCGCCTTCGGCGGCATTCAGCCACAGCGCCCGCAGGCCTGCCGCCACGGCCCCCTCGCGATCCTCGATCTTGGCGTCGCCGACGTGGAGGACCGACGCCGGTTCGAGATCGAGTTCCCGGCAGGCGGCAAGGAAGATCGCCTCGGCCGGCTTCGCCGACCCCACATCCTCGGAACAGATGACGGCGTCGATGTCGGCGCCCAGACCGAGATTGGCGAGCACCCGGGGCAGCCGGCGGTCCCAGTTGCTGGTCACCGCGACCCGCAGACCGCGGCGCCGCAGCTCGGCGAGCACCTCGCGGGCGCGGGGGCGAACCTCCCAGGCATCGGCGCGTTCGAAACGGGCAAACAACTCGGCGGCCGCGAAGGGCCCGGGGGCTTCCTTGCCGAGTAGCGCGCACGATCTCTCCAGCAGCTCGCGCCAGAAGCCCCGGGCGCCGTCCGGATGGCTGCTGTAGCGGTCCTCGCCGCGTCCGAGCCGGCAGTCGAGTTCGCTCCAGGCGGTCCGGAAGCCGGTCTCGATCTCGCCCGGGCCAAGGCGCAGACCGTGCCGGCCAAGGATCTCGGCGTAGATCTCACCGCGGCGCGGACAGACGAAGAGCGTGCCCGTGGCGTCGAACGAGACGCCCCGAAGCAGCGCGGCGCCGCGGCGCGCCGCGGCCTGGAGGGGCCGTTGCCGACGTTCGCTCAAGAGAAGCCGTAGCGCCGGGCGAAGAAGTAGAAGGCGGTGACGACGAGCGAGTGGCGGATCTCACCGCTCGCGATCCGCTCGGGGACCTCGCGCAACGGCACGTGGACGACTTCGATCTCCTCGCTGCCGTCGCCGATCGGATCGCCCGTATCGACCAGGTCGCGGGCCAGCCACAGCGAACACACGTTGTCGAGGATGGCGGGGTTGGGCTCGACCACGCCGAGGCGTTCGATGCTGCCGGCCCGGTAGCCGGTCTCTTCGTGCAGCTCCCGTCCCGCGGCAACGCCAGCGTCTTCGCCCGCTTCGACGATGCCGCCCGGAATCTCAAGCGACTCCGCGGCGCGCCCGAAACGCCACTGGCGAACGAACACGACGGTCGGACCCTCGGCCGCCGACTCCGCTTCGATCAGGGGGATCACATTGACCCAGTCCGCCGACCGCAGCACCAGCGCCTGACGCCGGTCGGCGCCGGCCCGAAGCTCCTGGGTCTCGACCCTGAGCAGCGGATGGTCGAAGACCGAGCGCTCGGCCTCGACGCGCCAGGGACGGACCTTCTTCATTCTTCGCGCTCGAAGGGCGGCCGGCGCCACGCGAAGTTCAGGACCCGCACGGCACGGCCGCTGAAGAAGATCAGGAAGGCGATGCCGGCGGCGCTCGACAGCGCCATCAACAGGCTGAAGTCGCGCCAGAGCATGACGACCGGCGCCGTCAGCGCACCGGCGACAAGCGCCGCCACAGCCAGCCGGATTGTGATCCGGTCAAGACCCGGGGGGCGAATCACCGGCGGAGCGGCGTCGGGTTCGTCGTGCATGAATCGCAGTATGCCAAGCAGCGGATTACCGGGGACGCCGGCGTCCCGCCGGCATTCCGGGCGCCGCCGCGAAGCGGCGAGCGCGAGCCGTATGCTCAGATCAACTGCGGACCCGGCACCGATGGCGACCACCGACACGAAACCAACCCGACAGCTTCGCGTCCTGCTGGTGCGGCTGTCGGCGATCGGCGACTGCCTGCACGCGGCCCCGGTGGCGGCGGCGCTTCGCCGTGCGCACCCGGACGCGTTCATCGGCTGGACGATCCAGGAGCCTGCCGCGACCCTCTTGCGGGACTGCCCCGGCGTCGACCGCTTTCATGTCTACCCTCGCCGGGGCCGCGGCATTGCGGCGCGGCTCGGGGCGTTCCGCCGCTTTCGCCGCGAACTCAGGAGCTGCCGCTACGACGCGGCGATCGATGTCCAGGGGCTCACGAAGAGTGGGCTGGTGGCCTGGTTGAGCGGCGCCCGGCAGCGAGTGGGCTTCCGCGGCGGGCCGGCGATGGGCAGCCGGGAGCTGAATGCCCTGTTCCTGAACCGGCGCTTCGCCGTCGACCCCGCGGTGACCCACGTCGTCGACCGCAACCTGGCGCTGGTCCGCGCCTCGGGACTGGCAGGCGAGGAAGACCCCATCGCGGAGTGGCAGCTACCCGACTACGCCGAGCCCGAGGCCCTCTCCTTCCTCGAGTGCCACGGCCTGGGCGCCGGCGGCTATGCGGTGGTATCGCCCGGAACGATCTGGCGCACGAAGCACTGGCCGCCGGGGCACTTTGCGGCCGCGGTGCGGCGACTGACGCGGGAGCGCGGCTTGCCCGTGGTCGTCGTCTGGGCGGGCGAGGAGGAACAACGGGCGGCGGAGCAGATCGTGGCCGGCGCCGGGGATGGCTGGCCTGTCCTGCTCGCGCCCCCGACCGATCTTCGCGATCTGGCGACCCTGCTGCGGCACGCGGCCCTGTTCCTGGGCTGCGATTCCGGTCCGGCCCACCTGGCGGCGGCGCTGGACGTGCCCTGCGTGTCCGTGTTCGGGCCGACCGATCCCGCCCGCAACGGCCCCTACGGGCGGCGGTCCACCGCCGTACAGCTCGACCAGCGGCTGGAATGCCAACCCTGCTGGCGCCGCACCTGCAGCCGCGGCGACTTCGCGTGCATGGAGCGGTTGGACGCCGACCAGGTCGTGGAAGCGTGCCTGGCAAGGCTCTACACGCCGTAGGCGCTGCCACCGACGGCGAACTGCGGGAATGTGGTGCGCCCGAAGGGATTCGAACCCCTGACCTACGGCTCCGGAGGCCGTCGCTCTATCCATCTGAGCTACGGGCGCGCGAACGAAAGGATGCGGAAAAGGATAGATGGGGTGGATGAGGGGACTTGAACCCCCGACCTCTTGAACCACAATCAAGTGCTCTACCGGTTGAGCTACACCCACCATGTTTCCGAATGAACTCTAAAGCGACTGGCCTGCCTGGAGGGACTCGAACCCCCGACCCGCGGCTTAGAAGGCCGCCGCTCTAATCCATCTGAGCTACAGGCAGGCGAAAGCGACAGAGTAGCCGAGGCCTGGGCGAGCGAGCGATATCGGGGCGCCCAGATTTGAACTGAGGACCCCCTGCGCCCAAGGCAGGTGCGCTACCAGACTGCGCCACGCCCCGACAGGCAGGCGGCGGAGTGTAGCAGCACGCGGAACCTCAGAGAACCTCCAGCGGAGCGTAGCGGCGGACCAGCTTCCGTTTGCCTGCCTTGTCGAAGAAGACCGTCAGCTTGGCGTTCTCGCCCTGGCCGTCCAGGTGGAGAACGACGCCCTTGCCCAGGGTGGCGTGACGAACATACGCCCCCGGCCGCAAGTCGTCGGCCGCCTGCTTGAACGGCCCGGCCGGCGGTCGTCGCTTTGCACCGGAGGGCGGCGCCGGCCGGAAGCGGCTGCCGGCGGACCGATCGGCGCCGAAGAAGCTGCGAACGCCCGCGGTGCGCGGCCCGGCGTAGATGTCCGGGCTCTGGGCGGTCTCCACGAGTTCCTCCGGCACGTCGATCAGGAAGGGCGACGGCTGCCGATCCTGGAACACCCCCGCGACCATCCGGCGACGGCAGCCGCTCAGGAGCAGCCGCCGCTCGGCGCGGGTCATGCCGACGTAGAACAGCCGTCTCTCCTCCTCGATGTCCCGCGCGCCGCCCCCGGCGTGGAAATGAGGCAGCAGACCGTCCTCGAGACCGGTGACGAACACGGCCGGGTACTCGAGGCCCTTGGCGCTGTGCAAGGTCATGACCGCGACGCCGAGATCGGCGTTCAGGCCGTCCGTGTCGCTGACGAGCGAAACGTAGTCCAGGAAGTTCGTCAGCGGGCTGGTCGGCGGCTCCACGTCCCCCTGGTCCTCCTGGTCGACGCCCGGCCCCAGGGGATCTCCGAGGGTCGGGACCGCGGCGGTCGGGAGCCGGGCGGGCAGGTCTTCGCAGCCGTACCGGGTCTGGAAGTCCTGCGCCGCGGAGACCAGTTCGCCGAGGTTGTCGAGCCGCTCCCGTCCCTCCTCGTCGCCTTTGCCGTGCAGGGCCTCGAACCCGGCCGCGACGATCGTCCCCCGCACCAGTTCAGCCAGCGGCTGGCGCTCGGCTTCCTTCCGGAGCGCCTCGATCAGGCCGCGAAAGCGATCGACCGCATGCCGGCTCCGCGCCGGCAGCTCCAGCAGCGGGTCGAGTCGGATCGCGTCCCACAGGGAATGGCCCATCTTCGCGCCCTGGGCGAGCAGGAACTCCTCGGTCCTGCGGCCGATGCCCCGCCGCGGCTGGTTCAGGATTCGCCGCAGGGACAGGTTGTCCCGCGGGTTGTTGATCGCCCGCAGGTACGCGGCCAGATCCTTGACCTCGGCGCGCTCGTAGAACCGGACGCCCGCGACCAGGCAGTACGGGACCTCGCTCCGCAGCAGTTGGTCTTCGATCGCCCGGGTCTGGGCGTTGGTCCGCACGAGCACCGCCATATCGCCGAATTCGAAGCCGTCGGTGCGAAGCTCCGCGACCTGCCTCACCACCCAACGCGCCTCGTCCTCGTGATCGGCGGCAAAGAAGAGCCGCAGGGGATCGCCCGCGCCCGTATCCGTCCACAGCGTCTTGCCGCGCCGCTCTTCGTTGCGGGCGATGACGGCGCCCGAGGCGTCGAGGATGTTCTGGGTCGAGCGGTAGTTGCGCTCCAGCTTGTGGACCCGGGCGCCGGCGAAGTGGCGCTCGAAGCGCAGCAGGTTGTCGATTTCGGCGCCCCGCCAGCCGTAGATGCTCTGATCCTCGTCGCCGACCGCGGTCAATCCGGAGACCGAGGCGTCGGGGTCGAGAACGAGGTTCTTGATCAGTTCGAGCTGGGCCGCATTCGTGTCCTGGAACTCGTCGACGAGCAGGTGACGGAAGCGTCCCCGAACGCGCGCGCCGATCTCCGCTTCATCGCGCAGCAGCCGCACCGCGAGCGCGATCAGATCGTCGAAGTCGACGCCGCCCGCGCGGCGCAGCTCCGCCTGGTAGCGGCGGTAGACGGCGGCGACGTGGCGGTCGAAGAAGTCCTCGGCCTCGCGCTCGAACGCGGCGGGAGTCAGCAGCCCGTTCTTGGCCGCGCTGATCCGGCCCTGGACGGCGCGAGGCCGAAACGTGTGCTCGTCCAGGTCCTCCGCCAAGAGAGCCGCCTTGATCAGCCGCAACTGATCCGGCGCGTCCACGATCGCGAAGTCGGACTGGAGCCCGACGCGGTCCCCGTAGCGGCGCAGCAACCGCACGCAAAACCGGTGGAAGGTACCGACGAAGACATTGGCGTTGGCGCCGACCAGGTCGAGAACGCGTTCGCGCATCTCGGCCGCCGCCTTGTTGGTGAAGGTCACCGCCGCGATCCGCCACGGCTCGACCTCCTGCTCGGCGATCAGCCAGGCGATCCGGTAGGTGATGACGCGGGTCTTGCCCGACCCGGCGCCGGCGATCACGAGCTGCGGGCCACCGGCGTGGGTGACCGCCGCCAACTGCTCCGGGTTCAGGCGGGAGCGGAAGTCCACAGGCTCGACGCGGTCACCGTCACGGGTCGCCATGCCGGTTCAGCCCTCTGCCGCCGCGGCGGGTCACCGCGGCCGGCGCTTGATGTTCTTCTGGCGCGAGCGGCCGACGGCAAGGGTCCCCGCCGGCACATCCCGCGTGATCACCGAGCCGGCGCCCGTGTAACCACCGGCGCCGACCTCGACCGGCGCGATCAGGATCGTGTCGCTGCCGACGAACGCTCCCTCGCCGATCACCGTGCGGTTCTTGGTCTTGCCGTCGTAGTTGCAGGTGATGACCCCGGCGCCGATGTTGGCGCCCGCGCCCACCGACGCATCGCCCAGGTAGGCGAGATGGGAGGCCTTGACGCCCGGCCCGAGGGTCGACTTCTTCACCTCGACGAAGTTGCCGACCCGCGCGCCCTCCTCCAGGACCGCCTCCGGCCGCAGGCGGGCGAAGGGGCCGACGCTGCAGCCCGAGGCGACGCGGGCGCCGTCGAGAACCGAGTAGGGCAACACATCGACCTCGTCGGCGAGGACGCTGTCGCGCATCCAGGCGCCGCTGTGAACGGTACAGCCGCGTCCCACACGGCTGGCGCCCAGCAGGGTGACGCCAGGGTGCAGCACCGAATCCGGACCGACGGTCACGCCGGCATCCACCCACACGCTCTCCGGATCGAGGATCGTGACGCCGGCTTCGAGCAGAGCGTCGACGCTGCGCCGGTAGAGGACGCGCTGGACGGCGGCAAGTTCGGCCCGCGAGTTGACGCCCAGCACTTCCGAGGCGTCCTCCACCCTCACGCAGGCAACCGGGTTCTCGCGCGCGGCCGCCGAGACGGCGTCGGTCAGGTAGAACTCGCCCTGGGCGTTGTCGGTATCGAGCTTCTCCAACCAGTCGAAGATCGCCGGAGCGGGCAGCGCGTAGTGCCCGGCGTTGACCGTTCGAATCGCGAGCTCCCGCTCGCCGGCGTCCGCCGCCTCCACGATCCGCTGCAACCTCCCGTTCCTCTGAACCACCCGGCCGAGACTGCCCGGGTCGTCCAGATCGGCCACGGCGACACTGCCCCAGCCGTCGCGGGCGCGCTCCAGAAGCTCCCGGAGAGTCGCCGGCCGCACCAGGGGCGCGTCGCCGGAGAGGACCAGAACGGTTGCGTCGGCACGCAGAACCTCGCGGACCATGAGCAGCGCGTGTCCCGTGCCCTTCTGCTGCCGCTGCTCCACCCAGACGATGTCCCGGCCGCCGAGCTCCTCTTCCTCGAGGACCGAACGGATCTCGTCCGCTCCGCTTCCGACGACCAGGTGGATGGGCGCGCAGCCCGCCTCGCGCGCGGCCGCCACGACCCACGCCACGAGGGGGCGGCCGCCGACGCGATGCAAGACCTTCGGCCGCTCGGAGCGCATCCGCTCGCCACCGCCGGCAGCGAGAATGACGGCCGCGCCGGCCGCGCCAGCCACGTCAGTCGCTACGGTCATGGACGAGCGTCACGAAGCGCTCGTCCTCGTCCAGTGAAGAGAAATCGCCGTCGTGGTAGGCCCGGACCCGGTTCTTCGGATCGAGTTCCACCGCCTTCGTCAACAGGTCGAGAGCGGCCTCCCGCTCTCCCATCAGCGCTCGCGCGCAGGCGGCAAGATAGACGAAACGCTCATCCTGGTCTCGCAGGCCGCCCTCGCACAACTCGAGAGTGCGCTCCAGGTCGCCGTCGTTCCTCGCCACCACGGCCCCGAGGAAAACGTCGTCCGGGTTCCCGGACGCCGGTGTTTCGGCTCGCTGGCAAGCCGCAAGATAGTCCTTTGCCCGAATGGCGAACCGTCTCTCGCAGTCGGCCGCGACGACGTCTTCGAACCTGGCCCTGGCCTCGACGACCCGGTGCTCGTAGAACAACGCGATTCCGGCTTCGAGGTTCTTGAGCGCGGAGTCGGCCGCCTTCGGCCGCGCGTCCTGCCCTGTTCCCGTGCTCATCATTCGTAGCCTCCCCCAAAACGGACGATCAAGGATTGGCAACTGTAGCGCGTTTGCACCGCGCTAGCTCCTACGAGGGGATGTAGTCCTCGCGCAGAAGGGCGTACAGGCGATGGTCGATGCGGCGGCCATGCAGGACGAAGTACGAACGGAGCGTGCCCTCGTGAACGAACCCCAGTTTCTCCAGCACCTTCCGTGAGGCTTCGTTGTCGACCGTGCACCTCGCCTCGATGCGTTCCACCGGTGTGCGGAGCAGAAGCTCGGGCAGCAACTGTCCCAGTGCCGCGGTCATCGTGCCGCGGCCATGGTGGCGCGTCGCCAAGGCGTACCCCAGTTCGCTCAGTCCGTGCTCCCAGTTCACGATCGCCAGCGTGATCCAGCCCGCGCGTTCGCCATCGGACTCGACCAGCCAGGTGTAGCGGTCACCCCGGCCGCGGTAGATGTCCCGGGGGCGCTGCGACGCCAGGTCCGCTCGCAATCGGGACACGGACACGTTGTGCAGCGGCTGGAAGCGGCGCACGGCCGGCTCGGAGCGCCAGCGCCGGAGAAAGGGAGCGTCGACCGGCAACGCCGGCCGCACGACCACGTCCGCCTGGCCCGAAGCGGCGGGAGGCTCCTGTCTCTTGAGCGGGCGAATCATGGCGAGGTGTTTACAAATTTCAGGGTAAACGGGCTCGGCGTCCCCACCGCGGCAGCGACCCGCCGAGCGCCATCAGGCTATATCCCTGCGCGAACAGGTAAAGGAAGGGCAGGGACCACCAACGGCCGCTCCAGCCGGCGGCGGCAATGCAGACCCAGAAGTAGAGCGCGAGCGTGGCTTCGCCCCAGAGGCTCCAGACCGCGTTCGACCGGTACAGCGGAGGGAGGTTTCGCGCTCCGGCCGGGATCTTCGGCGTGCGGGCGAACACACCGCCGCTGCGAAACAGACCGGTGGCCACCGCGGCCGAGTTGTGAAGCGACAGGCCGATGCCAACCGACATCGCCAGCGGCACCTCCAACCACGCCCGGGAACCCGGCCGGCCGGCCCGGCGCTGGCCGACGGCGTAGCAGCCGGCCACAGCGACGCTGCCGAGCAGGAACAGGGGCGCGTCGATCAACAGCAGCAGGTACGGAGATTCCTGGCGCTGCAGGATGGCCGGCAGGAGCAGCAGTCCCAACGCGACCAGCAACGGATAACAGAAGCCCGAGGTGAGGTGCGCCGTCGCTGCGAGCTTGACCCGCGGCCTGACCGCGCTGCGCAGGATCCGTCCAAGCAGCTTGCGCATGGCCTGGGCCGTGCCGCGCGCCCAGCGGTACTGCTGGCTCTTGAAGTCGTTGACGCGGGCCGGCAGATACGCCGGCACCGCGAGGTCGGTCATCAACGCGAAGTGCCAGCCGGCGAGCTGCGCGCGGTACGAGAGGTCGAGATCCTCGGTCAGCGTGTCGAACTTCCAGCCGCCGGCCTCTTCGATCGCCCGGCGCCGCCAGACGCCCGCGGTGCCGTTGAAGTTGAAGAAGCAGCCCGACCGGTAGCGCGCCTCCTGCTCGACCAGAAAGTGACCGTCGAGCAGCACCGCCTGGGCGCGGGTGAGCAGGGAGTCATTCCGGTTCATGTGGTCCCAGCGCGCCTGGACCATGCCGAGCCCCGGATCGGCGAAGGCGGGCGCCGTACGGCGCAGGAAGTCCGGGCCGGGCACGAAGTCGGCGTCGAAGATCGCGATCAGCTCGCCGCGCGCCTCGCTCAGACCGGCCGCCAGAGCCCCCGCCTTGAAACCCTCGCGTCCGCGCCGGCGGAGGTGGCGGACGGCCGGCAGCGGTCGACCCCGCTTCGACGCCTCCTCGAGCACGGCCTCGATCCGCTCGCCCGTGTCGTCGGTTGAATCGTCCAGGATCTGTATCTCCAGCCGCTCCGCGGGGTAGTCGAAGTCGAGCACGGCCGCGACCAGGCGCGGGGCCACGTAGCGCTCGTTGTAGATTGGCAGTTGGACAGTGACCTGCGGCAGAGGGGCTTCCCCCTGCCCGCCGGCTGCGACCGAGCCACCCACCTCGGCGGGAGGCCGGGCCAGGCGCAGCACCAGCAGCAGAACCAGCCGGTGAAGTCCGAAGAGTGCAAGCATGCCGAGAACGGCGTAGTACACGGGAAGAAGCACAGACGCCGACGATATGGCAAGGGCACTCCCACTGTTGTCGGCCGCCTGGCCCCTGCTCGCGTGCTTCGGCGGGCTCCTGGTCCTGGACCGGACCGGCTTGCGGCCGGCGGCGGACGCGCCCTGGGCGAGCGCGCTCTTCCTCGCAGTGCTCCTGCTGGCGTTCGGCGCCCTCTTCCGCGCCTTGAGGCGGCTGGGACCGGCGCGGCGGGGAGAGGCGGGCGAACTGCCGGTCGCCGGCGTCCTGGCCGTCGCCCTGCTGCTGCGCCTGTTGGCCCTGCCGCTGGCGCCGAGCCTGTCCGACGACGTCCACCGCTACCTCTGGGACGGCCGGGTCGCCGCTTCCGGCGCCAATCCGTACCGCCTCACTCCCAACGACCCTGACCTGGCCGGGTTGCGCGACGACCTGTGGCAGCGAACCGCCCACCGCGACGTCGCTACGGTCTACCCACCCCTGGCCCTGGCGGCTTTTGCGGCCGCCAGCGTCCTGCCGCGGCCGCTCCCCAGCTACAAGCTGACGCTGGCCGCGGTCGACCTGATCGGCTGCGCGCTGCTGCTCGCGCTCGCCCGCCGGCGCGGGTCCGTCGTCGCCGCGCTCGCCTACGTGTGGAATCCACTGGTCGTGATCGAGGGCGCCGGCATGGGCCACGTCGACGTGCTGGGCGCCTCGCTCGTCATCGCCTGCGTCGCTCTGATCCCGGTCCGGCGCGGTTCCCCGTCCGGCCCCCAGCGTTCGCTCGCGGCCGGGGTCGTCGCCGCGCTCGGCGTGCTGGCCAAGCTGGTTCCCCTCGCGGCCATCCCCCTCTGGTGGCAAGCGATGAAGCGCCACGGGCAGCACGGCCGGTTGTTCGCCCTCGGCGCCGCCTGCCTGCTCGTCCCCGCTGTGGCGGCCGTTCTGGCCTGGACCGGCGGCGTTCCTCCCGGCCTCACCGTCTTTGCGCTGCGCTGGGAGTACAACGGCCCGCTCTACGAACCGCTCTGGCGTCTGCTCGACGTGCTGCAACTCGACCGGGCGGCCGCGGGTGTCGTTCACGGGGTCCGGGTGGTCTTCGGCGGCGAGGTCACAGCAACGCCATGGCACACCATTTACTCCTACACCTATCCCCAGTTTCTCGCCCGCGTCCTGCTCCTGGCCGCGGGCGTCGCCGCGTGGCTTCGCCTCTGGCGGCGGCGCCCCGGAGCGGTCGGCGCGGCGCTCGGCGGGTTCGGGATCGTCCTGCTTGCAAGTCCGACGCTCTATCCCTGGTACCTGATCTGGGTGCTGCCCTGGGCGGCGCTGCTCGGCGTGCGGAGCGTCCTGCTGCTGTCGGCGACCCTGCCCCTGGCCTACCTGCCGGCGCTCGCGGGAGTCGACTACTTCCCCTGGGTCTACGGCGCGGTCTGGCTGCCGCCGCTGGTGCTGTTCCTGGTCGACCGCCGCCGTGGCGCCGGAGGCAGACCATGAAGGTGTCCGGCTCGGGGCCGGAGACACGATGAAGTACCGCCTGCGGATCGCCTATGTCGGCACGGACTACGCCGGCTGGCAGCGCCAGGACAACGCGCTCGCGGTGCAGCAGGTCGTCGAGGAAGCGCTGGCCCGGATCCTCGGCCGCGGCGTGACCGTGCACGGCGCCGGCCGCACGGATGCCGGCGTCCACGCCCTCGGCCAGGTAGCCCACCTGACGGTGGCGGCGGGCCCGGCGCCCGAGGAGACGCGCCGTGCCCTGATCCACGGCGCCAACCGTCATCTGCCGGCGGCGATCCGGGTGCTGGACGCCGGCACGGCGGACCACGACTTTCACGCCCGCAAGAGCGCTGCCTTCAAGGTCTACCGCTACCGGCTCAGCCGCGCCCGGGTGATCGACCCGTTCCGGGCGCCCTTCGTCGTCCCGACGCCGGCCGGACTCGACCTGGAAGGAATGAAGAGCGCCGCCTCCCTGCTCCTGGGACGGCACGACTTCTCCGCCTTCGCCAAGTCGGGAGGGAGCCACCGCCAGCCGGAGCGGACGATCCACCAGGCCGCGTGGACCGAAGCCGGCGACGAGCTGAGATTCCGCGTCGCCGGCGACGGGTTTCTGCGCGGCATGGTCCGCGCCCTCGTCGGCACCACGCTCGAAGTCGGTCGCGGCCGCCGGTCGCTGAGTGACTTCGTCAAGCTCCTCGAGGGCGGCCCACGTTCGGCCGCCGGCCCCAACGCCCCGGCCCGGGGACTCTGTCTGGAGCACGTGGAATACAGTCGGCGGCAATGAAGCGCGTTGTCACGGGGCTAGTGGCCGCGGCGCTGGCGACAGCCATCGTCCTGTACCTTAGGCCCCTGTTCTTCGTGGCGGTCGCCACCGCGGTGGTGCTGCTGGCGGCCGCGGAGTACACCGCCATGGTGCAGCGGATCGTCGTCTCGCCTACGTTTCGCCCGGCGCTGTGGTTGGCCGTGGCCCTTCTGGCGCTTACCGGCGCCGTCCACAACCAGATCGTCCCCCTGCCCCGGCTCATCGGCAGCGACCTCCGGTTCGCGGCGGCAACGGCCGTTCTCGCCATGGCGGTGGCGGTCGGACTACGCAGCCGCGCCGAGGTGCGCGACCGGCTGGCTGCCTCGGCGCTGTTCTCCCTCGGGGCGCTCTGGCTGGGGTTGTTCCTCGTCGCCGCGATCCACCTTCATCGCCTCGATCCCGTGCTTCTGCTCTGGGTGCTGGCCGTAGCCGCGCTGGGCGACATCGGCGCCTACTACGGTGGGCGGATGTTCGGCCGCCGGCCCCTGGCCCCCACCATCAGTCCGAAGAAGACGATCGCGGGCGCCGTGAGCGGCTTGGCCGCGAGCGTGGGCGTCGGCGTCGCGGTGTTCCTGCTCTGGCTCGGGCCATCCGATTTCGGGCCAGGGGTTCCGCTGGTGGCGCTTGTCTGCGGCGGCGCGGGTCAGACCGGTGACCTGGTGGCGTCCTTGCTGAAGCGTGCGGCCCAGGTCAAGGACGCCAGCCGCCTGCTGCCGGGGCACGGCGGCCTCCTCGACCGGCTGGACAGCGTGATGCTGGCGACGCCGCTGATGTACCTCGCTGTCGACTTCGGCGCCTTCGGGCCGGCGGTCTCGGGCTCGGTCATCTACGTGACCGGCGCGGCCGGAGCCCTGCCTTGAGCCGACGCCGGGTCGCCGTACTGGGGGCCACCGGCTCGATCGGCGAAGCCACCCTTGCCGTGGCCCGCAGCTACCCGGACCGGTTGCGGGTCTCGGTGCTCGCGGCGCAGGGAACGCGACCGGCGCGTCTGGTCGAACTGGCGCGCGAGTTCGGGCCCGACCGCGTCGTCGTGGCGGGGGCCGACACAGCGTGCGCGCTCCGCGGCGAACTGCCGGCAGGAACCAGCCTGGCAAGCGGCGAAGAAGCGCTGCTGGACGCGGTCGGTTCCGGCAACGTCGATCTGGTGGTGACGGCGATCGTCGGCGCGGCCGGCCTCAGGCCCGCAGCGGCCGCGCTTGCAGCCGGCGCCGATCTGGCGCTCGCCAACAAGGAGGCGATGGTTGCCGCCGGCCCCGTGCTGCGCCGGCTGGCGGCCGCCTCGGGCGCGTCCATCCTGCCGGTCGACAGCGAACACGCCGCGATCCACCAGGCCCTGCGGGCGGGCCGTCCCCAGGAGGTGCGCCGCCTGCTGCTGACCGCTTCGGGCGGCCCGTTCCTCGACCGCGATCCGGCCACCCTGGAGACGGTGACGCCCGCCGAGGCGACCGCACACCCGACCTGGGACATGGGCGCCAAGATCAGCGTCGACTCCGCGACCCTGATGAACAAGGGCCTGGAGTTGATCGAAGCGAGCTACCTGTTCGACGTGGCCGGCGCCCGAATCGACATCGTGATCCACCCGCAGTCCCTCGTTCACTCGATCGTCGAGTTTCGCTGTGGCAACGGGATCGCACAGATTTCGCCCAACGACATGCAGTACCCCATCCAGTACGCGCTCTCGTATCCCGAACGCTGGCCGCGGCCCGGCGGCGAGGCGTCGGGCGATCTGAGCGAACTGCTGCAGGCGACCTCGAGACTGGAGTTCCGGCGAGTCGATCCGGCGCTCTTCCCCGCGCCGTCGCTGGCCCGCGATGCCCTGGCCCGGAGCGGCGGCGCTCCGGCGGTGCTGAACGCGGCGAACGAGATCGCAGTCGACGCGTTTCTCAGCCGCAGGGCCCCCTTCACCTCGATCGTCCCCTTGGTGGCCGAGGTGCTCGAACGCCACGGCCGGCAGGCCGGCGGCGGCGGCGGCGAGCCGGACAGCATCGAGGAGGCCCTGGCCTGGGATTCGTGGGGTCGTCGCCACGCACGGGAAGTCCTGGCGCCCTTCGACGGTTAGCATCGGCGGGCGTCTGCGTCGACGCCCACCGGAGCCCGATGAACATCCTGAGCAACATCCTCGCCCTGCTGGTCGTGATCGGCGTGATCATCTTCGTTCACGAACTGGGTCACTTTCTGGCGGCACGGCTGTTTCGGATCAAGGTCCGGGTGTTCTCGATCGGCTTCGGCGCCCGGATCTGGGGATTCGAACGCGGCGGCACGGAGTACCGGTTGGCGATGGTGCCGCTGGGCGGCTACGTGGCCTTCTCCGGCATCGACCCCTCGAATCCGACCGGCGACGCCGGCGACTTCATCACCAAGCCCCGGTGGCAGCGAATGGTCGTCCTCCTGGCCGGCCCCGCCGCCAACGTCGTGCTCTCGATCGTCCTGATCGCGGCCGTGCTGGTGGCCGGCACCGAATTGGCGGGGCCCCGCGACCTGAGCACCGAGATCGGCGCCGTGGCCGAGGACTCCGCCGCCGCCGAGGCCGGCCTGCAAGCCGGCGATACCATCCTGCGCCTGGACGACGAGGACGTGTCCGACTGGCGCGAGGTCGCGAGCATCGTTCTCACTTCACCGGAACGGCGTCTCGCGGTCGACTTCGAACGCGACGGCAGTTCACTGAGCACGGTGCTCGTACCGCGCCGCATTCCCCGCCACGAACTGGGGGACGCCGGCATGTACGCCAGCCTTCTGCCACGCGTTCGCGAGGTGTTTGAAGGCACACCCGCCGAGCGGGCGGGCATCCGGTACGGCGACACGCTCTACGCGGTCGACGGCCACCCCATCGCCGACGCGGACGACTTCCGCCAACTGGTGGAACCGCGCGCAGGCGAAGAGGTGAGCGTCGAGATCGGACGCGGCGACGAGCGCCTCGTGGTCCGATTGGCGCCGGCGGACGAAGGCGGCGTCGGCCGTGCCGGCATCGCGATCAGCCACTTCTCGTACCAGCGAGCCAGCCCCGCCTCCGCCCTCATCGAGAGTGCCCGGATCAACTGGGACACCGCAACCGAGATCTTCGGCTTCCTCGGCAGGCTGGCCGAACGTCGCGTCTCGCCCCAGAGCGCCCTCGCCGGACCCATCGAGATCGCCAGGATCAGCGGTCAGGCGGCCCGGCGCAGCTTCAACGATCTCGTCTTCCTGACCGCCCTGATCAGCCTCAACATCTGCATTCTCAACCTGCTGCCGATTCCGGTCCTGGATGGCGGCCAGCTCGTCATCCTGCTGTTCGAGAGCGTTCTGCGGCGTGATCTGTCCATCCGGTTCAAGAACCTCGTGACCCAGGTCGGCCTCGTCGTGATCGTCGGCATCATGATGTTCGCGCTCTACTCCGACCTGGTGAAGAACCTGCCCGGCCTGGGCCGCTGAGGGCAACGGCCGCGATGAAGGAGAGGCTCTCGCCCACGGTTCTCGTTCGCGGGCTCGCACGCACGGTTCTCGTTGGCTGGCTCGCACGCACGATGCGCCGGCGCTGGCTGAAGCGCCTCGTCGTGGGAGGGTTGTACGCCGGCCTGCTCACCGCGCTGCTCGGCGTCTCGTCCTACCTGGCCCTCTCCAACTTCGTCCGCAGCGGCGTGATCGCGGTGCCTGACCTGGTCGGCCTGGACGTGGATCATGCCGAAGCCACCCTTGCCGCCGCCGGCCTGACGGTGCGCCGGGTCGAAGAGGACCGCTACGACGAGGCCGTCCCCGCGGGCCATGTACTCCAGCACGATCCGCCGGCCGGCAGCGCCGTCAAGCAGGACAGCGGCATCGCCATCCACCTGTCAAGGGGACGTCAACTCGTCGAGACTCCGGATCTGACCGGTCAGGTCCTGCAGACGGTCCAGGTCAGTCTCGCGGCCTCCGGCCTGCAGTTGGGCAGAAGCCGGCGCGTGTACGCCGAGTTCGGCGCCCCCGGAACCGTTATCCGTCAGAGTCCACCGCCCGGCAGCCCGATCGAACCGTCTTCCCAGGTCGACGTCATGGTCAGTCTGGCCAACCCGGGCGCGGCGTTCGTCATGCCGGATCTGATCGATCTACCCGAAGCGCCCGTACGGACCTACTTCGAGACGCGCGGATTCCGGCTCGGAAGAGTAAAGTACGAGCCTTACGAAGGCGTCGAAGCCGGGATCATCCTGCGTCAGTATCCACAGCCGGGCCATCCCCTGCGACAAAGCGATTCGATCGCCCTGGTCGTCGCCGCGCAGGAAAGCCATTGATACCGCCCGGTTTCCCAGACAACCCGACGCCCAGAGAACCCGAACGATGAAGATCGCGCCTTCGATCCTGGCGGCGGACCTCGCCGATCTGGCCTCCGCCGTCAAGCACTGCGAGGACGGCGGCGCCCAGTTGATCCACGTCGACGTGATGGACGGTCACTTCGTGCCCAACCTCACCTTCGGTCCGCCGGTGATCGCCGACCTGGCGAAACGCAGCCGTGTGGGTTTCGACATCCATCTGATGGTCTCGAATCCGGAGGCGCTCATGGACCGCTACCTCGACAGCGAGCCGGTCTGGGTGTCGTTCCACCATGAGGCGACGCCGGAACCGGCCCGCCTGGCCGCACGAATTCGCGGTCGGGGCGTCGGCGCCGGCGTGGCGATCAACCCGAAGACGGCGCTGGACGAGCTCCTCCCCTACCTGGAGCACCTGGACTACGTGGTTCTGATGTCCGTCCAGCCAGGATTCGCCGGCCAGGCGTTCCAGGAGGACGTACTGGACAAGGCACGCCAACTACGCACCACGATCGAAGCCCGTGGGCTCTCGACCAGTATCGAGATGGACGGCGGCATCAAGCCGGGAAACCTCGACGAAGTAGCGGCGGCCGGCGTCGACGTGGCGGTCGTGGGCTCCGGCGTCTTCGCCGCGGCGCGCCCGGTCGAGGCGCTGGCGGCTCTCCGCAGGCAGGCGAACGAATGAAGCGACTCGCTGGAAGAACCCTGCTGGCCGCGGCGCTCACTCTGGTGGTCGCCTGCGGAGGCATCAAGGATGATCCGATCCTCCGGCTGTCGTCCTCCGAGGCGCTCGACATGGGCAAGCAGCTCCTGGAGGACGAGAAGTTCAACCAGGCGCTCCAGCACCTCGTCCATGCCTTCGAGGTCGAGCCGAACTCGGAGACCGGGCGGGAGGGTCTGCTGCTGGCGGCGGACGCACTGTTCCTGCGCGGCGGCTACCAGTCCTACGTGGAAGCGGAGCAGCGCTATCGCGACTTCCTGAACCGGTTCCCCACCTCCGACCGCGCGGCGTACGCCCAGTTCCGTCTGGCCGACGCGCTCGCCCAGCGGATCGAGAAACCCGACCGCGACCAGCAGACCGCCCGTCAGGCGCTGACCGAGTTCGAGAACGTCCGCCGGCTCTACCCCACCAGCCAGTATGCCGGCCAGGCTGCCCAGAAGATCGTCGAGGTCCGGAACCAACTGGCGGAGCACGAGTTGGTCGTCGGCAGCTTCTACTACCGCTTCCGCACTCCCAGGGCGGCCGGGGAGCGCTTCAAGGCGACGCTCGAGCAGTATCCGGACTACCCGGAAAAGGACAAGATCAACGCCTTCATGTGCCTCACGTACGTCCAGATATTGAAACGGGCCCCCACCGACGCGGGGCTCGACACGGTCGACTACCTGCGTGACGCCTGCGAGCGGCTGTGGAGCGAACACGCCGGCAGTCCCTGGATCAAGAAGGTGCCTTCGCCGGAGAAGATCCGTGGACTCCGAAACAACATTCCACCGGCCCAACAGCGGCCGCCCAGCGACGGTGGAACGGCGCCGCAGGTCGAAGATGCTCCCGAGAACTGACGTCGACTGCCCGCGTCACCGCCAGTCACCCGGGCGCCTGCCCGCACGTGTTCGCGTACCGGTGGCGCTCGCCATCGCCGGCTTCTGCTTCGGCTGCGCCTCCTCGGACTCCCCGCGCGAGTTCATGAACCGCCTGACGACTCCCAACGTGGGTGTCCGAGCGGACCTCGAGGAACTTGAAGGGCGGGTCCAGCAGCTTGAAGGCCTGGTCGCCGAAAGCGAGTCGGACAACTCCCTGCTGCGTGAGCGCGTGGCCGAACTCGAGAAGGACCTCGAGGAGGTCAGGGCCGCGGCAGACGCGCCTCCACCACCCGCCCCCTTCGAACCGCCGCCGCCGGCGCGGGTGCAGGTGCTCGAGGTGACGGAACTCGACGATGCATCCAGGGATGCGCCGCCGGTCGCGTCGAACGCCGCTGCCGAACCCGGCGCGGAACCCGGTGCAAGGGCCGCCGCCAACGAATCCAGGGTCCCGACCACCGTCGAGGAGACGCGCCGGGAACTCTACGACCGCGCTCGCGAGAAGTACCTGAGCCGTGACTATGTGGAAGCCGAACTGGGTTTCCAGCGCTTCCTCGACGACTTTCCGGACAGCGAGCTGTCGGACAACGCCCTCTACTGGATCGGCGAATGCCGGTTCGCCCGGGGCGACAACCGGGGCGCCATGGCCGCATTCCAGACCATGCTCCACGAGTACCCGCTCGGGAACAAGGTTCCCGACGCCCTGGTCAAGGTGGGCCGAACGCTGGAGCGGCTCGGCGACACGGAGGGCGCCAAGCGCCGCTTCAGGGAAGTCTCGAGACGCTTCCCGAACTCCGAAGCCGCCCGTCTGGCTACAGAGTCGCTGTCGCGGCTGCAACAAGAAGAAGGCTGACTGAGCCGCACGGCGTTCAGCAACGCGGCCTCCTGAACCGCCCCGCCCCCCCCCCATTTGTGCTAAAATCACCGTTTCGGTACGCGACTCGCCTTGAAGCAACTCAGCCCAGACGGCCGTGTTCCCGACGACGCGACGGAGGATCTCAACGACCAGCTTCACCGCCTGGTCAGGCATTTGGTCAGCCAGGGCGTCACCTTGGCTCAAGCTCGTCGGACCTTCGAACGGCAGTTCATCCTGGCTTCGCTACGCCTCAACCAGGGCAACCTCAACCGCTCCGCAAACAAGCTCGGCATCCACCGCAACACACTGCGCACCAAGGTCGACACGCTTCGAATCCAGTCGGCCGAGTACCGGACATCCAGCAAAAGGATCCAATCGAAATAGAACTCCGCCCCAGATGGTCGGCTGGGAAACGAGGAACCTAGGTTGGCATAGAGCTTGCTGCCAAGCGCAGTCGGGCGTTCCCTCTCACGGTCGGCGAACGCCTCCAGCCACAAAGCCGCGCCGTCGTCACCGGCCGGATCGTGCAACGCCGAAAACGACCGTCCTTACAGCGGCCACTTGGGCCTCAGCGGCCCGGAGCCTCGAATCCACTCTTCTCATGTACCTCTCGAACACCAGCACTCGCAACAAGGCTCTGGCGGTCGTTGTGGCCGCCACCGCCATTTTGGCCGTCTCGGTGCGGGACACGGCGCCTGGGCGGCAGCCCGACTCGCTGCCGGCCCCACCGCATGTCGCGGACGTCGCCCTGTTCGAAGAGATTCAGGCCTGGCTCGACCCGGCATCGGGGACGACCACCGCCCGTACGTCCCTGGATAGCCGCCCGCTGTACGAGACGATCGGGTCGCAGGTGGAGAGCTTCGCGCTCTTCATCGGCGCCGCCGACGGCAACGCCGTTCGGGACCTCTTGCAGCGCGTGCCCTTTGGCGCCCAGATTGCCGCTGTCGCCGAGCGGCGTCAGATCGACCCGCTGCTCGTGGCGGCCGTCGCGCAGACCGAGTCCTCCTTCGACAAGCTGGCCGTTTCACCCGAGGGTGCTCTCGGCCTGATGCAGATGATGCCGGCGACCGCCGAACAGTTCGGCGTGGCCAACGTCTACGACCCCAGCCAGAATCTGGATGCCGGGGCGAGCTACCTGGCCTACCTGCTGCGCCGTTTCGACGGCGATCTGGTGCTGGCGCTCGCGGCGTACAACGCGGGACCCGGCAAGGTCGATCGCTTCAATGGCATGCCCCCCTTCCGCGAAACCCGGAAGTTCACGGAGAGGGTGCTCCGCTTGTACGTCGAGCACCACCGCGCGGCGTGGTCGGCCGTCAATCCGAGCGGCCTCGACTTCGCCGTCCTCGCCGGCGGCTAGGGCTGCTTTTCTTCCAGTTCGGAAGAGTCGTCGCTACGCAGGCCCTTCTTGAAGTTCCGGATGCCCTCACCCATCCCGCGGCCAAGGAGCGGCAGCTTGCTGCCACCGAAGATGACCATCAAGATGACGAAGATGATGAGTAGCTCTTGGATGCCAAAGGACGGCATGGCGTTCTCCTGTCGAGGTCGACCGCCGACACTATCAGCTACGTGACCGACGCCCAGGCTCTGCGCAACCAGGGAGCGAGTTCGCGGCCTTCGGGAAGAGCATCCAGGGCATCCAGGAATCTCCGCAGGGCCGGGGGAATCAACTCCAGATGGCGGTCGCTGCCGACGGTCGCGAAGTAGGCGAAGGCGCCCGCGATCTTGAGCGTGCGCTGGACTGTCGCGGCGTGGTATTGAGCGGTCAGGGCAGCGTCTTCTCGGACGGCCGACAGGTGCTCCTGCCGTTCGTGGGCCGAGAGCGTCAACGTGTCGTTCAGAAGCGAGGCCAGGTCATAGCAGGGAGGGCCCAGGCGCAGATCCTGGTGGTCGATCACGACCAGCTCTTCGGCGCCTCCCGGCAGAACCGCGGCGGGTGCGCGCAGCATCAGGTTCCGGGCCATGAAGTCGCGGTGACACGGCACGCTCGTTGCCGAGTCGAGCCGCTCGCAGATGGCAGCGCATGCGCCTCGGAGCTGCTCGGCCAGCTTCCGGTCCGCAACCAGACCTCGGGGTTCGAGGAAGCGCTCCCAGGTCTGGTCCAGTTCAGTCAACAACAGGGCCCGGTCGAGCGGCGCACAGCCCAATGCCTGAACCTTCTCGGGCGGCAAGAGCTGAATCCGCCCGATGAGTTCCCTGGCTTCCGCCAGCCGCCGACTCAGGTTCACCTCGACGGCGCTGCCCGGCTCCTTCCAGCGCTCGAACAGAGTTTGCGGGCCCAGATCCTCCAGGAGAACCCAGACCGGATGCTCGAGTGAGTACTGGTCCACCCTCGGTGTCGGCACAGCGACCGAAGCCAACAGCTCGGTAGCGCCCACAAAGCGGGCAGCCACATCCTTCATGCCGTCGGGATAGCTGCAGACGACCCGCTGCTCGCCCGAGGCAAGACGCAGCCGGCCGTATCGCCGTGCCGAGACGTCGCCGGCCAACGGCTCGAACAGGACCGGTTCCCAACCCGCCTCGGACAGCGCGTCGAGCACCGGCCGCCAGGCGTCCCTATCGCCCTGGATTGAATCCGGAGTGTGACTACCGGCTGCGGTTTGGGATAATGGTCGTCGGCCCATGGAACCCCGACTCAAGCAACTACTCGAAGACCTCACCCGGTCTCTCTGCGAGGCGATGGCCGAGTCGGCCGAGGTCCACGACCGCCTCGAGTCGATCCGGCGCGAAGGCTACACGCTCAACCTCTTCCTCGATTGCAAGAGAAGCGGCGATGACGATAGCGACGCCGACGAGACCTCTTCGACCAGACGGCCGCTACCGCCGCCGGCGTTCCGCATCAACGGACGCGACCTGGCCTTCCTGCGCTCGGTAGGAATCGATCCGACCCGCAGAACCCGCAGCCGCGGTTCGCGTCGGACGGCCTCCGACGGCGACTGACGCCCCCTATGGGGCACGCCAGATGAAGGCGTAGTTCCGGCCGGCGGCCGCGCCGTCGCGGCGGTAGCTCCACCAGTCCGAGTCGCAACGAACGCAGCAACCGCTGTCTGAGATACGCCCCACGCCCAACCCGGCAAGCTGCTTCGAAGCCGCCAGGACCAGGTCGAGGTGGGGCTTGCGCCCCGGCCGGCGAATGACGACTTCGGCGCCGCTCGCGGATTCCACCCGGCTGGCCACGTCTTCGCCGACTTCGTAGCAACAGGGCCCGATCGCCGGACCGATCCAGGCCTCGGCCGTCGCCGGATCGTTGGCGCCGGCGCGCTTCAACTCCCGCATCGCCGAGGCGAGGACACCGCCCGCCAGCCCCCGCCAGCCGGCGTGAACGGCTGCCACGCTCTCGCCCGCGGCGATGAGCACCGGTACGCAGTCGGCGACGAAAACGGTGGCCGCGACGCCGGAGCGAGACACAATCACGGCGTCTCCCTCTCCCCTCAGCCCGGGCTCCTCTACCCGCCGCGCGGCGGCGCTGTGCCGCTGCCTCAGCCAGGCAGGCGAGACCGCTTCCGCCGCCTTGACATCACGCGCCAGGAGTCGGAAGGCATCTTCCGGCCCGAGGTGCTGCGCTCCCGGCGCCGCGCCCAGGAAGGCGGCCCGGACCGGACCGCGGCAATGGACCGTACCGACCGCGGCCCGGCGCTTCAGCACGGGTAGCTGCTGTAGGATGCCGCGGCCATCGTGACGGTCATGAGCGTAGCGCAGAGCACGGCCAATCCGGGAGTCTCTCCCGCAGCCCTCGATGCCGCCTGGGAAACGGTCATCGGGCTGGAAGTCCATGTCCATTTGCGCACCAGAACGAAGATGTTCTGCCGCTGCGAGAACCGTTTCGGCGCCGAGCCGAACGAGCTCGTGTGCCCGGTCTGCCTTGGCTACCCCGGCGCCCTTCCGGTGACCAACCAGTACGCCGTCGACCTTGCCATCCGGCTGGCGCTGGCGCTTGGGTGCGAGGTCAGGCGACGGTCCGTGTTCGCGCGCAAGAACTACTTCTACCCCGACCTGCCGAAGGGCTACCAGATCAGTCAGTACGACCAGCCGCTGGCCGAGGGGGGTTTGGTACCGCTGCCGTCCGGCCGCAAGATCCGGCTCCACCGGATCCACCTCGAGGAGGACGCCGGCAAGCTGTTGCACGAGGTGCCGGGAGGCGGTCCGCTGCCGGGGCGGAGCCTCGTCGACTTCAACCGCTGCGGCGTACCCCTGGTGGAGATCGTGACCGAGCCCGAGATCCGCTCACCGGAGGACGCACAGGCCTATCTGCAGACGCTTCACCAAGTGCTTCTCTACACCGGCGCCAGCGACGGCAACATGGAGGAGGGCAGTCTGCGCTGCGACGCCAACCTCTCCCTGCGTCCGACCGGCGCCGAGACGCTCGGCACGAAGACGGAGGTCAAGAACCTGAACTCCTTCCGCCACGTCGCCAAGGCGCTCGAGTACGAACGGGAGCGGCAGTTGCACATCCTGACCGCCGGAGGCCAGGTCGAACAGGAGACGCGCAGCTTCGAGCCGGCAAGCGGCGCCACCCGCACCCTGCGGTCCAAGGAGGAAGCGCACGACTACCGGTACTTTCCTGAACCCGACCTCTCCACCCTGGTGGTGACGGCGCCCCGCATCGAGCGTCAAGCCGAGCTGCTCCCGGAACTGCCGTGGGTCAAGAGTGCGCGCTTCCGCGACGCCTACGGACTGCGCGCCCGGGAAGCCGCGCTCCTCTCCGGCAGCGTCGCCCTGGCGACGTACTACGAGCGCGCAGTGGCCGCCCATCCGACCGGCGCCAAGTCGATCGCCAACTGGGTGATGACCGAGATCCTGCGCGAGCTGAAGCAGCGGGACGTTCAACTCATCGCGCCCGAGCGGCTCGCCGCCATCGTCGCCCTGGTCGACTCCGGCGAGTTGTCGACCACGGCCGCCAAGGACGTGCTCAGCGAGGCCTGGGATTCGGAGGAGACGCCCGACCAGATCGTCGATCGTCTCGGGCTACGGCAGGTGCGGGACGACGACCGGCTCGAGGCCTGGGCCGACGCCGCCATCGCGGCCAACAGCAAGGCCGTCCTCGAGTACCGCGGCGGCCGCGAGCAGGCCCTCGGCTACCTGGTCGGCCAGGTCATGAAGGCGTCCCGAGGTAGCGCCGAGCCCCGGGCGGCGCAGGAGATTCTGCGCCGGAAGCTGGCGTAGAGCCGAAACTGCGGGCGCCGGACACGCCCACGACAGAACGACCGGCAGCGAGATCTACCGCGCGGGCTTCCAGGGGAGCCCCGGCCCGGCGCAAACGCCTCGGGTGCAAGCTCTCCTGCTGTTGTCTTCTCGCGTCTCCTGCACATAGGTCAGCAGGCCATGCTCCGCTGACTTGGCCGGCACAGCGTCGGTCGCCGACTCTTCGGCCGGGCGCGAAGTCTAGCGGCGCGGCGGATCGGTCGCCGCTCCCGGGAGCTCCTCCAGTTGCTTGCGGAGTTTCTCTCGCTGTTCTTCCAAGTCTTCGATGTTCTTGTTGTACTCGTCGGCGTCCTTGTTTTCTTCCTGGATCCGCAAGTTCTCACTCACCCTGGAGACGCCGGCCGGGTCGCCCGCCTTCTCGTAGGCATCGATCGAAAGCTCGTACTTCTTCTGCTTCTCGAAGACGAAGCCGAGTTGCTTCCAGATCTGCGCTTCGTCACTGCCGGAAGCGAGTTGAAGAGCCGTGTTCAGGGGTCCTTCCGCATCGCTGAAGCGCTCAAGAGCCGTGTAGGCCTGTCCAAGGTAGTAGTGCGCATGCCAGTCGTTGGCCTTCTTCGAGATCGCCTGCTGGAAGGTCGACGCCGCGGCTGCGTAGTTCTTGGCGCCCAACTGGACCTCGCCCAGGAGGAGGAGGTTGTCGTAGGAGGCATTGCTCGCCACCAGGCTCCGGGCAACATCCTCGGCCTTGGCGTAGATGCCGGTCTTGGCCGAGCCCGGTGTGCTCCGGCCCTTGATCTTCAGGGCGTTGACCAGGGTCTCCTTCCATTCCGCCTTGCCGCCGTCCATCGACACTGCCCGCTCGTAGGCGGAGATCGCGGCGTCGAGCTGCGCGTCGTTGTGCAGCATCCTGCCGTACTCGAAGCGCGATTTCGCGTCGTTCGGCTTCAGATCCGCGACCTTGCCCAGATCGGCGGCCGCGCCACGGGTGTTTCCGAGCCGCGCCTGGCTCGCGCTGCGCATCTGGTACACCAGGATCTGGTGGCCCTTCGGGAGGCTGCCGATGTTCAGCTTGCTCAGTGTCGTCACGCATTCCCGGGGCATGCCGCTCTTGTGGTACGCCTGACCCAGCATCACCTGCATCCCCACATCGCCGGGCTTCAACTCAAGCGCTTTCTGGAACGCCGCCACCGCCTCCTTGGCCTTGCCGCCCCGGAGCAGGGACTGGGCCAGCATCTGATACCCCTTCTGAAGGGCCTCCTCTTCGGTCCGCTCCTCGACGTACTGCTGGAACTCGGCGATCGCCTGGGCGAAGTTGCCGGCCTGGAACGCAGCGACTCCCTCTTCCCATCCGGCGGAAGAGGCGGAAGCTCCGAGCAGCGCAAAGACCGTAGCGAGGGCAAAAACAGATCGGCGATTGGTCATCTGGGCCTTACCTCCCCAGCCCCCTACTGGAGCTGGAAGTTGACAGTGAGGTTGTAGTAGACGGCGACCGGTTTGCCGTTGAGGGTCGCCGGCGTGAACTTCCACTGCTTGACCGCCGTCACGGCGGCCTCGCTGAGACCCATGTGCAGGCCCTTCAGCACCTTGACGTCCGTGATGTCGCCGTTCTTGTCGATCGTTGCCTGAAGAATGACGACACCCTGGATCCGCGCCTTGCGCGCAATCTCGGTGTACTGGGGCTTGACCTCGTTGATCTTCGCGGGCTTCGTCACATCGCCGGTGACGAAGATCGGCCCGCTCGGTTCCGGCGGAGGCGGCGCATCGGGAAGGTTCCACAGATCCAGGTCGTCGACCTCCGGAATGTCGATCTCGTCGGGCTCGTCGATGCGGATCGGTTCCGGCTCATCGGGCGTCGGATCGGGAATCGGCACCTTCTTCGACTTGGGCTTCGGGATCTGCTGCTCCACTTCCGGTGGCGGCGGCTTGAAGCGCACCTGCTGCACCACGAAGACCTTGGGCTTCGGCGGCGGCGCCACGACGTCGCCGTACAGGTCGGGCAGCTTGACGATCAGCAGGATCGCGTGCAGCAGCACGGCGAGCCCGAACGAGTAGCGGAAGGTCTTGTTGTCCTCCCGGGTTTCCTCAACGTAGGTCAGCAGGCCCTGCTCCGCTGACGTCAGCGCGCCAGGTTCCTCCGCCTGTGGCCCCTCGGCCGGGGATTCAGCGTCCGGGGATGCGGCCGCTTCGAGGTTCTCGTCACTCATCGGGGTTACCTCTTGTCTGTCAGGTCGATGTGTAGTTCCAACTTCGTTCGGACTCGATCCTATTCCGGGAGCGGCAAACCTAATACCAGAAGCTCTGGATTTCCCGCTGAGTCGGCACCGAGATGTTGATCGGCTCGGTCAGGCCGTGCTCTCCGGCCTGGCGCAACTCGTCGTACACCTGGACCATGTACTTGTACTCCGTTGCGAGATCCGGCCGGATGATCACCGGCTTCTTCGGATTCCGCTCCAGCTTCGGCCTCAGGTACTCGATTATCTCGCCGAGCTGCATGGGGCTCTGGTCCACCCTCAACACCCCTCCGGGGAAGATCTCGATCAGCACCGACTCTTCCTTCTCGATGACCGGCGGATTGTCATCGTCCTCCGGAAGCGCGAAGTCGAGTCCGCGAGTAGCAGTGAACGTGGTGGTGACCATGAAGAAGACGATCAGCAGGAAGGCGATATCCGCCATCGACGAGGTCGGAATTTCGTCGTCCGGGCGATCTCGGTCGATCTTCATCTCGAGCCTCCATCCGTACCGTCAAGTTCAAGCATGCCGCAGCGTCCTCAGAGGTCGTCGACCGTTCGCTGGTCGGACAGCAGGTACAGATCGCGCACCTTGGCCCGTTTCAGCGCATCCAGCACTTCGTCGACCTTCTCCCACGGCACTTCGCCATCGGATTTGACCACGAAGGTCTTGGCCGGATTGATCGAGATGGCGTTAGCTGCCATCGACAGCACTTCGTCGGCCGTGGGCACCAGGACACTCGCCTCATCCCCGTCGGACGCGCGGATGCGACCGTTCGAGTCGATCGAGACGTAGGCAGCCTTCTTCGGGATCTCGTACCTGAGGGTCGTCTTCGGCAACAGCACCTGGGTCTTGTCGACCTCGAAGGTGATCGTCAGCATGAAGAAGATGATCAGCAGGAAGGCGATATCCGCCATCGAAGCCGTCGGGATGTTCGGCTTGTGCTCGATGGATGCCTTGAGTTTCATGTCTCTGTCCTCGTCTTGGGACCCGTAGGAAGTCTAGGAGGCTGCGCCGCAGAACGCAACGGAGTGAGTTCTGTGACGCGGCCTCCTGGTGAGGTGGGGGATGGGGCCAAACACGGAGTCTGCGACGGGTTTGGCGGCGCTAGCTGCCTTCACCGCTCTCGGGCGAAACGCCGCTGCGCTCCATCTCGCCGAACGTCTCGAGCAGCATGTTCGCCGCGGTCTCGATGTCGCGCACGAACTTGTTGATCCGGCTCATGAAGTAGTTGTAGGCGAGCTGGGTCGGAATGGCGACCGCGAGACCGCCGGCCGTCGTCGTCAGGGCCTCCTTGATACCCGTGGCGACCGCGCCCGGGTTGGAGAGGCCTTGCGCCGCGAGGGCGTCGAAACCGGCCATCATGCCGGTCACCGTGCCGAAGAAGCCGAGCAACGGCGCGACGTTGGCGGTCGTCGCCAGCACCGCGAGACCGCGCTCCAGGCGCCCCATCTCGAACAGCGCCGCGTTCTCGATCGTCTTCTCGATGTCTTCCTTGGGCCGGCCGTACTTCATCAGACCGGCCTTGAGGATCGAGGCGACCGGACCCCGGTACTCCTCGCAGACCTTCACTGCGTCGCGGATCGACCGGTTGACCACCAGCGCCTTCCGCACCTTGGGGAGAAACTCGTGGACGTTGATTCGTGCTCGCCACAGTGCGTACAACCGCTCGGCCACCACCGCAAGAGCGATGACGGAAAATGCGAGCAGTGGCCACATGACGGGCCCGCCCTCGTTCATCAGCTTCCAGAACGTGCCACCAATGTTCACCTAGTTACCTCCTCAAAACCTGTGTACCCGCCAACGACGGGCCGAGTTGAACCGCCCACCGAGACGGTGGACGCGATTCTTGACGGACGGTGACCCCTACACCGGAAGGGGTGACTGGCTCACCTTGGAACGGTTGAGGAATATAGCACACGGACCCCGCTTGGGAACCTCCAATCTGCCCCTCTTCAACGGGCGCTCCGCGCCGCCTCCACCACCCTCTGCAGCGGACGCTGCTGCACGTAGTAGATGGCGACGGCCAGCGCATCCGACGCGTCCGCGCTTCGCCTGCCCGCCGAAGCCCCCAACAGCACGTCGACCATGCGCGCCACCTGGGTCTTGTCGGCCCGGCCGTTGCCGCACACGGCCTTCTTGACCTCGGCGGGAGACACCTCCTCCACGTCCAGGCCGCGCCGGCCCAGCACCGACAGAATGACGCCCCGAGCCTGAGCCAGCGCGATCAGAGAGTGGCTGTTGCGGCCATGAAACAGGGTCTCCAGGGCAACCGCGGCGGGCTGCCAACGGTCGAGGGCCTGCTCTACGCCCGCCGCCAGGAGAGCCATGCGCGCCGCCGTGCTCGGCTCGGACACCAGCGCGATGCGACCCGAGTCCAACTCCCTCAGCCGCGACCCTTCCTGCTCCACCACGCCGTAGCCGGTGTACCGGCTGCCCGGATCCAGACCGAGGACGATCAGGACGCCAGCCGCTCCAGCAACTCGTCGTCGAGGTCGAAGTTCGCCCAGACGTGCTGCACGTCGTCCTGGTCCTCCAGCCCGTCGATCAGCCGCAGGAGCTGGCCCACGACCGCCTCGTCGACCTGGACCAGGTTCTGCGGTTCCATCGTCAGTTGCGCTATCTCGGTCTTCAGTCCCCGCCCCTCGACCTCGTCCTTGGTGGCAAGGAAGGCCTCCACCGAGGTGTAGACGTTGTAACTGTCCTCCTCGACCGAGAAGTCCTCGGCCTCGAGTTCCAGCGCGAGTTCGACCAGCGCCTCCTCGTCGACCCCGGACTCCTCCATGACGGCGCGGTCGAACGCGAAGAACCCCCGTCGGTGGAACATCCAGGCGACACAGCCGTTCTCGCCCAGGTTTCCGCCGTACTTGGTGAACAGGTGCCGCACATCGGACACGGTCCGGTTCCGGTTGTCGGTCAGCGTTTCGACCATGACCGCGACGCCTCCGGGACCGTAGCCCTCGTAAGAGACCTCCTCATAGGACACCCCCTCGAGTTCCCCCGTGCCCTTCTTGATCGCCCGGTCCATGTTGTCTGCGGGCACATTGTGCGCCTTCCCCTCCGAGAGCGCGTGGCGGAGCCGGGGGTTGGCGCCGGGGTCGCCGCCGCCGAGCCGGGCCGCGACCGAAACCTCCTTGAGGATGCGCGTGAACGCCTTGCTCCGGCGGGCGTCCTGCGCCGCCTTCTTGTGCTTGATCGTGCTCCACTTGCTGTGACCGGACATCCCTCACCCTTCGTGGTTCGCGCGGACGGGCCGTACGGCTTTCGGCACCGACTACTAGTCTATGCTGCGCGGCCCGATGAACGCTGAGAACAAACCCGCTCCTGCTGCCGCAGTCCTCCCTGACGGTGTCCGTGGGCTCGGGTCCGGTGCTTTGTCGGCCGCCGAGATCCTGGACCGCCTCGAAGTCTGGGGGCAGAAGCTCGGCCTCGATGCGATCCGCCGTCTGCTCGGCGCCCTCGGCGATCCCCAGCGGGGGATACCGACGATCCTGGTCGCCGGCACCAACGGCAAGGGCTCGACCAGCGCGGCGCTCGCGTCGCTCCTGACCGCCGCCGGTTTCCGGTGCGGCCTCTACACCTCGCCCCACCTCGAACACGTCGAGGAGCGGCTCCGGATCGACGGCCGGGCGATCACCGAGACCGAGCTCGGCGCCCACCTCCGGCGGGTGCTCGATGCCGCCGGGTCGGCGCCGCCGACCTACTTCGAAAGCCTGACCGCGGCGGCCTGGCTGCACTTCGCGGCGCATCGCGTCGACGCTGCCGTGTTCGAGGTCGGCCTGGGCGGACGTCTGGACGCAACCAACGTGTCGGAACCCGTGCTCTCCGTGATCACCCAGATCGCACGCGACCACGCGCAGCAACTCGGCTGGACCCTGACCTCGATCGCCGGCGAGAAGGCCGGCGTGATGCGGCCCGGGCGCACCTGCCTGACCTGGCGCTCGCGGCCCGAAGTCGAGCGCGAGTTGAACCGCTGCGCCGCGGTGTGCGGCGCGCAACTCGTCAACGCGGCCGACGGCATCCGGTTCGGCGGTCGGCGGGAGGACGGCGCCTCAGACTCGCGGCTGTCGCTGACCACACCGAAGGCGCGGTACCGTTTCCATGCGCCCCTGGCCGGCGGCCACCAGCTCGCCAACCTCGGCCTGGCGGTGCGCGCGGCGAAAGAGTTCTGCACTCTCGCGGGACGGAAACTCGACCCCGAGGCCGCCAGGCGAGGTGTGGAGGCGGTCCGCTGGCCGGGCCGCCTGGAGTGGGTCGAGATCGAAGCCGACGGCATTCGATGCCGGGTGCTGTTCGACGCCGCCCACAACCCGGCCGGCGCCGCGGCGCTTCGTTCCTACCTGGACGAGACCGGCCTCGAGTTCGACCTCCTGTACGGAGCGCTGAACGACAAGCAGCCCGAGCAGTGCCTGCCCCTGCTCGCTGAGCGGGCGCACCGCATCGTGCTGACTGCCCCCGATCACCGGCGGGCGGCGTCGCCCGAAGCACTGCTGCCGTTCCTTGAGACCCGCAGCGCCGTCGTCGACACCGACGCGGCAAGCGCACTGGATCGATGCCTTGCCGCGGCCGCCGATCCGCCCCATACCCTGGTCGTCACCGGCTCGCTCTACCTGGTCGGTGAAGTCCGAACGGCTCTTCGGGCCCGTTGCGGGGCTCCGGCCGCCGCGCGCGACCTGGTTGCCGGCTACCGCCCGGACCGGCGCCGCTAGCCGCGGCCGGCGGCGCTGTCGATCTTGGCCACGCGGCCGGCGTGGCGGTCGCCGTCGAAGGGGGTGGCGAGGAACACTTCGAGCAGTTCGCAGGCCTGGCCGGCGCCGAGGGCGCGGGCGCCGAGGGCGAGCACGTTGGCGTCGTTGTGGGCGCGGGACATCCGGGTCGTGAAGCTGTCGCTCGGGTTGACCGCCCGGACCCCGGCGAAGCGGTTCGCGGACATCGCCATGCCGACTCCGGTGCCGCATACCAGCAGGCCGCGGTCGGCTTCGCCAGACGCCACGGTTCGGGCCACCGCCGCGGCCTGGTCGGGGTAGTCGACGGGGGCCGAACCGTCGGCGCCGAAGTCGACGACTTCGATGCCGCGGGCGCGCAGCACCTCGCGCAACGCGTCCTTCAACTCGACTCCGGCGTGGTCGGCGCCGAGCGCGAACTTCATGCACCCTCCAGGGCATCGGAGTCCCGCCGGACGCGCTCGTCGGCTGCCGCCACGCGCTCGCCCATCCGGCGCCGGTAGCCGGTCAGGGCGGCGGCCAGATCGGCGTCGCCAAGCCCCAGGATCTGAAGCGCCAGCAGCGCCGCGTTGTCGGCCCGGTTCACGCCCACCGTGGCGACCGGGATGCCCGGCGGCATCTGCACGATGGCCAGCAGGGCATCGACGCCGTTGAGCGGACCGTTCGCGACCGGGACGCCGACCACCGGCAGGATGGTCGCCGCCGCCACCACGCCCGGGAGTGCCGCGGCGCCGCCGGCGCCGGCGATCAGCACGCCGATGCCGCGCTCAGCCGCGCCTTCGGCCCACTCCGCGGTTTCCCGCGGCGTCCGGTGGGCCGAGAGAACCCGCGACTCGCAGCCGACGCCGAAGTCGGCGCAGACCTTCGCCGCGGCCTTCATCGTCGGCCAGTCCGAGTCGCTGCCCATGACGATCCCTACCCTGATGTCGCT
Organism: Candidatus Multivorans sp.; assembly: GCA_965205295.1. Classification (GTDB taxonomy): domain Bacteria; phylum Acidobacteriota; class Thermoanaerobaculia; order Multivoradales; family Multivoraceae; genus Multivorans. The sequence goes on from OZ242167.1 coordinate 2,573,555, forward strand.
CATTCGTTCGGTCGCTCCGCGAGGCTGTGCTCGTGTTGATTTTCGTGTCCTGGGTGAACCGCTGCTCCGGCCGCGACTGCTAGAGCGGCACGCTGCCGTGCTTCTTGGCCGGCACGCCGCTCCGCTTGCCCTTGAGCTGGCGCAGCGCGCTGACGATCCTGTGGCGGGTCGTGCGCGGCGCGATCACGGCGTCGACGAAGCCGCGCTCCGCCGCCACGTACGGGTTGGAGAACTTCTCGCGGTACTCGGCGGCCAGCTTCTCGCGCAGCGCCTCGGGGTCCTCGGCGTCCCGGATCTGCTGGCGGTAGAGGATGTTGACCGCCCCGCTCGGCCCCATGACCGCGATCTCCGCGGTCGGATAGGCCAGGTTGACGTCGGTGCGCAGGTGCTTGCTGGCCATCACGCAGTAGGCGCCGCCGTAGGCCTTGCGGGTGATCACGGTGATCTTCGGCACCGTCGCCTCGGCGAACGCGTACAGCAGCTTGGCGCCGTTGCGGATGATCCCGCCGTGCTCCTGCTGTACGCCCGGCAGGAAACCCGGCACGTCCTCGAAGGTGACGAGCGGGATGTTGAAGGCGTCGCAGAAGCGCACGAACCGACCGCCCTTGACCGCCGCGTCGATGTCGAGGACGCCGGCGAGGTAGTTCGGCTGGTTGGCGACGATGCCCACGCTGCGGCCGCCGAAGTGCGCGAAGCCGACCACGATGTTCTGGGCGAAGTGGCGGTGGACTTCGAGGAAGCGACCGTCGTCGACGACGGCCCCGATCAGCTCGCCGATGTCGTAGGGCTTGTTCGGGTCGACCGGCACCAACTCGTCGAGTTCAGGCGCCTCGCGGTCGTCAGGATCGTCGGTCGGCCGTCGCGGCGGATCGTCCAGATTGTTGCTGGGCAGGTAGCCGAGGAGCTCTCGGACGGCCAGCAGGCAAGCCGTGTCGTCGGGGGCGGTGAAGTGCGCCACGCCGCTTCGCCTCGCGTGCGTCTTCGCTCCGCCCAGCTCCTCCATCGAGACGTCCTCGTGGGTCACCGTCCTGATCACGTCCGGCCCGGTCACGAACATGTAGCTCGTGCCCTCGACCATCAGCACGAAATCGGTGATCGCCGGCGAGTAGACCGCGCCGCCCGCGCAGGGCCCCATGATCGCGCTGATCTGGGGCACCACCCCCGATGCCAGCGTGTTGCGGAGAAAGATGTCGGCGTAGCCGCCCAGCGAGGCGACACCCTCCTGGATGCGGGCGCCGCCCGAGTCGTTCAAACCCACGACCGGGGCGCCGTTCTCGACCGCCAGATCCATCACCTTGCAGATCTTGCGGGCGTTGGTCTCGGACAGCGAACCGCCGAAGACGGTGAAGTCCTGGGCGAAGACGTACACCGGACGTTGGTCCACCCGACCATGCCCGCACACCACGCCGTCACCCGGAATGCGCTGCTCGGCCATGCCGAAGTCGGTGCAGCGGTGCGTCACCAGCGCATCGATCTCGACGAACGACCCCGGATCGAGCAGCAGATCGACCCGCTCCCGGGCGGTCAGCTTGCCGCTCGCATGCTGACGTTCGATGCGCTCGGCGCCGCCGCCCAGCCGCGACCGTTCAAGCCGCTGCTCCAGTTCGCTCGCTTGCTGGCCGCGAACCGAGCCGTCCGCTCCGACTGGCTCTTGCACCCTGGTCATCGGAGCGACTTTCTTACCACAGGCCGTCCTTCGCTGCGTTCTGCGGCGCAGCCTCCTAGAATCACAGCCATGGAGACGATGGCCACTGCCCAACGGCCGAACGAGTTGCTGGCTTCGGACCTCCCCGCACTGACCGATGCCCTGGCCCGGCTTACCCTGCACCCGGGTCAACGCGCGGAGGCGTTCTTCGAACGTCTGGAGACGGTCGAGTTGCTTCCCGAAGGCACACACGACCGCCTCCGCCTGCGACAGGAGCAGGGCCTCTCCGTGCGGAGAATCGAGGCGGGCAGCAGTCGCCTGGCCTCTGCCGACGCAATCTCAGGGCACACCTTCGCCTCCTGCTGCGACCGCGTGTCCGGCACGGCCGGTTCGATCGGGCCAGCTCCGAGAATCAAGGTCAGTCGCTGGCCGCCACTGCGTCTTGCCGAGATCGAGCGGGCTGAGAGCCAACTCGCGCGGGCGGTCAATCGGCGCCGGGTGGGCTTCCCCATGGGGGTCACCGTTCGCCGGCACCGCCGGCAGATTCAAGTGCTTCACGGCCACATGTCAGCTCCCAGCCAGTTCGAGGAGTACTTCAGCCTGCGCGTGGAAACGCCGTGGGGCATCTGGGGCGGCCTGCTGCCATCACTCGCCGACGAGGATCTCGATCCTGTCGCCACGTGCCTGGTCGATCGCCTCAGGTCCCGCAACCTGCCGGCGCATCCGGATACGCCGCGCGTCATCGTCCTCGGACCCTGCGCTGCCGCGGTGATGCTGCACGAGGTCGTCGCTCACGCGCTGGAGGCGGACACCCTGGCCCTGACCGGCGCCCCGGAGAGCATCGTCGGCCTGAAGCTGGGCGAGGCCCATCTCGACGTAGTCGACGATCCCCGGCTGGCGCCGGATGGTTGCGGACGTTTCAGCGACGACGAAGGTACGACCGTCATCGCCAGGTGGCTGCTCCGCCGTGGCCGCGTGCGGCAGCCGCTGGCCGACCTCTCCTGGGCCGGCCGCTACCAGCGACTGATTCCGGGCGCCGCACGACGCGCCAGCCGCCACCTGTTGCCCGGCCCGCGCACGACGCACCTGGAGTTGCTTCCCAGCGATCTGCCCGAAGCGGACCTGTTCCGCGAAGCCGCGGGCGGCCTCTACATCGGCGAGTTCGAGAGCGGCACGTTGAACCCGTTCGATGGCGGCTGTGTGCTGCGGGCGCCCTGCGCCCGGAGGATCGGCGCCAGCGGTCCCGTCGACTTCGTGGGACCGGTGGAGATCCGGTCGCACACGGTCGACCTCCTCGCTGCCGTGACAGCGGTCGGGGACCGCCCGCTGGCCGCCGGCGCCGGATGGTGCGTGAAGGACGGAGCTCTCCTGCCGGTATGGGCCCGCAGCCCGTCCGTGCGCCTGGAGGGTCTGGCTTGAAGCCACTCCGGCTACCGACCATTCAGGCCCTCGGCACGGCGCTGACCGCGGTGACCGATCGCACCGGCGCATCGAGCGCCGAGTTCTACGTCAAGGCGGGTGGCAGCCTGCGGATCGAGATCGACTCCTGGCGGCCCGGCACCGCGTCGCCGTCCGCTCCCGAGGACTGGCGCTCTCACGTGAGCAACGTGGAAGAGAGAGGGTGGGCGCTGCGCGCCGGGGGCGCGAGCGGGGCGCTCTTCATCGCCGAGTCCGGCGCGCTGCCTGCTCCCGGCGGCTGGGGCCGATTGAATCGTCATTCCCTGAGGCCGGGTTCGCTCCGACTGCCGCCACGAGGCACGCGAAGGGCGTCGCTGTCCAACCCCGGCAAGAAGGATGTGCCGGGCAAGGACTCGGAAACTCTCGGCCGAGACCTCATCCGCGGCATCCTGGAGCGAACCCGCGACGAACTTCCGGGCAGCCGCCTGATCCGGGCGAGACTGGCCGACGGCGCCAGCGCGTCCGTACTCGCAAACAGCGGCGGAGTCACCGGGCGGACCTCGCTGCGCCTCGCGACGGTCGAGCTGGAGTTCGCCGTCGAACGGATCGGCACTCGCGGATCCTGCAGCCTCTATCGCGCGGCCGGCGATCTGACGAGCTTCGATACCCGGACAATCGCCGCCGAGGTCGCCGACCGGCTGACACTCGCGACGGCGGCGCCCGTACCGGTCCTGCCTTCCGACGAGATCGCGGTGTCGCCCGCCCTCGCCTCCAGCCTGCTGGCTCTGCTCGGCCCCCTGTTCAGGGGCCGCAACGGCTGGCAGACGCTTCAGCGCCTGTGTTCAGGGCACTCGCTGGGGCCGCCGGACCTGCAGATCTTCGACGACGGCGCCCTCGAAACCGGCTGGATCAGGACCCCGATCGACGACGAAGGCGTGCCCACGCGGGCGGTGGCGCTGGTGAAGGACGGAGAACCCGGCGAGCCTCTGCTGACCTGGGAAGATGACGGTTGGTCGGGCTTCTCCGCCGCCGGCTGCCGGCGCCGGTCGGGCTGGCGGGCGCCGCCCGAGATCAGCCACTCCCACCTCTACATCGCCCGCGGCCCGGAGTCCGCGGATGCAATCCGGAATGGAATCCGAAGCGGCTGCTATCTGCTGGACTGCGCTCCGGACGGTCGTCGCCACGCCACCTTCGCAATCTCGGACGACGGGCGGGAATCGAGCTTCGAGATCGACACCACCGGCTTCGTGGTGGAACACGGCCGCGTTATCGGCGCCATCCCGAGAGCGCGGCTGGGAGGTTCGATCCGGCAGTTGTTCCGGGGAATCCGCGCCGTCGGCGACGATCTCCGGTTCCTGCCGGCGCCGGGAGCGGTGGGCGCGCCGACGCTGCTGCTGACCGGGCTGCGGCTCGAGCCGGTCGTCTAGTAGTAGCTACAGCGCTACGGCGGCTACGGCGCCGGTTCGGCGGCGCGGCGAATCGTCACCTCGAGCTGAGCGCTGCTGCGGGAAGTCGGCTCGAAGCCGCCCCTACCGGAGCTGCCCAAGGGCGCAGGCCGCGGCGCCGGCTGCCTGCCGCCCGGACCAACCGGCGTCCCCCTCTGGATTGCGCCGCGCCTCCCCGAGGTCGGGCTCGACGACGGCTGCCGCGCACCCGCGGGAACCCCGGCCACACCGCCGGTGGAAAGCGTGCGGGTACGAAGGTCGTTCCGGGTGAAGACCCGGGGCGCCCTCTCGGTCCTCCGGTCGACCGCAGGTTCCGCCGGCTCGTCCGGCACACTCGCGGTGGCGGGCGTGTCGTACGTGACCGACAGGGTGGTCGGCGGCGTAGAGAACAGACCCGCATCGGCGCCCGGCGGCGCCGACGACCGCTTCACCCGGCGAAGCCGGTCCGGATCCACGTCCACCGACTTCACGGGCTCGCCCTGTTCAACCTTCGCGACCTCGTCGTCCTGTGATTCCGCGATCTCGTCGGGGCGCGGCGCCGCCTCATCGAGGCGCGCCGGCACCAGCAGGCCGCTGATCCGGCCCGGCTGCGAGTACGCCCTCGGTGGCAGAGTCTTGGCGCGCGTGCGGTCCGCCCGAAGCAGAATCTCGGTGGCATACGGGTTCACTGCGAAGTGGGGATTGATGTCGCCGAAGGCCAGGAGCGAGTCCAGGCTCACGGCGCGTACGTAGTGCTGCACCGCCTTCTCGGCTTCACCCGAATCGTCCGCTATCCGGCCGAGCTGGTAGTGCGCCCAGGCGTTTCCCGGCTCCAGATCGATCGCCTCCCGAAGATGGCTCGACGCCAACTCCGTGTCGCCGATCGTGTAGGCGAGCAGGGCCAGGTTGTAGTGCGCGGGCGCCCAGGTTCCGTCCGCGGCGATTGCGGCACGGTAGTGCTCGAAAGCCGCCGCGACATCGCCCCGGAGCTCCAGCAGATTGGCGAGATCGTTCAGGGCCGTCGCGCGGTCGGCGGGGCGGCTCTGGCTCTCCACCAGCTTGCGCTGCTCGGCAATCGCCCGCTCCAGGTTCGGATCCGCGTGCGCCGCGGCGCCCGCGACCTGGGCCACGAGCGGGGCATCGAAGCCGAACGGCGCCGCCGCGCCAAGCAGAAGCAGGCAGGGGGTGAGCACCAGCGCTCTCGAGAGTGCTCTGAAGAGTGATTGCTTGGCGTTCATGGCTCTCCGCGCGGTGGCTGCGAGGAATAGGATCAGCGAGACGTGAGTCAACTGCGACGACTACCTGCAGTAGGACATCTACTGCAGGAGAGCCCGCTTGCCGAACTCACAGGATTATACGGAAGGCAAGCGACGAGGGTCCAAGCAGCCAGAGTTCTCGACGCGCTTCGCGGCGAAATCCGAGCCGGGATCGGCGACGACGACCTGAACGACCTCATCCGCCGGATCCCCGATCGCGTTCGCGCCGCTCTGGAAGCGGAGGCGCCGCCGCTGCGCCGGGTGCTGAACGCAACGGGCATCTTCCTGCATACCAATCTGGGCCGGGCGCCCCTTCCTCGACCCGTCGTGGACGGCCTGAAGACTCGGCTCGACGCCTACTGCGACCTGGAGATGGACCTCGCGACCGGACGTCGCACGGACCGCGGTCTCCGCGCCGAGAGCCTCCTGCAGACCCTGACCGGCGCCGAGGCGGCCCTGGTCGTCAACAACAACGCGGCCGCCCTGGTGCTGGCGCTCTCGACCCTGGCGCCCGGCCGCGAAGTCCTTCTCTCCCGCAGCGAACTCGTCGAGATCGGAGGTTCGTTCCGGATTCCCGACATCCTCGAGGCGAGCGGCGCCCGGCTCGTCGAGGTCGGCACCACGAACCGCACCCGGATCGCCGACTACGAGCGGGCCGTGCGCCCGGCCACGTCCCTGATCCTCAAGGTGTTCTCGAGCAACTTCCGCATCCGGGGCTTTGCGGAGGAGGTTCCGGCAGCCGACCTTGCCGCCTTCGCGCATCGTCACGGTCTTCCCCTGCTGGTCGACGAGGGCAGCGGCGTCATCGGGTCGCACACGGCGCCGGCGCTGCGACGGCACGAGAGCCTCCGGGATCTGATCGAAGCCGGCTGCGACCTGGTCTGCGGCAGCGGCGACAAGGTCCTCGGGGGACCGCAGGCCGGACTGATCGTGGGTCGGCGACCGTTCGTCGACCAACTCCGGAAGTCGCCGCTCTACCGCGCGCTCCGACCGGGACGGCTGGTCCTCACCGCACTCGACGCCGTGCTCCGGCGCCATCTGGCGAGGCAACCGATGCCGATCGAGGCGCTCTGGGACGAGACCGGGGAATCCCGCCGCCGGGTCGAACAGATGGCGGCGACACTGGGAGGCCAGGCCGTCCGGGGTGACGCCTACCTGGGCGGCGGCGCCGCCCCGGATGAGGCGATCGAAGGTTGGGTGCTCGCGCTGGACGCCCCCGCGGAGGCCGCCGGTCGGCTTCGGACCGGCGAGCCGCCCGTGGTCGGATACCAGCGCGGCGGACGCCTCATCCTCGATCTGCGGACCGTGGATCCAGCCGACGACGAGGCGCTGGCCGGGGCGGTCGAACGGGCTCTGGGCCGATAGTCAGAGACGGCCTTCGGCGCGGTCCACGTCGATCCGGCATACCGGAAGGACCGCCAGCCGCACCTCTGAGCCGTCCGGACCGGACCCGGTGAGCCGGATGCGGCTGCCGTCGAACCGGCAACGCTCCGGCGAAAGGTCCCGGAGCCCCTCGAGAATCGCGAGCTCGTCGGCCTGAAGCAGCGGAGCGGTCGGACTCCCCGGATGGTCGACCTCGATCCGGGTCGGCGCCCCGAGGGCGGATGACGGCCACGCGGCGTCGCGGCCTGCAAGCTGCGAGCGAGGGCCGGCGCCGGCGGCGGCGCCCGAGCCGAGCCGCAGCGCGTACTTTCGGATCTCTCCGCCGTCCGGCCCGGTCGGGCGCAGGGTGAAGAAGGTGAGCAGCCCGCCGGCCGCCAGCGGCGACGACGCCGGACGCTCCCCGACGCCGAGGGTCAGCGACCACCCCTGCTCCCCCGGCGCCAGTGCCGGCGCCAACCGATCGACCCCCAGGAGCGGACTCTCCGGATCGAGACGAGGGAGTTCGTCCGCCGAACCGGGACCGCCGGCGCCGCGCTCCACGAACAGGAAGAACCGGCCGGCCACCGCTTCTTCGGACCCGGCCCCGGGGTCGACGCCGCCGCCGGCGCCCAGGGCAAGAGCGTGGGCGCCGAGCGCCGGCGCCGGGATTGCCGCGGGCGGATGGTGGATCGGCAGGCCGCCGGTGTCGAACACCCGCCGCGGACTCCAGGCGCCAGCCGGAACGCGGCCACCCTCGAGTTCGACCGGGGGCGACACGTCGACCCGGTACAGACTGCCCGCGGTCGTTCCCACGTAGATCCGGTCGGCCAGTCCATCGCCCCTGGTGTCCACCGCCGCCGGCCCGGCGGTGACCGGCGCATCGAGCCGCCGCTTGTACAGCACCTGCCCGCTGTCCATCCCCACGAAGTACAGCCAGTTCCCCACCTCGCCGGCGCCCTCGGGGTCGAAGCCGCCTCCGAACACCGCGACCGCGCGGACAGCGGCGCCGAGCCGCAGCGGCACGATCGCCGGCTTGGACACCGTGTAGCCGAGGTCGGCGGCGCCGTTGCCATCCGCGTCGGCGCTATCGGCGAAGCGCCACAGGGGTCGGGCCTCCGGCGCCAGTTCAAACCCGTAGAGATGGCGGCCCGCCAGGCCGAGTCCTCCGACCGCGACCGTCCGCGGCGTGCCGGTCTCCGGTTCGGCGACCCTCGCGACCGTCAACGGAGCATCTTCGTCGTAGGCGCCGATCTCGCTCAGGGCGGCATCCCGGATCAGGCCCCGTGCCGCCCTTGCAGTTCCGGCGAGGTCTCGCCCATCGCTTCCTCCAACCGGCCACGGCATCAGGTCGACCACCGCGGTCAGATCCCGTCTGGGCGGCGGCAGACCATCCAAACGGCTGGGCGCCGCGGCGGCGGCCGCGGCGACGTGGCTGACCCGGCGCAGACCGCCAAGGGCGCCCAACGCGCCGTCCAGGTTGGCCATGCAAAGGTGGCAACTGCCGGCTGCCACCTGCACGACGCCCGTGACTTCGACCGTGATCTCGGCGCCCGGCGCCCCGGCGCCCAGGGTACGCGTGTAGGGATCGGCGGCGCCGGCGACCCCGCGCGCCATGGCGAGTTCCAGGCCGCCTTCCGCGGCGGCAAGCAGGCGCGCCTGCAACTTCTGCCCGGAAGCGATCAGCATCTGCGTCTGGGTTGCCATCAGCAGAGCCAGGCAGGAACCTGTCAGGAGCAGGAGGACCAGGGTGACCAGCAGGGTGGAACTGCCTTGCGCGGCGGCTCGACGCGGGCAACTCTCCATACCGACCAAGACGGAATCGGCATCCGCGACCCGGCAGGGTCGCGGCTCGCGCCGGGCCGCGCCGTCACTGCAGCCGGCAACTCGCGGGAAACGCCTCGCTGTCGGTGATTGCCGCCGCCGGCATGCCGGGTTCGTTCCGGTACTCCTTGGCCGCGCCGGTCGCCGTGTCGGTCACCTGAATCACGTAACCGACGTCGGTCGTCGAGGCGCCGTAGACCCACACGTGCCCGTTCAGGGCGCAACCGTCCAGGACCTTGATCAGGACCTCCCAACTGTTCGCGTCGAAGAAGTGGAACATCCCGGAGTCGTGCGTGCGTTCGGGCGCCACGAGGCCCTGGCCGGCGCCGTCCGCCGTCGACCAGTCGACGGTCACCGAGAAGCGCGAATCCTGGAGGCAGAGGGTGTGGGCGCCCGCGACGCAGGTGCCGTCCGGCGTGGGAGGCGTCGGGTCGGCGTCCGGATCAGCCGGCGTCGGGGACGACACCTCGTCCCGCACGACGACTTCCGCTGCGCCGGGATTGCCGACCACGTACCCCCTGGATCGGGGAGGCACGGCCACCCGGTACCGGACGCGGCCGCCGTCCTCGGCGCCGCCGCCGTTCACCGTCGCCAGCGAGACCGAGACCCTCTCGACGCCCGCCGTGAAGGCAACCGCAACGGGCGGCGGATCGACGAAGACCACGCCCTCGACCAGCCGCTCGAGAGCGACCAAGAGCGGGTCCGTGCCGCTTGAGGGATCGAGGCGTTGCACCTCGAACACCACCGGATCGCCCTCCTCGACGGTCGCCGATCGAGCCCGGATCGTCACCACCGGCGTACCCGGGCCCGGCACCGCCAGCTCGATCCCGTGCGACAGCGGCACGGCCTCCGCCGTGCAGATCGCCCCCGCGCTGCCGCAGGCAGAGGCGGCCTCGACCCCAACGATCTCCTCGTAGGTCGTGCCCGGGGCGAACGTCACCTCCAGCCGGCGCTGCGACAGCCGCCGCGCCGAGGTCACCTCGCCGGTCTCGGCAAAGAACGACTCCGCAAGCGACGTCGCCTCCGCGGCCACGACCACCGCCTCGCTGAACTCGAACACGACCCGGAAGGCCGCGGCGTCGTGGTGCTGCAACTGCGACGGCGCCTCCGCCACCCTGACCGCCAGCGCATGGGTCGTTCCCGTGCCCGGCAGCGAGTACGGTCCCATGCCCTCGCTGCTGGCGGCCCGCACCTGCACCTCGTACGAGACGCCCTCCTCCAGGCTGCCGATCTCGACTTCCGAGAACGGCGCGTTCCGGGGACCGTCCGTCCAGTCCGCGCCGGTCCCGCCAGCCTTGCGGTACTGCACGTCGTAGCCGCTCACCAGCGGCCAGCCCGGGTTCGATACCGGGGTCCATGTCGCCCGCAGGCTGGTCGCGCTGCCGGCCACCGCCTCGACTCTTGGCGCCCCCGGCGCGGACGAGCGCTCGTCCACGTCCACGAACGCGATCGTCTCGTAGGGCCCCCAGGTGTCCTTCGTCACGCCCGGCGGCAGCGGCCCGAAGTCGATCCGCAGGCCCTCGCCGGTTTCGACCTCCTGGTCAAACAGCGCGCGCACGTCGAAGCCCGCCCGGCCCTCGCCCGCCGCGAACGTCACGCTCGCAGGGATGGGCGCGTAGTCCGCCTCGGTCGCTCCGCCCGTGTGCGTCACCACCAGCGGGATCGTCACCGGCCGCTGCGGGCGGCCGTTCCAGATCGCCTGGAGCCGGTCCGTGCCCAGGTACACACTGAACCGGTGGACCTGATCGCCCTCGGGCACCTCGATGTCGTAGGCGTCCGCAGCCGTGCCGAAGTTCACCAGGAACTCCTGCTCGGTGCCGTCGGACAGCGCCACCACCGCCGCCGCCGGGCGGCCCGCGAACACGCCCGCCGGCAGCGTCCCGAACCCGATCGACAAGCTCTCGCCGCCGTCAGCGCCCGCATCGCTCGTCGCGGTCACGGTGAACGTCTGCGCCGTCTGGTTCGCCCCGAACGCCACGTTCGCCGGAACGCCGGAGTAATCCGCCGCCGTTGCGCCGCCGTTGTGGACGGTCGTCAGCGGCGCCGTCACCGCGCGGCCGGGCGCCGCGTTCAGTTCCACGCGCACCGTCGCGGCGGCGCCGCCTTCCGTGGCCGTGTAGGTCGGCGCCCCGAACGACACCGTCACCGCACCGAGCCCGTCGTCGTCCCCAAGCGCCACCGTCGTCGTGACCGACCCCTTGCCCGTGATCACCCGGCCGGGGTCCTGGACGAACGACAGCGACACGCTCTCGCCGTCGTCGTCGATGGCATCGTCCGTCGCGGACACCATGATCGTCTGCGTCCGCTCCCCCACCCCGAACGGCACGACCGTCGGGATCGATCCGTGGTCCGCGGCCGTGGCGCCGCCGCCGTACTCCAGCCGCAGCCCCACCTCGAGCGGCTCGAACGCCACCGGCGCGTCCAGGTGGATCGACACCGCGGCGGCGGCGCCGCCCTCCACCGCGGCGTACGCTTCGGCCCCGAACCGCACCGTCCGCTCCGAGCGCTCGTCCCGGAACTCGATCGTTTCGTAGAGCCCCCAGGTGCCCTGTCGCACGCCCGACGGCAACGCGCCGAAGTCGAGCCGCAGGCCCTCGCCGAGCTCTCGCGCCTGGTCCGGGATCGCGCGGATGTCGAAGCCCGCCGCCCTCTTGCCCGTCGCGAACGTCACGCTCGCCGGGAGGCCCGTGTAGTCCGCCGCCGTCGCGCCGCCCACGTGCGTCACCACCAGCGGGATCGTCAGCGGATGCGGCGCCTCCCTGCTGAGGAGCAGCATGAGCCGATGGGGCGTCCCGGACTCGCGTACCCTGACGGTGGCGTCGGTGTGCGTGCCGAAGTTCACCACAAGGTCTCCAACGGCGCCAACCGTGATGTCGAACGTGACGCTGACCGACTCACCTTCGCCGTCGGTGGCGGTCAGCTTCAACGACACCGTCCCCGCGTCCCCGGCCTGCGGCGTCCCAGCAAAGGTGCGGGTGCCGCCATTGAAGCCCAGCCATGCGGGCAGCGGCGTGCCGTCGGCCTGCGTGGCCGAGTAGGTCAGCCTGTCGCCGGTGTCCACGTCCCTGAACGTGCGCGCCGGGAACGTAAAGGTGAACGCCGCGTCCACCGGCGCCGACAGGTCCGGAATCGGGTTGGCCACCATCGGGGCGCTGTTGCCGGACGAGGTCACCGTGATGTCGAAGTCGTCGTTGACCGACCCGCCCTTGCCGTCGCTGGCGGTCACCCTCACCGGCACCGTTCCCGCGTCCCCGGCCTGCGGCGTGCCCGCGAAGGTCCGCGTGCCGGCGGTGAAGACCAGCCACGTGGGCAGCGCCGTGCCGTCGGCCTGCGTCGCCGTGTAGCTCAGCGTGTCGCCGGTGTCCGCGTCGCTGAACGTGGTGTCCGGGAAGGCGTAGCTGAACGCCGTCCCCGCCGTCGCCGACTGGTCCGGGATCGCGCTCGTCACCGTCGGAGCGCTGTTGGTGGGGGCTGGTGGTGTTCCGGCCGCGCTCACCGTGATGCCGAAGTCGTCGCTGACCGACCCGCCGTTGCCGTCGCTGGCGGTCACCTGCACCGGCACCGTCCCGGCGTCCGAAGCCGCCGGCGTGCCCGCGAAGGTCCGCGTGCCGGCGGTGAAGACCAGCCACGTGGGCAGCGTCGTGCCGTCGACTTGCGTCGCCGCGTAGCTCAGCGTCTGGCCGGTGTCCACGTCGCTGAACGTGTTGGAGGGGATCGTGTAGGAGAACGCCGTGTCCACCGTTGCCGACTGGTCCGGAATCGTGTTCGTTACCGTCGGGGCGTCGTTCACCGCCGTCACGTTGATGGTCATCGTGTAGGCGGAGCTGCTGTCCGCCGTGCCGTCGTTCACCCTGAAAGTGAAGCTCGCGTAGCCCGTCCCGTTCGCGTTGGCGGGCGGCGCGTACTTGAAGTTCCCGTTGTCCAACTGGGCCTTGGTCACCGCGGCGTTCGCGCTCACGTTCGCGTTGTTGAGCGTCAGCGCGCCCTTGCCCGCCGCGGGCAGCGTCACGATCTTCACGCTCTCCAGCGCATCGCCGCTGTCGCTGTCCGCAAAACTGAAGCTCGCCGCGGCGAAGGTGTGGTCCGTGTCCTCGTTCGTGGTCACCGTGCCGTTCGATGCCGTCGGGGCGGCGTTGGTGGCCGCGCTCACCGTGATGTCGAAGTTGTCGCTGACCGACCCGCCGTTGCTGTCGCTGGCGGTCACCTTCACTGCCACCGTCTCCACATCCGTTGCCGCCGGCGTGCCCGCGAAGGTCAGCGTGCCGGCGGTGAAGACCAGCCACGTGGGCAGCGTCGTGCCGTCGACTTGCGTCGCCGCGTAGCTCAGCGTCTGGCCGGTGTCCACGTCGCTGAACGTGTTGGAGGGGATCGTGTAGGAGAACGCCGTGTCCACCGTTGCCGTCTGGTCCGGAATCGTGTTCGTTACCGTCGGGGCGTCGTTCACCGCCGTCACGTTGATGGTCATCGTGTAGGCGGAGCTGCTGTCCGCCGTGCCGTCGTTCACCCTGAAGGTGAAGCTTGCGTAGCCCGTCCCGTTCGCGTTGGCGGGCGGCGCGTACTTGAAGTTCCCGTTGTCCAACTGGGCCTTGGTCACCGCGGCGTTCGCGCTCACGTTCGCGTTGTTGAGCGTCAGCGCGCCCTGGCCCGTCGCGGGCAGCGTCACGATCTTCACGCTCGACAGCGCATCGCCGCTGTCGGTGTCCGCAAAATTGAAGCTCGTCGCGGCGAAGGTGTGGTCCATGTCCTCGTTCGTGGTCACCGTGCCGTTCGATGCCGTCGGGGCGGCGTTGGTGGCCGCGCTCACCGTGATGTCGAAGTTGTCGCTGACCGACCCGCCGTTGCTGTCGCTGGCGGTCACCTTCACTGCCACCGTCTCCACATCCGTTGCCGCCGGCGTCCCCGCGAAGGTCAGCGTGCTGGCGGTAAAGCCCAGCCACGTGGGCAGCGTCGTGCCGTCGACTTGCGTCGCCGCGTAGCTCAGCGTCTGGCCGGTGTCCACGTCGCTGAACGTGTTGGAGGGGATCGTGTAGGAGAACGCCGTGTCCACCGTCGCCGTCTGGTCCGGAATCGTGATCACCACCGTCGGGACGTCGTTCACCGCCGTCACGTTGATGGTCATCGTGTAGGCGGAGCTGCTGTCCGCCGTGCCGTCGTTCACCCTGAAGGTGAAGCTTGCGTAGCCCGTCCCGTTCGCGTTGGCGGGCGGCGCGTACTTGAAGTTCCCGTTGTCCAACTGGGCCTTGGTCACCGCGGCGTTCGCGCTCACGTTCGCGTTGTTGAGCGTCAGCGTGCCCTTGCCCGTCGCGGGCAGCGTCACGATCTTCACGCTCTCCAGCGCATCGCCGCTGTCGGTGTCCGCAAAATTGAAGCTCGCGGCGGCGAAGGTGTGGTCCGTGTCCTCGTTCGTGGTCACCGTGCCGTTCGATGCCGTCGGGGCGGCGTTGGCGGCGGTGCCGGTGGTGGCATTGGCGACGTCGGAGGGAGTGCTGGCGCCAATGCTGTTGATGGCCGAGACGCGGTAGTGGCGGGTGGTGCTGGCGGTCAGCCCGGTGTGGTCGTAGGCGGTGGCGGTGCTGGCGGTGTCGGCGACCAGGTCGTTCCAGGTAGTTTCGCTATCGGTGGAGACCTCGATCTTGTAGCCGGTGATGGCGCTGCCGCCGTTGTCGACCGGGGCGGTCCACGAGAGGTTGATCGTGGTGGTCCCGCTCGCGGTTGCCGTGAGGCCGGTCGGGGCGCCGGGCGCGGTGGCGGCCCTCGTCGTTCCCTTGACAGCGATGCGGTACGCGTTTATCCCGTGGGACGTCCAGGTGGAGCCGGTGCCATCGCCCTGGTCCAATGAGTCCTCGATGCTCCAGCCGGCGGCGCCACCGGCGTCCTCGGCGTCGGATGTCGTGATGGTGAGTTTCACAGGTTCGCCGCTGGGCTTCTCGATGACCACGGAGTAGGTCGTGCTCGCGCCGAGCACGGTGTTCGGTGGGGCGGTGAAGATGAGGGTGCCGGCGACGAAGTTGGACGGGTCGATGAGCGTGGCGTGAAGGGAGTCGGGGAAGCCGCTGGCGTCGACGGTCCAGACGCTGAGGCCAACGTCGTCGCCCTCATCGTCTGTGGACACGATTTCGATGCTGTCGAGAGAATAGCCGGCGGCGTTGCTCCCGGTGGTGAAGCGCTGCGCCGTGAAGTTCGTGCCGGACGAGTTGAAGCTGCCCTGGCCGACGTTGCTGATGAGGGCCGGGGCGTCGGGGGTTGTGCTGGTGGTGGCGTTGGCGACGCTGGAGGAAGTGGCGCCGGTGCCGGCCGAGTTGATGGCGTAGACGCGGTAGTGGCGCGTGGCGCCGGCGGTCAGTCCGGTGTGCTCGAAGGCGGTGGGGGTGGTGCTGTCGGTGTCGGCAACCAGGTCGCTCCAGGTGGCGCCGCTATCGATGGAGACCTCGATCTTGTAGCCGGTGATGAAGGCGCCGCCGTTGCTGGCCGGGGCGGTCCACGAGAGCTTGATCCTGGTGCTCCCGTTGGCCGTTGCCATGAGGCCGGTCGGGGCGCCGGGGGCGCCGGGGGCGACGGTGATGTTGAAGTCGTCGCTGACCGTCCCGCCGTTGCTGTCGTCGGCGGTCACCTTCACAGCCAAGGTCTCCACATCCGTTGCCGCCGGCGTCCCCGCGAAGGTCCGCGTGCCGGCGGTGAAGACCAGCCACGTGGGCAGCGTCGTGCCGTCGCCTTGCGTCGCCATGTAGCTCAGCGTGTCGTTGTCCGGATCGCTGAACGCGTCCGCCGGAACCTGATAGCTGAACCCCGTCCCCGCGACCGCAGACTGGTCCGGAATCGCGTTGTCCAGCACCGGGGCGCTATTGGCGTCGTCGTCGGTGATGGTCACGGTCGCCGAGCCGATGGCGGTGCCGCCGTTGCTGGCGGAGACGATGACCGTCTCGTCCGGCTCGTCGATGGTGTCCTGCACCGCGGTCACCGTGGCGGTGACGGACGTCTCTCCGGCGGTCAGCGTCAGCGAGGTGTCGCTGAGGGTGTAGTCGCTGGTCACGGTCGCCGTGCCGCCCAGGGTCAGGCTGATGGTCTGGTCGGCGGTGAAGGGTGTGCCGGTGCTGACGGTCACCGTGGAGGTGCCGGCCGCCTCGGCGATGGAGGCCGGATCCACCGCGATCGACAGCGCGGGCAGCGTTTCGGTGATGGTCACCGTCTGCGCGGTGCCGATGGCGGTGCCGCCGCTGCTGGCGGTGACCACCACGGTCTCGTTGTCGTCGCTCGCCGTGTCCATGGTCGCCGTGATGGTGGCGGTCACCGAGCTTTGGCCGGCCGTGAGCGTCAGCAATTCCGAGGAGATGGTGTAGTCGGTGCCCTTGGTGGCGGTGCCCGCCAGCGACAGGGCGATGGCCGTGTCGGCGGTGATGCCGGCGCCGTCGGTCGTGGCCAGGGTCACCGTGGCCGTGCCGGCGTTCTCCAGGATGGTCGTGGGCGCCACCGTGAAGGTCAGTGCGGGCCGCTCGTCGTCGGCGATCGACACGGTCGCCGTCTCCCCGGCGGGCGAGGGGTAGGTCACCCGCTGGCCCGTTTGGTGCGACAGCGTCAAGGTGAAGGTCTCCGCCGTCGCGCCCTCGTAGGCCGTGTCGTCGGTGATCGCCACGGTGACCGTCTTATCGGCCCGCGCACAAAAGTTAGGGTTAGGTTGGGGACAACCGGAGCGCGTAGTGGCGAAGTCCGCGGGCGCGAAGGTCAGGGTCTGCGATAGCAAAGTGTAGTCCTGTCCCGCCGTGGCCGTTCCGTCCGCGGTGGATACGCTCAGCACCACGTTCTCGTTGAGCGCGTTCAGGTCGTCTCTTGAAATGTTAGGGGCCTCCACGCGCACCGTCGCCGTCAGCGTCCCCGCTTGCTCGTTCACGGAGAGCGTGGTGCCGCCGGCATGGCTCGCCTGGTATTGGAAGTCGTTGTCAGCAAAATAAATTCTTCTTTGTGACCCCGCCCCCTCCCCGATTCCGGTAGGGAGGGTGGTGATGGACACACTGAGAACAAGATACTCGCCGGGGTCCACGTCGCTGTCATCCGTGGCCGTGACGGTCACCACCTTGCGCGTCTCCGACGCGCCGAACGTCGGGCTCAGCGACGAAGTCGTGTAATCGGAACCCGAAAGACCGTCTTTAAGGACGGAAACAAGCGTGATCGCAACTTCCCGTCCCGGCGCGCCGCTCAGCAGCACCGGCACCTCCACCGAATTGCCTTCCGCCACATAAGAGTCAGCTTCTTCGAGGGACACCGTCAGCGCTGGCACCACCAGGATGTCAAATTGGTCGCTGATCGACCCGCCGTTGCCGTCGCTGGCGGTCAGCTTCACCGAAACCGTCCCAGTGTCCGTGGATGCCGGCGAGCCCGAGAAGGTCTGCGTATCGGCAGCGAAGGACAGCCACGTGGGCAGCATGGTATCGTCGGCTTTCGTCGCCATGTAGCTCAGCGTCTGGCCGGTGTCCACGTCGCTGAACGTGTTCGTCGGGAACGCATACATGAACTCCGTCCCCGCCGCCGCCTCCTGGTCCGGGATCGCGTTCGCTACCGTCGGGGCGTCGTTCACCGCCGTCACGTTGATGGTCATCGTGTAGTCGGAGCTGCTGTCCACCGTGCCGTCGTTCACCCTGAAGGTGAAGCTCGCGTAGCCCGTCCCGTTCGCGTTGGCGGGCGGGGCGTACTTGAGGTTCCCGCTGTCCAACTGGGCCTTGGTCACCGCGGCGTTCGCGCTCACGTTCGTGGTGTTGAGCGTCAGCGCGCCCTTGCCCGCCGTGGGCAGCGTCACGATCTTCACGCTCGACAGCGAATCGCCGCTGTCGCTGTCCGCAAAATTGAAGCTCGCCGCGGCGAAAGTGTGGTCCGTGTCCTCGTTCGTGGTCACCGAGCCGTTCGATGCCGTCGGGGCGGTGTTGGCGGGGGTGCTAGGGGCGGTGTTGACCTCGAAGACCTCCGAGAGGCCGTACATGGGGTGGGATACGGACCTGAGGGTGGCGTCGATGCCGCTCAGGGGGCCGCTGCCGCTTACGGAGGAGTTGAGCTGGCCGATGCGCACAATAGTAGCGCCTAGCGCGCGCGAATCACCGGCACTGAACGCCTCGGTGCCGTCGTGCTGGCAGCCGGTAACAGGGCGGTTGAGGGTCACGGAGGCGTCGGGCCCGTCAGTGCCGGACTCGTTCTTGTCGTTGGCCTCGTCGTCCCAGGATCCGTCGTAGAAATCCTCGTAGTCGTCGACGGCCTTGGCGCCGTTGAGCCAGTAGATGGGGACGCCCGTGTCGGCCGTGGTGTAGGTGGTGAAGGTGTTGTCGCGGGCGTCGACGGCTTCGGTGCAGCCGACCACCCGGAAGCCCGCGCTGTAGGTCTGGATGTCGGTGTGGCCGGCCGCGGCGCGGTCCTGGACGAAGGTGTTGTAGCTCGCGATGTCGCTGGCGGTGGCGTCGCGCTTCGTGGAGGAGAGGAACAGCAGCCGGAACTTGGCGCCGGCGGCCAGGCCGGTGGGCTTGAGGCTCCAGTCCGCGGCGACCCCGGTGGGGGCTCCGCTCACCACCACATCGCTGAGTGCGCCAAGGATCTCCTCTTCGCCGCCCAATACGTCGAAGAAGCTCACCCGGACCCTGACCCGCTTGCCGACATCGTCGGCCGTCAGCGTGTAGGCGTTCGCGGTCGCATTCGTAATGTCGGTGGCGTTCGACGTGCCGTCCGCATCCACCCGTACCCACTGGAATGCATAGTCGCCCGGGAAGGTCGCCGGCAGCCCGTCGGCGTCGGTGATGTTCCCCATTCCCGCCGTCAGGGTCTCGCCGGCCTGCGCTGTCCCCGTAACCGTCGGCGTCCCCGTCGCGTCGTTGTTCGCCGGCAGGCTCAGCGCAACCTCGCGCGTGGTGTGGAGGGACCAGTCGGCACGGTTGTTGTTAACAACCGTGTAAAGAGGGTTTAAAAATTGAAGTCCGGACGAATTGCCGCACCAATGGAGTTGCAGTGCCGTTCTCACCGCATCCGGAAACGTGCCAGAGCCGGCTAGTCCTAAAAACATAGTTCTGCGGTCGCGACCTCTGAGTATAGTTTCCAGTAAAGCAATGGTGTAGGAGGTCCCACCGATCGAAAAATCAGCGCTCGGGGACAGGCTGCCGTACGGTGTATTACCCTGACGGTTTTCGTAGCCCGCTGCATAACTGCTTGTAAATTCCATGTGCCCTACCGTCAGCGTGGCGGACCAGACCGACCGCCTGCCGCCAAGGTTGGGCGCGCTACACGCGGCCACCGCCGGCGTCGCGGACACCGCGGCCGCCGCGCCCGGGCTCACGCCCCCGCTGCCGACCACCCGCACCTCGAAGGCATGGGCCGTGCCGTTGGCAAGCCCGGAAATCAAGATTGTGGACTGCTCGGCGTCGCCAATGACCGTCCAGGCCGTATCCGCCGGCACCGAGGCGCCTGCCGCATAGCGGTACTCGTGGTCGATAATCGGTGTCGGTTCTGTCCAGACCAGCCGGACCCGCCCGTCGCCCTCGTCGGCCCTGAAGCCCGCAGGCGGGGCGGCGATCACCACGATGTCGAAGTCGTCGCTGACCGTGGCGCTGCCGGTGTCAGTGGCGGTCACCTTCACCGAAACCGTCCCCAGGTCCGCGGCCGCCGGCGTGCCCGTGAAGGTCCGCGTGGCGGCGTCGAAGCTCAGCCACGTGGGCAGGTCCGTGTCGTCGGCTTTCGTCGCCGAGTAGGTCAGGGTGTCGCCGGCGTCCGTATCGTTGAACGTGGTCGGCAGGAACGTATAGCTGAACTCCGTGCCCTCCGTCGCCGTCTGGTCCGGGATGACGGTGGCCACCGTCGGGGCGCTGTTGGTGCTCGTAGTGGTGTTGCCGTTGACGCGCAGCAACTGCGACCGGGCTACCTTATTAGTAAAATCGCCCGTGTTGGTCGCGGAACGCCGCCACCGTTCGTCGTCGATACTCCAGCCCGCGTCCGTCGCCGGCGAGGCGTCCTCGCCGGTTGCAGCGGTCGTCATCCACCGCACCCTGGTTCCGACGTGTTCCACCCGGATAAAATACCGCTTCGACGCATTCAGTACGGTGCCGGACGGCGCCGTAAACCTGTAGTTCTCCCCCGTGGTGCTGGTGACCTCGGCGACATCGGCGGTGAGCGTTACGGGTGACCCGGTGAACGTCACGCTGGTCGCGGTTTTGGTTCCCTCCACCAACTGCACGCCGGGAGCGCCGATAGAAGTCCCGCCGGCGTCCCTGAAGAGTCTGAGATCGATGCTGGTCAGCGTATAGTCGTTGCTGGAGGCGGTGTCGGCGATCGCGAAGCCCTGGACAACGTCCCAAGTGACCAGGGGGAGGCTTCCCGAGTGCTGGGTCTGGCCGAGATTGGATACAAGTGAACCGGTCGCGGGGGGCGTCGTGGTGGTGGCAGCGCTGACCACGATGTCGAAGTCGCCGCTGGCCGTCGCGCTACTGGTGTCAGTGGCGGTCACTTTTACCGAAACCCTCCCCACGTCCGCGGCCGTCGGCGTGCCCGAGAAGGCCCGCGTGCCGGGGTCGAAGGTCAGCCAGGAAGGCAGCGTCGCGCCGTCGCCCTTCGTCGCCTTGTAGATCAGCGTGTCGCCGCTGTCGGCGTCGGTAAACGTGGTGTCCGGGAAGGCGTAACGGAATGCCGTGCCCGCCGTTGCTGTCTGGTCCGGGATCGCGTTGGCAACTACCGGGGGGGTGTTGGCGGGGGGCGGGGGCGTAGTGGTGATGCCGTTGATGCTCATTAACTGCGCCCGGCCTCGCGTGGTGAAGCTACCCGTGCTAGACGAGTTGCGCCGCGCCCGGTTGTTGTTGATAGTCCAGCCATCGGCCGGCGTGGCGTCCTCGCCGGGTAATGATGTCGTCAACCACTGACTATTGCTCCCGACGGTTTCCACCACGATAAAATACTCGGTCGACCCCGTCAGTGTGGTGTTGGCCGGCGCCGTGAAGGTGTAGTTCGCCGTGCCGCTGGCAACATCGGCGACCCCGGCGGTGAGCACTACTTCCGGTCCGGTGAGCGTCACGCTCGACCCGCTTGTCGTTCCTTGCGTCAACTTAACGCTGGGAATGGTGAAAACAGCCCCGGCAGTCCCCTTTTTGAGTCTGAGATCGACGCTGGTCAGCGTATAGGCGCCGGCGCCGGTTTCGAAACCCTGGATAACGTCAAAGGCGGACAGGAGGATGCCCGCGGCCTCGGTCTGGCCGAGATTGGACACAAGTGAAGCCGACACGGCGGGCGGCGCGCTCACCACCTCACCGCTGAGTGCGCCGAGGATCTCCTCGTCGCCGCCCAATACGTCGAAGAAGCTCACCCGGACCCTGACCCGCTTGCCGACATCGTCGGCCGTCAGCGTGTAGGTGTTCGCGGTCGCATCCGTAATGTCGGTGGCGTTCGACGTGCCGTCCGCATCCACCCGTACCCACTGGAACGCATAGTCGTCCGGGAAGGTCGCGGGCAGCCCGTCGGAGTCGGCGATGTCCCCAATTCCCGCCGTCAGGGTCTCGCCGGCCTGCGCTGTCCCCGTAACCGCCGGCGTCCCCGTCGCGTCGTTGTTCGCCGGCAGGCTCAGCGCAAGCTCGCGCGTGGTGTGGATGGACCAGTCGGCATCGTTGTCGTCAGTAACCCTGTAATCCTGGTTTAGAGTATCAAGTCCGGACGAATCGCCGCACCAATGGAATTGCAGTGCCGCTCTCACTGCCTCCGGAAACGTGCGAGAGTCGACTAATTCCAAAAATATGCTTCTGCGGTTGCTATTTGTGACGACTGTTTCCAAGGAAGCAATGGTGTAGGAGGTCCCACCGATCGAAAAATCAGCGGTCGGGGACAGGCTGCCGTACGGTGTATTACCCTGACGATTTTCGTAGCCCGCGTATATCGCATCGCTTGAAAATGTAGTGGGCCCTACCGTCAGCGTGGCGGACCAGACCGACCGCCTGCCGCCAAGGTTGGGCGCGCTACACGCGGCCACCGACGGCGTCGCGGACACCGCGGCCGCCGCGCCCGGGCCCACGCCCCCGCTGCCGACCACCCGCACCTCGAAGGCATGGGCCGTGCCGTTGGTAAGCCCGGAAATCAAGACTGTGGACTGATCGGAGAAGCCAATGGACGTCCAGGCCGCGTTCGCCGGCACCGAGGCGCCTGCCGCATAGCGGTACTCGTGGACGACACGCGGTCTCGGTTCTGTCCAGGACAGCCGGACCCGCCCGTCGCCCGCCTCGGCCGCGAGGCCCGCGGGCGCGGCCGGTATCACCATGATGTCGAATTCGTCGCTGATCGTGGCGCCGCTGGTGTCAGTGGCGGTCACCTTCACCGAAACCGTCCCCAGGTCCGCGGCCGCCGGCGTGCCCGTGAAGGTCCGCGTGGCGGCGTCGAAGGACAGCCACGTGGGCAGCATGGTGTCGTCGGCCTTGTTCGCCGCGTAGGCCAGCGTGTCGCTGTCCGGATCGCTGAACGCGTCCGCCGGAACCTGGTAGCTGAACGACGTCCCCGCCACCGCCGTCTGGTCCGGGACCTCGTTGTCGACCGTCGGGGCGTTGTTGGGGACCAGCAGCAACTTGACCGGGACCATTTCGTTCACAGACCAGGACAGGCCGTGGTTGGAGAAGAGGAAGGCCATATCTGTCCCCGGGTTGTCTATGGCGAAGGTCTTCTTGCCGACGCCCGTGCCGATCTCAAGCGTGAAGTTTCTGGTCCCGAGAAGGCCGTCAGAGGGAGTCGTACCGGAAACGCGAGCTGTGCCGAACTCGAAACCGGCGGAGCCATAAACAAGGCGATAAACACGAATCGTGCCGGTGCGGTAGTCGAACCTTCTAGGTGTGAGACCGCCAAAGGGGAGGGTTGCGTCAAAACCGAGAATGTTGGTACCGAAAAGGTGTCCACTCCCCACCGTCATGGCGGCGCACCAGAGTTCGTTGGTGTTCGTCGTGTCGCAGTGCGCGAGGGGGTCCGGGCTCACCACGATGTTGAATTCGTCGGTGACCGTGGCGCTACTGGTGTCAGTGGCGGTCACCTCCACCGACACCGTCCCCACATCCGCAACCGCCGGCGTCCCCATGAAGGTCCGCGTGCTGGCGGTGAAGCCCAGCCACGTGGGCAGGTCCGTACCGTCGGCTTGTGTCGCCGTGTAGCTCAGCGTGTCGCTGGTGTCCGTATCGTTGAACGTGTTCGCCGGGATTATGTAGCTGAACGCCGTGCCTACCGTCGCCGTCTGGTCCGGGATCGCGTTCGTCAACGTCGGGGTGGCGTTGGCGGGGGCGGTGTTGACCTGGAAGACCTCCGAGAGCCCGTACAGGGGGTGGCTTTGGGTCCCTGGAGTGGCGCTGATGCTGCCGATGGGGCCGTTGCCGGTAGCGGAGGAGGAGGGCCGGCCCAAGCGCACGGAGCCAGAGCCCAGCGCGCGCGAGCTTCCGCTAAAGAACGACTCGGTGCCGTTGTGGGTGCAGCCGGTCCAGGGGCGGCCGGCCTGTGTGGCGGTATTGGGGCCGTTGGTGCCGGACTCGTTCTTGTCGTTGGCCTCCTCGTCCCAGGACCCGTCGTAGAAATCCTCGTAGTCGTCGGCGGCCTTGGCGCCGTTGAGCCAGTAGATGGGGACGCCCGTGTCGGCCGTGGTGTACGTGGTTGAGGTGTTGTCGCGGGCGTCGACGGCGGTAGTGCAGCCGACCGCCCGGAAGCCCGCGCCGTAGCCCTGGATGTCGGCGTGGCCGGCCGCGGCGCGGTCCTGGACGAAGGTGTTGTAGTCCACGATGTCGGTGGCAGTAGCGTTGCGCCCGGTGGAGGAGAGGAACAGCAGCCGGAACCTGGCGCCGGCAGCCAGGCCGGTGGGCTTGAGGCTCCAGTCCGCGGGGACCACGAGCGTGACAACCGCGATGTCGAATTCGTCGCTGACCGTCTCGCTATTGGTGTCAGTGGCGGTCACCTCCACTGACACCCTCCCCACATCCGTTGCCGCCGGAGTCCCCGCGAAGGTCCGCGTGCCGGCGGTGAAGACCAGCCACGTGGGCAGGTTCGTGCCGTCGGCCTGCGTCGCCGCGTAGCTCAGCGTGTCGCCGGTGTCCGCATCGTTGAACGCGTTCGCCGGGATTGTGTAGCTGAACGCCGCGTCCACCGGCGCCGACTGGTTCGGGATCGCGGTCGCCACCGTCGGGGCGTCGTTCACCGCCGTCACGTCGATGGTCATCGTGAAGGCGGAGGTGCTGTCCACCGTGCCGTCGTTGACCTTGAAGGTGAAACTCGCGTAGCCCGTCCCGTTGGCATCGGCCGGTGGGGTGTACTTCATCTTCGCCGCATCGACGACGGCCTTGCTCACCGTAAACGGCAGGTCCGCGGAAACGAGCGCATTCCCGTCCACGGCGAGGGCGCCGGCGGTCGGCACGGCGGTGATGATCACGCTCGCGAGCGTGTCGCCGGTGTCGGCGTCGGAGAAGTTGAAATCGGCCGCGGCGAAGGTGTGGTCCGTGTCCTCGTTCGTGGTCACCGTGCCGTCCGTCGCCGTCGGGGCGTCGCTCACCGCCGTCACGTTGATGGTCATCGTGTTGGCGGAGGTGCTGTCCACCGTGCCGTCGTTGACCTTGAAGGAGAAACTCGCGTAGCCCGTCCCGTTGGCATCGGCCGGTGGGGTGTACTTCATCTTCGCCGCGTCGATGACGGCCCTGCTCACCGCATACGGCAGGTCCGCGGAAACGAGCGCATTCCCGTCCACGGCGAGGGCGCCGGCGGTCGGCACGGCGGTGATGATCACGCTCGCGAGCGTGTCGCCGGTGTCGGCGTCGGAGAAGTTGAAATCGGCCGCAGCGAAGGTGTGGTCCGTGTCCTCGTTCGTGGTCACCGTGCCGTTCGATGCCGTCGGGGCGGCGTTGGCGCCGGTGGTGGCATTGGCGACTTCGGAGGGAGTGGCGCCGGTGCCGATGCTGTTGATGGCCGAGACGCGGTAGTGGCGGGTGGTGCTGGCGGCCAGCCCGGTGTGCTCGTAGGTGGTGGCAGTGCTGGCGGTGTCGGCGACCTGGTCGTCCCAGGTAGTTTCGCTATCGGTGGAGACCTCGATCTTGTAGCCGGTGATGACGCGGCCGCCGTTGTCGACCGGAGCGGTCCACGAGAGGTTGATCGTGCTGCTCCCGCTGGCGGTTGCCGTGAGGCCCGTCGGGGGGTCCGGGGCGACGGGCGCCTCGGTGGAGTTGTTGGTGACGGCGGCGACGCCGCTCATGCCGGTGGTGAAGGACGCGGCGTCGTTGCCGACGATGTCCTGGATGGCCTCGGCGTCGTCGCCCATGGTGGGGTCGGTGTAGGTGACGACCACGACCTGGCCCTGGCGGATGCGGACGCCAAGCGCGAGCGCGAGATTGCCGCCGACGCCCGAAACGCTCCCGATCGGCACGGCAATGCCGTCTGCAGTGACCGTGAAGGCGGAGTTCGGGGGCCGTTTGCCCACTAGCCCACTCACAAACTCGGTGAACATCAAACGGATCGTTTCACCGCCCGAGAAAACCGTGACGCCGGTCGGCGTGGGCGGGGTGGTGTCCAAGGCGACGGTGATGTCGAATTCGTCGCTGACCGTCCCGCCGTTGCTGTCGTCGGCGGTCACCTTCACTGCCACCGTTTCCACATCCGAAGCCGCCGGCGTCCCCGAGAAGGTCCGCGTGCTGGCGGTGAAGGTCAGCCACCTGGGCAGCGTCGTGTCGTCGGGTTTCGTCGCCATGTAGCTCAGCGTGTCGCCGGTGTCCGTATCGTTGAACGTGGTGTCCGGGAACTGATACAAGAACAGCGTGCCCACCGTCGCCGTCTGGTCCGGGATCGCGTTCATCAACGTCGGGGTGGCGTTGACGGGGGGAACGAAAACGAGCTTGACCTGGACCGTGTCGTTGGCCGACCAGGAGAGGCCGTGATTCTCCACGACGTATTCCACTATGTTTTCATCCCACGTGCCATCCAGGGAAAATTCGTCAGTGTCCAGAACCAGCTTGAACCCAGTCGCAAAAGCATCGTTGGCCCGGTCGGTAGAAAAAAAGAAGTCAGAACCACTATAGGCCATGATTACAATTTCGTGGGAAACGCCACTGTAGCTAAAATCGTCTTGAGACAATGACCCGTAGCGGCCCGCTGCGAATCCGTACTCCAAGCCGCTGACCGCCACCACCATGGTGCCGCAAAGGATCTCGTTGGTGTCCGTCGTGTCGCAGTGCGCGACGGGGTCCGGGCGCACCACGATGTTGAATTCGTCACTGGCCGTGGCGCTGCTGGTGTCAGTGGCGGTCACCTTCACTGCCACCGTTTCCACATCCGAAGCCGCCGGTGTCCCCGTGAAGGTCCGCGTGCCGGCGGTGAAGGTCAGCCACGTGGGCAGCCTCGTGTCGTCGGCTTTCGTCGCCATGTAGCTCAGCGTGTCGTTGGTGTCCGTATCGTTGAACGTGTTCGTCGGGAATTGGTAGGTGAACGCCGTGTCTGCCGTCGCTGTCTGGTCCGGGATCACGTTCGCCACCGTCGGGGCGGCGTTGGCGGGGGCCGTCCGTTCTGTCCCCCGGATTTCGAGGCGGTGGCGGAGATTGGAGAAACTCCAGTTGTCGGTGCTTGCCGCCTTGAAGAACGCGGAGCCGAACACCCATCCCGCTGCGGCGCCGCTGTCCTGGTCCGTGGAGTCGGTCCTGTTGATCCGAAACCCCGCGCCATCGGTCGAGGCGGAATTGCTCGTGACCACCCAGTAGGTGGTGCTGGCGCTCAGCGTGGTGTTGGCCGGGGCGGTGAAGACGTTGAGAGCGTCATCCACGATCGTGGCCGGATTGGTCAGGGTGGCCACCAGGGCGCCCGGAAGGCCGCCGGTGGTCCCGAGAATCTGGACCAGCGGGGTGAGGACAGGAGAACGCTGATCGGCAAGGGCTATCCCGACGCTGGACAGCGTGTGGGTGCCGGCGCCCGTGGTGAAGCTTGTGGCTCGAACAAGGCCTGAGTCGAGGCCGGCTTCCTGCCCGGTGTTGCTGAGGAGGGTCGTGACCGTCTGTGCGGCGGCCTGTTCCGGGGCGACCGTCGCCAGGACGGCGAGGACGGCGAGGACGGCGAGCGCAAAGGCCACGGGGACCGGGGCGCGCGGCACGCGGCGCGGGGCGCTCGGTGAGATGGGCGAGACGGGCAAGACTGTGTCTGGACCCTCAAGCACCACACAACTCTACGAAGGCGTTTCGGGACTGTCCCCTACAGGTTTGCGGGGCTCGCGCCGGGCCACGCCGTCACTGCAGCCGGCAACTCGCGGGAAACGCCTCGCTGTCGGTGATTGCCGCCGCCGGCATGCCGGGTTCGTTCCGGTACTCCCTGGCCGCGCCGGTCGCCGTGTCGGTCACCTGAATCACGTAACCGACGTCGGTCGTCGAGGCGCCGTAGACCCACACGTGCCCGTTCAGGGCGCAACCGTCCAGGACCTTGATCAGGACCTCCCAACTGTTCGCGTCGAAGAAGTGGAACATCCCGGAGTCGTGCGTGCGTTCGGGCGCCACGAGGCCCTGGCCGGCGCCGTCCGCCGTCGACCAGTCGACGGTCACCGAGAAGCGCGAATCCTGGAGGCAGAGGGTGTGGGCGCCCGCGACGCAGGTGCCGTCCGGCGTGGGAGGCGTCGGGTCGGCGTCCGGATCAGCCGGCGTCGGGGACGACACCTCGTCCCGCACGACGACTTCCGCTGCGCCGGGATTGCCGACCACGTACCCCCTGGATCGGGGAGGCACGGCCACCCGGTACCGGACGCGGCCGCCGTCCTCGGCGCCGCCGCCGTTCACCGTCGCCAGCGAGACCGAGACCCTCTCGACGCCCGCCGTGAAGGCAACCGCAACGGGCGGCGGATCGACGAAGACCACGCCCTCGACCAGCCGCTCGAGAGCGACCAAGAGCGGGTCCGTGCCGCTTGAGGGATCGAGGCGTTGCACCTCGAACACCACCGGATCGCCCTCCTCGACGGTCGCCGATCGAGCCCGGATCGTCACCACCGGCGTACCCGGGCCCGGCACCGCCAGCTCGATCCCGTGCGACAGCGGCACGGCCTCCGCCGTGCAGATCGCCCCCGCGCTGCCGCAGGCAGAGGCGGCCTCGACCCCAACGATCTCCTCGTAGGTCGTGCCCGGGGCGAACGTCACCTCCAGCCGGCGCTGCGACAGCCGCCGCGCCGAGGTCACCTCGCCGGTCTCGGCAAAGAACGACTCCGCAAGCGACGTCGCCTCCGCGGCCACGACCACCGCCTCGCTGAACTCGAACACGACCCGGAAGGCCGCGGCGTCGTGGTGCTGCAACTGCGACGGCGCCTCCGCCACCCTGACCGCCAGCGCATGGGTCGTTCCCGTGCCCGGCTGCGAGTACGGTCCCATGCCCTCGCTGCTGGCGGCCCGCACCTGCACCTCGTACGAGACCCCCTCCTCCAGGCTGCCGATCTCGACTTCCGAGAACGGCGCGTTCCGGGGACCGTCCGTCCAGTCCGCGCCGGTCCCGCCAGCCTTGCGGTACTGCACGTCGTAGCCGCTCACCAGCGGCCCGCCCGGGTTCGATACCGGGGTCCATGTCGCCCGCAGGCTGGTCGCGCTGCCGTCCACCGCCTCGACTCTTGGCGCCCCCGGCGCGGACGAGCGCTCGTCCACGTCCACGAACGCGATCGTCTCGTAGGGCCCCCAGGTGTCCTTCGTCACGCCCGGCGGCAGCGGCCCGAAGTCGATCCGCAGGCCCTCGCCGGTTTCGACCTCCTGGTCAAACAGCGCGCGCACGTCGAAGCCCGCCCGGCCCTCGCCCGCCGCGAACGTCACGCTCGCAGGGATGGGCGCGTAGTCCGCCTCGGTCGCTCCGCCCGTGTGCGTCACCACCAGCGGGATCGTCACCGGCCGCTGCGGGCGGCCGTTCCAGATCGCCTGGAGCCGGTCCGTGCCCAGGTACACACTGAACCGGTGGGGCTGATCGCCCTCGGGCACTTCGATGTCGTAGGAGTCCGCAGCCGTGCCGAAGTTCACCAGGAACTCCTGCTCGGTACCGTCGGACAGCGCCACCACCGCCGCCGCCGGGCGGCCCGCGAACACGCCCGCCGGCAGCGTCCCGAACCCGATCGACAAGCTCTCGCCGCCGTCAGCGCCCGCATCGCTCGTCGCGGTCACGGTGAACGTCTGCGCCGTCTGGTTCGCCCCGAACGCCACGTTCGCCGGAACGCCGGAGTAGTCCGACGCCGTTGCGCCGCCGTTGTGGACGGTCGTCAGCGGCGCCGTCACCGCACGGCCGGGCGCCGCGTTCAGTTCCACGCGCACCGTCGCGGCGGCGCCGCCTTCCGTGGCCGTGTAGGTCGGCGCCCCGAACGACACCGTCACCGCACCGAGCCCGTCGTCGTCCCCAAGCGCCACCGTCGTCGTGACCGACCCCTTGCCCGTGATCACCCGGCCGGGGTCCTGGACGAACGACAGCGACACGCTCTCGCCGTCGTCGTCGATGGCATCGTCCGTCGCGGACACCATGATCGTCTGCGTCCGCTCCCCCACCCCGAACGGCACGACCGTCGGGATCGATCCGTGGTCCGCGGCCGTGGCGCCGCCGCCGTACTCCAGCCGCAGCCCCACCTCGAGCGGCTCGAACGCCACCGGCGCGTCCAGGTGGATCGACACCGCGGCGGCGGCGCCGCCCTCCACCGCGGCGTACGCTTCGGCCCCGAACCGCACCGTCCGCTCCGAGCGCTCGTCCCGGAACTCGATCGTTTCGTAGAGCCCCCAGGTGCCCTGTCGCACGCCCGACGGCAACGCGCCGAAGTCGAGCCGCAGGCCCTCGCCGAGCTCTCGCGCCTGGTCCGGGATCGCGCGGATGTCGAAGCCCGCCGCCCTCTTGCCCGTCGCGAACGTCACGCTCGCCGGGAGACCCGTGTAGTCCGCCGCCGTCGCGCCGCCCACGTGCGTCACCACCAGCGGGATCGTCAGCGGATGCGGCGCCTCCCTGCTGAGGAGCAGCATGAGCCGATGGGGCGTCCCGGACTCGCGTACCCTGACGGTGGCGTCGGTGTGCGTGCCGAAGTTCACCACAAGGTCTCCAACGGCGCCAACCGTGATGTCGAACGTGACGCTGACCGACTCACCTTCGCCGTCGGTGGCGGTCAGCTTCAACGACACCGTCCCCGCGTCCCCGGCCTGCGGCGTCCCAGCAAAGGAGCGGGTGCCGCCATTGAAGCCCAGCCATGCGGGCAGCGGCGTGCCGTCGGCCTGCGTGGCCGAGTAGGTCAGCCTGTCGCCGGCGTCCACGTCCCTGAACGTGCGCGCCGGGAACGTAAAGGTGAACGCCGCGTCCACCGGCGCCGACAGGTCCGGAATCGGGTTGGCCACCATCGGGGCGCTGTTGCCGGACGAGGTCACCGTGATGTCGAAGTCGTCGTTGACCGACCCGCCCTTGCCGTCGCTGGCGGTCACCCTCACCGGCACCGTTCCCGCGTCCCCGGCCTGCGGCGTGCCCGCGAAGGTCCGCGTGCCGGCGGTGAAGACCAGCCACGTGGGCAGCGCCGTGCCGTCGGCCTGCGTCGCCGTGTAGCTCAGCGTGTCGCCGGTGTCCGCGTCGCTGAACGTGGTGTCCGGGAAGGCGTAGCTGAACGCCGTCCCCGCCGTCGCCGACTGGTCCGGGATCGCGCTCGTCACCGTCGGAGCGCTGTTGGTGGGGGCTGGTGGTGTTCCGGCCGCGCTCACCGTGATGCCGAAGTCGTCGCTGACCGACCCGCCGTTGCCGTCGCTGGCGGTCACCTGCACCGGCACCGTCCCGGCGTCCGAAGCCGCCGGCGTGCCCGCGAAGGTCCGCGTGCCGGCGGTGAAGACCAGCCACGTGGGCAGCGACGTGCCGTCGACTTGCGTCGCCATGTAGCTCAGCGTCTGGCCGGTGTCCACGTCGCTGAACGTGGTGTCCGGGAAGGCGTAGCTGAACGCCGCCCCCACCGTCGCCGTCTGGTCCGGGATCGCGGTCGTCACCGTCGGGGCGTTGTTGCCGGGGGCGCCGGTGGTGGCATCGGCGACGCTGGAGGGAAGGCTGGCGCCGATGCTGTTGATGGCCGAGACGCGGTAGTGGCGGGTGGTGCTGGCGGCCAGCCCGGTGTGCTCGTAGGTGGTGGTGGTGCTGGCGGTGTCGGCGACCTGGTCGGTCCAGCTGGAGGTGCCATTGGGGGAGACCTCGATCTTGTAGCCGGTGATGGCGGAGCCGCCGGTGCTGGCCGGGGCGGTCCAGGAGAGGTTGATCGTGGTGGTCCCGCTGGCCGTGGCCGTGAGGCTCCTCGGGGCGCCGGGCGCGGTGGCGGCGCCGGTGGTGGCATTGGCGACGTCGGAGGAAATGCTGGTGCCGATGCCGTTGATGGCCGAGACGCGGTAGTGGCGGGTGGTGCTGGCGGCCAGGTTGCGTTGCTCGTGGGTGGTGTTGGTGCCGGCGGTGTTGGCTTGGAGGTCGGTCCAACTGGAGGTGCCATTGGGGGAGACTTCGATCTTGTAGCCGGTGATGGCCGAGCCGCCGTTGCTGGCCGGGGCGGTCCAGGAGAGGTTGATCGTGCTGGTCCCGCTGGCCGTGGCCGTGAGGCCGGTCGGGGCGCCGGGCGCGGTGGCGGTGGCGGCGTCGGTGGTGGTATTGGCGACGTTGGAGGCAGTGGTGCCGGTGCCGATGCTGTTGATGGCCGAGACGCGGTAGTGGCGGGTGGTGCTGGCGGCCAGCCCGGTGTGCTCGTAGGTGGTGGCGGTGCTGGCGGTGTCGGCGACCTGGTCGGTCCAAGTGGTGCCGCTATCGGAGGAGATCTCGATCTTGTAGCCGGTGATGACGCTGCCGCCGTTGTCGACCGGGGCGGTCCACGAGAGGTTGATCGTGTCGGTCCCGCTGGCGGTGGCCGTGAGGCTCCTCGGGGCGCCCGGGGCGACGGCCGCCAGGGTGGAGCTGTTGGTGACGGCGGCGACGCTGTTCATGCCGGTGGTGAAGGACGCGGCGTCGTTGCCGGCGAGGTCCTGGATGGCCCTGGCGTCGTCGCCGGTGGTGGGGTCGGTGTAGGTGACGACGACGGTCTGGCCCTGGCGGATGGAGACAGGGCTAACCGTGACCACGAGCGCGTCGACCTGACCGGAGATCGTATTGATGTCGTCGACCGTCACGGCAATGCCGTCTGCAGTGACCGTGAAGGCGGAGGCCTGGGGCCGGGCGGCCTGCGTCCTCGCCACCGCTTCGGAGAACCCCAAAGTGATACCCACACCGTTCGCGGCAACCGTGGCGATGGTCAGCGTGGGCGGGGTGGTGTCCGCGGCGACCATGATGTCGAATTCGTCGCTGACCGTCCCGCCGTTGCTGTCGTCGGCGGTCACCTTCACTGCCAACGTCTCCACATCCGTTGTCGCCGGCGTCCCCGTGAAGGTCCGCGTGCCGGCGGTGAAGGTCAGCCACGTGGGCAGCGTCGTGTCGTCGGCTTTCGTCGCCATGTAGCTCAGCGTGTCGCCGGTGTCCGTATCGTTGAACGTGTTCGTCGGGAACGCATACATGAACGCCGTGCCTGCCGTCGCCGTCTGGTCCGGGATCGGGTTGGGGACCGTCGGGACGGCGTTGGCGGGGGCGGTGGGGGTCACCGTGGCGGTGTCGGTGCCGGTGGAGATGCTGGTGCTGGAGTTGTCGGCGCGCCCGGTCACGGTGAGGGTGAAGACAAGGTCGGTGCCCACCGTCACCTGCGGGATCGTCACCGTCGGCTCGGCGCTCGCAGCATCGTCAAACGTTACCGTCACCCCGGACGCCGGCGTGGTCAGCGCCCAGCCATAGGTCACGTTCGTGCCCCACGCCCCACCGCTGCCGCTGCCATCGAGCATCACCGTGCCCCCGGCGGCCGGGACCGTTCCGTCATCGGGCAGGGCCACCGCCGTCGGGCTGAAGGGCGCCCCCGGATTGCCCGACAGGTCCAGACTGGTCAGCGAGGTCAGATCGTCGAACACGTCGTCGGGAAGCGCGGTCAGCGAGTTGGTATCCAGATCCAGCTCAGTCAGCGCGGTCAGCCCGTCGAATACTCCGGCGGGAAGCGCGGTCAGCGAGTTGTCATTCAGACCCAGCGCCAACAGCGCGGTCAGCTCGTCGAACGCGTCGGCGGGAAGCGCGGTCAGCGAGTTGCCATGCAGATACAGCAACGTCAGTGCGGTCAGTTCGTCGAACACGTCGGCGGGAAGCGCGGTCAGCGAGTTGCCATTCAGATACAGCTCAGTCAGCGCGGTCAGCTCGTCGAATACTCCGGCGGGAAACCCGGTCAGCGAGTTGACATTGAGAAACAGTTGCTGCAGTGCGGTCAGCTTGTCGAACACGTCGGCGGGCAGCCCGGTCAGCGAGTTGTCATTCAGACCCAGCGCCAACAGCGCGGTCAGCTCGTCGAATACTCCGGCGGGAAGCGCGGTCAGCGAGTTGTCACTCAGATCTATAGTCGTCAGTGCGGTCAGCCCGTCGAAATCCCCAGCCGCAAGAGCGGTGATGCTCTTTGCGTCCAGTAACAGCGAGCCGGTGATGGCGGCGAGATGGGTGTCGGTGACAAGGGCGCAATCGGTGACGCCGGTGATCTTGGCAAGAAGCGCGTCGCGCACCGAAGCGGTGCGCGGGCAGATGCCGGCGTTGGGGTCGGCGCTCACCACGATGTCGAATTCGTTGCTGACCGTGGCGCTACTGGTGTCAGTGGCGGTCACCTTCACTGCCACCGTCTCCACGTCCGAAGCCCCCGGCGTGCCCGCGAAGGTGCGCGTGCCGGCGGTGAAGCCCAGCCACGTGGGCAGCGTCGTGTCGTCGGGTTTCGTCGCCGTGTAGCTCAGCGTGTCGCTGGTGTCCGTATCGTTGAACGTGTTCGTCGGGAATTGGTAGGTGAACGCCGTGCCTGCCGTCGCCGTCTGGTCCGGGATCGCGTTCGCCACCGTCGGGGTGGCGTTGGTGGGGGTGGGGGTGGTCGTCTGTGCTGTCCCCCGGATCTGGAAGCGGTGGCGGGCACTGGAGTTACTCCAGCTGAGGGCTGAGAACAAGGTGGTACTGAAACGCGCGTTACCGATGCTCCATCCCGCTGCCGTGACGCTGTCCACGTTGTTGTTGCTGTTCGTGGTGACCCGAAACCCCGTGCCAAAGGTCGAGTCGGAATTGCTCGTGACCACCCAGTAGGGCGTGCTGGCGGCCAGCGTGGTGTTGGCCGGGGCGGTGAAGATGTTGACGACGTTTTCCACGACCGTGGCGGGATTGGTCATGGTGGCCGCCAGGGTGCCCGGATTGCCCCCGGTGTCCCCGTAAATCTGGACCCGCGGGGTGGTGCCAGCAACCTGAAGGCCAAGATATATCGCGACGCTGGACAGCGTGTAGGTGCCGGTGCCCGTGGTGAACGCTGTGGCTCGAGTCAAGGTCGAGGCGGTGGTCGATGTCTGCCCGGTGTTGCTGAGGAAGGTCGTTTCCGTCTGGGCGGCGGCCTGTTCCGGGGCGACCGTCGCCAGGACGGCGAGGACGGCGAGCGCAAAGGCCATTGGGGATCGGCGCGCGCGGCACGCGGCGCGGGGCGGCTGATGACGCCGGGCCCCCCCGGTATCGCATGCGGCGTTGTTCAGTGTCTTCATGCCGTTCATCCTCTATCTACTGCGTTTCGATCACCGGACGGGGGGATGCCTGGCCCGCGAGGCAGGAGTGCCGCTCGGCGCGGGGCGCTCGGCGAGACGGGCAAGACCGCGTCTGGACCACCAAGCAGCGCGTAACCCTACGAAGCCGTTTCGGGACTGTCCCCTACAGGTTTGCGGGGTTCCGGCTGCCAAACGCGATGAAGGGCGTCGCTCCCTGCCTGGCGGGCGGCGCCAACGCCTCGACCCGCCCCGGGACATCCGGTCCTGGCTCGGCGTTTACTCGAGGTTCCGCAGCCGCATCGCGGTGGCCGCCGTCCGCTCTACCCGCAGCACCGCCGCCGCCGGTTCTCCGACCCGGGCGGTCGTGCCCACGGTGACGTTCCAGCCACCGCCTTCCGCCATCTCCTCGATCGCAACCTCCAGGTCGGCAATGTCGTCCGCGATCACCTGGGTCAGGTTCGCGCTGCGACGGCGCCACGCGATCCCGGTACCGGGATAGAGGCGGGCCATCGCCAGTTGCGATCCCCGCAGGGAATCCGGATCCGGCGGCCGGATGTAGAACCGCCACTCTTCGAGCACGCCGACCCGGTCGACCGTGCTCATGTAGCCGGCCGGCCAGCTCCCGCCGCTCGACATCGAAAGAAAGTCGGCCGCGAACGGACCCCGCGAGGCATCGGCATGGAACTCGACCCGCAACGTGCGGTCCCGGCCCGGGTTGCTCAAGGCCACGTCGACGATCGGGACCACGGCGTGAACCCCAGGGGCGTCGCCGGAGACCAGGATCAGAGCATCGTCACCGGCGTCGCCGGCCTCTCGGAGCATCTCGAGGGATTGGGCAGCGCCGTATGCGGTGTGCGCGCGCACTTGAAGCCAGCCGCGCCTCGCGGCCGGGTCGAATCGGTACTCGTCGACCCAGTAGAGCGGACCGTTGATCACCCCGCGGACCACCAGAACGTCGGTTCCCTCGGCCGCCGTCCTGGCGCCGACGGCGTGACCCGCGCTCACGTGCTTCTCGACCTCGACCGCGAGTTCGGGACGCGGCGCCTGCCCGGGCAACTGGTGGACCAGGCCGCCACGGCCGGCGGCGCGCAGTGTTCGCCGCACTTCGCGGTGGACTGCCTGCTGCGCCTGCTGGAGCGACGCCGCCTCGAGTTGAGCCCGGGCCAGCCGCTGATAGAGAACGAACAGGAAGAGGGCGGCCGCGGAAACCGCCACGGTCAGGCCGAACGCGACCAGCGTCTCGATCAGGCTGGCGCCGGAGTCCGGTCGCCCGACGGGCAAACAGCGGCGCCGGTCGACCTTCACCGGACCCCCGCCGTGCGGAACGTGACGAGACGGATCGTCCTCTCCCCGGCGGCGCGGCCCACCTGCAGGGCGGTCACTTCGACCGTCACCTCCTCCACTTCCACGGACTCTCCGGCAAGGGCCGGCACTGTGACCGGTACCGCATGCACCGAGCGCCGGAACCGCGGCGCCTCCGCACCGCAGTCATCCCGCCAAGCCGAGATCGAGGGGCACCAGACCTGCTCGGCGTGGTCCGCGTTCCCGAGGTCGTCCAGGGCGGAGCGCGCCATGGCGGCCAGGGCATCGGCTCGACGCGCTTCGAGGTTGTTCAGACCGGATCGAAGCAGAAGCGACAACACAGTCGCGGCGGCCAGGCCCAGCAAGGCGCAGGACACCAGCACCTCGACCAGGGTGAAGCCGGCCCAGGTCTGCCGGTTGGAAACGGGACGGCGAAGACTCTCCATACCGATCAAGACGGAATCGGGGGCGCCGGACTTGGCGCGGGGTGGTGCGGGCGCTAGAGCAGCGACGCGTAGGCGGCGATCAGGCGCGGCCCGAAGAACAGCGACACGACCGCGCCGAGCGCGAGGAAGACCCCGAATGGCAGGCGTGAACCCCAACCCAAACGCCCGCGGACGATGAGCAGAAGCCCGAACACCGCGCCGAAAAGGCAGGCCAGGAAGAGCGTGAGCAACATCCCGTAAGGGCCGAGGAAGGCGCCCACGCCGGCGAGCATCTTGACGTCGCCCAGGCCCATGCCGCGGACGCGGCGGAGCAGGTACCAGACTCCGATCAGGAAGAGCAGCGCGGCCGCGCCGGCGGCGGCGGCGACGGCCGACGCGAGCGGCGTGGTCCAACTGACTTCGAAGGACGCCGCCAGACCGAGGCCCAAAGTGAGGTACGTCAGTCGATCGGGGAGCAGGAAGTGGGCGGCGTCGATCACCGCGAGGGCCAGCAGAAGGCTCGAGAAGACGGCCGCGGCCAGACCGTCCACGGTCGATCCGAACATGACCCAGGAGCTGAGCCAGAGGAGACATGAGGTGGCCTCGACGACCGGGTACCGCCACGAGATCCGCGCCCTGCACATGCGGCAGCGGCCACCGAGCATAAAGTAGCTCAGGACCGGCAGGTTGTCCCGGCCGGCAATCCTGCCGCCGCAGCTCGGGCAGCGGGAACGCGGCCGGACCACCGACTCGCCGCGCGGCAGGCGGTGGGCGACGACGTTCAGAAAACTGCCGACACACAGGCCGACCACCGCCGCGTATGCCGCGCCGAAGATCAGCATGGCCGCACTCTCTTCAGGCATCACGGCGCCCTGCGGCGGGCGCCGTCGGCGGCAGACGGCACGGAGTCGTCCTCCGCGAGGACGAGGGCGGCGACCACCCGCTTCATCATCTCGCAGCCGCGGAGGAAGCCTTCGACCGGTATCCGCTCGTCGGCGCCGTGGATGCCGCCCGCATCGTCGGCGGCAAGCGTGAAGGGCGAGAAGCCGTAGGCGTCCACGCCGCGGCGGCGGAAGAAGCGGGAGTCCGTGGCGCCGGCAATCATGGTCGGCGCCACCGGGGCGCGCACGCCGAGAACGCGCTCCAACGTCCGGTAGACGTCGCTGCTCGTGCTCGAAACCCCGCTGCCGCCGGAGCGCAGCAGCTCCTCGACATGGATGCCGCTGCCCAGCACCGTCTCCACCCGCCGGCGGAACCCCTCGACGTCGGTGTCCGGCAGCAGACGCGCGTCGATCAGCGCGGTGGCCTGGCCCGGCGCCACGTTCACCGGCCCGGCGCCGTTGTCGAGCCGGGTGATCTGGACCGTGTCGCGGAAGCTCGCCGACATGCCCGGCAGGAGAATCCGGTCCAGCCCGCCGGAGCGGACGCGGCGGTCGAGTTCGGCCTGAACCACCTGCATCGGCTGATCGAAGACCTCGGCGAACTCGCCCGGACGGAACCCGGCCAGCGCCCGGTAGGCCTGGTGGGAGGCGGCGGTAACCCGCCAGGGATGCTCCAGGTCGAGGACCCGGTTCAGAGCCCGCAGCAGTCGATGGGTGGGGCTCGCGGGGTTGAACCCCGAGCCGTGGCCGCCCCGGCCGGCGGCAGTGACCCGCAGCCAGAGCACCTGTTTCTGGGCCGTCTCGATTCCCCACCACAGCAGCCGGTCGCCGGCCATCCGGTTGACCCCCGCCTCGTTCAGCACCGCCTCGGCGTCGCCGAACAACTCGCCGTGCTCTTCGAGCAGCCAGGCGACGCCGTCTTCGCCGCCCGCTTCCTCGTCCGCGCTGGCGACCAGGACCAGGTCGCGGCGCCGGGGGCGGTCGCTCCCCAGGAGAT
This sequence comes from Candidatus Multivorans sp., assembly GCA_965205295.1. Taxonomy (GTDB): domain Bacteria; phylum Acidobacteriota; class Thermoanaerobaculia; order Multivoradales; family Multivoraceae; genus Multivorans. The sequence goes on from OZ242167.1 coordinate 2,611,622, forward strand.
CGAGCATGGCGTTCAGGTGAGCCACGCCGAGGCTCTTCGCGTCCAGCGCGCCGCGGCCCCAGATCTTCCCGCGCTGCAGCTCACCACCGAACGGCGGCCGGGTCCAGCCCTCGCCCGCCGGCACGACATCGAGGTGGTGCAGCAGAACCAGGCTGCTGCCTGTCGCTCCCGCCGCATTCGCCGGCAATCGCGCGTAGAGGTTCGGGCGTCCATTGGGGCTCAGGAGAACCCGGACCTCGATCTCTCCGCCGGGATCGCCCCTTTCGATCAGCGAGGCCAGGTACCGGACGGCCGGCAACTCACCGCCGGGGGGATTGCTCGTATCGAAGGAGAGGTACTTCTGGAGCCAGGCGACGGGGCCGGCGCCGGCCAGCACCGGCGCCGCCACCAACAGCGCGGCTGTCGCCAGACCGAACCGCAAGCCTCGCCGGACGGTCCCTGCCATCACGGGGACGCCTGCCGCGACTCCGCGGCCGGAGCGGCGGAACTGTCCGGCGGCGGCGCCGCATCGAGCAGGTCGAGCACGACCTGGCGATACAACTCCGCGCCCTCGACGAAGGCAGGCAGGGCGATCTTCTCGTTCGGACCCGCCACGGTCATCGTGTCGACCGAGAGCAGCAGGAATGGAGTGAACCCGTAGGCGGCAATGCCGTAGCGCCGGAAGAACCGGGCGTCGTTGGCGTACCGGGTGAGCAGGTAGGGCCCGACACGGTCAGGCTCGACGCCGGTTCGCCGAAGCAGCGAATCGATCAACCGTACGTAGGCGGGGTGGTCGAGGGGACTTCCCCGCACCGCTCCGCGGCGCTCGTGAATCCGAATGTCGATGCCGTCCAGGCACCGGCTGGGCAGCAGCTCGGCCGCCGCTACGTCGGCGTCGAGACCGGGCAGGACGTGGAGAACGATCCGCAAACGGTAGCCGCCAGCGGGAGACGCTTCGACCGCGAACGGGTGCGCCTCGTTGCGGAACAGCGACTTGAGCAGATCCGGCAGGCGCTCGAACAGATCGGGCTCGGTCAGCACGCGCTCTGGCTCGGCCAGGGCGGCCTGGTAGTCCGGATGCTGGCGCGACGGTCCGTAGGCGGCAGCGAACGCCTTCGCCTCCGGCACCAGGGCGGTCGGCGGCGCGGTGCGCAGCGCCTCGAGCAGGGTCGCCCGGAGCCGCTCCAGCCGGTCCGCCGACGCACTGGTCGCGGTCACCTCCAGGAACTGCTTCTGGGCGAACGACGTGCCCCAGTACTTGACCTCACCCGCCCAGGGCGCTTCCAGCACCCCGCCCTCGGTGAGCACGGCCCAGAACCGGCGGGTCAGTTCGGGACGGGTGGCGAGGATGTGGCGGGTACCCAGGTCGCTGCCGGTTTCCTCGCTGCTGGTCGCGAGGAAGATCAGCGAGTGCCTTGGGCGCCGGCCGGTCCTGTCCATCCGCTCCTTCGCCGCCAGCACCGCGCCGAGCTGGGCGACGGTGACGCTCTTCATGTCGAAGACGCCCCGCCCGATGATCCACGGCGGCTCGATCCGGCCCTCGAACGGCGGCACGACCCAGTCCTCGGGACGGCGTATCGGATCGACGTCGAGGTGGTTGTGGAGGACCAGCGCCTGCTCGGTTTCGCCCTCGAGGATCGCCCACAGGTTCGCCTTCGCGCCCGGATGCTCCTCGATCTCGACCTGGAGGCCGGCGTCCTCCAGGATCCCCGCCAGGTAGCGAGCGGCGTCGATCTCCCGGCCCACATCGGGCGTCGTGTCGATCCGGACCAGGGCCTGCAGCCGCCGGACATCCTCGTTCGCCTCGTAGTCGACCTCGGACCAGGCCGTGTCGAAGACCGGCGCCGGCGTGCGCTGCAGGAACACGGCAGAGGCGGCCGCCACGACGAGCAGTGCTCCGTAGAGCGCGACCCGGGACGCCACGGGGCGCCGCGCGGTCCGTTTTGCACTGTTCGACATCAATGGAATCACCTTAGCAATGCGGGCATCCTGCCCGCATCCGGACGCCGCGACTCGACTCCTAGCTCTGGTACGGCGGCGAAGCTGCTACCGTCCAAGCCGCCTGCCGTGCCGCTTCCCAGCCAGCGTCCGAGCTCCGGCGAACCGACCCAGCCGTTCCGCGGCCTCGGACGGGGCCTGCTCGTCGTCCTCCTGCTCGGCACCGTGACCTTCGCGGCGCTCGGATTGGTGGGCGACTTCGAGCAGATCCGCGATCTCATCGGAGGCTTCGACGTCGGCGTACTGGCGCTCGTGCTGCTGCTGTCCGCCGTCAACTACGGTCTGCGCTTCCTGCGCTGGCACTACTACCTCCACCGGCTCGACGTGCGCCTCCCGCCGGGCCGCAGCCTGGCGGTCTTCCTGACCGGCTTCCTGCTGGCGCTCACGCCGGGCAAGGCCGGAGACCTGGCGAAGGCGTGGCTGGTCCATGAGTTCGGCGGCGGCCGGGCCCGCCCGGTGGTGGCGGTGGTGGTCACCGAACGGCTCCTGGACGTGCTCGCGGTGTTGCTGCTGATGGCGTCCTCGGTTCTGGTCTTCGGAGGCCAGGGGTCGGTTGTGGCGCCGATCGTTCTTGTCGCGGCCGTCGCCGCGGTCGCGGTGCTCTACAAACCCCTCGCAGGCCGCCTCATGCCGATGCTGGCCAAGACACGGCTGGGGGCCGGACGCGCGGCCGTACTGATCGACATCCACCAGGCGTTCAACCGGCTCGTCGAACCACGAGCGCTGCTCGCCGGCCTGGCGCTCTCCACCACTGCCTGGGCGGCCGAAGGAGTCGGCTGCGCGCTGGTCGTCCGCCACTACGAACCAGCCGTCCCGGTGCTCGCCTCGGTGTTCGACTACGCGGCTTCCAGCATGGCCGGCGCCATCTCCATGCTCCCCGGAGGCCTGCTCGCCGCCGAGGGCTCGCTGGTCTTCCTGCTGGAGCGTCAGGGAGTCGCTCTCGACGCCGCCATGGCCTCGACCGTCATCGTCCGCGCGGCGACACTGTGGTTCGCGGTCATCGTGGGCCTGCTGGCGCTGCCCTGGGTGCTGGCGCTGCTCCGCCGGCGCTAGCAGCCGTCGGACCGCGCTCCGACACCCATCCTCAGCCTTCACTCAGGTTGATGCGGCACATTCGAGAGAGCGTGAAGTACACCTTGGTTGGGCTACTCTCGAACAGGTAGGGGGCGCAGTCATGAAGGTTCTGGTCGTCGAAGACTCTGAAAGACTCCTCCATTCCCTGGGTCACGGCCTCACGAAAGCCGGATACGCCGTGGACCTGGCGACCGACGGCAAGACAGGCCTCGCCTTCGCCGAGACCTACGACTACGACGCGATCGTGCTCGACCTGATGCTTCCCTTCCTGTCAGGGCTGGAGGTCCTGTGCCGCCTTCGAAAAGCCGGCCAGGACACCCACATCCTGATCCTGTCCGCCAAGAGCAGCGTGGAAGATCGCGTCACGCTCCTGGAGATGGGAGCGGACGACTATCTCGTCAAGCCATTCTCGTTCAACGAGCTGTGTGCGCGCCTCCAGGCCCTGGTGCGGAGACGCTACCGGGCGAAGAACCCAAGACTTCGCGTCGGCCCTCTGGAGATCGATACTGCCGGCCGGCGCGTTTGTCGCGAAGGCGAGTCCATTCCCCTCACGCCCAGTGAGTACGCGCTGCTCGAGTTTCTTGCGCATCGGCGCGGGCGAGTGTTCTCCTGCGATCAGCTACTCGAACGTCTCTACCGCAGCGACAGGGATGTATCGCACAACGCCGTCGAGGTTCTCGTCTCCAGCCTGAGAAAGAAGATCCGCCGCGGCAACGAACCGTCGATCGTCGAGACCCGGCGTGGATTCGGCTATCTGATCGGAACCGAAGCAGAAGGCAAGGCGTAGTGCGCTCGATTCGGACCTATCTGACGATCTGGCTCCTCGGCGGCGCCGGCCTGCTCATCGTTTCCGCGGGACTAGTCCTCGAAGTCACAATCGCGCGCTGGCTGGAGGGGGAGTTCGACCGCGCCCTCGAGTCGAGGGCGTGGGCCCTGGCGGCCCTGACAGATGAGGATCAGGGCGAGGTCGAGTTCGAGTTCGCAGATGAGTTCATGCCCGAGTTCAAGTCGGGTACAGACCCCTACTACTTCGAACTGTGGCTCGATGGCGAGACGCTCCTCGCGCGATCGGCCTCGTTTGAGATCGATGAAGAGCGATCCGGCAGTTCCCTGCTCCGAGGTCCCGATCCGGCCGCGGCAACGCGGTTCGCCGATACACGCCTACCCGACGGAAGACGGGGTCGCCTGGTCCGGATCGACTTCGTGCCACAGATCGATGACGAATCCGATGAAGAACTACCTCCCGACGGCGACCCCAGGCTCGACTCCACCGAGGTGAACCTGGGAGAAGAGAGGCACACGGCGACCGTTCTCGTGGCCCGTGAGCGTGGAACTCTCGACGGGCAGACCTCGCGGCTCCGTTGGTCTCTCGTCGGCTTCACGGCACTGCTTCTCTCTACGCTCGCGGCGCTCATCGTGGCTTCCCTGAAGGTCGGCCTGCGTCCGCTCGACGACCTGGCTGGTCAGGTTCAAGGCTTCGACGCAAAGTCGCTCGACCGGCGGGTGACCCTGGCGTTGCCGTCGCGAGAGCTTGCACCTGTTGTGGAGCAACTCAACCAGCTCTTGACGCGTCTAGAGAACGCCTTTGACCGTGAGAGACAGTTGACGAGCGATATTGCCCACGAGCTGAAGACGCCGATTGCCGAACTCCGGAACCTGTGCGAGGTCGGATCCCGGTGGCCGGAGGACCCGGCAGCCACGCGGACGTTCTTCGACAACGCCTTGGCGATCGGTCTTCAGTTGGAGAGCATCGTGGTCCAGCTTCTGGCATTGGCCCGCTACGATGAGGGAGGCGAGGACGTGCGCGTAGGCCGGGTCGTTGTCTCGAGCATCGTTTCCGAGACCTGGAGACCTCTCGAGGAACGGGCTCAAGAGAGGAGGCTGACGTTCCAGAATCGGGTTCAGCCCGGCGCGGTTGTCGAAACCGATCGGGAAATGTTCCGCGTAGTGCTTTCGAACCTGCTCTCGAACGCCGTCGACCATAGCCGGCCGGGAACGGCAGTTACCGTCCGTCTCGACGAATCCGGCGGACGCTCGTCCCTGACCGTTTCGAACTACGCAGCCGGTCTGGATCACGACGACCTGACGGTCATGTTCGACCGCTTCTGGCGCAAGGATTCGGCGCGCGCCGGCGGCCGCAATGTCGGCCTGGGACTCGCCATCGTGCAGGCTTTCTCCGATCTTCTCGGATTCGAGATCGAAACTCGCCTCCAGCCCGACAGTCTGGTCCGGATCACCCTGTCCAAACTGCGCTGAGGTCGTCATTGGAAGATCGGGTCCGCAATTTCGCGCACCGACACGAACCGCGCGCTCGACTCGACCTCCTGCTCTACGGGCTCGTCATTCTCGGGATCACCCTCGCGTTTCAGGGCTCGCGGGGACTCTTCGAAGCTGACGAAGGGCGCTATGCCGACGCGGCTCTCGCCATGGTCCGTACCGGCGACTGGTTCGTGCCCCGGCTGCAAGGCCTCGTCTATCTCGACAAGCCTCCGGCCATCTACTGGTCCGTCGCGGCAGGATTCAGCCTCCTCGGCGTCAATGAGTGGGGCGCTCGAATCGGACAGTCGATGGCTCTCACAGCCACCGCCTACCTGGTGGCAGCCTGGTCCGGAGCAGCCTGGGGGAAACGGGTCGGCCGACTCGCGGGCGCTGCGTATGTGACAACTATCCTCCCCGGCGTCGCGGCGAATGCGCTGACTCCCGACACGCTTCTGGTCCTTTGGACCACCGCAGGCTCCTGGTCGTACTGGAAGTGGCACGAGTCTCAGCGCTCGGGCGAGCGATGGCGCTGGGCCCTTCTGCTGGGTTTCTCGATTGGTCTTGCGCTACTCACCAAGGGCGCCGCCGCCTTGGTGCTCGTGGCCCCGATGGTCGCCTACGGGTTGTGGCGGCCGGGACCTCGCCGGTTCCTGTCGCGGCCGGAGCTGTGGGCGGCAGCGCTCCTCGGCACGACGCTCGGTCTCTCGTGGTACGCCGGCATGTCGAGAGAGGTCCAGGGCGCCGCGGACTACTTCTTCGACAATCAGGTCGCCGGGCGGCTGTGGGAGGACAGCTACGGTCGCAACCCTCACTGGTGGGCGGGCATCACCGTATACGGCCCGGTCCTGATCTTCGGCAGCCTCCCGTGGTGCTTGGCCTGGCTGGGTCTGTGGCGGTCGAAGGCGAGACGGCAACAACTCAGCAGCATGTGGCGCGACCCTCTGCACCGCTACCTGGTGTTGTCTACCGTTCTGCCCCTGGTGGTCTTCAGCCTGGCGAAGTCGAAGCTACCCCTCTACATCCTTCCGGTAGCGCCCTATCTCGTCATGCTCACCATCTCGCAGGCACGCTCGAGAGCGAACGTTCGGTGGGGCGCCCGGGTGTTGGTCGCGGCCATGGTCCTGGTCCTCGTGAAGGGTGTAACTGCCTACGTTCCCTACAAGCGGGATACTCGTGCACTCGCGCAGTCGCTGCATCGCGCCGGCGTTACGGCCAATGAGTGCATCGACGTGCTTGGAACGAAGGTTCACGGCCTGAGCCTGTACGGCTACTCGCGATCCACCTGGCACACGCTCTGGCCGGAGCCGTACCCTTACTTTGAACCGCCTCGCGTCCTGGCGGAGGACCTGAGTGGGCTGCTGCATCAATGCGAGGGCCGAGCCCGCTTTCTGGTCGACATCAAGCACACGCAAGTGGCTGAGAGCTTCTTTGCTTCGGCTCAGCTCGCCTGCAGCGACGAGCCGATCTCCGCTGAACTGACGCTGTTTTCGTGCGCGGAAAGCGTCTAGGAAAACAGATGCTCCGACCACCAGAATCTCAGGAGCTCGGCAAGAACCGGCAGAGCATGTAGCGGCGACACGGTGCTCAGACCATTGAGTCGAGGGCGGTGCCGAACGCCGACCTCGACGATCGACGCCCCCCGGCTCGAGAGCCGGGCCAGGAGTTCGGCGTTGACGACGAACCCGTTGGTTCGAATCGCGATGCCGTCGAGAGCTCTTCGCCTGAACACCTTGAGGGCACAGTCGCAATCGCGGACGGCCAGGCCCAGGAGGCCGCGAACGACCCTGTTGTAGGTCTTCGAGTACAGCAGTCGGAGCCAGTGGTCTTTGCGGTTCAAACGGTAGCCACAGGCGACATCGTGGCCGCCGAGAGCCCCGAGCAGCAGGCCCAGGTCATCCATGTGAAACTGCCGGTCTGCGTCGGTAAAGGCGACGAGTGCGAAGCGCGCGGCGGAGAACCCCGTGCGAAGCGCCGCTCCGTAGCCGCGGTTGCGTCGGTGACGCAGCAAGCGTACGGAGTCGAGACCACCGAATTCTTCCGTAACCCGCGAGGCAGTCCCGTCACGGCTTCCGTCGTCGACCACCAGGACCTCGAACCGGTCCACCAGGTGTGACAGCGCAGCCAAGGCCTCGTGGACGGCTTTGACGATGGACTCTTCCTCGTCGAAAGCGGGAATGACCAACGAAACAGCCCTTGATGATTGACAAGGTCCGAGTTCCGGTTGAGCGGGAGCGGTGCAGCTTGAACCATCGATCATCCCACGACTGTAGAGAGCGATCCTGAGCGGAAGCTGAGACGCATCGCCTCAGCGCACGATCTGACCTGGGAACCCGGGTGGCGCGACCCGCGCCTAGCTGACGTACACGATCAGGACAACGGCGAGGCCGTAGAGCCCCATGTTGATCAGGAACGGGGGATCGAAGAGCAGTAGCTCGGTCGGATTGCGCTGCTTCGGGTTCTCGGCCTGGTGGATCAGGTACAGGTAGCGGAAGATGCCGAACAGCACGAAGGGAACCGTCCAGACCAGGCTGTAGGCGCCGAAGCGGGCGACCGTCTCGTCGGCCGTGGTGTAGAGGGCGTAGGAGAGCAGCGTCGAGGCGGTCACCACGTTCATCATCTGATCGAGGAAGGTCGGGCTGTAGTGATTCAGCACCGACCGCTGCTCTCCCGCCGCGCCGACGAGAAGCAACAGTTCGTGCCGGCGCTTGGAGAAGCCCAGGAAGAGCGCCAGAAAGACGGTGCAGAGCACCAGCCAGGCGGAGACGGCGGCCCCGACCGCGGCGGCGCCGGCCAGCACCCGGATCACGAAGCCGCTCGACAGCACCATCACGTCGACGATCACGACCCGTTTCAACCACAGGCTGTAGAAGAGGTTGACCACAAGGTAGGCGGCCACGAGCTGGACCGTGCGGGTGTTCAAGGTCCACGCCGCGCCCAGGGCGACCGCCGCCAGCACCGCGCTGACCACCGAAGCCGGCGCCGCGCCCAGGGCGCCCGACGCCACCGGCCGCAGTCTCTTCCTCGGATGGCGCCGGTCCAGTTCGCGATCACGCAGATCGTTGAACAGGTACACGGCGCTGGCCGCGGCGCAGAACGCGGCCAGTGCGACCACGGCCGCCGCGATGGTGCCCGGGACCGTCAGGCCGCCGGCGAACGCCGCCGGCGCCAGAACGAAGACGTTCTTGCTCCACTGGGCAGGCCGGAGCGATCGAAGGATGGTCGTGAACATCAAGCTGCCAGGCGAACCGTCCGGGTGGAACCGGCCTGCCGTCTACCCACTTCCTATCGCTCGCCGGGAACCGGAATCCCGTACTCGCGAAGGGTTCCCTCGAGAGTCGGCCGCCCCATCCGGATCCGGTTGTCGGTCAGCAGGTAGGAGAACAGGTAACCGCCGCCCAGCATCAGGATGCCGACCAGGAAGCAGTACATGACCGCCCGGTCGGGATACACGTCCTTCAGATAGCCAAGGTAGACGGGACCGACGAGCCCGGCCGCGGCCCAGGCGGTCAGGACGGCCCCGTAGATCGAGGACATCTTCTTCGAACCGAACACGTCGAGCACGAAGGGCGGCATGGTGGCGAATCCGCCGCCGAAGCAGAGCAGGACGTAGCAGACGAGCACCGAGAAGATCCACGGATCGGTCTCCGTCATCAGGAAGCCGAAGACCACCATCTGGCTGGCGAGCAGGATCCGGAACACCTTGACCCGACCGATGCGATCGGACAGCAGGCCCCAGAACAACCGCCCGACGCCGTTGCACAACGAGCTGATCGCAATGAGCGTCGCTCCGTACTCGGCCAGCGTCGCGGGCTCGAGGGACGGATCGGAGAGTCCCCAGACCTCCTGCAGCAACTCGGACTGGAAACTGATCACCGTGATGCCGGCCGCGATGTTGAAGAAGAACACGATCCACATGAACACGAACTGCTGGGACCCGAGGTAGGCCTTGACCGCCGTGGACTCGTCCGGCGGGGCTTCCGCTCCTGGAAGCCCGGCGCCTGCGGTCTGCGGCGTCGCCGGAGCGGGCGGATCGCTCAGCAACAGGCTGCAGGGAATCAGCACGCACGCGAAGATGATGCCCAGCCAGAGGAAGACCTGAGCCAGATCTTCGCCCGTGCGCACCACGAGCAGAGGCGCCAGACCCTTGCTGAGCAGGAAGGCCCCGACGCCGAAGCCCATGACGACGATCCCGGTGGCGAGCCCCTTGTGGTCCGGGAACCATTTCGCGACGGTCGCTACAGGCGTCACGTAGCCCAGCCCGATGCCGGCGCCGCCGATCACCCCGTAGCCGAGGTAGAAGAGGGGCAGCATGTCCAGCCGCAGGGCGCCCGCCGCGATGACGTAGCCGCACGAGAACAGGACGCTGCCGATCACCGCCAGTTTCCTCGGCCCGAGCCGCGGCAGCATCTGGCCAGCCCACGCCGCCGATACCCCGAGCGAGAAGATCGTGATGCTGAATGCCCAGGCCGTTTCCGAGAAGGTCCAACCGACCTGCCGCACCAGCATGGTCTGGAAGAAGCTCCAGGCGTAGACCGTCCCGAAGCACAACTGCAGCGTCGTGCAGAGCAGGGCGATGACGGTTCTCGGTACCCGCACGCCGCCCGCCTACTCCTGAGTGGGAACGCCCGACGCCGAGGGCTGCGGCCCCCGGGCGGTCCCCTGCCGCGCTACGTGAAGAAACAGGCGGGCCAGGTGCCCCGCCTCGTCGTCCCGGGCCAGGATCTCGCGCTCCGCCAGGTCGTCTCTCTCCCCGTCCCTGGCCAGGTCCACCGCGTAGGCGAGGAGTTCACCCAGCGGTTTCGCCGCCAGGTTGACAAACCAGATCGAGGCCAGCACGCCGAGAACCAGAATGACGCAGATCAGGTAGACCTGCTGTCCGATCGCCCGCTGGATCTTGAGCGCCACGACGTCCAGGTCCATGCCCACATGCACCGTGCCCGCGACCCCGGCCAGGATCGGGCTGCCGACCTCGATGAAATCTCCCATCCCGGGCAGACTCCGTTCGACCGGCTCGGTGCTGCCGTGCTCGCTCGCGAGGATCTCGTCGGGGATGCCCGGCACGAAGGTGTGGGTCAGGAACTCGCCCGACTCGCTGGTGATGTAGATGTACTCGATGCCCTGCACATCGAGAAACTGATCGACCAGCGACTGCAGGGTCGCGAGATCCCGGTTCAGGAGAATGCCGACGCTCGAGTCCGCGATCGTCTTGGCGATGTTCTGGGTGTTGGTGGTGTACTCCGCCGACAGTTCCGTGTCGACGGTGTAGATGCAGAGAATGGACGTCGACAGGACGATCAGGCCGAAGACGGCGAAGATGCCGAACCTCGTCTTCTGAAACAGCCTGTGGATTCTCATCTCAGGAGAAACCGATCTCAGGCGAACCTGGCGCCCCAGTCGTCCAGGGGCACGAATCGACCGTCTTCCACGACGGTGTGGTACACGCTCTGAAGGCCCTGGCGCCGATCGGGTCCGAACGACACCCGCTCGCTGATCCCGAGATCGAAGTCGCGGACGGAGAACACAGCTTCCTCCAGTCCAGCCCGGTCGGGGCTCGGACCGAGCCGCCGGAGGATCTCCGCCAGGAGCTTGGCGTTGAGGAACCCCTCGAGACTGCCGAAGCTGTGCGCGAAGGGCGTGTACTCCTCCTGGACCAGTTCCTGCGGAACCTGGGGGTCATACCGGGCCATCAACTCGCGGTACTCCCTGACCGCGGGAATCGACGTGTCCTCGTAGCTCGGCACGACCTGGGAGTTGATCAGCAGCCGGGTGTACCCCTCGCTGTCGTCGCGGCTCTCGACCAGGAGCTTGAGGAGGTTCTCGCTGCCCACGAAGGACAGGTTGGCGATCGGAACGTTGAGTCCCAAATCCACCGCGTCGCGAGCGAAGGCGGCGCAGGCCGCGTACGCTCCGATACAGATCACCGCATCCGGCGAGACGCCCTGCAGGATCTCCACCTGCTTCCTCATGCTGCCGGTGAACTTCTCGCCCCGGCTGTAGGTGGCTTCGCCGGCGAGCTTCTCGCCGTGCTTCCCCAGGGCCGCCCGGACACCCGCCCAGCCGCTGCGTCCGTAGGCGTCGATCTGGTAGAAGACCGCGATCCGCCGCTTGCCGATGGCGACGAGATTGTCGACGAGACCGGCCGTTTCCTGGTTGTACGAAGCCCGCAGGTTGAAGGCGAAATCGCCATAGGGAGGCTCACGCTGCGGCTGGGCGCCGGTGAAGGGGAAGAACAGGAAGATGCTCTCGTTCTGGAACTTCTTGAGGATCGGCAGCACGCGGGTCACGGTCGGCGTTCCCACATAGCCGAACAGAAGGAACACCTTGTCCTCCAGCATGAGTCGCATCGTGTTCTGGACGCACGGATCCGGTTGATACCCGTCGTCGTACAGCTTCACGCTGATCTTGCGGCTTTCGATGCCGCCGTTGTCGTTCACATGGTTGAAGTAGGCGGTGGCGCCCCGGTAGAGCTCGGCGCCCAGACCCCTCGACGGACCCGAGAAAGCGGCGGACACACCGAGGACGATCTCGTCGTCGGTAGCGCCCGAACCCTGGGTCCGGCCCGACGCCTCCTCACCTTCGTCGTCCGTCTCCTGACCGCCTCCAGCGCCGAGCGACGCCGCCGTCCACGGCGCCACGAGCAGCGCCGCCAGACCGCCTCGCATCAGGGACTTCCTGGTCACCAGGGGACCCCAGTTCTCACTGCCGCCGCTGTCCTGCCCGAGACCTTCCATGTTCATCGCCGCTCCTCCAGGTTGAAGCAAACACTATAACTCCCACCCATGAGAGGAGACGAGGCGGGCGCTCATGAAGTTAACCCTAGTAGCCGTCGTTGCTAGCGTTCTCGTTCGAGGAACTGAATTCTCTCCCGGTGCCGGTCCATGCGGCCCTTGATGTCGTTCAGTTCACGGAGTATGGATTCGAGCGACCGGTCCAGTTGGTCGTTCCTAGCTTGTATTGAAGTGCCGTACCAAGCAGTGAAAATCGCACAGAGAACGGAGATGATGACCGCGGCCGGAGCAATCCACGGCGGCCACGCCGTACCGTCTCTCCTGGGTTCTTCGGGGCGGTCGCCAGCCCGCTCGTCCTTGTCAGGGGCTCCCGTCGCCGTCATACGTCTTCAACGTCCGAGAGCCACTCCCAAACTTCCTTGCCCGTGTAGCCAGAGTACGCCGCGTTGAGCTTGAAGACGATGCCGGATGCGTCCCTGTTGGTGCCTTTGATTCCTGCAACACGGGCCACATCTGCGGTTGTCGTCCCTTGCTCGACCGCTACGAGGTAGAAGGTCGGCGTGTACTTGTAGGCGTTCCACACCTTGGTGATGCGGCCCTCAACGTCGTGATTCTGCTTGTCAAGAACGACCGCGAAGACCTTCTTGTTCAAAACTCCCATACTCTCAGTAGTGCTTCCACCAGTGGCCGAAACAGCCCAACCTACCGAGAAGGCAGGCTGGCTGCGGGGCCGAGTCTAGAAGAACATTCTACCATCGTCCGATACTCCACCTGGTTCCTCATGCAGCGCATCCGCGAAGGCTTCATGGGCAACGGGCCGCAGTTGTCGGGCATCGTCGAAGTGGACGAGACTTACGTGGGCTGCAAGCAGAAGAACCGGCACAAGAGCCAGCAGGACCGCTACTCAGGCGAAGACGCCTACAGGAAGCGGCCGGTCGTGTCCGCTGTTGAGCGGGGCGGCAAGGTCGTCGCCATGCCGATTCGGACGCCGGACGGGAACACCCTGACCCGCTTCGTGGAGTCCGCCGCCAAGCATGGTTCCACCGTGTACGCGGAACAGGAACCGGCCCTCTACTCCATCATCTACGGCGCTACGTGGGAGGCGAGACGATGACGACCAGGAAGCCGAAGCCCAAGCGCGGACGACCGAAGACCCGCGTCATCAAGCTGGACGCGAAGTCACCCGAGAAGGTCTGGCAGCGCGTCTTCGCCAACGCGAAGCCGACCGACCCGTCTATCCGGGTCCGCTAGCGCGGTGCTTGGCTAGCTTCGTATGTAATCCCCCTTCAGGGCTTTCGCAGCTAGGATTCGCCCCTCGGCATGACGAACCGGTTGCAGAAGGTGCTGGTCGCGAACCGCGGCGAGATCGCGGTGCGGATCATCAGGGCGCTGCGGGAGCGGGGAATCGTCTCCGTCGCCGTCTACTCCGAGGCGGATCGAGACGGCCTGGCGACCCAGATGGCCGACGAGGCCCACTGCATCGGTCCGGCGCCGTCCAGCGAGAGCTATCTGCTGGCCCGAAGAATCGTCGACCTGGCCACGGACGTCGGCGCCGACGCGATCCACCCAGGCTACGGCTTCCTGTCCGAAAACGCCGACTTCGCACGCCGCTGCGAGGAGCGCGGCGTGACCTTCATCGGCCCGTCGTCGCAGGCGATCGCGGCCATGGGGTCGAAGATCGAGAGCCGACGCCTGATGACGGCGGCCGGCGTTCCCATCGTGCCCGGCGGTACGGCGCCCCTGGCCGATGCCGCCGCGGCCCGCCGCGCCGCCGGGGAGATCGGCTATCCGGTGATGCTCAAGGCGTCGGCCGGCGGCGGCGGCAAGGGCATGCGCCTGGTGCGCGAAGAGGCGGAACTCGAGGCCGCGTTCCGGGGCGCCTCCTCCGAAGCCGCCGCCAGCTTCAACGACGCCTCCGTCTACATCGAGCGCTTCGTCGACCGTCCACGGCACGTCGAGATCCAGATCCTGGGCGACCGGAACGGGCGCGTCGTCTCGCTCGGGGAACGGGAGTGCTCGCTTCAACGACGCCACCAGAAGGTCGTCGAGGAAGCGCCCTCGCCGGTGGTCGACCGGGACCTGCGCCGGCGCATGGGCGAGGCCGCGGTGCGCGCCGCCAAGACGGTGAACTACGTCGGCGCCGGCACGGTCGAGTTCCTTCTCGACAGCGACGGCGAGTTCTACTTCCTCGAAATGAACACCAGAATCCAGGTCGAGCACCCGGTGACCGAGGCGGTCACGGGCATCGACATCGTGGCCGCGCAACTCGACATCGCCGCCGGCGAGGCGCTGCCGGAGGCGCTTCGCAGCGGCATCGAACCCCGGGGGCACGCGGTCGAGGTGCGGCTGTACGCGGAGGATCCGTTCCGGGGGTTCGCGCCGTCGCCCGGCAAGATCGAGCTGCTGCGCCTGCCCGAAGGTCCGGGGGTCCGCAACGACTGCGGCGTCTACGAGGGCGCCGAGGTCACGATCCACTACGACCCCATGCTCGCCAAGGTGATCGTCTGGGGCCGCGACCGCCCCCACGCCCTGGCGCGGTTGCGGCGGGCCCTGGCGGAGACCCGGGTCGAGGGCATCCGCACCAACCTGCCCCTGTTCGAGCTGCTGCTCGAAGACGAGGACTTCCTCGCCGGCAACATGGACATCTCGATGCTCGACCGCAAACTGGAGAACGGCGACCTGCGGCCGCCCACCGCGAGCGGCGACGCACTGGAAGCCGACCTGCCGGTGCTGGCGGCGGTCCTCGCCCACCTCGGTCGCAACCACGCGAACGGCGCCGCAGCCACGCCTTCCGGCGCCGCCGGGGGGTCCAACTGGCAACTCGCCGCGCGCCGCGACAGCCGGAGGGGTACGACTTGGAACTGATCGTCGCCAGCGCGGACCGTGAAGTCCAGGTCCACGCCCAGGCCGAAGCGGACGGCGCCTGGACCATCGCCATCGACGGCCGCGAGTACCGGGTCGACGCCACGACCGTGGGCAGGCCGGACGTGCTGAGCGTGATCGTCGATGGACGCCAGACGACCGCGAGCGTGCGCGCCCTCGGCAAGGGCGTCTACGTGGTCGACGGCGCCGAGCTGCGGGTGATGGACCCGCGGTCGCGAGACTTCGCCGCCGCCGCACAGCAGGCCGAAGGCGGCGTCTTCGAGGCCACCGCCTACATGCCCGGGCGCGTCACCGCCGTGCTCGCCGCCGAAGGCGAGGACGTGGCCTCCGGCCAGGGCGTCCTCGTGCTCGAGGCGATGAAGATGGAGAACGAGATCACGTCGGATATCGATGGCCGCCTGGAGAAGCTCCTGGTCGAGGTCGGCCAGACCGTCGACGGGGGCGATCCGCTGTTCACGGTCACGCCGGTGGGCGACGAGACGGGGGGCTAGCGAGGGGCCTCTCGCACGAGCACCTTGGAGGCGGCCGGGAAACCCAGGCTGAGCTGTCGCGTGCCGGAGATCACGGCGACGCTGCCCGCGGTCTCGTCCCGCGCCGCCACCTCGACACACTTTCCGGGCGCCAGACCCTCGCGTTCGGCGAAGCGCAGAAACTCGGCGTCCTGATCCGTGACCCGCACCACCTCGACCGTGCAGTTCAGCGCGCACTTGAGCAGGCTGGGATGATCCACGATCTCGATGTGGCCATCGGCGTTGGGGATCGGATCGCCGTGCGGGTCGACCGACGGATGGCCGAGCATCTCGTCCATCCGTTCGATCATCCGTTCGGAAACGGCGTGCTCGAGCAACTCCGCTTCGGAGTGAACCTCGCTCCAGTCGAATCCCACCACGTTGACCAGGAACAGCTCGACCAGCCGGTGCCGCCGCAGCACGTGCGCCGCCAGCTTGCGGCCCGCGGGCGCCAGCCGGACGCCGCTGTAGGGCTCGTAGGCGATCAGACCGGACTCGGCCAGGGTCTTCATCATCGCGGTGACCGAGGCCGGCGACACTTCCAGGAGGATCGCGATACGGCCCATGGGCACGAGGTCCTGCCCCCTCTGCCGCGCCTCCTGCTCGGCCAGGAAGATGCACTTCAGGTAGTCCTCGACGGTGCTGCTCGCGCGCATGGTCATGGTGTCGGAACGCCACGCGATCAGGCGGCGGCGTGTCTACGGAGGCGACCTCCAGGGTCGTTCGTTGGGACTGACGAGTGTACCGGCGACTTCCGCCGCCCGTCCCGGATCCCGGAGCACGGATTCCAGCAGGCCCGGCTGGCGGCCGTCGAGAATCAGCGACTCGACGCCGTCCCGGGCCAAACGCCATGCGGTGAGCAGACGGTGCTCCATGCCGCCCGTTACGTCGATCGCCGCCGAACCGCCGGCGGCGGCCGAAGCGGCATCGATGTTGGTCGCGTCGATGCGCGGAATCAGCCGTCCCGCGTCATCCAGGACGCCGGCCGTAACGCCCAGCCACAAAGCGCGCCGTACCTGGATTCCGAGCGAGGGCAGCGCGCCAGCGAGGAACTCGAACACCGTCTCGGTCGAAACGATGGCCGCTCCCCGCCGGCGGTCGATCGCCACGTCGCCCATGGTCACCGGCACCAGGCCCAATCGCAGAGCTTCGGCAAGGGGCGCGGGGGGATCGCCGTGCGGTGTTCCGCCGTCCGCCACCAGGAAGCCGGACGGCGGTTGGGAGTATGCGGGCACCCCGGCCTCGATCAGACTGGTGACGATCATCCGGTGCAGAGCCTGCGCCGCGGACTGCGTGCGGGCGATGCCCATCCGGTCCGCCGGCGAGTCGAGCCGCCGGCCGCCCGAGCCTCCGACCAGGCCGGCCGCCCGCGCCTCCGGGTGACCGAAGGAGCCACTGCCGTGGCCGACGATCAGGCTGCCGCCCGACCTCCCGGCGGCGATCTCGGCCGCCAGCCGACCCAGGTGCTCCCGCTCGACGGTGCGCGGTTTGGTCTTGTCGGTGATCAGGCTGCCGCCGAGCTTGACCAGGGTGACGCTCAACGGGCCGCGCGCATCGCGCTCTTCTGCTTGCGGGCGTTCTGCTTGCGAGCCGGCAGCCATGATCAGAGGTCGGCGCCGCTCCGCCACACCGGCGGGCCCCCGGTGCGGTCGTGCAGGACGTACTGGACGCTGCCGAGCGCCTCCAGCCGGTCCGCCACCTGCGGCGCGTCGGCCGGCTGGCAGATCACGTGGACGTTCGCGCCGGCGTCGGTCGTGGCGTAGGCGGCCACGCCGTCGGCGCGCAGGCCGCGGACCGCCGCCAGCACTTCGATCGTCCCCGGCGACCAGTAGTAGACCGGCGGCCGGGAGGACATCGCGATCAGGTGCAGATCGATCCCCTCTTCCTCGACCGCGTCCCCGAGCGCCTCGAAGTCGCGGTCGCGCAGCGCGGCGCGCACGCGATCGAGTCTGCCGTCGAGCGCGGCCAGACGCGGCGCGAAGTACGGACTGCTCTCGGCCCGCCGGTGGCCGTCCCGCGACGACACGTTCTTCGGCCCGGTCTCCACGACGGCGACCAGGTCGCAGAGTTCCCAGGCCCGCTCGTCGAGGATCTGAACGCCCGCGTTGGTGTCCGCATCCGGCCACTCCACGTAGCCGCCCCAGGCGGACCGTGCGGCCGACCCCGAACCGCTGCTTCGCGACAACTCCGAGAGCGTTCGCGGCGCCAGGTCGAAGCCCATGCAGGTCGCCGCGGCGAGCGTCAAGGCCGTGAAACCGGAGGCCGACGAGGCGATTCCCGCGGCCGTCGGGAAGGTGTTGTACGTCGCGATGCGGAACCCGCCCGCGTACGGCGCGGTCGTCTGCCGGGACCACTCGCGCAGCCGGTCGAGGTGACGCTTCGTGCGCTCGACGAAGGCCGGGGGCGGCGGGGCGAGCGCGCCCGGGCAGTCACCGGCGGGGTTGTCCAACCACCAGATCTCGTCCTCCCTGCCGTCCGCAAGCGGCGACGCCGAACAGATGGAACGGCACGTGTCGAGGGTCATCGACAGCGATCGGTTGAACGGCACGGGACCCTCGGAATCGCTTTCGAGATCGCGGGCGCCCCAGTACTTGATGAAGGCGATGTTCGACGGCGCCTCCGCGGTCACCGGGCCGGGCTCGCGCGCCGGTTCGAAGGTGGACTCCATGATGTGCTGCCGAGCCTACAGCCGCGTTCCGGCAGAGGCGCCTTGGAAACCCCGGCAGGTCGGCCGCGATCGCCTCCCGAGGTCAGTCCTCGAACCGCAGGCCCTCGGCGCCGAGGGGCGCATCGACCTGCTGCAGATCGGACAGGGCTTCGACCGTACCCGGGTCGCGTCCCCCGAGCATGCAGACCAGCGCTCCCGCCGACTCGCCCTCGAGCGCCCCGGCGCCCGAGATCTTGGCCATGCCGCCGGCGGCCTCGACGCTTGCGATGCGCCCTGCGATCGCCGGCGGCACGACGCCGAGGTCGACCAGGGCGTAGTGCGCCGCGGTGATCGCCGCCTCCGCCCGCCGTTTGCGGCCGGACGCGAGCGCCGCCCGGAACTCGTCGACCGCCGTCTCCATGCGATCGAACACAGCCGACACCCGATCGGGATCCCGCTCGTAGCGCAGGCGCACACTCGCCACGACGGCGCCCGTGGTCTGTTCCGGTGCGCCGCTGTCGACGATCGCGATGTGACGGCGAAGCCACGCCGGCCGCGGCAGGTCGTCGAAGCGCAGCTCCCCTCCCTCGCGCCGCACGAGGAGGACGCCGCCGCGCAGCACGGTGCCGCTGTCGATGCCCGACGGGAACCCATGCTGCCGCCGCTCGACCTTGAGCGCGGCGGACTCGATTGCGGCGAGGTCGGTTGCGGCGAGGTCGTCGGCATCCGGCGTCGCCCGCCTGAAGGCGCCCGTCACCGCCCGCACGGCAGCGACCACGCCCACGGCGGCAGCAGCCGAACTGCCCAGCCCGGCGCCGACCGGAATCGCCGACCGCAGCCGCAGTTCGAGCGATTGCTCCCGCAACCGTGCTGCCGCCGCCGGCGCCAGCGACGCCAGCGCCTCGCCGACCGCGATGCGGACCAGGGCGCTGCGATCGCGATCCGCTCG
This sequence comes from Candidatus Multivorans sp., assembly GCA_965205295.1. GTDB lineage: Bacteria > Acidobacteriota > Thermoanaerobaculia > Multivoradales > Multivoraceae > Multivorans. The sequence continues at coordinate 2,630,648 of OZ242167.1, forward strand.
GAACGGCGCCTTGCCCGCTTCGAACGCCCGCCACCGTTGGCGCGCCCGGCTCGCGAACTCCTCCACCTTCGGCCAGGCGTGTGCTTCGGTGACGCCGATATCGGGAAGGTCGAGGACAATGCCAGGGTGGCCGGATGCGGGCGAGACGGATGCGGGCAGGATGCCCGCGTTCCCAGGGGCGGGCGAGACGCCCGCGTTCCCAGGGCGGTCGCGGTCGAGGACAAGCCGCGCTTCGACTTCCAGCCGGCGGTCGACCGCCGCCACCACCGCCGGCCGTCCGTAGACGGCGGCGTGCTCGCCCAGGAGGATGACCTTCCCGGGCACGCTCAGCCGCACCGATCCGGCGTCGGCCATGGCCGGCGATCAGTCCCCGTTCGCCGGACCTGAGCGGGCCAACCGCTCGTGCGCCCGTGCCAGGTCGCGCGAGGTGAACGCCGCGGTCAGGGAGAGTTCGCCGGCCAGGACGACCGCGCCGACGATCTCGGCCAGGCGCCGCACCGCCGCGCCCGGCCGGTCCGGATCGGGCCGCACGCCCATCACCCCAAGCGCTTCGCGCTGGGTATCCAGGCCGGTACCGCCGCCGATAGCCGCCAGGGGAACGTCCGGCATGTAGACCGAGGCGTAGACCGAACCGTCGTCGCGGGCCTCGAACGAAGCAACGCCCATCGCGCCCTCGACCACGTGGGCGACGTCCTGGCCGCAGGCCACGAACATCGCCGCGAGCACGTTGGCGAACTGGGCGTTGAAGGCGAGAGCGCCGGCCGCCACCGAACCGAGGAGGTTCTTGCGGTAGGCCACCTCCTGGAGCGCCCTTGCCTCCGACTTCAGCACCTTGCGCACCGTCTGCTCGTCGAGCACCACTTCGGCGTGGATCCGCTTGCCGCGTCCGAGCTGGTAGTTGACGGCCGACGGCTTCTTGTCGACGCAGTAGTTCCCGGACAGCGCGACGCACTGGACGCCGGTCTCGGGTTCGATCAGCTCGGACACCACGCGGTCGCAGGCGATCGTGACCATGTTCATGCCCATCGCGTCGCCGGTGGCGAAACGGAACCGGAGGAACACGGTGCTGCCGACGACCGACGGGCGGATCTCCAGGAGTTCCAGGTAGCGGCTCGTCTGCTGGGCCTTGGCGCGGACTTTCTCCTCGTTCGCTTCCAGCCACTCGATCAGCCGCCTGGTCGCCTTGATCCCCGTGGTGCGGAAGACCGGCGCCCGGGTCATGCCCACGTCCTCCACGAAGACGGTGGCCCCCCCGGCAGCCGTGATCGCGCGGCAACCGCGGTTGACGCTCGCGAGCAGGGCGCCCTCGGTGGTCGCCATCGGCACGTTGACCGCGCCGTCGATCTCGCTGCCCCGCACCAGCACCGGCCCGGCGACGCCCATCGGCACTTGTGCGGCGCCGATGAAGTTCTCGCAGTGCTGGCTGGATGCGCGTTCGCCGTCCAGGGTGTAGCTGCCGATGGCGGTGAGCGGCCCACTGCCGCTCGCAAGATCGAGGGCGCGACGCCGGACGGCGGCCCTTCCCGCCGCGTCGAGCCCTGGCGGCGGGCGGTGGAAGCCGCGTTCGGCGCCGGCCATCTCGGCCGCCGCCGCCTCGAGTTCGGGACTCAGCCGATCAGCCATCGCCACTTCCTCGCAGCAGGGGCGCCCGGCGTAGTGCCGCCACATCCACAGCCCCGGTGCAGAACATGGAGATGCGCAGCTCGTCGGCAAATCGTTCGATCCGGTCCACGACCGCGCCGGTCGAGGCGTTCGCCGCCTCCAGGAACGGGAAGGCCATGCCGGCGATGTCGGCGCCGAGCGCCAACGCCTTCGCCGCGTCGATGCCCGACCGGATGCCGCCGCTGCCGATCACCTGCACACCGGGCACCTGGGCCAACTGCCGGATCGACTCCGGCGTGGGCAGCCCCCAGTCGGCGAAGTGCTCGCCGAGAGCCACCTCGTCGGCCCGCGCCGCCTCGATCCGCGCCCAACTCGTGCCGCCCACGCCCGCCGTGTCGAGAATCCGCACGCCAACGTTGGCGAGCTGCCGGCCCACCGCCGCCGAGATGCCGCAACCGATCTCCTTGACGATGACCGGCACCTCCATCGCCTCGACGACGCGCGCGATCTTCGGCAGCAGCCCCCGGAAGTTGAGTTGCCCCTCCGGCTGCAACGCCTCCTGCAGCGCGTTCAGGTGCAGCACCAAGGCGTCCGCTTCGACCATGTCGACCGCGACGCGACACTCGTCGATGCCGTAGCCGTAGTTCAGTTGCACCGCGCCCAGGTTGGCCAAGATCGGCACGTTCGGCGCGAACTGCCGGACCCGGAATGTCGCCGCCGTCTCCGGATCGTCGATCGCCTTGCGCTGCGACCCCACCCCCAGAGCGACACGCCCCGCCTCGGCCGCCTCGGCCAGCCGACGGTTGATCTGCTCCGCGACCCCCGTGCCCCCCGTCATGCACGAAATCAGCAGCGGCGCCTTCAGTTCCCGCCCCAGAAACGCCGTGCCGATCCGCACATCGTCGAAGTCGATCTCGGGCAGCGCCCGATGCTCGAACCGGTAGTCGTCGAAGTAGCTGCGCTCCACCTGCATGCGCCGATCAAGCGCCAGCCGGATGTGCTCTGCCTTGCGGTCCCGCTCTCCCTCAGCCGCCGCCAACAGCGGCCGGGTACTCACGCGACCGCCCCAATGATGCGGCAGGTCATGGCCCTCACTGTACCGAATTGAGCCCCGTAAGCGGAGCCGCTGCCGCAGATAGGCGGCTGGGGCTGCGGCGCGGCGGCGCGGCGGCGGCGCGGCCCGGCGCGGAGCGGCGGTTACACCCGCCTGCCTGGTCGGGGCTCAGGGGGGAGGGGGCCCAGGTGCCGTGCCTTCGGGCGGCGTCAAGGCCAAGCCGCGAGGCGGCGCTGGCACCGTGTTACGCTGCTCATCGGACCGAAGAGCGAGCCCATGAGCCAAGTCGGCGTCAACATCAAGTTCCCCGCGGAACTGCACCGTGAGCGCGACACATGGGTCGCATCGTGTCCACAGCTCCACGTGGCAAGCCAGGGCTCTACCGCCGAGGAGGCCATGGCGATGCTGCAAGAGGCGATGGCCCTGTTCATCGAGGGCTGTTGCGAAGAGGGGATCCTGGACCGTGTTCTCGAAGAGAGCGGTCTGGAGGTGCGTGTCACGGCAAACGCCGTAGACCCGCCTCCACCACACGAGACCGTTTCAGTACCGGTCAGTATGGTCCCCGATGCCCAAGCTGTCGCCGGTTAGCCCAAAGAAGCTGGTCAAAGAAGCTGGTCAGGGCGTTCGAGCAGCTCGGCTTTCGGCAGAGCGGGCAGGCTGGCTCTCACCTCAAGTTGTCGAAGAAGGGCTGCCGACCCATCATCATTCCGACCAACCGGAAAGAAGTCGAAGTCGGCATCGTGATGGCGAACTGCAAAACCGCCGGTATCGGCCGCGCCCAACTCATCGGCTTGCTCCGCGACTAGCAGCCCGTGGTGGAAGTCCGTGTCGCACCGAGACCGGTGAGGCGCGCGTCCAACAAGGCGCGACGAAGGAGCATATCGGTGCATCTTCGACCGAGGAGCAACGATGTTGGGCGTGATGCATCGCCGGTCGAATGCAGCGCGACTTTCACCACGGGCTGCCAGGCGTTCAGTCCAATGCCCTCCGACCTCCGTGCAGGCGGGTGCAACCGACGACGCGACGCAGACGCGACGCAGCCGACTCAGCCCCCGATGCGGAACATCTCGACCCGCTCGGCCGCCGGCTGCAGACCGGCGCGTAGGCGTTCGGCGCGGATCTCGGAGTAGCGGTCTTCGCGCTGACGCCAGTGGCCGGCGAGGAAGGCGAGGAGTTCCTCGTCTGTTACGCCGGCGCGGAGGCGATCGCGGATCGAGGGGCCGGCGCCGGCGAACAGGCAGGTGTAGAGACGGCCGTCGGAGGAGAGGCGGGCGCGGGCGCAGTCGCCGCAGAAGGGGCGGGAGATCGAGGAGATGACGCCGAACTCGACGCCGTCGTCGAGGTAGCGGAAGCGCTCGGCGACGTCGCTTGGCTGGGCGCGGTCGACCGGCTCGAAGGCCCAGCGCTCGGCGATCCGGCCGGTGATCTCGGCGGCCGTCACCACCCGGCCGAGGCTCCAGTCGTTGACGGTGCCGACGTCCATGAACTCGATGAAGCGCACGACGTGGCCGCGCTCCTTGAAGTAGCCGGCGATGTCGGCGACCTCGTCCTCGTTGGCGCCCTGCATGACGACCGTGTTGATCTTGACCGGGCCGAGACCGGCGTCGGCGGCGGCGTCGATACCGTCGAGCACTTGCTGTACGGGGTGACCGAGACCGTTGACGCGGCCGAAGACATCGTTCTGCAACGACTCGACGCTGACCGTGACCCGGTTGAGGCCGGCGTCGGCAAGCGCCCGCGCCTTGGCCCCGAGCAGAGCGCCGTTGGTGGTCAGTGCGAGGTCCTCGATTCCGGGCACGTCGGCCAGGATCCGGACCAGGTGCTCGATGTCCCGGCGCAGGAGGGGCTCGCCTCCGGTGAGCCGCAGCTTGCGGACGCCGAGTTGCACGAACAGGCGTACCAGGCGCTCGATCTCCTCGAAGGTCATCAACTGCTGCCTGGGCAGGAACTTGTACTCCCGGTCCGCCGGCATGCAGAAGGTGCAGCGGAAGTTGCAGCGGTCGATGACGGAAATGCGCAGATCGCGGATCGGCCGTCCGAGGCGGTCGATCGGCTGGCTGCCGGCGGCGCCGTTGGTGGAGTCGAGGGTCATGGGCGGGCAATGCTACGCGAGGGCAGCGAGAAACGGGCTCTCCGAACTCAGCGCTCTCCGCGAAGCCAGTCGTCGATCAGGCGGCGAGCGATCGAGAAGGGCGGCGGCAACCGCACTTCGCGGGCTCGGAGAGCGTATTCGAGGTCGGAGCGGCTCACCCAGACCGCGTGCTCGAGTTCTTCGGTGTCGACCTGCACGTCGCCGCCGGGCGAGGTGGCGTAGAAGCCCAGCATGATCGAGGTCGGGAAGGGCCACGGTTGGGAGGAGTGGTACTTCACGATGTCGACGGCGATGCCGGTCTCCTCCTGGACTTCGCGCGCCACGGCGCTCTCCAGGCTCTCACCCGGTTCGACGAAGCCGGCCAGGGCCGAGAACATCCCGGGCGGCCAGGTGGCCTGGCGGCCGAGCAGGCACGAGTCGTCGCCGCCGCTCGACGTGTGCACCAGCATGATCACCGCCGGGTCCGTGCGGGGGAAGTGCTCGGCGCCGCAGCCGGTGCAGACGCGCAGGTGACCGGCATTCCGGCTTGAGGTCGGCCCGCCGCACTGGCCGCAGAAGCGGTGCCGCCGATGCCAGGTGGCCATGGCCCGGGCGTAGGCAAGCAGGTTGCCGTCCGGACCGCTCATCGCGGAACCGACCTGACGCAGTTCGACCAGCCGACCAGCGCCGCGCAACGCTCCGGAGAGCGGATCGTCCCGGTCGGAAAGGTCGACCGAGAAGTAGCTCCGGCCGCCGGCGTCGCCCAGGTAGACGAGTTCCTCCGTCTGCTCGACGAGGCCCGACGCCGCGGTCAAAGGCACCGTCCCCGGCGCCGGCGCGCGGTCGCCGTGGGCATCGATGACCAGGCTGCGCTCACGCCACACGACAGTCAGCAGGCTCTCGGGGTCGGCGACACGCCCCGCAAGCCACGCCGCGTCGCCGCGCCGCTCGGAACGACGGTCGACTGCCGGTTCGGCGAGCGCGTTGGGAGGCTTCATTCGTTCTCGACTCCTGCGCGGGTCAGTCGGCCCGCCGGTAGGCCATCACTTCAGAGACGCGTCGCTGGGCGATGCTCATCGCCGCTTCGCGCGGCAGCCGTCCCTCGGCCCGCGCCAGCGCCAGCACCTCGCGGGTGTTCTCGCGCACCGTGTCCTCGATCCTCTCGAATGCCTGCCTCTCCGAGCCGCCCGCGTACTCGACGGCGCCGCAGATGATGCCGCCGGCGTTGGCCACGAAGTCGGGAATCGAGAGGACGCCGCGGTCGTGAAGAATCCGCTCGCCGGCCAGCGTAACCGGGATGTTCGCTCCCTGGAGCACGACCTTGCAGCCTACGCGGCCGGCGTTGCCGCTGTCGATCACGTCCGGACGCGCTGCCGGCACGAAGAAGTCGACCTCCAGGTCCAGGAAGGCGTCGCCCTCCACCCGGCGGCCCCGCGGGTAGGCGGTCACGCCGCCGGTCGCATCCATCGTTGCCACGAGTTCGTCGATGTCGATGCCGTCGGGGTCATGGATCGTGCCGTCGAGATCGGTGACCGCGACCAGCCGCGCGCCCCGCTCGGCCAGGAAGCGGGCCGCCGGCCGACCGACGTTGCCGAAACCCTGGACCCCGACCGTGGCGCCTTCGAGTGCGACAACGCCCGCCTCCTCGACCACCTCGGCGGCGATGGCCAGGCCGAAGCCGGTGGCGCCGACCTCGTCGAGAGGGATCCCGCCCAGCGTCTTGGACAGGCCGACCGATTGGCCGCCCTCATCGCGAATCCAGGCCATCGCGGTCTCGTCCGTGCCCATGTCCGGGGCCGGGATGTAGTCCGCCAACTGCCGGATCGCACGGCCGAACTGCCGCACCAGGGCCTCCCGGTTCGGCGAGCGCGGATCGGCGCGGATACCCGCCTTGCCGCCGCCGTGCCGCAAGCGAGCCATCGCGTTCTTCCAGGTCATGGCCCGCGCCAACCGGCATACCTCCTCGACGGAGACATCGGCCGCCATGCGGATGCCGCCCATCGTGGGGCCGGCGGAGCTGTTGTCGATCACCACGATCCCCTGCAGGCCGCAGCGGGGCTCGTAGACGGTGACGACCTTCTCCGGGCCGTACTCGTCGGCGAAGTCGAAATGTTCGAAGGCTGGCGCCGACCCCAAGGGAAACGTCCTCCCGGGTCAGGAGCCCCCGTCGGCCTCGAGCAACTCCAGCACCGCTTCCTCGAACTCGGCGTAGAGCATCCGTCCGAGATGGATGTTGTTCAGCTCACCGCTACGGTCGAAGAACATCGTGGTCGGCAGAGCTCCCGGCCACTCGGGATCGAAGGACGTCACGAACTCCACCGAGTTGTCGGCGGCGCTGGCCAGGTAGGAAACCAGGCCCGGCGCCCGCTTGGCGAAGAACGGCCGCACCCGGTCCTCGAGCTTCTCCGGATCGTCCAACGAGACGGCAATCACCTTCAGGCCGCGGTCGCCGTAGCGCTCCTGCAGCAGGTCGAGTTCCGGCAGCTCCTGCAGGCAGGGGATGCACCAGGTGGCCCAGTAGTTGACGAGCACCACCTTGCCCCGGTGGTGTTCCAACACCGCCCGGAACTGGTCCGCGGTCGCCGGGTGGATCGTGTCGGGCTCGAGCAGATGGTCGACCGACTCCGCATCGTCCGCGATCGCGGGCAGGGCAACGGCGAGCAGCGCCGCAACCAGAACTACAACCCAGCCCCGGGCCGGGGCCAATGTCTTGACGGACAATCCAAACCTCCTGTTCCGGCGTAGACCGACTCCGACAGGAGCCGGCAAGGAACCTGACCGGCAGTATAGACCCGCCGCCAACCGGCGAGGGCTTCAGCGTCACGCTAACGCAGCGCCCGGTACGTATCTCCCTCCCGCTCGACCCGGCCTGCCGCTTCCAGACGGTCGAGGTGAAGCTGCATGCTCCGTCGCTCGACCTTCGGGATCCCGGCGCCCTCGTCGTGGGGGCGGTAGACGAACCGGTGAGCAACGATCCCGTCGATCATCCGCGGCTGCTCCAGGTACTCGAGCAGACGCCGTTCGCGATCGCGGATGCGCTGGCCGTAGCGCTTGAGGCGGCCGAGGTAGGCGGCGCGGTCTTCGAGCAGGCCGATGTGGTGGCCGGTGACGTAGTGCGCCGCCTCGATGCCGCGCACGAGGTCGAGCGAACGCTCGAAGGCGGCAAGGTCCGACCAGTCGTCGCCGTAGTACGGGCCGAAGCCGGTCAGGTCGATGTCGGCCAGGAACAGGACGCCGTCGGGCTCGATCAGGAAGCAGCAGTGGCCCCGGGTATGGCCCGGGGTGTGGATCACCCGCACCGACACGCCGCCGCCGAGGTCGAACAGGTCGCCGTCGCGGAACGGTACGGCGTCCGGCCGGGGCTCGTAGAAGAACGTGGCCTGCAGGTGCCGGCCGTACTCCTCGCGGCGCTCCGGTTCGACGCCGAAGATGTCCAGAAAGCCGTCGAGGTCGAGCAGGCCGGACAGGTCCTCCTCGTGGACGTGAACCGGCGCATCCGGGAACAGCGGCAGCGCCGCGGTGTGGTCCTCGTGGCAGTGAGTGAGCAGGACGAGGTCGATGGCGGGCAGGGCGCTCCGGCCGCGGGCGCGTACGCCGAGCGACGGGTCGATCAGCATCGTCGAGCCGGCGCCTTCCACCAGCAGGGCGTTGTTGTCGGGGTACTTGCCGCCGCCGGCGCCGAACAGGATGGTCGTGGCGCCGAGTCGGCGATCTTCGAGGGAGGTCACGTGGCTTGGTAGCGAATCAGCCGGCCGACGCTTCGGCGCCGCCGATGCCACCAAGAAAGGACCGTCTGGTCGTCCTCATCGTCCTAGCTCCCCTGACCGAAGTCGCCAATCCACGAGTGCCTGTACACTGCGTTATGCAGACTGCGAATCATACTGACCCGAAGGCCCCCGTCCCCTCTGCCGACCTGATCGGCAAGCTCCCGAAGACCGACCTCCACGTTCATCTCGACGGGTCGCTCCGGCTCGAAACCCTGATCGAGCTGGCCCGGGACGCCCGGCTCGAACTTCCATCGCAGACGCCAGAGGGTCTGCTGGAACTCGTGTTCAAGGAGACCTACGACGACCTGGAGGACTACCTGCGCGCCTTCTCCTACACGTCGCCGGCGCTGTGCACCGCGGAGGCGTTGGAGCGGGCGGCGTACGAACTCGGCGCCGACAACCTGGCCGAGGGCGTCTGTTACGTCGAGGTGCGGCTGGCGCCGCAGCTTCACACCGGCCCCGCCCTCGACACGGCCGGCGTCCTGGCGGCAGTCGATCGCGGTCTGGACCGCGTGCGGAAGGAACATGAGGCCACCGACGGCGTCAAGAGCGGCGCCGAACCGCCCTTCCGCTACGGCATCATCGCCTGCGCGCTGCGGATGTTCGGGCCCGGTCACAGTCCCTACTACCGCGGGCTCTACGCGGCGCTTCAGGGGTTCACGCAGCCGGAAGTCCACGCCGCGGCGTCGCTCTCCCTTGCCCGAGCGGTGGTCGAGGCGCGCGACCGCCTCGGACTGCCCGTCGTGGCCTTCGACCTGGCCGGCGCCGAGGCCGGCAATCCGGCTTCGCTGCACCGCGAGGCCTACCTCTTCGCGCAACAGAACTTCCTGATGAAGACCGTCCACGCCGGCGAGGCCTACGGGCCGGAGAGCATCTACCAGGCAATTACGCTGCTCGGCGCCGACCGGATCGGACACGGAACCCACCTCTACGCCGCGGACCGGCTACGGCGCGACAACCCCAACTCCGCGGCGGCCAAGGATCCGGAGCGCTACATCCGCAACCTGGCGCAGTACATCAGCGACCGGCGCATTACCCTCGAGGTCTGCATCACCTCGAACCTGCAGAGCATCCAGCACCTGCGAGAGTTCGCCGACCACCCCTTCGGCCGCATGATCGAAGACCGCATCTCGGTGACCCTCTGCACCGACAACCGGCTCATGTCACGCACCACCGTGACCAAGGAGATCGCCTCCGCCTGCGACGCCTTCAACCTGTCCCAGGACGACCTGCGCAACGTGATCATCTACGGCTTCAAGCGCAGCTTCTACCCCGGCAGCTACATCGAGAAGCGCGCCTACGTGCGCCGCGTGATCGACTACTACGACACGGTGATGCAGGCGGAGTCGGCGGCCGCCGGCTAGGAGCTTGCGCGGCAAGACTGGGTGCGCCAGCCTTCTGGCCGGCATCGAGCGCTATGCCGCGAAGCGGCGAGCCCGAGTTGTTCAGGCTGACCTGGCTAGGAAGGAGCTGATGCACTGCGACGAACGCGTCACACACCAGCGGTTGCCCTCTTTAGGCAAGCCGCCCCCGCCACGTCGCCGCCAGGCGCCTCAACCGGCGCCTGATCGACGCCGCCACTTGACGCGGGCTGACCCGAAACCACAACCTGCTGAACCACCTTGATGAAGGCGACTCCGCGGTCAGTGTCGGACTGTACTTCGCGATGATCGGCTGCCACAAAGGAATGCTGGAGGGGTTCTCCTCAATCTCCTTCCTGGCCCTATCGAACTCTTCAACGACGCCATGAGCCGGAATCCCGGCGAACTGTGGATCAACGGGCTCAGTCGCTCCCCTTAAGATCGTTCTTCAGCCATTCGTCGCTGTGTCACGCCGGATCATCAACTCCGGCTCCGCGGTTGCCAATTCGGCGTCCCATCCCTCTGCCAAACGTTTCATCTTGTTCCTGACTTCGGAGTTGTCCAGGCTCAGCTCCCGAAAGACGCCGAGAATGGCCCCGGTTTCGGTCTCGCCACGGGTCTCGGGCACAGGCGCTTCGTTGCTTCCGGGCTTGTGCTTCTCGTGAGAACCGCTGTCTCTTGAACCAGATCTCATGGTGGAACATCCCTTCTCTTGTGGAGCCTCGGAGCGAGCAGAGTCTTTTGTCGCATGTCCGGCAAACGACCTCGGGTCGGTGGTCACCCGGCGGGCTGGCGCCAAGTTGGAGTCAATAGTGGCAGCCCAGGGCCGGATCTCCAAGTCAGGAAGCCCGCAACCGGGTGGCCCCTGGCCCGTTTCTGAGCCTGATCGCGGTCGGTCAGCCTTGGCCGGACCCCGCCGCGGCCATCCGCTGCTGGCGCTGCCGCCAGCGCTCCCTGGCCTTCTCCGCCTCGACTTCGCGGTCGCGGGCCGGCGCGGCGGTGGTCAGTTCCTCGAGCAGCCGGGCGGTCGCGTCGGCGACGGCGTCCACGGCCCGCTCGAATGCGGCCGCGTTGGCGCGCGACGGTTTGGTCGAACCGCTGACCTTGCGCACGTACTGAAGCGCCGCGGCGCGCACTTCCTCGCTGTTGGCGGGCGGCTCGAAGTTGTAGAGGACGCGGATGTTTCTGCACATGGGTTTCCTCCTTCGGTGCGCGGGATCGTATCGAGACCGGGCTCTAGTCGGCGCCTGGACCTAGCGCGCGGCGGGTGCTGTGCCAGAGTCGGGTCATGAGCGCAACGGCGGCTCCGCCTTTCTCGATCACGTCCTCAATCCTGTCCCAGGTGGAACAGGTCGGCGAGGCGGTCGGTCGAGCCGAGGCCGCGGGGCTGGGGCTGGACCTGCGGTTGCGGCGTGAGGCCCGCGTTCGCACGGTACACGGTTCCGTGGCGATCGAAGGCAACGTGCTGTCGGAGGAGCAGGTCTCTGCGATCCTCGACGGCAAGCGGGTGGTGGGACCATTGAAGGACGTCCGGGAGGTACGGAACGCGATTGCGGCCTACGACCTCCTCGATCGCTGGCAGCCGGCCAGACAGGCCGACCTGCTGGCCGCCCACGAGGTGCTGATGGCCGGACTGGTGGAGGCGCCGGGCAGCTACCGCGCGGGCGCGGTGGGCGTCATCGGTCCCGACCGCGTCCACCACATCGGTCCGCCGGCCGGCCGGGTGCCGGGGCTGATGGCCGACCTTCTCGGCTGGCTGCGGGATTCGGAGGAACATCCGCTCATCGCCGGTTCCGTGTTCCACTACGAGTTCGAGTTCATCCACCCCTTCGAGGACGGCAACGGTCGCCTCGGGCGACTCTGGCAGACTCTGATCCTCGCCCGCTGGAAGCCGCTGTTCGCCCACGTGCCGGTGGAAAGCGTCTTGCGCGACCGCCAGGGTCAGTACTACGAGGCGATCGAACTCAGCTCCGCGGATGGCGAAAGTACGCGCTTCATCGCCTTCATGCTGGACGCGATCCTGGCCGCCGTGGAGCAAACCACCCCCCAGGAAACACCCCAGGTTACCCCCCAGGTTCGGCGGCTCCTGCGCGTAGTCGACGGCGAGATGTCCGGGCGCGAGCTGCTCGATGCGCTGGGCTTGCGCGACCGCAAGTGGCTGCGACGGGGCTACATCGTTCCCGCCATGAGTGGCGGCTTGATCGAGATGACGAGGCCCGACGCGCCGAGTGCGCGGAACCAGCGCTACCGCCTGACTCCGGCGGGGCGGCGCGTTCTGGCAGCGGGGCGGGGAGCGGGCTAGCGGCCCGCGCCGGCGGACGGGCCGCAACCGCTGGCGTTCGCGTAGGTAGCCCAGTCCGGCTCGTACGACGCACTCTGGTCGCCCCAGGCGGTCCAGCGTTCCGACCGGCGGCCGCGGGCGAACAGCTCCAGGTAGGGGCCGGGACTGCACGCTTCGATGATCTCGTAGAGCTCGTCCGGCTTGCGGGAGTGCTCCCGCTTGCGCGAGCGGATGATGTTCACCTGCCGCCTGCCTGGCGGAAGCGTGCGCAGTTTGCCCCGCACGCCGAACAGGACGAGTTCCGTGGTGTTGCGGAAATAGAAGCCGACTCCGCGGCCGTCGGGACCGCCGTCTTTTCGCACCTTGTGCCAGACCAGGTTCGTCTTGTACTTGAACCCCCAGTGCTCCATCACGTCGAGACCCGACTGCAGGAGCGCATTGGGCACCCAGAGATAGAGGTGGGCGGCGTCGGCGCAGGCGGAGGCGACCGGAATGGCCTCGATCTCCGGCTGGGTCAGGGTCGAGTAGCGGCTCAGCCGCCGGTGCTCGGGCGCCACTTTGCCGGTGCGGTTCAGGAACTGCCAGGGCGGATCGGCGAGGACGGTGCCGAAGGCGCTATCCGCATGCGTCCGCTCAAAGTCCTGTGCCGCGGAGGGTTCCGTGCGCTGCATGGTTGACCTGATGGTACTGCGGGGTTACTTCTGAACGGTCGTGTTCCGCATCAGCAGCCAGCCGTCGGGGTCGATCCGGAGGCGCTCCGGGGACCCGGGCACCGGCACCGCCGCCGTCGTTCGTTCACCCTCGACGTCGATCCGTCCGCGCACAGTGCGGCCATCGGCGAGCACGGCCTCCACGTCCACCGGCAGCCGGTAGATCGTCGGTCCGAGCTGCCGCACCTCCAAGCCGACCGTCGACGCAGCGGCGTCGTAGCTCCACTCGATCTCCAGTTCGGGCACGCCGGGCCGGCGAAGCCACTGGTCGAAGAACCACGTGAGCCTGTGGCCGGACACTTCCTCCATGACGGCAGCGAAGTCGGCGGTGGAGGCGTTGCGGTCGCGGAACCGCTGGTAGTAGGTCCGCATGCCCCTCCAGAACGTGCCGTCGCCGATCTCGCCGCGGAGCATGTGCAGCACCCAGGCGGCCTTCTGGTAGACGTTCGGGCTGAGCAGACGCCGCGGATCGGGTACGGCCTCCGGCACGATGACCGAGTCCGGCGCCTGTTCCAGGTACTTGAGGACCCGCTCACGCGCCGCGTCCATCTGCTCCCGGAATCGGTCGCGGCCGTAGGTCCAGTCCAGGTAGCAGGCGGTGAGGTAGGTCGCGAAGCCCTCGCTCAACCAGACGTGCGGCCAGTCGCTCTCGGTCACGGAGTCGCCGAACCACTGGTGGGCGACCTCGTGGGCGATCAGGCCCTCGATCCCGTCCTCCCGGTCGATCGCATCCTCGTCGTAGAACACGTTGCCGGCGTTCTCCAGACCGCCCCAGCGGGTCGTCGTCTGCACGTTGGCAAGCTTGGCGTAGGGATAGTCGCCCAGCCGCCGCTCGAACGTGCCCACCACCCGGGCGGCGGGCGCGAACGCGCGCAGGCCGGCTTCGCGGTCCTGCGGGTAGACCCAGGTTTCGATCGGCACGCCGTCGACCACCGCCTGCCGGTGACGGACGAAGCGCGCGGCGCCGACCGCCATGACCTTGGTGGCGACCGGCGCGCGGCTGCGCCACTCGGTGCGGCGCATGCCGTCTTCCAGGTCGACTGCCTCGACGAACGCGCCGGTAGCGACGACCTGGTAGTGCGACGGCGCGGTGACCGCGAAGGAGACCAGCGCCTTGTCCGACGGGTGGTCGACCACCGGCAGCCAATGATGCGCCCGGTTCGGCCAGTTGTCGGCGAAGAAGGTGCGGTCGCCGTGGCGGTTGACGCCGATGGTCAGGCCGTCGGCTGGCTCGCCCCGGTAGCGCACCTCGATCCGGCGCACCTGGCCGGCCCCGGCTTCGCGGCCCAACTGGACATGGAGACGACCATCCTCCTGCCGGAACGACAGGGGAGCCTCGGCCCCGGAGGTCGTGCCAGACGGTTCGGCCAGCGCCACCGCGGACACGACCATGCCGCCCGCCGGCTGCACTCCGTCGCCGGGCGCCCCGGCGCCACCGGCCTCGCCGCCAGCCTCGCCGTCGGGATCATCCAGATCGAACTCGACCTCGGAGACTGCCCGCAGGATGCGGAAGGCGATCGTCGCCCGGCCCTCGATCTCGTCGCTGGTATCGGAGAGCGCCAGCTCGAAGCGGTAGTCCAGTACATCGATGGTCGCATCGGTCGTCTGCGCCCAAGCCGGTGCAGCAAGGCCTACGGAGGCGCCAAACGCGCAGACGACCGCCGCGCCGAACAGCAGCAGACGCACCGCTACGTGCCCCGGTCGGCGAGCCGAAGCCGGGGGCACGCGCGGATTCCGGTGCCGGACCAGGCCGGCGCCGTCAGTCTCAGTCGGCGTTAAGGAACTTGTAGACGACCGCCGCCAAAGCACCGCCCACCAACGGGCCGACCCCGTAGAGCGCCAGCGTGGAGGGATCGAAGTCGCCGCCTGATATCGCCTCCATGATCTGCGGCCCGATCCCGACAGCCGGGTTGAAGGCGCCGCCCGAAACGCCAGCGCCGGAGTACACCATTGCCGCGAGCGCGAAGCCGATCGCCAGACCGTGAGCGGAGTTGCTCGAGCGAACATTCAGGACGACAGTGGCGAGCGCGAACGTGAAGAGCGCCTCGACCAGCATACCGTGCCAGAGTTCATGCTCCCCGACCGGCATCAGGGCGAAACCGCCGCCTGTGACGAGCCGGAAGACGCACCAGCCCAAACCGGCGCCAACGAGTTGGGCCACCATGTGCTTGAGGGCATCCGCCGCCTCCATCTTGCCTCGCATCCAGGCGGCAACGCTCACTGCCGGGTTGTAATGGGCGCCAGACAGGTGTCTGCCGCTGTAGACCATCATCGCCAACATCAGTCCGACGGCGATGGGATTGTTGCCCGAGAAGGCCACAGCCATCATCAGGAACATCGTGCCGATCAGCTCCATGAACAGTTTGCGCATTTGTCTTCCCTCCCTTTAGGGGTTCTACTTCAGATTCTCTTTCCTCCTCGTTTACGCCTTCACGTCGACCACACGACCGGGCGTCACTAGTGATGGTAGCGTCTGGAGAGCAGAAATTCACATCAAGTTTGGATTTTTCTTTTGAAGGAGCCTCCCAAGCGATGAAGTCGAGAGCCGCCGTGGCCCGCGAGGCGGGCAAGCCACTCGAGATCGAAGAGGTCGACGTCGAAGGGCCGAAGCAGGGAGAAATCCTCGTCCGCGTCGTCGCCACCGGCGTTTGCCACACTGACGCGTACACGCTTTCCGGGGCCGACCCGGAGGGGCTGTTCCCCGCCATCCTCGGCCACGAGGGCGGCGCGATCGTCGAGGAGGTCGGGGCCGGCGTCACGTCGGTTGCGCCCGGCGACCATGTGATCCCGCTCTACACGGCGGAATGCCGCGAGTGCAAGTTCTGCACGTCGGGCAAGACGAACCTGTGCCAGGCGATCCGCGCCACCCAGGGCCGGGGCGTGATGCCGGACGGCAGTTCCCGGTTCGCCAGCGGCGGCCGGTCGCTCTACCACTACATGGGCACGTCGACCTTCTCGGAGTACTCGGTGATCGCCGAGATCTCAGCCGCCAGGGTGAACCCGGCGGCGCCCCTCGACAAGGTCTGCCTGCTGGGCTGCGGCATCACGACCGGCATCGGCGCGGTGCTCAACACGGCCAAGGTCGAGCCCGGGGCCACGGTCGCGGTGTTCGGTCTCGGCGGCATCGGCCTGTCGGTGATCCAGGGCGCCGTGATGGCGAAGGCCGGCCGGATCATCGCGGTCGACGTCAACCCCGCCAAGTTCGACTTCGCGCGCTCCCTCGGCGCCACGGACTTCGTCAACCCGGCCGACTACGACGACCCGATCCAGGAGGTCCTCGTCGACCTGACCGACGGCGGCGTCGACTACTCCTTCGAGTGCATCGGCCACGTCGAGGTCATGCGCGCCGCCCTCGAGTGCTGCCACAAGGGCTGGGGCGAGTCGGTGATCATCGGCGTCGCCGGCTCCGGCCAGGAAATCGCGACCCGTCCCTTCCAGCTCGTCACCGGCCGCGTCTGGCGCGGCACCGCCTTCGGCGGCGTCCGCGGCCGCACCGACCTTCCCGGCATGGTTGATCAGTACCTCGCCGGCGAGATCGAGATCGACAGCATGATCACCCACACCATGGGCCTCGACGACATCAACGAGGCCTTCGATCTGATGCACGAGGGCAAGAGCATCCGCTCGGTGGTGCTGTACTAGGCGCTTGCGCGGTCACATGTCCATGACCGCCGCGATGTCGGGGTCGAGCTGCGGCGGTTTGGACAGCAGGGAGATGCCGAAGAAGAGGGTCAGGGAGACGAGAAGCGAGAGTGCGCCGCCGTCGATGCCGAAGGGCACCCGCAGACTGAAGGCCTGGATCGAGAAGTTGATCACCAGGCTGGAGCCGATGGCGACGTTGGCCGCGGTTGCGGTGGCGCGTTTCCAGTTGAAGCCGATGGCCACTGCCGGCACCAGGGCGGCCGCGAACGTGCCCCAGCCGAAGGCGCCGAGCAGGGCAATCAGCCCGCCGCTGTAGAGCGCGAACAGCGACGCCGCGACAGCGATGATCAGCGTCCACGTGCGGGCCCAGAACAGCTCGTTCTTCACCGAGTGACCCCAGATGAACTTGGGGATGTCGTGGACCACGGCGGCGGCGCCGATGTTCAGGAAGCCGTCCGCTGTCGACATGATCGCGGCGAAGAGTCCGGCGAAGACGATGCCCGCCAGCAGCGGGTGGGCGAAGGCCTGCAGGAACTGCGGCGCCGCGGCGTCGGCGCCCGAGATCTCCGGGTGGGCGCCCTGCAGTACCAGGGCCCGCATGACCAGGCCGATGCTGATCCAGAGCAGGGCCGAGACCACATAGGCCCCGAGCGATATCGGCAGGATGCTGCGCGCGTCCTTCACGCGCCGGCTCATCATCATCTTCGTGATGATGTGCGGCTGCCCGGCGAGGCCGAGGCCGAAGACGAAGTACCAGGACAGCGAGTTCATCATTCCCGCCGCGCCCCAGGGCGACATCGCCTCCGGATCGTCGGCCATGATCGCCTCGCTCATCCCGGCGAAGCCGCCATCGATCGCTACGATCGCGGCCAGCAGCACGAGCACCGCGGCGAACATCATCACGAACCCCTGGATCAGGTCGGTGTAGACGGAAGCGATGATGCCGCCGGTGACGCAGTAGAAGACGAGCACGGCGCATGCGGAGGCCACGCAGGCCTCGATGCTGATGGAACTGCCCAGCGTGCTGCGGAGAATGTCCTGGAGGACGGTCGCCATCGCCAGGATCTGAGTCGCCAGATAGCCCATCACCCCGAGCAGGATGGCGAGAGCGGTGAGCAGCCGGCTCCACTCGCTCCGGTAGCGAGCCGCGACGGCGTCGGGAAGCGAGATCGAGTCCCGCAACTCGGCGAACAAGCGCAGGCGCTTGCCGAGGAGGAAGAAGGCGATCACATACCCGACCGAGGCGCAGACCACCATCCACAGCGAACTCATGCCCATCCGGTAGACGAGGCCCGGCCCGCCCACGAAGCCGAAGCCCGAAAGCGTGCTCGAGAACACGGCAAGGGCGGTGACGATGATCCCCAGGTCCCGGCCGGCCATGAAGAAGTCCCTGGTCGACTTCGTCCGCCGCAACGCCCACAGCCCGACCCCGATACAGACGACCAGGTAGACCCCGATGCAGGCCAGGATGACGATGTTGCCGCCGTCCATCAGCCGTCGCCTTCGGCGCCATCCGCGGGCCCGCGATCGTCGCCTTCAGCCGCTTCACGGTCGCGCCGGGAGCGGGCTACCAACCGTTCGAACCCGGCCATGTCCTCGTCGCTCAACACCCAGCGATCGAAGTAGCGCATATAGAGCACCGCAAACACGACCGGCACCGGCCACAGCGCATAGAGCATCCAAGCCGACGGACGGGGAAACGACCAGAACAACGTCCGCTCCGCGCCGGGAGCAATGTAGGCCCGGTAACTCAGAACGAGCATCGCGAAGACGGCAACGAACAGCACCAGGCCGGCCACCAGCGCGGGAGCGCTGCCAGCCGGCAGCTTGCCGGCCCGCCGCAGCCCCAGCGCCATCAGACCGACGAACAGAACGATCGCCAGCGTGCCGTAGAGCCAGCCCCAGACCAGGATCGAGTCGTGGCGGTCCGTACCGCCGCCCTGACGCATGGTCTGGAAGTCAGGATGGTCGATGCCGCGGCTGTCGGGGTGCTCCTCCAACAGCGCGAGGACCAGGACCACGGCGCAGAGGGCGACCAGCACCGCGAAGATGGCTACCGGGATCCGCATGTTCACGCCCGCCGCTCGCGCGGCGCCCCCGATTCGGCCTCAGCTCTCCTCTGGAGCGGGGTTGAGGATCATCGTCATCTGACGGCCCTCGAGTCCGGAGCGCGTCTCCACCTCGCCGACTCCGTCGATCGCCGCGCTCACCTTGTCCAGGATGGCGACACCGAGTTCGGGCCGGCGCAGTTGCCGGTAGCGGAAGAAGATCGTCACCTTGACCTTCTTGCCTTCGCGCAGGAAGCGCAACGCCCGGTCGGTCTTGATCTGGTAGTCGTGCGGGTCGATCGTCGGCCGGTACTTGACCTCCTTCAGATCGATCGTCGCCGCCTTGCGCCGCGACTCCTTGTTCTTCTTGTCGCGTTCGAACTTGACCTTGCCCCAGTCCAGGATACGGACAACGGGCGGGTCCGCGTTGGGACCTACCTCGACGAGATCGAGCCGCGCTGCGTCGGCGCGCGTCCTGGCCTGATCCAAGGCGACGACACCCACCTGGGTACCGTCCTGATCGATGAGCCGTACCGGGGTTTTCCGGATTCGGTGGTTGATTCGCGGCTCTCTTGTTGGGGGTGCGATCTCGGAGACTCCTGTGTTGACTACTGGCCGGTTCTGCTCACCGGCGGCCGGTCGGCCGCCAGCGGACGACTGAAACGAAGCGCAACCTTAGCCGCTCCCTGCCCGCGTGCGTACGCGGATCCAGTCCGTTGAATAGACGCCGCGGTAGCCGCTCTGGCGCCCTCGCAGGGAGGGCTCACTGACGATGGCTCACGTCAACCCACCGCGGCCCTGCGCTCCGGTTCCGCCTTGGTCCGGCGCGCGCGCTTCTTCTTTGGTTTCTGGCCGCCGGCGGCGGTCTTCTTCGCCGACTTGGCGGCGCCGCCGGCCTTGCGGGAAGTGGTCGCGCCGTCGCCCGCCTCGGCGTCGCCGTTCTTCGAGAGGCTCGCCTTGAGCGCCTCCATCAGGTCGATGATCTGCGCCTGCGGCGCCTCCGTCTCGTCCTCGGCGACTTCGCGGCCATCGATCTTGCTCTGGATCGCATTCCACAGCCGCTTGCGTACCTCGTCCGTGTACTGGTCCGGCCTGAAGTCGTCGGCAGCGATCTGCTCGATCAACTGCACCGCGAGTTCGAGTTCCCCGGGCTTGAGTTCGGTTTCTTCGCCCAAGGGCACTTCGTCGAAGGACTTCAGTTCGTCCTCGTACTTCAGTTGCTGCATCAGCAGACCCGAGCCGTAGGGCCGCAGCATGACCAGGTACTGCTTGCCGCGTGCGGCGTGCTTGGCCAGCGCCGAGCGGCCCGTGGTTCGCATCGCTTCGCTGAGCAGCCGGTAGGCGCGCTCGCCGCCCTTCTCAGGTCCCAGGTAGTACGACTTCTCGAAGTAGATCGGCTCGACCTCCGTCAGCGGCACGAACTCGCTGATCTCGATCGCCGGCGAGGCCCTCTCCTGCAGCTCCTTGATCTCCTCGGCGCTGAAGGTGACGTACTGCCCCTTGCCGAACTCGTAGCCCTTGATCGTGTCCTTGCGCTCCACGAGCTCGCCGGTCCGAGGGTTGACCAACTGCTGCTTGACCCGCGTGTTGTCCGTCGGGTCGATCATGTTGAAGCGGACGTCGCCCGAGGTCTCCGACGTCGAGTAGAGCCTGACGGGAATCGAAACGAGACCGAACGAAACGGTGCCGGTACCAACGGAACGAGCAGGCATAGGCGGCGAATCATAGCACCGTGGCCGGTTCGGCGGTTCTTCTGCAATGAGCGTGCGCCGCAGAAGGTAGGGTACGCCGAACTTCCTGCCGCGCACGCTGCTAGCTCCGTTGACACGGCTAGCGCGGGTCTCCCCGCGGAACCCGGGCCCGCTTCTGGGAGAATGCTGCGGATGCCGAGCGGCAATCTCGAGGCCTACCGCCGCAAGCGGTCGAGCGAGGCGACGCCCGAACCCTTCGGTCCCGCGACGGGGACGGGCGGCGGCCGCTTCGTGGTCCAGAAGCACGCGGCCCGCCGGGTCCACTTCGACCTGCGCCTGGAACTCGAAGGCGCCCTCAAGTCGTGGGCTGTGCCGCGCGGCCCCAGCCTCGACCCGGAGGTCAAGCGTCTGGCGGTGGCCACGGAGGACCACCCGTTGGAGTACGCCGACTTCGAGGGATCGATCCCCGCCGGCAACTACGGCGCCGGCGCGATGATCGTCTGGGACAGCGGCCGCTGGAGGCCGCTGGAGGACCCCGTCGCCGGCATGGAAGCCGGCAAGCTCCTGTTCGAGCTGCACGGCTACAAGCTGCGCGGCGTCTGGACCCTGTTCCGCATCAGAGACCCGCGCGGGCAGGACGACGGGAACCAGTGGCTGCTGATGAAGAAGCCCGACGCCGCTGCGCGGCCGGAGAGCGGGGACGGCGACGTCGACGACCTGCCGCCCCAGTCCGTGCTCTCGGGCCTGACCGTCGAGGAACTGCGGGACGGTTGCGAGCGGATCGAGGCGGTGCGCGCGGACGTCGCCGACTCGGCGGCAAGCCGCCGCCGGGTCGATCCGCGGTCCTTGCCGCTGATGCTGGCGGTGACAGGCGACCGGCCCTTCTCGCGCGCCGGCTGGATCTACGAGCTGAAGTACGACGGCTACCGCCTGGTGGCGGCCAAGGAAGGCGGCAGCGTCCTGCTGCGCTACCGCAACGGCGGCGACGTGACCGCGCTCTACCCCGAACTGACCCGCGCCCTGCGGGCCCTGCCGGTGCAGTCCCTGGTGCTGGACGGCGAGGTCGTCGTGCTCGACGGCGGCGGCAGGCCGAGCTTCGCCAGGCTGCAGACACGGGCGCTGCTCAGCCGCCCGGTCGACATCGAACAGGCCGCCGTGCGCCGGCCCGCGACCCTGTTCGCCTTCGATCTCGTCGCCTTCGAGGGGTCGGACCTGCGGTCGCTGCCCCTCGTGGAACGGAAGGCTCTGCTGGCGAAGGTCCTGCCCCCGGCCGGACCGCTCCGCTACTCGGACCACATCGAGGAACAGGGCGAGGCGTTCTTCGAGCAGGTGGCGGCGATGGGTCTCGAGGGCGCGATGGCCAAGGACGGCGACTCCCGCTACGTCGGCCGCCGCTCGTCGTCCTGGGTCAAGCTGCGAACCGAACAGACCGGCGACTTCGCGATCGTCGGCATGTCGCCGCCCAAGGGCAGCCGGGTCGGTTTCGGCTCGCTCCACCTCGCGGTGTGGGACCCGGAGGCCGCCGGGCTCGTCTACGCCGGGCGAGTCGGCGCCGGCTTCAGCGACGCCGCGCTCCGCGAACTGACCGAGCGGCTCACACAGGCCCGGCTCGAGGCGCCGCCGTGCCGGTCGCCCGCGGGCAACGAACTGACCGCGGGAGACCTGATGGGCGGCGGGCTCGAGGACCAGACCTGGGTCGAGCCGGACCCGGAGCTGATCTGCGAGGTCCGCTACAAGGAGTGGACGCCCCACGGCATGCTCCGGCACCCGGTCTTCCTGCGCCTACGCGATGACAAGCCGGTCGAGGACTGCGTGCGCCGCGCCGGGCCGCAAGCCCCCGGGGCCACTCCGCCGGCGCCGCCGGAGCGCCGCGTCGAAGTGACGAACACCTCCAAGGTCTTCTGGCCGGTCGAGGGCTACACCAAGGGCGACCTGATCGACTTCTACGCCGCCATCGCCGGCGCGATGCAGCCCTACCTCACCGACCGCCCGCTCGTGATGACCCGCTACCCCGACGGCATCGACGGCAAGTCCTTCTTCCAGAAGAACGCGCCCGACTTCGCGCCCGACTGGCTGCAGAGGGTCAAGCTGACCAGTCCCCGAACGGACAAGGAGGTCGAGTACTTCGTCTGCCAGGACCGGGAGAGCCTGATCTACGTCGCCAACCTGGGCGCGATCGTCCTCCACGTGTGGTCCAGCCGGCTGCACCAGCTCGGCCAGCCCGACTGGTGCATCCTCGATCTCGACCCCAAGGACGCGCCGTTCGAGGACGTGATCGAGATCGCCCTCGCCATCCGCCGCCTGTGCCGGAAGATCAAACTGCCCAGCTTCGTCAAGACCAGCGGCTCGAGCGGCCTGCACGTGCTCCTGCCGCTCGGCGGCGCCTGCACCTTCGAACAGTCCCGCAGCCTCGGCCAACTCATCGCCCAGATCATCTGCCGCCAGTTGCCCGACATCGCCACCGTCACCCGCAACCCCGAACGCCGCGGCGGCAAGGTCTACATCGACTTCGTCCAGAACGGCCGCGGCCGCCTCCTGGTCGCCCCCTTCAGCGTCCGCCCGCTCCCCGCGGCGCCGGTGTCCACACCGCTCCGCTGGTCCGAGGTCAAGCCCGGCCTCGACCTCCGCGACCACAACATCCGGTCGTTGCCGGAGCGGCTCAAGAAGCTCAAGACCGATCCGATGCTGGGCGTGCTCACGGAGGAGCCGGACCTGCTGGCCGCGCTGCGGCGGCTTAGCGAGTTGGTGTAGGCGCGGCATCGCAGGATCTCGCTCTCCCTCCGCACAGGGGGCCTGAGGTTCCACGGTCATCTTCCCCCTTTGACAACGACTCAGAAAATGAACTAAGTTTCCAGTCATGAAGCGACTCAACATGCACGAAGCGAAGACTCACCTGTCCCACCACATCGCCGAACTCAAGGAAGGCGAGACGATCATCCTCTGCCGTCGCAACAAGCCGGTCGCCGAGATCCGGCCGCTGCCGCGGGAGCGCAAGAAGCCCCGACCCATTGGACTGTGCCGCGGACAGTTCACGATCCCGGAGTCGTTCTTCGATCCGCTGCCGGACGACTTCATCGAAGCCTTCGAGAACGGACCGGTCTTCCCCGACGAGTGAAGCTGCTACTCGACACCTGTACCTTCCTCTGGTGGTGCCTGGATGACCGCAGGCTGCCGGCGACCGTCCGAAGATCCGTGTCCGACCCGGCGTTCACCGTATATCTCAGCGCATCGTCGGCTTGGGAAATCGCCGTGAAACACGGCCTCGGCCGATTGCCGCTGCCACAGGACCCTCAGCTCTTCGTGCCCGAACAGCGCAGGCGCCACGGCTTTGAGAGCCTCCCCTTTGATGAAGCGAGCGCTCTGCAGCTACGACGCCTCCCGCCCCTCCACAAGGACCCCTTCGACCGCCTCCTGATCTGCCAGGCGATTGAACACGGGATGACGCTGGTAACACCGGACCGGCTGGTTTCTCAGTATCCCGTGCGGATCTCGTGGTAGCGGCAACCGCTCAGTTCTCGGCGACCTCTCGCGCCTCCTTGAGGGACTTCTTCGCCTTGTCTTTCCAAGCTTCAGGGCCGCTGATGCTATGTCCTCCGACAACACACGCCGCTGCTGAAGGTGTCGGGAACTCGTAGTCCACGGTGAACCGGAGGCGGGCGTTGTGTGAGAGAGTCAGCGGCGCCGGGCGGCCGAGAGGGTCAGAGGGGGCGGATCAAGCGGGGAGGAGACCGTTCAGGCGCTTGAGGTTGATGACCTTGGCGCCAGGCTCTATTGGAGTGAGCGATTCAGTTGCCACTGCACCCGCTCCATGAGGGACTCGATGCGCCCAACGACCGCTTCACGATCGACTCCCGGCGTCTCGGGCTCCTGCCCCACATAGCGGAGCCGAACCGCATACGGATTGAGGGCAATCAGGTCCCGATAGCCCACGGCCTCCATCTCATGCGCCTGTAGGGCGTCGAGCAGTTGGGCGAGGTTGTGGGTAATCGGATACTCCTCACCCCGGAGCGCGAGCCATGCCTTGAGCAGCTTCTCGACCGCCTGCTGCGCGTGGAAACCGATCACCTCGTCGGCGAACACTTCCTCATCGATCATCCCGCGAAGAGCCGAGAGATCACGGTCGGCCGCTTCAATCAGCACGCGAGCGCACTTAGGGTCGCTCATAGAGGGCTCGCCCCTCCCGCAGTGCACGCGCCAGCACATGGTTGATCGAATCGCGCCAGTACTCGACCTCGTCTTCGCTGTAAACGAGCACGTCCGCTGGCACCCTGAACTTCGCGAGCGCGACATCGATGCGGACCATTTCCGCGTGCCGACTCCTGCTCTCGCCGAACGGCTCGGCCTCGATCACGACGAGGTCCACGTCCGACTTCTCCCCCTCCTCCCCTCGCGCCCGCGAGCCGAACAGAATCACCCGTTCCGGATCGACTTCGGCAACGATGGCATCCACCATGGCCGCAACGAGGCGGTCCTTCGCTTCCATCGGTGTGTCCTTCCTCTGTACGGGTCCTCCGCACGTAGCCTAGACCAGCCAGCGTCCCGCTCGCCGCCATCAGAACTGCAACCTCACCCCGACACGCACGCGCCGGCTGTCCTGGAACGCGGCCGGCCGGGCCTCACGAAGGTCCGGTCTCGCCTGTTGCGCGGCCGCCGCGGCGAGCAGGTCGCTCTGACCCGCGCCGACCAGGACCGGATCGAAGTAGACGAGCGGCCACAGCAGTGAAGCGGCGTCCTGGTCGAAGACGTTGAGGGCCTCGGCGAACAGGGACAGGCGCCGGTGGTCGGAGCGCAGCGGGATGCGGTAGGTCAGGGAGAGGTCCGCGCGCTTGAGGGCGGAGCTCTTGATCGGCGTGTCCGGACCCGCAGGCAACGGCGCGAGTCCGGTGCTGAGGATGCGGTTCGCCTCGTCGACGCGTACTGCCATCGTCCGCGGCACGTAGGCCCCGCCGGTGCGGAAGCGGTAGACGAGGGCCAGCATCAACCGGTCGCCGGGAGACAGCACGAGCCAGCCGGAGAGCTGGTGCTCGCGGTCCGCGTCGAGACGGCGGCTCTCATCGGTCAGGTCGAAGACGTCGCAGGGTACCGGCGACGAGCAGAGGTCGAGCGCGGCCACTCCCGGATGAACGTCCATTCCACTGAGGGCCTGAAGTCCGAGGCCGCCGGCCTCGTGGTTGCCCGTCAGCCGGCTCCAAAGGTAGGTGAAATGAACGCGCCAGGCCGGGTCGAGACCGACGTTCGCGTTCAGTTCGGCGCCCCACCAGTCCTGCTCGAGTCGCGGCAGTTCGCCGCCGGCCTCGCCCCAGGGCGCGCGGCCGGCGCCGCGCCCGGGCGTCAGCAGGGTCGAGACGACCTCTCCGTCGACGAGTGTAGGCACGAGGCGAATGCCGTCGCGCAGCCGGCGCCGGGCGAGGCGCGCCGAGATGACCACCTCGGGCAGGAACTGGTAACGGGTACCGAATTGCATCTCCCGCACGAGCCCCGGCCGCAGATCGGGATCCACCGCTGCGCGGACGAAATCGAGGCCCGAACCGGAGGTTTCGCCGCCGGCGTCAAGGCCGCCCACGCCGTCGATACCCGCCAGGCCCGCGACCGAACGGAACGCGTCGACATGCGACCAGGCCCCACCGCCGTAGACCTTCCACTTGCCGCGACCGCCGACATCCCAGACAAAACCGAGCCGCGGCTCCGTGCGGTCGTTGAAAGCCAGCTCGAGCGGACCGGTTCTTTCTTCCTCAGCACGCACACCCAGGTGCAGGGTGACGCGCCGACCGAACGGACCCGCCAGACGCCAGGCGTCCTGTACGTAGAGGGCACGCTTCTCCTGCCGCAGGCCGGCGACCGCGAGGGGCTGGCCGCTCCACTCGGGCAGCGACCCACCGGGTAACGCCAACAGCCTTCCGGGATGGTCGGAGCGGACCAGTTTCAGGTCCCCCCGAGCATTCTGCACGCCCACTTCCAGGGTGTGGTCGAACAGGAAGAAGGACGGTTCGACCGCCCAGTTCCGGCGCTCCGCGCTGCGGCGGACAAGGCCGGCTGGACGAGCTTCGTACCAGCCCGCGGCCCGGCCTCCGGCGGGCGCCGCGACGTAGATGCCGGCGTCCTGCCACGGCTCCTCGCGGTCTCTCTGGTCGGTGCGTCCGGCGAACACGCGCAGCCAGAGCCGGGTCGTGATTCCCCATTCGACGTTGAGGCTCGTCGTCTGTTCGGCGGACCGACTGTTCTCCTGCCCGTCGGTCGAAGGAAGCACCAGGAGCGCCGGCGTCCGGCCGTCCATCTCGCTCGATCCCGAGTGGTGCTTCAGCGTCAGGTTGCTGGCCGATCCGGCCCACCAGTTGAACTTGCCCACCGACTGCTCGACCGTCTCCTTCCAGGTCATCGGCGCACCGGCGCCGAAGATCTCCATGTCGCCACTCGTGCGGCTCGTCGAGTAGCCGCCAAAGGCCCGGGCCCGCTTGTCGCGCAGTGGCCCGCCGAGGAATACGGTCGCCTCCTCGCCACCCACCCTCTTCCGATCGAAGCCGCCGACGGGCGACTGCTCCACGACCGGCAGGCGCAGCGCGAGTCGCTCCCCGTTGTCGGTGGGCTCGATCACCGACCAGCCGCCGTTGACCGACCACTCGGTCCCTCCCGAGCGCGTGATCACGTCGACGTGCGGCCCGGCCATCGCCGCCGCGAAGTCCATCGAACGCACCCGCACCTGATCCACCCAGCGCGGATCGACGGCGGCAGCCGAAAGCCCCGGCAGTGCGCGATCCTGGCCGTCCACCCGGTAGTGGGCGAAGCCCGGCGACCAGCCGTTGACGGAAACATCGCCGCCTGCCGCGTCCAGACCCGCGGCCAGATCGAGATTGACGGCGGCGGTGCTGCCCGGCAGTCGCCGCAGATCGTCGCCGGCGAGCACGTTGCCGTCACTGCCGGTCACCACATCGAGCAGGGGCGAGGAGTTGAGTTCGAGCATCGAAGCGCTGCCGCTCCGCATCTCGAAATCGACCCGCAGAACACCGCCGACGACCAGAACCAGGTTCTCCACCACGGTGGTGACGTAGCCGTCCGCCGTCGCCTCCACGTCGTAGCCGCCGGGCGGCAAGCCGGGCGCACGGTAGCTGCCGCCGTCCGCGGCGTGAACAATCCGGGGGTTGTACAACTGGTCGCCGGTGATCCTGATCTCGGCTCCCGCGAGCGGACGGCCGGTCAAGACGTCACGCGCCTGGCCGTTGATCTCCCCGTTCAGGCTCGCCATAGCCGGGCGCGCCCCAAACAGGGTCAGCCCCAGGGCCGCGACGACGAGAACCGCCGAGACCGCCGGCGCCGCGGCAAGACGCGAGGGCCGTTCCCTGGGCAGGAGCAGGGAGGAAAAGGCCACGACCGCGCCGATCACGGAACCCGCCTGCAGCACCTGGCCCAGCCCGAAGCGCTCGGCAAGAAACCCGATGACGAAACTGGAAACGGCGCCCATGGCGAACAGAAACCCGAGTGCGCTGCCGGAAGCGAGACCCCGTCGCCAGGGCAGGAGCGACTGCGCCATGACCATCAGGACCGAGTGCGGGGCCCCGAGCAGAGCGCCGCAAACCAGGGCCACCGCAAACGCCCAGCTTCCCGACCCGGGCAACGCCGCCAGCAGCAGCGCGCCGAGCAGGGTGGTCACGAACACCACCGGACGCCGACCCCAACGATCGGCGAGCGCACCGGCCGCGATGGCCGAAATGGCGCCGCCGAGCGTGAACAGGCCGCCGACCGCTCCCTGCTGGAACCCGGTCCAACCCTGCTGGCTGAACAGCAGCGGCAGGAACACGAGAGTACCGATGAAGACCCAGGCCCGGCCGGCGAAGATCAACGCCAGGAGCGCGATCACGCCCGGCTGGACGGGTTGGCTCGGCTCGGCGGTTCCCGCCGCCGCCGCCTCTTCCTCGAGCAGCAACTCCGAACGTCGCTCGTGGAGCCGTCGCGGGCCCATCGCGAAGACCATGAAGAGCGGAACCGGCGCCACCACGAGCAACACCCAGTAGACGCCCACGAGGCCCGCTCGGTCGAGCGCATAGCCGACCACCATCGGTCCGCAGGCGAGCCCGACCTGACCGAAGAAGAAGAAGACCGCCGTGAAGAAGGACGAGCGGGAGAGATCCGCGGTGCTGGCGTGCAGCACGCCGAGCGGATGAAACGCCCCGGAAGCCACCGCCGCCACGGCGAAGGGAATCAGGAACAGGGCGAAGCTGCCAAAGGCGCCGGCAGCGGCGACGGCGAGGCCGATGCACGCCAGGTTGACGGCCACGCTCGCCGGCCCCAGGAACCGGCTGCCGACCCGGTCGACCACCCAACCGAACGCCGGCTGGGTCGCGCCGGCCAGAAACTGGTAGAGACCGAGGGCGATGCCGACCTGGGTGACGGTGAGGCCGAGCGGCGCCTTCAGGAAGGCCAGCAGCACCGGTCCCATGCTGTTGAAGATGTCGATGCCGAGGTGACCCACGGCCACCGCGGCAAAGATCCGCCGGCCATTCATGGAAACTCGCCAACGACGCGGCGTGACGTCACCGCGGCCAGGAAGAGCCGAGCACTCATGTGCGGCCCCTCACTCGACTCCGACGGGCGCGTCTCCCCGCGGCGCGCTGACGCCGCCTCCCCGCCGCGGATCGGCGACACCGACGAGCGCCTCTTCCCTGATGCGGATCGCCGACACGTCGCCGCTCAAACCGCGCTCGTACAGCTCGTGGCCGCGAGCGGCCAGACCATCGAGGGTCTCGGCGGAAACGCCGCCCTGCTCGTAGAAGATCCGGTCGGGCCACGCCTGATGATGCACCCGCGGGCTCTCGACCGCCTGCTGCACGGTCATGCCGTGGTCGATCACGTTCGAGATCACGTGGTAGACGGTGGTGATGATCGTCGGACCTCCGGGCGTGCCGACGACCATCATCAGGTCGCCCTCCGTATCGAGGACGATACTCGGGGTCATCGACGACAGCATCCGTTTGCCGGGCACGATCGCGTTGTTCTCGCCCTCGACCAGCCCGAACTGGTTCGGCTGACCGGGCGAAGCGGCGAAATCGTCCATCTCGTTGTTGAGCAGGAACCCGGCGCCGGCGACGACGACCGCGTTGCCGAAGCTGCCGTTGATCGTGGTGGTGATCGACGCCGCATTGCCCCAGCGATCGACCACGGAGTAGTGCGTCGTCTCGGTGCTCTCCGCGGGGGGCGCCACCTCGATCGGCGGCAGTGGCTGCGCGCGCGCCGGATCGATCTGCGCCCGCAGCCCGTCGGCGTAGGCCTGGGACTCGAACTGCGCCCGCGGCACGTCGACGAAGTCCGGGTCGCCGAGCAACGTGTTGCGGTCCCGGAACGCGAGCCGCATCGTCTCGGCCTCCAGGTGGATCAGCTCGGCAGTGCCGAACGCAGGCAGGGACTCCCAGCCTTCCAGCACGTTCAGGATCAGGCCCAGGGTCAGGCCGCCGGACGAGACCGGCGGCATCGAGTAGATCGTGTGGCCGCGGTACTCGACCTCGACCGGCTGCCGCCAGGCCGGCGCGTAGTCGGCGAGATCCTGGTGCGAAATGAAGCCTCCGCCGCGCTCCATCTCGGCCACGATCAGATGGGCGACCGGGCCGCGGTAGAAGCCGTCCGGACCCTGCTCGGCGATCGCCGTCAGGGTGGCCGCCAAGTCGGGCTGCTCCAGGAGCGTCCCCGGCGCCGGCGCCTCGCCGCCCTCCAGGAACTGCTCGGCGCTGGCCGGGAACCGGTTGAGTCGCCCTGCCGCCGATGCGAGGCTCCGCGACCGGACCTCGTCGACCTCGTGGCCGCGGGCCAACTCGATCGCGGGGGCCACCAGGTCGGCCCAAGGCAGCGAACCGTACTCCCGGTGCATCTCCCACAGCCCGGCCACGGATCCGGGCACCCCGGCCGCAAGATGGCCGATCACCGCGCTCTCCGTGACCTGGCCCTGGTCGTCGAGGAACATGTCCCGGGTGGCGGCCCCCGGCGCCTTCTCGCGGTAGTCGAGCGCCCGGACCTCGCCGTCGTTCGACCGGTAGACCAGGAAGCCGCCGCCGCCGATGTTCCCGGCGGCGGGCAGCACGGCCGCCAGGGCGAAGCCGACCGCTACCGCGGCGTCGACCGCGTTGCCGCCCTGCTCCAGGACACGGGCGCCGGCGTCGGACGCCAGACCATGGCCGCTCGATACCATGCCGTCCTGCCCCTCCGCTGTAGGCGCCAGACCGTACAAATCCCACGACGGGGAGGAAGCCTCGTCTGAAGGCGCCTCCCCAGTCCCCCCGCAGGCGAGTCCCAGCAGGACCGCGGCAGCAACGAGGACGGCGATCGGCCCGCGAACGAGCGGACGCGAGGCACTGGTCGCGAACCGGCTCATCGGGATTCGCAGAGTATCAGAGCAGCCGGATACGCTTCGTTGGTCCGCAACCAGACCGCTTCCCCTCATCTCCGGAGAAGACGCATGAAGACGAAGCTCCCCGAGCTCACGATCGGTATCGAGGAGGAGTACCAGATCATCGATCCGGAGAGCCGGGAACTGAAGCCCTTCATCCAGGAGTTCCTGGACCAGGGTCAGATCGTCCTCCAGGAGCAGATCAAGGCGGAGCAGCTCCAGTGCCAGGTCGAGGTCGGCAGCGAGGTCTGCCGCACGATCGGCGAAGCGCGCCAGGAGCTGATCCGGCTGCGGCGAAAGGTCGCCGAGCTGGCGGCCAACAACGGCCTGTGCATCGCGGCCGCGAGCACCCATCCCTTCTCCTCCTGGAAGGAACAGGACGTCACCGAGGCCCAACGCTACATCAAGATGCAGGAGAGCTTCGGCGATGTCGCGCGGCGCATGCTGATCTTCGGCATGCATGTCCACGTCGGCGTACCCGAGAAGGACCTGCGGATCGACGTGATGGACCAGTCGCTCTACTTCCTGCCCCACCTGCTTGCCCTGTCGACGAGTTCGCCCCTCTGGCAGGGGCGCAAGACCGGACTCAAGTCCTACCGCTCGGTGGTCTTCGAGAGCCTGCCCCGTTCCGGTCTGCCGCCCTCGTTCCGGTCCTACGCGGAGTACGAGCGGCTGGTGAACGTCCTCGTGAAGACGAAGTGCATCGAGGAGCCGACCCAGATCTGGTGGGACGTCCGGCCGCATCCGAAGTTCCCGACCATCGAGTTCCGGGTCTGCGACGTCTGCACGAAGATCGAGGAGGCGCTATGCCTGACCGCGTTGTTCGTGGCGATCGTCGGCAAGCTGATCCGTCTGCGCAGGAACAACCAGGCCTGGCGCCGGTACCCCCGGCACCTGCTCTACGAGAACAAGTGGCGCGCCATGCGCTACGGGATCGACGGCAAGATGATCGACTTCGGCAAGGCCGAGGAGGTGCCGCTCAGGTTCCTGACCCTGGAGCTGCTCGAGTTCGTGGACGACGTGTTGGACGAACTCGGCATCCGCAAGGAAGCCGAGTACGTCCACACGATCCTCGCCGAGGGCACCAGCGCCGACCGCCAGTTGCGCCGCGCCGAAGAGGGCGACCTGAACGCGGTCGTCGACGGCCTGATCGAGGAGACGCGCCAGGGCTGCGACTGATGCCGCGCTAGCGGCGGTCTCGTTCTTCTCGACGCGCCTCCCGGGTCTTCCGATCGAAGGGCAAGATCAGGCTCAGGGGGAGAATCAAGCCAGCACACGCCAACCATAGGTAGCGTTTGGGCCAGATCCAGATGCGGTTGGCGCCGGCGGCGCTCACGTAGCTCGGAACCGGGACCGCTCCTTCCTCTCTCAGCAGCAAGACCTTCTCAGGCTGGAACGGGTAGCGGAGCAGGCCGTCGGGCGTGACCAGTTCCAGTACGGCCGGGTAGTAGCGGGTCAGGATCGCCTGTTCGGCGGCCGCGGTGGACCAGTCTTCCGCCAGGTAGGCCTCCTCCCGTGTCTGGACGTGCCAGGCGGCCTCGGACAGGAAGTGGTCCTCGATGTGCCAGGGCTGGAAAGCCGACCGCATCGGCGGCAATTCGAGTGCCCAGCGAGCACGGCGCTTCTCGTTCAGTCGTTCGAACCGATCGGCGCTGTAGTGGCTGCGGAACTGACCAAGTTCCGGGTCGACGATCTGGTGGCCGAGGTTGGTCAGCTCCAGCAAGCCGGCTGACGCCAGGACGAGGGACGCCCACAACACACCGACACTGCGTAGCTCGGCGCGGCTGGGCGCCGCGGCGTCGAACCCGAACAAACCCACGCCGAACACGACGCCGCAGCCGGCGGCGGAAGCATTCAGCAGGACGTCGTAGGCGTCGCCGACGCGGACCCAGACCAGCCACTGCACGAACTCGTCGGCGACGCCTACGAGAGCGGTCAGGATCGCGGCGAAGACCGCGGCGACCAGTGCCGCCCGGCCGGCGCGCAGCAAGGCGCGGTAGAGCAGCAACGCGACGAGCCCGTAGAGCACGAGGTGCATCCTCTCCAGCGCGGACTCTTCGGGGCGGCCGCGGGCGAGGGCGGTCGCCTGCGCCACGGCCCAGAGCGCCCCCACGGCGAGCGTGGCGTAGTTGCTCCAGCGCAGTTGGCGGGCGGAACGCACGACCCAGAACCCGAACGCCGCCGCGGCGACCCAGAACAGGATCGTCGGCACGATCACCAGCAGCGACCGGTCGAGCTCCTCTCGAACCCACTCGGTCAGCCGACCCAGAAAGGGCGCCGAGCCGACGATCCAAAGAGCGATGAGGGCAGGTGCCGCGAACCGGCGCATCAGGCCGAAGACGCTAGCAGCCCGCCTCCGCGGCGCTGCTAGTCTGCTCACGATGGTCGGTTTCCCCCTTCGCGGGCGTGCAGTCCTGGCGTCGGCCGGCGCTCTGCTGGCGAGCGTCGCCGGCCTGCCCGCGGCGGCGCCGGCTGCCGAGCCCGAGCCCCGCCCGGTGGTCCGCATCGAGCGCTGGATCGAAGGCGGCGCCCGCGTCGACTGGTCCCGCCAGGGTGAGTGGCTGGCCTACGACAAAGCCGGAGACGACGGGCGCTACGACGTTTACCTGACTTCCACCGACCGGCTCGCGGAACGCTGCCTGACCTGCGAGATGTACGAGTTCCGCAAGGACAACGTGCTCAACCCCCTGTGGCACCCCTCGGGCGAGAGGCTGATCGTCCAGGTCCAGAGCCACCCCAAGCGGCTCAAGTTCGTCGCCGATCCGCTGCAGCTTCTGACCCCCGACCGGGCGCTGCACAGCGAGCTCTACGACATCGACCGCTTGGGCAAGTACTTCACGCTGCTGACCCGGTTCGGCGACAACGGCACGGCGGTGCTCGATCCCCACTTCTCCTTCGATGGCGAGCGCCTGCTCTGGAGCGAGCGGATCAAGGCGCGCAAGGGGCGCTACGGCGCCTGGCAACTGCGCAGCGGCCGCTTTCGGGTCAACCGCGCCGGCATCGCGGAGTTGAAGCGGATCAAGTTCCACACCGCGCCCGCCGACGCCCTGATCGTTCCGCAGGGTTACACGCCCGACGACCGGGGCGCCCTGGTGGCCGCGAACCTCGAACCCGGCCAGTCGCCCGACGCTCTCGACCTCTACCGGCTGGCTCTGGAGGGCGGCAAGCCCGAGCGCCTCACACATTCCCGCGGCGGTGTCGAGGAATACGTCCGCCTGTCGCCGACCGGCCGGCACCTCGCCTTCACCTCCAACGCGGAGATCCGGGGCACGGAGCCGGGCCAGTCGCTACCGCCCACCGCCCGCCGCGAACTGTGGCTGATGGATGCCGACGGCTCGAACAAGCGGCGGCTGACGTCCTTCAACGACCCGAGGTCCGACCACAGCCTGGGCCACACCTACGTCGGCGACCTGGCCTGGCGCCCGCGCGGCGACCAGATCGCCGTGCATGTGCTCTGGGGCGCCCGAGACGGCGACGCTCCGCGCGAAGCGGTGTACCGTATCGATCTTGATCCGTCCTTCAGGCGCTAGCGCCGCACCGGGCAGACCCGCCCTTCGAGGAACCTGCATGAGAAAACGTACCCGTCCGTTCACGCTCGCCTTGGCCCTGGCCGCGCTCTGCGTTGTGCCGCCGATGGCCGCACAGGACGAACCCCACGTCTTTCGCGGGGCCACGGTCCTGCCGATCGCCGGACCGCCGATCGAGTCCGGGGTCCTGGTGGTCCAGGGCGGCAAGATCGTCGAAGTCGGCGGCCCCGGCACCCGCGCGCCCCGGGGTGCGGTCGAGCACGACCTCTCGGGCAAGGTGCTGATGCCCGGACTGGTCGACACCCACTCCCACGTCGGCTCGGTTTCGGGCGGCGACCGCTCGGCGCCGCTTCACCCCGAAGTGCGAAATCTCGACTCGATCGACGTCGCCGCCGACAGCGTCTGGCGCGCCCGCTCGGGCGGCCTCACGACGCTCAACATCATGTCCGGCTCCGGGCACCTGATGTCCGGCCAGACCGCCTACGTCAAGCTCCGCGACGGCGCCCGCACGATCGAGGACTGGCTGTACTGCGACGATCCGCTCACCGGCATCTGCGGCGGCATGAAGATGGCGAACGGCACGAACTCGATCGGCCAGCCCCCCTTCCCCGGCACGCGCTCGAAGTCGGCCGCCCTGGTCCGCAACCTCTACCACGAGGCCGTCGCCTACGTCGAGAAGATGGCGGAAGCCGAGGCTGAGGACGACGACGACGACGACGACGACGACGGCAACGGCGACGCGGCCAAGCGCGACCTGCGAATGGAGGCGCTGGCCCAGGTGCTCGCGGGCGACCGGATCGTCCAGCACCACACGCACCGTCACAACGACATCGCCACCGTGCTGCGGCTCAAGGAGGAGTTCGGGTTCCGGGTCGTCGTCCAGCACGGTACCGAGTCGTGGAAGGTCGCCGAGGAACTCGCCGCGGCCGGCGTGCCGGTGTCGATCACCTGGATCGACGCTCCGGGCGGCAAGGAGGAGGTGATCGACTGGAACATGGAGATGGGCGCCCTGCTCGAACAGGCCGGCGTCGACGTCGCCTTCAACACCGACGACTCGGTGACCGACTCGCGGCTCCTGTTCCGGGCCGCCGCGATCGCCGTCCGCTACGGCATGTCGCGAGAGAAGGCGCTGGAAGGGCTGACCCTGGCCCCGGCGCGAATGCTTGGCCTGGAGGACCGGATCGGCTCGCTCGAAGCCGGCAAGGACGCGGACTTCGTCGTGCTCTCGGGTGACCCGCTCAGCGTCTACTCGAAGGTCGAGCAGACGTGGGTCGAGGGAACGATGATCTACGACCGCTCGAACCCGGACCACCGCAAGTACGCGGTGGGGGGCTACAAGGTCTACCGCACCACGGCCGAGGAAGAAGAGATGACCCAGCAGTTGCTGTCGGGAGAGACGGGAGAGACACGATGAAGCGGCTCGGAACGACTCTGCTACTCGTCGCCGTGGCGGCTCTGGCCGGCGGACCGGCAGCCGCCCAGGTGGCGGTGCGGGCGGAGACCCTGCACACGGTGTCCGGACCGCCGATGCAGAACGCCGTCGTCATCGCCGGCGCCGACGGCAAGATCGAATGGGTCGGTCCGGCCGCCGACGCCAACATCCCTGACGGCATGGAGGTCCTGGAAGCCGCCGTCGTCACGCCCGGCCTGGTCGACCCGCACTCGGTGGTCGGCCTCTCCGGGGCGCTGAACAGCAACGTCGGCCCGGTCCGCGACCAGGACCAGCTCGAACGCTCGTCGCCGATCCAGCCCGATCTGCGCGCCATCGACGCCTACGACGCGAACGAGACCCTGGTCGAGTGGGTGCGCTCCTACGGCGTCACCACGCTGCACACGGGTCACGGCCCGGGGGCTCTCGTCAGCGGCCAAACGATGATCGCCAAGACCCGGGGCCGCAACGTCGACCAGGCCGTTGTCGTGCCCGCGCGCATGCTCGCTTCGACCCTCGGCAACGCGGTCTCCTCGAACTTCCAGTCGCCGGGCACGTCATCCAAGGGCGTGGCGATGCTGCGCGGCGCCCTGATCGGCGCCCAGGCGTACCTGGAGGAGGTGCGCAAGGCCGAGGAAGCCGGTGACGAGGACGACGAGGAAAGCGACGGCGGCGAGGGAGACGGCGACGCCAAGCCCGCCCCGAAGCCGCCGCCCCGCGACCTCGCCAAGGAAGCCCTGGGCCAGGTCCTCGACGGTGAGCTGTCGCTGCTGGTCACCGCGAACACCGTGCCCGAGATCGCGGCCGCCCTGCGCCTGCAGCGCGAGTTCGGTTTCGACCTCGTGCTCGACGGCGCCGCCGAGTCCTACCTTCTGCTCGACGAGATCCGCGAGGCCGGCGTGCCCGTCCTCCTCCACGCGACGATGAGCCGGGTGCGCAACGGCTCCTACGAGACCGCCGCCAAGCTCGCCGACGCCGGCATCCCGTTCGCGCTCCAGACCGGTTTCGAGGGCTACGTCCCGAAGACCCGCGTCCTGCTCTGGGAAGCCGCCATCGCCGCCGCCAACGGCCTCGGCCGGGAGCGCGCGCTCGAGGCGATCACCCTGAGCGCCGCCCGCATCCTCGGCATCGACGACCGCGTCGGCTCGATCGAGGTCGGCAAGGACGCCGACCTCGCCCTCTTCGACGGTGACCCCTTCGAGTACACGAGCCACATCTGCGGCGTCATCATCGAGGCGGAGGCCATGTCGACGGAGTGCCGGTAGGAAGCCGCGCCGAACAAGAGTGTCGAGCCTCGATCAACTGCTGCCCGTTCTCCTCGGCCTCCTCTCCGTCTGCGCACTGATCGGCGCCATCGCTCGCTCGAGGTGGGTCTCAACCAAGCAGGGCGTCTCCTCCGGCCCGGACTCCGATCTCGACGATGGGGATGAAGATCAAGACCTCATCGCAGTCGACTACGAGTGGATCGACGAGCCGCTCCGTGCCAGTCAAGTCCTCGGGCTGGAGTCGGTAGGAAGGCGCCCGCCTCTGGCGAAGGTCCCGCCGTTCCTCGCGGTCTTCACCGCAAACCGCCAGTCGCATTCAGCGGACTTCAACGACCCGGTCGAGTTCGACCGGATGTTTCACGACATCACGGGCGGCCGGATCGCCTCCGTGCTCCTGATGTTCGAGCACGACCGAGCCCAGGTAGAGCGGTTTCTGCTGACCCACGAGCTCGATCT
The DNA here is from genome assembly GCA_965205295.1 of Candidatus Multivorans sp. GTDB lineage: Bacteria > Acidobacteriota > Thermoanaerobaculia > Multivoradales > Multivoraceae > Multivorans. The sequence goes on from OZ242167.1 coordinate 2,667,921, forward strand.
GCCCGCCCTGATCGGTGCGTCTTCCGAACTCGAGAGCCCGCTCACGGACTTCCAGGGCAACCGCCACTTCGGGCAGATGGTCGTGGTGAACACCGCCAGTGGCCGGGCCGTCGTGCGAGTGCTGGTGGCAAACCGGGGGCTGGGCCCTGTTCCCGTTGCGTCGAAGAGAGCTCTGATCGAGAAGATCCTCAAGAGATGACCGAACAGGACGGCAACGGCGACTTCCTCCAGGAGAAGGCACGGATCGGCAGCGACTCCGAGCCCGGCTTCGTTCTCGGCCACCCGTCCGCGATCACAGTGGATCGTCGCGGCCACGTCTACGTCGCCGATATGGCGAGCATGACGGTCAAGGTATTCGACGGGGCCGGCCGGCCGCTACGGCGGTTCGGCGCCCGTGGCCGCGATCCGGGCCAGTTCCTCACCATCGGCCCGATGTCGCTGGTCGGCCCTGACGAACTGGCGATCGTCGACAACACGAGAGGCGCACTGTCCTCGTGGTCGACCGCTGGAGACTTCCTCGGTGAGCTGACTCTTCCGGAGGGCGCCCAGCACGTCACTCAACTCAAACCATGGGGCCCCGGCTCCCTGCTGCTGCTCTACAACAGCACCGCAGCGACCAATGCGCCCCAACCGGACCTGAACGCCCGTGGGCGCCTGTTCCACCAGGCGAGCCGGGCGTCGCTGGCACTCGAAGCCGAATTCGGATCGGCCGAACTCTCCTTGAACCAGCAGCCGACGCCGGGGCTCCACTTCCGGCCCTCGCCGAGCACGGGATCGTTCACTCCAGTCGGCAGTGTCCAGATCGCCTACGCGCCCGCCTACTACGAAGGCAGCATCTATCTGTTCGGACAGGAGAGCTGGAACAGTCCCTGGCGTTTCCGCGGCGTCCTGACCGGGTACCAACCCCCCGGACCCGCTCTTCAGCACCTGGGGACTACGAAGAATGCGCCGAAGATGCTGGCCGTACCGCAGCCGGCAATCGAAGGAGGCGCCGCGTCACCGCCGGGCCATCTTCCATCGAAAGCGGCAGTCACCGTCTATTCGAGGTCCGGCTTCACCCGTTACGAGGCGGTCCACAGGAGCCTGGGCCTGTTCTCGACCCGGGCCGGCGCCCTGGTCCAGTTCGTTCGGGTCCGGCTCGAGCAGGGGCACGACGCGATCCTGATGCAGACGTTCTCGCCCGACGGTGAGCTGCTCCACTGCAGGCAGAGCGAGCTACTGACCAGGGAGCTGCTCGAAGACGGCCTCGACCACGCGGTCCTGGCCATGGACGACCGGCGTCAGGTCTACGTCGTCAGCCGCACGCCGGACTGGCGGGTTCCGACGGTGCGAGTGTTCGAGGTGCGGCTTGGGGACGCAGAAGCCAGCTCGCCCGAGTAGCCCTACTCCGCCGGCGCCGGGAACGGCGGCAAAGCCCGCTCAAGCCACACCCCCGCCTGCATCACGCGCTCGATCTGCCGGGTGTTGCGGATGTCGGCCGAGGGGTCGGCAGAGAGCAGGATCAGGTCCGCGGCTTTGCCCTCCGCGATGGTTCCGAAGTCGGGGTCGTCCGTCAGGACGCCGGCGGCGTTGGCGCCGGCAGCCGCCAGGGCCTGAAGCGGGATCAGGCCGCCGTCCTCGACCAGGGCTTCCAGCTCGTGGTGGGTGCCCCAGCCGTAGGCGATGTTGCCGGCGCCGCTGTCGGAACCGGCGGAGCTGATTGCATTCGCCCTGCCGGAGAGCGAGACGCCTTAGCCTTGCCAGACCGGCGCTTCACGCCGGATGCGGGCAAGATGCCCGGGTTCCATCCGCGCGCCCGATGACGGGCGCGCGGAGTGGTTCACGGGTGGCGCGGATCGCGCCACCCGGGTTCCCAGGTCGAAGCCAAGGATCCTTCGGTGGCGTAGCCTTCTGCCCCTACGAGCTACAGGAGAACAGCCCATGCGAACCCGTCTCCTCCTTCTCGCCACCGCCCTCTGCCTGCCCGCCGCGACCGCGGCCCAGGACGACATCCCGCGCACCCCAAGCGGCAGGCCGGACCTCTCGGGCACCTACGACATCGCCACCCGTACGCCCCTCGTGCGCGATCCGAAGTACGGCGAAGACCCCTGGATGAGCGCCGAGGACGCCCACCGGATCGCAGCCGCCACCGAGGCGGCGAAGGTCGAAGCCGACGTCCCCAGCGACCCGGACCGCAAGGCGCCACCGGTCGGCGGCGACGGGCACCGCAGCAACATCGGCGGTCACAACCCGTTCTGGTTCGACTTCGGCAACACCGTCTTCACCGTCGACGGCAAGTACCGCAACTCGATCCTCACCGACCCGCCTGACGGCCGGCTGCCGGCCAAGACGGAGCGCGGACAGGCACTGACACCGCTGGGCCTCGGCGCGTTCAACCGGAACCCAGGCGGCGCCTGGTGGCTCGAGACCGGCGAGATCCTCTTCGACGACCCGGAAAACCAGACCCTGGGCACACGCTGCCTCTACGCCGGCGGCGCCACGGTGCCGGCCCGGCCGTCGGCCTACAACAACCTGAAGACGATCACACAGACCGAGACCCACGTGGCGGTCCACGTGGAGTGGATGCACTGGACGCGGATCGTCCGACTCGACGCCGAGCACGCGCAGCCCGAGGTCCGCTCGTTCGGCGGCGACTCGATCGGCTGGTGGGACGGCGACACCCTCGTCGTCGAGACGACGAACTTCCTGCGCGCGCCGAACGTCCCGCACGAGGGCCTGCGGGTCGTCGAGCGTTTCTCTCGCCTCGATGCGGGCACGCTGTTCTACGAGTTCACGGTCGAGGACTCCGACTACACCGCGCCCTACACCGGATCCCTCCCCTGGCCGCAGACGGACAAGCGGCTCTACGAGTACGCCTGCCACGAGGGGAACTACGCCATGGGCAACATGCTCCGCGGCGCCCGGCTGCTGGAGAAGGAGTGGCGCGAGGAGCACCGCGAGCCCCGGATCATCATCGACTGACAGAGCTTCCGAGGCGGCCACGCGACGCGGTTTGCCGGGGGGAGATCGGGAGCACAGGCCGCGTACTTGTCGGACGCCTTTTCGATGACGATGGTTACTTCATGGGTCTCACAGACCGAGTTCTGAATGGGATCCGAGGCGCACCAGCCGGAGCGTCTCGGGATCCGGCTTCTGGTAGATCAGCACCAGGTCCGGCTCAACGTGGCAGTCTCTATGGTCGCTCCACTTACCGCTTAACACGTGGTCGTGGTGCCGGGGTTCGAGTGAGCGATCGCCGGCCAAGGCCTTCAGGACCGGCACCAGAGCGGCATCGAGTGACGTCCGATGCCGGCCGCGAGATTCACGCTTGTAGTCGCGCTTGAACTGGGTGGTCCGCTCAATCCTGCGCATGCAGATCGTCGAGGAGAGCTTCGACGCTGGCAAACCGGGGAAGTCCGCCTCGACGGGCTTCCTTCATCGCTTCGATGGTGACGGCGTTGGGCACCAGCGGCGCGAACGGCAGCGCCTTCTCGTGGGCGACCTTGGTCAACAGCAGGCGTACTGCGTCGGAGACGGTCAGACCCATGGCGGCCAAGACGGCGGCCGCTTCCTCCTTCACGGCTGGGTTGATGCGAGCTTGCACGAGGTGATTTGCAGCCATGGAACTTCCTCCTTGGTGAATGACACTATCAGTCACTGGCCGCCGGCGTTGAGACGCTCAAGGCGTCGCGCGGCTGATACCCTCCCCTTTCTCAACCAACAGACCGCCGCTTCGCGCCGGATGCGGGCAAGATGCCCGCGTTCCCAGGAGCACCTGTTCTTGCCGCGCAAGCTAGTCGCTCCGGAAGCTCCCTCTGGCCAGTAAAGCACTCGATCCGTACACCGTCCGGCATGGCGAGAGCGTGGCGCCGCCGGCGACGTTCCGGGGCCGGCTGAAGTATCTCGGGCCGAGCCTGATCGTCACCGGCGCGGTGATCGGCTCGGGGGAACTGGTCCTCACGACCAGCCTGGGCGCGGCCGCCGGCTTCACGCTGCTGTGGTGGATGCTCCTGTCCTGCTGGTGCAAGTCCCTGGTCCAGGCGGAGCTGGCCCGCTACACGATCGAGTCGGGCGACACCTACCTGCGTGCGATCAACCGGGTGCCCGGGCGCATCTGGAGGATCTCCTGGCCGATCTGGCTCGGCTTGCTCGCCTACGTCCCGGGGACGATGGGCCTCGGCGGCATCATCGGCGGCGCCGGCCAGTCGATGTCCTTCCTCGCCTCGCTGGCGAACATCGAGATCGGCGGGGTCCTCTGCACGTTCCTCATCGCCGTCGCCGGCTCGATCATCCTCGGCACCGGCTCCTACAAGTGGCTGGAGCGGGTCATGCTCCCCCTGGTCATCGCGTTCACGTTCTGCACCCTGGTCTGCCTCATCGCGATGCAGTTCACCGAGTTCCGCACGACGCCCGGCGAGATCCTGGGCGGCATGAAGCCGGACATGTCGCTGTTCGTCGCGTTCGCGGCCCTGGCCCTCTCCGCCTACGGGTACACCGGCACCACCTCCGGCGACATCTCCTCATACACCTACTGGTGCGTCGAGAAGGGCTACCCGAGCCTGCTCGGCGCCGACCGCAGCGACCCGAACTGGGAGCCGCACGCCCGGGGCTGGATGCGGGTGCTCCACACCGATGTCTGGCTGGCGCTCATCATCGTCACCTGCGCCACGATCCCCTACTACGTCCTCGGCGCAGGGGTGCTGAACAAGATGGGGCTGACCCCCGAGGGCAACGACGAGACGATCGGGGCGCTCTCGAACATCTTCACCCAGACCCTCGGCCTGTGGGCGGTGTGGATCTTCGCCATCGGCGCCTTCTGCATCCTGTTCTCGACCGTGCTCTCCGGCGCCGGCGGCGGCGGCCGCACGATCCCGGACTACCTGATGGAGATGGGCCTGATCGAGCGCTCCAACCTGGCGCTGCGCAAGAAGATCATCCGCGGCTACCTGGTCTTCCTGCCTCTCGCCGCCTTCGGGATCTACTACTTCGTCACCGACTTCGTCATCCTGATCATGGTCGGCGGCCTGACCTCGGCGATCCTTCTGCCGGTCCAGTGCGGCGCCACCCTGTGGCTCCAGCGGAAGCGGATGGACCCGCGGATCCGGCCGCGACGGCTGACCCAGATCGGGCTCTGGCTCGTCTTCGTGTTCGAGATCGCGATGGCGCTGCTGGTCGTCCGCTACGTGGTCCTGGCTCGCTTCTTCGAGTAGGTCGCGGCCCCCTGGGAACGCGGGCATCCCTGCCCGCCTCGGCAACGCGGGTGGCTCGGCTGAGAGCTCGGCGGCGGGGATACCGGCGTAGTCGAGGACGACGTTGTCGTTGAACGCCTCGCCGAGGTTGTCGTTGCCGTCCTTCGACGTTTCGATGACCGCCTTCGCGCGCTGCTCTTCGGTGAGCGAGCGGATCAGCGCGAGGCCCCGGTCCTGCTCACGCTGCATGATCGCCGTGCCCTTGAACTTCCCGGACTCGGCGATGACCGGCTCCGAGCCGATGAACAGCGGCGTCATGACGACCTGATCGCCGAGCACGAAGTAGTTGATGATCAGGTGGTGACCGTCGACTTGCCAACCCCAGGGCTGGTCGGCCGAGGGCTCGCCCATCACGGTGATCCAGTACAGCCACTCGTTGTACTCGGCAAAGTTGTCGTTGTTCAGTTCGCCGAGGGTGCGGTTGAGGTTCATGATGTCGCGGCTCAGCTTGAGCCCGTCGGCGCTCAACGAGGCCCGCATCAGGCCGAAGGCCGCTTCCCGCTGGGCTTCGTCCATCTCGTCGAAGCCGACGCCTTGGCGGACGTAGAAGTGCTGGTTCATCCACTTGCGCCACTCGTCGTCGTCTACCTCGAACATCGTCTTGGCGCGCTGCCCGGCGGACAGGGCCGCGAGGAAGTTCTTCGCGGCCAGGCGGACGGGCTCCGTCGACACGCCGGTCGACTCGATCTTGAATGGCGGCCAGCTCGATGGTCACCGGCGTCGCCGCACCCGCGGTCACCTGCACGTCGGCGGCATGGTCGACTGGATGCTGGTGTAGATGTCGCCGACCTTGAGCCCGCGCCAGCGGAACCTGAACGCGACGCCAGTCAGTCCCGGCGCCATCTCGTCGCCGCCGAGGCCCTCGCCGTGGCACTCCGCGCAGTGCTCGCCGTAGGCCGTCCGGCCGCGTTCGGCCTGGGCGTCGGTGAAGATGCCGTCGAGGACGGAGGTCGGCGGAGCCGCAGCGACCGGCTCTGCCGCTACGGGTAGTGGTGCCTCGGCCAGAGAGGACCGCGGCGCCCTGACAATCGCCGTCGAGCAGGCCAGCGCCGAGACCAGGAACAGAACCGCGGCCCCGACCGCCGCGAAAAGAACCCTCACGAGACCTCGCGAAACACGTCCTCATCCGTCGACCAGCCACGAGCTTCGGCGAACGGTGCCACGCCGCTCCGAAGTTCCTCAAGAGGCACCACCACCAACCGGCGGCGTATCGCCTCACGCACGAACGCGCTTCTTCCAACACCGGTTCGGGCCGCCAGATCGCGAAGCTGAGCGTCGAGTCGATCGTCGATGCGGATGGTCAAGGTCGCCATGTCGTCCAACGTACTACGCATGACCGTCCACACGGCAACGGAGCTGTCGGCGGACGCGTTGCCTCGAGACCAAGCCGCTCTTCAGAACGACGAACCGGGCTCCTTGAGGAAGGCGATCTCCTCGGCCGTCGAGGCACGGCCAAGGACGCCGTTGCGATGCGGATAGCGGCCGAAACGATCGATGATCGCCTTGTGCCGCCGTTCGAAGCCCAGGCTCTCCGGGTCCGCCAGGGCCTCGAAGAGCGCGACCGCGACCTCGTGGATTCGCGGCGACTCGCTGTGCTGGTAGGGCATGTAGAAGAACTGCCGCTTGACCGGCGGCACGGCTTGATCGGCGCCGGTTCGCACTGCCTCCTGCGCCAGCGCCAGCGCCATCCCGTCGGCCGCGAAGGCGCGTGGGTCGTCGCGGTAGAGGTTGCGTGAGAACTGGTCGAGCACGATGACTTCCGCGAGGCGCCCTTCGGGTGTGTCCCGCCAGCCCTGGAGCTCTCCCAGAACCGCCTGCCCGTGGAGCGCCCCGAACCGTGAGCGGATCACGGCGTCGAACTGCGGATCCGTGGTCCACCACTGCTTGGGGCCGTTCTGTTCGAACCAGAAGGCAAGGACTTCTTCGATCATGGGCAGGAGCTTACGCGGCGGGAACGAGGCGGCAGCCATCGGGTACTCTCTATCTTCTCCATGAACCCGTTCGCGTCACTCGGAGTAGCCACTCCACGAGTGGTTTCGGCTCCTATTCCTCGCCCACTCCTCGTCGCTCTGGCGGCTGGCGTCCTGCTCCCCGCCTCGCTGGCAGCAACAGCCGCCGAACCGGCCCCCGCCGTCGACTTCCAGCGCGATGTCAGGCCCATCCTCTCCGACAACTGCTTCGCATGCCATGGTCCCGACGAGGCGACCCGCGAGGCCGACCTGAGACTCGACACCCGCGACGGCGCGTTCAGCCCGAGGCCTCCCGCCGGGCGCAGCAACCGGCCCCGCGATCCGGCGGTCGTTCCCGGCGACATCGACGCCAGCCTCCTGGTCGAGCGCATCACGCACGCCGACAGCCTGCGGCGCATGCCGCCCGAGATCTCCCAGAAGACACTCTCAGACGAGCAGATCGGTCTCCTCACTCGCTGGATCGAGCAGGGCGCCGCCTGGGACCAGCACTGGTCGTTCAAGCCGACCGACCGGCCGGCGACGCCCACGGTCGAAGACGAAGCCTGGATCCGCGATCCCATCGACCGCTTCGTCCTGGCGCGTCTCGAAGCGGCGGAACTCACCCCGGCCGAGGAGGCCGACCGGCGTTCGCTGGCCCGGCGCGTCGCCCTCGACCTGACCGGCCTGCCTCCCGACCCCGGCACCCTGGCCACATTCCTCGACGACACGGAGGCCGGCGCCTACGAGCGGCTCGTGGACCGGCTCCTCTCCTCGGCCCACTGGGGCGAGCACCGCGCCCGCTACTGGCTTGACGCCGCCCGCTACGGCGACACCCACGGCATCCACAACGACAACTACCGGGAGATGTACGCCTACCGGGACTGGGTCATCAAGGCGTTCAACGAGAACCAGCCGTTCGACGAGTTCACGGTCGACCAGATCGCCGGCGACCTGCTGGCGGACCCGACCCTAGACCAGTTGATCGCCACCGGCCTCCAGCGCAACAACATCACGACCAACGAAGGCGGCGTGCTGGTCGAGGAATACGAGGCGATCTACGCGAAGGACCGCGCCGAGACGATCGGCAGCGTGTTCCTGGGGCTGACCGTCGGCTGCGCGACCTGCCACGACCACAAGTTCGACCCGATCAGCACCGCTGAGTTCTACGCGCTGACCGCGTTCTTCCGGAACACGACGCAGTACGTGATGGACGGCAACATCTCGGACCCGCCGCCGACCCTGGTGGTGCCGCGCGACGAGGACCGCGACACCTGGTACCGGCTGCGCGCAGAGGTCGGCGAGCTCGAGGACGCGATGACGGAGCGCCTCGACGCGGTCGAACCGACATTTGCCGAGTGGCTTGCGAGCGCCGGCCATCGCGAGATCGAAGCACCTCTCGGAGTTGCCTCCGAGCTCCTGAGCCTGGACCTCGACGGTGAAGAGCCGGCGGTAGTCGCCAATGGAGAACGCCAGCCGATCACGCTCCACGAGGCAGTCCGGATCGAACCTGGACCGAACGGTCTGCCGGGGCTGCGCTTCGAGGACGAGTCCTCGGCCGAACTCCCGCCGCTCGAACTCGACACCGACACGCCCTTCTCCCTGGCGCTCTGGATCTACATGCCGGAGGCCGAGGGCAGCTACACCGTGGCCAGCCAGAGCGACCCACACGACGCCAGTCGCGGCTGGCAGATCACCCTCGGAGCACGCGAGCTGCACTTCCGCCTCTACGGCGACCGGGCCGGGCCGGGCAGGGGCGCGACCAGTGTCTCGATCAATCCCAACAACACGCAGCGGCTCACCCCGGGCGAGTGGACCCACATCGTCTTCACCCATGACGGTTCCGGCGAGCGCGGCGGTCTGCACATCTACCGCGACGGCGACCGGGTTGCCGAACAGGGCAGCGAGTTCTTCACCAAGGTCCAAGGCAGCATCCTCACCGACCGGCCGTTCTACCTCGGCCGCCACGATCTGAGGGGCGAGGGCAAGGCCCGGTACTTCGGCGGCGGCGGCATCGCCGACGTGCGCGTCTTCGACCGTGCCCTGTCCGTGCAGGAGGCCAGGGTCGTCTCGGAGTGGGGCGCCATCCGGACGGCCGCGAGCAAGGCGCCGGCGGAGCTGACCGACGACGACCGCCATCGTCTCCTGCTCAGTTTCGTGAACTCAGGGGACGAGGAATACCGCCGCCTCGTCGCCCGAAGGCTGGAGATCGAAACCGAGTGGCGGGACCTGCGGCGTCACGGCTCGATCACCCATGTCATGCAGGAAAGCCCGGACGGCGAAGCGGCCGCGCATGTTCTGTATCGCGGCATGTACGACCAGCCGCGCGAGCGCGTTCTCGCCGGCACGCCGGCAGCGCTGCCACCGATGCCGGAGGACCTCCCCCGGAACCGGCTCGGGCTGGCGCACTGGCTGGTGGACGAGGCGAACCCGCTGACGGCACGAGTCACCGTCAACCGGTTCTGGCAGCAGGTCTTCGGCACCGGGCTTGTCACGACGAGCGAGGACTTCGGCGCCCAGGGAGAGGTGCCGTCGCACCCCGAGCTTCTCGACCACCTGGCGACGGAGTTCCGCGACTCGGGATGGGACGTCAAGGACTTCTTCCGGCGGCTGGTGACCTCTTCGACCTACCGGCAGGCCGCCATGCTCACGCCGGACAAACTGGAGCACGATCCCCAGAACCGGCTGCTTTCGCGCGGCCCCCGTTTCCGGATGGACGCCGAGATGGTGCGCGACGCGGCGCTCGCCGCCAGCGGCCTCCTGGTGCGCACGATCGGCGGGCCGAGCGTCAAGCCGTACCAGCCGGAAGGCCACTGGGAACGGGTGGCGATGACGTCGAGCAACACGTCCCGTTACCGAAGAGATTCAGGAGACAAGCTCCACCGGCGCAGCCTCTACACCTTCTGGAAGCGCGCCGCGCCGCCGCCCTCGATGACGATCTTCGACGCCGGCAACCGCGAGCACTCCGTGGTTCGCCGCGAGCGAACGAACACGCCGCTGCAGGCGCTTGTGGTGATGAACGACACCCAGTTCGTCGAGGCATCGCGCTTCCTCGCCCAGCGCGCGATGCGGGAAGCCGGCGACGACTTCGACCGCCGGCTCGACTACGTCACGACCCGGCTCCTGTCCCGGCCCTTCGACGACGCGGAACGGGCGGTGGCCAGGCAGACCTATGACGGACTGATTGACCTCTACCGCGCCGACGAGGCCGGAGCGAAGAAGCTGGTCGCTACAGGCGAGTCGGCCCACGACGCCGCCCTGCCAGTCTCGGAGTCGGCGGCATGGACGATGCTGGCAAGCCAGTTGATGAACCTGGACGAAGCTCTGAACAAGTAGCTGGAGGCGCCGAAGATGGACCCACTCAAGGAAACCGTTCGAGCCGAGACGAGGCGCCAGTTCTTCGGCGCCGCCGCCCGCGGGATCGGCGGTCTGGCGCTGGCCAACCTGTTCGCAGAGGACGCTTTCGCGCTGACCACCGCCCGTGACCAGGTCGGCGGCCTGCCCGATCTGCCGCACTTCGCGCCGAAGGCGAAGCACTGCATCTACCTGCACATGATGGGCGCGCCGCCACAGATGGACCTGCTCGACTACAAGCCGAAGATGAAGGAGTACTTCGACCAGGACCTGCCCGATTCGATCCGCCAGGGGCAGCGCCTGACGACGATGACCTCCGGGCAGTCGCGCTTCCCGATCGCGCCATCGGTCTTCGAGTTCTCGCAGCACGGAGAGAGCGGCGCCTGGTTCTCCGAACTCCTGCCCCACACCGCGAGCATGGCCGACGACATCGCGATCATCCGCTCGATGCACACCGACGCGATCAACCACGAGCCGGGCATCACCTTCATCCAGACCGGCCAGCAGATCCCGGGGCGTCCGTGCATCGGTTCCTGGTTCGCGTACGGCCTTGGCAGCATGAACGAGAACCTGCCCACCTTCGTGGTCATGAACGCGGAACGCAGCCATCCGCAGGCGGGCATTCAGGCGATCTCGGCGAAGCTGTGGAGCTCCGGTTTCCTGTCGCCCGAATACGCCGGGGTCGGGTTGCAGACCGGGGACGAGCCGGTCCTCTACCTCAAGGATCCCGAGGGCGTCTCGCCCGCCGTGCGCCGCCGCGTACTCGACGGAATGAGCGAGCTGAACCGGCTGCGCCACGCCCAGGTCGGCGACCCGGAGACCCTGGCCCGCATCGAGCAGTACGAGATGGCGTTCCGCATGCAGTCCTCGGTGCCCGAGATGGCCGACCTCTCGAGCGAGCCCGACAGCACCTTCGAACGCTGGGGCGAGGAGGCGAAGCAGCCCGGCAAGTTCCAGAACGCGGCCCTGATGGCCAGACGGCTGGTCGAGCGCGGGGTGCGGTTCGTGCAGATCTACCACCGGGGATGGGACGTCCACTCCGCCCTGCCGACGGTGCTGCCGGCGCAGGCGCGCGACGTCGACCGGGCGGCCTGGGCTCTCGTCCAGGACCTCAAGGAACGCGGCCTCTTCGATGAGACCCTGGTCATCTGGGGCGGCGAGTTCGGCCGCACGATCTACTCCCAGGGGGCCCTGACCGCTGAGGACTACGGCCGCGACCACCATCCGCGCTGCTACAGCATCTGGATGGCCGGCGGCGGGATCAAGGGAGGCGTCGTCCACGGAGAGACGGACGACTTCTCGTACAACATCGTCAAGGATCCGGTCCACGTCCACGACTTCCAGGCGACGATCCTCCACCTGTTCGGCATCGACCACGAGCGGTTCACCCACCGGCACCGCGGCCTGGATGCCCGGTTGACCGGCGTCGAGAAGGCGCGGGTGGTGCGCGAGATCCTGGCCTGAAGGCCGGTTCGGATACGAACCCGGAACCGCAGGCTGCCCAACCGCGCTCCGTTCACGATAGGAACACACCATGCCTGAACGCCCTCCGGGCGTTGCGTTGAACACCAGGAGGATGCACCGCCTGATCTAAATCAACGGATCCACAACTGCTGGCAGTAGCTTACGGAGCGGGCGCCCGCGACGCCTCAGGTTTGAAGCACGTAGGGCCAGGATGGGGCCCTGCTGCTGGCCCAGACCGTCTGCGCCAAAGGCTGAAGCCGAACGATCGGCGACGGCGCAGGAGAGAAAGAGGACCGACATAGGCTGAAGCCGAACGATCGCGCGCCGCTGGACGTGTGGCGGATCGAGGTGCTTGTCGCCAACTACTCCGGCAATGCGCTGGACTACCTGAACGCCCATCTCAATGTGGAGTCGTCCTGGCCGCCCTGCGACCACTGGGACGGTCCGGAAGCCCACTACGGCGCGCCGCTCGTCTGGACGGGGCATCTGATTTCGATTCAGGACGTCCGGGTCCGTGGCGCCCGGCCAGGAGTTCCGGGAGACGGGATCGTGCTGACTTGGCACGAGGAGGAACCCGCGCTTGGACGCTGGGACATCAATTACACGTTCGCCGCCTCGCCCCCTACCGGTGTCGGAAGCGGTACCCAGGACACTCGCTCGGAGAACACCGGCGTGGACGCGACCACGGCACTGGATGCCGGGGCCTCCGCCGCAGCGCCAAACGGTCTGCCCGCCCGCATCCAAGCCGAAGGAACTTGCGTCAACTGGTCCGGAGGTGCCCGTGCTGGACGGAGGTGACGGGTCGATCCGGGTGCTTCGCCTTCAACCCCTTCCCTAGGGAAGATGAAACGGTGACCTGGACTGGCGAGTGCATGCAGAGACTGGCCCAAGGAGCAGGAAACCTCATTTGGGCCAGCGGCGGAGAGGAGCAATCCGGGACCGGCCATCTTGTCGACGGGAAGCCCAACGGGCACTGGGTCTGGCGTGATTCGGGCTCCTTGGTGCCGAGGGTCCCTATGTGGACGGAAAGCAGGACGGGCACTGGGTGGTGCGAAGGGCCGACGGTGGAATCGAGGAGGGTTCGTTCGTGGACGGAAACAGGCACGGGCGATGGGTCGAACGTGAGGCGGACGGCGATGTCTGGGAGTGGGAGTACGTGGACGGCAACTTGAAGGATGGCCGCCTTCTCAACCCCTGACGGTCGCCGGGCCGGAGGGGAACTGAGGGGTCCCGGGCGAACCCCAAGGCATCGCGCCGAAGCACGGCCGCGCCGGTGATACTCCCGGTATGAAGACAGCGGTGTCGATCCCCGATGGCCTCTTCGCACGGGCTGAGCGACTAGCCAAACGCGCCCGCCGATCGCGGAGCGAGGTGTATGCCGCCGCCCTCGACGAGTACGTCGCACGTCATGCTCCCGACGAAGTCACGGACGCGATGAACCGCGTTTGCGACGACGTAGGCGAAGAGGATGGCTTCCTCACTGCCGCCGCAAGCCAGATCCTGCATCGTTGTTCTCGGACGGTAGGAAGTTGCGGGGAGTCTCGGCGTCTATACCGAGTTTATCGCGTTTATCCTCTGAGGATAACTTCGCTAATCTCGGTATAACTCCCCTCGAGGACGCCGCTCTGGAGCGCATCCTGACCAGCACCGAGGGCTATCCGTACTTCCTGCAGGAATGGGGGCAGCAGGCGTGGAACGTCGCGCCCCGGTCGCCGATTCGAGCAGCCGACGTGCGCGACGCCGAAGACCAGGTCGTCGCGTCGCTGGACCGGGGCTTCTTCCGCGTGCGATACGACCGCCTGACGCCCGGGGAGAAGCGCTATCTCCGGGCGATGGCGGAACTCGGTCCCGGTCCCCACCGCTCCGGCGAGATCTCTTCCGCGTTGGATCGAAAGGTCAGTTCGCTCGGTCCGATGCGCGCGAAGCTGATCGGCAAGGGAATGATCTGGAGTCCCAGCCACGGCGACACCGCCTTCACCGTGCCCTCCTTCGACCAGTTCATGAGGCGCATGATGCCCGGCCGGGACTGGCGGAACGCGCAGTAGCCCCTGCTACGAACCGCCGGCATAGCGCCGGCTGATCGCGGCCTGCCACGCCGCCACGATCCGCGCGCGTTCCCTCTCGGATCAGCCTTGGCGCGCCATCGCGCCGAAGCAGGGCCGCGCCGGTTATACTCCCGGTATGAAAACTGCGATCTCTATCCCCGATGATCTTTTCGCGCGGGCTGAGCGACTAGCCAAACGCGCCCGCCGATCGCGGAGCGAGGTGTATGCCGCCGCCCTCGACGAGTACGTCGCACGCCATGCTCCCGACGAAGTCACGGACGCGATGAACCGCGTCTACGACGACGTAGGCGAAGAGGATGGCTTCCTCACTGCCGCCGCAAGCCAGATCCTGTATCGTGCCGAATGGTGATCGCCCAAGGTGACGTTTGCTGGGTTGAGCTGCCTGAGCCCACGGGATCCGGTCCAGGGTTTCGCCGGCCGGGTGTCGTCGTCCAGGGCGACGCCCTCAACCGGAGCCGGTTGGCTACCGTCGTCTGCGTGCCCTTGACCAGCAATCTGCGCTGGGCCGACGCACCCGGCAACGTAGTGCTCACTGCGCGAATGACGAATCTCCCGAAGGACTCGGTCGCCAACGTGTCGCAAGTCATTGCTCTCGACAGAGGGTTGCTCGAGCAGCCCATGGGTCGGGTTCCGCCCGCGAAGATCGGTCTTCTCCTCGCCGGTATCGATGTCGTCCTCGGGCGGTAGGAGTTGGAGGTCGGCCTGGACGTTCCAACGGCCACGACGGCAGCGCTTCCGCTTATGAAAGTAGTCCTACTTGTAGCGGCCCACCGGAAGGGCCACTTTGTCAGACCCATCTGGGCCCGAAGCACCGAAGAAACAAACAACGAAGCCATGGGAGAGGAGACAACCCCATGATGCAGGCTGAAGAACGCAACGACATCACGCCCCTATGCCCGCACTGCGAGCAGCCGGTGGGCATCTACTTCCGGTCCATCTCGGGAGTCCTCGGCAAGCGGTACGTCTACTTCTGCGCGCTGTGCAAGAAGGTCCTCGGCGTCTCGCACCGCAAGGGCTTCTGGATGGGCTAGGAGCCCCTGGGAACCCGGGTGGCGCGATCCGCGCCACCCGCGAACCATCCGTGCGCCCGTCATCACGGGTAGGGGCCAGATGCGCTACGCTCCTCGTGCTATGGCTGCTGCGGCCGACACGCTCCGCACCGCCGACACGCTTCGCGATGCTGGCGTCGCTGAGAGACAGGCTCAGGCCCACGCCCGCGCTACAGAGGACGGGTGCACCGAGGCCATTTTGGCGTTGGTCACTCGCGCCGATCTACGAGCGGACTTGGCCAACCTGGAGCGGCGGCTTGTTCTGTGGGCGGTAGGTGTCGCGCTGACTGTCGGGGCGGCCGCGGTGAGCGTGTTGGCGCGGCTGCTTGGCTAACGGGGTTCCACGCGGTCCATCGACGAAAGCTCCTCAATCGATACGAACGCGGTCGAACTCATCCCATGCCGACATGTCCGACAGCACCACAATGTCGCCCGGTAGCAGCCCGTCGACCACCTCGATCGTGTTGGCCGAGCTTCTGCCCAGGAGCACACGCGTTCGGCTAGCGCCGTTCCCCTCGCCGTCGAGTCGGAAGAGACTGACTTCGCTCTGTTCCTGACCGACGACGGGCCGACCCACGAAGAGCACGTCCTCGAGCCGCTCGAGTTCGATCGTCCCGGCGACGGTCAGGTCCGGTCGCGCACCGCGCGGGAGGTCGCCGTCGAGCGCGACGTCGACGGTCACCGTCCCCTCTTCCACCGCCGGATCGATCCGGACCACGCGGCCCGGGACGATCCCGTTGCGCGTGTCGACCGACGCGACCTGCCCGATCTGAACGTCCTTCGCCTGCGTCTCGGCAATCCGTAGCTCGGCCTTCAACGCGGTGGGGTCGCCGACCCGGGCCAGGTTCGTGCCCGCGGTAACGCGCTGGCCCTCGTCGAGCGGCACCTGCTGGAGGACGCCGTGCATGCCGGCGCGGACCTGCAGGTCGTCGACCTGATCGAGCCGGAGCTGCCAGAGGCCGCGTAGCCGATCCACCTCCGTCCGCTCGACGGCGAGCTTTGCCGCCATCGTCCTTTCCGCGATGCCGAGACGCTCCTGCTCCAGCGCGAACCGCGTTTCGTGTTCCCGCTTCGACGCCTGCGCCCGCTGAACCTCGATGGCGGAGGCCAGACCGTTCTTCGCCAACTCGGCGTCGGCGTCCGCCTCGAGCCGGGCCACGACCAGAGCGGCCTCAACGCTCGCGAGCCCCGCGCGCTGCATCAGCAGCTCGCTCTCGAGCTCCCCTTTCCTGTTCTCGTAGCGCGCCTCGGCGGCGCGCAAGTTGAGCTCCGCTTCCCTCGCCTGGTGCTTGAGTTCCGGGTTGCGCAGTTCGACGATGACCGAATCCGGCGTCACCTCGGCCCCCGGATCGATCACGATCCGCTCGACGGTCCCCTCCGTCGTCGCTGGAATCCACCGGAGGTTCTCCGGCACCAGCGTTCCTCTTCCCCGCACCTCGCGGATCATCGGACCCCGCCGCACCGTGTCGATGTAGACGGCGTCGCGGGCCACAGAGTCTCGTCCAGAACGAACGGACGCGGCCAACGCGCCGAGACCCTCAGGGTCTCCGGGGCGCCCGCGCGCTCGGAACGCCCGTCCGCACCGGCCTGATCGTGGTCCAGGCCGCGCTGTCGGTGGTCCTGCTCAGCGGGACGGCCGTGTTCTACCGTTCATTCGAAGCGGCGCGCCAGGTGGACGTCGGCTATGCGAAGGAACACCTGCTCACGGTGACACTGGGGAGCTTTCACGGTGACACCCGCCTGGATGGCCTGGGCGGCGCACCGCTCGACGAGAGCGCAATCCATGCCATGGAGGCTCGCGTACGGGATGTGCCGGAGGTGCTGGAGGTCGCACAGGGAACGAGTTCACCGATGTCGGGAAGTGGTGCAGCGTACGCGGACCTGCGGATCGAGGGGCTCGACCGCCTGCCGTTCCGCTCCGGCCCCCATGTGAATCTCACGACGGCCAACTTCTTCCAAGTGGCAGGCCTGGACGTGCGCGAAGGTCGCGGCTTCACCCTGTGGGACCGCGAAGGGACGCAGAAGGTCGCGGTCGTCAACACGTCGTTCGCCCAGCAGGCCTGGCCCGGTCAGAGCGCCGTCGGCCGTTGTCTGTTCGTCGGCAGCGACGCCGACTGTACGACGGTGGTCGGCGTGGTGGAACCCGCAGTGAATTGGACTCTGCCTGAGACTGACCCCGTCTACTACCTGCCCATCGCCCAGGCGTCATCCGACCCGGCTCTGTCGGGATGGACGAGCATCCAGCGTGCGCTGATCGTCCGCACCGCCTCAAGCCCCGGGCGCGTCGAGGCGCCGGTGCTTGGCGCCCTCGCCGAGCTGTTTCCGGAACTGCCGGGACACCACGTCCGGAACCTCTCCACGCAGTTCGCATCGCGGATTCGCACCTGGAGAACCGGAACGCGCCTGTTCGCCGCCTCCGCGATGCTCGCCGTGTTGCTCGCAGCCATCGGGCTCTATGCCGTCATCGCCTTCGGCGTACGGCAGCGTGAGCACGAGTTCGGCATACGACGTGCCCTGGGCGCCAGGGCGTCCAATCTCCTGCGCATGGTGCTGACGCGCGGCGTCTCGCTCGCCGCGGCCGGCGTCGTGGCAGGGGCGCTCGCCGCGCTGTGGGCCGGCAAGTTCGTCGAACCGCTGCTCTTCGACGGCCGGACTCCACGCGATCCGCTGGCGTTCGCCGCCGCGGCGCTGGTTCTCCTTGCGGTGGCCGTAGTGGCCTCGTACCTACCGGCCCGCCGGGCCTCTCGCGCCGATCCCCGTCGGGCGCTGGAGGCGGAGTAGCGTAGCGACGACTCTCAAGCCAGCTTGCAGTCAGCGAAGCGACCGCACAGACTGCGTCGTTGTGACCGCGCCCGCGGAAGGAAGCCCAATGAAGACGACGACGATTAGAAACGTGTCGCCGGATCTCGCGGCGGCGCTTGAGGAAGAGGCGCTCCGGCGGGGCCTGTCGCTCAACCACACCGTGCTTGCTCTCCTGCGGGAGGCTCTCGCCGTCTCGGAGGAGACAGGGCAAGGAAACGGACTTCGCCGACTGGCCGGTTCGTGGACCGAGGACGAGTTCAGGGAGTTCGAACGCGCCGTTGGGTCGTTCCGAGAGACTGACGAGGAACTCTGGCGTTAGCGCGGCGGCCAGATCAAGGCAGATCCGCCACCCACACCTTCGCCTGCGCGCCGCGGCCCGTCGCCGAACCGCCGGCGGCGTAGAGCCTGCCGCCGATGATCGCGGCGGCCGGCGACGACAGCGGCATCGGCAGCTTGCCCAGGAGCTCCCACTCGCCGCCCGGCTCAAGTACCAGGATGTCCGGGTCGATCGACTTCGTACCGCCGGCCGGGGTCGTGTGGCCGCCGACCACGACGATCCGGCCCTCGTGGACGAAGGTGCCGGCCTCGCCGTGGGAGTGGCCCCTCGGCAGGTCGGGGCCGCGGCGCCAAGAGTCGGTCTCGGCGTCGTAGATGTCGACGCGCGCCTGATCGAGCTGCTGGCTGTCGTGGTTGTACTGGCCGCCGATGGCATAGATGCGGTTGCCGATCGCGACGGCCGAAAACTGGTTGCGCGGGTCGGGCATCGGCGCGGCGTTCTGCCAGGTCGCGGAGCCTGATGCCCAGTCGTCCAGGTCGAGGACCCAGTGGTCTCCTGAGTCGGTGTCGCGATCCGCCATCAGCCCGCCCATGTGGTGCAGCTTGCGGCCGACGAGCGCCAGTCCGCCGCCGGCGCGTGGCTCGGGCAGCAACGGCGCCGCGGTGTAGCGGTCCAGGTCCAGGTCGTAGCTCCACACCTCCGCGATCGCGTGGCCCTTGTAGCCGTCCTTGAAGCCGCCGGCGAACCACACGGTGCGGCCGTCGAGGACCGCGTTCAGGTGGCTGACCGCGCTCGGCATGTCCTGGATCCGCGTCCAGCTTCCGTCCGCCGGGTCGAAGACATCGACCCGCTTGCTCGACCGGACCGGGCCCTCGTAGCCGGCGAAAAGGTAGAACTTGCCGTCGATCACGGTGGTCGCAGCTTCCCACTTGCCGGCGGGCATGTCGGGGAGTTCCTGCCAGGTGAGGTCCTGCGCGGCGGCGGGTGCGGCGACCATGGCCGCCAGAAGAATCGTCGACCCGAACACCTGGTTCATCCGTCCCTCGCCAAACGCCACAGCGCCTCGACCCCCGCAATAGACACCAGTCCCGCGTCTACGATGCGTTCGACCCGGAGACCAGGCACCGTCTCGATGGCGGCCACGGCGGACAGTATGGCTTGGTCGAGCTCTTCTGCCTCGCGCTCGAAGTCGATGTACTGGACCGCTCCCGTTCGGCCAACGAGCGCATCGTCGCAACCTGCTTCGAACAAGGCGTCCAGCGTTCCGGTGTCCTGCAGATCCGGCCCATCGACGATCAACGTGAATTCGTGACACTGCATCTCACTCCCCTCTCCTCAGAGTCTCATCGTGGGGGCAGCGGTTCAGGGCAACGCACAACGATCGCCTGAGGCGCCCCCATGGTACGGCAACCGACGGTAGGTCGAGGGCTGGGAGTGGTCAGTCTCGGGTAGCCTCAGCCGCCTATGACGCCGCGCCCAGGAAGAGAGGCCAGCCCACTCTTCGTGGAGGCCACTCTTGAGGACGCTTCGAGGAATTCGGGTCTGTGGGTCTTTGTGGACGTCGGCTTCTCCCGACAAACCAGGAGCTGCGGCTTTGCGGTAGACGATTGCCCTCCCGAGGAACTCACCTTCGGCAGCCTTGTGCAGCGGACTCTGGACGTTGTCCGTTCCGCGTCAACGCCCGTCAACCTGCTCCTTGAGGCGCCCTTGTCCGCCGCGTTCAACAAGAACGGCAACCCTACTGGACGGCGAATTGAGAAACGCGGGAGTCAGGTTCGCTATTGGTACCTCGGCGCGGCCTGCGTGGTCCTAGTAGCGGCAACGTACCTGCTCCGTCAGATACGAGAAGCAGCCCTGAAGGAACCTGGCAGTATTGCGCCCATTCGGCTCTTTGAGGGATTCGTGTCCTTCAAGGAGGGGAGAGGGTCATCTTCGCACGTTGACGACGTCTCAGACTTGAGGAACGTGGCCTGGGGCCGCGCCGGCGTACCAGGCAAGGTCGTGTGGGCCGACGACCTGAAGATGAACGAGAACGACACACTCCGTTCCGCCTTCGCCGTGTCGGGCATGGATCTTGGAGTACCGCCTGTGGTGTTGGTAGGCGAGGAGTCCGAACCAACATCGGCCGAGTAAGAGAGGACTCAAGTGCGTCGTGACTAGTACCTTTGACCGCATAAGGACCCTCGTCTCCGACGGCAACGTCAGGATCTCGGAGCACGGCTACGACGAACTCGCGGCCGATGGACTCCTAGCCAGGGAGATCGTCTCAGGTGTGGCCACCGCCGACGTGATTGAGGACTATCCGAACTATCCCAAGGGACCGTGCGTTCTGCTGCTCCAGAGGACCGATGATGGACGTTTGTCCACACGGTATGGGGGCTTCCCGCCCGGCGCCAAGGACCGGCGGTACTGATTACGGCATACTTACCTGATCCGGAGAAATGGGAGCCCGGGTTCCGGCGGAGACGGAGATGAAGCGAACCAAGCGCACGAAGCTCGTTCACGAGGGGAAGTACGTCGCGGAAGTAGACGTCGAACTGCTGGAAGAGCCCGAAGAATGGTCGCCGCACCTTTCTCTGGAGGACGCGTATCGTCTCGACGACGTGCGGCAGGCCCTTCGTCGAGGCGACCTGAAGACGGCGTCCAGGCACGCCCGCGTGTTCAGCCTGACGCCGGTGGCTGTGTAGGGGACGATCCGGGGCTCGGGCTCGCCGCTACCCCGCAACTGCGTAGAGCGACACGGTGCACCGTCGACGGTTCTCTGGGTGCGCGGGCCTTCTAGCCCGCTGCCGCCGGAGGCGGCCAGGAGAACGTGCCGGCCGGAGGCCGGCTCCGCTCTGGCGGGAGCGCCCGTTGCCGAAAACAGCTCGCGCGCGCCGCTTCGCGGCAGCGCGCTTGATGCGGGCCAGAACCCGGGTGGCGCGATCCGCGCCACCCGCGAACCACTCTGTGCGCCCGTCATCGGGCGCACAGATGGCAGGCCCGCGCACCCAGAGATACGGTGTGCCCTCGCCACCACTCTCTACGCAACCTCGAAGATCTCACTGCGGGCGAACGCGGGCGAGACGCACGCGTTGTCACGCGCGGCTAACATGAACCCTTCCCAAACCAAGAAGGAGAGCCGATGCGGATGAGGTTCGGCCTGTGACCACGGCCTTGCTGGCCCTGTTCCCGATCGCCCTGGGCGGGATCCTGCTGATCGGTTTCCGGGTGCCGGCCCGGCGGGCGATGCCGGCGGCCTATGCCGCGGCCGTGCTGGTCGCGCTGCTGATCTGGCAGATGCCGATCGCGCGCATCGCCGGGGCGTCGATCCAGGGACTGTTCCTGACCTTCGACCTGCTGTTCATCATCTTCGGCGCCATTCTGCTTCTGCACACGCTGGAGCGCTCCGGCGGCGTCGACGCGATCCGGCGTTCGTTCCACGGTCTGAGCGACGACCGGCGGGTGCAGGTGGTCATCGTTTGCTGGCTGTTCGGCTCCTTCATCGAGGGCGCCGCCGGTTTCGGCACGCCGGCCGCGGTCACGGCGCCGCTCCTGGTCGCGCTCGGCTTCCCGGCCGCCGCCGCGGTGATGCTCGGCATGATGGTCCAGTCGACCTCGGTCACGTTCGGCGCCGCGGGCACGCCGGTGCTGGTCGGGGTCCAGGGCGGTCTCGGCGGCGAGGAGTTCTCGGCCGATCTGGCCGAAGCAGGCATCGGCATGCTCGACTACCTGGCCGTCGTCACCGAACGGGCCGTCGTCCTCCACGCCACGGCCGGAGTGCTCATGCCGACCCTGATGGTCGTCATGCTGACCCGGTTCTTCGGCGCGAGGCGCTCCTGGACCGAGGGGCTGTCCATCCTCCCCTTCACGATTGCCGGAGGTCTGGCGTTCACGGTCCCCTACGTGCTCTTCGGGTTCTTCCTGGGGCCGGAGTTCCCGTCGCTGTTGGGCGCGCCGGTCGGCCTCCTGATCATGGTCACGATCGCCCGCCGCGGCTGGCTGCTGCCTTCGAACACGTGGGACTTCCCCGCCCGCGACCAGTGGAAGCCGGACTGGGTGAGCGGCTTCGAGGACGAGGCGACGGAAGCCAACGACCGCGGCATCGGCCTCGTCAACGCCTGGGCGCCCTATGCGCTGCTCGGCGGCCTGCTCGTGCTGACCCGGCTGCCCGCGCTGCCCCTGGGCGGCTGGCTGCGCACCCCGGCAATCCGCTGGGACGACATCCTGGGCAGCGGCGTCTCGGGCGCCACGACCCCGCTCTACCTGCCCGGCTTCATCCTGCTCGTGGTCGTGGGACTCACGGCGCTGCTGCACCGCATGACGTTCTCCGACGTGCGGGCGGCGGCCGCCACCTCCGGCAAGGTGCTGCTCGGCGCCGGCTTCGTGCTGATCTTCACCGTGCCCATGGTGCGGGTCTACATCAACTCGGACGTGAACGAGGCCGGCCTGCTCTCGATGCCCCTGGTCATGGCGGACTGGGTGGCCGCGAACGTGGGCGAGGTGTGGCCGTTCTTCGCCGGCATGACCGGGGCGCTGGGCGCCTTCATCGCCGGCTCGAACACGGTCAGCAACCTGATGTTCACCGCCTTCCAGTACGGGGTTGCCGAGCGGCTGATGATGTCCACTGCAATGATCGTCGCCCTGCAGGCGGTCGGGGCCGCGGCCGGCAACATGGTCGCGATCCACAACGTCGTCGCCGCGTCCGCGACCGTCGGCCTGCTGGACCGTGAGGGGGCGACGCTGCGCAAGACGATCCTGCCGACGATCTACTACCTGCTGGTGGTGGGGATTCTGGGGCTGGTCGCGGTGCATCTGCTCGGGCTGCCGGATCCGCTGATGGAGGTGAAGTGACGCTCGATCGACGCAGCCGCCAACCGGAGACCACCATGCCCAAGACCCTTACCTGTTGCCCGGCCGCCACGGCGGCTGCCCGCCCGCTCAAGTGGACGATCGCGCCGCTGACGGTGCTCCTCGTCCTGGCCGTCGCTTGCGCCGGCGAAGCTCCGGACGGACCGGATCCAGCCGGCGGCCCCGACCCGGCAACGAGCGCCGAGAGCCGAGCGATACGCAACGCCTACTTCGGCGACGTCCACGTCCACACCAAGTACTCCTTCGACTCCTACATCTTCGGCACCCGCAACGACCCCGACGACGCCTACCGATACGCCAAGGGAGAACCGCTGACCCACGCAGCCGGTATCGAGATGCGCCTGAAAGCACCGCTCGACTTCCTGGCGGTCGCCGACCACGCCACCTACCTGGGCATGTTCGAGGAGATGGACAACCCGGACTCGGCGGTGGGCCAGCACCCGCTCTCGGTCGCGCTGCGCAGCGCCGCAACACCAGCGGATCGCAGCGCGGTGTTCCAGGAAGTGCTGCCACGCGAACGGGGCTACGTCGACCCCGACGACCTGCTCGATCTCGCCATCGTCAAGAGTGCATGGCAGAAGATCGTGGAGGCTGCCGAGAGGCACAACGATCCCGGCAACTTCACGACCCTCATCGCCTACGAGTTCACCGCCGGAGGCCGCAGGGGCGAGAACCTGCACCGCAACGTCATCTTCCGCGACTCGAACGTGCCCGGCATTCCGTTCAGCCGGCTGGACGCCAGGAACAACCCGGAGCTGCTGTGGGACTGGATGGACGAGCAACGCGCCCAGGGCATCGACTCCCTCGCGATACCCCACAACTCGAACGGCTCGGACGGGTGGATGTTCGCGCTCACCGACCGGGCGGGCGACCCCATCGACGAGGCCTACGCCGAGCAGCGCATGCGCAACGAGCCGCTGGTGGAGATCACCCAGGTCAAGGGCACGTCCGACACGCATCCGCTTCTCTCCCCCAATGACGAGTGGGCGGACTTCGGGATCATGGAGCGGACGATCGGCAGCGACTTCCCGAGTCAACCGCAGGGCAGCTACGTGCGCGAGGCCTACCTCAACGGCCTCGCCATGGAAGAAGAACAGGGCTTCAATCCCTATCGCTTCGGTCTGATCGGCTCCTCGGACACGCACAACGCGGCCGGGTCCTTTCGGGAAGACGACTACTGGAGCAAGACCGGGCTGCTCGACATCACGCCGGAGCAGCGCGGGTCGGTCCCGCGGGAGGACACCGGCGAGTACGACGATCCGACCAGGCAGTACTGGGGAGCGTCCGGCCTTGCCGCGGTGTGGGCCGAGTCCAACACCCGGGAAGACATCTTCCGCGCGTTCCAGAGAAAAGAGACCTTCGCCACCACCGGCCCCCGCATGCGCGTCCGCTTCTTCGCCGGGTACGACCTCGACGAGGCGACTCTGGCCGGCGACGATGGAATCGCGCGGGCCTACGCGGAAGGCGTCGCCATGGGCGGCGACCTGATGGCGGACGGAACCCAGCGGGCGCCCCGCTTCCTGGTCTGGGCGATCAGGGATCCGACCACCGATCCGCTGGACCGCCTGCAGGTCATCAAGGGATGGACCGAGGAGGGCGCTCACCAGGAGAAGGTCTACGACGTCGCCTGCTCCGCCGAATCGACCGTCGACGGAGACTCGCACCGCTGCACCGACAACGGGGCCGCCGTTGACCTTTTGACCTGCTCGACCCAGGAGGGCCAGGGAGCGTCCGAGCTCGAGGCTCTCTGGGAAGATCCCCACTTCGATCCGAACCAGCGCACCTTCTACTACGTTCGCGTCCTGCAGAACCCGACCTGTCGCTGGTCGACCTGGGACGCGATCCGGGCAGGAGTACCGCCGAAGCCCGGCCTGCCGGCCACGATCCAGGAGCGAGCCTGGTCGTCACCGATCTGGTACGTGCCCGGTGAAGGCGAAGGCGAGTAGGAAGCTGCACGGCAGACACTGGGTGCGCGTGTCGGGTCGCGAAGATCGCGGTTCGTGAGGCCGAGGAGCAACCCACCAACAGCAGCGCCTCCATCGGCGTTCAGCCGTCTAGTCGCGGCTCGCCCTCACTCCATGGAGCCGCTTCGTGTCGATCACGACCTAGCGGGGCGGTGGTGGCAGCGGTGATGGTGGGACGAGAGGTGGTGGAGCGCCGGGTAGGTTGACCTCAATGGGCGCGGCGGTTGCTGGATGCCGCTGGCCTTCTGTGGGACTCAACGTTTCGGCCAAGTAGCGCTCGACACCTTCCTGGAGGTGAGAAGGGACGACGGCCCAACTCACGAGCAAGTGTCCCAACGCATACTTGTGAACCCAAGACTCCAGCCGATGTGCTTTCAGACGCGCCGCGACTTGGCCTCGCCCGACATAGACGGTCTGCCCGCTGCCACCAAGCCAGCTCACATAGACCCCTTCGAGATTGAAGAAGTGAGGGTGGTCGAGGTTGACGTCCAAGAACCCACACCAGCGATCACCAGTGCACTTGTTCCAGTGGACGATCATGATTGCGTCTCCGCCACGCGCAGCGCGGGAGGGCGGTCAGCAGGTTCGCCGATCTTGGAATCGGGAACCGCCTTCTCGGATCGGCGCTCAAGATACCGGGCGACCACCAGCACAGCGCCCACAAGGGCGGGGGCGGCAAGAATCCACCACTGGTTCGTAGCGAGCGTGGCTTCAACCGCCGACATTCTCGACTCGAACTCACTGGAGGTAACGAGACCATCGAGGCGCTGATCCAGCGCTTCCAACTTGCCTTCGATACGGCCAAGTTGTGTGCCTTGTTCGACCAACAGGTCGATGATGTTGGGAGGCACGGTCATCTCATCGTCTCTCACCAACACCGAGGAGACGGCACTGATTCCAGAGTGAATCAGTGTAGCGCACCTCTTCTACCCCCTCCAGGTCGGGTGGCGCGAAGCTATGCGGGTCGAGAGAGTCGTGTCAAGACATGCAGGGCCTATAGCGAGTTGATGTGGTCCCGGTTTGTTGGACAGCAGGGCGGCCTGGCTAAGGTGTACTTCCATGTTGAAGATCTCGTGCTTGCCATGGCGGACCAATGCCTCTTCGAGGGCTTCGACACAGAACGAGGCGTCCAGGGTGTTCGACAGGCGCCACGACAGCACCCGGCGACTCGCCCAGTCCATGACCGCCGCCAGGTCGACGGTGCAGCGTGTCGCTCTACGCAGTTGCGAGGCCAACTAGCCGCGGAGCTGCCGCGCCAGAGCCGCGGCTTCGTCCAGCAGCGTTCGCACACCGCCGTGCTCCACCCAGTCAAGTCGAAACACCCGGTAGCTGGCCTCCGCCCGAGCCGCGTTGAGTCGGCACAACGCCAGCACTCCGGACTCGCTCGCAGACGAGTCGCCGTCGAGGTAGCCCTTCAGCAGATCGTCGAGGACGTTCGCGTCGTTCAGAGTGCCGAGCACATCCTGCAGGCGCTTGCAGCGATCAACCAGGGAGACCGCAACTTCGCTTTCCGCCCCCACCGGTTCGACCAGGTAGCGGAGGCGCTTACACGCGATGCGAACCTTGTGCGGGCCCCGCTTCCGGTCGTCGCCGAGACCGTCGACGCAAGCGTCCAGCCTGTGAGCGATCCGATCCAGCCGCTCGGCCAGCGCCTCCGCGTACGGCGGGCCGCCGCCTCGTCCCGGCACGCGGTGGGCCATGCGCGACACGAAACCGTCAGCCCACTCGGCGAACTCGGCACAGACCGCCCGGTGCGCGTCGCCCGACGGCGTGTGGCATGCCGAACGAAGTCGCGCCTCGAGCCACTCGAGACCGGGCAAGTGCTCGGGGCACAGTTCCGAGCGCTGGTCCTCCAGCCACACGAGCGCCACCTCGGCATCGCGGCTGAAGCCGGTCCGTTTCTGGAACCCGGCGAGCGTCCGCCGGTCCGGCTTCGTGACCACGCCTCGGAGCAGCTCCTTCCAGGCGCTCAAGGTGCTCCGCAGCCGCCGGATCGAGACCCTGAAGTCGTGGAGGCCCTCGGCGTCCTCCGGGTCGACGCACCGCGGCGCTGCCTCGCGCGCCTGGGACACGAGCTCCTTCACGATCAGACGCACAGCCTCTTCCCCGTCCCGGCGCAATAGATCACCGGCAAGCGGCATGTCGTCAGTACGTCGTGCGCTCAGCTATCAGCGCCGAACTCTCTTTCCAGGAGCATTCTTTCAATAAAGAACAGAAAGACCGGATCGACTTCCCCGGCATCAATCTGGCTGAGCGCCCGTTCGCCAACCTCAGTCAACTCGTCGTACTCCTCAAGAGCCTCCAGCAGGCCCATATAGGTCAAGGCAGTCTCGGGGCTCACTTCCATTTCAAACGCCCGTCGGGAGAACTCCAGCGCCCGCCGGAGCCACTTCTTGTCAGGGCACCGAGCCAAACTGCGTGCGGCGCGCAGGTAATCCGCAGCGACCACGGCGTCGCCCTTCGCCTCGATCTCCTGTTGGGACCGCTCATAAACGGCCGCCCAATCCTGCTGAGTCCGTTGGTACGACCGGTCGCCCAGCTTGACCAGATACTCCTTGAACAGATAGTCGTTCTGTATGACCTCGACCTGAACCTTGTAGGCAGGCTTCAAACTACCGTCGAGTTCCTCAATGAACCGCGCATAGGACGAATCACCCTTGCTTGCGGCCTCTCCCACGGATCTCTTGATGGACTCAAGCAGCACGAACGCAACCTGGGACTCCGGCGCCACAGAGGCAAACGCCTCATAGTTACCGGCCACGAACTCGACCAGGGGGTCGTCCCATCGGGCGTCCTGAAGAAAGTGCGCCAGCAGGGAAAAGTCGTCACGGTTTACAAGATCGCGCGACTTCCCGGCGGCAAGGTATTCGTCGAACACCTGCCGCATCTCATGCCGGTAGAGCCAGCCTTCCCTGGTCCGGGCAGACGTCAGAGGACGAGGAATCGATTCTGCCAGATAGGTTTGGACAAGGGTCCGATCCCGTTCGCCGGCCTCGTACCGAGCCTTGAATACGTCGAAGGTGTCGGCCGTACCACCGAGCGCCGCCTCGCCGAACTTCACGAACGCCTTGGGCTCGAAGTACCCGGTACCCCGATGGACGTGTTCACCGTCAGGCCCGACAAAGAGGTAGGTGGGTAACACGGACACTTCGTTCCGGCCCGTCAACTCGGGGCCGTCGAACTCCTCGGCCTCCTGATTCCGTTTGATGCCAACGAAGTGCCGGTTGTAATAGTCGCCGACCACGGGGTCCGTAAACACGTTCAAGTCCATCAACCTGCAGGGGCCGCACCAGTCGGTATAGACATCGACGAAAACGAGCTTGTCTTCAGCAGCCGCCTTTTGCAGAGCTTGCGAATAGCTTCCAGGGAAGAACTCGATGCCGGAACCCTGAAGTCCCTCTTCGGGTGCGGCGCACGCGGCGATCGCCAGAATCACCACTGAAGCGGCAAACGAAGTCTTCATTGCCGTGCCCAGCCATGAAGAAGCCGAGACTGCCGATCCCCGGCTCTCTTGTTGCTGAGATGCCAAAGTTGGTTCAGCCTATCCCAGGCCGCATGCCGTCAGTAGAGGAACGTTGCACTTCGCAGGAGCAGCCTCCGGACTTGACGCATCCGGCGTTCCGCTCGAGCCGCCAGGGGCGGCGGTAGGATGGGCATTGAGCCCGGCGCACGCGCCAGCGCCCGGCCGTCCTCCAATGAAGACCATCATCGAGCCCTTCCGGATCAAGGCCGTCGAGCCGATCCGGCTCCCCAGCACGGAGCGCCGCGAGGAGTTGCTCCGCGCGGCCGGCTTCAACCTGTTCAAGATCGAGGCAGAGCACGTGCTGATCGATCTGCTCACCGACAGCGGGACGGGCGCCATGAGTGCGCAGCAGTGGGCCGCCATCATGCGCGCGGACGAGAGCTACGCCGGCTCGACCAGCTTCCACCGCCTTCACGATGCCGTCCGGGACATCATGGGCTTCGAGCAGACGCTGCCCACCCACCAGGGGCGCGCCAGCGAACGAATCCTCTTCGAACTGGTCGGCGGGGCGGGGAAGATCGTGCCGAACAACGCTCACTTCGACACGACGCGGGCGAACGTCGAGCACAGTGGCGCCCGGGCCGTCGACCTGGCCATTCCCGAAGCGGCGGATCCAACCAGTCGCCACCCGTTCAAGGGCAATCTCGACCTGGCGCGGCTCGAGTCGCTGCTTGCCGCCGAGAGCGCGCGAATTCCGCTGGTCATGTGCACGGTGACCAGCAACACGAGCGGGGGCCAGCCGGTGAGCCTGGAGAATCTCCACGCGACGCGGCAGTTGTGTCGCCGGTACGGCATGCCGCTGTTCCTCGATGCCTGCCGCTTCGCGGAAAACGCCTGGTTCATCAAGCAGCGGGAGGAGGGGCAACAGGGGCGTTCGGTCCGGGAGATCGTGCGCGAGATGTTCGACCTCGCGGACGGCGCCACGATCAGCGCCAAGAAGGACGGCATCGTCAACACCGGGGGTCTGCTGCTCCTGCGCGATGCCGAACTGTTCCGCCGCGCCAGCGAGCTGGTCATCCTGACCGAGGGGTACGTCACGTACGGTGGCCTCTCCGGCAGGGACCTCGAGGCGATGGCGCTCGGCTTCCACGAAGTGCTCGACGAGGACTACCTCCACTACCGGATTCGTAGCACGGCGTACGTCGGCGAGCGGTTGCTGGCTGCCGGCATCCAGATCGTGGAGCCGCCGGGCGGGCACGCCATCTACATCGACGCCTGCCGGTTCTGCCCGCACCTGTCTCGCGAGCAGCTCCCTGGGCAGGCGCTCGTCGTCGCCCTCTACCGGCATGCCGGCATCCGTGCCTGCGAGGTGGGAACCGTCATGTTCGGCGCCCGCAAGGCGCCGCCGCTCGACCTCGTTCGCCTGGCGGTGCCGAGGCGTGTCTACACGCAGTCCCACATGGACTACGTCGTGGAGGCGTTGATCGAGTTGTTCGCCGAGCGCGATCGGATTCGCGGGCTGCGGATCGTTGAGGCGCCGGAAGCCTTGCCGCACTTCAGCGCCCGGTTCGAGGAGACGTAGCTACTACCCCGTCGTGCGCGGCAGGAGGCGGAACACCCCGTAACCCGCCAGCAGGGCGGCTGCACCGAATGCGGCCGCTTCGAGCCCGCGACCGTACAGAGCCATGCCGGTGCCGAACAGGGCGGAGTACACCGCAACGCAACCGAACAACCAGGCGAGGAGCGCCGCGGTGGCGCTGCCGGGCTCGTCCGGCCGCGTCTCAACCACTCGCCGCCAGCCCCGCGCGAAGGGTCGCACCCGGTCGTAGAACGCCTGGAGCACGGCCGTCTCGGTCGGCCTCGTGGCCATCGTCACACCAAACCAGACCACGGTCGTCAGACCGACGCCGAAGAGGAGTTGAGCGGCCGGCGAAGGCAGCGCCAACCCGACCTCTTCGTGGACGAACTGGAACCACACCGCGACCCCGAACGAGA
The DNA here is from genome assembly GCA_965205295.1 of Candidatus Multivorans sp. Lineage (GTDB taxonomy): Bacteria > Acidobacteriota > Thermoanaerobaculia > Multivoradales > Multivoraceae > Multivorans. Next base: position 2,698,380 of record OZ242167.1, read on the forward strand.
CGACCATCGCCGAGATCTCGGACCAGGCGTTGATGCGCCACCAGAACCAGCGCAGCAGGAAGATCAGCCCGGTGCCGGCGCCGATCTGAAGCAGGATCTGGAACGCCTGCATCGCGTTCTCGAGCCACAACGCGACCACCGCTGCCAGCGCGACCAGGCCGATCGTGGACAGCCGTGCAACCCGGACGTAGTGCGCCTCGGTCCTTCCCGGTCGAACGAAACGCCGGTAGACGTCGTCGACGATGTAGGAGGCGCCCCAGTTGAGATGCGTCGAGATCGTCGACATCAGGGCCGCCGCGAGCGACGCGACGACCAGGCCGAGCAGCCCGTGCGGCAGGAAGACGAGCATCGCCGGGTAGGCCAGGTCGTGGCGGATGATCGACGGATCGAGGTGCGGGAAGGCGGCGGCGATCGAGTCCAGGGTCGGATAGACGACGAGCGACGCCAGCGCGACCAGGATCCACGGCCAGGGCCGGAGCGCGTAGTGGGCGATGTTGAACCAGAGCGTGGCGGCCATCGAGTCGCGCTCGGTGCGTGCGGCGAGCATGCGCTGGGCCGCGTAGCCGCCGCCGCCCGGTTCGGCGCCCGGGTACCAGGTGGACCACCACTGGACCGCGACCGGGATCAGGAAGACGGTGGCCGCGGTCTCCCAATCTCCGAAGTCAGGCAGCAGGGCGAGGCGCGAGGCGATGTCCGGGTTCGATACGAGGCCCGAGAGCCCGCCGACGGCGGGATGCGCGAGCGCGTACCAGGCCGCGGCGACGGAGCCGACCATCGCGATCACGAACAGCATGAGGTCCGTGACCACGACACCCCAGAGACCGGAGGTGGCGGAGTACGCAGCCGTGACAGCCGCGGCGACGAGTACCGTCGTGTACTTGTCGGCCCCGAGCAGGACGCCGCCGATCTTGATCCCGGCGAGCAGCACCGCCGCCATGATCATCACGTTGAAGAACACGCCCAGGTACACCGCCCGGAAGCCGCGCAGGAAGACCGCCGCGCGCCCCGAGTACCGCAGTTCGTAGAAGCCGATGTCGGTGAACACGCCGGAGCGGCGCCAGAGCTTCGCGTAGAAGAACGTCGTGCACATGCCGGTGATCAGGAACGCCCACCACATCCAGTTGCCGGAGACGCCGCCGTTCCGCACCAGGTCCGTGACCAGGTTCGGCGTGTCGGTGGAGAACGTCGTGGCGACCATCGACGTGCCGAGCAGCCACCAGGGCAGGTTCCGCCCGGCAAGGAAGAACTGGCCGGTGCCGGCGCCCGCCCGCCGGGCGAAGACGAGGCCGACGGTGAGCGCGAGGGCGCCGTAGACGGCGAGGACGGTCCAGTCGAGGTTGTTCAGTCTCAAGCGGGTCTCCGGGACGACCGCCCTGCGAACCACTCGCCGAGATCGGCCGGGTAGTCGCCGGCTTCGACGCACTGCTGGAGAGTCGAAGCGACCGGGGGCAGGTCGCCGGGATAGGTCAGCCCGGCCGTGCTCTGCGACATCGGTAGCAACCGGACGCGGGCCGCTCCTTCTCCGACCAGGTCGCCGATTGTCTCGCTGAGCAGGAACTCGCTGGTCAACGGGTCCCCCGGCGGATGGGCAAGGCCAGCATGGAAGGCCTCGAACGCGGCTTCGAGGAGCCCGAAGATGGAGGGCTGGAAGGCCCACAGGTTCATCGAGCACGGGGTTTCGGGCGGGAGTTCCCGGACCTCTCCTGCACCGTCGCGGCCGACGAGGCCCGAGTCGGTCTGCCGCACGTCGTAGACCTCGTGCAGACGTTCCAGAAAAGCGGATGCGGGCGGGACGCCCGCGTGCCTCCACGCGCCCGATGACGGGCGCGTGGAAGGTTCACAGGTGGCGCGGGACGCGCCACCTGGGTTCACAGGGGCACTGCCGGCGGCCACGATCCCCCGGTTGACGCCGCTGGTGCGGGAGACGCCGGTGCGGTGGAGTTCATACGCCGCCAGGAAGTGCGAATCGTCGCCTGGCGCCAACGCCTCCCGTACCCGCTGGCCGAACGACTCGATCGCGCGCGGACCGTAGAAGTCGTCCGCGTTGACGACCAGGAAGGGTTCCTCGATCTTCTTGCGCAGCGCGAACACCGCGTGGCCGGTGCCCCACGGCTTGGCTCTCCCCGCCGGCGGCAGCGCCACGCCCGGCAGATCGTCGAGAGACTGGGCCACGAAGTCGACGGGAACGGCCCTGCCCGCATGCTCGGCGGCTCGGCTCATGATCTGTTCCGTCCGGTCCGCCGAGGTCACGAAGACCACCCGCCCGCATCCGGCGCGGATGGCGTCGCAGATCGCGTACTCGAACAGCACCTCGCCGCTTGGACCGACGGGTTCGAGCGTCTTCGGGCGGCCGAATCTCGCTGAACGGCCGGCGGCGAGGATCGCCAGGGTCAGTTCCTTGTCAGTTGTAGGCATACAGACCGCGGAGGACTGACGGACCGGCGCTTAGCGCCGGATGCGGGCGAGACGCCCGCGTTCCCAGGACGGAAGCCGGATGGTTCACAGGGTCGGTTCCCAGGGTCTTCAAGCGGCTCGATGCCTCTCGACGACCGCCATGTCGAGCTCGACGCCCAACCCGGGCCCCGTCGGCGGTTCGATGAACCCGTTCTCGAACTTGATCGGTTCCACGAAGATGTCGTTGTGCAGGTCGTTCGTGTTGAACTCCTGGATCAGGAAGTTCGGCGAGCAGGTGTCGAGTTGCACCGCCGCCGACGCCGCGACGGGGCCGCAGTACATGTGCGGCGCGATCATCGCGTAGTGGGTCTCGGCCATGCCGGCGATCTTCTTCGCCACCAGGAGGCCGCCGCACTGGCCGACGTCGAGCTGAATGATCTGTGCCGCCTGTTTCTCCAGTACCTCCGCGAACTCGAACATGTTCACCAGCCGCTCGCCGGTGGCAATCGGGATGTTCGTGTGGGCCGCCACGCGTGCCATTTCGTCGACGTTCTCCGGCGGCACCGGCTCCTCGAAGAAGAACGGATCGAACTCCTCGAGGATGTCCGCGACCCGAATCGCCACCGCGGTCGAGAACTGCCCGTGGGTGCCGATGCCGATCTCCAACTCGTCGCCGACCTCATCCCGCATGGCGCGGAAGATGGTCGCCACGTGGCGAATCGTCTTCAGCGAGTAGTCCCGCGGCGGGCCGGTGATCGGCGAGAACGGGTCGAGCTTGCAGCAGGTGATGCCGCGGTCGACCAGTTCCCGGGCCCGCTCGCCGGCGAGGGCCGGGTTCTCCCAGATACCTCCGCTGTTCAGGTAGGCGTAGGCGCGGAGCTTGTCGTGGTACCTGCCTCCAAGGAGGTTGTAGATCGGCTGGTCCGTGGCCTTGCCGATCAGGTCCCAGCAGGCCATCTCGATCGCCGAGAACGCCGGCACGCCGTACAGCCCGGGGTGGCTGTAGTCGTGGAGAGTCGTCTTCATCCGCTGCCAGATCTTCTCCACGTCGAACGGGCTCTGGCCGACCACGAAACGGTCGAACAGGTCGTTCAGCAGCTCGATCTGCGGCTTCAGGTTCGTTGCGCCCCCGGACACCCGCTCCCCCAGTCCGACGAGGCCTTCGTCCGTCCTCAGCTGGATGAACAGCCACTTCCGGTGCCCGATCGGCGGGTCGATGTTGTCGATCAGGATCGTCTCGAGCTCGGTGATCTTCATGTTCGACCCCTCGGAGTGTTGAGCCAGCGCCGCGGCCGCCTGGCGAGCCGCGGTCAAGCCGGTGGTCATGCCGGCCGCCGCGATCCCGGCAGTGGAGATGAAGCCGCGTCTCGTGATCATTACAGGCGGTCTGACTCTATGCCGGGTTGGCAGCCTCGCCGCTTTCGCGGCCCGGCGAAGATCAGTGCCTCTGCACAACCGGACCGCCATCGCTGCGTCTGATGCCGGCCACTGCGAGGCCCGGCCGCCGCGCCGATGGGCCCCACTGCCACCCGATCATCGGTCGACTCCAGTAGATTGGCTGCCCTCTCCATCGCCTTGAATATTCTTGTGTTACCAATCCTATGGTGATAGGTTCATTGTCCTCGACGTAGGCCCCTAACGGCCGGTTTCGCGGCCTACGACACACGTCAACCGGACCGTCAGGTCCCAGCACCGAGCAACACAAATGATTGACAAACAAACCGGCATGAGCGCAAAGGAGCGTATGGGCGAAGAGATCGCCACGCTCGCTGCGCGCATCGACGCGGCCACCTACGAGTTGCTCGTCCTGATCCGCAAGTTCGATGAACGGGAGGGTTGGAACAACGGCTTCCTGAGCTGCGCTCACTGGCTCACCTGGCGCACCAGCCTCGCGCCAAGTGCGGCGCGCGAACGGGTTCGGGTCGCCCGGGCCCTGGGCGATCTCCCCTTGATGAGCGAAGCGATGAAACGCGGCCAACTCTCCTACTCGAAGGTGAGGGCGTTGACCCGCATCGCAACGCCTGAGACCGACGAATCGCTGGTCGATCTCGGAAAGACGGGAACCGCGGCGCACATCGAAGGTGCCGTCAGGTCGTGGCGAAGAATCGACCGCACGGTCGAGGCGAACGAGGACGAACTGCGCGACGCGTCGAGTCACGTCACGACCCACATCGACGAGAACGGCATGTTCGTGATTCGCGGACGGCTGGCCCCGGAGGCGGGCGAGCTATTGATGAAGGCACTCGACGCCGCGGGCAGGCCGGCGAAACGCCCCTGGGCCCGCGAGCATCCACCGGCGCCTGGCTCGGCACCTCCCACGTTCCTGTTTCCGCGGAAACAACACGTCGCATCGCCTGCGACGCCGGCAAGGTCCGGATGACCCACCGCAACGGCCACATCCTGAGCGTCGGCCGCAAGACGCGCACGATTCCGCCGCCGATCCGCCGCGCACTGGAGTTCCGCGACCAGGGTTGCCGCTTCCCGGGCTGCACATCGAGGCACTGCGACGCCCACCACATCGAACACTGGGCCGACGGCGGCGAAACCAAGCTCTCGAACCTCGTGCTTCTCTGCCGGCGGCACCACCGCCTGCTCCACGAGGGCGGTTTCCATGTCCGAATGAACAAGGAAGGCGTCGTGCAGTTCGTTCATCCCCGCGGACGGCCGCTGCAGCAGAGTCCGGCGCCGCCGCCGGTCGGCCTCCACGCCGCCCGAGACCTGGTCGAGCACCTGGAGGACTCGGGCATTCTGGTCACGGGCAAGGAATCGATGCCGGCCTGGGACGGCCGGCCGATGGACCTGCCCTACGTCATGGCGTGCCTCTGGCGACCGCCGCCCCACCTGGAGGCGGCGGTGGACCGGGAACGGGAGTCATCGCGGGCCGCATAGCGGCGGATCTGGAGCGGCAGAACTCGCGCCGCCTGCTAGGCCACCCTGTCTTCGACCACGAGACTGCGCCCAACAGCTCGAAGGGCGTTCGTGACTCTGCTGATATGGGAGTAGCGGTCCGGATCGAGAAGCTGGCCGACCGAAGCCTCGTCCAATCCGAGCTGCTCGGCCAGCGCCGCTTGGCTAAGGCCCTCTTCCCGCATCGCTGAGTAGAGCGCCAGTTTTGCGGCGGGAACGGGTGGAACGGCCACCACTTCCTGACCATCCACGACGGAGCTTGGGGTCGGAAGGTCCTCGCCGTTGTAGACGTGAGTCGCGAGTATGGCTACAAGGGCGTCCGCCGCCATTTCCAGAGCTTCGGCGCGGTCGTCGCCGCACGTCAGCGCGCCCGGAACGTCGGGGAAGACGACGAAGAAGCCACCGTCTTCCTCCGGGTTGAGAACACACGGATAGGCATAGCGCATCGGTCAGAAACGTCGCTCGCAGACCATGCGAGGCTATCAACGTTGATGGGCGGTCCGCCCAGCGCGTCGCCCCGATGCCCAGCACTCGGCGCTAGCATGCGGTCCGCGCCCCAGACGCTCCCCATCCGACTGGGAGGCTGCTCACGATGAGTTCCGTCATCACCGTCCGCGACATCGACCCGGGAGACAAGGCCTGGCTGCGGCACGAAGCAAGCCATGCCGGCCTCTCGATGAGCCAGTACGTTCGCCGCTTGATCCGGGAGAAGCGCGAGGAGGTGGAACGGCGCCTAAGACCCTCGGAGGCATTCAAGAGGCACTTCGGCCCGGAGCACGGGATCGACTTGCCGCCGCCCAAGCGCTACCGGCACAAGCCCGTCACGTTCGGCGACAGGTCGCCAGCGTAGGCCGGATGCCGGCGGGGACGTCTGTGCACCTGTACCGTTCCGGAGTGCATTCAGACGGCCAACTGCGACGCGACGGTTGCAGAAAAGAGCGGCGCCCCGATGTCGACGTATCTCCCAGGCCGGATGCGGGCAAGCACCCAGTGAGGGTGACTCAGGTCTCGACCCTGCTCATCAGCCGGGCATCCGTCACCGGGTAGTGGCAGAGCGTTTCGTCGCATGCCTGGTAGTCGATCAGGAGCGTCGCCACGGCGCCCTCGCCCTCCAGCGGCACCTCGACGCGGAAGTCGCCGTGTATCCGGCCCTCCGGGTCCACCTTGGGCAGGACGGGGTCGCCGGCGACCTGGTAGGCGAAGCCGGATGGGGCACGGACGCCGAACTTGAACTCCGCGTCGGAACCGGGGGCGTAGATCCAGAAGCCCGGTTCGAGCTTGAAGTCGAGGACGGCCAGCGTGGTTTCGCCGTCGGTCGTCGTCGACATCGTCACCTCGACCGCGGGACTCACGGTGACGGAGAGATCGTCCAGTTCGTCGCCGTTCACTGCGAACCGGGAGGAACTGAGCAAGTCCGACCCTCCAGGGCCTTGGGCGGCCCGGAACCGGTAGCCGGCCCAGTCGGAGGCGAAGAGCGAGCCATCGTTCTCGTCGAGCCAGCTCTGCCAGTCGTCGGCGGAGCCATGGCCCGCCCCGCCGTACCGGGCCAGCAGCCGGTGCGCCCGCTCGGGCGCCAACCCTTCGCGCAGATCCGCGACCGCGCGTTCCAGCAGGGACGGGTCGTTGTTCGCGATCCCGAGCGCCCTGGCGTCTTCGTCGATCCGGTACTTCCCATCCAGTCGGAAATAGGCCTTGCCGGCGTACTCGCTGCCCACGCGCGCGCCGTCCCAGTAGAGATAGGGCTCGTTGGCCTCGTACCAGGCCCGCCGCTCTTCCCTGGTGCCACGCGCTTCCGGCGGGACCGTTTCGCCGAAGGTGCGCTCAATGACCCGATCCTGGGCCTCCTTCACCTTCTCCGGCGTGTCGTAGTACTCCTTCATCTCCTCGGTCGCGTAGATGTCGAGGAGGGCGAGGGAGGTGGCGAGCCCCTCGCGCGGACGCGCTTCACGAGTCGCCAGGACCGGATGGTCCTTGAAGCCGTGGATGTAATGCACCGCGTTGATCAGCAGCCGCTGTCCCGTCTCGGTCATCTCGTCCGGGGTGCCGTAGAACCCCCACTGCAGCAGCCGCCCCTGACGGCCGATGGCGAAGTAGTCCGGACCCTTCAGGTGCATTCCGCCGGCGATCCACTCGGTGTCGGGCGAATCGAGGAACCCGTCGCCGGTCGTCACCACGCCCGGCTCGCCATTGTCCGGCCGCCCGCCGACGGGGAGGTTCAGGGTGTCCCATTCCTTCTTGAGGACCTTGACCGTGGTCATCGTGTCCGGGACGTCGTCTGTCAGTTCGTAGTACTTGTACTTGGGTGGGGTCGGCACCTCCTCGAGCTCCAGCTCGATCGGCAGAGGTCCCTGGAAGATCGGGTGGCCAGAGGTCGGATCGGACGTGGACTGTGGCACGACAGCCCTGGAAAACAAGCACAGTCACCCGTATCGCCAGCCCAGCAGCAGGTTCAGGTCGTCCGAGATGCGAGCGCCCTGGCCGCCGATCAGGACGGTGGGCATGGAAAGGGTCTCCAGCGTGACGCCCTCGGCCCCCGGGATCGTCTTGATCCGCTCTTCCGACCGATCCATCGTCTGGCCGTCGACGATCAGGACGTCGGCTTCGCTGAGATCGGCCGTCGCCAAGCCGTTGCGGGCGATGCTCCGCACGTCGAAGTGCTCCGCGAGCAGCGCGTGGTAGGCGTCCGCGTGCGGTGTGCCGGCGTCGCCGGCGTAGACGACGCGGAGTTGCGGTGTCGGTTCGGCGCTGCACGCCAGCGTGAGCAGCGACGCCGCTGTCGCCAGGAAGCCAAGCCACTTTCTTCGTTTCATGGGTACATCCTCATCGCATTTCTTGAACGAACAATAGTCTAGACGCTATGGCGTTCCGGATCGGCGCTACGCGCCGGATGCGGGCAGGATGCCCGCGTTCCCAGGACCAGATGCGGACCGCGCCACGCGGGTTCCCAGGGGCTCCGCCGGCCTAGCAGCAACCAGGCCGTCTCTGATCCGAAGCCGTCGGCGTGTCCAGCGAGTACACGTTGAACTGTCTGAGCGGCGGCGAGTAGATGTGGAGCGTGATCAGATCCTCACCCGCCGGTTGCGTGTTCGCGACCTGGTGGCAGTCGTCCTCCTCCGAGGCGCAGACGCGGCCGGCCCCATGCTCACGGCGACCGCGGGGGCAGATGAGGCCGGATGCCGTCGGCTCGAACTCGGTCTCGGTCGCCACGCCTTCGACGACGCGGAAGGCGCAGCTCGAGCCCCGGTGGTCGTGGATCGGGGTCCGCTGGCCGCTGGACCAGCACAGGCAGACCAGTTCGTACCAGTCCGACTCGGCGATCCGGTTCCGCCGGTAGCCGTCCGCGCCGAAGCGGCACGCGGAACCGAGGTCGGCTCGCGTCACCGCGAGCTCGCCCAGCAGGCCGCTCAGGACCTCCAGGTCGGCGCGGCCGTCGAGCGAACCCAGGTACTCCAGCAGCGGACCGAGCCGGCCCGCGGACGCCCCCGAGTTCACGTCAACGCCCTCCTACATCGACCACCTGATCCCGAACTGGGCCGAACGCTGCGGTCCGCGCCTCCGGATCTCTGGAAAGACGGCGTTCGAAGTGGGGCCGTTGGGGTGACCGATGTTCCAGGTGCGCAGACCCCTCATCTCGGTCACGTTCGTCCGGTCGGTGGCGTTGAAGACATCGATGAAGACGTGAAGGTCGTGCCGTTCCCTGACGGTGAACGTCTTGGCCAAACGCACATCGGCCGAGAAGACGTCCGGCCCGGTCCTCGTGTTGAAGCCCTCGAAGAAAGTCGACGGATAGGTGACCCAGCCCCCCGGTGATTGCATGTACGCCTGGTCCCAGGCGGTGAAGGGATTGCCGGACCGGTAGTCCAGGAATCCCGCCAGTTGGAGGCCCCAGGGCAGGTTCCCTACTGCTGAGAGCTTGTAGCTGTGCTCCACCTCGGTGTTGAGCGGCCCATTGAATTGCGCGGGCGGGTCCCCCAGATCGGACCCGAGCGACGACCCATTGAGAACGGAGTTACCCGAGATCAACTCGAAGAACGAACTGCCGACGGCGTCCTGATTGGTGTAGCTCACGTGCACCAGGGAGCCGTTGGCAAAGCGGCGCTTGAACTCGACCTCGACATCGAGGACCTCGCTGTAGCCAGTGTTGGTGTATAGGAGGACATCTCCCTTGGTGGGATCGGGCCGCGCTCCGTCGAGTGCGAATGACCGCCTGTTCTGGAAGTCCGTAAAGAAGAGACCATCGCTGTCGGAGCCGAAGACGTGGATGCTCATCGTGTTGCGCTCACCGAGCTGGCGCTCGTAGCCCACGTTCCACTTGACGATCTCGGGCAGGTGGAGGTTCGGATCAACGACTAGCTCGCGAGGTTGCGAGCCCGCGCTCGTCGGGTCCATTTCGAGAGTCACGGGATCGATCGGCACACTGAAGAGGAGCGGTGGCCGGTCAGCCCCCGTATGGCCGATCAGGTTCGACCGATCGTGATACAGCCCGGCGCCGAAGCGGAGAACGGAACGGCCGTTCCCGCCGACATCGACGGCAGCACCCAGCCGCGCCTCGACGGTCTGGTCGTCGACCAGGTTGTTCCGGTCGTAGCGCCCGCCCAGATTGAACGTCCAACGGTCGCTCACGAACCAGTCGTCCTGGATGAAGAGGTGGGAGTTCGTGACCGAGACGTCGATGTCGGTCGCGAATTGGTACACCCCACTGGCCGGAGGGACGGAGAAGTCGTCGACAAACCCATAGCCCCAGTTGCGCCACGCCGGCTGCTCGGTACGCTGACCGAAGCGCTCCACGCCGGCGCCGGCGCGCAAGGAATGATCCCCACGGAGCCAGGACAGGCGTTCCTTCCACTGGAAGCTCTCGAGCGTGTTGTCGACTTCGGGGCCGATGGCGCCCTCCATGTGAAAAACGAGGCCGCCATCGTCGTGGAAGTAAAGACGCAATCGCCGCAACGGATCCGAGGAGGTTTCCATGCTCCGGTCGGCCTGAATCTGCCCCAGCACCGATTCGAGCGTCATGTCCGAACCCACGGCGGCAACATGGCGCACGGACAGGCCCAGGGAGTCGTTGGCATGATCCTGGTGCTCTATGTGTTCCTGGCTGGAGCGGAAGAGCGAGTGCCCAACGGCGGCCTGCTCGCTGACCCAGTTCCCCGACACGCTCAGGTCGTTCGAGTCCGAGAACTGGTGGGTCAGCTTGCCGGTCAGGCGGTCGCGGTTGGTCACGTTGGCGGTCAACCCCAATTCGACCGGCACGGCCCGTATGTAGACGTGGCTCTGGTTGTAGTCGTAGCCCATCTCATAGTCGTCGTACTCGTAGCTGGTGAAGAAGTGGGTCGTGCCCCGGTTGATGGGGCCGCCCAGGGTCAGCGATGCCTGTCTTATTGTGAAGTCCTGGCCCTCCAACTGTTCCGCGTCGTCCGCGGTCCGCCCCGTGAACCCCGCTTCCACCACCCCGTCGTGCTGTTGTTGAACCGTCGCCGAGGCGTTGTACTGGTCGGCGCCGGAACGGGTGATGATGTTGATCACGCCCCCGGACGCGTTGCCGTACTCGGCCGAGAACGTCGCGGTCGACACCTGGACCTCCTGGATGGCGTCCAGGTTGTAGGTCTGCAGCGCCGTTCCCGTCGAGAAGGTCGACCCCCTCTGGCCGGCGCCTGCGGAACTCCGGGGGCCGGCGCGGGTCTCGGACGTGGCCAGGTCGTCGTAGTTCAGGTCGCTCAGGTCGTTGTTGGCCACGCCGTCGATCAGGAACTGGTTCTGGTTCATGCGCGCCCCGTGAATGCTGAAGCTGTTGTTGGGGGCACTGTTGTCAAGGCCGCCGGTCGCGAGGCCCCCGTGGACCCCTGGAAGGATCCTCAGCACGTCCAGGAAGCTCCGGTTCGGGAGCGGCAGGCTCTGGATCTCCTCGAAGGAGATGTACTTGTTCACGCGGGAATCGACCGACTCGATCTGCGGCCGCTCGGAGACGACGGTGATCTCCTCGCTCACTTCCTCGGCGGCCGCGAGTTCGAAGTTCACGCGCTGAATGCTGCCGACCCGGACCGCCAGGGATGCGGGAGCGCCGGCATAGCCCGCGGCCTCCACCGAGATCTGGTAGGTCGCGGGGCGCACGTTGGTCGCGTTGTAGAACCCGTCGGCGTCGGTGGTGGCAGTGAGCGGCTCCTCGATCTCCTGCGATTGCAGGATGACCGTCGCTCCGGAGACGGCAGCCCCCTCGCTGTCCGTCACGTGGCCGAGCACCTGGCCGGTGGGACCCTGGCCGGCGGCCGGCACAGCCAGCAGCAGTACGGCCAGCATCATGGCCCAGCCCACCGCCTGCGCGTGTCGAGTTCTCATCTGGTTGAACATGTCCTTCGCTCCCTTTCGGTTCCTGGCCTTCGCGATCTCGAAGCCGCCTGCACCGGAGGTCGTCCGACCCCCGGCCACCGGGCACACTTCAAACGGCTTGGACAGACTATGGGCAGGGCATACCCGATAGCTTGATCCAATCCCGAGCCGAAGTTGATCGGACTTGAAGCGTTAAGCAACCAGAACGTGAGCCGGTCCGCTAGAATCCGTCGATGATCTTCTACTTCGGCCCCTTCGTGCTGAAGCCGGAGCAGTACGGCCTCGAGGTGGCCGGACAGCCGCGCCAGCTTCAGCCCAAGGTGTTCGAGCTGCTGACCTTCCTGGTCGCGAACCGGGACCGGGTGGTGTCCAAGGAGGAGCTGCTCGGGAACATCTGGGACGGCGCCTACGTGACGGAGGCGGCGATAAGCCGGGCTGTCAGCGAGGCGCGCAAGGTCCTCGCCGGCGGCGGAAGCGCCGACTGGATCACCACCGTGTACGGGCGCGGATTCCGCTTCACCGGTCCGGTGATCGAGGATCTGGCCGCGACGGAAGGCGCCCCCTCGGTCGCCGTGCCGCCGCCGCCCGAAGAGGAACGGGGACTCTCGATCGCCGTCCTGCCGTTCGCCGACCGCAGCCCGCAGCGCGATCAGGCGCACCTCTGCGAGGGGATGGCCGAGGAGATCCTCCACCGCCTCGCCCATGTCGTCGGCCTGCGGGTCACGGCCCGCGGCGTGTCGTTCCAGTACGACGCGCTGGCCGATCCCCGGGTAGTAGGGCGGCAGATCGGCGCCAACCTGGTGCTGGCGGGCACGGTCCGCAAGGAGGGCGACGAACTCCGCATCGGCGTCGAGGTGACGGACGCGCACACTGGAATCCAGGTCTGGTCGGAGCAGTGGCAGCGGCACTCGCAGGAGATCTTCGCGCTGCAGGACCAGACGGCGACTCTGATCGCCGAGACCCTGGAGCTGCGTTTGGCGCCGGACGCGCCTCGGCACGAGGCCCGGCGCACGGCGTCCAGCCAGGCCTACGACCTCTACCTGCGCGGCCGGAGTCTCTACCACCAGGCTCGCAAGAAGACCTACTACGAGGCCCGGCGGCTGTTCGCGGCCGCGATTGAGCTCGATCCGGCGTACGCCCTGGCCCACGCGGCGTCCGCGCACTGCTCGGCATGCCTGTACCTGTTCCACGAACCGAGCGAGGAGAACCTCCGACTGGCGGACGAGTCGAGTTCACGGGCACTGGAGCTGGCGCCGGAAGTCGCGGAGGCGCATTCCGCGCGGGCCATGACCCTGAGCACCAACGGTCGGCTGGAGGAAGCCGAAGTCCACTTCCGGCGTGCCCTGGAACTCGACCCGCTGAGCTTCGAGGCGAACCACAACTTTGCCCGTCACCGCTTCGCCCAGGGCCGGATGGAGGAAGCGGTCACGTTCTTCTTCCGGGCCATCGAGGCCGATCCGACGGCTTACGCCCCCTGCTCCATCTGCACCTCGGCTCTGGCGGCGCTCGGCCGGACCTCTGAAACGGCTCGGCTCCAGGAGCTCACGCAGACCAGGGTGCAAAGGCGCCTGTTGCGCTACCCCGACGACCAGCGCGCGCTCTACCTGGGCGCGGTCAATTTCGCCCGCGACGGTCGGACAGACGAGGCCCTGGAGTGGGCAGCGCGGGCGGAGGCCCTGGATCCTCAGGATGCCGTGGCGCTCTACAACCTGGCCTGCGTGGCGGCCGTGTGCGGCGATGTCGATGCCGGGCTCCGGTACCTGGAATCGGCAGTGAGGCATGGTTACCCGCACCTGCGCTGGATCGAGAACGATGCCGATCTGGCGGTGTTGCGGACGGATTCGCGGTTTGGGGAGGTTGTGGCGGGGCTGCGGGGGGCGGCGCGGCAGGCGGTGAGCTGAGGTCGTCGCTTCGCGGCGGCTCGACGCCTACGCCACCCTGTCTTCGACCAGAAGACTCCGTCCGACGGCTCGAAGTGCGTTCGTGACGCTGCTGATGTGACTGTAGCGGTCTGGATCCATCAGCTTGGACACGGCAGCTTCATCCCACCCCAACCGCTCGGCCAAGGCCGCCTCGCTGATGCCCTGTTCTCGCATCGCCGAATAGAGCGCCAGCTTCGCGGCCGGGACGGGTGGCACGGCCACCACTTCTTGCCCGGCGGCGGCGGGGCTCGGTGCCGGGATGTCCTCTCGGTCATGCACGTGAGCAGCAAGAATGGCGACAAGGGCGTCCTCCGCCATTTCAAGAGCCTCAGCCCGGTCATCGCCGCACGTCAACGCGCCGGGCACGTCGGGAAAGACCACGTAGAAACCGCCCTCTTCCTCGGGGTTGAGAACGCACGGATAGGCATAGCGCATGAGTCAGAAGTCCCCTGTGTCGATGTTCAGGTCTCTCAACATGGACGCGAGCAGCCCTCGGCCGATTTCCTTCTGCGGAACGGTCGTCCGGCAGTTCGCCAGATGGACCACGACATGGCTTCCCTTGCCTCTGCGCGTATCCAATCGGAAATCCTGCTTCGTCCTCCGTGCATAGCGCCTGACTCGCCTGATGAACTCGCGCCCGTTCATACTTCAGCCAACAACAGCCGCAACGGACACTCGCGCCCCGAGTGGCCCGCTGGAGGGCCGGGACTTGTCGTCGTCATCCGCAGGCGCTGAGAGGCTATCACCCGAACCCGGGGGCCGGGCTGACAGGCGCACCCTCCTATGTGACGCCAACCCGCCTTGCGCGGGCGCACTGCAAGCAGGCACACTCACGCTTCACACGAACAGCTCAGGGGGCGAAGCGGATGCTGGAACTTGGACTTGAGGGCAAGGTGGCGATCGTCACCGGCGGCAGCGAGGGGATGGGTTTGGCCACAGCGCGCGGACTCGTGAGCGAGGGGGCTCGGGTCGCCATCTGTGCACGCCGAGCGGAGAACCTGGAGCGGGCGGCGGACGAGCTGCGTGCGCTCGGCGGCGGCGAGGTGTTCGCGCAGCCGGCGGATGTCACGTCGGCGGCCGACGTCGAGCAGTTCGTCGACGCGGTGACGGCTGAGTTCGGCGGCGTCGACATCCTGATCAACAACGCCGGCGCGTCCGCGGCCCAGGGCCTCGAGTCGCTCGACGACGACGCCTGGCTCGCCGATATCCAGCTCAAGGTGATGGGTGCGGTGCGCTTCTGCCGGGGGGTCGTGCCGTCGATGCGCGAGCGCGGCGGCGGCGCGATCGTCAACGCGACGATCGGCGGCGGCAAGGCGCCGCCGGCGCGGGCGCTGCCGACCAGCGTCACCCGGGCCGCCGGGATCAACCTGACCAAGTCCCTCGCCAACGAACTGGCCGCGGACAGGATCCGCGTCAACACGATCTGCATCGGCCTGATCAAGAGCGACCAGTGGGTGCGCCGGGCGGCGGGCCAGGGCGTCGAGGTCGAGTCGATCTACGAGGCGATGGGCAAGCGCGTCCCCCTGGGCCGCGTCGGCGAGGCGGAGGAGTACGCCGACCTGATCGCGTTCCTGGTCTCGGAGCGCGGCGCCTACATCACCGGAACGGCCATCAACCTGGACGGCGGGCTGTGTCCCGTCGTGTGACCTGCAGGGCTGCCAAGTAAGGAGCAGGACGTGAGAGTAGCGATGCAGAAGAGCCCCTTCAATCGCGGGGATCTGTTCGAGGAGCAAGGGTTCGAGGTGGTGCAGGGTGTCTGCCGGAGCGAGGACGACCTGGCCGATCTTCTCGGCGATGCCGATGGCGCGCTGGTCGGCGTCATGCCGCTCACTTCCCGCTCCGTCCTGGAGCGGTGTCCGAAGCTCAAGGTGGTCAGCCGGTTGGGCGTCGGCGTCGACTCGATCGACCTGGACGCGGCCACCGAACTCGGCATCCTGGCGACGAATGTGCCGGGTTCCAACACGACCGAGGTCGCCGACCACGCGATGGCGCTGATGCTGGCGCTCACCCGGGGCGCTGGGAGGGAGTCCCGGACTTCTCGACCGCGCTGGCGGTGTAGAAGAGGAGGAACGTCATGCACAAGAGATCGATCCGGTACGCGGTGCTCGCGCTGCTCGCCGCCGCCTGCGCCGCACCGCCGCCCGAGCAAGCCCCCGCGCCAACCACCCCGGACGCCGTCGCCAACTGGCGGATGGTCGACCTGAGCCACGCCTATAGCGGGGACACCCTCTACTGGCCCACCGACACCCGCGGCTTCGACCTCGAGACGCTCGCCGAAGGCGAAACGGAAGCCGGCTACTTCTACGCCGCCAAGCAGTTCGCCACCGCCGAGCACGGCGGCACCCACCTCGACGCCCCCGTCCATTTCGCGAAAGGCGGCGACGATGTCGCCTCGATCGCGCTCGACCGGCTCATCCTCCCCGGGATTGTCGTCGACGTCAGCGAACAGGCGGCCACCGACGCCGATTACCTCGTGACCGCCGAGGACATCGGCGCATGGGAAGAACAGCACGGCCCGGTGCCTGCAGGCGCCGCCGTCCTCGTCCGCACCGGCTGGCCCGAACGCTGGCCCGACGCCCTCGCCTACCTCGGCGACGACACGCCCGGCGACGCCGGCAACCTGCACTTCCCCGGCGTCGGCGAGGACGCGGCCCGCCTGCTGGTCGAGGAACGGGGCATCGGCCTGCTCGGCATCGACACCGCCAGCGTCGACCACGGCCAGTCGACCGACTTCATCGTCCACCAGATCGGCGGCGCCGCCGGCGTGCCCAACCTGGAGAACGTCGGCGACCTGTCCGAACTGCCGCCGACCGGCTTCCTGCTCGTCGCGCTGCCGATGAAGATCGAAGGCGGCACCGGCGCCCCGGTGCGGATCGTGGCGCTGGTGCCGCAGTAGACCTCAGATCACGCAGGTGACCTCAGAACCGTGCAGCCTCGGCGCCACGTCGAACTCCGGCGCGAACCACCGTCATGGCCTAAGCTCACGTGTTCCCAGACCCACAGGACCTATGGCGACACACGCAAACCGCTCCACCCACGTGCAGGCCTGCTTCAGAATCCCGCGTCAAGCCCTCGCTACGTGTGCTGCAATTGCCGCACCGGCGCCGCCCGATGACTCCGCGACCAGGGTTGACCGGCGGCGGCGCAACACCAGGAACAAGGAGATCAGCCGATGAAGCTCACCCGGATCTCAGCGCGCCGCTATCGGAGCGTCCGAAACGACACGATCGATGTTGGGCCTCTGAATCTCCTGATCGGCGCGAACGCCGCAGGGAAGAGCAACGTCCTCGATTCACTGCGCTTTCTTCACGAGGGAGCAGTCGCACGCGATTTTCGCACTCCCATGTTCGCCCGGGGCGGCATCATCCATCTGGCCTGGAAGGGCGAAGAGGCGGCACGCACTGACCTGACGGCCACCATAGTCCATGGTGAGGCGACCTACGAATGGTCCGTCAGCCTCTTCAGAGACGGATATGAGTTCCGCGTTGAAGAACGCTTGAGCTCGCAGCGCTCTCCGAACGAACCCCCCAACTCGATACTGGAGGCTCAATCGGGCAACGGGTGGTGGTCAGGTCAGCGTGGCGAGAAGGTACTCCTCAAGCAGGCGCCCACGGCCTGCGCCCTTGCCGCCGCCGCCGCCGATGCCTCATTCGAAGCCCGCGAGGTCGCGGAGTTTGTCCGGCGCTGGGGCTTCTTCGATCCCAACCCATTCCTTCTCCGTCGAGACTGGAGCGGCCTGGAGTCCGGAAGATTCGACCCCTACGGCAGGAACTTGGCGGAAACCCTATACGCCCTCCGGCGTTCCTCGCCCGAGACTTTCACCGACATTGTGGCCGCAACGCAGTCGGTACTGGGCTTGCCATCCAGTATTGAACCGCGAGAGTCCGACGACCGCTTCTACTTCGTTCAACAGGAACCGGGGCTCGACTTCCGAGTGCATCAAATGGGCGTGTCAAGCGGCACCCTCCGCATGCTCGCCCTGATGACCGCACTCTTGGCAGAACCAGAAACGAACTTGATCGGCATCGAGGAGCCCGAAAACTACGTCCACCCAACTGCTCTGGCAGCTTTCGCAGAGCACCTCAAGGGGGCAAGCGCGCGCGTCCAGTTCATTGTTACCACGCACTCGCCGCTCCTTCTTGACTTTCTGGACGAGCCCGCAGCGGTTCGCGTTGTTCGGCGTAGTGAAGAAGGCGCTACGACCGTTCTGGCTGTAGAAGATCCCAAGGGAATTCGAGAAGCGCTGGACGCCTCGGGCTTTGGCCTAGGCGAGTTCTATGAGACGAAGGGCTTCGGGGCGTAATGACGAAGAATGTGGTTATTGTCGCGTCCGGTGACACCGAGCGACGGGCACTGCCCCACCTGGTGTCCCGCCTCACAAACGGTGGGATCAACCTCACTGTTCGTATCCCTCCGAGACACCGCGCACTCCGCCTTGATGTCGTAGAGGGGATCATCAAAGCAGCTTGGTACGAGTCTGCCCACAACCCACCAGACAAGTTCGTTCTACTGCTGGATGTCGATCAGGCGGAACCCGACGAGATTATGCGTCCTCTGCGGCAGGAACTGCCCAAGCGAGTCGGAGCTCTGGGTTCTAGGGTTCTCTACGCCTACGCACAGCAGCACTTGGAATCCTGGTTCTTCGCGGACAGCGCCAACCTACGCGACTACCTCGGACGGTCTCTAGGCAAGGTGGACGCGTCCAATCCCGACTCGATTCACAATCCGAAGCAGCACCTCAGGAACCTCTTGAAAGGCCGCGTCTACACGGCGCGCATCTCGGAAGCCATCGCCAAGGGTCTTGATCCAAGGAGAATCGCGGAGCGCAGCCCAAGCTTCAGAGGACTCGTCCGAGCGGTCAACAACGGTGTCGGTAGGCCAGCATGAAGACGACGCCGCTCCGCTAGCAAGACTACGGTCGGCCTTCATCGTCAACCAGAACCACCCTGCTCGGTCGTTCTTGGCCCCAGGTCCATAGAACGAGGTTGAGATCCTCCGGCCCCGCGCTGTGAGCGAAGCTCTGGACGACCATGCCCACCTGGCCCGCCGTGACCAAACGATCGGCCAGGGCCTGCGACAACGGGACCACCCCATCCAGCATCCCCGCCTCCCAGGCCGGGCACAGCAGGTCCGCCTCGCCGACACCGAAGGCCGCTCGCTCAGATTCGTCCCGGGCATCGAAGACCGGTTCGGCGTCAACCTCGTAGGCGCAGAGCGTGAGTGGCTGCATCGGCCGGCCCAACGGCTGCGCCTCGCGGATGGCGGTCAAAGGCGTCAGGGAGGTGTAGAGCGCTCGCATGCCGCGCCGGTTGAAGCGTCCACCATGACGGCGGGCGCCCTCGCCGGACAACGGTGTCCACGACCATTCCGGATTGTGGGCCCGATAGACGACCCCGCGGAAGCGCACCGCCGGACTCGGCCTCAGGCGTAGCCGCCGGCCACGATCCGGTCCAGGTAAGCGTGGACCTGATCTGCCTTGCCCTCCCGCAGCAGCAGATCCGCCGTGGCGCCGCCGAATCCGGGCAATGGCTCCGCTCGGAACCATGCGTAGGCCGCGAGCGACGAGCCCGTCTGAGCCTCGACTCGGTTCAGGATCTCCAGCATCTGCCGGAGCCGGACCTGAGTTTTCCGGGCCCGGATCCGTGACGCGCGCGAGAAGGCGTCCCGTCCCAGACCGAGGGTGCCGGCGATCTCGGCCTTGGTCGTGCGCAACTCGGATGCGATGAGCACCGGCGAGAAGATCTGATCCTCGACGAATTTCTGGAAACGCATGACGGCAACCTCGTGGTTCGTCACGCAGTCTAGCGTGATTTTGTGTGACGTGGTCGAGGGACGGTTCGGTTCCGGCAGGGAATCAACCTTGTTGATCTAACGGCTACCGTTCAATCTGCAAGGATGTGAGTCGGCAGCGGCGCGTACAGTTTGCGTCACAACGCTGAGCGCCGGATGCGGGCGAGACGCCCGTGTGCCATCCGCGCGCCCGATGACGGGCGCACGGAATGGTTCGCGGGTGGCGCGGTCGCGCCACCCGGGTTCCCAGGGGGCGGGCTCCTACCGAAGGTCCGCGAGCTTGTTGCGCTCGATCAGGTCGTGTAGATCCACGGCGCGAAGGAGTCGTACCAGGCGCCGGGGAACTCGGTGGCCGGATCCTCGTACCACTCGAAGTCGAGTTCCTCGATCAGCTTGCCGACGCGGAGCGCCGAGGGATAGTCGTAGCCCCAGGTCGAATCGAGCATGAGCGGGAAGCCGTCGCCGACCGCCTCGCGCACGGCCCGGCAGATCCGCATGTCGTCGCGCCAGATGCGGAACGGATGGACCTTGTAGCCCTGCCAGCCCGCGGCCAGGTACGACAGGGCCTGCTCCACGTACGCCTCGACATCAGGCTGCTGCTCGGAACTGGCGTACGCGGGCAGCTTCTCCCGGTACGTCCCCAGCAGCCGGTGAACAGGCTCTCCCGCCGCCTTGCCCGCAAGGTCCCAGAGCGCCACGTCGACCGCGCCGACCACCCAGGGCTGGACGACCAACCGGCGCTCCAGCATCTCCTGGTAGAGCTGCTCCCGGGCCAGCGGATCGCGGCCCAGGTAGGAGTGCGGCGGGATATCGTTCCAGGCGAAGAGGGTGATGCTGAAGTCGTCGATCTTCATCGGTGCGTGATCTCCCTTGAAATCCCGGCGGTCACCGCCGAATCTTCAAGCTAGCAGCCTCGGTCGATGAACCCGGAGTACATCGTGGCCGGTAGTGTCAGGGACGTTGCGGCCGGTGAGCTGCTCCTCGAGGGCTTTCGCATCGTCACTCCCGGCCAGTTGCTCAGAAAGGAGGACTGACATGGCAACCCTGACGATCAGGATCCCTGATGCTCACCGAGACCGGCTCGCTGCACTCGCTGCGCAGCGCAACCTGCGCCTGAACAAGTTGATGGAAGAGCTGTCCATCAGGGCCTTGGCCGAGCACGGCACTGAGATGCCCTTCCGGATGCGCGCGGCACGAGGCGACTCGAACCGCGGGCTTGAAGTCCTGGGCAAGCTAGACCGCCGGTACAGAAGGGCCTGATGCTGCATCGCCAACCACCTGTGGGGACTGACCCGTGACCGAAGGAAGACCTCGTTTCAAGGCCCAGCTCGTCGGGAGGCCTCTGCTCGCAGTGCTGATCGGCATAGTCGCCGGCGCTGGGCTCAATGCCTTGCTCGGCGAAAAAGGCGCGGACACGCCGACGCTAGCGTTGCTCGGCGGCGCAGCAGCGCTCGTCGTCGTGCTCGTGCGGGCCCGCCGGAAGGCGCGGGCAGCGCGGGATGCCAAATCCCGCCACCCCCATCCGTCTGACGTCGCAGCATCAAGCCGGGCGCCAAGGAGATCGAAGTAGACGGAGCGCGTAGTGGAAGATCTCGTTCACGAACTCCGTCCAGCGCTCTTCGATCTGCAACGTGTCATCCAGAGAAAAAACACGCTCGACGTGCATTCCATCGAGTTCTCTCTGCATGGCTTCCGTCACAACACCGACGACCAAGAAGTTCTTGGTCTGCTTCGGAGTCATGTCGAAGCTCTTCTTGACCGCTCCGAGCCGCTCCAAGGCTCCGGCAGGATCTCTGCCGCCCTGACCTCAATCGTCGAAAGGAGGTCGCCCGGCGCGGCGTGGCGAAACGCGACATCCGGTTCGGAGCCGAACTCCATTCGCACGGACACCGGTTCGCCGAGCTCCCACACGCGCCCCTTCTCCAACTTCCGTGCCGGTATCCGAGCCGCTGTCTCCAGCCAGGACTCGATTCGCCCTCTCACTTCCGTCTCAGCTTCCTGACCAATCCGGTTGCGCATCGAACCGTCCTGGCTGATCCCGATGGTGGCAAGGATGTTCCGATAGGCGTCCTGAAGAGTCCAGACCGTGGCGTCGAGGATGATCGTCGAGATGATCGAGTTGTAGAGTCTGGCTATCTCCAGAGCTCGCTCAGGTTTCATGCGCACACGATCCGGCGCGGTTTCCCAGCGGTCTACACTCCCGACGAGCTGCGACACCCGCTTGAGCGAGAGGAGCGCGATGCCTCGATAGTGCAGGGACGAGTCGGGGCAGGCCACGAGGATCTCTGGATGCGCGAAGACAAGCCTGGGATCGATATCGGCGTCGCCAACGCAGCGCCACGCGGCTTCATCGACGGCGAACAGACTCCGCTTTGTCCACGAAGGCTGGTCGCAGGCGAGAACACGCCGGCGCACGACCTCGTCCGCGCGAACGCGGATGTGGCTGGAGATGATCCCGGCGCGCCATCGAGCCGCGTCCAGTCCTGAAGAGACCATCAGAGCCGCTCCCATACATACACGCACTTACGGATCTCGCGCCTGCCGAAGCGGCCCATCTGCTGGCTTGAGTTGCCCTTGCCCCGCGGGAGTACCCTTATGACCCGGCACCGGAAGCCCGATTGCTCAGCCAGGTCGGAAAGGATGAGGTCGACGGGGATCTCCTCGCCGTGGTAGCGAACGTTGTCGTTGACCATGACCACCTGGCCGCCGGGAGCGACGACTCGCGCGAGTTCATGGATGACCACGGCCATTTCCAAGAAGTAGTGCTCAAGCAATCGGATGACATACGGGTTGCCGAGTTCGTCGGCGTGCTCTCTCAGAATTGCGAGAGGTTCCTGCAGAGCTGAATGCTCGTCAACTCTCCCAAATACTCCCGTGATGCCCGCCGAGTTGGCGTAGGCATCACGAAGGCGCGCTCGCTTGGACCGGTTCTCGACGGTCGCCGACAAGAGGTTCTGACGAAGTTCCTTGATGTCCTGCTCACCATATCCGAGCCATGCCAGTTCCAGGGCATAGGTCCGGGTGTAGTCGTATCGGTTGGCGTACGGCGGCGACGTGACGACGGCATGAAACGAATTCTCAGGAAGCAGCCTTAGCTCAGTCAGGCAAGAACCGTCGATGAACTGCGGCCTTGGGAGGCCGTAGAGTCCCTGAATCAGGGTGCAGTCCCGCTGAATCAGAGCGAGGCGCCGGGAAACAGCGTCCCTCAGACTCGGAAGCGGTCCTTTGTCCAATCTCGTGCTACGCGTACGTCCCGAACGCGGATCCCAGCGGAGATACTGGCCGTCCTTTCTGGTGTAGCTGACTTCTTCCACCGAGGCTAGGCAAGCGGTCGTGAGTATCGTCGCCAAGTCGGCATCGCCGACGTGGGAAACGAACTCTCGCGCGTTGGCGATCTCCTTCTCGGTGGCTTCAGCGAAGGCTCCGTGTGTGATCCGGACGTGAGGAAACGCGAAGTCCTCGCCGGCGGCACCCTGGTCAAGGTGGTCGAGCAGCGCTCGTGCGGCTTCCTTGATCTGCCCCGCTGTCGTGCCTGCTGCGATGGCCGCGATCGTACGGGCCACCAGGTTGCCGACCGGCATGATCTCGACGCCCGTCGCAGGCCGTCCCAAGCGCGTAGCCGTCAGCGGCGTGGTGCCAATGCCGGAGAAGGGATCAAGGACGGCTCCAGGCGGAGCTGTGCCGAGCAGGTTGTGGACCAGAGCAGACGAGAACCCTTCCTTGTACTTCATCCACCGAAAGCCCGGCTCCTTCTTGTTGCCCTGGTAGGAAACGAGCCGTCGCGAGAGGCTGTGGTCCACCTGAAGGCGACTGGCGAAGCGCCGATGAAGCGCGTCGCGTGCCTCCGTCGGTCCGCCGCTGGCCGACGCCGACGACTCCGGCACCGATGTAGGGACCAGCGTAATCTGGGCCGGTAGTGGTTCGTTCCCGTGCTGTTCAGCCGCTAGCGAAGACGCACCATCTGCCGTCATTGAGCGACTCGCCATCATCGGTTCATCGTAGCCGAAACCGAGGTCGGCGCAACTCGGCATGCGGCCGTTGCGACGAGGCCCCTGACTACGGCGTGTACCAGATCGGCGACGACCAGGCCCGTTCCTGGATGGTTGCCGGGAAGTCCTGGCGGGGAGCTGTGCCGGCCCGCAGGGCGTCCCAG
The DNA here is from genome assembly GCA_965205295.1 of Candidatus Multivorans sp. Taxonomy (GTDB): domain Bacteria; phylum Acidobacteriota; class Thermoanaerobaculia; order Multivoradales; family Multivoraceae; genus Multivorans. Next base: position 2,721,870 of record OZ242167.1, read on the forward strand.
GACGACCAGCGGCAGGTGGGGTTCTCCAGGACCCGGGCGTAGTAGAAGGCGCGCTGGCTCGGGTCGAAGTCGGGGTCGGTCCAGATCGTCTTGAGTTCGGCGGCGCCGACGCCGGTGCTGGCGGAGCAGTCCTCGAGATCGACGGTGGCGCCGTTGTCGGGGCAGCGGTGGGTGGCCGCATCGACTTCGAGGCCGTCCGAGCAGGCGACGTCGTAGACCATCTCCGCGGTCTCGCCGCCGGATTCCCAGCCCTTGACGATCTGGACGCGCTGGAGGGGTGCGGCCATGGTGTCCTGCATGGCCCAGACGAGGAAGGTCGGTGCTTCGCTGTCATCGCCGCCGGTGAGGTCGCCGCCCATCGCGACGCCGGTCTCGTACGCGGCCGCGACGAGGTCCGGGTCGTCGAGGTCGAGACCCGAGAGTGCAGCGCCGCCGAAGAAACGGACCTGGATCCGGGTACCGCTGGTGGCGAAGGTCTCCTTGCGGCGCATGGCGTCGAAGATCGACTCGCGGGTGTTCTCGTTCGCCCAGACGGCGGCGAGGCCCGAGGCGCCGTTGGTGATCGCCGTCGTGAAGGGGTAGATGCGGCCGGTGCCGTCGTCGATCGGTTGCGCGGCGACGGTGGGGTTCTGCAGGTCGGCCCCAGCCCCGGGCGCGCTGGGCACCGAGCCGCGCTGCTCGGCGGTCTGCTGCATGAGGCCCGAAGCGCCCCAGTAGGTCTCCTCGTCGAAGGCGCCGGCGGCGACATGGGTGTCGGACGACCCGATCACGCCGAGCTTGTACGGGTTCGACACGCCGCCCGCCTCGATCGTGAGGCCGCGGCGGAAGGCGTCGCGCACGTAGCTGCCCGGCGGCTCGCTCGCAATGCTGGTCGAGACGCGATAGGGCATGATCTCGAAGCCCGCCCATTCGTCATTCGGCGACAGCGCCGGATGGGTTTCCGACGTGCCCTTGGTCTGGGTGATTTCCACCACGGGCTCGTTGCGGCTGCGGAGGTCGGAGTAGGCCTGATCGATCGCGCCGCCCTCGAAGTACTCGTACTCGAACATCCGCCCGCCGGACCCGTTCGTGTTGTGGGGAATCGCGATCGCCTCGAAGCCATCCGCACGCCACTCGTCCATGCGGGCCCACAGGTCCTCCGGGTTGTAGGAGTCGAGCCGTGAGAAGGGGATGTCGGGCGCCTCGGCGCCGCGGAAGACGACATTGCGGTGCAGGTTCTCGTAGATGCCGCCGGCGCCGGCCGACGTGTACTCGTAGGCGATGAAGGTCGTGAACACGCCGGGCTCGTAGTGGCGGTTGGCCGACGCCGCGATCTCGCTCCAGGCGGAGCGCACGACATCCTTGTTGAGGTGCTCGCGAATGCTCGGGTCGGCGTCCTCCATGTAACGCACGTAGGGCTGCATGGTGCGGAAGATGCCCCGCCGCTCGGTCACGGTCTCGGCCGTGCGCACGGTCTCGCCCGCCGGGTGGTTGTAGGCCGAAGAGTCGGGATCCATCATCGCGGGCAGCATCCCGAGGTAGTTCGCGTGGTCCGCGACACCCTGGAAGTCGAGCGGCCGGTCGAGCTGGAGGTCGAAACCGGCCGGGTGCTGAATCGGGTTCCCCTTGGCGAACTCGTAGGCCTCGTCCGGGCCGGCCCGGGTCGCGAACACGAAGGCGTCGTAGGAGTACTTCGTGTGGACGTGCAGGTCGCCGAAGAAGGCCTGGCGGTCCGCGGCCGGTCCGGCGTCGGCGGCGGAGGCGCCGGCAGCGGTCGCGGATGGGTCGGATGAATCGGAGTCGCCGGCGGCGCAACCAAGTGCCAGGAGCACGGTCAGGCTCAGGATCAAAACGGCTATTCGGCGCACGGCGAACCTCCCTCGAGCAAGTGAATGAATCAGTGTAGCGCCGCCAAGATCAGCGCAGCTACTCGCTGAGGGACACGAAGACAACCCTCACTCTTGGAGACCGAGCGCCTGACCTCGGCGCCCCAGGCCGACATCGAGCACGAACTCGCCACGGACTCGAACGGCGACCTGTGGCTCGTCTGGCAGGGCTTCCGCGACGGCCGGTCCGACATCCTCGCCCGCCGCCACGACGGCTCGCGCTGGTCGGCCGAGGAGACGGTCTCGGCCTCGCCCGCCAACGACTGGACGCCGGCGGTCGCCGCCTGCGGTGACGGTTCTGTCTACGTCGCCTGGGACACCTGCGACCAGGGCAACTACGACGTACTGCTGCGCCGCTTCTCCGGTGACCGCTGGGGCGACGTCGCCGCGGTAGCCGAGACGCCGAAGTTCGAGGCCCACGTCTCGGTCGCCTGCGACGGCCAGAACCGGCTGTGGGCGGCCTGGAACGAGAGCGGCTTCCAGTGGGGCAAGGACTCGGGCTTCGAGATCTACAAGGAGGCGACCCGCATCTACGAGTGGCGCACTCTCGCGGTGGCGGCCTGGGACGGTGTCCGCTGGCAGGTTCCCGCAGCCGACGTGAACGAACTGCTTGAACGGCTGTTCGCGGCCTGGCCGACGGACAACCGGGACTCCGAGGAGTACCTCTTCAACCACTCCCAGATCAACGGGGCGACGCTCCCCGCGCCAACCGGCGAGGCCACGCCGCCGCGGCTGGTCGACCCGGAGGTGCGCGAGTACCACACCTACCCGGTCCACCCCAACGAGGCAGAGGACGTGGGACGCATCCGCGCCTACACGATCGAGTCCGAGGGCCGCACCTACAAGATCTTCCTCGGCGACACCCACCGCCACACGGAGTTCTCGCACGACGGCCTCAACGACGGCTCGCTGATGGAGGCCTACCGCTACGCCCTCGACGCCGCCGAACTCGACTTCCTTGGCGTCAGCGAGCACAACAACCGCGGCGGCCAGGACACCCCGTACGTGAACTGGCTGCACCCGCAGATCGCCGACATCTTCCGTCTGCCCGGGAGCTTCGTGCCCGTCTACACGCAAGAGCGCAGCATCAGCTACCCGGACGGCCACCGCAACATCCTCTCCGCCAGGCGCGGCATCCCGACCCTGCCGATCACCGAGGCGGAGCAACAGCACGAGGAAGGCGCTGTGAGGCTGTTCGCGTACCTCCGGGAGCACGACGCGATCTCGATCCCCCACACCTCGGCCACCGGCATGGGTACCGACTGGCGCGACAACGACCCCGAAGTCGAGCTGGTGGTCAACGTGATCGGCACCGCCCGCATCGAGCAGATCGACATCGTTCGCGACCAGACCTTCCTCTACAACCGCCAGAACCTCGACCAGGAGGTCAGCCTGACCTTCGTGGACAGCGACGTCGAGCCCGGCGAGCACTACTACTATGTGCGAGTGATCCAGAAGAACCGGGAAATCGCCTGGTCGTCGCCGATCTGGGTGACGGTCGAGTAGTCCATCAACCCAGGTACTCGCGGAGCGACACGATCCGGATACCCCGAAACCCGGCTTCCCCGAGCATCGCTCGGTCTCCGGTCACGATCAGGTCCGCCGCTACCGTTGGGCCCCAGCAACACAGTGAGCGGCGTCAGGTTCGAGAGCGTCACATCTCGAAGCGCTCGATAGTTCTTCACCTTCAGCCAGGTCACGCGGGCAACCGTCACGGGGATTCTTTCCTCCTGCTTTACAGACTCTCTGCCTGCGCCATCTGCTCCGCGGCGCGGGCCAGGTCGAGCGGTAGCGAGATGGTCTTTCTGACGGCGTTCGGCATAGTCACGGCCCTCCGCGGGACAGTATGAACGGATCATACCCACTCCGCGCTGGTACCCTCGACGCTTCATCGACACAGTCTGGGTCTTGGTCTCGGCCGCGGTCGGCATCGGCTTCGTGCACACGGTGATCGGCATCGATCACACTCTGCCGTTCGTGGTCCTCGGCAAGGCGCGCGGATGGTCGCTGCGCCGGACACTGTGGGTCACCGGGCTGTGCGGCAGCGGGCATGTCGCCTCGTCGGTCGTACTCGCCCGCGCCAGCCGGGGCCCTCGGAGCAACGGGCGGCGAAGCGACCTACGAGTGGAACGTGCGCCACGCCGGCTTCGACGAGACGCCGCCGCTCGAACGACTCATGCTGACCGGGGACGAGAACCTGGTGGAAGTCGCGGCCCGCGTCCACTACCGGGTCGCCGACGCGGCCGCCTTCGCCTTCGCCACAGCCGATCCGGCGCTCCTGGTCGAGGCGAGCGCCGAGCGCTCCCTGCGCGCCGTGCTTGCCGCTCACACGCTGGACGCCGTGCTGACCGGCAAGGTCGCCGTGCAGCAGAGCGTCCAGGCCGCGTCGCAGGGTCTGTTCGACCGCTTCGAGACCGGCGCGACAGTGCTCTCAGTGAGTCTGGAAGGCGTGAGCCCGCCGAGCCCGGTGCGCGAGGCCTTCAACGACGTGGCCAGCGCGCGCCGGACGAGAAGCGCCCGTCACCGCTGACCGCAGGGCAGCTCGACGAAGGGCTGCGGTCGGCGAGCACCCTGGTCGCGGGCGCTTCCCTCCTGTTCGCGAAGTGGGCGCGCGACTTCCAGAAGCACACGAACACGCTGCCCCGGTTCGACCAGGAGACGTCGAACCAGGCCGGGGGCGACCCCAACATCGCCTACTACCACTCGCACTGGCGGCTGGCCGAGGACGAGGCGCTGGTCATCGAGGCCACGCCGCCGGAGTGCGAATCCTGGAACTTCCAGCTCAACAACTACTGGATGGAGTCGCTCGACTACCGCTACCACACGATCCACACCAACAAGCACCTCGCCGACTACGAGAGCGACGCCGTGCGCCTGGTCGTCGCGCACGAAGATCCGGGGCGCCCCAACTGGCTCGATACCGCCGGTCACACCTCCGGCACCATGTGCTTCCGGTGGATCCGGGCCGAGGAGCACCCGGTACCCGCGACCCGGGTCGCCAAGCCCGTCCTCGAGGTGTTCCCGACCGCCACGATCGTGCAGACCCATCGGGACCCGCTCAAGACCATCCCCTCCTTCTGCAGCATGGTCGCGCACGGCAGAGGGATGTTCAGCGACCGCGTGGAACCGGGGGAGATCGGCGCGCACTGGCTCGCCAAGACCTGCCGCCTGATCGAGCGCACCGCCGGCGCCCGGGAAGCGGCGGACCCGCGCCGCTTCGTCGACATCTCCTACTACGACCTCGTCAACGAACCGATGGCGCAACTGGGGAAGGTCTACGAGCGGGCCGGAATCCCCTTCGGCCCGGACGCGGTGAGCGCCGCCGAGCGCACCGCGAGCCGCAACGTCCAGCACCGCTACGGACGGCACGTCTACGATGCGGACAGCTTCGGCCTCACCCGGGAAACGATCGAGAACCACATGGCGCCGTACCGGCGCAGGTACGGCATTCCTTACGAGTAGGCTGCCCACCCATCGTGAAGAGACTCTTCAAGGTCCTCCGCAAGGCGGTCAGGGACCGCGCCGCCGTCCGCCCGGTGATCGAGCCTCTTTCCGCTTCGGTTCGGATCGATGGCAAGACGTGCCTGGTGACTGGGGCCAACAGCGGTCTCGGCAAAGCCGTCGCGATCGACCTGGCCAGGCGCGGCGGCCACGTCCTGATGGCCTGCCGAAGCGGACACCCCGACGCGGGGGAAGACGTCAAGGCCGCCTCCGGCGCCGACCGCGTCGAGATGCTGCGAGTCGATCTCTCGGACATGCGTTCGGTGCACCGGCTCTGCGACGAGCTGCGCGACCGGGGAACGACAATCGACATCGCGGTCCTCAACGCCGGCGTCATGCCGCGCCGCGCCCGCCGGACGGCGCAGGGCTTCGAGACGATGTTCGCCGTCCACTTTCTCGCCAACCGCGTTCTGGTCGACCGCTGGTTGAGGGACGGGACGGTTCGCCCGGCGGCCAGGATCGAGGAGGCGCCCCGCATCGTCCTCGTCTCCTCCGATGCCCACCGCTCGGCCGAGCCGATCGACTTCGATCGCTTCGGCGCGTTCGCGGACTACGGCGTCCGCGACGGAATCAAGCACTACGGCGCGAGCAAGCTCGTCCTCTGCACCTACGCGACCGAGCTCTCCCGACGCCTGAACCGCGACGGCGAGGGGCACGTCGTGGTTCACTCGCTCTGCCCCGGCCCCGTCCGCACCGCCATCGCGCGGGAGGCGCCGCTGCTGCTGAAGCCTCTCGTGTACCCGTTGATGAGACTCTTCTTCCTGCCTCCGACCAGAGGTGCGGCGCCGGTCAGCTACCTGTGCTGCGCCGACGACGCCGGCCAGCGCAGCGGCATCTACCTGCACATGCTGCGCGAGAAGCGCCCGTCCGAACACGCCACCAGCCGGTCCAACGGCGTCAGGTTGTGGGAAGCCAGCGAAACGCTGGTCCGCATGCACGCGCCGCCGGGCTGCTAGCGCCATGGCTTACCGACCCGGAAGACTGCGCCCACATCAAGGAGGCCTTGCTACGGGACCTGCGGGACGACGGTCAGACCTCCGACCGGATCGAGGCCCATCGACTGGATCTTGCCGACCGTGCCAGCGTCGCGGACTTCGCCGCCTGGTACCAGGAGACGTCCGGCGGCCGCCTGGATGTGCTGATCAACAACGCCGGCATCCTGCGGGACGTGCTCTGGCGTTGGCGCAAGCCCCGGCTCTCCGCCGACGGCTTCGAGATCCACTGGCGAACGAACTACCTCGGCACGTTCCACCTGACGCGCCTGCTGCTGCCGATGCTCCGCGAGTCCGGTCGGAAGAGCGGCGACGCGCGGGTGATCAACGTCTCCTCCCATCAGCACGACAAGGGCCGCAACGATCGCCTCTTCCAAGACTCTGGACGGTACGACTCCTGGACCGCCTATGGCCAGTCCAAACTGGCGCTGATCCAGCACAGCTTCGAGCTGCAGCGCCGCTACCGGGCGGACTGCAACCTGCGATCGGTCGCTCTGCATCCAGGCTCCGTCTACTCGAACATGACCCTCGGCTGGTAGGACGAACTCCCATGGTTGCGGCGGATGAAGCCTCTCGTAGCGCCACTGGCGTCGCTGATGCTCCTGACGCCGGCCCAGGCCTCCCAGACCACGATCCACTGCGCGACGGATCCTCACCTCGAAGGCGGTCACTACTATGAACGCTGCACTCCAGCCGAACCCGCCAGCGACGCCCGGGACGAAGGCGTGGCAGAGCGCCTGTGGGAAGAATCGGAGCGCTGGTTCAGGTCACTCGGTCAGGAGTAGGCAAGAGCAGGAGGCCCCAGGATGTTCAAGCACGCCACCACTTCCGAACCGGTAGAGATCAACGCTTCGGCCGAAACCGTCTGGGACATCCTCGCGGACGTCGACCGCTACCGTGAATGGAATCCCTTCGCCCGGACCTGCACGAAGACCGACGTACGCGTCGGCGCCACCGTCGACTTCGACGTCAAGCTGGGCCGCTACGACCGGAAGCAGACGGAACGGTTCGAGGCGATCGACCGGCCGACCCTCCTGTCCTGGAGCACCAGGATCGTCCACAAGTCGCTGCTCAAGGCGCTGCGGGAACAGCGGCTCGAAAAGCGAAGCGAGACGAGTTGCGCCTACTTCAACACGGACACGCTCGAGGGCCCGCTGGCGCCGCTGGCCATCCTGCTGTTCGGCCGAGCCATGCACCGCGGCTTCGCGGACGTCGGTAGGGCGCTGAAGCAGCGAGCCGAGGATGGCGCGGTCCGCAGCGGACCAGACTAGAGGAGAATTCCGATGACGACTTCCCTTCCCAAGCTCTCCGGGCCGGCCCTGTGCGCCGGCCTTCTCCTGGTTGCCGCCTGCACCCAGCCCGAGAACTCTCCCGAAGCCGTCACAGCGGGTCCGGACGGCTTCATCGCCGGCGGCGTCCAAAGCGCCCAGGGCCCCGAAGCCGGCGTCTGGGTCATCGCCGAGACGAAGGACCTGCCGACGAAGTTCGTGAAAATCGTCGTCACCGACGACGAGGGCCGGTTCATGCTGCCGGAACTGCCCGACGCGAGCTACGACGTGTGGGTGCGGGGCTACGGCCTGGTCGATTCGGCGCCGCTCGAGATGAGGCCCACGGCCGACCCGGTCACGCTCCAGGCAACCGTCGCAACGACTCCCGAGGAAGCGGCGAGGGTCTATCCCGGCGACTACTGGCTGTCACTGATGGCGCCGCCGGACGAGAGCCTGTTCCCCGGCACCGGCGACGACGGCAACGGCATGGGAACACGGATGCTGTCCCAGGCCCACTGGCTCGACTCGCTGAAGTCGGACTGCAACTTCTGCCACCAACTCGGGAGCCGCCAGACTCGCACCGTCGACCACGTGTTCGAGGCGAAGCCGGAGCTCACCACCCACAAGGAAGCCTGGGAGTGGCGGCTGGGCACCGGGGTGCGCGGCAACCAGATGTACAGCGTGCTCCGGCTTCAGGGCATGGACGCGTCCCTGGACGTGTACGCGGACTGGACGGAGAGGATCGCGGCGGGAGAACTGCCGCCGGCGCCGCCGCGGCCGCGGGGGATCGAGCGCAATCTCGTCCTCACCCTGTGGGACGTCGGCAGTGACAAGACGTTCATGCACGATCTCGTGTCGACCGACAAGAACAACCCCCGGATCAACGCCGGCGGACCCGTCTACGCCGCGAGTTCGGGGCACGGCCAGCTCGTGGTCATGGACCCCGTCCTGAACGTGAGCTACGCCCGGAACATCCCCACCAGGGATCCCAGGAACGAGGTCCCGTCTCGCTTCCCGCCGCCGATGCGGCCGTCCTTCTTCTGGGGCGACGAGCACATCTGGGCGAATCCCCCCTACAACCCGTCCGATCCGCACAATCCGATGATCGACAGCAAGGGCCGGGTCTGGCTGACTTCGAAGCTCCACGGCGCGCGGCGGCCTCCGGCCTGGTGCAGCGATCCGGAGAACAAGTACGCGGCCTGGTGGACGCCCCGGCCAGGCGGCCGTCACGCTTCGTTCTTCGACCCGGTGGCCCAGAAGTTCACGTTGATCGAAACCTGCTTCAGCACCCACCACCTCCAGTTCGACAACGACCCCAACGAGACCGTCTACTTCAACGGCGGCGGCGCCGGCCTTTCCTGGGTCGACACGAAGGTCTTCGACGAGACCGGCGACGAGCAACAGGCCGTGGGCTGGTGCCCCCTGGTCGTCGACACGAACGGTGACGGGGCGATCACGAAGCCCTGGAACGTCGCGGTCGCCTCTGCGGGCGGCTTCACCTACCGGGTCGATGCCGTCAGGGCCCAGGAGGAACGAATCGCAGCGGGAGAGGCCGTGACCACCCCGGCGCCCGATCCCCGGTACGACACGCAGCTTTCGTACGGCCTCTACTCGGTCATTCCAAGCCCGGTCGATGATTCGGTGTGGGGCGCCTCCCAGACCTATCCGGGCTACATCATCCGTCTGATGCGCGGGGAGGATCCCCCGGCCAGTTGCCGGTCGCAGATCTTCCGCGTCCCGGAACCCGGTTTCGACCCGCGTGGGATCGACATCGCCAGCGACGGCGTGGTGTGGACGGCTCTCGCCGGCAGCAGCCACTTGGCGAGCCTGGACGTTCGCAAGTGCGAGCCCCGGGACGAGCCCGACAGCCCGGACGGCAGCCAGTGCCCCGAGGGCTGGTCCCTGTACCGGACCGAGGGCCCCAGGATGAAGGGCACGGACGTGCCGGCCGACTTCCACTACTACAACTGGGTCGATCAGCACGACATTGCCGGCCTCGGCGAGAACACCCCGATCGCCACCGGGTCGAACTCCGACAGCCTGCTCGCGCTCGATCCCGAGACCGGCGAATGGACGACGCTGCGCGTGCCCTACCCGCTCGGCTTCTTCTCCCGCGGCCTGGACGGCCGCATCGACGACCCCGACGCGGGCTGGAAGGGCCGCGGCCTCTGGGCCAACTACGGCACGAACTACATCTGGCACACCGAAGGCGGCAAGGGCACCCGCGGCAAGTTCGTCAAGTTCCAGATCCGGCCGGATCCGCTGGCGCGGTAGTGCGCCGGCTTTGGACCCGGGGTCTGATCACGGTCCGCCAGCGCCGAGCGCTACCCGGCGGTGGATCTTCGTTCTCGACCCCAGCCCCACTGCATGCGCGACTTCGCACAACCGCCGATAGCTGGCGCTCGCGTATCCCTCCGCTTCGTAGCGCTGGATCTGCTGCGCCTTGAGTTCCAAGCGTTCAGCCAACTCCCGCTGGCTCAATCCGGCCGCGATCCTCGCCTTGATCAGCCCCTCGGCCAGTTCGTCGATCGAATCCACCTCAATGTCCGACACGCTGGCGGACTTCAACTGCTCGTAATCCTCCAGCTCCTTCTGGAGGCTCGCGAGTTGCCCCTCCAAGGCCTCACGCTCGGCTCGAACCAGCCGAGGGTGCACTCCCGCGCGTTCGTCCCCTTTGGCGTCGAACTCCTCCAGAGCGCGCAGGAACCGCCCCACCTTGTTCCGCGTGATCCGGTACTGCCTCTGGTTCGTAATCATGGCAAGCTCCTGAGATCGACCAGTACGACGCCCTTCTCGACGCCGTCGCGGTCCATCCTGAAAGAGTCACGGTGTTCCCTTGCTCTCCAAGTGGAAGTCGGAAAGGTGCCGGCCCGGCGCCTTTGCTTCGGTAGGTCATAGCCACGTTTGAGCTCGATCACCTCACCGAGTTCGCACTCCCTCCAAGCTGTCACCGGAGCGTCCCCTGGCGCACCGCGGCGAGTGACCGAAGGTTGGCGCAGATGGAACGGGGCCTCAACACCACATACGCCCTCTCGATCTCCCGATGAAACCGCTCCGGCAGACGTGCCCAGTCGCGGGCCTCGACCAGGAACGGAATGGTCGAATCGTGGAGCGCCTGAGTGAAGTCGGCGAGCGCGGAGAGCTCGATCTCATCCAAGCCGCGGCCCCGCAACACGAGATCCAGGTCGCTGCCATCGTGGCTCTGGCCGTTCACCCGGCTGCCGTAGGCCCAGACCTCCACGCCGGGGAGGTGTTCGCGCAGCAGGGCTTCGAGGCGCTCCCGGTGGCGCGGCAGCAAGTGGAGGCGTTCAGTCATCGGGCGCCTGCTCGATGACCGCGGCCAGCGCCCGGGCGTCGGCGACGAAGGCCGGTAGCCGCTCCACCGCTGCCACGATGGCCGGGTCGGCGCCGTCCGGTTCGCCCCCGCCGTTCAGGCTGTCGCGGTAGCTCAGCCAGCGCTCCGCGGCCTCGATGTCGATCAGGCCGCGTTTGGCCGCGTGCCGGAACGTGTCTCGGAACGTCAGGCGGTCGGCCGCCCGGTTGCTTGCGAACCACGGACGCAACGTCTTCCTCAGCAGCTTTCCGCTCTGTTCGAGAGCAACCTCGAACCGCTCGATGCACATCTCTCGCCCAAGCCGGTGAGCCGTTTCGTCCTCACGATCGCGGTCCAGGAGTTGGCAGTAGACCTCCAGCCGGTCGAGGCACTCCTTGAAGAAGGTTGTATCGATGCTCATCGTGGGCGGCTGGCCAGCCTCGCACTCGGCGCCCGGCCAACGTCGTACTCCCGCATGGCACCCGCTTTGCGATCAGCGCGGCACGGCGTGTGCCGGAAGCTACACAGGCCGAGCGCGTCCCGACAACCTCAGGCGCCGACAGCCTGCGCTACATCCACCTGGACAGCCGTGGCTTGAGGTCGAGGCACTGGCTCCCCGTCTTCCCGCAGCCCCTCAAGGTGAAAGGCGATGCCCTCGCGCATCAACTCAATCACTCGCGCACGCGTCTCGGCGGTTGCCACGCAGCCGGGCAGGTCGGGCGCATAGGCCGCGTAGTTGTTGGGCGCCTTCTCGATGACGATCGTGTACTTCACGAGCTACTCACTTATCGAGCCCAGCCTGTTTGACGATGCTGTTCCAGGTGCCCGGCGGCAAGTCCTGGCTCAGCTTACCAGCGTTGCCAACAGGACGTCGTCGGTCTCTATCAACAGGAACCCACGCAAGATCTGACGGCAGCCAAGGTGAAACCCCACGGTGTTCCCTAGTCGTGATCACCCAGCTCCTCAGGCAGCGCCTCCCCCTCAGGCGCAGAGTACAGGTATGGATCGAAGAGGCGCGCCCAGCGCACATCGGCTCTAGGAATCGCCACCTTCAAGTCCTCCCACATTCGCGGCTCGTCAATCAAGAGGCGGGCGTAGCTCGTGGAAAGCACCAGACGGTGTTTCGGCTCGCTTCGATAGCCGCTGAGCAGGGGAACCAGAACGAGCGCCCCCTCATCCAGCCCCTGTTTTCCGATGCGGCTCTCGGCGACGTAGCCGATGTAGGTCTTGCCGCCCCTTAGAGAGATCTCGACCGTGCGCCTTGTTCGGCTCGCCTCGTCGACAAGCAGATCCACGAAGTCGCCCTTCTTGTCCGCTGCGCGTCGCGCGCCGTGATGCGACCTGTAGACGATGTTGGGAAGCAAGGGCGCGATCAGACCCAGAAGGAGGCTCCAACCACCCGCTGCGCTGATCCCGAGCCGGGTCTGTGCAGACTCGAGTGTGCGCTCCAAACCGTCCGGTGTCGGAAGCTGCTCAGCCGCGACGGTGCCCACCATGTAGAGGAGGAGACCCACCAAGACCGAACGGAACACAACGTGGTAGCCGGACTCGCGGAGCAGGCCGAACTTCGTGAAGTTGCTCAACCGGAGCGAGAGGTAGCCAGCAAGCGCTGGAACGAGCAAGTCGAGCGAGGGCATGGTCTAGCCGCTGACTACGTGAAGCTAGGCCGACTTGACCGGGGGAGCTACCCGTCGACGCTTCGTGCAGGCCTCGGGTCGCTCTTCCTGGCAGCCAGAGATCCTTCGCCACCGGGTGTAGCCAAATCCGGGAAGCCGTTCGCTACGTCTCGGAGTGTCTTCTGCACCTCTCGACTCGTCCGCAACTGCTCGACATCGACGTAGCGAGTGCCTTCGCTCGTGACCCTAACGACCGACTTCTTCCATGGCGGCTTCAGCGGCATCTGAGTAGCTCCCTCTTGTTTGGTGGGTTGGTGAGAGTATAGGGCCTGGATGTCAACACTCCGTTGAACTAGTCAATACGGCTATGCCGACCACTTGTTCCCAAGCCGGCCTGAGCGGCCTCGGGGCAGGGAAGAGACTACTCTCCAATGAAGCCACGCTTGAGCCGACGAGGTCTCCTCGGACTCCTGGCGGCAATCGTCTCCCTGCCGAAGCGGATCGGACGTGCGGAAGCGACTCAGCAGGACGAGGGCGGCCCCGGAACCGGGACCCGGGTCGACCGCTGGCACAGAACGCATGACCGGGTTTGGCTTGGGGAGTCGTTCTGGGCCAATCCGATGGAGGACTGGTGGGTTGCGGACGGGGCGGCCGAGGTGCAGACCTCGGGCGGCGACCGGAATGTCCACCTGATCACGCATCGCCTGACGGGCGAACCGGGGCGGTTCCGGATGTCGGTCCGTTGCCGGCGGGTGGAGGCCGGGGAGCGGGACGGGGGCGCGGGGTTCCGGATCGGTGTCCGCAATCTGATCGACGACCATCGCAGCAACTGCTTTGCGCGCGGCGTTGGGGTCGATGCCGGGTTGGTCGGCGGGCGGCTGGTGCTGGGTACGTCGAGCAGGGAGATCGAGGCCGGCGACAAGATCGACACGGAGGGCGTGCTCCTGGTTCTCGACGGTCTGGTCGGGGACGAGAACTGCGCTCTGACGCTGACGGTTCTTGCCTCCGACGGAACCGAGCTGGGCAAGGCGATGCACTTCGCGCAGGCAGCCGACATCGAAGGCAACGTCGCCATCGTCAGCAACTTCGACCGGGAGATCCCGCAGGGCGAGGGTGCCCGGTACCGCTTCAGCGAGTGGACGGCGGACGGGAGTGCCTTCGCGATCGAGGAGGGTCGCCGGTTCGGGCCCATCCTGTGGTCGATGTACTCGATGAGCGACTCCCGCGGCGACGAAGGGTTCGTGGTCAAGCTGACGGCGCTCATGCCGCCGCTCGGAGGAGGCGACGACCGGCGCGTCGAGCTCTTGACGGAGCACGACGGCGAATGGCGATCCCGGGGCTTCGCCGAACTCGACCCGGACGCCTGGACGGCGACGTTCCGGCTGCCACGGTGGAACGAACGGGAGGCGGCGCCGTTCCGGCTCGTCTACCGGGAACGGCACACGGATGGGGGCGAGACGGCGCACGAATGGCGGGGCACGATCCGGGCCAATCCGGCCGGCCGGCCGCTGCGGCTCGGGGCCCTCACTTGCCAAAACGACTACTCGTTCCCCTACGCGCCGGTCGCCGACGGCCTTCTGGCGCGGGATCCCGATCTGCTCTTCTTCTCCGGCGACCAGCTCTACGAGAACCACGGCGGCTACGGGCTGATCCGTGAGCCGGCCGGGCCGGCGATCCTCAACTACCTGCGCAAGTACTACCAGTTCGGCTGGGCGTTCCGCGAGGCGATGCGCGACCGGCCGACGTTGTGCATCCCGGACGACCACGACGTGTTCCAGGGCAACATCTGGGGCGAGAGCGGCAAGGCGATGGAGACCGGCGGGGGCACCTCCTCGCTGGGCGGGTACCGGGAGCCGGCGCGGATGGTCAACGTGGTCCATCGCACGAACGCATCGCACCATCCCGACCCCTTCGATCCGGCGCCGGTCGAGCAGGACATCAGCGTCTACTACGGCGACATGGTCTACGGCGGCGTGGGCTTCGCCATCCTGGGCGATCGGCAGTTCAAGAGCAGCCCCGAGCGCGTGGACACCGGGTCCGGCAGGGCCGATCACGTCCTGGACGCCGGCCTGGACACATCGACGCTCGATCAACCCGGCCTCGCGCTGCTCGGCGAGCGGCAGGAAGAGTTCCTGGAGCAGTGGGCCGGCGACTGGCGCGGCCACACGATGAAGGTGCTCCTCAGCCAGACCGTATTTGCCGGCGTCGCCACCCACCACGGCGTCTACGACGACTATCTGGCCGCGGACCTCGACTGCGGCGGCTGGCCCCAAACGCCTCGCGACCGTCTGGTCCGCATCCTGCGCAAGGCGAAGTGCCTGCACGTGTGCGGCGATCAGCACCTGCCCTCCCTGGTCCAGTACGGCGCCGACCGGCAACGCGACGGGTGCTGGGCATTCTGCACGCCGGCGATCAGCGCCGGCTACCCGCGCTGGTGGCGGCCCGACGAGGCGGGCATGCCGCACCGGAACCGGCCGCGGCACGGGCTGGCCGACACCGGCGAGTTCCGCGACGGCCTGGGCAACCGGGTCTACGTGTACGCGGTCGGCAACCCCGAGGTCGGCGCCGAGCGCAATCCCTACCGCCTCGCGCACCAGAAGAGCAGCGGCTTCGGCCTGGTCGCCATCGACCTGGAGGCGAAGACGTACGGGATCGAGGCCTTCCGGTTCCTGTCCACCGCCGACGCCGGTGACAACGCGCAGTTCCCCGGCTGGCCGGTGACCCTGCACCAGGACGAGAACGCGGGCGAGAACCGGATCGGTTAGGGGCCTGCGCCCCTATACTCAAGCGCTTGACACAACCAGAGAACAACGGAGGTTCCGCCATGACGCCAAGAACGCGCTTTCTGTTCACCGCGGTCGCCTGGATGCTCCTCACAGCAACGCTTGCGGCCCAGGACGGCGAGATGAGCTTCTTCATCACCAGCGCCGGACCCGGCGACGGCGCCAACCTGGGCGGCCTGGAGGGCGCCGACAAGCACTGCACGGCGCTCGCCGAAGCGGCCGGGAGTTCGGGCAAGACCTGGGGCGCCTACCTCAGCACCGACGGCGAGGACGGCGTGAACGCCCGCGACCGGATCGGTGCGGGCCCTTGGCTCAACGCCAAGGGCGCGGAAGTGGCCCGCAACCTCGACGCGCTCCACTACTCGAATGTCGGACTGACCAAGGAGACGCAACTCACCGAGAAGGGCGAGATGGTCAAGGGCCGCGGGGACACTCCCAACGAGCACGACATCCTCACCGGGTCGAAGCTCGACGGCGCCCGCTTCACCGACGGCGCCGACCACACCTGCAGCAACTGGACGAGCAACGACGAGGGCAGCGCCCAGGTCGGCCACCACGATCGCACCGGCGGCGGCCCGGTCCCGTCGTCGTGGAACTCGGCCCACGGCAGCCGCGGCTGCAGCCAGGCCAACCTCCAGGGCACGGGCGGCAACGGCTACTTCTACTGCTTCGCGATCGACTAGAAGGCTGCGCCGCAGAACGACACGAAGTGAGTTGTGCGGCGGAGCCTTCCAGTGAGGTGGGGATGGGGCCAAAAACCGAATCTGCGAGGCGTTTGGCGGCGCTAGGGAGATTGCACCGCGCGGCAGGCTGCCTGCTCATCGCCGGCGGCCTCCTTCTGGCTCAAGCCGCTCAGGCACGCCAGGAGGCCGGGCGCCCTTCCCAGCCCGCTTCGCCCGGCACGCCGGCGCCGTCGGACGAGCCGCTGGTTCTTCCCTCTGCCATAGACGGTCCACCGCCACCCGAGCCGCCGGCCGTGGTGACTCGGGACGACTCGGGCCGGGCCACGGTGCGAGCCGTGCGCCTCGCCACACCGCTCCGCATCGACGGCCAACTCGACGAGGTCCTGTACACGACCGTGCCGCCGGTTTCGGACTTCCTGCAGATCGAACCGGAGCCGGGCGCACTGGCCACCGACAAGACGGAGGTCTGGGTCACGTTCGACGACGACAACGTCTACGCGTCGCTTCGCTGCTGGCAGGACCCCGAGCGGATCGCGGCCAACGACATGCGGCGCGACGTATTCACCCAGGACGACTATGTCGATCTCGTCTTCGACACGTTCCATGACGGTCGCAACGCGGCCATCTTCACCATCTACCCCTCGGGCGGCCGCATCGACGGCCAGGTCACCGACGAGCGCCAGTTCAACGTGGACTGGAATCCGGTCTGGGATGTCGCGGTAGGCCGGTTCGAGGGAGGCTGGACGGCCGAAGTCGCGTTCCCGTTCAAGTCGCTCCGCTATCGCCCCGGCCGGGCGCAGATCTGGGGCTTCAACGCGCAGCGTTACACGCAGTGGAAGAACGAGAACTCGACACTGACCCGCATCCCGGAAGCGTTGGGCGAGATGGGCATCATGCAGGTGTCGCTGGCGGCAACTCTGGTCGGCCTGGAAGCCCCACCGCCCTCGAGAAGCCTCGAGCTCAAGCCCTACCTGGTCACCGACATGACCAGCGATCACCTTGTCAGCCCGAGAATCTCCAACGAAGTAGCGGCCGACCTCGGCATCGACATCAAGTACGGGCTCAGCCAGAACCTCACGGCCGACTTCACCTACAACACCGACTTCGCCCAGGTCGAAGCCGACCAGCAGCAGGTCGATCTGACGCGCTTCAGTCTCTTCTTTCCCGAGAAGCGCGACTTCTTCCTCGAGAACCAGGGAACCTTCGGCTTCGGCGGGGCCGGGGGCGGCGGATTCGGGGGGTCCTACGAGACGCCGGCCCTGTTCTACAGCCGGCGCATCGGCCTGCACGAGGGACGCGCGGTGCCCATCGAGGCCGGCGCCCGGCTGACCGGACGGACGGGCCGCTACACGCTTGGCCTGCTGAACATCCAGTCGGACGACGAACCGTTTTCCGGCGCAATGGCGACGAACTTCGGCGTGGCGCGACTCAAGCGGGACATCCTGCGCCGGAGCAGCATCGGCGTCATCTACACGCGCCGCTCGATCGACCAGACCGGCGGGGGACGGAACGTTGCCTACGGCGTCGACGGGACGTTCGCCTTCTTCGACCACCTCACGTTCAACACCTACTGGGCCGAAACGAGCACACCCGGGCTCACCGACGACGACGCCAGCTATCGCCTGCAGATGGACTACAACGGCGACCGCTACGGAGTCGAACTGGAGCGCCTGCGGGTGGGCGACCACTTCAACCCCGGCATCGGATTCGTCCGCCGCCACGACATGCGCCGTTCCTTCGGCGAGTTTCGGTTCAGCCCTCGACCAGCCGACAGCAAGCTGGTGCGCAAGTACTCCTGGACCGGGTCGATGGCCTACATCGAGAACGGCGCCGGCCTGGTCGAGACGCGGGAGGCCGAGGGGGAGTTCGGCATCGAGTTCCACAGCGGGGATGAACTCGAACTGAAGTACGTGCGGACCTTCGAGTTTCTCCCACACCCGTTCCCCATCGCCTCGGACATCGCGCTCGGCGTCGGCGGTTACGAATTCGACTACGTGCAAGCCGAATTGCAACTGGGCCAGCAGCGGCGGCTATCGGGCCAGTTGTTCCTCGAGTACGGCGACTTCTACAGCGGCCGCAAGACGACGGTCGGCTGGGGCTGGGGGCGCGTGAACCTGAGCTCGCGCTTCCTGCTCGAACCCAACATCTCGTTCAACCGCGTGGAGTTTCCGGAGGGCCACTTCGACGTGGAGCTCATCGACCTCCGCGCCGTCTACACGATGACGCCACGCATGTTCGTGAGCGCGCTGTTCCAGTACGACTCCGAGAGTCGCGGGTTCGCGACCAATGTCCGTCTGCGCTGGGAGTACCGCCCCGGCAGCGAGCTGTTCGTCGTCTACAACGAGCAGCGCAACACGCTGACGCAGGGCTTTCCGGGGCTCAACAACCGCGCCCTCATCGTGAAGATCACTCGGTTGTTCCGGCTGTAGCCTCGGGCTCGCTAGCGGGACATCAGCACCGTCACCCGATGCGGCGCCGTCGTGGACGTGTGGTGCATGAGGACATCCTGCCTGCCGTCCTTGTCGAGGTCCACGAGCCAGGTGTACTCCTCGTCGTTGGGGATGGCGACCGCCACCCTTTGAGGCTGCCGGGCGAACAGGTCCGGTCCCGGTACGCCGACGAAGACGCGCAGTTGCCGATGGGTCTCCTCGATCAGCAGGTCCGAGCGGCCGTCGCCGGTCACATCCCCGATCAGCAAGGCCGTGTTGAATGCGCGCAGGTGACGCTTCTGTGTCTTCCGTTCCTGGTGCGTCGCCCCTCGGAGCACGATGTCCAGCGGCACCCACCCCGGCTCCCTGATGCTGGGGTGGCCGTCCAGTTGCATTCTGCGGGTGGCGTCGGGTTTCGCGGGATAGCGGCCCCCTTTCAGGGGATAGAACTCGAGATTCAACCAGATGTCATCGCCCATGAACCCCTTGAGTCTCTTCCAGAGGCTGCTCTTGAGGTACGCGACCTCGATCGTTGTGAACATCAAGTCGACGTGGCCGTCGCCATCGAAGTCGCGCCGGTCCATCCCGAGCTGGATTCGGCCGTCCGACTGAAAGGCGAAGTCGACGCCCCGGGCGAACAGAGTGCCGCCACCTGTTGCTGGCGCGCCAAGATGCACCTCGTAGGTTGAACGCTTGCGCGAGATGCTCGCGCCCTCAAGCGAGAAAACCACGAGATCCGCGACACCGTCGCCGTTCAGGTCGGCTATCGAGTGCAGCACCCTCCCCGTCATGTCTCCGGTGGCGAGCGAGGAGAGTTCGTCGGAGTCGAATGCCACCTCGGTCGTGAAGGTCTCGGCCACTGGGGCAAACAGCCCATCTTCGCCCTGGTGATGAACCTCGAAGTGGTCCTCGTTCCAGAACACCAGGTCGCCAAGACCATCCCGGTCGTAGTCCACCTCGTGGACACGGCTCTCATCCCAGGGGGTGTATCGGTATCCATCGGCGCCGTAGATCCTGCTCATCTCAGTGGACCGGCCGATCTTCACTGGATCCGCGAACTCGCCTGCGCCCGTCTGCGTGAACACCCGGAAGCCATCGACGCCCGGCACGACCAGGTCGTCGCGACCGTCGCCGTTCACGTCCCGAGTGACGTCCACATGGGGGATCTCGCCTCCGCGAGGCGGGTTGAAGCTGGCAGTGACCGCGACCAGTGCGCGTTCCGTCGCCGATTCGGGATCGAACCAGGTCAGGCGGCCGCCGCCGTAGACGACCAGCCGGTCCCCGCCGTCGATGTTGGCCACGTCGACGAAGGAGGCCTCGGGACGCAGCGTGGTGTCGACTTCCGGCGCCCAATCACCGTCCGTGAACGCGAAGACCCGCAAGCGCCGGTCGTCGTTCTCGTCGATATGAACGACCGCGAGGTCCGCCACCGAACCTCCCACGAGGAACCCGGTCAAGATGGTCTGACGCTCGCCGGCGCCGGTGACCACCTCGTACCGCTCGAAGGTGAACGGCTCCGCCTGTTCGGCGCCGGGAAGCGTGGCGGCGGGCCCGACGCATCCGTAGAGGCACAGCTTGAGTGTGAGCATCGCGAATCGGCCTCGCCGACAGTGCCTCGTGCCGCTGCTCGTCAGTCGCTTTCTCATGGCTCTTCCTTCCTCCAGCTCGAAGTTGACTGCGTCAACATACACACCTTTGTTGACGATGTCAACATCCTCGTTTCCCCCTCGAACCCGCTCCGCGCCGGAACGTGACGCTCTCGTCACTGTCGAAGTCAAGCGATAATCCACGCATGGACGGCAAGTCAGGCGCCTACCATCACGGAGATCTCCGCACGGCTCTGATCGAAGCAGCCGCAGCGATGATCTCCGAGGGTGGCGCCGCGAGCGTGACCATGCGGGCCATCGGCGGTCGGCTCGGCGTATCGCGCGCCGCGCCCTACCGGCACTTCCCGGACAAGACGGCGCTCCTGGTCGCGGTCGCGGTGGAGGGATTCAGGCGTCTCAACCGCCGCCTTGGGGTCGACCAGACCGCCGCCCCGCCTGAGTCGAGCATCGAGCGGCTCCGGCGCATGGGCGAGGAGTACGTGCGCTTCGCCCTGGAGCATCCCGCCCACTACCGCTTGATGTACGGCAAGGAGGCCCTTGCGCGCCAGGATCAACCCGAGTTGCGGGAAGCCGGCGGCGCCCTACTCGAGAACCTCGTCCAGGTGATCCGGGTGCACCAGCAACAAGGCGAGATCGAGCGAGGGGACCCGCGGGCACAGGCCTACGTGGCGTGGAGCGCGGTGCATGGGCTGGCGTCTCTCCTGATCGAGAAGCAGATCGACCCGAGCGTCGACGTCAACGAACTGATCCAGCAAAGCACCCGCACACTGCTGGACGGGATGCGAGATCGCAGCTAAGGGCAAAGCGAAGACGTACAGGTTGCCGCCGCGGGCGCGTGCGGCGCCCTCGGGCGTGTGGCGGAGGCTTCCCGGCCCAGTCGATATGGCCACGTATTGCTGCCCGTCCACGGCGTAGGAGATCGGGTAGCCCATGGCCGGGGCGCCGAGGTTCACCTCCCACAGCACCTCGCCGGTCTCGTGGTCGAAGGCGCGGAAGCTCCCGCTCGCATCGCCGCCGAAGATCAGGCCGCCGCCGGTGGCGACGACCGAGTAGGTCGAGGCCTCGGTCTCGAACAGCCACTTCGTCTCGCCTGTGATGGCCGAGATCGCGTAGACCGTGCCGAGGTACTCCTCGCCGGGCGCCTTGATGTGGTCCGCGGCCAGGTTGTAGATCGCGACCTGCTGCTGCATCGCCTGGGCGCGCGGGCTCTCGACATCCCCGGTCACCAGCATCCTCGCGCACTGGTTGCGCAACGGGTAGTACATCGTCTGGGTCAGGGGGCTGTACGAACCCGCCTCCCAGTCCTTGCCGCCGGCCCAGGTCGGGCACACGAGCATCTCCTGCTCCAGCTCGGTGAAGATGATCTCGGTGTTCTCCACCGCGCGCCCCGTGGTTTCGTCGATGTCGACGACCACGTTCTGCGGCACCGTCGGCCGCGCCCAGAGGAACTCGCCGGTTTCGCGGTCCAGGGTGTAGACGAGGCCGGTCTTGCCGGGGATTCCCGTCATCACCTTGCGCGTCTCTCCGGGCGCCAGATCCGACCGGATCCAGCGCACCGCCTCCGGATCGGGCGACACCGGGAGGTCGACCAGGATCCGCTCGAACGGATGATCCAGATCCCAGTGGTCGTTCAGGTGCTGGAAATACCAGCGGATCTCGCCGGTGTCGGCCTCGAGCGCCAGGGTCGAGTTGTGGTACAGGTGGGTCAAGTCCACGCCGCCGAGCATGAACTTCGGCGCCGGCGAGGTGACGGCGGTGCCGAAGTAGATGAGTTCGAGCTCCGGGTCGTAGCTGGGCACCATCCAGGTGCCCACATGGCGCCGCTTCTCGAAGGGCACGTCGCCCCAGGTCTCGTCGCCGGGCTCGCCGGGCGCCGGCATCGTCCGTTGCCGCCAGAGTTCCTTCCCGGTGAGCGCGTCGAGCGCGATCATGATGCAGGACTGCGGCCCACCCCACGGCCGGCAGCTTCTTCCGGAAACCACCCGGCCGCCGGCGACGATCGGACCCGAACTGTGGGTGGCGGGATTGACCTGCCAGTCCAGGATCTGCGTCTCCCACACCATCTCGCCGGTCTCGGCGTCCAAGGCGAAGGCGTAGTTGTCGTCGCTGTTGTTCAGGATCAGCCGGTCGTAGATCGCGATGTTCCGGTTGTTCTTCGCGTTGAAGCCGACCTGGGCGTAGAGGCCTTCCGGCAGCTCGCGCGTGTAGCGCCAGATGAAGTCCCCGGTCGTCGAGTCGACGGCCTCGATCACGTCGTCGACCGCGGGGATGTAAAGGACGCCGTTGTAGGCGAGGGGTGTGATCTCGGATGTCCCGACTCCGATTTCGCGCGCCCAGGCGAGGCTGAGTCGATCGACGTTCTCCCGGTCGATCTGGTCGAGCGGGCTGTAGCCCCAACTGTCCAATGTGCGACGAAACATCAGCCACTCCGACGCCGGTGGGTCCGCGAGCATCTCGTCCGTGACCGGCACGAACGTCGATTCCGCATCCTGCGCCGACAATGCGGCGCCGAAACCCACGCTCAAGGCAAGGGTCACAACCACCAACCCGCGTTCGAGCCGGCCAGTACTCTTCACTCCAGCGCCTCCGTTTCCTCGCTGTCTTCAGGACAAGGCGGGGACTGTAGCAGCCGCAACGGCGCCGACTCCGGGAGCTCAGACTTGTCGCCCACGCCGGCCTTCGAAGTGACATCATCGACTATTCCGATGCGAATCGAAGTCGGGAAGCACTACCCCGCAGGGCCTGGACGATCGAGCCGCCGAGACTTCCTCAGCCGTAGCGCCGGTCTGGCGGCGGCAGCGGCCTCGACGGGCTTCGTCGGAGGCGCCTCACCAGCCGCCGCTGCCGGCAGGCCGAGCCAGGAAGACGGAAGCTCGGATCGAATCCGGATCAGCTCCGTCGACCCCTACCACGTCTACATCAACCAACGCTCGGAGGGCCTGCTCGACCCGCCGGTCTTCTCCGGCGACGACGACCCGCGACGCTGGCGCTACGGCGGACCCTTCGAGCAGCTCCCGTCGGCGATCATCGCGGTCATCAAGACGGACGCGGGCATCACAGGCTTCGGCATGGGGGCCGGCGGCAGCGCGGCGGTCGAGATCATCGACGGGCACCTCCAGCACCTGCTGGTCGGCGCCAATCCGCTCAACGTCGAGCAGCTCTGGGATCAGATGTACAGCTCGGCCCTGCTCTACGGCCGGCGCGGCGTCTTCGCGATGGCGCTTTCCGCTGTCGACAACGCCCTCTGGGACATCGCGGGCAAGCACGCCGGCAAATCGGTCCACGCTTTGCTCGGGGGAGAGCCGGACGACCGCGTCGCCGTCTACCAGACCGGCGGCGACATCGCCGCCGGCAAGAGCCAGGGCATCCGCCACTTCAAGCGCATCCTGCCGATCGGTCCGCACAGCACGCAGGCGGACACCGACCGCGGCATCGACGACGTGGTGGCCGCCCGCGAGGCGATGGGGCCGGAAGGCAACCTGATGA
This sequence comes from Candidatus Multivorans sp., assembly GCA_965205295.1. GTDB lineage: Bacteria > Acidobacteriota > Thermoanaerobaculia > Multivoradales > Multivoraceae > Multivorans. Next base: position 2,745,413 of record OZ242167.1, read on the forward strand.
CCGACTGCGTCTCGCGCAACGGCACCGTCGACTGGGCGGTCGGCATCGCCGAGCGCCTCCGACCGGCGAACCTCTACTTCATGGAGGAGTTGCTCTCCCCGGACAACGTGTTCGGGTACGCCGAGCTGGTCGAGAAGATCGGCGGCGCCGGACCCGGCTGGACGAAGGTCGCGTGCGGCGAACACGAGTACACGGAGCACGGCTTCGAGGTGCTGGTGCGCGTCGGGTCCGCCGAAGTCCTGCAGCCGGACATCACCTGGTGCGGCGGCCTCACGGCGGCGAAACGCATCGCCGCCCTCGTGGAGGCTGCCGGCCTCGAGCTCATTCCCCATCGCGGCGGCAGCCTGTGGGGGCTGCCGATCTCGCTGACGGCCCCGAGCTGCACGATGGCCGAGAGCTTCGCCACCGGTTCCGCGATCCTCGACGCGATGCAGGCGCCGTTCGAGGACGGCGACTTCCTGGCGCCGAAGGAGCCGGGCTTCGGCACCGCTCTCACCGAGGAGATGGTGCTCGACCACCGGCTCAGGCCGTGAAGTAGCATTCGCGCCTTCCGCATGAAGTGCTTGAACTGTCTTGCCGCGGTGCTGCTCCTGGGCGCCGGCGCCGGCGCCCAGGAGGCCGATTTCGTGCCGGTCACCCAGGAGATGCTGCGCAACCCCGAACCGGGGCAGTGGCTCCACTGGCGGGGGACGCAGAACGCCTGGGGCTACAGCCCGCTCGACCAGATCACGACCGAGAACGTCGGCCAGCTTCAACTGGTCTGGGCGTGGGCGATGGACGACACCGGCCCGCAGGAGGCGGCGCCGCTGATCCACGACGGGGTCATGTACCTGCCGAGCCCCGGCGCGGTGATCCAGGCGCTCGACGCCGCCAACGGCGACCTGATCTGGGAGTACCGGCCGGAATGGGTCGGCGACGGCGCTGGCGCCTTCGGCCGCGGCGTGCAGAAGAACATCGCGATCTTCGGCGACCGCATCTTCGCCGCTACCAGCCGGGCGACGATCCTCGCGCTCGACGCGCGCGACGGGAAACTGGTCTGGGAGACCCGGACCGCCGACCCGAGCCTCGGCTATCGCTACACCGCCGGCCCGATCGTCGCCAACGGCAAGCTGGTCACCGGCATCACCGGCTGCGGCCGCTACAAGGACGACGTCTGCTTCATCACCGGTCACGACCCGGCAACCGGCGAAGAGATCTGGCGCACCTCGACGATCGCGCGTCCCGGAGAACCCGGCGGCGACACATGGGGCGACCTGCCGCTGCGCTTCCGGGCCGGCAGCGACGCCTGGATCGCCGGCAGCTACGACCCGGACCTGAACATCGTCTACTGGGCGACGGCGCAGGCCAAGCCCTGGGCCCGGGCGGTGCGCGGCACGGACGGCGACGCGCTCTACACGAACTCGAGCCTGGCGCTCGATCCCGACACCGGCGAACTGCTCTGGTACTACCAGTACCTGCCCGGCGAGACCCACGACATGGACGAGGTGTTCGAGTCGCTCCTCATCGATGTCGATGGGCGTAAGCAGCTCTTCAAGATGGGCAAGCTCGGCATCCTCTGGCAGCTCGACCGGGAGACGGGCGAGTTCCTCGGCGCCATCGATGTCGGCTATCAGAACATCGTCGATGTCGACCGCGAGACTGGCGAGGTGACCTACCGCGAAGGGATGGTCCCCGAGATCGGGGTCGAGATCAACATGTGCCCGAGCACGTCGGGGTTCAAGAGCTGGCGGGCGATGTCGTACGACCCGAACACCCGGGCCCTCTACATCCCGATGACGATGAACTGCGAACTGGCCACGTTCGGCCCCGTCGAACACGTCCTCGGCGGCGGCGGCGCGGGTCCAGTCAAGCGCGTCAACACGTTGCACCCCTACTCGGGGGGCGACCTCGGTGAGATGCTGGTGATCGACGTGGTCGAGGGCGACATCATGTGGCGCCACCGCACCGAGTCACCGATCAACACGGCCGCCATCTCGACGGCAGGCGGAGTGATGTTCGCGGGCGACTACGACCGCAACGTGTACGCCTACGACGCCAGGACCGGCAAGGTCCTCTGGCAGACGCGGCTGCCCACCTCCGCCCAGGGCTTCCCGGTGTCCTACCTCGCGGGCGGCCGCCAGTTCATCGCCATCCCGGTGGGAACCGGAGGCGCCAGTTGGGCGACGATGGTGCCGCGGGATCTCATCCCCCACATCCGCCGGCCGAGCAACGGCAACTCGATCCACGTCTTCGCGTTGCCGGCGGACCTGCCGGCCGCCAGCGCCTCGGCCCGGACCGCGGCGGCGGACCGCGACATCCCGGCCGCGGACGTGGCCTCAGCAACCGTCTGGGACGGCGTATACACCGCGGAGCAGGCGGAACGCGGAGCCGTCGCCTATCGCGAAACCTGCGCCACCTGTCACGGCGACGACCTGGGCGGCGGCAGCAACTCGCCGAGCCTGGTCGGCGTGAGCTTCCAGTTCCTGTGGGGAGACAAGACTCTCCACGAGCTGTTCGAGGCGATCCGGACCACCATGCCGACCGACAACCCGGCCAGCCTGCCCCGGCAGACCTACCTGGACATCCTCACCTTCATGCTGCAGGTGAACGAGTTCCCGACGGGTGACGCGGCACTCGGAGCCGATGCCGCTGCTCTCGGCAACGTCCTGATCACCGGCAAGCCGTAATCACCTCGAGCCGTCTCCATCCCCAACCATCCAGACGAGGAATTCGTCGAGCTGCCGGCGAAAGGCGCGGAGAACCGCCGGCAGCCGGTCTTCCAGCGGCCGCATCCGCTGCTCCTCCAGGGCGAAGCCGTAGACGTTACGGAAGACGTGGCGAAACCGCAGGAAGTCGCCGAGAGACCGCGCCAGATCGTCGTCGATCACCACCGGACGCAGGCCGGGAATCTCCAGGCTCATGTCCCTGAGGAGTTGACGATGCCACTGTTCGCCCTTCGGAACGCCTCCGTTTAGTTCCTCGGCGATGCGAACGAAGACACGCTCGATGCCGTTGTAGAAGTCGTGGAGAATCGACCCGCGGGCTCGCAGCGAGAAGGTGTCGTTCTCCTGCGGCGCCGCAGCGCTCTGTTCCTCAAGAAGCCCGAGACTGGCGAACTCACCACGAATCTCGGCGGCGAGCCGGCGCGCGAACGCCTCATCCAGCTTCACAGATCGACTCCTTCTTCGAGGATCGCTCGTCGCATCGGTTCCGTCGCCGACTCGATCGGGAAGATGTCGAGCGGCAGCTCGGTCAACTCCGCGGCCCGGGCGGAGAGTTCGAAGAAGCGGTCCGCCCGGAGACCGGCCACGGCAAGGTCGATGTCGGAACGCCAGGTGAAGCGGCGTCCCGGAACGAATGCGGAACCGATGCCGACGACACGGCGGGCGCCGTGGCGTTTGAGGAACGCGGCGATTCGTCGCGCGTCGCTCTTCGCTCTGTCCCGGCCGCCCGGCGGCAGTCTGGTACGGCGAACGTTGTCCAGCAGAACGCGACGATCCATCGGGGCCAAGTATAGGTGTCACAAGCGGACACCGGCGCCCTTTACATCCCGATGAGGCTCCGTCTACGTCAGGATTGCGGCGAGGCGAGCCAGCACCTCGTGCATGATCTGCTCGGAGACGGATTCGAGACGTTTCCCGTTCCGGGCGGCGAGATCCAAGGTGCGCGGCTGGTCGCAACGGATCACGCCCACCGCTCGGGTATCCGCGTCGTCGAGCGAGACCGTGAAGCCGCGCTGACGCGCGAAGTTTCCACCGGTAGTGATCGGAAGGACGACCGGCGTCCTGGTCAGCTCGTTGAAACGTGCGGGGGATACGATCACGACCGGCCGTGTCCCCCGTTGTTCATGGCCAGCGGTGGGATCGAGGCTGACGAGCCAGATCTCGCCGCGGCGCACTACAACAGTTCGTTGCCGACAGGCTGGCCATCGAGCCATGCCCGATCTTCGTCGTCGGCCGGGGCGGTCTCGTCGCACTGCGCCAGCAGCTCGTCGAGCGAGTAGCTTGGACGGGTTCTGGGCGCAACGATCAGGCGGTCGCCCTCGATGCCGATATCCACTCTGGCGCCAGCGCCGAGTTTCAGGAGATCGAGAAGCACCGGGGGCACCGCGAGCATGACCGAGCCGCCGACCTTGCGCAGATTGGTGGTGTGCATGTGTGAGATTATACTCCCGTATAACAAATCTAGAAAGGGGAACAGTTGCGGCAGCGTACTGCTCCTGCCTTGCCCATGAAGTTCAGTCGTCGATGGCTTCCGGAATCGCCTCCACCAGCAGGGCCAGCGCGTTCTGCAACGCCTCGTACGCGTAGCCGCCGAAGGACCCTTCGTAGAGGCCGAGCCGGACGACCACCATCTCGTGCGAGGGCACGATGATCGTGCTCTGGCCGCCGGCGCCCTGCATGCTGAACGCACCGTCCGGCAGCGACGGGTAGCGCTTCTCGCCGCCCAACGGCGGCTGGTTGACCCAGAAGAAGCCGCCGTAGATGGGACGGCCATCCGCGACCCAGGCCGGCGCCGGGGTGCTCACGAACTCGACGAATCCGTCGGGCAGCACCCGCTCACCGGTCGGCGACACGCCGTCGTCGAGGTAGAGCTGGCCCAGCCGCGCCCAGGTGCGGCCGGCGCCGAAGCCGTAGCCGTTCAGCAGAAAGTTGCCGTAGGGGTCCGTCTCGGCCACGAAACGCCGGACGCCGATCCGGTCGAAGAGCTGCTCCTGCGGGAACCGGTGGTAGTTGTCTCCCCGCCCCTCGACCGCCAGCCGAACCAGGTGGTTGATCAGGATCGGATCGCAGTTCCGGTAGCGGCCGACGGTATTCGGCGGCCACTGCGGCGGGCGCTCGGTCGCCCAGATGTGAGAGTCGACCGTGCCGGTGTAGAGGTAGAGGTGGTCGGGATAGCCCATCTCGTCCTCGTCGTACTCCGGGTCGCCAGCGTTGACGCAGCGCAGGCCGCTCGACATCTGGAGGATGTCCTGGATGCGGATCGTGCCGCGCACGTCGTCAGGGTCCTCGTGCCAGGAGTCGACCGGCGCCAACTGGTCGAGCGTGTGCGCGCCCTGCAGGATCAGCACCCCCATCAGGGTCGCCGACAGGCTCTTGTTCATCGACCAGCTCTCGAGGGGAGTGTCCTTGTCGATGCCCTCGCGGTACCGCTCGGCGATCAACCGGCCGCGGTGGAGGACGACGAAGGCGAGCGTCATCGCGTCCGGTTCGAAGGCGGCGTCCACTGCGGCCCGCAGCTTCGCCGCGTCCACGTCGTCGGGCAGGGGTTCATCGGGCAACGCGTCGCCCATTGGCCAGGGGGCATCCTCGCGGAGCGCAGTCGTGACCGGAACCGTCTCGTAGAAGGGGGCGTCCTCGCCCTGGGGGAGCGCGACGCAGCCCTGATCGCCGTGGAGCACCGCGGTCCGGGTCACTCCCGTGTCCGTGGTGATGTGGACCCGCCGGTTCTCGCGGTCGAGCCGGCGTCCCGGCAGCCGGTCGCGGTACCGGTGGCGGGACGTGAACCCGCCGATCTGGGTCCGCGCGTCCTCGAAGTCGAGCCCGGTCAGGAAGACGGCGGAGCACAGGACCTTCGCGAAACCGGCCGCTTCGTGTTCGATGAAGTCGCCGGGGGGCGGCACGCGGACGGTGTCGAGTTCGTGCTCCAGGCCACGGGCGACCAGGCTCTCGTTCAGCGTCAGCTCCTCGCCGGCGGCCGCGGTCTCGTTGACGCCGGCGTCGACGCAGCCGGCGAGCAACGCGGCGGCGAGAGCGATCCGCTGACCAACCCGGTTACTGGAACCCATCACTCGCTCGCCGCGGGCCGGTACCAGATCGGTGAGGTCCAGGCCATCTCCTGGATCGCTTGGGGATAGGACCCGTCGGAGCACACCGCCGGGCGGGCTTCCGGCGCCAGGCGCAAGCAGTCGTGGACGCTCCACCGCAGGCTGGGGTTCTCGACCACCCGAAGATAGTAGTAGGCGTGGAGGCCGGGATCGAACTCCTCGTCGCGGTAGACGGTGCAGAGGCTGTCGTGGCCGGCGCCGGATTGCTCGCCGCTCACAGGATCGACGGTTGCCCCGTTGTCGGGAGAGCCGGCGATCGGGATGACCTGGTTGCGCCCGGTTCCATCGGCGTCGATCCAGCCCTTGATGAGCTGGAGTTGTTGCAGAAGCCCAGCGCCGTCCGCTGGGTCGCGAGCGGCGAAAGCGAGGAACGTCGGCGCCGCGCCGCCGGCGGCCTCGGGCAGATCGCCGCCCATCGGGACGCCGCCGGTGTACGCCTGCTCAAGCAGGTCGGCCTGGTCGCACAGGTTCGCGGAGAAGTTCCAGCCGCCGAAGAAGCGGGGCTTGATCCGCGGGCCCGAGGTGCCGAACACTTCGCGGCGTTTCATGGCGTCGAAGATCGCGTCGCGCGAGTTCTCGACCGCCCAGACGCCGGCCAGACCGCCGGGGTTGCCGTCGATGCCGCTGGTCAGAAGCCCCGGCTGCAGGCGCTCCTCGGGCGTCGACTCCACGGAGACCGCGCCGCGCCAGTCTTCTTCCGCCACCGCCCCCGGCGTCGCCGTGTGCGTATCCGTCGAGGCGATGATCCCGAGCTTGGCCGGGTTGAGGCCGGTCGCCATCTCCTCTTCCAGGCCCTCGAGCAGAGCGGAGCGCACGTAGTCCGACCGGGCGACGCAGCCGGCGCCGACCATGCCGGCGCTCCCGTTCTCGCCGGGGGCGCATTCCGTGGTCACCAGGCGCTGCTCCGTCTGGTCCAGGGTGTTGAAGACCTCCTCGCGTCCCATCACCCGCACCGCCTCGACGTCGCAGAGCTCGTCCGGTTCGCCGAACACCGTCGACAGGCCGTTGATGCACTCGGAGCCGCCCTTGTGCTGGAAGATCTCGATGATCGGCTCCCGCTCCAGGCGCTTGCGCGAGTAGGCGCGGCGGCCCTCGAGCGTCGCCTCCAGACCGCGGTACGGGCCCATCCGGCCGTTGGCCAGGTTGCTGTTGTGCGGAATGGTCAGGTAGTCGCAGCCCGGGCTCGCGCTGCCCTCGCCGCACACCGCGTCCAGCCCCTCCCAGAGCTGACTGTCGGTCGGCGCGTCGATGTAGGAGACCGGCAGGTCCGGCACTTCGGCGCCGCGGAAGACGACGTTGCGGTGGTAGTTGGAGATTCCGGGGGTGCCGGTGTACTCGTAGCCGACGAAGCTGGTGAAGCTGCACTCCTCGGTGCGGTCGTACGCGTCTTCGGCCGCCTCGATGATCTTCTGCCACGGGCTCTTCGCCCATTCGAGGCAGAGCTCGCCCGACTCGCCGCACACCTCGGCGATCCGGCGCGGCGTCTCGGTCGTGATCACCGCTCCGAGCATCTGCATCCCCCGGCGCTCGCTGGTGCGCGCTTCGCGACAGAACTCCGTGTCGTAGCGGGGCGACTCCGGATCCCGGCACAGGCGGCGCTCGCCCAGGAACTCGCCGTGGTCGGTGACGGCGACGAAGTCGAGCGGGCGATCGATGGAGATGCTGCCCTCGGGCTCGCCGCCGGTTCCGATCGGGAAGAACGGGATTACCTCGCCCTTGGCGAAGCGGTAGGCGTCCTCTGGCGTGGCGCCGGTGCTGTTGGCCGCCGCGTCGAAGGAGAAGCTCGTGTGGACGTGGAGGTCGCCGAAGAGCGCTTGGCGGAGCGGCGTGGCGTCCCGGCAGGCGGGCCGATCTTCGGTCCGGGAGACTGTGGCGCCAAGGGTGGCCGCGTCCAGCGTCGCGTCGTCGGCCGACGGGCCACTGCAGGCAGCCGCGAAGACCAGTAGCAGCAGCGGTAACGGCCAGAGGCGGTACGACTCGGTTCTCATTCAGTATCTCCTGCGCGCTGTAGCAGACTGTTCGGGTTCGGAAGGCGCCCCACGGTATCGCCTGTGCATCCGGGCCGCGAGCGGCAAGCGGTCCCTGGCAGTCCGCGCGACCGCTGGCCGGGGGCGGTGGTTATAGTGGCTCGATTCCGTTCCAGGAGAAACAGATGCGCTCACCGCTGCCGACCGTTCTCGCCGCAGCCCTCGTGTCCGTCGCCGCCAACGCGCCGGCTCAGACCACCGTCACCGACGATGTGCGCTCGAGGTGGGAAACCTCGTGCATGATCCGGCACGACAAGTTCGACTACGTCCTGCCGGGCGCCATGCGGCGCAACGACATCGACATGTGGATCGTGATCGACCGGGGGCGCGGGACCCAGCCGATGACCCGCGACTTCGCGGTCGCCACGGTCAACGGCCAGGGGTTCTTCGTCTTCTCCGACCGGGGCGGCGAGCGCATCGAGCGGCGCCAGCTCGGCGGTGAGACCGACCTGGCCCAGGAATGCGGCGCCTACGACCGGTTCGGCGAACCCGGCGAGCTACGGGCGCTCGTCGAGGAGCGCGATCCTCAGCGCATCGGCCTGAACTACCTGGCCGTCCCCTACGAGAGCGAGGGGCTTCACATCGCGGACGGGCTCACACACACCGACTTCAAGTTCCTGCAGAGCGAACTGGGCGAGAAGTACGCGTCGCGCTTCGTGTCGGCGCAGCACCTGATCGCCGACTTCCACGGTGAGCGGGTCGCCGGCGAGATCATCGAGTTCTCCAAGGTCGGCGACCTCACGCGGCGGCTCATCGAAAGGGCGCTCTCCAACGAGGTGATCACCCCCGGGATGACCACGCACAACGACGTCGCGCGCTGGCTGGAGGAGCACCTCAAGACCGAGGGGCTGCTTCGCGCCTGGTACCCGACCGTCTACACCCACCTTCCGGACGGCAACGAGATCGGCGGCACCGAGCGCGTCATCCAGCGCGGCGACGTCCTGCAGATCGACTGGGGCGCCGACCGCAACAACTTCACCACCGACATCAAGCGCTTCGCGTATGTCCTGCGCGAGGGCGAGACGGCGCCGCCGCCGGGCGTGTTGAACGCCTTCGCAGAGACGAAGAAGGTGCAGGAGATCATCCGCAAGCACGTCCGCCCCGGTCGCACCGGCCGCGAGCAGCTCGACGAGCTGAAGCAGCTCATCCGGGACGCGGGCTATGTCTACACCGAGGCCGAAGCGATCAGCGACGTGCCCGGCATCGAGGTCAACGTCGGCATGCACGCGGCCGGCAACATCGGCCACGACATGGCCGCCAGCCTGTTCGAGATCTTCCCGGAGAGAACGAAGTACGTCGTCCGCCCCAACTCGATCATCTCGCTCGAGTACATCGTCTTCACGCCGGCCGAGGAATGGAACGGCAACAAGATCCCGGTCAACGTCGAGGAGAACGTGCTGATCACGGAGCGCGGCATCGAGTGGCTCTACCCGCCGCAGGCGCGGGTGCTGGTGATTCGGTGAGGAGAAAGCGATGAACGCGTCCCGGTTCGCCCTTCCAGCCTTGGCCCTCCTTGTCTGGGCCCACGGATTGCCCGCGCAGACGATCAAGGAAGAAACGCTCCAGCGGATGCAGCAGCAGATCCGCGACGACAAGTTCGACCACGTGCTGCCGCGGGCGATGCGCGACAACAACGTCGACATGTGGATCCACGTCGTCCGCGACCGGAATCCCGACCCCATCGCCCGGGACCTGGGCGGGGAGTCCGGTGTCTTCGTGTTCACCGACCGCGGCGGCGACCGGATCGAACGGGCGATCCTCGGCATGACCGACGAGGCGCTCTGGGAGGACGACGCCTATGATCTCTTCGCCGGCGAGGAAGCGTTCGAAGGCGATGCGGGCTGGCAGCCCGTCGTCGGCGACTTCGTGGCCGAGCGGGACCCCGAGCGCATTGCCGTCAACTTCGCGCGGCAGAATCCGCTGGCCGACGGCATCTCCCACACGGACTTCACGACCCTGAAGGACGCGCTGGGCGAAACGTACGCGGCGCGGATCGTCTCGGCGGAGGGCGTGATCTCCGACTTCGTGGCGGGCATCGTCGTCGGCGAGATTGCGCTCGCCGGCTACTTCGGCATGCTCACGATGCAGACCCTCGACGAGGAGTTCGCCAAGATCGAACCCGGCGTCACGCGGCTGGAGGATCTCGACGGCAACGTGTTCGTCCGCGACCCGGACGGCAACGAGAACAACGGCAACGAGTACGTGCTCCAGCGGGGCGACATGGTGACCATCCTCAACGGCGCCGGAGAGGGCTACTTCGCCGCCGACCTGGGGGGCAACGGCTACCTGCTGCGAGAAGACGAAACGGAACTGCCTCCCCGGGTGCAGAGGATCTGGGACCACGCGATGCAGGTCCGGGAGATTCTTCGGGCCAACATCCGGGTCGGCCCGACGGCGGGCGAGACCCTGGCCCTGCTGGCCGAGAAGATCGAAGAGGCGGGCTTCCTCTACATCGACAGGGACCAGTACGACCCGACCCTCGATCCCACGAAGACCCAGGTCCATCTCGACCTGCACGCTCAGGGGCGCCGGGACATGGACGCGCCGCGGATTTCGCCGCTAGGAGGTGACTGGCAGCGGGACATGAAACTGCCGCTCTTCCACAGCTTCACGCTCGAGTACATGGTTCACATGCCGGTGCCGGAGTGGGGTCCCGGAAAACACCTGTACATCGCGTTCCATGACGGAGCCATCGTCACCCCGCGCGGGATCGAGTTCCCCTATCCACCGGACTCGGGGATCCGGCTCATCCGCTAGGCGCGGCAGAACGACCGGAGGCCGGCGCTGCGCGCCGGATGCCGGCGGGGGCGCCGGCGCACCCAGTTTTCTGCCGCGCTGACTCCTGGCTACTCTTCGTCGCCCCACCAGCGGCGCAGGCGTTCGGCGATCGCGGCCTCGGAGCCCTGGTCCGACGGCTCGTAATAGCGGCGACCGGAGAGGCCGGGGGGCAGGTACTCCTGCTCCTCGAAGTGGCCTTTGACGTCGTGGCCGTACTTGTAGTCCTTGCCGTAGCCCATGCCGCGCATGAGCCCGGTGACGGCGTTGCGGAGATGCAGCGGCACGGGTTCGTGCGGGGCATCGCGTACGTCCGCCATGGCGCGGCCCAGGGCCACGTAGGCAGCGTTGCTCTTCGGCGAGGTCGCCAGGTACACCGTCGCCTCGGCCAGCGGGATGCGGCCCTCGGGCAGCCCGATGAAGTGGACCGCCTGCTGGGCGGCGACGGCGACCGGCAACGCCCCCGGGTTCGCCAGTCCGATGTCCTCGGCGGCCAGGATCACCAGCCGTCGCGCGATGAACAGCGGATCCTCGCCGGCTTCCAGCATCCGGGCCAGCCAGTACAGGGCGCCGTCTGGCGAGGAGCCGCGTACGGACTTGATGAAGGCCGAGATCGTGTCGTAGTGGCTGTCGCCTGCCTTGTCGTACTGCGGAGTGCGCCGCTGCAGAGCGTCTGAGATGGCCTCGACGCCGATCCGGCGCACGCCTTCCTCGCCAGGCTCCGGCTCGGCGGCAACGACCGCCATCTCCAGGGCGTTCAGGGCGACGCGGGCGTCCCCGTTCGCGATGTTCACCAGGTGCGACAGGGCGTCCGCGTCCAACTCCGGGGCCAGCAGTCCCAGCCCGCGCTTCTCGTCGTCCAGAGCGCGCCGGACGATGCCGGTCATCGCGTCGGCGTCCAGCGCGTGAAGCGTGAACACCCGGCAGCGGGACAGGAGCGGCGCGTTGACCTCGAAGGACGGGTTCTCCGTCGTCGCCCCGATGAAGGTGATCGTGCCGTCCTCGACGTGGGGCAGGATCACGTCCTGCTGGGCTTTGTTGAAGCGATGGATCTCGTCGACGAACAGGATCGTCGGGCGGCCGTAGAGGGATCGGAGCTCGTTGGCACCGGCAACAGCACGACGCAGGTCCTTCACCCCGGCCGACACCGCGCTCACCGGCTCGAAATGAGCGCTCGTGGTCGTCGCGATCAGCCGTGCCAAGGTCGTCTTGCCCGACCCCGGCGGTCCCCAGAACAGAAGCGACGGCACACGGTCCGCCTCGATCGACCGGCGCAGCACCTTGTCCTCGGCGAGGATGTGCTGCTGGCCCACGAACTCGTCGAACGAGGCCGGGCGCATCCGTTCGGCGAGCGGCGGCGCGGACCCGGTCCCCGGCTCACCGGCATCCTCCTCGAACAGCCGGCCGCTCCTCGGCTTACTAGCCACCTTCATAGGCTACTGCCGCTCTGCTCCAGCGCCGCCACCACATCGGCGAACTGCTCAAGCGCAGCCTGCCCCTTCGGCGTCAACCGGTAGACGCCGCGGGGCGAATCGGCGAGGCGTTCGAACCAACCGTAGTGATCGGCGTACATGATCGCCCTGGCCCGGGCGACTCCCGTCCCCTCGGCGGCGACCGCAGCCTTGGTCGGGCCGTTGAGGCGGAGATGGGCGGCGCAGCGCAGGGCGTCCTGCCGGTAGGCAGTCACGATCGGACGGCCGGTCGAGCCGCCCCGGTTCGGATCGCCCACCCGGCGCTGGAACTCCCGCAGCAACCGTCCGATTGCGAGTTTGCGCTGGCGCGGGCGGTAGGGCGCCGGGTCGAGCAGCGCTTCCACGAACGGTGCTGGCTCAAGCCGGACCGTCAGCAGCCCGAGGCCAAGACGTCGGCACAGCGCCAGTGCGTCCTTCCGACGGGTCGTTCGGCCGGAGAACGGTGGAACGGCGAGGTAAACGTCGTCGGAGAGGCCCTGGCGCGCGATCCCCTGGAACACCAGCGGCAGGGAGAAACTCGTCTTGAGTTCGACAACTACTGCCGGTTCCTCGCCCCGGATTGCGACGACATCGCAACCGTTGACCTCTCCCTTGACGTCATAGCCCTGTGCCTCGAGGAACGCCTTGACCGGCGGGTACAGCGTCTGTTCGAGCATGCGACCCCTATGGAACCTGGGGCGGGCGACCCGGGGCCTGTGCTGGCGGCACGGATGGGCTACTCGGTCCGGCCTCGAAGAGTCGACTGATTGGACGACCCGCCTGGGGATTCTGCTCGCCCAGATCGAAACCGAGGAGCCGCGCCACGCTCGCGGCGATCTGATTCTGATAGACGACGGCGCCATCCCGCCACTCGCCTCGCAGTGGAACATCCGGACTCGCGACCGCCACCCACACATTCTGCGCGCCTTCGACATCGGCGCCATGAGCCGTCCAGTCTGCCGGCGTCTTCCCCCGGCCGTGATCAACCGCGATCACAAGGCTCGTAGTGCCCCGATACTGTTCGTCGCCCTGAAGGAACTCCCAGAGCTGCTGCAGGTAGCCATCGGCCCGCGCCAGAGAATCCAGGTAGCGATCGTACCGTTCCCCGTGAGCCCAATCGTCACCGTCACCGAGGGCGAGGTAGAGCACCCGCGGCCGATACGTCCTGAGGTGAGCCATGGCGAAGCGAAACGTGTACGCGTCGTGGCGCACGGTGTCCCACGGCGTGGGCGTGTCGAATTGAAGCCGGCTCAGTACGCGGACCTGAGGGTCGGGGTGATCGTACGACTCGAATCCTGCGTTGACCGTCATCGCGCCCTCCTCATGCTCCACGATCCACCTGAACACGCTCCAGGATGCGAACGCCGCTACCTCACGCGATGACAACTCGAGCTCCTGCTTCAGAAACTCGAGGACGGTGGGGTACGGATTGCGCACAGGATCGTTGCTGACGATCACGTCGTCGTGCGCCTGGCCTGTCAGGAGCTCTGAGTAGCCGGGATAGGAAAACCGACGGTTGTTGGTCAGCAACACGCGACTGCCCAGCGCCTGGTTGCCGGCGATGGAGCCTTGCGTCTGCATCAACTGACCCCAGAAGAACGGCATCAACAGCGCCCGCCTCTCCTCCGGCGTCGCGGCCCAATACTTCCGGTAGGTATCGGTGTCGGTCGGGTCTCCGGCCTCGCCGACGGTGGACCGCAGGACATCGACATCCAGACCCCCGAAGATCTCTTCCGTTCGCACGCCATCGAGGGTCACAAGCACGACGTTGCGTGTGCGACCCTGTGCATCCGCCGCGCCCGTGAGCGCCCAGAGAGCCAGCGGAATGAGCGCCAGAGTCCGGCGGGCACTGTCCAGGAACACGCTGCCGCCCATTGATACCGAGTATACGATCGGGTTCAGCCAACGTCTTTACGGGACCGACGCGCGGCACGATGGGTCGCCCCGACTGGTGAAACGGCGAGACGCTAGCGCTACCTCACCGACCTGATCGGCGACCATGCCGAGCGGTTCATCGCCGATGAGGCCCTGAGCTTTGCCGGCGAATTCGACTCGGACGAGCTCGACGACGACCCCTCTTCCTGGTAACGGGGCTGCTCGCCGTGAGCGAGCGTCGATCAGTCTGCTCCGTGGGGATCGGGGCTCCCGACCAGCTCTGCCACACGCCTTCGGAAGCCGGCTCTTACCTCCTCCCAATCGATGTCGACCAGGAGACGCAGCGGCGGATCGCGTTCCGCGTCGTCGAAGTGGACGAGACTCCGAACAACATGTCCAATGTCCCGCACCTCGAACTTCTCTTCAAAGAGTTCCAGATATTCCCGCAGCGATCGGTGTCGGCTCAGCAAGACCCAGAGATCGACGAAGTCCTTGCGGCTGCCGCGGTTCGCGATCGCAGAGAGCTTCATCGCGGCGATATCGTCCCGGCCCGCCAAGTCCAAGCCGATTCCGTCCGATGGCGCCGTGGCGCCGAGTAACGGGTAGCGATATTCGATCACCGACACCTGAACACCCATCACCTCGACGTAGAGCGTTCCGGCACTAACAGACGTGACCGAGAGTTCCGGTATGTGCCGGCGAAGCCGGTCCAGCACCTTCTCAGCGTCCGGAATCGCGTGCGTGAAGATGTCGAGATCAACCGAGATCCGGTGTCCCTCCCTGAGGGCCAGGGCCGTGCCTCCGGCGAGGTAGTAGTCCCCACCTGCCAGCGCCCGCGAGACCGTGGCGAACACGCCGCGTGCTTCCGGCTCAAGCGCCTCCCAATGCAGCCCGCTCATCCGCGCCACGCGGCTTCGCGCTCGCGCGCCTCACGCACCCACTCGGCCGTCTGCTCTTCGGGCACCGAACTGGCGAAAGCCCAGAAATTGAGTTCCCGCGGTGGCAGGACCCTGCGGCCGCGTTCCTCCAGGAAACGCCGCCGCCGTTCCGAAGTGCAGGTCGAGAGAAGCCAGCGCATCGGTTCCCAGCCTCCGCGAGCCATGACGCGTTCGATCACGACCTCCGGCAGCGTGGGTTCCGCCCTCAGTGCTTCGAGATCGTATTCCCAGAGTAGCCGCTCGACCGCTGCAGGGAAGCGCACGGCCTCATTCTATCGAGGGATCCCCGCGCCGCCGGCGTTGATACAGGAAGGAAACGGCCACCAGCAGCGCGCCGACGATCAGGAAGGAGAGGATCCGGTAGCCCTGGTCCAGGAAGGACAGGTCGATGAGGAAGGTCTTCGCGACGACGACGAGTAGGAGCGCGAGGCCCTGCCAGCGGAGGCCGGGGGTGCTGCGGCGGATGCCGGCGGCGACCAGGGCGGCCGCCCATAGAAGCCACAGGGCGGAAAGCACGACCTGGGCGGCGAGGTCGAGGTCGAGATCAAGGCTGAGTCCCTGGACGAAGTCCCAAGCCTCGAGCGACACGGCGACCAGCGCGAGCAGATTGGCGATGACCAGACCGCCAGCCCACAGCCCGCCTTCCATCCTCACCTTGACCTTCAGGCGGCGGCGCACGTAGAGCGCGGCAACAGCGAGCCCGGCCGCCGCGCCGGCCAGGGTGAGGAAACGCAGGTTGACGAGCAGGTCCCGATCGGCCGAACCGAGGAGGGCCTGCGGCGTCATCAACAGGACGACGGCGAAGAGCACAACTGAAAACGCGCGCATCCACAGCGACGGCAATCGCGCCCCGGCGATTGCCAGCGCGACGGCTTCGGCGGTCCACGCAATCGTGATCCAGTCGCCTTCAAGCCGGATCGGGAAGGCGATCGTGGCCAAGAGCGCGGCCAGGACGCCGAAGAGCTGCTGCAGGTGTAGGGCACGGCGCCCTTCGGCCGCGTTCCAGCTTCCGAGCGCGCGAGACACCGCCAGATGGAGCGCCGCCAGAGCGAGAACGGCGCCGGTCAGCAGCCAGCGGTGCTCGTCGTACAGAAGCTGTTGCAGCAGCAGCACGTAGAAGCCGAGCGTCGCCGCCAGCACACCGATCTCGCTCGGGCGCAGCCGGCGAGCCAGCCGGGCTCGGGCAAGCGGGAGCGCGGTGTAGATGGCGTAGAACAGCGTCCCGAAGAGAGCGGTCGAGAGCAGCCGATCGGGCTCGTAGAACTCCACGCTCCAGGCGATGAAGTAGACGACCGTGGCCGCCAGAGCGGCCGGCGCCAGAGCGTGGAAGCCGCGCACGAGAGCCAGGGTCAGCAGGCTGGCGCTGAGCAGGGCGAGGTAACTGAAGAGCACCACCTGCGCGTCCTCGCCGGTGCTCAGCAGCGCCGGCGTCAGGTAGCCGGCGGCAAGCGCGAGGGCCGCCAGGCGCTGGGAATCGCGGCGCACCGACAGTGCGATGACGCCCCCTGTGACCAGAACGAGAAAGGCGAACGCCGCCGGCTGCGGCACCAGGGCATAGAACTCCCAGGCGGCGTAGCCCGAGAGGTAGATGACGCCGGCGCCGAGGGCCGTCATCCCCTCGGAAAAGTAGCGCATGCCCCGCCGAGCGAGCCACTCTCCGTAGCCGGCGAAAGCGATGCCGCTGACCAGGCCGATCAGGACTCTTCCCGTCGGACCGATCCACTCGTTCTCGAACGCGTAGCGCAGGAAGAAGGCGGCGGCGAGAAGGAGCGTGAGGATGCCGAGACGGTTCAGCCAGCGGCCGCCGATGAGAGCCTCCAGGTCGACGTTGCGCCAGGCGGCGGGCTTGGGTTTCCGGGCCGGCGATTCGGGCGATCCGGCGCCGTCGCGGACTGCTGCAGCCGGAGGCGCCGCCTCCACCACCGGCCGCTCTCCCTCTGCGGCGCGCTGCAGAGCCGCCACCTCCTCCTGCAGCGCGCGCACGCGCGCCTCAAGCGCCTCCAACCGCTCGTCGACGTTGCTAGTTGGGCCAGTAGATGTGCTCATCGTCCGGAGCGTCGGGCTCCTCGAGCGACTTGTCGATGTTGATCGGGCCCTCGCCCTGCGACGGCCACATCGGTGCGGCCTGCTCAGCGCCCCACTCGGCGAGCATGCGCCTCATCGCCTCGACCCGTGCGGGTTCCGCCTCGGCGAGGTTGTGCCGCTCGGTCGGGTCGCTGTCCATGTCGAAGAGCCAGGTTGTACCGGGGCGTTCGGTCACCTGGAGTTTCCAGCCGCCGGCGATCACGGTCTGGTAGTGCCCCGATCGCCAGAACAACCGCTCGTGGGGATCTCCTTCCTGGCGCCCTTCAGCGAACGGCAGGAGGTCCACTCCGTCGATCTGCCGGTCCTGCGGCAGGTCGACCCCCGCGGCGGCGGCGGCCGTCCCGAAGATGTCGAAGCCGTGAACGGGCCGGTCGAACGTCGTCCCGGGCGCGATGCGGGCAGGCCACTTCAGGAAGTAGGGCACGTGGATGCCGCCCTCGAAGAAGCTCATCTTCCAGCCCCGGAAAGGGTCGTTCACCGCGGGGAGACCAACGTAGCCGGCGCCGCCGTTGTCCGACGTGAAGAAGACGAGGGTGTTCTCTTCCAGGCCCTGTTCGCGCAGCGCTTCCAGCACCCGGCCGACGCCGCGGTCGAGCGCCCGCACCATCGCGCCGTAGACGCGCAGGCGGTGGTCCTCGATGTGGGACAGGGCCTCGTAGTCCTCGCGCGCCGCCTGGAGCGGCGTGTGCGGCGCCCAATGCGCGAGATAGAGGAAGAACGGCCGGTCGCGGTTCGCCTCGATCACCCGGACGGCCTCGTCCGTGTAGTAGTCCGTCAGGTAGCGCGCCGGCTCGAACGCCTCACTGCCGTTGAACGAGGCCGCGAAGCGCAGCACCTTCCACAGGAACTGGTCGATCGGGTCGAACTTTTGCCTGGAGTTGACGACATCGGGATGATCCACCGGCAGGTAGAGGCCGCTCTGCATGAGCAGCGACTCGTCGAACCCCTGCTCGTGCGCGGCCATGCCGCCGGTGCGGCCGAGGTGCCACTTGCCGACGTGGGCGGTGTGGTAGCCGGCCTCCCCCAGCAGCTCGGCGAGGGTGATCTCGGACAGCGGCAGCCCCATTTCCTCGTACGGGATCGACTCCACGTCGTGGATCACGCTGTCGCGGAGCCGCTTCGGTTCCCGTGGCCGGAGCCGCGGCACGATCTGCATCATGCCGGCTGGAGTCGGCGTGAACTCGAAGCCGAATCGGGTGCCGTAACGCCCGGTCATGATCGCCGCCCGCGACGGCGCGCAGGTCGCGTTCGCCGCATAGCCGTTCGTGAAGTTGACGCCGCCCTGCGCGATCGAATCGATGTTCGGAGTCGGCACGGCGCCGCCGCCGATGCCGCCGCCGCCGAAGCTCAGGTCGTTGAAGCCCAGGTCGTCGGCCAGGATGACGACGATGTTCGGCGGCCGTTCGTCCGTCGCGCGACCCTCCGGATCGGCTCCGGATTGCCACTCGATCGGCTGGTTCGCAGCGACCGGGATGCGCGACTGCCTGGCCGCGAACTCGAGCAGAATCTGCGCCCGGAAGCTCCAGGCAACGGCGCCGGCCACCGCCACCACCGCGACAACGACCAAGGCCCATTTCCAAGGCGCCCATTTCCGAGATGGCTTCACTGGCCGGCGCCTCCTGTACTTCGGGCTCGCAAGGCGGGCCCGTCGGTCGGTCTGCGATGAGCCAAGAGGGCGAACTTAGCAGCTTGCGCGGGCCGCCGCTGTTATCTTGCGCCGCATGATCGACCTCTACTACTGGCCCACTCCCAACGGCTGGAAGGCTTCGATTGCGCTTGAGGAGATGGAGCTTCCGTACCGCGTCGTGGCCGTCAACATCGGCCGCGGGGATCAGTTCAAACCCGAGTTCCTGCGCATCAGCCCGAACAACCGGATGCCGGCGATCGTCGACCATGAACCTCTGGGCGGGGGCGAGCCGCTGGCGATGTTCGAGTCCGGCGCCATCCTCCTCTACCTGGCGGAGAAGAGCGGCCGGTTCCTGCCCCAGGACGCCCGCGAGCGCTACGACGTGACGCAGTGGGTGATGTGGCAAACAGGCAATCTCGGCCCGATGCTGGGCCAGCACAATCACTTCATACGCTACGCACCGGACAAGCTCGACTACGCGATCGAGCGCTACCGGAACGAAGTGCTACGCCTTTTCGCGGTGCTGGACGGCCAACTGGACGGCCGCGAACACATCTGCGGCGAGTACTCGATCGCCGACATGATGAGCTGGCCCTGGGTGTTGACCTACAAGAGCCAGGGGATCGACCTGGATCAGTACCGTCACCTGCGCCGCTGGTACGACGCGCTCAAGGAGCGGCCGGCGCTCCGCCGGGGCTTCGAGGTCGGTCGCGACATTCGCGGCCTGGGAGGGGGCGCCGGCAAGGGGCCCGACGAGGAGGCCCGCAAGCACTTGTTCGGGAAGATGTCGCCGACCGCCAAGTAGCACGCCAGTCTGGCGCGGGGGGCTACAATCCCCTCCCATGAGTTGGCTTTTCGACAAGACCCGCATACCAAGGCAGGCCGAGGCGCTTCCGGGTCGCGCCGAGACGGTGCCAGTCCCCGAACGCCACTGGGTGCTCGACACGGCGCTGCCGCCGCCGTACCCGGAGGGCAGCGAGCTGGCGATGTTCGGGCTCGGCTGCTTCTGGGGCGCCGAGCGCAAGTTCTGGGAAGCTCCCGGCGTGATCACGACCGCGGTCGGCTACGCCGCCGGGGCGACGCCGAACCCCACCTACCGCGAGGTCTGCAGCGGCATGACCGGTCACAACGAGGTCGTCCGCGTGGTGTTCGACCCCGAACGGATCTCGTACGAGGAGCTGCTCCGCATCTTCTGGGAGAGCCACGACCCGACCCAGGGCATGCGCCAGGGGAACGACATGGGCACCCAGTACCGATCCGGGCTTTACGTCTACTCCAAGGACCAGCGGCGGGCCGCCGAGGCGTCCGGCGGGGCCTACCAGGAGCGGCTCTCCGCCGCGCGCCTTGGCCGGATCACGACCGAGATCCTCGACGCCCCCGTCTTCTACTTCGCCGAGGACTACCACCAGCAGTACCTGGCGAAGAACCCCGGCGGAT
The DNA here is from genome assembly GCA_965205295.1 of Candidatus Multivorans sp. GTDB lineage: Bacteria > Acidobacteriota > Thermoanaerobaculia > Multivoradales > Multivoraceae > Multivorans. The sequence continues at coordinate 2,765,434 of OZ242167.1, forward strand.
ACTGCGGCCTCGGCGGCACCGGCGTGACCTGTCAGACGGGAATCGAGCTACCGGCGAGCCAGGCGGTCTGAGAGCGGCAACAAGGGAGAAGACGATGGCGGACTCTACGGCGGACTTCGCGCGGCCTATCGGCTGGCTGCTCCTGATCGGCGGCGTGCTGGCTCTGGTCGGCTTCGCCATCTACGCGCTCGTCATCGACCGGGAAGCGCCCCTCTACATCAAACTGGCCGTCGCCGGCGTCTACGGCGGTCTGGCGTTCCTCCTGCTGTCGGTGCTGCGGCAGCGGCTGATCGCCCGCAAGACGGACAAGTACAAGGACGTGCAGATCTGAGAGCAGGGAGAACCGGATGCTGATTGCGACCACCGAGACGATTGCCAACCGCACGATCACGGAGACCCTGGGGCTGGTGCGCGGCAACACGATCCGCGCGCGACACATCGGCAAGGACATCACCGCGGCCCTGCGCAACCTGGTCGGCGGAGAGGTCACCGAGTACACGAAGATGGTCGCCGAGAGCCGCGAGCAGGCACTCGACCGGATGATGGCGGAGGCTGAGAGCCTCGGCGCCGACGCCGTGGTCGCGGTGCGCTTCACGACCTCGGTGATCACGAGCGGCGCCGCGGAACTGCTGGCGATCGGGACCGCGGTCAAGCTCGACTAGCTGCGAACGCCCAGGCGTTCGAGCACGCCGGCGACGAGCAGCGGCCACACCAGAGTGGCGTCGGCGGGCACCTCCGCGAAGCGGCCACCCTCCGACGCGGGCACGAACTTGCCCCAGGACACGCCCTCGCTGTAGCCGCAGCCGGAGAGGCCGCCCCAGTGCTCCGGCTCCGGGCAGATGCGGACGCCGTAGCGGAAACGGTGGGGCTCGGCCTCTTCGCCGTCCCGGCGCGCCGCCGCTTCGAGGTACGGCGCCACCTGCTGCGCCCAGTTCCGCGGCACGCCGCCGCCGATCGTGAAGATGCCGAGCCGCGTAGCACCCGCGACGAGCTCCGTGTAGTGCTCCAGATCGAGGAACGGATCGAAGCGGACCGGCGGTAGCCCGCGCCGGCCGCGCGCGCGGTTGAAGAGCGCGAAGTCGAGGCCGATCTCCGAGTCGGTGAACGCCGGCACGTAGACCGGCACGCCACGGCGCCAGGCGGAGCACAGCACGCCGCGCACCGGCTGGCTCTCCCCCGGCTCTGCCGACGTCGGCGAACCCTCGCCTTCGCTCAACCACCGCCCGAACGCCTCGTTCAAGGTGCGCGAACAGGCGGCCTCGCCTTCGGGCCACTGCTCCAGGATCGAATGGACGACGAGCTCCACCCGATCCAGGTTGCTCTCCAGTTCCAGCGTGTCGTAGATGCGGTCGAAACCGGCGTAGTACGCGGAGCGGTCGTCGAGCGCGCCGGCGCCTGCCGGCGCCTTGAAGTGGACCATCCCGGCGGTCTCGACGAAGCCATGGACCATCAGGGCGCCGGTGCAGACGATCGCGTCGAGCAGCCCGTGGTCGATCATGTCGCACAGGACGAGCCCCTGCTTGGCCGCGGTCATCGCGCCGGTGAAGGTGCCGACCACCAGGCAGTCCGGATCCGCAGCCATGTCGTGGAGCACGTCCGCCGCCTCGCCAAGCTGACGGCCCCCGAAGGAGGTCGACTTCATCGCCGCGAGCAGATCCGAGAAGGACCCGATGGCGCCGAGATCGAGCGGTTCGAGGGGTTCCAGTCCACGGCCTTCCGAGAACTCGGTCCGGCGGCGCGCGCTGCCGGCGGGATGGGAGGGTCGATTGCTCATGGAGTTCGAACCGAAACTATCGCGGCCCGCACGCCGGCTGTGACAGGATTCGCACCGAAGGCAACGAAGGTTCGCCGCCAAAGGAGGGAGACGCCGGCCGCGATTCCGAAGTTGGCGCCCTACCAACTCGGATCCGGGTTCCGGCACAGGCGAGTTGCGCCCCGACTGCAGCGGCGATGGGCTGAACAGTTGTGAACTCGCGCGAACCCAGGGAACTGGAACTCCTCTACCGGCTGAGCCAGACGCTCAGCGGCAGTCTCGATCTGCGTGACGTGACCCAGCCTGCGCTCTCCACGCTGGCCGAGCACCTGAATCTGAAGCACGGCACGATCACGCTGCTGAACCGCAAGACCGGCGACATCCACATCGAGGTCGCCCACGGCCTGACCGGCCAGCAGATTTCCCAGGTCCGCTATCGCCTGGGCGAGGGCGTGACCGGCAAGGTGATCGAGACCGGCGAGCCGGAAGTGATCCCGAAGACGAGTGAGTCCGAGACCTTCCTCGACCGCACCCGTCGCGGCAAGAGCGCGGAGGTCTCCTTCCTGTGCGTACCCATTCGAACGGGCAACGAGACCTACGGCGCGCTCAGCGTCGATCGGGTCTACGACCCGGACCACGATCTGAACGGGGACGTCCGCGTGCTCCTGATCGCCGGCGCCCTGATCGCCCAGGCGGTCAAGCTGCGCCGCACCGCCGAGGAGGAGAAGGAGCAGCTCGAGGAGGAGAACGAGCGCCTGCGCGCCCAACTCCGCGACCGCTTCCGCCCCACCAACATCGTCGGCAACTCGCACGAGATGCAGGAGGTGTACGACCAGATCGCCACCGTCTCCGGCAGCAACACGAGCGTTCTGATCACCGGCGAGACGGGCACCGGCAAGGAACTCGTGGCGCAGGCGATCCACTACAGCAGCGGCCGCGCCACCCGGCCCTTCGTCAAGGTCCACTGCGCGGCGCTGCCCGAGAGCGTGATCGAGAGCGAGCTGTTCGGCCACGAGCGCGGCGCCTTCACCGGTGCGATCAACCAACGCAAGGGCCGCTTCGAGTTGGCCCACACCGGCACCATCTTCCTCGACGAGGTTGGCGACGTGCCCCTGCTGATCCAGATCAAGATGCTGCGGGTGCTGCAGGAGCGGGAGTTCGAACGCGTCGGCGGCAGCCGCACCCTGAAGGCGGACGTGCGGATCATCGCCGCCACCAACAAGAACCTGTCCGACATGACCGCGCATGGCGGATTCCGGGAGGACCTGTTCTACCGCCTGAACGTGTTCCCCATCCACGTGCCGCCGCTACGCAAACGCAAGTCGGACATCGTCCAATTGGCCGACTTCTTCCTGGAGCGCCACACGCGCGCCAACGGCGCCAACGTGCGCCGGCTCTCGAGCGCCGTGATCGACATGCTGATGAGCTATCACTGGCCCGGCAACGTGCGGGAGCTCGAGAGCTGCATCGAACGCGCGGTCCTGGTGGCAAGGAACGACGCGATCCACCCCCACCACCTGCCGCCGACCCTTCAAACCGCGGAGAGTTCCGGCACCGAGCCGGCGGGCAGCTTCCGTTACCTGGTCGAGAACTACGAGCGCGACCTGCTGCGCGACGCCCTGAAGAGTGCGCGGGGGAACATCGCCGAGGCGTCGCGAAAGCTTCGCGCCACGCCGCGGATCACCGGCTACAAGATCAAGAAGTACGGCATTGATCCGAACCGCTACGCCGGGTAGGCAGCGCCGGGCCAAGTCACTCGATGCACCCAGTGACTTGCGGTGGTTGCACCCAGTGACTTGCGGTGGTTGCACCCAGTGACTTGCGGTGGTTGCACGCCCACGTTTGTCTGCCCTCCATACCGGCTGCAACAAAATTGTCCGAGCGGGTGAGCTTCGCTACCGAGACGCGCCGCAACTCCACCGAGGTCGAAGCCCTTGACCAGCAACGGTTTGACACCGGAACAGCCAGCGCCGGCTGCGGTTGGCACCCGTGTTGCTACCCCACGCGCTACCGGCAACCATGCCCTGAAGGAGGTCACCAATGATCCGGAAATCAGTATTCCTCGTTGTTCTCGCACTGCTCAGCTTCGCCGCCGCCCCGGCGTCGGCCGACGCTGAATACGCCCTCGACTTCGCGTCGGCCTACGTCTGGCGCGGTATCACTTTCACCGACGGCGCGGTGTTCCAGCCCTCCGTCACCGCCTCGAACGACAGCGGTTTCGCCATCAACGTCTGGGGCAGCCTCGACATCGACGACGCCAACGACATGAGCGGTGAGTTCAACGAGATCGATCTCACGGCCTCCTACGGCTTCGGCACGGACGCGGTCTCAGCCGAGATCGGCTTCATCGAGTACCTGTTCCCGAACACGCCGTTCGCTGGCACTCGCGAGATCTACGCCACGGTCGGCTGGGACATCGTCGCCGCTCCCAGCTTCTCCCTGTACTACGACATCGACGAGGTCAAGGACTTCTACGCCAACTTCGGCGTCTCGTTCGGCGGCGACGTGAGCGACGCCCTGGCCTGGAGCGTCGGCGTCTCGGCCGGCTACGCCGGCGACGACTTCGCCGCCGCCTATGACGGCCTCGCCGGCGGCATGTACGACGGCAACGTCACCTTCGGCCTTTCCGGCGGCTCCTGGTCGGCGTTCGTCAGCTACATCGACGCTTTGGACAGCGACGCCCTGCCGGAACAGCCGGTCGACTTCCTCGCCGGGGTCGGCTTCTCGTTCTAGCCACGGCCCGGCACAGAGTGGCATGAGCGCCCGAGGCTCGAAGGAGCTTCGGGCGCTTTTTCCTGCCCAGGCGCCGCCATGCGGCGACGCCCTACTGCTCAGCGCCCGGTGAACTGCGGCGCCCGCTCTCCATGGTCAAGGCCGCAATCTCGCGCAAGCTGATCGGCTCGCCCGGCTCCTTGCCCAGCGCCGGGGCGATCAACGCGCGCAGCACCGGGTCGGGAATGGCAGCGGGCGTGTCCGCCGTCGATTCGCCCACAGACACCTCCTTCCCACGCGTCTCTGTCTGCACCCGCACGCCCAAGTCCTCCGATTGGGTTCGGAGGGCATTCCGCGCGCTGGCTCGGCGAAGTCCCGGTACGGCGTAGGCGTAGATGCGGTTGTGACGTTCGTTCGCCACCCACAGCGTCTCGCCGTCCGACCACAGCCCGTTCGACCTGCGGACACCGTCCGCCGAGAGGTCCACGGTCCGTTCCGCCTGTTGCTCGCCGGTCGCCAGCGAATGAGCGAGCACGCGAGCGTAGAATGATGGGCCGACCAGCGCCGTCTCGCCATCCGACCACAGCCCGAAACCTCCGTACGGCGTGAGGCCGTCCCACAGCTCGAACTCCTCGTCCGCCACCCGCGCCTTGTCGGAGAGCCGGTAGGCAAACACCTGGTATTGCCAGTGGTCGGTCACCCACAAGAACTCGCCGTCCGACCACAGCCCCGTCGGAGCACTGTTGCCCGCCGCCGCCAGCACGTCGTCGGGCAGGTCATCGGTCTCCAGGCGGGCGCCATCGGCCAGCCGGTACGCTCGTACGCCGCCAAAATAATCCGCCACCCACAGCGTGGCGCCGTCCGACCACAGCCCTGCCGGGAACCCGTTTCCGGTCAATCGGAAGCTACTGCTCCCTGGCGTGACGCCGTCCGGTAGCGTGACCTCGCCCTCGGTCAGGCGCGTCCCGTCGGCCAGAGAATAGGTCAGCACCTGCCCGCTGTTCCACTCGGAGAGGACCCACAGTGTGGTTCCGTCCGACCACAGCCCGGTGGGCTTCGAGCCGCTGGGCAGCACGATGTCGCGGTCCCGCAGACGCTCGCCCCACTCCACGTCCGATTCCGTTGACGACGACTCGTCGCTCGCCTGGACCGTCACCCTCACCGTGTCGTCGTCGTGCAGCCCGCCCGCGTCCGTGACCCGCAGCCGGAACGTCAGCTCCTCGCTCGCCGGAAGATCGTCCGGCGCCGCGAACGTCGCCGTGGCCGTGGCGCCGCCCGTCAGCGTCACGCTCGTCCCGCCCGTCTGCGTCCACGCGTAGCTCAGCGTGTCGCCGGCGTCCGGGTCCGTCCCCGTGCCGCCAAGCGTCACCTGCGCCCCCGGCGCGACGCCCGCCTGGTCCGTCCCCGCCTGGTCCGTCCCCGCCTCCGCCGTCGGCGCCTCGTTCGCGTTCGTCAGCGTCACGGTCAGGTCCGCCGTGTCCGTGCGCCCACCGTCGCTCACCTGCACCGTCACCTGGTAGGCGCCGTCCGTGTCGGCGTCGTCCGGCGCCTCGTAGTCCTTCGCCCCCGCGAAGCTCAGCGCGCCGGCGCTCGTGATGGCGAACTTCGCCTGGTCCGCTCCACCGCTCAGCGACCACGCCAGGCCGGACGCCTCCGTGTCCGCGTCCGTCGCCGCCAGCGTCGCCACTGCCGTCGTACCCTCCGCGACCGAGAACGTCGACGCGCTGCTGATCTCCGGCGCCGCCGGTTCCACGATCGCCGCCGCGTCACTGGCCCGGATCGTCACCGTGGCCGAACCGATCGCCGAGCCGCCGCGTGCCGCCGTCAACGTCACCGTCTCCGCAGCCTCCTCGGCCTCGTCATCCACCGCGGTCAGTTCCACCGACACCGCTGCCGTCCCGGCCGCCAGCGTCAAGCCGGTCGAGGTCATCTCGTAGTCGGCCGCCGACGCAGACCCCGACACCTCGAGGGCGATGTCCTGCGCCTCGGCAAATGTCGCTCCGTTCACGGTCGCCACGGTCACCGTCGCGGCGGCCCCCTCGTCGATCTCCCCTGGCGCAGCCGTGACCTGGAATCCGACGCTATCCTCCTCGAGGATCTTCGCAACGGCAACGTTGTCCCAGTCCGCCTCGGCGCGCGATGTCCGCAAGCCGATCGCGCCACTGTCGTAGGTATCGTCCGTCGCCTCGATCGTGAGCACGTCCGATACGTAGACCCGGATCGAAGCCCCCGACGCCACGACCTTCAACCTGTACCAGAGGTCTGACGTGAACGCCAGATTCTCCCTGTCCAACTCGTCCCACCGACCCGCGCTCGCCTTGCCGAACACCAGCGACGAGTTGGTGGCGACGCCCACGTAGTAGCCCTTGTAGTTGTCGGTCCCGGTCCCCGGATCGCTCACCCGGAAGACCACCCCCGAATCACCCGAGGTCGACTGCACCCGAACGTCGGCTTCCAGCACGAAGTCCGCAACGTCGACCGCCGTCGCTACCGCCTTGCGCTCTCCCCCGCCGTTGACCCCGTACGTACCGTCCGTGACCGACCAGCTTCCGTCGTAGACCGTCCACCCCTCCGCATCGCCATCGTCGAAGTCCTCGTTCAATACCTCCACGGTCGCTGCGGGGTCCGTAGACGCGACGACCCGCACCGTCACCGTCACCGAGTCCTCGGCGAACAGCCCGGCGGCATCGGCGACCTTGAGCTTGAACGTGAATTCGTCGTCGTCGGCCGCCCCGCTCGGTAACGTGAACGTCGCCGTGGCCGTGGCGCCGCCCGTCAGCGTCACGCTCGTCCCACCCGTCTGCGTCCACGCGTAGCTCAGCGTGTCGCCGGCGTCCGGGTCCGTCCCCGTGCCACCAAGCGTCACCTGCGACCCCGGCGCGACGTCCGCCTGGTCCGTCCCCGCCTCCGCCGTCGGCGCCTCGTTCGCGTTCGTCAGCGTCACGGTCAGGTCCGCCGTGTCCGTGCGCCCACCGTCGCTCACCTGCACCGTCACCTGGTAGGCGCCGTCCGTGTTGGCGTCGTCCGGCGCCTCGTAGTCCTTCGCCCCCGCGAAGCTCAGCGCGCCGGCGCTCGTGATGGCGAACTTCGCCTGGTCCGCTCCACCGCTCAGCGACCACGTCAGGCCGGACGCCTCCGTGTCCGCGTCCGTCGCCGCCAGCGTGGCCACTGCCGTCGTACCCTCCGCTACCGAGAACGTCGACGCGCTGCTGATCTCCGGCGCCGCCGGTTCCACGACCGCCGCCTCGTCGCTGGCCCGGATCGTCACCGTGGCCGAACCGATCGCCGAGCCGCCGCGTGCCGCCGTCAACGTCACGGTCTCCGCAGCCTCCTCGGCCTCGTCATCCACCGCTGTCAGTTCCATCGACACCGCTGCCGTCCCGGCCGCCAGCGTCAAGCCGGTCGAGGCCATCTCGTAGTCGGCCGCCGACGCAGACCCCGACACCTCGAGGGCGATGTCCTGCGCCTCGGCAAATGTCGCTCCGTTCACGGTCGCCACGGTCACCGTCGCGGCGGCCCCCTCGTCGATCTCCCCTGGCGCAGCCGTGACCCGGAATCCGACGCTATCCTCCTCGAGGATCTTCGCAACGGCAACGTTGTCCCAGTCCGCCTCGGCGCGCCACGTCCGCAAGCCGATCGCGCCACTGTCGTAGGTATCGTCCGTCGCCTCGATCGTGAGCACGTCCGATACGTAGACCCGGATCGAAGCCCCCGACGCCACGACCTTCAACCTGTACCAGAGGTCTGACGTGAACGCCAGATTCTCCCTGTCCAACTCGTCCCACCGACCCGCGTTCGCCTTGCCGAACACCAGCGACGAGTCGGTGGCGACGCCCACGTAGTAGCCCTTGTAGTTGTCGGTCCCGGTCCCCGGATCGCTCACCCGGAAGACCACCCCCGAATCACCCGAGTTCGACTGCACCCGAACCTCGGCTTCCAGCACGAAGTCCGCAACGTCGACCGCCGTCGCTACCGCCTTGCGCTCTCCCCCGCCGTTGACCCCGTACGTACCGTCCGTGACCGACCAGCTTCCGTCGTAGACCGTCCACCCCTCCGCATCGCCGTCGTCGAAGTCCTCGTTCAATACCTCCACGGTCACTGCGGGGTCCGTAGACGCGACGACCCGCACCGTCACCCTCACCGAGTCCTCGGCGGACAGCCCGCCCGCGTCCGTGACCTGCAACCGGAACGTCAGCTCGGCGCTCGCCGGAAGATCGTCCGGCGCCGCGAACGTCGCCGTGGCCGTGGCGCCGCCCGTCAGCGTCACGCTCGTCCCGCCCGTCTGCGTCCACGCGTAGCTCAGCGTGTCGCCGGCGTCCGAGTCCGTCCCCGTGCCACCAAGCGTCACCTGCGACCCCGGCGCGACGTCCGCCTGGTCCGTCCCCGCCTCCGCCGTCGGCGCCTCGTTCGCGTTCGTCAGCGTCACGGTCAGGTCCGCCGTGTCCGTGCGCCCACCGTCGCTCACCTGCACCGTCACCTGGTAAGCGCCGTCCGTGTCGGCGTCGTCCGGCGCCTCGTAGTCCTTCGCCCCCGCGAAGCTCAGCGCGCCGGCGCTCGTGATGGCGAACTTCGCCTGGTCCGCTCCACCGCTCAGCGACCACGTCAGGCCGGACGCCTCCGTGTCCGCGTCCGTCGCCGCCAGCGTGGCCACTGCCGTCGTACCCTCCGCTACCGAGAACGTCGACGCGCTGCTGATCTCCGGCCCCGCCGGCTCCACGACCGCCGCGTCACTGGCCCGGATCGTCACCGTGGCCGAACCGATCGCCGAGCCGCCGCGTGCCGCCGTCAACGTCACCGTCTCCGCAGCCTCCTCGGCCTCGTCATCCACCGCTGTCAGTTCCATCGACACCGCTGCCGTCCCGGCCGCCAGGGTCAAGCCGGTCGAGGCCATCTCATAGTCGGCCGCCGACGCAGACCCCGACACCTCGAGGGCGATGTCCTGCGCCTCGGCAAATGTCGCTCCGTTCACGGTCGCCACGGTCACCGTCGCGGCGGCCCCCTCGTCGATCTCCCCTGGCGCAGCCGTGACCTGGAATCCGACGCTATCCTCCTCGACGATCTTCGCGACGACAACGTTGTCCCAGTCCGCCTCGGCGCGCGACGTCCGCAAGCCGATCGCGCCACTGTCGTAGGTATCGTCCGTCGCCTCGATCGTGAGCACGTCCGATACGTAGACCCGGATCGAAGCCCCCGACGCCACGACCTTCAACCTGTACCAGAGGCCTGACGTGAACGCCAGATTCTCCCTCTCCAACTCCTCCCACTGACCCGCGTTCGCCTTGCCGAACACCAGCGACGAGTCGGTGGCGACGCCCACGTAGTAGCCCTTGTAGTTGTCGGTCCCGGTCCCCGGATCGCTCACCCGGAATACCACCCCCGAATCACCCGAGGTCGACTGCACCCGAACCTCGGCTTCCAGCACGAAGTCCGCAACGTCGATCGCCGTCGCTACCGCCTTGCCCTCTCCCCCGCCGCTGACCCCGTACGTACCGTCCGTGACCGCCCAGCTTCCGTCGTAGACCGTCCACCCGTCCGCATCGCCGTCGTCGAAGTCCTCGTTCAATACCTCCACGGTCGCTGCGGGATCCGTAGACGCGACGGCCCGCACCGTCACCGAGTCCTCGGCGAACAGCCCGGCGGCATCGGCGACCTTGAGCTTGAACGTGAATTCGTCGTCGTCGGCCGCCCCGCTCGGTAACGCGAACGTCGCCGTGGCCGTGGCGCCGCCCGTCAGCGTCACGCTCGTCCCACCCGTCTGCGTCCACGCGTAGCTCAGCGTGTCGCCGGCGTCCGGGTCCGTCCCCGTGCCACCAAGCGTCACCTGCGCCCCCGGCTCGACCCCCGGCTGGTCCGGGCCCGCGTCCGCCGTCGGCGCCTCGTTCACGTTCGTCAGCGTCACCGTCAGATCCGCCGTGTCCGTGTGCCCACCGTCGCTCACCTGCACCGTCACCTGGTAGGCGCCGTCCGTGTTGGCGTCGTCCGGCGCCTCGTAGTCCTTCGCCCCCGCCAAGCTCAGCGCGCCGGCGCTCGTGATGGCGAACTTCGCCTGGTCCGCTCCACCGCTCAGCGACCAGCTCAGACCGGACGCCTGCGTGTCCGCGTCCGTCGCCGTCAGCGTCCCGACCGCCGTCTCGCCTTCCTGGACCGTGAACGCCGCCGCGCTGGTGATATCGGGCGCCGGACTGGGCGCCGGACCGGGCACCGTGACGCTGGCCGCCACCGCCAGCTTCCGGCCGTCCCGCGCACACGCCCCGGTCAGCCAACTGCAGGGGCGGTTCGCCGGCAACGTGATCACCACGTCGCCGTCCCCGTCCGGCGTCACTGGGATCCGCCATCCAATGTTGCTACGCAGCACCAGACGGCTCGCGCGCTGCACCGTCCCGCCGGTGGTTGTAAGCAACCCTGAGGTGAACGCCGAGTACCAGAGTGCGACCTCGTCGCTGAATCGAAGATCCACCGCGAACGGTGTCGAGCCGTCGTGGCGGGCCGGCGCGTTCTCGAACGCCGCGGTGAGCAGGGGGTCCTTTTGCACCGTCACCGATACCGCGTCCTCGTGATAGAGACCGCTCGAGTCGGCGACTCGGAGGGTGAACGACAGCGTAGCGTCCTCAGTCAGGTTGGAAGGCGCGGTGAAGGTCGGGGAGGCGGCCGCCGTATCCGACAGCGCCACCGCGGGAGTGCCCGTCTGCGTCCAGGCGTAGGTCAGGGTGTCGTCGGCGTCCGGGTCGCTCCCCGAACCACTCAGGGTCGCCGTGGCGCCCTGGGCCACAATCGGCTGAACGGCGCGTGCATCGGCCACCGGCGCCTCGTTGCGGTTGGTGAGTGTCACCGTCAGGTCGGCCGCGGCGGTCAACGCGCCGACGCTCAACTGGACCGTGACCTGGTAGCTGCCGTCGGCGTTCGCGTCGTCCGGGGCCTCGAAGTCCTTCGCCGCGGCGAACGTGAGCGCGCCGGCGCGACTGAGAGCGAACTTGCCGCCGTCCGGCCCGCCAGCGGCACCCGAAGGGATCCACCAGACCGGATCCCCAGCAGCAGTGGCCGCTTCCGTCGCCGTGAGCGTCGCCACCGCCGTGTCGCCCTCCCGCACCGAGAACGCCGTCGCACCGGTGATCCATGTGTCGGTGGAAGGTGTCGTGCCCGGCGATTCGTTGGCGACCGCCTGGTTCGTGAATGACGGAACCTTGTTGCCCAGTGCGTCGACCAGGGCGCCGCCCGAAGGCGCCGAGTAGCCGACCTGCAGGCCCGCTTCGCCGTACGACGCCGGAGGGTCAATGGAAAACACCACCCGACTCCCGTTCACCACCACGTTCGAAATCGTGCGCGGCGCCCCGCCCCCCGTCAGGGTGAAGGCACTCGCCGGCGGCACCGAAAGCGGGTCCAACGCCTCGCCGTAGACAAGGGTCAGCACAGCCTGGTTCGCCACCGCCGTCTGAATCACGGGGGCCCGCGTGTCCACGGCGAAAGTCTCGCTTCCCTCCAGGTTGCCGTTGCTCGCTCCGTCCACCACCGCATTGGCCGGGACGTCCACAGTCACCTCGCCCTCCAGGCCCGCGGTCGGCGCGATGTCGAGCGTGTAGCTGGCGCCCGAGCCTGCGAAGTTCGAGACGGCGCCGTTGCTGACGGATATTTCTCCCGCCCGAAGCCCCGTGACATCCTCCAGGAAGTCGATCGTCACCGTAAAGGAGTCCTTCGTCGGGTGCGACGCGTCGCTCGTGACCGACAACACCCGCGGGCGCATTGTGTCCGCCATGGTCACCGCGAAGTTGTCCAACATTGCGTCGGCGGCTGTCGCGCCGGCGCTCTTTCGGCCGGTCGCGACCAGTCGTACCGTGTGAGACCCCGCATCGAGATTCTTGTTGGTGTAGATGACCTGTTTGAACGCCGTCGCCCGCGAGTACGTATCGAAATCATCCAACACGACATCGCCATCGAGTTCCACGTCGACCAGGCCGCCGTTCCGACCTCTCCTCACGACCACCTCCACGCCGATTCCCGAAAACGCCAACTCGGCATGGGCGTCCGCCTCATCCGACCCGGTGGTCGAGCCGCGGAAGTCCAGCTCGTCGTCCATCCGCTCCCACGTCCCGACGAAGGAGACGTCGTCCGACGTGTCGTCCACGAACTGTAGCGAAGCATCCCGTAGCGCCGACAGTTGCCGGATCTGGGCATTGCTGAGGTTCCCCGGCGATTTGACAATACCCTCAGCCGACTCGCCCGGCTGCGAGTAGATAAACACGCTGAAAGTGTTCGCCCCTTCGTGCCGGTTGTTTTCGTTGACGTAGTCGATCAGTTCCTGTGTGCCGTATCGAATACCCTCCGACCCCCAAAGGCCAGGACCAAGACGAGACAGGTAGTGCCACTGGAGCCCGTGCCACCATCTGGAAGATGCAACGCTTTCCGCGATTGCACGTTCGTGCCCGGACCTGTAGTCCTCTTGGGGGGTGTGGGCATCCAGGTCCTGCCAACCGTGATTGAACGCCACAATGCTGTCCGAATTCCCGGAAAGGAGGTGATTTCTGTAGATCGCCAATTCCGGATTGGAAGCACCCCGGGCCGTCACCGAAACGGCATAGCGTGGATAAGTATGATCGATCCACCAGCCCGACACTTTTGTTGCATAGCGATCGGACCAGACTTGGAGCACATCCGCCCAATTGTTCACATAGGTACTCGTGTACCTGTTGTTGAGGCCCCATCCCAAGGCGAGCTTTCCAAGAGGGTCATTTTCTGATTCCGTCTTGTCGGCCGCGGCATACAGCATGAACTTGATGCCTCGTTCCTGCAATGCGGCGGAGATCTCGAGCGGTAGGTCACGGTTGGAGGTGAAGTCACCCACAAAGCCGTCCAGCGTTGCGTTGGGCGAGTTGAACCACACCCGTCCGAGGCCCCAGATGACCCAGCTTGCGCCGGTCAGTTCGACGGCTTCGACGAACCTGTCTACGTCGAATGCATCGACCCACCGGTTGTATTCGGCAGATGTTGTTTCTCTAGGAGTCCAATTCAGGTATTTGAGGTAAATGCCGTACTTTCCGTCCCTCATCCAATCGGTGTCGGCATTCTTGAACCCGGCAAAGGCCGGGCCATCGCCGAGACCCAACATGCTTGCAACACCAACGGCGAGAACGATCAGTCTCGCTCGTCTAGACGGCGAAGCAATCGACATTGTTCAGTCGGCGCGCGGCTGCACGCCGTCAACCAGGTCGACGAGTCGGGGCTGCGGCCGGACTCCCGAGGCGCTGTCGGGGCGCCCCGCCGATGCCCCCCGCAGGCCGGGGCGCACCAGCAGCAGCCGGTACAACTGCGATCGGAACTTTCAACAGGACTCCCAGATTAGTAGGGTGTTTCGGGAATGTCCCCTACAGAATTGCGGGCCGTCCGGGTCGTTGCCCTGCGTCCGGGTCGCCATCATCAGCGCCAGACAGGGCCGGGTCCGGGACCCGCGAGCTCTTTCCAGCGCCCGAAGCTCCGCGAGCTTCGGGCGCTTTCACGTCAGCGCCCGGTGAACCGCGGCGCCCGCTTCGCCATGAAGGCCGCGACGCCTTCGCGGTGATCGTCGGTCTCACCGCAACGGATGTGCGAGATCGCCTCGCGGTCCAGGATGGACCGGAAATCCTGCGTGACCGCCAGGTTCACGTTCTCCTTCATCCAGCGATAGCTCACCAGCGGCCCGTGGGCGAGCCGCGACGCGAACTCCATCCCTTCGGCGTGGAAGCTCTCCGCGTCGTAGATGCGGTTGACGAGGCCGATGCGCCGCGCCTCCTCCGCATCGATGATGTCGGCCGTGAAGAACAGTTCCTTGGCCACCGCCGGACCGACCAGCCGGGTCAGTTGCCAGGTCGTGCCCCAGTCGCCGCCGTAGCCGACCTTGGAGTACGCGGTGCCGAACTTCGCCGCGCTCGAGGCCAGCCGCAAGTCGCAACTTGCCGCCAAGCCGAGGCCGGCGCCCATGGCGAAGCCGTTGACCAGGGCGATGGTCACCTTGGGAACGGAGTGAACGAGCCACGCAGCCTCCTGGCCTTGCCGCAGACCGTCGATCCGCTGCTCGAGCGTCTTCGGGGCGCTCCCCGACTTGCTCATGCCCGAAACGTCGCCGCCGGCACAGAAGGCGCGACCCTCGCCGGTGAGGACGATCACGCCGACGTCGGGGTCGGCGGCCAGCCGCGGCAGCTCTTCCTGGAGGCCGCCGGTGATCTCGCCGGAAAGGGCGTTGAGCTTCTTGGGACGGTTGAACGTCAGCAGGGCGACGCGGTCCTGGACGTCGACCCGCAACTCAGGTTCGGGTGTGCTCTTCATCTCCGCTACGGTCATTCGGGCTTCTCCTGATTGTTGGTCTCGAAGGAAGACCCGGAGTGTAACGGGAACCCGGATGGCGCGGAACGCGCCATCCGCGAACCAGCGGCGGGCCCGTCAGCGGGCGCGCCGTTGGAACCCTGGTGGCGCGGGTCGCGCCACCCGCGAACCAGCGGAGCGCCCGTCATCGGGCGCTCCGCTGGAACACTTTGCGCCGTCGCGCGTTGTAAGAGTGAAATGCCCGTGGCCGCGCTCAGGCCCGACCCGCTGGCGGTGCCGACGAACCTCCGAAGCACCCCGGCGCAGATGACCGCCCCTACGGACGCGGCCCACATGGACCGCTCCGGCGACGACGGACGGCTCATGGCGCGCGTCAAACTGGGCGACGAGCAAGCCTTCGCCGACTTGGTGGAGCGTTACAAGAACCCCCTCGTGAACTACCTCACCCAGATGACCCGCAGCCGCGAACGCGCCGAAGACCTGGCGCAGGACGCCTTCGTACGCGTCTATCGTTCGGCCGGCCGCTACCGGGAACGGGGCCAGTTCCAGGCGTTCCTGTTCCGCATCGCCACGAACCAGCTTCGCAGCGAGCAACGCAAGGCCGCCCGCTGGCGCGGTCTGCTGCCGTCACTGACCGCGGAGCACCGGCAGCGTACGCCGGTCCCCTCGCCGCAGAAAACCGCACTGGGCGCCGAGGCGGCAGACGCCGTCACCAGAGCCCTGAGCCGTCTGCCTCTTCACTACCGCGCACCCGTCGTGCTGAGGGAGATCGAAGGCTGGCCCTACGCGCGCATCGCCAAGACCCTCGGATGCCGCGAAGGAACGGTCAAGTCGAGGGTCCACCGCGGCAAGAACCTGCTTCGCGACGGCCTGAGCGAGTACTGGAACGGAGGAGAGAAATGAACGACTCTGACGGAGCCCCTCACGCGCTCCCGGATCTGAAACGCCTGCCCCGCGTCGATGCCTCGGCGGACTTCACCGCCGGCGTTCTGCGCCGTGTCCGGGCCGATGAGGCCCGCCCGCCAGTCGCACGACTGCGTTTCGCCGCGGCCTGCGTCGCTGTAGTCATCGCCTCGGCCGCCGCCGGCGCCTGGTGGGCCCGACAGTCCGCGCCCAAACCGGCGCCGGTCACCGCGGACACTCTCGAAGAACTGAAGTCCGAGCACCGGGAACTCCTCCGGGAACTGGAGTCGCTGCGCCGACTGGCCCTGGACTCCCAACCCTTCGTGCCGGTGTCCATCGACCCCCAAACCGAAGTCCTCTTCGATCTGAGGGACATCGAACCACTGCCGGTGCGCTACACCGCCGTTGCCGGCCGCAGGATTCAATAGGAGATTCACGCAATGACCACGAACAGCCTTCTCGCTTGCAGTGCAACCGGCATTCGCTTCCGCCCCCTTGTCCTCACCTTGACAGCAGCGCTGGCCCTGGCTTGGGCGCCGGGCGCCTTCGCCCAGGAGACACCAGAGATTCCGCCCGAGATCAGGGTTCTCAGCGAGTCCGGAGCCAAGGTGCTCTCGGGTGAAGAAGCCGCGCGTCTGGCCCGCGCCCTCGGTCGAGACGAACCCTCGTTCGTGGTGGTGCTGGGAGACGAGATTCCCAACACTGAGGATCTGGCAAATGCCCGCATCGCCGGGAGGGGCGCCGGATCGACATTGGAGGAGGCCCTTCGGAACGCCAAGGTGAACGGACGTTCCGTGGGCTTGTTCGGCGGCGCCTATCTCGGTGTCGAACTCGTCAATCTGAACGAACCGCTACGCGCCCACTTCGGGGTGCCCGAGGGCAGCGGAGTCCTGGTTTCGAACGTTGTCGAGAACAGCCCGGCGGCCCGCGCCGGCATTCAGGTGGGCGACATCCTCACTCGGTTCGAAGGCGAGGACGTGTCCAGTCATCGGGAGCTGACCTCCATGGTTCGGCGCACCGAGGCCGGAGATCCGGCCGATCTCGAGATCTGGCGGGACGGCAAGGTCGAGACCCTCAGTACGACTCTGGACGAACGGCCACGCCTGGACCTGAGGCCCGGTTCCTTCTCCTTCTTCCTGCGCGGGCGCGAAGATCTTGACGGTGACGGCGAGGTCGACGTGTTTGTAGGACCCGAGAACATGCACGAGAAGATCCAGGAGTACTTCAACGGCGACGAGTGGAAGGAGCGCCACGAACACGTGCAGCGCTTCCTCCAAGAGCGGCGCCCCGACATGAAGGCTCTCGAGGAACGGCTGGAGACCCTGAAGGAGCGGCTTGCCGAGTTGGAGGGCCGCCTGGAAGACAGGCGCCTCGACAACGACGAGAACTGAGCGGCCACAACACCACCAATCGCGACGTTGCCACCAAGACCCTCCACCACAACCTGGAACGGTCCCGCACCCCGCCATTGGAGGGTTCCCGACCGCCGACGCCGTCCAGCCGGCGCAGGGGTCCGAGGGGGTCACCCCCCAGGTGACTCGGAACGAGCGACTCCCCAGGCCTCCCCCGTAACCGGACCGAACCGGAGCGAGTGGAGTGGAGCGAGCGCCAACCTCCCCGTTGCCCAGAGAGCGCAAGCGGCACCTGGGGGGTGACCCCCTCTGACCCCGAAGCCGGCGGGTGCCACCTCCGCCCGTCCGCGCCTCGCCGCGCTCCGCGCCTCGCTCGGCGCCGCCTCTACAGGACCAGGCTCTCCCACTCGGAGAGCATCGCCAGCAACCTCCGCATCATCTCGTCGATCTCGTCGGAGTTGATGGAAAGGGGCGGCGAGATCCAGATCGGCAGGCCGCGGGCCAGGGCGGGCTGGCGGGAGGAGCCGTAAAGGGAGCTGTACATGATGAGACCGTGCTTGAGCGCCATGGACTGGAAGAGCGTCTGCGCATCGACGCTGCGGTCGAAGAACGCCATCGTCTGCTTGTCGGCGACGAGCTCGAGCACCATCATCAGACCCCAGCCCCGGACATCGGCAACCGTCGGATGGGAGAGCAGTTCCTCGCGGTAGGAGAACACCCGCGGGCTCTGCTCGTTGCAGTTCTCGATCAGCTTCTCGTCTCTTATGACGTGGATCACCTCGCAGCCGACGGCGCAGCCCACGGAGTGTCCGCCGAACGTATAGCCGTGCACGAAGGAGTGGCCCTTCTCGAAGGGCGCGCTGATCCTGCTTGAGACCGACACGGCGCCGAAGGGCACGTAGCAGCTCGAGATGCCCTTGGCCATGGTCATGATGTCGGGATCGATGCTGTAGTGATCCATGGCGAACCACTTGCCGGTGCGGCCGAACCCGGTGATCACCTCGTCGGTGATGATCAGCACGTCGTAGCGGTCGCAGATTTCCCGGATCGTGCGCCAGTAGCTGTCCGGCGGCACGCAGGCGTAGTCCGGCCCGCAGCCATGGGGCGTCGCCAGGAATGCGGCAACCGTCTTCGCGCCGGCGTAGTGAATCGCGTACTCCAGCGCCTGGGCGCATTCCACGCCCCACTCCTCGCGGCTCATGCCCTCCGGCCGGTCGAAGTCGGAGTACTGCCGGATGTGAGGCCACTTCGGCAACATGGGCTCGAACGCCGCCTGACTGGCGGGATTGTGGGACACGGCGAGGGTGCCCAGCGTCATCCCGTGGTAGGAGTCCCGGTGGCTGATGATCTTGTGCTTGTCCCGGTTGCCGAGGGCCATCTGCGCCTGGCGGGCCAGCTTGATCGCGGTCTCGACCGCCTCGGATCCGCCGGAAACGAGGTAGGCATGGTCCAGGTCCCCCGGCGTGATCTCGGCGAGCAACCGGCAGAACTCGGCCCGCCTCGGATCGGCGATGGAGGGATGCGTGTAGGCGTAGTTCTCGAGCTGGGCCGCGATGGCCCGCTTGATTCTCGGGTGATTGTGCGGCAGGTTGACCGCCATCGGACCGCCCGAGGCATCGAAGTAGCGGTTGCCGTCCGTGTCGTAGATGAAGACGCCTTCGGCGCGCTCGATCTGGACATCCATCGGGTGGTACGAGAAGGCATGGCGCCAGTCGCCTTCGGGACGGAGAGGGCGGGTCAGGTTGGGCTTTGCGGTCGCGGTTGCGGGGGCGGTTGCAGGGGCGGTTGCCATGGCGTCGATCCTGTGGAAGTGGAGTGAAGGGCGGATCGTAACAAGCTGCTACCGTTCCGGCCCGGCGGAAGGAGCAGCGGATGTCCCAACCCACAGGCAGCGAACGGATGGAACGGATCGTGGCGCTCGCCAAGCGCCGCGGCTTCGTGTTCCCGGCATCCGATATCTACGGCGGCATCAACGGGTTCTGGGACTACGGCCCGCTCGGCGTTCAGCTCAAGAACAACCTGCGCGACGCCTGGTGGCGCGACATGGTCGAGTGCCCGCCGATCGGCCCGGACGGCGCTCCGCTGTCCATTGTCGGCATCGACTCGTCGATCATCCAGAACCCCCGGGCCTGGGAAGCGAGCGGCCACGTCGGCGGCTTCTCCGACCCGATGGTCGACTGCCGGCAGACCAAGGCCCGCTTCCGGGCGGACCACCTGCACGTGCTGCGGCCGAAGCGCGATCAGGACCCGCCGGCCTTCTTCGCCTACCTCGAGGGCGAACCGGAACCGGCGCTCAGGACGGCGCGCAAGGCGATGCACGGCCGGCCCACGCTGGACGACTTCGAGTCGCTGCCGCTAGCCGAGCTCGACGCGGCGGAGCGTGACCATGTCTGGGCGCCCGGCGCTTCGGCGCCCGGGACGCTGACCGAGGCCCGCGACTTCAACCTGATGTTCAAGACCTTCGTCGGCGCCGCCTCCGGCGAGGACAACATCGCCTACCTGCGGCCCGAGACGGCCCAGGGCATCTTCCTGAACTACAAGGGCGTGCTGGACACCTCGCGGGTGCGACTTCCGTTCGGCATCGCACAGATCGGCAAGGCCTTCCGCAACGAGGTGACGCCCAGGAACTACATCTTCCGCACCCGCGAGTTCGAACAGATGGAGATGGAGTGGTTCTGCCACCCGTCCGAGGCGAAGATCTGGTTCGACTTCTGGACCCAGGCGCGGATGGACTGGTGGAGCGGCTTAGGGCTGGCCGGCGAGCGGCTGCGCCTGCGCCGCCACGAGGCGTCCGAACTGGCCCACTATGCCCAGACCGGCGAGGGCACATTCGACGTCGAGTACCAGTACCCGTTCACCGAGCCGGGTTTCGGCGAGCTCGAGGGCGTGGCCCACCGCGGCAGCTTCGACCTGGAGCAGCACCAGCAGTGGAGCGGCGTCAAGCTGGAGACTTTCGACCAGCAGACGCGCGAGCGCTTCGTGCCCCACGTGATCGAGCCCGCCGCCGGCCTGACCCGGGGTGTGCTGGCGCTGCTCTGCGAGGCGTACACCGTCGACGAGAGCCGGCCGTCGTCCGAACTCATGCGCTTCCCGCACCGCTTGGCGCCGATTCACGCGGGCGTCTTCCCCCTCGTGAACAAGGGCGGAATGCCCGAGATCGCGGAGGCGCTCTACCTCGAACTCCGCCGGTACTACCGCATCCAGTACGACGCGAAGCAGTCGATCGGCAAGCGCTACGCGCGAATGGACGAGGCCGGCACGCCCTGTTGCTTCACCGTCGACGGCCGGACCCTCGACGATCAAACGGTCACCGTGCGCCACCGCGACACCGGCGCCCAGGAGCGAATCGCTCTGGACGCCGTGTCACGGTACCTGCACGACCGGCCGTAGGAAACCGCGCCATCCTGGCGCGCCGGAGCGCCGCGACCGGTCCACGTTGTCGTGTCCGGGGCGGCGGCTCTCGGGTATAGGTGGAAGCGGAGCGGAGGAGGTCCGTTGGAAGGAACCTGGAAGGCTCGCCCGGAGACCGAGCGAGTTGGAAGATCCGAGCAGGAAGCTGAACCGGCAAGTAGTGGCGCAGGCGAATAGCTGGAACAAGCGTCGTTAGCACGCGGCCGCGCCGCCGGTCGGCTCTCGGGTTACTAGGCAGGAGAGTTGGTGGGGGACCTCCTCCGGGTGTGTTCCACATCTCTCGGGACGACGCTTGCAGTCCCGACACACAGGAATGAAGCAATCCCCATGCCAGGACGGTCAGGCCCGGTCCGGCGCGGCCTTCTGCGCCGTGCGCCGCGGATCCACGGTGCGGATCAACCTCCGCAACGCCAACAGATGGAGAACGATGGAAATCAGAAACACGCCCTCGATCGGAGCCACCTGGCTGATCAATCCCGCGCCGAGGAACCCCGCCACGCCCGCCGCCTCGGAGAGTGAGTGGGTGGCGGCAATCCGCATCGGCCGGTCACGTTCCCGTCCGAACTCGAGCACCAGGTTCTGCGACGCGAGCAGCACACCGCTCAGGCCCGCGCCAACCAGCAGGAAGACCACGTAGGCAACCGGGAACACCGGCGCCCAGAGGACGATCAGGCTGCCCATGATCCACGTGCCGAGCGCCAGCACGAACACGACGCGAAAGCCCGACCGGTCACCCAGCAGGCCCCACATCAGGGCGCAGACCGACTGCGCCGCCACGAAGACGATGGTCAAAGCGGCGAGACGCGCTCCGGTGACGCCGAACCGCTCGCTGACCAGCACGACGTAGAACGGCAGCGCGCCTCGAGCGGCACTGGTCAGCAGTCGCGCCTCCAGGAAACCCGCAAAGTCGCGGTCGGAGCGGAAGAGATCCGGCAGTTTGCCAAGCCGGACACGCAGGCTGAGTCCGGCCGCGTGCAGATCAACGGCGGCGGGTTCACGGATGAGGCCCATGAACGCAAGCCCGACCGAGGCCATCACCGCGGCGCCCAGGAAGGTCAGGCCGTAGCCCCGGGGAAACCCGTAGCGGTCCAGCACCCATCCGGCGACGATCGACATCAGGATCACCGAGATACCGGCACTCAGGTTGCGTGTCCCCTGCAGCCGTCCCCTCCGAGTGACAGGCACCGACTTCGCCAACAGCAGGTTGAACACGACCATCTGCATGCCACTCGACAGGCCCCACATCACCAGCACCGGCCAGACCAGGAACACGGCGACATCGACCGGCGCGAACAGGGCCAGCAGGGCCAGGACCAGGATCTGCAGCCGCATCAAACCGCCGAACAGCACCGTGGCCCACTTCACGTGGCTGCGGTGCTCGGCCAGCGCCGCGCTGAGCACCGGCGACACGAGCATTCCCAGGCTCTGGCAGGCCGAAGCCGCGCCCACCGCCAGACTGGAGCCGGTCAGCAGGTGGATGTAGGTCGGCAGGAAGGTCGGCGCCTGGAGCAGGCGAAACCCGGTCATGCCGAGCAGGCCATGGGCGAGCAGGGCGGCGTAGTTGCGCCGCCGGTCGAGGCGGCTGTGACCTCGATCGGCGGAGTACATGCTTGGCTCGCCGAAGGTAGCAGACTGGGGCCGAGAGGCAGCGCGCTAGTAAGGTTCCCGGATCGTGACCGCACTCGATCATCAGGGCACGAACGGCCTTCACGAGACCTTCCACCGCATCGTGGAGTGCATCCCCGAGGGCCGTGTCGCCACCTACGGCCAGATCGCCGCTCTCGCCGAACGGCCACGGAACGCCCGGCAGGTCGGCTATGCCCTTGCCCGGCTGGGAGACGACAGCGTGCCCTGGCACCGCGTGGTCAACGCCCGCGGCGAGGTCAGCGAACGCGGTCTCGACCCCCTGGATAGTGTGGATCGGCAGCGCTTTCTGCTCGAAGAGGAGGGCATCGTGTTCGACCGGCGCGGCCGCATCGATCTGGACCGTTTCGGGTGGGCGCCATGAGTGCGCGCCATCGCGCGCGCCTGCCGGCGTTCCTCGCTGCGATCGGAATGGTCGCCGTCCTCGGCTGCGCCGCTTCGCCGGAGGAGTCGACGCCGGCTGCGTCGCCAGAGCCGGCCGCTTCGACCGCGACCGAACCGGCGCCGGAAGGCATGGTGCGCGTACCCGCCGGCGCCGTGCCCCGCTCCGGAGGCGAACTCGAAGTCGCTGCCTTCGACCTGGACGTCTACGAGGTCACGAACCGGGACTTCGCCGCCTTCGTCGACGCGACCGGATTCGAGACCGAGGCCGAGCGCTGGGGCTGGTCCATGGTCTTCCACCCGGAAGCGACCGCGAACCCTGCCCAGGAACAGCGGGTGCCGGGAACGCCCTGGTGGCTGAGGGTCGACGGCGCCGACTGGCGGCAGCCCCGCGGCCCCGGCGCCGAAGCCCAACCCGACCTCCCGGTCGTCCACGTCAGTTGGAGCGACGCCGATGCCTTCTGCGCCTGGCGCGGCAAACGGCTGCCGACCGAGGCCGAATGGGACCTCGCCGCGGCGGCCGGCAACGACGGCGCCGGCCGGGCCCGCTACCCCTGGGGCGACGATCCCGACCCCGACGGCCAATGGGTCGGAAACGTCTGGCAGGGCAAGTTCCCCGAAACGGACGAGGCGGCGGACGGGCACACCTACCTGGCGCCGGTCGGCTCCTATCCCGCGAACGCGCTCGGCGTCTTCGACCTCGGCGGCAACGTCTGGGAGTGGTGCGACGACTGGTACCTGCCCGGCGGCGCCGGCGGCGAGAAGGTCCTGAAGGGCGGCTCCTGGCTCTGCGCCGCGAGCTACTGCGAGGGCTACCGGAACGCGAACCGCAACCACTCGGCCCCCGATTCAGGTCTCGACAACACCGGCTTCCGCTGCGCCCGCAGCCTGCGCTGAACACCCCAGCGGACCGGGCTCGCCGCTTCGCGCAGATCGCGGGCCAGAACCCGGGTGGCGCGATCCGCGCCACCCGTGAACCAGTCCGTGCGCCCCGTCTTCGGAAGCACGGATGGCAGGCCCGCGCAACGGCCGGCGCACCCGGTCACGGCTTCGGAGGGCCTGTGGCAACACAGTTCGGACGAATATTCAGGAATTCATGAAACTTCCAATGGTTCAGGCACGGTTCGAAAAGAAAAACTGCTAAAGGAGGGTTGATTCCTGCTACCGTCTGCAAGACTATTCTTTCGTAGCGGACGAGCCAACGGCCATTCGCCGCGATTCCGCCGGTCGAGTACCCCGCGGGGGGCCGACAGCTTCAAGAGGGAGAACCGACGTGACCAAGGTCGAAACAGGCATTGCCTCCATCGGTCTGCACCTGCCACCGCTCGCCATGCCCGTCGAGGAACTCGCCTCGCTGCGCGGCGTCGACCCCGACAAGTACCTCATCGGCCTGGGATGCTCGGAGATCTCCCTCTGCCCGCCTGATTTCGGCATCGTCGACCTCGCCTCCGAGGCCGCCCGGCGCGCCCTGTCCCGCTGGGACGGCGACCTCAAGGACATCGGGATGATCGCCGTCGGCACCGAGACCGCGGTCGACATGAGCCGGCCTCTCTCCGCCTTCGTAGCGGAGGAACTCGGTCTGACCGGCCACATTCGGTCCTACGAGGTGAAGCACGCCTGCTACGGCGGCACCCTGGCGCTACGCCAGGCCTGCGAGTGGCGAATGTCCGGGGCGGCCCGGGACAAGGCGGCCCTGGTCGTCGCGGCCGACATCGCCCTCTACGAGCAGGGCGACCCGGGCGAACCGACCCAGGGCGCCGGCGCCGTTGCCTTCGTGGTCGACCGCCCCGAGATCGCAAAGGTAGGTCTCGACTCCCACACCTGGAGCGAGCCGGCCTTCGACTTCTACCGCCCGGTGGGCGAGTCCTACCCGCGGGTCGACGGCAAGCTGAGCCTCGAGTGCTACAAGAAGGCGGCGGTGGAGTGCTTCAGCGCGCTCGCCGACGGTCGGGACCCCGCCGAAGTGATGGAACGGTTCTCGGCGATCTGCTTCCATGTTCCGTTCCCGAAGATGGTCAGAAAGGCGTTTCACGTTGTCGGTGAAGTCGCCGGCTGGTCCGCCGAACGGATCCAGCAGCTCTACAACGACAAGGTCGAGCCCTCGATGCTCTGGAACAGGCTCTCCGGCAACTCGTACACGGCCTCGCTCTGGATCGCCGTTGCGAACGCTCTTCAAGGCCTCAAGGCCGGCGAGCAGGTGGCAGCCTTCTCCTACGGCTCCGGCTTCGGCTCGGAGATTCTCTCACTGACCGCAGGCCCACGCGCCGAGGACGCCGCCTGGGCGCAGGACATCGAACGCGACATATCGCGTCGCGGACGAGTGGACGCAAACGGCTACAACCTCTTGCGCGCGGGAGTTCGTGCGGCGGCCGCGTAAAGTCGACCCGCGGCCGTCACCCGGGTGGTCGCGGGCTACGGTTTCCTGGACTCCGTAGCCCGCGCCATCCGCTTCAACTGCTCGGCGTACTCGCCGAGCACTTCAGCCGCGATGTCGATCTGCCTCTGAGCCTCGTCCCACTCACTCTGCTCGATAGCCTCCCGCACTCCCGGCAGCGTCTTCACGCCGTAGCCGGTGTAGAGACCGGGCGAATACAGGTGGTGCCGGAACCAGGGACGGCCCGGCAGACCGTGGGCCCGCGTCAACAGCCGTTCGCTGCCCACGATGAGTTCGTCGAGCTGCTCCTGGGCGTCCTCGTCGCCGTTCTGAGCCGCCGATGCCAGCGACTGGTCGGCAGACGCCGCCGCGCGCACGAGCCGATCGTGCGCGTTCCTGAGCGGCGCGAAGTTCAGGTACGGGGCCGGCCCTTGCGCCTCCGGTTCCACGAAGGGCCGGGTCGGATCCGCCGCCAACCGGAAGGCGCCGCTCCGCACCAGCTCGGCCTCCCGTTCCAACTGCGTGCGCTCGTTCGCGGCAAGCTCCACGACCTCGTCGATGTAGCGACCCACGGTCGACGCGGTGGCGCCGAACTCGAACGGCAGCACGTCGGCATTCGCCAGCCGCAGCACAAGACGAAGGCCCGTGCGGGCCAATGCGGCGCCGTAGACGGCGCCCGGGTCGACGAACCGGCGGTAGAAGTCGAAGGAGTCGAAGGCGGTGTGGTACTCGCCGCCGGACGACTCGCCGCCGTAGCCGACGTTCAGGGACGACACCCCCAGGTGCTGGAGGAACGGCGAGTAGTCGGAGCCGGAGCCCAGAGCGGAGATCCGCAGCCGGTCCGAGGCCTGAAGCCGCTGGTAGACGGCGGGAGTGCCGCGGGCGCGCCGCGAAGCGCGTAGCCGTTCGCCGACGCTGACCCCGGTCTGCGGGTCCTCGACGTCATTCGCGACCTGGTTGACCAGGGTCTCCAGCGCATGCGAGCCACCGGCGCGCAGGAAGCCGCGGCTGTTCGAGTCCGAGTTGATGTAGACCGCCGCGCGTTCGCGCAATTCGTCGGCGTGGTGCTCCGCCCACTCGGTGGAGCCGAGCAGACCCGGCTCTTCGGCATCCCAGGCCGCGTACACGATGGTGCGACGTGGCCGGTGGCCCTCCCGCGCCAACCGGCCGACCGCCTGCGCCTCCGCCAGCAGACCGATCAGTCCGCTGATCGGATCCCGGGCGCCGATCACCCAGGCATCGTGGTGGTTGCCGCGCAGGATCCACTGGTCCGGCCGCTCACTGCCCGGCAGCCTGGCGATCACGTTGTGCGCCGGCGCAAGGTCCCAGTCGAACTCGAGCCGCAGCCGCACGCGGGCTGGCCCCGGACCGATCCGGTAGGTGATCGGCAGACCGCCCCGCCAATCGGCCGGCGCCGTCTCGCCGCCCAGAGCCTCGAGCAGCGGCTGCGCGTCCCGCCAGGAGATGGGCAGAACGGGGATCTTCATCAGCGTCTCGGCGTCACTCCGGTCGAGCCGGCTCGCGTCCTCCGTGGCGCCGCGCATCGGCGTCAACGGATCGCCGGGACGAAGCGGCAGGTCCAGGACCGAACCGCGCTGGACCGCGCTCGGGTGCTTGAACGAACCGTCCGGGTACGCCGCGCCCTGGCTGTAGCCGTCGTCCCCGGGATCGTTGAAGATCAGGCACCCGACCGCTCCGCGTTCGAAGGCGACCTTCGGCTTGATGCCGCGCCACGAGCCGCCGTAGCGGGCGATCACGATGCGCCCGCGAACCTCGACCCCGAGGCGTTCGAGCACTTCGTAGTCCTCGGGAACCCCGCGGTTCACGTAGACCAGTTCCGCGGTCACGTCGCCGTCGGCCGAGTAGGCGTTGAAGGGGGGCAGTCCTTCCGCGACCGCGACCTCTGCCGTGCCGTCTCCCGCCGCCGGCTCTTCGATCAGGGAGGCCTCGAACCGGGTCGGCTCGAGCAGGGTCAGCGAGCGCCTCCGGGGCGTCGGGAACAGGACGTGGTAGGTCTCGATCTCGGCCTCGAACCCCCACTCCCTGAAGCGCTCCACCATCCAGCGCGCGTTCGCCTCGGCCTGGGGCGAGCCGGCATGATGCGGCCGCGGCGTCATCCCGCGGCTCCATTCCAGGAGATCCTCGGGCGCGATCCAGCCGTCGCCCCGTTCCTCCATCTCCCGCTGCGCGGCGACCCGGTCGGGGTGGAAGCCAATCAGTTCCTGGGCGCCGGCCGGCGCGGTAGCTACGGTCAGGGCGAGGGCCAGGAGCGGCGCGGCGGAACTCTGAAGAAGTCTCATCTCAACCCACCCGTTCCGCCGCCGCCAGCACCGTGTTCCGCAGCAGCATCGCCACCGTGGTCGGCCCCACGCCCCCGAGCCGCGGGGTGATCCAGCTCGCCACGTCGCCGACCGACTCGTCGACGTCGGGCAGGAGCTTCCTGCCCTCCCAACTGATGCCGCCGCTGACCACGACCGCGCCGGGCTTGATCATCTCCGGCTGGACGAAACGCGGCACGCCCAGAGCAGCGACCACGATATCGGCGCGCCGGGTGAAGGGCCTCACGTCCCCGGCGCCGGTGTGCACGACGGTGACGACGGCGTTGGCGCCCGGCTGCTTCAGGGTCAGCAGCAGGGACAGCGGGCGTCCGAGGGTCGGGCCGCGGCCCAGGACCACGACCTCGCGGCCGCCGATGTCGATTCCGTAGTGGACGAGCATGGCCTGGATGCCGGCGGGCGTGCAGGGGACAGGCCCCCGCTCCTGGAGCACCAGCTTGCCCAGGTTGACCGGGTGCAGGCCGTCGGCGTCCTTGCGCGCGTCCATGCGCGCCAGGGCCTCGTTGAAGTCGAATCCCGCGGGCACCGGGTGCTGGATGATGTAGGCGTCGACGTCCGAGTCCGCGTTGAAGCGGTCGACGGCGGCAAGTAGTTCAGCCTGGCCGGCGTCCGCCGGTACCTGTGCGTGGAACGAGGCGATCCCGACCTCCTCGCACGTCTCGTGCTTCTTGCGGACGTAGCCGCTGGACGCCGCGTCGTCGCCGACCAGGATCGTCCCCAGACCGGGGCGTATGCCGGCCGCGCGAAGTTCTTCGACCCGCTCCGCGACCTCGGCGAGTACCGCCTCGGCGACGGGTTGGCCTGCAAGCAGTTGAGCTGTCATCGGTCGTTCTCCGTGGCGGCGGGCGGTGAATCCCCGGGGCGCCCGTGTTCGCCGTGTTCGTGCAAGTGGTCGTGGTGGTCGTGGTGATCGTGGTGGTCGTGGTGATCGTGGTCGTGGTGATCGTGGTCGTCGTGGTGATGATCGTGACCGTGGGGCCGCGCAGCAAGCCGGCGGGTCAGGCCGTCGATCTCCGGCGCAGCGACGAGTCCCGCCGCTTCGAGGGAGTCCTCGAAGGCCTCCCGCCAGCGCTGCCAGTAGTCCCAGGGCTCCCCGGCTGCCTGCTGCTCCCAGGCGGCGATCCGTGCGATCAGACGCTGGCGGAACGCTTCCCAGTCGAGGCGGCCGGCTTCGACGAGGGTCATCGTCAGGCCGAACAGCCGGCTTTCCCAGGGCGCGCTGAAGGCCAGCTCTCCGTTCTCGCGCGGCGGCGCGGCAGCGCCGTCCTCATCCAGCCGGACCGGAAGGCTCATGCGGCTCTACCGCTCGACGCCGATCATCGAGTCGCGTGTCACCAGGGCGGCCAGCTCGTCCGGCTTGAGGCCGTCGCTCGCCGGCGGTCGCTGCGGCAGGACCAGGTAGCGCACCTCCGCGCTCGAGTCCCAGACCCGCAGCTCGACCTCGGGCGGCAGATCGAGGCCCAGCTCCGAGAGCAGCCGGCGGGGTTCGCGCACCGCCCGCGAACGGTACGCCGGCGACTTGTACCAGGCCGGCGGCAGCCCGAGCACGGCCCACGGGTAGCAGGAACACAACGTGCAGACGATCAGGTTGTGGACGGACTCCGTGTTCTCCTTGACCACGAGGCGGGCGACGTGACCGTCCATCTTGTCGCCGAAGCCCAACTCGCGAACCGCCGGCATACCGTCATCGAGCAAGCGCTCCTTGAAGGCCGGGTCGGTCCAGGCGCGCGCCACGGCCCGGGCGCCGCGCAGCGGCCCGATGTCCTGCTCGTAGCGCTCGACCACGGCGTCGACCGCGGCGGATTCGACCAGGCCCTTCTCCACCAGCAGAGCCTCTAGCGCCTCGGTGCGGAGACTCGCGGTTTCGGTCGTCACGGCATCGCCTCCAGGTACGGCTCGAACAGGTCGATGTAGACCGTGGCGCCGGCTTCCGCCTCCTCGCCCCAGAGTTCGGGGCCGGAGAAGCCGACCGTGTAGAGGTGCTGCGGCGACTCGCCGCGCCCGTCGGCATTCGTGTCGGGATAGACACACGCCGGATGCACGTCGGCGACCACGCCGCGACGGTTCCGCGCGTAGCCCGGCAAGCGCGTATGGCCCTCGGGGTGCCGGTTCCAGGTGCGAACGGCATCGCCGACCGCGTAGATCGGCTCGTGGTCGACCTCCCTCACCACCGAACCTTCGTGCTCGGGCGGCGCCGGCTGCCGGCCATCGGCCAGGCGCTCGTGAGCCAGGGTTTCCAGCGCGTAGAGCCAGCGCCCGTAGTAGCCGTCGGAGAGGTAGCGGTCCGCCGGCATCCGCTCGATCGCATGGCGGAACGCGTCGATGTTTGCGAGTCCGGCGCTCGTCGCGTAACCCGCCAGGGCGCAGACCCGGCCCTGCCAGGCCTCGGGGAACAGAGCCTCGTCCGGCCGGCGATCCACGGCGCCGAAGCCGTGCATCCCGCCCATGTCGTGGATCCCATTCATGCCTTGCGGCTGCCGAAGAAGTCCCGGCAACGGCCGGCAGTCTACAAGGAGGCTGCGTCGCAGAACGCAACGAAGCAAGTTCTGCTGACGCAGCCTCCTTGTGAGGTGGGGGCTGGGACCAAACTCCGAGCCTGCGAGGCGTTTGGAGGCGCTAGTCTCAAGGGCATGCGCACGGTCGATCCCCACCCTCGCGGCGCCGGCCTGCCGCACGCCAACGACTATCCATTCCTGGCTCAGGGCAAGGCGCCGCTGGAGGTGGCGGCGACGGAGGGCTGCTACCTGATCACTTCCTGTGGCCGCCGCATTCTCGACGCCGCCGGCGGCGCGATCGTGTCCAACATCGGGCACGGACGGCGCGAAGTCGCGGAGGCCTACGCACGCGCCGCCGCGCAGACGGACTACGTCGTGCCTCCCTTCGCGACCCCGGCACGAGTCGAGCTGGTCCACCGCCTGCGGACCGGCTGGCTGCCCGGCGACATCAAGCGGGTCCTGTTCGCCAGCGGCGGTTCCGAGGCGATGGACTTGGCGATCCGCTTCGCCCGTCAGCATCACCTGTCGGCGGGACGCCCCGAGCGCTGGCGGGTACTGGGACGTGAACTCTCGTACCACGGCGCCACGATGGCCTCGCTGGCGGTGGGCGGCCACAGGGCGCGCCGGGCCGGTTTCGAACCCTGGCTGATCGACGAGCAGACCAACCAGCCACGGCCGCCCGCGCACTACTGCCTGCGCTGTCCCATGGGCAAGACGTTCCCCTCGTGCGACATCGCCTGCGCCGACGAAGTCGAGCGGGTGTTCGAACAGATCGGCCCGGAAGAGATCGCGGCCTTCGTCATCGAACCGATCGTGGGCTCCAATGCCGGGGCGCTGGTTCCGCCGGACGGCTATCTCGACCGGATCGCGCGGATCTGCCGGCGGCACGGCATTCTCCTGATCGCCGACGAGGTGATGACCGGCTTCGGCCGCACCGGCCGGAAGTTCGGCGTCGACCACTGGGACCTGGTTCCGGACATCCTGGTCGGCGGCAAGGGGCTGACCGGCGGCTACGCACCCCTGGTCGCCATCGCCGCACGGGAAGAGGTCACAGCGCCGATCGCGGACGCCGGCGACTCCGTCATGTTCTTCACCTACGGCGCCCACTCGCCGGCCTGCGCCGCGGCGAACGAGGTGCTCCGCATCCTGGAGGAGGAGGAGCTCGTCGAGCGCGCCGCGACCGTCGGCGCGGTCCTCGGCGAGCGGCTGCACGAGGCCCTCGGCGAGCATCCGCACGTCGCGGAGATCCGCGGTCGCGGCCTGCTCTACGGCATCGAACTGGTCCGGGACCGCGAGACCCTCGAGCCGTTCCCGGCCGAAGTCGCGATGGTCAACGCCGTGATGGCGGCCGGGCTGTCGATGGACGTCTTCTTCTATCCCGGCGGCAACGATCCGGCCCGCGACGTGATCTGCCTCGGCCCGCCCTTCATCCTGGGCGACGAGGAGATCGAGAAGATCGTCACGGTGCTGCCCAAAGCGATCGACAGCGCGGTAGCCCGCAAGGGACCGGCCATGCCGTCGCTGCTGTCGCCGCCGTCGCCGTGTAGACCATGAGTATCGAGCGCCAATTCGATGTGCCTCTGGTCGCCGAAATGGCTCTGCGTGAGAAGCAGATCCAGCAGGTCTATCGTCCGATTATCGCCGTACACAAGTGGTTCGCTCGCCGGCCTGGCACCCTCTTCCGAGGCCTCCTGCTCTCCGAGTTCGTTGACGGACCTCTGCGCGAGTCCTTCTATCGTTCTCACGATCTTCCGGGACTCCGTATCGCTGACCCGTTCATGGGCGGCGGCATTCCCCTCATCGAAGCCAATCGCATCGGCTGCGACATTGAAGGACTCGACATCAACCCGATGTCGGTCTGGATTGTCCGGGAGGAGATCACCTCCATTGATCTCACGGCCTATCAACAGGTTGCCAACACGCTGAGGAGCACCCTCGACGCCCACGTCGGCCGCTACTACCGCACCGGATGTCCTCTCTACGGGGACTCAGAGGTTCCGGTCAAGAGCTTCCTCTGGGTGAAGACTCTGAAGTGTCAAGGCTGCGACCACTCGATCGACCTTTTCCCCGGCTTCGTCCTTGCCAGGGACAGCCGTCACCCGACCAACGTTCTGATCTGTCCCGAGTGCGGCGACCTCAACGACGCCGCCGACTTGGCAAGGCCAGGCGACTGTACGTCCTGCGCTGCGGAGCTCCGTGTCGCCGGACCGGCCGGCCGTGGCCGCTGCGATTGCCCGAAGTGCGGCCATTCGAACACCTATCCGGACGCACCCTCCCTTCCGCCGGCTCACCGGCTGTTCGGGATCGAGTACCACAATCCAAGCTGCCGCTCCCGCCACCAGGGAAGGTTCTTCAAGAAGCCCGACGCCGAGGACCTGAAGCGTGTTCAGGCTGCGTCCGGGGACTTGCGGCGACTGACGCCCCGCTATGTGCCGGAGGCCGAAATCCCGGCCGGCGACGAGAGCGACCGGCTACGACGCTGGGGCTACGGCCGCTACCGCGACATGTCCAACCCGCGGCAACTGCTCGGATTGGAGTTGAGTTGCAGGCTGATTGCCGATACGGCGGATTCTCGCATCCGGCAAGCGCTCGCAACCAACCTGTCCGACCTCCTGCGCTACCAGAACATGCTCTGTCGCTACGATTCCAAGAGCCTGAAGGCGTTGGATGTCTTTTCGGTTCACGGATTCCCCGTGGGCCTGGTGCAGTGCGAACCGAACCTCCTCGGAATTCCGAGAGGGAAGGGCGGCAACGTCGGCTCCGGCGGCTGGTCGAACATCACTACAAAGTACCTTGAGGCGAAGCGATTCTGCGAGGCGCCTTTCGAGGTGAGACACGAGGCGTCGCGCCGATGTCGCGTTCCCATCCGTGGCGAGAGAATCGGTGCAGAAGCCAACGGCCGCCACCGGGCCGTGCGACTGCGCCGAGCGGATGCGGCCTCCAGCGACTTCGAGCCCGGCACCCTGGACGCGGTGCTGACGGACCCACCGTACTTCGGGAATGTGCAGTACGCGGAACTCATGGACTACTGCTTCGCCTGGCTGCAACGCCTTGCCGCTACTGACGACGAGGGTTTCAACCGCACCTCCACACGCTCGAGCCGAGAGTTGACGGGCAATGCGACCGAGGCCAGGGGGCTGTCCCACTTTACGGAAGGTCTGTCCGCCGCCTGGACCCGAGCAGCCGATGCGCTGAAGCCAGGCGCACCCCTGGCTTTCACGTTCCACCACAATCGAGTCGAGGCCTACTGTGCCGTAGGCGTCGCGATCCTCGACCCCGGCTTCGTCTGCACCGCTGCGCTTCCGTGCCCAGCGGAGATGAGTGGCTCGATACACATTCACGGCACGGCCTCATCCATCGTAGACACCGTGTTTATCTGCAGGCCCCTCAGGGGCAGCGCTTCACATGAGTTCCCCGACTCTCAGGAAGACCTCTCGACGCTGATCGCCAAGGAGCGGTCCCAGTTGCTAGCGGCCGGCTGGAAGGCCACCTACGGCGACATCCGATGCATGCTCCTCGGCCACCTGACCCGCCTCGCTGTCAACGAGTTGCACTCCCAGTGGAACAAGTCCCTGCCGACGGAACAACGGCTCGGGCTGGTCGAAGAGGCACTGACGCGGTTCGGAAGCCCGGACGACCTTGCTCGACGCTTCGCGGAAGCGCCGTTGCCGGAACAGCCCACGGATCGGCCTCCCCGCAGATCTGCCCCTGAAGTCGGCCACCCCGGTTCTTGGACGCGAGAGCGCGCGTACTCGTACAACAGGCATGAAGCACCGCAACGGTGAGCCTGCGTCCTCGATTCCTCGCCCGGTGGAGGCGCTCAAGCCATATGACCGCCGGAACGCCAAGCGTCCGCCAGTTGACGCCTGCAGGCGATACCCTTGCCGCGATGCTGCCGCAGAGAGAGCACAAGAGACGGACCGGTACCGGGCAGCGGTTCGTCCAGCGGCGCGAGACCCGAGGCAGCGAACCTCTGCGAAGCGACCGAATAGCCATGCCGGCCGGGCGATCGAACCCAGCTTCGCCCAGTGGCAAGCTGAAGCGCGGAATCGTGGACCGTCGACTTGCCTCCCAGCCCGCAACGCGACTGAGGCGCGCAGGAGACCCCAGACGATGACGCGAAAGAGCGACCTGCCATTCGGCAGCGAGTTCTCGCCGTCCCAGATCGAGCTCAGGCGGGCCCTCGAAATGGCCGCCGAACATGGCGGCGACTGGCGCGCCTTCGAGGCGGCGGTTCGGGCGGCCTGGTTCGCAGACCATGACACGAGCGACTACAACCGGAACAAGCTGGCCAACAACACGAAGCTGGGGATGATCGCGTACGGGATCATCGAGCGGGACGCGGAACTGACCGCGCTGGGCCGCGAACTCCTGGCGCTTGCAGACGACGAAGACACGCTGCACGACCGCTTGGCCAAGCACATCCTGCTCAATCTGCACGGAATGACGCTGGTGCGCTGCATTCAGGACATGGAGGCAGCCGGAGATCCAGTGAACCTCACGACACTCCGGGAGGCCCTGGCGGAGAGGAGCGTCCACTACCCCCGAGGCGGCAAGCACCCCAGCATGATGCGGCTCTGGCTGGCCAAGGCCGGAGTGTTCGTGGGCAGCCGATGGAGGATCGACGAAGAACGGATCGAGGAGATCCTCGGCCTGAACGTGGAGCACTTCGGCGAACTCGGCGAGTTGACGCAGTTGCAGCGCACCTTCCTGCGGGCCTTGGCCAACACCGGCACCAAAGAGCCCCAGCCAGCCAACGAGATCGCCCGGCTGGCGACAGCGACCTACGGAGAGAAGTTCCCGGAGAAGAGTCTCCCGAAGCTCGTCCTCCATGCCTTGGAGGATGCCGGCTACATCGTGACGACCAAGACCACGACCGGGCGTGGCGCCAAGCCCTTCCTCGTCGCGCCTACGGGGAAGCTCGCCACCGACGTCGTCGAGCCCCTGCTGAAGCAGCTGGAGTCCCAGACCAACCCGGAACTGGTCGCGCTTCTACGGCGGCCTCTGCCCGACGTTATGGCGGATCTCGACAGCACCGACAAGCACGTCGCAGGCTTGGCGCTGGAAGCTCTGGCCTTCAAGATCATGCGCCTGCTCGACATGGACTACGTCGCCACACGCCTGCGCGGCGCACAGACCGGCGGCGCCGAAGTCGACCTGATCTTCGAGAGCGCGCGGCTCATCTACACGCGCTGGCAGATCCAGTGCAAGAACACTGCCCGGGTGTCGCTCGACGACGTCGCCAAGGAAGTCGGCCTGACGCACTTCCTGAAGAGCAACGCCGTCGTCGTCGTCACCACAGGAACAATCGGCGCAGAGGCGCGTCGCTACGCGAACAAGATCATGACCGACTCCAACCTCGCCGTCGTGATGCTCGATGGCGCCGACTTGAAGACCATCGCTGACAGCCCTGCCCGAATCGTCCGCGTCTTCAACCGGGAGGCGCGCCACGCGATGAAGCTCAAGAAGCTGGAGATCTGAGAAATGGCGGAGCGAAAACTGCCTCAGGCGTGGCTGGAAACCCGACTCGGACGGGTGTACAGCGCCGACAGCCTCGACGTGATGCGGAACTCCGCGCCCGATTCGGTCCACTTGATCATGACCAGTCCGCCCTTCGCCCTTACCCGCAAGAAGGACTACGGAAACGAACAGGAGGATGCCTACCTTGAGTGGTTCGAGCCCTTTGCGAAGCAGTTCTTCCGGATTCTGAGGAACGACGGCAGCCTCGTCATCGATCTGGGCGGCGCATGGAAGCCTGGCGTGCCCGTGCGCAGCCTCTACCACTTCAAGCTGCTCATTCTGCTCTGTGAGGAGTTCGGTTTTCACCTCGCCCAGGAGTTCTACTGGTGGAATCCATCCAAGCTGCCCGCGCCGGCCGAGTGGGTCAACGTACGGCGAGTGCGAGTGAAAGACGCTGTCAACACCGTCTGGTGGCTATCCAAGACGCCTTGGCCACGCGCCAGCAACCGGCGGGTCCTTCAACCCTACAGCGACAGCATGAAGGGGCTGTTGGCAACCGGCTACCGAGCGAAGCGCCGTCCTTCCGGCCACGAGATCAGCGAGAACTTCGCCAAGGACAACGGAGCAGCAATCCCGCCCAATCTGATTGCCTTGCCGAATACGGAGAGCAACAGCTGGTATCTACGCTACTGCAACGAGAACGGCATCAAGCCACACCCCGCAAGGTTCCCGGCGGCGCTGCCCGAGTACTTCGTCCGGATGCTCACGGATCCCGGCGATCGGGTGCTGGATCCCTTCGCCGGCAGCTGCGTAACGGGCGAAGTGGCCGAACGTCTCGAACGCCGGTGGATCTGCGTAGAACGCGAAGACGAGTACCTTCGTGGAGCCAAGGGTCGATTCGTGCCCCAGTCCAGCCCCAGAAGGGCCAACAAGCGGAGCGCCAAAACACGCGAAGACGGCTACTACCGGATACCCCACCCGGGCTTGCTTTGGAACGAACGGGACAGCAAACCACTGCCTCCTGACGGCGGCCGCCAGCGACCCCAGCCGGAGCGCGCTCCAGACGCAGCACACCCTGACCGCCAACGCCCGGCGAAGCGCCAACTTTCCTTCGACGAGACCGCGACTTCAAGCAGGGCGGAGTGAACGTGACGCGACGGCTACTTTCGACGGGGCTATGCCCCTGAGCCACCGGTATGACCGCAAGACATCACCACTACGTGCCCCAGTGGTACTTGAAGAGATGGGCGAACGAGGAAGAGAAGGTCCTCTGGTCCCGGAACGGCAGAGTTCTCGCGCGGACGAACCCGCGAAACATCCTGGGGAGGCGGGATTTCTACGCAGCGCCCTCATTGACCTTGGAAGACACTGCACTCCTCTCGACATTCGTACTGCACCATGTGGAGTCTGTCAACGCTCGGCCTATGGCGGAGGTGCTCTTAGAGGGAGCGATGTTTCAGTCCATGCTAAAGACGGTGGTGCTGCCATCGCCACACTTGCCGAAGGCGGAGAGAGAGAAGCTCTCCTCTTACCTCACGGACTTCGAAGAGAAGCGATTAGGCGAGTCGGAGACCGGAGCGTAGACCGTTGTAGATCGCCTTCTGGACGGAGACGTTGCGGTGTTGGACGACTCGAAGTCCGCGCTCAACTTCTTCGAGTTCGTCGGTGAGATGTTCTTTAGAACTGCCAAGTCAAGAGATACTATGCGCCGAGCGAGTCAGGGCGCTCCGCTATCGGAAGGCGGCAATGTGGTGCTAGCGAGGATAGTGGCCGCGAACATGGCCTGTGTCCAGTTCTTCGACAGGGCAGCGATGCCTGCGACGATTCTGACTAACAGCTTGAGGCAGGAGTTCATAACGAGTGACAGCCCGGTTGTGAACATCCTGGCTCCAAGGGAGGAAGGGGTGCCCGAGGAGGATGAGTGGGCCATCTACTTTCCGCTCTCTCCAACTCAAGCACTTATCGTGCCGCCACGAAATCACAAGTTCGTGGAACAGACGGCTACGGAGGAACTCGCGGCGGACCTCAACGCATGGATGGTCGATGCTGCTCATGAGACGCTGGTTGCCAGAGACCGAGACAACCTGTTGGCAGCAGTGCAGGAGCCTAAGCGCCCGTGCCCGCCAATGCGGAACTGGTTTCGGGAAGCGGATGACCCTCTGCCGCTCAAAGTGCCGCAGACCGCTTACTCAGGCATATGATCCCCCCTCAATAGCTTGAGATCGAGATCTCCTTCTCGGTGATGAACTCGAGCAGCGCCGGGGTCCCCGACTCGGTCGCCTCGATGCCGCGGCGGATCGCCGGCACGATCTCGGCCGCCTCCCTGACCCGCTCGCCGTAGCCGCCGAAGGCCTTGGCCATGTCGGCGTAGTGGCCGGAGATGTCGGTGCTCCGGTACTTCTCGGTGGCCACCTGCATGATCGGCAGTTCGATCGCCATCGAGAAGTTGTTCAGCAGGATCGAGAGGATCGGCAGGCGCTCCCGCACCGCGGTCTCGAAGTCCATGCCCGTGAAGCCGATCGCGGCGTCGCCCCAGACGTTGATGCAGAGCTTGTCCGGCTGGGCGAGCTTCGCGCCCATTGCCAGGCCGAGGCCGTAGCCGAGCTGCGTCGTCTTTCCCCAGCCGATGTAGGAAAGCGGCGTCGTGCTGCGCCAGAACGGCGAGAGCTGATCCCGCGGCGAACCGGCGTCGTGGGTGATGATCACGTTGTCGCGGTCGACGGTGTGCATCAGATCCCAGAGCACGCGGTACGGCGACAGCGGCGCCGAGTCGGAGGTGAGCTTCGGCATCCACTCGTCGAGCCAGCCGGATCGGATCCGTTCGATCTCGGCCGGAACGGAGTCGGCCCGCCCCGCCGCGTGCGGCAGCGACTGCCCCTCAAGCTCCGCGATCAGGGCGGCCAGGGTGAGCTTCGCGTCGCCCGCCACGACGCAGTCCGAGGCAACGTTCTTGTTCAGGTCGACCGGGTCGAGCGTCGCATGCACGTACTTCGCCTGCGGGTACTTGCCGAAGTAGAGGCCGAAGCCTGTGGTCGTGAAGCTGCAGCCGATGCCGAAGATCACGTCGGCCGCACCCAGGAACTCATGCACCGTCTTCGGCACCGCGCGGCCGCCCGACCCGAGCGACAAGGGGTGATCCTCGTTGAAGGAGCTCTTGCCGCCGAGACTGGTGGTCACCGGCGCATTCAGGAGTTCCGCCAGGTGTCGCAGCTCGTCCCAGGCCTCGGCGTAGTGGACACCCTGACCGGCATAGATGACGGGCCGCTCGGACGCCGCCAGCATCGCCGCCGCGTCGCGGATCAGCTCCGGGTCGGGACCCACGCGCACGTTCCCGCTCGGACGGGGACCCAGGTCGTCCGGGACGTCCTCGCCGAAGACGTCGGCCGGCACCTCGATCAGTACCGGTCCGGGACTACCGGAGCGCAGTTGGGTGAAGGCGCGCCGCATCACCTCGGGCAGCGCCTTGCCCATGGTCAGCGGCTCGCACCACTTGGTCACGTGCTGGAAGTTCAGCACCGCGTTGAAGTTCGGCGCCACGTGCATGGCACGGCGGCTGTAGCCCATCGGCAACACGAGGATCGGCGCCGACTCGCCGTAGGCCTGGGCCACGCCGCCGAACGCGTTCTCGGTCCCGGGCCCGCTCTGCATCGTGAACACGCCGAGCTGCTTGCCGGAACTCAGCCGGCTGACCGCGTCGGCCATGTGAAGGCCGATCCGCTCCTGGCGGACGATCACGGTGCGGATGTCCGCCACCGCCGCGGCCTCGATGATCGGGTTCACGGGGTAGGCGAGAATGAACTCGACGCCCTCCCGCTTGAGGTACTCGGCGACGCCCTGGGCTACCTTCACGCTGGAACTCCTGAAGCTGTAACTCTTGGGACTTGGCGGGGCGGCTACGATACCCGGAACCGGCGCGGTTCCAGAAGCTGGCCGCCATTCCAGGGAGGATCCACCAGATGACGTTTGCAGCAATCTTGATGGCGCTCGGCGCCGCCTTCGCGATCACCCCGAACACGGCAACCCTGTCCGGGCCCATCACGGGTGGAGAACGCGGCAGCCCGTTCAACGCCGTGGACGTGACGGACCGGGGCTATCTGACCGAGGAGTACTTCGTCGAGGGCGAGGCGACCGCGTACGAGCTGGTCGACGGCACTCACGGCGCGGACGGCCAGTGGAAGACCCGGGCATCCTCCGACAAGGCGGACTTCAGGACACGCATGCTGGTGGTTCGGCCGAAAGACGCGTCGGCATTCAACGGCACGGTCGTCGTTTTCTGGCTCAACGTCACCGCCGGCTTCGACCTGGGTTCCGCGGGGGGCGAGGCCCTGCGCGGCTATGCCTGGGTGGGCGTGTCGGCGCAGAAGGTCGGTGTCGACGGTTTCGCGCAGAATCCTCAGGGATTGAAGGCGTGGGACCCGAAACGCTACGGCTCGCTCGTACACCCCGGCGACGCCTACTCCTACGACATCTTCAGCCAGGTCGCCGGCGCCATCGGTCCGGAACGCGACCGGCAGGGCCTGGACCCCATGGGCGGTCTGGCAGTCGAACGCCTGATCGCGGCGGGCGCCTCCCAGTCCGCCGCACGCCTGCGCACCTACATCAACGGTGTGCACCCGCTGGCAGGGGTGTTCGACGGTTTTCTGCCGTTCATCGATTTCGGCGCCATCGTGCCGTTCGCGTCCGGTCCCAGCGGCGCCCGTCGGGGACGACGTCTCGCGTCGATCCGGGCGGACCTGGATGTCCCGGTCATCGTTGTCAATTCGGAAACCGAGTTGACCAGCTACTACCCCGTACGCGAGCCGGACTCGGCCCGGTTCCGGCTCTGGGAGGTGCCGGGGACTTCGCACGTATCCGCGGCGAGACCGGCGCAGCGCACCGTCGCCGGCGCCAACTGGCTGTCCTATTCCCCGGTATACGACGCCGCGATCAGACATCTGCACCGGTGGATCAAGGACGGTGTCGAACCGCCGAAAATGCCTCGCGTAGAACTCAAGGCCGGAGACCCCCGTCCCGAAGTCGTCCGGGACGAACACGGCAACGCCGTCGGCGGCATTCGCCTGCCGGAACTCGAGGCGCCGACCGCCTCGCACAGCGGGTTCGGCACGCAAAGGGAAGGGACGCGGTTCGGGTTCCTGTACGGCAGCGCGACCGACTTCGACAGCGAACAGCTCGCGGCCCTGTACCCGGACAGCAAGCACTATCTCGATGCCTGGAATGCGGCACTGGACCGCGTGGTCGAGCAGGGCATGATCCTGCCCGAGGACGCACCGGCGATGCGGCAGCGGACCGCGGCATGGGCGGCGCGCCTGGATGTCCAACCGGCCGGTCAGGACTGAGGCCGGCGCAAGCTCCTACAGGCCGTAGTAGCTCCGGTACCAGTCGACGAAGCGGGGAATGCCGACATCGATCGTGGTCGTCGGTTCGTAGCCCAGGAGTTCTCTGGCCGACGTGAGGTCGGCCGAGGTCCGGGCGACATCTCCCGGCTGCATGGGCAGGAACTCCTTTTCGCCCTCGCGCCCGCAGCTCGACTCGATCTGGCGGATGAACTCCATCAGCTCCTCGGTGC
The DNA here is from genome assembly GCA_965205295.1 of Candidatus Multivorans sp. GTDB lineage: Bacteria > Acidobacteriota > Thermoanaerobaculia > Multivoradales > Multivoraceae > Multivorans. Next base: position 2,806,111 of record OZ242167.1, read on the forward strand.
GGCCGGCGGCGAGATTGCAGACCAGGAGTTCGTGGTTCCGGTCGAGCGCCGATAGGACTCCGGCGGCAATGTCGTCGATGTAGGTGAAGTCCCGGTGCATCCTGCCGTGCCCGAAGACCCTGATTCGCTCACCCCGCAGGATCGCGCCGGCAAACAGGAACAGGGCCATGTCGGGACGACCCCAAGGGCCGTAGACGGTGAAGAAGCGCAGGCCGGTGGCCCGCAGGCCGTACAGATGGTTGTACACCGAGGCCATCAGCTCGTTCATCTTCTTCGTCGCGCCGTAGAGCGAGCACTGAGCCGAGGTGCTGTCCTTCTCGCTGAGCCGCTCCCGCGTGCTGTCGCCGTAGACGGAGCTGCTCGAGGCGTAGATCAGGCCGCCGACCTCCCGGTCGCGGCACAGCTCGAGCACGTGCGTGAAGGCCTGCACGTTGTCGCGAACGAACGCGTTCGGATGCGCGATCGAGTGGCGCACTCCGGCCTGGGCCGCGAGGTGGCAGACCCGGGTCTCGCCGCCGGCAGCACCCCCAACGAGCTCGTCGAAGGCGGCCTGCAGGGCGGGCCTGTCCCCGATGTCGGCGCGGACCAGACGGAAGTTGGGGCGCTCCTCGAGGATCGCGTTGCGGGCCTCCTTGAGCTCGGGGTCGTAGTACCGATTGAAGTTGTCGTACCCGATCACGGCGTCGCCGCGGTCGAGCAGAGCTCTCGCGACGTGAAAGCCGATGAACCCGGCGCTGCCGGTAAGCAGGATCCTCATGGCTGCGGCGCCTCAAGCGGGGTCGCGCCGTGCCCGCGCGCGCTGCCGCCCCCGGATGCGGGCGAGACGCCCGCCTTCCCAGGGCTCTGCCAGCGCTCCGCGAGTTGGGACACGGGGTCGATCAGAAGGTCCTCGACCGAAAGTGCGGCCAGCAACCCGTCGTCGAACTCCGGCGCCTTCTTCAGCACCTGCTCGCGCAGGTCCGAGTAGCGCTCGCGGTAGCCGGAGAGCAACCGGCGCACTTCAGGCGCCGGGGCGCGCTCGCGGAAGCGCACGTGGATCAGGTTGAGAGCCGCTACCTCGCCGCCGCTGAACTCGGGCACGCCGATGAACACCCGGCCATCGGTGCGGCCACGCGCCGCCATCAACCGGCCCTCGACCGCGACCGCGTACTTCGTGCCCTGGAGCAACGGCTGCCGCACCGTCCGCGACTGAAGATCACGGCACAGGCCGCCGGCGCGCAGCACGCGGATCGTGGCGGCGTCGCCCGGCGCGGGACCGTCGCCTCCACACCAGAGCTGGTAGCGAACGTAGCCGAGCACCTGGTCGACGAATGGATCGAGCGCGCTCATCGTCCGCCGGTCCTCGGACGAGATCGACTCTTCCGGCGCGCCGGCCTCGAGCAGGGCGGTCGCCAGGGACATCCGCCCCAGGGTCTGGTCGTGGCGGGAGATGCCCACGGTCACCGTCTTCGCCTGGTGCTTGATCGTGTCGATGTGCCGGGTCAGATCGTCGATGGCCGGAGTCAGGGAGCTCCGCAGAGCCTCGAGCAGCGCCGCCGTGCCGGTCTCCCCGCCGTCTGCGGACTCGCCGGCGCTCAGGCGGTCGAGCGCGACGGCCAGCCGCACCGCCCTGCCGGTGTGCAGGTTGCCGTCGTAGCTGCCGTCGGCCAGGCCCTCACGAACGGCGTCGATCTCGGCGGCCGCCAGTTCACGCAACCGGGCGACCGGCCGGGAGGGCGTCGCGGCGCCCGACACCGAGCCGAGCGCGGCGCGGATTGCGCGCAGCGGCTTGGCGAGATCGTCGATGGCAAGCGCCGCGTGGTAGCCGAACAGGTGACCGGCGACCGTCGCCAGCACGAAGGACAACTCGGGCGCCACCTCGGGCACTTCGATCACCGCCGGCGCCGCCTGGAACCCGGCGCCCTCCGAGGCGATGACGATCGGCGTCGCGCGGTGCGCCCGGTAGACGTCGATCTCCTTCCTCGTATCGGCGGCGGTCGAACCCTGGACTCCCGTCGCGCACACCAGGATCAGCGGTTCGGACGACAGGTCGATGTGCTTCTTGTCCTCCGTCGCGTCGCAGGCGATCGCCTTGTAGCAGAGTTCCGCCAGCTTGATCCGGATCTCCTCGGCCGCGATGCGGTCAAGACCGTTGCCGACCACCGACCAGTCCCGCAGCCTCGGCGCGTACCGCCGCGCCGCCGCCGCGATTCCCTCCCGCAGCGCGAGGGTGCGCTCCATCGCCTCCGGCAATGCCCGCAACTCCCGCAGCAGCCGGTCGGCGGCGGGCCGCTCGTCGGCGCCGCCCGCGACCAGGTCGGCGATCGCCACGGCCAGCAGCATGCCGGCCGCGATCTGGGAGTAGAAGGCCTTGGTCGAGGCGACGCTCATCTCCACGTCGCGGCCGTCCGAGGTGTAGAGCACGCCGTCCGCCCGGTCCGCCAGATCGGAGTCGCGGCGGTTGACGATGGCGATGGCGCGGGCCCCGCGGCGCTGCGTCAGGTTGAGGGTGCGCAGGGTGTCCGTCGTCGTGCCCGACTGACTGACCGCCACTACCAGGGTGTCCGTCATGTCGGGCTGCAGGTGGAAGCCCGAGAGTTCCGTTGCCGGCATCGCCTCGACCCGAAGCCCGGTGAGACCGCGCTCGCGCAGCCGGCCAAGGGTCGCGGCGGCGATGCCCTGACCGGCGACGGCGGCCGTGCCCTGGCCGGTGATCACGACCCTGGCGATCGCACCGCTTCCCAGGTCGCGCGCCACGGCGTCCGGGATCGTCTGACGGCCCAACGTCACCCGGAGGCGTCCGGCGGCATCCTCGATCAACTTGCCGCGCAGCGTCTTGCGCACCGATCGCGGCGCCTCGCTGATCTCCTTGAGCAGGAAATGAGGAAACTCGCCCCGGTCGATGTCGCGGGTCGTGATCTCCGCCCGCTCCAACTCCTCCCCGTCCAGCGGCAGCCGTGAGCCGTCGATGCCGTAGCGCTCGATACCCCCCAGGTCGCCTGCGCGCCGCGCGTCGAGCACCACGATCTGGCCCGTGAGGGCGCCTGGCCGGTCGGGTCCGGCCGCCGCCTCACCGTCCAGACGCAGATACGTGGAGGTCTCCTCCACCAGGCCGTACGGCTCGCTGGCCACCACGAAGGCGTGGTCCGCGAGTCCCACATAGAGCCCCTGGCCGCTGCCCTTGATCGCCAGGTAGAGGCGGTTCGGATCGTCGCCGCAGAGCGTGCCGACGGCGAGCGAGCCTTCGAACTCCGAAACCGTAAGGCGGAACGCATCGAGCGGTTCTTCGCCGCAGGTCAGCCGGCGCGACATGAGCACCGGCATGACCTTCGCATCGGTCGTGATGAGCGGGTCGACATTCAGCTTCTCCAGCACCGCCAGGTCGGCGTGGTTGTCGATGTCGCCGTTGATCGCCGCCACGACCTGCGGCGGGTGCTCCGAGCCTGCTTCGCCGGCACTCGCCTCCGCCTCGTTCAAGGGATGCGCGTTCGCCTCGTTGACCCGGCCGACGCTGGCCCAACGCGTGTGGCCGAGGATGGCGGCCTCGACATCCGGACTATCGAGCGCCGCGGCCAGGATCGGGTCGCCCGCCACCGCCGCGCGCAGGAAGCGCACGTTGTCGCCCAGCTCACCGATTTCCTCGGCGCACTTGTAGACCAGGCTCAGGCGTCCGCCGCGTCGGGCGACCGCGCGATGGCCGAACAGCGAACCCCCGCTTCGCCGGTCGAGCTCCGCGCGGATCTGCGGATCGCCCGCGTCGAGGCCGTGTCCCGAGAGCAGCAGGAACAGGCCGGCGGAATCGCGACCGCGGATCTCCAGCCGGTCGAGCGACGAGAGGGCCTGGTGGACCCCGATCAGCACGTCGAGCCCCGCGTCGCTGACGCCGGCCGGCGCCAAAGCCCCGACCTCGGCCGCGGTCCGCAGCCGGTCGCATCGGATCGCCCACTCGGCGTCCGCCAGGGCGCCCGCCGCCCGGTTGACCGCCTCCAGGCCCGCGTCGCCGAACGCCGCGGCGCCGGCGTCCAGGGTCGACTCCAGCCTCTTGAGTGCCTTGAAACCTGGTTCCAGGGCGCCTTTGACCGCGGCGCAAAGCGCCGGATCCCGCACCAGGGAGCGCACCGCGGGACGGGCGCGGAGTTCCCTATCCCAGCTCGCGATCTCCAAGGCGGCATCGGTCAGAGCCGACGCGAGCGCCTCCGCATCCGTCCGATCCAGAGTACCGACCGCTGCCTCTACGCAGCGACCGGTCGCGGCGAGCCCCTCCAGCAGTTCCGGCGAACAGGTCGCCGGCCCGTGGTGGGGGCGCATCAGGATGCCGACGATCCCGCACATGGGTGGCCGAAGCTTAGCCCGGATCGTGGCCGCGCGGCGGTAAGCTCCCAGCGAAGGGATGCGACCGGAATGAACGACATATCGACCTATCTCGCCGCCGTCGTCCAGATGGGCGCCACGTCCGACGAGCAGGCGAACTGGGAGACGGCCCGGCACTGGATCGAGACCGCGGCGGACCGCGGCGCCAAGTTCGTGACGACACCGGAGAACACGAACTACCTCGGACCGCACAAGGAGAAGGTGAAGCTCGCTGAGCCGACCTCGGGCGCAACCTGCGGCCGCTTCGCGGCTCTGGCCCGGGACCGGGGCATCTACCTCCTCCTCGGCTCCTACAACGAACTCTCGCCGGAGGAGGACGGCAGCCGCTGCTACAACACCAGCGTCCTGTTCGATCCCGAAGGGCAAATCGCGGCCACCTACCGCAAGATCCACCTCTTCGACGTGGATGTCTCCGACGCGGTGCGGTTCCTGGAGTCGAAAACGGCCGTACCCGGCGCGGACACGGTCACCGTCGACACGTCGCTCGGCCGCCTCGGCCTCACCATCTGCTACGACCTTCGCTTCCCGGAGCTCTACCTGCGGTTGGCCCGTGACGGCGCGGAGATCCTGACCGTGCCCTCCGCCTTCACCCTGATGACGGGGAAGGACCACTGGCGCCCGCTGCTGCGCGCTCGCGCGATCGAGACCCAGTGCTACGTGCTGGCCGCGGCGCAGACGGGCAAACACGACGACCGCGGGCTTCGTCACAGCTACGGGCACTCGGTGATCATCGACCCCTGGGGGCACGTCCTGGCCGACGCCGGGGACGCGCCGGGGATCGCGATCGCCGAGATCGACCGGCGGCGTATTGCCGAGGTGCGACGCTCGATGCCCGTCGCTTCCCACCGCCGCCTGCCGATCGGCTAGCTGCTGGAAGCGGCTGCCCATGGATACCTGGATTCTCGTAGCGATCATCGCGTTCACGTTCCTGGCCTTCAGCTTCGAGTGGCTGCCGATCGACGCGGTCGCTCTCTCCAGCCTGGGGCTGTTGCTGCTGTTCGGTCTGGTGACGCCCCAGGAAGCGATCCGGGGCTTCAGCAACGACGCCGTGATCACGGTGATGATGATGTTCATCCTCAGCTACGGACTGGCTCATACCGGCCTGATCGATCGCTTCGGCCAGAAACTTGCGCAGAGGTCCGGCGCCACGCACTGGCCCGCCGTGATCGCCCTGATCCTGGCCTGCGGCGTGCTTTCGGCCTTTGTCAACAACACCGCCGCGATGGCGATCCTGATGCCGGTCGGCATCCAGATCGCCAAGCACTACGACGTGTCGCCGTCCCGGATTCTGCTGCCGCTCTCCTACCTGTCCATCATCGGCGGCACCTGCACCCTGATCGGCACCTCGACGAACCTGCTGGTCAGCTCGAGGTCGGAAGAGAGCGGCTACGGCGCCTTCAGCATGTTCGAGTTCCTGGGGCTCGGACTCATCCTGCTGGTCGTCGGCCTCATCTACATCGTCCTGGTGCCGATGCGCTTCCTGAAGCCCCGGGTGGCGACCTCCGACCTGACCGCCAAGTACCAACTGTCTTCCTTCCTGACCGAGGTCCAGGTGCCGGACGGAAGCCAGCTCATCGGCAGCAGCGTGCTCGACGCCCGCATCAACGAACGTTTCCGCCTGACGGTGCTGGAGATCCTGCGCGGCGGCGAACGGATCGCGGTCGATCTCCGCGCCCGGCCGATTCAGGGGGGAGATCTCCTGATCGTCGAAGGGCGCATGGAGGACATCGTCAACTTCCGGGACCACCACGGCCTGCGTCTCCTGACCGACGTCAAGGTCGACGATCGCGAACTCTCCGACCAGAACAACATCATGGCGGAGATCCAGCTCTCGCCGGTCTCCCGGCTCACCGGCTCGACCATCCGGGATCTGGATTTCCGCCGCCGCTTCGGCTGCTTCGTGCTGGCGCTCAACCGCTACGGCGAGCCGATCCGCGACAAGCTGGCCCACATCGTCCTTCACAACTGGGACACCCTGCTCGTGTTCGGCCCCCGCTCCCGGATCGAAGCCCTCTACGAGACGGAGGACTTCGTGCCGCTGCAGGAAGTCAAGCTGCGGCTCGTGATTCCCCGCAGGTGGTGGCTCAGCGTGGCGATCATCCCGCTCGTCGTCCTCCTCGCAGCCACCGGCGTGACATCGATCCTCAAGGCCTCGATTCTGGGCGCCGTGGCGCTCATCGTCTTTGGCGGCATCTCCGTGCAGCAGGCCTACGAAGCGATCAACTGGACCGTCATCTTCCTGCTCGTCGGCATCCTTCCGATGGGAATCGCGATGGAAAAGACCGGCCTGGCGGCGATGCTCGGCGAGGCGATCGCGAACGTCGGCGCCGACTACGGGCCTTGGGCGGTCATCGCGCTGATCTACCTGGCGACCGCCATGCTCTCGGAGATCGTGTCGAACAACTCGACCGCGGTGCTCATGGTGCCGATCGCCGGCACCGCCGCGACGTCCATGGGGCTCGACCCCAAGCCCTTCATGATCACCGTCGCGTTCGCCGCCTCCGCCAGTTTCCTGACCCCGATGGGATACCAGACGAACGCGATGGTCTTCGGTCCCGGCGGCTACCGCTTCATGGACTACGTGAAGTTCGGCGCCCCGCTCAAGATCATGTTCTTCGTGATTTCCGTGCTGCTGATCCCAAGGATCTGGCCGCTCAACTGAGGACCGGATGCGATCCGCGCCACCCGGGTGCCCAGGTCACCTCTGGCAGCGCGGGCAGTAGTAGCTGCCGCGATTCGAGATGTTCACGCGGCGGATGCCCGAACCGCAACCGGCCAGGCACGGTTCGCCCTCGCGGCCGTAGACGGCGAGCGAGACCTGGAAGTAGCCGGAGTTGCCGGCGCCGTCGGCGAAGTCGTTGAGGGTCGTACCGCCCTGCTCGATCGCCTCGCCGAGCACGGCGCGCACCGCCGCGGCGAGGCGGTCGAATCGGCGCCGCGCGATCCGCGCCACGGAGCGCCGCGGGTGGATGCGTGCGCGGTACAGCGCCTCCGAGGCGTAGATGTTGCCGACGCCCACGACCAGGGAGGCGTCCATCAGGAAACTCTTGACCGGGGCGCGGCGGCCACGGGCCAGCGCCCAAAGAAGAGCCCCGTCGAACTCCGGCGCCAGGGGTTCGACGCCGAGGTGCCGGAAGTGCCGGTCGCCGTCGAGGTCTTCGGTTGCCGCAACGAAGGCGACGCCGAAACGCCGCGGATCGCAGAACCGCAGCCGGCGGCCCGACGCGAGGTCGAAGCCGAGGTGTTCGTGCGCCACCAGCGGAGTCCCCCGGTCGACCAGGGTCAGGCGGCCGCTCATCCCCAAGTGCACCACCAGGGTCAGTCCGCCGGCGGCGTCGATCCACAGGTACTTGGCCCGCCGGCGCAGGCAGCGGACCGTCCGCCCTTCGAGGCGGCGGAGCGCCGGCGCGCACAGCGGTTCGCGCAGGGTCGGGAAGTGGACGCGCACCGCCTCGAAGCGGTCGCCCACGAGCGGCCGCTCCAGGCTCCGACGCAGAACCTCGACCTCCGGCAGCTCCGGCATCGTCAGGACGCGCGGCGCCCGCTCGCGCCGCCGTCGCGACCGGTCTGGCTCATGCCCGCTAGCGCCGCGACCAGCGCCTCCAGCGCGGTGTCGCCGTCGGCGCTGCCGCCCTTGAGCCGCACTTCCGTCTGGAGCACCCGCCAGGGCAGACCGGCGATTGCCCGGGAGGCGCGGGGATCGCGCCGCGCTGAAACCGCCTCGTAGATGCGGAAGAGCCGAAACGGGTGGATCCGTGTCAGCGAGTTGGTGCCGCCGGCCGGCAGTTCGGCGGTCAACTTCGGCAGGACCCGCGTCTTGAAGCGATTGAAGTTGCGCTCTGACGGAAGGTCGAGGGACACCGCAATGCCATGGGCAACCGCCAACTGCTGGCAGAAGTTGGCCAGCAGGGCGAAGAAGGAGAGCCGGGCGGCGTTGCGGTCGGGGGAACTGTCCAGCCGGCGCCTGAACTGTGCGAGCGCCTGGGCGGGACGCTGTTCGGCGATCGCGTCGAGCAATTGGAACACGTCCTGGTCGCCGCGGTCGGCCACCATCTCATCCACCGCGCTCCGGTCGATCCGGCCCGCCCGATCGCGGACCGCGTCGGCGATCTTGCGGTACTCGGCGGCGAAGCGGGCGGCGGAGTCGGCGTCGACCTCGGACTCGCCCCAGTCCGCGCTCTTGCGCAGGGTACGGCGGGCCAGTTCCTGCACCGCGCCGCGATCGATGCCGACGCCGGTCTCATCCGCCAGCTCGGCGACGACGGAGTCGAGTCCGCCCACTCCGCCACGGCGGTCGAACTCGAGCGCACCGACTTCGAAGGTCGCCTTCCTCTCGGACAGCCGCTGAACGAGAGGGTGGGCGCGATCGGCGCGCCGCTCGGCGAACACTAGGGCATGGCCCTCCGGCAGAACGCCATCGACGATGCGGCCAAGCTCGGCAAGATCGCTGTCCGACCACCCGATGAGATCCTCGGCTCTCGCGGCTTCGAGCAACACGGCCAGATCCCCGGTGAGTTCGACTTTCTGTTTCTTCGTTCGCCGCCGCCTGCTGCGCCTACGGTGCTTGATGCCTCCGTCCAGGGCCGAAGAGGGCAGCGACGAGACCACCTCATCGGGAGCCCCTGTGTCGGCGGGAATGCTGAACAGCCGCAGCGCCTGCAGGAGCCGGCCGGCCGCTTCCTTCCCCGCGGACGAGAGCGCGGCCCCGGCAGAGACCGGCAGCGCCGCTTCCGCGTCGTCGATCAGGTCGGCGGCGGCGGTCTTGTCGGCAAAGATCGCGCTGTCGCTGACCAGGGTGACCTTGGCCGGATCGAAGAGGGAGAAGGTCAGCAGATCGGCCAGAATCGAACGCAGCTCGGCCGGCCGTTTGTGGACGATCACCTCGCAGCCGCTGCCCGCAGCCAAGGCGCCCGCAATCCGATTTGCCGCCTTCAACGCCACCACCGGCTCGCCGATCACCAGGTACACCGGCTGGCGGTCGCCGCCTTCGATGCGCGCGACCGCCACGTCGATTGCAGCAGGCGTCTTCACTCGTCTCTCGGAAGCCGACCCTTCTCCTCGAGTTCCTGGCAGTTGATGCAATAGGAGGCCCAAGGCACCGCTTCGAGGCGGGCGGGGCCGACTTCAGCGTGGCAGTGGACGCAGATTCCGAAGCTGCCGTTGTCGAGACGGATCGTCGCCTCGTCGATCCGCTCGAGCAGAATGCCGTCGCCGTCGGAGAGCGAGAAGTTCAACTCCCGACTGTAGGCGTGGTTCGCCCGGTCGACGAGATCCTCCGACCCTTCGCCCGACGACGCCTTCAGGCCGGCATGGAGGTCACGGCTGTAGCGACCGAACAGCTCCCGCCGTTTCTCCGCCAGCCGCGCCCGCACCAGGTCCATATCGATGTCGGCGCCCTCTAGACGAGAGTCATTCCCAGAGCCGTCGGCAGTGCGCTGCGGCCTGAGGAGCAGCGTCGGCGCTTTCCGCGGCGCCTTCTTCTCGGCCGCCTTCTTCCTGGCCAGCCGCTGCTTGGCGGCAAGTCGCTTCGCGGCTTCCCGTTCGAAAGCCTCCCTGACAGCAGTTTCCGCCGCGGCGGCGGCCTCCACCTCAGGCCTCTTCGCCTCGGCTTCCTCCGCCGCCTGGGCCTTGGCTACCCGCTTCTTCGCGGCGGCTGCAGCCCGCTCAGCCGCCATGGCCGCAGCCTTCGCCTCGGCCGCAGCCTTGGCAGCCTTCTCGAACGCCGCCGACCGGGACGCGGACGTGCGCGCGGCCCGCCGCGCCGCTACCCCCTTCGCAGCGGCATCCTTGGCCGCCGCCTGGGCAACCGTCTTGCGTTCCGCGGCCAACCTCGCGGCCTTCGCGGCGGCGGTGGCTGTCGTCGCGGCGAGTCTCAGCGTCTGCGCGGCTGCCTTCTTCCTGGCGGTCGCCTCCTTCTGCCCCTTGGCCGCGAGCTTGGCGGTGCTGCCGGCCTTACGTTCCGCGCGGACCGCCGCAGACCTGCTGGCAGCGGCATCCCGGGTCGCAGTCTTCGCCGCCTCCTTCTCCTCCCCCGCGACGGTCACGGCCGTTTCGGCGGCTTCACGCTCCGCGGCTTCGGTGCTCCGGGCTTCCTCGAGCGCTGCGCTGCTCTCCGCAGCCTCCAGAGCGGCCTTCTCGGCGGCCGCGGCCTTGGCAGCGGCCTCACGATCCGCTCGCTTCGCCGTCGCTTCCGCTGTACGCAGGCGCCCGGTCGCCGCCTTCGCCAGACGCGACAACTCCGCGGCCTTCTTGACCGCCTCGTCCTGTGCCGCCTTGCGCGTCGCAGCCTCCTGCTCAGCCTCCAGGGCCAGCACAGCCGTGTTCTTCCCGTCCTTCGCAGCCAGTTCCGCGGCCGAATCACGCGCGGCGGCGACCCCGACCGCCTTCTCCGCGGCCGTGTTGCCCGCTGCGGCCGTTCTCTCCGCCTTCCTCGCGGCAACGCGGCGTTCGGCCGCCGCCTTGGCGGCAGCCGCGGCAGCCGCCTTCTTGGTTTCGGCGACCTTCTTCGCTCTGGCGGCGGCGGTCGACGACGACTTCGCCTCCCTCGCGGCCTGTTGAGCCGCCGCCTTCTTTTCGGCAGCGGACTTCGCCGCCAGCTCGGCTGCAGCCACCTTGCGCGCCGCCTCGGCCGCAGCCTTCTTGGCAGCAGCCTGTTCGGCTTCAACCGGGCGAGCCTTGGCGGCAGCCTGGTCCTTGTTGTTGTCGGTTCCGCCGCTCCGGGCGATCTCGTCCGCGCTTGCCACTTCTTTCTCCCTCACGCGGCTCAATGAAACGGTCGCCGATGATAGTTGATTCCCTCAAGGATCGTGAAAGAGCGGTAAATCTGCTCAAAGAGGGTCAGCCGGGCGAGTTCGTGAGGAAGGGTCAGAGGCCCTAGAGACAGCCGAGAACGCGACGACTCCATCAGTTCACGGTCGAGCCCCAGATCGGACCCGACGATCCACGCGACCGGCCGGCGCCACTCGGTACGCAACCGCCCGACCTCCGCCGCGAGGGCGCTTGAACTCAGGTTCCGGCCCAACCGGTCGAGGCACACCGTCCAGGCGTCAGTGGGCAGCACGGCGCGGATGGCGTTCCCCTCGAGCCGAAGGCGAGTCCGGTCGTCACCGCGCGCCGGACGCACCACCTGCTCCCGCACTGGCACGAACCGCTGGATCCGTCGGCGGTAGTCGCCGATGAGGGACTCCCAGGGCTCCCGGCGACGACCAACCCAGACCACGACGATCTCGAATGCCACGGCCCGATTATGCACACCGTCCGCCGGCAAACGGCGACAGGGAACGCAGCGGTCGACACACCCGGACTGGGCCGGCAACCACCCTTCCGTGGAAGGAATCGGTGCATCTTCACTGTTACTGTCCGCGTCATGGCACGGTCCGCCGATCAGGAACTGAAGCGTCTTCGCAAGCGCCGGGTGACCCGCGGCCTGCTTCTGGGTGGGGTGGCGCTCGGGGCGCCGGCCGTCATCAACGCGGTGGTCGCGCGCCGGGCCGCGAGGTTGCCCCGGCCACGGTGGGGCGCCACCCGCCACATCGAGATCGACGGTCAGCGGCTCGCCTTCGTCCACCTGCCCCGGGCCGGCCAGGGCGCCGCGCCGCCGATGGTTCTGCTTCACACCTTCGGGCCCGGGCACACCGGACTGCTCTGGCAGGAAGCGGCGGAGCGCCTCGCAGGCGGCCACAACTGCTTCGTCCCCGACTGGCTCGGCTGGGGCGACTCGCAACGCAAAGCGCAGCGCTACACGGCCGAGCTCTACATCGAACAGCTCAGCCGTTTCCTGGAAGAGGTCATCGGCGAACCGGCGATACTCGTCGCCCCCCACCGCGCCGCGGCATACGCCGTCCAGGTGGCCCTGGATACGCCCCAACTGGTCGCCGCCCTGGCGCTCATCGCACCTCAGGGCCTGGGCGCCGACGTCGTCCAGGATCGCGGAGACCCCGTCCTCCATACGCTCCTGCGGGCGCCCCTGCTCGGCACCTCGGCGCTCAACCTGGTGACCGGCCAGCGGGCTCTGGAGACTCACCTGCGTCGCGAGACCATGTTCGGCGCCGAGGGACTCGGCGAAACGATGGTCGAGGCGATGTACCGCGCCAGCCACCTGCCCGGCGCCAGCCACGCCCTGATCGACAGCCTCTGCGGCCGGCTCGGCCACCAACTCGAAGCCGGTTTCGGCAACGAGCTCCAGCAGCCGTCGTGGCTGGCGTGGGGCCGTCAGGCCACCCATCCGCCGCTTGAGACTGCCGATCTCTGGCTCCAGGAACTGCCGAAGGCCGACCTGGAGGTCCTCGACGGCTGCCGCAATCTGCCCCACGTCGAACGGCCGGCCAAGTTCGCTGCGGCGCTTTCGGCGTTCATCGAGCGCCAGCGTTTCGCCGCCTGATCGGGGCATTCCCCCCCCGATGACCCCTTAGAGCGCCCGCACGCCGTGTCCAGGGATTCCGTATTTCCGTCCGTCGAGGGCGGCTATCCCTTTCCGGAACTCGAGCGCAAGACGCTCGAGTTCTGGCGACGCGACAAGGTGTTCGAGGCCTCTCTGACGGCCGGCGACGACGACAAGCGCGAGTTCTCGTTCTACGAGGGTCCGCCGACCGCCAACAACGTGCCGCACGTCGGCCATGTCGTCACCCGCGTCGTCAAGGACCTCTACCCCCGGTTCCGCACGATGACCGGGCGGCGCGTACCCCGCAAGGGCGGTTGGGACACGCACGGCCTGCCGGTGGAGATCGAGGTCGAGAAGCAACTCGGCTTCTCCGGCAAGCAGCAGATCGAGGACTACGGCATCGAGAAGTTCAACCGCGCCTGCCTCGAGAGCGTCAGCGCCTACGAGCGCCAGTGGCGGCGAATGACCGACCGGGTCGGCTACTGGCTCGACATGGACGGCGCCTACCTGACCTACAAGAACACCTACATCGAGTCGGTGTGGTGGGCGCTGGCCGAACTGTGGCAGAAGGACCTGCTCTACGAGGGCCGCAAGATCCAGCCCTACTGCGCCCGCTGCGGCACCACCCTGTCGAGCCACGAGGTGGCTCAGAACTATCGCGACACGGAGGATCCGTCGATCTGGGTGCGCTTCCCGCTGCGGCCGGGGCAGACGCTGTCCACGATCGGCGACGAGGCGGACGGCAGCGCGGCGTTCAGCACCGACCGGCAGATCGACATCGTCGCCTGGACGACGACGCCCTGGACGCTGCTCTCCCACGCCGGCATCGCGGTGCATCCCGAGCTGACCTACCGCGCGGTGGCCGACCCCGTCGACCCGGCGCGGCTGCTGCTGATCGCGGAGGGCCTCGAGCGACCGGTCCCGGTGCTCGTTCCCGGCGACGGCAAGCCGACCCGCATCGACCTGCGCGAAGCCGCGACGGTGGCCCGCTTCTCCGGCCGGGCCCTGGAGGGCCTGCTCTACGACCGCCCGTTCGCGGTCGAACCGAGCCGCCCGTACCAGCCCGCCGAGGTGTCGGACGCCGCCGGTTTCCGCATCCTGCTCGCCGACTACGTCACCCAGGCCGAGGGCACCGGCGCGGTCCACACGGCGCCCCTGTTCGGCGAGGACGACGAGCGCAGCGGCCGCGAGTACGGTCTGCCGGAGCTGCAGGCGGTCGACGCGGAGGGCCGCGTCGCGCTCGACGCCGACGCTGGTTCCGACGATCCCTCCACCCGGTCCCTGGTCGACGAGATCAACGGCGACTGGTTCAAGGACGCCGACCCGAAGATCGTCCGCTCGCTACGGCAGCGGGGCCACCTCCTCCACGGCGAACGGCACAGCCACAGCTACCCTTTCTGCTGGCGCTGCGATCAGCCGCTGCTCTACTACGCCACCACGAGCTGGTTCATTCGCACCACGGCGGCCCGCGACCAGTTGATCGAGAAGAACCGGCAGATCCACTGGCACCCCAAGCATGTGGGCGAGGGACGTTTCGGGGACTGGCTCGAGAACGTCGTCGACTGGGCCCTGTCCCGCAGCCGCTACTGGGGTACCCCGCTGCCGGTCTGGAAGTGCGGCGACTGCGGCGAGACCGAGGTCGTCGGTTCCTTCGAGGAGCTGTTTCGCCGCGCCGGAAGGCCCCTGCCGGACGATCCGTACGACCGCTCGCACTTCGATCCCCACCGCCCCTTCATCGACGACGACTTCCACTGGTCGTGCGGCGCCGCCGGCTGTTCCGGCGCCATGCGACGCGTCGAGTTCGTGATCGACGCCTGGTTCGACTCCGGCGCCATGCCCTTCGCGCAGTACCACTACCCGTTCGAGAACCGGGAAACCTTCCGCTCCCGCTTCCCGGCCGACTTCATCTCCGAAGCGGTCGATCAGACGCGGGGCTGGTTCTACACCCTGCACGTCCTCGGCTGCCTGCTGTTCGACAGCCCTGCGTACCGCAACTGCATCGTCCTCGGCCACGTCAACGACGAGAACGGCCGCAAGATGTCCAAGCGCCTCGGCAACGTCGTCGAACCGATGGAAGTGCTGGCCGAGACCGGCGCCGACGCCCTGCGCTGGTACTTCTGCGTCAACAACCCGGAGCAGCCGTCCCGTTTCTCGGCCCGCCTGGTGCGGGAGGCGGCCCAGGGCTTCCTGCTGCCCCTGTGGAACGCACTGTCGTTCTTCACCATCTACGCCAACCTCGATGGCTGGAGGCCGGGGCGGCCCGAGATCCCCTTTGCCGAACGCGGTCCGCTCGATCGCTGGATCCTGCTCCGCCTCGACCGGCTCGTCCGCACCACGACCGAACACCTGCGCGGCTACAGCACGGCGCCCGCCGCCCGCGGCATCGAGACGCTTCTGGACGAGCTGACGAACTGGTACATCCGGCGCAGCCGCGACCGGTTCTGGGCGCCCAGCGAGGCGCCGGGCGCCGGCGGGCAGGCCACCGAGAAGGAGAGCGCCTACCAGACTCTGTACGAAGTCCTGACCACGCTGCGCCTTCTCATCGCCCCCTTCGTGCCCTTCGTGGCCGAGGAACTCCACCGGCGGTTGCTGTCGAGCCAGGGCAAGGGCGCGGTCAGTTGCCACCTCGAGTCGTGGCCCGAGGCACCCGCGGACCGGGTCGACGACCGGCTCGAAGCGGCGATGGCCACGGTGCTCCAGGTAGCCCGCAACGGCCGCTCCGCGCGCAACGCGAACAGCATCAAGATCCGCCAGCCGCTCCGCTGCGTCACCCTGGTCAGCGCCGATCCGGAACTCGAATCCCTGGTCGAGCCCTACCTCGACCTCGTTTCGGACGAACTGAACGTGCACGAGGTCCGCTGGGCCGCCGGCAGCTCCGAGTACGTCTCCTTCGACGTGGTGCCGCACTACCCGAAGTGCGGCCCCCGGTTCGGTCGCGCCATGCCGGCCGTGCGCGCCGCCCTCGCCGTCCGCAGCGGCGCCGACCTGAAACGGGAACTCGACAGGCACGGGCGCATCGCGATCGACCTCGACGGCGACACCGCGTACCTCGAACCCCACGAGGTCGAAGTGCGGCTCGAAGAGCGGCCCGGGGTCGCCGTGCATGGCGACAGCGAGCTGCTGGTCGCCCTCGATGTCGACCTCGACGACGACCTGATCGCCGAGGGCCTCGCACGCGAGGTCGTCCACCGGGTCCAGAACCGGCGCCGCGCCGCCGACCTCGACTACGCCGACCGCATCGCCGTCCGCTACCAGACGAACGAGGAGATCGAACGCGCCATCGACGCTCACCGGGAGTGGATCTGCGGCGAGACTCTGGCCGTCACGTTCCAGGCCGTCAACGGCGACGGGCCGGACGGCCTGGAGGACGCTCCTATCGAGGGTCAGGCCTTCGCCCTCGCCATCGAAGTACAGCCTCACTGAGAGGCCGAAGGAACCCAATGTCAGGAATCTTCAAGGCCTACGACGTCCGCGGCCTCTATCCGGGACAGTTGAACGAGGAGCTGGCGCGCCGGATCGGCATGGCGTTCGGTCACCTCGTCGAACTCGAAGGCGACCAGGGTGCTGAACGGCCGCGCACGGTCGTCGTCAGCCGCGACATGCGCTCGCACAGCGTGCCGCTGTCCGCGGCGCTCTGCGACGGGCTGACCTCTGCCGGCCTCGATGTCCTCGACATCGGCCTCGCCACGACGCCGATGAACTACTTCGCCACCGGCCGGCTGGGCGCCGCCGGCGGAGTCCAGGTCACGGCCAGCCACAACGCGGCCGAGTACAACGGGCTCAAGTTCAGCCTCGCCGGCGCGGTGCCGGTGTCGGGAGACCACGGCATCCCGATCATCGAGGAGCACGCCCTCGGCACGGAGCCCGAGCCGGCCGCGTCGCCCGGACGGGTCGAGGCAACGAGCATCGAAGCCGCGTACGCCGAGCACGTGCTCTCCTTCCTCGACCGGTCGTTCGAGGCAACGGGCGGACCGAAGCTGCGGCTGGCGGCCGACGCCGCGAACGGGATGGGCACGATCTACCGGCCCCTGCTGGAAGCCCTCGGCGTCGAACTGCTGCCGCTCTACTTCGAACTCGACGGGACCTTCCCGAACCACGAGGCGAACCCGCTGCTGCTGGAGAACCTGCGCGACCTGAGCCGCCTCGTCACGGGCAGCCAAGCGGATCTCGGCGTGAGTTTCGACGGCGACGGCGACCGCGCCGCCTTCGTCGACGAGCTCGGCGAGCCGATCGGATCCGACCTGATCACCGGCCTGATCGCCGGCCAGATGCTCGAACGGGCGCCCGGCGGCACCGTGATCCACGACATCCGCTCCTCCCGCGCGGTGCCCGAGTACATCCGCGAGCACGGCGGCACACCGCTGCCGGAACGGGTCGGCCACTCCTTCGTCAAGGCGACCATGCGCCGGACCGGCGCCCTGTTCGGCGGCGAACTCGCCGGCCACTACTACTTCCGCCAGAACTACTGCGCCGACAGCTCGATCCTGGCCGTGGTCGCGGTCCTCAACCTGATCCGCCGCTCCGGCAAGTCCCTTTCCGAGATCACCGCGCCGCTTCGCCGCTACGCGAAGAGCAGCGAGATCAACTTCGAGGTCGAGGACAAGGACGCCGCCATGGCAGCCCTCGTCGCACGCTACGCCGAGGCCCAGGGCGGCACGCTCGACCGCCTCGACGGCATCCGCATCGACTTCGACGACTGGTGGTTCAACGTCCGCCCCTCGAACACCGAGCCGCTCTTACGCCTGGTGCTCGAAGCCTCGACGCCGGAACAGCTCGCCGCCCGCCAAGCCGAGCTCACGGCGCAGCTCGGCGAACCGATCTAGCCAAGCTAGTCGCGGCCGCCGATCAGGCCGGCCCGCATCAGGAAGTAGGCGAGGGTGAGGAGCGAGGAGACGGCGGCGGCGACGTAGGTCAGCGCGGCGGCATTGAGAACCCGGTCCATCCCGACCCGTTCGGTCTGCAGGATGATGCCCTGCTCGACGGCGAGGCGCTTGGCGCGGGCGGTGGCGTCGAACTCGACCGGCAGAGTGACGAGCTGGAAGAGGACGACCGCCGAGAACATGACCACACCCACCATGAACATCCCCATGTTGCCCAGAATCAGGCCGAAGAACATGACAAAGTAGCCTAGGTTGCTGCCGATTCCAGCCATCGGCACGAGGGTTGAGCGCAGCCACAGAGGCGCGTACTTCTTCGCGTGCTGGATGGCGTGCCCCGCCTCGTGGCAGGCGATGCCGATCGCGGCCACGGAGTTCGAGCCGTAGACCGGCTCGGACAGGGCGAGTTTCTTGGTCACTGGGTTGTAGTGGTCGGACAGACGGCCACGGGTCGCGACGACCTGCACGTCGTTGATGCCGGCGTAGGCCAGCAGCCGCCGGGCTGCCTGGGCGCCGGTCATGCCGGTCACCGACCGCACCTTGGAGTACTTCTTGAACGCCGACTTGACGCGGAAACTGGCCCACAGCGACAGCAGCAGGCCGGGGGCCAGGAACACGAAGTACATGGGATCGAAGATCATCGAACGAACTCCTTGGTGAGCGCCCGCTTTGAGTTACGGCGCGTCACCGGCGGTGTTTCAAGGGGCGCGCGACACGACGAGGCGCCGCTACCGGCTGTGCGCGGGCAATCCGCGCCGCAGCGAAGTATATTCCGCGCTTCCCACCCCTCAGACCGTCAGAACATGCCTCGAATCACGCCTCTCGAACTCCAGGGCCCGGCCGGTCTCCTGGAGGCCGAACTGCTCGAACCGGAGTCGCCGCCGGTCTTCGTCGCGACCGTGGCGCATCCGCATCCGCTCTATGGCGGCGACATGGACAACCACGTCGTGGACGCCGCCGCCAGGGCCGCGGTCGAGCTGGGCGGCGCGGCGCTCCGCTTCAACTTCCGCGGCACCGGCCGCAGCCAAGGGCGTCACGACGCGGGCCGCGGCGAGACCTGTGACCTCGCCGCCTGCGAGCAGGAACTCAGCCGCCGCTTCCCGCGGTTGCCGCGTCTCGGTATCGGCTACTCCTTCGGCGCCGTCGTCACGATGGCGCGGCGCCCGCAGGCAAACGCCGCCCTGGACCCACCAGCCGGCATGCTGCTCATCGCGCCGCCGTTCACCCACTACGACTTCGAAGCCGCCTCCAATGCCTCCGTGCCCATTGCCGTGGTCTACGGCCAGCTCGACGGGTTCACTCCGCCGGCAATGATCCGCCGCCTCCCGAAACGCTGGCCCTCGCTGAACGGCGCCTTCGAGGTTTCAGGCGTCGGCCACGACCTGTCGTCGCCGGACCTCGGCTCGACGATCCGGCAGGCACTGCAGGGCCTGATTCGCTAGCTCGCGCGGGCCTGGTCGGCGGACTCGATCTCATCCGCCTCGTCACTGTCCAGGCCGTCTTCGCTCGACGATCCGTAGCAGCGGCGGCAGCGGGCCTCGTACGACTCCATGTCGCCCACCAGGACCTGTTGCTCACCCGCGGCGATGCGCAGCGAGTACTGCGCGGCGGCGCCGCAGCGCATGCACACGGCGTGCATCTTGTCGACGTACTCCGCGATCGCCATGAGTTCCGGGATCGGCCCGAAAGGCCGGCGCCGGAAGTCCAGGTCCAGCCCGGCCACGATCACTCGCACGCCGAGGTCGGCGAGTTCCGTCACCAGCTCGGCCAGACCCCCGTCGAAGAACTGGGCCTCGTCGATGCCCACGACCTCCACGCCGAGACTCAGCTTCTCGCGCATCTCGTCGCTCGATGTCACCGTCACCGCGGACAGGCTCCGGTTGTCCCGGGTCCGCACGACACCGGCCTCGTCGCCCCGAGTATCGGTCGCGATCCGGAACACCTGAACGCGCTGGCGGGCGATCAGGGCGCGCCGGAGCCGGCGAACCAGCTCCTCGCTCTTGCCCGAGAACATGCCGCCCGTGATCACCTCGATGCAGCCGCCGTCGCGGCGGCTCTGTTCCCGGATCATGCCCGGCCCTCCCCGGAGCGCCAAAGGTGGTTGTGACTGCCTCCGTGGGGCCGTGTCGAACCGTTCCAAGTCCTTGTCAACACGGTTCGATGATACCCTTGGGCACCAGAGCCGCGGCCCCCGTACCTGTACGGCCGGCCTTGGCCCGAGCGGCCTTGATCACGGGTCCGCGGAGGCCCACAGACGATGCCAGAAATCGATTTCCCGAGTCCAACCTCGCCGCCGCCCGCGCCGCAACAGGCGTCGGAGACGCTGCACCTGACCGCCAAGGCGGTGCGCATGATCAAGCTCACGCGCGAGGACGAGGGTCTCTCGCCCGACCATGCCCTGCGCGTCGCGGTCCGCGGCGGCGGCTGCAGCGGCTTCGAGTACGCGCTCGACTTCGAGACGAACGAGCGCGACGCGGACGAGGTGTTCGAGTACGACGGCCTGAACGTTTTCGTCGACCCGATCAGCGCCCGCTACCTCAAGGGCACGACGATCGACTACCAGTTGGGCGTCGCGGGAACCGGGTTCAAGTTCTCGAACCCGAAGGCCGTCGGCACCTGCGGCTGCGGCTCGTCGTTCGCGGTCTAGGGCGCGGCAGCGCCTTGGGAACCCGGGTGGCGCGATCCGCGCCACCCGCGAACCACTCCGTGCGCCCGTCATCGGGCGCGCGGATGGCACGCGGGCATCCTGGCCGCATCCGGCGCCAAGCGACGCCTCGCTTGAGCAGCAGCAGCAGCCCTAGTCCAGCGGCTCTTCCTCCCGCCAGGCAGACTGGCCATCGCGGTAGTGCTCCCGCTTCCAGATCGGCACTTCCGCCTTGAGGCGTTCGAGCGCCAAGCGGTTCGTGTCGTAGGCCTGGCGGCGGTGAGCCGAAGCGGTGGCGATCACCACGCTGGCGTCGCCGACTTCGAGTGTGCCCAGACCGTGAAGTATCTCGACCCGGATTCCCGCCTCCGCCGCTTCGAGTTCGCTCACGATCCGCGCCAGGCGGCGTTCCGCCATCGCCGGATAGGCCGAGTAGGTGATCCGTTCGACCGGACGGCCGCCGAAGGAGTTGCGGACGTTGCCGACGAAGACGACGACCGCCCCCTTGGTGGCGTCCTCGACACCGGCGCGCACCGCCGCCACCGTTTCCGCGTCGACGGCGCCGTCCCGCAGCCGGCCTACGCGGCCGCCGCACGATCCGCCCGACACCGGCGGCAGGAGAGCGACCTCGGCCCCGTCGTGAAGCGGCGCCGCCCGATCCGCGACCACCTCGCCGTCTACGGCCACCGCCAGCCGCGGCCAGAGAGCCGCCAAGTCCGGGTACGCGGCACTCAGGCCCTCGACCAGGTCGTCGATCGTGCTGGCGTCCGGGAGTTCGTGCTCCGTCTCGGCGCTGCCGACGGCGTCCAAGGCGGTAGCGAAGCTCAGCACCCGTACGATCAAGACGGAGAAGGCTAGCAGTTGCTGCCGCTGCGGATAGGCTCGCCGTTCACTCTCGGCCTTCGGCAACCCGATGCGGCTCCTGCTCTTCGATATCGACGGCACCCTGGTTCGCTGCGGCCCCCAGATCGGGCCCATCTTCATGGGTGCCCTCAAGCGCACCTTCGGCCAGACAGGCAACGTCCGGGCCTACGACTTCGGCGGCAGGACGGACACCGAGGCGGTGATCGACCTGATGACCGGCGCCGGCATCCCACGCGTCGAGGTCGAGGCCCGCCTGGACGAGGTCCGTTCGCACTACACCGATCTGCTCGACCGGCTCGACCCGGCGCAGATGAGGCTGCTGCCCGGCGTGGTCGAACTGCTCGAGGAGCTGGCCGCCGCTGAGGACACCTGCGTGGGCCTGCTCACCGGCAACTGGGAGGTCGGCGCCCGGGCCAAACTCGCGCCCTTCGGCCTCAACCGCTTCTTCGACTTCGGCGCCTTCGGCGAGGACGGCGTCCGCCGCAACGAGTTGGTGCCGGTGGCGGTCCGCCGCGCCGCGGAACGTACCGGGGCGGCAGTGGGCCCCGCCGACACGGTGATCATCGGCGACACCGTGCGCGACGTGGCGTGCGGCGAGGCGCACGGCGTTCCGGTCCTCGGCGTGGCGACAGGCTTCACCCCCGACCACCGGCTACACGAAGCCGGCGCCGACTGGGTGGCGCCCGACCTCCGCCACGCGACCGCCCGGCGCGTGCTGCTGGACGGCCGCCACGCCGGCCCCGAACTGCCATGAGCCTCGAACGCGACTACGAGCTGCTCACCACGTCAGCCGCGCTGTGCGAACCGCCGCGGGCCTCCCGACTGGAACTCATGGGCCCCGACCGGGAACGGTTCTTCGGCGGCATGGTCACCGCGCCGGTCGAAGGCCTCGAGCCCGGCCACGGCGCGTTCGGTTTCATCACCGACGTCCGCGGGCGGGTACTCGCCAGTGCCACCGTGCTGGGGCTCGAGGATCGCCTCTGGCTCGAGATCCCCAGGGGCCGAGGCAGGACCATCATCGACCACCTGGAGAAGTACATCGTCACCGACCAGGTCGAGATCCTCCCGCTCGGCGACATGGCGTCCGTCCGCGTCGCCGGCCCGCGGAGCGCCGAGGTCCTGGCGGGGCTCGGCGCCACCGCCGCCAGCGACCTCACCGAACCCTGGCGCCACGTCCAGGTCGAAGTGCTCGACTACCAGGCCCGCCTGGTCCGCGAAGGCCACAGCGCGGTGCCCGCCTTTTCGCTCTGGCAGTCCTCCGCGATCGCGCCGCTGATGGCCGAAGATCTCGCCGACGCCGGTATCCCCCGAATCGGCGCCGAGGCGACCGAAGCCCTCCGCATCGAGCACGGCCACCCCCTCTGGGGCGTCGACTACGACGACTCGAACCTGCCCCAGGAAACCGGCATCGACGACGCCGTCGACTACGAGAAGGGCTGCTACCTCGGCCAGGAGATCGTCGCCCGCATCCACTACCGCGGCCAGCCAGCCCGGCGCATGTGCCGGCTCGTCTTCGAGGCTGGGCACTTGCCCGCGGCCGGCGCCCAGATCGAGTTCAAGGGCCGCCCCGCGGGTGCGGTCACCAGCGTCTGCCGGTCGCCCCGCTACGAGGCCGCCATCGGGCTCGCCCTCTTGCCGCGGCGCGCCGTGGAGGCTCTGCCCCAGGCGAGGGTGCAAGTGGACGGAAAAGAAGCTCGGTTCGAAGAGTGCGGGCGATAGGAGCGTGCGCCGCAGAACATAGGGTACGCCGACCTTCCTGCCGCGCACGCTGCTAGCGCTTGCCTACGAGGTTCGATGCCTCCGTCTCTTCGGACCAACCGAATCGAACAGCATCCTTGCCAGCAGCACCGAAACGGGGAACTCAGCCGCCCAGGATCTCAACGATACGATCTCGCAGCTCGGCGATCTCCGGACAAAGCCGAAAGAACCGGTGGCGCCGGGCGATCGACCGCTCAGTCATGGCACCCCTGCCGCCACCTGGCCGCCGCGGATCGCCGTGGGCCCGCAGCAGTGGTTCGAAGACGGTTTCCTTGAATCGCGGGTTCGTGCGCGCTTCGTCCCACGAACCGCGAATCTCCTTGCGATAGGCCGCACACGCGTACACCTCGACTTCGGGCTCAGCGGGACAGCAGAGCAGGGCGATGTCTTCCGCCCGCAAGCTCCGTTCGAGATCGCGCATCGCAGCGTCGCTGGCCCGGTCCGCGTCCGGAAGAACAGCCACAAATCCATGAAGCCGTACCGCGAAGACAGCTCGCCACGGACCACCCTGACTGCTTCGTCGTACCCACGAACTCTGGGGTTCGTGAGCACCGTCACCCTGGCGGCGGGTTTACCTGCCTCCGCCAGGAGCATCTCCACCAGCGGTTTCAGAATGTAGCCATTGAGCGTTGGATCTTCCGGAATGACCAGAACCCTCACACTCACAAGGCCGCCTCCAGCCAGCCTTCCGCGAAAAGATCGGCAAGCGAGTGGGTCTTGGCGACTTCCCTGAAACCGGGAACGTCGCGGAGCCGCGTAATCGTTGCTTCACTCGTGTCCTGGTCGCGCCGACAGACGTAGGTCGAGGCGTACTCCGACGGCTTCAACCACGCGAGAACAGCCGGCGAGTGGGTCGTCGCCAGCATCTGCGTCGAACCAGCCGTGGCGTTGGCCCGAAGGAGTTCCAGGATCAGGCGCGTTCGGCTCGCGTGTATGCCGTTCTCGATCTCCTCGATCGTCATGATCTGCGGCATGTCGGGCTGAAAGAACGCCGCAGCGATCGCGGCAAACCGGAGCGTCCCGTCGCTCAACACCGGCGCCGGAAACTCCCTGTCCCCCTCTCGCAACATGAACAACGGCTCGCCCATGGCCCCCGACAAGGTGTCCACGCTGTCCACTTCCGCCGGCCGCAACTCGCGCAGCCACTCGAGGTATCCGCCCCCCACATCAGGGTCGGCGCAGATTCCCCTGACTAAGGCAGCGAAGTTCTCTCCATGTTCGCCCATGCGGGTCACCGGTCGCGCCTGCGAGTAACCCCTCAGGACGGTCGGCGCCGGATCGAGCCGCTGCATGTCGGCCAACACGTCCGCCACCCGCGCGGTGATGGCCCAATGGCGCGGTTCCACCCGATTCGCGCCTTCGAATTGCCGCAGAACGGGCCGGGAACGTTCGAACGGTAGGTGCCGGGGTCGGCCGCGTCCTCCGTGTTGATACTCGACTTTGAGAACCGGGCGCCCGACGCCACCCCTGTCGGCACAACGGGAGTCATAGATGGAACGGCCTCCATACTCCAGACTCTCCCGCTCAACATGGCATCGGTTCGGAGACACGGTCACGGAGTACTTCCATCGCCTGATCGACTTTCCGACCCTCAGTCGGCCCGCCGCAGCAATCGAGAAGCTCTCAGGCTGCTCAGGCCCCTCGAAACACGCCTTTGCACTCCCGCCTCGAATCCCCTCCCAAACCTCGCTGGTCGCGCTTCTCGGCTTGCCGTCGAGGATCTCGCTCACCGTGAAGCCGTTGCCGATCCCCTGCAGCACGCGAAGCGCATCGAAGAAGTTCGACTTGCCACTGGCATTCGTGCCGACGAACAGGTTCAATCCGCCCAAGTCGACGGTCACGTCGCGAAAACTCTTGAAGCCCTTGATGACGATTCGGTTGATCATGGGCGGTTCTCGGCTGCCGTGTCCTAGGGCAAGCCTGCTGCCTGACGACGGCGTTCCCTGTAGTCGTAGGCATGCACAGTCGCTGGACCGATGCCTTGGAGCGTAGCAGCGGGCTAGACCTGCCCGCCGACCTCAACGCCCATCGCCGCTTTCAGGTTGCCGGCCCCCGGCCAAGCAGGAGTTCGGCACCCTGCGGGGGTCCGTTACGCCGCCCGTCGCCTCTGGTGATCCGGCGACGGCACCTTTCTCAGTACCGCGCCAACGACGGATCGACTTCCTCCGCCCACGCATCGATCCCGCCAGCCAGGTTGTAGGCCTGCTGGAAGCCGCGGTCGCGGAGGATGTTCGTGGCTCTTGTTGACCGCGGACCGTGGTGACAGTGGACGACCCAGAGGCGGGAGGGATCGAGTTCGCCGACGCGGCCTTCGAGTTCGGCGACGGGGATCAGGGTCGAGCCCGGGATGCGGCAGATGGCGTACTCCTGGGGGCCGCGGACGTCAAGGATATGTACGTCGCGGCCTTCGTCGATCCAGGACTGGACCTGGGTTGGCGTCACATCGATCAAGTCGTTCAGGGACGGCGCCTCGGGGACGGCGGGGATGCCGCAGAACTCTTCGTAGTCGATGAGTTCGGTCTGCGTCGGGTGCTCGGAGCAGATCGGGCAATCCGGGTTCTTGCGCAGCTTGAGTTCGCGGAAGCTCATGCGCAGCGCGTCGAAAAGCACGAGACGCCCGATCAGGGGATCGCCCTGGCCGATGATCAGCTTGATCACCTCGTTCGCCTGCAGGCTGCCGATGATGCCGGGAAGCACGCCGAGCACGCCGCCTTCGGCGCATGAGGGGACGAGTCCCGGCGGCGGCGGTTCGGCGAACAGGCAGCGGTAGCACGGGCCCTTGGCGCCCCAGAACACGGATACCTGGCCCTCGAAGCGGAAGATGGAGCCGTAGACGTTCGGCTTGCCGAGCAGGACGCAGGCGTCGTTGACGAGGTAGCGGGTCGGGAAGTTGTCCGTGCCGTCGACCACCAGGTCGTAGTCGGCGAAGATCTCGAGCGCGTTGCTCGAGTCGAGCATGACCGGGTGCGGCACGAGTTCAATGTGCGGGTTCACCTCGTGCAGGCGCTCCACCGCGGCGTCGATCTTGGGGCGGCCGACATCGGCGCTGCTGTAGAGCAACTGGCGGTGCAGGTTCGACTCGTCGACGATGTCGAAGTCCACCAGGCCGAGGCGGCCGACGCCGGCGGCGGCCAAGTACATCCCGAGCGGCGAGCCGAGGCCGCCGGTGCCGATCATCAGCACCTTGGCGGCCTTGAGCTTCAACTGCCCCTCGGCGCCGACCTCGGGCATGATGAGGTGCCGGCTGTAGCGGAGGATCTCCTCCGGGCTCAGTTCGGTCGCGGTCGCCTGGGCGGGCGGCTCGGCCACCGTGCCGCCGGCGATCGACGGGATGATCGCCAGCGTGGCGTCGCCGACAATCGGCGTCGCCTCGCGCCCCAGGTAGCGGACATCCTCGTCGTTCAGGAACAGGTTGACGAAGCTCCGGAGCTTGCCGTCGTCGGCGAACAAGTGGGGTCGCAGCCCTTCGTGGAGGGTCACGAGTTCCTCCATCGCCTCGCCGACGGTCGCGCCGGCCACGGCAACTTCGGCCTGTTCACCGGCAAAGCCCCTCAAGGGCGTGGGGATCTGTATGAGTACCGTCATCGTCGTTTCTCTCCGTCTGACTCGTTCGTTGCGATTCCAAATGGTGGCAGTTCGGCCGGTTGCGCCGTACCGGGAGCGGTAAAGCCCCGCCCGCTCGGGGCGCCTAGCCCGCGGCCGGATCGGACTGCCGGATCGGTTCCTCGTCGAAGCGGGATCGGTCGTTGCTGAGCCGCCAACTCCGCTGATCCGCGGCACGGCCCTTCTGCACCGAGACGATCAGGTAACTGTAGCCCGGCCAGGCGTGGTCGCGGTCGAAGTCGCTGGGACGCGATGGATGATCGGGGTGGGAGTGGTAGTAGCCGATCACGTCGAGGCCGTCGGCCCGCGCCTCCCGCTCGGTGCGCAGGATGACCTCGGGCGGGATCAGGTAACGGTTGTGCCGATTCTCGTCCTCACGCTCGTTCTCGGCGCCGACCAGCCGCTCGACGCTGACCACGGCATCGCCGTTATCGCCGGCCGCCGGCTCGGTACGGCCGACCAGGATGCCGCAGCACTCTTCCGGGTAGGTGGCCTCGCCGTGGGCGCGGATGCGCGTCAGGTCGCTGGCGGAAAGCGCGATCATCAGGATTCGTCCCAGAACGGCTCGGAAAGATACTTGTCGGCGCCGTCGCAGAGAATGGTGACGGCGACAGCGCGTTCCCCGGCCTCGGCCGCGCGCTCTGCGATCCGCCGGGCCGCGACCACGTTCGCCGCCGCCGAGATGCCGACCAGGAGACCGCTCCGGCGCGCCAGCGCCTTGGCCTCAGCGTACGCGTCCTCCGTGCTCACCGCGGTCTCCTCGTGGCCGATCCTGGAGTCGTAGATCGCGGGCACGAGGGAGCTGGGCATGTGCTTCATCCCCTCCAACCCGTGGAACGGTCCGTCCGGCTGCATCGAGATGAGCCGGACCTGAGGCGCCCGGTCGGCCAGATACCGCGCGGTGCCGCAGAAGGTGCCGCTGGTCCCCAGACCGGCGACGAAGTGGGTCAGGCGGCCTTCGGTCTGCAGCCAGATCTCGGGGCCCGTGGTTTCGAAGTGAGCCCGCCAGTTGGCGGGGTTGCTGTACTGGTCGACGTAGCAGTAGTCGGCCGGCGATGCCTCGATCATCCGATGCGCCTCGCGGATCGCGCCGTCCGAGCCTTCCATCGGATCGGTGAGGACGAACTCGGCCCCGAACGCGCCCAGAATGCGCCGCCGCTCGATCGAGACGTTCTTCGGTAGGCACAGCGTGACGCCGACGTCCATCGCCGCCCCGATCATGGCGAGGGCGATGCCGGTGTTGCCGGAGGTCGCATCCAGGATGCGGCGGCCTTCCTCGAGCTGGCCGGCATCGCGCGCCGCCAGAATCATGTGGCGCGCGGGACGGTCCTTCACCGAGCCGCCGGGGTTCGCCATCTCCGCCTTGGCCAGCAGCTCCGAGCCAAGGGCCTGCGCAGCCGGCCCCAGCGCGTGACTGAGGTCGAGCAGCGGCGTGTTGCCTATCCGGGACAGCAGACGCCGGGCGGCGGCGCCCAGTCCCGCCGGAATCGGCGGGCCGGCCAGTTCAACGTCGGCGGCGGAGGCTGCGAGAGAAGGTTCGGTGATCATGACGAAGGCGCCCGTTCACCGCGCCGGCGGGGCGGCGAAGCGGCGACCGGGAATTGTTGACCAGAATACTCACATTTGACAACCGGCGGTCGGCACGCGACGCCGCGACCCGGTATCCTCCCGCGCGATGAACGACGCGCCCCACCGCGGCGACGACCGCGTGCCGCCCGGCCAGTACGTGACGAAGAAGTGGCCCGTGCTGTCCTGCGGCGACACGCCGGAGGTAGACCCGGCCGGGTTCGCGCTGCGCCTGTTCGGCCGCGTCGAAGCGGAGCACACCTTCGACTGGCAGGCGCTCCAGGCGCTGCCGCGCCGCGAGGTCGTCGCCGACTTCCACTGCGTGACCCGCTTCTCGACCCTGGACAACCCGTGGTCCGGGTTCTCCACCCGGGACGTCCTGGCGGCCGTGCAGCCCACCACCGACACCACCCACGCCATGCTCCACTGCTACGGCGGCTACACGACGAACCTGCCGCTCGAAGACCTGCGGTCCGAGCACGCCCTGTTCGCCGACCGGCACGGCGGCGAACCGCTGGCGCCCGACCACGGCGGTCCGTTGCGCCTGGTGGTGCCCCATCTCTACGCCTGGAAGAGCGCCAAGTGGGTCTCCGGCATCGAGTTCCTGAACGCCCACGAGCGAGGCTTCTGGGAGGAGAACGGCTACCACACCTACGGCGATCCTTGGGCGGAGCAGCGCTTCTCGTCGCAGAAGACGCGGCAGGCCTGGCAGGTCCGGCGGGCGGTTCAGGGCGGCTGAGGTTCAGTCGCCTTCCAGCAGCGCTGCGAGCGAGTCGCGGATGCGGTCCCGGTCGGCGGCGCTCTTGACGATCACGAGGACGGTGTCGTCGCCCGCAAGTGTGCCGGCGACTTCGGGCCAGTCGGTCTGGTCGAGGGCGACGGCGAGGGCATTGGCGTGGCCGCTGCGGGTCTTGAGCACGATCAGCGCCTCGCCCTGGTCGAAGCCGGTCACGAACTGTCGCAGGGCCCGCTCGATCTCGCGCCGGGGCGGGCTCGCTGCCTGCTCGGCGGGGGCGTAGCGCGAGCCGCCGCCGGCCAGCGGGACCTTGACCAGGCCGAGACGGCGGACATCCCGCGACACGGTGGCCTGGGACACGCGGATGCCCCGCCGGTCGAGCGCACGCACGAGTTCCCTGTGACTCGACACCGGTCGCTCGCCGATGATGTCGAGGATCGCTCCGCGCCGAATCGCCGGACTCACGAGCCGTCCCCCGGGATCGCCTCCGCCATCAGCTCGCCGTCCAGGTGAGCGCGGTAGACCGGCGGCGGTTCCAGCTCGCCCAGCCAGCGGCGCTCCTCCTGCAGCCGCGCCGCGGCGAGTTCGATCTGCTCGGCCACCCGCTCCGGCGCCGGCCCGCCGTAGCTCCGGTGGGCGGCGAGCGAGGCCTCGGGGCGAAGCGCCGCCAGGAGTCCGTCGATGTCGTCGATCTCGGGAACGAGTTCGGCCAGATCGGACGCCGGAAGTTGCCACAGTTCGACGCCCCGCTCGCGGGCCGCCCGCACCACGGCGCCCGTGCGCTCGTGGGCGCTGCGGAACGGCACGCCGGCGACGGCGAGATGGTCGGCCAGATCGGTGGCGGTGATGTAGGCGCCTTCGAGCGCCGCCGCCATCGCTTCACGATCGAAGTCCAGGCTCTCGCCAAGCACCCGGGCCACCTCGAGCGAGGCGCACACCGTGTCGAAGGCGTCGAAAAGCGCCTCCTTGTCCTCCTGCAGGTCGCTGTTGTAGGTGAGCGGCAGGCCCTTGACCGTCACCAGCAGCGACACGAGGTCGCCGACCGCGCGGCCCGACTTGCCGCGCAGAATCTCCGCCGCCTCCGGGTTCTTCTTCTGCGGCATGATGCTCGAACCCTTGGCGGCACGGTCCTGCAGCCGGGCGAAACCGAACTCGCGGGACGTCCAGAGCACGACCTCCTCGGCCCAGCGCGAGAGGTGCACCATGGTCAGCGCGCAGGCGAAGAGCGCCTCGGCGGCGTAGTCGCGGTCCGCGACCGCCCACATGGTGTTCGGGTACGGAGCCTCCATGCCGAGCAGCTCCGCGCTGCGTCGGGGGTCGATCCGGTGCGGCGACCCGGCCATCGCGCCCGCGCCCAGGGGGCAGAGTCCCGCCGTCCGGTGCGCCCGCCGCAGCCGCCCGGCGTCGGCGAGAACAGACCACGCGTGGGCCAGCAGATGCTGCGCAAGACTGGTCGGCTGGGCGCGCTGCAGGTGGGTGTAGCCCGGCAGCGCGGTACCTTTGTGCTGCCGGGCGTGGTGGATCAGGGCACCGGCGAAGCCCGCGGCCGCCGCGACCGCGCGCTCGACCTCGGACCGTTGCCACAGCCGCAACGCCACCGCGGTCTGGTCGTTCCGGCTGCGCGCGGTGTGCAGCCGCCGGCCGGCGTCACCGATCTGCTCGGTGAGCTGCCGTTCGATCCAGGTGTGAACGTCCTCGTCCTCACCGCCGACCTCGAGCTCCTCCGCCTCCACCCGCCGCAGCAGGGAGCTGAGACCTTCCAGGATCGCGCCGGACGATTCGCGGTCGATCACGCCGGTCTCGAAGAGCATCCGGGCATGGGCCAGGCACCCCACCAGGTCCGCTGTCGCAAGCCGGTGGTCGAACGGCAGCGACCGCGTGTAGGCATCAATGACCGGATCGACCTCCGATTCGAAGGCGCCGCCCCACAACCGGGGCGCAGCGGTCGGCCCCGCCCTTCCTCCCGGGTCTCGCGCGCTCAAGCCGCGGCCTCCTCCAGCGCGTGGCCGAGAATGCCGACCGCGCGCTCGATCTCCGGGTCGTGGACGACGAGCGGCGGCAGCATGCGGATGCTGTGCGGCCGCGGCGCGTTGACGATCAGGCCGTTCTCCAGGCAGCGGTTCACGACGTCGGGCGCCGCCGGCGTGCACTCGATCGCGATCATCAGCCCCTGGCCCCGTACCTCGGTGACCAGGCCGCCGGCGCCGAGTTGTCCGAGCAGCGCGCGCAGGTACTCGCCGGCCCGGGTCACGCGCTCGAGGAAGCCCGAATCGAGCACCGTATCGAGCACCGCCGTCACCGCCGCGCACGCCAGGGGGTTGCCGCCGAAGGTGGTTCCGTGAGTGCCGGGCACGAGCGCCGCCGCGACCTCTTCCCGGGCCAGGACCGCGCCGACCGGGACGCCGCCGCCCAGCCCCTTGGCCAGGGCGATCACATCCGGCTCGAGCCCGTAGTGCTGGAAGCCGAAGGCGCTGCCGAGTCGCCCGATCCCGGTCTGCACCTCGTCGAGCACGAACAAGGCGCCGCGCTCGCGGCAGAGAGACTGCAAACCCTCCAGGTAGCCCGCCGGCGGCTCGATCACCCCGGCCTCGCCCTGAATGGCCTCGATGAGCACCGCGCAGGTCGAGTCGTCGATCGCGGCGTCGGCGGCTTCCAGGTCGCCGAAAGGCACCGCGGAGAAGCCGCCGGGGAGGGGCTTGAAGCCGATCTGGTAGGCGGGCGTGCCGGTCGCGGCAAGCGCTCCGAGCGTGCGGCCGTGAAAGCCGCCCTCGGCGGTCACGATGCGGTGCCGGTCCCCCGAGCCGTCGCGGTCGTAGGCGTAGCGCCGCACCAGCTTGATCGCCGCTTCGACCGCCTCCGCGCCGCTGTTGCAGAAGAACGCCCGGTCCAGAACGCCGCCGGTGGCCTCGACCAGCCTCCGGCCCGCCCGTTCCTGCTCCGGTATCCGGTACAGGTTCGATACGTGGAGGTAGCGGCGCGCCTGGCGGTTGATCGCGTCGCTCAGCGCGGGATGGTTGTGGCCCAGGGACGAGACCGCGATGCCGCCCAGGAAGTCAAGATACTCGCGGCCCCGCTGGTCCCAGAGGAACACGCCGTCGCCGTGGCTGAACGCCACCGGCGCCCGTTTGTAGTTCGCGAACAGGCTGTCCTCGGTCATGCTTCAGTCACTCCACGGGTTGCACAGGTTGTTTGATCATCGTGCCGATTCCGCCCTCGGTGAACAGCTCCACCAGGAGGCCGTGCGGCTCGCTCGCGGCGAGGATGTGGGCGCTTGTGACCCCGGCCTCGAGCGCACTCAGGCAGGCCCGCACCTTGGGCACCATGCCGGCGGACACGACACCGGAGTCGATCAACTCCTGCGCCTGCGCCGGCGTCAACCGTGAGCGGAACTCGCCGTTGTCGTTGATGCCGCGCACGTCGGTCAGGAGCAGGAGCTTCTCCGCCGCCACTTCCGCGGCGAGCGCCGCGGCGGCGGTGTCGGCGTTGATGTTGTACGTCTCGCCGCCCGGCCCGACGCCGAGCGACCCGATCACCGGCACGTAACCGGAGTTCGTGAGCTGATCGAGCAGGGAGGTGTCGACCTTCTCGATCTCGCCGACGAAGCCCAGCTCGTCCGACCGCGGGTGGGGTCGCACGCGCAGGAGGTCGCCGTCCTTGCCGGTCAGCCCGACGGCGCGGCCGCCGGCTCGCTGGATCATCCCCACCAGGCGCTTGTTCACCGAACCGCCGAGCACCATCTCGACCACCCGCATCGTGTCCTTGTCGGTGACGCGCAGGCCGTCGACGAAGCGCGGCTCGATCCCCATGACCTGGAGCATCTTCGAGATCTCGGCACCGCCGCCGTGGACCAGCACGGGCCGCAGGCCGGCCCTGCGGAGCAGCACGATGTCCTCGATCAGCGAGCCGAACTCGTCGCCGGCCATGGCCCGGCCACCGTACTTGATCACCACCCGCTTGCCACGCCACGCCGACGCGTAGCGCAGCGCAGCCACCATCTCCAGGCCCAGATCGCGTTCCGTTCTCATCGCCCGCGCCCTCAACTGATGTAGCTCGCGTTGATCTGGATGTAGCCCTCGGACAGATCGCAGGTCCAGACCGTCCACCGGCCGGAACCGAGCCCGAGATCGACGTGGAGTACGGAGTGGTCCGCCAGCATCGCCCGGCCCAGGGGTTCGAGGTCGTCCGTGACGCCGAGGCCGCCGCTCACGACCTCGACCATAACGCCCGCAGCGGACACCGCGATCGCGAGCCGGTGTTCGACGACATCGACGCCCGAACGGCCGATCGCCCCCATGAACCGGCCCCAGTTCGGCTGGCCCGTCCGGTAGGCCGTCTTGACCAGGGGCGAGTTGGCGATCGTCGTCGCTACCTGCCGCGCCGCGGCGTCGGTGCGCGCGCCGCCTACGCGGACCTCGATCACCCGGTTCGCTCCCTCGCCGTCGGCTATCAGGGCAACCGCGAGGCGGCCCAGCAGACGTTCGAGTGCGTCGGTGAAGCGCTCCAGGTCGTTCGCCGAGGCCGCTTCGACGCCGGCCGCGCCGTTGGCAAGAACCAGGACGCTGTCGTTCGTGCTC
Source organism: Candidatus Multivorans sp. (assembly GCA_965205295.1). Classification (GTDB taxonomy): domain Bacteria; phylum Acidobacteriota; class Thermoanaerobaculia; order Multivoradales; family Multivoraceae; genus Multivorans. The sequence goes on from OZ242167.1 coordinate 2,839,463, forward strand.
GTGTCGCCGTCGACGGTGACGCTGTTGAAGGTCGGCTCGACCGCTTTACGCAGCGCGAGGTCGAGCGCCGTCGGCGCCACCTTCGCGTCCGTGGTGACGAAGGCCAGGGTGGTCGCCATGTCCGGCGCCATCATGCCGGCGCCCTTGGCTATGCCGCCGATGGTCACTTCGCCGCCCGCGAGTTCCACTCTCTCGACCTCGATCTTGGGCCGCGTGTCCGTGGTGAGGATCGCTTCCGCCGCCCGCCCGCCGCCGTCGGGACCCAGTTCCGCTGCCGCGAGATCGATGCCGGCGAGCACGGTAGGCATCGGCAGCGGTACGCCGATCACCCCGGTCGACGCCACGAGGACGTGTTCCGAGTCGATCTCGAGCGCCGCCCCTGTGCACGCGGCCATGGCCCAGGTATCCGCCAGACCCGATTCACCCGTACAGGCGTTCGCGTTGCCGCTGTTGGCGACGATCGCCCGGGCCCGGCCCCCGGCCGCCACCTCGCGGCAGTAGAGCACCGGCGCGGCCTGCACCTGGTTGCGCGTGAACACGCCGGCCACCGTTGCCGGCGCCGCGGCCGTCGACGCGACAATCGCCAGGTCCAGCTTCTCCTTCTTCAGGCCGCAGTGGACACCGGCGGCAACGAAGCCCCGCGGAGCGGTGACGCCGCAGCTCATGGGAAAACCGGAGCGGCCAGGAGACCCGTCGTTTCGTCGAATCCGAAAAGTACGTTCATGTTCTGCACCGCCTGTCCAGCGGCCCCCTTGACCAGGTTGTCGATGGCGGAAAACACGACCACGAGGCCCCTGTCCCGGTCGACCCGGACCGCGATGTCGCAGTAGTTGGAACCCAGGGTCGCCTTCGTCTGCGGCAGGGCCTGTTGCGTCAGCACCCGCACGAAGGGCTCGTCGACGTAGCGATCGAGGAACGCCGCCTCAAGTTCATCCCGGCTCGGCGCTTCGGACATCGGCACGTAGCAGGCGGCGAGGATGCCCCGCGTCATCGGGGCGAGATGCGGCGAGAAGAAGACCCGGGCGCCGTCGCCGGCGCCGCCGCCAGCCGCCAGCTCCTGCTCGATCTCCGGCTGGTGGCGATGAACTCCCGAGCCATACGGCTTGAGGTTCTCGTTCACTTCCGAGTACTGGTAGCCGTCCCGTGGGTTCCTGCCGGCGCCCGAGACGCCGGACTTCGCGTCGATCACGATCGCGCCGGTCACCCGGTCGCCGAAGTGTTCGAGCACCGGCTTGAGCGCCATCGACGACGCGGTCGGGTAGCAGCCCGGATTGGCAACCAGGCGCGCGCCCGCCACCGCGTCACGGTGCCACTCGGTGAGGCCGTAGACCGCCTCCGCCAGCAGGTCGGTGGCGGTGTGCTCGCCGCCGTACCAGCGCCGGTACGCGGCCGGATCCCGGAGCCGGAAGTCGGCGCCGAGATCGACGACACGGGCGCCCGCCTCAAGCAGCCGGCCGGCGGCCGCCAGCGCCTCGCCGTGCGGCAGGGCCAGGAACACGACATCGGCGTCACTGCCGAGACGATCCCAGTCGGTCGGGGCGAGGTCGCCCTCCGCCACGCCGCCCAGGTGCGGGAAAACGGCCTCGACCGGCTGGCCCGCGCTGCGGCCCGCCGCAAGCGCACCAAGTTCCACGTCCGGGTGGTCGTGCAACCACCGGACCAGTTCCGCCCCGCTGTAGCCGGACGCCCCGGCGATCGCTGCCCGAATCACAAGGCGGCGAATAATACACCACAACGACGCACGATTATTCGCGCGTCGGAATCAGAACGACCAACTGAGAAACGAGAGCGGAACGGCGAGAACCGAGACGACGAGCAGCACGAGCGCGACCAGCACTTCCCCGGAACTCTCCGGCTTGTCCGGGCTGTACATGCTCGCCAGCAGGTAGCCGCCCGCCAGGCCGCCGAGATGAGCCCAATTGTCGATCCCAGGGATCAAGAGCCCGAACAGGACCAGCGGAATGGCCATGCCCAGCACCTGCCTCAGGAACATGCGGCTGCCGGTCCTCCGCGAGTAGCAGAGCAGCGCCCCCAGCCAACCGAACACCGCCGCCGAAGCGCCCAGGGTCACACCGCGGTGGGTCAGCGGCACCCACGGAGCAAAGACCGGCAAGGCGCTGGTGACCAGGAAACCCAACGCCGACGAGACCAGGTAGATGATCGCCGCCCGCCCGGTGCCGTAGAGCCGCGCCATGGCCGGACCGAGTTGATGCACCCAGAACATGTTGAAGCCGATGTGCAGCAGGCCGCCGTGCAGCCAGCCTGCGCTCAAGATCGTCCACCAGCGGCCGTACTCGAAGACGATGGGCGCCCCGCTCGCCCCGAACCGGATAGCCATCTCGAAGTCAGGCGAGAGAAAACCGAACACCGACGCGGTGCCGACCCCGCCCGGCGCCATCGCCAGCTCGAGCACGAAGATCACCACGCAGATGCCGATCACCAGGGTCGAGAACACCGCCTCGTTGCCGATTCGCTGCAACAGGCGGGAGAAACCGAACAGGCTGGGCCGGGCCCGGCCGCAGTTCCAGCAGCGCTCATCCTGAACGCCGACCAACCGGCCGCAACCGGGGCACACGACGGAGCCTGTCTGCTGGCGCTCAAACATCAGAAGGGAATGTCGTCGTCCTGATCGCCAGCCGACGCGGCGAAGCGGGAGGCCTCCTGAGGATCGGCCGCCGCGCCGCCGGAATCAGCCTCCTCCTCCTCGATCGCTTCGACGATCTGCTGAACCTCGACCTCCGCCCGCCGGATCTTCTTCCGGCAGACCTCGAGCAATAGAGCGGCGCGCCCCAACTCTCTACCCAGTTGGTCGATATCGATCTCGTCGCCCTCGATGCGCCGGAGCACACTCTCAAGCTCCTCCATCGCCTGGCTGAAACTCTGTTCGCCCCCGCCGGCGGCGCCGTCTCCGCTCATGTCCGCTCCTCTGTGCTCAGCACCCTGCTGCGGATGGTGCCGCCCGAAACCTGGGTCCGCAGTTCGGCGTCTGCCGCTACGTCGTCGACTCTTCGCACCAGACGACCGTCCACCCGCCGGGTCAGGCTGAAACCGCGCGCGAGCGTCCGCTCCGGCGAGAGTTGATCACACAGGCGCCCGTGAGCCTCGACCTGCTCCGCCGCCCGGTGCACGGGCTGGAACGCCCCCCGCAGCAGCCGCGCCCGGCGTCCCCGCTCCTGCTTTCTGGCGTCGGTCAGGAGTCTCCGACTCGGACCCGGTAGCCGCGTCGCCGCCGAGCGCAGGCGCTCCGCGACCCGGACCAATGCGGTCTCCGCGCGTCGCCCCAGTGTCCGTCCCGTCTCCCGAACCGACCGCTCCGCGGCCGACAGCGTCCGCTCGGCCGACCGCGCCAGATCGCGCTCCAGGCCACGGCAGCGGGAGTCGGCCGCGCCAACGCGGCTGACGAGCGTCTCGGCTGCCTCCGTGGGCGTCTTGCAGGTCGTGTGCGCGACCATGTCCGAAATCGACACGTCGATCTGGTGGCCGACACCGCAGATCACGGGCACCGGGGACTGAGCGACCGCGCGCGCCACAGAGCGACTGTCAAACGTCGCCAGATCGGCCCGCGACCCGCCGCCGCGAATCAGGGCGATCGCATCCAAACGGCGCCCGCCGCGCGTGAACGCGCTCAGCAACTCGAAGGCGCGGCCGATTTCCGCCTCGGCCGTAGCGCCCTGGACGGCCGAGTGGACGAGAACCACCCGAAAGCCGAACCCGGAGTTCTGGAGCGTGTCGAGGAAGTCGTGGTAGGCGGCGCTCCCCTCCGAGGTCACCAGGCCGATGTCGAGCGGCGCCGCCGCCAGCGGCAACCGCTTGTTCAGTTCGAGCAGCCCGGCCGCCTCAAGCGCCCGAAGGGTCTCGCGGCGCCGCTTCTCCAGCGCGCCGAGCGAGAACAGGGGGTCGACGTCGGCGACGACGAACTGGAACCTGCCGCCGCCGGGCCAGAAGTCGGGCCGGCCGGCACAGCGCAGGACAACGCCCTCCTCCAGTTCGACGCCCGCCTCCCGCAGCACCGCCTCGACCCGGGGCCGGTCGTCGGCCCAGACCACGCAGTCCAGCTTGGCCTGGACCCGGTCTCCCCGCCCCTTCTCGATCAACTCGAAGTAGAGCTGACCCCGAGCGGCCGTTCGGAGCCTCTGGACTTCGCCGGCGATCCACACCGACGGATAGGCGTCACCGAGGAGACCCTTCATCTCCCACGCGAACTGGGAGACGGTGTAGGTGCCGGCCGGGAGTTCGGAACTCAGTGGAAGCCCTTGAGTTCGAGCACCGACTCCATGGGAATCGCCTCGGCCCACTCGAGAGCGCTCTTGTCGCCGATCGTCAGCTTGTCCAGGAACTGCCGCGCCTCGTCGCGGTGGGTGAACAGCCGCCAGATGAAGGTGTGGCCGGCCGGCGCGGTGAAGTACGTGTAGTTCCGCATTCCCGTGCTCAGGTCGAAGCCGAGGTCCGATTCGCCGTTGACGCCGACGCAGGCCATCGCGATCGCCCGGTACGCGAGTGCGAGCGCCTTGAGCGGCTCCTCGAAGTCGGACAGCTCCTCGCGCGACAGCGGCGAGTGGTACAGGGCGACCCGCGAACCGTCCTCCTCGGCGAGCAGGTTGTACGGCACGTCCGCCCGGTCGAGGGCGTCCCGCGTCTCGCTGGTCATCACGAAGACATCGTCCGTGTCCCCGACCTTGTACGCGATCGCAAAGGTCTCCGAATCCAGACCGGCGAACGACTCGGCGAGGATGCCCTCATCCTCGATCGTGAAGTAGTAGAGGCGCGAGATCATCCGACGGGTAGCCATGCGTATTCAACTCCTGGGTCGGCCGGAAGCGGCCGAGCGGCAGCGGCGGCAAGCCGGGCCGGCGTGAATCCTACCGGAACCCGGACGTTCCGGGGTCTCCACCGGAGTGTTTCAGAAAGCGCTCGAACTCCTCGCGTTCCTCTTCGGTCGTGTCCTCCAACCCGATCAGGTACTCGCCACCGGCCTCCGGCAGCGGCGCGCGGATCAGAGTGACGGCGCGCTCGATCGCGTCGCAGTCGAGGTTGACCAGCACCAGCGCCATCTGCCGGCAGACGGTGAAGAGCTGCGTCCCCAACTCGCTCTCGATCCTCACCTGGGCCGTTTCCGGCATCCGCTCCGTGGTGATCCAGTAACCCTCCTCGGCCCGCCGCACCGTGACCAGACCCTCCAGGTAGAGGGTCTGGCGCGGAACGGTCAGTTCCTGGCTCAGCCGGCTTTCCAGGCTGCCGATGGTGACATCCGCGTCGATGCGGCCCGAACCGGCAATCTCCAATTCGAGCGCGGCTTCGAACACGCCGTCGTCAACCGGACGGAGCGTGGCCGCGTGGTGAGTCACGGTCAGGGCGTGCTCCGGAGAGCGCAGCATGATCTCGGCAGGGCCGATGCGCACCGGAACCAGGTCGTCGATCAGGTGCTCGTAGACCCGGTTGAGACGCTCGAAGGACACCACGCGGGTGCCGGGCTCCTGCTGAGCCGTCGCCGGCCAGCACAGGAGCAGCGACGCCAGCACCGCCGGCGGCAGCACCAGCAGCCGGGTCCTCACGGGTAGTAGCCGCTGATCGTCCGCGCCTTGAACCGGCCCTTGACCTTCACCTCGACCTGGCGGTAGTCGTCGCCGCCGCCGGCCCGGTTCGAGTTGTACGCCAGCAGGTACTGCGAGCGCAGCTCGCGCTCGATCTCGTCATACACCGGCGCCAGATCCTCGGCCTTGGCAATGAAGAACGACCTGCCGCCGGTGACCTTGGCCAAGCCGCTCAGCTTGTTGCGCAGGATCATCTGGGTGCGGCCGACTCCAAGGCCGATCGTGTAGATCGCCACCCCCGAGCGCCGCGCGTACTCTTCGACGTCAGGAAACGAGACCGTGCTCGACGTGTCTTCGCCGTCGGAGAGCAGGACCAGAGCGCGCCGGCCTCTGACGCCCCGGAAGTAGTAGAGGCTGGTGATCAGCGCATCGTGCAGCGCGGTGTTGCCGGCGGCGCGGAGCCTCTCGATCGAGGCAGCGACCGCGCCGGCGTCCGATGTCCGGCCGATCAGCAACACGGGCCGGGAGGCAAAGGCGACGGCGAAGGAACGGTCGCGCGGCGTGATCAGGTTGGCCAGGAACTGCGACGCGGTCCGCCTCGCTTCGCCCAGGGATGTCTCCATCGACCCCGAAGTGTCGATCACGACGCCCAGGGTGAGCGGCAGGTTCTCGACCAGTTCGAACTTCGCAAGCTCCTGGCGGCGCCCATCCTCCATGACGGTGAAGTCGCTCTCGGGAAGGGTCGTGACCGGCCGGTTCCCACTGTCGACTACCGTCGTGTACAGCTCGACCAGGTCGACGTCGACCGAGTCGGTGAACTCGGGAGCGTTCAGGAAGCGCACATCCTCCGCGCGGCTGCCATCGTCCAGGGTGGCGGCAATGGTGAGGTACACGAGCTCCTGATCGCCGGCCGCGGGCACATCGATCTCGGCGCGCCACGGGGGCGAGCGCAGCACCGTCTGCACCTCGTCGCCGACCCCGAACTCGACCTCGTGGACCACGCGCTCTTCGGGCACGATGACCGTGGCGACGGCATCCACCTTGCCCGACACCCGAACACCACGCCTCGGTTCATCGATCAGCACCCTCAGTTCGCCGCGTTGCTGATTCAGAACCAGCTCGTCCGCAGCGACGACCTCGCCGTTCTCGTCGAGCCCCTCGATCCGAACCACCTGCTCGGCCGGGTACTTCGCCAGCCGCACCTCGGCGCCGAACGGGGGCCGGCCGCGCGTGACCTGAAGCACGCCGTCGACGTAGAACCGCACTGCTGTGATCTCGCTCCCGGAAACCAGGGTCTCGGCCCGCCACAACCCGAGTACGACATCGCTTTCGGGCGGCACCAGGACCAGGCCGCTGTCCGCGGCGAGCGCCGTCTCCGGCAGGTCCGCCACCAACTGCTCCGCCGCCACGATGAGGCGCCGGCGATCTTCCGAACTCGCCGGCTCCGTCTGCGGCGTCATCGGTACCTCGAGCGGCACCGCCCCGAAGGCCGTGGCGCCGCTGATCTCGTCCTTCACCAGGAACCTCACCAGGACAACCGAACCAGGACGCAGCAAATGTTCCACCGGCAGCGCCAGGGACCGGTCCTCCGGCGGCGTGCCGGAAAGGAAGCGGACCCTGAAGACATCGAAGACCCGTCCCGGCTGCTCGATGACGCCTTCCACGTTGATCCGGACCTGCTCTCTGCCGTTGTCGTCCACGAAGGGCTCGTACGCGGCGCCCGGCGGCAGCGAAAGGAGGATCCTGGTCAGGATGCGCTGGCCGCTCCGCGCCGGGAAGGTGACGATCGGATCCTCGAGCTCCAGCAGGGGCGGCGCCGGCACCTGGTCGGCCGCGGCCTCCGCGGCCCAGGCATCGAGATCCTGAGGGGGCCGCAACCAAGCCTGGGTACTCGCATTCGTAGGCCGCTGCCGCCGGAAGTCGAACAGGCCGTGGATGCCCGTCACCCGGTCGACCAGCCGGGCCTCCTCGCACACCTGCAGGTCGAAGCGTCGGGCTCTGATGAGACCGCGAAGCTCTTCGTACTGCTCGAGCCAGTACTCCATTTCGGGCATGTACAGGGCCCGCTTCGTGTACTCGGGCAGCCAGAGCTGGAAGGCCTCGTTCGGCTTCGGCTGGAAGAGGACCAGGTTTTCGTGCTCGCCCTCCTCCGGCCCGTAGCGCCAGATCTCAAGCGGCCGGAAGGTCTGATCGCAGTCGACCGGCTCGACGTCGTCCGGCGCCCCGTGCAGAAACAGCAACTGCGCCCGGACATCGAAGAACGGCGCGCCCGACTCGCGGACCCGCCGGCGACGCTGCTCGATGCCCTCGGCGATCCGGGCGCGGCTCAGGAAGGTCTCGATGTACTCGCGGCGCGCCCCCGGGCGGAGATCCTGCACCCGGCGAAGCTCGGCCGGCGCCAGCAGGTACTGGGGTCCGTCGAGAAAGAACTCCCGCTCCTGGTCGCTCCACTCGGAGAGCCGCCACGCGGACTCCTGAGCCCCGGCCAGCGCCGGCGCGAGGCAGGCGGCAACCAGCAGCAGCCGGCGGATTCGCACCCGGTTCCGTCCCGCCTTCACCACGACATCCGGTACAGCATCCAGTACACGACGACCCCGGTCACGGACACGTAGAGCCAGATCGGCAGCGTGATCCGGGCGATCTTCTTGTGCCGGTCGTACCTGCCTCGAAGGCCCCGGATAACCGTGATCAGCGCCAGCGGCGGCACCGCCACGGCCAGCACCGTGTGCGTCAGGAGGATGCCGAGATAGACGGTCCGCACCGTCCCCTCGCCCTCGAAGTGAACCGAACCGACCTTGTAGTGGTAGTAGAGATAGGAGACCAGGAACGCCGCCGAACACCCCAGCGCCGCCAGCATGACCTGCTTGTGCCGCTCGCGGTGGCCGCGCCGGATCAGGACGTAGCCGGTGACGAGGAGCAGCGCCGCGGCGGCGTTCAGGATCGCGTTGAGTGTGGGCAGGTGCATCGGGCATGAGCTTAGCCGGGTGGATGCACACGTTCCCCACCCGGCCGTTCACTGTCGCCGCCGATTCCCGGGATGAGGCCATCGCCTTCGTGGCCTGCCTCCTCAAAGCTGAAGGCCCGACGGCTGAACGCCCGTTGGATCAGGCTGTCGTCTTCCACCGAACTGACGCAGTTCAACGCCTGGCCGCGTTCATGGAACCCATCTCTCGTGAGTCGGCCGACGAGAGTCCTTCAAACCGGTTGCTGGCAGTCGCAGCGAGCCCCGACATCGAACGGAGTCTCTCGCCACGGCAGCGAAACTGGCACTGCCTCGCGATCAAGCACTCCAACGCCGTCGGCCTGATCGACCAGCAGCGAGACATTGAACTCGGCCTACTGACTCCGGCCGAGTTCGGGAAGGCTCTCGCCGCAATGAACGTCTCCGGGTCCAGAGTCGATCAACTGGCGTTGGACACGGCTCGGTCCCCAACCATCCTTCGCCGAACGCTCTTGGATCAGCGGGCGGACTGGACCCGCAGGCCCCAGAATCTCGACGCAGCGGTCGTGCCAGCCCTGGTCGGCGCTTGGAACAAGGGGTGCGAAGCAGACCGCGAGGCACTCGGCCTCGTCGCGGGAACCGAGTACGAGCATGTCGAAAAGGCGGTTGTCCGACTGCCGAATCTGGACGATGCACCCGTCTGGTCGATCGGCCAGTACCGCGGCGTGTGCTCCCGGATTGACGTCCTCTTCTCGGTTGCTCCGGCCGTGACACCGAAGGACCTCGACGGCTTCTTCGCCGTTGCCGAGCGCGTCCTCTCCGAGCGAGACCCCGCACTCGATCTGCCCCCCGAAGACCGCTGGATGGCCGCCGCGCATAACAAGGTGCGGAAGCACTCAACGGCTCTTCGAAACGGTGTCAGAGACACCCTGATCCTCTTGGCCGAGTACGGCGAGCGGTTGTTCGACAATCGCCTGGGCGGCGACAGCGAACGAAGAGTGGCGCTGCTTGTGCAAAGCCTCCTTGCACCACTGTCGCTGGAGACGCTTCTGTCTCAGAGGGCGGACCTTTCGGGATACGCGGAAGCGGCGCCCGATACGTTTCTCGATCTGTTGGAGGAGGATCTCGCAACCGACGATCCCGCCGTGTTCGAGTTCCTGAAGCCCATCGGCCGCGACGAGATACGGCAGGACTGCCCGCGCACCGACCTGCTGTGGGCGCTTGAGTGCCTCGCCTGGATTCCGGGCCGGCTGCCACGGGTCGCCAACGTCCTTGCTCAGTTGTCAGAGCAGAGAATCTCCGACCGCCAGATGAACACTCCCATTCGTTCCCTCTTCTCTCTTTTCCGAGCCTGGATGCCCCAGACGGAGGCCCCGCTTGACGAACGGCTCGGGACCATCGAGCACATCGCCAAGAAGTGGCCCTGCGTGAGCTGGCGAATTTACCTTGGGCTGCTGCCGAGCCGCCACGATTGGTTGGTGCCGAATCCTGTGCCGAAATGGCGAGGCGACAAATCCTCAGCAGGGGAGGCAGCGCTCCGGCGCGACGTCTCTGTGGCTGTCACCACCGCCCGCGAGGTGCTTCTGAACTGGACGCCGCAGGACGAGAAGACTCTGGGCGATCTGGTGGACCACTTTGAGGCGTTCCCAGCAAGTGCCCAGACGAGGATCTGGGACCTGATCGACGATTGGACCGCGAATGCGTCGGATGATGCAAAGGTCTTCCTGCAAGACCGGATACGCAAGCACTACCCGGCGCTCGACGACGAGCGCTGGCGAGGCGCTCTCAAGCGACTGATTCCGACTGACGTCGTGGCCCGCAACCGCTGGCTGTTCGCTTCAAAGGAGCCAGAAATCGGGCAGACCACCGGAGATCTCGACTACAGCGATCTGGACAGCCGCATCCGAAGCCTCCGTATCGCCGGTCTGCGCGAGATCCTTAGCGACCAAGGGTTGGCCGGGCTGCTTCGTCTCGCGGCCACTTGTGAGGCTCCACATCGGGTCGGTTATCTCCTCGGCTCCATTCTCGACGTCGCGGACGTCGAAGACCTCTCTGACCATCTGCTGGCGGACCGAGACACGACCGGCAGGCCCTACCTGGAGTGCTTGACAGGACTTCTGTCGACCGCTGATCCCGGAACGTGCAAAGAGCTTGTTCAGCGTCAGCGAGACGCCGGTGACGACTCGACGCGGCTGGAACTGCTTCTCGCTATGCCGTTTCGGAACGAGACGTGGCGTCTGCTCGACGGGGAGGACGAGCAACTCGGCAAGTCCTACTGGCAGCAAGTGGAGCCAAGCCGCCACGCGGACAGCCCCGACGAGCTCAGAGCGTTGATCGACAGGCTGATCGAGGCCGAGAGACCGGCGGTCGCTTTCAGCGCGGTGAGGCACAGGGTGCCGGATATCGGGACACAGCGAATCCTTCGTCTTCTTCGGGCGATCGTCAAGCACGAAGGCGAACCCCAGCCAAGCGGCTACAGGCTCGGTCGGACGCTTCAGCACCTGGAAAGTCGCGCCGACGTCAAGGTGTCGGAGCTTGCCGAGATCGAGTTCGCGTTCTTTCGGCTCCTTCGACATTCGAGCCATGGTTTCCCCAATCTCCAGAGGCGTCTCCTTGAGTCGCCGAGTCTCTTCACGCAGTTGGTCGCTCTAGCCTTCCGACCGAAGAACGACAAGGAGGACCGATCTCCGTGGAAGGTGGAGGATCCGGAGCAACGAGTGGCAGTCGGAACAGGCGCCCACGAGTTCCTGACCGAAGTTCACGTCATTCCAGGCAGCCGCGACGGCGAAGTGAACGTCGCGGAGCTCAAGACCTGGTTGGCCGACGCCCGAGCCCAGTGCGCGGATCTCGACCGCGAAGCCGTTGCGGACAGCATGATCGGCCAGTGGCTGGGGCGAATCTCCACCAAGGACGGCGTCGCCCGTCCGAGTAACGAGGTGGCCGAAGTCATCGAGTGGGTCGCCTCGGACACTGTGGACAGGGGGTTCGGCATAGGCGCTTACAACGCCCGCGGAGTAACCGTGAGGTCCGCGCCAGGCGGCGAACAGGAGCGGGCCATGGCGACGACGTATCGAGAGCTAGCGGCCGACATGATCGAGTATCCGCGCGTGCGCCGCATCCTCGAGGGGATAGCCCGATCATACGAGGACGAGGCGAAGCGCTGGGATCGGAACGATGAGGTGGCGAACCGGCTACAGTCGCCGGGAATAGCGTTCGACGCGTGACCATGGACCCTCTGCCCCACCGCATCGCAGCAAGCATCCCATCGCTCGGCAGCCTCTATCATCGGCTCGTGCAGAACCGCTTCGAAAGCTACGTGGCGGAGTTCACTGCGGGAAAGACGGCAGACCGGATCCCCGTAGTCATCGAGTAAGCGGGCGGGATGGCCCCACACTCCATCGTGAAACCCAGGGTCTACGGCGACACGACGGTCGTCAGCTATCTGACCGCGAAGCCGTCGCGCGACATCGTGACGGCGGCGCACCAGCAGATCACGCGAGAGTGGTGGCTGTCTGCCGGCAGCCGGTTCAATCTCGTTGCTTCGGACCTGGTGATTGAGGAGGCTGGCGGTGGCGATCCATCCGCGGCGCGTGCCGGTCTGGCGGCGCTTGAAGGCGTGGAGATCATCAACGCGACGCCGGAATCCGAGGCGCTGACCGAAGAACTCCTTGCCTCAGGCGCCCTACCACGTGCAGCCGGCGGCGACGCCGCGCATGTCGCGACGGCGGTGACCAACGGCGTTGACTACTTGTAACATGGAATCTGCGCCACATGGCGAACGCGCCTGTCCGCGCCGCGATCGAGCGGGCCTGCCGCGGCGCGGGCTACCGCCCAACGGCGATCTGCACACCCGAACAACTCCTGGAGATCGAGGAATGACTTCCTACAAGGACCCCATCGTGGAAGAGGTCCGGGCCGTGCGGGCAAGCCTGTTCGCGAAGCACGGGGGCACGGTCGAAGGTCTCTTCAAGCACCTGAGGGAGGTCCAGCGAACCTCGGGGCGCACCTACGTGAGCTATCCCGCCAAGCGTATCGAGCCCGAGAGGCAGGAAGCGCTCACGGCGCCCGACGACGCCAAGGAGTGACTGCTTCCGCCAGCCCTTACCGCTCCCCGGCCCTCCGCTCGCGCCAGTAGCGGACCTGCCACCGGGCGACGTTGCGGTTGTGCTCGGCCAGGGTCTCTGCGAACACGTGGGTGCCGTCGTTGCGGCTGACGAAGTAGAGGTAGGGAACGTCGGCGGGCTGCGCCGCGGCGCGCAGGCTGTGTTCGCCCGGGGAGCAGATCGGGCCGGGTGGGAGTCCGGGAACCCTGTAGGTGTTGTAGGGCGAGTCGAGTTCCAGGTCCCGGCGACGCAGGTTGCCGTCCCAGGCGCCGGCCATCTTCAGGGCGTAGATGATCGTTGGATCGGCGTAGAGGCCGATGCCGCGGGCGAGGCGGTTGTGGAAGACGGCGGCGACCAGCGACCGCTCCTCAATGGCGCCGGCCTCCTTCTCGACGATACTCGCCATTGTGACGAGAGCACGGACGTCGAGGCCGTTCCGCGACGCCGGACCGAGATGCTCCTCCGCCCGCCGGCGGAAGTTGCGGACCATCGTTTCGACGATCTCGCCTTCGCCTGTGCCGGCAGCGAAGGCGTAGGTGTCGGGAAAGAGGTAGCCCTCCAGCGACTCGGCGGCCGGGTCGAGGTCGGCGATCAGCGCCGGCGAGGACATCGCGGCAAGGAACGCGTCGAGGTCGCCGAACCCCTCGGACGCCAACCGTTCGGCGGTTTCGCGCAGGGTCAGGCCCTCGACCACCGTGACCGGATAGGTCACGACCTCGCCGCGGATGACACGGTCGAGGGCGTCGACCGCGCTCATCGGTTGCTCGAAGCGGTACTCGCCCGCCTGCAGTGCTTCCCCCGGCCGCCGGTAGTCGAGGTACAGGCGCGCCAGCAGGGGATCGCCGATCACGCCGACCGCCGACAGCTCGTCGAGGATCGAGGCCAGGGGGGCGCCGTGCTCGATCACAACCTCCACGGTGTCCGAACCGCGCGGCCGTTCGAGCTCCCGTTCGGCCCATGCGACCAGGACGACGGCGACCGCGGCCAGCACGATCAACAGAGCGACGACTGTCGCAACCGACCACAACAGCAGTCGCCGGCGGCGGCGCCGCGGGGGGCCCGACGTCATCCGGACTCCCGGTCCAGGGCTTCCTGCAGAAGGATCTGAGCGGCCGTGGCATCGACCCGTTCCGGATGCTTGCGTGGATCGACTCCGGCCTCGCGGAGACGGCGCTCGGCTTCGACCGACGTCAGCGACTCGTTCACCGTCTGTACCGGCAGTTCGCAGGCCCTGCCCAGCTTGCGGGCGAACGCCCGCGCCCGCTCCGCCGCCGGGCCGATCGACCCATCCAGACGACGCGGCTCGCCAACCACCAGCACGTCCGTATCCGACTCGGACGCCAACACCTTGAGTTCGTCGATCAACTGCCGGTCGCTGGTGCGCCGCAGCGTCGAGTGCGGTACCGCGATCCCCACCTGGGAATCGCCGACCGCCACACCGACCCGCTTCTCGCCGATGTCGATGCCAAGAAAGCGCACAGCAACGTCACTCTGAAGCGGGCCGCCAAGGCCTGTCAACTGCGCGGGCCCACGCTGGGCGGCATGGTCCGCCGGCACGGCGATTGCTAGCATTCGCGGTATGGAGACGGTCCAGATCAGAGCCCGCATCGATCCTGTTCTGAAGCGCACCGTAGCGAGCTACTGCCGCTCCCGTGGGATCGCGATGAACCACTTCATACAGGAAGCTCTGATCGACCGCCTGGAAGAACTCGAGGACACCGACGATCTGAAGCGGATCCGCCGCGACCCCACGCGCCCTTTGACCGAAGCGCTCGGCGAACTGGGGCTCAATGGCGACCTATGACTTCCCTCGCCTGACGGCCACAGCGGCGCTGGGTTTCTGCCTGATCGCCCCGGCGTCGGCTCAAGAGCAGGCACCGCCCGCGGAGCAGGAGCAGACGGCCGAGGATCAGTCGGCGGAGGCTACGGTCGCCGCCGAACCGGCCGCAGCCGAAGAGCCGCCCGACCCCGGTCCACCCAAGCCCGCCGACGCTGCGGAGTTCGACTTCGGCATCGAGGACGAAGCCGGGGGCGGGCAACTCGCCGGCTGGGCCGGCGCCATGCAGGGCCCGATCGGAGAACCGGGAGAACATGCGCTGTCGGGCGGGTTCTCGGTCCGCTTTCGCGACTACCGGGCTTGGGGCGACGATCTGTTCTACGACCAGGAAACCGAACAGATCCGGGCCGAGGGGTCGGTCGTTCTCATCCGCGGCAACGAAGTCCTCCGGGGTTCTCGCCTCGAACTCGATCTGGCGACCGAAACGGCCTCGATCTTCGATGTCGAGGGCAACCTCGGCACCGACTACTTCTTCACCGGCGCCGCGGTGCACAAGCTCAGCGACGAGCGCTTCACGATCCTCGACGCCCAGTTCACCGCCTGCGAGGCCGAGGACGGCAAAGTCCCGGACTGGAGCTTCCGCGCCAAGAAGGTCGACGTGAATGCGAACGGCTACGCGAAGACCCGCGGCGTGTCGTTCCGCGCGAAGAAGGCGCCGCTCGTCTACCTGCCCTACATGCTGTGGCCGGTGAAGAGCTCCCGGGTCAGCGGCTTTCTGATGCCGAAGCCCGGCTTCTCCACCCGCCGCGGCCCTTCTCTCGGCATCGGCTACTTCTGGGCGATCAACAGGAGCTACGACGCCACGTTCAACGTCGACCTCTACGCGGGCGCCCCGGCCGGCGCCGAGAACTCATTTTCGGAGAGGCCGTTCTGGGGCGCGGGCACCGAGTTCCGCTACCGGCCCAGCGAGAGGACCGTCGGCATCTTCGACGGCTACGTCATCGACGACACCGAGCGGGACGAGAAGCGCTGGCGGATGCGCTGGACTCACCAGTCGCGGCAACTGCCCGGCGGATTCCGCGGCGTCGTGCGCTTCGAGGACGTGTCCGACTTCGACTTCTTCCGCGACTTCGAACGCCGGGTCGATCGCAACAGCCAGCGCCAGCTCTACTCGACCGCCTTCATGAGCGGGAACTGGGGCAACCAGTCCCTCAACGTCCAGCTCGACCAACGCAAGACGTTCATCTCGGCTGAGCGCGAGATCCAGCTACGCCAACTGCCCGAGATCGAGTACAAGCTGCGTTCCACGCGGCTGGGAAACGCGCCCCTCTACGTGAAGTTGAGAAGCTCGCTGCACTATCTCGACACCAACCGCTCGGCACGACGCACGGGCCGCTACGCGCGCGCCAATCTGCAGCCGGAGGTCAGCGTTCCCTTGCCGCTGGCGACCTGGTTTTCCGTGTCGCTCACCGCCGGCGGCCACCTGACCTGGTACGGCGACAGCCTGATGACCGTCCAGGAGCGGCGGGCCGCAAGGAGCGACACGGACTTCCGGGGCGAGGACCTGCTGCGCCTCGTTCCCACCGCTCGCGCCGAGATCGTCGGCCCCGGGTTCTCGCGCATCTTCGATCTCGGCGAGGGTGGCCGCTTCGCGCGGATGAAGCACGTGATCGAGCCTCGCATCGTCTACGCCTACTTCGATGACTTCGAAGACCGTCTGCGAATCCCGCTGTTCGACGAAATCGACAACCTGCGCGGGCACAACGTCGCCCGCTTCAGCCTGTTCAACCGTCTGCTCGCCAAGCCGGCCGACCCCGGTGAGGGCGGCGCCTTCGAGATCCTCTCGGTCGAGTTCTTCCGGAACCTGTCGCTCGACAGCGAGAAACCGCTGCTGCGCTCGCAGGACCGCTCCCTCACCAGCCAAAACGGTCCGATCGGCGCCCTGCTGCGGTTCAATCCGTCCCGGCGCACGGGCATCCGCTTCGACGCGCTCTACGACACCCTGTTCTCCCAGTTCTCCTCGACCGGGATCTCGGCGACCCTCGGCGTCAGCAACACGAGTTCGCTCGGCCTTCGCTGGGCGGTGCGCCGCAACCCCGAACTGGACAAGACGCGGCGCCACCACGCACAGGTGTCGGCCGGCCTGGAGCTGATCCCGAGCAAGCTGCGGCTGAACACCATGGTGAGCTACGACATCGAGCAGAGGGTCTTGCAGATGCAGCGCCACGTCATCGACTACCAGGCCTGCTGCTTCGGCCTCCGCCTGGAAGTCGCCAACTTCCGCACCACCCTGCGCCAGGACACCCAATACCGGCTGCTGGTCACGCTCAAGAGCGTCGGCGCCTTCTTCGACATCACCGGCGGCCAGAGCGAAACGCTGTGATCGCCCACACCGGTCGCGGCGCGGCCAGGGCGCTCGTGCTGGGGACAGCGGGCCAGCTCGGACGCGAGGTCGCCGACGAACTTCGGCGGCGCGGCACGGAAGTGCTCGCCGCCGACCGTAGCCGCGCGGACCTCTGCGATACCGACGGGACCGCCGCGCTCGCCGCGCGGTTCGGCGCCCGCGCCGTCTACAACTGCGCGGCGTACACCGATGTCGACGGCTGCGAGAGCACTCCTGATCTGGCCATGGAGGTCAACGGCCGAGCGCCTGAGCGGCTGGCAGCGGCATTGCCGTCCGACTGCCGCCTGATCCACGTCTCCACCGACTACGTGTTCGACGGCCGCGGCCGGCGGCCCTACCGCGAAGGCGACCCCACCGCGCCGCAGACCGCCTACGGCCGCTCAAAGCTCCGCGGCGAGCGAGGTGTTCTGGACGCCGGCGGTCTCGTCGTCCGTACGAGCTGGGTGTTCGGCCCCGAGGGTCGGAACTTCGTTTCGGCGATCGCTTCGCGCATCGGCCAGGGCGAGCCCCTGCGGGTGGTGTCCGATCAGGTCGGTTGCCCCACCTACGCCCCCTACCTCGCGCGGGCGCTGGTCGACCTCGCGTCCGCCGGCGCCTCCGGTATCGTCCACTACTGCAATACGCCGGCGACGTCCTGGCACGGCTTCGCCCACGCCATCGCCGATGCCCTGGGACTGAACGTGCCAATCACTCCTACCTTGTCCTCTGAGCTGACCCGGCCGGCCGTGCGGCCCGCGTACTCCGTCCTGGACACGGCACGCTTCGAGGCCCTGACGAACCGCAAGGTCGAGGGTTGGCGCCCCGGTCTCGACGAGTACTTCGAGCGCCTGCGGCAGGGCAAGGCCGAGTCATGACCCGCGTTCTCGTTACTGGCGCGGAGGGCTTCGTCGGCGCGCGCCTCGTGCCCCGGTTGCTCGAACGCGGCGCCACCGTCATCGCCTGTTACGGCCCCGGCACCGCCCCGACGCACGACAGGTGCGACTGGGTGGAACTCGACATCTGCGACCGCGGCGCGGTGGAACGGGTGCTTGGGGAGCAGGCGCCGGACGCGGTGGTGCACCTCGCCGGGCTTTCGGACGTCGGCGCCTCCTGGCAGCGAATCGACGACTACTACAGGGTCAACGTCGAGGGCTCCGAGTTCGTCGCCGCCGCGGCACGGCGGTCTTGCGACTCGTGCCGCCTGGTCGTCGCCTCGAGCGCCGAGGTCTACGGCCGGGTGCCCGAGAGCGAACTCCCCGTCGGGGAGGAACGGTCCCTCCGCCCCCGGTCCCCCTATGCGCTGACCAAGGCTGCCGTCGAGCGGCTGACCCTCGGTCAGGGCGCCATCGCGGTGCGCTCCTTCAACCTGATCGGCCCCGGCCAGAGCCCGCAGTTCGCGCTGCCCTCCTTCGCCGCGCAGCTTGCGGAGATCGAGGCCGGGCGGAAGGAACCCGTGCTTCGGGTCGGCAACCTGACCTCACGCCGCGACTTCATCCACGTCGACGACGGCGCGGAGGCCTACGCCATCCTCGTCGAGCGCGGCGAACCGGGCTGCGCCTACAACATCGCTCGCGGCGAAGCGATCGAACTGGCCGCAGCGCTACGGCGACTGATCGAGATCAGCGGCGTCGAGACCGAGATCCGCGAGGATCCAGAGCGCCTGCGGCCCGCGGACGTTCCCGTCCTCTGCGGTGACGCGAGTCGGCTCCTGGCCCTGGGCTGGCACCCGCAGCGGAGCTTCGATCAGGCTCTCGAAGCGATCTGGCAGGACGCCAGAGAGCCCTAACCGGCTCAGATCGTTCTGCCGCGCCTAGTCTTCCCTGTTGCCGCGCTCCAGGGCGAGTAGCTGGGCCTTGCGTTCCGCGCCACCGACGTAGGAACCCGGGCCACTCCGGCGCGGCACGACACGGTGGCACGGCACCAGGATCGGCAACGGGTTGGCCATCAGCTTCGACCGGATGAGCCGGTAGGCGCCGGTCCGGCCGGAAGAAGTCGCCACGTTGCGGTAGGTGCGGGTCAGACCGTAGGGAATCCGGACCGTCTCCTGGAAGATCCGGCGCGAGAGAGCGTCCAATCCGATCCGGTCGAGGTCGTAGGGCAGATCGAGGTTTCGCCGCGCGCCGGCAAAGTACTCGGACAGCCGGCCCAGCGCCTCGTCGACGAAGTCGGTCGTCTCCACCGCACCGAGCGAGGGGAACAGCGCCTTCTCCGTGTCCGCCGGATCGATGACCAGACGCGTCACCAGCCGACCCATGAACTCGAGCCCCAGAGAGCCGAGCGGTGAAGGGATCAGAACCCGGAGCGGCGGGGCCGTTCGCGCCGCAGGCCAGACCGGCGCACCGACTGGCGCCTGCGCAGAGCGCACAATTTCTTGGGCCACGACAAATCATGGTAGCATGGCAACTTGCGCACGTCCAAACGGATGCCGTCCCCGGCCTGACGAGCCGCCGCCCGGCGTCACTCCTGCCGGAGTTCGATGCGCAGCGAAACGTCTTCGCCCTTGGTGGCCTCGAACTCGCGCACCGCGGACGTGTAGCCGGGGCGTGTCACCTCCAGGCGATGGCCGCCCGGGTCGATGACCAGGGGCGAATGGAGATTCGCGAGTTGGGCGCCGCTGCCCAGCAGCCGCCCGTCCAGGTACACGACCGCGTCGCCGGGCCGCACCTCGACCATCAGACGGGCCGGCTCGGTCCGTTGATCCTGCTCGATCGGCTGGCCACGGTTCTCGACCCTCCAGGACTCGCCCGAAGGCGCGTTCCGTTCGGCGACCCGGGGGGCGACAGGGGCGGGCGCGGCCGGCTGTGGCTCGACAGCGTGACCCGGCGCCAGATCGTCTTCGATCTTGATCACCACGCCGGGATGAACACTGATGCTCCGTTCGAGGGTCTCATGGCCCTCCATGAAGATCGCCAACCGGTAGCTGCCCTCTCGCAACCAGAGATAGCGAGGGAAGCCGTCGAACGAATCGACGCGCCCGATCAGCTCGCCATCGAGATAGACCGACGCCTTCTTGGGTCTCGTGTTGATGTCCAGCGCGCCCGCGTTCGGCACAGCAAAACCGACCGGACCCGGTCCCCAAGCGTAGGGACCGTACTGGCCGAACGCGTAAGGCGAGAAGTAGTAGGGCCAGAATGAACCAAAGCCCCCGTACCAACCGAACGAACCGTAGTGGGGGCGGTAGACCGCCCGCGACCGGCCTCGGCGCGCACTGCGAGTGCCTTCCCGGCGTTCCCCCCGGTCGCCGGCGGAGGCGGCAACCGGCATCGAAACCGCCGCCGCACGGGCGATCCCGGCTACGGCCCCCTGCGTGCCCGGGGCCGCCTCCGCACCCCCGGCCAACGCGACGCCAAGCAGCAAGGCAACCGCCGGCGCCGACCCCCGACGGATCAGCGTGTAGAACCCGCGTCCTCTCATGATGCACCTCCCCGGTCCAGACCGACGCCGTCGGACCAGCCGTTCCTCAGTCCTTCCAGATAGTGATGTCGCATGGCTTTCTCCCAAAGTCGGGGCAGTCTCACCGGCATTCCCTGCAACGCGCGCGCCAGCCGCTCCTGGGTCCACAGCAGGGCACGCTCCCCGGCGCCTCCCGCCGCCGGCGGCTTGCCGCTCTGCATCCCGAGAAAGGGTCCGAGCTGTTCGTGGCGCCGGAAGAACACCACCGCCGAGTATCCCGATCGGTACTGCCGCTGCGCGAACCGCGCCAAGTCGGTCGGGTGGTCGTGCGCGACGCGGGCCGCCGGTCGGTAGAGCAGCCGCAGGCCCCGCGCCGCAAGCCGGTAGCCCGCCTCGACATCTTCCCAGGCCGCGAAAGGAAACGCCGGGTCGAACGGCTCGGAGGCCATCGCCTCCCGGTCGACCGACAGGTTCGACGTGTAGAAGAAGTTGAACGGCACGTCGTCCTCGTCCTCGATCAGGGCGAATCCGAACTGAAGTCCGTGCTCGTTGATGTAGTCGAGGAAGGGCGTTCGGCGCATGCGCGGGTGCCAGTCCGTTCGACCGATGACTCCGACGCAACCTCCGGTGGACCGAATCTCACGCGCCAGCTCCCCTTCCTGGGCCCGTGCATGCGCCGCCAACCATCCCGGAGCGGGGACGGTATCGTCACCGAGAAAGGCCACCCATCGTCCCCGCGCGGCCGACACACCCCGGTTCCGGGCCACGGCGGGTCCCCGGTTCGGCTGGTGAAGAACCCGCAATCCGGTCCCGTCGGCGTCGCTGCCGGCGGCAAGTTCGTCCAGCCAGGCTGCGGCGCCGTCCGAACTGCCGTCGTTGACCACGATCACCTCGAACCGTGGTCCCTCCTGCCCACGGAGCGCCTCGAGCACCTCCCGAAGCGCCGGCAGGCGGTTGAAGGTCGGAATCACGACGCTCCAGTCGGGCGGTGCGGTCACTGCTCGACCTCCATGACCTCATCCAACCTGCGCCGAACCAGCGTGAGGCCTTCCGGCAACAGGGACTCGAACCCTTCGCTCTGGAACAACTGCTCGTCGCCAGGGTAGGTCGGCACCAGGTAGAGCGGGAAGCGCTCGAAGATCTCCTGGTCCGGCCGCCGGCGCCGGGCCTGGATGAGACGGCGTCGTTTCGCCGCACTGTCGAGCTGACCGACGATCGATGACACCGCGCGCAGTTGAGCCAAGGTCCGTTCGTCAACCACCGCCGGCACCCGGGAAGGCACCCCGCCGATGCGCCTCCGCAGCCGACCGAGCCGGCTACGCAACGCCACGGCGGCGCGGGCACGGCGCCAGGCCGTACGGGGCCCGATACCGACGATCGGCCATCGGCGGCGCGGGACCCCGCCCTCAACCGGCCCGTTCCCGGTCTCCATAGCCGAGCCGCCGGCGCCATGCTCCGGGGGGCCGAACGGATCGAGAGAGAGTTGCTCGCCGTTCGGATTGCAGTGCGTCAGCAGGTGCTGGGTACGGGCAAGCAGCGTCATCTGCACCGCCGGCATCAACCGCGGCCACAGGTCGGCGTCGTAGTTCTTGAACGCCGTCAGGTAGGCGTTGCGTTCGAAGAGCATGCCGCGAAAGGCGTTCCCGAGCAGATCGCTGGTGGCCATCGAACGATGGTTGACCACCGCGTCCGGCGCCGACAGCACCCGCTCTCCGCCGGACCACAGGCGCCAGCCCAGGTCGACATCCTCGAGATAGGCGAAGTACTCCTCATCGAAACCGCCCGCCGCCAGGAAACGGTCGCGGCGAACGATCATGTTGCCGCCGCAGGGGAAGAGCAGCTCGCTGCCGGCGGCCGGTGCCGTGACCTCGTCCAGGGGCCGGTGGTAGTCGAGCTGAAAGGCGTGGCCATCGAAGGTCATCACACCGCGGCCGAAGTCCAGCCGGCTGCCTTCCCAGTCGACGATGCTGCCCGAGATAGCCGTGACATCCACGGGCGCTTCGCGCAGCGCCGCGACGAGTTCGGCGAGCCAATCCGGCCGCGGTCGGGTGTCGTTGTTGACGAGAGCCAACGAATCGGCGGTGCTCCGCTCTGCAAGCCGGTTGTTCGCGGCGCTGAAACCGATGTTGACCGGGTTCTCCACGATGTCGACACGTGGATGCGTGGAGCGCACCCATTCCACGGAGCCGTCGGTCGACCCGTTGTCGAACAACCTGATTCCGACCGCAACGCCCGGGTGCCGCTGTCCCTCGAGCGCCGGCAGCAGGCTCTCCAGGTGGCGGCGGCCGTTCCAGCTCACCACCAGCACGTCGACGCTGTCGATGCCGCTCCGGCCGACGGCGACGCCCGCTCCCGGCCCGTTCATCCTCTGCCGGCTGCGGGAGCGCCGACCAGCCGAGTCCGAATGAAGCGCCGCAGCCGAAAGCCCAGCTCGTCGTTCGGCGCCGCGGTAGGCGGCTGGAACGCGAACTCCTGCTTTGTGGAATCGCTCTTCGGCGACGACAGGAAGGCAGCCAGGGGCGCCAGGCTGCGCTCCCAGGAGAACGTCGCCAACGTCTGCTCGCGGCCGCGGCGAGCCCGCGCCTCGATCGCCGGGCCGCCGGCCACGAGGTCGGCAAGACCTTCTCTCAGCGCATCGACATCCCCACAGGGAACGACCAGGCCCGCGTCCCACTCCCGCAGCAGCCGGGGCACGGTACCGCCCTCCGTGGTCAACACCGGGCACCCGACCGCCAGCGCGTCGACAAAGCGCGTACGCAGCGACAGCTCGGTCTCCAGACCGGGCTGGTGGCAGGCGGCGAGGGCGTCCACGTCGCGGAGCAGGTCGTAGCGACGTTCGTGGGGGACCCAGTCCAGGAACTGGATGCGATCCGGATCCAGCCTGAGACTGCGCGCCTCGACCTCGGCCAGCAACCGCTGCGGCGCGAGCGCGCCCGGCGGCTGACGCACGAACAGGAGCCTCGCGTTCGGGTCGGGCAGCCGGGCAAAGGCCTCAAGCATGGGCGCCGGGTCGTACCAGTCGTAGAGGCCGCCGAACAGAACCCGTCGCTCTCCCTCAGGTCGCGGCGGCAACAGAGGCCGATACGCGGGCATGGGATCGGGCGCCCCGAAGGGCGCCTCGGCGATCAGGCCGGCCAACTCGGGATCGTCGCGGTAGCGATGAGGGTTGACTCGCCCCAGCGCGGTGAGAAAACCGAGGTAGTAGGAGCGCTGCTCGGCGGACGAGCACAAGAAGAAATCGCCCCCGGATAGCTGCCGCACCCATGTCCGGTGGTCGTTGCGGTAGGGGTCGAGCCCGAGGCTGTCGAAGTGGGTCAGGTTCTCGACCAGAAACGGGTCGTACAGGTCGATCACGGTCGGCAGATCGGGCAGTTGGTCCAGCAGATCGTTCGCCAACTGTCCCTGGGCCACGGCCGCCGAGCAGCCGGCGAAGAGCTCCGAGAGCGGTGCGGAATCGAAGCGGTGTACCTCCACCGAGGCGTTCGGGAAGGCGGGTGGCCGGTCCGAGCGCCAGGGTGAGACGAGGACCACCTGGAAGCCGAAGGACGGCAACCGGCGCGCCATCTCCAGGTAGCGGATGCCGATTCCCGCGGCGCGCTCTCCGAGCGCCTCGCTGCACAGCAACCCGACGCGCCTCATTCGCCGTCTCCGCCGGCGGCCGGCCGGCCCGGCCCTCGCAAGGACTGCAGAAACTCGTGCAAGCGCCAGACGCGGGTCGACTTCATCGTTTCGATGAAGCGCTCAAGCTCCTTCTCGCGCGTGTAGAGCCGGTGAGCCTCTTCCTCGCCCACGCGCAAGTAGTGCCGGACGCTCTCGAGTTCCTCCGCCATGTCCTCGAGGTCGGTCTCCCGCTCTCGAATCCGCGCCCGGGCAGCCTCGCCCGCGAGAACCGCATCCCGGCGCATCAGGGCGACGGCCCCGGCCAGAACCGTCGCGTCGAGCTCATCCGCGTGCTTGGCGAGCACTCTTGCCTTCAGCTCCTGGAAGTCAGGGCGCTGGGAGGCAGCCCCACCCAGGGCATGACCGCCCGGCGCACCGCCGCCACCGCCGCCCAGAAAGTGGCGGTACTCGCAGGTCGTCCGTGCGAGATGAACGAAGTCGGACGTTTCGGACAGCCGGATCAGGAGATCCCAGTCCTCGAACGCCGGCAGGGACTCATCGAACGGCCCGGCCCGCTCGAGGGCCTCCCGCGTCATGAGCAAGGTATGGAATGGAATGTAGTTGTCGAGCAGCAGGATGCCCCGGTCGAAGTCCCGGCTGTAGGGGAGGCGGCGCCCGCACTCCACCCAACCGCCTGTCCCCGGCTCGTAGCTGACCACCGCCGCGTCGCTGTAGGCCACCTCCACGTCGCCGGTGAACAGGGCCGTGAGTGTTTCGAGGTGCTCGGGCGCCAGCAGGTCGTCGTCGTCGAGGAAGCCGATGCAGTCGCCTGAAGCCGCCTCCACACCTGCCTGGGCGGCGCCGGCCCGGCCGCGGTTGCGATCCAGGTCGACGCGGCGCACGTCGAAGGGGAAGTCCTCCGTCACCTCGGGGCGCTTCCCGCCGTCGTTGACCAGAACCAGCTCGACGTTGCGGTAGGTGCTCTCCGCCAGGCTGTCCAGTGCCTCCGCGAGCCGCCGCGGCCGGTTGTAGGTCCGGACCACGATCGACACCCGGCGTGACGAGGTGACCGCGACCAGGGAAGGCGCCCCGCCCAGGTGTGCGATCAATTGCGCCGGGCTCCGGGTGGTGAAGTCGCTGGCCTTCAACTGGCAGTAACCCTCGGCGTAGCGGCCCGGATCCGACAGACTGAGCGCCCGGTAGCGGCGCAGACCTCGACAGGAGCCCATGTAGTCGTGGCGTTTCAACTGGCTTCGATAGTGGGACATCGCGGCGGCGACTCCGTCCATCTCGGCGGTCACGTCCACGAGCAGGTCGGGATAGAAGGGGTGGTTCACCTCGTAGCAGAGAACTCGCAGCGCCAGATCGCCGGGCGAGGAGTCGTCGCCCTGGCTGGCCAGCGCTTCTCCCCCATCCGTTCGCCCTCGCCGGCGGTTGATCAGGGCCTCGTGCAGGGCGCGAAACGTCGCCTGATGATCTGAGGTCACTTCGAGAGGCGAGGGCGCCAGCAGCAGGTCCGGCCGGTGTTCCTGGAGCAGCGCCTCGATGTGGCCGGTCAGTTGGTCCAGGGAGAAGGTCAGCGCGCCGTCTCTCAAACCGCGGCGCGCGCCCAGATGCTCCACGCTGTCAATGCCGAGCACTTTGGCGGCCGCATCCGCTTCCGCACTTCGCCGCCTGGCGTACTCGTCTCTCGCGAGACCCTCCGGTGGTCCTTCCACGCCGCCCGAACCGTCGCTCATGAAGGCACACACGACCCTTGCGCCGTTCGCGGCCAGTTGCAGAACAAGGCCGCCGCAGCCGAGCACCTCGTCGTCGTAGTGGGGCGCCAGCACGAGTACGCGGCGAGCCGCCAGCGACTCCGGCGCGGTCGGCGGCAGCAGCCGCTTGCGGTCCGTCATGGCGCCAACCCGGTGCTGGGTTCCAGCGGGAGTCGGGCCGACCGGGCGGGGCTATGGCGGTTCTCGTTCACGGCGCTCCCTGGATCACTGAACATGCTACCGGAGCCCATTGCCCGCCTTCGGTACACTCCGCCCCTCCAATGCTGCAGCGCAAGAGATCCCTGGTCGCCGGCGCGCTGCGAAGCGCCCTTTCCAACGCCTTCGGGCTCGATCACGACCCGACCGTCGAAGTACCGCCCCAGCGGCGGCTGGGCGACCTCGCGAGCCCCTGCGCTCTTCACCTCGCGCGCGAACTCCGCCAGGCGCCGCGCGCGATCGCCGAGCGTCTGGTCGAGGCCATGGACGTGCCGCCGGGATTCGACCGGGTCACCGTCGAAGGCCCGGGCTACGTCAACTTCCACCTCGACCGGACCGGATTCGCGGCCGCGATGCTCGACGCGGTTCCGGTCGCGCCCTCGCGCGACGGCGACCAGCCCGCCAAGGTCATCGTCGAGCACACAAACATCAATCCGAACAAGGCGGCACACATAGGCCACCTGCGCAACGCCGTCCTCGGCGATGTCCTGGCCCGCGCGCTCCGCGCTCTCGGACGCACGACCGAAGTCCAGAACTACATCGACGACACCGGCGTCCAGGTCGCCGACGTGGTGGTCGGGTTCCTCGATCTTCGGGGCTGCTCGGTGGCCGACATCGAAGCCCTGCCGGAGCCGTTCGACTACATCTGCTGGGACGTCTACAGCGAGGTCGGCCCCTGGTACGAAGCGGAACCTGAACGGCTGGAGGTCCGGCGCCGCACTCTCCACGCCCTGGAAGCGGGCCACGGCCGCAGGGCGGAGGCCGGCCGCCTGGTCGCCCGACGGATCGTCGGCCGCCATCTGGCCACGATGCGGCGCATCGACATCGACTACGACCTGTTGACCCGCGAGAGCGAGATTCTGCGCCTGGACTTCTTCGTCGCCGCCTTCGAGCCACTCAAGGAGAGCGGCGCGGTGCGGTTCGAGGAGACCGGGAAGAACGCCGGCTGCTGGGTCATGCCGCTTTCCGAGAGCGAGGAGTTCCAGGGTCTGGAGGATCCGGACAAGGTGATCGTGCGGTCCGACGGCACGGTGACCTACGTGGGCAAGGACATCGCGTACCAGCTCTGGAAGTTCGGCCTGCTCGGACGGGACTTCGAGTACGACCGCGCAGGCGGCGGGCGCTTGTGGGAAACCGCATCGGCCGGTAGCGAGAACGGCCCGGAGCGGGAACAGGCGCCGGCGTTCGGCGCCGGAACCCGGGTGATCAACGTGATCGACGCCCGTCAGGCCTACCTGCAGCGGATCGTTCGCGCCGGTCTGGAAGCGCTCGGTCACACGCGTCAGGCCGGCGAGAGCATCCACTTCGCCTATGAGATGGTCGCCCTGTCCGCCCGGACCGCGGAACAACTCGGCTTCAGCGGCGACGCGAGGCTGGAGATGTCCGGTCGCAAGGGCATCGGCGTCAAGGCGGACGACCTGCTCGACCAGCTCGAGGCGAAGAGCCGGGCTGAGATCGCAGCCCGCCGCGCCGACTCCGACGCCGTTGACGCGAACGACCAGGACGCCGAGCTACTGGCACGCCAGATCGCCACCGCGGCGCTGCGCTTCTTCATGGTGCGTGCAACCACGACCCGGGTAATCGCCTTCGACATCGACGAAGCCGCGGCTTTCGAGGGCGAGACCGGCCCCTATCTCCAGTACTCCATCGTGCGCGCCAGAAACATCCGCCGCCGCTTGCTGGAAGAGGGCCGGCCGCAGGAAGTGAGCGGGCGCCGGGCTGCCGAACTCCCCACCGAGGCATGGCCCGACGATCTCTGGGACCTGGTTCTGCTCGCCTCACAGTGCCAGGACACCGTCGAGCGCGCCGCGGCCACGCTGGAACTGTCCCTGATCGCCAGGCACGGGCTGGACCTGGCGCAGAAGTTCCACGCCATCTACCACCGCCATCCCATCCTGCACGAGCAGGACGCGGATCTGCGCGACGCGCGTCTCGCCGCCACGCAGATCTTCGTGCGTTCCCTCGAAGCGCTGGCCGCGATTCTCGGCGTGCCGTTGCCCGAGCGGATGTAGACTTGGCTTTCAGTCCATCTGCTTGCGCAGCACCGTCGGGATGTCGTAGTCGTCGACGTTACGCCAGTTGGGTCCGAAGCCGCCCGGATCGACCTTGTGGCGCTCGGCGAGCAGGCGATCGCGGAAGCCCGCGTCGTCGGGGGCCTTGCCCTGAGCCGCGTCCCCCTCGAGAGCCGCGCCCGCCGCCTGCCCGGCGGCAGCCAGACCCTCGGGTGAATCGGCGTCTTCCGTCTCGGCGCCCTCAGCCTCCGACACCGGGCCGCCGGTGCGAGGCTGCCGATCCTCAGCGAAGCCGGTCGCGATCACGGTGACCTTCATCTCCTCGCCCATCGTCTCGTCGACCACCAAGCCGGAGATGATGTTCGCGTTCGGATCCACCGCCTCGGTGACCATGCGGGCCGCTTCGGCTACCTCGTGGAGCGTCAGCGTACTGCCGCCCGTGATGTTGATCAGGCAGCCCCGGGCCCCCTCGATCGAGGCGTCCTCGAGCAGAGGCGAGGACACGGCGCGCTGCGCCGCCTCGAGCGCACGGTTGTCGCCCGACGCCGTGCCAGTGCCCATCACGGCGATCCCCTGACCGCACATGATGGCGCGCACGTCCGCGAAGTCGGCGTTCACCTCGCCGGGCAACATGATCAGGTCGCTGATGCCCTGAACCGACTGGCGAAGGACATCGTCGGCGGTGAGGAAGGCGTCAGAGAGCGACGTGCCCCGGTCGACGAAGCTCAGCAGCCGCTCGTTCGGGATCGCGATGACCGTGTCGACCGCCTTGTGCAGCTCTTCCAGTCCGCGCTCCGCGATCAGCATCCGCCGGCGGCCCTCGAAGGCGAACGGCTTCGTGACCACTGCCACGGTCAGAGCTCCGACCTCGGCTGCCAGGGAACCGATGATGGGCACCGCCCCCGTGCCCGTTCCGCCGCCGAGCCCCGCCGCCAGGAAGACCATGTCGGCGCCGCTCAGCACATCGAGGATCTTGTCCGTGTCCTCCAGCGCCGAGTTGCGTCCGATGTCCGGGTCGGCCCCGGCGCCCAGGCCGCGCGTGATCTTGCGGCCGAGCTGCAACTTCGTCTCCGCCTCGCAGCGCCTCAGCGCCTGCAGGTCGGTATTGGCCGCGATGAACTCGATGCCGCTCAGACTGCTGGCGATCATCCGGTTGACGGCATTGCCGCCGCCGCCGCCTACACCGACGACCTTGATCTTGGCCGGACCGAAGCTCTCATCGGTGGAAGCCGCCTCACCGGTTGTCGGCTCCATCATTGCCGGCTGCTGCTCTTCCATCAGAATCATGGCACTCTCCCTTTCGAACCCTCCGGTTCAGTAACTCAAGATCAAAGAAAATTGCTGAACATCTGTCGCAGGCTGCCCATCACGCCGCGTACTCCACGAACCGAGCCCTGGCCCACGATCGGTAAACGGGCCTGCTCGGCGGCGATGGCGTAACGCACAAGGCCGGCGGCGGTAGCCCATGTCGGGTCGGTCAGACCCTCGATCTCGCTGGTGAGACCGAGCGGCACGCCGTAGCGCGCGTCGCACGAGAAGAACTGCTGGGCCAGTTCGGGAAGACCGGCCAGCTTCGAACCGCCGCCGGTGAGGACGATTCCGCCCCGAAGCTGATCGGCGCAGCCCGCCTTCTCCATCTCGACCTGAACGAGATGGAACATCTCCTCGGCCCGCGCCTGCAGGATCTCGGCAAGCCTTGCCCGCGCAATCGTCCGGCTGGCGCCTCCCCCTACGGTCGGCACGGTCACTCCCTCGTCGCCATCAACCAGACCGGGCAGGCAGCAGCCGTCGCGCAGCTTCAGCGTTTCGGCGCCGGCGAACGACGTTCGCAGCACGGAAGCCAGGTCGGCCGTGAAGTGGCTGGCGCCGAACGGAAGGACGCCGCTGTGCTGGACCTCCGATTGGTGGAAGAACGCGAACCCGCAGGTGCCGGATCCGATCTCCAGCATCAGAACGCCGAGTTCGCGCTCATCGGGAAGCAGGACTCCTTCCGCCGTCGCCAGCGGCTCGAAGACGACTTCCGCCGCCTCCACACCCGCCTGGTTCAGGCACCGGACCAGCGTCCTCGTTCGCGGCGCGTGGCCCATGACCAGGTGGACCTTGGCTTCGAGACGGCGCCCCAGCATGCCCTGGGGGTCCGCGATGCCACCGTGATCATCGACCGCGAACTCCTGCGGAATCGCGTGCAGGATCTCGCGGTCGGGAGGAAGCGGCACGTCGCGGGCGGCATTCAGAACCAGATCGATGTCGGCGCGCGAAATGCCCCGATCGCCGCTGTCGATGTAGGCCGTGCCGTGGCTGTTCGCGGAACGCAGGTCGCTGCCGCCGACACCGACAAAGGCGCGGGAGATCTCGGTTCCGGCCATGGTCTCGGCTTCCTCGGTCGCCCGCCGCAGCGAACTCACCGTCGCCTCGACGTTCACGATGTGGCCCTTCAACGTGCCGCGGTTGGGCGCCCTGCCAACGCCTACGACCTTGAAGCCGGGCTCGCCGTCGATCTCGGTGCGCTCGACGATCAGCACGCCGACCTTCGACGAGCCGACATCGATGGCTACGAGTCGTGTTTCCGTTTTCGGCATCGCTAAAATCCTCCCCTGCTACGAGGGATCTCCGGCATCCAACCCGTCGGCGGGACCGCGGCCTGTACCCGGCGCCTCCGTCGACAGGACGATTCGCTCTCTGAACCGCAAATCGACGACCTCGGGATCGCTGTGATCCCTGATCGCCGCCTGCAGCAACTCGAACACCGAGCCCTTGGCTGTCAGATCGCTCCCGCGCACCAGGACAGTCGCCGGCCGACCGCTGCGCGCGAGCAGATAGTCGTCGTCGCTCAAGACTCCGACCGCGAACACTTCCCGGCCCCAGTCGAACGACCTCACCTCGCTTGCGACGTCGACGGCCCGCTTCAGCGTCCGCGCGAGCACTTCGCCCGACACGTCCCTCGATGCGAGTCCGCTGACGCCGGGGTTCCGCGCCGGACTCTCCCCGACACGCTCCCCGAGCAGCGCGCTCTGAATCGACACCCGCACCAGGGTGCTCCCGGCGACCCCGGCCGCGCTCCCCTCACAGAGATGGGAAGCGCGCTCGCACGCCACGATCGCCCGGCCGTCCCGATCGATGATCCAGGATCGGCCCCCGGACTCGAAGACCGCCGCCGGCTCGTGTTCAACGATCTCCACATCGAGTTCACTCGGGAGGCGCTTCGTCAGCTTCGCTTCACGCACCCACTCGTGCTCGAGCCTCGCCGCTGCGCTTTCCAGGGAGAGCATCGGGAGGTTGCTTCCCACCAGGCCGGCAAGCCGGTCCCGCACCCACTCCTCGGACACGCGCGCCCCCGTTTGGATCCCGATACCGGGCTTCAGATCGAACACCGGCGCCGTCGCCAGCCACACGCCAACCGCCACGACGGGCGCCACGCCCAGAAGGACCTTTCCCGCCCCCAGCGCCAACCAGACGCCGGGCCGCGGGCGTCGGCGGCGCACGGTCCGGCGCCCCACGAGCGGCAGCCCACTCCTGCCGCGGTTCATCTTCCAACCTCCTCATCGGCCACGAGGAGTCGGGCCAACCGGTAGATATCGCCGGCGCCGAGGGTGAGGATCATGTCTCCCTCCCGAACCTCCGAACCGAGACGCTCTGGCGCCGTACGCCAGGGACCGCAACCTCTGACGCTGGGGTGGCCGCTGCCGGCCGCCGCGGCGACCACCAGGTTCCCATCCACCCCGGGAAGCGGCGCCTCACGGGACGCGTAGATGTCGGTAACCAGCGCGTTGTCAGCCAGCAGCAGGGCGCGGCCGAAGTCGTCCGCCAGGTCCCGCGTCCGGCTGAACAGGTGGGGCTGCAACACGGCGTGAAGCCGGCGCGGCCGACCCTCTTCCCCCGCGAGATCGAGCACCTCGCGAGCGGCCCGCAGGGTCGCCTCGACCTCGGTCGGGTGGTGCGCGTAGTCATCGACCACGGTCGCTCCCCGCCAACTGCCCACCCGCTCGAAGCGCCGGTGAACGCCGGAGAAACCAGACAGGAGACGTGCGGCCGTCTCGAAGTCGACTCCTGTGGCGCGGGCCGCGGCCACCGCCGCCAACGCGTTCAGGACGTTGTGCCGACCGGGCATCGGCAGCTCGACCGCGCCAAGACGACCCGCGGCCGAATCCACGACCTCGAACCGTACGCCGGAGGCAGTGGGCTCGGGATCGCGCGCCTGCAGGTCCGCCCCCGAATCGAAGCCGTAGGTGACGATCCGCCGGTCCGCGAGGCGCGGCAGCAGGTCCCGCACGTTCTCGTCGTCGACGCAGGCGATGATCTGACCGAAGAAGGGAACCCGGCAGGCAAAGCGCTCGAAGGCGTCCTTGATGTCTGCCAGGTCGCGGTAGGTGTCGAGGTGATCGACGTCGATGTTCGTGATCACGGCGATCACCGGCGCCAGATCGAGGAAGCTGCGGTCGAACTCGTCCGCCTCCGCGACCAGGTAGTCGCTCTTGCCGTGCCGCGCTCCCGTGCCGGACACGCGGAGCCGGCCGCCGACGACGACGGTGGGGTCGAGGCCCGCGCCAGTCAGTACGCTGCCCACGAGCGACGTCGTCGTCGTCTTGCCGTGCGTACCCGCCACGGCGATGCCGTACTTGAGCCGCATCAGTTCAGCGAGCATCTGGGCTCTGCGCACGATCGGGACCCCGCGCCGGCGCGCGGCAACGACCTCTTCGTTGCCGGCGGGGACGGCCGAGGAGACGACGACCAGGTCGGCCTGCCCCACGTTCTCCGCGCAGTGGCCGACGAAGACGGACGCGCCGAGGCCGGCAAGCCGCAGCGTGGTTTCGCTCGCCTCCAGATCGGAGCCGCTGACCTTGAGGTCGTAGTTGAGCAGGATCTCCGCGATGCCGCTCATCCCGGCGCCGCCGATGCCAACGAAGTGGATCCGTTCGAGGCCCGCGGTACGCAGGAACAGAGGCATCAGCGCGTCCTCCCGGCCCTGGAGGCGCCGCCGATCGCGCATACCCGCTCCGCTATCGCGCGCGCCGCGTTGCCCCGGCTGTGGGCGCGCGCCGCCCGAGCCATGGACGAGAGCAGGGCGCGATCCGCGATCAGCTCGGCGCACCGCTCCGCGGCCGCCTCGCCCTCCAGATCGTCCTGCTCGACCAGGATCGCCGCTCCCGCGTCGACCATCGCCTCCGCGTTGCCGCGCTGGTGTCCCGCGGCCAGCGGCAACGGAACGTAGACCGCCGGCCGGCCGGCCGCGGCCACTTCCGCCACCGTCACCGCCCCCGCCCGCGAGACGATCAGGTCGTGAGCCGCCATCGCGCCCGCGGTGTCCTCGATGAACCCCTCGACCGTTGCCTTGAGCGCCGGCGCCTCGAGACCCCGGTAGCGGTCGCGCGTCTCGTCGACTCCGGAAGGTCCCGACTGGTGCGTGACCTCGATGGCTGCCTGCCGGGCGGCCCGAGCGAACAGACCCGGCAGTTGCCGGTTGAGAGCATCCGATCCCTGGCTGCCGCCGAGCACGAGCACCCGCGTGCAATCGCTCCGGAGCCGCGGTTCGCCGACAAGGCGGAAGGCCCGGCGCACCGGAACCCCGACCAGCCGCGCCTCGCACGCCAACTGCTTCGCAGCCGATTCGAAAGCAGTCCCCGCCTCCGTCGCGAACCGCGACAGCAGCCGGTTCGCCGCGCCGCTCTGCGCGTTCGGTTCGAGCAGGTAGAGGCCTAGTCCGTTCAGCCGGGCCCCCAGGGCAGCCGGAGCGCAAGCGTAGCCGCCGGTGGCAAACACCACCGCCGCACCAAGGCGCCGCAGCAGCACGGCGGCACGTAGCGTGGACACCGCCAGAACACTCAGGGCGACCGCTCGCTGCGGAGCGCTGCGGTCCACGAACGCCCGCGCCGGCAACGCTCTGAACTCGAGCCCTGCCGTGCCAACCAAGCGTTCCTCGAGGCTCCGCCGGCGCCCGATCCAAGCCGTGCGCCAACCGAGGCGCCGCAGTTCCTCGGCCACGGCCAGGCCAGGGAACACGTGCCCGCCGGTTCCACCACCCGAGAAGACCGCCGTGGGGCGGCGATTGGGAGCGCTCATCCATGCTCCGAAACGCTCAGCAGCAGGCCGCAAGCGACCAGGGTCATGACCAGGGAGGATCCGCCGTGCGACAGAAACGGCAGAGGCGTACCGGTGACCGGCACCAGTCCGACAGTGACGCTGATGTTGACGAGTGCCTGGACGAGCAACGCTGACGTCAGTCCCCAAGCGAGGAACCGGCCGAACGCGTCCGGGGCGCGGTGCCCGGCGACGTAGCCCCGCCAGGCGAGAACGACGAAGGCAGCCAGCACCGCGGCGGCGCCGATCAATCCGAGCTCCTCGCTGACGATCGAGAAGATGAAGTCGGAACTCGCGAGCGGCAGGAAGTAGAGCTTCTGGGCGCTCTCACCCAGGCCCTGACCGGTCACGCCGCCGGAGCCGATCGCGATCAACGACTGCAACACCTGGAAGCCGCTGCCCGAGGGGTCGGTCTCCGGCGAGAGGAAGCCCATCACCCGCTCCACGCGGTAGGGCTCCGACCAGATGAAGAGACCCAGGAGCGCCGGAAGCACGAGCAGCCCGGGCACGATCCAGCGCCAGGACAGACCGGCGAGAAACAGCATGACCGCGGCGATCCCGAGGATGAGCGCGGCGCTGCCGAAGTCCGGAGCCTGCAGCACGAGCAGGGTCACCAGACCGACCCCGACTCCGCAGGGCACGAGGACCCGGGGCTGGCTGACCCCCTCAGGGCAGCGGTGGATCTGGTACGCGAGAAAGAGGATCACCGCGATCTTGGCCAACTCCGACGGCTGGAAGGTCACGGGTCCAAGGGACAGCCACCGGCTGCTGCCGTTGATCGGCGGCGACGCCAGCACGAGGCCGAGCAGCGCGAGCGAGACGCCGAGGCCGGCGTACACCAGCGACGGTCTGGCCCAGCGCCGGTAGTCGATGTTCATCACCACCAGCATCGCGCCCAGACCCACGATCGCCGCCGCGAGCTGGGTGACGAACTGCCGCTTGAAGGCGCCGTCGGGGTCGGGCGGGTTGGCCGAATAGACCATGACCAGCCCCCCCACCACCAGCAGGACGACGACCGTGAAGAGCACCTTGTCGATGGCGAGCTTCTTAGCCATCGCCGCCCCCTCCGCGAGCCGCCGCGAGAGCTCTGACCTGACGCTCGAAGCAGCGGCCGCGGTCGGCGAAGTCCTCGAACTGGTCGAAGCTGGCGCAGGCCGGCGAAAGCAGCACGCTCTGGCCCCGGCTCGACGCGGCGGACGCCGTCTCGACCGCCCGTTCGAGCGAACCGCAGCAGTGACGCGCGGTGCCGTCAAGCAGCACGGAAGCGATCGCATCGGCCGCCTCGCCGATCAGGTAGACCGCCGCGGCCTTGGCCGCTGCCACCGTCGCCAGTTCGGCGAAGTCGGCGCCCTCCCCCTTCGCCCGGCCACCCAGAATCAGGTGAACCGAGCCGTCGCTGAAACCGGCCAGCGCCCGCGTGGACGCCGCGGGGTTGGTTGCCTTCGAATCGTTGTAGTAGCGGACGCCGCCTATCGTCTCGACCAGGCCCATCCGGTGGGGCAAGCCGCCGAAGCCGCGAAGACCTGAACCAAAACCGTGCGGATCGGCGCCGACAGCGGTCGCAAGCAACGCAGCCGCCATCGCGTTCTCCACGTTGTGCAACCCATCGAGCGCCAGATCGTCGAGCCGGAACAGCTCGCGCCGGACATCGGGCCCGACCTCGATCACCCGGTCGCGGTCGAGGTAACAGCCGTCCTCGACCTGCCGGAGACGTGAGAAGAGGCGCCGCCTGACCTGGGCCGACGCTCCCTCGCGGTCGCTCCCGAGCCGGCGCGCCTCCGAATCGTCGCCGTTCACCACGGCGATGTCTCCGGGCGCCTGGTTGTCGAAGATGCGCGCCTTCGCGGCCGCGTACTCGGCCACGTCGCGGTAGCGGTCGAGATGGTCGGGGCTGATGTTCAGAAGCGCCGCCGCCCGAGGACGGAAGCGGTCGACCGCCTCGAGCTGGAAGCTCGAGAGCTCGACGACGAAGACGCGCCCCGGCGGCCCGTCGACGCGCGCGCTGAGCGGCGTGCCGATGTTGCCGCAGACTTCGACCGGGTAGCCCGCCGCTTCGAGCAGGGCGCCGGTGAGCGCGGTCGTCGTGCTCTTGCCGTTGCTGCCGGTGATCGCCACGACGGTGGGCGCGGACGACGCCTCCAGCAGGCGGTAGGCGAGTTCCACTTCGGCCATGACAGGCGTCTTCGCCGACCGGGCGCTCCGCAGCAAGGGCCGGTTCGGCGGCACGCCGGGACTCAGAACGATGGCGTCGAGACCTCTCGGCAGCGCCGCCCGCTCATCGAGCAACGTCTCGACCCGTCCCGTCCGCAGAAGTTCCCGCGCCGCCGGCCCCAGGCCGGAGGCCGGACGGCCGTCGACGGCCTCCACGCGGATGCCGCGGTCAACCAGCGCGCGCGCTGCCGCCACGCCGGACACGCCCAGCCCATAGACCAGCGCCCGCCGCCATTCGGCGACCGGCGGCGCCGGGTTCGGGGACGTGCTGCTCGACTCGACCAACGCCTCTACCTCAACTTCAGGGTCGAAAGCCCGAGAAAGGCGAACAGCACGGCGAGAATCCAGAACCGCACGATGACTTGGTTCTCGCTCCAGCCGCCGAGCTCGAAGTGGTGGTGGAGCGGCGCCATGCGCAGGACCCGGCGCCCGGTCGTCTTGTAGGACGCCACCTGGACGATCACGGACAGCGCCTCCAGCACGAACAATCCACCGACCAGCACCAGCAGCAGTTCCTGCTTCGAGAGCACCGCGACCGCGCCGATCGTGCCGCCGATCGCGAGCGAGCCGACATCGCCCATGAACACCTGCGCCGGATGGGCGTTGAACCACAGGAAGCCGAGGCTGGCCCCGACCAGGGCGGAGCAGATGATCGCGACCTCGCCTGCCCCCGGGACGTAGGACACCTGCAGGTAGCGGGCGGCGATCGAGTTGCCCGCGATGTAGGCGAAAACCGCGTAGGTGGCTGCCGCCACCAGGGTGGCGCCGATCGCCAGGCCGTCGAGCCCATCGGTGAGGTTCACCGCATTGGACGAACCGGCGATCAGGACGGCGACGAAGGGAATGTAGAACGGCCCGAGTTCGATCAGCAGGGTCTTGAAGAAGGGGAAGCTCAGGTTCAAGTCGAGATCCGTCAGGTAGACGAGGCCGGCGCCGAGCGCCGAGCCCACCGCGAACTGCAGACCCAGCTTCGCCTTCATCCCCAGGCCCTTGCTGTGGCGCCGCCGAACCTTGAGCACGTCGTCGACGAAGCCGACCGCGCCCAGCGCGATCGTCGTGCCGATCGCAAGCCAGACGTAGACGTTCGAAAGGTCGGACCACAGCAGGGTCGGCACGATCACCGCGACGAGGATGAGCAATCCCCCCATGGTCGGGGTGCCGGCCTTGCTCTTGTGCCGCTCCGGCCCTTCCTCGCGGATCGCCTGTCCGATCGACAGGCGCCGCGCGGCGCGGATGAAGCTGGGACCCAGCGCCAGACTCAGCAGGACACCCGTCACGGCGGCGCAGGCGCAGCGGAAGGTGATGTACTGGACGACGTTGAAGGGCGCCATCCTTTCGCCGAGCGGCAACAGCAGGTCGAGCAGCATCAGTTCGCCCCCTCCTGCCTCAGCGCCCCGACGACGTGCTCGAGCGCCGAGCCGCGCGAACCCTTGACCAGCACGACATCGCCGTCCCCGATCAGGGCTGGCGCGCCGGCGCTCGCGGCGAGCGAGTCCTCGAACCAGACGGTCTCCGCGCCGCCCTCGGCCGCGGCCGCCAGCAGATCGGTCGTCAACCCGCCAACGCCCACGACCAGGTCGAATCCCAGATCGGCGGCGGCGCTGCCCAGTTCCCGGTGGTAGCGGCGTTCGGCGCTGCCGAGCTCGAGCATCTCCCCCAGGATCGCCACGTGGCGCCGGCCGTCGAGCAGGCGAGCGGCCTGAAGCGCAAGCTGCGCGGCTTCCGGGTTCGAGTTGTACGAGTCGTCGACCAGGGTCGCGCCCGAGGACAGGGCAACCACCTCGCCGCGTCCGGCCGCGGGTGTCGGCCGTCGCGCGGCCGCGGCCACGAGCTCGATCGGAACGCCGAGGCGAAGGGCACAGGCCGCGGCGGCCAGGAAGTTCTCGACGTTGACCCAGCCGTGCAGGGGCAGCTCGACGAGCGCTTCGGCGCCGCCCCGTTCGAGCACGAAGCGCGTTCCCGGTTCTCCCGCCAGCGGCTCGAGGTCGCGTGCTGTGACCTCGGCAACGGGGGTCTTGCCGGCCGCGGGCGCCACCTCGAACCAGACGACGCGCCCGGCCGCAGCGGCGCGGCCGCTTTCCGGACGTTCGGCCAAGTACCGCTCAACCAGATCCACGACATGGGGGTTGCCGGCGTTCGCGACGACCAACCCGTCGTCGGCGAGCCCCTCGAGCAGCTCCGCCTTGGCCCGGGCAATCGCCTCCACGCCCGCGGCAACACCCTCCTGCTCGAAACCGGCGAGGTGCGCCGGTCGTACGTTCGTGAACACCGCGACGTCCGGCCGGCCGAGCCGGCTGACCGCGGCCAGCTCGCCGGGCACCGACATCCCCATCTCGGCCACCAGCCACTCGCAGTCCTCGTCCACCGCAAGCAGCGTGAGCGGGAAGCCAAGCAGGTTGTTCAGATTGCCTGGACTCTTGTGAACCCGCCAGCATTCGCCGAGCAGAAGGGCCAGCAGATCCTTGGTCGTCGTCTTGCCGGCCGAGCCGGTGACCGACGCGACCCGGGCCTTGAGTTTCCGGCGATGGTCCCGGGTCAGATCGTGAAGCGCCGCGGTCACGTCGTCGACCCGGATCTGGGGACCCCCGGCCTGGTCGACCGGCGTCTCGACCACCGCGGCCGCGGCGCCCGCGGCCAGGGCATCGGCCACGAAGCGGTGGCCGTCGGTCCGCTCGCCGGGCAGCGCGAAGAACAGCTCGCCGCCCTCGACGCGGCGCGAGTCGATCGCCGCACCCCGGCAACAGGCGCCGGGATCAACGTCTCCGATCAGGCTGCCGTTCATGATCCTGGCCGCATCAGCAAGGGACCGTCTCACCGCCCCGCTCCCCGTTGAGTGCGATCAAGGCCGACTCCGCCTCGTCCCGGTCACGGAAGGGCACCTTGAGATTCCGAAACGTCTGCGTCGCCTCGTGGCCCTTGCCGGCGATCAGGACCGTCCACCCCGGCGCCGCCGCCGCCACCGACACGGCCCGTCGAATCGCCGACCGCCGGTCCGCGACGACTTCCCAGGCACAACCCCGAGCCGCCTCGAGGCCGGCGACGATCGCGGCATGAATGAGTCCAGGCTCCTCGCTCCGCGGGTTGTCGTCGGTGACGATCGCGAGATCCGCCAGTTCTCCCGCCGCGCGCCCCATCAGCTCCCGCTTGCCGCGGTCCCGGTCGCCGCCGCAACCGAATACGACGGCAATGCGCCGGTCGCTCAGTTCGCGCACCGCGGCCAGGGCGGCGCGCAGCCCCCCGTCCGTGTGGGCGTAGTCGACCAGCACGGGGAACTCCTGACCGCGATCCACCGGCTCGAGCCGGCCGGAGAGGGGCGCCTGGGCCGCTACCGCGTCACCAATGCCTTCGGCGGAGACGCCGAGGGCCTGGGCCGCGGCCGCGGCCGCAACCAGGTTCTCGAGA
This sequence comes from Candidatus Multivorans sp., assembly GCA_965205295.1. GTDB lineage: Bacteria > Acidobacteriota > Thermoanaerobaculia > Multivoradales > Multivoraceae > Multivorans. Next base: position 2,878,864 of record OZ242167.1, read on the forward strand.
TTGAACCGGCCGAGAAGTGGGCTGTTCAGGACGATGAGGCCCGCGGGCGTCGCGATCTCGGTGCGAATCCCGGCAAGATCGAGTTCCGCGCGGACCACTCGGACCTCGGCGTCCGGCTGTCCGGAAGCGCTGAACCGTACGACCCTGGAGCCGGACCCGAGTTCCGACGCCAGACGACGGCCGTAGTCGTCGTCGACGTTGAGCACCGCCCTGCCGCCAGGCCGGAGCAGGGAGAACAGGCGGCGCTTGGCGGCAAAGTAGGCCTCGAACGATGGGTGGTAGTCGAGATGGTCTCTGGTCAGGTTCGTGAACACCGCGGCGTCGAACCTCATTCCGTTGATGCGACCCTGGTCGAGGGCATGGGACGAAACCTCGATCGCCGCCGACCGGGCGCCCCGGTCCACGGCCCGGCGCAGCATCCGGAACAGGTCACTGCTCTCCGGCGTCGTGCGGTCCTCCGCCGCCCGGCTCAGGGGCTCGAAGGCTGCCGGCGCGGAACCCGGCCGATGGACCGTGCGGCCCAGGGTTCCGAGCACCGCGGCGGAACGGCCCGACCGGGTCAGACAGGCCCCGATCAACTGGGACGTCGTGCTCTTGCCGTTGGTGCCGGTGACGCCGACGGTCAGCAGCTCCCGTTCCGGGTGGCCGTAGAGCCTCGCAGCCACCCGTCCCATGCGGGCGCGGGGATCGTCGACTTCCAGCCACGGCACGGCGGGCGGAGCAGGCGGCGGGCCGAACGCGAGGACCGCCGCGGCGCCCCGCGCCACGGCGTCCGGAGCAAAGACACGACCGTCGTGTAGGTCGCCTCGCCAGGCCACGAACAGGTCGCCGCTCACCACCCGGCGGGAGTCGTGCTGTACGCCCGTGACCTCCGTCTCGGCGGCGGCAAGGCCCAGCGGTGACCGCAGCGGCAGGTCGGCGATCGCGTCGCCGAGTCTCATCAGCTCGATCCCGGCGCCGTCCACAACTCGCCTTCCGTCCCCGTGTCTTCCTGCTTCACCTCCCCTTCGCCGACCGCGTTGGCGACCTTGACGTCCGCCGGCTCGGCCGGCCGCAGCCAGACCGGCTGGCTCCAGCCCATCGGCTGGCGCGAAGGAGTCGCACCGAGGTAGAACAACGCTTCGCTGACGATGCGCTGGAAGGCCGGCGCCGCGACTTCGCCGCCACCGGTGGCGACAGTCGGCTCGTCGATCATCACCAGACAGACCAGTCGGGGCGCCCGGGCGGGAGCGATACCCACGAAACCAGCGACGCGACCGGTCTCCGAGTAGCCCCCCGAATCCGACTTCTCCGCCGTCCCCGTCTTGCCGGCTACCCGGTAGCCGGCGATGGCGGCCTTGCGGCCGGTGCCGCTCACGACCACTTCCTCGAGCAGGCGGATGACCTGGAAGGCGGTCGACTTCGAGATCACGCGCCGGCTGCGATCCTTGGGACGCACGTCGACGATCTGTCCCTCCCGCTCCAGGGAGCGCACGATGTACGGCTGGTTCCACACCCCGCCGTTGGCAATCGCCGCGTAGGCGTTCGCAAGCTGGAGGGGCGTCACCGCCAGGCCGTGGCCGAACGAGGCATACGCCGTCGTTTCGCGATCCCACGCCCGTAGCGGCACGATGCCCGGATGCTCGCCGCCGATGTCGATGCCGGTGGCGTCGCCGAACCCGAAGGCCGACACGAGGTCCTGCATCGTCTGCTCGCCGGCCAGGAGCCCTGCCTTGATCGCGCAGACGTTGCTCGACTTGGCGATCGCCGTGCGGAAGGTCAGTTCGGGAAAGGGCTTGTGGTCGTTGATCCGCGCTTTGCCAACGCGAATCCGGCCATTGCCGCAGTCCATGATCTGGTCGGCGTGAACCACCTGCCGCTCGAACGCTCCCGCCACCGTGATCGTCTTGAACGTCGAGCCCGGCTCATAGGAGTCCTGGATCGCCCGGTTCCGGTACTCGTCGGAACCGAAGTCGCCGAACTTGTTCGGGTCGAAGGCCGGATAGGAGGCCATCGCCAGCACCGCCGAATCCTCCGGCGCCAGAATCACCACGTTGCCGGCCTTGGCCTTCGACGACTCGATCGTCTCGCGCAGAGCGCGCTCCGCCAGGTGCTGGATCGTCGCGTCGATGGTCAGGTGGAGGTCCGCTCCCGGCTTCGGTTCGCCCAGCGAACCGGCGACGACGACCAACCGCTGCTGGCCATCCCGGAGCACGTGTCTGCTGACCGACTCACCCGCGACCTCGTCGTCGTACTTGAGTTCGATGCCCGCGAGGCTGCTGTCCGTACCGACGAAGCCAAGCACATGAGCCATCAGCGAACCCATCGGGTACTCGCGCTTGCTCTCGGCCAGGAAGTAGAGACCCGGGAACGGGGACAGGTCGATGCCGTCGGCCAGGTCGCGGTCGAGCTTCCGCGCCAGCGGCACGTGCCCGGGCTTCTGCAGCAGCGCCTCGATCCGTTCCTCGGCGCGGCCCACCAAGGGGGCAATACGGGCTGCCAGCGCCGCCGGATCGGCCACCTTGGCGGTTTCGGCATAGAGCGTGCGGGTCTCGACCGACACCGCCATGGTTCTTCCGCGCGAGTCGTAGATCGTCCCGCGCTTGGGGTTCAGGACGACTTCGCTGCGCTGCTGCCGCGCCGCGCGCTCGCGGTATGAGTCGGCGGCGAGAATCTGCAGATCGAAGAGCCGCCAACCGATCGCCCCCATCCAGATGCCGGCGACCGTGGCCAGAATCATCAGCCTGCCGAAGTGACGCCTCCGGGCGCCCCTGGCGCGGGGTCCGAGAGCGTTCACTGCGCGGCCTCCGTCGCGATGCCGGCCTGGACCAGCGACGCGCTCTCCGTACTCAGGAAGATCATCTGATCCAGGGTCGGGGGCGCCATACCGAGCTGTTCCAGCGCCAGCGCCGACAGCCGCTCAGGCCGCTTGAGACGCGTGGCTTCCAACTCGAGCAGACGTTCTTCCTGGAGCAGATCCTCCAGGCGCCGTTCGAGCTGCTCGATTCGATAGCCGGCCTCCAGGCCCTGTTCGTGGACCCAGGTGTACGCGAACACCGCGGCGGCGAAGGGCAGGACGATCGCCACCAGCCGCCACAGGCCGCGGAGCCGGCCCGGATCCCGCTGGCGCACGAGGAAGGGATTCGCGATCTCCTTGCTGACGCTGTAACCGGTCTTCACAGTTCACGAATCCTGTGCTGCTAGAGCCTCCGGGCCGCGCGCAACCGGGCGGACCGCGACCGCGGGTTGTACTCCACCTCGTTCGGCTGCGGCCGGATCGGCTTCTTGGTCATCACTTCGATCAGCCGCGTTTCGGCATGCGGGCGCCCGGTGATCGGATCGACCTCGCCCACAGCGCTGGCGCGGAGCCGGTGCTTGACGATCCGGTCTTCCAGGCTGTGGTACGAGATGACGACCAGCCGGCCCTCCCGCTCGAGCAGATTCACGGCCCGTTCGAGGGCCAGCCCCAATCCCGACAACTCCTCGTTGACCGCGATCCGAAGTGCCTGGAACGTCTTGGTCGCGGCATCGATCGACCGGCTTCCCGGCACCACGCGACCCCGCCTCATCCTGGACGCGCCGACCGTCTTGTGAACCAGGTCGCGCAGACCGTCGGTGGTCTCGATCGGCCCGCGGCGGCGACGCTCCACAATCGCCTGAGCGATCCTGCGCGCTTGACGCTCCTCGCCGTAGTCGCGGAGCACGGTCTCCAACACGCTCTGGGATTCCAGGTTCACGATGTCCCTCGCAGTCGTCGTTGCCGATCGAGCCGATTGATCCATGCGCATGTCGAGCGGGCCCGAGCGGCGGAAACTGAAGCCCCGCTCCGGCTGGTCCAGTTGCAGTGACGAAACGCCGAGATCGACGAGGATTCCCGCCGGCTTCCCGATGCCCGCCCCGGCGACGACCTCGTCGATCGAATGGAAGTTGCCGTGCACCAGGAGGACCCGCGAACCGAACTCGCGCAGCCTCCGCCTGGCGTGGTCCAGGGCTTCCTCGTCACGGTCGACGCCGAGCACCCGCGCGTCGGGAACACGCGCCAGAAGCTCCGCGGCATGGCCACCCAGGCCGACCGTGCAGTCGACGAACCAACCGCCACGTTCCGGAGCGAGGAATCGCAGAACCTCGGTGACCAGCACCGGCTGGTGCCGGCGCCTCTGACCATCGCCGTCCACATCACTCGACATCCCTGTTGCGAGACCTGTCCAGCGCCTCGAGATCGTCGGTCAGTTCGTCCAACTCGTTGTCCGTGAACGGATCCGAGTCCAGGTCGCTCTCCATCCGCTCGAGGTTCCAGACCTCCAGCCGGTCCGGGCGGCCGAAAACGACGACGTCGCCATCGATCCCCGCCCGTGCCCGCAACTTCGCCGGAACGATCAGCCGTCCCTGCGAATCGAGCCGGCTCTGCTGACCGAAGTAGCTGACCTGCTTCTCCCACTTGCGACGCAGCCTGTGGGTGGCGGGCAGGCTGGCCATCCGCTGCTCCTCCTGCTCCCAGAGCCGCAGGGGGTAGATCCAGGCGCACTCGCCCCTCAACGAAGTGGTGAAGATGTCCGGACCGAAACGCTCCTGCAGCGGCCGCAGGAACACGCTCGGGACCTTCAGGCGCCCCTTCGCGTCGATCTTTGCTATTGCATGCCCTCGAAACATCGCCAAACGCCTGGAAAGTCAGGTGGGCGCATTGCCCACAAACTGACGCTCAGACGCGCGACGTTACCACTTCTGGCCCTTTTCTGTCTACTTCAGACCACTTTGCTCCACCTGAGAACCAAGGGGGCTCGCGAACCACACGAGACCTGTTGCGAACAGCCGGAGGGACGCGACCGGCCGATCGTCAGGGTTGCCCGTCCGGCTCCTCAGTCGTTTCGCCGGACGACTCGTCGACATCCGACGCCTGGGCCCCGGGAGCGAACGGGGCGAGCAATCCCAGCGCGTCGCTGTCGCGCGAAGGGGACTCGACAGGCCGATATCCCTCGGCCCCCTCCGGCAGCCGCTCGACAACGTAGGCGGCGTCCGCGAGTTCGGTCATGTACAGGTCGTACTCCTCGGAGAACAGTCGGTTCCGCTCTTCCTGCTGGATCGCGTCGCGGACCTCCTCGAACGGCTGAACCGTCGCCGGCGTTCGCTCCAGCATCTTCAGAACATGCAGACCGCCGCGGGCGGCGATCGCTTCGCCGACACCGTCGACCTCGAGATCCCAGGCGACGGCATCGAGAGCGGGCGCCAGGTCGCCGGCCGTGACCCATCCGACATCGACTGAGGTCACGCCTTCGCCAAGCCCTTCCGCCACCTCCGGGGCCGTACCGCCGGCCCTCAACCGTGTACGCGCCAGCGCCGCCAGCGGCGCCAGGCGGTCGGCCGGAACCGCGGTCTCCAGAACCACGACTTCCTCGAAGCGTGCCCGCTCCGGGATGCGAAAACGATCTTCGTTTTCGCGGTAGAACCGTCGCAGGTCTTCGTCTTCCACCACCACCCGGGGCGCCACTTCCCGGCCCCGGACGACGTTGGACCGTAGTTGGATGCGCGTGCGCTCCCGGAAGTCCTCCTCCCGCATGCCCTGCTGCGCCAGAGCCTGGCGGAATTGCTCCTCGCTTTCGAGCCCGAATCGCTCCCTGATGGTGCGGATTTGGTCCCCGACTTCGCTCTCGTCGACCGTCACCGCCAACTGATCGGCCCGCGACATGAGGAGCAGTTCCTCGAACAGCGTCTTCATCACGAAGCGGCCGGCGTCGGCGATCCGCTCCTGCCGTTCCGGCTCGGTCAGTCCGAGAGCGTTCCGGATCGAGCCGACCTCCTCGTTGACCGCCCTCTGGTAGTCGTAGAGCGTCGCGATGCGGTCGTTGACCCGCAGCACGACGCGGTTCCCCAAGCCAGGCGAGGATTGCCCGGCCACGGGGAAGGCTGCCATCGCCAGCAACATCGCCAGAGAGCCGGCGAGTGGGCCGGCGATACGGCGCCCGGCAAACCAGGAATTGCTCGGCGCGGGGCCAAGGCTGCGTTGAGTCATGTTCTCCTACCTCATTCTGCGGCGGCCGGTTCCGCGAGCGCGCCGTGGTACTCAAAGGGCAAACGCTCCACCGCGACGCGCAGATTGTACTCCTGCCGGGCTTCCGCGGCGGCGGTTCGGACGAGTTCTTCGCCTTTCGCCTCCTCCAGCATAGCCCTTACCCTCGGCGCCGCCTCCGTGAGCGTCAGGGTTTCTTCCGGCAAGAGGCGCTCGACTTCGAAGAGGCGAAAGCCGTAGTCGGCCTCGAGCAGTTCGGTCCATTCTCCTTCGCCGAGCTCGAAGACGATGTCGGCGAGCGCCGGAGGAAGATCCTCGCGCGACAGTTCGCCCTGAAGACCGCCGGATGACGCGCTGGGGCCCAGGGAACGCAGACGCGCCACCTCGCCGAAGTCCACGCCCGATTCGAGCTCTGCCAGCGCCAGCTCGGCGGCGGCTCGATCCTGGACCAGGATCTGACGCAGGCGCACCCGTAACGGCTGCGCAAAGTCACTCCGGTGTTCAGCGAAGTAGCGCTCGATTTCCGACCACGACACCACCGGCGGTGACGCCTCGAGGAACCGCACCGCGGCATCATGGACCGTAGCTTTACCGCCTACGAGCCCACGATCCCGGGCCAACTGAAGGAACAACTGATCCTCGACGAAGCGCTCGAAGAGCCGGGAAAGCACCGCGCTGCCGAAGCGCGAAGCGTCGCCGCCAAGGGACTCCTCAACGTAGTCGCGAAAGTCCTCGTAGCGAAAGTCCTCGTTGCCGATGCGCGCCACCACTCCCTCCGGCAGCTTGCCGCCGCCACAGCTCAGGGATAGCCCGACCAGGAAACAGGCAAAGGCTCGTCGCACCGCCCGCGATTCCAACCGGCCGGTCAATGGACCGTCTCCGAACCGGTGAGCCGCGACAGCGGTTCACCCCACAACAACTGCAGGAGCTGGAGCGCTATTTCGAGCGCCTGGGCGCCCGGTATCTCAGCAAGCGTCAGGACTCCGTCCGGAGTGAAGCGGGCGCCCTCCCGCTCGGAAACGAAGCGGATCAGACGGTCCACATCGACCTTCGCGTCGCGGCGCAGTCTGACTGTCAGACGGTCGTTCCGGTGCGCGATCGACTGGACCCCCAGGGACTCGGCAATCCGCTTCAGTTCCGCGCCGCGAATCAGACCGTGCACAGCCTCCGGCGGCGGTCCGAAACGGTCGCGCAGCTCGGCAAGCAGCGTCTCCGGATCCTCGTCGGCGTCCGCCAGACGGCGGTAGATCTCGAGTCGCAAGGAGATCTCGCCGATGTAGTCCTCCGGAATCGACATGGCCGCGGGCAGGCTGATCGACGCCGACGGCCTGTCCGCCGGCGCCTCGCCGCGGAGTTCGGCGATTGTCTTCTCCAGCATCTTCATGTAGGTCTCGATCCCAATCTCGGCGATGTGGCCGCTCTGTTCCGCCCCAAGCAGGTTGCCGGCGCCCCGAATCTCCAGGTCACGGGCCGCGATCCGGAAACCCGCCCCCAGTTCGGTGAACTCCCGGATGGCGACGAGTCGCTTGCGCGCCTCCTCCGAAAGCACCTTGTCCGGGGGCGCCAGAAGGTAGCAGTAGCCCAATTGATCGCTGCGGCCGACCCGGCCACGCAACTGGTAGAGCTGGGCCAGACCGAAGCGATCCGAGCGGTGAACGAGCATCGTGTTCACGTTGGGAATGTCGATCCCGTTCTCGATGATCGTCGTCGCCAGCAGCAGGTCGTACTCGCCGGAGGTGAACGCCTGCATCCGAAGGCCCAACTCCGCTTCCTCCATCTGACCATGGCCGACGGTGATCCGGAGCCCCGGCACGAGCTCCCGCAGATAGCGGAGCATGCCCTCGATGTCCTCGACCCGGTTGTAGACGTAGAACACCTGGCCGCCGCGCTCGACCTCGAACTCGATCGCCTCGCGGACGAGGTCGCCTGAGAACGGCAACACCCGCGTCTCGACCGCCATCCGGTCCCGCGGCGGCGACTCGATCAGGGACATATCCCTCACCCCCGCCAGCGACAACTGCAGGGTGCGCGGCACCGGCGTCGCCGACATCGCCAGCACGTGGACGTTGCGCTTCATCTCTCGTAGCCGTTCTTTCTGCGCGACACCGAAACGCTGCTCCTCGTCGATGATCACCAGGCCGAGGCAGGGCATGTCGATGTCACGGCTCAGGAGTCGGTGGGTACCGATGAGAATGTGGATCTCGCCCGCCGCCAGACGCTCACGGATCGCCCTGACCTGGGCCGCCGAACGGAACCGGGAGACCATCTCGATCTCGAAACCGAAGCCCTGGAGGCGCCGCCGGAACGTGCGCAGGTGCTGATCGGCGAGGATCGTCGTCGGCGCCAGGACCGCGACCTGCAGGCCGTTGTCCACCGCCTTGAACGCCGCCCGCATCGCCACCTCGGTCTTGCCGAAGCCGACGTCGCCGCACAGCAGCCGGTCCATCGGCTGTTCGCGGCCCAGATCCTCCTTGATCGCGCGCACCGCCTCCAGTTGATCCGTCGTCTCCTCGTAGCTGAAGGCGCTCTCGAACTGGAGCTGGCGGTCGCTGTCCTCGTTCATCGGCACCGCCCGCGCCAGCCGGCGCTCCGCGTAGAGCTTCAACAGATCGGTGGCGATCGCCTTCAGGCTGCGGCTGATCCGGCTCTTCTTCTTCGCCCAACTGCCGCCACCCAGTTGGTCGAGACGGGGCGCGAGTCCACCGATGCCGCTGTAGCGCTCGATCTCGTTCAGGCGGGTCAAAGGCAGGAGCAGTGTGCGGCCCGATGAGTAGAGCAGTTCCATGACCTCGACCGGCCGCGACGGCCTGCGGGGTCCGTAGCCCTCCACGTCGGGCCCGTCGCCGGACGGACCTTCAAGCGTCCTGAGCCCCAGGAATTGCCCGATGCCGTGTTCCTCGTGGACCACGAACTCGCCGACCCGCAGATCGCCGAGGCCGGACACGAAGGGTCCCAGCCGGCGGCGGCGGGGCGCCGCCGCCCGGCGCCGGAAGAGTTGCCCCTCGCCGAAGAGCACGAGCCCGGCTGCCGGAAGCCGGAAACCGCGTCCCAGTTCGCCGTCGACCAGCCGCACGCCGCCTCCATCCCAGTCGATCTCGCGGCTGCCGAGTGTCTGGCGGAGCGCCTCGTGCCGCTCGGCCCGCGCCACCAGCCACAGATCGTCGCCGCGCGCCGCGGCGGTCTCCACCTCGCGTGGAAAGCGGGGGAGCTGATCGATCAGGACGTCCGTTTCCACCGCGCCGAAGTCGACCCGGGTTCGCCGTCCCGCGCGCTCATCCAACACACCCCCGACCCGGGCAGCCGCGTTCTCGACCAGATCGAGCACCTGAGCACCGGGCACCGTCAACCGTTCCGGTTCGGCGGCGATGTCGCCGTCGTCGGATCGTCTGGCGTACTCGTCCCACAGCATCTCGGTGTGCTGCTCGATCTCCCGTCGCACCCGGTCCAGCTCGACCACGACCACGGTGGCGTTCTCCATCACCTCACCGAGACTCGTGCTCGGCTGCAGCAGAGGGAGATACTTCTCCCAGCCAGGGAAGGGCTCCCCCTCCACCATTTCCTGCAACTGGGTGCGGGCCGATTCAGCCAGATCGTCGCCTCGTTCTTCCAGCAGGACCAGGGCCAGCTCGGCGGCCTGCTCCGGCGCCGCCGCAAACGGCGTCAAGGGCCGGATGCGCAACGCCTCGACCGCCTCCTCGGAGCGTTGCGTCGACAGATCGAAACGGTGGATGCTCTCGATCGTGTCGCCGAACAGGTCGAGTCGCGCCGGCCGCGGTTCGCCGGGGGCGAAGAGGTCGAAGACTCCGCCCCGCTGCGCCACCGCGCCCACCGCGGCCACCAGGTCGCTGCGCCGGTAGCCGCGGGCGACCAGGTGGGTAAGGAGCTCCTCGGGAACCACGTCCTCTCCCGCCCGAACGCCTATGACCGACTGCAGGAACGCCTCCGGTTCGGCGAGACGGTGAAACAGCGTCCGGGGCGTGCAGACCACGGTGACCCGTGAAGCGCCAAGCAGGGTGTCGTAGGCGACGCTTTCCTGGGCGCGCACCTGCAGCGAGGCCTCGGCCTGCTGGTAGGGCGTCAGCGCCGGTGACGGAAAGGGAACGACCCGCGCCCCGTCCCGGTGCCCGAGCAGCCGAGCCCCTTCGGTCCAGGCCAGCACCTCGCTCTCGCTCGGCACGACCACGAGCTGGGCCGCGGCACGATCCTCGGCCAGCAGCTCGAACACCACCGAGGCCGCGCGCACCGGCAGACCGACGACGGCCGCACGCTCAGCCGCAGCGAGTTCGCGGTAGTCGCGGCCGCGGCGAATGCGGCGGCGGAGTTCACGCCACACGGACACCGGATCAACGGCCGGATCAGTCGTCCGCCCGCGGCAGGACGACGACTGTGTCACCTGGTCTCACCAAGCCCAGCTCCTCTCGCGCCAGACGCTCCAACACCACCGGATCGTCCTGCAGCAGCACGGCCGTGCGCCTCAGGCTCTCGACCCGCAACCTCGCCTCCTCCAGCTCGATCTCGAGCTCCGCCTCCCGTTCCGCGAGTTCGGCAAGGCCCGAGTAGTTCTCGGCGCCTGCCTTGGCGAGAAACAGGAGAATCAGGATCAGGCCAACACCGATCAGTGTCGGAAGCGAGCGCTGCGTCCATTCGCGCCAACGATCGATGCGCTCCCGCAGCCGCCCGCGCCGGTCTGGAGGCGTCGCTGACACTGACGAAGCCTATACGAGGGGCGAACTCGAGGCCCCAAAAACGGAAGCCGGAGAAGCAAGATCCGGCCCGGCTACAGGTTGACACTGCACCCCTCCTGTGCCACGATCCTCCGTCCTGACGCGGGTGGAGCAGTCTGGTAGCTCATTGGGCTCATAACCCAAAGGTCGCAGGTTCAAATCCTGCCCCCGCTACCAAGCTTTCAAGGGCGCGGCCGCTGGCCGCGCCCTTCTCGCTTATCGCGGGGGCTTCCACACAACTACCCCCGGAACCACCTAGCTCATCGGCCTGCCATAGCCCAAGGCTCCCAGGTTCAAATCCTGCCCCCGCTACCAAGTCTTCGAAGGGCGCGGCCGCTGGCCGCGCCCTTTCTTCTTGCCGCGGGGGCTTCCACACAGGTCCCCCCGGAACCACCTAGCTCATCGGCCTGCCATAGCCCAAGGCTCCCAGGTTCAAATCCTGCCCCCGCTACCAAGTCTTCGAAGGGCGCGGCCACAGGCCGCGCCCTTCTCGCATACCCAGACTCACTGACACGAACTTCGTGTTCCCCTAGTCTCGTGCCGTGAAGAACGTCACGATCACCCTGCCCGAAGACGACGCCCGGTGGGTCCGGATCCGCGCTGCGGAGAACGAGCGTAGTGTTTCCCGCTGGTTGGCAGACCTGGTTCAACGGATGAGGCGCCAGGAGGATCGATACGACGTCGCCATGGTACGAGCCCTCGCGATTCAGCCCGAGAGGCTGAAGCAGAGGGGCCAGCCTTACCCCTCGCGAGACTCGCTCCATGACCGGCCCGGTCTTCGTTGACACGAACGTACTCGTCTACCGGCACGACTCGTCCGACCCGGCGAAGCAGTCGCGTGCCGAAGACTGGTACTCGTAATCTATGGCGCAGCCACTCCGGCCGCCTGAGTGTGCAGGTCTTGCAGGAGCTGTACGCGACCCTTACCCGCAAGCTGAAGCCGGGCATGGGCGGCGCCAAAGCTCGCCAGATCGTCCGGGCTCTGGCCGCGTGGCAGCCGGTCCCGGTCAACCTCGCCATCATGGAACGAGCGTGGATTCTCGAGCAGGCCAACTCGCTGTCCTGGTGGGACGCGTTGATCGTGGCGGCCGCTCAATCGTGTGGATGTCCGGTCCTCCTCACCGAGGATCTCCAGCACGGCCAGACTTTCGGCGAAGTTCGGGTGATCGATCCGTTCGCCTCTGCCGAACGAACCCCGGAGGAGGTCCTCCAGGCTCTTGAAGCGGGCGGTCCCTGAGGACTGGATTCGGCCCCACTCGAGCCGTGGCTGAGGGCGCAGCGATCACCGCAACCGGAGCGACGCCGCGGCAGCAACGAGCAGCACCGCTCCAATGACGACGAACGGCGCCTCCGGCGACAGAGCCTGGAACAGATAGCCCGCAACCAGCGGCGCCGCGATCTTGCTGGCGTTGCCGTAGGCCTGCTGGACGCCCAGCACCTGGCCCACGACGCCGGTACCCGGCGCCTGTTTCGAGACCTGGGAGGTCGTGCAGGGGAACAGCAGCGAGGTGCCCAGCGGGACGAGGAAGATCGCCGCGCCCAGCGTCCAGAGCCCGGTGGCGAACGGGATGGCGATCAGGCCCATGCCGAAACTGACGGCGCCGGCGCGCAAGACGTTGACCTCGCCCCAGCGACGGACCGCCCGCCCCAGAACGAGAACCCGGAAGACGATGGACAGGCCGCCCAGATAGAAGAAGAACCACCCGATGTTCGATTCGTCCACCCCGAAACGGCGCCCCAGGTAGAGGCCGATGATCGCCGTCATCCCCGCCATGCCGACCTGGCCGGCGGCGTAGATCCAGATCAGCAGGTTCAGCGGGCGGAACGGCTGTGCGGCTACCCGACCGACCGCAGCCGGAATCGAGTACCGCGCCTCCTCCTCGCCGCCCGGCGTTCCGCGCGGCCGCGATTCCTCCCCCTCGCCGCTCGGCGTCCCTCGCGGCCGCGACTCCGGCAGCCAGAAGTGCGCGAACACCGCGGCCGCCACGCTGAGCGCCGCCGCCGCCGCTCCGGGCCCGGCCGGATGGACCTGGCCCGCGAAACTGCCCACGGCCGGGCCGATCATCGCCGCTGAGCTGGTGACGGCGGTCACCCACCCGACACCCTCGGCGCGCCGCTCGCCGGTCACCGAGTCGGCGATGTAGGCGAACACCACCGGCACCGTGCCTCCGCCCACACCCTGCACCAGGCGGCTCAGCAGCAGCAACTCGATCGACTGCGCCACGCCGAAAAGGGCGAAGCCCACAGCCGACACCAGAAGGCCGAGCAGCAGTGCCGGCCTGCGCCCCGAGCGGTCGGCGAGCCGGCCCCAGAGCGGTGCGGTCGCCATCGCCGCCAGGGCGAAGGCGGACACCAGAGCGCCGACTTCGAAGGGCGTCGCGCCGTATCGCTCCGCGTAGAACGGGAGAAGTGCCACGACCAGGAACTCGCCCAGCGTGCACACGAACGCGACCGCCATCAGCGCCCCCAGGCGATGGTCGATCAGTCGCGGCACAGCAGGAGGCGGCCCGCGCTCAGAGCCGCCCGCCGGCGCGGTCGTTCCAGGCGATGAATGCGGCCGCGCTCAAGAGCATGAGCAGCACGCCGTAGGCGGCGGCAATACCGGTCTCCTGGATCCGCAGGCTGGACTGGATCTCGATCGAGATCGGGCGGGTGTCGTAGGTGTAGAGCACGATCGAGGTCACGAAGTCGCCCAGCATGGTGATGAAGGCAAGGCCGGCGCCCGCGATCACCGCCGGCCGCAGCAGGGGGAGCACGATCAGCAGCACCGTTCTCAACGCGCCGGCGCCGAGACTCGCCGCGGCCTCCTCCAGGCGCGGGTCGAGCTGCCGCAGGGCCGCGAACACCGAGCGGCCGGTCAGCGGCAGGGAGCGCACCAGGTAGGCCAGCGGCAGGATCCAGATCGTGCCCACCAGCACGAAGCGACCGACCCAGGGAGCGTTGACGCTCATCGCCGCGGCCAGGGCGAGGGCGAAGACCGTCCCCGGAATCGCCCAGGGCAGGGTCATCATCGTCTCCAGTGCGCGCCCGGGCAGACCACCGCGCCGAAGCGACAGTCGCGCCGTCACGACGCCCACGACCACCGCCGCCAGCGTCGCCGCGGCGGCCATCCAGAGCGAGTTCAGGGCCGGCCGCAGCCGTTCCGCCGACGACAGCAGATCGCCGTAGTTGACGAGGCCCAGGACCGGCGGGAACGCCTCCACGGTCCAGGTGTTCGGCGGCACAAGCGACATCAGGATCAACGTCGCGTGCGGCAGGAGCAAGACCCCGGCGAGGATCCAGCCGCCGGCTGCGGCGGCAACGCGGCCGCCCCGGCTGTGCAGGCGCCGCCGCGCCGGCGGCGTGCCACGCGCGCCCGACGCCAGGTCCAGGCCCGGATCGATCCGGCGCAGCAGGAGCAGGGCGCCGAACGCCATCAGCGCCAGCATGGTCGTCTCGACGTAGGCCATGCGCAGCTCCCCGTTCAGCTTGGAGGCGACGATCTGCGTGGTCATCACGCGGAAGCCGCCGCCGAAGATGTAGGGGGCCGAGAACGAGCCGAGCGAGGTCATGAAGGTGAGCAGCGTGGCCCCCGCCAGGGCCGGCCGCAGCCGCGGCAGGGTGACCCGGAACAGGATCTGCGACCGGCTCGCGCCCAGGCTCTGGGCAGCCTCGATGGCCGCTCCGTCCTGCCCGGAGAGTCCGGCCCGCGTGAACAGGTAGAAGTAGACGTACATCGAGTAGGAGTGGACCAGGAGAATGGCCGCCGGCCCGGTCAGCCGCCACGACACGTCGAGACCCAGGGTCTGCAGCCCCCGCGCGGCGAGACCGCTCTCGCCGTAGAGAAAGAGAAACGCGATGACGCCCACCAGCGGCGGCAGCGCCACCGGCAACGCGACCAGAGCGCCGAGCAGACGCCGCCCCGGGATCTCGTTGCGCTCGAAGAGGAACCCGAGCGGCACCCCGACCGCGGCCGCGGCCAGTGTCGACAGCACGGAGATCCACAGCGTCCGCCACATCGCGTTCCACTCGTCCACGCGGCTGAAGAAGGAGCGGAACGCCTCCGTGGTCGGACCGTCCCCCTCCAGACCGCCGATGCCGAACGCCTCCGCCGCCACCACCAGCAGCGGGTAGCCGACCAGCCAGACCAGGAAGGCCAGCACCAGCCATGGCATCAACGACCGGCGCCGGGCCGAGCCGCGGCCGCGACTGGCCGGGTTCACGGCTCGGCCCCGGCTGCCCCGGCTGCCCCGGCTGCGAAGGCGCACGGCGGCTCCTCCGGAAGCGGTCGCACCACGCAGGCGCCGGTCAGACCAGCCGCAGTGCCGGGCATCGCCACCTCGACGATGACCGGACCCGCCGCGGCCCCCGGCCCGTCCGCCGGAGCGGTCAACCGAACCGTGTAGAAGCTCGTGCTGCCGGTGTAGCGCTCCGCGGCGATCTCGCCTGCCAGCCCGGCGCCCGCGCCCGGCGCCCGCTCCAGGGACTCGAGTTCCAGAGCTTCCGGGCGAACGCACACATCGACCCGGTCGCCGGCCTCGATTCCGTCGCCGCCCCGGCAACGCCAGACCTCCGGAGCCCCCTGCGACTCGATCCGTACGTCGAGCGCGCCGCCTTCGCCCCGCGCTTCGACCACCCCCGGGAGCACCGAGCAGCGGCCGACGAACGACGCCACGAAGCGCGAAGCCGGCTCCTGGTACATCTCGGCGGGCGCCGCGACCTGCTCCAGCAACCCGCCGCCCAGGACCCCGATCCGTTCGCCGAGCTCGAACGCCTCCTCCTGCTCGTGGGTGACCAGCACCGTCGTGATGCCGGTCTGCTTGACCGCCCGGCGCAGATCGATGCGGGTCTCCTCGCGCAGCGCCGGATCGAGGTTCGAGAGCGGCTCGTCGAGCAGCAGCACCCGCGGCCGCGGCGCCAGCGCCCGGGCCAGGGCGACCCGCTGCTGCTGGCCGCCCGAGAGCTCGGCGATGCGGCGCGTCTCGAAACCGGAAAGGCGCACGAGCTCGAGCATCTCGGCCACGCGCGCCTGGACCTCGCCCTGCTCGCCGCCGCGGACCTTGAGCCCGAAGGCCACGTTCTCCGCCACGCTGAGGTGCGGGAAGAGGGCGTAGCTCTGAAACAGCATGCCGACGCCGCGGCGCGCGGGCGGCAGGTGTTCCACCGCCTCGTCCGCGATCAGCAGGCGGCCGCGGTCGAGCTGCTCAAAGCCCGCCAGCAGCCGCAGCATGGTCGTCTTGCCGCTGCCGCTCGGACCAAGCAGAGCGAAGATCTCACCCGGTTCGACCTTGAGCGAGACGCCGGCGAGCACGACCGTGTCGTCGAACGACTTGTAGACGTCGTCGAACCGGACGGAGACGCCCGCCGCCGTCATCGTCGGGCGTGCCCGAAGCCCGCGCGGAGCTTCAAGTCCAGGGTCATCCTCCGCCCTGACCGCGAACTTTGCGGTCCCACTCCGCCATCCACTCGCTGCCGTTCTCCTCGATCATCTGCCAGTCGACCTCGGCCCGGCGCAGCCGCGACTGCACGTCCGCCACCCAGGGCGCGAGTTCCTCGGCGTCCAGATCGCCCCGCGCCGGCAGGCGGAACGCCTCCCGCACCGCCAGCGCCAGGGCTTCCGGCGAGCCCAGCCAGTCGACGAAGGCGGCCGCCTCGTCCGGCTGCTCGGCGCCCGCGACGACCCCCACCGAGTCCTGGATCACCGCCGTGCCGCTCGCCGGGAACCGGTACGCGACCGGCGCGCCCCGGTCGATCAGCGACAGCGTGTCCGTCATCTCCCAGAGCGTGAGCACGCCTTCCTGGCGGGTCAGCTTCTCGTGCAGCACCGCCGGACTGTGCACGTACTCCCGGGTCTGCCCGTCGAGCCGCCGCAACCAGTCGAAGCCGGCCTCCGTGCTGCCCGTCTCGACCACCGAGTCGGCCAGGATCTTGCCGAAGATCGTCCGCATCGTGCCGCTGGCAAGCGGGTCCCGGATCACGATTTCGTCGTGCCAGCGCTCGTCCAGCAGATCGTCCCAATCGGCCGGCGCCTCCTCGGCGCTGATCGCGTCGCGGTTGTAGACGATGATCGTCGGCGTCTGGTACAGCGTGTAGTAGAGGCCCTCCGGGTGCCGGTCGGCAGCGTCCAGGGCGCCGGCCCACGAGGGCTCGGACGGCGCCAGCAGGCCCTCGGCGGCGCCCCGCGCCAGGATCGTCGCCGGCCCGCCGAACCACACGTCCGCCTGCGGGTTCGCCCGCTCGGAGCGGATGCGGTCGTAGACCTCCTGCGAGCCCATGTCGAGCCAGCGCACATCGACATCGGGACGGATCTGCTCGTACGCCTGCTCGACGACCGTCAGAAGGTCCCGGCCATGCGGCGAGTAGACGACCAGCGGCGTCCGGCCGTCACCGCCGCAGCCCGCCACGGCCGCGGCCGCCGCGAGCGCTAGCAGGATCGATCGACGGCCTGGTGCCAAGGCGTTCCGCATCGGCCGCCAAGTGTACGCCGGCTAGGAGTCGAGTCGCGGCGTCCGCGCCGCGCTGACGCACAGGAAACAGGGCTTGTTCCATGCAAGTACCCACAGCGGTATCGCTGCGCTGGCACGCAGGGAACAGGGTTTGTTCCATGCAAGCGTGCGCCGCAGAACATGGGGTGCGCCGATTCTGCCTGCCGCGCACGCTGCTACCGAACAACCAGGCTGGGATGGAAGCGGCGCAGGTTACGGAAGTAGCTGCGGTTGGCGGAGGCGAGCCAGTCGAGGTCGACGGCACTGAGGTCGCCGGCTTCCGCTATCTGGCCCTCCAGCAGACGGCGGGGGAACACCAGCATCTCGCCGATGACCAGCACCCGTTCCCCGTTCTCGACAGCCTCCCCGACCTTGAGGCCCTCGGCCTCGAGTTCGCGCCGGAGCAGACACTCCAGACGTCGAACCTGTTCGTCGAGGTTGCTGCCCGCGCCGGCTGCGGGCGAGACGCCCGCCTTCCCAGGTCCCGAGTGGCCCATCGCTTCGCCTCGCGGACTCCTAGGCGCCGTCCAGGCCAGCCACAAGATCGCGCTCGGACGGCACGCGCTTCAACTCGTCGTGCCGCGGTCGATACGCGGCCTGGGTCAACAGCGACACCAAGACCATGGCGGCCAGGCTGAAGACCGGCGCCAGCAGTGTGTCGAGGCCGCGGTACGCATCGGCCACCGCGAAGTGGAGAGTCATTCGGGCGACGCTACCGGCAATCACACCGGCAAGCGCCCCAGGGGTGTTCGCCTTGCGCCAGAAGAGGCCGAGCAGGAGCGGCACGAAGCAACCGGCGAGAACGATGTCGAAGGCGAGGATTAGCAGGATGCCGGGCTGAGGCCGCAAGTAGGCGAAGACGACCGCGCCGGCCATCGTCGGCAGGGCGATCCAGCGCGAATAGCGCAGCATCCGCTCGTCGTCCCAGGGCGACCGGCTGTGCCGCTGAACCAGATTGCGGGTGATGACGTTCGCCAGGTCGAGCACGACGCCGCTCGCCGTCGACATGCTGGCGGCGATGATCCCGAGCAGGATCGCGCCGCCCACTACCGCCGGCAGATCGGTGAGGGCGAGGTCGATCAACACCGACGAACCCGCCTCCCGGCCGAAGTAGTGGGCGGCCAGCCCGATCAGGGACACGGCGAGTCCGACCACCAGGGTGACCCCGGCGGCCAGGTAGCAGCCGCGCTGGGCGGAGCGGCCCGAGTCGGCCGAGATCATCCGCTGGACGAAGTCGATGGCCACGATGTCGCCGAGCGCCAGCGACCCGAGAGCCGCCCAGTTGACCAGCGCTCCGTGCTCCCGGGACAGCAGACCGTTCAGGCTCATGCTGCCCTCCGGCACCGCCGCGATCAGGCCGCTCCAGCCGTGCGCGCCGCCCAGCCAGGCCACCGCGATGACGATGCTGACGATGAAGATCGAGACCTGGAGGACGCTGGTCGCGATCGTCGCGTGGAGCCCGCCCGAAACGGCGTAGACCAGGATGCACGCGGCGATGGCGACCAGCATCGGCAGGTACGGCAGCCCGAACACGATCTGCAGCAGGAGTCCGAGGCCCGCCAGGTTGCCGGCCACGAGGACGATGTTGCTGATCAGCATCAGGCCGGCGGTCAGGGTTTCCGTCCGAACGCTGTACCGTCGCCGGTAGAAGTCGGCCAGGGTCAGGAGGCGCATCCGGTGCAGCGGCCTGGCGAACCAGGTTCCCGCGATGACCAGGCACAGCGCCAGACCGATAGGGATCACCGCGCCGGCCCAGAAGCCGCTCGAGTGGACGAGCGACGCGTTGCCCACCGAGCCGTTCGCATCGAACGCCTGGGCGCACAGGGTGATGCCGACGACGCCGACCGGCATCGCGTTGCCGGCGACGTAGTAGTTCGTCGCCCGGCCGCGGATCTTGCCGTAGGTGCGAACACCGACGAACAGGGTGAGGCCGATGAAGAGGACGACGGCGATGCCGATCGCTGACACTGCGGCAGTGTAGTCGGCACCGGATGCGGGCGAGACGCCCGCGTTCCCAGGGAGCGGACGCCGGATGCCGGCCAGAAGACCGGTGCACCCAGTCGGGGGCTTCGGAGTTGACGCCGGCTGTCTGACGCTGGTCAGCTACAGTTCCCGCGGAGGTTCGACCAGGATCCTGTGATCGCACGCGGTGTCAAGCGGATGCCGGCACTCGTCACGCTGGCCCTGATGCTCGCCGCGTGCGGGCTTCCAACCGACGAACAGAGCGCTGCCAGGTCGACCGCCCCAGGGGAGACACTCGACGACGCCGTCGTCGCCAGCCTTCGCGACGAGGGCTTGAAGCGCTCCCAGGTCATGGAGTTCGCCCGCGTTCTGACCGATCTCTACGGCCCCAGGTACGCGAACTCGCCTTCCTACGACGGCGCCGCGCGCTGGGCCCGGGACACGTTCGAGAGCTTCGACCTCGAGGCGGCGCTCGAACCCTGGGGCGAGTACGGCTACGCCTGGGAGAACCACTACACGTCGGTTCACATCACCGCGCCGCGGTACCAGCCCGTCATCGGCTACGCCCAGCCCGGCGCCCGGGGCACGGGGGGGACGGTCGCCGGGCCGGTGGCCACGCTCGATCTCTCAGCCATCCGCACGCCGAACGACCTGAACGCTCTGCGAGGACGGATCGCGGCATCGATCCTCCTGATCTCGCCCGAGCGGGAACTGCTTCCGAACTTCTCGCCGCAGGCGGTCCGCCTGTCGGACGAGGAACTCGGTGAGATGGCGCGACTCGAGATCGCCGAACTCGCCGACGACAACGAACCATCAGCGGACGTCGAAGAGCCCGAACCCGAGCTGTCCCGCCACGAGATCGAGACGTTCCTCGAGCAGGAGGGCGTAGCAGTGCTGGTCGAGATTGGCTCGGCCAACGTCGGCCCGATGGACAAGGGGATCGTCCACGTCTCCGGCGACGGCCCGCTGCCGCTCGACGAGCCGGTCCCGATGCCCAGGGTCGTCGTTGCGGCCGAGCACTACAACCGGATGATGCGCCTCCTCGCGGCCGGAACGCCCGTGGAGATGGAGATCGAGGTCCGCAACGTCCTGAGCGCCGACGATCCCGTCGACTACAACGTGATCGCGGACCTCGCAGGCGGCGACCTGGCTCACGAAGTCGTGATGATCGGCGGTCACCTCGACGCGGAGCCGGCCGGCACCGGCGCCACCGACAACGCGGCCGGCAGCGCGATCGTGATCGAGGCCATGCGGCTGCTGCGGGCACTCGACCTCAAGCCGCGGCGAACGATCCGGGCGGCGCTCTGGGGCGCGGAAGAGAGCGGCCTGCTGGGTTCGCGCGGCTACGTGCGGGAGCACTTCGGCGACCCGGAGGCCGCCGAGAAGCCGGCCGCGCACGCGAACCTGTCCGTGTACTTCAACGTCGACTGGTACGGCCGCTTCCGCGGCATCTACCTGCAGGGCAACGACGAGGCGCGACCGATCTTCGAGTCCTGGATGGCGCCCTTCCACGATGTAGGGGCGTCCTGGATCGTGCCCGGGAACACCTGCTGCACAGACCACATGGCCTTTCTCGAAGCGGGCCTCCAGGGCTTCCAGTTCATCCAGGACGATCTGGAGTTCTTCAACGCGACCTTCCACACGAACATGGACGTGTACGACCGCCTGGTCGCCGAGGATCTGAAGCAGGGGTCCGTCATCCTGGCCAGCTTCGCCTACCATGCCGCGATGCGCGACGGACCGTTCCCGCGCGCGGACGGCCTGGACAACGGACGGCGCTGGCACAAGTAGCCGCCGGATCGCTGAAAGACTCACGAGCCATGGAGTACCGCATCCTGGGACGCACCGGCGTGAAGGTCGCGCCCCTCTGCTTCGGCAGCGACAACTTCGCCGATCCCACCCCGGCGCCGGAGTGCGTGCGGATGCTGGAAACCGCCATGGACGCCGGCATCAACCTGATCGACACCGGCGACGTCTACGCCGAGGGCGAAGGCGAGCGGATCATCGGCCGGGCACTCAAGAACAACGGCCGGCGACACGAGTTGCTGATCGCCACCAAGGTCGACCACGGGCGCCGTCTCGTGGGCGAGAGCGTGACCGACTACACCGGCAGCATCGGCCCCAACGAGTACGGCCACTCGCGCCTCAACCTGATCCGCGCCTGCGAGGGATCGCTCCGCAGGCTGCAGACCGACTACATCGACCTCTACCAACTGCACCGCCCGTCGCCCGAGATCCCGTTCGACGAGATCCTGAGAGCGCTCGACGACCTGGTGCGGGCCGGCAAGATCCGCTACATCGGCTGCTCGACCCACCCGGCCTGGATGGTCGCCGAGGCCGTGATGACGAGCGAACTGAAGGGCTACGCCCGCTTCGTGTGCGAGCAGCCGCCCTACAACCTGCTCGACCGCCGGATCGAGAACGAGCTCATCCCCGTCTGCCGGCGCCTCGGCCTGGGCGTGATCACCTGGGCGCCGATGGCGATGGGCGTGCTCGCCGGCCGCTACCTGAGCGACTCGGACTACCCGGAGAACTCACGGGCGGCCCTGCGCGGCGGCTTCTACGCCGACCGCGTCACCCGCGCCGGTATCGAAGTCGGCCGCGAGTTCGCCCGCATCGCCGCCGACTCGGGGTTGACCCCGGCCCAGCTCGCGATCCTCTGGTCCAAGGACCAGCCGGGCATCACCGCGCCGCTGATCGGACCGCGCACGCACAAGCACCTGGAGGACCTGTTGCCGGTGCTCGAGATGTCGTTGACCTGTGAGCAGCGGGCGGCCTGCGATGCGCTGGTGCCCCCGGGCAGCGTCGTCGCCGACTTCCACAACACGGCGGACTGGATGAAGATGACGGTTCTTCCACCAGCCGGGAACTGAATCCGCATGCGCGTCTCGAAACACCCTCGGCCTTTGATGCAGTTGCCTCTGCCGTAGGCTGAATCCGCATGCGCGTCTCCAACGTAGTCCACGCCGTCGACACCCACGTCTGCGGCGAGCCCGGACGGGTGATCGTCGGCGGCGTCCTCGACGTCCCCGGGGCGACGATGTTCGAGAAGATGCGCTACCTCGAAACGGAGGCCGACGAACTCCGGCTGCGCATGCTGCGCGAGCCGCGCGGCTATCCGGCGGCGAACTGCAACCTGATCCTCCCGGCCACCCATCCCGATGCGGTCGCCGGCTACGTGATCATGGAGCAGGTCGAGTACCCCGGCATGTCGGGCACGAACACGATCGCCGTCGCTACCGTGCTGATCGAGACCGGGATGGTGGCGTCAACGGAGCCGCTCACCGAACTCACCCTGGAGTCGCCCGCCGGCCTGATCCAAGTGCGCGCCGAGGTCGAGCGGGGCAAGGTGAAGCGGGTCGAGTTCAAGAACGTGCCGGCCTTCGCCGTCCATCTCGACGCCGAACTCGAAGTGCCGGAACTCGGCAAGGTCACCGTCGATGTCGCCTACGGCGGCATGTTCTACGTCATCGCCGACGCGGATCAGGTCGGCCTCACCCTGGCGCCCGAGGAAGCCGCCGACGCCGCCCGGGTCGGCGAGATGATCAAGGCCGCCTGCCAGGAGCAGCTTCCCGCGCCCGTCCACCCGCTGAACCCGCAGATCCGCGGCGTCACGATCGGCCAGCTCTCCGCGCCGCCGCTGACATCAGGCGCCGACCGGCGCAACACGGTCATCGTGTCGACCGGCACGCTCGACTGGAACAAGCCGCTGACCTGGACCGGGGCGCTCGACCGCTCACCTTGCGGCACCGGCACCTGCGCCAAGATGGCGGCGATGTGGGCCAAGGGCGAGCTGCCGCTCGGCCAGGACTTCGTCCACGAGGGGATTCTGGGCACGACGTTCACGGGCCGCATGATTCGGGAGACTCGGGTCGGCGACTACGCGGCCGCCGTCCCGACGCTGGCGGGGACGGCATGGATTACCGGCTTTGCCCAGTACGTGGTCGACCCGGAAGACCCGTTCCCCAACGGCTTCACGGTCGGCGACATTTGGGGCGGGCACTAGCGAATGACTTCAGGAGTGAGTTGTCAGGAGGAGAGTTGATGAGCGAAGACAGAGTGATGGTGGTCACCGGGGCCTCGAGCGGCCTCGGCGCCGAGGTTTCGGAGCACTTCGCGCTCCAGGGCTACCGCGTCGCCATGAACTACCTGATCGAGCCCGAGGCGCAGGCAACCTTCGACCGCATCGCGGCGAAGCTGGACGACGCCGACCGGCTGATGAAGGTCCAGGCCGACGTCGCCAACCGGGAGCAGGTGCGCGCCATGTTCGACGCCGTGGTCGAGCGGTTCGGGCGGGTCGACGTGCTGATCAACTTCGCCGGCATCAACCGCGACGCGCCCTTCGTCGAGATGACGGACGCGATGTGGGACTCGGTCGTCTCCGCGCACCTGCGGGGCCACTTCGTCTGCTGCCAGGAGTACGTGTTCCACAACCCGGACCGGCCCGGAGCGATCATCAACCTGGGCGCCGCCTGCGGCCAGATCGGGCGTAAGAACGGAGCCAACTTCTGCAGCGCCAAGGGCGGCGTGATCGCCCTGACCAAGTGCCTGGCGCAGGAACTGGCGCCGCGAATCCGGGTCAACTGCCTGGTGCCCGGCTCGGTCCGGACCCGGGAAGTGATCGACCGCTACGACCTGGAGACCGAGCAAGGCCTGGCTAAGGAACTGGCCTCCCTGCCCATGGGGCGGTTGGGCGAGTTCGAGGACATCACCAGGATGGCCGAATGCATGATCGGCGCCGAGTTCACCACCGGCGCCACGTTCTACGCCAACGGCGGCCAGTACATGCATTGAAGCGCACCGCCGCCATGCTCCGCGGCCTGGTCCGCTATCCCCTCGAGGTGGCGGTTTGCACGATCCTGGTCGCTCTGGTCGCGGTGACCTTCTCCCAGGTCGTCTTCCGCTACGTGCTGGAAGCCTCCCTGTCCTGGTCGGAGGAGCTGGCCCGGTTTCTCCTGATGTGGCTGGCGGCCCTGTCCGCCGCCTACGCGATGAAGACCGGCGCCCACTTCGCGCTCCGGTTCGTGGTCGACAGGACTCCGCCCAACGTGCAGCGGTGGATCGGCTCCGCGGTCGCGCTCAGCTCGGCCGCCTTCCTTGCCGTCTTCGCCTACCAGTCGCTCCGCTTCATCATCGAGGTCCACGACATGGTGGCGCCGGCGACGCGCATGTCGATGGCCATCCCGTACTCGTCGGCCTTTGTCGGCAGCGCGCTGACCCTGTACTACGTGCTCGTGAACTGGCGCCGGGAACTCCGGGCACAGGGACAGGAGTAGGGCGCCGGGAACGATGGGACTCCTGGTCATCCTCACCCTGGCGGCGGCGCTCCTTCTCGGCGTGCCGGTGGCCATCGCGCTGGCGCTGGCGGCGTTGGTCGGCCTGCTCTACAGTTCGCCGGAGTTCCTGATCGTCCTGCCGCAGAAGTTCCTGGCCGGTCTCGATTCGTTCCCGCTGCTGGCGGTGCCGCTGTTCGTCCTCGCCGGAGCGTTGATCTCCCACGGCGGCATGGCGCGCCGGATCGTCGACCTGGCGATGCAGTTCGTCGGCCGCCTCCCGGGCGGTCTCGGCCTGGTCGTCATCCTGTCGACGATGATGTTCTCCGGCATCTCCGGCTCCCCGAGCGCGAACACCGCCGCGATCGGGTCCGTCGCCCTGCCGGCGATGCGACAGCGGCAGTATCCAGCAGCCTTCGCGACCGCGGTCTTCGCCTCGGCCGGCGGCGTCTCGACCCTGGTGCCGCCCGCGATCGACCTGATCATCATCGGCGTCGTCTCGGGGATGTCGATCGGCGCCCTGTTCGCGGCCGGCATCACGCCAGCGATCGTGCTGGGTCTGGCGCTGATGGGCATGACCTACGTCCGCGCGCTCGCACTCAACCTGCCGCTCGAGGCGAAGGCGTCGTGGCCGCACAGACTCCGCGTGATCCGCAACGGCATCCTGCCGCTGTTCATGATCGCGATCATCCTCGGCGGCATCTACGGCGGCGTGTTCACGCCCACCGAGGCGTCCGCGGTCGCCGTGGTCTACGGCGCCCTGGTCTCCTTCTTCGTCTACCGGGAACTCAAGCTCGAGGACATCCCGAAGGTCCTGCTGCAGACGGCCTCGCTCTCCGGCGTCGTCCTGTTCGTGCTGGGGACGGCGTCCATGTTCTCGTTCGTTCTAACCTTCGACCGGCTGCCGCACCTGCTGGCCGAGTTGATCACCGCCAACGCGCCCAACTGGATCGTCTTCATCCTCTTCGTCCACCTGATCTTCCTCGTGCTCGGGATGGTCATGGACGCCCTGCCGCCGATCATCATCCTGATGCCCATCCTGCTGCCGGCGGCGATGGCGCTCGGCATGGATCCGGTCCACTTCGGCATCCTGGTCGCCGCGAACGTCGGCATCGGCATGATCTCGCCGCCGGTCGGCATCTGCCTGTACGTGGCCTGCGGCATCTCGAAGACGCCGATCGAGAAGGTGACGCCGAAGCTCCTTCCCTTCCTCGCGCTGCTCCTCCTGATGCTGATGGTGATCACCTTCGTGCCCGGCGTCACGTTGTGGCTGCCGCACGCGCTCGGCTATGAGTGATCCGCGCCGCATCGCGGCATTCCTCGCCGTCTGCGCTCTCGCCATGCTCGGCAGCGGTTGCCGAGACGACGACGGCGTCACCGTGCTCAAGGTCGCCCACAACGGGCCGGTCGGACACCCGTTCCAGGTCGGCTTCGAGGAGTTCCGGCGCGTCCTGGAAGACCGCACCGACGGCGCGGTGCAGGTGCAGATCTTCGAGAACGAGCAACTGGGCACCGAGGAAGAGGCCACCCTGATGGTCAAGCTGGGAGCGCTGGCCGCTTCCGCCGCGAGCGCCGGCGGCGGCATCTCGGCCTTCGTCCCGGAGGCGGAGATCTTCAACTTCCCCTTCATCTTCCGCGATCTCGATCACTTCTACCGGGTGCTCGACGGACCGGTCGGCGAGCGCGTGGCCGGCCGAATCGAGGACGAGCTCGATGTCGTCGTGCTCGGCTACTGGTTCGCCGGCCGCCGCAACGCCTGGAACGCGGAGCGGCCGGTGGTCACGCCGAGCGACTTCGAAGGTCTGAAGATCCGCGTCATCCCGACCCCGATCCTGGTCGACACCTTCAACGCCCTCGGCGCGCAGGCGACGCCGATGTCGTTCGGCGAGCTCTACTCGGCCCTGGAGCAGGGCGTGGTCGACGGCGCCGAGACGGACCACGTCGACCTCTACCAGGAGCGCTTCTACGAGGTCACCAAGTACGTGTCCTACACGCGGCACCTCTACCTCGCCGTGGCTCTCATCTTCAGCCGCAAGCTCTACGACGAGCTGCCGCCGGACGTCCAGGCGGCGGTGGTCGAAGCCGGCAGGGCCTCGACCCGGGTCCAGCGGCTGGCGATGACGTCGATGACCGCGTCGGCGCTCGAGGAGTTGCAGAAGCTGGGCCTCGAGTTCAACGAGGTCGATCGCGCCCTGTTCGAGGACGAGGTGCGGCAGGTGTACTTGGACAACGCCGCCCGAGTCGGCGGGCTCGAGGCGATCGAGGAGGTCGCCCGGCAGTAGGCCTGACGGCAACCAAGACCGTCCGCTGCGCCGGATGCGGGCAGGATGCCCGCGTTCCCAGGATCGGAGCAATGTGCCCTGCCTCGAAGCAACCCGCAACCGCGTCCAACGATCTGAACTTTATTGACCTCCGCCGGCCGCAGCGCTAACTTCGTTGGAACTTCGAACCCCACGTCCATAGGCATTCCGCTCGGTTAAGGTCAAGCCGACCTGTGAGATAGCACCGTCAAGAGAGTCGGAAGCCCGAGAAGGAGGAAGGCGCATATGAAGCACAGCAGAGCCACGGATTCTCGCTCCCTTGCCCCCGTGGCGAGCAGCACACTGATCATCTGCCTGGGGGCGCTCTTCGCCTTCGCGGGAGCGGCCGCATGGGCCCAGTCGATCGAGCGCGGCTCGATCACCGGCACGCTCACGGACCCGAACGGCGACCGGATGCCGGGGGTCAACGTCACTCTCACGTCGACGGAGTTGGGAGCGACGAAGGAGACGATGACGGACGGGAACGGGCGCTACCGTTTCGTCGCCCTGCTGCCGTCCACCTACACCGTCGAAGCCGCGATCGAGGGCTTCTCGACCGCCCAGCAGGGCGAGATCGAGCTCACGGTCGGCAAGAGCCTGACCGTCGACCTGACGATGCAGTTGGGCAGCGTCGAGGACGTGATCATCGTCGAGGGCTCGCCCCTGATCGATGTCCGCAGTTCTCAGCTCCAGACGACGGAGCTCAACAACGAGATCCTGATGGAGGTGCCCACCTCCCGGAGCATCCGCGGCATCGTCAAGCTGGCGCCCGGAGCGCACTCACTGAACCCCGACTCGAACTCCCACTCCGCTTTCGGCTCGTCCGACCAGGGGATCCAGTACTCCGTCGACGGCGTGATCATCAACAGCCCGGAGGCGGGTGAAAGCGAAGTGAACCTCGGCTTCCTTTCGGTTGAGGAAGTCACCATTCTCGGCGCGGGCGCCCCGGCCGAGTACGGCGGCTTCAGCGGCGTCATCGTCAACGTGACCACGAAGCAGGGCTCGAACGACCTGATCGGCCTGGTGGACCTGCAGCTCGCGGACAACGACTGGCAGTCGCAGAACACGAACGACCCCGACCTGCAGCGAAGCGGCAGCGATCGCTCAGACACGGACGTGCACTTCGACGTCGGCGGGCCGGTCCAGGCGGACAAGGCGTGGTTCTTCACCTCGGCCAGGCTCCGCAGAGAGAAGTCGAAGGCGTCCGAGGGCCATCCCAACGATCCCTCCTACGAGTCGCCCCGCATTGTCGGCAAGATCAACTGGGCGCCCTCGCAGGAGAAGATCTTCAGCGGGATGGTCGAGTACAGCACCCACGACGCGCTCTACCAAGGCGCCGACGAGGGTGACTTTGTCTCCCCGAACGCGACCTTCAGCAACCTCCAGACCCAGTGGACCTACAACTTCAACTACACGGACATGCTGTCGTCCAACACCCTGCTCGATCTCAAGTTCGGCGGCTACCACCAGCGCCAGGACGAGCTGCCGGACAACGGCGACACACCGGCCCACTACGACGGCTTCGAGGACCGGCTGTCCGAGAACTGGTTCGGCCCCTTCCGGGCGAACCGGGAGCGCTACCAGATCGTCGGCTCGCTGAGCCACTTCACCGACGACTTCCTCAGCGGCGAGCACGACTTCAAGTTCGGCGTCGAGATCGAGAACACCCTGGTCAACACGCTCAGCGGGTTCTCGGGCGGCAAGTACTACTACGACTTCGCCGGCGAGCCGTACTTCCTGTACGAGAGCACCGGCTACAACACCTTCGGCGACACCGACCGCATGGCCGGCTACGTGCAGGACTCCTGGGGGATCAACGACCGGGTGCGACTGAACCTCGGCGTGCGGTTCAACTACTGGCGCGGCAATCTGGAATCGGACGTGAACGGCGTCCGCTTCGACCAGGGCACCGTGTTCACGCCCGACCTCGCCATCGCGCCCCGCGTCGGCCTGAACATCAACCTCGGCGACAACAACGACTCCGTGCTCAAGGCGCACTGGGGCCGCTACTACCACCAGGTCATCGCCCTCTTCTACAGCCGGCTGGCCCCCGAGAGCGACTTCACGGGCTACCTCTGGAATCCCGACGACGAGATCTGGGAACTCGACTTCTCGGAAGCCCGGGGGCCGGGCCAGTGGACGATCGACGACGGCCTCAGCGTGCCCTACATGCACGCCCTGGATGTCGGCTGGGAGAAGGTCCTGACCCGCACCGTGTCCCTCGACGTCACCGCGACCTACCGGACGAACCACGACTTCCTCGACGGCGTGAACCTGACCGGTGAATTCGAACCCGCGCGGTACACGGATCCGGACAGCGGACGGACCTTCAACGTCCTCAACCAGACCAACGAGGGAGACAACCGCTTCTACTTCACGAACGTCGGCTACTGCGAGGACTACGGGCAGGCCTACAAGCAGCTCACCTGCTTCCGGAAGACGCGCAAGTACGCCGGCATCACGGCAAGCCTGTCCCGGCGCTGGCGCAACAAGTGGCAGATGCAGGCTTCGTGGACCTACGGTTCGGCCAGGGGTAGCGACAGCAACCTGCTGCTCGAGTTCCAGGAGGGGAAGGGCTCGTCGCTTGGCGGCTCGAACTTCTACACCGACCCGAACGAGCAGATCAACGCCCACGGGAACCTGCCGATCGACCCGACCCATCTGATCAAGGTCGTGGGCTCCGCCGAACTGCCGGGCGGGATCGTCGTCGGCGGCTTCTTCCGGTTCTTCTCCGGCAACACCTACAACCAGCTCATCAGGGTGGAGGACGTCGATCAGCGTTCCGAGATCTTCGGCGCCCCGGGGGGTTCCTTCCGTCACGACGAGGGCATGAGCCTCGATCTGAGGCTCGAGAAGGACATACAAATAGGGGAGAACCGCAAGATCGGGGTGGGAATCGACATCTTCAACGTCGGTAATCAGGACACCGTGATCGAAGCCGAACAGTCGCTCAACAGCGACCGGCCCTTCGGTGCCCCGACACGTCTCGTGCGTGGGCGGGTCTGGCGGCTGGGGGCGCGGTTCCACTTCTAACCGGCTACGCTCCCGTCCATGCGCCGCGCCCTTCCGCGGTGGTTTGCGCCCATAGCCGTCGCGGCGGCTATCGTCGCGCTGGCCCTGCTCGCCATCCGCCTCCTGCCGGACCGCGAGATCACAGCCCCCTCCGGCCACTCCCTCGGCCGGCTCCCGGACGGCGTCGCCGCGGGCGACCTGAGCCTGCTCCTCATCACCCTCGACACGACCCGGGCCGACCGCATCGGCGCTTACGGCTTCGCCGACATCGAGACGCCGCACCTCGACCGCCTGGCCGCGGAAGGCGTCCTGTTCGAGCAGGCGCAGGCGGTGGCGCCGCTGACCCTGCCCGCTCACTCGTCGATCTTCACCGGCGAGTTTCCGCCGGCGCACGGCGTCCGCGACAACGGCGGCTTCTACCTTGCCGACGAGCACGTCGTCCTGGCCGAGATCCTGCGCGACGAGGGCTTCCGCACCGGCGGCTTCGTCGGCGCCTTCGTCCTCGACGCCAAGTGGGGCATCTCCCAGGGCTTCGACCACTATTTCGACGACTTCGAACTCAGCGACACGGTCCGCCTGGCACTGAACGAGATCGAGCGGCCGGCCGGCGAGGTCACCGACGCCGCCCTCGCCTGGCTCGACGGAGCCCCTGACGCGCGCTTCTTCTCCTGGGTCCACTACTACGATCCGCACTCGCCCTACGAGCCGCCCGAGCCCTTCGCCGAGCGCTACCGGAACCGGCCCTACGTCGGCGAGATCGCCTACGTCGACTCCCAGATCGGCCGCCTGCTGGCCTGGCTCGACGACAACGATCGCGCCAGCGACACGGTCGTCCTCGTGATCGGCGATCACGGCGAGAGCCTCGGGGAGCACGGCGAGTCCGGCCACGGTTTCTTCGTCTACGAAGCAGCGACCCGGGTTCCCTTCATCCTCCGCGCGCCCTACGACACGATGCGGGGGCGCCGGGTAGCGGACGTGGTCCGCGCCGTGGACGTCTCGCCGACCGTCCTCGACCTTCTCGCCGTGGACGCGGGCCAGGACGAGCGCGACTCCTCCTTCCAGGGCGCCAGCCTGGTCCGGCTGCTGACCGGCGCTTCGGGGCCGCGCCTTCCGGCCTACGCCGAGGCGGTCTACCCGCGCTACCACTACGGCTGGAGCGATCTCGCCTCGCTGCGGCTGGAGAACATGAAGTACGTCGCGGCGCCCCGCCCCGAGCTGTACGACCTGGCCGCCGACCCGGGCGAGCTGAACAACCTCTACTCCGCCCGCCCCGACGAGGTCGATCGAATGGCCACGATCCTCCGCGCGCTCGAGTCGAGATGGGCGGACGCCGCCCTGCCCGCCCCGGTCGAGGAGATCGACCCGGACACCCGGGCGCGGCTCGCCGCCCTCGGGTATCTCGCCAGCTTCACCGGCGGCGAAGCGGCGCCGGTCGACCGCTCCACGCTCGGTGACCCCAAGGACAAGATCCACCTCTTCAACCTGATGCGCATTGCCCGCGAGGCGTCGCTGCAAGGCAACAGGGACGCGGCCGTGGAGGCCCTGGAACGCGTGCTCGCCGAGGATCCGGCGGTCATCGACGCCTGGGTGCGGCTAGGCGACGAGCAGATCCGGACGGACCGGACCGAGGCTGCAATCGGGAGCTACCGCAAGGCCCTCGAACTGAAGCCCGACTACGCGCACGCGGTGATCAACCTCGCCAACGCCTACCGGCGGGCCGGCGCGGAAGAGGAGGCCATCCTCGGCTACCAGGAGTTCCTGCGGCTCGATCCCCGCAACGCGATGATCCACTACGAACTCGCCCGCATGCTGGTGGACCGCGGCGAGCTCGACGGCGCCGACCGGCACCTGAAGGAAGCGGCAACCCTGTCACCCGACATGGGAGCGGCCTGGGTGGGCCAGGGCGCCGTGGCCCTCCTGCGGTCCGACCTCGCGGCCGCCGTACGGCTGTTCGACGAGGCGCTGGCAATCCAGCCGGACGTGCGGCTGGCGCACTACAACCTCGCCCTGCTCGCCGAGCAGCGCGGCGACGGGCGCGCCGCGGTGGACTTCTACCGCAAGGAACTCGACTACCACCCGCAGAGCTACCGGGTCCAGTTCAACCTGGGACGGCTGCTCGGGTTGCTGGGCGACCGGTACGGAGAAGGCGAAGCGTTGTCGAAGTCGATCGAGATCAATCCTGACTTCGCCGTCGGCCACTTCTTCCTGGCCAAGTCCCTGATCGACCGCAACGAGCAACTGGACCGGGCGATGGAGCTGGCCCGCACCGGCCTCGAACTCGACCCCGGCGCCGACATGGCCCCGATGGGCCACTACCTGCTCGCCGACATCTTCACCCGCCTCGGCCAGCCGGAAGCGGCCCAGCGGGAACTCGCCACGGCGCGAGCGTTGGAACGAGAGCGTTGAGTGTCCACCGGATGAGCCGGCATCCGGCGCTCGCACTCGCCATCCTCCTCGCTGCCTGCGGCCAACCTGACCACCCCACCTCCGCCCCGCACCCACCCATCTTCATCGACGCCGCCCGTGGCGCGAACCTCGACTTCGTCTACTTCAACGGCATGTCCGGCGAGCACTACTTCAACGAGATGATGGGCGGCGGCGCGGCCCTGCTCGACTTCGACAACGACGGCGACCTCGACCTCTACCTCGTCCAGGGCACGATGCTCGGCCGCGATCGTTCGCTCGAAGACGCGCTCTTCCCGCCGCCGAAGGACACGCCGCTCACCGACCGCCTCTACCGCAACGACCTGGAGCCGCCGGCCGGGGCCAACGCCGCGAGTCGTCCCCGCTTCACCGACGTCACCACAGCAAGCCGCATCGCCGCCAATGGCTACGGCATGGGCGTCACCACCGGCGACTTCGACAACGACGGCTGGACAGACCTCTACGTCACCAACTTCGGCGCCAACCAGTTGCTGCGGAACCGGGGCGACGGCACGTTCGAAGACACAACATCGGCCTCCGGAGTCGACGACCCGCGCTGGTCCGTCGGCGCCACCTTCTTCGACTTCGACCGCGACGGCTGGCTCGACCTCTACGTCGGCAACTACGTCGACTACTCGCTCGCTACCCACACCCCGTGCCCGCTGGCGAGCGGCGCGCTGACCTACTGCGCCCCCGGCGCCTACCGGCCCGTGCCGGACAGCCTGTTCCGCAACCGCGGCGACGGCACGTTCGAGGACGTGTCGTTGCCGTCCGGGATCGGCCGCGAACCGGGCGCCGGCCTGGGCGCCGTCGCCGCCGACTTCAACGGCGACCGCTGGCTCGACCTGTACGTCGCGAACGACCTGATGTCGAACCGCCTCTGGATCAACCGCGGCGACGGAACCTTCGCCGACAACGCCCTGCTCGCCGGCGTCGCCGTCAACCGGGAGGGCCAACCCGAGGCCGGCATGGGCGTCGACGCCGGAGACTTCGACGGCGACGGCGATCCCGACCTCGTGCTAGGACACCTGGAACAGGAGACGAACACCCTCTACGTCAACGGCGGCGCCGGCCTGTTCCGGGACCAATCGGCGTCGTCCCAACTTGGGCCGCCGAGCCTGCCGTTCACTGCCTTCGGCATCGGCTGGATCGACTACGACAACGACAGTTGGCTCGACGTGCTCGCCGTCAACGGCGCCGTGATCGGCATCGACGCGCTGATCCGCGCCGGCGATCCGTACCCGCTGCGGCAAGCGAACCAGCTTCTGCGCAACCTCGGCAACGGCTCCTTCGACGAGGTCACGCCCGAGGCTGGCGCCCTCTTCCAGTCGGCCGAAGTCAGCCGCGCCGCCGCGTTCGGCGATGTCGACAACGACGGCGACCTCGATGTCGTCGTCGTCAACAGCAACGGGCCCGCCCGCCTGCTTCTCAACCAAGTCGGGCAGGACCGCTCCTGGCTGGGCTTGAGGCTCGTAGCCCACAACCGCGACGCGCTGGGGGCGCAGGTCCTCGTCCACCGGCAGGGCGCGCCGCCGATCTGGCGCCACGTCCACACCGACGGCAGCTACGCGTCAGCCCGCGATCCGCGGGTGCTCGTCGGCCTCGGGCACGGCGACGGCGCTGAGGTCGGTCACGTCGAAGTCCGCTGGCCGGACGGTACGGCGGAGCGGTGGACGGATGTGCGCGTCGGCGGGTACCAGACGCTGGTCCAGGGCGAGGGGGAGGCGATCGGCCGGCGTCCCTGACCCTGTGGCACGATCAACCGCCATTGCCGCCAACACTGGCCTCCGAGAGAATGCGCCCATGAAGTCCATCACTGTTCGCGAACTGCAAAGCCCCTCCGCCGACGTTTGGGGAATGCTCGCAAAGGAGAAAGACCTCGTCGTCCGGTCCAACGGCGAGCCGGTCGCGGTACTTTCCGCGGTCACTGCCTCGACGCTGGACGCGGCCCGTGCAGCACTTCGGCAAGCTCGGGCTCAAGCGGCGGTCGCCGGAATGCAGCGCCGCGCTGCTGAGGTCGGCCTTGACGAGTGGAGCCCGGAGGACATCAACGCCGAGATCAATGCCTCCCGTCGAGAAAAATGAGGATCGTCGTCGCTAGCCTTGTCGCTCACTGTGCAGTCGCGACAGTCAGATCAACCGAATCGTCCCCCGGCGAGCAGGGACCACACTACCGATCGAGATACGATGTACATCCTTTTCGATAGCAACATCTGGATCAAGGAACTTGGTCTGAACTCCACTCTCGGCGCAGCTGCCAGGTACTTCATTCGGCAAAGGAACGCAGTCGTCGCTGTTCCGGAAGTAGTGAGAAGAGAGGTGACCACCCACTTCGCCGATGACCTACTTCGGCGCAAACAGACGATCCACGATTCGCATCGCCGCCTATGCACTGTGATGGGAGAACTCAAAGAACCGATGCTGCCGAGCGACGAAGAACTCATTGCCCGTGCGGCTTCGCTCATTGACGACGTGGACGTACCTACGAAGCCGATCCCATTCACGCTCCCAGCTGCTGAGTCGTCGCTCGAGAAAATCCTTCGGAAACAACCACCGTCCGCCGAGAAACGAGAGCAGTTCAGGGACGGTGTCATCTGGCACAATTGCCTAGATCTCCTCCATGAATCGGACGTGTTTCTAGTTACCAGCGACAAGGACTTCTGTGAGGGTAGAGCACGAAGGAAGGGCCAGGTGCTCGCCGCGAACTTGCGCCAAGAAGCGGAAGAGAGCCACCACCGGCTCACGTTCGTGACGAGCCTTTCGGCTCTCCTCGTAGACATCGGGGGCGATCTCGACATCGACGACGAGAGCCTAGCCGACGGCATATTCGCCAAGGCTGAACAGTACATCGCGAACTTGCTTGACAGGCATGGCTTTGTCATTGGCGATGCCGCGCCATCCGTCCGGCGCAAGCTGTTCGTTACAGAGAAGGCCTCGAAGCTAGCTGTCGACGTAGAAGTGGTGTTTCCATGCTTCGACGCTAGCGGTGACGATCGAACGGACGCGGCGATCAAGGCTCATGGCTCGGCTCTGTACGATACCGAGTCTCGAGAAGTGACCGTGCCTCACATGCCGGAGCTGGAACTGCGCTATCGGGATGTGGCCGACGAAGAGAAGTCTCACCGGTCGCTCTTCCTATCGGGGACGGTCTCGATAGGTCCGCGTACCGTTGTACACGAGGTCAGGCTAAGCCGAAGTTCTAGGGCCTGAGCGTCGCGGATCGTTGCCGCGCCTAGGGTTTTACGGTTTCCGGGCCGCACAATGTACCCATGTCGCATAGTCAATCGTGGTAGACATGGAGACATGATAGAGCTAAGATAGAAGCCATGTACATCGAACGCGTACCCAACCGCAACTCGCCACCCGCCGTGCTCCTGCGCGAGTCGTACCGACAGGACGGAAGAGTCTGCAAACGGACGCTCGCCAACCTTTCCAAGTGGCCCGATCATCTCGTCGAAGGGCTTCGCACTCTCCTGAAGGGCGGCGTCGCACTGCCTTCCCTGGACTCGGCCTTCGAGATCCTGCGTTCCAAACCGCACGGTCATGTCGCCGCCACGCTCGGCGCCGCGCGACAATGCGGCCTCCAGACACTGCTCGACCGCCGACCCTCACGGGAGCGGACGCTCGCGGTCGCCATGATCATCGCGCGCATCCTGGAACCAGGCTCCAAGCTCGCCACCGCCCGCGGACTCTCAAGCGAGACCTCGCCCCACTCCCTCGGCGAGGAACTCGGAATCGAGGAGGCGGGCGCCGACGAGCTCTACTCCGCCATGGATTGGCTGCTCAAGCGGCAGCAACGCATCGAGCGACGGTTGGCCAAACAGCACCTCGAAGACGGTTCCCTCGTCTTGTGCGACGTGACTTCGGTCTACTTCGAGGGCGCGAAGTGCGCCCTCGCCCGGCGCGGGTACTCCAAGGACGGCAAGCCGGGCAAGCCCCAGATCGTCTTCGCGCTGCTCTGCGACCGGGACGGATGCCCGGTCGCGGTGGAGGTCTTCGAAGGCAACACCGCCGATCCCGGCACGTTGAG
Source organism: Candidatus Multivorans sp. (assembly GCA_965205295.1). Classification (GTDB taxonomy): domain Bacteria; phylum Acidobacteriota; class Thermoanaerobaculia; order Multivoradales; family Multivoraceae; genus Multivorans. Next base: position 2,915,036 of record OZ242167.1, read on the forward strand.
CGCCCAGGTGCAGAAGCTCAAGGAGCGCTTCTCGCTCGACCGCATGATCATGGTCGGCGATCGGGGCCTGCTCACCAGCGCCCGCATCCGCGAGGACCTCGAACCCGGCGGTCTGTCCTGGATCACCGCCCTGCGCGCGCCGGCGATCCGCACGCTGGTGCAGCAAGGCCACCTGCAACTGTCGATCTTCGACGAACGGGACATGGCCGAAGTGAGCGCCCCCGAGCTGTACCCCGCAGAGCGGCTGATCGTGTGCCGGAACCCGCTCCTGGCAGCCAGGCGGCGCCGCAAGCGCGAGGAGCTTCTCGACGCCACCGAGCGCAAGCTCGAGGCCGTCGCCGAAGCGACGAGGCGCTCACAGCGCTCCCTGCGGGGCAAGGACAAGATCGCCGCCCGCGCCGACCGCGCCCTGCGCGCCCACAAGGTCGGCAAGCACTTCGACACCGAGATCGAAGAAGACGGCTTCCGCTACTCCCGCAAGCTGGCGCAGATCGCCGAAGAGGCCGCCCTCGACGGCTTCTACGTCATCCGCACCAACGTGGCCGAGGCCGACCTCCCGGCGCCGGAGGCGGTCCGGGCCTACAAGAGCCTCAGCCGCGTCGAGCGCGCCTTCCGCAGCTACAAGAGCGTCGACCTCAAGGTCCGCCCCGTCCACCATCGCCTCGCCGACAGAGTGCGAGCCCACGTCTTCCTGTGCATGCTCGCCTACTACGTCGAGTGGCACATGCGACGCCTTCTCGCTCCCTTGCTCTTCGACGACGACGACCCAAGGGACGAACGCTCCTCGCCCGTCCAGCCGGCTCGACGGTCCCAGGCAGCCCGCGCCAAGGCGAGCCGCAGGCGCACACCGGAAGGACTACCCGTCCACAGCTTCCAGACATTGCTCGACGACCTCTCCACACTGACCCGAAATCGCGTCCGAATGCAGGGCCAGGGAAACGCCGCCCTGGACGTCCTGGCCACACCCACACCCCTCCAGGCCAAGGCGTTCAGCCTCCTCAACCTCCGACCTTGACCAACCGTACCCAGTAGACAACACTCCCAAATCCCAAGTTTGCCCCGTCATTGCAGGGAATTTCACGCATCGGACCGCAGAACTTCGGTCTAAGCGAAGGAGAGTGGCTGGGGCGGTACGAACGCGCCGATGCGTGAATAGGCCGCTCCGATCGGTTCAATACGGCGGAAGTACATCCCCCACCCGAGCACAGCACGCCTCGCCGCGCTCGTACCGCTCCAGGTTGCGGGCCAGACGCCGCCCCTCGCCGCCGCGCTCCAGCCGCTGCGCTTCCTGGACCAGAGTGCGCTGGATGTTGATCGCTTCCTCGAAACGGCCGACCTCGGCCAGTGCCATCGCCGCGGTCTCGGCCTTGGGCGCGGCGTTGTCGGCTTCGAGCAGCGCGCCGGCGATGGCGAGGGCACGCGGACCGTCACGGAGCGACGGGTCGGGGGCGCCGGCAAGCAGTCGCGCCAGGGAGTGAGCGGCGCGGTCGTCCGTTGAATCGACCCCCAGCCGCGCTTCGAGCGAGGCCTTGGCGTCGGCGAAACGCCCCAGGCCCATCAGGACGGTCGCCTCGCGCAGCCAGGCGAGGCCCTGTGCCGGATCGATCTCGCGGACGCGGGTGTAGTGCGGCAGGGCTTCGTCGAGCTGGCCGGTGCGCACGAGGGCTTCGGCGAGTCCGAAGTGGATGCGGGAGGCCCGCTCGTCCCCCGGCTCGTGCCGTAGCGCTTCCTGCAACGCGACGACGGCCTGCTCGAAGTTCCCGGTCTGCGCCAGCACGGCCCCCAGTCCGAGCCGGGCATCGCCGTTGCCGGCGTCGCTCTCGAGCACCCGGCGGTAGGTCGCCTCCGCTTCGTCCAGGCGTCCCAAGCGCGCCTGGACGCTGCCGAGGCTCAATCTCGCGTCGACCAGTTCCGGCTCGAGTTCGAGCGCCCGGCCGAGATGCTCCAGGGCGCGGTCGTTCTGGCCGAGCTCTCCCAGCAGGACACCGAGGTCGGAGTGGGCGCGGGCATTCTCCGGCTCCAGCCGGACCGCGACGCCGAAGTGCTCCAGCGCCGCCTGGGGATTGCCGCGGCGCACCAGGACGGTACCTAGGCTCTGATGGGCGCGCGGATTTGTGGCGTCGGCAGCCACGGCCTGCCGGTAGGCCTCCTCCGCTTCCGCCAATCGGCCCTCCCGCGCGGCGGCGTTGCCTCGCGTCAGGTGGGGCGAGGCGCCAATCGCCAGGGTCGTCAGCTCGTGCATCAAGGGGTCGGCCATCGCGACTCTGGTCGTCCCGCTACGAGCCAGGGCCCGCTCGGCGTCCTCGAACCGGCCCTGCTCCCGATACGCCTGGCCGAGGTGGTAGTGGAGGACGGAAGCTCTCGGCTGGAGCGTCAATGCCCGCTCGAACTGTCCGATGGCTTCCGCGTATACGCCTCGCTCTTCGGCGACCCGGCCCATTCCATAGGCCACGGCGGCCGAGTCGTCCACCACCGCTGCCCGCACATAGAGGAGCTCCGCTTGGTCGACCTGGCCCTGTTCGAGCTCGAGGTCGGCGAGGCGGATCAGGGCCGGCGCGTCGTCGAGCCGCAGATCGAGCGCGTGACCGAACGCGGCCGCAGCCCCTTCGACATCCCCGCTGCCGGCTGCCAACACACCCAGGTAGTAGGCCCAGGCGAAGGACTCCGGATCGAGGGCATGCGCTTCGCGGTAGCAGGCCTGGGCGGCTTCGAGGAGGCGGTGGGCCTGGTAGAGGCGGCCCAGCTCGCCGAGGGCCTGCGCCTGGTCGGCGGCGCTTGCGGCTTCGTCGGCGAGCAGTGCGTCGAGTTCGGCGCGGCGGGCCTCCAGCTCCCGGGCGAGTGGCGGTTCGAGTTCGGCCAGTTCCGGGTGAGGGATCCCGGCCGGCGACGCCGAAGTCTCGCCCAAGTCGGACGCGCAAGCCAGAAGCATCGCGAGGACAAGAGCAATCGTGCCTGCTTTCGCGATGCTCACCGTCCGATCCTAGTTGCCGCCGCGCGCCGCCCCTCGTGTATCGTCGTCTCCCGCCGATTGAATGTTCGTTTCTCGCTCCATCGCGATCCTGGTTCTGGCGTGCGGCTGCGCGGCGCCGCAAGCCGAATCAGCCGGGCCGAGCGCGAGAATCCCGGCCCTGATCATCGACGGCGTGAACAACCACGACTGGCAGCGCACCACCGCCGCCGTCAGGGCGACGCTCGAGCGGACTGGGCGGTTCACGGTTGACGTCAGCACTTCGCCCGGCCGGAGCGCGTCGCGCGAGGAGTGGGAGGCCTGGCGGCCCGTCTTCTCGGATTACGCAGTCGTGGTCAGCAACTTCAACAGCGACTGCGAGCGGGAAGACGGCGATTGCGAGCCCTACTGGTCGGCGAACCTTCGCGCCGACTTCGAGACCTTCGTTCGCGAGGGAGGCGGTTTCGTTCCGGTCCACGCGGCCGACAACCACGCCGCGGACTGGATCGAATACAACGAGATGATCGCCGTCGGCGGTTGGGGGGGACGCCGGACCGGGGTCTCGGGCTCCATCCTGCGCAAGATCGACGGCATCTGGACCGCGACCTCACCCGACGAGGGGTTGAGCGGCAGGCACGGTCGCATCCGCGAGTTCCAGGTCATCCACGATCGGCCCGACCACCCCATCCTGGCCGGGCTGCCGACCACCTGGATGCACGCGGCAGACGAGCTCTACGCCTCACTGCGCGGCCCGGCCGGGAACGTCGAGGTCCTCGCGCACGCCAACTCCCTCGTGACCGAAGAGCTCGAGCCCATGCTGATGCTCATCACCTACGGCCAGGGCCGCGTCTTCCACATCCCGATGGGGCACTACAACGACGAGTTCGAGCCCATCGGCGCCTCCCTGCACTGCGTCGGCTTCCAGACCGTGCTCGCCCGCGGCACGGAGTACGTGGCAACCGGCGAGGTGTCGATCGGCGTGCCGGCTGCCTTCCCAGGGCCGGACGAGCCGTCCGTTCTCGCCCCCGAACGCCTCGAGTGGCCGATGTGATCTGCCGCCGCGCCATGCGTCCCGGCCTTTCCGGCCGGCTCTTCTTCCCGGTCCTGGCCGCGACGCTGAGCGCGGCGCTTCAGGCCCAATCGCCGGTTCCCGCCACGCCGACACCGGTCGTCCCGGGCTACGAGCATCTGAGACTCGCCGGCGCGGCCAGCGAAGCGGCGCTCGGCGAAGTGCTGCTCGGCGAACTGAACTGCCTGTCCTGCCATGAACCGACGCTTGACGTGGCGAGACGGATACCCACCCGCACGGCCCCCGACCTCGCGGGGCTCAACCAACGGGTCACCGTGGAGTGGCTCACCGGTTATCTGGCCGATCCGGAAGAACACAAGCCGGGCTCGACGATGCCTGAGGTCCTGCACACTCTCGACACCGAGGATCGGAACCGCGTCGCGCGTTCCATCGCGCGCTTCCTCTTCTACGAGGAGGCGCCGCCCGAGCCGAATGCGGCCCCGGTCGCGGCCGACGATGCGAACGGCGGTGTAGCGGACGAGTTCCCGGTGTTCCGGTTCCGGACCGCGGTGGAGCGGGGGCGCAGGCTCTTCCACTCGATCGGTTGCGTCGCCTGCCATGCGCCCGAGGCATCCGGCGCCGAACCGGCGATCCCCTCCGTCCCGCTGCCCGACCTGGCGGCGAAGACCTCGGTCGCCGCGTTGACTCGCTTCCTCCTGGACCCACGGTCGACAAGGCCAGGTGGGCGCATGCCGTCCCTGTACCTGACCCCGGCGGAAGCGGAGAATCTGGCGATCTATCTGCTGCGGGACCAGGAACCGCAGGTCGTCGAGCGCCGACAGGGCTTCGAGTTCGAGTACTTCCTCGATCCCATGCAGGACGAGGACGTAAGAGGCTTCTTCGACCGGCCACCTGCCGATCTCGACGCGATGGAACCGGCCGCCGAGGGCCGGATCGGCCGCCTGTCACTACGCCTGCCGGTTGAGATGAACTACGGCAACCACGCGTACCGGTTTGCCGGCGTGATGCGGGTGCCCGAGACGGGGCGCTACACGTTCACACTGGCCTCGGACCGCCGCTCCGGTTCCTCGCTCGCGGTCGACGGCGAAGTGGTCGCCACGAAGTCAGGCGGAAGCGCCCGCGAGGCGGACGCACAGCTCGAACTGAACGCCGGGGACCATCCGGTCACGGTGGCGTACTTCATTCGCGGCGACACCCGGGAACCGTTCCTGACGGTGGGTCTCGCTGGCGATCCTCTACCCCAGGACGCGGCGCTCGAGGACTACACAACCTACGAGAACGTACGGCTGCGGCCGGGTGGCGGCACCCTGGTTTCCAAGGACGCGGAGGACGCGGGCTGGGGCGCCCGACTCTTCGTCCGCCACGGCTGCGCGTCGTGCCACGGCTACGCGGGAATCCAACCCGACCGGCGCGACATCACGACCCCGCCGGCGCTCACCGACCTCGATCCGGCGGCCGTCGCCAGCGAACCCGGCATGCACACGGGCAACGACTCGCCGCGCTATCCGCTCGCCGGTCATCAGAAGCGCGCGATCCGAGCGGCCCTCGCTGCCCTTCAGGATCTCCCAACGCCCCGGACACCCGCCGACCAGATCGTCCATGCGATGGCGAGCTACAACTGCTACGCCTGCCATCGCCGAAACGCCGGGACGGTCGCGGTCGGCGGACCGGACCCCGTACGCGCGACGTACCTCGAGGTGGTCGGCGGCCAGGACCTCGGCGACGAGGGGCGGCTACCGCCGGACCTGCACGCCATCGGCGGGAAGCTGAAGCCCGAAGCGCTGCACTCGGTTCTGACGGCGGACGAACTGCACGTCCGCCGCGACTTCATGGAAGTCAGGATGCCGAACTTCGCCGGCGAAGCAATCGATCGGCTCGCCGACTCCCTGGCCACCGCCGACGCAGCGGCCGGCGACCTGAGCGAACCGGCCTTCTCGACCGAGGCGGCCTCCGACGGGATCGAACTGCTGGGCGAGCAGGCCATGAGCTGCGTCACGTGCCACAACGTTCACGTCCATCCCGCCCAGGGCGTCTCGACCATCGACCTGGCCACCGTCTATGACCGGTTGCGGCCCGGATGGGTCACGCGGTACCTGCGGGATCCGGCCGCGATCCGGCCGGGAACCCGCATGCCTGCCTTCTGGCCCGAGGGCGCCGCGAACTTCCAGCACCTGGGCGGCGGCACCGTCGACGGCCAGATCGATGCGATCTGGAACGCCCTCTCGCTCGGCACCTCCATGCCGGCGCCCGAGGGCACGAACATCGGCGCCGAGCTGGTTCTCGTGCCGGACGAGCGCCCGATCGTGTTCCGCACCTTCATGGTCGACGTCGGACCGCGGTCGATCGCCATCGGCTACCCGGAGAACGTCCACGTCGCCTTCGACGCGAACAACGTCCGCCTGGCGAAGATCTGGCGCGGCGGTTTCTTCGACGCCAAGGGCACCTGGCAGGGCCGAGCGGGCCGGTTCCTCGGTCCCTACGGCACGGATGTGCTGGACCTTCCGCCCGGCCCGGCCATCGCGGACCTGGGCGACATCGACAGTCCGTGGCCCACGGCGGGCCGAGCCGACCGGAACGTGGGCGGCCGTTTCCTCGGCTACCGGCTCGACGACGAGGGCAGGCCGGTGCTGCGCTACCGCCTGCACGACCTCCTGGTCGAGGAGGCGCCGACGCCACTGCACAGCGGCGGCGGCACCAACCTGATCCGCCGCTTCCGGCTTACCGCCGGCTCGGCCCCCCGCCCCCTCTATCTGCTGCTGGCCGAGGGCGAAGAGATCGTCTCGACGTCGGAGCGCTCATGGAGCGTCGATGGCCGGCTCGACGTATCGATTGCCTCCGAGGCCTCCGGTGCTGCCGAAGCGGATCTCGCGCCGTTCGTTCGGGAGTCCCAGGGCGTCCGGCAGCTCCTGCAGCGAATCGACCTTCAACCGAACGAAACGCTCGACATCGACGTGACTCTCTCCTGGTGATCTCGTGGCCCTTCTGAGTACCAGCACGATGCAACCCGGCCGCGCCGCCGCGATGGCGCTGGTCGCCCTGCTGATCTCCCTGCCCCTGGCCCTTCTCGCCCAGGAACCCCTGGACGATGGCCAGCGCGAAGAGACGGAGAAGGAGCTCCTCGACCGCCAGCGGGACGCCATCGGCGCGCAGGCCGCCGCGGAGGAGCTGTCCTACCGGCTGCTCACGATGCCCCTCCAGGAGGGCATGTCGATGGAGGTCGGCGGGTTGTTGCAGCTCTCGGACGGCCGCATCATGGTGGGGACCCGGCGGGGCGAGATCTTCATCGTCGAGAACGCGTTCAGCGATCCGCCGCAGCCGACGTTCAAGCAGTACGCCTTCGGTCTCGGGCAACCGCTTGGTCTGCTTGAACTGGACGGCTGGATCTACACGGCACAGCGGGGCGAGTTGACCCGGATCAAGGACACCGACGGCGACGATCGGGCCGACGTCTTCGAGACCGTCACGGATGCCTGGGAAACCAGCGGCGACTACCACGAGTACGTCTTCGGACCCCGCCTGACGCCGGACGGAAAGCTCTGGGTGACGCTGAACATCCCCTTCGGCGGCCAACCCTACGGGTTCGCCGACTGGCGGGGCTGGGCAGCCCGGGTCGATCCTGCGACCGGCGACGCCGAGTTCGTGGCGGCGGGCCTACGCTCTCCCGCCGGCGTCGAGGTCAGCCCCTGGGGCGAGGTCTTCTACACGGACAACCAGGGCGAGTGGAACAACGCCTCGAAGCTCTCGCTGATCGAGGTGGGCGACTTTCACGGTCATCCCCACGGCATGGCCTCGACCCACCTTCCCGAGTCCCAGGTCGAGCCGCCGCCGGAGGGCCAGCCGCAGGGCGGAACCTTCATGAAGGACCTGCACGAGCTGATTCCGAACTACCGCATGCCTTCCGTCTGGTTCCCCTACGTGAAGATGGGGCAGTCCCCCAGCGGTCTCAAGTGGGACACGACCGGCGGCAAGTTCGGCCCCTTCGCCGGTCAACTCTTCGTCGGCGACCAGCATCACGCGATGGTCATGCGGGTGTTCCTGGAGAAGATCGGCGGCCACTGGCAGGGCGCCGCGTTCAACTTCCGGCGCGGCCTCGACAGCGGCGTGATCCGCCTCGCGTTCGCCGACGACGGATCGCTCTTCGCCGGCATGTCGGACCGCGGCTGGGGCGGCGTCGGCCCCGAGCCGCACGGTCTCCAGCGGATCGTCTGGACCGGCGCCGTGCCGTTCGAGGTCCACGAGATGCGGGCTCAGTCCGACGGCTTCGAACTCACGTTCACCCGGCCGGTCGATCCCGCGAGCGCAGGGGACACCGCGTCCTACCGCATGCAGAGCTACACCTACCGCCTCAGCTCAAGCTACGGCGGACCGGAGGACGACAAGCAGCGGGTCGCCATCCAATCCGCCCGGGTCGCCGCCGACGGCATGAGCGTCCGCCTGACCGTCGAACCGCTGCGCGCCGGCTACGTCCACGAGCTGCATCTCGACGGAGTCCGGAGCAAGGGCGGCGAACCGCTGCTCCACCCGGAGGCCTACTACACGCTCGTCAACATTCCATAGATGTGTAGCAGCGTTGCCGCCGCCGGCTGGTCAACTCGGCCGTGTGCGCGACCTCACCGTCAAGCCGAAGACGGGTCCGGCGCAGCCGGCACAAACTCGGCCTTGACCGCGAGCATCTGGGCGAGCTCAATCCGTTTCTCACGTTCTGCTGGCCAACCCACTACATCCGCGTGGAGCGAGTGGCGACTTTTCTCGGGAACGACATTCAGTTGAGACACAGACCGTACGTCAGCGGCCAAGAAGAGCCCGTGTCCCTTGAACGACGCCATCCGAGATGTTTCGGAAGCAAGCTGGCGTACTTCAAGGCCGTCCAGCCCGTCAATTCGGTAAACCGACGTACGTAGATCGGCTGGGGGCATGAAGGCGGCGTACTTCACCATTCCATTCGAAACGGAGAAGTGGCTCTTGGAGTAGAGGAACCGGGCAAGGGACTCCCGGTCACGGATCGCCAGCCGCAGCCTCCTTCGCGATCCACAGAAGGTCCGACGGAAGCTGGACATCGGAGCGGCGACGGCCTGTCTCCCGGCGACCTGGAACGTGAACTGCGTAAAAGAGGCCGCCGTCTGGGCCGAAGCTCACGATCAGCGACCGCGCCCTACCACTTGACCATTGCATGGCCACCCCACCGTCAGGCTCAGGCACGATCTCGGGCATCGGCACATCGGGCGTGAGGGTCAACAGGGCATCATTCAGGGCGTCCTTCGCGCGACGCGACAACGGCTTGGCTTCGCCGCCATCCCAGCCGGGACTGGACGTCTCTTCGATGATCTCCCGCAGGTTCCTCACGGCATCCCGCCTTGACAACTGCCACGCGGAGACTGCGGATTCCGAAGTCTCTTCCTCCCTGACGATTCGAAACGCCTCCGGCCCAACAGCCGTCGAACGACGCCTCCCGAGTTGTCCCACCCAATCCTGAGCTTCCAAACCAACTAGAGTCATGCGTACCTCTCGATTCCGTTGGCAGTCAAACTGCTGAAGAAGATCTCGTTCTTCCGGCCGCGAAGTTCGTCAATGCGCGCCCACACGTCGCAGTCCTCAAAGGCCCCATCTGGCGCCACGGCAAAGGCGTCGATATCGAGGATCACAGTGAACCCCGCCTTCTCTTCTCTAGCCAGGCGGGTCACTGTCGTCCTCTCGAAGGCGTCGTGACTCGAGACCTGAAGTCGCTCCAGAGACTGCCGAACTTGGCCCTGTCTGAAGCCCAGAGGTTGTCTCAGGGGCTCTACGAAGATCGTCTCGAAACCGACTCCGGGGGGAACCTGGATCTCGTTGATGTAGCGGACGCCAATCCGCGTAACCCGAACTTCCGACAACAACGACCTGTACGTCGTCCACAGAGCCTCAGCCTCCGCCCGAAGTTGCGCCCACTTCGTGTAGGGGCGCAGCTTGTTGAAAGTGAAGCCATCAAGGCGAAACTGGACGATCTTGTCTCCTTGAGAGTTCCTGAAGTGGTAACCACGTAGCGCCGCGGTCGCGGCAACCGCGGGATCAGTGCCTTCCTTCAACTCCGCCGAGACGTTCGCCGCGTAGTTGTTCCCCTTCTCGGGGAACTCGCTCTCGATCCCCCGATGAGCGGCATCGAATCTGGCCAACAGCTCGGCGTCCTGACCTTCCGGCAACTCGCAGCGCAGGTCTATCAGCGCCTCGCGAATCGGCGCGTTGGCCAGTGTACGAATGCGATTCGGCCGGGAAGAGTTAGTCATTGCCGCGAATCCTGGTTCAGGGCACCGGATGTCATCGGCTCTGCAGTGTGACCGGCAGGTCAGTGCCCCTCCGAGGGGCCGGGCACGGTATCACTCCCTCTCCGCCTGAGGAGTACCATCGGCGGGAGTCAGTGATGTCCATAAGGGGGCGGCCCAGGCACGGTGTCCTGGCCGAGCACATGCCGACTATATGGCCTCATGCATAAGCGTCAATCATGAGTCTGGCTAAGAGTAGCCAGGCCAGGTGCTGACGAAACCCCATTCCACTCTCCCATCAAAGGAGCCGCCATGCGCCAGCCCCCCCTTCTTCTCACCTCGGTGGCGCTGACGATCGCCTGCGCTCCGGTGCCTCCGGCCGCGGAAGAGGCCGCGCCCGGCACCCACGACGACCTGCTGCAGCTCTTCGAGGAGTTCCGCGTCTTCCAGGAACCGGAGATCGTCGACGGCGTGCCCGACTACACCGCCGAGGCGATGGAGCGGCAGCGGCAGGGCCTGGAGGACTACAAGGCCCGGCTCCACGCGATCGACATCTCGGACTGGCTGGTCTCCGAGCAGATCGACCACCACCTGGTCCGCGCCGAGATGAACGGGCTCGACTTCCACCACCGGGTGACCCGGCCCTGGTCGCGCGATCCGGCCTTCTACCTGATGTCCCAGGGCGGCGCCGGACCGGCGATGTCGGGCTTCCGGACCCTCTTCGAACTCGAGCCGCCGTTCGACGACGGCGAACTGGAGGAGTACCGGACGACCCTGCAGGCGGTGCCGAAGATCTACGAGCAGGCCAGGTCCAACCTGACCGAAGGCGCTTCGGATCTCGCCACGATCGCGATCTGGGCCGCGCCTCGGGAGGCGCGCATCTACGACGAGATCGCGGAGCAGCTCGCCGAGCACCACCCCGCACTCGTCCCGGACGCCGAGGCGGCGCGCGACGCCGTCCTCGCTTTCGGCGGCTGGGTCGAGGAGAACAAGGACTCCATGACCGGCGTCGCCGGCATCGGCAAGGAGAACTACGACTGGTGGCTCCGCAACGTTCACCTCTCGCCCTACGGCTGGGAGGAGAGCCGGATGATCGTCGAGCAGGAGTACAACCGGCTCGTCACGTTCCTGGCGCTTGAGGAACACCGTAACCGCGACCTGCCGCCGTTCGACATCGCCGACACGCCGGAGAAGTACGCCGACAACCTCCACGAGGCGCTCGCCTACGTCGTCGAGTTCCTGCGCGACGGCGAAGTCATGACCGTGCCGGAGTGGGTCGACGCCACCGACTACAGCGACCCGAACGAGCCGCCGGAGTCGTTACCCTCCGACCCGAGCATCGACCACAAGGCGCGCGAGCGCGAGATCCTGCCCGGCGAGACCCACGAGTACGTCGGCCACATGCTCGACGGGCAACGGCTCGACCGTGACGAACGGCCGATCCGCGGCGCCGACCGCCGCTTCAACATGGAGTGGATGCGGATGGAGGGCTGGGCGGTCGCCCTGGAGGAACTCATGATGCAGGCCGGCGTCCTCGACGAACGGCCGCGCCACGGCCGCGAGGTCGAGTACCTGATGAACATCTCCCACATGAGCCTGGCGCTGCCCGATCTCGCGATGCACGCGAACCTGATCACCTTCGACGAGTCGCGCAAGCTCTGCGCCGCGTTGATGTCCAAGGGCTGGTCCCAGGAGGACGAACGCATGGTCTGGTACGAGATGGAGTCCAACCTGCGCTTCCCCGGCTTCCACACCGGGGTCGTCGTCGGCAAGGCCCACTTCATGAAGCTGTTCCGCGAACGGGCAATGCAGCTCGGCGACGACTTCGTGCTCCGTGACTTCATCGACGAGTTCCTCGCCGGCGGCATCATCCCGATCTCGCTCATCCGCTGGGAGATGACCGGCTACGACGACGAGATCCGGTTCCTCACCGGCGAGGACGACGTGCCGAACCGGATGTTCGATCCGGCGCTGCAACTCGCGGACCGGATGTAGGAAGGCTGCCAACCCCCATCCGGGCTAGAACGCGGACCCGGTTGGCGCTCGACTCACCGGCTCGGCGAGCGGGGCTTGACAACTCGCCCCTTTTTGCCAACAATCTTGTTGCCAACAGATTCGTTGGCATATGCCCCCAACGAGGAGAAGGGCGAATGGCACTGAGAAAGGCGGGTTTCGATGAACTCGCCGTCTCCGAACTGAAGATCAAGCTGCGAGCGGGACTGAACCCCGGTGACTGGCAGCACAAGGGCGATCTCATCTTCCAGGCGCTCGCGAAGAGCAAGCGGCCGGTTGTACTCGCTGTCGACGAGCTTCCCATTCTCGTCAGCCGGTTGCTGAAGGGGAGTGACCAGCGCACTACCGCAGAGCGAACTCAGGCAACTGAAGAGTTCCTGAGTTGGCTGCGCAAGAACGCCCAAGCCCACCGAGGGCGGATCTGTCTGATCCTCTCCGGCAGCGTCGGCCTCCACCCCATACTCCATCAAGTCGGGTTGACAGCCCAGGCGAACATCTACACCCCCTTCGATCTGAGGCCCTGGAACCAGGAAACGGCGACCGACTGCCTCGCCGAGCTGGCGGTGACGTACAACCTCAACCTCTCCCAAGAGGTCCGGGCCAAGATGTGCCGGCACCTGCGCAGCCTGGTACCGCACCATGTGCAGCAGTTCTTCGACCACCTGCACGAGCACCTGCGGCGCCACCGTCGCCATACTGCCTCGCTCGAGGACGTGGCTCATGTGTACGAGCAGGAGTTGCTTGGCGTTCGCGGTCAAACGGACCTTGACCACTACGAGAGCCGGCTCAAGGTGGCCTTGGACTCGGAGGGCTACAAGGCTGCACTCGAACTTCTGACCGAGGCCGCGACGAATGACGGCCTACTTAGCGGCGAAGCCCTCGCCCGTTACAACGTCGACTACGAACGGACTACCTCTATTCAATATGTGTTCCACGTCCTCGAGCACGACGGCTATCTTGAGCCGTCGGCAGACGGTCATCGATTCATATCGGGCCTGGTCGAGGACTGGTGGCGAGCCCGCCACGCCCAGCACTTCGTACCGATTGCTGAACGCGGGCTCTCCAGGGGGACGAACTGATGACCGTAGCGACGCGGAAGTTCAACCCGGGATTCCTGACCGAGGACGCACTCGTAGCTTCCTTTTGCGTACGCACCCGCGAGTTCGAGTCGATCGTCGAGACCCTCCGCGGATGTACCGGGAACTCGAACCAGCACCAGATCGTCATCGGACCGCGCGGCAGCGGCAAGACGACGCTGCTCCTCCGCGTCGCTGCCGAGATCGGCCGCGACGTCGAACTCGCCCGCAACTTCTTCCCGATTCGATTCGCGGAGGAGAGCTACGAAGTCTCAACCGCCGGCGAGTTCTGGCTCGAGTGCTTGGCCCAACTCGCCGAGCAAGCGCCTCAAGACAAGGATGAGCCGGACCTGAGTCGAACGCTCAAGGAACTGCGAAGTGTCGAAGACGATCAGCTCCTCGCGGATCGTTGCCTCGGAACCCTGCTTGACTACTCCGACCACCAAGGGAAGCGCTTGGTCCTCCTCGTCGAGAACCTGAACATGATGTTCCGGGACATTGTCGATCCCGATGCGGGCTGGAGGCTGCGTCATACCCTCCAGACCGAATCCCGAATCGCGTTGCTGGCCAGCGCCACGAGCCGGTTCGGCGAAATTGACAACCCCGACAGTGCCCTCTACGAACTCCTCCGCGTCCACACGCTGGCGCCTCTAGACACCGACGAATGCATGATCCTCTGGGAAGCAGAATCGGGCGAGTCCCCATCACGCGAGGAGGTCCGACCCTTGGAGATCCTGACCGCCGGCAGCCCACGCCTGCTGGCGATCGTCGCCCGGACGGGCGCAGGCAGGTCTCTGCGGGACCTGCTGGATCACCTCCTCGATTTGATCGATGACCACACCGAGTACTTCAAGAGCCACATCGAGGCGCTTCCGGCGCAGGAGCGCCGCGTCTACCTGGCTCTCGCCGAACTCTGGGAACCGGCGACGACGAAGGAGGTCGCAGGTCGAGCCCGCCTAGACACGAACAAGTGCAGCGCACAACTCAAGCGCCTGTCCGACCGCGGCGCAGTACGAGTCGTCGGCGGCTCATCACGCCGGAAGCAGTTCTACCTGACGGAACGGCTCTACAACATCTACTACCTGCTTCGGCGCCATCGAGGCCTGGACCGGCCGGTTCGGGCGCTCCTCCGATTCATGTCGTCGTACTACACAGGCTTCGAATTGGTGACGGTGATGACTGAGTTCGTCAAAGACACCATCAGACCCCGAACAAGAGTGAACGCCTTGCGAGCCGCGGCGTTGGAACAGCTACCGGACTTGGCCAACGCCGAACTCGGGGCGCCCGGATGCACGACAAGCCGCGAACAGGCGCTGCTGAGGCTCGTGGCCGCGTCCGGCCAAATCGCCTACTACCGACGCCTCGACCGCCCGGAGGAAGCGCTTGGCGCTTGCGAGGCGGCGCTCACCGCCTTTCAACCCGGCGGCCTTCCAGGGAGATTCAAGTCCGCTCGAACCTTGAGCGTAAAGGCAGACCTGCTCCGAAGCCTGAGCCGGCACGAAGAAGCCATCGCCGTATGCGATGAGGCCCTGAGGCTTTCGGAACCCGGTGAACACGAGGTTGCCGCCGCACATGACTTCTTCAACGCCGCGATAGTGGATGTCCTTCACACGAAGGCCACCTCGCTTTGCGAAGTTGGCCGCAACGAGGCCGCAGCCGACGCCTACCTTGAAGTCGAGCGTCGATTCGGCGAGAGCGAGAAGATGTCCCACAGAATGGACGCGGCCGCCGCCTTGATCAGCAGAGCCATGATTCTGGACGACATGGGCGGTGGCCAAGAGGCTCTGAGCCAGTGTAGTGCGGTTCTTGATCGATTCGGTGCAGTCGGCCAAGCGGAGATGGAGGAGTGGATGGGCTTTGCGCTGCTGATGAAGGGAGATCTCCTCGACCGCTCGGATAGGCCGAAAGAAGCCCTGGTCGCTCTCGATCAAGCGCTACGGCGATTCGAGAACAGCGACCTCCCCAAAGCCGACGATTCCGTCCTCGCTACCTTCGCGGCAAAGGGAGCTCTACTCTGGAAGCTGGGGGAAGAAGACGCTGCACGAGCCGCCTTCAACGACGCCCTAGAGCGCCTGAGAGGCGAGCAGGCCGATGGCGCCGCGGATTGGCGAGCCAGGGTACAACTCCTGCGGGGCAGTCTGGAGTTGGACTGCAAGGAGTACGAGAGCGCCCGGAAGGCCGCCAGCGAGGTGTTGGCTCACGACCCCGACGGCGATCCCCAGCTCCGCAGCCGGGCTTTTCTGCTCGGCGCTCGATCCGCTCTGTTCGACACTCCCGCAGCAGCCGAGAGCGATCTCGCAGCCGCCCTAGACCTGCTGTCGGCCCTGGATTCTCTTCCAGTCGAGACGTTCGACGCTCTCGCCGAGGCCGCGGTCGAACTCGGTCCGGCCCGCGTCCTCAAGCTGATCGAGGGCTCGGCTTCGGCCGAGTCGCTTCTTCCGCTCACGACGGCGCTGAAACTGGAACTTGGACGCGCGCCACGCGTCGCACGCGAGGTGGAGGAAGTAGCCAAGGACATTCGACGAAGCTTGGCGACGGCGAGACGGAAGCGCGGTGCTACCGACGAAGAGAACCCAAGACCCGAACGTGAGGAGCCTTCCTGACATGCAATACCGAACCCTCGGCCGCACCGGCCTGAAGGTCTCGCCGCTCGGGCTCGGCACGAGCAACTTCGGCGATGTGACGCCCGAGGACGAGGCGCGGCGGATCATCGAGCGGACGCTCGACTCCGGGGTCAACCTGATCGACCTCGGCCACATCTACGGCGATGGCAAAGCCGAGCGGATCGTCGGCAGTGTGCTCAAGGAGAGCGGCCGGCGGCACGAGGTCCTGATCTCGACCAAGATCTACCCCGGCGAGTTCGATGACGACACTGGTCTCGCCCGGTCGGAGCATGTGCCGGGGCACAACGCGAACGAGCAGGGACTCTCCCGGGCCGGGATCCTCAACGCCTGCGACGCGGCCCTGCGCCGCCTGCAAACGGACCACATCGACCTGTACCAGACGCACCGGCCGGACTTCGGCATCCCCATCGACGAGACGCTGCGTGCGTTCGACGACCTGGTCCGGGCCGGCAAGGTCCGGTACATCGGCTGCTCGACCTACCCCGCCTGGAGCGTGATGGAAGCGCTGATGGTGAGCGAGCTGAAGGGGTACGTCCGCTTCTCGTCCGAGCAGGCGCCCTACAACCTGCTCGACCGGCGGATCGAGAACGAGCTGATCCCGCTCTGCCGCAAGCACGGTCTCGGCATTCTCGCCTGGGCGCCCCTCGGCATGGGCGTGCTGGCGGGGAGGTACTCCGATGCGGCGAAGTACCCGGAAGGCTCCCGCGCCGACCTGCTCGGCAAGTACTACGCGCGGCGGGTCACGAAGCGCGCCATCCAGGTCGGCGTCGAGTTCGCCAAGCTCGCGGCCGAGGCCGGGATCACGCCGGCCCAGCTCGCGATCCTGTGGTGCAAGGACCAGCCAGGGATCACGGCGCCGCTTATCGGCCCGCGGACCTGCGAACACTTCGACGAACTCGTCGCCGTCCAGGAGATGACGCTCGACCCCGAGATCGCAGCCGCCTGCGACGCCCTGGTACCGCCCGGGAGCGCGGTGTCGGACTTCCACAACACCTCGGGGTGGATGAAGACCCAGCTCACCTGGTAGGAGAATCCACCGAGCGGTTATGGCAGTATTGCCGCGTTATGGTCAAGGTCACCTACTCCCTCGACGACGCCACCGTTCGCCGCATCCGCCGGACCGCTGAGCGGCTCGGCAAGCCGCAGAGTCAGGTCGTCCGCGAGGCGGTAGCCGACTTCGCCGCCCGGGCCGACCGGCTGAGCGAGGTCGAGCGCCTTCGCATGCTGAAAGTGATCAGCGACCTCCGCGAGGCGCCGCCGACGCGGTCGAGAGAGGAAACGAACGCCGAACTGCGGGATATCCGCGCCTCGCGGCGGTTCGGATGGCGCAGGGAAACGGGTCCGTGATGGTCCACCTGGACACGTCGGCCCTGGTTGGGGCGCTGACGGGTCCACATGATTCGATCAACCGCCTGTTCGCACTCGTCGACGAAGGGCACCGGCTGGCGCTCTCCTCCATCGTTCTCTACGAGTGGTTGCGGGGGCCGCGGCGGATGCCGGAGCTGCAGGCGCAGGAGGAGCTCTTTCCCTCGGCCGCCGCCGTCCCATTCGACGCCGAAGCGGCAGCGCGCGCGGCCGTGATCTACGGCGCCGTAACGAACCCCCGCGGCCGCGAGGCGGACATCGCCATCGCGGCCTGCGCGATCGTCCACGACGCGGCGATCTGGACGCTGAACCCGGCCGATTTCGACGACGTGCCAGGGCTCGAACTGGTGTAGCGATCCGGTTCGGCGCGAAAACGAGCAGTTCACCGGACCAGGATGAGTTCCTGCTGCGGCGGCGACAGGAACTCGATGCCGTCCTCCGTCGCGAGCGCTTCCTCGTGGTCCCACCACAGGAGGTACTGGTCCTCGCCCTCCGGGGCCGGCGAGGGCATGTAGAAGAAGTACTCGATGACGAAGTGGTGGTACGGCGCGAGCGGGATCTCCCTCGACCAGTCCGGGCCCAGGGAGCCGATCCGGGGCCCGAAGTAGGTCTCGACCGACTCGGGCCCGGCACCCTTCATCTGGCCGTGGGAGTCGATCGAGATGTGGGTCTTCGTGGCGTCAGAGTCGGCCGCATACGCCGGGAAGTCGTTCTTGGCTGACACCATGTGGAGCTGGTTGTCGCGGACGACGATCCCGGCCTCCTCGAATCTGCGCGTGTAGTCGCCGATGATCTCGCGCGGCGTCAGGCCGGCCCGAATCGTCTCGGCCAGGATCGCGTCGACCTTCAGGTACTCGTCCCAGAGCTTCTGGATCTCGGGCGGCGGCTCCGTCTCGCCCTCGCGTAGCACGTAGGCGTACATGCCGATGCTCGGGTTGGTGAGGATGTCGCCGTCCTGGACCACGGCGTCCTCCCAGCCTTCGCTGCGGCCGCGCTGGGACTGTCCCGTCTTCATCCGGCGCATCACCGTGAGCTCGGCGTCGTCGGTCCGGGTCACGCCCGGCTCGATCGCAGCCACGGCCTCCTCGAACCGCTCGAGTTCGTCCTGCCGCATCCGCTTCAGCAGCTCGACCTCGCTCGGTACGTGGCGGTTGATGTAGTCCATCATCAGCCACTCGGACGAGATGAGCCGGCTCGCGTACTCCGCGCCGAGTTCCTCGGACAGGAGCACGTAGTCGGTGTGCGAGAGGCCGTCGATCTCGCCCCGGTAGGTCACCCAGGGGCCGAGGTCGTGCTTGAAGTTGACGGCGATGACTTCCGGGTCGCGCGCGGCGACGAAGTCCTTGAGTCCCACGAAGCGGTAGTCGTACTCGGTCGTCGGACCGCCGACCGGCTCCTGGACCCGGACCGCGGGCGCTGTGATGTCGTAGGCGCCGCTCGCTTCCACGTACCGGTAGTCCCTCTCGCCCCAGCCGCGGTGGGCGGCGCCCCAGCGCCGGCCGAGCACCGCCCGTTCGATCCGGTCGCCGCCGCGGTCGGTGAACACGAAGACCCCGGACGTGCTGCCGAGTTCGTGGGCGCCGAACGGGTCCGGCACCGCCTCCCGCATCACGTGGATCCACATGTCGACGCCGCGCTCCCGCATGATCTCAGGGAGGACGACGTCGAACTTGTCGCGGCGGATCTGGTGGTTCTCGGCTTCGTACCGGGCGGGAGCAAGTGGCTGGTCCTGAGCGGTTGCCGGTGCCGCTACGGCCAGAGCGAACAGCAGGCAGAACATCTGTGCTCGCTTGGTCTTCGAGTTCATGTGCTTACCTCGTGGCGGCCAGGCCGGATGCGGGCGAGACGCCCGCGTTCCCAGGGCCTGAACGACCCGTCGTCCCGCGTTGCAGCCTTCTACTCACCGGTGAACTCATACGGCTCGATCACCAGCGGGGCGCCTTCGTACTTCCCGTCAGGAATCACGGTCGCCAGACTGTACTCGGGGCGGCTCAGAACCTCGAACAGGACCGGCTCCCCCACCTGCACCTTCTCGCGCGTATTCAGCGGCCACTCGTGGCCGATCTCGTCGAGCCGCCCTGGGAAGTCCTGAGCGCCGATGAAGGACGTGTACACCCAGTAGATGTACTCCGCCGCCATGCAGCCGTAGTCGCAGGTCTCGTCGTCGTAGGTGTACCAGGCGCCTTCCGGATACTCGTCCGGGGGTCCGTCGAAGCGGCCGCCGCGCGCCTTGTCCATGGCGTCGGTCAGCTCGGAGCCCGGCTCCAGACCGAAGGTCTCCGGATAGGCGACGGCGAGGCCGTTGTCCGTGATCATGTGGAAGATCTCCTCGAGCGAGGCGTCGAAGACACCCCGCTCCCGGGCGTCGATCCGGGTCTCCTCGTCGTACAGACCCTGACCCCGGGGCGCGTTGGCCCAGTCCATCTCGTGCGCCTCGTCCTGCGTACCGGTCATCACGATCGTGCCCCCGGTGTCCAGCATCGCCTGGTGGATCTTCGGATTGTCGACCTCGCCGTCCTCGTCGTTGTCGAGAAACTGCGCCAGGACGCCGGCCGCGTGCAGGAGCTTGTCGTCGCCGGTCGTGTTCGTGGCCAGGATCGGCACGCCGTGGACCATCACCTTCTTGACCCAGGCGATTTCGCTTGTCGCCGGCTCGGTCGCGTCGGCGGCGCCAGCGCCTTCGTCCGGCGCCGCGCCGCAGGCAACAACGATCACGAAGACCAACAGCTCCGAGGCGAGACGTTGGCAGTTTCGAGGCTTCATGGTTCGTCCTCCTTGCAGCGTCATAGCTGCTCTTGTTGCATCATCCGCGCCCGGTCAGGCCGTGGCGGCCGGCTCGCGGCGGCCTCAAGGGGCGAGGTATTCGCGCCGTACGGCGTCTTCGATCAGTTCCTCGGCGTAGCGCCACAGATCGGGCGCGCCATCTTCGATGCAGCAGTTGATCTCCCGTACCTGGTCCGCCCGCACGCCATGCTTCCGCCAGACACCGCCGCCGTTCACGTAGTTGAGCAGCATCGGCTGCAGGCGGTCCATCGCCTTGGCGAACTTCGCTTCCGGGCTCTCCCGCGCCTCGAACTCGTCCCAGAGGGCACGCAGCTCGGCCCCCGTCTCGGCCGGCAACAGCCCGAAGATGCGGTCGGCAGCACGCTCCTCGCGCTCCTCCTGGTCCTCCACACCCGCCTTGTCGTAGACGAACGTGTCGCCGGCATCGATCTCCACCAGATCGTGCACCACCAGCATCTTGAGCACCTTGAGCTGATCGAGCACCTTGAAGGCCGCGTGTTCCGCCAGCACCAGGGCCATCAATGCCAACTGCCAGGAATGCTCCGCGGAGTTCTCCCGGCGGTCGTTTCCGACGATGGAGGTGCGCCGCAGCACCTGCTTGAGGCGGTCGGCTTCGACCAGAAACCGAATCTGCTGCGCAAGGCGTTCGCTGGCTTCCTGCATGCCGCAACGGTACCCGACTCCTCTCGCGGACCTACTGTTCCAACTGCACGACGCCATCGCTGAACTGCAGGAGCTCGACGCCCCGCAGCATGTCCGTCCCGTCCCGGTCCGGCTGCGAGTCGACGACCATCGTCGAGTCGCCGTCCCCGCTGACTTCGTAGTCCGCCGCCGGGCCGCCGAAGACGGCCGTGTCGTCGCCGGCGCCGCCGTCCAGCGTGTCGTTGCCGCCGCCGCCCTCGAGCCGGTTCGCGCCGGCGTTGCCGGTGAGCACGTTGTCGTGGACGTTGCCGCGCAGGTTCGCGTCGCCGTCGCCGGTCAGCGCGGCGTTGCGAAGATGCTGGGTCTTCATGGTGTAGCGCTCATCCGGATCGAACGCCATCGAGAACGTCCCGCTGAAGTCCAGAGGCAGTTCCGGCGTGTAGGTCAGATGCGGCCCGACGAACTTCGTGACCAGCGCGTAGCCGAGCGGGTCCTTCTCCGGCATCAAAGCGCGGCTGCCCGCGAAGTACTCCCCGAAGTGCGAATGGCCCTCCGGAATGTCGCCAGGCTCGATGTCGCGCCCCTCGTACTTGGTCGGCGGCACGGTCCAGAGGTCGTAGTAGTTGTCGATCAGGACGCCCACGTACTCGTTCGGGTGGTTCTCCGTCTCTTCTCTGGGCCAGCCCACCCAGCCCTTCGTTTCCGCCTCATCGTTCGCCGCTCTCATCTCGGCGATCATCGAAGTGAGCGTCGGCTTGATCCCGTAGTCGTGGATCAGGTGCCAGATCTCCTCGTAGGCGGCGTCGCGGGTGACGTGGGCCATGTAGTCCGCGTCGCCGACCGCCGGGCTCTCGTTCGCGCGCAGGTCCTGCATGCTCAGGTCCGTCGCCCCCGGCAGCCCCGAACGCATCGCCTCGTCCAGATCCTCCTCCGTGTTGAAGAACACCATCGTCGCCTTGCGGTCCGCCATCGCGTTGGCGATCCCGCTCTTGTCGTCGCCGTAGACCGAGCCGGGGACGTCGGTGAGCAGGAACTCCATCACGTTCCGGCCGTGCTTGATCTGGTCGCGGGTCCAGCCGTCCGAGGCCAGGATGTGGATCCGCCTGCCGTCCGGCGTCGGATAGTAGGTGTACTTGACGAAGTGCTCGCGGAACACCTCCGGCACGTCGGCCGGGAGGTCGACGATGCCGTCGGGCGAACCGGAGGTGTCGATGTCCGGCAGCGTGACGAGTTCCCGCGGGCCGCAGGCGGCCAGGAGCAGGCACCCGGTGGCGACCGCTAGCGCTACGGCGGCAGAACTACAGAAGGCCGACGCTTCGCGTCGGATGCCGGCGGGGGCGCCGGCGCACCCAGTTTCCGCCGCGCAAGCTCCTTGCAACGTCTTTGCTTGCCTCATGCTCTTCTCCTCCTCAGTCGTTCTCCGGTCAGTCCTGCAGGTACAGCTCCCAGAAGCTGGCTTGCCCCTCGTCTCTCGAGCGGTTCACGATCTTCCCATCCTTGATCACCATGGACAGGCTGCGCATGTGCGAGATGTGCTCGAGCGGGTTCTTCTCCAGCACGATCAGGTCGGCGAGCTTGCCGGCCTCGACCGTGCCGAGGTCGTCGAGCATCCCCATCATCTCGGCGCTGTTGCGGGTCGCGGCCTGGATGGCGCCCATCGGCGGAATGCCGTGGAACGCGAGCTGTTCGATCTCCAGGATGCCGATCTCCGAGATCGGATTCGAGTCGCTGCCGGTGGTCAGGCGGACGCCTGCGGCGTACGCCTTGTTGATCACGTCGCGGGCCAGCTCCGCCCGCTCCTGGCTCCGCTCGTCGGCGTGCGACACCCGCACCCGGCCTTCGACGACCTCCGGCGCGTCGACGTAGCCGGCCTCCCGGATCAGCCGTTCCCGTTCGGCGATGAACTCGGTGCTCAGGTTGCACTGGATGGTCGGATCGAGGAAGGTCCCTGCCTCGGCCATCATCCGGATCGTGTCGTCGGAGAGGTCGTTGCCATGCTCGATGCTCTCGGCACCCGCCATCACCGCGATCCGGGTGGTCTCGTCGCCGGCGTGAACGGTGACCGGGATGCCGTGTCGATGGGCCTCGTCGATGCCGGCGATCAGCTCTTCCGGCGGCATCCGGCTGCCGAGGAACTTGATGAGTTCGGCCCCGTTCGCGATGTTGTCAGCGACCACGGCGCGAATGCCCTCCGGCCCCTTGCCGGTCCGCACCAGCCAGTCCGTGTCCCCGTCGGTCGAGAGCGGCGGTCCGCCTGCAACGATCCTGGGTCCGACGAAGACGCCGGCATCGAACGCCTGCTTCCAGGCCACGTCCATGAAGTCGCGCTCGCCGGTGATCCGGAGCGTCGTGAAGCCGGCCTTGAGCGCGTCCATCGCGTTGCGGCCGGCGCGAATCGCCGCACGCAGCAGCGGCTCGTCGGGCAGCAGGCCCTTGGGGTCGGGCAGCAGGTCGCCGAGGTGGGAGTGGTTGTTCCACAGGCCGGGCAGGACGTAGGCGCCGTCCAGGTCGATCACCCGCGCATCGGCGCCCGGGTCGGGCGCGGAGGCCGAAGGCGTATGGATCGCCGCGATGCGGTTCCCCTCGATGACCACCGTGGCGTCCTCGATCGGCGGCGCGCCGGTGGCGTCGATCACCGTGGCGTTGGTGAGGACGGTTGTCTGGGCAAAGGCCGGAGCAGCCGAAGCGAGCAGCACCGCTGCCGAGAAGAAGAGGAAGCGACACCTCGGCTGGACACGGACCGGCCTGCGGCCGGATGCGGGCAGGATGCCCGCGTTCCCAGGGAAGGCTCCGCGGTGTTTCTTCGTGTTCCGCTTCATTCGCCGTCCTCCTTCAATGACGCGTTGACTGCTACTGATCGGATGCCGTCGCGCCGCGCTGGAAGCCCGCCGCCTCCTCGGACTCCGAGAGGAAACCCTCGGGCAGCTCCATCGGGCCGTAGTAGTCCCAGTAGCTCGCCGTTCCGAGCTGCCCGTCCAGGTCGACCACGACGCCGCCCTTGAGCACCATCACGGTCTTGCGGATGTTCGAGATGTTCTCGAGGGGACTGTCCCCCAGGACGACCAGGTCGGCCAGCTTCCCCTCCTCCACCGTGCCGAGAACGTTGAGCACGCCCTGCACCTCGGCCGCGTTGCGGGTCGCCGCGATGATCGTGTCCATCTCGCTGACCCCGGAGATGACGAACTGCTCCATCTCCAGGAATCCCATCTCGCCGATCGGCATCGAGTCCGAACCGATCAGGAGCTTCACTCCCGCCTCGGCCGCCTTGGCCAGCGCCTGCCGCTGGTCTCGCGCGAACTCCGGCGACCGTTCGTCAGCAAAGGCGACCATCGTCCGCAACCGCACGATCTCCTCGTCGTCCGAGTATCCGAGTTCCGCCAGCCGCGCCTCGCGCTCGCGGATGTACTCGGCGCTCAGATTGCAGATGATCGTCGGGTCGTAGAACGTGCCCTTCTCGGCCATCAACTCGATCGTCTCGTCGGTCAGCCCGTAGCCATGCTCGAGACAGTCCACCCCGGCCTCCACCGCGGCCCGCGCCCCCGGCTCGCGGACATGCGAAGTGACGTGAACACCGAGGCTGTGCGCCGTCTGGACCGCCGCCTCAAGCTCGTCCGGCAGCATCTCGACGCTGAACAGCTTGATCGCCCTGGCGCCCCTCTGGACGCGCGACCGCACCTCCTTGCGGATCGCGGCCACGCCGTCGGCGCCTTCCTCGACCGAACCCCGATGCCCGGCGGTCGGACTCACCGGTTCGCCGCTGGCGAAGACCCTCGGACCAAGGAAGAAGCCATGGTCGAACGCCTGCTGCCAGGCGACGTCGATGTAGTCCTCCTCGCCCACCGAGCGCACGCTGGTGAAGCCGTGGCGCAGCCCGTCTATCGCGTTTAGTCCCGCGCGGATGACCTTGGATGGCATCCGTTCGTCGTCCAGGGCGTGGTTGTCCGGGAACATCACGCTCAGATGGGTGTGCATGTTCCAGAACCCGGGCAGCACCCAGGCGCCGTCGAGATCGTGGACGTCGGCCGCGTCACCGCCGTCAGGGGCCCGGTACGGACCCTCCCTAATCGACGCGATCCGCTCGCCCACGATTGCGATCGTCATGTCCTCCTGGACGGGACCGCCCGTGCCGTCAATGATGTTGACGTCGGTCAGGACGATCGTCTGCGCGGCGAGGCCGGCCGGCACGAAACCGGCAAGGAGTATCGGCATCACCCGAACCAGACCGATCCGGAACGTTTTCATCGCAACGAATCGTCTACTGTACACGGCCGATCCACGCCGGGCGCCTGCGGGCGATGCGCGTTCAGGATCCGTACTCGACCTCGATGACCCGGTCCAGGCCATCGACCTCGACTGCCTGGCGGGCGCCGTCAGGCCAGACCACCTCGACCCGCACCAGGTCGTCGACCGACGACGCGGCGCCCAGGCCGATCGTCACCACCGGCTCGACCTGGCTCTGGTAGCTCCGCGTCGGCATGACGCGGCGCCGCTGCACCACAGGCCCAGCCGTGGTCTGTTGCTCGACCTCGATCCAGGCGCCAATCGCGTCGCGGTTCACCCGCTCGCCGTCGCCGCGAAGCCGGAAGCGCAGCCAGCGGTGGCCGGTCTCCTGGTCGTTGCGGAGCAGCAGCGGCCGGTCGCCGGTCTGGAGCAGCAGCACGTCGAGGTCGCCGTCGCCGTCGATGTCGGCGTAGGTCGATCCGCGGCCGACCAGCTCGCGGGTGAGTCCGTCGCCGGGCGCCGGTGTGACCGGCACGAAGGTCGATGCCGCGTCCGGCCCGGCGTTCCAGAACAACTGCGGCGCCTGCCGGTATTGCTGGCTCGGTTCGACCACCTCGATGTCGTCCTCGAGGTGGCCGTTGACCTGGAGCAGGTCGAGCCGTCCGTCCAGGTCGTAGTCGAAGAAGAAGAGCCCGAAGCTGAGCACGCGGCGGCTCGGCGCGCCGATGCCGGCGGTGATCGCCTCGTCGCTCCACAGCGTCGGATCGCCCTGGGAGACGTAGAGCGAGGTCATCTCGTTGGCGAAGTTCGCGATCGCGAAGCCGAGTTCGCCGTCGTTGCGGAAGTCGGCTGCATCGGCGCCCATCGCGCCGGTCGCCGCGCCCTCGCGGCTGTAGGCGAGGCCGTAGGCCCCCCCCTGCTCAGTGAAGACGCCGCCGCCGTCGTTCACGAGCAGGAAGTTGCGCACCGTGTCGTTGGCGACCAGCACGTCGACATCGCCGTCGCCCTCGACATCAACCGGCGCCAGCCCCAGCGTCTTCGCCACCGGCGCATCCGAGGCCGGGTTCAGGATGTGCAATCCGGCTTCCTCAGAGACGTCGACAAAGACACCGGAACCATCGTTCCGGTACAGGTCCAGGGTGGTGCCGCCGTAGTTCAGGGGCGGTCCGTAGGCGCGTCCAACCCCGGTCAACTGGTAGCCGACCTCGATGTCGATCTCACGCGACCAGCGCACGTAGTTGCCCACCAGGAGGTCGAGGTCGCCATCGCCGTCCGCGTCGAAGAAGGCGCTGCTGCTGCTCCATTCGTCCGCGGCGCCGGCGACGGCGGCCCTCGCGGTCACGTCCTCGAAGCGGGCCCCTTCCACGTTCCGGAACAGGCGGTTCGGCCCCACCGCGGAGATGAACAGATCGACCCAGCCGTCGTCGTCCACGTCGCCGACCGCGACGCCGGCGCCGTAGAAGCTCGTCGCCAGGCCGAGTGCGGCGGTGCGGTCGGCGAACCGGCCGGAACCGTCGTTCTCGTACAGCGCCATCGTCGGTCCGGTCTCCGGCGCCGCCTTCCACTCGGTCGAGTTGACCAGCAGCAGGTCCTGGTCGCCGTCCCGGTCGAAGTCGAAGAAGGCCGCGCCCGAACCCATCGTCTCCGGCAACAGGGCATCGCCCTCGGCGCCGTTGACATGAACGAAGTCGATGCCGGCCTCGGCCGTGATGTCCGTGAAGGGGATGACCGGAACCTCCGGCGCCGCCGCCACGGCCCGCGGCGCCTCGACCGGGATCTCCCTCGCCTCCTCGGGCGCCGCCCGGAAGACGGTGCGCAGC
The DNA here is from genome assembly GCA_965205295.1 of Candidatus Multivorans sp. GTDB lineage: Bacteria > Acidobacteriota > Thermoanaerobaculia > Multivoradales > Multivoraceae > Multivorans. The sequence continues at coordinate 2,941,794 of OZ242167.1, forward strand.
GCGAACAGGAGAAGCGCGGCGACGGCCAGCGCCGCCAGTACCTTGAGGGAACGAGCGAACGCCCGGCCGATGACCGCGTCGTCCTCGGCTACGAGTTCTTCGTCCGGTCTCGGCTCCTCCGGGCGCTCGTCTCCCGGCCGGTCGGGAGTCAACCGCCCGCTCCGGCGACCCCCGGCCGGTCGCCTTCGAAGCGCCCGGGCCGGTGCAGGTCGTAGATCACGATCGCCTCGGCCGCGTGATCGGCCGCCGCGTCGGCGCGTCTGGCGGCGGCGATTGCCCGGTCCCGGGCGTTGTCGTCCGGCCTGTACTTCGCATGAAGTTCCTGGTGGCGCTCCGCGCCCTCGCGATCGCCAAGCTGGCCGTAGATCAAACCCAGGTTGTAGTGGGCAGTGACGTTCTCCGGGTCGATGACCAGGGCGCTCTCGAACGACTCCCGCGCCTCGTTGAGCCGCGCCGCGCGCGCCTCGGCGCGGGCAGGGCCCCGCTCGCGCTTGGCGCGCTCGAACAGAGCCAGACCGAGCTGGTTCTGCAGCCGCACGTCGCGGCTGAAGTCGAAGCCGCGGCGCCGCATCTCCTCGCTGTCGGCGTCGAGGATCGAGCGGAAGTTCGCGATCGCCTCGTCGACGGCGCCGTTCTGGAAGTTGACCAGCCCGGTGAACCACGCGACCGACCACGCCGCAGCCGCCGGGTCGAAGGTGGCGGCCCGCTCGAGGGCCGCGATCGCGTCGTCGGTGACCGTGCCCTGCGCCAGGTAGACGCGGGCGAGGTTGAGCGGTCCGTCGGGACGGCCTAACTCCTCGACCCGGGTGAACGCCTCGATCGCCTGCCGCAGCTCGCCGCGGCCGGTGCCGCCCTTGCGCAGGAGGCCGATGCCGTAGTCGTTCCAGCGTTGCCAGAGAGGCTTGGCGGGTTCGCGGACCTCCGGACCGGATGCGGGCGAGACGCCCGCGTGCCCAGGGGCGGAGGCGCCCGCCACCGGGAAGGTCACCGTGTCCCGGGCCAGGTCGAGAATCGGCAGTTCGTTCACCGTGTCCTCGCCGTAGATGTAGCGCAGGTACGTCGTGTCGAACTTGCGGTAGCGGAGCGTCGCCTCGACGGTCAGGCTGCCCGTGGCCGCCGCCGGCGGTACTTCCAGCCGGTAGTGGACCACGTCGCCCGCCCCCGGCGGGATCTGATGGTCGTACAGCGGCACGAAGATGTCCTCGGCGTTGCGGCGATCGATCCGCGCGCCGTCGCGGTCGAGCATGTAGACGTTGATGAAGTGGGACCAGGGGTCGACCCGGTTGCCCTCGCCCAAACCGCCGCTCCGCCCCACCAGCCGGCCGCTGTCGTCGCGCACCGCGATGTCCAGCCAGAGCTGGTTGGAGTCAACGGTGCCCTGGGTCAGGTGATGCCCCAGACCGAGGGTGCGTACAACGACCTCCAGCAGATAGTCCTCGCCCGCCTCGAGCGCCGGTATCTCGGGGCGCACCGGCGCGATCACCTCGTCCTCGATCGCGCCGCCCGGCTTGACGCCGAAGATGTCCACGTCGACGACGCCCTCGTTGAACTCGCGGTGCGCCTCGATCACCCAGTCCGGAAAGTCGAGCAGGTGGGGAATGCCGGTGTTGGCGGACGGGAACAGGTGGTCGTGGACCTGGGTGACATCAGGCTGTTCGCTCTCCGGGTGGCGGCGAGAACCGAAGTCGTCCGACGGCAGCAGGTCCATGTGGCAACCGTTGCAGTTCGGCTCGGCCTCGGGCGGGTAGTAGAAGCTCGCCACGCCGTGGCCCGAGACGCCGGAGAGCAGGTGCGAGTCGTAGTGGTTCTGTCCGCGCAGGAACTTGTAGTGGTTGAGTTCCTCCGGCAGGTGGACCTTGTGGCATGTGCCGCAGAACTCCGCCGTCGTGTGCAGGGGCTTGAGGAAGGTCCGTTTGTGCAGTTCGGGCTTCGCCTTGACCAGTTGGTGGTTGACGAACTGGAGGAAACCGGGCTCCGCGAACGCGAACGGGTAGTGCTGGGGCTCCTCGATCGTGTAGTCGGCGTTGCCGCGGGGACTGTTGACGTGGGTGATCGCGTGGCAGGACGTGCAGGTGATGCCGGCGTGCGCGGCCGGCTGCTCGACATCGAACTCCGGGTCGTCGAAGGCGCCCGAGAAGAAGACCACCGGATCGTGGCAGCCGGCGCAGAAGCGGGACGCCTGCACGTCGCCGGAGCGCTCGTACGCCTTGTCGCGGGTCTCCTGGACGGAGAAACTGTAGGCGGGGTTGTTGAAGGAGCTGAAGCGGTGGGCGCTGTAGGTCCAGCGGCCGTGGATGTCGGCATGGCAGTCCACGCAGTAGGCGTCGTTCATCAACGCCCGCTCGGGGATGAAACCGCCGCTCGCGGTGCGCGCCAGGGCCGGGAAGAAGTACTGCTCTCCCGACTCCGGACCTTCCACGTTCCACGCCCGCGGATCCTGGAACTGCAGCACCAGCGCCACGCCGACCAGAACCACGGCGGCGGCCGCCACGCGCGCACCGATCCGCCAGTTGATTCGCTTGCCGGCGAGCCGGTGCAGCACGAACAGCCAGGCAGCCACCAGCGGCGCCAGGACGTGCAGCCAGTAGGCCACGCCGCGGACCGCCGGGTCGTTCACCGTGATGACCCCTTCGATCCGGGTCAGCACGATGCCGCTCAGAAGGAGCACGAGCGCCGTCCCGAACAGCGCATACCCCACCTTCACCGCGCGCCGGTTGGGTCGATTGCGCGCGTTCCGCATGTGCGCCAGACCGAACCAGATCACCGGCGCCACGAACAATCCCCCCACCGCCAGGTGAAGCAGAAACATCGAGATGTAGAACCAGTTCTGGTAGGTCGCGCCGGTTGCCGCCTCGGCAACGCGAACGCCGGAGAGGTAGAACGAGTTCACCGCCAGCAGAGCGAACAGTCCGAAGACCACCCACAGGAGCGGTTTCAGCCTGGGGCCGATCGCCGGCCGGTAGCGCCGGCGTGCGGGCGGCTTTGCGCCGCCCGCGCTCGCTGTCACTTGCTCGCTCCGGTCGCTGCCGCGTGCCGTTGCGGAGCCCGAGACGCCGCCTCGATCTCTTCGTCGACCAGCCTGTCTAGCGCCCGCAGCAGACGGAACGTGACGGCGTAACCGGCGCGGCGAACCCGTGCCGACGTCGGCTGGCCGGTGACCCTTACCGCGAAGGCGTATCGGGGCGGCTGCCTCTCGTCAGAGGGGAAGAAGCCGACGTAGTTCACATGGAACGGCTTGTCCGGATCGCGCGCCGTGCCCGTCTTCATCGCCACCCGGAGACGCTGCGGCGCCACACGGTTCGCCGAGCCGCCCGGAGACACGACCGCACGCATCGACTCGTGCAGCACCGGCAGCCAGGACGGGTCGAGAACCTCGACGCCCTGGCGCGGACCGTCGCCGGCCGGTGTCCGCGGCGAGATGCCCAGAAGTCCGTCCGCCTGCAGAACGAAGCTCGGCTCGCGCCGGCGGCCGTCCGAGAGGGTGGCGGCGAAGATGGCCGCCCCCAAGGGCGTGATCGAGGCTTCCTCCAGGCCGATCGAGAGATCGCCGAGCTGCCTGCCCGGGTGACGGTACTCATGCACCACACCGACGGCGTTCCGCGGCACCGCCTCGCCGCTCCTGCCGCCGATGACGAAGCCGTAACGTTCGTACTCTTCGACCAGCGCCCGGTCGCCGACGTCCATCGCGAGCTTGGCGAAGGCGACGTTGCAGCTACTGGCCATCGCTGCGGAGAGCCCCCGGAGCCGGCCGTTGATCGCGCTGCAGTAGAGCCGCTGACCGTCCATCAGCACCGAGCCGCGGCAGGTCATGTCGGCGATCTCCTGGTCGGGGTCGAGACCGGCCCGCATCGCCGCCGTCGTGGTGATCAGCTTGGCGATCGACGCCGGCTCGCGCGGATCGAGGACGCTGTCGCCGTTCGACCGCCACCGGCGGCTTCGACCGCGGTTGCTCACCGCGGCCAGGACCGCGCCCGACGGGATCTCCACGATCGCGATCGCGCCCTCTTCCCTGCCCAGCGCCACGTCGGCCGCCTCGCTCCAGGCCCGGTCGATCGTCAGCCGCAGGGCTCGCGCACGGGCCACGGCGCCGCTCATCGCCCCCGGTCCGGCGGCGGCAAGACCCGGAGGCTGGAGGGCGGAAGGCAGCAGATGGGTCGCCAACTCGACCGGCACCAGGCCGGCCGGCAGATCCTCTACCAGCGTCAACGAACGGTCGTCGCCGATCGATCCCAATGGCCGGCCCCTTCGGTCGAAGAGCAGTTGCTGCACGCCCGAGGCGTCGACCGCCTGTGCCCGCCGCAGACGCCGCTCGAACGCAGACGCCGGCGGCGGTTCGTCCGCGGCCGATTCTGCTCCAGCTTCCTCGGCGCGATTCACACCGAGTTCCACCTCGGCCGCGGCCAGCAGTGCCGGCGGCAGATGCTCGGCGTGGTCTTCGTACAACGCCGCCACTTCGCGCCAGCGGCCCTCCCCGGCCGCGTGCCGGGCGGCCAGGCTGAGCAGGCCTGGAGACCGCTCGGCGAGTCGCTCGAATCCCTCGCCGGCAGTCGCCGCTTCCGCCAGACCGAGTTCGAGCCGCGCCTGTCCGACCTTCTGCTGAACCCGCCACGCCGAGAACGCCGCCACCGCGAGGACGGCCAGCAGCGCCGCCTGAACCCGGCGGCGCAGCGGCCACAACGTCCGCCAGGTCTCCCAGCGGAAGATGGGCGACTGCAGGCCGGCGGCCAGTACCTGTTCGAGGCGGCGGCGCACCACAGCACCTGGACCGTCGGCAGGGCCGCGCTCAGCGTCCTTGGGTGTACCGCTCATGCTTCAGTAGCCCGCATCGTTCGCCGCGGTGAGGGCGGCACGGCGCACGTCAGCAGCCGGGCTCAGAATACCAATTGGACCCACTCACCATCGATCTCGGTGATCGTGGAACGCACACCGGGCAGGATCGGCTCGCTCAGCAACGTGGCTCGCCACGCATCCAACTCGGCTTCGAGACGGGCGACGACCTCTGGCCGATCCGCCGCCAGGTTGTTCAACTCGCCGAGGTCGGCCTCCAGGTCGTAGAGCAGGGTGGCCTGCCCGTGGGGCGAATCCGTGGGCCAGCCGCCTTCGGGCGGCTGCAAACGGCCGTCCCCGCGCAGATCGTCGGGCCGGAACTCGGTGCGATTCAGCTTGATCAGCTTGTACTGGGCGTCGCGGATCGCGACGCTGGCGCCGGCCCGCCAGTACAGGTACTCGTGCGGCGCGCCGTCCGCCTCGCCGGTCATGTACGGCAGCAGGTTCACGCTGTCGCCGGTCGAGGCCTCTTCGCCGGCCGCTGCCGTGAAGGTGGCCGTGAAGTCGAGGGTGATCACCGGGTGATCAAACGTCTGCCCTCCCTCGACTCCTTCCGGCCAACTGATGATGAAGGGAATCCGGACGCCGCCCTCGTGGTGGTAGCGCTTGAAACCGAAGAGCGGCGCGTTCGAGCACGCGCCGTGGATGTAGCCGGCGCAGCCGTTGTCGCTGGCGAAGACGATCATCGTGTTCTCGTACACGCCCTGCGCCTTGAGCGTCTCGACCACCTGCCGCACACTCTCGTCGAGCGACGCGACCATGGCCGCGTAGACGCGGGTGCGCTGATCTTCGATGTGGCGGTAGCCGTCCAGGTACTCGGCCGTGGCCTGGAGCGGCGTGTGCGGCGTCGTGTGGCTGAGGTAGAGGAAGAAGGGTTCTTCACCGCTCGCGCTGCGCTCGATGAAGCTTGTCGCCTCCTCCGTGAACACGTCGGTCAGGTAGCGGTCGACCTTCTCCTCCTCGAACCCCCGCAGCACCTTGTTCCGGCGGACCGTCGGCCCGTCTTCGCCGCGGATCGAGCCGTACTCCACGCCCGGCAGGCTGGAGTCGATGAAGATGCTGCCGCCTTCGAGCACGCCGAAGTACTCGTCGAAGCCGCGGCTCATCGGATGGTGAGGCTCCTGGTGGCCCAGGTGCCACTTGCCGATCATGCCGGTGCGGTACCCCAGCGCCTTCATCCGGTCGGCCAGGGTCGTCTCCTCGAGGCTCATGCCGGCGCCGACATCCCGGCCGGCCGGGTTGAACTCCCAGCCGTGGCGCTGCTGGTAGCGCCCGGTCATCAGCCCGGCCCGCGACGGACTGCACACCGGATGGCTGACGTAGCCCGCCGTGAAGCGAACCCCGCTCGCGGCCAGCGCGTCGATGTTCGGGGTCGAGATCACCTCGCTGCCGTAGATGCCGATGTCGGCGTAGCCGAGATCGTCGGCGAGGATGAAAACGATGTTCGGCGGCGAGCCCGCCTCGGCGCCGACGGTGGGGGTATCGGCCTCGGGCGCGGCGCAGGCCAGGGACACAAGGGCGCCCATCGTCAGCGCCCGTGCCGCCACGGAGGACCGGTTTCTCATCGTTTGCATTGCAATCCTCCCGTCAGTCTGCACTCACGACCGGAACACAACATCGTACTGGACACCGCCGCGTTTCGCCGCCAGCCGACCGTGGGCTACGCTCCGCGCTGCCATGACGACCGAAGCCGAGCGCCAGCCCGCGCCCCCCGACCTGCCCGCCTCGGTGCAGCGACTCGAACTCGACGAGCGGGAGGTCTTCCTGGTCGGCACCGCGCACGTCTCGCCGCAGAGCGTGCGCGACACGAAGGATGCGATCGAGGCGCTCGAGCCCGACACCGTCTGCGTCGAACTCTGCGAGGCCCGCTACCGCAACCTGGAGGACCAGGAGTCGTGGCGCAAGCTGGACATCTTCCAGGTCCTGCGCGAGGGCAAGGCGGCGCTGCTGCTCAGCTCGTTCCTGATGCACTCCTTCCAGCGGCGGATCGCCCAGCGCTTCGGCATCGAGCCCGGCGCCGAGATGAGAGAGGCGATCGCCCGGGCCCGGGAACGCGGCGCACGCCTCGAACTGATCGACCGCGACATCCAGATCTCGCTGAAGCGCACCTGGGCCTCACTCGGCTTCTGGCAGCGAACGAAGGTGATGACCCAGTTGGCCGGCAGCGCCTTCGTCGGCGACGACCTGAAGGAAGAGGACATCGAGCAGCTCCGCGACAGCGGCAATCTGACCGACCTGATGTCGGCCCTCGCCGAGGCGCTGCCGAGCGTCAAGGAAGCCCTGATCGACGAGCGAGACGCGTACATGGCGGAGAAGCTGCGCCGGTCGGCGGGCCCGCGCACGGTGGCCGTCGTCGGCGCCGGGCATCTGCCCGGGATCGCGAACCTCGCGGGCTCGTTCTGCGACCTGGAGGAACTCGAGCGACTGCCCGAGCCGCCGCTCTGGCCGCGCATCGTCAAGTGGGCTCTACCGATCGCGATCATCGGGCTTTTGGCCTACGGCTTCCTCACCGGTGATCGCGAGCGCTCGGTCGAGTCGATCTACCTCTGGATCCTGATCAACGGCAGCTTGTCCGCCCTCGGCGCCGCCATTGCCCTGGGGCATCCGTTGACGGTCCTTTCCGCCTTCGCCGCCGCGCCCCTGACCAGTTTGAACCCCCTGATCGCCGCCGGCTGGGTCGCCGGCCTGGTCCAGGCCGTGCTCCGCCGGCCTCTCGTGGCGGACATGGAGAACCTCGCCGACAGCCTCAGTTCCGCGCGCGGCTTCTGGTCCAACCGTCTTACCCGCGTGCTGCTCGTTGTCGTGCTGAGCAACCTCGGCAGCGTGCTGGGCACCGCGGTCGCCCTGCCCTGGATCGCCGCGCGATTGCTCTAGCGGCTGCCTGAGCAGCGACTGGACAAGTCTCCGAGACCCTGGCGGGGCGCTTCGCGCAGACCCTGATTGCACTCGGTGCATGCCAGACTGATCCCCAACCGAGGAAGCCACCGGATCCTGCGGGCAGTCCGGATGCAAGATGTCCTTGCATTGTCCCATCCGCAACGACTATTCTTGCTCCGCCAACTCTGACCCGGAAGGAGTGGCCGACACCATGACGACGTCCCCGATCGGCGCGCGGATCAAGGCGCTACGCGAGCAGCACGGACTCACGCAGGAGCAACTCGCCCGCGTCTTCGGCTTCAAGGACCGTCAGACCGTCTCGGCAATCGAGAACGGCACCCGTCGCTTGACGGCAGAAGAACTGCTCCTCGCCGTCGAGAAGTTCCGCGTTTCGCTGCACTACTTCACCGACCCCTTTCTGCTGGTCGGCGAAGGACGGTTCTCGTGGCGCCACTCGGGACTGACTGACGAGGAACTCCTCCAGTACGAGCGGCGCGCCGGCCGCTGGATCGCCGCGTATCGCCACTTGGCACCTCAAGTTGGTGTTGCAGCACCATTCCTGCGCCGCTCGCTTCCACTGAAGAAGAACTCTAGCTACGAGGCCGCCATGGCGGCTGGAGAGCGGTTCGCGGACGAGTTTGAAGTCGGTCCGACGCCCGCGGAGAGCCTGGCCCGGGTCATGGAACAGGAATTCGGGATCCTGGTTCTGATGGTGGATGCCGAGCCAGGGATCTCTGGCGCGGCCTGCCGCCTTCCGGAACTGGACGTTGCGCTCATCGCCCGCGGAGAGGTCGCCGGCCGCCGCCACTTCGACCTCGCTCACGAGTTCTTTCACCTTCTTACCTGGCAGGCCATGCCACCCGAGCACTCGGAGCACGCCAGTAACACCAGTCGCAGTCGAGTGGAGCAACTCGCAGACCATTTTGCCGGCGCTCTACTGATGCCAGCGGCCGTCATCAAGCGGTACGGCCCATGGTCAGACCTCGACGAGGAAGCGTTGGTCGTGCGTCTAAACAACGTCGCGGATGGACTTCAGGTCACCTCGTCCGCCCTGCGCTGGCGCCTGGTCGCACTCGGGGAGATCAGCAAGAGCGCTGGCACCTCACTGCCCGAGACGGCGCTGCGCAACAACGGTCGTCCAAGCGTCGAAATCAACGATGGGGCCATCAAGATAGACCGGCCACCAGCCCGTTTCTCGCGCCGCTTCACCGAAGTCATCTCCCGAGCGGTCGAACAAGGACTCATCTCCCTTCGCCGCACGGCGTCTCTGCTCGAATCTCCCGTCGAAGGTGTCGGCGACCTGTTCGCCGAGCATGGTCTCAAGCGTCCCGTCGAACTGTGATTTCCGATGCCTCCTCATCCCGGTCCCGTCCTCGTGGACACGAACGTCATCTTCGAGTGCCACCGCACGAATTCCTGGCGCGCCCTGACCAGCGGCTGACGGAGAAGATCACCGCGGTCCCGCTCAAGAAGATCCGCGAGATCAAGGTGGCAAACTGAACGAAGCGCCCCTGACCAACGGGGCAGGCACCAAGGGAGTTGATTCATGACGGAACCGACCACCTACGAGCAGATTGGCGACGTGGCCCTGGTCACCCTGGACGACGGCAAGGCCAACGCCTTCGGACCGCCCATGATCGCCGCCGTCAACGACATGCTCGACCGTGCCGCAGACGATGCCAGAGCCATCGTCCTGACCGGCCGGCCCGGCGTGTTTTCGGGCGGGTTCGACCTCAACGTGTTTCGTGCCGGAGACGCGGCGCAGGCCCGCGCCATGGGACTCGCCGGAGCGCGTCTGATGATGCGCCTGTACGGATGGCCGCAGCCCCTGGTCGTCGCGGCCAGCGGACACGCCATCGCGCTCGGCGCGCTCTGTCTGCTCACCGGCGATCATCGCCTGGCTGCGGACGGTGAGTTCCGATTCGGTCTGAACGAGGTCGCGATCGGTAGAACGCTGCCGCCGTTCGCCTGGTTGCTGGCCAAGGAGCGGCTTTCCAAGCGCGCTCTGACGCAAGCCGCTCTTACCGCGAAGATGTACAACCCCGAGGGCGCGCGCGATGCCGGTTTCCTGGACGCGGTCGCGGCGGCCGACGAGCTGCGCGATGTCGCCCTCGAGCGGGCCGCGCAGTTGGCCGAACTCGACGCCAATGCGTATTCGGGAATGAAGCAGGGCCTGAGAGGCGAAGGCATCGACGCCGTCCTTGCCGATCTCGGGGAGGCGCCGCCAGATGGCGCCGCTCTGATCCCGGCCTAGAACCGCCTACACCGCTACAATTGTCGGACTCTCAAATGGTGCCGACGATGAACAAGGAAGCCACGGTCCAGCAAGTCCAGCTCATGGGCCACCGGATCCGGCGGCTGCGGCGGAAGAACAAGCTGACGCAGCAGGCGCTGGCGGAGCGGGTCGGGATTCCGCCGTCCGACCTGTCGCGGATCGAGCGGGACGAGCTCCGGGTCAGCCTGGATGTCCTGATCCGCATCGTCGCCGAGTTCGATGTCGGGCTCGACGAGTTGATGGGCAAGCCGGCAGGCGCACGGCGCGGCCGGCGCTAGCCACTTGCGCGGTAGAACTATCTGACTTGGGAACCCGGGCATCTTGCCCGCATCCGGCGCGAAGCGCCGGTCTGATTGCCCTTAGCCGACCGCCCCGATCAACCGCCTCAGCCCGTCCTCCACGCCGCCGTCGAGGTGAACGGCGAGCACCCGCCGCCGCCGCTCGACGAGCACTTCGTAGTCGCCCCAGGCCTGCGCGAGCTGGACCTGGCCGAAGGTCAGGCCAACGCCTGGTACCGGGATGTCGGCGGCCGGCGGATCGGCCGTGATCTGCAGGAACAGCCCGCAGTTGGGGCCGCCCTTATGCGCCTGTCCGGTCGAGTGCAGGAAGCTCGGCCCGAATCCCAGCACCGACGCGCCGCCCGTGAGGCGGGCGATCCGCTGGCGCAGGGCCTCCAGCAACTCGCGGTTGACGGGGTTGCGGTCGAGGTAGGCCGAGACGACGGCGTAGCCGCCCGGAAACGTCGCGACGTGAGTGCCCAGGAGTTGGGCCAGGCCGAGGGTGCTGACATCGTTCAGCCGGACGACGCCGCCGGGCTCCGGCGCATCGCCGGCCTCGATCCGCTCGACGTAGCGCCGGGTGACGACCTTGGACGACTCCACGTCCGGCTGGTCGAAGGGGTTGATCCCGAGCAGCGCGCCCGCGACCGCCACGCCGAACTGCCAGCGGAAGAACTCACCGCCGAGGTCGGCCGGAAGCTCGGCGTCGATCACCGCTCGCGGTCCGAGTGCCGGCGCGCCGGCCCCGACGTGGGCGTCGCCCCCCAGCACGATGTCGAGGCGGTCGGGGCGCGGCTCCGGCGGCAGGCCAGCCGCGTCCACCGGCAGCAGCAGCACCTCACCCTTGCCGAGCGACTCGGCGATCAACTGCTCGACCCAGGCGACCATCCCAGCGGCCCTGGCCGGCGCATGGAGATAGAGCTTGTCGCGGCCGCAGTCGTGCGCCGCGGCGAGCAGCAGGCCCAACTCGACCCCAAGGTTCGAGGGTTCCTCCTCCGCGCTCCGCCGGCACGCTGCCGCCATCGCCCGCGCGCTAGCGAGCAGCGGCTTGAGATCGATCCCGGCTACGGCCGCCGGAACCATCCCAAACGCCGAGAGGACGGAGAACCGGCCGCCGATGTCCGGATGCCCGAAGACGACCGCGGCGCCCGCTGCCCGGGCACGCGCTTCGAGAGCCGAGCCCGGATCGGTGATCGCCAGCGCGGCCGACGGCGCCGCCGGACCCAACCGGTCGAGCAGCAGCTCGAACGCGAGCCGGGTCTCGATCGTGCCGCCCGACTTGGACGCAGCGATCACTCGTAGCGCTGCCGGGTCGACCTCGGCGAGCGCCGAAGCGATCTCGCGCGGGTCCGTCGTGTCGAGCACGATGAACGGAGCACAGGCGTGCCGCGGCAACGCCCGCCACAGCAGATCGGCGCCGAGAGCCGAGCCGCCCATCCCGAGCAGGAGGCAGCGCTGGAACGGAGGGCCGGCGAGTTGATCGGCGATGTCCGCTGTCGCCGCTTCGACGCGGTCGCCGTCAGCCGTTAGCAGCGCAGTCCGGGTCAGCCGCTCGACGTCGAGCCACCCAAGCCACTCCTCCTCGCCGGAACCGGTCCACAGGGAGCCGTCGCGGGACCACAGGCGGTCCGTGCCGTTGATGTCGCGCCACTGGCGGCGCCGGCGTTCCACGGCGCCTGCGAATTCGGAATCGGTGTGGACGAGGATCACGGTGGCGGATCGTAACCCCGTCCGCGACGGGGTTGGCCGCGCCTAGGGCTTGAAGGGGTCGAGGCCCGTGCCAGCCTCGAAGATCGCCCGGGACACTTTCTCTTCGGTAAGGATCATGCGTCGAGTGTAGCCCTGTGGGCGGTGGCTGCGGCGTGGCGCGACGCACCTGATTGGCGAGGCGCACCCGATTGGAAGAAACTCGACGCCATCTCCTGTTAGCTTTGGTCCATGCGCCGCGGAACTTCACCCGGATCAGACGGACGGTTGCGGCCGCGCTTTGCCGCCGCGACCGGATTGGTCGTCCTCGCCGTTCTCGCCTTCGTCTTCGGCTCGAGGTGGCAGGGCGCCGTCCTGCAGGCTGACACCCGCGGCGAGCCACGGCCGGTCACGCAGAGTGCCGGCCTGCTGCCGGCGGAACGTTCGACGGTCAACCTCTTCCGGCAGGCCTCGCCGTCGGTGGTCTACATCACAACCGCGACGCGGGAACGGCGCGTCGACTACTTCGGACGCCGCTTCGATCGCATTCAGGACGGCACCGGAAGCGGCTTCCTGTGGGACAGCCAAGGCCATGTGGTCACCAACTACCACGTGATCCAGAACGCAGACACCGCCCAGGTCACCCTGTACGACCAGACCACGTGGCCCGCGACCCTGGTCGGCAAGGATCCGGAGATGGACCTGGCAGTCCTCCGAATCGAAGCGCCGGCCGAGAAGCTGCGGCCCATTCCCGTGGGCTCGTCGAGCGACCTGCAGGTCGGCCAGTCGGTGTTGGCGATCGGCAACCCCTTCGGTCTCGACTACACCCTGACGACCGGAGTGATCAGCGCCCTCGACCGCGAAGTGCAGTCGATCACCGGACGCGAGTTGCAAGGCGTCATTCAGACTGACGCCGCGATCAACCCGGGAAACTCCGGCGGTCCACTCCTTGACTCGAGCGGACGGTTGATCGGCGTAAACACGCAGATCGTCTCGTCCGGCGGCGCCTGGGCCGGTATCGGCTTCGCGATTCCGGTGGACACGGTGAACTGGGTCGTCCCGGAATTGATCCTGCACGGACAGGTCAACCGCCCCCAACTCGGCGTCACGCTGGTGGACGGCGCCCGCCTGCGGCCAAGCGTGGACGGCGTGCTGGTTCTGGACGTGGTCCGCAACTCCGGGGCCGACCGCGCGGGGTTGCGCGGCAGCCGACGCACCCGTCAGGGCATCGTCCTGGGCGACGTGATCACCGGGATCGAGGGCCAACCGGTCCGGTCGGTCAGCGACGTGCGCGCCCTGCTCGAGCGCGAGCAACCGGGCGACTCGGTGACCGTGAGTCTGCTCCGCGGCGACGAGGAAGCCAAGGCGGAAATCCGGCTCTCTGCGCCGCGTTGAGACGGAGTCTTGGCTGCGAGAACCGGACCACTCGGCTAACATCCAGCCGCCAACGTGAGTCAGCGCGGTCTCTTGCTCCAGGCGGCACTTCTTGCCGCCCTTGTGACGGCGGTCCCTGGGACCCCGGTCGCCGAAGCACAGACGGCAGGCACGCCAGCGCGCGGCGACTTCGTACCGGTCACGGACGCCATGCTCCAGGACCCGAGCGACGACGACTGGTTGATGTGGCGCCGGACGCTCGACGGGTGGGGCTACAGCCCGCTCGACCAGATCACGCGCGAGAACGTCAACGACCTGCGGCTGGTCTGGTCCCGCGGCATGAGCGACGGCCGCCAGCAGGGGACGCCGCTCGTCTACGACGGCGTGCTGTACATGCCGAACCCCATGGACGTCATCCAGGCCATCGACGCCGTGACCGGAGTCCTCCTCTGGGAGTACCGGCGCGATCTACCGGACAACATCCTCCGGCAGGTCGGATCTCTCGCGGCCAACAACCGCAACATCGCGATCTTCGACGGTCTGATCATCGACACGAGCGTCGACGAGTTCGCCTTCGCCCTCGATGCGGCAACGGGCGAGCTGGTCTGGGAGACGATGATCCTCGACTACAAGACGCAGCCGGCGATGCAGAGCTCGGGCCCGATCATCGCCGACGGCAAGGTGATCTCGGGCCGCAGTTGTTTGCCCCGCGGCGGTCCCGACGCCTGCGTCATCGTCGCCCACGACGCCAGGACCGGGGCCGAACTCTGGCGGCGCCGCACCATTCCGGCGCCCGGTGAGCCGGGCAACGAAACCTGGGGCGACATCCCGTTCGAGGACCGCACGCACGTCGGCGCCTGGATGGTGCCCAGCTACGACCCGGCCCTGGAGCTCATCTACATCGGCACCTCGGTGACGTCGCCGGCGCCGAAGTTCCTGCTCGGGGGCAGGGATCTCAGGCACCTGTACCACAACTCCACTCTCGCGCTGAAGGCGCAAACGGGCGAGATCGAGTGGCACTACCAGCACCTCAACGACCACTGGGACCTCGACCACCCCTTCGAGCGCCTCCTCGTCGATACCGCCGTGGCGCCCGACGCCGACGCGGTCGACTGGATCAATCCCCGCCTGGCGCCGGGCGAGGTGCGCAAGGTGATTACCGGGGTTCCCGGCAAGACGGGCATCGTGTACACCCTCGACCGCGAGACCGGCGAGTTCCTGTGGGCGAGGCCGACGATCAGACAGAACGTCATCATGGAGATCGACGGCGACGGCAAGGTCACCGAGAACACGGAGGTAGTGTTCCGGGAGCTGGGCCAGGAGGCGCACGTCTGCCCCACGTACATCGGCGGCAAGGACTGGCAGGCGGGCGCCTACAGCCCGCTGACGAACGCGATGTACGTGCCGATGCGCAACTCGTGTGCCCTGATGACGGCGACACGCGCGGGCCGGCTCGCGATCTACGCCCTGGACGCCGAGCACGAGATCGCGCCGGGCACCGACCTGAGCGGAAGCATCCACGCCGTGTCCGCCGAGACGGGCAGATCGCTGTGGACGTACGAGCAGCGGGCGGGGCTGATGTCGCTGTTTGTGACCGGCGGCGGCCTGGTCTTCGTCGGCGACGGGAACGGTCGCTTCCGCGCCCTGGACCAGGAAACCGGCGAAAGTCTCTGGGAGATCAACCTCGGCTCACCGGTCACCGGCTTCCCCATCACCTTCGGGGTCGACGGACGTCAGTACGTCGTCGCCAGCACGGGGAGTACGTCCGCGGCCCTCTCGGCCGGGCTCACGCCGGAACTGCGCCCCAGCTCGGGCAACAACCTGTTCGTGTTCGCGCTGCCCTAGCGGAACCCGGCGCCGGTCTTCCGAGTGGCTGGGAGGCAGGGACTCGAACCCCGATTCTACGGTCCAGAGCCGTATGTCCTACCGTTGGACGACCTCCCAGCGGAAGCGGCAAGCCGGGCAGTTTAGCGCGAACGACCGCGATTGTCCGCCGGAGTGCCGGCGCTTTGCTTTGTGCCGCGAGCTCAGCGGCGGGGCGCCCTGTCCTTCAGGTTTTCCTCGATCAGTTCTGGTCGGGTCTGGTCCAGTCCTCGCAGGTCAGACCCGCGACACGGTCGAACTCGCGCCGGTTTGCGGTCACGAGTACAAGTCCGCGCGCCAGCGCCTGGCCCGCTATCAACAGGTCGTACGGGCCAATGGTCTGCCCGCCTGCCTCCTGGTCGCTTCGCACCTTCCCTGCAACTCGGGCATCCTCCACATCGAAGGGCAGAACCTCGAAGCCGGCGCTGTCGAGCAAAGCGAGGTTCTGCCAGGCTCGGCGACTCTTGAAGGCCCCGTAGTACAACTCGTACACAGCCGGCGCGGGTACACCGACCTCCCCAGGACCGTAGCGACCCAGCCGTTCGCGGGCCGCTGGCGACGTGCCGTTGAGCAAGGCGATGCAGATGTTCGTGTCCAGCAGGAAACGCATCAGTCGAAGATGTCGTCCAACGCCGGCCGGGACGGCATCTCAGGCTGGCATCTCCCTTCGGCGAAGAAGTCGTCCGAGAACTTCCCCGCGATCTCGTCGAGCCACGCCCAGTCCGACGCGATGGGCTCCAGGATGACGGTTGTTCCGCGCTTGCGGATGAAGACCTCGCCGCCCTCCATCCGGAACTCCTTCGGCAGCCGTACCGCCTGTGAGCGGCCGGACCAGAACAGCTTGGCAGTCTTGGACATGCGCACCTCCCGGGAAGGTATACAGCGTTGGAATATACCATTGGCGCGCGTAGCACGCCCGCGAGAGCGCAGTAGCTGCAAGCCGCGGTGTTTCTTCCGTTCCGGATCACGTCCGCCTTCTCTCGTTATCTGGAAGCCAAGTCTAGAATGCCGGCACGCCAAAACCCTGGAGGCTCACCTGTGCGAAAAATCATCATCGGAACAGCCATCATCGCGCTGATCGCCGCATTCGCCGCGGCCGTGCAGCTAACGGCGGCGGACGCCGCACCGTCGCTCGACGACATGGTCGAGCCGGCCTACAACGCCGACGGCGACCTGATCCTCCCGGAGGGCTACCGCACCTGGGTATTCGTCGGGGCGTCGCTGGGTCTGAGCTACAGCGAGGACGCCGGCGAGCGCGAAGGTCCGGGCGCGTTCACCAACGTCTACATCCAGCCGGAGGCGTACCGCTACTTCATGGAGACGGGCGAGTTCCCCGAGAAGACCATGCTCCCCATGGACGTGTTCCGGCCCGGCTCCCGCGAGTCGATCAACCAGGCGGGGTACTTCGAGAAGGACTTCGCCGGGATGGAAGTGGCGGTCAAGGACAGCGAGCGGTACCCGGAGGGTTGGGCCTACCTGAGCTTCCGCGACCGGGCCGGGGGCCTGAAGGCGTCAGCGGCGGCGTTCCCGAAGGAGAGCTGCTACGACTGTCATGCGGAGCATGCCGCGACGGACAACGTGTTCACGCAGTTCTATCCGGTGTTGCAGCGGGGGGAGTAGGGGGCCGCTGAAGGCCTGAGGGCTGCCCCCTCCTTCAGTTGTCGGCGCGAGCCGCGGCAACGTGAGGAACGACGCCGATCAGCTTTCCGGCGTCATGGCTGAAGTAGGTGCCGTCGTCCGTAGACTGGGAAGTCACTCCGCCCGGATCAACAGCGGCGGGCCCGTTCAGAAGATCGGCGCACACCAGAGGGCCGACCGCGGCGTTCCTTTCTCCGCTTATCCAGTACCAGCCGCCCGGATCCGCGCCCGTGACGGTCAGCCGGCCCTGTCTCGGATTGCCCTCATCGTCGGTGCAGTAGCTCTTCCTCACCAACTGCGCGATCACGCCATCGTCGCCTGAAGACGGCGCCATCGTCGAATAGGTCGCACCGCATTGAACCCTGATTCTCACCTGCCGGCCTTCCGCCGGCCGAACCACGACGCCTCCGTCGCCCTGCCAGTACGGCGTGACGTACTCGCTGCACTCATTCGCTGCGAGATGGGGAACGATCCCGACCAGCCGCGCACTGTCGTGGCTGAACCATGTGCCGTTGTCCGTCACGTCAGCCGTGACGCCGCCCGGCACGACGGCACGCGGGCCTCCGAGAGCCTCCGAGCAGAGGAGCGGCGCCACGGCGGCGTTCTGCTCGCCGTGCTGCCAGTACCAGCCGCCCGGGGCGGCGCCTGTCAGTCGCAGCCCGCTCCCAGAGCAGGTGCTCCCCAGGAGTCGGATCACCAAGCCGTCCTCGGCCGGGTACTCGGTCGTCGTCCCGCCGCAGGTCACGCTCACCGACGTCCGGCCAGACGCAGGCATCACCGTGAATCCACCCGTGGGGCCCGACCAGTACGGGGCCACCAAGGTGCAACTGGACGGCTCGTCGTCATTGCCAACGCTACCGCCGTCACCATCAGAACCGCCACCGCCGCCGCCGCCGCCGCCGCCGCTACTATTGTCCTCATCACGGTCGCCGCCACCACCAGAACCACCGCCGCCGCTAGGACCACCGCCGCCGCTAGGACTGCGGACGTAAACGAGCTCCCACACCCAGAAGTCGTTGATGTGCGGCGGGCGATGGTAATAGATGTAGACATCGCCGTTGGGCCGCTGACCAGTCATCGTGACGGTCTGGAAGATGTTCCAGTTGGAGGAGTCGATGGTCAGTTGTGATGGACTGACCGTAAGCCGGTCATTCGACGGGGTGATACCGACCACCACTGCTTCATCGGGAAGCGATTTGATCCTGACTCCGTAGTTCATGGACTCGCCTGGTGTGATGCAGTTCTTGCCAAGCGCTGCCGTCAAGTGACTGCACGATGAGGTCGGTTCAGAGATCTCAAACTCGATGGTCGGCCTCGGGTCAGTCTCGTCGGCTCGAACCGTAATCTCCTCTGACGAGGTCCAGTCGGACCAAGAAGCGCTGTAGGTGACGGTAACAGTCGTGGTGCTCTCAACCAGAGAGGAAAAGAGCTCGATGGTCTGGAACACGCTCCACGTCGAGCTGTCGAAGGTCAAACTCGTCGGCCGTGCAAATAGTGCAGTGGCTGGGGCCGCCGCAATACTCACGGTCACGCTCCCGCTCGGAGCGCTTGAGAGCTTTAGTCCTCTCTCTACAGATTGGTACCCCTCGTTGAACTCGCTGAACTGTTTGTCAGGACTGGCGTCGAAGACCACACCTTGTGCAGTCAGCGCTGGCGCGACCAAGAGACCGAGGACAATGCCCGAGAACCGCCCCCAGCCACCGATCTTCGGATTATCGACTATCGTAGGCATGGTCCATAGCGTACCACAGGGCTCGTGGCGGAGAGGGAGGGATTCGAACCCTCGGTCCGAGTTACCCCGGACAACTGCTTAGCAGGCAGCCCTGTTCGACCACTCCAGCACCTCTCCCGAGCGAGGGAGTGTAGCAGCGGGCGGCTTCGATGACCGTCCGCTACCGGCCGGAAACTCGCGCCGCGACGTCGACCCGGGCCTGGGCCGCGTCCAGGCGGTCCTTCAGGGCGCCCTGGTCCTCGGAGCTGGCGCGGTCGTACTCCCCGGCCAGCCGGTCGCGGTCGCTCGTGGCGGCGGTGCGGTCGATGTCCTCGGCGGCCTCGGCGGTCTCGGTGAGCACGGTCACCGTGTCGTCGGAGACCTCGCAGAAGCCCGGCGCCGTAGCGACGAAGCGACGTGGTCCGCCGGCCGCCGGCTGGTAGCTGAGCTCGCCAGGGCGCAGGGTGCTGATCAGCGCCGTGTGCCCGGGCAGAATGCCGAGGTCGCCGAGGCGACCCGGTAGGCCGACGTCGCTGCACTCGACTTCGAGCAGCTTCTCGGCATGGGTCACCAGGATGAGGTTCAAGCCCGTCACGTGGTTCGCTCCCGCTATGCCGCCAGCATCTTCTGGCCCTTGTCGACCGCCTCGTCGATCGTGCCGACCATCATGAACGCCTGCTCGGGCAGCTCGTCGAGCTCGCCGGAGAGGATCGTCTTGAAGCCCTCGACGGTGTCTTCGATCTTCACGTAGCGGCCTTCGAGGCCGGTGAACTGGGTGGCGACGAAGAACGGCTGCGACAGGTAGCGCTCGATCCTGCGCGCCCGTCCGACGACCAGCTTGTCCTCCTCGGACAGCTCCTCGACGCCGAGGATGGCGATGATGTCCTGCAGGTCCTTGTAGCGCTGGAGCACCATCTGCACCTGCCGGGCAACGGCGTAGTGCTCCTCGCCGACGACGCCGGGCTCGAGGATCTTCGAGCTCGAGTCGAGCGGATCGATCGCCGGGTAGATGCCCTTCTCGACGATTGCACGCGACAGGGTGGTGGTCGCGTCGAGGTGGGCGAAGGCGGTGGCCGGCGCCGGGTCGGTCAGGTCGTCGGCGGGCACGTAGATCGCCTGCACCGAGGTGATCGAGCCCTTCTTGGTCGACGTGATCCGTTCCTGCAGGGCGCCCATCTCGGTCGCCAGGTTCGGCTGGTAGCCGACCGCGCTCGGCATCCGGCCGAGCAGGGCCGACACCTCGCTGCCGGCCTGGGTGAAGCGGAAGATGTTGTCGACGAAGAGCAGCACGTCGCGGCCCTCGACGTCGCGGAAGTACTCCGCGACCGTCAACGCCGCCAGGCCGACGCGCAGCCGGGCGCCGGGAGGCTCGGTCATCTGGCCGTAGATCAGCGCCGCCTTGCTCTCCTTGAGCGCGTTCCGGTCGACCTTGGTCAGGTCGAAGTTGCCGGTCTTCTCGAAGTGCTCGAGGAAGCCCTCGCCGTAGTTCACGACCCCGGCCTCGACCATCTCGCGCAGGAGGTCGTTGCCCTCGCGGGTGCGCTCGCCGACGCCGGCGAACACCGAGAAGCCGCCGCCCTGGACCGCGACGTTGTTGATCAGCTCCTGGATCAGGACCGTCTTGCCCACGCCGGCGCCGCCGAACAGGCCCGTCTTGCCACCGCGGGTGTAGGGCTGCAGCAGGTCGACGACCTTGATCCCGGTCTCGAACATCTCGGTCGAGGTCGCCTGGTCCTCGAAGGACGGCGCCTCGCGGTGGATCGCCCAGCGCTGCGCGGCGTTCACCTCACCAAGGGTGTCCACCGGGTCGCCGAGGACGTTGAGCACGCGTCCCAGCGTCGCCTCGCCCACGGGCACCGAGATCGGCTCGCCCAGATCCACGGCCGGCGTGCCGCGGACGACGCCGTCCGTCGGCAGCATCGACACCGCGCGAACCACGTTCGAGCCCAGGTGCTGGGCAACTTCGGCGACCAGGTCGATCTTGCCGTCGTCGCTCTTGACGCTGATCGCGTTGAGAATCTCGGGCAACTGCTCGGCCGGGTACTCGATGTCGAGGACCGGGCCGATGACCTGGACCACCTTGCCGGTCGCGCCGGACTTGCTTGCTTCGTTCACGGTGTGCCTCTCTGTTTCTCTCTATCCCTCGAGCCTCTGCGGAGTGAACGGGCGCCGGCGCCAACGCGCACATGCGCTTCGGTCGCGTTTCTCCACTTTGGCCATCCGTTGACGTCTCTATCTCTATCCCTCGAGCGCGTTGGCGCCGGAGACCACCTCGATCAACTCGGTGGTGATCTCCGCCTGGCGCGATCGGTTGTATTTCAGGGTCAGCTTGTCGATCAGTTCGCCGGCGTTCTTCGTCGCGCTGTCCATCGCCGTCATCCGGGCCGCGTGCTCGGCGGCCTGGGACTCGAGGAGCGCGCGGTAGATCTGGAAGGTCACGAAGCGCGGCAGCAGGTCGTTCAGGATCTCGGCCTCGGACGGCTCGTACAGGTAGTCCCGGTGGTCGGCGTCCGCACCGCCGCCCTCTTCGCTCACCACGTCCTCGCGCGCGATGGGCAGCAGGCGCTCCCAGCTCACCCTCTGCCTCAGCACGGAGATGAACTCGTTGTAGACCGCGTAGACCGCGTCGTACTCGCCGTCTGCGAAGGCCTTCGAGACCTCGGCCGCGAGCTCCTGGGCGGTCCCGTAGTTCAGGTCGCGGAAGAGACCGCGGCGGGCGCCGCGCATCGCGGCGCCCCGATGCTTGAAGAAGTCGGCGCCCCGGTTGCCCAGGGCCAGCACTTCGCCGCCGCCGTTGAGGGCAGCGAGTTCATGCTCGGTCCGGCGCGTCACGTGGGCATTGAAGGCGCCGCACAGGCCCTTGTCGCCGGTGACCACCAGAACCAGGGTCTTGCCGGCGCCGGCCGGGCCGCCCTCCCCGCCGCCCGCCGGCGTCAGCAGCGGATGCTCCACTTCGCCCGCCGACACCGCGGCCAGGTGCTCCGTCACCTTGCGCAACTCGAGTGCGTAGGGGCGGGTGGCGAGGATCTGGTCCTGCGCGCGGCGCAGCTTGGCCGCGGCGACCATCTTCATCGCCTTCGTGATCTGTTGCGTGTTCTTCACCGACCGGATGCGGCGGCGAAGATCGATCAGGCTAGCCATGACTCGGACCTACCTCGGAAACGTCCCGCGAGTCCCTAGTTCTCTGCGACCGCGGCGTCGGGGTTCTCGGCCACGAAGCGCTGGAAGGCTCGTCCGATCGCCTCCATGACCTGGGCGTCGAGCTCGTCGCTGAGCTTGCCTTCCTCGCGGATGCGATCCCGGAGTTCAGGCTCATCGTCGCGGAAGTACCGGTGCAGGAACTCCTCGAACGGCCGCACGGCCTCGACCTTCAGGTCGTCCAGGGCGCCGCGGGTGCCGGCCAGAATCGAGATCACCTGATCTTCGATCGAGAGCGGCGCGTACTGGCCCTGCTTGAGGAGTTCGACCAGCCGTTCGCCGCGCGCCAACTGCTGCAGCGTGACCCGGTCGAGATCGGATCCGAACTGAGCGAAGGCCGCCAGCGACCGGTACTGGGCGAGGTCGAGTCGCAGGGTGCCGGAGTTCTTGCGCATCGCGTTGACCTGCGCGTTGCCGCCGACCCGGCTGACCGAGATGCCGACGTTCACCGCCGGCCGCACGCCGGAGAAGAAGAGGTCGCCCTCCAGGAAAATCTGACCGTCCGTGATCGAGATGACGTTGGTCGGGATGTAGGCCGAGACGTCGCCGGCCTGGGTCTCGATGATCGGCAGCGCGGTCAACGAGCCGCCGCCGTTCGCCTGCGAGAGCTTCGCCGCGCGCTCCAGCAACCGCGAGTGCAGGTAGAAGACGTCGCCGGGGTACGCCTCGCGTCCCGGCGGCCGCCGCAGCAGCAGGGAAACCTCGCGGTAGGACGCCGCCTGCTTCGACAGATCGTCGTAGATCACCAGGGCGTGCTGGCCGTTGTAGAGGAAGTACTCGCCCATCGCGCAACCGGCGTAGGGCGCAATGAACTGGAGCGGCGCCGGCTCGGAGGCCGAAGCGGAGACGACGATCGTGTGCTCCATCGCCCCGCGGTCCTCAAGCGTCTTGACCACCTGTGCGACGGTCGAACGCTTCTGGCCGATCGCGACGTAGACACAGATCACGTCGCCGCCCTTCTGGTTGATGATCGCGTCGACCGCGACCGCGGTCTTGCCGATCTGCCGGTCGCCGATGATGAGCTCACGCTGACCGCGGCCGACCGGGATCATCGAGTCGATCGCCTTGATTCCGGTCTGCATCGGTTCCGACACCGGCTGACGGTCGACCACGCCCGGAGCGATGCGCTCGATCGGGTACCGCTCCGATGACTCGATCGGTCCCTTGCCATCGATCGGATTGCCAAGCGGACCGACCACACGGCCGACCAGCGCCGGTCCCACCGGGACCTCCATGACACGGCCGGTGCGGCGAACCTCGTCGCCTTCTTCCACCAGCCGCGACTCGCCCATCAGCACGGCGCCGACCTGGTCTTCCTCCAGGTTCAGCGCCAGACCGTAGACATCGTTCGGGAACGCCAGCAGCTCGCCGGCCATGGCCTGCTCCAGACCGTAGATCCGCGCGATGCCGTCACCTACACTCAGGACGGTGCCGACTTCGGCGACATCGACCTCGGCCTCGTAACCGGCCAACTGGCGCTCGAGGACCGCTGCGATCTCATCGGCTCTTACCTGCATATCTGCTCTACTCCCTTTAGCGTCCGCTCCGGGTTGCGGAGCGCTCGAAGTCCTGACGTCCTACTGGGTGGCGTCCGCCGCCGTGGTCGGCGCTTCCGCCGTCAACCTGGCTTCCAGAACGGCCAACTGGCCGCGCACACTCGCGTCGTAGCGATTGCTGCCGAACTGGGCGACAAAGCCGCCGATCAAACTAGGGTCTACCCGGCTCTCCAACCGCACCTGGGCGCCGGAGAGCCGCTCGAGGGCGCCCTGGAGCCGCGCCTGCTGATCGGCATCGAGCTCCTCGGCCGCGGTCACCGTGGCGCTGACCACGCCGCGGGCCCGGTCGATCAACTCGTCGATCGCTTCGAGGATCGCCGGCAGGTGAACCAGCCGGTAGTTGTCGAGCAACAGCCGCAGCAGCCGGCGCGTCAAATCGCCCGCTTCGAGCATGCCGGCGATCTCGTCGACCACCGCCCGCTTCGTCGCCGGCGGCACTGCCGGATTCGAGGCCATGCGGCTCAGGCGCGGCACGGTGCGCATCGCTTCCGCGAAGGCAACCAGATCGTCCCGGGTTGCCTCCGCCCGCTCGACCGAACCGGCGGCGCCCATCAGAGCCTGGGCGTAGGGCCTCGCGTAGCGGTAGATCATCGTGCGTCCGCCCCGGATGAGGTTCCGTCGGCGCGGCTCTCCAGGCTGAGCAGTCCACGGTCGAGGATTCGGCGGCGCGCGCCTGAATCGACTTCCCGCTCCAGGCGCGCGGTAGCCAGCGAGGTCGCGAGCCGGGCCGCGTGCTGCGCGAGCTCGACCCGGGCACGTGCCGCGCGGCTCCGGATCTCGGCGCGGGTCTGTTCCACCATCCGCTCTCGCTCACGCCCGGCCAGGGCGACGATCTCCCGCGCCTCGCGCTTGCCCTGCCGCTCCGCGCGCTCAACGGCCTCCGCGACCTCCGCCTCCAAGCCGGCCAGTTGACCGGCGAGGCCGTCGCGCAACTCCTCGGCGTCGGCGCGCTGCCGGCGGGCAGTCATCAGGCTGTCGCGGATCTGGATCCGCCGCGCCTCGAGCATCGCCGCGGCCTTCGGCCAGATCAGGTAGCCGAGGCCGCCGAACAACACGAGCATGTTGACCCAGGAGAAGACCCAGCGCGGCAGACCGAGGAAGGTCGTCGGTTCCCCGTGGCCGCCGACTTCGGCGCCGAACGCCGCCGCGGCACCGGCGAACAGCGTCCAGAGCAACGCCGCGGACAGTGATTTCGCAGTCACCGACTTCATGACGGTGCGCCCCAGAAAACGCGGGACGTCGACGGCCCCACGCGACACCCTTGCCGGCGCCCAGAAACGTCACAACTCATGACGGTGCGCCCATGAGTTTCGCCGTCATCTCGGCCGCGAGTCGTTCGGCCTGGCCCTCGAGGGCGCGGCGCTGTTCGGCTGTCTCCGCTTCCAGCGACGCGAGCGCCTGCCGGAGTTCCGCATCCGCTCCCTGGCGCGCCTCGGCGACCATGCGTTCGCGCGCCTGCTGCGCCTCGCGCCGCATCTCGTCGCGGCGGGCAGCGGCCTCGACCCGGGCTTCCTGCAGCTTTTCGCGCTGCGCTTCTATCCTCGCCTCGACCTCGGCCTGGGCCCGGTCGAACGTCTCCTGAGCGGTCACGATCTCGCTGTCCCGCTCCCTGAGCATCTTCATGACCGGGCCAATCAGGAAGATCCGCACCACCGCATAGGTGGCCCAGAAAATCGCCATGATGACCAGGAGGCTGGCGTCGAAATCCACAGCTACTCGTCCCGCGGTCGTCCGGGTCTGTCTCGATCGGGCTTAGTGTTCCGGCGTTGATCCGGCTCGTCGTTCCGGGTCTTCCAGGTTCCTGCGGAGCCGGTTCTCTCGGGCGGCTCGGCACGACGAGCGCAGACCTCTACCAAGGGCCGTCAACCTCTCTCGCCCAAAGCCTGAAAGCGGCGGTAACGTAACACGGCAACCAGGGACGGTCAACGCCGGTCAGGGCACAGGTGAGTCGAGGCCGTTCGGGGCCCGGGAGGCGGGGCAATCGGACGGGGCCCGGACAGCGGCGACTGGGCGCGCCGGCGTCCCCGCCGGCATCCGCCGCAGGCGGAATCAGAACGACACACAGGCGTCTTGCACCAGGGTCCAAATCGTCCGCGGACATTTTCTACTATGGTGGAAAATCATGGTAGCCTGCCGAACATGGCAGCCACGCGCAGGTACCTGGCGGAGCAGGTCGAACGAGACCTTGAACAGAAGATGGTCTTCGTCGCCGGCCCGCGGCAGGTCGGCAAGACCACGCTTGCCCGGATGCTGCCGGGAGCTGGCGACGGTTACCTCAACTGGGATGTCGCGAAGGATCGCGAGCGCATCCTCCGGCGCGAGCTCCCGCCCGTCGATCTCTGGGTCTTTGACGAGATCCACAAGTACCGGGACTGGCGGAACTATCTGAAGGGGCTCTACGACGCCCGGGCCGGTGCGGCGGTCTCGCTGTCCGACGACACCACACCGGGCGCCCGCATCCTCGTAGTTGGCAGCGCGAGACTCGACGCCTACCGGTTCGGCGGCGACTCGCTCCAGGGCCGCTTCAACCTCCTGCGTCTGCACCCGCTGTCCGCTGCTGAACTCGGCCTGCAGAGCCAAAGTGAACTGCGGGATCTGCTGCAGCTCGGCGGTTTCCCCGAGCCCTACCTCGGCGCCTCGGAGGTCGAGGCGCGCCGGTGGTCGCGCCAGTACCGCACGCTGCTGATTCGCGAAGAGGTCGCGAGCCTGGAACGGATCCAGGATCTCGGCCGGCTCGAGCTCCTCATGCTCCGGCTTCCGGACCTGGTCGGATCGCCGCTCTCGATCAACGCAGTTCGAGAAGACCTGCAGGTGAGCCACAAGACGGTCGCCGCCTGGCTACAGACCTTCGAGCGCCTGTACGCGATCTTCCGTCTCTCACCGTTCGGCGCACCCACGATCCGTGCAATCAAGAAGCAGCAGAAGCACTACCACGTCGACTGGTCGATCGTGCCCTCGGAACCCGCACGCTTCGAGAACCTGATCGCCTGCCACCTGCTCAAGTGGGTTCACCACCAGCAGGACACCCAAGGGCGGGACCTCGAACTCCGCTACTTCCGCGACACCGACGGGCGGGAGGTGGACTTCGTGGTCACTGATCGGCGGCAACCAGTGCTCTGCGTCGAAAGCAAGTGGGCCGATGCCCGGCTGGACAAGAACCTCCGCTACTTCAAGGTCCGCTTTTCGAACTGCGACGCGTGGCAGGTGTCAGCGACCGGAACGAAGGACTACGTGACACCCGAGGGCATCCGCGTGGCGCCGGCACTGACGCTGCTGAAAAGGTTGGTCTGACGCCGAGGCCGCTCCCGCCCGAGAGTCAGGGAGTCAGCACGCGGGCAACCCGGAAGTTCTCTCCCTTGAACTGACACTTCTCCACCGGGCGGCGGAAGGCGGAGCGCAGTTCCGCCGGGCCGTCCCGCCAGGAACCGCCGCGGATCACGTGGTACGAACAGTCGCCTTCCAGCCGGGCGCTGGCGTCGGAGGGAGCGCCCTCGTGATCGTCGTTCCAGCAGTCCTCGACCCACTCCCAGCCGTTGCCCTGCATGTCGTGGAGGCCCCAGGCGTTCGGCGCGAACTGGCCCACCGGCGCCGAGAACTGGAACTCGTCCTCACAGGCCCAGCAGTTCGCATGGTTGGCGCCGAACTCCTCGCCCCATGGGTAGGGGGTCGTCGAACCCGCCCGGGCAACGTACTCCCACTCGGCCTCGCTCAGTAGCCGGTACTTATCACCAGTCTCCTGAGACAGCCACTCCGCGTAGGCACGGGCGTCGGCCCACGACACCCAACTCGCCGGGCTGGTCCCTGGACCTTCGAACTCGTAGGCCTTTCGCGCTCGGCCCGGCGCGAAGCGGTTGAACTCCTCGAGCGTGACGACGTACTTCGATACCGCGAACGGTTGATGGATCGTTACTTCGCGGACCGGAAGCTCGTACTCGCTGCACCCTTCACCGGAGAGGCAACCCGGCGAATCATCGCCTCGGCGATCCGCGAAGCCCCCGCTGTCCGGCGCCGCGTTCTCCTTCGGCCACCTCGCCAAGCGTCCGGCCCATCACGGCGCTGGTGATCGTGGCCCGATCGGGATGGAGGGACGCGTGGGTCGCTGTGATCTCCCCGCGCGCAGCCCGGGCGTCGAGTTCCCGGCCGTATGTGTGGAGCGGATTGACGCGCTCCAGTTCACCGCCGCGCCAGTGGAAGATGTGCGAGTCGCCGACGCTGAGCCACCGGAACCGGTCCTCGAAGAACAGCGCTGCCACCAGTGTGGAGCCCATGCCTCGAAGCGAGGGATTCGCCTCGATCGCAGTCGCTATCTCGGCGTTCGCTTGGGCTAGCGCGGGGCGCAAACGCTCCCCGGACGGCTTCGCGATCAGTGGGTAGCTACCGACGAAGGCTCGGATCGTGATCCGGCTCGCCTGGTCGCCTGCGGGCAGACCCCCCATGCCGTCGGCGACCGCTGCGAGCAGCGCTTCACCGGGCGCGTCGTCCGCCACGACGTGGACGCCCCAGTCGTCCTCCTGGCGCTTGCGCGCACCGATCATGCTGGCCGCCGCGAAGTCGCGGCCTTCGATCATGCGTTTCCGAGGTCCAGGACCGGAACTTCCATCGCTCTGGCCGCTGCAGCCATTCGTCGGTCGTAAGTGGCCAACTCCACGGTCTGCCGTTGCCCGCGAAGGTAGTCGACCGAAGCGAGATGCAGAGCATCCAGTGTGCGAACGGCTACCGGGAAGGCGCTCAGCGCCCGGGTGAGGATGTTTGGGGACAGCTCCAACAGGGCGATCCGGCCGATCGCTTCTTCGGCAGCTTCGCCGTGAGTATCTGCCCGCCCACGGGCGTGAAGACGGTTCCAGACCTCGTACTCGACCAATCGGCTTGCGACGAGCGTCTCCGCCCAAAGCTGTTCGGGCGGCCGCTGGATCTCCGCGAAGAGGTGCGCCAGCACGACCGAGGTGTCGACGTAGATCACCGATCCTGCCGATCCGCGTCCAGATCCTCGAGGAGTTCGTCCAGCGACATGATGGGCGGTGGCTTTACAGGGGGCCCCGCTCCTTTCATGGCGGGTGGCGTCAGCCAACCCTTGCGCACCGCATCGGCCAGCATCGCATCGGCCAGGAAGGGGCTCCGTTCCTGGCGCGGCGGCACAATCTCGGCAACTACGCGGTCGCGGTCCGTGACCAGGACCGTCTCGCCAGCAGCCGCCATTCGCACATACCGGCTAAGTTGATTGTTCAACGTCTTGAGTCCGACCGATCTCATCGCCAAGCTAATGTAGCTTCCGGTGGCCACCGTGGTCAAGGTGAAGCCGCAAGAGTCGACTAACAACGCCGTCGCCGCTTCGCGGCGCGTTTCCCGGCAGCCGGCGGGAACTCGGTTAGCCTGACCGCATGGTCCACTTGGAATGCGTGCCGAACTTCAGCGAGGGCCGGCGCCAGGACGTCATCGACGCCTGCGCGGAGGCCGCGGAGGCGCCCGGCGTGCGGGTCCTCGACGTGTCTTCCGACCCGGACCACAACCGGACCGTGCTGACCCTGCTGGGCGAAGCCGACGAGCTGGTGCGGGCGGTCAAGGCGCTTGCCGCGACGGCGATCACGCACATCGACGTGGCAGGCCACCGCGGCGTTCACCCGTTCCTGGGGGCACTGGATGTTGTGCCCTTCGTGGCGCTCGAACCAGGGCAGTTGCCCGCCGCGGCCGAAGCCGCGCGCACTGCCGCCGACGCGCTCGCCGGCCTCGGCCTGCCGGTGTTCCTCTACGGCGAAGCCGCGTGCGAACCAGCGCGAGCCGCCCTTGCCGACCATCGGCGCGGCGGCTTGGCGCGCCTTGCCGAGCGGATGGCGAGCGGCGAGTGGCTGCCGGACCGAGGTCCGAAGCGACCGCATCCGAAGGGCGGCGCCGTCTGTGTTGGAGCGCGGCCTCCCCTGGTCGCCTTCAACCTGCTGCTCGACACGGACCAACTCGCCGCGGCGAAACGGATTGCCGCCTCGCTGCGCGAATCGGGCGGCGGGCCACCGGGCGTGCGCGCCCTCGGCTTCCTTCTCGAAAGCCGCGGACAGGTCCAGGTCAGCGTCAACCTGACCGACTGCGAACGGACTTCGCTGCTCGATGTCGTCCAGCGGGCCGACGAGCTCGCGCAAGCCGCCGGCGTGCGGGTCGTCGAAACGGAACTGATCGGCCTCGCGCCGCGGAGAACCGTGCCGGCAACCGGCGCCGCCGCGCTGCGCCTACCCGAGCTCTCCGCCCAGCAGATCCTCGAGACCCATCTCTAGACGCCGCGGCATGCCGTCGAAGGATCCCGAGGACATGGTGACCAGAACGTCGCCGGACCGGGCTTCCGCGAGAGCCTGTTCGACCAGTGCGTCGTTCGATTCGCACGCCGTGGCGGGTGCGCCGAGTCGCTCGATGTCCGCCGTCAACCGCTCCGGGTCGAAGCCCTCCTCGCCCAGGCGCTCGCGGTGGAAGACGGGGGCCAGGAAGACGCGATCGGCCGACGCCAGGGCCGCCGCGAGGTCGGCGGCGAACTGACGGCGACCGGCGCTCAGGCTGCGCGGCTCGAACAGGGCGACCAGGCGGCGGCCGGGGAACCGCTGCCGGAGCGCCGAGAGGGAGGCTGCTATCTCCGAGGCATGGTGGGCAAAGTCGTCGATGACGACCACGCCTGCGGCCTCTCCAACCACTTCGAGCCGACGCCGTACGCCCCGGAACGTAGCCAGCGCCTCCAGCACGACCTCGAGATCGAGGCCGTCGGCCCGCGCCGCGATCCAGACCGCCGTCGCGTTCGCCGCGTTGTGTTCGCCCCAGACCCCGAGTTCGATCCGCTGCCGGGCGCCGGCCTCTTCCAGTTCGAACGAGATGCCGTTCTCGCCGCTCTCGACCGGACCGGCGAGCCGGACATCGCCCGCCCCAGCGCCGTAGGTCACGACGGGGCACGGGCTCGCCCGAGCCAATCGCTCGACGGCCGGGTAGTCGGCGCAGGCGATCAGCAATCCCCCCGGCGGCAGCCGCTCGACCAGGCCGACGAAGGCCCGTTCCAGCCCCTCGAAGTCGGGATAGAGATCGACGTGGTCGTGCTCCAGGCTGGTGACGATCAGGGTCTCCGGCCGGTAGTGCCAGAACTTCGGCCCGCGATCGAAGTAGGAGGCGTTGTACTCGTCCCCCTCGATCGCGAAGCGCGGGCCGCCGCCGAGCGCGAAGCCGGAAGACAGGCCGATGGGCGCGCCGCCGATGAGAAAGCCGGGATCCGCGCCGGCGCGGGAGTAGACCCAGGCCGCCATCGCGGTCGTCGTCGTCTTGCCGTGGCTCCCTGCGATGACCAGCGGCCGCCGGTCCCGGAGCACGAAGCGGTCGAGCGCTTCGGGCATGGACAGCCGCGGCAGGCCGAGTTCCTCGGTCGCCACCGCCTCAGGGTTGGTGCGCGGGACCGCGTTGCCGACGATGACCAGATCCGGTCGCGGCGCCAGGTGGGCCGGGTCGTAGCCGACCAGGGGCTGGATGCCTGCGTCGGCCAGCAGCTCGCTGGTCGGCGGGTAGAGGGGTCCGTCGGATCCCCGCACCTGGTGGCCCAGCTCCCGCAGCAGGCAGGCAAGCGGCGCCATGCCGGTGCCGCCGATCGCGATCAGGTGGATGTCCAGGGGGGCTCCTCAAGCTGTCGAAGCGGAGCGGATGCGGGCAAGATGCCCGCGTTCCCAGGGCCCGCGGCCCAACGTCCCGCTAAGCACGCGGAGGGCGGCCCCAGAGACTGGCCTCGTCCCGGGTCGCCGCCGGGCCTCGCCGACGGCGATCCAGGGCGTCGTCCACTTCAGCCAGCCGCTCCGAGAGGACGCTCTGCTGCATTTCCGTCAGCTCGGCGATACCGCCGATGGCCAGGTCCAGCAGCCCATCGAACTCAGGGCGCGTGAACACCCGGCCTTCCGCGGTGCCCTGCACCTCGATCAGGCTGCCTTCACCGGTCGCCACCACGTTCAGGTCGACCTGGGCGTCCCGGTCTTCGACGTACTCGAGATCGAGTAGCAGTTCGTCCTCGCAGATGCCGACCGAGACCGCGGCCAACGAGTGGACCAGCGGCCAGGTCTTCAGATCGCCCTCGAGCAGCATCTTCGCCAGCGCGGCGACGGTGGCCACGTAGGCGCCCGTGATCGACGCAGTCCTCGTGCCGCCGTCGGCCTGGATCACGTCGCAGTCGATCGCGATCGTGACCTCGGGGAGTTTGCGCAGATTGACCGCCGATCGAAGCGAGCGGCCGATCAGGCGCTGGATCTCCGACGAGCGGCCCGACGGCCGGCCCCGCGACACTTCCCGCATCGAACGGGTCAGCGTCGCCCGCGGCAGCATCGCGTACTCGGCGGTGAGCCAACCCCGGCCCTTGCCGACCAGGAAGGGCGGCACCCGCCGCTCAACGCTGGCGGAACAAAGCACCCGGGTGTCGCCGAATGCCACCAGCGCCGAGCCCTCGGCGTATTTCATCGCGTCCAGTTCGATCGACACCGGCCTCAGGGCCGAGGTCGATCGCCCGCCGCTGCGTGCGAAGCCGCCTGATCGTCCATGTTTAGTCACCGTCGTTCCACCTCCTCAGGAATGCCTCTCGGACTGGTTTACGTCGATCCACTCGAGGGCGACGGGTTCGCCGAGAATCCGCTCCGCGAGTCTGGCGAACCGGGAACCCGCGTCGGTGGCGAAGAGTCTCACACTTGGGGCGTGCGGCGCACTTCCACCCTGCCAGCCGGCCTGCAGGAGCCTCTGCTCCACCGCCAGGCTCGTCGACTCGGCCGAGTCAACCAGGGTCACGCCCGGCCCGCAGACCCGCGCCAGCACGCCGCGCAGCAGCGGGTAGTGGGTACAGCCGAGGAGCAGGGTGTCGATCTTCGCCCGCAGCAGCGGTTCGAGGTAGCGGGCGACGATCCGCTCGGTGATCTCGTCGTCCTCCCAGCCTTCCTCGACCAGCGGCACGAGCAGCGGGCAGGCCTGCTGACTGACCCGCAACTTCGGGTTCAGGCGCCGGATCGCGTGCTCGTAGGCCCCCGACCGGACCGTCGACTCGGTGGCGATCACGCCGACGTGCCGCCCGGCCGCGGCGACGGCAGCCGAGGCGCCCGGCTCCAGCACGCCCCAGTGCGGCGTCCGCACGACGAGGTCGTCGAGCGCCATCGCCGACGCCGTGTTGCAGGCGACGACCAGGGCGTCGACCCCGCGCCGCTCCAGGAAGTCGACGTTGGCCTGGGAGTAGCGCAGCACCGTCCGCCGCGACTTCGTGCCGTAGGGCAGTCGCGCGGTGTCGCCCAGGTAGAGGATCGAGGCGGCGGGCAGGCGCCGCCTGAGCGCCGCGACCACAGTGAGGCCGCCGACGCCCGAATCGAAGACGCCGATCAGGGGCTCGGGAGAGGACACCGGTCAGACGCCCCCGGACGGCGCCGCGTTCCGTTCCAGGTCGGCCATCAGGGGTCGCGTCGTGTCTACGTGGCCGGCAAAGGTCGACCGCTGCTCGCCGTTCCACATGAGCACCACCCGATCCACTCCCAGGTTGTTCGCGGTCAGACTGTTCACGAGACTGTAGACGGCCAGCAGTTCCTCCGTCAGCCCCATCGCCGGCCGCTCCAGGACCACCGGCGGCCGGCGCCCCGCGGCGGCCACTTCACCCGTTTCGGAATCGCCTGCCGCGGTCGTCAGGTCGACATAGGCCACGCCGTCGAGCAGTTCCACCGCCAGGAGCCGGACCCCGGCCGGCAGAGCCGGGAGCAGCTCTTCTATCTCTTCGATCGGCTCGGGCGGATCGCTCACTTCGTTCGTTGTCGTCAGCCCCATCGCCGGAGGCCGGGGTCGGCGCCGCGGCCTCTGCTCCGCCTGGACCCGCGATCAGTGCTTCGACGATGACTGCAGCCGTTTCCTCGGCGCTGTCCTCGGCCCGGATCGGCCGCTGGTCGCAGCGAAGCAACCCAAGGGTATTCGGGAAGCACAGGGTGGCCAGGAAGGCTTCACCCGGGGCGACGAGTTCCACTTCGGCGTCGCCGTCCCCGTTCTGGCCCGAGCCGCCGCAACCGGCAAGCAGCGCCAGGACGACGACCGCACACCGACTCGACCGCGGGCGGATCACGATCCCGCCCCGTTGGCGGCGGCCTCAGCGGCGGCCTCAGCGGCACCCGCGCCGACGCCACGGTAGAGCCGGATCGCCCGGCCGATCGCCTCGATCAACTCCAGACGGTAGGACTCGTCGAGCAGCGGCGTCCCTTCCTCGTCGCTACCCAGAGAACCGAGTTCGATCAGGACCGCAGGCATCGTAGCGCCGGTCAGCACCCGCAGCGGGGCGCGACCCACACGGCGGTTCGGCTGCTTGAGCGCGTCGCTGACATGGCTCTGGATCAGGCGTGCCAGCAAGCCGCTCTGCTCGAGGTGGCCGTCCTGCACCCGCTCCCACCGTTCGAGCGCCGGGACGGCGACGCGGATGTCCTCCCCGTCTCCCGGCTCGACGTCGCCCGGCTCCCCGTCGCCCGGCTCCACGTCCAGGTCGTCGAACGCGTCCTCCTCAAACTCCAAGGGGTCGGGATCGTCCGTTGCCGCCGGTTCGCCCCACTCGGCATCGTCGATCGGCTCGCCTTCGGACTCGTTCCCCTCGCCCGGCTCGAACAGGGCCGGCGGCGGATCGAGGACGTAGGCCTGGAACCCGTCCCCCGAAGCCCACGCGGAATCCGGACTCACGTGCAGCGACAGGAACAGATCGGCCCGGCGCTGGTTGGCCACCGCGGTCCGCGTCTCGAGCGCCACGTCGGTGTCATAGGTCCGGGTCAGCACGACCCGCGCCCCCAGGCTGTTCGCCAGGTGCGACCTCAGCTCCTGGGCGATCGCGAGCACCAGGTCCTTCTCGGTCACGCCGGAGGGCGAGGAGACGCCGGTGTCGGCGCCGCCGTGGCCCGGGTCGAGAACGATGCGAAACTCTCCCGTTTCCTCTGCGCGCCGAGACAGTGCGCTGGGCGTGCGCCCCATCCGGTCCCGAGTGATGTCCAGAACGAGTTGAACCCGGGGCGGACGTCCGAGGATGTACGGCTCCGACGCCTTCGCCCGGGGCGCCAAGCCGATGTCGATCGAGCGTTCCCGCACCTCCAGCCAGCGCACCAGAGGATCGTTCAGCCGCGCGCGCGGCCGCGCCTCCATGACGCCGCTCAGGAGTCGGAGCCGGACGCCCCCGCGGTACTCCTCCACGCGGTAGCGCGGCCGGCCCGAGAACGTCACGACCAGCGTCGTCGCGCCAAGATCGTGAACGCGGTCCACCTCGACCGCGAGCCGGCGTTCACCGGTCTTCGAAACCTCCAACTGTCCGCGTCTCCTATCGAAGTCGAACCCGTATCCCTGCTCTGCCGGATAGGCGCGGGCCAGTGCGTCGACCGGTACGTACAGGTGCCGCGGCGGCAACTCGATGGGCGGCAGCTCGGGCGCCGGCTCGTCGGCGTCCTCGCCATCCGCGCCGCCGTCCTCGTCTTCGTCGGAATCGTCCTTCGGAAGCAGATGTTCGGGGATTTCCGGCTCGGGTTCGAGCCACGGCTTGATCGACAGGGTCTGCATCTCGCCGTCGACCATGACGACCCGGCCCAGCGGCCCGAGCACCACCTCGCGACCGGCGACGCGCAGAGTGTGCGCCTCGCCCAGGGGACCGATTTTCAGCTCGCCTCCCAGCACCTCCACCACCGGCGCGAGGGCGACGAGCGGGCCGAACGAAGACTCCGCCCAGGGCAGCGGCGCCCGCTGCCGGCCCACCGTGATGGACCCCTCGCCCTGCCAGAGAATCTGCGTCTCGGGCTCGTCGTCGGCCTGCGCCCAGGCCGGAGCGAGCGGCACGAGCGCCACCGCGGCAGCCAGCAGCCCGCGTCGAAGGCCCGTCGCGCAAAGGCAAGACACTATGGCAACCTAACAGCTTGCGGGAGGGCCTGATTCCGGGCCTTCCGGACCTGCTGGCAAGGAGGCCCGCTGTGTTATCTTCTGCCGCCCTGCGCACGCGCGGCCCGTTCGTCTAGGGGTCTAGGACGCTGGCCTCTCACGCCAGTAACACGGGTTCGAATCCCGTACGGGCTACCAGCGCGCCCCGCGGGGCGCGCTGACAGCCCGGACGGGATTGCGGCGGCACATCGGCGGGAACCGCCGATGTGGCGAACGAATCCCGCCGCACGTGACTACGAACCCGCAGCCTGCGCGACAGGCATCACCGTTGGCCCGGGCCGTGACTCATGCGAACCAGCCGAACTGAACGAAGCCGGAGCCAGGCACATCGCTGCCAAGCCCACTGCGACAACGTAGAAAAGCCCCTTCATACGCAGTGTCAGGGCTTTCTCGACGCGGCACCCACGCTCGACTCGGGCAGAGTCGGCACGGTCATCGGGCCGCAGTGCCGGGCTGCCGCGGCCGCCTTGTGCTTGTGCAACATCCACCAGCTTTCGGGATGATCGCTCGGCTGGACGAGCTTTGCGACTTCGCGCAAGCTGGGGTAACGCACGATGTTGAGCCGCGTCCAGTGAGCGTCGGCAGAGTTGAGGGCAGCGGGCACTTCGGCGGTGATGATGAGCTCACGGGGCACGTTGGCCAGCGGGCCACCCCCCTTGTAGCGCCGGTAGGCTTCGATGCCGGTCGATCCGGGGTACGAGCCGTCGCCGTATTGTGCCTGCTCGCGAAGCTCGAGGTGGTTCATGATGTAGACCATGGTGTCGGTGGGGTCGTCCGGGCGTGACTGCCGCGTCGCTCTGACAACCAGGGGCACGGCCACCACCACGTGATCGTTCGCCACTGCCGCCTCACGATGGACGTACGCCGCCTCCCGTAACCCGCTGCCCTCGACTTTCTCCCACGCACGCCAGCTCGGATAGTGCTTCACCACGACGATGTCCCAGTCGCAGCGCGCCCAGTGAACGTCGGGGCGTTCGCTGTTGCTTCTTCTCAAGACGCTGTTGACGAGCAGGGTCTTGACACCGGCCTCCTCTTCGACCGCGGCGAGGGTGGAGAGATAGGCCTGGTAGGCGCCCGCCGGAGTCTTCAGAGCACCGAACGCTGCCGCGTCCGGGTAGGCGACGCTCTCTCGCAGCTTCACGTCCTCCAGGCGGAGGAAGGCCTCGTCGCCGTGATGCTCGACCAGACGCGCGCCCAGCTCGGTCCGGGGTGCGTCTTGCGCCGCGGCACCGCCAACGGCGGCTGCAGAAGCGAGCACTACTGCAGCCATCGCAGCCATCAACAAAGATCGGTGATTCATTTCGACTCCTAGTTGCGCTCTCAGCCTACTCCGCAAGCTGCGCGTCACCGTCAGCGTGCTCGCGGACGAAGCGGACGGCGTGCTCGGAAATCAGGTCGGTGCTGTAGCCGGGCTCGTCGACCGACTCGTCGTCGTGGAACCAGTCGACCTCGCCGTAGCGCTCGTGCGTGAAGTAGTCGAAGCCCTAGCCGAGGTGACCGACGAAGCGCGTGAAACCGCGCTCGAGGGGGAGGTACTCCTTGCGCGACAGACCCAGGTGCCACTTGCCGACGAGCCCGCGCTGCTCGTAGCCGGCCTCGGCAAGCACCTGCGGGATGAGCGTCGCCTCGGGATCGAGACCGTAGTCGTGGTACCCCATGACGACACCGCGCATCATGCCGTAGCGAATCGGATGTCTGCCGGTCATCAGGCCGGCGCGAGTCGGCGAGCAGATCGGAGCCACGTAGAAGCGATCGAGCTTGACGCCCTCCGCGGCTATGCGGTCGATGTTGGGGGTGGCGATGTCGCCGCCGTTGAAGCTGACATCGCGCCAGCCGAGGTCGTCGGCGACGATGAGCACGACGTTGGGCGGTCGCTGCGCCTCCGGTGCCTCGACCTCGTCGCCCGGCGCACAGCCGAACAGGACGATGACCGTGAGCAGGACAGGAGCCGCAAGGCCATAGGGCCGATCGGCCGTCAGGAGGAGACCACTACTCGAACGGATCACGAACTGCGAGGCCCTTGAAGCGACCGAAGTCCCGGTCTCTGGTCAGCAGCTCGGTGACGCCGTGCTCGAGGCAGAGTGCGGCGATATGCGCATCGTGCACCAGGTTGCCAAAGACCCGGGCATCGGTCGCCGCCTCCCGTAGTCGTCGAAAGTGTCCGCGACCCTCGCCAATCAGAACCAGCGAAGGGGATCGCAGGAGAGAGCCCAGGTCCTCCAGCGCTACCCCGAGATCCGTAGGGGGGTCGAAGACGCGCGGATGTGTCACCACGCGGAGGAACTCGTAGACGCACGGCCATGGGAGGAACCAGATCTGGCTCCCCTCCGCGAGGTTTCGCAGTAGGCCAGCGGCCACATCGTGCTCCGGTAACTCCTCGCGCCGAGCGTAGACCAGGATATTCGTATCGAGAGCGATCAATCGCGCCCTTCCATGAGGTCGAAGAGACTCTGCCGGTCCTCCAAACGAACTCCGGCCTGAAGCCGCCCCTTCTCCGTTCGCCACTTCAGCTCAAAGCCGGTTTCTCTCGTGGCCGGAGCCTGGATCATGGCGCGTAGCGCCTCTTCGATGAACACCCGCAAGGGCTTTCCATCGTTCGCCGCTCGTTTCTTCGCCTCGCGAAGCAACTCCTCGTTCAGATCGACCGTCGTTCTCATGCCTCAACGGTAGCATGAATGTGTCTCATGCTTTGCATCAATACATCGCACCGCCGGCCAGCGCGAGAACGCCCTCCGGCTTCTTCGTCGAGAACGGCTGATGCGGCCGGATCATCGACCCGAAGACCTGGCAGCCCGTCGAGATCTTCGACGGCCCGAGCCTCTGGGGTCACGACTGGGTCGACCTGCCCGACGACGCCAGGACGATGGCGCGCAACCGCCGGATCGACCTCGCCTCGCGCGGCGTTCAGTCTCCGCCCATCATCGATTGCCCATGGCTGTTCGAGCAGGTGGCGAAGACGTAGGGCGCGGATGGCCCCCCGGTCGTGCGGGTCCCGTC
This sequence comes from Candidatus Multivorans sp., assembly GCA_965205295.1. GTDB lineage: Bacteria > Acidobacteriota > Thermoanaerobaculia > Multivoradales > Multivoraceae > Multivorans. Next base: position 2,979,987 of record OZ242167.1, read on the forward strand.
CGGACGGAGAGACTGCGGCGCCTACAGGTACCTCGCCGACATAGTGGAATCAAAGGGGTCGGTCGAGCGTTTCGTCTGCGTAACGCAGAGCGAAAGGAGTCCTTCGGTGATCTGGAAGTGGAAGGCCTTGCTACTCGTGGCCTCAGCGGCAGTTCCGGGAGCGACCGCCCAAGAGGACGGCGGATCCCAGCCACCCCCAGTGGATCGCTTCGAGGAAGAGATCCTGGTCCTGGGGAAGTCCCTTGGGCCGCCCCTTTGGAAGGTGACCAGGGATGACCATGTCTTGTGGATCCTTGGTACTCCGGAACTGGTGCCGGACAATCTTCTCTGGCAATCGGACTTCGTCGAGCACGTGCTGGCCAGCTCCAGCGAGTACCTGACGTCCAGAGGCGTGCGCGTCACGGTGTCGAACCCGGTGAAAGTGGTGCGGGGGCTCAGGAAGTACAGGCGCACACGACGAATCCCGGACCGCGGAACCCTGGAGGACCTGCTGCCAGAGAACCTGTACCAGCTCTTCCTGGAAACCAGACTCAGACACGAGCCGAAGCGAGACGATCTCAAGAGCTTGCGGCCTGGCGTCGCGGCCAAGGAACTCTTCGATTCCGCGGCGCAATCCGCGGGCCTGGTGTCGGGCTTTACCATTCATGGGGCAATCAAGAAAAGAGCCAGGAAGCACAACGTCAGGGAGGTGCCAACGGTACTCTCCGAGCGCTACAAGGATTCGACTCTCCTCGATTCGATGGAGGAAATGTCTGCGGGTGCGGAGCAGACCTGTCTGCAGGCACGTCTTCAAGGGCTCGATGCCCAACTCGAGGCGCACACGCGTCTTGCAACTGCCTGGGCCGAAGGCGACTTAGCCTCGCTTAGGGCCCATCCAGGCGACTCGGCCACAGAGGCCTGCGATCCCAGGCGACTCGCCGCCCACCCGGAGGAGCTGATCCAGACGGAGTCGCGGAGCTGGGCGCTCTGGCTCGAGAACGCCGATCGCGCATTGAGCAACAACGACTCCACTTTCGCCATCCTGCCTCTCAAGGACTTGCTCCGGCACGACGGACCCCTGTCGCGGCTCCGAGATAGAGGCTGTGAAGTCCTGGAGCCAGACGAAACCCCTCCGCAGGGGCAGGAAGGCTAAGGCCTCAGATCGATGGGCTCCTGCTTCACGATCTTCCGGCAGATCGCGAGGCAAGGCTGAAAGCTGTCCCGCCCTGTCAAGCGCTCGACGAGGCCGGCCACCCCGGGCCACCGCGACGCGTCGAGCGGTCCGGCGACGAGCTCGAGCTGAGCGAGCTGACACGCGAGCGAGATATCCGCGATCGTGAGCGCGTCTCCAACCAGGAACGGCCCGTCGCCGATTTCGCCCTCGAGATAGTCGAGGCGCCGTGGAAGCCGTTCCGCATAGGTCTTCCTGGCCCCGTCTACATCGGGCTCCTTGCCCCTGAAGCGGTTGAACTGGATCGGGCGGAAGATCCCGAGGCCGAGCACAACCGCCAGCTCGGTGTCGCAATACTCCTCCAACCAGACCGCACGGCCGCGTTCGTAGGGGTCCGCCGGATAGAACGCGGGCTCCGGGAACTTCTGCTCGACGAAGGCGCAGATCGCAGACGAATCGGGGATCGTGCCGAGCGGGCCTTCCTCGCCGATATCCATATCGCGCAACACCGGAATGCGACGCGCCGGACTGATCTCCTTGAACCAGTCGGGCATCGGCATGATGTTGACGCTCTTGAGCTCGAAGGGCGCCCCCTTCTCACGCAGCAGGGCATCCGCCTTTCGAACGAAGGGAGAGAGGGGGGCTCCGTAGAGGATCAGGCTCATCCTGACTCCAATCTGACGGCGCTACCGACCCGGCATTGCCAGCGGTTCGATCGGCACTTCCAGCACGACCCTCTCTTCCTTCGGCACGTAGCACACCGTCTCGCTGCAGGCCTGATAGACGACGTTCACGGGAATCTCGATTGCCGTCGGCTTGTCCTGAATCGGCCAATCGAGAATCGCGGCGTCGAGGGCGATCGGGATGGCAACGTCGGTCACGCCCTCGTAGACGTTGAGCGTCACCCCGAGCTCCGGAAACTCGCGCTCGGCGGTCGGCGGGTAGACCGGCTCGCCGGTCCTCACGCCCTTGGTCGGCACGACCGTCGCCGTGGAGGCAATGAAGCCATCGGGCAGGGGGTCGGCGTAGACGTGGTAACCGTCGGCGACCTCGAAACGCACGTACAGGGTGCTCGTGTACTCGAACTTGAGCGCCTCATCGGCGAGGAAGACGGAGACCTCGACGTGATCGTCCCCCAGTTCGGCGGTGGGAACCTCGTGGCTCGCGAGGATGCGGCCGATCGCGCTGTCGCGAATCGTCCCGGCCGAGGTGCGCGTCCCGTAGTGGCGATGGAAGAACTTCTCGGTCACCCGGCCGTCACGGTCGACGACGTAGACGCCCGGGAAGGGAATGCCGTAGAAACCCCGGTCAGTCGCCCGGCTGATCACCGGCGAGTCTGGCTCGATGGTCGTGTTCAGAATGCCGAAGCGCGTGATCACCGCCGAGTCGGAGTCGGAGAGCAGGTCATAGGTGACGCCCTGTCCCTCGGCAAAGGCCTTCAGGTGCTTCTGTGAGTCGTAGCTGACGCCGTAAACCTTGATGCCCTCGGCGTCGAAGAGCGAGATGTTCTCTTGCAGCTCGACCAGCTGCGTGCGGCAGTACGGTCACCAAACGGCTGAGCGATAGAAGACGACGACGGCCTTCGAGTCGCCCCGATGGGCATGGAAGTCGACCAACTCGCCGTCCTGGTTCGGCAGCTCGAACTCGGGCAGGAGCTCGCCGACGGCCGGACCGGTCGGGAAGTCGTGATCTGCCGGATAGCGCCGACCCGGGTGGCTCGCCGGCACCGGAACCGTGATGCCGAGATCGTCCTTCAGCGAGTCGGCCGGCAGGTTCTCGTGAGCGGCTTTCACCTTCTTGTCTCCCTCCTCGGCAAAGGCCGGGACGGCCAGAAGCATCGGGCAAAGGACGAGCAAGGCAAATCGAAATCGGCCTCTCTTCATGGGTCGAACTCTCCCTCCAACTGTGATTTCGCGTACGGGGATTCGCGGTGGACGACGGTACCAGCCACGCTCCCTGAGCATCAACCTCTAGGCGCCGCCGGTCTGGACCACGGCGTAGTTGACCTGCCCTTCCAGGCCGGCGGCCCGATGGTGGTGAATCGCCTGGTACTCCTCTGACTGACTCATCTGGATCAGCGCCATGGGGTTGGGATACTCGACGAGCCCGATGCGGTCCCAATCGCCCCCGCCAATGAGGCACACCTTGGCCTCGCCGGAGAAGATCAGCCGGGCGCCGATCTTCTGGAGGATCGGCCCTATCTTCCGGCCATACTCGCCGTAGTCCTCGCGGCCTCCGTCGGGCTTGAACTTCAGCAGGTTCACCATCACGATCGGCTCGGCAGGCAAGGCCTGGAAGGCCTGGACCTGCTCCGGGGTGGGTCCCATCGCGTTGATCTCGTGCGCCCGGGCCTCCCCGGTGCTTCCGAGAATCGAAGTCGCGACCGCGGCGCTGGTGGCCAGGCCGGTCGTCTTGAGTACCTCGCGGCGTGAGGTTCTGGAATCGGTCATCTGTGTTTCCTCCTCCTTGTGGTTTCTGTCTGGTTTCGCGGACGCTAGCAGCCTGTCGGACCTGCCCGCGCCGCAGGAACTAGGTGCGTCGGCGTCCCCGCCGGCTTCTGACAAGGACGCGACGCGAAGCGGCTACCGTTCTGCAACGCTACGCTACCGTCTCGATCTGAAAGGACAATGTAGATGAACCGATGCCCCGAAGCACCTTCTCCGGAGGACTCAAGGTGACTCGCCACGGCCTGGTCGCCCTCGGCCTCACGGCCGCCTTCGCAGCCGGCGCCGCGAGCGCGGTTGCCTACCGGCATGGCGCGCTCCAGCCGGCCCAGCAGCAACCTGCCGGAATCGGTCCGACCCAAACGATCGACTGGCAGGCCGGCGCCGATCCCGAGGGCCGGCCCACCGGGGAGAGGCCGCCCAACATCGTCGTCATCCTCGCCGACGACCTGGGCTGGAACGACCTGAGCTGGCTCGGCGGCGGCGTCGCGGGCGGCACGGTACCGACCCCGAACATCGACTCGCTGGCCCGTGACGGCGTTCACTTCGCCAAGGACCCCACCGAGCACCAACGTCGCCGACAAGGAGCCGGAGCGGGTCGCGGCCCCGAAGAAGCTCCTCGCCGAACACAACAGGGAACAGGCGCCGCCGATCTGGCCGTGGGCCGCCCGGAGCCCGATCAACATCGACAAGACGCCGCTCGAGCCGGACGCTCCGGACGACGAGCACATCTACTGGTACAACTGTGAGCTTGCCCCGGTTTCGTGGACACTACATCCTTGGAGGAGGAGGTACCCACGATGCCAAGATCACTACTGCGAAGCCGCCTGAACCCCAAACCTAAACCGTCCACGAAACCGGGGCAACTTCACTTTGCGCGGAAGCGCGAAGTGCGACGACCGAGATCCCGCACCCGCCACTTCGTCATCCTCACCCTCACCTCGATGGCGAATACCGTGCCCTGGCGAGTGCTCAGCGCGCACGGCCGTCTCCACTTCGAAGATCTCGGCTTCGCCACCACCGTGGCCGCGGCGATCCTCGGAGTCCGTGTCGGAGTGAGCGCGGTCGGCCGCATCAGCGGCTCTCTCGGCGACGTCTTCTCCCCCACCAAGGTGATGGCGGTCTCGCTTTTCATCAACGGCGTCGGCCTGGGCGGACTCTTGATCGCCGACACGCGCCTCGTCGCCTATATCTGCGTGGTCTTCCTGGGCGTGGGCTACGGTGCGGCCTACGTCAAGACAGATTTCGGAATACGCCTGCCTCGGCGCGCCTTGGCAGCGACCGAAATGACCTCGATCTACTAGTGCAGTGTCTCCGACATGGGTTGACAGTCTCGGGCAAGTTCGTCAGTATTCCGTTCATGTGGGAACCAGCGGAACGACTTCACATCGAAGAGAGCGATCGAGCGCTTCTCAAGAAATGGGTAGAGGCGCCGACGACGCCGCAACGCACGGTCCGGCGTAGCCGGATCGTGCTCGCTGCGGCGGAGGGCACGGCCAATCGGGCGATTGCGGCGAAACTCGGCGTTTCGCGGCCCACGGTGCTGCTGTGGCGTCGTCGGTTCGCGGAGGACGGACCTTCGGGGCTGACCAGGGATCGTCCCCGCGGTTGCGGAAAGCCGCCGCTCTCGGAGTCGGTCGTGCGTAAAGTGATCGAAGCGACGCTGCACGAGAAGCCGCCCGGTCAGACCCACTGGAGCGTGCGTTCGATGGCTCGGGCCCAGGGCATCAGTCCGGCGGCGGTCCAGCGCATCTGGGTGGCGCACGGGCTGAAGCCCCATCTGGTCAAGACGTTCAAGCTGAGCAACGACCCCAGGTTCGTGGAAAAGCTGCGGGACGTTGTGGGCCTGTACCGGAATCCGCCCGAGAACGCGCTTGTGCTGTGCGTGGACGAGAAGAGCCAGATCCAGGCTCTGGACCGGACCCAGCCGGGCTTGCCGCTCAAGCGCGGCCGCGCGGGAACGATGACCCACGACTACAAGCGCAACGGGACGACGACGTTGTTCGCTGCGCTGAACGTGTTGGAGGGCACGGTGATCGCGGAGTGCATGGGCCGGCAGCGCCACCAGGAGTTTCTCCGTTTCCTCAAGCGTCTCGACCGTGAGATCCCGAAGCATCTCGACCTGCACCTGATCCTGGACAACTACCAGACCCACAAACACGCCGCCGTGCGCGCATGGCTGGAGCGAAAGCCTCGCTTCCACTTCCATTTCATTCCCACTTCGTCGCCCTGGCTCAACCTGGTCGAACGCTGGCTGGGCGGTCTGACCACGAAGGCGATCCGGCGCGGTGCATTCCAGAGCGTCAACGACCTCGTAAAGACCATCTACGACTACGTGGAGCACAGCAACGAAAACTCCCGGCCGTTCGTCTGGACGGCCACCGCCGACAGCATCATCGCAAAGGTTACACGTGGTAAAGCCAAGTTGGAGACAGTGCACGCGAAAGGTTGGCGCTACCCGAGGCAGTGATCACTCCCGAGGTCTTGAATGGCGCCCTCCAAGTCGCCGGCCTCATGGCCGGCGCCGGCCTCCATCGTGGAGCGAAGCCGGTGGATCTTGTTGTTGCCGCGACGGCGGAGAGTGCCAACCTGACGGTGCTGCACTACGGCGACGATTACGAGCGCCTCGCCAAGGTCACCGGCCAGCCCGCGGTTCGGCCGTGAGATGAGCTCAATCGTGCAGGACATCGACCTGCACGAACCCTTCGGGCACTTCGAGTGGGGAGGATCGTACTGGGGATTCTACTCAAACGCTGCCCGGGCGGTGCGCCCCCCGTCACCTGCGTCGGCGCATCCTGAATGGTCGTGAAGTCCGGCGCGGGCAGCGGAGGATCATATCTCCTTTGTTGACCTCAGGGACGCTCCGGTTCGACAGGCTCGAAGCTCCGATAGTCGTTCGGATCGCCGCTGCCCTTGTATCGCGCCTGCAGCGGGTAGGGATAATGGGGCCGCGTGAACGTGTAGCTATCGGGGACCGAGGCATTCGCTTTGACCCAAGCTGCCCCACTCCGTGGGCCGGATGGCATTTCTTCGGGATGGTAGCCGACGATCATGTCGGGCGCCTGACCCTCTTCGACCCAGGCTTCGAGATAGCTGAGAAAATCGCCGCTGGCCGCGCCAACGCCACCATAGCAATGCTTACGTCCCGGAATCATGAACAGCCGAACCGCCTCTTGGGTGCTGGCTCGCCCGCCCATGATGCGTTCCGCCATCTCATAGTAGTCGACGCTGACTTGCGGCGAGGGCAGACCCGAGTCTTCCCAACCCTGGATGATCAGCAGCTTGCCACCCGCAGCCTTGAAATTGCGCAGATCGGGATTGCTGTAACCATTCACCAGCGCATCCATCATCCCGGTGCGCTTGTAATCGTGGTCGAAATCGAAGTCGGTCGCCGTCCAGCTCGGTCCCGGATCCGGGTTGAACCCCATGAACCGCCACCACGAGGTGGGGCTGTCGAGGCCCATGGAGAAGTAGTTGCCCTTCTCCGAGCCGGGCATGGCGGGGTACCACGGGAAGTATTTACTGAGCTTCTCCCCGGTCGATGTCACCGGCCCGCTGTACACTTTCCTGGCCGCCTCCACCTGGACCGGCGATAGACAGCCCGATGTCTGCCCCGACGCGCAGGTCAGGTCGGCCGGATCGAATTGGCAGGTCCGGGGATCGCCACCGATGATCCCATCCTCGAGGCCATCGTCCGCATCGCAGGCGGCAATGGCCCCCGCGTGCAGCACGTCCAGATCGGCGGGTGTGAACAGCGGCTGGCCGTCCGCGTCATGCGTTGCCAAGGCGTTCCACAGGATCATCACACCCGTGGCCGTTACACTCGCGGGCTCCTGGACGAGAATGCGGTCGAAGTTCCAGGGAAAGCGATTCGCTTGGACCATCCCCTGCTTCCCGCCCGCGGAACAGCCCACATGATAGGAGAACGCCGGCGCCCGGCCGTAGTAGTGTTCGGTGATGGCCTTGCCCGCCAGGGCGGCGACATGGTGACCGCGGATGCCGTAATCGAACTCCGCCTGGAGATTGTTGTAGGCCCACGAGGCCCTTCTTGTTCTGCCGAAATGCCCCGTATCGTGTGAGAGACAGGCATAGCCTCTCCGCAAGGCCTCATCGCACCAGGCGGCCATCGATTCCGTCGAGCCGCCATAGCCACCAGGGCTCGCCTCCAAAAACCTACCGCTCCACGCGGCGCTGTTCGGCAGGCGTACCACGATCCGGACATTGGGCGCGACATACCCCTCCACCCGGCAATGGGCGGGCACCTCGCCGGCGGCCTCCACCATTCGGGTCGCCGTCACCTGCGTCGGCGCATCCTGAATGCTCGTGAAGTCCATCGTCGGCAGCGCCTCGCAGTCATCAACGGCCGGGAGCGTACCGGCGCGCAAGCTGCCGGCCCCGACCCCCATCGCGCCCATCGCCAGCGCTAGAACCAACGGGAATCTCTTGAAGGTGCGCGTCATCGTATCTCCTTTGTTGCCTTCAGCGACGCCTCGGTTCGACAGGCTCGAAACTCCGGTAGTCGTTCGGCGCCTACTGTAGCGTGCAGACCGCGTTAGGATGGGGGCTCCGAGAACGGATCGCATCCACTCCGGTCATAGAACCGAAGAGAAACGAGAAGACTATGTGTGCGCGTAGCGGTGTCTGGCTGACAGCTTTTCTTCTCCTGTCTCTCGGTTGTGCGGATGAACCTACCGAGGTCCCGGCTCGAGCCAGCGACGAGGCCGCTCCGATGGAGCAGAGATCATCGACCCGAGACGCCTACTTCGGCGACCTTCACGTCCACACCAAGTACTCCTTCGACGCCTACATCTTCGGCACCCGCAACGATCCGGACGACGCCTACAGGTACGCCAAGGGAGAAGCGCTGACCCACGCAGCCGGAATCGAGATGCGCCTCGAGGCCCCGCTCGACTTCCTCGCGGTCGCCGACCATGCCACCTACCTGGGCATGTTCGAGCAGATGGACAACCCCGATTCCGAGGTTGGCCGACATCCGCTGTCGATCGCACTCCGAAGCGCCGAAACGCCCGACGATCGCAGCGCCGTTTTCCGAGAAGTGCTGCCGCGTCAGAGAGGATATGTCGATCCGGACGACCTGCTCGATCTCGGTGTCGTAGAGAGCGCATGGCGGGAGATCATCGCGGCCGCTGAGCGCCACAACGATCCAGGCACTTTCACCACCCTCATCGCCTACGAGTTCACTGGCAGCGGTCCCAGTGGGGAGAACCTGCATCGAAACGTGATCTTCCCTGGCTCGAATGTGCCGAGCATTCCTTTCAGTCGCGTGGACGCCAAGAACAACCCGGAGAAGCTGTGGGACTGGATGGACCGGCAGCGCGAGCAGGGCATCGACTCTCTGGCGATCCCCCACAACTCCAACGGCTCAGACGGATGGATGTTCCAGTTGACCGACAGAGAAGGCAATGCAATCGACCAGGCCTACGCCGAGCAGCGGATGCGAAACGAGCCGCTGGTCGAGGTAACCCAGGTCAAGGGCACCTCTGACACGCATCCGCTCTTGTCTCCGAACGACGAGTGGGCTGACTTCGGGATCATGGAAGGGACCATCGGCAATGACTCTCCGAGCAAGCCCCAGGGCAGCTACGTACGCGATGCCTACCTGAACGGCCTGGCCATGGAAGAGGAGCAGGGCTTCAATCCCTTTCGCTTCGGCCTCATCGGCTCCTCGGATACCCACAATGCAGCCGGATCGTTTCGGGAAGAGGATTACTGGAGCAAGGCCGGCCTGTTGGACATAACGCCGGAGCAGCGAGGGTCGGTTCCTCGGGCCGAAACCGGCGAGTACGACGACGGGTCCAGTCAGTACTGGGGTGCCTCGGGCCTGGCCGCCGTGTGGGCCGAATCCAACACCAGAGAGGACATCTTTCGCGCCCTCCAACGGAAGGAGACCTTTGCCACCACCGGCCCTCGCATGCGGGTCCGCTTCTTCGCCGGCTACGACCTCGACCAGACGACGCTGGCTGGATCAGACGGGCTCACCAAGGCCTACGCCGACGGCGTCTCCATGGGAGGAGACCTGATGGCCGATGGCGAGCAACGAGCTCCGCGCTTTCTGTTGTGGGCTACCAGGGATCCGACCGCGGCGCCCCTTGCTCGACTGCAAGTGATCAAGGGATGGACAGCAGACGGTGCGAAGCAGGAGCGGGTCTACGACGCAGCCTGCTCCGATGGCTCGACCCCGGACGACACCCACCGCTGCCCCGACAACGGGGCCAAGGTCGATCTGAGCACCTGCGCGACGACTGAAGGTCAGGGGGCTTCGGAGCTCGAAGCGCTCTGGCAGGACCCGGACTTCGACCCTGGGCAACGCGCGTTCTACTACGTTCGCGTGCTGCAGAATCCCACCTGTCGCTGGTCGACCTGGGATGCTATCCGGGCGGGAACGCCGCCGAAACCCGGCCTGCCTCCCACCATCCAGGAGCGTGCCTGGTCGTCCCCCATCTGGTACGTTCCCTAGCCTACGAGTTGAACGCCATCACCGCTACGCCTCCGGCGTGCACTATCAGTTGCACAACGCATGGCGCCTCGCTCGCATCACCCTATTCGAGTCCGAACGCCAGCAGCACGTTGCCCGGCCCTGACGCGTAGCCCGACCCCATGAACAGCATGCCATCGACGACGGTTGGCCCCGGGCCGTTCAGCATGCCACCCTTGGCCGGCACATCGTTGACGGTCTCGAACTCCTGGGCCGTGTCGTATTCCCAGATGATCCGGCCGTCGGCGGTCGAGTACGCGCGAAGCATGCCGTCCATCGCGCCGGCGAAGACCACGCCCGGGATCACCGTCGCCGCCCCGTCCTGCCCAGAGCCGCACCGTTGCGGGGAGGGGTCGGGACAGTTGGCCGCCGGCGTCGGCGTGTACCACACCGGCTCGCCCGTCTCCACGCGGATCGCGGCCAGGGCGCCCTTCGACCGCGACGGCGTAGTGATCCCGCGGTGCTCCGACGGTTGGTACAGAAGGGGAAAGTAGGCTAGCCGCCCGTCGGTGGCGCCACCGAACGTGATGTTTGCGCGATTCTCCGTGTCCGCGCCCGCGTAGAGTTCCCACAGCACCGCCCCCTCGCGGTCAGGGTCGAGCGCATAGACCCGGCCATTTTGCTGCCCAACGACGAGAATCGTCCGCCCGTCCGGCAGCGTGTGAAGCATGACCGCCACCACATCGACATCGACGTTTTCGGCAAGCTTCTCGGGGTCGGGGCAGTTGAGGTACGCGATGCGCTGGGGATCCGCTCGCTTGGGATCCCTCGGGCGGCCTTGCACGTCTATCCGGCCGGGACACCTGCTGAGGTAGGCATCCATGGCCGTCAACTGGTGCCACCACAGCCGCTTCCCGGTCTCGAGATCGAAGGCGATGACGGCGTCGGTGTCATTGGCCGCGGGCGCGGTATATCCGTTTCCACTACCGATATACAAGGCCCCTCGAGCAGCATCGATGACCGGCGAGTTCCAGACCGCCCCCCCGGCCGGGGCCCACCGTTGGGTGCCCTGCGCGTTCTTCGTCGTGGGCTTGGGCTCTTCGGCAATCGCATAACTCTTCCAGATCTGCTCGCCCGTGTTCGCGTCATACGCCACCACGCTGCCCCGGAACGTACAGCACTCATACCAGACGTGGCGGCCTGCCAATTCTTCCAGTGAGGAAACGGGCACGTAGAGCCGGCCGGCGTGAAGCGTGGGGGCGGCGGTGATGCGCGCGATCGGATGGGTGTCGGCACGTTGCGTCCACAGCAGCTCACCGGTTTCGGCATTGACGGCATACACGTTCGCCCTGGCGTCCCCGAAGTACGCGGCGTAGCGCGCCGTCCCCGCGCCCGTGACGGGTCCAATGGTGACGGAGGAGCGGACGACCCATTGCGACTCGAACGACCAGTAGACACAGCCGCTCGCCGCATCCAACGAGTAGACATAGCCCGTGTCGGATCCCGCGTAGAGCCTTCCCCCCACGACCGTCGGCGAACCAGCGGCGGCTCTGACCCCGCCCGGGTATCCGAACGCCCACTTCAACGTCAGGCGCGGCACCTGGTCCGGGGTCAACCCGGCGGCCGCGGCCGGCTGGAAGCGCGAGTTGCCAACATCCGGGCTCCAGCCGTTCCACCCCGCGCCAGCGAACGGGTCGCCGAACGGTTTGCTCGGACACTGATTGGGCATCGATGAGGCATCCCCACCAGCCGTCCCAAGCGCACGGCCCGCGGCCCACTGAGCCACCTCACGCCTCTCGTCGTCGGTCAGCCCGGGCACCTCCACTGCCATCGCGCCGGTCGTCAGCGACTCGAGCACCCGCTCGGGAGTGAACTGCCGCAGCGCCTCCCGATCTGGGGCTCGGGAGCCGGGCTCCGGGCTTCCATGACAGGCCGCGCAGTGCTGCTCGAACAATGAGCCGCCTGGCTGGGCCCATCCAGTCACGGGCGTCAGGATCACAGCCATCATCAACGAAATACTCAGGAGTCTCAGCATGCCGTCATCCTCCCTAGGGCAACGCGAACACGAAGACGCCGCTACCGCCCCGCGGGTTGTGCTCTTCGGGTATGAGGTCGGCCGGGAGAATTGTCGCCCAGCTCGAGCGGCTGATCGACGGGCCGGCCACGAACGCGACGAACTGCTTGCCGTCGACGGCATAAGTGATCGGGAACCCGTTCGCCATCGTCGAGAGCCGGCTCTGCCAGAGCGGCTCGCCGTTCCGCACGTCGTAGGCGAAGACGTGCCGGCCCCAGTCGCCGATGAACACCAGGTCCCCGCCGGTCGTCAGCGCCGCCGTGTTGTAGGGCACCCGGCGGCGCTGGCGCCAGAGGGTCTCGCCGGTCCGCAGGTCCAGCGCTTGAAACTCGCCCAGTTGGTTCGGCGCCTGCGGATGAAAGTGATTCGTCCGTCCGGGCCTGCTGCCCCCGCCGCCGCCCCCGGCGCGTCGCTCGACCGGGCCGAATGTGACGGTCTGACAGCTGAGACTGAGCGGCACGTACAACGCCTCGGTCCCGGGGTGATACGCCATCGCCCGCAGGCTCTTGAAGCCACCAGTACTGGGGCAGAAGGAGAGCTCTTCGCCGACGTCAGTTAGCATCCCGTCCCGGTAAGTCACCTCACCGGTCTGCGAGTCGACATCCAGGATGTTCTGATAGCCGAGGTCGATCGCGCGCCGGAACTCGCCTGTGATGCGGTCGAGTTCCCAGAGAATGCCGAGCTTGCCCATAGTGAACAGCGAACGCTTGCCGTCGTAGTCGATCAGGATGCGCTCGAACGACTCGTCCATGTCGTGCGCATCGCCCGGGATGTGCTGGTAGTACCACCTCATCTCACCGGTCGCAGGGTCGAGCGCGAGCGTCGAGTTGCTGTAGAGGGCGTCACCGTCGGTGCCGCGTGCGTCGCGGTTATGCGGCTTGGGCTGCGACGTACCCCAGTAGACGAGCCCGGTGACCGGGTCATAGCTCCCAGTCATCCAGGCGTCGCTCCCCGCGCGAAACATGAGCGGCAAATCGCCCCAGGTGTCGCCGCCGCTCTCGCCGGGCCGGGCGATGGTCGAGGTTCGCCAGAGCAACCGGCCGGTGCGGCCGTCGACGCCGACGATGTAGCAGGTGTCGTCACGGTAACGCCCGCAGCCTGTCATCCCGGCGACGATCGTCCCATCGACGACGATCGGTCCGTTCGAAAAGGTGTAGCCTTCCTGATCGCCCCCGACCGGCGTATCCCAGCGCGCCTCGCCCGTCCGGGCATCCAGCCCGACGATGTGCGCATCGACAGTGTTCAGGATCACCAGATCCTGGTAGACGGCAATGCTGCGCGTCTGCGCCGCGCTTCGGCGTCGCACGTCCATCTCACGGCGGTACTCCCACATGAAGTCGCCGGTGCGCGCGTCGAGCGCCTGGACCACATTGCCTGGGTTCGCGACATACATGACGCCGTCGTGCACGATCGGCGTCGTCTGCGACACTCCGGGTTCGAGGCCCCAGGACCAGGCGAGCCGGAGCTCATCGACATTGCTCCGGTCGATCTGTTCAAGCGGGCTATACCCCCATCCATTCAGGGTGCGCCGCCAGCTCAACCAGTCGGCCGGGTCGGGATTCTGCAGCATCGCATCGGTGACCGGGGTGAAGTCTTGGACTTGCGCCTGGCCGAGAGACCCCGTCGCCATGGCGACGGCGGCGCATACGTAGGCTGTGAGTAATGCGCGACACTTCATGTCAACCTCCAGCGATGAACTCTACACTCGCCATGGCGACTCCGATTGCGGACGCGATGGTCGCGCCGTGAACGACGCCCTCACCACCACCCCCACTGGTGCGAAACGGTCCGCTGTACAGTTGTTTCTGCACCTCATTCAACCCAGGAGAAGGGCATGGTCTTAGAGAATTATACTGATCTCGTTCAAACAACCTGGTATCCACCACAAGAATCAGAAGCAGGCGTGCTATTCAGAGTCCTCGACGAAAACCCTCAAAGCACCAACACCCATGGGAACGACAATGTCGGTTTCGCAGCAGACTATCGGCAATACCGTGCTCAGTGCATGGTCATCCGCCCGGTGAGCCTCTACCGCCGGAACCTTGGCCCTCACTTCGAAAGGGTCCTGACGGCACCGCCCGGTACCGTCATTATCGAAACAGGGTGTGGTGTAGGCATCGGAGCACTTGGCATAAAAAGACAACATATCGTGCAGGGTCCTGGTGTCATTCACTATTTGGCCCTGGATGCTCAAGACCATATGCATCAGGTGTTTCGTGATTTATCACGCCAGGGAGTAGCCGTCGACGAGCGGGTTCGAAGTGCCTTGTGTGAGGCTTTGGATCTGCAACACAATGCAACGGATCGCGCGGTACTCGCGCAGATCATGTCCTGCCTGATGAACGGACTTGTCTTTCTACCACATGGTATGGCCGAAGATGTGTTGAGCAATGCACTCATCCTCGAACGAATCACCCAACCGGTTTTCTGGTTTGAACAGCAGGGGGCACGTCAGTACAGTCCTGATAAACTGCCACTTTACCTTGGTGTCTTGCGGCAACTATTTCAAGGAAATGCGGACTCAATGGGGATGTGTCACCTTATCGGGATGGATACCGGGTACAGTCTTGCCTTTGTAGAAGTACCCTGTGGATTCATCCCTCTTGAGTATTACCTTGAACATCATTTCGAAGATATGTTCCATGTCGAAATGGTCTCGGATGCGCAAGGAGTCAAAACGGAAACATGTACCGCGATGACGTTGCACCTATACCGCCCGAGCCGACCTCCTGATGAAATTGATCTGGGGCTTGAGCTAGTTCGTTACATAATCATCGAAATAGACTTCGGTCCAAGTCCGATGACAGGACAAGATCGGAAAGTGTTGGCGCCGGCGACCTTGTATCGTCCAGTTTCATAACAACTTTGCGCGCTGTAAAGATCGGCGTAGTTGGTCTCGTGACTGATCTGAGCGATCCAGATGCGCATCGTCAACCTCAAGCGGCAAGTTCGAGAATTTCGAGAACGTACTCGGGACCGTGGATCGCCCGAGGATTGGTGTGAATGCATCGATCGTGCATCGCGTTCCTCGCCACCACGTCGAACTGCTCCCTCGAGACGCCAACCTCGGTCAAACTCCGGGGCAGACCGAGCTCTCGCACGAGCTCGTCCGCCACCTGCGACGCGGGCTCGCCCGGGCGCCCCAGCGCTTCGCTGACCCGCGCTTGCGCCTGGGGATTCGCCTCGGCGTTCCAGTCGAGGACCGCGGGCAGCATGACGCACGACGTGTGCCCGTGAGGCACCCCGCAGGTGCCGCCGAGGACATGACCGATCCCGTGGCTCGCGCCCATCGGGATGCCATCCTGGTTGTGCTCCATCGAAGCCCATACCCCGAGCTGACAATCCAGCCGGGCATCGAGGTCTGCGGGGTCCGCCTTGGAACGCCGCAAGCCCGCGCCGAGCAGACGCAGCGCATGCAGGGCGGGGCCGTCGGAGTGCGCGGTCGCGCGCGGCGAGCACAGCGTCTCCACCGCATGGTCGACCGCGCGAATACCTGTCGAGAGCCACAACCACTCGGGCGTGTGCAAGGTCAGCGCCGGGTCGAGCACCACGACCTGCGGCACGAACAACGCGTGCCGGTACGTTTGCTTTATCCGCCGCGCGCTGTCGGTGCAGCCTGCACCGAATCCGAACTCCCCCCCGGAGAGCGTGGTCGGCAAGGTGAGCTGCCGCACCCGCGGCGCCCGGATCGCGGGGCTCTCCACGCGGCCGTCCGCCGCGGTACGGGTGATGAATGGCTCGAGCCCCTCGGGCTCGGTGACGTCATGTTCCAGGCAAAGCTGAACCACCTTGCCGGCATCAGTAAGCGACCCTCCCCCTAAAGTGACGATGATGTCGGCTCTGCTTTCGCGGGCAAGCGCCGCACATTCGATGACCGCCTCGCGGGGGGTGTGCGGCGGCATCCCGGAGTAGGTCCCCACCGCCGCGCCTCCCAGCGCTTCCTCCAAATCCGAGACCTCGGAGGTGCCCGTCCGCAAGCTGTCGCTCACCAGCAGGCAGGCCCGCGAGCGGCCCAGCCGCTCGAGCTCGCCGGGTACGACCTCGGCGGCCGGGCGACCGAATACCACACGTTCGAGCGCAATGGCGTTGAAACGCCCTCCTTGGCTCATGGCCCACTCCTCCGTAGTGTCGTTTCGACGCCATTCTAACGCGTGAAGAGCTGCTCGAGGACGTGCCTCACCGCCAGGTCGTCTTCACGATCCCCAAACGGCTCCGCATCTTCTTCCGCTACGACAGCAAGCTGCTCGGAGAGCTGGCGAGTTGCGCCTGGCGAGCCCTTCGGCCGCAGGCCTCGGCCAGCTTGGCGAAGTCGGGCTGGAACTCCGCGCACGATATTGGTTGGCTACGGCCTTACGTCGGCCGTAGGCTGACCCTGAGAGGTATAGGCTACGCATTCTCGCAGAAAGCACGATCGAGAACCGCTGCCGCAGCAGCGAAGGGAGGACCCATGCGAAGCGTCTCTCTGCCACTACTTGTCTTGGCTCTTGCGGCCGGAGGTACAACGGCGCAGCCGAGCGTTCCCGCCAACTGGGCGGCGGAGGCCGAGAGTTACTTCCGAGTGATCCCGAACCAGACCTACCTGGTTGCCGACGGCTACGAGTCGAAGCTCGACCTGATCCTGCCGCTTCAGGGAGAAGACCCGTCGCTCACCCCGACGTTGGTATACATCCACGGCGGTGGCTGGGTCAGCGGCACGAAGGAGAGCAACCTCATGCGTCTCATGCCCTATCTCAGCATGGGGTGGGCCGTGGTCAACGTCGAGTACCGGCTTGGCCGCGTCGCTCTCGCCCCCGGTGCGGTAGAGGACTGCCGCTGCGCGCTGCGATGGATCCGCAATAACGCCGAGCAGTACGACCTCGACGTCGATCGGCTCGTCGTTACCGGTCACTCGGCAGGAGGCCATCTATCGCTGACCACCGGCATGCTGACTGCCGGCGACGGCTTCGACAATCGGTGTCCGCAGCGCTCCCCCACCTCCGCCGACGCGGTGGTGGAGGAGATGCCTGTCGCGGCGATCGTCAATTGGTACGGCATCACCGACGTGCCGGACCTGGTCGAGGGGGAGAACGCCAGGACCTACGCAGTGGCGTGGATGGGAAGCCTGCCGAATAGAAGCGAGCTCGGCAAACAGCTCTCGCCGCTCAACATGGTGCGCGACGACCTGCCGCCGATCCTCACCATTCACGGCGACGCCGACCCGAACGTGCCTTACGACCACGCCGTCCGGCTGCACGCAAAGCTCGAGGAAGCCGGAGTCGCGAACAAGCTGCACACCATCCCCGGAGGCGGCCACGGCCGTTTCAGCGCCGAGCAGACGCGGGCGGCCTACGAGGTAATCCGCGGCTTTCTGGCGCGCGTTATCGCCGACTAGGAAGTCGGATGCTCCAGGTAGATGTCGTCGCGACATCCCAGGCCGTCGGCGCGACAAGCGCCCACACGGGTGAGGTCAATACGGGGAACCGGATCCAGAAGTTCGTGGTGAAGTAGGCTACTCTGGAGTCATTATCAGTTCGATCTGGTTGGCGAGATGCGAAGAAAGATCGTCATGGCCGGAGCTGGCCGCGAAAGGAGATCGCGATGACTTGCCGCAGCGCAGGCACGCCGCTGACCCGGCTGCCGTTCGCCCTGGCTCTCGTAGGAATCGTTGGGGTCGTGCCGGCCGTCGCCGCAGCCGGGGCGGTCGCCGACAGCGGCTGGAAGGCGCCGCGCAACGTCTTCGGTCAGCCTGATCTCCAGGGGGTCTGGGCCAACAACAACGCTACTCCGCTCGAGCGGCCCGAGGCCTTAGCCGGTCGGGAGACCCTCACCGACGCCGAGCTGGCCGCGATCCAGCAGAGGGCGGAGTCGCTCTTCGCTCTCGATAGTGACGATGCCGCGTTTGGCGACAGCGTCTTCAACGCCGCTCTGAACGAGGCAGAGTCGTTCACGTCGACGGACGCCGCCACCGGCAACTACAACCAGTTCTGGGTCGCCGAGCGCGACTGGGACAAGCGTACGTCGCTGATCGTCGACCCTCCGAACGGCCGCCTGCCCGCCCTGACGGACGAAGGCGAGAAGCGTGCCGCCGGGTTCCGTGCGGCCAGGAATCAACCGGCAGCGGGTCCGGAGGATCGCAGCCTCACCGAGCGCTGCATCTCCTTCGGCGTACCTCGGCTCCGCGCCGCCTACAACAGCTACACCCAGATTTTTCAGGGCGAGGACCATGTCGTCCTGCTCATGGAGATGATTCACGACGCGCGCGTCGTCCCGATCGACGGCAGGCCCCACCTGCCGGAGGACGTCCGGCTTTGGCACGGCGACTCGAGGGGTCACTGGGAAGGCGAGACTCTGGTCATCGAGACCCGCAACTTCTCGGACGCCGGTGGCTACCGGGGAGCGACCGGCAACTTGCAGCTTGTGGAACGGCTGACTCGGGTGGGGCCCGAGACCCTGGAGTACGTGGTCACGCTCGACGATCCAAAGACCTGGACGGAGCCGTGGACCGTGATGATCCCGCTCAAGAAGTCGCCCGACGATCTCTTCGAGTTCGCCTGTCACGAGGGCAACTACGGCCTGGAGGGGATCCTCGCCGGGGCGCGGGCAGAAGAGGCGGCGTTGGCGGCATCAAGGTAAAAGGGGGGGCGGTGGGCCGGCCTTTGCACACCCAGAAGTAGCTGGAGTTGACGCTACCTCGCACTCCGCTGCTCGCTCGTGTCTTCGCGGACCAGCCCGAGTTTGCCGAGGATGTCGTCCGTGGCCGCATAGATGTCGGCCTGTCCATCGAGGATGCTCTGCACCGACTTCTGGATCTCGGGCTCGTTGTCGAGTTGTCTTGCCAGTTCGCGCTGAAGCCCTTGTTGAAGAAAGGCCCTTAACTCAACCTCGCAGTTGGCGCGCTCGCGCGCGCGCTGTGCCGGGCCGGCTTCCTCGCGGTGGTTCTGATGTTGAACGATCGCCTGCCAGATGTCCTCGATGCCCTTGTTGTGCAACGCCTGGGCCTCGATCACCGGGGGGCGCCAATGACCTGCCGGGATCCGACGGAAGACGTTCTCGAGATAGGCGACCGTTTTGTCAGCGTCCGGACGGTCCGCCTTGTTCACGATAAAGACGTCGCCGACTTCGAGGATGCCGGCCTTCATTGCCTGGATCTCGTCGCCGAGCCCCGGAACTGTGACGACGAGCGTCGTGTGCGCAAGGCGGGCGATGTCGACTTCGTCTTGCCCGACGCCGACTGTCTCGACCAGAACTACGTCCTTACCCATCGCATCCATGACGCGTATGGCGCCGCGAGTCGCGGGTGTGATCCCGCCAAAATGACCCCGGCTGGCGAGCGAGCGGATAAACACGTCCTGATCCAGCGCAAAGCGATTCATGCGAATGCGATCGCCCAGAATCGCGCCACCGGAAATGGGGCTGCTGGGATCGACAGCGAGCACGCCCACGGTCTTTCCGGACTGCCGCGCACTTCGAATCAGGCAATCAGCAAGGGTGCTCTTGCCTGCACCGGGAGGACCAGTGATACCAAGGACGAGCGCTGACCCGGAATGCGGGAACAGTCGCTTCAGCGCGTCCCACGCGAGCGCGCTGCCGTCGTCAATGATCCGGATGAGCCGCGACGCCGAACGAAGGTCGCCTCGAATCGTGCCGGCAACCAGTTCGTCGACTGTGGGCTCAGGATGTCGCGGCACTGGCCGCCAGGTTTCTGACGGTATCGATCATGTCGGTCACTACGCTACCGGATCCGAATACTGCTGCGACACCCTTGTCGAGCATCTTCCCGGCGTCCTCCTCGGTAATGACCGAACCACCGAGAACCACGGGCACATCGAGGTCGTTCTGTTTCAGCAGCTCGAGTAGTTCGGGCGTGTAATACAGATACTCCCAGGAATGAGAGCTGATGCCGATGACATCCGCGTCTTCTTCGATGGCAGTCTGCACGATGGTCTCCGGGGTATTGAAGCAACCGGTATAGATCACCTCCATACCCTGGTCGCGAAGCATCCTGGCGATGCCAACTGCGCCCAACTCGTGCTGGTCCATACCCAGCACGCCAACCAGCACACGAATCGGATTCATTGCGCACTTCCGATGGGCGACTCGAGATGACCGTAGGGGTCATAGGGTGTGCCCCAGGCCTGACGGAGAATGCCGGCAATCTCACCCATGGTTGCCCCCGCCAGCGTGCACTCGAGCACCGCTTCAAGCATGTTCTCGTCGGTCTGCACGACGTCGTGCAATCGCTGAAACGAGTCCAGCAACGGTCTCTGATCGCGCTTGTCGCGGTAAGCCGATATTTCCTTGACCCGATCGAACAGAGGTTCGATCTTCTCCTCGCTGATGTCGCGCAGCAGCGTGTCCTGCTCCGCGGGCATCTGGTGCACATTCATTCCGACTTTCAACACTTCCCCGTCGTGCACCTGGTGGTGGTAGCGGCCCATCGTGCCGTGAAAAAACTGTTTGAAGTAACCACTGCTGACCAGCTCGGCCGGGTCGCCGCGCGACTCGATGCCGTTGACCATATCCAGAATCCTGGCCTCGACCTCATCGGTGAGCGACTCCATGAACCACGATCCGCCGAAGGGATCCTGCACGCTATTGATATTCGTCTCGAGGTCGATCACCTGCTGCGTGCGCAGCCCGACTAGATGCGCCTCCTTGCTGGGGGTTCGGTAGCCCTCATCAAAGGTCGAGATCTCGAGCGCGCTGACCCCGGCCAATCCGAGTGCGACCGTCTGCACCGCGCCACGCACGATGTTATTGGCCGGCTGCTCGGTCGTCAGCGAAAGTCCCGAGGTGTGCACTGCGATATTGACCGCCTGCGAGCGCGGGTCCCTGGAGCCGAATTCTTCTTTCATCATGCGCGCGAAGATGCGACGCATGGCGCGAATTTTCGCGATCTCCTCGTAGAAGTCCATCGAGCAATTCGTGAGGATGGCGATGCGCGGGGCGAAACTGTCGACGTCGAGACCGCGTGCGAGAAGCGTGCGCACGATGTGGCGAATTTCGACAAAGCCGAGGGCCGCCTCCTCGACTGCGTTCAGGCCCGCTTCACTGAAGAAATAAGTGTCTTCGAGATAGCCGTGGAATCTCGGCATCTCTTTGCTGCAGAACTCGATGACGTCGCAGGACATCCGCAGGTGGAGATCGAAGGGCATCTTGTACGCATAGGAGCAATGTTCGGAATAGAACGGCCACTCGATCACGGAGCCGCGGAGCACGCCTGGCGAGACACCACGTTCCTTCGCGAGCAGATAAAGGCTTGCCACCGTGAACATCGACGGACCGGAACTCGAAATCGACATCTGGTCGAGCGGGATATCGTCGAGCAATTCGCGGTAATCATCATGACGACAAAGCGAGACGCCCTGCGTGCCAACGGTATATCGCGCGAGTGGATGATCGGGATCCATCAGCGACATCGTGGGACTGTCACCGATCACATCGAGACCGGTCTGGCCGAGAGTCATCAGGTATTTGAACTGCTCGTTCGAGCGTTTGGGATCGCCCTCACCTGACAACTCGCGCTGAATCCAGCCCCGCCCGGAATAGGCACGGGTTCCGCGTGTAAACGGGTACTCGCCCGGATTGCCGAAGCGCTTGCTGTAGTCCCCATTGGAATCGGAGGGCCCGTAGACGGGTGACAGGTTGATACCCGAGCGGGTCAAGTTCTCTTTCATGGCGATTCAACGCCTCGATGTCTCGGCGTGCTTAGAATCTGAAACCGAGCTTGAGGCGGAACTCCCGCGGAAGAGTGAAAGCATCGACCCCAGTGGTCAGGTTGCCGTTCCGTGTGTTGACGCGGACCTGGTGCGACTCGTCGGTGACGTTGGAGGCCTCAGCGCCGATAATGCCCTGAAACCTACCGCCGATCGGGAACTGGTAGGTCGCATTCAAGCTGAGGGTGTAGTAGTCCTCGAGGGTATTGGCGTCCCTCGGTTCGGTGCGACCCGTAGTACGGATTCTCTGTCCGGACACCGGGTGAAGAACATTCGCGCTGGGCCCCAATCCCCAGGCCTCACCGGCGGAATAGTGGAAGAAGGCACTGGTCATGACGTCACCCTTGCCCAACACCCAACGCTTCATGCCGACCAGGTTGACCAAGTAATCCCTGTCCACCGCGAGCGCTCCGTCCCAAAGGGATGTGCTGGTGATGTTGCAAAGGCCACCTCCTCCCCGCAGCGTGCAGCCACCCATGGCTTCATTGTGATCGGAATTGTCTGTGATGGAATCGATGGTGCCGTCGGTGGGGAGAAAACTCACGTTGGCGTTCACCGACCAGTTGTTACGAAACGCTCGGTTGACCGCCATCGTGAGACCCTGATGCTCACGTGTGTTGTTGGGCCAGTTGCGCAGATCGCGGACGACAGCGCCGGCTTCGTCGTACTGAAGGCTGGCGCTGAAGATGTTGTCAATCTCGCTTACGGTGAAGCGCGAGGTGAAGATCCAGTTATCGGCGAACTGCCAGTCGAAGCCCAACGAGGCCTCGTCTTTGTAGTGGGGCTCGATGCCCGCGATAGCGTCACTCGGCGCCGGCTCGACGCGGCGCTGAAAGCGGTCGTAAAACCCCGTCGCACGGTTAAAGAGGAACTGTTCGTAGATGTTCTCACCGTTGTTGCCGCGGGTGAATTCCGTGAAGACGACACCGAGGCCGATGTTGTGGTAGTAGCGCCCCAAGCTGCCGCGCACCAGCAGCGTGCCGTCGGCGTTGATGTCGTAGACCACGGTTGCGCGCGGCGCCCACACGCTGTACTCGTTGACTCGCTCGTTGCGGTCGTTGTCGATCCACTGTTCGTCGTAGCGCAGCCCCACGCTGAAGGTCAGCTTGTCACCGACCTCGAACCGGTCCTGGACATAAGCTGCACTCATAAGGGTATTCATCGAGATCGGCGGGCCGAGCTCGAAGACCCGCTTGGTGGATGGCGTGAGGAAGCCTCCGGTGCACTCTCGGCAGAAACCACGGCCGCGATACTCGGTCCCGATGCTGGTCAGGTTTTCGAAAGTGACGTCCTGGAAGTCGACGCCGCCCTTGAGCTCGTGATTTCCCTTGAACAGGGTCACCGAGACATTCGCCTGATCGCGGGGATAGTCGTTGAACCCAGCGCCCAGGCGTATCGAGGGACCGTTGTATCGCAAACCGTCGTTGAGATCTTGGTAGCGGAAGTCGTTGCCGTTGGGATCGTCAAAAGACACGCCGGAGATGATCGGGGCGGGGGGGCCAGCAACGCGTCCCACCAACTCTTCGCGGTTGGCCAGCTTGGCTTCGAGGAACGCGGAGCTGGTCATGGCGTAGCTCCAGGTCCCGGTCTGGAGCCTGTTGTTGATCGGAAAGGTCATGACGGCGTACTGGTCGCCGACTCCCGCGGCACCGATCGCTGAGGACGGCGAGTCGATCAACGTCAGCGCGACCTGATGGCGGCTCCCGGGCTGGAAGTTCACCTTGCCGATGAGCGGTTCTGATGTGCGAGTGACATTGAATGTTTCGCCAGACCGCGTTCGGTCGAGCCGGTTGTCATTCAGTTCGTTGTAGGAAGCGAAGAACCAGGCCTTGTCGCTCCAGATCGGCCCACCGAGGCCGGCCTCGAAGCTGTTGATCCGATCGTCAGGACGCTCGATCCCGAGCCAGTCCTCGGACCGCCACTTCGGGTTCTGGCCGATATAGAGAAAATCGCCGTGGAGGGTGTTGGTGCCGGTCTTGATCGTCGAGTTCATGACACCGCTGGTCGCGCGGCCGTACTCGGGGGCGAAACCCGACGTTTCCATCCGGGTATTGGTGATTGCGGTCGACGGGATCTGAAAGCGCAGCTCGCCGCCACGACGGGGCATGCTGACGTCGACGCCGTCGATGAAGACGCCGAGCTCGGTGCTGATGCCTCCGTTAACTGAAACGCGGGCATAGTCCTGCTTTCTGCGGGTTACCAAGCCCGGCATCATTTGGACGCTCGTGTTGTAGTTGCGCGTGGCGAAGGTGACGTTCTCGAGTGCCTCCTCCTGGATCGCAGAGGTGGCGCCGATGTCGTACTTGGAGATCAGTGCCGCCTCGGCGGTGACGGTGATGGTCTCGGAGGTGGCTGTCTGCAGAGTGAGCGCGACGTCGTGGCGCTGCCCCATTTCGAGGGCGACTGCCCGCTCGGCCGTGCCTAGGCCCTCGAGGGCTGCGTTGACCGTGTAGGCCCCAGCCTGGAGCAGGGCGAAGCGGTACTTGCCCTCCGCGTCGGTCATTTCGGTCCTCGTATTCTGAGGTCCGGTAAGGATGACGGTGACGCCGGGCAGGCCGTCGCCCTCGGCATCGGCCACGGTTCCGTCGATGGTTCCTGTCTGCGGACCGTCGGCCGATAGCGGCAAGGCGCAAAGGGCGATAGCGCAGATTCCAAAAAGTGACTTACGGGCGATTGCTTTCACGTTCCTGTCCTCCAGATACGCCTGTCCTCCAGTGTCTCGTTCACCGTTCGGATCGGATTTTCTCAAACACTATGCGAAAAATCAAACAAGAGTTGTGCCGGTCTACATGTTGTGCGCGTAGTTGGGGAGGGTACTATATGTAGTGGTTCAGTGCCTAAGCGGTACCGAAATTTGAATCCTGTATTCAATAGATTGAAGATGCCGGTGTTTTTGGAGGGGGTGGCGGGCTGAGTGACGTCGGGCCCGGTGTTAGGCTTGTGGGGTGATGTCTCGAAGAGTTCGCGTTCTATCGACCGCTGTTGGATTGATCAGGATGCAAGAGAGGAAGGACGTATGAAGAGAGTCATCCGATCCCTGTCGACCGTCGCGCTCATGCTCGGCCTCAATCCCGGAATCGCTGCCGCCGGCGACGGGGTGCCGCGCACGGCCAGTGGCCGTCCCGATCTCACGGGTAACTACAACGCCGCGACCGTGACCCCGCTCCAGCGCCCCGAACGCTTCGGCGACAACCTCTATCTCGGCAAGGAGGAGGCCGCGCGGATCGAGGGCAACATGGCTGCGCGAATCGAGGAGGCATCCCAGGCCAGCGATCCGGATCGCGAGCCGCCACCCGAGGGTGGCGACGGATCGGGCGGCGGTGCTGGCAACGTCGGCGGCTACAACTTCTTCTGGCTCGACCCGGGCACCGAGGCCTTCGCGGTGGACGGCAAGTTTCGTACTTCGATTCTGATCGATCCACCGAACGGTCGTTTTCCACCGATGACCGAGAGCGCGGCCAAGCGTGCGGCCGCGTACGAAGCCAATATAGTGCGCGGCGACAACGACGGCACAGCATTCTGGCTCGACAGCGACGAGCCCGGACCCTTCGACGGTCCGGAGTCGCTGCTGGCCCAGGAGCGTTGCATCGTGGGGTTCACCGGCGCCACGCCGACGCTCCCCAGCGGGTACAACAACTACAAGACCATCGTCCAGACCGAGGACCACGTCATGATCCTGATCGAGATGGTCCACGACGCCCGGGTGGTGCGAATGAAGTCCGAGGGGCGCGCCGTGGCGCATCTGCCGTCAGAGATCAAGAAGTGGGCCGGCGATTCGATCGGGTGGTGGGAGGGCGACACGTTGGTCGTCGACACGACGAACTTCCATCCCGAGGCGTTTCTCCGTGGTGGCTCCACGGAGATGCACGTTGTCGAGCGCTTTACCAAGCTCGAAGACGGCGACGTGCTCTACCGCTTCACGGTGGACGATCCCTCATCGTGGACAGCGCCCTGGACCGGCGAGTACGTGTTGCGTTCGACGACCGACCGGGTCTTCGAGTACGCCTGCCACGAGGGGAACTACTCCATGGGGAACATCCTGCGCGGCGCTCGCGTGCTCGAGGCGGACGCGCTGGGGAACTCCGGAAGGTAAGCCGCGGAGCCTCAGAAGAAGAGCTGCACGGTCTGACCGTGAAGCGAGTGCAGGGTTCCGCGATGGTTGACCCACAGTGGTTCGGAGAGCCCAGCCTCCCAGGCAGCGAGCTCGCTCTCCAGGCGCTCGACGATCTTGGGGTGCTGATCTGCGACGTTGCTGGTTTCGCCGATGTCGGCCTCCAGATCGTACAGAACGGTGGTCTGACCCATGGGTGAGTCGTCGGGCGGGTATGCCGCCCGCGGCAGGACCTGGCCCGGTGGCCCGGCAGGGATCTCTATGTCCGTGTTGTTCACTTTCCACATCGAAGCCCGCAAAGAGGTCTACGACCAGATCAACCGGATAGTGCTCGGCGAGGCCTGGTTCACCCCGCTCCTCTACTCGGTCCACTACGCTGCAGCGCCAAAGAAGGTCCGCAACCTCGACCGCCTTGTGGGCTGGGACGGCAAGATGGATCTTCGCGAGCTCTGGATCGCCCCCCGAGCAGAGGTCGACCCGCGCCAAGGGACTCCGGGAGCGCACGCCTATCTGGGTCCACGGGCGAAGATCGCAGCGTACACTAGCCCCCACCCAAACGGAACGCGCTCTGCTCTCGGGAGAGACGAATGAAGCTCAAGACTCAACGTACGGAGAGATTCCTCTGCCTCACCGCCATCGCAATGACCGCCGCCGGCTGCGCATCAGACGCGCCCCCGGCGCTCGAGCCGCCCGTGCAAGCCGCCCCAGCGGCGTCTGACTCCCCGGGTCTGCGCGCCACCGAGAAGTTCATGGAGACCTGGAACGCCCGCGATCCCGACGCCTATGCGAGCTCGCTCAATTACCCTCACACCCGTCCGTCGAGCTGGAAGTTTGACGACCTGCGCCCGCATCGGATCTGGCAGACCCAAGACGACTACGTCGCCGGCGTCGACTACGCGAGAGTCATCGCCACCGGCTGGGAGCGAACCGAGGTCGAAGAGCTGCGGACGATCCACCAGGGCGACAGCAAAGCGCACATCGCCGGTCGCTGGGCCCGGGTCGATGCGGAGGGCAACAAGACACACCGCAACCTCGTCACCTACGTCGCTACCCAGGTTGACGGCCACTGGGGCGTCCAAGCTCGCTTCCACGCCGGTACACCGGTCGAGGCGGAGCTCCAGGAATCGAACGCCGCCATCGCCATCGCCAAGGTCGAGGAGTACATGACGGCGTTCAACGCACGCGACCCGCAAGCCTGGGCATCGACCCTCCACTTCCCCCACCTTCGCCTCGCGAGCGGCGAAGTGGTCGTGACCGAAACCGAAGAAGAGTTCGTCGCCAACATGGACTTCGACGCCTTCGCCGAGCGCTTCGGCTGGGACCACAGCGCCTGGGATGAGATCGAGGCCATCCAGGTCGCCGAGAACGCCGCCAACGTGGCGCTCACCTTCAGTCGCTACAACGCCGCCGGCGAAGTGATCTCGACCTTCAATACCCTGTACCTGGTGACGAAAGAGAACGAAAAGTGGGGAATTAGCGGCCGGTCGAGCTTCGCGCCGTAATGGCCGTCCCGTTCCATCGTCCCCAACGGCGGCGACGCCACTAGACAAGCCTCGACCGCCGACTTCATGTACAACGAGAGCTCGGAGCGCGGCTACTGGCTGGGGCTCGACAAGTAGGATGCGCCAAGCGCGACCGCGGACGATGCTCCGGCCGTCGTCGGATTGGTGTCGCATACGCTGATGATCATGGACTCCGCTCTGCGAGTGTACGCGCACCCGCAGATTCTGCAGATGGTCGAGAGCATCCATGGGCCGGACTTCGTCCCCTTTCACGAGGGCGTGTTCCACAAGGGAGCGGGTGAGGGTCTACCGACGCCTTGGCACCAGGACGGAAGGACCCACTGGACGGAGGACGGGCTGTGCCTTTCTTCTATCGCCCGGCCAAAATTCGCGGGCACCCGCCGGCCCATGGCGAGCACACGAAAGAGATGTTGTGCGAGTTGGGGTGATCGACCGATGAGGTCCATGCTGAAGGGTCCGAGATATGTGCGCGAACTTTGGAAACACTGGTCTAGTGCATAACGGTGCCGCCATTGACGTTCAACGACTGACCCGTAATGCCGTGCGCAGCATCCGAAGCCAGGTAGACGGCCAGATCAGCAATCTCTTCCGGCTCCAAAACTCGCTGCATCGGATTTGTCGACTTTTCCACCTCGGCGAGCGTTTGCCCCTCGCTCTCGGCTTTGTGCTGGAGGAGCCGGGTGAGCATCACCGTGCGGATAGGGCCGGGACAGATCGCATTGACCGTGACCCCGGTGGTCGCGACTTCCAGGGCGGCGGTTTGGGTGAGACCAAGCAATCCATGTTTGGTGGCGCTATAGGCTCCCCGGCGCACCGCCCCCCGCTTCCCGGAGCCCGACGAGATATTGATGATCCGTCCCCACCCCTGCGCAATCATCGGGGGTAGAAAAGCCTTCGTGAGCAGATAAGGTATCGTGAGATTCACCAAGAGGCTCAGGTCTCAAAAGTCGTCATCGTACTCGGCGAGCAGTTTGGGGTCTTGCATGCCCCCAATGGCGGCGTTGTTCACCAAAATGTCTACGGTGGGAAAGCGCGAGAAGATCTCTTGCACACAGGGCTGAATGGCCTCACGTTGGCTGAGGTCCACCGGGAGCGCAAAGCCGGTACGGCCCAGGGCTTTGACCTCTGCGGCGACCTCGTCGATCTCGCTCTTGGTGCGCGCGGTCACGACCACGTCGGCCCCTTCCCGTGCCAAAGCCAGGGCAATCGCTCGGCCAATCCCCCGTCCGCTGCCAGTGACGAAGGCGACTTCGTCCTGCAAACGCATTTGGTTCCCTTCGCAAACCGAGGCAAAGGCGTCTGGAGACGCCGCCTACACTGGATAGTACAGTCACGCCATCGCACTGACCACCGCCGGCTGCACCTCCGACGCACCCCCGCCGCCCGAGCCGGCCGCGAAAGCAGCCCCAGCGGCGTCTGACTCCCCGGGTCTGCGCGCCACCCAGAAGTTGATGGAGACCTGGAACGCCAGCGCTCCCGAGGCCTATGCGAGCTCGCTCAACTACCCTCACGCCCGTCCGTTGAGCTGGAAGTTCCTCCGCCCGCATCGGATCCGGCAGAGCCAAGACGACTACGTCGGCGTCGATGCGCATCGTTCACCTCAAACGGCAAGTTCGAGAATCTCGAGGACGTCCTCGGGACCGTGGATAACCCGAGGATTGGTGTGAATGAAGCGATCGTGCATCGCGTTCCTCGCCAACAAGTCGAACTGCTCCCTCGAGACGCCAACCTCGGTCAGACTCCGGGGCAGACCGAGCTCTCGCACGAGCTCGTCCACCACCTGAGACGCGGGCGCGCCCGGGCGCCCCAATGCTTCGCTGACCCGCGCTTGCGCCTGGGGATTCGCCTCGGCGTTCCACTCGAGGACCGCGGGTAGCATGACGCACGACGTGTGCCCGTGAGGTACCCCGAAGGTGCCGCCGAGGACATGACCAATGCCGTGGCTCGCGCCCATCGGGATGGCATCCTGGTTGGGCGACATCGAGGCCCAGACCCCGAGCTGACAATCCAGCCGGGCATCGACGTCCGCAGGGTCCGCCTTGGAACGCGGCAAGCCCGCGCCGAGCAGACGCAGCGCATGCAGGGCGGGCCCGTCGGAGTGCGCGGTTGCGCTCGGCGAGCACAGCGCCTCCACCGCATGGTCGACCGCGCGAATACCTGTCGAGAGCCACAACCACTCGGGCGTGTGCAAGGTCAGCGCCGGGTCGAGCACCACGACCTGCGGCACGAACAACGGGTGCCGGACCGTTTGCTTTATCTGCCGCGCACTGTCGGTGCAGCCTGCAACGGTTCCGAACTCTCCCCCGGAGAGCGTGGTCGGCAAGGTGAGCTGCCGCACCCGTGGCGCCCGGATCGCGGGGCTCTCCACGCGGCCGTCCGACCCTGTACGGGTGATGAATGGCTCGAGCCCCTCGGGCTCGGTGACGTCATGTTCCAGGCAAAGCTGAACCACCTTGCCGGCATCGGTAAGCGACCCTCCCCCTAGAGTGACGATGATGTCGGCTCTGCTTTCGCGGGCAAGCGCCGCACATTCGATCACCGCCTCGCGGGGGGTATGTGGCGGCATCCCGGAATAGGTCCCTACCGCCGCATCTCCCAGCGCTTCTTCCAGATTCGACACCGCGGAGGTGCCCGTGCGCAAGCTGTGGCTCACCAGAAGGCAGGCCCGCGAGCGGCCCAGGCGCTCGAGCTCGCCAGGCACGGCCTCGGCGGCCGGCCGACCGAATACCACACGTTCGAGCGCAATGGCGTTGAAGTGCCCTCCTTGGGTCATGACCCACTCCTCCCTAGCATCGTTTCGACGCCATTCTACCTGGCGACAAAGCCGACCTTGATACTGTAGCGCCGATAATCCTATGACCGCGGCTTCTCCGAGGCTGGTGGCTATCGAGGAGCGACCGCCAACCTACACCTCGTGGAACGGCTGACTCGGGTGGGGCCCGACACCCTGCAGTACGTGGTCACGCTCGACGATCCGCAGACCTGGACCGAGCCGTGGACCGTGATGATTCCGCTCAAGAAGTCGCCCGACGATATCTTCGAGTTCGCCTGTCACGAGGGCAACTACGCCATGGAGGGGATCCTCGCTGGAGCGCGGGCAGAGGAGGCGGCGTCGGCGAGTTCAAGGTAAAGCGGGCGTTGCCGTGACGGTGGAACACTCTTAGCGCGCTCGCCTACGAAGGTTCGCCAATCGCACTAAGGATCGCGGCGAGCGCCGTATCGGCGCGTGTCTTCCCGACGGACGAAGAGCCGGACACTTCGTAGTCGGTCAAGCGCACGACGACGATCTCCCGCGACGGGATGACGATCGTGTTCTGGCCGCCGGCTCCAGCCGCGGTGTTCGGTCTCGATCCGGAAGCGTCGTTTCGACCGGCACGGGCACGAAATGGATACCGTCGTGGTCGTCCGGATGAAGAACACAGCCCTGGTCCCCGTAGCGCTTGGCGACACGAGTGATCGCGTCTCCTAGCGATGCGCGAACGAGACGCTCGCTCCGATCCACCTCGTAGGTGAGCTCAGACGCGTCCGCCGCGGGCAGCTTCATCAGGTGCGTCGCGACGCGCATGGCATGCGCCTCGGCGAAGTCGTCGGGGTGCTCGCTGATGAAGAGCATCGAGCAGAGCGTCTTGGCGAAGCCGCCGGTGCCGAGGTTGCGAGCATCTTCGCCCTTGGCTTCCCGGAGGGCCGTGGAGCTCGAGGCCGGCGCGACCGATCGGGAGTCGGACACGGGGTCGAGGCACGACGCTGCGAGCACGGCGAGCGGAAGCAGAACCACCCTCTCCAGCCTCATTAAGCACCTCCCCAAGTCGGGAAGCACTCTATGCCCAGTCGAGCGCGGCGGCGACGTCCTCTTCCGTCAAGCGGTAGACCGGTCCTCAGCGACCCTCCGGATCGACAGGCTCGAAGCTCCGATAGTCGTTCGGATCACCGCTGCCCTTGTATCGCGCTTGCAGCGGGTAGGGATAATGGGGCCGCGTGAATGTGTAGCTCTCAGGGACCGCGGTATTCGCTTCAACATAAGCTCTCGCAGTCCGTCTGCCGGAGGGGTCTTCTTCTGGACGGTAGCCGACGATCATGTCGGGTGCCTTCCCCTCTTCGACCCAGGCTTCGAGAGCGCTGAGATAATCGCCGCTGGTCGCGCCAACGCCACCATAGCAATGGGTACGGCCCGGAATCATGAACAGGCGAACCGCCTCTTGGGCGCTGGCTCGTCCCCCCATGATGCGTTCCGCCATCTCATAGTAGTCGATGCTGACTCGTGGGCTGGGCAAACCAGAGTCTTCCCAACCCTGGATGATCAGCAGCTTGCCACCCGCCGTCTTGAAATTGCGTAGATCGGGATTGCTGAAACCATTCACCAGCGCATCTGAAATCCCCATGCGCTTGTAATCGTGGTCCCAATCGAAGTCGGACGCCTTCCAGCTCGGTCCCGGATCCGGGTTGAACCCCTTGAACCGCCCCCACGAGGTCCTTGACTCGAGATCCATGGAGAAGTAGTTGCCCTTCTCCGAACCGGGCAAGGCAGGATAGAACGGGAAGTATCTGCTGAGCTTCTCTCCGGTCGATGTCACCGGCCCGGTGTACTTTTTTTTGGCCGCCTCCACCTGGACCGGCGATAGACAGCCCGATGTCTGCCCCGACGCGCAGGCGAGGTCGGCCGGATCGAATTGGCAAGTGCGCGGATCGCCACCGATGATCCCATCCTCGAGGCCATCGTCCGCATCGCAGGCGGCAATGGCCCCCGCGTGCAGCACGTCCAGATCGGCGGGTGTGAACAGCGGCTGGCCGTCCGCGTCGTACGATGCCAGGGCGTTCCACAGGATCATCACGCCCACGGCCGTTACGTTCGCGGGCTCCTGGGCGAGAATGCCGTCGAAGTTCCAGGGAAAGCGACTCGCTTGGACCATTCCCTGCTTCCCGCCGGCGGAACAGCCCACATGATAGGAGAACGCCGGCGCCCGGCCGTAGTAGTGCTCGGTGATGGCCTTGCCCGCCAGAGCGGCGACATGGTGACCGCGGATGCCGTAATCGAGCTCCGCCTGGAGATTGTTGTAGGCCCACGAGGACCTTCTTGTTATGCCGAAATGCCCCGTATCGTGTGTGAGACAGGCATAGCCTCTCCGCAAGGCCTCATCGCACCAGCCGGCCTCCTGTTCCGTCGAGCCGCCCTGGCCGCCAGGGCTCGCCTGCAGATACTTGCCGTTCCACGAGGCGCTGTTGGGCAGGTCTAGCACGATCCGGACATTGGGCGTGACATACCCATCCATCCGGCAATGGGCGGGCACCTCGCCGGTGGCCTCCACCATTCGGGTCGCCGTCGCCTGCGTCGGCGCATCCTGAATGCTTGTGAAGTCCATCGCCGGCAAGGCCTCGCAGTCATCGACGCCCGGGGGCGTCGCGGCGCTCAAACTGCTGCCCGCCCCGACCCACATCGCGCCGACTGCCAAACCCAACGCGAATCTCTTGCACGTGCGCTTCATCATGTCTCCTTTGTTGCAGACGCTTGGCGGCATTAGTCGTCGAGGCCGTCGAGCCACCCTCAGACATAGTGACTTCGTGTCCAGGCAGCTCCAAAGCTAGCTGCCGAGGAACCGATTCATCGAGAAGTAGTCGCACTGCGGATAAGGCCTTCAGCTGCCTCTTCTAGAGCCGCCAACGCCTGCTCGCGAGAAACGGTCGGGAAATGATCTAGGAATCTCTCGAGCGGGTTGCCAGCTTCCAGGTAGTCGAAGAGATTCTTGACCGGGACTCGCGTTCCGCGGAAAACCGCTGCGCCACCGAGGATCTCAGGATCCGAATGAATGACGCTGGGTGTCTCTGAGACGCTCATAAACCGATGGTATCAAGCTCAGCGGCGGCAGAAGCATGCTCGCTCGGCGCGATGGGGTTCAGAACCATCGGTACCTCGCTCCGACGCGGCTACGAGTCAGCTGACTGGAGGAGGGATTTTGAGACGGACCCGAGCCAATCGAGGTCGCAGATTCGGAAGTCGCGGTCTAGGGGCTTGCTGAAAAAGGGGTCAGTGGGGACATAGGATCTGGTTCGAGGAGGTCAGTTTCATGCGCGGCAGGGGTCAATCGGCGAGGAGTCTGTTCAGCTACGTGTCGTTGGAGGAGCGTGTTCCGCAGTGGCATCCCCTTCGGCGAGTCCGGGCCATCGTGGACGAAGCTCTGGCATCGCTGTCGCCTCGGTTCGAGGCGTTGTACTCGAAACGCGGTCGTCCGTCGGTGCCGCCGGAGCACCTGCTTCGTGCGCTGCTGCTCCAGGTGCTCTACGGCGTGCGCAGCGAGCGGCAACTGATGGAGCGTCTTGAGTTCGACATGCTGTTCCGGTGGTTTGTCGGGCTGGAGCTTGACGAGCGGGTCTGGGACGCGACGACGTTCACTAAGAATCGGGACCGTCTGCTCGATGGGGATGTCGCGACGGGGTTCTTCGAGGCCGTGCTTGAGCGTGCTCGGCGGCAGGGTCTTCTGTCGCGGGACCACTTCACGGTCGACGGCACGTTGATCGAGGCGTGGGCGTCGCACCAGAGCTTCCGTCCGAAGGACGATTCCGATGCCGATGGCGGTACGTCGTTCCGCGGCAAGAAGCGAAAGAACGAAACGCACGAATCGACGACGGACCCGGAATGTCGTCTGATGCGCAAGGGCCGGGGCAAGGAGGCCCGTCTGGCGTATCAGGGCAACGTGCTGGTGGAGAACCGCAGCGGCCTGGTCGTGGGTGCGGAAGTGGCGATCGGGGACGGTCCCGCCGAGACCGAGGGGGCGCTCTGCCCGGCTCATCTCCTGACCGCCTTCCATGCACACCCCGGCACCGACAAGCCCAAAGAACCCGGAAACAGCCCTGAAACCGCCGTCACGTCCATTCTTCAGCAAGCCCCTAGAGGCCGGGCCTGCGCTTCGGCGACCGAGGCCGAAAGGCGTCGAGGTGTTGCCGCAGTGGGCCTTACCCTAGTCGGGGGCCTCAGAAGAAGAGCTGAACCGTCTGACCGTGAAGCGAGTGAAGAGTCCCGCGATGGTTGACCCAGAGTGGTTCGGCGAGCTCGGCCTCCCAGGCGGCGAGCTCGCTCTCCAGGCGCTCGACGATCTCGGGGTGCTGATCTGCGATGTTGTTGGTTTCGCCGATGTCAGCCTCCAGATCGTACAAAACGGTGGTCTGGCCCATGGGTGAGTCGTCGGGTGGGTATTCCCTCAGCGGCATCATCTGGCCCGGTCGCCCGTCAGGGATCTCCATGTCGGTGTTGTTCACTCTCCACATCTTCCACTTGCCCCAGCGGATGGCGATATTCGGTGCCGCCCGCCAATAGAGGAACTCGTGCGGCGGCTCGCTGGTCTCGCCGCGTAGATGCGGAAGCAGATTGACGCTGTCCGGGCTATCCGCTTCGAGACCGCTCGCGGCAGTGAAAGTGGCGTAGAGATCGAGACCGCTGGCAAGCTCGCCGTAGACCTCGCCCTGAGGAAGGCCCGCCGGCCACTTGAGGATGAAGGGAACACGATGACCGCCTTCCAGGTGGTAACGCTTGTTCCCCGCCAGCGGCGCGTTGGTGCAGATCGGCTCGGTCATGTAGTTGATGCACCCATTGTCGGAGAGAAAGACGACCAGCGTGTCGCGCTCGAGGTCGTGCTTGCGTAGAGCCGCGACGACGTCGCCGACGTAGTCGTCGAGCGAGACGACCATCGCAGCGTAGACGCGCGCTCCATCGCCTTCGATGTGCTGCACCCGCTCCATGTACTCGTCGGTCGCCTGCAGCGGGGTGTGCGGAGTGTTGGGAGTCAGCATCAGGAGGAAGCGCTCGTCGGCGTGGCGATCGATGAAGTCGACCGCCTTCTCGGCAAAGACGTCAGTCAGATACTCCTCGACCTCGATCACCTCGAAGCCGTCGCGGATGACACGCGACTCGCTGGTGCGGGTGGTGGGGGCTCCCTCGGCGGGCCACTCGTGGGTGCCTGGAAGTCGGGAGTCGATGTAGCTGGAGGCGCCTCCCAGCAATCCGTAGAACTCGTCGAAGCCGCGGTGGAGTGGATGGTGCGGCTCGGCCACGCCCAGGTGCCACTTACCGATCAGGCCGGTGACATAGCCGGCGTCCTGAAAGTGGTTGGCGACCGTTTTCTGATCCAACGGAAGTCCGAGGTCGTGGTCGGTGGGGTTGTACTCCCAGCCGAAGCGATTCTGATGCCGCCCGGTGTGGAAACCCGCACGCATCGGACTGCAGACGGCTGCGGACACATGGCCGTCGGTCAGGCGCACGCCGTCGCGTGCCAACTGGTCGATGTGAGGCGTGGGGATCTGCGAGCCGTACACCCCGATGTCGCCGTAGCCCAGGTCGTCGCCGACGATGACGACGATGTTCGGCGGCGGTGGTGGCGCCGGTGGGGGAATCGAGGTCTCCGGTGGTGGCTCAGAAGATTGACAGCCGAACGCGGCGATCAGTCCCACGGCGAGCACACAGTCTCGGAATCGAAGTGCCATCACTACTCTGCCTCCTCTCCGGCGAGCGCGAGTGCGACCACACCGGCAGGAGGGTCGGTCTCGGTAGCCTCTCTTCCGCCACCGACGCTTACCGCGAGATACTGGCGCCCCCCCACTTCGTAGGTGATGAGGTTCGAGTTGGGCAAGGCGGGGAGCTCGATGCCGCCCAGGTAGGCCCCGGTCTTCTTGTCGTAAACGCTGATCTCGGCCGGTCGATCCGTGGTGGGGGGCTCGGCGCCGGTGGTGCTCTCGGCACGATGGGTGACGAACAACAGAGTCTTGGTCACCAGAGGCGCTGCTGCCCGGTTCGGGGAGCCCAGCCGATCCAGGCTCAAGTGCTTGATCGTCGGGTGATTGCGCGGCCCCTCACCGTGGGCCGCGACCCAGACGTGCTCGCCGGTAGCGAGATCGATCGCGGTGACGCGTCCGTATGGCGGCTTGACCAGCGGCAGACCTCGAGGACCCTCGACGTGCTCGTACCAGCCGTCGGGTACGTAACGCAGATCCGATCGATTGGGGTCGGGCGGGGTGAGCGAAACGGATCTCGGGGTGGCGTAGGAAGGCACGTAGATCATGCCGCTTTCGGGGTCCACCGCGGTGCCGGTCCAGTTGGTGCCTCCACCCGGACCGGGCTGCTGGATCACCGGCTTACCCTCGCCCGCGACCCGAGGCGGCGTGTAGAGAGGCGCCAGCTCGTACGCGCTCGCGATCTCGAGGGCTTCTTCCCGAAGCTGGGGGGTGAAGTCGATCAGGTCGTCTACGCTGATGCCCTGGCGATCGTAGGCGGCGGGCTTGGTGGGGAAAGGCTGGGTCGGCGAGGCGCGCTCTCCAGGCACCTGGCTCGGAGGCACGGGACGCTCTTCGATCGGCCACAGCGGCTCTCCCGTCACCGCATCGAGGACGAAGAGGAAGGCCTGCTTGCCGGCTTGCGCCACCACCTTCCGGAGCTTGCCATCCACCATCAGATCGATCCTGTTCGGCGGCGGTGGCAGGTCGTAGTCCCAGAGGCCGTGGTGCACGATCTGGAAGTGCCAGCGCTTTTTGCCGGTCTCGCAGTCGACCGCCACCAGGCTCTCGGCGTAGAGGTTGTCGCCAAGGCGGTGACCACCGTAGAGGTCACTCGTCGGTGTGCCGATCGGAAGATAGGCGAGGCCGAGTTCTTCGTCGACGGTGATCATCGACCACACATTGGTATTGCCGCTGTAGCGCCACGACTCGTTCTCCCAGGTCTCTGTGCCCTCCTCTCCCTGCTGGGGGATGGTGTGAAAGACCCACGCCAGGGCGCCGCTCTCGGCATCATAGGCGCGCACGAAGCCCGGCGGCGCCTCTTGATGTGTGGCTATATCGGCCACGATCGAGCCCACGATCACGGTGTCGCGACAGATCGCCGGCGGCGAGCTGTGTGTGGTTCGCGACTCGAGGACCTTGCGGCCCAGATCTTTGGTCATCCCCAGTGCGCCACGATTCCCGAAGGCGGGATCGGGCCTGCCGGTTGTGGCGTCGAGCGAGAGCAGGCGCCGGTCGTGGGTGGCCATCATCACTCGTTGCTTCTCCCCCTTACGCCAGATCGCCACTCCGCGGTGATGGAACCCCATGTTCGCCGGCCGCCCCGCCTCCCAGCTCTGGGGGTCGTAGCTCCACAGCGGCTTGCCCGAGGCGGCGTCGATCGCCGCCACCTGGCCGAGGGAGGTGCTCACGTACATACGGCCGTCGATGACCACCGGAATGGCCTTGAGAGACCGCGGCCTGATCGAGTCAGGCAGGTTCGGAATCTGGGTGTCGACCGACTCCCAGGTCCAGACCACCCGCACACGATCGAAGTTGTCGGCGTCTATCTGGGCCAGCGGCGAGTACTTCGAATTGCCGGCGTCGTTGCCGAAGTTAGGCCAGTCGGTGTCGGCGGCAGTCGCGACAGCGGCGACGAGCAGCGGCGCCGCGCAACAGGAGAGGAGCAGGGTCTTGGCCACGTTCATAGAGGGCGCCACTTCCATCACGGTAGATCCTGCGACCGGAGGATACCGCGCCCCTGACGCAACTCAAAGCGAGTCGCAGCACCTCTGGCAGCCGGAGGCTGCCTGGGTCCAAAGCCCGCTCGGTATCGAGAACGGCCGCGTTACTTGGGCCCGCGGCTCCGATCTTCTGGACTGAGCCGCTCCTCAACCGCCCGCCAGGCGGCATCGATCGCGCCCTGAACGTAGGCCAAAGCCTCCGCGTCCGAGTTCGCGATGCTGACGCGGCCGAACGGCTTGCGCCCCAGTTCGTGCGGCGCTTCTCCCGCCGGCCAGTCGGGGTCGTAGAGGTCCATGTAGCCGTAGGCGTAGCCGTGGGGCCAGCGGTTGACGGTGATCGCTTCGACGTGCCGGTCGGCGTCGAAGCCGAAGTCCCCGAACATCGACGTGAGCTGCCTTTCGATCTGCCTCTCGTACGTCGAGAAGGGCGTTTCGAACAGCTTGCGGCGGCCCTTGCGATAGAGGTCCCTTCCTGTCTGGCCACCGTCGTTCTCCGGAGCCGGTGCGTTCCCCATGAAGACGACGAGCGGCCCGTCGGGATCGGCCGTGGCGCCATAGTCACCGAGCGTCACCGGGGGCGCCACCGACACCAGACCGAAGTCGCTCCCGGGACACAGGAACACCGACGCGCCGGACCCACGCACGGGCCGACCGGTCCGAAGGAGCACGTTCACCCAGGCGAACGGCACCTTCGAGCCGTACTCGAGATGCTCTCTCTGCGCCTCCGGCAACTCGGGGCAAAGGTGCGGGATCATGCTGTTGTAGCACGCAAGGATGCAGTGCCGGGAACGGACGCGGCAGGCACGCCCCGCAGCCACGTAGGACACCTCGACCGCGTCGCTTCCGGAGTGTTCGACCTTCACCGCCGTGCTGTTCAGGCGAATCCGTACGGCTGAGTCTTCGCGGTCCAGGGCGGAGTAGTCGAAGCGCGCGGTGACCACGTCCTGCATCGAGGTCCCCGGCGCGACAGCCGGAATCAGCTTTCGCACGAACAACCTCGCCACGGACGCATTGCCATCCGGAAACATGGGGTACCGCGGGGCCGGGTACTGGCCCGGCTCGTAGGCGCCGGCGGGTTGGCCGGTCAGCGGGTTCGGGCCGGGGGTTCCGGTCAGGACCGCCTCCCTCACGGAGACGCTCTCGAGGCCAACGCCAAAGAGCGCCCGCCGCGTCGGCTCGAACACCGTCGCCGCGGCGCGGGAGAGGCCGACCCGTTCCGACAGGAAGGTCGCGTAGCTCGTGCTCCGCACGTACTCCAGCCGCTCCTCGGACGAGAGGCCCTCCAGGAAGTCCCTCTGGCCTCCGGCGAGCTCCCTGAGCTTCCGCGTGTCCCCTTCAGACAGGCCCAGATCGTCGATGAGACCCGCCGAGTCTTCGGCGCCACCCCAGGCCTTGGACCAGTGGCCCACGACGATCCGATCACGGCCGTACTCCTCCGCGCTGAGGTGGATGCCAGACGGTGCGCCGGAGTTGGAGAGCAGATAGTCGGGATGCACGGCCTTCTCGAGCTTCCCGAAGTCAACGCCGATCTCTTCGAGCAGTCCATGAGCCTGCGGACTCATGTAGTCCTGTTCGAGGTTGATGCTCCCCCCGAAGCCAAGCAGCATCCGGCCGCCGGCGTGGAACTCGTTGCGCTTGGCGTGCCCGCCGAAGTCGTCGTGATTGTCGAGAACCAGGATCTTCGCATCGCTGCCGGCGCGCTTCCGGTAGAGGTACGCGGCAGCCAGACCGCTGATGCCTCCGCCCACGACCACGAGGTCGTAGTGCTCGTTCAGGGCGTCGTACCGGTCGGGACGCTCTCCGCGCCAGGCCAGGGCATGGGCCGTCTCGAAGGAACCCTCATGACTGCCGCGCATGCCCGTCAGGGTCGGCGGATAGTAGTCCGGCGCTGCGTCCGAGACCTGAGCCGCGGCCAGACGAGGACCAGCGTTAGAGATAGCCTCGTTCCTCCAACCCGGGTGGCGCGATCCGCGCCACCCGTGAACCAGTCCGTGCGCCCGTCAGCGGGCGCACGGATGGCACCGCCAGGAGAACTCCCATGAGCCATCGAGTCGTCCGTGTGTCCGGATCCCTGGGCGCCGAGATCCACGATCTGCCACTGGCCGAGGCCGGCCCCGACGAGGCCGCAACGATCCGCGCCCTGCTGCTCGAGCACCAGGTGCTCTTCTTTCCCGACCAGCACCTGACGGTAGGGCAGCACGTCAGGTTCGGGCAACACTTCGGCGAGCTCGAGGGGCACCCGCACCTCAACAACCCCTTCCTCGACCACCCCGAGGTCTTCGAGCTGGTGGCAACCCGCGGCGGCGTCGCCGACGAGTGGCACAGCGACATCAGCTTCCAGGAGAGCCCCTCGGTCATGGCGATCCTGAACATGGTCAAGTGCCCCGAGGTCGGCGGCGACACGATGTGGGCAAACATGTACAAGGCCTACGAGGAACTCTCGCCTCCTCTCCAGGAGCTCTGCGAGGGGCTCACCGCGCTCCATGACGCCACGCCGCACGGCAAGCCGGAGAAAATGACGATTCACCCGGTGGTCCGCGTTCACCCGGAGACCGGCCGCAAGTCGCTGTTCGTCAACGAGCACTTCACGCGCCGCATCGTCGAACTCAGCCATGAGGAGAGCGATCACCTGCTCGCTTACCTGACGCGCTGGGCGACGAACACGCGCTTCACCGTCCGCTACCGCTGGAACCAGGGCACCCTCGCCATGTGGGACAACCGCTGCACGCAGCACTTCGTGCTCAACGACTTCAACGAGGAGCGCATCATCCAGCGCGTCACCGTGATGGGCGACCGGGTCGAAGGGGCGAGCGAGCCCCGCTGGGAGCCCTACGTGCGCGCTCGTCACGCCGGCGCTACCAGCCGCTACGACCGCCAGCTCAACAAGCACCTGAAGCGCAAGGTCCAGTCGCTCGAGTCGAACGCCAAGAAGGAAGTCGCGCTGGAGATGTAGGGGTCGTGGAGTGAGCAGCATGGTCCTTCATCGGAGCGGAAGCCGGCGGGGGCGCCGGCGCACCCAGTGTGTGGCCTTTCTTCTAGCCGTTGCGCTCGGCGGGGGCCAGGCGGAAGGCCAGTCCGCCGAACAGTGCATCCCCGAAGGCGCAAGCACCCAAATGCCGCGCAGCGCCAGCGCCTACGCGGCGATGTGCCAGCCCCACCTGGGCGTAGCGCCGACGGTCGACTGCAGCCAGGACGACCGCATTCGCATCCGGCAGGACGGCAAGGAGATCTTCGAGGACCCGGGTCTCCACGCCTGCGACGACGGCAGTCTCCAGATCGGCGACTGCATGCCGGGCTCGAGCCTCCAGCGCTACGCGGGCAGGAACGCCGACGGCACGCCCCGCCCTGGGGTTGTCTGGGTGAGTTTCTGCCGCCACGACGGGCGTGACGACGTCTTCAACGTCGATATCGGCGACTCGGTCCAGATGATCGGCTACAACTACGAGACCGGCGCCACCTGCTTCTTCGAGTCCGGCGACAACAGCCCCTGGACCTCCGTCGGCGAGAACAACCGGCTGCTGGGCGTGTTGCCCGGCCCCGACGACCCGGAGTTCGACGACGCGTACCTCCCCGCCGGAGACATCCAGTGCGTCCGGTGCCACCAGGCGGACCCGTTCATCCACAATCCCTGGATCAAGACCGCGCGGCTTCCCGAGAATCGGCGCCAGCCCGTGGTCCCGGTTCTTCCCGGCCCGAACCCGCCCTACTACGTCGTGGGCGCTCCGACCTGGGACATGCGGACGATCCACATCGAGGGCAACGGCTGCCTCGGCTGCCACCGGGCCGGCATGGAGACGCTGGAGGAGTTCACCGGCGACTTCTGGGAACCCAACGAGCACATGCCGCCCCACGATCCGGGCTCACTGGCCGCGGACCTCGAGGCGCTGGAGCAGTGCTGGGCCGACGGCCCGGAGAACACTCCCGGCTGCGAGTGGGTCGTTCCACCTGCCGGCGAATGCAGCGGCGGCGTCGTGGGGCCGGACTATCCCCGCGCGGCCGAGGGCTTCAATCGCGGTCCCAAGAGCAGGGGGCACAGCTCGGGCAAACGCTGGATGACGCGGGACTAGCGACAGCTCCTGCTCAGCCATGCTGACGGCCAAGAGGAGCGGCCCAACGGCGGATCCTCGACTGGGAGGAACGGGCAGTTCAAAGTGATGCCTTGACACCATTCTCTACTAGCATCATGATGCCTTCATGCGAACAACCGTAACGCTCGACGCTGACACCGAATCCCTGCTGCGCGAAGCGATGCGGCAACGGGGACAGAACTTCAAGCAGGCCCTGAATGACGCCGTCCGGCGGGGCCTTGCCGGAGTTGCAGGCGATCCGGAGCGGCCGCCGTTCGTTCAACGGAGCTTTCCCATGGGCCTCAGGGCCGGGTACGACCTCGGGAAGCTGTCGGCCCTTGAGGCCGAGATGGATACAGAGGCGTTTCGTGGGGTGACCCGTCGCCTGATCGACGAAGGCTCCGGGACGAAGTGATCGTCCCCGACGCGAACCTTCTCTTGTACTCGGTTGATTCGGCTAGCCCGTTTCACGCGCCTGCGACGAAGTGGTGGAATGCCTGCCTGAGCGGATCCGTTCCGGTCGGGCTCTGTCAGCCAGTCCTCTTCGCGTTCTTGCGGGTCAGCACGAACCGGCGCGCCTTCCGGGCGCCACTCTCGCTTGCGACCGCGGCCGACCTGGTGGACGAATGGACCGCCCACCCCGTCACGCGCCTCCTCCTACCGGGTGAAGACCACGTGAGGCACGTCGTGGAGTTGCTCGCCGCCGCGGGATCGGCGGGCGGCGACCTCGTCACGGACGCCCAGATCGCGGCGCTCGCTCGCGCCCATCGAGGCGAAGTGCATACCGCGGATCACGACTTCCGGCGCTTCCCCGGAGTGACCTGCCACTACCCACTCGCGGCCTGACCGAGGGTCGGAAGAGCGGCGACCGGTTCACAGACCGGCGCTTCGCGCCGGATGCGGGCAAGATGCCCGCGTTCCCAACGGGCGCTAGGCTGACAAGCAGTGCTCGAGCCGGTCCCCCAAGTGCTGCTCCAGGTCGCCGCACTGTGGAGCTGCAGACACCGCGTCGCGGGCCACTTGCCTCCTGTACACTGACTCATTCCGAACTCTTCCACGGGGACGCAGCGATGACGAGTCGACGCTTGGTTGGTTTTCTCCTCTGTCTGGCCCTGGCCGCGGCGGCGCACGGCGCCGCTGACGCCAGGGGGCCGACATTCTACGAACACGTCCTGCCCATCCTGCAGGAGAACTGCCAGGAGTGTCACCGCCCGTCCGGCGGCAAGATCTACCGGGGCGGCGTGCCGATGTCGCTCACCACGTACGAGGACGCTCGACCGTGGGCGCGCGCGATCGTCCGCCAGACGGCCTCGAAGGAGATGCCGCCCTGGGACGCTTCCGAGCACTTCGACGGCGTGTTCAGGAACGAGCGCGGCCTGACCGACGCCGAGATCACGACGCTTCAGCGCTGGGCGGAAGCTGGAGCTCAGCCCGGCCGGCCGGCGGACGGACCGGCGCCCATCGACTGGGCCGACGACGAGGGCTGGCTGTTCCCCGATCCCGACCTGGTGCTCAAGATGCCCGAGCCCTACTACGTCGAGGACGACATCAAGGACATCTACACCAAGCACCGCCTGGTCCTCACCGAGGACATCCTGGCCGAAGACAAGTGGGTGCAGGAGATCGAGTTCCGCCGCGGCAGCGAGCTCGTCCACCACTTCAACATCTTCGTCAAGGGCCCCAACGACGAGGAAACCCGCGGTGACGGCGACTACCTCGGCGGCGCCACCTCCGGATCGCCGCCCCATGTCTGGCCGGAGGGCTACGGCTCACTGCTCGAGGTGGGCGACACGCTCACCTTCGACCTCCACTACCACAAGGAACCCGGCCCCGGCAGCGGCGGTTGGGACCAGTCGTCGATCGCGCTGAAGTTCGCGACCAAGCCAGTCGAGCACCCGATCCACTTCTTCCCGATCAGCAACTTCGAGTTCGAGATTCCGGCCGGCCACGACTACTGGCACGACTCCGCCGAGCGCACCTTCGAGCGGGACGTCACGATCCTCGGCATGCTCCCCCACATGCACATGCGCGGCCGCGAGTCGAAGTACACGGCCTTCTACCCGGACGGCAGCGAAGAGCTGATCCTCCACGTGCCGGACTGGAACTTCGACTGGCAGGAGATCTACTGGTACTCCGAGCCCAAGGTGCTGCCCAAGGGCACCCGCCTGCGCATCGACATGTGGTTCGACAACTCCCCCGAAGAGGCGGAACGCTGGGGCTTCAACCCCGATCGCGACGTAGTGTTCGGCCCGATGTCGACCGACGAGATGCTGATGGGCTTCATCTCCTGCGTCTACAACGACGAGGAGGCGCCGAAGGCGAGAACGCCGGGGAGAGCGATCGAGACGACCGGCGGCGAGTAGCCACTAGCCGCTAGCGCGGCAGAACTCCCAGAGGCCGGCGCTCCGCGCCGGATGCGGGCAGGATGCCCGGGTTCCCAGGTCAGATCGTTCTACCGCGCCTACTCCTAGCCACCAGCCACCAGCCGCCAGCCCGCCCCAACCGGAGGTAGCCCCGATGAGAGTTCGTTTCGCCCTCTGTCTGTTCCTTGCGGCAGGTTTCGCAGCCTGCACCGGTGGCGATGACGCGACGGAGTCTGTCGATCCGCTCGCGCAGGTCGTGTTCCTGAACAGCGACAACTTCGACGCCGAGGTCTACCAGGCCGACGTTCCGGTGCTGGTGGACTTCACCGCCACGTGGTGCGTCCCCTGCAAGGTCGTGGACCCGATCGTCGAGAGCCTGGCGCCGGAGAT
Source organism: Candidatus Multivorans sp. (assembly GCA_965205295.1). Lineage (GTDB taxonomy): Bacteria > Acidobacteriota > Thermoanaerobaculia > Multivoradales > Multivoraceae > Multivorans. Next base: position 3,024,718 of record OZ242167.1, read on the forward strand.
GGCGGGCCGGGCGAAGATCGGCAAGCTGGACATCGATGAGTCGCCGGACATCTACCGCGGCTTGGGGGTCAACGGCGTGCCGCACATCCTCTTCTTCAAGGACGGCGAGGAGCAGGACCGGATCGTGGGCGTCCAGAGCCGCGAGACTTACGTTGAGTACCTCGAAGCGATGATCGCGGGGAAGTTGGCGTTCGACGCCTCGCTGGCGTTCCTCGACGACGACGCGTTCCGTCGCCACTTCGTGGTCTCAAGGCCCGTCGAGCACCTGAAGAAGGCGCTCCCGGACCGGCCGGATCTGCTCCTCGAACCGTTCGAGAACGGCCAGACGCCGCTGTCGCTGATCCTGCTGTCGCCCAGTGTGAAGCAGGACGCCCAGATCGACCTCGCGCTGACGCAGGCGCCGCCCATCTCCACGGCCGACCTCGTCGGCCTGGGCCGCTGCGAAGAACTGCAGGCCGCCCTGGCCGACGACCCCGAGGCGGCCAGCCGGCCGGACCCGGACGGCGCGGCGCCGCTGTGGGTGGCGCTGATGCGCTCGCACCGGCTCGAAGACCGTAGCTGCCTCCGCACCCTGCTGGATGCCGGCGCCGATCCGTCGATGGAACAGGAGGGTCGGTTCCACCTTGCCCGCCCCGTGGTCCTGCGGGAGGATGTCGAGCTACTGCGCGAGTTCCTCGACCGCGGCATGGATCCGGAATCGACGAACAACGATGGCTACAACGCGCTCCACTGGGCCAGCGTGTACGACATGGTCGACGGCGCCCGCCTGCTCGTGGAACGCGGGGTCGACACCAGCGCGAAGACGCTGCAGGGCCAGACCGCGCTCGACATCGTCCGCGACCGGCGGCAGAGGCGGATGAAAACCCTCGAAGAGGTCGAAGACGAGGACTACCGGACCCAACTGGCCGAGACGATCCAGGACATCGACGAGATCATCACGCTGCTGGAGGGCTAGTCGTTCCATGAGCATTGCCGCCTCCGTTGCCCCTCGCACCCCAACGTCCCAACCGCTCCTGGACGACCCCAGCCTGCTGAGGGACCAGGCCTACATCGACGGTCAGTGGGTCGACGCCGATTCGGGCGAGACCTTCGCCGTCACGAACCCCGCCACCGGCGAAGTCCTGGCCGACGTGGCTTGCTGCGGCGCGGCCGAGACCCGTCGCGCCATCGAAGCGGCGGCGCGGACCTTCAAGACCTGGCGGCACACCACGGTCAAGGAGCGCGCCGCGCTGCTCAGGCGCTGGTTCGACCTGATGATGGAGAACCAGGAAGACCTGGCGCGGATTCTCACTGCGGAGCAGGGCAAGCCCCTGGCCGAATCCCGCGGCGAGATCGCCTACGGCGCCAACTACGTCGAGTGGTTCGCCGAAGAGGCGAAGCGGGTCTACGGCGACACGATCCCCGGGCCGTCCAACGACAAGCGCATCGTCTGCATCAAGCAGCCGGTCGGCGTGGTGGCCTGCATCACCCCGTGGAACTTCCCCAACGCCATGCTGGCGCGGAAGATCGGTCCTGCCCTCGCGGCCGGCTGCACGGTGGTGTGCAAGCCCGCCAACGAGACGCCCCTGTCGGCCCATGCACTGGCCGAGCTGGCGACGCGCGCGGGCATCCCACCTGGAGTGATCAACATCCTCTGCGGCCAGACCATCGAGATCGGCAGGGAGCTGACCTCCAATCCCACGGTCCGCAAGCTCACGTTCACCGGTTCCACCGCGGTGGGCAAGCTGCTCATGGCCCAGTGCGCCGGCACGATGAAGCGCATGTCCATGGAACTGGGCGGCAACGCGCCCTTCATCGTCTTCGACGACGCGGATCTCGACGCGGCGGTCGAGGGCGCGATGATCTGCAAGTTCCGCAACGCGGGCCAGACCTGCGTCTGCGCCAACCGCATCCTGGTCCAGGAAGGCGTCTACGACGCCTTCGCCGAGAAATTCGCCGCGGCGGTGCGCGGAATCAAGATGGGCGACGGCGCCGAAGAAGGCGTGACCGTCGGCCCGCTGATCAGCACCGAGGCCGCGGAGAAGGTGACCAGTCGCGTCACCGACGCCGTCGACCGGGGCGCCACGATCGAACTCGGTGGCGGGCGTTCAGACCTGGGCGACCGCTTCGTGGAACCCACGATCCTCACCGGCGTGACCGACGACATGCGCGTCTTCCGCGAAGAGATCTTCGGCCCCGTGGCGCCGCTGATGAAGTTCAGCACCGAAGAGGAAGCCATCGCCATGGCCAACGACACCGAGTTCGGCCTCGCCAGCTACTTCTACTCCCGCGACATCGGCCGCATCTGGCGCGTCAGCGAGGCCCTCGAGTACGGGATCGTCGGGATCAACGAAGGCATCATCTCCAACGAAATGGCCCCCTTCGGCGGCGTCAAGGAATCAGGACAGGGCCGCGAAGGCTCAAAGTACGGGCTCGATGACTACCTGGAGCTCAAGTACATGTGCATCGGGGGGATTGACGGGTAGGCCTCGGCTTAGCCCGGTGATCGCCGTCGCCGAGGATCTACCAACTAGTAGGTCCGGGTCGCGGCCCGCCACCCAAGGCAACCCGTCACAGTGCATCGCCGCGCGTCGGCGAGACCAAGGGGGCTAGAGAACGCCCCTCTTGATCTCGACGAAGCGCGCAAGCTTGCAGCCCTTGTTCATCTCCGTGACATCCGACTCCGGCAGCCGTGCCCTACTCACTCGCGTCGCTGCCGCCATGGCGCACGCCCTGATTTCGTCGGAGTACTTGATTCCGAACAAGTGGATCATGGCCACTTTCTGTCCCGCTCCAGCGTCCTCATACCTTCGGCGGAGCTCCTTGGCTAGCTCAACGAGATTCACTGACGGTCACCTCGATAGTCGGATGGTTAGGTTCAGCCCTGAAGGCTCTGGATTTCTGTCGTGGCAGTGCCATAGCCTGGGGAGGTGAGCTTGAACCCCCTTCTACCATCACCAACGACAAGTCGGTTAGACCGAAGGTCGCTGAGCCGGGCGCCGACGGTAGTTCCCTTCTTGCCAGTCCACTCGCAAAGCTGCGCGGACGTCACCCCATCGGGGTGTTTGCTGTGAAGCAAGACCAGGATCTCGTCCCGCAGTGGGATCTTTGCGTGCACCATGCGAATGCCATCGATCTCCTCGACTAGCGTGCCCACTGGCGCATTGACAAGCCTGATCAGTGCCCCAGCCTCCTCCATCGTAGTGCCCGAGGCGCAACGTATCAGCTCAGCCATGATCCAAGCCGCGCCACGATACGTGAACTCCAAGTCGATGCTGTTCGGGTCCACCTGGCCCTTGTGAGCGATGTTCCGTTTGCTCCGCATCGTGTAGATCGCTCGCGCGACACGGCCTCCACACAGGCGCAAACCGTCAGGCAGGTCTGTGTCTCCTTCGACCTGCGTGTTCAGGTAGTGGTCGACCCTCAGTGCCGTGTCGTACGTGCCACTCGATATTCGCTGCAGACACTGAACGAAGGACTCGACGAACTTGCCGGCTGAGGTTCTCTCTAAAGTGGCAGTAGCGACGTCCTGGCGCAACTTCACGAAGTCAGCCGCGAGATCTCGTGCCAACTTCCTTCCGACGAGCGGCTCGATCGCCTGAGTGAGCCTAGCCCGATCCATCGATCATCTCCTCTAACGCCTCGATCCCAGCCTTCGTGACCTTGTAGGTTTTCCGTGCCTGCTTGCTCTTACCGCTCTTCGTCAGCTGATTGACAAAGGCCGGATTCCGGTCCTTCAACCCGTTCATTGCCTGAGTGATGTTGGGAATTCCGTAGCCGAGGTCTTTGAGCGCCTTGTTGACCGACAGGCTGTGGAAGCTGTCGGCCCCTTGGCAGACTTGGAGCCAGTATCCAACGACTAACGCCTTGATCGGGTGTTTTTCGGGCTTCCCTGCAGCATCAAACAGCTCCGCCAGTGTCTCGAAGCTCTCCCTACACCCAAGGTCCGGTAGCTGTTCGTTCACTCGGTCCGCTACTGGCGCCGCGTTCACTCGGTCAGAAAGCACCGGCGAGATATCAAGGCGAGCGACGACGTAACTGACCACGCGTTGACGAGAGTCGGGTTCGAGTGGATTCAGCGCTCCGAAGACCGTGTGGATCGCGGCCAACTCCGGATCGAGCGCAATTTCTTCAATGCTCATCTACAGCTCCTCGGCGTTTAGTGATTTCGCCTCGACCGTTCAGGATCTCCCCTAAACGAAGACCTAAAAGTCTACCACAACGAAGAGGTGCCTCTGCCGTTGCGCCTACGCCACTCGGGTCGGCGCGAAGCGGAGCGCGTATCCGCGACGCTCTATCCGCGCCAAGCTCAGGGAAGTGGCGTCTCGCCACACCCCTCACACTCGCCGCGCACGCTCGGCCCAGCGGTCCCTGGGGACGCCGATGACGGCGGTGAGGGCGATCTCCCGTATCGCGAGCAGGGCCTGTTCGACCTCAGTCGAGTAGACGTTGAAGGCGTCGGCCGGAAGGAGCGGCCGAACCGCCCGCCACCCCGGCACCCTCTACCGGCGTAGGCGGCGCCGACGCTGACCGTCACGCCGACTCGCGCGAACCGGCCAAGAGCCCAGCGAGGTCCCGGACATCCGCCACCGTCTCAAGCTGCAGCGACAACTCGCGCAGCCGGTCGCTCGCCTCGGTTCCGAGCAACGGCACCGTCAGGCCCGACATCTTGGCCGCCAACTTCTCTCCCTGCGCCTCCAGGTCCGTGGCCGGGATGCCGGTGTCGTGCAACTGCTCGAGCCTGCTGCCGTTCGCCCTGAGTTCGACCCGGGCCTGAGTGTGGCCGAGGTTGCGGTCGGTCCGCACCTCGATCTTGTCGACCATGCGGGCGAACGCCGGGTTGTCCAGCGTCTCGTCGACGAACGTGGCGGTGTCCGTGGTGTCGATGCCGAGCATCGCCAAGGACGTCGTGGCGACCAGGCTGAACTTCGCTTCCAGGCCGGTCTTGGGCTCGGGGATGCCGCAGACGTCGAGCAGGCCCGGATGCACGCTGACGATCGCCTTTTCCACCTCTTCCGGCTGAATGTCCCGGGACGCCAGCTCGGCCCGCAGCGAGCCCACCGACTCGATCGCCGCATGGGTCAGGTAGCAGGCGGCGTGGTACTTGAAGAGCGTGTCCTCGATCAGGAAGCGGTCATCCTGCTCCTCGAGCCGTTGCCACTTGACCGCTTCGTGGCCCGAGGCCGCCGCATCGGCGTAGCCCTGCCTGCCGTCGACCGCCTCGGGGTTCGAGGTGAAGCCCCGCATCGCGAGGCGCGCCGAGAGCAGGCCGCGCTCGGCGGCGTGGCCGGCGTGGAACGGCTTGGTCATGGTGCCGAAGTTCGCCTTGAGACCGCTCGACTGGGAAGCGGCGAGTCCGAGGGCGTGGGCGAACTGCTCGTTGCTGGCGCCCAGGAGGTGGCAGGCGGCGGCGGTGGCGCCGTGGATCCCGATCGTCGAGGTCGAATGCCAGCCCTTGACGTAGGCCGCCGGCCCGACGAGGGCGCCGATCCTCGACTCCACCTCGACGCCAACGATGAAGGCGACAAGCAGCCGCTCGCCGCTGGTCCGCATCTCCTGCGCCTGGGCCAGGGCCGCCGGGAACACCGGGACGGTGGGATGGCCGCCCATCATGCTGTGGGTGTCGTCGAAGTCGAGCGCATGGCCGGCGGCGCCGTTGAGCAGCGCGGCGACGCCCGGCGCGCAGTGGAGGTCGGTGCCCACGATGGAGCACGGGCCGACCTGGGCGCCCAGTTCCGCGCGCAGGATCTCGGACAGCGGTTCGCGGCTGCCGACCAGAGCGCAACCGAACCAGTCGAGCACGCACTGGCCGGCTACGGTGCGGGCGGACTGGGGAATGTCGTCGAGGCCCAAGGTGCCGAAGCGGTCCCAGAGGTGGTTGGCGAGTCTCATGGCGTTTCCTCCTCAACTGCTGGCGCCGGATGCGGGCGAGACGCCAGCGTTCCATCCGCGCGCCCGATGACGGGCGCACGGACTGGTTCACGGGTGGCGCGGATCGCGCCACCCGGGTTCCCATGGGCGGAACCCGCGTCACTAGCTCCTCCTCGACGGCTTGCCGAGCAGCGCGTCCGACACGATCTTCAGCATGATCTCCGACGTGCCCTCGAAGATCTTGGTCAGTCGCGCATCGCGCCAGTAGCGCTCGACCGGGTAGTCCGTGGTGTAGCCGGCGCCGGCCAGGACCTGCAGGGCGTCCGAAGCCACCCGCTCCGACATCTCGGAGGCGTAGTACTTGACCATCGCCGCTTCCTTGGCGCACGACACCCCGGTGTCGATCTTGGCGCAGACCGAGTAGTTCAACTGCCGTGCCGCCTCGACCTCGGTCGCCATGTTGGCGATCTTGAAGCGGATCGCCTGGAAGTCGGCGATCGGGCGCCGGAACTGGATGCGCTCCTTGGAGTACGCGATCGCCTGTTCCAGCGCGCCCTGCGCGAGACCGATCGAGCGCGCCGCGGTGTGAGCCCGGGCGCTCTCCAGCCCGCGCGCCATGCCGTAGAACGCCTGGCCCTTGGCCTCCTTCTGGCGCTTGGTGATCGGCACCCGCACGTTGTCGAAGTGCAGCTCCCAGGTCTTCCACCCGTGGTAGCCGATCTTGGGGATCGGCGAGCCGGTGACGCCCTTCGGCAACTCGCCGGGCGGCTTCTCGATCCCGATCCCGGTCAGGCCGCGATGGCGCTTGCCGGACTCATCGCTGTCGGTCCGCGCGATGACCTGAATGAAGTTGGCGCCGTCCGCGAAGGTGCACCAGTACTTGTTGCCGGTGATCACCCAGTGGTCGTCCTCGACCCGGGCCCGGCAGGTGATCGACGAAATGTCCGACCCGACCTCGGGCTCCGACATCGCCAGCGCGCCGAGGTACTTGCCCTGCGCCATCAGCTCGATCCGCTTCCTCCGCTCCTCGCCCTCGAACGGGATCGAGCGGTAGAACCCGTTGCCCCGGGCGATGATGCTCGCCACGCTCATCCAGCCCCGCGCCAACTCCTCGGCCACCAGGCAGTACTCGAACGCGCCCAGCCCGGCGCCCCCGTACTCCTCCGGAATCGTGATGCCGAAGAAGCCCAACTCCCCCATCTGGTCAATCAGCGACTGCGGGATCGGCTCCTTCTTCGGGTCGAGCTCGTTGGCCGCCGGCAGGACCTCCTTGTCCGTGAACTCGCGCGCGATTCGCCTCAGCATCTCGCGCTCGGGGGTCATGTAGCCCACGGCGGCCGGTGCAGTGTCGTTCATGGCGTGCTCAACTGACTACCAGCACTTCGGCAGCTCGTACTAGCATCGCGAACCGCGAGACCGATGGAGCGGAAACCCATGGCAAGCCTGAGTGTACGTCGCCTGGACAGTGAGGTTGTCCACCGCCTGAAGCTTCGTGCGGAGCGGGAGTCCCTGTCCCTGGAGGAGACCGTTCGGCGCATTCTCCGTAGCGCGGTAGTGGACGAGGAGCCGGTCGGCGCGATGATCCGCCGGATCGTCGGCGACGATCGCTTCGATCTCGACCTGCCGGCACGCGAAGTGGACGACCCGATCGATTTCACGTCGCCCGCCTCCGGCGAGACCGACTCAGAGTCCTGAGACTCCGACGGCGCAGAACTGGAGACGGCAACATGACGATGATCAACCCTCCCCATCCCGGCCGCAGCATCCGTGCGAACTGCCTCGAGCCGCTCGGCCTGAACGTAACCGACGCGGCGAAGGTGCTGGGCGTCGCCCGCCACACGCTGTCGCGGGTCTTGAACGGCCACGCGGCGGTCTCGCCGGAGATGGCTATTCGCCTGGAGGAGGCGGGCTGGTCCAATGCCGAGTTCTGGCTGCGCCGGCAGGGGACCACGATCTAACGCATGCGCCCAAGCGCGAGAACCGAAGCCACGTCGCTCGGTACCAACCGCAGCCGACCGCCTGATTCAGAGTCGCAGGTCGAGGACAGCCGAGAGCGGTTCTCGCGGTTCGATTCCATCCTCCTCGCACGACGCCAAGTACTCGTCGACCGAGCGCTTGAACTCGCGTCGGATGCCGTCCAGATCGGTCGCCTCGAACGTCGCGATGGGATAGGGACCGCAGTTGACGACCCAGCCGTGTAGGCGACCTACCGAATCGTCGTACTCGACGGCGGCGATGTAGCCCTTGTGCTTCATACGGCAGCCTCTGTCGAGCACCCCTGTCCGGCACCGTCAAGGTACTTGCGGGCGAGCGCCTTGTACCGGACATCGCCTCGTCGTGCCTCTTTGAACTTGCCCCTCCACCGGGACGCGAACGAGGGATCGCTTTCCCGCACCACCTCTCTGAGCGATGCCTCTACGAGGGACGACAACGAGACGCCGCGAGCCTGAGCGTAGTTTCTGGCTCGGCGAATCAGTTCGTCGTCCACCCTGATCGTCAGCTTCCTCTTCATCCTCCGGCTTCCCTACCCGCAATACGCACACGGCATGGGCTATGTTTGGCCCGCGAGGAGGAGACCATGTCGCCGCCGAAACCGCACAAGCCGGCAAAGCCCGAGAAGCGGCTGGAAGCGCTGGCTCTGCGCAAGATCCTCGAGCTGGGCGACCGACAGATCGAAGCCGGTCAGGTCCAGCCGGCGGCTGATGTGCTTGCGCGGCTCCGTAAGCGATACCAAGGCAACTGAGGACAGCGCCAGCACGCCCGCAGAGAACCAGCCGTACGAGCAGGCGGCGGCCTAGCCGACGACGACGTTGGTGCGGAGACAGGCCGTACAGCGCAATGGCGGGAGTGACCGGCGTACACCGATCCGCTACATTCCGACCCGTCAACCATGAACCACAGCCAGATCGTCAGCTTTCTCTGGGGCGTCGCGGACCTGATCCGCGACACCTTCAAGCGCGGCAAGTACCAGGACGTGATCCTGCCGCTCACCGTGCTGCGGCGGCTCGACTGCGTGCTGGCGCCCACCAAGGCGAGGGTGATGGAGGTCCAAGCCCAGTACCGGGGCAAGCTCGACAATCCCGAACGGCTGCTCCGCCGCGCTTCCGGGTTCGCGTTCTACAACACGTCCCGGTACGACTTCGGGAAGCTCCTCGCCGATGCGCCCGATATCGCGAAGAACCTGCGCGCCTACATCGCCGGCTTCAGCCCCAACATGCGCGAGGTGCTGGAGAAGTTCGACTTCGACAACACGATCTCCAAGCTCGACGAGTCGGGCCTGCTGTTCCAGGTCATGCAGCGGTTCGGCGACCCCAGGGTCAATCTCCACCCGGACGAGATCGACAACTTCACGATGGGCACGATCTTCGAGGAGCTCATCCGCAAGTTCAACGAGGCTCTGAACGAGAACCCCGGCGAGCACTTCACGCCCCGCGACGTGGTCCATCTCATGGTGGACCTGATGCTGGCCGGCGACGAAGAAGGGCTGCGGACGAAGGGCGCTGCGCGCAGCATCTACGACCCTTGCTGCGGCTCGGGCGGCATGCTCACCATCGCCAAGGAGCACACGACCCAGGGCGAACTACGAGACGGCAAGCACCTGGGCGACCCCGTGAACCCGGACGCTCACATCCACCTGTTCGGCCAGGAGGTGAACCCCGAGACCTTCGCCCTCTGCAAGTCGGACCTCTTCATGAAGTCGAAGGACGGCGGCGACGCGAACAACATCCTGTTCGGGAGCACGCTCTCGAACGACCGGCACGCCGGAAGCGGCTTCGACTACATGATCGCCAATCCGCCCTACGGCAAGGACTGGAAGCGCGATCAGGACGCGGTGCGGACCGAGCACGACCGGGGCGCCGCAGGCCGCTTTGCTCCAGGCCTGCCACGGATCAGTGACGGGCAACTCCTGTTCCTGCTCCACATGCTGGCGCACGCGAAGGAACCCGACCAGGGCGGATCGCGGATCGCGATCATCATGAACGGCTCGCCCCTCTTCACCGGCGACGCCGGCAGCGGCGAGAGCGAGATCCGTCGCTTCATCCTGGAGAACGACCTGCTCGAGGCGCTCATCGCGCTCCCCGAACAGCTCTTCTACAACACCGGCATCGCCACCTACATCTGGGTGCTTACGAACCGGAAACGGCCCGAACGGCGCGGCAAGGTCCAACTCATCGACGCCACCTCGTTCTGGGTGCTGCTGCGCAAGAGCCTGGGCGCGAAGCGCCGCGAGATCCCGTTCGAGCGGAAAGCAGACATCCTGCGGCTACTCCGGGAGTACGAGGACGGCGCCACCCGAACGGTCGTCGAGGACGGCGAAGAGCGCGAAGTCATCGTCAGCCGCATCTACCCGACGACGCACTTCGGCTTCCGCAAGATCACCGTCGAACGGCCGCTCCGGCTCGACTTCCAGGCCAGCCCCGAGCGCATCGCGCGGCTCCGCGACCAGCGTGCCTTCGCCAACCTGGCCGTGTCGCGCAAGAGGGACAGCGCGGCCAAGGCGAAGGACGAGGAAGCCGGACGGGAGAAGCAGGAGGCGATCCGCAGCCTGCTGCGGAGCCTGCCCGATCGGTTGTTCCCGGATCGGGCGCTCTTCGAAGCCGAACTCGACCGGGCAATCCAAGCAGCCGATCTGAAACTCACTGCGCCCGTCAGGAAAGCCGTTCTCGCCGCCCTCTCCGAGCGCAACGAAGAGGCGGAGATCTGCCGAGACCGGGAAGGCCGCCCCGACCCCGACCCGGATCTCCGCGACACCGAGAACGTGCCCCTTTCGGAGAGCGTCGAGTCGTTCTTCGAGCGCGAGGTGACGCCCCACGTTCCCGACGCCTGGATCGACACGAACCGCCAGGATCCCCAAGACGGGAACGTCGGCATGGTGGGCTACGAGATCAACTTCAACCGCTACTTTTACAAGTACCGCCCACCGCGCCCGTTGGAAGAGATCGAAGCGGATATTCGGAGGGTGGAGAGGGAGATTGTGGCGATGCTGGGGGAGATGAGGGGGTGACGCCCTTTGAGAGCTGGACCATCGAACAAACAGAACGGCTGGAGGAACGACATTGAACGGTCCGCACGAGATCTGGCTGAGGATGTATGAGAACGAGACTGCCCATGCCAGACACCACGAGAGTCTACGCACTCATTCGACGCACATAGTCATCGCCTTATCGGCGGCACTTCTTGCGTTTTCGTCCTCAGAGCGCCAAACCATCCTCCTGTGTGCAGTCTTTCTGATGATCGCGAACGTGTATGGGATCCTAGCGAGCCTCAAGCACTACGAGAGGAGTCGCCGGCATCTATTGATTGCAAGGCGCTACAGAGCAATCATCTCAGAGCGGTTCGCAAATGGCACACTGAACGAAGTACGGCACCACGCGACGGAGGCGCACCGTCGCGGGTTCAGGGGGTTCTCAGGGATCAGGGCCTACTGGCTCTGGTGTGGACTGCATGTCGTCCTCTGCGTCGTTGGTGTCGGTCTGGTGTGCCTGTTCTTGAGGAGCGTTGCGTAGGTTTCCGGATAGGGGGGAGCCATGAGAACCGGTTGTCGGCAGGTTGCCCCAGAGTTCACTATGGGGTTACTCTCGGAGCGTGGCAACTCTGAAACGACGGCAGTTCGCCGCATCTGCCGACATTACAACGGGGCTGGACCTGCCTGACCCACCGCTCGGAGCGAAGACCTTCTTCCGCTCACGCGACGCGACTGCGCTAGGAATCGACTCGCGTCGGCTACGGCACCTAGTGGACAATGGGTCGGTCGAGCGCGTGGCGCGCGGTCTCTATCGCCTCGCCGGCGTCGAACCCACCGAGCACTACACCCTCGCCGCCGTTTGTGCGCGGGTCCCGGGCGCCATCGTCTGCCTGCTGTCTGCGCTAAGCGTCCACGGCCTTGGGACCCAACTCCCGTGGCAGGTCTGGATCGCCATTCCCCACAAGGCTCGTATGCCGCGCCTTCCCGAACTGCCGGCCAAGGTGGTCCGTTTCTCGGGCGCCTCGCTGCACTACGGGGTCGAAGGAGTTGCGTTCGAGGGCGTTCCCACACGCATCACGAGTCCGGCCCGTACGGTGGTCGATTGCTTCCGCTTCCGCAGGCTGGTTGGCAAAGACGTAGCGATCGAGGCGCTGCGCGACGCCCTGCGCGAGCGCAAGGCAAGCGTCGGCGAGATCTGGCGAGCGGCGGAAGTTTGCCGCGCCAAGTCGCTCGTCGGCCCAGTGCTGGAGGCGCTGTCGGCATGACGCCGGCAAGGGAGATCCGGGACGTACCCACGTCCGTTCGTCAGCGACTCCTGAACCTCGCCCGCGCCCAGAACGTCGACTTCAATCTCATGCTGCAGCGCTTCGCGGCTGAGCGCTTTCTCTATCGCCTCTCGGTGTCCGACGAGGTCGACCGATTCACTCTGAAAGGCGCGGCTCTCTTCCGGGTCTGGACCGAACAGGAACTGCGACCCACCCGGGACATGGACTTTCTCGCGTCCGGACCCGAAGACCATGCGACCCTACGGACCTCCTTTCAAGCAATCTGCGCAGTGCCGTGCCTCCAGGACGGCGTCGTCCTTGACCCAGCGACGATCCGGATGCACGACATCCGTGGCGACCAGCCTTACGGCGGTGTGCGCGTGCGGATGGAGGGCGGTCTCGGCCAAGCGCGACTCCACCTCCAAGTGGACATCGGCTTTGGCGACGTCATCACGCCCGAGCGTGAGGAGCGGGACTATCCCACCCTTCTGGACCTGCCCGCCCCGCGTCTCTGGACCTACCCACGGGAGACTCTTGTGGCCGAGAAGCTCGACGCAATGGTGCGCCTCGGTACGACGAACACCCGCGTGAAGGATCTCTGGGACATCGCCTGTCTCGCTCGCCTTTTCGCGTTCGACGGCGAGACGGTGCGAGCCGCGGTTGAGGCGACCTTCCGGCAGCGGCGAACATCGTTCGCGGGTGAGAGGCCGGTGGCGCTGCTGCCTGAGTACTACGAGGACACCGGGCGAGACCAGAGGTGGCAGGTGCTGCGGAGGCGGATAGGGCCGCAGGCCGATGGCCCGGCTCACCTCGTTGACGCTGGCGAGGAGCTGCGGACCTTCCTGGGTCCGGTCTGCGACAGCCTGATCGAGGACAGACCGTTCACGCAGGTCTGGCCCCCCGGCGGGCCGTGGCGAGCGGGAATTCAGGCTCTGACCGGAGGCGAAAAGCCATGACCGAGACTACCCACTGGACCGAGGAAGAAGCCCGGCGACGCTTTCAGCGGTACCCAGAATACAGGGACTCCGACATCGAGTGGCTGCCGGAGATTCCGGCGCACTGGAACTCTACGCGGCTCCGCTTCGTCGTTGAAACGAGACTCACCAAGAAAGAAATAAGCACCCTCAATCCCGAGACCGAGGTCTCTTTTGTTCCGATGGAAGCGATCCGCGAGTACGGCGGCCTGAGCCTCGATTCGACCAAACCGCTCTCAGAGGTCCTCGACGCCTACACGTACTTCCGCGACGGAGACGTCATCGTTGCCAAGATCACGCCGTGCTTCGAGAACGGTAAGGGCGCTCTAGCCAAAGGCCTCTCCAGTAGCGTCGGCTTCGGAACGACCGAGCTCCACGTGCTACGTCCGTCCTCCGAGGTGGAAGCTCGTTTCCTTCTCTACCTGACTTTCGGCAACCACTTCCGCCTCATCGGAGAGGCCTCCATGTATGGCGCGGGCGGCCAGAAGCGAATCTCTGGTGACTTTGTTCGCAACTTCCGCCATCCTCTACCCTCCTTCTCCGAGCAACAAGCAATCGCTGATTTCCTCGACCGCGAGACAGCGAAGATCGATGCGCTGGTAGAGAAGAAGGAGCGCCTGATCGAGTTGCTTCAGGAGAAACGCACCGCCCTCATCACCCGCGTCGTCACGCGGGGCCTCGACCCCAAAGTCCCAATGAAGGACTCCGGCGTCGAGTGGCTACGTGAGATCCCTGCCCACTGGGATGTGAAGCGGCTCAGGTGGGCGATCAAGTTCCAACGCGGTCACGACCTCCCAAGTCACGAGCGTCAAGAAGGCGATATTCCTGTCGTCTCGTCATCAGGCGTGTCGTCGACTCATTCCCGCGCCGTAGCCGGCGCCCCGGGAATCGTCACCGGCCGCTACGGCACTATTGGCCACTTCCACCTGATTACAGAGGACTACTGGCCTCTAAACACGACGCTGTACAGCATAGATCTACGGAACAATAGCCCGAGGTTTCTCAGGTACATGCTTGGCAATCTGTCGTCGTTGTTCGTCGCCAACGCGCAGAAATCCGCCGTACCGGGGGTAGACAGAAACGACATCCATCCTATTGAAACGGCCATCCCTGCACCGCCGGAACAGCGGGCCATCGCCGATTTCCTGGATCGCGAGACTCGCAAGGTGGATGCCCTCGTTGCAAGGGTCGGTGAGGCCATCGGAAGGCTCAACGAGCTACGCACCGCCCTGATCTCTGCGGCCGTCACCGGCAAGATCGACGTACGGGAGGCAACACCTCGATGACCTTCGAGCCCCACTTCACCGTCACCCACAGGATCACCGCCGATCTCACGCGCATCGAGCGGGCACGCGGGTTCCTGGAAGCCGCGAGACTTTCCGAGGAGTGGATCCGCCAGATGGGCGCTGGTGCACTCATTCTCGAAGCGCACCACACGACCCACATCGAGGGAACGAAGCTCTCGCTGCACGAATCCGAGCGGCTTCTGGCTGGCGAGTCCGTACCCGGGGCGGAGCCCGAGGACGTACGCGAACTCCTGAACTACCGCGACGCGTTCGATTTCGTCTCAGCCTGGCTCGGCAGCGGTGGACCGATCACCGAAGGACTGGTCCGGGAGATCCACAAGCGCCTCGTCGACGGCGTCCGTGGCGGGGCCGCCGCGCCTGGAGATTACCGGCGCCTCCAGAACTACGTAGTGAACTCGGCTACCGGAGCGGTGATCTACACGCCGCCACCGGCACACGACGTACCCATCCTGATGCGAGAACTGGTGGACTGGCTGAACCGAGAGACGATTCAGGACTTCACGGGACTTTGCCCCGAGACGAACCGCCGGACACTCCAGCGGGATTTGAAGGCGCTTGTGGATAAGGGCTTGCTCGTCGGAGGGGGAACCGCCCCGACGGATCCAACGCGGCACTACCGGCCGGCACCCGGCCTGATGTGACCGGGCGAGCTGCGACAAGCTGTGACACCGAGCTACGACAAGCTGCGACACCAGCTACGACAAGCTGTGACATCGAGCTGTGACACGGCACCGCGCCCAGACCGCGTCCTTCAAGCCCACCGCCCAACATGACCCCCGACATCTCCGAACACGCCTTCGAGCACGCCATCGAGCGGGCGCTCCTCCGGCACGGCCCCGACGCCTACCCGCTCGATTCCGCCGAACTGCGGGAGCCCGCCGCGTCGTACGCCGACGAGCCCCTGCCGGGCAGCTACCAGAAGCGCCGGCCCGAGGACTACGACCGCAACCTCTGCCTCGTCCCTGCCGATGTCCTCGACTTCCTCCTGGCCACCCAGCCAAAGGAGTGGACGAGGCTCAAGCAGCACTACGGCGCCGACGTGAAGCCGCGCTTCCTGGGCCGCCTGTCACGCGAGATCGCCCGGCGTGGCGCCCTCGACGTACTGCGAAACGGCGTCAAGGACTCCGGCTGCAACTTCCGGCTCGCGTACTTCCAGCCGGCAAGCGGCCTCAACGAGGAACTCCAACGCCTGCACGCAGCCAACCTCTTCGCCGTGGTACGCCAGCTCCACTTCAGCGACAAGACCGAAGAAAGCGTCGACCTCGGGCTCTTCCTGAACGGCATTCCCATCTTCACGGCAGAGCTCAAGAACCCGCTCACCGGGCAGACCGTCGAGGACGCCATCCGGCAGTACAAGAACGACCGGGATCCGCGGGAACCTCTCTTCGGCTACGGGCGCTGCCTGGCCCACTTCGCCGTGGACCCGGAACAGGTGTTCGTGACCACGCAGCTCGCGGGGCCGAAGACCCGGTTCCTGCCGTTCAACCGGGGCCGTTTCGGCGGCGCGGGGAATCCACCGGTCCCGCCCACCCGCGAGGGCTACGCGACCGATTACCTCTGGGAGCGGATTTGGGCCCGCGACAGTGCCCTCGACCTCATTCGGCAGTTCATCCAGGAGGTCACGGAGGAGGATGATCGCGGGCGCAGGACTGGCAAGCGCTTCCTGATCTTCCCCCGCTACCAGCAGCTCGACTGCGTGCGCCGGCTCGTCAACCACGCGCGCAACCACGGCCCCGGCGAGCGATACCTGATCCAGCATTCCGCCGGCAGCGGCAAGAGCTACACGATCGCCTGGCTCGCCCACCAGCTCTCGGTGCTGCATGACCTCGACGACCGGCGCGTCTTCGACTCGGTGGTCGTGGTGACCGACCGGCGAGTGCTCGACCGCCAGCTCCAGCAAACCGTCCGGCAGTTCGAGCAGACCCTCGGTGTGGTCGAGAACATCGACCACACCTCGCGCCAACTCCGCGAGGCCCTGGAAGCCGGCCGGACGATCATCGTCACCACGTTGCAGAAGTTCCCGGTCATCGCCGATGAGATCGGCCAGCTCCCCGGCAAGCGCTTCGCGGTGATCGCGGACGAAGCGCACTCCTCGCAGTCCGGTGAGAGCACCAAGAGCCTCAAGGCCGTCCTCGACGCGGAGAGCCTGGAGGAGGCCGAGCAGGCAGAGGCAGGCGCACTCACTCCCGAGGAGGAGCTCGAAGACCGCGTCCACGAGGAGATCCGCCTCCGCGGGCCACTCCCGAACCTCTCGACGTTCGCCTTCACGGCCACGCCGAAGCCCAAGACCCTCGAGCTCTTCGGCGAGAAGCAGCCGGACGGCAAGTTCAAGCCCTTCCACCTCTACACCATGCTCCAGGCGATCGAGGAGGGGTTCATTCTCGACGTGCTCAGCAGCTACACCACCTACAAGGCCTACTGGCGCCTGAAGAAGAGGATCGAGGACGACCCGCGCTACGACAAACGGAAGGCAGAGCATCTGCTCAAGTCCTTCGTGGAGCTCCACTCGCATGCCATCCGCGAGAAGATCGCCATCTGCGTGGAGCACTTCGCCAAGCTGGTCGCGCATGAGATCGGCGGCCGCGCCAAGGCGATGATCGTCACGCGTTCGCGCCTGCACGCGGTGCGCACCAGGCTCGCCCTGGATCGCTACCTGGAGGAAAAGGGCCACCCTTGGAAGGCGCTCGTCGCCTTCTCCGGAACCGTCAAGGACGGCGGCGAGTCCTACACGGAGTCCGGCATGAACTCGGCCGGGCAGGGACGGGTGATCGGCGAGCGGCAGACGGCCGCCGAGTTCGACAAGCCCGAGTACCGCTTCCTGGTGGTCGCCAACAAGTTCCAGACCGGCTTCGACCAGCCGTTGCTCCACACCATGTACGTGGACAAGAAGCTCGGCGGGGTGAACGCGGTTCAGACGCTGTCCCGCCTGAACCGCACCCACCCCGACAAGCACGGCACGATGGTCCTCGACTTCGCCAACGAGCCCGATGAGATCCAGAAGGCCTTCGAGCTGTACTACGAGACCACCCTCCTCTCCGAAGAGACCGACCCCAACCTGCTTTACGAAGTCCAGGGACGGTTGCTCGACTTCGGCGTGTTCGCGGCCGCCGACATCGACACCTTCGCACGGGCGTACTTCGCTCCGAAGGCGACCCAGGACCGGCTCTACGCCGCACTCGAAACCGCCCGCCAGCGTTTCGCCGAGCTAGTCGACGAAGAAGGCCGGGACTTCCTCGGCCAACTCACCGACTACACCCGCCTCTACGCCTTCCTCTCCCAGGTCCTGACCTTTGCCGACACCGACCTCGAGAAGCTCCACCAGTTCGCCAGACACCTCCGCCGCCTGCTATCCGTCGGCCGAGAGGCGCTGCCGCTCGAGGTGCAGCAGAACATCGACATGGAGTCCTTCCGCATTCAGCGGACAAGCCGCGGCCGGATTGCGCTCGAACGGCAGGTTCGGCCGCTTGAGCCCGCCGGAAGCAAACCCGGAGGCGGTGCCGGCGGCGAGCAACTGGAAGCCCTGTCCAGGATCATCGAAGCCCTGAACGAGCGCTTCGGCCTGAACCTCGGCGACGAGCACCGCGTCACGCTCGAGCAAATCCGATCCGCCCTCGACCAGGACGCAGGCCTCAACGCGAGTGCCCGCGTGAACACCCGCGAGAACGTCCGCCTGACCTTCGACCCCAAGGTCGAGGACAAGATCCAGGAGATCGTCGAGACCAACTTCGACCTCTACAAGCGCATCACCGACGACCCCGACTTCGGCCAGACCCTCAAGGACTTCCTGTTCGAGGACTACATCAAGCGCCACCGGCGAGCCGAGGAACTCCTCAAGCTCCAGGAATCCAAGACGCTCGAGTTCAAGTCGAGCCTGCGCTGGAGCCTGAAGGAGGGCCGCAAGGACGACAAGCACGTCACCCACGCGGCCCTCAAGACCATCGCCGCGTTCCTCAACACCGACGGCGGCGACCTTCTGATCGGCGTCGACGACGACCGCAAGGTCCTCGGTATCGACCACGACCGCCTGGAGACCGACGACAAGTTCATGCGACACTTGGCCCAAGTCGTGCGAAACGGCCTAGGCGACCGCGCCGGTACATGCATCGATCCCGAGACTCAGATCGTCGAGGGAAAGACGGTCTGTCTCGTTAGCTGCCAGAGAAGCCCGGAGCCCGTGTATCTGCGGTGGAAGGGTCTGGAGGCGGCGGAGGAGGGCGATCTCTACGTCCGAAGCGGCCCCGGCACGGTGCGGCTTGGTGGGAAGGATGCCAAGAAGTACGTAGCCACCCGGTTCGACCCGAACTGGTCGACTTCTGATCACCCAGCCTGAACGAACGCGTCGGCGGCCTCTCCATTGAAAAGCACCTTCTCTGCACTGTCACGGCGTCTCCCCTACGCACAGCCTTACCACGTTTGCCTCCGCTCTAACCGGCTGTCGTCTCCCTGAGCGCCCACGTCGTATTCCCGTCCCTTACCACTCGTCTCACCTTAGGACCAGACCTATGACCTCCACCGCCCCCGTTTCGTCCTCGTCCTCGGCTAGAACCCTCTGTGCTCGACGCGGAAGTCAGTGGCTCACCCACCACGAACTTGAAGCCCACCTTGCGACCGCCGTACGACTCGAGAACGTCGGCGTGTTCCTCGGTGCCGGCAGCTCCTTGAAGCCCTTGGGCGGCATGACCGTCTCGGGCCTGTGGAGTCACTTTCGACAGCAGTACACCACAAGCGTAGCTTGGCTGCGCGATGAGAACTTCATTCCCTCCGAAGACCAGGAGCAGGAAGACCAGGTGGACCTCGAGCAGCTCCTCGACGCTCTCGATGTCACACGCCTGGAATGGAAGCGCGTTCATCGGCCGCGCAAACTCGCACAGCTGTCCCGCGTCCGCGCCAACCTCTTGCGGACTGTCATTCGGGGCTCCCTGCTAGAACCCGATTGGTGGCGCAGGCCCGGTGCCCTGGACGCTGACCCCAGACCGCTCGCCAACCACCGAGGCTTGCTGCAGAAATTGACAGCAGCCCGCCAACCTGGCCAGCCAAGTCCCTGGCTCTTCACGAGCAACTATGACCTGGCCATCGAGTGGGCTTCCGAGACACTCGGACTCAAAGTCACCAACGGGTTCGATGGCCTTCATCGGCGAGTCTTCTCACCCCACAACTTTCACCTCGGCTACCGGAATACACTGGCGCGCGGTGAAGCTCGCTTCGGTACCTACAACATCTACCTCGCCAAACTGCACGGCTCTCTCAGTTGGCAGGTGGCACGAGACGGCACGGTAGAAGAGTTTCCAGCACACGCTCTATGGGCACAAGTCGATAGCTTCCTCAGGGGATCCTCGGGCGATCTTGACACTCACATCGTCTATCCCAGCGCCGCCAAGTACGTCGCGACTGTAGGCTTCGTGCTCGGTGAGTTGCTGCGCCGCTTCACCGAGTTTCTTGCTCGTCCTCAGACCTGCCTAATCGTGAGCGGTTACTCCTTCGCCGACGAGCATCTGAACCGCGTCCTTGCAAGCGCACTTCAGAACCCCACTTTGCAACTTATTGTGTACTTCCCGCGTGCGTCGCGGACGGGCGAAGCGCTCGCATTCGAAGGCGGTAGTCGCTGGATCCGACGTGTAGCTGACCTCGAATCTCCGCAGGTTACCGTCGTCGGCGGCGGATCGGCGGCTCATTTCGGGTCCATGGTAAGCCACTTGCCGGATCCTGCGATCTACGACGAGCAGGCTGCCCAGATACGAGCGATGCTCAAGGAGTACTCCGAGTTCTCGAAAGAAAGAAACGTGAACGAAGGCACCAGCCCATGAATGGGCGAGAGCCCTTTGCTTACGTCGTCGCGATCTCCGGCGCAAGAGTCACTCTGAACCTCCTCGACGCCTACAAGGGCCACTTCGCCTCCCATCGCGGTGGTATTTCCCCCGTGACGGAGGTCGGCCAACTGTTCGGTTTGGACGACGGCGCGAGAACCTTAGTACTGCGTGTCCGTTCTCTCTCCTTCTTGGAGCCCCGTGAAGCACATCAGGCCGGTGTCGGCTCCACATCTCTGCGTGGGCAGCCGTTGCGACACCTCGAAGCCATTGTGCTCGGCGCGATTTCCCGCACCCGCGATGGGCTCCGATTCGAAGCCGACTCACTTCTTTCGCCCGCTCTAGGCGCCGCAGCGACGGCACTCCGGCCCGAAGAACACGGAGCAATTCTTCGGCGGTCGGAAGAAGCAGGCCAGACTCTTAGTATGGGGACCGATGTCCGCGGCGGCTGCGAGTTGAGGGTTCCCATCTCAACGATCTTGGCACGGCACGTCGCCGTGCTAGGGAGCACGGGACAAGGCAAGAGTTGTCTCACGGCAGCAGTTATGCAGCAGTTGTTGCGGCTTCCGAGGGCCCGCATTGTGGTCTTCGACATAAACGGCGAGTACGAAAGGGCCATTGAACCGCACACTGACGACGGGGAACTCAAGATCTCCGTGCTTGGAGGCCCAAAACCGAATCTGACGATTCCCTACGTCGCATTGGGCCGGCATGGCCTGGAACGCCTCCTACTTCCCAGCGAGAGGACGCAACGGCCGGCGCTCACCTTTGCGCTCGAGAGCCTGCGGTATGTACGGTGGTTCCCGGAAGAAGAAGGCGCCGGTCTAGGGCGTGACAACGCTGCTTGCCTATTCGACGATTGTAGGCCGGACCCAGACAGCCGCGCGGGAGAGGCAATTCAGACGTTGCGTATGCGACAGGCAACCCCCTCACCAGCGTGGCCCCATATGCGCGCATTGGCTTGTCTGGCGGCCGAGAGCTACTGCCTACAGCGGGGGCGCTACGGCCTGGAGAGGAACGCCTTTCAATACGGTCACGTTTCCCCGCTAGTCACACGCATCAGGCGCTACACAGAGGACCCATTGTTCCGAGCTGTAGTCGATGTCGACGGCGGCCCGCCTCAAACGTCGGAGGGCATGTCTTGGCAGAGCGAGGCTACGCACCTTGTTGACCAGGTCTTCGGTGCCAGGGCAGACAAGTGGAAGGTCCACATAGTGAATCTCCGCAACGTCGCGCATGACCTGCTGCCCATGCTACTCGGGGCACTGCTTGAGCTGCTTGCGTTTGAGATGTTTCGACGAGGACAGGGGGCCACCCATCCGACGCTGCTCGTGCTTGAGGAGGCCCACCACTATCTTCGGCAGATTGCGACTGGCGAGGATGGCGCTCATCAGATGTTGGCATACGAGCGTTTAGCTAAAGAGGGCCGGAAGTTCGGCGTTTCTCTCTGGCTGGGCACCCAGCGACCCGCGGAGGTGTCTCCGACGGTGCTAGCGCAGTGTGGCACATGGGCCGTCTTTCGCTTGACTTCCGAGCAGGATCTGCGGGCGGTCGCGGCTGCGGGAGAGTGGTTCGACCGGCAGGAGCTTGATCGGATTGCCGGCTTGCCCAGGCAGCACGCTGTTGTCTTCGGGGACAGTGTGCACATGCCAGTGCGGGTTCTCGCGCCTACGGCAGATCCGGTTCCCGAGTCGCAGGACCCAGACTTCCGCATCTGGGAAGAGCCGGTCGGGACGGCAGAGCGGAGCGCGGAACAGGATGAACCCTCGCCCGCGGGCGGAGGGGCTGAGGCAGGAGCAACCGTGGTTCGGGAACGGGAGGCCGAGCGTCGAGCTACCGGACCCACACCGGGAGCAACTGCGGCAACTGATGACTCGGACGACATACCCTTCTAAGCATCGGGCCGGACTTGCACGCGAGTCGTTGCGGCAGCACCAAGTTGTCCGACCGGCAAGCAGCCGCGCTAAAGGGCTGTTCGATGAAGCGAAACGCACCGGCGGACCGGCGCGCCACTACCGGTTGGCCGACGGCCTCACGGGGCCCGGGCAAGAGCTGTGACGAGCTGCGACACCGAGCTGTGACATGGTGTGACAGTCGGCTGTGACGCCAACTCGCCCTAGCCGTAGGTATAGCTTACTTCCGGGCAAGCGCGTCGTACCGGGAACCGTCCCCCTCTGGCGCACGGAACTTGCCCCTCCAGCGGGATGCAAACGACGGATCGTCCTTCACTCCGCTCGCCACACTAGCCCGCTCACCGACAATCTCCCCCAGCACCGGCTCGATGTAGCCGAAGAACCGCTCCGGGTCCTCCGACATCGGGAAGTGCCCGAGGCCCTGCATCGTCTGGTACGTCGCGCCCGCGATCTGGCCGGCGACTTCCTTGGAAAGCTCGGGCGGCGTGGCGGCGTCGTACTCGCCGGTCAGCAGGAACACGCGGGTCTGCGAGGTATCGATCTCCGGGGCGCGCTCGCCCAGGTCGTGGTCGGCGCCCCAGTAGTTGAGGTCGCCCCGGAACACTGGCGGCGCGCCCTGGCTGTAGCACCAGCCGACCTCGCGGCGGAGCGCCTCGGGCGCCAGGGGCGAGGTGAGGCCGACCATCAGGTCGCCCTTGAAGCTGTTGCTGACCTCGGGGTGGTCGAGCATGTCGATGTCGCCGGGATCCGACTTGATCGCCGCCTCAAGCCCGATCACGGCCTGGAACAGGCCCGGACGGTGCAGGGCGAGGTCGAGCGCGAGGTGGCCGCCGATCGAGCTGCCCATGTAGACCGGATCCTTGAGCCCGAGTTCGCGCACGAAGGCGGTGACGAAGTCGAGCAGGAAGCTCTTGGTCAGCTTGTACTCCTGCTTCCACCACTCGACGCCCGTGGGCGGCACCGACTTGGCGTGGTAGGGCAGGTCGTAGGCCAGCAGGTGGAAGTCCCGGCCGATCCGATCGTCTTCGAGCAGGTGCCGCCACTGGCGGCCGTCGGAGCCGGCGGTGTGCTGGAGCACCAGCGGGATGCCGTCCGGGTTCCCCGCCGACTCGAAGTAGACCTCGTAGGAGACGCCCTGAACTTCGAGGTCCAGGTAGCGGCCGACGCGCCGCGCGAACCTAGGGCTAGGCACTTGCCCGCTTGTCCCCGAGGAGCATCCTCGCCACGTCGCCGTTCGTCTGCTGGCTCACGATCCAGAGGTAGAGCGCGAGCATTGGCGCGCCGAGGAAGACGCCCGCCACGCCAAGCACGAGGCCGCCCGGCGTGAAGTTGTTGCGCCAGGCCATCCAGAACCCGGAGAGGAGCAGCATCCCTAAGAAGTCCAGGTTGAACTGGCCCGGCCAAGTCCCCTCGGCGATGTCGCCGAAGAAGATCGGGAACAGGCCCATGCCGTGTTCCATGGCGACGTACACGGTGTAGGCGCCGATCGTCCCGAAGATGAGGCCGAGCAGCAGGCGGAAAGCGTTCATGCGGGAGCTCCCTTCGTTGGTGGTGGGGGCATGAGCGGCCGGCTCAGTCGGCGATCTCCCGCAACACCTCGACCAGGCGCCGCAGCGCGGGGTAGTAGGCGGCGTACGCGAGCTGATCCCGGTTGATCTCGATGCCGTGGTGCACGCTGGCGAAGAAGGGGTCCTGGTAGAAGGGACGCGGCTCCGCGCAAAGGAGTTCGCGCCACTCGTCTTCGGGACCGGCCAGGAAGACATCGCACGGACTGTCGGCATCGCACGGTTCGAGCGCGGCCAACGCGCCGTCCTGGAAGCGGATCGCATGGTGCCGGTCTCCCACACTCAGCCGCACATTGGCGGTCCAATGGCGGATCGTGTGCCGAAACTCCGGATCCTGTTCGAGGGTCGACTTCAGGTCGTGCCAGGGGATCATCCAGGAATCGTAGCGTGGTAGCGCCCCGAAACCCCCCGTAGACTCGGTGTTTCGGCCCAGCCCGTCCTCATCCAGGAACTTGCGCCCCGGAACTCGCTTTCGCTACGTTTGGCGGCACAATCTCCTGGAACACCCAACCGCCTTCAGCATCAAGCCAAGAGGTTTTGCCGCATGGCCGATCCAGACTTCTCCACCTTTCCGCTCCAGAAGAAGGGCAACCGCTACCAGGACTTCGAAGAGGGCCGGGTCTTCGAGCATCACTGGGGCCGCACCCTGAGCGAGGCGGACAACGCGCTCTTCGCCACCGCGACGATGCGGTTCACGCCGCTCTACTTCAACGCCGAGTACGCGCGCGCTCACGGGCACGACTCGGTGGTCGTCGACCCGCTGCTCGTGCTGTGCACCGTGGTCGGCATGTCGGTCGAGGATCTCTCCGAGGGCGGCGGGCCCTTTCTCGGCGTGAATCAGGTGAAGTTCCACCGGCCGGTCTACCCGGGGGACACGATCACGGGCAAGAGCCGGGTGGTCAACCGCCGCGAGTCGGGCTCCAGGCCCCACTTCGGCATCGTCACCTGGCAGACCGAGGCCTTCAACCAGAATGGCGAGATGGTCGTGAGCTACCAGCGCACCAACCTGGTCGCGAAGCGGCGGGAGGCCGCGTCGTGACGGCCCACAGCTTTCCGCCCTGGGAACGCGGGCATCCTGCCCGCTCTGGGAACCGGGCCACCGCGGCTGGGCAGGAGGCAGCGCCATGACCGCAGCGCTCACCTCCTCCTCCACCTACTTCGAGGACTTCGCCGCCGGCCAGAAGATGCGCCACGCCCGCGGCACCACGATCGAAGAGGTCGAGAGCCAGCTCCTCACCAAGCTGGTCATGAACACCGCCGACGGTCACTTCGACGAGCACAAGATGAAGGCGTCCCCCTTCGGCCAGCGTCTCGTCTTCGGCCTGGTCACCGGCTCGACCGTCATCGGCCTGGCAACTCAGGACACGGCCGAGAACGCGCTCGCCGAACTCGGCCTCGACAAGATGCGCTTCCGCGCGCCCGTCTTCCTCGGCGACTCGCTGACCGCCTACACCGAGGTGCTTGAGACCCGCGCCGCCGACCGCGACGACGCCGGCATCGTGCGCTTCAAGCACTGGGGCGTGAAGCAGGACGGCACGATCGTCTTCGAAGGCGAACGCGAGGTCCTCATCAAGCGCCGCTCGCACTGGGGGTTGCCGTGAGCGAAGGCCCAGGCCCCCTCAGCGACCTCGTCATCCTCGACTGCACGATGGCGCTCGCCGGGCCCTTCGGCTCGGCGATCCTCGCCGACCTCGGCGCCGACGTGATCAAGGTGGAGCCGCCGACCGGCGACATGTCGCGCCCCTCGCCTCCGATCCCCGAAGACTTCATCCACGCCGCCGAGGGCAAGGCGGGCGTCGACGGAGGCTGCGACTTCGGCGGCTACTTCGGCAGCATCAACCGCAACAAGCGCAGCATCGCGCTCGACCTGAAGGACGAGGGCGACCGCGAGACGTTCCTCAGCCTGGCCGAGCACGCCGACGCCGTGCTCGAGAACATGCGCGCCGGCGTGATGGACCGGCTTGGGCTGAGCTACGAAGTGATCCGGGAGCGCAACCCGAAGATCGTCTACGCGGCGCTTCGCGGCTTCGGCGATCCCAGGACCGGCGAGAGTCCCTACGCCGACTGGCCCGCCTTCGACATCGTGGCGCAGGCGATGGGCGGTTTCGCCCACATCAACGGCCCCGACGGCGCCAGCGGCTATCCCGGCGGCGCCTCCGTCGGCGACCTCTTCCCCGGCGCTCTCATGGCGCTCGGCGTCGTCGCCGGGGTCCATCACGCGCGGCGGACCGGCAAGGGCCAGTTCATGGACGTCGCGATGGTCGACGGAGTCAACTTCCTGTGCGAGTCGGTGTTCGCGAACTACGGCGCCGCCAAGAGCAACCAGCTCGGGCCGCGCGGCAAGCACCATCACAGCCTGTGCCCGTTCGGCATCTACGACGCGAAGGACGGCGGCGTGGCGATCGCAGCGCCGCTGCCGGCACAGTGGAAGATCCTCTGCCAGGCGATGGGGCGGCCCGACCTCGTGTCGGACGAGCGCACGAAGGACTTCGGGGCGCGGCGCAAGAACCGGGAGTTCGTGGAAGGCGTCGTCGCGGACTGGACCGGCTCGCTCACCCGCGACCAGGTCGTCGAAACGCTCGGCGGCAAGGTGCCCTGCGGCCCGGTGCAGACCGCGGCCGACATCTTCGAGAGCCCCCACACCGCGGTCCGCGAGATGGTCGCCGAAGTCGAGCTGCCGGGCGACAACGAGCCGGTCAAGATCGTCGGCAGCCCGATCAAGTACACCGTAACGAAGACCGGCGTGCGACACCGCGCGCCCCTGCTCGACGAGCACCGCGACGAGATCCTCGCCCAGTTCGGGATCAACGCCGGGCTGGACCAGGAAGACCCACCCAAGGAGCAGGAGCCATGCGACTAAGACGTTCCGAGCTGGCGGTGCCGGCCAGCAACCCCAGGATGGTCGAGAAGTCGGCCGGAAGCGACGCCGACCTCGTCTTCCTCGACCTGGAAGACGCCGTCTCCCCCGAGAAGAAGGAGGGCGCGCGCCAGATCGCCATCGACGGCCTGAACGATCTCGACTGGGGCAACAAGGTGCGCTCCGTGCGCGTCAACGACCACACCACCCGCTGGGCCGCCGAGGACATGATCAGCGTCGTCGAAGGCGCCGGCGAGAACCTCGACATCATCATCCTGCCCAAGGTCAAACAGCCGCGCGACATCTGGTTCTTCGAGACCATGCTCGACGGCCTCGAGCTCAAGCTCGGGCTCACCCGCAAGATCGGCCTGGAGGCGCTGATCGAGGAGGCCGAGGGCCTCGCCAACGTCGAGGCGATCGCCACCTCCTCGCCCCGGCTGGAGGCGCTCATCCTCGGCTTCGGCGACCTCTCCGGCAGCATGGGCATGCGCTTCGGCCACGAACTCGACAAGGACTACCGCTACCCCGGCGACATGTGGTCCGCCCACCGCGTCCGCATGATCGCCGCCTGCCGCGCCGCCGGCATCGACGCCATCGACGGCCCATTCGGCGACTTCAAGAACGACAGGGCCTACATGAAGCAGGCCACCTGGGCCGCCACCCTCGGCGCCGTCGGCAAGTGGTGCATCCACCCCAACCAGATCCCGCTCGCCAACGACGTCTTCGCGCCGTCGCCCAGGGAGATCAAGCAGGCGCAGAAGATGGTCGATCTGTACAACGAGTCCGTGGCGAAGGGGGCCGGGGCTGGTGGTAAGGGCGGGCAGTTGGTGGATGCGGCGACGTTGCGGATCTATGAGCCGGTGTTGAAGCGGGCGAGGGCTACTGGGAGGTTGTAGGGAGTGGAAACCGGACCTAGGAGAATGTGGGATGGCAGAGGAACAACGCGAGCAGGAAGTGGCGGCACCATCGTCCTCCGCAAGGGTACGAGTTCGTAACTGCACCGCCCACGCGAAAGGGCAGGAGCCTCGAACGCCTGCAAAGACGGTGACAATGGCCCGACGCCAACCTCTAAGTGTCGTCGGTCAAACCGTGATAGACGGCATCGTCGAGATGCCCGCGTCGTGAATCGAGACAGTCGACGAGAGCGGACGCACGGACAGAAAGGAGGCGCCAAGACCGAATGAGCCTGTACATCACACCGCAGTGCGACCCAAACGACCCTGGGTGCCGAAGCCACAAGACCCTGGAAGAAGCGTTGGAGTGCGCAATTGACAGACTCCGGAAGAAGCTGGGCCGTGAGCCGATGTTCCGCGCACCGCTTCCCGGCGAAACACCGCAAGTAGGGGTCACCGGACTAGATGGCAGAAGGCTGTCTGACGAAGAACGACGGAAGTACAAAAGGCTCGTAGCGAAGTATGAGCCCAACACGGTGGATGACGAGGCTTCTGGAAGCAGTCATCCGTCCGATCCTTGACGACGAACAGAGGGAAGTAGGTTCGCGCCGCAACATCGCACCTTCATCTACACGTTCTGCCTTACATAGCGTGGGATTACACATACAACACCAAGTGTACTTGGGCCATTTCTCCTGTCCGAGCCGGCCCAGTCATATCTGGATCTTCGACAAGAAGGTTGGTCAGTGGCTAGGCAATCGGGAGATTCCCATTCGTGGTGCTATGCAAGCTCCTGGTTTCTACGCGGACCAAGACGAGAAGTTCCTTGCGGGAGTGGAGGGAAACGGGATCGGCCCACTCCAGAAGCTCTGCCGCGAAGAGGCCCTGACTCCGGAGGACCGGGAAGCTGTCGCCAACTACGTAGTGGCCGCGTTCACTCGGTCCCCATGGGTCAGGCGCGCTGTCATACCCGTCGCCCAGAAGCACAAGGAAGAGCTGAAGCAGAACCTCTCGTCCTACTTGGCCGAGCGGGGCTTGCCCGATACCGCAGCGTACAGGGGAGCAGCCGCCGAGTGGCTCGATGTTCAGAACGAGGAGTTGGACAAAGGTGCCTACCGGTCACGCCACGAGAACGTGACGACCGCACCAAGTGAGTACTTTCGACACACGTTCTTCCACTCCGCTGTTCGAGGAATGGGCTGGAGAGTGCTGCGGCGGCCAGACAGTACCGGTTTCGCCACCAGCGATAGCCCTAGCCTCCCACGGGGCCGGGAGGAGTTCCAGTTTCCACTGTCGACGAGACTGTGTCTCGTCGGTGCTAGCCAGTGGCCTAAGGGTAGTCTGAACTTCGAAGACTGCCCGGGGCGAGCTGCCCGGATCATCAATACCAATACAGTGACCATGGCTGAGCGGTTCATCGGTTTCCACCGTAAAGCGGAATGGATACCAAGGGCCGTAGGCGGCGCTTGAGCGCCGCCAATCGGGGCGGATTGGGACGCGATTGCCTCGTCGGCGCGAAGAGATTCCCCCACCGCTAGCCAGCGTATCGTCGGGGTTGACCGCGACGAGCTTCAAGGAGCGAATGCGCCACACTGCCGTTCGTCGATGTCTCGGTCCTAGGGAAGCGCGGCTACAACGCCAGCCGCTGAATGGCGCCCGCGTCGACATACCGTCCTCATTCCTCGTTTGATCCCGAGCCTTTCGAGCCATCGGTCTCCGGGTCCCGCGCCCTCTCTTCATCTCCCCCTACATCCAACGCCTACTCGACACGGTCAACCGGCGGCCTGGACGAAGCGCGTGACCCCTTCGGGGTCGCGGGCGCGAGCGAGGTGCACGCCGTGGACGCCCTGCGCCAGGGCCTGCCTGGGTCATCCAGCTGCCGGCCGTGACGGTCGGTTCGTCCAGGCCTAGCAGGGGCAGGGGGACGATGAGGGTGGGCGTGCGGTGGCCGCTCGGCGTGGGGCCCGCGTGGACGAGGACGCGCATGAACTCGGGGAGCGCCGCAAAGTCGAGCGCCATGTCCTAGCGCTACTGCTTCGCGGCAGTTGAAACTCCCACAGTCTGAGCGCCGTAACGGCTAGCCATACAGGGAGAGTGATGCCTCGCCGGGACGCGGGAGCGCTGCAATTGGCAGGCGAACCCAACAGCCGTGGAGCTCCCTATCCCTCCCATCGGTCTCAAGAGGACAAGACATGAACGGGAGATCCCGCGGCATTCTCGCGACAACTGTCATCTTCCTCGGACAGATCGTCGCCCCGGCGGTGTTCCACGGTCTCAACCCGGAACAACCCACTTTCGTGGACGACATCGCGCCGATCCTCCACGAGAACTGTGCCTCCTGTCACCAGCCCGGCGAGATAGGCCCGATGGCGCTGCGCACCTACAGTGAGGTCCGCCCTTGGGCGCGATCGATCGCTCGCGCGGTGGAGAACCGTGACATGCCTCCCTGGGACGCCGATCCCGGCTACGGGCCGTGGAAGAACGACATCAGTCTTGAGGAAGACCAGATCTCCGCGATCCTGCGTTGGGTTTCCTCCGGCGCGCCCCGAGGAGACGGCGAAGAGCCGTTGTTCGAGAGTGAGGAACGCGGCGGCGAGTGGGCGCTTGGCGAGCCCGACTGGGTCTATGAGTTCGAGCCCTACGAAGTCGCCGCGGACGGCCCTGACTCGTTCGCCGTCATCCCGATTGAGGCGAGTTTCGAGGAGGACCGCTGGATCCGCGCCGTTGAAGTCCAGCCCGGCAACCGCGATGTGCTTCACCACTTCATCCTTTGGCGCGCCGCCCCCGGCGGCACGGTCCAGGACGCCTGGATCGATGGCTGGGCGGCCGGTGTCGCGCCGAGGGAGCTGCCGGCGGGCACCGCCCGTTTGCTGCCGAAAGGCCGCAACCTCCTCGGCGACTTCCACTACCACCCGAGCGGCACGGCATCTACCGACCAAACGAGGGTCGGGATCTGGTTCGCCGAACCGGACGAGGTCGAGAAGGAGCTGGTCAACCTCTGGATCATGAACTCAGCTTTCACGATCCCCGCTGGCGACCCGAACCACGAAGCCCGCGCCCACCACGTCTTCACCGAGGATGTCCTCGTCCGTTCCCTGGCGCCGCACATGCACTACCGGGGCAAGGACATGAGGTACACGGCGTACCTCCCGGACGGGACCGAGCGCGAGCTCCTCAGTGTCTGAGGTGGTCCCGGAAAACTGGACAGGTGGCTAAGGTGTACTCCTATCCGAGAGGAGGAGTACAGGATGAGGAAGCGCCGGAAGTTCACGGCGTCGTTCAAGTCGAAGGTGGCGCTCGAGGCTCTTCGGGAGGACCGGCCGCTGTCGGAGATCGCTGCCCGTCACAAGATCCACCCGAATCAGGTGGGCAGTTGGAAGCGGCAGGCGATCGAGGGGATGACGGAGACGTTCACGGGCAAGTCGGATGGTCGCCCGCGCGCCCACGAGGAGGAGATTCGGGACCTTCACGCGAAGATCGGGGAGTTGACGATCGAGCGGGATTTCTTGTCCAGGGGGCTCGGGCACTAAGCCGGCCCGAGCGCCTGAAGATGATCGGCCGCGAGGACTTGGAGTTGAGCCTGAGCCGGCAGTGCCGTCTGCTCGAGGTCAGCCGTTCTTCGTTGTACTACCGGCTGAAGGGAGAGAGCGCGGAGACGCTGGGCCTGATGCGGCGGCTCGACGAGCTGTTCCTGAAGTACCCGTTCTACGGCTCTCGTCAGATGGTCCGGCACCTTCGCCGCGAAGGCGTTCGTGTCGGTCGTCACCGGGTGCGGCGTCTAATGCGTCTGATGGGCATTCAGGCGATCTACCAGGCGCCGCGGACGAGCAAGCCGCATCCGGATCACCGGAGGTACCCGTATCTGCTCAAGGGCCTTGCGATCGAGCGTCCGAACCAGGTCTGGTGCGCCGACATCACCTACATCCCGGTGCGAGGCGGCTTCCTGTACCTGGCGGCGGTCATGGACTGGGCGAGCCGGCGGGTGCTGTCGTGGCGCCTGTCGAACACGTTGGACGCTTCGTTCTGCGTCGAGGCCCTCGAAGAAGCCCTGGCCCGGTACGGCAAGCCCGAGATCTTCAACACGGACCAGGGCAGCCAGTTCACCAGCTCGGACTTCATCGAGCGTCTCTGGCGTTCACTCAAGTACGAGGCGGTCTACCTGCACGAACTCCGCGACGGCCTCGAGGCCCGCAGGATCCTCGGCGAGTGGATCACCTTCTACAAACGCCGAGCGCCCGCACTCGGCGCTCGGCGGCAGTACGCCGATCGAGGCGCACCGCGAAGGCCGTCCGGACGCGGCCGTCAGGCACGAGCCGACGGCCGCGGACGATCCGCAGAATCCACGTTTTCCACAGCCCCGGCGGCGGGCTGCTTGATCAACCATGGAAGTACACCTTAGCCAGGCCGCCATGCTGTCCAACGAACCGGGACCACCTCAGTCTGCCTGCTCGGGCGAATCCGACTCTTGGGCTTCAGCGGGGAGTATAGCGAGAACGAAGGTGCGCCAACTTGCCCCCGCACCACCTCCCGAGGCTCCGGTTGGGAGCCGAAGGGAGTAGTTCGACTCCTTGGAGGGAGGCGACGGTACACGATTCCCCAAGACGGTATGCCTGCCGGAAGAGCGGCGCACCGATCGGGCTGGGTGGCGACTCGGCGGGGCAGTCGGCTCGGAGGAACCTGGAGTCGAGTCGCAGTGGGCGGGTCGGCTGGCGTCCGTGTTCGGCGAAGGCGAGGGCGGGGTCGGAGACCGCTCACCAGCTCGGTCGAGGACCTGTCGGTCTTCGCGCTTGGTGCCGAGCATGACCTCCCCGCAGGGCTTGAGGGGCCAGACGTCGGCTCTCTGGAGGCCGCTCAGTAGTCGAGTGGCGAAGGAGGGGCACCGGTTCTAGGCACAGCGACCCACGCCGCGACATATCTCCTGCGCGCTTCCCTAACTGTCTGGCTCGCCGGGTCGTCAGGCTGGTCGGGCTCAGGTGCTCCGAGTTCCCTGGCGTCAGAGCGTGCGATCTCGGCCTAGGCAGCCCCTATCTCGTCCGTGACCACGGCCGTTAGCTCGCGCTCGTCCTCCTGGGCCAGCCTCGGTTCTCGCTCGACCAGCCAACCCCTCATGAGCGCAGCCAAATGCTGGATCGGTTTGGAGCAACTCCTGTTGTAGGTCCTCCACTCGTGCCTCCTCCCCTTTTGGGTGTGCCGAATCGTCATCGTACGTCGTTTGCTGCCCACACTGCCGTGAGCCCGCCCACCTATACCGGCAGGCTTTCTGCATCGAGCCGCCGCGCGACGGCGCTAGTCGCGGCCTCCAGTCAGCGATTCGACACTGAAGCTCTCTTCGATCTCTCGCACTTGGTCGGCCACCTCCTCCAGGTCCGCCTGCCATACCTCGCCGTCCTCGAACCGGACCTTCGAGACATAGGCCACGCCGGTGTAGAAGGATGACTCCGCTAGTGCACTTGCCAGCCACGATCCTTCCTCGATGCTGGCGGGAGCGACATCCTCAATCGAGTAACCCCCAAGACGGTCCTGGAACTCGTTGAAGATGTTGAACGACAGCAATCCGAGTTGGTAGGCGACGATCTTCCGGTCCGTCACGTTCTCTACGACGACTTCGTGACGTATGCCCTCGCGCGAGTACCGGCCGCCCGACCGGTAGGCCGCCGAATAGGGGCCGATCTTGAGTGGTGCGCCTTCTTGTGCTAGCACTCTGTGTTGCGCCGGCGGTGGCACCGCAGCCACGTGGCCAGCGCCGGCCATCAGCATGGCCACAGTGATCATCGACGCCGCGATCTTCATCTGCTTCATTGAATCCACCGTTCTGCTTCTTCGTCCTACAGACCACGCCCGCCCCGAAGCGGTGGCGGGCGCGGCGACTCTCGGACCGCGAACCTTAGGCGCTACGACCCAGTTTGGCTAGCCCTGATTTGCGAGAAACTTCACGCACGGATGGCGTTTGCGATGGCAAGGAAATGGGTGGCGACGGCAGGCGAGTTGCCGAGATGTAGCGTGGTCTTCCCGGCGGGTCTCAGGAGGAGGGCGGCTCGGCCGAGCAGTTTGAAGCGGAGCGTGTGGATGCTCTCGAAACGTCTGAGACTTCGGCGCTTGCGGTTGGTGTTGCGGGCCGGGGCGAGGGTGTGGGCCTGAAAGGCTCGGGAGAGGTTGAAGGCGAGCACGCTGAGCATCTGCCAGGCGGCGTTGGCCTGCTCCTCGAGGCTCGGCACACAGTCGAAGGCGAAGCCTCCCTTGAGTTCGGCGTAGGCCTTCTCATGGCTGCCGCGGCCGTTGTAGAAGTGCCACAGGGTACGGCCTTGGACGCGCTTGTTGGTGGTGATGGCCGAGTACTCGTAGTGGCCGTCGGCCGGGTCAAAGAGGTCGAGTTGGAAGTTCTTCCGGGTCTTGTGCGCGACCTTGCGCCGGTAGAGCACGATGCGACGGACCCGGCCCCAGACCGGGAGCCGGATCTGGTAGCAGCTGGTGCGGTCATCGATGCGCATCCAGGAAGCTCTGGCCGCCACCTGCTTGAGGTGGAGCCAGGGATAGAAGGGGACCTTGATCGCGTACTCGACGCCCGCGGCGTCGAGGACCTTCAGCACGTCGTTGCGGAAGAAGGCCCCATCCATGCGGAGTTCCAGGGTGCGGCGCCTGCCCACCGCAGCGTGGACCTGCCGGATCAGGGCCTTGAGGAAACCGACGGCCGCCTTGCCGTCGTGGATGTTGCCGGGACGGTTCAAGAGCCGCACGATCTGCCCCTCCTGGGCCTCGTAAGCGGTGATCGGGTAGTAGCTGGGGACCTTTCGGCGGTGGGGATTGAAGCCCCGGCGCGCCCCCTTCACCTTCAGCCCGGTGCTGACCACCGAACCGTCGACGTCGAGAGTCAGTCGACGCCCGCCGGTCCGTCGCAAGGCGTCCCCGACCAGCTCCTCGTTGAGCTTCGAGAGCCGTTCGACGTCCTCCTTGCGGATCTTGTGCATCCAGGCGCTCGCCGTTCGGGTCGACGGCAACCTCGAAAGCCCGCCGAAACGGGCCAGGATGGGGTCGGCCTGCTCGTAGCGCAAGTGCCAGATCCGCCTGCCGCCGACCAGGATCAGGCCCAGCAAAGTCAAGAGCATGGGCACGGCGCCGAAGTCGGTGGCGGGGAATCCCGAACCCACGGCGCGGCGGAGCATGGCCGGGAAACCGCTTCGTTTCAGGTACTCCCGAACCAGCTCGAGTCCGGCATGCGACGTGACTTCCTGCCGCCCGGTTCTGTAGTCCACGTTGCCGTTGACACGCCGCTTCAAATCTGCTCTTCTAGATCGCACTGGGAGTGGCCTTTCGTCGATGGGTCTTGTGATCGATTCCAACCACGAGAATATCCCATCCCGCAAGGCCCTCCCGGCCTTCACCTCAGGTCAAACTAACGCATTGTTCCTGCAAATCAGGGCTAACTAGCTAAATCGAAAGAAGGCTCTATGGCACTCTTCACGTCAGTCCAGACACTTCTTCTGCTCTTTCCTCTGGCCACCAACACCACGGACGATGTTTCTCAACTGTGTGCCAGCGAGCAGGCGCTTGTGGGTCAGTACAAGCGGCCCTCTAGACGCACCGTCGCAGCGTACGACCGTCTTCTCGAATGTCTCATGCGTGAACAGACACTCGCAGATCAGCGCGCAGTCTCGATACAGAAGTTCGCGCCCCCTTCTCCGGCCGCTAGCAGGAGTTTCGATGCAGCCGACAACGCTGTCGTTTCCCTTGAGAAGCGGATTGTTGAGACCGAAATCGGCAAGAAGGATGCGAAACTCTACGTGGACCTCTCAGGCTGGGGGTTCGGGATGGCGGCTGTCCATGGCAGCGGCCGTGTTACGGCTGCCGAGATCGGATCGGATCGCATCGTCCGGGCAACCGAGACCGCAGACCGGGAACTACGGCCCACCGCGGTATATGCCCCCTTCTTCCATGCAGGAAAGGACAGCAAGAGGAACTTCGGGGTAGGACCACTCGTAGTCGCGAGCGCCGATCTCAACGCGCCATTCGAGGACAACCTTCTTGAGTCAGCAAGTCTCGGCATTGGCCTGATGTTGAATTTCCGTGTATCTGAAGTCACAGGATCCACTTTGGGAATCGGCGTCGCCTACGCCCTAGACGGGAAGAAGGAGCTTCTGCGTGAGGACTTTGAGGTTGGGATGCCAGCGCCACCAGGCTACACCGAGCCGGTCTTTGTTGAGAGGTCTACCAACGTGTGGATGTTCGTTGTTACGTTCTCGAAGGGCAATGCTAACAAGCCCTGAAGTTGACTTCAGAGCTATCCGTGAGGAGGACGACTAGAAGAAGCGCCACCGCGGTCGCCCGGCCACCCGAGGAGACGAGCTGGGCGTCGCTAGCTGGCCACGTTATCCTCATTCAATTCTGGGACACCAGGCTGCCTGATCGAATGGCCAATCCACAACTTTCGGCAATACCTCCCGCCGCCGTTTCAGTAACCGCTACCCCGGCCATCCCATCGGCCGGGAACGGGTGTGCCGGCTCAACCCGGCCGCGCTCCGGGACGCCCAGGACTGGCTGGAGTTCCACACGCGCTTCTGGACGGAGCGCCTTGATGCGCTTGGCGCACTGGTCGAGGCCGGCACCGACGAGGAGGGCGAACGGCGATGACGGACCTGACGCTGCGACGCGTGATCGACGCACCGGTTCAGCGGGTCTACGCGGCATGGACCGACCCGGAGTTGCTGAGGCAGTGGCTGGCGCCGGGCAATGCCGTGGCCTCGCGCGCGGTCGCCGACGTCGCGGTCGGCGGGGCTTTCCTCATCGAGATGCGCGGAACCAACGGGCAGCGCTGGCTCGCCCGCGGCGTGTACCGGGAAGTCGCGCCGCTACGTCGTCTGGTGCACACCTGGCGCTGGGAAGGCAGCGACACCGAGACGCTGATCACCATCGAGTTCGAACCGGAATCGGCCGACAGGACGCGCCTCACGCTCACTCATGCCCGGTTCACCCAGGACGAGGCCCGCGACGAGCACGAGCGTAGCTGGGCGGAGTGTCTCGAGAAGCTCAGGGAGCTGTGCGCCGCATGACCGGGGTCGCATCGACCGCCCGTCCCGATTGGGTTTCGGGCCACCTGCTTCCCTTCGAGAGCCGCTTTCTCGCCCTCCCGCCCGATCACCCCGATCACCGGATGCACTACATCGACGAAGGCAAGGGCGAGCCGCTCGTGTTCGTCCACGGCAACCCCGCATGGTCGTTCGAGTTCCGGCATCCGGTCCAGGAACTGCGCTCGGAGTCCGCTGTGTCCCGCTCGACCACATCGGCTTCGGCCTCTCGTCACGGAGCGCACGGCGCGAGGACCATCGTCCCGAGAGTCACGCGCACCGCCTGGCCACTCTGCTCGACCATCTCGACCTTCGCGAGATCACCCTGTTCATGACCGACTGGGGTGGGCCGATCGGCCTCGACTTCGCACGCAAGCACCCGGAGCGCGTCAAGCGTCTCGTCATCGCGAACACCTGGTGCTGGCCGGTCCGAGACGACTTCCACTTCAAGTCGTTCAGCTTCCTGATGTCGAGCTGGATCGGCCAGTACCTGCTGCGGCATCACAACATCCTCGTGAACGGAGTGATGCCGAAAGCGGTCGGCGACCGGAGCGCCCTGACGCCGGAGATCATGGCTCACTACCGCAGTGCACAGCCGTCGCCCCCAGCACGGGCCGCGAGCGCCGCGCTGCCGGGCTACATCGTGGGCGCGAGCGACTGGCTGCGCTCGATCTGGCAGGACCGCGCCGCCTTCGCGGACAAGCCGGCGCTCATTCTCTGGGGCATGAAGGACATCGCGTTCCGGAGGAAGGAACTGAGCGATGGAAGTCGGCACTTCGGGACGTCGAGATCCGCGAGTTCGAGGATTGCGGGCACTTCCTCTGGCAGAAGAGGCGCCGGGCGAGCTCGCAGCAGCGCTGCGGACGTTCATGGGGCGCTCGTAGGGCCTTCGTTACACCGAACTCGTGGTGGTTCCTACTGCGGGGAACACCAGGCCTCCACTCCGATCCCGCAGCAGCCGCGCGCGCTCCAGCACCATGAGCGGCGGGCTGGAGATGGGACCCTGCGCTCCCAGCGGGGTTTCATCCACGAAGCCGGAACCACCACGTCGCCGGCTTCATGTCGATTCGGACGACCTTGCTCCCCGACCCTCACCGCCGGGTGCTGCCGTTAGCGCATGGAACCGGACCACTAGCCGCGTTCCCCCCGCGCTGACCTTACCCTCCCACCCCGGCGCGAGCCGCACCAATCCGGGCGGCCAAGCGTCTGGTACTGGCTGCATCGCCTCTGCCGCGACCGCCAGCGTTCGGATATGCTCTTCACAAAACCCTGCCCACGATTAGACACGTCCTCATAGATCACCGAGACGGAGAAGACTAGAAGAGACCGAAGCCTGGGGGGGGGACAAGCACGGCTAGCCCATTCCTGCCCCAAGCCACGCCCACCGATGTCTGTGCCGCCCTAGCTCCACAAGGGCTGCTCCGCACGCTCACTCTGGAGCACCGGGCCATCTCCGCCGCCTTTCGTAACGGCGGCTGAGCCGTAACGCTTCGGCGCAACGCAGCGAGAGCGGTTCGTGGGTGATGGTACCGGTGACGGATGAACTTGTGGAGTCAAACCTCATGAAGAACTACGCGCCCGCCAAGCTCATCTCGATGAAGACAGAGCCGACAATCACCGAGAAGTGGATCCAGGATCAAATCGAGAACGACCCATCGATTCTCGGTCTCGGTGACGATCTGCAGTTCCGCGACCGCGAGCGACGCCAGCCGCGTGCGGGCCGCCTCGACCTACTCCTTGAAGACGAGGACAGGCGCCGCTACGAAGTCGAGATCCAGCTTGGAGCGACGGACGAGTCCCACATCATTCGCACGATCGAGTACTGGGACATCGAGCGACGGCGCTACCCACAGTACGACCACTGCGCGGTCATCGTGGCCGAAGACATCACGAGCCGTTTCCTCAACGTCATCTCTCTCTTCAACGGCCACATTCCTCTTGTCGCGATCAAGATGCAGGCGTTTGAAGTCGGTACGGCATCCACACTCGTCTTCACCAAGGTCCTCGACGAGATCAAGCTAGGGTTCGACGAAGAGGACCAGCCGGGAGAACCCACGGATCGCTCCTACTGGGAGAAGACGGCCACGAAGGACACGGTCAAGCTGGTGGACCGGCTGCTCAAGCACATCAACGGACTGCTGGCAACCTTTCTGGAGTTGAATTTCAACAAGCAATACATCGGTATCTATCGAGACAAACAGCCGTTCAACTTCGTCATCTTCCGGCCAAAGAAAACGTTCGTCAACCTGGAGATCAGGCTAGATCGAAGCGAGGAAATCGATCAGGAGTTAGACAACTCGGACTTCGACGTCATGCCTTACGACAAGCAGTTTGGCAACTACCGACTTCGCCTCACGCGGGCCGATGTGGAGCAGTTCGACGACCTTCTCCAACGGCTCCTCAAGGAGGCCTACCAGCGACGTGGTGGCTGATCTCCGCTCACGCGCCTCCCGCAGCGTCGACGAACCGGACCTTCATGCCGACACACTCAGTGACTCCCTGGTCGAGGCAAGCTGCACCGGGGCGAAGGTCGGCCGGGGAGATGATTTCCAGTACCTCGATTTCGGAACCTGTCAACGACATTGACACAGCGGTGTTCTGGATTTACTGAGTCGTCTCTGCAGTCTCGTTGTCGGGCTTGTTGATCCAGACGGCCTGGGGCAGTGGCGTGCGCATCGGTTGGCCGCCGACGAATCGTTCGGGGGAGCTTTCCCAGGCGGCGCTCAGCGTGCGTTGGCGCTGCTCGATCACGGCTTGCGCCCGGCCGTAGTGGACGGTCTCGGGGGTCAGCATGGCGATGCCGGCATGGCGGTGTTCCGTGTTGTACCAGGGGAAGAAGGACCTGCAGTAGTCGGTCGCGGCGTCCTGGTTGGGGAAGCGGCTGGGGAAGTCGGGGTGGTACTTGAGGGTCTTGAACTGTGCTTCGGAGTAGGGGTTGTCGTCGCTGACCCGCGGGCGGCCGAGGGACCGGTTCACGCCGAGGCGGGCGAGCAGTTGGGCGGTACCCTGGCTGGTCATGGGGGCGCCTCGATCGGAATGCAGGGTCAGGACATGGGGCTTGACGCCGTGCTTGAGGCAGGTCTCCTCGATGAGCCTTTGGGCGAGCGCGGAGTTCTCGCGGTCGGCGACCATCCAGCCGACCGCGTAGCGGCTGAAGAGGTCAAGCAGGACGTAGAGGTAGTAGTAGGTCCAGGTCTGCGGTCCGAGCAGCCTGGTGATGTCCCACGACCAGACCTGGTTGGGCGCGACAGCGACCAGCTCCGGCTTGGCGTACGACGGATGGACGCGCTGATTGCGGCGGTCCCTCACGGGGTGGTTCGCTTCGAGGATGCGGTACATCGTGCGCTCCGAGCACAGGTAGCGGCCCTCGTCGAGCAGGGTGGCCACCACTTCTCCCGGCGAACGATCGACGAAACGCGGCGACGCAAGCGTGGCCTCGACCCGTTTCCGCTCGATCTGGCTCAGTGCCCGGGCAGGCGTGGGGCGGGGCTGCCGTCGCCCGGGAGCGGGCCTCGCACGACGATAGAAGGTCGATCGCGACACGCCCAGCGCCCGGCACGCCGGCGCGATGCCGACCTGCCGGGCCAGGGACCTTGCCGCCATCAGCAGTCCTTCCCGTCTTCGAGGCTGAATCCCAGCAGCCCTGCAACTTTTCCCTGGACGTCCAGGATCGTGTGCGCGGCGGCGACTTCCCTCTCGAGACGCTTGACCTTCGCTTCCAGCCGCTTCACCTTCGGCATCAGAGGGTTGGCCTCGTTCGGCTTGCGGCCCCGCTTCTTCGGCCTCAGACCGGAAAGCGCGCCCTCTCGCCGCGCCTTGCGCCAGTTGGCCAGATGGGAGCTGTACAGACCCTCTCGCCGCAGCAGCCGACCCACCTCGCCGCGGGACGTGCATCGGTCCGCTTCCGCCAGAATCCGCAGCCGGTACTCCGCCGTGAACTGCCGCCTGGTCGGTCTCGCCAGCACTTCCGGGTCGGGAACCGCCCCGGCGGGCGCCGCGCCGGCCGCGGGGGCCTCGTCGCTACGCTCCTCAACCCCCGCGGCCGGGAGCTCCGAGCCGCCGCCAAACCTCTGCTCTCGTCTTGACATTGATCCTCCTTGCCAACGTGTGCCCTCCACTATTCAACGGGATGGCCGCTGTGTCACGTACGTTGGCAGAGAGGGGACCGAGTTGGTCCGTTTCGACCGCAAGCGCAAGAAGAAGCTGTCGAACGCGGAGTGGGAGAATCCGCACGACCCGGAGGCGGAGATCACGAAGATGAAGGACGGCCGCACGCACTTCGCGTACAAGGCGGAGCAGTCGGTGGACCTCGAATCCGGGACGATCCTGGGCGTGACGGTTCAGGGCGGATCGAAGGGGGACACGGAGTCGTTCGGCGAGACGCTGGAGGAGACCTTCGAGCAGGTGGAATCGGCGATCGGGGACGATGCCGCGATCCAGGAGATCGTTGCCGACAAGGGCTACCACAGCAACGCCGTTCTCGCCTCCATCGACGAGTTGGGCCTTCGCAGCTACATCGCGGAGCCGGACCGTGGTCGTCGTCGTTGGAAGGGCAAGAAGGACCTGCAGGCCATCGTGTACGCGAACCGTCGGCGGATCCGGGGGAATCGGGGCAAGCGGATGCAGCGCCAGCGAGGGGAACGGCTTGAACGGCCTTTCGCTCACCAGTACGAGACCGGCGGCATGCGGCGGCTGCACCTGCGCGGTCGCTCGAACGTCCTCAAGCGCGTCTACATTCATGCCTGCGGCTGCAACCTCGGGCTCCTGATGCGCGAGCTTGTGGGAGTCGGCACGCCGCGGAGCCTCCAGGGCCGCGCTTCGGCAGCCCGCAACGCCCTCGC
The DNA here is from genome assembly GCA_965205295.1 of Candidatus Multivorans sp. GTDB lineage: Bacteria > Acidobacteriota > Thermoanaerobaculia > Multivoradales > Multivoraceae > Multivorans. The sequence continues at coordinate 3,066,012 of OZ242167.1, forward strand.
CGGTCAACATGGAGGGGTCTGGCCGCGACTCGTCGCGCTATACCGGCGGATCTTTGTGAGCCGGCCCGCAAACCCGATCCACTTGCTATCCAACATCTACCGCCGCGGCTGGTCCCCTCCAGAACCACACATCTGATTGGTCCGCCTCCTCGGGCCACGAAGCCACTTCTGCCACGGGCTGCTAGAGCATCGAGCGGAGCCTCGACTTCGCTTGGTTCGCACGAGTCGAACGAGAGGCTACGCTTCTGCTTCACCGCGTTCTCCGTTTCGGACGACCTGTTTCCCTTCGAGAGCCGGTTTCTCGCCCTCCCGCCCGATCACTGGATGCACTACATCGACGAAGGCAAGGGCGAGCCGCTCGTGTTCGCCCACGGAAACCCCGCATGGTCGTTCCTGTTCCGGCATCCGGTCCGCGAACTGCGATCGGAGTTCCGCTGTGTCGCGCTCGACCACATCGGCTTCGGGCTCTCGTCACGGAGCGCACGGCGCGAGGACCATCATCCCGAGGGTCACGCGCGCCGCCTGGCCGCTCTGCTCGACCATCTCGATCGTCGCGAGATCACCCTGTTCTCAAGCAGGCCGCCCCCGCCGCCAGCGTCGGCGCCGTCGGCACACGGTGCATCCACCCGAACCAGATTTCGCTCGCCAACGACGTTTTCGCGCCGTCGCCCAGGGAGATCGAGCAGGCGCAGAAAGATGGCCGGTCCCTACACCGAGTCTGTCGCGAAGGGCGCTGGGGCTGGGGCTGGAGGCAAGGGCGGGCAGTTGGTGGCTGCGGCGACTTTGCGGATTCATGCGCCGGTGTTGGAGAGGGCGCGAACTACTGGGAGGTTGTAGGTGTCGGCAGATGCCACCGAGAGATCGTCAAGGACGAGCGGCCCCCGGACTCCACGAGGGTCGGCAGCTCGAGGAGTAGAGCCAGCCTGATCGGTCCCTTCTCGTGGATCGCCGACCTCTTCTAGCCCGAGAAATGAGGCTGCCCAAGCAGGTAGTATCGTCCGCCGTGGCGAGTCGCTTTCGGCTTGCTGCGCTACGGTGGCTCGGCCCTTGGACCTAGTCGCACTTGCATTTCAGCGCTTGGACTGACGAGGGAAGGACCTGTGACCGACATTGCGCTCGACGACTTCGCGCGTCGATTCTCGCTCCGGGGGAAGAACCTGATGTGGTTTCTTGGCGCCGGAGCTTCAGCGTCGGCAGGCGTCCCGACCGCGATGGATCTCATCTGGGAGTTCAAGAGAAGTCTCTTCGTCAGCCAAAACCCAGGCGCTGGATTGGCGTCGGTCGATCTTTCCCAACCAAGCGTACGCAACCGAATCGACGCGCACATCGAGTCGATTCCGGGTATTCCGGCGCCCGGGTCAGAGAGTGAGTACGCAGCGCTGTTCGAGACTGCTTACCCAGCCGAGGCGGATCGGCGAGCTTTCTTGGACGCGAAGCTGAGCGGTGCAAAGCCATCGTACGGCCACATAGCTCTTGCAACATTGATGCGCCACGGACATGCCCGTGTCCTATGGACGACCAACTTCGACGCTCTCGTGGCAGACTCTTGCGCCCACGTCTATGACACCACCAGCGCGCTGACCACAGTTGACCTTAACTCGGCGGATCAAGTGAGGTCGGTTCTGGCCGACGAGAGATGGCCAATCGAGATCAAGCTCCATGGGGACTTCCGCTTCCGGCGGCTGCGAAACACCGGCGACGAACTACGTCATCAGGACGCCAGTATGCGTCGGGCATTGGTCGACATGAGTAGTCGTTTCGGCCTCGTCGTGTGCGGCTACAGCGGAAGAGACGACTCCGTCATGGAGGCCCTCAACCAGGCCGTTTCGACCGAGGGCGCCTTTCCTGCAGGTCTGTTCTGGCTGTTGCGGCGAAATGACTACCGCGCCCCTGCTGTGCAGCGACTGATAGACCGCGCGGCGGGACGTGGCGTGGAAGCGGCTGCAGTGACAGTGGAGAACTTCGATGAGACCTTGCGCGACCTAGTGAGCCTCGTCGAAGGCATGGATTTGACCAAGCTCCAAGAGTTCGCTCGCCAACGAGAGCCCTGGAGCCCTGCGCCCCTCCTGAGTTCTCGCCGTCCAGATGGCTGGCCGGTGGTTCGGCTCAACGCTGTACCCGTTCTGGCTATGCCAGCACAGTGCCGACGCGTGGTCTGTAACATCGGCGGCACGCGCGAAGTGCGTGACGCCATAGAGGCAGCGGGCGTCGATGTACTTGCAGTGCGCTCTAGAGGCGGTGTCCTAGCATTCGGAGCAGACTCTGAAGTGAGAAAGGCGTTCCACGCCTACGAGATCGAGGACTTCGATCTTCATTCCTTCTATCGCGGAAGATTGCGGTACGAATCTATGGATCGGGGACTCCTCGGTGACGCCCTCAGGCGTGCGATCTGCAGACGTCACGGCCTGAAGCTTGTCACTAGGGATCGCGTAGCACCCACGGATCCGAACGCCACCCCATGGGCCAGCCTTCGCCCGACGGTGGGACAGTTACACGGGGTCGTCAAGGGTGCATCAGACCTACGGTGGTATGAAGGCGCTAGGTTGCGGCTCGACTGGGCAAGCGATCAGCTGTGCCTATTGGTGGAACCGCTGACCGTCTTTGAGGGAATCGCCGAAGCGAACAGACACCTAGCTTCCGACTTCGGACGACAGAGAACCGTTCGACGGTACAACCGCGAACTCAATCAACTACTCGAGTTCTGGACGCAGCTTCTCGCAGCGCAAGGGGAAGAGATGACGGCGCTCGATACAGCTCTCGGCGTCGACGCGGCCTTCACGCTTTCGGCCAACACATGCTTCTCTAGGAGAATATCGCCATGACCTCGCAGATGGCGCCGCATTCTCTGCTGTCGGAGCCTAAGCTGGCGTTTCATACAGAACGGCCCGGCCACCTGCACCTCCATCCGCTCAGGGGGCTATTGGAGTACGGTCCGCACTCCGCCAACTTCGTTCCTGACCCGATCCGGGTCGCTACACTTGCGCCATCTGGCGGCAGTGGAAGGCTCTATGGCTTTATGAGAGAACTGAGGCAGGAGTTCCGCCCGACAGAAAGAAGGGACTATCTTCCTAGCTGGCCCGGTTTCGCAACAGTCTTTGGGCTTCGCATGGAGGGCGCCGGGGGTGCCTGCCATGCGGAGACCGCCGACGACCTCGAAGCGCAGCTACGTACCACGTCCCAGCCGCACGTCATGCTGGCGCAGCACCTAGTAAGGGCGATCGGTCGACTCGAAGCACACCGAAGCGAGTTCGACGTACTCTTCGTTCTTCTGCCTCGGCGCTGGGAGGCCGGCTTCGTGGGTGAGGACGACGATTTCGACTTGCACGATCACCTGAAGGCATACACTGCAGCCCGTGGAATTCCCGTTCAGTTCGTGCGAGAAGACCGTGCACTCGCCTATCCCTGCCGGGCGAGTGTCATGTGGCGAATCGGCCTTGCCATGTATGCGAAGGCAGGTGGAGTGCCGTGGAAACTGGCTGAGTCCGACCCGGAAACAGCCTACATTGGCATATCTTACGCCCTACGGCCCGTCGACTCGGGTGGCCCGCGGTTCGTGACGTGTTGCAGTCAAGTCTTCGACGCCGACGGAGCGGGTCTCGAGTTCGTGGCCTACGACGCTCACGAAGTAGAAGTCCGCAGGAAGAACCCTTTTCTCTCCCGAGCCGAGATGTTCCGTGTCATGACGAGATCTATGGACCTCTACCGGCGGAGACATGCCGGTCGGTCGCCTCGCCGTGTCATGGTTCACAAGACGACAGAGTTCAAGCCGGATGAAGTCGACGGTTGTCTTGACGCGCTACATCTTTGTGAGACCGTGGACCTTGTGCAAGTCGTGGAGCACGTTGGGTGGCGTGGCGCCCGAATCAACCCGCCGGCTGGGACGGGCAAAGGAACTCCTGCCAACTATCCGGTTGAACGCGGCACGGTCATTGGCTTGGGCCCCCGCGAGGCGCTGCTTTGGACACACGGTAACGTGCCTCGCGTGACAAACCGGTCCTACTTTCAGGGCGCACGGAGCACACCCCGCCCGATACGATTGGTGCGGTACGCGGGCCACGGACCCTGGGACGACACTGCGCGTGCGATCCTGGGCTTGTCCAAGATGAACTGGAACAACGACGCACTCTACGATCACTTGCCCGTGACCCTCTCCTACGCGAAGGTGCTGGCAAGAGTCGTCAAGCGGATTCCGGCGTTGGGATCGGCTCCATATCAGTTCCGGTTCTTCATGTAAGTACTCCTCTGAATTGGCCGCGCTTTATGGCGATCAACCGGAACGGCCGCAGACTCCCCACCATCAAGTACGGGCACGGCACGGGTGGTACGAGCCCCCGTTTCGACCTCCCACTGGGCGAGGCCTGCTGCTCGAGTTTGAGGATGAGGCTCTAGTATATGATCTCCCTTCGCCCACCCGGCCAAGGGGGCGCGCGTTGATCCCGTAGGCATCACCCTGCAAGCACCCTAGTGCCTACCTTGACCAGCGGTCCACAGTCTTTAGAGCGAGTGAGAAGGAGCGTGAGGTGTTGGCAACGCTCGGAAACTGAGCCACCCAACGTTTGGAAAGTGAGCCACCGCGGCCGTGTTGAGTGTACGCGAATCTTCTCTCGTCGGTCCCCTTTGAGTCAGTGGCCGTAGTGGCTGCGGTAGCTGTGGGAAACCGGTCTGCCGGTTTTCCAAGGCGGTGCGGGAAACGGTCTGCCGTTTTCCGCGGCGCCGGCAGCTTCCGCAGCCGGCCGGCGGTGCGGTCCGCTCAGCGGCGGCGCCGCGGCGGTTCGGTTGCGGGTGTTGGGGTCCGTATTCACGAGGTGCTTCTCGACAGCCGTGTCCGATAGGAGGACCCCTTGGTGGCAAGGATGTGGGCGTGGTGGGAGAGGCGGTCGAGCAGAGCGGTGGTCAGCTTCTCGTCGCCGAAGACCCGGACCCATTCGGAGAAGGCGAGGTTGGAGGTGACGATGGTCGAGCGGCGCTCGTAGCGGTCGGCGAAGACGTTGAAGAGCAGCTCGCCGCCGGCGCGGTCGAAGGGCACGAAGCCGAGCTCGTCGCAGATCAGGAGATCCACCCGCTGAAGCCGCTGCTGCAGGCGCCCCAGCTCCCGCTGATCGCGGGCTTCGATCAGATCGCGGACGAGATCGGAGGCCTTGCGAAACCAGACCCGGTAGCGGCGCTTCGCGGCCTCGATACCGAGGGCGATCGCGAGATGCGTCTTGCCGGTGCCGATGGGTCCGACCAGGACGACATCGTCGCCGCGGTCGATGTAGTCGCAGGAGGCCAGCTCGCGCAGCTTCGGTTTGGAGACGCCTTGCAAGGCCTCGAAGTCGATCTGTTCGAGCGTCTTGTGGTCGGGGAAGCGGGCCGCTCGCAACCGGCGCTCGACGGTGCGGGCCTCACGATCCCGGATCTCGGCCTCGAGCAGTTGCCAGAGGTAGTCCTCGTAGTCCCACTGTGCGTCCTGGGCCTGACGGGCCCTCTGCTCGTAGTCGCGCAGCACGGAAGGCATCTTGAGCGTCTTGAGGCCCTCGGCGATGACGGCTCTGCGTGCGGCCCGGCTCACGATGCCGCCTCCTGAAGCAGCACGTCGAAGTCGGCGGCTCTGGCGCTCTCGACCTCGTGGCGCCGGAGCGGCTCCGGCACCTCGATCACGGCGGCAGGACGCCGCTCGACGAGCCCCAGCAGGTCGAAGCGGCCGGCGGTCAGGGCCTCCTCCAGTGCGGCGGCGACCTCCTCGCTGCCGTGGTCTGTGACCACACTCAACAGCTTGGCGAAGAGCCGCGCCGTCTCCAGGGCACCGTGCCGCAACTCCAGCATTCTCCATAGCTTGCGGTACGCAGGACCGAGCTCTGCGAGCAACTCCGGGGCCACCTGGCGCACCGCCTGAGGCTTCCTGGACAGCTCCTCGAAGTAGTGCGCGTAGCGCACCAGGCGCTGTCCCGGCCGCACAAGGTCGCAGCGGTACTCCTCGTCGCGGCAGGTGAAGGTGATGTCGCTGGCGCCGACGAGGGCGTGGATATCGAGGCTCTTCCAGCGCGAGGGAACCGAGTAGGTCGCACCGCCCAACTGCACCGTCGCCTGGCGCGACGCCCGCACGATCTTGAGCTTCCTTGCCTCGAAGCCGGCCGCCGGCAGCTCTCGCAGTGCCTCCTGCTCCTCCTCCCACCGGGCGCGCTCACTGTGCGCGGCGTCGACCAAAGCCAGCACCTCGCCTGCGATCTGCTCCAGAGTGCGCCCTTGGGGCACCGGACTCATGTGCGCCAGGCGGATCCCCTTGCCCCGCGACTCCACACTGCCCTTGTCGTGGCCCTCGCCGGGGCGGGCGAAGCACGGCTCGAACAGATAATGGCTCACCAGCGCCTGGAATCGAGCCGTCAACTGACGCTCGCCGCCGACCCGACGACGCACCGCCGCGCTCAGATTGTCGTAGACCAGCCGCAGCGGCACGCCGCCGAAGTGAGCGAACGCCCGCACATGGCCGTCGAGAAACGCCACCTGGTCGCACCGGTCGTACAGCCACACGAACGAACGGCCCGAGTACGGCAGGTGCAGCAGAAACTTCCACACCCGGTGCGCCACGCCGTCCTCCTCCACCGTCACCTCGAAGAAGTCCACTTGGCCGCACTCGCCGGCACGGTGCACCAGCGGGATGAACGTCTCCTGCCGCTGACGCTTCCACTCCCGCACGTAGCTGCGCACCGTCGTGACCCCGGCCTCGTACCCCTCCTCCAGCAACTGGCGATGCAGACGAGTAGCCGTCAGACGCTGCTTCGCCGTCGTCCGCCGAGACCACCTGCGCAGCAGCTCCTCCAGACGCGGCGCCACACGCTCCGTCACCCAGCGGCGCCGCGGCTTGCTCTCCACCCGCCGCGGCTCGCTCTGATCCCTGTACTTGCGCACCGTATTGCGGCTCACACCGTGCCCGCAGGCCACCGAGCGCTGGCTCCGACCCTCCACCAGCACCTGGTACCGAATAACATGAACCTGATCCATCCTCAGCAAGTCCTTCCTCCGATCGCGTTGGTCTACTGAACAAGACCAAGCTACCGGTGTCAGGGCCGAGGGTGGATCACTTTCTGCCCGTTGAGTGGTTCAGTTTCCGAGCGATGCCTCCACCGAACTCGTGTCCCTGGCCCTTGTCCCGGCGAGACGTGGTCCGCCCACCGGGTCCGCATGATCGCCGCCTGCCGCCCCCGCCGGCATCGACACCATCGACCGCCTCTTCGGCGACCTCCGCAACGACAAGGCCTACCTGACCCAGGCCACCTACGCCGCCACCCTCGGCGCCATCGGCAAGTGGTGCACCCATCCCGACCATGTCTTCGCGCCGCCGCCGAGAGATCAAGCAAGCTCAGAGGACGGTCGATCTGTGCACGACGCCTCATGGCGCAGGGGGCTGGGGTTGCCGGCAGGGTGGCAGTTCGTCGAGGTGCTGGCTGGAATGCCCGGGGCCGGCGGCTAGAGCCGCCGGTGGCCCGCGCCCGTTCTGTCAATGGAGCCTAGAATTCAATCTCTAACAGTACGTTGGCAGAGGCTTCGCCTGCATCTACTGTAAACTCATTCATTCCCTTGCGAAAATGTTTAGAAAGCCCCTTGAAGTCAACTTGACCTATGTCCTCTGTGAGAGGAACAGGGATAGGCTGAATGTCCTTCCCGTTCACAGCGGAGACGTAGGCGCTGTCGGTTCCTTCGGGCGAATTCTCGAACAACAGAGGCAACGTCTTTATCTTTCCTTCTGTGTTAATGGCGTCGTAGAGGACGGTTACGGTGAACTGTGGCTCACTTAGGCGTAGCGCCGGAGCCTTGCGGCTCTCTACCTCTATGTCTACAGGTATTGACGCCTGCGCGTCAAAGACCACTCCGCGATCAAGAAACGCTTGTTTACCTTTGATAAAGATGAGAGGCCATGCAACGACAGCCGCTAGAGCGATAGAAACCGATTTTCGACCCTTACCAGACCGGTCATATCCACCGCGTAGGTTTACCGTAGTGCCGTCGACGGCCTCGACAGTGGTTGACTCCACTTCTAGCTTGCCTTTGATTCCGGCCATTTTTGCTCTCTTCGCTTTGCTGATCTTTGACCAAACTACGGTTCCTGCTTCGATTACAATGCGTCCGTCTACGACGACGTCATCAGCGACTAGCGCTCTAACGTTCTCGCCTTCTTGTACGAATGAACTCAGCTTTCGCTTGGTGGACAAGTCTTGATCGAGCACGCAATAGATAGTGGTTCCCGCAGGAATGCGTACCGTCTCGGCAGTCAAGACGAACGGAACGAGGGCGATCATCAGAGCGGCAATCGCTGTCCGCGCTGGCTGTCTGTGGTGCATTGTGGTTGCTCCTGTGGGTGGCCCGGCGTGCCGGGTGGTTGCTCGGCTGGAACGGTAGCACAGGAGGCTTGAAGATGAACGAGGAACAGCTAGCGAAAATCCGGGGCCTGTTCGACCCCCCCGGCCTAGACGAGGGGATCGAGGGCGCGGTGCCGCTTCGTGTGTTGACACGCTCGGAGCCACAGTGAGCGCAGCCCGGAGCGGAAGTCTTCACTGACGAGCACAGTTCCTATACGCGCATGGATCGCTACCGGCATGATGCGGTGGCTCACGGCGTGGGCGAGTTCGTGCGGGGGAAGGTGCATACCAACAGCGTAGAGAACGCTTGGAGCCTGCCAAAGCGGACCTACCACGGCACGTACCACAAGATGAGTCCCATGCACCTTCACAGGTACATCACGGAGTTCGAGGGCCGGTACAACGACCGACAGCTTGTTACGATTGAGCAAATGGAGAGCATGGCCCGAGGAATGATCGGCAAGCGCCTCCAGTACAAGGAGCTAGTGGCATGAGTGAAGTGAGTGTGGATAACGCCACCTTCTTGGCTGTAGTCGGTTTGCTTCTGGTCGCACTTTCAATGGTGTGGTCAGAGTTGTGGCCCGACCTAGAGCGCCTGTATCTGTTTCTCCTTCTGTTTCCAAAAGCCATAGGAATAGAGCGTTCTTATCTCTATCTCGCCTATTGTACAGGCAAGCTCACGCGAAGGCGGCTCAGGCTCCAGACCCAAGCGGCGAACGTGAGGCTGCCCAAGCCCCGCAACCCTTCGCCGACGAGGTCGATGGCCCGCTACTACGGCTCGCCCGCAAACCGCCCACAATCGCACGCCCCGGCGCAACCCCCTCCACCGTCTCGCCGTCACGCACCACGAACACGCCATTCACCATCGTGTGGCGGATCCCCTCCGAGAAGGAGAGCCCGCCTTCGAACGTGGCGGTGTCGATCACCGTGTCCGGGTCGAAGACGACGATGTCCGCGTCGGCGCCGACCTGGATCTTCCCCTTGTTTCTCATCTGATCGGACATCGACGCCACGCGCCGCGCCGGGAGGAAGCTCATCTTCAGGAGCGCGGTCATCAGGTCGAGCGTGCCCCGCTCGCGGACGTAGCGCCCCAGAACCCGTGAGTAGGTGCCGGCCGTTCGAGGGTGAGCCTTCGGGGCATACGGCATGCCGTCGGACGCGACGATCACCCAGTCGTTCGCGAGCGCCATCTCGATCCACTCTTCCTGCATGAAGTGGAGGATCACCGTTCCCCGCTCGCGGCGATACCGCTCGAAGGTCTCCTTCGTCAGCCTCTCTCCCGTTGCCTCCCACTGCAGGTCGCCGTAGCCGATGCCCAGGCGGTCCTGCCAGCCTTCGTCGAAGATCGACGAGTGAAGGGAGGTAGATCCGGCCGTGTAGGGATACGCCTCCGTCGTCACGTCGAGCCCCAAGCGGCGCGCGCCGCCGATCAGGTCGAGCACCGTGTCGATCTCGCCGAGCGCCATGCTGTTGACGTGCACGATGTGCAGGGGCGCCCCGGTACCGACCGCGTTGGCGAGGACTTCCTGCATCGCATCGATCGTCATCGAACGCACGTGCGTGTGGATGGTGGCGCGCTTCTCGCCGGCGAAGCGGAACACTTCGACGATCTCCCGGCGGCTCGCGCCCGGGTGGTACTGGACGGCGAGGCCGATCCCCAGGGCGCCTTCCTCGAGTCCCTGGTCCAGATGCTCCAGCATGGCCGGGAAACGTTCGGGCGGCAGTTCCTCGCCGCCGGCATCGACGCCATCGACGGCCCGTTCGGCGACTTCCGCAACGACAAGGCCTACATGAAGCAGGCCACCTGGGCCGCCTCCCTCGGCGCCGTCGGCAAATGGTGCATCCACCCCAACCAGATCCCGCTCGCCAAGGATGTTTTCGCGCCGTCGCCCAGGGAGATCGAGCGGGCACAGAAGATGGTTGACACCTATACAATGAATCGCTCAAGGCGGGCGCCGGCGCCGGCGGCAAGGGCGGCCAGCTCGTCGACGCGGCGACGCTGCGGGTTTTTCAACCAGTGCTCGACAGGGCGCGGGCGACGGGGAGGTTGTAGTTCCTATGCGCCACGTAATTGTTCCCATGGCTGGATTTCTCGGCTTGGCGGTTTCCGGCTGCGTCTCCACACAGTCCACACAGAGTGCGGATCTGCCCGAGGCGGAGAACCACGCGGCCCATGATGCCGGCGTCGGCGCCGTTCAGACCATCTACTACCGGGCCGGCGAGGGGTTCGTCCCGGCTCGCCTCGACGTGGAGACCGGAACCCGCGTGGTCCTGGTCAACGAGTCCGCCGACCAACTCGCACCCCAGTTCGGCGTCGCCCAGGGCGATTCACCCTCGGGAGGAGAGACGGATCATCACGGTGCACACGGCGCGCACGGCTCGGGCCACCACTCCGATGCCCCTGCCTGGAACTCGGACGATCCGCATCCGGACAGCCACGGCCGCGAGTGGGCTCACGCGTTCAACGTCAGCGGCTACTGGCGCTTCCACAACGATCTGAACCCGAGCCACACCGGCCTGATTGTGGCGCTGGCCCCGGCCGGCACGAAGCTCGAGCCCCTGGTGGTCGAAGGACAGGCTCTCTCGTTCCCCGAGGCGCCGGCGCTGACGCCTGACGAGTACCGTGAGCTGCTGCAAAATACCGAAGCCGTACGAGAGTTCATGAAGGCGTACGGCCCGCACAACACTCTGGGGGTGCTGCGGCAAGCCGAAGTCGAAACCGGTCTCGACTGCCATCAGAGTGCGCACCACCTGGGGCGGATGACGTTCGCGGAGTACGGCGCCGCGGCTTCCATCAGCGTCGAGGAGGTCTGCAGGTCGGGTATGCGCCACGGCATGATGGAGCAGCTCTTCGTCACTCGTGGCATTACCAACCTGGCCGAAGACGTCGAGGTGTTGTGTCCCTCGGAAGTCGACTCCTTTTCCCGGCACCAGTGCCTTCACGGAGTCGGTCACGGCGTGATGGCCTGGACGGCCTATGAGATCGAGGATGCCCTGCAGCTCTGCGACCTCATGAGCGATGAGTCGAGCCAGCGTTCGTGCTACACCGGAATCTTCATGGAGAACGTGGTGAGCGGGCTGTCCGGTGAAGTCGGCCAGAGCTCCGCATACGTCGATCACAACGACCCTCACTATCCCTGCAACATCCTGGACGAGCGTTACGTCGACGACTGCTACTGGTACCAGACGTCGCAGATGCTCGTCGTCTTCAATCGTGACCTGGAACTCGTGGCCCAAGCCTGCCAGGAGGCGCCGCCTGTTGCCCGCAGGTCGTGTTTCGGAAGTTACGGCCGCGACCTGAGCGGCATCCACGGCAGGAGTCCCCTCACCATCGCCCACTACTGCGGTCTGGCGCCCAGCGTTCAGTATCGCGGCGCCTGCATCGATGGCGCCGCGCGAACGCTCTTCTGGGAAGAGACCCAGCAGGATGCAGGCCTCGTCCTCTGTGCAGCAGTGGAGGATCCACTGCTCTCGGAGAGCTGCTACGAGTCGATCGTCGGGCAAGCTCACATGGTCGTAACCGACCTGGAGCCGTTCTGCGCCAAGGTCCCCGACCGGTGGCGGGATTGGTGCAGGAGGCGGTAGCCGGCCAGCCGGTCCTGGACGGGCGCGGGCGACCGGGAAGCTGTAGGCGGGACGCCCGGGAACCGATCGCGAAGCCCGCCGATCGGGTTTGACTTAGTCAAAGACTTAGTCTAGTTTCCGTTGCCATGAAGCAGGTGACTGTCCATGCAGCAAAGACCCACCTCTCCCGGCTCCTGCGAGAGATAGCGGCTGGCGAAGACATCGTGATCACCCGCTCGGGCCGACCCGTCGCAAAGCTCGTCACGCTGGAGGAAGAGCGACCGATCTTCGGCATCGACAAGGGTCGGTTCGTGGTGCCCGATGACTTCGACGCTCCTCTCGATGAGGACCTGCTGCGCGCGTTCGAAGGCCGGACCTGAGAAGCCGGCACGTCGCCCGTGGATTACCTCCTGGACACCCACTGCTGGCTCTGGATGCAGACAGAACCGGAGCGCTTCGATTCGCACCTCCTGGCCGCCCTGGAGTCGTCCGCGACGTCGAAGTTCCTGTCTGCAGCGAGCGCTTGGGAAATCGCGATCAAGTACGCAATCGGAAAACTGCCGTTGCCGGAACCACCCGCCGCCTACGTTCCGGAACGCATGCGCCTGAACCAGGTGAAACCTCTCTCCATCAGCCCGGCCCACGCCCTGGCCGTCGCTGACCTCCCCCAGCACCACCGGGATCCGTTCGACCGCATCCTCGTCGTTCAGGCCCGGATCGAGGGCCTGACTCTGGTTACTGCCGACAAGATCCTCGAACTGTACGATGCGCCGGTTCTTCGCGTGGGGGCGTCACGCGCGTAAGCGCCGTGGCGCGAATCGTATCCTCTCAGCAATCGCTAGGGCCCGGCCGCGAAACGGCCGACGATCGCTCGGCCCGGAGCGACCCCCGGAACGGTCTCACCGTCGCGTACCACGAACACCCCGTTGACCATCGTGTGGTGGATTCCCTCCGAGAAGGAGAGCCCGTCCTCGAAGGTGGCGGTGTCCATCACCGTGTCCGGGTCGAAGACGACGAGGTCGGCGTCGGCGCCAACCTGGATCCGACCCTTGTTCCTCATCTGATCGGACATCGACGCCACGCGCCGCGCCGGGAGGTAGCTCATCTTCAACAGGGCGGTCATCAGGTCGAGCGTGCCCCGTTCGCGCACGTAGCGGCCCAGGACTCGTGAGTAGGTGCCGGCTGTTCGAGGGTGCGCCTTCGGGGCGTAGGGCATGCCGTCGGATGCGACGATCACCCAGTCGTTCCCGAGCGCCGTCTCGATCCACTCCTCCTGCATGAAGTGGAGGATCACCGTTCCCCGCTCGCGGCGATACCGCTCGAAGGTCTCCTTCGTCAGCCTCTCTCCCGTTGCCTCCCACTGCAGGTCGCCGTAGCCGATGCTCAGGCGGTCCTGCCAGCCGTCGTCGAAGATCGACGAGTGAAGGGAGGTAGATCCGGCCGTGTAGGGATACGCCTCCGTCGTCACGTCGAGCCCCAAGCGGCGCGCGCCGCCGATCAGGTCGAGCACCGTGTCGATCTCGCCGAGCGCCATGCTGTTGACGTGCACGATGTGCAGGGGCGCCCCGGTACCGACCGCGTTGGCGAGGACTTCCTGCATCGCATCGATCGTCATCGAACGCACGTGCGTGTGGATGGTGGCGCGCTTCTCGCCGGCGAAGCGGAACACTTCGACGATCTCCCGGCGGGTCGCCCCGGGGTAGTACTGAACCGCCAGCCCGATCCCCAGGGCGCCTTCCTCGAGTCCCTGGTCCAGAAGCTCCAGCATGGCGGGGAACCGATCGGGCGGTAGTTCCAAGTAGTACGTCCTGTCCGCGGCATCGCGCTCGGCACCGAGTGGTTCGTCCTCGGAGCTGGCCGCCGTGAAGGCCGCCTCGAGCTCCGCCCGTTCCTCCTGCGGGACGATCTCCAGGCCCCTCAACGCGCCGTGATTGACCGTGGCGCCATAGTTCACGAGCGACCTTCCCCGCCGGGAATCCAGGAACGCCTGCACGTCGGCTACGCCCCACTCCAACTCGAGTGCGGTGGTGACGCCGTCCCTTGCCTGGTACTCGTGCGACGCCGGGCCCTGGCCGTGGGCGTGGAGGTCCACGAAGCCCGGCGCGAGGACCAGTCCGGCAGCGTCGATCAGGACGCCTCCGTCGACGAGGGACTCGGCGAGGGGCCCGGTGGTCAAGGCGGCGATGACATCGCCGCGGATTCCCACGCTCCTGACCTCATCGAGCCTTCTCTCAGGGTCGATGACGCGCGCGCCCTCGAAGACGACGTCGAACTCCTGCGTCGGCGCTTCGTTCGTCCCGTCAGTCGCTCCGTTGCAACCTGCGAGGAGGAGAGCCGCGACGAGCCCCAACACCATGAAACCACCCCTCAGCACGTCCACACCCCCCATCGGCCCGATGGTATACACCCGTGCACCGCACCCCCGCCGTATTCGAGGCATCCTGGGCGGCAACTTCCGCCGCGTCCTGGAGGAGATCTGGGGATGAGACATCTACGCATCCAGCTTGCCACCGTCGCCCTCGCCCTCACCTTCACCACCACCCCCCTCTCCGCCCAAACCGTCGACGAGCGGCTCCAAGGCTTCGACCAGTGGGTCGAATCGGTGATGGCGGAATGGAAGGTCCCCGGCCTCGGCGTGGCGATCGTCGAGGACGGCGAGATCGTCTTCGCCAAGGGCTACGGCTGGCGCAACGTCGAGCAGGAACTGCCCGCAACCCCCGACACCCTCTTCGCCATCGGCTCCAACACGAAGTCCTTCACCGCCACCCTGCTTGCGATGCAGGTGGATGAAGGCGCTCTCGCCTGGGACGCGCCGATCCGCACGGTGCTACCCGAGTTCCGTCTCCACGACCCGGTGGCGACGGCCGAGATGACCGCCGTCGACCTGCTGAGCCATCGCTCGGGCCTGCCCAGGCACGACCTGTTCTGGCTGGCGACAGGCAAGGACCGCACCGAGCTGATCGCCGGGCTGCACCACCTGGAGCCCTCCGCCTCCTTCAGAAGCAGGTTCCAGTACCAGAACCTGATGTTCCTCACCGCCGGCGTGGTCGCTGAACGGATCGGCGGCAAGTCCTGGGAGGAACTCGTCGAGGAGCGGATCTTCCGCCCCCTCGGCATGGAGCGGGCCAACTTCTCCGTAGCCCAGATGCAGCAGGACGACGACTTCTCCTACGGCTACGGCGCGGAGCAGGAGATCGAGCGGGTGCAACGAGTACCCTTTCGCAACATCGACGCCATCGGGCCCGCCGGTTCGATCAACACATCGGCCCGGGAGCTCGCCCGCTACGTGCAGTTCCATCTCGCCTACGGCAAGGTCGGCGACACGCAGCTCCTCAAGGAGGACTCGGCGAGGCTCATGCAGCTACCCCAGATGGTGATGACCGGCCCGCTCCAGGAGAGACTGCAGAACGGTCCGGAGATCAGCGATCCCACCTACGGACTGGGCCTCATGGTGGGCGGCTACCGGGGCCGCAAGCACGTCAGCCACGGGGGAGGCATCGACGGCTTCATCTCCGCGATGGAGTGGTTGCCCGACGAGCAGATCGGAGTCATAGCCCTCTCCAACACCTCGCACACCGGGACGGTGCCCGCGCTCGTCGTGCGCGACGCGTTCGATCGAATGCTCGGCCTCGAGCCCATCGACTGGGCCGCGAGAGCGCGCAAGCGCGAGGCTGAAGCGAAGGAGAAGGGCGAGGAGGCCAAGAAGGCCGACCTCGCGGCCGCGGTGGCGGACACCAAACCGTCACACGCGCTTGCCGACTACGCCGGCGACTATGAGCACCCCGGATACGGCAAGGCCTCCGTGCGAGTTGAGGGGGACGGCCTGATCCTCGAGGTTGTCGGAATCGAGTTTCCGCTTGAGCACTACCACTACGACCTGTTCAGCGTCCCCTACGATCTTCCTGCGAGCGCGGCCGCCGCAGGGTTCGGAGGGGTCAAGATCCGCTTCGACTATGACGACACGGGGGCGATCAACGCCGTTTCCGTGCCGCTCGAGCCGGCCGTCTCGCTCATCCGCTTCCAGCGGACCAGCGACTGACTCCCGAGGCACCCACGATGCCGGCACGGGCGCCAACCCGCTTCCACACCCTCGTCCTGCCGGCGATCATCGCCCAGTCGATGATCATCGGCGGCGGCTACGCCACCGGCAGGGAAGTCGTCGAGTACGCCGGCCGCTTCGGGAACTGGGGATGGCTGTCCGTCGCGATCATCACCGTCTGCTTCGCCGTCGTCATGGCGCTGTCATTCGAGTTGGCGAGGCTCGCCGGGGCGTACGACTACAAGACGTGGAGCCGGAACCTGGTCGGCCCGCTCTGGTGGCTCGTGGACCTGCTGATCCTGAGCATGATGATGCTGGTGATCGCGGTCATGACGGCGGCCATTGGCGAGGTGCTGCAACAGACCATAGGGCTCCCGAAGCCCCTCAGCCTGGCGATGGCGCTCGTGTGCGTCGGGTTCCTGTCGTGGCGCGGTTCCGGCTTTATCGAGAAGGCGAAGACTTGGGGGAGCGCGGCTCTGTATGTGGGCTACTGCGCGTTCGCGGTGCTGGTGTTGACGGCGCCGGTCGGGGCAGCGGCTGCGGAGTCGGTGGGGGCGGCTGCGGCGGCCGCGCCTGAAGCTGGCGTGTTGGACGTGGTGATCAACGCCCTGTTGTACGTCGCCTACAACGTCGCCGTCGTGCCGGCCGTGCTCTTCTGTCTTCACCGCCAGACCCGGCGTTCCGAGACCTTCTCGTCAGGGGCTCTTGCCGGGGTCGCGATGACCGTGCCGTTTGCGCTGACCCTGGCGTGCCTTCTGCGGTTTCCTCAAGCCTCCGTGATGGAAGCCGAGGTGCCCTGGCTGCCGATGATCACGACCGCAGCCGACGGTCGCGCCGGTGGGCCGGCGCTGTGGATCGCGATCTTCGGGTTGGTTGCAGGCTGGACGCTGATCGAGACCGCCGTCGGTTCCATTCATGCGCTGTTGAGGCGGGTCGAGAGCAATCTCGACGACCTGCCGCGTCGGTGGAGGCCTGCCTCGGGGAAGCTGACGCGGGGGCACAAGGCGGTGACTGCGGTGGGCGTCCTCGTGGCGGCGGCGGGGCTGTCAACGTTTGGGATCATCGACCTGGTGGCCAAGGGGTACGGCACGTTGGCCTGGGGGTTCATCGCCCTGGTGGTGTTGCCGCTGTTCGTTGTGGTGCCGTGGCGATCGTTGAGGGCGACTCGGTAGCGAGGTGTGGCCGGCGGCAGAGCTGAAGCGCACCGCAGGGTCGACCCCTTGGCCTTAGACTTGGCCAAGGTTCTCGTTTGCCATGAAGCAAGTGACCGTCAACGAAGCGAAGACGCACCTCTCCCGCTACCTGCGGGAGGTGGCTGTTGGCGAGGACATCGTGATCACCCGCTCTGGCCGGCCTGTCGCCAAGCTCGTCGCGGTGGACGTGGGGCGGGCGGTCTTCGGCACCGACGAGGGTCGGTTCGTGGTGCCGGAGGACTTCGACACTCCCTCTCGAGGAGGCCCCGCTGAGCGCTATCTAAGGCCGGCGCTGACGCTCTGGAACGCCGTGGCCCACGGCACAAGACTCAAGTGGCCCAAGGACCTAGGCGACAGGCCTTGATCAGGACATGCTCGAGGCGACCCAGCCCGGGCGGAACTTCGGCCAATCCCAGGTGCGGAGGCGGTGCAAGAGTATCTTCTAGGAAGGCGAGGGGGTGGGGGAAGTGAAGCGTTTGCAGACGACCTTGACGTTTGTGCGACGAGCAGGACTACGCAGTACCATGGCTGGCGGAGCGTTGTGGGGCCCGCTTCGAGAGTCATCGTGTGGCCGGGGCGACCCGTGCGGCATCAGATCAGCTTCTGGCTGCTGCCCGCTCTGAGACTGGTCCGGCCTCTCCTACTGTGACAACCTACGCCCCGACTAGGATGTCGCACTTCCCGAATCGGCGAAGCACGCAGCCGGCTCAACAACAAGAAGCCCGATTTCATGGCAGCTAACTCACAACCGTCTCCTCCTCGAAGGGAGATACCGGTCGGTCCCAACACAAAGTGGCCACAGCGATGGAAGCGGAGAGTGCCTTGAGGACGAAGCATGGCGGTTAGTAGCATCAGGTGGACGGACGAATCCGTCCTGCGCTTCGCGGTGGGAGAGGACCCCATCGAGAAGATGGAACGTACCGCGAGGTCGGCGGTCTTTGCTGCACTTCAAAAGGGATGGCACGGACCGCCGTTCGACCCCCTGGAACTGGCAGACATCAGAGGGATTACTGTCCGCCCAAATGCGGCACTTGCCGACGCGCGCGTGTTCTGGCAAAAGGAGCGCTTCGAGATCGAGTACAACCCGCATAGGCCCCGCGGAAGAGTCAATTTCTCCATCGCGCATGAGATCGCTCATACGTTCTTGGATGATTGCGCGGATGAGGTTCGCCACCGGAGTCATGCGAAGTGGGAACAGCGCCGCTGGCAACTGGAGCTGCTATGCAACGTCGGTGCGGCAGAAATGATGATGCCGGTGGGCTCCTTTCGCTCCGCCCACGAAGCCGCCGTGACGATCGAGGAGTTGATGCGACTGAGGAAGGAATACCAGGTTTCGGCCGAGGCCATCCTGATCAGGTTGGTGAAACTGGCATCCTCCCGTGTCGCCTGCTTCTCGGCGACTCGGATGAGCGTTCCCGGCCGCGCCACTGAGTATCGGATGGACTACTGCATCGGGTCGTCGCGCTGGGCGTGCCAGACATCGACGCTAAAGCGGCGGCGACTGACGTCCAAAGTGCTCGATCAGTGTGTTGCCATTGGCACGACGGCCAGTGCTACGGAGCAGTGGGAGGCTCCCGGTCCGGAATTGCACCTAGAGGCGGTTGCGCTGCCGCCACTACCGGGCGCTAAGAATCTGCGCATCGCTGGTCTGATGCGCCCGGCGTCGGAGGCTCCTGACGTCCACGGGATTCGCTATAGGCAGGGCGATGCCGCAAGATTCGTCGCGGAGTCGAACACGGCAATTCTGCACATCGTGAACGACACCGCGCTTCGATGGAGCGCGCGAGGGTTCGCAGGCGCGGTGCGGGACGAGTATCCGAGCGCCTACGACGCCTATACCGGGTGGACGATGTCCAGAGCAGAAGAGAGAGTACTCGGCGGGATACACATGGCGCACTTGGAGGACAACCGCTATATCGTGAGCCTGGTTGGCCAGCGGGGCTATGGCAAGTCGCGGACGCCGCGAATCCGATACGGCGCGTTGGACATGGCACTGCGGAAGGCGGAGCGGAGGCTCAGCCAAGCTGGTGTCACGACCGTGCAGATGCCCAAGATCGGAACTGGTCAAGCAGGGGGTAACTGGCAAGTAATTGAGGGGCTGATCCGGGAGCAGCTTGTGTCGGCGGGGTTGCAGGTCTTGGTGTTTGAGCCGGCGCCACGATGAGCACGAGTACGCTGAATGGCAGTTAGGCTGATTGTGATCAGCGGTGGGCTGGCGAGCGGTAAGACGGCTCTCGCAGACCGGCTCAAGCTCGCCTTCGGCTGTCGCCTCGTGCGGACAAGCAGCATCATCTGGGAGAGACTGCCGCCAAACTCGAAAGGCAGTCGTCGGTCGCTTCAGCTTGCGGGGAACAAGCTGGATCGACTCACGAGGTATAGCTGGATAGCGACTGAGGTCGCCAAGGTGATCCGGGATGCCGGCGGCAATGTGCCGGTCGTGCTGGAAGGTGTGCGAAAGCCGCAACAAATGGACGAGATCCAGAAGGCGATCGGCCACCGTTACGTCCGGCATGTGCATCTCTCGGTGGACCCGGCGACCCAGAGGGACCGGTTTGAGGCGTCGAAGCGCGCGAAGGACTGCGGTATGACCTACGAAGATGCCGTCGATGACGCGTCGGAGCGACAGGTGAGGAGGTTGGAATCGAAGGCCGACATTCTCGTCGACACAGAGCGGCATTCCGAACGGGACGTGTTCTGCCGGGTCAGCGCGCGGCTCAACCTGCAGTCGCGGTCGTCCGACCGCCTGGTGGACGTTGTGGTTGGGGGGCAGTACGGCAGCGAAGGGAAGGGGAACATCGCCGATTTCCTGTCACGCGAGTACGAGGTGCTCATGAGAGTCGGAGGACCGAACGCTGGGCACAAGGTCTACGAGGAGCCTCCGTTCACGCATATCTCGCTGCCCTGCGGGACGCGCGGCAACAACGAGGCGCAATTACTGATCGGGCCTGGGGCCGTCATTGAGCCGAAGGTCCTGCTTAGGGAGATACGGGATTGCGAGGTGGCGCCGGACAGGCTGATCATCGACGAACAGGCCGTCGTGGTTACCGAGGCGGATCGGCGGTGGGAGAGAAGACACCTGAAGAGTGAGATCGGGTCGACGGCCCAAGGCGTTGGAAGGGCGACCGCGCGGCGCGTGACCAACCGATTCCATAGCGAGCGGGCCTGCACGCTTGCCAAGGATCTCGGTGCTTCGTTCCCCGAGCTGAAGCTCTACGTCGGGTCCACGGCAGAGCGAGTGGAAACGGCCTACGCGAGAGGAGAGCGGATTCTGTTGGAGGGGACACAGGGGACGGGGTTGAGCATGTTCCATGGTCAGTATCCATCGGTCACTTCGCGGGACACGACGGCGGCGGGGTGCCTCTCCGAGGCGGGCATCGGTCCGAGGAGGGTGAACAGGATCGTGCTCGTATGTCGCACCTATCCCATCAGGGTTGGTGGAAACTCCGGCGGGTTTTCCAAGGAAATCGACTGGTCGACCGTGTCAAAGCGCTCGGGGATCTCGCTGTGCGAGCTCGTTGACCACGAGGTGGGATCGCGCTCGGGCACCAAGAGGAGGGTGGGCGAGTTCGACTGGCGCATGCTCCGGAGTGCATGCCACTTGAACTCTCCAACGGACGTGGCGCTCACGTTCGTGGACTACTTGGATGCCGGCAACAGGGATGCGATCCGCTTCGACCAGCTAACCTCGGACACGATCAAGTTCGTGGAGGACGTGGAGATGGTGGCCGGCGTACCCTGTTCGTTGATCGCAAACCGCTTCGACCACAAGTGCGTCATCGACCGAAGGCGCTGGTGATGAAGCCGGAGGATCTTTGGCGCGAGTACCCCTTGCTGTACCACATCGCCTGGGGAGGCAGCTGGCCGAGCATCAGGGAGAACGGGCTGCTTTCGGCAAAGGCCCTTCTTCGCCTGTATCAGAAGGACGAAGGGGAGATCGCCCGCCTCACACGCTGCCGCCGGCCCCACTGGGTTGAAATTGAGTGCCCCGGACTGCCTCAGGCGGTGTTGCGCGATCAAAAGCCTATGACGGACAATGGCCTCGAAAGAGCGCTTCAAGGGTCCGCTCAGCCTTGGGAGTGGTACGACCTCATCAACTCAATGGTGTTCTTCTGGCCAACCAAGAAGAGGCTTGAGACGATGCTGTCGGCCTCGGCGTACCGACACGTGCAGCATGACGTCCTGGTCGTCGACACTAAGGAACTGGTGCGGCTCGAGGCACCGAAACTTCGCCTCTCCAGGATGAACAGCGGGTGTACCAAGCCGTACCCGCACCTGAGAGACACAAGCTTGTTCAAGACTCTTCCGGACTATCCGTTCGATTGCAGGCGGAAGAAGCGCGGCTGGGCGAACGCCGTGGCCGAGGTCTGCGTCTCGGAGAGGGTCGAGCTGATCGCGGAGGCCGTGATGGGAGTTGCGCGCGGATCCGCCAGCGAGATCATGTCAGCTCTGGCCGGCCACTAGTGGCCTGCGCCATCCAAATTGTGAAGGCCAATGCCCAATGTGTCGACGGCCTGCTTGTAGATCGGGTAGCGGGCGGCCTGGACGAAGCGCTTGACTCCCTCGGGGTCGCGGGCGCGGGCGAGGTGGACGCCGTGAACGCCCTGGGCGAGGGCTTGCTGGACCATCCAGCCGCCGGCGGCGACGGGCGGCCACGCCGGGCGCCGACTCCTAACCGCGGCGAACGAGCGGCCCCGGTTGACAGAGATAACCCAGCCAAAAGAGGCCCAAACCGGTGGTAAGGGCCGGTCCAAAGAACTCTCCCATCCCCATTCGGGGAAAGACAAAGACGATGCTGAGCAGCCCGAGCGCCCCTCCACAAAACAGGACGGAATACGCCAGCCAGTCCGGCACACGGTCCAGCCGATCCAGAACGGTCAGCGGATGCCCGGAGCCAGAGCCAGGAAAGCCCCAGGACCTGAGGCCGAGTGGACGACGCCCCAGTCGTCGTGGCTGACGACGGCGCGGCCGGCGAGGTCGCGCAGGAGGGTCTGCGGGTGGGTCAGCCGGAACTCGACGCGGCAGCCGGAGCCGACCGAGACAGGTCGACCTTGACGGTGACCCTGGCGTTGGCGTCCAAAGCGGCCAACATCTTCATCAGCCGATCCAGCGTGAAGCGCCCGAGATCGGCGTTGCGGATGCGGGAGAAGTCCGCCGCAGCGAACCCGGTGAGACTCGCCGCCTTGCGCACGGCGAGACCGCGGTCGTCCAACACCGCGATGATCTGTGCAGCAAGGACAGCCTTGGCCTGCTTGAGATCGGCCTGATGTTACTCGCGGCACCGGCGAGCGGCCGGCGATGGCGGCGGCGGCCGAATCGAGGAAACAGCCCTGAGTTCCGTCCTGGTCTTCAGAAGCCGAGGCTTGTCCGCTGGTTCCGGCGGACGACCCGAGCCCGAGCGAACGAAGGAGAACCGAGTGACGGCAGAGAACGCGGAGCTACACTACCGGCATGGGGATCCCTGCCGGATACTGGAAGAAGCCGGCTTCGGGCCCGGACAGGCCCGTGCCCTGGTCGACCTCATCGCCGACCGGGAGAGCAGGCTGGTGACGAGCGAAGGCATGACCGCCTACGAGAACGACGTTGCGATCCTCAAGAGCGATCTGGGCGAGCTGAAGGTGAGGATGGCGTCGATCGAGGGACGCATCGATGGCCTCGTCATGGTCGTCGAGGGCCTCCGGCAGGAGGTCAGGGAGAGGAACGACGCGCTCCGGCTCGAGTTGACGGCCAAGTTCGAGGCCCTGGAGGCACGCGTCGACCGCCGCATCGGCAGCCTCGGGGGCAAGATGGACGGCGTGCAAGGCGAACTCCGGACGCTGAAGTGGACACTCGGCATCCTCGTCGGCCTCGCGGCGGCCCTTGGCGCGCCGGTCGCGGCCGCCCTGGTTCGGCTCGCCTTCTTCGCGTAGTTCCCCGCTTCGCGCGCCGGCCGCACTCCTACCAAGGCATCGTCCGTCCGCTGTACTCCCTCCCCACTTCCGCCGAATCCTCCCGGCGCCCGGCGCCGATCATCACGCCGCGGTCGATCTGCCCCACCACATTCTCCGGCAGCACGTTGTCCAGGAAGAACATCCCCCGCTCCTTCGTCAGTTCCAGGACCATGTCGCCGGCGGCGACGACTTCGGGGGGAAGCGGCGGGTCGGCGCGGCCTTCGAGGTGGCCGTAGGAGAGGCCGAGGTCGCGGGGGCCGTGTTCGGCGAAGGCGAGGCCGGGGACGGAGAGGGTCTCGGCGGCTCTGGAGAGGGCTGGCTGGTCTTCGAGCTTGAGGCCGAGCATGATCTCGCCTTCGGGGTTGAGGGGCCAGACGTCGGCTTTCTGGAGGTACTCCTGGGCGTTCAGGCCCCAGACCCAGGCGGCGAAGGTGTGGCTGCCCCAGCCGCGGAGGCCAACGCCCAATATGTCGATGGCCTGCTTGTGGATGGGGTAGCGGGCGGCCTGGACGAAGCGCTTGACACCCTCGGGGTCGCGGGCGCGGGCGAGGTGGACGCCGTGGACGCCTTGGGCGAGGGCCTGCTGGACCATCCAGCCGCCGGACTGGACGGTCGCTTCGTCGAGGCCGAGTAGGGGCAGGGAGACGATGACGGTCGGCGTCCGGTGGCCGCTCGGGGTGGGACCGGCGTCGACGAGGCCGCGCATGAACTCGCGGAGCGCTGCGAAGTCGAGCGCTACGTGCTCGACGTTGTAGATGATGTAGTCGCCCCAGGTGCTGGCCATGCGCATGCCTTCTTCGTAGCCGCCGGTGGAGGCGTCGTAGTAGATGGGCTGAGCCCGTTCGAGGAGTTCGATGGACTTGTTGATCCTCCTGGGCTGGTAGTCGGACACGGCGCGGGCAGCGTCGAAGCCCTTGCCGAAGCCGGGGGACGAGGTGGTCTGGCGGTAGGTCGGCAACAGCCGGAGTTCGGTTGCGGAGCGGAGATCGCCCCAAAGGGTGAGGTGACGGCCTGAGGCGGAGTGGACGACTCCCCAGTCGTCGCCGCTGACGACGACTCGGCCGGTGAGGTCGCCGGGGGACAGGAGTGCTGAGATGTCGACCTGGGTCTGGTGGCTGGATGCCGAGTAGGAGGTGGCGAGAACCTGGAGCTCCCTGCCGTCTTCGAGGAACTCGGGCAGTCCGGCGGTGTTTCCTTCGCCCGCGGCGCCGTCGCGGAACATGGACGCGCTGACGATGGCGGTGCCGTCGCTCTCGAGCGACCCGGAGACGATGTTGTTGCTGAAGCGCGTGGGCTCGAGGCCCTCCTTGGTTTCGATGAGCAGGGTGTCTTCGAGGATGGTGTTGTCGGTGACTTCGAGCTCGCTGCGCTGCAGGTAGAAGCCGTTGTTGAGCGCGGCGAGGTTGCCGGTGACCCGGCCACGGCTCTCCATGGTGATGCGCGTGGCGCCTGAGTTGCGGGACGGGTTCGTGTTGCCGAAGAAGCGGTTGCCGGTGACTTCGACGAAGAACTCTTCGGCGCTCGGTATGGGATCGAACGGCCGGTCGTAGCGGTGCTCCTGGCCGCCAACGAACAGGCCGCCGCCGTCGTCTCCGCCGTGGTTGGCGACGATGACGTTGTTGCGGACCTTGGGGGAGGACCAGTAGGCGACGAAGATGCCGCCGCCGTCGTTGTTGTGGAGGGCCTTGTTGCCGAGGACGACGTTGCCGCTGATCTCGGGAGACGACCTGTTGAAGATGGAGATGCCGCCGCCGTCGCTGCTGCGCATGGGGTCGGCGGCGCCGGCGACGTTGCCGATGAGGACGTTGTCGGCGATCAGGCCGTCGCAGTTGTGGTCGAAGGCGATGCCGGCGCCGCGGCCGTTCTCGGTGGTGTTGGCGAGGATCAGGTTGTTGCGGATCTCGGGGGCGCCGCCGTTGCGGCAGTAGATGGCGCCGCCGTCGTGGGCGGTTTCGTGGAGGTACTTGGGGGCCCAGTCGGCTGGCGTGAGGGTGGCGTTCCGGGTGAAGACGTTGTTGGTGAGGACGGGGGATGTGCCGTCGATGAGGATGGCGCCGCCGGGGGCGCGGGTTTGGCCGTTGTGGATTTGGAGGCCGTCGATGCGGGGGTTGGTGGTGGTGGTGGTGGTGGCTGCGGTGGTGGCGGCGGAGGTGCTGGCGATGAGGACGCGGCCTTCGTTGCGGGCGTCGAGGATGGTTGGGTGGGCTTGGATGTCGCGGGTCCAGGTGGTGGGGTTGAAGCCGCCGTAGAGGTCGGTGTTGGGTTGGAGGGCGAGGTTGTGGACGTTGTAGGTGCCGGCGGCGATGAGGATGGCGGTGCGCGCTGCGTCGGTGGCGGTTGTGGCGTCGGTGTTGCTGGCGGCGGCGAGGGCGGAGGCGAGGGCTTGGGTGATGGAGGCGTAGGGGGCGGAGGCGGTGCCGGTGCCGGTGGTGTCGGAGCCGGTGGTGGTGGAGACGTGGAGGATTTGGGTGTAGGGGTCGAGGTCGACGGGGGTGGTTGTGGGACCGGCGGCGAGGGTGGGGGTGGTGGTTAGGAGGGTGACGAGGGAGAGGGAGAGGAGGAGGGTGAGGAGGGCGTTGCGGAGGTGGGGGAGGTGGCGGCGGCGCTGCGCGCCGGATGGGGGCGGGACGCCCGCGTTCCCAGGGAGCAGATGCAGGCCGACGCTCTCTGCTGCAATCGGGATGGCGCCGCTGCGGGCGGATGCGGGCAGGATGCCCGCGTTCCCAGGGTTGTGCACGCTTCTACCCTCCTTCCACGAATTGCATGGCGTAGAGCTTCGCGCCGCGCATGCGGAGCACGACCTGCACGGTCCGCCCCACGAGCGGGGACAGATCGGCGCCGCTCTCAAGCCAATCGACTTCCTTGGCGATGAAGTCACCGTTGATGTAAACGCACTCGTCGACCGAGTAGCCCTCGATGGCGCGTCCCTGCTCGTCCAGGAAGCCGACTTGCATGTAGCCCACGGCGTCGGTGTCCACGTTGAGTTGCAGGCGGTCGCCGGTGAAGGTGAGGGCTCGGGTGATGGCTGTCGTCTCGTGGCCGTAGGGGCTGTCGAGGGATATGAACCCGTCCAGGCGCTGCACGAGTCGGTAGACGCCGCGGCCGTCGGGGTCTTCGGTGTGGGGCGAGTGGTAGTGGGTCTCGCCGAAGTAGTACTGCCAGAGTTCTTCGCCGCGGCGGATCATGCCGTGGCCGATGTAGGCGGTGACCACGTCGCGCCCCTGGTGACGGCCGATGCCCACGTAGGCCGGCTCGGGGTCGCGCTTCCAGTCGAGCCCGTTGCGGCTGACGGCGACCTGGGATTCGAGCGGACCCGAGCCGAGGCCGCGTTCTTCGAGGCCCAACAGCGTGCGCGCCTCCGGTCCGTCGCCGTAGTAGTGGAAGTAGCCCACCGGGAAGGCGACGTAGGTGTCCGGGGCATAGGGGTACTTCATCGCCTTGGTGAGGTAGAAGTCCACGCCCACCGGGTCCTCAGGGGTCGGGTCGAAGAGGTGCGGGTACTCCATGCCGAAGCCGCCCGGCGTCAGCGGACCGTTGTCCACCCACCAGGGCAACGGGTCGCGGAGCGGGTACTCGGCGCGGAGGTCGAGGTACTCCTGCTGCGTCAGCGGCGTGAACGGTTGGGTCGCGCGCAGGTCCTTGTGCTCCGTGACCACCGAGCTGCGCTGCGTCACGCCTCCGGGCGTGTGGAAGATGCCGGAGCGGTGGTAGGCCATGTAGACCTGCCGCTGGTCGTCGTAGTAGGTGCTGCTCTGGGTGCCGGAGCGGAAGGGCAAGATGATGTTGCGCCGCCGCGTCCAGTCGTAGCCGTCGGCCGAGGTGTAGAGGTAGATGCCGCGCCGCTGGTAGTCCGTGAAGTACTTCCACCGCTCGTCGGGTTGGCCCTGCGGGTCCCAGAAGGGAGTGCCGAGGCCGCCCACCATGTCGGGGATGACGATGTTGCGGTGCCCGTTGATCTCGCCGCGCCCCTGGTCGGGCTGGTCGAAGTGGACCCCGTCGGTCGAGGTGTAGACCGCGAGGTGGTCCTCTTCCCTCGAGTTGTAGATGCGGATGACGCCGTCGTCGCTTTCGACGGCCGTGAGGTGCTTGCGGAACGTGCCCTTGATGTTGTCGATCACTCGCTCGGCGCGCCGCGGGGGGTTGACGACGAACTTCGTGTCGCCTGTGTCGGCGAGGAGGGCGTCGTCGATGAAGACGTGCTTGCGGGTGCCGAGTTGGAGCGGTCCGGGCACGTCGTCGCCGAAGAGGAGCGGCGGGCCCTGGACGAGTTCGACGGGGTCGGGCTGGGTGGCGAAGGTCGGGGGTGGGTTGAAGTCGTCCGTGTAGACGAGGCCGCGGCTGACGCGGAACTCGTCGAGCATGCCTGTGAGGGGACGCGCGAAGAGGCCGTCGGCGGCGAGCGTGAAGTAGGCCTCTTCGCCTTCGGGGAGCGCGGCGAGCGCGGTCGGGGGTGGTTGGGGTTGGAGGGTGCCGTCGACGTAGTGGCGGAGTTGGTCGGCGGTGGACTCGTAGGTGAAGGCGTAGTGGCGCCAGGCGGGGGCGGGCGCGGTGGTGGTGGTGGTGATGGTGGGGATCTCGACGGACGCGCCGGTGGGCTGGTTCACGAGGACGAAGTGGGAGCGGTCGGCGGACCAACTGAGCTGGGTGACGAGGTCGTTCTCTCCGCGGGGGCCGGTGCCGAGCTCGAAGACGACGGCTTCGTGTTCGACCGGCGGGTTGGTCGGCGGGTCGGCCGGCGCGTTGCCCGTGGAGTGCCAGAACTCCACGGTCCAGTCGAAGTCGCCGAGGTTGAGGGCGTTGGTGGTGGGGTTCTTGTGGCCGACTTGCTTGCGGAGGTGGTTCTCGCCTGAGGTCATGAGGGCCGCGTAGTGGGCGGTGAACCAGCTCAGGGGTTCGACGGTGCGGCCTTCGGGTGTGGGCAGGCGGGCGAGACCGAACTCGCCGGGCTTCTCTTCGGCCGGGGGCACGTCGAGGGGCGGGGTGCGCGGCGCGAGAAGGAGGGCGTTGCCGTAGCGGCCGGGGGCGACCTGGGCGCCGAGGCCGAGCGAGAGGACCATGTCGTTGTCCGACACGTCGTCGAGGGTGTGGCTGGGGTAGAGGCCGGCGGGCTCGTCGAAGAGCCATAGGGCGGTTGTCTCCACGGCGCTGGTCGTGGGGGTGTCGGGGGGTGGGGTGCAGGCGGCGAGGAGGGCGGTGGGGATCGCAGTAGAGAGCAACGCCCACACCGGGGTGTATCTCTGGGTGCGCGGGCCTGCCATCCGTGCGCCCGCTGACGGGCGCACGGACTGGTTCGCGGGTGGCGCGGAGCGCGCCACCCGGGTTCTGGCCCCGCTCTCGGGCGAAGCCGCGAAGCGGCGTAGCCCGGACAATGCGGCCGCCGGCCGAAGGCCGGCGACGTTGTTTCCGCC
This sequence comes from Candidatus Multivorans sp., assembly GCA_965205295.1. Classification (GTDB taxonomy): domain Bacteria; phylum Acidobacteriota; class Thermoanaerobaculia; order Multivoradales; family Multivoraceae; genus Multivorans. Next base: position 3,094,479 of record OZ242167.1, read on the forward strand.
GCCTCCGGCGGCAGCGGGCAAGATGCCCGCGTTGCCAGGATTGCGGTCCATCGTCATCCTCTCCCCTCGGAATTGGCGACGGCGAGGTCGGCGTGCGGGATCACCAGGGTCTCGATCAACTCATCGTCGATCGAGTGGATCTGGTACGTCGCCTGCGGGTCCTCGCGTGCGGTGTCGAATGTCAGCAGTCCGAAGGAGTCCTTCAGGTTGTAGCTGAAGAGGGCGCCAGGCTCCTTGGGGTGGGTGTGCACGTTGGTCAACTGGCCGCTCAGGAGATCGTGGAAGGCGTAGCCGCTTGCCCGTTCGATTTTCCAGGCTTCGGACCGGTGGCGGTCCGAGGAGAGCAGGATCACGCCGGGGATGTCGTTCGACTCGATGAAGCCGAGGATCTCCTCGCGCTCCTCGGGGAAGCCCGACCAGGTGTCCCGGCTGCCGGGCTTGGCGCCGTCGGCCCAGGCCACGGGGCTTGCGATCACCTTGAAGGTTGCCTCGGAGTCGAGGAGCGATTCGAGCAGCCAGGCCTTCTGCACCGGCCCCAGCATGGTGCGCTCTTCGACGAAGGGGTTGGTCCGGTAGGTGCGGCCGTCGAGCATGAAGAAATCGATGTCCCCCAGGGAGAACCGGAACCAGACGCCCGGATGGGACTCCGACCCGTAGGACGGGTTGTTCCAGTTGCGGCGAAACAGGTCGACCATCGGCTGCTTCCACGCCGGGCGGTCGACGTAGGGGCCCATCCAGATGTCGTCGATGGCGGCGTCGTGGTCGTCCCAGATCGCGTAGACGGGGGTCGAGCTCACGAGGCGCCGGAACTCGGGGCGCGACTGGCGCTGATAGTAGGTGTAGTCGTGGAACGGGCCGGGCGCCTCAGGCAGGTCGATGTAGACGTTGTCGCCGAGTGTGAGAAACGCGTGCGGCGCGTGGGCCGCGATGGTGTCCCAGATGCGCTCGTTCCACGGCGTGTAGCCCGCGCAGCCGCCGAAGGCGACGACGAATGTGCCCGGGGCGCCGGCACGGGGGGAGGTGCGCAGGCTGTAGGTCGGCGGCTTGGGCGGCGTGTTCGCCTCGACGAGGACCTGGTAGCTGTAGGTCGTGTTCGGGGAGAGGCCTTGGAGTGTTGCTTTGCCCGTGAAGTCGCGGTCGGGGCTGGTGGCGCCGGAGGCGGTGTGGCGCTCGCTGTCGGTCGTTGCCTGGACTTGGAACCGTGTCTCTACGGCGGTGCGGATCCAGACTCGGGCGCTGGTATCGGTGACGGCGCCGAGCATGGGGCCGTGCACGATCGCGTTCTTCGGGCGCGCGGCGTGGGCCGTGAAGGTCTCGGTCGCGGCAAGTGGCTCGAGCAGTTCGCGCGGGCCGGCGAGAAAACGCCCGAAGGGCATGCCGTCGACGATCGCCATGAGCATCGCCTCTTCGGCGGCGTCGATCCGGTTGAGCTGAGCCAGCGCGACCGCCTTGATGAACCACGGTTCGCCGTACCCGCTCTCACCCTGGTGCTGGTTGAGCCGTGCCTCGGCAAGCTCGATCGCCCTCCTGGGGTGGCCGTCGAGGATCTCGAGAAGCTGCCGTTGCCCGCGGCGCTTGTAGTACAGGTCCGCCGAGCGTTCGTCGAACATGCGGCGGCTCCACTCGTTCTCGCTGCCGTAGTAGGGGTGCGGCGAGTCGCCTTCGTAGGCGTCGGGCGGGCCGAACTCGCCGAAGTTCTCGCCGCCGGGGTTGCCGGCTTCGAGGGCTGCGAGTTCGGCGGAACGGTCGTCGGTGGGTGGGGCGGCGCAGGCGATGGCTGAGGCGATCGCGATCGAGAGAAAGGTCAACCGTGTGACGCTCGCTGCAGACCGGTGCTGCGCACCGGATGCGGGCGGGATGCCCGCGTGCCATCCGTGCGCCCGATGACGGGCGCACGGAGTGGGTCGCGGGTGGCGCGGATCGCGCCACCCGGGTTCCCAGGGGACCAGATGACGGCGCACCCGGTGATCACCGATCGACGAACGCGCCATCTTCGGTGGTGAGGGTGCTCCAGTCCTTCTCCTGAAAGGGGAACTTCGCGGCGACTTCCTCGTCGAGGTCGATGCCGAGGCCGGGGCGGGTGGGGAGCTTGGCGAACCCGCGCTCGTAGGAGAAGTGGCCGCCGTAGAAGAGGTCCTGCCAGAAGGGGTCCTGGCCGCTGCCGATCTCAAGAATGGTGCAGTTCGGGGTGCAGGCACAGACGTGCATGGAGGCGAGCGTGCTGACCTCGCTCTGGGGGTTGTGCGGCGACACGTCGACGCGGAAGGCCTCGGCGAGGATCGCGATCTTGCGCAGTTCGGAGATGCCGCCCACGTGGACGACGTCCGGCATGATCACGTCCACGAGCCGTTCGGAGCACAGCGGCGCGAAGTGGTAGCGCGAGGTGAGGCGCTCGCCGGTCGCGAGCGGCACACGGGTCTGGGCGCGGATCTGGCGCACCTCCTCGATCACCTCGTTTTCGAGTTGGGTCACCTCCTCGACCCAGAGCGGCCGGAACTCCTCCACGCGGTTGCAGAACTCGACCGCGGAGGACGGTGTCGGCTTGCCGTGCGCCTCGACGATGATGTCGAAGTCCGGCCCCACGACGTCGCGCACCTTGGCCAGGTGCTCCACGCCGCGGCGGATCGACACACGGTGGTTCATGGGCTTGCCGCCGGGATAGAAGCCGCCCTTGACGCAGGTCCAGCCCGCTTCCTTCTTCTGCCGCCAGAGGTCGAGCGCTTCCTCGTCGTCGGCTGCCCGGCGCTTCTGGCGGTGGCTGATGCGTTCCAGGTAGCCCTCGTGGCAGTAGAGCCGCACGCGGTCGCGGGCCTTGCCGCCGAGGAGCTGCCAGATCGGCTGGCCGAGGGCCTGTCCCAGGATGTCCCACATGGCGATCTCGACCGCGGAGAGCGCCGACATGAGCACCGGGCCGCCGCGATAGCGGGGGCCGATGAACATGCCGCGCCAGTGCCGCTCGATCTCGGTGGGGTCCTTGCCGACGAGGTAGCGCTTGTGGGCGCGGATCGCGGCGTCCACGACCTCGCCCTTGTTGGACAGGGTGCCTTCCCCGAGCCCGGTGATCCCCTGGTTCGTGTAGAGCTTCACGAAGACGAAGTTCTCGTCGTTGCCGGCGTCGACGAGGAAGGTCTTGAGGTCGGTGATCTTGAGGTTGAGGGGCTTGGCGTCTTCGAAGGTCCGTTCGAGGGGGCCGGGTTCTTGGGTTTGCTGCGCGGGCAGAGCGCGGGTGGCGCCGGCGCCGGCCAATCCCAGGGCGGCCGCGAGGACGTCCCTACGATTCATGCCGGCCATGCCCTTCACCTCGCGTCGCCTCCGTGTTCGTCGACGAAGCGCCAGTCGTGGCGCTCCGGTTCGTAGCCTGGGTTGATCGTCATCTCGCCGGCGCCGATCTTCTGCCGCCATGCGGCAAGCTGCTGGAGGAGGCCTTCGGCGAGCTCGGGTTCATCCCCGGCAAGGTCGGTCGTCTCGCCTGGATCGTCCTTGAGGTTGAAGAGGCTCATGGCGGGGCCGACGCCGACGATCGAGCCTTCGAACCACTCGATCAGCTTGTAGTCGCCCTGGCGGATCGCGCCGGCCGGCTTGTAGCCGAGGTGGTGGTAGTGCGGGTAGTGGAAGTAGAGGGTGTCGCGGTCCAGCGAGCCCGTTCCTTCGAGCAACGGAAGGAGGCTGAGACCGTCGATGTCGGCGGGCAGCTCGGTGACGCCGAGGATGTCCGCGACGGTCGGGAAGAAGTCGTCCGAGGTGATCAGCTCATCGTTGACGCTGCCGGGCGCCACCACGCCCGGCCACTTGACGGCCATCGGCACCCGGACGCCGCCTTCCCAGATCATCGCCTTGCCGCCGCGGAAGGGGTCCTGCGCCTGGAGCTGCTCGAAGCCGCCGTTGTCGGAGTAGAAGATGACGATCGTGCGATCCCCGAGCCCGTGCTCTTCGATGCGCTCGAGAATCTGCCCGAAGCCGGTATCCATCGTCTCGATCATCGCGCCCATGACGGGGTTGTTCACGGGGTCGTCGGCGCCGGGCTTGGCCTCGTACCTGGCGATCAGCTCCGGGTCCTCCAGCAGCGGCCGGTGGACGACGTGGTGGGAGACGTAGAGGAAGAACGGTTGGTCCCGGTTCGCGTCGAGGAACGCCAGTGACCGCTCGGTGATCTCGTGCGCATGGTGGGCGTCGGCCAGGGGATCGTCCTCGTACTCCGGCTTGACCGTGGCCAGGATGTCGTCGAAGCCCTGGGACTCCGGGTCCATCGGCCGGCCGGGCACGTACTCCTTGTCCACGTTGAGGTGCCACTTGCCGAAGTGGCCTGTCGCGTAGCCCTGAGCCTTCATCAGCTCGGCGAGCGTGACCTCCTCGAGCGGCAGTCCGGGCACCTCCGCCGGCCGCAGGAGCCGCGCGTAGGGGTAGGGGCTGCCGGGGATGTAGTCGGTGATCTGGAGCCGCGCCGGGTTCTTGCCGGTCATCAGGCTGGCGCGGGTGGGCGAACAGACGGGGTTGGCCGAGTAGGCGTTCGAGAACTGCATGCCGGCGGCCGCGATCGCGTCGATGGTCGGGGTCTCGTAGTAGGTGGCGCCGTGGTAGCCGACCTGGTTCCAGGCGAGGTCGTCGGCGAGGAGGAGGACGACGTTCCAGGGGGCTTCGGGGTCGGTGGTTGGTGCGGGCTCGGGGGCGGGGGCGCAGGCGGCGAGGAGGAGCAGAGGCAGAACCGGCGCTGCGCGCCGGATGCGGGCAGGATGCCCGCGTTCCCAGGGGCTCATGATTGCTTCCTCATCGCATTGCCTACCTCCTCACGCCTCGCTTCGCTTTCGGTCCTTCCAACCAGCATAGGTCAGGTTCCGGTCCACCTCGCGCGCAGGGAAGAAGTAGCTCGCCGCCCAGGCGACGCCGAACAGCACGATGTGACTGTAGACGCCGAGCATGTAGTTGTGCTGCGTGTAGTTGAGCGCTCCTAAGTCCAGCCAGATGCGCGGCTCGCCGCCGAAACCGAACGGCGTCGACGTGAGCAGCGCCGCCGCAGTGAAGAGCACACAGACGCCGATGCCGATGTAGAGCCCCTGCTTGTTCACGCGCGGCACGAAGATGCCGAGCAGGAACATCCCGGCGATGCCGCCCGAGAACATCGCGTAGAGCATGAAGACGGTGGCCAGCACGCCTTGGTCGCCGAGGGCGACATAGATGAGCGCGACCACGATGGCGCCGACTCCCGACAGCACGACGATGATCTTGCCCATGCGGACCCGCTGGGCCTCGGTGCTTTGGGGCTTCAGCTTCTTGTAGTAGTCGTCGACGCCGACCGCCGCGAGACAGTTGAGGTCCGAGTCGAGGGAAGAGATCGCGGCGGCCAGAAGCGCCGCGATGACGAGCCCCACGACGCCCACGGGCATCTCGTTCAGGATGAAGTGCGGGAACACCGCGTCGGAGCGAAGGCCCTCGGGCAGCGACGCGGCGTCCTGGTAGAAGACGTAGAGCGCCGTGCCGATGAACATGAAGAGCACCCACACCGGCACCACCATGAGCACGCCGGTGATCGACGCCCTGATCGCGTCTTTGTCCGACCTGGCCGTCAGGTAGCGCTGGACCATCGTCTGATCGGTCCCGTACTTCTGGACGGCGTAGAAGATGCCGTTGATCGCCATGACCCAGAACGTCAGTTCGACCAGGTTCGCGTCGAACGACCCCAGACTCACCTTGTTCTCGGCGGCCGCAACGGAGAACACTCTGCCGAGACCGCCGTCGAGCTTGATCGCGATGACGAGCAGGGTGACGAGCCCGCCCACGATCAGCAGCACACCCTGGATCACGTCCAGCCAGATCACCGCCTCCATCCCGCCTACGAGGGTCAGGACGGTCACCACCAGGCCGAGGACCACGATCACCGTCACGACGCCGATGCCCGTCAGGCTGGAGACCGCCAGCGCGAGCAGGAAGAACACCGACCCCATGCCCGCGAACTGCGCCAGCACGAAGGCCAGGGACGCGTAGAGCCGGGCCAGGTAGCCGAACCGCCGCTCGAAGTACTCGTAGGCGCTGAGCCCGATGACCTTCCGGTACATCGGCACGATGAAGCCGATGCCGGCCAGCACCACGATCGGGACCATGAAACCCTGCACCAGGCGCACCCAGTTGCCCGCGAAGCCGTCGCCCGGGTAGGCGAGGAAGGTGAGGCTGCTGATCAACGTGGCGAAGATCGACAGGCTGATCGCCCACGCCGGCACGTTGCCCCCGGCGGAGAAGTACTTGGCGGTAGTCGATTGGGCCTTCGCGAACCGGAGACCGACTCCGACCGACAGGACGAGGCTCGCCCCGACGATCAGGTAGTCGACGAAGTGCAGGGAGGGGGTGTCCACGCTCTAGCGCGGCAGAACTACCGGAGGCCGGCGCTTCGCGCCGGATGCGGGCAGGATGCCCGCGTTCCCAGGGGCGGGCGAGACGCCCGGGTGCCATCCGTGCGCCCGATGACGGGCGCACGGAGTGGTTCGCGGGTGGCGCGGATCGCGCCACCCGGGTTCCCAGGGGGCGGCGACACTCCGTTGCGTTCTGCGGCGCAAGCTCCTAGAACGACCAGCGCATGCCGGCGTTGAAAGTCCGGCCCGTGATGTCCTGCTGAGAAGACCGGCTCGCGATGCCCCGGTACAGGTAGACCACTTCTTCGGTCAGGTTGTTGGCCTGGAGGAACAGCTCGAGACCGCTGTCGAAGAGATAGGTGAACGAGTAGTCGAGGTACATCGCCGAGTCGTTCCACTCGTCCGAACCAGCCTCGTCGCCGACCTCGCTCAGCCACCTGCCGCTCATGTTGAGGGCGAGCCGGGTCAGGATCCTGTTCTTCTCGTAGATGAGCGCGAGGTTCCCCACGCTCTCCCTCTGTTCCGGCAGCACGTCGACGTCGTCCCGGTCGGTCTGGTCGCCCAGATCGATGTCCAGCACGTTGGTGTACGTGTAGTTCGCATAGATGCCGAAACCCGAATCCCACTGCTGCTGCCAGGCGACCTCGATGCCCATGAGGTCCGCGTTGCCGCCGTTGACCGGCGACTCCACGTCGAAGCCGTCGAACGCCCCGCCGACCTGCGTGGTCGCCGTGACGAAGTTGAAGTCGTCGATGCTCTTGAAGAACACGCCGCCGGAGATGATCCCGACGTTGTCGAAGAAACGCTCGACGAGGAAGTCGAGGTTGCTCGACAGCGCGGGATCCAGGTACGGATTGCCCCGCACGATCTCCTCGTCGTCCGTGTGGGTGTAGGAGAACGGCATCGAATCCCAGAAGTTGGGCCGGGCCATGCTGCGCGTGTAGGCGGCTCTCAGGTTCGTCTCCGGAGTGAGGCGGTAGCGGAACTGCAGGTTGGGGTAGACGAAGTCGTACGACCGCGTCACGTTCTCCTGGGTGTTGCTGAGCACATCGTCGTCATTGACCACGAGGTTCGCTCCGGTGTAGTCGAGCTCGTTGAACTCGGCCCGGACCCCCATCACCATCGTGAGCCGCCCGTAGTCCTGGGTGGTCATCGCGTAGACGCTGGTGATCTCCTCCTCGGCGTTGTACGGCTCGCCCAGGTTCACGTCGTTGCGCACCTCCTCCCGGAAGCCGCCCGGGCCCTGGTTGGAGTAGAAGAAGGAGCGGAAGGCCGCAGGGTTGTACTCCCTGCCGAGGTTGTAGCCGCCCTCGGTGATGTTGGCGCCGCCGCCCTCGAACTGGCTCAGGAACAGGTCGTCATCTCCCTTCCACTTCCACTTCGAGCGCAGGTCGGCGCGCTCCTTGTGCAGCGCGCGGAGCTTCAGGCCCAGCCTGAACTCGCCGGTATCGCTGCCCCACAGCATCGGCCTGGTGAGGTCCAGCGTGGCTGTGTCGATCGTGCTGGTCGTGTCCTCGAACTTCTCGTCCACGGCGTCGAACTCGAAGACGCCGCTGTCGTGGATGTCCTGCCTCGTCGAATCCCAACCCGGCGCCTTGCCGCCGATGTCGACCACGTTCAGGTCGAACCCGCGGGCCTGGAACTCCGGCTTGAGCTGCCCTTCCGGCTTCTTGGTGAAAGCCGAGCTCGTCGACAGGGTGAAGTCGAGCACGGACAAGCCCAACCGGTGCTCCCCGGTGACGCTGTAGGCCGTGACCTCCTGCTCCTCGAGGCGATCGTGCAGCGACTTCACCATGCGCAGGCCCTCGACCTCCGTCGGGCTGAGGTAGTCGCCCTTGTCCCAACGGACCCGCGTGATCTGGCGGTCCTGGTCGTCCTCGCGGTAGTTCTGCATCAGGCTGAAGTCGAGCTTGTGGTCGTCGTTGATCCGAACCTCCAGGCGCGCGTTGGCGCCGAAGCGGTCACGGTCGTTGGCCGAGAACTGCGCCTCCGTGTTGGTCAGGGCGTAGGGGATCTCGGCCCCGCCGACGGTGTCTTCGCTTCCCCACTTGTGCTCGTTGTTGTGGCGCTCGGCCGCGGTGCGGGCGAAGTTGACGCCGACGGACAGCCCGACGTTCTGGTTGTCGCCCAGCACGGTCGAGTAGTTGAACGCCGATCGCGAGTGACTGCCGTCGGCGATCGAGTTGTCGCCCACCCCCAACGTGAAGTTCGTTACGCCGTCCGGCTGGTCGAACGCGCTCCGCGTCTTCAGGTTGATCGCGCCGCCGATCGAGTCGGCGTCCATGTCCGGGGTCAGGACCTTGGTCACCTCGATGCCGGACAGTTGCGCGGCCGAGATGACGTCGAGCTCGACCATCCGGTTCTGGGAGTTGGAGTACGCGACCTGCTGACCGTTGATCGTCACGTTCGTCATCGCCGACGGCGTGCCGCGCAAGGAGACGAAGCGGCCTTCGCCGTTGTCGCGCTGGATGCTGACGCCGCTGACGCGCTGCAGCACTTCGGCCGTGTTCAGGTCCGGGAAGCTCTGGATCTGCTCTTCGGAGAGGACGTTCTTGATGTTGACGGCCTCCTTCTGGTCGTTCAGCGCCTTGCTCTGCCCGAACCGAACGGCCTGGACGACGATCTCGTCGGCGAACTCATACCGGGCGTCGAGCTGGATCGGCTGGTTCACCGTTCCTGAAGCGGTCACCGAGACGCTGGCCTCGAAGCCCTCGAACCCGACGTAGTTCACAACGAGCGTGTAGTCGCCGGCGGGCACGCCGTCGAGCCGGTAACGGCCGTCGCTGCCCGACCGCGTACGGTACTGCGTGTCCTGGAGCTCAACCTCGGCGCCCGGAAGCAGGGCGCCGGATTCCCTCTCGGTGATCGTGCCCTGCACGGACGGCCCCGCCTGCGCCCAAGCCGTACTCACGCAGACAAACACGGCTACCGCCGCGAAGCCGGCACACGTCAGAACGGTCGCGAGTCGCTGTTTCATGGCGCAGTCTCCCCCAGGAAGTTGGATATGAACTAGATCGCCCCCGCTCGCGAAAGCAGGGGTGTTGATCGCCTTCTTGGGGGCAGAGCTATCCCATGGATCGCCGCCCCAAACGCTGTTGGGAAACCTAACACACGGGCGCCTGGTCCGGCGGAGCCAGCCGGCCGGCGCGGTCCTCGGCCGCGGACCTAGGAGCGTGCGCGGCAGAACTCCCCGAGGCCGGCGCTTCGCGCCGGATGCGGGCAGGATGCCCGCGTTCCCAGGTCAGATCGTTCTACCGCGCACGCTCCTAGAGCGTCCTCGCCACGCGGAAGCCGACGAAGTAGCTCCTGAAGCCGGAGAAGATCTTCAGGCGCATCGCGGAGCGCAGATACCCGGGGCCGTAGTTGTAGGCCCCGCCGCGCGTGACACGGCCCACGCAGTCGCCGGCCAACCAGGCGCTCCCGTCGCCCGGCGCGCCTTCGTAGCTGCCGTTCCAGCAGTCCGCCGTCCACTCCCAGACGTTGCCGTGGGCATCGAACAGCCCGAACCCGTTCGCCGCGAACGATCCGGTCGGCGCCGTGTAGCGGTGGCCGTCGTCCGGCCAGCCGTGATCCTGCTCGCCGTTCGCATGGTCGGCGCTCGGTTCGTCGCCCCAGCTATACGGGGTCGAGGTTCCGGCCCGCGCCGCGTACTCCCACTCCGCCTCGCTCGGCAGGCGGTAGTCCTGGCCCGTGACCTCGGACAGCCAGAATACATAAGCCCGGGCGTTGTCCCAGTTCGCGTTGAGCACGGGACGGCTGCCCCGGCCCCGACCTTCGTCCCCCGCCTCGTAGCCCTCGCAGCCGCCGGCGGCGACGCAGGCGTCCCACTCCGCGAAGGTCACCTCGCGAACGCCGATCGCGAAGGGTTCGGCAATGGTCACCCGGTGCGCGGGGCCCTCGTCGTCGTACCGTCCCGCCTCGTCCGGAGGCGATCCCATGACGTAGGCGCCGGACGCCAGGACGACCACTTCGGGGCATTCGGCGCAGTCGCGGAAGATGGTGCCGGGCTCGGGTGGGGCTTGCGCCGCTGCCGCGGCGTTGCCCACGATCGAGGCCGCGGCGACGCACAGAAGGCCGAGTCTTGGGTGCGAGCCAGGGGACCGCATGGTTCTCCTGAGTTTGCGAGGCGGGGGCTTGGGGCTCGGAACAACAACGATCGTAGCGCTGGACGACGGTGAGGAGCCGGCGTGACGGCGCGATGCGCGCCGGATGCGGGCGGGACGCCCGCGTTCCCAGCGGGCGCTCAGTCTTCGGTTAGTCGCCCCAGCGGTAGCTGAACCGCGCGTAGTAGTAGCCGCCGCTCAGGCCCCATGGCGTGACCGGGCTGTAGCGGGAACCGAGGACGTCGACGAGCCCGGCGGGCGCCGGGGAAAGGACATCGAACATGTTCTGGGCGCCGATGGCGAGCGTGGTGTCCGCGGCGATGGGGATGCTGGCTTCGAAGTCGACGATGTAGGTCGAGTCCTGCACCGGCGGCGCGGGGTCCACCCACAACCGCGTGTAGTAGTAGTCGATCCAGGAGCCGTAGTGGCTGAGGCGGCCAAGGAGACTGACCGGTCCGACCTGCTGGTTCACCGCGAAGTTCCAGCGGAGACGGGGCACGCCGCGCTCGATGGCGAGCACGTCCGCGGCGCTCAGCAGATCGGACTCCTCCGTGACCTCGGTGTCGGTGTAGTTCAGGGTGAAGCTGAACTCGGTGTCGCCGCCGAGGGCAACCGGAATCCAGGTCGAGACGACGTCGATGCCTGCGGTCCGGGTCGAGAACTCGTTGATGAAGAAGCGGAAGAAGGACAGGTTCCGTGCCGAGGTGATGCCCTGTGAGAGCAGCAGTTCCCGTTCCTCCCCTGTCAGCGTCAGGACCTGCGACAGCGAGAGCCGGTCGGAGATGTCGACGTTGAAGTAGTCGGCGGTCAGGGTGAACGGGCCGGTGTCGATCACCACACCGGCCGTCGCGTGGACCGACTCCTCGGGTTCGAGCGGCTTGCCTCCCCGCGGCCCCGCCGCCACGAAGGTGGACGGCACGGTCGCGCTGTCGACGAGTTCCAGGGTCGTGGGGTCGATGGTGGTCTGCACGTTGAGCGCGTTCTGCTGCCCGGGCGTCGGCGCTCGGAAGCCCGTGCTGACGCCGCCGCGCAATGAGACGGTGTCGCTCAGAGCGCGGCGGAACGAGAGCTTGCCGTTCGTCGTGTTGCCGAACACGTCGTAGTCCTCGACCCTGAGGGCGCCGCCCAGGGACCACCGGTCGTCCTCTCCGTGCAACTCGACATCGCCGTAGACGGCGACGTTCTCGCGGCTCCACGTCCCGGCCGTGTAGTCGGGGAAACCGGGGAAGCCGTTCGAGGCGGGAATGAAGCCCTGCGCCGCATAGGGGCCGACCTCCCAGGACGGCCGACCCCCGGCGCCGACGGTGAAGCTCTCGTCGCGCCACTCGACGCCGGCGGCGACGTTGACCCTGTGGGAGACGCTATAGGAGATGTCGAAGTTCAGGTTCACGTCTTCCTGACGGTAGAGACCGGGGTCGAAGTCGCGCGGCGTGTCCGGGCCGAGCGACGCATTGACGGTGTTCATGAAGAAGAAGTCCGATTCGTGCGAACCGAAGCTGGCGCTCAGATCCCAAGCGAAGCCGTTGTTCAGCTCCTTCCGCAGCCCCGCGACCACCGAGCTGTCGGTCACGATGCCGCCGAACTGCGGGGTGAAGCCGCCCGGAGCGATCTCCTGGAAGGAGAAGCAGTTCGGGTCGGCGAACACCTGAGCGAGGGCATCCGGGTCGGGCACGCTGTTCGTGATCCTGACCTCGGGACAGTTGGCCGAACCCATGCCCTGGGCGCGGAGGACGTCGCCGATCAGCAGCGTCTGGCCGCCGTCGAGGCTGTAGATGCTCTGCCGGGAGTTCGGATTCCGGAAGAAGAAGCCCTCGGTCATCTTCTTCTCGGCGAAGTTGGCGAAGCCGTAGAACTCGAGGCCATTGTCGGAACGGCTGCCGATGTTGGCGAACAGCTTCACGTCGTCCTCGATCTTCGGGTTGCCCCAGACCTGCGCCGGCAGGGCGACGTTGGTGTTGCCGGCGGCGATCAGCGCGGCCGCGTCCCGGCGCTGGACGCTGCGGTCGGTCGGGTCGGCGCCGCCGTACTCGAAGCTCAGGTTGGCGAAGCCGTTGCCGCCCATGGGCAGGCCGAAGTTGCCGGCTACGGTGTAGCCGGCGCCGTCGCCGGCGATGTAGCTGCCGCTGTGGAACTCGATGGCGCCACCGGCGGCGTCGTCCTTGAGCAGGAAGTTGATGACGCCCGCGATCGCGTCGGAGCCGTACTGCGCCGACCCGCCGTCGCGCAGGACCTCGACCCTGCGCAGGGCGATCGCCGGAATGGTCGAGATGTCGGGCCCCTGCGCACCGTCCGTCACGCCGCCGAACCAGGCGACGACCGACGACCGGTGCCGCCGCTTGCCGTTGACCAGGATCAGCGTGTGGTCGTGGGCCAGGTTGCGCAGGCTCGACGGCCGCACCAGCGTCGCCGCGTCGCTGATCGGATGGGTCGCGACGTTGAAGGAGGGCACCAGGTTCCGCAACTGGTAGTCCAGCGTTGTGGCGCCCTGGCGCATGATGTCCTCGACGGGAATCGCGTCGATGGGGACCTGGGATTCGGTCACCCAACGAGGGTGCGCGCGGCTGCCGAGGACGACGGTCCGCTCCTCGAAGTGAGCGTGCTCCTCTTCCGCCGCGTCGCTGTCCGGCTCGTTGTCGGCGCCCGTCTCCTGGGCCATCGCGGCCGCTGGCACGAGCAGAATCGAGGCGAAGACCGCCACGGCGGGCAGGGACGAGTATTGGGCTATCCAAGTCATGGTGCTCACGCCTCCTCTTCGTGACAGCGGGCACCCGCGCACGGACCGCTCGCAGGACGCCTTGCCGGTCGCCCTGTATCGGGGCTTTCGAGCTACGTGTGTCCTCAATTCACGACGATCATATGACGACAGACGGTCTCCTGCGATATGGTCCGTCGATGCGCGGTGCCTTGCGCATTCTCCGTCGTGGCCGGGTCACGAGCCTCGATGGCTTCGCACCCACCGACACGCTCCTTGAGCATCTGCGCCTCCGCGAAGGCGCGACGGGCACCAAGGAGGGCTGCGCCGAAGGGGACTGCGGCGCCTGCACCGTTGCCGTGGGTCGCCTCCGCGACGGGCGCGTCGTCTACGAGCCGACGAACAGTTGCATTCAACTCCTTGGCTCCCTGGACGGAGCCGAAGTGGTCACCGTTGACGACTTGGCGCCTAGCGCCGCGGATCTCCATCCCGTGCAGCAGGCGCTCGTTGATCACCACGCTTCCCAGTGCGGGTTCTGCACGCCCGGCTTCGTCATGGCCCTGTTCGCGCTCTACCACGCGAACCGGAATCCCGACCGCTCCGTAGTGAACGACTGGCTCGCCGGCAACCTCTGCCGATGCACCGGCTACCGTCCGATCGCCGACGCGGCTCTCGCCTCCTGCGGCGGCACGCCTCAGGACGAGTTCACGCGAAACGCCGCTCGCACGGCTGAGCAGCTCGACACGCTCGACGACGGTCAGGACCTCTTCGTTGGCAACGACGAGACGTTTTTCGCGGCCCCGGCCTCCGAGAACAGCCTGGCCGACCTCTGCGCCCGACACCCTGAGGCTGTGATCACAGGCGGCGCGACGGATGTCGGTCTATGGATCACGAAGGAACTGCGTCACCTGCCCCGGATCATTCACACCGGGCGCGTCCCCTCCCTCCGGGCCGTGCGTGAAGAGCACGACCGGGTGGAGCTTGGCGCCGCCGCCACGTACGCCGAAGCGGAGGCGGCGCTTTGCGGCATCGACCCGGATGTCGGCGAAGTCCTGCAGCGCCTGGGTTCGAAGCAGGTGCGGGCAGTCGGCACGGTCGGCGGCAACATTGCGAACGGTTCGCCGATCGGCGACATGCCCCCGGTTCTCATCGCACTCGGGGCTTCCATCGAGCTCCGCTTGGGTGAACGTCGCCGGACCCTGCCGCTCGAGGCGTTCTTCCTCGACTACGGCGTTCAGGACCGCGCACCGGGCGAACTCCTGACCCGGATCCGGGTTCCCCGCCTTGGCCCGGACGAGCATTTCCGCAGCTACAAGATCTCGAAGCGCTACGACCAGGACATCTCGTCCGTGCTCGGGGCGTTCTGGTTTCACACGGTCGGCGAGCGCATCGTCTCCGCGAGGATGGCGTGGGGCGGCATGGCCGCGACCCCCAAGCGCTCCCCGCGGACCGAAGAGACCGTCGTCGGGCTCAAACTGGACGACGGATTACTCCATGACGCGGACGAGGCGGTCCGCGCCGCCCTGGCCGCCGACTTCTCGCCGATCGACGATCACCGGGCGAGCGCCCGCTACCGGCAGCGCGTCGCCGGCGCCCTGGTCCTCAAGGCGCTTCGCGAGATCGCGGGGAGTCCGAGCGGGGAGACCCGCGTCCGCGGCCACAGGCAGGACGCGGCCTGAGAAGCCGATGAAGGAAGTCGGGCAACCACTCCCCCACGACAGCGCGGTCCGGCACGTCCGGGGCACGGCGAACTACGTCGACGATCTGCCGGAGCCTCGGGGCACGGTCCACGTGGCGCCCGGCGCCGCGGGTGCGGCCTGTGGCCTCATCCGCTCCCTGGACCTCTCGGCTGTGCGGGCCTTCCCGGGAGTTCTGGCGGTTCTCGAAGCGAGCGACATCCCCGGGCGAAACGACTGCAGCCCCGCGGCCGGGGACGATCCGATCCTGGCGGGAGACACGATTCGCTTTCCCGGCGAGGTCGTTTTCGCGGTCGTGGCCGAGACACGCGACATCGCCCGCCGGGCCGTGAAGCGCGCCCGCATCGAAGTCGAGTCCCGCCCGCCCCGGGTCACCGTGGACGACGCGCTCGCTCAGGGAACGGACCTGCTGCCGCCCTACGGCTTCGAGCGCGGCGACGCGGCGGGCGCCATTGCTGCTGCTCCGCGCGGTCTCGAAGGGAGTCTGCGGATCGGCGGTCAGGACCACTTCTACCTGGAGGGACAGGCCGCGCTCGCGGTGCCCGGCGAGGACGACGAGATCCGGGTCTTCTCCTCCACCCAGCACCCCGCCGAAGTCCAGGGGCTGGTCGCGGGCATGCTGGACATCCCTGACGCCGCGGTCGTCTGCGAGTGCCGCCGAATGGGCGGCGCCTTTGGCGGCAAGGAGTCGCAGGCGGCTCAGTGGGCCTGCCTGGCCGCCCTCGCTGCCCGAACGGTCGGCCGCCCGGCAAAGCTCCGGCTCGACCGCGACGACGACATGGCAATGACAGGCAAGCGTCACGACTTCCGCGCGGACTTTCGCTGCGGTCTGGACGCTTCCGGCGTCCTGACGGGAATCGAGATCGACCTGGCGGCCCGCTGCGGCTGCTCGGCGGACTTGTCTTCCGGCGTTTGCGACCGGGCAACGTTCCACGCCGACAACGCGTACTACTACCCCGCTGCGACGATCAACTCGCGCCGCCTGCAAACGGACACGGTCTCCAACACCGCGTTCCGGGGATTCGGCGGACCCCAGGGGATGATCGTGGCCGAGCGGGCGATGGACGCCGCGGCCATCACCCTGGGGCTCGATCCGCTCCTGGTGCGCAAGCGGAACCTCTACCGTCCGGGCCGGGACACGACGCCCTACGGCATGACGGTGGAAGAGCACGTCCTCCCGGACATCGTGGAGACGCTGGAGCAGACCAGCGACTACGCGGCGCGGCGGGCGGCCGTGTCGCGCTTCAATCTCCTGGGGGGTCCCCTTCGCAAGGGCATCGCGCTGACTCCGGTCAAGTTCGGGATCGCGTACACGCTGCTGGCCCTGAATCAGGCCGGCGCCCTGGTCCACGTCTTCGTGGACGGCTCGGTTCAGGTGAACCACGGCGGCACCGAGATGGGCCAGGGGCTCTACATCAAGGTCGCCCAGGTGGTCGCGGAGGAGCTGGGAGTCGACATCGCCAAGGTGTGGGTCACCGCGACGCGAACGGACAAGGTTCCGAACTCCCCGGCCACCGCGGCGTCGTCCGGCTCGGACCTGAACGGCATGGCTGCAAGGCTGGCCGCCGGCAAGATTCGCCGGCGGCTCGCGGATCTCGCCGCCCGGCACTTTGGCGTCGAGCCGGACGCCATCTCCTTCGCGGACGGACGAGTCGGCGTCGCGAGAGGCGACGGCGGACGCCTCGACACGATTTCGTTCAGGCAACTGGCGGCGACCGCCTTCGAGCAACGCGTGTCGTTGTCGGCTACCGGTTTCTTCCGCACGCCGAAGATCGGCTGGAACCGGGACCGGCGCAGCGGACGGCCGTTCCTCTACTTCGCCTGCGGCGCCGCCTGCAGCGAAGTCACCGTAGACACGGAAACTGGCGAGATCCGACTCGACCGGGTGGACATCCTGCACGATGCCGGGAACTCGCTCAATCCAGCGATCGACATCGGCCAGATCGAAGGCGGCTTCGTCCAGGGTCTGGGATGGCTCACCACCGAGGAGCTGGTGTTCGACCCGTCGGGACGGCTGCTGACCCACGCACCATCGACCTACAAGATTCCCACCTGTTCCGACGTTCCGGCCGACTTCCGCGTGGAGCTCTACCGGTCGGGCGCCAATCCGGAACCCACGATCTACCGCTCGAAGGCGGTCGGCGAACCTCCGCTCATGCTCGCGCTCTCGGCTTTCTCCGCCATCACCCACGCAGTGGCCAGCCTGGCCCCGGGCACGGTGCCGCCGCTCGATGCGCCGGCCACGCCGGAAGCCATCCTGCGCGCCGCGGACGCTCTGCGGCACGAACATCGTCCCGCACCCGCTCTGGCGGTCGAAGCGCCGGTCGCGGGTTGACTCCATGCGCCGTGTCTGGCCCGAAGTCGCCAGCCTCCTGGAGGCGCACGGCGCCTGCGCCCTGGTCAGTGTCGTAACCGTGCGGGGCTCCGCACCTCGCGAGGCCGGCGCCCGCATGGTCGTCGGACCTGGGCGTACCGGCTTCTCCGGCACGATCGGCGGCGGCGAACTCGAATGGCGGGTGCTCCATGCGGCGCGGCAGGCGCTGGCTGCAGGTACGGAGTCTGCCGCCCTCGACCGCTATTCCCTCGGGCCCGAACTCGCCCAGTGCTGCGGCGGCAGCGTCGAGGTACTGTCCGAAGTCTTCGTGACGGAGCAGCTCGACACCGTCCGCGCGCTCGCGGCGCGGGAGCGGGCCGGTCCGTTCACGGTCTGTGCCCGAATCGGCCGACGAGCGGTGGGCCGGGCCCCTGTCAAGGATGGAGACGAGGGCGCCGGCGACGCGGGAGCGGACGGAGAAGTCGAAATCGTGGAGCGCTTCGGCGACCGGCCGCAGGAGGTCTGGCTCTTCGGCGCCGGCCACGTCGGCCGGGCCCTCATGCTCGCCCTGGCGCCTCTCCCGTTCGCCGTCACCTGGATCGACGAGCGCTCTGACGCGTTCCCGCCCGTCCTGCCTCAGTCCATCCGGACCCTCGAGAGCTCGGACGCCGCGGACGAGCTGTCCGCCGCCCCTTCGGGCGCCGCCGTCGTCGTGATGACCCACAGCCATCCGCTCGATCTTGCGATCGTCCATGCCGCTCTTGCGGCTCGCCGGTTCAGCTATGTCGGGCTCATCGGTTCCTCGAGCAAGCGTGCGCGATTCGTGCAGCGGCTGCACAGCGCGGGCCTGCCGGATGGTCTGACCGACGCGCTCGTCTGTCCGATCGGACTGCCGCAGATCCGGTCCAAGACCCCCGCGGCCATCGCCACCGGCGTCGCCGCCCAGCTCCTGGAGCGGTTCTCCGCGTGACGAAGAGCGGGCGGGTGATCCGCGGCGCGGTCCTGACCTACCGCGCCGATCCAGCGGCCGCGGGCACGGCGGAGGCCGTCGACTTCCACCCTCAGGGCGCCGTTGCGGTCGACGGGAAGGGGCGCATCTCCTTTCGTGGGGACGCCGCCGCGTTGCCGGAGCAGTACGGGCAACTCCCTCAGGACGACTATGGCGACGCGCTGGTCCTGCCCGGCTTCATCGACGCCCACGTCCACTTCCCTCAGTACCGGATGCTCGCGGCGCCAGGCCGGGATCTGCTGGACTGGCTCGACCGCTTCACCTGGCGCGAGGAACTCCGCTACGGCGATCCGGCCCACGCCGCTGAGGCGGCCGGGCTGTTCCTCGAGCGGCTGGTCCAGCACGGAACCACTGCCGCGGTCGCCTTCTCCTCGGTCCACCCGCAAGCCGCCGAAGCCCTGTTCAACGCGGCCGAAGCGCGGGGCATGGCCATCGTTGCCGGCAAGACGATGATGGACCGCAACGCGCCGGCCGGCCTCCTGGATGACCCGGAAACGGGTGTCGCCGACAGTGAGACGCTCGCCGACCGCTGGCATCTCCGGGGCCGCCTTCGCTACGCGATCACGGTTCGATTCGCCATCACCTCCAGCGGCGAGCAGCTTCGGCTCGCAGGCGAACTCGCGGCCTCGCGCCCCAAGCTTCTGGTGCAGTCGCATCTCGGTGAGAGCCGGGCCGAGATCGCCCGCGTTCGGGAACTCTTCCCAGAGGCGCTCGACTACACGGACGTGTACGACCGGGCGGGCCTGCTGGGGCCCCGCACGCTTCTTGCCCACGGAGTCCACCTCGGCGAACGGGAATGCCAGCGGCTCCACGAGACCGGCACGACGGTGGTCCACTGCCCGACCGCGAACTCCTTTCTGGGCTCCGGGATCTTCGACCGGCGCCTGGTCAACCGCCCGGAACGTCCGGTTGGCATCGGGGTGGGAAGCGACGTCGGCGCCGGAACCGGCTACTCGATGCTCCACACGCTCGGCGCCGCCTACCAGGCGGCCCTGCTTCGAGGGGTCCAGGTCGGCGCCCACGACCTCTTCCACTCCGCCACCCGGGGCAACGCCAAGCTGCTGGGTCTCGACGAGGAGATCGGGTGTCTCGAACCCGGCCGCTGGGCGGACATCGTGGTCCTCGATCCGGCGGCAACACCGGTGATGCGCGACCGCCACGCCCTTTCCGAGAGCCTCGAGGACACTCTGTACGCACTCGCCCTCCTGGGCGACGATCGGGCGGTGCGCGCCGTGTTCGTCGCCGGACGCCTCGCCTGGGATCAGGGCCGGGGCGCCTGACCGGTGACGGAGCGGAGGTGCCTCGCTGAGACGCGGTCGCGTAGGCCCGGAATTGCGGACGAGAATGGACCGGGAGTTCTCGTAGCTTCCGCCGTAGATCTTCGGTCGGGGATCAGCAGATCAGTGGAGTTCACGAAGGCGTTCGATCAGGCGGCCGATGTCCGGTGTCGGCGGGCCATTGATCACCTCTCGTAGCCGTACTCTGCGATCACCGGCACGCCGCCGTAGCGGCCACCGAGGTAGCCGCGGTCAAGGGGTTCGCGCCGGCGCGGCTTGAAGACGCTCAGCGGCGTCAGGGTAGACGCTTCCTTCGTCGGGTCCTTGTCGGTGAGCCAGATCTGGTCGCGATCCAGCGCACTCTTCATCGGTGAAGTGTCGTGGAGCGTTGCGATGAGTTGAGCGCGCCGGCTTTCTCCGTCCGGAGGAGCGCTGTTGATCCGACTGACGAGGGCCGCGGTCAGGTGCGGGTGCATGCTGGAGTCCAACTCATCAACGACCACCACGAGGTCGTTGTCGAGGACATCGAGCCAGGGACCCGCAAGCGCAAGGAGCCGTCGGGTGCCCTCCGACTCGTCATCGATGTCGAGAAAATGGGTCTCGCCACACCCCTCAGGTCGGTGGCCGAGATCGGCCTCCCAGAGATTCACTGTCGTGTGGCCGGCATCCTTGAACTCCGTCAGAATCTCCGGTGGAGGGCTGGGGCGCAGGTCATCTACTCGAACCGACTCCTTTCGGGTTCGCAGGGAGGAAACGGCGATGTCGGAGTCTTGGAGCATCCCCAGCACTCTGTCGGTGGCCCGCTCATCGCCGTGGATCGTCGCGATCGTGACGGCAGGAGGGAGGCCTCCCGAAGGTACGACACGGAGACTCCGCTGAAACCACTCGACGACCGGCGTGAAGACCTCGCTATTCAACTGAGCAGCCGTGGAGACGAGCAGCGTGTCCGGTCTTGTGCTCGCCTGCCAGGCTCTCTTCTCGCCACGGACCGAGGCGCCAAAGCTCCAGGACTCACTGCCCGTAGCGGAGTCGTACTCTCGATCGAGCAGCATTCGCTGCCGCCCCCCAGCCGGCCACTGCAGCAGCCACTCCTCGTGGACGCGTTCGCTGTCCACCGAGAAGCCGTACTCATAGACGGATCCTGCCTCGATGAACGAGATCTCGAAGGTCGTGGGACGCAACCGGCTGTCGGCGTCGAACCGGAACGGCTCGTGGCGGATCGCCTCACCTGTCTGGCGTCGCTTTGAGGAGCCGATGACGAACGAGTCGACGAACGCGAGCGCCTGGATGAGCCGTGACTTCCCGCTCGCGTTCGCGCCGTAGAGAGCAGCGGCGCGGTGGAGTCGGGGAACCCGCCGCACGCCGGTGTCGAACGCGAACTCGTCGTCGTCAGTCTTGCGCGGTGGCACCAGCGTGAGTTCCTGGCGATCCTTGAAGCAAGCGTAGTTCGTGACGGCGAATGAAACAAGCACGGTGTCCCTCCTGTGATCCCACTAGTCACGTGATCGTGACATATTTTGGCCCAAATATCAATTTGTTGGCATCTTCTTCGTTGTTAATGGAGATAATCCGCCTTGGTCGATCTGGCCGGCCCCAGGGTACCGCGGCGGTCCGACGACAACTGTCCAGGGGCAAGCGCATCGCTCAGGCCGGCCGGCCCTGCCGCTGCTACCGCAGCGCACTCCCCAGATCGAGGGCGGCGTTCATCAACGCCTGAGTGTAAGGCTCACGCGGCGCCTCGTAGAGCTGGTCGGCCGAACCCTGCTCGACGATCCGGCCGTCCTTCATGACGACGATGTCGTCGCAGAGGGCGCGCACGACCTTGAGGTCGTGACTGATGAAGAGGTAGGTGAGGCCGTGCCGCTGCTGCAGGTCGAGCAGGAGCTCGACGATCTGGGCTTGCACGGTCATGTCCAGGGAGGAGGTGGGCTCGTCGAGCACGACGAAGCGCGGACGGAGGATCATCGCTCGCGCGACGGCGATCCGCTGGCGCTGACCGCCTGAGAACTCGTGCGGATAGCGACTCTGGATCCCGGGTTCGAGGCCGACTTCCCCGAGGACCTCGGCGACCTTCCGGCGCCGCTCGCCCGCGGTGAGACCCGGCTCGTGGATACCCAAGCCCTCACCGACGATCTCCTCGACGGTCAGGCGCGGCGACAGGCTGCCGTAGGGGTCCTGGAAGACGATCTGCATGGAGCGGCGGAGCGGCTTGAGCTGCTTGAACCCCAGAACCTGGATGGGCTCGCCGTCAAAGACGATCTCGCCGCGGCTTCGGATCAGGCGAACCATGGCCATCGCCAGGGTCGTCTTGCCGCTTCCCGATTCACCGACGACGCCGAGGCTGTGTCCCTGACGCACGCGCAGCGACACGTGGTCGACCGCGACGAGCACCTTCTTCTGCGGCCAGGCCCGCAGCGGAAACTCCACGGTCAGGTCCTTGGTCTCGACCAGAACGGGCGCGTCGTCCTCGGCGATCGGGCAGGTGCTCCTGGGCTCGGCGTCGATCAGCTTCCGCGTGTAGGGATGCTGAGGGCGCTGGAAGATCTCGGACGTAGGGCCCTCCTCGACCACCCGGCCCCGCTCCATCACGTACACGCGCTCCGCCATCGAGCGGACGATGCCAAGGTCGTGGGTGATGAGCAGCAGCGCCATCCCGAGCCGCCCCTGCAGCTCCTTGATGAGGGCGAGGATCTGGGCCTGGACGGTGACGTCGAGCGCCGTCGTCGGCTCGTCGGCAATCAGCAGGTCCGGGTCGCCCGCGATCGCCATCGCGATCATCACCCGCTGGCGCTGACCGCCGGAGAGCTGGTGCGGGAACGAGTCCAAGCGCTCGCTCGCCTCCTGGAGACCGACGAGTTCGAGCAGCTCCACGGTCCGTTCCCGGGCGGCGCGTCCGCGCAGGCCGCGGTGCGTGGACAGCACTTCCTCGACCTGCCGCCGGATCGTGTGGAGCGGATTCAGCGAGGTCATCGGCTCCTGGAAGACCATGGAGATCCGGCTGCCGCGCAGCGCGCGCATTTCCTTCTCGCCGGCGCCCATGACGTCGCGGCCCTCGACGCGAATCGATCCGCTCGGGTGCGACGCCCGTGGATAGGACAGCAACTGCAGGATCGAGAGCGCGGTGACCGACTTGCCCGAGCCCGACTCGCCGACGAGGGCGACGGACTCTCCCCGGTCGAGGCGCAGGTCGAGCCCCTCGACGACCCGGACGCCGTCGAAGGCGATCGAGAGGTCCGAGATCGCGAGGAATGGGGGCTGCGCCGTCACGACTGCGTCCCCGTCCTTCGGGGATCGAAGGCGTCGCGAAGCGCTTCGCCGATGAAGATCACGAGCGTGAGCAGCGTGGCCAGCGTGAAGAAGGACACGAGACCCAGCCACGGGGCGTGCAGGTTCATCCGGCCCTGGGCCAGCAGCCTTCCCAGCGAGGGCGAGTCGACCGGGAGGCCGAAGCCGAGGAAGTCGAGCGAGGTGAGCAGGGTGATCGACCCGGTGAGGATGAAGGGCAGGAAGGTGAACGTGGCGACCATCGCGTTGGGCAGGACGTGACGGCGGACAATCCTCCCGTCCCCCAAACCCAAAGCCCGAGCGGCGGTCACGTACTGGAAGTTGCGCGCTCGCAGCACCTCGGCCCGGACGACGCCCACGAGCGCCATCCAACTGAACGCGACGAGGATTCCGAGCAGCCAGAAGACGTTGGAATCCACGATGCTGGCGAGAATGATCAGCACGAAGAGAATCGGCAGCCCGGCCCAGATCTCGATCAGGCGCTGGCCGAAGAGGTCCACCTTGCCTCCCAGATAGCCCTGCGCGGCGCCCGCCAGCACGCCGATGATCGAGCTCAGGGCGGTGAGCACCAGGCCGAACAGGAAGGACAGGCGGATCCCGTAGATGAGCCCCGCGAGCACGTCCTTGCCCGTATCGTCCGTGCCCAACCAGTGCTGGCCGGACGGTGGATACGGGGCCGGACCGGGCAGCTCGTAGTCGATCGTGTCGTGCGCGTACGGGATCGGCGGCCAGATCATCCATCCCCCGCTGCCTCGAATGAGCTCCTTGACGAACTCCTCCCGGTAGTCGGCTTCCACCTCGAACACGCCGCCGAACTCGGCCTCCGAGTACGTCGCGACGACGGGTAGGTAGAACCGGCCCTCATGGCGGACCACCAGCGGCTTGTCGTTTGCCAGAACCTCGGCAAAGAGGGTGGCGCCGAAGATGACGACGAAGACCCGGAGCGACCAGTAGCCCCTCCGATTCGTCTTGAAGGCTGCCCATCTCCTCTTCCCGAGGCTGGGCACGACTGACACCGAGCTGCTCAAAGCTCCCGGCTCTCGAAGTCGATGCGTGGATCGGTGAGCGTGTAGGTGATGTCCGTCAGGAGCTGCAGCACCAGGGCCAGCAGGGTGGAGATGTAGAGGGTGCCGAAGATGATCGGGTAGTCGCGGGTGACGATCGCCTCGAAGCCAAGGAGCCCCAGGCCGTCGAGCGAGAAGATGATCTCGGCGAGGAGCACGCCGGTGAACAGCGCTCCGACGAGCGCGCGCGGGAAACCGGCAATCACGATCAGCATCGCGTTGCGGAACACGTGGCCGTAAAGCACGCGGCGCGTCCGGAGGCCCTTGGCCTTGGCCGTCAGCACGTACTGCTTGTGGATCTCGTCGAGGAACGAGTTCTTGGTCAGCATCGTGAGGGTCGCGAAGCTCCCGGCTACGAGGGCCGTGATCGGCAGAGCCAGGTGCCAGAAGTAGTCCTTCGCCTGAGCCCAAAGCCCCAGGTCGGCAAAGTCGTCGGACACCAGGCCGCGCAGCGGGAAGTACTCGATCAGGCCTCCGCGCGCGAACAGCACGATGAGCAGGACGGCGAGGATGAACGCCGGAATCGCGTAGCCGACCAGGATCACCACGCTCGACCAGACGTCGAACGGCGAGCCATCGGACGTGGCCTTGCGGATGCCGAGCGGGATCGACACCGAGTAGACGATGAGCAGGGTCCAGAGCCCCAGGGAGATCGACACCGGAATCCGATCGAGGATGAGATCGATGACCGGGACGTCCTGGTAGAAGCTCTCGCCCAGGTCGAAGCGCAGGTAGTCGCGCAGCATGATGAAGAAGCGGACCGGCGCCGGCTTGTCGAAGCCGAACTGCCGCTCGAGTTCCTCGATCAGCGCCGGGTCGATGCCGCCGGTCGCGCTGAGTTCGGCCTCCAGGGTCGAACCCGCGCCGCCGCCGAGCACGCTGGCCCCGGCATCGATTCCGGTTCCCTGCAGGCGGGCGATCGCCTGGTCCACGGGACCGCCCGGCGCCGCCTGGATGATCACGAAGTTGACGAGCAGCACGCCGACCAGCGTCGGCACCATCAGGACGAGACGGCGCAGGATGTAGAGCAGCATGCGCTTAGGGTCCTGTGTCCGACACTCGCTTACGGAGCAGTGCTCGGCGCCGGATGCGGGCAGGATGCCCGCGTTCCCAGGGCGGCCACTAGCGGGTCTCGCCCAGGGCGGCGTCGACCCGATCGCTCTTCTCCTGGTCGAACCACCAGAGGTGCGGGAAGCCGACCCAGTTCATGTGCTCGCGTCCCAGCGGCGGATGGCCGAAGCGGTCCCAGTAGAGGAGGTGGCGGCCCTTGGGGGCGCCCTCGGGGATGACGTGGAAGCTCCACAGCAGCACCCGGTCGAGCGCCCGTCCCGCGATGTCCATCTCCTCTTCGGTCTCGGCCGCGATCACCTTCTCCACCAGAATGTCCACCGCCGGGTTGCGGATCGCCGGGTAGTTGAGCAGATTCGGCAGGTCGGCGCTCTCGGACTTCAGGTAGCTGCGGGTGCGGGCCGGCTGAGGGATGCTGTGGGTGTAGATCTTCTGCACCGTCATCTCGAAGTCGTAGTGGCGCGCGCGGTTGGTGTAGATGTTCGATTCGACCCGTCGGACCGTCGCGTCGATGCCGAGCCGCTTCAGGTTCTCCACGTACGGCACCAGCATGCGCTCGTGCTCCAGGAGCCGGACCATGATTTCGAACCGGAGCGGCTCTCCGGTTGCCGCGTTGACGCGCCGGAAGTCGCGCACGACCCAGCCGGCTTCGTCGAGCAGATCCCCAGACCCCAGCAGCGCTTCCCGGTTGCGGCCGTAGCCGTCGTTCGTGGGCAGCCTGAACTCGTGCGTGAACACGCGCTCGGGGATGTGCTCCCGCAGCGGCTCGAGCAGCGCCAGTTCCTCCGGCGACGGCAGGCCGCGGGACGCCATCCCGGAACCCAGGAAGAACGTGCTGTTGCGCCGCAGCGCCCCGTACTGAAGCGTCCGGTTGCCCCAGTCGAAGTTGTAGGCGAGGGTCAGCGCCTCGCGGACGCGAATGTCCTGGAACAGCGGCAGGCGGGTGTTGAAGACCACCGACCAGTGCATCCCGTAGGTCATCCTCATCCGGTAGGTCTCCTTGTTGAAGAGCC
This sequence comes from Candidatus Multivorans sp., assembly GCA_965205295.1. Lineage (GTDB taxonomy): Bacteria > Acidobacteriota > Thermoanaerobaculia > Multivoradales > Multivoraceae > Multivorans. The sequence goes on from OZ242167.1 coordinate 3,120,342, forward strand.
CAAGATCGACCTCGGCGAAGTCGTAGGCGGTGGCGACCTCCCGCTCGTCCTGGTCGCGCCAGTAGTCCACCACGCGCGCCTTGAGGGCCTGGATGCCCGCCTTCATGTCGCGAAAGTAGAGGACGGCGACGCGGTCGAAGTTGTGCTGCCCGCGTTTGAAGTTGAGGTCCTTTCCCCAGTAGTCGTCGACCCGCTCGTAGACGATCCGCCGGCCGGGGTCGACGTCGGCGACGCGGTAGGCGCCGTTGCCGAGCGGCGGCGCCAGGGTGGTCGCCGTGAAGTCCCGGTCCTGCCAGTAGTGCTTCGGCATGGTCAGGAAGGCGGACGCCTCCATCACCGATCGGCGGGTCCTGCCACCGGCGCCGAAGAGGAACCGGAACGAGCGCTCCCCGAGGCGTTCGATGCCCTCCACGTGCCGCCACGCCGCCTTGAAGCTGACCGGGCCGTCGGCCTTCAAGGTCTCAAAGGTCCACACGACGTCGTCCACGGTGACCGGCACGCCGTCGTGCCACCGCGCCTCGGGCCGGAGCGTGTAGGCGGCCCAACTGTAGTCGTCGGCAACCTCGACGGTTTCGCACAGCAGGCAGTAGAGGCTCGAAAGCTCGTCCTCGGAGGGCATCATCAGGCGATCGAAGGTGATCGTCCAGATGCGCCAGGTGCTGTAGGTCTCGAAGCGGCCCTTGTCCACGTAGGGATGGATGTTGTTGAACGTCCCCGGCAGCCAGGTTCGCATCTCGCCGCCCTTGGGAGCGCCGGGATTGACGTAGTCGAAGTGAGGGACGTCCGCGGCGTACTTCGGTTCGCCGAAGTAGGCGATGGCGTGGCTGGGGCCGGAGCTCGGCTGGGCCGCGAGCGCCGCGGTCGTGCTCAGGCACGCCAGCGCCCCGAGGACCACTACCGCGGCCTGATGCGCAACGGCGAAACGGGGCCGGGGGGCGGCGGTCAAGGCGGGAGAAGCGCCGTACACGGTCGGCACAATAGCGAACCCAAGTTGCCACACTGTTACAACTTCGCGTAGTCTGGGCGCTCATGAAGGAGACGGCATGAGGATCCAAGCTGTTTACGGACCGGCTATCGCTGGCGCGCTGCTCGCGATGCTGGCGGCGCCCGCAGCCGTGGCACAGGACGCCTGCATACCCGGCGGCAAAGCACTGACCATGCCGGAGACGGCGTCCCAGTACGCCGCGATGTGCAGCGAGCACGTCGGCGTGACGCCGACGGTCGACTGCGGCGCCGGTGTACGGATCCCGATTCGCGTCGACGGCGTGGAGGTATTCGAGAGTCCGGGCTATCGCAAATGCGACACGCCCGACTTCAAGGGCAACTGCAACGTCGGCTCGAGGATCGGCAGAGTGGAAGGCAAGCCGGCCGACGGCAAACCCCTGGACGATGTCGTCTGGGCCTACCTGTGCCGCTCGGCCGGGCGGGAACTCTTCGAGAGGGGCATCGCGTCCGTTCAGATGATCGGCCACAACAAGACCACGGGCGCCACCTGCTTCTTCGAATCGCCCGACGGGAAGGGCGACCTCACACAGGCCGACTACCTCCACTTCGACGACAAGGGTCTGCTGGCCGGGAAGCTCCCGGGGCCGGATTCCGCCGATTTCGACAAGGCGTGGATCCCGCCGCCCGACGGCGTCCAGTGCACCCAGTGCCACCAGAACAACGCCTTCCTGCACGACCCCTGGATCGACGGCGCGAGGCTTCCGTCCAACCCGAGCGAACCCGTCCTGCCGCAGTGGGTGGATCCGGAAGCGCCCTACTGGGTAGTCGGCGGAACGCACTGGGATCTCAGGACGCCGCACATCGAGGGCAACGCCTGCCTCGACTGCCATCGCGCTCCGACCAGAACGGCCCGGCTGCTCGAAGCCGGAAAGGTGCACGTCAATGAGTTCATGCCGCCGCGCAGGCCCGGCAGCCTGAAGGCGGACTACGCGGCACTCCTCGCCTGCCACGACGACGGCCCGGGCAACACGCCGGGGTGCGACTGGATGCTCCCACCCGGCGGCGGCTGCCCGGGCGGCATCGTCGCCGGATCCGGCGACGACGGCGAGGGCGGCAGGATCACGACCGGCAGAGTCGGCGACCCGAAGCCAACCAAGACAACCAAGAAGAAGGGCGGAGAGTAGGCATGTCCAAATTCGACCTGACGGACCGTGTCGCCATCGTCACCGGAGGCGCCGGAGGCATCGGCGCCTGCATCGCCAAGGCCTACGCCGAAGCCGGCGCCAAGGTCGTCGTCGCTTCGCGCAAGCAGGAGAACTTGGCCGGCGTCGTCGCCGAGATCGAGTCGGCCGGCGGCACGGCCCTCGCCATCGGCTGCGACATCACGGTTCCGGACGAGGTTGACAGCCTCATCGCAAGGACAGTGGAGGCCTTCGGGCGGCTCGACGTCATGGTCAACAACGCCGGCGGCGGCTCGAAGATGCGCAAGGCCGAAGACACGCCGTACGACGAGTGGCAGCGCATCGTCGACCTCAACCTGACCGGCACCTGGCTGTGCTGCATCGCCGCCGGCAAGCAGATGATGGAGCAGCAGAGCGGCAACATCATCAACATCTCTTCCGTGGCCGGGACCAAGGGCAACCCCGGGATGCTCCACTACTCGGCCGCCAAGGCGGGCGTGATCAGCCTGAGCAACAACCTCGCGTTCCTGTGGGCACAGCACAACATCCGCGTCAACTGCGTGGCGCCGGGGTTGATCGCGACGCCGGGGATGGTGAAGTGGGGCGTCATTCAACCGGCCGAGAAGGAGGACGGAACACCCGTGCCGCGCCTGGAGCGGCCGCCGGGCCCCGAGCACGTCGCCGATCTCTGTCTCTTCCTCGCCTCGCCGGCGTCGGACCTCCTGACCGGCGAAGTGATCCCGATCCGGTCGTGGACGCGGCTGGACCGGTTCTGGAATTGACGCCATGACGTTTGTGGTTCCAGAGGGCCGACCAGAACCGACGCTGCGCGCCGGATGCGGGCAAGATGCCCGCGTGCCATCCGTGCGCCCGTTCGACACCCGGGACGACGACCTCGAGCTCCTCGGCGGCAAGGGCCGCTCGCTGGCGCGGGCGTCGGGCGCTGGATTCGCGGTGCCGAACGGCTTCCACGTCACGACTGCCGCCTACCGGGCCTTCGTCGCCGAGCACGGCCTGCAAGAGCGCATCGTTGCGCTGGCGAAGCCCGAACTCGTAAACGGCGCTGCGTCCTTCGACAAGGCGTCGGCCGCGATCCAGGAGCTCCTGGGCGAGCCGGCCCTCTCCGACCTCGTCGCCTCCGAGATCGCCGCCGCCTACCGAAGCCTCGATCCTTCCAATCCGTCGGTGGCCGTGCGGTCCTCCGCCAACGCCGAGGACCTGCCCGAGGCGTCGTTCGCCGGCCAGCAGGACACCTACCTCAACGTGCGCGGCGAGGACGCTGTCGTTCAGGCGGTGCGCGACTGCTGGGCGTCGCTCTGGACGCCCCGCGCGATCGCCTACCGCCACCAGATGGGCATCGACCAGGGCAAGGTGGCCATGGCGGTGGTCGTGCAGATCATGGTGCCGTCCGAGATCTCGGGCATCCTGTTCACCGCCAATCCGGCGACCGGCGAACGCTCCGAGGCGATCATCAACGCCAGCTTCGGACTCGGGGAGGCCGTCGTCGGCGGGCAGGTGACGCCCGACACCTACGTGGTGGACAGCGAGTCGCGCGAGGCCAAGGAGACGGTGATCGGCACGAAGGAACAGCAGATCGTCCAGGACGGCGAGCAGGGCACGCGGCTCGAGGAGATCGCCGAGGCTGAACGCGCAAGGTCGTCGCTGTCGCCCGAAGCCATCCGTGAACTCGTCGAACTCGGCGTCGAGGTCGAGGCGCAGATGGGCGGCGCGCCCCAGGACATCGAGTGGGCCATCTCGGGCGGCCAGCTCTTCCTGCTGCAATCGCGGCCGATCACGAACCTGCCGCCGCAGCCGATCGAGGTGGAGTGGGCGCCGACCCCTCCGGCCCGTGTCCTGACGCGCCGCCAGATCGTCGAGAACATGCCCGACCCGATCTGCCCGCTGTTCGAGGAGATCTACCTGACCGTGGGTCTCGAGAAGGTCCGCAAGGGCAAGAGCCTGATGATCGGCGGCGGACCGATCTTCGTGACCATGAACGGCTTTGCCTACCAGCGCGCCGACTGGCCGCAGCTCTTCCCCGATGGCGACGGCAAGGAGGCCAGACAGCCGACCGAGGCCGAACTGGAGGCCGCGGAGCGGGAGGCCGCCGAGAAGCGCAAGCAGTCGAAGATCGCCAGCGCCCAGATGGCCGAGCACGATCTCGGACTCTTCCTGGAGTCTCTTTCCGGTGCGGAGCGCAGAGCCTTCGACGAGTGGGCCGCGTCGGCCGAGCAGGAAGACCTCGCGCAGCGGGTGACCCTGCCCGAGAGCAAGAACCCGACCTACGTCGCATTCAACCGCACCCAGTGGAACGAGCGGGTGCTGAAGAAGTGGACGGAAGAGACCCGGCCGCGGCTCCTGGGGATCATCGACAAGTGGCGCGCGGTCGACCGGGCATCGGCGTCAGACGAGACACTGCTCCAGGGGATCGTCGACCTCGGTCTGGCGGAGGGCGACTACTGGTCCAACGACACCAGCCACACCTTCGGCGTCGCCAAGTCGACCGACGATCAGCTCCAGTGCTTTCTGCGCGAGACGTTGCCGGATCACCGCTTCACCAGCGGCCAGTTCCTGAGCGGCTTCAAGTCGAAGACGATGGAAGCGAACGACGCGATCTACGAGGTCGCCAAGCGCATCCGGGCCGACGACTCGCTGTGGGAGCTGGTGATGACCACGCCGGCGTCGCGGCTCATGAACTCACTGGAACAGCACCCGGCGAGCGGCCCCGCGCTTCAGGCGATCCACGACTACCTGGCGACCTTCGGGCACCAGGGCTACACGCTCGACTTCGTCGAGCCGCCGCAGAGCGAGGATCCGACGCCGTTCTTCGCCACGCTCAAGACCATGGTCGCCAACCGGGACTACAGCCCGGCGCGGCACGAGATCGACGCCAGGGCGAAGCGGGAGAAGGCGCTCGCGGACATCGAGCAGCTCCTCGACGGGCTGGAGTACTGGCAGTTCCGATTCCGCCTGTGGTTCACCTACCGCTTCTACTCCATCCGCGAGGAGACGATGTTCCACCTCGGCAGCGCCTGGCCCGTGCTGCGCCCGCTGGCGGCGGAACTGGGGCGGCGCCTGGTCGAGACCGGCACCTTCGCGCGGCCCGACGACATCTACTTCTGCGTCAGCAGTGAGATCCGCGACGCGATCGAGGCGCGGGCGCAGGGCGAGGCCCGGCCCCAGCTCGGCGCGCTCGCCGCCGAACGGCGTGAGCTCCGCGAAGCGCGCAAGCGCCTTCACCCGCCGGGCACCGTGCCCCCGGAAGCGAGCGACAACCCGTCGATCGCCTTCAAGGAAACGCAGGCCCGCAACGATCCCGACAGCCCCACGCTGCGCGGAGTCCCCGTGAGCCCCGGCACCGTCACCGCGCCCGCGAGCCTGATCAAGTCGCCGCCGGAGTTCGACCAGATGCGGTCCGGCTCCATCCTCGTCTGCCCGATGACCAATCCCGCCTGGACGCCGCTGTTCGCCCACGCCTCCGGCCTGGTCACCGACATCGGCGGCATCCTCGGTCACGGCTCGATCGTCGCCCGCGAGTACGGCATTCCCGCGGTCGTGGGCACGGGCAACGTCACCCAGCGCGTCGCCTCCGGACAACAGATCAGCGTCGACGGCGACGCCGGCATTGTTACCCTTCACGAGGCGACCTGATCCGACCACCATGCGCCTCACCCCAGCGCGGCAGAACAACCGGCTGCTGCCCTTTCTGCGCAACTTCCTGAGCGTTCCGCGTCTGGGTGCAGTTGATCGACAGCGAGGAGCGCATCTCCGAAGTCACGGAGCACAGGGGCGACGTACGTGACCGCGCTCAGGTTCGGCCTGGACGGCAGGTAGACCGGGCGGCTTGGCAGCGGCAGAGCCGGCGCTTCGCGCCGGATGCCGGCGGGGGCGCCGGCGCACCCAGTGTTTTCAGACTGCGACCGCGAGGAGCTCCAGGAAACGCTGTTTCTGGTCCTCGGTCATCGCCTCGAAGTCCGGGACGCCCAAGTCGGTCGTGGGGAGTCCCGCGAACTCAGGGGACGGGTACTGCAGGCTGGCGGCGATGTTGTGCAGGCCGCCGCCTTCCTCCGCGCCCTTGCCCAGCGCCATGCCGACTTCCCGGGGCCAAACGTGCTTGGGACCGCCACCAAGTCCGAGAGGGTTCGGCCGGCCCACATGCTTCTCGATCTGCTGGAACATGACCTTTTCCTGGGCCGAGCGCCGCATCTGACCCTCGCGGCCGTACTTGGCGCCCGACTGGTTGCAGATCGACGCCCACTGGATCCTGACGTGAAAGCCCGGCAGCGCGCGGCACTCCTCGGGGGCGCCGTCGCCACCCGTGATCCGGCCGTCCTTGACCATGATGTAGTAGGCCGACATCTCGCGGCCGCCTTCGAGCAGCCTCGCCGGGGGATGGGTGTAGATCTCGCTGAATCCCCACTCGACGCCGGCCGGAAGATCGCCGTCTTCCAGGAGTTGCACCCCGTACCTGGCGCACGCCTCGCACCACGCCTTGGATCCGAACTCCCCTACCGGCTCGAGTTCGGCCACGTTGATCTCGGTCACGATCGTCCTCCTTCGTCGAAACTTGCAACAATGTAACATGTTGGCGATCCATTGACCGGCTTTACCACCTCCGAGGCAAGAACCCCACCCATGACGACCCCCGACGCCAAGAGCCCCAAGGCCGCCGGGCCGACGAATCGACGCGAAACGAACGTGGCGGCGCGCCGGCAGCGAATCCTGGAGTCCGCCCGCGAACTCCTCCAGGAGACCGGGCCCGAGGGTCTCTCGATGCGCAAGCTGGCCCGTCAGGCCGGTTTGAGCGTCACCACGCTCTACAACCTGCTGGGCTCTCGCGAAGAGATCCTGCAGGCGCTGATCAAGGACTCCGTGGGGCGTCTCGAAGCGCCCGCCGCCGACACCGGCGCCGCCCGCGACCCCTTGCGCCGGGCGTCGAAAGCCATGGAGGGCATTCTCCGCTATACCGTTGACAACGGCGACCTGCTGCGGCCTCTCATCGTGGCCGACTTCAAGACCGGCTCCTGGACAAGACTTGGCCAGCAGGCCGAGGGAGAGCACTTCAAGTCTTCCAAGGAAGCGATTCGCGTCGCGATCATCGAGGCCCAAGCCGACGGGCAACTGCGGAAGGTGGTAGGCCAGAAGTTCCTCGAGGTGCAGCTCTACCTGGGCTGGGAGCTCGCGCTCGACCAGTGGGCATACGGCGTTCTCGACGACGAGGTCTTCCGCCTCAAGAGTCTGGGCGGCTTCTACACGGCCCTGCTGGCCTTCGCCGAGCCGCATGTTCGCCCCGGCATCGAGAAAGAGCTTCGTCGTCTCGAACGCAAGCTCCCCGTACCGACCGCGCCCCCCAAGCGCGCCGAGTAGCCGGCTTGGACACCCGCCTTGACGTCATCGGCCTGGGCCTGGCGATCGTCGATGTCGTGCTGCGGGTCGAGCGCATGCCGGACTGGGAGGATCCGAGCGGTCTCCTGGACTTCACGCTTGCCGACGGCGGGCCGGCCGGCACGGCGTGCTACGTCGCCTCGACGTTCGGGCTGCGCACCGGCTTCGTGGACACCGTGGGCGGCGACGATCTCGGCGCGCACCGCCGCCGGTCACTCGAAGGGGCCGGCGTCGACACCAGCCGCCTCGTGCCGCGCGACGGACCGGAAGACCACGTGGTCGTCGTCTACGTCGACGCGTCGACGGGAGAGCGCGTGTTCTCTTTCCGCCGCGGCTTCCTGTCGCGACCGGTGACCGCCGGCGAACTCGACCGCGGGTACATCGAGTCGGCGCGGATCCTCCACCTCGACGGCAGTCACGCCGAAGCCGCCCTGGCCGCTGCGCGCTGGATGAAGCAGGCGGGCGGCACGGTCGTACTCGACGCCGCCGCCACCAGCCACAAGGTCCTCGAACCGGCCCGTGCTCTGGTGGCCGAGACCGACGTCCTGATCTGCGGCTCGGGCTTCGCGCCCATGCTCACCGGGGAGGAGGACCCGTGGCGGGCCGGCCACGCCGCGCTCGATCTCGGACCGCGGGTGGTGGTGCAGACGGAAGGCGCCAAGGGCAGTTGCACGGTGGCGCGCGACGCCGAACGCGACGCCGAGTTCCACACCCCCGCCTTCGACGTCGACGTCGACGTCGTCGACACGACCGGCGCCGGCGACACCTTTCACGGCGCCTACCTCGTGGGGCTGGCCAGGGGCTGGAGCCTCGAGCGCTGCGCGTCGTTCTCGTCGGCGGTCGCGGCCCTTCACTGCACGGTGCTGGGCAATCGCAAGGGGATCCCGTCGATGGACGACGCCCTGGCCCTGATGGCCGCGCAGCCGGCGGGCGAGGCGACGTCCGTAGCGGCGACCTCGTAAGCGAACTCCAGGAGAAGAGCATGGGAAGAATCGGGATCACCTTCAACTACTGGGGCAACGACTGGATGGAGGACATCGAGGAGTACGAGCGCCGGATCGCCCGGGCCGGGGCGATCGGCTTCGACCTGATGTCCTTCTCGCAGGACGTGCTGTTCCTGTACACGCCGGAACAGAAGAAGCGCTTTCTCGGCACGGCCACGGAGCACGGGATCAAGGTCAACTACATGGCGGGACTCGGTCCGAAGCAGGACATCAACTCCGATTCGGAGGAAGACCGGCGCCGGGGCATCGCCCACCTTCGCGCTCTCGCCGAGAGGGCGAGCGAAATGCGGCAGATCGCGGGGGGCGGCGGCGCCGACGTCGGCGGCGCGATCACCGGCGTCATGCGCCAGGGGCTCGACGGCCGCGACAAGGAACGCTGCTGGGATCACGCCGCCTCTGCCATGCGCGAGGCGATGAAGACGCCCGAGGATCTCGGCGTGACCTTCCACATCGAAGTCCTGAACCGCTTCGAGCACTTCCTCATCAACACCTGCGACGAGGCGCTGCGCTTCCTCGAAGAGGTGGGCAGCCCGAACCTCAAGATGATGCTCGACACGTACCACATGAACATCGAGGAGGATTCGCTGGGACGGGCGATCATCCGCGCCGGCGACCAGCTCGGCACCTTCCACATCGGCGAGAACAACCGCCGCCCGCCCGGCCGGGGGCACATTCCCTGGGACGAGGTGGTCGCGGCGCTGCGCGAGATCGATTTCGACCGCGACACCGTGATGGAGCCGATCGTGCATATGGGAGGCGGCGTCGGCAACCTGCTCGCGGTGTGGCGCGACATGACCGACGGCCGCGACCTCGACGAAGCGGCGCGCGAGGGGCTCGACTTCTACCGCGCCAAGCTCGCGGCGGCAGACGCCGGAGGCGGAACCTGATGGCCGAATCGAGCCTGGCCGCGACCGCGCAGCGGATGGTGGCGCCCGGCAAGGGCATCTTCGCCGCCGACGTGCCGCTCAAGGGCCTCGTGCGGGGCTGGTGGGGAGAGGCGGTTCATGCGCGTACCGAGGACGAGGCGTGCGATTTCCAGGAGATGATCTGCCGCAGCCCCGGACTGGGCGAGCACCTCTCGAGCATCATCTTCTTCCCCGACGTGCTGGATCGACGAGCCGGCGATGGCACTCCGCTCGTCGAACTCGTCGCCGAGCGGGGCCTGCTTCTCGGCATCACGCCGACCACCGGGTGGCAGCTCCTCGGCGGCTCCGAACACGAGTACGTGCCCCGCGGTCTCGACGGACTGGCGAAGCGGCTCGAAGCGTGGCGCAAGCGGGGTGCGGCGTTCGTCAAGTGGCGGGTCGCGGCGCGGGTTCGGGACGGCCTGCCCACCGAACGCGCCCTCGTCTCCAGCGCCCGCAGCGTCGCCGAGTGCGCCGCGCTCGCGCACCAGTTCGACCTCGTCCCGATCGTCGAGCCAGAGGTCGAGATGAAGGGGGTGCACGGCATCGAACGCCAGTTCGAGGTCACCGAGCGGTTCCTGCATCGCACCTTCGAGGCCCTGTACGAACACGGGGTCTCGCCCGAGGAGATCGTGCTCAAGACGAACATGGTGGTCTCGGGCAGCGACTGTCCCGAGCAGGCCGACGTCGGCACGGTGGCCCGCGAGACGTTGCGCTGCCTGCGGCGGGTGGTGCCGCCGGCCCTGCCGGGGATCGGGTTCCTCTCCGGCGGCCAGTCGGACCGGGACGCCACCGCGCACCTCGACGCGATGAACCGGCTCGATCCGCAACCCTGGGCGCTCAGCTTCTCGTTCGGCCGCGCGATCGGACGCGCCGCGGTCGAGGCCTGGGACGGCAGACGCGACGAATCGAGCGGGCAGACGGCGCTGCGCCACCGCGCCCGCATGAACGGACTGGCCTCCATGGGCGAATGGTCCGCCAACCTGGAAAACGGAGACGGCAACGATGATTGATTTCGCAGGACACCATGTAGTGGATCTCAGCCCGCGGATGGTCGGGCGCATCACCCGGCTCGACGGCACGGTCGAGGAAGGGAACCGGGACGTCTTCGGCCTGCCCTGGATCCTCGAAGAAGGCCGCGTCCCCTACGACGACACGCTCTACACGCTGATCGGCGGCAAGGAGGGCGACCCCTACTGGCCGATCGGACGGGTCAGCGGCCACTGCGGGGGATCGCACATCGAGGGCGGCAAGGGCCACATGGACCACTGGGAAGGTCTGCCGGACGGCATCCTCGGCCTCTGGGAGTACCCCCTCGACACCTTCTTCGGCCCGGCCGCCGTCTGCTACCTCGACCAGCTCGAACCCGCCCTGCAGGAGAACGACGAGGGCGAGCTCGTGAAGGTCGGCCAGCCGATCCTGCCCGAGCATCTGCCCAACGTCGGCAAGGGCGACATCGTCATCCTCGGCAGCCCGTTTCGCGGCCCGGAGCAGCCGACCCTGCCGGCGGAAACGAGCAAGTGGCTGGCCGACACGGGAATCAAGCTGCTGGCCGTCGGCTTTCCGGGCATCGGCTTCGAGTCGAACTTCCAGGCGCCGCAGCCCCACAACTCGCCCACCCACCGCAACATGCTCGGCAACAACATCCCGGTCTGCTACCCCCTCGTGAACGTCGAGAAGCTGAAGAAGGACCGCGCCTTCTACATCGGCATGCCGCTCAACGTGGAGCGGCTGGAGGCGACCTGGGTGCGGGCTCTGGCGGTCGAGGAGATCTAGGCCACTGCGTACGCCAGCTACACGTAGCCCTCCCGCGCATACCGCGTCCACGGCTCGCGCTCGCCGATCCCGTATCCGCCGAGCAGCGCCCGTTTCAACCACTCCCGGAACCTGGGAAACCCGTCGAGCGGCCGGATGCCGTCGAGCGCCTTGAGCCAGGGACCGGGGTCGTACTCGACCTGGCAGTGACGGAACGCCTCGTCCTCGATCAATCCGTAGCAGGCGACCCGCCGACCGCAACGCGGCTGGCCGACACTGCCGGGATTGATGAACTCCTGCCCGTCGATCGTGCGCTGGAACTGGATGTGGGAGTGGCCGAAGAGCACAAGGGGGCAATCCGTGCCCCTGGCAAGCGCGGTCAACCGATCGTCCGGCGTGTCAGGCAGCGCCTGTCGCGGCTCGTCCGGCAGCACGCCGTGGTGCAGGAACACGCGCAGGCCGCCGACCTCGTACTCGCCTTCCGGCTCCAGGCGGCGGAGCAGCTCCCAGCCCGCCGAGTCCAGGGCGTCGACGATCCACCGCGTGTAGGCCAGCCACGGCGCCGGCCAGCTCTCGAAACGCTCCGGCTCCAGCATCTCCAGGTCGTGGTTGCCAGCGATGAGGATCCCGTCGACGCCCCCGAGCAGAGCCATCGTCTCGTTCGGCTGCGGGCCGGAGAGGACGGTGTCGCCGAGGAAGATCGTCGCGTCGGCGTCGCGCTCCTTCGCGAGCACGGCCGAGAGAGCCTCGGCGTTCCCGTGTACGTCGGCGATGACCAGGATCTTCACGTCAAGGTCTGAGAAGACTCGCGACCTGCTCCCGACGTAGCCCGGAGGTGATTGACCCCAGGGATCTTTGGCATCGCCTCTATACGGCGACTTCGATTTCCCGGATCTTCATACCGGCCGCGTTTTCAGCAGCCACTTCCAGGTACTCCCGGACCGCCTCAGCGATGTTGGCCAGCGCTTCCTCTTCGGTCTCACCCTGGGACACGCAGCCGGGCAGGCCGGGCACCCAGACGCTGAAGCCCTCTTCGGACTCCTGAAGCGCTACCTGGTACTTCATTCTCGACCTCCACGCGAACTCTCATCCGCAGCCGATCCCGCGGGGCATTGCAAACCTGGCCGCCAGAGCCTACTACCGCGGGGGAAGGAGTGCCGTCCGCCAGCTCGATCTCGAAGCGGCTGGGCAGTTCGGGGAAGTCCGGCAACAGCGACATGCGGACGTAGCCGAGGCCGACGGCCGCTCCGAGGCTGTGGCCGTAGTTCCCGGAGGTGACGTAGCCGGCGATTCGGTCCCCCAGCCAGATCGGTTCGTGGTGGTAGATCAAGGGTTGCGGATCCCGGAGCCGGAACTGGATCAGGCGCTTTGCGAAGCCACTCTCCTTCTGCCTGAGCAGCGCCTCGCGCCCGATGAAGCCGCCGGGCTTCTCCAACTTGACGGCGAACTCGAGGCCCGTTTCGAGCGGCGAGTCCTCATCGGTGATGTCGTGGCCCCAGTGGCGGGCAGTCGGCATCGATGTTCCCCTGCTCCGTGACGACGCCGGCAACGCGCCCCCCGGCGGAGCGAACGGCGGTCACAGGCACATCCTCGACGATCCGGGCGCCGGCGGCGCGGGCGCCCGCGGCCAGCGCCCGGGTGACGTCCGTCGGGTTCGCGTAGCCGTCGCCGGGAATGTGCAGTCCGCGGAGCAGGTCGGACGTCTCAAGGAGCGGCACTCGTTCCCCGATCGCCTTCGCCGTCACCACCTCGACCTGCAGCCCGAGGACCTTCGCCAGCGAAGCGCCACGCTTGAGCTCCTCGAACCGCTCCGGGTCGGCGGTGACCGAGAGGGCGCCGCACCGGCGATAGCCGGTCGGCTGTCCGGTTTCCTTCTCCAGGCGACCGTAGAGCTCGCTCGTGTAGCGGGCGAGGTTCGTCATCGTGATCGACTGCCGCAGTTGGCCGAGCAGGCCGGCGGCATGCCAGGTGGTGCCGGAAGTGATCTGCCGGCGCTCAAGCAAGAGTACGTCGGAGCGTCCCGAGCGCGCGAGGTGGTAGGCAACCGAGCAGCCGATCACGCCGCCGCCGATGACGACTACGCCCGCTCGGCGCGGCAACTCCCAGGCTTCTGAAGCAGCGATATGGCAAGCTGGCAAATGATGTCGCCAACACCCCGGCCGGAACGGTCCACAGGCCGCTCGATGGATCGGCGCCGCTTCCTGGAGGGAGCGATGGTGGCGGCCGGGGCCTGCCTGGGAGCGGGCTCGGCACGAGGAGCGACAAGCACTGACATCGTGTCGCCCTCCGACTTCGCCCACCTGGCAGTGCGAGTCGGCGACCTGAACGAGGCACTGGCCTTCTACGACACGCTCCTTCGTTGCCGTCCCCACCACGTCGCTCGTGAACCCGGGGAAGCCGGGAAACCGGCGCGCGGCGGCGCCTGGTGCTCCTACGACATCGAGCATCATCGCGTCTCGATCTTCGGGCGAGGCGGTCGACCGGTGCCTGACGCCGGCCTTCTCGGCTGGGATCGCTTCACCTTCAGCTACGACTCGCTCACCGAGCTCGGCGCCAACTACCACGCCCTGAAACTCGGAGGAATCGAGCCGCGCGCAGCCAGGCGCTACGGAGACAGCGTTTCACTCCTCTATACCGACCCCAGCGGCAATCGCATCGAGATGCTCCTCGACCGCTTCGATCGAATCGAGGATCTCGAGCCCTATCTGGGAGAGGCGGCAGGCCTTGAGAAGTCCGCCGCCGGAGTCGATTTCGATCCCGACAGTCTGCCTGCCCCAGGCAATGCGGCGTCCGCAGAGAACGAAACCGTCGCGCCCTCCGAGCTCGTCCACACCGTTATCCGCACAAACCCTACTGGTGCACCAACCACGGCATGACGACCTCGATCTACTACGCCGATCCCGATGGCAACAAGGTCGAGACGCAGGTCGACAACTTCCCGACCAAGGCGGAGGGGCTGGCCTACATCAGAGGCCCCGACTTCGCTCGCAACCCCGTCGGCATCGACTTCGACCCGGACGAGATGGTCGCCAAGGTACGCGGCGGCGCGTCCTACGAAGAGATGCACCATCGGGTCGAAGGCCCACGCACGACCCGCACGCCGCGTCCCGTCAAGGGCGTGCACTTCTAGGAGCCAGCAACCTAGCCCGCCTCGGACTCGAGTGCGGCAGAATCGGCCCAGAACCGGAACAGGGAGGGGAGCATATGAAAGCCACACATCTGACGCTCGGCATTGCATGCACACTGCTGATTGGCGCTTGCGCGACCGCCCCGGACGGCGGCACTGAGCCGGCATCGGACACCGAAACAACGGCATCCTCGCCGGAACCCGTCCCGAGCTACTCTCCCGAGTCGCGCGATCTCTCCCAGGCGGACATCGAGCGCCTGATGGAGGAGCTCTCCAACTGGGGTCGCTGGGGCGACGACGACCAGTTGGGGGCGGCCAACCTCATCACTCCGGAGAAGCGCCTGGAGGCTCTGGCCCTGGCGACGGAGGGCATCTCCGTCTCGCTCGCCCATCGCCTGATCATCGAGGAGGCCGTCGATGTGCCGCTGCCGTTCGAACGCGCGATCCTGCGGCTCCCCGATCCCGACGAGGAGCCCGGGTTTCGCGGCGGTGTCAGCGATCGCTACGAGATCAGCTACCACGGCTACTCGCACAGCCACATCGACTCGCTGTGCCACATCCTCTACAAGGGGAAGATGTACAACGGCTTCTCGCAGGACACGGTCACCGAGGAAGGCTGCACGCGGTCTTCGATCGTCAACCTCCAGGGCGGCATCGTCACGAGGGGCATCGTGTTCGACATCCCCCGCCTCAAGGGCGTGCCCTGGCTCGAGCCGGGCATGCCGATCTACACCGAGGACCTCGAAGCCTTCGAGGAGATGGCCGGACTCCGCGTCCGTGCGGGCGACGCCATCTTCATCCGCACCGGGCGATGGGCGCGGCGCGCCGAGATCGGACCCTGGGCGATATCGCAGAATGCGGCCGGCCTCCACGCCTCGACGATGCCCTGGGTTCGCTCCCGCGACATCTCGTTCATCGGCTCCGATGCGGCACTCGACGTCGTTCCATCGCAGGTGGAGGGCGTCGATCTTCCGGTTCACATCCTCACGATCGTCGCCATGGGCGTCGACATCTTCGACAACCAGGACCTCGAAGCCGTCGCCGAGACGGCAGCCGAGCTGGGTCGCTGGGAGTTTCTGCTCGTGGCGGGGCCCCTGGCCGTCGAAACCGGAACCGGCTCGCCGATCAACGCACTGGCCATCTTCTGACAAGGCGGCCGCTCGGGGCGCTTTGGCGCCCCCGGTGTACCGACATCCCCGCCGGCTCTATACTTGATGCAGTTGGGCCAACCGGGAGCAGACCTGTGCACCCCCTGATCGCAGCACATCGCGACGAGATTCGGATCCTTGCGAAGCGCCACGGCTTCGACCGGGTGCGCGTCTTCGGGTCCATGGCTCGAGGCGATGTAGACGACGAAAGCGACGTAGATCTGCTCGTCTCGCTGCCGCAGGGCAAGACGGGGCTCGCACTCGGCGCGCTACTGATGGACGTGCAGGATCTGCTTGGCCGGCGCGTGGACGTGGTCACTGAGGCTTCCCTGCATCCGGCGTTTCGTTCGCGGGTGCTGAACGAAGCGCAGGTCCTTTGAAGCCAACGTACAACCACGATCTGGCCTTGCTGGACCACATCCGCGAGGGGATCGCCCGCATTGCGGCGTGAAGCCGTGGAGAGGATGCTGTGTCGTGCAAAGGCCTGAAAGAGCCTTTCTCCGACCGTCCGTGACGAGACCACTGAAGGAGAGACGATGATCGATTTCGAGATTCCAGAAGAGACCAAGGCGGTGCGCGCCAAAGTGCGTGCCTTCGTCCAGAACGAGTGCATCCCGGCCGAAGAGAGATGCACTCCGGAGAACTTCGACGAGGTGCTGGCTGAGCTCCGCACGAAGGCGAGGTCGCAGGGGCTGTGGTGCCCCTTCATCCCGGAGGAGCACGGCGGCATGGGTCTGAAGCCGCTGGCCAATGCGCTGGCCCAGATGGAGCTCGGCGAGAGCTTCCTCGGAGCGCTCTCTCTCAACACGCAGGGTCCCGACGACGCGACCATGCTGACGTTGCTCGAGAACGGTACCGAGGACCAGAAGGAGCGCTTCCTGAAGCCTCTGCTGGCGGGCGAGAAGCGCATCTGCTACTCGATGACCGAGAGAGCCGCCGGTGCGGACGCCACCGGTATGCAGACCTCGGCCGTTCTCGACGGTGACAACTACGTGCTCAACGGTGAGAAGTGGTTCAGCTCCTCCGCGAGCGTTGCCGACGTCGCCCTCGTCATGGCGAAGACCGATCCCGACGTCTCCCGCCACCGGCAGTTCTCGACCTTTCTCGTCGAGCTTCCGAACCCCGGCTACAGGATCGTCCGCAACATCGAGACGATGCAGCCGCACACCGATCTGGGCCTGAAGCTCGGAGGCTCGCACTCGGAGATCCGCATCGAGAACCTCATCGTCCCGAAGGAGAACCTCCTCGGCGGCCGCGGCCAGGGCTTCGCGATGGGCCAGCACCGCCTCGCCTACGGCCGGCTGCGTCACGGCATGCACAACGTGGCGATGGCGCAGCGCGCCCTCGATCTCGCCGTCGGGCACACGGTGAAGCGGGTGACGTTCGGCAAGCGCCTCGCCGACCGCCAGGGGGTTCGCTGGATGCTCGCCGACTGCGCCGCCGAGCTCTACAAGGCCCGGCTCATGCTGCTCCACATCGCCTACAAGGCGGAGAAGGGCATGGACCTGCGCAACGAGAACGGCATCGCCAAGGTCTTCCTCGCCAACATGGTGCACCAGGTAGTCGACACCGCAATCCAGCTCCACGGCGCCCTGGGTTACAGCATGGACACGCCGCTGGCCCGCTGGTATCGCGGCATCCGCGCGCAGCGCCTGGTCGACGGGCCGGACGAGGTCCATCGCTGGCGCACCGGCAAGAACGTCGTGCAGGCGTTCGAGGCGCACGGTACGTGTGCTTCCGCCTGTGGCGGCGATCTCCTTTGAGGCATCCAGGAGCCTGCGCGGCAGAACGATCTGACCTGGGAACCCGTGTGGCGCGACCCCGCGCCACACGCGAACCACTCCGTGCGCCCGTCATCGGGCGCACGGATGGCACGCGGGCATCCTGCCCGCATCCGGCGCGCAGCGCCGGCCTCCGGTCGTTCTGCCGCGCGCTCTCGATCCTGAGCGCCTTTGCTCTCTCGTCGCTCGCCTAGGCCGAGACCGCCGAGTGGTCGCGATTCCGGGGACCGAACGGTGGCGGCGCCATCGAGGCGGGCACCCTGCCGGTCGAAGTGGGACCCGACCGCAACCTCCTCTGGCGGACCGAAATCCCGGCGGGCGACTCGTCGCCGGTCCTGAGCGCGGAGCGGATCTTCCTTACGGCCTGGGAAGGCGAAGCGCTCTACACGATTGCCCTTAGATCGTGAGACCGGATCGGAGTTCTGGCGACGCGAGGCGCCGAGGACGCGGATCGAGCCGCTCGACAACCGCAACGGACCAGCGTCGCCGTCTCCGGTCACCGACGGCGATCGCGTCTGGGTCTTCTTCGGCGACTCCGGCCTTCTCTGCTACACCAAAGGCGGCGAAGAGCTCTGGTGCCATCCTCTCGGTCCCTTCGACAACCTCTACGGCATGGGCGCCTCTCCGATCCTCGCCGCGGGCAACGTGGTTCTCGTGGTCGACCAGCAGCAGGGCTCCCATGTCCTGGCCGTGGACTCCGGATCCGGCGAACTGGCATGGCGCACCGAACGGCCGGCCGCGAGAAGCGGCCACTCGACGCCGGTCCTCCACCGTCCCGAAGGCGGGGAGCTCCAGATCGTCGTGCCGGGCTCGTTCTTTCTCACCAGCTACTCGGCCGAGACGGGGAAACGTCTGTGGTGGGTGAGCGGTCTCTCGTTCGAGATGAAGTCGACGCCGGCGATAGGCGACGGCGTCCTGTTCATCAACGGCTACGCCATGCCCATGAACGAAGAAGGGCGTCACGTCCGGCTCGAACCCTTCCCGGAGGTCGTCGCCGCGCACGACGGCGACGGGGACGGGAAGATCTCCAAGGAGGAAGCGCCGGAGGGCCTGGTTCAGAGCGTCTTCTCCTTCTTCGATCTGGCGAGCGACGGGCTCCTCGACGAAGGGGATTGGGTGTACTTCCAGTCGGCGCTCGACAGCCGGAACGGCATCCTCGCCGTCGAGCTGCCGGACGCGGGCCTGCGAGGAGATCTGACGGCCAGCCACGTACGGTGGACCTACCACCGCAAGATCCCGCAGCTCCCGTCGCCGATCGTCGACGACGGAGTCCTCCTCATGGTCGACGACAGCGGCATCGCGCCGACGCTCCGTTCGGCGACCGGAGAACTCATCGAGCAGAGCCGCCTAGAGGGCGCGGTCGATAGGTTCTACGCGTCGCCGATCGTGGCCGACGACAAGTTCTACCTGCTCTCGAGATCAGGCAAGCTCGTGGTGCTGCCGAGCGATGGCTCTCTCGAGCCGCTGGCCGTCTCGGACCTCGACGACCTGGCCACGGCGACGCCGGCGGTCGACCGGACGACGATGTACCTCCGCACACGAAGCGCGCTGTGGGCTTTTCAGCGTTTGGCTGACGACTCGCCGCCACGCCGGTAGGCGGCAGTCGGCAGGATGCCGGTCTGAGCCGCTCCGCTGCTCGCTGGGTCCGGCAACCGGCGTTCCTGGGGGCCACACTCGGGCCAGGAAGCCCGGCGATGCGGCTCCGTGTCCTGAAGGAGCGAGTGGTGGAGGCGGTGGGGAATCGAACCCGCGTTCCGCAAGACTCAGTGCGAGGGGTCTACGTGTGCAGCCTTCATTCGATGTGTCGCTGCCGATGCGTGGCCTCAGAACGGCCTTCTCAGTACCTCGAAGACGGACTTGCATCGGACCTGCTTCCCGGCGGCTGTCGCCTGTGCATGGGCGGCCGCCAATTGCGGCCCAAGCCGCTTCGGATCCGTTTCCCAGAGTGGGTGAGTAATGACCTCCACAACGTTTCCGCGACTTGCTGCTTGGAGGCCACCGAGTGTCGTTCGTTCCCATCCGGTCATGGCGCCGAAGTATGGCTCGGAAACGGCCGCATCCAGTCCCTGCCAGTAGGAAACAGTGAAGTCGATTGGAGCCTCTGGGTCTAAGGCAAGTCGCGCAAGGTCTAGGCCCAAGCGCCAGTCAAGGATCGGGTGGTAGGGCAGATTGTAGAAATCGCGAAGGCAATCTGGGCACGATGTCCTACAGGCGTTTGCCCCTAGCCCAGCGTGTTGGGCGCCGACAAGGAACCGGTAGAACGTTGGTGACGCAGGAGGCTGCCCCAACATGTACTGCAGAAGGCGCTCAGCTTCCTCCGGCTGTCCCAAGAGTGATGCATAGCCGGCACCATTCTCGAGGCTATCGGAAATGAAGATCTGCCCGACAATATCGGCCGCTGCATCCCGAAGTACACGAACGCCTACGCTGAGCTCCCTCTCGTGAACATCCAAGTAGTCCGCAGCAGCGCGCCTTAGGAGGAAGCCGAAGGAGAACAGAGCGGCACGAACTCCTAGGCCTCCGGGTCCGGCGGGTGACCTCCGAAGTCCCACCGGCCAATCGGCGATCCCTAGAACCATGACGTCGGTAACTTTGACCGATGCCAGGGCCCTGTCATGGCTTCCCGCAGCCGCGTCGATCAGAGGTCTCTCTATTCCGGCTGCGGCCAGACCATCGCGTGTCGCCCACGTTTCACCGTTTCTGATCTTTTCGAAGGTGAAGAGACGACCATCATTGTCATTGACGACGTAGACCGTTTCCTGGTCCGCCCAAACCTCGAAGTTCGCCCTCTTACTGACGGGGAGCGGAGTGATTCCCATCTTCGGCCGAGACGCCCGCGGGGTCCACTCGAACGCGCCATCAAAGTCCCGGCTGCGGCCAGGCCAGGACCGGAAACCCGCGGGTTGAGAAAGGCCGATGACCCGATAGCCAGGAACGTGGGCAGGTGTCGCTCCGCACACCGCGCAGAAAGTGGGCGGCGGCTGAGAGCCGTCTACGGCCTGACAGCTCGCGCAAAGGCCAACCTCAATGGCCGGTCCGAGTGGCCCCGGCGCTTCCTTGACCTTGTTGCCTTGGGGCCGGTAGTCCACGACTCCGATAGCAGTGTGTATGAGCCCATCCTTGACGGTTTCTGCGCCGGGCGCGAACTGGCTGACGGCTATGTCAAGCTCGCGGTCGACGACAGCTTCTGGGGGCCATGGGTACGCTTGGCGAGGCCGGTCGTGGTACAGAAACCTGACCCGCGTGGGGAACCCGAACATCGGCAGCAGTCCGGCATTCGCGAGGCGCTCGCTAAGAGCGGTCTGCGTATAGCGCGGGTCGGTCGAGGCTGCGGTGACCGCAGGAACTAGATCATTCATCAGGTAGTCGATCATGGCTTGGCGCCTGGACTGAAGCTCGGCATCGGCGGAGACCAGCAGAACATCGCAAACGCGAGCCACTTCGGTCTCATTACTCTGGACCCATTCGAGAACAAGCTGGGCTGTAGTCGCTCCCGGAGGCGCTCCGGGCGGGGGGCCTGGAGGAGCTTGGTTCCAATTCGCAGCAGGCCCGAATTCGCCGTGCACGCTATCGCCCGCACCTCCGAAAAGACTCAATGCGGCAAATGCCTGACGAAGAACCTCCTTCGCCAGAACTCGTTGGATGATGGTCTCCCGGCGCATGTCCACGTAAGGTTGCGGAGGCGGGTCCGACGTGATCCGCTGGGGGCGCTGAAAGTAGTAGTCATCGTGGCTGCGACCACGACATAGGGTTAGCGCAACAGATACGCCAGCTCCCCGCCGGCCGGCGCGGCCGACCCGTTGCTGGTAGTTGAAGCGCATCGGCGGCATGTTCGCCATCATGACTGCCAGCAACGAACCGATGTCCACGCCTGCTTCCATCGTGGTCGTAACACTCAGCAGGTCAACCGGATCAGCGAGAGGGTTCTCTTGAGGAGCGGGGAGACAGATGTCCTGAAAGAGGCGCTGCCTTCGTCTAGCATCTCCCTTGTTTGTCTGACCAGTCAGCTCTTCGCAGTTCAGGCGGAAGACGTCGCCCGCCTGGGTCGCTAGGTATCCGTAGTAGTCGGCTGACATTTTGGCGCTGTCGGTCGGTTGCTGTGGCCCTAGAGGAGACCAGCAATCGGCACAGACGCCTCCGGACGCGTGGAGGTAGATTCGCCGGCACTGCGTGCATTCATAGAAGGAAAGCCCGGCCGGTTGGACGCCGAGAGACGTCACTTCAAGATGGTAGTGAGCCGTTTCCAAACATCCGGAGGCAGAGAGGTAATTGATCACATCTTCAATGTAGGTGGCTGATACGAGGCCATTCCTCTGCGCGACCGCCGTCAAGTATCCGGCCACGTAGCCAGGAACCGCGTTTTGCGAAGAGGATTGATGGGTAGAGAGTCGCTTGCGAGATCCAAGAAGGGAAATCGCCCCGTCAGCACCTTCTTGGACGAGCTTCGTGGGCGCTGGCCAGCTAATCCGATCCGTGGTCGGAAGTGCTAGAAGCAGGGACTCCATGCTGCGACGGCCCGAAGCGAACAGGATGTCCATCAGTTCCACGATCGAACGGTCTTGGATTCTCCTGAGATGGTCTCTCTGGGGTTCCGACAGGTGGCTTCGCGGCTTCGGCACGGGCTGATCCCCTAGCGGCCAGCCGTATAGGTCACGCCAGCTTCCTCGGCGATTCTCCGGATCGGTCCACAAGGCGTCCTTCCCGTAACCGGCGGGATCCATCCCTTCCGCGAGCAGACGAGCCGAGACGTCCGCGGCGAGCTGAGTGATGCCAAATGGGCCGCTGGCTGCACGCTGGAGGATCTGTTGGAACGCCTCTTGATTAGTCAGTGCCGGATTCCGAGCTGAGGGCAGGCCCGTGGTCGCTGGGTTGGCGGCCAGCGCGACGACAGCTGCGTCTTGGGGGTGTTGAGATTCAAAGCTCGTAGCGGCGCGCCGTTGGACTGGCGACAAGCTCTTCCCTTGGCACTGAGCCGCGAACGACTGGGGGCCGGGCGCCTGATGGGCCAGTGCTGCCATGAATGCCTGGCGCAGGGCATCTCGATAGTGGGAAAAGCGCATGCCGGCGGAGAGTTTGGCTGCGTCTTGGCGGCTGTCGGAGAACACGACCAGCTTACGTGCAGTCGAAAGGGGTGGTTGTGCTAGGTCGCGCAGCAGGCCGTCAGAAAGAACCTGAGCGATCTTCTGGAAACCCGTGCGCTGGGACCGCACCGGAGATCGGACTACTCGGCGCCGCGACCAATCCGCGTCACACCGAGGGCAACGGGCAGGATGGGCCTCGCGGCCACCCTCAGGAGGTGGGGAATTCTGCCGGTGAACCGAGGGCACGTAGTAGAGATAACCCGGCCGCGCGCCCTGAGGTGGGCCGCCAAGTGCGACGCGGCCGTCAACAGGATCGAGATGAGCGCGCCGCCACGCACGGGGGATACGATCCTGTGTCCACTGTGAAGAAGCTGGGCTGAGTGTGTCCGCGGCAGGCCAGAAGACCGCATAGCGCTCGTAGTCCCGATCGAAAGAAGCGAGATCTGGAGCCGCTTCCAGATTCGGCTGGTCAGGGCTCAGATACCACTCGTTCGGGTTCCCTGTAGCTTGACGGTACCCACCGAAAAGCACTTCGCCACACGCCTCGCAGTACAGCAACTCCAGAACACGAGCACCACACTGGCATGTCAGGGCCGGCACGTAGTGGAGCATGCCGGTGGGGCATGGAGCCGACCGCTGTGGGGCCTCCGCACAGCTAGGGTTCGTACAGCTCCACAACCCTTGTAAGTTACGGAACATTAGGTGCACGCGCATCGGGATGGGGGCGTGATCCTTAGCGGAGCGTGCGTGGGAGAGCGCAGTCAGCAACCCATCGGTAGCCGCTTCGGCCCGTTCCGCATCCGGAAAGAGTGCGGCCGCCAGTGCGTCGGGCGTCTGAGGAATGATCTGCTGGTTCTTCGTGCAGGCGAGACGCAACGCGGAAGGAGCCTGAACATGCTTGAGGGTCGTGTTGAGAGTTTGCTCCGCGGGCGTGTCGCCGGACGGCGCCGGCGCTCCAACCGCGGCACGCAGTGAGGCCGTTGCTTGCGAAAGATCCGTTCCGCTCGCGCTGAAATCCTCAGCGAATTGGCCGAACGCGTCGGCGTGGGTGGCAAGGACCGCTGCAGACCCGGGTTTCGGTGGATCCACATAGGTTGGTCCGCCGATCACTCGGAAACGGTCACGCCTTCTGGCGAAGAACTGTTCCAGGTACCGCAGTCCAGTCGTCCCACTGTCGAGCGAGGCGCTGGACGCGATGATCCGAAGCTGGTCGGAGTCTGGAGCTAGGCCGAGCCGATCGAGCAGGACTCGAAGAAGGTAGGCAACTTCTGTCCCAGGTGTTCCGCGGTAGGTGTGGAGTTCATCCACTACAAGGTGGAAGATATGCTCCCTCGACTGCCTTAGCCACCGGCGTGTTGCATCGAAGACAGGGTTCTCGATCGCCCGCATCAGCATGATGTTGAGCATCGAGTAGTTCGTTATGAGAATGTCTGGAGGGGAGTCCTGCATGTCCCAGCGAGACCACATCTCCGCTCCGTCCATGCTTTGGAAAAAGTGTTCTGCCTTGGTACCGGCTACGGCTTGTGCGTCGTCATAGATGCTTCTTAGGTCTCTCCTAAGTCGGGCGGTACTCGAAGAATTGCGTTCCCCCGAAACAGGGGTTCTCCCCGTGTACCGGCCGAAGTACACGAGATTGCCCTGGCGATTCTCCCTAAGCCATGACCTCGCGCCGGAGCTATCCAAGGCCTCGCGCAGGCGCGTGAGTTGGTCCTCGACAAGCGCATTGAGCGGGTAGAGGAGCAGAGCTCGAATGGCCGCTGGTCGCGCCTCATGCCCGCGTTGGCTGACACGCTGAGCCCAGCGGCGGCGCCTTCCCTGTATGCTGAAGTGGTTCCACCAGTCCCACTCGGTCGGTCGTTGTCTTGGTGCGCTCCATGCGGCGGACTCTCGGATGATCGATGAAACCACGGGAAGCAAGAAGCACTCCGTCTTGCCCGAACCCGTTCCAGTTGTGACGACGACATCCCGCTGATTGACGACAACTTGTTCGAAGACGTCCCGCTGGTGTTGGTGCAGCTTTAGGTCTGAGGGGAACAGGCCCTGCTCGATGAACGCGGATGCGTCGGACACCTCGCTGGCTCCCCAGACGCTGCCAAGGAGCGCCTTTGCGGCTTGGTTGAAGGACTCCCTAGACGATCGGTAAGCTGGCACCGGCTCGATGAGTGGCCGGCGGTAGATCCGGCCGTCGTGATCTAGGAGGCTTCTGCGTTCAGAGGTCAGGTTCTCGTGCCTCAGGTCGAATGGGCTGTCTAAGTACCGCAGGTAGATGTCCCGGAGGTTCTCGAAGAGGCGAATGGGGTTCATGGGACTCGTATCTCCTGGCGTAGCAACCCCGCAGCGAGATGTGCCAGCCTTCGCGGAACGGCATACTGAAGGCGCCGAGAGCTTGTGTCGAGGTTCGGTAGCAGTCCGGTTGAGAGGATCAACGCTCTTTCGATGAGAAGTGGCGGTCTGCAGCTCACCGGAAGCGATAGTAGAGTCCGGGAAGGGGCGTACGTGATCAAACCGCGCACTCGTCGGTGCCGGAGGATGGCATACTTGCCCACTTGGACTGGAACGCCGTAGGTTCTGCCCCGCCAGCGCAGGTAGTGGAAGCGCTGGTACTTCATGCGCAGCCGGAACAACCCGGTCTGGCATCGATGCATATCGCGTAGTTCGAGATCTCGCTCGTCCGTTCGGTCTCGGGCGGTCCAGCGCAGGGTGGATGGCGAGAACGTCTCAACTGTCCAACCCGGCGTGCTAGGTGGCGTAGCCGGGACCAGCGTTCGCCGATCATCGACCGGTGGAACGGCTGCCAGCAGCGAGAGGGGCGCGTTCAGTTGGAAGTGGACTCCCGCTGCCCGGCAAACTGTCTCAAGTGCCGCGAGTTCAGTAGCCACCAAGTAGATGCGGTCGGGCATGTCGGGAGCCGCCTCTTGGTTCCATACGACGGCCTCTGAACGAACGCGGTCGTGCAAACCAGGGGGGCGTGCACCGCAGAGGATCCCCACCCACCGCTCAGCCTCCCGGTGGACCGCAAGCGCGGGTGGTACAACGCGCCAATCGGCGCCTGCGGTGGAGGAGTAGAACTCAACGTGGGCGAGTCTCTCCAGATCTAGACGTACTGCCTGGTACACAGGGAGTTCGCTTGCAGTTGTATCGGTATTGCTGTCACTGCCTCCGCCGGTGTCGCTCGGCTCGACGTGGAGTTCCTCCACCGCTGCCCGGAACTGCGACCAGGAACCAGCCCCACGGGCCGACATCCACGTAAGGAGGTGGTTCAAACTCACCGCCGTGATCCCCAAATCCGTCGTGCCAGCTGCTTGTACGACAGCCATAGCGCTCGCACGGCCTCCGTGTCGGGATCCGCGGCCATCCCTTTGCGGCTTGCGTCCAAGATGAACTTACACCAGCGCGTAACGCCAGCGTCCCTGCCCCACCTCGGTAGGCCGTCCCGTTGCTTCTTTGTCTCTGGCGCCTGGCTCCCGGCGAGGCAGAGTATGCGGGTAGTTGTCTTGTCGCAGTGAAGCGGGTCGCGCGGCAGGGCCCAAATTGGACGAAACCCCGGGGATGCTATCCGTGGTAACCCACGCAGTCGAGAAGCTCTCAACGCCCTTACGATTTGTCCTGGTTTCGGCCCTAGTAGGACAGGGTTCTTCTCCGGAACGGAAAAGGACTCCCGACCCCAGTACTCATCGGTCGCCGATCGGACGTTCGGGCCGCAGACAGCAAGCCTTCGGGACCCACCGGCATCAACGGAAAAGCCGTACGCGTCCCAAAGCTCCCACGATGCTTCGAACGGCACAATCGAGTATGACCTGCTCGTTCCAGCACACCAGACGGAGTGCGAACCGATAGTGTCCCACCCGGACGCGCGATAAGAGCCATCTGTGAGACGTTCGGCAATTTCTCCGTCAATCCGGACTTCAGCGGCGTGTTGAGGATCTCCGTACACACGAATCGAAGGGGGATGTCCGTCGAGCCAGTTTGAATAACCGAGACGGATGCCTCGCTCTATGCTGATCTCAATTCGCGGAAGCGGCCTCAGTGCGTTGAAGATGTCGACCCTATCTGCTGATGAAATCGGATCGTGCGGAACTACACTTCGAAAGACGACCCATCCGGGCGGAGCCCCGAAGGCCCCGTCGAGCACAGATGAAGGCTGCGCTCCTGTCTTCTTGATCGCTTCCTCGACGCGACTCCTGAGGGGTTCAGTACAGAGGACGATGTGATCCCGACCGAGGGCGAGAGATGGGCGTGATACGTATCCGCTGATGTCAGGCCGACCCGCGAGCACGTATATTTCGCGACCGCTCAGGGACCATGTGTACTGTCCTTTCGCGCACTCCTTGCCCCACACCGTGCCGTTCTTGAGCACGCCTGAGAGATCGTCGGGTACGACATCCTGGTACCACTCATCCTGCATCGCCCGTAAGTTCACTTCGCCACCACCCACTACGACCGTAAGGTCTTCCGGTAGTCCTAGCGATCTCTTCGCGATGAGGGACACGCTGCAAGAGCCACCACGAAGGAACCGGAGGCGGACTTCAATGGCCAAGGCCCGCTCTCGCCGGGCGGGTTCCTCTTGTCCAGCAGATCTCCGCCGCGGTGCCGAGTTGCGGAGTTTCGGAAGGGCGCGTGAGAGACCGCTGTACTGACGGGGCGCCTTGTTTCGGGCCTGTCCGTCTGTTTGCGTGAGTGCGTTGTTTGGCACAGGTTCCAAGACTGGCTCTTCAACTTCGTCTTTGGCCCTTGGCGAAGGCGACTGTTCCGTGGCCGACACAGATGTCCCACCGACCTCAGCAACCAGCTCTCGGGGTGTCACTTCTTGGCCGGGACCTACGGCGCCTTTGGATGGGTGTTCTTCGGCAGGACGGTCGGTTTCCTCCGAGACTTCGGTGGGGGCGGTTTCGGCCGACTGGGTTGGGCGATCATTGCTGGTCTCCCCGCTCCCTTCGCTCGCACCAAGAACCGGCTGGCCTTCTCTTGACCCGGTGTCGTCCCGTGTCGCCTCTCGCTCCTCTGCAACTTGTTGGGTTGTCGGGGGAAGAAGTTGCACCTGTTCCTCAAGCGGCGCCGCGGTGAAGATCGGCTGCTTATCGGCCTCTTCTGGGCCATTCGAATCGGTCTTCCCGGGCCGCGCACGGAGAGCGGCGACGCCCTTGTGGCCTTCCGCTTCGTTTGCACGTGCTTCAGTGTTGTCATGTGACACGCAGGGAGTGCTGGGAAGATGGCCTTCTGGCCTGGCTTCGGTGGAGAGGGGCTCGGCCGAGCTTTCGTCCGATACCGTAACAGTGCTCTCATGGATGGCGGAGTCTGACCTGTTGCGAACAGACTGCTCCCGCGAGGATGTTCTCCTCGTCCAGAAGTAGTAAACGAGCGCAGCAGCTCCGACAGCTAGGAAAAGAAGAAGCACCGGCAGCATCTGAAGATCGCCCTTCACGCCGGGACCCTCGTCGGTGAGACGTCGATCGCACCGGCATCTCTACTACCTGTCCGCGCGCCTGACTTGGTCTCTGCGGGCAGACCGCTCCGCGAGCAGATACTGTACGCTACGCAGCTTGAGCACTTAGGACGTCGAGGCGTGCACGTTCGCTGGCCATGCACCACGAGGTTGATGTGGAATGCCTTCCTTCGCGACGACTGGACAGCATCCTGCAATCCGTCGTGAAGACCTCGTCGCCGGTACACAGACCGGCGTCCAAGTACGCCGACCCTAGTGAAGACTCGGAACGTGTTGCCGTCGACTGGGAACACATCCCTGCCAAGGCTGTACAGGAGGACGCAACGGGCGGCTTTCCATGACAATCCGGGCAGCCGGGTCAGGAAGCGCTCGGCTTCGTCATCATCCATGTCTTGAAGGACATCTAGGGAATAGGTTCCCGTAGCATGCTTCACCGCCTTCAACAGGCTCCTGATTGTGCGCGCCTTTTGCTCGTGGAGTCCTCCAGGACGAAGAACCTTGACGACACGGCCCAGGGGGGCCCTGGCCATCTCCCGCCAATCTAGGAACGTCATGCGAAGTTGCTCCCACACGAACTTTGCTCGATCGAGGTCTGTCTGAAAGGTCAGAACGATGTACACGGCCTCGTCGAGTGGATCGTCCTTATTGTCCAGATCTCCTTCAGGGGCACCGTAGGCACTCTCGAGAAGACGGTCGAGTTCTTCTAGAGTTCGCCTCGCGCCACGACGAAGCCGGAACCGGATCGGACGTCCCATAGCCAGTTCCTCAACCTTGGCGTATCTGCAGGGCCTTTCCCAGGATTGCTCGAACGAGCAGAGGGGGCACTGAGTTACCGATCATCTCGTAGGCGCTGCGACGGCACGCCAGTGTCGCCGGAAAAGTCACGAAATCGGGAAGACCCTGTATGCGGGCGTACTCGCGAACGGACAAGGATCGCTCGCCGGCATAGTGGTAGACGCAGTCGTATTTCGTAGACAGGGCGGTCGAAGGTGCGCTGGGGTGCAGCCGCCGATAAGCAGAATCAAAGCGGCGCGACAGGCCGTTGAGCAGGTGAGCTGGGATGTCCCGAGCGCATCCACCGGGAGGGATGTACTGCAAGCGGACCACAGTCTGGGGACGGACGGCTGGGGTCTGAGTGTTCGAGAGTTTCTTCGGGGCGCCGTCTCGCATGACTTGTTGGAAGGCGGTCTTAGGGGCAGTCGCATAGGGACGCGGCTCTTCCGGCTCCCCTGGAGCCAGCAGGGGGATGTCCGAGAGCGCATGTTGAGCCTGCGTCATGGTCAAATCGTGTGGGTCCTCCAGCATGGAGTGGTAAGTCTCGACTTTCTGGGGAATCTGACCCCCGTGGCGAAGAGCCGAATAGAGAGGGGCCAAGTCCGGGCCGGGCTCTGGCAGCGCTTCTTCCCCTGTTCCCGACCGAACACAGAGAATGAGAAGCCGCCTGCGAGCCTGCGGCGTTCCGTAGAGGGCGGCATCGAATACGTCGTACTCGACCTGATAGCGAAGACCGCGCGGCCCTGGAGCCTTGAGACGGGCAACCAAGGCCGTCAGAGTGTTTCCGCGGCGATGCCGAATGAGGTCAGGTACGTTCTCGATGAGAACGAGTCGCGGGCGGAGCGCGGCCACGTAGTCTGGCATCGCTGCCAGTAGGCGATTGTGTTGATCCGCCTCAGCTTCGTGGTGATGGCCGTTCCGAATCTGGCTGAAGCCCTTGCATGGAGGCCCAGCGGCCAGCAGGTCCACTCTTCCGAGCTTGCGGCCGTCTTTTCTAACCCGGCGTAAACCTTCATCGGTCAACAGGTTGCACGTCACGGCCACTGGCTCTGGAGCGTTGTGGTTGTATATGGCGACCGCCTCGTTCCAGGAGTCGTAAGCGTGAGCTACTCGGAAGCCGAGGGGTCGGAGGCCGAGCCCGATTCCACCCATGCCGCTACAAAGCTCAACAGCCACAGGTGCGCTCTCGCTGAGCCAAGGAAGCCAAGTCGCGCTGCGGCCTTTCTTCTCGGAGTGCGATACGGGCGTCAAGAAAGGTCCTATTCAGCCGCGCTTGCGCTGCTCGTCCCGACCCGCTGTGGGCCTCACTAGTCTGCACACCGGCGCCGAACTCGGGCGGCAAGGGAGGAAGCTGCGGGCTGAAGCGCTACGGGCGAGAGATGGTTCTGCTTGATCCAGCTGTGAACCCAACCTCCTGTTGGCTTGGGCGGGACTCCACGTGCCCGTAGGGCACGGCAGTCCCTGCCGAAGCCGAGATTCACAACCCCACCGTGGACCGAAAGGGGTGCTGGCTGTCCCCGGTCCCTTGGACGGCCGACCCGCGCGACAGGAGCTGGTCATTGTGGACGAGAGTAGACATCGACACGCCCTCGCGGTCAAGGGCCTCTTCGGCGAGCGGCGGCCTCGAACAGAAGGTGTTGGAACCACGAACCGGTCGCGTAGCTGTTGCGCCTCGCCGATCGTGGCCGACGACAAATTCTACCTGATGTAGCTCCGCACACGAAGCGCGCTGTGGGCTTCTCAGCGTTCGGCTGACGATTCGCCGCCAAGCCGGTAGACGGCAGCCGCCAGCGGTCCGCAGGGAACCGATTCAGGCTGCCTCGCTGACGGTCACGGTGAGTCGCTTGCCCAGCCGGCGCAGCGCCCGGTCGATCGTAGCTGCCTTGGTGGCGTGATCGGGGCTCAGCATGCGCCGCACCTCGCTTTCGGCTACATCGAGATCGCGGGCGAACTGCCGCCGCGAGATGCCGGCGTGACGCCAGGCATCGTACAAGGCCGCCTTCAGAGCGATCTGCACCGGCGGGACGACCATGGGCCGCTCCTCGCCGGTGGGCGAAGGTTCGGGCAGATCGCCACCTTCGCGTATCGTGGTGGCGATCACCTCTCGCAGCAGATCCCTGGCTTCGGCTAGCGCCTCCTCTCTCGTCGCGCCGTCTGTAGCGCCCCAGCCGAAATTCGGAAACGCAACGATGTGCCGGCCGTCCTCGTCGCGCTGGAAGTCGGCGGGATAGTTGTAGGCGTCTGGCATCGCGTTTCTCCTAGAAGTCGTTTCTGTCGATCCCCAGATCAGCGAGCATCTTGTTGAGCAGGCCCTTGCCGATCTCCTTCTTCCGGTCTTTGACGGTGGTCTTGCGACGCCCCGCGTAGAGCCTTCCATGCGACCCAGCCGCGACGAAGCGGACTTCCAACGGTCTCGGTGCCCCGCAGCTATCGAACGTCCACTTCTTGGTAGTCGCCGGGTCTCATTCCGGCCACTGCCGAGGCCACTTCCTCCACTCTCAGTCGAATCCTCGGCCACGAGGTTGTGAGCAGCACGAGCACGGCCAGACGCCGGCCTGACAGCCCTTGTTCATGTCTGAGGTGCTGATCCGTCGTGATCAAGAGTTCGAAACCAGCCGCCTCCGCCCGATCGAGGAGGTCGCCGTTCCGCAGATCGGACCAGCCTCTTTCGAACGCCGTATCCACGGAATGCCCCGGCAGATGGCGTCTAAGGGGCGCGGCGTTCCCTGATCGAACAGTACCCTCACGCCGACGGACTGGCCCCGGAACTCTCGGCTCCAGGCAACACGTCCGCCGACAACGCCTTCGCCTCGAAGTCAAGTACGGCCTCGACGCTCTCTGGGGCGACTCCAGGGAACCACTCCAGGAACTCCTCGACCGAGGCTCCGTCTCGCAGATTCGCGAACAGTGCGGCTACCGGGACACGACTGCCCCGGAACACCCAGGCACCGCTAACCTTCTCCGGGTGCTGCTCAACAGCAGTGCATTTCTGCCAGTTCACGATGCGTTCCCTTCCGTCAACCAGGCACGATACCAGCCGTTACGCCCGTGCGCGGTAGGTGCACGATCCGAAGCACGCGAAGGACCCGGCCGGCAGGGCCGGCGCTAGAATCACTTCCACCGCCATGAACGACACGCAGAGCGCAAGCGACCCGGTGACGGCACCGACCCGGGCGGAGCACGCGGCCGGCATGGCGGCGTACCAGGAAGAGGGGCTGCGCCTCGCGGCCGAGATCGGCAACCGGGGGCCGATTCGGCTGACCGACGGCGGCAGACTCCATCCGGACATCCTGGCGGCGTACTGGAGGCACGGCTTCTACGTCTTCGAAGGACCCATCGACGGCGACGAGTTGGCCGAGCTGCGTCGCGATGCGGGCGAGATGCTGGAGCGCGCGCCGGTGGGCCCGGATGCGGACGTGGATGCGCGAGGGCGCCCGGCGCTGGGGCTCGACTACGCCCGCCGGCCGTATCTCTTCGCCAAGCCTCTGGCCGATCCCTGGGGCGGAACCGGGCTTCTCGGTGGACGTCACCCGACGCAGATGACGCAGCCCTTACCCGAAGAGGACGCGCCCGCGGACGTGGTCTTCCTCATGAGCTCCATGTGCCGGGCGATGCCCTCCGGGCTGCGGCTCTACGGCCACCCGCACCTGCTTGAGATCGCCGCGGCGATCAACGGCGACGACTTCGTGCCCTTCAACGATGCGATCTTCGTCAAGCAGCCGGGTCTCGGCGGTTCGGTTTCGTGGCACCAGGACGGCGTCACCCACTGGGGTTCTCCGGACTGGGACGAAGGCATCCACGGCTTCAACTTCCAGGTGCAGCTCTATCCGACCGCTCCGGCGAGCTGTCTCTGGGTGGTGCCGGGCACGCACAAGCTCGGGAAGATCGACATCAAGGCGCGGGTTCGGGAGAACGGAGGCAGCGAGCAGCTCCCCGGGGCCGTGCCGCTCGTCTGCGACGCCGGCGATGTCACCATCGTCAACCGCCAGATGCTCCACGCCTCGTTCGCCAACACCTCGCCGGACCTGCGCATCTCGCTCACCTTCGGCTTCCACCGCCGCACGTCGGTGGAGGGACAGAAGGGCGCGCTCGGCGTTGAAGCCGACGAGATCGTCTACGACGCCCGGCGCATCTTCGATCGCTCGTCCGTGATCGCCGTGGCGGTCGACGCCCGCCGGCAGCACCGACCCGAGGAGCCGTCGTTCGTCTACGAGCCATTCTCTGGTCTCGAAGACGACTTCCGCTTCAACGACGAGACGTTCGAGCGCGTGATCCGGGACTACAATCTGAACGATCTGGCGATCTAGCGCGGCAGCCGGACTCTACTCCGGGGCTCCACGCTCGGCGGTCCCGCGGCCGGGTGCAACCGATTCAGGCTGCCTCGCTGACGGTCACCGTGAGCCGCTTGCCCAGGCGGCGCAGCGCCCGGTCGATGGTAGCCGCCTTGGTGGCGTGATCGGGGTTTAGCATGCGCCGCACTTCGCTTTCGGCGACATCGAGATCGCGGGCGAACTGCCGCCGCGAGATCCCAGCGTGACGCCAGGCGTCGTACAAGGCCGCTTTCAGGGCGATCTGCATCGGCGGGACGACCATGGGCCGCTCCTCGCCGGTGGGCGACGGTTCGGGCAGATCGCCGCCTTCCCGTATCGTGGTGGCGATCAACTCTCGCAGCAGATCCCTGGCTTCGGCCAGCGCCTCCCCTCTGGTCGCGCCGTCTGTAGCGCCCCAGCCGAAATCCGGAAACGCGACGACATGCCGGCCGTCCTCGTCGCATTGGATATCGGCGGGATAGTTGTAACCGTCTGGCATCGGGTTCTCCTAGAAGTCGTTTCTGTCGATCCGATCTGGCGATCTAGACGCCTCGAGGAGTCAGCGATACGACTTGACCGGCGGCAGCCGGGCCCCCGTCTCGCCCGGCGGCTTCTCACCGGCGACGACCGAGAGCCGCAGCGTACCGATGCCGTCGATCGACGCCTCGACCACCTCGCCCGGCTTGAGGAATCGATCCTCCGGTCCGCGAGTCGCGGCCGCTCCGGCTGCCGTGCCGCCTGAAGTGCCGTTGTTGATGACGTCACCCGGGTAAAGTGTGATGATCGACGACCCATACTCGATGAGCTCCCACAGCGAGTGGATCATGTCGCCGGCGCGCGCCTCCTGGAGCTGGGTGCCATCGACGCTCAGGGTCTGGCGGAGGTTCTTCATCGGATCGCCGTAGAACTCGCGCGGCACGATCCACGGGCCCTGCGGTGCGAAGGTGTCGTGCCCCTTGCCGACAAACCAGTCACTGCGTATGGGGTTGCCTCCCGGAGGCCGGCCGCCGCGGTCGGAGACGTCGATGGAGACCAGGTAACCGAAGACATGGTCCTGGGCCTCGGCGGCGGAGACGTACCTCGCCGTTCGCCCGATGACCGCACCCAGCTCGACTTCCCAATCCGTGCGATCGCGCCCGTAGGGGATCACGATCTCGTCACCGCTGCCTACGACCGCGCCTCGGGACGGCTTGATGAAGAGATACGGGACACCTCGGTTCTCCCGACGCTGACGCCGAGCCTCGACTCGCTCTTCCTCGGTTCCCGACTCGTTGACGTGACTGTAGAAGTTGACGGCGGCGTTCAGGATCTTCCCCGGATACATGATCGGCGGCCGGATCCGGAGCTCGCCGACCGAGTGGACGTATCCCGGAGCCTCGCTCCCGAGGAGTTCGTTCCGGACGAGATGGTTCACGATCTCGTACAGCCGGTACTTGAGACCGTACTCGTAGCGACCGATGAGCTCGAGCATGTCCTCCGGCATCGGCATCTTCGGGTAGGCGGGATCCGACTCGAGCCCCCGGTTCGCCTCCGCGATGTCGATCACCAGACGGTCCCGCAGGACGAGGCCGACGCGCGGCACGCCGTCGATGTCGAAGGTCCCGACCTTGAACGGCTCGGCCGATTCCATCGCCTGGCCGAAGCTAGCTGGCGCGCCCATCAGGGCTACCAGGAGACCGACAAGCGGACACCAACGAAGTCCATGCATGGTTCTTCTCCTCACGGAACGCGATCGACCTCACGGAACGCTATCGACGGCGGGTCTGGGGGATTGAGCTACGAGTCTAGCTCCCCGCGCACACCGCAATTGGCCCGTCAGGTTCCGGGTGATCGACCGGAGACCAGGATCGAGAACTGTCGATCCGGGTCTTGCTGGAGAACGGGTCGGTAGCCACCGCTCTCGTCGGGCTCCATGCGGCGGGCCCCGTCGGGGGCGAGCTGAACGATGTATGCCTTACGGACCTCGGAGGTGAGATTCGGCCCGGTGGCATGCGGAGTGAGTGAGGAGAAGGCGACGATGCTGCCTGCTCTTGCAGGTGCAGCAAGCCCTTCGGCGTCTTCCTCCGCACAGCAGTAGCCGAGATCGGTGGTCCAGTGCTCGAGAGTGCCGTGGCGATGCAGTCCCGGGAGCACCTGGGGGCACCCGTTGCTGGTCGTAGCGTCGGTCAGTGCGATCCAGCAGGTGAGATAGCTCTGCGGTTCGAGGAACCCGTAGCCGTTGTCCTGGTGCCAGGGAAAGGGGGCTGGAACGCTCGGCTTCTTGTAGACCGCCTGGTCCCAGTAGAGGCGAACGTCGGGGCCCACCAGGTCCCACGCGAGATCGCGAAAGAGAGGCCCGGCACAGAAGTCGCGGAGAAAGGCCGAACGCTTCACCAGGTGGACGGTGAAGGTGATCTCGTCGGCGCGAGCGATGAAGCGGCGCCCCTGTGGCTGCTTGCGTAACGCCGCTTCGGCCTCGGCTTCCCAAGGGTCGATCTCGGCGATCAGACGCTCGAGGGTGGACGGCTCGACAGCGTCCTCGAGCACGAAGAAGCCCTGCTCGCTCCACTGGCGGGCCTGCGCGGAAGAGATGCGCCGGTAGGGGCCGCCTCTGGGCTCCCAGCGAAAGTCCTGGTTGAGCGGATGGAGCTTCGGCGTCATGCCCGATCCGCAACTGACTGGTCCGGCACGGCCGCGAGGATCAACCCGCCGATCGGCGTGCTGCGGCCAGCCTCCCGGCCGAGCGACTCGAAGCT
This sequence comes from Candidatus Multivorans sp., assembly GCA_965205295.1. Taxonomy (GTDB): domain Bacteria; phylum Acidobacteriota; class Thermoanaerobaculia; order Multivoradales; family Multivoraceae; genus Multivorans. The sequence continues at coordinate 3,155,916 of OZ242167.1, forward strand.
CTCCACTTCCAGGCCGCGGCCTTCGAAGAAGTCCAGGGCCTGCTGACGCGCGGGCGCGGCGGTCGAGATGCCGAAGCGCATGCTCTCGCCGTAGAACGACTTCAAGGCGTACTTCATGTAGGTCCCGATCACGGCGTAGGGCTTTCGGCCGAACACGAGTTCCCGGCTGAAGAAGTCGAAGGCGATGCGCGACCCGGGCGCGAATCCTGCGACTGCGGCCAGTGTCTTTGAGGCGGCCGCGTCGTCGAGGTACATCGTCACGCCTTCCCAGAGGATGAACGTCGGCAAGTCCGGGTCGAACCCGTGTTCCGTAAGCGACTCCAGCCAGGTCTGCTGGTTGAAGTCGGTCGGTGCGAACGTCACGTGGGAGTGTTCGACGCCGGCTGCTCGCAGGGCCTGCACCTTGACCTGCTGCGTGGGAGGCTCGTCGACCTCGAGAACCTTCACGCCGGCGCCGGCCAGATCGGCTCCCTCCGGCAGCCGACCGTACGCGCGGGTGTCCCAGCCAGCGCCGAGGAAGACGAACTGGCGGATCGGGCTGTCCTCGGCGGCCGCGGCCGCGGCCGCGATGGCGGTGTCGAAGAAGTGCGTGCGGTGGCTGATGAAGGTCATCAACGTCGACGGCCGCGGACCCGGATAGGCGAAGAACGAGCCGCGGAAGCCGCTCCACCGCGCCGCCAGGGCCATCGGCTTCACCAGCAAACCCATGATCAGGGGCGAAAGCGCCGGCAGGTGCGGCGCGATGCGTTCGGAGACGTCGTCGCGCCGGCTCCCGATCAGGTGGAGAACCAGGCGGGCCATGTAGGGCTCGTACGCGGTGCCGGAGATGCCGCGCGGCATGTTCACGAAACGGACCTTGAACGCGAACACCATCGAACCGACCATCAGGAGCGGAGAGAAGACGAGGCACAGCAAGCCGAAGACGAGCGCTCTCACTGGGTGTTCTCCTGCGATTCCTCCGAGCCCTCGTCGCCCTGGGCATCGAGCCCGTCGATGAACCCGGTGATGACGCGGACGACTTCTTCCTGGTGCGAGACGGGCATCAAGTGATCCGCTCCCTCGATGATGTGTAGCTGGGCCTGGGCCACCCTTTCGGCAAGGAACCGGGCGTGCTCGATCGGCACGGCCGCGTCCGCCGTGCCGTGAATCGCCAGGGTCGGCACCCGAATGTCGGCGAGGGGCAGGTCCAGGGCGTCGAACTGCTCCTCGTCGTTCGCCAGTCCGTTGCCACGCTGCGACGGGGGCCACAAGGACCACATCAGATCCTCGAACGCCGCGGTCTTCTCTTCGCTCTCGAGCACGAGCCGCCTGTTCTCGGGATCCGGCGCGAACATCTCCAGCAGGCCCTCGGTGCCGACGGCCCGCCTGAGCATGCTCAGTGAAAGCCACGCGGTGAAGTCACCCGCCAGGAACGCCGGGGCCGGGATCTCCGGCAGATCGCTGTTGCTCACCGCCTCCAGCGCAATGAGCGCCCGGGTCCGGTCGGGATAGGCCGCGGCGAAGGTCATCGACGACGGCCCGCCGCCGGAGAGCCCCATGATGACGACCTCGTCGATCGACAGGGCATCGAGCAGCGCCACGTAGGCGTCCGCCTGCTCGCGCGGCGTCCGGCCGGCGCTGATCGGCGTGCGGAGGTAGCCCGAACGAGACGGGGCAAGGACCTGGAACCCGTCCAGTCCGAAACGCTGGTCGTAGCCGCCCGGCGTCCCGTGAATCGAGAGCACGACCTGGTCGCCGTCTCCCTCCAGGACGTACTCGATGGGACCGACCCGGGTCTCGATCACCTGGCTTCCCGATCGGAGCTCCTCCAGGCGGTCGCCGCGGAAGGAGTTGTACGAGAACGCGGCGAGAGCGACGAGGGCGACGACCAGGACCGTGCCGCCGAGCAGCAGGTTCTTCGCGATCCGCCACAGGTTGAAGCGGCGGCCTGCCTGCGGCGCTACATCGCTTGTCGTCCGCTCACTCTTCATCGGTGCGCTCTCTGCCTCGATTCCCAAGTGCAAACGCAGCGTTCCATCCGACCATTTCGGAGGATACTCCGAGATAGCTCGACTATTTCGGAACACGCTCCAAATGGGAACGCTGCCGTGCGCGCCCCCAGACCTCTACGCCCGCGGAGGACGACGGCAGCTTGACGGTATCGACGCCCAAGACTAGTCTGAAGTCTAGTCAGTTGGAGGGCGAACCGATGGACAACGTGTGGCAGGTGCAGGACGCGAAGGCGCGCTTCAGCGAGTTCCTGGAGACGAGCGTGGCCGAGGGACCGCAGATCGTGACGAAACGCGGCGTGCCGACCGCTGTGCTGGTGCCCATCGAACAGTGGCGCAGGCTGTCGAGTTCGTCGAAGCCGGGTCTCAAGGAACTACTTCTGGCACCCGAACCGAGGACTGAGGAGCTGGCCCTGCCGCGTCGCCAATTCCGCTATCGCGAAGCGCCTCGATTCGAGTAGGAGATGTACCTGCTCGACACGAACGTCGTCTCCGAGTTGCGACGCAGCCGCCCACATCCTGCGGTTCTGGAGTGGATCCGGAACGTCCCGTCGGAACGACTCCATCTGTCTGCGGTGACCGTTGGTGAGATTCAGGGGGGAATCGAGAAGACTCGGGCGCTCGACTCCGCGAAGGCCAGCATGCTGGAGGCCTGGCTCGATCAGGTCATGGAGGCGTATCCGATTCTGGCGCTGGACGGGGTGATCTTCCGGGAGTGGGGACGGCTGATGCACCGTCAGTCGGTTGCCTTGTCCCAGGACGCGATGATCGCTGCTGTCGCCAGGATTCACGGTCTGACCGTCGTCACGCGCAACGTCCGCGACTTCGAGCATTTGGGCGTAGAGATCCTCGATCCGTTCGTTGCGCCGGCGTCCTGATCTTCGCTTGGGCTAGAGGTCAGTCCTTCAGTTCGATCGTGCGTTCCTTCAGGAGCTGCACCGGGCGCGCATTCATCGGATAGAGGGCCGCGAAGGCGTCGATCTGGTCCTGCGAAACTGCGATCGACTCGGTCATCACCACCCAACTGACGATCTCCGAGCAGGCCGGCGTGGTCAGCGAGCCGGGATAGCGGTGGTGGCTGCCTCCCTCCGGCAGCAGTGTGCGCGCATCGAACGCCGCCAGTGTTCCGGGTGACTCCCCGGCAGACGGAATCGCCTCCCAGATGCTCTGGACGGTCGGATCGGCTTCGCCGGCCTCCATGAAGACTCCGATCACTGCCAGATCGCCCTCCGCGGCCGCATGCACGAAGTGGACCTCAATCGGGGCGGCACTTCCCTCCACGGTGTGCTCGCTGGGCAGATGGAAGTGGAACTGCAGCAGCGCGAACTCCCGTCCCTCCAGGCTGATGACGCTTCCCTCCGTCACGTTGACCTGAATGGTGTGGCCGTTGTCGATCACCTCGGCGTCGCCGGGCTGCCAGCGGGTCTCGAGTTCGCTCTCGCCACCGGCCGTCGCACCGGTGATATCGACAGGCGACTGCCGCGCGCCGCTGTCGCAGGCCGCGAAGGATGGGTCGAGGGAGCCCCACATGCCGGGGCCGGTGTCACCTTCGTAAGACCAGTGGACCTCGTGGCCGCCGGCGCTTTCTTCGTGCTGAGCGTCCATGTCGGTTTCCGTGCCCGCATCGTCCGCATCGCCGGTCTGGCACGCCTGAAGCGCAACGACGGCGACGGCGGCAACGACGCAAGCGACAGACTTTGCGAGGGTGGTGCCGGGGATTGCGGGTCTGCGCATGGAAGTTCCTCCTCTTCGGTAGCGGTGCACCGGAGAATACCGCCGACCGTGCCTTGATGATCCTCTCTCGCCCGAAGGTCCAGACGCGAGTTGCCGATCCTGATCGACGCCACCTGGAGTGCGACTTCGTCCTGGGCCGCGACGGGGACGTAGCGATCGAAGGGGATGAGGTGGTTGGGTGATTGACAGCGTTGAATGCGGAATCTACGATTGCCGTCATTGACCGCATCACGATGAAGGCTCGAAGGAAGGAACCGCCGTCATGCCCCAACTGACCGTCCGCAACGTGCCCGCGCAGGTGGTCGCCGCACTCAAGACCCGGGCGGCCGCGCGCGGCCGGTCGGCGGAGGCCGAACACAGAGACATCTTGCATCGCTCCCTCTTGGCGGACGGCAGCGACTTCGCTGCCCGCGCCGCGACGATGCGGCGGCGCCTTCGCTCGACCGTTGACAGCACCGACGCGATTCGGGAGGAACGCGACCGGGATAGCGGCCTGTGAAGGGCTGCGTCGTCGACGCCAGCGTCGCCGTGAAGTGGCTGGTGGAGGAGAAGCACTCGAAGGAAGCAGCGAGCCTGCTCGCCGGCGGCACGACGCTGCTGGCGCCGGGCCTGCTGTTCGTGGAAGCGACGAACGCCCTTTGGGCCATGTGCCGGCGCGGCGACATCGACCGCGACGCACTGGCGAACGCCGTCGCGCTGCTGCGGAAAGCTCCCGTGGCGACCCCGGTTCCGATGCGTCAACTCGCGAGCGCCGCCGCCCGGCTGAGCGTGGATCTCGATCACCCGGCGTACGACTGCTTCTACCTCGCCCTCGCGCTCCACGAGCAGCACCCTGTCGTGACTGCGGACTCGCGCTTCCTCCGGAAAGTGCAGAACCATCCCTACTTGACCGACTCGATCCGGCATGTAGCAGAAGTCAGCCCGGGTTGAGCCAGAAGTCTGCGCGGCAGAAACTCTGTGCGTAGGGGCGGCGCCAGTTCCCAGCTATTGGCGCCGTTTCAATCGGCCGTCAGTTCCGCCGCGATCTCCTCGAACGCCTCCAGCGCCGATCGCAGATCCTCCACGATCTCGGCCGCCAGCACCTCGGGCTCCGGCAGGTTCTCGGCGTCTTCCAGCGATCGGTCCTTGAGCCAGGACAGGTCCAGGTTCAGCTTGTCGCGCTCGGCCAACTCGTCGTAGTCGTACGCTCGCCACCTTCCGTCCGGGTTGTCCGTAGTCCAGGTCGCCTCACGCTGGCGACGCGCGCCTGGCCGGTAGCACTTCACGAAATCGTCCAGGTCGGACCCGCGGAGCGGCTTCATCTTGAGGGTGAAGTGCTTGTTGGTGCGCAGGTCGTAGACCCAGAGCCGCTCGGTCCAGGGCTTCTCCCGCGCCGGCTTCGCGTGGAAGAACAGGACGTTCGCCTTGACCCCCTGGGCGTAGAAGATGCCGGTGGGCAGCCGGAGCAGCGTGTGAACGTCGAACTGCTGCAGCAGATTGCGCCGCACGACTTCGCCCGCGCCCCCTTCGAAGAGCACGTTGTCGGGCACCACGATGGCGCACGAGCCGTTGATCGTGAGCAGCGTCTTCACGTGCTGGAGGAAGTTGAGCTGCTTGTTCTTCGTGCTGGTCCAGAAGTCCTGACGTTCGTAGGCGTCGGACTCCGTCTCCAGATCGCCTTCCTCGTTGACGATCCGGACCGTGCTCTTCTTGCCGAAGGGGGGATTGGTCAGCACCATCGAGAACCGCTGGCCGGGGTCACTCGCCAGGCTGTCCACGCCGGACCGGACCGGGCACGGGTCCGCGTCGATCCCGTGCAGGTACAGGTTCATGATGCAGAGCCGGGCGGTCGCGGGAACAATGTCCATTCCCTGGACGAAGTTCCGGCGAAGATGGCGCTTCTGGTCCGGGTCCAGCGCGCTTCCGTGCTCCCGCAGCACATGGTCGTGAGCGGCGAGCAGGAAGCCGCCGGTGCCGCACGCCGGATCGCACACCGAGTCGTCCGGCCCGGGCTGCATGACGTCGACGATCGCCCGGATCACTTCGCGCGGCGTGAAGTACTGCCCGGCGCCCTTGGGCGACTCTTGGGCAGACTTCGCGAGTAGCCCCTCGTAAATGTCGCCCTTCACGTCGGCCGCGAGCGAACTCCAATCCTCGGGATCGATCAGATCGACGATGAGCCGCTTGAGGGTCGCGGGATTCTGGATCTGCTGCCGGGCCCGCCGGAAGATCTCCCCGAGCATGCCGTCCTCGCGCGACAGCTCGGTCAAGATGTGCCGGTAGTGCGATTCAAGGTCGGCGCCGTCTTCCGCGAGCAAGCTGGGCCAATCCAGCCCCTCCGGGACCAGCGAAGGCTGGTTCCACGGCGGCCGCGTCCGCTCGTGCGCCATCTTGAGGAAGAGCAGGAACGTGATCTGCTCCGTGTACTCCATGTACGACAGGCCGTCGTCGCGCAACAGGTGCGCGAAGCTCCACGCCTTGTTGACGATGCGCTGTGTGTGGTTGTCGGACATGGGATGGGGAGTTCAGTCGGCCCGGCAGGCTCAGTAGTGGCGGCGCGCCGACAGCGCTTCCGTCACTCTTCCTCAAGGCCGAACAGGCGGCGGAGTTCGTCAACCTCCATGACGACCCCCTCGCCGGCGTCGGCGCGAGCCATCGCCTCCCGGAGCTTCTCGGCGTTCCCCGGCGAGCTAAGCAGGTACTCTGTCTCCGCCCACGACCCCAGGTCTCTCGCCGCGACAAGAGCGACGTCCTCCTTGCCGCGCCGCCGGATGTACACCGGCTCCCGCGTGTCCGTCACCTGATCCATCAGCGCGGCCAGGTTCTTCCGCGCGGCGGTGTAGGACGTTTCTCTGGTCATGTCGCTGCTCCTTCTCTTGCCCTCGGCAACGCGCGTCCTGGAGAACCCGGGACGCGGGCATCCTGCCCGCGTGTGCATCGCGCACGGCGCGAAGTTCACAGATTGACCGGGTCAGCCAGCCTTGTACGCTCTCACCGGCAGCTCTTGAGTCTCCAGGGTCGCCAGATCGAGGCGTTCGGCGGCGTGGTCGATGTCAAAGCCGACGACGTTGCCGCGCGCGTCGAGATCCACGTTGAGCCCGTCAGCGATCTCCCGCGTCTCCACGCTCGGCTCGCGCTTGAACTCCACGTAAAGGCTGTCGGTGTCGGGGTAGTAGTGCAACTTCATTGCTTGTCCTCGCGGTAGCTGCGATCGAGAAACGCGTTGTGGATGGTCTCACCGTCCTCCAGGGTGACGACGCGGAGAATCCGGCCCGTGGCCTCGCCGCACAGGCTGATTCTGCCCCAGAAGCGGACGCGGCCGTCCTCCTGGCGTTCGCTCCGTAGGGGTGAGGCGATCACGGCACGGCACAAGTCCACGTCGACATAGGGGCGCTTGCGCGTGACCTGTTCGTCGAAGTAGCGAGTCGTCTTCATCGGAGAAACTGGGGTTCATGGGTGCTTCCATGTCGGGTGGCTGTCTGGTTCGCCGCTTACCCCCTCGCTGGCGCCGACCAACGAGCGACGAGGTTCCGGGGCGGTGTGACAGGTGCGACACACAGTAACAGCGAGAGCATGGAATCGGCTTCGAGACGGAGCAGGTTCCGAAGTAGTAGCGGGACATTCTCCGCGGCGGACCTGGTCGGCGGCGGGGTCGCCACCCCCGGCGGCAGGCGTGACTTACGCTTCCCGTGCGGCGCGGATGCGCTCCAGGAGGACGGCCGCGGGCTCGTCGTCCGGATCCTGGGGTACGAGTCGACCCTCGAACGCGCGCTTGAGGATCGACTGGCGGAGGGCTTGAAGCGAGCTCTTCGCCTTCTCGACAGTGTCCGAAGCTGCGGTTGCTTGCCGCTTGGCCCCGCTCACACACAGCAAGATGGCGACCTGCTCCGACAGCGGCGGCAAAGCAATCCGCGCACTACGAACATCCTCCAGATTCAGGGTCTTGCGCGCCACCTCGTGCGCCTTGCCGATCATTCGGTAGCGCTCAAGCGGGCTTTGAAACCAAACCGCCGTCCAGTGCGCATCGAGCAATGATGAAACTGGCACGACACCAACGGCACGGGCCGTGTTCGCACCAGCCACGGCACACGACGCAACTGCCGTTCTCCCAATAGCGCCAACCAAAGTGATCAACAACTCGCCACCACGAAGTCGGGTCCGGTTGTATTTGCTGGCGATTCGGGGAGCGATTCGCTTGAGAACACCGGAGACCGTGCCGTTCTTGATGTTCCCCACCCTCACCAACGGGATCCCGCCAGGCACGTCGGGGCCCGGTTTCAACACGCCATACGCGCATGAGCGATCACCAGCCGTGAGCTGATCCACCGTGGCCCAACACCAGCCCTCCGGCAGTGCCGGCAAATCGCTCGCGTCTGGCGCGACCGGCTCTCTGTACTTCGACTTCCAGTTCCGCGGCGGCTTCCGGCCCTTCGCAGCGAACGTCGCGAGCTGCTGCTCCTCCCACCGCTCGCGCCGCTCGGCCAGGATACGCCGGAGAAGTTCTTCGCCCGTTTGAACCGGTGGATTGTCGCTGCGCCACCGCTCCGTCAAACGGCCCTCGACAGCAGCCTTGAGGACGGATGCCCGATAGCGCTCCAGACTCGCCTCGGCACGCTTGAGGGCAGCGATGCCCTCGTCCAGTTTGGCAAAGAGGGAGTCAATCCTGACGACGATTCGGCGCTGTTCAAGAGGCGGGGCAAGCGTGAGCGGAGTTCGCCAGAACGCTGCCACACGGACACGCATAAGCGAGCCTCCAACCCCCGAGACCTTCGAGGTCAGGAACTCTCGGACCGCCGGAGCCTGAAGTGCGTACCTCACAAAGCGAGGCAGCACTCCCCGTATGGGCGGCAGAGCAAACCACTCGGTCGACGCAATCTGCGGGTTACCGGTAGCTCGTCTCACCAGCCACACACGGTTGATTCGCGGGTTTATCCTGCAAACCAGAACTGTGCCGGGTACAACCGCTTGCTTGGATGAACCGATACTCGCGCCGACCAGCTGCTCGGGTACTCCCTGCGCGTATGACGGAACACTGTACAACTCGAATCGGGTCTCGGGTTGCCGAGACGGAATGACCGCCCGTCCGCGCCCCGGGTTGAATACCTGCCCCAACGCCACCTCCGCCCACGCCTCCGGCAAGTCCCTCACGCCGCCAACCTCTCATTCAACTCTGCCAACACCGCATTGAGTTCGTCGCCGAACGCCCTGTACACGGCGCCCAGTCCACCCATCTGGCTGAACGGCGCGTACTCGAAGTCGTCCCGATCTATCACCAGGCTCTTGGCGATGTGGTCCTTGATCGCATCCAGCCACCGTAACTGGTCCGCGCTGAACGCTTGTCCGCTTCGCGCCTTCTCGGCCAGCCACTCTCGGTAGCGCTCCTCGACCTGATCGGCGACAGGGACCAAGGGCCCGTCGGGGGTGATTGCGCGCTTCACGATCGCGACCAAGTCGACCAGCGCGCCGCCGCCTCTCCCCTGCACCTTCTCGGGCTCTACCAACTCGTAGAGCCGCCATAGGCCGTTGGCGGGGTCGTGCAGCCCCACAGGCGGGTTGCGGAGCGCATCCCGCAACTCCTTGACGTGCCGGTAGCGAAGACCCGCTCGATAGGGGCGGCTGTAGAGAATCCGCAGCGCCTCGATGCGGTCCCGGTTGTCATCCAGAAACCGTTTGAAGTCCTCCAGCTTGGAACGGGCTTTTTCGACGGCCGTCCCGTCGTAGCCGGAACCCAGCAGTTGGTCAAGGGCGGCCTCGTCGATGATCTGGTAGAGGCTCTGGGAGATCTCAACGATCGCCCGGCGCAACCCCGGTCGGGTGAACGGCTTGAGAGCGGCCGTCATGCGCTCGTGCTCGACTTGCTCAAGCTGGTCGTCGGTTGGCTCTACGTCATCCGCCAGCCCGTGCTCGGCAACCGCCGCCTCGCGCGTCGCGTCGGGATCGATGCTGTGCAGAAGCTCGCCGGTCAACCCCTCCAGCGTCGCCCCGTCCGCTTCCTGCGCGACTCGCGATCGCTGCTGCTCGTCGAGCCGGCGGCCGAGCCGCGCCAGACGCGATGCCAAGCTCGAAACGAGATCGGGATGGGCCATGCCTTGCGCCGCCATCTGCAGCAGCTTCTCGGTGCTGACGGAAGGCTGGCGCTCCAGCGGCCTCGAGTCCGTCTTGTCCCGTTCGCAGACGCCGACCGCATCGACGATCACGAAGTGAGTCTTCGCGTCGGCGTCCGGAGTCACGCCCTGCAGATCGTCGCGCTCGATGACCCGCACGCCCCGGCCCTTCATCTGCTCGAAGTACGAAGCCGAATTCACGTTGCGCATGAAGAGCAGGCACTCGAGGGGCTTCACGTCCGTGCCGGTCGCGATCATGTCCACGGTGACCGCGATGCGCGGGTTATAGGAGTTGCGGAAGCTGCTCAGCAGATCCTCCGGCTTGGCGCCGGTCGTCTTGGATGTGATCTTCTGGCAGAAGTCGTTGCCCTTGCCGAACTCCTCCTTGACGATCTTGACGATGTCGTCGGCGTGGCTGTCCTGCTTGGCGAAGATGAGCGTCTTCGGGACCTCGGTGCGGTCCGGGAAGATCTCGCTGAAGAGCCGGTCCCGGAAGGTGCGCACGACGAGCCGGATCTGGTCAGGCGCCACCACGTCGCGGTCGAGTTGATTCGCCGCGTAAGTGAGGTCGTCTTCCATCTCGGCCAGGGTCACTTTGCGCGTGCGGCGGTCGCGCCGGGGGACGTGGCGCCCGGCCTCCACGGTGCTTCCTTTCTCGGAGATCTTCGTCTTGATCCGGTAGACCTCGTAGCCGACGTTGATCCCGTCCGCGACCGCCTTGGTGTGCGAGTAGTCCTGGACGACGTTGTTGTTGAAGAAGCCGATCGTCTGCGGGCTCGGCGTGGCAGTCAGCCCGATCAGGAACGCGTCGAAGTACTCGACGACCTGCCGCCAGACGTTGTAGATCGACCGGTGGCATTCGTCGATGACGATGAAGTCGAACGTCTCGATGGGAAGGTCAGGCGTGTATTCCACCGGAACGGGTTCCGCTCCGGCCAGCCGGACCGACTCGAAGAGGGACTCCTCCTCGTTCTCCGGGTCGTACGCCGCCTCGCCCTTCAGGATGGAGTAGAGCCGTTGAATCGTCGTGATCACGACCTTGCTGGCCGGGTCGATCGCGTTGCCCCGCAGGTGCTGGACCACGAACTCCTCGGCGAAGGCGTAGCCCGACGACGGATCGCGGTACTGCTGGAACTCGTTCAGCGTCTGACGCCCGAGGTTGTTCCGGTCGACGAGAAACAGGATGCGGTTCGCCTTCGCTTGCTTGACCAGCCGGTAGCACGCCGACACGGCAGTGAAGGTCTTGCCGCTGCCCGTCGCCATCTGGATCAGAGCGCGGGGACGCCCGTGCGCGAGCGACTGCTCGAGGTTACGAATCGCCTCGAACTGCACGGGCCAGAGTCGGCCCCGCTCGAGTTCCGGCATCCGGCGGAGCATCCCTCGCAGTTGCTCAGGTTCCAGGCACTGGAGCCGGAGCAACTCCTCAGGACGGTGAAACGTGAAGACCTCACGGCTCCGCGGATCCGGGTCGAGACCGTTCGTGAACTGGGTCACCTCCCCGGTGGACTCGTAGGCGAATGGAAGCGGGCGCCGCCATGCGGGAACCCACTGATGCAGTCCTTCGGTGTACTTCTGGGACTGGAGAGTGACGCCCTGCAGCGTGTGCCCCGCGGGCTTCGCCTCGATGACGCCGATCGCCTGCCCGTCGACGTACAGGAGGTAGTCGGCGAACCCGCTCTTGGACTCCCCACCCTCCTTCCACTTGAGCGGGTACTCCCGCACAGCCACACCGGGACTCGCATGAATGTCCATGTCGCGGTGGTCCTGAACCTCCCAGCCCGCGGCCCCAAGCTGGCGGTCGATCTTCTTGCGGGCGCGCTGTTCGGGGGTCAGGGGCATTTCGCGAACTGAACGCGGCAGGCGGACCGGATTCCAGGCTTCTTCGCGGCAGGCACATCTCCCGCTTGTCCGGCAACCAGCCCGCTTCGTTCAAAGGAAGGTGCGAATGGTACAGCGTGAACTGCCGGAGCCGGCTCAACTCGGCTTGCTCACCCGCGGTGTTTCGGGAGAGTCAGGACCCCAAGCGCTCGCCCAGTCTGTCCAACGTATCCCACTGGGTTGCCGAGTCGTCGTAGAAACCCGCCATTCTCTCAAGAGTCCGGCCGACGAACGGGAACTCAACTGCGAGGCCGGCCGCCCAATTCCGGTAGCGGGCCGCCAGCTCTTTCTCCTGCGTATCGCCTGGGAAGCGCATAGCAACACCGCGCGCTTCGATTGCACCACTCACGAAGCCCTCCAGCGCATCATTCGACCCAATGGTCTCCATGGCTTCGCAAATGGGACGGCAGGGCCACAAAGCTCTGTCCTGCGCAGGCCGCTTCGACAGGAGCTTGCCGACGCAGTAGTCGGTGCCGCCCGACCGGCCGACCTCCCTGCCCAAACGTCGCACTTCGTTCACCCAAGCCTGGAGCTCCTCGGCACGGATCTCGTCGCCATGCGTACCCGGTATCCGAGTCATCTCGGCAAGCACCGAATGGGCTGACCGACGGAGCGTTGGAAGTCGCTGTGGCTCTTTCACCGGCCAACCCTCGGGGTCCTCCCGGCCATCGCTCCGTATGTACAGGAGAGAAACGAGCCAAGCGAAGTCACGCGGCGACTCCGCCAAAAGACACTGAAGGTTGGGGATGCCGTAGTCGCTGAACCTCAGAGCTTCGAAGAACGCGAACTCCAACTGGGCCATTTCGTCGCGTGTCACGCCGGCACGGCCGTCGAGAGACTTCAAGGCTCTTGCTATGACGGGTTGTTCTATCTCCAGGTCTCCGTCCACTTCGCCCGCGTCCGCGGCGAACTTGGCGAGGAGATCTTTCAGCCGCGAGGTCTCTACCGAATCCCACCGGAGGGACAAAGCAAAGAAAGCCGCACGAGGCCGCCGAGCCTCAAGCAGCCGGTCCACCAGCTCGGTCCGCTCGCGCCCGGAGAACTCCCGACCGCGGTGGGGCCGCACTTCTCGCCAATACGCCTTCGCAACTTCGTCTCCCTCTTCTCCGGCCGCGCGCCAGGTCCGCTCGTCGAACGGCGCGCACACGAACAGACGAACAAGCTGCTCCCGGGGGAGTGCCTGCGCGGCGCGAGCAAGAACCGCCGCACGGGCATCCGCCTCCACGCCGAACACGAAACCTCTCACGAACTCATCCAGCTTGCGCGGCTCGATATCCTGCCCCGTCGGAAGGTCTCCCGCCATGCAGGCCCGAAGTGTCTCGGCCCTCGACTCGAGGTCGGTCAGGCAGAAAGAGGCATGACGCCCTGCTTCTTGGGGCGCCTCGCTCCCGGGAAGAAGACGGAGGGCGCCGCCGAGACCTTCGCCCTTCAGGATCTCTCGCATCGCCTCGGTGCGCCGCTCCTGAATGCGGGCCTCGTGCCGTTGCCAGTCCGCAGTTACATCCGTGTCTTCGGGCCACTCCTCGATCCAGTACCGGGCGAACAGCCAAGCGTGGCGCGCGACCAAATCGGCCGGCAGAAGCCGCTCGTACATCTGCTCCGCCCGTTCCCGCACCTCGGAATCCACCTCGATGAGAGGCCCGCGAGTCGCGAAGGCGAAGCGGCGAAGACGTTCTCGCAGCTCGGACTGTTCCGAGTCGGCGGGCTGATCCGCGAGCCAGTCCTCGATGAGCGACCAGACGCGGGCTCGGTCCGGACCGGTCATGGCGCCGAGGTTGTCGACCAGATCGCCGAGTTTCGAGGCGTCATGGCCTGTCGGCCAGTCAAGAGCGCGGTCGAGCGCCGCGCGCATGAACTCCCGCGATTCGCCGGTGGACACGCGCTGCCCGGCGCCCGCCGCGTCACCGCGCCACCTCGGCCGGTAGTTGCCGGAAGGATCCCTCAACCCAGCGGCAAGCTGCTCCATGCAGACATGCCAGCCAACCTCGGGAACTCGGTCGCAGAGGATCCGAAGGGCCTGAACCCTTTGCTCCAGGGTTGCCGCGGTCTGCGGCATCCACGAGCGAAGGATGAACTCCAGGCTGCGAACGAGCCTGTTCACGCCGTGGCTGTCCGGCACCGCCCTCGACAGGCTCGCGAGGACCAGCGCCACCCGGGCAAGGTGCTGAGGATTCCACGCAAGGCACTCCAGCGCCCACAGAAGGCCGACACCCGCAGGCCGATTGAAGATCGTGGCTTCCGCCGGTTTCAGCAGTTCACGAACGGCCGATTCCGGGCGGTCGAGATCTTCTTCGAGAGCGCTCAGAAACTGCTCCGGGGCCGCTTCCGCGAGCATGGGAAGATCCCGATCGTACGACTCGAGCGTCCCTGTGTTCAGCGGAGCTTCATCTCCGCCGGGTCTGAGGAGCCGGCTGACGAGGGCCGCAACCTCACCCTCCACCTCGAATCCGAGTCGGCCCTGGAACATGTCGGCGCCATGCACCGACAGCAGGACCAGCGTCTCGCAGATACCGGTGCGCAGCGCGTTCGAGTGCTTGCGGACCCTGCCATAGAGACCATCCGTCCACAGCCGGTCGCGCGGCAGGTCAATTGCAAGGTCGGTTTCGGACAACACGATCTCGGCCAGAAAGAGGAAGTCGCGAAGATCCTCCGGGATCATGTGCCGGTGCAGGGCAAACAGACCGTCGAACTTGGACACAACCCCCCGGTACCGGCCCACCGACCAGACCGGGCTGTCGTCCTCTACGAGGAACGCCGCGACATCCTCCTCGATCTGTCGAAACGGCTTGTCGGCAAGTAGGCTGAGCACCTCCTTATCGGCCTCCGACTCGGCATGCCATGCTCCGATTAGGACCATCGGAACGAGCTTCCGGGCGACCGCCGCCTTCTCGGCCCACCATGGCTCCCGAATCGCGCTGATCTTCGAGAGACATCGCCGCAGAACGGTCGGCGAACGCCCCGACACACGGGCAAGCCGGTCGATTTCGTCGCGGGCCAGGCCCACGGCCAAAAGAGCCGTCTGGAATGTGTCGCAACGAAGCAGGCCTAGACGGACATCGGGTTCCGGATCGACAGCGTTTCGGGGACGCACGACGATGCACGGTCGCCGCCGATACAAGGCGGCGAGTTCGCGCTCCGCTTCCTTCCCGGCAACGATGGGAATGAACCGCGACGTTGACGGCGCCAACATCTTCAAGGTCTGCGCCGAGTTCACCACAACGGCTCGATCGGCCCACTCCTGGGGCACGTTCTCGTCGCGAAAGAGGCAGAACAGGAAGGCAAGGGCCTCGCCCATCGAATCGGCAGCGACAAGCAACGGGCGATCCCACGTGCCCCTCTCCAACCAGGAGACCACCTTGGCGCGGTGCTCGGCGACCGCGGGGGCCAAGAGACCGTCCGTCATCGGCGGCTCGCTGGCCTGGGACCAGTCCCGCCAAGCTCGCTTCAGAGTCATGCAGTCGCGCAACGACGGCAGGCCGAGTTCCTCGGCCAGCCAGACCTGCCCCTCGATGGAATCCTCAAGCCACTGCTCTAAGTCGCTCGCATCGAGAGCCCGTACGTCCTTCCAGCGGCCCTCTGCCTTGCGCGCTTCTTCCCACTCCGTCTTGCCCGGCCACTTTCGCGAGGAAGCGAAGACAAACGTCGTTTCGGCCCGAACGTCTTCCGGTAGTTTCGATCGTGGCCCACAGAAATCGTCATTCGCTTTCGCGCCGGAGTCTTGACGGGTGCTGAGTTCCCATCCGGATTCCCCCTCTGGAATCCAGGGCGTCGCCCTGCGAGCTTCCACCTGGCCATCCCACCCGTGCCGCTGCGCTTCGCCAAAGCCCGGAAAATCCACCCGGCGAAGTTCGTCCCCGGTCGAGCGGATCAACCTCCGCAACAGAACCGGTAAGCGGCTACGCGCCTCGTCGCCTTTGTCCGCCCACTCGTGGATCTGGGAAGCAGTGATCTTCAGAAACGGCGGCACGTAGCTCCGGACGGTCAACTTCCGCTCCTCTTCTCGGCGGCGCCCTCGCAGAGCGTCCTCCTGGTAGCCGAGTAACTCTTCTGCATCGGCACCGAACGCCGTCTTCAGGCGGAGCGCCATTTGGCGCGACAACGAAGCTCTGCCATTCAGGAGATTCGAGAGTGCTACGCGGGTGACGCCCAGCCTCTTCGCGGCCTCCGTCACCGTCATCCCCTCAGGGATGACCAGTCGCCTGACGTAGTCGCCAACTGCAGCCGGTTCTTGGGGAGTCGACATGGCTGCCGAATCGTAAAGCGAGGCTTTACGCCCGTCAACCGCCGGTGTGGTAGGAGTCCTGCAGGAGGGGGTGTTCTCTTCGAGTTCACGAACCCGGCGACGCAGTCGCCAGTCGACCAGGAGGTCCCGATGGCTGAGAAGCTACTCGCGGAAGAGCGAGCTTTCTACGAAGAACACTTCGAGGAGTATCGCCGGAAGTACGCCGGCCGCTACCTCCTGATCCACGGTTCCAGGTTGATCGACGACTACGAGGACGAGATGGAAGCCAACTACGAGGGCTACCGGCGGATCTGGCGCACGGGAACCGAGGACCACGGTTACCTGGTCCTGAAGGCCGGCGAGCCGGCCGTAAAGCTGGTGGCGATGCCGATCGTCACCAGGACGGTGCGGCCCTCCGCTTGCTGAGAGTCGAGCTTCGAGAAGACCTCGCCGCCATAGTCGAAGTCGAGATTCAGCTTCCCGCGGATCTGAGGCGGGCACGGCAAGCCGAAGGCTTGAACTCCGAGTCGGTAGCGGGAAGAGCACTCATCGACACAGGCGCCGACGTGACGGCCTTCGATCTTGCGGCGGCGGCCCGTGCGGGCCTGGCTCACCACGGCGCCGGCCGGTTGATGACCGTCCTGGGGCACCATGATCGAGAGGTCCCTATTCTGCTGGGAGAGGTGACGATCACCGGCTTCAGCACTTTCTCGGTCCCGCAAGGGCGGAGCTTCGATCTCTCGGACCTGGGACTTGTCGCTGTGATTGGGCGAGATGTCCTCAGTCGCACCGTCCTCGTCTACAACGGTCAGGAAGGCTGGGCCACTCTCTCGCGCGATGGCGATTGACCGGCAGCCGGGCGGTCGTCCGGTGTTCGCCTCCGGCGGCACTACCCCTGCTCGCCGATCCACCAGTCGATGTGCTCCTCCAGCACCACCATCGGCATGGCGCCGCTGCCGATGACGGCGGCGTGGAAGGCCTTGAGGTCGAACCGGTCGCCGAGTGCTTCCTCGGCCTTCCGGCGCTGGCGGAGGATCTCCAGGTTGCCGATGCGGTAGGCGAGCGCCTGGCCGTGGATGTCGGCTGAGTAGCGCAGGAGTTCCGTCGCGATCTCGACATCCGAGTACACGACCCTCGCGCTCATGAACTCGCGGGCGCGTTCGAGGTCCCAACCCAGGTGGTTCATGCCGGTGTCGATCACGAGGCGGCAGGAGATGAACATCTCCATGACCAGACGCCCGTAAAGGTCGTAGGCGTTCTCGTAGACGCCCATCTCCTTGCCCAGGTTGGCGGCGTACTCGGCCCAGCCTTCGGTGAAGGCTCCGTAGCCGATCGTTTCGCGGCGGAACCGGGGCAGGTCCTCGCGCTCGTTCGCCAGCGCGAGCTGGAAGTGATGGCCGGGAATCAGTTCGTGATAGATCAGCCCCTGGGCCGAGAACAGCGACCGGTTTTCGAGATCGGATCCGTTGTAGCGGTACTCGCCGCGCGGGTTGGCCGCGGTCGGGAGTTGGTAGACGCCGAACGTCATCGTCGCCTCCGAGGTCGGGTCGAGCCGGCGGACGCCGTACGGCGCTTCCGGCAGAGCCTCGAAGTAGTCGGCGACGTGGGGCTCGATCTTCTCGATGTAGCCCATGTAGCGCTCCTCGACCTCCTCGGGCGATTCGGCAATGAAGCGCGGGTCGGCCCGGACCTGGTCGAGGAACTCCTTCATCGCGGTCTCTTCGGAGTTGGCCTCGAAGCCGATCTGCTCTCGCAGCGCCGCCAACTCCGCTTCTAGCCGCGCGACCTCCTCGAGGCCAAGCTGGTGGATCTCCTCGGGCGAGAGGTCGGTCGTCGTGTGCATCCGAACGCGGTGGAGGTAGAGCTCGCGGCCTCCCGGCACCGCGCCAAGCCCCACTTGCTCGGGCGCCGCCTCCAGGTAGTCGTCGCCGAGTTCGGCGATCAGACGACCGAACTGCCTGTCGATTCCGGTCTCGATCGTCTCCCGGACCTGTACCAGGAACTCTTCCGCCCCATCGCCGACGCGGTCCGGGGCCGGCACGAACAGTTCCTCCAGCCGACCGCGGTACCCCTCGAACATGCCGAGCACCTTGGGGACCTGAGCCTTGGGCAGATAGATGCCGCGCTCCTTCTGCCCGGCGACCTTGTCGGCGAGTTGCCCGATGGTCTGCCCATACTCGCCGAGCAGGTGAAGGTAGTGGTCCCGCTCGTCCTCGGTGCCGAGCGGAGCGGCACCCAGCACTTGGTGAAGGATGTCCAGGACGAACCCGCCGACGGCATAGGGCGTGATGTTGAAGTCTGCCCAGTAGTGCTCCGGCGCCTCCACCAGCAGGCCGAGGTTCCAGCGCAGCAGCTCCAGCGAGATCCAGTCCTCGTGGTCGATCGCCGGTTCGTCGACCTCGGCCAGCCGGTCGAGCAGACCCTGCGCGAACGCGGCTGCCTCCTCGGCGGCTTCGAGCGTCCAATCCGGGAAGTCGGTCACCGTCTCGCCGCGACGAAATTTGATGTACGGGCTCTGCTCGGCGGCAAACGCCGCGTACTCGTCGCCGACCGAGGCGATGAGCGCCGCCGGTCCCGCGCCGACGGCCTCCCCATCCGTGGTCCGCGAGCCGCAAGCCGGCAGCAGAAGAGCGACCAACACGGCAGCGATCGCAGGCTCGGCCAGACTCCTCATGTCGCGCTACAGTCTAAGCCCCTGGGCGGCGATCGACGGGGCTGGGCGGTTCCTTTGAGGGGCCTTGGCGGCTCCTCACGAAGCCTCTAACGGGTAGACCCAGAAGGCCCGCGCGTGATACGAACCTCGGCATAGCACCACCGGTGCTATGCGGAGTTTGCAGTCGACGCCCCACCAGAGTCACCAAGGAAGGGAGCAGGATCCCATGACGGACGAACCTGTTCTGGGTACCACGTACCCCATAGTCTTCAAGATACAGATCCCGGTGCAGGGCACCGACTTCAACGCCGGCGTCGAGTTCAGCGGCGGCGCTGTCGTCCTCATCGAAGAGGATGGATTCCTGGCGCACGGCCTGAAACCAGGCGGTGTTTCCGGCGTCGGCGAGACGCTTGTCGAGGCGTACCTGGATCTTCGAGAGAAGATCGAACTGGCTCTGTACGACATCGCCGAAATGGTCGCCGACTTCGACGCGTTCAAGCGCGATGTGCGGCGGTTCTTCCACGACGCGGACCCGTGGGCCGAAGAGATGTTCGAGGCGGCACGAAGGAAGGTCGCGAACGGCGAAGTCACTTACGATCTACCCATGAAGCCGAACCCAGCTCTCCGCCACCGTGTCACGCTGTTTGAAGAGTCACTGCCGAAGAACAACCCGAAGCCGGGCAACGTGGGGCTGGCCAGCCTGCCCCGCGCAGCCTGATTCGTGGCGCAGGTTCAGCTCCACAGGGTCTTCAAGATGTTGGAGACGTGCGCCCCTGCGCATGAAACGGTGCCCGGCCGACACAACTGGATCATCAACTACGAAGGCCGGACTGCGTATCTGCCGAAGGGCCAACACAGCAGGCAGCGCTCCGGGCGAGGCGAAATCCAGGTCCGATTCGTGAAGTCGTTGTGCCGCCATTTCGGGATCCTCGACTGTGCTGCTCGGGAGCTACCTCAACTGCGGTAACACCGGTATCGCCCGCAAGTGACGACGGCTACCGAGGTACAGCACCGGCACGACCAGCAGGTTCAGGAACGTCGACGTGAGCAAGCCTCCCAGGATGACCTGCGCCATCGGACTCAGGATCTCGTTGCCCGGGGCGCCCGCAGCCAGCACCAGGGGCACCAGCGCCAGGCCCGCGGTCAACGCCGTCATCAGCACGGGCGCCATCCGCTGGCCCGAGCCGCGCCGCACGGCTTCGTCCAGCGGTAGCCCCTCGCCGAGCAACCGCCGGTAGTTGCTGACCAGCAGCACGCCGTTGCGCGTCGCGATCCCGAACAGGGTCACGAACCCGATCACGGTGGCAAGCGACAGGACGCCGTCGCCCAGAGCCACCGCGACCACGCCGCCGACAAGAGCCAGCGGGACATTGACGAGCATGATCAGGGTCTCGCGGTGGCTGCCGAACTCGATGTAGAGGAGTCCGTACATGGCGATCAGGATGAGCACGACCAGCAGGGCCACCGTGGAGATGCGGCGACCGGCTTCCTCGAACTGCCCGCCGAAGGTCACGAAGTAGCCGGACGGCAGGTCGACCCCCGCATCGACGGCGGCCTGCGCCCGCCCAACCGTACCGGCCAGATCGGCACCCGCCACGTTGGCAGTGACCATCGCCACCCGCTGCGCGTTCTCGCGCCGGATGAGCGACGGTCCGAGAGCGTGCCGGACCTCCGCGACGGCGCCCAGCCGTACCAGGTCCCCTGCCGGCGTCGAGATCGGAAGCGCCGCGATCTTCTCGGGCGAGGACCGGAGGCTCGGCGGCAGGCGGACGGCGACATCGGACGCCAGGCCGTCCTCGACGATCTCGCCTGCTACTACGCCCTGGAAGAGTGCCTCCACTCCCTCTCCGAGGTCCGCAAGGGCAAGCCCGTGCCGGGCGATGGCCGTGCGATCGAAGTCGATCACCAGTTGGGGGATCGCCGCCTGCTCCTGGTTCGACAGGTCGACGATGCCGGGCACGGCGCCGAGGATCTGCTCGACCCGGGAGGCGAGCGCCCGCAGCACCGCCAGGTCGGGCCCGAAAACCTTGACCGCGAGATTGGTCCTGGACCCCGACATCATGTGGTCGATCCGGTGACTGATCGGCTGCCCGAACGAGACGGTCGTCCCGGGGATCGTGGCCACCGCGCGGCGCATCTCGGCGACCAGTTCGTCCTTGGAACGGCCGTTCTCGATCGGCGCCAGCACCACCTCCATCTCTGAGGCGTTGACCCCCTGCACGTGCTCGTCCTTCTCGGCACGCCCGGTCCGGCGGCTGGTCGAAACCACCTCGGGGAAGGCGAGGAGCGCTTCCTCGACCTGACCCCCCAGCCGGTCGCTCTCGGCGAGCGGAATCCCCGGCGGGCTGACGACCGCGACGGTGAGCGACCCCTCGTTGAACGGCGGCAGGAAGCTGCGTCCCAAGCCGGGCACGAGCGCGGCCACGGGCACGACCACCACGACCACCAGCAGGACAACCGCCCCGCGATGCCCGAGGCACCAGTTGAGAGTCGGCGTGTACCCCGCTCGCAAAACGCGCAGGAGCCAGGGCTCCCGTGTACGCAGCACCTTCGCCCGATCCAGCAGCAGGAGCGCCAGCACCGGCGTGACGGTCAGCGCCACCACCAGCGAGGCCGAGAGCGCCGCGATGAAGGCAAGGCCGAGCGGCCGGAGCAGCCGGCCTTCCAGACCAGGCAGGAAGAAGATCGGCACGAAGACCAGGACGACGACCAGGGTGGCGATCAGGATCGGGCTCAGCACCTCCCGCGTCGCCGCGGCGACGACCTCTACCGCCGGCCGGCGATCGCCCCTCGGCAGACGCCGCTCCTCCTTCAGCCGGCGGAAGATGTTCTCGATCGCGATGATCGCGTCGTCGACCAGGAGGCCGACCGCGATCGACAGGCCGCCGAGGGTCATCGTGTCGACCTGGAGGCCGAGGGCCGCGATCACCAGGATCCCGGTGACCAGCGAGAGGGGAATGGCGAACGCCGAGATCAGGGTCGTCCGGACGCTGCCGAGGAAGAGCGCCAGGATCACGATGACCAGGATCGCGCCCCAGCGAAGCGCCTCGGAGACGTTCCCGATCGCCACCTCGATGAAGTCGGCCTGTCGGAAGTTCTCGCTCTCGAGCACCACCCCCGAAGGCAACGTCGGCTGCAGCCGGGCGAGGGCATCGTCGATCGCCCGGGTCAGTTCGAGGGTGTTCGCCTCCGGCTGTTTCTGCACCGACAGGATGACCGCCGGGCGGTTGGAGTACGACGCCGTGCCGCGAGCCGGCTCGGCGCCCCATTCGACGGTCGCGACGTCGCCGACCCGCAGCGGGACGCCGCCCTCGACCCGCACCACGGCCGCGGCCACGTCCTCGGGGCTGCGCGCCCGGGTGAGCCCGCGGACGATGTGCTCCTGCCCGCCCTCGACGTGGAAGCCCGCGGCGAGACTGCGGCTCGCGGCGGCCACCGCCTTGATGACGTCGGTGAGAGGCAAGCCATTCTGGGCGAGAGCAGCCGGCCGGACCGTGACCTGGAGCTGACGCCGCTCGCCGCCGATGGGAACCACCTGGGACACGCCGGGGATCGAAAGGAGCGTGCGCCGGACCACCGTCTCGGCCACCCGGCGCAGTTCCATGGCGCTGACGCCGCCGTCCGCGGCCGGCGCCGCGGTCATCGCGATGAACGTGATCTCTCCCATGATCGACGAGATCGGGCCGAGTTCGGGCTGCTCGGCCTGGGCGGGGAGGTCGACCCGCTGCAGACGTTCGCTGACGACCTGGCGAGCGCGGTAGATGTCGGTTCCCCAATCGAACTCGACCCACGCCACGGAAAGCCCGTCGGCGGAGACCGAGCGCAGCCGGCGCACTCCCGGCGATCCGTTGACCGCCGACTCGACCGGGAAGGTCACCAGGAGTTCGACCTCTTCCGCCGCCATTCCCGGTGCTTCCGTGATCACGGTCACCGTCGGCGCGGAGAGGTCCGGGAAGATGTCCACCGGCAGGGTCGCGATAAAGAGAGCTCCGGCCAGGGTGAGGAGCACGGCGCCGGCGACCACCAGCAACCGGTGTCGGAGGGAGAACCGAAGCAGTCTCTCGAGGGGTCCCATTTGCAAAGCCCTCAGTGGACGTGACCCTCGGCTTCGCCGCTTGCCATCAGGGACGAGCGGCGGATCGCGTCGCCTCCTCGGGTCACCAGGCGCTGCCCCGGCGCCAGGCGCTCGACGCGCGCCCGGTCTCCCTGCCGCTCGAGCACGGTCACCCTCTGGCGCACGAAGCTCTCCCCGGAGAGCTGCAGGAACACGACCGGCACGCCGCCGTCGTCGATCAGGGCCGACTCCGGCACAACGATGCCGGTCTCCTCCTCGTCCAGGAGGATCTGCGCCGCGACCGTCGATCCCAGTGCGATGCCGGCGCCGAAGAGATCCGGGGCCTGCAGCAGAACGGCGACGGTACCGGTCCGGGGAGAGACTTCCGGTGCAATCGAAACGAGGGAGAGCCCCTCTTCGATTCTCATCGGCTCGCTCTCCGGATCCTCGAGCACGATCCCCCGCACGCCCGAGGCCGCAAGCCGCCGCGCACCGTGGGGCGGCAACGCGACCTCGATCCACACCAGGTCGGTTCGGACCAGGCGGGCAAGGGAGTCCCCGGCCGCGACCGTCGCGCCCGGGGTTACGTTGACGGCGGCGATCCTGCCGGAGAACGGGGCCTTCAGCAAGGGGCCGCTGCCTTCGGAGCCTCCTTCACGGGAGGTGCGCGCCGATTCGAGGTCTCGCTCCGCCGCCCGGCGTCGGGACTCAAGGGTCAGGACCCGGACCCGCGCCTCCTCCAGCTCGCGCTCACTCGTCGCTTCGAGAGCCAGGAGCTCCTCCAGGCGCGACCGCCGTGCAAGGGCGCTATCGAGCTCGGTCGTCAGCGTCTCGAGCTCCGCTTCGAGGGTCGCCAGGCTCCTCTCGGCCGCGACCAGGGGCGCCACCCGGAAGAGCGGAGAATCCCGTTCCACGTAGCGTCCGACGAACGGCCAGGACGGGGATCCCTCAGGTGGCTGTACGACGCCATCAACCTGTGCGGTCACCGTGCTCTCGCCACCCGCCGGCGGACGGAAGGTCGCCAGACCGGCCACGCTCTCGGCCAACCGACCCTCCTCGACCCAGGCGGTCGCGAAGGAACTCTGCCACTGCTGCTCCTTGAGGAAGGAGATGGGCTCGCCTCCGTCGGACCCGGCCGGCGGTGCGGGCGCGTTCAGGAGCCCACCCGGCTCTTCAGCCGGTCCGATGTGGACCCGGCCACCGCGGATCTCCTCCGTGCCTTCCGCATCGTGGATGCGGAAGAGGAGATCGGCCTCGCCGGTCTCCCGAGGCGTCACTTCGATGTCGTAGATCCCGGGCCGGAGCACCTCGTCCGCGCCGAACACCTGCTCCCCGGAGGCATCCACGAGGACGATTTCGACCCTGCCGTCCACCACCGGCGCGAAGTCCGCGAGCCGCGTCACGTGGGTATGAGCTTCGGCCGCCTGACCCGCCACCAGAGCGTCGACCTCGGGGAAGACCTCGAAACGTTCGCCCCAGGCCGTGACGGCCCAGGTTTCGTGCGAGTGGTCCGGCGGCTCGGCGGGCGGAGCGGCACCGCAGGCGAGCAGGAAGAGCGCGGGGAGCGCGCCGGCCCAACTCCGCCGCGAGCGGGCGCAGCACGGGTCAGGCACACGGCGCTCCGATCCTGGGAACGCGGGCATCCGGCCCGCATCCGGAGCAGTTCGGCACCGGGCCTGCTCGCGCATCTTCGTCATCATGCTTCCACTCCACGTCATCGCCGCGGCCCTCCTCCCGTCAGAGCGGCCGTGAGCAGCGCGGCCCCATCTCCGCCAGTCCCCGAGAGTCGTTCGAGTTCGCGGTGAACGGCGAGCGCCGCCTCGTGCAGATCGAGCATCGCCAGTTCCGCTTCGGTCACGGAACGGTGGATTTCGAGCAGATCGGTCAGGCTGGTCTCGCCTTGGCGAAAGGCCGCCTCGGCCCCGTCCAGCATCCGCTCGGTGGCGCCCAACTCCTGCCGGGCTTCGGCGAGAGCCGCGGAAAGGCGAGCGGAGTTCTTGCCCGCGGCGGCGCGAGACGTGGTCGATTCGCGCTCGACCAGTTCGAGCCTTGCCCGTGCCGCTTCCAGGCCGGCAATCGCGGTCTTCCGGGACGCCTGCCGGCGATCGAAGAGCGGCAGGGACCAAGCGAATCCGAAGATGGGCCCGTCGACGGCGCCCGGCGTGAGATCCTGCCGCCGCCAGCCCAGCGTGACCTCGGGAGAGGCCATGTAGCGGCGCGTCGCTTCCCGTGCGAGTTCCGCGGCAGCCACGTCCGCTTCGGCGGCGCGCACCCGCGTATCGGCCGCGTCGAGCGACGGGGCTTCCGGCAGGTCCGGTAGAACCGGGTACGCGTCCACTGGCAGGTCGGGGCGCCAGGCGGCTGCCTCGGCTCGCGCCCCTTCGCTCGCCACTGCCGCCAGAACGACACGGGACCTGAGCGTGGCGGCGGCCAGCCGGAGGCGATTCGCTTCCAGGCCCGAGACTTCTCCCCGTTCGGCACGCGCGGCCTCTCGCCGCGCCAACGATTCGACCCGCTCCGCCTGAGCCTCCAGTCGCCGGCGGCGGGCATGAGCCACCGCCCAGCCGGCGTACGCCTCCCTCATCGCCAGCCGGTAGGTCCGGAACTTGAGCGCAAAGCGCGTCCGAACGGCCTGCGCCTCCGATTCGCGAGCCTCGATCTCCGGCCCCCGCTCAGCCCCGGGGATCTGCCAGGAGACCACGATGTCGGTCTGCCCGATCGGCCCCGCCGGATCCTCTCGCACGCCCCCCAGGACGGGGTTCTCGAACGTCCTGGCCGCGGTCACACGGGCCTCCGCGCGCGCCAGGGCCTGGGCGCTTTCGCGCACCGCCGGGTGCTTCTCGTCGAGCGCCGAGAGGTACTCGGCCTCGGTGAGAAGCCGCGGATCCTGGGCCCCGCCGGCAGCGGCGATGAGCCACGCCAAGACACTGATCAAACGGTAACGATGCATGCTGACTCCTTCCCGCGTCGAGGTTTCGGGCTCAAGATGAGCCCGGCCAACGAGCCGTGGATCAGAGCAGCAGGGAGCAGTGCGCGAAGAAGAGCGGTGTCGGCGGTCCGCGTCTGGACGAGCCGTCGAAGCGCGATCCCTCGGCGAGGGTCACGGACTGAGCAGGCGATGTCGGAAGCACCGCAACCGCCCACAGGCCGGGCCGGCGTAGGCCGGCCTGGGCAGCGAGCGTGGCGTCGTGGCCATGGTCCGGCACGGCCTCGTGCTCGTGGTGATGCCCGTGCGTTGCCGACCTCGCGAGATCCGCAAGGTCGTGCTCGTGCCCGGCGCCGTGGGAACCGTGATGTTCGACCGCCAGGTGCAATCCCACGCCCAGTGCAAAGGCGCCCGGCGCCAGCCATCCCAACAGCATGGCAACGGTAACCAGGCGCTTCAACCGGGCACTCACAACGAGGCACTGTGACAGAAGCGCCACGCATGGTCAACGAAACCGGCGGTCGAAACGGCGATACGCTTTGCACCTTGCAGGTACTGAAACCGCTGCCTCCGAACCTGGGAACCCGTGTGGCGCGACCTCGCGCCGCACGCGAACCACTCCGTGCGCCCGTCATCGGGCGCACGGATGGCACGCGGGCATCCTGCCCGCATCCGGCCCGACGGGCCGGGTTGGTCAGCGCTGGCCCATCACACGCGCTGACGCCGCTGCTTCCGTTCTGCGCCGCTCTGGCCTTCTCGACCCTCGCGGCATGCGGCCATGAGTACCCGCCGCCGCCGGAGACGGAACGCGTTCCCTTCGCTGAAACGATCCACGGCGTCGAGTTCGAGGATCCCTACCGTTGGCTGGACGAGCAGGACAGCCCGGCGACGCGCGCCTTCATCGACCGGCAGAACGAGTACGCCGAGCAGATCCTGGGCGAGCCGCCGGAGCGCGACTGGGCGCGGCGCCGGCTACGGGAACTCATCGATACGCCGGCCATCGGCTCGCCGAACAAGGCCGGCGACTTCGAGGTCTTCATCCTGCGCCGGCCCGGCGAGGAGCTGGCCTCAATCGTGCGCCGCGAGGCGCCAGAGAATGCGCCCGAAAGTGGGCCCACGAGAATCGACCCGGCGGGCGAGTACGAGGTGCTGGTCGACCCGGCCGACCTGAGCGCCGACTACACGCACATCCTCGACATCGTGTCGGTTTCGCCGGACGGACGGCTCCTGCTCTACAACGTGCGCGTCGGCGGCGAGGACGAGACCACGGTCCGCCTGCGGGACCTCGAGCAGAACGTCGACCTGGACTTCGAGCTGCCGCGGGCGCTGAACGACCAGGCGTTCTTCGCCAAGGACGGCAGCGGCATCTACTACACGATCCGCGACCGCACCGAAGGGGCGCGCGTGCGCTTCCACACGTTCGGAACGGACCGCGCGGACGATGCGTTGGTGTTCGGCGAAGGGATCGGGCCGAGGAGCTTCGTGCGCGCCGAGCAGCTCGACGACACGAAGTTGCTCGTCGGGGTTCAGCACGGATGGGCCCGGAGCGAGCTCCATCTCGTGACGGTCGGAACCTGGGAGGCGACGCCGCTCGTCACCGACACGTCAGCCCGCTTCAACACCCACAGCGCCGACGGCAGGCTGTTCGTGCGCACCAACCTGGATGCGCCGATGAACCGGCTGATGGAGGTCGATCTGGAGCGGCCCGAGGTCGCCGATTGGCGCGAGGTCGTGCCCGAGGCCGACGACGTGCTGCAGGGCGTAGCCATGATCGACGGCAAGCTCTATCTGACCTACCTGCACGACGTCGCGAGCCGCATCCGGGTCTTCGAACTCGATGGCACGCCGGCCGGCGAGGTCGAGGTGCCCGAGTACCACGACGCCAGCATTCGCCCCGCTGGTGAGGGGAAGGCGCTCCTCACACTGGTCTCCTTCCTGCAGCCGTCCGTGACCTGGCTCCTCGACCTCGAGTCGGGTACGCGTGAGGTCTTCCGCGAGCCCCAGGCGCCCTTTGCCGCCGACGGCTACGCCGTCCAACAGGTCCGCTACACCTCGAAGGACGGCACGTCCGCTCCGATGTACCTCGTCCATCGCGAGGACTTCGAGCCCGACGGAAGCACCCCCGCCCTGCTCAACGGCTACGGCGGCTTCAACGTCGCCCTGACCCCGCGGTTCAATCCGCTGGCGGCTCTGTGGATCGAGGCCGGGGGGGTCTACGCGGTCGCCACGCTCCGCGGGGGAAGCGAGTACGGCGAGGAATGGCACCGGGGCGGGATGCTCCACAACAAGCAGAACGTCTTCGACGACTTCATCTCCGCGGCCGAATGGCTGGTCGAGTCGGGCTACACCGATCCGCAGCGCCTGGCGATCCACGGCGCGAGCAACGGCGGACTGCTCGTGGGCGCCTCCCTGACCCAGCGCCCCGACCTCTACCGCGCTGTGCTCTGCGGCTTCCCGGAACTCGACCTGGTGCGCTTCTACACCTACACCGAGGCGAACAACATGCCCGCCCTGCTCGAGTACGGCGACGGCGAGATCCCCGAGCAGTTCGAGTCTCTACACGGCTTCTCGCCCTACCAGGCGGTCACGGAAGGCGTCGCCTACCCGGCCGTCATGCTGACCCAGGGCGACCGCGACACCCGCGTGCCGCCCCTCCAGGCGCGCAAGATGGCGGCTCGCCTGCAGGCATCGACCTCGTCGGGGCTGCCGGTGATCCTGCGCTACCACCCCTACGCCGGCCACGCCGCCAGCCGGGGATTGCCGTTGTCGCAGAGGATCGAGGCGGTCGCGGCCGAGGCGACGTTCCTGATGACCCAGACGGGGTTGGCAGCTCCAGGTGCCGGGGCCGGCTCGTCCAGCCGACGGCCACTTCCGCTAACGTAAGCGAGTCTGAATAGCTATGCTTAACTCCTGCGACAGACTGGGGTCGCGCAACTCGGGAGGTGTGTGAAATGGACGGTCGGAATCCTGACACAGGGGATCGCTCGCCTGGCAAGATCGCCGCCAAGATCGGCCAGATACTCGGCTACATTCTGAGTAGAAAGTGGTGGATTGGACTCGGCGTTCTAGTCGCATTGGCCGTCGGTCTCTTCCCCTCGTTCTGCAGCGGCGGCCCAGACGATGATCCAGAACCGGGCTGGCTAGGCAACCTGAGAGAGGACCTCGAACAGCTTCCTGACGGGCCAGCGAACTACTTGCGGGTTGGTCAGGGCGACATCTTCGAACTGGGACAGGTCGACCGGCTCCTCTTCCACACTGTAACACTTGAGCCAGACAGCACATTGCTTCTCAACGCAAGGCTTCCTGTTCAAGAACTGCGCGCAGGAACGATTAAACTTGGTCCTAGAGCCTCTATTCTCGGCGTGGGCCGCCCTAGTCTTGCCGGAGACGCAGGGCGTGCCGGAGCTGCTGGCGGAAAATGCAGAAGAGGGCAAAACGGTACGAATGGAGATGCGGGAGGAGCCGGTGGCAAGGGCGTGGACCTTCGTTTGGAGACACTTGCTCTAGTCGTTGACGAGACCGTCACTATAGACACTTCGGGCGGTGCAGGCGGTGCAGGCGGTGCAGGCGGCGGGGGCGGCAGCGGTGGGCGCGGCGACCGAAGCGAGCGTTGCCACGGCGGTAACGGGGGCACCGGCGGCAGTGGCGGCAATGGTGGCTCGGGCGGGGATGCAGGCAATCTACATATTCGTTTCGGTGAACTTCGATCGCGGTCCGAAGCGAACCTCAGCATTAACGACCTGACACGGATGGTTGTGCATTTGGCCGTTCCAGGCCAAAGGGGGACGAAAGGCGAAGGAGGCGCGGGGGGTGCCGGTGGAAGAGGCCGAGGATCGAACGTCCTTTTCTCCGCCGATGCGGGCTCGCGCGGCAACAACGGGCAACCGGGCAAGCACGGCGAAGACGGCCGCCCCGGTATGACTACTCTTGGAGATTCTCCTGTTCCCGAAGAGTTGTGATGCGTCGCCGATAGTGCCGGGTCTGCAGCGGCACGCCTGCCCCAAGGAAGTTGCCGCCCGAGTTAGCCCTGATTCGCAGGCACAATGCGTTAGTTTGACGTGAGTCGAAGGCCGGGAGGGCCTTGCGGGATGGGATATTCTCGTGGTTGGAAACGATCACAAGCCCCATCGACGAAAGGCCACTCCCAGTGCGATCTAGAAAAGCAGAACTGAAGCGCTGTGTCAACGGCAACGTGGACTACAGAACGGGGCGACAGGAAGTCACCTCGCATGCCGGACTCGAGCTGGTCCGGGAGTACCTGAAACGAAGCGGTTTCCCGGCCATGCTCCGCCGTGCCGTGGGCCGGGGATTCCCCGCCACCGACTTCGGCGTCGTGCCAATGCTGCTGACTTTGCTGGGCCTGATCCTGGTCGGCGGCAGACGGATCTGGCACCTGCGCTATGAGCAGGCCGACCCCGTCCTGGCCCGCTTCGGCGGGCCTTCGAGGTTGCCGGCGCCCCGAACGGTGAGCGCCTGGATGCAGCAGATCCGCAGACAGGACGTCGAGCGGCTCTCGAAGCTCAACGAGGAGCTGGTCGCGAACGCCTTGCGCCGGACCGGCAGGCGCCGGCTGACGCTGGACGTCGACGGTTCGGTGGTCAGCACCGGGCTCGAGGTGAAGGGGGCGAACCGGGGCTTCAATCCCCACCGCCGGAAGGTGCCCAGTTACTACCCGGTCACCGCTTCCGAGGCCCAGGAGGGGCGGATCGTGCGGCTCCTCAACCGTCCCGGCAACATCCACGACGGCAAGGCTGCGGTCGGCTTCATCAAGGCCTTGATCGACCAGGTCCGCACCGCGGTGGGCGGGCGCCGCAAGCTGGAACTCCGTATGGACGCGGCCTTCTTCCGCAAGGACGTGCTGAAGGTACTCGACACCGCAGGCGTCGAGTACGCGATCAAGGCCCCCTTCTATCCCTGGCTCCACCTCAAGCAGGTCGCGGCCAGGGCTTACTGGACGCGCATCGACGAACGCACCAGCTACTACGAAACCCGGCTCACGGTCTGGGGCCGGGTCCGCCGCATCGTCCTCTACCGCCGCAAGGTCGGGCACGAAACCCGGAAGAACTTCCAGCTCGACCTCTTCAGTCCAGAAGACGGCCACTACGAGTACTCGGCCATCACCACCAACAAGCGCATTCAGGCGCGCACCCTGTGGCACTTCTACAACGGCCGCGGAAGCCACGAGAAGGCCTACGCCGAACTCAAGGGAGGCTTCGCCTTCGACTGCGTGCCGAGCCTCGAGGAGCACGCCAACACCGCCTGGCAGACGCTCAGCGTGCTCGCCTTCAACCTCTCCCGAGCCTTCCAGGCCGAAACCCTCGCCCCGGTCAGGAACACCAACCGCAAGCGCCGGACACGCTGCCGATTCCAGAGCATCCACACGCTCCGATTCAAGCTGCTCAGCCGAGCCGCCGTCCTGCTCAGACCCGCCGGAAAGACCACGCTGCATCTCGGCAACTCGCCGGCCGTTGCCAGCCGTTGCCTTGCCGTCGCAAACGCCCTTCGTGCGTGAACTCTCTCGCGAATCAGGGTTAGTTGGCGGCCAACTGACGTGGTCCCGATGGAAGCCTCTAACAGCTCCAAACCCTAAACCGAGAGTGGTCTAGCGATCATGAGGTCGTGCCTTGTATC
Source organism: Candidatus Multivorans sp. (assembly GCA_965205295.1). Taxonomy (GTDB): domain Bacteria; phylum Acidobacteriota; class Thermoanaerobaculia; order Multivoradales; family Multivoraceae; genus Multivorans. The sequence goes on from OZ242167.1 coordinate 3,187,085, forward strand.
ATTGCGGGCATGACTTCCTCGTATAGCCTAGGAGAAACTCCAGGTCTCGTCGGTCGGCTCGCAGCCGACGTTGAGCGGGAGGAATCGGCCAGTCGCGCCGAAGCCGCGGCTGACGCGGTCAGGTCGCTACTGGTTGAAGATTGTCAGGTCGGCGACCTGATCCGGATGGACTTCGACGAAGCGCACGTCCTGGTGCATGACGCCCTGCGGCAGCAGGTAGGCGGCATACCGCATGGTTGCTTCCTGATGGCGGCCAGAACACCACAGACCAGCGACGCAGACACCGCAGTGCCCTCGCTGCTTCTCCTACGCGTTCTCGGAAGCAGTAGCCTGCCCAACGAGATCGAGATGCAGCAGGCGCGCTTCCAAGCAGGGCAACGGGCCTCGGATAGTCCTCACAATTGGGACGAGCACAAGAACACCGATCAGTTCACCCTGCACCAAATGCGTTACGCGGGGCTACGGTGTTCCATCCTGGGGACGTTCCGCATGGTTCCTTCTACGGATTCTGAGGAAAGGAACCTGATGTTCGGCAGCGACATCGACAACTTCTTTGCCGGGCAGGGCATGAAAATATACAAACCTGTGGGCGCGGCGCTGGAAAAGATCGTCAACTTCAGCAGTCACGAAGTGGCAGATTCGGGCCGTGTGAGAATCGGAGAGATCAAGTACGCCGCGGCCCTGGATGCCGGCCGACCCGAGTCCGTGCCCGTCCTCATGACGACCCGCGACGTGGTCGCCCAGCGCACGGCGTTGTTCGGCATGACCCGTACCGGCAAATCCAACACAGTGAAGACGCTGGCCCGAGCGGTTTTTGAGTTGCGCCTCAATACGTCGCGCCCCGAGCGCGTAGCGCAGTTGATCATCGATCCTAACGGCGAATACGCGAACGACAACCCGCAGGACGATGGCTGCCTTCGGAACGTCAGGCACCTCAGCGGCGCAGACACAGGTGACGTCGTCACCTACGGCTTAACACCCCATCCCAACGATCCAGGCCGACGAATCACCAAGATGAACTTCTTCGGGGGAGAGTTGCCGTCGCAGCCACCCCGGGCGGCCCGGGAACTCGACCAAGCGTTGCAATCACTCCACATGGGCAAGCAGATCATCGACGGTCGTCTCGCGGCAGAGAGTGCAGGATACATAGGTGCCTTCCGGACGACAGACATGACGGTGCCGCCGGGCGTTGTCGACCGCGGCGAATACGTCCGCTACCGGCGTGCCGTGTTCGTATATCAGTCCGTTCTGGTTGCGGCCGGATTCGAGTCGCCACATAGCGGAGGCCGGGTTGACGGACTCTTCAGCAAGGACATTCGCGAGGCAATGAACCATGATTCGGAGCTGTCCGGCTTCGTCGATCAGCTAGCGGGTGCGCTTAGCTGGGACGCGGCCGCGGACTTCTGCCGACGACTGTGCAGGTGGTTCAAGACCGGAGGGGGTCGCGCCTTCGACAGCACATACCAAGCAGGGCATGCCGGGCGCAGCTGGAGCGACGACCGGCTCCTCGGGCTGTTGAGTATCTTCGAGAACACTAGGGGTGTTCAGGCAATCCGGGAATGCCGCGAGTGGCACCAGCCGGATCGAAACACCGACTACACAGACGACATCGTCCGCGATCTTTCCCAGGGGAAACTGATAATCCTCGATCAAGCGTTGGGCGATCCTGTGATGAACGAACAGTCCGCCGAGAGGATCATGCGGGCGATCTTCACACGCCAACAGCAACACTTCACGAAGTCACTGGAGGGAGCTCTCAACCCGGTTATTGTCTACGTAGAGGAGGCACACACTCTGTTGCCCCGCGGTAGTGAAGAGGACACTCGCAACATTTGGGCCCGCACAGCCAAGGAGGGCGGTAAGTTCAACATCGCCCTCGTCTACTCCACGCAAGAACCGTCGTCTATTCAGCGCAACATTCTGCGCAACACCGAGAACTGGTTTATCTCCCACCTCAACAACAGCGGTGAGACCCGCGAGCTAGACCAGTACAACGACTTCTCGGACTTCTCCGCCAGCATTCGGCGGGTTAAGGAGGCAGGACTGCTGAAGGTGCGGACGATGTCAAGTCCCTACACCCTGCCGGTCAAGATCGACCGCTTCGTCGCCCCGACACCGAAAGACTGATGCCCTACCCCAACGAGTACGCTAGCGGCGACTCCCTTTGGCGACTCGTCAATAGCGAGAGCGTCAAGGACTTCGAGGGCGTGATTCGACGCGGCGGTCCGGAAGAATCAGCGACGCCGCCCATGACGCTGACGCCTTCCCGTGGCCACGACAGGATCACTCGCATCATTGTCATCGACGGCTCCACCGTCACCAGCGCGGTCCGCTCCGGGTATCCGGGTGCCGAGGCGGCCCTCCTGCAGCTCGCCGCCGTGATCATTGACCTGTCGGCGTTAAGGAACATCCCACCGGGTTCCATCCCGCGCCCGAGAGTAATTCGCGAGATGGAGGAATGCACGACGCTCGACGCAGTGCTTCCGGGCAGAAACGTTGTGCGGCGCGATGTCGTCGACGACACGCCGCGCCGCTTCTTCCGGTTCACGATTCACGAGATGCTCTCGGGAAGGAGAGTAGACAGCGATCACGAAACGCTGGTTGAAACTATGCGCGCTATGACCTCGGGGCGAAAGCGCTTCCGGTGCCCGGCAGAAGATTGCGGGGAGACGGTTCCCGCTGTTGAGGGATCAGGTGAGTGCCCGTGCGCCAGACGGGAGTTGGTCTTTGAGACCGACAGTCTGCGCTTGCATGAGCGGTTCGAGGATCACGGCTCCTCAGCCCAGGCGTACACCGCCGCCCAGCAGGTCGTAGAGCACCTTGCCATGATCAACATCATGCGCATCTTCGAGCACCGTCGTTGGTGGAACGCTTTTGGCACGACCGCGTTCGTGATGGACGGGCCGCTGGCGATCTTCGGCATGCCCGCATGGCTGAAGGGTCATCTGCAAGCTGAAGTCAGCCGGCTGCACCAGCAGGTGTTGGAACACGGCGGGCCCGGCGTCCTGCTCTTCGGGGTGGAGAAGAGCGGCATGTTCCTCGAGCACCTAGAGGCACTGGATCAGAGCGACCATGACGGTCCGCGGGCCCGACTCGCTGATGGGTCGGCGCTGGCTCCCGATCGCGAGTACATCCACCGCCACATCGCCTTGCGACCTCCCGACGCCAAGGCGCACGGCGACGTTACTGACTACGGACGGCGCGTCCTGTACAAGAACAGGTTGGGTCAACACTCGGTTGCGATGACACCCATCGTGAACACACAGGGGAACAACAGAGACTGCGTCGACGAGGCCGCATACCCACGGCTTGGGGAAGTGCTGGACATCATGGACGAGTTCTCAACCTACCTCTACGAGGACGGCTTCGCCCCTCTGGTGCGCGCTCACGCGCACGCGGCCATACCGTTGAAGGCCGGCATCGGCCTCCTCACACAGCTCTTTGCGGACGAATGAGCACCAAGGGCTCACGGGAGGTGCCGGCTCTGACCGGCTTTGGCACGGCCGAAAGTCGCTGGGCGCGGCTCGGCCCCTACTACGCGATGTTCCCCGTTGAGTTCGCGCGGCAAGTAGTGGAAGCGTTCAGCAAGCACGGCGACACGGTTCTAGACCCGTTCTGCGGGCGCGGCACCGCTCCCTACGTCGCAATGGTGTCCGGCCGTGGTGCCGCTGGTTGCGACATCAACCCTGTGGCGTGGCTGTACGCAGCCGCGAAGACCGACCCTCATCCCTCACTCGCAGCCGTAGTTCGGCGCATCGCCGAGATCGCTAAGGCCGTTCGCGAGAGGGACTGCCGGCCCGGCGATGAGTTCCAAGCCCTCGCTTTCGGGCGGCGAGCACTGGGTTTCATCAACGCCGCTCGCCGCGAACTACGATGGCACGACAGCGCCCTCGATCGCACCCTGGCGGCACTGCTTCTCCACTACCTCCATGCCAAGCTCGGGCAGGGTCTCTCCAACCAGTTGCGCCCGACGAAGGCGATGTGTCCCGACTATTCTGTCCGCTGGTGGCGGAAGCGCGGCCTCACTACCCCGCCGGACATCGACGCCGCCGCCTTCCTTCAAGACCGCGCGGCTTGGCGCTACGCAAAGGGAGTGCCGAGACATGCCGGCAGCGCCAGCGTAAAGCTCGGCGATGCCACCGATGTGCTGTCCGACATGCCGGCCTCAGCCCGTTTGATTCTCACGTCTCCGCCATACATAGGCGTCACCAACTATCGGGCAGACAACTGGCTGCGTCTGTGGGCGTTAGGTGAGGGGCCGTCGCGCCCTGACTGGTCTATCGACCAAAAGTTCTGTAGCACCCGAAAATACGAATCGATGCTGGTCGGCGTGCTGCGCGTGGCACGCGCTCGATCCCGCCAAGACGCCGTCTGGTGCCTGCGCGTCGATGCTAGAGAGCGAACGCTCGATGTCGTTCGCCGGGTTATGACCGGCCTGCTGCCGGATTGCCGGCCCTACGAGCGACACTCGCCCTCACCCCGGCGCACCCAAACCACGTTGTACGGTGACAACCGCAGGAAGCCAGGCGACGTCGATCTTGTCTATCTGCCCCCTTACCACCGCAGACCGACGTTCTTGAAGAGCTTTCGGCTTGTGCGCGCTGCCGCATGACAAGAGCCTGACTCGGGCAAGAACAGCCAAGGCAGCAGACCGCGCACCTCGGTTGGGGTTAGGCGTGGGGCGCCCGCTTGCCTCTACCGGGCGCCTCAACGCCAACAGCGCTGCAGTGCAGGGTTGCCAAACTGACGCTGGCCCGTATCCTACGCCGCATGGATGAACGATTCAGGGATCTCCCGACACAGGCCACCCTCGACCTGAACCTCCACTTGACCGCCGGCGAGTGGCTGCGGCGCATTCGCGAGAACAGCCGCACTGAAGTCGAGAAGGGCCAGTGGTTCGAGAACCTCTTCGCTCGCCTCGCCCGGAACGAGCCGGAGTTCGAACTCGACGGCATCTGGCGATGGGCGGATTGGCCGGAGCGGGAACGACTGACCGGCTTGAGCGGCCAGGACGTCGGTGTCGACCTAGTGGCGAAGCATCGTGATGGAACCTGGATCGCCATCCAGTGTAAGTGCTATGAGCCCAGCCATCGGGTGACGAAGGACGATGTCCAGGCTTTCTTGGCCGGTTCGCAGCACGAGACCTTCGGCCTGCGGTGGATCGTAGCCACCTGCCGCTGGGGCCGAGTAGCGGAGCACATCATTCAGCGGACGAACATCCGCCGGATCGACTTTCGCACCCACCACCACCGGCTCGTAACCGACAAGGTCGAACGCCCGGTCCGCGAGCCCTGGGCACTGCAGAAGGAAGCGATCGACAGCGTCCTGCAGGGCCTTGAACATCACGACCGCGGGCGGCTCATCATGGCCTGCGGCACGGGCAAGACGTTCACCGCGCTTCGTATCGCCGAACGGTTCGTACCGGACGGCGAGTCGATCCTGTTCCTTGCGCCGAGCATCGCGCTCGTCTCCCAGGCTCGCCGGGAGTGGCTTACCCACACCGCCAGACCGCTGAGCTCTCTCGTCGTCTGCTCCGATCCATACGCCGGCGGCAAGAACGAGCAGGAAGACATCCAGATCTCGGAGCTCGAGTGCCCGGTGGTCTCGAAGCCGGAGGAGATCGCGGCCAAGCTTGAGAGGGCACGGTACACGAAGGTCGTCTTCTGCACCTACCAGTCGCTAATGCGGGTTGTCGAGGCCCAGAAGGACCACGGCACGGTGCCGTTCGCTCTGACCGTCGCCGACGAGGCTCATCGGACCACGGGGGTACTGAACCGAAAGAACGAGAAGGTGGACTTCCAACTCGTCCACGACGACGAGCGGCTACTGACCCACAAGCGGCTCTACATGACGGCGACGCCTCGCATCTACACCGAGAAGTCGAAGAGCCGAATGGCGAAGAGAGAAATCGAAGTCGTCGACATGAGCGACGAGACTGTCTATGGACCGCAGTTCCACCGCCTACGCTTCAAGACGGCAGTGGACGCCGGCAAGCTCTCGGACTACCGGGTCATCGTCCTAGGAGTGGACCAGTCCCGCGTCACGCCGGGACTGCGAACCCGGCTCGAGGGCCTAGCCGAGGGAGATCAGAAGAGCACGCCCACGCTGAACGACATCACTCGCGTGCTTGGCGTGTCCCTGGCGATCAATGGACTCAGCGAAGGCAAAGGGGTCGAGCGACCGGGCCGGCTTGCGCGTACGATGGCCTACGCGAACAGCATCAAGCGCTCGAAGTGGTTCGCGGAAGCGCTGATGGACTCTCAACTCAAGCGGGCCACGACGAGGCGGCTTCGCGGCGAGGAGCGCGCTTGGTCCGTCGAGGCGCAGCACCTCGACGCCTCCGCCAGCGCCCTGCAACGCAATCAGGCACTGCAGGAACTCGGCCAGGCAGGCAAGGACGGGGCGCTTCGCATCGTCTGCAACGTGAAGCTGTTCACCGAAGGCGTGGACGTCCCGAGTCTCAACGCGGTTGCCTTCCTCGACCCGAGGGACAGCCAGGTGGATGTCGTGCAGGCGGTCGGCCGCGTGATGCGAAGGGCCGAAGAAAAGAGGTTTGGCTACATCGTTGTGCCCGTGGTCGTTCGGCCCGGCATGGACGTCGCCGACGCCCTGCAGAACAGCCCGGAGGGTTACCACACCTTGGGCAAGGTGCTGCGGGCCCTTCAGGCGCACGACGAGCGCCTGCACGAGGACATCGCGCGCTTTGTACAGGTACACGGACCGAAGCCGAAACCGAATGCCCCGGACGACCCGGGCGACGACCCCCGCGGCTTGTTCGACGATCTCGAGTTGGAACCGGCCGACGAAGGCATCTTCGCCCACGTCGCCGCAGCGTCGGGCTTGGGCCAACCCGGCAGGTTGGTCGCGGACGAGATCGCTTGGGCGGTGCAGCGGGCGGCGGAGATCTTCCAACGCGAGGAAGTAGAAGCACCTCTCGCCGATGCCTTGGACTTGCCGGCGGATGACGAGGCGGCCAAGAAGGCCGTCCGCACCGTTGCCGCATTGCTCCTGTGTAACGCCTGCCTCATGCACCGCCGGCTGCGCGACCTCCCCGAGATGAAGATGCTGCCTGGTCTCGGCCGGGTCGGTGCCACGGACGATCCGTCAAGCGTGCTCTCGGCGTCGTGGAGCACCATCCTCGAGCTGGACTACGCGCCGGTGTTCGAACCGGCGCTCGCCGCGCTCAAGGCCCTTCCCAACAACAAGGGAATTCAAAACGCCCTGCGCGGTCTGTCGGAATGCGCGGACAACCTCGCGGACAGCCTGAACGACCTGGGCTACGACCACGCCGGGCCGCTCTACCACCGCATCCTCGGCTCGGCGCAGAGTGACGGCGCCTACTACACGAACAACGTCTCGGCCCTCATGCTGGCGCGTCTCGCGCTCGACGAGTCGTTCGTCGATTGGTCCGACCCGGATGCTGTGGGCCGCCTGCGCATCATCGACCCGGCCTGCGGCACCGGCACCCTCCTCATGGCGTCGCTGCGCACAATCAAGACGCGGATGCGCGAGAGCGGCGCGCTAGGCGAAGGGAACGACGAGCGCCTGCATCGGACCCTTGTCGAGGATGTGCTGTGCGGGCTCGACATCAACCGCCATGGCGTCCAGCTCGCCGCCTGCAACCTCACCCTGGGCGCGCCGTCGGTGGACTACAGGCGGATGAACCTGCACACGATGCGGCACGGGCCTCAGGACGACGGTGCTGTACGCGCTGGGTCGCTGGAGATTCTGCGGCAGCGCGAGGACGGCCCGCAGCCCACACTCTTCTCGATGGCGTCGAAGCTTCAGGGAACGGACGCCGTCGGCGGAGAGTGGGAGGCGCAGGAGAGCGACAGCAACTTCCCCCTCAAAGACGTCGACCTTGTGATCATGAACCCGCCCTTCACCGCGAACGACAAGCGCGGCCGCAAGTTTACGGGAGACGTGAAGAAGCAGATGCAGCAGCACGAGCTTCGCATCCGCAACGGGCTCCTCGGCCGAGACGAAGAAGCGGGCGGGGTCATCGACACGAACAGCATCAGGACCTTCTTTACCCCGTTGGCAGACCAGATTCTCAAGCAGGAGAGCGCTGGACTGGCCGAAGTGGTTCCTGCAACGGCCTGTGTCGGCGCCTCTGGGGCCAGGGAACGCGAACTCCTGGCGACGCGCTTCCACGTCGAGCGCGTCGTCACATCGCACGATCCAAAGCGATCGAACTTCTCGGAAAACACTGGCATCCACGAGTGCCTGCTCGTGTGCCGGCGGCGAGGCACCGGACCGGCGGCGCCAACCGAGTTCGTATCGCTCCGACGCATGCCCGCGACCGCGAAGGAGGCCATCGAGGCGGCGGACGCCATCGTTGCCGGCAGCGAAACCTGGGGCACCCGCACGTTCTGGCCCGAAGAGCGAATGCAAGCCGGCGACTGGACGCCCTTTCAGTGGTACGACGGGTCGTTGGCCTCGGTGGCGAAAGAGGTCGAAGACTCGCCCGAACTCGAACCCTTGAGTGTGCGCCACGAGGTCGGACCCCACGGCCGAAGAATCCAGGACGCCTTTCGCAGGAGCGACCCGAGCGCCGCCGGCGCAGTCGAAGGCTTCCATTCCGTGAGCAGTCAGCTTCGACGAACGATGAAGGGGCAAGGCGATGTCTGGTACCAACCGAAGCCCGGCAAAGAACGCTTGGCCGAGAGGTACTTGGTGCAGCGAAGTCACTTGCTCCTTCCGATGCGGTTCAGAACGACCAACGGCCGGCTAACGGCAGTCTGGACGCCGACGCCTTCATTCGGGTGGTGGGCCCCCGTTGCAATCGAGAACGAGCACACCGGGACGGCTCTTGCCGCGTGGTGCAACTCAACTCCGGCGCGCTTGATGCTGTTGAACCGACGTGCTCGGACGCTCACTTACCCGGTGTGGCAACTCGAGCATCTTCGCGAGATCCGCATCCCCAAGCCCGGCAATCCGGCGTGGGAGGCCTTGGCTGCAGCGTATGCCGAAGCGTGCGACCTGGAACTGCTCCCCATGCGGCAGGCTGAGGAGTGTACGGCGCGGAAGATCATCGACGCCGCGGCGATGCTGGCGCTCGACGTTGACGAAACCCAGGTCGCCGAGTGGCGCCGCAAGCTCGCCGCAGAGCCCACCGTGAGCAACCAGCGGGCGACAACCTGAAGTCCGCCCTGAAGGTTCCAAGCCCGCGACTCCACACAAGGGCCCGCAATCGCCGGCCTAGTTTTCCAACGAGGAGGCCAAAGCCGCCATTGGCCCAGGCGTGATGGCTCGAGGGAGGTAGCAGCACTCGGTGGGGCTCTTCAAAGTGCCCGTAGAATCACTCCGTGCCGCGGCCAGAGATTCAGCGAGCGGGCTCGCAATGGTGCAGGTGGGATGTGCACCTTCACGCCCCTGGCACCGCACTCGAGAACCAGTTCTCGAACTGGGAGAACTACCTGACGACGCTTGAGCAGGCGGAGCCGCCGGTCAAAGCACTAGGTGTCACCGACTATCTGTCGACGATTGGCTATGAGAGTGCCCGGAAGCACCAGTCCAGCGGCCGGCTGGCTAACGTGATGCTCTTCCCCAACCTAGAGTTCAGGATCTCGCCCCCTACCAAGAAGGCGGGTGCCATCAATATCCACCTGCTAGTTGACCCCACGGCCGATGACCACGTGGCGCGAGTCAAGGAGGCGCTGGCCGGCCTCTCGTATGTCTTCGGCGACGAGACGATTCGTTGTACCCCGGACGGTCTGACGCGACTCGGCCTCCACCTGAAGCCGAATCTCAGGGGTAACCAGGACGCTGCGTATCGCGAAGGAGTAGGTCAGTTCAAGCCGTCCTTCGAGACCTTCAGGGACTGGCGCAACGGCGACCGTTGGCTCCGACGCAATACCCTCGTCGCGCTCGCCTCGCATACCAGCGATGGCGGCGCCGGCATCCGCAATGTCTCCGGCTGGGACGCGGTGCACGACGAACTGCATCGCTATGCGGACATCATTCTGAGCGGCAATCCCAAGGACCGGGAGTACTGGCTGGGCGCCGGGACGGACAATGAAGCTGAACTCGTGCGCCGATTCGGCGGGCCGAAACCCTGCCTTCATGGGTGCGATGCTCACCGAGACGAGAAGATCCTCGCTCCCGACCTCGACCGCTACTGCTGGATAAAGGCTGAGCCCACTTTCGAAGGGCTCAAGCAGGCACTCTACGAGCCTCAGGAGCGAGTGTGTATCGGCGCAAACCCTCCAGCCCGGCACAATCCTGACGCCGTCATCCACTCGGTGCGCCTCACTAACACCAAGAAGTGGTTCGCCGACACTGACCTGCGGCTGAATCCAGGCCTCATTGCCATCATCGGCGAGAAGGGCTCCGGAAAGACAGCCCTGACTGACTGCATCGCACACGCCGCTGGAGAACTGCTCGACTCCAAGGACTCGTTCCTCGCTCGTGCCGGCGATCATCTGAGCGGGGCGCACATCAACCTCCGCTGGGCCAGCGGGCGAGAAGAAAGGGGCGTCGTCGGAACGCCCTCGGACGAATCTGAGCCCGACATCACATACCTGCCCCAGAAGTTCGTTGAGCGCCTCACGGCAGGTGACGACCAGGGCGAGAGGCTTCGCACAGAGGTCGAACGCGTCGTGTTCAACTACCTACCCGCGCATGACCAGCAAGGCGCCACCTCGCTCCAAGAACTCCGTGATTCACTCACCGAAGGGATCCAACGCCGGCGGGTCGAACTCTCGAGCGAGATCACAAAACTCAGCGCGCAGATCGCACAGCTTGACGCGGAGTGGCACGATCTTCCAAAGAAGCAAGGGCTCGAGGCCTCTCAGCGCCGCCAGCTAGAACGGCTGGTACAACAGGCCCCCAAACTTGACGTGGCCAAAGCCGCCGAGGGCGTCAAGGCACTCGAAGCCGCTCGGGCGCAACGTCAGACGCAACTCAGCACGATCGAAGATTCTCAAACCCTACTCAAGGCCCTCGACGCCGTGAAAGGCGAGGTCGAAGCCTTCGAGATCCGCATGGAGGCATTCTGGGAAGAACTGGAGCCAAAACTCGAAGCCTTACAGATCGCTCCACTAGACCGCGCAGCTTTCCGGCCACGCTTTATCGGCGACACGACAACACCGCTCACCTGCCGGAAGAACACCCTGGAGCGGGATCTGCGGCTTCTTCGCGGTAGCGACGCCCCACCATCGCAGGGTCAAACCTCGCTAGCTGCCATCGACAAGCGCATCGGATTGCTGGAAGGGCAGCTCACAGTCGACCAACAGACGCGAAAGCGCGTACTTGGGCATCAGAAGGAGGTGGCGCGGCGCACCACCGAGCTCCGGAAGCTCTCGACCCAGATTTCGAACATCGAGAAGGACAACAGAACGCGGCGTAACGACCTAGTCTCGCGACGCCTGAACCACTATCTCCGAGCCTTCGACCTGCTCAACGAGGAGACGCAGGTACTCCAAAGACTCTACGAGCCGCTTGCCTCTGATCTGCAGACGAGCGCCCTGACCCACGAGGTCCGCCTACGTTTCGACGTCCGACGACGAATCGAGAAAGAACTCTGGGTACAGAAAGGCGAGAGCCTCTTTGACCTCAGAAGAGCAAGCCCCGTCCGCGAGCGTGGCGAGATTCTCCGTTGGACAGAGGAACTCCTAAAACCAGCATGGCTCTCCGCGGACCGTGACCGGCTCAGCGAAGGCATACGGCAGTTTCTGAAGAGACTCGCCGGAACACACGATGTCCGAAGGGATCTGCGGACGGGCGTCAAGCCTCGGGACGTAGCCGACTGGCTGTTTTCCCTCGAACATGTCCATCTTGGGTACGGTCTCACCTACGACGGGACGGAACTGGCCGACCTCTCGCCCGGCACCCGCGGCATAGTGCTTCTCATTCTGTACCTCGGCCTGGATAGGGCTGGCTCTGGACCGCTCGTCATTGACCAGCCGGACGAGAACCTCGACAACCAATCCGTCTACGACATTCTCGTCCCGTACTTCCGCGAAGCGAGACATCGACGCCAAGTCGTCATCATCACCCACAACCCCAACCTCGTTGTCAACACCGATGCCGACCAAGTGATCATCGCTACCGCACGTCGAGAACCGAACGGCCTACCCGCCATCTCCTACGAGTCGGGAGCACTTGAGACTCCGGCGAGAACTGGCGCGACCTCCATTCGAGAGACTGTCTGCGACATTCTCGAAGGAGGAAACGAGGCCTTTCGACGGCGCGAACGGAAGTACGCGTTCGCCGACCGACCGCCGCCGCAGTAGGCCGCGGTGCCCTCGAGGAAAGGCTGCTGCGTGGCACCCGAGTCCGAGATCGGAAGTTGCACAGGCAAGGTGGCGACGCGGATCCCGTGCCTTCTTCGGGCCGAACGGCGGCAGCCGCGAGCAGCACGGCGGCGACGGCACATTGTTGCGGCGGTCGGCGGCCGCACGTGGCAAGCGGGAACGCCAAGGCGCACCCTACGTTGCGACCGGACCGAAGCTCCACCTTCACAACCACTTCGAGGAGAACGGCCATGGGCCATTCCAAGATCGCCCCGTTGGTAGAGAAGGCTTGGTGCGCGTTCGACCGCGCACCGTCGCGCGTCACACCGGCCGCGCCGATCCTGTTCTTCGGCGACCTCAACGCGTACCGAGCCTCGCCCTTGCGCGTGCTGACGGTCGGTTTGAATCCTTCGTCGCGGGAGTTCCCGGGAGACGATTCCTTCCTGCGCTTCCCCCTGCTTGAGGACCATCGCGACCGGGAGCCGGGCCGCTATCTCAACGCGATGTCGGCCTACTTTCGCACCCACCCCTACCGACGCTGGTTCAACGCCTACGAGCACCTGCTCAACGGCGCGCAAACGAGCTACTACGCGGGGAAGATCTCGGCGGCGCTCCATACCGACATCTGCTCACCTATCGCCACCGATCCGACCTGGGGCAAGCTCGATATGGCCAATCAAGAGGCCCTCAAGGTGTGTGGCGTCCCACTCTGGCACGAACTCCTGAAGGTGCTACGACCTCAGCTCGTGGTGCTGTCGATCGCGAAGATGCACCTCGATCGCATCAGTTTCCCGGCGATGGCCGAGTGGCACGCCCTCAGAGCCTTCGAGCGAACAGGCAACGGCGACCTCCGCAAGCGCCCGTACGAAGTCCGTGCACGATGGTACGAAGTAGACGGCGGGCCATCCCTGGTCGTCTTCGGACAAGCGGCTCAGACGCCGTTCGGACTGTTGTCCCGCAACCAGAAGTATCAGGTAGGCGCGGTCGCATTGGAGACGGACCAAGATGGCCGATAGTCGCTGCTTCGTTCAGTTCTCGCACCCCGGACGGGAGCACGACCGCGACCACGGCCCGCACAAGGCTTGGAACAGGATGGACTACGGCCACGCGCGGAAGTTCATGCAGTTGCACGGCGAGTGGATCGAGGAGAACGGCAGCACACAGAACGGCACTCTGCACGCATGGGGAGAGTGGGAACCGGAATCCGAGCTTGTCTCCACGCTCAATCCGCCGGACGGCGACTGGCTGCATCCGCGCTACCTGTGGCGTCCCTACTACGTTCCGAAAAACAGCTACGAGGGGCTCCACAACACCGACCCGTTCATCTTCGGACCGCGATTCCTCTATTCGAACTGCGGCCAGCCGAAGAGGCCCGGCCTGAGACAGCTCGACAGAGGGTCCGTCATCGCGTTCGGGAGCAGCAAGAAACCAGACGGTGGGTGGCGTTGGATGCTCGATACCGTGCTCGTCGTCAAGGACTTCAAGGACTACCCCTGGTCCGATGCACGCAGCGCACTTAGGGACTGGGCTTCAAGCACATTCCTGGACGTGACAATCGGTCCGTTGACCGGCGACGCGGGGCAGCCGACCCCTGAGGGGTGCGCCCCGACGCCCCCACCCGGGTGCGCCACGACAGACGATCTGCTTCGGCTCTACCGGGGAGCGACACCCGATGATCCCTTCGACGGCATGTTCAGCTTCTTCCCCGCAACTCCCGCACGTGGTGACTCGGGCTTCAAGCGACCGTTCATCGACCTTCCGGCCGAGTACTTCAACTCAAGGCCTTTTCGAAGTCCGAAAGGGCTCCGACGCAATCGGACGCCCGACGAGCTACGCGGCCTGTGGAACCGGCTCGTTGCGCAAGTCCATCAAGCAGGGCTCGTCCTCGGCACGCACGCCGAGTTGCCGGAGCGGCGCTGAGAGCAGCCCGGTGGTGGCGCTGCGGACTCGTCTAGCTTGCCGCAGTAGCGTCGCCGCTTCGCGGCGCGTTTACCTGGCCGCCTGCGGCGGCAGCCGGCGGGGGCGCCGGCGCACCCAGTGTGGGGCGGTCGTAGCTGGCCGCTACGGCAGCGGGAAGTCCTCCAGGTAGTGCTCGTAGTCCTGCTCGACATCGATGTCGAGCGTGTTGAGCACGCGAACGACGCCGTTGTAGAACGCAACGATGATCGTCAGTTCGACCAGGAGTTCTTCGTCGAGGTGAGACCGTAGCGCGTCGAAGGTCTCGGCGCTGATGCCGGGACCTGATGTCGCCTCGTCGGTGGCGGTCAGGACCAGCCGCTCCAGCTCGGTGAGCGCCTCGGCATCGGGTCCTGTGACCACGGCCCGGATGTCGTCGTCCGAGAGGCCGAAGTGGCGGCCGAGCTGGATGTGGTGGCTGTACTCGTAGTCGGTCCGTGTCACAACGCCGACGCGGAGGATCGCCATCTCCCGCAGGCGGGGATCGAAGCGGGCCTTGAAACGGATCCACGCGCCGAGCTGGCGGAACGCGCGCGTGCCCGATGGGCTGTAGGCAAGGATCCGCGCCAGGTTGATCGGCGGATTGAGCAGGTCGCGGTCTGGTGGAGCGAGATCGTTGGCGTTCAGGTAGGGAAGTCGAGCCATGGGAGAATGACCTTTCTCGGTGTTTTGCTGGTTTGGCGCAGGCCGGTCAACGGACGGGAGACAGCACGGTGACGCCGCCGTCGACGACCAGCGCCTGGCCGGTGATGTAGCGCGCGTGTTCGGAAGCGAGGAACACGACCGCGCGGCCGATGTCCCAGCCGGTTCCTTCGATCCGCAGAGCCGAGGCGTTCTTGCGCCGTTCGCGGATCTCGGGCGTCATCGTCGGGCGTTGGACCATCGGAGTCCAGACCGGGCCCGGGAGCACGGCGTTGACGCGGATCCCGTCCCCGGCGTGGTCGACGGCCATGGCCCTGGTCAGGGAGATCACCGCGCCCTTCGACGTCGAGTAAGGGGTGAGTCCCTTGGGACGGATCGCGGAGATCGAGCTGATATTGACGATCGAGCCTCCGCCTGCCTCCGTCATCGCCGGGATCAGGGCGCGCGACACCAGGTACATCGACGCGACGTTCACCTTCATCACCCGGTCCCAGAAGTCCGGCTCGGTGTCGAGGACGGTGCCGGGCGCTCCGATCCCGACGTTGTTGATCAGCACCGTGGGCAACGCCGACCCTTCCCGCGCGAAGGCCGCCAGGTCCGCGCAGTCCTCCTCGCTCGTCACGTCGCCGACGAAGAGCCGGGCGGCGCCGCCCTCGTCGTCGATCATCTCGACGGTGCCGCGGCCCGCGTCTTCGTCCCGGTCCACGACGACGACTTCGGCGCCGGCGCGCGCCAGGAGGATCGCGGCGGCGCGGCCGTTGCCGATCCCGTCGCCTCTCGCTCCGCCTCCGGTCACCACGGCGGTCCGGCCGCTGAAATCGATTCGATCCCCGGTCGAGGGGGTCTGCTCTACACGCGTGTTCACCGGTTCAGGACCTCCTCACTGCACTCGAAGCCCGCCGCGTCCTTCGGGTCGCCTTACGGTAGCGGGAACTCCTCAAGGTAACGCACGTAGTCGGGCTCGACGTCGATCTCCAGCGAGTTCAGCATCCGAACGACGCCGTTGTAGTAGGAGAGGGTCATCGTCAACTCGACCATCATCCCCTCGTCGAGGTGACCCCGCAACGCCTTGAAGGTCTCGGCGCCGATGCCGAGACCCTTCGTCATCTCGTCGGCCGCGGTGAGGACGAGCCGTTCGACTTTCGTCAGCGACTCGGCCTTCGGCCCCGCGATGACGGCCCGAATGTCGTCGTCCGAGAGACCGAACTGGCGGCCGAGTTCGATGTGGTGGCTGTACTCGTACTCGGTGCGAGTGACGGCGCCGACCCGGAGGATCGCCATCTGACGGAGGCGCGGATCGAGCCGGGTCTTGAAGCGAATCCAGAGGCCCAGACGGCCAAACGCCCGGGCCCCCGCCGGGCAGTAGGCGAGCGCCCTGAAGATGTTGAGCGGCGGATCGAGGAGTCTCCGATCCTCGGGGGCTAGATCGTCCACATCCAGGTAGGGGAGTCGAGCCATCGTGATCCTCTCTTGCAGGTCAGGGTCGTCAGCGTCGGCCGGCGTAGGTGAGGGGCGCTATCTTGAGCCATCGCCCGCCGGATCGGGGCGCTGGAGCTTCCGCGTTCGTCTTCATCGATCCAGCACTTTCTCCCGGCACTCGAAGCTCGCCGCGTCCTTGGGGTCGCCGCTGCCGGAATGGACCGCAACCTTCGGGTAGCGGCAGATCGGACGCGATTCGACGATCTCGCCTTCGCCCCCGTCATCTCGGCGCACGCCATCCAGCGTCTCGGGCGGAATCCCCTCCTCTACCCAGCGGACAACGGCGGCGAACGGGTTGTCCGGAGGCAGGCCGCGCCGGCCGCAATGGAACGCGCCGGGCGCCAGGAAGAGGCGCAGGAAGTCGCCGGTATCGCCGATGCGGCGCTCGACACCCCCGAACCAGTCGATCGTGCCCTGGGTGTAGATCAGCGGATCGCTCCAGCCGTGCCAGACGATCGCCTTGCCCCCACGGTCGCGAAAGCCCGAGAGATCGGTGCGGTCGGTGCCGAACACGCGCCCGAATTCCTCGACGGACTGGTCCCAGAAGTGCTCGTAGGAGGCTTGGGTCAGCACTGTCCAGTCGAACTCCGGGTCGCGGGCGAGGAAGTAACGGAACCAGTCGAGAGTGATGCTCATCGGCCGGCCCATGGGGGGATCGCCGGCGGTGCCGCTGAGCGGGAGGAAGTTGGCCCCGCGCGCCAGGCCGTACCAGAGGAAGGAGCCGTCCCGTCTGCGGGGCCCCTCCCAGATTGCGCGAATGACGGCGACATCCGCCTCCGTGATCTTCCCGCAGCCTTCGGTCTCGGCGCCCAGCAGTTCCGCGGGATCGAACGGGCACTGCCGCGGCTCGGGGATCACGCCGTCGGCGACGCCGTCCTGGAGGTCGCAGGCTTCGACTGCCTTCGCCGCGGCCAGCCGGAAGGCGCACGGGCGCACGAAGTGATCTGCCTCCAGCATGACGAGTTGGCCCCACATCTGGGCGACGTGCAGCCGGTCCCAGTTGATGGCCGGCGCGCCGGAGAGCACGCCGTCGTAGTCGTCGGGGTAGCGCTGGATCTCCATCAGCCCCTGGCGGCCGCCGGTCGAGCAGCCCCGGAAGTAGGAGTACCGGGGCGCCCGGTCGTAGAAGGCGGCGGTCAGCTCCTTGCCCACCCGGGTCATCGCGTGGATGCCGAGGTAGGCGTTGTCGCGGATCAGCATCCACTCCAGGCTGCCGTTGGCGCCGAGCGCGAAGCTGCCGCTCCCGCCCTCGTGGCCGGTGTCGGTGGAAGCCGCCGCGAAGCCTTCCCGGACGGCGTCCGGGAGCGTCCGCGGGCTGCCGCCCGAGAAGCCGCCGCCTCCGGTGCCGAGGAAGCGGCCGTTCCAGCCGTCGAGGGGAAGGGCGACCCAGATCGTGGTGATGCGGTCCGTGGCTGGCGGGTGCCCGGCGGCGACCGTGACCCGGCAGTAGGAAGGTCCGGCGTCACTTGCGTTCTCGACGGTCGCCGATTCGACGGTGGCGTCGGCGAGTTCGACTGCGGCGAGTTTCATGCCGGCCAAGCTCTCGCAGGTGCGCGTTGGCTGGACCGGGCCGTAGAGGGGCGGCGGAGTCCACTGCGCGACCGCGGGGACCGCGACAGCCAGGACGAAGGCGGCGGTGATCAGGGAGTGCTTCAGGAGTTGGTCTCCGGGGCAGCCACACGGAAGCCGGCGCTACGCGCCGGATGCGGGCAGGATGCCCGCGTTCCCAGGGTCCGAGCAGGATGCCCTGCCTTTCCCAAGGAGATGCGGGCAGGATGCCCGCGTGCCATCCGTGCGCCCCAGGACGGGCGCACGGACTGGGTCGCGAGTGGCGCGGATCGCACCACCCGGTTGCCCAACCGCAGAGGGTATCGTCCGCGGCACACCGCATCAGAGTGGCGACCCAGGAGACTGAACATGAAGAGATCGAACTCCCGAACCCTTACGGCCCTTCCGCTGGTGCTTGCACTGGCGCTGGCCGCGGCCTCCACGCTCGCCGGCCCGCCGCAGGCGGTGGCCCAGGAGCCGGGCTCGACAGGCGCTTGGACCGTGGGCGAGCGCACGGTGCCCGCGCCGGCGGGCGCCAGCGAGCAACTCCGGGCGGCGCTCGCCGCCATACCCGCCCCCAACGTGGCGATGTCGCAGCAGCAAGTCCCTCAAAACGAAGAACAGTGGCTGGCGATGCAGCAAGGGTCCAGCAACGCCAATCTCGAGCAGATGGCCGGCGCCTTCGGGCTGTCGATCGAGAAGGACGAGATCGAGGGCGTGCCGGTCTACCGGGTGACGCCGAACAAGGTCGATCCGGCGCACACGGGGCACCTCTTCCTGCACGTCCACGGCGGCGCCTACGTCCTCGGCGGCGGCGATGCCGCGGCCACCGAGGCCGCACTGGTGGCCGCTCGAGCGGGCATCCCGGCCGTCTCCGTCGACTACCGCATGCCGCCGAAGCACCCGTTCCCGGCCGCGGTCGATGACGTCGTCAATGTCTACCGGCATCTCCTCGAGAGCCGATCCGCAAAGTCGATTGCCATCGGCGGCACCTCAACGGGCGGGGGTTTGTCGCTGGCGTCCGTTCATCGCTTCCGGGCACTGGGCCTCGAAACGCCCGGCGCCATCTACGCGGGCACGCCCTGGGCGGACCTGACCAAGACGGGGGACACCCTGTTCACGAACGAAGGGCTGGACCGCATTCTCGTGACCTACGACGGGCTTCTGGGGGCGGCCGCGCAGTTGTACGCCGATGGCCACGACCTCAAGGATCCGCTCATCTCCCCTGTGTACGGAGACTTTGCGGGATTCCCGCCGACGTTTCTCATCACCGGCACCCGCGACCTGTTCCTGAGCGACACGGCGCGCACCCACCGCAAGCTGCGCGCGGCGGGAGTGGACGCCGACCTGCACGTCTACGAAGGCGTCGCGCACGCGGACTATCTGATCCTCACCGAATCGCCGGAGTCGAAGGACGTGTTCCGGGAGGTCGGCGCGTTCTTCAAGAAGCACCTGGAGTAAAGGGGCGGCGCACCAGTCCCCGCATGCCGAATGCGGGCAGGATGCCCGCGTGTCATCCGAGCGCCCGATGACGGGCGCGCGGATGGTTCACGGGTGGCGCGGATCGCGCCACCCGGGTTCCCAGGGACGAATGCCGGCGGGGACGCCGGTGCACCCAGTTAGCTGCCGCGGTTGGCCGTGAACTCGCGCTCGCCGCGGGGGGTGACTATCTTGCCGGTCATCGTGTCGCCGTCGACGGTCGCCTGGAAGTTGAGGTTGAAGGTCTGGCCGCCCCTGCCCACCTCGCGTCCGAACTTCAGCATCTCGCCGTCCCAGGACACGTTCGTCAGGTCGCCCGAGTTGCGTGGGTTGCTCCAGGCGCCCTTGAGTTCTCCCTCGACCTCCGTGAACTCGTACACGACCTCGAAGGTGCCCTGGGGCGTTTCGGCCACCGACGTCCACTTGCCGAGGACGGGGGCGTTGTCGGCGGCCAGCGCGGCCGGGGCCAGCGCCAGAAGGAGCGAAGCGGCGATCAGGATGGTCTGTCTCATGGCAGGCTCCTCAGGAGTTTCGGGATGGGGGTATGTTAGCCATCGTGAAGATCGATCACTTCATGTACGCGGTCGCCGACCTCGACGAAGGCATGGCGTGGGCCACGGACGCGTTCGGCGTGGCGCCTGCCTTCGGCGGCTCCCACGAGGGGCTGGGGACCCGCAATGCCCTGTTGAGCCTGGGCGACACGTACCTGGAGATCATCGCGCCGGACCCGGCGCAGTCGGTCGAGAACCAGATGGTCGAGCGGATGGCGAAGCTCACGGCCGGCGGGCTCGTGACCTGGGCGGCGGAAGGCGATCTCGCGGTCACGAAGGGCCTGCTCGAGGAGGCCGGGATCTCGTCGGCTGGCCCGGTGGAAACGCGGCGGCGCACGGCCGACGGCGGGCTCCTGGCGTGGGACCTGCTGTTTCCGCAAGGTGGCGGCTACGGAATGCCCTTCTTCATCGACTGGCGGGACTGTCCCCACCCGGCGGCGACGACGCTGGTTGGCGGGAGGCTGCAGTCGTTCCACATCTCCTCGCCCGATGCAAGAACTCTGGCGCCGGTGCTTGGAGGACTCGGGCTGAACGTGACGGTTGCCGAAGGCGAGCCGGAGTTGCGAGTCGGAATCGACGGGGCAAACGGTCCGGTGGAACTGGTATCCACCGAAGAGACGCGACGGCTGCAGCCATCGTCGAGACGTTGACGACCACCTGCGGAGCATGCCGGAGCCGCTTCAGCCGGCTCGGACGTACTCTCCCGCGGTCAGGATCCACCGCCATCGTCCAGGATCTCGGCTAGCTTCTCCGCGGTCAGACCTCGTTCTGCCGCCTGGACCGCTACCCGCTCGCAATACTGGTCGAGTTCCTGGAGGTTCAGCCCGCGCAGGCGTTCGTACTCCCTTGGCGACAGGACGACTGCCACCTCCCGTTTCTGCCGGCTGACCATGTACGAATCGTACACTTGAGGGATCCTGTAGTTTCTCGACCGCACGCACCCGCACAACGTCCGACCGCGCCAAACGACAAGGAGAAGAACGATGATCGAGAAAAGCCCGGAGAGCCGTATTCGTCGAGTTGGGCGTCTACTCGCGATCGCGGCCCTGGGGCTCGCGGCCACCTTGCCTGCCTCCGCCCAGCTCAACATCGACGATTGGGCCGAACAGGCAGGGCGAGACATCGTCTGGCACCAGACGCAGTTGAGCGACACGGTCTACCTGCTCCTGCCCGAGCCGGGGCGGGCGGGCAACCTCGCGGTCTCCGCGGGCGAGGACGGCATCCTGATCGTCGACGACGCGATGATCCCGGTGGCGCCGAAGATCAAGGCGGCGGTCGAGAAGATCCAGAACGGCAGGATCGACTTCGTGGTCAACAGCCACTACCACTTCGATCACGCCGGCGGCAACGCCGCCTTCGGGGCGGACTCCGCGATCGTGGCGCACGCGAACGTGCGCAAGCGCCTGCTCGAGAACCGGCATGCCGGCGCCAACTTCTCGGCCACGCCGTTCCCGGCCGAGGCGCTGCCGATCGTGACGTTCAACGAGAGCGTCACGCTGCACTGGAACGGCGAAGCGATCGACGTCATCTACTTCGGCAACCCCGCCCACACCGACGGTGACGTGGCCATCTACTTCCGCGACTCGAACGTGGTCCACGCCGGCGACCAGTTCCCGAACCTCGGCGGCTACCCGTACATCGATCGGGATGTAGGCGGCAGCGCGCTCGGTCTGCGCGACAACATGGCCCAACTGCTCGAGATCGTGGACGACGAGACGAAGATCATTCCCGGCCACGGGCCGCTGGCGACGAAGGCCGATCTGCAGAAGTACCACGACTACGTCGCGGAGACGATCGACTACGTCGAGGGCCAGAAGAGCGCCGACAAGTCGCTCGAAGAGGTCCAGGAGGCCGGTCTGCCGGAGAAGTACGCGCCGTACGGCAACGGCCCGCTGTCGCCGGAACCGGTCTGGATCGGGTACGTCTGGGCAAGCCTCGACGACTAGCACCCCGATCTACGGACCGGCGCTCCGCGCCGGATGCGGGCAAGATGCCCGCGCGCCATCCGTGCGCACGATGACGCGCGCACGGAGTGGTTCGCGGGTGGCGCGGCTCGCGCCACCCGGGTTCCCAGGGCCAGATGCCCGCGCCCCCAGAGTAGGAAGTAACGTTCAGGGTTGAGATGACAAGTACAGCCCAAGTCCCAACGACTCCATTGGACGCGGCGACTCCGAGCGAAGTCGTGATCGACGTGCGGGAGCTGCGAAAGAGCTACAAGGATCTTGTGGCCGTCGACGGGATCTCGTTCGAGGTCTATCGCGGCGAGATCTTCGGCATGCTGGGGCCCAACGGGGCCGGCAAGACGACCACGGTCGAGATCCTCGAGGGGCTGCGCGAGGCGGACGGCGGCGAAGCGTTCATCAACGGCGTCGGCGTGAAGAAGAACCGGCGCCGGGTCAAGGCCATGATCGGAGTCCAGCTCCAGCAAAACGCGTTCTTCGACAACCTGACTCTCAGCGAGACGGTGCATCTCTTCGCGACGCTCTACGGCGCGAACGCTTCGCCGGACGAGATGTTGGCCAAGGTCGATCTGGCGGACCGGGCCAAATCACAGTACAAACACCTGTCCGGAGGCCAGAGGCAGCGCTTCTCGATCGCGGTCGCCATGGTCAACCAGCCCGTGGCGATGTTCCTCGACGAACCGACGACGGGGCTCGATCCTCAGGCGCGTCGCAAGATGTGGAAACTGATCGACGGCCTGCGCTCCGACGGCATGGCGATCATGCTGACCACCCACTACATGGAGGAAGCGGAAGTTCTCTGCGACCGCGTGGCGGTGATCGATCACGGCGCGATCGTCGCCATCGACAAGCCGCAGGTGCTGATCGAGCAGTTGGCGGGCCGCGGCGGAGAATCGGTCCGCAGGGACGGGGCGTTGACGCTGGAGGACGTCTTCATCGATCTGACCGGGCACGGTCTCGCCGAAGAGGGGTTGTCAGATTGAAGATCTACAGCGCGTTCGTGGTCGCGGAGTTGAAGATGTTCTTCCGCGACCGCGCCGCGCTCTTCTGGTCGCTGGCGTTTCCGACCGTCATGATGGTGGTCTTCGGCCTCTTCGACTTCGGCAGCTTCGCCCCGCCGGCGGTCGGCATCGTCGACAACGCGAAGAACGAGGCGTCGGCCGTGCTGGTGTCCGTGCTGAAGGGCGAGCTCGGCGGAGAATCGCTCTTCAACGTCCCGGACTCCGACGATGAGGAGTACCTGCGCGCCGAAGTCCTGACCGGCGACGTCACCGCGTTCCTGGTGATCCCGGAGGGATTCGGTGAACTCGGTTCCTCTTCGGCCATCGATCTCACCTTCGATGGCAGGAAGGCTCAGGAGGCGCAGGCGGCTCAATCCATCCTCGCGCAGGTACTCGAAGGCGTGTTCAAGTCCGTCGCGAACATTCCCGCGGAGTACCGGGTCGAGAACTGGGCGACGATCTCCGCCACCGAAGTCGCGGGACGCGGCCAGGGCTTCCAGGGCTTCATCGTGCCGGGCATCGTCTCCCTGTCGATCATGCAGAGCGCGCTGTTCGGCGTCGTCTTCACGCTCGTCCGGCTGCGAAACCAGGGCGTGCTGAAGCGCCTGTTCGCCACGCCCATCAGTCCGAGACACTTCCTGGTGGGATCGCTCGTCACCCGGCTCCTGCTGCTGGTGATGCAGACCTACGTGCTGCTGGGCGTCGGCATCCTCGTGGCCGGCGTCGAGGTGTCCCCGGGCTACGCCCTGTTCTGGCTGGAGGTGATCCCCCTGATCTTCCTCGGCGGGATCGTGTTCGCCTCCTTGGGCCTGGCGATCTCGGGCATCGCGAAGACGGAGAACACGGCGGCGCCGCTCGCGAACATCGTGTCGCTGCCGATGATGTTCCTGTCGGGCGTGTTCATCCCGCAGGGCGTGATGCCGGACTGGCTCATCGGCTTCGCCAAGTGGCTGCCGCTGACCTTCCTGGCCGACGCGATGCGAGCGATGGTGAACAACGGTGAAACGCTGTTCGTGCAAACCGGCCCGCTCCTGGGGCTGGCAGTGTGGGCAGCCCTCTGCTTCGCGCTCGCCGTGTGGGCCTTCAGGTGGGAGTGAGGCCGTGAGGTCGCCGCTTCGCGGCGCGTTTCTTCTCAGAAGCCGGCGGGGGTGCCGGCGCACCCAGTCCTAGTTGCCGCCCGAACTCTGCGGCTGGTCGTACTCCGACTCGAGCAGGCGAGCGCCGCGCAGAACGTTGCCCATGGCGTAGTTGCCTTCGTGACAGGCGTACTCGTAGACGCGACTGTCCTTGCCCTGCCAGGTGTATTCGCCCGCCCAGGGCCCCGTCCACGAATTCGGATCGTCGACCCGGAAGTGGTAGCGCAGATTTCCATCCTCGGCCGGGGTGAAGCGCTCCTCCACCACCATCGTCTCGCTGCCACCGGGGAGGCCGGTCTCGTTGCGGAAGTTGCGGGTGGTGACTACGAGGGTGTCGCCGTCCCAGTGGCCGACGCCGTCGCCGAGCCACCAGTTGACGCCATCGGGGCCGTGCTCGCCGTCGATGGGCACGATCCGGGCGTCGTGGACCATCTCCGCCAGGATGACGACGTGGTTCTCGGTCTGGACGATGCGCGCGTAGTTGTTGTACAGGCTGGGCAGCAGCGGAGGTCCGCCGACGAAGCCGAGCAAGCAACGCTCAGCCAGGGCGAGGGTCTCGGGGCCATCGAACGGGCCGGGGCCGTCATGGTCGAGCCAGGATGCGGTGCCGTCGTTGTTGTGGATGAACGAGGCGAAGTTCGTCGCCATCCGGCGCATGGCCGCCGGCGTCATCATCGGCCGGCGACCGTTCGGCGGGTCGTAGATGATCGAGGTGCGGAACTTGCCGTCCACCGCCACCGCCTCGGAGCCGGGGTCGATCCAGAACGCGTTGTAGCCGCCGACACCGCCGCCGCCGAAGCGGTTGTCGCCGTCGCCGCCCTTCTTGGGCGCTCCACGGTCCGCGCCGCCACCCTTGCTCTCCTCTTCGACCTCCCGCCAGAACGCCTCCCTCTCCTCTTCGAGCGCCTGCGCCTGTTCAGAGGTCAGGTAGAGGTTTTCGCCGTACTGTGGCGGACGATCGACCGGAGTGACGGTTCCCGCGTCGTACACCCCGGACAGGTCGGGCTTGCCGTTCGACAGGCGCTTGATGCCGTCTCCCTCCTCGGCCCGGGCCGGCAGAGCGATCAGGAGGAGCGAGGCGAGTGAGGCGATAACGAGCTTGCGCATGGCTTGAGTCCTTCCTTGCCAGTCTCGATCGGTTCGTGCGACCGGGCAAGCATGCTAGCACTCGCGGGCGCCGACTTCAGCAGCGCTACAGTGGTTTCAGAAGGGGACGACCAGCAAGATGCGGACGAAGCAGAACGGCGCTACGGCACATCGCTCGAAGGGTCCCGAGCGGCCCCTGCTCGCGGCCGTCGGCCTCTGCGCTCTGCTCCAGGCGCTCCCCGCGGCGGCTCAGCCGCAGGTTCCTCCGGAGGAGCCAGCGGTCGAGCAGGTCGAGCTGAACGGCGTCCTCCACGACGTGCCGCCGCCCTGGCGGGGCCACCGGATCCGGGAGGCCGCCGACCCGGCCGGCCTGGTCCGAGTGCCGGCCGACCTGAGCGGCGACCTCGGCATCTACGTCACGCCGGAGACGCGGGACGCGCTGGTCGCTCTGGCTGCGGCCGCGGGTGAGGACGGAATCAAGTTGGAAGTGGACTCGGGTTTCCGCAGCTTCGGCTTCCAGAAACGGATACTGGAAGGCCTATTGGTCGGGGGCAGGCCGTTCCTCAACGCCGTGCGCTGGACCGCGCCGCCGGGCTACTCGGAGCACATGACGGGCCTCGCCGTCGATGTCGTGCCCAGCGACGCGACCTTCAAGGACACGCCGGCGTACCAGTGGCTGCGGCGCCATGCGGCCGCTTTCTGTTTCACCGAGACCTACCCGCTCGGCAACGCCGGAGGCTTCGACTGGGAACCGTGGCACTGGCGCTACGACAGTTGTGAGTCCGGACTGGCCAGGAAAGCCGGCCTCCACCCGAGGCGCCGGGGAGCTTCCGGGGACGGAGAGGGTGCTGAGCGCTCAGCGGGAGTTGGCCGCGACTCTGCCCGCGTCCGAAGAGCCGGGAGGCCTGGCGACACTCGAGGCCGTTGTCGCACTGGGCGAACGACCCTGGCCAACCGAGCCGGCACCAGCCGCCGGTCGCTTGCGGTCTGGGGACAGGATCGTCTCTGGGCCATCGAAGACGAATACCGCCGCCTGCTGGGCGATTGAGGAGCACAGTCATGCCGACGTTCGAGAACCACGTCTACCCGAGAGACCCCGAGCAGATCGCCGCGATGCAGGCGCCGGGGCCCGACGGACCGATCTACATGGTCAATCTGCTGAAGTTCAAGGACAAGGCCGAGTACAGCGATGGCCGCGACACGGATCTGACGGGGCGCGAGGCCTACCAGATCTACGGGCGGGCAGTCAGCAGGATCATCCAGGACTTCGGCGGAGACGTCGTTTTCGCCGCGGACGTCACGATGCTGTCTCTCGGCAAGGTCGACGAGCTCTGGGATGAAGTCGCGATCGCCTGCTACCCGAAGCGCGCCGCCCTGGTCGCGATGTCGACGTCAGAACCCTGGCGCAAGGCAGCCGTTCACCGCGAAGCGGGTTTGGCGGGGCAGCTCAACATCGAGACCGTGCTGATGCCGGGTCTCGAGGGCGTTGCACTGACCCGGTAGACGTCGATGCGCTCTGCCGCAGCTAGCCGTCCTTCGCGACGGCAAGCGGCTCGGGCGCGTCCAGAACGGCCCGGACGACTTCGGGAGCGATTCGGAAGTCGGAGCGCAGAAGCTGTTCGAAGACGTCCCGAGCAGACTCGATGATGCCCCGCTTCTGGGCCAAGCCGACGATGGCTGCGGTGCCCGCGACCTCCAGTCCTGCGGCCCGCGCTTCCCTTCGACCGAGCCGGTCGTCCAGGAGCACGAGAACCGGACCGCGATGCTCGCGCGCGGCGACGATCGTTGACCACTCGCCCTCGCCCAGATGGGGCGGCCAGTCCAGAAGCGGCCGCGCGGTTGCCCTGGACCGAAGCCAACCCTGATCGAAGGCCGCCGCGATCTGGGCTTCCAATCCTCCACGCTCGAGCTCACCCCGCACCGCCGCGGTCATTTCGACGGAACCGAACAGCTCCCTCAGCCAAACGACTCCGCCGACCCGCGACAGTCCGACCAGGGGGCTCGCGTCGGTCAGGACGTGGCGAGCCATGCCTCGAGAGTCTCGAGGTCCGCCCTGGCATCGTCGCGGTCACCCTGAACCACTGCGACGCCCAGCCGAGACAGATGGCTGATCATCTCCGCCACAGACACTCTGGCCACGCGGGCCGCCCGGCCAAGAGAGATGGCGCCGCTCTGAAACAGAGCCGCCGCAAGGGCCAGCAGGACATCCGGCTTGTCGGGCAGCCGCTCCAGATCGAGGTGAAGAAGCAGAGCTTCCGGGTGATCGCCCTTGAGCACGAGTACGGGAGCTTCCGCGGCACTGCGGAGAGCCTCGGAAGGGTTGTTCTTGAGCTGTCTGACGTTGACCGAGTGCATGGTGAACTCCGTGTAGGAACGTATCGCAGGAACACACTAGCGCCAACATCTCCCCACTGCAACCGAATCCACCGCACCGCGGCCATCGCGCTAGGCTGACGACAGGAGACTCCAAACATGCAAGCGATCCATCACCACGTCAACGGAACCACCCACCCGGCCCGGTCCGGCAGGACCCACTCGGTCTTCAACCCGGCTACCGGCGAGCAGACCGCCGCCGTAGGCCTGGCGAGCACCGACGAGGTCGATGCCGCCGTCGCCGCCGCGGCGGACGCGTTCACCGGCTGGCGGCGCACGTCGCTGGCGGTGCGCACGAAGCTGATGTACGCCTTCCGCAACCTGGTCGAGGCAAACACGGACGAGATCGCCCGGCTGCTGACGAGCCAGCACGGCAAGGTGCTCTCGGACGCGACGGGCGAAGTGGCCCGCGGGATCGAGAACATCGAGTACGCCTGCGGCCTGGCCGATCTGCTGAAGGGGAGCTACAACTCCCACGCCTCGACCGGCGTCGACGTCTACTCGGTGCGCGAGCCCCTGGGCGTCGTGGCCGGGATCACGCCGTTCAACTTCCCGGCCATGGTGCCGTTGTGGATGTTCCCGAACGCGGTGGCCTGCGGGAACACGTTCGTGCTCAAGCCCTCGGAGCGGGACCCGTCGGCGCCGCTCTTCCTGGCGGAGCTCTTCGACCGGGCCGGTTTCCCGCCCGGCGTGCTGAACGTGGTCAACGGCGACAAGGTGGCGGTCGACCGTCTCCTGACCCATCCGAAGGTCGCGGCAGTCAGCTTCGTCGGCTCGACGCCGATCGCCCGCTACGTGTACGAGACGGGCACCGGGGCGGGCAAACGGGTACAGGCCCTTGGCGGCGCCAAGAACCACATGGTCGTGCTGCCCGACGCCGACATCAACCTGGCCGCCGACGCGGCGGTGTCCGCCGCCTACGGCTCGGCCGGCGAGCGCTGCATGGCGATCTCCGTCGTCGTCGCCGTCGGCGGAGTGGCGGATCCCCTGGTCGAGGCGATCCGGGAGCGGATGGGCAAGCTCTCGATCGGCCCCGGCACCGATCCGAAGTCGGAGATGGGGCCGCTGATCACCCGCGAACACCGCGACCGGGTGGCGGGCTACATCGGCGCCGGCGCCGAGGAGGGCGCTACCGTCGTGGTCGACGGCCGACAAACCGTCTTCGACGGCGACGGCTTCTTCCTCGGCGTGTCCCTGCTCGATCACGTCACCCCGGAGATGACGGTGTACCGGGACGAGATCTTCGGGCCGGTGCTATGCGTGGTCCGCGCCGGCAGCTACCGCGAGGCGGTGGACCTCGTCGAGCAGAACCCCTGGGGCAACGGCACCGCGATCTTCACCCGCGATGGCGGCGCCGCCCGCCAGTTCCAGGAGGATGCCGACGCGGGCATGGTCGGCGTCAACGTGCCGATCCCGGTGCCGGTCGGCTACCACTCCTTCGGCGGCTGGAAACAGTCGCTGTTCGGAGACACCCACATGTACGGGCCCGAGGGCGTCCACTTCTACACGAAGGCGAAGGTCATCACATCGCGCTGGCCGGACCCGGCGGAGAGCCAGGTGGACCTGGGGTTCCCGAGGAATCGGTAGGCAAGGCTATTCTCTTGGAGATGCCGCTCTGGCTATGAGACGTCCAGATCATGCTGGCCGGGACTCATAGCGCCTGACGTCGATCTCGCCTGCGCGAGCCCGTATTCGCGAAGCGTCGTACCAAGCCTGCATCCTCAGCAGCATATCCATGCTGACGTCAAAAGCTTTCTCGATACGCAGGGCCATCTCCGCCGAAAGAGCCGAGTTTCCGTTCAACAGGGCCGAGAGCGTCGCCCTGCGCACGCCGAGAATCTCAGCAGCCTTCGTCACGTTGAGACCCAACTCCTCAATGATCTCGGTGCGAATGAAATCGCCTGGGTGGGAAGGCGTCATCTTCACGTTGATTCCGTTGCTCGCCATCAGTGGTAGTCCTCCAGATTCAAGCGGTCTATGTAGTCGTCCGTTACTTCAAACGTGATGCGCCAGTTGCCCGAGACCGAGACGCTCCATTCCCGCCGGTCACCCGAGAGCCGGTGCACCCGCCAGCCGGGCGGCGCGGCGGCGAGAAACTCGTCGATGTGCTCGGCCAGCGTCAACATGGTCAAGACCTTGCGCACCCGGTCTACGAGGTTCTGCCTCAGAAACCGGGGGTTGTCGTCCTCAAGCAGGCGGCGCAGTCCCCGATGACGGACAGAGCGAACGATCACGCCACAAGTGTACGGTAACACCGTTCACTTTGGCGAGCATCTCCTGAGCGAGGAGGAACCGATCGGACTGCGGTCTCGAAGCCAAGCGCTAGTCGAAGGTCCACTCGCGGGGCTCTTCGCCCTCTTCCGGCTGCACCTCACGCACCACGACCGACGGCGATTCGCCTTCCTGGTACGTGAACACGTACTTCAGGGCCTTCCGGTTTTCTTCGGGAACCGGGTCCACGTGTGTGGCCAGTTCGGGGCCGTCGAAGACGTTGATCTTGCAGAACTCCTCGCCCTGGCACACGAACTTGCCCATCTGCACCCAGTCCTCCATCTTCGTGTCGGGCTGAATCCAGGCGCCCCAGGCGAGGCCCGTCAGGCCGACCGGATTGAGGGGCGGCGGGGAATCGCCCTGCTGCTGTGCGGTGGCCGCAACGGAGAGGAAGAGGATGGTGCCGATGGCCAGAACGTGAGTGCGTCGATTCACGGAGAGTCACCTCATCGGGCCGAAGTCTGTCGGTGGAACGGTTCCTGGCTGACAACTGTAGCTGGTGGGGCGCCTTCCTAGCGGTCTCCCGCCGTGGCCGGCGAACCGGTGTCGAGACCGAAGAAGCGGTCCCACAGCTCCATCCGCGTCTCGTGGAGCTTGCTTCCCGCCTCGATCGTCGACCCGAACTCGAGGTGCCGTGCCGTGTCGTTCTCGTACTTCGGCCACACCGGTACCTCCGAGCCGCCCACCGGGTTCGGGTCGCCGGTCGCGGCGAAGGCGACCCAGTAGTCGGACATCGCTCCGGCTAGCCGGTGGTCGGCGTCGGCGTACTCGTAGTCCAGCTTGTCCAGGTTGTCGAAGGCGTAGGCGATCTCGGCCGCGTGGTAGGCGCCGTAGAAGTCCTTCTCGGGGTGCGGCGGTGCGTGGCTGAAGAAGTACAGGTAGGCAGGGGACGGCACGGTCTCCGATAGGGCCGCCCAGGTCTTCATCTGCCAGGCGAAGATGCGGTCGGAGAACGCGTCGATGAAGGCCCTTCTCGCTTCGTCGTCGGTGGCGACGGGGTAGGCCTCGAAGAACTCGTCCGCGACGTCGGGGAACTGGCTCTTGACCACGAACTCCACAGCGGACTTCGTGGAGGGCAGCATGCGGCCCATCAGGCTCGTCGCCTCGTCGCGGTTCGAGCCGACCAGCACCGGCACGTCCGCCTGCTCGCCGAGCCGGTAGATCTCGGCAACCTGCTTCGGCAGCACCCAGCCGTCGACGTTCGGCCTGGTCGGGAAGGCGCCCTGCTTGGATGCCTCGGCCAGGATGACTCCGGCATCCAGTTCGCGCAGCCGGGCCGCCGCGCCTTCGCCTTCGATGCCGAGACGCTTGGCGAAGGCCTCGCCGGAGCTCTCGGCCGACCCGTCTTCGGACGAGCGGAGTTCAGGCAGACCGTCGAAGTAGCCGCCGCTCTGGCCGATCACGCGGTGGAACAGGCCCCGGGCCAGCGGCGAAGCCTGGAGCACGTTGACGCTCCATGCTCCCGCCGATTCGCCGAAGATCGTGATGCGCTCGGGGTCGCCGCCGAAGAGCGCGGCGTTCTCCTGCACCCACTGAAGCGCCAGGATCTGGTCGAGGACGCCGTAGTTGCCGGACGCGCCGTGTTCGGACTCCGCCGACAGGGCGGGATGGGCGAGGTAGCCGAAGGCACCGAGCCGATAGTTGACCGTCACCAGGACGACGCCCTTGCGGGCCAGCGCCGATCCGTCGTACATCGGCAGCGAACCGGAGCCGCGGGTGAGCGCGCCGCCGTGGATCCAGACCATCACCGGCAGGCGGTCGTCCTCCGACTCGGCGGCCGTCCAGATGTTGAGGTAGAGGCAGTCCTCACTCACTTCACCCATGGTTTGGGCATAGAAGCCGCCTTCCCGGTAGGGCGCCTGCATGCACGAGGGAGGCTCGACGAGCGCGTCGTAGGGCACTCTCCAGGTCGCTACCGGCTGGGGCGGCCGAAAACGGAGCTCGCCCACCGGCGGCTCGGCGTAGGGGATGCCCAGGTAGGTGTGGAACCCGGGATCGTCCTCGGCGACGAACCCCATCACGTAGCCGGTCGAAGTCAGTTTGACCGGCGGCAGGCCGGCGCCCTGGGCGCCGGCGACGGCTGCGAAGAGGACGCCCGCAAGCGCCCAACCGAGGCAGCGACGAACTACAGGGACCATGGCCTATTCTCCTTCAAGGATCTTTCAAGGAAGGCTGCGCCATCGCCGCGGCCGACCAGCGCAAGCCGCCCTACTCGGCGACCGCGTAGGAGGTCAGCGACTCCTGATCGCGGATGTACAGCACGCCGTTGGCGACCACCGGGTGCGCCCAGGTGAAGTCGCCGCGGTGTTCGATCTCGAACCGGCCCCGCTCCTCGTAGCCCTCGGGCGTGGCGACGGAGAGGCCGACCTTGTTTTGTTCGCTCAGGAGGAAGAGCTTGCTGTCGGCCATCACCAGCGAGCCCTTGCCGACGCTGCGGGCCCGCCAGTGGACCTCGCCGGTCTCGATGTCGACGCTGGTCAGCGCGGGACCGAAGAAGCTGTAGATCGTTCCCTCGTGGGCAACAACGCCGCCGTGGTGATTCTGGAGCCGGGTTTCGAAGTACGCCTCCTCGCTCGAGAAGGACCCGCCCTCGTCCTCGACGCTGATCCTGACCGCACCGCCGCCGATGCCGTAGGAGGCCGAGTAGAAGACGAGGTCGCCGTCGAGCACAGGCGTGGCGACGTTGATCGCGTTCGCGGTCGACGGCCGTTCATAGCGCCAGAGCAGCGCCCCGTCCGCGGCCCGGAGGCCGACGCCGGCCTCGCCCGTGAAACCGATCAACACCTCGGTGCCCCCCATCTCGCGCAGGATGAGCGAGGAGTAGGAGGCCGCGTCGCCGAGTTCGGCTGAGCGCCAGATCGTGCTGCCGTCTACGGTCGAAAGCGCGGCAATCGCGCCGTCCCAGCCGCCCGGCATGACGAACACCCGATCGCGCACGACGAGCGGCGACTCGCTGATGCCCCAGCGGGTGTTCGGGCTGCCGAAACGCTCCAGCATGTTGAACTGCCAGATCACCTCGCCCGAATCCTTGTCGAGCTTGGCGACCTCGCCCATCCCGTTCTGCACGTAGAGCGAATCGCCGTGGATCGTGGGCGCCGAACGCGGGCCGTCGCCCTTGTCCGGATGGTCGTAGAGCGGGCCGAGCCGGCGCTCCCACAGTTCGCCGCCGTCGCTCGCGCGCAGACGAAAGACCGTGCTCTGGCCTCCGCGCGTGCCCTGGACGTAGATCCCGTCCCTCTGGACGACGACCGCTCCGTAGCCCTGGCCCAGCGTCTCGATCTGCCAGTTGACCGCCGGGCCTTCCGGCGGCCACTCGTCCAGCAGGCCGGTCTCGGTCGAGATCCCGGCACGGTCGGGTCCGCGCCACTGCAACCAGTCGTCCGCGTACGCCGCCGTCGCGAATCCGGCCACGAGCATGGCCGCCGCCAACAGGCGTGTTCGTCCTCTGAGCATCGGTCGCATGATCGTCTCCGCAGTTTGCTGGCTGGCCGGCCAGCATTGTACTGGCCAGCCGCGCAGAAGCCGGATCGTACTTGACCGGGGCGACTTTCGAGGTGGCAAGTACGCCGACTCGTTACAGTGCGGCGCACCGACAGGACTGAGCAAGAAGGAGGACAAGCCATGGAGTTCTGGACCGCCACCGTCGCCGCACCGACCAGGAGCGCCGAATTCGCCCTCGAGGCGGAGGACCGGGGCTGGGACGGCATGAACGTCGTCGACTCGCAGAACCTCTCCGGCGATCCCTACGTCTGCCTGGCGCTGGCGGCGACCACGACACGGAAGCTGCGGCTCGCGACCTCGGTGACGAACCCGGTCACGCGGCACCCGGCGGTGACCGCCTCCTCCGCGCTCTCGGTCCAGCGTGTATCGCGAGGCCGCATGGTGCTGGGCATCGGCCGCGGCGACAGCGCGCTCGCGCACCTCGGCCGGGCGCCCGCCCGCCTGGGATGGTTCGAGAACTATCTCGCCAACCTGCAGGCGTACCTGCGCGGCGAGGAGGTGGGGTTCGAGAACACGGGCATCGCGGACGACGCGGCGCCGCTTGCCGACAAGCTCGGCCTCGCCCACGCTCCCTCGGCCAGCTCCATCCGCTGGATCGGCGACGGGCCGAAGATACCGGTCGAGGTCGCGGCCACCGGTCCGAAGGTGATCGGGATCGCCGCACGTCAGGCCGACCGGGTCATGCTCGCAGTCGGCGCCGACCCGAAGCGCGTCGCCTGGGGCATCGAGACGGCGCGCCAAGCCGCCGCCGAGGCTGGCCGCGACCCGGAATCGCTCCAGTTCGGCGCCTACGTGAACGCCGTCTGCTGTGACGACCCGGCAGTCGGCCGCGAGCTCGGACGCGCGTCCACCGGCCTGTTCGCCCGCTTCTCGGTCATGTACGGGGAGATCGCCGGCCCCGCCGACGATCGCCAGACCGAGGTGTTCCACCGGCTCCACGACAGCTACGACATGAACGCCCACGGCCGGGAGGGCGGACAGCAGACGACGACGCTCACGGACGAGTTCATCGACGGCTACGCGATCGTCGGCAGTCCCGACCACTGCGCCGCGCGGATCGAGACGCTGCTCGATCTGGGCATCGAGAAATTCGCCGTCACCGGACCCAACTTCGCATCGCCGAGCCCGCCGGCCCGGGAAGCCGCAGAGCGGTTCACCGAGGACGTCCTGCCGCGGCTGCGGGGCTAGGCGTCTTCGGCCCAGAAAACAACCTGTCACTCGACTCTGGAGCCGCGCTACGAAGGGGACGACCGGTACGACGTGACGAAGGCGATCGCGCGCATCCGGGCGGAGCGGGCCGGGTAAAGCCAGATGCGGGCGAGACGCCCGCGTTCCCAGGTCAGAATGCCGCCGGGTGACGCGAAGACGCCGCGCCACCCGGGTTGGGCGCCAGATGGCCGAACCGCGTCGCGTCGCGGCTCTCGCGGTAGCACTCGACGATCGGCCGGAGTTCCTCCGGGCTCGCGCCGTGCAGGATGACGCCGTCGGCGCCGAGGTCGAACTGGGCGCGGATCTTTTCGACGCATCGCGCGGGCGAACCGGTGGCGGCCGGCGCCAGCCAGTCCTCGGGAATCAGGTCCGCCATCCGTTCGAGTTGCTCGGTGGTGGCCAGGCTGTCGATCGCGCCGCGGAAGCCGGCCACCAGCGGGTCGGCCCGGAAGCGCTGGAGCACCTTCGGATCCCAGCGGTTCGTCTCGACCATGAGATCGCCGTAGACCTGCAGATAGGTCGCCATCCGGCCGACCGTCTTCTTGAGACGCACCGCTTCGGGCAGGTGATCGCCGATCGTGGCGAAGCAGGACCAGACGCGGACCGAGGCCGGATCGCGGCCGGCTTCCTCGGCGGCGCGCTTCACGGTCTGGACGCAGCGGGCCAGGGTTTCGTCGGTGAAGAAGGTGTGGAGCACGACCGCGTCGAACGCCCTGCCTCCGAGCGCCAGCGAGTTGGGGCCGAAGGCGGTCAGGGTCATCGGGATCTCGTCGTGGGCCTCGGCGCCGAGGCGCAGCAGCGGAAAACGGCCCGCCGGCCCGTCGTGGCCGACGATCACCTCGCCCCGCCACATCCGGCGCATGAGATCCACGAAGTCCTCCATCTGCGCGGTGGTGATCCGCGGCAGACCGAGCGCGTCGAACACGCGGGCGATGCCCCGGCCAAGCCCGAGCGAGAAGCGCCCGCCGGTGAGCCGATGCATGGTCAGCGCGTACGAAGCGGTGATCAGCGGGTGCCGGGTGTTCTGGTTCGTGGCCGCGGTGGCGATACCCAGATCCTCGGAGCAGGCGGCGGCTGCGCCGGACAGCGTGGCCGCTTCCTTGACGTTGAAGCGTTCGGATATGAACACGGAGCCGAAGCCCATCGCCTCGCCGGCGCGCACCTCCTCGAACAGCTCGGCCGGAGATTCCGGTTGGCCGGCCAGGGTGTAGAAGGCGAGTTCGTTCATTCGCGGCATGGTGGTGCTTCTCCAGTCCTCTTACAGCAGTTCGGCTGAGTTCAGGTCCAGGGCGTGCCGGGTGTGCCGCCTGGTCATCGCGATGAACATCTCGTTGCCCCGTTCCGTCTCCCGGACCATCATCGAGGCGATCACGCAGACCCCGAAGCCGGCGAAGGCGCCGAGCCGGTAGTCGTCCCAGCACGCCTCCCAGGCGTAGTCGGAGACGCCGGCGGCGATCAGCCGGCCGTGGTACTCGCGGACGATGTCCTCCTCGCACCGTCGCCGCAGGGCCGGCTTCAGGCTGCCGCCGAGCAGGTACGCGACATCGCCGAGAGGACGCCCGATCGTGATGCTCTGCCAGTCGACGGCAGTGATCGAGGGCGGCGAGGTCCGCCGGTCGATCAGCAGGTTGTCGAGCCGGTAGTCGACGTGGACGAGGGAGAAGGGCGTCGGCGACTCGCCGGACCACGCCGAGCTGGCATCGTCGTACCGGCGCAGGATCTCCCAGGCGTCCTGCTCGAGCCGGTCGCCGTACCGGTCGAGGAATCCCGGCAGCATTGTCCGGTAGCGGTGGTGGATGGCCGCCGCGTACTCGGGGCTCGGTCGATTCAGCCAACCGGCTTCAAGCAGCGAGGCATCGTTCCAACCGGGCGCGTGCAGGCCGGCGAGTTCGAGCACAGCCGCCCGCGCCACTTCCTCGTTGCAGCCCGCGATCTGGTCGCCCTGCTCTGCCGGGGCCTCGTCGCTCATCAGCACGGCGAAGTGGGGGCCCTTGCCTTCGATCTCCGCGAAGTAGCACCGCGGCGTGGAGATCCCGAGCCGGGGCTCAAGTTCCTGGTAGAAGCGCACCTCCTTCAGGTAGTTGCGCAGCACGACGCCGGTCTCGCGGCTGGCCGGATCGGAGGCCGGGAACTTCCCGACCAGAGAGCGGGGGGCATCGCCCGCGGCTTCGCCGTACTCGAGCCGGTAGCGGATGCAGCGTCCGAGTTGCCCGGTGCCGATGTCGGAGGCCTCGAAACCCAGCACCTCGACCTGGTGGCCGGCGGCGCGCAGTTGCTCGGACAGCCAGGCGGCGCTGACCTCGTCGGGCGTCGGGATGAAGGGCGGCGAGTTCATCTGCCATCGGCCTCGCTCGTCTCCCGCTCGCGCCACCATCCCGGACCGATCCGCGAGGGCCAGCCCTCCGGCGGCGTCGGCCACAGCAGGATCGTGCCCATGGAGCCGAGCTCCACGCCGCGGATGTCGCCGCCCAGGACCCAGAGGAAGCTGACGTGGAACAGAAACAGGGCCGGCTGGTCGCGGTACACCTCGCGGTGGATCTCCCGGTAGATCGCCGTCCGCTTCGCCTCGTCCTGCTCCCGTTTGCCCAGTTCGAAGAGTTCGTCGACTTTGCGGTTCGAGTAGCCGCCGCTGTTGCGGCCGCCATCGTAGGCGGCGGTGCCGAGCTCGTTGTGAAGGGCGTGCGGATCCTGCGTCGTGCCGCCGATGGCCATGAGGGCCTCGAACTCATGCTCGAGCCGCTTCTCGTTGAGCGAAGCGCCTTCATAGGCACGGGTCACCATCTCGACCCCCAGGCGTCGGAAGTCCTCGCGCAGGATGTCGAGCGTCGGCGGCACGTACGTCATCCCCGAGTTGTAGGACAGCTCGAAGCTGAAGGGGATTCGCTCGCCGTCGATCTCCTTGTGGCGCCATCCGGTATCGGGATCGGTAACCCAGCCCGCCTGATCGAGAAGCTCCGCCGCGCGCACCGGGTCGTAGTCGTATGCCCGCTCGAGGATGGCCGGTTCGTAGTCCCAACGTTCTTCCACCATGTAGCCATGGGAGCGCCGGTACAGGCCGTGTCCGACACGGCGAAGCACGGTGTCGGCGTCGTAGGCGTGCGCAAAAGCCCGGCGCACGAGGGGGTCGCCGAAGAAGGGGTTGCTGCCGTCCATGTTCCAGATGATGTTGAGGAGCAGCGCCGACGCGTGACGAGCCTTCACACCGCGCTCCTCGAACAGCGGTCCCACCGCCTGGCCCGCGAAGATGTTCGCGTCGACGTAGATCTGGTCGTACTCGCCGCCGAGGAACTGGAGGAAGGCGAGATTGCGATCCGGCTGGAACTTGAAGATCATCGTCTTCGCGGCCGGCGGCGTCCGTTCGAACAGGTAGTGGTCTTTCCAGCGCTCGAGAACGACCCGGTCGTTGTTCCGCCATTCCACAAAGCGGAATGGGCCGCTGCCGATCACCGCTTCCCGACCGTAGCGGTTGTAGTAGGGCGAGGACCGGAGCGTCGGATCGGCGGCACGTTCGGCGGCGTTGCCCAGAACGTGGAGCGGCAGGATCGGGAAGGCGAGCGCCTGCAGCCGGAGTTGCGGCGCCAGGAGGCCTGTGAAGTCGAAGCGCACGCGGTGCTCGCCCTCCGCCGTGGCCCCGACGACCAGATCGCGGGCCGGCGCCCAGTAGCTCACCGGCACGCGTTCGTCGCGCAGAGCTTCGAGCGAGAACACGACATCGTGCGCAGTCCAGCGCTCGCCGTCGTGCCAGCGCAACTCGGGATTCAACTCCACTGTGACGGAAAACAGGTCCTCGGACGGCCGGACGTCGAGCACCACATTCGTGTTCCAGTCGTAGTCCGAAGGGTCGCCGTGACGGATGACGAGCCATTCGAAAAGCATCCCGAACATCGTCCACGCGGATGCCGCCCCGGACGGAAACAGGGGATTGAGCGTCGCCGGCTGCGAGAAGTCGTGGCGGACGATGGCGGTCTCGCGGTCTACCCGGTCAGGGTCATGAACCGGGTAGAGCTCGTAGAGGGACGGCGGATCGACGAGAGGGTCGGCCTCCGGGTCGTAGTCCGCGGCGGTATCGACGACGGGCATCGGGTTCGCGCAGTTTCCGGCCACGAGGCCGGCCACCAACACGAATCCCCGAGTCCGAGCGTTCACGCGTTCCGTTTGATGTCCCGGAACGGGCCCTGGTCGGCGCGGAATCCCTTCGGCATCCCGAGCACGCGCTCGGCGATGATGTTGCGCTGAATCTCGTCGGTGCCACCGGCGATCGAGATCGCGGGCACCGAGACCAGGACTTCGGCGATGATGCCGTCCTCGGCCGATTCGGGACCGCTCAGCATCGCGTCAGCGCCAGAGACCATCGTGTGGACGTGGGAGGCCTGCCGGGCGATGACGCTGGCCGACAGCTTGCCGATCGACCCGGCGGGGATGATGTCGGTCGTACCGGCCTTGCGTTTCGCCTCGGCGCTGTCGGACGCGAGTCGGGCCCCCGTGGACAGGCAGATCAGCTTCGCGATCTCCTGCCGCACCGCCGGATCCTCGATCGCGCCCGTTTCCCGCGCGCGTGGCAGGACGAGATCCACCCGGCCCTCGCGCTGCGGATACCAGGTGTAGGGCTCGCTGGCGATCCGGAGTTCCTCTTCGTACTCCTGGTAGATCGGCCCCTGCTTCGGGCCCTCGAGCGAGGATCCCCTGACGCGGCGCCTGAAGCCGCGCCGCTCGAACGACAGCGTGGTCGAGGCGACGTGCCAGCCGTTGCCCTCCCCGCCGATCAGGTCCTCGGGAGGCACGACGGCGTTCGACATGAACACCTCGTTGAAGGACTGGTGCCCGTTCATCTGCCTGAGCGGCCGCGCCTCGACGCCGGGCTGCCGCATGTCGAGCAGGAAGTAGCTGATCCCCTGGTGCTTCGGCACGTCCCAGTTGCTGCGCGCGACCAGGAGCCCGAAGTCCGCGTGGTGGGCGCTCGTGTTCCAGACCTTCTGGCCGTTGATGATCCACTTGCCGTCCACGAACTCCGCCCGGGTGCTCAGGCCGGCGAGATCGGAGCCGCTGCCGGGCTCACTGAAGAGCTGGCACCAGGTGTGTTCGCCGGTCAGGATGGGACTGAGATACCGCCGCTTCTGGTCGTCCGAACCGCAGGCGAGGATCGTCTCGGAGGCGAGGCCGCGTGGACCCACCTGGGCGGCCGGCACGATGTCCTTCTCCCTGAAGACCTCGGCGACGATGTCGGTCTGGTCGAGCGTGAAGCCGCGTCCGAACCACTCCTCGGGCCAGTGCGGCGCCGCCCAGCCACCCTCGAGCAGGGTGTTCCGCCACTCGCGCAGCGGACGATCGCTACGCCAGTTCGCATCGAGCCAGGCCGAGACTTCGCGCCGGATCTGTTCCGGGGTCATGCCGCGCCCTCGATCATCGTCATCATCCGTTCGCGGTGAATCGCCGGCGTGCCGAGCAGCACTTCGGAGCTCTTGGCGCGCTTGAACCACAGGTGGGTGTCGTCCTCCCAGGTGAAGCCGATCCCTCCGCGTAACTGGATGCCGGCTCGCGCGGCGCTCATGTAGGCGTCGGCGGCCGCCGCCTTGGCCATGCTCGCGGCGTAGGGCTCACCCTCGCCGGCGGCGAGGCAGCGCGCCGAGTGGTAGGTGACCGCGCGCGCCAGCTCGATCTCGAGAAGCAGGTCGGCGCAACGGTGCTTGAGCGCCTGGAAGGAACCGATCGGCCGGCCGAACTGGAACCGCTCCTTCGTGTACGCAACGGTGGACTCGAAGAGAAGCTGCGCCCCGCCGATCATCTCGTGGGCCAGCGCGGAGGACATGAGGTCCCAGAGCCGGTTCAGGGACTCCCCGCTCACCTGGCCGATCTCCCGGCCCGGGACGTCGGTGAACGTCACCCGCGACAGCTTCCGCGTCAAGTCGGCGACCTGAAGCGGCTCGACCTTGAGACCCGGCGCGCCGGATTCGACCGCGTACAGCGCGAGGCCATCGGCGGCGGCAGCGAGCACCAGCAGCAGGTCCGCGACGTGGGCGTCGACCACGATCGCCGCCGTCCCGGAAAGGCGGCCGCCGTCGGTGGCCCGGATCGAGCCGCCGACGCCGGCCGGGCTGTTCAGATCGTCGAGGACCACCGTCGCCATGGTCGAACCCGC
Organism: Candidatus Multivorans sp.; assembly: GCA_965205295.1. Classification (GTDB taxonomy): domain Bacteria; phylum Acidobacteriota; class Thermoanaerobaculia; order Multivoradales; family Multivoraceae; genus Multivorans. The sequence goes on from OZ242167.1 coordinate 3,227,650, forward strand.
GGCGACGCACGGGAGCAGCTCCGCCCGGGCGGACTCGTCCGCGGCTTCAAGCAGCGCATACCCGGCCATCACGGCGCACGCGAAGAACGGCCCGCAGAACAGCGTGCGACCCATCTCCTCGGCGACGATTCCGAGTTCGACCGGCCCGCCGCCGGCGCCTCCGTATGCCTCCGGAATGTGGACGCCCGCAAGGCCCGCGTCGCCGCAGAGTTCCTGCCACACGGCCGGGTCATAGCCCCGGTCCGAGGCCATCAACTCGCGCACCGCGGTGGCCGGCGATTTGTCCCGCAGCGCCCGCGACACGACGTCGCGGAGAAGCTCCTGCTCCCTCGAGAACGCCGTCTCCATACCGGTCAGGTTAGTCGAAGCGTCATCGGCGCCGGAAGCTGTCAGGGATAGAGTCGGCGTCGGCTCAAGAGCCGACATCTTACTGAGTGACTAGCCACCGGTCTTACTCGATCCAAGCCAAGGCATGCCAGAGTCCAACCGTCCGAATTCGGAAGCCCGGGGGCGCGGCGCCCGGCGGCCTCGGCGCACCCAGGCCGAGCGGCGGGCCGAATCCGAACGTGAGATCCTGCAAGCCGCCGCGGTTCTCTTCGGCCGCCAGGGCTACACGGCGACCACCCTGGAGCAGATCGGCAGGAAGGCGGGCTATTCGAGCGCCCTCGTGTCGCTGCGCTTCGGCTCCAAGGAGGGAATCGCCGAGGCGATCGTCGCCCGCCTCCAGACCCGCGCCGGCAGCGAGGTCTTCGACCCGGAGGAGGGCGTGGCCGGTATTGCCAGCCTGAACCGTCTGTTCAGCGGCTACTCCGAACTGCTCCGCAATGCCGAGCAGTGGATGCGCGCCCTGTTCATGCTGATGACCGACTCCCTGGGGCCGCTGAGCGGACAGATCGACCTGTTTCGCGCCGGCAACGAGAACTTCGCCGCCGCGATCGAACGGGCCGTTCGGGAAGGACAGCAGGCCGGCGAGATCCGGACCGACCTCGACCCTGAAGGGACCGCCTTCCAGGTTCTCGCCGCGGTTCGGGGAGTGACTCTTCTCTGGCTGCTCGATCCGAAGAACGTCGATGTCGTGGAGGCGATCGAAAGCCTCCGCGTCGGTGTCGAGGATCGACTCTCGACCTAGCAGCCGTGGCAGAAGTTGCTACGAACGGCGAAGAGCCGCGAAAGGAACACGGTATGCCCCCGAAGCCCGAAACCGCACAGGCTGTCCAGGTCGCCGCCTGGACCGAACTCGAGGACCGGCAACCCGCCTATGCCCTGGTGGCGAACGTGGACCTGGTGGTGGTCCGCTACGACGACCAGGTGTCCGTGCTCTACGGCCGGTGTCTCCACCGGGGAGCACTGCTCTCCGACGGCCACGTCCGCGGCGACGACCTGGTCTGCGGCGTCCACAACTGGGACTACCGGTTCGACACCGGGGTCAGCTCCTACAACCCCGAGGAGGTCCTGCACAAGTTCTCTGCCTGGGTCGACATCGACGCCGACGCGGTCTTCGTCGACGAGGCCGAGGTGGCAGCGTGGCACGCGAAGTTCCCGCAGCCCTACAGGCGGGACGAGTACCTCGGTCTCTACGCGGACGTCCACGGCACGCCGGAGGAGCCATACAACCTCTCCATCCAGGAGTTGGCCAGAAACGGGCTGAAGAACGTCGGTCACCACGGGCGGGTGTCCGCCATGGGCGTACCGCTGACGGAGCTTCCCCGCTGGAACGACATCCAGCTACTCACGGCCCAACTCGCCCGCCGCCCGCTGGCCGACGACGATCCCGTGGGCACCGACATCGTGATCGGCCCCCAGGCGGCGAAGCCGCTGCGCCTCCGCATCCCCCTGTTCGTCAGCGACATGAGCTTCGGGGCGCTGAGCGAGGAAGCCAAGATCGCCCTCGCCAGGGGCGCCGAGATGGCGGGCGCCGGCATCTGCTCGGGCGAAGGCGGGATGCTGCCGGAAGAACAGGAGAGCAACTCCCGCTACTTCTATGAACTCGCCTCCGGCAGGTTCGGTTGGTCGATCGACAAGGTGGCCCGGGCGCAGGCCTTTCACTTCAAGGGAGGACAGGGCGCGAAGACCGGCACCGGCGGACACCTTCCCGGCGCCAAGGTATCCGGCAGGATCGCCGAGGTGCGCGGCCTCGAGCCGGGTACCGCGGCGATCAGTCCGTCGCGGTTCCCCGACCTGGTCTCGCCGGGGGATTTCCGCGAGGTGGCCGCTCAGGTCCGCGAGCGCACCGGCGGCATTCCCGTCGGCTTCAAGATGTCGGCCCAGCACATCGAAGACGACATCGACTTCGCGCTCGAAGTGGGGGTCGACTACATCATTCTCGACGGGCGCGGCGGCGCCACCGGAGCGGCGCCGAACATCTTCAAGGACAACATCTCGGTGCCGACCATCCCGGCGCTGGCTCGCGCCCGCCGTCATCTCGACGCGGGCGGCAAGAGCGGCGACGTGACCCTGATCGTCACCGGCGGGCTCCGCACGGAGTCCGACTTCGTCAAGGCCCTGGCGCTCGGCGCCGACGGCGTCGCCATCGCCAACTCGGCGATCCAGGCGATCGGCTGCCTTGGCATGCGCGCCTGCCACACGAACAACTGCCCCGTCGGCATTGCAACGCAGAAACCGAACCTGCGCGCCCGGCTGCAAATCGGCTCCTCAGCCCGTCAACTGGCCAACTACCTCGAAGCCACGGTCGACCTGATGAAGGTCCTGGCACGCGCCTGCGGGCACGACCACCTGGGACGATTCAGCGCCGACGACCTGACCACCTGGAAGCGCGACATGGCGGACCTGGCCGGCGTCCCGTACGCCGGCGTCGGGTGAGGGGATGGCGCACCCTGGAGGAGTCGAACCCCCAACCTTCGGATCCGTAGTCCGACGCTCTATCCAGTTGAGCTAAGGGTGCACTGATCCGCCGCTCCGCGGGAGTGCGGAACCCTAACAGTTTGTGCGGCCGGTCGGGACGCTCACCCGCCCAGATCGATGAAGCGGTCGCACTGGCCGCGCACCTGCGCGTTGGCGTCCGCTCCGCCGAGGCCGATCACCGTCACGCCGTTCTGCTGCAGCTTGGCCACCAGGGGCAGCATCTGCACCGACGACGCCACCAGCACCATCGTGTTGACACCGGGCTTCGTGTAGCAAAGCTCGAGAGCATCCACCACAATCCGCACCGCAGCGGAACAGCCGCGCTCCTCCATGTTCGACGGCACGTCGACGACTTCGACGCCGCCGCGGTGAAGCGCGGTGCGATCCAGGTCGTGGTCTCGCGCGTCCGCATAGACACGGCGCAGGACGAGCTTCCCGAGGTCCCCGTCGAGACGCGCGAACAGACCCTCCGGATCGAGCCCGGAGGTTGCTTCCAGGCTGCGTTTCAGAGCGCCCAGATCGAGCAGCACGGCTGCCCGTCCGGCCGCCGACGGCGACGCCGCGGGCGGCCCCGCAGGCGCGGTTCGAGTTGCCGTCGCCGCGCTCGACTCGCCGCCACTCTCCGCGGACCGACCGCGACCCCGACCGCCACGGCGGCGACGGCGGCGTCTGGCCGGCGCCGGCTTGTCCTCGTCCGCGGGAGCGGCTTGGGCGGGCTGGGCCGGTTCCGTCGCCGCCTCGAGAGCCGGGGAAACACCCGCTCCACCTGGATCTTCGCCGTCAGCCGCATCCGCCTCCCGAGCCACGTCCTCTTCGGCGGCCGCATCGGGAGCGGCTTCCCGCTCGTCAACGCCTGCTTCCGCGCCCCCGGCCGGCGACGCCTCGGCATCGACCAGAAGAGACGAGGCCTCGGCGGCCGGTGCACTCTCCTCCGCGGCCGACGCTTCAACCTCCTCGACAGCCACCTGAGCCACCGGCTTGCCGGCGGACTCTTCGCTCTGCCCTGCTTCTTCCTGCTGCACGCCCGCGTCCGGGGCGCTGCTCCTCTTGGGCTCCGCCCGGGCAGGGCCCTCGTTCGCCGCCGGTCTCCGCCACCAGGGATTCACGTCACTTGTCCCCCACTCGAAAATCTTCTTGCAGTCGCATCGGGCCCGACGAACCCGCCGCCCCGACGGTCCCCCGCGCCGACGGGGATTGTATAGTCCGCGCAGTGTCCGTTGACGCGCTTCCGTACCGGTACCTGGCCGTCGACGGACCAATCGGCGTAGGCAAGACGACTCTCGTCGAGATGCTCGCGCAGCACTTCGAGGGCGTGAAGATACTTGAGGACGTGGACAACCCCTTTCTCGAGGCCTTCTACCACGACCGGCCCGGGACCGCGTTCCAGACCGAGCTCTACTTCCTGCTGACGCGCTACAAGCAGCAACTGGAGCTGGCGCAGGGCGATCTCTTCGATCCCATCCGGCTCGCCGACTACACTTTCACCAAGAGCAGGCTGTTCGCCTACCTCAACCTGGTCGACGACGAGTTGATGCTGTTCGAGAAACTCTACGACCTGCTCGAGCCACAGCTCCGCGGACCGGATCTGCTGATCTTTCTGACCGCCGACGTGGACACCTGCATGGCGCGCATCCACAAGCGCTCGCGCGACATCGAGCAGAACATCTCCGCCGACTACCTCCGGCAGTTGATCGAGGCCTACAACCACTACTACTACCACTACGATCAGTCGCCGCTTCTGGTGGTGGACAGCCGCAACCTCGACTTCGAACACAAGCCCGCGGACTTCGAGGAACTGCTCCACCACATCACCCGACCGATCCGGGGCACCCACTACTTCGTTCCCGCACAGAGCCTCTGAGAGACAAACCGCCATGACCAAACCGGAGCCTCTTGTTATCGCCGGCCGCGAGTTCAGCTCGCGCCTCATCCTTGGAACGGGCAAGTACCGCGACGAGCAGGTGATGGTCGACGCGTTCGCCGCCTCGGGCACCGAAATGGTCACCGTAGCGCTGCGCCGGGTCAACCTCGACGACCTGGGAAAGGGCTCCCTGATCGACCACATCGACCAGGAACGCTACCTGCTGCTGCCCAACACGGCCGCCTGCTACACCGCCGACGACGCGATCCGCACCGCCCGTCTGGGGCGCGAACTGGGTGGCTGGAACTGGGTCAAGCTGGAGGTGATCGGCGACGAGAAGACCCTCTTCCCGGACAACGAGGAACTTCTCGTGGCGACCCGCGAACTAGTTGCCGACGACTTCATCGTCCTCCCCTACACCACGGACGATCCGATCACCTGCCGCAAGCTCGAGGATCTCGGCGCCGCGGCCGTCATGCCCCTCGCCGCGCCCATTGGTTCCGGCATGGGCATCCGCAATCCCGCCAATCTCCGGATCATCGTCGAGCAGGCCAACGTGCCGGTGATCGTGGACGCCGGCGTCGGCACCGCCAGCGACGCCGCGCTGGCCATGGAACTCGGCGCGGGCGGCGTACTCATGAACACCGGCGTCGCCGGCGCCGAGGATCCGGTGCGCATGGCCCGGGCGATGAAACTGGCGGTCGAAGCCGGCTGGCTCGCCGCCCACGCGGGCCGGATCCCCAGGAAGCTCTACGCCACCGCCTCGTCGCCGCTCGATCAGTTGATCGACTAGAAACTACTGGTTGCGCCGGCCTTCCGGCCGGCGCCAGGTGTGCTGCCGCGAAGCGGCGCGCACGAGTCTTCTGCCGCCAGCCGCACCCGTTCAAACGGGATACGGCTCTCCGCATCCGCGGAGCGCGGGTCGTCCACGTCGCCCATGCGAAGGCGCAGCAGGCCGGCGTGCGCGATCATTGCCGCGTTGTCGCCGCTGAAGCGCAGCGGCACGAGCAGCACCTCGACGCCGCGGCGTTCACCCCAGGCCGTCACCTCTCGCCGCAGCAGACGGTTCGCCGCCACGCCGCCCGATACCGAGAGGCGCTCCACGGGACGCTCGGCGCAGAGGCGGTCCAGGCGCTGGATCAACTGGTCCACCGCGGCGCGCCGGAAGCCCGCCAGCAGGTCGAGCACTTCGCGCGGCCATGCATCGTCGTCACCTCCGGGCGCCGCCGGCGGTATCTCGGCCCGGGTCAGGGTCTCCGCCAGCGCCCGCAGAGCCTGACTCTTCAGGCCCGAGTAGGAGAAGGCCAGCTCGTTCGAGCTGATCCTGGCTGTGCCGAACCGCCGGGCGGACGGATCGCCCAATTCGGCCAGCCGGTCGACCTCGGCGCCGCCGGGAAAGGGCAGCCCCAGCCGGCGGCCGACCTTGTCGAACGCCTCTCCGATCGCGTCGTCGCGAGTCTCGGCCAGGCTCGTCACGGCGCCCGTTCCGCCGTCGACCTCGAGCAGGCTGGTGTGGCCGCCGGACACGACCAGACCCAACATCGACTCGGGCAGCGGCCGGCTTTCACCGTCGATCCCGAGCAAGGGCGAGAACAAATGCCCTTCCAGATGGTGGACGGCAAGGAACGGCGCCCCCAGCGAGTAGCTGATCGCCTTGCCGAGCGACAGCCCGACCAGGAGCGACCCCACCAGCCCGGGTCCCCGGGTCGCCGCGACCGCCCCGATGTCCGACCAGCCGATCTCCGCCTCCGCCAGCGCCGCGTCAGATACCGCGGGCCAGTTCCGGAGGTGCTCGCGCGACGCCGCCTCCGGCACCACGCCACCGAAGGGGCGATGGACCTCCAGTTGGCTCGAAACCTGGGACGAAAGCACCCGACCCTCGCCGTCGAGCACCGCGCATGCCGTGTCGTCGCAGGAGGTTTCGATGCCGAGGACGTAGCCCCGGAACGCCGCCCTATCCCCGGCCAGAGTAAACATGCCGGCGACGTTATCCTCCGCAGTCTCGCGCCCGGTACTGTCGCTACCGCCTCCGCGCGAGATACGGACCGTGATTTCTCCACCCAGCCTCCAGGCCGCGCTCGCCGACGGTTCGCTCGACCTCCGCGGCCGGAGAGTCGTCGTGCGGGTCGACTTCAACGTTCCCATGGCGAACGGGCAGGTGCTGGACGCGACCAGGCTGCGCGAAGCGGCGCCGACGATCCGCACCCTCTGCGATGCCGGCGCCCGGGTCGTGCTGCTCTCCCACCGCGGCCGGCCCCGGGGCAGGGTCGACCCCGAGCTCAGCCTGCGCCCGGTGGCCGACGCGCTGCCGCAGATCCTCGACCGCGCTGTCGCCTTCGCGGCCGACTGCGTCGGCCCGGCCGCCCGCGAGGCCGTGGCCGCTCTTGGCGACGGCGCCGTCTGCCTGTGCGAGAACCTCCGCTTCCACGCCGGCGAGGAGCGCAACGATCCGGCGCTTGCAGCCGAGCTTGCGGCTCTGGGCGAGATCTACGTGAACGACGCCTTCGGCGCCGCGCACCGCGCTCACGCATCGACCGCGGCCGTCTGCGACCAGGTGGATCGGGCCTTCAGCGGACTGCTGCTGGACCGCGAACTGCGGCAACTCGGCCGGCTGCTCGACGATCCCCCGCGACCCTTCGTGTTGATCGTCGGCGGCGCCAAGATCCGCGGCAAGATCGACGCGCTGCTCCACCTGCTGCCCCTGGTCGACCGCGTGCTCGTCGGCGGGGGCATGGCGAACACCTTCCTCGCCGCCCGGGCAGTGGACCTGGGATCCTCCTTGGTGGAGCGGGAGGGCCTCGACCTGGCCGTAGCGATCGAAGCGGAGGCGGCGGCGCGCGGCGCCGAGTTGCTGCTGCCGACCGATCTCGTGGTCACCGACTCGCTCGACGCGCCAGCGGACCGTCGTCGGCGCCGCACGGTCCCGGCCGGCGGCGGCGTGCCGACCGGGTGGCTGGCGGTCGACATCGGCCCCGCGACCGGGGACGCGTTCGCCAGAGCCACCGCGGACGCCGCGACCCTGTTCTGGAACGGGCCCATGGGCGTCTTCGAGAAGCCGCCCTTCGATGCCGGCAGCCGCGCGGTGGCCCGGGCGGTCGCCGACTGCCCTGGGTTTACCGCGGTCGGCGGCGGCGAGACGGTGGCCGCGGTGAAGCGGGAGGGCTTGTCCGACCGGATCGATCACGTCTCGACCGGGGGCGGCGCCTCCCTGGCGTTGCTCGCGGGGGAAGAGCTACCGGGAGTCGAGGCGTTGCGCAGGACCGTCAGGAGAGACAGGACCGTCAGGAGAGAACAATGAAGCGTAGAACCATCGTCGCCAAGCGCCGGTCTGACTGAAGCTTAGGAGAGACCAATGAAGCGCAAGCCCATCGTCGCCGGCAACTGGAAGATGAACCTGCTCGGAAACGAGGTCGCTGCCTACGCCAAGGCGCTGACCGATGCCGGGCCGGGTGAGCCGGACGTCGACGTCGTCCTGTTTCCAACCCCGGTCTACCTGGATGCGGCCGCCCACGCCATGCCGTGCTGGGCTTCGGTCGGAGCACAGGATGTCCACGCCGAGGGGAAGGGCGCCTACACCGGCGATGTCGCCGCCGCCCAGGCTCGGGACGCCGGCGCCACGTGGGCCCTTGCCGGGCACTCGGAACGGCGCGCCGTCCACGGCGAATCGAACGCCGAGGTGGCGCGCAAGGCGGAGCGGGCTCTCGCAGCCGGTATGACGCCGGTGGTCTGCGTCGGCGAAACGCTCAAGCAGCGCCAGCAGGGCGATACGGAGGCGATCCTCGACGCGCAGTTGGCCGCCGTTCTCGGAGTACTGGACGCTGCCGACGGTGACGCAGCGGCCGGGGCCGTGCTCGCCTACGAACCGGTCTGGGCGATCGGCACCGGCCTGAGCGCCTCGCCAGAGATCGCGGCCGCCGTCCACAGCCGCCTGCGAAGCGCGCTGAACGGCCACCGGCACGGCCTCGGCGACGCCGCCCGCATCCTCTACGGCGGGTCCGTCAACGCGGACAATTGCCGCGATCTGCTGAGCCGTCCGGACATCGACGGCTTTCTCATTGGCGGCGCAAGTCTTGATCCTGCCTCGTTCCTGCGTATCATTCGTCTTTCTGCGGGTTCCGGCTAACGGTACAGCGCCTTAGACGAACGGAACCGCCTCCTCAGGAGATTCTCGTGATCCTTGTCTTTTATGCCGTCCACGTGACGCTTTCGTTGTTTCTGGTTCTCGTCGTGCTGCTGCAGCAGGGCAAGGGCGCCGATCTGTCCGTGTTCGGCGGCGGCGCGTCCCAGGCCGCCTTCGGGGCCCGGGGAGCGGCAACCCTGCTGCACAAGCTGACCGTGGTCTGCTTCGTGCTCTTCATCGTGACGACCCTGTCCATCGGCATCCTGCAGAAGCAGGGCACCTCGTCCGTCATGAGCGGCGTCGATTCGGTGATGGACGAAGTCGAGGCCGCCGAACCGGACGCCGCTCCGGCTGAGACCGGCGGGCCGACGCCCGAGCCGGAAGCCGACGACGCCAGCAACAACCAGAACTGACCCAGCGAAAGACGTAACTGAGCCGAAGTGGCGGAATTGGTAGACGCGCACGGTTGAGGGCCGTGTGGGGCAACCCGTGCCGGTTCGAGTCCGGCCTTCGGCACCACCCTTCTCAAAGCAGCCGCGGAGGTTCTCTTCCGCGGGCGCAAGCGCTACTGGACGCTGACCTTCTCGATCAGAACGGTCTCGACCGGCACATCCCGCATCCCGGCCTTGGTCCCCGTCCTAACCTTCGAGATCTTGTCGACGACGTCCATGCCCTCGACCACCTTGCCGAACACGGCGTAGCCGAACCCCTGGCCGGATGCGTCGATCCCCTCGTTCTCGCTGCCTGCGTCCAGCCCCTCGCTGTCCACCGAGTTGATGAAGAACTGAGAGGTCGCGGTGTGCGGATGCCCGAGCCGCGCCATGGAGATCGTGCCGCGCTCGTTGGAGAGGCCGTTCTTGGACTCGTTCTCGATCTCCGGGCGGGTGATCTTCTTCTGCATGTCCGCGGTGAACCCGCCACCCTGGATCATGAAGCCGTCCATCACCCGGTGAAAGATCGTGCCGTCGTACCAGCCCCGCTCCGCGTACTGGAGGAAGCTGGCGACAGTGATCGGCGCCTTCTCCGGATTGAGTTCCAGCACGATCGTGCCGTGGTTCGTTTCGAGGGCTACCCTCGGGGCGGCGTCCTGGCCCAAGGCCGGCGCGGCGAGCAGAACGGTCGTAGCAGCGTAAATCAAGAAGCGACTCCATGGTCCGGCCTGTGAACTGTGCATCTGGTCGATCTCCAGAGATGAATCCGCCTGGGCCCCATGCCACAGGCGCGGCGCAGCCTAGCAGCCTCGTGGGCGTGGTCCTGGCCGGCGGCGCCGGCCGCCGCCTGGGGCAAAGCAAGGCGGGCCTCCGGCTGCCGGGTCGCCGACCGGAAGAGCCGGGGCCGACGCTGGTCGAATGGGCCGCTGATCGAATCGCGACGGTCCACGGGGTCGAGGAGGTTCTCGTTGCCGCGGGGGACGCGGACCGTCGAGTCGATTCGGGCGGATGCGGGCGAGACATCCGCGTTCCCAGGGGGCGCAGGGTGCCGGTGTCGGTCGTTGGCGACGGCCCTGCTTCGGGGCCGGCGGCCGGCGTGCTCGGGGCGGCCCGGTCACGGCCGGAGTGTCGCCTGCTCGTTCTGGCCTGCGACCTGCCGCTGGTACCGGTCGACCTGCTGGCCGCGCTCGCCGCCTCAAGGGCCCAGTTGGCGCCGGCGGCCGCGGACATCGCCGATCCGTGGACCATGAACCTGACCTGCGCGCTGTGGACACCGGCGGCGCTCGCCCTGCTCGAGGCGCGGGTGAAGCGCGGCGACTTTCGGCTCTATCCCCTCACCCGCTGCTCGCGCTTGAAGATCGAGCCGATCGCAGCGGCCCGGTTCGGCGACCCCGACCATGTCCTGCTCAACGTGAACACGACCGACGACTGGGAGCGCGCCCGGCGCCTAGCCGTCCTTGCCGACCCTCCGGCCGCCGCCCGCTGATCGGCGCGCCTCGCAGTCGGCGCACGGGCAGAGCCGGCGCAGCAGGTCGAAGCGGTAGATACCGGTCCAGTGGCCATCGGACCAGGCGATGCTGAGCGCGTAGTTGCCGACCTGGGACACGGTCTGGGCGATCACCGGGCGCGGCGGCGGTTGGTACCGTAGCGGGCCCGCGTTGTGGCCCTGGCACATCGCACACGGGCAGTAGCCGCGCAGGACGTCGTACTCGTAGTCGCTCGCGTGGCCGTCGCGCCATTGGACGCGCAGCAGCCGCGCCTCGTGGTCGCGCCGCACTTCGGTGGGCCAGATGGTCACGTCAATGCGGTAGCCGCTTCGCGGCGCGTTGTTCCCCGCGGGTCAGAAGACCTGCGGCTACAGGCGGGTCGACGGTGCCGGACGGCGTCCACGGACCGCACCGGACCACGCGCGCCACGCTGCTCAGACCGCCGGCGGCAAGACCGCGCGCGCGAACCTGCGCCCGGGCGTACTCGCTGCACGAGGGCAGGAAGCGGCAGCGGACACCCGCCCGGGCAAGAAGCGGCGACAACGAGAGTTGGTAGACGCCGATCAGCGCGTCCGCGGCCCGGGCGGCGACCTGGTTCTCGGGCCCACGCACGAGGTCGAAAGCCACGGCGACGCAGAGCGCCGGCGCCGCGAACATCAGCACTCTCTTCGGGGAGAGCTTCGGTCTTCCGGTTTGGCGTCTTGCGCTCAGAAGCGGTCGACCAGGGGCGTCACCAGGGGGATGTTGAGTCGTCGGCCGTTGATTCCCTTCACGATGCAGGCAAGCCGCACCAGCACGAAGGCGACGAACGCCATGAAGATGAACGGCGCCAGGAGGCAGCCGATGCCTCCGGTCACGAACAGACCGACCTGGATCACGATCCACAGCGCGAACTCCGCGCCCATCAGGACGAGGCCGTGCTTCGCGTGCCACTTCACCTCTTCGTCCTTCTCCTCGATCAGGAGCGGCACCAGAACCAGGATCCAGAGGTAGGCGAGAACCACCATCAGGTTCCGGTTCGACGCCGGAGCGGCGGGAGGAGGCGGTGTGGGTGGGGGCGCTGCCGGTTCTGTCATGCGTCTACCTTCCCATCGAGCGTCTCGCCGGGCCTGTGTAGGGAGGCGCTTCCCGGCGTCAGTGTAGCGCGGTAGACCTCCCGGTACCGGGCCACGATCGCGTCGCGGTCGAACCGGGAGCGGGCCCAACCACGGCCGTGCCTGCCGAAAGCCTCACGGCGCGGCGGGTCGCTGAGCAGGGCGACGCAGTTCCGCGCCAGCGCCTCCACGTCGCCGACCGGACACAGGAGTCCGTTCCGGCCCTCGCAGACCACCTCGGGCACGCCGCCGGTGCGGGTGGCCACCACGGGCACGCCGCAGGCGAGGGCCTCGAGCGACGCCAGCCCGAAACTCTCGGTCTCCGACGCCGACAGGAACACATCGCTCCGTTCCAGGATCGGCTCCACCCGGGCCTGGTTGCCGACAAAGGAGACATCGTCCGTGAGCCCGTGTTCCCGGCATTGGCGTTCCGCGGCGGGACGGTCAGGACCATCGCCGACGAGACAAAGGTGCGCCGGGAGCTCGCGCCGGACCAGAGCGAACGCCGCAACGACATCGGCCACCCGCTTGACCGGACGGAAGTTCGAGACGTGGACGATCCGCATGCCCGGTTGAGGCGGCGCGTCCGGCGCCGCTGGGGCACAACCGTTGTCCGCTCCCGGGACAGGCGACGCTGCCTGCGACGCGGCGTCCTGGGCCACCGGCACGAAGTTCGGGATCACCTCGACCTCGTCATCGAGCGCGAACCGCTCCATGACCTCCCGCTGCAGGGCATGGCTGGGAACCGTGACGCGGTCGCTGCCCCTGAGCGACCAGCCGACGATGTCGCTGTAACTCGGATGGGCGCCGACCAGGGTCACGTCCGTGCCGTGAACCGTCGTGACCACCGGGCAGGCCTGCGGCGCGCCCGCGGTTTGCGCGAGCATCTGCCGCGCCAGCAGCGCCGCGACCGCGTGCGGAACCGCGTAGTGAACGTGAATCAAGTCCAGCAGGCACTCCCGGGCAACCTGCGCGAGCCGATTCGCCAGGGCCAGCGTGTACGGCGGGTGATCGAAGAGCCCGTACTCCAGGATTCCCGAACCGTCGACCGGGTGATGGTGAACTCCCGGCGCCTCCACCAGGCGCGGCGGCCGGGTGGAACTGACGACGTGGACGGAGTCGCCGCCCTCGGCCAACCCGAGAGCCAACTCCGAGGCAACAACCCCGGAGCCCCCGAAACTCGGGAAGCAACAGATCCCAACGCGCATCCGACTCCCTTCTACGGGGCCTCGCCGCCTGCGGTTGCAGCGTCGCCCGGCGGGGTCCCATCCATCGCCAGCGGCTGCAGTCGCCGCGGGTCGCGATCGATCGACGACAACCGGCGCACCAGTTCCCCGCCATAGCTCGCCAGGCAATGGAGCGACGTGAACTCCCGCTCTTGCAGGTGGCCGTTGGGCAGGCAGTGCTCGCGCAGCCTCTCAACCCGCGCCTTGAGGACGTCATCGCGGCGCGCGGCGGCGGCCACGACCCTCCGTTCGAACTGGTCGAGCGTCCGCCGCAGGTTCGCTCCCGTCTTGCTCCAGGCGCCGGCCAGGGACGGGTCGACGGAGGCGTGCCCAGCGGCCAGATCGTCCATCGCCGCATCGACCTTGGCGCGGGCGGAGGCGATGAAATCGAGCCCGCAGCGCGCCGCGAGAAGCCTCTCCAGCTCGTCGGGCCGTGACAGAACGTTCGCGAGATCGATTCCCTCCGCATCGAGCCCCTCCAGCCACCGGCGCTCGCGCGCTCCAAGCAGCAGAACCTGCGGCCGCAAGGTGATCGCCGGCGCCGCAACTTCCAGCTCCCTGTAGAGGGCGCGCGCCTGGGTCATGTAGGCCAGCTCACCCGGGCCGAGGATCATCAGCGCGGTGCCGAAGACCGCATCCTGCACTGCCGGCCGCGCCAGGACGCCGGGGCTCAGGGCTTCCGGGTTGCTGCTCAGGGTGTCGATCAGGTCCTCCAGCGTCCCCGAGCCGCCGCCGCGGAGCCGGTAGCCGCCGTTGTCGTCCCAGACCACCCGCCGCCGCTCGCCGCCGGCGTCGATGAGAAACAAGGGCGCCTCACCGCTCTTCGACCGCACCGGAAGCCGGATGTCCCGGCGCTGCAGTTCCACCGCCGCCGCCCCCAGGGCCCGGTCGACCGGACGCCGCCGCTCGATCAGCCGGCGGATCACCGGCACGGAGGCCGCCTTCAGCGCGGGAAGCTGCGAATCGACCAGGAGCGGGCATCGGTCGCCGAGGAACTGGACCATGAGACGGGCAAAGGACTCGGCAAAGCAACGGTCGGGCCGGAGGTGCTGCCGGCAGTCCTCGATCCGCCGCCGGTAGGCGCCGCTCGGCGCCGCGTCCAGAACCCGCGTCAGCAGCGCCTCCGCCGCCGACCCCAACGGCCGGTCGCCGACGGGTCTGAGCGGCGCCGGATCGTCGCCCAGGGTGAGGACCTCGGGCCCTGCAGGTGGAAAGTAGGCGCGCGCCACCTCGGCGAAATCGTGGTCTTCCGACGCCATCCAGAACAGCGGCACCGCGCGCCGCCCCCGGCGGGTGAGTTCCTCGGCCCAGAGCGTGCAAGCCGCCGCCTTGGTCAGCGTGAACAGGGGTCCGCCCCCTACGCCGCACTGCTGGCCCGTGATCACGACCAGCGTCTCCGGGTCGGCCAGGGCGTCGGCAAGCCGGGCGGCGCCGGCGTGGCCGTAGCGCTCGTTCCGCTCGCCGAGCGCGGCCGCGATGGGCCCGCGGTCGAGCGCCGGGCCGGCCGGCGCCGTCAAGGCGTCCTCGTCCCCCGGCAGCGCGAATCGCAGCGGTTCCAGCAGGTCGAGATCCCGCCCGTCGAGGAACCGCCGCGGCAACTCGCCCAGCAATCCGCATGCGCACAGATCGGGACCTGCCGGAGCGGGCCTTGCATTCGCAGGGTGAGGGTGGTTCGGCACGGCGGCTGATCCTACCGTCGCACGACGCCGGACCCCGCAGTGGCTACCGGGGGCGTAGAATCGGCGCCATGACTGGGCCTTCACCAGCGATGCCGCCGCTCGAGCCGCTCGTGCTGGCTCAGGGTCAGCGGGCGCTGACGATCGACCCGCCGCTGTTCCTGGCGCCGATGGCCGGGGTCACGGACCGCGACTTCCGGTTGATCGTGCGCCGCATCGGCGGGGTCGGCCTGGTGTCGATGGAGTTCATCTCGTCGCGGGCCATCGTCGACGGCAACCGACACACGCGGGACCTGATGTTCTTCTCGGAGGAAGAGCGTCCGCTGGCGATCCAGATCTACGGCGCCGACGCGGAGACGATGGCGGAGGCAGCCGAGGTCGTCGAAGCGCTGGGCGCCGACATCTGCGACATCAACATGGGCTGTCCGGCGAACAAGGTGCTCAAGGGCTGCGCAGGCGCCGCCCTGATGGGCGACCTCGACCTCGCCGGCAGCATCGTGAGCGAGGTGCGCCGCCGCATCAGCATCCCGTTGACGGTCAAGTTCCGGCTTGGCCTGGACCACGGGCGCGCCAACTACCTCGACCTCGGCCGGCTCTGCGAAGACCTGGGCGCCGACGCGGTGGCGATGCACGCCCGGACCGCCAAGCAGATGTTCCGCGGCGAAGCGGACTGGACCCACCTGGCCCGCCTCAAGGAGACCCTCTCCATTCCGGTGATCGGCAACGGCGACATCGCGGTTCCCGAAGACGCCGAACGTCTGCTCCGGCAGACCGGCTGCGACGGCGTAATGATCGGCCGCGGCGCGACGCGGAACCCGTGGATCTTCCACCAGATCGCCAGCCACCTCCTCGGTGAGAAGGCGCCGGCGCCGACCCTGATCGACCGGCGCGACCTGATCCTGGGGCATTTCCACATGGTGGCGGAACGCGAAGCGAACCGGTTCGCCCTGCACAAGCTGCGCAAGTTCACCGGTTGGTACACCCACGGATTGCCAAACGGCAAGCGCCTGCGCCAGCAGATCCAGCAGCTCGACACCGTGGAGAAGTTCCTGGTCGCCGTCGAGGACTTCTTCGACCGGCAGCTTGACGAGTTGGCCGCGTAGGGGAACGTGCTTCCACAGTATGAGATCGAACTGGAGCTGACTCCCGAGGAAGCTCTGGAGGCGCTCTCCGACGGCGCCGAGGCCTGGAACGGGACCTGGCACGGCCGCGGTTCCGGCGGCCAATTGACCCTCCCGGTCCCGGCCGGTCTCCGCTACGGAGTGCTACACGGCTCGGTGTCGGTGCGGTCGACCGGGCCCGGCGTCCACGTCCTCTTTCACGTCGAGCGGTCCGAGTACTCGACCAACGCCGCCGCGGTGGGCATTCTGGCGCTCGGCGCCCTGGGAGTGCTGGCGATGCTCGCCTGGCCGCTGCTGCCCGGGACCTCCCCGAACCTCGCCGGCAGCGGTTTCGTCCTGATCCTGCTCGCCTGGCTTGTCGTCGGATCGAGGCTCCGACACCGCAGCGCCGCGGACTTCCTCGCGAGCCTGGGGCCGCGAGTCGGCGAGCATCCCTGAGACGCCGGCCCCGCCGGCCCTCGCATGGTCAGGGACAACCCAACGTGACCATGGTCATGACCATGAGCAGATCCGTGATACCGTCTGCGACGCCATGAAACGGACGATCAAAGCCTCAGAGTTCAAGGCCACCTGCCTCAAACTGATGGACGAGGTCGCCGAGAGCGGCGCCGAGGTGGTCATCACCAAGAACGGCGAGCCCGTGTCGCGGCTCGTGCCGTACCGGGAGCGGCCGAAGAGCCTCTACGGCTGCCTTCGCGGTGAAATGAAGATCACCGGGGACATCATGTCTCCCCTGGATGACGAGTGGGACAAGTGGGACGAAGAGCGTGAACTTGCCCTCATCCTGGGCGAGGATCCGGATTGAGCGGTAGGCGACGTTGCTGCTCCTCGACACACACGTTCTTCTCTGGATGACGCTCGGCGACCGGCGTTTCGGACCCGGCGCCCGCCGCGCCGCTGACGAAGCGCTCGTTGCCGGCAACGCCGCGGTGTCCGCCATCTCGTTCTGGGAGATCGCGATGCTGCTCGGGAAGGGCCGTCTGGAGATCTCCTGGGCCGTGGAGGCGCTGCGGCGATACCTCCTGGATCACAGCCTGAACGAGATCCCGGTGGACGGAGACATTGCGTTGCGGGCGGGCCTCCTCACCGACCTGCACGGCGACCCGGCCGACCGGATCATCGTCGCCACGGCGCTGGCCGGCCACCGCCTGGTGACGGCCGACCGCCAGTTGCTCGAATGGCCCGGGAAAATTCAGCGCCTGCGGGCAACCGACTGACAATGTACGGCGTGCGATACTCGCCCGCCCGATGCGCTTGAAACACTCTTGGACGAGGCGGGTCGCTGCGGCCGCCCTTTGGCTCGCGGCCATCGGGTGCGCGGTCGACACCGAAACCGGGCAAGGCAGACCGACCGCGGCCACCGGTACCCAGGGCGCACCCGACTGGGCAGCCGACGTCGTCATCCACCGCGACGAGTGGGGAGTACCGCACATCAAGGCGTCGACCGACGCCGCGGTCGCCTTCGGCTCGGCCTGGGCGCAGTGCGAGGACCACTTCTTCCAGCTCGAGGACACCTACATCAAGGCGCTCGGGCGCTACGCGGAGGTCGTCGGCGAGTCCGGGTTCCGCAGCGACCTCGAGGTCGCCCTCTTCGACCTGGTCGCGACTTCCCGCCGCGACTTCCCGATGCTGCCCGAGCACATCCAGCGCATCTCCGAAGCCTTCGCCGCCGGCTACAACGACTACCTCGAGAAGCACCCCGAGGAGAAGCCGCGCCTGCTCGAGCGGATGGCGCCCTTCCACGTTCTGGCATTCGAGCGCTACATGATCCTTGGTCGGCTGCTCGGCGCCGCCCACGCGCCGCGCGGCAGGCTCGCGCCGCTGGCGGCAGAGCTGGCCGCGTCGCTGGGCTCGAACCAGTGGGCCGTTGCTCCGTCCAAGACGCGCGACGGCAACGCCATGCTCTTCATCAATCCCCATCAGCCCTGGTACGGCTCAGGGATGTTCACCGAGATGCACGTGGTGAGCGACGAGGGCTGGAACTTCTCGGGCGCCATGTACCCGGGCGGCCCGTTCCCGACCGCGGGCTTCAACGAGCGGCTCGGTTGGGCGTACACGGTCAACGCCGCCGACATCTCGGACACCTATCGACTGACCTTCGACCACCCGACCGACCCTCTCAAGTACCGCTACGGCGCCGGCTATCGCGAGGCCGAGGAGTGGAGCGCCACGATCCACGTGCGCACCGACGACGGCCTTGAGCCGCGTGACGTCGTGCTGAGGCGGTCGCACTACGGCCCGATCATCGCCAGGGAGGACGACCAGCACTACCTGGCCGTGCGCGTGCCGCGCCTCTACGAGGGCAGTCGCATGGTCCAGGCGCTGGCGCAGGCCAAGGCGCGCAACTTCGAGGAGTGGTACGCCGCCGCCTCGATGCAACTGCTGCAGACCTTCAACACCACCTACGCCGACGCCGACGGCAACATCTTCTACCTCTACAACGGCGCCGTCGCCCGCCGCGATCCGGCGGTCGACTGGACCGCGCCCGTCGACGGCGCCGATCCGAACAACGAGTGGGGTCCCTTCCACCCCCTCGGGGAGCTGCCCCAGGTCCTCAATCCGCCGTCGGGATACGTCCAGAACTGCAACTCGACACCGTTCACGACCACCGACGACGGCAGTCCCTCGCTGCTCGACTTCCCCCCCTACATGGTCGAGGACAAGCACGACGACAAGCGCCGCGCCAAGATGGCCCGCTACCTGCTGCGTAGCGCCCGGGACATCACCTTCGAGGACTTCCAGGCGCTCGCCTACGACACCACCCTCTACTGGCCGATGACCGAGCTGCCCGTCTACGCGCGCAGGCTCGAGACACTCGCACGCACCGACCCGGAACTCGCGGCCCGAGTCCGCCCCTACCTGGAGCATCTGCTGGCGTGGGACTTCAAGAGCTCGCTCACCTCCACCCAGACGACCCTCGCGGTGGGCTGGTACGAGGAGCTCTACGGCCGCGGCTACCCGGTCGAGACCCTGAAGGCCGAGTACGTGGGCGACATGGCAGCGCGTTTCGTGGCCCTGGAGCAGGCCGCTTCGAAGCTCACCGAACTCTACGGCGACTGGCGCGTGCCCTACGGCGACATCCACCGCATCCAGCGCCACGCCAACCAGCCCGCCAGTTCCGGCGTTCCCTTCTCGGACAACGAACCGAGCCTGCCGCTCGCCGGCGTACGGGGCCCGCTCGGCGTGGCGTTCACGCTGTACCACTCGCCACCCACCACGCTTGAGAACGGCGAGGTCCGCAAGCTGCGCTACGCCGCGACCGGCGCCTCGTACATGGCCGTCTACGAGTTCGGGGAGAAGGCGCGGGGAGCGAGCTACCTGCACTACGGCCAGAGCCATCGCCCCGAGTCGCCCCACTTCTTCGACCAGGCCCGGCTGCTCTCGGAAAGACGGTTCAAGCCGGCGTGGCTGTACTGGGACGACGTGGAGGCCCATACGGCGCGGTCCTACCGGCCGAGCGACTCTCGGTAGGTGTCCACCGGTCCTCCGGGTCAAGTCACCGTAGGGCTGGCGGTGACCGGTCCCTGACCGATCCCGACAGCACGTTGAAAGTCGACAGCTTATAGGCTAAGTTTTCCGCACAGAATTCCGCTGAACCCGATCCACAACCGGAGGAACCATCGTGCAGCCGATCCCCACGGAACCCAGCCGGTCGGGAAGTGTAGTTCCAGGCGCGTGTCTGTAGACGCATTGCCGAAGCAGACCGACGCCCAAAACCAGAAGAACGACAGCAGCGAGAGGGCTAGCGGCGACCGACTCAGGGTGACTGGATCCGGGGCTCTCTACGTCGAGAACGTCGGCGATTTCCTCGCGAGCAAGCGTGTGCAGAAGACGATCTCAAGCGTCAACCGGAGTATCGAGGTCGCGGAGACGGGCGACGGCGGGGAGTCCGAGCGGAAGAGGAAGCTTGAGTAAGTGCCTGCTTTGGAGTTCTTCGTCCCGGCTCTCGCCGGGTACCTACTCCTGCGCTTGACGAACATCTGGAAGTTCGGTCTCCGGCGAGAATCCGGCTACCACGTCGTCTTCAGGGCGACATTGGTCGGACTGGCTCTCTATCTGGTGGCTGCTGTCGCTGGGCAGTTGTGCCCTAGCCTGTATAGCTGGCTCGATCTCCTGCCGGGGTGGTCAGCGTTACAGGTGAGCGGCGCGGCAGTCGGCAGCTTGCTCCTCGCGGCGCTGGCGCCGGTGCCCCTGAACTGGTGGTACAAGCCCCTCCGCGCTCGGCGGCGACTGGCGGACAAGAAAGGCGACCTCGTTGACCAGCTCATCTGCGACGCCTTCGATGACGGCAGTCTCATCGAAGTCGCCTTTCCGAGCGGCAAAACGTACTTGGGGTTCATCATCAAGAGCAGCACTGCCGATGACGGCAGCGACACAGGCATCCTCCTCGTGCCGCTGCTCAGCGGCTACAGGGACAGCGATCAGCAGCTGCGCCTGACCACCAGCTACGGTCGGGTCGTCAATGAGCGGTGGCAGCGACTCGCGCTTGCGATCCGATGCTCCGAGTTGAAGTGGCTCCGCCGGTTCGACATGGACCTGTACCCTTGGACCGAACCGCCACGCATCCTGACCGTCGGAGAAGCCCCGGACCTGGACTAGGAGGCCCCCCTCCGACTCCTCATGCCCCGCACCGTCGAAACCGCCTTCAACGGCGCACTGGCAAGCGTCTTCGGAGCAAGCATCCACGCTGGAAGACCGCCGTCAGCGCCGAACAGACCGGCGTCCTCCGGGACAGCGCCGGCGCCCAGCCGGACATCATCGTTCGCCATCCGGGAGGCATGGCTGTCGTCATCGAGACGGAGTACGAACCCGCAAGGACGGTAGAGGCCGACGCGCGAAACCGGCTGGGGAGAATCCTGGAACCCGAGGGCGAACTCATGGAGGCGGCCGTAGCGGTTCGCATTCCCGGTCAACTCGGCGAAGGGTCCGGCGACCTCCTGGACGGCATCCGGGCAGGGACCTTTCTGTTCTGCACCTTCTCCGGGACGCGCCTGCCCGGCGACCCGGTCCGCAGATGGCCGCGCTCCGGTTGGCTACGCGGCGGCATCGACGAGTTAGCGGACTGCATCGAGCAGGTGTCGCTGTCCGAACAGCGAATCGACCGGGGCGCCGAGATCCTCGAACGAGCGGTTCGGAACACGGCGCGCACGCTACAGGCCGCAACGCAGGATCGCAGCCCGGAGGTTCTGCGGAAGTTGGCCGACTGCCTGCGCCAGGAGGAAGGGGAGCAGACCACCCGGATGGCGATGGCGATCCTGCTCAACGCCCTGATCTTCCAGAGCGCCATCGCCGGCGGGGACGATCGCACGCTGCACGCCACGATGATGGAGCGCGTCCCGCTCGGCGCCGACATCATGCCAGCGGCAACGCACCTGACCGCGTCCATCGTGTCCAGCGTTCATCCGAACGCGACCTTCGACGCCACCCGCATCTACACGATGCCCTACGGCGCGCAACCCGAAGGCAGCGGCCGCGCCCATGCCATCGGCTCGCTCGATCTTCTGTCGTCCGACCCTGTGCTGCCGCTGTTCGGCACCGGCGCGGCCCAGGTCCGCGGCGTCGGCGGCGACATCGAGCAGATTCAGGATGTCGATGCGCCGGACGCCGGCTTCGACCTGGTCATCATGAACCCTCCCTTCACCCGGCCGACGAACCACGAGAGCACGACTGTGCCCGTGCCCTCGTTCGCGGGATTCGCGACGAGCCGAGACGAGCAGGCGGTGATGTCCAGACGACTCAGGGAGCACAGGGGATCGTTGGACGAACCAGCCGGCCACGGCAATGCCGGTCTGGCATCGAACTTCATCGATCTCGCCCACGCCAAGCTGCGGCCCGGGGGCGTGGCCGCGTTCCCAGCCGCTTGCCGCCTGCCTGACACTCGCAAAAGCCCTCGGCGGCCGCGCTTGGCCGAACTTCAAGCTCCACAACGAGGACTGGGAAACGCCCGTCGTCCTCTGGTCGAACACCACCCTCGGCCTGATGTCCTTCTGGTGGCTCGGCGCCCGCCAGCAGCAGGGCCGCGCCATCCTCACCCTCTCGACGCTCCCGAACCTCCCCGTCCTCGATCCACGCCGCCTGACCGACGCGCAACACGCTGCCGCCGACGGCCTCTTCGCCGACTTCCGTGAGCAGGAGTTCCTTCCCGCCAACGAGGCCTACCACGACGAGGCCCGCCAAGCGCTCGACCATGCACTGCTCGTCGACGTGCTCGACCTGCCCGATGCCGTGATGGAACCACTCGACCTGCTTCGGAGGCAGTGGTGCGCCGAGCCGACCGTACACGGAGGAAAATCCACCCGGCCGCAAGCCGGGGGAGCGTAGACGAGGACCCCTATCGTGTTCGGCAGGCTGTTCGCCGTCACGGGACTCGAACACAAGGGCCGCCCGTCACCAACCGCTTCGCCGCCCGGCGCCATCCCGCCTGCTGGGGTCCGAGGGGAAGGGTCCCAGGGGGCTGTCGGCAAGCGACGGCCGATGCCCTCTCCAAAACCGATACCGAACCGGAGCGCAGCCGGCCGCAGCGAGCGCCAACTTCCCCACTACTCAGAGAGCGCGAGCGGCCCCTGGGACCCTTCCCCTCGGACCCCAGCAGGCGGGTGCAACCGCCGCCCAGAAGCGCGACTGGTGTAGAATCGCAGGTTCCCTGGGGGCGCATGGCTTCGACGGGAGATCATGCGGTTCGGGGGTTGCGTGCCGAGTCCGTCTCGTAAACCGGTTTTTGACACTCGCCAACGATAATTTGGCACTGGCGGCTTAGGTCGTCACGGTCCTGTCGGAGCCTTGATTCCCGGCGCCGGCAGGAGCGACACTAAAGTGAATCGAACGCCTGAACGCGGCTCCGAACTCAGGCCGGATCACTTCGGAGCTAGACCGCTGGCCGTGGTGGCCTTCTACCCAAGCCGGCGGCGACTATTCGAGTGAAGGCTACGCACGTAGATCCCTCGCGCCGAGTCTCGCGGACGTGGGTTCGATTCCCACCGCCTCCACCAAAAACCTCCATCGGACAGTCGGTCATCCCCGATCGGGTACTCTCGTTCTCGGGAGGTGCTGCTCCAATGGACGCCTTAGGCTTCTTCAGGCCAAGCCGCCTCGCCATCGCCGCCGTGCTGCTGTCAGCCACCGCGGCGGCGGCGGTCCAGACAACAGGAACCATCGAAGGCGTCGTCGTCGACGCGAACGGCAATCCCCTGCCCGGCGTGACGGTGACGATGGCCGGCCCAGGCGTGCGCCAGGAGCGCGTGACCGACGCCGAAGGCTCGTACGCAAGCGCCGGTCTGGCGGCCGGCGACTATGCCGTCACGGCGTTTCTGCCGGGCTTCGAGACCACGGAGACTTCGGTTTCCGTGGCAACGGGCGCCACAGAGAATGTCCGGATCGTCCTGCAGGTCGCGAGGCTCCTCGAAACGGTCACGGTCGTGGCCGAGGAGCCCCGAACCTTCGCGAGGAACATCGTCTCCCAACCGATGATGCGGCAACAGTCGAACATCACCAACATCACCTCAGTGGTCGACAACCTGCCGGGAGTCTCCGTCCAGGAGGGGGACTCGTACGGCTTCGACGACTGGTCGAGCAATGTCGCCATGCGCGGCTTCCAGGTGACCATCAACGAGGCGCAGATCGGCACCACGATCGACGGGTTTCCGAATGGCACGTCGGACTACTGGAGCGGCGCCAAGGCGAACCGGTTCATCGATCCGATGAACCTCGGCGGGGTCGAAGTGTCGCAGGGGACGGCCGACATCGCCTCGCGCTCCGTCGAGGCGCTGGGCGGCACGTTCGACTACCAGACCGACGATCCGGCGGCGGAGCGGACCTACACCGCGTCGACCACGATGGGCGAGTACGGCGGCCAACGCTTCTTCATGCGGGCTGACACGGGGCCGCTGTTCGGTGGCAACACCCGCGCCTGGGTCGCCGTTGTGCGCCAGGAAGCGACCGACTGGGTGGAGGGTTCGGCACGGAACGAGCGTGAGCACGTGGCCGCCAAGCTGGTCTCGTCGCACGGGCCTCTGAATCTCACCGGCTACTTTTCGTACGACAGCATCCACGAAGACGTCTACCAGCGGCTCTACAGCGAGGGCGACTTCCTGGCCAATCCACGGTGGGATCGGTTGACCGGCGACTGGCCGGGAGTGCCGTACCTCAACCAGTTCTATCGGCCCGGCTGGCAGACCCGGCGGAGCAACACGTTCGGCTACCTGAAGGCGGACTGGAAGCTCAGCGACGCGCTGGCGCTGAAACTGGGCGCCTACTTCCATCGACACCGGGGCCGCGGCGACTGGCTGCCCCCCTACATCGTCGATCTCACCGACGACAACGGTGGACCCGAATCCGAGCTCATGGGCGGGCCGCCGGTGCGAGGCGGCGCCCAGCGCGGGCTGATCCGCTTCGTGGGCGGGAACGGAGGCGCCGTTGGACCGACGCCCGGTTGCGCGTCTTCCTTCATCTTCAACTACTACGGGTCCGGTGGACCCGGGGTCGATCCGGCTTGCCATCCGGGCGCTACTGCGGTGCAGTCGTACCGCCACAGTCACTACGGGAAGGACCGTTTCGGCGTCACGCTCGACGAGGAGTGGCTTACCACGTTCGGCGCCGCCGGCAGCAAGTTCCGCGCCGGCATCTGGTACGAGAACTCGCGGCGAGATCTTGGCCGGGACTGGCACCAGATCCTTGATCCAACGATCAGCTTCAGGTGGAACGAGAACCCCTACTGGCACCAGTACGAGTGGGACTTCCCGCAGGACGTCCTGAAGTGGTACCTCGAGGAGACGATCTACGCCGGACGGTTCACTTTGAGCGGGGGCGTCAAGCAGTACCTGATCGACGTATCGCGGGAGGACCTGTTCCACGTCGACCCGGACTTGACGGTCGATTCCGATTCGGGCGCTCTCCTCTCGGGCGGCATCACCTACGACACGCCGGTCGACGGCCTGGACCTGTTTGTCGGCTACGCCGAGAACTTCAAGGCGATCAGCGCCAACCTGCTCGAGGTGCCGGGACGCAGTCTCGACGCGCTCGAGCCGGAGAGCGCTTCGAACATCGATCTCGGTATGCAGTATTCGGGAGAGCGGATCGCCCTGAGCGCAACCTGGTACACGATCGACTTCGAGAACCGGATCTTCTACCTCGGTCCGCAGACGTCGGCCGGTCCCAACTACCTCATACCGGGGGGCGGCGCCTACTTCAACGCGGGCGGTATCGAGACCACCGGCATCGAACTCGCCGCCACGGTGCCGCTGCCGCACCAACTGTCGCTCTACACCGCCTACACGCTCAACGACTCGCAGTACCTCGGCAGCGGCGATCCACTCGTCGACACGAGCCAGAACATTGTCGCGGGGGCCGACGTTACCGGCGTGCCGGACCGTCTGTGGGTCGTTTCGCTCGACCGGAGCGGCCCCCTGAACGTGGGGCTCAGCGCCAAGTACACGGCGCCGCGGCGCGTCAGCCTGACGTCGGACTGGTCGACGGACGACTATTGGCTGGTGGACGCCTACATCAGCTTCTCAGGCGAGGCGTTGAGCGACCTGCTCCGGGCGACGGAGTTCTCGCTGGTGGCGAACAACGTGCTCGACGAGGCCTATCTAGCTGCCATCACCGAAAACGCGGCCTGGCTCGGACCGCCGCGGTCGGTCTCGATGACGGTCACCGTCAGGTTCTGACCCGAAGGCGCCGGGAAGCTCGCCCAGGCGACCAACCTCCATCCGTCGCCTACGAGTTTCGCCACTCGATCCACCAGCCGTGCGGGGACGCCCGGGCGAGCAACTCCGTCTGGGCGGAGCCCTCCAGGTACCTGGTCAGTGTCAGGCTCGGAGGGTGGTCACCCTCGAGAGCCACTTGCCAGACCGGGCGGCCCCGGCTGCACTCCGCCAGTGCCTCCGCGATGCGCCGCCGGCCCTCACGGGGGATCTGGTAGAGGGCGATCGTCGAGTAGACGACCAGCGCCAGTTCGGCAGGGACCCGTTCCAGCAGGTGCGACAGATCCCTCGTCGCGTCGCCGCGATGGAGACGGATCGGGTTGACCCTCAGCTCGGCCGCGGCGTCTACCAGTTGGGCGTGGCGCTCCACATGCTCGGGCCAGATCAGCGCGCGCAGCCAGAGCAACTCATCCCGGTCGGCGAGGTCGATCGGGTTCACGTCGATTCCGTCGCGGCTGGCTACCGGGATCTCCGGTGGCGGCGCCGGCAGTGTGCCGGGGCCCCGCAGATCCGCTTCGAGTTCAACCCGCGCCGCGTCCCTTCCCCAGCGCAGGACCTCCCTGCCGGCTTGCAGGTACCGGTAGGCGTAGCGGTCGAAGTTCAGGTTCAGACCAGCGCTGGCGCCGACATCGATCAGGGCCAGCGGCGCCGCTGCCTCGCGGTGGACCAGACCGAAAGCGGGCAGAAGACAGGTGCAGCGCCGCACGACCTGGGTCTGTGTGCGGCGGGTGGCGATCAGCTCAACGACCTGCTCGCGATGTTCAAGACAGAACGCCCGGAAGACCGGGAAAGCAGGCCCTTGCGGCCGCTCAGGTTCCGAGAGGATCGGGTAGTGCGCGGCGAGCGGGTGCTCCATTCCCTGCAGGAGCAGGTACTGCACCGCCCCGAACAGCATGTTCGGCGCCGGCTGTCTCTGCTGGCGGCGAGCGGCGAGCGCCAGCAGTTCGTCATCTTCGGCCACGCCGGCTGCGAGTTCCGCGTAGATCGGCGACTCGAGGTCCGGCGCCTCGACGCGGGCGAAGCGGTCGAAAGCGGCGCTGAGATCGGAGCGGTCGCTCAACTCTCAGAGGCGCCGCGTTCGCTGAATGCGGCGTCTATCGCCTCCCGGTAGGGCGGCCGCAGCACGCCGGCGTCGGTGATCAGGGCGGTCACGAGTTCCGCCGGCGTGACGTCGAAGGCCAGGTTCAGGGCTTCGGTGTCCTGGGGCGCGATGCGGGTGCCGAAGGCGTGGACCACTTCCTCGGCGTCGCGCTCCTCGATCGGGATGTCGGCGCCCGAGGCGGTGCCGCGATCGATCGTCGACAGCGGCGCCGCGACGTAGAAGGGAACGCCGTGACGGGCCGCGAGCACGGCGACGGAGTAGGTGCCGACCTTGTTGGCGACGTCGCCGTTGGCGGCGATCCGGTCGGCGCCGACGACGATCTTCTGGACCCAGCCGCGCGCGATGATCGCGCCGGCGCTGTTGTCCGTGATCAGCCGGTGGGGGATCTCGAGCCGCGCCAGCTCCCAGGTCGTCAGTCGCGAACCCTGGAGCAGCGGCCGGGTCTCGTCGACCCACACGCTGGCCAGCCGGCCGGCCGACCAAGCCGCCTCGACGACGCCGAGCGCCGTGCCGTAGCCCGCCGTGGCCAGGGCCCCGGCGTTGCAATGGGTCAGCACCCGGTCGCCCTGCTCGAACAGCTCCCGGCCGAACCTGCCGATCCGGCGGTTCGCCTCGACGTCCTGCCGGTGCAGGTCGCGGGCCCAGTCGAGCAGCCGGGCGCGGAGCTCATCCCGCTCGCCGGCTTCGATGCAGCGATCATGGAGTGCGCGTCCCTGCTCCAGGGCCCAGCGCAGGTTGACCGCCGTCGGCCGGGTTGCGAGAAGCAGGTCGTAGGCGGCGCCGAAGTCGTCAGCGCCGACAACCAGCCCGTAGGCCGCGGCCACACCGATGGCCGGCGCGCCGCGCACGGAGAGGCGGCGGATCGCCCCGGCAACGTCCTCGGGGCAGCGACAGTGGAGCCAGACCTCGCGCTCGGGCAGCAGCGTCTGATCCAGCAACAGCAGTTCGTCGCCGGACCAGCGCATGGGCGAGAAGCCCTCCGCCGTTGCCTCGGTCCGCGTGGTTCCCATGAGGGAAGCGTAACCCGCGAGAACCCCTTAGGGCGCCTACAGTCCCTTCCACTGCTCGCGGTCGCGGACGTAGCGCAAGACTTGGATCTTCCCGGTGCGGTTGTAGACCCGCACCGCGAACAGATGGTAGCCGTCGGTGAGGAACACGGTGCCGGGGCTCGCGGTGCCGACCGGGCTGAAGGAGGCGAGGTCGCTGCGGCCGAACCGCACTGGATCGTCCAAGCGATCGAGCCGGCCTGAACCCGTGAACTTCCTGGGCTCCAGGTCCTCCGGGATGCCGAAGCGAACGCCGCTGCCGACGTGAAGCAATCGCGCGGGACGCCCTATCCGGGGATCCGTACCGGCGCTCAGATCCGCGGTGCGCACGCCGTCGCCGTCGCCGTCCGCGTAGAGCGAAAAGACGCCGGCAGCACTGTCCGCATCGGCTTCCGCCGCCTCGAAGCGGACGGCGACTGCGACGCCGTAGCGGACCGCACTGCCCCGCGCGGTCCACAGGGTCGAGGCAACCTCCGCCGCTGCAAGCCGCACCCGATGTTGAGCGATCTGCCGGCGTAGCGGGGGCACGGTGAGCGTGGCCAGCAACGCAAGGATCATCATTGCCACCAGAAGTTCAAGAAGGGTGAAACCAGACTTTCCCTTCGCATCCCGGCTTCTCGAAAGAAACATGGAGGCGGGCGAAAACCCGCCCGCCTCCATGCCGTCGAGCGCTACGATCTCGTGCTCGTCAGGCGCCGTCGGTGGGGCCATCCGACCCTGACGATTCGTCGGATCCGGTCTGCTCCCTGGGGACTCGCACTTTCTCCGTCAAGGTCGTGTCCCCCTCGATCGTCACGTACGACCGCATGCGCTCGAACGATCGCTCGCCGATGCCGCGGACGAGCATCAGGTCCGTGGTTGACTCGAACTTGCCGTTCTCCGTGCGGAAGTCCACGATCCGCCCTGCCGTCGACGGTCCGACGCCGGGCAGGAGGGAGAGCGCGGCCGCATCCGCAGTGTTGATGTTGACTACGCCTTCAGCCGCTCCGGCAGGCAGCGCAGCCACCATGCCAAGCACAAGCACTGCCACCGACGCGATCTTCTTCATTCTTGTCATCTTCATCTCCGTTGGTCCCCGCAAGGGTTCTCGTATTGGTCAAAAGCCGCCATCCCGGAACAAGGTTCGTGAAACGCCAGGGGGACACCGAGGTGTCCCCCTGGCCCCTTGCCAATTTCGCTTGTTACTGCCCCTTGGACACCTCCTTGCTCCAGGATGTATAGATGACGCCCACCTCCTTCAAGTTTCCGGCCAACATGAAGGAAACGCGATAACACCTTTAGAAACAATACGTTGCAGAATTGGCAACGCGCGAGATACGAAGCCGTTTTGTCAAGAGACCTTGGCCCGTTCGTGCGGTCCCTGGCCGCTTCCTTCCGGCCTGGCGGGAGTTGCGGCGGCGATGGCCTGCCGTCAAGCAAGCTGGACCGAATCCAGAACTCGCGACACCCGGAAGGGCCCAGAGCCCTGCTGGACCGAATCCCGGACTCTCGGCGCGCGGCAGGGCGGCGGGCCGCTCGTGTAGATTAGCCAGCCGATGGCGAACGCCGAGAACAAGACTCATGAATCCGCGGGCGGGCGCCGCACGTCCGTGATCCGCGAGTACGTCGAGGCGCTGATCGTGGCGGCCGTGTTTCTCGGCTTCACGAACAACTTCGTCCTGAAGACCTTCTACATCCCCAGCGGCTCGATGGAGAACACGCTGCTGATCGGCGATCACCTGTTCGTGAACCGGTACATCTTCGGGCCGCGCCCATCGAAACTGGAGCAGGCGCTTCTCCCGGGCCGCGACGTGCAGCGGGGCGACATCGTGATCTTCCGGTCGCCGGAGACGCCGAAGATGGACCTGGTGAAGCGCTGCATCGGTCTGCCCGGCGATGAGATCCGGATGGTCGACAAGCAGCTCGTCCTGAACGGCAAGGAGGTGGACGACGACGCCTACACGATCCACGCCGACACCAAGATCTACCGTTCGTCGGGCCCGTACGGCTCCGATCAGACGCGCCGGGACAACTGGGGGCCGCTCCTCGTCCCCAGGGATCACCTCTTCTGCCTGGGCGACAACCGCGACAGGTCCCACGACTCCCGCTTCTGGGGTCCCGTGCCCACGGCCCATGTCAAGGGCCGGGCGGTGATGGTCTACTGGTCGTACGGAGGTCAGACCCCGGACGGCACGTGGCACGGTTTCGGTCACCGCCTGAAGCAACTCGTGAACACGGCTCTGGGCTTCCTGACCAAGACTCGCTGGAACCGGACGTTCAAGCTGATCCGCTAGCAGTCCGTGGTAGAAGTCCGTGTCGCACCGAGAGCCTCCCCTGAGACTTCGTCTGCACACCGGAGGCTCCAGATTGTGGCGCGACGGCGCGCAAGTGCTGCTCGTCGCGGCCATCCTGGCCCTGTTCGTCCGGGTCTTTCTGGTTCAGGCCTATCGCATTCCCTCGGAGTCGATGGAACCGGCGCTGATCGTCGGCGACCACCTGCTGATCAACAAGTTCATCTTCGGCGCCGGCGCGGGTCGTTGGGGACCGTTCGTCCCCCAGCGCGAGGTGCGTCCCGGCGACCTGGTCACCTTCCGCGGCATCGAGGACCCCGCCCACGAGCTGCTGAAGCGCTGTGTGGCGACCGCCGGCGCGGAGGTGGAAATCGACTCGAAGAACCTCCGCGTCAACGGTCGCGAAGTCGACGAGGCGGCCTACGTAGTCCACGCGGACGACCGGGTCTATCCCCGGTCGGAGTTCCTGCACGAGAGTTTCTGGCGCCGCGATGCGTATGGTCCCGAAACCTTGCCGGCCGGGAGCCTCTTCTGTCTCGGCGACAACCGGGACATCTCCCGCGACTCGCGCTACTTCGGCCCCGTCGGAACCGAACTGGTGCGCGGTCGGCCGCTAGTCGTCTACTGGTCGCGCGACGCGGAAGCCGGGAGATGGGCCGTCCGCTGGCGGCGGACCTTCCACGTCCCGCGCTGATCCGTAGCGGCGCAGTGCCTCCCGCGGATCAGGCGCCGGCCGCCGCCAGCGCCGCGAGAGCTGCCTCCGGGTCGGCGGCCTGGGTCAGCGGACGCCCGATCACCATGAGGTCCGCCCCGGACCGCAGCGCCGCCGCCGGCGTCGCGACGCGGCGCTGATCGTCGCTCGCGGAATCCCCGAAGCGGATTCCCGGGCTCACCAGCAGCAGCTCCGGCCCAAGTCGCTCGCGCAGGGAGGCCAACTCGAGCGGCGAACAGACCACGCCGGCGCAGCCGGCCCGCTGTGCCGTGGACGCCCAGGCCAGAACACGATCCGCGGCCCGACCCGGCAGCTCCAGTTCCTCGAGGTCTTCGGGCGCGAGATGGGTGAGGACCGTGATCCCGAGCACGCGCACCCCGTCGCCGGCCGCTTCGACCGCGGCCTCCAACATCCTCCGCCCGCCGCCCGCGTGCACCGTCAGGTAGGAGACGCCCAGCTCCCTCGCCGCGCCGACCGCGCCCGCGACGGTACTGGGGATGTCGTGGAACTTGAAGTCGAGGAAGACCTCCGCGCCGGTCCTCGCAGCCTCTTCGACCGCCGCGCGCCCCCAGCGCAGGACGACCCGCGGACCTACCTTCAGGACGCCGACCCGAGGGCCGAAGAAGGTACACCAGCGGCGGTACGTGTCTCGATCGTCCGTGTCGAGGGCGACGGCGACCCGCTCCAGCCGGTCCGTCACGAAGCTGCCGCACCGATCAGGGAGGCCACAGAGTCCACGCCATCCGCCTCGAGACGCTCGCGCAGTCCATCGACGAGGCGCTCCGCCGTCCTGGGGTCGCGGAACAGCGCCGTGCCGACCTGCACCGCCGAGGCGCCCGCCAGCAGAAACTCCAGCACGTCGTCCACCGTCTCGACGCCGCCGATCCCGATTACCGGCAAGTCGACCTCGCGGGCGACATCCCAGACGATCCGCAACGCCAGCGGTTTGATCGCCGGGCCGGAAAGCCCGCCGCGTACCGTGGACAGCACCGGACGCCGGGTCTTCGTGTCGATCGCCATGCCGACGAAGGTGTTCACCGCCGACAGGATATCGGCGCCGCCCGCGCTCGCAGCCTGACCCAGGGCCGCCGGCGAGGTCACGTTCGGCGACAGCTTGACCACCACCGGCTTGCCGGTCGCGGAACGGACCCGCCGGACCAGGCCGCACAGGATCTCGGGGTCGTGGCCGAACTCGATTCCGCCCTTGCTCACGTTGGGGCAGGACACGTTCAACTCCACCGCGGCCACGCCGGGGTGGGGGTCGACCCGCTCGGCCAACCGCACGTAGTCGTCCTGGTTGTACCCGAACAGGTTGACGATCACCTTTGGCGGCAGTCCGGCCAGACCCGGCAGGACATCGTTCAGGAACCGGTCGACGCCGATGTTCTGCAGGCCGATCGAGTTGAGCATGCCGCCGCGGGTCTCGGCGATCCGAACCGGCGGATTCCCCGCCAGGGGCTCGAGCGACAGCCCCTTCGTCACCAAACCGCCGAGTCGGTGCAGGTCGGCCCGTTCGGCGAACTCAAGGCCGTAGCCGAACGTACCGCTCGCGGTCAGAATCGGATTCTGCAGCCGCAGCGGCCCTACCTGCGTGGAGAGGTCCGGGCCTGATCCGCCGGTTTCCCTGCTCACCAGGCCACCTCCCTCAGATCGAACACCGGTCCGTGCCGGCAGCACAGTGCATAGCCGCCCTTCTTGAGCTCCACCGCGCAACCGAGGCAAGCGCCGTAGCCGCACCCCATCGGCGTCTCCATCGCTGCTTCCCCTTCGACTCCGTGCTCGACGCCGATCCGCGCCACGGCAGCCATCAGACCATGGGGACCGCAGGTGTAGAGCGTCTCGTAGGCGGCCCCCGCCTCCGTTGCGCCGGCCGCGAGGTTCGCCGCAAGCGCCTCCGTCACCAAACCTCGGGCGCCGGCCGTGCCGTCCTCAGTGGTCGTGACCAGCCGACCGCCCGTGCTTTCGCTCAAGCGCCGGAACTCGTCGGCCTCGACCAGGTCGTCCGCGCCGCGACCGCCGTAGTAGAAGTCGAACGGCCTTCCGGCACGCGCCAGCGCCTGAGCCAACAGACCGAGACCAGCCGATCCGATGCCGCCCGCAACCAGCGCCGCGCGGCCGACCTGCGGCGCGCGGGGCGCCATATTGTGAAATCCGACGCCCAAGGGGCCGAGAACGGGGACGTCTTCACCCGGGGTACAAGCCGCCAGGGCTGCCGTTCCCCGGCCGATCACCTTGCCGAGCAGAGAGATCGCCAAGGCGTCCACTCCGGCCGGCGCCTGGTCGTAGACCGAGAACGCCCGCCTCAGGTATGGCTCCGCCTGGTCGGCGCCAGCGACCATGACGAACTGCCCGGGCGCGGCGAGCGCCATGCCGGCCACCCGGATCCTGAGCAGGAAGTGCCGATGGGGCAACGCCCGGACTTCGAGTACTTTCCCCCTCGCGTCCAACGGCGCCATGGCGCGGGCGAGGGTAGCACTCCCGGCGCGCTCCGGCCGAAGCCGGGCGGGCATCCGGACTCCGCGGCCAGTAGAGTGGGCCCAGTGAAGCGGGAACGTCTCCTCAGTTGCGCCGCATGCGCGGTACCCGGGCTCCTGGCCGGGATCCACGTGACGGGGCTCCTCTTCTTTCTCAACCCCCACCTGCCGTTTCACCCGGGGCCGGTGTTCCGGACCAGCGCCTACTACGGGTTGCTTGGGGCTCTCAGCACGATGGCGGTGCTGGTCCCCATCTCATGGCGGGCGCCCGAGCGTTCCCGGCGGCTGCTTCCGTGGTGCATGGCGACCGTGTTCGGCGGCGCCGCGGGCCTCGATCTCGCGCACGCGGCCTTTTACGATCAGTTCCTGCCGCCAGGCATCCACGATCGCCTGATCAAGGCCGGACTCTGGCTGGCGCTAGCGGCCGCGGTCACGCTCTACACCGCCTTCCTGCACAGCTACCGCCGGCGGAGACCGTACGGCGCCCGCAGCCGCTTCGGCATCGCCAGTCTGGCTGTGCTGACCGTGTACGCCGTCTTCGAGCGGCGCGAGGCCTTTGATCCGCCGCCCCAGAGAAAGCCTCGAGCGGCGGCGATCGAGTCCACACCGCCGCCCAACCTCCTGATCGTAGGCCTCGATGGCGCCTCGCTCGACGCCATCCTGCCTCTCTCCGAACAGGGGCTGCTCCCGTTCTTCTCACAGACCATGCGAACCGGCAGCTACGGCCGCGCCGAGTCCCTCGAACCGGCGCGCCGCCTGCCTCTCTGGACCACGGTGGTGACGGGTAAGTACCCCTTTCGGCACGGCGTCGTCTCCGAGGAGACCCGGGGCTCGCCGTCGCTTCGCGGCGAACGCTTCCACCTGGCGCCCCGCGGTATCGCCTTCAGCGTCTGGGGCGACTACGGCTCAACCGAGGGCCGTCCGGCGGTCCTGCCTTCCGCGCCGTCCCTCTGGCAGATCGCGGCCGGGTTCGGCCTCGACGTGTTCGCACTCGACTTCGGCATCGGCCTCACCGACTCCCCTGTCGCCCGGGCCGCGGCCCTCGGTTCCGCCATGGAGGACCAGCGGCTCGCCCGGCTCGGAGACGGCCCGCCATCCGCGCTCTATACCGCGGCGCTCCGCGACCTGGAGACCCACACGCAACTGCTGGAGATCCTGGCGTCCCGGTCCCTGGATGACGATTCAGGGCTCGTCGTCTTCGCCGTGATGGACGGTCTGGCCGCGGTCTCCCACCTCTACTACGACTCCTACGAGGCGGTTCAGTTCGACGGCGACCAGGAACAGGGGCGCGTCGACCGGGCGCGCTGGCTGTCCGCCTACTACGCGTTCGTGGACGGTCTGGTGGCCGAGGCCTGGGAGCAACTGCCGCCGCCCCGGATGCTTGCGGTGGTCAGCGCCTACGGTTGGAGGCGGTCCGGGCCCCTGCGTCGCCTGTTCGGTGTACGGGGCAAGGCGCCCGGCGGGGCGGGGGGCGGTTCCCAGAACACACCCGACGGGCTACTCCTGCTGCGAGGACAGGGGATCAACGAGGACCTTCTCCTGACCCGGCTCGGAATCCAGGACGTGGCGCCAACCCTTCTCTACGCTCTGAACCTGCCGACCGCGCTCGACATCGACGGCCGCGTCATCACCGACGCCTTCAAACCGTCGACGCTGGCCCGCCGGCCGATCGCCTTCGTGCCGTCCTACGAAACGCAGACCGGTACCGCGCCCCAACCCGGGTGGCGCGATCGGCGCCACCCGTGAACCAGTCCGTGCGCCCGTCATCGGGTGCATGGATGACACCCGGGTGGCGCGATCGGCGCCACCCGTGAACCAGTCCGTCCGCCCGTCATCGGGTGCATGGATGGCACCCTGACCGCGGGCGCTACTCGGGCTGGCCGGCGGATCCGCCCTCGGCCGACGGCGACTCGGCCGACGAGCCCGTACCCGGAAGAGCGAATCGCTGGAGAGCCGGATCGGAGTCGTCACTCGCCGGCGCCGGCTTGCCACCGCCAACAATGGCGGGCCTCGCGGGACGGACGGCCTCGGAAGGACTCATCGTGCACTGGCCCTGGAAGAAGGCCCCGCTCTCAATCACGAGGGCCGGAGAGCTGATCTCGCCCTCAACGTGACCGTTCACGCCGATCTCTATCCGCTTCGAGGCCTCGACCCGCCCTTCGAGCCGTCCAGAGACGCTGAGTTCGCCTACCTTGACGACTCCTTCGACTACGCCCCCTTCACCGACGATCAACTCGCCTTCGGATTCGACCGTGCCGCTGAAGTGGCCGTGGACCCGGAACGTGTTCTGGAATCGGAGGTCCCCCTGGACCTCACAACCGGCATCGAGAAAGCCGTTCAGGTCGCCTGGGGAGCTGTTCTTGAGGATCTTCGACATAACTGGCAACTCTCCGATCAGCAGTGATCACTCCGCCGACAGCCGCTCGTAGATGCGAATCAATTCGGGTTCGGAGTGGAAGTGGATCATGAGGACGCCGCCTCCCCGGCGGCGACGGCGGATTTCTACTTGAGTCTGCAGTTTACGCGTCAGGCGCTCGGCCGCGTCGGCGGTGTGCGGATCGCTCTCCGGGGCAACCTTGCGCTGCGGTGTCGCGGTCTTCCGCCGCCCACTGGCCGCGATGCGCTCCAGTTCGCGCGCACTGAGGGACTCGCGCTCAGCGCGGGCGCCGAGTTCAATCTGACTCCGTTCGTCGCCAAGCGCCAGCAAGGGACGAGCCTGGCCCGCCGTCAGCGCTCCTGACCGCAACTGCTCCTGCACCGCAGCAGGCAGGCGAAGCAGGCGCAGGGCATTCGCGACCCCGGCCCTGCTCCGGCCGACACGGCGAGCGATTTCCTGCTGCGAAAGACCGAACTCGTCGCTCAGCGACCGAAAAGCGTCCGCCTCTTCCAGCGGGTTCAGATCGGAACGCTGGAGGTTCTCGACCAGCGCAAGCTCCAGCAGTTCGCGCTCGTCGCTCACGTCCCGAAAGACGACCGGTACGGTCTCAAGCCCAGCCTTCTGCGCGGCCCGCCAGCGACGCTCGCCAGCGACGATGCGATACCGGCCGCCGCGATCAGGGCTTCCGCTGACGACGAGCGGTTGGAGCACGCCGATCTGCGCGATCGAACTCGCGAGCTCCGCCAACTCCTCGTCGTCGAACCGGTCGCGCGGCTGCCGGCTGTTCGGTTCGAGCTGCGCCACCGGCAACTCGCGCTCCGCGGACGGCGCGGCCGGAGAACGAGCGCCGCTGTCAGCGAACAGCTCATCGAGTCCACGGCCGAGGCCCCGCCGTCTGCTATTCACGTGACTTCCCGCGCGCGATCAGGGCCGGCGAGCCGTGAGTTCCTGCGCCAGGCCCAGATAGGCCTGAGCGCCCTTGCTCTTGATGTCGTATTGCAGGACCGGCATTCCGTGACTTGGCGCCTCGGCCAGACGAACGTTGCGCGGAACGATCGTATCGCAGACGATCGATCCAAAGTGCTTGCGCACCTCCCGCGCAACGTCCCGCGACAGGTTCGTGCGGTCATCGTACATGGTGAGGATCACGCCCGCGATCGCCAGGTCAGGCCGTCCCAGTTCCCGCACCCGCTGCACAGTGGCCATCAACTCGCTGATGCCTTCGAGCGCAAAGTACTCGCACTGCAGCGGTACGACGACCGCGTCCGCAGCGTAGAGGGCGTTCAGGGTCAGCCGGCCCAGGGCCGGCGGACAATCCACGAAGATACGTTCGTACTTCCGGCCCAGGCTCTCGAGCGAAGATCCAAGCCGTCCAATCCAGTCCCGGTCGCGCTGCAGACCCAGTTCCGCTCCCACCAGATCCCGATTCGCCGGCAGCAGGTCGACGTAGGGGAACCCGCTCGGGACGACCACGTCAGCGGCTTCGGCCTCGCCGGAGAGCACTTCGAAGAGGGTCGGCGGCCGGCCCGACCACCCGACGCCCCGGCTGGCGTTCCCCTGCGGGTCGCTGTCCACCAGAAGTACCCGCCGCTCCATTACACCGAAAGCCGCCGCCAAGTTGATCGCCGACGTCGTCTTGCCCACACCGCCCTTCTGGTTGGCGACCGCGAGGAAGTCAGCCACGACGAAGCGCCCGGAGGCACAGAATCCGTCGTTGGTTGCTGTTGGGCAGATTCATCTCCTCTTCCACGGCACAGACATCGGTCAGGCCGGACCCGAGTTGCCGGCCCACCCAGACAACCAAGCGCCCTTCAGCAGGCAGGGCCCGGACCAAGCGAGCCATTGTGGCCTCCGGAAGCCGAAGGCCGCGGATTGTCGCGCACTCTACCGCCCCCGCCAGCCCCGCCGCGAGTTCGACGTCGAAGCGAGCCTGAATGACCCGCACGAAGGGAAGTTCAAGCTCACGCGCCGCCTCGGCGAGGAAGGCTGCTTTCCGCTCGCGTGCCTCCACCAGGGTCACCGGCCGCTCAGGATGGAGCGCCGCAAGGACGAGACCCGGGAACCCTGCGCCGCTACCGATATCGAGAAGCCCGGGCTCACCGCTCCCCGCACGCGCTGAAGGCCGCCAGAACGCCCGCGCCGCGACCGACTCCGCGTAGTGACGCCGAATCCAGTCCTCAGGACCATCCTCGCCCACCAGGCGAACGACCTTGTTCCATCGCTTCAGGAGCTCGGCATGCCGCACCAGCCGATCTACAGCCTCCGGCGACAACTCGTCACCAAACTCGCGCCGAAACAGATCGGCATGTTTCACGTGAAACACCTCAAGACGATCACACCCGTCAGCGGCACTGTTTCACGTGAAACAGACCTGCCTTCCGGATCGCCAATCCGCCAACCTCTCCGCCATATCCACCTCACAGCAAGAGATCATCTCAAAGCCAACGCCACGCACGCCTTCTCGCTCAACGACGCCAGCGATGAGTGCCCCTTTTCCGAAATGAAGCAGCGCCTGTTGCGCCCGATCGTCGACGACCTCAGACTCCCGCGGAGGTCGTGGGAGGTCCCTAACAACCGGCGCCCCTAGTCTGTCCGGGTGCCCTCGGGGAAGGGTCCCAGGGAGGCTGTCGGCAAGCGACGCCCGACGCCCTCTCATGAAGCACCGACGAACCGGAGCGCAGCCGACCGCAGCGAGCGCTACCCCCTTCACTCACCAAGAGAGCGCGAGCGCCCCCTGGGACCCTTCCCCGAGGGCGCCGGGGCAGACGGCAAGCTAGACGCTGCGGATGTTGACTCGCTTGAAGTAGCCGTTGCCCTGGCTCTCGGTCTCGACGTCGGGATCGTCGGCGAGAGTCATGTGGACGATTCGCCGGTCGGCCGGGTTCATCGGTCGCAGAGTCCGAATGCCGCCGCGAGAAACCACCTCGTCGGCTACACGACGTGCCAAGCCTCTCAGACGCTCTTCCTTCCGCCGCTGATAGCCGTCGCTATCGAGGTGGCAGGGCACGATCCGCCCCACCTCCCCGTACATCACGCGCGGCAGAAGGTGCTGGAGCGCCAGCAGCACCTGACCCTCGTCTTCCACCAACAGCTCCTGGTCCACTCCCTCGATCTCAACTTCCAGCCGGCCGTCCGCGAGGACCATGTCTGCCGACACCTCGAGATCGGCCAGTTCGAGTAGCTGCTGAAAAGCCCTCCGGGCAATCTCCAGGATCTCTTCGGAGTCCTCGGCCGGACGCTCCTCTTCCTCCTGGGTCGGCGAACTCTCCACCGGCGGCGCCTCCTCGACGCTGGTTGCCGCCGCCTCGACGCTGGCTGCCACGTCCTCGACGCTGGCTGCTGCGTCCTCGACGCTGGCTGCTGCGTCCTCGACCCTGGTTGCCGCGTGCTCGCCGCTGGCTGCTGCGTCCTCGACGCTGGTTGCCGCATCCTCGGAAGCGGACGGCGCAAGCTCCTCAGCTTCGGTTGCTACCGGCTGCTCAGGATCCGCGCCGACCTGTTCCGGGTTGACACGGATCACCACGCGACGGCGCTTGACGAAGCCGTGCCGCTTCTCCACGCGATCAAACACCACTTGATCGGGCGACACCCCAAGGTGGTTCGCGGCCGCCAACACGGCCCGGGC
The DNA here is from genome assembly GCA_965205295.1 of Candidatus Multivorans sp. Classification (GTDB taxonomy): domain Bacteria; phylum Acidobacteriota; class Thermoanaerobaculia; order Multivoradales; family Multivoraceae; genus Multivorans. The sequence goes on from OZ242167.1 coordinate 3,266,832, forward strand.
CTCCGTTTCGCCCGAGAAAAACACGCTGTTCGTGGTTGTGCTCATCTACTCCTGTCCTACCTCACTTCTTTGTTTCGGTCGTCTGCGCGGCAACTTGGCCCCCCAGGTAGCCTGCCTTCTTCAGCTTGTTGTAGACCCCGGTCTGCACCATTCCCAGCAGATTGTTCGTCAGCCAGTAGAGGACCAGGCCGCTCGGGAAGCTGAACGAGAAGATCGTGAACCAGATCGGCATCGTGTTGATGATCAGCTTCTGGGTCTTGTTCGCGGGCGGCGGCAGCATCCGCTGCTGGAGGAACTGCGAGGCGCCCATGACCAGGGGAAGGACATAGATCGGATCCGGCAGCGCCAGGTTCTGGATCCACCCGAGCCACGACGCGTCCCACAACTCCACCGCCTCGCTCAACAACCGGAAGAACCCGAAGAACACGGGCATCTGGAACAGGATCGGCAGGCAGCCGCTGGCAGGATTCACGCCCTCTTCGCGAAACAGGCCCTGAATCTCCTCGTTCATCTTGCGCTGCATGTCCATGCGCGGGCGGCCCTTCCCGTCCTTGAGCTTGGGCCGGTACTTCGCCCGGATCGCTTCCATGCGCGGATTCAACTTCTGGATCCGCTGCATCGAGACCTGGCTCTTGTGGGTCAGCGGGAACAGAACCAGGCGGATGAGCACGGTCATCAGCACGATGCTCCACCCGTAGTTCGCGACCACGTTGTCGTGGATCCAGAGCAAACCGAACTGCAGCGGGCGCGAAATGACGCCGAAGAAGCCGTACCTCACGGTCTTCTCCAGTTGCACGCCCATCGCCTTCAGCGCGTCGTACTGCTTGTCGCCGAAGTACGCCCGTCCGGCAAGTTCGCCGCCCGAGGAGCGCACAACCAACATCATGTCCCGCGTCAGGTCTGCCGTGGCGGCGTCCGCGGCCTCGAACATGGCAAAGCCGCCCAGGTTGCCGTCGGCCTCCTCCAGGTTGGCGACCGGCAGCGCCTGAACGGTTCCGCGGGCGCCGGCCGGGATCACGGCCGTGATGAAGTACCGGTCCTCGAGCGCCACCCAGCGGGGGCTACCGCCCAGATCGACCGGATCCTCGGCCTTCCGAGGCTCGAGCGACTCCAGGTCGCCAGCCGCGAACCAGGTCGCCGCGCGCCGCTGCTGGCTCGATAGCCGGCTCTCCATCTCGTCCACGCTCGGATTCCGGATTCCCGGGCCCAACACCACTCCCCAGGAGTCGCCGGGCGAAGCAATCTGGTACCGGAACGTCAGACCGCCCACTTGGGTGGTGTCTTTCGGAATGTGAAACGTCTTCGTCGCTACGCCCAGGTCACCGCTGTAGCGGAAGCTGAGCCGCGTGTCGCCGTCCTCGGTCGAGCGTTCGACGACGAAAAGCGCGTCGTTGAGGGCCGAACCGCGCTGTGAGCCCCGGAATGCGAACGGGTGAGGCTGGCCACTCTCGCGCCTGCGTACCAGCTCCACCGGCTCACCGCCGTTCGGCCGGCGAAGTTCGAAGGACAGCAACTGAGCGCCCCGGTTCGTGAACTCGAGCGTCGCGTTGCCCGACTCGATCGTCACCCGCTGCTCGGAGGCGGCCTCCACCCGTTCCACGACCGCGGGCCGCTGGGACGCCGCCGCCGTCTGCCCGCTCGAGACCGGGACCGCCGAACCCGGGTCGCCGGTGACCCCGCCGTTCGCCGCCTGTGCGGCGCCGCTGCTCTCGACCGGCGCCCGCTGGACCGGGGGCGGCGGGGCGAAGACGACCTGCCACAGGAGCAGAACACCCAGGGAAAGGACCGCGGCGAAAAGGAGTCTTCGGTTATCCATCAGCTTCGGCTCTCTTCGCAAGCCCGAGGCCCACGGGCGGCAGGTCGATGCCTCCACGGCCCAGAGGCTGGCAACGGAGAAGGCGTCGAATCGTCAGCCAACTCCCCGTCACCAAGCCGTGGCTCCGCAAGGCGATCTGCCCGTACTCGGAGCAGGTCGGGCTGAAGCGGCAGGCGCGCGGCAGCAGCGGCGACAACCAACGCTTGTACGCCCGCAGCAACACGACGACGACGCGGACCGGAGTCTTCATGACCGAGACCGGCCGCGGCGGGGGCGACGGGCGCCGTACCGGGCTACCAGGCCAAACAGGTGGTTCAACTCGCTGTAGAAGCTGCGCCGGTCGGTCTCGGCCGCGGCGGTCTTCAGCTGGACCACCACGTCAACCGCGGGCAGCATGTCCTGCCTGATCTGCTGCCTGTAGTGCTCCCGCACCCGCCGGCGCAGCCGGTTGCGCACCACGGCGCCGCCCACCCGCCGGCTGGCGGTGAGCCCGAGCCGAGGGTGACCGGCGTCATTCGCCCGCACGTGGAACACCGCGATGTCGCCGTGCAGACGCCGGCCTTGGCGGTACACCCAGCGATAGTCGCGGCTCAACCGGATCCGCTCGGCCCCTGGCGCCACACCGGAGTCGCACCGCGGGCTGCTCGATCGGCTCAACGTCAGACCGTCAGGCGTTTGCGGCCCTTGCGGCGACGGCGAGAGAGAATCGCCCGCCCGTGCCTCGTCCGCATGCGGGAGCGAAAGCCATGCTTCTTCTTGCGACGCCGGTTGTTCGGCTGGTATGTCCTCTTCACGTTCTTTCCTTCCTACGGTGTGGCGTGGCGGAGCTGGCGTGCGGCATGGCGGAGAGGGTGGGATTCGAACCCACGGACCGCTCGCGCGGTCCAGGGATTCTCGGGAGACCGCCCTGGGGGGGCGGCATGGCGGAGAGGGTGGGATTCGAACCCACGGACCGCTCGCGCGGTCCAGGGATTCTCGGGAGACCGCCCTGGCGGGGCCGCATGGCGGAGAGGGTGGGATTCGAACCCACGGACCGCTCGCGCGGTCCAGGGATTCTCGGGAGACCGCCCTGGGGGGGCGGCATGGCGGAGAGGGTGGGATTCGAACCCACGGACCGCTCGCGCGGTCAACGGTTTTCGAGACCGCCCCATTCGACCACTCTGGCACCTCTCCTCGTTCGTCGGCCACTCGGCGCGTTTCATCTTCTCCTGCCCCAGAATGGCGGAGAGGGTGGGATTCGAACCCACGGTAGAGTTGCCCCTACACATGCTTTCCAGGCATGCACCTTCGACCACTCGGTCACCTCTCCCTCAATCGAAAAGCCCGCTCGACCGTAGACGCCGGAAGAACGTGCGCAATATTGCCGAGCTCTCCTCCGCCAGGACGCCGGAGCATACCGTGATTTGGTGATTCAGTCTCGGTTCACGGACGAGGTTCCCGATCGAGCCGCAATAGCCGCCCTTCGGATCCAGCGCCCCGAACACGAGCCGGTCCACGCGGGCGTTGACCATCGCGCCGGCGCACATGGCGCAGGGCTCAAGAGTGACATACACCGTGCAACCCTCCAGTCGCCAACCCTGCTGTCGGGCGGCGGCCTGGGCCAGCGCGATCATCTCGGCATGCGCCATCGGGTCGCCCCAGGACTCCCGGCGGTTGTGGCCGCGACCGACCACCTCCCCGTCGCGCACGACCACCGCGCCCACCGGAACCTCTCCGGCGGCAGCCGCGAGACGGGCCTCGTCGAGAGCCAACGCCATGGCGGTTCGATCGTCCCCTGCGTCCACTCGGCGAGCTACCGTAGCAGCACCCGCTCGCGCATCCAGCCGGCGCAGCCGCGGCGCCGCGGCTGCTACCATCCGCCCCGAGCCCGCTTTCCACGCACTGGTGCGGGTTCGAGAGGTGACTGAAGGGTTCGGGCCCTGTGTGTCGACCGGCCCCGAACCTCGTCAGGCCCGGAAGGGAGCAGCGATAGGGTGTTCGTTTCGAGGGCGCAGTTCAGCCGGAACCCTTCAGTGACTTCTCTCTGCCGCGCAAGCTGCTAGCGAGTCAAAACCATGACGTACCAGGCGCTGGCGCGCAAGTGGCGCCCCCAGACGTTCGCCGATCTGGTCGGCCAGGAGGCGATCGTGACCGCGCTGGGCAACGCGCTGCGCGAGGCGCGGATCGCTCAGGCCTACCTGTTCTCGGGCATCCGCGGCGTCGGCAAGACGACCGCGGCCCGGGTGCTCGCAAAGGCCCTGAACTGCGTCGGCGCCGACGGTTCCGGCACCGCCCCGGCGGCCGAGCCGTGCAACCAATGCCCGGTCTGCCTTGAGATCATGCAGGCCGGCGACCTCGACGTGCTCGAGATCGACGCCGCCACCTACTCCAAGGTCGAACAGGTCCGCGACCTCACCGAGAGCCTGAAGTACGGCCCCGCGCGGGACCGCTACAAGGTGGTGGTCCTCGACGAGATCCACCGCCTGTCCAGACAGGCCTTCGACGCTCTGCTCAAGATCGTCGAGGAACCGCCCGCGCACCTCACCTTCGTCTTCGCGACCACCGAGATCGAGATGGTGCCGGCGACGATCCTCTCCCGCTGCCAGGAGTTCCACTTCCGCCGCGTCCCCGCCAGTCCGATGGTGGCCCACCTGACGAGAATCTGCGAGGCGGAGGAGATCGAGGCCAGCCGGGCGACCCTCCGCCTGATCGCACGCGCCTCGGAGGGAAGTGTGCGCGACGCGGTGGCCCTCCTCGATCAGCTCGCCACCTTCGGCAGCGGCAAGCTCGCCGACGAGGATGTCGGCCGGCTGCTGGGCGGAATCGACGCCGAGCTGCTCGCCACCCTCCTCGAGGCCATCCTGGCCGGCGACGGCGCGCGGCTGTCGCAGACGATCCGGTCGATCGAGGACGGCGGCAGCGACCCCCGGCAGGTATTCACCCACTTCCTCGGTTTCCTGCGCAGCGCCCTGCACCTGGCGCAGGGTCTCGACCCCGAACAACTCGACCTGCCCGCTGAAGCCGCGACCGAGCTGGAGCGGGTCGCGTCGGTCGCGGGTTACGAGAACCTGCTCCGGCTGTTGCACCTGTTGCTCAGCAGCGAGACCGTCGTGCGGCGCGCTGACGCCCCCGGCCTGGCTCTGGAGGTCGCCCTGCTCCGGGCGGCCGAGTTGCCGCGGCTGGTGCGTATCGAGCAACTTGGCGCCACTCTGCCGGGCGGTCTTCCTGCTACCGCGGAATCGATTCCGCGACCTGCCGGCCCCGGCCCCAGACCCCCAGGCGCGGCCAAGGGGCTTGGCCCCGCTGCCGCCACGGACGCTGCCGGCGAGATCAAAAGACTCCTCGCGGCCAGCCAGCCGTCCCTGGCCGGCCTGCTCGACTTCCACAAGGCCGAGTTCGCGGTTCAGGGCAGCACCCTCGTCGTGACGGCCGTTCCGGCGCTCCAGGAAGCGCTCCGCGATGGGCCGAAAGCCCGCCTACTGAAGGACGCCGTGCGCTCGGTGCTGGGCCCCGACGCCGATTGGAAGACGACCCCGGCCGCCCCGGCGGCACAAGAAGACGACCCCGCCCCGGCGGTCAGCGGCGTACCGGCCCGGGCCCCGGCGCCGACGCGGGAAACAGCGCCCCGACCCCAGCCCGCGCGCCCGGCAGCCCGCCGCACCCCGACGCCGAGCGAAGAAGCGCGCACCGCCGCCGAGCAGGATCCGACCGTGCGCGCGGTGCTCGATATCTTCGGCGGCCGCGTGGTCGACGTTAGACCCCGAGCCCACTGACTGCTCTCGAGCTCAATACCCGACAGGAACAATCGCGATGAACATCCAGAAGCTGATGCGGCAGGCCCAGGAAATGCAGCAGCAGATGCAGCGTGATCTGGCTGCGGCCGAGTTCACAGCCAGCGTCGGCGGCGGCATGGTCGAGGTGCGCGTGAACGGCGAAAAGGAGGTCCTCGCCGTCCACATCGATCCCGAGGTCCTCGACCCCGAGGACCCGGGCATGGTCCAGGACCTGGTGCAGGCAGCCGTGAACGAAGCCGGACGCAAGGTGAACGAGTACGTGGGGCAGCGCCTTGGCGGCATGGCCGCCAACATTCCCGGTCTGACCTGATGCCGGCCGATCCTCTCTCCAGCCTGGTAGAGGAACTCGCGCGCCTACCGGGCATCGGTCCGAAGACCGCCCGGCGACTGGCTCATCACGTGCTCCGCGTCGACCGCAACCGCGCGGAGGCACTGGCCACGGCGATCATCGACGTCAAGGACCGCATGATCCACTGCTCCAACTGTCATCAGATCACCGCGGTGGACCCCTGTTCCATTTGCAGCGACCCGCAGCGCGACCAGACCAAGCTCTGCGTCGTCGAGGAGCCGTTCAACATCGAGCCGATCGAGCGCACGGGCGAGTTCCACGGCCTCTACCACGCCCTGCTGGGTTCTCTGTCGCCCCAGCGTGGCGTGGGGCCCGACGAACTGACGGTCGCCTCTCTGCTGGGGCGGCTCGACGGCATCGAGGAGGCGATTCTGGCCATGAACCCGAACGTGGAGGGCGAAGCCACCGCCCTGTACCTGGCTGGCCTCCTGGGCAAGCGCGGGGTGCGGGTTACGCGGCTGGCCTTCGGTCTGCCCGTCGGCGGCGACATCGACTACGCCGATCCGGTGACGCTGGCGCGGTCACTCGCCGGCCGCCGCGATCTCTAGCAGCGCCGTTGCCGCGTAGTCCAACTGGCGCTCGGTGACCACCAACGGCGGCGCGATCTGCAGGACCGTACCGGAGGCGCCGCCGCTCAGGGCGATCACGCCGCGATCCAGGAGTCGCCGACTGAGGCCGGCCGCGCGTTCCGGCGTATCGAGTTCCACGCCCCACAGCAGCGCCGTGCCGCGGATGTCGACGACGCCCGGTCGCTGCGTGAGCACCTCGACGCGACGGCCGAAGCGGCGGCCCATCTTCTGCGCCCGCTCGATCAGGCTCTCATTCTCGATCGCGTCGAGCGTCGCCAGACCCGCGGCGCAGGCCAGGGGATGCGCAACGAAGGTCGCCGTGTGACGCGCCTCACCCTCCGCCTGCCACGAGGCCATGATGTCCTTCGCACCGAGCACGGCTGCGATCGGGAGACCGCCGCCAAGGGCCTTGCCGCAGCAGATGAGATCCGGCTCGATGCCGGCCTGCGCGCTCACGAACCAGGCTCCGCAGCGGCCGAACGCGGTGAAGATCTCGTCGACCGCCAGGACCACGTTGTGCTCGCGGCACGCCTCGGCCAGTCCCGCCAACCAGCCGCGAGGCGGCCATCGGGTGGCCTCGCGGCCGATCACCGGTTCGACCAGACAGGTTCCGATCGCCGGCTGCCGGCTCAGCACGCGCTCCACCTCTTCAAGCTCAGCGCCGTGGGGCAGCCGATGAACCAGCTTGTCCAGCGGCTCGGTGAAGGGGGTCCGAAAGGCCGGCCTCGACGTGCCCTGGAGCGCTCCCAACGTCGTGCCGTGGTACGCGGGCGCGAATGCGAGGATTCCGGGGCGGCCGCTGTAGAGGCGGCCCGTCTTGAGCGCGATCTCCACCGCGTCGGCGCCCGAGGCGGCAAAGTAGACCTGTGGCTCTCGAAGCGGCGCCAGATCGCCGAGACGCTCGCTCAGTTCGACGCGGGCCGGATGAGCATAGACGTCGCCCAGTCCGTGAAGGAGGCGATCCGCCTGCCGCTTGACCGCCGAGACCACGAGAGGATGCCTGTGGCCCACCGCGGCGACTCCGAATCCTGCCGTCAGGTCGAGGTAGCGATTGCCGTCGATATCGAGCACGTTGCTGCCGAGAGCCTCCTCCCACAGCATCGCGGTGCTTCCGGCGACCAGGGTGTTGATCCCCGGCGCCTCCGCCGCTTCGAGCCGTCTGGCTGCCGTCCGCGCGCGTGGCCCCGGAATCGATGTTCGGATTTCCGGCAGTTGACCGCCGCTGTCGAGTCGGTGCGAACGAAGAGAAGCCATGCAGACCGCTAGGCCGTCGCGATGCGATCGCAGATGCGATCGAGCGCCGACTCGTCGAGGTAGGGGTGCATCGGCAGGCTGACCACCCGGTCGGCCAGGCTCTCGCTCACCGGCAGCGATCCCGGACCGCGGCCGTACCGCGCGTAGGCCGGCTGCAAGTGCATCGGGAGCGGGTAGTAGACCGCGGTCGGAATGCCGGCGCGATCGAGATGCCCACGCAGCGCATCCCGGGTGCGCGCCGACGGCCTTCCGTCACGGTCGTCCACCCGCAGCGTGTACTGCGCCCAACTCGACTCCACCTCGGCCCCGCACAGCGGCGCCGCGACACGCCAAGGTGTGCGCATCGACGTCGACGCGGCGCCCAGCCTTTCGGTGTAGCCGGCCGCCACCGCGCGACGGGCGGCGAGTTCCTGCTCGAAGATGGTCAGCTTCGCCAGCAGCACGGCAGCCTGCAGCGTGTCCAGCCGGCCGTTCATCCCCAGACGCACGATGTCGTAACGGTCGGCGCTCTGGCCGTGCTCGCGAATCGAACGCACCACCTCCGCGGCGGCAGGTTCGGTGCAGAGAACCGCGCCGCCGTCGCCATAGCCGCCGAGCGGCTTGGCGGGATAGAAGCTCGTCGTCGTCACCTTTGCCAGCGATCCGACAGGCCGGCCCCCGCGCCGGGCGCCGAAGCTCTGAGCGGCATCCGAGACGACCTCGAGCCCCCTCGCCGCCGCCCACTCCGCCAGCGGCTGCTCGGGCATCGGCCGGCCGAACAGGTCGACGCTGATGACCGCCCGGGGAACGGCGCTTCCAGCGCGCTCCAGCGCGTCGAACTGGTGCCCCAGTGAGTCGAGGTCGAGCAGGAAGTCATCCTCCCGCACGTCGACGAACACCGGGACGGCGCCTGCAAGCAGGACGACTTCCGCGGTCGCTGTGAATGTGAAGGACGGCACGAACACCGCGTCGCGCCGACCTTCCGTGCGCCCTATGCCCAGAGCAAGCAGGGCGATCAGCAGAGCGTCCGATCCGCTTGACACGGCAACCGCCGGCGCGCCGCCCAGCCGGCCCAATTCCGCCTCCAGTTCCTCGACTTCCGGGCCCATGACGTAGCGGCCGTGGTCGAGGACAGCGGCGATTCGCCGATCGATCTCCGGCCGCAGCCGCCTCGACTGGGCTGCGAGGTCGACGAAGGGAATCCGGTTGCCGTGGTTCGTGCGCGTGGTCATGGCCCGAAGTGTATTGGCCCGCGGGCCAGCGACTTGCCGAGCTCCTCGAAGGACTTGCCCAGCAGCGACGAAGTCGGCAGATCGCCGATCTTCTCGAGAGCGAACCACTCGAGGTGGCTCCGGCCCGATCCGGCGCACGGCTTCTCGCCTTCCGGGCCAGGCCGCTCCGGCCGCCAGCGGGCGAGTGCAACCCGCACGAAGAAGTCCCGGTAGGTGACCGTGTGCCGCACAGCGACCTCGTCGTCGCATTCCCAGGCGCCGCCGAACTCCCTGCGCAGCAGCTCTGCCGCTTCGCTCGCGGACTCGTCACCCCTCACCAGCTCCACCGTCGGCAGATGCCAGCGGCCGGCCAGCCAGTCCGCGTCGTCCGGGCGGCGGTGCAACAGCAAGCCGCGAGCACCCTCGACCATCGCCGCGAAGCAGTGAACGGCCTTTCGGGCCCGACGCCGGCCCGCGACCGGATACGCCCCGGGGTCCAGCCCGCTCGTCTGGAAGGCCCTGCAGCCTGGAGCGAGCGGACAGACGCCACAGTCGGGGCGCCGGCGCCGGCAGACGAGGGAACCCACCTCCATCAAGCCCTGATTCGAGTCCCCCGGCCGGTTCGGGTCCAGGAGCCTCGCCGCGGTCGCCAGCAGGTTCCGTCGGGCTTCGGCCTGCTTGGGCGGCCGCGAGGAAGCCAGAAAGCGGCTCAGCACGCGTTCGACGTTGCCGTCGAGCACGGGCGCACATTCTCCGCCCAGGCGGCTTGCAAGCAGCGCCGAAGTGTAGGCGCCCACTCCCGGCAACTCGCTCCACTCCACTGCGCTGCGGGGAAGCTCGTCCTGTTCGGCCAGGATGCGGGCGGCACGATGGAGGTTCCGGGCCCGGCGGTAGTACCCGAGACCCGACCAGGCGGCCTCGACCTCCTCGACTCCTGCCGAGGCCAACGCTTCAAGAGTCGGGAACCTGTTCAGGAAGCCCGGATAGCGCGACGCCACGACCTCGCTCCGAGTCTGCTGGAGCATGACTTCCGCGACCAGGATCTCGTACGGATCCTCCGCTCGGCGCCACGGCAAATCGCGCCGGCAACGGTCGAACCAGGCCAGCAGCCCGTCCCGAAGCTCCTCCGGCTGGAGTAACTTCAACATGGGTCAGAACCTAGGCCGCCGGAGCCGACCGGCGGCGCCTCCGACCCCAGAGAAAAGATGAAAAAAGTGCCGACGAACCTCTTGTTCCCGCCAAGGCCCGCTGCTATCCTGCCCCTCTCGCGCAACGGAGACCGCCCGGCCTGAGACCCCACAGGAAGCTTGCTTGTCCGAGAACCGCCTGTTCTTGTCCGAGAACCGCCTGTTTCTGCGCCGGTCGCCCCAAGCTTTTCCACAACGTGCGGAAAAGCTGCGGAACATCGCTCTGAGGAGCGGCTTGTCCCTGGTAACTGCCTAGGGCATCGGTGGTAACTGTGCGTTCGGCTTAGGAGGGACAGGTGCGTTTCTGCGAAGAGGAACGGGAAGAGGAAGTAGAACGGACAGCGCGGCATGTCTAGTTCCGTCTGGCCGACTCTACGCCGGCAGTTGCGCGCCGACCTGCCGCCGGACGAATTCCGCACCTGGTTCCACCCGCTCAGGGTCGCCTCGGAGGACAGCGAACTGTTGGTCCTCGAAGCGCCTAACTCCCGCTTCGTCGCGGCCCTGGAGGAGGGCTTCCGGCCCATCGTCGACTGGGCGATCGCGGATCTCAAGGGGCCGACCTTCCAGGTTCTCTTCAAGAGCAGCGATTCGATCAGACGGACCGTCCGGCCGACGGCGACTTCCCCGAAGACTCCGGCGGTCGTCGATGACGGCCCGGCCGCCGGCAGCTCCCTCAACCCCCAGTATCGCTTCGACTCGTTCGTGATCGGCAACTCGAACCGCTTCGCCTGCGCCGCCTCCCAGGCGGTGGCCGAGACGCCCGGAATCGCCTACAACCCGCTCTTCCTCTACGGCGGTGTGGGCCTGGGCAAGACCCACCTTCTGCACGCAATCGGAAACCGCCTCCGGGCTACCGCCCCCGGCACGCGCGTGGTCTACCTGGCCGCCGAGGACTTCGTCAACGACCTGATCACCTCGATCCGGTTCGAGCGCATGCCCGCGTTCCGGGAACGCTACCGGACGATCGACGTCCTCCTGGTCGACGACATCCAGTTTCTGGGCAGGAAGGAACGGTCGCAGGAGGAGTTCTTCCATACCTTCAACGTGCTCTATACACGGCAGAAGCAGATCATCGTCACCTCCGACGCGCAGCCGCGGGAGCTGGCCGACGTGGAAGAGCGGCTACGGAGTCGCTTCGGCTCCGGTCTGCTCGCGGACATCCAGCCCCCCGACCTGGAAACCAAGGTCGCCATTCTCCAGCGCAAGGCCCGCCAACTCCAGGCCCTGGACCTGGACACCGATGTCGCCTTGTTCATCGCCAGGCAAGTGCACTCCAACGTGCGGGAGCTCGAGGGCCTGCTCAACCGGGTCATGGCCTTCGCGTCGCTCTCCGGCGCCCGTCTCGACCTGGACTTCGCGAAGGAGGCGCTCCGCGACGTTCTCCCGGACCAGGACCGTCCCGTATCCCCGGCGCAGATCGTCAAGCTGGTGGCCCATCACTACGGGCTCAAGGTGCGCGAGATCAAGAGCAAGAGCAACTCGCGGCAGATCACCTATCCGCGGCAGATCGCGATGTACCTCTGCAAGCGTCTGACCGAGATGTCCTATCCGGAAATCGGCAGGCTGTTCAACGGCAAACACCACTCCACGGTGATGTACTCCGTCGAGCAGATCGAGCGGCGTCGCGGCGAGGACGACCGTCTGGCTGCTCAACTGGAGCGCTTCTCCCGTCAACTCCGTTGAACTCGACGCACGCGCCCGAAGACTCTCTCCGGCGCCACCAAGATGACGAACGCCCTGCGGAATCCCAGCGGATCGGCCCCGGAGCGAGTTGCGTGGCGGCAGCGGATAGCGAGCAGCAACGCTTCGGCCATTCTGCGGACAGAACTAGAGACCGCCTCTTTCGGAACGCGAAACTCCGCAGAATGCACAAAGAGTCCACCGCATCGTCCACCGCTTACCGGCAGGGACGGAAGACCATAAATTGTTCTATCTAAATGATTTACATGACACATGCACAGGCGGTCCCGAAGCCTTCTACGGCTACTTGAATGGTGTATATTGACTCCTTGAGGAGAGAGTAGATGAAGACCAGAGTTGAACGAAGAGAACTGCTGGCCGAACTCGCGACGATGCGCGGCATCGTGGAGAGCAGGTCGACGATTCCGGTCCTGTCCCACCTCCTGTTGCGGGTCCGGGAGAACCGGCTTGAACTGGCGGCGACCGATCTCGATGTTTCGCTCACGTCTTCGTGCGCGGCGGAGGAAGGCTCCAGCGAGCCGGGAGCGACTGCCGTTCAGGCGCGCAAACTCCTGGAGATCGTCCGCGCTCTCGGTGACGGCCCGGTCGACTTGTCGACCGGCGAGTCGAACTCGCTTCACATCGCTGCCGGCTCCTCGCGGTTCCGCATCAACGGTCTCTCGGCCGAGGACTTTCCGACCTTGGCCGCGGTCGATCCCGACTCGGCCTCCGCGTCCTTCGAGGTGTCGTTTGCCGACTTCAAGCGAATGATCGGCAAGGTCATCTTCGCGGTCTCCGCCGAAGAGTCGCGGTTCCAGTTGAACGGCGCGTTGCTCAAGCTCAAGGACGGCGCGATCGAGCTGGTGGCTACCGACGGCCACCGCCTCGCCCTGATCCAGGTGGAGATGTCCGGCGTCGCCGAAGCGGACGGTGTGCTGGCGCCGCGCAAGGCCCTGCTGGAACTGATGCGCTTCGACAGTGACGGGAGCGTCATCTTCCGGCGCGGCGAGCATCATCTCGCCTTTGTGATCGGGCGTCGCGAGCTGACCTGCCGCATCCTGGAGGGCACGTTCCCGGACTACGAGAAGGTCATCTCGAAGGACAACGACCTGAAGACCACCTTCGACCGCCAGGAGCTGTCCGAGGTCGTCCATCGCGTTGCTCTGCTGACCGGCGATCGGGCGCCCATGGTGAAGTTCAAGTTCGATGCACGGTCGCTGCTCGTGTCGTCGTCGAATCCGGACCTGGGAGAAGCCGAAGAGAGCATCGAATGCGACTATGAGGCGGAGAGTATGGAGATCGGCATGAACCCCGCCTACGTACGCGATTTCCTGGGCGCGATCGATACCGACCGGGTCGAGTTCGCGCTGAAGGACGAGAACAGCCAGTGCCTCGGACAGCCGGTCGACGGCGCCGATCCGCGCTATCTGTGCGTGATCATGCCGATGCGGATTTAGGAGTCCTGAACGCCTCGTGAGACGCTCCTCTAAATCTCCTGTTTTCAACTAGTTACGGAGCACGCTGGAGCGGCCCCTGAAACTGGGGATCTGCGCCGCCGTGTGATAGTTTTCGCCACATGGCGGAAGCCGGAACAGGCAGTGGAACAGGCGGTTTTGAGACGGTGGCCGGATCCGGGTACTCGGCTAAGGACATCAAGGTCCTCAAGGGCCTTGAAGCGGTCCGCAAGCGGCCCGGGATGTACATCGGCGATACCGATGATGGCTCGGGTTTGCACCACATGGTGTTTGAGCTCGTCGACAACGCGATCGACGAGGCGCAGGCGGGCTTCTGCAGCCAGGTAGAGGTTGTGATCCACGTCGACGGCAGCGTCTCCGTGAGTGACGACGGCCGTGGCATTCCGGTGGGACTCCACGAAGGTGAGCAGCGGTCCGCGGCCGAGGTGATCATGACCGAGCTCCACTCGGGCGGAAAGTTCGACCAGAATTCCTACAAGGTGTCCGGCGGGCTGCACGGCGTGGGGCTGTCCGTGGTCAACGCGCTCTCTGTCCACCTCGACCTGGAGATCGACCGCGAAGGGCATCGCTGGCGACAGGCGTACAGCCGGGGAGTGCCGATCAGTTCGATCGAAGCCGTTTCCGACCTCGAGGCGCCCGAGGCGACCGGCACCCGGATCCGCTTCACTCCGGATCCTGAGGTCTTCACACAGCTCGTCTTCGACTACCAGACTCTCGTGCAGCGCTTGCGGGAGCTGTCGTTCCTGAATCGGGGCATAGCCATCCGGCTTGTTGAGGAACAGACCGGCAAGCGGGTGGACTTCGAGTACGAGGGCGGCATCAGCAGCTTCGTCTCCCATCTGAGCCGGAACAAGACCCCGCTGCACCCGGATCCGATCTACCTGTTCAGCGAGGTGGGCGAGACCGGCTCGAGCGAGTCGGTCGAAGTCGCCCTGCAGTGGAGCGACAGCTACCAGGAACGGATCTACTGCTTCACGAACACGATCAACAACCGCGACGGCGGCGCTCATCTGTCGGGCCTGCGTTCGGCGCTCACGCGAACCGTCAACAACTACGTCGCCGCCTCGGGTCTCGGCAAGAACCTCAAGGAGAAGCTCTCGGGCGAGGACATCCGCGAGGGGCTGGTTGCGATCGTTTCGGTCAAGGTGCGGGATCCCAAGTTCTCCAGCCAGACCAAGGAGAAGCTCGTCTCATCGGAGGTGCGCGGCTGGGTCGAGTCGACGGTCGGGGAACAACTCTCTTCCTTCCTCGAGGAGAATCCCCGCGATGCCAGGCGCGTGGTCGAGAAGGCGGTCGACGCGGCCCGGGCGCGGGAGGCGGCGCGCAAGGCGCGCGAACTCACGAGGCGCAAGGGCGCCCTCGACAGCTCGAACCTCCCAGGCAAGCTCGCCGACTGCAGCGAACGGGATCCGGCCGTCGCGGAGCTCTTCCTGGTCGAGGGCGACTCCGCCGGCGGCTCGGCGAAACAGGGCCGCGACCGGCGGTTCCAGGCCGTGCTGCCGCTCAAGGGCAAAATCCTGAACGTCGAGCGGGCGCGCCTCGACAAGATGCTGTCGTCGGAGGAGATCAGAACGCTGATCCAGGCCCTGGGCACCGGCATCGGCACCGAGGACTTCAACGTCGACCGTCTCCGCTACCACAAACTGATCATCATGTGCGACGCGGACGTGGACGGCAGCCACATCCGGACCCTGATCCTGACCTTCTTCTACCGGCAGATGAAGGAGATCATCGACCGCGGCTACCTGTTCATCGCTCAGCCGCCTCTCTACAAGGTCACCGAAGGGCGCCGGTCGAGCTACCTCAAGGACGACGAGGAGTACCACGAGTACCTCGTGAAGAGGATCCTCAAGAGCTGGGAGATTGCGCTCCCGAACGGCGACGTCGACAACCCGACCGTGTTCGAGGGCGACCGCCTGAGCGCCCTGCTCGACCACCTGGCTTCCTTCCGGCGAACCCTCGAGTCCCTGAGTGCGCGCGGTGTGCCGCCTGATGCCCTGCGGGCGGTGATCGCGGGTGGAATCACGAACAGGGACGGCCTTGCCGACCCCGAACGGCTGCGGCAGATCGCGCGGAGCATCGAAGCGTCCGGCTTCCACGATGTCAGGGTGGTTGGCGGGGAGGAAGTGGCCGGCGGGGAGGATGCGGTTGGCGGGGAGAACGGGTTGTTCTCGATTCGCTTCCGGTCGCGGCGGGACGGCGTGGACCGGCAGGTGACGGTTGACGAGCAACTCGTGACCGGCGCCGAGTACCGCTCCCTGATCGCGAACGGGCCGGGCCTCGAGGCGTGGCACTCGCCTTCGATCCTGCTGCGGCAGGTGAACGGCGGCGGCGCGGACAACCGGGAGGTGCAGTCGCTGGACGAGGCGCTCGACGCTCTGTTCGCGGCCGCGAAGAAGGGCCTCGGGATCCAGCGCTACAAGGGCCTGGGCGAGATGAACCCGTCTCAGCTCTGGGAGACCACGATGGACCCCGATCGTCGCCGGATGCTCCTGGTCGAAATCGACCACGAGCGGGATGAGGCGACGAACGACATCTTCGAGACCCTCATGGGCGACAAGGTAGAGCCCCGGCGGCAGTTCATCGAAGAGAACGCGCTCTACGCCACGAACCTCGACATCTGATCGACTTGAAGTGACTAAGGGCGAACCCCCCATCGGGCCCCCGCCGGAATCGGCGCCGGAGCCGTCGGCGCCGGGCCACGACACGGTGCCGGTCCAGCTCGAGCGCGAGATGCGCCGGAGCTACCTCGATTACGCGATGAGCGTGATCATCGGCCGCGCCCTGCCCGATGTCCGCGACGGTCTGAAGCCGGTTCATCGGCGCGTGCTCTACGGCATGTGGGAGGCAGGCAACACCGCGGGGCGCGCGTACAAGAAGTCGGCCCGCATCGTCGGCGATGTGATGGGCAAGTACCACCCCCACGGCGACGGCCCCATCTACGACACGGTGGTGCGTCTGGCGCAGGATTTCTCCATGCGCTACCCCTTGGTCGACGGCCAGGGCAACTTCGGGTCGATCGACGGCGACAACCCGGCCGCGATGCGTTACACGGAGGTGCGGCTCACGCGGATCGCCGAGGAGATGCTGCGCGAGGACATCGACAAGGACACCGTCGACTGGGTGCCGAACTACGACGGTTCGGAACAGGAACCGTCGCCCCTCCCGGCCCGGATACCGAACCTGCTGGTCAACGGTTCGGCCGGTATCGCGGTCGGCATGGCGACGAACATCCCGCCCCACAACCTCGGCGAAGCGATCGCGGCCGTCAAGCTGCTGATCGACCGTCCGCAGGCGTCGCTGGACGAGCTGATGGAACTCGTCCCCGGTCCGGACTTCCCGACCGCGGGGTTCATCCACGGCCGCGAGGGCATCCGCAGCGCCTATGAGACGGGGCGGGGCTCGATTCAGGTGCGCGCCCGCGCCGACATCGAGGACAGGGGTTCGGACCGCCAGTCGATCATCGTCACCGAGATTCCCTACCAGGTGAACAAGGCGCGGTTGATCGAACGGATCGCCGAACTGGTACGCGAGAAGAAGCTCGACGGCATCAGCGATCTGCGCGACGAATCCGATCGCGACGGCATCCGCATCGTGATCGACCTGAAGCGGGGCGAGGTGGCCGAGGTCATCCTGAACACCCTCTACAAGATGACGAAGCTCCAGATCAGCTACGGCATGAACATGCTGGCGATCGTCGACAACCAGCCGCAGGTGTTGACCCTGCGCGACCTGCTGAGCCACTTCCTGGATCACCGCCGCACGGTCGTCGTCCGGCGCTGCCGGTACGAGCTTGCCCGGGCGGAACAGCGCGCCCATGTTCTCGAGGGTTTGCTCATCGCTCTCGATCATCTGGACGAGGTGATCGCCGCGATCCGCGCCAGCCGCACGCCGCCGGAGGCTCGGGTGCGCCTTACCCAGGACTTCGCCCTGACCGAGCCCCAGGCGCAGGCGATCCTCGACATGCGCCTGCAGCGGTTGACCGGACTCGAGCGCGAGAAGATCCAGGAGGAGTACGCCGAGCTGATTGCCGAGATCGGCCGGCTGCGCGCCATTCTGGGGTCGGACGCGCTGCTGCTGGCGCAAATCCGAGGCGAGCTCGACGCGATCGAAGAGCGCTACAGCGATCCGCGGCGCACCGAGATCCTGGCCCACTCCTCCGACATCACGATCGAGGACATGATCGCCGACGAGGAAATGGTCATCACGGTGACGCGGTCGGGCTACGTCAAGCGCTCGCCGCTCAGCGCGTATCGGGCCCAGCACCGCGGCGGCAAGGGCCGAACCGGCATGGCGACGAGGGATGGCGACTTCGTCGAGCAGCTCTACGTCGCCTCGGCCCACAGCTACGTCCTCGTGTTCACCGACCAGGGGCACTGCCACTGGCTCAAGGTGCACCAGATCCCGCAGATGGGTCCGGCGGCCCGGGGCAAGGCGATCGTCAACCTGCTGCGGCTCGACAGCGGCGAGACGGTCGCCGCCACCGTCTCGGTGCGCGAGTTCCCGGAAGACCGGTTCCTGACCTTCGCCACCGAGGCGGGCGTGGTGAAGAAGACGGCCCTGTCCCACTACTCGCGCCCTCGCCCCAGTGGCATCATCGCGCTGAGGATCGACGAGTCCGACCGCCTCCTGACGGTCAAGGTCACCGACGGCGGCAGCGACCTGGTGCTGGCGACGCGGACGGGCTACTCGGTCCGGTTCCCCGAGAGCGACCTGCGCTCCCTGGGGCGGGCGACCCGGGGCGTGCGCGGGATCCGTCTGCGCCGTGGCGACCGGGTCGTGTCGATGGAGTGCCTGCTGCCGCCGACCCCGGAGACGACCCTGCTGACGGTGAGCGAGAACGGCTTCGGCAAGCGGACCGCGCTTGGCGAGTACCGCCGCCAGTCGAGGGGAGGCAAAGGGATCATCAACCTCAAGGTCTCAGATCGAACCGGGTCCGTGGTCGGCGTCCGGGAAGTGATGGAGGACACCGACCTGATGCTGATCACCCACGAGGGGAAGATCATCCGCATCACCGCCGGCAGCGTGTCCCTGATCGGACGCGCCACCCAAGGGGTCAAGGTCATGGACATGGGCGAGGGGGACCGCATTGTCGCCCTGGCCCGGATCCCGGATCGTAGCGAGGAGGACGAAGACGCCGGCGATCCTGGAGAGGACGAAACCTCGGAAGCTGCGTCGGACGATGCGGAACCGATCAACTAGCGCTCAGGGAGCCTCAGGTATGAAGTTCTTTCTCGACACCGCCGACGTAGGAGAGATCGAGACCGGCCTGGAGTGGGGCATGGTCGACGGCGTGACGACGAACCCGAGCCTGATCGCCAAGCAGGGCAAGCCGTACCTGCCCACGGTCCGCGAGATCGCCGAACTGGTGCCCGGGCCGGTGAGCGGCGAAGTCCTCGCCACCGACCTCGAAGGCATGCTCGACCAGGGCCGCCGGCTCGCCGGCCTCGCGGACAACGTGGTGGTCAAGGCGCCGCTCGGTCCACCGGGACTCACCGCGGTGCGCCGCCTGGCCGCCGAGGGCATCCGCTGCAACGTGACCCTGTGCTTCTCGCCGTCCCAGGCCCTGCTGGCGGCAAAAGCGGGCGCCGCCTACATCTCTCCCTTCGTCGGACGGCTCGACGACATCGCCCAGGACGGCATGGACCTGATCCGGCAGGTGATCGCGATCTACTCGCAGTACGACTTCGAGACCGAGGTCCTGGTCGCTTCCGCCCGCCATCCCGTCCACGTCGTGCTGTCGGCGGAGATGGGCGCCGATGTCGTCACCCTGCCGTTCAAGACCCTGAGCCAGCTCTACCGTCACCCGTTGACGGACATCGGTCTGGACCAGTTCCTCTCCGACTGGGCCAGGACCGGCCGTAGCTTCGACGACCAGGGCCAGAAGTAGACCGACCAGGGGCCACAGATGAGCATCTCCGCCGTCCTCGAGCGGGTAGACCGCGAGACCAGCGCCAGCCTCGAGCAGTTGAAGGAGTACCTCCGGATTCCGTCCGTCTCGACCGATCCGGCCTACGCCGGAGAGGTGCGCCGGTGCGCGGGATTCGTCCAGGAACGGCTCGAAGCCGCCGGGTTGGACGCGGAGATCGTCGAGACCGCGGGTCATCCGCTGGTCTACGGCGAGTGGCTCGGCGCCCCCGGGCGACCCACGGTCCTCTTCTACGGCCACTACGACGTGCAGCCGGTGGACCCCCTGAGCGAGTGGCGCAACGATCCGTTCGAGCCGACCATCGAGACCGGCGAGCGCGGCGACCAGATCGTGGCCCGCGGCGCCACCGACGACAAAGGCCAGTCCTTCAGCCACATCAAGGCGGTCGAGGCACTGATGGCGGAGACCGGCAGCCTGCCGGTCAACGTCAAGTTCCTGATCGAGGGCGAGGAGGAGTCTGGCGGCGAGGCGATCGAAGCGTACGTCCGGAGTCCTGCGGCCGAGCGGCTCGCCTGCGACCTGGCGCTGGTGTCGGACACCTCGATGTACGGACCCGGCCAACCGTCCGTTCTCTACGGTCTGAAGGGATTGCTCTACACCGAGGTCAGGGTCCGCGGGGCGGCGCGCGATCTGCATTCCGGCAGCTTCGGCGGCGCGGTGGCCAACCCGCTGAACGCGCTGGCGACGATGCTGGCGGCGCTGCGCGACCCGGAGAACGGGCAGGTGCTGATTCCCGGCTTCTATGACGACGTGCGGCCTCTGGGGGCCGCGGAGCGTTCCGCATTCGCTGCGCTGCCGTTCGACGAGGCGCAGTACGGCGAGGAGATCGGCGCCACGGCCTTGTGGGGCGAGGCCGGCTACACGACCCTGGAGAGGGTCTGGGCCCGACCGACCTGCGACGTGAACGGAGTCTGGGGCGGCTACCAGGGGCCGGGCGCCAAGACCGTGATCGCCAACCGCGCCGGCGCCAAGGTCTCCATGCGCCTGGTTCCCGATCAGGAACCGGAACGCCTCTTCGGCGTCTTCGCGGAGTATGTGCGCTCGCTGGCGCCACCCGGCATCGAGGTCGAGGTACTGAACCTGAACGGTGCGCCGCCGGTGCTCGTCGACCTCGAAGGACCGCTGGTCGATGCGGCTCTCGAGGGTGTGCGGGAGGCCTGGGGCCGCGCTCCGCTCAGGGTTCGGGAGGGCGGTTCGATTCCCATCGTCTCGACGCTGTCGGAGGTGCTGAAGGCGCCGGTGCTGCTGATCGGGTTCGGCCTCTCGGACGACCGGCTGCACGCGCCGAACGAGAAGATGGACCTGGCCAACTTCTACCAGGGCATTCGCACCGTGGTCCGGGTCCTTGATCGAGTAGGCGGCTGCTCGGCAGGTGCGGTCCGTCCCGGCGCTTGAAGGAACGCGAGATCAAGATCCCGGTAGCCGACCTGGACGGGGTCCGGGATCGGTTGCTTGCGGTGGGCGCAGACCTCCACCGGCCTGCCTCTCTGGAGGCGAACCTGGTGTTCGACCGCCTTGACGCGCCGGTGGAGCAACGCCTGCGGTCTCGCCGCGAACTGCTGCGCCTGCGCTCCGACGACGCCGGCAGCCGGCTGACCTTCAAGTCGGCCCCGCGCTTCGTGGGCAGCGTGAAGGAGCGAGTGGAACACGAGTTCTCGGTCGACGACCCGGCGGCAGCGCGACTGCTCCTGGAGTCCCTGGGGTTCGGGGTTGCCGTGCGGTACGAGAAGGTCCGTGAGACGTGGCGGCTGCTTGACTGCGAGGTCTCGCTCGACCGGACTCCCATGGGCGACTTCGTGGAGGTGGAGGAGCTTGCCGAGGGTTTGCCGCCGGACCGGATCGCGGAAGTCGGCCGGCGCTGCGGACTCGATGTCGAGCGTTCGGTGCCGGAGGACTACCTGGCGCTCTACCGGACCTACCGGAGGGATCGGCCGGATCTGCCGCGCGACATGGTCTTTCATCCGCAGCGACCGGTCCCGGATCGGGACGGCGGGACAGGGTAATGCGCCGCGAGAGCCGGCGGGTGCGGGCGCTCGTGCTCTGCGCCGGACGGGGCGAACGGCTGCGGCCGCTGACCAGCCTGCTGGCCAAACCGCTGCTGCCGGTTGCGGGCCAGCCGGTGGCCATGCGCACGATCGACATCCTCCACCGCGCCGGCTGCGAGACGGCCGTCAACCTGCACCATCTGGCCGGGTCCGTTCGGCGCGAACTGGGGTCGGAAGCCGAGGCACGCGGCATCGAGCTGACCTTCGCCCTCGAGCCCGACTTGCTCGGTACCCTGGGAGCGGTGGTCAACCTGCGGGACTTCCTGGCCGGGGGCGACGACATCGTGCTCGTGAACGGCGACTCGCTCTGCCGCTGGCCGATACGCGACGCGCTGGCCCGCCATCGCCGGAGCGGCGCCGACGTCACCCTGCAGCTTGGCCCCGAAGCGCCGGACCAGCGCCTGGGCGGCGGTGTGGAAGTCGACCGCCGGGGGCTCGTCACAGGGCTCCGCGACCTGCGCGTCGCTTCGGTTCGCGGCCGTTGGCGCACCTTCCAGGGTCTGCACGTCCTGTCGCGTCGGGTCCTGGACGCGATTCCGCCTCGCCCGAGTTCGAGCGACATCGTCGAAGGTCTCTACCAGCCCCTCCTGCGGTCGGGTGCCCGGATCGTCGGCCTTGGCTGCCGCCGCCCCTGGCACGACCTCGGGACGCCGGGCCGTTACCTGGACGGGGCGCTCGATTGGGGGCGCACCGCCGGCGGCCGCAAGCGGCGGCGCCGTTTCGTGGCGCCGGGCGTCGTCGTGGAGAGCGGCGCGGCCATCGAACGCAGCGTGGTCGAGGGCGGCTGCCGCCTGGGCGCCGGCGCCCAGGTCGAGCGGAGTCTGCTGATGCCGGGATCTCGGGTCGGCGCGGGGGCCCGGCTCCGCCGGACGATCGTGGCGCCGGGAGTTCAGGTGCCGCCTGGGCTCGTAGTCGACGGCCAGCTCGTCACGCCGGCCGACTGGGGCCGGCCGCCCGACCGCCCCAGCGAAGAACGGGACGAACTCATCTACACGGCGCTCGGTCCGCGCTAGGTACTGAGCAGAACCTCCCGGAGGGCTGGATCCTCCGCCGGAATCTCGACGATCCGCTCGGGCAGGTGCGCGCAGCGCTCGAGCGCCGGCGGCACCGGCGGCTCGATGCCGACGGCGTCGCGGATCACGTCGGCGAACTTCGCCGGGTGGGCCGTCGCCAGGACGACGCCCGTGCCGCCGCCCAGGGCCTCGAGCTCCTCCTTCAGGCCGAGGTAGCCGACCGCGGTGTGGGGATCCAGCAGATAGCCGCGATTCTCGTGTACGTCGCGAATCGCCCGCCGCGTGGCCTCGTCGTCGAAGGAGCGGCCTGCCAAGTCGCGGCGGAGGCTGTTCAAGGGATCGCCGCCGCCGGAGTACAGGTGGCGTATGCGGTCGAAGTTGCTCGGACTGCCGACGTCCATGGCGTTCGAGATCGTGGCGGTCGAGGGGCGCGGCAGGTATCTGCCGCTCTCGAGGTAGGCGGGCACGACATCGTTCAGGTTGGTGGCCGCCACGAAACGGGAGACGGGGAGGCCGATCCGCCGGGCGATCAGGCCCGCGGTCAGGTTGCCGAAGTTGCCGCTGGGAGTCGAGAACAGGAGCGGCGTGTCAGCGTCCACAAGGGGCGCCGACGGAAGCTGCGCCCAGGCGTGGAAGTAGTAGAAGACCTGGGGCAGGAGGCGGCCGATGTTGATCGAGTTGGCGGAGGCGAGAGGCCGCTGCCGGCGCAGTTCCCGGTCGGCGAACGCGGCCCGGGCGAGGCGCTGGCAGTCGTCGAAGGCGCCCGCGACGGCGACCGCGGTCACATTGCCTCCCAGGGTCGTGAACAGGCGCCGCTGGGCCTCGGTAACGAGTCCCTGGGGGTAGAGCACGCAGACCCGGAAACCGGCGAGGCCGCTGAACGCGTGAGCCACGGCGCTCCCGGTGTCGCCGCTGGTGGCCACGACGACCGTGGTCTCCGACTGTCCGGCAGTGGCCGCGAACCGGGCCATCAGGCGGGCCATGACCCGGGCTGCGATGTCCTTGAACGCCAGTGTCGGTCCGTGGAACAGCTCCAGGCAGTGGAGGCCCGGTTCAATCTCGACCAAGGGGATCGGGAAGTCGAGGGCGTCCTCGAGCAGCGCGGCGAGGTCGTCTTCCGGCACTTCCGAACCGAACAGTCGGCGGCCGAGGACGCCGGAGATGCCGGTCAGGGGCAGTAACCTCAGTTGGGCCAACTCTCCGGCTGCCAGTGGCGCCACGCGCTCGGGAACGTACAGGCCGCCGTCGGGCGCCGGTCCTTCGAGCAGCGCCTCGCTCAGGGTCGCCGCCGGCGCTTTGCCGGCTGTGCTGACGAACCGCACGTCAGGCCCCGCCGGTTGCCCCGCGGTCGCCGTCGATCACGCGCGCTCCCGGCGCCGGCAACGTGGAAACGAGTCGATCGCAGTCGACGCCCGCCGCGTCTCGGAGCGCCGCCGCCATGGCCGCCGTGACCTGGCCGGCGCGGCCCGGACCGTCGCACAGGGCGAACAGGGCCGGCCCGCTGCCCGACAGGCTGCAGCCCAGAGCCCCGGCCTCGATCGCGGCCGCCTTGGCGGCGTGGAATCCGGGCACGCTGCGCCCGCGAACGGGCTCGGCCACGACGTCGACCAGGGCCCGTGACAGCAGTTCCAGGTCGGCGCGGTAGAGCGCGGCCACCAGGGCCGCGGCATTGCCCCACTGGGTCACCGCGCGCTCGAGCGGCAGATGGCGGTCGAGGCTGGCCCGGGACTCGCGCGTATTGACCTTGGCGTGGGGCCGGACCAGGGCGCAGGTCAGGCCCTCGGGCACCGGCAGTTCGATCACGTCCGGCGCCGGTTCCAGCGAACGGACCAGGACCAGGCCGCCAAGCAGAGATGGGGCGAGGTTGTCGGCGTGGGCGCCGCCGCTGGCGAATGTCTCGCCGGCCAGCGCGTACCGCAGCAGAGCCGCCGGCGGCAGGTCGAGACCCAGCAGCGCGTCGACCGCGACGACCGCCGCCACGGCGCTGGCGGCGCTCGAGCCCAGGCCGCTTTCAAGCGGCATGCGTTTCTCGATCTCCAGCTCGACGGCGGCCTCGGGCGCCTCCGCCCGAAGCAGCGCCACGGCGGCCACGGCCGCGGTGTTGCGATCCGCGGCGAGCGGCAGCCGGCCGCCATCGCCGGCAATTGCCGTGATCCTCACCGGGCCGCCGTTCGCCGGCTCGTCTGTCCGCCCGCGCTCGGTCGCCGTGACCACATCGCCCGGGCCGGGTGACGCGAGGTCGCCGTAGCCATCTCCATCGGACTGCAGGGCGAAGCCCAGGATGTCGAAACCGCAGGCGATGTTGGAGACCGACGCCGGGGCGAAGGCTCTCACCGAGCGGTTCATTCGCCGCGGCGCCGGGCGCACCGCGCGACGGCGAGCTCCGCGGCCAGCAGCGCGCCGCCCGCGGCGCCCCGCAGCGTGTTGTGCGACAGGGCGACGAAGCGGAAGTCGAGCACCGGGCACTCGCGCAACCGGCCGATCGAGACCGTCATGCCCTTTCCCAGGTCGCGGTGGATCCGCGCCTGAGGCGGTTCGTGGTCGCCGAGGTACATCGTCGGCTGCTCCGGGGCCGAAGGCAGGCCGAGTTCCTGCGGCTCGGCGCGAAAGGTCCGCCACGCCTCCCGCACATCGTCGATTCCAGCGTCGCTCTTCAGGCTGACCGAAACGCACAGCGTGTGGCCGTCGACGACGGGGACGCGGTTGCACTGGGCCGAGACCACGACCTTGGCGGGATCGATCGTGCCGCCGGCGACACGGCCCAGGATCTTCCCGGTCTCGATCTCGAGCTTCTCTTCCTCGCTGGCAATCCAGGGAATCACGTTGTCCATGATCTGGTAGCTGGAGATTCCGGGCAGCCCCGCGCCGGAGACCGCCTGCAGAGTGACCACACAGAGGCGGTCGATACCGAACGCGTCGTGCAGGGGCTTGAGCGCCAGCACCAGGCCGATCGTCGAGCAGTTGGGGTTCGCGACGATGCCGGTGGGGAGCAGGGCGCCCTCCGCGGGGGGCGCCAGCAGATCCAGGTGGTCCGGGTTGACCTCCGGCACCAGTAGCGGGACATCAGCGTCCATGCGGTGGGCGCTGGCGTTGGTGACCACCAGGCAGCGGCTGGCGAACCCGGGTTCGACTTCCCGGGCCACGCCGGAGTCCAGGGCGGAGAAGACCAGATCGAAGTCGCCGCCGTCGAGTTCGTCGCAGGTCTGCACCGTCATCGCGCCGAACCGCTCGTCGAGCCGCTGGGTCTGGATCCAGGTCACCGCGTCGCGATAGCTCTTCCCGGCCGAGCGCTCGGAGGCGGCCAGCGCCGCGATCTCGAACCACGGATGCCCGGACAGCAGGGTGAGGAACCGCTGGCCCACCGTGCCGGTCGCGCCCAGGACGGCGGTGCGCAGGGGTTTGCCAGGGCTCAGCTTATCGAGATTCATGACGGGACTCCCAGGTTGGGGACGCTCACAGGGCGGATCCCCGCTCGGCCCAGGCGCGAAGGATGTCGGCGAAGACGCCGCCCGCGGTCAGGTCGGTGCCGGCGCCCGGGCCCTGGACGACCAGGGGGCGTTCCCGGTAGCGCCGGCTGCGAAAAACGAACATGTTGTCCGAAGCGGGCATCCCCGCGACCGGATGGTCGGAGGGTACGGCTCGCAGTCCGACGCGGGCCGTGGCCCCAACGCCCGTTGTGTCCAGTTCGGCCAGGTAGGCGAGTTCCAGCCCCGCCGCCGCGGCATCGGCGAAGCGGCCGGCCATCTCGTCGTCGGCTTCGCCGAGCCGCTCCCACCAGGCGTCGAGGGGCAGATCGGCGAGGTCGGGCCGGTCGAGCATGGGCTCGACATGGATGTCGTCCAGGTCGAGCTCGCAGCCGCAGATCCGGGCCAGGATCAGCAGCTTACGGGCCACGTCCAGACCGCCGAGATCGTCGCGGGGGTCCGGCTCCGTGTAGCCCAGGCGGTGGGCCTCCCGGACGGCTTCGCTCCACACCCTGCCGGCGGTGAGCTTCCCGGTCAGGTAGGCGAGCGTGCCCGAGAACACGCCCGAAATCGAGTCGATGCGGTCACCCGCGCCGAGCAGCATGTCGGCGGTGTGGAGCACCGGCAGGCCCGCGCCGACCGTCGCCTCGTGGAAGACGTTGTGCGCGCCCGCGGGGCGGAAGGCGCGAAAGTCCGCGATCGGTCCCGCGAAGGGGAGCTTGTTCGCGCTGGCGACCGCGGCGCCGGCGGCCAGCGCCCGCTGGTAGACGGCGCCCATCGATCCGTTGGCGGTGACGTCGACGAGCACCGTACGGCCGCCGCCGGCCGCCGTCTCGGCGAGATGGTCCAGCAGGCGGTTCAGGTCGGCCGCTTCGCCGCTCCGTTCGAGTACGGCCCGCCAACCGTCGGGGTCCCCCGCCGCCCCGGGGTCGAGACTCTTGCCGGGGCGGGACTGGAGTTGCATGGTGCGAGAACTGGCCAGGCCCCGCAACTGCAGGTCGATTCCCTGCCGCGCGAGGGCGTCGCGTTCGGCGTCGAGTTGCTGGAGAAGCGCCGAGCCGACCCCGCCGACGCCGAGGACGTAGACCGCGAGCCGGCCGGAAGCGGAACCACGGAAGAACTCCCGGTGGATGAAGCGCACCGCGCGCCCCTCGTCGCTCCGGGACACGACCATCGAGATATTCCGCTCGGACGAACCCTGGGCCACTGCCCGCACGTTCACCCCGCGCCGCCCCAGGATGCCGAACACGCGTCCGGCGATGCCGGGCCGATCCCGCATGCCGTCGCCGACCACGGCGACGATCGACTGGTCCCGCTCGACCCTCAGGGGGCGGACCGATCCGGCCTCGATCTCGGCCTGGAACTCGGCGTCGACCGCCTTGCGCGCCGCCTCGGAGACGCCGGGTTCGACCGCGAAGCAGATCGAGTGCTCACTCGAGGCCTGGGAGATCAGGATCGCGCTCGCGCCGCTGGCCGCCAGGGCGTCGAACAGCCGGGCCGCAACGCCGGGAGTGCCGACCAGGTTGTCGCCGACCAGGAGCATCAGGTGGACGTCGTCGATCGAGGAGATGCCGGTGACCGCCGTTCCGCGCGCCCTTTCCCTGACCTGGCTGTCGTCGTCGACGAGCGTTCCCGGGTGCTCGGGATCGAGGGTGTTGCGGACCAGCAGCGGTATGCCCCGTCGCCGCGCCGGCGTCACCGTCGACGGATAGACCACCTTGGCGCCGAAGTGCGAGAGTTCGAGCATCTCCTCGTAGCTCAGACGCGGGATCGGCAGGGCGTCTTCGACCCGCCGGGGGTCGGCCGTCATCACGCCCGGGACATCGGTCCAGATCTCGATCCGCTCGGCATCGACGGCGGCGCCGACGAGGGCGGCGGTGAGGTCGGATCCGCTGCGGCCCAGAGTCGTCGTCTCGCCCTCCGGACTGCTGCCCAGGAAACCGGTGACCACCTGCAGGGGGGCGTCCGGCCCGAGGTTCGCGAAGTGGGAGGCGATCGCCGCCAGGGTCGGGTCCAGATCGACGTTCGCCGCCTGGAAGGAGCGATCCGTCGACACCAGGGGCCGCGCGTCGCAGGCCTCCGCGGGCATACCCTCGGCGCGCAGGGCGGCGGCCAGGAGCTGCGTCGACAGGAGTTCGCCGTGGCAGACGACCCGGTCGATCAGGGCCTTGTCCGATCGGCCGTCGGCTGAGGCGCCCGGTCCGGGGTTGCTAACCGCCGCGGCAAGGTCGTCGCACAGGGCTTCGACTGTGGCCGCGAGTGCCGGTCGGTCGTCGCCGGTCGCTACCTGGGCGCCGATTTCCAGATGGTGGGCGCGCAGCGCCGCCGTCTCGCGCGCCGCCTCAGTCGGGTCGCCGTCCTCCAGGACGGCAGCGACGATCCCCAGCAGCCGGTCGGTCACCCCGCCCAGGGCGGACACCACCACCGCGCCGTTCGCCGCGGCGCCATCGAGCCTCCGGCGCACGATCCGGGCGGCAGCCTGGAGCCGGGCTGCATCGGCCACGGAGGAGCCGCCGAACTTGAGAACCTTCATGGTGGGTTGCCGGAATACTCACGAGTCAATGAGGGCGCTGGGCCCCGAAGGGCGCAATAGCGTACACGCCGCGACACCTCAGGCGCTACGTCGGCGCCACGCCGGCGCCACGCCGGGCAGGAGCGCACGTGCCGGTTTCAGAACAGGGTGCCTCGAACCGGCAGGCCCAGGTGCTCGTAGGCCCTCTTGGTGGCCACGCGGCCGCGCCGGGTGCGCTGCAGGAATCCCTTCAGGACGAGGTACGGCTCGTAGAAATCCTCGATCGTCCCCTGGTCCTCGCCCACCGACGCCGCCAGCGCCTTGAGGCCCGCCGGACCGCCCCCGTACTGCTCGATCAGCAGTTGCATGATCTTGCGGTCGATCTTGTCCAGGCCGTACTCGTCGACCTCCTGTTGAAGGAGCGCCCGGTTCGCGGTGGCGCGGTCGATCCGGCCGTCCGCCTCGATCTGCGCGTAGTCGCGCACCCGGCGCAGCAGGCGGTTGGCGATTCGGGGCGTGCCGCGGCTGCGCTGGGCGATCTCGTCGGCGCCGCCCCGGTCGACAGGCACCTCGAGCAGGTCGGCCGAGCGTTGAATGATCACGCTCAGCACTTCGGGGCTGTAGAAGTCGAGCCGGTGGACGATGCCGAAGCGCCCCTGCAGCGGCGGCGTGATCAGGCCGGCGCGGGTGGTGGCCCCGACCAGCGTGAAGCGCGGCAGGTCGATGCGCACCGTCCTGGCCATCGGCCCGGAACCGATCACCAGGTCGAGCTGGAAGTCCTCCAACGCCGGGTAGAGGATCTCCTCGACCGTCGGGCCGAGACGGTGGATCTCATCGATGAAGAGGACATCCCCGGGTTCGAGGTTGGTCAGGATCGCTGCCAGGTCGCCCGCCCGCTCCAGGACCGGACCGGAAGTGGCCCGCAACTCGGCGCCCATCTCGCGGGCGACGATGTGGGCCAGGGTTGTCTTGCCCAAACCCGGCGGCCCGAACAGCAGGACGTGATCCAGGGCCTCGCCCCGGCGGCGCGCGGCCTGCATGTAGATGTCGAGCAGCTCGACGATCTTCTCCTGGCCCAGGTACTCGCTCAGGCGCTGCGGGCGGAGCGACGGTTCGACGCGGCGATCGTCGGCCTCCTGGGCGGCCGACAGGACGTTGGGCTCATCGTCGGTGCCGCCAGTGTCGGCCATGGCGTGGATGCTATCGCTAGCCCGGATATTTGACCGAAGGCCGTAGCGAGGCCACGGCGAGCGAATAGCCGGCCGTCGCAGGTCAACGGTGGAATATCCACGGCCTACAGGCGGGAGAGCTGGCGCAGGCTCCGGCGCAGCAGTTCCTGGAACTCGAGTTCGGGGTGCTGGCTGAGGACGCGGGAGACGGCGCCCTGGGCTTCGTTCGAGCGGTAGCCGAGGTTGAGCAGGGCGCCGACGACCTGCTCATGCTCGTCCTCCGGCTCAGTTCCCGGTCGTGCGGACGGCGGCTCGGCGCCGGACTCGGCCAGCAGCGTCTTCGCCTTTTCCTTCAGCTCCAGGACCATTCGCTCGGCGGTCTTGCGGCCGATACCGGGGATGCGCACCAGAGCAGCCACGTTGCCGCCGGCGATGGCCGTCAGCAGGTCGGCGGTCGAACCGCCGGAGAGAACGACCTGGGCAAGCCTGGGCCCGACGCCGCTGACGCCGAGGCAGTGCTCGAACAGAGTCCGTTCCGCCTCGCTCCAGAAGCCGAACAATTCGATCGCGTCGGCGCGAACCTGCGTGTGGATGTGCAGGCCGAACTCGGCGTCGGCCTCGAGCCTGTCCAGCTCGTAGTAGGTCGAAAGCGGAATCCGCACCGAGTACCCGACGCCGCCCACGTCGAGAACCAGGAGTTCGGGCCTCAAGGCCTGACGACGCCCGCGTAGATAGCCGATCAAGCGGGGGCGGCGCTCGCGGCGGTCAGGTTCCGGCCGCCTCGGTCTCGCCGAGACCGAAGTTTTCGATGAAGTCCTTCGTGTAGCTGACGCCGAGCTCCTCGCGCAGGCGCGCGAGCACGGACTGCAGCATGATCAGGCTGCGTTCGGACAGGAGTTCGCTCCGCGTCGTCTCCGGGTCGAATAGGGACGGATCGAAGGATTCCCGTTCGGTGACCTCGAACAGCACCCCGCCGAACGGCGTGTCGACCGGGCCGCCGAACTGACCCGCGGAGAGGGCGAAGACTTCCATGGACAGGCCCGGCGCCCCGCCGAGGGCGCCGATCGGCTGGCGCACGCCGAAGCTGCCGCTCTCCTCGACCACGACGTCGAACTCGTTCGCCGCGTCGTCCAGGCTCAGTCCCCCGTCCAGGCGCTGCTTCGTCCCGGTGAGCGCGGCGGTCAGCAGTTCGCCCTCCTTCTCCTGGCGCACAGCGTCGCGCACGTCGGCCTCGACTTCCGCGAACTCCGCGTCGCGGGGCGGCAGCACTTCCAGCAGCGACAGGAGCGCCCACCCCGCCGCGATTCGAACCGGCGCCGACCAGGCGCCGGTTTTGAGGCCGAACGTCTCGGAGGAGAAGTTGAAATTGCGGCCCACACCGGGGACCGCTTCATCCTCACCGAACGGCTCGGTGACCTCGAAGCTGAGGCCCTCGGCAGCGGCCAGTTCCCGGGCTTCGGTCTCGCCTTCGAAGGGCTGGTCTCCCAGCCTCTCGGCGAGGGCGTCAATGCGGCGCCGGCCCTCCTCCTCCGCCTTGCCGGCAAGAAGCTGGACGCGGACCAGGTTGCCCACTTCGTCCAGCGTCTGCCGGCCGCCTTCGCGACGGTCGTGGACGAGGATCAGGTGATGTCCGGTGCGGGGTCCGAGCTGATTCTCGATCGGGCCGACAAGGTCGCCGCTGCCGGCAGCGAAGGCCGCTTCCTCGAAGGGCTGCGTCATGGCGCCGCGGCCGAAGTAGCCGAGGTCGCCGCCGGCCGCGCCGGTCGCCTCGTCGTCCGAAAATTCGGTGGCCAGCGCGGCGAAGTCCTCGCCGGCCTCGATGCGCCGGCGCAGGTCGTTCAACTGGGCCCGCGCCTGGTCGCCGCTGCGGCTCGCCGTCTCGAGCAGGAGGATGTGGCTGGCCCGCACCTGTTCCGGCACCTCGAACTGCGCGGCGTTGTCGTCGTAGTACTGCTGAACCTCTTCGTCGGAGACTTCGAGTTCCGCGCGGACCGTGTTCGTGTTGACCAGGAGGTAGCCGACTCGCCTGCGTTCGGGCAACCGGAAGTCGTCCCGGTTCGCCTCGAAGAAGGCGGCGGTCTCGTCGGCCGAGGGTTCCGCCTCGGCGGCGTAGCGGCTGGCCGGTACCTGGATGTAGCGGATGGCCGCCCGCTCGGCGGCGTCGCGGGCGCGCTGTTCGACCTCGGCGTCGGAGACGTGGGCAACCTCGCCCAGCGCCGATTGCAGCTTGGTCACCAGCAGGGAGGTGCGCAGCTCGGCCTCGAACTCATCCACCGTGTACCGGTTGGCGCGCAGGAGCTCCTGGTACTGACGCGTGCCGATGAAGTTGCCGTCGGCGCCGGCCAGGCCGGGTATGGCGAGGATCTGCTCCTGCAGCTCCTCGTTGCTGACAGTGAGTCCCATCCGCTCGGCCTCCCGGGTCAGGAGGCGATCGTTGATCAGAGCTTCGAGTGCCTGCACGGGCAGTTGCAGTTGATCGGCGAGATCCGCGGTGAACGCGTCGCCGTAGATCCCCCGGTAGCGGTTCTCGGCATTCCGGTAGCTGCGCTCGAACTCGGCGAAGGAGATGTCCTCGCGGCCCACCTTGGCGGCAACCGGGTTGATCTGGGTGCCGTCGAGCGATTGAAAGTCGGTGAAGACCAGGAGCACGAACACCAAGGCGAGTCCGATCGCCAGCGGATAGAAGCTCTTGATGTTCTTGCGGATGACGTTCAGCATTGGCGCGGCTCCCTGCAGGATGCCCCGAAGGCGCGGGCGATCGTATCAGGATCGGCACGCTTGGTGGCGGTTGGGCGGCGCGGTCGTCAAGCCCTTGCCGGGCCCGTGCCGCGAGTCGTCGTCGTGGGCGAAAGCCGTTCAAAGACAGGGGGTTCCCTGTGGTCGGGTTGACTGCCTGTGTTATCTTCCTGTCGTTTCGCGGGTGTCGTCTGCCCGCGTCCGACGGTAGGAATCCGAACTTGCTGATGACACGTCCGCCAGTGACGGCGACGCCGCGAGGCATGGCAGCCCGCGGCGCGGATCGCGTCGCCTTGGCGGGCGGCGCCGCACCGTCCAGCGGCGACTCGGAGTTCGGGACCCCACAACACCGGTCCGCACCGACCTAGAGGTTCGGTCCGATGCGCTTCCTGCAGTGGTTCTCGAGCGACCTGGCGATCGACCTGGGGACCGCGAACACCCTGGTGTTCACCCAGGCGAACGGCATCGTCGTGCGCGAGCCGTCGGTCGTGGTCGTGAACACCCAGACCAACCGCATCGAGGCGGTCGGTTCCGAAGCCAAGGAGATGCTGGGGCGTACTCCGGGCATCCTGGTCCTGGTCCGGCCGATGAAGGACGGCGTCATCGCCGACTTCGAGATGACCGAGCAGATGCTCAAGCACTTCATCCGCAAGGCCCATCACGGCCGGCGCTTCGCTCGCCCGCGGATCGTGATCGGCGTGCCGTCGGAGATCACTCCGGTGGAGAAGCGCGCGGTCCGGGAGTCGGCGATGAGCGCCGGCGCGTCGGAGGTCTTCCTGGTCGAGCAGGCGATGATGGCGGCGATCGGCGCCGGTCTGCCGATCACCGAACCGACCGGCAACATGATCGTTGACATCGGTGGCGGCACCACGGACGTCGCCGTCATCTCGCTGGCCGGGACGGTCTACAGCCGATCGCTGCGGGTAGCGGGCAACGCGATGGACGACGCGATTACCCAGCACCTCAAGCGCAAGCACAACCTCCTGATCGGCGAGCGGACGGCGGAGGCAATCAAGGTGGAGCTCGGTTCCGCGTTTCCCCTCCAGAAGGCGATGCACATGGACATCAAGGGTCGCGACCTCGTCAAGGGCGTGCCGCGCAGCCTGAAGGTCTCCGACGGCGAGATCCGCGAGGCACTGACCGAACCGGTGGATGCGATCGTCGAGTCGGTGCTTCAGGCCCTCGAACGGATGCCGCCGGAGCTTTCGGCCGACGTGATGGACAAGGGCATCGTGCTCTCGGGAGGTGGAGCGCTGCTCCACTCGCTGGACCAGCGTCTGCGCGAGGCGACGGGCCTGCCGGTCTTTGCCGCCGAGGATCCACTTGCTTCCGTCGTGCTCGGCGCGGGCCGGGTGCTGCGGGATATCGATCTGCTGCGGAGGGTTTCCGTTCGCTAGCAGCGGCTTCGCCAGCGCCCCCAAACGCCCCGCAGGTTCCTGACCGGAGAGAACATCCATCATGAGCGAGCGTCGGGTTGCGGTCCTGTTCGCCGTCTCCTTGGCCGTGCTCCTTGCGCTCCTGACGCTTCAGGCGCCGCAGCGCGCCGGAGATGTCGGGCTGTTGGTGGAAGGACCGGTCAAACGCTTCGTCGCCGCGGTTGCCGGGGCCGTCGACCGGTACCGGGAGGAGCGGTCGACGATGGCCGCGAAGGAGCGCGAGAACGAGGAGCTGCGGAACCGGCTGCGCGAGGTGGAGTCCGCCTATGCGGCCTCGGTCGGCGTACGCCTGGAGGCCGACCTGGCCTCAGAGCCGTTGCGTTACGAGCCATCGCCGAATGCGGATCTGCTGAGGGCCGACATCGTCTATGTCGATCACCGTTCGTGGCGGCGAACCGCCATCCTGCACCTGCCTGGCGGCAGAGACCGGGAAGACTGGGCGCGGAGGGCGGTGACCACGACTGACGGTCTCCTGGGGCGTGTCATCTCGGCCAGCGCCAGGTATGCGCGTGTACTCCTGGTCACCGACCCCGCGTCGTCGGTGGGCGCGATGATCGAGCGCACGCGCCGTCAGGGCATCGTCCGCGGCACCAGGGACAAGGACGCCGGAACCCTGTCCCTGATGTTCTTGCCGCTGCAGGTCGACGTGCGGCCTGGCGACCGGGTGATCACGGCCGGCATCGACGGTGTGTTCCCGCGCGGCATCCCGATCGGCACGATCACTTCCGTGGAATCGGACGGCGATCTGTTCCACGACATACGGATCGTCCCGAGCGTGGATCTCGGTTCGCTCAACCATGCCTTCGTGTGGCGTCGCGAACCCGTGCCCGAGGTCTTGATGGACGGCCGGGATGGCATCGGCCGCTAGGTTCGTCGGTGTTCTGGCGGCAGTGGCCCTGGCCGAGCTGCTTCTGGGCGGGTTCCTCCCGGCGGCTGCGGATTTCGTCGACCTCTTCGTGCTCCTGGTCGTCCTGAACAGCTTGAGGGGCAACTCTCTTCGGGGTCTGGCGGGCGGTCTGGCGGCTGGCCTGGTTCAAGACATGTTCGCCTCCTCGATTTACGGTCTGCACGGTCTGGCGTGCTGCGTCGTCGGATACGGCGGAGCGCGCGTGTCGCAACGGATCCTCACCAGTCAGCGCCTGGTTTCGGCTCTGCTGATCGCGGCCGGGGTGCTGGTTCATCAGGTGATCGTGATCGGCCTGCTCGCGATACTCGAGATTGCGCAGTTCAACCCCGGGGTGTTCACGGTGCTGCTGCGCGCTCTGGTGACCACAGCGATCGGGCTGGTCGGTCTCCGGGTGGCAGGTCTGGTGCGAGGGTGGATGGAGAAGCGGACGAAGCGGCGTACACTGGCAACGGGACGACCCCGATGGCGTTGACTGACGGTCGCTCACTGACGGTGTTTGGAAGGTGAACCTGGAAACTCCCGGCCACGAACACAGCGCGGACCGCGTGCTGCTCATCATGGCGACCCGCCTGAAGTGGCTCGCCGCATCGCTTGCGGTGGGGTTCTTCGTCGTCCTGAGTTCCTACTGGTACTTCCAGATCGTTCGCTCGGAGCACTACTGGCGGTTGGCCGAGAACAACCGGCTGCGCGTTCTTCGTCTGGAGGCGCCGCGGGGCCTGATCTACGACCGTTCCGGTCAACCACTGGTCGAGAACGCTCCCACGTTCCGTCTCCTGATCGACCGCAAACTGAGCGCTGACCTGGAGGCCAGCGTGGCGTTTGCGGCGAACATCCTGGAACGGGACGAAGAAGGACTGAGGAACTCGCTCAAGCGCTACCGGGGGGTGCCCCGGGATGTGCCCGTGCTCCTCGCGGAGGACCTGGAGCTGAACCAGGTCGCGCGGTTCGAGGTCGCGATACCGGAACACCCGGAGTTCGCGATCGCCGCCACCCGTCGCCGCCTCTATCGGTACGGCGACCAGACCGCGCATCTTCTGGGGTACCTCAGCGAGCCGACGGCAGGCGAGCAGGATCGGGACCGGACACTCGTTGCCGGCGACATGGTCGGCCGCAGCGGCGTGGAGCGGTTGCGGGACCGGACATTGCGCGGGACCGCCGGCGAGCGGACCGTGGTCGTCGACAGCCGCGGCCGCGTGGCGTCGGACGAGGATGTCGATCGAACCGATGCCGTGCCGGGAGAGTCCGTCGCCCTGACCATCGACCTCAGGTTGCAGCAGGAAGCGCAGAAGCTGCTCGAGGGCAAGGTCGGAGCGATCGTTGCACTCGACCCGCGGGACGGTGCGGTTCGGGCCATGGTCTCTTCGCCGTCCTTCGATCCGAATGGCTTTGCCGGCCGGCTCAACCGGGAGGACTGGGAGCGGATCGTCGGTGCGCCGAACAGGCCGCTTCAGAACCGCGCCATCCACAACACCTACCCACCGGGTTCGGTGTTCAAGATCGCGATGGCGGTGGCGGCGCTGTCCGATGGACTGATCGATCCGGAAGAGCAGGTCTACTGCGGCGGCTCAACCCGGTTGTACGACCGCCGCTGGCGCTGCTGGCAGTCGAGGGGTCACGGCCGTCTCAACCTGCGGGGCGCCCTCCAGAACTCCTGCGACGTCTACTTCTACCGGCAGGGCAGGAAGATGGGGATCGAGACGATAGCCCGATACGCGCGCCTGCTGGGCCTCGGTCAGCGAACGGGTATCGAGTTTTCGGCCGAACGGGAGGGGCTGGTGCCCGACGCCGAATGGAGCCTGACGAGCCGGGGCCTGCCCTGGTACCCGGGTGAAACGATCTCGGTTGCGATCGGTCAGGGACCGATTCTGACTACGCCGCTTCAGGTTGCGGTGATGACCGCGGCGGTGGCCAACGGGGGATTCCGGGTGCGGCCCTACGTGCTGGAGGACGGGGCGCAGCCGCCGGCGCCGGTCGCGCTGGACGCCGAGGTGATCGCCTTCGTCAGGGAGGCGTTGGCGAACGTGGTCGCAAACGGTACCGGGCGCCGCGCCAACAGTCCGATGGTTCAGGTCGCGGGCAAGACCGGCACCGCCCAGGTCATCGCTCAGGCGACGTGGACCCGGTCCGAGGATCTCCCCTTGGAGCACGCGGACCACGCCTGGTTCACCTCCTACGCGCCGGTCGACGCGCCGGAGCTGGTCGTCGTGGTGTTTGTCGAGCACGGAGGACGGGGCGCCGAAACCGCGGCGCCTCTGGCGAGGCGGATGCACGAGACGTACTTTGGTTCTCCCGTCCAGACCTGATCCGCGGACCCTGGCACGCCAGGTCCGTTCCATCTCACTGCAGCTCTTCGGCTCAGCGCTCGCTCTGTCCGCGATCGGCCTGGTCCTGATCTCGAGCGCTTCGTCCGAACTGTCGACCGACTACGTATCGCGCCAGTCGGTGTGGATCGTCGCGGGTGTGCTGGTCCTGGTCACCGCGGCCTGGGTCGACTATTCCGTGCTGCTTCGGCACGCCTTCTGGATCTACGTGGTGGCGGTAGCGTCGGTGGCCGCCGTCACGTTCTTCGGCCACGAGGCCGGCGGCGCTCGCAGTTGGATCGGCATCGGCGGTTTCGGGGGCCAGCCGTCGGACTTCTGCAAGATCGCGACCGTTCTGTTGCTGGCGCGGCGTCTGGCCCTTTCCCAGTCATCGGTTCCCCCGACCGGCGGGCGGTGGGGAAGCGCGGTGATCGTCACGGTTCCCGTGCTGCTCATCGCGAGGCAGCCTGACATGGGCGGCGCCCTCATGTTCGTGCCCGTGGTCGCCGCCATGGCCGCCACCACCGGAGTCAGCGTTCGGTCGGCGCTCGCCTCCGCGGCTCTGGCCTTGGCCCTGGCGGGCGCCCTGTGGGTCTTCGCGCTGCAGGACTACCAGAAGGAACGGGTCCTGAGCTACTTCCAGCCCCAGGCGGATCCCCTGGGGTCGGGATACCAGGTCCGTCAGAGCAGGATCGCGGTCGGTTCGGGCCAGGCTCTGGGCAAGGGCTACGGCGAGGGGACGCAGTCCAACCTGCGCTTCCTGCCGACCCCTCACACCGACTTCGTGTTCGCGGTGCTGGCCGAGGAGTATGGATTTACCGGGGTCACCGTCGTCATGGCGCTGTTCCTCCTCTACCTGGGGAACGGCGTCCGCGTCGCACTGACGGCGCGGGATCCGGCGGGTCTGCTGGTGGTGGTTGGCCTCTTGGCCTTCATCGCCGGCCACGTTCTCTACAATACGGCGATGGTGGTGGGGCTGCTGCCGATCACCGGCATTCCGGTTCCCTTCCTGAGCTACGGTGGCTCCTTCATGCTCTTCTGCTGCGCGGCCACCGGCCTGATCATCGGCCTCGACCTGCGGCGGTTCGTCAACGTTTGATCAGCCTGCGCCCGCGCCTGGTTGCTTGCCCACGTCGTATGGACAGAGAGCTTCTGGTTGAAAGCGATTCGCTCCAGACGCGGGTAGCCGTCGTCGAGTCCGGCCGGTTGGTGGAACTCTTCATCGAGCGCCGCGGGCGCCGGGGCCTGGTCGGCAACCTCTACAAGGGCCGGGTGCGGCGGGTGCTCCCCGGCATGAGAGCGGCATTCGTCGATCTCGGACTGGCACGGGACGGCTACCTCTGGGTCGAGGACGTGGTCGATGCCGGGCCGAGAGAGCGAGGCCCCGAGTCCGCCTCCGGCGGCGCGTCGGGCGGCGCGTCGGGCCGCGAGGCGTTGCCGCTGATCGACGGCCTGCTGCGCCGGGGCCAGGATCTGACCGTCCAGGTCACCAAGGACGAGCTGGAGGGGAAGGGAGCGCGCATCACCGCCCAGATCACGCTTCCCGGCCGCTACCTGGTGTTGACGCCGACCGGCGACCGTGTGGGTATCTCGAGGCGAATCGAGGACCCGGATGAACGGGATCGCCTGAAGCGAGCGGTCCTGGCTGGTTGCGATGAGTCCGCCGCCCCGCCGGGCTGCATCGTGCGGACCGCGGCTGCGGGCGTGGCCGAAGAGCACATCCAGGCGGAGTACGAGACGCTTGCGGCGACCTGGCGGCAGATCGAGGAGCGGACGGCGGCCGCGGCAGCGCCGGCTCTGCTCCACCGCGAGGAAGAGCTGGATGTGCGTGTGATCCGGGACCTCTTCTCCGCCGATTTCGACTCGCTGCTGGTGGATGGACCTGACCCCTATCGACGGATCGCGGGGTACGTCGGGCGGGTGCAGCCGGACCTCCTCGAACGGGTCGAGCGGACCCGGAGAGGTCTGTTCGAGCGTTACCGGATCGACGACGCGATCGAAGCCGCGCTGCGGGACCACGCGCCGCTTCCGTCGGGCGGTTATCTGGTCATCAACCAGACCGAAGCCCTGGTCGCGATCGACGTCAATAGCGGCCGCGACGTCGGCTCCGCGGACTTCGAAGAGACGGTCCTCCGGACCAACCTGGAGGCCGCCGCGGAGGCGGTGCGTCAGATCCGGCTGCGCGATCTGTCCGGCATCGTGATCATCGATCTGATCGACATGGAGCGCGAGGACCACCGCGAGCAGGTGTTTGCCCGCCTGGAGGCGGAGCTCGAGAAGGACCGCGCCAGGCACAAGGTGCTCGAAATCTCGGAATTCGGCCTGGTCCAACTGACCCGCCGGCGCAGCCACGCGAATCTGGAGAAGCTGCTCACCCGGGACTGCCCCTACTGTCAGGGGGCGGGCCGCATCAAGTCGGTTGCGACGATCTGTCTGGAGCTGCGACGGACCTGTCTGGCCCGGGCCGCGCGCGGCGCCCGTCAGTTGGCGGTGCGGGTCCACCCGGAGATTCTGGACGCCCTGCGCGGCGCCGAGTCGGCGGTGCTGGACGGCCTGCAGGGGGCCTTCGAAGCACCGGTTCTCGTTCAGGCGGACCCGGAGTTGCATCGCGAGCAGTTCGTCGTCGCGGGAGAGAAGATCTGACACCTCCGGCGGACGGGCCGGAGCGCCGGTTCGAATTCGACGGCCTTCGTGGCGCCGTGGACCCGGAGGCCGCCTCCGGCGACCTGGACGTCGACTTCGAGGCGGCGCTCCGCCGCGTCCTCGATCCGGCCAACGCCGGCCGTAGCCTGCACTGGGGCCGGAGCTACCTGTACGAGACCGCGTGGCGACGTCACCCGGGCGAGGGCGACATCGCCGTTGTCGTCAAGCAGTTCCGCCACGACGATCTGCGAGCCAGGCTGCGCCGTCGCCGGCGGGGCACTCGGGCGCGCCTGAGCTTCGATGCCGCGCGCAGGCTTCGGCGGCTGGGCATCCCGACGCCGGCGCCGCTGCTCTATGCCGAATCGGAGACCGTGGAAGGCCCCGCCTGGTTCCTGTGCCGGCGGGTGCCGGAGGCTCTGGAACTGCGCTACGTGCTCAGGGCTCTCAATGCCGGCGAGGGCGCGGCGCGCTTCCCCGGAATCGACGGAGCGGTCCTGCTGCGGCGGGTCGGCGCCCTGGCCGCGGAGTTGCACCGCCACGGCGTCTGGTTCCGGGACCTGACTTCCGGCAACGTGCTGCTGTCGGAACCGACCACGGATGCCGAGCTGTACCTCGTGGACCTGAACCGGGCCCGCTTCCGGCGCCGGCTGTCAGTGAGTCAGCGCCTGCGGGATATCAGCCGGATGCCGGTGTCGCGGCCGGCGGACCGGGCGGAGTACCTGCGCGGCTACCGCCCCGGTGGGCTGCCCTGGTTGGAGCGGCTGTGGTTCGAGGTCTACCATCACGGTTTCCGTCTCAAGATACGGTCCAAGCAGGGCGCCCGCCGGGGACTGCGCCGCTTTGCCGACCTGCTGCTGCCGCGCCGGCGCGCCCATCCTCACGTCCCGAGCGCGGACCGCGGAGCGAAGGCTCAGGAGCGGGCGGTATGGGATCCGCTCACCGACCAGCCGCACCAGCAGGCGACGCGCAGCCAGCGTCTGGGGGTCCGCCTGCGCGACGTTGGCCAGCATGCCCGTCCGCTGCTGCGCGCCGCCGGCCCGCTGTTCGCATCGATCGTCGAGGGGAAGCGGCTCCGCCGCGGCATCGAACGGGCCGCGGAACCGGTTCGCTTCCGCGGCGCCGGGGTCGCGGTCGGTCCCGGTGCGGTGCCGGCCTCAGACCTGGCCCTGGCGATCGACGATCTGGGGGTCGATACCGTGTTGCTGCGCTTCCACTTGTGGCAGGGCGTAGACGCCGGTCTGCTGAGACTGGCCGAGATCCTCCGCGGGGCGCGGCGGCGGCGGATCGACCTGGTGTTCCAACTCAGCCAGGACCGGTCGCTGGTGCGTGACACCGGCCTCTGGCGCGAGCGCGTGGAAGACGCCGTGACCCAACTCGCGCCCTACGGTCACAGGTTCCTCATCGGGCAGGCGCCCAACCGCAGCAAGTGGGGCGTGTGGCGCCCGCAGGAGTACTGGAGCCTTCTGGCTGCCGGCGCTGAAGTGGTCCGGTCCGGGTGTCCCGGCGCCTGCCTTCTGGCCCCGGCGGTCATCGACTTCGAGCCGCACGCGACCGCCGCGTTGATTCACAGCCGGCTGCCGGAGCACCTGTTCGACATCCTGGGGAGCCAGCTCTACGTCGACCGTCGGGGCGCGCCGGAGAACCGCCAGCTCGGCTTCGATCTTGCCGGCAAGCTGGCTGTGCTTCGGGCGCTCGCCCGGAGGGCGCCTGACTGTGCCTCGGACCGAAGCTGGGTCACGGAGTTCAACTGGCCGCTGCAGGAAGGTCCCCACGCCCCCGCTGGCCGCGATGTCGCGGTGAACGAGGAGACCCAGGCCAACTACCTGGTGCGCTACTACCTGGAGGCTCTCGGCACCGGTCTTGCGGAGCGGGCCTACTGGTGGCAGATGGCGGCGGTGGGCTACGGGTTGATCGACCCTCGGGACGGCGGCCTGCGTCGGCGGCCCGCCTACCGTGCTTTGCGCCAACTCCAGCGCCAGTTGGGTGGCGCCCGGATCGAGCGCCTGCGCTTGCCGTCGGGTGTGCGCGGCTACCGGGCACGCCGGGACGGCAAGGAGACCCGGGTCCTGTGGGCGCTGGACCGGGGCGGCGCCGGCTACCGGCCTCCGGGCCGGGTGTGCGCGGCGTACGACCGCGCCGGCGCGGAACTGGACTCGGTCCCGGAACGGCTCGGCGCCGCGCCCATCTACCTCGAGATCGAGGCGGAAGACACCGGAACGTAAGATGGCCGCCGCCGATGTTCCAAGTGGCCCGATGTCTCGTTCGCTACCGCGGCCTGCTGTGGACCCTGGTCCAGCGGGAGTTGCGGGCGCGCTACAGGGGCAGCGTGCTCGGCTTCTTCTGGTCCCTGCTCAATCCGCTGCTGCTGCTGGCCGTGTACTCCGTCGTTTTCGGCCTCATCCTCAAGCGGGGGGAACTTGTCGAGGTCGAGCCCTACGGCGTCTTTCTCGTCACCGGCCTGTTCCCCTGGATCTGGGTCTCGACCTCGCTGCTTGAAGGCTGTTCGTCGCTGACCGGCAACAGCGCGTTGATCCGCAAGGCGGTCTTCCCGGTCGAAGTGCTGCCGGCGGTCGCGGTGGTGTCCAACCTGATGCACTTCCTGCTCGCGCTGCCGATCGTCGCCGTGGCCCTGATCGTCGGCCGGCTGCTCGGCTATCCGATCGCCGGCTGGACCTTCGTGCTGCTACCGCTCGTGCTGGTGATCGAGACGGTGATGGTCGCGGGCCTCGCCTTCGCCCTTTCGGCGCTCAACGTCCACTTCAAGGACGTGCGGGATCTGCTCGGCAACGTGCTCGTTCTGTTCTTCTTCCTGGCGCCGATCATCTACACCTTGAGCGATATCCCGCCCGAACTCGCGCGGCTGGTGCAACTGAACCCGATGACCTGGTTCACGGTGGCGACCCAGGACCTCCTGTTCTTCGGGGA
This sequence comes from Candidatus Multivorans sp., assembly GCA_965205295.1. Classification (GTDB taxonomy): domain Bacteria; phylum Acidobacteriota; class Thermoanaerobaculia; order Multivoradales; family Multivoraceae; genus Multivorans. The sequence continues at coordinate 3,309,204 of OZ242167.1, forward strand.
CGTGCCCGGCCTCGAGGCCTGGCTGATCATGCTTGCGATCGCGGCGGCGTCCTGGGCGCTGGGCGCCGGCCTGTTTTCGCGCTTGAGCGATACGTTGGCCGAGGCGGTCTGAAGTGAGTCGGCCGGCGGTCGCCCTGCGCGGGCTGGGCAAGCGCTACCGGCGCGCCGCTGGCGGCTTCCGCCTGCGGACGTTGAAGAGCGCGCTCCTCGAGCGCAGCCTGACCAGCGGACTGGCTGCCGCCGACGCGGTGGAGGCGCTCGCCGACGTCAGCTTCGAGGTCGCCGCGGGAGAGGCGGTGGGCATCATCGGCGGCAACGGTTCCGGCAAGTCGACGCTGATCAAGCTGGTCGCGGGCCTGCTCCGGCCCACGGCCGGGGAGCTGACGGTCAACGGCCGGGTCGCCGCCCTGATCGAGCTCGGCGCCGGCTTCCACCCCGAGATCTCGGGCCGGGAGAACATCTTCATCAACGGCGCCCTGCTCGGCCTGAGCCGCCGCCGGATCGAGGAGTGCTACGACGACATCGTGGAGTTCGCGGATCTCCACGACTTCATCGAGGAGCCGATCAAGAACTACTCCTCGGGGATGTACGTGCGCCTCGGCTTCTCGGTCGCCATCCATACAGAGCCCGAGATCCTCCTCGTCGACGAGGTGTTGGCGGTCGGCGACGAGGAGTTCGTTCACCGCTGCATCGCCCGGATCGAGGAGCACCTTGCCCAGGGCGGCACACTGCTGGTGGTGAGCCACTCGATGGGCCTGATCGACGAGCTCTGCGACCGGGCGGTCTGGCTGGACCGGGGGCGGGTCCGCGCGATCGGTTCGACCCGGCGGGTGATCGACGCCTATTTCGAGGCCGTGGCCGCGCGCGAGGGCGAGGCCCACGGCCGGCGCCGGGCGCTGGCCGCGGAACGCAGCGAGTCGACGCCGGAGAAGGAACAGACGGCCGCCGCGACGCCGCCGGACGCGGAGGAGGAGATCCTGCGCTGGGGGTCCGGCCAGGCGCGGATAGTCGGCGCGCGTCTGCTGGCCGGCCCTTCGTGCGAGGAGCGGTATCACCTGCACTGCGGAGAGGCGGTGGCGTTCGAGCTCGAAGTGGCGCCGCGGGAGGATCTCGACGACTTCGTCTTCGGGGTCGGGGTCAAGACGCCCCGCGGTGTCGACTGCTGGGGCACGAACACCGATCTCGCCGGGTATGAACCGCGCCTGCTGCGCGGTCCGGTGCGCGTCCGGCTGGTGTGCCCGGAACTGCGGCTGGCGCCGGGCGAGTACACGGTCGATCTCGCGGTTCACGCTCGCGACGGCAGGGCTTACGATTACCGCCGCCGAGCGTTCCGTTTCACGGTGGCCGAGAGTTCGGCGCTCCGGAGCATCGGTCTCTACCTGCCGGACCATGAGTGGCATGTGGAGGCGCTGGGCGCCGGCGGCAACGATGACGGAGCGAGCGAGCGGCAAGTGGCGATCGATTGGCGTTCGCCTGCCCAGTGACCCACGGAGGATGGAATGAGCAAGCGACCCAAGGAAGAACAGGCCGACCAGGATGCAGCTTCGTCGATCAACGTCAAGATCGGCGACGCCGAACTCAAGGGGGCGTACTCCAACCTGCTGCGCATCACGCACACCCGTGAGGAGTTCATCCTCGACTTCATCAACGTGGTGCCGCCCCAGGGCATCGTCAGCGCCCGCATCGTGACCAGTCCCGGCCACCTCAAGCGGATCATCAAGGCGTTGGGCACCAACCTGCGCCGCTACGAGGAAGTCCACGGCGTCATCGAGGAGGCGCCGGACCCAACCGATCTGTCCAGCCGCGTGAACTAGCGGCTTGCGCCGCAGGACCGCATGACTGAAGTTCAACCTACTCGCTGGCTCTTGAGGTACATCGACGCGATCACGTCGCGGTAGCGCTCGCTGACGATCTTCCTGCGCACCTTCAGGGTGGGCGTGATCTCGCCTTCCTGAATCGTCAGTTCGCGCTTCAGCAGCCGGAATCGGCGCACCCGTTCGTGGGCCGGCAGCCGCTCGTTGACCCGGTCGAGCAGTTCCTGAATCGTCTCCCGAAGGCGCGGGTCGCGCCGCAGCTCTTCGGCGTCCATGCCCTCGAACGGCGGCGGCGGCTCCGCGTAGTTCGGGACCACGAGGGCGTTCAGGTACGGGTAGCCGTCGCCGACCACGACCACCTGAGCAACGGCCGGGTGGGTGATCATCATCTGCTCGATCGGTTGGGGCGCGATGTTCTTGCCGCCGCTGGTGACCAGCAGGTCCTTCTTGCGGTCGGTGATGAACAGGTAGCCGTCGTCGTCGATGCGGCCGATGTCGCCGGTGTGGAACCAGCCGTCGCCGTCGATCGCTTCCGCGGTGGCCCCGGGATTCCTCCAGTAGCCCTGCATCAGGCCTTCGGTAAGGGCGAGGATCTCGCCGTCTTCGGCGATGCGGAGTTCGACTCCGGGAGCGGCCATGCCGACCGATCCGCGGCGCGCGGCGCCGGGGTGCTCCACGCTCAGCACCGGGGCGGTCTCGGTCAAGCCGTAGCCCTGGTAGAGCCGGATGCCGATCGCATCGAAGAACGCCCCGACTTCGTCGGCGATCGGGGCGCCGCCGGAGATCGCGAAGCGCAGGCGGCCGCCGAACCGTGCCTTGATCTTGCCGAACACCAGACGGTCTGCGATCAGGCCCCGGAGCGCCGCGCCGCCGCGGTCCGCCCGCCGCCGGCCGACCTTGAGCGCCCAGTCGATGAGCCGGCGCCGGGCCCGCGGCTGCGTCCTGAAGGTGGCCTGGATGCGCACGTAGGCGCTCTCGTAGAGCCTGGGCACGGAGCACAGGACGGTCGGCCGGACGGTCGGCATCAGACCGGCGACGCGCTCGATCGCGGGCGAGTAGTGGATCGACACGCCGCGGAGGAAGAAGAGGTAGTCGACGGTGCGTTCGAAGACGTGGGACAGCGGCAGGAAGGAGAGCGCCTGATCGTCCTCGCCCAGGTCGTAGAGCTGCTGGCAGCAGAGGATGTTGGAGACGAAGTTCCAGTGCGAGAGGACGACGCCCTTGGGGTCGCCGGTGGTGCCTGAGGTGTAGATGATGCTGGCCGTATCGCCACGCCCGACCCGCCCGCGGAAGGCCGCAAGATCCGTGTCCTCGGGCGGCGCCGCGCCGCCGATCAGCGCTTCGAGGTTCGTTCCGCCCGCCGCGGTGGCATCGGCGTCCAGCGCGACCAGCCGCAGGCCCTGCTGCTCCGCGCCGTCCTCGCCCGGGCTTTCGGGGGCGATGCCGGTTAGCAGATCCCGTTTGGCGTCGTCGTCGTAGAAGATCCACCCGGCCCCGCTGTCGAGGAGGATGTAGGCGACCTGGGCCGCGGTCAGGGTCGGATAGATCGGCACCGACACCGCGCCCAGGAGGTGGCATGCGAAGTCGACCACGTGCCATTCCGGGCGGTTGGTCGCGAACAGGGCCACGCGGTCGCCCTTGGCCACGCCGTGGGACTCGAGTGCCAGGGCGGTCCGGCGAACGGCGTCGACGAACCCGGCGGCGGAAAGCGACTCGGTCCGGCCGTGCCGGCGGATAGAGAGCAGGTCCTCGCGCTCGCCGTAGCGGTCCGCGACGCGAAACAGAAGGTCGGCCAGGGTCTCCAAGGGTGACACGCTAGCAGTCCCTGGAGGGGCCGCCCTGGTTCTCGGGTTGCGTGTCAACGGGGAGCTCGCGGGCCGAACAGGGCGGAGCCGATCCGTACGTGCGTGGCGCCCTCGAGCACGGCGGCCTCGAAGTCCGCGCTCATCCCCATTGACAGCCCCCCCTGGTGCTCGCCGAACAGGCCGCGGCGGCCCAGTTCGTCGCGCAGGCGCCGCAGGGCAGCGAAGTCGCGGCGCGCTTCCCGAGCGTCGCTACGACGGGGCGGGATCGCCATCAGACCGCGGACCGGCAGGTGCTGCAGGTCGGCGAGTCCGAGCATCGTCCCGACGTCCTCGGGCAGGAAGCCGTGCTTGTTGGGCTCCCGCCCGATGTTGACCTCGAGGAGACAGGTCCGATTCCCTCCCTGCCGGTCTTGCAGCACCCGATCGAGCCGCTGTGCGACCTTCGCCCGGTCGACGGCCTCGAAGACGTCGAAGACACCGCACGCCCGCGGCGCCTTGTTCGTCTGCAGGGGTCCGATCAGGCGCCACTCGACGTGGTCGTAACCGGCCTCGAGCAGCGCCGCTCGATGCGCTTCGCCCTCCTGGACCTGGTTCTCGCCCAGGACCCGGAGGCCGGCGTCAACTGCCTCGACGATGCGCTTCAGGGGTTGCCGCTTGCAGGCGCCGACCAGGGTGACGTCGTGCGCGGCTCGACCGGCGCGCCGGCACGCCTCCGACAGCCGGTCCGTCAAGTCCGCATAGCGCTCCCCGGCCTCTGACGTCCCCTGGACCTTGAACCTCAGAGCTCACCCCGCCGTGTTCGTTGGTTCAAGCTCCAGATACAGGATCCGTTGGCATGAGTCGCACGGAACGAGGGCGCCCTGGGTCTGGATCTGCAGCACGACCTGGGGCCGGATCCGGTAGTTGCAGAACGAGCAGTGCCGGATCGGGGCCTTCGCGCTCGCGATCACCCCGATAACGGCCAGCGGCGTTCCGCTATGGCGCTCGAACAGACGCTGGTACTGGTTCAGGGCCGCGGGAGGCAGGCGTTCGCGAAAGACGTCGATCCGGCCCTCCAGCACTTCGACCCGCTTCCGCATCGCGGGCTTCTGTTCCTCCCAGGCGGCCAGGGCCTCCTGGTACTGCTGGTCCAGCGTCTCGAAAGCCCCGCGGAGTTCGTCGAGCTGCGCCGAGGCCTGGTCCTGGCGCTCAAGCGCCAGCAGCGCCCTCTCGTCGGCCTCCCGCATCTGGGCGCGGACGGTGTCGATCTCGCTTAGCAGGGCGCCGTACTCGCGCTGCGTGGTGACGCGGGAGATCTGCTCCTGGTAGCGCTCGATGCTCTCCTTGCCCGCTGCTGACTCCACTTCGGCGGCGCGGCGCTCCAGTTCCGCTTCCTGGTGCTCCTCCTCCAACTGTTCGATCTCGCTGCGCCTGCTCTCGTACTGGTCGTGAAGTTCCTGCATCGACCCGGGAACCCCGGCGAGCAGGTCGAGGCTGCGCGCGAGTTCTACGCTTGCCTCCTGTAGCTCTACGATCGTGTCAAGGACTCTTTCCATTCACATCCATTCATAAGCTGCCACGGCCTGACCGCGTTTTCGACCTGTCGGTCTGTTGCCTTCCACCGGCGAAACATCGTTCTGAGAGGGGTTGCTAGGAGTTGGTAGTCGCAGGATCCGCCGCTGTACGGTATGGGTCCACCTGGATTCGAACCAGGGACCTGCCGGTTATGAGCCGGACGCTCTAACCGCTGAGCTATGGACCCTTGGGACCCGAGCGCAGTGACGGAGTATAGCCGCAAGACGGGCCCCCGTTGGGGTATAGTGATCAGCACGCGAACAGCGATCCAAGGAGGCGCCAGGATGTCGAGAATCACTCCAGTCGGGCGGCCGGGTCGGGCGGCGTCAGCCGCCGGCGCTGCCGCCATTCTTCTATTCGCTTCTCTGGCTGCGTGCGGCCCTTCCGAGGAGGAGCGGACGAACACGGCAAGGGCGGAGGCCTGGGCCGAACTGGAGGCAGCTCAGGCGGCCCTGAACGCCAAGCGCGGCGACCTGGACCAGCTTCGTGCACGGGTGGCGGCGCCCGGCGAAGGGGAGGACGCCGACGCTCTCGCGGCTGAGGTCCAGGCGCTGGACGAGGAGGTCGGCGCCGACGGCGAGGCGTTCTCGCAGAAGCTGGTCAACTACATCAACGAAGCCGAGTGGGAACTCGGCGGGGACATGAACGAAGAGCAGCAGGCGGCCTTCGCGATGATGTCCGGCGAGCAGATGTACCTGGCCCAGGAGTACGTGGTGAAGGGCGGCGACTACCGGCGGGCGCTCGACATCCTGACGGCGAGCCAAAGAAACGATCCGGACAACCCCGACCTGGCGGCGAGGATCGCCGAGTACCAGGATGCTCGCTACGTCACGGCCGAACGGCTGGCGGAGGTCAAGCGGGAAATGACCGAGGCCGAGGTCGAGGGCGTCCTGGGCAAGGTCTTCCACAGCTATGTCCGGAACTTCCCGGACGAGAACGTCTTCGCCTGGTTCTACCCCAAGGACCCCGAGGAGCACGGGGCCGGCGCCGCTGTCGGCGTGTTCTTCAACGAGAGCGACCGGAAGGTCTACCGCACCGATCCCAACGCGGTCGAGGGGAAGGACGAGGAAGAGGAGTAGCGACAGCCCTTGGCCGACCCTGCGGGCACACAGAGCAGTGTCGAATGCAGCAGGGAGAGCGGCGCTGTCCTTGACGGCGGCGGGTCGCTTGGTGCACAATGCGCCCCTCTTGTGGGTCGTCGGGCGTCGGCGGCTCAGGTGAGTCGGGTTCAGACCCCGGTCTGAGTTCACAGAGAGAGGACGAATCCAGGCTATGCCGGTTGTGCAGGTACGCGAAGATGAGAGCTTCGAGAATGCGCTTCGCCGCTTCAAGCGGAAGTGCGAGAAAGAGGGCATTCTGACCGAGCTCAAGAAGCGCCAGCACTTCGAGAAGCCGTCGGTCAAGCGCAAGCGCAAGGTGCTGCAGGCGCGCAAGAAGATGTTGCGCAAGCTGGCCGAGGAGCGCCGCGCCGGTCTGGTCTGACCTGCACCGCGCACCGGCGCGGTGGGACTGCCGGGCGAGATTCAGCGCGCTCTCGCGGATCGGCAACCGAGATGAGTTGCTGCAGCAGCGCGACTTCAGAGGCGCTCGAGTTTCCGGCGCTGCTCCGTGTGGTGGCAGGTTTCGCGGTGACCGACGCCGGCGAGCGGCTGGTCCACGCCATCTCGCCGCGCACGGACGCTGACGAGATCGAGGTTCTCCGGGTTCGCTACGCCGAAATCGCCCGGGAGTTCAAGGAGGGAGGCGGCCTCGTACCGGTGCTCGATCAGGAGCTCCTGGATCTGAGGCGCCAGTTGGAGGCCGGCGGGCGGAGGTTGGGCGGCGCCGCGCTGCAGGGCCTCGCGGAGGTGATCGAGGCCAGCGAGGGAGTCCTCGAGCGGCTGGGCGACCACGAAGAGACGCCGCTGCTCGCGGCGGAAGTCGAGTCGGTGCGCGCCCTGGAGATCGGCGCCACAGACGGCGCCGCAACAGGCGAATCGATCGGTTGCGCCGCATTGGCGGCGCGCCTGCGCCGGACCCTGGATCGTCGCGGCACGGTGCGGGACGATGCGTCGCCCCGACTCAGAGCGCTGGTGGGAGACGCGCGCCGCACCCAAGCCTCCGTCGAGACGCAGGTACAGGCCTACGTCAGGGAGCACGGTCACAGGTTGGCCGACGACTCGACGCCGATGCGCGGCGGCCGGTTCTCCGTGTTGCTGCCCTCCGGTAGCCGGGGTCGTCTCTCCGGCCTCGTGAGGGGTCGCTCCGCCTCGGGCCACAGCTTCTACTTCGAGCCCTCGGAGGTGGTGGAAGGCAACGACGAGCTCGACCGGATCGCCGCCGACAAGGAGATCGAGCGGGCCCGCATCTTCGCCGAGTTGGTTCGGCAGGTGCTGGAGCTGACCCCGGCGATCATCGCCAGGATCGCCTTCCTTGCCGCGGTCGACGCGCAACAGGCGGTGGCGCGCTTCGCGGCCCAGGTCGGCGCCGGGCTCGCCAGCATTGCACCGACGGCGCCGGACGGTTCGGCGGCAGCGCTGGAACTCCGCGGCGCCCGCCATCCGCTTCTCGATCCGCGGCTCGCCGAGCCCCGACAGCAGACCCTTGGCGCCGCCGGCAACCGCGGCGAGGTGGTGCCGCTCGACCTGGCGCTGGCCGACTCCAGGACCCTGGTGCTGACCGGGCCCAATGCAGGCGGCAAGACGGTGGCGCTCAAGACCGTCGGACTGCTGTGCCTGATGACCCAGGCGGGCCTGCCGGCGCCGGCCGCGCCCGACAGCCGGTTTCCGATCTTCGATCACGTCGTTGCGGTGGTCGGCGACGACCAGAGCGTTCTGGACGAACAGTCGACCTTCAGCGCTCGCCTGCTGCGCCTGCGGGAGGTGTGGCGCCGGGCCGGACCGCGCACGCTGGTGCTGCTCGATGAGGTCGGCGCCGGAACGAACCCTGAGGAGGGCGCCGCGCTCGGGATCGCGTTGCTCGAGGGGCTCGTCGAGAGTTCCTCGATGGGGATCCTCACCACTCACCTGACCCAGCTTGCCGCCGCCGCCCTCGAGTCTCAGGCGGCCGCCTGCGCCGCGATGAGCTTCGACCCGGAGAGCGGCCTGCCGACCTACCGGCTGGTGATCGGGCCGCCCGGAGGCAGCCGTGCTCTCGTTCTGGCGCGGCGCCTCGGTCTGCCGGCGGCCTGGCTGGAGCGCGCGGAGCACTTTCTCGGCTCCGAGCACCAGCAGTTGAGACGTGTGCTGGAGCGCAACGAGCGGCTCCGGGAACGGTTGCTCGACCGGGAAGCGGAGCTGGCCCGGTTGACCGCCGACACCGAGGCGGAGCGAAATCGGTTCGAGACCCGCCAGGCGTCGCTGCAGGCGGCTCGGGAGCGGCTGAGTCAGGCGGTTCGGCGCGAAGTGGATGACCTGCGCAGGGCGAACCGCCGGCGGCTGGATCGGGCCCTGGCCGAGTTGGCGGCCCAGCCGCAGCCAGGGAAGCGGGCCTTCGCGCGGGCCGCCGGCGGCCTGCACCGGGAACTCGACGGCGATGCGTCCGCCGCGAGCGATCGCGCAGCCGCCGAGACCTGTGAGCCCGGCGCCCGCGGGGAGCGGGCGCCCGACCCCGCCGCGACCCCGCAGCAGCCACGACCGCTCGTGGCCGGGGCCCCGGTTCGCCACCGCTCGCTCGGATGGGTCGGCGAACTCCAGGAGGTGAGTGGAGACCGGGCCACGGTCCTGGTGCGGGGCAAGCGCGTGCGCACGGACTCCGCGGCACTGGAGGCCATCGTGCCGGTGGAGCGAGCCGGGTCGCCCCGGGTACGGGTCCACGCGTCTTCAGCGCCGGCGGTCGAGTCGGAGTTGATGCTGATCGGCCAGATGGTCGAACCGGCGCTCGATTCACTGGACACCTATCTCGACCGGGCCCTGGCCTCGGGGCGCGAACGGGTGCGAGTGGTCCACGGTCACGGCAGCGGACGGTTGCGCCGGGCGGTTCGTGAGCATCTGCGTGGACATCCGGCCGTAGCGGGCTTCGATCCCGCGCCGCCGTCGGCAGGCGGCGACGGGGCCACCGAGGTCGTGTTGCGCTAGCGGCCCGCCGGCCAAACGCCGCGGGAGGAGCGGATCCGCAGTAGGATGAGCGATCGTGCCAGGGCGTTCGAGGCTTACCGACGAGGCGTTGGATGCCGTGCGCGAGGCGATCGACATCGTCGACATCGCCAGCGAGCACACGAAGGTCGAGCGCCGGGGCCAGCGCGTCGTCGCGCTCTGCCCGTTCCACAAGGAGAAGACGCCGTCCCTGTCGCTGGACCCCGAGCGGAAGCTCTACTACTGCTTCGGCTGCGGCGCCGGCGGCGATGCCCTCGGCCTGCACATGGAACTGACGGGCGACAACTTCGCCACCGCGGTCGAACATATGGCCGACCGCTACGGGGTGCCGTTGCCGCGGGCGGCGCCAGGCCCGGGCGAGGACGGGCGGGCGGACCGGTCCGAACGCATCCAGGCCGCCCTCGATGCCGCCTACGATTTCTTTCGCGGCAAGCTGCGCACCGAGGCGGTCCCGCAGGACTACCTGCTCCGGCGCAAGGTGCCGCCGGCGTTGATCGCGCGGTTCGGGGTCGGCTTTGCGCCGGATGGATGGCAGGCGCTGATCCAGGACCTCGGCCGTCGCCTGGAGGTGGCCGACCTGGAGGCCGCGGGTCTGGTCGCGCGCAGCCCCAAGAACCCGGATCGCGCCTACGACCGGTTCCGGAACCGGCTGATGTTTCCCATTCGGTCGCCGTCGGGCCGGCTGCTGGCGTTCGGCGGCCGGACGCTGGGCGACGACCAGGCTAAGTACGTCAACACGAACGAGACCGACCACTTCCGCAAGGGCACCCTGCTGTACGGTCTCGACGCGGCCCGCCGCGGCATCCGCGAGCACGGCCGTGTCCTCCTGGTGGAGGGCTACTTCGACGTGATCGGCGCGGTCGCGTGCGACATCGACTGGGTGGTGGCGAGCATGGGGACGGCGTTGACCGGGCAACAGGTGCGGCTGCTGTCCCGATACACGGACGAGGTCGTGCTCGGCTACGACGGCGACCGGGCCGGCATCGAGGCAGCGCAGAAGGCCGCCGCCCTGATGCTCGGCGCCGGACTCGTGGTCCGTCGCGCCCGTTTCCCGGCCGGCCAGGATCCGGACTCCCTGCGGCTCGACGAGGGGCCCGAGGCGGTCCGGAGCGTCGTCGAGGAGGCCCGGGACGCGGTGGCGCTCGAAATCGACGATCTGCCGAGCCGGGCCGAACTCGATCCGCGGCTGAGAGCTCGGGAAGCCGCCCGGGTGCGGGTGCTGATCGACCAGGTCAAGGATCCGATTGCGCGCGGGGGCTACTTCGAGCACGCGGCCGAGCGCCTGGGCGTCAAGGTGGAGGTGCTGCTGCGTGAATCGGGCGCCGCCGCGGAGAGGCCGGGGGGCGGCGGTGCGGACGGGGCGCCGGCGGTGCGGAGGCCTCCGGCCACGTCCTCGATCGAAGAGCAGGTGCTGCGCCTGATGATCGCCGCCCCGTCGCTGGCCGGTATCGACTGGACGGACTCCGACGCCTTTTTCGATCCGGTCCTGCGCACCATCTATCGAGCCGTCCGGGAGCAGGCGAAGGCGGGTGTTGACTCCGTCGATTCGTCGGCGCTTGTCGCGGCCCTTGGCCGGCGCTCCGACGGGGGGAACGAGACCGGTTCACCCGTTGACCGCATCGCCAGCCTTTTGTTACAACGGTCGTCTGCCTTCTCTCAAGAAGAACTCCGAATCAGTCTCGCCGAGTTGGGTCGGCGCGTCGCCAGACAGCGACTCCACCTGCTCGCACGAGAGATCAATCTCGCCCAGCGCGAGGGCGACACGGAGACCCTGCACCTCAAGATCGAAGAGCAGCAGAAGCTCAGCCGCGAGTTTCATCGGCAGCCCAGGAGCTAGGGAGACGGCGTGGCGCTGAACATCGCAGCCTTCGAGGCCGTTCCGGCCGAGCCGATCGAACACCGTCACAGTTCGGTCCGCGGCGTCTTCTCCCTCGGCCGGGAGAAGGGCTACCTGCTCCAGGACGAACTCCAGGATCGGTTGCCGGACGAACTCCTCGCCGAACCGAGGGAAATGGACGAGATCAGAGCGCGGTTGGGCGCGCTCGGCGTCGACCTGATCGGTCGTCCCGAGGTGTACGTGAACGTGGTCGACTCGGACCCTGCGCCGCTCATCAGCGGCGTTGAGCGAAGGGAGCAGGAGGCGTCCGCCTTCGGCAGCCAGGATCGAACGACGGATCCGGTGCGCGTCTATCTGCGCGAGATGGGTCGTGTCGAACTGCTCGACCGCGAGGGCGAGGTCAGGATCGCGAAGCGGATCGAACGCGGCGAGTGGACCGTCTTCGAGGCCCTCTGCGACAACCCGGTCGTACTCAGGGAGCTGCTGCGGATCAACGAGCTTGCGAGGCGCGACCGCCGGCTGATGCGCGAACTGCTGGCCGACGGCGGCGCGAATCTGGACCAGAGCGCCAACAATCGGATCGCCAGGAATCTGGCCATCTTCCAGGCGATCGACGAACTCGACCGCGGGGTGCGCCGCCTGCGCCGCCAGCGCGCCCGGTGCCGGATTGGGGGCGAACGGTTCCTGGAGATCGAGCGCGAGATCGACCGGATCGCGGGCAAGATCACGGAACAGATCCGCTCGATCGAACTGACCGCCCAGACGCGCGCCCGGCTGGTCGAGATCCTGAAGCAGCTCTACGCGGAGATTTCACGCCACGACCGCGACATCCGGCGGGCGCAGATCGCCCTGGATCGGGAGCGCGAGACCGAGCTCGGCGCGTTGCACCGGCGCCGAATCGAGAAGTACCGCGCCCGGCTCCGGGCCGCGGAAGAACGCTACGGAACGACCCTCGCTCAGGTGACCGCAACCCTGAGCAAGGTCCGGCGCGGCGAAGCGGTCTGCGAGCAGGCCCGCTCCGAGATGATTCTCGCCAACCTCCGCCTGGTGGTTTCGATCGCCAAGAAGTACGCGAACCGGGGCCTGCAACTGCTGGACCTGATCCAGGACGGCAACATCGGCCTGATTCGCGCGGTGGAGAAATTCGAGTATCGCCGCGGCTACAAGTTCTCGACCTACGCCACCTGGTGGATCCGTCAGGCGATCACCAGGGCGATCGCGGACCAGGCGAGGACGATCCGCGTTCCGGTGCACATGATCGACACGATCAACAAGCTGACCCGCACCAGCCGGGCCATGGTGCAGGAACTGGGCCGGGAGCCGACGGTGGCGGAGATCGCCGAGCGCATGGACATGGACGCGGTGCAGGTGCGCGAGATCATGACGATCGCCCTGGAACCGATCTCGCTCGAGACACCGATCGGCGAGGAGGCGGATTCCCATCTCGGCGACTTCATCGAGGACAAGAAGGCGGTCTCGCCGCTCGACAATCTGATGACGAGGAGCCTGAGCCAGGAGACCGCGGAGGTGCTCCAGACGCTCAGCCCGCGCGAGGAACTGGTGCTCCGCATGCGCTTCGGCGTCGGCGACGGCGCGGAGTCGACCCTGGAGGACGTGGGGCGCTCGTTCAACGTGACGCGCGAGAGAATCCGCCAGATCGAGTCGAAGGCGCTGCGCAAGCTCCGCCATCCGAGCCGATCGCGGCGGTTGCGGCCCTTCCGCAACCTGCTTTGATTGACAGTCGGCTCGGAGCCTCCCTAAGATCACCCCCATGTCGGCCGCCGCTCTCGCCTGGCCGGCGGATTCTTCCTCGGTAGCTCAACGGTAGAGCGTTCGGCTGTTAACCGAAATGTTGGGGGTTCGAATCCCTCCCGAGGAGCCATGGTTCGCGGCTTTGACGGGGGCGCGGGGTCGTCTCTCGCGCCGGGTCGCGTGAGGTAGAAGAGATGACCCACGTTTCCCGGAAGTTCCTGACCGCCAGTCGGGGCACTATCTATTCGCGCCTGAGCGTGGCTCGGCTGTACGAGGAGGCAGTGCGTCGCGGCGAAGCGGCCATCGCCTCCGAGGGGCCCTTGGTGGCCTCGACCGGCGAGCACACGGGCCGGTCGCCGAACGACCGGTTCGTGGTGAAGCGGTCGCCGTCGTCGGAAGCCGTCGACTGGGGGCGAATCAACCAGGCGCTCGAGCCTGAGCACTTCGACCGCCTCTACCGCAAGATGCTGGCTGCTGCCGCCGAGCGGGATCTGTTCGTGTTCGACGGTTTCGCCGGCGCCGATCCCGATTGCCGCCTGAGCGTGCGGGTGATCGCTGAGAGGGCATGGCACAGCCTGTTCGCGCGCAACATGTTCCTGCGCCCCCCGGACGCTACGGCTCTCGAAGGCTTCGAACCCGACTACACCGTCGTCGACATCCCCAGCGTCCTGGCCGATCCGGAGACGGACGGCACCAACGGCACGACCTTCATCGCCCTCGACCTGGAGCGGCATCTGACCCTGATCGGCGGCAGCGAGTACGCCGGCGAGATCAAGAAGTCGATGTTCAGCGTGATGAACTACCTGATGCCGCGCCGGGGCGTGCTGAGCATGCACTGCAGCGCGAACTACGGCACGGACCCTTCCGACTCGGCCCTGTTCTTCGGTCTCTCCGGCACCGGCAAGACGACGCTTTCGGCTGATCCCGAGCGCACCCTGATCGGTGACGACGAACACTGCTGGTGCGACGACGGCATCTTCAACATCGAGGGCGGCTGCTACGCCAAGGTGATCCGGCTCGATCCGGAGGGCGAACCGGAGATCTACGCCACCACCCGACGCTTCGGGACGGTGCTCGAGAACGTCGTCTTCGACGAGGATTCGCGCGAACTCGACCTCGACGACGACTCGCGCACCGAGAACACCCGCGCCAGCTATCCGCTGAGCCACCTGGAGCACGTCGACGTCGGCGGCATCGCCGGCCATCCCCGCACCGTCGTCTTTCTGACCTGCGATGCCTTCGGCGTCCTGCCGCCGATCAGCCGGCTCGACGAGGCGCAGGCGATGTACCACTTCCTTTCGGGCTACACCGCGAAGGTCGGCGGTACGGAGCGGGGAGTCACGGCGCCGACGGCGACCTTCAGCGCCTGCTTCGGCGCCCCCTTCATGCCGCTGCCGCCGTCCGCCTACGCCCAACTACTGGGCGAGAAGGTGCGGCGGCACGGGGCCTCCGTCTGGTTCGTGAACACCGGCTGGACCGGGGGGCCGCACGGCGAGGGCCGCCGGATCGAGCTGGCCTACACCCGGCGGATGATCCACGCCGCGCTCGACGGCAGCCTGGACGACGCGCCGATGTCCATCCACCCCGTCTTCGGCCTCGCCTACCCGACCGCGCTCGACGGCGTGCCGGCGGAAGTGCTCGATCCGCGCAGGAGCTGGGCCGACCCGCAGGCATACGATCGGCACGCGCGCCGGCTCGCGCAGATGTTCACCGACAACTTCGCGGGCCTGTCGGGCGCCGTTTCGCAGGAAGTGCTGGCGGCAGCGCCGCGGGTTGGGGCCTAGCTGTCGCGAGGACCGGTAAGGAGAATTGGATGATCCCCGTCAAAGCCGCGATCTCGAACAGCGGTCGCGCCCATGTCGACGGCATGGACGTCTACCGCAAGCTCTACCGCGAATCGATCGAAGATCCGGACCGCTTCTGGCTCGAGCAGGCCGCGGCGCTCGACTGGTTCGCGCCGCCGCGGTCGGCTGGGCGCTGGGACTTCGACGCCGTCGACTTCGCCTGGTTCGAGGACGGCGAGCTCAACGCCTGCGTCAACTGCGTCGACCGGCACGCCGCCACCCGGCCCGACAAGACCGCCCTGATCTGGGTCGAGGACGAACCGGGCCGCTACCAGCGGATCAGCTACCGCGAGTTGAAGCGGAACGTGTGCCGCATCGCGAACGTCCTGACCTCGCTCGGGATCGGCCAGGGCGACCGGGTCTGCATCTACCTGCCGATGATCCCGGAACTCGCCTACACGATGCTCGCCTGCGCGCGCGTCGGCGCGGTTCATTCCGTCGTCTTCGCGGGGTTCTCCGCCGACAGCCTGCGCGAGCGGATCGTCGACGCCGGTTGCCGGCTTCTCGTCACCGCCAACGAGGGCTTGCGCGGCGGCCGGACGATCCCGCTCAAGGCCACCTGCGATCAGGCGCTTGAGGGCCAGGACGTGGTCGAGCACATGCTCGTGGCGCGGCGCACCGACACCGAAGTGCCGATGACGCCGGGGCGCGATCTCTGGCTGCACGAGGAGACGGCGAAGCAGCGGGCGACGGCGCCGGTGGCCCGGCTCGACGCCGAGGCGCCCCTGTTCGTCCTCTACACCAGCGGTTCGACGGGAAAGCCCAAGGGCGTGCTCCACACCACCGGCGGCTACCTGCTGTACGCCGCGATGACGCACCGGCTGATCTTCGATCACCACGACGACGACATCCACTTCTGCGCCGCGGACATCGGCTGGGTTACCGGGCACAGCTACATCGTCTACGGCCCGCTCGCCAACGGCGCGACCAGCGTGATGTTCGAGTCGGTGCCGACCTACCCCGATCCGGGCCGTTACTGGCAGGTGGTGGACGACCTCGGCGTGACCCTCTTCTACACCGCGCCGACGGCCCTGCGGGCGATCGCCCGCGAGGGCGACCAGTGGGTCGAGGCGTACGATCGCGGTTCGCTGAGGGTGCTCGGCTCGGTCGGCGAGCCGATCAACCCCGAGGTCTGGAAGTGGTACCACGACGTGGTCGGCGACGGACGCTGCCCGGTCGTCGACACCTGGTGGCAAACCGAGACCGGCGGCATCCTGATCACCCCGCTGCCGGGCGCCACGCCGCTCGAGCCGGGTTCGGCGACCCTGCCGTTCTTCGGCGTCGAACCCGCGCTCGTGGACGCCGACGGCAACGAGCTTGCCGGCAACGAGCAGAGCGGCAACCTCTGCCTGAAGCGTTCCTGGCCCGGGCAGGCGCGGACCATCTACGGCGACCATCAGCGCTTCGTCGAGACCTACTTCAGCACCTATCCCGGCATGTACTTCACCGGCGACGGCTGCCGGCGTGACGAGAACGGCTACTACTGGATCACCGGTCGCGTCGACGACGTGCTCAACGTGTCCGGACACCGGCTGGGCACCGCGGAGATCGAGAGCGCCCTGGTGGCGCACGACGCGGTGGCCGAGGCGGCCGTGGTCGGCTGCCCGCACGAGATCAAGGGCGTGGGCATCTACGCCTACGTGCTGATCACTCCGGAGGCCGAGAGCCGGGACCAGGCCGAACTGGTGGTCGAGCTGCGCCAGCAGGTGCGGACCGTGATCGGGCCGATCGCCACGCCCGATCACATTCACGTCGCCGCCGCCCTGCCCAAGACGCGGTCCGGCAAGATCATGCGCCGGGTCCTGCGGAAGATCGCCGCCGGCGAGTACGACGACCTCGGCGATGTGACGACGCTGGCCGAACCGGCGGTCGTCGACGGTCTGGTGGAAGATCACCGCGCCGCCGCCGGCTAAACCGCGGCGGCAGGCGGCTACACTCTGAACCGGACCATGGCCGCGAATCCAGACGATCCGATCCGCGATTCCAGGACGCCGATCCGGGTCCTGGTGGTCGCTGCCTGCGTGGTGGTGCTGGTGGCGGGTCTCCGGGCAGCGTCCTCGGTCATCGAGCCGTTCCTGATCGCGCTCTTCGTGGTCATCCTCAGCCTGCCGGTGCTGTTCTGGCTCAAGCAGCGCCTGCCGGCGATGCTGGCCGTCCTCGGCACGATCCTGATGGACATCGCCGTGCTGGCGGCGGCCGGCTCCCTGGTCGGGACGACCGTCAACCAGCTCACGGGCGACATGGACAAGTACCAGGGGAGGCTGACGGAACTGATCGACGACGGCTCGGCGTGGCTGGAGGAGCGCGGCCTTCAGCCCGAGTGGCTGTCGTCCCCGGCCGGGGAGGGGGCTGCCGCTGGTGAAGCCGACGTCGATACAACAGCGGAGAGCGGCGGTGAGACGGTGGCGGCTACGGCCCCCCGACCGGTTCCAGACGGCGCCGGCGAGGGCCCGGAGTTGCCGGGGTTGCTGTCGCGCTTCGATTCCAGTCTGCTCGTTGACTTCGCGAACCAGGCGCTGCGCTACACGGCGACCGCGTTCTCGTCGCTGCTGATCATCGCCCTGATCGTGGTCTTCATGCTGTTCGAGGCCGCGACCTTCCGCTCCAAGGTGCGGATCGCCTTCACGGGCGCCGATGCCGAGGAACGGTTCTCCCGCGTCATGCACGAGATCCAGCACTACATCGGCATCAAGACGGTGGTCAGTGCCGCCACCGGACTGCTGATCGGAGTCTGGGTGGGTGTGCTGGGAGTCGACTTCGCGATCTTCTGGGGCTTGGTCGCCTTCGTCCTGAACTTCATCCCGAACCTGGGCTCGGTCATCGCGGCGGTGCCGACCACGCTGCTGGCGATGGTTCAGATCGGCGTCGGTCGCGGACTTCTGGTGGCGCTCGGCTATCTGGTCGTGAACATGGTGATCGGCAACTTCATCGAGCCGCACCTGATGGGCCGCCGCCTGGGACTCTCCACCCTGGTCGTCGTCCTGTCCCTCGTGTTCTGGGGCTGGGTCTGGGGTCCGATCGGCATGCTCCTCTCCGTGCCGCTGACCATGGTGCTCAAGATCATGCTCGAGAACACGGAGGAGTTCCGCTGGGTAGCCGTGCTGCTCGGCGACAGCAGGGCGGCAGAACGGCTGGAGACGGTGGAGATAGAGGAGAGTTCCGATGCTTAGGATGCCCGTCGGAGTTCAGGATCGGTCGTTGGCCTCAGATTCTGATCGCAAGTCCGCTATGGGTGCCACTCGCCGGGCCGGAGAGACGTGGGCTGAAAGGTACTTGGCCGGGCTTGGCCCGGTAATCCTTGTTGCTGCGCTTTTCCTCGCAGTCGGTTGTAGCGGCTTCGGGAAGAGATTGGAACCAGGGACCGTACAGGAAGAATGGTCGTCCAATCTCCACCAGTTAGGCCTTGTACCGGTTTTTCCACCCCGGGAAGACCTCTTTGTCGGTGATGTGTACTCCTATGACTACGACCCCGAATCGCCCAGCACAATCGAGCTGTTTCGGCGACCCTGGAGCACATTGAGTGAAGAGGAACAGGAGACGCGCCTCGCGATTGGTATGAGTCCCAGGCTTGGGCGAATGGATCTATCTCATCATCTCGTGAAGGAGTACGAAAGCACGATCAGCGCCGCGCCTACAACGGCCGCGTACAACGATCTACTAGAGAACCCTGCGCTGGCCGCGGCGACCGCCACAGTCGACGAGGCACAGACGTCCCTTGACGCTCTTGAACGACAAGTCCAAGTGTTGGAACAGGAGCTATCGGAAGCGGAGAAGGCGTTGCTCGAGGCGGAACATGCCAAGGAGGATGCTGACGCTGAGGTCAAGTCAGCCCAAACTGCCCTGGACGAGGGTATCGAGGCTTCCACTACGCGGGCGCTCGAGAACCTGCGGGACAAGGAGGACGCCCTAAGGAAAGCGGAACAAGCGCAGGAGAATGTGGAGGACCAAGCTGCCAAGGAGGCAGCCGAGAGGATTGTGAGAGAGGCCAGGCACGAGCGTGATGATGCCAAGGTTGCGCTTGATCGAGCGCGGGAAGATAAGAAAGCCGGTACTCTGCACAACAGCCAAGCCCAGAACAGGCTGACGTCTGCCAGATCCGCCCAATCCGGAGTGGGCGACGAACTGAGTTCGAAAGAGCGCCAGAGGGACCGTCTGGCTGGCAGACTCGAGCGGCTCCGAAAGGCCCTGGCGGAGGATATCAAGGCCGCACGGGACGAGTTGGAGGCCGCCAAAGCACTACGGAATGCTATTGCGGCAGTAGGCGCACGACACTTGTACTCTCAGCCTCGATACGAAGGCACTAACGTCTTCACGGGCGAACCAACAGACGGAGGAGTTGGACGCCTGAATCGTTTTCGGCTGGTGGCGTTCCCGGAATTCTCAGCGAAGTCGGGGAACACCAAAGGACTGTCAGGCCTGGTTCCTATAGATGCCCTGGGTATTGGGTTGAATCTGTCCTCGGAGCGGGTTTCCCATGTGGTAGTGAGAATTCCGGCCGCGGAGTCCTACGGTCTGTCGCTTGCGCGGGTCTTGCCTCACCTGGTCACTAGCGAAGACGAATGGTGCGCGCGGCCTTCCGAGGACTTCCTGAAGTTCGTAGGACGAGCTGCTGTGCGCCTGAGCTCCACTGAGAAGGAGAGTGTCTACCTTAGGGTAGTCACGGAGGTCTTCTATGCGCGGGCGATCGATATCAGTATTGGCTCAGCCAAGTCGTTTGGTGTGGGCGGGAGGGCGCGGGTGGCTGGCAGCGAGAAACCCGGCGTTGACGGGGAGGCTGACGGGAAGCCATCTGCCAGCCAAACGGCCACGGAGTTGTACTCGAGGGTGCAAGCCGACTTGGACCGCACACAGACGTTACCTGGAGCGTCGGTGGAAGTGATTGGTTATAGCGACAGATCGATCGGTTTGCGGACAGTGTACGAACGACCCATCGCAATAGGTTTCAGAGGGCTAGTGCTGAAGCTGGCCAAGACGAGCGGCTGCTTTACGGAGATCAGCTTTGCGAGGTCTAGTGCACCTACTCAAAACTAACGGTGAGGGCTCTGTCTCGGAGTAGCGCCCGGACTACCCCAACGCATCGCTGCGGCGGGACGGGGAGAGCCTCGTTCGTCAGCTTCAACCTCTCTGCTGCCCGAGACCAAGACGGCGGGTGAGAATCGGGACATCTACTCAGCCAGAGGCTCAGGCCGGAGATGCAACCGTGAGACTTGGTTCGTGGCTGCATCGCCGAAGGGCCAGTGGTAGGTCACAAGGGCGTTGAGCTCGGCCAGGGGGAGGGCGGTGGCTAGGGCTAGGTGGTCGGCGTCCGGGATGATCCAGGTTTCCCATGCCGGCGTCGCGGTCATGCTCCTGTAGTGTCGTACCCACGATGGCTCGGCTCCGTTGGACAGGCAGTTTGAGTAGCGTGATCGCCTTGATGGTAGTAGCTGGTGTCGTCAGCGCCGCTCAAGAAACTCGGTTGTCGAAGAAGATCGCGCGGCCGGAGAGAATCTCGGTCGGCGTTCCGACTGCGGAGAGTACGTGCGAGCCGGATGCCGAGACTCTTTGCCTGCGTGACGGTCGCTACGAGTTGCAGGTGGACTGGTGGACCGGCGACGGCAACAGCGGCGCGGCGCAGGTGGTTCCGAAGGCGACCAGGGATTCCGGCCTCTTCCGGTTCTTCGATCCCGACAACTGGGAGGTGCTGATCAAGGTGCTCGACGGCTGCGCGGTCAACGGCCATCACTGGGTGTACGGCGCTTCGACGACGGACCTGGGCTACGAAGTCCGGGTGAGAGACACGGCGACGGACGACACCAACGTCTACCGGAACGAGCTCGGCCGGCCAGCGCCCGCGATCACCGACGGCAAGGCGTTCCGAGGGGCCTGCGAGGCGGGCGTGTCTTCCCCGGTCGCTTTCCCCGATTGGAGGCTTGAGGGTACGCCGGGCACGGAGTTGGCTCCTGTTTCGCTGGTCGACGGATCGGAGTCGGACTGTGTGACCAACGGCGCGTCTCTGTGCCTGGCGGACAGTCGCTTCGAGGTGAAGGTTGATTGGTCCACAGCCGGCGGTGGCGAGGGCTCCGCGAGCACGGTTCCCGGCGGGACGAACAACTCGGGCCTCTTCTACTTCTTCGAGCCGAACAACTGGGAGATGCTGATCAAGGTGCTGGACGGCTGCGCCATCAACGGCCACTACTGGGTGTACTCGGCCGCCGCGACGGACCTGGGCCTGGACATCACAGTGACCGATACGGTGACGGGCGCGGCCTGGACCTATGCGAAGGAGCCGGGTCCGCCTGCGCCAGCGATCACGGATAGCAAGGCGTTTCCTGAGAGTTGTGGAGTGAGTCTGCCGGAGTTGGTGTCGCCCGGATCCATTGCCGTTGAGTGGGACGTGTGGGAAGCCGAGGTCGCGCACGGTGCCGTCTGGCTTGAGCGCTTTGCCGCCGACGTGGACGGCGACGGCGACGACGATGTGCTTCTCGCGCCAGCGGGCAACGTTCTCAGCCCGGTGACAGGGGTCATCCTGATCAACAACGGCGACTTCACGTTCGAGGTCGCTGCGGGCGACCGGCCGCGCGGCGTAAACCAGCGCGAGGTCCTGATGGCTGACTTCAATGGCGACGGCAGGAGCGACTTCTTCATCGCGGATCACGGTTACGACTTCGAACCGTTCCCAGGTTTCCGCAATCAACTGCTGCTCTGGACCGCAAGTGGCTACCTGGACGCAAGCGAGCGGCTTCCGGCCGACCCGACCGGATTCACTCACGGCGCTGCCGTAGGCGACATCGACGGCGACGGAGACGTGGACATTCTGGCGGCCAACAACGGCGGCGATTGGATCCCGGGACCGTACTTCTTGATGAACGACGGCTCGGCTAACTTCGTAGCGGATACAAGCCGGCTGCCGAAGAGCCTGAGGGAAGAGTGGGTCCTCTACCCCTGGGCGGTGCAACTGGCTGACCTCGATGGCGACGGCCATCCGGATCTGATCGCCGGCGCCCGCGGCATCGAAGAGGGGGAGCAGGTTGGAGACGAGTCCTACGTGTACTGGGGATCCGCGACGGGCGAGTACACTGATAGGGAAGTCACGGTGCTGGCAACGCCGGGCTTCGTCACTGCCTATGGCGGTGGAGGGGTGATCTCCACTTCGGTTCATGACTTCAATGGCGACGACCGGCCGGACATCCTGTTGGGTGGCTACGACGACGGGAACCCGCTTGGCTCGCCGTCGCGCGGCGTGCAAGTGCTTGTGAACCAGGGTGGCCGAGCGTTTCGCGACGAGACCAGTTCTCGACTCGGCGCAACCGCCTGGGCACTCGGGGAAGGCTGGCATGTGGGGCATCGCTTCTTCGACTTCAACGGCGACGGCACGGTGGACATCGTCCCGCATCGTTACGATGTGTTCAACGGTGCGAACGTCCTCGCATGGCTGAACGACGGAACGGGACGCTACGCCGCTCTCAAGACGACGGAGTTCGACAACATGGGGGCCTTGGAGCGCTTCGGTCAAGGCGTCAGAGTCCGCGTCGGCGGCAGCTTCAAGTACCTGGACTTCCACGGGGACGGAGTGCATCTGCCGGCACACGCGGGAGTCATCGTCGAGGGTGCCGTGGTACGCCCCCGGTTCTGAAGCGGTTGGTGCTCGGCGACGGTCTCTCCCCCGTCGTGGTCGTCGCCCTTTGAGCCTGCGGCGGCCTGCTGGCCAACCGTCTTGCTGCTCGCGTCCGAGACAAGCCGCGGGACGGCCTAGACCTAGAGCAGTCCGGGAATCACCGCTCTCCGGGTCTGCGGGTAGTCGGGGAACCGCTCCCGGTACCACCGGCGCCTCCACAGCGCGCGCGGGATCAGGTTGGCGGCCGTCCACAGCGCGAACGCCAGCCCTGGCAGGGACCAGCTCATCAGGGCGAAGCCGGTCCACTCGACGATCTCGCCGGCCAGATTGGGGCAGGAGACGAGTTCGAAGGCGCCGCCCCGCGGCAGGACGGCGCCGCCGGAGGCCCTTGCTCGCAGAACGGCGAGCCGGTAGTCGGAGGCGATGTTCAGGGCCGCCCCGAGGACGAAGAGCGCGGCGCCGACCGCGAAGCGCGGGTCGGAGAACCAGTCTTGCGGGTAGTCGGCGATGCGGGCCACGAACAAGCCCAGGAACACGCCGTTGACGACGTTGAAGCCAAAGCCGGCAGCGGCCGTGACGGCGGGGAACGGACGCGCCTGGCGCTGAACGATCCATGGCCACACCAGTGTGCGGTGAATGTAGTGGGCAAGCCATGCGGCGACCAGGACGTCGCCCACGATGTGACGCTCACCGGCCGCGAGGTAGACGACCGGGAACACCGCCAAGGCGGACAGTTCCATGAGAACCCAACCCCAGCGCGGGTCGAGATTCGGTCCCCAGGCCTGAGCCCCTAACCGCCCGGTCCGGTCCTTTCCCAGCAGAGCGTAAACCAGCACGGGCACGGTCAGCCCGCACCAGATCAGGGCGGCGGGTGTGAACCAGGACATTGGAACGGTCGAAAGGCTCAGGCTGGAGACACAACCGTGAGACCGGCATCGGCGGCGGCATCCCTGAGCCGCCGGTCGTAGGTCACGAGAGCGTCGAGCCCGTCCAGGGAGATGGCGGTGGCGAGGTGGATGGCGTCGAGACTGCGGAGACCGGGCGGATCCAGCGACGCCGCCTGGGCCAGGATTCGCTCGTCTAACGCAACCAGGCTCATCCTCGACACGATCCGCTTTGCGTGCAGCAACGCTAGCGGCGGCTTGTACGCCCGGCGCAAGGCTCGCAACACCTCGACGCGAGCGAGTTTGCTGGAGACGTGCTCCTTGTGTTCCGCCAGATAGATTTGGAGCGCGTCCGACTCCAGTTCCGTCAGGACGAGCTTGACGATCGCAGAGGAATCCAGATAGAGCACAGGCCGGCAGCGAGGAGCGGGCTAGGAGCGTGCGCAGCAGAGCATGGGGTAAGCGGATCTTCCTGCCGCGCACGCTGCTAGCTCAACTGGAGCCTGTCCTCGCGGTCTGCCAGCAGAGCATCGCTGACGTCCGTCGACGGCTCGCCCGGCAGCGGCGGCAGATCGAGCAGGTTTCCCACCGGCCTGGTCGCCCGCCCTTCCGCGATGAGGCGCTCAAGCGGCGACAGGTTGTCGGCGAGCGGCAGGAGCAGGCCCACCGGCCGGCCCCGGTCCGTGACCTCGAAGCGCTCGCCATGGCGAATCCGGCGGATGTACACGCTGAGGTTCTGCCGCAATGCGCGGATGCCGACTCTTGATGTCTTCGAAGCTGGCTCGGTCATGGTGACGCACACGGTAGCACATTGACGCGCCAAGGCTCGGTAGCTCTTCCAGGGAAACGCCGTCTCCTCATGATTGACACACGACCTTCCCGTGCTAGTCTCCGAATCGGGACTAACCAGGTCCCGGTTCCGCGACCCGCCCGGCGCCGGGGCTCGCCGCGTCGCCCGAACGCAGCGTAGACGACACACCGTCATGATCCGACTGACCAAGCAAGCCGACTACGGCATCGTCCTGGTGACCCAGCTCGCGCAGACCGGCCAGGTCGCTGCCGCCGAACTGGCGGTGCAGACGCACCTGCCGGCGCCCATGGTCAGCAAGATTCTCAAGATGCTGGCGAAGTCCGGGATGCTGACCTCTCACCGCGGCGTACTGGGAGGCTACGAACTGGCGCGCGCGGCGGCGGAGATCAGCGTCGCCGACGTGATCCTCGCGCTCGAAGGGCCGATCGCCCTGACCGAGTGCAGCGAGCACTCCGACCACGAGTGCTCCTACGAGGCGTTCTGCCGCGTAAGGGAGAACTGGCAGCGCATCAACCAGGCGGTGCGGGGCGCGCTCGAGGCCATCACGATCGCAGACATGGCGCGGCCGAACTTCATGGCCGGAACAGCCACCCCGTCCGCCGAACCCCTGATCTTGCTGAGGAGCAGTTCCTGATGGCCACCGCGACCGACACGATCGAATCCCTCGCGCAGCGCGACTACGAGTACGGCTTCGTCACCGATGTCGAGCAGGACACCGCTCCGCCGGGACTGAGCGAGGAGATCATCGCCTTCATCTCGGCCAAGAAGAACGAGCCCCAGTGGTTGCTCGACTGGCGGCTGGAGGCCTACCGGGGCTGGCTGAAGATGGTCGAGCCGACGTGGGCGAATGTCCGCTACACGCCGATCGACTATCAGTCGATCTGCTACTACGCGGCGCCCAAGAGCGACGACGACCGGCCGAAGAGTCTCGACGAGATCGATCCCGAGATCCTCGCCACCTACGAGAAGCTGGGCATTCCACTCAAGGAGCAGGAAATGCTCGCGGGCGTGGCGGTGGATGCGGTGTTCGACAGCGTCTCCGTGGCGACGACCTTCCGCGAGAAGCTGGGAGAGCTGGGCGTCATCTTCTGCTCGTTCTCGGAGGCGGTGCAGAACCACCCCGACCTGGTGCGCAAGTACCTGGGCAGCGTCGTGCCGCGGCGGGACAACTTCTTCGCCGCCCTGAACTCGGCGGTGTTCTCGGATGGCTCCTTCGTCTACATCCCGAAGGGCGTCCACTGCCCGATGGAGCTGTCGACCTACTTCCGCATCAACGCGATGAACACCGGCCAGTTCGAGC
Organism: Candidatus Multivorans sp.; assembly: GCA_965205295.1. GTDB lineage: Bacteria > Acidobacteriota > Thermoanaerobaculia > Multivoradales > Multivoraceae > Multivorans. The sequence goes on from OZ242167.1 coordinate 3,334,475, forward strand.
GCACCTTGATCATCGCCGACAAGGGCAGCCACGTCAGCTACCTCGAAGGCTGCACCGCGCCGATGCGCGATGAGAACCAGTTGCACGCCGCCGTGGTCGAGCTGGTGGCGCACGAGGACGCGAGAATCAAGTACTCGACGGTCCAGAACTGGTACCCGGGCAACAAGGAAGGCGTGGGCGGCATCTACAACTTCGTCACCAAGCGCGGTCTGTGCGAGGGACGGCGCAGCAAGATCTCCTGGACCCAGGTCGAGACCGGCTCCGCCGTGACCTGGAAGTACCCGAGCTGCATCTTGAAGGGCGACGACTCGGTGGGCGAGTTCTACTCGGTGGCGGTGTCCAACAACCGCCAGCAAGCCGACACCGGGACCAAGATGATCCACGTCGGCAAGCGCACCACGAGCACGATCGTCTCCAAGGGGATCTCGGCCGGCCAGGGCCAGAACACGTACCGCGGGCAGGTGCGGATCCTGCGCTCCGCGGACGACGCACGGAACTTCTCGCAGTGCGACTCGATGCTGATCGGCGACAACTGCGGCGCCCACACGTTCCCCTACATCGACGTCGCCAACCCGAGCGCCCAGATGGAGCACGAGGCGTCGACATCCAAGATCGGTGAAGACCAGATTTTCTATTGCAATCAGCGCGGCATCGAGACCGAGGATGCCGTTTCCATGATCGTCAACGGGTTCTGCAAGGAAGTGTTCCGGGAACTCCCGATGGAGTTCGCCGTGGAGGCACAGAAGCTGCTCGAGGTCAGCCTCGAGGGCAGCGTCGGCTAACCGATCGGAGCAGCCGACGCGGTCGGAACCCCAAACGCGGCGCACCGGCTCTGCCCGATCGTCGCACGGAGAGATACAGCAATGCTGAGGGTTACCGGTCTTCACGCGAAGATCGACGAACAGGAGATTCTTCGGGGTATCGACCTCGAAGTCGGCGCCGGTGAGGTGCATGCGGTGATGGGGCCCAACGGCTCGGGCAAGAGCACGCTGGCCCAGGTGCTCGCGGGCCGCGAGGAGTACGAGGTGACCGCCGGCTCGCTGGAACTGATGGGCGAGGACCTGCAGGAGATGGCGCCGGAAGAGCGTGCCCACGCGGGGCTCTTCCTGGCCTTCCAGTACCCGGTCGAGATCCCGGGCGTCGGCAACAGCTACTTCCTCAAGGCGGCGCTCAACGCCATCCGCAAGGCCAGGGGCGAACAGCAGCTCGACGCGATGGACTTCCTCAAGCTCCTGCGCGAGCGCGCCAAGCTGGTCGAGGTCGACGAGGCGCTGCTCCGCCGTCCCGTGAACGAGGGCTTCTCGGGCGGCGAGAAGAAGCGCAACGAGATCCTCCAGATGGCGGTGCTCGAGCCGCGGCTCGCGGTGCTCGACGAAACGGATTCCGGGCTCGACATCGACGCCCTGAAGACGGTTGCAGCGGGCGTGAACGCGCTGCGCCGCGAGGATCGGGCGTTCGTGGTCATCACCCACTACCAGCGGCTGCTGAACTACATCGTGCCCGACCATGTACATGTCCTGGTGGATGGCCGCATCGTGCGTTCCGGCGGCCCCGAGTTGGCGCTGGAGCTGGAAGCGAAGGGCTACGCGGGCCTGAACGGCAAGACCGCCCAGGCCTGAGCCGGGGGATGGCGAGGACCGAACCGTGACCGTCGAAGCAACCAACAGCACCACCAGCACTCCGTACCTGGACCTGTTCGCCCGCCGGGGCGAACGGGCCGGCGAGGCCGAGCGCGTACAAACGTTGCGGCGTGAAGCAATCGAACGCTTCGAGGCGGCCGGATTCCCCGGCCGCGGCAACGAGGACTGGCGGCAGACGAACGTCGGCCCCCTGGTGCGCGCGACGCCGGCCTCAGCCCCGCCGCGGGCGCTGGAAGCGAAGGCGTTGCAGCCAACCCTCTACCCGGGATGCGACCGGTTGGTGTTCGTGAACGGCCGCTACGACCAGGCTCTGTCCTCGCCGCCCGCACAGGGTACGGCCGCCGCCATCGCCGGTCTGCCGGCGACGGGCCGCGCCGCGGAGGTCGTGGCGGAGCACTTGGGCACGGCGGTCGATGGCCGCGCCTCCTGCAGCGCGGACGCCGGCGTGCATCCGTTCGCGGCGCTCAACACCGCCCTGTTCGAAGACGGCGCGGTGATCGAGATCCCGGCGGGCGTGGTGCTCGAGCGGCCGCTCCACGTGCTCTGGCTCAGCGCCCCTGGGGCCGGCGATGCCGCGGCCGAAACGGTCGAGGTCAGCTTCCCGCGCCTGCTGGTGCTCGCCGGTGAGAACAGCCAGGGCTCGATCATCGAGACGTTTGCCGCTGTCGGCGTCGGCAACGGCGCCGGGCGCTACTTCGTATGCCCGGCGGCGGAGATCGTCTGCGAGGCCGGGGCGGTGCTCCACCACACCAGGCTTCAGGCCGATGCGCTCTCCGCGTTCCACCTTGCGTTCCAGCACGCGCGGGTCGGGCGCAGCGCGGCGTTCGACTCCTCGTCCCTCGCCTTCGGCGGGGGTTTGGTGCGCAACGACACCGTCGCCCTGCTCGATGGCGAGGGCGCCGACTGCACCTTGGACGGCCTGTACGTCGCCAGCGGCTCGCAGTTCATGGACAACCACATGCGCGTCGAGCACCGGCAGCCCAACGGGACCAGCCACCAGCTCTACAAGGGCGTGCTCGACGACCGCGCGCGCTCGGTGTTCAACGGCCGCATCTACGTGCATCGGGCAGCGCAGAAGACGGACGCCAAGCAGACGAACCGCAACCTCCTGCTGTCGAAGTCGGCGCTCGCCAACAGCAATCCCCAGCTCGAGATCTTCGCCGACGACGTCCGCTGCACCCACGGTTCGACGATCGGCCGCCTGGACGAGGAAGCGCTCTTCTACCTGCGCTCCCGCGGCATCGACCGGGACGCCGCGTACCGCATGCTGGTGTACGCGTTCGCCCGCGAGCTGGTCGAAAAGACGTCCTTCGAGCCGCTGCGGCAGGACCTGGAAGGTCGACTGTTCGCTAGCCTGAACGGCAGCTCAGGCAACGGGCGCGGAGCGTAGGCGGATGCCGGCCCCGGCGCTAGCGGCAGAGCGGCAGCGGCCGGCTCTGGCCAGCGGCGCAGCCGCCGGCACGGCGGGCGGCTTCGACGTGGAGCGGCTGCGCGCGCAGTTCCCGATTCTGGCGCAGGAAGTCCACGGCCACCCGCTGGTCTACCTCGACAACGCCGCCAGCTCCCAGCGCCCGGAGGCGGTGATCGAGGCGATCAGCGACTGCTACCGCACCTACTACGCCAACGCCCACCGCGGCGTCCACGCGCTCTCTGAGCGCTCGACGGATGAGTACGAAGCGGCCCGCGGCAAGGTCGCCCGTTTCATCGGCGCCGCGGACAGCGGCGAGGTGATCTTCACCCGGGGCACCACCGAGAGCCTCAACCTGGTCGCACAGAGCTACGCCCGGCCGCGGCTCGGTCCGGGCGACGAGGTGCTGCTTACCGAGATGGAGCACCACTCGAACATTGTCCCCTGGCAGCTCGTCTGCGAGCAGACCGGCGCCCGGGTGCTGGCGGCGCCGATCACGGACGACGGCGAACTCGACCTCGCGGCCATGGCCGACCTGATCACGGAGCGCACGAAGGTCGTCGCGGTGACCCACGTCTCCAACGCCCTCGGCACCGTGAACGACATCGCCGCCGTCGTCCGTCTGGCGCGCGCCCGCTCCAAGGCGGCCGTCGTCGTCGATGGGGCGCAGGCCGTGCCCCACATGGACGTCGACGTGTCCGCGCTCGGCTGCGACTTCTATGCCTTCTCCGGCCACAAGATGTACGGCCCCGGCGGCATCGGCGCGCTGTGGGGCCGCGGCGAGTTGCTGGCTTCGATGCCGCCCTACCACGGAGGCGGCGCGATGATCACGCGGGTGACCTTCGAACGCACCGAGTATGCCGCGCCGCCTCAACGGTTCGAGGCGGGTACGCCCGCCATCGCGCCGGCGATCGGGCTCGGCGTCGCGGTCGACTTCCTGGAGTCGATCGGGCTGGAGCGGATTGAGCAGCACGAGCAGGAGCTCCTTTCTCATAGTTTGGAACAACTTGATGATCTGCCCTGGGTGCGGGTGCTGGGGCAGAGCCCCGCTGGCGGCGGGTCGCGAGCCGCCGTCGTGTCCCTGGTGATCGACGGCGCACACCCCCACGATGCGGCAACGATCCTGGACGAACAGGGAATCGCCATTCGCGCCGGCCACCACTGCGCTCAGCCGCTGATGGAGCGGCTCGGTGTCCCGGCCACCGTCCGGGCCTCGTTCGGGATGTACAACACCCACGGCGAAGTCGACCGGTTGACCTCTGGGCTGCACGAAGTGCGGCGGATCTTCGGCTGAAGGACGTAGGCTCGGAGCCTGAGGGCAATGTCGGATCTCCGCGATCTCTACCAGCAGGTCATCCTCGACCACTACCGCGCGCCGCGCAACTTCGGCGCGCTGGAACCGGTGTCGAGCTGCGCCGAGGGCTACAACCCGCTGTGCGGCGACAAGGTCAAGGTCTACCTGAAGACCGACGGCGGCCGGGTCGACGGCCTGAGCTTCGAAGGCGCGGGGTGTGCGATCTCGACCGCCTCGGCCTCGTTGATGACGGAGGCGGTGCTCGGGCTGGAACGCGCGCAGGCCGAGGCGCTCCTGTCGACCTTCCTCGCCCTGATGACCGGCGAGGGTGAACCGGGCGAGGGCGTCGAACTCGGCAAACTGGAGGTCCTGAGCGGCGTGCGCGACTACCCGGTCCGGATCAAGTGCGCGACCCTGGCGTGGCATGCTCTACGCGCCGCGCTTGGAGGCGGCGACGCCGAGGCGGTCTCCACCGAATGAGGTGGCTGCGTCGGGGCAAAACGGAGGAACCCACGATGGACAAGGCGCCAGCAACGATGACGCCCTCGACGACGGCCGATCTGGAAGCCAGGATCGTCGAGGCCCTGAAGACCGTCTTCGACCCGGAGATCCCGGTCGACATCTATGAACTCGGCCTGATCTACGACGTGAGCATCGATGCAGGCGCCCATGTCCAAGTGCAGATGACCCTGACCTCGCCGCACTGCCCGGTCGCCGAATCGCTGCCGGGCGATGTCGAGCGGACCGTGCGCGGCGTCGACGGCGTCGAGGACGCCAAGGTTGAGGTCGTGTGGGACCCGACCTGGAATCCGGCCATGATGAGCGAAGCCGCGAAACTCGAACTGGGGTTCTTCTGATGAAACGACGATCGAATGGAATCGTAGGTTTGGCGGCCGTCCTCGTCCTGGCGGCGTCCATCGCCGGCGCCGAGAAGAAGGACCACGGCCTGCGGGGCGCGAAGTTCCCGCAGCCGGGCGTCCTCTTCGGCGGTCAGCCGACGCAGGCGCAGCTCGAAGCGATGGCGGCGGACGGCTTGGGCTTCGTTCTGGATCTGCGTGCCGAGGGCGAGGACCGCGGCTTCGACGAGTCCGCGGCCCTGCAGGGCCTGGACGTTGCGTACCTGAACCTGCCGGTGGACGCGGAACGGCTGACAGAGCCTGCGACCTTCGAGCGCTTCATCGAAACGATGAAGAAGCTCGATGGCCCGACCCTCGTTCACTGCGCCTCGGGCAACCGGGTCGGCGCTCTGTACTACGCCTACCTCGTCGCCGGAAAGGGCGTTGACCGGGAAGAGGCCCGTGCCCTCGCCAAGGAGAATGGTCTCCGCAGCCCGGCGCTCGAGAAGGCCGTTGATCGCTACCTGGATTCGAAGCCGTAGCGACGGCGGCGCCGCGCCTGGTGCGGTCAGGCCCGTATATGCTCGGCGCCGCCTGACCGGCCGCTTGCCACGCCACCGCTCGCCAGTTGACGACCTCACGAGAACCACGCGTCGATGAGTGAGCTAGAGGCCGCCGGAACCCCCGACGCCGGAGCGCCTCCGCAGCGTTCGCCACTGGACGTGGCGACGGACACGCTGCGCTTCCTCGCCGTCGACATGGTCGAGCGGGCGAACAGCGGCCACCCCGGCGCGCCGATGGGTCAGGCCGCGATGGCGGCCCTGCTGTGGACCCGCTACCTGCGCTTCGCGCCCCAGGATCCCCAGTGGCCGAACCGGGACCGCTTCGTGCTCTCCTGCGGCCACGCCTCGGCGCTGATCTACGGGCTCCTGCACCTGGCCGGCTACGACCTGAGCATCGACGAGATCCGGAACTTCCGGCAGTACGGTTCGCTGACCCCGGGCCACCCCGAGCACGGCCTGACCCCCGGTGTAGAGGTCACGACCGGCCCGCTTGGCCAGGGGCTTTCGGCGGCCGTCGGCATGGCGGTCGCCGAGCAACTGCTCGCCGCCCGCTTCAACCGCCCCGGCTACACCCTGTTCGAACATCGGACCTGGGTGGTGGCCAGCGACGGCGATCTGATGGAGGGCGTCGCCTCCGAGGCCAGCTCGATGGCAGGGCACCTCGGGCTCGGCAAACTGAACGTGCTCTACGACGCCAACCGGATCACGATCGACGGCCCGACCGACCTGAGCTTCACGGAGGACGTGGTCGCCCGCTACAAGGCCTACGGCTGGCACACCGTGTCGGTCGACGACGGCAACGATGTCGAGGCCCTCGCCGCGGCGTTCGACGCTGCGCTCGCCGAGACCGGCCGTCCGACCCTGATCAAGGTCAGCACCCACATCGGCTACGGCAGTCCGAACAAGCAGGACAGCGCGGCTTCCCACGGCGCGCCCCTGGGCGCCGGCGAGGTGGTTGCCACCAAGGAGGCCCTGGGCTGGCCGCTCGAGCCCGAGTTCCTGGTGCCCGACGAGGCCCGCGCGGCCTTCGCGCCGGCGGCCGACTTCGGCCGCGACGCCGCGGCGGAATGGGGCCGGCTGCTCAAGGCCTACCGTCGCGAGCACCCTGAGGAGGCGGCTGAGCTCGACCGCCGGCTGGCGGTGGCGCTGCCGGACGGCTGGCGCGACGCCCTGCCCCGCTTCGATCCGGCATCCGGCCCGGTCGCCACCCGTTCCGCCTCCGGCGTCACCCTGAACGCGCTGAAGGACCTGGTGCCGGAACTCGCCGGCGGCTCGGCGGACCTGACCGGCTCGAACAACACACTGCTCGAAGGTGAAGGCGACTACGCTGCCGGCGCGCCCACCCGGCACTTCCGCTTCGGCGTGCGTGAGCACGCGATGGCCGCGGCGATGAACGGTCTGGCTCTCTCGGGGCTGTTCCGGCCCTACGGCGGCACCTTCCTCTGCTTCCTCGACTACCTGAAGCCTAGCCTCCGCCTCGCGGCGCTGATGGAACTCCGGGCGATCTACGTGTTCACCCACGACTCCGTGTTCCTGGGCGAGGACGGCCCGACTCACCAGCCGATCGAGCACCTGGCGCACCTGCGCGCCGTGCCGGGGCTGGTCGTTGTCCGTCCCGCCGACGCGAACGAGACCGCCGCCGCCTGGGCACTGGCCCTCGAAACCCCCGGCCCGTGCGCCCTCATCCTCACCCGCCAGAAGCTGCCAGTGCTCGAAGCGTCCGCCGACCGCGCGCTCGAAGGCGTCGCCCGCGGCGCCTACGTCCTCGTCGATGGCGGCGCCGAGCCCGACCTGATCCTGATCGCCACCGGCTCCGAGGTCGCGCCCACACTCGAAGCGGCCGCGGAGCTCGCCGCCGAAGGCCATGCCGTCCGTGTCGTCAGCATGCCCTCCTGGGAAGCCTTCGCGGCGCAGCCGCAGTCCTACCGCGACGAGGTACTGCCATCAGGCGTCCGCCGCCGGCTCGCCGTCGAGGCCGCGGCCACCCTCGGCTGGGAGCGCTGGACCGGCACCGAGGGCGACGTGCTCGGCCTCGACCGCTTCGGCGCCTCCGCCCCGTACAACGACCTGGTCGAGAACCTGGGGCTCAGCGCACCGGCGATCGCGGCACGCGCACGGCGGCTGCTGGACGGCTGAGTGCGGGCGGCGGCCCGGGCTCTTCCCCCGACGCAGTGAACCGGGGCCCAAAGTTGTTCTAGTTCTAGTGGTTGTCGCCCACGTCTTCTGGCTGCTCTTCGCCCTCTCGTGGTGCATAGAGACCGGGATCAAAGAGGCGCGCCCAGCGAATATCGGATCGCGGGATAGCCAGCTTCAGGTGTTCCCACATCTCCGGGTCGTCAATCAATAGCCGAGTGTAGTTTGTCGTTACCACCAAGCGCCGGTCCCTCTCGCTTCGGTAACCGCTCAGCAGCGGCACCAAGACCAGGGAACCCTCGTCCAAGCCCTGCTTGTTGATACCGCTCTCAGCCACATAGCCGATAAACGTCTTGCCTCCGCTGAGCGCGATCTCCACGGTGTGATCGTTCAGCCCAGCTTCATCGACGAGCAAGTCCAGGAAGTCACCCTTCTTATCCGCTGCGCGCCGCGCCCCCTGCACTGGATCGCAGCGGGTGTTCCAAAGGGCCGGCGAGACCATTCCCAGCACCAGGCTCCAAACACCCGAAGCGCTCAGCCCGAACGGAGTTTCTTTCAGGGCGCGCGCTAAGTCTTCCGGCGTCGGCACCAGCACTGCCAGTGTCCAGCCGCCCGTGTAGAGGAGCAGGCCTACAAGGGCAGCGCGGAACACGACGTGGTAGCCGGACTCTCTGAGCAGGCCAAACCGCGTTGCGTTGCTGAGTCGCAGCACCAAGTACCCGGCAAGCGCCGGGACGAAGAGATCGAGGCTCACGACTCACACCGGCCGCGGGCTAGGCCGCCGGCTACTTCTTCTCCGCAACCCGAGTCTTCTTGGCGACCAGCGAACCCTTGCCACCGGGCCGATCTAGCCGCGGAAAACCGACCGACACCGATTCGAGCGTCGCCTGGACCTTCTTGCTCCGTCGCAATTCGTTCACGTCAAAGTAGCGGGTGCCGTCGCTCGTTATCCGAACCTTCGCCATCTTCCACTCCTTTGCTGCGTTTCGCCCCTCCGGCGGCTCTGATCTTGGCGGAGTATAGCCCCCGAACCGGTTCGGGCCGCGGGAGTCAACAACGCGAGGGCTGGCGCGGACGGACTAGCTTGGCGCCCCACTTCCAGCACGAAGTCGACCTTGGCCCCGTGGCGGGTCCGTAGTGGTAGAGAGCCGCCTCGCTCCAGCACACTCCTCAGGGCAGGCTGAACGCGATGTACTCGCCCCCCGAGGGCCCGCCCGTCCGGCCGCCGCCCGCGGCAATCGCCACGTACTGCTTGCCGCCTGTGCTGTAGACGGCCGGGGTCGCGTAGCCCGCCGCGGACAGCTTGGTCTCCCAGAGGATCTCGCCGTTGCGGGTGTCGTAGGCGCGGAACATCTCGTCGGGCGTCGCGCCGATGAAGATGAGGCCGGAGGCCGTGACCACCGGGCCGCCGTAGTTGACGGCGCCGAAGCCGAGGCCGGGGTACGAGGGATAGTCGCCGAACGGCACTTTCCAGGCGATCTCGCCGGTCGCGAGATCGATCGAGTTGAGCGTGCCCCAGGGCGGCGAGTTGCCGGGCAGGTTCTCGTGGTCGCGGAGGTAGATGTATCCGCCGAGCACGTAGGCGACTTCGCCTCTGGGCTCGTCGACCTCGGGTTCCGGATCGAGGATGTACGCCTCGATGGCGCCGAGCTCCACCCGGTTGAGATGGTCGAACCCCTCCATGCGGCCGCTGCCCTCGCGGATGACGCGGCGCATCTCGGCAAGCTCCATGCGATCGCCCACGCCCAGCAGGGGGGCCGCCATGTCGGTGCCCTCGAGCTTGAGCCCGTGGCAACGGCCGCAGTGGCGCGCATAGGTGCCGTACCGGCTGAAGCCGACGGGCACCTCGGTGAGATTCAGAATGCCGGCGACGTCGTTCGCATTGACGATCAGGTGGTTCGTATTCGGGTCGAATGCCGAGCCGCCCCACTCGCCGCCGCCGTCGTACCACGGCATGAAGAGCACGGCGCCAACCTTGGGCGGCGCCCAGGGCCGCAGGTCCCAGTCCTTGATCCGCTCCTCGACGAACTGGCGCGCCTCCGGGGTGCGGTTCGTGATCTCGAAGTCCTGGCGGCTGATGACCACGGCCGAAAGCGGCTGAGTCGGCGACGTCACCTCGCCCGGCAGGGTGCTCGGGATCGGCGTCTCGATCTCGTGGATGGGGTACATCGACTCGCCGGTCTCGCGGTCGAAGACGTAGACCTGCCCCGTCTTCGTGGTGATCGCCACCGCGTCGATCACGCGGCCGTCGCGTTCGAGCTGAACCAGGGTCGGCGGCGAGGGGTTGTCCTTGTCCCACAGGTCGTGTCGGACGACCTGGAAGTGCCACAGGAGTTCGCCGGTGCGTGCGTCGATGGCCACCAGGGAGTCGGAGAACAGGTTGTCGCCCAGCCGGTTCGCGCCGTAGAAGTCGGGCGTCGCCGACCCGGTCGGCGCGAACAGGATGCCGCGCTCCTCGTCGAGCGCCATGCCGGACCAGACGTTGGCGCCGCCGGCACGCTCGAGCGACCCTTCAGCCCAGGTTTCGGCGCCTGGGTCGCCCGGCGCCGGAATCGTGTCGAACTGCCACACCAGACTGCCGTCAACGGCGCTGAACGCCCGCACCGAACCGGGGAAGGCGTTCGCGTCCTCGTTGGTCGAGAAGCCGAAGATCAGCTTGTCCTCGAACACAACGCCGGGCACGGTGACGTAGATGCGCCCGTCCCGATCGACGCCCGGCGTCAAGTCCATGCCGCCGCCGTCGCCGAAGCTCTCGACCGGCTGCCCGTCCGCCGCGTTGAGCGCGATCAAAGAACTGCCGTGAGTGAAGAACAGACGCTTGTCCTCGCCCTTCTCCCACCACATCAGCCCCCGCTGGGCATTGCCGGGCAGCCCCAGATCGGACCGCCAGATCTCCTCGCCCGTGGCCGCGTTGAGGGCGAACGCTTCGAGCTGGGGCGACAGCCCGTAGAGCACCCCGTCGATGACCAGGGGGCTCGTGTACATCGTGGCGCCGGCGCCCCGGGGCTCGCCGGAATCGTAGACCCAGGCGACTTCGAGTTGGCCGACGTTGTCCCGGTTGATCTCGGTCAGCGGGCTGTAGTGCTGGCGGCCCGAGTCGCCGAGATAGACGGGCCAGTCCTCATCGGCGGGACCGCAGGCGTTGAGGAGGAAAACCGCGGCTAGGGGCGCGGCGAGGTTCAAGACCGGTAGAGCGGATCGCATGGCGAGCAAGCGTACTTGCTCGTCGGAAGCTGGACCGCCGCTCCCGGCGCCAGACAACGACCTACCCCGAATAGAAGTTCGTTTCCATTTTGCACAGACGGATTGGAGGTTCCCCCTGGCGCCTCGATGTCGTCTACGGGTCGGCGCCGGAGCGCGCGCCGCGCTGCACCTGACCCCAGCGCTCGAGGCGCAGGTGGGTGGCCCGCCCTGTCTCCACATCGACCTCGAAGATCGCGATCTGCTCCCGGTCACGCGTGCCGACGAAGCGGTGTTCACCGATCGCCACCGTTTCATTGCCGGCGATCACGAGCACACCGTCCTTCACCATGACGGGTACCGGGTTGCGGCCGAAGTCGTAGACGCCGGCGTAGCGGGCCAGCTCTTCCGGTTCGAGCGCCACCGCGGCGTGTTCCGCTTCCGGCACCCCCAGCACCGCCCGGGCGATTCGCGCCTCGAGCGCGGCGGGTTCGGCTGACGTGCTGTTGCTGAGTACCGCGACGACCAATTCGTCGTCCGGGTACCAGGAAAGCTGGCTGAGGAAACCGTTGATGCCGCCGCCGTGGGAGATCTTCCGGTGACCCGCCATCTCGCCGACCTGCAGGCCCAGGCCGTATCCGATCTCCTCGCCGCCCGGCAGCCGGCGCCGGGTGGTCATCGCTTTGAGGCTGTCCGGCGCCACGACGTCGCCGGCGCCGAGCGCCGTGGTCCAGCGCACGAGATCGAGGACGCTCGAACCCAGGGAGCCGGCCGAGAAGGGCAGCAGCATGGAGAGCGGTTCGTCGTTCAGCAGCACGCCGTCTTCGACCCGGTAACCCTCCGCGCGGTTGGGGACGATCGGGCCGTTGTACAGGTAGTGCGACTCCCGCATGCCGAGCGGGCGGAAGAACGTCTCCCGGAGGTACTCGGCGTAGGTGCGGCCGCTCGCCTTCTCGATCAGCAGGCCGGCCAGGTAGTACCCCGAGTTGCTGTACTGGTAGCGGTCGCCGGGCTCGAACTCGTACGGCGCGGCCGAGAACAGCTCGATCATCTGCTCGTGAGACAGGTCGAGCCGGCTCTGCTCCCAGAACGACGGCATCTCGGTGTAGCCCTTGATCCCGCTCGTGTGATCGAGCAACTGACCGACCGTGATGTGGAACTCGCCGACCGGGTAGTCGGGAAAGTGCTTCGTGATCGGTTCGTCGAGGGCGACCTTGCCTGCCTCGACCAGCTTCATCACCGCGGCGGCCGTGAACTGCTTGGTGACCGATCCGATCCGGTACACCGTGTGTTCCGTTGCCGGCACCCGGTTCTCGACGTCGGCCAGGCCGTAGCCCCGGGCCAGGATCAGCTCGCCGCCGTACTGGACGGCCACGGAGATCCCCGGCGTCTGCGTGGCCTCCATGGAGTCGGAGATGAGTCGGTCGATTCGTTCGAGCAGAGCGCCGCGGTCGTCGCCGGCGGCCGCCGCCGGCGCCTGAATCCATGTGAGCGCCGCAAGGAAGACGAGCCAAGCCGTTGATCTGATTCGCATGACGTCGATCCTATGGCGCGGAGCATGTCGTCGGGACGGGGCTGCAGGCGCCCAAACAGCGTTAGAGTGTCGGGCGGCGAAAGGCGCAGAGGCAGGCGTCGCCCAGTTGAGCGCCCGTCACCCTGACTCTGTGGAGGTGCCCATGTCGAAGCGTCGCACGATTTCGTCGAGATCCCCTGGCGCCGTCTCGCTCCAGGCCGCGCCGCCGGTCGTGGCGGTATGCCTGGGCCTCACCGTCCTCGCCTGCACCGACACCTCCCTGTCGATCGAGGACTACGCCGAGGCGCCTCCACCGGCGGCGTTGACGGAGGGCTACAACGAGCAACGGAACGTCTACTTCGGCGACGTTCACATCCACACCCGCTATTCCTTAGACGCCTACCTGCTCGGCACCGAGGTGACGCCGGACCAGAGCTACCGCTTCGCCAAGGGCGAGGCGATCGAGAGTTCCTTCGGCAACGAGATGAAGCTCAAGGAGCCCCTCGACTTTTTCGCTGTGTCCGACCACGGCTTCTTCCTGGGCCTGGTGCCTCAGTGGGCCGATCCCTCGACCCGGGTCGGCCAGCTTCCCGGCGCGGAGGCGTTCCACGGCGTGAACGAGGGGGACAACCTCGATCCCTACTCGGCGCAGATGCGTACGGTGCTGTTCCGCCAGCCTCGCCGCCGTCTGGGCCGAGGAGAACACCCGCGACGCGATCTTTCAGGGGATGCGGCGCAAGGAGACCTACGCAACCTCCGGCACCCGCATCCGGCTCCGGTTCTTCGGCGGCTTCGGCTACGACGGCCTCGATGCCGCGAGCGCGGACCTGATCGAACAGGCCTACGCCGGCGGCGTGCCGATGGGCGGCGACCTCGTCGCGGACACGGACCTGGCGCCGCGCTTCCTGGTCTGGGCCCAGCAGGATCGCCACAGCGCGCCGCTGCAACGGATTCAGATCGTCAAGGGCTGGTACGACGACGGCTACCGCAAGGAAACCCGCGAGCAGGTCTACGACGTCGCCTGTTCCGATGGCGCCGCTGTCGATCCGGAAACCCATCGCTGCCCGGACAACGGGGCCACGGTCGACCTCTCCGACTGCTCCTTCAGCGACGACGTGGGCGCCGGCGAACTCGCGGTCGTCTGGGAGGACCCGGTTTTCGACCCGGCCATGGACGCCGTCTACTACGTGCGGGTGCTCGAGAACCCGACCTGCCGGTGGACCACCTGGGACGCCCTGCGGGCCGGCCTCGAACCGCGAGGCGGTGTCGCGCTGACGATCCAGGAACGCGCCTGGTCGTCGCCGATCTGGTACTACGCGCCACGGTAGCGGCGCGGGCGGTGGGCGGTACCCCCTCGGGAGACAAGCCCTGGTGGGCCGTGAGGGGATCGAACCCCCGACCCTTGGATTAAAAGTCCACTGCTCTACCAACTGAGCTAACGGCCCGGCGCAGTATACGTCCGCACGTCGGCTCGATCCGACCTGGGAACGCGGGCATCTTGCCCGCATCCGCCACAGGCGGAATCCGGCTTACCCGTCGACGGCCGTGCGCACCGCCCCGAACCGGTCGCCCAGCCATGCCTCGAGCGGCCCCCCGCCGCTGACGACGGTCTCCTCCCGTCGCGGGCCGGAGGAGATGAGGTCCGCGCTCGCGTCGAGTTCCTGTTCGAGGAAGTCGATGTAGTCGAGGGCGGCCTGCGGCAGGTCGATGCGGTCGAGGACCCGGCGCGTGTCCTGCTTCCAGCCGGGGAACGTGCGGTAGACGGGCTCGGCGTCGGCCAGGCGCGAGGTAGCGGCTGGCAGATCCCGGACCGCCTCGCCGCCGATGCGGTAGGCGACGCAGACCTTGAGTTCGTCGAGCTCGTCGAGCACGTCGATCTTGGTCAGCGCCAGGCAGCGGGCGCCGTTGACGCGGGCGGAGTGGCGCAGGACGACCAGGTCGAGCCAGCCGCAGCGCCGGGGTCGACCGGTCGTGGTGCCGAACTCGTGGCCGCGGTCCCGAAGATGGCGCCCGGTGTCGTCCTCCAGCTCGGTAGGCATCGGCCCCTCGCCGACCCGGGTGGTGTAGGCCTTGACCACCCCGATCGCGCCGTCGATTGCGGTCGGCGGAACGCCGCTGCCGACCGCGGCGCCGCCGGCCGTGGAGTTCGAGCTCGTGACGTACGGATAGGTGCCGTGATCGACGTCCAGCAGAGCGCCCTGCGCGCCTTCGAACAGCACTCTGCCTCCGCGGCCGATCAGATCGTTCAGTTCGACCGACAGGTCGCACAGGTAGGGCGCCAGGCGCTCCGCCCAGCGGGCGAAGCTCAACTGGGCGTCCTTCGGGTCCAACCGGGCTCCCTCGGCCGCGGCCCGCTCGAAGTCCGCGACGCGCACGATCTGGCGGTGCAGCATCTCCTCGTCGCCGGCGGCAAGTTCCGCCAGGCGGATGCCGGTGCGGCTGATCTTGCTCTCGTAGGCCGGACCGATGCCCTTGGCGGTGGTGCCGATGCGGTCCGCGCCCCGCGCCTCCTCGCGGACGATGTCAAGCGCCACGTGCACCGGCGTCAGGGCATGGGCCCGGTCGGAAAGCCGCAGCCGGCCGGCCGCGCGGATGCCGCGCTGCTCCAGTTGAGCGACTTCGGCCAGGAAGGCGTCCGGGTCGATCACCATCCCGTTGCCGAGGTAGCAGGTCGTGCCCGGATGCAGGATGCCGGACGGGATCAGGTGCAGGGCGAAGTGCTCGGCGCCCTCGCCGCTGCCGAACTTCACCGTGTGGCCGGCGTTGTTGCCGCCCTGGAAGCGGACCACGGCGTCGAAAGCCGGGCACAGGAGATCGATGATCTTTCCTTTGCCCTCGTCGCCCCACTGCATGCCGACGACGACTACGTTGAACGCGACTGTCACGAATCCCTCGCTAGTTCCATGACCGACCCTGCGCCTCAGAAGTGGCCAACTCCGGCTCCTTCCAGCACTCGTGTTTCTCCCCGAATCGCGCCGGCGCACGGGGAGCGCACCCTAGCAGTCCGGGGTCCGGTTTCCTTCTGGCGGTCTGCCTGCCGCAGAATAGGGCCATGTCCAATCTTCAGCAGGCTCTTCTCGCGCTCGACCGGGAAGTGGCTGGCCGGTCGATGATGGCGTTGGCGGGTGAGCTCTATCCGCTCTGCCGCAGCCTGACAGGCGACGGTGTACGCGCCACCCTCGAGCGGATCGGCCGGCGGATCCCGCTCGAAGTCCATGAGATCCCGACCGGCACGAAGGTGCTCGACTGGACAGTGCCGCCGGAGTGGACGCCGCGCGCGGCCTGGATCCGGGATTCCTCGGGCCGGCGGGTCGTTGACTTCGCCGACCACAACCTGCACCTGGTCGGCTACAGCGTGCCGGTCCACCAGCGGATGACGCTCGAGGAGCTGCGCCCCCACCTTCACAGCCTGCCCGAGCAGCCGGACCTGATCCCGTACCGCACCTCGTACTACGAGGAGCAATGGGGATTCTGCCTGCCCCACCGGCTGCTCGAGACACTGCCGGACGGGGAGTACGAGGTGCGCATCGACGCCACCCTCGAAGACGGCTCGATGACCTGGGGCGAGTGCTTGCTGCCGGGTTCGAGCAACGAGGAAGTGCTGATCTCAAGCCACGTCTGCCATCCCCAACTGGCGAACGACAACCTGTCGGGCATCGCGGTCGCCGTGCATCTCGCCGAGGCGCTGGCCGCCGTCCCGGAGCGCCGCTACAGCTACCGCTTCCTGTTCGCTCCGGGCAGTATCGGTGCAATCGCCTGGTTGGCGCAGAACCGGAAGCGTCTGGGTCTGTTCCGCCACGGACTGATCGCCGCCAACCTCGGTGACCCAGGCCGATTCCACTACAAGAGGAGCCGCCGCGGCAACGCCGAGATCGACCGCGCCGTGGTCGCGGCCCTGAGCGGCCTCGGCGAGGAACTCGTCACCGAGGACTTCTCCCCCTTCGGTTACGACGAGCGCCAGTACTGCTCCCCCGGCTTCGACCTGCCGGTCGGTGTGTTCACCCGCACGCCCTGGGGCCGCTACCCCGAGTACCACACCTCCGCCGACGATCTCTCCTTCATCGGTGCCGACGCCCTCGCCGGATCCCTCGCCGCATACATGGCCGTCGCCGTCGCCCTCGAGGACAGCGCCGTCTGGAACGGCAGTGAGGCCGGATCGGTGGTTCAGCCGCGAAGTCGCCCTTCCGTCGTGCCGACTGCCGCCCAGGATCGCCGCTACCACAATCTCAAGCCCTTCGGCGAGCCCCAACTCGGCCGCCGCCGTCTGTACGGCGGCCTCGGCGGCGCCGGCCGCAAGCAGCGCGAGATCGCGATGCTCTGGGTGCTCAACCAGAGCGACGGCGAGAACTCCCTGCTCGATGTTGCGCAACGCTCGGGCCTGCCGTTCGGCACGATCAGCGAAGCCGCGGAGGCGCTTCGCGAGGCGGGGTTGCTGGAGGCGGTGGAGTAGCCCCCGATGCCGGCCAGAACCCGGGTGGCGCGATCCGCGCCACCCGCGAACCACTCTGTGCGCCCGTCATCGGGCGCACAGATGGCAGGCCGGCGCATCCAGTTGTTCAGGGCTCGACGACCCTCACCGGCAGTCGCAGCGGCTCCACGCCACGCCTCGCGAACCAGGCGACCTGCTCGTAGACGAGGTCGATCTCGAGGGTGTAGGCGCCGGGTTCGTCGGGGGCGCGGACGGGTAGCGTGATGGTTTCGAAGGCGCCGGGGTTCATCTGGGGCAGCAGGCTACGCGGGCCCTCCGGGCCGACCTGGGGGTTGAGTTCCGAATCCTCGCTATCGGCCGCCGCGATTCCCTGACGCCACCGGGAGCCCAGGTTGACTCCCACGGCGCCCTGGCGCGCCCAGGCGACATCCGATTCGTTCGTCACGCCGACGGGCAGTTGGACTTCGGCGCCCGCGGGAAGCGTCGCCGGTACCAGGCCGACAGTGCCGATCCGGGCCGCGAACACGCCCGCGGCCAGATGCTCCTCGCTGCCGAGAATCCGGAACTCGGCGCCGAGGTAGAACGTCTCCTCGGTCTCCTGGTTCCAGGCGTAGGCCGTGCAGGGCGCGGGAGGCCGGACCAGCGTCCACTTCTTCAGTGCGCCGCGCGTGGTCTCGACCCTGAGGCGGTGGACATACGTCCGGTGGCCGTCTCGCCGCCTCGCCTTGTGGGGTTTCCGGGAGCGGAGGGTCACCCGTTGCGGCTCACCGGCGTTGGCGACCTCCACCTCTACCGTCGGACCGCCGTCCATCCGCAGGCTCAGCGTGTTGGGCGCCGCCGGTGAAGAGATGCTCAGCACCAGGCTGTCGAACCGGTGCCGGGATTCGATCAGGATCTCGGTCGGGCCGCGCGCGGCGACCCACCATTGGCTGCCCCGCGCCCGCAGCCGGTCTGCCCGGCCCATGACCGACATGCCGGCCACGCCGCGGCGTTCGTAGCCGGGCACGTTGCTCAGGGAGAGCTCGAGCGGCAGGTACCGGAGCGGTGCGTTCCGGGTGTGCGCCTGCAGCGTCGCCGCGGGAACGGTGACGCCGAAGGGCGCCAGCACCATGGCGCCGGCGAACAGCCCGGCGCTCAAGTAGCCGGCCGGCAGGGTCCAGGGCGGGATCCGGCCCGGAACCAGGAACAGGAACGCGGGGATCACGCTGACGAAGTAGCGGTTGCCGATGAAGCCGCCGCCGCCTTGCCAGTTCCAGTCGATGAAGAGCACGAAGTAGCCGGCGACCACTGCCAGAGCAAGCAGCAACAACCAGCGGTCCCGGTCGCGGCGGCCGGCGAAGAGGAACAGCGCGAGCGCGATGCCGGCGAAGGGGTGGTACGGCAGGAGTCCGGCGTGCCGGCCGACCAGGAAGTAGCCGATGTTCTCGACCACTTCTCCAAAGGACTGGCGGGGGATGCGGAAGAGCCAGGAGAAGTTGTTGCCGGTGGGAGACTCCGGAATGGTGACGGCCGCCTCGGCCTCACCGGTGCCGGGGTTGCCGCCCACGGCGATTCGCCGAGCCTCCACGATCTCCACCGGCCAGTCGCCCGGCTCGCATACCCGCACCGCGGCCCGCACGTCGGACCCTAGATAGGGCAGGACCAGATCGGTCATGCGCAGCGACATCGTCGCCAGCAGCGCCAGGCCACCGGCGAAGCCGAGGGTCCAGACCGCGGCCGTCCGCCACTGCCGGCGCAACAGGAAGGCGCCCACGAGCGGAAGGGCGATGGCGGCGAACATGGGCTTGTTGTAGGTGGGCAGCGCCAGCAGAACGCCGGAGAGCGCGGTCAGCCAGATCGCGCGGCGCCGATTCTCGAAACCCCAGTAGAGCGCGCCGAACACCCCGAACATGTTGAAGACCTCGGGCTGCAGCCAGAACACGTAGCGGGAGCAGGCCGAGAGCAGGAACAGGCCGCAGGCGAAGGCGGCAGCGGTGGCGGGAGAGGCGCGCCGGGCCAGGAACGCCGCGGCGAGCCACACCATCGAGACCAGGAGCGCCATGTTGAAGAACACCATGCCGTTCGCGCCCCACAGGGCGGCGAAGGGCGCAGCGAACAACGGGTAGGCGAGCGGTTTGCCGTAGTGGACGGTGCGCCAGCCGTCGGAGGTCATCAGGATGAGGTTGTGGGTGGAGGCGAACGGGAACTCCTCCAGCAACCGGTCGCCGTCCGCCGGCAGATAGCGCAGATCGAAGTCGCGCGCGAGGCTGAGCGCCATCAGGTAGTAGGCCGGCTCGTCCGCCTTGAGTGTCGGCGGTTGACCGGGTTTCCCGATCGTCAGCGGGACGGCCAGCAGGAAGCAACTGGCGGCGGCCAGGGTCACGACCACCGGCCGGCTGGCGAACAGACCTTCCCCGCCCTGGAGCAAGGAGCGCAGACGCGTGGCCAGCCCTCCGATGCCCACGGTCACGGCCGAACTCCCGGCGGCGTTCCCGACACCGAACGCCAGCCGGCGGCTTCGGGCCAGTGCGCGCGCAAGAGGCCCGATGCGGGATCCCGGTCAATGACGGGCGGCGCCTCCGTCGCGGCGCGAAACTGCACTGCCGACTCACGCCCGGCGCCCATCCACACCCGGGTCGCACCCTGCAGGTAGAGAAGCGTGTCCGAGTCTCCGACCCACTCCGGGTAGAGCGAATCGGGAGGGGCCGCCCAACTCTCCTCGCGCCACACTCCCTGCTCGAAGTGCGCCGTTCGCACCCGGTACACGCGACCGTCGTAGCGGCTCCAGGCGACGGCCGCGCCGTCGGCGGTCACCAGCAGCCGCGGCGTGATGTCGGGCGCCCGGTTGTCCGGCGAGACGCGGCCTCCGGCCCAGCTTCCGTCCGGCTGCCCTTGCCGCCAGACCAGTTCGTCGTCGACGCCGTCGAAAGCGGACCACACGAGCAGCCAGGAACCGTCGGCGAGGACCGCGGCGTCGAGTGCGGTCTGCGACCCGGGCCCGGCCCCCACCAGGCGGACGGCGGTCTCGAACTGCCCGTCGCGGTACGGCGACAGCCACACCTCCTGGGCGCGAGGCCGGGTCGCTTCGAGCCAGGCGAGCGCACGCAGGGGTTCGCCTTCGGCGGCCGCCAGCCAGCGCACGGAGGCGATCTGGATCGCGCCGGCCGGGCGTTGCGGCGGCGAAACAGCGCGGATCCGGCCCTCCTGTCCCCCATAGAGCCGGAGCCGAGGTCCGTTCCCGCTCAGGCTCACTCCCGCTGCCGCCCACTGCTGAGCGCCGTCCGGAGTCCGGCCGAGCAGGACCAGGTCGTCGTAGCGGACGGGCGCGGCCGGCGCTCCCGTCGCCGGGAGCTCCACGGCGCGCCCCGGCCCCAGCCAGAGTGTCGCCCGCTCCGTCGTCGCCTGCAGGTGGGCCCAGTCCTGGCCGCGATACGCGGTCAGGCCCTCCGCGGCGAAACCGGGCGCGGCGCCGGCCCAGGCGAGAAGCGTCAAGGTCAGACGGAGCGGCCGCGGCATCGGTCTCAGCTTACCGGGCGGATGCACCGATAAGCTGCGCGCGTGTCTGCTGCCGCTGCGAGGTTCGCCGATCGGATCGTGGTCGTTGCCGGCGCCACCGGCGCAATCGGAGGCGCCGTCGCCCGGTTGCTGGCCGGACAGGGCGCCTCGCTGCTGCTGGTCGGGCGGGATCGGAAGCGCCTGGAAGAGGCCGCCAGCGAACAGGCCGGTGGGGGCGGCGCGATCCACACCGTCGCGGGCGACCTCACGGAGCAGGCGACGATCGACGCGGTCGGCGCGGTGTCCGAGTCGATCGCCGATGGGGGCGTGGATCTGCTGGTGCATGCCGCCGGCGCCTTTCGCGCGGGGTCTGTCGAAGCGGCGCCGGTCGAGGACCTCGATCTCCAATTCGCGGTCAACGTCCGCGCCCCGTACGTCCTGACCCGCCGGTTGCTTCCCGCTCTTCGCCGCCGCGGCGGGCTGGTTGTGTTCGTGAACTCGACGGCGGGCCTTGCGGCCGGAGCAGGGAGTGCCGCCTACGCCGCCAGTAAACACGCTCTCAGAGCGCTTGCCGACGCTCTGCGCGCCGAGGTCAACGCGGACGGCGTTCGGGTGCTGAGCGTCTACCCCGGCCGCACCCGGAGCCGGATGCAACAGGACGTCTGTCGCAGCCTGGGACAGCACTACGACGCGGAACGCTTCCTCGACCCGGTCGACGTGGCGTCGGCGATCGTCGAAGCCGCGGCGTTGCCGCCGTCGGCCGAGGTCATCGATCTCCGGCTCCGGCCGGCCAGCAAACCGCGGCTCTGAACGGCGCTAGGGCTCCGGGGTTGGCGCTCGCTGCTTCCGCGATGTGACCACGTACCCCAGCGCCTTCAACCGCTCCAGTTCCTCCGGGCTGATATCGGGCTGGTCGCGGTCGGCGATGAAGGCCGCCCGGTCCGGACCGTTCGTCGCTCGCCAGCGATCTTGCAGGCGGCGCGCGAAATCGTCCGCGGCCACAGCGGGCGCGACCGTTCCTCCTTCGGCCCAGTCGAAGGCCTCGAGCTGAGGCCGGGTTCCCGGTGCGCCCATCAGCGGCGGCGCCGTCTCGAACTGCCGCTCGAGCCTCGCCACGAGTTCCTCGGGCTTCTCGTCGAGGGGGACAGGCGGTTCGCCACCCGCCAGCACGAACATCGACTCGTAGTACCGGTCCTCGGCCGGCGCGAACCGGCTTTTCCACACGAGCTGGCGCCCGTCCTCGACCAGGGACATCTGGTTCATGCCGTTGCCCAGATAGAGCTCCGACAGCGCGCCGTCGGTGGTCGGTTCGAACAGGCTCGGTGGACTGCCCGGCGGCGGCTCACCGCCCGCGGCCTCGATCAGGGTGGAGAACAGGCGGTAGTTGGCGACCGTCGGCCCCGGGTCGAGCGACCGTGTCCAGTCCGCCGGCAGCTTGACGATCAGCGGCACTTCGATCAGGACGCGGTGCAGGTTGTCTCCGTGCAGGACCTGGCCGTTCTCGCCGAACTCCTCGCCGTGATCCGAGGTCACCGCGATCAGGGCGTTCTCGAACTGCCCGCTGTCCCGCAGTGCGTCCAGCAGGACGCCGACCAGGGCGTCGGCGTGTGCCGCGCTCAATTGGTAGAGCTGCCAGGCCTGTTCGCGCTGGTCCGGGTCGAGGGGAATGGAGGGGTCGGCGAACCGTCTCATCTGGAGGGGGCCGATCCGTTCCGGCAGATCGTCGCGTGGAGCTTCCAGGCGATCGAGATACTCCTCATGGCGCCGATAGGGCACGTGCGGAGGCAGCACGTGCATCCAGACGAACTGAGGTCCGCCGTCCAGGGCCCGGAGCATCTCGGTCACCCGCCCCATCCGGGCCACGGGACCGAAACGGTCGAAACCGCGGACGTAGCCGAAAGGGTCGGTGAGCCAACTGTTCGAACGGAAGGCTGTGTTCTCGAAACCGAGATCGCGCAGGAGCTCGGGCAGAGTCGGCAGATCGTCCTGAAGTCGTGCCCGCGCGCTGTGCCAACTGCCGTGCCGCCAAGGCTGCCGGCCGGTAAAGAGCGACGCCATGGAGGGCACGGTCCAGCTTGAGGTGGAGACCGCTGTGCCGGCCCAGTCCGCGTCGGCGGCCAGACGGTCGAGGTGCGGCATCAGGCCGCTGCCGACGAGATCGGCGCGCAACGCGTCGATCGTGATCAGCACGATGGGTCCCCGGTGCACCGGGGCCGGTTCGGAGCAGGTCACAGCCAGCGCCGAGGCGGCTACGACTCCCGCGGCGATGCGTACTCCGGCCGGGCGTCGCCTCATGCCGGCTACTCTATTGGCGGCGAGTGGGGGCGAGCCCTACCTCGGCTGCAACTCGACGTGGAGGTCCGACCAGATCCAGCCGGGCTGGGCCGGTTCGACCTCATACTCGCCGCGGAAACCGAAGCCGACCGCGATCCGCTGCCCCTGCGTGAAAGGGATCTCCGAGACGTTCGGCTGGCCCACGGAACGCATGACCTCGGTGCCGCCCGAATCGGTCAGGGTCAGGACGATCCGGCCGCCGCCGGCGTCGAAGTCGAACATGACGTCGTAGGTCTCGCCCGCCTGCATCAGATAGGACGTCACCACGCGCTGTTTGTTCACGTGGTTGATTCCCCAGTCCGTGCGGTAGAACACCTGGGCCGGTCCGCCTGGTCCCTTGGCGATGCCGAACCCGAACAGATCGACGTGCTTGTCGCGCGCCAGCCAGAACAGGTTCTGATTGCGGGACGAGATCCGGTTCCAGCCGCCGTGATGGACCTTGAAGCGGAAGACCGCTCGCCTGTAGGTGCCCTGGGGCGTGTTCAGCCTCTGCTCGAAGCTGGGTCGGGCCGCGGTGGCGCGGTGGAAGGCGCCCTGAAGGTCGATGCACACCCAGCCCGAGGTGCAGGAAGGACTGGGTGGCGGCGCCGGCGGATCTTCCGGAGGCTCAGGGGGCGGGGGCGGCTCGCCGTATCCCGGAGGTCGCAGCGCGGAGGCGACGCGCTGGAATGGTTGCAGGACCGTGATCCGGTCCGCGTCGTCATTGGCGACCAGCCCGGCGACGTAGAAGTTGCCGCTGCATCTCGTTGAGATCGTGTAGTGGTCGCCGAGCTCGACCCCGACCACCTTCAGGACATCGGTGACATAGGTCAGGGACAGGGGCTCGTGGTCGAGGATCCGGGATTCCAGGACCCACCTGCCGTCGTGGCTGCGGACCCTGTGTTCGCAGAGGCTGCTCGTGTGGGACAGGTTGACGATCGCGTAGTCCGAGCGGTCACGGCTGTCCCGCCGCATCCCGGAAACGAAGGCCCAGGCTCTGCTGGGGACCATGGTTTCCGAGTCGACGATCGGAACCTGCTCTCGCAGACCGACCCGCCTGCCGCTCGAGTCCGTGGCCACCGTGTAGGCCTGGAAGGTGAGTTCGCCGTGGGCGACGAGTTCGACCATCGAGGGGGTGTTGCCGGCCAGGTTGCTGTACTGCATCGTGCGGCCGGCGGGAACCGACATGCTGACCGGCGGCTTGGGCCGCAGGGCGCCGTTGGTCCCGGAGGCGATGGGCAGGATGTCGAAGCGCTGGGTCGTGTTGGTCGGATTGTGGACGCTGAGCAGAACTTCCTTGGCTTCGTCGTCGTTCGCGATCAGCACGTAGTACGTGTCCTGTGCATACAGGGCTGCCGGCAAACCGAGCAGAAGAGTCGCCAGGGCCGCTGCTGCCACTCTTGGATGGTCGATTGGTTTCATCATCGGATTTCTCCCTACCCGGTGGAGATCTCACTCAAACGTAGAAACATGCAGAATAACACATAAGCTTTGTGGAAGGAACCTGTCGAGAGGTCTCGCGGGAGGTCTCGGAATCCCGCCTGTAACATACCGCGCTTGACTGGTAACCGCTTCTCCGGGCGCATCGGAATTGTCCGGCTCGCCGCGCTCGGCGCCACGCTGTTCGCCCTGGGCGTGGTCGCGGCCGCGCAGACACCGAGTCACTGCAAGGCCTTCGGCGACAGCATCACAGCCGGCGTCGGTGACGATCCGGGTCGTGCCGACGCCGGCTATCCGCCCCGTCTCGAGGCTCTGGCGCCCGGCTTGGTGGTCGACAATCGGGGCGTCGGCGCCGAGCGGACGCCGGAGGGTCTGGCCCGCATCGCCGACGTCCTGGCGGAGCCGGGGGACTGCCTGCTGCTGATGGAGGGCACGAACGACATCAGCCGGAGCATTTCGCCGGAGACGACCCTGTTCAACCTGGACCAGATGGCCGCCCGGGCGGCTGTCGCCGGCCGGACGCCGTACCACGCCACCCTGATTCCCCGCTTGCCGAACGCCCGTTTCGATCACAACAACTGGCAGAACCAGGACCTGGTGCAGTCGATCCGGGGGTTGGCGGCGATTCGAGGGCGCGGCCTGGTCGATCCGTTCGAGATCTTCAGTACGCAGAAGCGGCTGTTCCATGCGTTTTACTACGCCGGCGCCGAGGATCCCGTCGGGCACCCGAACGACGCCGGTTACGACCTCCTCGCCTCGGTCTTTGCCGACGTGCTCCGGGCCAGGGACGCGGCGCCGCCCGTTCCGACGCGGCTGGTCCCCGCGCACGGCTCGGGGGAGATTCCCCCCGCGAGCGGCCTGGAGGTCGAGGTGCGGGACTTCGGCAGCGCCATCGACACCGGTTCGGTGGTGCTCATGGTCGATGGCTCGCCGGCGCCGGCGCCCGGCGTCGGCGACGACGGACGTTGGCTGCGGTGGCGCTTCTCGCCGGCGGCGCCGTTCGAGGGCGCGGTGACGCTGTCCTTGCGCGCCGGCGATGCAGAGGGCAACGTCTATGACCGCATGGTGGGCCGCTTCCTGGTCCAGGGCGCCGTCCTGCCGCGGGGCGACATCGATCGGGACGGTCGCGTGGACGGCCGCGATCTGGTGTTCCTGGGCCTCGCCTTCGGGGCGGGATCGAGGTCGCGCCGCTTCGACGTCGATGCCGATCTCGACGGCAGCGGCCAGGTGGACGGCGAGGATCTGGCCATCCTCGCTGCCAACTTCGGCGCCAGCATCTGAGTTCGGAGTCAAGGGAGTGAACATGCAACTCGGCATCCTGGGCCTGCCCAAGGCGGGAAAGACTGCGCTGTTCAATGCGCTCACGTCTTCCCGGCAGGCGACAGACAAGTTCCGGGCCTCGAACACCACGAACGTGGGAGTAGCGGGGGTGCGAGACCGGCGCCTGGAGAAGCTCCGGGATCTCTACCAGCCGCGGCGCTACGTGCCGGCGCAGGTCCGATTCGTCGATGTTCCCGGCATCGACCGGGGCCGGGGAGAGACCCTGGACCTGGCTGAGCTGCGGATGATGGACGCCCTGGTCCACGTCGTGCGCGCTTTCGAGGATCCGGAACTCCTGCACCCGTCGGGTCGTGTCGACCCGCAGCGAGACATCGCGACGATCGATCTGGAGCTGATCCTCGCCGACTACGAGGTGGTGGAGCGGCGGCTGGAGCGGCTCGTTCAGGCGCAGAAGAGAGGCCTGACCGACCTGGAGAAGCGCGAGCGCGCGCTGCTGGCGGACCGCATTCTGCCGGCGCTCGAGGCGGAAACGTCGCTGCGCCGCCTGGACCTCGACGCGGACGAGGAAAAACGGCTGCGCGGCTACGGCCTTCTGTCCCGAAAGCCGATGCTGGTGGTGCTGAATGTCGACGAGGACGTGGCGGGAGACCCTGCTGCGGTTGCCGGGGTCGAAGCGCCGCCGGGCACCGGATTCCTGGTCGTGAGCGCTTGCCTGGAAGAGGAGATCTCCCGGCTCGACCCGGCCGATCAGGGCGACTTCCTGGCCGAAGCGGGCCTCGACCAGCCGAGCGCGGTCCGGGTGGTGCAGGCGGGCTACGAACTGCTGGGGCTGATCGCCTTCTTCACCGTCGGCGACGACGAGGTCCGCGCGTGGACTATCCGCCGGGGCAGCGCGGCGGTGACCGCGGCGGGCGCCGTTCACTCCGACATCGAGCGTGGCTTCATTCGCGCCGAGGTCACCGGGTGGCAGGATCTGATCGACGCCGGATCGCTGGCGGTCTGCCGCGAACGTGCGACTCTCCGCCTGGAGGGCAAGGGGTACCGGGTGCAGGACGGCGAGGTGGTCCACTTCCGGTTCAACGTGTAGTCCGGCACCGACGGGTAACCTGCGCTGGATGAACCGGAGGGGACCATTCCGGCTCGACGATCGCCGCATCGCCTTCCCTCCGCCGCGCTTGGCGGATCCGAGCGGCCTGCTCGCGGTGGGCGGAGGCCTCGAGCCGGAGCGGCTGCTTGCCGCGTACGGATCCGGCATCTTCCCCTGGCCGCTCCTGGGTCCCGGCGGTCCCATGCTGTGGTTTTCGCCCGACCCGCGCCTCGTGCTCTATCCGGAGCGGTTCAGAACGTCGCGCAGTCTGCGGCGTGAGCTCCGCCGCGACCCGTTCGAGGTCACCATCGACACGCGCTTCAGGGAGGTCATCACCGCCTGCGCCGAGAACCCCCGTCCCGGACAGGAGGGCACGTGGATTACGGATCCCCTGATCGACGCGTTCGAGCGTCTGCACCGGCGGGGCCACGCTCACTCGGTTGAATGCCTGGAAGGCGGCGAGTTGGTGGGCGGCCTCTACGGAGTTTCGATCGGCGGTGCGTTCTTCGGTGAATCGATGTTCGCCCGTCGCTCCAATTCGTCCAAGATCGCGTTGGTTCGCCTGATTCGCTGCCTCCAACGGTGGGGCTACGCGTTCGTGGACTGCCAGCAGGTCACCGAGCACCTGCTCCGGTTCGGCGCCGAGGAGATCCCGCGCAGCCGCTTTCTGGACGAACTCGAAGCGGCTCTCGAGCTTCCCGGCCGTCCGGGTTCGTGGCGGTGCTAGCGGCGGCCCCGCGGTCCGGGGTACGGTCCCATTTGCATCAAACGCATGAGGACCGCGTTGGCGATCCGTGAGCCCACCTCCGCCTCGAAGGCCAGCATGTCGCTCTCGGCGCCGTCGTAGGACTCGCTCCACAGTACTGTGCCGTCCTTGGCCAGGACCAGGCGGGCCCAGACCCGGAGGCGATCCTGTTCCCGCTGAACCCGGCCATCGAGCAGGTAGTCGGCTCGGAGCCCGCTCGCTCCGCCGCCGGCGCTTGGGTACGGTCGGGCGTCATGCGCGATGACCGCCAGGTGATCGGACGCCTGCCGGCCGAGCGACGTGATGAGCTCCTGGGCCAGGCCCTGGCGGAATGGCTCGGCGCCGGACCATGTCTCCACGGCCGAGAAGGGCAGGAGCGCCAGAACCTGCCGTGACGGCTCGCTCGCGGCGGGTGGCCCGGAGTCCAGCGCGCGCCAGATCAGGACTGTGGCGACGATGCCAAGGGCTGCCCCGAGAACGGCGAGCGCTGAGCCGGCAGGCCACCGCAACGGCCTGGCCGCGCCACCCCTGGTGAGCATCGGTTCGTTGCCGTCGTTGACCTCGCCCACGGGCTTCAGGAAGCGGTACCCGAGGCGCGGCAGCGTCTCGATGTACGCCGGTGCTTCGGCGTTGTCGCCGAGTGCGACCCGGATTCGCTTGACGCACGAGTTCATGCTCTGGTCGTACTCGACGTGGACTTCGTCAGGCCAGAGATGGCGGCGGACTGCCTCGCGCGAGACCACTGCGCCGCGGTGCGAAATCAGTAGTTCGAGGAGTCGGGCGGGCTGGGGCTGGAGCCGCACCGTGCGCCCGCGGCCGGAGAGCTCCAGTGTCTCGGGATCGAAGCGGAATTCGCCGAACTCAAGCCGGCGAGACCGTGAAGCGAAGGCGCCGCCGCGTTTGGCGCCAAGGCGTTCCTCCTGCGACGGGCCGTTATCGCGCTGCATGACGTTGGCCTTGGACTACTGCGAGTGGACGGTTGTTCGGCGCTTCCCAGCCCCGAATTTGGTGTTCCAAATGGAGGGCCCTGGCTTTAGAGGACACAAAAGGAGACTACGCACGGAGCCTTCCGGGCGATGCGTGACAGTTGTGTGACCAGTTCGTGACCCTCGTGTTCGTGACCCTCGTAACTTGGGCCGTGGCTTGCTCACGGCAAACACGCACCCAAACGTGGATCCGCTGTGCGGAGCCTTCGATGCCAGGGGAGCGACGGAGCGTCAGGTACCGACTTCGGTGGCCTGGTGGCTCTGAGGGAACATCGGAAGCGTCGCGTGTCCGAGTCCTGGCCGCCCCTGGCTTCTCGCGGTGCAACGCCTGGGCGGGAGGCGACATTCCGGCCCGGGGCGTCAGCGCGGTGTCGCGGGACGTAAACCCCTGGCGTGGTTGCACTTACGGTTTCGGCGTGCTACCTTCTGCGGGCCACGAAAAAAGAGGATAGGGACCGTTCCGGGGTTTTCACCCGAATCGACCTGAAGTCTCTCATCCCTCGCTCGCGTTTCCCCGACCTTTCCGCTTGGCAGGCATCCGGTCGTGGAGCGCTTTGCGCGCCACCGATCCTCCGTTCAGGTCTGGACGCCTTTGCCTTGCGGCTCTGGCGGTGGAACCTTGCGGCCCCTCCAGCCCCGTCCGGTTTGCCGGGACTCCCCTTCGTACGCCCCTTGTCTTCGGGCTTCCCGCTCCGGCTTGCGCCTTCGCGTTCAACCCTCCGGCTCGGGTGGCCGAAAGGTCCGCGTCGTCGTTCCGCCATGGCCGGCTCCTCGGCTTGCGCCTCCGAACCGATCTTCGCGGCCCGCCGTCGCGGGGACTCCTTTTGCCTGTGTCTCCTCCGACCTGGCGCCTTGGGGGTACTCCGTCGCTCGACTGGTCGGGTCTCACGACGAAGCCCCCGAAGCGTCTGCCGATGGAGCACTTCAGTTGCCGATCGGCCTTCCGTTGCTGCCGGGCAACTTCCGAACCGTTCGCTTCCCTGAAGCCGCCTCCCTGGATCTGGCGCCCCGAGACTTTCGCCTCTTGGCGCCGCCCCCGGGGAAGCCTTCGGCTAACGGGAGCCACTCGCCGGCTGGAACTTCATGTCGTCAAGGTCGCCTCGGCTTGCGCCTCGGTCTCCCCGGCGCCAAGTGGCTCCTGCCACCGAGCCCGGCTTTCGAGTCGTGACTCTCAGACCCTCGCTCTTGAAGTGCGCCCACCACGCGAACGTGACTTTCGCCCTTCTTCAAGCTCCGACCCGAGGGTCGCGTCTCTTGGACCGGTGGATTGGGTTGCGATCCTTGGTCACAGTCCCTATCCGGGAAACAAGGTATAGGGCGCACAGAGGTCGTGTCAAGAGAAGGAGAGTGGACGCCCTCGGGCCGATGCGGGCGGCAGAGTCTAAGTGATTGAACCTCAGCAACTTGACCCGTGGAAGTTTGAATTCGCCCGGCTCGCTGCCGGCTGCGGATTTCTTGCGGAATCGGGTGGCAGCCGCCAGGAAGCGCCTCGATTGCTCCCGCTCGTGGGCCGGCGCGGATGGTGCCCAGGGGCGGATTCGAACCACCGACACCCTGATTTTCAGTCAGGTGCTCTACCAACTGAGCTACCTGGGCAGGTCGCGCGCACCGGGCTGCACCGCAGTGCCGCGTGTTCTAGCAGGCGGGCCCCAAGCCCGTCAATGGAGCGCCCCGTGGGCGGCTAGACTCCGTGGACCATGCGCCAAGCCGGAACAGCCGCCGTGCGTCGACCTGCTCACCTTCCTGCGGACCGAAGAGGCTGCGGCGTGGGCACGCGATCAGGCTTCCTGGTCGCCCTTGCGGCCGGGTCGATCAGCCTGCTGACGATAGGAGCAGGGGCGCTGCAGGGACAGCGCCTGCTGAGCCTGGGCTCTGAACCGGCGGCACCTCCGGTCGCCGAGGCCGCGCGCTTCGACCCGGTCCTCGGGCTCGTGACCGTGCAGGTCGATCTCGACCTGGTCCGTTCGGGGCCGTCTCGGCTCGAACTCCCGACTTCAGACGGTCGGGTGCTTGTAGCGGAGCGGACCGTCTTCGAGGATCGCGGCAGCGGCAACGTGATGTGGGCGGGAAGCCTTCCGGGAGCGGGCTACGAGAGCGTCGTCCTGACGGTGGCAGACGGCGGCTTCGTGGGGCGGTTCGGCGAGCCGGGCGGCGCCAGGTTCCGGATCAGCGCCGATCCCGACGGTCGCGGCGGAATGGTCGATACCGCGGCCGCGCCGGGTGACGCGCCGGACACCTTCTGTCCGGTGGGCGTGGCGCCGGACGGTCTGTCGCGATTCGGCCCGACGGAGCCGCGGCGCGTCGACCTGCGACAGCGGGTGGCGAATCCGCAGAGCCACGACCAGCTCGACATCCTGGTGCTGTACACAGCAGAGGCGGCGCGGAACTGGGCGAACCGCGGCGGCGCTGTGGCGTCGATTCGCAACGCGGGCGACTATCTCAACCTGGTGCTCCGGAACGGCCAGTTGGGAGTCGAAGCGAACATCGTCCACATCGCAAGGGCGCCCGTTGCTCTTGAGGCCGTAGCCGGAGAGGGTGTCGGCCAGTACGGCAGGAGCCTGTTCACGCAACTGCGCTGGAACGGCGATGTCGCGCAACTGCGAAGCCGGCACGACGCCGATCTCGTCCACCTGTTCACAGGCGAGAGTCCGAGCCTGCTCCAGGCTTGCGGCCAAGCCGCACTGCTGACGCAAGGCTCGACGGCGGAGGACTTTGCGCCCCTCGCTTTCGGCTGGTCGGCGAACTCCTGTTCCACGTACGACGACGCTCAGATCTTCGCCCACGAGATCGGGCACGGCCTGGGCGCGAACCACGATCCTGCCAATGCCACGGGTGTAGAGGCGGTCGCGGTCGAGCCATACGCTTTCGGCCATTTCAACCGCGATCACATACCGAACGTCGGCACGGTAATGAGCTATCGCGGCCAGGTGGAGCCGTACTTCTCGTCCGTGCGGATCAGGCCCAGGCGGCGCACGATCGGTATCGCCGGCGAGCAGGAGAACGAGCGGGTGCTTCGACGCACCATGCGACTGGGCGCCAGCTACAGCGACGCTCTGCAGACGCCGCCGGAGGCCGCGCCCGCCGCGCCCACGAACGTCCGCGTCGAGGTGACCGGCGCCACGTCTGCCCGCGTCAGTTGGGTCGACAATTCGGACGACGAGGAGGGCTTTCAAGTCTGGGTGCAGCGGCTGGGTGAGGCGTTCGCGTTGGGGCAATCGGTTGGCGCCGACCAGGAGTCTTACGAAGTCGATGACCTCGAGCCCGGCTTCCACTTCTTCTGGGTGACTTCCCACATCGGCAGCGACCGTTCCTGGAGAACCAGCTTCGTGGATGCCGTCCTGCCAGGAGCCGAGCCGGCCGCGCCATCCGACCTGCGCGTCACGCCGATCCTGAACGTCGCCATCCTGACCTGGACCGACAACTCGGACGACGAGGCGGGTTTCGAGGTCCAGGTTCTCCGCGAGGGCAAACTCTGGTTGCGGGACGAGGTCCTCGCCGAGCGCGAGTTCGGCATCGTCATCGGCCTTGAGGCGGGCGTTCGCTACGTTTTTCGGGTGTCCGCGTACAGTGGTGGCGGCTCGTCCTGGAGCGAGAACGCCGCCGTGGAATGGCCGGAACAGGAGGGTCCCGCGGCGCCCACGAACCTCCGCGCGACCGTGACCGACGGCACTTCGGTTCGCCTGACGTGGACCGACAACTCGGACGACGAGGTGGGTTTCCTGGTTTCGGCCAACGTCTCGGGCTGGTCTGGCGCCTTTGCCGTTGACGCCGACACCGAATCCCTCGAGATTCCGGCGTTGGCGCGGGGCGGTCGTTACCGTTTCAGCGTGGCGTCCGAGGACAGCGAGGGACGCACCTCGAGGAGCGACGGGCTGATCGTGGCGCTTGGTGTGGCGGGCAATGGACCGCGGGCGCCGAGGCGGCTCCGCTCGACGCCGCTCGGCGCCACTTCCGCGCTGTTGACGTGGGACGACGACTCGACAGACGAGCTGGGCTTCGAGATCCAGGTTCGGTTGTTCGGCGACGTTTGGGACCGGGTGGACCTGGTGGGCGCCGACGTGAAGGCGTTCGACCTGGAAGATCTGGAGCCCGGCAGCGAGGACGACTACCGCGTTTTCGCCTATAACGGCACCGGCTACTCCGGGAGCAGCAACACCGTGACGGTGAAACTGGGCACCATCACAGCGCCTACTGTGTTCACCGCGACGCCCTCGGGCGACTCCGCAATCGACCTGGAATGGTCCGGGCGGTGGGCACAGAGATCGTTGGGCACTCTGAGCATCCAGGGACGCAACCCGGAATCCGGCTGGGTCGACCTGGTCTCCGCCGCGGCCTCGGCCGGTTCGGTTCAGGTAACCGGTCTGATGACCGACACCCCCTACACCTTCCGTCTCGCAGCGTTGGCCGGCGGCTCACGGTTGTTCTCCGAGGAGGCCAGCACGACCACGGGCGCCTTCCGCGACGCCTGTCGTAGCGGCGGGCGCTACCTGTGCCTGGGGGATGGCCGCTTCGAAGTGCAGGCGCATTGGACGAACCCGGATGTGATTGGTGACTACGGCTTCGGCACCGCGGTTCCCATCGACCTTTCGGACGAGTCGGGTCTGTTCTGGTTCTTCCAGCCGGACAATGTGGAACTGGTGATCAAGGTTCTCGACGGCCGGGCGCTCAATGGCAACTACTGGGTCTTCTTTGGCGCCCTTTCGGATGTGGAGTACTGGGTCACGGTGGAAGACACGCAGAGTGACCAGCGGCGCACGTACCACAACCCGCCCAAGGAGATCTGCGGGCAGAGCGATGTGCAGGCTTTCTCGGGCGGCGACCTGACCGCGATGCTTGGGTCGTCGGCGGGCGTGCCGGCCCAACCCGGCATCGACCTGGTGAAACTGGAACTGGTGTCACTGTCCGCGACCGGCGCTGGGCGACCGCAGGAGGCGGGAGGCCAGTGCGAGCCGGGTGAGGAGCTGTTGTGTCTGCTCGACAACCGCTTTGCGGTCGAGGTCAGCCTCGTCGATCCCAACGTCGAGCCTCCGCTCGACCCCACAAAGATCGCCAAGGTCGCGCCTTCTCTGACCACGGCCAACACGGGATTCTTCTGGTTCTTCAACCCGGAGAACATCGAGCTGGCGGTGAAGGTGCTCGATGGCCGGGCGCTCAACGGCAGCTTCTGGTTCCTGTACGGCGGTCTCTCGGACGTGGAGTACAAGATCACTCTCACGGACACGGTCACCGGTCCGGCGGCCGAGTACACCAACCCGAAGGGGAGTATCTGCGGGCAGGTCGATACCGAACCCTTCTGATCCCCGCGGCCGCAGCGTTCGGCCGCCTTCAGCGTGCTACGCTGCGCCGACGCCGATGCTCCCCGTTCGCCGCGCACTGGTCTCGGTCTTCGACAAGGCGGGCCTTGAGGAACTTGGCGCCGGACTGGCGGATCTGGGGGTCGAGATCGTCTCGACCGGCGGCACGGCGCGGCAGCTCGCGGAACACGGTGTAGCGGTCACCGCGGTGTCCGATGTGACCGGCCACCCCGAGATCCTCCATGGCCGGGTGAAGAGCCTGCACCCCCGGATCTTCGGCGGCATCCTCGCCGACCGGCGGCGGCCGGAACATCGGGCGGAGCTGGAGCAGCACGAGATCCCGCCGATCGATCTGGTGGCCGTGAACCTGTACGCCTTCGCCGCCGCGGCCGCGGCCCCGGATGCGACCGTCGACGGCACGGTGGAGATGATCGACATCGGCGGCCCCAGCATGGTCCGGGCCGCGGCCAAGAACTTCGCCAACGTGGCGGTCGTCGTGGACCCGGCGGACTACCCGAGGATCCTCGAAGCGCTCCGGGCCGAGGGCGGCCTTTCCGAAGCGCTCCGGCGCGAATTGGCGCTCAAGGCGTTCCGGCACACCCAGAGCTACGACGCCGCGATCGCCGACTGGCTGGAAGGCGGCGCGGCGCCGGCGGCCGATGACGGGACCCGTTCGTTGCCGGAGTCCGTCCGGCTGGAACTCGAGCAGGTGCTGGCGCCGCGCTACGGAGAGAACCCGCACCAGGGAGCGGCGGTCTACCGGGAGGCGGGCGGCGCCGGCGTTCTGGGCGGTTTCCGGCAACTCCAGGGCCGGGAGCTCTCCTGGAACAACATGCTCGATGCGGACGCCGCGAGGAAGCTGTCGGCGCTGTTCGGCGGTGCCTGCGACGATCCGGCGGTCGTCATCGTCAAGCACAACAATCCCTGCGGCGTCGGGAGGGGCGGGTCGCTCGTTGAGGCCTACGAGCGGGCCCTGGCCTGCGATCCCGTTTCCGCGTTCGGCTCGATCATCGCCGTCAACCGGCCCTTCACGGGGGCCTTGGCCGAGGCGCTGGCGAAGCTCTTCGTCGAGGTCATTGTGGCGCCCTCCTTCGAGCCGGCCGCACTGGAGCGGCTGGGCCGAAAGAAGAACCTCCGCCTGCTCGAATGCCCGCCCTTCTCCGCTGTGGACGGCGCCTATGAGCTGCGAGCCGTCGACGGCGGCTTCATCGCCCAGCACCTCGACAGCGCTCCGGAAGACCCGCGCGACTGGACCTGTCCCACCCGGGCGCAGCCCGACGCGGCGCAACTGCGGGCGCTCGACTTCGCCTGGCGGGTGTGCCGGGCGACGAAGTCGAACGCGATCGTGGTCACCAACGAACACCAGACAGTCGGCATCGGCGCCGGCCAGATGAGCCGGGTCGATTCCTGCCGGCTCGCGCTCGACAAGGCCCAGCTCGACGTTGCCGGGACGGTCGCCGCTTCGGACGCCTTCTTCCCCTTCCGCGACGGTGTCGACACCCTGGCCGAGGCTGGAGTGACCGCGATCGTCCAGCCCGGCGGCTCCGTCCGCGACGACGAGGTGGTCGCGGCCGCCGACGAACACGGCGTCGTCATGCTCCTGACCGGGCGCCGCCACTTCAAGCACTGATGCGGCGCGCGCGTACAGAGGCGGCGGTTCCCTTGCTGGTGGCGGTCTGCCTGCTTGCCGCCCTCCCGGCGTCCGCCGACGATCCGTGGCGCGTTCTCGATGACTTCCGGCGCTCGCTCGAGGCGCAGGCGCCGCTGACGGCGGGCTTCGTGCAGACGCTCGTACCCTACGGATTCGATCCGGAGGACGGCGATACGGAGCGCGGCAACCTCGCCGTCGGCCCGCCCGGTTGCCTGCGCTGGGACTACTCGCCGCCGTTCGAGACGGCCTTCCTGCTGTGCGACCGGACGGTGCACCACTGGAACCCCGGCGAGCCGGTCGGTCAGCGCTACGACCTGTCCGAGCAGCCGGCCCCGGGTCTCGACTTCTTTCTGCTCACGATCGACGATCTTCGGAGCCGGTACGAGGCGGAACTCGACCAGGCGCCCGGGCAACGCCTGCGCCTGGTTCTGCGTCCGCTCGAACCCAGCGAAGACGTCGCCCTTGTGCAGGTCACGATCGACCCGGAAGAGCAGCGCCTGCGCGAGCTGACCTACTACGACGCCCAGCGCAACGAGAACCGGTTCATCGTCGGCGACTACCGCAGCGGAGCGGCCCCCGGCAGCTTCGAACCGCCCCCCGGAATCGAGTGGGAGGAACCCTAGCCCGCGGCCCGCGCTAGCTTCGCGCCCTCGCTGCCCGGAGTTCCTTCAACCCGTACACCACCACGGTGTCGAAGGTGCGCGGAGCCGAGTCCCTCCAGGCCGCCCTGCCGGTGGTCAGCACCAGTGCCCTCCGTTGACACTCACCTGCGTGACACAGCCGGAGCTGCCGGTGGGAGGTTCCGTCTTCCGGCCGGAACTCGAGTTCGAGCACACCGGTGACCTCGCGGCCGAAGTCCACCCGCAAGGACGACCGCTCTCCGGGCGCGATCTCAAGACCAGGCGACGAGGACACGCGGACGATGCGACGCGGCCCGGCGGCCCGCCAGATCGGCGCCGGCTTCGCCAGTTCGCCGCGGGCCACCCGGCCCCACCGACCGACAGGAGGCCGCCCCCAGGCGCGGACCGTCCCCAGCTCGCCGTCCTCCGTTCCCTGCGCCTCCCCCTTCACCAGGCGCGGCTTCCAGACGTCCAGGAACCGCCAGCTCCCGTCCGTCACCACGGGCATCGAGCCGTCCTCGAGCTCGATGCCCGCGAGCGCGCCGCCGTCGCCGTAGGGAGTGCGGGCCTCGATCGTCAAACGGTTGACGCCGGCGCGCAGCAGGTGGGCGACCTGGATTTCGTCGATGGGTTCGCCGCGCCGGAAAGCGCCGCGCGCGATCTGGTGGCCGTTCAGGTGAACCGCGTACTCCTGGTCGGCGGTGACGAAGAGACGCGCCGCCGCCTCCGGCGCCTCCTCCAGCTCGAAGTCGGCGAGCAGCAGGTAGGCCGCCGGCCGGCCGGGTTCCGAGTCCGCCGCCTCCGGCCAGATCCACTCCGCCGCGCCGGTCGGCCGCGAGGAGTCCCCGCAGCCCGCGAGCAGACTGCCCGCCACCAGAGCGGCGAGGAGCCCCCGCCACCACCGGACCCTGGCCGATCGACGCGTCACGTACACGCCGCGAGCGTATCGGCCCGAAGGGCAACCGGTCGGACGGGAGTGACCGTCACCGGAGGTTTGACCGACGCCGCGCTGCGCGGGTAGGGTCGGCCGTGTCGAGTGCTCGGCCCGTATCGGATGCGGTTGGCGTCGTCTGCGCGATTCCCGCTCGCTATGGCTCTATCCGACTACCCGGGAAGGCCCTGCTGCCGATCTGCGGCCGGCCCATGATTGAGCATGTCTACCGACGGGCGAGCGAAGCTTCAGGTCTCGACGCCGTAGTCGTGCTGACGGACCATGAGGACATTCGCCGAAAGGTCGAGAGCTTCGGCGGTTACTGCGAGATGACGCCGGCGGACTGTCGCAGCGGTACGGACCGGATTGCCTGGGCGGCGCGCAAGTGGCGCGCCGACGCGGTGATCAACGTCCAGGGCGACGAGCCCCTGCTCGATCCCTCGGCGATCACGCACCTCGCCGAGCACCTGCGCGCACATGCCGGCGAAGACATGGTGACCCTGGCCGCCGAGGTCGACGAGGATGCGCTGCGGGATCCCAACCAGGTCAAGGTCGTGTGCGGCGGCGACGGCTACGCCCTCTACTTCAGCCGCGCCGGCATCCCCTACCGCCGGCAGCCCTTGGACGATGACGATGCGGCCGCGCCGGTCCTCCTCCACGTCGGCGTCTACGGTTACCGCCGGAGCGTGCTGCTGCGGCTCGCCGAACTCGATGCCTCGCCGCTCGAACGCTCGGAGAAGCTGGAGCAGCTCCGCGCGCTCGAGAACGGCATCCGCATCCGCGTGCTGCCGGTCGACGAAGCGCCCCTGGGGGTGGACACACCGGTGGACCTGGCGCTCGCCGAGCGGCGGATGCTGGCGATGAAGACGACAGAGAATCCATAGCAAGAACGGGAGCACACGCCATGGCAACCAAGTACATCTTCATCACCGGCGGCGTCGTGTCCTCGCTTGGCAAGGGCGTGGCTGCGTCCTCGGTCGGTGCGATTCTCGAGGCGCGCGGCTTCACCGTCGAGATGATGAAGCTCGACCCCTACGTGAACGTCGATCCGGGGACCATGTCGCCGTACCAGCACGGCGAGGTCTTCGTCACCGACGACGGCGCCGAGGCGGACCTCGACCTGGGGCACTACGAGCGCTTCACGACCTGCAAGACCAGCAAGAAGCACAACTACACGACCGGCAAGATCTACGAGACGGTGATCAACAAGGAGCGGCGCGGCGACTACCTGGGCAACACGGTCCAGGTCATCCCCCACGTGACGGACGAGATCAAGGCCGGGATGCGCCGCCTTGCGGGCAGCGCGGACGTCATCCTGGTCGAGATCGGCGGCACCGTCGGCGACATCGAATCGCTGCCCTTCCTGGAGGCCATCCGCCAGTTCCGCCAGGAGCTGGGTCGCAACAACGCCGTGAATCTGCACCTCACCCTGGTGCCCTACATCGCCGCCTCCGACGAGCAGAAGACGAAGCCCACCCAGCACTCGGTGCGCGAGTTGCGGGCCATCGGCATCTCGCCGGACATCCTGCTGTGCCGGGTCGACCGCGATCTGCCGGAGGAACTGAAGGCGAAGATCGCCCTGTTCTGCAACGTGGATGCGAGCAACGTGGTCGCCGCCCGCGACGT
Organism: Candidatus Multivorans sp.; assembly: GCA_965205295.1. Taxonomy (GTDB): domain Bacteria; phylum Acidobacteriota; class Thermoanaerobaculia; order Multivoradales; family Multivoraceae; genus Multivorans. Next base: position 3,372,919 of record OZ242167.1, read on the forward strand.
GGACACGATCTACGAGGTTCCCCTGATGTTCTGCCGCGAGGGCCTCGACGAGTCGATCATGGATCTGCTCAACCTGCCGGGTTCGCCGCGCAACCTGGCCAGTTGGGAACGCATGGTCCATCGCATCCGCCACCCCCAGGGCAAGGTGCGGATCGGCATCGTCGGCAAGTACGTCGAACTGCCCGACGCCTACAAGAGCCTCAACGAAGCCCTGATGCACGGCGGCATCGTCAACGACGTCGAGGTTCAGTTGGTCTACATCAACGCCGAGGACCTGGAGACCGAGACCTGGCCCCAGGAGATGTTCGAGGTCGACGGCCTGCTGGTGCCGATCGGCTTCGGTCCGCGCGGCGTCGAGGGGAAGATCCGGGCGATCCGCTACGCGCGCGAGCAGCGGGTGCCGATGTTCGGCATCTGCCTCGGCATGCAGTGCATGGTGATCGAGATAGCGCGCAACGCCTGCGATCTGCAGGGAGCGCAGTCGACGGAGTTCGACGAGGGTGCGTCCGACCCCGTGATCTACAAGTTGCGGGACCTGCTCGGAGTCGAGGAGATGGGCGGCACGATGCGGCTGGGCGCCTATCCGTGCGTGGTCGAGGCGGACACGCTCGCCGCCGAGGTCTACGGCGCAACGGCGGACTCCCAGGACGGCCGGTTGCTGATCGGCGAGCGGCACCGGCACCGCTACGAGGTGAACCAGAAGTACCTCGGCGCGCTCCAGGACGCCGGCGTCGTGGTCTCCGGTCGGAGCCCCGACGGCAAGTTCGTGGAGATCGTCGAGCTTCCGGACCACCCGTGGTTCCTCGGCTGCCAGTTCCACCCCGAGTACCGGTCGCGTCCGGCCGATCCGCATCCGCTGTTCATCTCGTACATCCAGGCCGCGGTCGAGCAGAGGGAGCGGACGATGGCAGCGTCGGCGAGCGCCGGCGAAGAGATCGAGGCCGGCGGCGCCGAGGCCAACTGAGTACGTCGTGACGGCAGACGGCTTCGAACTGGCGCCGGGCATCGCCCTCGGTCGCGGCGGCCTGCCGGTGATCGCCGGTCCGTGCGTGATCGAGGGCCGCGACTGGCTCGTGGGCGTGGGCCAGCAGCTTCAGGCGATGAGCCATCGCCTCGGGCTGCCGCTGATCTTCAAGTCCTCGTTCGACAAGGCGAACCGGAGCTCGGGCGACAGCTTCCGGGGTCCGGGGCTCACCGAAGGGTTGGCGGCCCTGGCCGAAGTCAAGGCGGCGACCGGCCTTCCCGTGTTGACCGATGTCCACGAGCCGCACCAATGCGCTGAAGCCGCCAAAATCTGCGACGTGCTCCAGATCCCCGCCTTCCTCTGCCGCCAGACCGACCTGGTGGTAGAGGCGGCAGCCACCGGCCGACCGCTGCTGATCAAGAAGGGGCAGTTCATGGCCCCGGCCGACATGGTGCGGGTGGTCGACAAGGCGCGCGGCACAGGCAACGCCCGGATCGCGGTGACCGAGCGCGGCAACTCCTTCGGGTACCACAACCTGGTCGTCGACATGCGCGGTTTCTCGATTCTCGCCGAGCACCGGATCGCGGTCTTCTACGACGTGACGCACTCGCTGCAACTGCCCGGCGCCCGCGACAAGGAAAGCGGCGGCGACCGCCGGTTTGCGGAGCCGCTGACCCGCGCCGCGCTCGCCGCCGGCGCCGCCGGCCTCTATCTGGAGGTGCACCCGGATCCGGACAGCGCGCAGTGCGACCGGGAGACGCAGTTGCCGCTGGCGCGCGCCGAGAACCTGCTCCTGTCGGCGCTCGAGATTCACCGCGCGCGGGTCGCCGAGGGACCCTGGGTCTAAGGCGACATGGCCGAACCCACGACAACGTCGGCCGCCGAATCAGAGCGCAGCCTGGAGATAGCCCGGGCCGTGCTTGAGATCGAGGCGGCCGCGATCCGCGGCCTGATCGGGCAACTCGAGCACTCCTTCGTGGAGGCGGTGCGGTGCATGCGCGATTGCCGGGGACGGGTGGTCTGCACCGGCATGGGCAAGAGCGGCCACGTGATGAAGAAGGTGGCGGCCACACTGGCCTCGACCGGCACTCCGGCCCTGTTCATCCACCCGGCCGAGGCGATCCACGGCGACCTGGGCATGATCGTGCCCGGCGACGTGGTCCTGGCCGCCTCGTCCTCCGGCGGCACCGAAGAGCTGCTGCGGATGGTCGACGTGCTGCGTGGCCGCGGCGTACCCCTGATCGCCATCACCGGAGGTGCGAAGAGCCCGATCGCCGAGCGCGCCGACCTCCACCTTTCGGCGGCGATCGACCAGGAGGCATGTCCCCTCAACCTCGCGCCGACGGCATCGACGACGGCCACCCTGGCCCTGGGCGACGCGCTTGCCATGGCGCTGCTCGAGGCGCGCGGCTTCACGCTCGAAGACTTCGCCACGCTTCACCCGGGCGGCGAGCTCGGCCGCCGGTTGATGACGGTGGACCAGGTCATGCACGGCGACGCCGCCGTGCCCCGGGTCGGGCTTCAGGCTTCGATGCGAGAGGCGCTGTTCGAGATGACCGAGAAATCGTTCGGCATCACCGCCATCGTCGACGAACACGGCGGCCTCTGCGGCGTGATCTCGGACGGCGATCTGCGGCGTCTGCTGAACACCGACCCGGCAGCGGGCGGCGCCGCCGACGGCGCCCTTCTCGAGCGCGCGGTCTGTCACTACATGACTCCCGAACCGAAGACGATCCAGGCCGGCGCTCTGGTCACGGTCGCCCTCGAGGCGATGGAGAGGCACCGCATCACGTCGCTGTTCGTCTGCCACGGCGACGGCCGCCTGCGCGGCCTCGTCCACATCCACGATCTCTGGCGCCTGCGCCGCGGGTAGCCGGGACGATGTCCTCCATGCTCTCCTCCGTTGTCCTGCGCCTGCGCTTCCTGCTCTTCGATGTCGACGGCGTGCTCACCGACGGCCGGCTCTTCTACGTCGGCGACGAGGTGGCGGTGGCGTTCGACGTCAAGGACGGCCTGGCGGTGCGGCGAGCGCGCGAGGCGGGGCTGGGCATGGGTCTCCTGAGCGCCCGAGACTCCGGCGCGGTCGCGCGCCGCGCCGCCGACCTGGGCTTCGACGAGGTCCTCCTGGGCTGCCGGGACAAGGCCGCGGCCTTCGCCGACCTGCTGGAGCGTCGGGGGCTCGACCCCTCCGAAGTGGCCTACGTCGGCGACGACCTGGTCGATCTGCCGGTGCTGCGCCGCGCGGGCCTGTCCGTCGCGCCGGCCGACGCGGTGCCCGAAGTGCGCGACAACGTCGACCTGGTGCTAGACGCCCCCGGCGGCCGCGGCGCCGCGCGCGAATTGGTGGAGCTGATCATCGAGGCGCTGGGCCCGGTCTCGTAGCGGGCTGGCGTGGCCGGCGTCGCGGCGGCGGTGGACTCACCCGCCCGTCTTGGGGTCAGGAGGGGTCAGCTCCCTGGTGACGTGAGCGCTTGGGAGGAGATGGAAAGGGGGTGCGCTCACTCCGCTTCACTCGCTCCGGTTGGGTGTCGGTTTCTGAGAGGGCCCGGCCGTCGCTCGTTCAGAGGCACCTGGGAGCTGACCCCTCCTGACCCCGACTGGGCTGGACGTCGGTGTCGGGGGGCTAGAGCCAGAAGGTCGGCGCTGCGCGCCGAATGCCCGTCAGAAGGCCGGCGCGCGAACTCCCGGCTCCCCACCGGCAGCCTCCGGTTGGCGTATCATGCCGGCCCATGTTCGGCCCCATCGGCATGCAGGAGATGCTGTTCATCATGGCGGCCGCTCTCCTCATCTTCGGCCCCAGGAAGCTGCCTGAACTGGGCCGCACACTGGGCCGCGGCATGGCCGAGTTCCGGCGCGCCACGAGCGACCTGAAGCGCTCCATCGACGTCGAGCTCGACGAGGAGAAGCGCCCATCGCCTGCGCGCCGGATCGACACGCCCGCCAAGAGCAAGAAGGCCGCGGCCTCGGACGGTTCCAGGAAGCCCGCGGGCTCGGGCGAATCGAAGACCTCGCCCGATTCGGGCAAGGACTCGCCGAGTGACCCCGCAGTCTGACGAGCCCGAACCGGGGCAGCCGACCGAAGAGTCGGAACCGAAGCGGCTGCCCCCGACGCAGCCGGCCCGCAGGAAGTCCAGGGGGGGCGAAGAAGAACTCCCGCGGATGACGCTGCTCGAGCACCTCGACGAGCTGCGCCGCCGCATCCTCCGCACACTGATCGTCGTCCTGGTCGCGTTCTTCGCCTGTTTCGCCTTCGCCGATGACATCTACAAGATAATCGAGGTACCGATAAGGCCGCACGTCGACCAGCTCGTCTTCCTGGACGTCACAGCCCCCTTCTTCGTCTACGTCAAGGTCGCGCTGCTCGCCGCCGTGTTCGTGACCTCGCCCTACCTGGTGGGCCAGCTCTGGGGGTTCATCTCGCCCGGCCTCTATCGCCGCGAGAAGCGGTACGCGATCCCCTTCATCTTCTTCGGCTCCTTCTTCTTCCTCGGCGGCGGCCTGTTCGGCTACTTCGTCGCCATACCCTTCGCGGTCGAGTTCCTGATCGAAATGGGCAGCGATTGGGCCTCCATGATCCGAGTCGATCGCTATCTGAGCTTCGTGGTCAACGTCATGCTCGGCCTGGCGGTGATGTTCCAACTCCCGATCATCATCTTCATGCTGTCGCAACTCGGCGTGGTGACGCCGAAGTTCCTGATGCGCCACTTCCGCTGGGCGGTGCTCATCATCATCATCATCTCCGCCGCGATCACGCCGACCCCGGACGCGCTGAACATGACGATCGTCGCCGGCCCGACCCTCCTGCTCTACCTGATCGGCGTCGGCGCCTCGGCCCTGGTCCAGCGCCGCCGCAAGCGACTCGAGGAAGAAGCCGAAGAAGAGCCGGCTGACTAGAGCGGCTGACCCCTGCTGACCCCAAGACGGGCGGGTGCGTCCACCGCCGCCGCGTCCGCCGCCACGCTCGCTGGTACAATGCCCGGTTCGCGCCGCTCGCCCTGCCGGGCGGCTGACCACCGCCCCGGCTCACCGCGGGAGACTCGTGAAGAAACCCTGGCGCAACCTCGCACTCGTCCTCTTCGTTGCGGCCGTTCTCGTCGGCGGTGTCGCCGGCGGCAACCTGCTGGCTGTGGCCAGCGGCGAGTTCGCGCCCGTTCGCGAGTACACCGACCTGGTCGAGGCGGCGCACGCGCACTACGCCGTTCCCGATGTCGCCTACCGCGACCTGGTCTACGCCTCGATCGGCGGCATGCTGCGCAGCCTCGATCCGCACACCAGCTTCCTGCCGCCGGTGGCGTACGACTCGATGCGGGAACGGCAGCAGAGTTCCTTCTACGGTCTGGGGATCTACGTCGGGACGCGCAACGGCCGGCTGACGGTCATCTCCCCGATCGAGGGCACGCCGGGCTACAAGAAGGGGATCCGCGCCGGCGACATCATCCATCTGATCAACGGCGAGCCGACCGATGAGATGAGCCCGAACGAGGCGATCCGGAATCTCAAGGGCCCGAAGGGAACCGACGTCACCGTGACCCTGCTGCGCCCCGGTCTCGACGAGCCCCTGGTGGTCACGGTGACCCGCGCCGAGATTCCGCAGGAAACCGTGCGCCACGTCCACATGCTGAAGCCGGACGTCGGCTTCGTGTGGGTGACCGATTTCTCCCGCTCCACCGGCGGCGAGCTGGAGCGCGCCCTGGCCGATCTCCGGGAGCAGGGCATGGAGCGGTTGATTCTCGACCTCCGGGGCAACGGCGGGGGTTTGCTCGATCAGGCGATCGAGGTCTCCGATCAGTTCGTCCCCCCCGGCAGCACGATCGTCGAGACCCGCGGCCGCATCGACAGTTCCCATCAGACCTTCACCTCCACCGGCAGGCACGAGCCGCTCGGCCTGCCCACCGTGGTGCTCGTCGACACCGGCTCCGCTTCCGCCTCCGAGATCGTCTCGGGCGCCATCCAGGATCACGACATCGGTCTCGTGGTCGGCGTGTCGACCTGGGGCAAGGGCCTGGTGCAGACCGTCTACGAGCTGTCCTACGGCGCCGGGCTCGCACTGACCACGGCCCGGTACTACACGCCGGCCGGAAGGCTGATCCAGCGCGACTACTCCTCGTACTGGGACTACTACACCGAGTACGACGTGAACGGCAGCAACGGGGAGGATGCGGCGGAGGACGTCGTGTCGCTCCTCGAGTCTCTCTCGCCGGAGGAACGGCCCGTCTTCTACACCGACCTCGGCCGGGAGGTCTTCGGCGGCGGCGGAGTGACCCCGGACTACGTTGTCGAGCTGACCAGACCGCCCGCACTCATCTTGCGCCTGCAGACGCAGAGCGCCTTCTACCGTTTCCCGTTCGAGGTCGGCAACTGGGGAGACATCGAGTCGACCGACTGGCGGGTGCCGGACGAGTCCATGGAGCAGTTCTGGGCATGGGTGGTCGAAGAGGAATTCGCCACCGCTGAAGAACTCGAAGAGATGCTGGAGGATCCGGAAGTGGAGCGCTACGCCCGGGTCCGCCTTCGCTACGAGATCTTCAACACCGCGTTCGGGCTGACCGAGGGCTTCATGGCCGGCGCGGAACTGGACAACCAGCTCGCCCGCGCCCTTGAACTACTCGACGAAGCGGAAGACCTGCTCGACCAGCGCATGGACCTGGACCAGCCGGGCCGCCGTAGCCGCGGGTCCGGCCTGGTCGCCCAGGCCCGGTAAGCGCGCTAGCGCATCTTCTCTTCGACGAACTCGACGTGCCGCCGGACCTTCGGGTCGTACTTCTTGAGCTTCAGCTTCTCGCGGCCGAGCTTCTTGTTCTTCGTCGTGGTGTAGAAGTAGCCGGTACCAGCGCTTGATACGAGCTTGATCTTTTCTCTCACGTGGTGGTCACCTCTGATGAAACCCAGTGGCCAGGGGGAAGGGCGGAGCGGAATGGCGGGGCCGACGGGACTCGAACCCGCGACCTCCGGCGTGACAGGCCGGCATTCTAACCAGCTGAACTACGACCCCGTTGGTTTCCGTCTCCCGTTTCCTTCTGACTGAATCGTCCTTCCTGGCCGCCGCGGTGGCATTGACTTCGGCAGATCTTCTGGTCGCGCGTGCTGCAGAACCCCCGTGGTGGGAGGTGAGGGATTCGAACCCGCGACCCCCTGCGTGTAAAGCAGGTGCTCTACCCCTGAGCTAACCTCCCCGGCACCGACCCTCCGGCCGTCCGGCGGACATCGCAGGTCGCGCGATCTTAGGGCAGGTGCGGTACATCGTCAACGCGGAGCACGGCCGCGTCACTCCGTGGCACAATCGCCCCGCCTAGCCACCTTACTCACAGGAGCAACCGACCATGCACGAAGTTCCGGATCTTGCATACCCGTTCGACGCCCTCGAGCCCCACATCGACGCACGGACGATGGAGATACATCACGACAGGCACCACGCCGTGTACGTGGCCAACCTCAACGCGGCGTTGGACGGCCACCCCGATCTCGCCGCGAAGAGCGTTGAGAACCTGCTCAGGAACATCGACGAAGTACCGGACTCGATCCGCGGCGCCGTCCGCAACCACGGCGGCGGCCACGCCAACCACTCGCTCTTCTGGTCCGTCATGAGCCCGGACGGCGGCGGCACGCCCAGCGGCGACCTGGCCACCGCGATCGACATCCGGTTCGGCAGCTTCGACCAGTTCCGGGAGCGCTTCAAGGGCGTGGCGATGGGCCAGTTCGGCAGCGGCTGGGGTTGGCTCGTGACCAGCGACGACGGCCTCGCCGTCATCGCGCGTCCGAACCAGGATTCGCCGTTGATGGAGGGGTTGACTCCCCTGCTCGGCGTCGACGTGTGGGAGCACGCCTACTACCTGAACTACCAGAACCGGCGGCCGGACTATCTGGACGCGTTCTGGAACGTCGTCGACTGGGACGCCGTGTCGGAGCGGTTCAGGGGCTAAATTCCGCTCTCCAGACCTCCCGCTGGGCCGCGCAGAGTGCTACTCTCGCCGGCCCTTGCCGACTCGTGGGCAAGGCCGTCCCGGCTGAACCGCCCCGGTTCCACCGGACCGCCCCTTGGGTGTCTCCGCTCCTTCTTCTTGGAGCGGAAGATGAACTCGAAGACCGATGAACATCAGTGTGAGGAGTCGCAGGAATTCCGGGACCTCTGGCTTGGGTGCACCGCCCACGACGGCGACTGGGCGCCCCTGATCCAGCGAGTCGAACCGACGCTGCGCTGCGCGCTCGCCGGGTTGGGGCGAAGCTACGGCCTGACCTTGAGCCGCGACCTCGTGGACGAAGTCCTTCAGGAGACCTACGTCCGCCTGCTGCAGAACAACCGCCGGGTGCTGCGCGGTTGCAAGGGGCGCACGAAGTCGACGATCATGGCCTACCTGCGCAGCGTCGCGCGCAGTGCTCTGGTCGACTGGTTGCGCGCCCGCCGGGCGCTCAAGCGCGACCCAGCCGCCGAGCTGAGCCTCGATCTCCGGGAGGCATCGGCCGACGAGGTCGACCGGCTGGAGTTGCCGAAGGCGGCCGCAAGCCCGTTCAACGACATCTACGTCCAGGAACTCCGGTACCGCTTCCGGCGCGAATGCTGGTGCGTCGTGAGTGAGCGCGCCACAGGTCTCCGCGACACCTGGATCACCGAGCGCATGGTGGTGGACGGTTGGAGTTCGGACGAGGCCGCCAGCGTGGTCGAGCTGGCGCCGGCTACCGTCTCGACGGTGATCAGCCGCATGCGGCGGGAACTGCGCCGCAGGGGTCTCGAGGTGCCCGGAAGGCTCAACTCACGGGCGTAGAACAGGCGCTGCGCCGGTGCTCGACTGGCGTATCGGACGTGTTTCCACGAGACGTAGGGCGGAACTTATGTCATAATGGGCAACTGTTCATTAGCCGTTGTGGTCGCCCCGTCGCGTGGCCCAACTGTGTGCCGGGCCTCTTGGGCTCCGGAAAGGGCTGAGTCAGGCAAGCACTGAATTGACTGGAGATCCGAGATCGTGGAACACAGCACAGCACCTCGACCCGTACGCCTCGGCGGTTCGCTGAGCGGACTCGAACCCCGGCACCATCGCTCCCGGAGAATGACGAAAGTCTTCAAGGCGCTCTCGGACTCGACGCGGCAGGACATCCTGCGCCTGCTCGAAGACGAGCAGCGTTGCGTCGGTGACATCGTCGGTGAGTTCGAACTCTCCCAGCCGACCATTTCCAGGCACCTTTCGGTGCTCAAGGAAGCCGATCTGGTGATCGACCAGCGGCGCGGCCAGAACGTGATCTACCGGTTGAACGACGAGGCGCTCTCCGAGTCGATGCGCAGTTTCTTCGGCCAGTTTCGGAGCTGCCAGGACTCGCTGCGCAAACGGTTGCCCTGAGCGGCAGTCGCTCACGTGTCCCGATCCGGGATCGCCAGCGGTCGGAGGCCGGGCCGGAATGCGGACAGCGGGACGGATTCAAGTAGGGTTCCGCGTCGATTGGGCGGTGTAGCTCAGCCGGTTAGAGCAAGCGGCTCATATCCGCTGCGTCGGGGGTTCGAGTCCCTCCACCGCCACCATGCCGGGCGCCCCACCGAGCGGGCGGTTACGCGGTTCTTCGAGCGGCATGCCGAACTGACCCGTGCGATCCGCGGAACCGCGCTCGTCGCGGCCTTCTCCGGGGGACCGGATTCGTCCGCGCTGCTGATCGCCCTGCGCGCCTGCGCCTCCCGCTTCGCTTTCAGGCCCTGCGCCGTCCACGTCGACCACCGGCTCGACGAGGGATCCGGCCGCCGCGCCCTCGCGGCGCGACGGATCGCCGAGGATCTCGGGGTTGCCTTCGAACTCCGGGTCGCTAGAGCGATGCCGCCGGGCCGGAGCATCGAGGAGTGGGCCCGCGCCGAACGCTACCGGCTCCTGACCGCGGCCGCGCGGCGCCTGGAGGCCTCGGCGATCGCCACCGCGCATCACCGGCAGGACCAGGCCGAGACCGTGCTGCTGCGCATCCTGTTCGGTAGCGGCGCCGCCGGTCTCGCCGCGATGCGCCCGGCATCGACACGCCTCGGGCTGCCGTTGCTCCGTCCCTTGCTCGACATCGAGCCGGGGCATCTCCGCCAGTACGCGATCGACCAGGGGACGCGCCCGGTCGACGACCCGACGAACCGCGCCCCGGGACCGCGCCGCAACTTCGTCCGTCGCCGCCTGCTGCCGTTTCTCGTGACCGAGACGCCGGACCTGGGCGCCCGGCTGAACCGTCTGGCCGGTGCTGCCCAGGGCGCCGAGCCAACCATCCACCGTCTGCTCGACGAGGCTCTGGAACCGCGACCCGGCCGCGAGTGCTGCGAGATCGAGACCGCTGCTCTGACCCGGCTGCCGGCGACGCTCTGGCCGGCCGCGCTCGCCCGCCTCCACCACCTGGCCGGTGCGCCGTACCCGGCGCCGAGCGCCGCTCGGCGCGAGTTGCAACGGCAACTCGGGCGGCGCCGCGACACCGGCGCGTCCATCGGCTGCGACTGCGGCGACGGCTGGCGCTGGGAGCAGCGCGGGGACCGGCTCAGAGTGCTGCGGCGTCCTTCGTTCGCCGTGGATCAAAGAATTGAATTGCTTGAAGAACCGGGGATGGAGTGACAGGCTTGTTGCAGTCCGGCTGCCTGCGGGACAGGAATCTCGCTGGCCGGAGTGTGGTTGTCTCTCCGCGATGAGGACAACCCAACGCCTATGAACGCGACACTCAAGAACCTTCTGCTCTGGGCCGCCATCTTCGTGATGGTGATCCTGCTGTACAACCTGTTCAGCCAGGGCGCCGCCAAGCGGGGGGAGATCAACTTCAGCGAGTTCGTCGAGGACGTCAAGAAGGACCGCATCGAGGAGGTGACGATCTCCGGCGACAAGGTCGAGGGAACCTACAAGAACGCGCCCCGGGAGAGTGCCGGCGACGGCAGCTTCAGCGCTCAGCTCATGAACTATCCCGGACTGGCCGACCTGCTGCTCGATCACGACGTGCGGATCGCGGCCGAGCGCCCGAGGGAGAACACGCTGGCGACGGTGTTGATGACCTGGGGTCCCCTGCTCCTGATCGTCGGCCTCTGGATCTTCTTCATGCGCCAGATGCAGAGCGGCGGCAACCGGGCGCTCTCCTTCGGCAAGAGCAAGGCCAAGCTTCTCAACGCCAGCGGCAAGAAGGTCACGTTCAAGGACGTGGCCGGGGTCGAGGAGGCGAAGGAGGAACTGGCCGAGATCGTCGAGTTCCTCAAGGAGCCGCAGAAGTTCCAGAAACTCGGCGGCCGCATTCCCAAGGGTGTGTTGCTGATGGGCTCGCCGGGCACCGGCAAGACCCTGCTGGCGCGGGCGATCGCGGGCGAGGCGGGCGTCCCGTTCTTCTCCATTTCGGGCTCCGACTTCGTCGAGATGTTCGTCGGCGTCGGCGCCAGCCGGGTGCGCGATCTCTTCGAGCAGGGCAAGAAGAACGCCCCTTGCATCATCTTCATCGACGAGATCGACGCCGTCGGCCGCCACCGCGGCGCAGGTCTTGGCGGCGGGCACGACGAACGCGAGCAGACCCTGAACCAGTTGCTGGTCGAGATGGACGGATTCGAAACGTACGAGGGCGTGATCCTGATCGCCGCCACGAACCGCCCCGACGTGCTCGACCCGGCGCTGCTCAGGCCGGGCCGCTTCGACCGCCGCGTCGTGGTCGACCGCCCCGACATCGGCGGCCGACTCGGCATCCTGCAGGTCCACAGCCGCGACATCCCGCTCGATCCCGATGTCGATCTCCAGGTGCTGGCGCGCGGCACGCCCGGTTTCTCCGGCGCCGACCTGGCGAACCTGGTCAACGAGGCGGCCCTGGTCGCGGCCCGGCGCAACCACAAGAAGGTCGACATGGCCTCCTTCGAGTTCGCCAAGGACAAGGTGATCATGGGCGCCGAGCGCAAGAGCTTGATGCTCACCGAGGAGGAGAAGGAGGTGACCGCCTACCACGAGGCCGGTCACGCCCTGGTCGCCGCCTTCATGCCCGAGGCCGACCCGCTGCACAAGATCACGATCATTCCGCGGGGCCGCGCCCTGGGGTTGACGATGCAGCTCCCGACGGAGGACAAGCACACCTACCGCTTGAAGTACGTCAACGCCCAGCTCGCGATCCTGATGGGTGGCCGGGTCGCCGAGGAACTCTCCCAGGACGACATCACCACCGGCGCCGGCAACGACATCGAACGCGCCACCGAGCTGGCCCGGCAGATGGTCTGCGAGTGGGGCATGTCGGAACTCGGGCCGCTGAACTACGGCGACAAGAACGAGCCGGTGTTCCTCGGCCGCGACTTCTCGCAACGCTCCGAGTACTCCGACAACACCGCGCAGTCGATCGACGGCCAGATTCGCGCCATCGTTCAGAGGGGTTACGACAAGGCCCGGGAGATCCTCTCCGAGCACCGGGACCTGCTCGAGCAGTTGGCGAAGGAGTTGCGTGAGATCGAATCGCTCGAAGGTGGGCGCGTGTACGAGATGATCCTCGAGGCCACGGGCCAGGATCTGACCCCGGTGCGCAAGCTGACCCCGATCCCCGATCTCGAACCACCCGATGAGCGTGCCGCGGCGCCGACGAAGGAAGACGCCCCGGTTCCCGACGTGGCGGGCACGCCCGAACCGGCGACCATCGCCGAGCGGCAGGAGCCCGAGGGGGTTCCCCTGCCGCTGCCGAAGCCGGAGCGGTAGCGACCGGCAAGCGCGGGTAGCAAACGGCCCACGGTGATCGGAGCGCGATGGACTTGGCACAGCCGCTCGGGCTTCTGGGTTGGAGGGATCTGGTCGACCTTCTGGTCGTCGGCCTCGTCGTCTACAACCTGCTGTTGCTCATCCGGGGCACCGGGGGCATGCGGGTCGTGCTCGGCATCCTGGTGCTGCTCGGCGCGGCGTGGATTGCCGCGGCCCTGAGGCTGCGGACCCTGGAGGCTTCGCTGAACTACCTGCTGCCCGTGCTGCCGGTGGTCATCGTGGTCCTGTTCCAGAACCAGATCCGAAGGGCCCTCGGCCGGGTCGGCCGCAACCCGCTGCTGCGCCTGATGAGCGATCAGACGCCGGAGTCCGGAATCGACGAGATCGTGCTCGCGGCGCAGGCGCTGTCCCTGCGGCGGCTGGGCGCCTTGATCGTCATCGAGCGGCTGGACGGCCTGCGGGACTACGTGGAGAACGGCATCGTGCTCGACGCCTCGATCTCCCACGACCTGCTGCTGACGATCTTCGCCCGCGGCACGCCGCTCCACGACGGCGCCGCGATCGTACAGAAGGATCGGGTCGCCGCCGCCGCGTGCTTCCTGCCCCTGACCACCGGCGCCGCAGTTTCGATCGAGCACGGCACGCGGCACCGGGCGGCGCTCGGGATGGCCGAGGAGACCGATGCGGTGGTGGTCATCGTCTCGGAGGAGAGCGGCAAGATAGCGATCGCGCATGAGGGTCGCCTGACCGGCGATCTGACCATGCGGGAACTGCGCAACCAGCTCTTCGAGTTGCTGCTGGCTCAGGGCGCCATGGCATGAGCGAGAGCGGCAGCCGCTGGGCCTTTCGGGCTCTCGCCGTCTCGATCGCGGTGGGCATCTGGCTGCCGGCCTCCTTCTGTCCCCGCCTGCGGGAGATGACCGTGCCGCCGATCGAGGAGAGTGTTCAGGTGCGGGTCACGACGGAGGATCACGGCCAGATGGTGGTCCTGGGTCAGCCGGCCCTCGGCTCGCCCGAAGCTCCCAGAGAGGAGCTCTTCGTTCTGATCCGGGGGAGCGAGGACGCGATGGCCTCCCTGAACCGGGACCAGATCCGGGTCCGGGTGCCGCTCGGGGAGAACCTCTTCGGCGGCGCGACGTACGGTGGCCCGCGACAGGTCGACGTCATTCTGAGTACGGAGAACGTCGTGCTCCCCGAGGGCGCGGAGGGCATCGAGGTCGTGTCGGTCTCGCCCGAGCAGTTGACTCTGACCCTCGACGAGGAGGTCTCGGTTCAGGTGCCGGTGCAGGTCGAGACGAGAGGCGAACCGATCGGCGGCTTCAGAGTCGACTACGACAATGTCCGGATCGTGCCGGCCTTGGCCACGGTCCGGGGGTCGCGCTCGGAGATCAACCGGTTGGGGTATGCGCGGGCGGGGCCGATCGACGTCGATGGTCGTGGTCTCGGCTTCGTCGAAGAACAGTCGCGCGTGCGCTTCGAGAGCGACTACGTGGTGGTCGAGTTCCCGACCTTCGTCAGCGTGGAAGTCCCGATGATCGAGGGACGCCAGCCGCAGTCCGGCGCGGGTTCTTGAGCCTCTTCGGGACGGACGGCATGCGCGCCGTCTTCGGCACGCCGCCGCTGGACCGGTCGACCGTCCAGGCGGTCGGCTACTGGTTCGCCCGCCTCAGCCTGCCGCCGGACCCGCCGGCGGGTTCGCGGCCGCTTCTGCTTCTCGGCGGCGACACCCGCGACAGCCGGGAGGAGATTGCCGGTTGGCTCGCGGCAGCCGGTCGCGCCGCGGGCGCCGACGTGCGTTCGGCCGGCATCGTGCCCACGCCCGCGGTCGCCTTTCTGGTCACCGAATTAGGCGCGATGGGCGGCATCGTCGTCTCCGCCAGCCACAATCCCTCCACGGACAACGGCGTCAAGTTGATCGGGGCCGACGGCTTCAAGGTCGATCCCTCGGTCGAGCGGGCGATCGAAGACCGGATCGCGGGGGTCGCGGACACGGGCGGCGCGCCGTACCCTCCCGGCGTCTCGGCCGCACTCACGGAAGAAGCGGGCCTCGCGGAGCGGTACCTGGACCACCTGTGGGCCTCGCTGCCGGGAGGCCGTCCTCTGGGGGGCCTTCGCGTGGCCATCGACGCCGCCAACGGCGCCGCGGCGCCGCACGCCGGGCGGCTGTTCAGAGCCCTGGGGGCGGACTGCCGCGTCACCAGTGACCTTCCCGACGGCCGCAACATCAACCGGGACTGCGGTTCGACCTGCCTCGACCGGATCGTCGCCTTCACCCGCGAGACCGGCAGCCACCTCGGCGCGGCCCTCGACGGCGACGCGGATCGGGCCATCCTCAGCGATCACCTCGGCCGCATCTGCGACGGCGACGTTCTGCTGTACGTGTGGGCGTCCCACCTCGCGGCCCGGGACGACCTCCCCGGCCGCCGAATCGTGGCGACGACGATGTCGAACATGGGGCTGGAGCGCGCGCTGGAGCGCCACGGCGTCGAGGTGCTCCGCTGCGGCATCGGCGACCGCGAGGTCGCCAGCACGATGCGCCGCGAGGGCGTCCGGCTCGGCGGCGAGCAATCCGGCCACCTGCTCGACCTGAACCTCGCGACCACCGGCGACGGCCTGCTCACCGCCGCCGCCGTGGCCGGGATCGTCGCCTCGTCCGGCCGCTCGCTCGCCGAGCTGGCGGCCGGCTTCCGGCGCTTCCCGCAGACCCTCCAGAGCGTCGCCGTGCGCGAGAAGCTGCCGCTTGAGACCGTGCCCGGTCTGTCCGACGCGTTGGCCTCCGCGGAACGGGAGCTCGGGTCCTCCGGCCGGGTCCTGGTGCGCTACAGCGGCACCGAACGGCTCGCCCGGGTGATGATCGAGGGCCCCGACCAGCAGCAGATCGAAGGCCTCTGCGAGCGCATCGTCAGCGTCATCGAAGCCGAACTCGGCTAGGCCCGCATCGCCGCCAACATCTCCTTCACCGCCGCGGCCATGCCGATCAGCACCGCCCGCGACACGATCGAGTGGCCGATGTTCAGTTCGCTGATGCCGACCAGGGCCGCCACCGGGCCGACATTGGCCACGGTCAGGCCATGTCCGGCGTACGCCTCCCGGCCCGCGGTCAGGCCGCGCTCGGCGGCGGCCTCGATCTTCGCGAACTCGGTGGTTCCGCCGGCGCCCGAGGCGCGGGTGTAGGCGTCGGTGTTCAACTCGAAGCCGGTGACGTCGTCCTGGTCGTCGAGCGCCGCGATCTGGCCGAGGTCGGGGTCGACGAAGACGGACACCCGGATGCCGGCGGCGACGAGACGCCTGGCGGCGCTGCGCACCTGGTCGCCGCGTCCGATCAGGTCGAGGCCGCCCTCGGTGGTGACCTCGTCCGGCCGCTCCGGAACCAGCGTCACCTGGTCCGGGCCGACGCGCTCGGCGAACTCGAGCATCGGTTCGTCGGACGCGATCTCGAGGTTGAGCCGGCCGCTGACCGTCCGCCGGAGATCGACGACGTCCTGATCCTGAATGTGGCGGCGGTCCTGGCGGAGATGCACCGTGATGCCGAACGCTCCCGCGTCCTCGGCGAGCCGCGCCGCGTCGACCGGGTCCGGATAGCCCACCAGGCGCGCCTGCCGCACGGTGGCGACGTGGTCTATGTTCACGGACAGCGCGGTCACGCCTCGCCGTCCTTGAGCAGGCCCAGTTCGCGATAGTCCTTCAGCTTCCGCTGCAGCGTGCGCACGCCGATGCCGAGCGCCCGCGCCGCCTCGGCGCGCCTGCCGCCGGTGCGGCCCAGGGTCTCGAGAATCGCCTGGCGCTCGATCTCGGCCATCGTCCGGGGCTCGCCGAAGGGGCTCTGGATCTGGCTTTCCGCCGGCGCCTCGGCGGAGGTCCGGACGTCGTCGGGCAGGTCGCCGATCTCGATCCGGCCGCCGCTGTGAAAGACCGCGACCGTCTCGATGACGTTGCGCAGCTCGCGCACGTTGCCCTGCCAGCGATTCCCGGACAGGCACTTCAGCGCCCTGCCGGAGAGCTGCATTTCCGGTTTGCCCTCGCGGGCCGCGAACTGGCGCAGGAAGTGGTTCGCGAGCATGGGCAGGTCGTCGAGCCGTTCCCGCAACGGCGGAATGCTCAGGGTGACGACCTTCAGCCGGTAGTAGAGATCCTCGCGGAAGGAGCCATCCGCCACCGCCTGCTCCAGGTTGCGGTTGGTGGCCGCCAGCAGCCGGAAGTCGACGTCGATCATGCGGCTGCCGCCGACCCGCATGACCTGCCGCTCCTCCAGCACGCGCAGCAGCTTGACCTGGAGTTCGGGCACCAGCTCGCTGATTTCGTCCAGGAGCAGGGTGCCGCGGGCGGCGAGTTCGAACTTTCCGATCTTGCGTCCGATCGCGCCGGTGAAGGACCCCTTCTCGTGGCCGAACAGCTCGCTCTCCAGGATGTCGTTCGGAATCGCGCCGCAGTTCAGCGCCAGGAAGCGCTCCTGCCGGCGGGGACTGGCCTGGTGCAGAGCCTTGGCGACGAGCTCCTTGCCGGTGCCGCTCTCGCCCAGGATCAGCACCGAAGCACGGCTAGGCGCGACCTGGCGCATCTGCTGGAACAGGTGCTCCATCGGCGGCGACTGGCCCACGATGGCGTCGAAGCCGAAACGCTCGTCGAGCATCTCGCGCAGGTTCGTCACCTCGTCGCGCAACTGCCAGTTCTCCACCAGTTTGAGCACCCGGCTCCGCAGCTCGTAGAGGTCGACCGGCTTGGTGAGGTAGTCGTCGGCGCCGACGCGCATCGCCTCGACCGCCGACTCGATGGTGCCGAAGCCGGTAACCAGGATCACCGCCAGGTCGAGTTCCTGGGCCCGCACCCGGTTCAGGAACACCAGTCCGTCCATGCCCGGCATCCGCAGATCGCACACCGCCAGGCGCACCCGCGGCTCCCGCTCGACGAACGCCAGAGCCGGCGCCGCGTCGTCGAACACACGCACGCCGAGGCCGGCCCGCTCGAGTGCGATCGCCATCGACTGGCGGGATCCAGCCTCGTCATCGATCACGATGACCCATGGTGGGGTGGACATGGCGGGCATACTAGTTCCTACCGGCATTCGCCGCAGTCGGCGTGGTTCCGGGATCCGGTCCTGGGACTGCGGGGGCGTCTCGCCCGCATCCGGCCAACGAGTCACCGGCGCCGCCGCCATTCCGCCCGTGTCGGCGGGCCTGCGGGTAGAGTCGGACCGCGCCGGCCATGCTGATCCATGCCCTCCATCGCTTCGTGGGAGGCACGAGACAAGGCGGCCTCAGGCGTCTGAATCGCCCCTTGGTGCGGCCAGCAGCTCCTCGAACTGCTCTTCGTCCAGCACCTTGACCCCCAGCTTCTCGGCCTTCCGGAGCTTCGAGCCTGCCTTCTCCCCCGCGACGAGATAGTCCGTCCGGCTGCTGACCGAGCCGGTGACCTTGCCGCCGAGCGCCTTGATGCGGACCGCCGCCTCGTTGCGGGTCATCCTGGTGAGGGAGCCGGTGAGGACGAACACCTTGCCTTCCAGCGGCAGCGCCGCGTCGTCTTCCTCGGTCGCCCCCTCTTCCTCCATCCGGAGGCCTTCGTCGCGCAGGCGCTCCAGGAGCTTCCGGTTCTGCTCCGACGCGAAGAACGCCCGCACCGATTCGGCAATCCGTGCGCCGATCTCGTCGACCTCTTCAAGTTCCTCCGCGGTCGCGGCAGCGAGCGCGTCGACGCTGTGGAAGCGGTTCGCCAGCAGCGCGGCCGTGCTGTCGCCGACGAAGCGAATGCCCAGACCGTAGATCAGGCGCGCCAGCGGCCTCGTCTTCGAGTCCCTGAGACTCACGACGGTTCGCTCCGCCGACCGTTCGCCGAGCCGGGCGTCGTTGGTCTTCTTCAGATCCGCGAGCTTCTCGACGGTCAAGCCGTAGAGGTCGGCCGGATTGGCAGCGAGTTCGCCCTTCACCAGTTCGCCGACCAGCCAGTCGCCCATGCCCTCGATGTCCATCGCGTTGCGGGAGGCGAAGTGGCGGACCCTCTCGCGGACCACGGCCGGGCAGGCGGCATTGACGCAGCGGCGCCGCACCTCGTCCTCGAAGAGGGGTAGCTCCTCGTCGCAGGCCGGGCAGGTCGTAGGCGGCTCGAAGGGCGTCGACTCCGGGCCGCGGCGCTCCAGGATGACCCGCACCACCTTGGGAATGATGTCGCCGCCCTTCTCGATGACGACCGCGTCGCCGACCCGCACGTCCTTGCGGGCCAGGTCCTCGTAGTTGTGGAGCGTGGCGCGCTTGACGGTGGTGCCGGCCACCAGCACCGGCTCGAGTTCGGCCACCGGGGTCACCGCGCCCGTGCGGCCGACCTGGGCGTTGATTGCCAGCACGACCGTCTCCGCCTGCTCGGCTTCGAACTTGAACGCCACCGCCCAGCGCGGGGCCTTGGCGGTGGCGCCGAGACGGTCCCGGAGTTCCGGATCGTCCACCTTGACCACCACGCCGTCGATGTCGAAGTCCAGTTCGCCACGGCCCTCCTGCCACTCCGTGCAATAGGCGACGACTTCCTCGAGGCCCTTGCAGCGGCGCCACGAATCGTTGACCGGCAGACCGAGGCCGGCCAGGGCGGCGAGACTCTCGCCGTGCGATCGGCGCTCCGCTTCGCCGCCGTCGCCGCCGGCCGGCTGAACCCACTCGTAGCAGGCCAGGTCGAGCCGCCGCCGCGCGACCTCGCGGCTGTCGAGCAGCCGCACTGTCCCGGCGGTCGTGTTGCGGGGGTTCGCGTAGAGCTCCCGGCCGGCCTTGCCGCGCTCCTCGTTCAGAGCCGCGAACGCGCTCCGGCTCATGTAGGTCTCGGCACGCACCAGCAGCCGGGGAGGCTTCCCGGCCGGCAACCGTAGCGGCAGCGTGCGGATCGTGCGCGCGTTGGCGGTCACCAGATCTCCGACCCGCCCGTTGCCCCGGGTCGCGGCCTGGGTCAGGACGCCGTCCTCGTAGAGCAGGGACAGGGACACCCCGTCGACCTTCAGTTCGCACACGAACTCGAACTCCTCCTCGGGAAGCAACCGTTCCAGCCGCCCGAACCACTCCTCGAGTTCGTCGTGGTCGTAGGTGTTGTCGAGCGACAGCATGGGCGGCTGGTGCGCGACCTGGTCGAAGCCCTCCGTGGGCTCGCCCCCGACCCGCTGGGTCGGGCTGTCCGCGGTACGCAGTTCCGGGTGCTCCGCTTCGAGCGCCCGCAGCTCCTCCATCAGGCGGTCGAACTCCCGGTCGCCGATCTCGGGCTGCGCGTCCTGGTAGTAGAGCCGCTCGTGGCGCTGCAGCTCCTCGCGCAACCACCGAGCCCGTGCCGCAGTCGATTTCCCCGCCGCCATAGCCCGCATTCTGGCGCGTTTTGGCCGCGAAGTATGCTGCCCTGCGCATGGAGTTGCTCGCCTTCTTCCTCCGGTACGCCCGCCGCTACGTGCACTGGGGGCTGTTGGCCCTCGCCGCGATCGTCGTCTTCGCCATCGCAACGGTGGCGTTTCTCGGGCTGATCAATCCGATGCTCCAGGAAGTGCTGGGCGCTTCCGAGGAGGACGTGCAACGACGGGTCCTCCGCGGGGGAGGCCTTCCCGAGATCGGAGGCGACGGGCCGCTGGCGCGGCTGGTGGACTCCGTCGAGGCCCGCACGGAGCACCTGAGAGCGGCGGCCGGGGGCCTCTACGACGACCTGAAACAGTGGGCGGGCATCGAAGGCCGGCGCGAGGTCTTCTTCACCCCGATCCTGCTTGTGCTCGTTCTGCTGGTGCGCAGCCTGATGGCGTTCCTTAGCGGCTACTCTTTCCAGCGCGCCGGCCTGGGGCTGACAACCGACATCCGCAACGACCTCTACCGCCACATCATCCATCAGTCGAGCCGCTTCCATCAGCGGCATACGTCGGGCGAGCTCTACAGCCGCGTGGTCAGCGATATCGCCAAGCTCCAGAACGCGGTCGCGGCGCGGCTGTTCGACATCTTCATGTCCGGCGCGCTGTTGCTGGTCTACAGCGTGGCCCTGCTCACGATCCACTTCACGATGGCCCTCGTCTCGCTGGTCGCGGTGCCGGTCTTCGGCTTCCTGCTGGCCCGCTTCGGCAGGGGGATGCGCAAGGTCACCTACCGCAGCCAGGAGCGGATGGCCGATCTCTCGGGGCTGCTTTCCGAGGGCATCCGCGGCAACCGGGTGGTCAAGGCGTTCGGCATGGAGGACTTCGAGTGCCGGCGGTTCGAACGCGCCACCCACGGCCATCTGCTCGCCAACCTCCGCGCCCAGTTCCTGTCCACCGTTTCGAGCCCGGTCATCGAGTCGATCGCCGCGGTCGGAGGTGCGGCCCTGATCATCTGGGCGGGTCTGATGATCCGGGATGAGCGACTCACCTTCGCGCTCTTCTTCCAGTTCCTGATCGTGCTCTTGTTCATGTACGACCCGATCAGGAAGTTGAACAAGGTGAACCTGGTATTGCAAGAGGCCGTCGCCTGCGGTCAGCGGGTTCAGAAGCTGATGCAGATCGAGAGCGACATCGTAGACCGGCCGACCGTTCCGCCGATCACCGGATTCGAGCGCGGCATCCGCTTCGAAGATGTTTCCTTCGGCTACGAGAAGACGGGCCACGGCCAGTCGGTGCTGTCGGGAATCGACCTCGACCTGAACCGCGGAGAGGTGTTGGCCCTGGTCGGTTCCTCCGGCGCCGGCAAGTCGACGATGGTCAACCTGCTGCCGCGCTTCTTCGATCCCGTCTCGGGCCGGGTGCTGATCGACCACACGGACATCCGCGACCTGCCGCTTGCGAACCTGCGCTCGCTGATCGGCATCGTCACCCAGGAAACGGTGCTGTTCGACGACACGGTGCGGAACAACATCGCGTACGGGCGCGACGATCTGCCCCTGGAGCAGGTGCGCCTGGCGGCTGCCGCGGCCTACGCCGACGACTTCATCATGGCGATGCCGGACGGCTACGCCACGATGATCGGCGAGGGCGGCCAGAACCTCTCCGGCGGCCAGCGTCAGAGACTCGCGATCGCCCGGGCGCTGCTCAAGAACGCCCCCATCCTGATCCTCGACGAGGCGACCTCCCATCTCGACACCGAGTCCGAGGCCGTCGTGCAGCGCGCCATCTACAACCTGATGGAGGGCCGCACCGCGCTCGTCATCGCCCACCGGCTGTCCACCGTCGTGCGGGCCGACCGCATCGCGGTCCTCGACAGCGGCGCCGTGGTCGAAGAGGGCACCCACGAGCAACTGCTCGAGTTGGGCGGCGCCTACAGGCGCCTCTACGACCTGCAGTTCCATGGTTGATCCAGGCATAGCGACGAACCGCGAGCACCACCCCGAAACCCTGCTGGAGGCGCTTCAACGAGCGGCGTCGGTGTGGCCGCAGCGCGGCATCACGCTGATCGACAGCCGCGGCCGGGTGGAGGGGCGGCGCACGTGGCCCTTCCTGCTGAACGACATCGAGGCTGCCGCCGGTCGCCTGGTCACCCTCGGCGTCCGCCCGGGCGACCGCATCCTGGTGTGCCTGCCGACCTCGTGGCCCTGGTTCGAGGTCTGGTTCGGCGCGGTTCGCCTCGGCGCGTTGCCGGCGGCGGTCGCGCCCCCGCGGGCGCTCGGCTCGCCCCGCAACCAGATCGAGAAGGCGCTCGCGGTGAACGAGCTGCTCGACGCCCGCTACATGGTCTGCACCGACGCCGTCAGCGATCAGGTCCAGGAGATCGCCTCGGCTGAGTCCGCCGGACGGTCGCGCCCCAACTTGCTCTCGCAGTCCGCCCTGGCCGCGACGAGTCCGTCGCCGGTGCCGGCCGGCCGCGCGCCGCGCGGCGACGATCCGGCCTTCCTGCAGATGACCAGCGGCTCGACGGGTCACCAGAGGGCGGTGGTCGTGGGCCACTTTGCTTCGACCTGGAACGCCCGCGCCAGCATGGAAGCGGTGGCGATTCCGCGCGGCGGACAACTGATGGATGCCCTCGTCGGCTGGTTGCCGCTCTACCACGACATGGGCCTGGGAGGCTGCCTGCTCGGCTCCCTGCTCACCGGCGCCGACCTGATCATGCTCAGCCCGCGCGCCTTCCTGGCGCGGCCCTGGGTGTGGCTGGAGCAGTTCAAGCGCACCAGGACCGCGATGTCGGCGGCCCCCAACTTCGCCTTCCGGCAGTGCGTCGAACGGGTCGGCGACGACCGGCTCGCGTCGCTAGATCTGAGCGGCTGGCGGGACGTGTGCAGCGGTTCCGAGATGGTGCGGCAGGAGACCATGGGCGAGTTCAGCCGCTGTTTCGAGGCCGCGGGCCTCGATCCGGGCGCGCTGCGCGCCGCCTACGGCATGGCCGAGAACACGCTGCTCATCTCGATCAGCCAGACCGTCGACGGCCTGCACACCGCGGCGCCGGCGGGCGGCGGCCCCGAGGTGACGTCGAACGGCCCGCCGATGGACGGCACGGATATCGAGATCGCGGCGCCCGACGGTCGCGCGCTGCCCGCGGGCGAAGTGGGCGAGATCCGGCTGCGGTCGCCCTCGCTGATGCTGGGGTACTGGAACGACCCGGAGGCGACCGCCGAGGTGCTGCGCGACGGCTGGCTCTACACCGGCGACCTCGGCTTCCTGAGCGCTGCCGGCGAGGTCCACATCACCGGCCGCACCAAGGAGCTGCTCATCCTGGGCGGCTCGAACGTGATGCCGCACGAGATCGAGTGGGTGGCCGAGTCCGTGCTCGGCGTTGGGGGTAGGGAGCGCGCCGCCGCCTTCTCGGTCGACGCGCCGCACGGCGAGCGGGCGATTCTGGTGATGGAGACCGGCGGCGACCGCGGCAGCACCGCCCTGCTGCGGAGCGAAGTCGGCCGCAGCGTGGGCCGCGCCCTGGGCATTCAGCTTGCCGATCTGCTCCTGGTGCGCCGGGGTAGGATTCCGCGCACCACCAGCGGCAAGGTCCGGCGGCGATCCCTCCGCGAGCAGTACCTTCGCGGCGAGCTCGCGGCCGACTTCTGAACCGGCCTCGCCGGACCCACGCCACGGTTGGGTACAGGAGCTGAGGAGCAATGGATCTACGCGCGGCGGCGAGCAAAGTAGTGGCACGGGCCAGCGGCCGGGACGAAGGCGAACTGCGCCCCGAGTTCGACCTCGTGGCCGACCTCGGCATCGACTCTCCCAAGCAGCTCCAACTGTTGATCGAACTCGAAGAGGCCCTCGACACGGAGATCAGCGACGAAGACGCCGCCGCCCTGGAGACCGTCGGCGATGTGCTCGACTACGCCGCCGGCGTCGGTTGAGAGTGCGCGGGGCCGCCCTGCCCGCGGCGGCGGTTCTGGTCCGCCTCTTCGCTCAGTCGCTCGCTGCCACCTACCGCCTGCACCGCGTCGAAGGCGCCGAGCACCTCGACCGCGCGCTCCAGCCGCCGGCCATGCTCGCCTGCTGGCACGAGCAGTTGGCGCTTTCCCTGCTGCTGGTGCGCCGCCGCCTGCTGCCGGCGGGCGGACCGGTGTCCATCCTCTCCAGCCACTCCGACGACGGTGAGCTGGCGGCCCGGGTCGCGCGGGCCTGGGGCATCCGCGTCACCCGCGGCTCGACCTCCCGCGGCGGCCGCGAGGCGGCGCTCAACCTCTACCGCGAACTCGTCAAGCACCGGTCGACCCTGTTGCTCATGCCCGACGGTCCCCGCGGGCCGGCGCGCAGAGCGAAGGCCGGAAGCATCGTGCTGGCCGCCATGTCCGGTGCGCCGATCGTCCCCGCCGGCCTCGCCGTGGACCGCGGTCTGAGGCTGAGGAGCTGGGACCGCATGATCGTCGGCGCCCCATTCACCCGAGTCGCGGTCGCGGTCGGGAAACCGATGGTGCTCGATCGCGGATCGACCGACGCGGAGCGGGAGGCGGCCCGGCTCGAACTCGGCGCCCGGCTCGACGACCTGACCGTTCGCGCCGGCCGCCTGCTGTGACTGAGCCACCACAGAAACACCGAAAAGCCCGCGAGAATGCTAGAATCCGACGGCTTTTTCCCTGCGCTCAGTATCTGGGCGCCGGTTTGACCTATGTTCACGCATCGTCTAATCGACATGTCTCTTCGCTCCTGCTGCCGGAGCGCGCTGCTGATCGTGGCGGCGCTGGCCGCGGCGCCCGCGGAGGCGATCGTCTACGTCATGCCGACAGACGGGTCCATGGTGGACCGGTCGCCGGTGATCGTCTTCGGCGAGGTTCTGGCCGCGGAGCCGTCCCCGGTCGACGGACTGCTCTCGACCGACTTGATGTTCCAGGTCGAGGAGGTGTTGAAGGGCTTCGTCCCGGGCAGCATCATCGTCGTTCGCCAGCCGGGCGGCCGCAGACCGGACGGACTGGTCGGTTCGGTCATGGGCCTGCCGACGCTGGCCGAGGGCGACCGCGTGCTGCTCTTCCTCGATCCGGCAAACGCTGTCTACCGGACGGTCGAGTTGGCCCTCGGCATGTTCTTCGAGGTGCCGGTGGCTGGCGGCGCACTGTTGCTGCGCGAGTTGTCGCTGCAGGAAGAGATGTCCGTGCCCCGCGGCGCGGCAGCGCAGCGGGAGCGAAGCCAGCCGCGCGATGCGGAACGTTTCCGGCGCTGGATCGCCGACCGCGCGACCGGCCTTGAGCGACCCGCCGACTACTTCGCGCATGAACTGGGCGAGAACCCGGCGGCGGTCGCCGAGGCCTATCGGCTCACCATGTCGCCGGGCCAGTGCGACCGCCCTGGCTTGCCGGTTCGTTGGCGGGAGTTCGACCGCAATCGCGGCGTCGGTATCGTGGTCCAAGCCAGCGGTCAGCCCGGTGTTCCCGGCGGCGGCATGGCCCAGGTGCTTGCGGGCATGCGGGTCTGGAACAACGATCCGCGGAGTCGCACGAGACTGATCAGTCTGGGCAGGTCGAACGAGGAGTTCTCGCTCGAAGATGACGAGCAGAACTCGATCAGCTTCGAGGATCCGCACGACGAGATTGCGGGTTCCTTCAATTCGCAAGGCAGCGGCGTTCTGGCAATCAACTTTGTGTTCTTCTTTTGCGGTCAGGCGACAGAGCCGCACCGGATTCCGGGCGGCGGATCGAGGCAGGCGCTGGCGCTCGTCGAGACGAACATCACGACGCAGGACGGATTCGAGGACTGGTTGGCCACCAAATCGAACCCGCGCGCCGATTTCGAGGAGATCATGGCCCACGAACTCGGCCATGGGCTGGGGATCGGCCACGCGTGCAGCCGGTTCGACGGTCCAGCCTGCGATGGGCTGACAAGCCAGGCCCTGATGCGCGGGAGCGTCCACGGGGACGGTCGCGGCGGGGCGCTCAACGCGGACGACCGGAAGGCGGTGCGCGCTCTCTACCCGGAGATCGGTCCGGTGGGGCCGGTGGCGCCGGCCGCCGCCACCGATCTGACCGTCACCGCGATCAGCCAGAACGAACTCGAGTTGCGCTGGCGGGACCGGTCCGACGACGAGAACGCGTTCGACGTATACGAACGGATGGTCGACAGCGACTTCGAGCGCATCGCCACCCTGGAGCGGAACAGCACTTCCGTGGTGATCCAGAACATCCCGCCCGCGACCTACCGCGCCTACCAGGTCGTGGCGCGGAGCAACCGCGGCAGCTCCGAGCCGACACCGGAAGCGGGCGCCACGACCTTCGCCGAAGTGGCCGACTGCATGGAAGGCGACGACACGCTGTGTCTGAACGACGGACGCTTCCGGGTCGAGGTGCAGTGGGAGACGGACCGGAACAGCGACCGGGGCGACGCGGTGGCGTTGACCAACGACACCGGCGATTTCTGGTTCTTCTCGCCGGACAACATCGAACTCGTGGTCAAGGTCCTGGACGGGTGCTCCTTCAATGAGCGCTTCTGGGTGTACGCCGGCGGCCTGACCGACGTGAAGGTCATCATGACCGTGATCGACTCCGAGACCGGAGTCGCGGCGACGTACTACAACCCGCCGGGCACTCCCTTCCGGCCGGTTCAGGACAATGAGTCCTTCGCCGTCTGCTCCCAGGGCCGGAATCTGTACGGTCAAAGCCGGTACCTGCTGTCGGCCGGGGAGATGGAGTCTCTACGCGGCGGCGCGGGCCGCCCGTCCCGGTTTGCCGCGCGGTTCGCCGAGGCGCTTCGTCCCGGCCGGGTCCGGCTGCCGCAGGAGGATGGCGCCTGCGAAGCCGACGATCGCACGCTCTGTCTGGAAGGCGGTCGCTTCGCGGTCCGCGCCCGTTGGCAAACGGACGACGGCGCCGGCGACGCCACGGCTTGGCCGCTCACCCCGGATACCGGCCTCTACTGGTTCTTCGGCCCGAGCAACGTCGAGATGGTGATCAAGGTGCTCGACGGCTGCCCGTTCAACGGCCACCGCTGGGTGTACGCCGGCGGGCTGACGGACGTGGCCGTGACGATGACGGTCACCGACAGCGAAACCGGCGTGGAGAGGACCTACGAGAACCCCGCCGGCACGCCGTTCCAGCCGATCCAGGACTTGAATGCGTTCTCCTGTTCGGCGCCGTAGCGGGGCCCTCGGTTGCGGAAGAAAGCGGCTGCCGCGCGCCGCCGTTCCCCTGGGAGCGCGGGCCTTCTGGCCCGCATCCGCTCGGCACGCTGGCGCCCGGGCCGTGGAACCGATTTGATTTTTTCGATATGTTGGGCGTAATCTACTGACGTGTATACACTTCTCACCCAACGCCGGGTGCCCTACCGGAAAGGGAAGACCATGAGACTGACCAACCGCACAATTCAAGACCTCATCTGCCTGGCGGGCCTGTTGGCGTTCGCTTCGGCGCCGTTGGCCGCCCAGCGGGGAATCGACCTGCTGGACGCCGAGCAGGTCATGCGGGGCGGTGCTTCGGACGGAACAGCAACCGTCCGGGCCATGCTGGCCGAGGCCCCGACCGGTGCCGGTCAGGCGACCCACGTCAGGGAGACACTCCAGTACGACGATGGGGAGTTCGAGAACTTCGCAGAGAACTCTACGTTGTTGCCGGTTGCGTCCGGCGGCACGGTGGAGTGGGCGCAGCGTTTCGAGGTGGAGCACGATAGCGCCGTGGTGAGTGCCAGGGCGTGTTTCCTCCGGCCTGATGACGACCTGAGCAGGGCCTTGGACTTCAGCCTGCGCTTCTACGATGACGACCCCGTGGAGAAGGTGAGCTACCCGGGTCGTCGGAGTGGGTTCGTCTACACCGTAGAGACCGATATCAGGCGCGCGGGGGACCACCGCTGCGTTCTCCTGAGAGGGCACCTCGTCGGCAAAGCGCTCGAAGAGGGCGTTCACTGGGTCGGCATCGAGTGGAACACAGCCACGAAGAAGCGTCTCGCCGGGGACCACTACACGGCCGATGACATGGCGGAGACCGACAGGACCAACAGGGCCCTCCATGAGACGGAAGTGAGGAACCGGTCACTCCCGGTCCCGGAAGGCGCGCTTATCGATGGATGGTTGGATCCTCGTCAGGGCGACCGCACCCAGACCGGCAGGGGCCTCAAGGCGATTGGCGTCAGTCTATTGTTGGAAACCACCCACGCACCCGACCCGACGCCCGACCCGGATCCCGACCCGGATCCCGACCCGGACCCCGATCCTGGACCCGATCCCGAACCGGGCATTATCCCTCCGCCACCCACCGGCGCTGGCTACTCCGCCTGCCGTCCCACGGTGGCGCCGCTCGTGTTCGCGGGCAACCTCAAGGTCGCCTTGTGCTACGAGACGAGGGTGGGCGCTGTGGGCGGCGAGAGGGACGACGCCAGGAGAGCCTACGGGTCGGACAACTCCGGCCTGCTCTACTTCTTCGACGAGAACAACGCCGAGGTCTTCGTCAAGGTGCTCAACGGCTGCAGCAACAACGGCCACCGCTGGGTCTACATGGCGGCGTTGACGGACGTGGCGTTCAACCTCTACGTCAACGACGGCAGGAACCCGACGAAGTCCTACCACAACCGCCAGGGTGACAAGCACGAGATAGTGCAGGACCTGATGGCCTTCCCCTGCCGCCCGTAGGCGCGAGTTGAGCGGGCCGGCCTTGCGCCGGCCCGCATCAGGCGCGCCGCCGCGCCGCCGCGCGCACGAGTCGCCTGCCCAAGCTGTCCAGCCTGGCATGGCGCGTGCAAAGATCTTCCGGGTAGATGACCGTTCACTGACCCCGAGGACACTGACTCAGAGGAGGAATCGTCGTGGTGCGCCGGAAACTGGATCGTCGTTCTCTCGCTCTTCTTGCCGCGCTGCTTGCCATGCCCGCGGCGCCGCTCGCAGCCCAGGGAGGCCGCGACCTGCTGATCCCGGGACGGCCCGTACAAGTCCGGGCCGCTCACTCGGGTCAGCTTGAGCGCGCGGAGGAGGTCCGCTTCGTGGATGGCGACGTCACCTCGCGCGGCCGCAGGATGTCATCGGTTGGTCACGATCCGGCCAGCGTCCCGCAAGCCGCCACCGAGCTCTACCAGTACGACGATGACACCTTCGAGCGGATCATCTGGGTGGTCGATGCTTCCAACGAACCCCAGTTCGAGTTCGAGTTCGCCCAACGCTTCCAGTTGGCTCAGGCGGGGACGGTCGAGTACGCGGTTGCGTGCATGGCGCGAACCGAGGATGACACGGACAGTGCTGCGCCCTTCATGTTGAAGTTCTACTCCGGCTCCGGCAGTACGCCGGGAACCCTCCTTGGGGAGTATTCTGTACCGGAGGCGCGGTTGCCCGAGCCGCAGACGTACATCTGCTTCGAGGTCGGGGGCGCCGTGCAGAATCTGACGCTGAATTCCGGCCATGTTTGGGTTGCGGTCTCGTGGTTGCGCGGATCGCCGCCGGAGAACACGAAGCGCTTGTTGGTGGACGGGGACAGTTCGGGTGGTGCGCGGGCGTTTCGGAGTCGTTCGGCGGAGGGTGAGGAATGGATGGACTGGTCGGCCAGCACGGGTTCTGGCGTCTTCGGCATCCGGCTCGCCGTCAACCACCCCGACCCTGATCCGGACCCCGACCCCGACCCCGACCCCGACCCTGATCCCGACCCCGACCCCGATCCGGACCCTGACCCCGATCCCGACCCCGGTTCGGGTCCGCCGACCGGAGAGGGCTACACGGACTGCGAGCCCGAAACCACGCCGCTCGTGTTTGACGGCGGTTACAGCGTCCGGCTCTGCTACGAAACGCCGGGCGGCGATGTCGGCGAGGGCAAGGGCGGCGTCTGGGCATCCGGAGAATCCGGGCTGCTGTGGTTCTTCGACCCCGGCAACGCCGAAGTGCTGGTCAAGGTGCTGAACGGCTGCGCCCACAACGGCCACCGATGGGTGTTCGTGGCGCCGGTGACCGACGTGGCCTTCAATCTCTACGTGACGGACGGGGAGGGCCGCTCCTGGTCCCACTACAACCGGCAGGGAGACGTGGCGTCTCCCAAGCGAGACACCTTCGCGTTCCGTTGCCAATGAAGCCCACCGGGTGCGCTCAGTCCTGTAGCGTCGCGCATCATGCGGATAGCCGTCCTCTGGAACCACGGCACGCCCCTGAGCCAGTGCTCGTTCCGGTTCGAGGAGTACATTCGCGGCCTCCAAGCGCTCGGCCACGAGGCGTTCGTCGTCTGCCCGCAGTCTTCCAACGACGGCTTTCCCGTGCCGACCTTCTGCCCGCCGCTCGGCGAGGGGCTGGCGAACCGGGAGTTCTGGCTCGATCTCAAGGTCCAGGTCGCGGTCCTGCCCTCCTTCCACCAGATGTCCGGCCTGCTCGAGTTGCTGGTGGGTATCGGTGTACGCACGATCGCCATGGGGGACTCGGACGGGCAGATGGGACTGCGCGCCTTTCCGCTCGCGACGATGAGACGGACGGTCCATGCCGGCGCTTCCGACCGCCGCCATCGGCGCCGCCAGGTCGCGAAGCTCGCCCTCCGCTACCTGCGCTCGTTCCTGCGCCGCGATCCGCAGGACTCCGAGTTCCTGCGCAGCGCCAGGTTCTCCGACGTGCTGATCCTGGGCAACGCGGAGTCGCGCGACCACTTCCGCCGCTTCCTGCGCAAGGCCGGCGCCGGTGACATGACCGAACGGGTCCAGGTGGCGCCGCTCGCGATCAACCGGGTCTTCTGCGAGTTCCCCGACCTCGAACGGGAGCGCCGCGGCCTGGTGGCCGTCGGCCGGTGGGACGACCCCCAGAAGAACGCGCCCTTGCTGGCCCGGGCGCTGACCCGTTACCTCGCCGCGGCCGGCGACGGGGAAACCGACGAAGAGGTGCCGGTCCAGATCTTCGGCGGCGGCGGCGAAGAGCATTTCCAGGACCTGTGCCGGCAGTTTCCGCACGTCGTCTACCGCGGCCCCCAGCACCCGCCGGTGCTGGCCGAGGCGCTCGCCGGCAGCCGCTCCATCCTCTTCTCCTCGCGCTGGGAGGGCTCCCCCCACGCCGGCTGCGAGGCCCTGTCCATGGGCGCGACCATCGTCGGCACGCCGATCCCGAGCCTCCGGAGCTGGTCCGAAAACGGCGCCTACGGTCGGGTCGCGTCCGCCCACCGCGCCGGTCCCCTGGCGAATGCAATCGCCGCGGAGCAGGCCGCGTGGCGGCACGGCGAGCGAGACCCGGTTAGCATCGCCGCCATGTGGCGCGTAAGAAGCTCCGGCCGCGGTGTCTGCGAAGCGATGCTGGCGGCCCTGCCATGACCGCCTCGCTCCTCCGCCGCCGCCCGCTCGAGGTGATCCTCGACACCACCGAGCGCTGTAACCTCAAGTGCAAGATGTGCTACTTCTCCGCGGTCGACCGGCTGCAGTTTCCGCCCTTCGACAGGAACCTGTCTCGCACCGGCATGATGCCGCTCGAGACCTTCGGCCAGGTCGCGGCCGACCTCTTCCCGCGCGCCCACCGCGTCGCTCTGGGCTGTGCGGCCGAGCCCCTGGTGCACCCGAAGTTCGTCGACATCGTCCGCGAGGCGGGGAGCTACGGCATCCCCGATCTCTGGTTCCCCACCAACCTGCTGCCGCTCACTCCGCCCAAGGCGGAGGCGATCTGCGAGGCGGGAGTGAAGACGGTCGGCGTGTCGATGGACGGCACTCGCCCCAAGACATACGAAACAATCCGGGTCGGCGCTACGTTTGTCAGATTGATGCGTTCTCTGGATCTCCTGAACGAGGTGCGCCGCGGCGCCGCCACCCGCCTGCGGCTGATCTTCGTCTGGATGCAAACGAACCGCGCCGACCTCGCCGATCTGCCGCGCTTCGCCGAGGAAGTCGGCGCCAGCGAGCTCGACGTCCGGTTCGTGGCGCCGACCGCGCACGTCACCGCCGAGGACGAACTGCTCGACGGCGAGGACCCGGGCGCTCTGCGGGCCGAGCTGGCCGCCGCCGCCGAGGACGCGGCCGCCCGCGGCCTGAAGCTCGTCTCCTACCCCGACTTCGACGACGGCGAGGCGATCGGGCTCCACGGCCACCTGTTGCGCTGGCGCGCCGGGCTCTACGACCGCCGCCGCCTGCGCGGCCGTGTCCGGACCGCGGTCGCCGGTTGCGCCTGGCCCCGCCACACCGTCGTCGTGCGGCCGAACGGCGCCGTCTCGCCGTGCATCTTCTGGGAAGAGCAGCCGATCGGCCTCTACCCCGAGACGACCCTCGCCGAAGTCGAGCGCTCGCCGCTCCTCTCCTCGATCACCGACGGCCTGCGCACCGGCAACCCCTGCGGCACCTGCCGCACCTGCTCCGAACGCAAGCACGCCCTCTACTTCCGCCTCCAGTGGCGGCAGCAGGTCGAGGAACGCCTCGAACAACTCGGCGCCGGCCCTGGGACCGCTGGAGTCGTGCCCGTCTCGCCCGCATCCGGCCCTGGGAACGCGGGCGTCTCGCCCGCATCCGGCGAGCCGCCCGCCTGGGGTCTCCCCGCCCCCGCCCGCGCCTCCTCCTCCGCCCCGGCCCCCGGCGACTGGATCGCCGAGCACACCCCCGCCCAACCCTTCGACCGCGTCCTCCTCATCGGCGACGACGCCTGGGCCACCGAACTCCTCCGCACCGGCTTCGCCGCGCATGTCGACGTCGTCGCACCTCCTGGGAACGCGGGCGTCTCGCCCGCACCAAGCGCGCCGCCCGCCGCCGCCCCCATCCACCGCCTCACCCTCGACCCCCGCCGCCCCGAGCTCCCCCCGGCCGCCTACCAGGCCGTCTGCTGCATCGGCGGCTTCTCCGCCCACCTGCGGCTCGAGCGTCTCCTCACCGCCGTGCTCGAGGCCCTCGAACCCGGCGGCAAGCTGATCGTCGACGACTACGTGGGTCCGGCCCGGCACCAGTGGAACGGCCGTGCCGGCGCCGCCGCCGCGGCTGCCTTCCGCCGCCTTCCGGCAGCCGCCCGGCGATTCGACCGGCTGCCGCTGCCCCCGGTCGAGGGCGACTGCGCCCACGCCATTCGCTCCCGCGACCTGGGTCGGCTGATCCGCACCGGCTTCCGGGTCGAATCCGTCCGCCCCTACGGCGGCGATCTGCTCGCCCCCCTCGGTTCCTGCGTGGACTGGAGCCGGGTGTCCGGCGACGAGTTGGGTCGCTTGGCGGAGGGCACCGGCCGCTCGAGACCCCACTACGCGCTGACCCTCGCACGGCCGCACAGCGGCCTGCCCAGGAGAATCGCGCGGCTTCGCTACCAGGTCGGACCGAAGGTTCGGCGGGTGTTCATCTACGAACCGCGGCGCGCCCGCGACCTGGTCCTCCAGGCGCTGCGCGGGCAGGTGTAGTCGTGGCCGTTCGTTGGGGCATCCTCGGGCCCGGCGCCATCGCGCGCTCCTTCGCCACCGCCGTCGACGCGTTGGACGGTCACCAAGTGACCGCCACCGGCAGCCGCGACCCGGACCGCGCCCGCGCCTTCAACGCCGAGCGCGGTTACCTCGGCGCCGAGGCGGGCACCTACGCTCAGCTCGCGCGCAGCGGGGCGGTCGACGCCGTCTACGTCGCCACGCCCCATCCCGGCCACCTCGAGCACGCGGCGCTGGCGCTCCGGGAGGGCAAGGCGGTCCTGTGCGAAAAGCCGCTCGCCGTCAACGCCTCCGAGGCCCGCGCGATGTGCCGCATCGCCCGGGAGCACGGCGCTCTGCTCATGGAGGCCATGTGGACCCGCTTCCTGCCGGCGACCCGCAGGGTGGCGTGGTGGCTGGCCGAGGGTGCGATCGGCGAACCCCGGCGTCTCGACTGCTCCTTCGGCTTCGAGACCGCGTTCGATCCGAAGAGCCGGCTCTACGCCCCCGAGTTCGCCGGCGGCAGTCTGCTCGACGTCGGCTGCTACACCCTCTCGCTCGCCTCACTCGTCTTCGACCAGGCGTTGATCGGCCCCGAAGCCCCGGAGATCGAGGTCGAGGCCATACTCGCACCGACGGGTGTCGACCGGGACTGCAAGGTGACCCTGCGGTTCCCCTCCGGCGCCCAAGCGCACCTCCTGAGCTCCATCAACCGCAACACCGATCACACCGCCGTGATCAAGGGCACCGAAGGCCGCATCGAGATCCACCGATTCTGGCGCGCCCAGCGTGCAGAACTCTACCGCGACGTCCAGCGGGCGGCGACCGCCGACATGCCCTTCCTCGCCAACGGTTACGAGTACCAGGCCCTGGAGGTCGAACGGCTCCTGCGCGAAGGCGCACTCGAGAGCCCCCTGCTGCCTCACGCCGAATCGATCGCCCTGCTCGAACTGATGGACGAGATTCGCCGGCAGATCAACGTCCAGTACCCGTTCGAGAGCGCCATCGGCGTCACCGAGGGCGTGTAGCCGCCGCGACGCCTCTCAGCCGTCGGTGATGCAGCCGGTCGACGCGGAACTCACCGTCTTGATGTAGCGGTGCAGCGTGCCGCGCTTCGTCTTGAGCGGCGGCGCCTCCCAGGCTTCCCTTCGGGCCTCCAGCTCGCCCTCGTCGAGCGCCACGTCGATCGTGTTGCGCACGCCGTCGATCTCGATCCGGTCGCCGTCGCGCACCAGGGCGAGCGGGCCGCCCTCCTGGGCCTCGGGCGCCACGTGGCCGATCAGGAAGCCGTGGGAACCGCCGGAGAAGCGGCCGTCGGTGACCAGCGCCACCTGGTCGCCGAGGCCGGCGCCCATCAGCGCCGAGGTCGGTTTGAGCATCTCGGGCATGCCCGGACCGCCCTTGGGACCCTCGAAGCGGATGACCAGCACCGAACCGGCGCGGATCTCGCCGCGCTCGAGCGCCTCGACCATCGCCTCCTCCGAGTCGTAGACCTGGGCCGGCCCGGCGAACCGCTCACCCTCCTTGCCGGTGATCTTCGCCACCGAGCCCTCGGGCGCCAGGTTGCCGCGCAGGATCTGCAGGTGGCCCGTGGACTTGATCGGTTCGTCGAAGGGCAGCAGCACATCCTGCCCCTCGGCGAGATCCGGCAGCGAAGCCAGGTTCTCGGCCAGGGTCCGGCCGGTCACGGTCAGGCAGTCGCCGTCGATCAGCCCCCGGTCGAGCAGCATCCGCAGCACCGCCGGGGTGCCGCCGACGTCGTGCAGGTCCTCCATCAGGTAGCGGCCCGAGGGCTTCAGATCGGCCAGGAAGGGAACCCGGTCGCTGACCTTCTGGAAGTCGTCGATCGACAGGTCGACGCCGGCCGAATGGGCGATCGCCAGCAGGTGGAGCACGGCGTTCGTCGAGCCGCCGAGCACGGTGATCAGCACCATCGCGTTCTCGAACGCCGCCCGGGTCATGATCGCGCTCGGCCGGATGTCCCGTTCGAGCAGGTTCCTCACCGCGGCGCCGGCGCGGCGGCACTCCTCCAGCTTCTCCTCCGCCACGGCGGGCGTCGACGAGCTGTAGGGCAGGGACATGCCCAGCGCCTCGATCGCCGCCGCCATCGTGTTCGCGGTGTACATGCCGCCGCAGGCGCCCGCACCCGGGCAGGCGCTGCGGACGATTCGTTGGCGGTCCTCCTCGCTCAAGGCGCCGCTGATCGCCTCGCCGTAGCTCTGGAAGGCGGAGATGATGTCGATCTTGGCGCCGCGAAACTCGCCGGACCGGATCGTGCCGCCGTAGATCACGAGCGACGGGCGGTCGAGCCGCGCGATCGCCATCATGCAGCCGGGCATGTTCTTGTCGCAGCCGGGGATCGAGATGTTCGCGTCGTACCACTGCGCCGCCATCACCGTCTCGATCGAGTCGGCGATCAGATCCCGCGACTGGAGCGAGTAGCTCATCCCGTCCGTACCCATCGAGATACCGTCCGAGACCCCGACGGTGTTGAACCGCAGGCCCAGGCAGCCCGTCCCGTCGACGCCCTCCTTGGCCGCCGCGGCGAGCTCCAGGAGGTGCATGTTGCACGTGTTGCCCTCGTACCAGACGCTGGCGATCCCGACCTGCGGCTTCGCCATGTCCTCGGGCGTCAGACCGGCCCCGTAGAGCATCGCCTGCGACGCCCCCTGGGACTTGTCCTGGGTGATGCGAGCGGAGTAGCGATTCAACTGGATCATGGCCGGGGACTATGGCATAGCAGATACCGGGTGCGCCCGACACCAAAAGCAAAAGCGGGCCCGAAGGCCCGCTTTCAGAGAAGTCGCTGAGGCCGCGGTCAGGCGGCTTCGGCGGCGCTGACGGTCACGGTGACGGTGCCGTCATCGGCCTTCATCGCCTTGCCGGTGACCTTGGCGGCCTTGCCGCCGAGACCCTCGAGGGTCTTGATCGCGTCGGCGTCGGAGCCGCCGCGGTCGATCTTGACGACATCCTCGCCAACCAGGAGGCCCATGTCGTTGCCCTTCTCCAGGCAGGTCACGGCGCAACCGGCATGACCGGCGCCCTTCTGACCCTTGCCGAAGCAGACCATGTCGAGAACCTCGCCGGTCCAGGTGTCAGCGGCCAGCGCCGGGGCGCCGACCATCAGCGAAAGAGCCAGAACCGCAAACAATGCTTTCTTCATGCCAAATCCTCCAGTTACTGCCAAGGCAGAGTGCGCGTGTGGGTATACCTTGAGGCAGCGTAGCACAGCTACTCTAGTGTTCTTCCTGCCCCGTGCTCAGTACCGGCAACTCAACGGCGGAACCACTGAGCATCAGCGCGAAGACCCGGTGGCGCTCGGCGAACGTCGCAGGTTCGGGAGTTCCCGGGACGGTACCCCGGTAGCCGGTGGCAAGCAGCCGCGAATCCCGGTAGTGCTCGACCAGGTCGGGGCGGTTTCGGGTGGCGTCGTAGGCGATCAGGAACTTGCCGTCGCGGTAGACAACGATCTGACGCGGCGGTTCGCGCTGTTCGAGATCGGCGGCCCAGCCTTCGATCACCGTGTGCTTCTCATGCCTGGCTACGAGGTCAACGGCGCCATCGAGGCTGCGGCCCGTTTGGCGCACCGGGAGCCGGCGACCGTCGCTGATGGGCAGGACTTCGGCGCCGTTCTCGCGTTCCAGTGGCGCGTAGAAGAACTCAAGTCGAGTGGCGACGCCCCGGCGCGACACAGCGTAGGCCTCTATGCCTCGCCTTCGGATCGCCTCGAGGGTAGCCGCGGTGTCTCGCGAAGCCCCGGACCGCGCTTTCCGGGCGAAGCCACTCAACAGGTGGTCTTCGCCGAAGCGTTCGGCGACATCTTCTCGCCTGGAGTCGGTCGTGCCGACCCAGAACTGGCTTTCCTCGAGGAACGCAACCACTTCCCGCACGCCGCCGGGATCGGCCAGATCCGCGGCCCACCCTTGGATGCCGGCCTCGGAGCGATGGCCGTTCTCAAGAAAGCCGATCAGTCCGGCAGGGCCCTGCTCTTGCACGGGAAGCCGGAGGACGTCGGCATCCGTTGAGCTCCGGGACTGCCGCTTAAGAGCGTCATCGTCTCCGCCTGGCTCTCCGCGGACGAGCTCGTAGACGAAGCGTCGCAGGTGCTCGAGTTCCAGGGGGCTTCCCGGCTCTGGAAGCAGGAAGATGTCGATCTGGTTGTGTCCGCTTCGGAAGAGACGTTCGGGCAGCATCGCGGCCATCCGAATCGCACCGTCAGCCGTTTGGTGGGGACGAATGGAAGCGGCTACGACGCCGTTCAGCGCTACCGCCACCGTACGGTCGAGAAGCGCTTCCGGCCCCGAGAAGACACCGTGAACGACAGCCGGCAGGACGTTTCGGTCAAGCTCGACATGGTCCCAGAGATCGGCGGCCTCGAGGTTGATGCCGACCTCGCTCCGGCGCCGCGGCAGTTCCTGGGTCCTGCGACCGTGGAAGCTGGGAACGACGCCGATTGCCATCGGGTCGTTCGTTTCGCCCAGCAGTGCTGCCTGCTCCGCCAGCCGAGCCTGTCTCCAGGGCGCCCTGTCCGCCGGGAGCTCCAGATCAACGACGTAGCCGACCAGGGAGGGTCTTGGGCCGTTCCGCGGTCGCGGCGTCGCAGTGGGCCTGGCGCCCGCCAGGGTGAGCAGTCGCGGCGCCAACTCGACAAGGGAGGTGACCGTGTCGTCAATCGTCGCTTGACGCTGAAACGGCGCCTTGATGATCAGCGGCACTCCAGCCAGGTCCAGAGGCTGGTAGCCCGAGGGATCGTCTTCGTCGAGGTGTCGACGCAGCCTGCCGGGCTGGAAGGCCACGCCGTGATCCGCCGTGATTGCGACGAGAGTCTGGTCGAAGAGGTCGAGCGACTCCAGCCTCTCGATCAACTCGCCGATCAAGAGGTCCACGAATTGCACCTGCAGCAGATACCGCTTCCGGTTGTGCAGAACCGGCCACTTGTCCGTAGTCCACACTCCCTGGTCGAGACCATGGACGGGGTTGTCGGTGACCCGGTAGTTGCGTCCCGAAGGCAGGTACTCCCAGGGACGGTGCGGTAGAAGTGTGTGGAGAAAATAGAAGCCCGGTCGGCGGTCCGGCGGGTTGATCGAATCGATGAACAGCCGGAATTCTGCTGCTCGGTCGACGTTTCGCAGGCGGTGCAGAACCCGCTGCACTGCTGAAGCGAAAGGAGAAGAGGGCTGAGCAGAGGCACGACCCTGACCGAAGCCGCCCCAGGCCTGGGTCACTTCGGGCAGTCGCTCGGCCCAGATCTTCGGCAGGGTCAAGTTGAGCCAAACGACAGTGAGGTCGGAGATCAGGAGGCCGAAGCGGTCCCTGAAGGGGGGGCGTTGCTCGGCCAGCACGTTCACGTCGGACGGGCAGAGCGAAGTGAGCGGTTCCACCGCGTAGATATCGTGGCTTGGCGCCAGGATCGTGAACAGGTTGACCGGTTGCTCAGCCAGCGTGGGAAGCCGACCCGGTTCGGCCTTCTGGCCGGTCAGCATGGCGGGTACCGCGAGCTCGGTCGCGTCGGAGGCCGCGGTCGCGTTGGGATACCAGGTCGCCCGATCGGCCAACCGCGCCAGATTGGGTAGGCGTTTCCGGTCGATCGCTCCCTCGGCGTCGAGGATCGAGGTCAGCGACCATTCGTCGAAGATGACCAGGACGATCGGCGCCCGGGCGCCCGAGTCGGCCAGCTCGACGGGAATTGCCTGGCTGGGAGCAGTCGCGCTTCGCCGAACCCGGCCATCGAGGACGAGGATCGCCGGCACG
The DNA here is from genome assembly GCA_965205295.1 of Candidatus Multivorans sp. GTDB lineage: Bacteria > Acidobacteriota > Thermoanaerobaculia > Multivoradales > Multivoraceae > Multivorans. Next base: position 3,411,865 of record OZ242167.1, read on the forward strand.
ACGAGGGCTGCCAGCGACAGGACCAGAGCGAAGGAGCGCACGCCCCGGAATCGGGTGTAGGTCCAGGCGGTGGCGCTGCCGATTGCCAGGGCAATGCTGGTGGCGCCGGCCGCGGGCAGGGCGCGGACCGCTTGCAGCGCGATCACGGCTGCGAGCAGGCCGATGGGTGCGGCAACGGCAAAGCGGGTCCACGCCGGGCGTAGGAACCGCGTCGCCATGGCAGGCGTGGAAAGGACTAGCGTGGGAGCTGCCGCGAGCAGGATGACCAGGGCGAGGAGATCGCCCATGTAGAGGTCCCGAATAGCGAAGAACTCGGGCGCCCGCCTGAGGAGGTCGTAGACCGGCTGCGCGAAGGCCAGGCTGCTCAGGCCGGCAATTCCGAGGATGCCTGCACCAAGTCCCCGTTGCAGCTCACGCTTGCCAGCCCCGACCACGCTGTCCGTTCCTGTGCCGCCCTTCGGCTCCCCGAGCCGGCCCTGTCCTGCGAATACAGGGTCGCGTTCCGACATGCGGCGGCGATGCTATCGCCTTTCGCCACCTCACCAGAGCAACGCCGCCGCCACCGCACCGGCCAGCAGCAACGCCGCCAGCGGCAGGAGCAGGACGCGCCAGATTGGGGGCGCCGGTCGCTCGCGCGCGAGCCGCCGCCTGCGGTCGGCCAAAGCCGCGAACGCCGACTGCCACTCGGGCTCGGCCGGGCTCGCAGCCGAGCGGTCGCCGGCGACCGCCGCCTTGCGCGCGCGGGTGCGGGAGATGCTGTCCTGAACGGGCCGCACCTTGGGCCGGAGTTCGTCCTCGACCTGACGGAGCCTGCCGATCACGTCGTCGAGGGCGGCGCGGCGGCGGTCCGGGTCGCGGTCGAGGGCCGCCGCGAACACGGTCTCGAAGACCTCTGGCGCGCTGCCTGGCAGCGCCCCGGCCAGGTCCAGCGGTTGTACGGCGACCGCCCGCCGCATCGCGGCGTAGGTGTTGGCGAGGAAGGGCAGCTCGCCGGTCACCAGTTCGTAGAGCACCACCCCGAGGGTCCAGACATCGTCCGCGGTCGTGAACGGGACGGGCGAGCCGGTGATCGCGGCGGCCGCACCGTCGATCTGCTCGGGCGAGAGGTAGGCCGCTGTCCACAGGCTCGGCGACTCGATCGCCTCGTTGGCCACGGCCAGCGTCACCGGGCCCAGACTGGACGGCGCCAGCAGGCCGACCTTGCCGCCGTCCTGCAGTTGGACGTTCGCCGGACGCAGGCCGCCGTGAACCACGCCGGCCCGGTGCAGACCGCGCAACGCACGGGCCAGCGCCAGCCCCAGGTCGGCGGCCTGCTCGGGGCTGAGCGGCGAGCGCTGGAGCCGCCGGCGGAGCATCTCGCCGCCGCCCAGGGACCAGGCGAGGAGCGCCGGTGGATCGAACGACCGCTCGACCAGGCGCGGGAATCCCGGCCCCCCTTCGCTGCCGGCGGCGGCCAGCGCCTCCGCCCGTTCGGCCGCCGCCTCCACCTCGGCCCGCGGAGCGTCCTCGGGGAAGCGCTGGACCAGCACCCACGACCGGGCGGCGATGTCCTGCGCCCGGTACAGCGGCAACGGCAGCTCGCCCGGAAGGCCCGGAAGCGAACCGTGCACCCGGAACCGGGAGATGATGTCGCCGGCCTTCACGGTCGTGGATGTTGGCACGAGGTTCGGATTCGCGGCCGCCGGCCCGCCGCACCCCGTATAGTCCTCCACCAATTCGTCCTGCACCAGATAGTCCTCCGCCAACACCGATGCACAACATGACAACGCGCCACCCGGGCGCCCGGGTCCCCGGGATCCTCGCTGCGCTGCTGCTCCTGCTGCTTGCGGCGGCGGTCCCGGCCTCCGCCCGGCAGGACGATCTTCCGGCCGTGTTCACGGAGACGATCGACGTCCGGGTCGTGAACATCGAGGTAGTCGTCACCGACCGGGAGGGGAATCGCGTCCACGGCCTGGAGGCGTCGGACTTCGAGGTCCTGGTCGACGGCGAGCCGATGCCGATCAGCTACTTCACCGAGATCGCCGAGAGCGTGGCCCGGGCGCGTGCCGGCGCCGCGGTGGCGGGGGTGCCCAACCTGGATCCGAACACTGCGGTGGGCACGAACTTCCTCGTCTTCGTCGACGACCTGTTCTCCATCAAGCGCGACCGGAACAGGGTGCTCGACCGCCTGGAGGAGGACCTGTGGCGCCTCCATCCGGCGGACCGGCTGGCCGCCGTCGCCTTCGACGGCAAGAGCATCGAGACGCTGACCACCTGGACGGACTCGACGGACCGGATGGCGAAGGCGCTCGACCGGGCGCGCAGCCGCGACACCCACGGCCTGCAGCGGCTCAGCGAACAGAAGATGCTGGAGGACGACCGGGAAACCGAGGCGATTCTGGAGGCAGTCGCCGACCAGGCCTTCTCGAACGATCGGCTGAGGCCGGAGGAGGTGGCCAGCCCCGCGGGAGCGGCCCCGGCCGGGCTCGAGAGCCCGGAGGCGGCGGGGTTGAGGAACGCGGACGCCGCGCTCGGGGAGGCCGACGCCGACCGGTCGCAGGACGTGCTGGGCTCGTCCCTGTCCGGCCTGGAACGCCGGTACGCCCGGCGCATGGAGGACCAGTTGCACCGCTCGGTGCTGGCCGCGGTGGCGACCATGCGCAGTTTCGCCAACCAGCCCGGCCGCAAGGTGATGCTGCTCCTCGCCGGCGGCTGGCCACGGTCGCCGGCGCTCTTCACGGTGGCGGCCGCGAGCGAGAGCACCGTCAACGCCGCGGTGGCGGGCGACGGCTTTCTGATGAGCGAAGACGAGCTGTACGGCCCCTTGGTGTCGGCGGCGAACCTGATCGGCTACGCGCTCTATCCGGTGGATCTGCCGGGCGCCGGCGCCGACTTCGCGGGCGATGCCTCGCTGGGCCTCGGCCCCGACGTGGGGCCGGGCTCTCTCGGCGTCGCGGCGGGTGCGCTGGACCGGGAAGACATGCTGCAGGACACCCTGCAGTTGCTGGCGCACGCGACCGGGGGCGTGCCGATGATCAACGCCCAGCGCGATACGGCGCTGGCCAGGGCGGTCGAGGACACGCGCTCGTACTACTGGCTCGGCTTCGAGCCGAGCCGCCGGGAGGACGATGCGTTCCACGACGTCGAGGTGAGCCTGGTCGGCCGCCCCGACCTCAGGGTCCGAACCCGCGAGGGTTACGTGGACATGTCGCGCGAGCGCGAGGTCGCGATGACGGTCGAGGCCGCCCTGCTGTTCGGCGGTCACCCGGCGGGGAAGCCGCTCGACGTGCGTTTCTCCGAGCCGGTCCGTGGCCGCCGGGGCAGGATGTTGGTACCCGTCGAGGTCGCGATTCCGCTCGACGAGATCGAGCTTCTTCCCGTGGCCGGTCAGTGGCGGAGCGAACTGGAGGTGCGTGTCACCGCGAGGGACATGAACGGCAACCGCGCCGACATGTCGATCGAGAAGATCCAGATCGTCGGTCCCACCAAGCCGCAGCCGGGCCAGTTCTTCTACTACCAGACCGAGCTTCGGCTCCGGCGGCGTGAGCACACCTACGTGATCGCGGTCTACGACCCCCTGACCGGCACCGTGCTGACCTCCACCGGAGGCGTCAGCCCGCAATAGCCACGGCCGTCTGGCCCGCATCCGACGCGGAGCGTCGGACTCCGGGAATAGCCACCGGATGCACCCGTTGTTCACTACCCCTGAAGCCGTGTCCGTATAGTCTTCTACCCCGCTGACGACAAAACGCTGACGACGCAACCAGGTTGGAAACCCGCCCATGACCAAGCTCCGACGAACCTCCGCCATGCCCCGGACTCTCGCCCTCGCTGCGCTGGCGCTGCTCGCGGCCGCGGCCATGGCGCCGGCCCCGGCGCCGGCCCAGCAGGAGGACCTCCCGGCCGTGTTCTCCGAGGTGATCGACGTCCGCGTCGTGAACATCGAGGTGGTGGTCACCGACAAGCAGGGCAACCGCATCCACGATTTGAAGGCGTCCGACTTCGAACTCCTGGTCGACGGCGAGCCGACGCCGATCGACTACTTCACGGAGATCGAGGAGGGGCTGGCCAGGGAGACGGCCGGCGCCGGCGTCGCCGGCGTGCCGAACCTGGACCCGAACGAGCCGGTGGGCACGAGCTTCCTCCTCTTCATCGACGACTTCTTCTCGATCCGCCGCGACCGGAACCGGGTGCTCGACAGCCTGGGGGAGGACCTCACGCAGCTTGGTCCGGCCGACCGGGTGGCGGCCGTCGCCTTCGACGGCAAGGCGGTCGCGATGCTCACCGCCTGGACCAACTCGCCGAGCCAGTTGTCGGACGCCCTGCAGCAGGCGCGCCGGCGCAAGACGTACGGCATGATGCGCATGGCCGAGCTGCGCACCAACGATCAGGAACGCACCGAACAGGCGAACCTGCGGGCCATGGCGAACCGTTTCGCCGAAGAGGGCGGCGTCGAACTGCCCGAAGACGTGTTGCGCAGCAACCTGCGCGGCACCGAGCTGCGCTACGCGACGAGTCTGGAGAGCCAGTTGGAGCGTTCCGTGCTGGCGGCCGTGGCAACCCTGCGCAGCTTCGCCAACCGCCCGGGCCGCAAGGTGATGCTTCTGCTCTCGGGCGGCTGGCCCGAATCGCCGGCGCTCTACACGGTCGCCCGCGGCGGCCTGAGCGCCGATAGCGTCGGCGCCGCGTCCGACTCGCGACTCATGAGCCAGGACGACCTCTACGGCCCCCTCGTCTCCGCCGCGAACCTGATCGGCTACACCCTCTACCCGGTCGACGTGCCGGGGTTCCGCCCGGAATTCTCCCTGGACGCATCGGTGGGGCTCGACGGCAACTCGGCGGGGGACCCGTCCGCGGGCGCCGGGGCGTTCCAGGAACGGGAGCTGCTCCAACACAGCACCCTCCAGTTGCTGGCCCATTCGACCGGCGGCCTGCCGATGATCAACTCCCGGCGCGACACGGCGCTGGCCGACGCGGTGGCGGACACCCGCTCCTACTACTGGCTCGGCTTCGAGCCGAAGCGGCGCGAGGACGACGAGGTGCACGACGTCGACGTGCGGCTGGTGGACCATCCGGAGTACAGGGTGCGCTCGCGCGAGGGCTATGTGGACATGTCGCGCGGCTCCGAGGTCACGATGATGGTCGAGGGCTCGCTGCTGTTCGGCAATCCACCCTCCGCCAAGCCTCTCGGCGTCCGCTTCGGCAAGCCGAAGAAGGCCGGGAGGGGCAAGATGATCGTGCCCATCGCGGTCGCGATCCCCCTCGACGAAGTGACGCTCCTGCCGGTGGCCGGCGTGTGGCAGAACGAGCTGGAGTTCCGCGTCACCGTGATGGACGAGAACGGCAACCGCTCGGAAACCCCGGTCGAGAAGATCCGGATCGCCGGCAGCCAGCCGCCGCAGCCGGGCCAGTACTTCACCTACCAGACCGGCCTCGAACTGCGCCGCCGCGAGCACACCTTCGTCATCGCCGTCTACGACCCGCTCACCGGCGCGATCCTGTCCTCGAGCGGGGAGATCGGTCCGCAGTAGCCACTGCGTGCAAGAGCCGACCACCTACGGCGCCTGGGCATCGCCGATCTCGGCCCGCGGCGTCGCGGAGGGGGCACGCCGCATCGACGACATCGCCGCCGCCGGCGGCCACGTCTGCTGGATCGAGCGCCGGCCCGAGGAAGGCGGCCGCAACGTGCTCGTCCGCCGCGGCGCCGACGGCGCCACCGAAACACGGACGCCGGCCGGCTACGACGTCCGCAGCCGGGTCCACGAATACGGCGGCGGCGCCTTCTGCCTCTGCCCTGGGAACGCGGGCGTCTCGCCCCAGCTCCCCCACGCCTTCGTCAACTTCAACGACCAGCGCGTCTACCTTGCCGCCGGCGGTTCGCCGATCCCGTTGACCCCGAAAGGCGGCGCCCACTACGCCGACCTCGTTCCCGACCCGCACCGCCACCGCCTGATCGCCGTCCAGGAACGCCAGGACCCCGCGGGCGGCGAGGAAATCGCCGCCCTGGTCGCCATCCCCCTGCCCGCGACCGCGGCCGACCCGTCATCGCCCGACGCAGGCGACCCGCGCGCCGAACCGCCGCCCCCCGTCGAACTCGTCTCCGGCGCCGACTTCTACAGCTCGCCCCGCCTCTCGCCCGACGGCTCGAAGCTCGCCTGGCTGAGCTGGAACCACCCCGACATGCCCTGGGACGCCACCGAACTCCGGCTCGCCGACCTCGACGAACACGGGCTCCCGGTTGCCCCCCGCCTCGTCGCCGGCGGCGACCCCGCCGCGCCCGAGGCAGTCCAGCAACCCAGCTTCGACGCCCACGGCCGGCTCACCTTCATCTCCGACCGCAGCGGCTGGTGGAACCTCTACCGCCTCGACCCCGCCCGGACCCCCGCCTCCTCATCCTCCGACCCTGGGAACGCGGGCGTCTCGCCCGCATCCGGCGCGCAGCGCCGGCCTCCGGCCCGAACCCACGCCCTCCACCCCCGGACCGCCGAGTTCGGCGTCCCCCCCTGGCTCTTCGGCATGTCCACCTACGCCCACACCGCCTCCGGCATCGTCGCCGCCTGCTGCGACCGGGGCGTCTGGAGCCTCCTCTTCCTCCCCGCCGACCCCGCCGACCCCGCCGCCCACACCGACCCCACCGACCCCGCCACCAACGCCCCGCCACCGCAAGCCGTTCCCATCCCGTCGCCCTACACCTCCATCTCCTGGCTACGCCCCGACGTGGGCCGCGACGCCGCCACCCCCAGCGACGCCGTCCTCTTCCTCGGCGCCGCACCGGACCGGCACGCCGAACTCGTCCGGCTCCGCCTCCCTGCCACCGCCCACGCCGCCACCACCACCACCGCCGCCACCGCCTCCCCCCAAGCCCCCGAACTCGACATCCTCACCACCACCGGCCCGCCCCCGGACCCGCGCTACCTCTCAGCCGGCCGACCCATCGACTTCCCCTCCGCCGGCGGCCGCCGCGTTTTCGGCTTTTTCTACCCGCCGAGGAACGACGATGCGCAGGCCCCGCCCGGCGCCCGGCCGCCCCTCATCGTCAAGAGCCACGGCGGCCCGACCTCCGCCGCCGAGCACGTCTACGACCCCGGCGTGCAGTACTGGACCTCGCGCGGCTTCGCGGTCGTCGACGTGAACTACGGCGGCAGCACCGGCCATGGACGCGCCTACCGCGAGTCCCTGCGCGACCGCTGGGGCATCGTCGACGTCGAAGACTGCGCCGCTGCCGCCGAGGCGCTCGCCGCCCGCGGCGAAGTCGACGCGCGCCAGCTCCTGATCCGCGGCGGCAGCGCCGGCGGCTACACCACCCTCGCCGCGCTCGCGTTCCGCGACACCTTCGCCGCCGGCGCCAGCCACTACGGCGTCGCCGACCTCGCGGCCCTCGCCCGCGACACCCACAAGTTCGAGTCGCGCTACCTCGACCGCCTGGTCGGCCCGTACCCCGAGCGGAGCGACCTCTACGAGCAGCGCTCGCCGCTCAGCGCCCGCGACCGCTTCTCCTGCCCGGTCATCTTCTTCCAGGGCGCGGAAGACCGGATCGTGCCGCCGAACCAGGCCGAGTCCATGGTCGAGGCCCTGCGCGCCAAGGGCGTCCCCGTCGCCTACCTCCTCTTCGAAGGCGAGCAGCACGGCTTCCGCCAGACCGCGAACATCGTCAGCGCCCTGGAAGCCGAGCTCAGCTTCTACGGCCAGGTCCTCGGCTTCGAGCCGGCCGGGGGGGTGGGGCCGGTGGAGATCTTCGGCGGTCGAGCCGCTCCTGAGTAGGATGAGGGAGCGCGGTCAGGTCGCCTTCCCGCCTGGGTCAACGGGCTTGACCCCGACGGCGCGACGTGTATCCCTGGCGTCTCTTCGGAGGCTTGCCAATGAGTGAGAAGACACTCTTTCTGTCATGGCAGGACGCTGCGGCCGGTAAGGCGTGGTTTCCGGTCGGGCGTCTCGACGTGAATGCGGATCAGTCGGAGTACAGGTTCAGGTACACACTCGGTGCGAAACGGGCTCGGGAAGAACAGGCGTTCCCCTTGATTGCGGACTTCCCGGAGATCGACCGCGACTACAGAGCAGAGGCTCTTTGGGCGTTGTTCAGAAACCGCATCATCGCGCGTGGTCGCCCGGACTTTGGGGCTTACCTGGAGAAGCTGGATCTTCCCGAGAATACGGTCGATCCGATTGAGATTCTCTCAGCCAACGGAGGACGGAGAGCGACGGACACATACGAAGTGTTCCCGAAGCTCAAGAAGGGGCCCGACGGCTCGTTCGTGTGCAGGTTCTTTCTTCGCGGTTGGCGGCACGTAAGCGAGCCGGCGCGGGAACGGCTTCAGGGCCTGAAGTGCGGAGATGAGCTCCACGTTGCTCTCGAGTTGACGAACCCGGCCACCGGGGTTGCGGTGCAGATTCAGACGAGCGACTACTTCATGCTGGGCTGGGCGCCCCGCTACCTTGTGCCGGATCTGAAGCTCGCAGTAGCGGAGGCTCCGAGTGAGTACAGAGCACGTGTGGTGCGGGTGAATCCCCAGCCGGCGCCTTCGAGGCAACGGCTGTTGATCGAAATGCGCGGAAAATGGCTGGAGCACGAGCCGATGAGTGATGGCGACTTCGAGCCGATAAACGGCGGTGAACGGGAAGCCGGCGGCCGAAGATAGGGGCTTCGGCGGACGGGCTAGACTCCGGGACGGTCGGATGTGCCGGGAGGGTGCTTTCGCAATCGCCGGCCTACAGGCAGATACCCAGGAGTGCTCAACCCATGACCGACCCCGCCACCACCCTCAGCGACGTCTTCGCGCAGATGTCCAGCCGACTCGACCCGGAAGCCGCGGCCGGTCTCGACGCCGTGATCCAGTTCAATCTCTCGGGCGAAGGCGGCGGCATCTGGCACTGCGCGATCAAGGACGGCGCCTGCACCGTCGGCGAGGGCGCCCACGACGCGCCGACGATGACCGTGTCGATGGGAGCGGCCGACTACGTGGAACTCACCTCCGGCCAGTTGGACGGCATGGTCGCCTTCATGAGCGGCCGCCTGCGCATCGTCGGCGACATGGGTCTGGCGTTGCAGATGCAGAAGCTGTTCAAGATGGGCTGAGGGCGGCAGCGTCGCGAACAGCCCGGCGAAGGTTGGACTACCTCAGTCGCCGAACAAGCCCCCGAAAACCTGAGACCGACAGGCTGGGGAGGTGTAGCCGCGAGGGCGCGCCGCCGCTCAGCAGCGTTCAGTAGAGCTCAACAGCGTTCACGAAGTCCCCAATGTGGAAGGTCTGGGTGCCTTCGAGCCGCTGTGGGTACAAGAGGTACAACTCGGTGTTCCCGTCCGGATCGGGACGGGTCACGTAGCGGACGCGGTACTCCCCGGGGGCGGGAACGTGAATCATCGCCCGACCGTCTTCGCCGACGGACACGGTGGCCACCGAAACGTGGTCGACGCCGACAATCCGCAGCATACCCCCAGGCTGGTCGCCGACGAAATGGAGCGTGGGCAGCGAGCCCAGGTCGATGTCGATGCGCTCGCGGGCGTCTTCGTGCGCGAGAGCGATGCGACTGCGTACGGTGATCTCCTCGCGGCCGCTCGGCACGCCGTGGTTCAGCACCAGTCGCCACTCGCCGACGGGAAGCTCCGTGAACGCGAACGCGAACGCGGCCCCGGCTCCTACGTCTACGGCTCGCTCTTCCGCGGTCCCCGAGATCGCCGTCAAACGCGGCTCGGAGCCAAGTTCGAACGGGTCGATCGAACCCTCGATCACCGAACTGTTCGGCGCCAGCTCCAGTGAGACCGTACGTGTCCCCTCCCCCTCTTGCAGGACGACCTGGCTCTCCAGCGACTGATACCCGGGCGCCGTCGCATACAGGTGGTAGGGCCTGGGGCCACCCGGGAGGTTCTCGAACCGGAAGGCGCCCTGCACCGCCGCCGCCGTCTTCGAAGACCAGCGCGTCCACACACCCGGGTCCGCCCACACACCCGGTATTGCTCCCGCTGCCAGGTGAACCTCAGCCGTCTGGCTTCCCTCAGGCAGGCCGAGGATCTCCCCTTCGATCGTGTTCCTGTTCCGCAGAGTGATCTCGATCTTGTTGTCGCCCGGCTCGAGCGTGTGAATGCTCGACTCCCCCGATCCTGCCCAGGGGCGGACGGTGAACTGGACTTCGCCTGGCGGCAGAGCGGTAAACAGGGCGGCAGTGTTCACGTTCGTCTGCTCGGTTCGGAACGCACCGGCAGCGTCGGTTTGGATCGTCTGACCGCCCTCCAGGTTCCAGAGAGCCAGCTCGGCCCGCTCGCGCAGCTCTGACTTTTGTTGCTTGCAGCCCTCGACACGCGCGAAGGTGCTCGGCAACACGATCTCTTCGCGGCCGAGGTAGCACCAGTGAACCGTGGCGCCTTCTACCGGCCGGCCGCTCAGGCTCCGGACGACGCCGGACACCGCGGCGCCCTCCCGCATCTCGATCTCGAGAGGCGGTGTCGAGCCGGCCGACAAATCGACGTGGTGGGCGGGGGCGAAGTAGCTTGAAGACATCGCCCTCACGAAGAAGGAAGTCTCACGGTCGACGGTGATCTCGAAGCGGCCTTCTTCGTCGGCCGTGTCGATCGCAGCTGGCACAGGAAACCGGCCATCGCGGCTGCTCGCGAGACTGAACTCCTCGAACGCGTCCACCCTCGCGTTCTCGAACGGCTGCCCGTCCGGCGCCCACACGGTACCGGCGATCGTGAATCCGGGACGCAGCGTGACGACCGCTTCGAGCGGTTCACCCCGGCGCCAGTCGAAGCGGTCCGTGACCATGCCGGGCGCCCGAACGTCGCCCCAGATGCGCTTGCATCCCTCGGGAATCCAAAGGGTCACGGATTGCTGCGGGCCGGCGGCGGTGTGGGTGCCCGGGCCGGCGAGTTCGCTGTCGAAGCACAGATTCCTGAACCACCAGACATCGCCGCTCCGGCCATCCAGTCCGCGGACCTCCAGGGTGAACTTCTCGGCCGCGCCCAGTACGCCTAGATCGAGGGCCTCGTCCGGGTCCAGGAAGAACTCGGCGAGTGTGTCGCCGTCCGCCCGGATCTCGTACCGGCCGGACGGCAGTCGTTCGCGCGAAAAGCGGGACTCCTCCTGCTCGAGTGGCGGCCGAGCCATCCGGCCCAGGGCGTAGTCCCGGACTCTCGTCCCGTCCGGCAGCCTGAGGAAACGAAGTTCCATCTGCGCGTCGGGAACCGCTGAGGTGAAGGTGACGGACGCGCCGTCGACCGGGACGACGGCGGGGGAGTCCGAAAGGGCGTACATCTTCGTTCCGATCAGGGATCCCGCGCGGAACATGGCCAGGAGGAGCCTCGAAGTCGAAGCGGGAACGCCGTGCAACTCGAACTCCCCGTCCGGCCCCACCATCGCGGCCGCCACGATGTCCTCGTCCTCGCCGTCGACTCTGGTTTCGGGTATCCCGGCCAGGAGGTCGTAGCCCACCCATGGCTTGACGGCTTCGACGCGGCCACCGATGGTCCGTGAGCGTCTCAGCCGCACGGTTCCTGAGCGGTCGGGAGCGACAACGCCCCCCACGAACCCTTCGGCGGCCACGACCGTTGCGAAGACACGCCGGGCAAGAGGCAGAACCGCCATCCCGTCGGAGTTCGTGTCCAGGAGGCACAGCAGTGGCTCGACACGGCCCTGATCGGCCAGGAAGAGCACCTGCGCAGCGGGTACGGGTTGCTCCGACCCACCGGCGATGACCGTGACGCGGCTCGTCACGCGGGCGCCGCCGTCGCCGCCTTGCACGAATCCGAGCCGGCTGCTCGGAAGGCGCAGGCCGTACCTGGACGCGCCCGTGTTCAAGTCGAACATCCGCACCAGGCGAGGGCTCCGTCGTCTAAGAACGACAGCTCGCTCCGCCGTGAATCCCGCAAGCGTTTGCCACTTGATGGCCGCCGGGTCGTGGCACCCGTGCAGGTCCGCCGAATCGACGGCCCCTTCCAGACGGACTCGGCGCGGTGACGTCACCTCGCCCACAACGTCCCGCATCATCGAGAAGACGATCCGGGGCGGCGGAGTCGCTGTTTCCGCCTCCTGTGCGAATCCGACGGCGACGGACGAGACGAGGATGCCGATCAGCGCTGGCGGGACTGCATTCATCTGGCGGGCAATCATACGTTCTGTCGGCGGGCGCGGATGCGGGCGTGACGCCCGCGCTCCCAGGTCAGATAGGCCCTGCTACCAGTTGGAGCCCCCCAAACGTCAAACATTCTTGCCCCGTTGCCGGTCCCGGCTGCAGCCGCTACGCTGACCGCGCCCCGCGTCCCCAACCACTTGGCTGGCCCACGCAACATCGCACTCTTCTTCGACGGGACCTGGAACAGCGACGACCGGTCGTCGCCCACGAACGTCGTCAAGACGAGTCAGGCGCTTCTGCCGCGGACGGCGGCGGGCATACGGCAGCTCCGCTACTACGACCGCGGCGTGGGCACTGGCAGTTTCGACCGGGTCCGTGGCGGGTTGCTCGGGCTCGGCCTGGCCCGCAACGTGGAGTTGGCGTACCTCTGGCTGAGTTCGCGCTACCGGTCCGGCGACCGGGTGTTCCTGTTCGGCTATAGCCGCGGCGCCTACACCGCGCGCAGTCTGGCCGGGCTGCTCGGCCTCTGCGGCGTGCCCGACCCGCAGCGGTGCGCCGCCGCCGGCCTCCGGGTGGCGGATGTCGCACTCCAGGGCATGGCGATCTACCGGCGGCGGCCGGGCGCGGTTCGCAGCGAGCAGGCCGCGTGCCACGTGGAGACGTTCGCCGTCATCCGCGGCGCCGGCCAGCAGGGGCTGCCCGCCTCCGGGCCCCCGTGCAAGGTCCACTTCATCGGCGTCTGGGACACGGTCGGCGCCCTCGGCGTGCCGATCACCTGGCTGAACTGGATCGGCGCCCGCCGCCACCGCTTCCACGACGTGCGGCTCGACCTCCACATCCGGCACGCCTTTCACGCGGTGGCGATCGACGAGGGTCGCCGCCCCTTCGCTCCCGCCCTGTGGACGAACCGGCCGGCGGCGGGCCAGCACGTGGAGCAGCTCTGGTTCCCGGGCGTGCATAGCGACATCGGCGGCGGCCGTCGGCACAGCGGGCTCTCCGACCGCGCCCTGCTCTGGATGTGGGCCAAGGCCCATGGCGCCGGCCTCGCCCTGCAGCCCGAGGCCGTCCACAACACCGAACCCGACGAACTCGGCCCCGAGGGCAACTCGATGTCCCTGGTCTACCGGCTCCTGGGCCGCCACGACCGGCCGGTCGGCGTCCGGCAGGACAACGGCCTGCTCCTGGTCACGGGCGAGAAGGTCCACTTCTCGGCCCTGCGGCGCCTCGAGGCGCCGGAAACCGCCGCCTATCGTGAGGGAACCGCCGGCCGCACCCTGCTGCCTGCCCTGGAGCGCGACCGGATCGGCGTGGCGCCCCCGGCCCCGGGCGAGGAGAACCCCGAAGGGTTCCCCTGGGACGCCCCGCCGTGACGGGGCGCGCCGGCGTCCCCGCGGGCCTTCCGGGACGGGCTGCGCAACCTGCCGCCAGCCACCCGTAACTCCAATCCCCTCAACAATTTGACTCCTACACCTCCGCCCCTTGACGAATCCCCCCAAAGGCCCTATAGTGTCGTGCCTCGGAGGAATTGAATCGGCAAAAGGCCCTTTCGATCCACCCGCGCCCGACGTTCCGCGGCATTCCGCGCAACACCGGGCGCACTGGATCTATTCGGTCCTATCCGCTAAGGTTCCACGTACATTGGACAGACGGCCTTGAAGTCTTTAATCGGGAGGTGATGCGCAGCATCAGCGTTTGGGACGGTCGGCGGCTCGGTTGAGCCAGGTTAGTGACCGCCCGGACAAGAAACGTCAGCGGCCACGGCACCGCGGAAACCCGTAGCGTCGTGGCTTGATCTTCGGATCAAAAGAACTTCCGGGCCGGCACACGGCCAGCCCGGCAAACGAACGGCGGCGCACAGCCGCTCTAGGAGAAAAGAAACTGATGAAGCTGATGAAGCACATCACCATCGCGCTGGTTCTCTGCGCGATTCCCGCAATGGCGTTCGCTCAGACCGCCGGTTGCACCGACTGCGACCACACGGTGTCGTACTACAAGGGCACGGGCGGTCTCATCGCCACGGCCGACGACGCAGACATGGTGAACTTCGTCGCCTCCTGCGGCGGCGTCACCCGGACCGGTGAGCTCGAGCCGAACGACGACGGCGTCGTTTCCATGCTGCTCACGGGCGACTACGCCTGCGATGCGGACGGCGGCTCCTTTGACATCGGCCCCATCATGGATGGCGGTTGGTACTGGATCAACGACGACGACAACTCGGCCGTTGGCAATCTGGTTGCGAAGGACACTCTCGACAACGCGGCGGCCACTGTGACCCCCGCCGGCGACAGCGTCACGATGTCGGAAGGCAGTGGCGCCGTCTTTCTCAAGCACACCAACGGCCGGGTCGGCATCCTGTCGACCATCCTGGCCGAGCCGCCGCCGACGCCACCCACGCCCTGCGGATACAGGGCCGCAGGCGACAACTTCCTTCGGGTCAACAGCGGTTGCATGCTCGGAAACGGTGGAACGATGGTCCGGATCGTGACTCCGAACCCGTATGGGGCGGCAAGCCACACGGTCGGGACCGGTCAAATAACCCGCCCGTACAGCGGCACGACGACGTTCACGGTCGATCTCTGGGGCAATGGAACCGGCCACTACACGGCGGATGCGAACGGCGATGCGCGGCTCGGCAACGCAGCCAGCCCGGCTACAAATCCGCCGCTCGCTGCCGAGTTCAGTGCAACGATTGGGGCTGCTGAGGGTCCGGGTGGCACGACCACGCCTGCCGATGCGGGTGTGGAAATCACGAGTACCGATGGTGTCGGCACGGTTGTAGTGTCGGCCGCTCCAAGCTACTGTGGCACGGCGGCGAAGCCAACGAGCTTCACCGCTACGATCAATATCGCTTCCGCAGTGGGCGCGCCGGGCCAGGTCGTGCCCAACGTCGCGGATACCATGGCCGGGGGCGACACTCAGGGTGCTGGCGCAATGGTCACCGTAGTGTGCCCCGGGGGTTCGGCGGCCAACATGGGCACCGAGCTCGTGCCGGACAACCCGTTCCCGACCGACAGGTAAGGGAACTGCCGATCTTCCGACCTGAGGGCTCGCACGAGCCCTTCAGGTTCGGAGAACGACTTCAAAGCGGCGCCTCCGCGTCGGGTTCACGCCCGGCGCGGAGGTTGCCGCTTTTTCTCTTGGCCGAAGCGCTCGGGCCGGCGCCACTGCCGGAGCACCTGAGTGTGCGCCGGCTTCTGGCCGGCAGCCGCGCAGAGGTGGCCGGAAGTCCGATGCGAAACCCTGCTAGGGTCCGAAGGACTTGCGGCCAGAGCCCCCTGTGAGGAGACCGGAAGGGATGAAGCACATCGCGATGGCGCTGATGCTCTGGGCGATTCCGGCGACAGCGTTCGCTCAGGACGCCGGTTGCAACGGCTGCGGCCACGTCGCTCCCTACTTCAGGGGCAGCGGCGGCTTCATCGGAACCGTGGCCGACGGCGTCGACCAGGTCACCTTCGTTGCCCTCTGCGGCGGCGTCAGCATCACCGGGGAGGCCCAGGTCAACGGCGGCACGGCCAGCCAGTTGTTCAACCAGCGCAACGGCCTCGCCTGCGATCGGGAAGGCGGCGCCCTCGAGATTGCCGGTCTGGAGGATGGCGGCTGGTACTGGATCAACGACACCCACAACTCGGCAGTCGGCAACCTGCTCTCCAAGGACGTTCTCGACAACCAGACGACCGAGCTGACCAGAGCCGGCGACAGCGTCACCATGTCCGTAGGCAGGGGCGCCGTCTTCCTCAAGCACACAGGCGGCCGGGTCGGCATCCTGCCGAACATCCTGCCGGTGCCAGAGCAGGCGCCACCGAGGACGTGCGGCTTCGATGTCGGTGGCACGGCCTCGAACCCGACCTATTCACGCCGGAGCAGCGAGTGCGCGCTGGGGGATGGCGGAACGATCGTCCTGGCAACGACCACGGGTTTGCTCACCGGAGCGACAGCGCGGGTCGTGAACGGAGGCGCCCTCGTCCGGCCGGGCGGTTCGGGCAGTGTTGTGGTCACCGTCGACGTCTGGGGCAACCACTCGGGCTTCTTCGTGACCGCCAGGGGCGGAAACGCAAGGCTCGGACAGCCCTCGGCAGGTCTGTCGGGGGGTAGGGACAACCGTCTGACCGGCGTCACCTACGGGGCAAGGCTGGGCGCCGGCCCGACAGGGGCAGCCCTTGCGCATGGCACGGCGAGGGCCGGCATCACCATGGACACCAACACCGCCCCCAGCGTGGTCACGTTCAGCATCGCGGCGGATTCGGCGTACTGCAGCCGAACGAACAACCACTCCGCCACGGTCGCGGTCACCGCCTCGATGGCCTTCGAGATCGACACGACTCAGGTGACGCCCGCCATCGCGCGGGACCCCGGCGCCGGCGCCGTCGGCGCCACGAGCTTCACGGTCGTGTGCCCTTAGGGCGCGGTCGCGGCCCCATGTGCTCTATTCGGTCGGGTGCGGTACGAGTCCCCTGATGCGAATTCGCTGGCGGCAGTTCGACAGCGACGGATCGGTGGAGTGGGAGGTGGACGCCACCGGTTCGCCTGCCATTCCCGGCGGCGTGTTGACCCGGCGAGCTGGATGGTCTCATCCGGTCCCGCAACGCCGGAGGAATCGGGTGCTGGTCGTGCAATTTGGCTAACGGAAACGCTCCAGGCGCCGGCCGGCAACGCCGCGCGCGGCAGTCGCTGTTTCTCCTGCGCGAACTCGTCGTCCGCAACCTGCGGGCGCGTTACGCGGGCTCGGCATTGGGTCTCGTGTGGTCGCTGCTCAATCCCCTGTGGCAGCTCCTGCTGTTCACGTTCGTGTTCTCGCGGGTGCTGCAATTCACGCTCGAGGGAGAGCAGACCGACAACTTCGGCATCTTCCTGTTCTGCGGCCTGCTGCCCTGGATTGCGATCAACGAGGGGCTCTCGGGCTCGGCCTCGGCGATCACTGCCAACGCGGACCTGGTCAAGAAGATGCGCATGCCCGGGGAGCTGCTGGTCGCGTCCCTGGTGCTGGGCGCGGCGCTCCATGCCGCGGTCGGCGGCGTGGCGTTCGTCGTGGTGCTGGCGCTGGTCGGTGAACTCTCCGTATCGAGCCTGCCGCTGCTGCTCGTGGCTCTCCCACTCCAACTCGGGTTGACCTTCGGCCTCGGTCTGGGGCTGGCGGCGGTGAACGTCTACTTCCGCGACACGGTGCAGGCGGTGGGTCTGGTGCTCAACACCTGGTTCTGGGTGACGCCGATCGTCTATCCCTTCCGGCGCGTCGGGGATCGTCAGACGCTCCGGGAGCTGCTGGAGTTGAACCCGCTGACCGGCCTGGTCAGCCTCTACCGCGCCGCCTTCCTCGGGGGCGAGGTCGGGGTCAGCCTGGTGCCGCTGCTTGCCTTTGCCGCGGCGGCGATGGTCCTTGGCGGCGCCCTGTTTGCCCGCCTCAAGCATGGCCTCGCGGACGAGATATGAGGTGATCGGCACACCCAGTGACGCGGCCATTACGGCAGTCATCGTCCACTACCGGACCCCCCGGCTCCTCCAGGCGGCGGTGGAGGCGCTTCAGGCGGACGCGCGGGCGTTCGGTCTGCGACTCGAGATCGTCGTGGTGGACAACGGCGCGCGGTCGGGCGAGCCGGCGGAGCACCTCGACCTGGCGCGTCTGAAGACGTGGGTCATCGAGCCGGCCTCGAACCTGGGCTACGCGGGCGGGATCAATCTCGGCGCCCGCGCGCCGGCAGGCAATGTCGTGCTGCTGATGAACGCGGACGTCGTGGTGGAACCGGGGTGCCTGTGGGAGCTCGTCGATGCGCTCGGCGGTGCGCTCGGAGGTGCCGACATCGCTGGGCCGCTCCTGTTCTGGGACCGGGATTGCCGGCTGATGCTGCCGCCGCAGCAGGTCCGTACGCGGGCCGCCGAACTGGACGCGGTCTGCGCCGAGCGATCGGTGTTCTGGGGTCGTTCCTACCGGCGCCGGTGGCGACGGCGCGTCCGGGCGCTCTGGTCGGCCCGGGCGCCAGTGCCGTGTTTCGAGCTCACCGGGGCCTGCCTGGCCATGACCAGGGAGTGCTGGGAGCGGGTCGGGCCGTTCGACGAGGGCTTCCGGCTCTACTTCGAGGAGACCGACTGGTTGCTGCGCGCGAAGGCGCTGGGCGCGCGGGCGGTCCTGGCGCCGGCGGCGCGCGCGGTTCACGCCTACGACCAGAGTGCGAAGCGTGAACCTCGGTCCCGGATCTGGTTCGAGCAGTCGATGGCGCGCTTCCGGCGGCGGCGCTACGGCGCCTGGTTCGCGGCTCTGCTCCGGCTCCTCGAACGCGTGCCCCGGCGTTTCGCCGATCCGCGGCCGCTTCCGGCCGCAGCGGTGGACGGCGAGGCGTGGGTCGAGGTGACTCCGCTGCCGCTGGGTGTCCCCGCCGCCGGTTGCCGCCTTGACGGCGGCGGCGTGGGGGACTTCGAGTTGCCGCCGGATGTCACGCAGGGCGCCAGGTCCGACCTGTGGATTCGCGCGAGCGACGGCGGTTGCCGGGATCTCGGCGGCAACCAGTGGGTGCGCCGGTGAACGGCCGGCCAACGGCCGCCACCTCCGCCGCGGCGGTCGAGGCCTGGCGTCGTTGCCTCGAACGCCGCCGTGCCGGGGTGGCGCCGGAAGGCGGTCTCGGCAAGGCGGTGGCGGCGTTGTTGCCCCCGGGCGGTGTGACGGCCGTGCAGCCGGAGGGCCTTCGCCTGTTCGTCGGCTCGGAGAGGGTCGGCGCCGCGGAGGAGCTGCCGGACGAGGTGGTGATCGGGTGGGCTTACGATGCAGCCTGCGAGCTCGAGCCGAGCGGTTACGACCGGCTGATCGTGGATCTGCTGGAGGCCGGGTTCCGGCCGGTCGCCGAGGGGGCCGGTCTGCCGGCGCCGGTCGCGGGGCACGAGGCGGCGCCGCCGTTCCGCGTGGTGCGCGCGCGCCGCGACGGCTACCGTCTCCGCAGCTACCGGCCGGGGGACGAGGAGGCGATTCTGGACTTGTACCGGGACAGCTTCCGGAGCGATCTGACGCTGGAGCACTGGGCCTGGAAGTACCACCACAACCCGTGGGGCGGCCCCCGGATCTCGCTCGCGTTCTCGCCCGGCGGCGAACTCGTGTGCCAGTACTGCGCGTACCCGGTGCGCTGGCACGGCCCGCCGCCGACAAGGCCCGCCGACAGCCACCAGGTTGGGGACACGATGACGCGCAGCAGCGCCCGCGCCGTCGGCCGCGGGCCGACCAGTCTGCTGGCGCGGTCGGCGAGGCACTTCTATCTCGTGAACTGCAAGGGCCGGGTCGCGTTCAACTACGGCTTCAACACCGGCAACATCCTGAAGTTCTCGAACCGCTTTCTGGATGTGCGGCAGGTGGAGGACGTGCCCTACCGGGAACTGCCGCCGGCGGCCCGGCTCGGCCGCAGCGCCCGGCACGGCCACCGCTACGAACTGCGGCGGATCACGGAACGTTCCCAGGTCGACGCCGCGTTCGACGGCCTGTTCGAGCGCGTGAGCGACCGCTACGGATTGCTGGTCGAGCGCTCCGCCGAGTACCTGCGCTGGCGCTACGTGGACTGTCCGGTCGAGCGCCCGGAGCTGATCGCCGCCTACCGGCGGGGACGTTTGGCGGCGTGGGTGGCGGCGAGGCGCCTGCCCGATCGGGTGGAATGGGGCGATGCCCTGGTCGACCCGGCCGAGCGGCCGGCCCTGCGCGCGCTGCTCGCCGAGACGCGGGCGCCCGGCCTCCCGTTGGTCGGTTGGTTCAGCGACCGCCCGCGCTGGTTGTCAAAGGAACTCGACGCTCTCGGCCTGGTCCGCCGCCCCGAACCGCAGGGGCTGGTCACCGGCCTGGCGCCCTTCGGCCGCGGCGACGCCGTGTCGCTGCTGCGACAGGGCTACTACACGAAGGGCGACAGCGATCTGTTCTAGGAGGTCGTCTCGCCCGCATCCGACGCGGAGCGTCGGACTCTGGAATGGTCCTGACTGAGCCACCACACCGAGCCGCGCGATCTTCACCAGTACGTTAGAATCGGCCTGCTTCGACAGTTTCGGGAAACCACGTCGCTCGCTTGGCCGCTGAACGGAAGGGGTCGGTGCGGTCTTCGGCGGGCAGCTTTGGGAGTAGGTTGTGGCCGTCAGGATGAACGATACGCTGCTCGAGCTGGTCGAGGGCGACATCACTGAACTGCAAGTCGACGCGATCGTCAACCCGGCAAACGGGGATCTTCAGCTTGGCGGTGGTGTCGCCGGGGCCGTGCGCGAGAAGGGCGGCGCCTCGATCCAGGACGAGTGCGACCGCATCGGCGGCACGCCGGTCGGCACCGCGGTGATGACCGGCGCCGGCGCCTTGAAGGCGAAGCAGGTCATCCACGCCGTCGGTCCCCGCATGGGCGAGGGCGACGAGGACCGCAAGCTGGCCGCCGCGGTCAGGGCGTCGCTCGCCCTCGCCGATCGCAACGGCCAGCGCACGATCGCCATCCCGGCGATCTCCACCGGCCTGTTCGGGTACCCGGTCGACCGCTGCGCCCGCATCCTGCTGACGGAGGTTCACCGCTACCTCCAGGGCGGCACGAAGCTGGAGCGCGTCGTCATCTGCCTGCACGGCAACGAGAACTTCGAGACTTTCCGCAACGAACTCCGCCGCGGCTTCCGCTAGGCTCCGAACTTCGCCAGCTTCCCCGCGTTCGCGAGCAACAGCCCCATCAACTCGCTCGCCGGAATCGTGCCCACGGCGCCGCGGATCGCCTCGACCTCGCTGAAGCGCGCGCAGTCGTCGACGAAGCACTGCTCCGACCACACAAGAAGCGGCACGGGGTGCCAACTGTGGGCCATCATCGGCGCCGGGGTCGAGTGGTCGCCGGTGATGGCGAGCACGTCCGGACCCAGGTCGAGCAGACGCGGCAGCAGGCCGTCCACGGTCTCGATGACTGCCGCCTTGGCGGCGAGGTCGCCGTCCTCACCGGCCATGTCCGTGCCCTTGACGTGGAGGAAGAAGTAGTCGAATTCGCTCCAAGTCTCTTCGAGCCGGTCGAGGACCTGCTCGAAGGGCTTGCCGCAGTCGACCACCTCCATGCCGCAGACCTTCGCCACGCCGCGGTAGAGGGGATAGCCGGCCAGAGCGGCCGCGCGGAGACGGTAGAGCTCGCCCACGCCCGGCAGCGCCGGCAGCTTCGAGAAGCCGCGGAGCAGGAACGTGTTCGCGCGCTCCTCGGCCCGCAGCTCCTCTTGAAGCGTCTCGGCCGCCGGCGCGATGCGGCGGGCCGTTTCCCGGGCCGCCTCGCCTGCGGCGCCTAGGCCCGCGGCCGCCTCGAGCGGCAGCGGCGGCACGCCGAGCTGCTGCGGGTCCGTGTCCAACAGCCCCGGATCGAGCGGCGGCGTCCCGTCGAGCGCCCGGAACAGGAGCACGAAGCGATACGCCTCGCCCGGGTGGATCTCGACCCGGACGCCGTCGCCGAGCACCCCGCCGGCAGCCTCGATCCGGCGCGCGAGGAGCGCGCAGAGCCGCTCCCCTTCCGCGCTCGGGATGCGCCCGGCGCGCCGGTCCAGGAGCAGGCCGGCGTCGTCGACGGTGGCGAAGTTGCCGCGCGCTGTGACCACCTCGGGCGGGAGGTCCAGGCCGAGGCCGAGCGCCTCCAGCACGCCGCGGCCGATGTCCGCCTCCGGCGAGGTCGGCTCGTACCCGAACAGGGCCAGGTGGCCCGGCCCGCTGCCGGGCGTGATGCCGGTTCCTGCCGGCGCCAGGCGACCCAGCGCCGACCGCGCGGCCAGCCGGTCGAGGTTCGGGGTGCGGGCCTCGTCCAGGGCCGTCCGCGGCTGGTCGGCGGTTCGCAGGTCACCGACGCCGTCGAGCACCAGCAGGACGATCCGGCGCTCGTTCCGCTGCGCCAGACGTGCCAGGAGTTCTTGACGCCCCACGCTGCCGCGCACCCTCCCAGGTCCGTTCAGGCTACGAAGTAGGCCGAAGCGCGGACCTGCACCCGCGTCCGCGGCTGAAAGCCGCCGCCGTGAAGCCGGAGCGCCGTATCCCCGGAGAGCACCGGCAGGACGATCCAGCCGTCGAAGGTCTCGCCCCGTTGGTACGGCGACACGACCGGTTCCAGCTCGGCGAGCCGCGTCCAGTGACCGTCCTTGACGAAGTTCGCCCGCAGCTCGAGGTATGCCTTGTCCAGGTCGATGTTCTTGCCTTCCCGCGGGTGCCAGACCGAGACCACGAACCGCATCTCGTCGTAGCGGAGCGTGTCCACGCGCTCACCCAGCTCATGGGTCAACGGGTAGACGAAGGCCCCCAGGCTGTCGGTCGCGAAAATCTCCGGCGTGGCTGTGAAGGCCACGTGGAGCGGCTGTACGTTCGGGCTCATTCGGGGATCGCCGCCGAAGCGATGCAGGCTATCAGGGTGCGGCACTGGGGTGCGCGGGCCTTCTGGCCCGCTGCCGCCGAAGGCGGTCAGAGGACGCGCCGGCCGCAGGCCGGCTCCTCGGCTCAGGCCGGCGGCCGCTCCGTGCAGTCGCCATCGCGGGACAAGGTTGCCCAGCCCTCCTTCCCGTTGTAGACCAGGATTCCGTGGCGCAGGATGTCGCGGCCGATGACCGCGACGTAGTCCAAGTGAGAGAGGTGAAAGCCGCGCCCGCCAAGGACCGTGAAGGCGCCGAAGCCGGTGATATCGACCTCTCCGAGCAGCAGAGGAACTTGGCCATCGTGTTGCCCTAGAACGGTACTCAGTCGCCCGGCACCGCTCTCGACCAACCCGACCTGCCTGGCAGCCTTCAGGTCGAACGCCGTGACATCCGAGCCAGTATCGATGAGGGCTTCTCCCATCACCGTTCCAGTGTGGACTCCAAGAGCCCGCCGCTCCCGCCTCAGATCCGGGGGAAGTCGAATCTCGACCTGGACGATGGCGCCGAAGTTCTCCCTAAGTTGGATTCTCGGCATCGGAGGGCGAGAGAGTTCTAGTCACGATGGGCATCGCCACAATGGGAACGGCCGGTTCGCCGGCCTTGAGGACCAGGTAGCCGTGATCTTCCGTCCCCGTCTGCCACACTTGCCGGTAGCCGTCGTAGTTGGCCGCCAACTCATCCTCATACACGCCGATCAACCTGGGGCCGTGGATCAGGACGTAGCGACCGGCGTACTTCCGGCGGTACTCCTCAAAGTGCTTTTCGTAGAAAGCGACCTCTTCTGCGAGCGCCTTCTCGGTCATTGGGATCTCCTTTTCGATTGGCGACCGGCCGTCGCCGAGTTCGTGAACTCGAACGAGAACACCCCCTCCGGCAACGACTTTAGCCACAGCCCTGTTGACAGGTGATAAGCGCCGCTTTACAGTCGCTGGGCGATGGCGAGACAGGAGGAGCCCAGGGCCGTCGGCGAACACATCAGGCGCAGGGTCATCCCGGTGGGGATGACGGTTACAGAAGCCGCCAAGAGACTGGGAGTGAGTCGGGTGGCGCTCTCGAACCTCCTGAACGGTAGAGCCACCCTGTCGCAGCAGATGGCGCTTCGTCTGAAGACGGCGTTCGGTGCCGACCCGGAGGAGTTGTTGAGGATCCAGGAGAAGGCGCAGCGGGATCTCCGGCGCGAAGAGGAGAGAACGATGGCCGTCGGGACATACGTACCGACCTTCCTCACGATCAAGGCCCAGCAGATTCACGACTGGGCGAACCAGGGAGAAGAAGCGCGGAGCCGGTTGCCGGTTCTGATGCGGAGACTGATTCGGTCCACCGGGCGCGAGCTCGTCCACCTGGACTTTCCTGGGTATGGCGAAGCCCAGCGGCAGGGTTGGGATGGCTGGGTTGAAGCGCGGAGCGCGACGCACTGGATCCCGCTGGGCGAGTCCGGGTGGGAACTCAGCACCACCAAAGACCTGCCGGCGAAGGCGAATCGGGACCTTAGGAACCGACTAAGTGAACCGGAAGAGCTGAGGGCAGAAACGACCTTCGTGTTTGTCTCCTCGCGGATGTGGCGGGACAGGAAGGCGTGGGCAGCTCAGAAGAAGGCGAATGGTCACTGGAAGGACGTGAAAGCTCTTGACGCGAGCGACCTCGAACAGTGGCTCGAAGAGTCGATCGAGGGTCAGGTCTGGCTTGGCGAGCAGCTCAATCTGCCGTCGCTCGAGGACTGCATGACCCTTGAGAGAGCCTGGGAGCGGTGGGCCGAAGTTAGCGAGCCGCCACTGACGGAGCAACTCTTCAGGCCCTCTGTCGCCGCGCACGGGAGGGAGTTCGCTGCCTGGCTGAAGAGGTCGAATCCGGAACGCCCGTTCGTCGTCGCGGCGGATTCCAAAGACGAGGCACTTGCCTTCCTCGCATGCCTGTTTCGAGCTGACGAGATTCCGGCCGATTTCCCGGATCGCGCACTCGTCATCAAGTCGGCAGGAACCCTCAGAACCCTGGCGCCGTCCGCAGCGTCGTTCATTCCGATTGTCAGCGACGACGAGACGGAGCGCGAACTCGTCCACAGTCGACATCACAGCATCGTTGTGCGGCCGCGCAACGCCGTGGATCGCGAGCCGGACATTGCGCTTGGCCTTCTGGGTCACCAGACGTTCGAGAAGTCGCTTTCGGCTATGGGGCTTGCGCGAGGTGAGATTGATCGGCTGGCGCGGGAGTCGGGGCGGTCTCCGACGATCTTGCGGCGTCGCCTTTCGAAGAACGACGCGATCAGAAGGCCGCGTTGGGCGGAAAAGAGTGAGATCGCACGGAAATTGGTGCCGATGGCCCTCGTTGGCGCGTGGCACGCCGAGTCGAAGGCGGATCGGGAGGTTCTCCACACCCTGACTTCCCGGCCGTTTCGCGAGATCGAGGAGGAGGTAAGGGTCCTGCTTGGGTTCGACGATAGCCCTGTCTGGTCGGTCGGCCGGCACCAGGGCGTTGCTTCGAAGATCGATGCGCTGTTTGCCGTCAGCCGGTACATGACGGCAGAGGACATCGTCGACTTCGTGGACCTCGCCGAGTACGTGCTGTCCGAGGCCGACCCCGCTTTGGAGCTTGCCGCGGACCAGAGATGGGCGGCGGGCCTGTACGGCAAGGTGCGCGACCACTCGGAGGCCCTGCGGACCGGTGTGTGCGAGACGCTCGTCCTGCTGGCGGTGCACGGCAACGGCCGGTTCCAAAACCGACTCGGAATCGATCTGGAGCGTAGCGTCGCCGATCTCGTCAGGCGACTGCTGGCGCCGGACGGAGCCGAGGCGCCGCTGGCGGTTGAGACACTGATGTCCTACGACCGGGATCTTCCGAGGCTCGCCGAAGCGGCGCCGGATACCTTTCTGGACCTTATCCAAGCGGATCTCCGTCACCCTGACGCTGCCGTGCGTGAACTCCTGAAGCCGGCAGAGGGCGGCATCTTCGGCGGCTGTTCGCGCAGCGGCCTTCTGTGGGCCCTGGAGTGCCTTGCCTGGAACCCGTCGAACCTCCCTCGGGTGGTGTTGATACTGGCCGAGTTGTCGAAGACGCCCATCGACGACAATTGGGTAAACACGCCGCTTCGAAGCCTGGAGGCGATCTTCCGGTCGTGGATGCCGCAGACGGCGGCTTCTCTCGGCTGTCGCTTCCAGACGTTTGAGATGGTGTGTCGGGAAGTCCCGGAAGTAGGTTGGCAAGTCTGCATGGAGCAGCTCCGGCGCGGTCCGCGGACGGGGACCTACAGCCAGCAGCCGAGGTGGCGTGGCGATGCTGCGGACGCCGGAGACCCGGTTTCTCTCGACGATCGGCTGGAGTTCGATCGCAGAATGCTTGAGCTAGTTCTGGAATGGCCGCACCGGCGCGACGCCGCCATGCTCGGGGATCTGATCGACCTACTCGGCGACATGTCCGACGAGAATCAGGGTCGGGTGTGGGCAGTCATCGAAGAGTGGTTGAAACGTGAGCCGGGAGAGGAACAGAAGGCTGTCCTACGTGAGCGCCTCCGGCGCTTCGGCTACGCCAGCGCCAGGCCCGCTCTAGCGGTCGAGCCTGCGTTGCGCCAGCGGGCGAAGGCGCTGTACGGCGGCCTCGCGCCGGAAGACTTGGCGAGCCGCCACGCGTGGCTCTTCGCTGAGCACTGGATTCGCGAATGGCCTGAGGACCAAGACGACGCGATGGACTTCTCGGAGCGTGAGGAACGCATCAGGGAGCGGCGCACCGAGGCGATGACGGAGATCTGGTCGGATCAGGGCCTGAAAGGTGCTCTGTCGCTTCTCCCCCCGAGCAACGCTCCCGACACGGTAGGCAGCTTCGCCTCGCGGTGTGTGCCCGGCCAGCGGGATCGGGACCAAGTTCTCCGGAACTGCCTTTCGGGCGACTTGCCCACCGGGCTTGAGTTGGACGAGGCGAAGCTGGATGGATTCCTGCGAGGGTTCATCTGGGCAGGGGATGAGGACTCGCGAGGGGAGTTGCTTCACGGCCTTGCCGAGGAACTGCCTCGCGAACAGATTGCTCGTCTCCTTCTATGCGCTCCGTTCGGCCGGCAGACCTGGGGCATCCTGGAGCGGCAGGAACGTGAGGTCCGAAAGAAGTACTGGCTTGAAGTGACTCCGCTCCCCGTGACGCGAGTCACAGCGGAAGAACTCACGGAGTTGACCGACCGCCTCCTCGACTGCGACCGGCCCCGTGCCGCGTTCAATGTGCTGCGCTTCGCTTGGGACGGGGTCGAGACATCGCGGCTAAGGCGCCTGCTGAACGGGATCGTTGCCGGCCCTGAGCCGGATCGCAGCATCCAGTTTGACGCGTACGATCTCTGCAGGGCGATCGAAACTCTGAACGAGAGAACCGGAGTAACCCGGGACGAGATGGCAGACTTGGAGTTCGTGTTCTTCGACGTGTTGGAGTCAGATAAGTACCGTGCGCCTAACCTTGAAGGCCGAATCGCCGAAGATCCCATCTACTTTGTGTGGCTCGTGGCACTCGTCTACAAGCGCAAGGACGGCCGCGAAGATCCCGAGGGATGGCCAGTATCGGCCCCGAACAGGAAGGCAGAGCTCAGTCGGTTGGCCTACTCCGTTCTTTCGGAAGTAGCGCGAATTCCTGAGTCCAAGACCGGCCACGGCGAGATCAATGCCGAGGGTCTCGAAGCCTGGGTTTCGGAAGTGAGGCGGCGGAGTAAGGAGTGCGGTCGCGGCGAAGCTGCAGACATGTGCATTGGCCAGCTTCTCGCCCAGAACCCGCCTGAGAACGGCGGCTCATGGCCCGACCGCCCGATCTGCGAGCTCTTGGAGGCTGTCGCGACGGAGGGCATTGCCAGTGGCTTCTATTCGGGCGTTGCCAACTCCCGCGGTGCCGTGATGCGCGCCGAAGGTGGCGGCCAGGAACGGGAACTTGCGGCCAGGTACCGGGCGTGGGCGGAACCTCTTTACTTCGAGTTCCCTTTCGTCGCGAGCCAAGTGCTGGAGCGAATCGCCAAGTCCTACGACCAGGAGGCGGCGTATTGGGACACTGAGGCGGAACTGGGGAAGCGGCTGGAGGACTGAACCCGTGGGTCTGGGCTCGCTGCTTCGCGGCATCGCGTTTGATGCCGGCGCACCGCCAGTTGTGCACACAACGACACGCCTGGCGTTGGCCGGTGCTACCGAAAGCGCGTTACTTCTTCTTCGGAGGCGGCGGAGGCTTGGCAGGCTTGATCTTCGCTGGTCTCGTCGGCTTCCCCGAGGAGCCTTGCAGCAGCTCGTCGCGGCCTTCGCCAGCTCTCTTAGGCTTCTTGGATGGCATACCTGCCCTCCAGTAGCTGGTTGGCTTCCACGGTGGACCGCTCGTTCAGCCGCTGATTGGTCCGGAGGTCCACGTCGCCGGCTCGGCCGGTTGTACTCCCAATGTTGTCGGCCAGTTCCTTGAGCCGGGAGATGACCTCCTGCTCGCCGATCTCCTGCTCGTTGATCTCCTGCCACAGACGGCTGTAGTCGTCGGAGAGTCCCGCACAGGTCTGGCTGATGGCGAAGGATATGGCGGCTTTCCTGGCGTGGTCGCCCAGGAAGTCGACGGCTAGCAGGATTGCGGCGACCGCGCTGACACTCCAGATCACCCAGCCGGGGGCGTCCTGCAGTGCGCCAATGACGTTGCCCGAGACGGACAGAAAGATGAGAAGCCGGACGACTTGCCTCAGGAGTTGACAACGGTCGTAGAGCTTGTAGTAGTAGCGCTCTAGCCGGACCGCCTCAAGATAGTCCAGCCACGCCTCGTTCCGCCGCGACTCACTGACTTCTGCTGTGGGCGCCATGGTGCTCTCCGTTAGGGCTGTCTTGTCCACATCCGTAGATCTGTCGTCGGTAGAGGATCCTAACAGCGGGTGTTGACGGGGAGGTGACCGGTCCTCAGCGCATGCACCCACGGGAATCTTGGTCCACATACGGATCTAGACGGAATTGGGGCGCCACTTGCGTGTGTCCCCTCCGCTGCGGCTCGACCAGGCCGGGCCTCACCCCCGCCGGAACGCTCTCACATCGCTCCCCGCCCCTTCGAACAACTGCCGCACGGTCGGCAGCGGCAGGCCGACGACGTTGGTGTAGTTGCCGTCGATTTCGGTGACGAAGAGGGCGCCCAAGCCCTGGACGGCGTAGGCGCCGGCCTTGTCGTCGGGCTCGCCGGTGGCGGCGTACCAGTCGATCTGCTCGGGGGTCAGTTCGGAGAACAGGACGCGGGTGCTCTCGACGGCGTGCAGGGTGGCGCCGGCGGGGGGCTTTAAGGCGACGCCGGTGAGCACCAGGTGCCAGCGGCCCTGGAGACGCTCCAGCATGCTGTGGGCTTCGTTCCGGTCGGCGGGTTTGCCGAGCACCTCGCCGCCCTTGACGACGATGGTGTCGGCGGCGAGGACCCACTCGCCGTCTTCGGCGCCGGCCTCGGCCTTCTCGCGGGCCAGGCGCCGCACGAGGTCGCGGGGCCGCTCGCCGTGAGCGGGCGTTTCGTCGACGGCCGCGGGGCGCACCGTGAAGTCGAGGTCGAGGGAGTGCAGGAGCTCGCGGCGGCGCGGGGACGCGGAGGCGAGGATGAGGGGGCCGGGGGGGCCGGGCGTCTTGCTCACTGGAAGTAGCCTGGAATGGTCTGGATCTTCGGGCCGCGTTTGCCGCCGGCGGGGCGGTTGGTGAGTTTCACCTCGATCTTGCGGAAGGTGTCGGGTTCGCCTTCGGGGGACTCGAACACGAGCAGGTACTGGGAGCGGACCTCGGTCTCGATCCGCTCGTAGACCCGCTTCAGTTCGGCGGCGGACCTGATGAAGAAGCAGCGGCCGCCGGTCGCGTTGCAGAGCTGCTGCAGGCGGCCGCGGACCATGAGTTCGCGCGGGTCGATGTCGATGCCGATGCTGTAGATGGCCACCTGGCTGCGGCGGGCGAAGTCGATCACGTCCTCGAAGCGGTGCTTGCTGCTCGAGTCGCCGCCGTCGGTGAGCAGGATCAGCGCCCGCTTCCCGCGCAGGCCGCCGAAGTAGTAGAGCGCGTAGAGCACGCTGTCGTAGAGGGCGGTCTCTCCCTCTGTCGTCAGGTCGGCGAGGCCGCCGGCCAGGGTTTCCCTGGAGCCGGTGAAGCCGACGGCGAGTTTGGGCCGATCGTTGAAGGTGATCAGGCAGGCGCGGTCCTGCGGACCGAGGACGAGCTCGAAGAAGTGGAGCGCCGCCTCTTCGGCGGCGTCGATGCGTTCGATCATGGAGGTCGAGGTGTCGAAGAGGATGCCGGCGTGGACCGGCAGGTTGGCTGCCTGGTCGAAGCGCTGCAGAAGCTGCGGTTCGCCGTCGACGAGGACCTGGAAGTCGCTGTCGGCGAGTCCGCGCAGGGGCGCGCCGGAGCGGTCGGTGACCGAGGTGTAGAGCTCGATCAGGGCGACGTCGATCCGCTCGACCAGGTTGCGCGAGTTGACGAAGACGAGGTCCTCGGCCCAGGCGCCGCTTCGCAGGTGCGCCACCGCGCGGACGTAGGCGAGGGCCTCGCCGGGATCGATCCGGATCGGTTGTTCGAAGGGCGGCTGGTAGAGGGTCGCGGTGCGGGTGTCGTTGAGGAAGAACTCGACCCGGTCCAGCCGCTCGTGGCGCGGCGCTTCGACCTCGGCGACGGCGCGGACGCTCGTGGTGTGGGCGGCGCCCCGCTGGGGCGAGGTGAGCCGGACGGTGAAGCGGTGGGGCCCGGAGTTGACGAGCACCTCGTCGCTCGCCAGCACGCGGCCCTGCTGGTCGTAGGCGTCCGCGCGCAGGGTGTGGACGCGCGGCGCCCGCCCCAGGTCGATCTCGATCTCGTAGGGCGGGCGTCGCTTGCTGATCAGCTCGCGGTCATCCAGGGAGAAGGCGACGTGGTGGATGTCCGGACCCTCGGCATAGGCGCCGATCCGGGCCCGGCCGACGAGAAGCCGTTCGGGCAGAGGGAGGATGCGTACCGTGTGGTCGTCCGACTCGACCTCGTGGGGGTCGTGCGCGTTCGCTTCGGCCAGCCAGTCCGGCAGGATGGTCGGGACTGCTGCTGCCGCTGCTGCCGGTGCTGCCGCCGGTGGTGCTGCCGGCGCCGGCACCGGCGCCGGCGCCGGCGCTGCCACTGCCGCCGGCGTCCGCGGCACGAGCGGCACCTCGATGTCGGCGTCGGCGGCGAAGTAGCTGCCGGTGTCCAGGTCGCGCACCTTGACCACCAGGCGGTAGGCGCCGGGGCGCAGGTAGCGCTGCATGACCAGGGGGACCGCTCCGCCGTCCACGCCGCCCGTCGCTCCGCCGGCGCGCGCCTGGGTGCGCGGCTCGAACCGGTAGCGGAAGTTCTCGAACAGCTCGCCCTGCCGCAGCACCTCGCCGTCGAGCACGAAGCGCCGCCGGCCGTCCTCGGCCGCCGGCAGCAGGGCCGGGTCGATGCCGACGATTGCCTGGACCACGGTGCGGCTGGCCCGGCGGCCCGGGTAGCGCATCGCGATCTCGGCCGGTAGCTGCTCGGCGCCTGCAGGGGCCTCCGTGCTGCGGTCGAGGAACGCGAGCGCCCATTCGTCGTTCGCCTTCCCGGGCTCGGGTTCGCCGCCCATCGCCTCCCAGTCGAGCGCCAGCCCCAGCGCGGTCAGCACGTCGCCGCCACGCGCGCACTGGCGGCCGATCTCCGCGATCTGCGATGAGCGGTCGGTCACGGGACCGGTGAAGACGACGATGCCGGACAGCCCGTCCAACGCCGTCCACAGCCGGTAGCCGCCGCCCTGGCGCAGGAAGACGAGGTAGAACTCGCCGCGCACGACGGGGCTGTGCGGGTAGTGCCAGATCTCGAGCGTGCGGAGCAGCCGGCAGGTGGTGCGAATCGTGCGCTGCGGCGCCCCGTGCAGCAGCAGCGCCTCGAAACGGGCGCCTCGGTCGCCGCCGAAGCGCTCTTCGGCCGTCTCACGGGCGCGGTCGAACCGCTCCCGGAACTCGTTCTGCGGCGTCTCGGGATAGGGGTCGCGGACGTTCCAGAAGCGCTTGATGAACGCGTCGCGCTGGTAGTCGTGCCGCAGCTCGCCGAACACGCGGCGCTCGGTGTCGGTCAGGATCGCAGAGGCGGCGTCGAGGAACTCGGCGTGGCGCCGGTCGAGGGTGGCGGTGGCAGCCTCCTGGGCAAGGGCGGCGGTGGCAGCGAGGCAGAGGGTGAGACTCGCGCACGCCGCTGCCTGCAGTGGCGCCGCTGCCGCAGCCCGCATCCGGCGCTTCACGGGTAGTAGCCCTTGAGCGTGCGGATCGCCACCCCCGGCGCCCGGGCGTCGACCTCGATTTCGCGGAAGCGGCGGTCGCCGCTGGTGTTGGTCGACTGGTAGGTGATCAGGTAGCGGGAGCGCAGCTCGCCGAGGATCTGCCCATAGACGCCGGCGAGTTCGCCGACGCTGCTGATGAAGAACGATTGGCCGCCGGTCTGAGCGGCGAGCCGCGAGAGCGCCCGCTTGGCCGGACCGGTCTGGCGGCCCAGCCCGATCGAGTAGATCGCGACTCCCGACCGCTGCGCGTACTCGAGCGCCTGCTCGAAGCTGAAGCGGCTGCTCTCGTCCTTGCCGTCGGACAGCAGCAGCAGGGCCCGCTGGCCCTTGATCCCGTTCAGGTAGTAGAGGCCGAAAACGAGCGCGTCGTAGAGCGCGGTGCCGCGCTCGGCCTTGAGCCCCGCGAGCGACCCGGCGAGCTTCACCGGGTCGTTCGTGAAGTCGGCGGCGAGGTAGGGATGGTCGTTGAAGGTGACCAGGGCCGCCCGGTCGCGGGGGGTGATCTCGGACTGGAACAGGCCGAGGGCGGCCTCGCGGGCTGTGCTCAAACGCTCCGCCATGGAGGCCGAGACGTCGAGCATCACCTGGAGGTGGACCGGCAGGTCGGTGACCCGCTGGAAGCGCAGGATCTCCTGCGGCGCGCCGTCTTCGAGGATCGTCACCTGGTCGGCTTGGAGGTCCTCGTAGGGCCGGCCCGACCGGTGGAGCGCCGTGGCGTAGAGCTCGACGTACTGGATGTCGACGATCTCCAGGTAGTCCGGCGCGTTGACGTAGACGACGGCGTCGGTGGAGTTGCCGTCGACGAGGAAGGCGGCGGCGCGCAGGTAGGTGATCGCGTCGCCTGATGGCAGGTCGACCCGGTGGTTGAAGGGTTCCTGGTAGAGGGTGGCGATCTTCTCGTCGTTGAGGAAGAGCTCCAGGCGCTCGACCAGGCGCCCGTCCGGGACCGTGAGATCGACCTCGACATGGACCTCGCCTTCGTACTTGACGCCCTCGCGCGGTTCGGCGAAACGCAGCGCGAAGCGGTTGCGGCCGGAGTTCAGGGAGATCTCGTCCGAGGCGATTTCGGCGCCGTCCCCGTCGTGGGCGGTGGCGCGCAGGAGGTGGACGCGGGGCGCCGACCCCAGGTCGAGTTCGACCGAGAACGGGGGCCGGCGCTTGCGGGCGACCTGGTTGTCGTCGAGCCAGAAGCGCATCTCGGCGATGCCGCCGGTGGCCAGGGTGTCGAAGCGCACCAGGCCGGTCTGGAGTTCGCCGGGCGGTTCGAGGAGCTGCACCGTGGGCACGTCGCTGGTGAGCACCAACTCGGCCTGATCGATGATCTTCTGCACCGCCGGGTCGAGCTGGCGGGCGGCGGGCGCCTGAAGCGCCGGCACCTCGAGCGGCTGTTCCAGGCGGGCGAAGCGGGCGCCGTTCAGGTCCTCGATCTTGAGCACGAGCCGGTAGGCGCCCGGTCGTAGCCGCCGTTCGAAGGTGAGCAGGATCGGCGCGCTGTCCGTGCCGTCCGGGTTGCCGGCGCTGTCGGCATCGCCCAAGGGCAGATCGAACTTGTAGCGGAAGTTCTCGAACAGGGCGTCTTCGCGCAGCACCTCGCCGGTGAGGAAGAAGTTGTAGCTCGATTGCCCGCCGACCGTGTCGCGGCGGGCCGAGGACGGGTCCACCTCGACCACTGCCTCCACCACGGTGCGCGCCTGGTAGCGGGCCGGGTAGCGGACCTCGAGGGCGGCGTCCAGGGGCTCGGCGTCCTCCGGCACGTCCGTGGTGTAGGCCTCGAAGGTGAGCGTCCACTCCGCCGAGGGCGCCTCCGGCGGCTCGATCAGGCGGCTCATCAGCATGGCGAACTCCATGCCGCCGGAGCGCAGCAGCCAGTTGATCGCGGACGCCGCGACATCGCCGTCCTTGCAGCTCTGGATGTCGCCGCCCGCGGCCGCTGCGTTGACGCCGTAGTCCAGCAGCCGGTCGATGCCGTCCGAGGGGTGCCAGAGTTCGTAGCGGGGCTGGTTGGCGCGCCGGTGAAACAGCAGGAAGAACTCGTGGCCGACCCGGTCGCTGCGTTGGTAGAACCAGATCTCGATCGGCCAGGTGACCATGGTGCACTGGAACTTGAGCCGCCCCGAGGGTTCCCCGTTGAGGAGGAACATGCGCGCCCGGTCCGAGCGCGGGCTCTCGAACTCCCGCTCGACGTAGAGCAGCCGCTCCTCCCAACGCGTGCGAAATTCGTTGCGCGGCGTGTCGGTATAGGAGTCGCGGACGCGCCAGAAGCGCTCGATCCAGGCGCGCCGCTGGTAGTCCTGGGTCATTTCGAGGAACGCCTCGCGTTCCCTGTCGGTGATCAGGAAGTGGACGTCGTCGAGGAACTTCTTGAACTCGAGCGGTAGCGCCGCTTCGGTCGCCGCGAGGGCGGCGCGGCGTTCGCGCCTCTCCTTGCGGGTCTCCTTTCGCTCTTCCTGGGCGCCTGCCGGCGCGATGAGGGCGGGCGCGGCGTTTGCGGCGGGTGAGGGGGCGGAGAGGAGAAGACCCGTCGCCAAGGCCAGGCTCGTGGCTCTGCGGGCGGCTTTCATCGGCTGCGGGGGGTTCCTTTGTGCGGGCGGCGGTGCTTGACGGTCAAGCGTACCGCTTCAGAAGGCGGGCGCGCCCGGTGCGCCTGAACGTACAATCCGCGCACCATGCCCTCGCCGCCCGTCTACCTCGACCACAACGCCACCACGCCGCTCGATCCGCGGGTCGCCGCGGCGATGGCGCCCTGGCTGGGCGGGCGCCACGGCAATCCGTCGTCGGTTCATTCCTTCGGGCGGGCGGCGCGCGCGGCGGTCGAGCTGGCGCGGGAGCAGGTGGCCGAGCTCGTCGGCGGCCAGGCGCCGGAGGTGGTGTTCACGGCCTCGGGCACGGAGGCGAACAATGCCGTCCTGCTCTCGGCGTTCGCCGGCGCCAGCGCCGGCGCCGACGCCGGTGGCCGTGGCCACCTCGTGATCTCCGAACTCGAGCATCCGTCGATTCACGCCGCCGCGGACCGGCTGGAGAGCCTCGGTGTCGAGGTCACGCGGCTGTGCCCGGGCGCCGACGGCGTGGTCGAGGCCGGCTCGGTGGCGGCGGCGCTTCGGCCGGACACGCGGCTGGTGTGCCTCATGCTGGCGAACAACGAGCTGGGTACGGTGCAGCCGGTGGCCCGGGCGTCGGCGGCGTGCCGGGCCCGGGGCGTGCCGCTCCTGTGCGACGCGGTGCAGGCGGCGGGCAAGCTCGGCATCGATGCCGGCGCTCTGGGGGCGGATTACCTCGTCGTCGCGGCGCACAAGTTCAACGGGCCGGTGGGCGCGGCGGCGCTCTGGATCCGCGAGGGCGCCGCCTTCGAGCCGCTCATCCTGGGCGGCGGCCAGGAGCGCCGGCGGCGGGCCGGCACCGAGAACGTCGCGGCGCTGGTTGGTTTCGGCGCCTGTGCGGCGCTGGCGTCCGAGGAACTTGACGGGCGCATCGAGCGGCTGAGCCGGCTCCGTGCCGGGCTCGAGGCGGGCTTCGCCGGCATCCCGGACGTTCGCCTGCACTGCGGGTCGTCGCTGCGGCTGCCCCATGTGACCCACGTCGCGTTTCCCGGCGTGATCGGCGAGGAGCTCGTCGTCCGTCTCGATCTGGCCGGCTTCGCGGTCTCGACCGGCGCCGCGTGCGCCTCGGGCGTCGTTGAGCCGAGCCGGACCCTGCTGGCGATGGGCGTCGAAGCGGCGGAGGCCCTGGCGTCGATCCGCATCAGCCTGGGTACGACGAACGACGAGGCGGAGATCCAGCGCTTCCTGCCGGTGCTGGAGCGCGAAGTGGAGGCGCTGCGCTCATGCCCCTGACCGCGGTGGCGATGAGCGGCGGTCTCGACTCGTCGGTGGCGGCGCTGCTCCTGGAGCGCCAGGGGACGCCGGTCGTCGGCCTGTCGATGCTGCTGTGGGACCGCTCGCAGCAGGTCCGGAACGGACGTTGCTGCGGCTCGCTCGACCTCGGCGACGCGCGGCGGGTGGCCGAGCAGATCGGTCTGCCGCACTACACCCTGCGCATGGACGGGGAGTTCCGCCGGCACGTGGTCGATCCCTTCGTGAACAGCTACGTGGACGGCCGCACGCCGAGCCCGTGCATCTCCTGCAACACGGAGATCAAGTTCGAGGCCTTCTGGGAGCGGGCGCGGCGGCTGGGGGCTGGCCGGATCGCCACCGGCCACTACGCGCGCATCCGGCTGGGGTCGGACGGCAGCTACGAACTCCATACCGCGGCCGACCGGTCGAAGGACCAGAGCTACTTCCTGTTCGAACTGAACCAGGAGCAGTTGGCGCGCGCGGTGTTCCCGCTGGGCGAACTGACCAAGACGGAAGTGCGCGAGCTGGCCCGGGAGGCCGGGCTGGCGGTGGCGGAGAAGGGCGAGAGCATGGAGATCTGCTTCGTCGACCGCGGCGTGCAGCAGTTCATCGAGAGCGAGCGGCCGGACCTGCCGCAGGCGCCTGCGCGGGTGACCTCGAGCGACGGTGAGGAGCTGGGCGCCGCCGCGCCGTACTACCGCTACACGGTCGGCCAGCGCCGCGGCCTGGGCGTCGCGGCCGGCCGCCGCCTGTACGTGCTCGACGTGCAGGCGGAGCGGAACCGGGTCGTGGTCGGCAGCCGCGACGAGCTGCTGGCGCCGGGTCTGATCGGCCGCGGCCTGCACTGGATCGCCGGCACGCCGCCGCGCCCGCCGGCCGGCGCCGCCGCCGGCGCGCGTGTCGAGGTCGAGGTGCGGATCCGGTCGCGCCATCCCGGGGTCGCGGCAACGGTCGAGAGCACACCCGGCGACGCCGGCGCCTGCCGCGTCGACTTCAGCGAACCCCAGGCCGGCGTCGCGCCCGGCCAGGCGGCCGTCTTCTACCGCGGCACGCAAGTCCTCGGCGGCTGCTGGATCGAGCGCGGCCTGGACGTCAGCGGGTAGCGGGCGCCAGCCAGATCCGGAGATCGGACCAGACCCAGCCCGGCTGAGCGGGCTCGTTCTCGTACTCGCCCGAGAAGCCGAAGCCGACCGCTATCTTCGATGCTCCCGGCGCTGGGCTGGTGGTGTCTAAAGGCCTCGACGATCTGGTCCCTGTTCATGTCTCCTCCAGGTCTCACTCTCCGCGTTCGGAGGGCAAGACCTGGTGAGGTCTTGTCGAGGGGCAGCTACCGGCCCGGATCTCGCCCGTGTTCTTACCTTGTGGCCGCGTACTCTGCTACAACACGGAGCTAACCCGATTTCGTGGGCACCAGATCCTTATCGCCAACGCGGGAGTTCCGATGGGCCTGAACGAGAACACCATTGAGACCGTGGTGCGGAGGCGGTACAAGCCCGCCTCCTGTAGTGGTTCAGACAGGTGTGAGACGGAAGGGCTTGCAAGCGGCACTTGCGCTATGGGCGTTGTTGCGCGCAACCAGGGTTGCCATGTAGGCTGAGTTCACCTTCCTTGGCCTGCCCGCGTCTCTCGAGCCACTGTAAGCCCAGTCTTCGCCCCGCACTGCCGACTCAGCGTGATGAACCATGAAGGCAGCAACGCCTAAGCCGCACCAGAAGAGGGGAGTTCAGCGCCCGGACTCGCGTCCGTGAAGCACGGCCCAGACGAACAC
Organism: Candidatus Multivorans sp.; assembly: GCA_965205295.1. Lineage (GTDB taxonomy): Bacteria > Acidobacteriota > Thermoanaerobaculia > Multivoradales > Multivoraceae > Multivorans. The sequence continues at coordinate 3,449,098 of OZ242167.1, forward strand.
TCATCCCACCCCTATGAGGTCATCAACCTGCACAGGGAGGGAGGGGTGAAGAAGGCCGTCTACTTCTACCTCGTGGAAGGGGAACCCGTTGACATCAAGCTGGAAGGCGTGCTTCAGGCCGCTGGACTCTGGGAAGACCCGACACTCGAAGAGCCGACGCGGGAGTACAGGCTGTTCCTGGAGGTAAGGCCGAAGAGCGAAATCCGGCCTCCAGAACTGTACGAGAATGTGCTCAGGGTGGTGATCGGGGGCCAAGATTGAACGGCGTGTTGATCCCGCACCAGCCCTCAAAGGGCATTTCGTCGTCCCTAGGACCGTCGCGGCGTGAGTATGGCGAACCCATCGGGGCAAGGGCGATCACTGCTCCCGAAGGTGCTCGGTGGCTTCCGCTCTCTCACCGAGAGATGTGGACTGAGCACATCGTCAACTTGCAGGCCAGACAGCCAAAGGTCGCCTCAGCACTGCAGGTGTTGACGGAGCGCCTCATACTGCCGCTCGGCGTTTTGCCCAGCGGATTGCTCCGCGACGACGGTTCGTACGAACTCATGTGGCAGCTCGGCAAACGGCGAGTCACCGTGACGGTTCATGGTAGCCACCGCTTCGACTGGTCCTGCTGGAACGGCGAGACCGAGAGCTTGGTGGCTAAGAGGCGCGTGCGAGTCAAGAACACGAGCGACGTGTTGGAGCATCTGAGGCTAGCCGTCGCGAAACGTGGCTAAGCAGGAAGCGGAAGAGCTGAAGCGCGGCTCAGTCTTTCGGGTCGGCCGAGACAGAACCGGTTCCTTTCTTCCTCCCGGTTCTTCTGGACATGCACCTCGTCCATCCGACTTCGAGTTCAGCGATGCCGAGAGGGAAGCGCCGGTGCCTGACCGCACCATCTCTGTCTGGGATGAATCCAGGACCTGCCCCTTTCAGGCGTGCTCGTTTCTCACCAACTTCAATGGACCCCGGCCAGTCTTCAGGCTTTGCGTTGAGTTCGTTCGTCGCCAAGGGTACGTTGGGCATCCCAACCTGCGGGTCGTTCCCGACCTCGGTGGCTCTCCCGACACTTCACGCCCTGGAGGAGACGGACATTGTGCTGTCTACGGGCTAGCCAAGCCTCGCTTCGTCCAGAGAACTACCGGCGAGAAACTGCGGCAGAAGCTGGCGGACCACGCCGTACACGTGGAGACCTGCTGGCCTGTCGGTCAACCTGCGTAGGTAGCCCCGCCCGTCCAGCCCTCATTGTGATCCCATCCCCTCGAATGGTGGTCAGGGACTAGGCCGCGCTACCGACCGGTGCGCTAGGACAATTCGTCTCGCCCATCCCGCCTTCGCAGTCTTGCTTCGAAGATCGCTAGGTCGCGCTAGAGAGGAGCCGAAGCATGCGAGAGGCTAGCGGCCGCAGCCGGCGACCACGACGGTCACCTCGCCGCGCAGCTTCGCGCGCTCGCCGACCTCGCCGGCGAGTTCGCCGAGCGGACCGCGCAGCACCTCCTCGTGCAGCTTGGTCAACTCCCGGGCCAGCGCCGCGTCGCGGTCGGGGCCGAAGGCGTCGGCGGCATCGGCGAGCGAGGCGGCGGCGCGCTGCGGCGACTCGAAGAACACGACGGTGTGGGCGAGGGCGGCGTGGGAGGCGAAGAAACGTCGCCGTCGGCCCTGCTTTGGCGGCGGGAACCCGAGGAAGGTGAACGGGTAGGGCGGCAGCCCGGAGACCACCAGCGCGGCCAGGATCGCCGAGGGGCCGGGCAGCGCCTCGACCGCGAGGCCCTGCTCCACCGCGGCCCGCACCAGGCGGAATCCCGGGTCGGAGACGAGCGGGGTGCCGGCGTCGGAGACCAGGGTCACGTCGCCGCCGTTTTCGAGCAGGCGCAGCACGCGGCCGATCTGCCGGTCCTCGTTGTGGTCGTGAAGCGGCAGCAGCGGCGGCCGGTCGCCGGCGCCGCTGCCGCCCAGGTTCTGGAACAGGCGGCCGGTGCGGCGGGTGTCTTCGCAGGCGACGAGGTCGGCCGAGAGCAGGGCGTCGCGGGCGCGCGGCGAGAGGTCGGCCAGATTGCCGATCGGCGTGGCTACGATCCGCAGCCGGCCGGCCGGCTTGGGGACGTTCATGGCGCGGGGCCGGAGTCGTAGAGGTCGTGGTACTGGGCCACGTTGTGGAGCACGTGCTCCAGGTAGTTCCTGGTCTCGCTGAAGCCGACCTTCGAGAAGTACTCGTCGGCGTCGCTGGTGTAGCAGTGGCGGCGCCAGAGGCCGGCCTGCGGTTCGCCGGCGTTGTAGGCGGCGATCATCATGTGCTGCTGGTTGCCGAACAGGGCGCGCAGCTCGGCCAGGTGCGCGGCGCCGAGCTCGATCGCAAAGGAGGGATCTTCCAGGTCGCGCGGCGTTCGCAGGGGCCTGCCGGCGCTGGCCGCAAGCCGCGCCGCGGTGGGGTAGACGAACTGCATCAGGCCCCGCGCCGAGGCCGCCGACACCGCCTGGTGGTCGAACCGGCTCTCCTGGCGCATGATCGCCGCCATCAGGAAGGGGTCGAGGCCGCGCCGCGCGGCGGCGTCTTCGATCATGTCGCCGTAGGCTCTCGGGTAGAGCGCCTTGCGGAGAGTGAGCGGGTGGAGCGGCGCCGGGACCCGGCTCGGGGCGCGCTGAGCGAGGATCTCGGCGATCAGGAGGGCACGGCGGGGCCGGCTCCCGGCGAGCCCCTCGGCCGCGGTCAGGGCGAGACGCGGGCTCGCCACCGGGAAGTGCCGGTCCACGACGTCGACTGCGTCTCCCCACAGGCCGAGCGCCAGCATCAGCTCCTGCGGGTCTGTGACGGGCCGGGTCCACAGCGGCCAGTTGTCGGCCGGTACGCCGCGCAGCGTCAGGAAGGAGCGCACGCCCGAGTCGGCGGCCAACCGGCCCTGCAGGATCTGCCGCGCGGCATCGGCGCTGTCTCCGCGCCGACCGTAGAGCAGCCAGGCACGGTAGAGCATGGAGGGGTTCTGGGAGCGCGTCATTTCGCCCGCGAGCCGCTGGGCGTGAACCCGGAGCGGCTCGGCGGCAAGACGCTTCGCGGCTTCCTGCGCCAGGGGGTGGTACGGGTCGGCCGCGAGCACGTCGGTGTAGTGCTCGATGGCGCGGTCCAGCCCGCCGCGGGCTTCGAGCAGCCGGCCCTGCCAGTAGCGCACTTCGAGCGCGACGCTACGACTCGTGCGGGCGGCGTCGGCCAACCAGTCGCCGGCTCGGTCGAGTCGTCCCTGGACGATGTCGGAAACGGCGAGGAAGAGGCTGCCTCGGGCGACCACGGCGCGGTCGCTCTGGAGCTGAAGCAGCACGGGATAGAGCTCGAGCGCTTCGTCCTCGAGCCCGCGCCGCCAGTCGAGGCGCATGGCGCCGAGCAGCGCCGCGGCCGCGAAGTTGCCCTGGGGGTGGGCCAGGTAGGTGCGCCGGAAGGTGTCGGAGGCGGCCTCCCAGTCGCCGAACAGCTCTTCCGATTTCGCCTTGTGGTAGAGCGCCTGGGCCGAGTAGCGCGCCGAGCTCACGTTCGTGGCCAGCACTTCGTAGTGCCGGGCCGCGTCCTCGAGACGGCCCTGCCAGAAGTGGCTGCGCGCCCACCGGTAGTGGATCTCGAAATCGGAGTTCGTCTGCAGGTCCAGGTCGACCACGATCCGGCCCAGCAGTTGATTGGAGCGGTCGAAAGCGCGATGTTCGTGGAAGGTCGTGCCGAGCAGCAGCAGTTCCTGCGGGTTCTCGAGTTCCGGATGCAGGCCGTGCAGCCGTTCGGCGGCCTCGAAGGCCACGATGTCGTTGGAGCGCTCCTCGAGCAGGGCGACCAGGTCGAGAGCCCCTTCGTCCAGCTCGCCGGCCGCGAGCCGGCACTTGGCGCGGCTCAGGCTCAGCAGGCGGCGTTCGGATGCGGACAGGCGGGAAATGGTGATGCCGCCCAGCAGCCGGCAGTCCCCGCCCTGGTCGAGACTCGACGCGAGCAGTTCGGCTGCCGGCCGCACCAGGACCCGCGGCGGCCGGCTGCTGAGCAGCGTCGCCGAGACGCCGGCCGCGATCTCCGGGGAGCCGAGCCGGGTCTGGGCTACCGCCAGCCGGTAGCGTGCCCAGGGTTCGAGCGCGGGAGTTTCAGACAGGCAGGTGGCGAACGCCTCGGAGGCGTCTTCGAGCCGTCCGAGTTCTTCCAGCAGCCTTCCCTCCAGGTAGCACATGCCGTACCCGGCTGCGAGGTCCGGCTGGTCGCCTCGGATCCGTTGGGCCTCTTCGAGGGCGACCTGGTGCTGCCCGTCGGACTGGAGCTCGACGAGGCGAATGCGCGGATCGTCGTCGGCCGCCAGCACCAGCAGCGGCAGCGTCCAGGCGATCATCGCTGACGCGGCCATACGAAACGATAACCGGAAAGCAGGAACCGGCATTCCGCCGCAACGGCGCGCCGTCCGTGGCAGGATACGGAATTGACTGGAGGATCCTCGGGCCATGCTCGACAAGCTCGAACAGATAGAGCAGACCTTCGACGAGCTGACGGCCAGGCTCGCCGATCCGGACGTGCTCTCCAACCCCGGCGCGTTTCGCGACACGAGCCGGGCGCTGGCGGAGCTGAACCCGGTCGTGGAGCTCTTCCACCGGTACAAGAGGGCCCGGGAGGAACTCGATCAGACCGTGGAGCTCCTGAGCGAACTCGACCGCGACGACGATCTGTTCGAGGTGGCCACCGAGGAGCAGGGCTTGCTGGAGGCGACCCTCGATGCGCTCGAGGAGAGGGTGAAGCAGGAGCTGGCGCCCAAGGACCCGGACGAGAAGCGCAACGCGGTGCTCGAGATCCGCGCCGGGACCGGCGGCGACGAGGCGACTCTTTTCGCCGCGGAGCTCTTCCGCATGTACAGCCGCTTCGCCGAGGCGCACGGCTGGAAGGTCGACATCCTGGACCTCTCCGAGTCCGGCATTCGCGGCGTCAAGGAGGTGTCGGCGATCGTCGAGGGACGGGGCGCGTTCGCCACCCTGCGCTACGAGGCGGGCGTCCACCGCGTGCAGCGCGTGCCGGAGACGGAGGCTTCCGGGCGCATCCACACGTCGGCGGTCACGGTTGCCGTGCTGCCTGAGGCGGAGGACATCGAGATCGAGATCGAACCCTCGGACCTGCGGGTGGACACCTACTGCGCGTCCGGCCCCGGCGGCCAGGGCGTCAACACGACCTACTCGGCGGTGCGCCTGACCCACCAGCCCACCGGCGTGGTCGTGACCTGCCAGGACGAACGGAGCCAGATCAAGAACAAGGCGAAGGCGATGCGGGTGCTCAAGAGCCGCCTGTTCGAGATCGAACAGGCGCGGGCCGACTCCGAGATCGGGGCGGAGCGCCGGCGGATGGTTGGCAGCGGCGACCGCTCCGAGAAGATCCGCACCTACAACTTCCCGCAGAACCGGGTCACCGACCACCGCGCCGGGTTGTCCGTCCACAAGCTGCCTTCGATCCTCGAGGGCAACCTCGACCCGTTGATCGTCCCGCTGCACCGGCACTTCGAAGCGGAGCGGCTGCAGCAGTCGGGCGGCGACGGAACGTTCTGATTCCACGTTGCCTGATCAAGTCGTCGAGCTGCTGGACGTAGGCAGGGACTACCTGCGTGGCGTCGTCGACTTTCCGCGCCGGGAGGCCGCGCTGTTGCTCGGCGAGGTCCTCGGGCTCGAAGAGGCGCAGCTCTACGCCCGCTCGGACGAGGATGTCCCCGAGCCTGCCGCGCTGAGCTACGCGGACTTGATCCGCCGCCGCGTGGACCACGTTCCGATGGCCTACCTGCTCGGACGGCGGGAGTTCTACGGCCGCAGCTTCGCTGTCGATCCACGGGTGCTGGTGCCGCGGCCGGAGACGGAGCACCTGGTGGAGGCGGCGCTTGAGTGCACAGGCGCCGGCGCCCGGGTGCTCGACCTGGGCACGGGATCCGGCTGCATCGCGATCACGGTGGCTCTGGAGCGCCCGGAGGCTTCGGTGGTCGCGACCGACCTTTCGCTCGGCGCGCTGGCGGTGGCGGCAGCGAACTGCCGCCGACACGGGGTCGACGGCCGGGTGCGCCTGGTCTCTGTCGACCTGCTGTCGGCTCTCGGCCGGCGGTCGTTCGATGTCGTCGTCTCGAACCCGCCCTACATCGACACAGGCGAATGGGACTCGCTGATGCCGGAAGTGCGCGATCACGAGCCGCCGGAGGCGCTGTTCGCCGGCGACGGGCTCGACTTCTACCGGCGCCTCCTGGCTGCCGGGGACCGGTTCGCCGCCGGTCAGCAGCTCCTGCTCGAGATCGGGAAGGGGCAGCTCGACGGGGTGGTGGAGTTGGCGGAGGGCGGAGGGTTCGCGGTCGAGGCTGTGGTCGCGGACCTGGCCGGGATCCCGCGGGTTGTCCATCTGCGGCGGTGAATACTGGGCGCGCCGGCGTCCCTGCCGGCATCAAGCGCGCTGCCGCGAAGCGGCGCGCACGTATCTCTTGCGCCCCACCACGACCGCGATCCCCGCCTCTTGCCAGGCGCACTCGGCGCCGAAGCCCGCCGCCGCGACGGCGGCCAGCTCTTCCTCCAGCGGGAAGTACGTGTCCTCCTCCGACCACTCCTCGAAGTGCTCGGACGCGCGCCGCTCGTCGATGCCCTGCGCCACCATGTGGTCGGCCCAGGCGCGCCATGTCGCCTCCGCCGCGGCGGGCTCCGCCGGCATCGTGGCGTCGGCGTTGACGAACACGCCGCCGGGTTCGAGCGCCTCGTGTATCTGCCGGTAGAGCGCCCTCTTGTCGTCCAGGGTCGGTATGTGGTGGAGGGCCAGGGACGCCGCCACGCCGTGGCAACGGGGCAACGCTTCGAGGAAGGATGCCTCGGTGAAGCGCGCCCGGCGGCCGAACCGCGCCAGCCTTCTCTTGGCCTGCGCGAGCATCTCGGTGTCGACGTCGATCAGCTCGACGGCGCCGCCGCCGCCGACTTCGAGGATCGCCTCGGCCAGAGCGCCGGTTCCACCGCCGAGGTCGAGCACCAGGCCGGAAGCGACCGGCGCCAGCTCGCTGGCGGCGGCTTGGAGCATCGCCTCGTAGCCGGGTATGAACTGGCGGATCGTGGCGTCGTAGGCGTTGATGGCGACGCGGAGGTGACCGCGAACGGAGTGAGGCGCTGCGCCGGTCATGAGGTTAGAGTGTACCGATCCGCAGGACCCGCTGCCGGAGAGGAGGAACGCCATGTCGCTGCTGATTCGTAATGGACGCGTCGTGACAGCCGTGGATGACTATCGCGCCGACCTCTTCGTGGAGGACGAGACGGTTTCGCTGATCGGCCGCGACCTGGAAGTCGAAGCCGACCGGACCATCGACGCGGCGGGGCGTCTGGTCATGCCGGGCGGCGTCGATCCCCATACCCACATGGACATGCCCTTCGGCGGCACGAGGAGCGCGGACGACTTCGAGACCGGCACCCGGGCGGCCGCGTTCGGCGGTACGACCACGATCGTCGACTTCGCGATCCAGACCAAGGGCCAGTCGACGCTTCAGGGGCTCGAGACCTGGCACGAGAAGGCAGCCGGCAAGGCGGGCATCGACTACGGCTTCCACATGATCGTCACCGACATGGAGGACGACCGCCTCTGGGAGATGCGGCGGCTGGCCGACGAGGGCGTGACGTCCTACAAGATGTTCATGGCCTACCCGGGCGTGCTCTACGTTGACGACGGCACGCTGTTCCGCGCCATGCGCAAGGCCGGCGAGGACGGCACCCTGGTCTGCATGCACGCCGAGAACGGGATCGTCATCGACGAGATCGTCAAGCTGGCTGTGGCCTCTGGCAACACGTCGCCGAAGTACCACGCCCTGACCCGCCCCACCCGCATGGAGGCGGAGGGAGTGCATCGCTCCATCGCGATCGCCGAGGTGGCGGGCGTGCCGGTCTACATCGTCCACCTGAGCAGCGCGGACGCGCTCGAACAGGTGACGCTGGCGCGCGACCGGGGCGCTCAGGTGTTCGCCGAGACCTGCCCCCAGTACCTGTTCCTGGACTTGAGCCGCTACGACCAGGAGGACTTCGAGGGCGCCAAGTACGTCATGACGCCGCCGCTGCGGGAGAAGTGGAACCAGGAACACCTGTGGCGGGGGCTCGGGTTCGGCGATCTGCAGAGCATCTCGACCGACCACTGCCCGTTCTGTTTCAAGGACCAGAAGGTCCTGGGGATAGACGACTTCAGCAAGATCCCGAACGGCGCCCCGGGGGTCGAGAACCGGATGAGCCTGGTCTACAACGGCGGCGTGGCGGGCGGCCGGCTGTCCGTGAACAAGTTCGTCGAGCTGACCTCGACCGCGGCCGCCAAGCTGTTCGGGCTGTTCCCGAAGAAGGGGACCATCGCTGTGGGCAGCGACGCCGACCTGGTCATCTTCAACCCGGACCGCCGGGAAGTGATCAGCGTCAACAACCCGCACACGCACCACATGCGGGTGGACTACAACACCTACGAGGGCGCCGAGGTGCAGGGCGTGGCCGAGATCGTGATCAGCCGCGGCCGGGTGGTGGTCGAGGACAACATCTGGCACGGCCGCTCCGGCGGTGGCAACTTCATCAAGAGGGCCTTGTTCAGCGGCCCGTTCTAGTGGGGCCGCCGCGCGCCCTGAGGGAGAGAAGCGACATGAGCAGAACGTTGAAATCCGGCTTGATCCAGATGTCCCTGCCCGAAGGGGACTGGGGCAGCGCAACGGGGCCGGAGGACATCGCCGCGACCGTGGAGGCGATGACCGCCAAGCACATCCCGTACATCGAGGACGCTGGCGCCCAGGGCGTCCAGGTTCTTTGCCTGCAGGAGGTGTTCAACACCCCCTACTTCTGTCCCAGCCAGGACTCGGCCTGGTTTGCCGCCGCCGAACCGGTCCCGGGGCCGACCACCGAGCGGATGGCGGAGTACGCGCGGCGGTATCGCATGGTCATGGTCGTTCCCGTCTACGAACGGGAGACGGCGGGCGTCCTCTACAACACCGCGGCGGTGATCGATGCCGACGGCGCCTACCTCGGCAAGTACCGGAAGACGCACATCCCGCAGACCTCCGGCTTCTGGGAGAAGTACTTCTTCCGCCCGGGCAACCTCGGCTACCCGGTGTTCGACACCGCCTACGGCAGGGTCGGCGTCTACATCTGCTACGACCGCCACTTCCCGGAAGGCGCGCGGGCGCTCGGTCTGGCCGGCGCCGAGATCGTCTACAACCCCTCCGCCACCGTGGCCGGGCTTTCGGACCACCTGTGGACGATCGAGCAGCCGGCGCACGCGGTCGCGAACGGCTACTTCATGGGCTGCATCAACCGCGTCGGCACCGAGAAGCCCTGGGACCTGGGTTCGTTCTACGGCAGCAGCTACTTCGTCGACCCGCGCGGCAGGATCGTGGCGCAGGCGTCGCGGGACGCCGACGAACTCCTGGTCGCCGATCTCGACCTGAGCGAGATCGACAAGGCCCGGTCCGTGTGGCAGTTCTACCGCGACCGGCGGCCCGAGGCCTACGAGCCGCTCGTCCAGCCTTAAACAACTGGGTGCGCCGGCCTTCTGGCCGGCTGCCGCCGGAGGCGGCCGTATCGAAGCTGCTGATCCGTCGTGATCAAGAGCTCGAAACCAGCCGCCTCCGCCTGATCGAGGAGATCACCGTTCTGGAGATCGGACCAGCCTCGTTCGAACGCCCCCGACACCGGTCTCATCTATGAGACGTTGAGCCGTCTTGGCGATGCAGCCGCTTCGGCGCCTAGCTCGCCCGGCTCTCGACCGTGACGCGCAGGCGCTTCATCATCTCGTGGAGCGTCGTCGGCTTGACCTTCAGCCGCTCCGCCGCGCGCTTCTGGACGCCGCCGCAGGCCTGCAGCGCCTTGACGATCAACTGCCGTTCGTAGGCGCTGACCGCTTCCTTGAAGGAGACGCCGCGCGTGGGGAGGGTGTCCGGGGCCTGCAGCGTCGTGTCGGGACTGCGGATGTTGCCGGGCAGCAGGTCGACCCCGATCTCTTCACCGGTCGAGAGAACGACGGCTCGTTCGACCACGTTCTCGAGTTCGCGCACGTTGCCGGGCCAGTGGTAGGCCATCAGCAGGTCCATCGCCTCGGGGGTCAGCCGTCGCGGCTGCTTCTCGTTCTCGGTCGAATAGGTGCTCAGGAAGTGCTGGGAGATCAGCGGGATGTCCTCGACGCGACGGGACAGCGGCGGGAGCTGGATCGTGATCACGTTCAGCCGGTAGTAGAGGTCCTCGCGGAACTCGCCGTCGGCCACCCGCGCCTCCAGATCGGCGTTCGTCGCCGCGACCAGCCGTACGTCGGCGCGCAGGGTCTCGAGTCCGCCGAGGCGCATGAACTCCTTCTCCTGGATCACGCGCAGCAGCTTGGACTGGGTGTCGGGCGGGATGTTCCCGATCTCGTCGAAGAAGATCGTGCCGCCGTGGGCGACCTCGAACAGGCCCTTCTTGTGCGAGACGGCCCCGGTGAAGGACCCCTTGACGTGGCCGAACAGCGTGCTCTCCAGGAGTTCGCTGGGCATGGAGCCCGAGTTCACGGTGACGAAGGGGCCGTCCTTGCGCTTCGAGTTGCCGTGGATCGACTTGGCGACGAGCTCCTTGCCGGTGCCGCTCTCGCCGCGAATCAGGATGTTGCTCTTCGATGGCGCGGCCCTGCGGATCAGGTCGAAGACCTGGCGGATCGACCGGCTCTTGCCGATGATGCGGTCGAAGCCCTGGCGTTCCCGCAGTTGCTCCTTCAGGTCGCGGTTCTCGGCAGTCAGGCGGCGGCGTTCGAGACCCTGGCGGACGGTCAGCCGCACCTCGTCGTTCTTGAACGGCTTGGGCAGGTAGTGGAAGGCGCCCTCGCGCATCGCCTCGATGGCCCCTTCGATCGAGGAGTACGCGGTGATGATGACCACCACCTGGTCCGGCTCGGTCTGCCGGATCCGGCGCATGACCTCCCTGCCGTTCATGTCCGGCAGCATCAGGTCGAGCAGCACCAGATCGATTTCCTCGTGGGCAAGGACGGTCAACGCCTCCTGGCCGGAGGCGCAGCAGATCGGATGGTGCCCCTCCTGCCGGATCAGGGCCGTGAGAACGTCTTGGAGGACTTCTTCGTCGTCGACGACGAGTATGTTCATGGCCCTTGCTCCCGCGGCTCTAGCGGCGGCGAGACCATCCGCGGCAGGCGGACGGTGAATCGGCAGCCCGCAGGATCGAGGTTGGAAGCGGAGAGGTCACCGCCGTGCCGGCGCACGATCTCCTGGCTGATGGAGAGACCGAGGCCGGTGCCGCCGTTGGCCTTGCGAGTGGAGAAGAAAGGCTCGAATACACGTTCGAGGTGCTGTTCGCGAATACCGGGGCCCGTGTCGTCGATGAATACGTTGATCTGGCCGTCCAGGTGCCATTCCGGCACCCGCTGACGTGTGCCGGAACTGGTTCGCGTTTGGCGCGAGGACGCGCCAACCGGGTTGCGCACCGCCACCGAGAGTCGCCTCTCTTCGCAGCCTGCCTCGGTCATCGCGTCGACTGCATTCGCCAGCAGGTTGGCGAGCACCTGGCCCAGCTCGGTGTCGTTGCCGAGCACCCAGTTGCCGTCGCCGGAGTCGACGTCGACGTGGACTGCGACGCCCGCTTCGGCGAAGCGCTCGGCGAGCATGTCGCAGCTTTCCTGAATGACGGCGCCCAGGTCGACGGCGGCGGGCTCGTGCTGGCCGCGGCGCGCGAAGTCCAGCAGCGTGTTGACGATGCGGGCGGCGCGGAAGGTCTGGCGCTCGACCTTGCGCAGCAGGCGCCGGCGCGGATCCTGGTCGGGGGTCTCGGCGAGGAGCATCTGGGCGTAGCTCGAGATGCCGGTCAGCGGCGTGTTCACCTCGTGGGCGACGCCGGCGGCCATGGCGCCGATCGCCGCGAGACGCTGGTTCTCGGCCAGTTTCCGCTTCATCGCTTCGCGTTCGGTGATGTCGAGGGCCACGACGACCCGGTGACCGTGGGCGGCGCCCAGGAACTCGGCGACCGACAACTGCAACTGCTTTTCCCCTGCCGCTTCCTGCGGAAGCGCTTTTTTCCCTGCCGCTTCCTCCGGAAGCGCTTTTTCCCGCCCATGCGAGGCCTCGAACCGGACCTCGACGGGCGGGTCGCCCTGCTTCGGGAAGAGCTGGAGCGGAATCAGGCCGTCGAGGGCTTGGCCCTCGAGATCGCTGCGGGTGTGCCCGACGAGGGCTGCGAAGGCGCCGTTCGCGGTCACGATCAGGTTCGCGGAGTCGACGACGGCGATGCCGGCGGGGGAAGACTCGATGATCTTGTCGCTGAACTGCTTGAGTTCGGAGACGCGGTCCAACTGCCGCCGGCTCTGTTCGAGCAGTTGCGCGTTTTCGATCGCCAGCGCCGCCTGGTTCAGCAATTGGCGGATCAATGCCAGGTCGTCTCTGGACAGCGGTGCGCCGCCGGTGTGGTGGCCGACGTACAGGAGGCCGACCCGGCGATCGCGCACCTCCAGCGGGAAGACGTAGTGGTAGCCGAGGACCGCCAGCCGCATCGGGGTGCTCTTCGCGGTGTCGGCGAGCGGCGCCGGCGCGAGCAGGAAGTGGGGCTCGCTCCAGATCGAAACGTCCACTTCGCTGAGTTCGAGGGCGGGCGCTTCCGGTTCCTCCCTCACCGCGACGAGCTGGTCGCCCTCGACCAGGAACAGGTTGCTGTGCTCGAGGTCCAGCCCCTCTTCCAGCTCCTTCAGCATGATCGAGGCGAGCCGGCCGAGATCCCGCTCCTGGAGCAGTTCTTCGCCCAGCCGCGCGAGGGCGCGCCGGCTCTGCTGCGCCCGGTACTGGAGCCGCTGGAGGCCGGTGCCGATGCCCCGCTTGACCGGGATCGAGAGGATGCCGATGACCAGGAGCGCGCTGGCGTTGAGAACGCCCTTGGCGACGACCATGTCCTGGGGCACGCCGCGACGGATGAGCAGGCTGAGCAGGGAGAACCCGAGCACGGCCAGCAGCACGGTGAGAGCGTAGGTCGCGACATCGCGGGCGATCACGGCCACGTCCCAGAGCCGGTAGCGCAGCAGGGCGTAGGCGAAGCTCAACGGCACCAGCGCCAGGGGCGCGGTGGCGGCGACGCTCAACCAGGCGGGCGCCGGGAGCTCAAAGGAGAAGGGCACCACGTAGAGCAGCAGGAACGGCAGGTAGCCGCCGGCCACGCCGAACGCGATCCACTGGGTCTGGCGGCCCTCTTCCCAACCGTGACGCGACAGCAGACTGCGGCCGAGGACCGCGGCCGCCGCCATCGCAAAGGCGACGAGCAGGACGAGTTCGATGCGGTCCTGCCGCTCCAGGGTGGTTGCGCTCAACCCGCCGGTCAGCATGCCGCTGCCGAAGATCTGGTCGAACTGCACCACCAGGAGTGCCGCGGCCGGCAGGTAGAGCCAGGGCACGGCGCGGCGCAGCCAGCGGGAGCGCGACCGCGCCGGGAACACGAGGAAGAAGTGCAGGGTGAGGGGCGGCAGCAGGAGGCGGCAGACGCTGTCGACCAGGTAGAAGACGCGGTCGATGCCATCGAAGGGAGCGATTGGCGTCAGCAGGTAGACGGCGGCCGACGTCAACGTCCAGAGGTGGAAGAGCAGGATGGGCCGGCTGCGTTGCCGGCTCAGTGTGTAGAGGCCGATCAGCAGGTAGGCGATCCCGGTCAGGGCGAGGGCGATGTAGGTCCAGTCCAGGGTTACCCCGGGCAGGCTGTGGCGGGCCGAGACCAGTTCGTCGTCCCTGAGCACTTGCAGGTCGCTGTCGCTGCAACAGCGCAGCAACCGGTCCAGTTCGTCGGCGGACAGCGCCCGCTCCCCGTTCACCAGGACGACGATGTCGCCGGCCTGGAGTTCGGACGCCTCGTCTGCCGACGCCACCCTCAGTCCGCTGTCGGTCGCCTCGGCCACGAGGCCGAGCGTCTGGAAGGAGGCCACTTTGCGGCCGACGGAGAACCCGCCCAGGCCGACGACCAGAATGGTCAGCAGGAGCAACGCTGCCGTGAGGCCGAGTCGGGCTGGTCGGGACTCGATGCGCATCGGGGATTTGCTCGCTGCTAGGGGATGTGGCTTCTTCGCCTCAGACGGGGTTCAACTACCGTTCGAGGGTCCCATTCAGTATGTTGTAAGCACGTGCTGTGCCACCGGCCATCGGCTCTTGGCCCTTGATTTTAGGGCAGGTTAGCCATCTTGGGGGTGGCGGAGAGTTCAATACGTTGGTTTGTGGGCGGTTTGTTGGATTGGGGTGCCGAGGGAACGGGTTCTTGGATTGCATCGAAGGCGTGGCGGCGACAGAACAGCGGTTGTCTGGGTTCGCCGGCCTGCCATCTGTGCGTCCGATGACGGGCGCACAGAGTGGTTCGCGGGTGGCGCGGATCGCGCCACCCGGGTTCTGGCCCGCGTCCGCTCATGGCTAAGGGGTCGCCTGCTAGAAGCGGACCGCGATACCCGCGACGACGCGGCGGCGGAGTTGGTCCGGGTCGTGGCTCGAGTCCATCGGGACGTGTCCGCGGCTGAGCTGCATCTCAAGTTGCAGGGCCCAGTCCTGCAGGCCCGTAACCCAGGGCAGACCCTGGGTCAGCACGACCTGGATGCGCTCCACGGAAAGCACGGTGTCGGCGCTGGCGGGCCGAAGGCCGGCGACGTCGTGGGTCACGGGCGAGAGCTCCTGTTCGACCCAGCGATAAGCGATCAGGACGCCGGTGGAGCTGCGTTCGAACTGGGTGTCGGCGCTGGCGACCAGGTAGCGAACCTCGTTGCGGAGACTGCCGTTGTCGCCACTGGCGCGCAGCAGACCGCCGCCGCCGGCGGCCGCCGAGGAACTGACGCGGGTCAGGATCTTCTCACCCAGGCGCTGCTGCAGACCGACCTGGAGTTCCTCGATCTGGTCCCCCTCGACCAACAGGAGGCTCTCCAGCCGGTCGAAGATGTCGCGGCTGAAGTACAGCCGGACGTCGTCGGCGAACTGCCGCCGGTTGATGCCGAAATCGAAGCGGTGGTCCTGGTCCGATGCGCCGAGCCGGCGGCTGAGCTTGACCCGGTAGCAGTGCTCGTAGGCCGTGCTGCAGGTCTCGTCGTCCTGGTACTGCACCGGCAGGAAGTCGCGGAACAGAAACTGTTCGGAGTCGACCCGCTGGCTCGCCGCGATCTTGGCCAGCCACCGCGAACCGAGTTCGACCACGAAGCCGGCCTGAGGCGTGAACGAGAGACTGCCGTCGCTCAGGGTGCTGAACATCCCGTACTCGAGGATGACGGTGGGCTGGATTTCCCAGTCGCCCTGACCGAAGATGTCGAAGCGCTGGTGGGAATCCTCGCCCCAACTGGAAAGCTGGCCGTTGCCGTAGGCCTGGCGTCCGCGGTAGCTGACGCCGGTCTCCAGCGACGTGGTCGCAGTGATCTGCCGTTCGTAGGCGCCGCGGAACTCCAGGGTGGTCGACGACGTCGGTGAATCGATCGCGGCCAGCGCCTGGCTGTGGACCCCGCTGGGACCCGCGTAGAGATCGCCGAAGCCGTGGTGGAAGTTGTTGTCCTCGGTGTAGCGGGCCTCGAAGTGCGAGGCGCCGCCGCCGGCCGCCTGTTCCAGGCGCACGCCGTAGCTCTCCAGACCGGCGGCCACGGCGGGATCCCAATCGTCCCAGGAACCGGTCGTCTCGGCACCCTGGAAGCGGTGACGCTGCGACGTGAACTGGATGTTGGAGCCACGGTGGTTCACGTCGAGGGCGAAGGCATGGCTGTCGCCGAGCGGCTGCTGCGCCGTATCGGTACGGAAGGCCTGACGCTTGAACTCGCGCAGATCGGAGCGCAGGGCGAGCTGCGTTTCGCCGAACTGGCTGCGAAGATCGAGCTGGCTGCCCAGAACCCGGGTGTCGGCCCCGCCGGTCTCTTCGATGCCGGAGCGGGTCCGGAGCTCCGCTTCGAATCGTTCCCGCTGGATCACCGTATCGAGCGCCCAGCCCGGGTTGTCGGCAATCGCCTCGGCGATCTGGATCTGCCGCAGCACGTCGCTGGGAATGCGTGCGCGGACCGACCAGAAGTCCTCGTCGTCGTCCCCGCCGTGGTTGCCGGAACGGCGCCTCTGGGTTCCCAGCTCGAAGTCGAGCGACTGGACCGATTCACTCGTGGTCCGGGTCAGCTCCGCCACCGCGGGCACGTAACCCGGTCGGTGGGCGATCACGCGGTAGACGCCGGCGGGCAAGGGCTGGAAAGCGTAGCGCCCCAGGGCGTCGGTCGTCGTCCGGAGCTTGCTGCTGTCGGCGACGTCGTAGACGTAGACATGAGCCGCGGGCAGCGCCGCCTTGCCGGCATGGACGCGGCCGACCAGCCGCCCCGCCGTGGGATCGCCGAGGCTGGGCACGTCGAGGCCCGCCCGGACGGGCGCGGCGGCGAACAGCGCGACCGCGACGACCGGCGCCAGGACTCCAGCCGAGAGAAGACGCACTCGCGCCACGGTCGACCGCGAGTCGCCGGGATGGTTCCGGCAATTCATGTCAGCCAGTCACTATAGCGGATGAGTCTGGTGTGCGCGCCGGGACGAAGACGATGACCTCCGCGGCGCCGGCGGCCCGCAGGCACCGGGCGGCTCGACCGGCCGTGGCGCCTGTGGTGACGACATCGTCGACCAGGAGCACGACGCGGCCGCGGACAGCGGCCGGCCGGGGGCAGTGGAACATGACGGTCGCGTTGGCGAGTCGCTGGCGCCGGCTCCGTCCGACCTGGGTCCGGCCGAGGGTCCTGCGTCGCAGCACGGAGCGCAGGGGGCGCCCGAGCTGCCCGGCCAGCGGCCGGGCGATCGACTCGGCGTGGTTTCGGCCGCGGACGAGGCGGCGGCGCCAGTGCATCGGCATCGGGACGATCAACTCCGCGCGACGCAACTCCATTCCCAGCGTGTCCACCGCCTCGGCCGCGATGTGGCGCCCCAGGTAGTCGAGGCGGTGGTGCTTCAGTCCCAGGATCACCTGGTCGATCGGCGGCCGGTACACCCAGAGCCAGAAGAAGGCGTCGCAGCCATCCAGGCGGTCGCCGGCCGCGGCGCCGCGTCGAGGCGGCTCCAGCAGGAGGCGGCAGTTCGGGCACAGGCTGAGTTGCCGCTCGGCCGGAGCGGCGCAGGCGAGACAGACCCGCGGCAGGAGCAGGTAGAGGGCGAGCGCAACGCCGCGCCGCGCCCAGTAGCCCGCGCTCCGGCCGAGGCGGAACGCCGCTGCACGGATCGCGGCTGCGGTCCGCGCCCCCCGCGAACCTGTCCGTGGGCCCGTCATCGGGCGCACGGAAGGACGTTTCGCCGCCGGGATCCGTAGAACGAAGTAGGCAGTCTTCCGGTGGGTGGGCCGTTCTTGGTCATTCCTGCCGACAAGGACGGATTTTGCGCGCCCTTCGGGTCGTAGTGGGCGCCGGTTGCTAGAGTCCGGCGCGCCGAAAGGAGATTCACTTGACCGCATCGGATCCTCAGTCCTGTCCCGGGTGCGCGCGTCCGCGGGCGCCGCGACACGCATACCGCCCCGTCGTTCTGTTGCTGGCGACGGTCCTCCTGCTGCTCGCCGGCGCGGGCACGGCCGCTGCCCAGGAGCGATACAGCTACACCGTCGCCCTCAGCCCCACGATCGGCGGCAGTTTCAGCGAGGGAACCGACAACACAGGTGTGCAGGCGACGTTCTCCTGGCGCACGCAGCCGCGCACGGCGGTCGGGATTCGTCTCGGCAGCATCGGTTTCAGCGGCGATCAGGTGGGCGCCCTGGTGAGCCCGACCCTCCGCTACGCGACGATCGCGGGCGAGTACCTCTTCCAGGAGCTCTACTACCAGTCGGGAGTGTTCTTCGGCCTCGGCCTCTACCAGCTCGGCAACGGCGTGGACTCGGAGGAGGGACCCGGTCTGACGCTCGGCGTCTCCGGCGACTTCCCGATCAACGAGCGGCTCTCGGTGGTGATCGAACTCTCCGGCCACTACGCGGACATCGATGCCGCGAGCAGCTACGGCACCGTCCACGTGGGTGTGGCGTACCAGTTCTAGGTACGCCTTCCAGGTACGCCGCCGCTGTTGGCAGCTTACGGCGGAGACTGCTGCCAACTGGTATAGTTCAACGCTGTCATGCCCCTCTACGAGTACCGATGCACCGAGTGCGAGGCCACGCTGGAGGCGATCCGGGCGTTTGCCGCGCCGCCGTTGGAAGAGTGTCCGGAGTGCGGCCGGAGCAGCCTGAAGAAGCTGCTCTCCGCGCCCGCGTTCCAGTTCAAGGGCAGCGGCTGGTACGTGAACGACTACGCCCGCAAGGACAAGAGCCCGGCCGATGGATCCAAGTCCGACGGCGAGGCGGCGAGCAGCAACGGCTCGGGCAGCAACGGCAAGTCCGCGGCGAAGGATTCGTCCTCGGACTCGGGCAACAAGGCCGGCGCCTCGACCTCCTCCGCGAAGAGCGAAGGTTCAAAGGCCGCCGCGGCCTCCTAGCAGCGTCCGGCAACGCCGCCCTCCCGGCTGCTGGGCGTCAGGCGCTGTGGCGGAAGCGCATGGGAATCGAACCCACCCCCGAAGACGCATCACGCCCCGGACCAGCGACTTGTGAAGACGCCGGTGGCGGAAGCGCATGGGAATCGAACCCACCCCCGAAGACGCATCACGCCCCGGACCAGCGACTTGTGAAGACGCCGGTGGCGGAAGCGCATGGGAATCGAACCCACCCCCGGAGACGCATCACGCCCCGGACCAGCGACTTGTGAAGACGCCGGTGGCGGAAGCGCATGGGAATCGAACCCACCCCCGAAGACGCATCACGCCCCGGACAACGGTTTTGAAGACCGCAGGAGGCACCAGCCCCCGAGCGCTTCCGCCGGGCAGCATATCCTCGGCGCACCGGCTCAGCGCCGGACTTCATGACGGAAACAGGAGCTCAACGATGAGGACGAGGAGCGCAGCGATGAGGATCCCGACCGCCAACCCGCTGCCCCGCGTGCCGGCGCTCGGTCTGGCGCTCCTGCTGCTTGCCTGCGGCCCCGACGCGCCCGCCCAGGGAAACGGCGGCGCCGAGGAGGCGGCGCCGGCCGTCGAGCTGTTGGCGCCGGTCAGCGCCAACGGCGTGTCGGTCGCGCTGCCGGCGGCGTGGAACCGGGTCGAACCCCGGTCGGCGATGCGCATGCTGGAGGCCGAGATTCCCGGTGCGGCCGGTTCGGGCGAGATCTCGATGTTCTACTTCGGTCCCGGCGGCGGCGGTGGCGCGGCGGCGAACGTCGAGCGTTGGAAGAGCCAGGTCGTCCTCGAAGCCGGCGCTCCCGAGCCCACCACCCAGAGCCGGGAGAGCAATGGCGTCCGCCGCATCTGGATCGAACTCGAGGGCATGGTCAAGGCGAGCACGATCGGTAGCTTCCCGACCACGGACCAGCCTAACTTCGCCCTCTACGGCGCGGTCATCGAAGCGCCGGGCGGCCCCTGGTTCCTGCGCGCCGTCGGCCCCGCGGCAACGATGCGAGAGCAGCGTCAGGCGTTCCTGGCGATGCTCGACAGCGCCAGGCCGGAGTAGGGCCGCTTGCGGCGGCAGCCGACCGGAATGGTGGAGCCGATGGGAATCGAACCCACGACCTCTTGAATGCCATTCAAGCGCTCTCCCAACTGAGCTACGGCCCCTCCGGGTCGGCGGCGCGAGAGTGTAGCAGCCGGTTGGCGTTACAGCGGCAACACCTCGCACGACTCCCCGGCCGCAGCCGGGGCACTGAACTTCGGCACCCGCACGAGCCCGGCGCCGGCCCCGTACGCCACCAGATCGTGGGAACCGAGCGGCGGTCGCGGGTCGGCGAGCACCATCCCGGACTCGACCCGGAGCCGGCAGGGCAGGAAACGGTCACGCCATTTCGCGCCCGGCAGGTCGCCCTCGAGCCGGGCCCGAAGCGCGCCCTGCCAGTAGCTGTCGTCGGCTCCGGTCATGCGGCGCAACAAGGGGCGCACGAGCAACCAGTACGTGACCATGGCCGAGGCGGGGTTGCCGGGCAAGCCGAACACCCATCCCCGGTCGTGGCGAGCCGCGACCAGGGGCTTCCCGGGCTGAATCGCGACGGAATCGAACAGGATGCGGCAGCCGAGACCGGTGTCGCCGAGAACCTGTTCGACGAAGTCGAACTCACCCATGGAGACGCCGCCGGAGATCAGCAGCACGTCCGATTCCAGGCCGCGTTCGACCTTCGCCTGGAGCTCGGCGGGATCGTCCCGCGCGATACCGAGCGAGCGGGCCTCGATGCCGAGCTGGGCCAGGGCGGCCCGCAGAAAGTCCCGGTGGGAGTCGCGGAGTTGGCCCGGACCGGGTTCTGCCTCGGCCGGCACGACCTCGTTGCCGGTCGACAAAGTGGCGACCGTCGGCCGGCGGTAGACCGGCGCTTCGTGAATGCCATGGGTCGCCAGCACGCCCGCTCCGCCGGGTGTCAGCAGTTCCCCCGCCGCCAGCAACGGTCCGCCGGCCGCGGTGACCTCGGCCTGCCGGCGAATGTGGCTGCCAGCCGGCAGCGGTTCCAGGATGCGGACAACGCCGGTTGGGATGTCCGTGGCGTCGCCGGGCTCGAACTCGGTGAGTTCGATCGGGATCACGCGGTCGGCGCCGGCCGGCGCCGGCGCCCCGGTCATGATCCGCGTGGCCGTGCCGGGTCGAAGTTCCGCTCCCGGCGGGTCGCCGGCCGCGACGAGGCCCTCGACCGGCAGGACACCTCCCGGCTCGATGTTTGCGCCGAGGGCGAAGCCGTCCATCGCCGAGACGTCGTGGGCGGGAACGTCGACGGTGGCGGTCAGGTCCTCGGCCAGAACGCGGCCGATCGCATCGGCCCGGCTTGCGCGTTCGACTTCGAGCGTGTCGGCTTCGGCCGCGATGGCGGCCCAGGCTTCCTCAGGCGAGAGCATGGCGCGATTGTTATCCGAGCGGCCAGCCCTCCGTCAATGTGACCGCGGGTCTTCTGACCCGCGGGAACTCGCCGCCGCGAAGCGGCGAGCACGGGTGCTGCCTGCGATGTGACCTCACCCGATCTGCGTCAACGCCGAGTACATGGGCAGGTACATCGAGACCACGATGGCGCCGATGATGATGCCGAGGATGCTGATCAGCGCGGGTTCGAGGAGCTTCATCATGCTGTCGACGTCGTTGTCGACCTCCTCTTCGTAGAAGTCGGCGATGCGGGTGAGCATGGGGCTCAGGGTGGCGGTCTGCTCGCCGACGTAGACGATCTGGCAGAGCATGGCGGGGAAGATGTTCCTGCGGCGCAGCGACTGGCTGATCGGACTGCCCTCTTCGACCTCCCGGCGCACCTTGCGGAGGGCGTCGGAAACCACGATGTTGCCGGCGGCATCGGCGGCAATGGACAGCGCGGTGAGGATCGGAATGCCCGACGAGATCAGGATGGACAGGGTGCGGCAGGTGCGTCCGGTGACGATCCGCAGCAAGAGCTTGCCGATGACGGGCAGCCGCAGCAGCAGACGGTCGGCCGCCTTCCGGCCCCGCCGGGTACGGAGCAACCGGTTCACGGCGAACCCGGCCGCGACGGCGAGTGCTGTCAGCACGAGCACGTAGGCGCCGATGAACTCGCTGACGCCGACCACGAGCCGGGTCAGGATCGGCAGGTCGCCGCCGATGTCGTCGAAGAGGTGCCGGAACACCGGGATCACCTTCCACAGGATCAGGAACACCACCGCGGCGGCGACGGTGAGGATGGCGGCCGGATAGGTCAGGGCGGAACGTACCTGGCTGCGGAGCTTGGCGACCTTCTCGATGTGGGTCGCCAGCCGATCCATCACCGTGTTCAGGGCGCCGCTGGCCTCGCCCGATGCGACCAGGTTGACGTAGAGGTCGCCGAAGGCGCGCGGGTGGCGCTTCATCGCGTCGGCGAGGCCGGCGCCCGCTTCGACCTCCGAGCGGACTTCGAGCAGGATCGAGCGCAGGCCGGGGTGCTGGCCCCCGACGCTCAGGATCTCCAGGCTCTGGAGCAGGGGCAGGCCGGCATCGAGCAGCACCGCGAACTGGCGGCTGAAGACGGCGAGCGTCTTCGGGCCGACCCGCTGGCCCGGCCGCCACCAGGACGGGCGGCGCTCGTGCCGGGGTTCGCCCTCGTCGACCTCCGGGTCCGGTGCGAGGGGCTCGTCGGCGTCGAGCCTGCGCGGGAGCATCGGTCAGCGGCCTCCGGAGGCGCCGGCTCCGTGCCGATGGCCGGGATCAGTCCGTCGCCGGATCGTCCGTCCCGGCGCTGTCCCCGGCCGCGGCCTGCAGATCGTCCGAACTTCTGAGGTTCTCCAGAAGAACGAGAAGATGGTTGTTGATCCGCGCGGCCGAGTCCGCGTTGTCGACCGCCGGATGGTCATAGACGAGGGTGACGAGTCGGTTCTGCATGGGATGGACCATGAAGAGTCGGATCTGCTGGAGCGTCGCTCCGTCCTCGGCCTGGAATCGGCCGCGGGTGTACCGGGATGCCCCGAAGGGACCGTAGAAGATATGGCCGCCAACGCCCAGGAACTCGCCTCCCGGCAGCGCCTCGAACAGCGCCCGATGCTCGTCCCTGATGACGTCGAGTGCGGAGACATCCGCCAGTTCGATGTAGCTGTCGCTGGCCTCGCCAAGCTCAAGATGGACCCAGCCCGGAGGCCCCGCCGGCGTCTCCGTCGTCTCGATGAGTTCGCAGGCAAGCTCCAGCGGATGGTCGCTGGACTCGACCTGCGTGCAGCCGTTCGGCAGATCGGCAACGCCGAGCCCGACCTCCTCCAGGACGATCCGCACCGGACCGGTTTCCTCCGGTTCCGCCGCGCTCTGACAGCCGATGAGTACAGTCGAGACACCTGTACAGACCAAGACGAAAAGGGCGCCTCGGAATGCGGTTCCCAGAGGCCCGCGGCGCGGTGCAGCAGGGGTCTGGAGGTGCCTGGACATCGCGGGGACAGTACCATGCGGCACCATCCGGCCAGTGGCCAACGACGGACTTGACGGGGAGGAAGTCACGGTGGACAAACCGATCGCACGCGTTCTCAACCTGATCGACGACGGCGAGCAGCGCCTGTGGAACCTGACGCCGGACGAGGCCCGGCAGCGGCTGCTGCGCGGCCCCGAGGCGGTCCTGGGGATCGACGGGTCCTTCGCGCTCGCCGCCCGCCGCGGCGTGGACATCGTCATGGCCCGCAGCCTCGACCGGCCGATGCGCTACTTCCTGGCCAAGGAGTCCTCCGGGCCGATGCTGGTCATCGCCCAGCGCATCGACGAGATCAGGGAGTGTCTCGCGGCCGAGGGCTACCTCGACCAGTTCCACCCGACCTACACGCGGATGGTGCCGGCGCACCACGCGACGACGTTGCGCCTGATCGGCTGTCCCGACCCGAACCCGACCCACGAGCGCTTCTTCGATCCGCCGCGCGGCACGTTGCCGCCGGATCTCGACCTGATCGGCGAACGCTACGTGGAGGCCCTGATGTTCGAGCTCCGCGGCTGGCTGGCCGCCATGCCGCCCGAGCGGACGCGGGAACCGATCGGGGTCTGTTTTTCCGGCGGCATCGACAGCGGCGCCGTGCTGGTGGCGCTGAACCGGGCGTTGCTCGAGGCCGGTGCAAGCGCCGCCCGGCTCAAGGCGTTCACGCTCCGGGTCGGTGACGGCGCCGGCGACGCCGCCCAGGCCCGCGAGTTCCTCCGGCGCATGGACCTGGAGATGCTGGGCGAGGAGATCGCGACCGGCGCCGAGGCGCTCGATCCCCTGCGGGCGGTCGAGGTGATCGAGGACTACAAGCCGCTCGACGTCGAGTGCGCCGCGGTCGGTCTGGCCCTGCTGCGGGGCATTCGGGCGCGCTATCCCGACTGGCGGCTTCTCGTCGACGGCGACGGCGGCGACGAGAACCTGAAGGACTACCCGCTGGAGGAGAACCACGAGCTCACGATCACCAGCGTGGTGGGCAACTCGATGCTCTACCAGGAGGGCTGGGGCGTCGACGCGGTCAAGCACTCCCAGACCTACTCGGGCGGCTTGGGGCGGGCCACCGTCCGCACCCACGCGCCGGCCCGGCTGCTCGGCTTCGAAGGCTTCAGTCCCTTCACCCGGCCGTCCGTGATCGCGGTGGCCGAGGCGATCCCCTTCGACGCGCTGGTCGGCGGTTCGCACGAGGCCTTGTACGAGCTCAAGGGCGAGGTCGTGCGGCGGGGCATGAAGCGGGTGCTCGACATCGACTTCCCGGTCTTCCCCAAGCGCCGCTTCCAGGAGGGCGCGGCGTCGGAGGACGTGTTCGCCGCCGCCTTCGACCGTCCGCCCGAGCAGTACCGCCGGCACTTCCAGTCGCTCTACGGGTAGCGGTTCCAACTGGACCGGGGAACGGGAATGGGAAAGGGGTCCGACGAGGCGGCGCCAAGGTTCGATCCGGCCGCCGTGCGGGCGCTTCGTCCGCCGCGGCCGGTGCTCGACCCCCTGCGGCCCCAGGGGGTGACGGTCGAGCTGGAGCGGGCGCCCGACGGTGCGCTCCGTGGGTCGGCGACCGTCTTCCTGACCGGGGCCGAGTGTCCGTTCACCTGCGTCTTCTGCGACCTGTGGCTGTTCACGCTCGACAGACCGACGCCGGAGGGTGCGCTGCCGGCCCAGTTGCGATCGGCCCTGGAGGCTTTGCCCGGTCTGCTCAGCGAGGCGGGTCTCGACCGCTGCGACCAGCTCAAGCTCTACAACGCGAGCAACTTCTTCGAGCCGCGCGCGGTGCCGGTGGCGGACCTGGAACCGATCGCGCGGCTCGCCGACGGTTTCGAGCGGGTGGTCGTCGAGTGCCACCCGCGCCTGGTGGACGGCCGGGTGCGCCGGTTCGCCGACCGGCTCCAGGGCCGCCTGGAAGTGGCGATGGGGCTGGAGACGGTGCATCCGCAAGCGCTGCCGCGGCTCGGCAAGCAGTTGACCCTGGACCAGTTCGACCGGGCCGCCGCGCGGCTGCTGGCGGACGGCGTCGACCTGCGGGCGTTCGCGCTCGTCGGCGTGCCGTTCGTGCCGGCGGAGGAGCAGGCGCGGTGGGCTGCCGCGAGCGTGCGACACGCCGCGGCGGCCGGCGCCCGGTCGGTGGCGCTGATTCCGGTGCGGGGCGGCAACGGCGAACTGGAGCGGCTGCAGCGGCTGGGAGAGTTCAAGCCGCCCGATCTCTCCGTGGTCGAGGAGTCGCTGGCGCGCGGGCTGCAGGCGGTCGGCTACAAGACGGCGGTGACGGTGGACCCCTGGGACCTGGATCGCGTCGCTTCGGCCTGCGGCGCCTGCCGGGCTTCCCGCCTCAGTGCGATCCGGGAGATGAACGGCACCGGCGAACCGCGACGAACGGCGTGCGATGCCTGCTGACGCTGAGGTCGCCGTCGAACGCCGCGAGATCGTGATTGCCGGGGGCGGCTTCGCCGGGTCGATCCTGGCGCGGGCGCTCCGCGCCGATGGGCGCGACGTGCTGCTGCTGGAACGTGGACGCCACCCGCGGTTCGCGCTCGGCGAATCGTCCACGCCGCTTGCCAACCTGGCCCTGGAGCGGCTGGCGGTGCGCTACGGCTTCGAGGACCTGTGGACGCTGGCGGCGCATGGCCGCTGGCGCCGCCGGTTGCCCGAGGTCGGCGGAGGATTGAAGCGGGGCTTCTGCTTCTACTCCCACCGTCCGGGTGAGCCCTTCGTGCCGGACGTCGGCGGCAGTCGCCGCCTGGTCGTCGCCGCTTCTCCTGACGACGATGCCGCCGACAACCAGTGGCTGCGTGCGGATGTGGACCGCTTCCTGTTCGAGCGCGCCCGCGCCGAGGGTGTGGACTGCCGGGAGGGAACCGCGGTCGAGGTGGTGTCGGCGCCGGAGGGCCCGGGCGCCGGTGCGGTCCGGATCAGGGCCGGCGACCGCGTCATCGAGGCCGGCCTCCTGGTCGACGCGACGGGCGGATCGCCACTCGCCGAACAGCTTGGCGCGTGCTCGCTGCGGCCGCGGCTGCGGACGACCCTGGTGTACTCCCATTTCGACGGCATCGTTCCCTTCGACCGCGGCGACTGGCCGGACTCGCCCTTTCCCGAGCGCTGGAGCGCCGCCCACCACCTGCTGGAGGAGGGCTGGATGTACCAGCTCCGCTTCGACGACGGTGCGGTGAGCGCCGGTGTGCTGCTTCCGGAGAACCGCCCGGCTGCCGCCGCGGCGATCGAGAGGCTCGGCGGCAAGGGCCTCGCGGATCGGTCCGCGGCCGGCGCGGTGTTCGCCGGGCTGCTCGATCGCTACCCGTCGCTCAAGAACCAGTTCGCCGGCCACCGGCCGCTGCGGGACCTGGAAGCGCGTTCCGGCGTCACCTACCGCCGCGACCGCGCCGCGGGTCCGGGCTGGCTGCTTCTGCCCCACAGCTACGCCTTCGCCGACCCCATGTTCTCGACCGGCATCGCCTGGAGCCTGCTCGCCGTCGAGCGAATCGCCGATCTCTGCCGGCACGGGCCGCCGGCGCCGGCGGCAGCCTTGAGGTATGGCCGGCTGCTCGCAACGGAGGCGGACCACGTCGACAGGCTGCTGGTGGCCGCCTACCGGCTGATGGATGACTTCGAGAGCTTTACCGCCGTTGCCATGGCCTACTTCGCGGCCGCGAGCTTCGACGAACTGCGCCAGCGCCTGCTCGACCCTCCGGACGGAGGCTGGTGCTGGCAGGGCTTCCTGGGCGCCGGCGGCGCGGTCCGCCGCGGCCTGTTCGAAGAACTCGACGAGCGTTCGGCCAACCCCGCGCCGGCCCGGCAGTTGACGGACTGGATCGGGCCCGCGATCGAACCGCGCAACCTGATCGGCCTCGACGACCCGGGTCGGCGGAATGTCTACCCGGTCGACCTGGAGGACATGGAGCGGCGGATGGACCGGATCGCGGCAGGGCTCGAAGTGGCGCCGGCGGAGCTCCGGCGGCGCTGGTCTCGGCTGCGGAGTCCGGAGCGGATGCCGTAGACACTGGGCGCGCCCAGCGAGTCTCCTCAGGGCGGTCCGATCAGCTCGTTCACCGAACTCTCGAAGCCGGTGGCCGGCCGATCCCGCCGCAGGCGGTGGGCAGCCAGGCCTTCGATGATGCGCCGCGGTTGGATCGAGCGCAGCCGCAAGCGGTGGGCGTCGAGCAGATCGGCGGCCAAAGCCAGCGCGGCGGCGCGGTCGCTGCGGTCCTCCAGGGCGCCGGCCGCTGCCGCCAGAGCCGCGGCGATCCGCGTCCAGCCCTGGCGCGACCGGATGTCCTCGAAGCCCCCTCCTTCGAGCAGACGTTCGGCGAGAGCCGCGACCCACAGAGCGAAGGCGTCGTCGGCGGGACGCTGTCGCCACAGGTCGACCAGGTCGGAAACCAGCTTCTCGTCGGCGCCGGCGCCCGCGGCATCGCCGGCGCCGAGGTAGACGGTCAGCGACCGGCTGCGCAGGGTGGGCAGCAGCTCGTTGGCCGACGAGGCCAGCAGCAGGAAGTTCCTGGGCGACCTGTCGGCCGGCTCCTCGAGGGTCTTGAGCAGCACGTTCGCGCCGGCCGGATGCAGCGCTTCCGCCTCGACGATGACGAACACCTGGCCTCGCGCCTCGAACGGCGACATCTGGGCCGTCTGCAGGAGGGCCCTGACCTTGTCCACGGGGATGACCGTCTCTCTCTTGCGTGAATCGCGGCGCACGAACACGAAGTCGGGATGGAAGACGCCGTCGTCCTCGATGTCGATCCGCCGGCAGTGCTTGCATTCGCCGCAGGGACGCGCCGCCGGCTGCCGTTCGCACAGCAGCGCCCGGGCGATTTCGTGGGCAAGGCCGATCCGATCCGCCGCCTCGCCCCCGTGGAGGATCACCGAGGCGTACAGCCGCCCCGCGGCTGCGAGCCCGGGCAGTTGCTCCGCGGCCCGGTTCATGCGCGGGTTGCCTGACCGCGCAGCGGCGGATCGAGGATGTCGTCCAGCGTCTGCTCGACTGCCCTTGCCACCGTCTCGATCGGCGCCGCCGCGTCGATGACGCGAAAGCGCGCCGGTTCAGCGGCGATCCGCTCCCGGAACGCGGCATGGACCCGGCGGTAGAAGGCCAGGCTCTCGCGGTCGATGCGGTCGGCGGCATGGCCGCGCCGCCGCCGCTGCGCCTCCTCCGGGGGCAGGTCGAAGAAGAGGGTGCGGTCAGGCGCGCGGCCGCCGGTGGCGAGCCGGTCCGCCTCGGCGATCGACTCCGGCTGCACGCCCCGGCCGCCGCCCTGGTAGGCGTAGGTGGAATCCGTGAAGCGGTCGCACAAGACGACAGCGCCGGCGGCCAGGGCCGGCTCGATCACTTCGATCAGGTGCTGGCGGCGGCTGGCGAACACCAGCATCAGCTCGACCACTCCGTCGACCTGAGCCGCCTCCCGTCTCAGGAACAACTCGCGCAACAGGTCGGCGAAGGGTGTGCCGCCCGGCTCCCGGGTGACCACGTGGGGCACGCCGAGGCGTTCGAGCCGCGCCGCCACGCGTTCGAGCTGCGTCGACTTGCCGCTGCCGTCGAGGCCCTCGAAGGTGATGAACCGCCCGGTCATCCGGTCGCCATGCTAGCGCCGACAGTTCGGTAGAGTGAGCCGCTGAGGAGGCTACGTTGAACACAGAGAACTCAGCACCGAAGAACCGGCCTGGGTGGGGCGTCCACGCGGCGCTCTACGCGGCCCTGCTGGCCGTGATCGCGTTCCTGGTCCTGCGCCCCGAATCCGGGGCTTCGGCCCAGGAGGGGAGCGCGCAGGAGCAGGCTGCCGCGCGGCTCAACGGCGTGGATATCGGCCATGGCGAGGCGCTGGATCTGGCGGCCGCGCAGTTGGACCAGTTGGAGCAGCAGCGCATCCAGTGCGACCTGCAGGTCAACTCCGAGCGGCACAGCCTGATCGAGCGGACAGTCGAGGGGATCGTCCGCGACCGCCTGGTCATCGCTGAGGCCGAAGAAGCGGGTCTGGCGCCCGAGGTCTGGCGGGAGGCGGAGATGGAGCGCCTCCAGGCCGAGCTGACGGACGAGGACATCGACGCCTTCTTCACCGAGAACGAGGGCCGCATCCGGGGTGGGCGGGAAGAACTCGAAGCCCAGGTCCGGGTCTATCTGGCCCAGCAACGGTTCGTGGAGTTTCTCGAGGACGGGCACGAGATCGAGTACCTGCTCGATCCGTACCGTGTCGAGGTCGATCCCGCGACCGGCCCGGCACGGGGCGAGGCCGAGGCGCCGGTGACGATCGTGGAGTGGTCGGACTTCGAGTGCCCGTACTGCAAGCGGTTCCTGCCGACCCTGGAACAGCTCCTCGAGGAGTACCCGACCGAGGTGCGCCTGGTGTTCCGTCACTTCCCGCTGCACGCGATCCATCCCAACGCCCAGACCGCGGCCGAAGCCGCGGTGTGCGCCCAGGACCAGGGCGTCTTCTGGGAGCTGCACGACCTGATGTTCGAGGAGCAGGACGCGCTTGGTGCGGACGACCTGAAGGACAAGGCGGAGCGGGCCGGCCTCGACGCGGAGGCCTACGCGGCCTGCATGGAGGCCGAGGACACGCCGGGTCGCGTGGAGGCCGACCGGCGGGCCGGGGTCCTGGCCGGGGTCAACGGGACGCCGGCGCTGTTCGTCAACGGCCGGCCGCTCGCGGGGGCGGTGGCCTACGAAGACCTGGCCGAAGTGGTCGAGGACGAGCTCGAGCGGGCGGGTGGCTGATTCGAGCGGAGGCGTGGGTAGACCGGATGCACCGGTCTTCGTGCCCTACCGGCCGCCGCGCGTCGAGCCAGCGGAGATGGAACGCCGGGCGGACCGGATCTTCGAAGAGTTCGACAGCCGGCGAAGCGTGCGCTTCTTCACCGGCGAGCCGGTGCCCCGCCGCCTGATCGAACGGGCGATCGAGGCCGCGTCGACCGCGCCGTCGGGGGCGCATCGCCAGCCGTGGCGGTTCGTGGCGGTCAGCGACGCCGGGATCAAGGCGCGGATCCGGGAGGCGGCGGAGGCCGAAGAAAAGCACAGCTATCTCGGTGGGCGCATGCCGGACGAGTGGCTGGAGGCGCTCAAGCCGCTCGGCACGGACTGGCGGAAACCGTTCCTGACCACCGTGCCCTGGATCGTCGTGGTGTTCGCCGAGCTCTTCGGCCTCGACGAGCAGGGCGCGAAGCGGAAGAACTACTACGTCAAGGAGAGCGTCGGCATCGCCTGCGGCCTGTTCATCGCCGCCCTGCACGGGATGGGGCTTGCCACCCTGACCCACACGCCGAGCCCGATGGCGTTTCTGAGCGAGATTCTCGAACGGCCGCCGAACGAGAAGCCGTACATCCTGTTTCCGGTCGGCTACCCGGCGCCGGACTGCGAAGTGCCCGACCTGCGGCGCAAGGCGCTGTCCGAAGTGGCGGTGTGGCGCACGGATGGCGCCCGTAGCGCCGGCGGCGACTGAGCGGGCGGCTTCGGCGATGATCGGTCTCATCCTGGCCGGCGGTGTCGGCTCGCGGTTCTGGCCGGTGAGCCGAAGGCGCCGCCCGAAGCAGCTCCTCGATCTGCTCGGGGGCGGTTCCCTGGTGGCCGCCACCGCGCGCCGGATCGAGCCGCTCTGCGGCGCGGACGGGACCTGGGTCTGCACCACGGAGGAACTGGCGCCCGCCGTCGCCGCCGAACTGCCGGGGCTCGCGGCGTCACGCATCCTCGGCGAGCCGAGCGGCCGCAACACGGCGCCGGCGATCGGCTGGGCGGTGCGTTCGATGCCGGAGGACGTGCGGGAGGACGTGATCGCGGTGTTTCCGTCCGACCACTGGGTCGCCGACGAGGAGGCGTTCCGCCTGGCGATTCGCCGGGGCGTGGAGGCAACCTTGCGCGGCGACCACGACGTGGTGACCGTCGGCATTGCTCCCGCCTGGCCTGAGACCGGCTACGGCTACCTGGAACTTGCGGCGCGCGCGGCCGCGGGCAGCGTGGAACGGGTGGTGCGGTTCACCGAGAAGCCGGATCCGGAGACGGCCGCGCGTTTCAAAGCCTCCGGCCGGCATTTCTGGAACGCCGGGATCTTCCTGTTCCGGGGCGCCGTCCTGCTCGATCTCTACGACCGGCACCTGCCCGAACTGGCGGCCGGCCTCGAGCTTCTGGCGGCGGAGGGCGGTGACCCGGAGCGCCGGCGTGCGATCTACGCCGGGCTGGAATCGGTGTCGATCGACTACGGACTGATGGAGCGGCTGTCCTCGATCGGCTCTGTTGTCGCCGACTGCGGTTGGAACGACCTCGGCACCTGGGCGTCTCTGGCGGAGGCGTTGCCGGCGGACGGCGACGGCAACCGGACGGTGGGCTCTGCTTTCGCCGTCGATGCCCGCGACAACCTCCTGTTCGCCGACGCCGGCGCCGTGGCGGCGATCGGCGTCGAGGGTCTGGCCATCGTCAGGACCGGCGACGCCGTGCTCGTCGTGCCGCGGGAGCGGGCGCAGGACGTGCGGCTTATTGTGGAGCAGTTGCAGGCTCTCGGCCGCCGGGACCTGCTCTGAGCGCGCTTCCCATCGTGGTCTGGGGCGGCCCCGGCGCGCCGGCTGCGGCAAGCGCCGGCGCCGGGTATCGCGTCCTCGCGTCGTGCCGGTCCGAGTTGCTGGCGGCGCTTGAGGAGCGCTCGGACTGGGAGGTCGAACTGGGCTTCGGCAAGGGCCGGTTCCTGCTCGCGTCGGCCGCCGCCGCGCCCGGCCGTCCGTTCCTGGGCGTCGAGATGGTGTCGAAATACTTCCGTCTGGCGGCGCGGCGGGCGGCAGCGCGAGGTCTCGGGAACCTCACCCTGCTCCGCGGCGAGGCGCTCTACCTGATCTCGACCCTGCTGCCCGAGGCGATGGCGCGCGCCGTCCACATCTACTTCCCCGACCCGTGGCCGAAGAGCCGGCACCACCGTCGGCGGCTGCTCGACCCGCGTACCGTCGATCTCGTGCTGTCGCTGCTCGAGCCGTCCTCCGGGCGGTTGTGCTTCGCCACCGACCACCCGGAGTACGGCGAGGCGGTGGTGGAGACGCTGGAGGTTCATCCGGCGGTCGAGGTCGAGCGCCTCCCAGGCGGCTGGCCCGAGGGGCCGCGCACGAACTACGAGGCGAAGTTCGAGGCGGAGGGCCGTTCCATCGTGCGGCTGGAGGCGCGGCTTCGGCCCGGCGCCGCCAGCCTGCTCCATCCGGGCGGCCGGGAGGCCATCATGGTCGCGCCGGCCGGCGCGGATCAGCTCAGGAGCGCGAGCCGCACTTCATCGTAGACAGCGTCGCTGCAATAGACCCGGTAACGATCAATCCGCCTTAGGCCGGAGGCGGATTGATCAGCTCGAGAGCGCGAGCCGCACTTCATCGTAGACAGCGTCGCTGCAGTAGACGCGGTAACGATCAATCCGCCTTAGGCCGGAGGCGGATTGATCAGCTCGAGAGCGCGAGCCGCACTTCATCGTAGACAGCGTCGCTGCAATAGACCCGGTAACGATCAATCCGCCTTAGGTAGCGCATGAAGTGGCTGGCCTCCTCGAGGGGCAGCAGCCGGCCGCTCGCCTGACGCACGGGCACCCGGCCGCGGCCGAGGCGGTGCGGGTCCTTGGCCGAGTTCGAGACCAGGAGACCTCTGCCGTAGCGCTCGCGCAGGGGTTCGAGGCGTTGTTCGAACGCGCGCTTCTGCTCCGGCGCCAGGTGCTCGTCGGTTTCGTGGGCGAGCCGGAAGTGGGCGCGGTCGGTGATGGCGCGCGCGTGCAGGCTGTCCGAACGCCGCATCCTGGACATCATTTCGCCGTCGTCGTCGGCCAGAAAGCGCTCGGGATCGCAGCTCCAGGTGATTCCCTGCTCGTGCAGCCACTCGTTCAGGTGGAGCTCCAGGGCCTTGCCGGTGACGTGGAAGTAGACCTGCGTGAACATGTAGTAGCGGGCCAGGATCAGGCTCTCGACCGCGTGCAGGCCCTCGGCGTCGATGCCCAGGCGGTGCTCGCCGGTGGCGTCGTCGACCAGGGGCCGCATCGTCGAGATCACCTGGTCGAGGTCGAAGTTGCCGTAGCGGACGCCGCAGAACAGGGAGTCGCGCAGCAGGTAGTCCATCTTGTCGACGTCGAGCTCGCCGCTGACGATGGGCGCGAGCAGCCGCTCCGGTCCCTCGAGCCGGTCGGCGAGCAGCCGGATCACGTCGGAACTCCCGACGCCCTCGCCGAAGCGCTCGAAGACGCCGCTGATCTCGTCGCCGGCGAGCAGGCGCCGGCTCATCTCCTCGTGGTCGATTCCGTCCTCGAACAGATCCTCGGCCCAGTGGCTGAACGGGGCGTGGCCGAGGTCGTGGAGCAGGGCGGCGGCCCGGACCAGGCGACGGGCGCGCGCCCGCGGGCCCGGGTCGAGCGGCATCTCCTCGGCCCTCGCCAGGGTGTCGTAGACGCGCCCGGCGAGATGCATCGTGCCGAGGGCGTGGCCGAAGCGGCTGTGCTCGGCGCCTGGGAATACGAGATGGGTCAGGCCGAGTTGACGGATGGAACGCAGGCGCTGCATCGGCTTGGTGCGGATCAGCGCCGCCTCCAGTTCGTCGGCCTCGATGAAGCCGTGGATGGGATCGCGGAAGGCGAGGATGGGAGGCGCGTTCATCGGGACAGCCACGGGTTGCTACTCTACGGCTGGCTCCGGCCAATGCGATGAAACACTACATATCTACCGCGCCGTGGCTGGCCGCCCTGTTGTTGGCCCTGATCACGGCCCCGGTGCTCCAGGCACAGTCGGCGGACGCTCCGGCCGCACCGCCCGATCCGACGGATGAGAGCGTCGGAGTCCGCGAGCGCATGAGCCGGCTGGTGGAGCGGGTGAAGTACGAGCAGAATCGGATCGAGACCCTCCAGGCGCGCCTGGTGCAGCGCTTGACGACCGAGCTGTTGCTGGAGCCGGAGGAGCGCCGTGGCTGGTTCCGCTACCGGCCGCCCGAAGAACTCCGGTGGGAGCTTGACGCCCCCAAACCGACGGTGATGGTCGTGCGGGGCGATGTGGCGACCACCTGGTACGTCGATCTCGACACGGCGGAAGTGACGGAGGTGGGCCGCCTCTCGGAGCAGGTGTTCAGCTATCTCGGCCCTGCCGGCAGCCTGGAAACGCTGATGCAGTACTTCACGGTCCAGGTGGAGTTTCCCGAGCATGAAGGGGGTCCCTACTACCTGCACCTGACGGCGGACTACCGCCGGGTGGAGAAGTACGCGACGACGATCGATATCTGGATCGACCCCGAGAGCTACCTGCCCCGGCGTTTCAAGGTCGTGCACGCCAGCGGCGACGAGAGGTTGATCGAACTCGAGGACATGGTCCTGAACGAGCCGATCGACGACGAGGAGTTCATCCTCTCGCTGCCGGACAACGTCGAGGTGACGAAGGTCGACCTCAAGCGCTAGGGACAGCAATGGGGAATCAGGTTGCGGCGGAGATGTCCGGTGGCTCCGGCCGGCTGCGGTTCCGCGTCGAACGCCGGGACGGGTTCGCCCGTCTGGGTCGTCTGTCCACGCCCCACGGCGAGGTCGAGACCCCGGCGTTCATGCCGGTCGGCACCCTGGGCGCGGTGAAGGGAATGGGCCACGACCGCCTCCTGGCTTCCGGGGCGCAGATCCTGATGACGAACCTGTTCCACCTGTTGGAACGGGTCGGCGCCGAGCGCATTGCCGGCCTCGGCGGCCTGCACGGCTTCATCGGCTGGGACGGCCCGCTGGCGATGGACAGCGGCGGCTACCAGGTGTTCAGCCTGGCCGGGCTGCGGCGGGTCAGCGACGGCGGGGTGATGTTCCAGAGTCCCCACGACGGCGGCCGCGTGGAACTGACCCCCGAGCGGGTGGTCGAGGTCCAGGATCTCATGGGCGTCGACCTCGCGATGGTGCTCGACGAGTGTCCGCCCTGGCCGGTGGAGCGCGAAGCGGCGGCCGAGTCGCTACGGCGCACGACGCTGTGGGCACGGCGCTCGCTGGACCGCTGGGGCGCCGGCGGCGAACAGGGCGCCGCCGGCCTGTTCGGGATCGTCCAGGGCAGCTTCTTCGAGGATCTGCGGCTACGCAGCGTGGCCGACCTGACCGCGCTGCCCTTCGACGGCTACGCGATCGGCGGCGTCAGCGTGGGCGAGGATCGCGAGCTGGGCCGGCAGGCGGTGTCCTGGGTGGCGCCCGCCCTGCCCGATGACCGGCCCCGTTACCTGATGGGCCTCGGTACGCCGGACGACATTCTCCATGCCGTGGGTCTCGGCATCGACCTGTTCGACTGTGTGCTGCCGTCGCGCAACGCCCGCCACGGCACGCTCTTCTCGTCCACCGGCATGCTGCGGATCAAGACCGCCCGCTACCGGGACGATCCGCGTCCCGTGGACGCCGCCTGCGGTTGCTCGCTTTGCCGGCGGCACAGCCGCGCTTTCCTGCACCACCTGTTCCGCTGCGGCGAAATCACCGGCAAGGTGCTGGCCACCGAGCACAACGTACGCTTCTTCCTGGACTTCATGGCCGGGCTGCGGCGGGCGATTGCTGCCGGTCGGCTTGCGGCCCTGAACGGGGCGAACGGGCAGGAAGACACGCCGGAAGCCGAACGGCGATAGGGTACGCCCTGCGGTGCGGGCTGCGCGAGGCGCGCCCGGTCGCGCCATCCTAGGAGCACCACAGATGATTCTTGATTACACCCTGTTTGTGGCCACTGGGGGCATGCCCTCGGGCCTCATCCAGATCCTGCCGCTGATCCTGATCGGCGGCATCTTCTACTTCCTGCTCATCGCCCCGGAACGCCGCCGCCGGCAGCAACTGCGCAAGACCGTCGAAGCCCTGAAGCGGGGCGACCGCATCGTCACGCAGGGCGGCATCTACGGTGAGGTCGTGTCGACCGAGCCGGACGCCGTGATCGTGAAGATCGCGGACGGCGTCAAGGTCAAGATGACGAAGGCCGCGGTGAGCGGGCTGGCGGAGGCGCCGAAGTCGTGAACCGGAATCTGCTCTGGCGCGGCCTGCTCGTGATCGTCGTGGTCGGCGCCTGCGCCTTTTCGGCGTTTCCGCTCGGCGACTCGATCCAGTTGGGTCTCGACCTGCGCGGCGGCATTCACCTCGTGCTCGAGGTGCTGACCGACGATGCGCTGCGGGCGGAAGCCCAGAAGGACATCGACAGCATCGTCCAGGAACTGGACGAGAAGGGCGCCTCCGGCGTGGTCGGCGCGACCGAATCGCCGGTCCGCTTCCGACTCACCGGCTTGCCGCCCGACCGGGACTCCTTGCTGCCCGACATCCTTGAGCCGACCATGCCGTACTGGAACTGGAGGCGCAGCGGCGAGGAGGTGATCTTCGACCGGCGGGCCGACGAGGCGAACAACATCCGCGAGCAGGCGATCAACCAGGCGCTGCAGACGATCCGCAACCGGGTCGACGAGTTCGGCGTCGCCGAGCCGGTGATCCAGCGGCAGGGCCTGGGCAGCAACCGGCTGGTGGTCCAGCTTCCCGGCGTCGACGATCCGGAACGGGTGAAGAACCTGATCAAGAACACGGCCTTCCTCGAGTTCAAGCTCGCCGAGTATCCGCCGAGCGGCGGCGCGGCTGTGGACACCCAGGAGATCCTGGGTCAGTACGGCGGCACGCTTCCCGATCACCTCGAGATCGTGGCTCAGGACCTGCGGGACGACGACGGCAACGTGATCGGCCAGGGCTACTACGCGCTCGAGAAGCGCCCGGTGATCACGGGCCGCGATCTCAAGACGGCGCGAGCCGGCCTCGGGCAGTTCCAGGAGGCGGTGGTCAACTTCTCGCTCACCCACGAGGGCGCCCAGATCTTCGGGGACTGGACCGGCGCCAACATCGGCAGGCCGCTGGCGATCGTGCTCGACGGGCGGGTGCAGTCGGCGCCGACCATCGAGGGCCGGATCTCGGACTCCGGGGTCATCCGCGGGTCGTTCACCCAGCAGGAGGTCGAGGACCTGGCGACGGTGCTTCGTTCCGGCGCCCTGCCGGCGGGCATCGAGTACCTGGAGCAGCGGGCGGTCGGTCCGTCCCTGGGACAGGACTCGATCGACCAGGGCGCCCGCGCCTTCATGTACGGCATCGCGCTCGTGGTGCTGACCATGCTGGTCGTGTACCGCGGTTCGGGCATCAACGCGATGGTGGCCTTGGGCCTCAACTTCGTGCTGGTGTTCGGCGTCCTGGCCTACTTCGGCGCGGCGCTCACCCTGCCCGGTATCGCGGGCCTGATCCTGACCATCGGCATGGCGGTCGACGCCAACGTGCTGGTGTTCGAACGGATCCGCGAGGAGTTGCACAACGGCCGCACGGTCAAGGCCTCGGTCGTCTCCGGCTTCGGCAAGGCGTGGTCGTCGATTCTCGACGCGAACCTGACCACCCTGATCGCGGCCATCTTCCTGATCAACTTCGGCACCGGCGCGATCCGTGGTTTTGCGGTGACGCTCACCATCGGCATCCTGGCTTCGGTGTTCACGGCCGTCTTCAACAGCCGTCTCCTGTTCGACCTGCTCCTCTCGCGCTCAGGCCGCGTCGAGCGTTTGTCCATCTGAGGTAGAGGAATCCGTCGATGGAGTTTTTCCGTAATACCAGTTTCGATTTCATGCGCATGCGGCGCGTGTGCATGGTGCTATCCGCGGTCGTGGTGATCGCGTCGCTGGGCTTCATCTTCAGCCGCCAGTTGAACCTCGGCATCGACTTCGCCGGCGGCGCGCAGATGATCGTGCAGTTCGCCGAGCCGCCGGATGTCCAGGAGCTTCGCGGGCTGTTGGAAAACGCGGGGATCGAGAACGCGTCGATCCAGTCGTTCGGCACCGAGGAGGACAACTCGGTCATCCTCAGGACCCCGGTCGCGGAGGAAGGCGGGGAAGAGAGCGCCGTCCGGGTCGAGGAGATGCTGCAGGAGCGGTACAACGGCGGGGTTTCGGGCTTCGACCTCAACCGGCAGGGAACCGAGGCGCTGGCCTCCCTGCTGCTCGAGGCCGATCCGGACGACCAGCGCGCCTCGGGCGACGACATCGCGGCCCGGGAGCACTATCGCGAGGCATCGGCCGAGGTGATGGCGCACCGGCGGGTCGAGGGCCTGATCAAGGACTGGGCCGATATCGCGCCGAGCGAGGCGCTGAGCGCCGCCGCCGTCGCGGCCATCCAGGAACGCGCGACCTTCGGGAGCTTCGCCGTGCTGTCGAGCGACAACGTTCAGCCCCAGATCGGTAGCGAGCTGCGACGCAAGGGGTTGCTGGCGATCGGTTTCTCCCTGGCCGGAATCCTGGCCTACATCTGGTTCCGCTTCGAGCTGCGCTTCGGCATCGGCGCCTTGGCGGCGCTCGCCCACGATGTCGCGGTGTGCCTGGGCCTGTTCGCGTTTGCCGGTTATGAGTTCAACCTGACCACCGTGGCGGCGTTCCTGACCGTCATCGGCTACTCCGTGAACGACTCCGTGGTGGTGTTCGACCGCGTGCGCGAGAATCTGCGGCGCAGCCGCCGCGAGAGCCTGGTCGACGTGTTGAACCGGAGCCTGAACCAGACCCTGTCGCGCACCGCCCTGACCTCAGGCACCACGCTGATGGCGGTCGGCAGCCTGTTCCTCCTGGGCGGCGATGTGATTCGCGGCTTCTCCTTCCTGCTTCTGGTCGGTGTGATCGTCGGGACCTATTCGTCGATCTACATCGCCAGCCCGATCGTGCTGCTGTGGGAGGGTTCGTTCGGCCGCGAGCGACGGCAGAAGAAGGCGGCCACCGCGTAGGAGACGGAATGGCGCAGGCAGTTGAACGACCCCGGGATCCGGCGCCGCTGCGGGATCCGGGGGACGTGGGGATCGACGATGTCCTGGGCCGCCTGCAGGAGAACGATCGCGCCTGCGACGAAGCGTGGCTGCGTCGGGCCTACGAGTATGCCGAGCGGTCCCACCGCGGGCAGGTCAGGCGTTCGGGCGCCCCGTACATCAGCCATCCCCTCGGCGTCGCCCACATGCTGGCGGACTTCAAGTTCGACCAGACCAGCGTCGCCGTCGGCCTGCTGCACGACGTCCTGGAGGACACCGGCGCGACGAAGAAGGCTCTCGCGGCCGAGTTCGGAGACGAGATCGCCGATCTCGTGGACGGCGTGTCGAAGATCGGGCGCCACGAGTACGTCCGCAGCGACGAGGTGCAGGCCGAGAGTTTCCGCAAGCTGATCCTGGCCTCGGCTCGCGACCTGCGTGTGATCGTGGTCAAGCTGATCGATCGCCTACACAACATGCTCACCCTGGAGCACTTGGAGCCGGGGAAGCGGCGGCGCATCTCGCGCGAAACGCTGGAGATCTACGGGCCGCTTGCGCACCGGTTGGGGATGTCCCGGATTCAGCGGGTGCTGGAGGATCGGGCGTTCCGGCACCTGCACCCGCACCACTACGAGGACATCCGCAAACAGCTCGACGAGCGGATCAAGGGGGCCCGGAGCACGACCCGGCGAATCGCCGAGCGTTTGCGGGAGGCGCTTGGGGGAGCGGAAATCGAAGCGGGGATCAGTCACCGGGTCAAGGGCTATTACTCGATCTACCAGAAGCTCCGCCGCCGGCAGATCGAGCTGCCGGACCTGTTCGACTTCCTGGCCTTCCGGATCATCACGGTCGACGTGAAGGACACCTACGCCGCGCTCGGTGTGGTGCACCAGATCTGGCGTCCCATTCCGGGCCGCTTCAAGGATTACATCGCGATGCCGAAGCCGAACCTGTACCAGTCGCTGCACACCACCGTGCTGGGCCGCGGCGGGCAGCCGTTCGAGATCCAGATTCGGACCCAGGCGATGGACCTGCTCGCCGAAGAGGGCGTGGCGGCGCACTGGCGGTACAAGGGAGGCCAGGTCGACACCGACCAGAAGGACGTCAGCATCGTCTGGCTGCGCCAGCTCCTCGAGTGGCAGCAGGAGGTGCCGGACCCGCGAACCTTCCTGAGCGCGCTCAAGATCGACCTGTATCCCGACGAGGTCTACGTGTTCACGCCCAAGGGCGACGTGCTCTCGTTTCCCCGCGGCGCGACGCCGCTCGACTTCGCGTATCGCGTCCACACCGAACTCGGCCATCGCTGCAGCGGCGCGCGCGTGAACGGCCGGCTGGCGCCGCTGAGGACTGAACTCAAGAATGGCGACATCGTCGAGATCACGACGAATCCGAACCGCGAGCCCAGCCGCGACTGGCTGAACATCGTGGTCACGACGCGGGCGCGGAGCAAAATCCGTCAGTGGATCAACGCCGAGCAGAAGAAGCGGGCGATCGAGATCGGCCGCACGATGCTGACCGGTGAACTGCGCCGCTACCGGGTGAGCGCGCGCCGCGTGTTCGACTCGAAGGAGATGGCGGACTTCCTGGCCGCCGAGGGCTACGGGAGCGTCGACGAGTTGTGCAGCCGGCTGGGCTTCGGCCGCGGTTCGGTGAAGCCGGTGCTGCGCGCGGTCCTGCCGCCGGAGCGTCTGCGGCGGCGGGACGAGGAGCCGGGCCGCCTGCGCCAGGCGGTGAGCAAGGTCCTGCCCCGCGACCAGGCGAGGCTGGTGGTCAAGGGCGAGAACGACATGCTCGCGTTCTTCGCGGGCTGCTGCAGCCCGTTGCCGGGCGAGGACATCATCGGTTTCGTGACCCGCGGCCGGGGCGTCTCCGTCCACTCCGTGGACTGTCCCAACGTGCGCAACCTGCTGTACCACCCTGAACGTGAGATCCAGGTCGAGTGGGCGCGCCGCAACGATTCGATGTTCGCGGTCACCCTGGTCATCGAGACCCGCGACCGGCCCGGGGTGCTCGCTCGCGTCACCGAGGCGATCGCCAAGCAGGGCAGCAACATCCGCCACATCGAGAGCCGCGGCCGCGGTGACGGCGAGGCGACGATCGACGTCGTGGTCGACGTCCGCAACCGGAAGCACCTGAACCGGCTGCAGCAGTCGCTGGAAGACCTGTCCGCGGTCCGCACCGTGAAGCGCCGGCAGTCGCCCGGCATCGGGGTCGCCGGGGGTCGTAGCGATGTTTGAGAGCCCCGCTCACGAACTCATGGAGGGAAAGAACATGACTGCGACCCTCGAGATCTCGTTGTTGTGGCGGCAACACTTTCGGTGATGCTGCTAGGCCTCGGCCTGGGATCTGCTGCTCTGGCTCAGAGCTCCGAGGAGCAGCCCGCCCAGAGGGAACGCCCGGCAGGGTCCGTGACGGTCCAGGCGACGCCGAGCAGCGTCCCCGAGAGTGGCGGCGAAATCGAACTGCTCGCGATCGTGCGCGACGACCGCGTTGAGAACGCGAAGGTGAACTTCCTCGCCACGACCGGCACCCTGGTATCGGGTGGCCGGTTGGTCGCAACCGGCGCCGACGGTGGGGTCGCCGACCGGCTGACGCTTACCGCCGCCGAACTGGCGGCGGTGGGGGAGAACAGCTTCCAACTGGCGGTGGCGGTCGGCTCCGGCGGCGCGGCTCTGTGGACGGCGAACACGGGCGTCCGCATCCAGAGAGCGCCGGTTGCGGCGTTCAGACACGATGCCGGGGGCTTGATGGTCGCCTTCGACGATGTCTCCGAAGGCCGGGTCACGGACTGGCTCTGGGACTTCGGCGACGGCGCCACGAGCACCCGTCAGAGCCCGGCTCACGCCTTCACCGAGCCGGGTTTCTACGCGGTCACCCTGCGCGCCGCCAACTCGGTGGGATCGGACGAGGTGACCAAGCTCATCTGGGTTCCAGGGGTCCGCGGTGCCGGCGAGTAGCCCGCAGAGCCCTAGACGCTCTCCCGGCAGCTCCGTATACTGATTCGAGAGATGGACACCCGGCGCCGAATCCTGCCTGCCGCAATCGCCGCCAGCTTGTCTCTGGCGCTGTTCGCGGCGTGTGACAAGACGAGTCCCGTGGCGCCTTCGGGCACGCTGATCACGATCAGCGCGAATCCCAACCGCATCCCGTCGGACGGCAGTGCCGAGATCCGGGTCGTGGCGCTGCGGCCGAACGGCACGTCGGTCAGTTCCGGCACTCTGATTCGGCTCTCGACCACGCTCGGTTCGATTCCGCCCAGCGTTCCCGCCGACGATCGGGGCGAGGCGCTGGCGATGCTCGAGGCCAACGGCCAGTTCGGCGTCGCCACGATCTCGGCCAACACCGGCGGCTCGGAGACGGCGACGGTGGATGTCCAGCTCGGTCTGTCGCCGGCGTCCGTGACCGTACAGGTGACGCCGAACAGCGTGCCCGAGACGGGCGGGGAGGCCGATCTGCTGGCGATCGTTCGCGACGACCGGGGCCAGCCGCTCGATAAGGCGGAGGTCAACTTCCGCACCGAGACCGGCACGCTCGAATCGGGCGGGGGATTGATCTCCACCGGCGCCGACGGTTCGGCGTCGGACCGCCTGATCGTCGAGTCGGGCGATCTCGACACCGTGACCGGCGACACCTTCCAGGTCGGCGTCGATGTCGGCAGCGGCGGCGGCCAGTTGGTAACGACGAACGTGAGCGTCAGCATTCAGCGGCTGCCGCGGGCCGACTTCACCTTCAGCACCCGCAATCTGCTGGTCGCGTTCGAGGACACGACCGACGGCCGCACGACGAGTTGGCTGTGGACCTTCGGCGACGGCAACACGAGCACGCGGCAGAACCCGACCTATACCTATTCGGCGACGGGCACCTACGCGGTCACCTTCCGGGCCACCAACTCGCTCGGCTCCGACGAGGTGACGAAGTTCGTCCAGGTCACGGGCCAGTAGCCGCGACCCGCCATGGCAGCCGAAGGTAGTCAAGGGGCTGCTCACTCGCCGACGCCGACGGTCACGCTGGCCGAGTTGTACTTGGCCCAGGGACACCGGCGCGAGGCCGCGGAGATCTTCGAGCAGGTCCTCCGGGCCGATCCGGGCAACCGCCGGGCGCGCGAGGGGCTGGAAAGCCTGCGCGGGAAGAGCAGGCCCGCGGTCGCGGCACGCCTCTAGCAGGCGTCCCGGCCGACATGCAGGCGCGAGCGGGTTGGAGAGCGTCCGGTATCGGGACGCCTGTAGCAGGCGGCTACAATCTGCCGCTCAACAAGGTTGGAGGGACTACGTGCTGAGCTATGAGCAAGTCGAGGCGCTGATCCGATTCGTCGCCGAGGAACGGCGTGGCGGGTCGGACCTCTCGGTCGAGTACCAGGTGGGCGGCCTCTACCTGCGGGTGGGCGGCGACCGGGGAGGCGGCGCGGGAGGCGCCAGGGTGGATCGCGCCGCGCCAGCGGCGGCGGCCGCTTCGTCGACGCCGGTGGCGGATGAGGAGCCGGCGGCCGAACAGGCGCCGGCGCTCGAAGGACACGTGCTCAGTTCGCCGATCGTGGGCACGTTCTACGTCGCCCCCAGCCCCGACGCGCCGGCATACGTCGAAGTCGGCGCCAAGGTCGAGAAGGGGCAGGTCGTCTGCATCGTCGAAGCGATGAAGCTGATGAACGAGATCGAGGCCGACGTCGCCGGAGTCATCACCTCCGTGGTGGCCGGGAACGGCGACCCGGTCGAGTTCGGCGCGCCTCTCTTCGTGATTCAGACCTAAGGGCCCCAAGGCGCCCCGGGCCTCAGGATGCTCGTCTCGGCGCGTCCGTTCCGCAAGATCCTGGTCGCCAACCGGGGTGAGATCGCGGTGCGGGTCATCCGCGCCTGCCGGGACCTCGACATCCCGACCATCGGGGTCTTCAGCACCGCCGACCGCGACGCCCTCCATGTGCGCCTCGCCGACGAGGCGGTCTGCGTGGGGCCTCCGGCGCCGGCCGGGAGCTACCTGCACCAGCGCAACCTGCTCTCGGCAGCACTCATCACCGGCGCCGAGGCGGTCCATCCGGGCTACGGATTCCTGGCCGAGAACGCCGGCTTCGCCGCCGCCGTAGAGCAGTGCGGCCTGACCTGGATCGGGCCGTCGCCGTCGTCCATCCGCGTTCTCGGCGACAAGGGCCGAAGTCGCGAAGCCGCGGTCGCGGCGGGTGTGCCGGTGCTCGAGGGCGGTCCGCTGCCGGAGTCGTCCGCGGAGGCGGCGGCGTTTGCCGACGGGATCGGCTACCCGCTGATGGTGAAGGCCGCCGCGGGCGGTGGCGGCCGCGGCATGCGGGCGGTCCGCGACCGCGCCGGACTTGAAGCGGCCCTGGACTCGGCGGCGAGCGAAGCCCGTGCCGCCTTCGGCAGCGGCGAACTGATCGTGGAGCGCCTGGTCGAGCGCCCGCGCCACATCGAGGTCCAGGTCTTCGGCGACTCCTTCGGCCGCACGGTCGGGCTCGGCGAGCGCGACTGTTCGATTCAGCGCCGGCACCAGAAGCTGGTCGAGGAAGCTCCGGCCCCACGGATAGGGGCCGACCTGCGGCGCTCGCTGGTCGCGGCTGCGGTGCGGTTGGCGAAGCGGGTCGGCTACGCGAACGCGGGCACGGTCGAGTTCCTGGTGGAGGGCGACCGCTTCTACTTTCTGGAGATGAACACGCGCATCCAGGTCGAACATCCGGTGACCGAGTCGGTGACCGGCGTCGACCTGGTCAAGCTGCAGATCCTTGCCGCCGCCGGCGAACCGCTCGGGTTGGCCGACGGCACCCCGACCAGCGGTCACGCGATCGAATGCCGGATCAACGCGGAGGATCCGGAGACCTTCGCACCCTCGCCGGGCACGCTCCGCCGCTACCGGCCTCCAGCCGGCCCGGGCATCCGGGTCGACAGCCACGGGTTCGAGGGCGCGTCGATGCCGCCGCACTACGATTCGCTGGTGGCCAAGGTGATCGCCCACGGCACAAACCGGGAGGAGGCGATCTCGAGGATGGCCCGCGCCCTGATGGAGTTCGATATCGACGGTGTCCGCACCACGCTGCCGCTGATGCGGCGGATCGTCCGATCGCGGGCATTCGCCGACGCCGAACTCGACACCGGGTTCCTCGCCCGGCTGGACGAAGAATGAGCGCCGGTCGGGGTCCTGGGAACGCGGGCGTCTCGCCCGCATCGGCCGCAGGCCGACCTCCGGTTCCGCTGGTACCGCCGCCGAACCGCCTCTACGCGATCGTCGACACGGGACTCTTCGGCACCGAACCGGAGCCCG
The DNA here is from genome assembly GCA_965205295.1 of Candidatus Multivorans sp. Lineage (GTDB taxonomy): Bacteria > Acidobacteriota > Thermoanaerobaculia > Multivoradales > Multivoraceae > Multivorans. Next base: position 3,493,886 of record OZ242167.1, read on the forward strand.
TGGCCGCGGCAGTGCGGACGCTGCTCGACTGCGGAGTGCGCTGGATCCAGCTCCGCGCCAAGGGACTGCCGGACCTTCAGGCCTGGCGCCTGGCGGAGGCGGTGGCCGGGGTCGTCGAGGGAGCGACTGCCGCAAGCAGCGGCTCCTCTCCAGACGCTCCCCTGTTCTGGATCAACGACCAGCCCGCCATCGCTGCCGCTCTGCCGGCCGCGCGCGGCCTGCGGGTAGGCCTCCATCTCGGCCAGGACGACCTGCCGCCATCGGTGGCGCGCCCGTCGCTGCCACGCCACTGCCGCATCGGCCGCTCGACCCACAGCCGCGAGCAGGCCATCGAGGCCGACCGCGACCCGGCCGTCGACGCGGTGGCGATCGGCCCCGCCTTCGGGACCACGACGAAGGACCGGCCGGATCCCGTCGTCGGTCTCGCCGGAGTAGCCGCCGCGCGCGCGGTCACCGCCAAGCCCCTGATCGCAATCGGCGGCATCGACGCCGAGCGCGCCCCCCGCGTGATCGAGGCCGGCGCCGACGCCGTGGCCGTCATCTCCGCCCTCGACCCGCTCCGGCTCGCAGCGAGCTGCCGCGACCTGCTGCGCGCACTCCGCTGAGAAGGCGCGGTTGCAGGGCCCTATCGGGAGTCGGCCGGCGTCAGACCCAACTCCGCGGCGACGCTCGCCGCAACGACCTTCGCTGGCTCGACTCCCTTCGTTCGAACCCGCACGTCAGCCAGGCGGTACGAGTCGAGCCGAACCTCGTACAGCACCCGAGCCTGCTCCGGCGACTCGAACAGCGGCCGCCGGCGGTGTGAGCCTTCAGCACGGCGGCAGAGGATCTCCCACGGCGGGTCGAGCCAGACGCTACGGCCGAGACCCGCGATCAGGCGCCGGTTGCGCTCCAGCGTGAACGCGCCGCCGCCGGTAGCGACGACGACCCGGTCGAGCGCGGCACAGCGTTCGAGCGCCGCCGTCTCGCGTTCACGGAAGTGGGCCTCGCCGTGTTCGAGGATCATCTCGGCCACGGGCTGCCCCTCGTGGGCGGCGATGTCCGAGTCGAGATCCCGGAAGGGGCAACCGAGGGACCGGGCCAGCAAACGGCCGACCTTGCTCTTGCCGGCCGCCATGAAGCCGACCAGGAAGACGCGCACAGAAGCCCCGCGGGAACGCTAAGAGCTCGCGCCGCAGAACGCAGCGAAGCGAGTGCCGGGGCGCGAGCTCGTAGTGAGGTGGGGGCTGGGGCCAAACACGGAGTCGGCGACGGGTTTGGCGGCTCTAGCCGTCCTGCGCGCGGGACCGCTCGCTCTTGAGCGCCCGCACCAGGAAGAAGGTGAAGCCTCCCCACACGAAACCGCAGATCAGGACCATGATCAGAATGGCGAGTGGGGACATCGGACTTCAGATACTCCGCGGGAACTATACGCCAGCCGCCGAAGAGTACGGGTCGACGTGTACAGTTCGAAGCAGCACTCGGGACGGGAGCAGACGATGGAGATCTCCGCCAGCGGTCTAGGAAGTCGGCTGGCAGAAGCACTGGCATGCCTCGACCGCGGCGAGTCGGTGATGCCAGCGGCGTCACCGGCTAGAGGGTTGCTTCCCACAGGGCCAAGCCGCGCTCGATCGCTTCGTCCAGCCACTTTCGGAAGCGAGGCTCGATGTCTGCGGTCTTCTCCTTGTAGTTGATTCGGAAAACGTCTGCGCAGAGAGGCCGCTCTCCGGTCGACTCGAGTCGGTCGTCGTCGTCCTGAACCCGTTGGAACCAAGTGGCGGAACAGGCTAGGACACCCCGGAACTCGTGACCGATCGAGTGGAACGAGATCAACACGTTGGCTGGCGTCCCCTTCTTGGCGGCGTCGTTGATGCCCAGGCGGACCCAGGATCGGTGCTGATCGGTGTTCGCGAAGTAGTCGAGTTCGTTGGCTGTCAAGATAACTTGACGCCTGAACCAGTGGTTTCGGTCGCCTTGGTCGCCATCGCTGTGAACGAAGAACTCGAACTCGGGACTGGCGGATAGGGTCGATTCGAGCTCCTTGCGAACTTCCAACATCCGGTCGTCCGCGAGTTGATGCAGCTTCCGGGCGCTGGAGACGGCATCGTCCCACTCTCTGGCCAGCTCCTTCTGGCGATGGGCTAGCCGCCTGCCGATGCCTCGAATGCGAAGGTCGACCCTTGCTTCTTTCTCGACCTCACGCGCAAGGCTGATTGCGTTGAGGAACTCCTTCTTCTGGAGGGCGGAGAAGAAGTCGACGAGTGGGCGAAGGTTGCCGTTGTCCGCCTCCTCTAGGGCTTTGATGTAGTCGGCCCGCTTGGCATCGCGGACCACCAAGGGCGGCCAGCCCGCCTGGATGAACACAAGGGTAGCCAAAGACCGGGCCACCCTTCCGTTACCGTCCTGGAACGGGTGGATCTGCGCGAACCGGTGGTGGAGCCATGCAGCTTCGACTTCGGGAGGGGTATTCCTGTGGTCCCGGTGCAGCTCTAGAAGGCGGTCCATTTCTGCGGCGATGTGCTCAGGCGGGCAGTACTGGTGAACCGTCCCGTCGTCTCTGGTCGGGTTGTTCGGTCGGCGCTTGTAGTCGCCCTTTCGGAGGGCGATCTGCGTTCTCCGTCCAAACTGGTCACGGCCCTCGGCGAACTCCTGATTGCGGGTGAACAGTGCGTGTAGCTCCTTGACGTAGCTGCTGGATAGGAGTCGGTCTCCTTTGACGAAGGCGAAGAGGCTCTCTATGGCGTTCTTCTGGTCGCCGATCATGGCGACCTTCTCCTCGCCCAAGCCAGCGCGATGCGGAATCAGAGCCGCGTCGATGCCCCGCTCGATCAGGAGTTCCGTCACTCCACGATCCAGATCGTAGAGACGTTCGATCAAGCCGGTCTCGATTGCCCATTCCCGCTTCAGGCGCTCCGTGAACTGCTCGAGGCCCTCAAGGCCCGACTTCTGTTCTGCCCAGACGGCGGACAAAGCCGCCAGTTACGGATCTGCCAGTTGCTTGGGATCAACCTCATCGTCGTTGATGGGACGCCACTGATACGCCATGGTGTGCCTCCTGAAAGACGTGGAGGGCGATCCCAGCTGCGAGTTGCTCGGTCGTTCGACTCATCAGGCCGACGTCGTCCAGCCCGCAGGTGCACGCTGCCGCCTACAACGGGGTGTTGACGATCTCCTGGAACGTCTTGCCCTCGCGGGCCATGCCGATGAGCTGCTGCAGGCGGGTGCTGGCGCGGGCCTCGTGGGCGGTTTCCCAGGTTGCGGTGGCGCCGTCGCGGTCGCCGAGTTGCAGCAGGATCAAGCCTCGCATCATGGCTGCCTGCTCGTGACCGGGGTCGCTGCGCAGGGACCGGCTCAGCGCATTCAGGGCGATGTCGGTTTGCCCCATCGTGAGGCGGACGATGCCGGAGACGTAGTTGCCGTCGGGGTCCTCCGGATCGATCTCCAGAATGCGCTGGGCCTGCTGGAAGGCGTCGAAGGGACGGTTGTTCGTCAGCAGCAACTGGGTCAGTGCGCGGTGCAGGTCGATGTTGGTCGGCTCGGCTTCGATCTGTCGCCGCAAGTCCTCGGCCTGGCGGGCCATCTCGGGACCTGGCGGGGCCTGGCCGCGGAAGTCGGCGCCGCCGGCGGCTGCCTGCTGATCGGCCATCTGCTGGGCTTCGGGATCGGGCCGGGCGTCGGTCTGGGCCCAGATCACGAGGGCGGCGACCAGGCCGACCACGCCACCGCCGAGCAGGACGCCGGAGAGCAGAGGGTGCGCCTGCACGAAGGCGCGGCCTACCGGCGCCGCGGCCTTCCCGGGGCCGCCGCCCGGGGCGATGGTGGCGAGCACCTCCCCGACCTCGTCCAGTTCCTTGAGGACGCGCGCGGTGGACACCTGGAGCCGGCGACGGTCTGCGGGCTCGAGTTCGCGCTGGGACAGGCGGCCGAGCAGGTCTTCGCGGCGGCTCAGCAGGTCGGCTTGCTGCAGCTCGAGGGCGGCCGCGCGCGCCGCGGTTTCCCGAGGCAGCAACGCGAGCCCGATACCCAGGCCGGCGAGGACGGCGGCCAGGAGCGTGATCGTCGCGACAAGAGTCAGGTCGCCGTCTCCTGCTCCACCCGCGCCAGGTAGTCCTCCAGGGCCTCTTCGCCGGTCCGGCGCCGCTGGCGCAGCCGGTGCGTGACCAGCAGGGCGCCGACCAGGACGATGGCGGCCGGCGCCGTCCACACGATCAGGTTGAGCCCCCGCGCACGGGGTTCGAGCAGCACGAACTCGCCGTAGCGCTGCTCGAAGTACCGGGCGACCTGGTCGCGGGTGTAGCCGGCCGCGAGCAGGGACCGCGCTTCCTCGCGCATCGCCCGGGCCGACTCGGCGGCGGAGTCGGCGATCGACAGCGCCTGGCACTTGGGACAACGGATGTCGGCGGCGACCTCTGCCACGGCCCGGTCCAGTTCGGCGCCGGAGAGGGGTCGGCCGAGCGGCTCGCCCAACTCGCGGGACACCTCGACGCCCAGACCGGGTCGACGCTCTCCCTCGGCTGGCGGCAGACGAAGGTCAGGCTGTCTATCCGCGGTTTGGGCCGAAGCCGGAATGGCGAACGGGAGCGCGACCAGCAGCGCCACCAGTAGCCGAAAGAGGGCGGTCGCCGGGATCCACCGTCGGCCGTCTTGCCGGGCGGTCGCGAGTGGGCGGCGCATGTCAGCCGGTAGCTTCGGCCGGCTGCGCGAGAAGGCGGTCCGCGGTCTCGAGGAGCTTGTCCCCCCACACGGCGCCGATCACCTTGTCGACGATCAGGCCGTCGCGGTCGATGAAGAAGGTCTCCGGCGGGCCGTAGACGCCGTAGGCGATGGCGACCCGGCTGCCTTCGTCGATCAGCGACGGACCCCAGCTCCCGTACTCCGTGTTGAAGCGCGCGATCTGCTGCGGGTCGTCCTGGAAGATGATGCCGATGAAGTGGATCTCACCCTGCCAGCGCTGGGCGCCCGCCATCAGCAGGGGGTGCTCCACGATGCAGGGAGGGCAGTAGGTCGACCAGAAGTTGATCACCACCGGGCGGCCGCGCAGTTCCTCGAGGTCCACGATGCGGCCGTCGAGGCCGGCGAGCCGGAAACTGGGCGCCGGCTGACCCACCAGCGGCGAATTGACGATGGCGGGGTCGTGCTGGAAGGCGAATCCCAGCAGGAGGAGCAAGGGCAAGGAGATGGCCAGGCCGATGAGGAGGACCTTGCGGTTCATCGGCCGCCTCCGGCTGCGGTAGCCGCCAGGCCGGGGACCGCCCGCGGGCTCGCCGCCCGCCTCTCGGCGGCGGTCGGGATGAGGCACAGAACGGTGCCGGCGACCATGATCAGGACGCCGATCCAGATCCACATGACCGCCGGCGTCAGAATCGCGCGCAGGCCGACCGACCCGTCGGCGCCGACGTTCATCAGGGTCAGGTAGAGGTCGTGCGTGGCGCTTGAACGGACCGCGGGGGTGCCGATCGGCTCACGCTGTGTGGGGTAGCGGTTGAGCGACGGCAGCAGCGTGCCGACGCTCCGGCCGGCCTTTGTGATCTCGATCTCGGCCTGGTGCCGCGCCACGTGCGGTTCCTCGACCTGCTCGGCGCCGCGAAACGTCATCTCGTAGGCGCCCAGGCTGAGCGTTTCGCCGGCCCGTAGCGTGGACTCCGCTTCGCGCTGGAAGGTCGAGGACAAGGCGATGGCGACGAACGTGATCACGACGCCAGCATGGACGACGTAGGCGCCGAGCTTGTCCGGGGCCGTGAGCACGCCACTGAACACGCCCTTGCCGCCCTTGGACCGCCGGCGCGCCCGCACCGGCCGCAGGCCCTGATCCGCGGTCACCCAGAGCGTGAAGCCGGCAAACGCGGAGACGATCAGCACCGGCGCCGAGCGGGCGCCGAGCAGGAGCGCCAGCGCCAGGCCGCAGGCGGCGGCCGGCAGCGGGCGCAGCAGGGCGCGGCGCAGCAGCTTCGGATCGCTGCCGCCCCAGGGCAGCGCCGGGCCGACGCCCATCATCAGCAGCAGTGCAGTGAACAACGGCACGGCCATGCGGTTGAAGTAGGGCTCGCCGACGCTGACCTTCACGCCGCGCAGCGACTCGGCGACGATCGGGTAGAGCGTGCCCACGAGCACCGTGAACATCAGGCTGACCAGCAGCAGGTTGTTCAGCAGGAACGCGCCTTCGCGGCTGACCAGGCGTTCGTTCGAGGGTTCCGAGACCAGGGTGTCGACCCGCAGCGCCAGCAGCGCGATGACCGCGACGGTGCAGAGGGCGAGGAAGCCCAGGAACACGGGGCCGATCGGGCTCTGGGTGAAGGAGTGGACCGAGTTGACCACGCCCGAGCGGGTCAGGAAGGTGCCGAGGATGGTGAGCAGGAAGGTGATCATGATCAGGATCACGGTCCACGCCTTGAGCGTTCCCCGCCGTTGCTGCACGACGCCCGAGTGCAGCGCCGCGATGCCGGTCAGCCAGGGCAGGAAGGAGGCGTTCTCAACCGGGTCCCAGGCCCAGTAGCCGCCCCAGCCGAGCACCTCGTACGACCACCAGCCGCCGAGCATGACGCCGGCGGTGAGGAAGGACGTCGGAACCAGCAGCCAGCGGCGCATCGGCCGCAGCCAGGTGGCGCCCAACTGGCCCCGCAGCAGGGCCGCGACCGCCATCGCGAAGGGCACCGACATGCCGACGTAGCCCAGGTAGAGCATCGGCGGATGGATCGCCATCAGGAGGTGGTTCTGGAGCAGCGGGTTCGGTCCGGGCCCGTCGACCGGGATGGGGAGCGGCGTGGGCGCGAAGGGATCGGCGACGCTGGCGATCAGGAAGGTGAAGAAGGCGCCGATCGCAAGCAGGGTGGCCAGGGTGTAGGCGAGGTAGTCGTCGTGCCCGCGGCGCTGGAGCATGGCCGAGGCCGCGATGTACAGGCCGAGGATGAGCCCCCAGAACAGGATCGACCCCTCGAGCGACGACCACAGGGAGAAGATCGTGATGTGGAGCGGCGTCTCCAGCGACCCGACCTGGGCCACATAGGAGACGGAGAAGTCGTGGCTGATCAGCGCGTACCACATGACCGCGCAGGCGCCGACCATGCTCGCCGCGAACAGCAGCGCGAGTCGCCGGGTGAGCGCCAAGCCGGCGACGGACCGCCGCGCGCCGGCGATGTAGCCGAAGGAAGCTCCGAAGCTCGCCGCGATCAGGCCCAGGAGCACGAACCCCTGGCCCAGGGCCGAGGTCACGTGTCGAACTGCATGGACTCGATCAACTCGGCCATGCTGCGCTGGTCATCGATGTCGGGGGCCTGGTACTCGTTGTCGTGCTTCACCATGAGGCGCGAGGTCGTGAACTGGCCGTCCTGCGCCATCGTCCCCTCGACCACGACGCCGATCCCCTCGCGGAACATGGCCGGCGGCACGGCGGTGGTGCGGACATCGATCTGCGATGTGCCGTCGGTGACCGTGAACTCGAGGGTCAGACCGTCTTCGCTCCGGCTCACCGAGCCCTTCTCGACCAGGCCGCCGAGCCGGATGCTGGCGCCGACCGCCTCGGGGCCGGCTTCATGGACCTCCGAAGGGCTCCAGTAGTAGACCAGGTTCTCGCCGACGTCGCCGAAGGCCAGAACGGAGAGGGCGATGGCCACGGCGCCGCCCGCGGCCAGCAGCAGAAGACGCCGGTTGCCGCGGCTAGGCGTTCTGCTGGTGGGGGTCGTGGGTTCCGTGCTCATTGCTGTGTTCCTGCGGTTCCTGCGCTGGTGCGTTGCCTTCGATCCGTCGCCGGCGGGCGAACAGACTGAACGTGTAGAGGGCCAGGACCGCGCCCGCCGAACCATAGGCGGCAACGACCCATCCCCAACCGCCGACTATAACGCCGTCCACCTTCGACTTGCTCCTTTGCGTGACGGGAAGCCGGGCTGCCGGCGGGCCGTCACTCCTCCATCGCCACGGCGGCCAGCACGCCACCCAGCGCCCAGTAGATCACATCGAAGGCGAGCAGAATGACGAACCAACTGCCCGTCTGGTCCATCGGATCCCCGTGCAACACGAGGGCCGCGCTCTTGACCGAGGCGATCAGCACCGGGATGACCAGGGGGAAGAGGAGCAGGGGCAGCAGCACGTCCTGGCTCGAGGCGCGGCTGGTCATCGCCGCGTACAGCGTGCCCGGCGCGGCGAGTCCGGCGGCGGCAAGCAGCCAGACGCCGAACAGCCCGAGCAGGGCGTCCGGTCCGGTTTCGACGCCGTAGATGATGATCGCCGAGGGCAGCAGCACCGGCGCCAGCAAAGTCAGGAAGACGAAGTTCCCGAGCGCCTTGGCGTAGAAGAGAACCGCCGGTTCGACCGGCAGCAGCAACAGCCCCTCCAGGGCCCGGTTCTCCCGTTCGACCCGGAAGGACTCCGAGAGCCCCAGGGTCGAGCTCAGGAGCAGGGCGAGGATGAGGAAACCGGGCGCCATGGTCGCCGCGGCGCGGTCGTCGGCGTCGATGGCGAAGGAGAACAGCACCAGCGTGATGCCTCCGAAGAGCACGATGGAGAGAAAGCGGAACCGGCCCCGCCACTCGACCCGAAGGTCCTTGAGCAGCAGCACGAGTATGGGGCGCAGAACCGCAACGATGGGGCGGAGTAACTTCACAGGCTCGCCAGCCTCCGACCCCAGGCGGTGTCGAGATCGGCGGCGGCGCCCTGCCACACCGCCTGGCCCTGCTCGAGCAGCACCGCCCGGCGGCACATGCGGGCAGCCCGTTCGATCGCGTGCGAGGCGACGATCAGGGTGCCGCCGCCGTCCACGAAATGCCCGATCCAGGTCTCGATCAGGCTTTGCCCCTGCGGGTCGAGGGCCGCGAAGGGCTCGTCGAGGAGCAGCAGCCGCGGGTTCTCGAGACGGGAGCGCGCAAGGATCAGGCGCTTCCTCATGCCAGCCGAGAAACCGGCGACCTGACGGTCGGCGGCGGCGGAGAGACCGAGTTCGCCGAGCAGGTCGTGGAGCTGGGATTCGCTGAGGCGCCGGCCGCAGAGCGCACTCCAGAGCTGCAGCGTCTCCAGGGCGGTCAGCCGGTCGTAGAGATAGTCGTGGTGGGAAACCAGGGACAGGGTGCTGCGGACCCCGAAGCGATCCTCGGCCGCGCGCAGGCCGTCGACCCGGAGTTCGCCCGCCGTGGGACGCCGGAGTCCGGCGATCAACCGCAGCAGGGTCGTCTTCCCGGAGCCGTTGGCCCCGGCCAGCAGCAGGCGGTCGCCGGACGCGAGGTCGAGGTCGACGTGGGCGAGAGCCCACTGCGAGCCGAACCGAATGCCGAGTCCTCGTGCGTGAATCAACGCTCTGCTCCGAGCCCGCGTGCGTGAATCAAGATCTCGACCCGGTTACTCTCTGCCGCGAATGCCAAGGCGCTGAGGGTATAGCAGCCTCGGGTTGCTGGGCGCGGGCAGCCCGCAACAATCCGCCGCAGGGAACGTAGGTGAAGACTGTGGAGGCAACTCGGGCGACCGACGAGGAGTTGGTGGCTGCGATTCTGGACGGCGAGGCCGCCCTGTACACCGACCTCGTGCAGAGGTATCAGGGGCGCCTGGTCAACTACCTGAATCGCTTTCTCGGCAATGTCGACGAGTCGCAGGAGTTGTCTCAGGAAGTGTTCTTGAAGGTCTACCGGGCCCTCGACCGTTACAACCCCAGGTACCGATTCTCGACATGGCTGTTTCGAGTGGCACAGAACGCGGCGATCGACCTGCTTCGCAAGCGGCGCCTCAAACTGGTTCCGATGCAGCGCGTCGGCTTCGACGGAGAAGCCCGGGACAGGGAGTTTCCGAGTGAGGAGAGAGACCCCTACCGGGTGCTTCGGAATCTCGAGCGGCGCGATGCCATCGGGGCCGCGATCGACACTCTGAAGGACGAGTACCGGGAGCTGATCCAGTTGAGACACTTCGCCGAAATGACGTACGAAGAGATCGCCGAGTTCAAGGGCATGCCCCTGGGCACGGTGAAGAACAAGTTGTTTCGCGGCCGCCGGTTGCTGAAGGCCCGGTTGGCTGAATACCTCACCGACTGAAGGACGGCGGGAGTTCAACGGATGACGAGTTCGGAGACGACGCCTTCTGGGAAGACGCCTTCTGGGAAAGGGCTCAGCGGTTCGATGTCAGGCGCCTGTTCCCATGCCGAGTTGATCGACGCCTATGTCGACGGCGCCGTGAGCGAACCCGAGCGCGAGCAGGCGGAGCGGCACCTCGTGGAGTGCGCCTGTTGCCGCGGCGAAGCGCGCGGGTTGGCCGCCCTGTGTGAACTCCTGGCCACGGAACGGCTCGCGACCGAGCCGTTCGAGATCGATGTTCGAGCGCCGTCGCGGGCCCGTGGACGCAGGGCTGTGGCCGCTGCCGCTGCCTTGGTAGGGCTCTTCGGCGGCGCCCTGGCGGTGCTCGCCGGGCTGGCGCCCCAGGTCGGATCGGCGGCCTCCGTTGTGGCGACCCTGTTCGACTTCACGGTGACCGTCGGGCTGGTCGGCGCCGGCCTGCTCGATGCCTCGTGGCGGGGCATGAGCGCGGCGGTGTCCTCGGTGCTCCAACCCGCGGCGCCCGGTCTGGTGTTCGGTGGCCTGACGGCCATGGGCCTCACCGTGCTCCTGTGCTCCCTGCTCCGACGCGGTTCGAGGGCGGCGGCGCGGGAACGGCAACGGCGCTGACGGTCGTCGGTCGCGGCGGCTTCGCGCCCTGCCGCGATGGCGAGGGGCCCGGCCCTGACTCCTGAGCCGCCAGGGGCGCTACCGGCGCTACGATCGGCGTTCGTGACCAATCTCGGCACAACACGCCGGCCCCCCGCTGTCCTCGGTCTTCTGGCCTGCTTCTCTGTTGCGGTCGCCGCCGGTTGCGCGCCCGCCGAGCCGCCTGCGCAGGGCGCTGGAGCCGCAGTCGTCGTCGACGCCGAGGCGGTGATGCGGGATCAGCTCGTCGCACTGGGACGGGATTTGGAGCTGCGCGGCGAGGCCCGCTCGGACGTTGTCGTCCTGAGTGCCGACGCCCGCATCGACGGCACCGTTCTGGGCGACGTGATCGTGCTCGGCGGCGACGTCCACCTGGGACCGTCGGCCCGGCTGCGCGGCGATGTGTTCGTGCTGGGCGGCGAGGCGATCGCCGAGTCCGGGGCAACGGTGGAGGGCCGCACGGTGGCCTATCCGCGGGCGCCGTCCTCGTGGCTCGTCCTCGCCGAAGGGCCGCTGATGGGCCGCTCCCCGCTGTCGTCCGCGGTGGCCATGCTCAACCTGGCGCTGCTGCTGGCCTGGCTGCTCGTGTCGGTGGTCCTGGTCTGGGGCTTCGACTCGTCGCTCGCGGTGACCGCCCAGAGTGTCCTGGAGCGCCCGTTCCGGAACTTCTTCGCCGGCCTGGTGGCGGTGCTCGCCGTGGGCGTGACCTTCGGCGTCCTGACCGCCGCGGCGCCGGCCCTGGTCGGAGCGCCGCTGCTCGTCGTCTGCGCCGTGGCGGCCATGGTGTGCAAGTTGTGGGGCACGGTGGCGGTGTTCATGGCGGTGGGCGCGCGCCTGCTGCCGAACCGCGCGGGGATCGCCGGCCGGCCGATGGCCGCCGTGCTCATCGGACTCCTCGCTCTGGGACTGGTCAAGATGGCGCCCTATCTGGGTGGATGGACCTGGACCATCGTCACCTGCGTGGGGATCGGAGCGGCGCTGGACAGCAGGCTGGGGCGGCGCGAGCCGTGGTTCGACGGCCTGACCTGAGCGTTGCGTTCTGCGGCGCAGCCTCCTAGGCTGAGCCGCGATGTACTGCCAGGTATGCGGCACGCACAACGAGGACGACGCGGAGTACTGCCAGCGCTGCCGGCAGAAGTTGATGGTGCTCTCCGGCGCCTCCGCGCCGCCTGCGGAGTCGCTGGATGTCGGCGACGAGGAATTCTCGTTCGACGAGCACCTGCTGGAGCGCATCTCGATCCTGGAGGAGGTGCTCAAACGCACGGGCGAAACCGTGCAGAAGGTCCTGAGCGCCATGAGCCGGCAGGAGGAGAGCATTCTCGTCCACCACGCCGGCATGCTTGCCCTTCGCGATCTTCTTGAACGCCAGGAGCTGATCAACGCGGCGGAGTGGAGCGACCTCTGGGAGTCCAAGATGGACTACCAGTTCCTGGTGCTCGAGAAGCGGGAGCGGTTCGCGGCCGTCAAGGACCGGATCCTCGGGCTCTACGAGGGTCGGCGTCGCGCCGCCTTCGAACAGCTTCTCGACGAGGCGGAGTTCGCTCTGAGCGGGCTCGACCTGGCGAAGGCGATGGAAGCCCTCGAGACGGCGGCCGGGGTCGACCGGGGCAACTACGAACTGGCGCACTTCCTTGGCGAGTCCCACTTCCAGGAGGGGCGCCTGGAGCGGGCGCTCGACTACTGGAGCCGGGTGCTGGCGTCCAAGCCGGACCATGCCCAGGGGCTGGTGTACAGCGGGGTGATCCGTTTTCAGCAGGGTGAAGACCGGCGCGGTCAGGAACTGCTGGAGCGGGCGGTCGTCCTCCATCAGGACGCCTTCCTGCCGCACTTCTGTCTCGGTGCGTCGCTGGCGGGCCGCGGCCAGTTGAAGGCGGCGGTGGCTTACCTGGAGCGCGCGGTCGAGATCGACGGGGTGCCGCAGGCGCTCTACCTGCTCGGCCGCTGCCGCTACGAGATGGGCCGGCTCGCGGCGGCGATCGCATCGCTCGGGCAGGCGGTCCAGGTCGACCCCCTGTTCGAGGAATGCCACCACCTCCTCGGCCTCTGCTACCTGGACCGGGGGTGGAACCGCAAGGCTCTGACCGCGTTCCGCACCGCTCAGCAACTGAACCCGCGGCGGATGCGCTACCGCGATCTGGTCGCCTACCTGTCGGGCCGGACCGGCGCCGAGTTGCCGGCGACCAGTCCGGCGGCTGCCGACTGGGTGACCCGTGGCGAGGAGGCGATCGGCGCCGGCGACGCGGGGGAGGCCCTGCGTTGCTACCGCGAGGCGCTGGCGCTCGACCCCGACAATCCGACCCTGCTGATGACCTACGCCCTGGCGTGTCTCCGGCTCGACCGCGGCCAGGAGATCGGCCAGTTGACCCAGCGCGTACTCGATTCGAACGCCGGCGAGATGCTGCGCGCGACGGCCTACGCGACCCTGATCGAGTCTCTGCGCAGCGAGGGGAAGTACCTGGAGGGAAACGAGGTCGGACGCCGGCTGCTGGACGAGGGCGGATCGAACTTCTCGAAGAGCATCGCCTACTACGAGATGGCCTACAACCTGGCCGAGATGGACGAGGACCTGGACCAGGCCCTCGACTTCGCGCGCCGGTCCCTGGAGCACGCGCCGGAGGAGTTGCGCCAGTTCCCGCTCGCCGCGCTGGGTTGGGTCCACTACAAGCGCCGGGAGCTGGACGAGGCGATCGACTTCCTGTCGCAGTCGACCGAGCTCGGACCGTCGACGACGGTGCTCACCCGGCTGGGCATGGCGCTTCTGGCATCCGGCGACGAGGATCAGGCGCGCGGCGTACTGGCCCGGGCACGCCGGCTCGATGACCGCGGTGGCGCGATCGAAGAACGGATGATGGAGTTCATGAAAGACTCCGCGCGGATCATCGAACGCGTGCGCGGCCGCGCCTGATAGCTTGCGCCGCAGATTGGGCGCGGAGCGCCGGGCGCCAGGGCGCTGAGCGGCCCAAGAAGCGACCCGTACCGAATCGCTTTCAGAGGTCCCGGCAAGACGATGCGTTGGAGCAACTACTACCTGATGACCGCCCGCGAGGCGCCGCGGGACGCCGAGGTCGTCAGCCACCAGTTGATGGCCAGGGCGGGCCTGCTGCGGCGACTTGCCGCTGGGATCTACACCCTCCAGCCAGCCGGTTGGCGGACGCTGCGCAAGCTGAAGGCGATCGTCCGGCGCGAGATGGACCAGGCCGGCGCGGTCGAACTGTCGATGCCGGCGATTCAGCCCGCCGAGTTGTGGGAGGAGTCGGGGCGCTGGTTCAAGTACGGCGCCGAGCTCTTGCGCATGGAGGACCGGCATGGCCGCCGATTCTGCTTCGGTCCCACGCACGAGGAGGTGGTCACCGATCTCGTACGGCGCGACGTGAAGAGCTACCGCCAGTTGCCGATCAACCTGTTCCAGATCCAGACCAAGTTCAGAGACGAGATCAGGCCCCGCTTCGGACTCATGCGCGGCCGCGAGTTCCTGATGAAGGACGCCTACTCGTTCGACGCGACACAGGAGAGTCTCGACCGGAGCTACCGGGCGATGCACGCGGCCTACACGCGCATCTTCGAGGCCTGCGGCCTCGAGTACTCCGTGGTCGAGGCGGATTCGGGGACGATCGGCGGTTCGTCGTCGCACGAGTTCATGGTGCTCGCCGACACCGGTGAGAGCGCGGTCGCAAGTTGCGCCGCCTGCGGTTACGGCGCGAACGTGGAGCGGGCGGAGGTCGGCGAGCTGCCCGTGCCGGCCGCGGATGGCGGCGAAGCCCCGCGGGAGGTCACAACGCCGGGCACGACGACGGTGGCGCAGGTTGCCGAGCTGCTCGAGGTCGAGCCGGCGCAGGTGGTCAAGACCCTGATCTACGAGACGGACGACGGCCTGGCGGCGGTGGCGATTCGCGGCGACCGCGAGGTGAACGAGGTCAAGCTGCTGAACATTCTCGGCGGCCTCGGCCTGCGCCTGGCAAAGGTCGAGCAGGTCGAGGCGGCGACCGGCGGTCCGCACGGCTTCTCGGGTCCGGTGGGCCTTCCCGCCGAGGTGCGCCTGGTGGTGGACGAATCGGCCCGTCCTCTCGCCGGCTTCGTCTGCGGCGCCAACAAGGGCGACCGGCACCTCGCCTCCGTACGCTGGGACCGCGACGTGGCGAGCACGCGGCCGGTCGAATGGGTCGACGTGATGACCGCCGCCCACGGCGATCCGTGCCCGCGCTGCAGCGGCGGCGAGCTACGGCTCTCGCGCGGCATCGAGGTCGGCCACATCTTCAAGCTGGGCACGACGTACTCCGAGAAGATGAACTGCACCTACACGGACGAGCACGGCCGGCTTCAACCGATGGAAATGGGCTGCTACGGCCTGGGTATCGGTCGCACCGCGGCGGCCGCGATCGAGCAGGGCCACGACCGCGACGGCATCATCTGGCCGCGGCCTCTGGCGCCGTTCACGGTCGTTCTCAGTTCCCTCGATCCGGGCGACGAAGCCGTGCGCTCGGCCGCCGACTCGCTCTACGGGGAACTCGTGGAGGCGCTCGCTCCGGCTGGCCACGACGTGCTCTACGACGACCGCGCGGAACGGCCCGGCGTCAAGTTCAAGGACGCCGACCTGGTGGGTTTCCCGGTCCGGGTCGTGGTCGGCGCTCGCTCGCTCGCGAACGGGGGCGCGGAGGTCTCGAACCGGCGGGACGGCGAGCGCCAGGTGGTCCCGCTGGACCAGGTGTCAGTCGACGTCCTCGGCCGGCTCCGCTAGGACGTCAACCCGTAGCGCAACGATCCGGTTCCCGTCCACCTCCAGCACCTCCAGACGCAGAGGCCCGGTTTCGACGGCATCGCCCGGTTCGGCGGTGCGGCCGAGTTCGGAGAGCGCGATGCCGGCGACGGTGTCCTCCTCGCGCGCGTCGGCGATCTCGATCTCGAGTTCGTCCTCCAGGTCGTCGATCAGCATGCCGCCGAGAACCTTGTAGCCGCCGTCCTCGAGGCGGACGAGCTCCGGGACCTCGGCGTCGAACTCGTCCTGGATCTCGCCGACGATCTCCTCCAGGACGTTCTCCAGCGTGACGAGGCCGGCAACACCGCCGTACTCGTCGAAGACCGCCGCCATGTGGACGTGTTCGTGGCGCATTCGGGCCATCAACTGGTCGAGCGGCAGGGTCTCGGGCACCGCGAACGTCTCGCGGGCGATGTCGCGCAGGGAGGCCGGCGGATCCTCGGCGATGAACAGGTCCTTGATGTGGACCAGGCCGATCAGTTGGTCGAGGTCGCCCTCGCAGAGCGGGAAGCGGGTATGGCCGCTGCGGCGGGCGCGGTCGAGATTCGCCTCCATCGGGGCGGTGGCGTCGAGGTAGACGACCTCGGTGCGGGGAACCATCACTTGGCGGGCGTTGCGGTCGGAGAGTTCGAACACGTTGTCGAGCAGCTCCCGCTTGGGGTCGGAGAGTTCGCTGTCCTCCTCGGAGGCGAGCAGACTCCGGATCTCCTCTTCGCTGTGGGCCAGCTCGCCGTGGCCGACCGGTTCGATGCCGAACAGACGCAGGACGGCGTTCGCCATCAGGTTCAGCACCCAGATGCCGGGATAGGTGATCCGGTAGAACGCCCACAGCGGCAGCGCGACCCAGAGACTCGTCGGCTCTGGTTTGCGGATCGCCAGCGACTTCGGCGCCAGTTCGCCGAGCACGATGTGCAGCATGCTGATGATCGCGAAGGCGACCGTCAGACTGGCCGAGTGGGCGACTGCCGGAGACAGGTTGGGTACCAGGCTGAACAGCGGCCTCAGCAGCCAGGTGACCGCCGGCTCGCCGATCCAACCGAGACCGAGGCTCGACAACGTGATACCGAGCTGGGTCGCCGACAGGCAAGCGTCGAGCTGGTCGATCATGCGCTGCGCCATGCGGCCCCGGAGGGTGTCCACGTGCGGGGCGATCTGGGTCGGACGGACCTTGACCAGCGCGAACTCGGCGGCGACGAAGAACCCGTTCAGGCCGACCAGGAAGATGGCCAACGCGAGCCCCCAGCCGGGCGGGAGTTCTGCGAGGCCCAGGGGCGGTCCGGTGACCGCCAGGAACTGCGGCATCATCGGCGCTCAGCCCGAAGGAAGGCCGGGGGCCGCGGCGAACGTGACGAGTGGCGCTCCCCTGGTGCCGAGGTGCGCTGGTCGGGGTCCGGGTCGGGTTCGTCCAGAGTGGAGCCGGATGGCGAAGGATCCGAAGCTTCGTCGTTCACGCGCGGCAAGCGTAGCAGTTGGCGACCGCAGATGGCTGGGCGCGCTGGCGAGTACTGGGTGATCTGCGGCACTACTCGTGCCAGCTCTGGGGCTGGGCCTGGCGCCGGACGTGGAGGCCGGCGTCCGCGATCGCCGCGATCAACTCTTCCACGTGCTCCGGTCCGCGCGTCTCGAGCCGCAGCTCGATGTGCACCTCGTTCAGGCCGAGGGCGGTGAAGGCGCGTTCGTGGTGGGTCTCGATCACGTTGGCGCCGGCGTCGCCGACCAGGTTGAGCAGCGCGCCGAGTGCGCCGGGCCGATCCTTGACGCAGACATCGAGTTGCACCAGGCGGCCGTCCTTGGTCAGGCCGCGTTCGATGATGCGGTTGAGCAGGGTGACGTCGATGTTGCCGCCCGTCAACACCATCGCCGTCCGGCGTCCCTTCGCCTGCGGCACGTGGCCGCCCTTGACCGCGGCCAGGACGGAGGCGCCGGCGCCCTCGACCACCGTCTTCTCGCGCTCGAGCAGCAGCAGCACCGCGTTGGCGATCTCCTCCTCGTCCACCGTCACCAGGTCGTCGACGAGTTCCTCGACCAGCTTCAGGGTCAGGGCGGCCGGGCGCTTGACCGCGATGCCATCGGCGATCGTGTGGCGGCGGTCGACGGCCACCGGCCCGCCGGCGGCGAGGCTCTCCCTCATCGAGGGTACGGCCTCGGTCTGCACGCCGACGATCAGGGTCTGCGGCCGGTGCGCCCTGTACGCGGCGGCGATGCCGGAGATCAGGCCGCCGCCCCCGACCGGCACCACGATGACCTCGAGGTCGGGCTGCTGGGCCATCAGCTCCAAACCGATCGTGCCCTGCCCGGCGATCACCTGGGCGTCGTCGAAGGGATGCACGTAGGTCGCTCCGAGTTCCGCTTCCAGTTCGTGCGCGTGGGCCTGGGCATCGTCGAACGTCTCTCCGGCCAGCCGCACGTCGGCGGCGAAGCCGCGCGTGTTCGCGACCTTGATCAGCGGCGTCGGCAGCGGCATGACTACCGTCGCCTTCAGGCCGAGCCGACCGGCGTGGTAGGCCACCGCCTGCCCGTGGTTGCCGGCGGAGGCAGTGATCAAGCCGCGCCTGCGCTCCTCTTCGGAGAGCGTGAGGATGCGGTTCAAGGCCCCCCGCTCCTTGAACGAGCCGGTCATCTGGAGGTTCTCGAGCTTGAAGTAGGCGTCGAGACCGCAGAGCCGGGAGAAGTACTCCGACCGGGCGCAGGGGCTGACGTAGATCGAGCCGGCGATCCTTCGCCGCGCCTCCTCGATCAGCTCAGCCATCTGGAGCGCGGACGTCATCCTGCGATTCTGCAACAAAGCGGCGGCGGGTGGTGTTCCTGCGGGCGGCAGAAGGCGCGGGCACGGGGCTCCGATGCGGCGCGCACGAGCTGTGGCGCCGAGGCGCTCTCTGGATCCCCCCAAATTCAGAGATCCCGGCAGCCCTTACGGGCGGCTCGTTCAACATCCTCGAGGGCAGGATCCGGAGTCGCGGAAGCCCGACCGAAGCCGGTTCCGATAGGCTGCTGCGCGTGACGACCTTCGACACCCTCACCGCCGCCCGCGCCCTCGAGGACGCCGGCATGGACGCGAAGCAGGCCGCGGCGGTGACCACGACGATCCGCTCCGCGGTCGCCGAGGGAGTCGCGACCCGAGCCGACATAGCCGACCTGCGAACAGAGTTGGCCGCGATGGAGGCCCGCCTCACCTGGCGCATGGTGTTGATCGCCGGTGCAGTGACTGCCCTGGTCACAGCCCTGGATCGGTTGCTCGGATAGCCCGGATCCGGAACCCACAGAGGCGGCGGCGCTGCGCGCCGCGGGGTTGAGCTTGGCGTATCCCTTGGTGAGCCTGGTGCGGCAAGCGTCGGCGAGCCGGACATCGCCGCGCTGTTCCGCCAGGAAGCCGAGGCGCTTGAACACGGCGCCGCCGATGGCGGGTTCGTCGAGGAGGTCGACGATCGTGCGGTGCACGTCTGACACCGGAACTCTGGTGCTGCTGCGCCAGACGCCTGCTGTGCCGAAGAGCTTTCGGGGTGCGGCCGCTTGCATCCGGCGCCGCCGCGAAGCGCCGCCTCCCTCACCGTCAACGTCGTCGTGTGTACTCAGCCACCTACTGAGCCACTGCATCGCGTTGACACGGCAACCGTCTACTTTGTACGGTTGCGTATTCTCGCGGTGGCCATTGTCGGCTACTCGGTCGCGAGATTCAGGCCCGTAGCTCAGTTGGTTAGAGCGCTACGTTGACATCGTAGAGGTCAGCGGTTCGAGTCCGCTCGGGCCTACCAGGGTTCGAGCTTGCTCGGACCTCCGCAGGGTTCGAGTCCGCTCGGACCTCCGCAGGGTTCGAGCTTGCTCGGACCTCCGCAGGGTCCGAGTCGGCTCGGACCTCAGCAGAACATGGGCCGTTCGGTCTGTGACTCAGGCGCTTAGCTCAGTTGGTTAGAGCGCTACCTTCACACGGTAGAGGTCAGCGGTTCGAGTCCGCTAGCGCCTACCATCGCGGTGCCGGCAGGAAGAACCGGCCGGCCGCGGTACCCCAGACGGAACTCGCTGCATGATTGACCTGACTCTGCCGGACGGATCGGTGCGGACAGTCCCGGCGGGGACGACGGCGCTCGATGTCGCGCGCCAGGTCGGCCCCGGTCTGGCGAAGGCCGCGGTCGGCGCCGAGCTGGACGGCCGAGCGCTCGACCTGCGCACGCCGGTCGAGGCGTCGGGCAGCCTGCGTCTGATCACGATCCAGAGCGAGGAGGCGGCGCCCTTCTTGCGCCACACCGCCGAGCACGTGCTGGCGGACGCAGTCCAGCGACTGTGGCCCGGCACGCAGATCGACGTGGGCCGCCGCGACCACGCGGAGAAGTACCAGTACGACTTCCGCTTCCCGCGCGCGTTCGTGCCGGAGGACCTGGAAGCGATCGAAGCGAAGATGCGCGAGATCCTGGCCGAGAAGCACGAGGTGGAACGGGTCGAGATCTCTCGCCGGCAAGCGCGCGAGCTGTTCGGCGACCTGGGCGAGGAACTCAAGCTCGAGCGGCTCGAGGACATTCCCGAGGGCGAACCGATCACCCTGTTCCGGCACGGGGAGTTCGTCGACCTCTGCCGCGGTCCGCACGCGCAGCGAGTGAACCAGATCGGTGCGGTCAAGCTGCTCGAGAGTTCCGGCGTCTTCTACCGCGGCGACGAGAGCCGGGAGCGGCTGCAGCGGATTTACGGCACCGCGTTTGCCAGCCGGAAGGCGCTCGACGGCTACCTCGCCGACCTCGAACTGAAGCGCGCGCGCGACCACCGCCGGCTGGGCCCCGAGCTCGACCTGTTCAGCTTCAACCAGAACGCACCCGGCAGCCCGTTCTTCCACCCGCGCGGCACGGTGATCTACAACCTGCTGATCGACTACGTCCAGGGCCTGAACCGGCGCGACGGCTTCGAGGAAGTGCGCACACCGCAGATTCTCGATGTCGATCTCTGGCGCCGTTCCGGGCATTGGGACAACTACCGCCAGAGCATGTTCTTCACCGAGGTCGACGAACGGCAGTACGCGGTCAAGCCGATGAACTGCCCGACCCACTGCCTGATCTACAAGACCGGCCTGCGGTCGTACCGCGATCTGCCGATCCGCTACGCCGACTTCGGCCGCCTCCACCGCTACGAACGCTCCGGCGTGATCACCGGGCTCACCCGCGTGCGGACCTTCTGTCAGGACGACGCGCACACGTTCTGCACCGAGAAGCAGATCGAGGCGGAGGTGCTGCGTCCGGTGTCGACGATCCTGGAAATCTACCGGACGTTCGGCTTCGACGACATCCGGGTCGAGGTCTCGACCCGGCCCGAGAAGTCGATCGGCAGCGCGGAGCTGTGGCAGCGGGCCGAGGCCGCGCTGGTGGGCGCGCTCAGAAGCCGCGACCTCGAGTTCGAGATCAACGAGGGCGACGGCGCCTTCTACGGCCCCAAGATCGACTTCCAGGCCCGCGACGCGCTGGGCCGGAGCTGGCAGTTGGGGACCGTGCAGTTGGACTACCAGATGCCGGAGCGGCTCGACCTCGAATACACCGCCAGCGACGGCGGAACCCGGCGCCCGGTCATGCTGCACCGGGCCATGCTCGGCTCCGTCGAACGCTTCCTGGGCATCCTGATCGAGCACACGGGCGGCGCCTTCCCGGTCTGGCTGGCGCCGACACAGGCGGTCGTGCTGCCGGTATCCGACCGTTTCCTCGACTACGGCGCCGACGTGACGAAGAAGCTGCAGGACGCCGGCGCCCGGGTCGAGCTCGATCGGCGCAGCGAGAAGCTCGGCTACAAGATCCGCGACGCCCAGGCCCGGAAGGTCCCCTACATGCTTGTCGTCGGCGGCCGCGAACAGGAGGCCGGCACCGTGTCGCTGCGTCTGCGCGCAGCGCCCGAGGGCGGCTCGGCGGACCAGGGCGCGGTGACGCTCGAGGAACTCGCCGGGCGCATAGCCGACCGCGTGGCGTCGAAGTCGCTTGATCTGTGAAGGTCTGGCGAGGAGGGACGCAATGTTGACGGAACTCCATCTGGAGAACTTCAAGGCCTGGCGCGAACTGACGATCGAGTTCGGCCGGATCACGGCCCTGTTCGGGGAGAACAGCTCGGGCAAGAGAGTGGAGACGGTGGACAGCGATTGGGCAGAGCAACGGACACTCACGGACGACCTGGGCGTCGACGTCGTTCAGCTCTGCCCGAAGCACGCGACCAGGGCCGGGGCGTGACCGGCGGATTCCAGCCGTGACGACTCCGCCGAAGTACCCGCGAACGCCCTACTGGCCGTTCTCGCCCACCGCGGGCGACGATGGCCCGACGGCGGTCGACGCCGGCCGGTTCGTCGGCGTGCCGGTAGTCATCACGGAGAAGCTGGACGGAAGTTGCACACTGCTGCACCAGGGCGCCGTCTACGCGCGCAGCGTGAGCGCGCCGGCGACTGCCAAGTGGATGGCGATGGTCAAGAAACACCATGCATGGAGGATGACCGAGCCCGACGCCTTTCTCTACGGCGAGGACATCTACGGCGTCCACAGCATGGAGTACGGGCCGGTGCCGGAGGACGAGACGTTCTACGCCTTCGCGCTGCGCGACGGCGAGGGTCGCTTTTCGTCGTTCGAGGCGTTGGTGGAGTACGCGTCGGACCGCACCATTCCGGTGGTGCCTGTTCTCTTCGACGGGACCTTCCGCACCGAGGACGGCCTCCGGAACTTCGTGGACGAGGCCCACGCCGAACCCTCGGCCCTGGGCGGCGAGCGAGAAGGTGTCGTCATCCGGCTCGTGCGCGCGTTCCCGGCATCGGAGTTCAACCACAGCGTCTGCAAGAGCGTCCGCTCCGGTCACGTCCAGACCGACGAGCACTGGACCCGGCACTGGAAACCCTGCCGGATCGTTCGACCGAGCTGACGCTTCGCGGCGAGCCCGAAGCAGGCAGCACTGGCCGACGCCGCTCCGATGCCCCTACCGGGTAGCCGCGCGCGGCGTTTCCGGTTAGTATCCGCCGTTCGGCGGCTCCCCTGAGCCCCGTAGGAGGCTCAGGAATGCCCAAGCAGAAAACCCACCGTGGAGCGGCCAAGCGTTTCAAGCTCACCGCCAAGGGCAAGGTGAAGCGCAGCCACTCGATGATGAACCACATCCTGACCAAGAAGTCGCAGAAGCGAAAGCGGAAGCTGCGCAAGCAGGGCGACGTCACCGGCCGTTTCGCCAAGACGATCAAGGGGATGCTTCACGGATGATCCGGTGGCTCCGGGTTGAGGAGCTACGGGGGCAGGAACGATGGCACGAGTAAAACGCGGCAGCAAGCGCGCGCGCCGGCGCAAGAAGATTCTCAAACAGGCCAAGGGCTACTACGGCGTCAAGTCGAAGGGGCACCGCATCGCCAAGCAGGCGGTGGACCGGGCGCTCGCCTACGCCTATCGCGACCGCCGCCAGAAGAAGCGGGAGTTCCGCGGGCTCTGGATCGTGCGGATCAATGCTGCCGCGCGCCTCAACGGCCTGTCGTACAGCCGCTTCATGTCCGGCCTGCGGCTCGCCGGCATCGAACTGAACCGGAAGATGCTCGCCGATCTCGCGGTGCGGGACGCTGAGGGGTTTGCCGCCGTCGCTGACGCGGCCCGTGGAGCCCTCTCGGTCTCGGCGCCTGCCTCCGCCTCGTCGTCCTGATGGCCGAGGGCTCGGTCGACGCGATCGCGCGTCTGGAGGAAGTGATCGAGCGGGCCAAGGCGGCGCTGGCGACAGAGCGGGAACGGACGCGCGAACTGACCGCGGAGCTCGAAGCCGCGGAGCAGCGGGTCGCCGAGGAGCGCACCGAGATCGGACAGCGTGTCGAGACGCTTGCCGAAGGTCTCGAAGAACTGCTCGGCAGCGACGAATCCTGAAGCCGCAAGGGCTCGACGGGCCGCTCGGCGGCGTTCAGGCCGTGCGCTCGGAAGCGCCGATGCGGGTGCGAGCGGGTGCTATAGTGCCGATCTTTCGGGGTGATCGAGTAGTGGCCGAAAGCGAACGCCAAGAAGATGTTGCGGCCACCGTGGTGGTCGAGATCTTCGGCGTCTCGTACCTCCTCCGGGAGGACGGAGCGACCGATGCCGAGCGCATTCGGGAGCTTGCACAGAGGGTCGACCGCAAGATGCGGGAGGTCGCTGATCACTCGCCCGATCTGGATTCGTGCAGGATCGCCATTCTCGCCGCGCTGAATCTCGCCAACGAGTCGTCGTCCGAGGACGCCGAGGGCGGCCGGTTCGTGGAGATGGTTGAGCGCGTGTCCAGCCTGACCTCCGACCTGGAGGCGGCGCTCGATTCCTGACTTGAATAGAGCCCTGTATCCTGTGCATCAGCGCGGCGCGGACGCCGCGACTTGATTGCATAGAGCCCTGTTTCCTGTGCCTCAGCGCGGCGCGGACGCCGCGACTCGACTGCTTACTGAAGTAATCTCTGACTCTGCATCCCCTGCGCGGCTCGTGATGAAAGCCGTGGTTGGAACCATCGCTCTTTTGAAGGGAGTCTCTCAACTGCTCGCCCGTGCCAGCCCCGCTCGAACGGGGACGCTGACGGCGAGTGGTGCGGACACCCACTTGGTCCCGCTCTGGTTCTGTGTCGGGGCGCGTTCACACGGCCTCGCGGGGGATGCCTTTCTGCCCGGATCGAGAAGGGTCGATGACCGAAACCACTCTCATTGCCGTCGCGGTCGCGGCGGCTACTCTTGTTGCCGTCTGGCTGCTTTGGAGCCTCGTCGGTCGGCGTGGTGCGGCGAGGCTGATTTCGGAGGCCCGCCGTCAGGCGGACAGCCTCGTCGAAGAGACCGAGCGCGAGTGCGCCGCCAAGGGGCGCGAACTGGAACTTACGGCGAAGGAGGAGGTCCTTTCGCTGCGCGCCGAGTTCGAGCGCTCGTCGGCGGAGCAGAGGAGAAAGCTCGATGCCCGCGAACGGGAGGTCGGCGAGCGGCGTGCCCAGGCGCGTGAAGAGACGGCCCGTTTGGAGCGTCTCGGCGAGGAACTGGAGGAGCGGCAACGGTCGCTCGCGGACGGCGAGCGCCGACTCGATACCGAGCAGGCCGAACTCGCCGCGGGGCTCCAGAACGTCCGGCGCCAACTCGAGCGGGTTTCGGGCCTCACCGTGCAGCAGGCCCGCGAGGAACTGAGCCACAGCCTGGAACACGAGGTGCGCATGGAGTCGGCGCACCTCGCCAAGCGGATCGAGGACGAAGCCCGCGAGTCGGCCCAGCGGGAGGCTCAGCGGATCGTCAGCCTTGCCATCGAACGCTCGGCTTCGGACTTCGTCTCGGAAACCACCGTGTCGGTGGTCATGCTGCCGAACGACGAGATGAAGGGACGGATCATCGGGCGTGAGGGGCGGAACATCCGGACCCTGGAGCTGATCACGGGCGTCGACCTGATCGTCGACGACACGCCCGAGGCGGTGATTCTCTCCGGCTTCGACCCCTTCAGGCGGGAGATCGCGCGGGTCACCCTGGAGCGTCTGATCGCCGACGGCCGCATCCACCCGGCCCGGATCGAGGAGGTCGCGGCGAAGGTCGAGTCCGAGTTCGAGGACCGCGTGCAGCGCGAGGGTCGCGAGGCTTTGCTGGAACTGAACCTGTCGGGGTTCCACCCGGAACTCGTCACGCTGCTCGGGCGCCTGCGCTTCCGGACGTCGTACGGCCAGAACGTCCTGCAGCACAGCAAGGAGGTCGCCTTCCTGGCCGGCATCATGGCGGGCGAGTTGAAGGTGGACGTTCATGTCGCCAAGCGGGCCGGGCTGGTGCACGACATCGGCAAGGCCGTGGACCGCGAGATCGACGGCACCCACCTGGAGATCGGCATCGACCTGCTGCGCCGGTACGGCGAGAGCGAGGAGGTGGTTCACGCCATGGCGTGTCATCACGGCGACTACGACCCGGAGACGGTCGAAGCGGTGCTGGTGACGGCGGCCGACGCGGTGTCCGCGGCGCGTCCGGGAGCGCGCAGGGAGGTTCTCGAGAGCTACGTGAAGCGGCTGAAGAAACTGGAAGAGTTGGCCGCCGACTTCAAGGGCGTACAGAAGAGCTATGCGATTCAGGCCGGCCGCGAAGTCCGCGTGATCGTCGACTGCAAGGAGATCAGCGACGAGCAGGCCGTCTGGCTTGGCCGCGACGTGGCGCGGAAGATCGAAGGCGAACTCACCTATCCGGGCCAGATCAAGGTCACCGTGATTCGGGAGTCGCGGTCGATCGAGTACGCGCGCTGATGGCCCGCTTTCTCTTTGTCGGCGACGTGGTCGGCAAGCCGGGGCGTCGTGCCGTGTCGAGCCTGCTGCCGGGGTTGATCGACCGCCACCGGGTCGATGCTGTGATCGTCAACGTCGAGAACGCCGCCGGCGGCCGCGGCGTGACGCCGGCGGTGCTCAAGCAACTCGAGGTGTTGCCGATCGACTGCATGACCACCGGAAATCACGCCTGGTCGAAGCGGGAGGGCGTGCCGCTCTTCGACCGGATGCCCTTTCTGCTGCGGCCCGCGAACTACCCGGAGGGCAATCCCGGAGTCGGGGTCTTTGTCGGCGAACTGCCGGTGGGTACGCGGTACGCGGTGGTCAACCTGGAAGGGCAGGCGTTCATGAAACCGCTGCCGTCGCCGTTTGCGGCCGCTGACTCGATCCTGGCCGGCCTCGATCCGGCGATCAAGCTGATCCTGGTCGACTTCCACGCCGAAGCCACCAGCGAGAAACAGGCGATGGCCTACCACCTCGACGGCCGGGTGAGTGCGGTGCTCGGCACCCACACCCACGTGCCGACCGCCGATGCCCGCATCCTTCCCCAGGGCACCGCCCTGATCACCGACGTGGGCATGACCGGCCCGTACGACTCGGTGATCGGTGTGCGCGCCGACCGGGCCCTGAAGCGCTTCCTGCTCAACACGCCGTCCGGTTTCGAGGTCGCCACGCGCGACGTGCGGCTCGCCGCCGTCCTGGTCGACGCCGACGAGACGACGGGCCGGGCGACGAAGATCGAGCCGCTGCTCGTCAGCGTGGACTGACGCGGACTCCGGGCTAGTTGGCGGTGCCGGTCTCCAGCTCGGTCAGGCCGCGCCACGTCTTCTTGCTGTCGTCGAAGGACGGCAGGGGCGGTTCGATGCCGCGCTTGTGGTTCACGTGCCAGGACCAGACGTAGGACCACTTGAGGTAGGTGCCGTAGGCCTGGAGCAGGCAGAACACCAGGCCGCGCATGCCGTCGAACACGCCGAGCTGGAGGCCGTAGGTCCGCAGGAAACGCCACAGCGAGCGGCCGAGGACTTCCGCCGGCCCCGATCGGCGGCCCTCGCGCCAAGCCTGCGCGGCGCCCCACCAACTGTAGCGCTGGATGCGGCGCGAGTAGGCCAGCAGGTCGTCGACCATGAAGTGCTCCATGGGGTTCCGGAGCACCGGTGCGGGGCCGCGGGTCCACATGTCGGCGTGGACGCGCCGGTTCGGGTAGCGACCCGCGTCGCGGCGCAGCAGCCGGACAACGCGGTCGTGCTGCCAGCCGGAGAAGCGGATCACCCTGCCGAGGAAGTAGACCCGGCGCTTGATCGTGTAGGCATCGTGTACCGGCTCTCCGTTCTGGAACATGCTCTCGATCTCGCGCCTCAGTGCCGCCGTGCAGCGCTCGTCGGCATCGAGGATGAGGACCCATTCGTTCCGGGTCTGGTCCATGGCCCAGTTCTTCTGGGATGCGGAGCCGTAGTAGGTGCGCTGCTCGAGGCGGGCGCGTTCGCATCCCCGCACGATCTCGGGAGTGCGGTCGGTGGAGAAGGAGTCGACGACGAGCACCTCGTCGCACCAGTCGAGGGACGCCAGGCAGTCCCCGATGTGGTGCTCCTCGTTGAAGGTCGTGACCAGGGCCGAAATGGGAGGCCGCGGCGCGTTTGCCGACGTTTCGTCCACGCCGGACATTGTATGCTGCCTCGCCGTGCGCTACCCCGGTCTGCGCCACGGAGCGCCCGTTCTGCTGGCGCTACTGGGGAGCTTGGCTGCCCCGGCCGCTTTCGCCTGCAACGCGTCCTCGGAGGACAGCGCACGCGGCCGCGCCGACGAATCGGGCCTGAGTTTCAGTGCCGGTGCGAGCGACTACGGCAGGGACCACGCGGCCGCCGAGGTCGGCATCGAGCATCGGTTCCGCTCCGACTGGTGCTTGGGGCTAGGTCCCGTCGTCGGCGTGTCCATGACCGCCGACGATTCCTTCTACGTCTATGCCGGCGCCGACCGCCGGATCGACCTCGGGCGTTTCTGGTTTGTCGACGCGAGCTTTGCCACGGGTTTCTATGAAGCGGGCGACGGCAAGGACATCGGCGGCCCGCTCGAGTTTCGCTCGGGGATCGCGGTCGGACGCCGTCTGCGCAACGGCTCGCGAGTCGGTCTCGGTTTCGTCCATCTGTCCAACTCGGCCTACTATCGTCACAACCCGGGTGTGAACTCCCTCATTTTCCGCTGGTCGAGGTGATCTGGTGTTGTGTCTTCCACTTGACTTGCCACACGAAGTTGCCCGCGGGCGGGCGGTTCCCGGCTCGGCTACCTGCAACCCGTATCGGAGACGCTGCACCCAATGACCGTAGATCCGGAACTGCTCGAACTCCTGGTGTGCCCCAAGTCGAAGGGGCCGCTGACCGTGACACCGCTGCCGGCGCCGGTGTGCGAGCGGCTCGTGTCCCGCTACCGGGAGCACTTCGCGGGTGAGGCGCCGGAGGTTTCCGAAGGGTTGTGGTGCCGGGAGTCCGGCCTCGTCTATCCGATCGTGAGCGATATGCCGATCATGCTGGTCGCGGAGGCGCTGCCGGCGGCGGAGGTGCTGGCGGAGGCTGCCGAGGGCGGCGAGCCAGGCGACTCGTGACCGACTTCGCGTCCTTCCTTTCCACGCTGCGCCCGCAGGTCGACGACACGCTGGACCGGCTTCTGCCGGCAGCGGAGATGGAACCGGCCGACCTCTGTGAGGCGATGCGGTACAGCGTGTTCGCGGGCGGCAAGCGGGTGCGGCCGGCCCTGGTCGTGCTTGCCGGCGAGGCCTGCGGCGCGGCGCGGAGCGACCTGCTGGCGGGCGGGGCAGCGGTCGAGATGGTCCATACCTTCAGCCTGGTTCACGACGATCTCCCGGCGCTCGACGACGACGACCTGCGGCGCGGTCGACCGACCCTGCACAAGGTGCAGGGCGAGGCGATGGCGGTGCTGGCCGGTGACGCGCTGCTGAACCACGCCTTCGGGGTCCTGGCCGGAGAGCCGGCGTCGGCGCCGCCGGAGCGGCGGCTGCGGGCGGTGCGGTTGATGGCCGGCGCCGTGGGCACGATGGGGATGATCGGTGGCCAGGTCCTCGACCTGGAGCATGAAGGGGCCACTACTCCGTACGGCGGTTGCGGACGGGAACGCGCCGCGCAGAGCCTCGAGCGGATTCACCGCCTGAAGACGGGCGCCCTGATCGAAGCGAGCACCCGGCTCGGCGGTATCTACGCCGGCGCCGGGGACGACCGCGTGAAGCTGCTCGGCGGGATCGGCGCCGAACTCGGGCTGCTGTTCCAGATCGCTGACGACATCCTCGATGAGGTGGGCAGTTCCGAGCAGTTGGGCAAGACGGCCGGCAAGGACCGGCAGGCCGCGAAGCTGACCTATCCGCACCTGTTCGGCCTGGACGGCAGCCGCCAGAGGGCGCGTCAGGCCGCCGACCGGTGCCTGGCGCTG
Source organism: Candidatus Multivorans sp. (assembly GCA_965205295.1). Lineage (GTDB taxonomy): Bacteria > Acidobacteriota > Thermoanaerobaculia > Multivoradales > Multivoraceae > Multivorans. The sequence goes on from OZ242167.1 coordinate 3,522,905, forward strand.
GTCGAGAAGTTGCCGGCGCGGCGGCAGCTCTTCAGGTCCCTGGTCGCCTTCCTGGTCCACCGCGGCTCGTGAGGCTCCGTCTCGATCAACTGCTGGTCGAGCGTGGGCTGTTCAGCAGCCGGGAACAGTCGAAACGGGCGGTCATGGCGGGCGAGGTCTGGGTGGACGGCGAGCGCCGCGACAAGCCGGGGGCCGCGGTCAAGGCGGATGCCGCGATCGAGGTGCGGGGCCGGTCGGCGCCGTACGTGTCGCGCGGGGGCCGCAAGCTCGAGCAGGCGCTGCACCGTTTCGAGGTCGACGCCGAGGGCGCCGTGTGTCTCGACGTCGGCGCCTCGACCGGGGGGTTCACCGACTGTCTCCTGCAACATGGGGCGGCCAGGGTATACGCGCTGGACGTGGGCTACGGCCAGCTCGACGCGCGGCTGCGCGGCGATCCCAGGGTGGTCGTCATGGAGCGGATCAACGCGCGCCACTTGGCGGCCGACGCCCTGCCGGAGCGATGCCGGATCGCGACCATGGACGTTTCCTTCATCTCGGTGGTCAAGGTGGCGCCGGCGGTGCTGCCGCAGCTCGCGGCCGGCGCCGATCTGATCGTGCTGATCAAGCCGCAGTTCGAAGCCGAGCGCGGTCAGGTGGGCAAGGGCGGGGTGGTGCGCGACGATGCGCTGCGCCGCCGGATCGCCGAGCAGCGAATCGACGAACTGGGCGCTCTCGGGCTCCGGTTCGCGGCCTCGGTAGACTGCGATCTTCGGGGCCCGGCAGGCAACAGGGAGATCCTCGCGCATTTCACGACATGATCCCCGCGGACTTCACGAGATGACCCAAGTCGACCAGGTGGCGGTCGTTGCCAAGCACGACAGCAAGCAGGCGGCCGCGACGGCTGCCGAGGTGGAGCGCTGGCTCGGGGACCGCGGCGTCGCCGTCGTCGCCGCCGACTCGAACGAGGTCGGCCTGATCGTGGTCCTGGGCGGTGACGGCACCCTGCTGTCGGTGGCGCGCAGCCGTCCGGGGGTGCCGATCGTGGGGGTCAACCTCGGCACCCTGGGCTATCTCGCGGAGATCGGACGGGACGGCCTCTACGCGAACCTGGGGAGGATTCTCGAGGGCCGGTTCGAGGTCGAGGAGCGGCTGCTGCTCGACGTCGAGCTCCAGCGCGAGGCTGGGCGGGTGAGCCGGTACCGGGCGCTCAACGACGCCGTGGTCCACAAGAGCGCGCTGGCCCGGATGATCCACCTGGAGGTCGAGATCGACGGCGATCCGGTCGCCTTCTACCGGTCGGACGGTCTGATCGTGTCGACGCCGACGGGATCGACCGCGTACAGCCTCTCGGCCGGGGGCCCGATTCTCTACCCGACGTTGCCGGTGGCGCTGCTGACGCCGATCTCGCCGCACACCCTGTCCATGCGGCCGATCGTGGTGCCTCAGACCAGCACGATCACGATGACGCTCGGCAGCCGGGACGAGGAGGTGTACCTCACCCTGGACGGCCAGGAGGGAGCGCGGCTGGGCGGCGGCGACCGGGTGGTCGTGACCGCCTCGGAGTCGAGGGCGCTGCTGGCGCGGGTCTGTGGCCAGACCCACTACGACGCCCTGCGCAGCAAGCTGCGTTGGGGCGAGTAGGCACTGCTACGATCGCGCCATGTCGAAACGAGGCAGCGACCGCGAAGAGACCGTCTTCACGCCGATCGAGGAGGCGGTGGCCACCTTCCGCGACGGCGGCCAGGTGATCATCGTCGACGACGAGGATCGGGAGAACGAGGGCGATCTCGCGATCGCCGCCGAAAAGGTGACGCCCGACGCGATCAACTTCATGGCCACTCACGGCCGTGGCCTGATCTGCCTCGCGATGACCGAGGACCGCTGCGACCAGCTCGACTTGCCGCTGATGGTGCGCGACAACACGTCGCCCTTCGAGACCGCGTTCACCGTCTCGATCGAAGCCCGGGGCAAGGTGACGACGGGGATCTCGGCGGCCGACCGCGCGGCGACGATCGAGACCGCGATCGATCCGGCCACCGGCCCGCAGGATCTGCTGCGGCCGGGTCACGTCTTCCCGCTGCGGGCCAAGCGCGGCGGCGTCCTCAAGCGTGCGGGTCAGACCGAGGCGTCGGTGGACCTGGCGACGCTGGCGGGGCTGAGGCCGGCCGGCGTGATCTGCGAGATCATGAACGAGGACGGCACCATGGCGCGGGTGCCCGACCTGGTCCAGTACAGCCGGATCCACAACCTGCCGATGATCACGGTCTCGGATCTGATCCGCTACCGGCTGAGCAACGAGAGTCTGGTCGAACTCATCGCCTCGCCGACGTTGCCCACCCCGTACGGCGAGATGAAGGCGTACGCCTACCGGGCCGAAATCACGGGCGAAGAGCACGTGGCCCTGGTCATGGGCGAGCCGACGCCGGACCAGGACATCCTGGTGCGGGTCCACAGTCAGTGCCTGACCGGGGACGTGTTCCACTCCGAGCGTTGCGACTGCGGCATCCAGCTCTACCAGGCGCTGGCCCGGATCGCCGCCGAGGGGACCGGCGTTCTGCTCTACCTGCTGCAGGAGGGCCGGGGGATCGGTCTGTTCAACAAGCTGCGCGCCTACGAGTTGCAGGACCAGGGCCACGACACCGTGGAGGCCAATCACAAGCTGGGCTTCCGCGCCGATCAGCGCGAGTACGGCATCGGCGCCCAGATCCTGCGTGATCTCGGTGTCCGGCGCATGCGGCTGATGACGAACAACCCGAGCAAGTACATCGCCCTCTCCGGCTACGGCCTGGAGATCGTGGATCGGGTGGCAATCGAGGTGGAGCCGAACGAGTCGAATCGCGAGTACCTCCGGGCCAAGCGCGAAAAAATGGGCCACCTGCTCCAGTTGGTGTGAGCGTCGGCAGCCCCAGGCCGCGGGCGCTGGTCACGGGCGTGACCGGCCAGGACGGTTCCTACCTCGCCGAGCAATTGCTTGACGACGGCTGGGACGTCTGGGGTCTGGTGCGTCCGGTGTCCCAGTCGGGCAACACGCGCTGGATCGACCACCTGCTCGAGAGGGACGGCGATTCGGGGCCCCGACTGCGCCTGATCGCCGGCGACCTCGCCGATGCGTCGTCGCTCGACCGCGCGGTGGCGACGGTGGCGCCCGACGAGATCTACAACCTCGGCGCGCAGTCCCACGTCCAGGTCTCCTTCGAACTGCCGGCGGCGACCGGTCAGGTCACCGGTCTGGGGGTCCTGCGGTTGCTGGAGGCGGTGCACCGGCACTGCCCGCAGGCGCGCTTCTACCAGGCCTCCTCGTCCGAGCTCTACGGGCGCACCGTGGAGTCGCCTCAGAACGAGACGACCCGGTTCTATCCGCGCAGCCCGTACGCCGCGGCGAAGGCCTACGGATTCCACATCACCCGCAACTACCGCGAGGCCTACGGCCTGTTCGCGGTCAACGGGATCCTGTTCAACCACGAGTCGCCGCGTCGGGGCGAGACGTTCGTCACCCGCAAGATCTCCCTGGCCACAGCCCGCATCCGGGCGGGTCAGCAGGACCGCCTGTACCTCGGCAATCTGTCCGCGCGGCGGGACTGGGGCTTTGCCGGCGACTATGTCGAGGCAATGCGGTTGATGCTGCGCGCGGAGCAGCCGGACGACTACGTGATCGCCACCGGCGATACGCGCAGCGTGCGCGAGTTCTGCGAAATCGCCTTCGCCCATGCCGGGCTGCCGCTGACCTGGCGCGGTTCCGGCGCCTGTGAGCAGGGTGTGGCCGAAGACGGGCGGGTACTGGTGGCGGTCGACCCCCGCTACTTCCGCAAGGCCGAAGTCGACTCGCTCTGCGGCGATGCGCGCCTGGCGCACGAGCGTCTGGGCTGGCGTCCCCAAGTCACCTTCCGTCAGCTCGTCGAGATGATGGTCGACGCCGATCTCAAGGCGGTCGGTGGCGGTTAGCGGCGCCTGCGCGATCCGGACGTCTGAAGCATGAAGAACGATAGGGCGCTGCGGGCTCGGGCCGAGCGGGTGATTCCCGGAGGCATGTACGGGCACCAGTCGGTGTCCTACAGGATGCCGAAGAACTACCCGCAGTTCTTCGCGCGCGCCGAGGGCTGCCGACTGTGGGACGTGGACGGCAACGAGTACATCGACTTCATGTGCTCGTACGGACCCATGATTGCCGGCTACGGCAATCCCCGCATCTGTGCCGCGGCCGATGCGCAGCGCGGTGCGCTCGACATCGCGAACGGCCCACCGGCCAACATCGTGGACTTGGCCGAGCGCCTGGTAGCCCAGGTCGGGCACGCCGACTGGGCGATCTTCGCGAAGAACGGCAACGATGCGACGACGGTCTGCAACATGGTCGCGCGAGCCAGGAGTGAGAAGCGCAAGATCCTGGTCGCGGCCGGCGCTTACCACGGCTCTCAGCCGTGGGCGAACCGCATGTCGCGTGGGACGCCGGCAGAGGAGCACGCGAACTACCCGACCTTCACGTACAACGACACAGAGAGCCTGCGCGCGGCCGCCGAGGCCTCGGCCGGCGACCTCGCGGGAATCGTCGTGTCGGCCTTCAAGCACGACGCGGGCCAACCCCAGGAGCTCGTCGACCCGGTCTTCGCCCGCGCGGTGCGCCGGATCTGCGACGCCGAGGGCGCCGCGCTCATCCTGGACGAGGTGCGGGCCGGGTTGCGGCTGTCGCTGGATGCGAGCTGGGCGACCGTTGGCGTCCAGCCGGACCTCTCGGCGTGGGGCAAGGCGCTCGCAAACGGAGAGCCGCTTGCGGCAGTTCTGGGCAACGAGGCGTATCGGGACGCCGCGTCGCGGATCTTTGTCACGGGCTCGTTCTGGTATCAGGCCGCACCCTTCGCGGCGGCGCTCGCGACGCTCGACGTCCTGGAGGAGCTCGACGCGCCGACCCGGCTCCTCGAGCTGGGCCGGGCGTTCAGGGACGGGCTTGCCGAACAGGCGCGGCGCAGCGGCCACGCGATCCAGCAGACCGGCCCGCCGCAGATGCCGACCGTGATGTTCGAGGACGACCCCAAGCTCACGAAGGGCCTTGCGTTCTGCGGGCATGCGCTCGAAAACGGCGTCTACTTGCACCCCTGGCACAACATGTTCCTGTCCGTGGCGCACTCCGAGCGCGACATCGACCAGGCCCTGGCCGGCACGGCGCGCGCCTTCGAGGCGCTCGGCTGAGCCGATGGCGCCGGTCGGGGGCGCCTACGGCATGTACGGCGTCGGACCGGGTCCGAGCTGGCTTTCGAGAACCGCCTGAGCGGCGTCGATGAACTCGCAGACCATCGGTCGGGTCTCGCGGGGATCGATGATCTCTTCGATGTTGAACGCCTCGGCGGTGCGAAACGGCGACGCCAGGGCCTGGAGGCGGTCCTCAATCTCCTTCTGCTTGGCCGCGGGGTCGTCGGACTCCCGGATGATGCGCCGATAGGCGGCGGTCACGCCGCCTGAGATGTGCATGGACCCCCAGTGGCCGGACGGCCACGCCACTCGCTTGAACATGCCGCTCGGGCGATCGTGGCACTGGCCGGCGACGCCGTAGAGCTGCCGGATGATGACGGTGAGCCACGGCATGCGGGTTCTAAGCGTCGCGCAGAGCATCTTGGCGCCGGCGCGAACGATCCCCTGGCGCTGTTGCTCGGGGCCGACCATGAATCCGGGCTCGTCGCCGAAATAGACCATCGGTAGATGGAAGGTGTCGCACAACTGCAGGAAGCGAATTACCTTGGTGCCGGCGGCGACGTTCATCGAGCCGCCGAGATGGGCCGGGTTGTTGATCATCGCGCCGACGGGATAGCCGTTGACGCGGGCCAGTCCGACGATTCGAGAGCGTCCGTAGTACGGCGTGATCTCGAAGAACGAGTTGCGGTCGAGAACCGCATCGAGGATCGCTCTCGGATCGTAGGCCTTGTTCTTCTCGCGCGGGACGGCGGACAGGAGCGACGGCTCACGGCGCCCCGGGTCGTCGTGGGTGTCGCCGCGCGGCGCCATCTGCCAGACGCTGTCCGGCAGATAGCTCAGGAACCGCTTGATCTGTGCTGCCGCCTCCTCCTCGGAGTCGGCGAGATTGTCGATGACACCGCTCCCGTACACCTGGGTGCGCTCGTCGCCGAGATCCTCCTTCGTGATGTCGATGCCGAGTGCGGCCTTGACGACCGGAGGCCCGCCCGCGAACACCTGGCTCGTGCCCTTGACCATGACGTTGAAGTGGGCGAGGCACGACTCGACCGCCGGCAGTCCGGCCACCGAGCCGAGCACGCCGGCGACGACCGGCACGGCGCAGAGCACTTCCTCGATTCCCGTGGTAGCGGGGTTGGTCGGGATGTAGGTGCGTCCGATCTTCTCGAAGGTCTTGACGCTGCCGCCGGTTGAGTCGAGGAGCCGCACATACGGCAGACGCCAGCCGAGCGCCATCTTCTGGGCATGACCGCTCTTGTCGCCGATCGACGCGTCGGCGGCGCCGCCTCGTACGGTGAAGTCGCCGCCGTTCAGAACCGCGCGGCGGCCGTTCAGGCGGGCGAGCCCGATGACCCTGTTCGAGGGTCGCACGTCCTGGAGATCGTTGCCGTCGTAGGTGGCCACTCCGGCGAGTTCGCCGATCTCCTGGAACGAGCCCTCGTCGGCGAACAACTGAAGACGCTCCCGGATCGTCAGCTTGCCGCGACGGTGCTGCTCCGCGATGCCGGCCTCGCCGCCCATCTGTTGGGCGAACTCGCGGCGGCGCCTCAGTTCCTCGATCTCTCGCTCCCAGACCATGGTTCTTCCTCAGGGCCGATGGCTATCCGCCCAGCGAGGCAATCCCTCGATCGACCTCGTGTCAGGGAGGCGAGCCGTATGAAGCGGGAAGAGTACCCGAGCCGGCGCGGCCGAAGCTGTCGGCAATCCGTTTCGGCCCCGAACGCGAGCGTCACTGATACGGTCGGACCAGTCTCCGGGGATTCAGTTGGGCACAGAGCTTGGGAGGGACGGTCCCACGAAGCTGACACGCCGGGAGGCGCTCGGGCTCATCGATCCGGTTTCCTCGGCCCAGTGCGGCCTCGTCGGTCTCAAACCGACCTGGGGGCGGGTCAGCCGCTACGGCGTGCTGGAACTCGCCGGCTCGCTCGACCACATCGGGCCGATGACGCGGAGCGTCGCCGACGCCGCGATCATGCTCGAGGCGATAGCCGGCGCCGATGCGAACGACCCGACGACGCTCGACGCACCGATGCCTCCGATTCTGACCACGCTCGATGGCAACGTCGCCGGGATGCGGCTCGGGTTCGACAGGCGGTACGCCTCGGAAGGCGTCGACCCGGCGGTCGCCGCCGCCGTCCACGAGGCACTGCAGGTCCTGGCCGGCCTGGGTGCCGAGGTCACGGACGTCGAGATGCCGGCGGCGCCGTTCAGCGACTGGTGGACCCTGTGCTCCTATGAGGCCGTTCGGGCCCATGCCGCGACGTACCCCAGCCGCGCCGCGGACTACGGGCCGTACTTCCGGGACTTCCTGGAGAACGGTTCGCAGGTGAGCGACGACGAGTACGCGGCGGCGACCGCACGCCGTGCGGCGTTCACGGAGCGGTTCGAGGCGATGCTGTCCACTGTCGATGCGTTTGTCTGCCCGTCCAACGTCACCGCGCTACCGGTGACGGACGCCATGCGATACGACACGATCGCGGCATACAGGCAGGCAGTCGCAGAGGTTGCCGAGAGCTTCGATCCGCCACTGGGCAGCATGCAGCTCTTCACCGCGCCCGCCGACTTCGCCGGCACGCCGACCATCTCCGTGCCGTGCGGCTTCTCGGCTGCGGGTGCGCCGCACAGCCTGCAACTTGTCGGCCGCGATCTGAGCGAGCCGACGCTCTGCCGTCTAGCCCACGCCTACGAGCAGGCCACCGACTGGCGCCTGCGCCATCCGGAAGTCTGAGTTCCGCGCCGCAGAACTCACTACGTTGCGTTCTGCGGCGCAAGCTCCTAGACTGCCGGACCGGCCGGCGCTGCTGGGCCGCACTACGACCACGTCGACGGAGCAGATGATGACCGAGCCCCAGGTCGCGCGGCGTAGCGGCTCGCCGCAGCCGCTGATCGCCGTCCCGGAACGCCTGAACGAACTGCGGGAGGGATCGCGCGAGTGGCCCTCCTGGACGCTGACGCCGCGCCAGATTTGCGATCTGGAGTTGCTTCTCTGCGGCGGATTCGCGCCCCTCGACGGGTTCATGAACCGGGCCGCGTTCGACAGCGTGTGCGAGACGATGCGCCTGCCCTCCGGCGCGCTGTGGCCGATTCCGATCACTCTGGACATCACGCCGGAAGCGGCTGCCGGGCTGGAAGCGGGATCGAAGCTCGTTCTGCGCGATCCCGAGGGGCTGATGCTGGCGATGCTCACGGTGGAGGATGCCTGGGAGCACGACCGGCGCAAGGAAGCGGAGCTGGTCTACGGCACGCTCGACCAGGCTCATCCCGGCGTCGCCCATCTCTACCAGCGGACGAACACCGTGTCCGTGGGGGGCAAGATCGAGGGAGTCCAGTTGCCGCGGCACTACGACTTCCCCGGACTGCGGAAGACGCCCGAGCAGTTGCGGCGTCGCTTTGCGCAACTCGGATGGAAGACGGCGGTGGCCTTCCAGACCCGCAACCCGATGCACCGGGCGCACTTCGAGCTGACTCTGCGGGCGGCCCGGGAGCTGGAGGCGAACCTGCTGATTCACCCGGTCGTCGGCATGACGAAGCCGGGCGATCTGGATCACTACACGCGCGTCCGCTGCTACCGCAAGGTCCTGGGCCACTATCCGGGCCACACCGCGGAGCTTGCGCTGCTGCCTCTCGCCATGCGCATGGCGGGACCGCGCGAGGCGCTCTGGCATGCCCTGATCCGCAAGAACTACGGCTGTACCCACCTGATCGTCGGCCGCGACCACGCGGGCCCGGGCGTGGATTCAAAGGGCCAGCCCTTCTACGGCCCCTACGACGCGCAGGAGCTGATGGTCGAGCACGAGGCCGAGCTGGGCGTGAAGATGGTCCCCTTCCGGATGATGGTCTACGTGGAGGACCGTGATTCGTACGAGCCCGTGGACAACGTGAAGGAGGGCGAGCGGACGCTGTCGATCTCGGGCAGCGACCTCCGCCGCCGGCTGCGCCGGGGCCTTCCGATTCCGGAGTGGTTCACCTTTCCGGAAGTGGCCAGCGAGTTGCGCAGTAGCCATCCGGCGCGCAGCAACCAAGGGTTCACGGTGTTCTTCACCGGCCTTTCCGGCGCCGGCAAGTCGACGATCGCGAACGTCCTCCTGGTCAAGTTCCTTGAAGCCGGCGGCCGTCCGGTGACGCTGCTCGACGGCGACATCGTCCGCACCAACCTGTCCTCGGAACTCGGGTTCTCCCGGGAACACCGCGACATCAACATCCGGCGCATCGGGTTCGTCGCCTCCGAGATCACGAAGAACCGCGGCGTGGCGATCTGCGCTCCGATCGCTCCCTACGAGAGCGTCCGCCAGGACGTGCGGGAGGTGATCGAGGATGTCGGCGGCTTCATCCTGGTCCACGTGGCGACGCCGCTCGATGTGTGCGAGGAACGCGACGTCAAGGGTCTCTACGCCAAGGCCAGGGCCGGACTGATCGACGCCTTCACCGGCATCTCGGATCCCTACGAGGTGCCGGAAGGCGCGGACCTGGTCATCGACACGACGGACATCACTGCCGAGGAGGCCGCGCAACAGATCATCCTCCACCTCGAGAAGGAGGGGTTCGTCGGCCCGCGCTGAGTTCTCCCCGCGGCGCTTCGCGCTTACCTGGCGATGGCTATCGGTTGGCGTCGCCGGGGCCGTGGCGTTGTTTCTGCTCCTGCCGGCGCCCGCGTTCGCCGGCGCTTTCGAGCGCGCCCTGCGGTGGCTCGCGGGTCTGCTCGGGGGCGATGCGCGCCGGATTGCGGCCGAGCTGCCCTTGGACCAGATCGTCCATGGGTTTCTGTTCGCCCTGCTGGCCTGGGTCTGGTGCCGGCCGCCGGCGCGCGCCGGCCGCGTCCGCGGCGTGCTTCTCGCGTCGGTGGCGGCGGTGGTCTACGGCGGCGCCATCGAGATCTGCCAGATGCTGCTCGGCTACCGGTCGGGCGAGTGGATGGACCTGGTCGCCGATGCGGTCGGTGTCGCGTTCGGCGCACTGCTCGCCTCGCGGTTGCTCCCGCGACGCCGGGACTTCGTCGCGGCCCGTTCGGGTTGACGCTGGCTGCTAGCGTCACTGACCGGCTGACGGATCAGCCGGGACAAGCGTGGAGTGGATACCGTGCCGGCTGAACAGCGGGTTGAACAGCGGGTTGAACAACTACCGGAACCGCCGGACCGGGCAGCCCGGGAACGTGCCCTGCTCGCTGCCCTGGAGCAGCGGATCCTGGTGCTCGACGGGGCCACCGGTACCGCTTTCCAGGCGGCGGACCTGGATCCTGCGGACTTCGGCGGCGCGGAGCTCGAGGGCTGCAACGAGATCCTGGTGGCGACCCGGCCCGACGTGGTGCTCGGGGTCCACCGGTCCTACCTCGAAGCCGGCGCCGACATCGTCGAGACGAACACCTTCGGCGGCACGCCCCTGGTGCTCGAGGAGTACGGGCTCGCCGAGCGAGCCTTCGAGCTGAACCGGCGCGCCGCGGAACTGGCGCGACAGGCCTGCGCCGAAGCGGAGCGGGAGTGCTTCGTCTGCGGCTCGATGGGACCGACGACGAAGGCGATCTCGGTGACCGGCGGCGTCACCTTCGAACAGTTGCGGGACGACTTCCGCGCCCAGGCCCTGGGGCTTATGGCCGGCGGCGCCGACTACCTGCTGCTCGAAACCTGCCAGGACACGCGCAACGTGAAGGCCGGCCTGATCGGCATCGAGCGGGCGTTCGAGCAGTTGGGCTTCCGGTTGCCGGTGGCGGTCTCGGTGACCATCGAGACCACGGGGACCATGCTCGGGGGCCAGGAAGTGGAGGCGCTGGCCGCGTCGCTGCTGCACCGGGACCGCCGGGACCTGCTCTACGTGGGTCTCAACTGCGCCACCGGTCCGGACCAGATGCTCGACCACCTGCGCGCCCTGTCCGAGATCTGCCGCACCCGGGTGGCGTGCGTCCCGAATGCCGGTCTGCCGGACGAGGATGGCCTCTACACCCAGACGCCGGACGACTTCCGTGCCGTGTTCTCCCGCTTCCTCGATCACGGCTGGCTGAACCTGGTCGGCGGTTGCTGCGGCACCACGCCGGCCCACATCGAAGCGTTCACAGGCGTCGTCCGCGGCCGCGCTCCCCGGCAGCCCCCCGATCACCGGCGGTGCCTGATATCGGGCCTGGACGTGGCGGAGCTCACGGAGGACAACCGGCCGCTCCTGGTGGGCGAGCGCACGAACGTGCTCGGCAGCCGCAAGTTCAAGCGGCTGATCCTGGAAGGCGAGTACGAGGCGGCGGCCGAGGTCGGCCGCGCCCAGGTCCAGGGCGGAGCGCAGGTGGTCGACATCTGCCTCCAGGACCCGGAGCGCGACGAGTGCGTCGACATGGAACGGTTCCTGGAGCGGCTGGTGCGCCGGGTCAAGGCGCCGTTGATGATCGACAGCACCGACCACGAGGTCATGGCGCTTGCTCTGACCTGGTGCCAGGGCCGGTCGATCCTGAACTCGATCAACCTGGAAGACGGGCTGGAGCGCTTCGAGCTCGTGGCGCCGCTGGCGAGGGAGTTCGGTTGCGCCGTGGTCGTCGGCCTGATCGACGAGCAGGGCATGGCGGTGTCGACCGAACGCAAGCTGGAGGTCGCCGGGCGCAGCTACGAGCTCCTGACCTCGCGTTGGGGCCTGGAGCCCCAGGACATCTGGTGGGATCCGCTGGTCTTCCCCTGCGGCACGGGCGACGAGGCCTACCTGGGCTCGGCGAAGGCGACAATCGATGGAGTGCGCGCGGTGCGCGAGGCGCTCCCGGGCACCCGGACCATCCTGGGCATCTCGAACGTCAGCTTCGGCCTGCCGCTCGCGGGACGCGAGGTGCTCAACGCGGTGTTCCTCTACCGCTGCACGCAGGCCGGCCTCGATGCGGCGATCGTCAACACCCAGGGCCTGGCCCGCTACGCCGAGATCCCGGTGGCGGAGCGCGTGCTCGCCGAGGCGCTGCTCGACCTGCGGCCAGGCGACGTGGAGGCGGGGCAGCGTGCGGTCGAGGCGTTCACGGCGGCATTTCGGGAGCGAAAGGCCTGGCAGGAGCAGGCGCCGCGGGACCTGCTGCCGCTGGCGGAACGTCTTTCGCGGTCGGTGGTCGAGGGCAGCAAGGAGGGTCTCCGCCCGGACCTGGACGCGGCGCTGGCGGACCCCCGCTGGCCGGACCCGCTCGACATCATCAACGGACCGCTGATGACCGGGATGGCCGAGGTCGGCCGGCTGTTCAACAACAACGAGCTGATCGTGGCCGAGGTGCTGCAGAGCGCCGAGGTGATGAAGGCCGCGGTCGATCACCTCGAACCGCACATGGAACGCACGGAGGGCATGACCCGCGGCCGGGTGATCCTGGCCACGGTCAAGGGCGACGTCCACGACATCGGCAAGAACCTGGTCGACATCATCCTGACCAACAACGGCTTCGAGGTGGTGAACCTGGGGATCAAGGTGCCGAGCGAGCAGTTGATCCAGGCCGCGCGCCGGCACGAGCCGGACGTGATCGGTCTTTCCGGACTACTGGTCAAGAGCGCCCAGCAGATGGTGGCCACCGCCGGGGACTTCTCGGCGGCCGGCATCGAGACCGATCTCGTCGTGGGAGGCGCGGCGCTGACGCGTCGGTTCACGCACGGCCGGATCGCGCCCGAGTACGGCGGCGTCTGCACCTACGCAAGCGACGCGATGAGCGGGCTCGACCTGATCGAACGTCTGTGCGACTCCGAGCGCCGGGGGGCCTTGCTGGAGCAAGTCGAGGCGCTGCGCGAGCGCGACGCCGCCGCGTTCCGGGCCCGGTCCAGACCGTCGGCGGCGCCGGTGGCGGAGCGCCGAAGCTCCACCGTTCGCACCGACATCCCGGCGCCCCGGCCTCCCTGTCTCGAGCGGCGCACTGAGCGTTTCGACCTCGACGAAGTGTGGCCGCACCTGAGTTTGCAAATGCTCTACGCCAAGCACCTCGGCCTCAAGGGCTCGGTGGAGCGCCTGCGCAAGGCCGGTGATCCGAAGCTGCACAAGGTCGAGGCCGTCGTCGAGGAACTCAAGGAGTTCGCCCGCGGCGCGATGGCCGTGCGCGGCGTATGGCGGTTCTTTCCGGCCCGGAGCGAGGGCAACCGGCTCACCCTGGTTGAGACCGCCGAAGGCGGCGCGAAGAGCGTCGCCGCCGAGTGGCGCCTGCCCCGGCAGCCGCGCGAGGACGGCCTCTGTCTCGCCGACTACGTGCTGCCGGCCGGAGACCACGTCGCCCTCTTCGTCGTCACCGCCGGCGCCGGCGTGCGCGAAGGCGCCGAACGCTTCAAGAACGAAGGCGAGTACCTCAAGAGCCACGCCTACGCGGCGCTGGCGCTCGAAACCGCCGAAGCCGCGGCGGAGCTGCTGCATCAACGACTCCGCGCCGAACTCGGATTCCCCGACCCGCCCGGGATGACGACCCGCGAGCGCCTGGCGGCGAAGTACCGCGGCAAGCGCTACTCCTTCGGCTACCCGGCATGTCCGGACCTCGCCGGTCAGCGCCAGCTCTTCGCGGCGCTCGAGCCCGCCGACATCGGCGTGGAACTCACCGAGGGCGACATGATGGACCCGGAGGCCACGGTGTCGGCGTTGGTGTTCCATCACCCGGATGCGAGGTACTTCGGGGTCTGAGGAGTGACGATCCGACGGGCGCTACCGACGCCCCGGCGGAGTCGATGCGAGTGAAACGACTCGCTTCGGAGACGCTTCGCCGAGACTGGAATTCCACTACCTGGCCCGGGGGCCTGCGGCGCCCGGCGCACTGCGGTTTTACTCCGTGGCGCGCATGCGGTGCGTCGACCCATCGGAAGCTGAACCGCCGCCGCCGCCGAGTCTCTCCCTGCCTGGCCTTCCCAACTTTCGTGTGCCGTCCGCCGGCGTCGTCAGCACGGTGTTTCCCGCCGCGACCGGAGGCACGCCGCCTTACGCCTACAGGTTGACGGGTCTGCCGCCGGGCCTCGCCTTCAGCTCCTCGACCCGGCGGGCGAGCGGGACGCTCCCGACGGTTGCAACCGATACGACGGCGCAGCCGCCGTCACGGGTGCGGCGCACTCTGGAGACGCGAGTCGGGCTTGTGTTCGCGACCGAAACGGACAGCCCCGGCCGGACCTACTCGTTCACTTTGGCGTCCCGTCAGACCGTGAACGTCTCCCTGACCGGCATGGACCGGGACATCGACTGTTCCGTCAACGGCTCCTCCTGCTCGAACCGGGGCGGAACCAGCGACAACGACTGGAGCCGCGAACTGGCGGCCGGGTCGCACAGCGTCCGGGTATACCCTTACCGTGGAGGAACGGGTGACTACACCATCATGGCGGTCGTCAACTGTCCCGCCGGCCACTTTGCTTCTGGCGGTAGCTGCTATCGATACGTCGTGCCGAGTCCTTCCAGTGTGACCGCTGCGTCCGGGACGGAGGCGCAAGCGTGCGACGACAATACGGAGCTGGAGGAAGGGAAATCCTGTGTAGAGGGTATCGTCGTCGACGAGGTGGTCAACGTTACGAGCACGCATATCCTAATCCGGCGGCTGCCGGGAGGCGGTGGCGGTGGTGGCGGCGGTGGCGGCGGTGGCGGTACTCCGACGCCGTCATGGGTAACCCCACTGAAGCAAGAGCAACTGGACACCGCGGTTGACGATGCGATAGTGAAGTCACGGACGTGTTCGGTAACGCCAGTAGCGGGCGGACCGAGCTACAACGCCAACGCTGAGCTCACGACAGCGCGGGACGGTGGGAGAATAATCCTTGGCGGACTCAATTGCTCTGGCAACGTTGCTTACGTGCCCGTCCTGAATCCCACCCAAATTCGTATATGCGAGCCGTTCTTTGAACAGTCCGCACTCGACAGATCCTTGACGATCATGCACGAGGGGTTGCATTTGGATGGTCTTGTCCATACGGACTTTCTTGACGCGACGGGTCCGGGCGATCACGGTCCGATGGAAGACGCAATCAGGAGTTCGTGCGGCTACCCGCCGTGAAGCGCGAACGCTGGGGCAGGGCGATGTGGCAGGATGTTCGGTCAAACGCGTATAGACAACTCAACTCGTGGCGAAGGAGAGAGCCGATGACCAGGGAGCCGAAGGTGGAGTTTCCATTGACTGTTCGACAAGCCGGTCCGGGGCGCTTCCGACCCGCGAGAGGGGCTCTCTTGCTCATCGGAGCCCTACTGGTCCTAACCGTGCCGGGGCGTGGTGCCCGCGCGATGCAGGGGCAGCCTGACTGGAGAGAGGAAATCAGCCCCGCAGGCTCTGTGGTTGTTACGGCCGCCAGCGTTCCCCGGTCCGAGGCACAGGAACACATGGAGCGTCTCGGTCTGGTCCCGGGGGCGGTCGCCGACCCGGAAGTCAGCGTCTCTGGAGGCGATGCATTTCAGGGCATTCAGGAGGCTAGGTCCGACTGGGCCGTCAAGAGGCTAGAACTCAATGGAAAGTTCGCATTGCGTCAATCCACCGAGGTTCTCGGCCAGGCGATGACGGTGACGTCCGTCATTAGTTCGGACGGCGTGTTGACTACCGATGATCGGGGAGGATTCCGGGTCGAAGCGTACAGAGGGTTCCCGACCGCCACATGCGCCCGTGGCCCCGAGGGTACCGGCTGCGATGTTGCGTGGTTCGATGCGGCCAGGGACAACCACGGCTCGATCATCGAGTTCGTCAGAGACCGCCAGGGCTTTCCAAGCGGCGTGCGGTTCGGCGAGACCCTGGTGCTTCGATACAGGTTCACGCCTCCGTTGCCCACGCGCCCCTCGCGGGTTCGCCGCGGCGACCGTTGGCGCGAGCCCTCCTCGTGGGACTTGATCGACCTTCGGACGTCGGAGATCGTGGTCGACTCCGCCGATGCCGCCAAGGTGGCCTCCGAGCGCCCGATCTTCTCGGTGGGCTTCCAAGCCTTCGGCGAAGTTCTTCGCTTCGAGAGTGAAGAGTTGTTTGCCGCGGCGCAAGGCAGGTTGGGGAAGCCATACGCTCTCTTGCCTCTCGAGACGTCGGACGTTTGGCGCATTGTCTATGCCAGTGGTGACATGGCTAGACAGTACCGTTTTCGCGTCGACTACACCGACGATCTCGTTCGAGTCGAAATCAAGGCCCGGGAATACGGGCAGAGCATCGTGGTGGAGGCGCCGCGCAGCGGCGATAGCGTGGTGCCGGCTTCGTTCGTCCATCCCGGCGCGGACATGTTGACGGATGCCATGCGGTCGGGCACTCGGCTGCGTACGACGGATCCCCTGGATGTTTGGCTGCAAAGTTCCTTCGACAAGGAGAGTCTTCCGATCGTACTGACACCGTTCCACCATAGGGGTATCGAAATGGAAGCGGGCGTGGTCCGCGAGGCTTCTCGTATTGAGCATGACTTGCAGTTCGGCCCGGCCGACGGATGCGAGGAGAAGGACGAGGGCATCGTGTGTACGGGTGGTGCGAGCGAGGTGATCGGCGAGGAGAGCACCTACCCTTGGTGAACACACGCACATCGGGCGGAAACCGAGGTGCCGGCGATGTGCCGTGTCGGACAGCGGTCTTGCTCAGAGGTGCCCTCCTGCGGGACTGTTGTTCGCCTTGGGCACGCCTGCACAGGCGCAGACCTGTACTCCTCCGGCATTCTGGAATGAGTTCAGTCCTGGCGGCGGACGCTGTGAAGTGCGTCTGTGCGCAGAGGGGTTCACGCAGGACAACAACCGGTGCATGCTGAACGGGACGTTGGTGGGTTACGCGGCCTCGTGCCCAGTCGGTTGGGGAGTCACCGCCGTCGAAGGCCCCTGGCTGTACACCATGCGGTGCGTCGATCCCTCGCCTGCCGGAAGGCCGCCGGGACGGGCGCGCCGCATCCTGGAGAGGCGCGTGGGGCTGGTATTCGCGACCGAAGCGGACAGCCTTGGACAGACCTACTCGTTCACCTTGGCGTCCCGTCAGACGGTGAGCGTCTCACTGTAGCTACGCCCGAGCCGCTTTCTTCTCCCGCTTGTCCCGCTTCTCCCGCTTCGCCCGCACCAGCGCCGCGGCCCGGTCCAGGTGGTCGTCGCCCAGGCGGTCGAGGTACTCGTTGTAGCTGCCGACGAAGTCGTTGACGCCGTCGGCGGAGATCTCGATGATCCGGGTGGCGAGCTGGCTGACGAACCAGCGGTCGTGGGAGACGAGGAGCAGGGTGCCGGTGTAGGCCAGCAGCCCGTCGATCAGCGCCTGGATCGCCTCCAGGTCGAGGTGATTGGTGGGCTCGTCGAGGACCAGGACGTTGGGCTTGAGGACGACGTGGCGGCAGAACAGGAGGCGCGCCGCTTCGCCGCCTGAGAGGCTGCCGATCCGCTTCGCCGCTTCGTCCTTGGAGAACAGGACCGCGGCGAGCTGGCCGCGCACGAATCCGATCGGCTCGCCGGGGCAGCAGTCCCAGAGCCAGCTCTGGACTGTCTTCCGCTCGGCGCCCTTGGAGTCGAGCAACTGCTGCCGGTGGTCCTGGGCGAAGTAGCCGGGGTGGGTCTCGTACCCCCAGTCGATCTGGCCGCAGTCGGCGCCGACCTCGCCGATCGCGATCTTGAGCAGGGTCGACTTTCCGATGCCGTTCGGCCCGATCACGGCCACCCGCTCGCCGCGGCCGATCTCCAGCGACACGTCGTCGAGGACCTCGTTGTCGCCGTAGCTCTTGGAGATGCCTTCGAGGGTGAGCACCCGCTTGCCCGAGGGTCGGCGCGACTGGAAGCGGAACAGCGGGTAGCGGCGCGAAGTCTGGGGCAGTTGCTCGATCGAGATCCGGTTGATCAGCTTGACCCGGCTCTGGGCCTGCCGCGCCTTGCTGGCCTTGTAGCGGAAGCGGTCGACGAACTTCTGGTGGTGGTCGATCTCTTGCTGCCGCTGCCCGATCTCGGCTTCCCGGCGCGCCCGTTCCTCGACCTTCTTCTGCTCGAAGTTGGAGTACGAGCCCGGGTAGGCGGTGAGGGCTTCGTAGTCGATGTCGAGAATCTGGGTGCAGACGTTGTCGAGAAACCGGTGGTCGTGGGAGACGACGATGACGACGCCCTTGAACTCGGACAGGAACTTCTCGAGCCAGCGGATCGACAGGATGTCCAGGTGGTTCGTCGGCTCGTCGAGCAGCAGCGCGTCGGGGTACGCGGCCAGGGTCTGCGCCAGCAGCACCCGGAGCTTGAAGCCACCGGACAGGATCGACAGCGGCTCGCGGTGGACCGCTGTCTCGATCCCCAGCCCCTCCAGGATCTCGGCCGCCCGGGACTCCAGGGAGTAGCCGTCCCAGCGCATGACGACTTCCTCCAGCGCGGCGTAGCGGTTGCCGTCGAATTCCTCGTCGGCCCGCTCCAGCAGCCGGTCCTTCTCGACCATCGCCTGCCACAGTTCGGCGTTGCCCATCATCACGACGTCGAGGACCTGATCCTGTTCGTACTCGAAGTGGTCCTGCTTCAGCACTCCCAGCCGGCAGCGCTTCGGCACGGTAATCGAGCCTTCGCTGGGCGGCTCGTCGCCTGACAGCATGCGCAGGAGCGTCGACTTGCCCGAACCGTTCGAGCCCACAAGGCCGTAGCGTTGCCCTGAGGTGAAACGCACGCTCGCGCCCGCGAACAGGGTCTGTTCGCCGAAGCTCTTGCCGAGGTTGGAGATCGAGATCATCGAGTCGTCATCTAGTAGTCTGCGCGGCTGGAATGCGGCGCGTGAGGCCGGGGCGCGCGGCGCGGCGCGGAGTCAGGATAACAACGGAATGGGCAGCAGACAGATGGCGGCGAAGCATGCTGGGTAAGGTTCGCAGGAAGACCCGCGCGGCGGCGCCGGGCGACCGCTTCGAGCTGGCGCTGAGCGTGGTGGGGTGGGCCGGCGGCGCCTTCCTGGGCGCGGTGCTGGTGTTCGGAGCGGCGGTCAAGGCCCTCGACCCGCAGGCGTTCGTGAGCCAGATCGAGATCGAGGGTCTGGACTTCCTGCTGCCGGCAGCGGTGGTGACGGTGATCGCGCTGGCGCTCGAAGTCGGGCTGGGCAGCGCGCTCATCCTCGGTCTGCGCCGGATGTGGGTGCTCGGTCCCTCGGCTCTGCTCGTCGCCTTCTTCCTGTTCCTCACCGGCCGTACGTACTACCGTGATCTGCGCGGCATCGCCGCCCCCGAGGAGGCCGGCTGCGGCTGCTTCGGCAACCTGGTGGAGCGGACGCCGGCGGAGGCCTTCTGGCAGGACCTGGCGCTCATGGTCCCGGCGCTGGCGCTGGCGTTTCTTGGCCGGCGCGCGAGCGACGGCATGCCGTGGATCCGGCTCGCCGTCGTCGGCGCTCTGACCGTGGGTCTGCTGGCGTTCGCCCGCGCGGCGCCCGACCTGCCGCTGGACAACTTGGCGACCCGGCTCAAGCCGGACCTTCAGGTCGACGAGATCTGCAGCGGCGACGGGGACAGCCTCCTGTGCCTGTCGACCGTCGTGCCCGAGCTGGAAGAGGGCGAGCACTGGCTGGTCATCGCCGACCTCGACGAGGATCTCGGCAAGGCGGTCGACGGCCTGAACCGGCACGTCTTCGCGGGCAGCGGGATGTGGGTGCTCAGCTCGGCGACCCCCGACGAGAACCGGACGTTCTTTTGGTCCTATGGCCCCGCCTTCGAGATCCGCGAGGCGCCGCCGACGTTCCTCGCACCGCTGTACAGGACCCTGCCGCGTTCGTTCCGGGTCAAGGACGGCGTGGTGGTCGAGACGGTGTCGGGGCTGCCGCCGGCGCCGTAGTCACGCCGGGCGCGAGCGGTCCTCCAGATAGACCGCCACTTGCGCCTTGCCCAGGCCGCCGTCGGCGACGTCGAGGACCAGTTCCGCGATTTCGTCTGGATCTGCCACCACCTCGAGATCGTTCAGCCACAGGAAGGCGAGACAGGCGGCGAGTGCGGTGCGCTTGTTTCCGTCCAGGAACGGATGGTTGTTGCATAGATGGAAGAGATAGGCGGCGGCCATCTCGAAGAGGGTCGAATGGAGGAACTCGCCGCCGTACGTCGCTGCGGGCATTGCGAGGGCGGACTCCAGGAGGCCCCTGTCGCGTAGGCCTCTTGTTCCGCCGTAGCGCTCGATCTGCTCCGCCTGGATCGCCAGGACTTCGTCGAGCGTGACGAATGCCGGCTCCATTCCCCCCCCGAAACGCCTCCGCGCTACTGCGCCAGACGCCGAAAGGCCCCGGCGTAGCGCTCGTGAATGCGATCCAGACCGCGCTTGAGCTTGGATACGCGCTCGTCGGTGCGCAGCGGGCAGATCAGGATGACGTCACCGTCCGTAGAGATCTCCAGAATCGTGTCGCTGTCAATCCCCGTGGTCTCGAGGATTCCCTTGTCCAACACGATCGCGTGACTGTTGCCGGTTCGGGTCAAGCGCTTTTGCATGGTAAGGACATGCTAGCACTCTCGTTCGTACACGCGCGAGGGTACCCATCGAACGGTCGGGGTGATCAGGAGTCGTCTGCGAACTCGGCGGCGACGTCGATGCCGCCGTTGCGCCAGGCGGCGTCGGTGGCCTGGAGTCGGCCGGCGGGGGCGAAGCGAGAAACGCCGGCTTGCTGGAAGGCGCGGCGGACGGTGGCGGTCATGGGGCCGGCGAGGGCGATGCCCTGGAGCCGGCCGTTCCAGTCGTCGAGCGGTGGAAGCTCGGAGACGGAGTGGATGCGGACGGTGCGCAGGCCGGGCGAGGGGCGGATTCGCGTGTCGGGTTCCACAATGACGGTGCCGGTATCGAACGCTTCGCCGAACCACGTCAGGCCGCGGAGGTCGGCGTCCTCCCTGGCGAGGCGGACGCCGGCACGTTCGGCGTCGCCTGCCCGGCCGGGGGGTAGTTCGGTGGCGAGCTGCGCGAGGGCGTCGGCGAGGGAATTGGCGAAGGCGTCGGCCGCCGTGTGATCGACGAGCATGGCCTCGACGGAGAGGCAGCCGCGCTGGTCGAAGAGGGCGATGTCGAGGGCCATGCCGCGGGCCGCTCGATCCGGGTCGGCATCGGCGCCGACCCAGCCGAGACTCAGCTTGGCGCCGAAAGCAACGAGCTTCCGGGGGCCTGCGGTCGTGACGGAGGCAATCGTCGACTCGTTTCCGTAGGCGACGACGAGCCGGACGCCAGCGTACAGGTGGGCTTCGATCGAGGCGTCGCCGCCGGTCCAGGTGGCGGTGGCGTAGGCATCGCGCAGGATGGGCAGCCGGCGACCCAGGGCGTCGAGAAAGGCGCGCGCGAAGAAGGGTTCGGCCCGCGATGACTTGAACAGGACGGGCGAGCGTGCGGCCAGGGCAGGCAGCAGGGACTGCAGCATCAGGCCGGGTGGGTTTGCGGGCAGCACGACGAGGCTGAAACCGTCTTCGTGCTGCTTCGGTGCGCGGCGAAGGGAACCGGCGGCGGGCTCGCCGGCCATGCCGGCGCCGATGGTCCGGAGGCCACGGTCGAGGCCGGCGGGGGAGAGGCCGGTGGCGGCCAGCAGGTCGGGGTCGAGTTCGCGGCGTTCGGGGCTGTTGGGGTCGACGAAGGCGGCGAGGGTGCCGTTCCAGGCGGCAAGGATGTCGTCGTCGGGGATGGCGCGGAGAGCCGGCGCTGCGGCGGCGAGACGCCGGGCGGTCGTTCCGAGTTGAGTGATGTCCCCGGATGCGGGCGAGACGCCCGCGTTCCCAGGTCCGGAGGCGGTCATGCGGCGCCCAGCTCCTCCGCCGTCAGCGAGCAGCCGCGGAGTTCGGCGCCGGTGGCGCGGCCGAGCAGGCGGAAGGCGCCATCCTCGGCGACGCCGAGGTCCTCGGTCAGCACGTGGCAGACGGATCCGACGTTCGCGAGGTCGAAGAAGGACAGCAGACCGGTGCGGCCGTCTTCGACCTCGTCGAGAGTTTCCGGGTCGAGCACGCGAAACGGCATCCACGGCGGCGTGCGCAGCAGCTCCCCGCCGGGACGGGAGTAGGCCTGGCTGGTCAGCTCCGTCATCCCGTACTCGCGAACGATCGCCGTCTCTTCCAGGCCGAGCAGGTTGTGGGCGCGGCGCCGGACTGCTTCCGGTGTCGTCTCGAGGCGCTGGCCCTTGAAGCCGCCGGTCTCGAACACGCGGCTTCCGGCCGGCAGTCGGACGGCGTGCCCGGTCTCACCTTCCAAGTGGTCGAGCAGGAGGACGAGCGCCAGGGCGGTGGCCAGGACCAGTACCGGTTCACTGTCGCCGCGGCCCTGCAGCCAGCGGCGCGCCTGTTCGACGTCGATCCCGCCCGCGGAGACGGCCCAGGCGCTGCCCGGTGCGGCGTGGCGCTGGAACATGTGGGCCGCCATGAAGGACAGGCTCGAGTCGGGGGCCGCGGTGCGGTCGGGGATGAGCGAGAGGATCGGAACCCGCGCGGCCCCCACGGGCAGGCAGGCGGCGGCGAAGGAGGCGTCGATCACGGTCCGGTAGAGATCGGGATACGGGTGGTAGTGGACGCTCCGCCGCTCCTCTCCGCGCGTGGTGCCGCTGCTGCGGAAGACCTCCCGGGGCTCGGCGGCGGCGAGGCGCAGCGACTTGAAGGCCGAGGTGGGGACCGGCGGCGCCGCGCGCCAGTCGTCGAACGCGCCGGGTGCGATCCCGCGCCGTTCGCACAGGCGGCGGTAGGGCTCGACGCGTTGATAGCCGAAGCGGGCTGCCGCCTGGGCGAGTTCCTCGAAGCTGCCACAATTTTCGGCGATGAAGCGTTCGATCCGTCGGAGCAGGGTGGTCATGGCCCTTTGCCGAAGAAAGCTGCCGCGGTGGTCGCCGGGTGGCCGGCGAGGTCGGACGTCTTCTCCTCGGTGGATTCAGGCCACCACTCGGCCGGCAGGTGCTTCCGGTAGGGCTGCTGCAGGAAGCGGCGGTCGAGGAGCGCGATGACGCCGCGGTCGTCGGCGGAGCGGATCAGCCGCCCGGCGGCCTGGACCACGCGGGTCATGCCGGGCACCACGAAGGCGTACTCGAAGCCGCGTTCGAAGCGCTCGTCGTAGTAGGCCTGAAGCAGCTTCTGTTCCATGGTCACGGCGGGCAGGCAGGGGCCGACGACGGCTACCGCGAGCAGCGCATCGCCCGGGTAGTCGACGCCTTCGGAGAACACGCCGCCCGCCACCGCGAGCAGCAGCGTGTCGCCGGCAAGCGGACTGGTCAGGGCGTCGAGCACCTCCTGGCGCCGCGCCTCGCTGGTCGTCTGCTGTTGCACCAGCACGTTGCGGCCGCAGTCGGGCAGCCGTTCCTCGACCTCGGCGAGGAAGCGGTAGCTGGGGAAGATGGCCATCGAGTTCCCGGGCACCGAGCGGGCGAACTCGGCCAGCCGTTCGGCGATCGGGCCGTAGTTGTCGTCGCGGGTGCGGTACGCCGTGGCGACCGAGGTGTCGACGACGATGCGGCGGTTCTCGGCGGGGAAGGCGCTCGGCACCTCGAGGGTCGAGGTCCGCGCCTCGTCGAACCCGAGCAGGTCGCGGTAGAACTCGAACGGCTGGAGGGTCGCAGACAAGCCGATGCAGGAGCGGCAGCGGTTGATCGTCGCCCCCAGGAAGGCACTCGCGTCCTTGCACAGGAGACTGAAGCTCGGTTCGCCGTCGGTGCGCCGGAAGAGGAAACTGAAGGACTCGGCGTGTTTGGGTGAGGAGGCGAGTTGGAGCGTGTTGAGGAACCGGAGCAGCTTGAAGTAGAGCTCGACGAAGGCGTCGTTGGCGGCAAAGGAGCGGGTGTCGCGGCGGAACTCCAGGTAGTCCACGAAGCCGCGGTCGAAGGCGGGCCGCAGGCCCCAGAGTTCGTCTTCGGGGGGCGCGCCCTCGACGACCGCGCTGCGGTCCGGGCGATCGAGCTGCCCGTCGACGCCGGTCCGAATCAGATCTTCGAGCGCGCCGCAGAGTTCGCGCAGGCGCCCGGTGGGCCCGCCCTCGGTGCCGCGCCCCACCCGTCGCAAGCCCGCCGCGGCGTCGCGGCACCCCTTCGCGGTCAGTTCCGGGCTGTAGTAGCCGCGGCCGCGATCGACGAGGTTGTGAATCTCGTCGACGACCAGGACGGTGCCGGAGAGGTCCGCGTCGCCCTGGAACTCCGTCAGCTTGACGAAGGGGTCGAGGGCGTAGTTGTAGTCGCCGACCACCACCTGGACCTGGCGCCCGAGCTCGAGGCTGATCTCGAACGGGCAGACACGGGTGCTCTTCGAGGCGGCGTAGATCGCGTCCGGCTCGAGCAGGCTGTGCTCCTGGAGCAGCCTCGGGATGATCTGGCTGCGCTGCAGCTTGCTGTAGTAGTCGCGGGCGTACTGGCAGTAGTCCTCGTGGCAGATGATCTCGTCGTTCGCGCACATGCGCGCCTTGGCCCGCAGGTGCAGGGAGTGGAAGGCGCCCTCCCGGTTGAGCAGGTCGATGACGCGGTTGGCCATCGCGGCTTGAGTGTTCTTGGCGGTGAGGACGAATACCCGCAGGTCGCGGGCGAGCGCCTCACGCAGGACGGGGAACAGGACGGCGGCGGTCTTGCCGAGGCCGGTCGGCGCCTGGACCAGCAGGTGCTCGCGCTGCCCGATGGCAAGTCCCGCGCGGTCGACGATCTCCTGCTGGCCCGGCCGCGGCTGGTGGAAGGGGAACTCGAGCCGTTCGGCGGCCAGCTCGCGTCGCTGGCGATGCGCGCGGGCCGCCTGGTAGTCGTGGACGAGGGCGTTGAGACTCAGCCGGATGGCGGTGTCGAGTTCCTCCCAGTCGAGCTCGACCTCGAGCCGCTCGATGTCGGCGGTGCCGATCTCGATCAGGACCAGTTCGGCGCGCACCGGTAGCGGGGCGGCGCCCGACCGGTGGAGGATCCAGCCGTAGAGCGCCGCCTGCCGCCGGTAGGTCGCGAGCAGCCCCGGCGAGGGCTCCGTGTTCGGCCGTACGGACTTGATTTCCTCGATCGCCAGGGATCCGTCCGCGTCGCGGTAGATGCCGTCGGCGCGGCCGGTCAGGGTCACCTGCCAGCCGCGGTGGTCGAACTCGAGCGACAGCTCGACTTCGCGCCGGTAGCTCGGCTCCCGCTCCATCGCCTGTTCCTGGTAGCGGCTGTGGATCGCCTGTCCGACCCAGAGCCGCTCGAACCCGCCCCGGTTGGCGAACCCGAGGTGCCTGGCGGCGCGGTGGTCGAGCAGGTCCGCCACGGACAGCCGGAGCGTCCTCGCGTCGTCGTCGAAGCGCGGCGGCATAGCGGCGAGACTACCGCCTGGACGCGCTGCGGGAAGGCAGGACGGGGCGTCCGATTCGTGTCGCGGCCGGATGTATCGGCGCTCTGCCGGTTGTCATCGGGGCCGCGATCGCATAGCCTCGGCGGCCATGGCGGACAACTTCCCCGGCGGCGAGAGCCCGCTCGACCTCCAGAACCTGGGGAAGGTTCTCCGCGAGCGGCTTGGCGGCCTGAAGATCATTGCGCTGGTTGTGCTGGTGGGGCTGCTCCTCCTGTCCAGCATCTACACGGTGCAGCCCGAAGAGGTGGGCGTGATTCTGCGGCTGGGCCGCTACCTCAAGCAGACCGAGTCGGGGCTTCACTTCAAGATCCCGTTGCTCGACAAGTTGACCAAGGTCCCGGTCAAGCGCCAGTTGAAGGAGGAGTTCGGTTTCCGTAGCGAGAGCGTGGCGGTGCGCAGTTCCTTCGTGGACAACGCCGAGGAAGCGAACATGCTCACCGGCGACCTGAACGCGGCGGTGGTCGAGTGGGTCGTGCAGTACCGGATCGTCGACCCGTACCAGTACCTGTTCCGGGTCCGCAACATGGACGACACGTTCCGCGACATGAGCGAAGCGGTGATGCGCAAGGTGGTCGGCGACCGTACGGTGAGCGAAGTCCTGACCGTCGGTCGGGCCGAGATCGAAGTCACGGTCAAGGTCGAACTCCAGGAGCTCTGCGAGCAGTACGAGACCGGGATTCGGGTCGATCAGGTGGTGCTCCAGAGCAACAACCCGCCCGAGCCGGTCAAGCCGTCGTTCAACGCGGTCAACCAGGCGGAGCAGGAGTTGGAGCGGCTGATCAACGAAGCCGAGGCGGAGTACAACCGGATCATCCCGCGCGCCGAAGGCCGGGCGCGGCAGTCGATCCAGCAGGCCGAGGGCTACGCGCTCGATCGGGTCAACCGCGCCGAGGGCGACGCGGCCCGCTTCGTTGCCCTCTACGAGGAGTACCGGCAAGCGCCGGAGGTGACGCGCAAGCGGCTGTTCATCGAGACGATGGAGAGTGTGTTGCCGAAGGTGGGCCGGAAGATCGTCGTCGATGAGGATGTCGAGGGTCTGACGCCGATCATGAGCTTCGAGGGAGTCAGCGCGGCCAGGACGCGGCAGGTGGCGGCCCAGCAGGCCGGGGAGGGATCGCCATGAGGATCGTCGTGGCCCTGTTGGTCCTGGTGCTGCTCGTGCTGGTGGGCACCTCCCTGTTCGTCGTGCCGGAGGACCGTCAGGCGATCATCACCCAGTTCGGTGCTCCCAAGGGCGACGCAATCGAGACGCCGGGCCTCAAGTTCAAGCTGCCCTACCAGAAGGCGCAGTACTTCGACCGCCGCTTCCTGGAGTGGCAGGGCTCCGCGGAGGAGCTGCCGACCCGCGACAAGGTGTTCATCTTCGTCGACACCTACGCCCGCTGGCGGATTTCCGACCCGTTGCTGTTCTTCCAGCGGCTGCGCGACGAGCGCGGCGCCCAGTCGCGGCTCGACGACATCCTCGACGGCGAGACGCGCAGCGCGATCGCCAACCACGACTTGATCGAGGTGATCCGCAGTTCGAACCGCGAAGCGGCGGCCGACGAATCGAATCTCGACACCGGCAGCGGCCTGGAGGAGATCACGACCGGCCGCGACAAGATTCGCCTGGACATCCTGGCCGCGGCCCAGGCGCGCACCGCGGATCTGGGTATCGATGTGCTGGACGTCCAGTTCCGGCGCATCAACTACGGCAAGCAGGTCGAGCCGGACGTGTTCAACCGGATGATCTCCGAACGGCAGCGGATTGCCGACCGGTTCCGTTCCCAGGGCCAGGGGCAGGCGTCGGAGATTCTCGGCAACATGGACCGCGACCTGAAGCGCATCGAGTCCGAGGCCTACCGCACGGCGACCGAAATCCGGGGCCGCGCCGACGCCTCGGCGACCGACATCTACGCCTCGGCCTACAACCAGTCGGCGCAGTCGCGGGACTTCTACGAGTTCCTGCGCACGATGGCGGCCTTCGAAAAGACGATCGACGCCGACACCTGGCTGGTGCTGTCGACGGACAGCGACTACTTCCGTTTCCTGAAGGCTGGCGGCCCCTAGCTCATCCGGCGGTCAATAGATGACCGGCCTGATCGGACTCGTGGTCATCCCGGGCATCGCCTGGGCGCTGTCCACCGACCGATGGCGGGTCCGGTGGCGCACGGTCCTGATGGGCACGGCGATTCAGTTCGTCTTCGCGCTGCTGATTCTGAAGACGCCCTGGGGTCGGGCGTTCTTCCGCGGCGCAAACGACGTCGCGACCGAGTTCCTCGGCTACGCGGACTTCGGTTCGCTGTTCGTCTTTGGAGAGACCTTCGAGGAGCACCTGTTCGCGTTCAAGGTGCTGCCGACGATCATCTTCTTCTCGGCCGTCGTCGCCGTGCTGTACCACCTGGGCGTCATTCAACGGGTGGTCAAGGTCTTCGCCGTCGTGATGACGAAGCTGATGGGCACCTCGGGCCCGGAGTCGCTGTCCGCTTCGGCGAACATCTTCGTCGGCCAGACCGAAGCGCCGCTCATCATCCGCTCGTACATCCAGAAGATGACTCGCTCCGAGCTGATGGCGGTGATGACGGCCGGCTTCGCCACCGTCGCCGGCGGCGTGCTTGCGGCATACGTCGGCCTGGGCATCCCGGCAGGGCACCTGATCGCGGCCAGTGTGATGTCGGCGCCGGCCGCCCTGGTCATGGCCAAGCTGATGATCCCGGAAACCGAGACCGAGCGGGTCGCGGCCGAGTCCGACTTCGAGGTCAAGACGCCGTGGGTCAACATGATCGACGCGGCCGCGCAGGGCGCCGGCGACGGCCTGAAGC
Source organism: Candidatus Multivorans sp. (assembly GCA_965205295.1). Taxonomy (GTDB): domain Bacteria; phylum Acidobacteriota; class Thermoanaerobaculia; order Multivoradales; family Multivoraceae; genus Multivorans. The sequence continues at coordinate 3,550,959 of OZ242167.1, forward strand.
TGGCGCTCAACGTCGGCGCCATGCTGCTCGCCTTCGTTGCCATTGTGGCGATGCTCAACGGCCTCCTGTCCCCGGTTGGAGGCTGGATCGGAATCCCCGGACTGAACCTGGAGATGATCCTCGGCTTTCTGTTCCGGCCCCTGGCCTGGGTGATGGGCGTCCCCTGGTCCGAGGCGGATGCGGTAGGAACCCTCCTGGGCCTCAAGACCGCGGTCAACGAGTTTGTCGCCTATTCGCGGTTCCAGGACATCTCCGCCGAGAGCCAGTTGTCGGAGCGTTCCCAGGTCATTGCGACCTACGCGCTGTGCGGCTTCGCCAACTTCTCGTCGATCGCGATTCAGATCGGCGGCATCGGCGGCATCGCCCCGGAGCGCAAGAGCGAGCTGGCGAGCCTGGGCCTGCGCGCGATGATCGCCGGCACCCTGGCCTGCCTGCAGACGGCGACCATCGCCGGTCTGCTGGTCTGAGTCGGTCGGCATGACCGACACACCCGCTTGCGCCGAGGGTCGCAGGACGGGGTAGAACCCGGACTGCCCAATAGCGCCGCACCAGCTCCATGCGCCACGTGATGCCCAAGGAGAGGCTCTCTCCAAAGGAGCCGAGCGACAGCTCGGGCGGCTGGGTCCCGATCGCGCACGTGTTCGGTCTTTGGGCCTTTGCCGTGGCGCAGCCCGTCCTCGACCTGATCGGAAGAGAACCGGGCTTCCTGGTGGCCCATCGCCTGACCGGGGTTTCGCTCGCCGCCCTGGCGCTTGGCCTCGCCATCGGACCTCCGGCTCTCCTGGCGGCGCCGCTTGCCTTCCCCGCCGTGCATCGGCGCCGCGCAGGGCGTCTATGGAGGGACGGTGTTCGGGCGCTGCTGGCGGGGGCGTTCCTGCTCCAACTGTTCCATCGGCTGCCAGGGGCGGTGGCACTGGCGCTGGCAGCCGCCGGAGGCGCCAGTGCGGTCTTCTGCCTGCGCCGCTACCGCGCGTTCTCGGGCCTTGTCAGCGTGACTGCCGCCCTGGCGGTCATTGCGCCGCTTGTCTTTCTGTTCCGGCCGAGCGTTCGCGATCTGCTCCTGGCAGGACCGGCTATCGAACCCAGCGCCCAGGCCGCCGGGGCGCCCGCAATCGCATCGGACACGCCGATCGTCTTCGTGGTCTTCGACGAGCTGCCGACGAGTGCGATTCAACTGCCGGACGGCTCGATCGATGATCGTCGCTATCCCTCCTTCGCCGCCCTGGCGGCAAGTGCCGACTGGTACCCGCGGGCGCTTACCACGGCGACCCAGACGGAGAGGGCGATACCCACACTGCTGACGGGCAATTTGCCTCGGCCCGATGCGAACGCGCACTACCGCGCCTACCCGGCGAACCTCTTCTCCTGGTTGAGCCAGGGCGGTTACAGGGTGGTCGCGTACGAAGCGTTCGGCCTCCTCTGTCCACCGGCCGTCTGCGCCGAACCGGCCCTGAGCGGCGCCGGGGAACCCGGGTGGATGGCACGCCTTGTCGCCGTCGCCGACGACCTCGGCGTCGTCTACGGCCACCTGTTGCTGCCGCCGACGATCCGGAGCCGTCTGCCCGAAGTGGACCAGACCTGGACCGGATTCCGCGACCGGGGCCGATCGGGAGAAAGAGCCGAAGACGCGGGCGGCCGCGGGCTCCACCAGGATGTCCCGCGCGTCGTCGACAGCTTTCTCTCTCGCTTGGACCGCGACGGGCGCCGCGCGCCGGCGTTGTACTACCTGCACTTGAACCTTCCCCATGTTCCGTGGAGGTACCTTCCTTCCGGCCGGGAGTACGTTCCTGCCGGCGCGCCGGTCATTCCTCACGGCATGGACGATTCGGAAGTGCCCGAGGAAGAGTGGCTCTACATCCAGGGTCTCCAGCGCTATCTACTCCAGGTGGGCTACACCGATCGCGTGTTGGGCCGGATCGTCGACCACCTTCGACGCGTCGGCCTCTACAATCGCGCCCTGATCGTCGTCACGGCGGATCATGGCTTCCGTGCCGGAGCGCTGCGCCGGGCAGTCACCGAAGCGAACTTCGAGGAACTCATGGAGGTGCCGCTGTTCGTCAAGCGTCCCGGGCAGCAGGTGGGAAGAGTCGTCCAACACGTTGTGCAGACCATCGACATCGTTCCCACGATCGGCGCGACCCTTGCTGCCGAGCCGCCGTGGCAGGTCGACGGCACGCTCCTCAGCGACACGTCGGCACGGAAGCTCACGGTGTGCTGCTATGCGCCGCCCACGCCGTCGACGCTGAGCTTTCGGACGGATCCTGTTCGGCGTCAGAGCACACTGGATCGGCTCCACCGGTTGTTCGGCGCCGAGGCCGGGTCGCCGCCGTTCGTAGCCGGGGACCCGTTCGATGGTGTCTTCGCAGCCGGGCCGAGGCCGGATCTCCTGGGCCGCCCGGCCTCCGACTTCATCCGCGAACTCCCTGACGGCGAGAGTTCAGAGGTTGTGCGCGCCATCATCACCTCGCGACACGCCTACGAGGACGTGAGACCCCAGAGCGGCTTCGTGCCGAGCCTGATCAGCGGTCGGATCGACCCGGGTGTCGTCGACGGAACGAAGCTGGCGGTCGCCGTGGACGGCATTGTGCGCGCTACCACCGAGACCTTCTCTCACCGCGGGGCCGGCCGGTTCTCAGCGCTGGTTCACGAGCGGTGGCTGCCGGCCGGCAGCCATCGAATCGCGATCTACGCTATCGACGACGGTGCGGGCCAACCTCAAGGTGCCGGCCAGACGGTGCTGCGATCGTTGCCAGCCGCCGAATAGGCGCGCTAGCTCCCAGGTCGCGCCGGCGGCGGAGGGCACGAGGACAGCGCGAAGTGGCCGGACGCTTCGGGCTATAGCGCGTCGACTGCAGACGGTACGAGGATCAGCAGTTGGATCGCGTCGAAGACCGCGTGCGCGGCGATCGCCGGCCAGATGTTCCCACGCCACCGGACAAGGAGGCTGAAGGAGACCGAGAGCAGCGCGACGCCCAGGAGCAGGAAGGGCTGCTCGTAGCTGAGGTGGCCCAGCACGAACAGCACGTTCGACAACCCGAAGCCCACCCGGGGCATCAGGAAGCCGCGAAAGAACACCTCCTCGACGACGCCCGCCGAGAGGCTGACCATGACCCGCAGGAGGATCGGCAGGCTCCCCATCCAGAGCACCATCTTCGGCGCCTCGCTGGGCAGGTTGTCGAAGCCGCCGACGAGGCCGACGGCGAACACTGAGATCACGAGCACGGCCAGCACGCCGGCCCAGAGGATGACGCCCGCCCCGATCCCGAGTCCGACCTCGGTCCGCACGCTCTGGCCGGGTCTGACGCGCAGTCCGAGCTGGCTTCGGATCACCGTGCCGGCGTCGTGCCCGCAGCGCCAGTAGCCGAGCATCAACCAAGCGGCCAGCGTTGCGACCAGCAACGCGTGCATCTGGAACAGGTTCAGGGGTGAAAGGTTCTCGAAGTCGATCTCGTTGACACGCGACGGCAGGCCGATCTGCCCGACGGCGGCGAACACACCGACCCAGAGCACCAGTCCCAGAAGCGCCATCGCGGCGACGCGGCGCCGAAGACCGGTTGGCGTACCGGCCGCGAAACCTGGCGGCAGCAGTCCACGCGCCGCGGTCGATTGGTCGATCCACCAGGCGCAGGCGCCGCCGGCGAGGACGGGCAGAAAGAATCGAATGAGGTTCACGGCAGACTCACGGCTCAACGGGCGATGCTAGCCGCTGGCGCCCGGACGGAGCCAGGGCTGCTAGGGTTCGGCGCTGCCACAGACCGTCCAGGAGGGTGCTTTGGAGCGATTCCCCGGCGTTGATTTCATGAAGTTCGACTCGCTGCTCAGCGGCGAGGAGCGCTTGATCAGGGATACCGTCCGTCAGTTCGTCGACGAGCGCGTGAAGCCCATCATCGAGCAGTGCCATCGTGAGGCGCGCGCGCCGATGGAACTCGCGCCCGAGATCGGCGATCTGAACCTGTTCGGAGCGAACTTCACGGAGTACGGACTCCCCGGCCTGGGGGATGTCGCGTACGGGCTCGTGATGCAGGAGTTGGAGCGCGGCGATTCCGGCATCCGCAGCATGGTCTCGGTGCAGAGCTCCCTGGTCATGTACCCGATCCTCACCTTCGGCTCGAAGGAGCAGAAGGACCGCTTCATCCCGGGGCTGGCCAGCGGCCGGATGATCGGCTGCTTCGGTCTGACGGAGCCGGACTTCGGGTCGAACCCCTCGGCGATGCGCACCCGCGCGCGCCGCGACGGGGATTACTGGGTGCTGAACGGCGCCAAGCAGTGGATCACGAACGGCAGCGTCGCCGATGTCGCCGTCGTGTGGGCACGCACCGACGAGGGAATCCGGGCCTTCCTGGTCGAGAAGGGCGCCGAGGGCTTCGTGAGCGCCGAGCAGCACGGCAAGTTCTCGCTGCGGGCATCGGTGACCGGCGAGCTCTCCTTCCAGAACTGCCGGATTCCGGCCGACAACATCCTGGCTGGCGCCCGCGGTGTCGGCAGCGCGCTCCAGACCCTGAATCAGGCGCGCTACGGCATCTGCTGGGGCGGGCTCGGCTCGGCGATGGAGTGCTACCACACGGCGCTCGAGTACGCCCGCCAGCGGGTGCAGTTCGCCGGCCAGCCGATCGCCAGTCACCAACTGGTCCAGGAAAAGCTGGCGTGGATGATCACGGAGATCACGAAGGGCCAGTTCCTCGCCTACCAGTTGGCTGGGCTCAAGACGGCCGGGACGATGGCGCCGCAGCACGTCTCGATGTGCAAGCGGAACAACGTCTGGGTGGCGCGGGAATGCGCCAAGCTGGCGCGCGAGATCCTGGGCGCCAACGGCATCTCCGACGAGTATCCGGTGGTCCGCCACATGCTGAACATCGAGTCGGTCTTCACCTACGAGGGGACGCACGACATCCACGGCCTGGTGATCGGCGCCGCGGTGACGGGTATCCCCTCCTTCAACCCGCCGATGACCCGCGATCAGGCGCGGGAGGCCGCCGCCCGCCCCGAACTGGCCGCGGTGGCGTCGGGGGGGAACTGATGACGAGCGGCCTGCGCGAGCACGACTTCGTCGCCGTCACCGAGGCGGCCGCGGTGGCCGCGGCGCAGACCATGGGCTACGGCGACCGTCGCCACTCGGACCACGTTTCGGTGGAGGCGATGCGCGAGTCGCTGGCTGTGATGGCGATCGACGGCCGCGTCGTGATCGGCGAGGGGGAGCGGGACAAGGCGCCGATGCTCTATGTCGGGGAGCGGGTCGGCCGCGGCGCTCCCGGCGACCTGCCGGTGGACTTCGCCGTCGATCCGCTGGAGGGAACGAACCTCTGCGCCACCGGCGCCGCGGAAGCGATGGCGGTGCTTGCGGCGTCCGAGCGGGGAGGCCTGCTCCATGCCCCCGACATCTACATGGACAAGATCGTGGTCGGCCCAACCGCCCGCGGCAAAGTCGACCTGGATGCGCCGGTGGAGGACAACCTGAACGCCATAGCCGGCGCCTTCAACTGCTCGGTCAGCGCCTTGACGATCGTGGTGCTCGAGCGGGACCGCCACCGCGGTCTGATCGAGGACATCCGCCGCGCCGGCGCCCGGATCAAGCTGATCGGCGACGGCGACCTCTCGACGGCGATCGCCGCGGCCGTGCGCGGCACCGGTGTCCACGCGGTGATCGGCACCGGCGGCGCGCCGGAAGGCGTGATCACGGCGGGGGCGATGCGCTGCCTGGGCGGCGAGATCCAGGGTCGGCTGTCCGCCCTCTCCGAAGAGCAGGAGCGCCGGCTCGAGGAGATCGGGATCGAAGATCGGGACAAGGTCTACACCACCGAGGAGCTGGCGCCCGGCGAGGACATCGTGTTCTGCTGCACCGGCGTCACCGGAGGCGACCTGCTCCGCGGGGTCCGGTTCGAGGGCGACGGGTACCGCACGTCGACGCTGGTCATGTCGCTTGCCGACGGCATGATCCGGTTCGTCGAGACGATTCACCGAGGCGACGACGGCGGCCCCGTCGTCTTCTACTGAGCGGACGGCCGGTGAGGGAACAGGTTCGGAATCGAGCGGAGTCGCCGGCGTGATCAAGCCGGACCACTGGATTCGCGCCTGGGGTGAGGGCGGCGGTGTGACGCCGTTTAAACCCGACCAGGTGAACGCGGCGAGCTACGACGTCCGGGTAGGCGACCACTGGATCTGTCCGACCCGCGACCCGGAGGAGTTCCGAGGAGACAAGGTGAAGCTGTTTCCGAACGAGGTCTTGCTCGCCACGACGTTCGAGTTCGTGCGCATCCCGCGGTCGGTGGCCTGCGACCTGAAGCTCAAGTCGACCCTGGGCCGGCTGTGGATCAACCACTCGCTGGCCGGCTGGTGCGACCCGGGCTTTGAAGGCAACATCACGCTCGAGTTGCAGAACCTGGGACCGGTGCCGTTCGTGCTCGATGCCGGCCGCCGGATCGCCCAGTTGATCTTCATCGCGATGGAATCGGAACCTGAGGTGGCCTACGGCGAACCGGGCGCGGGGAGCAAATACCAACATCAGCGCGGCGCGACGCGAGCCCGGAACTGAACGGGGCCGGCGATCGTGTCCGCACCTGTTCGGCAGACCATCCGGCTCACGGTAGGCAGCCGGTACGAGAACATCGAACTTGTGCAGGCGGTTCTGGACGAAGCGCTCGAACCGCTGGAGGTCGACGAGGAGGGCAGCTACTGGATGGACATCGCCCTGCGGGAGGCTCTGACCAACGCGATGAAGCACGGCAACGCGCTGGACCCCGAGAAGAAGGTCGAGGTCGTGTTGGAGGTCGGCGAGGACGGAATCGACATTACGGTGGAGGATGAGGGCAGCGGGTTCGACCCGGCCGCGGTGGAGGATCCACTGGCGCCGGACAACCTGCTGAAGACACAAGGCCGGGGAATCTTCTACATGAGCAAGTTCATGGATAAGATCGAGTACGACTTTGGCGCCGGGGGCGGCACGAAGGTCCGGCTTTACAAGAAGTTCGGCGATCCGTGCGCTGGCGCCGAAGGAGACCAGGGAGGAGCGGAATGAAGATTGACAAGCGCCAGCGGGATGGAGCGACGATTCTCGATCTCCAGGGCAAGATCACCATCGGCGTGGGAGACGTTGCCTTGAGGGAGGCCGTTCACGAAGCGCTCGGCGCGGGTGCTGTGAACATTCTGCTCAATATGGGCCGGGTGCGAACGATCGACTCTTCCGGCGTCGGCGAGTTGATAGCCGCCTACACCACGGTCACCAACCGCGGCGGCAGGCTGGGTCTGTTCTCGCTGCCGAAGCGGGTGCTCGGCGTGCTGCAGATCACCCAGTTGGTCACCGTGCTCGACATCATGAAGGACGAGGCCGAGGCGGTCGCCTCGCTCTCCTGACGGACGGGTGAACGCAGACGGGCAGGAGCGTTCGGCGGTGGACCGCCGGGCGGGGATTGGCGGCGGCAGGCTGCTCTTCGTCGGCGTTTCGCTGCTCCTCGTCCTGGGCCTTGCGAGCGGTGCGTGGCTGGGCGCCATCGACGACGAGCCGGGCACCGACTCGATCTACAAGTACATCACGCTGTGGGAGGAGGTCCTGCGGCTGATCCGCGGCTCGTACGTCGAGGAGGTCGACGGTCGCGGCCTCATGGCGGGCGCGCTCGACGGGGTGACCGACGCCCTGGATCCGTTCTCGGTCTATGTGCCCGCGAGCGAGGTGGAGTCGTACCGCGCCGCGCGGGAGATCGGGCGCCGGCACAGCGGCTTGCTGGTGCTGAAGGAGCGCGGGACGGCCTACGTCGCCGCGGTGGACCGCGGCAGTCCGGCGGACCTGGAGGGGCTCGAACTGGCAGACATCGTCGCCGGCATCAATGGCCGTTCGTCTCGTGAGATGCCGCTGTGGGAGCTGCGCCGGCAGCTCGCGGCGCCCATCGGTTCGGAGTTGCGGCTCGAACTGGTGCGGCGCGGCGAGAGCATCGAGTCGAGCCTCGTCCTTGCGGAGTACGACCTTCTGCCGCCCAGGTTCGAGGAGGTTCGCGGCGTCGGCGTGCTCACGATCCCGAGCTTCGGCGCCGATACGGCAGCCAAGGTGGACGCGGCGCTGGCCGGGTACGAGGGCGCCACGCTGCTGATCGATCTGCGCGGCGTAGCCGGAGGGTCGCCGGCGGATGCCTACACCGTCGCGGGCCGTTTCGCGCAGGGCGACCTGGGCCGCCTGCTCGACCGCGAGGACCGCGAACTGCGGAACTTCGACGGCGCCGGCGGCTTGTTCGCGGGCGACATCGCGGTGCTGGTCGACCGGAGTTCTCAGGGCGCCGCCGAAGTCCTGACCGCCGTGCTGCAAAAGGCGAAGGGCGCCGAGCTGTACGGGGAGCCGACCTTCGGCTACGTGGGAGAGGTGGAGCAGATCGAGCTGCCGAACGGGGGCGGCGTGCTGGAGCTGACCTCGGCCTTCTACACCGATCCGGAGGGCGAGCGGCTCAACCGCAGGATTCGTATAGACCGTGACAACCGCCTCGGCGCTGCCTTCTTCGCGGAGCCGGAGGACGGGTCCGATCCCGTGCTCGAGGGCGCGATCGATCTGATTGTGGATCCCGCGGATCCGAAGGCGTAGCCAGCAAACGCTGCCCTACTCGTCCCGCTTGGCGCGCTCCCAGAGCAGCTCCATGCGCTGCCGGCGAGCGTCGTCCGTTTCGCCGTCCGTTCCCGTTTCGAGTTCCCCTTCCACGACGGCGAAGCGACGGCGGAACTTCTGGTTCGCTCCCGCCAGGGCGCGCTCCGGATCCACCTTGAGGTGGCGGGCGAGGTTGGCGACCGCGAAGAGCAGGTCGCCAAGCTCTTCCTCGACCTTCGAGGTCGCTTGCGGCCCGTCTGCCGCCGCGCCCCGGTCCGTCTCCCGGTCGAGTTCCTCCAGCTCCTCGGCCACCTTGGCCCGCACGGCCGCGGGCGCGTCCCAGTCGAAGCCGATGCCGGCCGCCTTCTGCCCGAGCCGGTAGGCGCCGACCAGAGCCGGCAGCGAAGCCGGTACGCCGTCCAGCGCGGAACGTCCGGCGTCACGGCGCTTCCGTTTTTCCCACAGCGCCGCGACCTCGGCCGCGGACTCCGCCTGGCGCCGATCCTCCTCGCTGCCGAAGACGTGCGGGTGACGGGCAACCATCTTCTCGATCACCGTTCGGATGGCGTCGCCGACGGGAACGTCCGACAGCTCGGCGCTGGCGAGCCGGGCGACGTAGACCGCCTCGAACAGCAGATCGCCCAGCTCTTCGTTGATCGCCGCGGTGTCGCGCTCGTCGATCGCGGCGGCCAGTTCGTGCGCCTCCTCGATCAGGTAGGCCCGCAGGTCCTTCAACGACAGCTCGCGGTCCCAGGGGCAATCCCGGCGCAGCCGGTCGATCAGGGTCGCGATAGGCGCCAGCGAGGAGGGGTCGGCGGCGCCGTCGGCTCTGTTACGCTCGCGCATTCTTCGTTGAGGAGGTCGTGTGTGAAGGTCACCGACAAGAGGATGTTCACGGACGAAGGTGAACTGCGCGAAGAGTACCGGTTCCTCGAGCAGCAGAAGGCGCCCGCGGCGCCCGCAGAGCCGGCGGCGCCCGCGGCGCCCGCAGAGCCGGCGGCGCCCGATTCCTCGGCCGATCCGTACGAGTCGTCGCCGGTCGGCGCGGGGCGCCCGGCGCCCGGCTTCATGGACCTGGTCGCGATGCTCGCCGAGCCGATTGCCTTCCTGCTGGGCGACGCGCAGCTTCCGGATGGCCAGAGCGCGCAGGATCTTCCCCGGGCGCGCCTGCAGATCGATCTGCTGGCGGTGCTGCAGGAGAAGACACGAGGGAACGTCACCACGGAGGAGAGCGCGGTGGTCGAGAACCTCCTCGCTCAGCTCCGCATGCGCTACGTCGAGAAGAGCCGGAACTGACGACGTAGAAGAGACAGGGCGAGGCGTTTGGCGGCGCTGGCCGGAATCCGGGCACCGGACCGACGGCCTGGGAGCAGTCGCGTGAGGCCGTCGAAGGGGCATGACCTGGATATTGAGCCGATCAGTGTCAGATTCTGGCCTTACAGGACTTGACATCGGAACGCTTAGGTCTTAGGGTCTTCATCGTGCCGCAGCCGTAGCTGAACAGGAGTACACCTGATACGGCTCCGCGGCCACCAACAAGAGCAACACCCGTTCGCGCACCGTGTGGACGATCAGGAGACGAGGACTTGAGCAAAATCATAGGAATCGACCTGGGGACGACGAACAGCGTCGTCGCCGTAGTGGAGGGTTCGGACGCGAAAGTGGTTCCGAACTCGGAGGGAAGCCGGACAACACCGTCGGTCGTCGCGTTCACGGACAAGGGCGAGCGGCTGGTCGGGCAGGTCGCCAAGCGGCAGGCGGTGACCAATCCGCAGAACACGATCTTCTCGATCAAGCGCTTCATGGGACGGCGCCTGAGCGAGGTTTCACAAGAGCAGAAGATGGTTCCCTACGCGGTCTCGAGTTCGGGCGACGACGTCCAGATCGAGGCCGTGGGCAAGAGCTACACCCCGCCGCAGATCTCGGCCATGGTGCTGCAGAAGCTGAAGCAGGCGGCGGAGGACTACCTGGGCGGTCCGGTCGACCGGGCGGTGATCACCGTGCCGGCGTACTTCAACGACGCCCAGCGTCAGGCAACGCGCGACGCCGGCCAGATCGCCGGTCTCACGGTGGAGCGGCTGGTCAACGAGCCCACCGCGGCGGCGCTCGCCTACGGCCTGGACAAGGAGGGCGACCGTACGATCGCCGTCTACGACTTCGGCGGCGGCACCTTCGATATCTCCATCCTCGAAGTCGGCGACGGGGTCGTCGAGGTGAAGTCGACGAACGGCGACACCCACCTGGGTGGCGACAACATGGATCAGCGGATCATCGACTGGCTGCTGGCGGAGTTCAAGAAGGACCAGGGCATCGACCTGGGTCAGGACCCGATGGCCATGCAGCGCCTCAAGGAAGCCGGCGAGAAGGCGAAGATCGAGCTCTCGGGCGTGCAGGAGACCGAGATCAACCTGCCCTTTGTCACTGCCGACGCCTCGGGTCCCAAGCACCTGAACTGCAAGCTGTCCCGGAGCAAGCTGGAGCAGCTCACGGACGACCTGGTCCGAAGCACCCTCGAGCCCTGCCGGCAGGCGCTCAAGGATGCCGCTCTCTCCACCAGCGACATCGAGGAAGTCGTCATGGTCGGCGGCCAGACCCGGATGCCCGCGGTGCAGGGCGCGGTCAAGGAGTTCTTCGGCCGGGAACCGCACCGCGGAGTGAATCCGGACGAGGTCGTGGCGATCGGCGCCGCGGTTCAGGGCGGCGTGCTGGCGGGGGACGTCACGGATGTCCTGCTGCTGGACGTCACGCCGCTGTCGCTCGGCATCGAGACGCTGGGCGGCGTCTTCACCAAGCTGATCGACCGCAACACGACCATTCCCACGCGCAAGAGCGAGACCTTCTCGACCGCCGGCGACAACCAGACCTCGGTGGAGGTCCACGCGCTGCAGGGCGAGCGTGAGATGGCGGGTCACAACCGGACCCTCGGGCGCTTCCACCTGGTGGGCATCCCGCCGGCGCCCCGGGGCTTGCCGCAGATCGAGGTCACTTTCGACATCGACGCGAACGGCATCGTCAACGTCTCGGCCAAGGACAAGGGCACGGGCAAGGAGCAGAAGATCACGATCAGCGGTTCCGGCGGCATCGACAAGGACGAGATCGAGCGCATGGTCGCTGACGCCCAGGCGCACAGCGACGAGGACAAGAAGCGCCGGGAGGTGATCGACGCCCGCAACCAGCTCGACTCCCTGGTCTATGGCACCGAGAAGAACCTCGCCGAGCACAAGGACAAGCTGGAAAGCAGCGATGTGGCTGAGATCGAATCGGCGATCGAGGAAGCGAAGAAGAGCATGGAGGCCGAGGACGCGGCCGCGATGGCGAGCGCCTCGGCCAGCCTGACCCAGGCCTCGCACAAGCTGGCCCAGGTCATCTACGAGCAGGCGAGCGCCGAGGCGCCGCCGGAGGGTGCGCCGGGCGCCGGCGCCGGCCCGGAAGGCCAGCCTTCCGGGGACGATGACGACGTGATCGACGCCGACTTCGTCGACGTGGACGACTCCGCCTCCGGGGACGAGAAGGAAAACTAGCGCCGCCATGGTTCAGTCCCGGTCGTCACAGCAGCGCCGCCCCCCGTCCCGCCGCAGGCGGGTGGGGGGCGGTCGCTACGTGATGATCAGCAAGGTGGCGGAGCGCTACGACATTCATCCGCAGACCCTTCGCCTCTACGAGCGAGAGGGACTACTCGAGCCGCAACGAAGCGACGGCAACACGCGGCTCTACGACGAGGACGCCCTCCACCGGCTGGAGTCGATCCTGACGCTGACGCGCGACATGGGCGTGAACCTCGCGGGCGTCGAGGTCATTCTGACTCTCCAGGAGCGGCTGGCGCGGCTGGAGGCGGAGCGGGACCGCCTGCTCGAGATCGTGGAGCGCGAGGTGTCGGACCGGCGCCGCGGAGTACGGCGGCGGCACGCACTGGTCTGGGTGCGCAGCGGCGCCCTGGTCAAGGTCGAGGAAGAGGATTGAACGAAGCCGGTTGCGAGTTCTGCCAAGGGCGTGGCTGGATCGTCGACCTGGTGACCAACCGGGCCCGACGTTGCAGTTGCTATCAGACGCGGTCCCGCAGTCGCCGGCTCGATGAGTTGGGGATTCCGCCGAAGTACCAGGGCTGCCGGCTCAGCAACTTTCGCCTTGCTGGCGACGCGAACGACCAACTGCGGGCCGCGCGCCGCGGTTGCGAGCTGTATATCGAGGACTTCCTCGAACTCGACGGTTCCCTGCGCGAAACGGGCCTGGTGTTCGTGGGCCCGAGCGGGCGGGGCAAGACCCACCTCGCGGTGGCGGTGCTCGTCGAACTCGCGGAGCAGTACGGGATACGGGGCCGTTTCGTCGACTTCACGAGCCTGGTCGCGGACATCCAGGCCACGTTCCAGCAAGGCGCCGATCTGAGCCAGGCCGACCTGCTGCGACCGCTGCAGGACGCGGATGTCGTGGTCGTCGACGAGCTCGGCGCGAGGCGGCCGACGCCCTTCGTCTCGGACACGCTCTACCTGCTGATCAACAGCCGCTACATGGCCAGACGGCCGACCCTGTTCACCAGCAACTACTACCTGACGTCCGAGGCCGACGGTGAGGTCGTTCCCGCCGCCCAGACGCTCGCCGGCCGCGTTCCGGCCAGCCTGGTCAGCCGGCTCCACCAGATGGCGAAACCGATCCCCATCGACGCCGTCGGCGATTACCGGCACGAACTCCAGGCCCACCAGCACCGGTAGCTGGCGTCCCGGCGGCGCCCGGACGGAAACCCCCGCAAGACTGTAGGCGACAGCGCGGATCCGAAGTGTCTAGTCTCAGCCACGTTTGAGCCCCGCTGCTTGCGCCGCCGTCGCCGGTCAAGAGTCGGCGCTTTGCGCCAGAGCAGGTTTGCCTGTCTTAGCTTAGGGGTATGTCGTTCCCATCAAGCGCCTTGAGTGAGCGTCTGAGGCGCCGTCGTTGCTGGGCTGGCCTGCTTGCCTTGGCGGCACTGGCGGGTTCGGCGGCCCCGGCGCTGGCCCAGACCGAGATCTGGTCCGCCACCCTGACCGTCCAGAATTCTTCTGGCTTCCTTGGTTGTTTTGATAGCGGCCGAGGGATCCAATGCAGCGACACCAGTGTCCTCACCGACGACGACTTCACCTACGGAACAACCGACTACACGATCCCCCGACTCTTCGTGGATCGCGCTCGAACGCTCTTCCTGGGCCTCAACCCGAGCCACGGCCCCACGACCGGCGCGCTGGAACTCGTGGTGAACGGGAGGCGCTTCGCGCTGGCGAGGGGCTCGACTGGCGGAGACAGGACCCTGAAGCTCTGGAAAGACAGCGGCCTGAGGTGGTCCGAGGACGACACGGTTCAAGTCCGGCTCGTGACGGCCGCCGCCCCGGGCGCCCCCACGTCCCTGACCGCGACGGCGAGCGGGACCGCCCAAGTCGACCTGCAGTGGACCACCCCCTCGAGCAACGGCGGCGCGAGCATCCGCGCCTACTGGATCGAGTGGTCCGCCGACGGCAACGCTCCCTGGAACGAGCTGGACAAGACAGAGGACTCGAGGACTTCCTATAGCAACACGGGCCTGTTATCCGCAACGACGCGCCACTACCGGGTCTCGGCCTTCAACACCGCCGACACGGGAGACCCGTCGAACGTCGCCTTCGCCACCACCGATGATGGCGCCCCAAGCGCGCCCACGTCCTTGACCGCGACGGCAGGCGGGGCCACCCGGATCGACCTGCAATGGACTGTCCCCTTGAGCAACGGCGGCGTGAGCATCAGCGGCTACGGGATCGAGTGGTCCGCCGACGGGAACGCCCCCTGGGCCGACCTCGTGGCCAGTACGGGCAGCGCGAACACCTCCTACAGCGACACCAGCCTGCAGCCCGCAACGGCGCGCCACTACCGGGTCTCGGCCATCAACTCCCTCGACACGGGAGACCCGTCGAACGTCGCCTTCGCCACCACCGATGCGGCCGCCCCGGGCGCGCCCACGTCCTTGACCGCGACGGCAAGCGGGGCCACCCTGATCGACCTGCAATGGACCGCCCCCTCGAGCAACGGCGGCGCGAGCATCAGCGGCTACGGGATCGAGTGGTCCGCCGACGGGAACGCCCCCTGGGCCGAGCTTGTGGCCAATACGGGCAACGTGAACACCTCCTACAGCGACACCAGCCTGCAGCCCGTCACGACGCGCCACTACCGGGTCTCGGCCATCAACACCGCCGGCACGGGAGACTCGTCGAACGTCGCCTTAGCCACCACCGATGCGGCCGCCCCGGGCGCGCCCACGTCCTTGACCGCGACGGCAAGCGGGGCCACCCGGATCGACCTGCAATGGACCGCCCCCTCGAGCAACGGCGGCGCGAGCATCAGCGGCTACGGGATCGAGTGGTCCGCCGACGGGAACGCCCCCTGGGCCGAGCTTGTGGCCAATACGGGCAACGTGAACACCTCCTACAGCGACACCAGCCTGCAGCCCGTCACGACGCGCCACTACCGGGTCTCGGCCATCAACACCGCCGGCACGGGAGACTCGTCGAACGTCGCCTCCGCCACCACCCAAGAGCCGCCGCCGAACCCGCCATCCCCAGGTGGCGGCGGTGGTGGCGGTCCGCCCGAGCCCGAACCCGAGCCCGAGCCCGAGCCCGGCCCGTTGAAGGCGTCCTTCACCGTCGACGTCGACTGTTCCGACGACCTCTGCCGGGCGCTGACCGGCAATGCCGTCCGATTCGTCGACACGAGTACCGGAGCGGTGCGCAGACGACTCTGGAGCTTCGGCGACGACCGCAGCGCGACTTCCACCACCGCCAGCCGCGCCTGGGGCGAGCCCGGCTTCTACACCGTGACGCTCACCGTTGGCGACGGCAGCGAGGAATCGACCGCGTCACTGACCTTCCTGGTCGAAGCCGCGTCCCCGGCGGGGACCTGCGCCGCGGACGCGCACACCCGCTGCCTGCAGGACTCGCGCTACGCCGTCACCGTGGGCTGGCGCACCGCGGACGGCGGCAGCGGCAAGGGCAGCGTCGTTGACGCCGGCACGAACGACTCCGGCCTGTTCCGCTTCTTCGACGCGGACAACTGGGAGGTGCTGATCAAGGTCCTGGACGGCTGCGCCCTGAACGAGCACGTCTGGGTCTTCGGCGCTTCGACGACGGATCTCGGCTACGTGATCCGGGTGACGGACACGGTGACGGGCGACGTCAAGGAGTACGGCAACGACCCCGGCATGCCGGCGCCGGCGATCACCGACGGCAGGGCATTTCCTGCCTGCGCCCGCTGACGGGCGCAGGCATGGTTCACGTCTGGCGCCCGGAGCGCGCCAGCCGGCTTTGCCGCGGAAGTTCCAGCCGTTCCGCGTATTTCCAATAACGTATGGAAGCGGTGAGGGCGTGGATGCCAGAGTTCGGCAGGCGGCGGATGACCAATGTGGGTCTGGCGGCTACTGCTGTTCTGCTGCTGGCGGTGTCGCCGGCGGTGCGTCCGGGTGCGGCGACATCGCCCCCGTCGATCGTGCTGCCGGCAGAGATCCGGGTGGGACTCGCCACGGACGTGGACCGCCTGGAAGTTCCCTGCTGCGAGACGCCCTCCTGGTTGGAGGCCGAGGACGGCGAACGACACGAGGTCGACCGGCGTTTCAGTGTTCGACCGGCGCCGGGGAAGGCGAGTCCGGGCGACCATCGGCTCCAGGTAGCGGCACTCCGGGATCGGTGGCAGGCGGAGAAGCTCGCCGCTCGTCTGGCCGAGTTGCTCGACCAGGAGGCGGATTCGGTGCTCGACGCCGCGACCGGCCTGTATCGCGTCCGTGTGGGCCGCTACGGCGGCCGGGAGCAGGCGGAAGAGGCCCGCGGCCGGCTCCGGGTCGACGGGTTCGACGACATCTGGATCACGGTCGAGGGCGCGGTGCTGGAGGAACCGGGTTTCCTTGTCGATGGCATCGGTTGGATTGCGGGTAGGCGGCTCCGGCTCGAGTCGGCCGGCGATGTCGTCCGTATTCTCGGACGCCGCTATCGGGGTGCTCTCGAACTGTTCGTGAACGACCGCGCGGGTCTGAACGTCGTGAACGCGGCGCCGCTCGAGGACTATGTGCGCGCTGTCGTGCCGGTCGAGTTGGGACCGGACCTCTACCCCGAGCCCGAAGCGACCAAGGCGCAGGCGGTCGCCGCGCGCACCTACGCGGTGCGCCATCTCGGCGAGTTCGACATCGAGGGCTACGACATCTGCGCAACGCCCCAGTGCCAGGTCTATGGCGGACTGGAGGTGGAGCATCCGCGCTCGGACGAGGCGGTGGCGGCTACGCGGGGAGAGATATTGGTCCGGTCCGGTGAACCGCTCGAGGCGCTCTTCACGGCGAGTTGCGGCGGCAACACGGAACTCGCGGGCAACGTCTTCCCGCGTCTGGCCGGAGATGGGCCGACCGGCACCGCATGCGTCGAAGGCGGCGTTGTGCCGCTGGTCGGGGAAGCTGGAGGAACGCCGGAGCAGCACCTGCTTGAGGCGCTGGGCTTGGCCAGAGTGCGGGCGCGAAAGCGCAGCGAGCGCCTGAATCGGGCCCTGTCCAGGGGCGCGCTCAAGGTCGTGGCAGGGAATCTGGAGCGGATCGACAGCCGTTGGCTGCAACTGCGCAGGGATGGCGTGCGCCGATTGGTGCGTCTGGCGCCCGCGGCCGACCTGTTGACCACCGAGGCGCCGCCCGGCGCAACGCCCGAGGACCTGGGCGTCCGGGTCGGGTCGCTCGCCATGGCGCCCGGGGATCGGGTTCGGGTCTATGTCACCCGCGGCCGTGCGGCCCTCGTGGTCCATGAGACGCCTGCCGTCGGAGGCCAGGACATCGCGACACCCTGGTCGGTGTGGCGGTCTCACGGCTCGCTGCGGGAGGCGGTCGAGAAGCGCTTTCCCGGCCTGGGCTTGGCTTCGCTGAACGTGCTCGAGCGCGGCGTCTCGAGCCGGGTCGTCAGGCTCGACCTGATCGGCGAACGGCGCTCGGTCGAGGTTCAGGGTCTGGCCATCCGCTGGCTGCTCGACCTGCCGGAGCACCTGGTCCTGATGTCCGCCGAGACCGGCGCCGGCGACGTCGCGGGCTGGCGCTTCGAGGGCAACGGCCGGGGGCACGGCGTCGGCATGTGCCAGGTCGGCGCCTACCTCATGGCGCAGCGGGGTCTGAGTTACCGCGAGATTCTCTGGCACTACTACGGAGCGGTCGACATCGGACACTCTGGATCGTGACCGGGATCGTGACCGCGGACGGCGAGCGAGAGGCCTGGCTGGATGGACCGCAGCCCTGGCGTCAGACCCGGCGTCTCGCGCGGGCCCTGACCGCGATCGAGAGCGGGGCCGAGGCCACCTGGGCAAGGGCGGCGTTCCGGCGTGCAGGCAATGCTGTGACCATCGGTTTGACCGGACCGCCCGGAGTCGGCAAGAGCACGCTGACGGCTGCCCTGGCCCGGGAGCTCCGGAATCGAGGCGAACCGGTGGCGGTACTGGCGTTCGATCCCACCAGCCCGCTGACCGGCGGCGCGGTGCTCGGCGACCGGGTTCGCATGTCCGACCTGGAGACGGACCCGGGCGTGTTCATCCGGTCGATGGCCTCGCGCGGCGCTTCCGGCGGTCTGGCGCGGGCCGCCGCGGCCGCCGTCGACCTGCTCGACGCGGCGGGCTTCCCGTGGATCCTGGTGGAGACGGTGGGCGCGGGGCAGGCCCAGACGACGATCCGCCGCAACTCCGACCTGGTGGTGCTGGTTACAGCGCCCGGTCTGGGCGATGGCGTCCAGGCGATCAAGAGCGGCACGATGGAGATCGCGGACATCTTCGTCGTCAACAAGAGCGACCTGCCCGGCGCCGGCGGTGCGCGCCGCGCGATCGAGGACGCGGTCGGGCCGGAGCGCGGCGCCCGGGGCGAGCGGCCGCCGGTGGTCTCGACGGTGGCGCGAGCAGGTGAAGGGGCGGTGGAACTGCTCGATGCGATCTCCGGGTGCTTCGACGGGCTGAAGGCCGGCGGTGAGATCGTTGCCCGCCGGTCGGCCCGCTTTCGCCGACGGGTGCTCGACCTGTACCGGCACTCCGTGCTGCGGCTCGCCATGAACGCGGTTGAAGCCGGCAGCTTCGCCTCGGCGGCGGGGCGTCCGGACCGACCGGCTGCTCTGGACGGGACGCCGGATTCGCAGCAGAATCGGGCGCCCGCGAACGCCGGACCGCGTAGTGTGGATCCTTACGACCTTGCGGACCGGCTGGTCGCCGAGTTCGTCGGCGGATACCGGCGAGACAGAGGACAAACTTCATGATCACCGCTCTGGACCACATCGCGATCGCCGTACCGTCGATTGAAGAGGCGAGGACGTTCTACGAGAACCTGGGCCTGGCGGTCGCCGGAATCGAAGAGGTCGAGCACGAGGGCGTGCGGGTCGCGATGATTCCCTGCGGCGGCAGCCGGATCGAACTGCTGGAGCCGCTGTCGAGCGACTCGCCGGTCGCCCGGTTCCTGGAGCGCCGGGGTCCGGGGATTCACCACCTCTGCCTTAGGAGTGACGACATCGACGCGGACGACGGACGTCTGCGAGGGGACGGTGTGGAGCTCCTGCGCGAGCGGCCCGGGCCGGGTGCTATGGGCGCAACCGTCCAGTTCGTTCATCCGAAGAGCGCCGGCGGCGTGCTCGTCGAGCTTTCCGAGCCGGCGTCGTGAGCGGCCGTCTGATTCTCGAGGACGGCGCCGTCTTCCACGGGGAGGCGCTGGTCGAGGGCAGTCGGTACGCGGAGATCGTCTTCAACACTTCGATGACGGGCTACCAGGAGATCCTGACCGACCCCTCGTACCGCGGGCAGATCGTGATCATGACGCAGCCCCACATCGGCAACTACGGCACCTACGACGACGCCGAGGAGTCGCACCGGGTCTGGGTCGAGGGATTCGTGGCCCGCGAGTTCACCAGCCGCCGCTCCGGCCTGGGGGACACGGACCTGGGCGCCTATCTGCAGGCGAACGGCGTTCCGACGCTGGCGGGCATCGACACCCGCGCCGCCGTGCGCCGGATCCGCGAGTTCGGCGCCATGCGCGGCTTGATCACGAGCTGCGAACGTCCCGATGCGGAGTTGATCGAGGAGGTGCGGCGGCAGCCGACGATGGAGGGCCGGGCTCTCGTCGACGAAGTCACCTGCGAGGCGCCCTACGAGATGGAGGCGGAGGCCGAGGAGAAGTACCGGCTCGCGGTCTACGACTTCGGGGTCAAGCAGAACATCCTGCGCTCCCTGGTCCGGCACGGCGCTCGGGTCACGGTGCTGCCGGCGCGCACGCCGGCCAGCGAGTGCCTGGCCATGGGCGTCGACGGCGTGGTGCTGTCGAACGGCCCGGGCGATCCGGCGCCGCTGCGCGAGATCGTCCGCGAGGTGCGCGAACTGGTCGAGGCCAGGGTGCCCGTGTTCGGCATCTGCCTGGGCCACCAACTGCTCGGCCTGGCCCTGGGCGGCAAGACCTTCAAGCTGAAGTTCGGCCACCACGGCGGCAACCAGCCGGTGCGGGACGAGGAGACCGGCCAGGTCTCGATCACGAGCCAGAACCACGGCTTCGCGCTCAGTGCGGACAGCCTTCCCGACGACTGCAGGGTGGCGGCGGTCAATCTGAACGATGGCACGGTCGAGGCGTTCAAGGCGGACGGGAGACCGATCTTCTCGGTCCAGTACCACCCGGAGGCGGCGCCGGGACCGCACGACGCTGCAAGGCTGTTCGGGGAGTTCCTGGAGGTGTGTGGCTGACCGTTCCGGGGCCGCGGCGCCGGCAGGTCGCGGCGCCGACCGTGTGGTCTGGTGGATCGCGGCGCGGTATCTGCTCGGCGCGCGGAGCCGGCTGCTGAGCGGTACGGCGCGCTCAGCTCTCGGGTCGACCGCCCTGGGCGTGGCCGCCATGGTCATCTCCATGGCGCTGATGAGCGGCTACAGCGACAGCGTCCAGAGCCGGCTGCTCGAAGCGGGCCCGCTGATCGTCTCACCGCACGGTGACGCCGCCGTGGACCCGGAGGCCGCGGACCGGATCGCCGAGCGTCTGCGGGCGCTGCCGGGCGCCGGAACGGTCGCCGTGACCGTGGCCGGCCAGGGTTCGCTGGCGAGCAGCGGCAATCCGGCGGGCGTCGATGTCTGGACGCGCGGCGTCTTGCCCGGCGCGTCGTCCTTCGGCGCGACCGAGGGCCAACTCGCACGGGGAGATGTGGGGATCGAGGCGATCGTGGTGGGCGGTGAGCTACAGCGCACCCTTGGCGTGTCGGAAGGGGACCTGGTGCGGCTGACGGCGATCGTGGCTTCGGGTGCTTCCGGACCCCGATTCTCCTACCGCACGCTCCGGGTCGCCGGCGCCTTCGAGACCGGATTCTCCGAGTACGACCGCAGCTATGCCGTCGTCCACCGGGACACGGCGGTTGCCGTCGGCGGAGGCCAGGTGGTCCTCGAGGTGACCGCGGCGCCCGGCGCCTCTGTGAGCGACGTGCGGGAGAACATCGAGGAACTCCTGGGCGCGGATGCGCTGGTGACCGACTGGCGTCTCAGCAACCGCGACATCTTCGCCGCCTTCCGGCTTCAGAAGTGGGGCCTGTTCCTGATTCTGGGCCTGATCGTGCTCGTGTCGACGTTCAATATCGCGTCCGCTCTGGTCGTCCTGGTCCGCGAGCGGGGCCGGGACACCGCGGTGCTCGCCGCCCTCGGTCTCGGCCCGAGGCGCGTGCAACGCGTGTTCCTCCTCGGCGGGATGAGCCTGGGAGCGGTGGGGACGGCCCTCGGGGTCGGTCTCGGCGCCCTGGTCAGCGTGATCGTCACCCGCTACGAACTCGTACGGTTCGATCCGGGTGTGGCGGAGATCTACTTCATCAGCAGCGTTCCGTTCGACGTGCGGGCCCTGGATCTGCTGGCGGTGGCCGGCTTCAGCCTGCTGGTGACGGCGCTCGCCTGCTGGTGGCCGGCGCGGCTGGGGGCGGCGGTCGAGCCGGCACGCGCGCTGCGCTGGGAGTAGCGGCAGAGCTGAATTGAGAGGAGGGGTTGCCCTGAAGCAACCCCTCCCTGGTGTGAATCGCGCGCCGCCGGGTAGAACCCGCCGGCGCGGAGGTTTGAAGTTTGAGGCAGGTCCGGACGGTGTCCGGAGGGTGGGCTGCAGTTCCTCTGGCCGCGGACGCGGTCCAGTCGCAACCCGGTAGGTGACGACGCAGGAGTCGGGGCCTGATGCCTGTCGACTCGGCGCCGCCTCTATAAGAACTATACGGTACTGGAGGCCAGAGTGTTTACCCCGCCGGGGACATTCCCGCACATTCTGCTCCGGCGGAGCAGGGTCAGGTTGCATGTACACTCCGCGCGCTCATGGCGAGGCGCACGGACATCGAATCGATTCTGATCTTCGGTTCCGGGCCGATCGTCATCGGTCAGGCGTGCGAGTTCGACTACTCCGGCACCCAGGCCTGCCGGGTTCTCCGCCGCGAGGGCTATCGGGTGATCCTGGTCAACTCGAACCCGGCGACGATCATGACCGATCCGGAGTTCGCGGACGCGACCTACGTCGAGCCGCTGGTGCCCGACGTCGCCCTGAAGATCATCGAACGGGAACGGCCGGACGCCCTGCTGCCGACCGTCGGCGGCCAGACCGGGATCAACCTGACCCTGGCGCTGTCCGAGTCGGGCGTGCTCGAGGACTCCGGCATGACGCTCCTCGGCGCCAGCGTCGAGGCTCTGCGCCTGGGGGAGGACCGGCAACTGTTCAAGCGGGCCATGGTCGAGGCCGGGCTCGAGGTGCCGGAGAGCGGCACGGCGACGACGCTCAAGGAGGCGCGGGAGATCATCGAACGCCTGGGCTTCCCGGTCATCGTCCGGCCGAGCTTCACGCTGGGCGGCGAGGGGGGCGGCGTGGTGTTCAACCGCGACGAGATCGACGACGTGATCACCCGCGCCCTGCAGGCGAGCCGGGCCTCGCGCATCCTGCTTGAGCAGTCGGTGCTGGGCTGGAAGGAGTTCGAGCTGGAGGTGATGCGCGACGTGGCGGACAACGCGATCGTCGTCTGTTCGGTCGAGAACGTGGACCCGATGGGCGTACACACCGGTGACTCGATCACGGTGGCGCCGCAGCAGACGCTCTCGGACCACGAGTACCAGGACATGCGCGACGACGCCTTCACGGTGATCCGGAAGGTGGGCGTCGCGACCGGAGGCTCGAACATCCAGTTCGCGGTGGAGCCCGGGACCGGAAGGCGCGTGGTGATCGAGATGAACCCGAGGGTGTCGCGGAGTTCGGCTCTGGCCTCCAAGGCGACCGGCTTCCCGATCGCCAAGATCGCGGCTCAATTGGCGGTGGGGTACACCCTGGACGAGATCGTCAACGACATCACCGGCAAGACCTTCGCCGCCTTCGAGCCGACCCTGGACTACACGGTGGTCAAGATCCCGCGCTGGGCGTTCGAGAAGTTCGAGCGCGCCGACGGCGCCCTGGGCACGTCGATGAAGTCGGTGGGCGAAGTGATGGCGATCGGCGGCAACTTCCGCGAGGCGCTGATGAAGGGCCTGAGTGGCTTGGAGCTGGACGCCGCGTGGCCGCGGCAGGAAGAGATGGTCAGCGATCCGGTCAGTCTGCGCCGGCGGCTCAGCACCCCGAACTGGCAGCGGCTGTTCGCCATCTTCGCCGCGCTGCGCCAGGGCTGGACGGTGGAAGAGGTCGCCGCCGCGTCCAGCATCGACCCATGGTTCCTGCGCGAGATCGAATCGGTCATGGAGTGCGAGGCGGAGCTCGCCTGCTGGAACCTCGACTCGGTGCCGGATCCGCTCCTGCGCCGGGCCCGGCTGAGTGGCCTGAGTGACGAGCGCCTCGCCTCGCTGCTCGGCAGCGAGGAGAACCTGGTGGCGCAGGAGATCACCAGGCGGAACATGGACCGGGTCTTCAAGCGGGTCGACACCTGCGCCGCGGAGTTCTCGGCGATCACGCCGTACCTCTACTCGACAACCGGCGTGGAGGACGAGGCGCTGCCCACCGACCGGAAGAAGGTGATGATCCTCGGCTCGGGACCGAACCGGATCGGCCAGGGGATCGAGTTCGACTACTGCTGCGTTCACGCCGCCTTCGCGCTGCGGCGTGCCGGTTTCGAGACGATCATGGTCAACTGCAACCCGGAGACCGTCTCGACCGACTACGACACGTCGGACCGGCTGTACTTCGAACCGCTGACGCTGGAGCACGTGATGGCGATCTATCGCCGCGAGCAGCCGCTCGGCGCGATCGTCCAGCTCGGGGGCCAGACGCCGCTCAAGCTCGCGCACAGCCTCGAGGCCGCGGGAGTGAACATCCTCGGCACCTCGCCGGAGGCGATCGACCTTGCCGAGGATCGCCGTCGCTTCGGCGATCTGCTGGCGGAAGAGAACATTCTGCTGCCGGCGAACGGCTCCGCCGCGTCGTTGGACGAGGCCTGCAACGTGGCGGACGAGATCGGTTACCCGGTGGTCGTGCGCCCGAGCTACGTGCTCGGCGGGCGCGCGATGTCCATCTGCTACGACCAGCCGACGCTGATCAACTACATGCGCCGGGCCGCGGACGTCTCACCCGGCCGGCCGGTGCTTCTCGACTGCTTCCTCGAGGACGCCTTCGAGGTCGATGTCGACCTGGTTTCGGACGGCAAGCGCGCGGTGATCTGCGGCATCATGCAGCACATCGAGGAGGCCGGCATCCACTCGGGCGATTCGGCTGCGGTGCTGCCGCCGTACCGGGTGAGCGAGCCCGACCTCGATCGGATGCGTGACATCGCGGTGCGGCTGGCGCTGCGGATGGGCGTCGTCGGCCTGATGAACGTGCAGTTCGCCATCTACGATGGCGAGGTGTACGTGCTGGAAGTCAACCCGAGGGCCTCGCGCACCGTGCCCTTCATCGCCAAGGCGGTCGGCCTGCCCCTGGTGCAGATCGCGACCCGGGTCATGGTCGGCGAGACCCTCGATGAGATCGGCCTCACCACCGAACCGAAGGTCGACCGGTTCTTCGTCAAGGCGCCCGTCTTCCCCTTCAACCGCTTCCCGGGCGTCGACCCGGTGCTCGGCCCGGAGATGAAGTCGACCGGCGAGGTGATGGGCATCGGACGTTCGTTCGGCAGCGCCTTCGCCAAGGCCTGGCTGGGCGCCGGCCACGCGCTGCCGGACAGCGGAGCGGCGTTCCTGTCGGTCCATGACCGGGACAAGAAGGCGCTGCTCAAGGTGGCCAAGCGGCTGCGGGATCTCGGCTTCGAACTGCTGTGCACTGCCGGTACCGCCGCCTACCTCGGCGCGCGCGGGATCGAGACGCGGCGGGTCAACAAGCTCGCGGAGGGCCGGCCGCACGTTGTCGATCACCTGATCAACGGCGATGTCGGCCTGATCGTGAACACGCCCCTCGGCGGTGAGTCGTTCGCGGACGACATGGAGATTCGCACCACCGCGCTGAAGTTCGACATTCCCTGCATCACTACCATCTCGGGGGCGCTGGCGGCAGTCGACGCGATCGAGGCGCTGCGCGGGAGCCGGCTGATGGTGACCAGTCTGCAGGAGATTCAAACCCCGAGCCTGGCCGGCTAACGCGGCAGGTTGCGGCGAGCTACGAGTCGGGGAGGCGCCGTGCCGACCGTTCTGGTCGACACGGTCTACACGATCACCTACTCCGTGAGGGACAGCAGAAGCGCGACGGCTTCGGTGACGTTCGTGGCGGTCGTCGCTGCCCCACCGCCTCCACCACAGGCGCTGTCGGTTCCGGGGATTCCCAATTTCCGGGTGGCGTCGGGACGCTCGGTCGACACGGTGTTTCCGGCGGCCACCGGCGGCACGCCGCCCTACACCTACGGCTTGTCCGGTCAGCCGCCGGGGATTTCGTTCACGTCTTCCACGCGCCGGGCCCGGGGAACGCTGCCGACGGTCCTGATCGACACCACGTACACGATCACCTACAGGGTCTCGGACAGCGCAGGCGCGACCGACTCCGTCACGTTCACTACGGTCGTCACGGCCTCGGCTTCTCCGCCGCCACCTCCGCCACCTCCGCCACCTCCTACGACACCGCCTCCCACGACGCCGCCACCTCCGCCTCCGCCGACAACCGGCCCGATCGTGAAGACGGGCGTGAACGTGTCGAGTTCAAGGACGTATTCGCTGACGCTCTCCCACCGCGTCGAGGTCACGGTAGAGTTGACCGGAATGACGACCGACTTCGACTGCACAGTCTCGGGCCATCGGTGCACGAACCGCGGCGGCACGCGGGACGATTCATGGAGCGGTACGCTGGATGCTGGCGATCACAAGATCGTGGTCTATCCGTACGGCGGCGGCTCGGGGAACTACACGCTCACCGTGAATGCCCAGACGCCGAGCACCGGCGGCAGTACCGGCACGACGACGCAGGTGACGACGCTTGTCGACGCAAGCGAGACGAACGTCTCCACAAGCCGGACCTACAGCTTCACGCTCACCGCCGGCGCCGAAGTGGACGTTGCCCTGACGGATCTCACGATCGACTTCGACTGCCGTGTCGGCAGCAGCCGCTGCACGAACCGCTGGGGCACTCTGGACGATTCCTGGAGCGGCAACCTGGCGGAGGGGGATCACAGCGTCGTCGTGTACCCGTACGACCCGGGTCCGGGGAACTACTCGCTGACCGTGACGGCTACCGAGACGCTGACGAACGTGGGTACGCCTCTGGGGGGTGGTCCTCCACGCATTCGATTGTCGTTGTGTGAAGAGGACGACGGGAGGATCGTCGAAGGCACTTGCAGGGAAGTCGTCGTCGGTGGGGGGCCCGGTCAGGGAACTCCGGGGCCTGGGGACGGCGGCGACGGCGGCGACGGCGGTACGCCGCAGCCGCAGCCGTCACCGACCCGAGCCCAGAAGGAGAACACGGCCAGGACAGCCGCCACCGCCCGGGCACGGAATCAGACTTGCAGGGAGTTCTTTGCAGAGCACGGAGAAGCGGATATCGTGGGCGCGCTGGCCGGCGTGTCTTTCGATAGCAGTGATAGCGGCAACCTGTGTTCCCACCCTGATGATGCGGCATACAGCCTGCGTGACGGGGACCAGACGATCCACACCTGTCCTCTCTTCTATAGCGGCTCTGATTCCCTGAGAGCCGATACAGTGCTTCACGAGATGCTCCATCTCGCCGGCACGCACCACGAGGACCTTGGCGGCCCAGGCCCCTTCCATCAGGCGGTGATGAACGCATGCCCGTGAACGTCAGGTCGAGAGCACGAGACCGGGCCATCAACTCCGGCAGATAAGGAGAGCACTATAATGTCGAAACGAACCATCCGGGCGCTAGCCAGCACTGTCGCTGTTGCTGGCGCCGTACTTCTGCCATCGAGACCGCTGTCCGCTCAGACGGAGGTGGAGATCATCTCCGCCAGCGAGTACAGCAGCACCCTCAGATTCCGTGATGACGACGGCGTTCTGGTCGAGCGCTTCTCGGTGTCGGGCGTGCGGGTGGGAACTAGCCCGTTTACGAGCGACAGCTTCTTCGACGAAGACGGCAACGTCGACAGAGTGGTGACCCGCTACCCGGACGGCAGGAGCGTCACGGAGCACCGTGCCTTTGGCCGGTCCTTGCCCGATGGAGGCGAGAGATTCCCGGTTGCTCGGGGCCGCAACATGAGTCGAGAGGAAATGGACGGCTTCCTCTCTCGCTTGCCTCCGCTGCCCGGAACATCTAGGAAGGCGGAGTTGGACTTGTATCGAGGTCGACCACGCCCTGCCGCCGAGACTTCTCCAGATCCCGGTCATCCCTGGGGGCGCCACTGGAAGGAGCGCGACGACGGGTTTGCCCGGACAACCTTCCGGCTGCTGCACCAGGAGATGGAGGTCGAGTCGGTCCGTCTCGGCAAGGAGCGCCCCGATGAGGAGTGGCTGCGAATCACGGACAGTCGCGGGGGACTACGGCACGACCACCTTACGAAGACGGCACGGCTCGAGCAGGATTGTGGCGTTCCGTGGAGTTGCGACACTGTAGTGCTTCCAGCCCTTGCCTCGTACGATGCCGTCGGCCGGATTGTCCACGTGGTCACGAACGACGAGGGCTACCCGACCGAAACCTGGTACGGCGAAACGCTGGTAGCGCGATATCACTATGCGCATGTGGACGGTGTGCGTCCGTTGCCACCCCACGGAGGCCTCGGCGACTTCTGGGTCGAGCTGATCGATGCCAGAACCGGCAAGCGACTCCTGGACTCACGGGCACTCCCGACCACCTCAGCCAAGCCTCTCTTCAGCGCTACGGGAACCACCATCAAGTCGGGTGTGATCGTGTCGGTCGATGACGAGCTTTTTGCCGTCGTCAACCACGACGTCTTCCACGGGCCCTACGCTCTTCTCCCCTTGGGCGAGGGCCCCGTGTGGCGAACGGTCCGAGCGGCCGGAACCGAGGCTACTGAGTTGCGTTCCCTGGTGCACTACACGGACGATCGCCTCAGGATCGAGTTCCGGTTCGACCACACCGACCTGGTTGTGGAAGCGCCTCGGCGCGGGTCCTCCGCCATCAGAATCAGATGGCCGGAGGACATCACCCTGCCCCTCCTGGACTAAGAACATCCTTCGTCGGTCCCCTTGAGTCAGTAGCAGTAGCGGCTGCGGTAGCTGTGGGAAACCGGTCTGCCGTTTCCGCGGCGCCGGCAGCTTCCGCAGCCGGCCGCCGTTGCAGTCCGCTCAGCGGCGGCGCCGCGGCGGTCCGGTTACTCTCCAGTTCCCGCACCTACCTGCTCAGGCTGTCCGGCCGCGTCGAGGTCTCTGTAGAGTTGACCGGAATGACGACCGACTTCGACTGCAACGTCGCGACGCCGCTCGCCGGCGGCCTTCACAGATCCGACTGGTTGTGTGCGAAGACGACGGAGACGGGGGCTTCATCGAAGGCTGTTGCGTGGAGGTCGTCATTCCTCGTGGTGGGCAGGGTGATGGGAATCCGGGACCTGGGGACGGCGGCGACGGCGGCGGTGGCGGCGGCGGTGGCGACGATGATGACGATGAGGAAACGCCCGAACAGCAATTGGACGAAGCAGTTGCCGATGCGCTAGAGAAACTGGAGAGCGGGCGGTCGCTACAGAGCGATACGGCACGCTACTCGGCACACGGACGTTAATCACTCAACTCACGGCAGAGGAAAAACCGAATGACCAGCGACCGGAAGGCGGGATTCTCATCGACTGTTCGACAGGCTGGTCCGGGGCGATTCCGACGCGGGAGTCGGCTACTCTTGCTCGTTGGAGTGCTTCTGGTCCTGACCGCGCCTGGGGGTGCCGCTCGGGCGATGCAGGGGCCGCCTGACTGGGTGGAGGACCTCATCCTGGCCCACCAGACGGCGGAAGGCGCTGTGATCCTGGCCCCGCGTGTCTACTCAGCGGCGAATGTTTCCCGCGCCGAGACGCACGAATACCTGGAGCGCCTTGGCCTGGAGCGTCTCGGCCTGGATTCTGGAGCGCTCCTAGACCCTGAGGTCAGCATCCGCGGGAGCGATGCGTTTCACGGCGTTCTGGAGGTCAGGGCCGACTGGGCCGCGTATCGGCTCGAACTCAACGGGAAGTTCGCGTCGCGTCAGTTCACCGAGGTTCTCGTTCAGACGATGACGGTAACCGCCGTCATCAGCTCCGAGGGCCTTCGGATTTCGGACGATCGAGGAGGATCCCGGACCGAGGCGTACCGGAGGTTTCCGCTCGATGCATGCGACCGGGTGAGCGTGGGAGACGAGCTCGAACACCATGTGGTGCAGACCGGAACCGGCGGTTGCGCTGACCCGGCGTCGTTCCATGCAACGTTCGACGAAGCGAGCGGCGACCACGGCACGATCGCCGAGGTCGTCAGAGACAGCCAGGGACTGCCAATCGGCGTGCGGTTCGGCGAGAGTCTGCTGCTTCGCTACAGGTTCACGCCTCCGTTGCCCGCGCCCGGGAGCGTGCAGGCCGGCGGCCGGTGGCGCGAGCCCTCCTCGTGGGAGCTGATCGACCTGCGGACCTCGGAGATCGTCATCGACTCCGTCGATGCCGCCAGGGTGGCTTCTGAGCGTCCGAGTCTTTCTGTGGGCTTGCGGGGCTTCAGCGAAGTCCTTCGCTTCGAGGGCGGAGAGGCGTTCGCCGTGGCGAGGGGGCGAAGCCGGCCCTACGCGCTCTTGCCCCTCGAGACGAATTCGGATGTCTGGCGCATCGTCGTCGGCAGTGGCGGCAGGAGTCGAAACCACCAGTTCCGTGTCGACTACACCGACGATCTCGTGCGAGCCCGGATCAGAACCGGGGAAGGCGACCGGAGCATCGTCGTGGAGGCGCCGCGCAGTCGCCAGAGCCTGGCGCCGGTCTCGTTCGTTCATCCCGGCGCCGAGATGTTGCCGGACGCCATGCGGTCGGGAATTCGGCTGCGGACTGCCGAGCCGCTGGATGAGTGGCTGGATGGCGCCCTCGAGAAGGAGCGTCTTCCGATCGTCCTGAGGCCGTTCCATCCTGAGGGTCTCGTTCCGTGGGAGGTCCGCTATGGCCTCATGGAAGTGGAAGCGGGCGTAGTTCGCGCGGCTGCTGCCAGCAGTGTGGAGAGTCACTTGCAGTTCGGCCCGGCCGACGGGTGCGAGATCGAGGCCGACCGCGTCCTATGCGCGGGTGGCGCGAGCGACGTGATCGGCGAGGAGAAACGCCCCAGCCCTTGGTGAATCCGCGGACGCCGGGTGAGAAAGCGGAGGCGGAAGGCCGGCTTGGGCCGGCGGGTTCGCTCGGCCGCATCGGACACAGTTTTACTAGTCCTAGGCGCGGCAGGTGGCGGCGATCAGGAGCTACGAGTCGGGGAGGCGCCGTAGTCGCGGCCCTGTCGTCGGCGTGTAGTTGGAAGATTCCCTCCTTGGGGACTACGCGTCCTCGTCCTCGAAGTACCTCGCGACCGCGCCGCGCCCCGCCAGTTCGTTCGCGGCATATCGGGTCGCGGTCGCGGCGTCGGTCCATCTGCCGGCCTGCATGAGCTCGGCGGTGGAGGCGCCGGCTGCGACCAGGGACTGAGCGGCGCCCACGCGGAGTGAGTGGCCGCTCACCCGGTCTTCGATGCCCGCGGCTCGCGCGGGTCTGCAGATGACCGACCTCACCGCGCCGACACTCAGCGCCGTTTCGCCAACGCGCGAGCCGTCCCTGGACACGGGACGGAACAAGGGGCCGGAAGCGACGCCGGCCGCGCGGCGCCAGTCGGCGATGGCCGCCATCGTCACGCGGCATACGTAGAGCGTTTCGCCTCTTCCTTCCTGATCCGTCTTGCTCCGCGGCAACGCGAGCCGGCCGCTCCCGCCGTCGCCGGGTTCCAGATCGTCCACCCGGACGGCCGCGAGCTCGCTGATCCTCAGAAAGCCATCGCTGCCGAGCCGCAGAAGGGCGGCATCCCGCAGACCTGCCAGCGTCCCCTCGGCGGCCGCGAGCGTGGCCGCTTCCGTCACGCTCCCCCGCCGGAACCCCGCGACCTGGCCGCGTCCGCGGTCGGCGCACTTCCGTTTCAGGCGTCCGAGCGTTCGAGGGGTCAGCGCTCCGCGCGGATCGGCAGCGCCTGCCGCGCGCGCTAGCGACGCCGGCGCCAGACCCCTCTGCGCCTCGGCTTCCAGGAAAGCTGCGGCGGTGGCGTCGTCGGCTTCGCGGTCCTCCAGGAAACCGGCGAAGCGCTCCACAGCCCGGCCGTAGGCCTTGTGCGTGTTCGGCGTGTAGGTGTCGCTGAACTCGGTCCGAAGTGACCGCAGCAGTGCCGCGGTGAGTGCTCGTCGATCCGGTTCCTTCATCGCCTCTTTGCCGGCGGTTTGAGTCGGATCGCCGCGCACCGTACCGACTCTATGCCGATCTTACGCGGGAGATAAGGGGGCTTATGCACAGGCAGAGGCAGTTGTCAAGGCCCCGAATGGCGTCGAGAGGGCGTCCTTCGTGCGTTTGTCGAGCGCGAGTGGGCCCGAACAGGAATCCGAAGGTCGATTCTGGGCCGCGAAAGCGCCTCCGCCGGGCCTGAAGAGGCCGCCAGCTCGTCTTGTTGCTGTCGTTTCTGTCGATTCGGGCTCATTTCCACCGGCTCAGGGCGCAAGACGGTGCAGATATTCCCCCTTACCTCGACATTCACCTCAGGAGATCGAGCCCGTGAAGCGGTCCGTCATCCCACTGTCCTTGCTCCTGCTGCTGCTCCTGCTCCTGCCTGAAGCAGCGGCCCTCTCTGCCAGCACTCCGCTGTCGGTTCCGGGGATTCCCAATTTCCGGGTGGCGTCGGGACGCTCGGTCGACACGGTGTTTCCGGCAGCCACCGGAGGCAGCCCGCCGTATTCATACGCTGTTTCCGGCCTTCCTCCGGGGATCGCGTTCACGCCTTCGACGCGGCGCGCGAGCGGGACGCTGCCGACCGTGACGACGGACACGGCTTACACGGTCACCCACGCCGCCACGGACAGCGCCGGCGGGTCCGCCTCCGTCAGCTTCGTCGCGACAGTGGAAGCACGGGAACTCGTCGTCATCATGGGACCACCACTCGTCACCTGCGCCGAAGGGCACACGTTCAACCCTGCAACGAACCAGTGCGAGCCGGATTCACCGCCACTTGCGGCGCCGTCCGTTTCCAATTTCCGGGTGCCGTCCGGCGGCGTCGTCGACACGGTGTTCCCTGTCGCAACGGGCGGCACGCCGCCCTACACCTACGGCTTGTCCGGTCTGCCGCCGGGGATTTCGTTCACGTCTTCCACGCGCCGGGCCCGGGGAACGCTGCCGACGGTCCTGATCGACACCACGTACACGATCACCTACAGGGTCTCGGACAGCGCAGGCGCGACCGACTCCGTCACGTTCACTACGGTCGTCACGGCCTCGGCTTCTCCGCCGCCACCTCCGCCACCTCCGCCACCTCCTACGACACCGCCTCCCACGACGCCG
Source organism: Candidatus Multivorans sp. (assembly GCA_965205295.1). Classification (GTDB taxonomy): domain Bacteria; phylum Acidobacteriota; class Thermoanaerobaculia; order Multivoradales; family Multivoraceae; genus Multivorans. The sequence continues at coordinate 3,583,338 of OZ242167.1, forward strand.
CCACCTCCGCCTCCGCCGACAACCGGCCCGATCGTGAAGACGGGCGTGAACGTGTCGAGTTCAAGGACGTATTCGCTGACGCTCTCCCACCGCGTCGAGGTGTCTGTAGAGTTGACCGGAATGACGACCGACTTCGACTGCACAGTATCGGGCCATCGGTGCACGAACCGCGGCGGCACGCGGGACGATTCCTGGAGCGGTACGCTGGATGCTGGCGATCACAAGATCGTGGTCTATCCGTACGGCGGCGGCTCGGGGAACTACACGCTCACCGTGAATGCCCAGACGCCGAGCACCGGCGGCAGTACCGGCACGACGACGCGGGTGACGACGCTTGTCGACGCAAGCGAGACGAACGTCTCCACAAGCCAGACCTACAGCTTCACGCTCACCGCCGGCGCCGAAGTGGACGTCGCCTTGACGGATCTCACGATCGACTTCGACTGCCGTGTCGGCAGCAGCCGCTGCACGAACCGCTGGGGCACCCTGGACGATTCCTGGAGCGACGACCTGGCGGAGGGGGATCACAGCGTCGTGGTGTACCCGTACGACCCCGGCCCGGGGGACTACTCGCTGACCGTGACGGCTACCGAGACGGTGAACTTCGTGGCAACGCCTCTGGGGGGTGGTCCTCCGCGCATTCGATTGTTGTTGTGTGACGAGGACGACGGGAGGGTCGTCGAAGGCACTTGCAGGGAAGTCGTCGTCGGTGCGGGGCCCGGTCAGGGGACTCCGGGGTCTGGTGGCGGTGACGACGGCGGTGATGGTGGTGGCGGCGGGACGCAGACGCCGTCACCGACTCCAGCCCAGAAGGAGAGCACGGCCAGGGCGGACGCCACCGCCCGGGCACAGAATCCGACTTGCAGGCTGTTCTTTCGACGCCAGGGAGAAACGGACATAGTGGGCGCGCTGGCGCGCGTGTCTTTCGATAGCAATGATAGCCACAACAGGTGCACCGACCCCAATGATGCGGCATACAGCCTGCGTGACGGGGACCAGACGATCTACACCTGTGATCTTTTCTATAGCGGCTCTGATTTCCTGAGAGCCGATACAGTGCTTCACGAGATGCTCCATCTCGCTGGCACAACCCACGATGACCTTGGCGGCGCAGGCCCCTTCCATCAGGCGGTGATGAACAACTGTCCGTGAACGTCAGGTCGAGAGCAACAGACTGAGCCCTCAACTCCGGTAGACTAGGAGAGCAGCAAATGTCGAAACGAACCATCCGGGCGCTAGCCAGCGCTGCTGCTGTTGCTGGCGCCGTGCTTCTGCCATCGAGACCGCTGTCCGCTCAGACGGAGGTGGAGGTCATCTTCGCCAGCGAGGACGGCGCCATCCTCAGATTCCGCGATGACGACGGCGTTCTGGTCGAGCGCTTCTCGTGGGACTCGGCGGAGGGAACTAGCCCGGTTTCGAGCGACGACTTCTTCGACGAATACGGCAGCGTCGAGAGAGTGGTGACCCGCTACGGGGACGGCAGGAGCGTCACGGAGCACTTGGCCTACGGCCGGTTCTTGCCCGATGAAGGTGAGAGATTCCCGGTTGCTCGGGGCCGCAACATGAGTCGAGAGAAAATGGACGAGTTCGTCTCTCGCTTGCCTCCGCTGCCCGGAACGTCCAGGAAGGCGGAGTCGAACTTGTATCGAGGTCGCCCACGCCCTGCCGCCGAGACTTCTCCGGATCCCAGTCACCCCTGGGCGTACCACTGGAAGGAGCGGGACGACGGGTTTGCCCGGACAACCTTCCGGCTGCTTCACCAAGAGATGGAGGTCGAGTCGGTCCGTCTCGGCAAGAAGCGCCTCGATGACCAGTGGCTGCGAATCACGGACAGTCGCGGGGGGCAACGGCACGACCGTCTTACGAAGACGGCAAGGCTCGAGCAGGATTGTGGTGACGGTCCGTGGAGTTGTGACCAGGTAGCGCTTCCAGCCATTGCCTCGTACGATGCCGTAGGCCGGATTGTCCATGTGGTCACGAACGACGAGGGCTACCCGACGGAAACCTGGTACGGCGAAACGCTGGTAGCGCGCTATCACTATGCGCATGTGGACGGTGTGCGTCCGTTGCCGCCCCACGGAGGCCTCGGCGACTTCTGGGTCGAGCTGATCGATGCCAGAACCGGCAAGCGGCTCCTGGACTCACGGGCACTCCCGACCACCTCGGCCAGGCCTCTCTTCAGCGCTGGGGGAACCGACATCAAGTCGGGTGTGATCGAGTCGGTCGATGACGAGCTTTTTGCCGTCGTCAAGCACGACGACGTCTTCGTCAGGCGCTACGCTCTTCTTCCCTTGGGCGAGGGCCCCGTGTGGCGAACGGTCCTTGCGACCGGAACTGAGCGTTCCGAGTTGGATTCCCTGGTGCACTACACGGACGATCGCCTCAGGATCGAGTTCCGGTTCGACCACACCGACCTGGTTGTGGAAGCGCCTCGGCGCTGGTCCTCCGCCATCAGAATCAGATGGCCGGAGGACATCACCCTGCCCCTCCTGGACTAAGAACATCCTTCGTCGGTCCCCTTGAGTCAGTAGCAGTAGCGGCTGCGGTAGCTGTGGGAAACCGGTCTGCCGTTTCCGCGGCGCCGGCAGCTTCCGCAGCCGGCCGCCGTTGCGGTCCGCTCAGCGGCGGCGCCGTGGCGGTCCGGTTACTCTCCAGTTCCCGCACCTACCTGCTCAGGCTGTCCGGCCGCGTCGAGGTCTCTGTAGAGTTGACCGGAATGACGACCGACTTCGACTGCAACGTCGCGACGCCGCTCGCCGGCGGCCCTTCACAAATCCGACTGGTTGTGTGCGAAGACGACGGAGTGCCGATGCGCTAGAGAAACTGGAGAGCGGGCGGTCGCTACAGAGCGATACGGCACGCTACTCGGCACACGGACGTTAATCACTCAACTCACGGCAGAGGAAAAACCGAATGACCAGCGACCGGAAGGCGGGATTCTCATCGACTGTTCGACAGGCTGGTCCGGGGCGATTCCGATGCAGGAGTCGGGCACTCCTGCTCGTTGGAGTGTTTCTGGCACTGGCCGTGCCTGGGCGTGCCGCTCGGGCGATGCAGGGGCCGCCTGACTGGGTGGAGGACCTCATCCTGGCCCACCAGACGGCGGAAGGCGCTGTGATCTTGGCCCCGCGTGTCTACTCAGCGGCGCATGTTTCCCGCGCCGAGACGCACGAATACCTGGAGCGTCTGGGCCTGGAGCGTCTCGGCAGGGATGGCGGAGCGCTCCTCGACCCGGAGGTCAGCATCCGCGGGAGCGATGCGTTTCACGGCGTTCTGGAGGCCAGGGCCGACTGGGCCGCGTATCGGCTCGAACTCAACGGGAAGTTCGCAGCGCGTGAATTCACCGAGGTTCTCGGCCAGGCGATGACGGTAACCGCCGTCATCAGCTCCGAGGGCCTTCGAATCTCGGATGATCGGTGAGGTTCGCGGACCGAGGCGTACCGGAGGTTTCCGCTCGATGCATGCGACTGGGTGAGCGCGGGAGACGAGTTCGAACACCATGTGGTCCGGACCCGACCCGGCGGTTGCGTTGACCCGGCGCTCTTCGCTGCAAGGTTCGACGAAGCGAGCGACGACCACGGCACGATCGTCGAGGTGGTCCGAGACAGCCAGGGATTGCCAATCGGGGTGCGGTTCGGCGAGAGTCTGCTGCTTCGCTACAGGTTCACGCCTTCGTTGCCCGCGCCTCCCGGGAGCGTGCAGGCCGGTGGCCGGTGGCGCGAGCCTTCCTCGTGGGAGCTGATCGACCTGCGGACTTCGGAGATCGTGGTCGACTCCGTCGATGCCGCCCGGGTGGCCTCCAGGCGTCCGGTTCTTTCGGTGGTCTTGCGGGGCTTCAGCGAAGTTCGCTTCGAGGGCGGAGAGGCGTTCGCCGTGGCGAGGGGGCGGAGCCGGCCCTACGCGCTCCTGCCCATCGGGACGACTTCGGACGTCGTCTGGCGCATCGTCCATGCCAGTGGCGGCAGGAGTCGAAACCATCAGTTCCGTGTCGACTACACCGACGATCTCGTGCGAGCCCGGATCAGGATCGGGGAAGGTGACCGGAGCATCGTCGTGGAGGCGCCGCGCAGTCGCCAGAGCCTGGCGCCGGTCTCGTTCGTTCATCCCGGCGCCGAGATGTTGCCGGAGGTCGTGCGGTCGGGAGTTCGGCTGCGGACTGCCGAGCCGCTGGATGAGTGGCTGGATGGCGCCCTCGAGAAGGAGCGTCTTCCGATCGTCCTGAGGCCGTTCCACTTTGAGGGTCTCGTTCCGCAGGCGGTCCGCTATGGCCTCATCGAAGTGGAAGCGGGCGGAAGCGGGGTGGTCCGCGAGGCTGCCAGTGTGGAGAGTCACTTGCAGTTCGGCCCGGCCGACGGATGCGAGGTGGAGGCCGAACGCGTCTTGTGCGCGGGTGGCGCGAGCGACGTGATCGGCGAGGAGAGTTCCGACCCCTGGTGAGTCCGCGGACGCCGGGTGAGAAAGCGGAGGCGGAAGGCCGGCTTGGGCCGGCGGGTTCGCTCGGCCGCATCGGACACAGTTTTACTAGTCCTAGGCGCGGCAGGTGGCGGCGATCAGGAGCTACGAGTCGGGGAGGCGCCGTAGTCGCGGCCCTGTCGTCGGCGTGTAGTTGGAGGATTCCCTCCTTGGGGACTACGCGTCCTCGTCCTCGAAGTACCTCGCGACCGCGCCGCGCCCCGCCAGTTCGTTCGCGGCATATCGGGTCGCGGTCGCGGCGTCGGTCCATCGTCCGGCCTGCATGAGCTCGGCGGTGGAGGCGCCGGCTGCGACCAGGGATTGAGCGCTGCCGACCCGGAGAGAGTGCCCGCTCACGCGGCCGGTGGCGCCGGCGGCCCTGGCCCTCCGCTGGATGATCGACCGCACGGCGGACACGCTCAAGGGGGAATCGCCGCCGACCCTGTTCCGGAGAACGCGGCGGAACAGCGGGCCGGCCGTGATCCCGGAGACTTTCAGCCACGCGGCAATGGCCTCCATCGTCTCGCGGCAAACGTAGAGAAACGAACCTTCGCCTTCCTGGTCGGTCTTGCTCCGGGGAAGGACAAGGACGCCGCTTCCCTCTTCCGCCAGACGGAGATCGTCCACCTGTACGCCGGCAAGTTCGCTGATCCTCAGGAGCCCGTCGCTGCCGAGTCGCAGCAGCGCGGCGTCGCGCAGGCCAAGGGCGGTGCCCGCTTCCGCCGCAAGCCTGGCGGCAGCGACGGCGTTCTCCCGCCTCAGGCCCTCGACCTGGCCGCGGCCGCGAGCGGCGTGCTTGCGCTTCAGCCTCCTGAGTGTTCGGCGGGTGCGCGGGCCGCGTGGGTCCTTCATGCCCGCTGAGCTGGCGGCGGCGCCGATGGCGGCGGCCTCGATCGCGAGCGACGCCGGGGCCAGACCGCGTTCCGCTTCAGCCGTGAGGAAGGCCGCAACGGCGTCGTCGTCAGCCGCGCGGCCCTTCAGGAACGCGGCGAAGCGCTCGACCGCTCGACCGTAAGCCTTGTGAGTGTTTTGTGAGTAGGAGTCCGAGAACGCGGCCTGGAGCGACTTCAACCTAGTTGCCGTGAGTGCTCTTGAGACCAGTGCCCTCATCGGACTGCTCCAGGCTCTCGATCCGGAAGGCAGTGGAACATTGGACTTTTTGGAGCATATAAGGGGGATTATGCACAGACAGAGGCAGTTGTCAAGGCCCCGAATGGCGTCGAGAGGGCGTCGTTCGTGCGTTTGTCGAGCGCGAGCGGGCCTGAGCGGGACTCCGCAGGTCGATTCTGGGCCGCGAAAGCGCCTCCGCCGGGCCTGAAGAGGCCGCCAGCTCGTCTTGTTGCTGTCGTTTCTGTCGATTCGGGCTCATTTCCACCGGCTCAGGGCGCAAGACGGTGCAGATATTCCCCCTTACCTCGACATTCACCTCAGGAGATCGAGCCCGTGAAGCGGTCCGTCATCCCACTGTCCTTGCTCCTGCTGCTGCTGCTCCTGCTCCTGCCTGAAGCAGCGGCCCTCTCTGCCAGCACTCCGCTGTCGGTTCCGGGGATTCCCAATTTCCGGGTGGCGTCGGGACGCTCGGTCGACACGGTGTTTCCGGCAGCCACCGGAGGCAGCCCGCCGTATTCATACGCTGTTTCCGGCCTTCCTCCGGGGATCGCGTTCACGCCTTCGACGCGGCGCGCGAGCGGGACGCTGCCGACCGTGACGACCGACACGGCTTACACGGTCACCCACGCCGCCACGGACAGCGTCGGCGGGTCCGCCTCCGTCAGCTTCGTCGCGACAGTGGAAGCACGGGAACTCGTCGTCATCATGGGACCACCACTCGTCACCTGCGCCGAAGGGCACACGTTCAACCCTGCAACGAACCAGTGCGAGCCGGATTCACCGCCACTTGCGGCGCCGTCCGTTTCCAACTTCCGGGTGCCGTCCGGCGGTGTCGTCGACACGGTGTTCCCTGTCGCAACGGGCGGCACGCCGCCCTACACCTACGGCTTGTCCGGTCTGCCGCCGGGGATTTCGTTCACGTCTTCCACGCGCCGGGCCCGGGGAACGCTGCCGACGGTCCTGATCGACACCACGTACACGATCACCTACAGGGTCTCGGACAGCGCAGGCGCGACCGACTCCGTCACGTTCACTACGGTCGTCACGGCCTCGGCTTCTCCGCCGCCACCTCCGCCACCTCCGCCACCTCCTACGACACCGCCTCCCACGACGCCGCCACCTCCGCCTCCGCCGACAACCGGCCCGATCGTGAAGACGGGCGTGAACGTGTCGAGTTCAAGGACGTATTCGCTGACGCTCTCCCACCGCGTCGAGGTGTCTGTAGAGTTGACCGGAATGACGACCGACTTCGACTGCACAGTATCGGGCCATCGGTGCACGAACCGCGGCGGCACGCGGGACGATTCCTGGAGCGGTACGCTGGATGCTGGCGATCACAAGATCGTGGTCTATCCGTACGGCGGCGGCTCGGGGAACTACACGCTCACCGTGAATGCCCAGACGCCGAGCACCGGCGGCAGTACCGGCACGACGACGCAGGTGACGACGCTTGTCGACGCAAGCGAGACGAACGTCTCCACAAGCCAGACCTACAGCTTCACGCTGGCACGGGCCGCCGAAGTGGACGTCGCTCTGACGGGTCTCACGATCGACTTCGACTGCGGTGTCGGCAGCAGTCGATGCACGAACCGCTGGGGCACCCTGGACGATTCCTGGAGCGGCAACCTGGCGGAGGGGGATCACAGCGTCGTCGTGTACCCGTACGACCCGGGTCCGGGGAACTACTCGCTGACCGTGACGGCTACCGAGACGCTGACCCACGTCGCGACGCCGCTGGCTGGCGGCCCGACACTCGTCGGCCGCGTCTGCGATGAGGACGAGGAAGGGAACGCCATCGAAGACACCTGTCAGGGCATCTACGCCGATGTGACCACCGTCACGGGCGAGGACCCGGGACCGCCGCCTGGTACGGGGCCCGGTGAGGGGACTCCAGGACCTGGGGACGGCGGCGATGGCGGTGATGGAGGCGGCGGTGGTGGAACTGATGCCAGCAATACTTATGTATCGTCTTGGGCGGATGTACTATCTACGACTGACAGTTGCGCTGAGAACTTCGACAAGAATGATCGGCTCGGGATCAACCACGGTGGCGTAAACGACACTCCCGGCAGAGAGGGCCATAGTGGCGTCGACATTCAAGGTAACGACGGCGATCCCGTCTACGCCTGGCGGGGTGGCCGAATAGTGCCGGTGGTCAGCGGTACCGCCTGCGGGCATGGAGTCGAAATCCAGCATGGCGACGGATCGACCTCCCGCTACTGCCATTTCAATTCGCCGTCACCATCCACAATGCCTGAACATGTTTCGGCGGGGGATCTCGTCGGCCACGTTGGCCGATCGGGCACCGCGAGCGGTGATCACTTGCACCTGACCTACACGCTCGCGGACGGCGATACGAAGATCGAGTACTTCTCCGCCCTGCCGGTCGGCGGACGGCCGACGGCGGAGCAACTGAACGAGGACGGATGCTGACGATGAGACATGCAATCTGCGTTGCCCTTCTGACGTTGACGGCACCTGCGGCTGGTGCGGCGGAGGACGGAGACTTGCTGCCTCCGGGGCGCCTCCTCAGCTCTGGCGGCAGCGTCGTCACGAACTCGGGCCACGCGGTGGTTGGCTTGGTTCTGCCGAATGTTCGGGGCCGAATGTCCGTCACGGTCCAGAAGGGCGGCGAGGCGAGCACGCAGAACCTCGACATCAGGGGAAAGTCTCTGGATCTTCTTCCCGACGGTCGCGTTTTGATCTGGGGCTACAAGCTGGTCGACGGCGTTGATCCGTATGAGGACTCGTACACTCATGGCGACGCATACTTCGTCCATCAGATCTATCGGATCAGAGGCTCGGGCCTTGAGCTTGAGGAGGAACTGGAGCCTGCGGAGCTTGCGGACACCGAAACGGCCTGGACCAAGGTAGCGGCCGATCTTCGGACCTGGGTGCGCATGGAGAACCTCCACCGGCACCGCCCACACAGAGGAAGGACCCACGGCAGGTACTTCGCGATCGGGCGGACGAGTTCCGGCGAGCCGCGGCGCACCGAGGCGGTGGAGTTCTATCCCGCCTCCGAACGCCTTCATGACCAGTCCGCTTTCGAGATCCTGGATTCGGACGGTCCGATTCTCCTTGCCTCCTACGCGGCGGACCTCTTCCTGATCCGGTTTCACGACGACGGCGTGACTTCGGGACCGGTCGACCACCTGCGGCACGTAGTGCATCCCCGGGGCGGCAACCTGGATGTCGTGTGGCAATTCGAGGACCGTGTGTTGTGGGCTCGGAAGGGAGGCGAGTGGCTGGCCTACGACCTGTGGAACGTCCGATATGAGCTTTCCGTTCCGGAGGCGCCGTTCCTTCGGCGGTCGGCCACCCATGGCTCGCCGCACCCGACTCGCGGCTTCGTCGAGATAGAGAGGGACGGTAGCCGGCACCGCGTGAAGCACTCCTGGCGAAGTCCGCAGTTCGAGAACTGGGAGGAAGCACATGTGTCGGAATGGCGCGATGGCCCGTTACCGGTAGCGGTGAGCCCGAACGGTCGTCATGCATTGGTTCTGGAGAGCCGCAGTACCGAAGAAGGCGAGAGCGTCATGCATGCGCGCCGTTTTGGACTGGATCTCCTGCCAGTGCTGCCGCCGGTCGAAGCGGTGCCGGTCGAGACCGAAGGGCAGCAGGGGGTAGAGAAGAAGCCTGGACATTAGAGAGGCGCTCAAGAAAACGGTCCGCGGCTATCTCTCGGTGCGCAACGACGAGCCGGACAGGGCGTCCCGGCCCTGGGATGTCGGCCGCGACGGCTTCGTTCTTGGCGAGGGCGCCGGGGTGCTGATCCTGGAGGAGCGCGAGGCGGCTCTGGCCCGCGGCGCCCATGCCAATGCCGAAGTCCTGGGTTGCGGCATGAGCGCAGACGCCTACCACGTGTCGGCGCCGGAACTCGAAGGCGACGGCGCGGCGCGGGTGATGAAGGCGACGCTCGACGACACCGTGATCACGTCGGAACGGATCGACTACATCAATGCCCACGGCACCTCGACGCCGCTCGGCGACATTGCCGATGTCCGGGCGATCAAGCGCGTTTTCGGCGACCACGCCTACCGGTTGGCCGTCTCCTCCACCGGGTCTTCGACCGGCCACCTGCTGGGAGCGGCGGGCGGCGTCGAAGCCGGGCATCCTGGCACTCGCCATCGACCGGGCCACGGCCCCGAGCAGCGTACTTGCGCTTCCCGCACATACCTGATCAGGCTGTCGGACCGAGCCGAGGTTTCAGTAGAGTTGACGGAGATGACGACCGACTTCGACTGCAGGGTCTCACCCCGGCTCCCCGAATGCTCACGTGAACCGCATACCAGGCGGGACCGAAATTCATATCTGTCCTCCGTTCTACTCTCTGTCTCCGACGTACCAATCCCTAACGATCGTGCACGAGGTGTTGCATCTGATCAACATCAGACATAGCCACTTCATTGACCCCGATACAGGCGAGCCAGCAACCACTGGCGGTCCGATGAACGACGCGATCAGCAGTTCATGTTACGCGGAATGAAGCGCGAGTGGTTGCGCAGATCCGATGTGGCACGATGCTCGACATACGAAGGTGAATCACTCAACTCACGGCGGAGCGGAGGTTTCCGCTCGACGCATGCGACCGGGGGAGCGAACGGGGCGGTTGCGCTGACCCGGCGTTGTTCGATGCAACGTTCGACGAAGCGAGCGACGACCACGGCACGATCGTCGAGGTCGTCAGAGACAGCCAGGGACTGCCAATCGGCGTGCGGTTCGGCGAGAGTCTGCTGCTTCGCTACAAGTTCACGCCTCCGTTGCCCGCGCCTCCTGGGAGCGTGCAGGCCGGCGGCCGGTGGCGCGAGCCTTCCTCGTGGGAGCTGATCGACCTTCGGACCTCGGAGATCGTGATCGATTCCGTCGATGCCGCCAGGGTGGCTTCCGGGCGACCGGTTCTTTCGGTGTACTTGCCGGGCTTCAGCGAAGTCCTTCGCTTCGAGGGCGGAGAGGCGTTCGCCGTGGCGAGGGGGCGAAGCCGGCCCTACGCGCTCTTGCCCCTCGAGACGACTTCGGACGTCTGGCGCATCGTCCATGCCAGTGGCGGCAGGAGTCGAAACCATCAGTTCCGTGTCGACTACACCGACGATCTCGTGCGAGCCCGGATCAGAACCGGGGAAGGCGACCGGAGCATCGTCGTGGAGGCGCCGCGCAGTCGTGAGAGTCTGGCGCCGGTCTCGTTCGTTCATCCCGGCGCCGAGATGTTGCCGGACGCCATGCGGTCGGGAATTCGGCTGCGGACTGCCGAGCCGCTGGATGAGTGGCTGGATGGCGCCCTCGAGAAGGAGCGTCTTCCGATCGTCCTGAGGCCGTTCCATCCTGAGGGTCTCGTTCCGTGGGAGGTCCGCTATGGCCTCATGGAAGTGGAAGCGGGCGTAGTTCGCGCGGCTGCTGCCAGCAGTGTGGGGCCTCACTTGCAGTTCGGCCCGGCCGACGGGTGCGAGATTGAGGCCGACCGCGTCCTATGCGCGGGTGGCCCGAGCGACGTGATCGGCGAGGAGAGTTTCGACCCCTGGTGAGTCCGCGGACGCCGGGTGAGAAAGCGGAGGCGGAGGGCCGGCTTGGGGCCGGCGGGTTCGCTCGGCCGCATCGGACACAGTTTTACTAGTCCTAGGTGCGGCAGGTGGCGGCGATCAGGAGCTACGAGTCGGGGAGGCGCCGTAGTCGCGGCCCTGTCGCCGGCGTGTAGTTGGAGGATTCCCTCCTTTGGGGACTACGCGTCCTCGTCCTCGAAGTACCGGGCCACGGCGCCGCGCCCCGCCAGTTCGTTCGCGGCATATCGGGTCGCGGTCGCGGCGTCGGTCCATCTGCCGGCCTGCATGAGCTCGGCGGTGGAGGCGCCGGCTGCGACCAGGGATTGAGCGCTGCCGACCCGGAGAGAGTGCCCGCTCACGCGGCCGGTGGCGCCGGCGGCCCTGGCCCTCCGCTGGATGATCGACCGCACGGCGGACACGCTCAAGGGGGAATCGCCGCCGACCCTGTTCCGGAGAACGCGGCGGAACAGCGGGCCGGCCGTGATCCCGGAGACTTTCAGCCACGCGGCAATGGCCTCCATCGTCTCGCGGCAAACGTAGAGAAACGAACCTTCGCCTTCCTGGTCGGTCTTGCTCCGGGGAAGGACAAGGACGCCGCTTCCCTCTTCCGCCAGACCGAGATCGTCCACCTGTACGCCGGCAAGTTCGCTGATCCTCAGGAGTCCGTCGCTGCCGAGTCGCAGCAGCGCGGCGTCGCGCAGGCCAAGGGCGGTGCCCGCTTCCGCCGCAAGCCTGGCGGCAGCGACGGCGTTCTCCCGCCTCAGGCCCTCGACCTGGCCGCGGCCGCGCGCGGCGTGCTTGCGCTTCAGCCTCCTGAGTGTTCGGCGGGTGCGCGGGCCGCGTGGGTCCTTCATGCCCGCTGAGCTGGCGGCGGCGCCGATGGCGGCGGCCTCGATCGCGAGCGACGCCGGGGCCAGACCGCGTTCCGCTTCAGCCGTGAGGAAGGCCGCAACGGCGTCGTCGTCAGCCGCGCGGCCCTTCAGGAACGCGGCGAAGCGCTCGACCGCTCGACCGTAAGCCTTGTGAGTGTTTTGTGAGTAGGAGTCCGAGAACGCGGCCTGGAGCGACTTCAACCTAGTTGCCGTGAGTGCTCTTGAGACCAGTGCCCTCATCGGACTGCTCCAGGCTCTCGATCCGGAAGGCAGTGGAACATTGGACTTTGTGGGGCATATAAGGGGGATTATGCACAGGTAGAGGCAGTTGTCAAGGCCCCGAATGGCGTCGAGCCTTCGACGCGGCGCGCGAGCGGGACGCTGCCGACCGTGACGACGGACACGGCTTACACGGTCACCCACGCCGCCACGGACAGCGCCGGCGGGTCCGCCTCCGTCAGCTTCGTCACGACAGTGGAAGCACGGGAACTCGTCGTCATCATCGGACCACCACGCGTCGCCTGCGCCGAAGGGCACACGTTCAACCCTGCAACGAACCAGTGCGAGCCGGATTCACCGCCACTTGCGGCGCCGTCCGTTTCCGATTTCCGGGTGCCGTCCGGCGGCGTTGTCGACACGGTGTTTCGTGTTGCAACCGGCGGCACGCCGCCCTACACCTACGGCTTGTCCGGTCTGCCGCCGGGGATTTCGTTCACGTCTTCCACGCGCCGGGCCCGGGGAACGCTGCCGACGGTCCTGATCGACACCACGTACACGATCACGTACAGCGTCTCGGACAGCGCAGGCGCGACCGATTCACTCACGTTCACTATGGTCGTCGCGGCCCCGGCTTCTCCGCCGCCACCTCCGCCACCTCCTACGACACCGCCTCCCACGACGCCGCCACCTCCGCCTCCGCCGACAACCGGCCCGATCGTGAAGACGGGCGTGAACGTGTCGAGTTCAAGGACGTATTCGCTGACGCTCTCCCACCGCGTCGAGGTGTCTGTAGAGTTGACCGGAATGACGACCGACTTCGACTGCACAGTATCGGGCCATCGGTGCACGAACCGCGGCGGCACGCGGGACGATTCCTGGAGCGGTACGCTGGATGCTGGCGATCACAAGATCGTGGTCTATCCGTACGGCGGCGGCTCGGGGAACTACACGCTCACCGTGAATGCCCAGACGCCGAGCACCGGCGGCAGTACCGGCACGACGACGCAGGTGACGACGCTTGTCGACGCAAGCGAGACGAACATCTCCACGAGCCAGACCTACAGCTTCACGCTCACCGCCGGCGCCGAAGTGGACGTTGCCCTGACGGATCTCACGATCGACTTCGACTGCCGTGTCGGCAGCAGCGGCTGCACGAACCGCTGGGGCACCCTGGACGATTCCTGGAGCGGCGACCTGGCGGAGGGGGATCACAGCGTCGTCGTGTACCCGTACGACCCGGGTCCGGGGAACTACTCGCTGACCGTGACGGCTACCGAGACGCTGACCCACGTCGCGACGCCGCTGGTTGGCGGCCCGACACTCGTCGGCCGCGTCTGCGATGAGGACGAGGAAGGGAACGCCATCGAAGACACCTGTCAGGGCATCTACGCCGATGTGACCACCGTCACGGGCGAGGACCCGGGACCGCCGCCTGGTACGGGGCCCGGTGAGGGGACTCCAGGACCTGGGGACGGCGGCGATGGCGGTGATGGAGGCGGCGGTGGTGGAACTGATGCCAGCAATACCTATGTATCGTCTTGGGCGGATGTACTATCTACGACTGACAGTTGCGCTGAGAACTTCGACAAGAATGATCGGCTCGGGATCAACCACGGTGGCGTAAACGACACTCCCGGCAGAGAGGGCCATAGTGGCGTCGACATTCAAGGTAACGACGGCGATCCCGTCTACGCCTGGCGGGGTGGCCGAATAGTGCCGGTGGTCAGCGGTACCGCCTGCGGGCATGGAGTCGAAATCCAGCATGGCGACGGATCGACCTCCCGCTACTGCCATTTCAATTCGCCGTCACCATCCACAATGCCTGAACATGTTTCGGCGGGGGATCTCGTCGGCCACGTTGGCCGATCGGGCACCGCGAGCGGTGATCACTTGCACCTGACCTACACGCTCGCGGACGGCGATACGAAGATCGAGTACTTCTCCGCCCTGCCGGTCGGCGGACGGCCGACGGCGGAGCAACTGAACGAGGACGGATGCTGACGATGAGACATGCAATCTGCGTTGCCCTTCTGACGTTGACGGTACCTGCGGCCGGTGCTGCGGAGGACGGAGACTTGCTGCCTCCGGGGCGCCTCCTCAGCGCTGGCGGCAGCGTCGTCACGAACTCGGGCCACGCGGTGGTCGGCTTGTTTTTGCCGAATGTTCGGGGCCGAATGTCCGTCACGGTCCAGAAGGGCGGCGAGGCGAGCACGCAGAACCTCGACATCGAGGGAAAGTCTCTGGATCTTCTTCCCGACGGTCGCGTTTTGATCTGGGGCTACAAGCTGGTCGACGGCGTTGATCCGTATGAGGACTCGTACACTCATGGCGACGCATACTTCGTCCATCAGATCTATCGGATCAGAGGCTCGGGCCTTGAGCTTGAGGAGGAACTGGAGCCTGCGGAGCTTGCGGACACCGAAACGGCCTGGACCAAGGTAGCGGCCGATCTTCGGACCTGGGTGCGCATGGAGAACCTCCACCGGCACCGCCCACACAGAGGAAGGACCCACGGCAGGTACTTCGCGATCGGGCGGACGAGTTCCGGCGAGCCGCGGCGCACCGAGGCGGTGGAGTTCTATCCCGCCTCCGAACGCCTTCATGACCAGTCCGCTTTCGAGATCCTGGATTCGGACGGTCCGATTCTCCTTGCCTCCTACGCGGCGGACCTCTTCCTGATCCGGTTTCACGACGACGGCGTGACTTCGGGACCGGTCGACCACCTGCGGCACGTAGTGCATCCCCGGGGCGGCAACCTGGATGTCGTGTGGCAATTCGAGGACCGTGTGTTGTGGGCTCGGAAGGGAGGCGAGTGGCTGGCCTACGACCTGTGGAACGTCCGATATGAGCTTTCCGTTCCGGAGGCGCCGTTCCTTCGGCGGTCGGCCGCCCATGGCTCGCCGCACCCGACTCGCGGCTTCGTCGAGATAGAGAGGGACGGTAGCCGGCACCGCGTGAAGCACTCCTGGCGAAGTCCGCAGTTCGAGAACTGGGAGGAAGCACATGTGTCGGAATGGCGCGATGGCCCGTTACCGGTAGCGGTGAGCCCGAACGGTCGTCATGCATTGGTTCTGGAGAGCCGCAGTACCGAAGAAGGCGAGAGCGTCATGCATGCGCGCCGTTTTGGACTGGATCTCCTGCCAGTGCTGCCGCCGGTCGAAGCGGTGCCGGTCGAGACCGAAGGGCAGCAGGGGGTAGAGAAGAAGCCTGGACATTAGAGAGGCGCTCAAGAAAACGGTCCGCGGCTATCTCTCGGTGCGCAACGACGAGCCGGACAGGGCGTCCCGGCCCTGGGATGTCGGCCGCGACGGCTTCGTTCTTGGCGAGGGCGCCGGGGTGCTGATCCTGGAGGAGCGCGAGGCGGCTCTGGCCCGCGGCGCCCATGCCAATGCCGAAGTCCTGGGTTGCGGCATGAGCGCAGACGCCTACCACGTGTCGGCGCCGGAACTCGAAGGCGACGGCGCGGCGCGGGTGATGAAGGCGACGCTCGACGACACCGTGATCACGTCGGAACGGATCGATTACATCAATGCCCACGGCACCTCGACGCCGCTCGGCGACATTGCCGATGTCCGGGCGATCAAGCGCGTTTTCGGCGACCACGCCTACCGGTTGGCCGTCTCCTCCACCGGGTCTTCGACCGGCCACCTGCTGGGAGCGGCGGGCGGCGTCGAAGCCGGGCATCCTGGCACTCGCCATCGACCGGGCCACGGCCCCGAGCAGCGTACTTGCGCTTCCCGCACATACCTGATCAGGCTGTCGGACCGAGCCGAGGTTTCAGTAGAGTTGACGGAGATGACGACCGACTTCGACTGCAGGGTCTCACCCCGGCTCCCCGAATGCTCACGTGAACCGCATACCAGGCGGCCCGGAAGTCACTATCCGCGGCAGCGATGCATTTCACGGCGTTCTGCACGCCAGGGCCGACTGGGCCGCGTATCGGCTCGAACTCAACGGGAAGTTTGCATCGCGTGAAACCACCGAGATTCTCGGCCAGGCGATGACGGTGACGGCCGTCATCAGTTCCGAGGGCCTTCGGTTCTTGGATGATCGGGGAGGGTCGCGGACGTCGCGGACCGAGGCGTACCGGAGGTTTCCGCTCGACGCATGCGACCGGGGGAGCGAACGGGGCGGTTGCGCTGACCCGGCGTTGTTCGATGCAACGTTCGACGAAGCGAGCGACGACCACGGCACGATCGTCGAGGTCGTCAGAGACAGCCAGGGACTGCCAATCGGCGTGCGGTTCGGCGAGAGTCTGCTGCTTCGCTACAAGTTTACGCGTCCGTTGCCCGCGCCTCCCGGGAGCGTGGGGACCAGCGGCCGGTGGCGGGAGCCCTCCTCCTGGGACCTAATCGACCTCCGAACGTCGGAGATCGTGGTCGACTCCGTCGATGCCGCCCGGGTGGCCTCCAGGCGTCCGGTTCTTTCGGTGTACTTGCCGGGGTTCAGCGAAGTCCTTCGCTTCGAGGGCAGAGAGGCGCTTGCCGTGGCGAGGGGGCGGAGCCGGCCCTACGCGCTCCTGCCCATCGGGACGACTTCGGACGTCGTCTGGCGCATCGTCCATGCCAGTGGCGGCAGGAGTCGAAACCATCAGTTCCGTGTCGACTACACCGACGATCTCGTGCGAGCCCGGATCAGAACCGGGGAAGGCGACCGGAGCATCGTCGTGGAGGCGCCGCGCAGTCGCCAGAGCCTGGCGCCGGTCTCGTTCGTTCATCCCGGCGCCGATATGTTGACGGACGCCATGCGGTCGGGACAACGGTTGCGGACTGCGGAGCCGCTGGATCCGTGGCTGGATGGCGCCTTCGAGAAGGAGGGTCTTCCGATCGTCCTGACTCCGTTTCACTTCGAGGGTCTCGTGCCGTCGGCGGTCCGCTTTGGGCTCATCGAAGTGGAAGCGGGCGCGGAAGCGGGGGTGGTCCGCGCGGCTGCCAGCGTGGAGCCTCACTTGCAGTTCGGACCGGCCGACGGATGCGAGGTGGAGACCGAACGCGTCTTGTGCGCGGGTGGTGTGAGCGACGTAATCGGTGAGGAAAGCAGCCCCGACCCCTGGTGAGTCCACGCACACCGGGCAGAGAACCGGAGGCTGAAGGCCGGCCCGGATCGAAACCTCGCGGTGGCCATAGCGAGCCCGTCCCCACCGGGCCATCGACATTCAGGTCAGCAGTGCTGTTTGGCGGGGCGTGCGTCGGGGGGGGCGCCGTAGTCGCGGCCCGGTCGTCGGGGTGTAGCCGGCGCGTCGGCGAAGCGACTACGTGTCCTCGTCCTCGAAGTAGCGGGTAAACCGCGCTGCGCCCCCGCGAGTTCGACGCGCGGCCGCGAGCCACCGCCAGTCAGCCTCCGGCGCGGATGCGTTCGATGTTCCTCTCCAGGCGCTCGGCGAGACGCCTTAGCTCGACGCGGTAGTTCTGTTCTTCCCGGTGCCGCTTGGCCGGATCGGGGGACAGGTTCTTGCGGTGGAGGATCTCGAGTTCGGCGAGCTTCGCCTGGTGGCGACTCCGTTCGTCTTCGATGCGCCGGCGTTGGTTCTCGTTCAGGGCGTCCTGCTGGGGCGCGGCGATGCCCTTGCTCTTGAGCTTCTCGAGCGCCCTCTCGTAGGCTGACTTCACCGCTCGTACTCGCCCCAGACCGCCCTCAGCCGGTCGGAGATCTCGCCCAGGGTGGCGCGCTGTCGAACGCAGTCGAGGATCCGCGGCACCAGATTGCCTTCGCGGCCCGCCGCCTGCTGCAGCCGGTCCAGGGCGCCGGTGGCCGCCGTGGTGTCCCGCTCTTCGCGTACGCGGCGCACGCGTTCGACCTGCCGCGCTTCGGCGGCGGCATCGACCGCGAGGAACTGGGCATCCCCGGACTCGTCCTGGGTGTAGGCGTTGACGCCGACGATCACCGTGCCCTTCGACTCGACCGCCAGTTGATGGCGGTAGGCGGCGTTGGCGATCTCGTTCTGCTGGTACCCCTGCTCTACGGCCTGGGCGGCGCCTCCGAGCTCCTCGATCTGCTCGATCATCCCCCGCGCCTGGTCGACGAGTTCGGCGGTCAGCGCTTCGACGGCCCAGGAACCGCCGAGCGGGTCGGCGACGTCGGCCACCCCGGTCTCGTGGGCGACGATCTGCTGGCTGCGCAGCGCGACGCGCGCCGAAGTTTCGGTGGGCAGGCCGAGGGCTTCGTCGGCGCCGTTCGTATGCAGCGACTGGGTGCCTCCGCAGACCGCCGCCAGCGCCTGGATGGCGACCCGGGCGACGTTGTTCTCGGGCTGCTGGGCGGTGAGCGTCGAACCGCCGGTCTGAGCGTGGAACCGGAGCCAGCAGGAACGTTCGCTCTTCGGCTGGTAGCGCTCGCGGACCAGTTCCGCCCAGAGCTGGCGGGCGGCGCGGAACTTCGCGACCTCTTCGAGGAAGTTGTTGTGGGCGTTGAAGAAGAAGGACAGCCGGGGGGCGAAGGTGTCGATGTCGAGGCCGCGGGCCAGCACCAGATCGACGTAGCAGAGCGCGTTCGCGAGCGTGAAGGCAATTTCCTGGGCGGCGGTCGAACCCGCTTCGCGGATGTGGTAGCCGGAGATGGAGATCGGGTTCCACCGTGGCACGTGCTCGGAGCAGAACGCGATCAGGTCCGTGACCAGGCGCAGGGAGTGGGACGGCGGGTAGATGTGGGTCCCGCGGGCGATGTACTCCTTGAGGATGTCGTTCTGCACTGTCCCGCCGATCGCCGACCACGGGACGCCCTGCTCTTCCGCGACCGCCAGGTACATGGCCAGCAGGATCGACGCCGTCGAGTTGATCGTCATCGAGGTCGTGACCTGGCCGAGCGGGATGCCGTCGAACAGCGTCCTCATGTCGTCTATGGTGTCGATCGCGACGCCGACGCGGCCCACCTCGCCGCGCGCGGCCTCGGCGTCCGAGTCGTAGCCGATCTGGGTGGGCAGGTCGAAGGCGACGGAGAGGCCGGTCGTCCCCTGGCCGAGCAGGTAGCGGTAGCGGCGGTTCGATTCCGTGGCGCTGGCGTAGCCGGCGTACTGGCGCATCGTCCACAGCCGCTTGCGGTACATGTCCTGGTAGAGGCCGCGGGTGAAGGGGAACGAGCCGGGCGGTGCGGCGCCGCCGCGTTCGTGGACATCGTCCGGCGCGAAGAAGGCCGGTAGTTCGATATCCGAGCTGGTTGTGCGGGTACTCACGGGAAGAGAGCTTATCGCCGCACCGAATCCGCAGGATCTGCGCGGTTTTTCCGAGTCGCGTCCGCATCAACCGTGTATCGGCCGTCATCGATGAACCACTGTATGTCGTCCTTGTCTTGTTTCTCACTACGACATCTTGCGCAGTGAAGAGTCTTTGGAAGTTGCGCAGACATCATTCGTCGGCTAGAGTTCTGTACCCCGCCTATGCAGAGTCAAAGTTACACCTACTCTCTTCCAGAGAGTAGGTGTAACACCTGCTTCGTGTGGAAAAAAGGTAGTTGGAAAAAGATCCTAGAAGGGAGAAACGGATGGCGTTCAACGGTTCAGGCGCTCAGGGCGGCGGTCACGGCAGCGTTTCAGGGGCGGCTCCAGCCGGCGGTCGGCAGGTGATGGCCGCGCCCGCTGCGGCCGGCGCCGCGCGGGCGGCGCTAGCCGCCAGCGCACCGGCGCCAGCCTCGAACCCCACCGGTCTGACCATCGAACGGCGGTACACCGAGCCCGGCGTCCACCCCTTCGACCGCGTCGAGTGGGACATCCGCGACGCCGTGATAGCCAACGAGAAGGGCGAGGCCGTCTTCGAGCAGCTCGGCGTCGAGGTGCCGAAGGCCTGGTCGCAGACCGCGACGAACGTGGTCACCTCGAAGTACTTCCGCGGCCAGTTGGGTACGCCGGGGCGCGAGTCGAGCGTCCGGCAGTTGATCTCCCGGGTGGCGGACAGGATCGCGGCATGGGGGCGCGAAGGCGGCTACTTCTCGTCCGAGGCGGACGCCGAGTCCTTCCACGCGGAACTGACGCACATCCTCCTGCACCAGTACGCCTGTTTCAACTCGCCGGTGTGGTTCAACGTCGGGATCGAGGCGCGCCCGCAGTGTTCGGCGTGCTTCATCAACTCCGTGGAGGACACGATGCAGTCGATCCTCGGTCTGGCCAAGACCGAGGGCATGCTCTTCAAGTTCGGTTCCGGAACCGGCAGCAACCTGTCCGCGTTGCGTTCGTCCGCCGAGACCCTGGCCGGGGGCGGCACGGCATCGGGGCCGGTGTCGTTCATGCGCGGCTTCGACGCGTTCGCCGGTGTGATCAAGAGCGGCGGCAAGACGCGGCGCGCCGCGAAGATGGTCATCCTGGATGCGGATCACCCGGACATCGTGGAGTTCATCCGCTGCAAGGAGGTCGAGGAGCGCAAGGCCTGGGCCCTGATCGAGGCCGGCTACGACGCGGGCTTCAACGTCCCCGGCGGCGCCTACGACTCGATCTTCTACCAGAACGCGAACCACTCGGTGCGCACCACCGACGAGTTCATGCAGGCGGTGGTGGACGACGCGGAATGGACGACGACCGCGGTCACCGACGGCCGGCCCATGGACAGCCATCGGGCGGCGGAACTGTTGCACCTGATCGCCGAGTCGACCTGGGTCTGCGGCGATCCCGGGATGCAGTTCGACTCGACGATCAATCGCTGGCACACCTGTCCGAACTCGGACCGGATCAACGCCAGCAATCCGTGCAGCGAGTACATGTTCCTGGACGACACCGCCTGCAACCTGGCGTCGCTCAACCTGATGCGGTTCTACAAGCCGGGCTCGGGCTTCGACACGGCGTCGTTCCGCCACACCTGCGAGATCGTGATCACGGCGCAGGAGATCATCGTCGACAACGCGAGCTACCCGACGCCGAGGATCGAGGAAAACTCGCACGCCTACCGGCCGCTCGGTATCGGCTACGCGAACCTGGGCGCCCTGCTGATGGCTCGCGGCCTTCCGTACGACTCGGACTCGGGCCGCGACTACGCCGGCGCCATTACGGCCCTGATGTCGGGCGCGTCCTACCTCCAGTCCACGCGGATCGCGGCGGTCAAGGGGTCGTTCGAGGGCTTTGAGAAGAACCGCGAGCCGATGCTGAGAGTGATGGACAACCACCGCGCCGCGCTGCGGGAGGTCAACCCCGCCCACGTGCCGCTCGAGCTCCTGAACGCGGCCAAGAAGTCGTGGGACGGCGTCGTCGAGATGGGCCAGCGCAACGGCATCCGAAACAGCCAGATCTCGGTGCTGGCGCCCACCGGCACGATCGCCTTCATGATGGACTGCGACACGACCGGGGTCGAGCCCGACATCGCGCTCGTCAAGTACAAGAAGCTGGTCGGCGGCGGCATGATCAAGATCGTCAACCAAACCGTGCCCCTGGCGCTGGAGCGGCTGGGTTACGAGAAGTCGGAGATCCAGCAGATCGTCGAGTACATCGACGACCACGACACGATCGAGGGCTCGCCCCATCTCCTCGACGAGCACCTGCCGGTCTTCGACTGCGCCTTCAAACCGGCCAGCGGCTCACGCTCGATTCATCATCTCGGACACCTGCGCATGCTGGCCGCGGCGCAGCCGTTCATCTCCGGAGCGATCAGCAAGACGATCAACATGCCGGAGGAGTCGACCGCGGAGGAGATCGAAGAGGCCTACATCGAGGGCTGGAAGTTGGGCCTCAAGGCGGTGGCGATCTACCGGGACGGCTGCAAGCGCTCGCAGCCCCTGTCGACCACGAGCGACGCCTCGAGCGATGGCGACGATCTGCAGGCCGCCGTTCTTGCCCGCCAAGCGGCCGGCGTCTCGCGCCGTCGCCTGCCGGACGAGCGGCGGGCGATCACCCACAAGTTCTCCATCAATGGCCACGAGGGCTTCGTCACCGTCGGCCTGTACGAGGACGGCCAGCCGGGCGAGATCTTCCTGCTCATGGCAAAGGAAGGGTCGACCATTTCCGGCCTGATGGACTCCTTCGCCCAGGCGGTGTCGGTGGCGCTCCAGTACGGCGTGCCGCTTCAGATTCTGGTCGACAAGTTCACGCACAGCCGCTTCGAGCCCTCGGGATTCACCAAGAACCCCGAGATCCCGATGGCGAAGTCGGTGATGGACTACATCTTCCGCTGGCTGGCGTCGAAGTTCCTGTCGCCCGAGGCGCAGGAGCTTGCAGGGGTGATCCATCGCGCAGACACGCGACCGGAGGCCAAGCAAGCCGAGAAGACGAACGGCGCCGCCGCGGAAGAGGCCGCAACAGGAAGGGTCGCCGGCCAACAGGCCCCGGTCACGTTCCTGTTGCAGGAGGACGCGCCGTCCTGCCAGGACTGCGGATCGATCATGGTGCGCAACGGCAGTTGCTACAAGTGCATGAACTGCGGCTCCACCAGCGGCTGCAGTTGAGGCTCGAAATCGGTCGGCTCGCGCGGCGGTGACTTCTACCACGGGCTGGTAGGCTGCCACAGGTGACAAGGGGTCTTGCAATTGGGCTGCTGGTGGCCTTGGGGCTGGCGGCGGCAGTGTTGGTCGTCTTCGTCGGGCTCAACGTGGCGACGGCGCCCGACGTCTCGGAACTCGATCCGATCCTGACGAGTTTTCAGCTCGACACGTTGGACGGCTCACGTCTGGGCCCACCTGATCTGCGTGGCGATGTCGTGGTGGTCGACATCTGGGCGACCTGGTGCAAGCCGTGCGACGTTCAGGCGAAGATCCTGGGGGGGCTGCACGCGGAGTACGCCGATCAGGGCGTTACATTCCTGGCGCTGAACTCGGGCGAAGATCTGGAAACGGTTCAGAAGCACGTCGACGAGAAGCCGTTCGGTTATCCGGTGCTGCTCGACCCCGAGGAAGAAGTGATGCGCGGCGCGGAGCTTTCCGCTCTGCCCACGCTCCTGGTGCTCAACCCGCTCGGTGAGGTGTCTTACATCTCCATCGGTCTGACCGGGGCGAGCGTTGTGAGGGGCGCGATCGAGGAAGCGCGCGCGGTCGAACCGGGTTGAGGCCGGCGGCCCGGCAGTCCGGTTCTCGCGTCGCCGGAGGTCCGTTCGCGCCGTGATCAACATCCGCAACCTCTCGATCAAGTGCGGCCACTGCGACAACTACCAGACCCTGTGCGCATACCGTCGCCGGGGCGACTGGAACGTGTACGTCTACGAGTGCGAGAACGACGTGTGCGACCCGGAGTTGAGCCGCACGCTGGTGGAGGTGCCGAGTGAACAGGACGAGTTCGCGAACCGGGATCCGACCTGGGCGCACGGCCGGCGTCATAGCGGCGGAAAGCATGACTAGGTCGATCCCCTGAAACCGCGGAAACAGCCTCTCTCGGCTGAACGGCTGGAGACCCTCGCTGCGCTGGCGGGAACCAGCCGCCTCGAGCTGACCATCGAGAAGATCGTGCTGGGCGGCGACGGTCTGGCGCGCTGGCGCGATCTGCCGATCTTCGTGCCGCGGGCGGCGCCGGGCGATGTAGTCGAGGCCCGGGTCACCGAGCGCCGGCCGAGCTACGCCCGCGCCGAGATCGAACGGGTGATCTCAGCCGGCCCCCTGCGGCGGGAAGCTCCCTGTCCCTTCTACGCCAACTGCGGCGGCTGCCAACTTCAGCACATCGAGGACGATGCGCAGCTCGGCCTCAAGGTCGCCGCGGCGACCGAGACGCTGCGACGGCTGGGCGGCATCGATCCGGCCCAGCTTGCGAGTTGCCGCGTCGAAGAACCGGTCGCGGACCGGCAGTGGGGCTATCGCCTGCGGGCCCAGGTCCACGTCCAACAGGGCGCGGAGGGGTCGGTCGGCGTCGGTTTCCGCCGTCGTCGCAGCCATGACCTGGTCCACGTCGACCGTTGCCCGGTGCTGGCGCCGGCGCTCGAAGCGCGGTTGGCCGATCTGCCGCGGCTGCTGGACGACGCGGTGCAGGCCGGGCAGGCCCTGCCGGGCCGGCTCAGTCTGGCCACGGACGGTCTCGACGAAGACAGCCCGGTGGTCGCGGCGCCGCCCTTGGGCGGGCTGCCGGGCGGTGCGCTGGAGACCGAAGTGCTGGGGCGTCGCCTGACCTACGACGCGCGCTGCTTCTTCCAGGCCCATGGGGGATTGCTGGAGACGCTGGCGCGATCGGCGGTGGGCGCCTTCGAGGGCGAGGCGGCCGTCGACCTCTACGCGGGGGTCGGTTTCTTCACGGTCGGTCTCGCCGACCGCTACGGGTCGGTGACGGCGGTCGAAGGTGAATCGGTGGCCGCCCGCTACGCGCGGAACAACATGCGCCTGAACGGCCTGCGCCACTGCCGGGTCGAGCGGGCCGCGGTCGAGAGCTGGGTCGACGGCAAGGCAGGCGGCGAGGGCCTCCAGCCCGGTGTCGACCGCGTGCTGGTCGACCCGCCCCGCGTCGGTCTGTCGGGGAACGTCCGCCGGGCCCTGCTGCGGGCCGCGCCGTCCCGGTTGACCTACGTGTCCTGCCATACGGCGACCCTGGCGCGGGACTTGGGCGAGCTGACCCGGGACTTCGACCTGGAGTCGATCACGTTCTTCGACATCTTCCCGCAGACCGCGCACCTGGAGACGGTGGTCCAGTTGCGGCGACGTGCAACTTCGGGTCCGGCGGCCCGATCATGACCTGCTCCACCGTGGTGTGGTGAACACGACGCGGCCTCCCAGATCGGCAAGGACCTGCTCCGCGGCCGCGACGTATTGGTTGCGCTGTCGGGAGGCTACAGGCTGCGCCGGTAGCTTGCACCCTGGCCCCGGGTCTCGGTCACCGTGACCTCCACGACCTCTACCCGGTCTCGAAGGTGCGCCCACCGGTCCCGGAGGCGCAGCCACAGGAGCCGCGCCAGCGCCTCAATCGTCAAGTTCCGAACCGGCAGCAGGACGACCTCGGACGACGGAAACTCGTAGCGCCGCGATCCGAAGACCACCGTTGCCGCCTCGCCGTTCCCGGCGAGTTCGAGGTGAGGACAGTCCGCGGGCAACAGGACCTTCTCGTCCAGGGCGGCGCATTGGGCGCGGACTTCCCGCTTCGCTTCGGCGAGCGGAACCAGGAAGTCCAGGTCGTCAAGCGCGGATCCACTCAACTCCACCGTGACCCGGTAGTTGTGACCGTGCAGCGGCTCCGCTTCGCCGTCGGCGAAAACGGTGAAGTGCGCGGCGGAGAACTTGAAGTCCTCCTTGCCGAGGCGGAGCGAGAACGTGCCGGACACGGGCCGATCGTAACGTCCGGCGCGGCTCCCGGTCCTGCCGGCCGGGATCCGGCCGCTTGGCGGCCGCTCGTCCCGGCGCTAACGCCAGGGGCGGGGCGGCTCCCTGATCCGGCGGATCATCTGGCGACGACGATTCGCCGGGTCGCTCGGATCGTTGGAGAACAGCCGCATCACATCACCTTCGCGTGCGAAGCGGTACCGGCGCGCCGGCTTCTTGCCGTTCAGTCCCTTGGCTGCGCTCTTCGGGTACGTCCAGAGTTCGATGTCCGGGTCATCGATGTCGCGGTGCTCCTCCCACTCCGTCTTCTCCGGGTCACCGAACAGGACGTAGACCATGCCGCGGTCCGTTCGCCGGCCGAGCAGGCCGGATTCCGAGTAGCGCTTGTCCGCCTCGACAGCCCGAAGCTCGAACTGACGCTTCAGTGCGCCGTCTCTTCGGCTCCAGAACTGCTCGACGAAGGCTCTCGCCGCCTCCTCCGACTCCGTCAGAAGGAAGAGGGTCCGCTCTTCCTCGTTGGCGAGCTGGCCGACCGGTCCCACCATCCAGCGCGTATAGGCGGGCCCCAGGAAGGGGTTGATCAGGTCGTCTGGATGAAGCCGCTCGAGACTGTCCTCAGCCGTCGCCGCCGAGGCCGCGCCCAGAACGAGGGCCAGAGCCAGGGTCGCCGGGCGCCGCATTGTCAACGGCTTCTCAGGAGATCCAGGAACTCCTCCCGGATCGGCCGTTCGTGGAAGATGCCCCGGAGCGCGGACGTGACCGTCATGGCGCCGGACTTCTTGACGCCGCGCATCTCGACACAGAGGTGACGGGCCTCGATCACAACCATCGCGCCGGGCGGCCGGAGTTCCTCTTCCAGGAAGCTGACCACCTGCTCGGTGAGCCGCTCCTGGAGCTGCGGCCGCTTGGCGTAGAACTCGAGAATGCGCGCGAACTTGGATAGCCCCAGGATCTTGTCGCCCGGCACGTAGGCAATATGCGCGTGGCCGTAGAAGGGCACCAGGTGATGCGAACACATGGAGTAGAAGGGGATGTCCTTCTCCATGACCATGGCCTTGTAGTTCTCCTCGTTGGGGAACGTCGTAACCCGCGGCTGCGACCCCTGGTCGAGACCGCGAAACATCTCCAGGTACATCCGGGCCACCCGCTCGTGGGTGGTGCGCAGATTCGGTTCGTCCAGGTCGAGGCCGAGTTCGAGGAGCATGTCCCGAACACGCTCCGCGAGGCGTTCCACCCGCTCCTCGTCCGGGACCGCCGCCGCGAGCTCCTGCTGCCTCCGCTCGCGTGCCGCAATCGCTTCCACAGGCTCCAAAACACGCATTGGCGCATGCTACCGTAGGCCGCCCCAGACGACTACGGAGCAGAGCTTCAGATGAGCCGAGTCACGATCGAATACTGCGTGATGTGAAACTACCGCCCCCGAGCCGCCGGTCTGGCGGCTCAGTTGAAGGAGCGGTTCGACCTCGATTCGGAGCTCGTGGATGGCCGCGGCGGCGTGTTTGAGGTCGCCCTCGATGGCTGGCCCGTGTTCTCGAAGAAGCAACTCGGCCGCTTCCCCGACAACGGCGAGGTCGAAGCCGCGCTCGCGGATCTGCTGTAGAGCCGCCAACGGCTCTCTTTCGTGTGGTTCTGCGGCGCAGCCGACGCCGACGCGCCAGCCCGCCCCACCCAGGCCGCCAACTAGGCCGGTTCGCCGATCGACTCGAAGTCGAGCCGCCCGGCGGGGTCGGCGTCGGCCGGGAAGAGGAAGTCCTTCATGTGGCGGGAGAGGGTCGCCTGGGCTTCCGGCTCCATGAAGTTCAGGCGCAGTTCGTTGATCACCTTGATCTCCATCGCCGTCCATTCGCCCCAGCAGCCCGCGCAGACGCGGGCGGCAATCTCTTCGCCGAGGGAACCGGGAAGCGGCGGATCGCCCAGGGATTCCCGCTCCTGGGCGCAGCGTGCACAGACGATCATCGACCCTCCTCCGACGTGCCCGACCCGGAGTCCGGGGCCACGTCCTGGGCTTCCTTGTAGCGCTTCTTGATCCCCGCCTTCTGGCGGTTGCGGACCAGCCAGCGCAGGAACTTCGATTCGTTGATGCCGACCACGAGATCGTCGAGCGCCTCGTAGATCGCGGGATCGTTGATCAACTTGGCCGCGGTGCCGTCGCCCTCGGAGACCTGCTCGAGCGTGGAGTTCAGGCGCTTGAGGAGTTGCTCCATCTCGGTTGTCAGCGATTCACTCAGTTCCTCGTCGTTCAGCAGCCGGGGCAGCAGGCCGTCGGCGTCCCGCAGGTCCGCGGCGATGGCGCGCAGGTCGGCGGCGGCGATCTGCGTGTCGGCCATGGTCGATTCGAACCGGGTCTTCAGTTCGGCGTCGTGGAGCAGCGCCGGCGCCAGACCGTCGCCTTGCCGCAGCAGGGTCAGGGTCTCGTCGATGTTGTCCAGGGACGAAGCGAGCTGGTTGCCCATCTCCTCGTCCGTCAGCAGGCGGCCGAGCACTCCCTCGCCCGCCTCGACCTGGTTGGTCAGGCGCTCGACCGCTTCCAGAGTCCGGATCACCGTGTCGGTGATCCGCTTGTCCTCGCGTTCGGCGACCAGCTCGCCGAGCAGCCCTTCGCCACGCTCCATGCGGGCCAGGATGGTCGACAGAGACTGCGCGGTCGCGACCACGTAGTCGACCACGTCGGCGCCACTGGCGATCAGGTCGTCGACATCGGTGGGCAGGGCGGCGGGGATCTCGTCGCCTGGATTGAGCAGCACCGCGCCAGGGGAGCCCGAAGTGATCTCGACGTACTTGTCGCCGAGCAGTCCCAGGGTCTTGATCCTGGCCAGGGAGTCGCGGCGCAGCCGATTCGCGTACCGGCGTTCGACGCTGATCCGCACTTCCAGCATCTCGCTTTCCGGCCGCTCGCTGAGCAGAATGCGGTCCACCTTTCCGACGGTGACGCCGTTCAACTGGACCGGGTTGTCCTCCGCCAGCCCGGCGGCGTTGGGGAACAGGATGCGGTAGGTGTTGCTGGCGCGGAACAGGAAGCTCTGATCGCCGATGGCGAGGACGAAGCCGGCCAGGACGACGAGTGCGCCCAGCACGGTCAGGCCCACTTTGGCTGTGTTCGAGTCACGCTGCATCGATGTCCTCCTCTGCTGCCGGTTGTCGACCTTCCAGGAACGCTTTGAGCGCGGGGTCCGTGCTTCGTTCGGCCTGCTCCCAGGTGCCGATGAAGCGGAACCGGCCTCCTTCCAGGAGAGCTACCCGGTCGCCCACGTCGCGGGCCAGCCGCAGGTCGTGGGTGACGACGACGGAAGTGGTGCCGAACTCTCCCTGGGTGTTTCGGATCAGACTGGAGATCGTCGCCGAGGTGACGGGATCGAGGCCCGCCGTCGGCTCGTCGAAGAGGACGACCTCGGGATTCAGAACCAGGGAGCGAGCGAGAGCGACCCGCTTCTTCATGCCGCCGGACAGCGCCGCCGGCATGCGGTCTTCGATCCCGGACAGGCCCACCCAGGCCAGGGCGCCGGCCACGCGCTCGCGGATCTCCTCCTCGTTCAACCGATCGTGCTCGCGGAGAGGGAAGGCGATGTTCTCGAGCACGTCGATCGAGTCGAAGAGGGCTGCGGACTGGAACAGCATCGCGATCCGCCTTCGCAGCGGGTACAACTGCCGTTCGGTCAACTGGACGAGATCCGTTCCTTCGAACAGCACCGCGCCGGCCTCGGCGTCGTCGAGTCCGTTGAGCTGCCGTAGGGTGAGGCTCTTGCCGGAACCGGAACGGCCGAGGACAACCAGACATTCGCCGCGCATGACGTCGAAATTCAGGTTGTCGAGGACGGCGCGGTCGCCGAATCGACGGCAAAGCCGGCGCACGACATAGAGCGCTTCGTTGCGGTTGGGGGGTGCCGACTGGTCAACCAAGGACATGGAACAGCTTGGTCAGAAAGAAGTCAGACACGAGCACCATGATCGAGGCCCAGACGACGGTCCTGGTGGTGGCACGTCCCACGCCCTCGGCGCCGCCGGTTGCGTTCAGGCCGTTGTAGCAGCCGATGACGGCGATAAAGCAGGCGAAGAACACCGACTTCCCGAGACCGTTCAGGACATCTCCCAGGGTCAGGGCCTGGAGAACATCGTTCACGTACAGGCCGTAGGACAGGTTCAATTGATTCGTGGCGATGAACAGGCCGCCGAGGATGCCCAGAAAGTCGCCCAGAATGGTGAGCACGGGCAGCATGATCAGGCTGGCGGCAAGCTTAGGCACCACAAGCTTCTTTACCGGATCGGCAGCCATGGAGCGCATCGCGTCGACCTGCTCCGTGACCTTCATCGTGCCCAGTTCCGCGGCCATGCCGGAACCGATCCGACCGCCGACGATGAGGGCGACGAGTACCGGTCCGAGTTCCCGGGTCAGAGATTTGGAGACCACGCTGCCGATGTAGTACTTGACCCCCAGCTCCGGCAGGCTGTACGCGGTCTGCAGGGCCAGTACCATGCCGGTGAACAGGGTGGTGACTGCGGCCACGCCGAGGGAACTGACGCCGAGGTGTTCCATCTGATGAAGCCATGACCGGAACTCGTAAGGTGGTCTGGCCAACGCCGTCAGACCCCGGCCGGCCAGTATCGACACCGCGCCGACGTGGCGTAATGGGGCCGCGAAATCGAACAGAATCTTGGGTGCAGCCTGTTGCATCAGTCCCCGGGGAACTTCCTCTCTCGTTGTCGTGCTCGCGGCGCGTGCTTGGTGTTAGCTTCCTGTCCTGACAGCGCGGAGCAGATCGTTGACGAACCGGAATCTTATCGCCGCACGCTCGGAACCTGGCCCGAGCTCGAACTTGGGCGAGGCCTCGCGCCTGGCCGAGGGGAAAGCCATCGGGCGGCCGTCGCCGTCGCCATCGCCGTGGTGGGCGGTGGCGGTCGCAACCGTCACCGGCAACCTGTACCTGGTCTTCGGCAGCGCCGTGATGGGGGTTGCCACGGCCCTCGCTTCCTTCGTGCCGGGCCGTGACTGGGCTGGATTGATGGCGCGGCTCTGGGCCCGGGGCCTCCTGGTGGCGGGCGGCGTCCGCCTGCGCCTCAACTACGCGGGCGGCGACCACGCGGCCTGGCGCGCGGCAACCGGCGGCCGTCCATTGGTGTACATGGCGAACCACAGGAGCCTGTACGACGTTGCGGCCCTGCTCGCGATCCTGGACTCGCCGGTGCGCTTCCTGACCAAGCGCAGCCTGTTTCGGGTGCCGGGTTTCGGCTGGGGTCTCAAGGCGGCCGGATTCGTCCAGGTCGATCGCGACGACCGGAGCCGCGCCGGCGAGACGTTCGCCGCGGCCGCGAAGTTGCTGGGCGCGGGAATCTCCGTGGCCGTGTTCCCTGAAGAAACCCGTAGTTCGGGTCCCCGGATGAGGCCGTTTCTGCCCGGCGGGTTCCTGCTGGCTCTCAAGGGGCGGGCTCTGGTCGCTCCCATCGGCATCCGGGGCACCGGGCGCATCCGGCGCAAGGGAGCGCTGGTGGTGCGGCCGGCTACCGTCGACGTGTCCTTCGGGGAGGTGCTCGAGCCCGCGAGCGTGGGAGTGCGGGGGCGGCGAACGTTCATGCGGGATGTCGAGCGGCGCGTTGGCCGGTTGGCAGGCCTCAAGACAGCAGGAGAAGTCGATGGCTGAAGCGATCGAGAGCAGCGTCCGCGAATGCCTCCGGACGATCACCTTTCCCGGTATGAAGCGAGACATCGTCTCCTTCGGTTTCGTGCAGCGGGTCGGTGTGAGCGGCGGCGACGTGGTGGTCGATCTGCGTGTGCCGACACGCGACCCCGCCGCCGCCAGGGAGATCCGGCGACGCATCGTCGATGCCGTGGGTTCGATCGACGGCGTTTCGAACGTGCAGGTCTCGCTGGAAGTGGCGACGGCGCCCGCGCCGGCGACGGCGCGCGACCCGTCCCTGCTGCCGGGGGTATCTCACGTCGTTGCGGTGGCGAGCGGGAAGGGGGGCGTCGGCAAGTCGACCGTGGCGACGAACCTGAGCGCGGCGATGGCGGCCGCCGGGCTGCGGGTCGGGTTGCTCGACGCGGACATCTACGGTCCCTCCATCCCGCTGATGTTCGGCATCAACCGCCGGCCCGAGATCGTGGACGGGAAGATCCAGCCATTCGAGCGCCACGGCGTGCGCGTCATGTCGCTTGGCTTCCTCCTCGATCCGGATACGCCCGTGATCTGGCGGGGGCCGATGGTGATGAAGGCGCTCGGCCAACTGCTGGGGGACGTGGACTGGGGCGAACTCGACTACCTGCTGCTCGACCTGCCGCCCGGCACCGGGGATGCGGCGCTCACCCTGTCGCAGAAGTTGCCCCTTTCCGGGGCCGTGATCGTCTCGACACCCCAGGACGTGGCCCTGATCGACGCGCGCAAGGGGCTTGCCATGTTCCGCAAGGTCGAGGTTCCGGTGCTGGGCATGGTCGAGAACATGTCCACCTTTGTCTGCCCCCACTGCGGAGAGGCGACGGACATCTTCAAGCGGGGAGGCGTCGAGCGCACCGCGGAGCTGCTCGACTGCGAGGTCCTGGGCGTGATTCCGCTCGACGGCGCGCTGGTGCGGGGCAGCGACGCTGGTGTGCCGATCGTCGTTTCGGCGCCCGACGGGGCGCATGCCGCCATCTTCCAGGACATCGCCGGGGCGGTTCAGCGCCGGCTCGTGGAACTGGCCTCCGACCGACCGACCTTGACGATCGTCTAGCGAGCTGCTGTCGTATGCCTGTCGTTGTGGTCGCCGATGCGCACCTGGGCGGCCCCGGGGGAAGCGGCGAGGAGCTGGCCGATCAGCTCCGGGCGCTCGAGCCCGCGCGCTGTGCCCGGGTGCTGTTTCTCGGCGACCTGTTCCATCTCTGGATCGGTTCGCGTCGGTTCGAGACTCCGGAGGTGCGGCTGCTCGCGCCCGTGATCCGGGATCTGAGGCGGCGTGGAATCCGGGTGTCCTACGTGGAGGGGAACCGGGACTTCTTCCTTGCCGGCGGCGCGTACGACGATCTCTTCGACGACTACGGGCTCGAAGTCCGCTTCGAGGCCGGCGGAGCGAGGTACTTGGCCGTTCACGGCGACGGGTTGAATCGGCGCGACTGGCGCTACCGCTGCTGGCGCAGGTTGTCGAAGAACCCGGTCAGCCGGTGCTTGGCCTTCCGGTTGCCGTCCGCGCTCAGCCGCCGGCTCGTGACCTCGACCGAGCGCGGACTTGCAAGAACCAACCTGGAGCACAAGAAACGGATCCCGGAGGGGGTCATCCGGCGCTACGCCGCCCGCCGTCTCGCGGAGGGCCACGACGTGCTCTTGCTCGGACACTTCCATGCCGCGCGGAGGTGGCGCCTGGGCGGCGGCGAGGTGCGGATCGCGAATGCCTGGTGCCACGACAGGAAGTTGCTGTGGCTGAGTTGAATGGGTTCCTGCCGGACCCCTATCCGGTTCGGCGCGCCGACCGCGTGGGGGGAGCGGTCGAGCCTCCGGGTTCGAAGAGCATCTCGCATCGGGCGCTGAACCTGGCGTTGATCGGGCAGCGGCCCGTGACGATCGAGAACCTGCTCGAAGCCGAGGACATCGCCGCGTTCGCGGACACCCTCGAGCGCATGCGCTGGCGTCTCGAGCGCGTCTCCGGCGCCGAAGTGCGGGCCCTGCCGCCGCGCACCGGCCCACCCGATTCGCCGGTGCGGCTGGACTGCCGGAGCGCGGGTACGCTGCTGCGGTTCCTCATCGCGAGCTGCGCGGTGACGCCGGGCGAGTGGATCCTCGACGGGTCGCCGCGGCTGCGTGAACGACCGGTCGGACCGCTTCTCGCCGCTCTGCGCCAACTCGGGGCGAGGATCGACGAACTTGGACGGCCGGGCTGCGCGCCGATTCGGATCCATGGCGGCGCTTTGGCCGGCGGGCAGATCGAAATCGATGCTGGCGAATCGAGTCAGTACGTGTCCGCGCTGCTCATGGCGGGACTGCGGGCGGAGAGGCCGATCCAGCTTCTGGCGCCGTTTCTCGTCTCTAGTCCATATGTGGACACAACTCTTCAAGTCATGTCAGATTTCGGTTCTTTCGTAGGGTCTGGCGTCGCCGGCGGGGCGCGCGAGTTCCGGATTGAACCCCACCGGCCGGAGGCGCCGGGCGGTCGCTACCGCGTCGCCGGCGACGACTCCGCGGCCGCCTACCCCGCGGCAGCGGCGGCGCTTTGCGGCGGCCGGGTGCGGCTGCGGGGCCTGGCGCCGACGTCGACCCAGGGCGACCGCGCGTTCCTGCGGCTCCTCGAGCAGATGGGAGCGGTGGTGCGGGCGGCGCCGGGGGAGATCGAGGTCGAGGGCGACGGCTCGCTGAGCGCGCTCGACTGCGACCTCTCCGAGATGCCCGATCAGGTACCGACGCTGGCCGCGGTGGCCGCCTTTGCCGACGGCGTCACAGCCATCCGCAATGTGGCGCATTTGCGGATCAAGGAGAGCGACCGCCTGGCCGCGATCGGAACCGAGTTGCGGCGGGCAGGCGCCTCGGTCGAAGAGTTGCCGGACGGTCTGCGGATCGAGGGGAATCCCGATCTGACCGCGGCGCCGAGTTCGCCGCGTGTCGCGATCGATACCTACGACGACCACCGCATCGCGATGAGCATGGCGCTCGTGGGTCTCCGGCGAGGAGGGCTGGCGATTCGTCAGCCGGCGGTGGTGGCCAAGTCCTACCCAGGCTTCTGGGCCGACCTCGAGGGGATCGCACAGTGACTGCGGTACAGCGCATCCGTCACCAGTCGCTGGAGGCCGTTCGGGAAGGCGCCGGCGCTACCGGTCTAGCCGAAAGCCGCCTGAAGGATGGGCAACGGGCCGCCTTGCTGCTTCAGGGCGCTGCGTTGCTCGTCCATCTGCGAACCGCGGGCTGGCGGTTGCTGTCGTGGAAAGGACTTGTCGTCGATGCGCGGAAGGTGCTCCGGATCGAGCCGGGCATGGTGACGGTGGGGCGAGACGGACGGTCGCCCCAGGTGGTACTGACACGGCTCGCCTCGTTGTTGTTCGGGGGTGAGGAGATGGTCGGTCGGAGTGCCGTGCGGGCGGCGCTGCGCCCGGTCGTCGCGGGTTGGCGCGACCCCCTGCTGCCCTTCTCCGCGGACCGACTCGTGGCGGACATTCTGGATCACGCCCCCATTCTGTGGGGAGCCGAGTACCGGACCGCGAGGGCGTCCCTGTTTGCCGTACACGAACACGAAGAAGGTGAAGAAGTGGTGGTCGCTGGGCATTCCCGGTGGCGCCGCTCGGTGCTGCGGGCCGCCGGGCTCGACCGGGACCGGTTGTCCACCACCCCGGAACGCCTCGCCACCGTCACGGATCGCCTCTCAACCATCCTCGGCAGCGACGAGGCTCAGGACCACTGGCTTGGCGACAACGCTTCGGGCGGGCCGATCGACTGGATTGCCCGAGGTGACTGGCGACGTGCGGTGGACGAATCCCGGCGAGAGCCGCCGGCTGAACCTGGGGAGCGGACCGCGGTGGCGCGGAAACTCCTCGACAGCGGCCGGTTCGGGGCCGCCCACGCGCTGGTCCAGCGTTCCAGTCGCACCGAAGACATCCTGATCCGTCTCAAGGGTCTGGTGAGGATGGGCCGGATGGCGGCAGCGCGCCGCACGCTCACCGTGCTCGAGAAGCGCCGTCTCGGCGGTGCGGCGAAGCTCGAGAAGTGCGAGGAGGCGATCAGGATCCATGCGGCTGCGGGCCGCCCTGCTCAGCTCAGAGCCTGGGCGGAGCAGGCCCTCGAGGCCGCGGTCGGTCCGTTTGCCGATCGGGGACTTGCTCTCGCCGGCCTCGCGATGCGCGAGGTCGGCGAGACCGGCGGGGTGGCCCCTCTTCTCGACCCGGAAGGAGAACCCGACGACTGGATGTCGTGCCTGGTCAGGGCTCGTCTCGCATCGGACCGCGGCGACTTCACGGAGGCCGATCAGGCTCTGGCGACGGTGCTTCAGCAGTTCCGGAGGAAGCTGCCGGTCTACGACCGCGCCGGCCTCTGGAACGAGCTCGCGACGCTTCGACTCTCAGTGGACGATTGTGCTGGGGCCGAGCGAGCGGCGCGCGTCTCCGTCAGGCTCTTCCGGTGTTGCGATGGACCCGCTGGAAGGGCCGAGGCGCATGGCAATCTCGCGGAGGCTCGGATTCGCACCGGTCGACTGTCCGGCGTCCGCGAAACGATCGACAGCCTGCGCCGCGAGAGCCTGATGGCCGGGAGCGCCGCCGGAATCGTCGAAGCGCTGCAACTCGAAGCGCGTCTGGGCCTGGCGCAGGGTCGGTGGAGCTCGGCTCTGGAATGTTCCAGGTCCGGTCTGGAGGAGTTGCGGAAGCGGAAGTTGGGAGGGAGTCGGCTGCGGGCGCTTCGCCTGCTCTCGGGCAGCGCCCTGGTTCACCTCGGTCGCGGCGAGGAGGCGAGAGAGGAACTCGTGGCTGCGATCGCGCTGACGGTCGCGGACGGCTCGGCCCGCCCACGGGCTGGAAGCGATGTTCTGCCCGCGGTCTTTCTTCTTGCCGGGCTTCGGGAGGAGGCGCGGGCCGTTGGGGAGGGCGCCGCCTGTGCCGGGCTGTGGGAAGCAGTCATCGAGAGCCGGGCCCCGAGCAGCGACGATTGGCGGCGGGTCGAGGAGCAGGGGGCCTACCGCTCTGCACAGACGATCCACGATCTGGTCTGTCTGGGAATCGAGACAGTACCGTTCCGGTTGCTCGCATCGGCGGTGCGAACCCTGTCCGAAGTGGGCGCCGAGGCGCCCGCGCAGCGCGTAGACGCCGCCCGGCTGGGCCCTTGGAGCGCTCTTCGCGCTTTCCTGGACGCTGAAGAACTCGACTCGAGAGCGCTTCATTCGTTGCTGTCATCGGCCGGCCACCCCGAGGCACGCATCGCGGTCCGGGAGTCCCGCGACCTGGCAGGGCAGGACGGGCCCACGGAAGTGCTGTTGGAGGGACCCGGCGGCTCAGAGCAGTTCACGGTCGGCGTGCCCGCCGGCAGCCTGGTGCTCAGTGCGGACGGTATCGAGGAGCCGGCGCGGGCCCTCTTGGCCGTGATCGCGGCTCGAGCGCCTGCGGTGTCGCGTCGTCGCCGTGACGTCCTGGAGTTGGCGGAGGCGAGAGCATCGACCATAGGAGGCATGATCGGTCGGAGCGAGGCGCTGGTGGCGGCCCAGGAGCGCGTCCGGAAGCTGGCACTGCACGATCTGCCGGTGTTGATTCTGGGCGAGTCGGGTACGGGCAAGGAACTGCTGGCGCGGCAGCTTCATGATTCCAGCCGACGCGCCTCGGGGCCATGGCAGGCCGTGAACTGCGCCGCTCTTCCCGAGGGTCTCCTGGTGTCCGATCTGTTCGGTCATCGTCGAGGCTCGTTCACCGGCGCCGACAGCGACCGGATCGGTGTGTTCGAGAGCGGTGAAGGCGGTACGGTGTTCCTCGATGAGATTGCGGAACTGCCGTTGGCGGCGCAGGGAATGCTCCTGCGCATTTTGCAGGAAGGTGAGATGCGCCGGGTCGGGGAGAGCGTTTCGCGGCGTCTCGATTTCCGTCTCGTTTCGGCAACCCATCGCGATCTTTCGGCCATGGTGGAGGCCCGCCAGTTCAGGGAGGATCTGTACTACCGACTTCGGGTGGCGTGTGTCGAAGCGCCGGCACTTCGCGACCGCGATGACGACCTGATGTTGCTGGCGCACCACTTTCTGGGAATGTACTCGGGTGACGGAGAAAGGCTGCGATTCAGCGAGCAAGTCGCCGGAAGGATTCGTGAGTATCCATGGCCCGGGAATGTCAGAGAGCTCAAGAACTCGATCGAGAGCGCGGTGGCGCTCGCTGAAGGCGCGGAGATTTCGGTTGAGATGCTGGGACTTCCGAATGAGACTCGGCACTCCCAAACGGGCAGTGCCAGTTATCACCGGAAGCTCGAACGGTACCGGCGCCGTTTGATCCGCAATGCGCTTGCCGAGGCCGGTGGAAATCAGGCGCGCGCGGCGCGCGCTCTCGGTTTGAGTCGACAAGCGTTGTCCTACCTGGTGAGAAAGTTGAACTACGGTCCACTGACCGATCGCTGATTCGCGTTGCAGGTCCCGCGCCGGACATTCTGCCTGCCGTCTTTGCGCGGCAAGCTCCTGGATGGGCCGGCCCCCGTGCGGCGTTGACCGGCCGGAATGCTCAGCTTCCTGCGATGCGAGAGGGTCTTCTGCTATGGTCCCGATTCCAGGTCGCCAATATCCGTGCGAGGCGACAGAGGATCGGGCAATACACAAGGAGCATCTCCGTGAGTGCAGCGGCCGCCGGACGAAAGAACCTGTTGACATTGGGCGAGGTAGCTCGCCGTACGAAAATCTCGATGGCCACGGCTCAGCGCTACAAGAAGCTGTACCCGGACCGAATACCGTCGGAGGGGGAGGGACGCAAGCAGCGGTACCCGGCCGCCGCCGTCAAGGTGTTCAACGCGTTGAAAAAGGAACGGGTCTCAAACCGCCGCGGCGGCGGTCGCAAGGGGAGTCCCAAGAAGGCGGCGAAGGCTGCTGCGTCGGGCGCGGCGCTCTTGACGCTTTCGAGTATCAGCGGACAGACGGGCATCTCCTATCCGACCCTTCAGCGGTACGTAAGGCTGTTCAGTGATCGGATCCCGCACGAAGGCGTCGGCCGCAAGCGGCGCTACCATCCGGACTCGGTCGCCGTCTTCCGGCAGCTTCGCGCGGAAAGCAAGCCGGGGCGGAAACCCAAGGCAGGACCCTCCGCCAAGGTGGCCAAAGCCCCGGCAAGGAAGAAGCGGCAGGTGCGCGCCGAGGCCGCTCCTCGGAGCGCTCCCGGTCCAAAGTTGTTGACGTTGACCGCGATTGGCCAGCAGACTGGGATCTCCGGGCCAACCCTGCAGCGCTACATCAAGTTGCATGGTGACCGGATTCCCCACGAGGGCCAGGGGCGGAAACGGCGCTACCGCCCGGAGGCAGTGGCGGTGTTCCGTGAGATCCGGTCGCAGAGCAAGAGGGGCCGGAAACCGAAGGCGAAGGTCGAGGCCGCTGCGCCTCCGAAGACCGCTGCTCCGGCCATCAGGAAGCGGAAGGCGCGGGCTGCCAAGGTTCGAAGGAAGGTCGCTTCCGTTGCGGCTCAGGGCAGCCTCGAGGCTCGCCTGGCTGCGCTTGAGGCCCAGGTCGGTCAGGTGCTGAAGAAGCTGGAGCAACCGATCACGATTACGCTCAAGCGCTGACGGCTGGCCCGCGTTCCGGCCTCCGCGAGTGCTGCCGCGTCAGGTCGGCGCTCTTGCCGCCGCTCAGGCCAGATGATCCCAGCCCTGCGGGGACAGGGGTTCGAGGACTCCGTCGCTTCGCAACAGGCTCATGCCGGGTTGGCGGGTGATGCGGCCGATTCGTCGGCAGCCTGGATGGTTGAAATTCGCCTTCGGTGGCAGCGTGAACAGGAGTACGTAGTCCTCGCCGCCGCCCAGGATCAGGTCGAGTGGGTCGAGACCCAGGTAGCCGGCCAGACGACGGGCGTCCGGGCGGAGGGTGATCGCCTCCTCGTGCAGTACGCAGCCGGCGCCGCTGGCGCGGCAGAGGCGCTCGGTATCGACCGCCAGGCCGTCTGAAATGTCGATTGCCGCTCCCGGTGGGCATCGCTTCCCGAGGATCAGTCCGAGTTCAAGCTGCGGTCGGGGTTCGAGGTGCCGGCGCACGACCCGGCTCGCGGTGCGTGCCAGGTCAGGTGGCAGCTCGGCCGGCAGCCTCGGTTTGCGTTCGACGATCCGGACCCCCATCCGGACCAGCTCAAGTCCCAGCGCGGACTCGCCAACCGCGCCGCCGACCCAGAGGTCGTCGTCGGGACGGGCGGCGCTGCGGGCCAGCGAGAAGCAGCCTGCAGGTACCTCCCCGATCACGGTCAGGCCGGCGTCAAGATGGCCTGGCGTCCCACAGCGGGCGGTATCGCCGCCGATCAGCTCGATGCCGTAGCGCCGGCTGCGTCGGACCAGGGCGGCCAGGAATCGTTTCGCGGTGTTCTCGTCGTCGACGCCGAGTGCCAGGAGGGCCCAGCGCGGTTCGGCGCCGGTGGCGGCCAGGTCGGAGAGGCTGACCGCAAGGAGCCGCCGCGCGGCGGTCGCCGGATCGAGATCGACTGGAATGTGGACGTTCGCGCGTTGCGTATCGACGCTGAATGCAAGCTGCCGGCCGCCGAAATCGAGTAGAGCCGCGTCGTCGCCGATCCGATCTCCCGAGCCCGCGAGGTTCGCGAGCCAGGCAGTCAGCCGGTCTTCGCCGGCGGCCATGACTGCGGTTGCTCCGAGTCGAGCAGCGCGGCCTCGAGAACCTGATCGAAGTGGTCGACGTAGAACAGTTCGAGGCCGCGGGTGACCGCTACCGGGATCTCGGCCAGGTCGCGCCGGTTCCGCTCGGGCAGGACCACTTTGCGAATCCCCGCCCCGCGCGCGGCCAGGAGCTTCTCTTTCAGACCGCCAACCGGTAGGACCTCGCCTCTCAGTGTGATCTCTCCGGTCATCGCGATCGTGTGATCGAGGGGGCGCCCGCTCTGCACCGAAACGATTGCGGCGGCAATCGTGATACCGGCCGATGGACCGTCCTTCGGCACGGATCCGGCAGGAACGTGGATGTGCAGGTCGTGGCGACGCAAGTAGTCGGAGTCCGGGCCGCCTGGACCCTCGGGACTCGCGGCTCGCGCGCAACTCAGTGCGGCTTGTGCCGACTCCTTCATCACTTCGCCCAGTTGACCGGTGAGGACCAGCTTGCCCTTGCCCCGGGAGGCCGCTACTTCGATCAGCAGGAGATCGCCCCCGGCCGCGGTCCAGGCGAGCCCGGTCGCGACACCGATCCGGTCGCGGTCGAGCAGTTCCTCGCTGAAGTGCCGCGGCTGACCCAGCAGACCCGTCAACCGGGCCGGGGTTACCCGCAACTTGCGGTCGTCTCCGCGCGCAACGCGCACGGCGGCCTTGCGGCACAGGGTTGCGATCTGCCGCTCGAGGTTGCGCACGCCCGCTTCCTTCGTATACCCGCTGATCAGACTGCGCAATGCGGCGGAAGTGATCTCGAGAGCCCCTTCCGGCAGGCCGTTCTCCGCGGTCGCTTTCGGAATCAGGTGACG
Source organism: Candidatus Multivorans sp. (assembly GCA_965205295.1). GTDB lineage: Bacteria > Acidobacteriota > Thermoanaerobaculia > Multivoradales > Multivoraceae > Multivorans. Next base: position 3,623,720 of record OZ242167.1, read on the forward strand.
GCGTGCGATCAGCACCTTCTCGTCCTCGGTGTAGCCGGAGAGACGAAGCACTTCGAGTCGATCGAGAAACGCCGGCTGAATCGGCTCGAGCAGGTTCGCGGTGGCAATGAAGAGCACTCGCGAAAGGTCGTATTCGACACCCAGATAGTGGTCCCTGAACGTGGAGTTCTGTTCGGGGTCCAGCACTTCGAGCAGGGCCGCCGCGGGGTCGCCCCGGTAGTCGGCGCCGAGCTTGTCGATCTCATCCAGCATGAAGACCGGGTTGCTGGTCCCGGCCTGGTTCAGCCCCTGAATGATGCGCCCCGGCAGGGAACCGACGTAGGTGCGCCGGTGGCCCCGGATCTCACCCTCGTCGCGGACACCGCCCAGGGAGATGCGCACGAACTTGCGGTCGATCGCGCGCGCGATGGAACGACCGAGCGAGGTCTTGCCGACGCCTGGGGGGCCGACCAGACAGAGAATCGGCCCCTTGGCGTCGGGCTTGAGGCGCCTCACCGCGAGGTACTCGAGTACCCGCTCCTTGATCCGATCGAGATCGTAGTGGTCTTCGTCGAGCACGACGCGGGCGTGGTCGAGGTCGATCCGGTCCTCGCTCATCGTCGACCACGGCAGTCCGGTCAACCAGTCCAGATGGCCCCGGATGGTCGCGTTCTCGGCGCTGTCGGGAGAACTCCGCTCCAGCCTTCGGACCTGGCGCTCGACCTCGGCGGCCGCCTCCTCGGTCAGGCCGCGCTCCTCGACCGCGCGCAGGTAGCGGTCGATGTCACCGTGAAGGTCATCGCCGTCTCCGAGTTCGTCCAGGATGGCTCGCAGTTGCTGGCGCAGGAAGTACTCGCGCTGGCTCCGGTCCATCTCGCTCTTGGCCTGCGCCGAAATGCGCTGCTGCATGCTGAGCAGCTCGATCTCACGCGTCAGCAGCTCCCCGACCCGTCGTAGCCGCTGGACTGGTTGGATCGTCGCCAGGACGGTCTGGGCCTCCTCCGGTTTGAGGCCCAGGTTGCTCGCGGCGAGATCGGCGAGCCGCCCGGGGTGATCGAGGTTGGCCGCGATGACCATGACCTCGGAAGAGATGTCCTTACCCAGGTTGACGGCGGTCTCCAGACCCTCCTTGACGCTGCGGACCAGGGCTTCCGCCTCGAGTTGGTTCCGGTCTTCCTGGCTTTCGTCCACGTCGACCACGCGGGCGCGTAGAAAAGGATCGGTCTGGCTCAGGTGCCTCAGCCGGGCCCGCGCCAGTCCCTGAATCAGGATCCGGACCCGACCGTCCGGCAACTTCAGCATCCGCATGATCAACGCGGCGGTTCCGATCTCGTGGAGATCGTCCTGTCCGGGCTCTTCGATCGAGCTGTTGCGTTGGGGCGCCAGCAGGATGATGCGGTCGTTGCTCAGCGCGTCCTCGACCGCGAGCATGCTGCGGTCTCGGCTGATCGAAAGCGGCAGGATGATGTACGGGAAAATGACCGAGTCCTTGAGCGGCAGGACCGGCAACACGTCGGGCAGCGCGATGACGTCCGACTGCTCGTTGTCGAGCGGCTGAGCCATGGCGTTACGCTACCAGTCTGCTGTGCCGAACGGGCGCGGTACGCAGTCCGTCAGTCCTTGCGCGAAGCCTCCAGAAGCGAGCGGAGTTCGTCCATGAATGCGTCCACGTCCTCGAACTGCCGGTAGACGGAGGCGAAGCGGACGTAGGCCACCTGGTCAAGGGTCCTCAGGCGGTCGATCACGAAGTTGCCCAGTTCGGTCGTCGCGATCTCGCGGTCCTCCTTCCGGTGGAGCAGGGCTTCGGCCTGGTCCACGATTTCCTCGAGTGCGGGCAGCGGCACCGGCCGCTTCTCGCAGGCCTTGAGAAGTCCGCCCAGGAGCTTCCGCCGGTCGAACTCCTGCCGCCGTCCGTCGGACTTGACCACCCGGTAGGCGATGTTCTCGATCTGCTCGTAGGACGTGAACCTGCGGTGGCAGTTCAGGCACTCGCGGCGACGCCTGACCGTCTCGCCGCCGCGGACGTCTCGCGAATCGACCACGCGGTCATGGTTGGCGGCGCAAAAAGGACATCTCATGGCCGGGTGCCAGTGCCTGAACGCTACCATTGCCGCCGGGGCGGGCGGCGCTGCGGCGGCCTGAGGCAGCCCTGAACCAGCCTTCGATCCTGGGCCGCCGGGCGCCGTACCGTTGTAACATGCGGCTCCTATGAGCCGTGCCTTCGACCAGCTCACCAAGCGCGACCGCGAGATCTTGCGGGAGGTGATCGCGACCTACCTGTCCTCCGGCGAGCCCGTGTCTTCGCGGCGGGTCGCGAAGGACCGGCATATTCAGCTCTCCGCGGCCACGATCCGCAACGTGATGGCCGATCTGGAGGACATGGGTTATCTGCGCCAGCCGCACGTTTCGGCGGGGCGGCTGCCGACCGAAGCCGGTTTCCACCTCTTCATCGATGACCTGATGAAGGCGAAGAACGTGAGCGACGACGATCGCCGGCTGATCGACGACCGTCTGCTGACCGCGGGTGGCACCGGACGGGAACTGACGGAAGAGACATCCAAGCTGCTCTCCGAACTCTCTCACCACGTCGGCGTCGTCCTCACCCCCGCTCTCGGCTCCGCGGTGATGCGGGCCATCGAGTTCGTGCCGCTCAGCGGGCGCAAGGTGCTCTGCGTGGTGGTGGCGGACAACGGCTTCGTAGAGAACAAGCTGGTGGTCACGGACGAGCTGATCCCGCGTGAAGATCTGGTACGCATTTCGAACTACCTGACCGAGAACTACGCCGGGCGCTCCCTGTTCGAGATCCGCGAGGAACTGCTCCGCATGATGAGCGACGAGCGGGCGCGCCTGGACGAGTTGCTGCACCGCGCGATTGAACTGGCCAGGGACGGCATGAACATGGGCCACGCGCCCTCGCTCGTCGCCTCTGGAACGCACAGCCTGTTCGAGGCGTCGCCGAGCTTGTCCCGAATCGAGGGCATGTTCCAGATGTTCGCGGAGCGCGCCCGTCTGGCGGGTCTGCTGAACCGCTGCCTCGAGGCCGATGGCGTCCGAGTCGTGCTGGGTCAGGACTCGCGGCTGACGGAAGAACTTGGTTTCGGCCTCGTCGTGCGCAGTTACCAGGCCGGAAACGGCGTGAGCGGATCGGTCGCCGTGGTCGGGCCGGCGCGCATGGAGTACCCGCGCATGGTGCCCCTGGTGAACTACTTGGGCGAGCGTCTGTCCAAGATCCTGGCCGACGGTGTCTAGCAGCTAACCGGAGCGTGACGCATGACAGTTGAGCCGAAGGAGGGACCTGAGAGTCAGGTTCCTGAACAGGAGAGCCACGATGCAGGGGCGGGTGCGCCTGCCGGCGCCGACGTGGTCGAGACGGCTGCGGACGAGGGCGCGGCGCCGCCCAGCGTCGAGGAGCAGCTCCGGGAAGAGCTGTGGGCGACCCGGGATCGGCTGCTGCGTGCTCTGGCCGATCTCGACAACCAGCGCAAGCGGATGGACCGCGAGCGGCAGCAGTTGCGTACGAGCTACGTCTCGGCCCCGCTGCGCGAGTTCCTGGGCGTCGTCGACAATCTGGATCGGGCCCTCGAGTCCGAAGCTTCGGCAGACGACTTCCGTGCCGGCGTCGAGATGATCCGGCGCCAGATGACGGATCTCCTGCGCCGGTTCGATGTCGAACCGGTCGAGAGCCTGAACGCCGCCTTCGATCCGAACGTCCACGAGGCGGTTGCCCGGGAGGAGAGCGCGGAGGTCGAACAGCCCACCGTGGTGCAGGAACTGCAGAAGGGCTACACGATGCGGTCGACGCTGCTGCGAGCGGCGATGGTCCGGGTCGCCATGCCGGCCGCGCCGCCGGCGCCGGACGCTGCCCCTCCCGAAGGCGCCGAAGCTGCGGACGGCGCCGGGGCCGAATCGGACGCCGCTGCCGGCGGCGGGGCCTAGACCCCCATGCCGCGCGACTACTACGAGGTCCTGGGCCTCGAACGCTCAGCCACTCTGCAGCAGATCAAGACGGCCTATCGCAAGCTGGCGGTGCGGCACCACCCGGACCGGAATCCCGGCGACAGCAAGGCGGAGGAGAAGTTCAAGAAGGCGGCCGAGGCCTACGCCGTGCTCTCCGACCCCGAGAAGCGACGCCGCTACGATCGCTTCGGTCACCAGGCATCGCCGTCGGGCGGCGGCTTCGATCCGTCGACCTTCGCCGACTTCTCGGACATCCTGGGCGACGTCTTCGGCTTCGGCGACATCTTCGGAAACCGGGGCGCCGGCGGGCGCCGGCGAGCCGGGGCGGACCTGCGGTACGACCTCCGGCTCTCGTTCGAGGAGGCCGCCTTCGGCGCCGATCCGAAGCTGCGCATTCCGCGACTGGAGCACTGCGATACGTGCGGCGGCAACGGGGCGGCGCCGGGGTCCGGTCCGACCGCCTGCCGCGTCTGCGGGGGCCGCGGCCAGGTCCAGTACAGCCAGGGCTTCTTCTCGGTGGCCCGGACCTGTCCCGACTGCAGGGGCGCCGGAACCGTGACCCGGGATCCCTGCACGGGCTGCAGGGGTCGAGGGTTGACCGAACGCCAGCGCTCCATCCAGGTCCGGGTTCCGGCCGGCGTCGATTCCGGTTCGCGCCTCCGTCTTCCGGGCGAGGGGGAGCACGGCCGGCGCGGCGGCCCACCGGGAGACCTCTACGTCGTGATCGAAGTGGCGGCGCACGAGCAGTTCGTGCGCCGCGGCGCCGACGTGCTGAGTGCCGTCACGGTCGGCTACCCGCAGGCCGTGCTCGGTTGCACGATGGAGGTCGAGACCCTCCACGGTACGTCCAACCTGCGGGTGCCGCCGGCTACGGAGCACGGCTCCGCCTTCGTGCTGCGATCCCAGGGCATCCCGCGAATCGATGGCCGCGGCCGGGGCGACCACATCGTCGAAGTGCAGCTCGAGGTGCCGTCGCCCAGGGATCTCTCGGAGCGGGAACTCGAACACGTGCGCGCGCTCGCCGAGTTGAACGAGGACAGCCACGGCACGGCGAGCGGCACGGCGAGCGGCACGGTTGGCGCCACGAGCCAGGAGGCGCGGAGCGTGTTCGACCGGGTCGTGGCCTTCTTCCTGGGATCCGGCCGCGAGGCAGGGCCCACGGCGGGCGACGGCAAGACAGTGGAGCGAAGTTCCGAGGCCAGTTCCGAGGCCTAGCGGCAGCCCGTGATCCACCTGTTGGTCGGCGGCGACGAACTGGACCCCGACACGGTCGAGGTCGAGGGCGCCGACTACCGGCACCTGTTCCGGGCCCGCCGCCTCAAGGTCGGCGACCGGGTGCGTCTCGTCGACGGCCGGGGCGGCGCCCGTTGGTCGATCGTCGCCGGCGTCACGGCAGAGCGGGCCCGACTGCACATCGAAGGGCCGGCGCCGACCTTCGAGCCGGTCCGCCGTCTGACGCTGCTTGCGTCCGTCGTGCGTGCCGAGCGGGCGGTATGGCTGGTGGAGAAGGCCACCGAGCTTGGGGTCAGGGAGCTGCAGTGGTTCGTCTCGGAGCGCACCAGCCGTTCTTTCCCGGAGCGCGCGTTGGTCCGGCAGCAACGCGTCGCGAAGTCCGCGCTCGAACAGAGCGGCGGCGCCTGGCTGCCCAGGATCGGCGCGCCGGTCGCCCTGGAGGAAGCCGGGACCTTTGCCGGAGCGGTGGTGCTGCATTCGGGCGCCGGGACACCCCTGGCGGCGGTCCGCGGCGCCCGAACCCTGGTGGTCGGCCCCGAGGGCGGGTTCAGCGAAGGGGAGATCGAGTCGTTGGTCGGCCGGGGGGCCGTTCTCGCCGACCTCGGCCCGCGGGTCCTGCGCACGGAGACGGCGGCGGTCGCCGCGCTCGCCGTTGCCTTCTGCTAGTCGTGACGGCGCTATCCTCCGAACCGCTGGAGGACGAGGTGCGGAAGTCGAAGTCGAAACGAGAGCGGCGCCCCAAGTCGGCCTACGACCGGGGCCTGGACCTGCTCGCGCTGCGCATGCACTTCGCGGCCGAGTTGCGGACGAAGCTCGCCCGCCGCGGCTACCCGGAGGCGGAAGTCGACGGCGCGATCGAACGCCTGGCTGCGGACGGCTTCCTGAACGAGCAGGAGGCCGCGCACATGCTCGTGCGCTCGCTCAAGCGCCGCGGCTACGGCCGGCGGCGGCTCGAACTCGACCTGCGGCGCCGCGGGGCCGACGAGACGGCCGCGGGCGTCGCGCTCGAGTGCGTGGGCGACGAGGACGAACTGGAGCGGGCGGGGTCGGTGGCCGCGCGCTGGCGCTCGTCCCACCCCGGGCGTGACGCCGCGGCTCTGGCCCGGCACCTGGAGCGCCGCGGCTTCGCTCCCCGTACTATTGGCGCCGTCCTGTTCGATTCGGCCGACGGGGCGACAAACGGAGAGGCGCTTCCGGAGGAAGCGGAGACACGGGGCCACAGCTCATGTTGAGTCGGGATATCAGGCGAAGTTTCATCGACTTCTACGCCGGCCGCGGGCACGCTGAGGTGGCGAGTTCGCCGCTGGTGCCGCGGGACGATCCGACCCTGCTGTTCGTCAACGCCGGCATGGTCCAGTTCAAGAACTACTTCCTCGGCGTGGAGAAGCCCGACTCGCCGCGCGCGGTGACCTCCCAGAAGTGTCTGCGGGTGTCGGGCAAGCACAACGACCTGGAGAACGTCGGGCCGAGTCCGCGGCACCACACGTTCTTCGAGATGCTGGGGAACTTCTCCTTCGGCGACTACTTCAAGGCCGAGGCGATCGAGTCCGCCTGGGAACTGGTCACCGGGGTCTGGGGGTTGCCGCCGGAGCATCTCTTCGCCACCGTGTTCCGGGAGGACGACGAGGCGGCGGACCTCTGGGTCCGGCTGTCGGGATTGCCGCCGGCGCGGGTCCTGCGCTGCGGCGAGAAGGACAACTTCTGGGCCATGGGCGACACCGGGCCCTGCGGTCCGTGCAGCGAGATCTTCGTCGACACCTCGCCGGATCTGCCCGAGGTCGGCTGGGAGGAAGGGAACGACTCGGGCCGCTATCTCGAGATCTGGAACCTGGTCTTCATGCAGTTCGAGCGCCACGACGACGGCCGGAGGGAGCCGCTGCCGAACCCCTCGATCGACACCGGCGCGGGCCTCGAGCGGGTGGCGGCGGTGCTTCAGGGAGTCGGGTCCAACTACGACACGGACCTGTTCGGCCCGATTCTGCGCGCGGTCGCGGCGAAGGCCGGCCGCGAGTACGGCCGCGACCCGGACGCCGACATCTCGCTAAGGGTGATCGCCGACCATCTGCGGGCAGTCGGCTTCCTGCTCGCCGACGGCGTGCTGCCGAGCAACGAAGGCCGCGGCTACGTGCTGCGGCGGATCCTCCGCCGGGCCGCGCGCCACGGCATGAAACTCGGCTTTGAGGAGCCCTTCATGGCCCCGCTCCTGCCGTCGCTCGAGGAGGCGTTCGCCGGCCACTATCCGGAACTGATGGCGGCGCGCGAACCGTCGTCGGCGACGGTGACCGCCGAGGAGACCCGGTTCCTTCAGACCGTGGCGGTGGGGGCCGGCAAGGTCCAGCAGGCGATCGAGGAGGCGCGGCGCCGGGGCACGTCGGTGCTTGCCGGCGACGCGACGTTCCGGCTCTACGACACATTCGGCCTGCCGATCGAGACGGTACGGGAGATCGCCGAGGAGGAGCAGTTCGGGATCGACGAGGCGGGGTTCGAGGCGGCGCTTGCGGAGCAGCGGGAGCGGTCGCGGGCGGGGTCGCGCAAGGTTGCCAACGTCTCGGGGAGCCTCACTCTGGGCGCGCTGGAAATGGAGGCGGCGGTCACAGCCACGCCGCCGGCGAAGTTCGTTGGCTACGAGTGCCTCGGCGCGAGAGCTCGCGTGGCTCTTGTCAGAACGGGAGAGGGTGAGCCGACCGAGCGGTTGACCGGCTCCGGACTCGCGGCGTTCGGAGGTGAGACGCCCTTCTACGCCGAGGCGGGAGGACAGGTAGGGGATGTCGGTCTCGTGAAGTGGGATGGCGGCGAAGCTCAAGTCCTGGATACGTTCAAGGACGGCGCACAGAGCATTCACCGCCTCGAGGTCACCCAAGGCGCCCTCGAAGTCGGCGCCGAGGTCCACCTCCAGGTCGACCGCGAACGCAGGGAAGCAGCCCAGCGCCACCACACGGCTACCCACCTGCTGCACGCCGCCCTCCGCCAGCATCTCGGCAAGGGCGTGCGCCAGGCCGGCTCCCTGGTCCACCCCGACCGGCTCCGTTTCGACTTCACTCACGGCGCTCCGGTCACCGAGGCCCAGCAGGAGGCGATCGAGGACACGGTCAACGAGTGGGTCCGGCGCGCGGTGCCGGTCGAGATCGCCGAGCGCTCCCATGACGAAGCCGTGGCGGCCGGCGCGATGGCCCTGTTCGGCGAGAAGTACGGCGACCGCGTGCGCACGGTCGAGGTCCCCGGGTTCAGCCTTGAACTCTGCGGCGGCTGTCACGTGGGGAACACCGGCGAGATCGGCCCCGTGGTCCTGGTCGGCGAGCGCGGCGTGGCCGCGGGGGTGCGCCGCATCGAGGCGCTCGCGGGCGACCGGGCGGAGCGCCTGCATCGGGACCGGGCCCATCTGCTGGCGACGCTGGAGTCGGAAATCGGAGCTTCCGGAGAGCAGGCCGCGGTCGAGGTCCGCGCCCTCAAGGAGCGGCTGCGGGAGGTGGAGCGTGAGCTGTCGAAACTCCGTCTCGGCTTGCTGGCCGGTGACGGGAAGCCGGAGCGCGGGCAGTCGGCGGACGGCGACACGCGCACGATCCGGGGCGTCGACGTCGTTCTGCGCGAGGTGCCGGCCTCGAACGTCGGTGAGCTGCGGAGTCTGGCCGACGTGCTGCGGAGTCGCCTCGGGTCAGGCGTGGTCGTGCTCGGCGCGCTGGACGAGGGCAAGGTGAAACTCGTCGCCTCGGTGACCCGGGACCTCCAGGACCGGGTCGATGCGGCGGCAGTGGCGCGGGCGATGGGCTCGGCAATCTCGGGCAGCGGCGGCGGCCGCCGCGACTTCGCCCAGGCCGGGGGCCGGGCCGAGAATCTCCTGCCGGCTTTCGCCGCCGCCGAGCGGCACATCGAAGACAGCCTGAGCTAAGGGCAACGGATGGCGACCGAACGCGAAACCGACCGGCAGCCGCCGGCGCCGTCCCTCCGGGCCGGCCTGAATCTGCCGAACGCCCTGACCCTCAGCCGTATCCTGATCGTCCCCCTGCTGGTCGTGGTCCTGCTGACCAAGATCAGTGGCTGGGAGTTCATCGGTCTCGGCCTGTTCCTGGCGGCCTCCCTGACCGACTTCCTCGACGGGTTCCTTGCCCGCCGCCGGAAACAGGTGACCGCGCTCGGCAAGCTGCTCGACCCGGCGGCGGACAAGATCCTGACCTCGGCGGCGTTCATTTCCCTGGTCGGTCTCGGACTGGCGCCGGCCTGGATGGTGGTCGTCGTCGTGGCTCGGGAGTTCGCGGTCTCGTCGCTGCGCTCGCTCGCCGCGGCCCAGAACGTGGTCCTGGCCGCGAGCTTTTCGGGCAAGGTCAAGACGACGACGCAGATCGTCGCCATCTCTCTGCTGATCATCTCGGACCAGTTGGGCGCCCTGAACCTGCTGGCGCCGGTTTCGCTGTGGGTGGCCCTGGTGGCGACGCTCTACTCCGGCGTCGAGTACTTCGTGCGCAACGGCCGCATGGTCCTGATGGCCTTCGGCGGCGCGCCGCGCGGGCAATGAGCGGCAGCGCGCATGCCCGGCAGGCGTTTGTCGCCGGGCGCCGCCCGCTGATCGTTGACCTCTTCGGTTGCGGCGGGCTTCGACCGTGATCGAGCGCATTCTCGCCTGGTCGGCCTCCTTCGCTCGGCGCCGCCATCGGGCGGTGTTCGTGGTCGCGGCGGTGCTGGCGGTGCTCTGCGTGTTGTCGGCGACCACGCTCCGCTTCGATACGGAGATCCTGAACCTGCTGCCGGACGACGATCCGGTGGTCACGACGTTCCGGTCGACGATCGAGGACTTCGGCAGTCTGGACTACCTGCTGGTGCTGGTGCGCCTGCCGGAGGACCAGCCGCTCGACCCGTACCTGTCCTTCGTGGACGAGCTCGGATCGTCGATGGAAGCACTCGAGGAGATCGACTACGTCGAGTACGACGTCGGCGAGTTGCTGGAGTTGATCGAGTTCTTCTCCGCCAACCTCTTCGTTTACCTCGACGAGGAGGGCCGGGAGGAGGTGGCGCGCCGGTTGACCGACGACGGCCTCAAGCTCCAGATCGCCGAGCTGCGCCGGGGCCTGAGTTCTCCTCAGGCGCTCATGCTGCGCGACCTGACGCTGCTGGACCCGTTGGACATCCACGAGGTGTTCCTGGAGCAGATCGAACTCACTCGCGGCCTGGAGGTCGACACTTCCACGGGCTACCTTCTCTCCGGTGACCGCTCGCGGGCGCTCCTGATCGCGCGCCCGGCTCAGCCGGCTCAGGAGGTCGAGTTCGGCCGTCAGTTGCTTGCGGCCATCGACGAGTTGACGGCGGATCTGCTGGCTCGCTGGCCGGAGATCGCCGGCGAGGATGCGGACGGCGAGGTATTGCCGGCGCCGGCGGTGGCTCTCGGCGGCACGTATGTGACGGCCGTCTCGGACGCGGGCACGATCGTCAGCGGACTGGTCTGGAATCTGGCGACTTCCCTGGTCGGCGTGCTGCTCCTGTTCGCCCTGGCGTTTCGCCGCGTCGGCCTGATCGTCTATGCCTTCGTACCGCTCGCCTTCGGGTTGGTGCTGGCCTTCGGTTTCGCCGGCACCGTGCTCGGCGAGTTGAACGCGCTGACCAGCGGCTTTGCGGCGCTCCTGGTCGGCCTGGGGATCGACTTCGTGATCGTCTCCTACGGACGGTACGTCGAGGAACGGCGCCGCGGCGCCGACCTCGAGGCGGCCCTGGTGGCGATGAGCGGTTCCTCGGGCCGCGCGGTCTGGACCGGCGCCATCACCACCGCGGCAACCTTCTACGCGTTCATGGTGACCGACTTCGTCGGGCTGCGGCAGATGGGGCTCCTGACGGGCACCGGCATCCTCTTCTGCATGGTCTCGGTGCTCGTGCTGCTGCCGGCGATGCTGGCCTGGCGGGAGGATCGCCGCCGGACCGGGGGACGGATGCCGAGACTCGTCCTGCACGGCCTCGGCGCCCGCCGGCTGGTGCGCTGGAGCTTCGAGCGGCCGGTTCTGGTGATCTGCGCCTGCGCGGTGGTCACCGCGGCCACGGGCGCCCTCGCCCCGCGCCTGGAGTTTGAGGACGCGATCAGGGCGCTGCGACCCCAGGGGAACCCGGGCGTCGAGGTCCAGGATGAGGTCGCCGAGTACTTCGGATCGGGGCTGAACTACACGATGATCGTGCTCTCGGGCGCCACGGAGGAGGAAGTCCTGGAACTCTCCATCCGGGCCGAGGAGGGCGCCCAGGAGCTGGTGGACAGCGGGATACTCGCCGGGACACGCGGGATCGGCAGCCTGGTTCCCTCGCCGGCCAGTCAGGCCGCGGGACACGACTGGCTCGATCGTCACCGGGAGTTGCTGGCGGGGGAGCGCCTGCACGAGTTGTTCGAGCGCTATGCCACGGAGGAGGGTCTGCGCACGGCGCCCTTCCGCCGGGGTATCGATCGGCTTGCCGACGCCGGGGCCAACCGCGAGCCGGTGACAGTGGCCTCCCTTCGCGAATCACCCCAGATCGAACGGATGCTGGAGCGGTACATTGGCCGGAACGAAGGCGACACGAAGTTGGTCGTCTACCTGTATCCGCCGCCAGGCATGTGGCGCCGGAGTGCGCCGCCGGGGTCGCTTGAGCTCGCGGAGCGGTTGGGCCCGCAGGCCCAGGTCACCGGCGTGAACGTGGTCGGCGAGCGGCTGCGGAACGGCATTCGCGTCGATGCGGTGACGGCTTCGATCATCGGCTTCGTTCTCGTTGCCCTGCTCCTCTTTCTGGACTACCGCTGGCTGGCCAGCACCCTCCTGTCCCTGCTGCCCCTGTGCATCGGTGTGGTCTGGATGCTCGGCACCATGGTGCTGATCGGGCTCGACATGAACTTCTTCAACGTGTTCGTCGTCACGATGATCATCGGCATCGGGGTCGACTACGGGGTGCACATGGTCCATCGCTGGCGCGAGGTCGGCTTCGGCCCGGACGCGCTGGAGGGCGAGCGTCTGGTCGCGGCCCTGGGTGAGACCGGCAAGGCGATCGTGCTCGCCGCCGTCTCGACCAGCGTCGGTTTCGGATCGCTCGCCCTGTCGCACTACCCGGGCCTGCGCTCGATGGGCCTCGTCGCCATCCTCGGCGCCGTGGCCACCGCCCTGGTCTCGATCACGCTGCTGCCGGCCCTCGTCGCGCTCGGCCGGCGGCGCGCGGCCAAGGAAGGCGCTCCTGGGAACGCGGGCATCCTGCCTGCATCCGGCGCGAAGCGCCGGTCCGGTGACGCTGGGGCTGAGCCCACCTGATGTTCGAGGGTCTCCAGGACAAGCTCCAGGGAGTCTTCCGATCCCTGCGGTCGGAGGGCCGCATCTCCCAGGACGACGTGCGGCGGGCGGTGCGCCAGATCCGCCTCGCCCTGCTTGAGGCCGATGTCCACGTTCGGGTCGTGCGCTCCTTTGTCGGGCGCGTGCAGGAGCAGGCGCTGGGCGAGGAGGTGCTGAGCAGTCTGACTCCCGATCAGCACATGGTCCGAATCGTGCGCGACGAGCTGATCGCCGTGCTCGGGGAGCCGGGGCGTGAACTCGAACTCGAGGGCCGTCCGGCGGTGGTCGTGCTCTGCGGCCTTCAGGGCTCGGGCAAGACGACCACCGCGGGCAAGCTGGCGCTGCGGCTGCGCGGCCAGGGCCGCAGACCCGTGCTGGCGGCCGGGGACCTCAGGCGGGCGGCGGCGGTGGAACAGCTCAAGCAGGTCGGCGCCGCGGCGAACACGGAGGTGCTGGCGCCGCAGACAGGCGAGACCCTGGAGGTCTTCGCCGGTCGGGCGCTTGGCGCGGCGCGAGAGGGAGGCTTCGACACGCTGATCTTCGACACCGCGGGAAGGCTCCACGTCGATGCGGAATCGATGGCGGAACTCCGGGCGCTGGTGGACCGGGTCGACCCGTGCGAGACGCTGTTCGTCTGCGACGCGATGACCGGCCAGGACGCGGTCAAGAGCGCCTCCGCCTTCGCCGAGGGTGCACCGCTCACCGGCGCGGTGATGACAAAGCTCGACGGCGACGCGCGCGGCGGCGCCGCGCTGTCGCTGCGGGGAGTCACCGAGGTCCCGCTTCGCTTCGTCGGCGTGGGCGAGAAGCTCGAGGACCTCGAGACCTTCGCGCCCGATCGGATCGCGTCCCGCATCCTGGGCATGGGGGACGTGCTGTCCCTGATCGAGAAGGCCGAACGCGTCACAGGCCGCCAGGAAACCGAGCGCCTCGCGGAGCGCATCGCGCGGCAGGAGTTCACGCTCGAGGACCTGCGCGACCAGTTGCGCCAGTTGCGCCGCATGGGACCGTTGTCCCAGCTCCTCGAGCTGCTGCCGGGGCAGTTCCGCGGCGCGAACGTGGCCGACGCCGTCGACGAGAGCCGGCTGGTCGGGGTCACCGCCCTGATCGATTCGATGACGCCGCGCGAACGGCGGAACCCGGCGATCCTGAATGCCAACCGGCGCCGCCGCATCGCCCGCGGCGCCGGCCGCACGGTCCAGGAGCTGAACCAGTTGATCAAGCAGTACCGCCAGATGCGCAAGCTGATGAAGCGCACCCGGGGCAAGTGGATGAAGGGCATCCGGGGGATGTGAGCAAAGTGAACGTGAGGGCGCCGGAGGCCTGCCGCCTTGGCAGCAGTGGTGCGCGCCCCGGTTGCCGACGGCTACGGTTCTCGGCTGCTTCGGTCTGACTTGGCCTGAAGCAGTGTGGTCGATGCGCCGCGTTCGCCTCAGTTTCTCTTGGGCCATCGCGAGCGAAGGAGTAGAGTGGCCGTTGACTCGCGGTCGTGGTATTTCCCTGCGCTCCCGATTCGTGCTCTCCTGGGAGCAGGTAACTGGCCTATGGACAAGACTGAACGCCTGACCAGCAAGTGGCGTGCCGAGGGGATCGACATGGTTTATCCCCTCCTGTTCAAGTTCCGCACCTCTGTTGTCGGCGAGGGGTGGCTTGCAGGTGTGGAGTTGCGCGGCGCGGCCGTCGTGACGAAGGAAGCGAGCGGCGAGTACATCGCGCATGGCCTGAAGCCGGGCGGTGTAGCGGGCGTCGGGTCGACCCTGACCGAGGCGTACCTGGCCTACAAGGAGGAGGTGCAGACTGTCCTCTACGACATGGCCGGAAACGCCGCGTTCGAGTCCTTCCGGACGGGCGTGCTCGAGTTCTTCGAGAGCGCCGACGCCTGGGGCGAGGCGAAGTTCGCCGAAGGCCGGTTGATGGTTGTGGCCGGCAAGGTCGATAGCTCGCTGCCGCTGGAGCCCAAGCCGGAACTCGGTGCCAGTGTCGTCGAGCTTGAGCTGCGCTCGAAGAACAATCCCGTCCTGCCCGCAGGGGAGAGTCTTCCCGTCCAGTTGGCCGCCTGAGCGCGGCGGTGCCACAGGCCCCGCTCCGGAAGGTCTTCGGGATGCTGGACGAGTGCGCTTCGGGCTACACCAGCGTCGAGACGGACCATCATTGGGTCATCCGGTTCGCCGACTGCCAGCCCTTCAGGCTCCCGAAGGGTGAACACAGCCGACAGGCGGCTCGGACCGGTGGGGTCCATATCGGCACGATCAAGTCGATGTGCCGGCGGTTCGCGATCATGGACTGCGCACGGCGGGTTCTGCCTCAACTGCGGTGAGAGGGGCCCGCGTATCCCTGGAAGTTCGCCGTTCTGGTGCTAGACTGCGCCGCTGCTCCGTCTCCGGCCCAACCGTAGAGCGGGCGCCTGAACAACACGGGAAACCGAAACATGGTGAAGATAAGACTCCGGCGCATGGGTTCGCGCCACAGACCCTTCTACCGCGTCGTCGTGTCCGACAGCCGCAAGGTCCCCTCGTCGAGGGTGATCGAGGAGCTCGGGCACTACGACCCGTGCAAGAACCCGGTGGTCATCCGCCTCAAGACGGACCGCATCGACCATTGGGTGGCGCGGGGAGCGCAGGTCACGGACACCGTTCGGGGCCTGGTGCGTAGAGCTTCTGCGGCGGCGGAATCGTAGGGCGTGTCAGAGGTCGCCGATCAGCTCGCCGGCGTCGTCCGGTCGATCGTGGATGAGCCCGAGGCGGTTCGGGTCGAAGAGCTCGAGGAAGAGGATGCGATCGTGCTGCAGGTCGAGGTTGCGCCAGAGGAACTCGGGCGTGTGATCGGCCGCCAGGGACGCACGGTGCGGTCGCTGCGCGCGTTGCTCGAGGTGCGCGGGGCCGAGACCGGCGAGTACTACGAAGTCGAGATCGTCGAACCGGAGTAGGCAGGTCGCGCCGATCCTTGGCGGTGGGTCGGAGGTGAACATGGAACAGGCGCCGCAGTCGACCCGTAACGACGACCCGGAGATGATCGTCGTCGGCTCTGTTCTGCGGGCCCACGGGCTGCGCGGCGAAGTGCTGGTCTTGCCCGACAGCGAGAACCCGGCCCGGTTCGAGAGCGGTTCCGAGCTCTTCATGAGGGATGGGTCCCGCCTGCGACGGTTGGAGATCGCGTCGAGCCGGCCGCATCGGGGTCGGGCACTGGTTCAGTTCGTGAACGTGACGGACCGCGACGGGGCGGAAGCGCTCCGTGGCGCTGTGCTTGAGGCTCCGGAGGAGAGTGTGCCGGCGGCTGAAGAGGGCACGTTCTACTACTTCCAACTGGTCGGCTGCCGGGTCGTGGACAGAGCACTGGGCGACCTCGGCGAGATCACCGAGGTCGTCGAGGACGGCGGCGGTGTGCTGCTCTTGGTGGTGCGGCCGGCCGATGACGGCGGCGGCCGCTCGGTGCTGATTCCGTTCGTCAACCAACTGCTGCCGGAGATCAACGTCGAGGAGCGCCTGATCCGGAGCGACCTGCCCGAGGGGCTGCTGGAAACATGCGAATCGACGTCATAACCATCTTGCCGGGGGTCTTCCGGGAGTTCCTGGAGGCGAGCCTGATCGGTCGGGCAAGAGCCGCCGGCCTGCTCGACGTGCGGGTTCACGACCTGCGCGACTACACCGACGATCCCCACCGGAGTGTCGATGACGAGCCCTACGGCGGTGGCGGTGGAATGGTGATGACGGCGCCGCCCTGGCTCAAGGCGGTGCGGGCCGTTGCCGGCGGCGACTCCCGCGCCCATCGCATCCTGCTCTCGCCACAGGGAGAGCGCCTGGACGATGCGTTGGTCCAGAGTCTGGCGCGCGAGGAGCGGCTGGTGCTCCTTTGCGGACGCTACGAGGCGGTCGACGAGAGAGTGCGCGGGCTGGTTGTCGACTCCGAACTGTCGATCGGCGACTATGTGCTGTCGGGAGGCGAAGTGCCGGCGATGGTCGTCGTGGAGGCGATCTCGCGCCAGGTTCCCGGGGTCGTGGGACGGCATTCCTCGGTCTTGAACGAGAGCTTCCGCGCCGGCCTCCTCGACCACCCGCACTACACGCGCCCGCCGATCGTGGAGGGGATCGAGGTGCCCGAAGTGCTGCGATCGGGCGACCATGGCCGCATCGACGCATGGCGTCGGGAGCAGGCGCTCGAGGCGACGCGCAGGAAGCGCCCGGACCTGCTGGGCGGGGAGGCCTCCGTGGCCAAGGTTGCGCGCAGGGCGCCGAACAGGCGATAATCCGCGTCTTGCCGCTTCGCGGTGCGCGGGCTAGGTATCGATGAGTCCGGTTTCGCACGAGGGGCGCGAAGCCGTTTCCGCTGATAACGAAGCCGCAGGGTCAGAACTTGCGGCCGAGGACAGGTGACACGCAATGCACGATCTACAGCAGGTGGAGCAGGAGTACGTGCAGCAGGGCCTGCCCGAGTTTCGGGCCGGTGACACGGTAAAGGTCCACGTCCGGGTCAGAGAGGGCGCCAAGGAGCGGATCCAGATCTTCCAGGGTGTGGTGATCGCTCGCCGCGGCAGTGGCACCCGGGAGACCTTCACCGTGCGCAAGGTCTCGGGAGGCATCGGTGTCGAGCGGATCTTCCCGCTTCATTCGCCGGTGGTCGGCCAGATCGAGGTCCTGCGCCGCGGCAAGGTTCGCCGCGCCAAGCTCTACTACCTGCGGAAACTGCGCGGCCGCGCCGCGCGCATCGAGGAGCTCCGCAAGCGCTGACTGCGACCGCGGGCATCAAAGGCCCATGAGTCTTGACCGCAGGAACGAAGCGTAGCGAGTTCCAAGGGGCAAGCTCATGGGGAGGTGGGGGCTGGGGCCAAACACGGAGTCCGCGACGGGTTTGGCGGCGCTGATCGCCGAGACGTACCGCCTGCGCCTGATGCGCGGGCTTGAGCATCAGTTCGCGACGGCCGGCTACGGGCTGGTCGCCGGCGTCGACGAGGCGGGCCGGGGCTGTCTTGCCGGTCCGGTGGTCGCGGCGGCGGTGGTGGTCTCGCCGGATTGCCTGATTCCCGGCGTCGACGACAGCAAGCGGCTGTCCGCGCCGCGGCGCGAACGATTGGCCGAGGCGATCAAGCAGCGGGCGGCCGCGTGGTCGGTTGCGATGGGCGACGCCGCGTTGATCGACCGCATCAACGTGCTCGAGGCCACCCGGTGGGCGATGCGGAGTGCGTTGCGGTCGCTGACTGTTCGACCCGGCGTCGCCCTCGTCGACGCGGTGCGGCTCGATGCCGTGGACGTGTGCGGCGCGGAGGTGTCGACGGTGCCCCTGGTACGGGCCGATTCCCTTAGTTTCGCCGTTGCCTGCGCGTCGATCGTCGCCAAGACGCACCGGGACCGCCTGATGGCGGCGTACGACCGGCAGTACCCGGGCTTCGGGTTCGCCAGCCACAAGGGATACGCGTCGGAGCATCACCGCGCCGCGCTCAGGGAACTGGGGCCGACGCCGCTTCACCGTCTCACGTTCCGCTCCGTGCTGCCGACGTAGTATCCCCTGCATGCGCCGGAATCTCCTGCTGTTCGTGATCGTGGCCGGCATCGTCGCGGTAGCGGCGGCGGTTCTGTGGCTGGCGCCGCGGGCACAGCGCGCCAGAACGCCCAGCTTGGTCGGCGCCTGGGTCGGCGTCGAAGTCGAGGGCGACGGGGTGGCCAGGTCGGGCACAGTCGAGCTCGACGCCGGCCAGGACTTCCGGTTGCATGCGGTGGTCGAAGTGCGGCGCGGCGGCGGAGACGGAGACGGAGACGGAGACGCTGAGGCCGAGTACTACAGCGCCACCCCGCGGGTCATGATCGACGGCCGCCAGTTCGACGCTTTTCCCGTCGAGGAGTTGAGCGAGCTTGGCAGGGTCAGGTTGCTCTGGTTCAGCGTGGAGAACGGGGTTCCTTTCCGGGAACTGCAAAGTGGAGCCGATCTGGAGAAGTTCCGCTACGAAGAGTTCTTTCGTCCCGAGTGGGGCAGCACGTGGTCGATCGACGGCACTCTTGGGGCCTATTTCGACAGTTGGGCGCAGGAAGACGGCCCGGATGTCGAGCGGAACTTCGGAACCCTCCGGTACCTGGTCTGGGTGGAGGCCTCGTCGGACGAGGACGCCCTGGTTCCGGATCAGCGGGTGAAGTCGGCGGCGCTTCTCGGCGCCACCCGAGTCGAGGCGCGACTGCCCGCCGCGTTGGGCCCTCCGTCGGCGGTGTTCGGACTGCCTGGAATCGTACGCGGCGACGGTGAATGGGATGCTGCGGCTCTGGCGCAGTTGCAGCAGCTCCATGACGATCGGCTCGCTTTCAGCCGGGTCACCCTGCTGCGTGAGCTGCTCGATGCGAGGGGCCTGGTCTGGGAGGACTTGAACTGGGGACTCGCTTCTCTGGACGGAATGGCCGACTGGCATGCCCAGGGCGAGGGGTCGCCGGCGCCGGGTGATCTGGTGCGGGTCGGCGATCGCTGGGTGGTTCTCTTCCGGGACCGGGCAGGAGAGGGCGAGCCGGGGATGCTGGACGGAGCTGATCTGTGCCTGGACTTCGACGTGGGCGCCTCGATACGTCGGCTCGACCAGGTCTTCGTCGTCGGAGGCGAGGGCGGGGGGGATGTCCAGTTGGCGACTGCGAGGCCGCCGGTCTGAGCGGCGGGCCGGTCGCAAGCGCTCGGCTTGGCGCCGCGGTCCTATCGCGCGGCGCTCGCGTCGCCGGCTGAGCTGCGGATCGCCTCTTCCAGTCTGCTGCCGCGAAGGAGTTCGCTGAAGACGTGCGGCGCCTGGTTCGGACGGTAGAGCGCGTAGAACGGAATGCCGTAACGTCCGAAGCTCGCCAGGTAGCGGGCGATGCCATCGTCCCGATTGGTCCAGTCGGCCTGCATCGCCACCACGTCGTAGCGGGCAAAGAGGGTGGCCGTCTCCTCGGTCTCGAGGACCAGACGTTCGTTCACCTTGCAGGTAGCGCACCAGTCCGCGGTGACGTCGACGAAGACCAGCCGGCCCTCGTCGGCGAGAGTCACGGCCTGGACCGGGTCGAAGGGCACCCAGTTCAGGACGCGCTCCATGCCGGGTCCGCCACCGGCGCCGCCGGAGTGGGCCGATGCGCCGCCCGCGAGGACCAGGACGAAGAGCGCCGCGGCCACCGCTCCGAGGCGTCCGAGAATGCGCGGCGCCGCCCCCCGCGAGCGTCCCTGCAGCCAGACGAAGAGGGCCAGCACAAGCAGCCCGACCTCGACAAAAGCGAGCCGGGCGCTGTCCATCTGGGCGGCGAGGACGTAGAGCAGCCAGACCGTCGTGCCGGCGATCAGGAAGCCCATGATGCCGCGCAGCGTCGCCATCCACTCACCGGGTTTCGGCAGCAGCCGGGTCGCGTTGGGGACCGCCGCCAGCAGCAGGTAGGGCGCCGCGAGTCCGACGCCGACCGCGGTGAAGGTGGCCACGATCGTGGCTGCCGGCTGGCCCAGCGCGAAGCCGACCGCGGTGCCGAGGAAGGGCGCCGAGCAGGGCGTCGCCATCAGGGTCGCGAACACGCCCGAGAAGAAGTGCCCGGAGTAGCCCTCGCTCTGACCGCCGCCGAGCCTGTTGCTGATCGCCTGGGGCAACTGGATCTCGAACACGCCCCATATGTTCAGGCTGAAGAGGGTGAGGACCAGTGCCAGGAAGGTGACGAACAGGGGGTTCTGGAATTGGATCCCCCAACCGATCGCCTGGCCGGCCGAGCGGGCAAGGAGGGTCGCCGCCGCGAGCACCCAGAACGAGACGAGGATGCCCAGGGTCGTCATCAGCGCGCCCGCTGTGATCTCCCGGCGGGACCGGCCCGAAGCCTGGGCCAGTCCGAAGAGCTTGAGCGACACGATCGGCAGCACGCAGGGCATGCCGTTCAGGATCAGTCCACCGAGCAGTGCCGCAAGCAGGGCGGCGAACAGCCCCAGGGCGCCGGCGGAGGCGCCGGTGGGTGCGGCCTGGGCGTTCTCGAAGGCTGGATGCCCGGTGGCGGCGCCAGTGGCGCCGATCTCGAGCGACACCGTTGCCTCGGCGGTGGTCGGGGGGAGGCATTGAAGGTCGTCGCACGCCTGGTAGGTGAGTTCGACCTGTACTTCGACCGTGCCGGCGGCCGCGTCGGCGGGCACATCGAGTTCCGCGTGGATGACCGCCTCGTGTTCGTAGACCGCCAGCGGATCCTCCGCGAACTCGAATTGCCACATGACGTGGTCCGGATAGCTCACGTCGGGCTGCGGCCAGCCGGCCGGCAGCTCGAAGGCGATCTCGGTGGGGATCAGGTAGTCGAAACTCGGCGTGTGGCTCTGGATGTGCCAGCCGTCGTCGACGGTGACAACCGCGGCGATGCGCACGGACGCGCCGGGAGCGTAGGAGGTGAAGTCGGCGACCGCCTCGAGCGAAGCCTTTGAAGGCGGCCTGAACTGGCCGCCGGCGACCGCCGCCAAGCACAGAAACGCGACGGCAACTACCGCTCCTGCTCCGAATCTGCTGGTACGATCCTGGTTCATGCCTTCCGGTGAGCGCGAGTCTGCGACAATGGCTGTCTCCCGGCGGGTGGCCGAGCTGCGCCGCGAGGGGGTCGAGGTCTTCGACCTGGGAGCTGGAGAGCCCGACTTCCCCTCGCCGGAGACAGCCGTTAGGGCTGCACAACGAGCCCTCGACGAGGGCCGGACCAAGTATACGGTGCTCGAAGGCACGCCCGAACTGAGAGCGGGGCTGGCGGCCCGGTACGGTGGCCGGGGAGCACGCTGGAGCGCGGCCAACGTGCTGGTCACGGTGGGCGCCAAGGCGGCGCTCTACCAGCTCGCACGGGCGTTCCTGTCGCCCGGCGACGAAGTCGTGGTGCCGACGCCCGCATGGGTCAGCATTCCGGCCCAGGTGCGGCTCGCGGGCGCGGTGGCGGTCACGGTGCCGATGGCGGCCGGGGACGGTTTCGCGATTCGGGCACAGCCCCTGGTCGAGGCGATGTCTGAGCGGACCCGGGCGGTGATCGTCAACTCGCCCTGCAACCCCACCGGCGCGGTCGTTTCGATTCTCGACCTGGAGCGGATTGCGTCCGCGTGCGCCGAGCGGGGCGCTCTGTTGATCTCCGACGAGACCTACGAGCGATTCGTCTATGGCGGCCAGCGGCACGCCAGCGTCGCGTTGCTGGCGGCCCGCTATCCGGAGACGGTCGTGCTCGTGGGCTCCTTCTCGAAGAGCTACGCCATGACCGGCTGGCGCATCGGCTACCTGCTCGGTTCCCCTTCGGTGGTGGCCGCGGCGGCAGCGGTGCAGAGCCACGTGACCTCGAACGCGACCTCGTTCGCGATGGCCGGCGCCGAGGCGGTGCTGGAGAGTGAGCCTCCCGAGGCAGCGGCTCTGGTGGCGGCGTGCGCACGGCGCCGCCAGCTCGTGCTGGCGGAGTTGGGCCGGATTCCGAGCGTGGTTTGCCCACCGCCGGCCGGCGCCTTCTATGCGTTCCCGGACGTGAGCGCCTGGTTCGGCGAGCATTGTCCCGACTCCGCGGCTTTCTGTCGCCGCCTGCTCGATGAGGCTGGTGTCGCCACGACGCCCGGTTCGGCATTCGGCTGCGAGGGCCATATTCGCCTGTCCTACGCCTGCAGCGACCAGATGCTGGTCTCGGGTCTGGAGCGGATCGCACGGCTTCTGAGTGGGCCCGGAGTCGCTGTCGGCAGGAGGCGCGCGGGATGAGATCGTTGATCGGCAGCCTCGCCTTCCCGATGTTCAGCGTGTTCGGAATCCGCGTGCGGGTCCACTTCACCTTCCTTCTGCTCCTGGTCTGGATGGCGGTGCTGGCGCCCAATCTGGAGAGCAGCGCCGGGCTGCTCGGCCTGGTCGTTGTGGGGCTGCTTGCGAGCGTCATCGTGCATGAGTTGGGCCACGCCCTGATGGCTCGCCGGTACGGGATCGAAACCCGCGAGATCGTGCTGACGCCGATCGGCGGTGTGGCCCGTCTGGACGGCTATCCGCAGGGCTGGGCTGAGTTGGCGATCGCGGCCGCCGGTCCGCTGGTGAACCTGGGCCTTGCGACGGTTCTCTTCTTCGGGCTGGTGGTGGCCGGGCTGCCGCCCTGGGGCGCCGGCGCCGTCGTTGATCTGCCTTCGGCGCTGCAGTGGCTGCTGTTCGGCAACCTGTGCCTGTTCGCGCTCAATCTGCTGCCCGCGTTCCCCCTCGACGGTGGCCGCATCCTGCGCTCGGCGCTGTCCTTCTTGCTGGGTCAGGAACGGGCGACCAAGATCGCGACCCGGCTGGGGATGGCACTGGCCGCGCTGCTGGGCCTGGCTGCCCTCGTGCCGTGGACACTGGGCCCGCCGTTCAACGTGCTGCTTCTTTTGACCGCCTTCTTCGTGCTTGTCGGAGCGAGCCGCGAGTCGTCCCAGGTGCGGACGTTGCAGGTCCTGCGGGGCCGGCGCGCGGGGGAAGCGATGATGACCCGCTGCGAGCGGCTGGCGCCGCAGGACACGATCGAGTGGGCGGTGCGCTTGCTGCTTTCCACCACCCAGCGCCAGTTCCCGGTCGTGGATGGCTGGGGACGGGTCGCGGGCGAGGTGGACCGGGATCGCCTGCTCGAACTCGTCGCCCGTTGCCCGGTCGACACGCCCCTGCTCGAACTGATGAACCGCCAGCCGCTGACCGTAGCCGAGGACTGCGACCTGCTGGAGGTGTTGCGGCAGTTGCAGAGTTCGGCGCGCGCACTCTGGGTGGTCCGGGATCAGGAGCTGCGTGGAATGCTCACCGCGGACGGCCTGTCGCAGTTTGTCGAGGTGTGCAATCGGCTTCGACACCGCAACCCCGGCTCGGTGCCGCCTTGAGCTGTTAGTGTTGGCGGCTCCCCACAAGAAGGAGAGGCGCGTGAGCGACGACGCAAAGGGATCTGGATTCTCTCGCCGGTCGTTCCTGCGCGGCGGCGCCGCCGGGGCCCTCTCGGGTGGTTTGGCGGCGAGTCTGCTGCCGGGAGACGCCGCCGCTGCGGCGAAGGATGTAGAGGGCGCCCCGACCCTCGGGCCGGGCCCGGTTGAAGTCGAACTCGAGGTGAACGGCGTCGCTCGCCGTCTGGAAGTGGAGCCGCGGGTCACGTTGCTCGACGGGTTGCGCGACCGGCTGGACATCACCGGCCCGAAGAGAGTCTGCGACCGCGGCGCCTGCGGCGCCTGCACGGTGCTCGAGGACGGCCGTCCGATCTACGCGTGCAGCCGGCTGATGATCGAGTCCGCGGGACGCAGCATCACGACGGTCGAGGGATTGGGCTCGCCGGATGCGATGCACGAGGTGCAACAGGCCTTCGTGGAGAACGATGCGCAGCAGTGCGGCTACTGCACGCCCGGCTTCGTGGTCGCAACCGCGGCGCTGCTGGCGCACAACCCGACGCCAACGGAACGGGAGATCGAAGCCGGACTGGGCGGCAACTTCTGCCGCTGCGGGACCTATATGGGCATCCGCGCCGTGGTCGGCGGTTCGGACCATGCTGGAGGGAACAGCGGAGGGCTCGGCGGTGGCTGACTACTCCTGGCCCGAGGCGGACCGCAGAAACCAGATCGGTCACCGTCCGGCGCGCCTGGACGGTCCGGTCAAGTCGACCGGGTCCGCCAAGTACCCGTCGGACCAGAATCCGCCGGGTCTCCTGGCCGCGAAGATCCTGACCTGCCCCCACGCCCACGCCCGCGTCGTAGCGATCGACGTGTCGGCGGCGGAGGCGATTCCCGGCGTGCGCGTTGTCCACGTGATCCAGGGCGAGGGTTCCGAGATCCAGTGGGCGGGCGACGAGGTGGTGGCGGTCGCCGCGGAAACCGAGGACATTGCTCGCGACGCGCTGCGTGCGATTCAGGTCGAGTATGAAGTGCTGCCCCACTTCGTGACGGAGAAGCACCGTGACCGCGCGCCGGCTGCGCAGCCGGGCGCCGAGCGGACCGACGGCGATCCCGACGCCGCCTTCGCCTCCGCCCACCGCACAGTCGAGCAGACGCTTGGGATGCCGCAAATGGCCCATATGTGCCTCGAACCGCACGGTCAGGTCGCGGCCTGGGACGGCGACGAACTCGAGGTCCATGCCTCGACCCAGGCGGTCTCCACTCTCGCCGGCCAGTTCGCCTCCGAACTGGGCATACCGGCGACCCAGGTGCGGATTCGGACCGAGTACATGGGCGGCGGCTTCGGCTCCAAGTTCTCGCCCGACCGCTGGGGGATCGTGGGCGCTGAACTCGCGCGAAAGGCCGGAGCACCGGTGAAGCTGTTCCTGGACCGGGATCAGGAAGTGTCGGTGGCGGGCAGCCGGCCGTCCGCTTTCGCCCGCGTCCGGGTGGCGGCGGACGAGCAGGGCAAGCTGGTGGCCTGGGACTCGGACTCCTGGGGCTCGGGCGGTCTGCCGGGCACCGGCCAAACGCCGCTGCCGTACGTGTTCAGCAAACTGCCGAACCGGCGTCTCCGCCACACGTCGGTGCCGACCAATCTTGCCGGATCGCGGGCCTGGCGGGCGCCCAATCACCCGCAGGCGTGCTTCCTGACCATGGCCTGCCTGGACGACCTGGCCAGCGAACTGGAGCTCGACCCGATCGACTTCCTGCACCGGAACCTGGAGTTCACCGGCCGGCCCGACGTGTACCGGGAAGAGTTGGGCGTAGCCGCCGAGATGGCGGGGTGGAAGGAGCGCTGGCAGCCACGGAAGAGGTCCCGGGAGGGTGCTCTTCAGCGTGGCCTTGGCGTTTCGATTCACACCTGGGGCGGGCGCGGCCACGCGAGCAACTGCGACGTGACCGTGCACCCCGACGGCGCGGTCGAAGCCCGGCTCGGCTCTCAGGACATCGGTACCGGGACGCGAACCATCATTGCCCAGGTGCTGGCCGAGACGTTCGGCCTCGAGCTGGACCAGGTGCGTGTATCCCTGGGCGACAACCGGTTCCCGCAGTCGGGTCCGTCCGGTGGCAGTTCGACCGTCGGCGGGGTTTGCAGCTCGACCCGGCGCGCGGCGCAGGACGCCCTGCGCGAAGTCCTGGCGCGAGTCGCCCCGCAGCTCGAGGCGGCGCCGGAGCAGTTGGCGGCGGCAGCGGGCCGCGTGTTCGTGGAAGGCGAGCCTTCGCGCGGGATGTCCTGGTCCGAAGCCGCGGCGCAGATCGGGGGTGCGCCGATCAGCGCGCAGGGGCGCAATCCCGGCCCCGGCCGGCTGATATCGAGCGGCGTCGGCGGCGTGCAGATCGCCGAGGTCGAGGTGGACATGGACACCGGCGTGGTGCACGTGGAACGGATGGTTGCGGTCCAGGACTGCGGCCTGGTCATCAACCGGCGGCTCGCGGAGAGTCAGGTCTACGGCGGTCTGATCATGGGCGTCGGCTACGCGCTGTTCGAAGAATGGATTCCGGATCCGATCACGGGCCGGCTGCTGAACGCGGACATGGAGTTCTACAAACTGGCGGGCCTCGTGGACGTCGGATCGCTGGAGGTCCACATGATGACCGGCCCCGGGTACGACGAGCGGGGCGTGATCGGTTTGGGGGAGCCGCCCGTGATCTCGCCCGGCGCCGCCATCAGCAACGCGGTGGCGAATGCGATCGGGGTTCGCGTGCCCTACCTGCCGCTGACGCCGGACCGCGTGCTGGACGCGCTGGCGGGCCGAGGAGGGATTGCCTGATGCGACCCTTCAGCTACGCCGCGCCCACCACGATTGAACAGGCGGTCAGTCTGTTGGAAGCCGAGGGCAGCGAGGTCCTCGCCGGCGGAACGGATCTCTTGAGCCTGCTCAAGGACGATGTCGAGCAGGTCGAGCGGCTGGTTGCGCTGCGCGGCATCGGAGACCTGTCCGGCATCGACGCCTCTGGCGGCCGACTCCGCGTGGGACCGATGACGACGCTGCAGGAGCTGCGGGACCACGACGAAGCGGCCGCGGCGGCGCCGGCTCTGGGGACCGCGATCGACGGTGTGGCCAGTGCGCAGTTGCGGGCCATGGGCACCGTCGGCGGCGATCTGCTCCAGCGGCCGCGCTGCTGGTACTACCGCCGTGGCTTCGGTCTGCTCGCGTTGGGCCAGGATGGCCGATCGATGGTCGCCGAAGGCGACAACCGGTACCACGCGATCTTCCCGGAGGGCGACGCGCGCTTCGTCTGCCCCTCCAGTCTGGCGCCGCTCCTGGTCGCGCTCGGAGCGGAGGCGACGGTCCGGGGGCCGGATGGCGAGCGGCGTGTGCCGGTCGAGGCGCTGTACCGCGCGCCGCAGGCTGAAGGAGAGCGCGAGAACACGCTCGGTTCCGGTGAGCTGTTGGTCGAAGTGACGGCGGGTGTGGGCGGTGTCCGCTCAGCGGTGTACGAGGTCCGTCAGCGCCGGTCCCTGGACTGGCCGCTGATGGCGGCGGCGGTGTCGCTGACCGGCGAGGCGCCACGGGTGGAGCGGGCGCGGATCGTGCTGGGCCACGCCGCTCCGACTCCCTATCTCGCTGCCGCGGCCGGGGACCTGTTGGCTGGTGGCGAACTGACGCCGGAACGGATCGAAGAGGCCGCCGAGGCGGCCGTGGAGGGCGCCCGGCCGATGAGCGGCAATCGGTACAAGGTACAGCTCGCGAGGGTTGCTGTCAGGCGAGCGCTTGAACGCGTTGCCGGGATGGAGGCTTGACGTCATGGCTGACCGACTGGCTGCTGCCGAGACCCCCAAGACTCCCGCCGGGACCCCGCAACTGTGCCGAAGGCTGCGCTGGAAGACGATGTTCATGGCCCTTGCCCCGCCGGATCCCGGCGCCGACATCGATCCGCAGCACGAGATCGACGACGGCTTCGTCTGGTGTACGCACAGCATGAACTGTCTCGGCCCCGACGGTGCGGTAGCGTCCAGGGAGGACTGCCGGAAGGGCCGCAGTTGCTTCGAGCGTTTCAAAAGTCCGACATGAGTCGAACGGTACGGAGATCCAACATGAAACTTGCCGAGATGCACCGCTTGAACCCAGGCGGCCCGTTCCGCGCCGCCTGCGAACGAGGCGAGCGCCCGTCAGCGGGCGCTCGCCTGAACGCGGCCCTGCCGGTCGCGCTTGTTCTCCTTCTGCCGGCCGTGGCGCTGGGGGCCGGGGTGGAGATCTCGGGCACCTACGTTGAAGCGCGGACCGCCGATGTCTACACCGGACCGTGCTTCGCCAACTCGGAGGTCGGACTGGTTGGCAACGAGGCGATCATGGCCTGGCGGATCGAGGAGGGCGGCTGGGACGGCGTGAATCTGGCGGGGCTCTCGGTCCTCGCCGTCGTGATGTCGGAGGCCACGCTCGGCGATCCGTACGCCGATTCTCTCGCCGCCGAGTCCGTCCTGATCGTGGATGCCGGCGCGGACCTGTCGCAGCGACGGGCTCTCGAGGGTTTCGCGCGCGGCATGGGCGGGGAGTTGCTGGCGGATGTGGTCCTGGTCCAGACGGCAGAGGTCGAGTTCGACGTGCTGGCGAACGGGGCCGCGTCGGTGAGCGCCGGCAGGCTGGCCGCGCTCCGGACCCGGCCGCTCGATCACCGGGACCACCTGTGCGGGAATGAAACGGTCTTCTACCCGCCCCTGGCGCCAACTGACGGTGCGGCGCCGGGAGTCGCCCTTGAGCACAGTTGGCAGGGAGAAGGGCTGGGCGCCACCTGGAAGAGCCCCGGAAAGCGCAGCTCCTTCGTGGGCCGGTTCAGCCGCTAGGGCAACGTTCTGTAGAACTCCTTTGGGGGTCGTGACAGCCCCGCCCCTGCCACCCTTGAGATGATCATCAACAAGCGACGGATTGGCGACTCCAGCCTGCTGGCGGTGGAGGGCGTGATCAAGCTCGGACAGAGCGCGCGTTTCCTTGCCGACGCGTTGAAGCGGAGTTTGTCCGAAGGCGACGGTCATGTCCTGCTCGACCTCTCGGACGTGAACTACATGGACTCGACCGGGATCGGGGAGCTGGTCGGTTACCTGGTCCGCCTTCGCGCCGAGGAACGGAAGCTGATCCTGATCCGGCCCTCCGAGCGGATCGTCCAGTTGCTCACCGTCGCGGGTGTGGCGTCTCTCTTCCCGACCTACGACACCGTCGCGGAGGCGCTGGCCGCCGAGACCTGAAGCCTCTGCCGGGCGCCCGTGCCGGCGCCCGTGGCGGCCTGATCGCGGCAACGGATCCGCGCGGCAGCGGGCATTCCGAGGCTCGCCGGCACGCTGTGTTCTCAGGGCAGCGATCGGGGTTTCCGGTCGTCGAGAACGAACGGCTCGGGCAGCAGATCCTGGAGTGTGAAGCGACTCCAGTTCGCGGCCTCGTGGTTGCCGGCGGTGACCGAAACCACGGGCAGGTCGCAGGAGAACTCGGCCAGGGCGTCGCGGCACTGCCCGCAGGGGGCGCATGGCGGCGTGGCGCTGGTGGCGATGGCCAGGGCCTGGAATGAAATCTGCCCGTTCGCGACCGCGGCCGACAGCGCGCCGCGTTCGGCACAGAGGGTCAGGCCGAGCACGCGGTTCTCCACGTTGCAGCCGCCGTAGATCCGGTCGTCCGCGGCCAGCAGAGCGGCGCCCACCCGGAAACCGCTGTACGGGGCGTAGGCCCGTTCCCGGCTACGAACCGCGACATCGACCAGAGCCTCCCAGTCGATGCCTTCCCAGGTGGCGGCATGGGCCGGGATCGGCGGGTGGAAGAGGGGTTGCCCGCTCATGGATCGGACCATAGCAGTGCTCCGGTGGAGGCGCCGGTCGGGAAACGTGATAGCTTGCGCCGCGCTTTGGCTCTGAGATTCCGTGTGGTGCCTTCGCACTTGACCCACTTCCTTCGCGGCCCATCATTCCCTTGCTGCCGGTTCGCAGGTTCATGAGGTGGTCGCTTTGAGCGAACCCCCAGTCGAGCCGCCAGCCGGCGGTCAAGAGGTCGGCTGGCGGGACGGTGCTCTGGTCGTGCCGGAACGGCCGATCGTTCCCTTCATCGAAGGCGACGGGATAGGCCCCGATATCTGGCGCGCCGCCCAGGCGGTGATCGACGCCGCGGTGGAGAAGGCGTACTCGGGCGCCCGTTCCATTGCCTGGCTGGAGATTCTGGCTGGAGAGAAGGCGTTGGAGCGGACCGGGGAATGGCTGCCATCCGTGACCGTCGACGCGATCCGGTACTACCGGGTGGCGATCAAGGGACCGCTGACGACTCCCGTCGGCGGCGGCATCCGCAGCCTGAACGTGGCGCTCCGCCAATTGCTCGACCTGTACGCCTGTGTGCGCCCGGTGCGCTACTTCGACGGAGTGCCGTCGCCGGTGCGCGAGCCGGAGAAGGTGGACATGGTCCTTTTCCGCGAGAACACCGAGGACGTGTACGCAGGCCACGAGTGGCAGCAGGGAACGGCGGAGAGCGCGGCCCTGATCGACTTCGTGCGGCGGGAACTCGGCCGCGACATCCGCGCCGACTCGGGCGTCGGCATCAAGCCGATCTCGGTGACCGGGAGCAAGCGGCTGGTCCGCAAGGCGATCGAGTACGCCCGCGCCCAGGGGCGAGGCAGCGTCACCCTGGTGCACAAGGGCAACATCATGAAGTTCACCGAGGGCGCCTTCAAGGAATGGGGCTACGAACTCGCGGCCGAGGAGTACGCGGACTTCACGGTGAGCGAGGACGATCTGTGGTCGAAGTACGACGGCCGGTTGCCGGATGGCCGCATCCTGGTCAAGGACCGTATCTCGGACGCCATGTTCCAGCAGATCCTCCTGCGGGCCGACGAGTACGACGTGATCGCGACGACGAACCTGAACGGCGACTACCTGTCGGACGCGCTCGCGGCCCAGGTCGGCGGCCTGGGGATGGCCCCCGGCGCCAACGAGGGCGATGGCGTCGCCCTGTTCGAGGCCACGCACGGCACGGCGCCGAAGTACGCCGGCCAGGACAAGGTGAACCCCTGCTCGGTCATCCTGTCGGGCGTGATGATGCTGAACTGGTTGGGTTGGCTGGAGGCCGGCAGGTCGATCGAGAACGCGATCGGCCGCGCGATCCGCCAGAAGCGCGTGACGTACGACCTGGAGCGTCAGATGGAGGGGGCGACATTGCTCAGGACCTCCGAATTCGGTCAGGCGATCGTCGAGAACCTCGACTGAGGCACCGAAGGTCGTGAAGATCCACGAGTTCCAGGCCAAGGAACTCCTGCGCGGCTTCGGCGCCAGGGTGCCGCAGGGGAAGGTCACCACCGATCCCGCAAAGGCGGCGCGGATATGCCAGGACTTCGGGGGCCGCTGCGTGGTCAAGGCCCAGATTCACGCGGGTGGCCGTGGCAAGGGCGGCGGGGTCAGGCTGGCCGCCGGCCCGGAGGAGGCTGAGCGGCTGGCTGGCGAGATCCTCGGTATGCAGCTCGTGACGCACCAGACCGGTCCCGAGGGCCAGCGGGTGCGGAAGGTCCTGATCGAAGAGGCGCTCGAGATCGACCAGGAGCTTTACCTGGGCGTGACCCTGGACCGGGCGGCCGAGCGGCCGGTGTTGATGGCGTCCCGTTCGGGCGGCATGGACATCGAGGAAGTGGCGCGTACGGATCCCGGTGCGATCCTGCGCGAGCTGATCGATCCGCAACTGGGCGTGCTGCCGTTCCAGTGCCGGAGGATCGCGTCCGGCTTGGGGTACTCGGGAGGCACGGCGCGTCAGATCCAGGCCGCCGTCGCCAGCGTGGTCACCGCGTATCTGGAAACGGACGCCTCCCTGGTTGAGATCAACCCGCTGATGGTCGACTCGAAGGGCGATGTCTACACGCTGGACGCGAAGATGAACTTCGACGACAACGCGATGTTCAGAAGGCCGGAGATCGCCGGGCTTCGCGACATCCACGAGGAGAACCCGCTCGAGGTCGAAGCGTCCAAGTACGGCATCAGCTACATCAAGCTCGACGGCAGCATCGGCTGCATGGTGAACGGCGCCGGGCTGGCGATGGCGACGATGGACATCATCAAGCTCTATGGAGGCGAACCGGCGAACTTCCTCGATGTCGGTGGCTCGGCTTCGCAGGAGGCGGTGGCCAGCGCCTTCCGGATCATCCTTTCGGATACCGCGGTGAAGGCGGTCCTGATCAACATCTTCGGCGGCATCGCGCGCACCGATCGCATTGCCCGCGGCGTGGTCGCGGCGATCGGGGAACTCGACGCGGCGGGCTCGCCGGTCGATGTGCCGGTCATCGTGCGGCTCGAGGGAACGAACGTCGAGGAGGGCCGGAAGGTGCTGGAAGAGGCCGACTTCGACTTCGTTGTCGCCGACGGCATGGCGACCGCCGCCGAGCGCGCGGTAGCGGCCCTGGGGAACTAGACGCGATGTCGATTCTGGTTGGCGAAGACACACGCCTGATCGTGCAGGGCATCACCGGCACGGAGGGCCTGTTTCATGCAATGGGGTGCCGGGAGTACGGCACCGAGGTCACAGGCGGCGTCACGCCCGGCAAGGGCGGCAGCACGGTCGAGGGTTTCGCGGTCTGGGACTCCGTCGAGCAGGCGCGGCGGGCCACCGACTGCAACACGACGCTCATCTTCGTGCCGCCGCCGTTCGCCGCGGACGCGATCATGGAGGCGGCCGATGCCGGCGTCGAGCTGATCGTCTGCATCACCGAGGGCATCCCCGTCGGCGACATGGTGCGGGTGAAGACGTTCCTCGCCGGCCGGAACAGCCGGCTGCTGGGGCCCAACTGCCCGGGTCTGATCACACCCGGCCAGGCCAAGGTCGGCATCATGCCCGGCCACATCCACGCGGCGGGCAACGTCGGCGTGATCAGCCGCAGCGGCACACTGACCTACGAGGCCGTGTGGCAGCTCACGAACGAGGGTCTCGGTCAAACGACCTGCGTCGGCATCGGCGGCGATCCGATCAACGGCACGAACTTCATCGACGTGCTCGCACTGTTCGCCGAAGACGAGGCGACCGAGGCGATCGTGATGATTGGTGAGATCGGCGGCGCCGCGGAAGAGGAAGCGGCGGACTGGATCCGGCAGCACCTCGATATCCCGGTCGTCGGCTTCATCGCCGGCGCGACGGCGCCTCCGGGGCGGCGGATGGGTCATGCGGGA
Organism: Candidatus Multivorans sp.; assembly: GCA_965205295.1. Taxonomy (GTDB): domain Bacteria; phylum Acidobacteriota; class Thermoanaerobaculia; order Multivoradales; family Multivoraceae; genus Multivorans. The sequence goes on from OZ242167.1 coordinate 3,656,093, forward strand.
GCGATTGTCGCGGGCGGCAAGGGAACCGCAGCGGAGAAGAAGGCGGCGCTTGAAGCGGCCGGCGTGCTGGTGGTCGACTCGCCCGCCGAGATGGGCGCGCGCGTCGCGGCGGCACTGGCCTCCTGACGGCCGCGGCTGAACAGGAGACGAGATGGAAGAGACGCTGACGATCATCAAGCCGGACGCGGTCCGCGCGGGCAACACGGGCCGGATCATTGCCCACCTCGAGGACGCGGGGTTCAGGGTTCAGGCAATCCGGCGTTTGCGCCTTTCGCAGGCGCAGGCCGAGGCCTTCTACGCGGTCCATCGGGAGCGGCCGTTCTTCGCGGATCTGGTCGCCTTCATGACCGGTGGCCCGGCGGTGGCGATCGCGCTCGCCCGGGAGAACGCCGTCACCCACCTGCGCGACGCGATGGGCGCGACCGACTCCACCCAGGCGGCGCCGGGCACGATCCGGAACCTCTACGGGTCGAACATCCAGAACAACGCAATCCACGGCAGCGATTCGCCGGAGAACGCAGGCCTGGAGCGCGCGTTCTTCTTCGCCGGCTGCGACCTGGCCGGCTAGTAGCCGGGCTGCCTCAGGGGCCGACACCGCGCGGCCGCAGCAACCGGCCGAGGCCGCCGAGCGCGGCGTCGGCGAACAGGGCGAGCAGCGCCGCCGGGATGGCGCCCGAGAGGATCTGGTGGATGTTCACCAGTTGTACGCCGGCGATGATCGGCTGACCGAGGCCGCCGGCGCCGATGAAGGCGCCGATCGTTGCGGTGCCGATGGTGATCACACCCGCGGTCCTTACACCGGCCATGATGGTCGGCACCGCGAGTGGCAGGCGGACCCTTCTCAGGACCTGGCCCGAAGTCATGCCGAGCGCGGTGGCGGCTTCGACCGCGTCCGGGGCGGCCTCCCGGAGCCCGGTGCAACTGTTCCGCAGGATCGGGAAGACGGAGTAGATCCACAATGCCACGACGGTCGGCACCACGCCGACGCCGAGAAGGGGGATCAGAAAGCCGAACAGGGCCAGGGAGGGCAGAGTCTGGGACATGCCGATGATCCGGATCAGGGTTTCGCTGGTGCCGGTGCGGAAGCGGTCGAGCGCCAACGCCAGCGGCACCGCCAGCAGGATGCCGAGGCCCAGCGCGACGGCGGAGAGGGCCATGTGCTCCAAGGTGTACCGGGCGAGTTCGCGACGCCGCGACCACATGTAGGCGATCAGGCCCGAAGCGGGAGGGGCGAGATCGGGACTGACCGTCTCGGCGCCGGCGGGCAGCAAGTCGAGTTCGCGGAGGAGGTCGTAGGCAACCACTTCGATCGCCTCGTGCTGCTCCTGGAGCCGAAGGTTGACGGCCCGCATCCGGCCTTCGTCGATCGCCTGGCCGAGCAGTCCGAGGACGGCGCCGACTTGCGGGTAGCGGGCGAGCGTGTCGCCGCGGACCAGGGGCGCCGCCTCGTAGGGCGGGAAGAAGCCGAGGTCGTCCTCCAGCACCACGAGGTCGTAGACCAGGAGGCGCCCGTCCGTGGTGTAGGCGTCGATCACATCGACCGCCCCGGCCGCGGCTGCCTGGTAGTTGGGCGCCTGCAGCATGGGCTGGACGCTGCCGAAGCGGATGCCGTAGGCCCGGGCCAGGCCCGGCAGGCCGTCGTCGCGCTCGATGAACTCGTGGCCGAAGCCGGCGCGGAGGTCGGGCGCCAGCTCCACGAGGTCGCTGATCGTGCGGAGTTCCCGGCCATCCGGGACGACGAGGTCGCCCCTGACGGCGAGTTCGAAGGAGTTCTCGAAGCCGATCGGCGCCAGCCAGTGGAGGTCGAAGCGCCTCAGGAACTCGGCCCGGACGGTCCGCAGCGCTTCGAACTTGGAGGCCGATGGATCTCGGCCCAGCAGGGTGACCAGCCCTGTCCCCGTGTACTCGGGATACATGTCGATGCTGCCGTTCCGCAGCGCTTCGAAGCAGAACTCGGTGCCGGCGAGCCCGAGTCTTCGCTGGACCTCGAGGTCGGTGCGGGCCTCGATCAATTGCGCGAAGAGTTCGCCGAGCAGGCGGTTCTCGGCGAAGTTTTTCGATCCGACGACGATCTTGCCGCGAGGTTGATCGTCTTGAGCGTCCTCCTGCGCCGCTGCCGGCAGGTGACTGCCGGCGCACAGTGAGGCCAGTAGCAGGAGAGCCGGCCGGTTCACGACCGGGCGACTCCCGAGCGGTCCAGCAGTTCGCTGACGTAAGGGTCCGCGGGTCGTTCGACCAGCTCCTGGGGAGTCGCCGTCTGCAGCAACCTGCCCCGCCGCATGACCGCGATCCGATCCGAGAGCTGGAAGGCCTCGTCGAGATCGTGGGTGACGATGACGGCGGTCTGTTCGCGCGACGCGCGGAGCCGTTTGAAGGTCTGGCGGACCTCGGTGCGGGTGATCGCGTCCAGCGCGCCGAAGGGCTCGTCGAGCAGGACGAGGGGCGGGTCGGCGGCGAGCGCGCGTGCGACCGCGACACGCTGGCGTTGACCGCCCGAGAGCTGCCGCGGATAGCGGTCCGCGTAGGCGCCGGGCGGCAAACCCACCAGCTCCAGCAGTTCTCGCGCTCGCCGGCGTCTGCGGTCCCTGGACCACCCCAGGAGTTGGGGCACCAGGGCGACGTTGCGCTCGATGCTCCAATGCGGCAACAGGCCGCCGGTTTGCTGGACGTAGCCGATGCGGCGTCTGAGCTCGGTCGGCGCGATCGTCGACAGATCCACATCCTCGAAGAAGAGAGAACCCGCAGTCGGTTCCTCCATCCGGTTGATGAGGCGCAGGATGCTGGACTTCCCGCAGCCGCTCTCGCCGACGAGAACGAGAGTCTCGCCGAGCTCGATGTCCAAGTCGACGCTCTCGACCGCGCGGACATCGTCACCGCGGGCTGGGGCCGGGTAGACCTTCGTCACGCCCCGCAGGCGCATGACTGCCGGAGCAGGGTTGGGACTGGAGGACGTCACGACGGAGTCGGAGCAGCGACGAATGTACCCCAGCGTTGGCGGCTGCACGGGCGAGGGCCGCCGAACCGTCGGCGGCTGCAGCCGTGTTGATACCCTCTGCGCTTCGCGATACCCGAATCAGGACGGGTGGAAGGAACCCCGAAACTGGTCGCAGGCACTCAACTCTTCTCCAGCCGCTGGGGGCTGATGCTGGCCATGCTTGGCATGGCGGTGGGCACCGGCAACCTGTGGCGGTTCCCACGGATCGCGGCGTCCAACGGCGGCGGCTCCTTCCTCGTCGCCTGGGTCGTCTTCCTGATGCTCTGGTCGGTGCCGCTGATCCTGGCCGAGTTCGCGCTCGGCAAGAAGATGCGGAACGGCACCGTCGGCACTTTCGCGCGGATGATGGGCGACCGGTTCGCCTGGATGGGCGCCTGGATCGCCTGGGTGGCAGCGGCGATCGGCTTCTACTACGCGGTGGTCATGGGTTGGACGCTGCGCTACCTGCTGGCAGCAGCGACTCTGCAACTCCGCGGTGAGGGCTCCAGCGAACTATGGGGGAGCTTCTCCTTCTCGCCCATCGCGCTGATCTTCCACGCCCTCGCTCTGGTCCTGGCGGTGACCGTGGTGCTCAAGGGCATTCGGGGCATCGAGAGCGTGGTGCGGGTGCTGATGCCGGCGTTGCTGGTTCTGGTCGTGGTGCTGGCCATCCGGGCCGTGACGTTGCCCGGTGCGTCGAGAGGGCTCGAGTTCCTGTTCAAGCCGACCTGGAGCGACCTGCTCGACTACAACGTCTGGCTGCAGGCGCTGACGCAGAACGCCTGGGACACCGGCGCCGGTTGGGGACTGGTGCTGACCTACGCGGTGTTCTCGCGTCGCCGGGAGGACACGAACCTGAACTCCTTCCTGCTCGCGTTCGGCAACAACAGCATCTCCCTGCTGGCCGGCGTCATGGTGCTGTGCACGGTCTTCTCCTTGATGCCCGATGCGGCCGGGGAGATCGTCGGCGCCGGCAACGAGGGCCTGACGTTCATCTGGATACCGCAACTGTTCAATGCAATGCCGGGCGGCGCCATCTTCATGGTTCTGTTCTTCATGGCTCTGGTGTTCGCCGCCTGGACATCGCTGGTAGCGATGTTCCAGCTCGTCAGTCTGGCGCTTGAAGAGGCGGGTCTCGAACGCCGGACGGCGGTCATCTCCCTGGCGGTCGCCGCCTTTGCCCTGGGCATTCCCTCCGCGCTCTCCCAGCCGTTCTTCACGAATCAGGACAACGTCTGGAGCGTGGCGCTGATGTTCTGCGGTCTGTTCTTCGCCCTGATCGTGATCCGCTACGGGGTCACGCGCTTCCGGGCCGAGATGATCAACAGCGGGGACCAGGACATGCGGGTCGGCGCCTGGTGGGACTGGGCGATCCGGCTGGTCGTGGTCCAGGCGCTGGTGCTCGTGGTCTGGATGTGCTGGGGCGCGCGCAACAACGAACCGCTATGGGGCCCGCTCGGTGTGGGCAACATGTTCGGGCAGTGGCTGGTCGTAGCCGCGGTCCTGATCGCCCTGAACGGCGTGTTCCTGCGCGGCCTCAAGAAACGCGCCCAGAACGCTCAGAGCACCGAGTAGCGACGCCTCAACTGAGCCGGCCGTGCAGCCAGGCGCGAACACGTTGGATGCGCTGCCAGGCGTTCGGCCAGCGGTGCATGACGAAGACCCGCAGTCGGCGGTTCAGGCGGTCGCTGGCGAGCGAGAGCAGCGCCACGCCCAGGGGGATGAGCACGATTGCCGGGATCCCAGGCAACCATCCGGCAACCAGGCCGATCAGGAGCAGGAGAGCGCCGAGCCCGAACAGGAGAATGCGCACGCCGATGCGGAGCGGCGGCAGCTCGGGCTCCTGCTCCACGAGGGGGGGCGACGGCGGCTCCGGATTGCTCTCAGTCGGCGGCACGTGTCTCGATTCGGAGGAAGCGGCGCTTGCCTACCTTGAGCAGCATCGGGCCACTGCTCGCCGGTAGGACGAAGTAGGGGTCTTTGATCTTCTCACCGTCGAGCGAGACGGCGCCCTGCTGGATCAGGCGACGAGCCTCGGCTCTGCTCGGGGCAAGTCCGGCATCGGCGATCAGGACGAAGAGCGTCGGGCCGGCCTCAACGAGGCGGGTCTCGATCTCCTCCGGCTCGCCGCCGCCGCGGAACATGCGGTCGAACTCGACGCGCGCGCCGTCGGCGGCGTCGCGGCCATGAAAGCGGCGCACGAGGTCATGTGCCAGTTCAGCCTTGAGATCCCGCGGGCTGGCCTTGCCCTGCTCGACCTGCGCCTTCTGGCGGTCGATCTCCGCTGCGTCCAGATCGGTCAGCAGCAGCCGCCAGTCCCACATCAGCGCGTCGGGGATCGACATTGTGCGGCCGAACATTTCGCGGGGCGAGTCCTCGAAGGCGACCGCGTTGCCGAGGCTCTTCGACATCTTCTGTACACCGTCCGTGCCGACCAGGAGCGGAACGGTGAGCGCGATCTGGGGCTCCAGGCCGCGCGCGCGCATCAGATCGCGGCCGACCAGGAGGTTGAGCAACTGATCGTGGCCGCCGAGTTCGGCGTCGGCCTCCAGCACCACCGAATCGTATCCCTGGGTCAGCGGGTAGAGCAGCTCGTGAATCGAGATGGGTTCGTGCTTCTCGAACCTTGCGCGGAAGTCCTCGCGCTCCATCATCCGGGCCAGGGTGTAGGAACCGGCCAGCCGGATCAGCCCCTCGGCGCCCAGCTCGGAGAGCCACTCGCTGTTGTGCAGGATCTCGGTTCGTTCCCGGTCGAGCACCTTCCAGGCCTGGTCCTGGTAGGTCTTGGCATTTGCGAGGACCTCCTCGCGCGAGAGCTGCGGCCGGGTGGCCTTCTTGCCCGTGGGATCGCCGATCATGGCGGTGAAGTCGCCGACCAGGAAGACGACCCGGTGCCCGAGCTGCTGGAAGTGCGCCATCTTGCGCAGGAGGACCGCGTGACCCAGGTGCAGATCGGGCGCGGTCGGATCGAAGCCGGTCTTGACCAGCAGCGGGCGGTTCAGCCGGCGGGAGTCCTCGAGCCGGCGGCGCAGTGCGTCCTCTTCGACGACGTCGACCGCCCCGCGGAGGAGCAGTTGCATCTGCTCGGAGGCGGGAGGGAAGCTGCTCATGGGGCGGAGGGTAACAGCCGGCTGCGCGTGGTGGATACGCGCCGCTCCGGGGGCGTGGAGGTCGTTTCAGGGCCTGCCGGACCGGGGCGCTTCGGATGAGCGGATGCGGGGCCTTGCCGTGTCACGAATGCGGCCGGAGGCGACGATTCTGGCGTCCCCGGACAGGCGCCAGCGCACCGCGCCGGCGGGCTCCATCGGGCCTTCATCCAGACGCAGTGCGCAGCCGCTGCGGGTGATCGCGACGACGGGCAGGGAGAGGCGGCCTTCCGCGACGGCGCAGGCGGCCGCGGCCACGACGCCGGTGCCGCAGGCCAGAGTCTCGGCTTCGACGCCGCGCTCGAACGACCGGATGCGGAAGCCCTCGGGGGGGGCCAGGGCGACGAAGTGCACGTTCGCGCCTTCCCTTCCGAGGTCGGGGTGGGCGCGGAGGTTCGGCCCGAGCGAGCCGACCGGCGCCTCGTCCAGGTCGCCCTGCCACCAGACGACGAAGTGGGGCACGCCGACATCGATCCGGCGGCCGGGGCAGATGCGGCTGTTCGTGTGCAGGGTCATGGGACGTCCCGGTCCCGGCGCAGGTACCAGAACGGCGGTGCGGGTGTCGTCGAGCGGCTCGGCCGTCAGAGTGCCTGCCGCGGTTTCGATCTGCACGCGTGAAGCCGCCGGCTCCTGGTCGAAGGCGAGCCGGGCGGCACAGCGGGCCGCGTTCAGGCACAGGTCGGCCCGGGCGCCGTCGGCGTTCGCGTAGTCGAGGGCGTAGCGTCCGCGGGTCACGCGCCGCAGGCTGAAGAGGCCGTCGGCGCCGACCGATACGCCGCGACTGCACCACGCCTTTACCGTCTCCACGGGCGGAATGGGACGGTCGAGAAGGGCGATGAAGTCGTTGCCTGCCCCTGAGACGAGAGAGAACGGCGTGCCGTTGCGGTCGGTCACGGCGGCGCGCCGTCGTCGTCTCCGCCGTCGCTCGGTTCGCTGTCCGGGCCGGTTTCGCCGTCGTCGTCGTCATCCTCGCCGTCTTCGGCTTCCGATTCCGAAGACTCGCTGCCGGCGGCTTCCGGTTCGCTGGGCGCCGATTCGGCGATGGGGTCCGGCTCGCGCAAAGGCGGCAACGGATCGCCCTTCCGGCCGCAGCCCGTGGCGGCCATCAGGGCCAGCAGAACGGCGACGATCGCTGCCGGGCCAATGGGATGGCGATGGCTGGACCTCAGTCCGGCGTCTCGTCGTCCTCGACCTCGCAGGCTGTGACCGGTGACCAGCTCCAGGGTCAGACCGCGGCGGGTGGAGAAGCCGGACCTACAGGACATAGCGGCTGAGATCCCGGTCCTCGACGATTTCGGCGAGAGCCCGGGTCACGTAGGCGGCGTCGACTTCCAGGGCGACGCCCTCCATGTCGGGGGCCTCGAACGAGACTTCTTCCAGCAGACGCTCCATCAGGGTTGCCAGACGCCGGGCGCCGATGTTCTCGGTCTGGGAGTTCACCTGCACGGCGAGGCGAGCGATCTCCTTGACCGCATCGTCACGGAAGGAGAGGTCCAGGCCCTCGGCGCCGAGCAGAGCGCGGTACTGGGTCGTCAGGGCGCTGTCAGGCTCGGTCAGGATGCGGACGAACTCCGCTTCGCCCAGGGCGCTGAGTTCGACCCGGATCGGGAAGCGCCCCTGGAGCTCGGGGATCATGTCGGACGGCTTGGCTACGTGGAAGGCGCCGGCGCCGATGAACAGCACGTGATCCGTCTTGACCGGACCGTACTTCGTCGTCACCGTTGTTCCTTCGACGATCGGCAGCAGATCGCGCTGAACCCCTTCGCGCGAGATGTCGGGTCCGTGGCCGCCATTGCGGCCGGCGACCTTGTCGATCTCGTCGAGAAAGACGATGCCGGCCTGCTCCACGCGCAGTCTCGCTTCCTCGGCGACCTCCTGGCGATCGACCAGTGCCTCCGCCTCCTGCCGGCGCAGGATCTCCCGCGCTTCGGAGACCTCGACCATCTGGCGCTTGCGCTTGCCGAACAGGCCCGGGAGCATCTCCTTGAGGTTGATTCCCACCGCCTCGACGCCCTGGGGGGTGAACATCTCGAACTGCTGTTGGGAGGCGTCGTCCACTTCGATCTCGACCATCCGGTGGTCCAGGCGTCCCTCCTCGAGCCACTGTCGGAAGCGTTCCCGGGTTTCGGTCGGTGCGCTGTAGGTGGCTGGGGCGTCCGGGTCGGCGGCCGGTTGGGGCGCTTGGGGCGCTTGGGGCACCAGGAGCTGAAGCAGTCGCTCATCGGCTCTTGACGCGGCATCCGCTTCCACCGCGGCCCGCTTCTCTTCTCCGACCATTGCTACCGCCAGCTCCATCAGGTCGCGGACGATCGACTCGACGTCGCGGCCGACGTAGCCGACCTCGGTGAACTTGCTGGCCTCGATCTTGAGGAAGGGGGCCCGCGCGAGTTTGGCCAGCCGGCGCGCGATCTCCGTCTTGCCCACGCCGGTTGGGCCCATCATCAGGATGTTCTTCGGGGCGATGTCCTCGGCGGTCTCCGGATCAAGCTGCTGCCGCCGCCAGCGGTTGCGCATGGCGATGGCCACCGCGCGCTTCGCGTCCTTCTGGCCGACAACGTGCCGGTCGAGGGCCGCGACGATCTCCCGCGGCGTCAGGTTCTCGACGAACTGGGCGTTCTGTGCCGGCTCGACGGTCATGTCGCGTCACCATTCCCTTCGAGGCGCTCCACGGTGACTTCGTGGTTGGTGTAGATGCACAGGTCGGCGGTGATTCGCATCGCCTCCCGGGCGACCTGGTCAGCGTCGAGCTCCGTGTGCTTGAGCAGCGCCTGGGCGGCGGCGAGGGCGTAGTTCCCGCCCGAACCGATGGCGAGCGGCATGCCCGGGTCCGGCTCGAGCAGGTCGCCGTTACCCATCGCCAGGAAGCACTTGCTCACGTCGGCGACGATCATCTGCGCCTCGAGCCGGCGCAGCGCGCGGTCCGTTCGCCAGTCCATCGCCAATTCGATCACGGCGCGCTCGAAGTTGCCCTGGTACTCCTCGATCTTGGCCTCGAAGCGGGAAAACAGGGCCAGGGCGTCGGCGCCGCCGCCGGCGAAGCCGACCAGAATCCGACCGTGGTTGGCGCGCCTCACCTTGCGGGCGCGCGCCTTGACCACCGTGTTCGCGGCGCCGTTGGTGACCTGGCCGTCGCTGGCCATGCACGTCGTGTCGCCGCGGCGGACGAGCAGGATGGTGGTCATATCGTGGGTCGGTCTTCCTCAGGTCGGCGGCCGGCGAGGTCGTCCCCTCGTTTCACGGATTCTCTCGCAGAATGTTGCGCAGGGAGGCTTCCGGTTGGGTCCAGCCCGGGCCGCCGATGTAGCGCCCGATCTCCTTGCCGTCGCGGAAGACGATCGCGGTGGGGAGTTCCTTGACGCCGAGACGGTCGACCTCGGCATCGCCCCAGGGGTTGTCGTCTCCGAGGCCGTAGTAGGTGAACCGGACAGGCGATTCCTGGAGCTGTTCGTGGACCTTGAGGCCGCGCGGCATGAAGCGCTCGCAGACGTGGCACCAGGATCCGAAGACGACGCGGACATCCACGCCGGCGCCGAGCTCGGCGACCTCGGCGACGACTGCCGGGTCGGTCGCGTAGGCGTTCGCCGATCGGCGATAGCCGGGGTCGTGGTCGTACAGTGAATCCAGGGTCGCTTCGCCGGCCAGGGAGGGTCGTTGCCGGAGTTGGGCGCGCACGCCGTCGACCTCGAACTCGAGGCCCCCCCGAATCTGCCGGAAAGGCATCGGAGAGCCGAACAGGGCCCCGGGCAGCAGGTCCACCGTGTCCTCGCCGGTCGGCGAGATCTTCAGCAGTTGGATCTTGTACGAGGTCTGGTTGCGGGCGCTCAGCAGCACCGGCGAGGGCAGATCGTCGGCGAGGACCAGAAACGCGCCCGCGGCTCGTGAGAGGTAGAGCTGGGCTCCGGCAGCTTCCTGCCCCTGCAGGAAGAGCTGGTAGTCGCCGACGAGCTGGAAGCCCGTCAGGTCGTCCTGGGCCCCCGCGGCCCCCGCGGCGGCCAGGAAGACGGCGGCCGCCGCCAAGGGCACGAGCACTGTGGTCGTGCGGGCGATGGGAAGTCTCATGCGGTTTCCTTTCTGGAAGGCAGGTGGTGTCGTCGAGCGAGGCGGCAGGTGGTCTCAGCCACCCTTCGCCCTGGGATGGGATTCCCGGTAGACCTGAAGCAGGCGTCCGGTGTCCACGTGCATGTAGCGCTGGGTGGTCGCCAGGGAGGCGTGGCCGAGCAGTTCCTGGATCGAGCGCAGGTCGGCGCCGGACTCGAGCAGGTGGGTGGCGAAACTGTGCCGCAGGGCGTGCGGATGGGCGCCCGCCGCCTGTGCTGTCTCCAAGACGTAGCGGTCGATGACACGGCGGACGGAGCGTGCGCTCAGGCGGCTTCCCTGCTGGTTCAGGAACACCGGTTCGTCCTGGTCGGTTCCGGCGCGCGGGCTGCGGAACACCTCTTCCCAGGCGTCAAGCCACTGCCTGAGTGCCTTCTCCGCCGGCTTTCCGAAGGGCGTCATCCGTTCGCGGTCGCCCTTGCCCACGACCCGGAGCACCCTGGCCCCGAGGTCGATGTCGCGCCAGTTCAGGCCGACGAGTTCGCCGACCCGCAGACCGGAGGCGTAGAGCAGCTCCAGGAGCGCGCGGTCCCTGAGACCGAGCGGTCCGGCGCGGCCCACGGGCGCCTCGAGCAGAGCGTCGATTTCGGCCGGTCGCAGGTGGCGGGGAAGCGTCTTCTCGACCTTCGGCGTCGGCACCGAGTCGGCCGGGTTCGACTGCATGCGGCCAGCGAGACAGGCGTAGCGGAACAGGCCCCGGAGCGCCGACAGGTGGCGGCCCTGGGTTCGGCGGGCCAGCCGGCGCTGGTTCAGGGAGGCGACGAAGGACCGGACCAGAAGCTGGTCGATGTCTTCGAGACCCGAGTCGCCGTCGCCGCTGGCGGCGCGAAAGTCGGCGAAGGCGGCGAGATCCCGCCCGTAGGCACGGATCGTGTGTTCGGAACAGTTGCGCTCCAAGTCCAGGTACTCCAGGAAGTCCGCGATCAGTTCGGCGAGCGCGCTGGGGCGCTCGGGTGCTTCGCGCCTCCCGGCGTGCTGAACGGTGGTTTCCATGAGAGTGCTTCGGCGAGGCCCATGCTATCGGCCCAGGCCTCCAGGGCCTGCCCGGCACGGGCCACGTAGGCGGCGCGGCGGTCACGCCGCGGCACTCGCCGGGCGAGCGGTTCGAGCAGACCGTAGTTGATGTTCGTTGGCTGGTAGCGCTTCGGATTCGACTCGGTCAGGTGTCTCGCCAGGGCCCCCAGCGCCGTCGTGTCGGGTAGCGGAGGCGGCTCTTGATCCTGGTCCTGGAGCACGAGGTAGAGCGCTACGGCAAGCCCGGTGGCGGCCGACTCGAGGTAACCCTCGACGCCGGTCATCTGTCCCGCCAGCCTCAGATGAGGCCTCGCGGCAATGCGGTACCAGCGGTCGAGGTTGAGCGGCGCATTGATGAACGTGTTGCGGTGGACCTGGCCGTAGCGGACGAAACGGGCCGCTTCCAGGCCCGGAAGCGTGCGCAGGACACGGCGCTGCTCGGGCCAGGTCATCCGCGACTGGAAGCCGACCAGGTTGTACTGGCTGCGGGCGAGGTCCTCCTGCCGGAGCTGGACGACGGCATGGGGACGTTCGCCGTCCGGGGTCTGCAGACCGACCGGTTTCATCGGCCCGAAGCGCAGCGTGTCCTCGCCGCGGCGGGCGAGTTCCTCGATCGGGAGGCAGCCCTCGAAGAACAGGGGCCGCTCGAACTCGCGCAGCTCGATCGTGTCCGCCTCGAGCAACTGTCGGTGGAAGGACCGGTACCCCGCCTCGTCGAGTGGGCAGTTCAGGTAGTCGTCGCCTCCCTTGCCGTAGCGGGAAGCCCGGAACAGTCGCTCGTTGTTGAGACTGTCACCCGTGACGATCGGGGCGATTGCGTCGTAGAAGTAGAGATGGTCCGCACCAACCAGTTGCTCGATCTCTCGCGTCAGCGCTTCGGAGGTCAGAGGCCCGGTCGCGATCACGCAGTCGCATTCGTCCGGCGCCGGCAGTGCGGTCAACTCCTCGCGCCGCAGTTCGATCAACGGGTGTGCTTCGATCGCCTCTGTTATGTCGGCGGCAAACGCGGCGCGGTCCACGGCCAGCGCGCCGCCGGCCGGAACCGCGTTGCTTCTCGCAGCGGCGATGATCAGCGAATCGAAGCGCTCCATTTCCCGTTTGAGCAGCCCCGCGGCATGGTGCGGGTCGTCGCTGCGCAGCGAGTTCGAGCACACGAGTTCGGCGAGGTCGCTGCCGGCGTGAGCCGGCGTGGACCGCTGCGGCCGCATCTCGTACAGAGTCACGTCGCGGCCCCGGGAGGCGAGTTGGAAGGCGCACTCGCTGCCGGCGAGCCCGCCGCCAACCACTACGACGGGCGCGGTCATCGGTGCATCATGGCAAGGGCCCGCCGGCTTGACAAGGTTCACCGCTCTACTAAGGTGCCCGCGCGCATGGCGAACTCTCTCGTGACTTGGCCCGAACCAGAGCGGCGGTAAGGTGGCCCCCACGCATGGCTAACTCTCTCGTCATCGTCGAGTCGCCGGCCAAGGCCCGGACGATCGAGCGCTACCTCGGTCCCGGCTACAAGGTCGAGTCCTCGATCGGTCACATCAGGGACTTGCCGAGGACCGCTGCCGAGGTGCCGCAGAAGTACCGGGGGCGCCCCTGGGCACGTCTGGGTGTCGATATCGAAGGTGGGTTCGATCCGGTCTACGTGATCCCGAGCGAGAAGCGGGGTCAGATCACCAAGCTTCGGAGCGCCCTGCGCGGCGCCGACGAGCTGGTGCTCGCAACTGATGAGGACCGCGAGGGCGAGGCGATTGCGTGGCATCTCCAGGAGGTGCTGCGTCCCAAGGTGCCGGTGCGGCGAATGGTGTTCCACGAGATCACGAAGTCCGCCGTTGAAGCGGCGCTTGGCGACACCCGGGAGATCGACCGCCGTCTGGTCGACGCCCAGGAGGCGAGGCGGGTACTGGACCGGCTCTATGGCTACGAGGTGTCTCCCGTGCTGTGGAAGAAGGTCCAGCCGCGGCTGTCGGCGGGCCGCGTTCAGTCGGTCGCGACCCGGATCGTGGTCGAGCGGGAGCGCGAGCGGATGGCGTTCGTGCCTGCCGACTACTGGACGGTGGAGGTGGAGCTCGAGACCGAGGACGGCGAGGCAAAGCGCTTCCCCGCGCGGGTGTCGGCTCTGGGCGGCAAAGCTCTGGCGCGCGGACGGGACTTCGACCGCAATACCGGCAAGCTGAAGACCGCCGCCCACCTGTTGCTGGAGGACGAGGCCGGAAGGCTGGGGCAGGAGTTGCCTGCGACCCGGCCCGTGGTCACCGAGGTCAAGGAACAGCCGTTCACCCGCCGGCCCTACGCGCCCTTCATCACCTCGACCCTGCAGCAGGAGGCGGCCAGGAAGCTCCGGTTCACCGCGCAGCGGACGATGAGGGTGGCCCAGGGGCTGTACGAGAACGGCTACATCACCTACATGCGCACCGATTCGACCGCGCTGTCGAGCCAGGCGATCGCTGCCGCGCGGCGGCAGATCGTCGAGCTCTTTGGCCCCGAGTATGCGCCGGCGAAGCCGCGCTCCTACTCCAGGAGGGCGAACGCCCAGGAGGCGCACGAGGCCATTCGGCCCGCGGGCACGGACTTCCGGACGCCGGACGAACTACGCGGGCGCCTGGACCGGGACGCCATCTGCCTCTACGAGCTGATCTGGAAGCGGACACTGGCGTCCCAGATGAAGGACGCGAAGGGGACGAGTACCAGCGTCCTGCTTTCAACGTCCACACCGTCGGCAGCATCCGTGCAACTGGCCGCCTCCGGTCGCGTGCTCCGCTTTGCCGGGTTCCTGCGGGTCTACGTGGAGAGCCGGGACGATCCGAAGGCGCGGGCAGAGGACGAGGAGCGCTTTCTGCCGGCGCTTCACAAGGGCCAGACGGTCGGCGTTGCGAGTTCCGAACCGAAGGGCCACACGACCCAGCCGCCTGCCCGGTACACCGAAGCCAGTCTGGTGCGGGAGCTGGAGGAGCAGGGGATCGGGCGGCCGTCGACCTACGCCGCCATCCTGCAGACGATCGTCGACCGGGGATACGTCTGGAAGAAGGGCTCGGCCCTGGTGCCGACGTTCCTCGCCTTCGCCGTTACCCGGTTGCTTGAGCAGCACCTGGGCGACCTCGTGGACCTGGACTTCACGGCGCGCATGGAGAACGACCTGGACGAGATTGCCGGCGGCGTCCGCGAAGCGGAGCCCTGGTTGCGCAACTTCTACTACGGCAGCGAGAAGGGTCCGGCCGGCGATGGCCGCCGGGGTCTGCAGTCCATGGTGGGCGAGGGTGTGGACGGCATCGACGCCAGGGCGGTTTGTTCGCTGCGTCTGGGAAAGAACGAGGAAGGCCTTGGGGTGGTCGTTCGCGTCGGCCGCTACGGCACCTACCTGCAGGCCGGTGACGACGGGCAGCGTGTCTCGATCGAGGACAACGTGCCCCCCGATGAGGTCACTCTCGAGTACGCCCTGGAGCTGCTTCAGGGGGCGTCGGAGCAGAGCGGTCCCCTGGGCAACCACCCGGAGACGGGCGAGCCGATCTACGTCAAGACGGGTCGGTACGGCGACTACGCCCAATTGGGCGATCCGAGCCCGGAGGGAAAGGGCCGGAAGCGGTCCGCGATGGCGGGTAAGCCCAAGATGGCCAGCCTGTGGCCGTCCATGGATCGCGGCAGCCTGACGCTGGACGAGGCCGTTCTGGTGCTTTCCTTTCCGCGTGAACTCGGACTCCATCCGGAGACGGGCGAGCCGGTCACCGTGCAGGACGGACGGTTCGGCCCCTACGTTCGCAGCGGCAAGGAGAGCCGCAGCCTGGAAGGCCACGAGCAGTTGACGGCCGTGACCCTGGCGCAGGCGCTAGGGCTTCTGAGTCAGCCCAAGAAGCGGCGTGGCGCCGCGATGTCGGTGCTGCGGGAGTTGGGCGAACATCCCCAAAGCGGTCTCGAACTCTCGGTAAAGAAGGGGCGCTTCGGGCCCTACGTGACGGATGGCCAGGTCAACGCCTCGTTGCCCAAGGGCAGGGATCCCCAAGAGGTGGGTCTCGAGGAGGCGGTCGAGTTGCTGGCGGCTCGCGAGGCCAAGCTCAAGGCCCAGGGCAAGGACCCGAGGGCGCCGAAGCGGCAGCCGGCCCGGAAGCGCCGCACGTCGAAGAAGAAAGCGCGCAAGTCCTAGCCCGGATACTTCATCGACGACCTACTGCGGCCGCGTATTCGCTCGCCGTGGCGGGCCGTACTCCCTCACGTCGCTTCGACGTACAGTCGAGTACGTCTTCAGCGCCCCTAGCGCGCCATCAGCGCGTAGTTCGCGCCCTCGTAACGGCGCACCAGTCCGTCGATTTCCAGGCGGGCCAGGGTTGCCAGCACGCCCGGGATCGGAAGGCGCAGGCTGGATGCCAGTTGTTCAGGTGTCCGGGCGCCGTTCCGCAGCGCGACGAGAAGCCCGTCGACCTCGGAGTCGGCGCCGTCGACCTTGGCGGTGTCGAGGCTTGGGTTGCCACTGGCACTCCGGGCTGAGCCCGCGCCCTCCAGGGGCCCGTGTTGCAGCGCGTCCAGGACGGCGGTCGGCAGGGTCTCCAACAGCGCATCGGGGTCCAGCGCGGGGATGGCGCCGTCCCGGAGCAGCAGGTGGGCGCCCGCCGATTCGCGAGCCAGCACGGAGCCGGGGACGGCATACACCTCGCGTCCGAGGTCGAGTGCCAGGCGGGCGGTGATCAGGGAGCCCGACCGGCTCGCGGCGCGGACCACGATCGAAGCGAAACCGAGTGCGGCGATGATGCGATTGCGGATCGGGAAGTGCCAGGGGCGGGGTTGCCAGCCGAGAGGGAACTCGCTGATCAGACAGCCCCGCCGGGCGATTTCGGCGGCCGTCCGCCTGCTGTTGCGGGGGTAGTCGACATCGAGACCGCAACCGAGCACGGCCGCGGTACGGCCGGTCCCCGCTCGCGCCGAGAGAGCGCTGCGGTGGGCGGCCTGGTCGATGCCGCGGGCGAATCCCGAGATGATGGTCAGGCCGGCCGCAGCGAGCCGTCGGGCGAACCAATTGGCCACCTCCAGGCCGTATGCGTCCGCCTTGCGTGAACCCACGATCGAGATACCGGGACCACCTCCGAGCTGGCCGCGGACGTAGAGGACCGGCGGCGCGTGCATTCCCAGGTCGGCCAGCGCGCGCGGATACTCCGCGTCGACGAGAGTGACGATCGCGGCGCCGGCCTCTCGCGCCCTTGCGGTCTCGGCGTCGACCTCTCCAAGGCAGTAGCGGGCCGCACGTAGCGCCTCCCGGACTTTGTCGACCGGCGCCTCCAGGCTGCCGGCTGCTTGCTCGGCGAAGCGGTCGCGGGAGAGATCCCGTTCCGTCTGCAGTCGTTGAGCGAGTGCGCAAACCAGTCCCCGGTCCTCGTGCACCATGTTCAGGGCGATGAGGGCCCGGCGGATCTCGTCGCGGTCGGTCTCCTGAGGGCCGCTGTGTGGGCCCGGTTCTTCTGCCATTGCTGTCTCCCTCGCTGGATCGGGACATGTTGGTTGGCGGAACAGCGTTTAGAGACAGAGACGGATTCCAGGCCTGTGATCTATACTCGATCGGTGACGCGCACTGCTCAATGTCTGCCGCGCGTTCTGCCGTTGATCGTCGGCGTCCTCCTCCTGGTGACGGTGTCTGGCGCCGCCGATGCGCAGAAGCGCAAGGTGACTCCTGAGGCGAGGCAGCAGTGGGAATTCGGCGTCGACATGGCCAACCGCGGTCTCTGGAGTGAGGCCCTCTTCCGGTTCGAACAGGCTCGCCGGATCGAACCGGAACACCCGAAGCTCCTGAGCAACATCGCGGTGGCGCACGAGGCGTTGGGCTTGTTCGAGGAGGCCTTGAACTACTACCAGCAGGCCCTGAGGCTGGCGCCCCGCGAACGAGACGTCCGCCGGAACTACTCCCGCTTCGTCGAGTACTACCAGAACTTCAAGGGCGATGCCGCCGAAGAAAAACTCGGTCCCGGCGACCCCGCGGCGGCGCCGGGTGTGCAGAACACCGCCACGGGCGCCCCCCCGGCCGACGGTCGGTGACGGGCTGCGGGACAAGCTTCGATATTGCGGGGACCCATGGAACAGTTCTTGCAGCTTAAGATTTGGATGGGTCGAGGTGTGACGTTGACGAAACGCGGCAATAGGGTGACGGCGGTCGTTGCCTTAGCTGGTCTCCTTACGGGCTTCATGAGCTTGCTCGCGGTTGCTCCCGCGACTGCTGATGGCACGGTGGAAGTGCGGCTCAAGCTGCCGATGCGGGCACGGATCGACCTCGCCGGCCGCGACACCCTGCTGCCGGCGCCCTTCCTGGTCGTCAGCCAGGAGGGCGAGGGCCGGATCGAAGGTACGGACATCGATGTGCAGGGAGAGTTCGAGCGCTACCTGAACAAGGTTCTTCGCCGGGAGACGGACCTGCGGATCGTCGAGGCCGGCCGCGTCGACTACCCGACCTACGATCTCGAGATGCTCGCGCGTGACGAGGACTTCTGGCGGAGTCTGGGGGAACGCACACAGGCGGACCTCATCCTTGCCGGCACCCTGGATTTCGATATCCAGGACCGTTCGGGCTACCGGACAGAGGAATACACATCGCCCTTCGACGGCCGCACCATGTACCGGCAGGTGCTCGTTGAACAAACCGGATTCGAGTACGACATCGTCGTCATGGTCTTCGACGGCAAGACCGGCGAACAGATCTACAACGACAACTTCAAGGACTTCAAGAGTTTTGAAGGCGAGCAGGCGGATCCGCTGCAGGGCATGTTCGAGAACCTGTACGCGCTCGAGGACCGCATTCTCGGCGTCTTTACACAAAAAGACATCGAAGTAGCGCGTGTGATTTTCACGCCCTGAAGCCAGGGAGGAGCTAGTGAACTCAGCAGTACTTCGGCCTGCGCGACAGTGGGCCCTCCGCGTAGCCGCACTCGCCTGTGCGCTTCTGGTCGGTGCGGGCGCCGGCCTTGAGGCTCAGGGCTTCGGCAAGAACAAGGTCCGCTACGAGGACTTCGACTGGCGCATCTACCACTCGACCCACTTCGACATCTACTACTACTCGGAGAGCGAGAGCCAGCTTCAGAAGGTTGCTTCACTGGCCGAGAGCGCCTACGACCAACTGTCGCTCGACCTGGACTACCAGATCCAGGAGCCGACCCCGTTGATCATCTACAACACGCACTCGGACTTCCTCCAGAACAACGTGATGATCAACTTCATCCCGGAGGGAGTGGCCGCATTCGCCACCTCGGCAAGGTTCCGGATGGTGATGCCGGTCGACCTGCCGGACATCGAGCTCTACGAACTGCTCCTTCACGAGCTGACCCACATCTTCCAGTACCACATCCTCTTCGGAGGCAGCCTCGGGCGTGCTATGACCAGCAGTCCGCCCCAGTGGTTGATGGAGGGAATGGCGAGCTACTTCGCCAAGGATGAGAGCGCCGCCGACCGGATGTACCTGCGGGATGCGGTCGTCAACGACCGCCTGCCGCCGATTACTTCGGGTCAGGCGGGCGGCTTCTTCGCCTACCGCTACGGGCACGCCGCGTTCGACTTCATGGAGGAGCGGTGGGGCGCCGACGGCGTAATCGATTTCCTGTTCGAGTTCCGGAACACGATCGGCGCCCGCGTCGGCCGGGCGATCGAGCGCGCTTTCCGGATCGATCCGGAAGACTTCGACCTGGAGTTCCGGCGCTGGCTCCGCAACCAGTACCTGCCCGAGCTGGTGGCGACCGGGGAACCGAGCGACTTCGGCCGTCCGTTCCGGACCCGGCCCCAAGGTAGCCAGGAGACATCTCCGGTCGCCTCGCCCTCGGGCGATCTGGTGGCGGCGTTCTCGACCTTCCAGGACGACATCGACATCGTGCTCTTCGATACCCAGGAGCGCGAGCCGATCCGCAACCTGACCAAGGGCTACACCTCGGACTTCCGACACTACGTCGCCCAGATGCTGAGTCTGGGGCGCAAGCATGGGCGCGACCTGGCGTTCTCGCCGGATGGCAACTCGCTCGCCGCCTTCGTGCGCAAGGAAGCGGGCTACTCGCTGGCCATCGTCAATGCCCTCGGCGGCGGCGTCCGCCGGGTGATCGACATGGAGGTCGAGCAGCAGACGGCGCCCACTTGGAGCCCGGACGGCCGGAGCGTCGCCTTCGGCGGCAACCAGAACGGTCAGTACGACATCTTCGAGCTGGACCTGGAGACCCTTGAGATCCGCAACCTGACCAACGACGAGGTCTTCGACAGTGCGCCGTCGTACTCTCACGACGGCGGGTGGCTCGTGTTTTCGTCGGTGCCGGGCGAGACGGGCCAGCTCTTCCGTCTGAACCGCGAAACGATGGAGCGTACGCGCGTCAGTAGCGACGAGCACCACAACACGGACCCGGTCTTCTCCGGGGACGACGGCACGGTGTACTTCACGTCGGACCGGAGTGGCGCCGAGAACATCTTCGGTCTCGACCTGGATACGGGCGAGCTGCGGCAGTACACGAACGCGATCACCGGCTGCTTCCAGCCCACCGTTCTGACCACGGCCGGAACGGATGACCGGCTGGTCTACACGGGCTTCTGGAAGGGCCGCTTCGACCTCTACGAGAGGGACATCGACGAACCGGTCGGCGAGGTCCAGATTGTCGACGTGGGCATCGGCGGCGATCCGATCCCGGCCATCGACCTCTTCGAGCCCGACATCCAGGTCTCGATCGACGAGTCGAACAAGGAGGACAAGCGCGGGTGGAGGCTGTTCCTGGAGGACGCCCAGACCGCGATCGGCGTGGACGACAACCAGACCTTCCTGGGCCAAGTCTACCTCCAGTTCTCGGACTTCCTCGGCGACCGGCGGCTGTTCACGACCTTCGCTTCGGTCGAGAGCTTCTCGCAGTTCAACGTGACCTACCTGAACCTGTCGAACAGATTGCAGTGGCAGGTGTCGGTGTTCGACAACCGCTTCTTCTTCGTCGGCTACGACTACCGGTACGGGTACTACGAGCGGGGCCGGTCCCTGTTCCAGCAGACCGGGGCCATCTTCTCCATCTCGTACCCGATGAGCTTCTACCGGCGCTTCGAGGTGGGCACCGGCTACATCAGGCGCAAGATCGACCTGCAGCAATACGCGTACGACAGCGACTTCAACCTCCTGCTGGACGACTTCGGCCGGCCGATTCCGATCATCAGCCCGCGCGAGGACGACTATCCGGTGGTCCAGGCCGCCCTGGTGGGGGACACCACGGTCTTCGGTCCGGCGGGACCTTCGAGCGGCCATCGCTACCGGCTGTCGACCGAGTACGCTCCGGACCTCGAGGGATCGGGCACCTTGACCCAGACGCTCGAATTGGATGCGCGCAAGTACTTCCCGCTCACGCGGCGCAGCGTCTTCGCGACCCGCATCTTCGGCAGCATGAGAAGCGGGAACTTTGCCAACCCGGTCTACTTCGGCGGCCTGGATACGGTGCGGGGAGTCGATTTCCGCGACATGGTTGGCGACCGTGGCTTCTACACCAACCTCGAGCTCCGTTTCCCCCTGATCGACTTCTTCGTGACGCCGATCTGGACCTTCCAGGGCATCCAGGGACGGTTCTTCGTCGATATCGCCGGTGCGTACTTCGACGGCATCCAGGATTTCGACGTCTGGGACTCCGAGAACAGCCGGCTGGACGATGCGATCGCCGCCTACGGTTTCGGCATCACGGTGAGGATGTTGGGCGTCGATCTGCACTGGGACTTTGCGACCCAGTGGGACCTCAAGGAGTCGGGGGACACTCGCACCACGTTCTGGATCGGACAGCGGTTCTGACGAGAACCAGCCGGGGCGGGCATCGATAGCTGCCGCCCGATGCCTGACGGACAGCTTTCACTCTTCGGCGACGGGTCCCTTGCGGCCGCCGCGCGTGGGTCGAGGCTCGGCTCGCGGCGGCGTCGGAGCGGCGGCGGCGCCGGGCTCCGGGCCGCCGTACTCGGGTCGGGCAGCGGCGGCAACAGCACGATCGTGGAGAGCGCGGACGGTTGCCTGTTGCTGGATGCCGGGTTCTCGTGCCGGGAACTGGAGCGGCGGCTCGACATGGTCGGCCGATCGGCGGCCGATGTGGACGCGGTACTGCTGACCCACGAACACGACGACCACAGTCGCGGCGCCTGCCGCTTCGCACGACGCCACCAGGTTCCGGTCTACGGTACGCGCGGCACCTATCGCGGCCCCCAGTTGAGCGACCTGGGCGCCTTCGCCCGACCGATGGGTCCCGGCGTTCCGCTTACCGCGGCCGGCTTCCGCATCGAGGTGTTTCCGGTGCCGCACGATGCGCGGGAGCCGGTCGGTATCGTCGTCGAGAGCAGCGGTGGGTATCGCCTTGGGCTGGCGACGGATCTGGGTCGCCGCACCGCTGAAGCCTGGCGCGGCCTCCGGGATCTCGACGTTCTGCTGCTCGAGTCGAATCACGATCTCGACATGCTGCGCACGGGACCATACCCTTGGCGCCTGAAGGAGCGAGTGGCGTCGGCGCGTGGACACCTCAGTAACGAGGAAACCGCTGCGGGCCTCGACGAACTCCTGTCGGAGCGCTTGTCGTGGGTCGTCCTGTGCCATCTCTCGGAAACCAACAACTCGCCAGCGATGGCGGCCGCGTCGGTGCAGCCGATTCTCGATCGCCGGCGTTCCCGTGCGAAACTCGTGGTGGCCGAGCAGCATCGGCCGGGACCGTGGTTGGAGGTCGGCGCGGGAAGCGGTGTGGGCTGCTGAACCCGGGTGGCGCGAACCCGGGTGGCGCGAACCCGGGTGGCGCGAACCCGCGCCACCCGCGAACCAGTCCGAGCGCTCGTCATCGGGCGCTCGGATTGCACCCGCGCCACCCGCGAACCAGTCCGAGCGCTCGTCATCGGGCGCTCGGATTGCACCCGCGCCACCCGCGAACCAGTCCGAGCGCTCGTCATCGGGCGCTCGGATGGAAACAGGGGGGTTGAGTTGACGCGGAACGGAAACTGCTTTGTGGCCCGGGTGCTGGTCTATCCGCGAGCAGAGGTCCTCGACCCCCAGGGGCGGGCGATCGAAGACGCGCTGGGGCGGATCGGTTTCGACGGCGTCGAGCGTATCCGGGCGGGCAAGAGCTTTGAGGTGGCGCTGACCGCGGCGAGCAGGGCCGAGGCGTCGGACGCGGTCGACCGGATGTGCCGGCAACTGCTCGCGAACCCGATCGTCGAGGACTACAGCGTGGAGTGGATCTCGCAATGAAGTGCGGGATCGTGGTCTTCCCGGGCAGCAATTGCGATCACGACGTGTACCACGTGCTTGAGCGTGTGCTCGAGCAGGAGACGGTGTTCCTCTGGCACCAGGAGACGTTCCTGGACGAGTGCGAGTTGTTGGTCCTGCCGGGCGGCTTTTCCTACGGCGACTACCTCCGCGCCGGCTCGATGGCGGCGCATTCGCCGATCATGGCCGCTGTCCGGCAGCACGCCGAGGCGGGGGGACGGGTGCTTGGCATCTGCAACGGCTTCCAGATGCTGCTGGAGGCGGGCCTGTTGCCGGGGGCGATGCGGCGGAATCGCGACCTCCGGTTTCTCAGCGTTGACGTGCATTTGAGGGTTGAGCGCGACGACCTGATCTACTGCTCGGGTTACCGTCGCGGTGAGGTGCTGCGTATGCCGATCGCACACGCCGAGGGCAACTACGTGGACACGGACGAAGCCCTGGACGATCTGGAACGGGCGGGGCAGGTGGTCTTTCGGTACGTGGATGCCGAGGGGAGCGTGGCTCCTGGGGCCAACCTGAACGGATCGAAGAGGTCGATCGCCGGTGTGTGCAACGCGGAAGGCAACGTACTCGGCCTGATGCCGCACCCCGAGCGCTGCGCCGAGGATCTCTTGGGCAACGGCGACGGCCTCGCACTGTTGGCCGGAGCGGTTCAGACCGGGAGCGGCCGTCTGGCGGCGCTGACGGCAGCGGTCGGCGGGTAGAGGTCGTGACGGCGCCGAGTCCCCTTGCCGGCGAGCCTCTGGTGGATGCCGGGCTCGCGGCCGAGCATGGCCTGACAACGGAGGAGTACGGCGGCCTCTGCGATCTTCTCGGTCGTATCCCGACCTACACCGAACTGGGGATCGCGTCGGCCCTCTACTCGGAACACTGTTCGTACAAGTCGTCGAAGCTCCACCTGCGCCGGTTCCCGACCCGGAGCCGCCGGGTCGTCCACGGGCCCGGCGAGAATGCCGGGGTCGTCGACATCGGTCATGGCTGGGTGGCCGCCTTCAAGATGGAGAGCCACAACCACCCGAGCTTCATCGAGCCCTACCAGGGCGCTGCCACAGGCGTCGGCGGCATCCTGCGCGATGTCTTCACCATGGGCGCGCGCCCGATCGCCTGCCTCGATTCGTTGCGCTTCGGCGACATCGAGGGCGAGCGCGGCGCGCGGATGCGGCACCTCGTCGACGGGGTGGTGCGCGGCATCGGCGACTACGGGAACTGCGTCGGCATTCCGACGGTCGGAGGCGAAACCGGCTTCCACAGTTCCTACAACGGCAACATCCTGGTCAACGCGTTCGCGCTTGGGGTCTGTCGTCGTGAGCAGATCTTCACCGCCGCAGCTTCCGGGGCCGGGAACCCGATTCTCTACGCCGGTAGCCGTACGGGTCGCGATGGGATTCACGGAGCGACGATGGCTTCGGAAGCCTTCGACAGCGAGAGCGAGGCCAAGCGGCCCACGGTGCAGGTCGGTGATCCGTTCACCGAGAAGGTGCTGCTCGAAGCGAGTCTCGAGGCGATGCGGAGCGGGGTCGTGCTCGGAGTGCAGGACATGGGCGCTGCCGGACTGACCAGCTCGTGCTTCGAGATGGCGGCTCGCGGTGGCGCCGGAGTGGACATCGATCTCGACCTGGTGCCGCTGCGTGAGGCGTCCCTGACGCCGTACGAGATCATGCTCTCGGAGTCTCAGGAGCGGATGGTCTTCGTCACCCGGAGGGGACAGGAGCGGGCCGTCGTCGAGATCCTCTCCCGTTGGGGCCTTCAGGCAAGGGCGATCGGCCGGGTGACGGACGATGGTCGAGCCCGCCTGGCCTTCCGCGGTCAGACTGTGGCGGACATGCCTGTCGAGCCGCTGGTCGACGGGGCGCCCGTGTACGACCGCCCTGCGGCGCCCTCTGCGGACCTTGCCCGTCGTCAGGACGACGTGGCGCCCGAGGCGCCGGACGATCCACTCGGTGCGCTCAAGCGTCTGCTTGGGACGCCCGAGCTCGGGGACAAGGCCTGGATCTTCCAGCAGTACGACTCGACCGTACGCTCGAACACGATTGTAGGCCCGGGCGCCGACGCCGCGGTTCTACGGCTCAAGGACACGCCGTCGGCACTTGCGCTGACCTCGGATACGAATCCTTCATACTGCTGGCTTGATCCGCGGATGGGCGGCCGGCAGGCGGTGGCGGAGGCAGTGCGGAACCTGGCGACGGCGGGCGCCGAGCCGGTGGGCATGACGAATTGTCTGAACTTCGGTTCGCCGGAGAACCCCGAGATCGCTTGGCAGCTTCGGGAGTGCATTTCCGGGATGGCCGAGGCGTGCCGGGCGTTCGACGTGCCGGTGATCTCCGGCAACGTTTCGCTCTACAACGAGACGGAGGGCGAAGCGGTGCGGCCGACGCCCACGGTTGCGATGGTCGGTGTGATCGATGGGCTGCTGGACCTGGGTGCGGCGGGTGAACTCCACCGCTTGCTTGGCTGCGGCTTCTGGCGCCCGGGCGATCGGGTGCTGCTGCTCGGCGAAGGCGGAGACGTGTTCGGCGGCTCGGCGTACCAGCGACTGCTGTACGGTGTAGAGGCGGGGCGTCCGCCCGCCGTCGATCTTCGGGCGGAGGCTGCCCTCTGTGCGTTGCTGCGCCGGGCGCGCCGGGCTGGCTCGCTGAGCGGCTGCCACGATCTCGCGGAGGGCGGCTTGCTCGTGGCTCTGGCCGAGTGCGCCATGGCCTGGGGTTTGGGAATGCGCGGGCACTTCGACGGCGGCCCCCTGAGTCTCTTCTCGGAGGCGCAGGGGAGGGCGATCGTGACTGCCGCGCCGGCGCGGGTCGACGACGTGCTCGCGTCCGCGGAAGAGTTCGGTGTACCCGCCTCGGACATCGGCGAAGTCGGCGGTGACCGTTTCGTACTCGGTTTTGACGGTGGCGCCGTCGATGGAGCGGTCGACGACCTGCGGACCGTTTGGACCGAAGCTCTCCCACGGGCCGTGGGCTAACGCCCCGAAACGCCTCGCAGGCTCGGAGTTTCGGCCCATCCCGTCCTCACCAGGACCTTGCGCCTCAGAATTCCACTTCGTTGCGTTCTACAGCGCAAGCTCCTAGTGTAACGATCATGTGCGGGATCTTTGGTATCGAGGGAGCGCCGGACGCGGCGAACCTGACCTACCTTGGTCTCTACGCTGAGCAGCACCGGGGCCAGGAGAGCGCGGGGATCGTCTCGTGGGATGGCGAACAGCTCCATGCTGAGCGAGGCATGGGGAAGGTCGCCGAAATCTTCGATGCGAGCAAACTCGCAGGACTACCGGGCGATCGAGCGATCGGCCATACCCGCTACTCGACGGCCGGTTCGAGTGTCATCGCAAACGCTCAGCCGATAGTCGTCATGACCTCGATGGGGCCTCTCGGCATCGTCCACAACGGCAACCTGGTCAGTGCGATGGCCACACGTCACAAGTTGGAGGCGAGAGGATCGATCTTTCAGACCACCAGCGACTCCGAGGTCTTTCTCCACCTGATGGCCACCCATCCTCACGAAGAGATCGTCGAGTCGCTCCTGCGGGTCCTGGGAGACGTGAGGGGGGCCTATTCGCTGCTTCTGATCACCCGGCAGGGGCTGATCGCTGCGCGCGACCCGTACGGCTTCAGGCCGCTGCTCCTGGGCGATCTCGACGGGCAGCCCTGTTTCGCTTCGGAAAGCTGTGCCTTCGACCTGCTGGAAGCGCGGTCGCTGCGCGAGGTCGACCGCGGAGAGGTGGTGCTGGCGCGAGGCGACCGCATTGAGAGCTACCGTCTGCCGCCGGTCTCGAGGGCGGCGCGATGCATCTTCGAGCACGTCTACTTCGCGCGTCCGGACAGCGAGGTGTTCTCAGACTCGGTTGCCCAGTCGCGCCTGGACATGGGGGCCCGTTTGGCTCAGGAGGCGCCGGTTGAAGCGGATCTGGTGGTGCCGGTTCCGGACAGCGGGCTTTACGGCGCGCTCGGATACAGCCGCGCTTCCGGGACGCCGCTCGAACTGGGCCTGA
>OZ242167.1:3687500-4813793 GCA_965205295.1 Candidatus Multivorans sp.
TCTGGGGTCGTGGGGCATTGTACGATTCCGTTGCAGCGGGATCAGAGAGTTACAAATCGTTCGTTTAGTCGAAGGTTCCTGGAACGGACCGCCATAGCGGGTGACAGCCCCGTAGACGAAAAGCGAGCGACTCTCGAACGATGTCCCCAAGTACCACGGGACACGGGAAACCCTGTGGGAATTCGGGTGGACCATCACCCAAGGCTAAATACTACTCTGCGACCGATAGTGAACCAGTACCGTGAGGGAAAGGTGAAAAGTACCCCTGCCTAGGGGAGTGAAATAGTACCTGAAACCGTGCATCTACAAGCGGTGGGAGCGCTATGGTTCGGCTTGCCGAACAAAGCGCGACCGCGTGCCTTTTGCATAATGAGCCGGCTAGTTACCGTCGTTGGCGAGGCGAAGCATCTTGCAGAGCCGTAGCGAAAGCGAGTCTGAACAGGGCGATTCAGTCAGCGGTGGTAGACGCGAAGCGAGGTGATCTACCCATGGCCAGGGTGAAGCTGAGGTAACACTCAGTGGAGGCCCGAACCAATGTTGGTTGAAAACGGCTTGGATGAGCCGTGGGTAGGGGTGAAAGGCCAATCAAACCTCGTTATAGCTCGTTCTCCTCGAAATAGCTTTAGGGCTAGCCTCGCGGATGCATCGCGGAGGTAGAGCACTGGATGGACTAGGGGGCCCAAAAGCTTACCGAATCCAACCAAACTCCGAATGCCGCGCATGTGAACCGCGGGAGTCAGACTACGGGGGATAAGCTCCGTGGTCGAGAGGGAAACAACCCAGACCGCCAGCTAAGGTCCCAAAGTATCAGCTAAGTGGGAAAGGATGTGGAGACGTCCAGACAGCCAGGAGGTTGGCTTAGAAGCAGCCATCCTTTAAAGAAAGCGTAATAGCTCACTGGTCAAGTGGCTCCGTGCCGATAATTCAACGGGGCTCAAGCTGATCACCGAAGCTGCGGATCCGGAACGGCCTTCGGGCCGGGCCGGGTGGTAGAGGAGCATTCTGAGGGCGCAGAAGTCGGACCGTGAGGACCGATGGAGTGCTCAGAAGAGACCCTGCCGGCACAAGTAGCGATAAAGCAGGTGAGAACCCTGCTCGCCGTAAGTCTAAGGTTTCCTGAGGAAGGTCAATCCGCTCAGGGTTAGTCGGCCCCTAAGGCGAGGCTGAAAAGCGTAGTCGATGGGAAACAGGTCAACATTCCTGTACCGTTCCGTTCTCGTTATGACGATGAGGTGACGCAGAAGGATAGGCGAGCCTACGATTGGAAGTGTAGGTTGAAGCGTGTAGGCGGGAGCTGTAGGAAAATCCGCAGCTCCTTAACGCTGAGACGCGATCCCGAGGGCTTCGGCCCGCAAAGTCGCTGATTCCATGCTGCCAGGAAAAACCTCTAAGCAGAGAGCGGGGCGACCGTACCGCAAACGGACACACGTAGACGGGGAGAGAATCCCAAGGCGCTTGAGTGACCCCCTGTGAAGGAACTCGGCAAATTGACACCGTAACTTCGGGAGAAGGTGTGCCGCCGGCGGTGATGAGGCTTGCCCTCTGAGCTACTGGCGGTCGCAGTGAAATGGCCCAGGCGACTGTTTACTAAAAACACAGGACTCTGCTAAGTCGAACACGACGTATAGGGTCTGACGCCTGCCCGGTGCCGGAAGGTTAAGAGGAAGTGTTAGCGGGCTTTCGGGCCAGCGAAGCTCTGAATTGAAGCCCCGGTAAACGGCGGCCGTAACTATAACGGTCCTAAGGTAGCGAAATTCCTTGTCGGGTAAGTTCCGACCTGCACGAATGGCGTAACGATCTGGGCACTGTCTCCACAGGGGGCTCAGCGAATCTGTAGTACCGGTGAAGATGCCGGTTACCCGCATGAAGACGGAAAGACCCTGTGAACCTTTACTGCACCTTGGCACTGATCCCTGATGCGTTATGTGTAGGATAGGTGGGAGGCTTTGAAGCCGGGACGCTAGTTTCGGTGGAGCCATCGGTGAAATACCACCCTTAGCGTATTGGAGATCTAACCTGGGCCCGTGATCCGGGCCGGGGACACTGTCAGGCGGGTAGTTTGACTGGGGCGGTCGCCTCCTAAAAAGTAACGGAGGCGCTCGAAGGTTCCCTCAGGCTGATTGGAAACCAGCCGCAGAGCGCAAAGGCATAAGGGAGCTTGACTGCGAGACCTACAAGTCGAGCAGGTACGAAAGTAGGACTTAGTGATCCGGTGGTTCCGTATGGAAGGGCCATCGCTCAACGGATAAAAGGTACTCCGGGGATAACAGGCTTATCGCCGCCAAGAGTTCACATCGACGCGGCGGTTTGGCACCTCGATGTCGGCTCATCACATCCTGGGGCTGAAGCAGGTCCCAAGGGTTCGGCTGTTCGCCGATTAAAGTGGTACGTGAGCTGGGTTTAGAACGTCGCGAGACAGTTCGGTCCCTATCTCATGTGGGCGTAGGATACTTGAGAGGAGCTGTCCCTAGTACGAGAGGACCGGGACGGACGAACCTCTGGTGCACCAGTTGTCGCGCCAGCGGCACAGCTGGGTAGCTATGTTCGGGAAGGATAACCGCTGAAAGCATCTAAGCGGGAAGCCAGCCTCGAGATGAGGTATCCCTGAAGACCCCTGGTAGATTACCAGGTTGATAGGCGGGGCGTGTAAGCGTTGCGAGACGTTCAGCTAACCCGTACTAATCGGTCGTTCGGCTTGACCATTTTCGAAGATTGCTGCACTCGGGACTTGGACGCTTAGGTTTGTTCGTGACGCAATGCGCCGCGAAAGTAATGCCCAAGAGGATTCGATTCAGTAGCGGGGCCGTGGAGAGCGGCTTCGCTTGGCTTTCTGCGATTTCCGGTGACTGTAGCGCGGGGGAAACACCCGTTCCCATTCCGAACACGGCAGTTAAGCTCCGCAGCGCCGATGGTACTGCACCGGCGACGGTGTGGGAGAGTAGGTCGTTGCCGGGATTCTCTCAGCCCCCGGCGGGTTTACACCCGCCGGGGGCTTCTTCGCGTTTGCGGCTAGTTGCCGGTGTTTGGGGGGCGCTACGCTAGGCTGGGCTTGAGGATGGAGGGCGGAGGGTTTGGAGACAACCGTTGTGGAGTGATCGCTGCCTACCTGGTCGGCGTAACCGTGGTTGGGAGCGTCCTTTCGAGGAGGAGCGCGGGTGGATCGGGATGGGCCGTGGCGGATGGCCGGATGGGCCTGGTGCTGGTGGCTGTGGGCGTCGCGGGTACGAGGATCGGGGGTGTCGGCACCTACGGTGTGGCTGGCGATGTCGTGAATCAGGGCCTGTGGTCGCTTTGGTACGCGGTCAACACACTGCTCGCGCTGGCCTTGGTGGGCTGCTTCTTTGCCGTGCCGTTCCGGCGCCTGCTGGTGAGAACAGTGGCGGAAGTGTTCCTGCGGCGGTTCGGGTCGCGGCGATGTCAGGTGCTGACCAGTCTTTGTGTTCAGACGGAGTACCTGATCGTTAACGTCCTGGAGCCATTCGTCATCGGCACGATTCTCTTCGCGGTGACCGACCTCCCGTTCGGAGTCTGCGTGATGAGCGGCGCCTTTCTGCTGATTGTCTATACGTCTCTAGGTGGGCTGTGGGGATCGGCGGTGACCAACCTGATTCACTGCAGCGTGATCATCGTGGGGCTTCTCCTGGTGGCGCTGGTCGGAACGTCCGACCTTGGGGGATTCGCCGGCGTGTCGGAGGCGATAGACGGCCGGTTGAGCGGTGCCGAACTGGAACCGAGTGTGTGGTGGAGCTTCGTCGGCGCCGGCTGGGGTGCTGTGCTGGCCATGTTTGTCTCGGCGACGGTACACACGCCGGCGGCCTCGGTGTATGTCAATTTCTCGGCTGCGGCGAAGAAGGAGTCCAGCCTCATACCGGCCTTCCTGGTCGGTGGCCTACTGGCAGCGGTAATGCCGGTTCTCGCCGGATGGATCGGGGCGTTGACCCTGGCACGCTACGGGCTGAACAGTGGGCTCAGGAACTACCAGATGATCACACAGTTGGCGATCGACACCGGGCCCTGGCTGGCTGGTATCGCCCTTGCCGCGATTCTCGCGGCAGTGATCTCGTCGGGTGGTCCGATACTGCTTTCTAGCGCAACGATGATCGTCCGGGACTGGTTGCCGGCGCGTTTCAGGGGCGCCAGGGAGCTATTGTCCTACCGGGTCGCCACCGTGATCTACGGTCTGGTCGCCGGTCTGATCGCTTGGCAGGCGGAGATCAGCTCGGTCCTCGATCTGCTGCTCGTGGGCTTCGCCATGGTGGTTCCACCTGCCGTAGCGCTCGGCTACGTCATCTACTGGCCGAAGACGACGGAACGTGGCGCGTTCTGGGGCATGGTCTCAGGCTACGGCGTTGGTTTGATCTGGTACCTCTCCATCAGGTGGGCGCTCGCGGCCGGCTTCGAGGTGACCGAGACTTCGTCGGCCCTTCACCGGCTTCTTCACTGGGCCTTCGTCAACGAGGGCGAGGGAGTGGATCCCTCGTACCCGACGACGTTGATCCCACTGCTGGCAGTGCCGTTGATCTCTGTACTCTGGCCGCACGGCAGCGAGGACACGGCTCGCCGGCTGGAGTTCTTCGGGACAGTTCGCCGTCGTCTCCCGGCTCAGGGGTAGTAACCGCTCATTGTGTTGGCCCGGGCGGCGGGCCGGCCAACGTCGACCTTGATCTGCCTGAAACCGTCGTCGGTGCGCGTGCTGTTGGATTGGTAGGCCAGAAAGTACTGCGACCGGAGCTCGCGCTGGACGTTGGCGTAGATCTCGTCGAGCGAGTCCGGGTCGCGAACAAAGTAGCTCTTGCCGCCTGTCTGCGTACTCAGCCGGTCCAGCCGACGCCTGACGCCCGCCTCATCGATTCCCAGGCCGATCGCGTAAATGGTGACTCCTGCGCGGCGGGCGTACTCGAGCGTGTCTTCGAAGGAGAAGCGAGAAACCTCGTCCTTGCCGTCGGAGAGCAGGAGGATCGCACGCTGACCGGTCACGCCGGCGAAGTGGTACAGGCTGAAGATGAGACTGTCGTAGAGGGCGGTCTGACCTTCGGCCGTCAGGCCCGCCAGACCGCTTCCCAGCTCCCTCAGGTCGTTGGTGAGGCGGACTGCCAGTTGCGGAAACCGGTTGAACGTGATGACGGCAGCCCGGTCTCGTGGAGTCACCGCCTGTTCGAAGAACCCGAGTGCTGCCCGACGCGTGATGTCGAGAGAGTTGCGCATGGACGCTGAGTTGTCGATCAGGACGCCAACATGAATCGGCAGGTCGACGACTCGCTCGAAGCGACTCACAGCTTGTGGCTGGCCGTCCTCGAACACGGTGAAGTCGCCCTCCTCCAGGCCCTCGACCGGACGCCCCCTGCGATCTGCAACCGAGATAAAGAGCTCGACAAACTGGACCTCGATCTGTTCGATGTCGGTGGGCGAGTTGATGAACACGAGATCCTCGGCCGTGTTGCCGTCGCTCAGGTGCGCGACGGCGCGTACGTAGGAGACGCCGGCGTACGGTGGAAGTTCAATCGGCTGGACGAAGGGCTCCTGGTACAGCGTGGAGGTCAGGTTCTCGTTCAGATAGAACTCGAGCCGGTCCAGTGCAGCTCCTTCCGGCACATCGACGTCCGCTCGCGCCCGCAGGCTCGAGACGTAGCGTTGGCCCCGAGGCGGTTCGATCAGCCGGACGGAAAAGCTGTGTTCGCCAGCGTTGATCGCGAGTTCGTCCCAGGCCAGGAGGTCGCCCTCGTCGCCTACGCCCTCGACCCGTAGCGTGCGGGGTCGAGGGAAATCGCCGAGATCGAGTTCAACGCTGAAGGGCGCCTGGGCCTTCCTCAGGACCGGCGTGTCGTCGAGCACGAAGGAGACGGCTGACACTCCTTCGCCCTCGACGACTGCGTCGAACCGCACCAGGCCCGAGAGAATCTCGCCCGCGGGTTTGAGAAGCCGGATCCGGACCGACTCCGAACCCACGCTGCGGGCCGCTTCCGCGAGCAACCGTTCGCCGTCGCTGTCGGACTGGGCAAGCGGGGCGCGGCGTACGAGCTTCGGCACGGCGAGATCCTGTTCCCCGCGGAAGAACACGCCGCCGTTGATGTCCTCGAGCCGCAGGATGAGCCGGTACTCCCCTGGACGCAAGTAGCGTTGAAAGGGCAGGAGCAGCCCGCGTCCGGTGTCCGCGATCCGACCTTCGGTTGCCGGAAAGCCGAACTTGTAGCGGAACGACTCGAACAGCTCCTGGTCTCTGACCACTTCGCCGACAAGGAGGAGATCCCTGGATCGGTATCCGGCAAACTCGCCGACCGCTATGGCTGAGGAATCGACGCTGACGCGGCCCTGGACTACGGTACGGCTCTGAAAGCGGCCCAGGAAGTCATATTCGACCTCTGCTTCGAACAGGGGCGCGCCCGGAGGCAGGTCGGTGGAGGCGGCGGCAAAGGCCGCAACCCACTCCTCATTGCGCGGCCGGGGTCTCGCCAGCACCCGCGTCAGTTGACTCGAGTAGTCGCCGCCCAGGCTGCGCACCTGGGCTGCGATGTCCTCCAGCAGGTGGCCGTTGATGCAGCCCTTCGCGCCTTCGATGAGCCCGCGAATGTCGCCGCGGCCGGGCACCCAGACACGAGCCTCGCCCAGACCCCGGGCCCGCACGAAGATCAGCAGGAAACGAAACCGTACACGGTCACTGCCCTGGTAGACCCAGATCTCGGCCGGGATCCTCGTTGTCGTGCAGCGGATCTGGACGATCCG
The DNA here is from genome assembly GCA_965205295.1 of Candidatus Multivorans sp. Lineage (GTDB taxonomy): Bacteria > Acidobacteriota > Thermoanaerobaculia > Multivoradales > Multivoraceae > Multivorans. The sequence goes on from OZ242167.1 coordinate 3,694,221, forward strand.
GTTCGGTTCGCCGTGAATCAGCAGCACCTGCGATCGGGCGTCGGCAAGCCCGCCGTAGTTGCTCCGGGCGTAGGCCACCCTTTCGTCCCAGCGCTCACGCATCTCGTTTCGGCCGGTCTTCGGCACCGGGTCGCGGACCTGCCAGAATTTCCGTACGAAGGCGTCGCGCTGGTAGTCCCTTGTGAGCCGGAGGAAGAGGTCGCGCTCCTCCGAGGTCATGATGGCTGTGACTTCGGCGAGCCACTGGGCGTGGCGTTTGTCGAGGTCGTCGCTCGATGAGGCCTCGACCGTTGCAGGCGGGCCGCCCTCCCCGCCGCAGGTCTCCTGCGCGGAGGCAGCCGCGGCGAAGACGGCCGCGCCTCCAAGGCCAGCCAGGACGCCCACCGCGACGAAGCCGGTCCGGCGGCGCCCAAGCAGGTGGAACCTCATGCTGCCGTGGCTCGGGTCACGGCCCAACAGCGTACCAGCCCGATAGCCGGACCCGCACTCCTCGAGGACGGGGAGATCCTCTGAGAATCCCTGCCGGGGCACCGGATACAGATTGCTATACTGCCGCGTCCTGTTTGACGTAGCGAGCGCCGATGACCGGCGCCTCACTCTCGACTCTCAGCTTCGCGGAGGGGCTCATTCCATGCCGATCAAGCTCGTTTCTGGCCGTTCAGTTCTTCGTCTCACGGTGTTCCTCCTGGCGCTTCTCTGGGTGGCGCCGATTGCCGGCCAGTTGCCGCCCGACGCGGTTGACCTCGCCCAGGTGAAGATCCCCGAGGCGGTGAAGTCGACCGACTTCTGCCCGGTCAAGTTCGTACCTTCCGCCGCCGACGGTGAGTCGTGGACCCACGGCGGTGTCGACTATCGCGGCAGCGAACCTGGAGTGCAGGCCGCTTTCGCCAGCGATCCCGAGACTCACGCCGCCAAGGCCGCGGAAAAGCGGTACGTCAACAACTTCATGCTGGCGATGAGCACGATCTGGTGTCCGATCACCGACGAGGTCACTCCCGGCGGCCGCAAGCAGGTGGATGGCCTCGGCTTCACTTGGGAGAGTTGCTGCTCATTCTGCGATGAGGAGATGACGCCGGACAACTTCAACGAGGCCCTCGAGCGTCTCCGTGAGCGCGCTGTCGAGTCTTTCGAGTTGACCGGCGGCATCTACACCGAGGGCGCCAGCAGCCCGGTCGAAGGCGCGATCCGCGACGACATCTGAGTCGGAAGACAGAACACTAGCCGCCACAGGGTGGCGCTGGAGCCTCCTTGCCACGGATCACTCGCGTGTATACGCGGACCGGCGATGACGGAACGACCGGCCTGGGTATTCGGGTCCGGGTTCGCAAGGACTCTGCTCGCGTCGAGGCGTATGGAGCGGTCGACGAACTGAACTCGGCAGTTGGTGTAGCCATCGCAGCCGGTGTCTCGGCACGCCTTGGCGGTTGCCTGGGCCGCGTACAGCAGGAGTTGTTTCACCTCGGCTCGGATCTCTGCGTACCCCCGGATGGCGACGCTCCACCGGTCCCGCGCATCGAGGAGCGACATGTCCGCGGCTTGGAGGAGACGATCGACGCGCTGCAGGAAGAGTTGGAGCCGTTGGCGAACTTCGTTCTGCCCGGGGGTTGCCCGGCTGCCGCTGCTCTCCATCTGGCACGCACCATCTGCCGGCGTGCGGAAAGGCGCCTGGTGACTCTTGCGGCGACGGAAACAGTCGGCGCCCCCGCCCTGACCTACGTCAACAGACTCTCGGACGCCCTGTTCGTGATAGCCCGCTACGAGAACCAGATGCGTGGCGAGGCCGACGTGTTGTGGGACTCGAGGGCGTAGCGACGTTCGGCCACGAGCGCCGCCAAACCTGTCGCAGGCGCCATGTTTGGCCCCAGCCCCCACCTCCCTATGACGCTGCACCGCACAACTCACTTCCATCCGTGCGTTCGATGACTCGCGCACGGAGTGGTTCGCTGGTGGCGCGGATCGCGCCACCCGGGTTCGTGTCGTTCTGCGGCGCAGCCTCCTAGGTGCCTGGAATGCGCCTGCCGCGCCGCCTGCTCGATGTCGCCACCATTGGGCTCGTGTTTCCGGTGGCTTCGGCTCTCGGCTTCCTGGCCGGCAGGGCGGTCGGGGGTTGGTTCGATGCGGCCAATGCCGGCGCCCTGATCGGGGGCCTCTTCGGTGTCGTGGCAGGCTTCTACAACGTGTACCAGGTCGTACAGCGACTGAACGCCGACGAGGAAGACGGTGACTCGGACATCCGGTGAACTGGGGGCCGGGGCTGGGCGCCCGGGGCAAGCCGGTCTGACCCGGTTCTTCGGCGGACGCGGCGGCAACGACGATGAACTCGCTGTCATGTCGAGGCGCGTCCTCCGGTGCGCCCTGGCGGTGACCGCTGTGGGAGGCGCTGCCTCCTTCTTCTGGAGCCTGAGCGCCGCCCTCACCTTGACAGCCGCAGGGCTCGTCAGTAGTTTCAGCTTCCGCGGCCTGGAGATGCAGGTTCGCGCGCTGGAGCCTCGCGCCGACGGGCGCCTTGGCGCCAAGAACATCCTGTTCATTGTTCTCCGCTATTCGTTGTTGAGCGCTTTCATCGTTGCGGCCCTTCTCGTGGGGTCAAGGGAGTTCGTCGCGCTGATCCTGGGATTCTCGGTCGTGCCGCTGGCACTGCTGATCTCCGAGTTGGTAGACCGGTTCGTGTCGGCTCGCTAGCCTGCTGACCCCAGTCCAGACACGGCTCCTTCAAGACGGATCCAAGGTAGCCTCGCGCACCATCAACCAGCCCGTTCGAGCAACGGCCACCTACCTTCGCCTGCCTTCAACTACCTGCACTTCCTGAGTCGCTTCAATCGTCATGGCCGCCGGAGAACATTCGATCCTCTACAAGCCCGTCAACGCCGTTTGGCGGGGCGCGGTGGATCTCGCCGGAGCAGAGGAGAACCTCCCTCATGAGGTGCCGGACCACGTGGTCATGGCGCTGTTCGTTTTCGCCGTCGTGACGGCGCTCGGTGTGACCGTGTCACGCGGCCTGCGCAAGGACGATCCCGGCAAGTTCCAGCAGCTCATCGAGCTTGTCCTGTCATGGATGCGCAACCTGCTCGAGGAGACGATCGGCGAGGGTGGGTCGCGGCATCTGCCGCTGATCGCCTCCTTCGCGTTCTTCATCTTCGTCAGCAACCTGTCGGGGGCTCTCTTCTTCCTCCAGCCTCCGACGCAGAACGTAAACGTGACCTTCGCGCTCTCGATTACAGCCTGCGTGCTCTACCACCTGTTCGGCCTTCGTCGGAACGGGCTGCGCTACTTCAAGCACTTCGCGGGCCCGCTCATCTTTCTCGCGCCGCTCTTCATTCCGCTTGAGATCATCACCCACGCCGCCCGCGTGCTGTCGCTCGGCATGCGTCTGTTCGGGAACATCTTTGGCGAGCACCTCGCGGCTGCCGTCGTCTTCGGCCTGATCCCGCTCGCGGTACCGCTGCCGATCATGGCGCTGGGGCTCCTGGGCGCCACTCTTCAGACGTTCATCTTCATCATGTTGACCACCGTTTACATCGCCGAGGCAGAGGCGTCGGCACACTAAGGGGACTTTCAGGAAATGAAGAAGTCAACGAAGCTGGTCTTTCTCGTGGCCGTGCTCCTCACCCTGTTCGCTGCTCCGGCGTTGGCGCAGGATGGTGAGGGGGGAGGCGCAGGAGCCGGTAATCTCGCCGCCCTTGGGGCCGCCCTCGGAATCGGCATCGCCGCGGCCGGCGGCGCCATCGGCCAGGGTCGTGCGACCGGCGAGGCCTGCGCCGGGTTGGCCCGCAATCCGGGGGCCGGCGGCCGGATCCAGGTCATGCTGCTCATTGGTCTGGCCTTCATGGAGTCGGTCGTCATCTACGCTTTGGTTATCGCACTCCGCGGCGCAGGGTTCATCGGCGGCTAGCGGCCGGCGCGGCGGCGGCCGCGCTGCCAACGCTGCAACGCCCGCTGAGGGTTCGGTAGAACCGAGCCTCCGGCGGGCGTTCGCATGCCTGCGACCGGTGAGCGGACGTAGTGCGGCGGCTGCGTGTCGCCGGGTCCTGGCTTCGGCGCTCCGACGTGCCGGCACACGACTCGTGGGCCGGCACGCGACGACGCAATTCCGGCACGGTCCGGCCATCTTGGCCGCATAGGGCCCCTAAGGGCGCAGGGCCCGAATCGCCTTGCTCGGGTGCTGCCGAGCGCCCCGAAACCCACGTCGGGAGTAGAAGAAGTGGCCCGTTGGCTCTTGTCGCCGGACCTGGCATCGAATGTGCTGCCCCTCGCTGCAAGATGCCGCAGTCAACACGCGCGGCGGGGAGGTAGAGATGAACGCATTGGCCGATCACAGCGGTGGTTGGAACTTCGACGCTGAGGTGCTGCCCTTCATGGACAGCCTCTACAGCACCGCCTATCGGATGTCCAGGAACCGGCAGGACGCCGAAGACCTGATCCAGGAGACCTATCTTCGAGCGTACAAGTACTACGACAAGTTCCAGGAAGGAACGAACTTCAAGGCCTGGCTGTTCAAGATCCTCAAGAACACGTTCATCAACCGCTACCGCAAGCGCCAGCGGCAGCCGCTGAAGAACTCGTTCGACGACATCGAGGGCGCCTTCGAGTGGAAGCTCCTGGAGTCGCCCTTGACCGTCCGTGGCACGACGCCGGAAGAGGACCTGCTGGAGGGCGCCCTGGATCAGGACGTCAAGAGGGCCCTCGAGGCTCTGCCTAGGGACTACCGGACGGCCGTTGAACTGGCGGATCTGCAGGGAATGTCCTACCGCGAGATTGCCGACCGGCTCGAAATCCCCCTGGGAACGGTGATGAGCCGGCTCTACCGGGGGCGGCGCAAGTTGGAGGCGGTCCTGCTGCGCTACGGGCTTGACCACGGCTACATCCGTTCCGGTGTGCCTCGGAAGATGCGGTCCAGGCAGGATGCTGCCTGACGACGGCGACGTTGCTTTCCTGAACTCCAGGCTCAACCAGTAGCCGGGTTCCGTGCCCGAGGCGCTGTGACGTGGCAGAATAAGGGACTCGTCCGTCCCTGGCGAGCCCGCTAGTTTATGCGTTCCAAGCAACTTACACGGTGGATTGGCGTTTCGGCGTTGGTCGGCCTGAGCGTGTTTGTTGGATGGCTAGGGCTGCAGCCGCGCCCCGAGAAGGTGGTTGTCGGCACCGGGGACTTCGACGCTGCGACGGAATCCGCCGCGGCCCTCGACCTGGATGCAGCGGCCCTCGACCGGGCGCCCTTCCCCCTGGAGAACCAGATTCGAAGCGGCGATACGCTGGACCGCGTACTGCTGCGAGCGGGCGTCCCCGACTCCGAGCTGTACCAGGCGTCGACGGCGGTAAGCGAGGTGCTCGATCCGCGGAGACTCCGCGCCCGTGATCCGGTCTTCTCCATGGTCCGCCCAGGCGGTGAGTTGGTGGGCATCGACCTGCCGCGCCGGGGTCAGGGCGTAGTCGTCGCTGAGCGAGCGGGCGGCGTCTGGAGCAGTCGCTACCGCCCCTACCGGCGTGCCCATGTGCGGCGGTCGGTCAGTGGCGAAGTGCGAGGTGCGCTCGAGAGTTCGATTCGCCGGGCCGGCGGCCCTCCCAGCCTCGCGAACAGCATGGCCCAGGTGCTGCAGTGGGACCTGGACTTCAACCGCGATCTTCGGGTTGGCGATCGCTTCGAGATCCTCTACGACGAGCTGCTGCTTGACGGCAAGGTCGAGGGTGTTGCGGCCATTCATGCGCTGCGCTACCGGAACCGGGAACACTGGCTCGAGGCGTACCGCTTCAGCGGAGACGAGGTCACCGAAGGCACGGCGCCCGAGGATGGTGAGGCGGCAGCGACCGGCCCCGATCGCTACTACGATGACGAGGGGCAGCCGCTGCGACGGCAGTTCCTCCGGTCACCGCTCCCATACTCCAGGGTCACATCGCGGTTCTCCATGAATCGCTTCCATCCGATCCTGAAGCGGCGCATGCCCCACTACGGTGTCGACTACGGGGCGCCGACCGGAACCGCGGTGCGGGCGACCGCCGACGGCACCGTCGTCTCGGCAGGCATGCGTGGCGGCGGTGGCCGAACGGTCCGTCTGCGTCATTCCAACGGCTATGTGACGTCCTATCTCCACCTGTCCGGCTATGCGGAGGGGATTCGAAGCGGCCGTCGCGTTCAGCAGGGCCAGGTGGTCGGCTACGTCGGTACGAGCGGTCTCTCAACGGCTCCCCATCTCGACTACCGGGTGCAGCGTAACGGCCGCTGGATCAATCCGGCCACCCTGGTCAACGAGCCCGTTCCGCCGCTGGCCGCCGCTCTACTGCCGGTTTTCCACCGGCACCGCGACGCGCTTCGCGGGGAACTCCGCGGCGCGACGAGTTCCATCGTCAGCGCGGGACCGTAGGCGCGGCGCCGACGGCCGCGCCGCGGCGACGCGCGTGGGCGAGGCACCCGCCCGCGCCGGCGCTCAGGGGGAGGGGTCCCAGCGGCCGCGCCATCCGTGCGCCCGATGACGGGCGCACGGACTGGTTCACAGGTGGCGCGGAACGCGCCACCTGGGTTCACGCTTCGGAGGTTGATGAGAAGTGGGCGCTCACTCCACTACGCTCGCTCCGGTTCGTCTCGGTTTCTGTAACGGCGTCGACCGTCGCTCGCTTCGAGTCCGCTGGGACCCCTCCCCCTGAGCCCCGGCACGGACTGGACGGCGTCAGTGCGGGCCCTCTTCCAGTCTGGGGTAGCGGCGCGCCTCTGGCCCAGGAGCGAGCTTTGACTGCTGCATCCTTCGAGAAGGACGAGTTCCCGGGGACCTTCCCCGGTCACCTCTCTGGCCGCGACGCGAGCTACTCGAGGGAGCGGGCGCGGTCGCGGAGGATCGAGTACGCCTCGGAGCGGGAGAGGTCGTCGCCGATCTGGAGACTGAAGGTCTCGCTCCAGGCATCGTCCGTGGACGCGCCGGAGACGGTCTCGACGTAGGTCATTGAGGTCTCACCTTCCCAGACGACCAACGCGCCAGTGCCATTGGGCGAGACGAAGATTTTTGGCTGTCCGCTTCCGATCTCGGGCGCCGCGCGCTCCGACTTCACCTTTAGGCGGGCGAGGTGCTGGACGTACTCGTCGCCCACCGGTTGGGCTGCGGCGAGGAGAACGTGGCTATCTTCGGTCACGATCTGTTCCAGAAGATCACCGTCCTGGGACCTGGCACCGACGATGACGATGTGAGCCCTCGCTTGGCTGGACACACTTTGAAGGCCGCCGTCAGCGCAAAGGGCCTCCGCTCGTTCGGTCAGCATCCGCTTGGTGTCGTCGGCCAGGGAGCCGAGAGCTCGGCTGCGGATACGGCGACCCACAATGACGATATGAGCTCGCGCCGCACTGGCGACAGACGTGATGGCGCTGTTTCCTTCCCTCTCGATTCGCTCGCAAAGGTCGGTGGAGTCCAAGTGATCTGCCAGCCTGTCGGCGAGTTCAGCCAATTCCACTGCCGGAGTTGAGAGCTCCAACTGGACGAAGGCGCCGCTGGCGCGGTCGGCGAAACCGATGACCACTGCGTTGGACTCCGAGGCCGCGTCCACGGTCGGCGCCTTGAGCAGACTAGCGGGCACCTCGCCGTCGAACGGGTCGTCGATCAGCTCCGGCGACACATAGTCGTTCAGCCGGTGGACGCGTCGCCATGTGGAAGCCAGTTCCCCGTCGATTAGCACCACCGGCGCGTACATGACCTTCTCGCCGTCGGTGGTTTCTTCCGACCAAACGACATGAAGAACGGTGCGCGTGCTCGACTCACCGGAGCTACCCTCTGCGAGTTCGAAGCGGTCGTGGGTCACGGCGAGGCGCGGGGCCGACTTGTTGCTGTAGATGTTGCCGGAGACTTCGATCGTCTCGGACCACTCGCTGCCGTCGAAGGACGCCAGGTTGATCCGGGTCAGGGTCGAGTCGTTGTTGCTCGACCAAACGACGTAGAGCTGGCCGGTGGAGGCGTCGAAGGACAGGGACGGCGTCTTATCGCTGTCGTCTGCCTCGCTGCCGGGCACCAAGTAGTGCTCGACCGTTCCTGAGCCCCGACGAGCGACGAGGCGGAGGACTTCGGCGTCCGCCGACGCCTCGGTGCCTTCCGGGAAGAGCTCGCCGTAGCCACCGATGGTGACCTCGTAGATGTCGCCGCTCTTGCCGAGTATGGGAGAGCCGCCTCCGGCGTGTAGGGAGCTGGCACTGAGCAGCAATGCGAACAGCGCGACGACAACTACGCGACCAGAGTGCCCATAGCTCGAGAACCTTGTGAGTATGCCCTTCATCACGACCTCAGATTCACTACTTGACGGAGGTCCAAGGACATCAGTATCGCCGCGAGCCCGGTCCGCTCGGGATAGAAGCGCTGTTCTAGTTCGCTGAAGAACTGATGCGCCTCTTCCGTGTCGCGTTGCAACATGGCAGTCTGTCCGAGCAGGTAGAGGCAGTTCTTGACGACGTCCCAGTTCTCGAACTGTTCAGCCAGTTCCAGCGCCCGGCACCCGTGCCGCCTCGCTCTCTCGAGTCGTTCCATCTCGAGGTAGGCGAAGCACAAGTCCAAGTGCGGCCAAACCAGCAGCGGGCCGGCCTGTTCGCGGCGGAGCGTTCGCAGGCTGCGGTACGTCAGCCGTAGGCCTTCGCGCAACCGACTCTGGCGAAAGCCGTCGCCTTCGAATGCACTGGCCAGGAGACAATAGCCTAGGTTGACTTGGGTAGTGGCCGTCCAAGCCGGCGGCGCGCTGTTCGATTCGCGGAGAGCTATCCGGTACTCAGTGGCGGCGTCGGCCTCACGACCCTCCGCTACCAACAGGTTCCCGAGTAGATTGCGCGAGCCGGCAGTCAAGCCGGGCCGATCCACGTACCCGGAATGGTGCAATGACAACCGGGCGTAGAAGAGCGCCTTCCTGACCTGCCCTTCCAACTCGTGGGCGCGGGCCAAGGTATATGAGGCCAGCCAGCAGTTGTGGTCGACGGTACTGCCGAGCAGGATGCTGCGCAGTTTGGGCATCACGTTGACACCGTTGCCGAGTTCGGTCTCCGCTGCGCCCCAACCGCAAAGTGCCTCGGCGGCCAAGTCGGCTTCGCCCGCGGCGGTGGCTACACGGGCAGCCTGACGATAGACGGCGGCAGCTTCCCGGTACGAGCCCGTGGCGACGAGTTCCCGCCCACGGTCACGGAGCGTCTTGAAGTCCTCGGTCACCGCGACCGCGCACGGCTCCATCTCGGGCGCGGGAACGCGCTCCGGGATAAACGCCGGCTCAGGCGACGAGTGGAAGGGAAGAACTGTGGAGGTCACTGGCAACCGATTCTACGCCATAACGAGTGGAACGTGGTAGGCGGCTGGAACTGGCGTTTGTCGACGACCTGCCGGGGGGCTAGACGGCCGAGTATACCCGCATAGGCACCGCGTGCGCCCCAGCGCTACGCGGTGCTTCCCGATTTCTCTTGTGCGGCTGGCCTCGTAGCCGCGGCGGGCGTTCTCCAGGCTCGCCCGAGAGAAAGAGCGCCGTCCCTGAATCGAACAGGAACGGCGCCCAAGTGGATTCGTCGCGGGAGCGTGCTGGCGGCTAGTTCGCTCAACAGTCGTTCAGACCGCTACCAGCATCGCACCCGCGAGCCCAGGTTTCTTCAGAGCGCCAGGCGAAACGCGGCAGCTACGGCGGATACCATCTTGGTCGAGATTCGCGGAGCCAAACGGCTGACCGCCTGCTGCACGATCCCGCCATCCGGTTGCCGCCCGGCAGTGCCAGCATCGCGGCTAGCTTCTTCACGCCCAACGATGACGATATGGATCCTCCCGTTCCCCGTGGGCGGGGGCGGAGGTGCCGACGCCGTGGCGCCAACGAGGACGAGGTGGACGCGCGCATTGGTGCTACCCGCGTCCTGACCGTCCCCGCCTTGCGCGAAAGCTCCGGCCGGGACTGTCGCGAGGATCAGCGACAGGGCGATGACGATGTGCTTGAGCTTCAAATTGAGCCCCCTTCTGGATCCGGCGGACGCGGCAGCGCCGGAACCGAGTGAATCTGCCCATCCGGGATACCTCAAGACGAATCGGGTTCCCGTCTGGTTGCCACGAACCTTGGTTGGCGGGGACTGTAATCCAGCACTGTTGAAAAATCAGCACTCCTGGGCCGAGCGCCTGCATGGTACTCGTCCAGGCCGACCTGGCGCATCAGGTCCGACCCCGGATCAGGGCTTCGGCGCCAACTCGCCAGCCGTGGAATCTGTGCCGTGGAGGATCAGGGCGACGTTTGTTTCGACCGTCCTGAGCAGCGTGGCCGGAAGCGGCTGGACTACAATGTTCGCTCCATGATCCGGTCGTTCGCCGATCGAGCCACCGAGGACATCTTCGACGGCGCGGCGACGCGAGCGGCTCGGAGACGGTGCCCTCCTGCTGTTTTGCGCGTTGCCCGAAGGAAGCTCACACAGCTCAACCAAGTGGACCAACTCCGCTATCTGGCTGTGCCGCCTGGCAATCGGTTGGAACGGCTGCGAGGAGACCGGGCAGGTCAGTACAGCATCAGGATCAACGACCGCTATCGAATCTGCTTTGTCTGGGAGCCGGGCTATGCCGACGACGTTGAAGTCACCGACTACCACTGAGAGTACGGCGCCAGGGTCGGGCGCCGGAACGCCGGCCACGCGGCGGCTGCCGCGGTGTCTGCCGCCGACCCACCCGGGAGAGATGCTGCTCGAGGAGTTCCTGAAGCCGCTGGGCATCTCGCAGGCGGCGTTCGCGCGGCGGTTGGGTGTCTCCTATCCGCGGCTCCGTGGGATCGTCCATGCCAAGGGCAACGTAACTGCGGATACTGCGTTGCGGTTGGCCCGAGTTACCGGGATGACCGCCGAATTCTGGCTCGGCCTGCAGCAGGACTGGGATCTCTGGCACGCTGCACGGTCCAGGAAGGCGGCAGCCATCGAGTCGCTGGAGCCGCTGCCAGCCTCGTCCGCGTCGTAGCCGCGGGCGGCTCGCGTCAGGCACGGTGCCGCCGTGTGCGGCTCTCGATGACGGTTCCGACGGGGATACTCGTGCTCACGGAGTCCGCGGCCTCAGCCTCTGGACCGCGGGTTCAGGTGAAGGCGCGAGGTTTGAAGTCCGGCTCGTTGACGATGCTGGCGCTGTTGCCGGTGGCGCGGATGACGAACAGCCCCTGGCGCTCCGCGTGCCTCGTGACCGAACTGTCGCTCTTGAGGTATGCCACTGCTCCGTAGATCGGCCGTTCCCGGTACGTCGGGAACCAGTCCGTGAACCAGGCCAGCTTGCTCAGGAAGTCGGTCACGTCCTCCGGCCTGAGAGTCGTCTTGACCTCTACGACGACCACCTCCGCGCCGTTCGCGGCTACGATGTCGAACTCGGTATGTTCTCCGTTGCGGCGACCCGTGAGTCTCTGGGAAGTCTCGTCCACTGCAACGCCCCGCTCCCTCAGCAGCGAGACGAGGTCGCCTTCGACCAGGCTCTCCATCAGCTTGCCCCATTGGGACGTGAACAACTCTTCGGCTTTCCTGAGCCGCCGGTCGGTCTCCTTCATCTGCTCCCTGATTTCTGCGGTCTGTCTGGCCGTTTCTGCGGTCTGTCTGGCCGCACGCGCTTCGTTCTGCGCCATCAGTTCGGACGTGCGGTCCAGGACGGTCAGGATCTGCTCCAGAGTGGGGGGAGCCTTGGGATCGTCTTCGTGTGCGTTCGTGCCGGTCATCTTCTTCGTTTGCTCCGTGGCAACCCTGCGTTGCGCAGGGGCGGGTCGTTGGGTGTAGCGGGCCCGAACCGCGGCGCCGGCCGCCATCCGCATGTCCGGACAGTGAGGAGGATACTCCCAACTCGGCATTGGCGCCGTCTTGTCCCATGAGAGATGAGTCTGAAGCTGGGGCGGGCTAGACGCCTACACGTCCAGGCCGACCTGGCGCATCAGGTCGAGCGCGTTGCTGCGGGTGACGGTGCCCTCGCGCAGGCGGTAGTCGAACTGAATCTCGCCGTTTGCCAGGTCATCCCTGAAGTGCACGTTTCGCAGTGACGCCCCTGCCGAGTCGTCGGCGATCCGGGCGAGGGCGAGATCGTGGGTGGTCACCAATCCGATCGCGCCGCGGTCAAGGAGGCCGCGGACCAGGGCTTCGGCGCCAACCCTCCTGTCGTGGGAGTTCGTGCCGTGGAGGATCTCGTCGAGCAGGAACAGCACCGGCGTCTCCTGGTCGGTCAGGTCGAGCACGGACTTGAGCTTCGTGATCTCGGCGTAGAACCGGGACTGGCCTTCGGCAAGGGAGTCCCGGAGCTGGATGGAAGATCCGATGGCCAGTGGTGTCAGCCGCAGAGATCGGGCGCGCACCGGCGCGCCCGCAAGCGCTAGCACGACGTTCGTTCCGACGGTTCTGAGCAGCGTGCTCTTGCCGGACATGTTCGAGCCGCTGACGATCAAGCACTGGGCCGGCGGGCCGGTCTGGCTGCCGTCCTCGAGCGGGCCGGCAAGGTGGACATCGTTGGCCACGCAGCCATCCTCGGGCAGCAGCGGATGCCCGAGCTGTCTGCCGACGAGCATGGGGCGCCCCTTCCCGGCCGGTTCGACCAGGGTGGGGAAGGTGTGGTCCGGATGCTCGAACGCATGGGAGGCGAAACTGGCCAGGGCCTCGACCTCGGAAAGCACGCGGAGCCAGGTTGCGACCCGGTCGCCGTGGCGGCGGCGCCATGAGTCGATCGCGTAGGCGAGTTGGGGAGTCCAGAGCAGCAGCAGGCCGAAGGGGACGAAGAGGGCATTCCGCATCGAGTCGAGCAGGTCGACCAGACGCTGGAGCTGCCTGGCGTTCCGGGAGGCGGTGGATCCTTCGACACTCCGCAGCTCCCGCGTCAGCTCGACCAGACGATCGCTCTCAAACGGCTCGCGCTCGATGACCTCGAGCAGAGACGCAAACAGGTTGAGGTCACGGCTCGCCCGCGTCACGCCGCCTGTGGCCGCCTTGATGTGGCGGCGCGTGGCGAGATTCCAGAGGATTTGCAGCATCGCCACGGCCAGGAACGGCGACGGCCCCCAGTCCCAGATCATCCAGCCGGTCACGGCGACTAGGTTGGCGACCGCGGTCAAACCCAACAGGGCGCGCACGAGGAACTCCCGGCCGCCTGCTCCCGGGAGGGCAGGCCGCCCATCACCCTCTGCCCAGGCTCGCAGAGCCTCCGGATCGATGTCCGTGCGCGCGAGCCGGCCGTGTACGGCCAGACGCTCGCGGAAGTCGAGGCGTGGCGCCAGTTCGCGCACGGCCTCCTGGCGCCTGCGCACCACATCGGGCGGCGCGGGCTGGATCAGCCACGATGCCAGCAGTTCGTCGCCGCCGCGAGTGCGTGCCCGGCTCAACAGCTTGAACAGGGAGTCGGGGCCGAACAGGTCGAGGTCCGCGGCGTAGACGTGCTCGGCCTGTTCGTCGGCAAAGCGCGATCCGGGCCGTCCGCCGGCGCGCCAGTCGCCGCCCAGGCGGTCGAGAATGTGGCGGTAGAAGGTCCGCGCTCGCTCCAGCCGGTTGGCCCGCTGCAGGACGCGCTCGTGAAGGACGACGAGGACCAGAAAGAGGAACGCCGGCACCGCCGCCCAGACCAGGGGGAAGAGCTTCGCCTGGACCGACAGCCAGACCAGTACGGCCGCCAGAAGAACCGTGGCCAGCCGCGACCAGGAGATGGCCTTCTCGATGCGCCGCGTTCGCCGCAGGGTCGCCTCGCGCTGCTCGGAGCGGCGTGCCATCGAACGCGTGCCGTCCGGCTTCGCGCCCGGTGCGGGCGAGACGCCCGCGTTCCCAGGCACGGAGTGATCCATCGTCGTACCGCGCTGGCCGGTCAGCTCAGCGCCGGGTAGACGATCGACTTGAGCTGGCCGCGGAAGTTGAACGTGCCCGACATCCAGAACTGGACCATGAAGATGACGATCAGGTCTTCCTTCGGATCGATCCAGAAGGCGGTGCTGGCGGCGCCGCCCCAGCCGTACTCGCCGACGGATCCGATCGCCTGGGCGACGGCGAGGTCGAGCGTGACGGAGACGCCGAGGCCGAAGCCGACCCCCTCGTAGGTCGTCTCGCTGAAGGCGCCGACCGCCAGCTCGGTCAGGTCGCGGCCGCCCGGGAGGTGGTTCATCGTCATCAGTTCCACCGACTTGCGGCCGAGGATGCGCGCGCCCTCCAGGCTTCCGCCGTTCAGCATCATCTGGCAGAACCGGTAGTAGTCGTGCGCCGTCGATACGAGCCCGCCGCCGCCCGAGAAGAAGGTGACCTCGTCGGTGTAGTGACTCGCCAGCGGATCGTCGAGCACGACCAGCTTCTTGTTCCGGTCGCGGCGATAGTTGGCCGCGAAGCGGTCGACCTTGGACGCCGGCACGATGAAGCCCGTGTCGACCATGCCCAGGGGCCCAGTGATGTGCTCCTGCAGGTACTCGTCGTACGGCCGCCCGGAGAGCACCTCGACCAGGTAGGCGAGCACGTCCGTCGCCACGGAGTAGTTCCATGCCTCGCCGGGAGAGAACTCGAGGGGCAGTTCGGCGAGGTGCTCGATCATCTGCCGCAGGTTGCCGCCGACCGGTGGCCCGCCGACGCCGACCTTGCGGTACGCGGCATCCACGTTCGTCCGCTCCATGAAGCCGTAGGTGAGCCCGGACTGGTGGGTGAACAGGTCGCGGATCGTCATCGGTCGATCCACCGGGCGGGTCAGGAAGTGCGGGTGGTTGCCGCTCTGGAACACCCGCAGATTCCGCCACTCGGGGATGAACTTGTGGACCGGGTCGTCGAGCTGAAAGCGGCCCTGCTCGTAGAGCTGCATCAGCGCCACCGCAGTGATCGGCTTGGTCATCGAGTAGATACGGAAGATCGTGTCGGGCTGCATGGGCCGCCCGCGCTCCCGGTCCATGAGACCCTGGGCCGACAGATATGCGGGCTTGCCGCCGCGAGCGACCAGGGTCAGGCAGCCGGCGATCTTCTCGGGTTCGAGGTAGCTCCGGCGAAGATGCTCGTCGATTCGGGCCAGTTGGGCGGCGCTGAGGCCGACATCTTCGGGGACAGCGAGGTCGAGCTGGGGCGGGGCGCTGACCAATACGGGACGGGCCGGCATGATGGGAATCCTCTGAGGTCTGATGGTCGCGGAGAACGAACGGCGCGGCGATCTTTGCAGATCGCGCCGCCAGGCGAGCACACGCCTGCGGAGCGGATTCTCCCGTCCTGCGGCGGCCCGCATACAATCGCGCAGCCGTGGCCGAACCCTTAGCCTCCTCGCCGGCTGCCTCGACCTGTCTCGAGATCAGCGGGCTCACTCTCTCCTTCGGCGGCGTACGCGCGCTCGACGATGTCGCTCTGGACGTGCGTCACGGCGAGGTGTTCGCGATCATCGGGCCGAACGGCGCCGGCAAGACGTCGCTGCTCAACTCGATCAGCGGTCTCTACCGTCCGCAGCAGGGAACGATCACCTACTCCGCGTCACCGGGTGAGGCGCCCGTGTCCCTACTCGGCCGGGCGCCCCACAGGGTCGCGCAGCTCGGGGTCGCCCGCTCGTTCCAGAACATCGAGCTCTTCCGCGCCATGACGGTGCTCGAGAACCTGATGCTGGGGCGGCACATCCACATGCGCGGCAACGTGCTGACCTGCGGCATCTACTTTGGCTCGCAGCGCCGGGAGGAGATCGAGCACCGCGCCGCGGTCGAGGACGTGATCGACTTTCTGGAGATCGAGAACCTCCGCCACCAGGCGGTCGGCACGCTCGCCTACGGCCTGCAGAAACGGGTCGAACTCGCCCGGGCGCTGGCGCTCGACCCCAAACTCCTGCTGCTGGATGAACCGATGGCGGGGATGAACATCGAGGAGAAGGAGGACATGGCGCGCTTCGTCCTCGACGTGAACGAAGAACGGGGCGTGACGACCGTGCTTATCGAGCACGACATGGGCGTCGTCATGGACCTGTCGGACCGGGTCGCCGTGCTCGACTTCGGCCGCTCGATCGCCTGCGGCTCGCCGGACCACGTGCGTGCCGACCCCGAGGTGATCCGCGCCTACCTCGGAGGTTCCGAGTGAGCGTTGCGGACGCCCTGCCGCGGGACGCGGACACGCTGCCGAAGCTGTTGCTGAAGAACGCCCGGGAGCGCGGCGACGAGGTCGCTTTGCGGGAGAAGGAGTTCGGAATCTGGCAGAGCTTGACCTGGACCGAGTACGCCGAACGGGTGCGGAACTTCGCTCGCGGTCTCGTCGAGCTCGGCTTGAAGAAGGGCGAGATCGTGGCGGTGCTGGGCGACAATCGTCCGGAGTGGTTGATCGCGCAGCTCGCGGCGCAGTCGATTGGCGCCCGGTCCCTCGGCGTGTACCAGGATTCGGTCGCGGTCGAAGTCCGTTACCTGATGGAGTTCTCCGGCGCCCGGTTCGTGATCGCCGAGGACCAGGAGCAGGTCGACAAGCTGCTGGAAGTCTGGGACGAGTTGAGCGGCAGCGACGGGAGTGGCGACCACGCGGTAACCAAAGTCATCTACTACGACCCACGCGGACTCGGTTCCTACCCACACGACTTCCTGCTCGGCTTTCCCGCAGTGGAGGAGATCGGACGGTCCGGCGGGAGCAGCACCGAAGCCGACTTCGAGAGTTGGGTCGCGGCGACCGAAGCCGACGACGTGGCTCTGCTCTCGACGACTTCCGGCACCACGGGCAAGCCGAAGCTGGCGATGCTGTCCCATCGGAATCTGCTGACCATGGCGCACAGCTTCAACGGCATCGACCCGATGCGGAGCGACGACGAGTTCGTGTCCTTCCTGCCCCTGGCCTGGATCGGCGAACAGATGATCGGCGCCGCCTGTGGGCTGCTGGTCGGTTTCTCCCTGAACTTCCCGGAGGAGCCGGAGACGGTGCAGCAGGACATTCGCGAGATCGGACCGCACACGATGTTCTCGCCGCCGCGCATCTGGGAGAACATGGTCTCCGACGTCCAGGTCCGGATCGAGGACTCGTCGTGGCTCAAGCGGAAGGTCTACAACTGGGCGCTCGATGTCGGTTACCGCTCCGCCGACACCCTGCTCGAACACGGCAGCCAACCAGCGCTCCTCGCCTTCAAGCGCACGCTGGCGAACTCGTTCTGCTTCTTCTGGCTGCGCGACAAGCTGGGCCTCAGGAGAATCCGGCGCGCCTACACAGGCGGCGCCGCTTTGGGGCCGGACATCTTTCGCTTCTTCCATGCCATCGGCGTGAACCTCAAGCAGATCTACGGCCAGACCGAGGTCTCGGGCATCTCGGTCGTCCACCGCGATGACGACATCAAGTTCCATACGGTGGGCACGCCGGTCCCCGGTATGGAGGTCCGCCTCGGCGAGGGCGGCGAGATCCTGACCAGAAGCCCGTCCGTGTTCCTGGGCTACTACAACAACGAGGAGGCCACGGGGGAAGCGCTCCGAGACGGCTGGCTCTACTCCGGTGACGCCGGCTACATGGACGACGACGGGCACCTGATCGTCATCGACCGCAAGAAGGACGTGATGGAGCTGCACGACGGCACCCAGTTCTCGCCGCAGTTCATCGAGAACAAGCTGAAGTTCAGCCCCTACATCAAGGAGGCGGTCGTGTTCGGCGGCGGCGACTACCCGTTCGTGACTTCCCTGGTCACGATCGACTTCGCCAACGCGGGCAAATGGGCGGAACGCCGTCAAATCCCCTACACGACCTTCACCGACCTGGCGCAGAAGCCCGAGATCTACGAACTTGCGTTGGAGCACACGGCGCGCGTCAACGCCGATCTGCCCGAGTCGGCCCGTATCCAGCGGCTCCTGCTGTTGCACAAGGAACTCGACGCGGACGACGAGGAGCTGACCCGCACCCGCAAGGTGCGGCGCCGTTTCATCGCCGATCGCTATCGCCTGCTCGTCGACGCGCTATACGGCGGCAAGGACGCGGTGGAGATCGAGAACCAGATCACCTACCAGGACGGCACGACGGCCATTCTGCAGACCCGGCTGCGGATCGCCGCACCCGCGAGCGCGTAGCGTCCGAGGATCCCGACGATGCAAGGCGACGTCTTCCTTCAGCTCACGGTTTCCGGCCTCTCGAACGGCATGGTCTACGCCCTGGTCGCGGTCGGCTTCGTCGTCATCTACAAGGCGAGCGACGTGATCAACTTCGCGCAGGGCGAGTTCCTTCTCTTCGGCGCCTACCTTGCGTTCGCCTTCATCGGCCAGTTCGGGCTGCCCTGGAGCGTTGGTGTGTTGGCGACCCTGCTCTCCGCCGCAATGATCGGCCTGATCGTGGAGCGGCTCGTCCTGCGGCCGCTGATCGGCGAGCCGGTGATCTCGATGATCATGGTCACGATCGGTCTGTCGAGTCTGCTGCGCGCAGTGATCAACGGCATCTGGGGAGCGCGGCCCAAGGCCTTCCCGAACTTCATCCCCGAGGGCGAGGTCGAGTTCTTCGGCGCCGTGGTTGGCATCGACCGGTTGCTGGTCATCGGCATTGCCGGTGTCCTGCTCGCGGTTTTGACTCTCTTCTTCCGGCACACGCGGGACGGGATCGCGATGCGTGCGATCGCCGACGACCAGCAGGCGGCTCTGTCGATGGGCATCAGCATCAAGCGGGTGCTGGCGGTGGCATGGGCGATGGCGGCAATCACCGCGGCGGTCGCCGGCATCGTGCTGGCGAACACCGTCGGTGTCAGCCACGACATCATCTTCATCGGCCTGCGCGTGTTTCCGGTGGTCATCCTCGGTGGCCTCGACTCGGTTCCCGGCGCGATCGTCGGCGGCGCCGCGATCGGGTTGCTCGAGGCCTACACCGCCGGGTACACGACCTCCGGGTTGGAGCTCATCGTCCCGTACATCGTGCTGATCCTGGTGCTGATGGTCCGCCCCTACGGCCTGTTCGGCAAGGAGATCATCGAGAGGGTCTAGCCGCGGGCCGCGCCGGACAACGACGCGTACAGCACCGCTCAACCCTCCTTCACCCACCATGGAATCCGGAATCTTCTTCAGCGACTACCGCTCGGACATGTCCCTGCGGCGAATGCCCTTGCAGAAGGTGCGGACGGGACTGCTTCTGGTCGGGCTCCTCGTGTTTCCGTTCCTGGCCTCGCCGTACTGGCTTCACCTGGCCAATCAGATCGCCATCGCCACGATCGGCGCGATCGGCCTGAACATTCTGGTCGGTTACACGGGCCAGATCTCGCTCGGCCAGGGCGCGTTCATGGCGATCGGCGCCTATGGCGCCGGCCTTCTGACCGTCCGGCTCGGGGTACCGTTCTACATCAGTATTCCGGCCGCGGCCCTGATCACCGCCGTTGCCGGTCTGGTCGTCGGTTTGCCTTCGCTGCGGCTCAAGGGGCTCTACCTGGCTGTGGCCACCCTGGCCGCGCAGCAGATCGTTGAGTTCGTGGTCACGCATTGGGACGGGCTCACCGGCGGTACGGAGGCTCTGGTCGTGCCGGCGCCCGAACTGTTCGGCGCTCGCCTGAACACCGACGCGCGCTTCTACTGGATCCTGGTCGTCATCGCTCTGGCGGTCGCGCTGTTCACTGCGAATCTGTTTCGCTCGCGGGTGGGTCGAGCCTGGGTGGCGATCCGGGACCAGGACATCGCGGCTTCGGCGATCGGCGTCAACGTCTTCGGCTACAAGCTGCTCGCCTTCGCCACGTCGTCCTTCCTGGTCGGGCTCTCCGGCGCCTTGCTCGCCCACTACCGCTCGATCGTCACCTGGGAGCGGTTCACGATCGAGGTCTCCATTTCCTACCTCGCGATGATCATCATCGGCGGCCTGGGGACGATCTCCGGTTCTTTCTTCGGCGCCACGCTCATCGTCCTGCTCCCCGCAGTGATCAACACCGTGGGCCGTTCGCTGCAGGACACAGCACCCTGGGCGGCCACGGTCCTGCCGTACGTCCAGCAGGGCGTTTTCGGCCTGGTGATCATCCTCTTCCTGGTGCTCGAACCGGAGGGCCTCGCCAAGCTCTGGCGCAACGTGAAGGACTACTTCCGCGTCTGGCCGTTCTCCTACTGAGCTCCGAGGGTCGGCGGCGCGTCCGGCGGGGGCGATATGATCCGCCGGTTACTCGGACGCCAGACTTTGGGTGTTCGGCACCCCTTGAGGAGACCTTCGCGATGACCCGTCTCGCCTTCATAGCCGCTCTTTCTCTGTTGCTTCTTGCCGCCTGCGGAGGCGGCGAACCGGTCGACGAGGCGACCGCCCCGATCAAGATCGGCGCGATCTTCGATCTGACGGGTGGGACGTCGGACGTGGGCACGATGTACGCCGAGGCAATTCGCGACTACTACGACTGGCTCAACGAGCGCGGCGGCATCGGCGGCCGCCCGATCGAGTTGCTGTGGAACGACTACGGTTACGACGTGGCGAAGGCTGAACAGCTCTACTCCGAGTACGTGCAGGCCGGGGCGGTGATGTTCATGGGTTGGGGCACTGGTGACACGGAGGCTTTGCGGGGGAGGATCGCGGACGACCGGATCCCCTTCGTGTCCGCCTCGTTCTCGCACGTGCTCGGCGACCCGGCCGAGGCGCCCTACAACTTCCTCGTCGGCACCACCTACAGCGACCAGTTGTTCATCCTGCTCGACTACCTCGTGGAGCAGGCGGAAGCCTCAGGAGGTGAGAAGCCGAACGTGGCGCTTATGCATCACGCGAGTCCGTTCGGTCTCTCGCCGTGGCGCCAGGGAGGCGAGGAGTACGCGATGCAGTTGGGCATCGAGATGGCGCCACAAGAGATGGCGCGCGGCAATACGGACTTCAGCGCCACACTGACCCGGATTGCCGAGTCCGGCGCCAACTGGGTCGTGTTCCAGAACACGTCGAACCCGGCGTCGGTGGCGATCAAGAACGCGCGGGATCTAGGCCTCGATCTACGCTTCGCGTGCCTGAACTACTGCAGCAACGAGGTGCTGGTGGAACTCGCAGGCGAGGCCGCGGAAGGCGTTCTGGGTTCGATCATCTACTCGCCGCCGGGTGAGGGCATCGACGGTCTGAACGATGCCGCCGAGTACCTCGCGTCAAAGGGCGGTTCGATCGAGGAGGAGGGCCTGCTCTACGGCCAGGGTTGGACGGTGGCCGGCTTCGTGACCGAGGCCATCGAGCGCGCCGCCGCGACGGGCGAGATTAGCGGCGAGACCATCCACGCCGCGTTCGAGACCTTCGACGGGCTCGAGTCCGGTGGCGTGACGGCCCCGGTCACCTTCACTGCCACCGACCATCGCGGCATCAAGGGCATGCGGATCTTCGAGGTCCGGGACGGCAAGTGGCAGCCGGTTACGGAGATGCGGATGGCCGCCAGCCCGGAGGCGGCGGGGTAGAGCCAGCCGCACTCCCGGCGGTTGGTGGGCGACGCCGACCGACGCCGGGTTCGACCACATCTCCGAGTCAAGCCATGCTCTCCCTGAACAACGTCGAAGTCATCTACAACGACGTCATCCTCGTTCTCAAGGGTCTCTCGCTCAAAGTGGAGCAGGGCCAGATCGCGGCGCTTCTGGGCACCAACGGGGCCGGCAAGTCGACGACGCTCAAGGCGATTTCCGGACTGCTTCATCCCGAAGACGGAGAGGTCACGGACGGCGGGGTCGAGTTCGAGGGCGAGCGGATCGACAAGCTGCCCGCCGAGGACATCGTCCGTCGCGGGATCTTCCAGGTCATGGAGGGGCGCCGGGTGTTCGAGCACCTGACGCCGCAGGAGAACCTGCTTGCCGGCGCCTACACGGCTCGGGACAAGGGCGGCATCGACGAGTCTCTGGACCGCGTGTACAGCTACTTTCCGCGTCTCAAGGAGCGCGGCGCGTCGATGGCCGGCTTCCTCTCAGGCGGCGAGCAGCAGATGCTCGCGATCGGAAGGGCGCTGATGGCCCAGCCGAAGCTCATGCTCCTGGACGAACCGTCCCTGGGGCTGGCGCCGCTGCTGGTGCAGGAGATCTTCGAGATCGTTCAGCGCATCAACCGTGAACAGGAGACCACGATCCTCCTGGTCGAACAGAACGCCGCGCGCGCCCTGGAGATCGCGCACTACGGCTACATCATGGAAGGTGGCCGGGTGGTGCTCGAGGGAACGCCGGCGGAACTCCAGGACAACGCCGACGTCAAGGAGTTCTACCTGGGACTGACTCAGGTCGGGAAGCGGAAGAGCTACCGCGACGTGAAGCACTACCGCCGGCGCAAGCGCTGGCTGTCCTAGTCGCCGGCGGGCGGATCTTCTTCGATCGCCTCTTCGATCTCGCGCAGCCTCTCGGCGAGTTCGCGCCGGGCGTCAGCCGCGAACGGGTTCTCCCGGGCGATGGTCAGGAAGAGGTCGTCGGAGTCGTGCCGGAGGTTCTCCTCGATCTTCATCATGTGCCGGTAGGCGACGGTGCCGAGGGCGGGGTCAGGGACGTGGATCTCGCGTAGCGCTTTCGCCATCCAGTGGGTCAGTCCCTGGATGTAGGCCATCTCCACGTCGTGTTGCTCGGCCGACATTTCGAACACTTCCAACCCGAGGTCGGCCTCAAGAAACCCCCGCACGGCCCCGACCCGATGCGGATCGACCGCACGGTCCGGAAGGCAGAGCACGACTTTCAGACCGCGGACGCCACGGCGACCGCTCTCGGGGCCGAACATCGGGTGCGTGCCGATGAACTGGACGCCCGGCGGCAGCAGCCGGTCGAGAATCTCCTGCGGTTTGATCTTCACCGAAGCCACGTCGACGACCATGCAGTCCGGCTTCAGGTGGGGCGCCAACCGCACGACCAGCGGTTCGAACTCCTGCACCGGCACCGCGGGGATCACCACATCGCAGCCGGCGCAGCCCTCGAGGCTGGTCCATGGGAGTCCGAGCGCGGCGGCTTCCGGTTCGAGGTCGCGGCGGTCCCACACCTGGACCTCGAAGCGGGGGCCGAGGTGGGTGGCCAGGAAACGGCCGAAGCTGCCAAGACCGACGATTCCGACCGTCCTTGCCCAGCAGCACTGCACCGCCGGCAGACTAGCAGCCCGCGCCCGGAGTCGCCGATCGAGCTTGACCGCCGTTCCCCTACAATCGCGGGCCTACTTGGAAAGGGGAAACGGGATGTCGCCTAGAACCGGCGCCTTGGTGGGCGCTCTAGTGGCCGTCGCGGTGAGCTATGGTTCACCGCCCGTGGCCTACGCCGAAGACGAGCGCGCCAGCCGGGAGCATGTGCTGGGCCTGCTCCGGGAAGTGCCATTGATCGACGGACACAACGACGTGCCCTGGCAGTACCGGACGCGGGTCGCGAATCACGTCGACCGGATCGACTTCCGCGATACGTCGGGGCTGGAGCCGCCGATGCACACCGATCTCGCACGCCTGCGACAGGGGGGAGTCGGCGCCCAGTTCTGGTCGGTCTACATCCCGACCTCCTTCGGCCGGCCGGGGGCTGCGAGGGTCGTCTTCGAGCAGGTCGACCTGACGAAGCGTCTGATCGAGCGGTACGCGAACGATCTGGAACTCGCACTGACCGCCGACGACATCGAGCGGATCCACGGCGCCGGCAAGGTCGCGTCACTGCTCGGCGCCGAGGGCGGGCACTCGATCGAGTCGTCTCTGGGCGTGCTGCGCCAGCTCTACGCGAGCGGCGTTCGCTACATGACACTGACGCACGGCAGCAACGCGGCGTGGGCAGACTCTGCCACCGACCGGCCCGCGCACGGCGGGCTCACGGCCTTCGGCCGCCAGGTCGTGCGGGAGATGAACCGCCTGGGGATGCTGGTCGACCTCTCCCATGTGTCGCCGCAGACGATGCACCAGGCGCTGGACGAGACGCAGGCGCCGGTCATCTTCTCCCATTCCTCGGCGTTCGCGGTCACGGCCAGCCCGCGCAACGTTCCCGACGACGTGCTGCGGCGGCTCGCGGAGAACGGGGGTGTCGCGATGGTCACCTTCGTGCCGTCCTTCGTCAACAACGGTGTACGCGCGTACTTCCGGCGCATGGAGGCGGAGCGCCTTCGCCTCTCGGGGGCCGGTGTCGCGCCGGCGGAACTCCGTGGGCATCTCGAAGCCTGGCGGCGCGAGAATCCCGGACCGCAGGCTTCGCTGGGCGATGTCGCCGACCACATCGACCACATCCGGGCTTTGATCGGAACCGCCCACTTGGGGCTGGGTTCGGACTTCGACGGCATCCCCACCGTGCCAGTCGGGCTCGAGGATGCCTCCACGTTCCCCGATCTCCTGGTCGAACTGGTTCGCCGGGGATACAGCGACGAGGAGTTGAAGGACATCGCGGGACGCAGCTTCCTGCGCGCGATGCGCGGCGCGGAGGAGGCTGCCCGTGACCTGCAGGCCTCGGAGTCCGCGGCCGACGACCTGATTGAAGAAGTGGATGGTGGCAATGTCTGAGCAGTCGAAGTCTCCGGTCACAGCCCGCCACGCTTCGACAGTCCTGTTGCTGCGGGACAGCGAACGCGGCGTCGAGGTGTTCATGGAGCGCCGGCACATCAAGTCGGACTTCGTCGGCGGCGCCTATGTCTTCCCCGGCGGTCGGGTCGACCCCGAGGACCGGGTCGACGAGGCGCTTTGCCACGGCCTCACCGATCGCGAGGCCAGCGCCCGGCTGTCGCTGGAGGAGGGCGGGTTGACCTTCTACGTCGCCGCGATCCGTGAGTGCTTCGAGGAGGCCGGCGTGTTGCTGGCCTACGATCGGGACGGACAGTTGCTCGACTTCTCGGACCGGTCGGTTGAGGAGCACTACGAGGCCCTGCGTGGCGAGTTGAACGCCGGCAAGCTCTCCCTGCTCGATATCGCGGCTCAGGAAGGGCTGACCCTGGCCACCGACCGCATCGGCTACTGGGCGCACTGGATCACTCCGGAGGGGCAGCCCAGGCGCTACGACACCCGCTTCTTCGTCACCAGGGCGCCGCGGAATCAGACCGCCGGCCACGACGACCACGAGCTGACGAGTTCGGCCTGGGTCACCGCCCGGGAAGCGCTCGAGCACGGGCGGCGCGGAGAGTGGATGATTATTTTCCCCACCATCCGCAACCTGATGAAGCTGGCCCGGTTCGACACCGCGGACGCGGCGATCGCCGCGGTCGACGCGCAGGAGGAGTTCCCCATCATCCAGCCCCGCGTCCTGCTGGGCAGAACGCCGGACGAGCCGCCGCGCGCGGTGATTCCGGGTGAGGAGGGCTACGAGGAGGCCGCGCCCAGTCCCTCCGTGGCCAATGCCCGCGACTGGAAGCGGGCCTTCAGCGTTTGAGCAGCAGACGCCGGATGGACGGTCTTGTGAAGGGCAGGCCGGTGCGGCTGTCGGGCCGCGTGCTGCGGGTGACCCAGGACAATCCGGGCATGTTCACGGGGCCGGGCACGAACACCTACGTCATCGGCTCGGAGAGCGGGCCGGTCTTCGTCCTTGACCCGGGCGAGGAGGACGACCGGCACTTCAATGCGGTAGCCGCGGCGGTCGGCGGACGGCAGGTCGAGGCGGTCCTGATCAGCCACCTGCACCGCGACCACTGGCCCCTGGCGCCCCGTGTCGCCAATCACTACGGCGCGGCGATCCTCACCTTCAGTGAGCAGCCGCCGTTCGCCGCCCGAGGCCGCCTCGAGGACAGCGAGCGCCTGTCCGTCGCGGGCACGACACTGGTGGTCCTCCACACCCCCGGCCACGCCAGCGACCACCTCTGCTTCCTGCTCGAAGAGGAGCGCGCGGTGTTCACCGCCGACCTGGTCATGGGCTGGTCGACCTCGATCATCGCGCCGCCCGACGGCAACCTGAACCAGTACATGGCCTCATTGGAACGCCTCATCGAACTCGACCGCACCACCGGCATCGACGTCCTCCACCCCGGCCACGGCGAATCGATCGAACCGCCGCTCGACCGGATCGAGGAGATCCGCCGCCACCGTCAAGAGCGGACCGAGCAGGCACTCGAGGCAATTGCCGCCGGCGTCGCCACCATCCCGGAGATGGTCGAACGCATCTACGTCGACGTCGACCCCAAACTCCACGGCCCCGCCGCCTTCTCGCTGCGCGCCCACCTGGATGCTCTGGTCGAAGAGGGCAAGGTGTCGGAGACCGAGCCGGGGCAGTATGCTCCGGTGATGGCGGAAGGACAAGACGTTGGGGATCTGGTCAAGAACGCACGCGCGAGCTCGGGGCTAGATTCCGATCGGGCGATGGACCTGGCCGTACAAGAGACGAGACGCCAGCGGGGAACCACAGGCTCCAGGAAAGGGTGAGCAGCGAGGCCCGCTACGGCGAGTTGATTCGTATTGACCGGGGCGGTGGCAAGCCGGAAGTCTTGCCGCGCGTGTCGCTGGCGTCAGGTGTCACGGAGGGCGCGGTCGATGAGGCGACCCTTCAGAAGCTCCTCTTCGACCATCCGGAGTGTCTTCCGATCAAGGCGATCGACTCCGCCTACTCGGGTGCGATGCCGATTTGCCGGGAACTCTCGGTACCGGCTGGCAGCGTCGACGCGCTGTACGTCAATGCCTTGGGCCGACTGACGCTCTGCGAGTTCAAGCTGTGGCGCAACCCCCAAGCACGGCGCGAGGTGATCGGGCAGCTCCTCGACTATGCGAAGGATCTCGCGTCATGGAGCTACGAGGACCTGCAGCGCCAAGTCTCCCTGGCCCTCGGCAGGCAGGGCTCCAAAGTCCTGTACGAACTGGTTTCCAAGAGCCATTCTGACGTCGTCGAAGCTGAGTTCGTCGACAACGTCACGCGCCACCTGAGACGCGGTGAGTTCCTGCTTCTGATCATCGGCGACGGCATCCGGGAGGGTGTCGAAGAGATTGTCGACTTCATCGGACGACACAGCGGATTGCACTTCAATCTCGCTTTGGTGGAAGCAGCGCTCTACTCCGACGGTGCGAACCACTTGATCGTCCAACCGCGTGTGCTGGCCCGAACAGAGATCTGGCGGCGCTTCGTGCTTGACGACGGTGTCGTTGCCGCGGGTACGTCGCCCACCATCGACGACGAGCAGGAGCCCTTGTCGAACCAAGAAAAGGAGAATCTTCGGTTTTGGAAGGCCGTTCTTCGAGAGTACGGCTTCGCAGACGAGAGAGCCGTACCGCCTCTTCCGCGACGTCTTGCCACGATTCACGTGTTGGTCAGCAACTCCGGGTTCGGGGGTTGGGCGTTGTCCTTCACTGCCTACATTCACCGTGGCGAAGAAACTATGGGCTGCTTCGTCGTATGCCGAAAGGGGTACCCGCGGGAGCAGAGGGTTTTCGATGGGACTTTGGAGTCGCTCGATGAGTTGAGAGAGCGGATGGGCAGTGATCTCCAGGTGTGGGAGCAAGGGGGCCGGCCGCGCTTCGGTTTCTGGCGAGAAGACCTGTCCTTCCTTTCCAGTAGCGAAACCAGCGAGGACTATCAGGAGGCCGTTTCCTGGATGCGTGAGCATCTGAATCGGCTCGTCAGCAACCTCCATCACGACTTCCAGACGAAGCTCGCTCACGACTGAAGGCCTCCGAGCCAACTCTTCGCAGGAACCCGCCCTCCGGCAGGCAGCTCTGGGCACAAGCGTACACGGCCCGACGCCCCCCAGCCTCCGGCGGGTCCGAAGGGGAAGGTCCCAGGGAAGCTGTCGGCAAGCGACGGCCGACGACCTTGCAGCGGCCTCTACCGTACCGGAGCGCAGCCGACCGCAGCGAGCGCCTACTTCCCACTATCCGAACGAGCGCGAGCGGTCCCTGGGACCTTCCCCTTCGGACCCGCCGGAGGCGGCAACAGCGGACGCAGTTGTGCCGCTACCGGCGTCGCGCCGCCACGCCTCGCCGACGCCGCGTCAGCGGCGCCAGGGGGCGCGGATCTTGCGGCCTTCACGGTAGGCGGCGAGCTGCTCGCGGGCTTCTTCGATGGCCTCGGGGGGGCCGGTTCGTTCCAGGTTTTCGATCAGTCGTTGCTGCCAGGCCGTGGCCTCTTCGAAGTCGTCGATTTCGGCGTAGGCCATGGCGAGCACGGCGCCGTGGGCTGGTGTCTGGGCGCGTTGGAACAACTGCTGGGCGAGGTTCAGTGCCCTTTCGCCGTCTCGTACGTCGTCGTCCTCAGAGGCGGCGAGGACCTGGACCAGGAGCACGGCGAAGTAGCCGCTGCCGCCCTGGTCGGGAAGCTCGAGGGTCTGCTCGAGCATGAGCCGCACCTGCGCGTCTTCGCCTGCGAGCAGAAGAGCCGTGACCTCCGCAGCCCGGACCTGGCTGTCGGTGGGGTCGAGTTCCAGGGCGCGGCGCGAAGCCAGGGCGGCTTCCTTGAAACGGCCGAGACGACCGAGGGCGGTGCTCAGGTTGACGTAAGCCGCCTTGAGCGTCGGGTTGGAGACGATCGCCCGTTGATAGTGGGGGATCGCTTCCTCGTAGCGCTCCTGCTCGGTGCGGATGTTGCCGAGTTCGAAGTGGGCCGCGCTCAGCAGGGCCGGGTCGGCGTCCGCGCTGATCAGTTGCTCGAAGCGTCGAGCCGCCGAAGCCGGTCGGCCGAGTTCCCGCTCTATCCGCCCGAGTAGCATCACGATCTCGCGATTGAGCCCGAAGTCGGCCAGCAACGACTCGAATTCACGAAGTGCGAGTTCGCTGCGGCCGCCGCGCCGGTAGCTGCTTGCCCGGTGGAAACGGAGGTTGCGGTCACCCGGCGCCAGTTCGAGAGCCTGGGTCAAGGCCTCGGCAGCTTCAAGGTGGTCGCCGGTTTCACCCCGGCTCCTTGCCAACTCGACCCAGGCCGGCCCGAAGGACGGTTCGAGTTCGACCGCCCGGCTGAGTCGCTCATCTGCTGCCTGGAACCTGCCTTCCTCGTTGTAGAGGCGCCCCGTGTGGAACAGCAGCGCGGCGTCGTCGGGGCTCAGGTCCAGCGCCTCCTGGAACCACATGGCGGCCTCGGCGCGCCGGCCCATCTGCTCCAGGGCCGCTGCGAGGGACCGTTTGGCAGCGACACTCTGCGGATAGTTCTGGGCTGCCTCGCGGAACCGTTGCTCGGCCAGTTCGAATGCGTTCGCGGCCAGGGCAACACGGCCCAGCAGCAGTTGAGCACCGATTCCGGTGGCTGACTCCTTGATCTCTGCCGCGATTGGATCGGCGAAGGCGACCGGCGCCTCGCCGCGGAGTTCCATCGCCGCTCTGGATGCTCCGTCGTCGCCGAGGGCGCGATGGGCGAGGGCGATGTGGTAGTGAAGCGAGTCGGCTCGAGGCTGGTCCCGCAGCGCCGCCTGGAAGTGCTCAAGCGCCGCCGCCGGGTCGTCGGTCTCGGAGGCGAGACGGCCGAGGCCGAAGTGTGCCGCCGCCCTGGCGCCGGGCAGTTCCAGGGCGCGTTCATACTGGGTGCGCGCCTCCTCGCCCTGCCCCAACTCGAGGTAGACCCGACCGAGGCGGATGGCCGTCGCCGGATCGTCCGGTTGCAGCGAGCGGGCCTGCTCGTAGGCAGCAACCGCGTCCTCGAGTTCTCCCAGGTGCTCCGCGGCGCTGCCGAGGAGGTAGCGCCAACGGAAGTTCCGCGGTTGCAGCTCCGCGGCGTTGGCGAGACAGGCTCTCGCCGGTGGCAGGAGGTCGTACACGAGGTAGAGCTGGCCGGCCTCGCCGAACAGCAGTCCCAACTGATCGGCGTTTGCCGAAGTGAGCGCACCCGCCGCGAGGGCGTCGTCGAGCAGCTTGCGTTGCTCGGCGATCTGATCGCGCACCGCTTCGTCGACGCCGCGAAGATCGACTTCGGGCACCGGCACGAGGCGGTCGGTGGTCTCGGTCTGCGCCCGGAGACCCACGGCGGCCAGCGACAGCACGAGGGCGAGGGCGGCGGTCACGCGTTGCGGATCGAGAGGCCTGATCATCGGTTGTCGTCTTTCTGCTGTCCCGGCCCGCGGCCGGTGCCGCGGACGAGCTCAGTGTAGGTCGCCGAAGGCGGCGCCGGCCACTCCTCGACCATTCCGTCCGGCCACTGGACCTCGATGCGCGTCACGGTAGCGCCAGCCAGGCTGACCGCGATCCGAGGATCTCCCGACGAGGCGTAGCTGCCGCTGCTGCCTGCCAATCGTACGAGAGGCGACGCTCCGGCCCGGTGGACGCGCACTGTGACGCCGGATGCCGGGCGATTGCCGTGGGCGGCGTCCAGGCGCGGCGCCAGACCGATCCAGTCGTCGCCCGCCGCTGCCTGGTTCAGCAGCAGGCGTGCCGGTCCGTTGTTGTTCGTGATCACCAGATCCGTATCGCCATCGTTGTCGATGTCGCCGGTCGCAAGGCCGCGGCTTACCAGGGTGGAGGAACCGTCCAGGATGCCGGCCGGCCCCGGGGCGAAACGGCGGCCGCCGCTACCGCCGGGCACGTTGAGGAACACCTGGTTCGGTTGATCGAGGGGGAACGGATCGTCTTCGGTGCGCGGTCTACCGGCGGCGAAGGTGACGGCGCCGTTCACTACCGCCAGGTCGAGCCAGCCGTCGGCGTCGAGATCGACGAAGGCGGCGCCGAACGATGTCGCGTCCCAGCTCGGCCGTGCCAGGGCGGCGGCGTTGGTCCGGTCCCGGAAGGCGGCGGCGCCGGGCTCGGAGTCGTTCCGGTAGAGCGTGTTCGTCTCGCGGGCGAAGTGGGTCAGGAAGAGATCGAGGTCACCGTCGCCGTCGTAGTCGCCGCCGGCAACCCCCATGCTCGCCTCGGCCTCGCCGTCCGCGTTGAGAGCCGCGCCGCTGATCAGACCCTCTTCGACCAGGGCGCCGTCGCCGCGGTTCGTCCACAGGTGGTTAGGCATCAGGTCGTTCGCGACGTAGAAGTCGAGCCGGCGGTCGCCGTCGAAGTCGGCGGCCAGGACGCCCAGGCCGTTGCCGGGTCGCGTGGCGGTCAGGCCGGCTTCCGCCGTCGCGTCGGTGAATCGCCCGTCGCCGTCGTTGCGCAGCAGGCGGTCCGGCACCGGTTGGTAGGCGCTCGGCAGGCAGTAGTCGACTTCGCCGCGCTCGGTGAGACAGGTCTTGTGGGTCATCAGGGAGAAGTTCAGGTAGTTGACAACGAACAGGTCGAGGTCGAGGTCGCCGTCGTAGTCGGCGGCTGCCGCCGCGATGCTCCATCGCGGGTCGCCCGTCCCGCTGGCTTCGGTGCGGTCCGTGAACGTCCCGTCGCCCTCGTTGCGCCAGAGCTGGTTGTCCGCGAGGTTCAGCACGTAGAGATCGGTCCAGCCGTCGTTGTCCAGGTCGCCGGCTGTGACTCCCATGCCATAGCCGAATGCCGAAATGCCGCTCTCCTCGGTGACGTCGACGAAGCGGACCGTGGTTCGGCCGTTGCCGTGCTCGAGGTCGTTGCGGAACAACCGGTCGCGGGGCGGCCATTCCCCGGTCCACGGCACGGTCGCCCTTGTTCGGTCCTTGTCCGGCCCGAGGATGTTGCCCTGGACCAGATAGAGGTCGAGGTCGCCGTCGTTGTCGTAGTCGAACAGGGCCGCGCCGGCGCCGACCACCTCGGGGTAGTAGAGGTGACCGCTCATGCCGTTCCAGTGCCGGAAGTCGAGGCCCGCGCTCGTCGTTGCGTCGGAGAAGAGGACTTCGCTCTCTCCTGCTCGGGCGAATCCCGGCAACAGCGCCGACGCCACCCACACGGCGACCGCGCCAAGCGCCCCGAAACGCCTCGCAGGCTCGGTGTTTCGGCCCATCCCGTCCTCACCATGACCTTCCGTCGCAGAACTCACTCCGTAGCGTTCTGCGGCGTAAGCTCCTGGATCGGTTCTCATCCGTCGCCGCCCAGGCGGAAGGCAGGCACGTCGACGCGTTCGAGAACTTCCGCACGCTCGCTGATCCGGTACACCGCTCGGGGTTCCACGTCTTCGAAGACCTGGTGCGTGCCGCTGCCGGTCCACCGCACCCGGATCTCCGCGATCCGGACAGCGTCGCCGAGACCCACTTCGAGTTGCATGCTGTTGCCGCCGAAGGAGCCGCCCGAGCCGACCAGACGATGGATCGTGCGTTTGCCGCTCGGACCCTCGACGGACAGTGCGACGCGCGAGCCGACACCGAAACGGTTGGCGCCCGGGCCTGGAGGGCCGCCGCCGACGAAGCGCAGCGTGACCCAGGCGTTGTCGCTGCCCGGGTTCTCGAACAACGCGTTGCCGAAGGTGTCGGTCGGGTAGAAGCCGCCGAGCTGGTGCAGAAGGTCCATGTCTCCGTCGCGGTCCAGGTCGCCGAACGCCACGCCGTGTCCCTTCTGGAGGTGGCCGAAACCGCCGGCGAAGGTGACCTCCTCGAAGCGCCGGCCGTCGAAGCGGTACATGACGTTCGGCATCAGGCTGGCGAGATCCGGTTCACCGGTGCCGAGGTAGAAATCGAGCCAACCGTCGTTGTCCAGATCGCCGTAGTTGGCGCCCATCGGCAGAGCTGGCCGGCGGATTCCCAGCTCGCGGGACACCTCGGTCATCCGCAGCCTGCCGTCGCAGCCGGGCTCGGCGCCGCAGTCATTGCGGTAGAGCAAGGGCTGGCCCACGCCGGGGTCCGAGCCCATGAAGGACGCCACGACTTCGGTGGCCTGGTCGCGATAGTCGCCGACGTAGAGATCGAGGTCGCCGTCGTTGTCGTAGTCGAAGAACCAGGTGGCGAAGCTCTCCCGCTCCGGCTCGGTAACGCCCACCCGGATGGCGGCATCCAGGAAGACGCCGCCGTCGTTCAGGTAGAGGCGGTTGGCGCCGAAGTTGGAGATATAGAGGTCGAGGTCGCCGTCGTTGTCCGCGTCGCCCCAGGCGGCGCCCTTCGCGTAGCGCAGGTTGCTGACCCCGGCCGCTGTCGCCACGTCCACGAACGTGCCGTCGCCGCGGTTGCGGAACAGTTGCGACGGGTACTTGTGGGCCTCATCCGCTTCGTTGCCGACGTAGAGGTCGAGGTCGCCGTCGCCGTCGTAGTCGCCCCAGGCGGCGGCCTGGGTCGGATAGGCGGGTTCAGCCAGGCCAGCGGCCTCGGTGGCGTCGACAAAACGGCCGATGGCGCCGCTCAGTTCGTTGCGCAACAGCGAGTTGCGGATGCGGCCCTCCTCCAGCAGCCAGGCGCCGCGTAACACCAGCAGGTCGAGGCGCCCGTCGTCGTTGTAGTCGGCGTGGAGCAGGTTCAGACCGCCGAGCTGACCGCTGAGCCCCCAGGCCTCCCCGACATCCACGAACCCGCCGTGGCCGTCGCCTCGGAATGCCTTGAGCGGACCGCACGGATCCCACGTTGAGGTGATCAGGTCGAGGACGCCGTCGCTGTCGAAGTCGTCGACTACGGCGCCGCCCGCGAGATCGAGAGCGTCGACCCCGAGTTCCGGCCCCAGATTGCGCCAGCGCCCGCCCGGAAACGGGGCGGAGGAAAACGCCTCCTCGCCGATCCGGTAGTGGGCGGGCACGCCGTCGGGGAAGTCGCCGGTCAGTCGTCGCGCGACGTTGAGCAGCCACCTTGCCCGTTGCCTCCACGGACCGGTCGGGCGTCCTTCCTGCAGCATTCCCAGGAACAGGTCGCCTGCCGCGCGCGCGTGTTCGGGACGGGCGTGGACTGCGGACGAGGTGAGCGGCAGGATGCAGCTATCCGCTGACCTTGAGACCAAGTGGGCGGGTTCGCCGGTGGCTTCGTCCAAGCCAGTGTGGTGGACGCAGTTCAGATCCTCGGCGCGCTGGAGATGGGCCAAGGCCAGGTTCCACTCGGCGCCTGTCGGCCGATCGGCCGCAGGTGCGGCTATTGCCCTGGTTGCCGCCGACAGGTACTTGATCGCCCCCGCGGTGTCGCCGAGGCGGAGCAGTTCGCTTCCGAGTTGGGCCTCTATCTCGGGGCTGGCCGGGTTTGAGGACAACTCGGCCCGAAGTTCGTCTGCGAACCTGGTGCCGAAATAGGGGTTCGAACTGTCCTGCAGCCGCTGACAGGATTCCGTGAAGTCGTTGGCGGGCGCAACGGCAGCGAGGGGCGCTGCGAGCAGAACCAGACTGGCGAGCCCGCGGGCCGGCATAGGCGGAGACTACTACGACCCGAGCGGGCGCCTGCCTGTTCGCTACTCCGCCGGCGGCTTCGGCATCGCGTGATTCGAGTCGCCGTCGCCGGTCGGGGGCGAGGACTCCGCCACGACCGGGGCGCTGACGGTGAGTTCTTCGCCGTCCGTCGCCGGTGGCGTGGGCGGCAGTGGACCGGCAGCGACCGCGCCGTAGTCGGAGGTGCCGAACCGGGTCATGAAGACGGCGCCGAGGCCGATCGTCCAGGCGAGGTAGCAGATCAGGACTCCGGGCAAGCGGAACATGACGCGGAAGAACCACGGCAGCCCCAGGAAGCCGAGCAGGTCGGCCACGAGTGCGAGCGCTTGGATCGCGAGAACGCCGAGCGCCAGAGCGCCGAAGCTGCCGGCAGCTACCCGGCCGGCGCCCTGGAAGCGACGGCGGCACCAGTTGCCGGCCGCCGCCGCCGAGCCGGCGTAACCGAACACGAAGGCGGCCGTCAGACCGAGGAACGCTGCCGGCCAGACGAGGACGGCGAAGGGAATGCCGATGATCGTCACCGCGAGCAGCAAGCTGACGATGATCAGGACGGGGATGAAGAAGAACTCCACGCCCAGGCCGACCGCGAACATGATCCACAAGTCGGACGACGCCGCCGACCGCACCCGGCCGACTCCCTTCGGCGCCACCAGGAGGACCAGGCCGCTGAGCGCAATCAGGAGAACGGTGAAGATGATCGACTGGACGAACTCGAAGACCTTGCCGAGACGGAAGAAGGGGGGCCGGTCGCCGACACCGGGGAACCAGTCGCCGTCCCAACCGTCGAACCAGTCGCCGCCCCAGTTCCACTCGAAGTCACCCCAGTCGACTTCGGATACCTCGCCAAGCACGGACGACCCGTCTTCCCGCCGCACCCTGCCGCCGACCGTGACGATGTCGCCAAGCACTTCCGCTTCGGGGCCGAGTTCCACGCCGCCGCCGATCGCGACCACTTCGCCGGTCACGCGACCGTTGATCTTCGCCGTGCCGCCGATCGATATCGCGTCGCCGCGAACCTGGCCGTCGACCTTGACGTCGCCGCCGATCGAAACGATGTCGTGGGCCACTTCGTCCCGGCCGACCCGGACGGTGCTGCCGAACGCGACCTTGTTGTCGAGGTCGACGAGCTCCTCCTCGATCCCGTTCAGGTCGCGCTCGAGGTCCTCCAGCCGCTCGATCGCTCCTTCGATGGCGCCCTGGGCCTGTTCGCCAGCTTCCTCGAGTGCTTCGTCGAGGCGTTCTCGCGCTTCCTCCAGAGCCGTGCTCGCTTCCTCCTGGGCTTCCTGGGCTGGGCCTCCTGGGCCTCCTGAGCGCCCTGGGGCTGGCCGAACGCCAAGCCGGTGCAGCACAGCCCGCCGACCAGCATCAACGCGCCGGCTCGCGCCCCGCGGACCCGCCGCCGGCCGCCCGGTCGCGAAGCGAGCCGGTGGAGAAAATAGACCGCGGCCAGACTGACCAGCGCCGCAGCGGTCACCCCCGCGGTGACCTGGGGGGTGCGCAGAATCAGGTCGAGAGCCTCACCGACCCGCACCGCTCCGTTCAGGAACGCGAGGCTCTCGGCGAGGACGCCGGCAGTCCAGGTCAGGATCCAGACCGCACTGAAGAGCCCCGTTTCCAGGGCGCTCAGCATGGTCAGCCAGGTGGACGGGACAAGCAGCGTCGCGCCGCCGAGCAGGAGCATCGCCGCCGCGGCCATTGCGCCGACTGACACGCGTGCCCACCGGTGCATCGAGAACGGCAAGAGCCACGGCGCCGGCGCTTCGATCGGCCGGTTCGCGGCTGCCACCTGCCGCATGACCCGGCCGACGAACCCGTCCGACGGCGCGGGATCGTCGAGCGATTGGAAGAGTGTCCGGAAGTCGATTCGGTTCCGCATGTTCATCCCTCGCGGCGCGTGCGATTGTACGATGGCGGTTTGTTTGCAGGCTTCATTGCGGCGTTCACCATGCCCTTCGCCCTACGATACGAAGATCGCCGCGGTTTCAAACCACGCCCTCCGCGCGCAGACGCTGTTCGATCTCGCGGCGAGCCCGCCGCAGATTCGTCTTCACGGTTCCGAGAGGCATGCCGGTGATCTCTGCGATGTCGCGGTAGGGCAGCTCCTCCTTGAACCGCAGCAGCACGACCAGGCGGTACTCCGGCCGGAGGGCGGCCATCGAGGCCTCCAGCGCGGCCACCAGCTCATGCCTCCTGACCAGTGTGTCGGCGGCCTCCGCATGCTCGTCGGGGG
Organism: Candidatus Multivorans sp.; assembly: GCA_965205295.1. Taxonomy (GTDB): domain Bacteria; phylum Acidobacteriota; class Thermoanaerobaculia; order Multivoradales; family Multivoraceae; genus Multivorans. The sequence goes on from OZ242167.1 coordinate 3,730,246, forward strand.
TGCGTTCGAGGATCGACGATTCGTCGGGATCGCTGCTCTCGATCGGTGTTGTGGGCAGCTTCTTTCGCCGCAGATGGTCGATCGACGCGTTGCTTGCGATCTTGAACAGCCAACTCGCGAAGCGCCGCCGCGGGTCGAAACGGGCGAGGGCCAGCCAGGCCTTGACGAAGACCTCCTGCGTGACGTCCTCGGCGATGCCGTGGTCCCGGACCATGCGCACGACCAGGCTGAAGACCGGGCGTTGGTAGCGCTCGACCAGGGTCTGAAAGGCGCGCTCCGACCCTTCGACGGCCTGTGCAATGAGCGCGACTTCGTCTTTCTGTCGATGCGTCAAGGTGTCATCCGTGCACTCGATGACTCGCGCCCGGAGTGGTTCGCGGGTGGCGCCGAGCGCGCCACCCAGGTGTCATCCGTGCGCTCGATGACTCGCGCCCGGAGTGGTTCGCGGGTGGCGTCGAGCACGCCACCCAGGTTGCAGTGTGGCACGCATGATGACTGCCCGTATCATTGCCGCGTGAAACACGGGGACGATCACACGGGTACCGGGGACTACGGGGAACTCGCGGCTGCGGTTCGGTCGGTGCGGATCGCGGGCCGGGTGACGCGGCGTCTGCAGCAGTCGCTTCAGGGGTCCTTCCTGACCAAGGAGGACCGTTCGCCGGTGACGGTCGCCGACTACGCGGCGCAGGCCCTGGTCAGCCTCACCCTGCCGGGCGGGGAGGCCATCGTCGGCGAGGAGACCGCGACGGCGCTCGAAGGCGTCGAGGGAAGGGAAACCCTGGACAAGGTTGTGGCCGCGGTGCGGTCGGAGCTCCCCGACGTCACCGCCGACGAGGTGCGAGGCGCGATCGACCGCTGCTCGGATCCGGGTGGCGCGAGCGGGAGGTTCTGGGTCCTCGATCCGATCGACGGCACGAAGGGATTCCTGCGCGGCGACCAGTACGCGATCGCCCTGGGGTTGATGGAGGACGGCGAAGTCGTCGGCGGTGTGCTCGGTTGCCCGAATCTGCCTTCGCCCGCGGGCCGCGGTTGCCTGTTCGTCGCCGCCCGGGGTCGGGGCGCCTGCGAGCTGCCGTTCGACGAGGACGGGGGAGCACCCCGCCGGATCGGGGTCTCCGCGGTTGCCGCGTCGGGCGACGCCGCCTTCTGCGAGTCGGCCGAAGCGATGCACTCGGACCACGATCGGCACGCCCGGATCGCGACGCGGCTCGGGGTGACGGCCCCTCCCGTGCGCATGGACAGCCAGTGCAAGTACGGGGCGATCGCCCGCGGGGATGCTTCGATCTATCTCCGATTGCCCTCGTCCAGGACCTATCGCGAGAAGATATGGGACCACGCGGCCGGCTCTATCGTGGTGTCCGAAGCCGGGGGCGCCGTGACCGACGCCTACGGCCGGAGTCTCGATTTCAGCCTGGGCCGGACACTGGACGGGAATCGCGGGATCGTGGCGACCAACGGCCTCCTTCACGGCTTGGTTCTGGATGCGGCGGCCGCGGTGCTGCCGCAGAACCCGGAACTCTGAGACGGGATCCTTCCTCTTGGCTCCCAACGAGACTCTGCTCGTTACCGGCGGCGCCGGTTTCATCGGCTGCAACTTCACGGCCAGGGCGCTGGCCGACGGTTCGTGTCAGGGCAGCCGCGTGGTCGTGTTCGACAAGCTGACCTATGCCGGCAATCTCCTCAACCTGGAGGCGGTTGCGGACGATCCGCGCTACCGGTTCGTGCAGGCGGACATCGCGGATCGCGACGCGGTCCGGCGAGTTTTCGCCGAGTGCCGGCCGACGGCGGTCCTCAACTTCGCGGCCGAAAGCCATGTCGACCGCTCGATCGACAGCCCGGGCGACTTCGTCCAGACGAACATCGGCGGCACGTTCGAGCTGCTCGAAGCGGCCCGGGGCGCCCTCAGCAGCCGTTCCGAGAGGGAGCGGGCCGCCTTTCGGTTCATCCACGTGTCGACCGACGAGGTCTTCGGCAGCCTGGGTGAAGAGGGACGGTTCCACGAACACACCCCCTACGACCCCAGTTCGCCCTACTCGGCCTCCAAGGCAGCCGCGGATCACCTCGTGCGCGCCTACGGCCGCACCTACGGCCTGCCGGCGATCGTGACCAACTGCTCGAACAACTACGGTCCGTACCAGTATCCCGAGAAGCTGATTCCGGTGATGATCCTGAACGCGGTGGACGGGCTTCCCCTGCCGATCTACGGTAAGGGCGCGAACGTTCGGGACTGGCTTCACGTGGAGGATCACTGCGCCGGTCTGCTCACGGTGCTGAGGCGCGGCGAGCCGGGCCAGAGCTACAACCTGGGCGGCGACGAGGAACGAACGAACCTGGAGGTCGTCGAGGCGGTCTGTGCGGCGGTCGAGGCGGAGTTCCCGGCCGCGCGGAACGCCGCGCTTGCCGCCAGGGGGATCGGGAGCTACTGGCAACTCGTGACCTACGTTGAAGACCGGCCCGGTCACGACCACCGCTACGCGATCGATGCCACGAAGGTGCGGCGCGATCTGGGATGGGCCCCGCGGCACGACTTCGAGAGCGGCCTGCGCGAGACGGTGCGCTGGTACCTGGATCACCGCGACTGGTGCGAGGCGGTCGCCCCCGGCGCCTCGAGGAGCCGGATGGGCGTAGCGCAGCGCCTGACGGGGGTGACATGAGCCCGCTACGGGGAATTCTGCTCGCGGGCGGGTCCGGTACCCGGCTTCATCCGGTGACTCGCGCGGTCAGCAAGCAGTTGCTGCCGGTGTACGACCAACCGATGATCCACTACCCGCTGTCCAGCCTGATGTTCGCGGGCGTGCGGGAGATCCTGGTCATCACGACGCCGCACGACCAGCCCGCGTTTCAGCGCCTGCTGGGTGACGGCAGAGATCTCGGCCTCGAGCTGTCGTATGCCGTGCAGGAGGCGCCGGAGGGCATCGCGCAGGCCTTTCTCATCGGCGCCGAACACCTGCGCGGGGCCAGGGCGGCTCTCGCGCTCGGCGACAACATCTTCCACGGCCACGGGTTGGGCCAGGTGTTCCAACGGGCCGCGGAGCGAAATGCGTCCTCGCCGGGTGCTGTGATCTTCGGCTACCGGGTCCGGGATCCCGAACGGTACGGCGTGGTCGAGTTCGATGACGAGCGGCGCGTGATCGGCCTGGAGGAGAAGCCGTCGGCGCCCAAGTCGCCCTACGCCGTACCGGGTCTGTACTTCTACGACGAGCGCGTGGTCGAACTGGCCCGGACGCTCGAGCCGTCGGCGCGCGGCGAGCTCGAGATCACCGACCTGAACCGGCTCTACCTGGCCGAGGGCACGCTGCGGGTCGAACTCCTCGGCCGAGGCGTCGCCTGGCTCGACACGGGCACGCACGAGGCGCTGCTTCAGGCCAGCAACTTCATTCAGGCGATCGAGGAAAGACAGGGGTTGAAGGTCGCCTGCCTGGAGGAGGTGGCGTATCGCATGGGCTATATCGATGCGGACGAGCTGGGTCGGTTGGTGGAAACCACGAACGACGCCTACGGCCGGTATCTGAGCCTCGTCCTCGAGGAGGAGCGTTGAGCGCGCCGCCCAGGGTTCATCCGACCGGACTGGCCAGCGTCGTGATCGTCGAACCCGCGGTTCACCGGGACGGCCGCGGTTTCTTTCTGGAGAGCCACAACTCGTCCACGTTCGCTGAGTCCGGCGTGGAAAGGCCGTGGGTTCAGGACAACCACTCGCGATCCGGCCGCGCAACCTTGCGCGGGCTCCACCTTCAATGCCGCCGGCAGCAGACGAAGCTCGTGCGCGTCACCCGGGGCGAGGTCTTCGACGTCGCCGTGGATGTCCGGCGCGGCTCGCCGTCCTTCCTCGGCTGGACCGGCTGCGTCCTGTCGGAGGACAACTTCCGCCAGCTCTACATCCCGTGCGGTTTCGCTCACGGCTTCTGCGTGATCAGCGAGACCGCCGAGGTGCAGTACAAGTGCGACGACTACTACGACCGGGACGACGAACTCTCGATCGCCTGGGACGATCCCCAGATCGGGATCGACTGGCCGGTCGACGAGCCGCTGCTCTCGGACCGCGACCGGGCGGCGCCCACCGTTGCGGGATGTCTTGAACAATTGCCGACGTTCTCCTGATTGAGTCGGATGTGTTTCGAGCGGCGCCCTTGACGGATCGGGACGGCCTGAGGGCCGCCGACCGCGATCAGCTCGAGGCGCGCGGCATTGGCGTCGAGGAGGCCCGGCGGCAACTCGCGCTCCTGCGCGATCCACCGCCGAAGACGAGGCTCGCGCGCCCCGCCCGGATCGGCGACGGCATCCTGCCTATGCCTGAAGGCGCCGAGGCCGACGGCCTGACCGAAGACGGACGATCCGCCGCGCTGGCAGGCCGCCTGATTCGCTTCGTGCCGGCCTCCGGTGCGGCGTCGCGCTTGTTTGCGGAACTTCGAACGGCGCAGGCCGCCGGATACCCGGCGAACGATCCGGTCCTGGCTCGTTTCGAGAGCGCCCGGCCCTGTCTTCCCTTCGACTGCGATCCGACCGAGCTCCTGGACCGCTACGGCGACGCGCCCAAGGCCCTGATCCCCTTTCACAGGTACGCCGATGGCGAGCGGCGGACCGCGCTGGAGGAGCACCTCGTTGAGGCGGCAGCTCTGATGGGCGGCCGCGGCTCGGCGGCGATCCACTTCTCCGTCGCCGTCCGTCACCGGCCGGCATTCGAGGCGCTGCTCGATGACCGGCTGCCGGTGCTCGAACGACGCCTGGGATGCCGCTTCGACGTCACGCTCTCCCACCAGTCGCCGGCTACCGACAGCATCGCGGTCGACGCGGATGGAAGGCCGTTCCGGATTGCGGACGATCCGGCGGCGCCATTGCTTGTGCGGCCGGGAGGCCACGGCGCACTGCTTGGCAATCTGCAGTCTCTGGGCGATCGGGGTTTCGAGCTGATCGGGGTGAAGAACATCGACAACGTTCAGCCTGAGGAGGCCCAGGGCGCCTCGGTTCGGGCCATGCGGATCCTCGCCGGAATGGCGCGGGAACTGGCGCGGGGTTCGGACTGTCCGGCCAGGGTCTGCGGCGTCGTCCCGGCCGTCGGCACAGCCGGCGGCGGTCCCTTCTGGGTCCACGAAACCTCGGGCGCTTCTGGAACCTTGGGCGGACTGCGGCTTCAGATCGTCGAGACCTCCCAGATCGACCTGGAAGACGCGGAGCAGGCGGCGATTCTGGCTCGGTCCACGCACTTCAACCCGGTGTTCCTGGTCTGCGCGGCGCTGGCGCCGGGCGGTGGGGCGTACCGGCTGGAGGACTATGTCGACCCGGGCGCCAGCTTCATCGTGCGCAAGAGTCATGGCGGCCGGGAACTGACCGCCCTGGAACGTCCCGGTTTGTGGAACGGAGCGATGGCCGGTTGGGAGACGCGGTTCGTGGAACTGCCGGGCGAGGTGTACACGCCGGTCAAGTCCGTGTTCGATCTCGCCGGTGCGGAACACGAGTCCTGAGGAGGGAACTTCAGATGAACGAGACTGCGAGTCAGGTTGCTCTGCCGGAGGGAGGCGGTCCGGTCGAGGGGAAGCCGGCCAAGACCTCGAAGGCGGGATTTGCAGTGCGAGCGGCGGTCCTCGTCCTGGTCGTCGCCGCTCTCCTTCTGTTCGGCCGCCGTGTCGCCGCCTATCTGCCGGAGTTCAACGCCTGGCTCGATGGGCTCGGTTTCTGGGGGCCGGTGGTGTTCGTGGTTGGGTATGCCGTTGCCACCGTTGCCTTCATTCCGGGTTCCCTGCTGACCCTGGCCGGCGGAGCGATCTTCGGTCTCTGGAAGGGCACTCTGTTGGTGTTCGTAGGCGCTTCCCTGGGGGCCAACCTTGCCTTCCTGGTCTCTCGCTACGTCGCCCGCGGCGCGGTCGAGCGACGGATTTCCGGCGAGCCGCGTTTCGCCGCCATCGATCGCGCGGTCCGGCGCGAAGGGCTCAAGATCACCTTCCTGCTGCGGCTGACGCCGGTTGTCCCCTTCGTGCTCCTGAACTACGCCCTGGGGCTGACCCGGGTGCGGCTGGTCGACTACGCCCTCGCGTGCATCGGCATGCTGCCGGCGACCCTGCTCTACGTGTACTACGGCAAAGTGGCGGGCGATCTGGCCCGGCTCGCCGCCGGGGTCGGCCAGGAGCGCGGCTGGCGCGACTACGCCTTGTTGGGCGTCGGCCTGGTGGCGGCGATCGCCGTGACGACGGTCATCGTGCGGATCGCGCGGCGAGCGCTCAGAGAGGAGGTAGGCGAATGACGAGGCCGGAACTGCTCCCCGAGAGTCGCCACGACCGGGAACTCGCGGCGCGGGTGTCCCCCGACGACTGGACGAACCCCGAGCCCGCAGGTCGGTACCACCTGGTCGTGATCGGGGCCGGCACCGCCGGTCTGGTGACGGCGATCGTGGCCGCGGGCTTCGGCGCTCGGGTCGCCCTGATCGAGCGCCGGCTGATGGGCGGCGACTGCCTGAACTTCGGCTGCGTTCCGTCAAAGGGCGTGATCGCCGCGGCGCGGCGATGGAACGCCGGTCGCGCCGATCCCGAGTTCGGGGCGGCGGGGGCCGGCGGCGCGGGCGATTTCGGCGCGGCGATGGAGCGGATGCGCCGGATCCGGGCGGCGATTGGCCAGGACGACGCGGCCGAGCGCTTTCGTGATGCCGGAGTCGATGTCTTCCTGGGCGAGGGGAGATTCCTGTCCGACCGCGCGGTCGCGGTGACCGGTTCCGCGGGCGACCGCGAGCTGCGCTTCCGCCGTGCCGTCATCGCCACCGGCGCGCGACCCCAGGCGCCCCCGATTCCCGGCCTCGACCGGTGCGACTACCTGACCAACGAGACGGTCTTCTCGCTCACCGAGCGACCCGAGCGGCTGGCGGTCATCGGCGCCGGCCCGATCGGCTGCGAACTGTCCCAGGCCTTCGCCCGGCTCGGCAGCCGGGTGACGACCTTCGACATTCTGCCCGGCATCCTCCCGCGCGAGGATCCGGACGCCGCGGCTCTGGTTGAGCAGGCCCTCAGACGGGACGGTGTCGAGTTCGCGCTGGGTGTGACGATCGAGGAAGTCGCTCCGCACGACGAGGGTGTCCGCCTGGTCTACCTCGACAGCGACGGCGGCCGCCGCGAGACCCGTTGCGATGAACTCCTGGTTGCCGTGGGCCGAACGCCGAACGTCGAGGGCCTGGGGCTTGAGGAGATCGGCGTTCGTTGCGATGTGACCGGTGTCCAGGTCGACGCGAAGCTGCGCACGACGAATCCCCGTATCTACGCCGCGGGCGACATCACACCGGCGCCCAAGTTCACCCACCTGGCCGACGCCCACGCGGGCGTCGTGATTCAGAACGCCCTGTTCTTTCCCAGTGCGCGTGCCGACCGACTGGTCGTGCCGCGGTGTACGTACACCGCGCCCGAGGTAGCGCACGTCGGCCTGGACCGGCAGGAGGCGGAGCAGCGCGGCATCGCCGTCGACGTGGTGCACGTAGCCCTGGAAGAGAACCACCGCGCCCTGCTCGACGGCGAGGAGGAGGGGTTTCTGCGGGTCCTGCTTCAGAAGGGGAGCGACCGGGTGCTCGGCGCGACCGTTGTTGCCGCGCATGCCGGCGACTTGATTGCGCCGCTTACATTGGCCGTGACCCACCGGCTGGGGCTCGCCAAGTTCGCGGGCGCCATCCTGCCGTATCCGACCCAGGCGGAAGTGCTCAAGAAAGCCGCGAACCAGTGGCGCAGGACGAGGCTGAGTCCTACCGTCCAGGGCCTGTTCGCGCGTTGGTTCCGCTGGACCGGTTGAGCTCCTAGAGGTGGCGCCGGCGCGGCCTGCGCCGCCGTCGTCTCCGTCGTGTCGGTGGCTTCGCGGTGTCGGCTGGACTTGGGGCCGGCCCGGACTCGGCGATCCCCCGCCAGCGTTCGAGTTCCTCACCGCCGCTGCCGGTGGCAGCCGAGAGCAGGGCGAACAGCTCCACTGCGGGGCGGAAGGCTTCCCGCTGGACCAGGCTGTGAACGGTCTTCGGGCTGAGGTTCGGTTCGCACAGCCGTTGAAACGTCTCCAGCGCCCCTCTCATCTTGTGGCGGCGGGCGGCCGAGAGGGCGAAGCGTTTGCCGAAGTCGGCCACAACATCGTCCACGAGTCGTTGCAGGCGGCGCCTCGGGACTGCGGTTCCGCCGGCCTCCAGGCGCTCCCTGCCGACCACGATCCGTGGCAGGAGCAGGGTCGGCAGCAGCACCGCAAGCGGCACTTCCGGCTCCGTATTGACGCGTTGGTCAAGTTGCTCCGCGATTTGGGAGAAACCGGCCGTTTCGGTCCCTGTCCTTCGCACTTCGTCGACTTCGGGCAGAACGACCGGAAGCAGCCCCGAGCGCCGCATCCACTCGAAGGCCGCGGCGCTCCGGCCGCTTGACAGGAGCTGGATCAACTCCTCGATCAGGCGGTACGGCGAGGCCTTGGCAATGTCCCGGCGGTGCTCGAAGGCGGCGGCAAGGGTCTCGTCCTCGATCTCGAAGTCCAGGCGCGCGGCGAACTCGCAGGCCCGCAGCATGCGGACCGGATCCTCGCGGTAGCGCAAGTTGGGATCACCGATCGCGCGGATGCAACGGCGATCGAGATCCTCAAGGCCTCCTACATAGTCAACGACGGCGCGGTCGGAGGCTCGGTAGAGCAGCGCGTTGACGGTGAAGTCGCGGCGGAAGGCGTCCTGTCGGGGGGTGCCGTAGGTGTTGTCGCTCGTCACCAGGAGTTCACCGGGCGAACGACGTTGATGGTCGGGATCCGGTGCGCCTCGGAACGTGGACACCTCGACCACTTCGTCGCCGAACAGGACGTGGGCGAGGCGAAAGCGCCGGCCGATGATCCGGGAGTTCCGGAACAGCCTCCGCACGTCCTCGGGGCGCGCGTCGGTGACGACGTCGTAGTCCTTCGGCGCGCGTTGCAGCATCAGATCGCGCACGCTGCCGCCGACCAGACCCGCGTTCCGGCCGGCCTGATGCAGCCTCCGGAGCACTCTCTGGGCGCCGGAAGAGATCTGCCGCCACGCGATCGGGTGCTCGGAACGCGGCAGTATCGTGGCCGCGGCCGGCACTTCCATGGGTTCAGGGTATCAGCGGACGCCGTGCTCCCAGATTACGGTGAGCGCGCCGCAACCTGGCGCAACGTGGGAGAGGTATGAGGTACGCAGTAGGATTGTTCTGCGTTTCTTGTCTGGGACCTACGTCGAATGAGAGCATGTGCTGACCGAATCCGGATCGGCGCGATGATTGCGGCCGCGTTCCTGGTCACGGGGCTCCAATTCGTGGCGGCCACGCAGGTGGCGGCTGACGACGTGTTCCTGCCGGTCGAGTCGCCCAGTGAGCGGGCAGTCAACGCGGCTTCCTTGGCGGCAATCCCCGAATACATGGGGCCGACGCTTCGCCGCCGTCACGCCCGGGTCGATCTGAGCCTTCTCAGCGAGGCGCGCGCGACCGTGGCGCGGGGTAACGCACCTGCCGGTCTGGTCAACCTGAACCTCTTCGACGACGCTTCATTCCAGGTCACGGGCTTGCGCACTGCGCGGACCTCTTCGGGATTCTCGCTATCCGGACAGCTCGACGGGGAACCGCTGGGTGCGATGACCCTGGTGGTCAACGGAGACGTCATAGTTGGTGAGGTGCGGGCGCCCGGGGCGACCTACACGATCCGGTCGAGCGGCGACCTCGTCGAGATTCGGGAGACCGATGAAGGGGCGCTTCCCGAATGCAGTGGGCTCGAGGCGCCGCCAGCGCTGCCCGGCGCCGTCCCGGCTGCCAGGGATGCCCCCATCGCGGACATCATCCAGGCCAGCACCTCGGTCACGGAGATCGATATTCTCCTCGTCTACACGACGGCTGCCAAGGATGGGGCTGGCGGCGAAGCGGCGATGGAGGCGAAGATCGATCTCTGGTTCGCCGCGGCCAACGGCTACTTCGAGGACAGCGGTGTCGATCTCCGGATCCGCCTGGCCCATGCGGAGGAACTCGACTACGTCGAAACCGGCTCGTCGTTCGAGTTGATTGCGCTGCGGCTCGCGGACGACGGCTTCATGGACAGCGTCCATGCGATGCGCGATGCGGTCGGCGCCGACATGGTCCACCTGATCGAGCGGTGGGGAGTCAACGGCCCAGGCGGGTACTGCGGCATTGCCTACCGAATCGACGACTTCACCGTCTCCCTTGAGGGATACGCCTTTGGCGCTACCGTAGGCTTCTGCGGAAGCGTGGTGTTCGCCCACGAACTCGGCCACAACATGGGTCTCAGCCACGACCGGTACGCGGTGGACGTCAACCTCGATCTCGGACTGAGGAACACGCCCTACGCTCACGCGTACGGCTACGTCAACCAGGAGGCGTTCGCGGCCGGCGCTTCGTCGTCCGCGCGCTGGCGGACGATCATGGCCTACAGCAGGCAGTGCGCTCACGCTGGATTTGGCTGCGGGCGCATCGCCCGGTTCTCGAACCCAGCCCAGGCCCTCGCGGGCTCTCCGCTTGGCGTCTGGCGGAACGGCGACCCAAGCGCCGTGACCGGCCCGGCCGATGCGAGTGCGACGCTCAACGATACCCGCGCGACCGTGGCAGCCTTCAGGTCCGCAGGTTTGGGGCCCCAGGTCGTCTCCCTGAGGCGGCGCCTACCGACCGAAGTGACGAACAGCGACAGCCCTGTCTGGCGGCTGGCCTTCAGCCGGGACGTCAAGAACGTCACCAGCGACGACTTCGACCTCTCCGGTTCGGGTCTCGGGACGACGACCCTGACCGTGACGGCGAAGACCGGCAGCCAACGGATCTACGACATCGCCGTCACGGCCGGCATCGAAAGCTTCGACGGGGATGCGACACTTGGCTTTGCCTCTGGCCAGGACATCAAGAGCCTGTCCGACGATGCGCTCGTCGCGACCTGGCCGACGCACGCCGAGCGGACCTACTCGTTCGACAACACCGCGCCGGCGCCGGCGATCTCGCCGTCGAGCGCCGGAAGCTCGCCCTTTGTGGCGACGGTCCGGTTCGCCGAGGACGTGACCGGGTTCGTGGATGCCGCAGACGTCACCGCGACGAACGCCACCGTCACCGCGCCCACGCGCTCGGATGCGCGGACCTACACCGTGCAGGTGACGCCCACCACCTCGGTTGCCGCGACGATCGCGCTGAGCGTCCCCGCAGCCGCTGCAATGGACCTCGCCGGCCACCCGAGCGGTGCGGCGTCCCAGGACGTCGCCTACGACCCGTCGACTGGGTCTTCGCTGGCCGTCTCGGGACTCTCGGACGGCTCGGTGGCCGAGAACGTGCAGTGGACTTCCGCTGCGCCGGCCGTCACGGGAACCCCGTCGGGGGCGGTGTCCTGGACCAAGGAAGGGAACGACGCCGATCGGTTCACGATCGAGTCGACGACGGGCGTGCTCGGGCTGCCGGGCCGGAACTTCGAAGAATCGGCGGACGCTGACGGCGACAACGAATACGAGGTGACGGCGAGGGTCACCGATACGAAGGGCAACTCTGCCACCACCGCCGTCTCGGTGACGGTGACCGACGCGGTGGAGTCGAAGTCGCTGACGTTGTCGAACGCGTCCAGCAAGAAGATCCCGGACGGCACCGGCTATTCGACGGCACTCTTCCTCGACTGCGATACCAGTTGCCGAGCCGCTGGTGGGGCGATCGACCCGGTGACTTGGACCAAGACCGGCGTCGACGCGGGCCTCTTCACGCTCGACTCCGGGACTGGCGCCCTGTCCCTCGGAACCAGGGACTTCGAGGCAGCGGAGGACTCGAACCAGGACAACGACTACCAGGTGACCGTAGGGGGCGCCGACGGGGACAGCAATGGAGCTACGAAGGACGTGACGATCCGGGTGATCAAGGGACCACCCGGCTGGCTCACGGTTTCGGGCGTCTCGTTGGGAACTGTCCAGCAGGACAACGCCTGGACCTCCGCGACGCCCTCGGTCACGGCCGCAAGCGGCGACGTGAAGTGGACGCAGGAAGGGCCGGACGCCGACCAGTTCTCGGTGGACTCCGGGTCCGGCGTGCTGACCTTGGCCGCTCGGGACTACCAGAATCCGGCAGACGCGAATGAGGACAACGACTACGAAGTGCGACTGCGGGCGACGGACGAGAAGGGGAACTCGGGCACCGCGCCGGTCACGGTGAGCGTCACCGATGCCCCTCCACCACCCCCTCCACCACCCCCTCCACCGCCGCCTCCACCGCCCCCTCCGCCGTCGCCTCCACCACCCCCTCCACCGTCGCCTCCACCACCCCCTCCACCGTCGCCTCCACCACCCCCAACACCGTCGCCTCCACCCACCGGCGGCGGCGGAACCCGGCCCCCGCCACCTCCGCCCCCGCCACCGAGCGGTCCGCCGGAGGCCGCCTTCACGCTCAGTGCGGAATGCGCTGGGGGCCTTTGCCGGGCGCAGACGGGGGTGCCGGTGACCTTCGAGGACACGAGTTCGGGCACAATGCGGTCCCGGAGATGGGAGTTCGGTGATGGGAAGAGGTCGGAAAATCGGAGGCTCGATCACTCCTGGTTGGAGCCTGGTTTCTACGAGGTCACGTTGACGGTTGGCGACGGGGAACGGGAGTCGACCGCGTCGCGCACGTTCCTGGTCGAGGCGGCCGAGCCTCAAGGAACCTGTGAGGCGGACGACAAGACACGGTGTCTGCTGGATTCCCGCTACTCCGTGGTCGTGCAGTGGCGGAAGGCGAACGATGAGAGCGGCGCCGGGAGCGTGGTCCAAGCGGGAACGGACGACTCGGGACTGTTCACCTTCTTCAACCGGGAGAACTGGGAGGTTCTGATCAAGGTGCTGGACGGCTGTGCGGAGAATGGAAACGTGTGGGTGTACGGCGCAGCGACGACGGACCTCGGCTACACAGTCCGAGTGACCGACACGGTGACCGGAATGGTGAAGGAGTACCGGAACGAGCCGGGGCTGTCCGCGCCCGCGATCACCGACGCGACCGCGTTTCAAGCGTGCGCCCGCTGACGGGCCCACGCATGGTTCACGGCTGGTGCGCGAAGCGCGCCAGCCGGGTTCCCCGGCGGCTGCGAGCCGTAGCGGCCTCCGCTCCGCCCTTCGTGCGGCGCCCAGGGCGCTGACTGCTAGGCTGCGCCGCCGTGGGCGCCCTGGACGGACTTCGGGTTCTTGACCTGTCGCGGCTTGCGCCCGGGCCGTACTGCTCGATGCTGCTCGCAGACATGGGGGCGGACGTGCTGCGGGTCGACAACGCGGTGGGCGGACCGGTCCGTTCCGGCGACATGCTGTCGCGCAACAAGCGCAGCATCGCTCTCAACCTGAAGACGGCGGGAGGCCAGCGCATCCTCCAGGAACTGTCCGCGGAGGCGGATGTCTTCCTGGAGGGCAACCGGCCCGGCGTCTGCGCCCGCTTGGGCTGCGACTACGCCAGTCTCTCGGCGATCAATCCCCGTCTCGTCTACTGCTCGCTCACCGGCTACGGCCAGACCGGGCCGATGGCGCAGGCCGCCGGGCACGACGTGAACTACATCGCGCTCGCGGGCGTTCTGTCGCAGATCGGTAACGGTCAGGATCCGCCTCTGCCGCCCCTCAACCTGATCGCCGACTTCGGCGGCGGCGGCTTGATGGCGGCCTTCGGCATCCTCTGCGCCCTGTTCGAGCGGGAACGGTCCGGCCGCGGCCAGTACATCGACGCCGCGATGATCGACGGAGCGGCTTCCCTCATGGCCGTGCATTTCGCGCAGAAGGGCGCCCGCTCGACGCCGGGCAAAGGGCTTCTGGGCGGCGGGGCCGCCTTCTACCGCTGCTACGAGTGCAAGTGCGGGGGCTACGTCTCGGTCGGCGCGATCGAACCGCAGTTCTTCGCCGCGCTGTGCGAAGGAACGGGCGTCGATGTCGCGGACGAGCAGATGGACACCGAGCGCTGGCCGGTGCACATCGATGCGTTCCGGCGCGCCTTCCTGACCCGGACCCGGGACCAATGGGCCGAGGTGTTCAGCGAACTCGACGCCTGCGTGTCGCCGGTGCTCGACCTGGACGAAGCGCCGCGCCATGCGCACAACGTGCAGCGGGGGACCTTCCCGATCGGCCCGGACGGAGAGATTCACATAGCGCCCGCACCGCGCCTCGACAGGACGCCCGGCGACCTCCGCCGGCGCGAGCCGCGGATGGGCGAACACACCGGAGAGGTCCTTCATGGCCTCGGCTACGGCGCCGAGGAGATCGACGGACTCGAACAGAATGGAGCCATCCTGAGAGCATGAACGACGCACGTACGCACGACGGTCCGCCTTCAGGCGGCGCGGGCAGAGTCTTCGAGGACTTCGAGGTCGGCCAGATCTTCCGTCACGCACTGGGCCGTACGGTCACCGAGGGCGACAACGTCTGGTTGACGATGATCACCCTGAACCCGAACCCGATCCACTTCGACCGCGAGTACGCGGGCCAGACGGAATGGGGACGGCCCCTGGTCAACTCCTGCTTCACCCTGTCCCTGGTCACGGCGCTGACCGTCGCCGACCTGTCCCAGAACGCGGTGAACCTGGGTTGGGACCGGGTCCGTCTGCCGCACCCGGTGTTCGAAGGCGACACGCTGTATGCCCAGAGCGAGGTGCTCTCCGTTCGCGAGTCGAAGTCGCGCCCGCACCAGGGCATCGTGGGCTTCCGCACGGTCGGCTACAACCAGACCGGCCAGCCCGTGATCACGTTCGACCGCACGATCCTCGTGTACCGCCGCGGCCACGTGCCGGCGAAACCGGTTCGTCCGGCACTGCGCGCGTAGCCGGGACTGCGGCCCGCTCCGGCGCTACCGCTCGGCGAGCGCCTGGTAGTCGCGTACGGTGGCGCCGGTGTAGACCTGCCGGGGGCGGTTGATCCGGTTGTCCGGATCGTTCCGCATCTCTTTCCAGTGCGCCAGCCAGCCCGGCAGCCGGCCCAGGGCGAACATGACCGTGAACATGTCCGTCGGCAGGCCCATCGCCCGGTAGATGATGCCGCTGTAGAAGTCGACGTTCGGGTAGAGCTTGCGCTCGACGAAGTACTCGTCGCGCAGCGCCACCTCCTCCAGGTTCATGGCGATTGCCAGCAGCGGATCGTCGACGCCGAGCTGGGCCAGGACCTGGTCCGCGGCCCCCTTCAGGATACTGGCGCGTGGGTCGAAGTTCTTGTAGACGCGGTGGCCGAAGCCCATGAGGCGAAAGGGGTCGTTCCTGTCCTTGGCCCGATCGACGAACTTGCTGAAGTCGTCTCCGCTGTCGCGGATCGCTTCCAGCATCTCGATCACCTGCTGGTTGGCGCCGCCGTGGAGCGGCCCCGACAGCGCGTCGATGCCGGCGGAGATGGCGGCGAACAGGCTGGCGCCGGAGCTGCCGACCATACGGACCGTCGACGTCGAGCAGTTCTGCTCGTGGTCGGCGTGCAGGACGAGCAGCATGTTCAGCGCTCGAGACAACACATCCGGTGGCTCGTAGGACTCACAGGGCACCGAGAACATCATGTTCAGGAAGTTGTCCGCGTAGCCCAGGTCGTTCTGCGGGTACACGAACGGCTGGCCGATCGACTTCTTGTAGGTGAAGGCCGCGATCGTCGGCAGCTTCGCAATCAGGCGGACGGCGTGCAGGTCGACGTCCTCGTCCTCGGAGTAGAAGGTGGCCAGCGACGAGATCATCGAGGACAGGATCGCCATCGGGTGCGCCGTCGGCGGGTACGCCTCGAAGAACTTCTTCATGTCCTCGTGGATCAGCGTGTGCCGCCGTAGCCTCGCTCGAAAGTCGCTCAACTCCCGCTCGGTCGGCAGTTCGCCGTAAATCAGCAGGTAGCAGACCTCGACGAAGGACGCTCGTTGGGCGAGCTGGTCGATCGGGTAGCCGCGGTAGCGGAGAATTCCCTGCTCGCCGTCGATGAACGTGATCCCGCTACGGCACGATCCGGTGTTGCCGTAGCCGGGATCCAAGGTGATCGCACCAGTCTGGCTTCGGAGCGCGTGGCTTTGGATAGCCAGTTCGCCCTCGGAGCCGACGATTACGGGGAATTCGTACTCCTGATCGTCCAGATTCAGCTTGGCTACACTCATCGCTGCTGTCTACCCCTACTTTCCGGTGTCCGATTCACTTGGCGCGCGTCGGGGGCGGAGTGTAGCAGCCCGAATCCGGCCGGTTTGGGCTTGCGCGGTCGACGTGTGGACGACGTTCGGGTCAGAACCTGAACCGGAGATCCACGGCCGTCTGAAGGCCGCCGCCGCCGATCGCAACGGCGCCGCCGCTCGGGGCGTCGAGATCGATCGAGGCGTCACTGAAGCGAACGACTCCGCCCAGCCCGGTGCTCTTGCTGAAGTAGTAGGCGACGTCGATGCCGACGTGGTAGCCGATGGCGCTGCCTGATGCCTTCCGGTGTTCGACGCCGGCGTAGTTCGCCGTGTCGAAGGGGTAGGTCTGATCGAAGCGAACGGCGGTCGCCAGGCCATGGTCGACGTCGATCTGGGAAGGACCGGCGAACAGGGCGACCTGGACCTTGTCGCCGTCCCGAACGAGCCACTTCAACGAAAGGTGAATGGCCGTCTCATCGCGGGAGAGGCCACGGCTCCTGCCTTCGACAGTGCGCGGACTTCCGAACAGGAAGGGGTGCGGCAGCCGGCCCGCGATGTCCGCCTGATCGGAGAGCGAGGACTGGGACCAGGTGAGGCCGAGCGCCAGCGGACCGCGCAGGCGGAGGCCAAGGGATAACTCGTAGAGAGAGGCGTCGCCGCCCACGTAATCGGCGTCGAAGTCACCCTGCTCGGAACCGAACAGCGCGTTCTCGAACGTGAAGGTCCCGGACGGGGCGTCGTTGGTCGACAGCAGGCCGCCGGCGAACGCCAGCGACCAACGGTCCTGGGCCGCTTCGCCCTGCTCCGACTCCGTGGAAGCGGCCGCATCCTCCTGCGGCGCGTCGGCTTGCGCGGCAAGGGGCGCTGCCGTCGACCAGGTCAGGAGCAGAAGGGCCAGACCCATCGAGAGCCGCAGGAGCGTGCGCGGTAGAACGATCTGACTTGGGAACGCGGGCATCCTTGCCCGCATCCGGCGCGAAGCGCCGGCCTCTGGGAGTTCTGCCGCGCACGCTGCTAGCCCACGGCTGTTCCTTGTTGGCGTCTTCAGATTCATTGCCTGGTTCTTCCTCATCGGTTCAAAGTCCCACTGCCGTCAGCGCCTGATCGACCGCCGTGTGGGCGGAGCTTCCGGCGCCGTGAAGGTCCACGGCCGCCTGTCGGATGGCGATCGCCATCGTCTGGAAGTTGGCGAAAGGCGACGCCAGGTCGACCAGGGCGCGGAAGAACGCCTGCTCGATCTGAGTCCGGTTGGCGCCGCCGACGCCTTGGACCGTGCGTCCGCTCGAGGCGTGTGTTCCACCCTCGATCGCCAGGTAGAAGGCGTGGCTCAGGATGGTGGAGTTCCAGTGGATCCCCTGGTAGCCGTCGGTTGCACGCCGGAACCAGCGATTGTCCATCCTGCCGAAGCGGGTGTAGCGGAATCGGTTCTCGCTCACCCGGGCCACGACAAAACGGAACGCCTGCCCGAGGGCGTCCGGAAGGGTGAAAGAACCGATGTTGAACGAGTGGGGCGCGTCGAACCGACGCGCCGGCTGTCCCGTGTCCTCGCCGTTGGTGTAGTCCGCGCGCAGCAGCCCGTCGCCGGGCGGGTGGAACATGAATTCGACCGCCGTGCCGATGATGTCCGAGTACGCCTCGTTGATCGCACCGCCATGGGCCAGAAACAGGGCGAAGCGACCGTTGCGAGAGGTCGTGGGGTTCCCGTCGTCGTCGAAGCAGAGGTACGGCGCTAGTACTTCGTCTTGATCGTCCTGGAAGGTGTGGAGGTCGCCGCAGCGAATCACCTCATCCGACACTGTGAATCTCGATGGTCCGAGGGTGAACCGGTGCTGGCCGATCAAGGGCAGGCCTGTACGCGTGGTCATGGCGGAGTAGGTGACGCCGTGCATGAACTCGTGTGCCACAACGTCCAGGGGAACGAGCGGCGTGCCGCCTGGTCTTTGGCCGAATGCGACGGCGCCGGTGCCTTGCGGCCCGAATGGCGCCGAGAGGAAGAAGGCGTTGTCGAACTCGTCGATGTTGACGATGGAGAAGATGCGACCGTCCTGGCCATCCATTCCTCGCCATCCCTGGCTCTTGAAGAGGTAGTCGTAGGTCAGGCCGAGGTGGGCGTGACCGTCGACGACGGCCGGGATCGACCACTCGTTGTCGTCGTCCGCCGCGACCGCCTCCTCCCAGGCCGGCGAAGGCACGAGCAACAGGAAGGCGTTCAAGAAGTCGCCCTGCGCGTCCAGGGTCACGGTTTCGGCCGGACGAAGTCAATCCCACGCCTCGTAGCCCTGCCCGGTCTTCCAGACGCTCAGTTTTTGCGGCGCGCCGGTGATGCCCAAGCCGAAGCCAACCTCGCTCTCGGCGTACACGTGGTCGAGCTGATGAACTAGCTCACCGCTGTGGGCGTCGATGAAGTAGGTCCGGTGGTCCTGCATCGGCGCGCTCCAGACGAGCACGAGCCTCCCTAGCAGGGTCGGGAAGATGACCAGGCTCGGCGGTTCGGGGGTCGCCGGAGCGGCATCTGCAATCTCCTCGAGACGGGCCAGGGCGGCTTCGGCGCTCAGACTCGGATCGGTCCCGATGTCGATGTCGCCGAAGACAGGCCCGAAGATCGACACCGTCGTCCCGCTGGCCCGCTGCCGGCCAGGAGCGAACCCATCGACAACGCGACCAAGGTGCGGACTCGTACCACTAGCTGTTTCCCCTCGATTTGTTGTTCGTCGCCGGCCCCCCCGCGGGTTCGGCGGCCTATCCTCGCGCTTTTTTGGGCCCCGTTCCTACACCCTTTTGGGCCCCGTCCTACACGCCACGCTTCTCAGCGCCCCACAGCGTCTTGTGAAGCTGTACCGAGACCCGGGCCGGCAGCCGGTCCTCGAGCACCCAGGAGGCGAGGTCGGCGGGTTCCAGCGCGTCCCAGACCGGCGACAGGTGAACGTTGCAACGGCGATCGATCCGGTGCCTGCTGATCGCGTCGCGCGCCCACTCGTAGTCGCCGCGGTCGGCGAGTACGAGCTTCACCTCGTCGGTCGAACGGAGCTCGTCGATGTTCGGCCAGTGGTTGTTCGGAGCCTCGCCGCTGGCGGGGCACTTCAGGTCGACGATCCGCCTTACCCGCGGATCCACACCTGAGATGTCCAGTCCGCCGCCGGTCTCGAGCAGAACCGTGAGCCCCCGGTCGCAGAGTCCGCTCATCAGGGGATGGACGCCGGGCTGGAGCAGGGGTTCGCCGCCCGTGACTTCGGCCAGCGGGCAGTCGTAGGCCAGGACTTCCGCGATGACGTCCTCGACGCGCATCCATGCGCCTTCGTAGAAGCTGTACTCCGTATCGCACCAACTGCATCGCATCTGGCAGCCGGTCAGGCGAACGAGGACGCAGGGGCGGCCCGCGAACGTGGATTCGCCCTGAATCGAGTAGAAGATCTCGTTGATCTTGAGCCGCTCGCTCTCAGGCAGCGCGGCGACCGCGTCGACCTTCCTGGGTCGATCAGGCGTCGTCGTCAAGGAGCTGCCGCAGCACGTACTGCAGGATGCCCGCGTGGCGGTAGTACTCGGCCTCCTGCGGGGTGTCCAGGCGCACCAGCGCGCGGAAGGTGGTCTCGCCGTTCTCGCCGCAGGCTCGCACCGTGACCTCCAGGCCGGGCTCGAAGTCCGCGGCCAGGCCCGCCGCGAGCCCCTCCACCTCGTACTCCTCACGGCCGGTCAGCCCGAGTTCCTCGGCGCCTTCGCCGCTCCGGAATTGAAGCGGCGCGATCCCCATTCCGACCAGGTTGCTGCGGTGGATTCGCTCGTAGCTCTTGGCGATGACGGCGCGGACGCCGAGCAGCCGCGGTCCCTTGGCCGCCCAGTCGCGGGACGACCCGGTTCCGTACTCCAGGCCGGCCAGGATGATCTGCGGCACTCCCCGCTCGCGGTAGGCGCCGGCGGCGTCGAAGATGGTCGTGTGCGTCCCTTCGGGCAGGAGCGCGGTGTAGCCGCCCTCTGTGCCCGGCGCCAGGTGGTTGCGGAGGCGGACGTTGGCGAACGTGCCGCGCATCATGACCTCGTGGTTGCCGCGGCGGGCGCCGTAGGAGTTGAACTGCGCCGGTTGGACGCCAAGGTCGCGGAGGTAGTCGGCGGCGGGACTGTCGTGGCTGATCGGCCCGGCGGGCGAGATGTGATCGGTGGTCACCGTATCGCCGAGCAGGGCCAGCACCCTGGCGCCGTGGATGTCCTCGACCGGTTCGGGCTGGCGCGGCATGTCGACGAAGAACGGAGGTTGCTTGACGTAGGTCGAGTCGGCCTGCCAGTCGAAGGTCTGGCCGGAAGGCACGTCGAGCGCCTGCCACGCCGCGCTGCCGGCGAAGACATCGGCGTACTGGCGCCCGAACATCGCGGGGCGCAGCGAACTCTCGAGCGCCGCCTGGATCTCGCTCTGGGAGGGCCAGACGTCCCGCAGGTAGACGGGGCCGTCGGCGCTCGAGGCCAGGGGCTCGTTGTAGAGGTCGATGTCGATGCGGCCGGCCAGAGCGTAGGCCACGACCAGGGGTGGCGACGCAAGGTAGTTGGCGCGCACCTCGCTCGAGATCCGGCCCTCGAAGTTCCGGTTGCCGGAGAGCACGGCGACGGCGACGAGCTCGTCTTCGGCGATCGCGGCCGAGACCGGGCCGGGCAGCGGGCCGCTGTTGCCGATGCAGGTCGTGCAGCCGTAGCCGACGGTGTGGAAACCCAACTGCTCGAGGTAGGGGGTCAGACCGGCCTCGCCCAGGTAGTCGGTCACCACCTTGGAACCGGGCGCCAGACTGGTCTTCACCCAGGGTCTGGCCTTCAGTCCGGCCTCGACCGCCTTCTTCGCCAGCAGGCCGGCAGCGACCATGACCGACGGGTTCGAGGTGTTCGTGCAGCTCGTGATCGCGGCAATCACCACGGAACCGTCCCGCAGCTCGACCTTGCCGTTGCCGCTGGCGTCGGCGGCTGCCTCCTGGGCGTCGTCGTTGGCGTCGTCGTTGGCGCCATCGTCGATCACCCGCAGGCCGCCCTTGCGGGTGGACAGGCCGGACAACTGGCTGAGGAAGGACTCCTTGACTCCGGAGAGCGGCACCCGGTCCTGGGGCCGCCGTGGACCGGCCAGCGACGGCACGACCGTGCTGAGATCGAGTTCCACCGTATCGCTGTACTCGGCCTCCGGCGTATCGGGGCCGTGGAACAGGCCCTGCTCGCGGCAGTAGGCCTCGACGAGTTCCACCTGAGCCTCGCTGCGGCCGGTGAACCGCAGGTAGTCGACGGCGGTCCGGTCGATCGGGAAGATGCCGCAGGTGGCGCCGTACTCGGGCGCCATGTTGGCGATCGTCGCGCGGTCGGCGAGGCGCAGTTCACCTAGCCCGGGACCGAAGAACTCGACGAACTTGCCGACCACGCCGTGGTTGCGGAGCATCTCGGTGACCCGCAGGACGAGGTCCGTGGCGGTGGTTCCTTCGGGCAGCCTGCCGACGAGACGAAAGCCCACGACCTGCGGTACGAGCATCGCGATCGGCTGGCCGAGCATCGCCGCCTCCGCTTCGATGCCTCCCACACCCCAGCCCAGGACGCCGAGCCCGTTGATCATCGTCGTGTGGGAGTCGGTGCCGACCAGCGTGTCGGGATACGCGAAGGGCGGTTCGCCGGCGCCGTTCTGCGAAGTCATGACCCCGCGCGCGAGGTACTCCAGGTTGACCTGGTGGACGATGCCGGTCGCCGGCGGCACGACGCGGAAGTTCTCGAACGCGGTCTGGCCCCAGCGCAGGAAGAGGTAGCGCTCCTCGTTGCGCTCGAACTCGCGTTCGGCGTTGATCAGGAGGGCAGCCGAGGAACCGTACTCGTCGACCTGCACCGAGTGGTCGATCACCAGTTCGGCCGGCTGCAGCGGATTGATCTTCGCGGGATCGCTGCCCATGCTCGCCATGGCGTCCCGCATCGCGGCCAGGTCGGCCACCGCGGGCACACCGGTGAAGTCCTGCAGCAGCACGCGGCCCGGCATGAAGGCGATCTCGACACTCGGCTCGGCTGTGGATTCCCAGCGTGCGACGGCCTCGATGTCGTCGGCCGGCACGATGCGCCCGTCTTCCCGGCGCAGGAGATTCTCCAGCAGGATCTTGAGGGCGTACGGAAGGCGCGCCACCGGCAGGCCCGCTGCCTCCAGTGTCGGCAGGTGGGCGATCCGGAAGGAGCGTCCTCCCGCGCTCATGGTTCGTTTGGCGCCGAAGCTGTTCTTCATGTCCCGTTTCCGTGATCTCCGGCGCGGCGCCGGGTTTTGATGTGCAGTTGAGGTTGCGGGCCGGCTTCGATCCGGTCGGCGACAAGCGCCCCGAAACGCCTCGCCAGCTCGGAGTTTCGGCCCATCCCGTCCTCACTAGGAGCTTGCGCCGCGGAACTTGGCTTCGCTACGTTCCGCGGCGCAAGCTCTAGACTACCCAAAGCGCCGCCTGCGTCAGCGCCTGCCGTCCCGCGCTGGGCCCGCCGTCGCCGCCGCACCGGCGTGTAGAGTCGCGCCATGGCCGGGCTGGATGACCTCGAGACGCCGAGTCTGCTGATCGCCATGCCCCAGGTTCTGGATCCGTTCTTCTTTCGGGCGGTCATCCTGCTGGCGGCGCACGAGGAGGGCGGCGAGGGCGGAAGTCTCGGCTTCGTCGTCAATCGTCCGAGCCAACTCAAGGTCGACGAGGTGTTGCGGGAACTCGATATCGAGTGGCTGGGCGGCTCGGACGCGACGGCCTTCGTCGGTGGCCCGGTGCAGCCGGAGGTGGGTACGGTGCTGCTGTCCCTGGATGGCCTGACCGGGGTGGAAGCGGACGGGATCACCCGGATCGCACCGGGCGTGGGCGCGACGCAGAACATCCTCGCACTGCGGACGTTGGCGCGTCGCGCTCCGGACCACATGCGGCTCGTGCTCGGTCACGCCGGTTGGGCGCCGGGCCAATTGATGCAGGAGGTCAGTCGCAGCGACTGGTTGACGGCGCCGGTGGAGGAGTCGATCGTGTTCTCGCCCGATCCGGTCGACGCCTGGTCGATCGCACTCGCCTCCCTGGGGATCGATCCGGCGGCTCTGCCGAGCTGGACCGCCGGCGACGGCGCCTCAAACTGACGGCCTAACGGCCGGTGGAGCCGAAGCCGCCGTCGTTGCGCCGTCCGGCGACGGGACGTGCGCCGAGCGTGTTGTCGTCGCGGAACGAGATCTCGGGCACGGCGGCGACGACCATCTGAGCCAGCCGTTCGCCGCGTTCGATCGTGATCGGGCGCTGGCCCAGATTGACGAGCAGCAGCTTGACTTCGCCCCGGTAGTCGCTGTCGATCGTGCCGGGAGCGTTGAGTACGGTCAGGCCCTGCCGGTAGGCGAGTCCGCTGCGGGGCCTGATCTGGGCCTCGTAGCCCGGCGGCAGGCCGAGGATGAGGCCGGTTGGAACCAGGGCTCGGGCGCCGGGTTCGACCCGGACTGCAGCGCCTGTGGCGGCGCGCAGGTCGTACCCGGCGCTGCCGGCCGAGGCGCGTTCGGGCAGGCCGGCGGAGTGCGGTAGCCGGCGGATGCCGATGGTGACGGGGGGAGCTTCTGGTCGGCCTCCTTCAGTCGCCCGGTGGCGTGGTTCCGGCGCCGTGGGTCGCTCGGTCAATCGTTGCGTTCCCGGCTGCGTCCCCGGTCGCGTTCTGCCGGCGCGGCCCCGTCCTGGGCCCTGCCGTCCCCGAACACGCCGGGCGGGAAGGGTTTGCCGATCCATTCGCTGGTCAGGCGCGGTGGCGGGCGGCCAGCGGTGACGTCGCTGGGCCTGAGCTGGATCAGCTCGCTGGTGAAGTACCAGTCTCCAACGTCCTGCTGGCCGTTCCACACGCGCATCGAGGGGCCGGGCGTGTCGCTGTAGACGCCCAGGATCGGTCCGACGATCGGTCCTTCGCCCTCCTCTTCGTTCGGAGGCGGTACGGCGGTCAGCGCGCCTCCGCCGGCGCCGTCGGCCGAAGCGGCATTGGCCGCTCCGGCGCTTCCGGCTCGGCGGTTTCCCTGCTGGCCGGCGTTGCTTGGAGCTCCCTGCATCAGCAGACCCCAGCGCCCCTCCTCGTCCATCGGGTTGGGCCACAACTGGCGGATGACCCGCGGTTCGACCTCGATGAGTTCCTCGAGCGACGTCGGCAGGCGCCCCTGGCGGACTCGGAACAGGCGGATCGCCTCGGCGTACTGGAGTCCGCGGAAGATCAGCTCCTCTTCGTTCTGCCGCTTGGCCCAACTGCTCCAGTACGGCAGTGCCGCCGCGACCGCGATGTTCATGACCGTGATCAAGACGGCAAGCACTACGAGGTTGTAGCCGGCCTCGGAGGATCGCTCGCCGCGGCGCTTGTGGTCACCAATCGGCATAGGCTTCGCCATCCAGCGCGCTTTCCCCCGAACCGGAGTGCACGTTGTCGATGCCGGGATCTCCGAAGGGTGAGAGGTCGGTCTCAGCCCAGGGGTCCTCGTCGGAGAGGCCGGGGAATTCGGCGAAGACCTCCACCCAGGTGTCGTTGCTGCGGGAGATCGGGTCCAGCGGGATCGAGCGCAGGTACTCCTCTTCAACGAGGGCCTCCAGGCTCGGTGGGTAGTGGCCCTTGTCCGCGTAGTGCTGATCGATGGCGTCGCGCATGACCCGGAGGTTCTGCTTCAGTGTCGCCTCCTGCGCCCGCCTCGGCGCGTCCTTCAGCAGGGGCACCGCGACGGCGGCAAGAATGCCGATGATTGCCATGACGATGATCAACTCCAGCAGGGACATGCCGGTCTGGCCGATGATTCTTCGGTTCATTGTCACCACTCCAGGTATGGAACGCGGTTCAGGCCGATGCCCTCGGAGAGGGAGTAGACGTCGTAGACGTTTTCTCTTCCCCACGTCGTGTCGTCCGGGTCATCCTGGTAGCTCCGTAGCCCCCACTCCGCCTCGCCGGTCATCGGGTCGACCGGAATCCGGCGCAGGAAGCGGATCTCTCCTTCGGCCTGGCCGATCAACTGGATCGGCTCGACCAGGATCTCGAGTTCACCGGGATAGCCGTCGGTTCCGATCTCGATCGGAATCAGGCCGACATCGCTGTAGCGTTTGTGTTCGTCGACCGCGTTGCGCAGCGTCCGCAGGTGCGCCCGGAGTTCGGCCTCCTTGATCCGTTTGGTCGTGTAGGTGACGGTAGGCAGGGCGACGGCCGCCAGCGTCAGCATCACGGCGCACACCGTGATCAGCTCGACCAGGGTGTACCCGGCTGGTCGCCCCCCGCCGCGTGCGGTCGTCGGACTCAAGCGACCGTCTCCGGTTGGCCGCGGTCCGGCGGTTCGACCTCCTGGATCTCGATTTCCAGCGGACGCACGGTCGGCGCCGGCAGCGCTTCGAGTTCGGGACCCCTTGGCTTGGCCTGCTCGACCGCGATCGTTGCCCGGCCGGCGGCTACCGCCCGCACCTCGAGAGCCAGCAGGTGGCCTCGCCCGGCCACACCCGCGTGATCGCCCAGCCGGCTGAGGCCGACGATGACCGTGCCCGGTGTCGAGGTGTCCGTCATCAGGGAGATCTCGCTCTGGTCGCCCAGGAAGGACTCGGCCCTGACCGCGGTCACCTCGATCCGCTCCGGGTCGTACCTGAGCCGCAGCGGCAGGTGGGAGACCGGAGCGCGGGCCCTGACGTCCAGCCGCGCTTCGAAGCTGTCGCCGACCGTCGCGCGCAGTGCCTGGGGTGTGAAGGACAGCTCGATCTCGGGGTTTGTCCGGGCGGATGACGGCTGGAAGAGAGCTGGAATGATGGGGGGCGGTCTGTCGAGCAGACCGGCGTTCTGGAGCTGGCTGCCCGGCGGCGGAACGAGCTCGACGCCCAGAGGGGGCTGGTCGTCTCCTTCCTGGCCCGCGTCGCCTTCCGGCGCCGCGTCGCGCAGGCCCGGCGGCAGCCGCTCCTCCAATTGCTGCCTCGTCTCGTCGCTCTCATCCAGCGGCTCGTCGAACGGACCTTCGATGCCGGAGTCGATCCGCGGACTCGAGCCCCGGAAGACGACGTTCTGTTCCGTGCCGACCCAGATCGGCGCCAGGTCCTGCTCCGTGATGTCCGCCCGACGGATGATGTGCGGCGTCATCGTCAGCACGATGTCCGTGCGCGTGTTGTCGCTCGCCCTCCGGGAGAACAGGCGGCCCAGCACCGGAATCTCCGACAGTCCGGGGATGCCGTCCTGGGTGTTCGACTCGTTGGTGCGGATCAGCCCGGCGAGGAAGTTCGTTTCGCCGTCGCGCAACCGGATGCTGGTCTGGATGTTGCGGCTGCCGATGATCGGCTGAGTGCCGATCTGGCCGCTCAGGTCGCTGACCTCGATGTCGAGATCGAGAGAAACCTCTTCGTTGTGATGGACGCGGGGCGTGATGTTCACCTCGATGCCCACGTTCTGGTACTGGTACGACGTGATGGGCACCACGTTGCTGCCCGCCGTGTTCGCGGTGTTGAAACTGGTGACGGGAATGGGCACGCGGTCGCCGATGGAGAAGGAGGCCTCTTCCCCCTCCGTGATGCGCACCTGCGGTTTGGCCAGGATCTGCGCGTCGGTCGATCTCTTCACGAAGTCGAACAGGAAGCCCGGCACGCTGAGCACCCAGTTGTTCTGATTCAGCGATTCAACGTCCGACATCCTGAGCGGTACGTCCTCGCCGCCAATGTCGAGGCTGATGCCCAGGGTGTTCGAGTCGAGCGAAAGGCCCAGATCCTGGAGTTTCGACGTGTTGATCTGCAGCAGTTCGACATCGATGACGACTTCGGCCTTCGCCTTGTCGCTCTGCTCGATGATCCGTTCCGCGACCTTGACCTTCTCGACGCTGTCGAGCATGACGATCGCGTTCAGCCGTTCGTTCGCGGCGATGAACCGCGTCGCCAGCAGGCTGCGCAGAATGGTCATGACGTCCTTCACGTCCGAGTTCGAGAGGTAGAAGGTCTGGATGATCCGGTCTTCGTACGCCTGGCGATTCGCCGGCGTGTTCTGCAGGATCATGATCGTCTGTTCGTCGAGCACCTTGTAGAAGTGCCCCAGGCTCTGCATCAGGATCTCGAGGCCCTCCAGCGCGGTCACCTCCCGCAGCTCGATGGGGCTGGCGAGCGGTGCATCCCGCAGGCGGGGATCGAAGACGATGTTGAACCCGAACGCCTGCCCGATCGCGCGGTAGATCTCCATGAAGCTCGCCTCCGGGAAGTCGAAGGTGATCGGCTCGTCGGAACGCGGATTCAGGACCGGCGGCATCGGCTCGGCGCCGCGGGCCTCGTCCTTGAGCTGGGAGATGGTCTTCGGCCCGCGGTCGCTGCTCTCGATCCGGGTCCGGAGCTTCTCCAGCTCGGTGAGGGCGTACTGGTTCGTCGGGTCGAGTTGCACGGCGCGCTGCATCTCCAGCATTGCGTCCCGGTTGCGGCCGGCCTCCTGCAGCTTCCTCCCCTGCTCGAAGTGGGCATGGGCGGCCTGGGTCTTGGCGCGCAGCAAACCGGCCCGGTAGCGGAGGTCCGAGGGATCGGCCGTGACCAGTTCCATGTAGCGGAGGACGGCGGCGTCCCAGTCGCCCGCGACTTCCGCGTATTGCGCTTCGCGGAAGCTCCGGTAGCCGCTACAGGAGGCGAAGACCACCAGAAGCAGGAGTGCCAGCGCCAAAGTGCGCGGCCGCTGTCCGTTTCGTTCGTTCATGTACTTGAAGTCCTTCTAGGAGTCTGCGCCGTAGAACGGCACACCGTGCCGTCCGACGGCGCAGAGTGCTAGTGAGGTGGAGGCTGGGGCCAAATGACGAACTCCGTGAGGCATTTGGCGGCGCTAGCCGCCGTTCGGTCGACCGCCGATGGCCAGTCGCACCGCGGGTTCGTCGGGGAAGCCCACGAACACCAGGTCGACCGACTCATAGCCGATCCGTTGTACTTCGAACTGGTCCTTGACCAGGTCGCCCTCGAGCGCGTTGTAGATCTCCGTGCCGTCCGAGAAGACGGCGACCGGATCGTCGTCGCGACCCAAGGTGCCGAGATAGACGATGTCGACCGCGGGAGGCCGCGGGCCGACCGGCTTCGGCGCCGGGGGCGCCGGCTTCGGTTTTTCCGGGACGACGACCTGAACGGGTTGCGGTTCGGGCTCCGCAACCGTCGTTTCGGGAACGACTCGCTCGGGCGCCGGCCGGCTGCCGAACGACCAGGGGTTGCGCACCGCCATGCCCTCAGGCGGCGGCTGGTCCAGCGTGTGCGCTGCCAGCTCCACGACCTCGATCACAGGCGAACGCAGATCGGCAGAGACGGTGCGGGTAAAGCCGGGGCCACCGCCGAACGAGGGCAGATAGCGCCAGCCTGCGATCACTGCGACGACCGCGAGCAGGACCAGCAGCAGGGGCCGCGGCCGGTTCGAACTCTCTTGAGCGGCGCTCATCCACCCGCCTCCTGACTTGTCCCTCTGGACTCGCCGTCTGAGAACAGGGTCGACAGGCGCAGGTCGATGCGCAGGTTCGGAGTCGCTTCGCTCAGGCTGATCGATTCGAGGGCGACGAACGTGTCCGTCGTCTCGAGTTGGTTGATCAGCCGCCGCAACTGGGTGTAGTTCCCTTCGACCGTGAACACGAGCGACTTCTCGACCAGCCCGTATTGCTCAAGCTGCTCTTCGGGGTAGGAGATCGAGCTCGGGCGGAGCCCGGAGCGGTTGGCGAGATCCTTGACCTCCCGGATGAGGTCGATCAGCCGTTCCCGCTCGGTGGCGAAGCCCTCGCGGTAGAGGCTCGCCACGCGGCTGCGCGTCGCCTCGACCGTCGCCACCTGGCCTTCGCGGCGGGCCACCTCCTGCGTCGTGCGGGTGCGCAGGTTGCGCACTTCGGCGATCTCGTCTTCCAGCGCCTGGAAGCGGCCCGCGTAGACGCCGCGGTACGTCGACAGCAGGCCCGCGTTGATCACGCACAGGCCCACGCCGATCCAGAACCAGATGCGCAGGCGCCATACCCGCCGGCGGCTCATGGCTGTTCCTCCATCGGCGCTGTCTCCTGTCCGGTGACCGCGGTGTCGGCGGCGGCTTCCGGCTCACCCGCAGCGGTCTCCGGCGTGTAGGCGACGGCGACCGTGAAGCTGAGCGGGCCGGAGTCCTTCCGGCTTTCGTGCCGCAGCTTCGGACCGTGGAACGACGGGTGTTCGAACAGGGAGTCGATCAGTTCGTGCAGGCCCTCGTCATCCTGGGCTTCGCCGCTGATGTCGAGCATCACCCGCGCCTCATCGTTCTGGCCGGGGTCGGTTCGCCGTCTGCGGCTCCGCTCGCTTGGCTGGGGTGCGAGGCTGCTTAGCCGCGCGTTCCATGGCAGCACCTGCTCGACATCGGTAAAGAGCCGACCCCAGGGGAAACGCCGATCCGCGATGCGTTCATTCAGGAACGCGACCTCGCGGTTCTGGGACTGCAGATCGAGGCGCGCGAGCTGCGAACCCAACCGGTCCAGTTCGGCGCCGTCGGCGGCAAGCTGCCGGCGCAGTTCGGCGAGTTCGGCGCGAGCGTCGGCAGAGCCGGTGAGATAGCCCCAGTACAGCACCGCGTTGAAAGCCAGGAGGGCCATCCCGAGCGCCCACAGCAGCGCGGTCAAGCGCCGCCAGGGACGGCGGTTGACAAAGGGCCGGGCGGCCAGGTTGAACGCGTTCTTCATGCCCTCACCGCCAGCGACGCGCCGAGCATCGGCAGCGCCTGCTGTACGCCGATGTCCGGGGTCCCGATTCCGGCGCCGAGGGTCCCGTTGCCGTCGAGAAACCGGGCCGGCAACCCCAGACCCTCTTCGAGCCGGTCGCGCCAAACGCCGCGAGCCTCTTCGGCGGCCAGCATCAGGGCGTACCCGGGCAGGGTTCGCTCGGCGCCGAACAGCTCGCGCTCCTCGATGAAGCTTCTGGTCAGTCGCAGATCGCGTACCGCCAGGTTGGAGGCGACGGAGGCCCCCAGTTCCGGGTCGATGCTCTTGTACCGGAAGAGGGCTGGACCTTCGTCCGCGTAGGCGAGCAGGGAGTAGCCGTCACGATGGGCGACGAGGAGCAGGAAGGGGCCCGAGTCGCCCTGAAGCCGAGCGATGCCGTCGGCGGCGCTCAGGCTCTCGTTGGTGACCGTGCCGACGTGGATTCCGGCGCCTCTGAACGAGTCTTCGATCTGGGCCAGGACGTGTTCGACGCCGAAACCGATCAGGAAGCGGGTGGCGACCTTGCCGGCGGCCCCGATCCGCCTGCCGCGCACGCGGAGCTCCTCGACCCGGAAAGGTACCTGTTTGCGGAGCTTGAAGCGCAAGGTCTCCTCTCGCAGGTGCGGCTTCCCCGGAACCTCTTCGAGTTCGGCGAAGGTGAGCCGGAGCCAGCGATCGGGGAGGACCAGGGCGGCGCGTGCGATCGGCTCTCCCGTGGCGGTGTCGGCGGCCTGCTGAAGCTCCGCGACGATTTCGTGGAACTGGGCGGGCTCGCGCAGCGGTCCGCCCAGCGGGCCGTCCTGGAAGGTGTCGGCCGGCAGTTCCCGTCGTCGGACGGCCTGCAGCTCCGGCGCCGATCCGTCCTGGCGCAGGAAGTGCGCCAGGACGAGCTCTCGCTCGTCGAGCATGAACACCGACGCCGGCCCCCGAGGGTCGTCGAGGCCGACCAGGCGTTCAATCCACAAAGGTAACTTTATTGATCTCACGGAGAGTCGTCACTCCTTCACGGACCTTCGCAAGCGCGCTCTGGCGCAGGAAACGCATGCCTTCCGCACCCGCGGCGCGGCGAATCTCGGAGGCGGGGCGGCGGTCGAGGATCAGCTCGCGGATGGAATCGGAGAGATCGAGCAGTTCCGATACCGCCATTCGCCCGAAGAAACCGGTGCCGTTGCACTCCATGCAGCCCCGGCCTTCGAAGAGGCGCCATCCCGCAATGTCGGACCGCTCAAGACCGCTCTCCTCGAGGAGCGCGTCATCGGCCTGAAACGGTTCCCGGCAGTGGCTGCAGATGCGGCGGACCAACCGTTGGGCGAGAATGCAGTTCAACGCCGCCACGAAGTTGTACAGGTCGACCTTCATGTTCAGGAACCGGCCGAGAACGTCGACCACGTTGTTTGCGTGGACGGTCGTGAACACCAGGTGGCCGGTGAGCGCTGACTGGATCGCGATCTGGGCCGTCTCCTCGTCGCGGATTTCCCCGACCATGATCTTGTCCGGATCGTGGCGGAGGATGGATCGGAGCCCGCGCGCAAAGGTCAGGCCCTTCTTCTCGTTGACCGGGATCTGGGTGATCCCGTCGAGCTGGTACTCGACCGGGTCCTCGATCGTGATGATCTTGTCCTCGCTCGACTGGATCTCGGACAGACAGCCGTAGAGGGTGGTCGTCTTTCCGGACCCGGTCGGGCCGGTGACCAGCACCATGCCGTAGGGCTCGCGGATGAACTTGCGGAGCTTCACGATCGTGTCGTCGTCCAGGCCGAGGACATCGAGCCGCAGGGTCTTGAACTCCTGGTTCATCGACTCCTTGTCCAGGATGCGGATGACGCAGTCCTCGCCGTGGACGGAAGGCATCACGGAGACCCGGAAGTCGATCGTGCGACCGCTGACCCGGACCTTGAAGCGCCCGTCCTGCGGGACCCGCTTCTCGGCGATGTCGAGTTCCGACATGACCTTGATCCGGCTGACGATGGTCTGGTGGTGGCGGCGGTCGATCGGTTCCATCGCCTGGTACAGCACCCCGTCGATGCGGTACTTGATGATCACTTCGTGTTCGCGCGTTTCGATGTGAATGTCCGACGCGCGCCGCTGGATCGCGTTGAAGAGGGTGGAGTCGACCAGCTTGATGATCGGGCTCTGATCGGACGAGATGCGGTCGATCGAGAGCACTTCGCCGCTGTCCTCGTCCTCCTGGACGAGTTGGATCTTGAAGTCCTCGGTCGCCTCGTCCAGGACCCGCTGCGCGCTCTCGGACTTCTGCAGCAGGTCCTCGATCTCGGTGCGGGCGCCGATCCGGGCCTCCAGCGGCTGGCCCAGTTGCAACTCCAGCTCGTCCAGCTTGACCACGTCCGTCGGATCGGCGATCACGACCGCGAGGCGGCCGTCCAACTGGCGCTCGGGGATGAAGCCGTAGCGCAGCATCAGCTCGAACGGGATGTGGCGGAAGAGGTCGTTGTCGATGCGGAAGTTCTCGAGGTCGGCGACTTCCAGGTCGAACCGCGCCGCGATCCGAGCCGCCTCGGCCCGTTCGCGGGCGAGCCGGCCATCCTCCTCGCTGACCAGGTGCAGGCCTTCGAGGTCCGAGACGCCCTCCGCGATGAGGCGCCGGTTGCGCGCCGCGGCTGTTTCGTCCTGGACGACCATCAGCCCTGCACCTGTCCGAGCACGCTGAACAGCGGCAGATACATGGAAAGGACGAGCAGTGCGATGGTGAAGCCCATCACGACCAGCATCACCGGCTCGATCAGGGAGAGCAGCCGCTCGGTACGGGTCTCGACGTCCTCGTCGAGAAAGTCGGAGACGCTGTTCACCATTTCGTCCAACGCCCCGGTCGCCTCACCGACCTTGACCATGTCGATGGCGAGATCGGTGAACACTTCGGATTTATCGAGCGCCACGTAAAAGGCCGCACCCTCACGGATCCGCGGACCGAGCGTCGCTGCACGGCGATGCAGGAACCGGTTCGTGACTGCCGAGGCCGCGGTGTCGAGCGCCGCGGACAACGGCAGGCCGCCGTGCAGCAGGGTGGCCAGGGAGCGGCAGAACTCGGACAGCGCGAAGCGGTGGAGGATCGGTCCGATGATCGGCAGCCGCAGTTTCAGGCGGTCGACCATGGCGCCGAGACGACCGCTGCGTCCCACTCTCCAGGCGGCCCAACCGCCGATCGCCGCCGCGGCCAGGAAGGCCAGGGTGGTCGGATTGCGCAGCAGTTGGGACAAGCTGAGCAGCGCCTGTGTAAGCCAGGGGAGGTCGAGGTCGAGGGCCTGGTAGAACTCCTCGAAGCGCGGCATGACGAAGAACATCATCACCGCCACGATGCCGACCGACAGGCAGACCAGCAACGCGGGATAGAAGAGCGCGCTGACCACGCGCTTGCGGGAACTGGTGACCAGCTTGAGCTGCCGGACGTAGCGGCGGATCACCCGCTCCAGCCCGCCGCTCTGCTCGCCGGCCTTGAGCATCGACGCGTAGATCGGCGGGAAGGCGCCGCCGGTGGCGGCGAACGCCTCGGAGAGCTCCTCGCCACTCTGGACCCGGTCCTTGATCTCGCCCAGCGCTTCCTTGAACGCGGCGTTGCGCTGCCGTTCGTGCATCAACTCCAGGCACTGGAGCAGGGGCAGTCCGGCGCCGAGCAGGCCGGCCAACTGTTGATTGAAGACCAGAAAGTCCTGGCCGGGGATCGTCTTGCGTGAGCTGCTCTGCCCGGTCGTCGAGGACCGTCCCAGCAGCGATCCCAGCAAGTTCTGCAGGCCGCGGCGCCGGATCTCGAAGACGTGGAGACCGCGGCGCTCGATCTCGCGCCGCGCGCTACGGAGATCCGAAGCCTCGCAGATCTGCTCGACGATGCGACCGTCGGCAGTGCCCAGCCGGCAGACGAACTGCATGACCAAGCGGCCCTACTCGCCGACGCCCAGGCTGTCGTCGTCCTGGGATGGCCGGACAGTTACCGCGACCACGAGGCCGCTGGAGTTGGAGCCCCGGTACGGCAGGGCCAGCACCAGGGGCTTGCCGACCCAGACGTTCAGATGGCCGCTGAACACGCCTTCGTCCAGCGCATCGCCGCGGCTCCGCTCGATCTCGACGCCGTACAGCTTCAGCCGGCGGTCGAGCAGCACGGTGCCGACCCGGAAGCCGAGCAGGAACTCGGTACCGATCTCGAACCGGACATCCTCCCCCTCCATGGCTTCGAAGCGACCCTCGCCGAGCAGGTGGTAGCTGGTGAAAGCCAGCCAGTTGGCCAGCTCGTCGGTGAGCTGCGCGGGCAGCTCGGATCGCGGATCGCCGCTGCCGCGGCGCGACGCTTCGAGAATGAAGATCTCGAACTCGATCTGACGGCGGGGGTGGTCGAAGTCCCGCAGCAGAGCCACCAGATGCTCGAGGACGCTGCTCGCGTCTCTCAGCACGAGGGTGTTCGTCGCGCGTTGGAGTTCGATCGTGCCGTGAGGCGACATCTCGCCCTGCATCCACTCCAGGGCGTCGTCGGCGCGCTGGTGCTGGAGCGCGAACGCATGGCGGATCTGCGTTTCGGCCTCCTGCTGTGCGGCGACGGAGACCCCGAACAGCGCCAGGGCGGCCACGGCCAGGGCGATGCGCACAGCCGCGAAAGGCGCCGCCGTCATGGCGCGATCTCCGTGACCACGAGGACCACGTCGAGGCTGGAGGCAAGGCCGTTGCCGGGAAGTTGGAACACGCCCATCGGCTCGTCGCCGAGCGGCTCCACGAGCGGGGCCATGGCGACATGGACCGGGAGGCGGTCGCCCGCGCCGAGCAGCATGTCGGCGGTGCGGAGCACCGGCAGGCCCGCGCCGCTTGGCCCGGAACCCAGGACATCGCCGGTCGGCGGCGCGGTTTCCGGCCATAGCAGGAGACTCAGGCCGAGCGCCGCGGCAGCAGCGCCCGCTGCCAGCACCGACGCGATGGGCATCCGGCGGCGGGCGGTCCGCGCCGCGTTGAGGCGCCTTTCCGCTGCGCGCCCCCCGAGTTCGAGCCGGACCCGCTGGCGGAGTTCGTCGACCTCGTGGGCCACGTCGGTCCGGTCACGAGCGCCGTTGAAGTCGCCGCTGGCGAAGTTGCCGCTGAAGAGGAGCAGCGGATCGACCTGGAGCGAGACCGCGCGGCAGCGCCCGCAATCCTCCCGGTGGCGGAGGGCGTCTTTCCAGGCGCGGTCCGTGGCCGCGACGCCGACATCGGGGCTCCGTTCGGCGTGCTCGCGCTCGCGTACGAGCGCGGCCCATTCCGGGCAGGCGGTGGTCATGAGCGTTCCTCGATCCCGGCGTTCCGGGCGTATTCGGGGTATCGCTTCAGCAGCTCCTTGCGGAGTTGCCGGCGGCTGTTGAACAGATGGTTGCGGACGGTAGAGGGGCGAATGCCGAGGATGCGAGCGATCTCCTTGCCGTTCAGCCCCTCCATCTCGCGCAGCACGAAGACCGCGCGCTGCTTGTCGCTCAGGGTCGACGCCAGCTCCTGGAACACGGACTTGATCTCCCGTTCGGACAGGTTCTCGAGCTGCCGTGCGAACGCCTCCCCGCTCTGGTGCTCGTGCTGCAACTGGAAGCCCTGCAGCGAGCGGACTCGGGACGAGCGGGAGCGCAGGTGGTCGATCGCCAGGTTGGAGACGATGCGGTAGATCCAGGTGTTGGGGCTGTAGCGTTGGTCGAAGCGTTGGCGTGAGTCCCAGATCCGCAGGAAGGCGATCTGCACGATGTCGCGCGCGTCCTCCCGGTTGCCCACCATGCTGGTCGCCATGTGCAGCAACTGGGCGCCCTTGCGCCGCATCAACTCATCGAGCGCGAGTTCGTCGTCACTGCGCATGCCCTCCAGCAGTTCGACATCGGACGCCTCGGACCACGCCACCTTGCGCTGACGACGCGAGTAGGCGATCGTCAGACCGCTCCGTGGAGGATCTTCGCGTGGCGGTTCCATGCGGATGACTTGCGCGGATCTCATGCCTCGCTGTTGATACGGAGGCCCGGGGGAAAGCGTCCAAAGACTGCGCTTGGAGGAACCTGGAACGCCCACCGCCCGGTGGCCACGACGGCTGGAGGCAGCCGAATTATACTCCGGGACCGGTGCGGTCCTGATCAGACGCCTCCTCTCCGGCCGCGCCCCAAGACATGTGGTTCCTCTACCAGCTCGCGATGGCGGCGGGGCTGGGCGTGGCGGCGCCGGTGCTGTTGGCCCGGCGAGGTCGCCACTATCTGGACACCCTGCCGGCCCGTCTCGGCCGGCTGCCGGAGGCCCGGGGGGTGCGGCCGCTGTGGCTCCATGCCGCCTCCGTCGGCGAGACCGCGGTCGCGGCGACCCTGGCCCCGGCCCTGCCTGCGGACCTCGATCTGCTGGTCACAACGGTGACGCCCACAGGTCAGGCTGCAGCGAAGAAGCTGTTCATGCCGCTCGCCACGAGCGGCCGCAGTGTCGTCGTCACCTACCTTCCGTTCGACCTGGGTCCGCTCGTGTCCCGGTTCCTGGACCGGTACTCGCCGCGGGGCCTGGTGCTGCTTGAGAGCGAACTCTGGCCGCTCGTGCTGCGGAGCTGCGGCCGGCGTGGCATCCCGGTGGCCGTACTCAACGCCCGCGTCAGCGACCGCAGCTTCGTCCGCATGAGGCGCGCCGGGCGTCTCTGCCGTCGGACGCTGCTCGATCCCGTCAGCCGCTTCGGCGCCCAGAGCCCTCAGGACGAGGATCGGCTGCTGCGCCTGGGCGCTTCGCGCCGCGCCGTGTCGCTGACCGGCAATCTGAAGTTCGACACTCCGGAACCGGTCCCGGTAGCCGGCCTGGAGCAGGCTCTGCAAGGGCTCGCCGCCGGCCGGCCGATCCTGGTGGTCGGCTCGACCATGTCCGGCGAGGAGCGAATCGTCCTTGACGCGTTCGAGCGGTTGGGGCGCGAGGCAATGCTGGTTCTGGCGCCCCGCCATCCCGAGCGTTTCGACGAAGTCTGGCGCGAGGTCGAAGAGCGCTCCCTGCCGGCGCTGCGCCGGAGCAGGATGCAGTCCGCGGGAACAGGAATGGGTGAGCCGGCGGCGGCGCCGGTTCGCGTCGTGCTGCTCGATTCTCTGGGAGAGCTCGCCTCCATCTACCGGCTGGCGTCCGCGGCCTTCATCGGCGGCTCGCTGGTCCCGACCGGCGGACACAACCCGATCGAGGCCGCGCGCTTCGGCGTGCCGGTGATCGTCGGCCAATCGATGGCGAACTTTCGGCGCATTGCCGACGACTTCGAGACCGCCGGAGCCCTGGCCGTGGTCCGGGACGGCGAGGCCCTCACGTCGGCCTGGCGGCGTCTGCTGGACGGGCCCGGCGAGGCGGCGGAGCAGGGCCGGCGTGGGCTTGAGATCGTCGACCGGAACCGCGGCGCGGTCGAGCGGTCGATCGAACTGCTCGGCGAACTGGTGGACCTGGGGTGACGGGGCCCCGCAATCCCTGGCAGCGCTTCTACGGCTGGGCGCACGGCCGCCGCCGGCGCTACTGGGCGACCCGCTCCGAGAGCCTGGATCGGCCCACGGTGAGCGTCGGCAACCTGCACTGGGGCGGTAGCGGCAAGACGCCGACGGTGATCGCCGCTGCTCGCGGCCTGACGGCTCAGGGCCCCTCCCGGCCCGGTCTCCGCGTGGCCGTCCTCTCGCGCGGCTACGGCCGGCGGGGCCGAGGGCCGCTCATCGTCAGTCTCGGCGACGGTCCTCTGGCCACCGTCGAGGAGGCAGGCGACGAGCCGCTCATGATCGCCGGGCAGGCGCCGGGCGTTGCCGTCGTCGTTGGCGCCGACCGCCGCGCGGCAGCCGCCCTGGCGCTCAGCCGCGATCCGGCCGTCGACGTCTTCGTCCTCGACGACGGCTTCTCCCATGTACGGGTGCGCCGCGACGTCGAGATTCTGACCTTCCCGGCTTCAGACCCGTTCGCCGGCGGCCGGCTGTTCCCTGGCGGCCGCCTGCGCGAGCCCCTGAACATGGTGCGTCTCGCCGACGCCGCCGTGCTCACCGGGCTCGAAACCGGTTCCGCGCCGCCGGACGACTTCGAAGCGACTCTGCGCCGGCACGGCTTCGCCGGCAAGGTGTTCACCTCGTCGCTCAACGCCGAAGTCGTAGGCGGTCCCTCACCCCGCCGGCCACTGCTGGTCACCGGCATCGCCCGCCCGGATCGGGTCGCCCGCACCGCGGAGGCTGCCGGCCTCGAATGCGTGGACCACCTCCGCTTCCCCGACCACCACCGCTACCCGGACCGCACCCTGCTCGTGGTCGAAGCCGCCTGCACCCGCCACAGGTGCGACGCCGTGGTCACCACGTCGAAGGACGCCGTCAAGCTGCGCGGGCGGTTGCCCATGGGTTCGCCGCCGCTGCTGGAACTTGAGGTCGAGGCCGAGTTCGACGCCGGTTTCCTGCCCTGGCTAGGCGGCCGGTTGGGCGGCTGAGCGCCGAAGTCGCAACGCTCGCTCGTCATACGATGCCGGGCACAGGCGGCTTGAGGTAGGGCCGCTTCCCGATCGGAGATCGACGCAATGGCCATCGAAGTCAGCCTGCCGATAGACGCGGACCTCATGAGGAGCCTCGAAGTCGAGGCGAGCCGGCAACAACGTACCGCCTCCCACCTGGCGGGCGAGGCTCCGTTCGACGGGATCCCGCGGGCGTTAGGCTAGGTCGCGGTCGAGTGCACACTGATCCGGACGCCCCCATTCGAGCTGCCGCGTTCGCGGAGCTTGAACGGCTGGTCTTGACGCACGGTCCCGGGTTGCCCTGGAGGCTGATCGACCGCGGCTTCCTGTTCGGGGGTGAGAAGGTCCACTTTGCCGGCCGCGCTGTTGGCATCTTCAAGCCAAAGCGGATGAGCGCAGCGCTCAGCATCAAGACAGTGGCGCCCAGGGCAGGCCGAACGACCTGGTACCGCGATCAGATCGGCCAGCCGGACTACGAGACCGGACTGCTTGCCTACGACCTCGCCCGCGGCGGCATTGAGGATCACACAAACCAGGCTCTTGACGAGGCCCGACGGAGACACGCACCACTGGTCTACTTCGTCGGAGTGTCGGAGGCGACGTACGAGCCGATCTGGCCGGTTTGGGTGGAGGACCTGGACTATTCCGCCGAGCGTGTTCTGCTCGCTGCCGCTGACGCCCTCGAACCGACGATGAGTTCGATTGAGGCGTCGCAAGCAGGAATGGAGGTTCCCGCCAACGAACTACGGGAGCGGTCCTACTCGCTCGTCGTGTCGAAGCGGCGGAACCACCAGGCATGGTTCAGTAGCCGGACCAAGTCGGCGTACGGCCATCGCTGCGCATTCAGCGGCCTTCCGTTGCCGCGGCTGCTGGTAGGCGCCCACATCCTCCCCGACGCTGAAGGCGGACCGGCGGCGGTGACCAACGGCATTTGCATGTCCACCCTTCACCACACCGCGTTCGACGCGAACTTGATCGGAGTTGATACGAGTTGTCGCGTCCACGTTGCGAGAGCGGTAAGGGATGGGCGAGACGGGCCTCTACTCGACAGCTTGAAGGGACTCGACGGCGTGCCGCTGCGTCTGCCTGACCGATCTCAGGATCATCCCGATCGAGAGTTCCTCGATTGGCGTTTCCACCGCTTTCTCGAAACCGCGGACTGATCGGCTTCGTTGACCGTCCCCCGTTCAGGTGGAGCTGCTTCGCCCGGCCTCAGGCAAACGACCGGCCCCCGATCACGGACCAGATGATCCACAGGATCGCGATCGGGCAGACGAACCGGAGCAGCACGCCGCGCCAGATGGGGTACCACCGGCTGACTTCGCCGTGGCCCTGGACGAGTTCCTCTCGGGACGCGCGGCTGCTCAGGAACCAGCCGATGAAGAGCGCAGTCATCAGGCCGCCCACCGGCAGGATCCAGTTCGACACGGTGTAGTCCATCGTGGCGAAGAAGCCTTCGGTGCGTTCACCGAACGGCGCGAAGGAGGAGAGGGCGCCGCTGGCGCCGAGCGAGAGGGCGGAGGGGATGCCGAAGGCGAAGATGGCGCCGCCGGTGACGAGGCAGGCGTTGCGCCGGCTGAAACCGCGACGGTCGATCAGGTAGGAGGCGACCGTCTCGAGCAGGGAGATGGTCGAGGTGAGGGCGGCGAAGGCGACCAGCATGTAGAACAGCGGCGCCAGGACCACGCCCAGGGGCATCTCGTAGAACATGCGCGGCAGGGTGGTGAACAGGATCGTGGCGCTCTTGCCGAAGGTGGTCGCCCGCTCGGCGGCGTCGACGCTGAAGATGATCGAGAACATGATGATGCACGCCATGATCGCGATCAGGGTGTCGAGCAGGCTGATCGCGACGGCGCTCTTCGCAATCGACTGCCGCGACGTCATGTAGGAGCCGTAGGTGAGCATCGCGCCCATGCCGACCGAGAGGGTGAAGAACGCGTGGCCCACCGCCTCGAGCAGTCCGTCGGCGGTGATCGGGCCGACATGGAAGAGGAAGCGGATCGCCTCGCCGAAGCCGGGACTCCAGAACGAGTTGACGACGAGCAGGAGCAGGATCGCTCCGAGCACCGGCATCAGGATCTTGGTGACGCGCTCGATGCCTTCGCGAACGCCCAGGGTGACGACGCCGACGGTGACGACCATGAACAGGGCGTGGAAACCGATCTGGAGCGGTCCGTTGGCCAGGAAGCCGCCGAAGGCCTCGCCCAGCGCCTGCCCCTCCATGTCGAAGCCGCGAACCGACCAGCTCAGGCACTGGCCGAAGTAGTAGACGGTCCAGCCGGCGATCATGGCGTAGTAGGAGAGCAGGATGAAGCTGCCGGTGACCCCAAGGGCCCCGACCGCGCCCCAGGCACGGCCGCCCATCGTGTTCTTGGCGGCCTTGATGAAGGCGCCGACCGGACTCTGGCGGGTGCGCCGTCCGATCACGAGTTCGGCCATCATGATCGGCAGGCCGATCAGGGCGATCGCGAACAGGTAGACGAGGACGAAGGAACCGCCGCCGTTCTCGAACGTGATGTACGGGAACTTCCAGATGTTGCCGAGCCCGATCGCCGAACCGACGGCGGCGAAGATGAACCCGAGCTGACCGAATCTGCCGCGTCCGTTGGAGACGTTTGCCACGCTACTTCCCTCCCCGTAAGCGTCGTCGCTCGATGGCGGCGGTGAGCATGACCGCCTCGCCTGCCGCCGGCTAGCGCGGCAGAACTCCCAGAGACCGGCGCTTCGCGCCGGATGCGGGCCAGAAGGCCCGCGCACCCAGTTTCTGCCGCGCAGTCTCCTAGCGTAGCGGAGTCGGGCGCTACGGCCGGGCTGAAACGGCGCGACCGGCAGCCGGCGCGCCTTCGAAGGGCGTCTCCGGCCCCACGACCCGGGTCAGCCACTGCTCGCGGTAGGCGTCGAGTTCGGGCGTCCGGGGATAGCTCTCGCCGGGTGCGAAGGGATACCCGGACATCGCCCGGAACGGCAGGGGCAGGTTGCTGTCTGCCTTCCAGGTGTTGCGGTCGGCGTCCTTGTCCCAGCCGAAGCTCTCCAGGAAGATGGTGCGGGTGTAGCCCGGCTTCGGGGGCTCCAGACCGCGGGCATCGAAACGGAGCCGGATCTCGTCGCCGGGGCCGATCACGACCTGGCGGTCGTCGACGGCGGTCAGGAGTTCGCTGACTTCGCCGAAGCGCGTGTAGCGGCCGGGGAAGGGCAGCCACGGGGACTCGGTGCTCGTGCGCTGGTAGTCGAACAGGTGCGGACCGTTGGGCGCGGGTCTGGTCTGGGCCGAGAATCCGCGGAAGTTCAGCTCCGCCGTGACCGCGTCGAGACGGGCCTGCACGACGACGTCGGAGGCGCCTGTTCCGCCCATGTCCATGCTCCAGGCAACCTTGTCCCAGTGCAGCCAGCGGGTGGTGACGATTCGCAGTCTGGTGGCGCCCGCGGGCAGCGGCGGCGTGTCGACCACCATCGTCTTCGTCTTGCCGGGGGGGAAGCCCATCGGGTCGAGCAGCGTCCGCCAGCCATCCAGGGTCTCGACCTCGAGCCGGGTCATGACCATCTGCAGGTCGCCGTGCTCCACCGCCTGGGCGATCGCGAGATTCAGGCTCGCGTCGGCGGGGAACACCCAGCCGTCGAGCCACAACCGGATCGGCCTCCCCGGCGCTTCGCCCAGGTCGAAGGTGAAGGTCCACGGCTCGGCGGCGTGGCCCTGGTAGCGCGAGCGTTCGTAGCCGTCGGCGTAGACCTCGTCCCGGGCCCGGACCCGCCCGGTCATGTCGCGGCCGCGGCCATCGGTGGCGTGGACTACCGGGCGGATTCCGGTGCTGGCCACCACTGCGTCGGGCGGGCGGCCGACGTGCCCCTGGCCCGGCACGATCCTCAGGTTGCTGGCTACCGCCACGCCTTCCCGGTGATCGACCACCCAGAGCCGTGTGCGGTCGAAGTAGGCGGCCTCCCACAACTCCTCGGTAATCCGCAGGTCGTAGAAGCCGTCGCGCGGGGCGGCGCCGTCGACCCGCACCAGCTCGTCGGGGTCGTAGCCGTTCCAGACCCCATCGGCCAGCGGCATACCCAGCGGCGCACCCCACAGCAGGTCGGTGACGAAGGTGATCTTGTCGCCGTCCCAGGTGTAGAGGAACGGGCAACTGCCCTTGAGCACCTGCTCCTCGACGATGGTCATGTTCTCGCCCGGTTCCAGGCGGTTCTGCGGCACGCCGTTGGCCCACACGACGCGGATCAGATCGGGCTGCCTGCGGTTGCCGAGCCCGATGTGGGTGACCGGGCGGTCGACTTCGAAGTACTGGTACGCCCGGCCCGACTTGACTTCGATGGTCGTGCCGCGGCCGAACACGTTGTTCTTCTGGCTCGCCACCTCGAGGCCGACCAGCCGGACCCGCAGCCAGTTGTTCTTGGAGCCGTCCATGTTCTCGATCCGGTAGAGGCCGGTACCGCCCGCGGCGACGAGGTCCTGGTCGCCGTCCTCGTCGAGATCGTCGGTGCGCACCGCCGCAAGCTGAGCGTCGCGTGGCAGGCCGGTGACCCGGGCGAGGCGGAACTCGAGCGCCTCCGGGCCCGAGTCCGAGGTCTGGGTGAGCACTCGCAGTTCGCCCTCCGCGACCAGGGCGAGATCGAGCCGGCCGTCGTTGTCGGCGTCGAGAACGGCGAGATCGGTGGCGCCCTCCGGCAGCGCCGCCGAACCGGGGCTGAGGGGGAAGGGCGCCACCGCCCCGTCCTCATTGCGCTTCAGGATGACCGTCGAATCGCCGGCGAGCAGGAACTCGGGCACCCCGTCGCGGTCGAGGTCGGCGGTTCGTACGACCCGCACCGGCGCTCCTGTGGTCAGGGCGCTCGCTGCCGGCTCGTCGGCGCTGACGAGGCTGATCAGCCTCCCGAGCAGACCGCGGCTGGGCGCGGGCGGGGTTCTCTCCGCGAACCGGCCCTGGCGGAGATTGTCCAGCCACAGGACGCCCTCGTCGTGGGCGAGCAGCAGGTCGGTGTCGCCGTCGCGGTCGGCGTCGGTGGCCTGGAGGTGGTGGTACCGGCGCGCCTCGACTTCGGGCAGCGCCTGCCGCCCCAGGGCCTCGAGGGGGCCCTCGAAGACATTCTCGCCCGACACGTTCCTCAGCAAATCGGGCACGCCGTCCGTTCGTGCAATCGCGAGATCGAGGTCGCCGTCGCTGTCGTAGTCGATCAGGTCGGCCGCGGTGACGGCCAGCGAGTCCGCCAGGAACCGGTCGCTGGCGTTACCGAACTGCGGTGTGTCGACTTCGTCGTCGACCTGCCAGATGGCGAGAGGATCGCCGACCGCGACCAGGTCGAGCCGCCGGTCATTGTCGGCGTCGCCGACCACGAGGACCTGGGCGCCGGTCTCAGGGGCGGCGCCCGGTGTGGCATACCCGGTTGCCGCCCGGCGCAGTTCCATCCGTGCCCCCGATGATGGGCGCACGGAGTGGTTCGCGGCTTGCGCGTTCCCGCGCAAGCCGGGTTCCAGCCCGGAGGCCCCGCCATCCGCGCCGCTGCCCAACGTCACCCGCGCCATGTCGGGCCGGTCGTCGCCGTCGAAGTCGGCGACTTCGAGGGCCCGGCCCGAGGTCGGCGCGTTGTCGATACGGATGGCCCGGAAGCGTGCCGGCGACGCGGAGCCGAAGTCCTCGTACGCCGGTTCGTCCAGGAGGCGCTCGACGGGAATACCCTGGATCTTCGTGTAGA
Organism: Candidatus Multivorans sp.; assembly: GCA_965205295.1. GTDB lineage: Bacteria > Acidobacteriota > Thermoanaerobaculia > Multivoradales > Multivoraceae > Multivorans. The sequence goes on from OZ242167.1 coordinate 3,774,008, forward strand.
CCTCGGCCAGGCTGCTATGCCAGCCGGGGGTTCCGAGCAGGACGTTCTTGAGCTGCACAGCGGGGCGGCGGGCGCGTTCCAGGTCGTCCGCCTCCAGTGCGTCGAGGACCTCTCCGAGCACCTGCTCGGCGATCGGCTGCGCTTGCCAGATGAGTTCGCGCACCCGCAGGTAGTCGTCGCTCGCACGGCCGCGGTCGTCGTCGGCAAGAGCCGCCGCTCCGCTCAGCAGCAGGACGACCAGATTGTCGGGCCGCAAGCTCCGCAGCCGGTCCACCGCTTCCCGTCGTTCGGCTTCGGCCTCGGCGCCGCTCATGATCTCGGCGTGCCGGAAGAGCGCGTACTGCGTCTCGGGATCGTCGGGCGCGGCCCGCGCGGCGCGGCGGTAATCCACGAGCGCGTCCTCGTTGGGCCTGGACGTCCACCACTGCTGGATGTCGGCGCGGATGAGAAGCAGGTCCGCCCGGTCGCCGTCCAGGTCCAGGGCGCGGTCGATTGCGGCCAGCGCGTCCTCGTGCCGGTCCTGTCGCAGCAGGGCTACTCCCAGGTTGGCGTGGCCGAGCGGCTCCTCCGGCAGCAACTCGATCAGGCGGCGATAGGTGCTTTCGGCCTCCGTCGCCTGTTCGTTCTCGAGTTGGGCGTAGCCGAGGTTCCGCAGGCGCACCATCTCTTCGGACGGTTGCGCGCACGCGGCGCCGGCGGCGGCGAGCGCGGCGAGAACGAGAACGGCTGGGAGTTTGCGGAGCATGGCTTGTAGCGGCCTGTGCGGTCTGTGGCGGCGCAACTCTACGCCTCCTGTGTGTTCCGGCGCCTGGTTCACGGGCGTCTCGCCCGCATCCGGCGCGAAAGGCGACGTGACGGGGACTAGAGTAGTCGCCGCCGTGACCGCCAAGCGCCTCTTCCTGATCGACGGGTACTCCACGATCTTCCGGGCCTTCTACGCGATTCGGGGATTGTCGACCTCTGCCGGCGAGCCGACCAACGCGATCTACGGCTTCATCAACATTCTGCGCAAGCTGTTGCGCGACGAGGAACCGCCGCTCCTGGGCATCGCCCTGGACGTCGGGCGCGCCACCGTGCGCACCGAGGCGTACGCGGAGTACAAGGCGAACCGGGCGCCGATGCCGGAGGACCTCAAGGCGCAGATGCCGGCGATTCGCCGGGCGATCGAGGCCTTCCGCATCCCGATCCTCGAACTCGAGCGCTACGAGGCGGACGATGTTCTCGGCACCCTGGGCAGGAAGGCGGAAGAGGCGGGCTACGACGTCACCATCGTCAGCGCGGACAAGGATCTGTTCCAGCTCGTGAGCGACCGGGTGTCGATGCTTCACACCGGCCGCGAGAAGACCTACGACCCGGCCCTGGTCGAGCAGGACTTCGGCGTGCCGCCCGAACAGGTGGTCGACGTTCTCGCCCTGGTCGGCGACCCGGTGGACAACGTGCCCGGCGTGCCGGGGATCGGCGCCAAGGGTGCGCAGACCCTGGTGCGCGAGTACGGGACCGTCGAGGCTCTTCTTGAGGCGGCGCCCGAGCTCAAGCGCAAGGCGTACCGCGAAGGCTTGGCACAGCACGCGGACATGGCGGTGCTGTCGAAGGAGCTGGTGACGATCCACACGGATCTCGATGTCCCCTTCGATCCCGAGGCACTCAAGATGGAGACCCCGGACTACGAGGCGCTGGCGGAGTTGTGCCGGGAGTTCGAGTTCTGGAGCCTGCTCAAGGAGCTCGAGGGCGAGAGCGGCGGCCCGGAGATCGAGCCGGCCGTCGTTCTCAAGACCGTCGAGGCGTTCGAGGAGGCGGCGTCGGACCTGGGACCCCGGATCGCGGTCGGCGTCGTCTGCCGGCGCGGTGGCGTGCCGGTGGGGCTGTCGTTTGCGCCGGTCGGGCGCCAGGCGGACGGGGACGGTGAAGGGGCCGCGGCAATCGGCCAGGCCTGCTTCGCGGACTTCGGGCCTCCCGGTTTGCGGGAAGCCGTGGCGGCGAAACTGCGGGCGTGGCTCGCCGACCCCGGTCTCGAGCTGATCGGGCACGACCTGAAGGAAGTCGTCCGCCTCTGTCCGCACCGGGACGGCAGGCCGGCGGTGGCCGCGCGCCTGGTCGACACGATGCTGATGGCCTACCTCGTCCACTCCGCGGTGCGCAGCTTCGGACTGGCGACGGTTGCCCTCGACCGCCTGTTCTACAAGGCCACGACGCCGGCGGACGCTGGTCTCGGCGAAGCGACCGCGGCTCTGGGCGACGACACCGGTCTCGGTGTTTACGCGGCCGAACAGGCGGTGCTGCCCGCTCTGATCCTCGAGGCGCTCGCGCCGCAGTGGGAGGAGACGCCGGGGGCGCGCGAGGTCTACGAACAGGTCGAGGCGCCCCTGCTGCCGGTGCTGGCGGCGATGGAGGAGGAGGGCATCGAGCTCGACTCCGGGGTGCTGGCGAAGATGTCGCGCCGCCTCGAACTCGACGCCGGCGACCTGGCGGAGGAGATCTTCGACCTCGCCGAGGAGCGGTTCAACATCCTGTCGCCGCAGCAGCTCGGCGTCATCCTGTTCGAGAAGCTGGGGCTCCCGGTGCTCGGCCGCACCCGCAAGACGAAGAAGTACTCGACCGGCGCCGACGTCCTGGAGCAGCTCGCGCAGCGCGGCCACGACCTGCCGGCGAAGGTGCTGCACTACCGCGAGCTGACCAAGCTCAAGTCGACCTACGTCGACGCGCTGCCGCACCTGGTCGCAGACGACGGCCGCCTCCACACCCGCTACCACCAGGCGGTGGCGGCCACCGGCCGGCTGTCCTCGCACGACCCGAACCTGCAGAACATCCCGATCCGCACCGAAATCGGGCGCGAGGTGCGCCGCGCCTTCCGCGCCCGCGACGGCTACCGGCTCCTGGTCGCCGACTACAGCCAGATCGAGTTGCGGGTGCTTGCGCACATCTCGGGCGACGAGACGTTGACCTCGGCCTTCCAGCGCGGCGACGACATCCACCGCTCGACCGCGGCCACGGTGTTCGGCGTTTCGGCGGCCCTGGTCACCGACGAGCAGCGGCGGGCCTCCAAGACGATCAACTTCGGGATCATCTACGGCATGAGCGCCTTCGGACTTGCCCGCGCTCTCGGCATCGCGCGGGGCGAGGCCCAGAAGTTCATCGATGCCTACTTCGAGCGGTTCCCCGGGGTGCGCACCTACACCGAGGAGACGCTGGCGCAGGCCGAGGAGGAGATGCGCGTGGAGACGCTGTACGGCCGGGTCCGCTACCTTCCGGACATCAAGAGCCGCAACCGCGCGGTGCGCGAGAACACGCGCCGGATGGCCGTCAACGCCCGCATCCAGGGCACGGCCGCGGACCTCCTGAAGCTGGCCATGATCGCCGTCGACCGCCGGCTGCGGGCGGAACTCGAAGGCGCGCGGCTCCTCCTGACCGTCCACGACGAACTCGTGCTCGAAGCGCCCGCCGCAATGATCGAGGATGTCGCCGCGCTGGTCAGGGAAGAGATGGAGGGAGTCGCCGACCTGGACGTGCCCCTGGTCGTCGACGTCGGGAAGGGCCCCGACTGGTACGAAGCGAAGGCGTAGTTACCCGCCCCTGAGCGCCGGAATCACCTGCTCGCCGTACGCCGCGAGCGTACGTTCCTTGTCGTCGTGCATCAGGTAGACGGCGAAGTGGTCGACGCCCAACTCCCTGAGCTCCCGCAGCTTTTCGATGTGGGCTTCCGCCGGGCCGAGCACGCACAGGCGGTCGACGATGCCGTCGGGCACGAACTCCGTGTCCGGGTTGCCGCTGCGGCCGTGGTGGGAGTAGTCGTACCCCTGACGCTGGCGAATGTACTCGGCGAGCGCGCGGGGCACCTTCGAGTCGTCCTCGCCGTAGCGCATGACCAGGTCGTGGATGTGGTTGCCCACCATGCCGCCGAACCAGCGCAACTGGTCGCGTTGATGCGCGAGGTCGTCTCCGACGTAGGCCGGCGCCACCACGCAGACCGTGATCGCGTCCGGATCGCGGCCCTCGTCCTCGGCCGCGTCGCGCACCGCCTGCAGCGTCCACTCCAGGATCTTCGGGTCGGCCAGTTGCAGCACGAACCCGTCGGCATGCCGGCCGACGACGTCGAGCGCCTTTGGGCCGTAGGCCGCGACCCAGATCGGCAGTTCCGAACCTGCCTGGCTCCGCCATGGAATGCTGATCGAAGCGCCGTTGTAGTCGATCTCGCGGCCCGCGAACAGCGACTTGATCGTCGCGATCGAGTCCACCACCGCCCCCAGGCTCGCAGGCTTGCGGCCGATGTAGCGCAGCGCCGAATCGCCTCTGCCCATGGCGCAGGTCGTGCGCCCTGGGTACATCGAGTCCAGAGTGGCGAACAGCGAGGCCACAACCGACGGATCGCGCGTGGCCGGGTTGGTGACCATCGGCCCGACGCCCATCCGCTCCGTGCTCGCCAGGATCTGCGAGAAGATGACGAACGGCTCCGGCCACAGCACATGCGAGTCGAAGAGCCAGCAGTGGTCGAACCCTCGGCCCTCCGCCATGACCGCGAGTTCCACGACGCGCGAAACCGGCGGGTCGGGCTGGAGGACCACGCCGAAGGACATCTGGTCGTTGTGGCTCATGGCTGGTTGAGGTTGGTCATGGGCATGTTGCCTCCATAGAGCTTCTGGGGCCGTTCGCGCGCACCGTCTCGACCAGCATCGGTTCGTTGAAGAGCTGGCCTTCGCTGATGCTCGCTTCGCCCGGCATGGGTGTTCTAGTGTGCCACGATGGACGGGTCGCCGTTGGCGCGGTCGGCGGGGCATGTGAAGCGAGGGCGATATGCGGATTGGCATTCCCACGGAGATCAAGACGGACGAGCACCGGGTTGCGATCACGCCGTCCGGTGTTGGCGCGTTCGTGGCGCGCGGCCACGAGGTGGCGATTCAAGCCGGCGCGGGCGTGGGCAGCGCGATCCCGGACGACGCGTTCCGGCGGGCGGGCGCTTCGGTGGTCGAGGGGGCCGATGCGGTCTGGGCACGGTCCGAAATGGTCCTCAAGGTCAAGGAACCGCTCGAACCGGAGTTCGAGCGCATGCGCCGCGGCCAGATCCTCTTCACGTATCTCCACCTGGCCGCGTCGGAGGAGTTGACCGCGCGGCTGCTCGAACGGCGGGTCGTGGGCATCGGCTACGAGACGGTGCAGCTCGCGGACGGCGTGCTGCCGCTGCTGGCGCCGATGTCGGAGGTGGCCGGGAGGCTGTCGATTCAGGCCGGCGCCGCGTCGCTCGAGCGGCTGGCCGGCGGCAAGGGGCTGCTGCTGCCCGGGGTCTCCGGCGTGCGCCGCGGACGGGTCACGATCATCGGCGCCGGTGTCGTGGGGCTGAACGCCTGTGTGGTCGGCGTCGGCTTCGGCGCCGACGTCACGATCCTCGACATCGATCCCCGGCGGCTCAGCTACGTGCGCGACGTGGTCGGGGGCCACGTGACGACGCTGATGTCGAACGACGCGAACATCGAGGGCGCGGTGGCTTCGGCCGATCTCGTCGTCTGCTCCGTGCTGATTCCGGGCGCCCGCACGCCGCGCCTGGTTACCCGCGCCCACCTGGCGCGGATGGAGCCGGGGTCGGCGCTGGTGGACGTGGCGGTCGACCAGGGCGGTTGCGCCGAGACAAGCCGCCCGACCACCCACCGCGATCCGCGCTACGTCGAAGAAGGGGTGATCCACTACTGCGTCTCGAACATGCCCGGCGCCGTCCCCCACACCTCGACCTACGCGCTGACCAACGCGACGATGACCTACGCCTTGGAGATCGCCGACCGCGGCTGGCGTGCGGCGGCGGCACGCGACCCGGCCCTCGCCGCCGGCGTCAACGTCGTCGAGGGACAGGTGACCCACCAAGCGGTCGCCGCCGCCCACGGCCTCGACTGGGCGCCGCTCGAAGGGCTAGGCGGCGGCTGACCGGGGGAAGGGCCGGTTGCAGCACGAACCCGTCGGCATGCCGGCCGACAGTGTCGACGCGAGCACCGTCGTGTCGTGCGAGCCCTTTTTCGTCACCATCGGGCCGACAGCCATCCGCTCCGTGCGCGCCAGGATCTGCGAGAAGATGACGAACGGCTCCGGTCACAGCACGTGCGAGTCGAAGAGCCGGCAGTGGTCGAAGCCACGGCACTCGGCCATAGCTGTGAGCTCGATGGCGCGCGAAAATGGCGGGTCGGGATGGAGGACCACGCCGAAGGACATCTGGTTGGTTCCTTGGGTGTTGCTTCGTGTGCTCATCTCGTCAGCCTATCTTCCACCCAACGTACGACAAGCTCGGCGAGTTCGACCGCCTCGGCGTATGTCTCCTCGTTCATCCTCTGTGCGACGCCGGGGTAGCGGGTTGTCGCGGCGTAGGGTGTGAGCTTCCTGGCCTCGTCGACGGCAGGCGGGATCGTCTCGCCCGCTTCCTCCAGGAGTGACAGCAGAGCTCCAAGGTCATGGACGTATGGGAACCAGATTCCGCGCCTCATCATCAGGGCCTTGATGGCCTTCTCCGCGGCCTGTTGCGCCTCGAAACAAAGATGCTCTAGATACACGCCGGGTACACGATTCCTAGCCAGGGCGAGATTGCTCCTGGCGTGGTTCAGCCATTCGAGCGGGTCATCGGCCGGCAGGCGCTCAGGCGGCTTCATAGACCACCGTCCCCTCGCGCAGGGCGGGCCTGATCACCAGCGCGTGGCTGTCCTTGTACCGCTCGACGTCTGATGGAGTGACGACGATGGCGTCCACCGCTACGGTAATGCCCTTGAGATTCATGTAGATACTCCCCATCAGCTCAAGAGGGTTCGATACCTGCTTGATGACGAGAAGATCGACATCGCTGTGCGGTCCCATCTCGCCTCGCGCCGCGGATCCGAACAGGACGATCCGCTCCGGCTCGGCCACCTCCACGACGCGCCGCACGATCTCGTCCAGTGTGTCCTGGTCTATTCTCGCTCGCTTCATGTGCCTTGAGGTCACGTCGTATTCTGCCAGTGGCGCCAAATGTACTTGACCGCCTCCTTGATCGGAAGCGGCCTGGTCGCGCCACCGCTGCGTAGGTAGAGGACCGCCCCAGTCGGACGCTCGACCCAGATTGGATGATCGCTCGGATCGACCGTGACCTGGCAGATGTCCTCGCCGTCGATCTCATGGAAGTTGACGGTCAAGAAGGACGCTGCGGCGACCTCCCCGAGGTCCCGGGCCAGGATCTGTCGCAGGTGAACCTCGAAGCCGTCGCGGTCGGACTTGCTGAGCGTCGCGTAGTCAACCGCGATCCCGGCCGCGGCGCCGCTGTCATCAACGCCGACGAGGAGCGTCCCGCCTTTGGCGTTCAGGAAGCCTGCCAGCGTCTTGACGACTGCTTGCTCTAGGCCTTTGTTGACGCGCTCTTCTCGCCTGTCCCAGCGCAGGCTCGACTTGAACTCGGCCTGGTCGTTCTCGCCTTCCGCCACAAGGTGCCTCACCCCCTGCTCGTCGATGGAACCGGGGTCGACTTCCGGAATCCAACTCGCGATGAACTCGTTCATCGCCGTCGCCAACAGTCGCCTGCGCTCAGCCATGAAATCGAGGAAGCGTTCTGGCCTCCAGAGTTCGCGGTCCATCGGCACGGACTGGGCCTTCAGTGCGCCCGGCTGGTGAGCTTCGACACTTGGCAGGTAGTCGGAGGGCGCTTGCCGGCTCAGTTCCTTCGGCGCCGGTTGCGCAAGAACGGCTCGATTGGCAACGGCGTTGATCCTCATCGTGTCGTCGATTCCGGCCTTCTTGAGCAGCGGCTTCGGAAAGATGTGGTGCCGTTGCTCGCGTCGGCTCGGCCCCGACGCGCTATCGAAGATGGGTATTCCGGTGAACCAATCCCGCGCTTGGCGTGATCGGGCTACTACTCGAGCGAGGAGCGCAACCGCGGAGTTTATTCGAGCCCGGTCAAGGTCCGATGCTTCCAGCGTCAGCCGGCCACGTTCGCGAAGAATGGCGGCTTCCAGCTCGTGGGTCGGGTCGATGTCCTTGCCGGACACGAGTGCCACGTCCTGTTGGAGTTTCGTCTCGCCCGCCCCAGAGTAACGCGCCCACAGGCCCGCCAGGAAGATCCAGCGGACGAAACGGCGTCTGATCGCGTCCGTCGGAAAATGGCCGCCCTGGTGTGCGAGGTAGATTGTCGCCGGCACCAGCACGTAGTTGGTCGGCAGGTCGCCGAGTCCGCCGACAAACGCCTCGTGGCGGAGGACGCCGATGAGGTGTTCAAACGCAGGCTGCATATTTCGCCAAGCGGATTGCAAGACCGGCGCTGGAGTCTTGAGGAACGCGCCTTCAAGCAGGACAGATCCAGTTGCTACTCCTGCTAGACAGCGCACGAGGAAGTTGAAATCGACGTTGAAGCCCCGTTCCGCCATCTTGGCGTTGAAGGCGCGCAGTTCCGCCCGGGCCTCGGGCCAGAGGCCGCAGATGTGCGCCAGTGCGAGATCCGCCTTCGTGAGCGGCGTCCCCTTGCTGTTGACGCGGTTGAAGATGTCGACGACTTCATCGACAGTGAACTCGTCTCCCGAAACTTGGTCCACCGTGTACGTGTAGTTTCTGATTTGGTCGAGGCGACTCAGTCTGGCCAAATTCCCTTGGAAGACCGCGCGGCGGTTCTCGTCGAGACTTCCGATCCGCTCAAGCAAGGCGGTCAGCCCTTCGCTCAAGAACTCGTGAACGCCGATCCAGGCGGGATCCCTCTGCATCCGTGTCTTCTGCCAGAACCTGAACTCCGCGGTCTGGACGTTGAAGTACAAATCGAAGAAGAGCGACTCACCTTCATAGAAACGCGGCGCCACCCCCTCGACGAGAACGTGGAGTGTCGTGAGACGCTGTTGGCCGTCCAGGAGCAGTAGCGAGTGCCCATTGCGCGGCGCTTCGTCGCCGCGCACGAGCGATGGTTTGTATGTGCTCCAGATCAGCAGGTGCCCTGTCGGGTGCTTCCTGTAGAGCGACTGCATCAGTCCGCGCACCTGATTGCGATTCCATACGTAACCGCGTTGAAACTCGGGCAGGAGGATCTCGCCGCGGCGAATCTGGCTCAGCAGTTCTTGAATCGACCTGGTTTGGTGCATCGTGTTGTGTCCTGTCTTGGTGCTCTCCAGAGCCAGCGCAGTCGGCGCTGCGGTCTGGGACTTTCTTCGGCTTTCGCAGAACGTCGGCGCTCAGCCAGTAGTGCTCCGCCTTCGTTCTCTCGCGCCACGGGCGGTCGGCGGGGTGCTTGATCGGCTTCCGCAAGCGCGGCTTGCTCGCACAGTCGGCGACGGCCCATTCGTTCTTCGAGCCGGTTCGGGTTCCAGCGAATGTCGTATGTCGCCTCGCGCGGCGGACCCGAACAGAATGATCCGCTCCGGCTGGGCGACCGCCACGATACGGCCCACGATGTCGTCGAGTGTCTTCTGGTCAAGCATCTGAGTTCCTGATTCTAGGAGGTAGGCCGAAACCCACGCTCTACGGCCGAGCTACCCCCGCGGCCGCAGCACCCGCCGTCGGTCGCCCTCCCGCCGCGTCAGGCGCTGGCGGTCCAGGTGCTCGAGCAATGGAATGGCCCACTTGCGGGTGAGGCCGAAGCGGTCCTTGAACTCGGTGACGGTGAAGGTGTCCCAGCCGGTGGCGAGCAGGTCGGCCTGGAACTGCTCCAGGGCGCTGGCGGCCAGGATGAGGCCGTTCGGCAGCCGGGCCAGCCTGCTGCGCCCGATGAGGTAGCGGAGCACGCCGTCGAAGACCTGGGGCTTGGCGGCCAGGCTGCGGCAGAGTTCCTCGGGCGACCCGGGGGTGAGGCCCTGCTTCTCGAATCCGTCGACGATGCCCTGCGCGAGCTTCGACTCGACATCCGTCAGTTCGCCTGCGCGGCCGGGCAGGGTGACGAGTTCGCCCTGGACGGCTACCGCCTTGTCCGAACCGCCCTGACCGGCCCAGTTGAGGTAGGCGGGGGCGAGGTCGGCCGCGTGGACGCCGAGCAGGCGCCGCACCAGTTCGGCCTTGGGCATGCCGCGGGACAGGCGGTCGGCGGCGAAGTGCGCCTCGACCAGCCGGCGGGCGCGGCGCGACACGTTGCGGACGGTGGCCGAGGTGACGAAGCGTTCGGGCCCCGCCTCGAGCAATAGGCCCTCCTGGGCGGCGCCGGTCAGCACGCTCGCGGCGTCGCCGCGGACGACCCCCAGGCGCAACGCGAGTTCAGAGGTCGCAAGGCCCGCCTCCCGGCCGTCGGCCGCCCACTGCACGGCGGCCTCGGCGGCGCCGGCGGTGAGGGCGTCGATCGTCGTTCCGAGAGCCTTGCCGCGGCGGTGGCGCCAGGCCGGGTCCAGCACTTCGCCGCCGCCGAGGGTGGTTTGGGGCGACGGCCGGCGGATCACGAAGCGGTCGCCACGGATTGCCACCAGCGGCTCCTCCAGGCGGATCTCCGCCACGGCCTCCCCGCCCGGTTCAAGGGTTCCGGGTGACAGCGGCCGGAGCTTGCCGACCCGCTGCGCGGCCATGACGTGCAGGCGGACGGAGCAGCTTCCTTCGATCGCCTCGGGCGCCGACGGCAGGAGCCGGCAGCGGACGAGCAGGGAGGATGTGGCCCGGTAGACGCCAGGCGCCGTCAGTTCGTGGCCTCGGGCAACGTCTTCCAGGCCCACGCCGACGAGTTGCAACGAGGTGCGTTCGCCGGCCTCCGCCCGCTCGCGGCTGTCGCCGTGGACTTCGATGCTGCGTACCCGGGCGCGGGCGCCCGACGGCAGGACCTCGACTTCGTCGCCGGTCGCAACGACTCCCCTGGCCAGCGTGCCGGTGACGAGCACGCCGAGCCCCTTCAGGTGGAAGGCGCGGTCGATCGGCAGGCGGGCGGGTAGCCCGCTGTGGCGGTCGATCGGCGCCGCCTCGCCGGCGAGGCGGACCAGGGTCGCGCGGAGTTCCTCCAGGCCTGCTCCGGTCTCGGACGAGACGGGCAGGATGGGCGCTTCGGCGAACGGGGTGTCGGCGAGCGTCTCCTCAAGTTCCAACTGTGCCAGCTCCAGCAGGTCGGGGGGCACCAGGTCGGTCTTCGAGAGCACCGCCACACCGGCCGGAATCCGGAGCAGCGAGCAGATCGCGAGGTGCTCCAGGGTCTGGGGCATGACCCCTTCGTCGGCCGCCACGACGAGGACCATCATCTGGATTCCGCCCAGTCCAGCGAGGGCGTTGCGCACGAACCTTTCGTGTCCCGGCACGTCGACGAAGCCGATCTGCCAGCCGTCCTCGATCATCGACGCGAAGCCGAGGTCGATGGTGATGCCGCGCCGCTTCTCTTCCTCCCAGCGGTCGCAGTCGACCCCGGTGAGGGCCTGAACGAGCCGGGTCTTGCCGTGGTCGACGTGGCCGGCAGTGCCGACGACGAACCGCTTCACGGTGTTCGCTTCATTGGCCGCCCCGGATCGATGCCGTAGGCCCTGAGCTTGCGGTAGAGGTGGCGGCGGTCGATCCCGAGCTCCCGGGCGGCCTGAGAGACGTTGCCGCCGGCTGCGACCAGGCGGCGCTCGATGTAGAGGCGCTCGAAGGCCTCTCGCGCCTCCTTGAGCGACGCGTAGTCGTCCTCGACCGGGGCGATGGCGTCGGCGCCGCGGATCCGGGGCGGCAGATCCGCGAGGCCGACCACGTTCCCGGGCGCCATGATCATCAGTCGCTCCGTCAGGTTGCGCAGTTCGCGCACGTTGCCCGGCCAGGAGTAGGCGACCAGGCATTCGAGCGCGGGCTCGTCGACGGTCTTGGGGCGGCGTCCGGCCTCGGCCGCGAAGCGCCTGAGGAAGTGGTCGACCAGGGCCGGGATGTCCTCGCGCCGCTCGCGCAGGGCCGGCACGTGGAGCGGAATCACGGCCAGCCGGAAGTAGAGATCCTCGCGGAACCGCCCGGCGGCCAGCTCGTCTCCCTCCAGGTCCTTGTTGGTCGCGGCCAGCACCCGGACGTCGACGTCGATCGGGTCGCTGCCGCCTACCCGTTCGAACCGCTGCTCTTCGAGCACCCGCAGGACCTTGGCCTGCGTGTTCAGCGACATGTCCGCGATCTCGTCGAGGAACAGGGTGCCCCCGTCGGCCTGTTCGAAGCGTCCGCGACGGTTCCCGGACGCCCCGGTGAAGGCGCCCTTGACGTGCCCGAAGAGTTCGCTCTCGATCAGTTCCTCCGGGATCGCGGCGCAGTTCACCTCGACGAAGGCGCGGCTGCTGCGCCGCGAAAGGCTGTGGACGCGGCGGGCGACGAGTTCCTTGCCGGTCCCGTTCTCGCCAGTGATCAGGATCCGGCTCTCGGCTCGCGCCGCCAGTTCCAGGTCGCTCGCCAGCTTCCGCATCGGTTCGGAGTCGCCGATCAGGCGCCGCTCCGGATCGAGCCGGCTGGAGAGTTCCCGCACCTCTTGCTCGAGACGGTTGCGCTCGAGCGCGTTCTCCACCGAGACGATCACCCGGTTGAGCGCCAGGGGCTTCTCCAGGAAGTCGTGGGCGCCGACCCGCATCGCCTTGACCGCCGTGTCGATGTTGCCGTGACCCGAGATCACGATGACGGGTGTTGCGAAGTCTCCTTCGTGAAGCTCCGAGAGCAGGTCCAGGCCGTCACGGTCGGGCAACCACACGTCGAGCAGCACCAGATCGAACTCGTCGCTCGACATCAGGGCGCGCCCGCTGACCGCGTCCGCGGCGGTGGTGACCGAGTGACCCTCGTCCTCGAGGATCCCCCGCAGGGTCTGTCGGATGCCGGCTTCGTCGTCGACGACCAGGATGCGCGCTCTGCTCACGTTGCGTTGTTCAGGCTGGAGTGGCGCCGCTGTCCTGCGGCAGCTCGATCGCGAAGGTCGTGCCGCGTGGTTGGTTGTCCTCGACCCGAATCGAGCCGTTGTGGTCGCTGACGATGCGCTGCACGATAGCGAGGCCGAGCCCCGAGCCGCGTCCCTTGGTCGAGAAGTAGGGCAGGAACAGCTTCTCGCGCGCGGCCTTGGGCACGCCGCTGCCGGTGTCGCTGACCCAGAGGTCGAGGACGCCGTTGCTGCGGCCGGCGCGGACCGTGACCTGGCCGGGCGGGGTGGTGGCGGCGATGGCGTTGTCGAGCAGGTTGACGAGGGCGGAGCGCATCTGGTCGGCGTCGAGTTTGGCGTGCAGGCCGTCCGCCCCGGCCTCGATGTGGGCCTCGACCTCGACGCCCGGTTTCAGTTCGCGGTAGAGATCGACCGTCTCGCCGATCAGGCGTTCGACATCGACGTCGCGGGGCTGGGGCCGGCGCATGCGGGCGTAGCGCGCGAACTCGTCGACCAGGTTCAGCATGTTGCCGACCTCGCGCACGATGATGGACGACCCCTCCTCGATCGCGGCCTCCAGGCTCCTGTCGTTCTTCTTCGCCTTGCGCAGCATGCGCTCCGCGGCGAGCTTGATCGGCGTCAGCGGGTTCTTGATTTCGTGCGCGATGCGCCGCGCCGCCTCGGTCCAGGTGGCGGCCTTCTGGGCGTCGAGCAGGGCGGTCAGGTCCTCGATCACGATGACGTGGCCGAGCAGCTCGAAGCCGCTCCTGCCGCTCGGGGCGCGCAGCGGACTGGTCTTGACTTCCAGCGTCTTCCAGTCGTCCTTGCCGCCCAGGTTGACTTCCCGACGCGCCGGCGCGCTTGGCGGGCGCCCTGGACCGGCGGCGTCCGGCAGGTCGGCGAACACGGCTTCGATTCCCCGGTCGGGCAGCAGCTCGCTCAAGGCTTCCGGGGGCGCGCCGGCGAGCACTGTGTCCTCGGGCAGACCCAGCATCTCGAGAGCGGCGCGGTTGCAGGTCAGGATCCGCCCGTCGCGATCGAGCGACAACACGCCGGCGGGACCGCTCTCGAGCACGGCCTCGATCCGGGCGCGCTCGGCGTCCAGACGGCGATTCGTGGCGACCAGGTCGCGGTTCGAGTCCTGGAGCGCGTCCGTCATCCGGTTGAACGAGTCGACGAGCACCTGGACCTCATCGTCGGCGGCCGCCTCGACCCGGTGTTCCAGGTCGCCGCCGGCGATGCGGCGGGTGCCGGCGGCCAGCGCTTCGATCGGTCCAGTCACCCGGCCGGCGAGATAGAGGCCGACCCAGCAGGAGACGAGCAGGATGCACAGGGTGACGGTCAGGAACAGCAGCCAGTACGCGGCCCGTATCTCGTCGCGCTGGGCGTGCAGTTGCCGGCGCGACTGGTAGGCGCCGATCAGGGTCTCCGTGTTGCCGGCGAGTTCGGCGTCGAGCAGCCTGCCGGCGACTGCCACGGTGGCTTCGGCGTCGCCGCCGTCCGTTGCTGCCGCCGCCAGAATCAGGCGCTCCTCCTTGCCGGAAACCTGATCGACGGCGCGCGCGGCGCCGGTGCGAATCGCTTCCAGCAGCATGCCGCGCGTCGGTTCGGGCACTTCGGACAGCGTCTGGGAGTTGACCCTCGCGTAGAGGAAGGCCGTGTCCCGGTACACGGCCAGGTAGTCCAGGTCGGCCAAGGGCAGCGTCTCCCCCAGGGCCTGCAACAGGCTGCCCCGGCCTCTGGGGTCGTCGAGGTCGAGATCGGCCGTGTCGCGGAGGAAGCGTTCCGCGTCGCGCAGCAGCTGGTCCTGGTGGGTGGAGGTGAGGGCCTGGGAGACCTGGTTCGCCGGTTCCAGCAGGTCGTCGATATCGGTGCGGAACATGCGGTCGATCGAGCCCTGCAGGAGTTCGGTCGCGTAGGCGAACAGGACCAGTCCGGGAATCAGCGACAGGCCGATGTAGGTCAGGATCAGCTTGGTGCGGAACTTGGCGCCAAGACGCTGCCGCCGCCGCTCGATCCACAGCTTGGTCAGGTTGCGGACGAGAACGAACGCGACGATCAGGATCAGCACCACGTTCAGGTTGCGCAGCGCGAACAGGAGGAGGCTGTTGTTGAGCAGCGTGGGATCGATCTCGCTGCCGCGCTGGAGCGCGTAGTAGCCGGCCGTCGGGACCGCGATGGCCAGCACCAGCAGCCAGACCAGGAAGCGATTGCTCTTGATCAGTTCGCGCAGCGAGCGCGGCGGTGCGGTCTGCGGTGCGGTCACGTCACTCGGCCCCCGGGCCCCGGACCTCTCGCCGGAACGGGTGGAAGGGCGTGGTCTGGGCCCAGGCCGTGTGGACCCGGTCGGGTATCAGGCCAAGGCGGGTCCGCGACCGCAGTTCCGCGCGCACCCTCAGGACGAAGCGTCCCGTCTCATCGTCTTCGATCTCGATCGACGGCAGCTTCTCGAAGACCGTCATCGCCTGCTCGAGGTCGGCGGTCGAGGTCACGACGCGGCTTGCGTAGAGCTCGCCGTCGCGCTTGAAGTTGACCAGGTACTCCCGGGTGAGCGCGTTGTACATCGCCACCACCTGCAGTCGGGTCGCGCCGACCCGCTTGTCGAACCAGCGTCGCCGCAGTCTCTGGACCTCGATGTCGTAGGTGAAGCCGGTTGGCAGACCGCTCTCGATCTTCTCCCAAGTCCGTTCGTCGAGGGCGCGGTCGAGGCGGAAGCTGACCAGCAACGCGGTTCCGTCGCGAACGACGGACAGGGCGGCGATGCCGGCTTTGTGGGTTCGGGCGGAACCCTCTCTTGGGGGCTGGGCCGCGAGTACGTCGGCGCCAAGGACGCTCGACAGGCTGAGCGCGCAAATCAGCCGCCCCGCCCACGGGACTCTCATGCGGGCGACACTACCAGTCCGGCCGACCGGAAGGCCGGCCCACCCGGTGGCGGCGCTACTGCGGCTGACTCGCCAGGAGCTGCGCCCAGTCCGAAGGCTGCTTCGGATCGAGAGGGAGGTCCACCTGCGGCGGAAGCTCCTCGCCGACCATCCAGGTCCAGCACTGCGGATTGGCGACCAGCTCCTTGAGCAGATCGTAGTGGAGTTGGTGGCCGCCGCGCATAATCTCGAAGTGGCCCCAGATCGGCGCGCCGAGCAGGGTGAAGTCGCCGACCGCGTCGAGCGCCTTGTGACGAACCGGTTCGTCCGCGAAACGGAGGTCGGTGTTCACCGCCCCTTGCTCGTCGAACACGATGCAGTTGTCGACCGACCCGCCGAGACCCAGTCCGGCACGCTGCATCTGCTCGACATCCACCTGGCGGCAGAAGGTTCGAGCCGGCGCCAGCTCGCGCTCGAAGCTGCCTTGGTCGACTTCCATCTGCAACTGCTGCCGCCCGACGGAACAGCCCGGAAAATCGATCGTGTAGTCGAGGCGCAGACCCGGATAGGGCGAAGCGCGCAGCCACTTGTTGCCGCGCTTGAACTCGAGCACCGAGGTCACCGCCACGATCCGCCGGTCGGCGTTCTGCCGGCGAATACCGGCCGCCTGCAGCAGCCGCAGGTAGGGCATCGCCGAACCGTCCAGAATAGGCACTTCGGGGCCGTCCAACTCCACTACCAGGTTGTCGATGCCCAGGGCGTAGACGGCGGCGAGAAGATGCTCCACGGTGGAGACGGTGACGTCGTCACGGCCGAGCGTCGTGGCCAGCTCGAGGGAACTGACATCCTTGATTTCGGCGCGGACCTCGACGTTGCCGGCATCGGTGCGGCGGAACCGGATGCCGCTTCCCGCCGGCGCCGGTAGGATCCGCAGGTTCGTCTCCCTGCCGGTGTGGATGCCCACGCCTGAGATGGCGGTGGACCGGCGGATCGTCTGCTGCCGGAAGAGACGGTCGCGGGCGCTGTCTGATCGGGAGGAACGGCTTCGGTCCCCGTTCGTTCCATTGGAAGGCCTGCCCATCGACGGGTAGATAGAGCACGGATCGTGCCAGCCGCCGATACGCCGGGACCGTCCCTCGGAGTTCCCTTTGTCTGCAAGGACTTCTTTGCCGTTGCACGATGGACTGCTCCCTTCCGGGTGAGCCTCGGCGACTCGATCCTGTGGCTTATTGGCCACACATCTGTGGCGCCTCGACCGCACGGGAGCCGCCCGCCGCAGGGGTAGACTCCGGCAAGCCTCGAGCAGCGCCCGGTTCCCGAAGAAGCGGGCGCCGACGCTGCTCAGGATGCCGGGGGATGGACACGTATGGCCAAACGCACCAACCGACAGCCCCCGGACGGCGGTCAGCCCCTGGCGGTGAACCGAAAGGCGAGGCGGGAGTACCAGGTGCTGGAGCGCTTCGAAGCGGGGATCGAACTCCTGGGCACTGAGGTCAAGTCGATTCGCGGCGGCAAGATCCAGTTGCGAGAAAGCTACGTCGCCTTCCGTGACCACGAGGCCTGGCTGCTGGAGGCCCACATATCGGCCTACAGCCACGGCAACCGGGAGAACCACGAACTGGAGCGACCGCGCCGGTTGCTTCTGAACCGGCGCGAGATCGACCGCCTGTTCGGGCGCACCCGCGACCGGGGATTGACGGTGGTGCCGCTCTCCGTCTATCTGAAGGGAAACCGGATCAAGGTCGAACTGGCCTTGGCCGAGGGCCGGAAGTTGCACGACAAGCGCCAGCGGGAACGCGAGAGGACCCTCGACCGGGAGGCCGGCGAGGTGTTCCGGGGCCGCCAGCGGATGGGAACGAGCTCTTCCGAGGACGGGGCGCGCGGGGAGCACGGACCGTGAGGGGGAAGGGGATCGTCGTTCGGGGCGCTCGCGAGCACAACCTGAAGAACATCACGGTCGAGATCCCGCGCGAGCAGTTGGTCGTCGTCACCGGCGTGTCGGGTTCCGGCAAGTCGTCTCTCGCCTTCGACACGCTGTTCGCCGAAGGGCAGCGCCGCTACGTCGAGTCGCTCTCGGCCTACGCCCGCCAGTTCCTGCATCAGGTCGAGAAGCCGGACGTCGACTCGATCGACGGGCTGTCGCCCGCCATCTCGATCGAGCAGAAGTCGGTGTCTCGCAACCCCAGGTCGACGGTCGGTACGGTCACCGAGATCCACGACTACCTGCGCCTGCTCTACGCCTCGATCGGCGTACCCCACTGCCCGGAGTGCGGCAAGGTGATTCGGCCGCAGACCGTGCAGCAGATGGTGGACAGGGTTGCCGCGATGCCGGAGGGCACTCGCCTGTTGCTTCTCGCCCCGTACGTCCGGGGCAAGAAGGGCGAATACCGGCGCCAGCTCGAGCAGATGGTTCGGGAGGGCTTCCTGCGCGCCCGCATCGACGGCGAGCTCGTCGAACTCTCGGAGGATCTGCCTGTACTGGACAAGAAACGGAAGCACACGATCGAGATCGTGGTCGACCGGCTGGTCGTGCGGCCGGGCATCGAGCAGCGCCTGGCGGCGTCGTTCGAGACCGCGCTCGAAGTCGGTCGGGGACTGCTCGTCGTGGCGCCCCAGGGACTTCCGGAGGAGACCATGTCCCAGCACCACGCCTGCGCGGACTGCGGCACCAGTCTGGCCGAGATCTCGCCGCGGCTGTTCTCGTTCAACAGCCCCTATGGCGCGTGTCCTTCGTGCAACGGGCTGGGTTCTTCGATGGCTGTGGACGAACAGCGCATCCTGGACGACCCGCGGCGCTCGATCCAGTCCGGGGTGCTCCGCCCCTTCCCGAAGGCGTCGAGTTCGTGGCGTCTGCGGATGCTCAGGACGGTCGCCGGCGAGTTCGGCTTCGATCTTTCGACCCCGTGGTGCGAGCTGTCCGAAGAAGCCCGCCAGGTTGTCCTCCACGGGTCCGGCAGCCGCGAAATCGGGTTCGAAGTCAAGGGGAGGCGGTCGTCCTACCGCTGGCGCGGGCGCTACGAGGGAGTCGTGCCGATGCTCAGGCGGCGACACGCCGATACGGATTCGGCGGGAGTTCGCGCGGAGATCGAGAAGTACATGTCGGTGAGCACCTGCGTCGACTGCAACGGTCGCCGGCTGCGCCCCGAGGCCCTGGCGGTACGGGTCGGCGGTCTGCCGATCGACGAGGTGACTTCGATGCCGATCGGCGATCTTCGGCAGGTCATAGGCGCCCTGCGGCTGACCGGGAAGGAACGGCAGATTGCCGGCAAGATCCTCCAGGAGATCGAGGATCGGCTGTCCTTCCTCGCGGATGTGGGGCTGGGCTACCTCAACCTGGACCGGGCCTCGGGCACCCTGTCGGGGGGCGAGAGTCAGCGCATCCGCCTCGCGACCCAGATCGGCAGCAAGCTCCAGGGAGTGCTCTACGTGCTGGACGAGCCCTCGATCGGTCTGCACCAGCGCGACAACGCGAAGTTGCTGCGCACGCTCAAGGAGATGCGGGACCTTGGCAACTCGGTGCTGCTGGTCGAACACGACGAGGAGACGATGCGCGAGGCCGACTGGATCGTCGACCTGGGGCCGCGGGCCGGCGAACACGGCGGTGAAGTGGTGGCGGAAGGGCCGCTGGCCCAGGTCGAGAAGGCGAAGGGCTCGCTCACCGCCTCCTACCTGCGCGGCGAGTCGGAGGTGCCGTTGCCAGAGGAGAGGCGGCCGGGGAACGGGCGCCGGCTCGGCATTCGCGGCGCGCGCCAGAACAACCTGGCCGATCTCGACGTGGACCTGCCGCTGGGGTGCTTCGTCGTGGTCACCGGGGTGTCCGGCTCCGGCAAGAGCAGCCTGGTCAACGAGGTTCTGTACAAGGCGCTGGCGCGGGCCTTCTACCGCGCCGCCGACGCGGCGGGAGACCATGACCGGATCGAGGGACTGGAGCATCTCGACAAGGTGATCGCGATCGACCAGAGCCCCATCGGCCGTACGCCGCGCTCGAACCCGGCGACGTACACCAACGTGTTCACGCCGATTCGCACCCTGATGGCGAAGACCACGGAGGCGCGGGCGCGCGGCTACAAACCGGGCCGGTTCAGCTTCAACGTCAAGGGCGGCCGCTGTGAGGCGTGCGCCGGCGACGGCCAGAACAAGATCGAGATGCACTTCCTGCCGGACGTCTACGTCACCTGCGACGTCTGCGGTGGGCTGCGCTACGACCGGGAGACCCTTCAGGTCCGGTACAAGGGCATGAACATCGCCGACATCCTGGCGATGAGCGTGGAGAACGCGCGCGGCTTCTTCGCCAACATCCCGGCCATCGACCGCATCCTCTCGACGCTGGACGAAGTGGGGCTGGGGTACATCCGGCTCGGCCAGCCCGCGACCACGCTTTCGGGCGGCGAAGCGCAGCGCGTGAAGCTGGCGACCGAACTCTCCAAGCGGGCGACCGGACGCAGCCTCTACCTGCTCGACGAGCCCACCACCGGCCTCCACTTCGACGACGTGCGGCGCCTGGTCGCGCTGCTGCAGCGACTCGTCGACCGGGGCAACACGGTGCTGGTCGTGGAGCACAACCTGGACGTGATCAAGAACGCGGACTGGATCATCGACCTCGGGCCCGAAGGTGGCGCCGGCGGCGGCAGAGTCGTGGCGGCCGGCACGCCGGAGCAGGTGGCGGCTTCGCCCGAAAGTCACACCGGAGCGTTCCTGGGCAAGGTGCTGGCGGCGCGGACGCTGGTGCGAAGGGCATCTTGAAGTGGTGACGCCGAGCCCATCCTCGGACCTGGCCGGTCGCCGGCAGCGCCTGCAGCTCGAGACGCTGTACGACCTGGTCGTGGCGCTCTACTCCCACGAGTCCGAGCAGGGCCTGCTCGACGATCTCCTGCAGAGAGTGTGCACGGTGGTCGATCCGGCGGCCGCCGCCGCGGTGACCCGGGACCGCTTCGGCGTCGCCCGCGCCGCAGCGACGGTCGGCTTCGGCAGCCGTCCGCCGTCCGCCGAGACGCTTCTTGCCGGCCCCTTGTGGCACGACCTGCTGGCCCAGGATGAGACCGTGGCGCGAACCGGCGGCAAGCTGGCGGACCGCGAGTTCCGTTCCCTGGTGGCGGCGCCGCTCAAGTCGCGCGACTCTCTGCTCGGCTTCGTGGCGGTGCTCGACAAGGAGGCGCGCGGCGCCAGCGAACCGGGGTTCAGCGACGGCGACCGGCGCTTCCTCAGGTCGGTCGCGGCGTTGGCCGGTGTCGCCGTGGATGGTCTGCGCCAGGTGGAGCGTCTGGTCGTTTCGCGCCAGCGCCTGGCCGAGGAGAACAAGCTGCTGAAGGAACGCCTGGACGACCTCGCGGAGGTCGGTGGCCAGCGGATCGTGGCCCACGCGCCGGCCATGCGACGCATTCTGGATGTCATCGACCGGGTTGCGCCGCGCAGCGTCAGCGTCCTGCTGCACGGCGAGAGCGGCACCGGCAAGGAACTCATGGCGGCGCTCCTGCACCGGCGCTCGGAACGCTCGGGACCGATGGTGGCAGTCAACTGCGCCGCCCTCCCGGAGAGCCTGCTGGAGAGCGAGCTGTTCGGCATCGAGGGCGGCGTGGCGACCGGTGTGCGAGCTCGCCTGGGCCGCTTCGAACTGGCCGACGGAGGCACTCTCTTTCTCGACGAAGTGGCCGATCTCGATGTCGCTTCGCAGGTCAAGCTGCTGCGCGCGCTCCAGGAGCGTGAAATCGTCCGCGTCGGCGGTCAACAGGCGATCCCGGTCGACACGCGTGTGGTCGCGGCGACCCACCAACCGCTCGAGCAGCTCGTGGCCGAGGGCCGCTTCCGGGAGGATCTGTACTACCGCCTGAAGGGAATCAGCGTTGAGTTGCCGCCGCTGCGCGAGCGACGCCGGGACATTCCGCATCTGGTCCGGTACTTCGCCGAACGGTTCTGCGACCGGGAGGCGGTCGAGCTGCCCCAGTTCGATCGCGGAGCCCTGAACCTGCTCCTGGCGCATGACTATCCGGGCAACGTCCGGGAGCTTCAGAACATCGTCGAGGGCGCCGCCTCCCTGGCCGACGGAGTCGTCGACTTGTCGCTGATTCAGTCGCTCATCGGAGGCGCCGCTGCGAGCCCGCAGGGCCCCGAGCCGCTCGATCTGGAGACCGTCAAGCGCCGTCATGTGCGGAGGGTGATTACCTTGGCCGGAGGCAACAAGAGCGCCGCGGCCAAACTGCTGGGTGTACACCGCCGCACGCTGTCCCGCGGTCGCTACTGATTCGTCGTCGGTGGTTGGGCGCACTGCCTGAATAGAGGCATTTTGTCCCTTTGCGGGACATAGTGCCTCGAATGCACTCCTGGCGTGACGTGGTGACGGGTCCCGACTGAGACCAAAGCCGCCTGGCCGCGTCGGCGGGACAATTTGCCGCGATTCGGGATGTTCGGTCGGCGAGGCCCGACTTTCCGGAAAGGCCCGCCAGGCCTGGAATCCCGGCACTCTGCCGGACATCGGCCTCCCCTGGCAGCGGACTTGCTCTTAGGGAAGGGCACCGAAGGGAGGTCGGCATGATGGTAGGGTCGCAGTTCAGTTTTTTGGACCGTGGGGGCGCCGCCGCGCCGGCGGGGTCGGGGGTTCTGTCAGGCTTCCTGTACTGGGCCTTCAGTTCAATTCCTGCCGGCGTGTTCTGGTCTTCTGCTGTCGTTGCGAGTTTCGTATGGTTCCTGCTGAACGATCAGCTCCATCCCGCCGTGATCTACTGCCTGAAGCAGTTTCTGACCGCCTAGGGCGGCGGCTGCCGCGGTGCCCGTTGCCTATTCCTCCATGTCTGAGTTCGGGGTACTCGAAGAGACCCATCTGACGTTCAGGCTCGCGCCTGAGATGGAGCTCCAGGCGCGTGCCAGCGCCTGCGCGGTGGCGAAGTCCATACGGATGAGCACCGACAAGGTCGAGGAAGTGGGCATGGCGGTGGTCGAGGCGTGCATCAACGCGATCGAACATAGCCGGGCCGCCGACGGCCGGTTGCATCTCGAGTTGGCGGTGTTGGGGCCGGCGGGAGCCGACGATCCGCGCGTGTTGCGGATCACGATCCAGGACCAGGGAGTTGGATTCGATCCCTCCAAACTGGTACAACCGAGAATCGAAGACAACCTCACGTCGATGCGAAAGCGCGGATGGGGCTTGAAGATCATCGAGGGCTTGATGGACGAGGTGAACGTGCACTCGGGTGAGGGCGGCACTTCAGTCGTCATGTCGAAAGCGCGCTGACGCATGCGCGAGGGAGTTGGGTTGGATCCATGACCGAGGGTCTCAAGTTGAACGTGGAACGCCGCCAGGATCTGGCGGTGATCTACACGGACGGTTACATCAACAACCAGGGGGGCGAGGAGATCGCCGAGGCCGCCTACGCCCTGCTGGATGACGGCTATCGGTCGCTGCTGCTCAACCTTCAGCGGACGAAGATCGTGAACTCGATCGGCATCTCGATCCTGATCGAGATCATCGAGAAGATGCTCGAGGTGAAGGGGCGCCTGTCGTTCTGCAATCTCACGCCGACGATCGAGAAGACGTTCCACATCATGGGCCTGGCGCAGTACTCGACGATCTACCCGGACGAGCAGGCGGCGGTCGCCGAACTCCAGCCGGGTACGTCCTGACTCTCCGGACTCCCGGGCAGCCCGCGGTGAGACTCCGCCACAAGTTGCCCAAGACCGCTAGCACGGGCTGCTAGATGTTGACGTCGTCCGCAGCGAGTCGCGCCGGAGGTCCCGGCGATTTGTGGCGGCTGGCGGCGAAGGCTGACGTCGCGGACTGGGAGAGCGGCGGGGTTCAGACGCGGTTGGTGAGGCAGTGGTGCGAGGCCAACGGACTAGGTGGCGCCCAGATCTACCGACGGGACGGTGGACCGGTCGCGTCCTGGGGCGTGCTCGGCAAGCGGGAGGGCAGTCTCGAGCACAACCTGGTGCTTTACTACGCTTGGAGCGACGAGGCGGCGGGCAGGGGAGACGGCGCCGGCATGGATGGCGGCAGGACGCCGGAGGGGAGCGAACTCGCCGGCCTCCTGGCTCTGGGTCTGCGGCTGCGCGAGTTGGCGGACGAGCTGAAGGACCGCAAGTTCCACGACAACTACAACGTGGTCACGTTGCAGGCGGTGTACGACGTGGGGTTGGCGATCGCCTCGACGCTGAACCTGGACGAACTGACCGAGGAGATCCTGCTCCGCGCCGTGTCCCTGCTGGACGCCCGTCGCGGCGCCTTCTACCTGCGGGACGCGGAGGGCCGGCTGACCCTGGCCGGGACGATCGGCGGCGGCGCCCAGGATTTCCTCGATGTGCCGCCGGTCGCCGGCTCGGACGGCGCCGCCCTGGAAGCAGCGGCGGCCGGCGTGATTCCGGGCGCCGAGCACGCTCTCGCCGTGCCGATCGAAGGCGACGGCGGCAGCGGCAACGTCGGCCTGCTGGTGGTCGCCGACAAGGAGAGCCGAACCGGGATCGGGCCGTTCGCGGCCTCCGACCGCCGGGCGCTGTCCCTGTTCGCGAACCAGGCCGCCATCGCATTGACCAACGCCAACCTCCATCGCCAGGCCCTCGAAAAGGAGCGGCTGGAGCGGGAGGTGGAACTCGCGGCCGACATTCAGCGCAACATCCTGCCGTCCGACATGCCGAGCGTCGGGTGCTTCGAGACCGTGGGCTGGAGCCGGCCTTCCCGCCAGGTTGGCGGCGACTACTACGGCTCGCTCAAGCTCAAAGGTCCGCGCCGCGGGATGGTGGTCGCCGATGTGACCGGCAAGGGCATGCCGGCCGCCCTACTGGTCTCCACCCTGGATTCGGCGCTCCGTCTGCTTGTCGACGATTCCGGTCCCGGCGGCGAAGGCGTCGGAGTGGAGGCTTCGGCCGCGCTCTTCGAGCGCCTGAACAAGCACATTGTCGAGTCGAGCGCCAGCAACCGTTTCATCACCCTGATCCTGGTGGAGGTGGATCCGCGGAACCGCGACGTGCGCTACGTCAACGCCGGACACAACCCGGGGCTGCTGGTGCGCCGGAGCGGAGAAGTGACGCCGCTTGGCGCCAGCGGACTGCCGTTGGGCCTGTTGCCCGGTGGGACGTACCGGGTCGACGAAGTGGAGATGGCGCCGGGCGACCTGGTCTGTCTTTACAGCGACGGAATCACGGAGTGCGAGTCGGTGGCGGACGAAGAGTACGGGCAGGAGCGCCTGGAAACGTTCCTGCGGGAGAGGCGCGACAGGCCGCTGTCCGAGATCGTTCGGGCCATCGACGACGACGTCAGCCGGTTCGGGGCCGGGCTGCCGCAGGGCGACGACCAGACCGTCGTGCTGATCCGCTGTCGTGCCGCCTGAGCCGCGGTCCGGCTTGCGGTCGTCTCGGTGATCGACGATCCGGCACGGGATTTGCCTATCATAGAGATGTCGTGTACGTATTGAGCAGCCGGCCGCGGTCCACGGGGGCGCGCCGCCCCCGTCCCTGGAGAACGCGGACCGTTGCCGCCGCCGTCTGTTTGTGCGCGCCTCTCGGGGTCGCGGCGCAGCCGAACGTCGAGGTCGACTACTTCGCCTCGCAGCGGAGGGTGATGGTCGACGAGCAGATTCGCGGCCGCGGTATCGAGGAGCCGCGGTTGTTGAACGCACTGGAGACGGTTCCCCGCCATGAGTTCGTACCCGAGGGTTTGCGGGACGAGGCGTACCGCGACGAACCGCTGCAGATCGGTTCCGGCCAAACCGTGTCGCAGCCCTACCTGGTGGCGCTGATGGCCGACCTCCTGGAGCTCGACGGCGACGAGAAGCTGCTGGAGATCGGCACCGGTTCGGGGTACACGACCGCGGTTCTGGCGCGTCTCGCGCGCCGCGTCTACACGATCGAGATCATCGACGACCTGGCCGAGAGGGCGCGGACCGTGCTCGGCGAACTGGGCTACGGCAACGTCGAGGTGCGAGTGGGCGACGGCTACCGGGGCTGGCCGGAGGAGGCGCCGTTCGACGGCATCCTGCTCTCCGCGGCGCCGTCCGAGGTGCCCCCGCCCCTGCTCGAGCAGCTCAAGGTGAACGGCGTCCTGGTGGCGCCGGTCGGTCGAACCCTCCAGGATCTGGTCGTCATCCGGAAGACCGCCCACGGCCTGGTCCGTCGCCAAGTCGACGTCGTGCGCCTCGTTCCCATGGTCGGGCGCGCGCAGGAAGACCCGGAGGGAGAGAATCCGAATTTCTGAATGGTGGAGCAGAAGGGACTTGAACCCTCGACCCCCACGTTGCGAACGTGGTGCTCTCCCAACTGAGCTACTGCCCCACAGGCTTGCCCCCGAGGCCCGGGGGCGACGCATTGTAGCAGCGCCGCGGTGTATGATCGGCGAGCTTGGCGGCGGTGGCGTGTGCGTCGTCGTCGAATAGCCGTAACTGACTGACTACAAAGAAGAAAGCGGACATGAGCAACGCGAAGAAGGATGAGGCGGACGGCGACAGCAACGTGACTTCGATGGATCTGGCCCGCGAGGCGGTCGCCGAGGGTGTGGAAAAGGCGCGCTCGGCGGTTAGTCACCGCGTCGATGCGGCGCGTGAGCGGATGCGCGAGTCGAAGCTCTCGGAACGGGTCAAGAAGGTCTCGGGTCAGGCCGGCGAGGCGGCTCGCGGAGGCTACGGCGTCGCCAAGGAGAAGCTCGGTGACGGCTACGAACGGGCGCGCAAGGATCTGGATCAACTGGTCGGCGACGCGAACGTGTACGTCCGCGACAACCCCGGCCGTGCCGTGCTGATCGCTGCCAGCGTGGGCTTTGTCCTGGGGTTCCTCCTGCGTCGTGACCGCCGCGCCTGAGCAGCCCGCGATCGAGGATCGGATCGTCGGTAGTCTGACGCCCGGTCTCGATTGGGTGTCCGTGGTCCGGACCTATCCGCTGGCCTCGGTTGCGGTGGTCGCGTCGATCGGTTTCCTGATCGGGCGCGCCCGGGGGCGGGAAATCATGGGCATCCTCGGTGACCTCGCCAGCGAGCGGGTCGACGAGAGCGTGCGAAGTTTCCTCGTTCGGTAGCAACTCCACCGACCCCCCAGGTTGTCTGGCAGCCCGTGGTGCGCCGCCTTCTCCATCTCTCCGATATCCACTTCGGGCCGCCTCACTACGAGCCGGCGGCAGCCGGAGTGGAAGCGCTGGTGAGAGACCGCCGGCCCGACCTGGTCGTGGTATCGGGAGACCTGACCCAGCGCGCCAGGGCGCGTCAGTTCCGGCAGGCGAGCCGGTTTCTCGAGGGCCTGGGCTGTCCCTTCCTGGCCGTGCCGGGCAACCACGACGTGCCCATGTACCGGGTCTGGGAGCGGCTCCTCGACCGCTACGGCGCCTACCGCCGGCACTTCAGCCGCGACCTGGAGCCGTGCTTCGTGGACGATGAGATGGCGGTCCTCGGTTTCAATACCGCGTTCAACCTGACGATCGACAACGGCCGCTTCACCGGCAGGCAGTTGGCCGGCGTGCGCGAACGGTTCACAGGGCCGGCGCACCCAGACCCTGGACCTCCGGTGCGGATCGCGGTCGCCCACCATCCGCTGGCGGCCTTGCCCGAACTCATGGGCTGGCGCACGGCGGGCCGCAGCGATGAGGCGCTGGCCGCGTTCGCCGCGGCCGGTGTCGACCTGGTCCTGTCCGGGCACGTCCACGTCGCTGCCGTGGGACAGGCGCCGGATTGCCCACGCCCTCTGTGGCTGGTGCACAGTGGAACGTCCACCTCGAGGCGCGGCCGGGGAGCGGAGCAGGGCAGGAACAGTTGCAACTGGATCACCCTGGAGACGGGGCCGGAAGGCCGCACGGCACGGGTCGAGCAACTGGTCTGGTCAGAGGATCGCGGCCGCTTCGAAGTGGAAACGGTCCACGACTGCGAGCTGGCGTGACGACGATTGACCTGCGGGCGTTCGACCGGGTAACCGCCGAGGCGGAGACGCTGGACAGCGGTCTGTCTGTCGTTCTGCTGCCCCAGGCGGACGCCGAATCGATCGTCACGGTGGTGTGCTACCGCGCCGGCAGCCGCGACGAGGGTTCAGGCGAGACCGGTCTCGCCCACTTCCTGGAGCACATGATGTTCAAGGGGTCGGCGCTCTACCCGCCGGGAGCGATCGACAGCGTGACCCAGGGTCTCGGCGGTACGAACAACGCCTTCACGTCGCACGACATCAGTGCGTACCACTTCCAGTTCGAGCGCCGCTCCTGGGGTGAGGCGCTGCTGATCGAGGCGGATCGCATGCGGGGCTTGAGCCTGCTGCCCGAGGAGGTCGAGAGCGAGCGCGAGGTCATCCTCGAGGAGATCCGGATGGTCGAGGACGATCCCTGGGACGTCCTGGAGCAGGCGGCGGCCGCGCGCGTCTTCGGCGGCCATCCCTACGGCCGCCCGGTGTTGGGCACCAGACAGAGCCTCCGCGGGCTGGACGTCGCGTCCCTCGGCTCGTTCCACCGCCGCCACTACCGCCCCGGCAGAGCGGTTCTGGTCGCGGCCGGAGGCCTGCCGCCGGACGCGATGGAGCGGATCGAAGCGGCGTTGGGGAACGGCCGCAGTGGAAACGCGGACGTCTCGCCCGCATCCGAGGCTCGCGCGGATCTTGAGCCACCAATCTTCGACTCCGCGCCCGACCGCCGCATCGAGCTCCGCCGCGGCGAAATGGCGCGTCTCCTGGTCGCGCATCCGGCGCCGGCCGCCGACGATCCGCTGTCCGTCCACGTTCGTCTCGCCCTGACCGTCCTCGCCAGTGGACGCTCGAGTCGCATTCAGCGCGAACTGGTCGAAGAGGACCCCTTGGCGCTCTGGGCCGCCGGAGGCGCCAGCGGTCACCTTGTCGGAGGCATGTCGACCCTGGCAGCGGAGGCGGCGGCGGGAGTCGAGCCCGCTCGGCTCGAGGCCGAAGTGTGCGCGCGGGTCGACGGCCTTGTCGCTAGCCCGCCATCGGCGGAGGAACTCGAGCGGGCGAAGCGCGTGTTGTTCGCCGATTGGGTCTTCATGCACGAGCGGATCGCGGAGCAGGCGGTCTCGGCCGCCGTCGAGCATGCCCTCTTCTTCCCGGGTTTCAGCCGCGACTCGTTCGAGATGCTCGCCCGTGCCACCGCTGCCGATGTCTCGGATGCCTGTGCGGTCTGGCTGTCTCCGGCGACCCGGATCGTCGGTTGGTCGCTGCCGGACGGCGCGCCGTGAGCACTGGTCGATTCGTGCCTGCCTCGCCGGCGGAGCGCGAGCCTTCGCGCCTCGACCTGTGGTCGGGCCGGCTTCGCCTGGCCGCGCTGCGCGTGCCGGGCGCCGGCGTCGTGGCGGCGCGGGCCTGGCTGCGCGGCGGCGCTCGCCTTGAGCCGCTGCCCGGCCTGTCGCTGCTGTGCGGTCGCATGCTGGTCGAGGGCACTCGCCGGCGGACCTGGCGAGAGATCGCCGAACAGGCCGAGGCGCGCGGCGTCTCGCTGGGGGGCTTCGGAACCGCCGAGGTCCATGGCATCACGGTCGACGCCCTGGCTGACGATGCCGGGCTGGCGCTTATGTGGCTGGCCGAACTGGTGCTTGAGCCGGGCTTCGATCAGGCACGCTTCGAACTGCTGCGCGACCAGACCTTGGGCGAACTCCAGAGCCTTGCGGACCGACCCGAGGTGGTCGCCGGCTGGGCCTTCCGCGATCAGCTCTACCACCCGCATCCGCTGGCGGCGCCGAGCCAGGGCACACCGGAATCACTGGGTCGACTGACGCCGGACCACTGCCGGCGTTTTCACGGAGATGCCCTCGCGCGCGGCGGTGTGGTCGCGGTGGCGGGCGATATCGACGAACAGGCGGTGCTGGAGAACCTGGAGCGCCTCTTCGAGGGCGCCGCCGGCGCTGCCGTCGAGCGGATTGCGGCCGCCCCGGCGGACTCGGAGCAGCAGGCGCCACGCGGCCGCTCCGGGCAGCGGATCGAGGTCGCCACTGCTTCACGCGAGCAGGCGCACGTGTACGCCGGACATTTCACTGTAGACCGGCGTCATCCGGATCTGCCGGAGCTGCGCGCTCTCGGCATCCTGCTCGGGTCGGACGGTCTGGCCGGCCTGATCCCCAACCGCATTCGCGAGCAGGAGGGGCTGGCGTACGCCACCCACGTCGATCTGCTGGCCGGCGCCGGCACCGATCCCGGTGCTCTGTCGGTCTACCTGGGGACCCACCCGGATCACGTCGAGCGCGGCCTCGAGTTGGTGCGCGACTCGCTCCGCCAGGTGCTGGAGCGGCCCCCGGATGCAGCCGCTCTCGAAGCGTGCAAGACCGGCATGTTCGGCCGCGAACCGTTTCTGACCGAGACCGCCGGACGATGGGCCGGACTGCTCGTCGATGCGCTGCTCTTCGACCTGCCGAGCTACCGGCGTCCGTGGCGGCTCGAACGGATCGAACGGCTCAGCCCGCAGGGCGTGTTCGATGCCGGGCAGCGGCACCTCCGCGTCGACTTGCTACGGGTGGCAGTGGGTCTGCCTGGGGAGCCCTTTCCAGTCCTGAAGTGAGCGTGAACGGGACACTGCCATAGCTACTGCCTTGAATTTTAAACAGGAGTCTGCTACCGTAGTAGCATTGAATTGCAGACGGTCCGGGTCGGCGCGCGTGACGGCCGGCGCGCCGCGCTTTCGGACCCTTTCCCTGTGATACCTTGACCGTCGCTTCCGGGCGGCGCCGGGCGGAGTTGAGCGAGGCTCCGTACGGCCCGGTTTCGAGTACTCGGCGGTGGAAACGAAGGTGGAACGGACGGTCCTGTACAGGCGTCACGTCGAGTCGGGAGCCCGGTTCGGGCCCTTCGCCGGCTACGAGATGCCGATTCAATACGCGGGTGTGTTGGCGGAGCACCGGGCGGTGCGTGAACGCGCCGGCATGTTCGACGTCTCCCACATGGGCGAAGTTCGCGTGCGGGGTCCGCGGGCCCTGTCCCTGCTCCAGGGCCTGACTCCGAACGATGTCGGCGCGCTGGAGCCCGGCCGCGCGCAGTACAGCGCGCTGCTGACCGAGCGGGGCACCTTCGTCGACGATCTGCTCGTCTACTGCCTCGACCCGGAGGACTACCTCCTGGTGGTCAACGCCGCCTCGCGGGCGCGTGACCTGGAGCTGCTGGAGGCGGCGGCGCTGGCGGGAGACGGCGTCAGGGTCGACGACCTTTCCGCCGAGACGGCGCTGATCGCGGTTCAGGGTCCGGAGGCTGCCGGGATCGTGGCGGAGGTCGTCGGTTCGGAGGCGGTTGACCTGCGCTACTACTCGTTCCTCCAGCAGGAGTCGCGGGGGCGGCTGGTGTCCCGGACCGGCTACACCGGCGAGGACGGATTCGAGATCTACACTCCGAACGAGGGTGCGGAGGATCTGTGGCTGGAACTGCTGGAACGGGGCCGCGACCGCGGTCTTTTGCCGGCCGGACTGGGCGCCCGCGACACGCTGCGGCTGGAGGCCGGGATGATGCTCTGCGGCCAGGACATCGACGAGGAGACGACGCCGGTCGAGGCCGGGCTGTCGTGGATCGTCAAGTGGAAGAAGGGCGATTTTGTCGGCCGTGAGGCGTTGGTTCATCAGCGTCGGAACGGTTGCCGCCACCGGCTGCTCGGGTTCGAGGCCCTTGGCCGCGGCATCGCCCGCCACGGCCACCGTCTGACGGTCAGCGACCGGCCGGGCTGTGCCGGGCCGGTGACCAGCGGCGCCTACGCGCCCACCCTCGGACGGGCGATCGGCATCGCTCGAGTGGACTGCGGCGACAGCGGGGTCCCGGAACCCGGCAGCGCCGCCTCGGTCGAGGTTCGCGGCCGCGAGCTTCCCTGTCGTATCGTCAAACTACCCTTCTACCGGCGCCCGAAGGCGGGCGCTTGACTCAACGCGAGGTATAGCGCTCAGATGATTCCCGACGATCGCCTGTACACGGAGCAGCACGAATGGCTCAAGCTGGAGGACGGTGAAGCCGTACTCGGCATCACGGACTTCGCCCAGCAGGAACTCGGCGATGTCGTATTCGTCGAAATGCCCGCGCCGGGCCAGGCATTCGGGGCCGGTTTCGAGATCGGCGCCATTGAATCGGTCAAGGCAGTCGCGGAGATCTTCACCCCGGTCGCGGGAACCGTGGAGGCGACGAACAGCCAGCTCGACGACGCTCCCGAGCTGGTCAACGAGGATCCGTACGGCGAGGGTTGGCTGGTGCGTCTGCGGTTGGACGGCGAAGCGCCGGACGGCCTGATGACGGCTGCCGAGTACGAGGCTCTCCTGGCGGCCGGCTGATCTGGTTGCCGGGAGCAGAGGCGGTCGGATGCGAGGTCTGGAAACCGTCATTCTGTCGTCGAGTCTGGCCGCGTGGTCGGTCGGCATCCTGGCCCAGATCGGTGTTCTCCGCTGGAACCTGACCTTCGAGCTGGCGCTCTATCCGCTCTACATTCTGGCCGCCTTCGTGGGCTGGTTCTTCGGCAACGTCTACGTCCACCGTCTGAAGCGGGAGCGGGGTTCGGCGGGCCGCAGGCTGGACGAGCTCGTGCTCAAGATCGCCCGTTCCCGGCTGCTGTTCGTGCTCTACCTGTTCGGTCCGCCCGGTTGGCTCTACCTGTTGCGATCCATGGCGAGGCGAGAGCAGCTTGAGGCGATGCCCCTGGTGCCGATCCTGACCTTCGGCGTCTACGCGGCCCTGTTCGCGGTGCCGGTGGTGCTGCGGCGCTTCGCCGCGCCGCGCCGCAAGTTCAAACTGGACGGCAGGGGCGACTAGCGCCCGCGCCAGGAGCTTGCGCGGTAGAACGATCTGACCTGGGAACGCGGGCATCCTGCCCGCATCCGGCGCGGAGCGCCGGCCTTTGGGAGTTCTGCCGCGCTAAGGCGCCGCCATAGACTCGCCGGTATGGAGTGTGCGGCAGCGAACGCGCCTGAGGCTTCGGGGGTCTCCGCGCGGATTCAGGCGCTCGAGCACGACCTGGCGAACCGTGGCCCGGTGCTGGTGGCGTTCTCGGGCGGCGTCGATTCGGGGCTGGTCGCGGCCCTGGCGCACCGGGCGCTGGGCGACCGGTCGGTGGCAGTGACGGCCGCGGCCGAAACGCTGGCCGGAGAGGAGCTGGACTACGCTCGGAAGCTGGCGGCCGAGATCGGAATCCGGCACGAGGTGACGGTGTACAGCGAGCTCGACGACCCGGAATTCCGCGCCAACCCGCGGCATCGCTGTTACGTGTGCCAGGGGATGCGGATGGACCGCATGCTGGAGCTGGCGGCGGAAGGTGGGTACGCCACCGTCTGCGACGGCACGAACGCCTCCGACCCGGGGCCGGACCGGCCGGGACTTCGGGCGGTGAGCGAACGCGGCGTCTACAGCCCGCTGCTGGCGCACGGCGTTTCGAAGGCCGAGGGCCGCCGCTTCGCGCACACGCTCGGGCTCACGGTTTGGGACCGGCCGGCGAACGCCTGCCTGTCGTCGCGAATACCGCACGGACAACTGGTGACCCTGCCCAAGCTTCGGCGCGTCGAGGCCGCCGAGGCCGAGCTGCGCGGTCGGGGCTTCCGGGTGCTTCGGGTGCGACACGACCGCGCAGCGGCGCGGGTCGAGGTGGGTGCGGCAGAGCTGCTGGAGGCGGAACGGCAGTGGCGCGAGATCGAGGCGCGGCTGCTCGAACTCGGCTTCGAGGGGGCGTCCCTCGACCCGCGTGGCTACCGGACCGGTGGCGCGGACGCCGCCTGACGCTGCCGGGAGGCGCAATGAAGCGGCAGGAACTTCTCGAACTGCTCCACGGCGTGGCCTCCGGCAAGGTCTCGCCGGAGGACGCGCACGAGCAGGTGGCCTGCCTGCCGTACCTCGACCTGGGTGTAGCCAAGCTCGACCTGTTCCGGGAACTCCGGAGCGGGCTGCCCGAGGTCGTCTTCGGCCAGGGCAAGAGCGACGAGGAACTCGTCCGGATCGTCGAGTCGATGGTGGAGCACTCGGGCCGGGCGCTGGTCACCCGGATCGCGGCGCCAGCGGCCGAACGGTTGAGCGCGGCGGTTGCCGGCGGGTGCTACGAGTCGCGGGCGCGGGTCTGGACTGTGGGCCGGTTCGGGCCGGCCTCGGGTCGGAGGATCGCGGTGGTCAGCGCGGGAACGTCGGATTCCCCGGTGTCCGAGGAGGCGGCGGTGTGCGCGGGCTGGCTGGGTCACGAGGTCGAGCGCATCCGGGATGTCGGTGTCGCCGGCCTCCAGCGTCTGCTCGGCGCGGTGGACGAACTTCGCCGTGCGGATGTGGCCGTGGTGGTGGCCGGCATGGACGGCGCCCTGCCGACGGTGGTTGCCGGTCTGGTGCCCTGTCCGGTGGTCGCGGTGCCGACCAGCGTCGGCTACGGCGCCAGCTTCGAGGGAATCGCGCCGCTGCTCACCATGCTCACGGCGTGCGCGCCGGGGGTTGCGGTGGTCAACATCGACAACGGGTTCGGCGCGGCGGCCGTGGCTCACCGGATCCTCGGGCTGCGAGAGACCAGCATCGCGTCGCCGTAGGAGTAGAAGCGGAAGCCGCTGGCTATGGCCTGTCGGTAGGCGTCGAAGGCGCGGTTGCGGCCGGCGAACGCGCAGACCAGCATCAGCAGGGTCGAGCGCGGCAGGTGGAAGTTCGTGACCAGGCGGTCCGTGACCTGGAACTCGTAGCCGGGGCGGATGAAGAGCTCCGTGCGGCCGGCGCGCGCATCGATCATGCCCCCGCCGGAGGCCACGGTCTCCAGGGTACGGACGACCGTGGTGCCGACCGCGACCACCTTGCCGCCGCGCCGGCGCGTGTCGGCTACCGCCTCGGCGGTGGCGGCTGGGACATCGAACCACTCGGAGTCCATGATGTGGGTTTCCGGTTCTTCGGTCTTGACCGGCCGGAAAGTCCCCGGGCCGACGTGGAGCGTGATTCCGGCCAGTCCGATTCCGCGACCCTCGAGCGCCGCGAGGATGGCGGGCGTGAAGTGGAGGCCCGCGGTGGGGGCGGCGACGGCGCCCGGTTGTCTGGCATAGACGGTCTGGTAGCGCTCGCGGTCCTCCAGGGACGGCGGCCGCTCGATGTAGGGCGGCAGGGGCACATCGCCGATCGCCCCGAGCAGGGGCTGGATCGGTTCGTCGAAGCGGAGCCGGAAGCGGCCGCCCGCGCGTTCCTCGACTTGGGCCGCGGGGCCGCCGTCTAGTGAGAGATGGGCGCCCCGGTCCATCCGCCGTCCCGGACGCAGCAGGCACCACCATTCGGCTTGCGCCGCGCGCTCGATCAGCAGGATCTCGACCCGGCCGCCGGTCGGCCGCCGCGCCCGGAGCCGGGCGGGAATGACCCGGGTGTCGTTGACCACCAGCAGGTCGCCCGGATCAAGCAGTTTCGGAAGGTCGCCGAAGGGCCGTTCCACCGTGGTGCGGCCCACCACGAGCAGGCGACTCTCACCCCGTGTCCCCGGGTGCTGGGCGATCGCTTCCGGGGGCAGGCGGTAGTCGAAGTCGGATGTCTTCAGGCCGTTGGTCATGCCTGACCAAGCCACGTGCGGATCGCCCACGGAGAGCGCGCGCGAGCGCGGCGACCTGAGCTGGGGCCGGCGCCGGCCCCGAGACCCGCGAGCCGGTCGCTCAGCCCGTCGGCCAGAAGGCTCGATCCGATCACGGCCGCGGCGACCATCAGGCCGGGGAACGCGGCGATCCACCAGGCCGTCGTCAGGTGACTCTGTCCGTCGGCGATCATCGAACCCCAACTGGCCTGGGGCGGCTGCACACCCAACCCCAGGAAGGAAAGCGCCGCCTCGACCAGGATGCTGCCGCCCACCCGCAGGCTGGCGTCGATGAGCAGCGGCGTGGTCGCGTTCGGCAGGAGGTGGCGAACCAGGACGCCGGCCGGCGAGCGTCCGGAGGCGGCTGCGGCAAGAGCGAAGGGTTCCTGCTTCAGTCGCAGGATCTCGGCGCGCACCAGACGCGCGAGTCCCATCCAGCCGGTGCCGCCGATCAGCACGACCAGGAGCCAGGTGCCGGGTTGGTAGAGCGCCGCCAGCAGCAGCACCAGGGCCAGGTGGGGGAAGCAGAGCAGTCCGTCCACCGTCCGCATCAGCACCTGGTCGACGAACCGTCCACAGGTAGCGGCCAGGGCGCCGACGGCGGTGCCGGCGGTCAGCGCGAGCGCCGCGGCCAGCAACCCGATGGTCAGGGAGATCCGGGCGCCGTGGAGCAGCCGCGAGAGCACGTCGCGGCCGAGCGCGTCGGTGCCGAGCCACGCCCGCCGCCGCTCGGTGACGCCCTGCTCGCCGAAGTTCGTCACCGAGATGAGCGGAAGCCGCAGGGCGCCCGAACGCCGCGCCAGGACGAGGTCGTCGCCGTCGACGCGCACGCTCTCCGCCAGCCGTGGTTCGTCGGCGACCATGCGAACGACGAGCAGGGACGACAGCGGTGGCCGCCGGCTCGATTCCGCGGTGTCGAGCTGCTGCGCCGGATCGTAGGGAGCGAGCAGGGGTGCGCCGGCGGCGAGCAGGGCCAGGCAGGCGAGGATCCAGGCGCCCGCCCTGGCTGACCACGGCAGGGAAGAACGCCTCATTCGGCCTTGATCCTCGGGTCGAGGCGGGCCAGGAGCAGGTCTGCGGCGAGTGAGGCGGCGATGACCAGGATCGCGCCGTAGGCGGTGGCGGCGAGCACCACGGGAACGTCGCGGGCCTGGATTGCCTGGAGCGTGGCCGAACCCAGGCCGGGCCAGGCGAACACCGCCTCGGCGACGATCGCGCCGGAAAGCAGGAGCGGCGCCGAGACCGCGGCCATCTGCACCAGTCGGGGGCCGGCGTGGGTGAGGCCGTGAACCAGCAGGATCCGCGTCTCGGACAGGCCGCGTGCACGCGCCGCGCGGCCAGCTTCGGTCGACTGGAACTCGATCAGCGAACTTCGGGTGTAGCGGGCGATGTCGCCGGCCATGGACAGGCCGAGGACCAGGGCCGGGAGCCACAGGTGGGCCAGAACGTCGAGGGCGGCCGCTACGGGTCCGAGCTCGAAGGCGGCGGCGGACGTCATGCCGCCCGTGGGCGCGAGCCCCAGACCGACGCCGAAGACCAGCACCGCCATCAGGCCGACCCAGAAGGTCGGCAGCGCGTAGACGAGCAGGCTTGCGGCCCGAACGCCGAGGTCGAGCCACGAGTTCGGCCGCCAGGCCGCCACCAGGCCGAGGCCGATGCCGAGCAGGTACTGGGCGAGCAGGGCGACGCCGGCGAGCAGCAGGGTGGGCGGGAGCGATTCGAACAGGACTTCCGAGACCGGCCGTCCCGTCTGGTAGGACTGTCCCCAGTCCCATGACAGGGCCACCGCGCCCAGCCAGCTCAGGTACTGCGCCGGCAGGGGACGGTCGAGTCCGTAGACCGCCCGCAGCCGTTCCGCCTGCTCGGGCGATACACGTGGATCGGTGGGCGCCAGCGGATCGCCGGGCGCCAGCGTGACCGCGGCGAAGGTCAGCGTGAGGACGATCAGGAAAAGGACCGCGGCGGCCGCCATACGGCGCAGGACAAAGCGGATCACGCCACTAGCGCCAGGCCCATTCCTTGAGGTTGGCGAGCGGGCTGAGAGCGTTCGGCGCCACCGATTCCAGTTCATCGTTGAACGCGGCCAGACTCATCGACTCCCAGAGCACGAGCACCGGTTGGTCGTCGTGCAGGATCCGCTGCAACCGGTGCAGATCCTCCCGGCCCTCGAGCGGATCGCTTCGGGTGGCGAAGGTGTCGATCAGCCGGTCGACCTCGGGATTGGCGTAGGCGGCGAAGTTGAAGCCGCCGATCGACTCGCTGTGGAAGGCGAAGCCGAAGTCGAGGCTGGTGTCGATCGCGAATGCGGATGCGGCGGCGTCGAAGTCCTGCTCCTCCAATCTCGCGTTGAGGGCGCTCGGATCCACGCGGCGCGGCTGGGCGTCGATGCCGACGGCGCGCAGGTCGGCCTGGATCATCTGCATCGCGTCCCAGCGTGCGCCGGCGCCCGCATAGGTCGCCAACTCGAAGCGGAACGGCACGC
This sequence comes from Candidatus Multivorans sp., assembly GCA_965205295.1. Taxonomy (GTDB): domain Bacteria; phylum Acidobacteriota; class Thermoanaerobaculia; order Multivoradales; family Multivoraceae; genus Multivorans. Next base: position 3,811,483 of record OZ242167.1, read on the forward strand.
CGCCGCGCTCGAGGATGCCGTCGCCGTCGGCGTCGACCCAGCCGGCGTCGGCCAGTGCCGCACGGGCGGCCGCGGGATCGTGGGGCCACGGTTCGAGTTCGGGGTCGTGCGCCCAGACGCCGGAGATGATCGGGCTGCTTCCGACCTCGGCGTAGCCGTGCCAGATGGTGTCCACGATCGCCTGACGGTCGATCGCCAGCGCCAGGGCACGCCGGGTCGCGGCGTCCTCGAACCACGGTTTGCGCGTGTTCCACACCACGAAGGTGAACTGCCGGTTGCTGTAGGCGATCAGGCGGAGACCGGGTTGGCCGTCGATGCGGTTTGCGTCCGTGGCCGCGATCCCGGTGGCGACATCGAGCTCGCCGGCGAGAAGCTGGTTGGTCAGGGCGGTGCTGTCGGGCACGGTGCGCAGGATGACCCGCTCCAACCGCGGCAGGCCGGCTTCGAAGTGGTCGGGATTGCGCCCGAGGACGAGTTCTCGGCCCGGAGTCCGGCTCTCGAGCCGGAAAGGGCCATTCGTGACCAGGTGCTCGAAGAACCAGCCCGGGTCGCTGCGCCACTCGGTGAACGGTCGCTCTTCCCAGGCGTGCCTGGGGAGGATCTTGCCGGTGGACACGTCGGCCAACGCCGTCGACAGGGCGGCGCCAAAGTGGAAACGGACGGTGTGGGGGGCGACCACCTCGACGTCGACGATGGCCTCCACGTAGTCCGAGTAGCTCCACGCGACCTCGGCGTCCGTCTGGGCCAGCCAGGTGAAACGGACATCCTGCGCGGTCACCGGCTGACCGTCGCTCCACGCCGCGTCCGGGCGCAGCCGGACGGTCAACTGCAGGCGGTCTTCGGAGAACTCCCATCCCTCGGCCAGACTGGGCGCCCAGGCCGGGGGACCGTCGCGGAAGTCCCCTTGCTCCTTCATCAGCGACAGGAACATCTGGCTGTTGATCGCCGCGTAGGCGAGGGTCGCGGGACCGATCAGCTCGTTCGGCGTCGGGTAGTCGTACCGCAATCCAACGACAACGCGCGTGGTGTCGCGGGGGGCGTCGGAACTGCAACCCCAGCCGAGTACGGCGACCACTCCGGCTGCCGCCAATACCCGCATCGACGTTCGCCACACAGGCACGGAATCATCGTACACCCCATCTCTCTTATAGCGTTCACAGGCATGTTGGACTGGCTCGGCAGCGACACCAGGCAGCGACGACGCCGGATCTGGGCGGCGATCGTCGGCGTCTTCGTGCTTGCCGACCTCAGCCTGTTCGGCTGGTTGATCTTCCGGTCGCTGTCGCAGCGGGAGTTGAACCGGATCGTGGTGGAGGCGCGCGCCGAAGCCGAGGAACTGGCGGAGGGGATCGCCGGCCGCGTGGAGAACACGGGGCGCGACCTGTACACCGCCATGGCCACCGAGTCCGAGACGCGCAGCTACATCAACCGGGTGCTGGTTCAGCGCGACATCGTCGACATGGTGGAGATCCGCGACATGGATGGCCGGCTCGTGTTCCGCGACCGGCATGAGGAGACGCAGACTGCGGGCGGGGAGCGACCGAACCTCGAGTCGCCCGGCCTGGTCGCGGAGACGCTCACTCGTGAGGTTCCCTACGAACTGGTCGAGGTGCCGGTGGGCAACATCGGCACCTTCGTGATCGGCATCTCGCGTGCCGAACTGCAACAGCGGTTGGGCGTCCTGCGCCGGGAACTGCTGCGGCAGGCGGCGATCATCGCGGCGCTGACCGTGGCGCTCTTCGTCGCCGGCTACGTGATCTACAGCCGGCTCTCGCGCCAGACCGCTCTTGCCGAGCGTCAGGCCCAGGAGGCGGAACAGATGGCCTATGTCGGCACGCTGGCCTCCGGCCTCGCCCACGAGATCCGCAGTCCCCTGAACTCCCTCAACCTGAACATGCAGATGCTCCAGGAGGAGATGGCGACGGATGAACGCCGGGGTGTGGGGTCGTCCGACCGTCTGGTGGCGATCACGCGCTCCGAGGTCGCCCGTCTCGAGCGTCTGGTCTCCGATTTCCTCAGGTACGCGCGTCCAGCCGACCTGGATCTGGTGGACACGACGGCGGCCGAGTTGCTGCGCCACTGCACCGAGGTCGTCGCCGGCAAGTTGCGCTCGGAGCAGGTTGCTTCGGAGATCGACGATCGCACCGGCGGCGCCGTGTTCCAGGTCGACCGCGAGCAGGTGAATCAACTGCTGCTCAGTCTGGTCGACAATGCCGTGGCCGCGATGAACGACTGCGACCATCCCCGTCTCGGTCTGCGGGCGGAGATCCGGGATGGGTCGGTCGTGCTGGCGGTCAGCGACAACGGTCCCGGCGTGGACGAGGCGGAACGCGAGCGGGTCTTCGATCTGTTCCACTCCGGGCGCCGCGGCGGCACCGGTTTGGGGCTCGCCATCGTGCGCCGTATCGCGAACGCGCACGGCGGCGAGGTGAGAGTCCGGAACGACGGTCGCCCCGGCGCCACCTTCGAGGTCGAGCTGCCGCTCCGGCCTGGGAACGCGGGCGTCTCGCCCGCATCCGCCGCGGAGCGTCGGACTTTGGAATGATCCTGATTGAGCCACTACACTTCGTTGACCGGGTAGCCGCGCGGGTGCTACTGTCGGCGACCGAATGCCGTTCGGCGGTGTTCGGCGCAGGGGCGCGAGGCCGTTCCGCGCGGGGGAGATGACAGCAGCGCGAATGACGTTCGGCGCCCACAAGCAACGGCGCGCCGCAGAGAGACAACCATGTACGCAGTAATAGAGACCGGCGGCAAGCAGGTCCGGGTCGCTGAGGGCGATGTCGTGGACCTTGAGCGTGTTGCCGGCGCCGAAGCCGGCTCGGAGGTCGTCTTCGACCGTGTGTTGATGATCGGCGGCGGCGAGGGCGAAGCCGAAGTCGGTGGCCCCGTCCTTGAGGGGGCGCGTGTGCGGGCGCAGCTCGTGACCGACCTGCGGGCGCCGAAGATCATCGTCTTCAAGTTCAAGCGCCGCAAGGGCTACCGTCGGCGCAACGGACACCGGCAGGACATGCAGCGCTTCCGGATCGAGGCGATCGAACGGGCGGCCGGGGCCTAGAGGTCCCGGAACGGAGGTCGATAGAGATGGCGCACAAGAAGGGCCAGGGCTCGAGCCGAAACGGCCGCGATTCAAATCCCAAGAACCTGGGCGTGAAGCGTTACGCGGGACAGAGCGTGACCGGCGGGACGATCATCGTCCGCCAGCGTGGTACCCGGTTCTTTCCCGGCGAGAACGTAGGTCGTGGCAACGACGACACCCTCTACGCGCGGGCCGACGGTGTGGTCGAGTTTCGCAAGCGCGGCCGGCGCGGCACGCTGGTCAACGTTCATCCAGCCGGTTAGCTTGCGCCACAGAGCTTCGAGCCTGCGAGGCGTTTGCGACGCCGCCGCCGGCGCCGGGAGCGGTTGATGCACTTCATCGACGAGGCCGTCATCGATGTCCTCGCGGGTGCGGGCGGCAACGGTTGCATGGCGTTCCGGCGCGAGAAGTTCGTGCCCCGCGGCGGGCCCTCCGGTGGCGATGGCGGTCACGGCGGCAGTGTCTTCCTGGTGGGCGCTTCGGGACTCGGCACGTTGTACCGTCTCACGTTTCCCGCCAGCTACCACGCGGAGCGGGGCCGGCACGGCGAGGGCTCGAACCGGACCGGAAGGAGCGGCGGTGACCTGCTCATTCCGGTGCCGCTGGGCACCGAGGTCTACGACGCGGACAGCGGTGAAGTCCTGGGTGAGGTGCTGACCGAGGACGAACGGATGATCGTCGCCCGCGGCGGCGGCGGCGGCCGCGGCAACGCACGGTTCAAGAGCGCGCGCCAACGAGCGCCGAGGCGCGCGGATCCAGGGACGCCGGGTGAGGAGAGGCGGCTCCGCCTGGAGTTGAAGTTGCTCGCCGATGTCGGGGTCGTCGGCCTGCCGAATGCCGGCAAGTCGACGTTGATCAGTGTTGTGACCGCCGCCAAGCCGAGGATCGCGGACTATCCGTTCACCACCCTTGTTCCCCAGCTCGGAGTGGTTGGCGCGCCGGCTCTGCCGATGGAGGCGGAGCCGTTCGTGATTGCCGATCTGCCGGGTCTGATCGCGGGCGCCGCCCAGGGCGCCGGACTCGGGACGCGCTTCCTCCGTCACGTCGAGCGGTGCCGCGTGCTGCTCCACCTGGTCGATCTCGGGCCGCAGCCGGAGGAGGCCGGGAGCAAGGTAGAGGAGGCCATAGACACGATCAGCGCCGAACTGGGCGCCTTCAACGAGGATCTCCTGCGGCGGCCCCGGATTCTGTGCGGCTCGAAGCTGGACATCGCCGACGACGACAGGCGCCGCGAGTTCCATGAGCTGGCCGCGAGACGCGGAGTGCGGGCCTTCGAGATCTCGGCCGTGGCGGGTGCGGGTCTGGCGGTGCTGGTCCGGGAACTCCGGGGCCTGCTCGACGACCCGGAAGTCGCCGCGGACGCGGTCACGGGCGCCCGGTCATGAGCGGACAGGGGGCACGGATCGGGCTCTTCGGCGGCAGCTTCGATCCGATCCACAACGGCCACATTCTGCCCGTGCTCGCGGCGCGGGAATCGTTCGGTCTCGATGTTGTCCACTACCTGCCGACGGCCCGCCCGCCGCACAAGCCGCAGGGGACGAGGGCGCCGGCTCTCTTGCGGAACACGATGGTCGAGTTGGCGCTGCTGCCCTACCCCGCACTCGTCGTGTCGGATGCCGAACTCGACCTCGGACGATCCGTATACACGATCGAGACGGTGGAGCGCTACGCGGCCGAGTTCCCGGATGCCAGTCTGCATCTGCTCCTGGGCGTCGACAGTTTCAACGAACTGCCCGGCTGGCGGCGCTTTGCCGACCTGATCGAGGCCGTGAAGCTGGTTGTCCTGGCGCGCCCGGGTGAGCGTGGTCTCGACCCGGATGTGCGAGCGTCGGTCGAGAGTGCGCGAGGCTACGTCCTCGTCCCGCACCGTTCGGTCGATGTCTCGTCGAGCGACATTCGGCGCCGGCTGGCACAGGGTGAGGAAGTGAGCGCGGATTTGATACCGGACGCGGTGCTGCGCTACTGTCGCAAGTACGAGTTGTATCGTTGACGCAGTCGCAGGCGATCCAGGCCCAACCGGCCACCACGACTACCGACTCCGAGGGCCGGGTCCGCGCGGCCGCCGCGGCGGCGCTGGATCGCAAGGCGCAGGATCTGCGGGTACTGGAGCTCACTGAAGTCAGCGACTTCACCGACTACTTCGTCATCTGCAACGGCGCCAACGCTCGCCAGGTAAGCAGCATCGCAGATGCGGTCGAGCGCAGGTTGCGCGCCGCCGGCGTGCGGCCTCTGCATGTCGAGGGCGCAGGCAGGGGCCAGTGGGTGCTGCTGGATTTCGGCGACGTGGTCGTCCACGTGTTCGACTCCGAGCGGCGAGAGCTCTACCGGCTGGAGCGCCTGTGGTCCGACGCGCCGGACCGGACCCCGGACCTCGCACCCGACTGAGGACGATCCGCGATGGGTCCAGTGCTGCAACTCCGGGTCAACGGCCAGGAGCGGAAACTGGCTTCCTCAGGATCCGGCGCCACCGTTCTCGATCTGCTTGCGAGCCTGGACCAGCACCCGAAGACGGTGGCGGTCGAGGTGAACCGCAGACTGGTACCGCGCGCCCGCTTCGGCGAAACGGCGCTCCGCAACGGCGACCGGGTCGAGATTGTCCGCTTCGTCCAGGGTGGCTAGCGACGGGGGATCTACGAGGGCCGGGTCGAGGTCGTTCGCTTTGTCCGGGGTGGTTGGAGACGGAGTGTTCCTGTATACTCCCGCGCTGCCGTCGGCGCCGGAGTAACCGGATGACGTGAGGCGGCATGGAGGCTTGGGGCCGCTAGCTCAATTGGCAGAGCAACAGACTCTTAATCTGTGGGTTCTAGGTTCGATTCCTAGGCGGCTCACCATGCCCCACCCGTGGCGGCCGAAGCTTCCGCACTGCTGCGCGAAAGTGGCGGAACTGGTAGACGCGCTAGACTTAGGATCTGGTCCCGGAAGGGGTGGGGGTTCGAGTCCCCCCTTTCGCACCCCCTTCGCACTGTGGCCCTCTCGCTTACTCGCACTACCGGAATCGACTGAGTATCCCGTTCGGCCATGACTGTAGTGGTCACGAAAAGGGAGGTCGGCCTCTGCCGGCAAGAGTTCGACATCGAGGTGCCGGCCGAGGAGGTCGATGCCGAGTACATGCGGGTAGCCAGGGACTACCGCCGCCGGGCCCGCCTCGACGGCTTCCGCAAGGGCAAGGCGCCGCTCGACCTGATCCGCCAACGGTTCGCCGAGGCGATCGGCGAGGACGTGTCCGAGCGGCTGGCGCCGAAGTACTGGAATCTGGCGCGCGAGGAAGAGGACGTTCAGGCCATGCTGCCGCCAAGGGTCGGGGCGGTCGAGGTGGTTCCCGGCCAGCCGTTGCGCTTCACGGTGACGGTCGACGTCGAGCCCGAAGTCGACATCGGCGATGACCGGAGCTTCGAGTTGCCGCATCCCGAGACGGAACCCACCGAAGCCGAGGTCGACGAAGTGCTGGAGCAGGTCCGCCTGGAGCGCGCGACCTGGGTGCCTGTCGACCGCTCCGCGGCGCGCGGCGACCGGGTGCGCGGGAAGGTCCATCGCGCCGCCATGCCCGGGTATGAGGCGGAGGCGGCCGGCGAGGGCCACGACCACGACCATGACCACGACCACGACAAACGCGGTCCGGCGACCCACGACATCGACCTGGAACTGGGCGACGAGCGGGTCTGGCCCGAACTCACCGACAACCTGACGGGGCTGTCGGCCGGTCAGACGACGACTTTCGAGCGCGCCGAGCAGGAGGACAGCATCGAGCGGCAGCGCCGCTACGATGTCGAACTCGACGAAGTCCTCGAGAGGAAGCTGCCCGAGGTCGACGACGACTGGGCCAGCGGTCTGGCCGCGAGCATCGGGAGCGTCGACGATCTGCGGGAGAACCTCCGCGGGCAGGTGCAGGCGCGAAAGGCCGAGGCTGCCGGCCAGCAGCGCACGGACGCACTGCTCGAGCAGTTGCGGGAGCGGTACCCGGTCACCCTGCCGGAGGCGGTGGTAGAGCGCGAGGCGTTCCAGATGGCGCGGTCCTATGCGAGCAACCTCGCTCGACAGGGTGTCGATCTCGAGCAGCAGCAACTGCCCTGGGAGCAGATGATGGAGGAGATCCGTCCGCAGGCGGCCAAGCGCGCGCACGCTTCCTACGTGCTCGACCGGATCGCCCGGGCAGAGGGGATCGAACCGACCCGGGAAGACCTCGAGCGCGCGCTGGAGATCATGGCTCGCGCACGCAAGACGAACCGCGGCAAGCTGCGCCGCGAGCTGGAGCGGGATGGCGGCTTGGAGATGTTGAAGATCGAACTCAAACGGGACAGGACGGTGCAGGCTCTTCTCGAGGCCAGCGCGCCGGCCGCTGCGCCGAAGGATGGATCGGGCGGCGAAACGGAAGAGTCCGCCCCCAAAGGAGAGGACTAGCCATGCTTGTACCCATGGTGGTCGAACAGACCAACCGGGGAGAACGCGCCTACGACATCTACTCGCGGCTGCTCAAGGACAACATCGTGTTCCTTGGCCGGGCGATCGACGACGACGTGGCGAACCTGGTCATCGCGCAGATGCTGTTTCTCGAGTCCGAGAACCCTGAGAAGGACATCTCGCTCTACATCAACTCGCCGGGCGGCTCGGTGACCGCGGGCTTCGCCATCTACGACACGATGCAGCATGTGAAGCCGGACGTGGCGACCCTGTGCGTCGGTCAGGCCGCGTCCTTCGCGGCAGTGCTTCTGGCGGGCGGCGCCAAGGAGAAGCGGCTCGTGCTGCCCAACGCGCGGGTGCTGATTCACCAACCCTGGGTGCAAGCCCTGGCGGGCCAGCAGACCGACATCGACATCCACGCCCAGGACCTGCTGCGGATGCGCGGCCGGATCGACGAACTGCTGGCGCTGCACACGGGAAAGTCGACCGAAGAAGTCCACTTCGACACCGAGCGGGACAAGATTCTGACCGCCGAGATGGCGGTGGAATATGGCCTCGCCGACCGCGTTATAGAGCGTCGAGGAGCCCAGTAGCGGCGCGGCCTGCGCGCGTCATCGGGTGCACGGAGTGGGTCTCGCGGCCCCGAGCCGTGCTACCATCTCAACGGTCTGGACGCGGGCCGGAAGGCCCGCGCTCAGGTGCGCGCGACCTGTAGTGGTCCAACGCAGGCTGGCCGGACGAAGCGCAGGAAACGAAGCAGGAACTACCGACGCATGCCGAAGAAGGACAGCGGAGACGACGCCCTCAGGTGCTCGTTCTGCAGCAAGAGCCAGCGTGAGGTAAAGAAGCTCATCGCCGGCCCGACGGTCTTCATCTGCGATGAGTGCGTGGACATCTGCCTCGACATCATCGCCGAGGACCGGATGCTCGAGCAGCGCCAGGAAGCGGCTCTGCCCAAGCCTCAGGAACTGAAGAAGCTGCTGGACGACTATGTGATCGGCCAGGAGCAGGCGAAGAAGAAGCTCGCGGTCGCGGTCTACAACCACTACAAGCGGATCGACTTCGGCGAGCGGTCCAGGACCGACGTCGAACTGCAGAAGTCGAACATCCTGCTCATCGGCCCTACCGGCACCGGCAAGACGCTGCTGGCGCAGACCCTGGCCCGACTGCTGAGCGTTCCGTTCACGATCGCGGACGCGACCACGCTGACCGAGGCCGGCTACGTCGGTGAGGACGTCGAGAACATCATCCTGAAGCTCTACCAGGCGTCCGGGAGCGACAAGGAGAAGACCCAGCGCGGCATCGTCTACATCGACGAGGTGGACAAGATCTGCCGCAAGGGCGACAACCCCTCGATCACCAGGGACGTGTCGGGCGAGGGCGTGCAGCAGGCCCTGCTCAAGATCCTCGAGGGCACGCAGTGCAACGTGCCGCCCCAGGGTGGACGCAAGCACCCGCACCAGGAGTTCCTGCAGATCGACACGACGAACATTCTGTTCATCTGCGGCGGCGCGTTCGTCGGCCTCGAGGAGCGCATCGAACGGCGGATCAACGACAAGACGATGGGCTTCGGCGCCCAGATCAGGAATCGCGAGAAGCGGGCCGGCCAGATGCTCCGGCACGTGCTGCCCGAGGACCTCATCAAGTACGGTCTGATCCCCGAGTTCGTGGGCCGCCTTCCGGTGGTGGCGACACTGGAGATGCTCGACGAGGACGCCCTGGTCCGGATCCTGACCGAACCGAAGAACTCCCTGGTCCGGCAGTACCAGGCGATGTTCGAGTTCGAGGACGTGAAGCTCACCATTACCGCCCCGGCGCTGCGCGCGGTGGCCCGGCAGGCGATCAAGCGCAATGTCGGGGCCCGCGGCCTGCGAATCATCCTCGAGGAACTGATGCTGGAACTGATGTACGGCCTGCCGTCCGAAGCTGGCGTCAAGGAGTGCGTCATCAACGAGGATGTGGTGATGAAGGGCATACAGCCGTTGACCGTCTACGAGAAGGCGGTGTAGCGATGGCTTCCGGATACGTTTCGACTTCGAGCGAGCGGCTGCCGGTGGTGCCGCTGCGGGACATGGTCGTCTTCCCGCAGATGATGGCCCCCTTCATCGTCGGGCGCAGCGGCTCGGTGCTGGCGCTGGAGCTGACCCTCCGCACGGCCGGCAAGCTGATCTTCCTGGTTGCCCAGCGGGATCCCAAGGTCGACGATCCCGGCATCGACGACATCCATCCGATCGGAGTCGTGGCGCGGGTGGTCCAGAACGTGAAGCTGCCGAACGGCAACGTGAAGGTCATGGTCGAAGGGCTGCGCCGGGCCGAATTGCGGACCTTGGAGGAAAAGGAAGGCGCCTTCGAGGCCGACGTCGAGGTCTACGACATCCACTACCCGGCCGACGACAAGGTTCAGGTGTACATGAGCCGGCTGCTGAACAGCTTCGAGCAGTACGCCAAGATGTCCCACCACCTGGCCTTCGAGAGTCTGATGTCGACGCTGAAGCTCGACGATCCCGACCGTTTCGCCGACGTCCTCGCGGCGCACCTGACCGTCTCCACCGCCGAGAAGCAGACCCTGCTGGAGACCCTGAATCCGTACGAACGCCTGCAGGCGGTTCACGACCTGCTCGATGTCGAGGTCGAGAAGATCAACATCGACAAGCGGATCAACGTCCAGGTCAAGAAGCAGATGGAGAAGGCGCAGAAGGAGTACTACCTCAACGAGAAGATCAAGGCGATCCACCACGAGTTGGGGCGCAAGGACGATCGCGCCGACGAGATCGCCGAGTTGAAGCAGAAGGTCGAGAAGTCCGGTGCTCCGCAACTGGTGCGCGAGAAGGCCGCGCAGGAGCTGCGCCGGCTGGAGGCCATGCCGCCGGTGTCGGCCGAAGCGACCGTGTCACGCAACTACGTCGACTGGCTCGTCTCGGTGCCGTGGAAAAAGCGGAGCCGCGAGTTGAAGGATCTGAAGAAGGCTGCCACGATCCTGGACCAGGGCCACCACGGGCTGAAGAAGGTCAAGGAGCGGGTGCTGGAGTTTCTCGCCGTCCGGCAACTGACGAGCAAGACCCAGAACTCGATCATCTGCTTCGTCGGCCCGCCGGGCGTGGGCAAGTCGTCGCTGGCCAAGTCGATCGCCGCCGCCACAGGCCGCAAGTTCGTGCGCCTTTCCCTCGGCGGCGTGCGCGACGAGGCGGAAGTCCGGGGGCACCGGCGCACGTACATCGGCGCGTTCCCCGGCCAGATCATCCAGATGATGAAGCGGGCGGGAACGGTCAATCCGGTGTTCCTGCTCGACGAGGTCGACAAGATGTCGACGGACTTCCGCGGCGATCCGTCGTCGGCGCTGCTGGAGGTGCTGGATCCGGAGCAGAACGACACCTTCGTCGACCACTACATGGACGTGGAGTACGACCTCTCCAAGGTGATGTTCATCGCCACCGCGAACGTCGAGCACCCGATTCCTCCGGCGTTGCGGGACCGGATGGAGATCATCCAGCTCGCCGGGTACACGCCGAACGAGAAGCTGGAGATCGCGCGCCAGTTCCTGGTGCCGCGGCAGTTGGACGGCCACGGCCTGACCGACGACGCGATCCGCTTCGGCGAGGACAGCCTCGGGTTCCTGATGGACTCCTACACCCGCGAAGCGGGGGTCCGGAACCTGGAGCGCGAGATTGCCGCCGTGTGCCGCAAGCTGGCCCGCCGGCTGGTCGAAGATGGTCGAGCCGAGAAGGTGAAGGCCAAGTTGAAGAGCAAGGGCAAGAGCAAGAGCAGGGCCGAATCTTCGGCGTCTGCGATTGCGGTCGACCGCGATCTGGTTTCGGAGCTCCTCGGCAAGCCGAAGTTCCGGCCCCGCAAGAAGCTCGATCGATCCGAGATCGGCGTGGCTACTGGACTGGCCTGGACCCAGGCCGGGGGCGAACTGCTGGAAAGCGAAGTCGGCCTGATGCAGGGCAGCGGCAAGCTGATCCTGACCGGCAAGCTAGGCGACGTGATGAAGGAGTCCGCGCGGGCGGCGATGTCCTATCTCCGCAGCCGCGCCGACATGTTCGGCCTGGAGCCCGGCTTCCACGCCGACCAGGATCTCCACATCCACGTGCCCGAGGGCGCGATCCCCAAGGACGGTCCGTCGGCCGGCATTACGATGGCCTCCGCGTTGATCTCGGCTCTTCTGCGGGTGCCGGTGCGGGGCGACCTGGCGATGACCGGCGAAATCACGCTGCGCGGAAAGGTGCTGCCCGTAGGCGGCATCAAGGACAAGGTGCTGGCGGCGTACCGGGCCGGGCTCTTCGAGATCCTGCTTCCGAAGGAGAACGAGAAGGATCTCGAGGAAGTGCCGGAGGAGGTCCGGGAAGAGATGACGTTCCATCTCGTCGAGTCGATGGACGAGGTGCTGGAAACCGTCTTCGACGGCGTCATCCCGCGGGTGCCGGAGGTGCCGGCCGAATTCCAGAAGTCGGCAGACGAGGCCCCGCCGGCCAACGTCGCTCACTAGGAACCTGCGCCCTCGCTCAGATTCCTGAGAGACCGGGAGGAATGGGACCGTGAAGGTCCGCAGCGCGCGCTTCATCATTTCGGCCGTGCGGGCGGCCGACCTGCCTGGAGACGGCCGCCCCCAGATCGTCTTCGCCGGGCGGTCGAATGTCGGCAAGTCGAGCCTGATCAACCGGATGCTCGGGCGCAAGGACCTTGCGCGCACGAGTTCCACGCCGGGGCGTACCCGTACCGTCAACTTCTTCCTGATCGACGAGTCGTGGTACGTGGTCGACCTGCCGGGCTACGGCTACGCGCGGGTTTCGAAACGCGAGCGGGAGGACTGGGGCCGGAGCGTGGACAGGTACCTCCAGTCGGCTGCGGGCCTGGCCAGTGTGGTCCTGCTGGTGGATGGTAAGGTCGCCGGCACACCACTCGACTCCGAAGCGTACGCGTACCTTCGCAGTCTGGAGCTTGATCCCGTGGTTGCGGTCACCAAGATCGATCGCGTGAAACGCGGGGCTCGGGCTCGAACTCTTGCCAAGGTAGCAGAGCTGTTGGGAATGCCGTCCGATGCGGCGCTGTTCCCCGTGTCGTCTCGAACCGGTGAAGGAGTCGCGCGGCTGCTCGGAATGTTGCTGAACCGGGAGTTCAGCCCCGGTGGCGCACCACAGATACCGAGGACCTGAGAAAATGACGACGAACGGAGCGCGGGAAGCGACGCGTACTGAGAACGGCGGCGCACGAGCGGCTGCCAGCACGGATCTGGCCTTCGACCTGAAGGCCCTGAAGGAGTTGAGCAACCACAACCTCCTCAAACTGGCGCGCGAGCTGGATGTGGTGGGGGCTGCCGGCATGGCCAGGCAGGAGATGAGCTTCAAGATCCTTGAGGCGCAGACGGAGAAGAGCGGGCTGCTGTTCGGCGAGGGTGTGCTCGAATGCCTGAGCGACGGCTACGGCTTCCTGCGGGCCCCGGAGTACAGCTATTTGCCGGGCCCGGATGACATCTACATCTCCCGCAGCCAGATCCGGCGCTTCGATCTGCGAACGGGTGACACTGTCTCCGGTCAGGTGCGCCAGCCGATCAACAAGGGTGAGCGCTACCTGGCGCTGATCAAGCTGGAGGCGGTGAACTTCGAGCACCCGGACGTGGTGCGCCAGAAGATCTTCTTCGACAACCTGACGCCGCTGTACCCGGACGAGCGCCTTCGGCTCGAGGTCGAAGGCGACCTGTCCTCGCGGGTGACGGATCTGGTGGCGCCGATGGGCAAGGGCCAGCGCGCCCTGATCGTGGCGCCGCCGCGCACCGGAAAGACCATGCTGCTGCAGTCCCTGGCGCACTCGATCGCGACCAACCACCCGGAAGTCGTGCTCGTCGTCCTGCTGATCGACGAGCGGCCCGAGGAAGTGACCGACATGGAGCGTTCGGTCAAGGGCGAGGTCGTCTCGTCCACCTTCGACGAGCCGGCTTCGCGCCACACCCAGGTCGCCGAGATGGTGATCGAGAAGGCCAAGCGGCTGGTCGAGTACGGCAAGGACGTGGTCATCCTGCTCGACTCCATTACGCGGTTGGCGCGCGCCTACAACACGGTGCAGCCCCCTTCGGGCAAGGTGCTGTCCGGCGGCATCGACGCCAACGCGCTGCAGCGGCCGAAGCGCTTCTTCGGCGCCGCCCGGAACATCGAGGGCGGCGGCTCGCTGACCATCGTCGCCACCGCGCTGATCGACACCGGCAGCCGGATGGACGACGTGATCTTCGAGGAGTTCAAGGGCACCGGCAACTCGGAGCTGCACCTCGACCGGAAGCTGGTCGACAAGCGGATCTTCCCAGCCATCGACATCGACAAGTCGGGCACCCGCAAGGAAGAGCTGCTGCTGTCGCCGGACGAACTGCAGCGGGTCTGGGTGTTGCGCAAGGTCCTGAACCCCCTGCCGGTGGTCGAGAGCATGGAGGTCCTCCAGGAACGGCTCAAGATCACGCCGTCGAACGCGGATTTCCTGGCGGCGATGTCGAGGGGCGCGCGAGGAGCCGCGAACTGAGTTCGTCGCCCGGCCGCTCCCGCGTTGCCGTGCTGCCGACCGCGCCGTCCTCGGTGCTGGCCGACTACCACGAGCTGCTGAACCTCGCGGGCTACCGCGAAGTCGTCGATCCCTCCGTCGACACGGCGCTAAAGATCAACATCTCCTGGCACTTCTTCTTCCCGGGCTGCTCGACCACGCCCTGGCAGCTCGAGGGCGTCGTGCGGGCGATGAAGAGCGACAGCTACGACCCCGGTCTGATCCACGGCTGCCACAACCGGACCGTGGTCATCGACGCCCGTCTGGGCGAGCGGGAGAACAAGCAGATCGACGTGATCAGGGCCCACGGCCTGCGCAACGTCCACCTCTACGAGGAGGGTGAGGAGTGGTTGCCGATCAGGGACGCCGTGGGCGATCTGACCGAGCGCTTCCTGTGTCTGAACGACGTCTACCCCCAGGGCTTCCACATCCCGGCGCGCTTCGTGGGCGAGAACATCATTCACCTGCCGACGGTCAAGACCCACGTCTTCACCACCACGACCGGCGCCATGAAGAACGCCTTCGGCGGCCTGCTCAACGAGCGGCGGCACTGGACCCATCCGGTGATCCACGAGACCCTGGTCGACCTGCTGATGATCCAGCAGCACATACACAAGGGCGTATTCGCGGCCATGGACGGGACCTTTGCCGGGGACGGACCGGGCCCGCGCTGCATGATCCCCCGAATCGGCAACGTGATCCTGGCCAGTGCCGATCAGGTGGCGATCGACGCGGTGGCGGCGAAGCTGATGGGCTTCGATCCGCTCTCGATCCGGTACATCCGGCTGGCCCACGATCTCGGTCTGGGCTGCGGCGATCCGCGCGACATCGAAGTCGTCGGCGATCCCGAGGTCGCCGGCAGGAGTTGGGGATTCGTGGGACCCTTCAAGGAGATGACCTTTGCCGCGAGGATGCAGCACAAGATCTACTGGGGGCCGCTGCGGTGGCCGGTCGAGTGGTCGTTGCGCACCTTTCTCGCGCCATGGGCCTATCTGGCGAGCGTCCTCTACCACGACTCGTTTTGGTATCCGTACAAGGCGAAGCGGCAGATGGCCGAGGCTCTGGCCAGTCCCTGGGGCCGTCTGTTCGCCGGCTGGGAGAAGGCGAAGGCCGATTCGCGTGGCTATGCCGAGACCTCCGATCAGCCGCCCCCTCTGCTCCGAACCGGCTGGCGAGCCTTCGTGACCTCGCTCGGCATCCTCTGGACATGCCTGCGCGAAGCTCCTGAGTTGGCGGTGCGCCTGACCAGGCGCTCGGGCGCAACCGGCGTTCACGGTTCGGGTTCCTGAGCCGGCACGACCAGAATCCGATCGCCGGGCGGCCATGGCGGGAAGCCGGCGCCGCGTTGGTTGTTGCGTCCGCTCTGGCGGTGATGGTCTTTCGAGCCGGGACCTTTCATCACGGCGCCGAGGCGACCTCTCAGGTAGCGGCTGCGGTTCTCCTCCTGGCGTTTGCGTGGGTGGGACGCACAGCGTTCCGTGACCCCTTGGCGCTTGCAACGGTGCGGGCGCGTTGGTGGCCGGCGCTGCCGGCGGCGCTCTGGCTCTCGGTCGCGGCAAGCTGGCTCCTGTCTCCGGTCGGGCGCGCCGGGGAGTCGATCGTCATCTTCCTCTTGCCCGCGGCTTGGGCGGCGGCGGGAATGGGCCGCCTGCTCGGTCGGCCGGCGGCGCGGCGAGGGGCTCTTGCCGGCTGTGCGGCCGTAGCCGTGGCGGCGTCGATCTGGGCCCTGATCCAGCAACCGCTGCACGAACAGGGCCGGGCCGCGCTGCCGATCGGCCATCACAACCAGTTGGCGCTGGTGCTGGTTGCACTGCTGCCGCTGGCGGTGCTCGGCGCCTGGCGTTTACCGTTGCCGGGCGGCTCGCGTGCGCGCTGGGCCGCGGCCGCGATCGTGGGTTCGATCCTCATCTGGACACTGAGCGCCACGGGCGCCATGTCGGGCCTGCTGGCGCTGGCGCTTCAGGTCGGCGCGGCAGCGGCATGGACCCTGTGGCTGACGGGCGCTCGGAGGTGGCTGGTCCGGAGCAGTGCCCTCCTGGTCCTCGTCGCCGCGCTGACGCTGACCGCGAGCTGGGCGGGTGCGCGGCTTGAAGTGCCCGGCCCGGTCCAGCGCCTGGTGGCGGTGCTGCGGTTCGAAGACCCGTCGCTGCTGTCGCGCCGAACGTATGCTGCCGCGGCGAAGGCCGGCTTTGCCGAACGGCCGATCCTGGGCTGGGGTCCCGGCGCGTCGAGCTGGACGCTCGCCCGCCACTGGCGGCCGGCGCCCGGCGTTCATCCTCCCGGCGAGGTGATCACCGATACCCACAGTCTTCTGGCGCAGGCGCCTTACGAACTGGGAGCGATCGGTTCGCTGTTGCTGCTCGCCGTGATCGTGCGCTACGGCCAGCGACGGCTGGTCGAACTCGTCCGGTCGCCGGCGCCTCGTGGGGATCCGGCCGCTGTTGATCCGCCCGGGGGCCGCTTGGGGAGGGAGGCCCGGTCCGAGGACCTGGTCGACGATCCGAAGCTCCTGGCGGCGGCGGTGCTCGGTCTGCTGGGTACGGGAGTCTGTCTGATGTTCGGGGTCTTCGCAGGTGTTGTGGCGGTGCCCGCCGCGTTGATCTTGAACCTGGGGTTGGCCGCGGCGGCGCGCGGTGCGGGGACCGGTGCAGAGGCCTTGCCCACGAGCTGGCCGTGGCCGCGGGCTCGGGTTGTCGTGGTCCTGTGGCTGGCCGCCGCGTTGGCCTGGTCACTTGAGCGGGCCTGGGCGTCGAGGGCGTACGAACGCGCGTTCGGGGTCACTGCCGCCGAGACCGCGCACGGCGACCCGTCGGAGGAAGCGATCGTCCATCTTCGGGCGGCAGTGGCAGCGGATCCGCGTTTCCCGCTCTACCACGTACGCCTGGATCCCTTGGCAGCGGCCAGGGCCGCTGACGGGCTTGCGCCGCTCTGGTTGCTGGCCGGCACAGTGGAGGGCGAGGACACGGAGCAGCGACGCGAGGCCCTGGAGCGGGCCTGCGACCTCGATCCGCTGTCGGCGCTTGCGCCCTTCGAGCTGATGCGTCTTGAACGCGACGCGGGCGCCGCGGCGGGGGATCCGCGGGTGGCCGAGCGGGCGGCGCGGGCGATCCTCGCCGAGCCGCTGCTTCTGGCGGCGGTCGCGTTCGAGGGAGACCCCGATCTGCGTGCAGAGGTCCAGCGCGGGATCCGGACCTGGCCGGGCCTGCCGCCGGGCTGGCCCGAGTCGTTCGAGGAGTTGTGGCTGGGGTTGGACTGGTCGAACGGAGCTGAGGGTCCGCCCCGTGACGTGCTCTCCATCGACGCCGACGGTCGGGCAGCGGTCTCCTTCAGCCTGTTCGCCTTCCGTCGTCCGCCGTGGCCGCTCTCGATCGGCGCCGTGCCGCTCCGCAGCCACCGCCTCGAAGCGATCGCCGCCCACGACCTGCCGGCCGCGACCAGGTTGCCGCAGACGGCCCCGGATTCGTTCTGGATCCGAGGCTGCGGCTTAGGGGGCAAGGGGGGCTGACCCGGCTCTCAGGCGGCCCCGGTGGCCCTGGTGTCGGTCGCGACGACGCGGTTGCGGCCGGCTCCCTTCGCCGCGTACATGGCGTCGTCAGCTTGGCGGAGCAGGCGCGTGGCGCTTTCCTCGCAGTCGCCCCGGGTGACGGTGCCGGGGAGGCGGAGCAGGCTGGCGGCGCCGATGGAGCAGGTGAGGCTGACCGGGGGTCGAGAGTCGGCGCCGGGGCCGCTGGAGAACAGGGTCGACGCCACATCGGTCCGTAGGCGCTCGGCTCGCCCGAACGCCTGGTCGATGTCGGTTCCCGGCAGGACCAGCACGAATTCGTCGCCGCCGTAGCGCGCGGCGAAGCCGCCGGCGTCGTTGGTGGCGGCCTGGAGGAGCGTAGCGACCTGACGCAGGACGTGGCTACCGGCCTGGTGACCGTGCCGGTCATTGACCCGCTTGAAATAGTCCAGGTCGAGGAACAGCAGGCCGAGAGCCTCGCCTCGCCGCTGGGCATCGTCGATTGCCGCGGAGAGAGCGTCGTGGAGAGCGCGGCCGTCGAGGAGACCGGTCAGACTGTCCCGTCCGTGCGCCGACCCCTCGCGGCGAGCAACGACGACTCTGCGTATCGCGGCGGCTGCCTGAGCCGCCAGCGTTCGGGCTGCCCTGCTACGCGGCGGCATCGGTCAGCCGCTCCAGGCGGGCGCGGTCCCCGTCCGCGATCTCGAGCGCCGCCGCGTCGTTGGGCGAGAGGGCCAGCGCCTCCGCAAGGGCCTTCCGCCGCCACTTCGGATCGCGGTAGATCGTGTTCGAGGTGAACGACCGGCGCTCACCGGCCGAGAGGACGAGCGGGAACGTTTCGCTGGTGATCTCCCATGGAGGGGATTCCGACGACGGGGTGTGGGACTCGTTTCCTGGGCTCATGCCGGCTCCTGAACTGCGGTTTGGACGCCTCGAACGGCGCGCGGGTGTTGGCAATGAGCTTATGCCGTCCGTGTTCCTGGGCTTGGGGCTGTTACCGTGCGGTCCGGTGACTCCGCCGCGCAAGGGCGTTCCCCCGCTTCAGAAGTCCCTGGGCCAGCACCATCTCCGGCATCCCGGGTCCGCGGCGCCGGCCGTCGACTTTCTGGGCGTTGCCGGTCGCAGCGTAGTCGAGATCGGCCCCGGCGGCGGTGTGCTCACCCGACTGCTGCTGGAACGCGGTGCGAGCCGCGTGATCGCCTGCGAACTCGACCTCCTGTGGACGATGGAGCTGCGTCGCCGGATCGCGGATCCGCGCTTGGTCCTGGTCGCGGGCGACGGCTGCGATCTTCGCTACGACCGAGCGCCGGCCACGACCCGGATCGCGGGCAACCTGCCGTACAACGTGGCGACCCGGATCGTTCTTGCCGTCCTCGAGCGGGCGCCGGTTGGCGCCCGTGCCGCCTTCCTGGTGCAGCGTGAGGTCGCGGACCGGCTGACCGCGGAACCGGGCGAGTCCGCGTACGGAGGACTGAGCGTCCTGGTCGCTGCCCGGGCGGCGGCGCGCCGGCTGTCGGTGGTTCTGCCCGGCAGTTTCGTGCCGCCGCCGGCCGTAGCGAGCGCGTTCGTGGGGCTGGAGCGCGTCGCTCCGCCGGTCGACGAGACGGAGTGGTCCGCCTTTGCCGGCTTCGTGCGCACCGCTTTCAGCCAGCGCCGCAAGACGCTGCTCAACAACTTCCGGCCGACCGCGGGTCGTGCTGCCGCCGAAGCGGCGTTCGCGGCGCTGGACCTGCCGCGCAAGGTGCGGGCGGAGAGGCTTGGGGCGCCTGAGTTCGTTGCCCTGTTCCGCGAGATGAAGCGCCACTACAACATATAGCCATATCCGACTTGATGGGCTACAATCGTGTGCCCGTGCATGTTCCCGCCATGGCTGGTTGTCGAGGGCGCCGGTGATCCGCTCGGACGATGGCGCCCGCCGGTTCGGTCTGGGCGGACTGCCGGCGGGTAAGAGCGTCGAACTGATCGGCCTCCTCCTGCTCGCCCTGGGCGCACTGCTGCTGCTCAGCCTGCTGAGTTACCACCCGAGCGACCCCAGTTTCTTGCGGAGCGGCGCGAACTCCGGCGAGACGGAGAACCTGATCGGTCCGGTCGGCGCCCAGGTCGCGGCCGCCGGCTACGGGGTTCTGGGGCTTGCTGTCGTGGCGGTGGCGTTGGCGGTTGTCGGCTTGGGCTACCGGCTCGTGCGTGCGCGCGGCAGGTTTCCTTCGATTCTGCAGACCGCCGGCATTGCCGTCGCGCTGATCGCCTTGCCGATCATGATCGATCTCGCTGTCGAGGAAGTGCAGATCCGCGGCGAGCCCCTGGTTGCCGGCGGTCTCGTGGGGTCAACGATCTCCGATGGCATTCAAAGCCAACTGGGAGTCATCGGCGCCGCGGTCATCGCCCTGTTCGGGCTCGTGTTCGGCATCGCGCTGACCATGCGAGGCAGCCTTGAGGAGTGGCTGGCCGCGGCTCTGGGCCGGCTCAAGGAACTGGTCGTTCTTCTCAGGGGGAGACTGAGGCGCGGGCCGAAGACCGCCAGGGCGAAGAAGGCCGGCCGGCGCGAAAGGGCGGTCACGGCCGCGTCTGCCGCCGACTCAACGCTTCAGGAACTCACCCTCCGCAAGGCGCCTCCGGAGAAGATGGTCGAGGTCGCCCGACCGAACCCCGCACGGTCGGAGGAGTCGGCTCTCCCCATGGCGGCGCCGAAGGTGAATCCGCCTGCATCCTTGGTGGCCAAGCCGAGCAACGGCACGGGCGCACAGACGGCCGACAGCCCCGAGCTGCCGCCGATCGATCTGCTGTACTGCGAGGAAGTCAACTCGGAAGTCGACGAGGATGGGGTCCGTGAGCTTGGCGAGCTGATCTGTGCCCGCTGTGCGGAGTTCGGTGTCGAGGGGACGGTCGAGGGGATCAGCCCCGGACCGGTGATCACCGTCTTCGAGTTCCAGCCGGCGCCGGGCGTCAAGGTCGCCCAGATCGTCAACCTGCAGGACGACCTGGCGCTCGCCTTGAAGGCGGAAGCGATCCGGATCGATCGCATGCAGGGCCGCTCCACGCTCGGCATCGAAGTGCCGAATACGCGGCGAACGGTCATTCCACTGGGTCGCCTGCTGGACGCTCCCGAGTTCCGGGCGAGTACGTCGCCCCTGACCATGGCGTTGGGGCGGACGCTGCGCGGCGAGCCGTACTACGCCGATCTGACGAAGATGCCGCACCTGCTGGTTGCGGGCGCCACCGGCGCCGGCAAGAGCGTCGGCCTGCAGGGGATGCTGACTTCGATCCTGTACAAGGCGCGAAGCGATGAGGTCCAGTTCATCCTGATCGATCCGAAGCGGATCGAACTGGGGGTCTACGCGGACATTCCGCACCTCAAGACCGCGGTCGTGGTGGAGCCGAAGCAGGCTGCGAACGCTCTTCGCTGGGCGGTATCGGAGATGGAGCGCCGCTACCGGCTGCTGGCCGAGGTGCACGTCCGATCGATCGCCTTCTACAACCAGGCGATCGCGGATCCGGAGGTGGCCCGGCGCCTGCGGCTCCGGGACGAAGAGGCCGACGAAGGGGTGGCGCCGCGCGACTTCGAACCTCTCCCGTACTACGTGATCGTGATCGACGAGCTGGCCGACCTGATGATGGTGGCTTCGTCCGAGGTCGAGACGTCGATCGCCCGGCTCGCGCAGATGGCCCGGGCCGTTGGCATCCATCTGATCGTTGCCACCCAGCGCCCGTCGGTCGACGTGCTGACCGGCACGATCAAGGCGAACTTCCCGTGCCGGATCTCGTACGCGGCCGCCACGCGACACGACTCGCGCACGATCCTCGATCAGATCGGAGCCGAGAAGCTGCTGGGCAAGGGCGACATGCTGTTCATGCCGCCCGGCAGCGGCCGCACGATCCGCCTGCACGGCGCCTACGTCACCGAGCAGGAGACGGCCGCGCTGGTTCGCTGGCTCAAGCGCCAGGGCCAGCCGAACCTGGATCCGGCGGTGCTGGAACCGCCGCCGGAAGATCGGGCGGCTGCTGGAGGCGAGCACGGAGGCGGAGACGCGCTCTACGATGAGGCCGCGCGCCTGGTGGTCTCGGAACGGATGGGATCGGCGAGTTTCCTTCAGCGTCGCATGAGGGTCGGCTTCTCCCGCGCCTCCCGCCTGGTCGACCTGATGGAGCAGGACGGAATCCTGGGGCCGGCCCAGGGCAGCAAGCCGCGCGACGTCCTGGTGCCGCCTGACTTCTTCGAAGAGATCGAGCAGTCCCAGATCGCGTTCGAGTAGGAGGCTGTGCCGAAGAACGCTACGGAGTGAGTTCTGCAGGCACGGCCTGCTACTGAGGTGGGGGATGGGGCCAGGCACCGAGTCTGCGAGGGGCTTGGCGGCGGTAGCGGCGCTGTCCGCCGGGGACGGGGCGCCTTGGTCGACGGGTCGCGTAGTCTCCCGGGCATCGTGTCCGCGCCGCGAAGACTCAACCGGATCGCCTTCTTCGGCACGCCCGACTTCGCGGTCCCGGCACTAGGCGCCCTGGAGGAGGCTGGCCGGCGGCCGGTACTCGTTGTCAGCCAGCCGGCGCGGCGGGCGGGTCGCGGCGGCCGTCTGGCCCAACCGCCCGTGGCTCGCTGGGCGCTCGACCGGGGCGTCGACCTGCTGCAGCCGACGGGCGTGCGCGGCGCCGACTTCCTCGGCCGGCTGCGCTCCCTGGCGCTCGACCTTGCCGTGGTTGCGGCGTACGGTCGCATCTTCCCGCGCGCCCTGCTCGAACTGCCGGCGGGCGGCTGTGTGAACATTCATGCGTCGCTGTTGCCCGCCTATCGCGGTGCGTCACCGATTCAGGCCGCGATAGGGGGCGGAGAGCGGAACACCGGTGTGACGACGATGGTCATGGAGGAAGGACTCGACAGCGGACCGATCCTGCTTCAGGAAGAGGCGCCGATCGGCGTGGACGAGACCGCCGGCGAGTTGTCACCGCGGCTGGCCGCGATCGGCGGCCGACTTCTCGTCCGCACGCTTGAGGCGTTGGAGGCCGGGGCCGTCGAGCCGCGGCCGCAGTGCGACGCGGCGGCGACCTATGCCCCGATGCTGCGCCCTTTGGACGGCATCGTGGACTGGCGCCGGGAGTCGAGACAGATCGCCTGGCGGGTGCGCGCCTACGAGCCGTGGCCGGGGTCGCGGAGCTGGCTTCGCGGCGAGGCGGTACGGATCGTCACGTCGAGGCCGCTGGCATCGTGTGCCCAGCTCGATGGCCAGGCCGACCTGGATCGACCTGGCGCCTTCCTCGGCTGCCGGAGAGTCGAGGGAGTCGGACGGGCGCCGGTGGTCCGGTGCGGCGGATCGTCGGCGCTGGCGCTTTGCCGGGTGCAGCGGCCCGGCGGCCGGCAGATCAGCGGCCTCGATCTGGCAAACGGGCTGCGGCTCGCCGTGGGCGAACGCTTCGGAACGGCGGCATGACTCGTCGGCGGGCCATCCGGAACCTGGAATCCCGCGGCGGCTGGCGCCGGCGGGACACGGCGATGACGGCCCACGCCAAGGTCCGCGAATCGGCGGCCTTCGTGCTCGAGCGGACTCTGGATTCGAAGGCGCCGGTGTCGACGTTTCTCAAAGGCGCGCTCGAACGCTGCGACTCCCGCGACCACGGGTTGCTGCGCGAGCTGGTGCTTGGGACGCTGCGTTGGTTGCGCTTCATCGACCACGTCCTGGTTGCCGCCTCGCAGCGGCCGCTGGACCGCATTCAGCGCGCCCTGCTGGCGCCGCTGCGGATCGGCGCCTATCAGCTCTTCTTTCTCGACCGCATACCGGCCCACGCGGCGGTCAACGAGGCGGTCGAGCAGGCCGGAAGCCGCACCCACGCGGGCGGCGCCAGCTTCGTCAACGGCGTGCTGCGACGGATTGCCCGCTCGCCACGCCGCGACGACTGGCTGGGCGATATTGCGGACCGGACGGCGCGGCTGGGAATCCGCTACTCCCATCCCGATCTGCTGGTCGAGCGTTGGCTGAGCACCTACGGCGAGGAGCGAACAATCGCCCTGCTTGGCGCGAACAACCGTCCCAAGCCACTGCACCTGCTGGCATTCCGGGATCGAGGGGGCCGCGCCCCGCTGGCGGAGCAGTTGATCGATGAGGATGTCGGGGTCGAGCCGTCGGTCCTGGCGCCCCACTGCGTCACGGTCCGGTGGGGAATCCGTTGACTTCGGACGCCTACCGGCGGGGCGGCTTCTACGTGCAGGACGAGGCAAGTCAGTTGGCCGCGATCGTGCCGCCGCCCGCGCCCGGCGAGAGTGTGTTGGACGTGGCCGCGGCGCCGGGGGGCAAGACGTTCGCGCTGCTGGCCGAGCAGCCGGACCTTCGCAGCATCGCCGCTGACCAGTCCCTGCGGCGCCTGGTCACCATGAGCCGGAATTCCGCGCGCCTTAGGCTTCGGCCCCGGCTTCTCGCGGCGGACGGTGTTGCCCTCCCCTTCGGGCCCGTCTTCGACCGGGTCGTGGTCGACTTGCCGTGCAGCGGAACCGGCACGTTGCGCAAGCACCCCGAACTGAAGTGGCGGATCAGCGCCGGTGAGATCGAGCGGCTCGCGGCGGAGGGTCTGGCCATGGTGCGGGGCGCGTCCGAATGCGTGCGCCCGGGGGGCCTGCTCGTGGTCATCACCTGTTCGATCGAGCCGGACGAGAACGAGGCCGTGACCGCGGCGTTCCTGGAGTCCCGCACCGACTTTCGCCGGCGGGATCTCGCGGGCGATCTTCGCCGGCCCGAGGTGGAGCACGTCGTTGGGCTCGGTGTCTGGCGTCTCCTGCCGGCCGACGATCATGACGGCTTCACGGTGCAGGTGCTCGAGCGGACCTCCGACTGAAGTCGACCGGCCAGGTTTTCTTGAGTCCTGGCCCGAGCACGGAGGCGGCGTCCTGTTCCGCGCAGCGAGACGGAATGCAGCCGTAAGTCCAAGTCGGCGTTGACAAAGAGACCTGTTCTAGCCTAGATTTGTCGGGTGTTCTGGAGTTTGAAGAAAAGTTCCCGAGCATACTGGAAGACGAGTCCGAATGCCAGATGCCAAGTGCCGGCCAATTCAGGCGTCGTGCCGCGGCTGGCGCTGGAAGACGGTTGACGGGCCGATCCACAGTTCACACCAAAGACTCTAAGGAGTACAACTAGATGGCCGGAAAGGCAGACATCGTAGAAGCCGTAGCCGATGGCGCGGGTCTAAGCAAGAAGCAGGCGGCGGATGCCGTCCAGTCCCTCATCGACAGCATCTCCAGCCACCTGCAGAACGATGATCGTGTGCAACTGCCCGGCCTCGGCAGTTTCTCGGTTTCGCACCGCGCCGGCCGCACGGGCCGCAACCCGAAGACCGGCGAGTCGATCGAGATTGCCGCGAGCAACGGCGTTCGCTTCAAGGTCAGCCGTCCGCTCAAGGACGCCCTCAACTAGCGCTACCGGAGCCTCCGCGCTCGTCAGGGAGGCTGCTCCGCAGGACCGTATCGTCCTGTGGCGCAGCCTCCAGGTGCGTGGTGGGAGCGGAAGCGCGCTCACGTGGTTGCGCGGCGGCGCTTGATGCCGGCCTGAGGTCGGCGCGCCCGGCTTCTCAGCGCACCAGACGGTAGAGGCCTGCGAGGCGCGCGGGCTTGACGCCGGCTGCGAAGAGCAGCCAGATCAGCCAATTCGTCGCCACCGTTCGAACGACACCACGTTCGATGAATCGGCGTGACGAGGTGGTAGCGCGCCGGGAGATGATCGAGATCGATCCTTGCCGGCGGAGTCGCCGGATGAAGTCCAGGTCTTCGAGGATCGGGAGGTCGGAGAAGCCGCCGCAGCCGGCGTAGGCCGCCGCGGTGGCGAATTGCGCCTGGTCGCCCAGCGGCATACGCAGCCGGTTTGTCCGGAGATCGACCAGGCGGCGGCCCAGGCGCAGGAGTGGCGGCGCCGCTTCGAAGTCGACCAGGAAACCGCCGCCGACGGCCTTGCGGTTGACCGCTTGCTCTATCGCGGGTCGAGCCGAGACGGGGAGGCGTGTATCGGCGTGGAGGAACAGCAGCACGTCGGCGCCGGCGTCGAGCGCCAGGGCAGCGCCGGTGCGCAGTTGCAGACCGCGCCCCGGTCGCGGGGCGGTCGCTACCGTGGCGCCGGCTCGCCGCGCCAGTTCGACGGTGCGATCCCGGCTGCCTCCGTCGACGACGATCAGATCGTCGCAGTGGTTGCGGGCGGCGGCGACCGCCGCCTGCACCGCGCCCTCTTCCTCGAGCACCGGCATGACGATGGCGAGGCGCATCGTGCGGTAGGTTAGCCGCCTGTGCGGTTCGCCCTTTGTCGCGTCCCGCATCGCCGGTATGGGCGCCGACTCCTCTTTCAGCCACCTCGACCGTCGCGGGCGCGCGGCCATGGTCGATGTCTCGGCCAAGGACGTGACCCGTCGGGTGGCCGAGGCTTCATGCCGGGTGCTGCTGTCCGGCGATACGGTCGATCGGTTGGAGAGGCTGCCCAAGGGCGACGCCCTCACGGTGGCGCGAGTGGCGGGCGTGCAGGCTGCAAAGAGCACGGCTACCTGGGTGCCGCTCGCTCATCCACTGGCGCTCGACCAGGTGGAAGTGGAGATCGAACCCGGCGAGGGAGGCGTGACGATTCGCAGCCGGGTGGTGGTCACCGCGCGCACCGGCGCCGAGATGGAGGCTCTGACCGCGTGCGCGGCGGCATCGCTCGCGCTCTACGACATGGTCAAGTCGGTCGAACGCGGCGCCGTGATCACCGATCTGCTGCTGGAGGCGAAGAGCGGCGGTCGAAGCGGCGAGTACCGCCGCGGCCGCTAGCAGCCCGTGGCGGTCCGTTCCGGCCTCGACCGACTGCTGGACGACGCCAAGCGTCTGAAGGGCCGTCGCTACGCGCTTCTGTGCCACCAGGCGTCGCTGAGTCGCGGCGGCGTCCACGCCCACCTGGCTTTGGCAGCGGCGCAGCCGGCGGCGGCTCTGTTGGGTCCGGAGCACGGCTTCTACGGCGTCGAGCAGGACATGGTCGCCTCGCGCGACAAGAGGGATCCGTGGACGGGCTCGCCGGTGGTCTCCCTCTACGGCGACGATGCCGCCAGTCTGCGCCCCCAACCCGGCGTTTTCGATGGCTGCGACCTGCTGGTGATCGATCTCCAGGATGTGGGCGCGCGCTACTACACCTTCGCCGCCACCGCCGTGTGGGCGGCCGAGGCCGCGCTCGCGGCGGACTGTGAGGTCTGGATCCTCGACCGGCCGAACCCCCTGGGCGGCCGGGAAGTGGAGGGCAACCTGCTGGACCTCGACTTCGCCTCCTTCGTGGGCGCCTTTCGCATGCCGCAGCGGCACGGGTTGACGCTGGCGGAGATCGTCCTCCTGGAGGCGCGGCGCCGCCATTGGGACACCGCTTCGCTCGCCGTCTTCGAGGTCCAGGGTTGGCGGCGCGAGCAGACCTGGCAGGACATGGGCTGGCCGTGGACGGCGCCATCGCCGAACATGCCGACGCCGGACACCGCCGCCATCTACCCGGGCCTGTGCCTGTTCGAAGCGACGACCGTGTCCGAGGGTCGCGGCACGACGCGGCCGTTTCAGCTTCTCGGGACGCCCGGCGCCGACGCGCCCGCCCTCGCCGGTCGCTGCCTGGCGCGCCTTGGCGCCGCCGGACTGACCGGTGTCTCGGTCGTCCCCGCCATGTTCAGACCTCAGTTTCAGAAGCACGCAGGGGCGGTCTGTGCCGGTGTGGAACTCCGCGTCCTGGACGTCGGGGCCCTTCAGCCGGTACGCCTCGGATTCGAGTTGCTGCTTGCCTTTCGCGATGTCCTGGGGCCGGCCTTCGACTGGCGCGCCGAACCCTACGAGTTCGTGTCCGACACGCCGGCGGTCGACCTGCTCGCCGGTACCGATCGCTTCCGGCTCGGCCTCGATTCGCCGGACGCGCTCGAACGCTGGTACGCGACCTGGCGCGACGACGAAGACGAGTTCCGCGCCGAGCGCGAATCGGTCTTGCTGTACTCCTGAAGCGCTGCAACAATCCGCCGGCGGCAGGTCGCTTCCGGTCCGGCCGTCACTTAGCCCAGTCCAGCCGACCCGAGCCTGAACCCCGCCCCGAACCCGAATGGACGTGCAGCCGATGCCGCGGATCCTGATTGCCGATTCCCTGGCGCCGGCAGGCGTCGAGTTGCTGCGCGAGAGCGCGGAAGTGGACGAGCTTCGAGACGAGGATCGTCCACGGCTCGCCTCGTTGATCGCGAACTACGACGCGGTCATCGTGCGCAGCGGAACCCAGATCACCCGCGAGGTTCTGGAGGGCGGCGACCGTCTCAAGGTGGTGGGCCGTGCCGGGGTGGGCGTCGACAACATCGACATAGCAGCCGCTACGCAGCGCGGCGTGCTGGTGATCAACGCGCCGACCGCCAACTCGCTTTCGGCCACCGAGCACACATTCGCCCTGCTGCTGGCGCTGGCGCGGCGGATTCCGTCGGCCGACGCGTCGCTCAAGGCGAAGCGCTGGGACCGCAAGAGCCACGTGGGCAGCGAGCTGCAGGGGAAGGCGCTCGGCGTGATCGGCTTCGGTCAGATCGGTCGGCGGGTGGCCACCCGGGCCCGGGCCTTCGAGATGGAAGTGCTCGCCTACGACCCCTTCCTGCAGGCGGAGGTTGCGCGGCGACTCGATGTCGAGCCGGTGGCTCTGCGTGATCTGCTCGCCCGGTCCGACTTCATCACCTTCCACACGCCGCTTACGGATCAGACCAGGAACATGCTCGACGAATCGCGCATTGCCCTGATGAAGGACGGCGCGGCCGTGATCAACGTCGGGCGCGGCGGAGTGGTCGACGGCGAGGCGCTGCTCGCGGCGCTCGAGTCCGGCAAGCTCGCCGGCGCGGGTCTGGACGTGTTCCCGGAGGAACCGCCGTCGGACTACCGGCTCGCTGCCCACCCGAACGTGGTGGCGACGCCCCACATCGGCGCCCAGACGACCGAGGCGCAGGAGCGCATCGCCACCGAGACGGCCCGCATGGTGCTCGCCGCGCTTCGTGGCTCGCTCGCGGTGTCGGCGGTGAATCTGCCGTTCCGATCCTCGGGTTCTCGCGGCGAACCGTTCCTGCGGTTGGGCGAGCAACTCGGCCGGCTGGCCGCGGTTGCGCTCGGCGGCAGCCTGCAGCGTATCCAGGTGGACCTGTGGGGCATCGACGACGATTTGAGGAAATCGGCTGCGGTGGCCGCGCTCAAGGGCGCACTGACGCCGTCCTGCGGCGAGGCGGTGAACTACGTGAATGCCGAGCGCACGGCTGCCGACCGCCGCATCGAACTCGTGCAGGCCACCCACAGCGACCAGGCCACGTACGCTCACCTGGTGCGGGTCGAGGCCAGGAACGCCGAAGGGGGCAGCATTCAGGTCGCCGGAACCGTCTACCGCCGGGGGGACCTGCGGGTCGTCTCGTTCGCGGGCTTCCGGTTGGAGTTCAAACCCCAGGGCCTTCTGCTCATCATCCGCAACGAAGATGTCCCCGGGTTCGTGGGCCGGCTCGGCACGCTGCTCGGCGACGACGGCATCAACATCGCCGACATCCACCTGGCCCGTGAACCGGGCGCCCACGCCCTGGCCGTCCTGCGTCTCGACGAGGCCCCGAACGAGGCGTGCATGGCCGCGCTGCTGGCCCTGGACGAATCGATCTCGGTCGACCTCGTCGACCTTTCGTAGTCGGAGCCGGGCACGGGTGGCGGTGGGGCGCACCCGCCGGCTGGGGGCTCAGGGGGGTCCACCTCCAGGTGGCGTGAGCGCTCTCTGAGTTCTGGAGGGGGTGGCGCTCACTCCACTCCGCTCGCTTCGGTACGTTGTCGGTTTCTGTGAGGATCCGGGGCGTCGCTCGCTCCGAGGCACCTGGAGGTTGACCCCCCTGAGCCCCTGGCGCCGGCTGAGACGCGTGTTTGCCGGCTAAACCTCAGCGCCGTCAACAACTTGCGCTGGTAGACTTCGCCCATGGCCGCAGCGAGGGAAGCACCGCAGAATCCGCTTCACGAGCGTTACGCGAGCGCGGAGATGGCGCGGCTGTTTTCGGGCCGGCACCGCTTCCGGACCTGGCGTCGGATGTGGATCTGTCTGGCCGAAAACCAGGCGGCGCTGGGGCTGCCAATCAGCGAGCGACAGCTCGCCGCGCTGCGCGAGCATGCGGACGATCTCGACCTGGAGCGGGTGGCACAGCTCGAACGCGAAACGCGCCACGATGTGGTGGCCCACCTGCGACACTTCGCCGAAGTCAGCGGCGACGCCGGCAGCATTCTTCACCTGGGCGCGACGTCCGCGTTCATCACCGACAACACGGACGTGCTGATCATCCGGGAGGCCCTCGACCTGGTCGCGGGCAGGCTGACGGCCACAGCCGCCGAGCTGGCCAGCTTCGCCCGCAGGGAGCGCGCAACGACCGCGCTCGCCTACACCCACTTCCAGTCGGCCCAGTTGACGACACTGGGCAAGCGCGCCTGCCTCTGGCTGCAGGACTTCCTCACCGACCTCGAAGAAGTGGCCAATCGCCGCGACCGGCTGCGCTGCCGTGGCGCCAAGGGCACCACCGGCACGCAGGCCTCCTTCCTGACCCTGTTCGGCGGCGACCACGGCAAGGTCCGCGAACTCGACGCCCGGGTGTCCACGGCGCTGGGCTTCGACTCGAGTTGGCGGATCACCGGCCAGACCTACCCGCGCAAGCAGGACAGTCAGGTCCTGCACGCACTGTCCGGAGCCGCGGAGAGTTGCCACAAGTTCGGCAGCGACCTGCGGCTGCTGCAGGGCGTTGGCGAACTGTCCGAGCCCTTCGACGAGAACCAGGTCGGTTCCTCGGCGATGGCCTACAAGCGCAACCCGGTGCGGGCCGAGCGCATGTGCTCGTTGTCGCGGCGGATCATGACCGACTCCCTGCACGGCGCCCTGAATGCAGGCACGCAGTGGCTGGAGCGCAGTCTCGACGACTCGGCGAACCGACGCCTGGTGCTGACCGACTGTTTCCTGACCGTCGATGCCGTGCTGCTTCTGGCCGCGAACATTGCCCAGGGCCTGTGGGTGAACGAAGCTGCAACCGCCGCCCGAGTGAGGCGCGAACTTCCGTTCATGGCCACCGAGACCTTCCTGATGGAGGCGTCGCTGCGCGGCGGCGACCGTCAGGAACTGCACGAGCGCATTCGCCAGCACAGTCTCGAGGCCTACGCGCGGGTCTCCGCGGGGGAGCCGAATCCGCTGATCGACCTGATCGCGGCCGATCCGTCGTTCGGGCTCGGCCGGGACGAGCTCGAATCCCTGGTCGACGCGGATTCCTTTACGGGGCGCTCTGCCCAGCAAGTCGACGATTTCCTGGCTGAGGCTGTCGAACCGGCGCTGGAACGGCACCGCGCCGCGGCGGTCGAGGCGCCGAGGGTGTGAGCCGGACACGGTCACTGGCCGCACTGGTTGGCGTCCTGTTCTCGGTCGGCTGCGCTTCGACCTCGGCTCTCGAAACCCCTCGCCGCGGGACCACCCAGGAAGGACTCGCGTCCTGGTACGGCGCGCAGTTCAACGGCCGAGCCACCGCCAGCGGCGAGGTCTACGACATGAACCGAATCTCCGCGGCCCACAAGCAACTGCCCTTCGGCACCGTCGTCGAAGTCGAGAACAGGGACAACGGCCGCAAACTGCGGCTCCCGATCAACGACCGCGGCCCGTTCATCAAGGGCCGGATCATCGATCTTTCACTGGGTGCCGCGCGGCAACTCGACATGTTCGGCGCTGGGCTCGCCAGGGTGCGAATTCGCGTCGTGCAGATGGCGCCCGAAGGCCGCAACCTGCCGATCTCCTACCCGGCGAACGGACGTCCCCCGAAGAACTCTCGTGCCGAGGCCGCGCGCAAGGCGGCGCCCAAAGCCTCATCACCGGCTCGCCGAAACGAGCGCTCCGGCTTCACGATCCAGGCCGGCGCGTTCAGGGAACGCAGCGGGGCCGTCGATCTGGCCCGTCGCCTCCGCCGCGATCTCCGCCTGGACAAGGTCAGGATCCGCGAGGAAGCTGGCTGGTACCGCGTTCAGATCGACCGCCGGCGCCAGAAGGCCGCCGACCTCGTACGACAGAAACTGGAGAAAGCCGGTATCGCCGCGATCGTTCTACGCTGATTGCGGGGCTCACCCGCCTGGTCCTCTTGGAAGACCAAAGAGTGTCGGCAGGTTCAGTTCCGCCACGGTTCCCGACCGCCCGGCCGCCGGTTCTTCGACGACGTCCAGCCGGCGCCAGGGGCATGGGGGGGTCAACCTCCAGGTGCCTCGGAGCGAGCGACGCCCCGGATCCTCACAGAAACCGACAACGTACCGAAGCGAGCGGAGTGGAGTGAGCGCCACCCCCTCCAGAACTCAGAGAGCGCTCACGCCACCTGGAGGTTGACCCCCCCATGCCCCCAGCCGGCGGGTGCGCAGCAGCTACGCGCGGTCGAGGAGGCGCAGCATGACGGCCTTCTGGGTGTGCATGCGGTTCTCGGCCTGGTCGAAGACGCGGCTCCGGGGGCCGTCCACGACCGAGGCGGTGACCTCCTCGCCCCGGTGGCACGGCAGGCAGTGGAGGTAGATCGCGTGATCGGCCGCCCGGGACATCAGGTCGTCGTCGACGGTGTAGCCCTCGAAGTCGGCGAGCCGTTGCTTTCGCTCCTCCTCCTGGCCCATCGAGGTCCAGACGTCGCTGTAAACGGCGTCCGTGCCGGCGGCGGCGGCCTGCGGGTCGGCGCCGGTTTCGATCCCGGCGCCGGTATCGGCGGCGAGTTCGCGTGCGAGGTCGAGGTACTTGTCCGCGACTTCGTAGCCCGGAGGCGAGGCGATGGAGAAGTCGAGACCGGCGCGGGCGCAGGCGATCATCAGGGAGTGCGCGACGTTGTTGCCGTCGCCGATGTAGGCGATCCTTCGACCACGCAGTTCGCCGAACTCCTGGCGGACGGTCATCAGGTCGGCGAGCGCCTGACAGGGGTGCAGTTCGTCGGTCAGCCCGTTGATCACGGGCACGTTGGCGTGTTCGGCCATCTCCACCACGGTGCTGTGCTCGAAGGTGCGGAGCATCAGGAGGTCCACGTATCGCGACAGGACGCGGGCGGTGTCCGCGATCGTCTCCCCGCGGCCGATCTGCAGGTCGCGGTTGGAGAGGAAGATCGCCTGGCCTCCGAGTTGCGCCATCCCGGCCTCGAAGCTGACCCGGGTTCGAGTGGACGCCATCTCGAAGTAGAGACCGATCGACTTGCCCCTGAGCGTGTCGCGATGTGACTGGGGCCTGGATTCGAGTTGCAATGCCAGCTCGAGAATCGACTCGAGTTGACCGTCTTCGAGGTCGGCGATCGAGATCAGGTGTTCGGGCATGTGAGGCCTCCCTCCGTTGGGCCGGATCGTATGGGGCGGGCTACACTGCCTGTCCCTTGGCTCTCTCTCGGGGCGAATAATACACCACTCTGGCGCACGATTATTCATGACGAGTTCCAGGCGCCGACAGGTGAGCGGCGGAAACGGCAACGAGCGACCGTGGGTGCTGGTCACCGGGAACGCCAACAAGCGGCGAGAGGCGGAACGGATCGTCGGCCACCGGCTGGAGACGGTGGAGATCGACCTGCCGGAGATCCAGTCGGGCGACCTGATCGAGGTGCTGCGGTTCAAGGCCGAGTCCGCCTGGCAGCGGCTCGAGCGGCCGGTTGTCGTCGAGGAGACCGGTCTGGAACTGGCCTGCATGAACGGCTTTCCAGGTCCGCTGGTGAAGTGGATGCTGGAGGCGGTCGGCGACGAAGGCATTGCGCAGATCGCGATTCGCGCCGGCGACCCGGGCGTCGTGGCCCGGTGCGCCCTCATGCTCCTGGACGGTGAGCGGGAGGTGATCGCCGAGGGCTCGACCGCCGGCAGGCTGGTGCTGCCGCCGCGAGGCGTGGGTGGCTTCGGCTGGGATCCGGTGTTCGAGCCCGACGGACTCGAGCGGACCTACGCCGAACTCGGCGCCGAGGTCAAGGACCGGATCGGCCACCGCGGCCGCGCCTGGCGCGAGTTCCTGCGGGCGCTCGGTACCGATCCGCGGCTCTAAGGGAGCTGGGCCTGCCGCCTCAAGGCTGAAAGGACAGTCTCGACCTGGGCCCGCAACTGGTCCAGGCCGCCGTCGTTCTCGATCACATGGTCGGCCGCGGCGCGGCGGTCCTCGGTGCGGGCCTGGGCTTCCATGCGCGCTTGTGCCTGGTCTCGGTCGAGGCCCCGCTTGACCGCGCGGTCGAGGCGGACTTCGCTTGGCGCTTCGACGGTGATCACGGCGTCGTATCGTCCACGACCGCCGGTCTCGGCCAGTAGCGGGACCTCGAAGACGACGACCGAGCCGTCGCCGGCGGACTCGAGGATCTGCAGGTAGCGGCGTCCGACCAACGGATGGATGGCCTGCTCCAGGCGCTTGCGGCTCGCCGCGTCGGCGAACACTGAACGTCCCAGTGCCTCCTTGTCGACCGAGCCGTCCGCCTTCAGCATCTCGGCGCCGAAGAGGTCGGCGACGGCCTGTGCGCCCGGCTCGCCCGGCCGGTACATGTCGGCGACGAGGGCGTCGGCGTCCGTGACGATGCAACCCATTCCGGCGAGCATGCCGCCCACCGTCGACTTGCCGCTGGCGATTCCGCCGGTGAGTCCGACCCGTAGAGCAGTCATCGTGGCGGTGAGAATATGCCGCCCCGCCCGTCCACGGGACCATCGTTCGTCTTGACAAGCCCCGGCTGGGACTCTACGATCCCCGTTCCTCTGCGCGAGGAGGTTCGGTAGGAGTATGCCCACTCCTCCGCCAGTCTGTGCGCAACGGAGTGCCGGCATTCCGGCAGGTAAGGGCCAGCCGGCCGGGGTAGAAACACGAATGACTGCAATAGCCAGAGCAAGGACGCCCAACCCGACCTACAGCCCCAAGCTGGGGGAGATCGAGCGTCGTTGGTACGTGGTCGACGCGGAGGGCGCGACGCTTGGACGTCTGGCCACGCGACTGGCGCGCATCCTGACCGGCAAGGACAAGCCCACCTACGCTCGCCACATCGATGTCGGCGATTTCGTGGTGGTGGTCAACGCCGAAAAGGCGGTTCTCACCGGCGGCAAAGACGACAAGAAGATCTACTACCGACACAGCGGACAGCCCGGCAAGCTCAAGTCGGAGACGGCGGGCCGCCTGCGTGGCCGCCGGCCGATCAGGCTCGTCGAGTTGGCGGTGCGGGGCATGTTGCCCAAGAACCGCCTGGGTCGCCGGCAACTGCGGAAGCTCAAGGTCTATGCCGGCGCGGAACATCCGCACGAGGCGCAGCAGCCGGAGCCGATCGTGATCGAAGGGAGCCCGAGTTGACGGAAGCGAGTTACGGGACCGGCCGCCGCAAGACGGCCACGGCGCGCGTGTTCCTGCGTGCCGGTAGTGGCAAGATGACGGTCAACGGCATGGGGATGGACGACTATTTCAACAGCGAAGTGTTGAAGATGGTCGTCCACCAGCCTCTGCAGGTGGTCGAGAAGGAAGGCGAGGTCGACATGTGGGCCACCGTCTGCGGAGGCGGCAGTTCCGGCCAGGCCGGCGCCATTCGGCACGGCCTCTCGCGTGCGTTGGTGCACTTCGAGCCGACCTTCCGCGAGCCGCTCAAGGCGGCCGGGTTCATGACCCGGGATCCACGGCGCAAGGAACGTAAGAAGTACGGTCAAAAGGGTGCGCGTGCGCGCTTCCAGTTCAGCAAGCGATAGCGGGGAGAGGTTCTTGGCTCACGTCACGATGAAGGAGATGCTGGAGGCGGGTGTCCACTTCGGCCATCAGACCAGACGCTGGAATCCGAAGATGCGCGGTTACATCTTCGGCCGCCGTAACGGCATCTACATCATCGATATTCAGCAGACCCTGCTGCGTTTCCGCGAGGCGGCGGACTATGTCGAGCACATGGCTCGAATGGGCCGCCGGCTGCTGTTCGTCGGCACCAAGCGTCAGGCGCAGCAGGCGATCGAGGAAGAGGCGCGGCGCTGCGGCCAGTTCTACGTCACCCATCGCTGGCTTGGCGGTACGTTGACGAATTTCGTCACCATCCGGGCCTCGGTCGAGCGCCTCCATGACACGGAGAAGAAGCTCGCCGACGAGGAAAGCCTGCTGACCAAGAAGGAACTTCTACGCCTGAACCGTGAGCGGGAAAAGATGGTCCGCAACCTCGACGGGATCCGCAATATGGAGCGCCTTCCAGACGCGCTGTTCGTCGTTGATCCGCGGCGCGAGCACATTGCGATCGCGGAGGCGAACAAGTTGAACATCCCGGTGGTGGCCATCGTCGACACGAACTGCGACCCGGAACTCGTGGATCACGTGATTCCCGGCAACGATGACGCGATACGGACGATCCGGTTGTTTGCCGGCCGCATTGCCGACTCCTACATCGAGGGTGCTGCCGCCTGGAGCAAGGGCGACGAGGCGGAGGCAGAACCCGCGGCAGCCGTCGGGGCTGACGGCGAAGCCCCGGGGCCGGCCGAAACCCCGGACTCGGAAGGGCAGGCCGAGCCCGCCGAGACGGCAGCCGATGTGGCGGAACCTGCTGCGGCCAGCGGCAGCGCGTAAGCCGGCCGGCAGTCTCGTGGTGAGGCGCCGACGGTTCTTCGTCCGGCGAGCGAGATTCAGTGAAGTTCCAGTCAGGGGCGGGTCAAGCCCCGTAGGGAGAAGGAAGCGATGAGCAAAGCAGTGACAGCCGCCATGGTCAAGGAGCTCCGCGAGCGGACGGGCGCGGGCATGATGGACTGCAAGAAGGCCCTGGTCGAGACCGGCGGTGACGTGGAAGCCGCGCTCGACACGCTGCGCAAGAAGGGGTTGGCCTCCGCCGTCAAGAAGGCCGGCCGCGCCACCAGCGACGGTCTCGTGGTTTCCTACATCCACGCCGGGGGCAAGATCGGCGTGTTGCTCGAGATCAACTGCGAGACGGACTTCGTGGCTCGCACGGACGACTTCCAGCAGTTGGCGCACGATCTTTCGCTTCACGTGGCCGCCAGCCAGCCCCGTTTCGTCGGTCGCGACGAGGTGACCGCGGACGTCCTCGAGCGGGAGAAGAGGATTCACCGCGAGCAGGCGCTCGAGTCGGGCAAGCCGGAACACATCGTCGAACGCATCGTCGAGGGCCGGTTGTCGAAGTTCTACGCCGAGAACTGCCTCCTGGAGCAGCCGTTCGTCAAGGACGGGGACCAGAAGGTCGAGGACGTCCTCAAGGCCGCGATCGCCAAGCTGGGCGAGAACATGCGCATCTGCCGTTTCGCCAGGTTCCAGCTTGGCGGCGATTCGACCTTGGCGGCAGCGGTCCCTCCGGCTTCCGATCCGTCCTGATCGCCGGATGACTGCAGCCGCTGCGCCCGAGCCGGCCTACCGCCGCATCCTGCTCAAGCTGTCGGGCGAAGCGCTGATGGGCGACAAGCCCTTCGGCATCGACGAGGTCGTCGTCGCCGGAATCGCCGCTCAGATTCGGGACGTCTTCCAGCTCGGCGTGGAGATCGGCATCGTGGTCGGGGGCGGCAACGTGATCCGCGGCCTGGCTGCGAGCCATCGCGGCGTCGAGCGGGCGACTGGCGACTACATGGGCATGCTGGCGACCGTGATCAACAGCCTGGCAATGCAGGACGCGCTGGAAAAGACCGGCGTTCCGACCCGGGTGCAGACGGCGCTGGAGATGCGCAGCGTGGCCGAGCCGTTCATTCGCCGTCGGGCGATCCGGCACCTGGAGAAGGGGCGGGTCGTGATTTTCGGCGCCGGTACCGGGAACCCCTACCTGACGACGGACACCGCCGCCGCACTCCGCGCGAATGAAGTCCAGGCCGAGATCCTGCTCAAGGCAACTCAGGTCGACGGCGTCTACAGCGCCGATCCGCGCCGGGATGCCGGGGCGGAGCGCCTGCCCGAAGTGACCTATCAGGAGGTCCTGGAGCGCAACCTGGGCATCATGGACGCGGCCGCGATCAGCCTGTGCCGGGAGAACGACCTGCCGATCGCGGTGTTCGACCTCGGTGTCGAGGGCAACATCCGGCGGGTGGTTCTGGGCGAGAAGGTCGGTTCCCTGGTCACCTGAGTCGTTCAGCGTCGAGCCGGCGCCCCGGCGCGGCGGTAGAGCAGTAGAGTTGCGGTCTGCACACGGAGGCAGAGGGTCATATGCAAGAACTGTTCTTGGAGATGGAGCTCAGGATGAGGGAGGGCGTCGACCACCTTCACCAGGAGCTGAAGACACTACGGACCGGTCGGGCGTCAACGGCGCTGCTCGATGGGGTGACGGTCGAGTACTACGGCACGCCGACGCCACTCAATCAGCTCGCGAGCCTGTCCGTCGCCGACGCCACCCTGCTGGTGGCGCAGCCGTTCGATCCGACCCAGATCGCCGCGATCGAGCGCGCGATCCTGGTTGCCGACCTGGGGCTGAATCCCTCCAACGACGGCAGGATCGTCCGTATCCCGGTGCCTCCTCTCACCGAGGAGCGTCGCAAGGAGATGGTGAAGCGCGCCCACGAGATCGCTGAGCGGTTCCGCAATACCGTACGCGGCGTGCGGCGCGAGGGCAACGATCGCCTGAAGCAGATGGAGAAGGCCAAGGAGATCTCGCAGGACGACGAACGCCGGGGGTTCGACGAGATGCAGAGGCTCCATGACCACTACATCGGCCTGGTGAACCAGGCGTTGGCGAACAAGGAGAAGGACATCCTCGAGGTCTAGGACCTCGAGCCCTGCTTTGACCGTCCACGCAATTGTCCCGGCCGCCGGAAGGGGCAGGCGGTTCGGCGGCGACCGGCCGAAACAGTTCTCCCTGCTCCTGGACCGCCCGGTACTGGCCTGGACCGTCGAGCGGCTTGTGGCCGTCCCCGTCATCGACCGGGTGGTCGTCGCGGCGCCGCCGGGGAGCGCCAAGGAGACGCTGGAGATGCTGGCAGAGGAAGTTGGACCGCGGCCCGGAGTGGAGGTCACCACGGTGGACGGCGGCCGGCGCCGCCAGGATTCCGTCGCGGCCGCGCTCGCGGCGACCGTCGCGGATCCCTCGGACTGGGTTGCGGTTCACGACGGCGCCCGCCCCTGCCTGAGCCCGGTGGACCTCGAAGCCGTCGTTCGGACAGCGGCCGAGGAAGGCAGGGCCGGAGCGGTCCTTGGACGCCCGGTGAGCGACACCCTGAAGACGGTGAGGAGCGGTCGACTCGGCGCGACGGTCGATCGGGCGGGTCTGTTTCGGGCCGAGACGCCCCAGGTCTTTCGGGCTGGGGAACTTGCGGCTGCGCTCGATCGGGCGGCCGCGGGGGACATCGAGGTGAGCGACGAGAGCAGCCTGTTCGAGCCGGGTTCGATCGGTGCTGTGGTGGCGTCCCACCCGAACCCGAAGCTCACCGATCCGTCCGACCGCGCCGCGATCGAAGCGCTGCTGCGACCGCGGCAAGGGGCGCGAGCGGTCGTCGATACCGCGGTCGGCCAGGGCTACGACGTGCACCGGCTAGTCGCTGGGCGGCCCCTGATCCTCGGCGGCCAGAGGATTCCGCACGAGGCCGGCCTGGACGGTCACAGCGATGCCGATGTGGTGCTCCATGCAATCGGCGACGCCCTGCTCGGCGCCGCCGGACTCGGTGACCTGGGTGTCCACTTTCCCCCGTCGGACGACGCCTGGCGCGGGGCCGACAGCTCGGACCTGCTCCGGCGGATCGTCGACCTGGTCCGGGAGAAGGGGTTCGAGGCGCGGAACTGCGACGTGACGCTGATCGCCGAGCGGCCGTCCATGGCGCAGTACCGCGCGGCGATCGAGGACCATGTCGCGCGCCTGCTCGGACTCGACCCCGGGCGAATGAACTTCAAGGCCACGACCCATGAAGGGCTGGGGCCCCTCGGTCGAAGTGAGGGCATGGCGGCCGAGGCCGTCGTGCTGATCGAGCGGTGGCGCACGTGAGCAGACAGGGAGATCGCCGGGGTAGTCCGGAGCGAGCCCCTGACGCGGATTGGCGGCTCGGCTTCCAGCCGGTCCGGGAGATCCTCCGCAGCCAGCCGCACGAAGTCGCCGAAGTCGTCATCTCGAGGGCGGCGGGGGAGCGCCGGCGGATGATCGAGAGCCTGTGCATCAGACACCGTGTGCCGGTTCGGAGCGTGGCCGCCGCCGAACTGCGGGCCCGGCTCGAAGCGGCGGGACTCGACCACGCGGCGGCGCGGGGTTTCGCGGCGGTCCTGGTGCCCCGAAGGCGCGGTGGATCGCCGGTTGCTGCTGCCGACCCGCAACTCCTGGTGCTGGTCGAGGACGTGCAGGATCCACGGAACCTGGGCGCATTGCTGCGGGTGTGCGAGGCGGCTGGGGTTGGCCGCGTTCTGATCCGTGACCGCGGCGCGGCGCCGCTCTCCGCCGCGGTCGCTGGAACCGCCGCGGGCGCGGTCGATTGGCTCGAAGTCGAGCGGATTGTGAACAGCGGCCAGGAGATCGAGCGCCTCAAGTCCGACGGTTTCTGGGTCTACGGCGCCGACGCCACAGGTCAGGCGCCGTGGACGGTCGACCTGAGCGGCCCGATGGTGCTTTGCATCGGCGGCGAGGAGCGCGGTCTGCGCCACCGCACGAAGAGACTCTGCGACGGGCTTCTCGGCCTGCCGATGCGGGGCCGCGTCGAATCCCTCAACCTGTCCACCGCGGCCGCAGCGTTGCTCTACGAAGCGGTGCGCCAGCGTCTTGTCAGGCCGGAGGGGCTGGCATAGACTCCGGCGTCGCCGTGGCGCTGCCATGGTGCCTCAGTGCTTCGTAGCGAGGGCCGGCATAGCTCAGTTGGTAGAGCAACTGCCTTGTAAGCAGTAGGTCCTCGGTTCGAATCCGGGTGCCGGCTCCACGGAGGAAGTTGCCGGAGGTGTGGCCGAGCGGTTAAAGGCAACAGACTGTAAATCTGTCGGGCAAAGCCCTACGGTGGTTCGAATCCATCCGCCTCCACCACTTCTTCCTTTTGCGGGCGTGCGGGAGTAACTCAGGGGTAGAGTCACAGCCTTCCAAGCTGTTGGTCGCGGGTTCGAATCCCGTCTCCCGCTCCACGCCGCGCGGAGCGCCGGCGTGCAGCGTGAGACGGGATTCGGCGTTCGGCGCGCATTTCGCGCGCTCCGCGCGCGAAGAAGCGCGTCTCGGCTAGCAAATCCCGTCTGGCTCCATGCCGCGCGGAGCGCCGGCGTGCAGCGTGAGACGGGATTCGGCGTTCGGCGCGCGTTTCGCACGCTTCGGGATTCGGCGTTCGGCGCGCGTTTCGCACGCGCGCGAAGAAGCGCGTCTCGGCCAGCAAATCCCGTCTCCCGCAAGCGGTCACCGGCCTGCGGCCGGCGGCTATCTTCTTGTGCCGCCTACGGCGGCAACGTTTGCAGTAGAGAGTGCCGCCAGGGCACCGCTTGGCGGCCAGTCGTGTGCGAGGATGTTGTGGATGGCAACTGGAAATCTCCCGGGCAGTCTTGTCACCCTCGCCTCGCTTCTTGCCGTCGCGACGCCGATCTCCGCCCTGGCGGGCCTTGATGCGCGACAATCCTCCACCGAGGTGTACCAATACGACGACAATGAGTTCGAGAGCTACATCCACCTTCGGGACACTGCGACTGGACGTCTGCCCTTCCAGACGGAGTTCGCCCAGCGGTTCGTGCTGCCCGCAGAAGGGGCATTCCAGTACGTGGAGGTATGCGTCAGGAAGCCTCAGGTCGTCAGTGGCCCTTCGGCTGACGTTCTGGTCTACATCGTGGAGTTCTGGTCCGACGCCGGAAACGTGCCTCGAGAAGCCTTCTACGCCATCCTCAACTTCTCTGTTGGGGTAGCGCCAGGCTACCGCACCTGCCATAGGTTGAACTACATTGAGGAGGTGACACTGGACGCGGGCCCGGTATGGGTCAGCGTTCGCTGGGGTGACGACCCGGAAGACCCCAACAGCCTTCAGGACTTGGCGGTTGACGAGGACGGTTCGGGTGGACGGCGCGCGTTTCGGGTTATCCACGAAGACGGAGAGGCCTGGCAAGCTTGGCAGGAAGATACGGATCCGCGTGTCTACGCCATTCGCCTGGCGGTCGACCACTCCGAGTCGAATCCCGAGCCCGATCCCGAGCCCGACCCCGATCCGACTCCCGATCCCTTGCCTGATCCCCCTCAGGGGCCCGGCTACACCGACTGCGTCCCCGAGACGAGGCCGCTCGTCTTCGATGGCGGCTACAGCGTTCGCATGTGCTACGAGACGCCGGCCGGCGAAGTCGGCGAGGCCAAGGCGGGCATCTGGGCCTCCGGCGAATCGGGCCTGCTCTGGTTCTTCAGCCGTGACAACGCGGAAGTGTTGATCAAGGTTCTGAACGGCTGTTTCTACAACAACCGCCGCTGGCTCTACGTGGCGCCGGTGACCGACGTCGCCTTCAATCTCTATGTGACCGACACGGAAGGACGCACCTGGTCACACCACAACCGGCAGGGAGAGACGGCATCCACCAGGCGTGACAACGAGGCGTTTCCGTGCGGCGACCAGAAGTAGACTGGCGGCGACCCCCTACTCCTCCGCCGCCACTACCGCCGTAGCTTCCACCTCGATCAACAGCGACGGGTACACCAGTCCCGTGACGCCGACCCAGGTCGCGGCGCGCGGCGGGTCGAGTCGCAGCACCTTGGCCTGGGCACGGCCTACGGTCTGCACCTTCTCCGGGTCGATGTCCTTGATGTAGACGTTCGTCTTCACGATGTCCTCGGCGCTTGCGCCGGCCTGCTCCAGGCGCTTGACGACGTTGGTGAAGGCGATCTCGGCCTGCTCAGCGAGAGTGGCCGCGGGCGCTTCGGCGCCGTCGGCCCAGCCGATCTGGCCCGAGATGAGGATCGTGGTGACGCCGCCCGCGGTCGTTTTGGCGATGTGGGAGAAGCCCTGCTGCGAGCCGAGGAATTCGGTTTTCAATTCTTGTGCCTCCGTGCTGCCGGTCGCGACGAGGAGCACACCGACGAAGAAGGCCAGGTGATGGGGTTGTCTCTTCATTGCGGTCTCCTGAGGCGTACGGTGCCGGCTGTTGAAAGTAGGCGCCGAGTGTAGGGGATGCGGAAGGTAGCGCCAACCTGGCCGTCCTGGCCTGGGAGCTTTCGCCGCAGGCTTGCTACGCTGCGTCCCGCGGCGCAAGCTCCCAGGCTGATTCTGGAGGTTTCAGAGATGAGATTGAACCGTTTCCTTCCGGCCGGGGCGGCGCTATGCGCCCTGCTCTTGCCCTTCCTGCACGGGCCGGCATTCAGCAGCGACGCACAGTGGGTGACCTACCCCGGGGGCGACGGTCCCGGCGCCGGCCGCAAGGTCGTCCTGATCGCAGGCGACGAGGAGTACCGCTCGGAGGAGGCGATGCCGATGCTCGGCAAGCTGCTCTCGGTGCGGCACGGCTTCGAATGCGTGGTGATGTTCTCGATCGACGCCGAAACCGGGGCGATCGATCCCGAGGAGCAGACGAACATCCCGGGTCTCGAAGCGCTCGACGACGCCGACCTGATGGTGATCGCGACCCGTTTCCGGGAGCTGCCCGACGCGCAGATGAAGCACATCGTCGACTACGTCGAATCGGGGCGGCCGATCGTCGGATTGCGGACGGCTACGCACGCCTTCTCCTACCAACGCAACCCTGACAGCCCGTACGCGCACTGGAGCTTCCGCAGCGAGACCTGGCCGGGCGGGTTCGGCCAGCAGGTGCTCGGCGACACGTGGATCAACCACCACGGCCACCACGGCCGCGAGAGCACGCGCGGCGTCGTTGCACCCGGCGCCGCCGGCCATCCCATCCTGCGCGGAGTGACCGACGTCTGGGGCCCGACGGACGTCTACGGCGTAAAGAACCTGGGCGACGCCGCCGACGTGCTGCTGCTCGGGGCGGTGCTGGCCGGGATGTCCCCGAGCGACCCGCCGGTCGAGGGACGGAAGAACGACCCCATGGCGCCGCTGGCCTGGACCCGTTCGTACACGGGCGCCGGCGGCAAGGCCGCGCGGGTGTTCACGACCACGATGGGCGCCTCGACGGACTTCGAGAGCGAGGGGCTACGGCGCCTGGTCGTGAATGCCGTGTATTGGGGGCTCGGGATGGAGGACCGGATCCCGGAGCAGAGCGACGTGCGGATCGTGGGTGAGTACGAGCCGACCGGCTTCGGCTTCGGCAGCCACGCCGGCGGCGTCATGCCGTCGGTTCACGCGTTGCCGTAGGCGCCTGCCCGACGAGGTACCTGTACAGCTTGAGCATCAGCTTCGGCTCGTTCTCCTCCAACCAGCGCGCCGCTTCCGGCGTGAGCATCGAGGCTTGGCAAGGCTCGGTGGCGCGAACCTCGAATCGCGCGCTTCGACCACCGGGGCCGTCGCGGGGCCCGATGACGTCACCTGGACGGCGCTCCGCCACACGGGTTCCCGAAGCCCCGAAGAGGGCGACGCGGCCGATGGTCAACAGCAGCATGCCCCTGGTTTTCTCGCCGTATGAGGCGATCGTTTCGCCGGCTCGATACTCGATCGGCTCCAACCAGGGCTCGAGTTCGGATACGAGATCCTCGAACAGGATCTGCCGGTCCAGGTACGTCGTCAGGTCGTCGGCAACCCGCTCGAGAAGCTGCGAATCGACCCCTGCCGCATCGTCGCCTGAGACTCGCG
The DNA here is from genome assembly GCA_965205295.1 of Candidatus Multivorans sp. GTDB lineage: Bacteria > Acidobacteriota > Thermoanaerobaculia > Multivoradales > Multivoraceae > Multivorans. The sequence goes on from OZ242167.1 coordinate 3,855,514, forward strand.
TGTGTGCCGCCAGGACCAGGTTCTCGCAGCGCTCCAAGGCTCCGTCCGCGTCGCGGGCCAGCAGTAGCCGGTCGTAGACGGAGGAGGGGAGATTCCGTCGCAGTCCAAAGTCGAACTCCTTCGGCGTGCCGGTCAAGGCGATGTGCGAACCGTTGCTCTCGGCGGCGAGGATGAACCTGCTGAGGGCGTTCACCGCGGAGACATCGCAGCCGGTTACGGCGCCAAAGTCGAGCAGGATGCAGACCGGCTTCGGGTCGGCGCTCAGTGACTGCTTCAGGCGGTCGGCAAGCGCGTGGGCGGTTCCGAAGAAGATGTACCCGCGCAGCTTGTAGACCTGTACGCGTTCGCCCTGTACGCGGAGAACGGCTCGCTCGGGAATCGGCCGGATCCGGTTGCTCCTGTGCTCACGTGCGGTGAACCGGGACTCGACCGGATCCACAGCCGCCAGTCGGGTCAGCAGGAAGATGACCAGGACCAGCGCGCCCACACCCACCCCGACAAGGAACCCGAAGAACAGGATCGTCAGGAAGATCAGCAGGACGATCGCGAACTCCGGCCAGGCCAGGTTGCGGCGGACCCTCACCAGCCAGGCCTCCAGCAGGGTGGCTCCGGTGAACAGCAACACGCCGCCGACCAGCGGCGCCGGCACCAGGCGGATCACGGCATTGCCGGAGATCGCCACGATCGCGACGAAGAGGGCGACAAAGATGCCGGCAAGGCGGGTATCGGCCCCGAACATCAGGTTGCGCAATGAGGGAGACACGGTGAGGCATCCCGGCGGCGCGCCTCCGGCGCCGGCGGCCATGGACGCCAGACCCACCACCTTGAACTCTCGGTTCCAATCGAGTTCCAGGTTGCCGGCCAACTCGAAGGCTCCCAGGTAGATCACCAGGCAGAGAAAGGTCAGCAGCACCAGGGCCAGGAGGCTCGGAACCTGCGTGACGACAGCGGACCAGTCCACCTGGCCGAGGACCGCAGGATCGAACAGGGGCCAGAAGCCGCCCGCCGCTGATTCGGACATGCCGGCGAGTAGCAGGCCGGCCGTTTCCGCTTCGGCTATGGAGATGTCGAGAAGGGCGAGCGTCAGATAGAAGAGCGCCGTCGCCGCGGCGAAGCTCCCCGGCAGGATCAGGAGACTCTTGAACCGTCTCGTTGCCAGGAAGATGCCGAGCCCGTAGGCGATGCCGAGGCCCCAGTTGGCTACCGCGAGGGGCTCGAGAACGGACTCCGGGTTCAGAGAGTCCAGCGTCACCCCCATCGACCTGAACGCGATCTTGAAGCAGAGCGCTCCGATGCCAGCCACGAATCCGCAGGCGAGAGGATAGGGAACGAACCGGATGAGGTTTGCGAGGCGGAACGAGCCGAGCAACATGGCGCACAGACCTGTGGCCAGGGAACCGATCGCGATGATCGCGATCATCGTTGCGAACAGGACGTCGCCCTGAAGCGTCAACGCCGCGCCGATCCCGGCTACGACGATCAACAGTGCCGGCGGGGAGGTCCCGACCGCGCCGCGGAAGCCGCTGCCTAGAGCGATGAACAAGCAGACGACGGCGTTGCCCAGCAGCACGATGCGGGTGCCCTGGACTGAGTAGGGCGCCAGAGCGCCGGCGAACACGACGCTCGCGAGGGCTACCTTGCTGACGACCTGGTTCGATCCGGCGATCAGGCCGAGAACCAATGCCGCCCAGGTCTTTCTGGATGTCGCCGTGCCGTACAGGCTCGATGCGACTTCCCCAAGGGGCTTCATTTACGTCCTCACGGGTCTAAGGGGTTTCGGGGCGACATGCAAGGTAGACCTCACTAGCGGCTCTGCTGGTTTGGCATTGCCACGAACGCAGTTCGTTCCAGCTCGGTTGATAGATCGTAGAGCAGTTCTCTGCGCCACCACGGCCCGCCCGCCCCAGGTTCACTGAACTTGTAGTCGTAGAGCCGCAGGCGCAGGTAGTTGGGCGGTTCGGCCTGCCGGCTTGCCGGGCCGAGCAACCGCAGCACCGCGGGCTCGCCCTCGAACAGCCGGGTTACGAAGGGGCCCAACCAGTCGGCGCGCTGCGGATCGAGCGCCGCGAACCACATCTGCCAGTCGAGCCGGGGCATGTGGGGCTGGGCGGCGCGGGGCGGACGATCGACAGGCCCGGGCTTGAAGCGGAAGGCCAGCTCGCTCCAGATCACGCCGTCGGCGCTCGTCTCGACCACGATCTCGGGGCGCGAGGTCGTCATCGCGCGGAACAGGCCGTAGCCGTTGATGGAGCGGAACGGCGCGATGGCTCGCAGCAGAGGCGCCGCCGGATCGACGAGCACCCGGTCGACGAGGTCGGCCGCGGCGGCCGCCCGTGGGGGAGTGTCCGGTCCGCGCGGCAAAGAGCGGGTGAGTTCGCGGCTGGCGACCAGGAAGCTCAGGCAGAGGATCGCGGCCGCTCCTGCCCAGCGGATCCGTTGGGAGGCGACCGTTGGGAGGCTGCCGGCGCCGGGAGCGGGCGCGGGTTGGCTGGACCCGTTCGCCTGGCCCCCGCCGCGACCGGCTATCCAGCCGAACCCGCCGGTGTCGAGCCACGACAGGCAGAGCACCGCGCTCAGCAGGTTGAAGAAGCCGTAGTTGCCGGTGGCGGCAATCAGAACTTGAAACGCCAGCAGCATTCCCATGCCGGTGCGACGCAGACGCCGAGAGAAGACAAGCCACGGCGCCGCCAGCTCGACCGCGAACATGATCAGCACCGAGAGCCGATGGAACCAGTCCGGGAGGTGGTGCGCGTACCAGCTCGCCGTGACCGGGAGCGGCTGGCTGAAGTAGTGGACATCGAGTGCGGTCAGTTGCCACCACGTCGAGTCGAGACTGAGCAGCTTGACCGCGCCCGAGAGGAACATCAGCTTGACCACCAGCAGCCGGAACAGCCACAGGCCCGGCCGGCCGGCCGCGGCGTCCGGGGTGCCGCCGAACGCCGCTCGGACGCGCGCCGCCAAGGTGTCGGGCCGCGGCCCTGAACCGGTCGGCCAGCCGAGGGGGGCCAGCACGACGGCGCAAACCGTCGCCTCGAGCAGCAGCGTGTCCCACTGGAAGGCGAGGAAGGTCTGCCCGCCCCAGACCAGGGACAGGTAGCAGAGCCAGAGAGCGCCGAAGACGGGGCCGGTCACCATGCCGGCGAGTGCCAGCAGCGAGAGGACGACGCCGGCCGCGCAGAGGACGTGCAGCGCCGTGTCGCTGGAAGAGAACCAGAGCAATGACGGCGCCTTCGCCAGGCGTTCCAGGGTGCCCGGGCCGAGCACCCGTTCGAGGTAGGCGAAGAACTCCCCGGCCGGCAGGATGCCGCGCGATCCGATCAGACCGTCGATCTGCACCCAGAGGGAGACGAAGGCGACCAGGTGGACTGCGCCCAGCAGCCGCAGCAGGATTCGAGCACGAGGCACGACCCCTATCCTGACGGAGGCTGGCATACTGCGGCGCCCAGCGGCGGAAGAGGAACCAACAGAGGGCATCGAAGTGGAAATGGAGACCTTCGAACTGGAGCGGCAGCAGTCGCTCTGGGAACACCGGGTTGACGTGAACCTGAGCGAGAGCGGCGTCGAGCCGTTGTCGCTCGACGGCCTGGCGGAGATGGGGCTCGACCTGGACTGGCTCCGCGCGCTGCCGCTCGAGTACATCCAGTCGAATGGGACTCCCGAGTTGCGGTCGCAGCTTGCCGCTCAGTACGCGGGAGCATCGAGCGAGCACCTGCTGGTGACCAACGGCTCGTCCGAGGCGAACTACGTGACCGTGCAGGTATTGATCGAGCCCGGTGACGAAGTCGTGGCGATCGTGCCCAACTACCTGCAGGTGGCGTTGGCGGCGCGGGGCCTGGGCGCGGTGGTGCGCGACGTGCCGCTGCTGCCCGGCGAAGATGAGTCGAGTTGGTCCCTCGACTGGGAGACCTTCGAGGCCGCCGTCTGCGAACGGACGAAGCTCATTTACCTGAGCCATCCGAACAACCCGACCGGCCACGTGTTCACGCCCGCCGAACTCGATGCGGTAGCGGCGGCGGCGGAACGGGTCGGCGCGTGGGTTCTGAGCGACGAGGTCTACCGCGGCGCCGTGCACGATCTGGCGCCGGGCGAGGAGGCGCCGGGCATGTGGGGTCGCGGCGAGCGGGTGATCGCCGTCTCGGGTCTGTCCAAGGCGTACGGCCTGCCGGGGGCCCGGCTCGGCTGGATGGTGGGTCCGCCCGAGTTCGTGGAGCGTTGCTGGGCGCGGCGCGACTACACGACGATCGCTCCTGGCGCGCTCTCCGACGCGATCGCCCGCTTCGCCACGGAGCCGTCCAACCAGGAACGGCTGGTCGAGCGCGCGCGGCGGATGATGCGCGTCAACCGGGAGACGTTCCGCGACTGGGCCGGGCGGCAGAACGGCGCGCTCGTCTATCGGGAACCGCGTGCCGGCGCCTACGCCTTCGTCCCGTTCCGTGAGAACGGCCGCCTGGCCGACTGTGCGGCCTTCGCCGAGAGGCTGCGCCGGAACCGCAGCGTGCTGCTGGTCGCGGGGCGCTGGGCCGGCATGCCGGGCTATCTGCGCTTCGGGCTGGGCCCGCCGCCTGTGACCTTCGCGGAAGGTCTTCGCCGGGTGGGACTGGAGATCGAAGCTGGGGCTGGAGCCGGATCGTGAGCAGCGCCCGCCTCCGGCGCGCCGTCCACTTCGTTCCCGGCGGCAACGAGCGGATGCTCGCCAAGTCCCTGGGGCTCGAGGCGGACACGCTGATCCTCGACCTCGAGGACGCGGTGACGCCGGACCGGAAGGTGGACGTGCGCCGTGAGGTGGCCGGGTGGCTCAAGGCAACCGACTTCGGCGGCAAGGAGCGCGCGGTGCGGGTCAACGACCTGATGACGCCCTGGGGCCGCGAGGACTACGAGGTCACGATGGAGCATCCGCCTGACGCCTACGTGGTGCCCAAGGTCAGCGGCGTCGACGACGTGCTGCGGGTGGACCGGCTGGTGGCGCAACTGGAGTTGGCCCATGGGCACGACCTGGGCGGCATCGCCCTCATCCTGATCGCGACCGAGACCGCCGGCGGGGCGCTCAACCTCGCGCACCTGACGGCGACCACGCGGGTGTCGGCGTTGACCTGGGGCGCGGAGGACCTGTCGGTATCGATCGGCGCCAGTCGCCGCCGCGACGAGCGCGGCGAGTACCTCGACGTGTTCCGCTACTGCCGTTCCATGACCCTGCTCGCGGCGCGCGCCGGCGGCGCCCAGCCGATCGACAGCGTCTTCACCGACATCGGCGACCTGGACGCTCTACGCCAGGACTGCCAGCGGGCGGCCTGGATGGGCTTCGAGGGCAAGATGACGATCCACCCGAACCAGATCCCGATCGTCAACGAGGTGTTCACGCCGAGCGAGGCGGAGATCGCTTCCGCCGCCGCCCTGGTTGCCGCCTTCGCCGAGAACCAGGCCCAGGGCCGCATGGCCTTCCGCCACGAAGGCCAGATGGTCGACGCACCCCACCTGCACCGGGCTGAACGGGTGCTCGACCGGGCTCGGCAGGCCGGGGCGGTCGAGTAGGGCTGCCGCGCAGGCCCACGTCGGGCTGGCGTCGTCGGGCGTCGCTCGTTCGGAGGCACCTGGGAGCTGACCCCTCCCAACCCCGACTGGGCTGGAGGTCGTTGCCGAGAGGGCTGACGCACGAGGCAAGGCACCGACCGCTTTCAGATGGCGGCCGGCTGGACACCTTCGGTGAGCCGCGTCAAAGTCCATGGCTTGGACGGGAGACCCCAGGTGAAGCGGCGGGCATTCGCGGTGACGTTGCCGGTCGCTGGCTTCCTGCTCGTGGCATGCGGCCCGGCTCCGTTGCCGGTCGAGGTGGTCGATCTCGTCTCGGAGTTCCGTTACGCCGAGGTCGAAGGGGAACGGTCGCTGATCGACCTGGGAACCCCCTCAGCGGCCGCCGCTCGGGTCGGTGGTTGGTCATGGAACGAAACGGATCCGGCTGGCGCCACGTTCGCGTGGGCGGTCGGGCCGCGTTCGGAGGTCGGGGTGTTTCTGGCATGGGCGCGGGATCTGGAGGTCCGCATGCGGTGCCGGGCGTACCGCCATCCGGGGGCGCCGGCGCAGGTCCTCGGCGTTTTCTGGGACGACGTGGAGGTCGCGTCCCTGGAGCTCGAGGCCGGCTTCATGGAGCACAGCTTCGTCGTGTCAGCGGACCGGGCGACTCCCGGCAGTCACCGGCTTTCCTTCGTGCCGGCGTACTTGGGGCGGCCGGAAGGGACGAGAGAAGCGGGCCAGGCGCCGAAGCACCCCAGAAAACTCTCCTTCGCGTGCGACTGGATTGCTCTGGGGGACGGGCCCGATGCTGGTAAGGCGCGCGGGGAGGGCGAAACGCTCTGGATCCCGGCGGCCAGCGAGGTTTCCTTCTTCCTGGAACCGGAGCAGGACCTCGAGTTGCGGTGGGAGGGCATCGCGCCGCGGGGTGTCGGCGGCTTGGACGTGGTGTGGGAGGTCGAGGGCGCGGTACCAGTTACCGACTTCGTCACCGAGGAGTCCGCTCCGACATTGCGTCTGCCCCTGCCGCCGTTGGGAGAACAGGCGGCGGGCGCGGCCGACGACGACTGGCTGGCACCCGTGCGACCGGCGCGGCTGACGCTGCGCGCTGCGGGCGGAGCAGCCGCTTCAGGTGGTGAAGAAGTTGGCGTTGTTCTGCGTCGGCCTCGGCTGACCGCGGATGAGCGCGGGTTGCCGCTGCCGGATCGCGCCCCGGAGCGGCGGTCGTTCGACGCGGCGGCGGCTTTGGAGCCGTCTTCTCTCGTCGGTGAACGACGGTCCGAGTCCATCCTGCTCTGGATCGTCGACACATTGCGGGTCGACCGGCTCGGCTTCTACGGCCACGAGCGGCCTGTGTCGCCGAACTTCGACGCCCTGGCGGCGCGGTCCACGGTGTTCGAACGGGCGATCGCCCAGTCGTCGTGGACCCGGCCGACCGTCGCCACTCTGCTCACGGGCGTGGGGCCCGAGCGCCACGGCATCCGGGAGCTGAGCCACGGCCTGGAGGAGTCGTTCGCCACCCTGCCGGAGCGGCTGAAGGAGCTGGGCTATGCCACCGCGGGCTTCTCGGCGAACGCGAACGTGACCGGCGATACCGGGTTCGGGCAGGGGTTCGACCGCTTCGAGTACGGGGAGGGCGATGCCGACGAACTTGCCCGCCGGGCGCTTGCCTGGCTGGACGAGCTGGCGCCTCCGCTTGACGGCAAAGCCGAAGACATCGACCTCCCGGCCCGGCAAGTGTTCGCCGATCGTCTTCTCCTCTCGACGATGGACACGTTCCGGCGGCCCGCCGCGTCCCTGGTTCGCGGCCGCTACAAGTTGATCGAGCCGCGCCGCCCCGGGCAAGCGCCGAGCCGGCAACTGTTCGACTGGCTGGACGACCCGGAAGAGCGGCGCGACCTGGCCGCCGAACGGCCGATCCTGGCGGGTCGTCTGGCCCGGCTGCTGCGTGAACAGTTGGAACTCTCAGGACAGGGCGGTGTGGAGGCGGTCGAGGTCGAGGTGGACGACGAAACCCGCCGTCGACTCCAGGCCCTCGGCTACATCGAGTAGCGGCAGGTTGCGCTAGGCTTCGTCCTCGCATGAGCAAGCTCTTCCGTCGCACCGGCGCCGCGTTGGCGGTCGCTTCTCTCCTCTTTGCCGCCGGCGCGGCGGCCCAGGGGGACGACCCGCCGATCGACGTTCTGATGCTCGCCACCGACGATGCGATGCGGGGCGACTCCAGCGAGAGCCGGATCACGATGCGGATCAAGACCGAGCGTTGGCAGCGGGAGTTGCGGCTCCACGTCATCTCGGAGGGCAGCGAGAAGTCGCTGGTGCGGATCGAAGCGCCGGCCAAGGAGCGCGGCACGGCAACGCTCAAGGTCGAGCAGAGCATCTGGAACTACCTGCCGAACGTCGACCGGACGATCAAGGTGCCGGCGTCGATGATGCAGGCGGCGTGGATGGGCAGCCACTTCACGAACGACGACCTGGTGCATGAGTCTCGCTACAGCGAGGACTTCGAGTGCGCCTACCGGGAGCGGCCGGCGGACGAGTCGGGCCATTGGGTGGTGCGCTGCGTGCCGCTACCGGATGCTCCGGTCGTGTGGGGCGCGATCGACGCCCGGTTTCGGGCGCGGGATTTTCTGCTCGACCAGGCCGAGTACTTCGACGAGCGTGAACGGTTGGTGCGCACGATCCTCTACGAGGACTTCGGTCCGCTGGGCGGCAGGACGCTGCCGCGTCGGATGCGGGTGATACCGGCGGACGATCCCGACGAGTTCACCGAAATCGTCTACGAGGAGCACGAGTTCAACATCGATCTGCCGCCGGGTACGTTCTCGCTGCAGTCGTTACGGCGGTGACTTCAGCACGAGGCGCGGCGGGATGAAGATACTCCGCATGGCCTGGCGCAACCTGTGGCGCAACGGTCGCCGCACGCTGGTTACGGTCGGCGCGATGACGCTGGCCCTGTGGGCGATGGTGGTCTACACCTCGCTCATGGAGGGGATGCTCGGCAGCATGGAGAGCACCCTGCTCGATGTGGAGTTGGGCGAGATCCAGATTCACGCGGCGGGCTACCGGGAACGGCCGTCGATCTGGGACCGGATCGAAGATCCGGACGCACTCCTAGAGGCCCTGGAAGAGACCGGGCTGCGGTCGAGCGCGCGTCTTCTCGGCGGCGCGCTGGTCGCTTCAGGCGACGCGTCGACCGGAGCGCTGCTCAAGGGTCTGCAGCCGGAGCGCGACGCGTTGGTCAGCGATGTCTACCTGCGGCTCGACCGGGGCGAATGGCTCGACTCGTCCGATCCCGAAGGCGTCGTGCTGGGGTACAGACTGGCGCGGACGCTGGCGGTGGAGCCCGGCGACGAACTGATAGCACTCAGCCAGGCGACCGACGGCAGCATGGCGAACGACCTGTTCCGGATCCGCGGCGTACTCCAGAGCCTGAGTGAGGAGACGGACCGGGCGACGGTGTTCCTGGTCGAGGATCAATTCCGGAGTTTCTTCGCCCTGGAGGACGGGGCGCACCAGGTCATCGTCCGCAGCGGGGAGGGTCAGGATCTGGCCGCGGCGGCAGGCGTCGTCGCCGATGCCGCGGCCATCAGTTCCCCCGGGGCCGAGGTGCGGAGTTGGCGCGAACTCCTGCCGGGCCTGGCCAACATCTTCGACTCGGCTCAAGCCGCCGTCCAGGTCGTGGCGTTCATCGTCTACGTGGTGATCGCGATCCTGATCCTGAACGCGATGCTGATGGCGGTCTTCGAGCGGATCCGGGAGTTCGGCGTGCTCAAGGCGATCGGGGTGTCCCCGGGGAAGGTTCTAGCGCTCATCCTGGTCGAGGGCGCCTTGCAGACTGCCCTGGCGATCGCGGTGGGATTGACGGCGAGTCTGCCGGCACTCTGGTTCGTGGTCGAGCGGGGGATCGATGTCGGGACCTTGGGCGGAACCGCGTTGATGGGCGTCTCGATGGATCAGATCTGGACCGGCGCGGTCAGTCCGGCCACGATCGCGGGGCCGGTTGCGATCCTGGTGTTCATCGTCGGGCTGGCGGTGATGTTCCCGGCGATCAAGGCGGCGCGGATCAGCCCGATCGAGGCGATCCACCACCAGTAGATGCGGTGGGGAACGTGAGAAGGGAAGGAAGGGGGAGAACGTGAGCGGACCCAATGTGACGGCACTGGCCTGGCGCAACCTGTGGCGCAACCGCCGGCGAACGCTGCTGACGATGGGCTCCATCGTCTTCGGCGTCTTTCTGGCGGTCGTCTTCACCGCCATGCAGGATCGCAACTGGAAGGACATGATCGACCTCGCCGCCAGGCTCGGAGGCGGTCATGTCAGCCTGCAGCATCCGGAGTACCTCGACAAGCCGACGCTGACGCGCACCGTCGTACGCGGCGAAGAGATCGAGGCGGCGCTCGAAGGCGAGCGCCGCCGGGTCGCGCGTACGGTGGACCGGGTGATCGGACCGACGATGCTGGCGACGGCGGGCGAGAACTTCAGCGCCGCCTTCATTGCCTTCGATCCGGGCGTGGAGGACGAGACGACCCTGTCGATCCTGGAAGCGCTCGACGAGGGAGCGGCCCTCGAGCCCGGCGACACCGGCGGCGTGATCCTCGGTCACCGTCTTGCCAGCAATCTGGGGATGGAACTCGGCGACAAGGTGGTCTACACCCTGACCGACAGGAACGGGGAGATCGTGAGCGGCCTGGCGAGGCTGCGGGGAACGTTGCGGACCAACGCCCCGACCGTCGACGGCGGGTTCTGCCTGCTGCCGCTCGACACGGTGCGCGGGCTGCTCGGCTACGGCGACAACGAGGCCACCATGGTCGCCGTGTTCCTGCACGATCAGCGACAGAGCGGGCGGGTCGCGGAGGAGCTGGGCCGCGAGCTCGATGAAGTGGCGGCAGCCGTACCCTGGAACACGAGTCAGCCGCAACTGGCCGCGTTCATCGCGCTCAAGGTCGGCGGCGCCGTGTTCATGGAGATCCTGATCGCCGTCCTGGTGGCGGCGGGGATCTTCAACACTCTGTTCGTCAGCGTGATGGAGCGGCTGCGCGAGTTCGGCATCATGCTGGCGATCGGCTGGAGCCCGGGCCGGCTGTTCCGCCTGGTCATGATGGAGAGCGTCTGGCTCGCAGCGCTCGGTCTCGTCGGCGCCTTCCTGATCACGGCTGGGCCGTATCTCTACCTTTCGTCGACGGGCCTCGACCTGACCGCGGTCTACGGCGGCACGGTCGAGATTGCCGGCGTCGGTCTCGATCCGGTGCTCAAGGTCGGCATCTTCCCGCGCAATGCGGTGATGATCGGCCTGTTCGCGGTCGGGGCCACCCTGGCATCGGGCATCTATCCGGCCTGGCGCGCGGGCCGGGTGGAACCGGTCGAAACGATCAAGGTGGTGTGAAGTGGGCGGCGATCCGATCATCTCTCTGCGCGACGTGACCAAGGTCTACCGGCAGGGCAGCGTGGACATCCACGCCCTTCGTGGCGTCTCCCTGGAAATCGAACCCGGCGAGTTCACCGCCATCTGCGGTCCCTCCGGCTCCGGCAAGACGACGAGCCTGAACCTGATCGGTGCGCTGGACTCCACGACCTCGGGTTCGATCTCGCTCGAGGGGCAGGAACTGGGCAGCCTGAACAAGAAGCAGTTGAGCGCCCTGCGCCGCGACCGGATCGGCTTCGTGTTCCAGGCCTACAACCTGATGCCGGTGCTCACGGCGTACGAGAACGCGGAGATGGTGCTTTGGGTCCAGGGCGTCGACGCGGCCACCCGTCGCGAACGGGTGATGGACCTGCTCGAACAGGTTGGGCTGAAGGGCATGGAGGATCGGCGGCCCTCCGAACTGTCGGGCGGGCAGCAGCAGCGGGTCGCGATCGCCCGCGCCATCGCCAGCAACCCGGCGGTGGTGCTCGCCGACGAGCCGACCGCGAACGTCGACTCGGAGACCGCGGAGACCCTTCTGGGCTTGATGGAGACGCTCAACCGGGAGCAGGGCGTGACCTTCCTGTTCTCGACCCACGATCCGCAAGTGATGGAACGGGCGCGCCGCGTGGTGCGCCTGGTCGATGGCAGCGTCGCGAGCGACGAACGCCGCCAGGAGCCTGCGTCGTAAGACGCAGCGAAGCAAGTTCTGCGACGCGGGGTGCTGGTGAGGTGGGGGCTGGGGCCAAACAGGGAGTCTGCGACGGGTTTGGCGGCTCTGACGGGTTGCCCTGGCTGGCCAGCTCGGTAGCCGCGGTGCTGCTCGCGGTACTGGTAGCGGCCACGGCGGCGCCGTCGGCAGCGCAGACCGTGGTGGGCGGCGACGTGCGAATCTTTGCCTTCCAGGTCCTGGAAGAGATCGAGATCGGTGGGGACGGGGATGCTGCCGCCGAAGACGCCGGGTTGGGCGGCGCCGGCGGGGTGGAACTCGGGATCTTCCGGCTCAAGCTCGATTCCCGCTGGCAAATGGGATCCCGAGACAGCTTCCGCCTCGAGGTGCACGGCGTGGCGCAGGCCGTGTCGCCACCTGGCAGCGGCGCCGTCACGTCGGTGGCGACCGGCGCCACGCGGCGCTTCTTCGACCTGGAGTCCGACTCCTTTGGCCGCGGCGATGTGGCCGGCGCCGCCGAGATCGACCGCTTCAACCTGCGCTGGGACCGGCCCGGCTTCCGGATGGTCTTCGGCCGCCAGGCGATCACCTGGGGAGTGAACTACTTCTGGCCGGTGCTCGACCTGTTCGCCCCGTTCGCTCCGCAGCGCATCGATCGTGACTACAAGCCCGGAGTCGACGCGCTGCGGTTCACCGTGCCGATAGGCGACTTCTCCGAGGTCGAGGTCATCGCGGCCAGCCAGGGCGCGCGGACTCCCGACGACCTGAGCTTCGCCTCCCTGGGCCGCTTCCACAGCGAACTCGGCGAGGGCGATTCGAGCCTCGACTTCGGCTACATGGTCGGCGGCTTCCACCGCGACCTGGTCCTCGGCGGCTTCTTTTCGGCCGATGTCTGCGGCACCGGCCTGCGCGGCGAAGTCGCCTGGACCAGTCCGGGCTGCGACCCCCGGAGCGCTCACCCGGCGTTCGGCTGCGGCGACTTCTGGCGCTTCACGGTGGGCGTCGATCGCCTGCTGACGCCGACCGTGACCCTGATCGCCGAGGCGAGCTGGAACGGCTTCGGCGCCGGCGACCCCGCGGACTACGCGCGGCTTGCCGGCGCCGACCGCGTAAGCCGTGGCGAGGTCGTTTCGCTCGGGCGCCGTTACGCCGGTCTCTCTCTGGGATGGCAGGCCCACCCGCTGCTGACCGTCAGCGGCGCCGTGCTCTTCAACCGTGGCGATTCCTCGGCGCTGTTTCAGCCCGGCATCGCCTGGTCCGTGTCCGACCACGTGGCGGTCAACGGGGGCCTGCTCCTGTCGACCGGCCGCGGCATCCGGGACGGCGTGCTGGGCAGCGAATACGGGGCGGTGCCGGTGGTGGCCTGGTCGTCCCTGACCGCCTACTTCTAGAGCTCGGCGCTGCCCATCTTTACCAGTTGTTCACCTGCCGTGGGGTACGCTCCGCCAGCCTAAACAACTGTTCGACTACACGAGATTTGGCGCCTGTGAAGACCGCGAAAGTCACCTCCAGCGCATGCTGTCTGGTCCTTGCGGCCCTGGTTGTTGCCTGCGGCGGCAGTTCCCGCAACGTGATCCAGAACAAGGGTTCGGACACCCTGGTCAACGTCGCCCAGGCGTGGGCCGAGAACTACGCGGCCGTGGTTCCGGGCACGGCCGTTGCGGTGACCGGCGGCGGCTCGGGCACGGGCATTTCGGCGATGATCAACGGCACCGTCGATATCGCGAACTCCAGCCGGCGCATGAAGGACTCCGAGATCGAGCTGGCGCGCGGAAATGGCAACGAACCGATCGAGTTCGTCGTCGGCTTCGACGCGGTGGCGGTGTTCGTCCATCCCGACAACCCGCTCGGCGAGGTCTCGCTGGAGCAGTTGGCCGAGCTCTACGGTGAGGGCGGCGGGTTCGAGACGTGGAGCCAGCTCGGCGTCGAGGTGCCGGGCTGCAGCAGCGACGAGATCGTCCGGGTCAGCCGTCAGAACAACTCCGGCACCTACGTCTACTTCCGTGAGGCGGTGCTCGGCGACCGGCGCGACTTCAAGCTCGGTTCGCGTGACATGCACGGCTCCAAGGACGTGGTCGACCTGGTCGAGAACACGCCCTGCGCGATCGGCTACAGCGGCCTCGCCTACGCGACGGACCACATCAAGATGCCCTGCGTCAAGACGGGCGAGGACGGCGATTGCGTGTCTCCTTCGGTCGAGACCGCGATCGACCGGTCCTACCCGATCGCCCGCCCCCTGTTCATGTACACCGCCGGCGAGCCCGAGGGCGCCATCCGCGACTACATGGACTGGGTGCTGAGCGACGAGGGCCAGTGCATCATCTACGAGAAGGGCTACGCGCCGCGCGACGGCGTGAACTGTCCCTGAACCAGAGCTTCCAAGCACCAGAACTCCAGCATGACGCGGCGTCCGCAGTTTCTTGGCGGCTGGTTTGGCTGAGCTATGAGCTTGCGCGGCAGGAGAATTGGCGTACCCCATACGCCACGGCGCAAGCTGCCGGCGCACGCGGCCGACCGGCGCGATTTCGCCTGGTGGATCGACCGGGCGGTGCAGGTCCTCGTCTTTGCGGGCGGCCTGTCGGCGATCGTCTTCATCGTCGGCATCTTCCTCTTCATCACGCGGGAGGGCGCCGGCTTCGTTTTCGATCGCTTCGAGTTCCGCGAGTTCTTCTTCTCGCCGCGCTGGACGCCGACCTCGAACCACAACGCGACCTACGGCGCGCTGGCCCTGATCGCGGGCACGGCCTCGGTGACCGGGCTCGCAATGGTCGTGTCGGTGCCCTTCTCGCTCGGCGCCGCGATCTACATCGGGGAGTTCGCCACCGGCCGCACCCGGGAGACGTTGAAGGTGCTGGTGGAGCTCCTGGCCGCGATCCCGTCCGTGGTCTGGGGGTTTATCGGCCTCTCGATCATGAACCCGTTGATCATCCAGATCTTCGACGTGCCGGTGGGCCTCAACGTACTGAACTCCGGGATCATCCTGGGTCTGATGGCGGCGCCGATCATGACCACGATCGCCGAGGACGCGCTCAAGGCGGTGCCCGACGGCTACCGGGAGGCCGCCGAGGCGATGGGCGCCACGCGCTGGCAGGTGACCTTCAAGGTCGTGCTGCCGGCCGCCCGCAACGGTCTGGTGGCGGCCACGCTGCTCGGTGTCGGGCGCGGCTTCGGCGAGACGATGGCGGTGCTCATGGCGAGCGGCCACTCGATCAACCTGCCGACCAGCCCCTTCGACTCGGTGCGGGCGCTGACCGCGACCATTGCCGCCGAACTCGGCGAGACGGCGGCCGGTTCCGACCACTACCAGGCGCTGTTCACGCTCGGCATCTTCCTGTTCAGCGTGACCTTCGCCATCAACTTCGCGGCCGATGTCTTCGTTCGCGGCGGCCGGCGCAAGCACCGCCGCCGGGGCCGCCGCCCGGCCGCTTCGGCGAACCCGTAGGGACGGAGGAGGAAACGCGTGTTCGAGGCGACCGAGCGCAACCGGCGCAACCGGAAGGTGGAGAGTCTGTTCCGACTCCTCTTCCTGTGGATGACCTGCATGTTGATCGTGCCGGTCGCCCTCATCCTCGGCGTGCTGATCTACAAGGGCGGTCCGGCGATCTCCTGGGAGTTCCTGTTCACGTCGCCAACGAATGGGATGAAGGCGGGCGGCATCCTGCCCGCTCTGCTGGGCACCGTGTGGCTGGTGGTCGTGGCTCTGCTCGCCTCGGTGCCGGTCGGCGTGGGGGCGGCGCTCTACCTGAGCGAGTATGCACCGGACAATCGGCTCACCCGGGCCATCAACCTCGCGATCATCAACCTGGCCGGCGTGCCTTCGATCGTCCATGCGCTGTTCGGCTTGGGCGCCTTCGTCCTCTTCTTCCGCTTGGGCACCAGCATCCTGGCTGCCAGCCTGACCCTGGCGGTGATGACCCTGCCGGTGGTCATCGTCGCCACCAGGGAGTCGCTCCGGACCGTGCCGCTCGCCTTCCGCGAGGCATGCTGGAACATGGGCGCGACGCGCTGGCAGACGATCCGCAAGGTCGTGCTGCCCAACTCGGTCAGCGGCATCCTCACCGGCGTCATTCTCGAGGTCTCCCGTACCGCCGGCGAGACCGCGCCGATCATGTTCACCGGCGCCGTGTTCTTCCTCCCGTTCCTGCCGCAGGGGGTGCTCGACGAGACGATGGCGATGTCGCTCCACCTGTTCGTCATCTCGACCCAGGTGCCGGAGGTGCCTGAGCACCTGCCCTTCGGCGTCGCGCTGGTGCTGATCTCCATGGTGCTGGCGATGAACGGGCTCTCCATCGCCTTCCGGGTCTATCTGCGGGGCCGCAAGAAGTGGTGAGCGCTCCCGCGCCGGCGATCGCCGACTCCGACTTCGCGATCGACGTCGTCGACCTGGCGATTCGTTACCAGGGAAAGTTGGCGCTCTCGGGCGTCACGCTCCGGGTGCCAAGGAACGAGATCTTCGGCGTTATCGGGCCGGCGAACAGCGGCAAGACGTCCTTCCTGCGCGCCATCAACCGGATGGACCTGATGACGGCGGGGATGACGGTCGAGGGCGCGGTGCGTGTCGAGGGCCGGGACGTCCGCAGTTGGCGCAATCCCTATGCCCTGCGACAGCGAATCGGCGTGGTGTTCCCGCTGCCTGTGGGCCTGCCGATGACCATCTACGAGAACGTCGCGCTGTCGTCCCGGCTGCGCGGCACGCGAAGGAAGGCCGACCTGGACGTGATCGTCGAACGCTGCCTGCGGCGGGCCGCGCTCTGGGACGAGGTGAAGGACCGGCTCGATTCCCTGGGCAGCCTGCTGTCGGGCGGCCAGCAGCAGCGGCTGACGATCGCGCGCGCGCTGTCCCAGGATCCGTCGATCCTGCTGCTCGACGAGTTCTCGATCGCGGTCGACCCCGTGACCACGATGCGGATCGAGGAGGTGCTGGCGGAGCTCAAGTCCGAGATGACGATCGTGCTGGTCACGAACCTCGTCCAGCAGGCGCGGCGGTTGGCTTCGCAGACCGCCTTCTTCCTCACCGGCGAGCTGGTCGAGGTGACCGAGACGGAGGCGATGTTCGAGGGCGGCGCCCAGGATCCGCGGACCACTGCCTACGTCGAGGGGAAGTTCGGATGACCGAGGCAACTCCCGCGACGGGAGCGATGCCCGCGGCCGCCGATCCGGCCGCGGCGATCCTGATCGAGAAGCTGAACCTCTGGTACGGCGACTTCCAGGCCCTGTTCGACGTCGACCTGAACGTGAAGGCGGGCGCGATCACCTCCCTGATCGGCCCCTCCGGATGCGGCAAGACGACCTTGCTGCGCTCGGTCAACCGGATCAACGAACGCCTTCCGTACGTGCGCACGTCGGGCCGCATCCGGCTGTGGGGCCTGGATGTCTACGCCCCGGCGGTCGAGCTGGCTCAGCTCCGCAAGCAGATCGGCATGGTCTTCCAGCGTCCGAACCCGTTGCCGCTGTCGGTGCGGGACAACGTGCTGTTCGGGACTCGAGTCCACCGCCCGAACGAGCGCCCGCCGACCAGGGTCGAAGGCGATCGGATCGTCGAAGAGGCGCTGCGCGAGGTTCTGCTCTGGGACGAGCTGAAGGACTCGCTCGACCGGCGCGGCACAGAACTCTCGCTCGAGCAGCAGCAGAAGCTGTGCATCGCGCGTCTGCTGCCGGTCAAGCCGAAGCTCCTGCTGATGGACGAACCCTGCTCGGCGCTCGACCCCGCCGGCACGGAGGCGGTCGAGGAGCTGATCTGGAGGCTGCGCGGCGAGTACACGATTCTGATCGTTACCCACAACATGGCGCAGGCCCGGCGCGCGAGCGAGGAGTGCGTGTTCATGCTGCTCGGCGAGATGGTCGAGCACAGCGACACGGCGTCGATGTTCCTCAACCCGGCAAACAGCCAGACTGCGGCCTACATCGAGGGTCGGTACGGGTAGCTGGCGGCGTGCCCAGCGTTCCGCGCGACGAAACGGGACCTGACGAAGCCATTTCCACAGGGATCCGTCAGCAGTTTCTCCCCCGGAATTCTCCCGCGGCCTCCGCGCTCCGTACCCATGCCGCGACATCGTCAATCAAGTGCACGAATCTGCGTTTCCCCGGCCCGCGCAGCGCGCATTCCCATACCGTCAGGCAACGCCATCCCGCCACGCGCAGCGCATTCCGAACCTCTGCGTCACGTTCTTGGTTGCGCCGGATCTTGCCGTCCCAGAAGTCCGTTCTGGTGGCCGGACGCTGGAATAGCGGACAATCGTGCCCGTGCCAGAAGCACCCGTGAACCAAGACGGCGGCACGGAACCGTGGCAGTACGATATCCGGCTTGCCGGGCAGCTCCGCCACATGGGTGCGATACCTGAATCCGCGCGCATGGAGCGCTTTCCGGACCGCCATTTCCGGTGCCGTGTTCTTGCTTCGCACCGAGGCCATAAGGCGGCTTCGCGAACGCCGGTCCAGGCTGTCGGCCACGAAGCGCTCCTCCTTGCTGGGAAGGTTCCTGGGCCCTAAAGACGAATGTCCGGCTGGCCTTGACGTGCGTAGAACGAGGAAAACCTGGAGATGATGTCTTTGATGAAACTCGGAGCGATGCGCACGTTCAAGGACTGAAAGCTCCTTTCAAACCCCTCCCACGGTGCCGTCTCGAGCCGTCGAAAATCTACGAAGCCGGCCGCTATGCCACCAGACTGCGGCAACCAGTGGAAGTAGTTGGAGTCGTTGTTCTTCCTCAACCGCTTCTGGCGCTTGCGGTCCGCTCCTACTCTCTCGAACAGGGCTTCCTCAGGCACGACTTCCGCCACCACCACGATGTCAGTCTTGGGCTTTCCGCTGGGTCGAATCACTAGGTCGCATGCGGGCGTCATCACCACGTGAGAAGTCTCTCCATCCGTCCGCCGAACAAGGGTCCCCGTCTGCAGCGAGTCCTTAAGTGGCGGGGCCAGGTACACTTCCTCGGCGTAGCAAGGCGTTTCATCCGCCTCCAACTCCGCCGCCAAGTGGCCCAGGGTGTAGCGCAACAGCGCCTTCTTGGTCCGCTCCTTATCCTCTCGCCCATAGTCCACCCACATGTCGATCGTCGGAAGCAGGTTCGCTAGGAAGACTCCGTTCAGTCGTTCCTCCAACAGCCCCCGGCCGCCCATGATCTCGGTCAGGCCGACGTCGAAAATCTCCCAGAGGCGGTCCAAGATCTCGTCGAACCCATGTTTACCCTTGGTGTAGACACCGACGACGGGCGGCTCATCTACCGCGTCGGCGGGCGTTCCTGTCAGGACCGCGACCGGAACGCGGAAGTGGCTCTTGAGCTCTTCAATGACCTCTCCACCGTCGGAGGTGTCCCTGCCTAGGTTCAGGTCGACGATAGCTGCGTCAATCGACCCGTCCAGACTGCTCTTCGCATCGGCCAAGGTTGTCTGAACACGCATCTCTATCTGCCGGCCGTGCTCTTCGACGTAGTCCTTGAGAACCTCTCGGTATTCATCCACCAAGCTGGGCTCGTCCTCCACCAACAGCAGTTCAAGCGCACTCACGCCGGTTCTCCATCTTCTGCACCGCCGGTGTCGACGGGCTGAAGCCGGAACCACGCGCCACCTTCGTGCTCCATGGCCTTTAGTTCCAGGCCGTTTCTAGTCGCTGCTTCCCCGGCAATCGCGAGTCCCAGCCCCATGCCGTCCGGCTTCGTCGAGAACTGCGGCTCGAAGACCACTCCGCTCACGATGTGTTCAGGTTCGATTCCAGGACCCGTGTCAGTGTAGTCAACGTGCAGCAACCTCTCGTCGTCGGTCGAGATCGCTATCTCTATGCGCTTTTCGGCAGCCTTGGTTGTGTGTAGCCAGTAGAGGCTGTTGTCGATCAGGTTCGTGAAGATCGCTTGAATGTCCTGCCGCCAGCATGGGTACTTGACCGATCTATCGCCGACAATGCGGCAAGTCACACCCGCTCGGTCCAATTCTCCAGAAAACGTATCCTGAGCGCGCCGGATGACCCTGAGCAACACTTCCGACTTCCTGCGGGAACGACGTTGCGCCGCCAACGGATCAAGCCGGCCGAACAGCGTTACCAAGTCGCTCGCGTTCTCCGCTATGCCCGTTGCCCCATCCACTATCTTCGGCACTAGGATCGGGTCGCGCGTCTTCTCGAAGCGAGTGGCGTGTTTCCGGAGGAGCGGGAATTGGTTGCGGAAGTAGCTCAACGGCCGGCGGCCCTCGTGGAGCACGACGTTGATGATCTTGCCCAGTGTCGCCTGGCCTTGGTACACCGCAATCGCGTCGCGCAATCGCCTGACAGTCTCGCTTCGCTGCTGCTCTTCGGACTCGATCAGGGCGATCACTTCGGCAGCGGTCGTGTCGCTCACCCGGGCTCCGCGTAGCGTAGACCGGACTTCGCGCTTCAGAGCATCGAAGGAGTAGAGCCTCTCCAGTTGGCGCTCGACTTTGAACGTCTTCCTGCCCAAGCCGGCGCGCTGCCGGTACAAGTAGCGTTTCTCCTCCAGCCTGGCGATCACTTTCGTGGTGATGTCCTTCAGCCGGCCGAAGGCCTCGTTATCGATGAGTCCGTCCCTCGCGCTCTTCTCGATAAGCTGCGATTGTTCTTCCGACTGGATCTGGACGTAGCCGATGACTTGGTTGTTGCCGATGCGAAAGGCGGGCCTCTGCACGCGCTGCTCGTTGAGTTTGAGCCAGTCGAACTCGGGATCGCCCAGCGGGCGCAGGCGGAATCCGTTCCTGTACACGCCGATACCGTTGTATTTGTTCAATAGTTGTCGTGTTTGAAGCCTGCCTAAGTAGTTCCCGAGGGCGTCCTTCAACCCACGGCGAATGAGCTGGTCCACCGAGGCTGGATCCCGGTCGTAAACCCGAATATCGATCTCAAGCTCCCCGCACCCGGAAGGCCCTTCTAAGTCAATGAGGATCTCTTCGTCCACCGCGTTTCGCGACTTTTGCTGAGAGTACACGACGGACCCAGTTCCGTCGGCCCCTATCTTGCCCGCGATCCGATAGTCGAAGTGTTCAACGAGCGGAAAGGGTTCCACCTGAGCGTTCATATCGTGCACGCCAGGCAGGTCGGAGATGCGGAGAACTACGTCAAAGGGCTGCTCGGTCGCCATTGTCAAAAAGGGAGACATCAGCTTCCTGAGCTCGAACTGCAGCTTGTTGAACTGTGAGTCGCTCCAAGGCGGAAGGCTCTTCTCGTCGACGGCCATGGTCAGCGTCGTTCCTGCCTCCTGCTCGACTGACTCCGTCTCGATCAGGATCTCCACGTCCTCCAGATACTCGGCGCGCTCGAAATCGGCCCATTGGAGGTAGAGGGTGGTCTTCTCTCCAGAGGCCGTCGTTGTCTCTAGGAGAAGGTCCTTGCCAAGGATCGAGGCTGCGTAGCGGCCGATTCCCTTCCGGCCCTGCATGGTCCTGCCAGCCGGGCTGTGGCCGTCCCGGTGATCTTTGTCCGGTGTTGACGGGACCATCCACTTGTTGATGACCGTGTCGCGCGTCATGCCGTGGCCGTGGTCGGCGAACTTGATCTGAAACTCGCCATTGCCGGTCCGCTCGAACGCGATTACCGCGTCCGGCGAGTCTGCGTCGTAGGCGTTCTTGACGAGCTCGATGACCGCCGCATGCGGATCCTGGACCAAGTCGCGTCCGATCGTCAGGATGTGCCGTCCGGCGGGCCGGATCCTGTATGAGCCAGACTTAGGCATGCCAATCCTCTCGGATCCGGGCCGCGATCCCGCGGGACAAGAGCACGGGGACTGCGTTGCCGATCTGGCGAAACGCGTGTGTCCGTGACGGCCGCAGCCCGACGCCTTCGAAGTAGTAGTCGTCGGGAAAGGTCTGCAGCCGCGCCGCCTCCCGCGGCGTGATGGACCGGTTCTGTTCAATGTCGGGGTGAATGTAGTAGTGACCATCCTTGCAGATGTGGGCGACCACGGTGTGCGCGAACGGCAAGTTTCCCGCCACGACCTTGAACCTGTCCATGAACGCGGCCTTGTTCCGGTGGGTCTTGAGGTGCGGCGGCAATGTGCTGTATCGCAGCCTGGATCGCCGTTCGTTCCACTCCGTCACCGCTATACGGTAAATCTCGAGATCCCGCTCCGTATGAGGGCGCGCCTGATGCCAAGTCAACGGCAGCGAGCCGCTGACACCCGCCTCGACTTGCCACGTGCTCTTGCACGGCAGGCGATGGCACGGCGCGACATCGCCTTCTCCGGCACTAAGCGGGGGCAGGCCCCCGAAGGCCTCGCTCACGGTGACATCCGGCGCCCACCGCCTCGGCTCAGGGTAGACAGCCGTGCTGCCTTCGCAATGCCCGACCAAGACCACACGTCTCCTGTTCTGCAGCACTCCGTAGTCCTTCGCGCTCAGGATGCGAAAGCGAGTGTCGTAGCCTAGCTTGCTGAACAAGCGCCGCATGGCGTCCAAGTAACTCGCCCCGTCGCGGTCCTTGGCCGAAAGAAGCCCAAGGACGTTCTCGAACACGAACACCTTGGGGCGGTACTTCTCCAAGAACTTCGCATAGCACTTGTAAAGGTGATTTCGGTTGTCCGCCACCATGCCCTTGGGGTCGCGAGAGCGACCGACGATGGAGTAGGCTTGGCAGGGAGGGCCGCCGATGAGCAGGTCCAGTTCGTGCCCGTCCAACCGGGAGTCGATCTCGCCGTAGATCCGCCGCAAAGTGTCTGGCCGTATCTCCTCGTTGATGACAGAGCGCACAACCTGTTGCGGCACTGCCGCGTACAGCATGTCCCGGTCGATACTGCCTGCTAGGTAGTCCGCGTACACGTCCTCACGACCGGCTGCTACGAGCCAGTGATAGGCCATTCGGGTACGCAGGGTGTTGCATGCCGCCGCATCCGTCTCGACATGCGCGATGGGCTGGTAGCCCTCCTGTATGAAACCTTCCGAGAGTCCGCCGCCGCCAGCAAAAAGGTCGACGAAACTCAATCGATTACGCATTCCGGCTGGTTCCTTTGTTCGCACGCTCAAACTCCGCCGATTGTAGACGAGCCAGCGTGACGGCCGATCCTAGCAGGTCACGGGCGCGTCTCCAGTCATCGAGTCGCTTGCCGCGCTCGTCGCTGGAGGGAAAACTAGGGGATCTTTTCAAAACAAAGGCTCCCGACGGCAATTGCGAGAGGCTCCCTTACGCCGGTCGTGTTGGTTTGCCGCCGTGGACCGTTGGTTCCGCGCACCACTGGCGACGGAGCAGGTCCAGTGGATCGAGCAGTTCGTTCGGCAGGCCAAGCACGTCGATCAACACTGCCCGGTCAAGCGCGATGCGGTTCTCGTCGCGGTAGGCCTCGTTGGCGGGCAGGAACGCGGCTTGGCGGAACCCCTCCAGCAAGCTGGCCGCCTGGGTGATCTGCTTCTCGTCCAGCGCCCGCGGGTCGAGTACGGGGAGTCGAGGAAGCCTGCTGATCGTCAGTATGACACGGCCCTGCTGCTGCCGGCTCCCGTGCCACCAGAAGGTCATCATGCCCAAGGTGGTGTTTGCCCACAGCAGCACGGCGGACGACCAAGCCTCGTCTTCCAGCTTGAAGTTGGGCCAAGCCCTGCCGCCCAGCGTCTTGCGCCGCGTCACGCAGGCGGCGAGGGGCTGCGAGTTCAGTTGGAAGTCGAGGCTGAAGTGGAGTCGACTCGCGGTCCGCCGCCAGGTTCGTGCGGCCCGGTCTGCACAGTTCGGCCGTGGCTGCCCGAAGGAATCCGGCTCGATCTCCAGATGCCGTTCCCGCGCCGCATCATGGCTCCATAGCGCCGGATAGGTCGGCACTCGACCTTCTTCCCAGGGACGAATGTCGAACGGACCGCGCGGCGGCTTGTCCTCTCCGGGAGGAGTGCCGTTGATGTCCCTGTGAACCAGGCCGCGACTGCCGATGGAACCCAGTGGCGCGACCGGGGTCCGGTGTTCCTGCGAGAGCCGGGGCAGGACAAGCCTTCCGTCGTCAAGAGCTAGCATCGTCCGAGCGAGACCTGGTTCGACGATCGATGCTGCGCCCCCGTTGGTCAGGCCGGTGCGCACGAAAGTGCCGCTCGTCTGGCAGGGCGTGAGCTCGATCAAGCCCGTGCCTCCGGGGAGATCGCGTATTCGGCGAGCTACGCTGACGGCCTCCAGAACCGTCCGCGGCCGCTTCCGCAGGCTGGCGAACAGGGTTTCCGGACCTTGGAGGGGGATTCTCGCTACAGAGCCGAGAGCCTTGGTGCCGACGAGGAGCACCTCAGCCATGCCCGTGTCAGCGGAGAAAGCGCGGTCGGTCGTCCCCGTAGCGGCGATGGAGACAACGGTCAGATCGCTGAAGAACCCGGCGAGGAGACGACGCGCGGCGTTCCAGGATTCCCCCTGGACAAACGAGGCGGGCAGCACAAGGGCCAGGATGCCGCCTGGGCGCAGCTTCAGGTGGGCTAGGTCGACGAAGTTCGACGCCAAGCCGGCGTTGCCGTGCCCGGCGGAAATCTCCAGCCCGGCTCTCAGTTCCTTCAAACGCCGTGACATCACCCGCTGCTCTTCGGCGCTGGTCGCGAAGCCCGCGAAGGACGGGACAGGAACATCCGTGGACTCGTGGTTTGTTGGCCGCGTGAAAGGCGGGTTCATGATGACGAGATCGAAGCTCTCGTTCGGCACCTCCACGATCTTCGGGTCTACGGTCGATGCGCCGCCGTGAAGCTCGACGACTCCGGTGTCGAATAGAGGCAGCACACGCTCGTCCGCCAGCAGGTCCAGCGAGCCGATGGCATGCCGACCGCCGCCTTGCTCTGCTTCGCCGTAGGGCATGGTGTAGATGCGCGTTCGTTTGAAAGGTTGCTGCGGATGGGCGCTGGAGAGAATCGCTGCCGTCAGGTGCGTCGCTGCCGGCATGATGTCGGCGCCGGTCAACACCTGCTCCATCATCTCGTGGTGGAGCTTCCGGTCGTCGCGTCCGGCCCGCCGCAGCCTTGCGCCCACCCGGTGCTGGACCGCCGACAACAGGGCGCCGGTGCCGCATGCGAAGTCGGCGATTCGCAGGCGCGCTACCGCTGCTTCGTCGGCCCAGTCGACGTTGAGTCTGGCGGCCGCCAGTTCGGCAAGCAGGTGAGCGCTGGCTGGGAGCGTGTAGAAGGTGGCCAGGAACTTCCGGTCGCTGATCAGGCGCTGGAACAGAATGCCCGACAGATCCTGGATCGTGGTGGCGCCGAGACCCGCGAGTTGAGACGCAGCGTCGATCAGTCTGCCAAGGCACTGCTCAGTCTCACGCTCCGGGATCACCCTCAGCACGTCGTAGGCGATCTCGAAGATCGGCCAGTAGTCGATGTCGAGCACCTGCTCCCAGGCCCGCAGAACGCGCCTCTTCGAGGTGTTCCCGTGCTTGCTGCTCAGAGCACTCAAGTCAGGGATGTCCTGGACTCCCGCTATGGCGGACTGAAACAGCAGCGCGTCGAGCAGGATTGCCATCGCCATGCGGGTGGTCTGCTCGCAGTCTTCCTGGTGTAGAGCGCTTGCAATCCGGCGCAGAACCTCCGGACTGCGGTCGGGTGCCGATCGTCGAAGCCGCTCCGCAGTGGTTCGGACCGCCCGTTCGAGCAGTTCCAGCCCCTCAGCAATTCGCTGTTCCGAGAGGGACACCTGTTCGACGCAGTCGGCAAGTTCGTCGATTCCGCCTTCAAGCCAATCGCTTCCGGGCC
Source organism: Candidatus Multivorans sp. (assembly GCA_965205295.1). Taxonomy (GTDB): domain Bacteria; phylum Acidobacteriota; class Thermoanaerobaculia; order Multivoradales; family Multivoraceae; genus Multivorans. The sequence continues at coordinate 3,880,718 of OZ242167.1, forward strand.
AGCGTTGAACCGCGCGGCCTTCAAGGGGCGAGCCGGAGAAGGTGCACCATCGGAAACGCCCAGACAGGATGCCGGGACCAAGGTCGCCGCCGCCTTCGCCCAGATGACCGGGGATGCGCACCGCTAAAACCGCCTCAAGGAGGTCGCCCGTGTCGTGCAACACGCGGCCCAGTCGATTCTTCGCGTCGTCTTCAACGGTGCGCGCTGGCTCGTACTCGGTCTCCAGGACGACCGGCATGCCGGCTGGGGGCCGCACGACAATGTCCGGTTGGGCACCCGCGTACTCCCTGATCACTCCCGTTTCTTCGGCCGCTATCCTCCACGAGTCAGGGAGTTTCCGGCTGAGTACGGTAGCCAGGGCGTTGTTGAACGCGGTCTCGACGGTGCGGGGCACGGATGCCCGATCATACGGGGTACATCCAACGGTCCGCGCATGTGGGCCCGACAGGAGGGGCTTTGTGGACCAATGGAGCCCGTACCCGATCAGTCGCGGCCCTGTGAGCATGGAGCGGCTCGGCTGTGCCATGATGCCGTCATATTTCCCGGAACAATGACGGCGACATGTACAACGAACCCTATCCCCGACTCTCCCGCCTTCCGGGTCGGAGCTTCTTCCTGCTCGGCGTCCGAGGGGTCGGCAAGAGCACTTGGGCCCGGCAGAACCTCGGCGACGCTCACCGGGTTGACCTGCTAGACGAAGCGCGCTTTCACGACTACTTGGTCGATCCGGCGTTGTTCGCGGCGGAACTGCGGTCGGTTCCACCCGGAGGCTGGGTGGTGGTCGACGAGATTCAGCGCCTGCCGAACCTGCTGAACGAGGTTCATCGGTTCATCGAAGGGCATCGGCTCCGCTTTGCACTCCTCGGGTCCAGCGCCCGAAAGCTGAAGGCGGCTGGAGTCAACCTGCTGGCGGGGCGAGCGCTGCGCCGGATGATGCACCCTCTGACGCCGGCGGAACTCGGCCGCGAGTTCGACTTCGAGGCCACACTTCGATGGGGAACCATTCCACTCGTTTGGACCGCCGAGGACCGGCGCGCGACGCTCGAGAGCTATGTGCAGCTCTACCTCCGTGAGGAGATCCGGGCCGAGGCACTGGTGCGGAATCTGGCCGGCTTCGCCCGTTTCCTGCAGGTTGCCGCTCTCTGTCATGGAGCCACCGTCAACGTGTCGGGCATCGCGCGCGAGTGCGGCGTCGCCCGAACCACCGTGCAGGGATACCTGGACATCCTGGAAGACACCCTGCTGGCGTACAGGCTGCCAGCCTTCGAAGCGAAGCTGCGCGTGCGCGAGCGCCGTCACCCGAAGCTCTACTGGGTCGACCCGGGGCTCGTTCGGGCGACGAAGCGGCTTTTCGGTCAGGTCGCGCCCGAGGAGCGCGGAACGCTCCTCGAGGGATGGGTGCTGCACCTGCTCCGAGCGCACGGGGAGGAGACCGACCTGTACGAGGCGGTCCACTACTGGAGCCCGCACTCCGCGGCCCACACTGAGGTGGACTTCCTCCTGCGCCGTGGCCGCGAGTTACTGGCGATCGAAGTGAAGTCCCAGGCCAGGTACCACACGGGTCTGCTCCGCGGCTTGCGCGCGGTGGCCGAACTGGCCGGCATGAGCCGGAGGATCCTCCTGTACGGCGGCAGGCGATCGTTTCGCACCGAAGACGGTATTGAAGTTTGGACGTTCGACGATCTGCACCAGGCATTGGCGGAGGATGCGCTCTGGCCGTGATGGGGTCAGTCGGCCTGGACCGCTTGCAGCCTCGGCCAGGCCGCGGCTCGGCTCGCTGTGGCATCATCGACCGCTGTTCCGGAATACGCGTCGAATGGGAGGCAAGGTATGGGCAGGTACGGTCTGACGGACGAAGTGATCGGCCTGCGCGAGCAGATGCGCGCGTTCATCGACGGAAAGGTGATTCCGGCCGAGCCGGACCTGGAGTCGGAAGAGGACCGCGCCCGCGGCCGGATGGCCGAACTCAAGACGTTGGCCAAGCAGCGGGGGTTGTGGGCGCTTGGGCACCCGGCGGAGATCGGCGGCGGGGGGCTGCCGCTCATGTCCTTCGTCTACCTGAACGAGATCATCGGCCGCTCCCACTACGGCCAGGTTGCGGTTGGCTCGGCGTCGATGCAGGACTCGATCATGCTCCACCTGTACGCCAACGAGGAGCAGAAGGAGCGCTGGCTCAAGCCCCTCGTGGCGGGCGAGATCTACCCCTCGGTCGGTCTCACGGAGCCCGAGGTGGCCGGCTCCGATCCGACCCTGATGCAGACCCGGGCGGTGCTCGACGGCGACGACTGGGTGATCAACGGCCACAAGTGGTTCACCAGCGGCGCCAGCCGGGCCGCGTTCACGACCTGCTTCGCGCTCACCGAGCCGGAAGCCCAGGGCCACCGCAAGTTCTCCTCGATCATCGTGCCGACGGACACGCCGGGCTATGAGATCGTGCGCGCGGTGCCGACGATGGGCACCACCGCCGGCCAGCACTGCGAGGTGCGCTACAACGACGTCCGGGTGCCGAAGGACAACCTTCTCGGCGGCCGCGGCGAGGGCTTCGTCATCGCCCAGCAGCGCCTTGGGCCCGGTCGCATCTTCCACTGCATGCGGTGGCTGGGGCAGGCCCAGCGCGCCTTCGAGTTGATGTGCGAGCGTGCCAAGACCCGGTGGGCGCACGGCTCCTACCTGTCCGAGAAGGGCGAGATCCAGCGCTACATCGCCGAGTCGGCGGCCGAGATCCAGGCTGCGCGGCTGATGACCCTGGACGCCGCCGAGGCGATGGACCGCGGCGGCCGGGCGCGGGTGGAGATCTCCCTGATCAAGTTCTGGGGCGCGCGGATGCTCCACAACGTGATCGACCGGGCGATCCAGGTCCACGGAGCGCTCGGCGTGACCGGCGACACGCCGCTTGAGAAGATGTACCGCGAGGCGCGTTACGCGCGCCTCTACGACGGCCCGGACGAGGTCCACCGCATGGTCGTGGCGCGGCGCATCCTGCGCGATCCACAGGGCCGGGTGCCCTGGGGCACGTTGGGCGGTGGAGAAAGCTAGCCGCCGGAGCGAGGGCTTTAGGGACCGCCTGATCCTCGGGTCGGTGGTTGCGGCTCTCCTCAGTGTCGCCGCGGTGAATCCTCCCGCGGCTGCCCAGTTCCGCGCGGGCGCCGCCGCGGTCGAGATCACGCCGCCGGTCGGATCGCTGCTCTACGGGTACGGCGTCCGCGGCGCGAACCGCTCCGAAGGCGTTCACGATCCGCTCTATGCGCGGGCGCTGGTGCTCGAGGCGGGCGGCGAGACGGTCGCGCTGGTCACGCTGGACCTCGGATCGATCAAGAAGGCGAACACGGTCGTGGTCCGGCGAGAGGTCGAAGCCGCGGCCGGGTTCGACCACGTTCTGCTGAGCGCGTCGCACACCCACTCGGCGCCGAGCTTCGAAGCGGACTTTCCGAGCGCGGAGCAGCCGTGGATTGCGGAGCTGGAACGGAAGATCGTCGCCGCGGTCGTCGAGGCCCATGCCGGGCTGCGGCCGGCGCGGGTCGCGGTGGGTTGGGGCGCGGCGAGCGAGGGCTTCAACCGGCGCCGCGTGCTGCCCGACGGCAGCGTGGAGATGTTCTGGCGCAACCGCGAACGGCTGCCGACCGGGCCGGTCGACGACTCGGTGGCGGTGCTGGCCGTCGACGACGCCGGGGGCGGCGCGATCGCGACGGTGGTCAACTTCGCGGTCCATCCCGTCATCCTGGGGCCTGAGAACATGCTCGTTTCCGCCGACTACCCGGGAGCGATGGCGGCCCTGGTCGAGGCACGGGGAGGCGGCGTGCCGATGTTCCTGCAGGGCGCACCGGGCGACATCAACCCGTTCTGGGACAAGACCCCGCCCGAGGAAGGCGGCTTCGAACAGGTGCTCATGGCCGGCGAACGGCTCGGACACGAGGTGCTCCGCATTCGCACCGATCTTGTGGCCGCGGGCGCCTTCCACGACCCGGAGACTCTCTCGGTGCGGCGGCATGTGGTGCCGCTTGAAGCGCGCTGGGACCTGGAGTCGCCGGAGGTGCGGGAGGCGTTTCGCCGCCGCGGCCAGGAGGCGACCCTCGAGCGTTTCCGGGTGCGCTTCCCGCTCGAACGCGAAGCCGAGGTGAACACGGTGGTCCTCGGCAACCGCCGCGAGAGCCAGATCGCGCTCGCCAGCTTCCCGGGTGAGTTCTTCGTCGAGCACCAGTTGCGCCTGCGCGCGGCGAGCCAGATTCCCCACACTCTGTTCGCCGGCTACACGAACGGAGAGCTGGCCTACTTCCCGACCATCGCCGCCGCCGCCCAGGGCGGCTATGGTGGCCGGGAAGCGACGATCGTCGAGGTCGGCGCCGGCGAGAAGCTGGTCGACCTCGCCCTGGTCTCGATTCTCGAACAGGCAGGTTGGCTGCACACGGCGCCGCCGTAGGCGGCGGCCAGGCACTACACGGCGCCGCCGTAGGCGGCGGCCCGTCGCCTCGAACTCAAACCCCGCAAGGAGGCTTCTTCATGGCATTCGATACGTGTACCCCGGTTCTTCCGGTCGCTTGGCGCCGGCTGCACCCCGCGCTCTCGGCAGCAGCTCTCACCGCGGCCTTCCTCGGCTGCGCCGCCGGCGACGAACAGGCCGCACGGCAACCGGCGGTCTACAGCGCCGCCGCCTTCCACAACACGACCTCCTACAGCGGGGCGTCGTTTTCGACCGACGAAAGCCGCTTGCTCGTGTCGAGCGACGTGAGCGGAGTCTGGGGCGTCTACGGCATGCCGGTCTCCGGCGGCGACCCCGAGCCGCTGACCGACAGCGCGGGCCCGGTGTTCGCGCAGGGCTACTTCCCGGGCGACGACCGGTTCCTGTACACGGGCGATCAGGGCGGCAACGAGTTGAACCACCTGTACGTTGGTTCGGACGGCGCCGGGGACGTTCCCGAGGGCGCCGTCGACCTCACGCCGGGGGAGAACGTGCGCGCCTCCTTTGCCGGTTGGGCGAGTGACGGCGAGGCCTTCTTCGTGCGGACGAACGAGCGCACGCCCTTCGCCATGGATCTCTACCGCTACGAGGCGCCGCCTATCGGAACCTGGGAGTTCGAGCGCGAGCTCGTGTTCGAGAACGACGGCACGTTCGACCTCGGCGACGTCAGCGACGACGGCCGCTGGCTGGCCCTGGACCGCGTGAACAGCAACGACGACAGCGACGTCTACGCCTACGATCTCGAGGCCGGCCGCCTGGTGCACGCTTCCTCGCACGAGGGCGACGTCGAGCACTCCTCGGGCGGCTTCACGCCGGACAGCGCGCAGCTCTACTACGGGACGAACGAGCACGGCGAGTACGCCCAGGTGTGGTCCTACGACCTCGAGACCGGCACGCGCGAGTTGGTGCTGGCGGCCGACTGGGACGTCTTCGGCATCTCCTTTTCCGAGACCGGCCGCTACCGCGTCTCGGCGATCAACGAGGATGGGGCCACAGCGGTGGAGGTGCTCGACACCGAGACCGGCGCTCCGCTCGAACTTCCCGATCTGCCCGCCGGCGACGTGGCGGGCGTCCGTTTCTCGGCCAGCGATCGCCTGATGGCCTTCTACCTGAGCAGCGACCGGGCGCCTTCGGACCTCTACGTCTACGACCTGGAGCAGGGCGGTGAGGCGGTTCGCCTGACCCGGAGTCTGAACCCCGAGATCGATGTCGACGATCTGGTGACGACCGAGGTCGTCCGCTACCCGAGCTTCGACGGTCTGGAGATTCCGGCCATCCTGTGGCGGCCGCACGGGGCGTCGGCGGAGAATCCGGCGCCCGCGATGGTCTGGGTCCACGGCGGACCGGGCGGCCAGACCCGCCGTAGCTACCGTGCCGAGATCCAGCACCTGGTGAACCAGGGCTACGTCGTCCTCGGCGTGAACAACCGCGGTTCGTCCGGCTACGGCAAGACCTTCTTCCACATGGACGACAAGAAGCACGGCGAGGTCGACCTGCAGGACTGCGTGTGGGCGCGCACCTGGCTCGAGTCCCAGGAGTTCGTCGACGGTTCGCGCGTCGGCATCATCGGCGGCAGCTACGGCGGTTACATGGTGGCGGCCGCGCTGGCGTTCGAGCCGGAAGTGTTTGACGTGGGCATCGACATCTTCGGGGTCACGAACTGGATCCGGACCCTGGAGAGCACGCCGCCGTGGTGGCAGGCCCAGAAGGTGGCGCTGCTCGGGGAGCTGGGCGACCCGGCCACCGAGCGCGAGCGTCTGCACCGCATCTCGCCGCTGTTTCACGCCTCGAACATCGTCCGGCCGCTGCTCGTTGTCCAGGGCGCCAACGATCCCCGCGTGCTCCAGGTCGAGAGCGACGAACTGGTCGAGGCGGTGCGGGCGAACGGCGTGCCGGTCGAGTACGTCCTGTTCCCGGACGAGGGCCACGGCTTCCGCAACCGGGTGAACCGGATCGAGGCGTCGGAGCGCTACGCGGCGTTTCTGGCGCAGCACCTCGGCGAGTGAGGAGCCGCTAGAAGTCGACGTGCAGCAGCAGTCCCACGTGTTCGACCGATCCGGCTCCGGCCGGGTCGGTCGACACATAGTTCAGGAGCGCCCGCAAGTCGCTGCGCAGGGTCCAGTTGAGAGCCAGGGAGAGACTCTGCTGGCTGGCGCTGGGAGCAAAGCCGCCGCTCAGATCGATGTGATCCCAGCGCGCGGCGACTTCCCACGCGCCCTTGCCTTCGGGCAGGGGTGCGTTCGGCTTCAACCGGGTGAAGGTGCGGGAGCTCCGACTGTAGGGCTTCCTCTCGCCGGTGAGGAGCCAGCCCGCTTCGATGTACCGGCCCTCGAACCGGGCGCTCCGACCATCCGGGGAAGCAACCGGCAGCAGGTCCAGTTGGGCCGACAACGCTTCGGCCTGCAGCCAGAAGGAACCCCGCGCGAGCGCGAACTCGAGGCCCAGCAGCCGCATGCCGTCGGCCGGCACCCATCCGGTGTCGACGTGGCGCGGCGCGAGTCGTACGCCGGCGCGCCCGCGCAGGCGGACCGCGTCCGCGGTGGGCTGGCGGTGCGAGACGCCCAGGCCGAGGTGGAGCAGGGGATCGCTTCCTTCGTCTCCGTCGAGGGCCAGACCGGTGAGGCGGCCGGTCAGGCTCCAGTCCGACCCGGGGCGCATGTCGTAGCCGTCGCTGTCGCGGAAGGCGCCGACGGCCCAGGCGACGCGGTCGCCGGAGAGCCGGTCGTGGATCATGAAGCCGAGGTTGCGCCCCGGCGCCAGGGCGGTGGCCGCGGCCGGACGCGCGATGAACGAGTGATAGTTGGACGATTGGAGGATGGAGAGGCTGAACGGCTCCTTGAAGTGCCCCGCGCGGAAGGTGGCTGCGCCACCATCGGGCGCTGCCTCGATGAAGACGTCCGTGGGCACGATGTCTCCGCTCGCGATGTCGTGCTCGATCTTGAACGTGAAGCGGTCGAGGAACTCGCCGTTCAGGACCAGGCGGGCGCGTCGCCAGTCGATGCCGTCCTCGAACTCGAACCGGTCGGCCAGCACCGGGTCGGGAGAGGAGGTGCTGGCCTCGACGTGGAGCCGCCCACCGACGCTGACCGTGAACTGATTTGTGGCGTCCGCGTTGTTCTGAGCAGCCGCGGCGGCGGCGATGGGAATCAACGCAGCCGTAGCCAGGAAACGGAGCACTCGCACTCGCTGGGTCAGGTTTGGGTCTTGGAGGCGTCGCCGCGAGCAGCCGACCTGTCCGCTCTTTCGGCCAGCGGGATGCTCTCGTCGCTACAATCTTCGCGGAGGTTGACACGCCGGCGGTTCGGATGTCCACTGCTGGCAGGAAAGCGGCTTTGTCGACCGTTCACGAAAGGCTGGCCAGGATCTTGCGCGGCAGAACGATCTGACCTGGGAACCCGTGTGGCGCGCCCCGCGCCACACGCGAACCACTCCGTGCGCCCGTCATCGGGCGCACGGATGGCACGCGGGCATCTTGCCCGCAGCCGGCGCGCAGGGCCGGCCTTCGGAAGTTCTGCCGCGCCAGCCTTGGGTCAGGTCAACCGCATGATGGGGGTGCCGGACAATCCATGAGCGCCACGAAGGTCGTCGTCATCGAGGACGAGCCCGACATTCTCGAACTGATCGAGTACAACCTGCGGCGAGAGGGTTTCGACGTCGCAATGGCGACCAGCGGCCGTGCCGGTCTCGCCGTGATCGGGCGCGAGAAGCCGGACATCGTGCTGCTGGACCTGCTGCTGCCCGGTCTGGACGGTCTCGATGTCTGCCGGCGTCTGCGCGCGGTGGAGTCGACCCGCGACCTGCCGGTGATCATGGTCACGGCTCGCGGTGAGGAGACCGATGTCGTCCTCGGTCTCGGCGTGGGCGCCGACGACTACATCCACAAGCCCTTCAGTCCCCGGGAACTGATCGCCCGCGTCCGGGCGGTCCTGAGGCGGGGCCCGATGCGGGACCGCGATCCGGAACGTCTTGTCGTTCGGGGGCCGCTTCAGATCGATCCGGTCAAGCACCGGATCAAGGTCGAGGGTCGGCGGCTGGAGTTCACGCCGACCGAGTTTCGCCTTGTGCACTTCCTGGCCTCGCATCCCGGCCGCGTGTTCACCCGCGGCCAGCTCCTGGACCGGGCGATCGGGGACCGAGCAGTGGTGATCGACCGGAACATCGATGTCCACGTGCGGTCGGTGCGCAAGAAGCTCGGGCCGCACCGCGACCTGATCGAGACGGTGCGCGGCATCGGCTACTGCTTCAGCGAGGAATCTCCATGATCCGCTCACCTCTCTTCTGGCGCCTCTTGATGGGCGCGGTCGCTCTGCTGGCTGCGGGTCTTCTGCTTGGCGGCGGGGTGGCCTCGGGTCGACTCGGCCCGGCCGTCTTCTGGACCCTGGCGCTGCTGGCGGGCGCCTGTGCCGGTATCGGCGCCAACCGGTTGGCGAAGCGGGCGCGGGATCTGCTGAAGAAGGCCTCTGCGCTCGGAGTGCGCGTGCCGCGGGCCGAGGACGGCCGCGGTGACGAGTTCGCCCGGCTCGAAGCCTGTCTGGAGGAGAACGAAGCGCAGTTCGGGGATCAGGTCGAGCAGCTCAAGGCGGAGCGCAACCAGTTGACGGCGGTGCTCGGCGGGATGGTCGAAGGGGTGGTGGCGATCGACCTCGACCGGCAGGTGCTTCACCTGAACGCGGTGGCGGCGAACTGGTTCAGACGCCCGGCGCCGCGGTTGGCGGTCGGACGTCCGATCTACGAGCTGTCGCGCCAGCCGGAGATCTCGGGCGCCCTGATCGAGGCGATGGAGAAGCGGAGGCAGGTGAGCCGTACGTTCACCCTGGCGGGCTTCACCGGCCAGGATGGCGGCCCGAACCGGTTCGAGCTGAACGCGTCGCCCCTGCTCTCGTCGCGGCGGGAAGGTGAACAGGTCGAAGGGGCGGTGGCGGTGATCCACGACATTTCGGAGTTGGAGCGGTTGGAGAGCATGCGCCGCGATTTCGTGTCGAATGTCTCGCACGAGCTGAAGACGCCTCTGACGGCCATTCACGGCTATGTGGAAACCCTGCTGGACGCGGATCCGGTCGACGGCGCGACGCGCGGCCGCTTCCTGCGCAAGATCCGCAGGCAGAGCAGCCGTCTGAGCGCCCTGGTCTCCGATCTGCTCACGCTGTCGCGGATCGAGTCCTCGGCCGAGCCGCCCGAGAAGATCGTCGATCTGCGGTCGCCGGTGGGTGAAGTGTTGAGTCTGCTTGGGCCGTCCAGCGAGGAGCGCGGTCTGGAACTGGTCGCCGAATGCCCCCAATCCCCGGTTCGGGTCCTGGGTGAAGATGAAGCGATCCGGCAGGCGCTGTCCAATCTGGTCGACAACGCGGTCAAGTACTCGTCGGTGGGCGGTCGAGTGGTGGTGCGCCTGAAGACGGAGAACGGGCGGGCGGTTCTCGAGGTCGAAGATCAGGGGCCGGGCATCGCGACGGAACACCTGGACCGAATCTTCGAGCGTTTCTACCGTGTCGACCGCGCCCGTTCCAGGGAGCTCGGCGGCACAGGTCTGGGCCTGGCGATCGTCAAGAACGTCGCCAGGCGACACGGCGGAGGGGTGGAGGTGGAGAGCGAACGCGGACGGGGCTCGACGTTCCGCTTCTGGTTGCCCACCGCCGGTTGAGGAGTGCTTCACGCGCTCTTCACATGGCTGCGCGACATTCGCTGCGGCTCGGATTCCGGCGCTAGGATTGACGGCTTGAGGATTCATCTACAGCGAGACCTCGACCAGGTGACGCAGGCGCTCCTGGAGGTGGCGGCGATGGTCGAGGACATGATCGCCAAGTCGCTGCGAGCGCTCCGGGAGCGGAGCGTCGACCTGGCCCACGAAGTCCAGCGCCAGGACCGCGTCATCGACGCCCGCGAGATCGAGGTCGAAGAGGAGTGCCTCAAGATCCTCGCCCTGCACTCGCCGGTGGCGGCGGACCTGAGAATGGTCGTTACCTACCTGAAGGTGAACAACGATCTCGAACGGGCCGGCGATCTGGCCCGCAACCTCGCCGAGCGCGCCGAGAGTCTTGCGGTGGCCGAGCCGGTCGAAGTTCCGGAAGAGATCTGGACGATGGCCGAGCGCATTCCGAAGATGCTCCGAGCCGCCCTGGACGCGGTCGTGGGCGGCGACACGGAACTCGCCCGTTCGGTAATCGCGGAGGACGAGGTGGTCGACCGCAGCCACGAGGCGATGTACGGCGTGGTCCAGAGGATGATCGACGAGGATCCCGAGTTGGCGTCCGCCAGCATCCAGTTCCTGTCGATCTCGCGCTATCTCGAGCGGATGGCCGATCTGGCGACGAACGTCGCCGAGGACGTCGTCTTCCTGGTCGACGGCGAAGTGGTACGCCATCAGGCGTCGTAGGCCCGTCCGCCTCAGTTCCGCAAAGGACGGTAGGCCTCATCCAGATGGATGTCGCATGGGGGGTTTACGGCTGCCCAAGAAGCGGCTACACTCCGCCCCTTCCCCGCGATGCACCGCGGAGCTTGGCTCCGGGGGGCGGGTCCCATTGCGTGTCGAGGGTCGCCTTGGCGAGGGGAGATAAGGGTGTCCCGGAACACGGTTCAGAGACTTGAAGATGGGGAATCCTGAGACGGCTGCCCACGTGGCTCAGGGGTAGAGCACTTCCTTGGTAAGGAAGGGGTCACCGGTTCAAATCCGGTCGTGGGCTCCAGACGGGCATCGAAGCAGCAAGCACACGGATAGTTGAGCCGCTAGAGCGGGAGAGGCAACGAGCGTCATGGCCAAGGAGAAGTTCGAGCGTACGAAGCCGCACGTGAACGTGGGGACGATCGGTCACGTGGATCACGGCAAGACGACGTTGACGGCGGCGATCACGAACATTCTGGCGAAGTCCGGTGGTGCGGAGTTCGTGCCTTTCGACGAGATCGACAAGGCTCCTGAGGAGCGCGAGCGCGGGATCACGATCGCGACGGCTCACGTGGAGTACGAGACGCCGAACCGCCACTACGCCCATGTGGACTGCCCGGGTCACGCGGACTACGTGAAGAACATGATCACGGGCGCGGCCCAGATGGACGGTGCGATCCTGGTGGTGTCTGCCGCTGACGGTCCGATGCCCCAGACTCGCGAGCACGTGCTGCTGGCCCGTCAGGTCGGCGTGCCGTTCATCGTGGTGTTCATGAACAAGTGCGACATGGTGGACGACGAGGAGTTGCTGGACCTGGTGGAGCTTGAGCTTCAGGACCTGCTGTCGTCGTTCGAGTTTCCTGGCGACGAGATCCCGATCATTCGCGGTTCGGCGCTGGAGGCATTGGAGAGCGGCGATCCGGAGAGCGAGTGGGGCTCGAAGATCGTGGAGCTTCTGGAGGCAGTCGACTCGTACATTCCGACGCCTCAGCGAGCGGTCGATCAGCCGTTCCTGATGCCGATCGAGGACATTTTCACGATTTCGGGTCGCGGCACGGTGGTGACGGGGCGTGTGGAACGTGGTCGCGTGAAGGTCGGCGAGACGGTGGAGATCGTGGGCATTCGGGACACGAAGTCGACGGTGGTGACGGGCGTTGAGATGTTCCGCAAGCTGCTGGACTCAGGCGAGGCTGGCGACAACATCGGCGTGCTGCTTCGGGGTACGAAGAAGGACGAGGTGGAGCGGGGTCAGGTGCTGGCTCATCCGCGTTCGATCACGCCTCACACGAAGTTCAAGGGCGAGGTGTACGTGCTGAACAAGGACGAGGGCGGTCGTCACACGCCGTTCTTCGACGGCTACCGTCCACAGTTCTACTTCCGCACGACGGACGTGACGGGTGTGGCGACCCTGCCGGCAGGCACGGAGATGGTGATGCCCGGCGACAACGTGACGCTGGACGTGGAGCTGATCGCTCCGATCGCGATGGAGAAGGGCGTACGCTTCGCCATTCGCGAGGGCGGCCGTACGGTCGGCGCCGGCACCGTCACCGACATCGTCGAGTAGGGGGTTGGATTCACGACTGGACTTGAGGACTCAGGCCAGTAGCTCAATTGGTAGAGCGTCGGTCTCCAAAACCGAAGGTTGGGGGTTCGAGACCCTCCTGGCCTGCCAGACGTTCTACGGGCGATTCCGGGGACGCGTTGCGGGAGGGGGAACGGCAGGACGGACGCTGCCGACGGGATTGAGACGGGTTTCGCGGAGATAGCGAGTTTACGGAGACCGGAAGGGGTCAGGAGGATAGAGATGGCGGCAGTAGGCAGGCTCGGCGTGTTCCTGGGCGAGGTGCGCACCGAGATGAAGAAGGTGACCTTTCCCTCGCGGGAGGAGGTGGTGGGCACCACCGTGGTCGTGTTGATCACGAGTGTCATCTTCGCCATCTTCCTGTGGATCGCCGATCTCGTCATCCAGCGCCTCTACCAAAGCCTCGTCCAGTCGTTCCAGTGAGACCCGGGGCGCGAGCGACGACAGGGAGTACGCGATGAGCGAAGTCGAAACGGCAGCCATGGGCAGCGTCGAGGCCGCAGCAGAGGGCGGCGAGGAAGCGTCCGCTCCGCAGCGCCAGTGGTACATCGTCCATACGTACTCGGGCTACGAGGAGCGTGTCCGGGAGACCCTGCGGCAGCGCGCCGAGGCGCACGGTCTGGGCCACGCGTTCGGCGAGGTGCGCATCCCGACCGAGACGATCGTCGAACTCAAGGGCGGCAAGAAGCGGGAAACGCAGCGCAAGTTCTTCCCCGGCTACATCCTGGTGGAGATCGAGTGCGAGCAGCGCGACGACGGGCGACTGAAGATCTCGGACCAGGCGTGGCACGTGGTCAAGGACACGCCGAAGGTGACCGGCTTCGTCGGTACCGGCAAGGAGCCGACGCCCCTCGACCAGCGCGAGGTCGACGCGATCATCGAAAAGGTGGTCACGGCGAAGGAGAAGCCGAAGCCGAAGTACCTGTTCGAGAAGGGCGAGCTGGTCAAGATCGTGGATGGGCCCTTCAACAACTTCACCGGCACGGTGGAAGAGATCAATCTGGACCGGAGCACGTTGAAGGTGATGGTCACGATCTTCGGCCGGCAGACGCCGGTGGAACTCGAGTTCCTGCAGGTCCAGAAGACCTGAGGCGCTTCGCGGTGCGGATGAAGGTCGAGCGTGGTTTGGCGGTTTGGTTGACCAGGTAGGGAACGATGGCAAAAAAGACAAGCAAGAGAGCAACGGGGCAGATCAAGCTTCAGATCCCCGCCGGCGCGGCGACGCCCGCGCCTCCGGTCGGCCCTGCACTGGGTCAGGCCGGTTTGAACATCATGGATTTCTGCAAGGCCTTCAACGCCAGGACACAGAACGAGGGGGGTTTGATCATCCCCGTGGTCATCACGGTCTACGCGGACCGCTCGTACTCGTTCATCACGAAGACGCCGCCGGCCGCGGTGCTGCTGCTCAAGGCGGCTTCGCTCGACAAGGGGTCCGCCGAGCCCAACCGGGACAAGGTCGGCGTGGTGACCCGCGCGCAACTCGAGGAGATCGCGCGCACGAAGATGCCCGACCTGAACGCGGTCGACCTGGACGGCGCGTGCCGGATCATCGCCGGCACTGCCCGATCGATGGGACTGGAGATCGACGCCTGAACGGCGTCGAAGGGTCAAGGAACACAGGCTTCAGGGAACCAGAGGGCTAAGGAGAAACGCGCGTGGCCAAGGCAGGCAGGAAGTACAGGGAGGCGAAAGCGGTCATCGAGGACCGTCCGTACGGGCTCGACGAGGCCCTGGAGCAGGTCAAGAACGGCAGCTTCGCCAAGTTCGACGAGACGGTGGAGATCACGATTCGCCTGGGCGTGAACCCCAGGCACGCGGATCAGATGGTGCGCGGCACCGTCGTGCTGCCGCACGGCACCGGGCGAACCGTCCGGGTGCTGGTGTTCGCCTCCGGCGAGAAGCTCCAGGAGGCCGAGGCCGCCGGCGCCGACGAGGTCGGCGGCGAGGAACTGGCGACGCGGATTCAGGGCGGCTGGCTGGACTTCGACGCCGTGGTTGCGACGCCGGACATGATGCGCGTCGTGGGCCGGCTGGGTCGCGTCCTGGGCCCCCGCGGCCTGATGCCGAACCCCAAGACCGGGACCGTCACCGTCAACGTGGCGAAGGCGATCGAGGACATCAAGGCGGGCAAGGTCAACTTCCGGGTGGACAAGGCCGGAGTGCTTCATGCGCCCCTGGGGAAGGTCTCGTTCGACACGGAACGACTGAAAGAGAACGCCGCGGTCCTGCTGGCGGAGGTGATCCGGGCGCGGCCCAGCGCCACCAAGGGCACTTACGTCCGCTCGGTCAACCTGAGTTCAACGATGGGGCCTGGTGTTCCCGTCGACCCGGCCGAAGCCGCTGTAGCGGACGCGTCGTAGGCGACTGAGACGGTCTGGAGGGAGTCGAAATGGCACTGACACGGGAGACGAAGGCCGAGTTGCTGGCCAGCTACCAGAGCGACATGGCCGGCGTGCCGCATGCGTTCCTGGTTGGATTCTCCGGCATCACGGTGGGGCAGGTCGACGACCTGCGGCGCCGGGTGCGGACGGCAGGCGGCAGCTACTCGGTGGTCAAGAACCGGATCGCCAGGCTCGCTTTCGAAGACAGCCGCCTTGGCGCGCTCTCCGAACACCTGGCCGGGCCGACGGCGATCGCGTACAGCGAGGACGATCCGGTCGGGTTGGCCAAGACGCTGACCGAGTTCGCGAAGGACGTACCGGTAATCGAGTTCAAGGCCGGCCTGGTGGACGGCCGAACGGTGTCGGCCGACGCAATTCAGGACATCGCCGATCTGCCGGGCCGGGAGGCTCTGGTGGCGAAGCTCCTGTTCCTGCTTCAGTCGCCGATTGTGCGGTTGGTGCGGGGTTTGGGCGACGTGACGCCGCAGTTCCTCCGCACCCTGAACGAGATTGCAAGGCAGAAGGAAGAGGGCTGACGGCGGCCCTCGCTATCGATGTTTGGAACCGCGGCGCCCGACCGGCGCCGCTGAATAGGAAGGGGACCCAAGGAAATGGCAGTAGCAGCAGCGGATCTCATCAAGCAGATCGACGAGATGACCGTCCTCGAGCTGAACACGCTGGTCAAGGAGCTCGAAGAGCACTACGGTGTGTCGGCGGCGGCGGCGGCGGTTCCGATGGCCGCGGCCGCGGGCGGTGGCGAGGCCGACGAGGTCGAAGAACAGACCGAATTCGATGTGCAGTTGACCTCGTTCGGCGACAAGAAAATCGCCGTCATCAAGGTCGTGCGCGAAGTGACAAGCCTCGGATTGAAGGAGGCCAAGGACCTGGTCGAATCGGCGCCGGTCGCCGTCAAGGAAGGTGTCTCGAAGGACGAGGCCGGCGAGGTCAAGTCGAAAATCGAGGAGGCCGGCGGCCAGGCCGAGGTCAAGTAGCCATTCCGGCTGGCCATCTTCTCCCGTGTCGGCGTAGAATCACGTCGGCCGACCTCGACCCGGCACTCGGCGCCGGGGTGGCGTTTCTGTGGTTGCCCCGTCGCTCCAGCGCTCTTCCGTTCCTTGTCCGCCCGCCGAAGCGCGGCGGACCAATTCCGGGCGTACGACTGTGCTCGTCGTCCCGGCTACAGCACCTGCCTTGCTCCCGCCTCGCGCAGTGGACCTGAAGTAGGAGACATCGAAGCATGACGGATCAAAGAAACGTGCCGAACGGTCACGGCAACGGCAACGGTCGGATGGACTTCTCGACGATCGAGACGACTTTGGCGATTCCGAACCTGATTGGTGTGCAGCGTCGTTCGTACGACCGGTTCCTGCAGATGAACCTGCTCCCTGGCGAGCGGGAGAACCATGGCCTGCAGGCGGTCTTTACCGGCATTTTCCCGTTCTGGGACTTCCGGGAGACCTGCTCGCTCGACTTCGTCAGCTACTCGATCGGCGACTGGCACTGCCGTTGCGGGGAGTTGAAGGGGCTCGAGTACCTGCGCATGTCGTGCACCAACTGCGGCGAAAAGATCATGACGGATCACCCGCTCGAGGACAGCGTCGGCTGCCCGAGCTGCGGCGCCGTCAACGCGAACCGGGTGACCAAGTGCGACACCTGCGGCGGGCCGGTCGAGCTGCAGCTCAAGTACTCGATCGCCGAATGCCGCGAGCGCGGCATGACCTACGCCGTACCGCTCAAGGTCACGTTCCGTCTGTTCGTCTACGACAAGGACCCGGAAACCGGTACGCGGATGATGCGGGATGCGAAGGAAGAGGAGGTCTACTTCGGCGAGATCCCGCTGATGACCGACACCGGCACCTTCATCATCAACGGCACAGAGCGGGTGATCGTCAGCCAGCTCCACCGCAGCCCTGGCGTGTTCTTCACCCGCGACAAGCGTGTCTTCCTGGCGAAGATCATCCCCTACCGGGGTTCCTGGGTGGAGTTCGAGTACGACCAGAAGGACATCCTGTCGGTCCGGATCGATCGCAAGCGGAAGTTCTACGGCACCGTGTTCCTGCGCGCCCTGGGTCTGGAGACGAACGAGCAGATCCTGCGTCAGTTCTACACCGCGATGCCGCTCACGCTGTCGGGAGGAGGCGTCTACCGCCTCGGCATCGGTCCGGATGTGCTCGAGCGCGAACAACTGCGCGACCGCTCGAGCCGGGGCATCCGGCACCGCTACAGCGTCTTCGCCGGGCTGACTCTGGACGAGACGGCGATCGAGCGCCTGGGCGCAGGCGACAACATCGAAGCTGAGGTTGGTCCGCAGGAGTTGGAGCGCGCCTTCCTGATCGCCGACGTGATCGATGGGGACACCGGCGAGGTGCTGCTGGAGGCGAACGAGCCGATTCCGGAAGACCTCGACGAGCGCCTCGCTGAGCGCAACCACAGTGAGTTGGAGGTCTTCTTTCCGGATTGGGAACTCTGCGGCGCGACGATCTCGAACACCCTGGCGAAGGACACGACCAGGGAAACCAAGGAGGCGCAGATCGAGATCTACCGGCGCATGCGCCCCGGCGATCCGCCAACGCACGAGAGTGCTCGCTCGCTCTTCTACGGCATGTTCTTCGACTCCAAGCGTTACGACTTCTCGCGGGTCGGCCGGTTCAAGTTCAACATCAAGCTCGAGACCCAGGAGTCGGTTGACCGGAAGACTCTCTCGGCCGACGACTTCTACGGGGTGATCGAGTACCTCCTGCAATTGCAGAAGGACGTCGGTCGCATCGACGACATCGACAACCTGGGGAACCGTCGCGTGCGCGCGGTGGGCGAACTGTTGGAGAACCAGTTCCGGATCGGTCTGGTGCGCATGGAGCGGGCGATCAAGGAAAAGATGTCCGTTCACCAGGACATCGACTCGGCGATGCCGCATGACCTGATCAACTCGAAGCCGGTGATCGCGGCGATCAAGGAGTTCTTCGGGTCGTCGCAACTCTCGCAGTTCATGGACCAGACGAACCCTCTGTCGGAGGTGACCCACAAGCGGCGCCTGTCGGCGCTGGGTCCGGGCGGGCTGTCGCGTGAACGCGCGGGCTTTGAAGTGCGCGACGTCCATGCTTCGCACTATGGCCGCATCTGCCCGATCGAGACCCCGGAGGGGCCGAACATCGGCCTCATCTCTTCGCTCGCGACCTATGCGCGGATCAACGACTACGGCTTTATCCAGAGCCCGTACAAGAAGGTGGAGGGCGGCCGGGTCATCGACCACTTCAAGGTGATCAAGCCGGGTGACGGCACGTTCGGCCTGGGGCAGATCGTTGCCGGCGACGACCTGGAGGCGGAGAACCACCGTCTCAAGCGGAACAAGAAGCGGCAGGTACAGGCCGAGCCGCACGCTTTCTACCTGACCGCCTGGGAAGAGGAGAAGTACATCATCGCCCAGGCCAACGCCAAGATCGACGAGCGGGGTTTCCTGGAGAACGAGCGCCCGGTGGCGCGCGCCGGCGGGGACTTCGTCACGGTCGACCGCGAGCGGGTCGACTACATGGACATCAGCCCGAAGCAGCTCGTCAGCGTGGCCGCCGCGCTGATTCCGTTCCTCGAGAACGACGACGCGAACCGGGCCCTGATGGGCTCGAACATGCAGCGTCAGGCGGTGCCTCTCCTGCGCTCCGACTCGCCGATCGTCGGCACGGGCCTGGAGGGAATCGTCGCGCGCAACTCGGGTGCGGTGGCGCTCTGCCAGCGGGCCGGGGTAGTCGACTCGGTGGATGCGGATCGCGTGATCGTCCGTGTCGAGGGCGCGGACCCGGAAACGGGTGCAGCGCGTGAGTTCGGGGCCGACATCTACCAGTTGACCAAGTTCCGACGGTCGAACCAGAACACGTGCGTGCACCAGAAGCCCGTCGTCCGCGAGGGTCAGCGCGTCGTGCGGGGCGAGGTCCTGGCCGATGGCGCCTCGACCGAAGAGGGAGAACTGGCGCTGGGACGTAACGTGCTCGTGGCCTTCATGCCCTGGCGCGGCTACAACTTCGAGGATGCGATTCTGGTCTCGGAGCAGTTGGTGCGCGACGACTCCTACACCTCGATTCACATCGAAGAGTTCGAGATCGAGGCGCGAGACACCAAGCTGGGACCCGAAGAGATCACGCGCGACATCCCGAACGTTGCCGAGGCGGCACTCGCCGATCTCGACGACAGCGGCATCATCCGGATCGGCGCTTCGGTCAAGGCCGGCGACATTCTGGTGGGCAAGGTCACTCCGAAGGGCGAGACCCAGCTCACCCCGGAGGAGAAGCTGCTGCGGGCCATCTTCGGCGAGAAGGCCGGAGACGTTCGTGACGCCAGCCTGAAGGCGCCTCCGGGTATCGACGGCACCATCGTCGAAGTGAAGATCTTCTCGCGCAAGGGCGTCGACAAGGACGAGCGGGCGCTCGAGATCGAGGAGCAGGAGGTTGGCAGGCTGGAGAAGAACATCCGCGATCAGGCGCGGATCATGCACGAAGAGCGCAACAAGAAGATCGCGGATCTTCTGGTTGGCCTCAAGCCGACCGCCGCGGTACAGGATCGGGAGGGCAACAGGCTCCTGGAGGCGAAGGAGACCATCCGGTACCGGCATCTCGAGCAGTTGAACCGGCAGGAGATCCTGGCTCTGCCGTTGGCGCAGGAAGACCTGTTGAAGGAAGTGGCCGCGATCTACGAGCGCACCGATTCCCACATCGAGGTCATGCACCGGGTCAACGAGGAGAAGATCAAGCTGCTGCAGAAGGGCGACGAGCTGCCGCCGGGCGTGATCAAGCTGGTCAAGGTCTTCGTGGCCATGAAGCGCAAGCTGCAGGTGGGCGACAAGATGGCCGGTCGCCACGGCAACAAGGGCGTCATTTCGCGCCTCCTTCCGGAGGAGGACATGCCTTACCTGCCGGACGGCACACCGGTCGAGATCGTGTTGAATCCGCTCGGTGTGCCGAGCCGGATGAACGTCGGCCAGATCCTGGAGACCCACCTGGGATGGGCCGGGCGCTCGCTTGGGATCAAGTTCGCGACCCCGGTCTTCGACGGCATCCGGGAGTCGCGGCTCAAGGAACTGCTGGCCGAGGCGGGATTGCCGAGCTCGGGCAAGACCACTCTCTTCGACGGGGTTACCGGCGAGGCCTTCGAGCAGAAGGTCACGGTGGGCTACATCTACATGCTGAAGTTGTCCCACCTTGTAGACGACAAAATCCACGCCCGATCGATAGGTCCCTACTCGCTGATCACCCAGCAGCCCCTGGGCGGCAAGGCTCAGTTCGGCGGGCAGCGCTTCGGCGAAATGGAAGTGTGGGCACTGCAGGCGTATGGCGCCGCCTACACGCTGCAGGAGCTGTTGACGGTCAAGAGCGACGATGTCGAGGGTAGAAGCCGAGCCTACGAGGCTCTGGTCAAGAGCGACGTGCCCGAGGATCCCGGATTGCCGGAGTCCTTCAACGTGCTGGTGCGCGAGTTGCAGAGTCTGTGTCTGGACGTCGAGTTGATGAAGGTCTAGGGGAGGTCGCCAACGTGCAACCACTTTCGAGTTTCGAGAAGACGCAGTCGGTCAAGGACTTCAACGCGATCAAGATCGCGCTGGCCTCGCCGGAGAAGATCAGGTCCTGGAGTTACGGCGAGGTAACCAAGGCCGAGACAATCAACTACCGGACTTTCAAGCCGGAGCGGGATGGCCTGTTCTGCGCCAAGATCTTCGGGCCGATGACGGACTGGGAATGTCTGTGCGGCAAGTACAAGCGGATGAAGCACCGTGGCGTCGTGTGCGACAAGTGCGGTGTCGAGGTCACGCGCTCCCGGGTGCGGCGCGAGCGCTTGGGCCACATCGAGCTGGCCAGCCCGGCGAGCCACGTCTGGTTCTTCAAGGGTCTGCCCAGCCGGATCGGTCACTTGCTCGACCTGAGCCTGCGCAACCTCGAGCGCATCCTCTACTTCGAGAGCTACGTCGTCATCGATCCCGGTGACGCCGACCTCGAAGAGAACGAGATGGTCTCCGAGGAGCGCTACCGGGAACTGCGCGAGGAGTACGGTCCGGACGGCTTCGACGCGCGGATGGGCGCCGAGGCGATCAAGGAGCTTCTGTCCCGGATCGACATCGATGAGTTGGCGGAGGAACTCCGCATCGTCATGCGCACCGACACCAGCCAGATCCGGCGCCTGAAGGCGGCGAAGCGGCTCAAGGTCGTCAATGCGTTCCGGCGCAGCGGTCACCGGCCGGAGTGGATGATCCTGGATGTGATCCCGGTGATTCCGCCGGAGCTGCGGCCGCTGGTTCCGCTCGATGGCGGGCGGTTCGCGACCAGCGACCTGAACGATCTCTACCGCCGGGTCATCAACCGGAACAACCGGCTGAAGAAGCTGCTTGAGCTGCGGGCGCCCGAGGTCATCGTCCGCAACGAGAAGCGCATGCTCCAGGAGGCGGTGGACGCGCTGTTCGACAACGGCCGGCGTGGCCGGGTGCTGAAGGGCTCGAACAACCGCCCCCTCAAGTCGCTCTCCGACACCCTGAAGGGCAAGCAGGGCCGCTTCCGCCAGAACCTGCTGGGCAAGCGCGTCGACTACTCGGGACGTTCGGTGATCGTGGTTGGCCCCGATCTCAAGCTGAACGAATGCGGTTTGCCGAAGAAGATGGCGCTCGAGCTGTTCAAGCCGTTCATCTACAGTTGGCTCGAGGAGCGTGAGTACGTCGGCACGATCAAGGCGGCCAAGGAGATGGTCGACCGCGAGGAGGAGGTGGTCTGGGATGCGCTGGACGACGTCATCCGCGACCATCCGGTGCTCCTGAACCGGGCGCCCACCCTTCACCGGCTCGGCATCCAGGCGTTTCAACCGGTGCTGATCGAGGGCAAGGCGATCCAGATCCATCCCTTGGTGTGCGCCGCCTTCAACGCGGACTTCGACGGTGACCAGATGGCGGTTCACGTGCCGCTTTCGCCCAAGGCCCAGATCGAGTGCCACGTGCTGATGCAGGCCTCGAACAACATCCTCAGCCCCGCGCATGGTCGGCCGCTGGCAGTGCCCAGCCAGGATCTCGTGCTGGGGGGCTACTACCTGACCATGCCGCGGCCGGGCGCACTGGGTGAGGGTCGGACCTTCGTCAACACTGACGAGGTCATCTTCGCTCTCGAGAGCCGAGCCGTCGAGACCCAGACGCCGATCCGGCTGCGGCGTAGCGGCAGCTACATCGACCTGGATGTCCAGAACGACAGCCAGGACATCATGCACGCCGAGGTGCAGGAGCTCGACGGCGAAGTGATCGAGACCACGGTCGGCCGTGTGATCTTGAACGACCACCTCCCGAACGAACTGCCCTTCATCAACGGCCTGCTGCGCAAGCGCGGTCTTCAGGACCTGGTTGGCTACTGCTACATCCGCCACGGCAGCCAGTTGGCGGTCAGGATGCTCGACGAGATCAAGGAGATCACCTTCCTGTACGCCACCTTGGCCGGCATCTCCTTCGGTGTCGACGACATGGTCGTGCCGTCGACCAAGGGGCAGTTGATCGATGAGGCGCGCGGCGAAGTGCTCGAGATCGAAAAGCAGCGCAGCGCCGGTGTGATCACCGCCGGCGAGCGCAAGAACAAGATCATCGACATCTGGCATCGCGTTACCGAGAACGTCTCGACCGAGATGTTCCGCGAGATGAAGGAGGTCGAGGCCGAGCGGGGCGAGTTCAACCCGATCAACCTGATGGCCGATTCGGGCGCGCGGGGCTCCCGCGAACAGGTGCGGCAGTTGGCCGGCATGCGGGGTCTGATGTCCAAGCCCTCGGGCGAGGTCATCGAGACGCCGATTCACGCCAACTTCCGCGAGGGGTTGTCCGTGTTGCAGTACTTCATCTCGACGCACGGCGCCCGCAAGGGTCTGGCCGATACGGCGCTCAAGACTGCCGACTCCGGCTACCTGACGCGGCGGCTTGTCGACGTGGCCCAGGACGTGATCGTCACCGAGAACGACTGCGGAACGATCGACGGCATCGTGGTCGGCGCGATCATGGAGGGCGGCGACATTCTCGAGGCGCTCCGCGACCGGTTGGTCGGGCGTGTCAGCCAGGAGGACATCTTCGACCCGATGACCGGCGAGCAGTTGCTGGTGGTAGGCGACTCGATCACCGAGAAGATGGCGAACGGCATCCAGGCGGCGGGCATCGAGCGGGTTCGCATCCGCTCCGTGCTGACCTGCGAGACCCGGCGCGGCGTCTGTGCGTTCTGCTACGGGCGCAACCTGGCGACCGGTCGCGCCGTCGACCTCGGCGAGGCGGTGGGCGTCATCGCGGCCCAGTCGATCGGTGAGCCGGGAACCCAGTTGACCATGCGTACCTTCCACTTCGGCGGCACCGCCAGCCGGGTCACGGAGCAGTCCCGGCACGCGTCGAGGAATATCGGCTGGGTCAAGCTCATCAACGTCGCCACGGTCGACAGCCGCGAGGGCGATCTCGTCGTGGTCAACCGGAACGGCAAGCTGGTCCTGGTCGACGAGGCCGGGCGGGAACTGGAACGCCACCCGCTGACCTACGGCTCCCACCTGCTGGTGCACGAGAACCAGAAGGTCGAGCCGGGCACCGACCTGGTCGAGTGGGACCCCTTCACCTCCGCCATCCTCTCCGAGGTCGCGGGCCGCGTGGAGTTCCACGACATCGTCGAGGGCGAGAACGTCCGCGAGGAGACCGACAAGGTCACGGGGCTTTCGCACCGGATCATCGTCGAGGCGTCGCAGAACGAGAAGCGGGCGCCCGCGGTGGTCGTGGTCGGCGCGGAAGAGAAGCGCTACCTGTTGCCCAGCGGTTCCCACCTGTGGGTCAACGACGGCGCCGACGTTCATCCCGGCGACACGCTGGCGAAGATCCCGCGCGAGACGACGAAGACCAAGGACATCACCGGCGGTCTGCCGCGGGTTCAGGAGCTGTTCGAAGCCCGGAGTCCCCGCGAGCCGGCCGTGATCACTGAGATCGACGGCACTGTGCGCCTCGGCAAGGAGATCATCAAGGGCAACCGCGAGATCACCGTCGAGAACGAAGCCGGCGACAGCCTCAGCTACCAGATTCCGCGCCACATCCACGTCAACGTGCAGGACGGGGAGTACGTGACGGCGGGTGATCCGCTGATCGGCGAGGCGATGAACATCAACCCGCACGACATCCTCCAGGTCAAGGGGGAGAAGGAACTCCAGCGCTACCTGGTGGACAAGATCCAGGAGGTCTACCGTTCGCAGAGCGTGGCGATCAACGACAAGCACGTCGAAGTGATCGTCCGCCAGATGATGCGCTCGGTGAAGATCGAGGAGGTCGGCGACACGGACTTCCTGATCGACGAGCAGGTCGACCGCTGGCGCTTCAAGGAAGAGAACGAGCGGGTTACGGCGGCTGGAGGCACTCCGGCCATCGGCCGGCCCCTGCTGCTCGGGATCACCAAGGCGTCGCTCTCTACGGAGAGCTTCATCTCGGCCGCGAGCTTCCAGGAGACGACGCGGGTGCTCACCGAAGCCGCGATCAGCGGCAAGGTGGATCACCTCCGGGGCCTGAAGGAGAACGTGATCGTCGGTCGGTTGATCCCCGCCGGCACCGGCATGGACTACTACCACGACTTCCACATCGAGGACGTGACCTACCCGACGCCGGACCTGGCTGCCGACGATCTGTACAACTACGACTACCCGGAGGAGTTCATCCGCACGATGCCGCAGGTGCTCAGCGACGGCGAGACCTGAGGCTCCCACTCCGAGGCTTCCCCTGGTTGCCCCGGCTCTCAGGTTTCTGCTAATGTTCGCGCCCTTGTGCGGCTCGCGCGGAGCGGGCCGAAGAGACAGTCCACCACGTCTGCAAGCCAGACCTTGAACCGGGAATCAACCCGGTGCCGCGCGCAGCGCAAAACACTGCGAGCGGTCAGCTAGGTCCGGTTGCTCCGGCTTCCGGCTTCGTCCGGTCGGCCGGTTCCTGCGCCGCTAACGATCCATGCCGCGGCGCGAGTTGCGCCCAAGAGCCGGCTTTCCGGCAACGAAGTAGAAGAGTTCGGTCGAGCAGGAGTATCAATGCCCACCATCCACCAACTGGTCCGCAAGGGCCGCCAGCGTCAGGTCGTCAAGACCAAGAGTCCGGCGCTCCAGGGTTCGCCGCAGAGGCGCGGCGTGTGCGTGCGCGTGTACACGCAGACACCGAAGAAGCCGAACTCGGCATTGCGCAAGGTGGCCCGCGTCAGGCTGACCAACGGCATCGAGGTCACGACCTACATTCCTGGGATCGGGCACAACCTCCAGGAGCACTCGATCGTGCTCATCCGTGGAGGCCGGGTGAAGGATTTGCCCGGCGTCCGTTACCACGTGATCCGCGGCACTCTGGATGCCGTCGGTGTGGACGAACGCCGCCGCGGGCGCTCCAAGTACGGCGCCAAGCGCCCCAAGAGCTGAGCCGGAGGAACTTGGAAGAATGCCTCGACGCCGCGAAGTCCCGAAGCGCCAGATCCTGCCCGACCCGCTGTATCACTCGCAGTTGGTCAGCAAGTTCGTCAACGTCCTCATGAAGGACGGCAAGAAGTCCGTCGCCGAACGCATCCTCTACGACGCTCTGAACACGATCAAGGAGCGCAGCGGCGAGGAGGACCCCGTGGCCATCTTCCAGAAGGCGATCGACAACGTGAAGCCGGCGGTCGAAGTCAAGTCGAGGCGCGTCGGTGGCTCGACGTACCAGGTTCCGATCGAGGTGCGGCCTGCGCGCAAGCTGGCCCTGGCCATGCGATGGCTGATTCACGCGGCGAAGGGCCGCAGTGAAAAGACGATGAGATTGCGGTTGGCCGGCGAGTTGCTCGACGCGGGCGAGAACCGTGGAGTGGCGATCAAGAGGAAAGAGGACACCCACCGGATGGCAGAAGCGAACAGGGCTTTTTCCCACTACCGCTGGTAGCGAACGCCCTTGGGCCCGCTTCGGCGGCGCCCACGTCCGTTCCCGGCCGCCGGTTGTCCACGCCCCGTCACGGTACCGCCGCTGGCCCTGCGGAAGGGGCGGCTCTCGTGCCTGAACCCGCCTGCTTAGAACTGCACTGAATACGACTGATTGCCCCGATCGCTCCTCTGAAGAACCCGACCTAGATCACCATGTCCAGCCCCATGTCCAGCCCCATGTCCAGAACTGTCCCACTCGAGAAGACCCGAAACATCGGGATCATGGCCCACATTGATGCGGGCAAGACGACGACGACCGAGCGCATCCTCTATTACACCGGTGTGAACTACAAGATCGGCGAGGTGCACGAAGGCACTGCGACGATGGACTGGATGGAGCAGGAGCAGGAACGCGGCATCACGATCACTTCGGCTGCCACGAGTTGCACCTGGAAGGACCACCGGATCAACATCATCGACACGCCTGGACACGTCGACTTCACCGCCGAGGTCGAGCGCTCGTTGCGAATTCTCGATGGCGCCGTGGCCGTGTTCGACGCCGTTGCCGGGGTCGAGCCCCAGAGCGAGACCGTGTGGCGGCAGGCGGATCGGTACAGCGTGCCGCGGATCGCGTTCGTCAACAAGATGGACCGCGTCGGCGCCGACTTCGACCGCTGTGTGCGGATGATGCGCAAACGGCTTGGCGCCTCGCCCGTGGTGCTGCAGTTGCCCTTGGGCCGCGAGGACGCGTTCAGCGGCGTGATCAACCTGGTCGAGATGTCGGCCTACATCTACGACGACGAGAACCTGGGAGCGCAGTTCCGGGACACTGACATCCCGGAGGAGTACGCGGACCTGGCCCTGGCCGCTCGCGAGGAGATGGTCGAGGCGGTTGCCGAGACGGACGAGGAGCTCCTCGAGAAGTACCTGTCGGGCGCCGAGGTCACGAACGACGAACTGCGCGCGGCCCTGCGCCGCGCGACGGTTTCCAACAGCCTGCAACCGGTGTTCTGCGGTTCGGCTTTCCGCAACAAGGGCGTCCAGCCCCTGCTCGACGCGGTGCTCGAGTACCTGCCGTCGCCGCTGGACGTGCCTCCGATCGAGGGTCTCGTGGACGGTGACGAGGTGGCTGTGCGCGAGCCGTCCGACGACGCGCCGTTCAGCGCCCTCGTGTTCAAGATCATGACCGACCCGTTCGTCGGCCAGCTTGCCTACATGCGGGTCTACTCGGGCTGCGTCGAGACCGGCCAGTCGGTGATGAACGTAAAGCGCGGCGACAAGGCGCGAATCGGCAGGCTGCTCAAGATGCACGCCAACAAGCGCGAGGAGATCAAGCGGGTGTGGTGCGGCGACATCGCCGCGGTCGTAGGTCTCAAGAACGTGACCACGGGCGACACGATCTGCGATCCACGGGCGACGATCGTGCTGGAGTCGATGGACTTCCCGGAGCCGGTCCTCTCCGTTTCGATCGAGCCGAAGACGAAGGCGGACCAGGAGAAGCTGGGTCTGGCGCTCGACAAACTGATGCGCGAGGACCCGACCTTCAGGGTCCACACCGACCCGGATACGGCCCAGACCCTGATCTCGGGCATGGGCGAACTTCATCTGGACATCATCACGGACCGCCTTCTGCGTGAGTTCAAGGTCGGCGCCAGTGTCGGACGGCCCCAGGTCGCCTACCGCGAGACGATCACCGCCCAAGCCTCGGGCGAAGGACGGTTCGTGCGCCAGTCCGGCGGCCGAGGGCAGTACGGCCACTGCCTGGTCCGGGTCCGGCCGTCCGGGGGTGAGGGTCTGGAGTTCGAGGACGTCACCAAGGGCGGTGTGATCCCCAGGGAGTTCATCAGGTCGATCGAGCGAGGCATCGCCGAGGCCCTGGAATCGGGCCCATTGGCCGGCTATCCGGTCACCGGGGTCGCGGTCGAGCTCTACGACGGCAGTGCGCACGATGTCGATTCCTCCGAGGTCGCCTTCAAGATCGCCGGCTCGATGGCCTGGCGCGATGGGGCCAAGAAGGCGAGGCCGGTGCTGCTGGAGCCGGTCATGGCGGTCGAGGTGGTGACGCCCGAGGAGTACATGGGCGACGTCATGGGCGACATCAGCTCGCGCCGGGGCAAGGTGACGGGCATGGAGATGCGCAACAACACCCAGGTCATATGCGCCCGCGTACCGCTGGCGGAGATGTTCGGCTACGCCACCGATCTGCGCTCGGCGACCCAGGGTCGGGCAACGTACTCGATGCAGTTCGAGTCCTACGAACCGGCGCCGAGGAATGTGAGCGAAGAGGTCGTGGCGAAGGCCACGGGCTGAGTCGCTGGCGGGCGTGGCCGGCAACCGTTGAAGCGACAACCCTTTCAGAAGACGTTCCAGACAAGACAATCAAGCATTTCATTGAGTTAGCAGGAGCACCGCAATGGCGAAGGAGAAGTTCGAGCGTACGAAGCCGCACGTGAACGTGGGGACGATCGGTCACGTGGATCACGGCAAGACGACGTTGACGGCGGCGATCACGAACATTCTGGCGAAGTCCGGTGGTGCGGAGTTCGTGCCTTTCGACGAGATCGACAAGGCTCCTGAGGAGCGCGAGCGCGGGATCACGATCGCGACGGCTCACGTGGAGTACGAGACGCCGAACCGCCACTACGCCCATGTGGACTGCCCGGGTCACGCGGACTACGTGAAGAACATGATCACGGGCGCGGCCCAGATGGACGGTGCGATCCTGGTGGTGTCTGCCGCTGACGGTCCGATGCCCCAGACTCGCGAGCACGTGCTGCTGGCCCGTCAGGTCGGCGTGCCGTTCATCGTGGTGTTCATGAACAAGTGCGACATGGTGGACGACGAGGAGTTGCTGGACCTGGTGGAGCTTGAGCTTCAGGACCTGCTGTCGTCGTTCGAGTTTCCTGGCGACGAGATCCCGATCATTCGCGGTTCGGCGCTGGAGGCATTGGAGAGCGGCGATCCGGAGAGCGAGTGGGGCTCGAAGATCGTGGAGCTTCTGGAGGCAGTCGACTCGTACATTCCGACGCCTCAGCGAGCGGTCGATCAGCCGTTCCTGATGCCGATCGAGGACATTTTCACGATTTCGGGTCGCGGCACGGTGGTGACGGGGCGTGTGGAACGTGGTCGCGTGAAGGTCGGCGAGACGGTGGAGATCGTGGGCATTCGGGACACGAAGTCGACGGTGGTGACGGGCGTTGAGATGTTCCGCAAGCTGCTGGACTCAGGCGAGGCTGGCGACAACATCGGCGTGCTGCTTCGGGGTACGAAGAAGGACGAGGTGGAGCGGGGTCAGGTGCTGGCTCATCCGCGTTCGATCACGCCTCACACGAAGTTCAAGGGCGAGGTGTACGTGCTGAACAAGGACGAGGGCGGTCGTCACACGCCGTTCTTCGACGGCTACCGTCCACAGTTCTACTTCCGCACGACGGACGTGACGGGTGTGGCGACCCTGCCGGCAGGCACGGAGATGGTGATGCCCGGCGACAACGTGACGCTGGACGTGGAACTGATCGCTCCGATCGCGATGGAGAAGGGCGTGCGCTTCGCCATTCGCGAGGGCGGCCGTACGGTCGGCGCCGGCACCGTCACCGACATCGTCGAGTAAGCGGTTCAAGGTCGGTATTCGAGGAAGGTTGGAATTCGAGAGAATGGTGAACGAGAAGATCCGCATCCGGCTCAAGGCCTTCGACTACCGCATCCTGGATACGTCGACCCATGAGATCGTCGACACCGCGCGTCGTAGCGGCGCGCGCGTGGTCGGGCCGATTCCATTGCCGACGCACATTGCCCGCTACACGGTGAATCGCTCTCCGCATGTGGACAAGAAGTCGCGGGAGCAGTTCGAGATCCGCACCCACAAGCGGTTGCTGGACATTTTCGAGCCGACCAGCCAGACCGTCGACGCGCTGATGAAGCTCGAGCTTCCGGCGGGCGTTGACGTCGAGATCAAGGCTTTTGGCAGTTGAACCGGCAGTTGAGCAGGCGAAGCGACGGGGGATCAGGACGGTGAGCGAAAGCAAGGGTCGTGCTAGGGGGTTGCTCGGGCGCAAGATCGGCATGACGCAGATCTACGCCGAGGACGGCGCCGCGGTTCCGGTCACCGTCCTGGAGGTTGGCCCGTGCCGGGTCGTGCAACGAAAGACGGCGGAGTCCGACGGCTACGAAGCGGTGCAGATCGGCCTGGTTGAGAAGCGGCCGCCGAGGCGGGTCACCGAGGGGCGCCGGGGCCACTTCAAGAAGGCCGGTCTCGAGGCGATGCGTCACCTGGTCGAGGTGCGGGTCGACGCGACGAACGAGTCGCAGCCCGGCGATGAGATCGGGATTTCGATCTTCGAGGTCGGCTCCCGTGTCGATGTGATCGGCAACGGCAAGGGGAAGGGATTCCAGGGCGTCATGCGCCGCCACGGTTTTGGGGGCGGGCGAGCCACACACGGCTCGATGTTCCATCGCGCTCCGGGTTCCGTCGGGCAGTCGGCGAGTCCCTCGCGTGTCTTCCCGGGAATGAGGTTTCCGGGCCGGATGGGCGGCAAACGGGTGACGACGAAGAAGCTGAAGGTGGTCAAGGTGGATGTGGAGAATCGCCTTCTCTATCTACGTGGCGCCGTTCCGGGCGGCCGCAACGGTCTGGTCATGGTTCGGAGTTCGGTCTGATGCCAAAGGTCGCGATCAGGAGCCTCGACAACGAGGCGGTCGGCAGCATCGAGCTGCCGGAAGAGGTCTTCACATACCCGTACAACGAGCATCTGATCTACCTGGCGGTGGTGTCGGTCCGGGCCGCGCAGCGGGCGGGTACGCACCAGGTCAAGGGCAGGCACGAAGTGCGGGGCTCCGGCGTCAAGCCGCACCGGCAGAAGGGCACGGGTCGAGCCCGCGCCGGCAGCATTCGCTCTCCGCTGCGACGCGGCGGCGGCGTCGTGCACGGACCGCGTACGCGCAGCCACCGCAACAAGCTGTCGCGGAACGAGAAGCGCAACGCGCTCAAGTCGGCACTCTCGCGCAAGCTGGCCGAGGAGCGGATCATGGTGGTGGACTCGCTTGATCTCGACAGCCACAAGACGGGCGCCTTCGCCGCGCGTCTGCGGGGCCTGGGGATCGAAGAGAAGATTCTGATCGTCGACGACCACGGCAACCGGAACCTGATCCTGGCGTCCCGCAACCACCCGCAGATCAAGACCGTCGACGCCCTTGGTGTGAATGTCTACGATGTCGTCGATCGCGGTTACGTGCTGTTCAGCGAGACCGCCATCGGCCGCTTGTCCGCCGTGTTGCAGAAACAGCGGAAGAACGGGAGCGCGTCATGAGAGTGCAGGAAATCCTGCGTCGGCCGCTGATCACCGAGAAGTCGACCGAGCTCCGTGACGAGCGGAACATCATCGCCTTCGTCGTTGACTCCCGAGCCAACAAGATCGAGGTGCGGCGCGCGGTGGAGGCACAGTTCCAGGGTGTCAAGGTGGCGGAGGTCCGGATCGTGAAGATGCACGGCAAGGTTCGTCGCCAGGGCCGCTTCGTCGGCCGGCGCCCCGATTGGAAGAAGGCATACGTACGGCTGGCCGAGGGCCAGATCGATCTCTTCGACAACGTGTAGCAAGAGCCAACAAGAAAATGGCGATCAAGAAACTCAAACCGACCAATCCGGCGAGCCGCTTCCAGGAGTACGCACGCCGGGAAGAGGTCACGGCGGACAAGCCGCACAAGGCCCTCGTCGAGGGCAAGAAGCGGATCAGCGGCCGCAACAACACGGGCAGGCAGACGATCTGGTTCCGGGGCGGCGGCCACAAGCGGCGCTACCGGCGGATCGATTTCCGGCGCGACAAGGTGGGCGTGCCCGCGAAGGTGGCCACGATCGAGTACGACCCGAACCGGAGCGCGCTGATCTCCCTGCTGCACTACGCCGACGGCGAGAAGCGCTACATCCTCCATCCCCAGGGCTTGAAGGTAGGCGCGGTGGTCCAGGCGGGCGAAGGCTCCGAGATCGATGTCGGCAACTGCCTTCCGATCCGGTTCATTCCCCTGGGCACGATGATCCACAACATCGAACTGAAGATCGGTGGCGGCGGGCAGATGGTGCGCAGCGCCGGCACGGGCGCCCAGTTGATGGCCAAGGAGGGCGTCTACGCTCAGGTCCGACTTCCTTCGGGGGAGGTCCGCCGGGTGCACGTCGACTGTGCCGCCACGATCGGCCAGGTCAGCAACTCGGAGCACTCGAACATCGCGCTGGGGAAGGCCGGTCGCAACCGCTGGCGGGGTCGCCGGCCGCACAACCGCGGTGTGTCGATGAATCCGGTCGACCATCCCATGGGCGGCGGCGAGGGTAAGGCCTCCGGCGGACGGCATCCGACCACGCCATGGGGCAAGCCGACCAAGGGCTACAAGACACGAAGAAACAAGCGCACGAGCGGCATGATCGTACGGCGGCGCGGACGCCGCAAGTAAGGTCGGCGAGCGCACGAAACAGAGGTCAGCATGGGACGTTCACTCAAGAAGGGTTTCTTCATCGACAGCCACCTGTACGACAAGGTGACTGCGATGAATAAGGGCCACGACCGGAGGGTCATCAAGACCTGGTCGCGCCGGTCCACGGTCATTCCGGACATGGTGGGTCACACCATCGCTGTTCACAACGGCATGAAGTTCATTCCGGTGTTTGTCAGTGAGAACATGGTCGGTCACAAGCTCGGCGAGTTCGCTCAGACGCGGACTTTCCGCGGCCATGCCGGCGGCAAGCGGGAGCGCCGGGCTCGTCCCCGGTAGTTGGAGAGAGAGAACAGAACGATGGAATCAATCGCCCGACTCAGGTACCTCCAGGCGTCGCCGCAGAAGGTGCGTCTGGTGGCGGACCTGATCCGCGGCCGGGATGTCGAGGAGGCCTCGACGCTGCTGCAGTTGAGCACCAAGGCGGCAGCACGGCATCTCTCCAAGTTGCTGCGGTCGGCGGTCGCCAACGCCGAGAACCGTGCCGAGAACGAGCAGAGGGGGGTCGACGTGGGGCAGCTCTACGTCAAGGAGATCTTCGTGGACGGAGGGCCGACGCTGAAGCGCCTGCGCCCGCAGCCCATGGGCCGTGCGTTCCGCATCCTCAAGCGGCAGAGCCACATCACGATCAAGCTTGATTCTCGCAGTCAGTCGGCAGAGCCAACGTAGGAGCGCTAATGGGTCAGAAGACACATCCGTACGGCTTTCGTTTGGTGTACAACCAGGGCTGGCATTCGCGCTGGTACGCCGAACGGGACTACGCCAGCACCCTGCACTCGGACATCGAGTTGCGGACCGGTCTGAAGAAGCGCCTGATGCATGCCGGCGTGAGCCAGATCGATATCGAGCGCGCCGCGGACAAGCTGCGCGTCACGATCTACACCTCGCGCCCCGGCATCATCATCGGCCGCAAGGGCGCTGAAGTGGACAAGCTGCGCGACGACCTGAGCCGGCAGATGGGGCGGGAAGTCCACATCAACATCCAGGAGATCCAGCGTCCGGAGCTCGATGCCCAGCTTGTGGCCGAGGCGATTACCGGACAGCTTCTCCGCCGGGTGGCCTTCCGCCGGGCCATGAAGAAAGCGATGGAATCGGCCTTCCGTTTCGGCGCCAAGGGTGTCAAGATCATGGTTTCGGGTCGGCTCGGCGGCAACGAGATCGCCCGCACCGAGTGGTACCAGGAAGGGCGGTTGCCGCTGCACACCCTGAAGGCCGACATCGACTACGGCTTCGCCGAGGCCTTCACGACCTACGGCGTGATCGGAGTCAAGGTCTGGGTCTACCGCGGCGATCTTTCGCGGGAGCGCGGCCGCCGCGCGGTGGCGTAGGGCACGGCTGGGCGCTGAAGGGATTCGAGGGAGTAACGAACGATGTTGATGCCGAAGAAGGTCAAGTTTCGCAAGCATCACCGTGGCCGCCGCCGAGGTCTGGCCAAGGGCGGCAATGTGGTGGCGTTCGGCGAGTACGGCCTGCAGGCACAAGAGGCCGGCTGGGTCACGGCCCGTCAGATCGAGGCCGCGCGAATCGCGATCACTCGCCACATCAAGCGAACCGGCAAGGTCTGGATTCGGGTCTTTCCGGACAAGCCGATCACCAAGAAGCCGCTGGAAACGCGGATGGGCAAGGGCAAGGGCAACCCGGAGGAGTGGGTTGCGGTCGTTCGTCCGGCCCGCATCCTCTACGAACTCGAGGGCGTGTCGCCGGAGTTGGCGAAGTCGGCGATGAGGCTGGCTTCCCACAAACTCGGTATCAAGACCCGCTTCGTCGTGCGCCACGGGGCACAGGTCTGAGGGTGAGACGATGAAGACAAGCGAACTCAGAGAGCTGACCGGAGACGAGCTGGTGCAGAAGGAGGAGGAGTTGGCCGATCAGTTGTTCGCCCTGCGACTGCAGAAATCGATTGGCCAACTGGAGAAGCCGAGCAGGATCAGGAAAGCCCGGGTCGAGTTGGCGCGGGTTCTTACCGTCAGGCGCGAGAGAGCGACAGGAACGACATGAACGTGGATCAACAAGAAGCGCGGGGCCGCCGCCAGGTTCGGGTGGGCCAGGTGGTCAGCGCCAAGATGGACAAGACAGTCATCGTGGCGGTCGAGAAGACGGTCATGCACCGGCTCTACCACCGCCTGATGAAGAAGTCGTCGCGGTTCGTGGCTCACGACGAGTCGAATGACTGCCGTGAGGGAGATGTCGTTTCCCTCGTCTCGACCCGACCGATATCGCGTCACAAGCGCTGGCGCGTGCAGCGAATCGTCAAGCGCGCGGAAGGGTAGGTGCGACGATGATCCAGATGGGAACAGTGCTCGATGTCGCCGACAACTCGGGGGCCAAACGAATCGCCTGCATCAAGCTGCGGGGCGGTTCCTCCGGGCAGTACGGTGTGCTGGGTGACGTGATCACCGCTTCGGTCAAGGAGGCGGTGCCCGAGGGCACGGTCAAGAAGGGCGAGGTCGTGCGCGCGGTGATCGTGCGGACCCGCAAGGAGCGGCGCCGAAAGGACGGGAGCTACATCCGCTTCGACAACAACGCCGCGGTGCTGATCAACGACGCGCAGGAACCGATTGGGACCCGCGTCTTCGGCCCGGTGGCTCGCGAGCTGCGCGAGCGGCGCTTCATGCGCATCGTGTCGTTGGCGCCGGAGGTGATCTGACATGCCCAAACTGAAGATCAAGAAGGGCGACGAGGTG
The DNA here is from genome assembly GCA_965205295.1 of Candidatus Multivorans sp. Taxonomy (GTDB): domain Bacteria; phylum Acidobacteriota; class Thermoanaerobaculia; order Multivoradales; family Multivoraceae; genus Multivorans. Next base: position 3,915,546 of record OZ242167.1, read on the forward strand.
CTGGTCATCGCGGGCCGGAACCGGGGAGTGCGCAGCAAGGTGTTGCGGGTGCTTCCGGCCGGGAATCGCGTCATCGTTGAACGTGTGAACCTGGTCAAGAAGCACGAGCGACCGAACCCGCAGCGTCAGGTTCAGGGAGGCATCCTGGAGCGGGAGGCGCCCATCCACATCTCGAATCTCAAGGTGATCTGCCCGGATACCGACAAGCCGACGCGCGTCGGCAAGCGGCGTCTCGAGGACGGAAAGTCAACACGCTACGCCAAGATCAGCGGCGCGGGGTTGAGTTGAGGCTGTGACCTGAAGGAATGACCATGATTCCCCGACTGAAGACTCTCTACCAGGAGGAGGTCGTCGCCAGCCTGCAGCAGGAGTTTGGCATTTCCAACCCGATGGCGGTGCCGCGGCTGGAGAAGATCGTTCTCAACATGGGTATCGGCGAAGCGATCCAGAACATCAAGATCCTGGAGAACGCCGTGCCTGAGTTGGCCTCGATCGCCGGTCAGCAGCCGGTCATCACCCGCGCCCGGAAGTCGATCGCTGCGTTCAAGTTGCGTGAGGGCATGCCGATCGGTTGCCGGGTTACGCTGCGCCGCACCCGGATGTGGCACTTCCTCGATCGCCTTGTCACCGTCGCGCTGCCGCGAGTTCGCGACTTCCGCGGCATCTCGGACCGGAGCTTCGATGGTCGGGGCAGCTATACCCTGGGTATCCGGGACCACCTGATCTTCCCCGAAGTCGACTACTCGAAGAGCGAAGGTTCCAAGGGGATCAACGTCACCCTCGTCACCTCGGCGGAGTCCGACGTGCAGGCGCTGCATCTTCTGCGCGGTCTCGGCATGCCGTTCGCGACCTGAGTTCCGGACCGGCACGAGTTTCAAATACCCAAGGATTGTCACGATGACCATGACCGACCCCATCGCGGATCTGCTGACCACGATTCGCAACGCGCTGATCGTCAAGCACGATCAGACCGAGGCGCCATCTTCGAGCCTGAAGATCGCGTTGTGCCGCGTGCTGCGGGACCAGGGCTACATCAGCCACTACGAGGTCTACGACTCGCCGCCCGGCAGGACGCTCCGGATCTTCCTGGCATACAACGGCGAGGGAGTGCCGACGATCACCAAGGTGCGGAGGATCAGCAAGCCCGGGCGCAGGGTGTATCGGGGCGCTGACGATCTGAAGCCGGTTCTGAACGGGCTGGGCGTCGCGATCCTGTCGACTTCGAAGGGTCTGCTCACGGATGCCGAGGCGCGAGGCCAGCGTGTGGGCGGCGAGGTCCTCTGTGAGGTGTACTGAGATGCAGGGCGACAGCGGTCGGCACAGCAGTCGCAGCCAGTCGCGGACCGCCTTTGGCGGCACAGTGACTGTTGGTGAGGTGAACTCATGTCACGCATAGGAAAGGCGCCGATTCCGCTGCCGGACAAGACGAAGGTGGCGGTGAACGGCGGTACGGTGACTATCGAGGGTCCGAAGGGAAAGCTGGAGCAGCCGCTCCAGCAGGGCATCGATGTCCTGGTCGAGGACGGCGTCGTCAGGCTGCACCGTTCGGGCTCGAGCGGACCGGAACGGGCCCTGCACGGACTGGCCCGCGCGCTGATTGCGAACGCTGTCGTGGGTGTCACCGAGGGCTTCCGGCGAGAGCTGGAGATCGTCGGCGTCGGTTACAGGGGAGAGGTCAAGGGGCGCGAAATCCACCTGGCGCTCGGATACTCGCACCCCGTGGTTTACGCGATCCCGGATGGGATCGACGTCTCGATCGACGATCGGACGAACCGAATCGCCGTTTCCGGCATCGACAAGCAGCAGGTCGGGCAGGTAGCGGCCGACCTCCGCAGTCTGCGCAAGCCGGATGCGTACAAGGGCAAGGGCATTCGCTACCGCGACGAGGTCATCCGGCTCAAGGTCGGCAAGGCGACGTCGGTCTAGACGGTTTGGAACGAGTTCGGAAAACAGGGACATCGAGGCAATGAGCGACCTGCGAAGAAAGAGAACGTTGGATCGGAGCCGCCGGCGGCGCCGCGCCCGTTACCGCGTCCGGAAGAAGCTTCGGGGCTCACAGGAGAGACCGCGTCTGGCGGTTCACAAGAGCCGCCGTCACATCTACGCTCAACTGATCGATGATCGGGCGGGGCACACCCTGGCGTTTGCGAGCTCGCTCGAGCCGGACGTCTGCGGGGAGCTCGAAGGCTCGACCGGGAGTTGCAGCGCGGCAAAGGCGGTGGGCGAAGCGCTGGCGGCGCGCGCCAGGGAGCAGGGCCTGCAATCGGTGATCTTCGACCGCGGCGGGTTCCTGTACCACGGCCGCATTCAGGCGCTTGCGGACAGTGCGCGCGCCGGAGGCCTCGAGTTCTGATGCATCAGAGAAGCGAAGGAGACAGCAGTGGCTAGGGACGTGAACAGTGGCTAGGGACATCGATCTCGACAGCGAGTTCTTCGAGCAGGTTGTCGACATCAACCGGGTGACGAAGGTCGTCAAGGGCGGCAAGAACTTCTCCTTTACCGCTCTGGTTGTGATCGGCGACGGCGCCGGCCGCGTCGGTTACGGCTCGGGCAAGGCGAAGGAGGTCCCGGCCGCGATTCGCAAGGGGATTCAGATCGCGAAGCGCAGCCTGGTACGGGTGCCGCTCGACGGAACGACGATCCCGCACGAGACGGTGGGCGTGTTCGGCGCCGGTCGGGTGATGTTGAAGCCGGCCTCTGAGGGAACCGGGGTCATCGCCGGCGGCGCGGTGCGTGCGGTGGTCGAGGGCGCCGGAATTCAGGACATCCTGACCAAGTCGTTGGGGACGACGAACCCGCAGAACGTGGTCAAGGCGACTTTCGCCGGGCTCTTGTCTCTGCGCAGCAAGAAGCAGGTCAGGGAATTGCGTGGCTTGGACTCGCTGGACGGCGCGTCGGTGAACACAGACCAGGGAGGAAGAGCTAGTGGCTGGCAGGACGATTCGGATACAGCAGGTGCGTAGCGCGATCGGCAGGCCGAGACCGCAGCGCGAGGTTCTGCGCGGTCTTGGCTTGAGGCGGATTCGCCACATCGTCGAGCGGGAGGATTCCCATTCGGTGCGCGGAATGGTGCGGAAGATTCCCCACCTGGTTCGGATTCTGGGGGACTCTCAGGAGGACTGACATGAAACTGCACGAACTCAAACCGGCGCCGGGAAGTCGCCGTGCGCGCAAGCGGGTCGGCCGTGGACCGGGCTCCGGAACGGGCAAGACCGCGGGGCGAGGCCACAAGGGCCAACGCTCGCGTGCGGGCTTCTCCCGCCGCGCCGGCTTCGAGGGCGGCCAGATGCCCCTGGTGCGGCGCGTTCCGAAGCGCGGGTTCACCAACATCTTCCGGACCGAGTACACGGTGATCAACGTCGGAGACCTGGACGGTCTCGGTGATGTGGTCGGCGTGGACCTCCTCGTTTCCCACGGCCGTGTGCGCCGGGGCATGAAGCTGAAGGTTCTGGGCGTTGGCGATGCGCCGGCCGGGTTGACCGTCCGGGCGCACCGCTTCAGCGCGTCCGCGCGCGCCAAGATCGAGGCCGCCGGCGGCGCCTGCGAAGAGATCGGCTGACGGGGCTAGCACGTGGGCGTCGAGAGTTTCCGCAACATTTTTGCGATTCCGGATCTCCGGAAGCGGGTGTTGTTCATGTTCGGCCTGCTGGCCGTCTACCGCATCGGCTGCATCATTCCGACGCCGGGGATCGACCCCCAGGCTCTGCTCGAGTTCATGGACCAGATGCAGGGAACCGTGCTGGGGTTCGTCAACACGTTCACCGGCGGCAGCCTGGGTCGGGTGGCCATCTTCGCTCTCGGCATCATGCCGTACATCTCGGCGTCCATCATTCTGCAACTGCTCACCGTGGTCTGGCCCTATCTCGAGAAGCTCTCGAAGGAAGGCGAGATGGGCCGGCGGAAGATCACCCAGTACACCCGGTACGGAACGGTGATCATCTCGATCATCCAGGGCACGAGCATCGCCTTCTTCCTGGAGAACCTGACCTCGCCGGGAGGCGCGCCCCTGGTCTTCAACCCCGGTCTCGGGTTCAAGTTCATGACCGTGCTCTCGCTCACCACGGGCTGCGCCTTCGTGATGTGGCTGGGCGAGCAGATCAGCGAGCGCGGCATCGGCAACGGCATCTCCCTGATCATCTTCGCCGGCATCGTGGTGGGCCTGCCGGGCGCCGTCCTGACGCTCTTCAGTCAAATGCAGAGCGGTGCGATGTCCCTGCTCAAGATTCTGTTCCTGTCGGCCTTCATGCTCGTGGTCGTCGCCTTCATCGTCTACATGGAGCGGGCGCAGCGGCGCATTCCGGTGCAGTACGCGAAGCGGATCGTCGGCCGGCGCCAGTACGGTGGGCAGAGCACCTATCTGCCCTTGCGGGTGAACACCGGCGGCGTGATTCCGGTCATCTTCGCGAGTTCGGTGGTCACCGTGCCGGCGACGGTGGCGGGCATGATCCAGTACGAACCGATCCAGCGGATCGCCACCGCGCTGCAATGGGGTCAGCCGGTCTACTACCTGCTCTACGTGGCGGCGATCATCTTCTTCTCGTACTTCTACGTCTCGATCATCTTCAACCCGAACGATCTTGCCGAGAACATGCGAAAGTACGGCGGGTTCATTCCCGGCATTCGCTCCGGCAGGCGAACCTCGGAGTACATCGACCGGGTTCTGACCCGGCTGACCCTGGTCGGCTCCCTATACCTGGCGGGGGTGTCCGTTCTGCCCGAGTTCCTGATCGCGGGCTTCAAGGTCGGGGGGCTTCCGTTCATCGGCGGCGCCCTGGACCGAGTTGCGCCGCTCTGGTTGACCGAGGGCATGGGGATCAACTTCTACTTCGGCGGCACGTCGCTCCTGATCGTCGTCAGCGTGGCCATGGACACGCTGCAACAGGTCGAGAGCCAGCTCGTGATGCGCAACTACGAGGGCTTCATGAAGCGGGGCCGGATCCGAGGCCGCCGTGGCTGATCCTCTTCGCATCGTGCTGCTCGGAGCTCCCGGTTGCGGCAAGGGCACCCAGGCCGAGCGCCTTTCGGCGAGTCTCGGTGTGCCGGCCATCTCGACCGGTGAGATGCTGCGGGCCGCGGTTGCCGCAGGCAGCGAACTGGGCCGGCGTGTTGACGGTGTGATGGCCTCGGGCGCTCTGGTCGACGACGATCTGATGGCCGACGTGGTGCGCGACCGGCTGACTCAGGCCGATACGGCCTCGGGCTTTCTGCTCGACGGCTATCCGCGCACCGCGCCGCAGGCAGACACCCTGGACGAAATCCTGGGCGGCGGGGCCCTCGATCACGTGGTGACGATCGACGTGCCGGACGAGGTTCTCGTTCGACGTTCCGTGCTGCGCGGCCGCGGCGACGACGATCGGGAAGAGGTCGTGCGCGAACGGCTGCAGGTCTACGCCGCGCAGACCGAGCCCCTGATCGCTCACTACGAGGGCCTGGGACTGCTGCGCCGCGTCGACGGCAACGTCCCGATCGAACACGTCACGAGAGCGATCGAGACGTCGCTGGCGGAGGCGGCGGCTGCCTGATGCCGATTCTCAAGACCGAAGAGGAACTCGACCTGATGGACCGCGCCAACCGCATCGTCCTGGAGGTTCTGGCCTCGCTGGACCAGCGGCTGCGGCCCGGGATGACCACACGCGAACTCGATGTCCATGCGGAAGAGGCGATTCGTGAGCGTGGCGGCCGGCCGGCGTTTCTCGGCTACCGGGGCTTCCCGGCCAGCCTGTGCACCTCGGTCAACGATGTGATCGTCCACGGCATCCCGAACGACGTACCTCTCGAGGAGGGAGACATCGTCAGCATCGACTGCGGCGTGGAGTTTTCGGGGTACTATGGCGACGCTGCGCGCACGTACCGTGTAGGTGCGGTCTCGGAGCAAGCCGCGCGCTTGCTGGAAGTCACTCGCCGGGCCCTGGATGTGGCTTTGGAATGCGTGACGCCCGGCAGGTGGCTGCACGACATCGGTCGCGCGGTCGAGCGGTACGTCAAGGATCACGGGTACTGCGTGGTTCGCGATTTCGTCGGTCACGGTATCGGTTCCGCACTACATGAGGAACCGGAAGTTCCGAACTACCGTCGCCGGGGTCGTGGCTTGGAGTTGCGGTCGGGAATGGTCTTGGCGATTGAGCCCATGGTCAACGCCGGCAGCCGGGCCGTGAAGATGGATGGAGATGGTTGGACGGCGAGAACGAAGGATGGATCATTGTCGGCTCACTTCGAGCACTCGATCGCGGTGACGCCGACCGGAGCGCGGGTACTGGGTCTGGCGGCTTGAACCAGAGACGTAGCAGGAGGACGAAGGGAACTTGGGAGTGAAGAAGGAAGAAGCGATCGAGGTCGAGGCAACTGTGGTGGAGACACTGCCGAACGCTGTCTTCAAGGTCGAGCTTGATAACAAGCACCAGGCCTTGGCCCACATCTCGGGAAAGATGCGCAAGCACTTCATCCGGATTCTCCCGGGGGATCGCGTTCTGGTCGAACTCTCACCCTATGACCCCGGCCGTGGCCGGATCGTGTACAGGCTGCGGACCTGACGGTCGGCTGTTCGGAATCGGAGGAAATCCATCATGAAGGTACGAGCGTCAGTGAAGAGAATGTGCGTGAAGTGCAAGGTGGTCCGGCGTCGCGGAGTCATCCGCGTCATCTGTGAGAACCCCAAGCACAAGCAGCGGCAGGGCTGAGAAGGACGGGAGAGAGCTGGTATGGCGAGAATCGCGGGCATCGATCTACCCCAGAACAAGCAGGTAGGCATCGGCCTCACCTACATCTATGGCATCGGCCGCTCACGGGCGCTGGTGCTGCTGGATCAGGCGGGTATCACCGCCGAGGTCAAGGTCAGGGATCTGACCGAGGACGAGACCGGGCGTATTCGCCGGGTCGTTCAGGAGGCGGGGTCGGTCGAGGGAGACCTGCGCAAGGAAGTGACCCAGAGCATCAAGCGTCTGATGGAGATCGGCAGTTACCGTGGCGTCAGGCATCGCAAGAGCCTGCCCGTTCGGGGCCAGCGCACGCACACCAACGCGCGTACCCGCAAGGGACCGCGGCGGGCCAGCGTAGCCGGCAAGAAGAAGGTCGGGAAGTAGGCGAGAGAGGATCACATAGATGGCAAAGGCGAGGAAGAAGGAAAAGCGCGTGGTGCCCCACGCCGTGGCGCATGTCAATGCGACCTTCAACAACACACTGGTCTGCATCAGCGATCCGGACGGCAACGTTCTGACTTGGTCGTCGTCGGGCCGAAACGGTTTCAAGGGGTCGCGAAAGGGAACGCCGTTCGCGGCTCAGGTGGCCGCGCAGGCGGTCGGCTATCAGGCCAAGGACCTCGGCGTGCGATCGGTCGACGTCCTGGTCAACGGGCCGGGAGGCGGCCGCGAATCGGCCGTCAGGGCTCTGCAGGCCACAGGCATCGGCATCCGATCGATCCGTGACGTCACACCGATTCCGCACAACGGCTGCCGTCCCCGCAAGCGGCGTCGGGTCTGAACCCGGCATCGGGCCCCCGGTACCGCACCGAGACATCAACGTTTCAACCTGAAACGCAATAGAGATTGTAGGAGTGAACATGCTCTGGAAGGGATTTCAACGCCCGAAGAGGATCGAGATCGATACCGAGACTCTGACCGATACGTATGGCAAGTTCTCGGCCCAGCCGTTCGAACGCGGCTTCGGATCAACCGTGGGCAATGCACTGCGTCGTAGCCTCTTGTCGGCAATCGAAGGCGCCGCGATTACCGCGGTGCGTATCGACGGCGCTCTGCACGAGTTCTCTTCACTCGAAGGGGTGGTCGAGGACGTCACGGACATCATTCTGAACCTGAAGCAGGTGCCGCTGCGGTCCTTCGACGGCGCGACGCGCGTGATCACGCTGGACGTGTCGGGTCCGCGCGCGGTGACCGCGGGTGACTTCGACGGCGACCCGAGCGTCGAGATTCGCGACCCGAACAGCAAGGTGGCGACGCTGAACGAACGGGGCCGGCTTCGCCTCGAGGCGCAGGTCAAGAATGGACGCGGCTACGTCGGCGCGGACCTCAACCTCGACGAGTCGATGGGAATCGGCTGGATTCCGCTCGACTCCGTCCACAGCCCGGTGAAGCGCGTGAACTACCGCGTGGAGGCCGCGCGACTCGGCCGGACGACCGACTACGAGCGACTGATCGTAGAGGTCTGGACGGACGGAACGGTGACGCCGGAAGAGGGAGTATCCCGTGCCGGCGAGCTCCTGCGCGAGCACCTGACGATCTTCATCGACGCCGAGGAGAGTCTGGTTATGGAAGCCGCGGCCGAGGAGGAAGTCGATGGGAGCGACATCGGCGCCCTCCTAGAGAAGGAGATTGACGATCTGAACCTGAGTGTTCGTTCGGCGAACTGCCTGAGGAACGCGAACATCAACACGCTGGGCGACCTCGTCGTGCGGAGCGAGAAGGAAATGCTGGAGACGAAGAACTTCGGCCGCAAGTCGCTCGAAGAGATCCAGACGGTGCTCGACAGGATGGGATTGTCTTTCGGCATGGAGGTTCCGGAGAACGCGGAGGGCGTCCAGGCCTAGCGGCCGCTGGACCGCCCTCGAGCTTTCGCGGGAAGGAGCGAAGATGCGTCACGGAGTTGGCTACAAGAAACTCGGCCGGACCACGGCCCACCGGCGGGCAATGTTCCGCAACATGCTCGCCTCCCTGGTCGTGCATGGCCGGATCCGGACCACCTTGGCGAAGGCCAAGGCCCTGCGGCCGGTGGCCGAGAAGGTCATCACCCGGAGCCGGGAGGACTCCGTCCACGCCCGGCGCCTGGTGCGCCGCTGGCTCCCGAACCGCGACCACGTCAAGAAGCTGTTCGACGAGATCGCGCCCCGCTACGCCGACCGCCCGGGCGGCTACCTGCGCATCACCAAGCTCGGCCCCCGCCGAGGCGACGCCGCCGAAGTAGCCGTCATCGAGTTCGTCGACACCGACGAGTAGCGGCGCGCCGGCGGTCAGCTCCGTTGGGGCGGTTCGGAGCCGTAGAGCACTCGTTGCTTCTCTCTCAACCGGAACTCGACGCGGTCGCCGTGGCTGTTCGGGACGGATCCACCGTGATGGTGACCCTCGCGTCAGCGTCCAGCGCGGCCAACATCTTCATCAGACGATCCAGCGTGAAGCGTCCGAGATCAGCGTTGCGGATGCGAGAGAAGTCCGCCGCGGCGAACCCGCTCAGCTTCGCCGCTCTGCGCACGGTGAGATCACCGTCCTACAGCACGGCAATGATCCGCGCAGCGAGGACAGCCTTGGCCTCCCGACGCGATCCGAATGCGTGAACCAGGGTCGGGCGAATGAGGTCGAAGAAGACCTGCCGGAACTGCCGGAAGTACAAGCCGGAGGCAAAGCTCCTCGGCGTGATGGAGATGAAGTCGCCACCCGGGCGGAGCAGGACGGCGCTAACCGCCATGAACAGGGCGTAGATGTTCGGTTGCCCATGAACCACGTTTGAAGCGAGAACCGCCCGCGGGTCGCTCTTGTTGATCTTGAAGTACGGCGGGTTGGAAATCGCGATGTCGAACTCTCGGTCGTCTGACTCGTACGGAATCAGACTGCCTTCACGCCGGAGTGCTTCCGCGTGCGCCATGACGAAGTCTCTCGACTCGATGCGAGCCGCAAGGCGGATTCCATGCACCTCCACGCACCACTCCCGGAGGTAGCCGAGGACCGCCTTCAGAGGGTCCGTCAGCTCGGTGTCTACCTCGTAGGCGACGAGATCGATTCGCTTCGTCGTTGGGTCGCGATCGGCGAGCTCTTCAACGGCCGCGCAGCAGAGGATGCCCGCACCGGCGGCAGGGTCCAAGACCCGAAGGCGGTCGCCGGAGACCCGGATCCGGGCCGCCATGAAGTCGGCGGCGGCCACAGGCGTCAAGTAGAGGCCGTGCTGCTTTCGGTGCGCCTCGGATTTCGAGGCGACATGGTACTGGCCGATTCGGTCTGCGTACTCGGTAGGTCGCTCGCCCGGGGCTGGAGGGGGGATGAAGCTGCGGGCGGTCGGTGGGTGGGTGGGCTTCACGACCATGCGTGGATGGTAGCAACGGCAGCCCGCTGCCGGCTTCCGCGGCCGGCTAGTCCTCTTCCCCCGCCCGCTTCGCTTCGGCGATGATCTTCTCCTGGATCTGGCGGGGGACTTCCTCGTAGTGGGAGAAGCCCATCGTGAAGCTGGAGCGGCCCTGGGTCATTGAGCGCAGGGCGGGGGCGTAGGTCAGCATCTCGGCCATGGGGACGGTGGCCTTGACGATCTGGGCGTTGCCCTTGGCTTCCATGCCCTGGGGACGGCCGCGGCGGGAGGACAGGTCGCTCATGATGTCGCCCATGAAGTCCTCGGTGGTGTTGATGTCGACCTGCATCACCGGTTCGAGCAGGGTGGGGGCGGCCTTCGCCATGGCGTCCTTGAAGGCCAGGGAGCCGGCAACCTTGAAGGCCATCTCGGACGAGTCGACGTCGTGGTACTTGCCGTCCTGGAGCCGGACACGGAAGTTGCCGACCGGGTAGCCGGCCAGGTAGCCGCGTGCGGCTGCCTCGAGCAGACCCTTTTCGACTGCGGGGCGGTAGTTGTGGGGGATCGAGCCGCCGAAGATCTCGTCGACGAACTCGTAGTCCTCCGGGGTGGCGACGGGCTCCATCGTGATTGTGCAGTCGGCGAACTGGCCGCGGCCACCGCTCTGCTTCTTGTGCCTCCCGTGGCCGATCGCTGGTCTCCTGATCGCTTCGCGGTAGGGCACCTTGGGCGGGTGCAGGATGACCTCGACCTTGGACCGGGCCTTTAGCTTGGAGACGGCGATCTCGACGTGGAGCTGGCCGGCGCCGGAGAGGAGGAACTCGCCGGTCTGCGGGTCGCGCCCGGCCCGCAGGCTCGGATCCTCTTCGACCAGCCGGAGCACCGCCTCGCCGATCTTCTCTTCGTCGCCCTTCGTCTTCGGCTCGATGGCGAACGAGATCGCGGCGACCGGAGGGGTGGGAAATCCGAGGCGAAGCGGCCGTTCGCGGCTCGTGATCGAGTCGCCGGTGACGCTGCTCTTGAGTTTCGCCACGCCGCCGATGTCGCCCTCGAGGAGTTGCGGGACATCCTGGCCGGTCTTGCCCTGCATGTGCATCAGGTGGCCGACCCGTTCCGCCTCTTCGTGCCGGGGGTTCCAGTAGCCGGTGTCGGAGGTCATGCAGCCCGCGGCTACGCGGAGCAGGGAAATGCGGCCGATGAAGGGGTCGTTCATGGTCTTGAAGACGATTGCGCTGACCGGCGCTCCGTCGCCGCGCTTGAGTTCCACGGGTTCTCCGCCGAGATCGGCGGCCGGCATCGGAGGTGCGCCCGTCGGCGACGGCAACAGCTTGACCACGGCGTCGAGCAGAGCCGAGTTGCCGATACCGTGGCCGGCGGACGACATGGTGATAGGGAACAGCGCCCGGTTCCTGATTGCGTTCTTGAGCCCCTCGACCAACTGATCCTGATTGAGGTCGCCCTGGTCGAAGTAGGCCTCCATCAGCTCGTCGTCGCTCTCGGCGACCGCTTCCGTGAGCTTTGCCCGCCACTCTTCGATCTGGTCCGCCAACTCTGCCGGCGGTTCGGACACCTGGCTGCGGCCGTTTCCGTCGTGGTCGTAGAGATAGGCGTTGCCGCTCAGCAGGTCGACCACACCGGTGAAGTCCTTGCCGGCGCCGACCGGGATCTGGACCGGCAGCGCCATGCGGTCGAAATGCTGCTGCACTTCGGCGATGCAACCCTCGAAGTCGATGTTGTCGCGGTCCATCTTGGTCAGGTGCAGCATCACCGGCTGGTCCATCCCGGCCGCGATTTCCCAGGCCTTCTCGGCCATGACCTGGGTCGGCGATGCGGCGTCCAGGCACAGCAGGGCGGCGTCGGCCGCGTGCATGCCCGAACGGGTTTCGTGAACGAAGATCCCGGAACCGGGACAGTCGAGCAGGTTGATCTTGTGTTCGCCGGAGTCGTCCGACCAGGGCGTGTAGCAGACGGCTAGGCCGATCGAGATGCCGCGGCGGATCTCCTCGTCGTCGAAGTCGGTGACGGTGTTGCCGTCCTCGACCCGGTTCTGCCGGTTGAAGACGCCGCCGGTATAGAGCAGGCCGGCGAGCAGAGTCGTCTTACCGGTGTCGTTGTGTCCGACGACGGCGAGGTTGCGTATCTTGTCCGAACTTTCGAGTTGCATCTACGCTCCCGTCACTGGCGTCGCGGGCCTTGTGTGGGGAGCCCGCTCAAGTCGCGGTTGGCTGGAATCCGGCCACCCTGCGCGGCACGAATCTCAGGCTTGAAACAGCCGCAGAAGATACCACGCGGCTGGCCGGTGAGAGCGGCCGCTTCGGCGTTCACCCGGCGGGCTGCACCTCGATCGTTCCCAGACCCTCGAGTTGCGGCGCAAGTTCGGATACCGGCCCGACCGCGGTCACGGTCAGCCGGTCAGGGAACAGGTGACGGCGGCAGACCTCGTGCACATCCCGAGCTGTAGTGGCGCGGATCCGTTCGGGCCAGCGCTCGTACTCGTCGTGGTCCAGGTCGAAGGTGGCGAGCGCCTGCAGGCGGGAGGCAAGATTCTGGATCGTCTGCAGGGTGTACGGGAAGACGCCGACCAGGTAGTTGCGGGCGTCGTCGAGTTCAGCCTGGCTCGGCGGCTCATGGCAGAGGCGCTCGAGTTCGCCGACGATCTCTCGGCAGGCGGCGCCGGTCACTTCGTTGGCCACCGCCGTCGAGACCACGAACGGCCCCGGACCCCGGCGGGAGCTGAAGCTGCTGGAAACGCCGTAGGTGTAGCCGTGCCGCTCCCTCAAGCTGAGGTTCAGGCGGCTGGTGAACTTGCCGCCGAGGATCGAGTTCGCGACCTGGATCGGGATGCGGTCGGGATGCCGGCACGGTATCCCGACATGGCCCACACGCAACTGGGTCTGCGCCGCGCCGGGGCGGTCCACGATCACGACCCGGCGCGTCGCCTCCGCTCTGTTGTCCGGTTCGAGGCTGGCCGGTTCGCCGTCGAACTCCTTGCGGTGGGAGCGGAGATCGCGTTCGATCTTCTCCTCGATCGCCTGCCGTACCCCTCCGCGGTCCAGGTCGCCGACCGCGATCAGGTGGCAGGAGCGCGCGGCGAGGGACCGTTCGTGGAACGCGGCGATGTCGCTCCGGGTGATCGCCTCGGCGGTGTCGCGATCGCCGATTGCCGGGTTGCCGTAGGGGGTCGCGTCGTAGACTGCGCGCGCGAAGGCTGCCCCGGCCAGACTGGAAGGATCACTGCGCCGTCGGTCGATCTCGGCCAGGCGCCGCCGGCGGGCGCGCTCGATCTCCTCCGCCCTGAAGGTCGGTTGCAGCGCGGCTTCGGCGATCAGTTCCAGGCCGGCGGCGACGTCCTCGGAGCGGATCGTGGTGCCGACACCCGCCATCTCCCAGGAGCAGGAGGACGAGATGCCGGTCCCCAGGTCTTCGGCCGCGGCAGCGAACTCGAGCGCCGTGCGCCGCTCTGTGCCCTTGCTGCGCAGCCCGGCCGTGAACGAGGCGAGTCCCGCCAGTTGCGGTGGATCGAGCTCGCTGCCGCCTGGCATGAGCAGAGTGACGGTGACGAGACTGCGGTCCGGGACATCGAGAGTCCACAAACGGATGCCGGACGTAAGACGCTCGTGCCCGAACTGGGGGAAGGCGCAGGGCCGGCTCGGCGCCGGGACCGGAGGCTGGCTGCGGTCGAGAGCCGGGCGCGCTGCGGTCTTCACGGTTTGGGCACCACGACGACGGCCGCGCGGCGTTCCGGGCCGAGGGCGCGCTCGGCCAGGCTGCGGATTTGCTCGGTACCTATGCGGAGCAGCCGGTCCGGTTCGGTCCAGGCCCGGCCGGGGTCGCCCAGGTAGGTCGCCGCGGCGGACAGCCGGTCGGCGCACAGAGCCAGGTCCTGCTCGCTGTTGCGGTAGTCGAGCAGCAGGATCCGCCGCGCCCGTTCGAGTTCGGACTCGGTCGGACCCTTTGTGCGCATCGCTTCGATGTGGTCGAGGACTGCCTCCTCGACGGCCTCGGCGTTTCCGAGTGCGTCCGGCTCGCGGCTCTGGCAAGTGGCGACGACGGCGAACATCGCGCAGATCTCCGTGGGCAGGATCATCGCGGACACGGACTGCGCGATCTGGCGCTCGTAGACCAGGTCGCGGTGGAGCCGGCTCATCATGCCGGAGGAGAGAATCGTCGCCAGCATTGCCCCGGCGTACCAGTCGTCGCTGCCGTATCCGTCCAGGCAGTAGGCGGAGTAGGAACGGGGCAGCTCGATCGTGTCCTCGAGCACTTCACGCGCTGTCCCGCGGGGACCGATCTCGGCTACGGGGTCGACCTGCGGCGCCTGCGGCAGCGGTCCGGCCGGGATGTCTTCGAAGTAGCGCCTGACCTGATCGAGGGCGCGGGCGCTGTCGATGTCGCCGGCCAGGGTCAGGACCGCGTTGTTGGGCCGGTACCAGGTGCGGAAGAAGTCCCGGACCCCGTCGAGAGTGGCCGCTTCGAGGTCGTCCATGTAGCCGATCACCGGCCAGGCGTAGGGGTGGTTGCTGCCGTCCCGCTGGCGGTACAGCAGTTCGCTGAGGCGTTCGATGGCCAGACCGTAGGGCTGGTTGTCGACGCGCTGCAGCCGCTCGTTCGTGACCACGGCGAGCTGGTTCTCGAACTTCTCCTGGGTCAGGGCCTCGAGCAGGAAGCCGAGACGGTCGGACTCCAACCAAAGGCCGCGTTCGAGATGGTTGGAGGGCAGGGTCTCGTAGTAGTTCGTGCGGTCGTACCAGGTCGAGCCGTTGGCGACGCCGCCGACGCTCTGGATGTGCTCGAAGTGCCCGTTTTCGGAAACGTTCGCGGAGCCCTGGAACAGCATGTGCTCGAACAGGTGGGCCAGTCCGGTGCGTCCGGTCTGCTCGTTCTTGGAGCCGACGTGGTACCAGATGTTCACGGCGGCCAGGGGCAGGCGCCGGTCTTCGTGGAGCACAACGCGCAGGCCGTTGGCGAGTTCGTGCTGTTCGAGATGCTGTTGTGGCATGTGGGGTGTGGTCTGAAGCCGGTTCATCGACGCGTGCTCTACGAGTCTATGCCGCCCGGCACACAGGTGGCAGGCTCGGTCAATGCTGCTTGAATTACGCTCTGTTTCCGTCTACCATCCTCGGTCGATGGAGGACTTCCTGACCGAGCGGCAGAAACAGATTCTCGACTTCGTGTGCGAGTTCGTCGCGGTGCGCGGCGTGGCGCCCACCCACCTGGAGATCCGGCGCCGCTTCGGTTACCGCTCCTACGGCACCGTCCACAAGCATCTGAAGCTGCTGCGGCAGAAGGGATACCTGCGGGGCGGCTGGAATCAGAAGCGCGGTCTTGAGTTGACCGAGAAGACGCTCCGTTCCCGGCGTCCGGCATCGAATGCCGTGCCCTTCCACGGCCGGATCGCGGCCGGCCAGCCGATCGAGGCGGTGCCCGGCGTCGACGACCTGTCGGTGCCGGAGCACCTGCTGGGGCGTGGCGCCGCCGGTCGCCACTACGTTCTCCAGGTGGAAGGCGACTCGATGGTCGACGACGGCATCTGCAACGGCGACCTGGTGGTCATAGCCCAACGGGAAGAGGCCCACTCGGGTGAGATGATCGTCGCCCTGGTCGGTGACGAGGCGACCCTCAAGCGGTACTACCCTGAGGGCGACACGGTTCGCCTGCAGCCGGCTAACCGGGAGATGGGGCCCATCTACGTGCCCGCCGACCAACTCAGTATCCAGGGCAAGGTGGTCGGCCTTATGCGTCGATACTGAGGGCGTGCAAGCCCTCAGCATCCAGGGCATCGTTGTCGGCCTGATGCGTCGTTACTGAGGGGGCGTGGCGGCGTCGGCGCGTCCGCGTCAATTGCCGCTGGCGGTGGCCGTGCGGTTGGCGCCGCCGTGGGGCACGCCGTAGTACGAAAGGATGCCGTCGACGATGGCCTCGGCGACCCGCTGCCGGTAGGCCCGGGTCTTCATCAGCCGGCGGTCCTGCTCGTTGCCCAGGTTGCAGACCTCGAGCAGGATCTTGGCCGGCACCCGGTTGAAGCGGAGTTGGGCCGGCACGTAGACCCTGCGCCCGCGGACGATCCGGTCGCGGACAGGACCGTTGCCATGAATCGCCAGGTCGGCGTCCCCGAAGCTGGCCAGCACGTGCTCGGCCAGGTCACGGGACAGGCCCCTGCTGGTGGTCCGTTCGTTGCGCGTGAAGGACACCCGCGGTTCAGCCCTGACTTCCCGGCGGGACGTGTAGGGCGCTCCAGTCTTGCCGTAGTCGTTGGTGATGCCGACCAATCCCGGGATGTAGACCATGGCTCCCCGCAGGGAGTGGTGCAGCGAGTCGGCGTGAATGGAGATGAAGATCACCTGGCCCGGGTCGACGCCGGCCTGCCGCTGCTGCTGGTAGAGCCAGTTCGCGAGGTACCAGCGGAAGTTCGTTGCCACGGCGGCGTTGTCGATCCGGTAGGGCGGATTCGTGAGCACGGTGTGGCCCCGGGACTTCGGCAGCACGTCTCTGTCGGCGATCCGGAACGCCGAGCCTTCGCGCGTCGTCGGCACGACGGTGGCAGCGGTGCGGCTCTCCAGCAGCTTCTTGGTCCGCAGCATGATGTCGTAGACGTAGTTGCTCTCCCAGAGGCCGCCGACCGGCGCGCCGATGTCACGGCCGCCGTGGCCGGCGTCGAGCACCACGGTCACACCGTCGAGGTCGAGCGCCAACACGTCGTTCTCGATCTGCTCGCCGGCGGCGCGTTGCGCCTCCCATTCCACGCGGCGCGGATGGCCCGGGGGCAGGTAGCGCGCCGAAAGCAGATCGAGCGGGATCTCGACTTCGTATCCGACCGGCAGATCCCTGACGTTGCCGATCTCGTTGCGCTGCTTGATCTCCCGCACCAGCTCGTTCACGTCCGCTGCGTACAGACTGCCGGTGAACCGCATGACGACACTCGAGTACAGGGCCTCCCCCGCCTTCAGGCGGTAGCTCGCATACTCGCCCTTGTCGTCCGACCCGTAGCGCACGAAGGGCGTCGCCTCGGTACCGGAGCGGATGGCCGCCGTCCGGGGCGCGGGCACGGGCGCGGGCAACATGCCGGTGAAGGGTTCGGCAAGGACGCGGCGCGGGACGAGGATGAACTGTCCCGGCCGGATGACGTTGGTGGTCAGGCTGTTCGTCTGCCGCAGCACGCGGTGGTTCTCGCCGGCGCCGGTGAACCACTCCGCAATAGTCCACAGGCTTTCTGCATCCCGGCCGCGCGAGGAAGACGAGACCCGGTGGTTCCAGCCCTCGGCGGTTGCCTGGTCCTTCGGCAGCAGGGCGCGGATCGCCGCCTGCTGGCTTCCCTTGGGCAGCAGTTCGAAGGGAACCCTGTACCGGACGCCACGCTTGAGGCGCCGTACGCCGCCATTGGCCCGGCTGAGTGCGGAAGAGTGCTTCGAGTGGCCGCAGAGCCGCTTCGCGAAGGCGAGCAGGCCTTCGTTTGCGCGCGGCTTCGCCTCGATGTGGATCTTGCCGTGTCCGGTCATCACAGCCACCGGTGTCGGCGATCCGATCTCGGGCACGGCGACCCGCTTCGTCGCCGCTTCGGTCGTGGCGGGCAGGAGAATGGCGAGAGCTGCGGCGCAGACGATGGCAGTGCGGGTGCTCATGGAATCGCCTCCGGGCTGCACTCGAAACCGATCGTGAGTTCGACCGCTCTTGCCGCTCGCAGAGCCATGGCTTCAGCGAAGGGCGGGGCCAGGATCTGGAGTCCGAGGGGAAGCCCGCGCTTGTCCAGGCCGCACGGCACCGAGATTCCGGGAATCCCGACCAGGCTGGGCGGCGTGGTGAAGACGTCCGACATGTACATGGCCAGCGGATCGTCGACCCGTTCCCCGCGGGCGAAGGCGCCGGAGGGGCAGGTTGGAGTCACCAGAAGGTCGACGGCTTCGAAGGCGCTGGCGAACTGCTGCCGCATGGCCTCGGCGATGCGCGCGGCACGGCCGTAGTAGGCGTCGTAGTAGCCGGAGGACAGCGCGAACGTGCCCAGGATGATCCGGCGCTTGACCTCGCTGCCGAAGCCCTCGCTCCGGCTGTCGGTGTACATCCTCTGGAGCGAACGGGCGCCGGCGGCCCGGTGTCCGTAGCGGCTGCCGTCGAAACGGGCGAGGTTCGCGCTGGCTTCGCTGTTGGCGAGCACGTAGTACGTCGCGACCGCGGCGTCGATCAGGGGAACGCTCACCTCGACCAGCTCGGCGCCGGCCGTCTCGAGTGCCTCAAGCGCCCGCTGGTAGCCCTGGGCGGCATCGTCGTCGAGCGCCGACGTCCTGACTTCGCGGATCGTGCCGACCTTCAGGCCTTGGATGCCATCTTCGATCGATTCGAGATAGTCCTCGACCGGCAATTCGCTGCACGTGGAATCGCGGGGGTCGGGGCCGGCGATGGCGCCGAGCGCCTGTGCGGCGTCACGCACCGTACCGGTGAGCGGCCCGATCTGGTCGAGGGACGAGGCGAAGGCGACCAGGCCGTAGCGGGAAACGCGGCCGTAGGTTGGCTTGACGCCGACGACGCCGCAGAAGGCGGCCGGTTGCCGGATCGAGCCCCCGGTATCGGAGCCCAGGGCGAGCGGCACCTCGGTCGCCGCCACGGCGGCCGCCGAACCGCCGCTCGAACCGCCTGGCGCCATGTCCAGGTTCCAGGGATTGCGGGTGACGGCCAGCGCTGAGTTCTCGCACGAAGAACCCATCGCGAACTCGTCCATGTTCACGCGGCCGACCGGCACGGCGTCGGCAGCCAGCAGGCGCTCGACCGCACTGGCGGTGTAGGGCGCGCGGTAGCCGGAGAGAATCCGGGCGCCGCAGTTCAGTTCGTGTCCGGCCAGCGACAGGTTGTCCTTGAGCGCCGTCGGGACGCCGGCCAAAGGGCCGAGGGGTTCGCCGGAATCCCTGCGCCGATCGATGTCGGCTGCGCGTTCGGCCGCCTGTTCCCGCCAGAGTTCAAGGAACGCTCCTACCGAAGCGTCGACCTCGTCGATGCGGGCGAATGCCTGCTCGACTGTCTCGACTGCGGTTCGCTCACCCGAACGGACGGCGGCTGCCAGCGCTTCGACGGTCACGGTCGGCTTCACTCGGCGCCGCCGGGCGTCGCCTTGACCTGGGGCACGAGAAGGAAGCGGTCGAGTGATGCGGGTGCGTTGTCCAGAAAGTCGTCCAGGAGAGACCGGTCTCCTGCCGGCACGTCGTTGGCGGCGGCATCCTGTTCCGGTTCGGTGTCGTCCGAGGGAGCGGTTCCCGCGTCGAACGTGCGAAGCTGGTCGATGTAGTCGACGATTCTCCCGAGTTGGGAAGCGAACTGCGCCTCCTCACCGGGCGAGAGCTGCAGCCTCGCCAGTTCAGCAATCCGCCGAACCTCCTCGACATCTAGAGACACTTCGCTATAAGTCTAGCATTGCTCGCGTTTGCGCGGCAGGAAATGGGTGCGCCGCCCGCGTTGGGTACGCGAGGCGCACGGAGCGCGAGCGGGTGGGGCCTACTCCAGCCCCAGGCTGGCGGCTTCCAGGTTCTCGATTACCTGCAGAGTGAAGGTCTCGCCGTCCAGTTCGACTTCGGCGCCCGGCTCGGAACCGAGGAGCTTGAGGGCGAGGTCGGACTCGTACGAGATGATTCCGCGCTCCGGTGCGCTCTCCCAGGGGCCGAGGATGGCCAGAGTGCGTTCTTCGCCGCTCTTCGACTCGAAGATCGCCCGGTTGCCGATCCGGAGCTTGTCGCAGGCCGCGGCGGCGATGTCGATGGGCGTGGAGCGCTGCAGATCCTGCTGCAGTTGCGTGGCCAGCGACGTCAGATACTCGTGGCGCTGACGGGCCGCCTTGTACTCGAAGTTCTCGCGCAGGTCGCCGAGTGCGCGAGCCTCTTCGATTGCCTTGCGATTGGCTGGCAGCTCCTTCTCGGCCAGCTCCCGCAGTCTCTCGCGCTTCGCGGCGATGGAGGTCGGCAGGGCGTAGAGATCGCCGTGGTCGGCGTCATGGTCGGCCAGCAGGTCGGGGAACTTGAGGTGCAGCGCAGCGAGCAGAGGCTCACGCCGGTAGTCCTCGAGCGCCGCGTGACGCATCGAGACCTCAGCTTGCCGGGCCTCTTCCAGGGTCAGTTCGGGCAGCAGCTTCGGTACTGTGCCGCCGGAGTCGAAGAGGGCCTTGAGCCGAAGTCGGAACGGTGCGAAGGCCTCGTGCCTCAGGGAGTGGATCAACAGATTGAAGAGGCGGTTCTGCCGGCCCGCGCGGAGTGTCGGCTCGGCCGCGGCGCCTTCCGCGAGCCAGGTGAAGGCCGCCGGCGTGCGATGCGGCTGGACTTGAGCGCGCGCGGCGCAGCGGCGCAGCAGCTCCTCGTCGATCAGGTCGGCGATCGTGCCGATCGCCTTCGTGTCGGTCTCCAGGAGGAAACGCTTCTCGAGCACTTCGCGCCAGTCGCTGCGACAGGCGGGCAGCAGGGTGTAGGCCTGCTCGCGCGGACCGCGCTGGTCGATCGACGAGAAGAAGTCCAGCGGATCCTGCAGGTTGGCCAGGAGTTCGTCCGCGGGCCATGAGGGCTCGGCGCCGAAGCGCTCCAGTGCGCAGCGAATCTCGAACGCGAGCGCCGGCTGCCTGCCGATCAGGAGCTGGCCCAGGTCGTCCAGGGCGGCCGCCATCCGATCCCGCAGATCCTGCGATTGATTCGCCGCGCGTCGCAGCAGGCCCATCTTGGCGCGGTCCGAAGCCTGCCTGAACTCCTGCCAGAGAGAAGTCTCGGCGTCGGTCGCTTCGACCCAGCGGTAGGTCTGCCGGGATCCGCCGGACGACAGGACCTGCGCCTGCTTCCGCGCGCTGGTCCACCAACTCGACCAGCGTCGCTCGGGGATGATGCCGACCACGATGGCCCGCACCTCGGCCCCGGTCAGCGGGCGGTCGTAGCTCTTGAGCGTCAGCTCAAGCAGCGCTGGCGGCTTGAGCGTCTTCAGTTGCTCCGGTTCTTCGAGCTTTCGTCGCAGCACATGCTGCGGGGGCAGCAGGGTGAGCATCTTGCCGGCGGCCCGGAACCCGACCGCGACTCCCGACGCGTTCTCCAGGTCGACCTTGAAGGTCTGCAGCGGCATGTTCACCTCGGCGATGCGGCCGACTCCCCGGCCCGTCATCTCGACGATGTCGCCCGGCTCGAATGCCAGCAGGTTGCGGAGCCGGTCCACCTTGTCCCAGAGCTTGGTCGTCTCCTGCCGTCCCCGGTCCAGGTCCAGTTCGTGGAGCAGCTCGTTCAGGTCGGACTCGCGGTCCTGGTAGAGCTCGTGCAGCGTGTCGAGAACGGTCTCGTAGACCTGGCCGCTCCGCAGATACCTGCCGCCGGCGCCGCGGATCAGGTCCAGGCGGTCCGCCCACAGACCGCGCTCCAGCAACTGGTCGTCGAGCAGTTCGAGCAGTGTGCCGACGCGCTCCCCTTCGTCGAGTCGAACCAGCCCTGCGGTGATGGCAAGGAAGGCGTCGACCGCGATCTCGCCTTCAACCGCGGCCAGCCATTCTGCCTCGACTGCGTCGATATCTCCGCTGGCGAGGCTGTGTTGAATGCGTTGCGGGATCCTCATGCGGTGGTGGGCGCGCCGGTCGCGGCGCTTGCAGGCGGCGCGCGCGCGGGTTGATGATCGTATCAGCCCGGAAACGGGTTGGTAACGGCCTCGGGACGGCGTGTGACTAGAATGGTTGCTGCCAGTTATGGTTCCAAACAGTACCGATGGAGAAATGACCGAGGACAATCAGGCTGTGGCGCCTGCGGGCGAGGGGGAGTCGTTCGGCTCCTGGCTTCGCAGCCAACGGGAAGTTCGCCAGGTCGAGCTGCAGACGATCACTCAGTCGAGCAAGATCAACATCCGGTATCTGGAGGCGTTGGAACTGGATCGGTTCGACCTGCTGCCGGCCACCATCTTCGTCAAGGGCTTCCTCCGCGAGTACGCGCGGATCGTCGGCCTCGATCCCGACGAGGTGCTCAACTTCTATCTCGCCGCTTCGGCCCAGGACGACCTCGAGGGCGGGGTCGAGAGCCTGGCCAAGCGGTCCACGAGGCGCCCATTCGGACGGGCCGTTGTGGTTGTGCTGGTCGTGGTCGCCATCCTTGCCTTCCTCGTGTGGCGTTTCTACCCCGGTTCGGAACGCGAAGCAGCCGAGGACATGGAGACGATGGCGCCGCCGATCACCGAAGAAGTGCCTCCGCCACCACAGCCGGCGCCGCTGCCCGAGCAGGCCCTGCGGGTGACGCTGGAGTTCCGGGCGACGAGTTGGGTTGACGTTCACAGCGACGGCGAGCGCACGGTCAGCGAACTGCGGGTTCAGGGCGAGTCCCTGACTGTTGCAGCGGACGAGGAGATCCGTCTCAAGCTCAGAAACGCCGGCGCGGCGACGATCGAAGTGAACGGTGAGCCGTTCGAGCACGAAGCGGGCGACGACGAGGAGATCGTGATCGCGGCCCCCGAGGCCGGCGACCCGGCTTGACGCGGCGTCGCTGCGAAAGCTGGACTTCCTGCCTGCGTGGCCGTATCCTGCGGCGTACCGGTGCTGCGGGGCGTAGCTCAGCCTGGTAGAGCGCACGGTTCGGGACCGTGAGGCCGGAGGTTCAAGTCCTCTCGCCCCGACCATTCCGCCGGCAACGGGTGCCTGCGCCGGTAGCGGGCGTCTGCCCGTCAAGTAGACTGTCTCCGATGCGGAGCCTGCCGAAGCGGACACGACTGGGAAGTCTCATACGGCTGGCGCTTGCCTCGGCTCTGGTTCTGGCGCCACTGGTCCTGCTCGCCGACGAACCCGGCTCGGACGAATCCGGGGAACCGGAAGAGTCCGTCGCCGCTGAGCCTGAGGAAGCGGTGGAGTCTGCGGACGGCGATCCTCCCGCCGAGGCGGAAGACCCGGTCGCGGAGTCCGCGCCGGAAGTGATCGTGGCGACCGTGGACTCCGTGATCCACGTCGTCGTCGCCGAGTTCATCGCAGAGGTGACCGCGGAGGCTGACCGGGTCGGGGCGGAGGCCCTGATCGTCGAGTTGTCCACGCCGGGCGGCGAGATGCAGGCGATGCGAAAGATCTTCACGAGCTTCCTGGAGGCCGCAACACCGGTCGTCGTCTACGTGTCCCCGAGCGGCTCCCAGGCTGCGTCGGCCGGCTTCTTCATCCTGCTGGGCGGCGACGTTGCCGCGATGACCCCTGGAACGAATACGGGCGCGGCTCACCCGGTTGCCGGCGGCGGCGAGGACATCCCGGGGGCGATGGGTGAGAAGGTGACTCAGGATGCGGCGGCGACCATCCGTTCGCTGGCGGCCCGTCGCGGTCGGGACGAGAAGCTGGCGGAGTCGGCGGTGCTGGAGAGCAAGTCGTTCACGGCGCAGGAGGCGCTCGACGGGGGTCTCGTCGATCTGGTCGCGCCCAGCCTGCAGGCGCTGCTCGTCGATCTCGACGGCCGCGTGATCGAGAAGGGCGGGCGGGAGCTGACGCTGGCTACCCGCGGGGCGACGGTTCGCCGCATGGAGATGTCGGCCTTCCAGCGTGTGCGGTCGATCATCGCCCACCCCAACATCGCGCTTCTGCTGATGTCGCTGGGGTCGATCGGCCTGATCTTCGAGATCACCCATCCTGGAGCGATCTTCCCGGGAGTCGTCGGCGCCGTCTGCCTGATTCTCGGCCTGTGGGCGATGTCCGTCCTGCCGGTCAACTACGCCGGTCTGGCCCTGCTCTTCGTGGCCGTCGTCCTCTGGGTGCTCGAGATCAAGGTTCCCAGTTTCGGCATGCTGACGCTCGGCGGCGTGATCTCCTTCAGTCTCGGGGCGATGATGCTGTTCCGGGACGCCGACCCGGCGCTGCGTGCGAGCCTGAACTTGATCATCGCGGTCGGCATCACGATCGGGCTGCTGGCCCTCGGTCTCGCCCGGCTTGCGCTCAAGGCGCAGCGGAACCGCGTGGCGACGGGTAGAGAGGGCCTGCTCGATGAGCTGGGCCTGGTGAGCGCCGGCATCGAGGCCGGCCTGCCCGGCAAGGTGCGGTTGCACGGCGAGATCTGGAACGCGGAATCCGATGTCGCGGTTGCGGTCGGCGGCCGGGTCCGGGTCGTTCAAGTGGACGGCATGACTCTGCGCGTAGAACCGGCCGGCGACTCATAGGCAACTCAAAGTAGAAAGGACCCCAATCAATATGGCGAGCCTTCCCTTTATCGGCTTCCTCCTCGTTGCAGGCCTGTTCCTGCTCACCAGGTGGATCAACGTCCTGGCCGAGTACGAGCGGGCGGTCGTGTTCCGCCTCGGCCGCATTCTGGAGAAGCCGAAGGGCCCGGGTCTGGTCCTGGTGCTGTGGCCGATCGACCGCATGGTCAAGGTGTCGTTGCGCACCGTCGTGCTGGACGTTCCGCCGCAGGACATCATCACTCGGGACAACGTCTCCGTGAAGGTGAACGCCGTCGTCTACTTCCGCGTACTGGAGCCGATCAAGGCGATCGTCGAGGTGGAGAACTTCCTCTTTGCAACCAGCCAGTTGGCTCAGACGACGCTGCGGTCGATCCTCGGCCAGACCGAGCTCGACCAACTGCTGAGCGAGCGCGAGACACTCAACGACCGGCTCCAGACGGTGATCGATCAACAGACCGATCCCTGGGGCATCAAGGTCTCCATGGTGGAGGTCAAGCACGTCGACCTGCCGCAGGAGATGCAGCGCGCGATGGCCAAGCAGGCCGAGGCGGAACGCGAGAAGCGAGCCAAGGTGATTCACGCCAGCGGTGAGCTCCAGGCGTCCGAGTCCCTGGCCCTGGCGGCGAACGCGATCAGCGTCAACCCGGTCACGCTGCAACTGCGCTACCTGCAGACCCTGGCGGACATCGCCACCGAGCGGAACTCGACCATTATCTTCCCGCTGCCGCTTGACCTCTTCAAGGCGTTCTCGGCGTTCAAACTGCCCGAAGAGTGAACGGCGACGCCTACGAGCCGTACGAGGTCGCCGTCAGCAACAGCCAGATTGCCGCCTTCGCAGCGCTTCTGGCGCTGGCCTTGGTGGGAGCTTTCGCCGCCGGTGTGTGGTGGGGCCGGTCGAACGATCTCGATCTGTCCGCAACCGAGGCGGTCGTCACGCTGCCGGACTTGCCGCCTCCGGAGACGGTCGTGGGTTCGGCGCCTCCTGCCGCCGCTGGCGCGGAAAGCGAAGCGGCGCCGGCCGAAGTGGTGCGATTCTTCGGCGCAGCCGGAGAGGGAACGCCGCCGGTCGAGAGCACTCGCCCGGCCTCCGCCGCGGCAACGACCACGGCCGCTCTGGTCGTCCAGGTCTTCTCGAGTGCCGATCTCCGGCAGGCGGCCTCGGTGGAGCAGAAGCTGCGCGCGGACGGACACTCCGCCTTCCTGTCACCCCAGGCGCTCGACGGCCAGGTGATGCAGCGGGTGCGGGTAGGTCCGTTCAAGGACCAGGACGCCGCCTCGGCCGCTGCCGAGCTGCTGTCCAAACAGTACGGGCTCGAGACCTGGATCACGCCGAACAACTGACCGCCGGCCAGGGTACGCCGTCGGGACCGTCGTCGACATGGGCGGCTCTTGCTTCGTCGATCTGGTTCCAGTTCGCTCTGGCCATCTGCGGGGGCGTCTGGTGGGCGTTCTGTTTCGACGAACGCCCCGGGTTCCTGGTTCCTTTGGCGGCCGCCGCACCGCTGTGTCTGATTGCCGGGTCGCCGCTCGGGCCCTGGCGCAGGCTGTGGCTCGGCTGGCTTCACGGCACCGTGGCGTGGCTGATCGCGGTGCCGTGGATCGCCACCACACTGACGATCTACGGCGGCCTGCCGAGCGTCGCGTCGGCCTCCCTGCTGGTCTTGCTGGCCCTCTATCTCGGGCTGTATCACGGTCTCTTCTGCTGGCTTGCGGGCCCGGCGCTTGCCCGTCGGGATGCGTTGGCCCTGGTCCTTGCGCCGTCGATCTGGGTCGGCTTGGAGTGGGTGCGAGGACTCGGTCCGTTCGGCTTTCCCTGGAACCTGCTCGGCTATGCCTGGGTCGACGTTCCGGGGGCGCTCGACATCACACGCTGGATCGGCAGCTACGGCCTCTCCGCGATCGTTGCCGTGGCGGGCCTGGCGTTGATCCGGTTGGGCGGCCGCGGCACGCGCCGCCAGGCCGTGCTCCTGCTCGCGGCCGTTGCAGCCCTGCTGGCGACGGCGCACTGGACCAACCTGGACCGGCCGAAGCCGGCGGGACCGGCGATCGAAATGGCCGTGGTGCAGCCGAACATCCACATGGCGACCGCCGAGATGCAGGACGCCGGCGCCGGCGCCCGCTTCACGGACGTTCTTGCCAACTACCAGCGGCTCTTCGCTGTCAGTCGCAGCGCATGCGAGCCGGGGCGGTTGGTGGTCTGGCCGGAGAGCGCCGGTTGGCCCTATCAACTGGAACGCGACGAGGCCTTTGCCCGCGATATCGAGGAACTGGTGGCCGGCGGCTGTTCCCTGCTCCTGAACAGCGCCCGGTGGGACCGGTCGGATGAGAGCGGGGAAACGGCGTTCAATGCCGCCTATCTGCTGACTCCTGCATCCGGAGGCGCGCGGCGCCAGACCTACGACAAGATGCACCTGGTGCCGTTCGGCGAATACGTGCCATTCGCGCGCTACCTTCCCGGGGTGCGTCAGATTGCGCGCCATGCCGGCGGCTTCTCGCCCGGTGACGGGGTGCGCCTGCTCGATGCGGCCGGCGCCCGGCTCGGGGTTTCGATCTGCTTCGAAATCGTCTTCCCCGAGCAGGTGGCGGCGCGGGTGCGGCGCGGCGCGACCGTGCTCGTCACCATGACGAACGATTCCTGGTACGGCCGGACCTGGGCGCCGCACCAGCATCTGCGCCCCGCCCGTTTTCGGGCCGCGGAGAACGGCCGGCCGGTGATCCGCGCCGCGATCACGGGAATCTCGGCCTCGATTGACTACCGCGGCCAACTGCTCTGGTGGTCGGACATCGACTCGGCACGGGTACTGAAGACGCCGGTCGTCCCGCTCGACGGGATGACTCCCTTCTCCCGCGCGCCCCTGCTGGCGCCGCTGCTTTGCCTTGCACTGGCCGCGTTTGCCATACTGCGCCGATGATCGCTTCCGACGCGAACCGCTCGCTGACCGAACTCAGGTCCCGCCTGGACGGTCTGCGGAGGTATCTTTGACCCGGCCGAGGTCCGGGAGCAGCTCGCCGCGCTCGATCATGAGATGGAGCAGCCGGGATTCTGGGACGATCGCAGGCGGAGCGCGCCCCTGTTGCGGCGCCGCCGGACCCTGGAACGGCGACAGACGACCGTCGACGGGCTGAACGCGGACAGCGACGAAGTCGAAGCCTGGCTCGAGCTGCTTGCCGAGAGCGCGGAGGCGGTCGAGGGCGAGGAGGAACTCGGCGTCTTCATCGACCGCGTGGGGCGCGAGACCAAGGCGCTCGACCTGGAGTTGAAACTCTCGGGCGAGGACGACGACCGTAGCGCCCTGCTCGCGATCCATCCCGGTGAGGGCGGCACCGACTCCCAGGACTGGGCCGAGATCCTGCTGCGCATGTACCTCCGTTGGGCGGAGCAGAGCGGCTTCGACGTCACGCTGCTCGAACGGCTCGACGGCGACGAGGCGGGGCTCAAGAGCGCGACGGTCGCGGTGCGTGGGGACTACGCCTACGGTCGCCTGCGCGGTGAGAACGGCGTTCACCGGCTGGTCCGGATCTCGCCCTTCGACGCGGCGAAGAGGCGCCACACGTCCTTCGCCTCGGTCTACGCCTACCCCGAGGTCGACGACGACATCGACATCGAGGTCGAAGACAAGGACATTCGCATCGACACCTTCCGGTCGTCCGGCGCCGGCGGTCAGCACGTGAACGTGACGGATTCGGCGGTGCGCATCACTCACTTTCCCTCCGGGATCGTGGTGAGTTGCCAGAACGAGCGTAGCCAGATCAAGAACCGGGCGATGGCGATGAAGATCCTCAAGGCCCGGCTCTACGACCGCGAAGTACAGAAACGCCGGGAGGAACAGGCCGAAGTCGAGGGGAAGAAGTTGGGGATCGGCTTCGGCTCCCAGATCCGGAGCTACGTGATGCACCCGTATCGCATGGTCAAGGACCACCGCACAAAGCTCGAGGTCTCGGCCGTGGAGCGCGTCCTCGACGGCGAGATCGACCCGTTCATCGATGCCTGGCTCGGGCAGCAACTCGAGACGGCGTAGGGGAGAGGTGTCGGTGACCGGACCGGCGGTCGACTTCGTTTCGCCGCTGCCTCCGGTGCGGTCGGGCATCGCCGACTACAGCGTCGACCTGCTGGAGGAGCTTGCTCCTCTGTGCGACCTGCGCCTGGTGCGCCTGCCCGGCCAGGAGGTGGCGTCCGAAGTCCGGCGCCGCTACGAAGTCGTCGAACCTGAGGCGCTCGACCCGGCGCGCCGCCTTCCCTTCTACCAACTGGGCAACAACGTGTACCACGAGGGCGTGCGCCGGTTCGCTCTCGAAGCGCCGGGGGTCGTGACCGTGCATGACCTGCGGCTCCATCACCTTCTGGTCGAGGCCACGCTCGCCAGCGGCGACCTGGACGCCTACGTGGCCGCGCTCGGCAGGGAGCACGGCTGGGAGGGCGCCGCGGTGGCGGTGCCGACCCGCTGGGGCGCCCATGGCCGGGCGCGGCTCTTCGAGATGCCGGCGCACGGCTCGCTGTTGCTTCGCCAGCGCGGCCTGTTGGTTCACAGCGACTGGGGCCGCCGTTTCCTTGAGGAGGAGCTGGGTGAGCGGGCGCCCGGCCACTCCCTGCCGGAGGTTCGGCGGGTGCCGATGCCGATGCCGGCGCCCGAGCCGCCGAGCCCGGAGGAAGCCGCGGCGTGGCGGCGCCGCCTGGGCGTCGCGCCGTCCGCCGTCCTGCTCGGCTCCTTCGGCTTTCAGACGCCGATCAAGCGGACGGATGTGCTGCTTCGGGCGCTGGCGGAACCGGGCATGGAGGAAGTACATGCGGTCGTCGCCGGGGAAGTGGCGCCCCAGCTCGATCTGGCGACGCTGATGCGGGATCTGGGAGTCCAGGATCGGGTCGTGGTGACCGGTTTCCTCGACGAGGCCTCCTTCCCGATCGCCATTGCCGGTTGCGACCTGTGCCTCAATCTGCGTTATCCCAGCGCCGGCGAGACCTCCGCTTCGCTGCTCCGCATCCTGGCGCTGGGGCGGCCCGCGGTGGTCTCGGACTACGGCCAGTTCACCGAACTGCCGGGCGACGTGGTGGTCAAGGCGCCGCTCGGGGACGATCCGAAAGAGGAGGCGGAGTCGCTCGCCGGTCTTCTGCGCCGGCGCCTGGCTGCGCCCGACCGGCTGCGGGAGATGGGCGATGCGGCGCGCTCCTTCATCGAGCGCGAGCACCGGCCGTCGTCGTCGGCACGGGCAGTCGCCGAGGCCCTGGTGGAGTGGTCGGGCGAGCCGGCGGAGGCGCCCACCGCACCTCCTCCGCCGCGGCCCTCGCCTCCCACGTCGTTGACCTGGGGGTGGTTGCCGGGACGGATCGAAGTCAAGGGCTGTGAACGACCCTGGGCAGGTGGTGAGCGGCGTGCGGTGGAGATCGTGGTCACGAACACCGGCTTCGCCACCTGGCTCTCGGGCCGGCACGCCGACGGCGGCGTCGTTCTCGAGCCCCAGCTCTGGAGTGGCGGCCGCGACCTGTTCAAGGGCCGGCCGTGGATTCCCCTACCCCGTGATCTCGTGCCGGGTGACGCGTGCCGGATCGGTCTGAGGCTCCGCAAGCCGATCGGACCGGCGCGGCTCCGCCTCGAGCCCCACCTGTTTGGCGGCGGCTCAATGACCCACTGCGGGGCCCAGGCCTTCGACCGCGACCTGTGAGCCACCGCGAAACAGCACGGCGGTGGTCCTGGCTGGTTCTGGCCGGGCTGCTGGCGGCGCTTTTCTTCTTCGCCACACTGACGGATGCGAACACGGCGGGGGAGCGCGAGGCCACCTACCTCATGGCCGCGGCCAGTCTTGCCTGGGACGGCGATCTGTCCTACGGCCGCGAGGACTACGACCGCTACGTGCGGACCTGGCAGCGGGAACCCGAGGCCCTTGCCCTGGAGACCACCGCCGGCAACTCGCAGATCGGTTTCGGCAGGCCGCCGGTCTATGCCGTGGTCGCCGCGCCCTTCGTCCGCCTGTCGCCGAGGTGGGGACCGGCGGTGCTGAACTGGCTCTTGCTGGTGCTTGCCGCGGCCGTCTCCGCTCTGGTGCTGGAGCGATCGGTCGGCCCCTGGGCGCCCGCGTGGATCGCGCTATGCATCGCCGGCACGACGGCGTTCACTCTGCTGCCCCTGCCCTCGCCGGAGCTGCTCCGCCTCGCGGTGTCGGCCGTGGCCTGGGCGCTGGTGGTGCAGATCATGCCTGCGGCCCGGCGTTCGGCACGACGCGCGGTACCACGGACGGCCCGCCGTGCGACCGGCTCGCGGCGCCCCATCGAGACGACCGGTCGGACGGTGGTGCGCTGGTCGCTGGTCGGATGCCTGCTCGCGCTGGCGGCGTTGGCTTCGGTTGACGGGTTCAGCCTGCTGCCGGCTCTAGGGGCGGCGGTCTGGCTCTCGTTGCTGCAGCCGCGCCGGCGGCTGGCGGCGGTCGCCCTGTCGATGTCCGCGGTGCTGACCGTCGCGGCGCTCTTCGGCGCGGCGGCGCTCGCCCGGGGTGGGGTGGGCCCGGTCGAGCGGGAGGTGTTCGATCGCGCGTCGGGCTTTCCAGCCGTCGACTTCGAGGTCGAAGAGTGGGGCCGGACCGCCGGACCGCGCCGCGACGGCCTCCGCGCCGGCGGCGGGCCCCCCGATCGTCCCCAGTTCGACGAGCGAGCCGCCGAAGGTCTTCGTCTTGGAACCCTGCACTATGCGCTCGTGGGCAGGACGGTCGGCTTCCTGCCCTACTGCGCTCCGCTGGTGTGGGCCGCGTTCCTGGGCCTCGCCGCCGGCGGCTGGCGGCGGGTGCTCCTGGTCGCGGCGGTTGGGTCGTTCGCCGCCCGCGCCCTGCTGTTTCCGTTCGATCTGGGCGACGAGTCCACGAGTCTCGGGCCGGGCGGTATCGGCGCCTTGCTGCCCATGTTCTGGTTTCTGGTTGCGCGGCTCAGCCTGACGCGGATCCTCGGGGCCGCCGTGTCCGCGGCGCTCGTTCTCTACCCGCTCTGGCTGCAGCCCGGCGCGGCGCTGCGACCGGCGCCGCCGCCGGCCGGTCTCCTGAAAGCCCTTCTGGCCCAGGAGACGACCCAACGTCTGCAGCCGGCGGGGTCGCCGGACCTCTTCGTGGGTGACCTGTGGTTGCGCCCCATCGCCGGGCGGATCGCTCCGTTCGGGGAGGAAGGCCTGGTGTTGGGAACTGCGGAGCGCGGGTCAGGAGACCCGCGTGAGGACGGTTGGGCCGAGTTCCTGATCGCCTGGGAAGACGGCAGCGCCAGTGGCCCGGGTGGTGAGGCGCCTCCCCGGCCCGCGAGGCTCGAGGTGATCCTGGAGGGGAGCACGCGCCTCGAGGTCGTGGGCGCGGAACTTGAGGAGCGTCGGACCTTGCCGTCGGGGCGGACCGCGGTCGGTCTGCGGTTGGCCGCTCCGGTGGCCCGCCATCGCCTGTGGTGGTCAAGGGAACCGGTTGGCCTGCACCGGCTGCGCTTGAGTGTGGGCAGTGCCGACGACGCGCCGAATGCGGTTCATCGCCTGGAGCTTCGCCCGCTGTAGGAATGCTGGCGATAGTGTCGGCGCCCGTGAGCTGGATTCTCGAAATGCGGCGCGTGCTGGATCAGTCGAAACGGCTGCCGGCCGCCGGAGGAAGCGGCACTCAGGTCGCCTTGGTGGTGCCGCTGTACGTCGAAGCGGCCGAACTGTGGACCCTGCTGCGGGAGGAGCCGAACGAGACGCCGCCGCTGAGCTTCGCCGCCACGCCATTCGAGGGCGACGACCCCTGGCCGACGGTGGCGCGGCTGGTGAGCGTCGGTCTGGGTGTCGAGCCGTCGCGCGTTCTGCGCCTGGGCGAGCTGGACGAGGTGGGCGGAACAGGTGGTTTCCGGCTTCGAGCGTGCGTCGTCGCCGTGCCGTCGCCCGAGGATGACGGCAGCAACGTCGAGGCGCCGTCCGCACGGCTACCGCTGTCGGCCCTGAGGCATCCCCGGCTGATCGAGGAGCGGACCTTCGAGATCGAGGGTGAGCTCGTGCCGCTCGCCGTGTACCACATCGGACGCCACCGACTCTGGGGTCCTCCGCTCGATGTGCTGCTCCGGCTGCTCGAACGGCTGGACCAGCCGGAATCCGGTCCCGAATTGCCAGCCGGTAGCCTGAACTGACCGGCGGCGCGGGGCGCCTCCCGCGGCGCTACAATCGGGCCGCACCTGATCCACCGACATCTTCTTCTGAGGAGTACCTGAGACCAGCCATGGCCGATATCGCGCGCATCGAACAGCTTCTGGGCAGCGAGGCGGAGAGCATCCTCGGACACGTCTGCACCGGGATTCCGAAGGAGCTTCTGACGGTGCCGGGGCCGGACACGGTGGACCGGGCCTTCGGTCCTTCGGACCGCAACAACCGCACCCTCGGCAACCTGCAACGGCTGCTCGGGCATGGGCGCCTCGGCGGCACCGGCTATGTCTCGATCCTGCCCGTGGACCAGGGGATCGAGCATTCAGGAGCGGCGTCGTTCGCGCCGAACCCCATCTACTTCGACCCGGAGAACATCATTCAGCTTGCGATCGAGGGCGGCTGCAACGGCGTCGCCTCGACCTTGGGCGTGCTGGGCAGCATCGGCCGGCGCTATGCCCACAAGATCCCGTTCATCGTCAAGATCAACCACAACGAGAGCCTGACCTATCCCCACTCCTACCATCAGGTCCTGTTCTCCCAGGTCGAGCAGGCCTGGGATCTGGGCGCGGTGGCCGTCGGCGCCACGGTGTACTTCGGCGCCGAGGTGTGCCGGGAGGAACTCGTGGAGATCGCCGAGTGCTTTCAGCAGGCCCACGAACTGGGCATGGCCTGCATCCTCTGGTGCTACCTCCGCAACAACGCCTTCAAGAAGGACGGTGTGGACTACCACGCCTCGGCCGACCTGACCGGCCAGGCGAACCACATCGGAGTGACGATCGAAGCCGACGTGATCAAGCAGAAGCAGGCGACGAACAACGGCGGCTACCCGGCGGTCGGCTTCGGCAAGACCCACGACCTCGTCTATAGCGAACTGGTCTCCGACCATCCGGTCGATCTGGTGCGCTGGCAGGTCGCGAACTGCTACATGGGCCGGATCGGCCTGATCAACTCGGGCGGTTCCTCCGGCGGCGCCGGCGACCTGGCGGCCGCGGTGCGCACCGCCGTGGTCAACCGCCGGGCCGGCGGTCAGGGCCTGATCTCGGGCCGCAAGGCGTTCCAGCGGCCGATGGCGGAGGGCGTGGAACTCCTGAACCACATCCAGGACGTCTACCTCTCTGACGACATCACGGTCGCTTAGGCGCCGATCAACGCCGCGATGTCGGCGTGTCGCGCCTCCGCGTCGCGCTCGCCGACCTCGATCATGGCGCGGATGTAGTCGGGCTGGAACATCAGCAGGCTGAGCAGGTCGGGGCTCTGCGTGTCGCGGGTGCCGAGACCGCGGGTGAGGAACCGGAAGGCCTTCGGCAACTGGGGCTCGAAACGGGTCGCGAGCCGGCCCAGGTCCTCCGACGGCCGCAGCAGCACCAGGTCGACCAGCCGGAGCGCGCCGCGCTCCCCTGCCGGCAGCTTCGCCAGCAGGCCGTTGATCAGTTCCAGCCGGTTCGCGTCCTGGTCCAGTTGGTCCAGGAACACGGCGTTCATCAGCACGCCCGCGAACTGGGCCGGCGGCGGGTAGCTGCTGGCCTCCGCTCGGGGCGCCAGGGGCTGGTGGCGGGTGGAGACGGCGATCAGGCGGTCGCAGCCCAGGTGCAGGGCCGGCGACAGAGGCGAGGTGAGGCGGACGCCGCCGTCCCCGTGCCAGGCGCCGGCTATCCGTACCGCCGGGAAGATCAGCGGCAGAGAAGCCGAGGCGAGGACGTGGTCCAGGGTCAGAAGGGCACGCTCCGAGCGGCGCTTGGACCGCTCCCAGGTCTTGATGTCTCGACCCTGCACCCAGGTCACGGTGTGCCCCGTCGACCACTCGACCGTGGTCACCGCAACCGCGTCGAGCCGTCCGCGCTCCAGGTTCCTGGCAATACCGGGAAGGACCCGGCCGTTTCCCGCTTCGGCGCCGAGCACGTTCCCGAGGTGTCCTCCCAGTGGCGAGGTGTCGACCAGACCACGAACCTGCGGGCGGTAGCGCAGACCGCCCGAGGCCAGGTTCAGGAGCCAGCGAAACACCATGCCGCCCAGCGACCAGCCGTCGTCACGGAAGACGTGGTCGGGAGTCAGCTCGAGCCATACCCGGCTCAGGTCCTCCGTCGCCTCGGCGGCGCTTCCCGGATGGGATGCGAGGAAGGAGGCGTTGATCGCGCCGGCGGAAACGCCCGTCAAGACATCGAAGTGGAACTCCGGCATCCGCGCCGCCAGATGGCGAACGAGGCCGACCTGGTAGGCGGCCCGCGCGCCGCCCCCGGTCAGGACGAGCCCGATGCGGGGCTTCCGCCTGCGGTCCCGCCCGCCGTGGTCCCCGGGTCGGCGTGCGGGCGATTCTCCGGTTGGCATCGGCAGTTCGCGACTGTATCGGATGCCCTAGGAGCCTGGGAAGGCGGCATCTTGCCCCCTGGGAACGCGGGCGTCTCGCCCGCATCCGGCGCAGAGCGCCCGCCGGAACATCCGCCCGTTGAGGTTTGTTTTGGTTCATGCGGACGGCGCCCCATGGGCCCCTGGAGCCGACCGTCTTTCCGATCCTGGGAACGCGGGCATCCTGCCCGCATCCGGACCGCTGCGCCGGCCTGGTTGGCGCCGGAGCCTTGGGCCCACTCCGAGCACGCAGCGACGACGCTCGGTAATCCCTGTTAGGGAGCATCCTCCAGAGCACCGAACGGACAGATCCGGTGCGCCTTGGGGAGCAGAGGAACAACGCGTTCAACCGCTGCCCCTGCCAAGGAGAAAACGACTACTGATGTCTCTCAACAACGAATGCGGTCCGCCCCATGCAGTTTCAGTCAGCCAGGCCCTGCGGACGTCGCTCGCCGACAACACCCGGAGGGCGTATCGAAACGGCTGGCGGCGGTTCGCCGCCTACTGTGACCGGCGGCAGGTCGACCCCATGGCCGCGACGCCCGAGAACGTTGCGGAGTTCCTGGTTGCGATGGCGACGGCGGCGCCCGGATCGTCTCGAGCGGGAACGGGGACTGATCAGCCGCTTGCTCTGGGCACGATGAGGATCTGTCTGGCCGCGATCAACCGGAAGTACGGTGGGCGGAACCTCGAATCGCCGGCGCGTCACCTGACGGTTACGAGCGTCCTGCGGGGGCTTGGGCGGTTGGCCGGCGAGCGGCCCCGGCAGGTCAAGGCGCTTCGGGAGCATGAGATCGTGGCGATCCTGTCGTGCTGCGATCGGCTTGCAGCGCAGACGGAGCATCGGGCCATTGCGACCCGGGATGCGGCGGTGATCGCAGTCGGCTTCGCGGGCGCTCTACGGAGGTCGGAGATCTGCGGGCTGCGGATCGAGGATGTCGAGTTTGTTGGCGGTATCGACGCAACAGCGGGAATGTTCCTGCACGTCCGGCGCTCGAAGACGGACCAGATCGGGAAGGGCCAGAGAATCGCGATCCCGGAAGGGTCGTTCATCCAACCCGTTGAGCGCCTGCGACGGTGGCTGACACTGTCCGGCGCCACGGCGGGGCCGTTGTTCCAGACGCTGTGGCGTGGCGGACGTCCGCGGGGGAAGGCTCTGCACCCGACCGACATTGCCCGTCTGGTAAAGCGGTGCGTGACTTCTATCGGTCTGGATCCGGCCGACTACTCGGGGCACTCCCTCAGGGCCGGCTTCGTGACCAGCGCGGCGGTCCACTCCGCTCGCCTCGACAAGATCATGGAGGTCACCAGACACGCGAGCGCGGCCATGGTGCTGCGGTACATCCGGCAGGCGGACGCGTTCAAGGACCACGCCGGCGCCGCCTTCTTGTGAGGGGCCGCCGAGCGCGGAGCGCCTCTACTCTTCGGTGCCGGCACCGGTCCGGAGCATGCTTGACAACAGGGATAGAGGAGCGTTAGCGTGAGGCTCCTTCTGAGGAATCAGGATCGGAGACTATGGGGGCTCGTTAGAACCGCCCTCCACCAGGGAAGAAGAGATGCGCGAAGCCCAGGCTCGGAGTAGGGGTAAGCGGAGCAACACGAAACGTCTGGTAGCTGTGTGGCTAGGCGTCGCTTGAAAGGAACACCATGACCGAAGCCTCGAGTCGAGACCGCCGCTCCGAACGACAAGCGGGGGGCGTCATCAGTACGGTCAGGAGCGATCGACGGTCCTTCCTCGCGAGGGCAGTCGGTACGGCCGGTACGTTCGGACTTGCCGCCCTGTCGGCTGGGGCGTGCAGCTCGGGCAGCGATTGCGACGCTGACGACACCGACCGTGACCCCTACGATACGGATCCGACCGATCGCTTGGGTGACCGAGTTGGCCAGGGCGGCGATCCTTGCCCCTAGTTGCAGGCCTCGGCAATGGATAGCGAGGGGCATCGCGCCACCCTGCCTGTTGATTCCGCCCTCGCCTGGCTTCTTGAACCGGTCACTCCCTCAGAGTTCAGATGCGAGTTCCTGGAACAGCGTCTCTGCCTCGTTCGACGCAACACGGAGGACTACTTTGCCCGCCTGATCGGCTTCAGGGAGCTGGACATCGTCCTTGGCAGCCATGACGTGCATCGTGGGGGGATACGCCTAGCGCGCGGCGACGATGACCTCTCCGCTGAGGAGTATTCGACTACCTCGGGCCGAGTCGACCCGCTCCTGGTCGCCAAGCAGTTCGACCAAGGTGCAACGATCATCTTCAATCAGCTCCACCGGAGAGTGAAGAGCCTGGGAGAGTTCTGCGCGTCCCTTGGCGAGATCTTCGGTTCTAGGGTTCAGGCGAACATCTATCTCACGCCGCCGCACGGGCAGGGATTCAAGCCGCATTGGGATACTCACGACGTGTTCGTGCTCCAGGTCTCCGGAAGGAAGCACTGGTCCATCTACGACACGAACGTGAAGCTGCCACTCCGGGGCCAGACATTCGACTCGAAGCGGGATAGCCCGGGTGAGGTGAACGAGGAGTTCGAGTTGCGTCCCGGCAGCGTCGTCTACATTCCCCGGGGCGCCATGCACTCGGCCCGGTCGGGTAGCGAAACGTCCCTCCACATCACGGTCGGCGTCACAACGTATACATGGACCGATCTCTTTCTCGAAAGCGTGGCGGCGGTGGCGCTACAAGAGCCATCCTTGCGACAGTCGCTCCCGTTGCGCTTCGTCCACGCGGATTTTCCGAGGGAAGAAAGAGACAGGTTGGTTCAGGAGAAGCTCGAGAGCCTCTCGTCTCGGCTCGTTCCCGCTGAGGTGTGGAAGCACTTCCGGAACACGGTGCTGGCGGAGAATGCTCCCGTCCTGACCGGCCTCCTGAGTTCGCGGCTTCACGGAAACGGAGTAAAGGGCACGTCGCGGGTCCGCCGCAGGCCCGGAGTCATCGCCGAAGTGGAGCTCGATGGCGATCGTTGCACCCTGTGTTTTCTCGGACAGGAGTTGAATCTCGCTATCGGTGCGCAACCGGCAATCGCGTTCTTGATGGCCGCGCAAGAGTTCACGGTGAACGAGATTCCCGATTGCCTCGGAGCGGAAGAAAAGGTGGCGCTCGTGAACAGATTGGTCGCGGACGGCTTCTTGGAAGTGCTTCCTTGATCGCATGGAACGACGAGGCGTCCAGGTGAAGGGGCTCGTTGCCGGGGGCGTTGCCGTAGTGGCGCTCCTGATTGTCTTTGCCGGGCTGCACATGGCCAGGACCGCTACGTTTCGAGCGGAAACTGCCAGCAGTGCCGACAGCGCGCCCGACTCGGCGGTGCGGCCTGCGGCCGCCAGCGCCGATCATGGCAAACCCGAGGCAGGTGGTCCGGGGGAGTTGGTGCTCTTCCGGGAGATCGTCCACGCGCAGGAGAAGGCGCTCGCGGAGGCCTTGGCCAAGTTCCCCGTCCGGAACGTTCGAGCCTTGCCGACGGCGCCTATCCTCGGCTTGGACAAGGCCCGTGGGAAGCGAATCCGCATGGCTGACGCCAGGTTTGGCCAGATGCTTGAGAAGATCGCTCTCGCGCACGGAATGACTCACGGGGAGGTCGAAGCGATATACCGACGCGGGAAAGC
This sequence comes from Candidatus Multivorans sp., assembly GCA_965205295.1. Taxonomy (GTDB): domain Bacteria; phylum Acidobacteriota; class Thermoanaerobaculia; order Multivoradales; family Multivoraceae; genus Multivorans. The sequence goes on from OZ242167.1 coordinate 3,953,729, forward strand.
CGAGGACTGGAGGCCGACGCCGTGAGGGTGGGGCAAGAGGTCTTATCGGTCGGACCGAGTAGGCGGCTGAACCGCGCCATCGAGGCGCTTCCGGGTGTGCTAGTGGCCACGTTGGACCACCCGACTACACAAAGGAGGCGAAGCGAGGATGCCTAAACCGGATTGGGACGTCGACGACATCGTTGACAGCATCGACAAGGTGATCGAGTACCGACGAGAGCGCCGGAAAGAGGTCTTGTCGAGGCATGCGAAGGGAATGACAGCGAAGCAGATCGTGGTCGACACCGGCTACAAACTGAACAAAGTCAAGAAAGTCATAAGGAACAACGGATGACTGTCGGTCTTCGTGTTCTCGGCCGACATGTGATGGATAGCGCCAGAGTAGTGGAGGTTGCCGGTGTTTGACGGACCAATAATCGATGTCGCGATCGGACTGATCTTCTTCTACGTCGTGCTGAGCCTGATCTGCAGCGCCGTTCAGGAACTCGTCGCCAGCGTGTTCGGCCTTCGTTCCAGCAACCTCGGAAAAGGGATATACAATCTGCTTGGCGAGGAGTATGCGGACAAGGTCTACAAGCACCCGCTGATCAAGCACCTCGCCAAGCACGGGAAGAAGCCTTCCTATGTGCGGCCTTCGATCTTCGCGGCGGCGTTGCTGGATGTGGTGGGCAGACGCGAGGATGAGAACGGCGCGGCCGCGTTGAGCGCGGACGAGGTTCAGGCCGCGGTTGAGAAGATGGACCGGAAAGAGCCTGTCCGCGGCGTGCTGCTGGCCTTGGCGCGCGGAGGGGACGAGTCGCTTGACGAGATGCGCGATGCCGTTGCCGATTGGTACGACGAGGCGATGGACCGCGTGGCGGGCTGGTACAAGCGGAGAGTGAAGTGGATTCTCTTGATCATCGCCGGTGTGGTCACCGTGGCGGTGAACGCGGACTCGCTTCGCATTGCGGAACAGCTCTGGTACGACGATGGCCTCCGCGCGGCAGTCGTGGAGGCAGCCGAGCCGCACATCGAAAGGGCGCTCGAAGGCCGCCAAGACTCCGCCGGTGGCGAGGCTAGCGAGCAGGAAGGGCCTTCTCCCGTCCGGAAGGAACTGGAGAAGCTGCAGAGCGATCTCGGGACGTTCCCTATTGGCTATCCAGGGGGCTTCAATCTCTGCTGCATCACGCTGAACATGATCATCGGCTGGCTCTTGACGATCGGGGCGATCAGCCTCGGCGCGCCGTTCTGGTTCGACCTCCTCGGCAAGGTGTCGCATCTCCGGGGCTCCGGCACCAGGGAGGCTGACCGAGCGAAGAAACCCGGCCCGGCGGCGCCGGCCGTGCCCGCCACCACGAAGACGGAAGGGGGCGCGTAGGCGATGAAGATCGCGATCACCATGCCGAGCCTCGGCGTAACGGCGAAGGGCTTGGAGAAGAACAAGGAGATCTACGTCCTTGGCTTGGCTGCGGATCTCAACCCTGAGGCGAGGAGCGGAGGCGACGAGTGCGTCGGGGCGGTGAACGAAACGCTGGCGGCGATTGTGCCGAATCGCCAGGGTCTCGGCGTGTTGATGGGACGACTACGGCCTCGAAGGGGACAAGTCGAAGGACTTCGAAGTCGGAAACGACCGGGCCTATTGCACCCTGCGAGTGCGGCAGACGTCGTAGTGGCGGCGAGTAGAGATCGAGGCGTCAGCGGCTGTTGCCCGCCTGACGGCTGGGAGGTGCCGAAGCCGCTCGGGGTAGACAGCCGATGAAGAAGATCATCCTCTTGTCCGACGGCACCGGACAGAGCGCCGCCAAGCAGCACAAGACGAACGTCTGGCGGCTCTACCATGCCCTGGACCTGCACCAGGACCAAAGCAAGGGCGACCGGGCCGCTTCCTGCGATGACGGCGCTGGTGCCAAGGCCGACCAGATTGCCTTCTACGACGACGGTGTTGGCTCGCAGTCGTTTCTACCGCTGAAGATACTCGGCAGCGCGTTCGGCTGGGGTATCAAGTACAACGTCATAGAGCTCTACAAGGCCCTATGCCGGACGTACGAGGAAGGAGACAAGATCTACCTGTTCGGCTTCAGCCGTGGCGCGTTCACGGTCCGCATGCTGGCGGGACTGATCGCGGAGAGGGGTCTTTGCACGGCCGTCGCGGACGAGAAGGAACTGCACAGGGCGGCACGAAGGCAGTTCGAGGCCTACCGCCTCGACAAGTACGGCAAAGGGTGGCTGACGTTACCCGTTCGGCACGCTCTTGCCAGAAGCACGTCCATGGGCAAGGTCCGGCCGAAGATCGAGTTCATCGGCGTTTGGGAGACGGTTGAAGCGTACGGCTTCCCGATCGAGGAGATGTCGTGGATCTGGGACCGGCTCGTTCTCCCTCTCAAGTTCGTCGATCAGAAGTTGTCGTGCAAGGTCCGGCGGGCGTGCCACGCTCTCGCGGTAGACGAGGAGCGGCTGTCTTTTCATCCGGTGCTCTTCAACGAGGAAGGGGAGAACGAGGAGGAGCCCAGAATCGAGCAGGTGTGGTTTCCCGGCGTACACAGCGACGTGGGCGGCGGCTACCCGGAGGAGGCACTTGCCCTGGTGCCTCTGGACTGGATGATCTCCCGGGTCGAAGTCGGTGCCAAGAACCCGGACGGCCTTCGATTTCGCAAGCGCGCTCGTAGGGAAGTTCGGAAACGCAGTGACTGGCACGGCAAGCAGCACGACAGTCGTTCCGGGTTGGGTGCCTTCTATCGCTACAAGCCGCGCGACATCGAGGCTCTCAGTCGCAAGTGCGGAATCACCGGGTCAAAGGTGCACCGCGGCGTCCGCGAGCGGATCAGGCGGAGAATCACGCCGTACGCGCCGACTGCGCTGCCGCGCGGTTGCGACGTGGTCTCGACCCGCTCCGAACTGAAGGAGGCTGAGGCGGTTCTCGACTTTGGCGGAGAGGTGATGGAGGCGGCTCTCGATACGGTCTTCTGGCGACGCTGGCTCTACTTCGCGATGCAGTGGGCGACGGTTGTCGGCCCGGTCGTGTTCTACCGCACTTCCTGGTGGCGCCCCGAGGTCTTCTGCCGGGACTGGCATGCGTGGCTCGTGGCCGGCGGGCTCGGTTCGCTCTTCTGGCTCAAGAAGGCCGCTCCTCGGGCCACATTGGCGCGGGCGGGGCTGGCATGGGCCGGGCTGAAGTACCGCAGCGTGCCCGACCTCCGGCCGCATTCGAGCCTGACCGGGCGTTTCAGGACGTTCCTGAGGGATCGGCCCTGGGTGGAAGACGTCCGGAGGGACCTCGTCGTAGCGGTCCTGGTTGCGGGTGTCCTGCTCGCGGGCTTGGCCGGGCTGAATCGCGCGTCGTTCTTCGTCCAATCGTGCTGCGAGGCGTTGTGCCGGCCCACCGAAGCACCGGCGGTGCTGACCGGAGAGGAGTCGTTCTCCTTCTCGATCGAGAATCCGTGTTACGCCACCGGAGTCACCTTGAAGGCCGGAACGCACTATCGCTTCGAGGTGGCGCGAACGAAGTGGCATGACGACCAGTACGCTGCGGACGCCGACGGCTTCTTTGGCTGGAAACTCCTGCCGTTCGTTCCCGTCCGCCGCCACGTTACCGAGCCGTGGTTGAAGTTGATGGGCCGGGTGGGCCCCAGGGAAGAAGCCTTCGCGATCGGCTCAGGACCGCTCAGGTACAGGGCGGAGTCGGACGGGGAACTCTTCCTCTATGTGAACGACGCCGTCCTCGGTCTGCGGGGAGACGGCCGGACACTGCCTTATCGTTGGTCGATAGGCAGGAACGTGGGGACGGCAATCGTCAAGATCAGGCCCTTGAAGTGAACCGAAACGACGTGAGGCGTCGAGGAACGAGGTGACGCGATCAGCCGCGAGGTGCTTCCGCTCACCGCAGAGCAAGAGCGATGAAGCCGGCGGCCATCGGCGCCATCATGGCGAGCATGCCGCCGATCAGCCACTTGATCGCCCTCAACTCGCCCCTCATTTCGCCCCGCAACCCCTCGATCTGACCCGCGATCTCCTGGCGGAAGCTCTCGAAGCGGTCCCGGACCTCTTGACGCAGGGCTTCCATCGCCCTCTCGATGGCCTCGATTCGGGCTGTGTTCTTCGCCACGGTCGTCGCGAGGTCTCCCAGGTCGGCGTGGACTTCGGCGATGTCCTGCCTGAGTGCACCCTCGACCGTGGTGAGATCTTGTTTCGTTGCCAGTGCGTCGTGACTGTCGCTGATCATGTGGAGAAGTGCCTCTGCCTGCGCCCGGTCGAAGCCAGCTTCTTCAAGCCGTCGTCTTGAACTCTCGGCCGGGGATTCTACCGCGTAGCGTTCCATTCCTGACTCTCCTTGACGATTGCGTCCCGTGAGCCGTGTGCGGCGAGCTCTCGGGACCGGTTCGGCGTTCGGGCCTGCACGCACTGGGGCGCAGCGACAGGCCTGTCTATGGACCAGGACGGATTCCGGGCTAGCGAGCCGGGTGCCGGGGGCCACTTACTCGAATTCCCGATCCTCTTCGCGAACGCGTCGCCCCGCCGGGGTCATCTCTGCAACCGGCACCTCGCCCAGTTCCGCGACAGTCATTGTCTTCAGGAGCCGCTTGACTTGGGGGGAAACCTGCGCTCCGTTGCGCTAGCGAGTCGGAGTTTCTGGAGCTCTGCGCCTCAGAACGCCGCCGATAGAATCCTGGCTATGGCCGAGCCAGTCCGCGCTGCGCGAACGCAGCCGCCCGAAGAGCGACCCGATCCGGAACGCGCGGCGCTCGACGTGGCCGACTTCCCGGGCTGTCGGGCGGTCCGCATAGCACCCAAGGAGATCGAAGACCACGAGGGCCGGGTGGAGTACTGGGAGGCGCGTACTGGGACCGCCATGGTGGTCTGCGAGCCGACCAGCACCTATCACGAGCAGCCGGCGCAACGGTTGGCTGGCCTGACGGCTCTGATCGCCGCCTCTCGGGGATCCCCTATCAGCGCCTACGGGACGGCTGACCTCGTGCGTGTCGAACCCGGGGGCAAGCCGCGGGTGCTGATGCAGGCGGACCAGATCCTTTACCTGCACCCGCCTTCCGCCGAGGAGCTTGGGCCCCGGGTGGATGTCGATGGCGACCGCCTCCCGGACGTGGTCCTGGAGGTTGACTACTCGACCGATGTTCGGGTGCGCAAGCTGCCGCTCTACGAGGCGTGGGGCTTTCCCGAGGTCTGGGTCGATGTGCCGGACGCGCGCTCGCCGAGCCGGCCGAAGGCCCGCCGCGCGGGTCTGACGATCCACGTACTCGATGGCGACCGCTTCCACCGGGCAGAGAGCGGCCGGGCGTTCCCCGGCTGGACGGCGGAAGAGATCCATAGGGCGTTGAACGAACACACGATGTCCGCATCGACGGTGGCTGCCCTCCATCGGGTCGGCGCCGCCATGGGCGCCGCCGAGGGCACCGGCCCGGACGACGATCCCTGGCTGCGGCGCTACCGGACCGAGACACGGTACGAGTCGGTCATTGCCGTCCTCGCGGAACGCGGCATCGAGACCACAAGGGCCTTGCCGGCGCGCATTGCAGAACTCGGGGAGATCCCGGTGACCGTGTTGGTGCGGGCCGCGCTCCGTTGCGCGAGCGAGTCGGAGTTTCTGGAGCTCTGCGCCTCGGAACGCCGCCGGCGTTGATCCGTTGCTCAGCGCAGGGCGAGCCGGTTGATCGCCCTCATCTCACCTCGTAGGCCGTCCATTTGACCGGCAATCGCCCGCCGGAAGCTCTGGACGCGGTCCTTTGACGTCCTGGCGCAGGGTGCCTGTCTAGGCGTGTTATTGATTATTAGTAAAAGATTCACTACAATGATCCCTCGACCAAGGCTGATCGACCAAGCCTGATCGAATAGGGGGACAAGACCATGAAGAGCACGAGTGGCACGGAGAAGCTCAAGTTCGGTCTGGTGGTCCTGTGTTTGCTGGTTCCCCTGCCGGCAATCGGCGGGGCCCAGGAGACCGGAGAACCAGACGAGGTCGAATCGAAACAGCCGCCGATCGTGAGTGAGACGATCGTGGTGACATCGCGCGCCCGTGAGGAGAACCTGCAGGAGGCTCCGGTCGCGGTGACGGCCTTCACGGCGGAAGCGATCGAGAGCGCGGGTGTGCGCCGTGCGGCCGACTTCATCGCTCTCACGCCCAACGTCACGATCGCGGACGCGCAGGACTCCGGGAATGTCGCGATCAACATCCGCGGCGTCGGCCAGATTCGGAATGGCGAGACGCCGGTGGCGATCTCGGTCGACGGGGTACTGCTGTCCAGCCCGCTCCAGTTCAACCAGGAGTTCTTCGACATCGAGCAGATCGAGGTTCTGCGGGGCCCGCAGGGAGCGCTCTACGGACGGAACGCCATTGCCGGTGCGATCAACATCACGACCCGAAGGCCGCAGCACGAGCGGACTGGTTCGATCCGTCTCGGCATCGGCAACGGGGACACCGCGAACGCGTCCGTGTCCTTGGGTGGACCGGTGAGCGACAGTCTTTCGCTGCGCGGCGGCGTCGCCTACGCCCGGTCGGACGGTCTGATCGAGAACTCGTTCACCGGGAGCCCGGTCGATGACTTCGAGGACCGTACCGTTCGCTTTCGGGCCGACTGGAATGTGGGCGAGCGCGCCAACCTGGACTTCAGGGCGTTCGCCAATGGCCGCGAGGGGGGTGCCGCGTATTTTGCCCGCCCATTGCTCCAGGCGGCCGGTATCCCGTTCCTCGATCCTCTGGCCAATGTCGACGTAGCCAACCTTGTCGTCGCACCGGAGTCGAACGTTACCGGCTTCGACGATCGGGATCTGCTCGACTTCTCGCTCAAGTTCGACCTCGAGTTGCCGGCAGGGCAGTTGCGGCTGATCGGCGGCTACAGCTCGGTGGAGCATCAGGTCGCCTTCGACGGCTTCGACTACTCCGACAACACGCAGTGCTACCTGTACGGCTTCGGTCTGGCCTCGGACGCCCTGGTGCCGTGCGCGCGGCCGCGGCTCCTCGCACTGGGTGCCAGCGGCGATCCGGACGGGGACGACGCCCTGTTCCCGGCCGGCTTCAACACGACCTTCCAGGACAACGACATCCGCTCGTGGAGCCAGGAGATCCGCCTGACATCGCCCGACGATCGGCGGGTCCGCTACATCCTGGGTGCGTACTCGCTCCAGCGGGAGCGCGGGCTCGTGACGGGCACCAACGAGGACGTGGGCGGAGAGATTCTCGCGGCCCTTGACTTCGATCCTGCGACGCCGCAGTCCACGCGGTCCTACTTCGCCGAGCAGAACGACGACCTCGCCTTCGCGGTCTTCGGCCAGACGAGCTTCGACATGGGAGAGCGTGTCGAACTCACGCTCTCGGGCCGCTATGACGAGGACCAGAGGGAACAGACCGACCCCCGGCCCGACGGCAAGAGGGTCGATGGCTACGGCATCCCCATCGTCGGCCCGGCCACGCGGGAGGCGACGTTCTCCAAGTTCCAGCCCAAGGCAACTCTTCGCCTGACCACATCGGAGTACTCGACTCTGTACTTCACCTACGCGGAGGGCTTCCGTTCCGGCGGCTTCAACGCGCCGGGCACTGAGATCGCGCCGTTCACCGGCGATCCGATCGCCGACTCCGTGTACAAGCAGGAAGAGACCCGCAACTTCGAGCTGGGCTTCAAGACGGTCTGGCCCGAGAGCAACCTGATCCTGAACGGCGCGGTGTTCCTCGCCGAGGCCGACGATCTCCAGACCTTCAACTTCAATGGCGCCGTCAACGCTCAGGTCGTGAACAACATCGACGCCGTGGACATCTCCGGCGCCGAGGTCGAGTTCATCTGGCTGGCGGCCAGCGGCTTCTCGGTCCATGGCGGCGTCGGCTACAACGATGCGGAGATCGTCGCGTTCGGCGCGAATCCGGTGGCGGTCGGCAACCAGGTTCCGTACACGTCGAAGCTGACGTCGAACCTGGGCTGGCAGCTCGAACGTGCGCTTTCCGGATCGGTCGACCTGATCGCGCGGGTCGACTGGGAGCGCCGGGGCAAGACCTACTTCCACGAGGGCGGGACGATCGTGGGGGTACCCGTCAGGGATCCGCTCGATCTGGTGGCCGCGCGCGTCGCTTTCAAGACGGGGGACTACACGTTCGCGGTCTGGGGCAAGAACCTCCTCGGCGAGCGGTACTACGAAGAAGTCGTGGCGCCGGACTACAACTACCAGGGTCGCCCACGATCGTTCGGCGTGGACTTCGGCTACAGCTTCTAGGTACGCCCGAACACGATGACGACCGAGGCTCCCGATTCCCAGGAACGCGCCCGTCGCCGGCGCGGTGCGTACTGTTCCGTCCACACCGAGCTCGGCGATTTCGAGTTCGAGTTCGCGACCAGGGAGGCCCCGATCACTTCGGCGTACTTCATCGGTCTCGTCCAGGCCTGCGGACTCGACGGCACGTCCATCTACCGCATCGCCACGAAGAAGAACCAGGGCGCTCAGGTCTCGTGGCCGATCGAAGTGATCCAGGGAGGTCGATCCACCTGCGACACTCCGGTGCGGTCAACCATCGTCCACGAACCCACGGTCCGAACCGGTCTGCGACACCGGCAATGGGTGGTCTCGACGTCCAGGTACGAGGCTGGGGAGCCCTACGGGAGCTTCTTTGTCTGCATGCGGGACGAACCCGAACTGGACTTCGGTGGCAGGCGTCACCCGGACGGCTTGGGGTTCGCCGCCTTCGGTAGGGTTTCCGCGGGGTTCTCGGCTCTCGAGTCGATCGTGGAGCGCGCGGAGGGGGCCGAGTATCTGAAGCACCGGATTAGGATCATCCGGGCCAGGATGGTGTAGCAGATGACTGAAGCCGCTAGTCGCTTTGCCCGAACACGCTCGGCGTGCCGACGTAGAGCAACTCCACTTCGGAGTCGGTCAGGTTGCTCGCGTTGTGGACGGTCCGTGCGTTGAAGTGCAGCGAATCGCCCTCCGCAAGAGTCACCTTTTCGTCTCCCAGTTCACAGTAGAGCTCGCCCTTGATGACGTACAGGAAGTCCTCGCCCTCCCGCTGGTCGTCGGGGAAGACGTGCCCGGGAGGGATCCTCATGAAGATCGCATCCATCTGCTGGAACCGCATGCAGGCACTGAGCTGGTTGTACTCCACAGGTGAATCGACCTCGATGTGTTGCGGATCGGAGCGGCGGCGCATGTGCGCCTCGCCGGCCGGTATCTCCATGAAGGCCGAGGCCTTCACGTCGAGGGCTCGCGCCAGATTCACCAGGGAAACAAGGGATGGGCTCGCCTTGTTGCGCTCCACCAGGGAGATGAAAGCCGGAGAGAGCCCGGCCTTCTCGCCCAACTGCTGCAGCGTCAGCCCGAGCTGCACGCGGCGGGCACGGATCATCTGCCCGGCCTGCAGAAGTCGCTTTGAAGCTGTGTCCTCGCCCCTCTTGAACATCGCCAATCCTTGAGACCAAGCCCCGTATGGTACATCGAGTATGAGAATAGCAACGGATGTCGGGGGTACGTTCACGGATCTGGTCTACGTGGACGACGACGGGTTTCATGCTGCCAAGGCCGGCACGACGCCGCCGAACTTTGAACGGGGACTCCTGAACGCCCTGGATCGGACGGGTCTCGACGGAGCGAACGTGGAGTTCTTCGCTCACGGAACGACAGTGGTCATCAACGCCCTGCTTTCCCGCCGCGGCGCCAGGACGGCCCTCGTGACGACCGCCGGTTTCCGCGATGTCCTCGAGATCGCCCGCGGCAACAGGCCCGACCTCTTCAACTTTGCATTCGCGAAGCCCCGGCCATTCGTTCCACGCTCGCGTCGCTTCGAGGTCAAGGAGCGGATCGACTACCGCGGGCAGGTCGTCCGGCCGCTGGGAGACCATGGCCTGGGAAACCTCGTGGAGCAGATCGGCCGCGCGGAAGTCGAAGCAGTCGCGATCTGCTTTCTGCACGCCTACGTGAATCCGGTCCACGAGGTGGAGGTCGAGGCCCTGCTTCGGCGGGAGTTTCCCCGGCTGTCGGTGATCAGCTCCCACAGCGTCTGCAGGGAGTGGCGGGAGTACGAGCGCACGAGTACCGCGGTGCTGTCGGCCTACGTCGCCCCGCTGGCAAAGTCCTATCTGGGATCTCTGTCGACGGAACTTCGCGCTCGAGGAGTTGGGAGCGAACTGCTGGTCATGCAATCGAACGGGGGCGTGGCGACTCTGAAGGGAGCCTTGAACAACCCCATTTCGATGGTCGAGTCGGGGCCGGCGAGCGGGGTCCTGGGCGCGGCGGAACTCGGCCGTCAGCTCGGAGCTGCGCGGCAGAACGATCCGACCTGGGAACGCGGGCATCCTGCCCGCATCCGGCGCGAAGAGCCGGTCTCTGGGAGTTCTGCCGCGCTCGGTGAGCGGAACATCCTCACCCTCGACATCGGGGGCACGACCGCCAAGACGGCCCTCATCGCCGACGGCAAGGTCAGGATCTCCTCCGACTACAGGATCGAATGGGACCGAACGAATCCCGGCTACCCGATCCGGACTCCGGTGGTGGACCTGGTCGAGATCGGCAACGGGGGCGGTTCGATCGCCTGGATCGACGAGGGCGGGAGTTTGCATGTCGGGCCGGTCAGCGCGGGCGCCCTCCCAGGGCCGGCCGCGTATGGCAAGGGGGGTACGGAGCCGACGACCACCGACGCCAACCTGCTCCTGGGCCGGATCAATCCCGACTTGTTCCTGAGCGGAGCGAGGGCGCCGGACATGGCGGCCGTGGAGAGGGCGTTTGCCGGCCTGAGAAGCCAGTTGGGCGGTGACCTGAAGGATGTGGCCCGCGGGGTGGTCAGAATCGCCAACGCGAACATGGTCAACGCACTCAAGTTGGTTTCGCTCAACCGCGGCCGCGACACCAGGGACTTCTCGCTGGTGGCGTTCGGCGGCGGAGGCGGCATGCACGCCGCCGCGTTGGCGCAGGAACTGATGATTCCCAAGGTGATCATCCCGGCGTATTCCTCCGTGTTCTCGGCCTGGGGCATGCTGATGTCGGATCTGCGGCGGGACTTCCTGAGGACGCAGCTTGAGAACTTGAGCGAGTTGCCCGTTCGCTCCGTTGCGGAGACCTTCGCCGCGATGGAGGAGGAAGCGCTGCGCCAGTGCCACGGTGAGGGCATGCCGGCCGAGAGCAGCCGAACGTCGCGTTTCGCCGACCTCAGGTACAAGGGACAGGAGCACACGGTCAAGGTGGCTTTCCCGGAGGGCGCGGTGGATGAAGAAGCCCTGGTAGAAGCGGCGACGCGGTTCCATGCGGCTCACGAACAGGAGTTCACCTATCGCCTGTCCGGTCCGGTCGAACTGGTCAACTACCACGTCGTGGTGACGGCCAGGGTCGAGAAGTCGGACCTGCCTCGTCTGCCCCAGGGCGAAACCGATCCGGCGACGGCTCGCACCGGGTCGCGGGTCGTCTACTTCGACGAGGAGGGCGAGCACCGGACCGACGCGTATGACTGGGCCAGGTTCGGTCCCGGGATGCGGATCGAAGGCCCCGCGGTTGTCGAGGACGGGACGGCCGCGGTCCTCGTGCCGCCGGGAAAGGAGGCCGCCATGGACGATTTCGGAAACCTGCACATCGAGATGTACCGGCCGTGACGACGCGATCGAAACTGGATCGCTACGAGCAGGAGATCATCCGCAACGCGCTCGTTGCCGTTGGCGACGAGATGTTCGACGCCCTCGCTCGCACCAGCATGAGCCCGATCATCTACGAGGCGCTCGACTACTCGGTTGGCGTGACGGACAGCCGGGGCGACCTGATCGCCCAAGGGAACGGGACGACCGTCTTCCTGGGAATGATCGACTCTCTCGTGCGGGACATTCTCGTCAAGTTCGGCGGGCGCGATGACATCCGACCCGGCGATGTCTTCATGAGCAACGATCCGTACGAAGGCGGCGGCACGCACCTGTCCGACATCGCCTTCGCCAAGCCGGTCTTCTGGGAAGACGAACTCGTTGCCTTCACGGTGAACAAGGCGCACTGGGTCGATGTCGGCGGCATGTCGCCCGGGAGCTTCACCACGGATGCCAACGAGATCTTCCAGGAGGGTCTGCAGATCCCGACCGTGAAGGTGATCGCCGGAGGTGCGGAGCAGGAGGCCGTGCTCGAGATCCTGCTGGCCAACATCCGGCTTCCCCAGGATTCCATGGGAGACCTGAGGGCCGCGATCGCTGCCTGTTCCGTGGGCGAAGCGCGTCTCCACGGTCTCTTCGGTCGCTACGGCCGGGACGCGGTCCTCGCCGCCATGTCCGGTCTGCTCGACTACGGCGAGGCGATGATCGCGGCCGAACTGAAGAAGCTGCCGCATGGCGCCTTCGAGGCCGAAGACTGGATCGACGACGATGGGTTGAGCGACGAACCCCTGCGCGTCTGCGTGAAGATCGACATCTCGGAAGACAGGTTCCGCGTCGATTTCAGCGGCAGTGCGCCCCAGGCCCTCGGGCCGATCAACAACTCGCGTACCGGGCTGGTCTCCGCGGTGCGCACGATCTTCAAGGCGTTGACCAATCCGCGGATTCCGGCGAACGGCGGTTGCTTCCGGGCGCTCGAGGTCGTATGTCCGGACGAGACGGTCTTTACCGCCCGGCGGCCGGCGCCGGTCTCGACCTACTGGGAGACCATGCTCTACGCGGAGGACCTGATCTGGAAGGCTCTCGCCGAACGGGTTCCCGATCGATTGACGGCGGGCCACGTGCTCTCGGTCTGCGCCATCATCATCGCCGGCAACCACGCGGATACCGGCGAACCGACGATCCTGGTCTGCCCGCTGGTTGGAGGTTGGGGCGCGATGAACAACCGCGACGGGCTCAACGGCCAGTTCTCCGTGGCCGACGGCGAGACGTTCAACATCCCGGTCGAGATCACCGAGGCCCGGTACGGCGTCCACGTGGAGGAGTACGCGTTTCACGACGAGCCGGGGGGCGAAGGACAGTTCCGCGGCGGCAAGGGCGTGGCGCTCGCCTATCGGATCCGTTCGGACAAGGCCATGTTCACCGGCAGCTTCGGTCGCTTCAAGTTCCCGCCCTGGGGGGTTGCGGGCGGTCGCGACGGCTCGCGCAACTACGTCGAGATTCTCCGGCAGGGTGAACGCTCTGACCCGCCCGAGATCTACGGCAAGGCCGCGCGCCTGGCGCTTCGCAAGGGCGACATCGTCCGTTGCGTCACGGCGACGGGCGGCGGCTGGGGAAGACCGGAGGACCGGCTCGACGAGTCCATCGCCGAGGATCTCCGCAACGACTTTCTGACCGAAGAGCAGGCGGCCGGCTACAAGGCGTAACCTTGTGGACATGGGCGAGATGGGGCCGAACGCTGCTCCGAAGGTGGAGACGCCGATCCGCGCGGCCTACCTGGGCCGGGTCGGTTACGAAGCCGGTGTCGAGTTGCAGCACCGGGTCCGGCAGTCCATCCTGGACGCCGACCCCGACGCCGCGGACACGCTGCTCCTGCTCGAGCATCCGCCGACCTACACGGTGGGGCGCAACTGCGACCGGGGCGATGTCCTGGCGGCGCCGGAATGGCTCGAGCAGCGCGGCATCGTCGTCGCCCAGTGCGACCGGGGCGGGCGCGCCACGTACCACGGTCCGGGTCAGCTCGTGGGATACCCGGTGGTCGACCTGAGGCCGGACCGCCGGAACGTTCGCGCCTACGTCCGCGATCTGCAGGAGGTGCTGGTCAGGACGTTGGCTGCGTTCGGCGTCAGTGCCCTGGGCGGCGAGGAACGGGAGCGGATCGGCGTCTGGGTCGGACATCGGAAGATCGCCTCGATCGGCATCCATCTCCGGCGCTGGGTCACGACCCACGGTTTCGCGCTCAACGTCTCGACCGAACTCGACGACTTCGCCGGCATTCTTTCCTGCGGCTTCGACGCCGGCGTGATGACCTCGATCGAGGACCTCACCGGCCGCCGCCACAGCCTGGCCGAGGTCGCCGCGTGCTGCGCCGAGGTCTTCGCGGACGTCTTCGAGCGGCGGCTGGTCACGGTGGAGGCCGAGTCGCTGGTTGCGCCGCTGGTAGCGGCTAGGATCCGGGGCGACTCGCGGCCGCGGGAGAGTTCGCCGCCGGAGTCGTAACGCGCATGGACGAACTCGTTTCCATCGGCGCTCCGCCGGCCGCGGCCGGCGCCGCCCGCTTGCCGCGGCCCGACTGGCTGCGGATCCGGCTGTCGACGCCGGAGCCGTATCACCGCGTGCGCCGGTTGGTCGAGGGTCTGAACCTGAACACGGTATGCGAAGAAGCGCGCTGCCCGAACATCTACGAGTGCTGGGGCCAGCACGGTACCGCCACGTTCATGATCCTCGGCGACACCTGTACCCGCCGCTGCGGCTTCTGCGCCGTCCATACGGGACGGCCCGCCCCCGGTGTCGACGCGGACGAACCGGCGAGGGTGGGGAAGGCCGCGGCGACGATGGGGCTCCGCCACGTGGTCGTCACCTCCGTCGACCGCGACGACCTGCCGGACGGCGGCGCGGGCCACTTCGCGGACACCATCCGGGCGATCCGGGCGCAGGTGCCCGGCGCCGCGGTCGAGGTGCTGACGCCGGACTTTCGGGGCGTGGCGGACGCCCTCGACATCGTCCTCGAAGCCCGGCCCGAGGTCTTTTCCCACAACACGGAGACGGTGCCCCGGCTCTACCGTCAGGCGCGCCCCGGCAGCCGCTACGAGCGCAGCGTCGACCTGCTCCGCGAAGCGGCGGCCCGCCGCGACGGTGGAGGCTATGGCGGGAGGGTGAAGACGGGCCTGATGGTCGGCCTGGGCGAGACGACGGCGGAGCTCGAATCGACGATCACGGACATCCGCGCCGCGGGAACGGAGATCCTCACCATCGGTCAGTACCTGCGGCCGACCCGGGACCACCTGCCTGTCGACCGCTACGTTCACCCGGACGAGTTCGCGCGACTACGCGAGTTCGCCCTGGGGCTTGGCTTCAGCCACTGCGAAGCGGGCCCCCTGGTCCGCAGCAGCTACCACGCGCACGAGCACGTTCGCCGGCAGGATGAGAGCCTGTAGCGAGCATTCTCCGTGCCGCCCCCGGAAGTGAGACCATGACGATCTTCTCGCGTTTCGTCGGCTGCTCCCTGCCACTGTTGCCGCCTCCCCTCGTGCGTTGGGTGGCGGCGCCCTACGTGGCCGGCGACGAGCCGGACGATGCGCTCGCCCGTACCGGCGGCCTGAACCGCAGGGGACTGGCTGGGACCCTGGCGCTCCTCGGCGAGGAGGTCGACAGCCGGGAACTCGCAGTCGAGGGCACCGGGCTTTACGTCGACCTCGTCGAGGCGATCAGCGACCAAGGTCTCGACTGCAACGTCTCCGTCAAGCTGACCCTCCTGGGGCTCAAGGTCGATCGCGAACTCTGCCGCGAGCACCTCGCTCGCCTGGTCGAGCGGGCAGCCGCCCGCGGCAACTTCGTCCGTATCGACATGGAGGACCACACCTGCACCACGGACACCTTGGACCTGTACGGCGAGGCGCTTGCCGACTCGCGGTCCCGCGCCGACGCCGGTGGCCCGCGCGGCGCCGGTGCCGGCGGCGACGCGGTCGGAATCGTGCTCCAGGCCTACCTCCACCGCACCCTCGCCGACATTGCGGCGTTGCCGGAGCGGGCGAACGTCCGCCTCTGCAAGGGGATCTACGTCGAGCCGGGGACGGTCGCTCTCACCGGCTACGAGCAGGTGCGCCAGAACTTCCTGGCGTCACTCGAGGCCCTGTTCGACCGCGGCGCCTACGTCGGCATCGCCACTCACGACGGCTATCTCCTGCGCGAAGCGGCGGCGATCGTCGAGCGGCGCGGCCTTGCGGCTGACCGGTACGAGTTCCAGATGCTCCTGGGGGTGACCGAAGATCGCCGGGATGAGCTCGCTGCCGCCGGCCATCGGATGAGGATCTACGTGCCCTACGGCCGGCAGTGGTATGCCTACTCGACGCGCCGGCTGCGTGAGAACCCGCAGATCGCCGGCCATGTGGCGCGGGCGTTCTTCCTCCGGGTGCTAGGAGGGCGTCACTGGTAACTTCCCCTCGGATGGCAAGTCGGCATAACGTCGCGGCCCGACGAACCGAGGAGATCCGAAGGTGACCACGAGCAGGAACGAGGAAGGCGGCGCAGTGGATGGCGGTCCCCGCGTCGCAGTGATCGGCGCGGGCAAGATGGGCCAGACCCTGATCGGCGGCTGGCTCGACGCCGGCGCCGCCGCCGCCGGGTCGATCGTGGCGACGGCGGCCCATGCGGATCGAGTCGCCCGGGTGGCGCGGAGTTTCGGAGTCGCCGGCACCGTCGACAACCGAGCCGCGGTCAAGGGCGCCGACATCGTGATGCTTGCAGTCAAGCCGCAAACTGCCGACCTCGTCCTTGCCGAGATCGGCGACGCCCTGCGCCCGGAACAGCTCGTCGTCTCGATTCTGGCCTCGGTGACCACGTCCTACATCGAGGCCCGCCTGCCGGTCCCCATCCCGGTCGTGCGGGCGATGCCGAACACGCCGAGCCTCGTGGGCGCCGGCATGACGGCGATTTGCGCCGGCCGCCATGCGTCTGCCGACCACATGGCGGCGTCGGAACGTCTGTTCAAGCCCCTCGGGCGCACCGTCGTGGCGGACGAGAAGCACATGGACGCGATCACCGGACTGTCCGCCTCCGGACCGGCGTTCCTCTACATCGTGATCGAGGCCCTGGCGGACGGGGGCGTGAAGGTCGGCCTGCCGCGGAAGATGGCGATCGAACTGGCTGCCCAGACCTGTCTCGGCGCCGGCAAGATGGTGCTCGACACGGGCCGCCACCCGGCGCTGCTCAAGGACGAAGTGACGACGCCCGCGGGCTGCACGGTCGACGGCATCCTGCGGCTGGAAGAGGGTGGCCTCCGGGTGACCCTGATCAAGGCGATCGTCGAGGCGGCGTCACGCGCCGCCGAACTGGTGTCCGACGAGTAGCGCGGTACGCAGGCATCCGATGCTGCGCTCGCTGCACGTTCAGAACCTGGCCGTGATCGAACGGGCAGAGCTTCACTTCGGACCGGGCCTGAACGTGGTCACGGGCGAGACTGGGGCGGGCAAGTCCCTGGTCGTCGATTCGCTGTCCCTGCTTGCCGGGGGGCGCGCCAGTTCGGAGACGATCCGCACGGGCGCGGACACGCTGGTCGTGAGCGGCGTCTTCGAGCCCTCGGGCAACGACTGGCGGCGGCTGCTCGAAGAGACCGGCGTGCCGGCGGAAGGGGACGAGCTCCTGGTGCGCCGCGAGGTTACCCGGGCGGGGCGCAACCGCGTGTTCGTGAACGATCACCCGGTGACGCTGCGGTTTCTTTCCGCGGTGACCCGCCGTCTGATCCGCATCTTCGGTCAGCGCGACGAACTCGGCATGCTGTCGCCCGAACTGCAGCGGGCCTGGCTCGATCGGTCGGGCGGCGACTCCGTTGCGGCACTCGTGGCGTCGTGCGCCAGCGCCTACGAGGCCTACCGCGAGACGGCCGATCGGCTCAAGCGCTTGAGCGGCGACGATCAGCTTCGCCTGGAGCGGATCGACCTGCTCAAGTTCCAAACCTCGGAAATCGACGCCGCGGGCCTCTTGTCCGGCGAGGACGAGGAGCTGCGGGCCGAACGGGAAGTGCTGCGCCATGCCGAGGCGATCGCGGGCGCTTTGCACCGGGCGCTCGCCCTGCTCAGCGACGACGATCAAGCGGTTGACAGCCGGCTCGCTCAGGCCGGAAACGCGCTGCAGGACATCGCGCGCTGGCAACCCGAGGCCGGGGCCTGGGCCGACACCCTGGTCGAGGCGGGCACGCTGGTGAACGATCTGACGGCCGACCTGCGGACACGGGCGGTCGGTTCCGATTCGGATCCCAGGCGGCTCGACCGGATCGAGGAGCGCTTGAGCGTGATCGAGCGTCTGACCCGGAAGTACGGCGGCAGCAGTGCCGACGTGCTGGAGCACGGCCGCCGTCTGGCCGAGGAGCTGTTCGAGTTGGAGACGGCGGACGTTCGCCGCGACGAGGTGGAGCAGCAGGCCGCGGCCTGCCTCGCTGAGTACGCCGCGCGCGCCGAGGCTCTGTCTCTCACGCGCCGCGAACTCGGGGCCGCGCTGGAGAGCGATGTCCTTGGCCACCTCCGGGATCTGGCGCTCGATCGCGCCGCGTTCGAGGTGGAGATCGGCCGTGCGCCGCGCCCGGACAGCTCGCTTGAACTGAACGGCGAGCGCGTGGCCTTCGATCGCCTGGGCGTCGATCAGGTGACCTACCGCTTCAGCGCCAACCCGGGCGAGGCGCTTCGCCCGCTGTCCAGGGTCGCCTCGGGCGGCGAACTGGCGCGCCTGTTCCTGGCGCTCCAGACCGCTGTTCGCGGCGCGGGACCTGCGGCGGAATCGACCCTGGTCTTCGACGAGGTGGACTCAGGGGTCGGCGGCGCCGAGGCGGCGATCGTCGGCCGCAAGCTGCAGCGCCTGGCCGGCGGCGGCCAGATCCTGACCGTGACCCACCTGCCCCAGGTGGCGAGCCGCGGCGACCTCCACCTCGAGGTCAAGAAGGAGGTGCGAGCCGGCCGGACGCTGGTCGACGTCCACCGCCTCGACGACGAACGCCGCGTCGAGGAAGTAGCGCGCATGCTCGCCGGCGAAGAGATCACCGAGACCGCCCGCTCGGCGGCCGAGGAACTGATCGCCGCCGCCGCCGAGTAGCGCAGGGTGCGCCGGCCTGGGAGCGTAGGCGGAATCCTCCACTAGGCTCCCAGTAGTGCTGAACATCTGGCCCTGGGACGGCGATCCCGACGACTTGCGCCAGGCCCTGATCGACGGCTGCGTGCTCGCGATCCCTACCGAGTCGTCCTACGGTCTGGCGGTCGATCCGCGTTCCGCGGCGGGTGTGGAGGCCATCTACCGAATCAAGGAGCGTGATCGCGGCAAGCCCCTGCCGGTGGTCGCCGCGGACGTAGCGCAGGCGATCGACCTCGGCATCGAACCGAACGAGGCGGTGCGGATGGCGGAGACCCACTGGCCGGCGCCGCTGACGGTGGTGGCGCCGCTTCGTTGCGGCGTGTCGGTGCCCGCGGCGGCGGGAGGGCGGACGCTGGCGGTGCGGGTGCCGGCACATGAACGGCTCCGGAGACTCCTCCTGGCGTTGGGACACCCGCTGACCGCGACCAGCGCGAACCGGAGCGGGGCGCCGCCGATCTGCGAGCTGCCGGCGCTCGAACCGATCCTCGGCGATGCCCGAGCCATCGTCGTGGGCGGTGAGCGGACGCCCGGAGGGCTTCCATCCACCGTGGTATCTTGGACTTCCGCCGGCTTGCGGGTGCTGCGCCGCGGGCGCTTCGATCTCTAGCACCGGTCGCCGGTTCAACTTGCCGACTGCGAAGCGAACCCTGACAGTGACCCGTTCCGTCGCCCTCGGTCTTCTGGTTTCCGCCCTGCTGCCGGCCGCTTCGGCTCCGGCGCAGGAACCGGTCGCGGCGACGCGTACCGAATCCGTCTCGGCCGTCGATCTGAACGGCAGCGAGATCGGCGTCGACGAGGTCTCCCGCGGACAGACCGGCTACGGCCTGTCGGTGTTCGCCGGCAGCGAGCCTACGCGCTTCGGAGTCGAGGTCGTCGGCGTGATCCGCGAGATGGAACCGGGCACGAGCTACATCGTCGCCCGCCTGAGCGGCAATGGCCTCGAGGAGTCGGGCGTCGTGGCCGGAATGAGCGGCAGCCCCGTCTACATCGACGACCGCCTTGCCGGGGCAGTCGCCTATTCCTGGGCGTTCACCAGCGAAGCGCTGGCACTGATCACACCGATCGCCGCGATGCGGGAGTTGAGCGCGCTCGAAGGCGGGGAAGCCGCGGGCGAGTCGCAGGGACTGGCTGCTCCGGGTTCGCCGCAGGCGTTCGACCAGGCCGTGCGACAGATGCTCGAACCGCCCGACGACGTTGCCGCGGCGGTTCGGGAGACCGTCGCGGAGCAGCTCGGCACGCTGGTCGCGCCGGCGGACTGGGGTGGTCGCGGGGGCGCACAGATTGTTACCCTGGGCTTCGGCGAACCGCTGCGACGGATGCTCGCCGCCGCCCCGGCGGGGCGCGCCGACACGGCCGAGATGCCGGACCTCGGCGCCGGCAGTGCGGTCGCGGGTGTCTTGATCGACGGCGACCTGAAGATTGCGGTCGGCGGTACCGTGACCCGGGTGGAGGACGGCGAGGTGCTGGCCATGGGGCACCCCTACCTCGGTGTGGGTCCGCTGCGCGTGCCGATGGCGACGGTGGAGGTGATCGGGGTGGTGCCGCGGCTCAACAGCTCGATGCGGCTCAGCAACATCGGCTCGGTGGTCGGCGCCTTCGACCAGGACCGCTTCGCGGGACTGAGGGGGCGGGTCGGCGCCGAGGCGCGCACGATCCCCATGACGATCCAGGTCGAGGCCCCGAACGGCGATGTCCGCCGCTTCGACCTCCGGTTGGCGGATCTGCCCAGGATGCTGCCTTCACTGGTCGGCATTCCGACCATGCAGGCGCTCAATTCCGCTTCGTACGGCGGCGGCGAGAGCGGTCTGGACATGACCGGCACCCTGCGCCTGCGCGGGCACGAGGACGTGCCGCTGCGCCAGAACTTCGACGGCTCGGGCCCCGGCACGAGCGCCGCCTTCTACCTGATCGCCCTGGTCGGGGCGCTGGTCAACTCGGACTACGAAGGCGTCGAGATCGAGGGCATCGATCTCACCTTGAGCCAGACCCACGGCGTGCGGACGGTCGAGATCGAGCGCGCCCAGGCCTCTTCGAAGAGGGTTCACGCGGGCGACACGGTGGATGTCGTGTTCGATCTCCGCCGGCATCGGGGCGACCGGTACCAGGAGACCCTCCAGGTGACGATCCCCGAGGACCGCCGGCCGGGCCGCTACTACCTGTTCGTCGGCGACGGCGTGAGCATCGACGCGGCGCGCCTGCAACTCGAGCCCAGCAAGGCGTCGTCCCTGACGGAGCAGCTCGACATGCTGCGTTCGTTCCAGCCGAAGAGCCGGCTCGCTGCGCTCGGCGTCGTGCCGGCCCGCGGCTTGATCGTCGAGGGACGGCCGATGCCGCAGCTTCCGGCCTCCGTGCGGTCGATCTGGCAGGCGTCTCCCCTGCAGGGAGAGCCCCGGGCCCTGAACCTGGCGATCGTGAACGAGCAGGGACGCGATCTCGGAATCCCGCTCGACGGCCTGTTCCGGCTCGACCTCGAGATCCTGCCCGGTACGGCGCCTTGAGGGGTCGAGCTCGGGCCGTAGCGGGAATCGCGGCGGGAATCTGGTTGCTGCCGGCCGCCGGCGGTGTCGCCGGCGCCTCGGAAGTCCAGATCTGGCGCGCCGACAGTCAGGCCGCGTTTCTGGCGGGCGAGCTCGTGGACGTGAGCGTCGATCGGCTGGGGATTCTGCGTCTGGCCCAACGGGCCGAGCAGTTCGCCACCGTCGCGGAGCCCTTCCTGTTCTCCTTCGTCGGAGCGGAGGGGCGCTTTGCGGTGGGCACCGGCAACTCGGGCAAGGTCCTCGAGGTCGAGATCGATGGGGATGCCGGCACGGTGACCGAACTGTTCGCCACCGAGGAACCCGAGGTGTTCGCGGTCTGGGTTGACGGCGATGGCGCCGTCTATGCCGGCTCGTCACCGGACGGCAAGGTCTACCGGAAGCGGCCGGAAGGCGAGGTCGAAGAGCTGTTCGACCCGGAGGCGCAGTACATCTGGGCGCTGCTGGGCACCGGGGACGGCGGCCTGCTGGTGGCGACCGGTCCGGAGGGGAAGCTGCACCGGGTGGACCTCGCGAGCGGCGAATCGAAGGTGCTCTACGACAGCACGGACGTCCATATCCGTTCCCTGGCGATTCGCCCGGACGGCACGGTGCTCGCCGGCACCGCCGGCGAGGGTCTGCTGCTCGAGATCGACGCGGAAGGCAAAGCCCGCACGCTCTACGACGCCGCCGGACCCGAAGTGCTGGCGATCACGGCCGGCGAGGACGGCGCCTTCTACGCCTCCGCGCTCGCCTCCGAGGCCAGCTTCGTCGATCTGAGCCGCGCGCGAAGCTCCGCGAGCGGCAGTTCGCCGGCAAGCAGCTCCACGGGAGGCGCCGCCTCCGCCGGGGGTGACTCTTCGAGTTCGAACGGCCAGCAGAGCAAGGTCACGGTCCAGACGGGCGCGGTCTCCGCGGGAAGCCGTTCCGCCTCATTCAAGGGTCCGCGCTCCGAAGTGCTGCGCATCGACGCGACCGGCGCCGTCGAGTCGATCTGGAAGTTCGAGATGGAGACGGTGTACGCCCTGAGCTACCAGCAGGGTCGGCTCTGGGTCGCCACCGGTCAGGAGGGCAAGCTGTTCAGCTTCCAGAACGATCAGATGGTGCTCGAGAAGGATCTCGACCAGAGCCAGATCGTCGGCCTGGCTGCGGGCACGGCCGGCCCCGTCTTCGCCAGCGTCAATGCGGCTGCCGTCTACGGCTTCGTCGGCGGCGACAGCGGCAGGCTGTCAAGGCAGGGGACGGTGACGGCCAAGCCGCTCGACGCGTCTTCCGTCGCGAGCTTCGGTTCGATCCGCTGGCGCGGCCGCGCCGGAGACGGCGCCGAGGTCGCGCTCTCCGCCCGCAGCGGGATGAGTTCGGACCCGGACGAGACGTGGTCGGACTGGACCGAAGCTTCCACGGCGCGGGAGGCGCCGCTCTTTGACCTGCCGCCCGGCCGCTACCTCCAGTGGCGGGCTGAACTCCGCGGAAGCGGCGACCGGACGCCCGAGGTCGTGGCGGTCGAGGTCACCTACCGGCAGCACAACCGCAAGCCCGAGATCAAGAAGCTGGAAGTGCTCCCGGCGGGGACGATCCTGGTGCCGACGAACTTCAACCCCTCGAACCAGGCCTACGAGCCGGCGCACCCGAACCGCGACCGCATCTTCACCACTGTCGGCGATCCGGCCCAGACCCAGAAGGGCTCGACGAAGAGCCTGTGGAAGCTGGGCTACCGGACCCTGCGCTGGGAGGCCGAGGACCCGAACAAGGACCGCCTCCGCTACCGGCTTGCCTTCGCCCGCGAGGCGGCCCTCGCGGCCGCCGGCGACGAGGGGGACGACTCCGATGCTCTGTGGCTGGAGATGGCGGATGACCTCAAGGCCGCTTTCTTCAGCTTCGACGCGACCGTGCTGCCGGACGGCGTCTACCGGTTTCAGGTCAGCGCCAGCGACAAGCTCGACAACACACCCGGCGATGCGCTCGAGGCCGACGAGGTATCGGCCGCGGTGGTGGTCGACCACAGCCCGGCGCTACTGGTCGAGGCCTCGCGCGACGGCGGCCGCGTGACCGCGGTGGTCGAGGACGCATGGAGCCCGCTGCGCGAGGCCGTGGTCAGCGTCGACGCCGGCGAGTGGCGCGCCGTCAGGGTCGAGGACGGTCTGCTCGACAGTCAGCGTGAGACCCTGTCGATCGATGCCGCCGAGGGCGCCCGCCTGCTCCTGCTGCGGCTGACGGACGCGGCGCACAACGTGACGACCATCGACCTCTCCGGTCAGCTCGGAGGCGCGCGATGAGCTCCAAAGTCGGCGTCTTCCCCGGTTCCTTCGACCCGGTGCATAACGGCCACCTCGATCTGATCGAGCGCGCTCGCCGGCTCTTCGACGTGCTCTACATCGGTGTGCTCTACAACGAGCAGAAGCAGGCGCTGTTCTCGGTCGAAGAGCGGATCGACCTCCTGCACGAGCTGCTCGGCGAATCGGACGGCTGCCGGGTCGAGAGCTTCAGCGGCCTGCTGGTCGACTACGCCCGCGAGAAGGCCGCTTGCGCCGTCGTCCGCGGCCTGCGCTCCGGCGCCGACTTCGACTACGAACTGCCGATGACGTTGATGAACCGCCGCCTGGCGTCCGACGTGGACACGATCTTCCTGCTCCCGGCGCCGGAGTGGATCTTCCTCTCCAGCCGGCTTACGAAGGAAGTCCGCAGCCTCGACGGCGACATCTCAGGCGTCGTGCCGCCGGTGGTGCTGGAGGCGCTGCGGCGGAAGCTGGGCTAGTTGGCCTTGAGAGGCTGTGTCGCAGGAACGCCGGAACCGTCGGTGCGCGGCCTCTTGGGGACAACGAACCTACGTGCGAGCGTATACGCGCATCCTCGTCCTCAGGAGGCCGCAGGTATGAAGACCGACGTGACCAGTGAACCGATCTTTCTGAACCCTTTTGGTCTCCTCGAAGAAGGCGATTCCTCCGAGCGCGTCCTTCGGTTCCTCTGTAGCCATGAGTTGTTGCCCTTGGTGGGGCAGACGCATGCAGCATTGCGGAACGCCACGGAGAGATTCGGCCAAATGCGGGAAGGGTTGGAGACCCGCTGGCGATTTGCCGCTTCAATCAGAAGGACTTAGACGAAGTCCTATGGCCTTTGAGGGCGGCACTCTCGGCTTTCTGCACAGGCCACTATCTCGCCGCCATCGCAATGGCTGGTGTCGCGGTAGAACAACTGTTGGTGCGGGAAAGTCCCGATACCAGAGATTGCAGATGGACCTTGGGGAAGCGGCTGGAGCGAAGCGATTGGGGCGAATGCGATCTCAACACAGGAAAGGCGCTGAGAGACCTGCGAAACGCCGCCGTTCATCGGGCGCAGGGCGGGAAAACCGAGGCCATTGAGGCTTTTCGAGTGGCTTCGTTCTTGGTGAGCGCAAGGCTTGGATGGTGCGGCCCTGGCACCGAGTCGGGCACCATAGTTCTGCCCCCGGAGAGGCCGTGAAGATCGAGCCGAAGCAGATCACCGTCCGCGCTCTCGTGTAGGGCTACAGCGATGACCGCGAAGGCGGGGTGCGTGGCTACGGCGGCAAGCTCGACATCCGAGCTCCGTACCAGCGCGGGTTCATCTACAAGGACAAGCAGCGCAACGCGGTAGTCATGGCCGAACACCAGTTCGACCGGACCGCAACCGCGTTGTGGAGCCACTTCCGTACCGTCATCGACGGAGTGAAAAGCCGTCTTCCCGACCTACCGCCCGACAATGAAGGGCGTGGATGGGGGCTTACGGGAGAGCTCTTGGAGGAACCAGTTGCGCTGGCGGAGGGAGGCTGCAGGGCCCCGGACTGAGTGTGACTGGCTGTGCTAGCTAGCCGCCCAGCAGTTCAGCGAACCTTCTCCGACTTATGTCGGCACCCCTGAGGATGCTGGCCAGCGTTCCTCGCGGAAGGTCTCCCTTGTGCATCGGAATCACGACAGGAGCCCGCGTCCCGGCTTCCGCATGATCAGGTGAGAGCCACGCCATCGCGACTCGACCCAACCGTCCTTCTCGAGCGCGCGGCGAGTCTGCTTGGGGCTAACGGACGGCAGCTTCGCGGACGGCGGCATTCGGGACTAGCCAGACTGGAATGCTCAGCCAGTCGGAGGCATTGCGCCTTGTCGGTGGCTTCACGCTCACCATCGAGGCGGTCGGGGCTAGCCCTCGCTCAGCGAGTACGTCCAACAGGGTTTCGTGTTCGCAGCAGTCCTCGAAGAAGCCGGCGAGAGCCTCTTCGAGCATTCGATACGACGCCTCCCTGGTGTCGCCGTGGCTCGCAACGTCCAGGGAGGGACAGGTGGCGACCCAGACGTCGCCCTCGCGGTGCGCCTCGACCTGGACGGTCACCGTCCAGGCCAAACCGTGGCCGCTCATCTTCTTGGCTCCTGCCCGCACGGTCGTTCCACTCCCAGGCGCGTTCTCGGGGCGCGAACTACCGTATCAGGCGGGCTCAGCCAGCGGCAGCAAGACACCAGTCCTCCTACCGCGGACCGATCTCTCCCGTCCAGGTCAGGTTCGTTCCCGTCAAGGGGTCGTGTACCGTCATCACGAGCGAGTGCTCGCGCCGGCGGAGTTCCAGATCGGTCTGGTAGTAGAAGGTCTGTCCTGGCTGCGGCTCTTCGGCGCCGGCGATCGGGACCTTCTCGAAGGACACCTCCGAGCGGTTGCCGCCCGAGTCCATCGCCGTCACGCGAATCTCCACCACGTTGAGCCATTCGTCGGCCACAGGCAGGAGCTGGATTTCGTCGAGGGGAATCGCCACCTCTACAGGCACCGACATCTTTCGCCGGCCGGCGGGAACCGGCTCCGAGAAGCGCACCTGAAGCGGTAGAGCCTCGGGCGGATCGCCGAACAGCAGGGCGGCTCTCGCTGTCATATCGAGTTCGTGGTCGCGCGACATGTCCACGTAGCCCTCGCGTGTGCGAAGTTCGAGGTCCGTTCGGCCTGTTGGCCGCACGACGATCTCATGGAACGCATCGTCCCCGCGCCGTTGCGGCTCGAAGCCGAGCCAGTAGTACGAGCGCGTGTCCTCGACCACGCTCGCCAACGCGACATCCCGGCGCGCGTTCATCAGCGGCACGCCTCCGGTCGAGTGTGCCAGCAGTTGCAGGGCGCTGTGGATGCTGTCTTCCTGTTCGAGCGTTCCCGGCGCCCCGCCGATCACGTCGGGCTCGGCGTTGGCGCCGAACCCTCTCGTTGCGTCGCCGTAGAAGTCTCTGGTGAGGCCCGGCAGGTCCACGGGGTAGAGCGAAAAGCCGATCAGGTTCGCGGTCGACACCAGCGGACCGTACAGCTCGTGCTCGCTCATCACTCTGCGGTCGACGGGGAGGCTGCCTCCTTCGGACAACCGCTCCCGGGCGTAGATCTCCACGGATCTTGGCCAGCCGCCGGCGAGCAGCAGCATCACCTTGCGGCCGGGCTGGTTGGCGAACCGGCGCATGGTGGCCATCGCCGCCAGCACGGAACTCTCCAACTGGTTGCCCAACGATTCCGTATAGGCGACGTCCATTCGGAGGGTGGTGTCGCTAAAGCCCGATGCGACCTGCGGGGCCGATCCAAGGAGTCCGCTTTGATCCCTGCCCGCCTGGTGATCGGCGAGCACTTGTCGGTCTTGAGTGACCTGCCTCCGTGCCGACAGTTGCTGCAGACCGTCGGACGGCCGGGAGCGGGCTCGGTCCAGCGCGTCTTCGAACTGGTCTGCGGAGTTCGTCCACGGCGTCAGGATCTCCGCGGTTTGGCCGTCGTAGGCCACGGCGGCGACCCGGTCCGCTGGACCGAGTTCGCCAAGGTCGTCCCTCAGGCGGTCGAGCACCCTGTTCCGGTCGTGTTCGAAGGAGAAGAGGTCGTCGATGAAGATGAGGAAGTTCGTGCCCACCGGCGCGTTCAGGTCCAGGCTCGGCACCCCGTCCACACCACCAGCCGTCCCATCCCGAGCAAAGCCGTCCTCGATCTCCGTGAAGTAGGCGATCGGGGTCGGTTCACCGTCGACCAGGAGTTCGAAGTCCGACGGTCCCAGGCCCTGGACGCGGTTCCCCGCTTGGTCGGTAACGACGACCTCGACGTTCACGACCCGGACGTCGATCACCTCCGAGAAGACCTCCGGCAGAGCCGTTTCCTGAGCCGGCGCCGCGGCTGCCAGCAACACCAGGCCGGCGAGAATCCAGCGAGGCTTGTGGCGCCTAGTGGGCAAACGCCGACTTCGGTGGGCTAAGCCCACCTCAGTGGGCGGACGCCAATTCGGTGGGCGTTAGGCCCACCTTCAGTTGGCGCCGCGGTCGACGTTGCCACCCGCATCCACGGTCCAGGTGTCGGTGCCGTGGATCAACTGGTCGAGCGTCTGCGGCCGTCCGGCGGAGACCTGCTCGATCTGGTCGATCACGCCGGCGTCGTAGGTCGGCGCGTCGACGGCCCGCAGCACGCCGAGGGGCACGGGGAAGTCGCCGAGGCCGTCGCCGCTCGAGAGGCTCGCCATCTGGAAGGCCAGGGACGGATTGACGCGGTTCTCGTCCCACACCAGGCAGTCGTCGGCGGTGGTGCCGTTGCCGAGTTGCGCGACCTCGAAGTCGGTGCCGTTGAAGCGCAGGCCCTTGTCCTTGTTGTCGCCGAAGACGAGGGGCTTGCCGTGCTCCAGGTAGAGGCCGTTGGCCTGCCGGCCCGTCTTGTCGGTCAGAGCGGAGAAGGCATTGTCGTTGTAGATGTTGCAGTTCTGCATCACCTCGACGAACGCCGAACCCTTGTGCGCCGCCGCCCGCTTCAGGACCGCCTTGAGGTGCGGGACGAAGATGTCGACGCTGCGGGCCACGAAGGTGGCGCCGGCGCCGATTGCAACCGACAGCGGGTTGAAGGGGAAGTCGACCGAGCCGTGGGGCGTCGACTTGGTGCGCTTGCCGAGCTCGCTGGTCGGCGAGTACTGCCCCTTGGTGAGGCCGTAGACGCGGTTGTTGAACAGCAGGATCTTGACGTTCAGGTTGCGGCGCAAGGTGTGGATCAGGTGGTTGCCGCCGATCGAGAGCGCGTCGCCGTCCCCGGTCACCACCCAGACGTCGAGGTCCGGGCGGGTCATCTTGAGACCGGTAGCCACGGCCGGCGCGCGGCCGTGGATCGTGTGGAAGCCGTACGTGTTCATGTAGTACGGGAAGCGGCTGGAGCAGCCGATTCCGGACACGATGACGAATTTCTCGCGCGGGATTCCCAGTTCGGGGAACACGGACTGCACCGCGGACAGGATGGCGTAGTCGCCGCAGCCGGGACACCAGCGGACCTCCTGGTCGCTCTGGAAGTCCTTCTTGGTCAGCGGCGTTGCTTCAGTTGTGGGCATCTCTAACTCATACCTCCGCCATGCGCTCTATTCGATGGAGGATCTCGTCCCGCGTGAAGGGCTTGCCCTCGACCTTGGAGAAGGTCTCGATGTCCTTCAGGTAGCGGGCCCGCAGGAGCAACGCCAACTGCCCGAGGTTCATCTCGGGCACCAGGACCCGCTCGAAGCGCTCGAGGATGTCGCCCAGGTTGCGAGGGAAGGGGTTGATGTGCCGCAGGTGGGCGCGACTGACCGTGAGGCCGTCCACCCGCGCCTGGTTTACCGCCCCGGTGATCGCGCCCAGCGTGCTGCCCCAACCGAGGATGAGGAGCTTGCCGCTCTCGGGTCCGTCGACTTCGATCTCCGGAATGTCGCCCGCGATCCGCGCGACCTTCTCGGCGCGCAGCCGCACCATGTGGTCGTGGTTGTCCGGCTCGTAGTTGACGTTGCCGGTGACGTCCTCCTTCTCGAGACCGCCGATCCGGTGCTCGAGACCGGGAGTGCCCGGAATCGCCCAAGGCCTGGCGAGGGTCTGCTGGTCGCGCATGTAGGGCAGGAAGCCCTCTGCGTCCTGGTGGAAGTCGACCCGAAGGTCGGGGAGTTCCTCGACCAGGGGGATCCGCCAAGGTTCGGAGCCGTTGGCGATGTAGCCGTCGGACAAGAGGATGACGGGTGTCATGTAGGTCGTCGCGATGCGGACCGCTTCGAGTGCGGTGTCGAAGCAATCGGCGGGCGAGGCGGCCGCGATCACCGGTACGGGCGATTCGTTGTTGCGCCCGAACATGACCTGCAGCAGGTCCGCCTGCTCGGTCTTCGTCGGCAGGCCGGTCGACGGCCCCCCGCGCTGGATGTCGCAGATCACCAGGGGCAGTTCGACCATCACGGCCAGGTTGATTCCCTCGGCCTTCAGCGCGATGCCGGGACCGCTCGAACAACTGACGCCGAGGCTGCCGCCGAAGGAAGCGCCGATCGCGGAGCAGATGGCGGCGATCTCGTCCTCGGCCTGGTAGGTGGTGACGCCGAAGTGCTTGTAGGTCGCCAGTTCGTGGAGCACGTCGCTGGCGGGGGTGATGGGGTAGGCGCCCAGGAAGAGGGGCAGTCCGCTGCGGCGGCTCGCGGCGACCAGGCCGATGGCCAGCGCCGAGTTGCCGTGGATGCTGCGGTAGATGCCCGGCTCGAGCTTGGCCGGCTCGACGTCGTACCGGACCTGGAAGGCGTCCGTGATGTCGCAGAAGTTCCAGCCCGCCTTCATCACCTTGACGTTCGCCTCGGCGATCTCGGGCCGGCGCTTGAACTTGACCCGGAGCCAGTCGATCGTCCCTTCGAGCGGGCGGCTGAACAGCCAGTAGACCATGCCCAGGGCGAGGAAGTTCTTGCACCGGTCCTTCGAGCGGACGTCGAGCGGGCTGTCCTCCAGGGCGCGCCGCGTCATCGTCGTCAGGCCGACCCGGTAGAGCCTGAAGGCGTTCAGGCTGTCGTCCTCGAGCGGATTCGACTCGTAGCCCGCCCGCTTCAGGTTGCGCGGGGTGAACTCGTCGGTGTTGACGATGATCACGCCGTTGTCGCGCAGGTCGCGCAGGTTGGCCTTGAGTGCCGCCGGGTTCATGGCGATCAGGACGTCCGGGGCGTCGCCCGGGGTGTGGATGTCGTGATCGGCGATTCGGACCTGGAAACCGGAAACGCCCGCCAGCGTGCCGGCCGGCGCCCGGATCTCGGCCGGGAAGTCCGGCAACGTCGACAGGTCGTTGCCGATCAGCGCCGACGTGTTCGTGAACTGGGTGCCGGTGAGCTGCATGCCGTCGCCCGAGTCACCGGCGAAGCGGATGACGACATCGGAGACGGTTGCTTCAGCGGCTCTGCCAGCGGCCGTCTGCCCTGCAATCGGGAGGGTCATGTTCGTCTCGTGCGATGTGGACGCGGGGCGCTCTTGAACGCGGATCGGGACCGCCGCCATTCCTGCGGGCGGTCCTGCTTCCGTCCGCGGGAGTGAGGGCGCTGATAGTACCATGACGCTGCCCCGCGCGTTGGCGAGAACCTCAGTGCCTAGCCGCGAGAAACAACCAAGCCGAAACAGGCCATGGCGTCGAGCCGCCTGGCTGCTGGGGCTATTCCTCGCTCTGGTGCTTTCGAGCGTCACCCTCTCGCTCGACGCGCCGTTCGCTCTGGACTTCCTGGCCTGGTCCGTCGCCAGCGTGGCCGGACTCGTCATCGCGTGGGTGGTATTCGTCTGGTTGCAGCGCCGGTTGCTGTGGCGGGTCGGACGCCGCCTGGCCTTCAGCTACATCCTGCTCGGTCTGCTGCCCTTCCTGATTAGCCTGGTGCTGGTGATCGTCATCGCTTACCTGTTGTCCGGGTTCTTCCTCGGCCACCTGTACCGGGACGCGGCGATCGGCCTCCACGAGGAGCTCGAAGCCGTGTCGGCGTTCCTCATCCAACCGCTCGAAATGGGGCTCCTCGACCCCTCCGCTCTGCCCACGACCGTGGGGGGCGCCGCACTGGCGTACTACCAGGGCGACGTCCGCGTGGCCGGAGACCCGCGGGCGCCGGCGCCGTTCCCGGCGTGGCTGGAGACGGACGACGAATTCGATCGTCAGCGGCGGCGGAGCAGGGTTCCGCAGTTGGTCGTGCTGGCCGACGGTTCGGCGACTCTGGCCGCGGCCTTCCGCCGCGGAACTTCCGCGGTGGTGGCGTTCTACGACCCGGAGACCGGGGGCCTGCTGGAACGGGAGTTGAGTCGCCGCAGCGATGTCTGGACGCGGCTCCGGCGTCAGGGCGAAACCGACGGCACGGAGTGGACGGTTCAGATCCTCGACACCGAGTTCGTGCTGCAGCCGCTGGCGCGGACGCGCGGCGGCGAGGAACGCGAGGCGTTCTTCGAGTCCCTCGGCGCCAGTTCGCCGCTCAGCATCGTCGGCGTCGAAATGGCGGGGCCGCTGCACGCCTTCGCCACCGGCGAACCGGTGTCGCCGCCAGTGTCGGCGTCGCTCGCCGCTACCCAGCGGCTCGTGATACGACACCTCTTCTCGTCCTCCGCCCAGGTCGACAGCCTCGGCTGGATCGTGTTCGGTATCGCGGCCTTCCTGCTCTTCGACGTCTTCATCGCGGCGACGGTCATGGCCATGTTCATGATCCTGGGGCTGAGCCGCGCCGTGAACCGGTTGAGCGCGGCGACCGGGGCGGTGCAGGCGGGCGATTTCTCGGCCCGCATCCCGGTGCGGCGCCGGGATCAGATCGGCGCGCTGCAGACCTCCTTCAACGAGATGGCGCGGAGCCTCGAGGGCCTGGTCGCCGAGCGAGCCGCGAAGCATGCGCTCGAGCAGGAGCTCGAGATTGCCCGCGAGGTCCAGAAGAGCCTGATTCCGGGCCGCAGCCTGCAGGCGGAGGGCGTCGAGTTCGCCACCTACTTCGAGCCCTCCGCGGCCATCGGCGGCGACTACTTCGACATCGTCCGGTTGCCCGGAGAGGATGGCGGCGAGAGCGATCGCCTGGCAGTGGTGATCGCGGACGTTGCGGGTCACGGTCTCTCGGCGGGTCTGCGCATGGCGATGCTCAAGGCGGGTCTCCTGACCCTGGTCGATGAGGGCAAGCCACCTCGGGAGATCCTGTCGGCCCTGGATCGACTGGTGCGTTCGGGCGGCGACCGCACCTTCGTGACCGCGAGTCTGTCCCTGGTCGATCTGACGACGGGCGTCGTCGACATCACGAACGCGGGCCATCCGCCGGCGTACCTGCTGCGGCAGAACGAAGTCGAGGAGATCCTGCTGCCGGGGACCCCGCTGGGCGCGCTTGGCGAGGACTACGGCTTCCGGCGTATCGAGCTGCGGCCGGGCGATGTCGTCGTTTGGCTTTCCGACGGCTTCATCGAAGCCATCGGCCGCGACGGTGAGCCGTACGGTTACGACCGGACCAGGGATTCGCTCCTGGGACCCTCAGCCAATGCCAAGGAGGTGTGCGACCGGATCCTCTCCAGGATGAGGCGCCACATCGACGGCGTCGGCGCCGAGGACGACCTGACCCTGGTCGTCATGCGCTACCAACCGGAAGCAGCCGCGGCAGAGAACCCCGCCGGCCCGGAGTTCATGACCGCGGCCGGCGCCTGACGGGGGCTGGCAGCGTGCGCGGCAGGAAGATCGGCGTACCCCATGTTCTGTGGCGCACGCTCCTGCGCGTGAGCGTCGCCTCGCGGGCCGCTGCGGCGGCGGTGGTCCTGGTCCTGTGCGCTTCCGCGGTCGGGGCGGAGCTGGCCGTCCTGACCAACGGTTACCGGTACAAGGTGACCGCGTGGGAGCTTCTCGACGGGCGGCGTGCGGACGCCGAGAGCATCCGGCTGACCCTGGAGAACGGCGGTTCCGTCACCCTGCCGCTGATGCGGATCGAGCGCATCGTCGACGACGAGATCGGCGAGGAGCCGCCTCCCGAGCCGCCGCCGGAGGCCGGCTTCTCGCTCGACTTCAGGCCCGGACAGACGGCGCCGGCCGTCCCCTACGGCGAACTGTTCCTCGAGATCGGCCGCGAGCATGAACTGAATCCGGACCTGCTGGCGGCGATGGCGCGCGCGGAGTCGGCCTACGATCCCGGCGCCGTGTCGTCGAAGGGCGCCCGCGGTCTGCTTCAGCTCATGCCGGCTACCGCCGAGCGCTTCGGCGTTTCGGCGGGTGAGCTCTACGACCCCGCCCGCAATGTGCTCGCCGCGGCCCGATACCTGACCTGGCTGCGCCGCCGGTTCGAGGACGACCTGCCGCGCGTGCTGGCCGGGTACAACGCCGGCGAGGGCGCCGTCGACGCCCACGACGGGGTGCCGCCCTACCGGGAGACGGTGAACTTCATCGGCCGCATCTACGGCTACCTGGGGCTCTGACACCCGGCGTTCTCAGCGGGCGCGCGGATGGAATTGGTCGTACAGCGTGCGCAGACGGTGCTGGTGGATGTGGGTGTAGATCTGGGTCGTCGTGATGTTCGCGTGGCCGAGCATGACCTGCACCGCGCGCAGGTCGGCGCCGTGCTCGAGCAGGTGGGTCGCGAAGCTGTGGCGCAGCACGTGGGGCGACAGGTCGGGGATGCCGGCGGCCCGGCCGTAGTTCCTGAGCAGCTTCCAGAAGCCCTGCCGGGTCAGGCCGGCGCCCCGGTAGTTGACGAAGACCACATCGTGGCGGCCCTTCGCCATCACCGGCCGCACCTCCTTCAGATAGCGGTGGAGCCAGTTCTCGGCCGATTCGCCCACCGGCGCGACCCGTTCCTTGGCGCCCTTGCCGAACGCGATCAGGAAGCCCGCGTCGAGTTGGAGCTGCTGGAGGGTGAGGCCGATCATCTCGCTGACCCGTAGACCGGTGGCGTAGAGCAACTCGATCATCGCCCGGTCGCGCACGCCGGGCGGCCGGCTGGTGTCCGGGGCGCGGAGCAGAGCCTCGACCTGCTCTTCGCGCAGCACCTTGGGGAGTCGTCGCGGCAGGCGCGGGGGGTAGAGGTTGACCGCCGGGTTGTCGTCGCGGTCACCCTCGTTGACCAGGAAGACGTAGAACCGGCGCATCGACACCAGGGCGCGGCTGATCGAGCGCGGCGACAGCCCTTCACGGCGGAGTCGCCGCAGGTGCCGGCTGAGCTGGTCGACCTTGGCGGTGAGCAGGTCGCCGCCGTCATCCTCCACGTTGCTCGTCAGCCGCCGGAGATCGCGCCGGTAGGCGTCCACGGTGTGCTGGGAAAGACCCCGCTCGACCAGCAGGCCGTCGAGATAGCGGTCCAGTGTCCGCTCACTCTCGGACACCGCGGTCGGCCGGCGGGGCGTGTTCGTCGCGGGCATGTCGTATAGCCAGCAATCTATCAGTGTGGCGCCTGGCGGCGCGCTACGATGCGACCATGACCAAACGAACTCTCGCACTCGCGATTTCTCTTCTCTGCGTCCTCGCCGCCTGCGCCCGCCAGACCGTCGACGTGGACCTCACAACCCAACTCGACACCTGGCTCGCCGACCTGGCCGACGACGCCATGGAGGGCCGCGGCCCCGGTACTGCCGGCGACGTCGCCGCCCGCCAGTACGTCGCCGACGCGATGGCGGAGATGGGCATCGAACCTGCGGCCGCGGACGGTAGCTGGGAGCAGCCGTTCGACATCGTCGGCATCAACTCCACCGTGCCCGAGACCTGGACCTTCCACTCAGGCGGCGACAGCATCGAGTTCGCGTTCTGGGACGAGTTCATCGCCGGCAGCGGCGTCCAGTCGGAGCAGGCGGCGATCGAGGATGCCGAGGTTGTGTTCGTCGGCTACGGCATCCAGGCGCCGGAGTACGGCTGGGACGACTACGGCGACGCGGACCTGGCCGGCAAGGTGCTCGTCATGCTGAACAACGATCCGGACTGGGATCCGGACCTGTTCGAGGGCGACCGCCGCCTCTACTACGGCCGCTGGACCTACAAGTATGAGAGCGCCGCGGCTCAGGGCGCCGCCGGCGCGATCATCATCCACACCACGCCCTCGGCCGGTTATCCCTTCCAGGTGGTCCAGACATCGTGGACCGGGCCCCAGTTCGAACTGCCCGCCGAGGGCGAGCCCCGCTCCCAGGTCAACGCCTGGCTGACGGAGGAGGCTGCCCGGCGCCTGTTCGAGCTGGCCGGCGTCGACTACGACGCAACCCTGGAGTCGGCCAGGAGCGCCGACTTCGAACCCGTGCCGCTTGGTCTCATGACAAGCCTGGCGCTCGAGAACATCGTGACCAGCGAGCAGACGGCCAACGTGCTCGGCGCCCTGCCCGGCAGCGACCCGGACCTGGCGGACGAGTGGATCGTCTTCACAGCCCACCACGACCATCTGGGCGTCTCGCCCGACGAGAGCCTCGAAGATCGCATCTACAACGGCGCCCTCGACAACGCGGCCGGCGTCGCCCAGGTGCTCGCGATCGCCAGCGAACTCGCCGCCCAGGAACCCGGGCCGAGCCGCTCCGTCCTGTTTGCCTTCGTGGGCGCCGAGGAGCAGGGCCTGCTCGGCTCCGAGTACTACGCCGCTCACCCGACGGTGCCGCCCGGAAAGATAGCCGCGAACATCAACTACGACGGCGGCAACCAGTGGGGCCCCACCCGTGACGTGACCTACATCGGCTACGGCAAGTCGAGCCTCGACGCCGTGGTCGAAGCGGCAGCGGCCGAGCAGGGCCGCACCGTGCTGCCCGACCAGTTCCCGGCCAACGGCTACTTCTACCGTTCGGACCAGTTGAACTTCGCCCGCATCGGCGTGCCGGCGATCTACCTCGACAACGGCACCGACTTCGTCGACCGGCCGGAGGGCTGGGGCCGTGAACAGTTGGAGGCCTGGACCGAGAACGTCTACCACCAGCAGTCGGACGAGTACCAGCCGTTGAACGAGGAAGGCGAGGGCTGGAACCTCGAAGGCATGGTCGAAGATGTCGAACTCGGCCTCGCCTGCGCCCGCGCCATCGCCGAGAACCCCGAACTCCCCGCCTGGAACCCCGGCGACGAGTTCGAAGCCGCCCGCTTGGCGGCGCTCACCGCCGTGGCGGGCGAGTAGAGGGCGGCGTGCACCGCACGGGCATCGAACGCACCCGCCCGCACCGGATCCGGAGGGGAGGGTCCCAGCGGTCGTGCGCGCTCAGTCGGATAGGGGGGAGTTGGCGCTTACTTCACTACGCTCGCTCCGGTCCGGTGTCGGTCGTTGAAGGGTCATCGTGCGTCGCTCGCTTCGAGCCCGCTGGGACCCTCCCCACCGGACCCGGCTTGGACTGGACCGCTTCGGGCGGTTCAACCTTGGACACGGGGGCGGACCACAACACGCCGCGATCCTGCGGAGGCAGCAACAACATCTCGAACCGCCGTCTATTCTGCGGCCCGCGCAACCGGCGCAAGTCGGACACGCTTACGCTGGTCGGCTTGCGCCGGAAGAAGAAGGCGGACGGGTTCATGGTGGAGTGATCCGGCATTGGGAGCTCTCATTCTGACCGGCTTTGTGCTACCTCTACTGGCGGTGCTTGCTGCGCCTCCAGTTCGCAAGCACGTGTTTCCGCCTGTTGCGTCCCTGGCCCTGTCTGTGTGGCGTCGCTCCCGTACTCGCTGGCACGACTGGAAGTACCGCCGCGCCGAATTCAGGTCGCTGGCTGGATGGATAGAAGACACTCATGCACAAATTGAGTTGCCCCTGCTTTTCGCGGAGTTTGAGCGGACACGTGAAGAATGGCGCAACGAGGATTCGCAGGCGTATGGAATACCGTATTGGAAGCTCTACACCGCGCACAGGTTGCGGATTACCGTAGAGGCGTACGACGCGCTGCCGCGCAACGAGCGGATAGCTTGGAAGCTCTACTTCGAGCTTTCAGACGACACGCGCCTTCACGCCATCGAGACTTCGAGGAGAGTTGAACACGAACGACTACTGGCACTGATCGAGGAGAAACGGAGTCGGGATTCGTGAAAGTGGTTTGTCGAAAGGCGGCGAAGAACGAGGATGAAGAATGAAGAAGAAGCGCAAAAGGGCCGCAAGGCGAACTACGGTGACGGGACGGCTGAACAGGTGACGCGCCTTCTCCTCGTTGACAGTAGCGGCCGACCACACAGAGGGAGAAACGACGATGACGGAAGCCCGTATAGCCGAGCGTGTGCCGGCCAAGATCGAACTCGAAGCCGGTACCTACTGGTGGTGTCGTTGCGGCGAGTCGAGTAACCAGCCGTTCTGCGACGGGTCCCACAAGGGCACGGAGTTTGAGCCCATGCGCTTGATTCTGGAGGAGGACCGGCGGGTCGCGCTTTGCCAGTGCAAGCGCAGCGGCAAGATGCCGCACTGTGACGGCAGCCACCGGTTCCTGGAGTGAGTCTGGGGAACGCCGAACCCCGAAGCACGGACCGCGACCGACAATCTCCAGCGTCAGCCGAGGGCTTCGGGATTCCGGAACTTCACATGGTCCACCAGGCGGTCGAAGAACCGGTCGAAGTCCTTCGGGTCCGACCGCAGCATGGGCCCTTCCGTGAAGTCGACTTCGGCGAGCACGTGGCCTTCGAACGTTCCGGTGGCCCAAGCCGGCGGCGCTCGATGGGACAGTTGGTCCAACCGCGACTTCAGTAGACCGAGCCACGTCGAGTCGTGTTTCTTCGACCAAGAGTCCTGACTGCGGTCGAAGACCATGATGTACCCGATGACGATCTCGGGTGAGTGCAACTGGGCGTTGGCCACCTCGCCCATGAGGTCGTCAATCCGATTCGGGACGGTGCCCGGAATGTTCTTGAGCAGTGACTTGAGGGAGAGCCCCAGCCGGGCCTTTCCGGTGTGCTCCCAAGCGACATCCCACTGCTTCACCCGGCCGAAGCCCTGGACCGCTACTTCCGCTCCGACGCCAGAAACACCGCGTTTCTCGAGCTCCTGAACGCAGAAGTCGGCGAGGCCAGAGAGCCTGGCCGGGGAAGTCGTCTTCTGTTCGACAACGGCGACGCGATAGAGATGCTCTATGGCCTCTTGAACGGTAACCGCCAACGTCTAGTCCTCAAGTCGGATCGCCTGCGAACTCAGCGAACCGCCGACACACTGGAATCTGGAGTGTGCGGCAGGACCTCGACCTGTTTGAACATGTCAGCTGCCTGGGTCGACATTCGCGCCACGCAAGCCTTGAAGTACTCCGGCTCCACCTCGACGCCGACACTGTTTCGCCCCCACTTGGCTGCTGCCGACTGGGTCGTCGCGGTGCCCATGAAGGGGTCGAACACGGTGTCGCCTGCGAAGCTGAACATCCGGATCAGCCGCTCGGCGATCTTGAGGGGGTACGGGGCGGGATGGTACCGGGTGGAGGCTCCTCCGAGTCCTTCCCAGACTTGGCGGAACCACTTGTGGTGAAGGTCGGCCGGAATCAGGCTCAGCAGTTTGGCCGCCGATGTGGGCCGGCGGTAGCCGCCTGGCTTCCGCTGCATGAGGACGAACTCGATGTCGTTCTTGATCACGGCGTTCGGTTCATAGGGCTTGCCCAGGAACGCGCCCTTGCCGCCTTGTACCTCGTAGGCGGCGTTGGCGATCTTGTGCCAGATGATTGGAGCCAGATTGTCGAAGCCCACGCTGCGGCAGCGCTCCTGGATCGAAGCGTGCAGCGGCACGACCATGTGGCGCCCGTGCCGGCGCCGCGAAAGGCAGACATCGCCGACCACACAGACCAGCCGTCCGCCGGGAACGAGAGCGTCGTAGCAGCGGCGCCAGACCTTGTCGAGCTGGTCCAGGAAGTCCTCGTAGTCCACGACCCAGCCTAACTGGCCGTCGGAAGTCGGGTACTCCTTCAGAGTCCAGTAGGGGGGCGATGTGACCACGAGGTGGATCGACTCCGACGCCAGCGGCGGCACGGTGCGGGAGTCGCCCAGGAACAACTCGTGGCGGGTGGCCACCTCAGTGAGCAGCGCCTCGATGCGGGCCATGGCTCTCGGATCCCTGGCTAGTTTGGGCAAATCCCGGCGCGGATTCTCCAAGGATCTCCAGCGCTGCGGCACCAGATCGAGGAGCGGGTCGGGCGGGTTCCGAGCCGCGTGGGCAGATACGGAACTCATGCCGGCGACAGTACCACCCGCGCGGTTCGCCGGCGCCCGTGGAGCGCCCCGGTCGCTCGTTGCCCGGGCCGGCAAGGCGCGACGGAATGAGCTGGCGAAACTGACTGGAATGGGCTGGCGAATGCGCTGGTCGATCTGACCAATGAGAGGACGGAGGTCCCATTCGTGGGTGGCCAGAACTCACCCCGCCACCACCTCCGCATCGTGCCCGCACCACACGAGCCCTGACACGAGCTTCGGCAGGAACCGGGTCGACTTCGGGGGCAGCAGATCGCCGTCCTCGGTGGCGAGTGCGAACTGCTTCGGGGTCATCGGAGGCAGGAAGACGCCGGCGGTGATTTCGGAGCGCTCGAGCAACGCGATGATTTCGTCCGGGTCGGCCTTGTAGGCGATGCTGCCGTCGGTGGCGGACGTAGGCGGTACGCCGGCGGTCTTGAGCAGGTGGTGGTGGAGCAGGGAGGCCGGCAGGTCGGCCTTGCGGCCGGGCATGTCGGCGGGCGCGGCCTCGGGGTCGAGGGTCCAGAGTTCAGGGGTCGGATCACCCTGGAACCAGACGGCGAGGGCGGGCTGCGGTGCGGCGGCGACGCGGGCCGCGATGGCGGCGCCGGCGGTTTCCTGGAGCGGTTCCCGCCGCGCCGGCAGCGCGGACATCGCGTCGCGGTCCACCGGCACGCGGATGCCCCGGTGGACCGGGTCGATCCTCAGGTTCGCCGAGGCGAGGCTGGTTAGCACGATCATCTTGCAGGCCGCCGCGGTGCCGCTCGTCGCGCCTTCTTCGGCGGCGTAGGTCTGGGCCACCTGGGTACGGTGGTGGCCGTCGGCGATGGCGGCGCGGGCGCCGGCAAGCGCCGCGGCGTAGGCGCCGATCCGCTCGGGGTCCGTGATCCGGAAGAGGCCGTGGACATCGCCGGTCCAGGGGTCCGTGTGACTGACCAGGGCGGCCCCGGCGGCGCCTCCGCAATCTTCGCTCAGCAGGCGTTCGAGGGTGCCGTCGTCTTCGGCGAGGTAGAACACGGGCTCGATGTCGATCTGCACCAGGCGCAGCAGGGCCAGACGCTCGGCGATGGACTTCGCCACCGTTTGCTCGTGGGGCCAGAGGTCTCCCTCGCGTCCAGGCTCGACGCCGACCAGGGCGCACAGGCCGAGACGGCTCGAACCGTCGGACTGGGTGATCGCGTAGGGGTAGAGCGAGGGAGTCTCGTCGCGCGCGATGACCCCGCTCTCGATCCACTCGCGGTGGAGCGCCTTGGACTGCTCGTGCGGCGTCCGGCCGTCCTGAGCGACGGGCTTGGTCACGTGGGCGAACTGGTGCGGCGACTGCCCGTGCAGGCGGTCGCGCAGGGACTCGTCGATCTGGTCGAACGGCGGCGCTGCCTGCGGGGCGGGGTCGAGCGCCGCGGAGTTGTAGCGGTAGCCCTGGAAGGCGTAGAGCTTCATTGCGGCTCCTGGTCGGGTTGGAGTCGGGAGTGGGAGGAGGGTGGCTTCTTCAGGCGGCGCGGTTGTCGTCGCTTCTGGCGTCTGCCGAGCCGGTCGTGGGCCCAGTTCGAATCGCGAGGCTACCGCCGTCGACATCGATCACGACCCGGTCGCCGGGGCCGATGTCGCCCCCGATGAGAGCGCGGCCCAGCCGGGTCTCCACCTCGCGCTGAAGGTAGCGCTTGAGGGGCCGGGCGCCGTAGACCGGGTCGTAGCCGGCGCGTGCCGTGAACTCGCGCGCGGCCGGGGTCAGTTCGAGCCCGATCCCCTGGTTGCCGAGCCGCTTGGCCAGGTCGTCGGCCAAGAGGTCGACGATCTGTTCGATTTCCGACACGGTCAGCGGGGAGAAGAGGACCACCTCGTCGATCCGGTTGAGGAACTCGGGCCGGAAGCTGCGCCGCAGTTCGTTCATCACGGCGTCCCGCGCCGCGTCGGTGATCGAGCCTTCGGGCGTGATCCCTTCGAGGAGGTGGGGCGAACCGAGGTTCGAGGTCATGATGACGACCGTGTTCTTGAAGTTGACGGTGCGCCCCTGGGAGTCCGTGATCCGGCCGTCGTCGAGGATCTGCAAGAGCACGTTGAAGACATCGCGGTGCGCCTTCTCGATCTCGTCGAACAGGACGACCGCGTACGGCTTGCGTCGCACCGCCTCGGTCAACTGGCCGCCGTCCTCGTGGCCGACGTAGCCGGGCGGCGCCCCGACCAGGCGCGACACCGTGTGCCGCTCCATGTACTCGCTCATGTCGATGCGGACGATGTTGTCCTCGGTGTCGAACAGCGCCTCCGCCAGGGTCTTGGCGAGCTCCGTCTTGCCGACGCCGGTGGGGCCGAGGAACAGGAAGGAGCCGATGGGACGCCGCGGATCCTTGATCCCGGAGCGGGCGCGGATCACCGCGTCCGCCACCAGTTGCACGGCTTCGTCCTGGCCGATCACCCGGCGGTGCAGGATCTCGTCCAGGCGCAGCAGCTTCTCGCGCTCGCCCTCGACCAGGCGGGTGACCGGGACGCCGGTCCAGTTGGACACGATCTCGGCGATCTCGTTGTCGGTCACCTCTTCCCGCAGCAGCCGGGCGCCGGTACCCGGGGCGTCGTCGTCGCGATCGCCGTCGCCGGCTTCCGGCGCCCCTTCGCCGAGCTTCGCGATCAGCCCCGGGAGCACTCCGTGCCGCAGCTCGGCGGCCCGGTTCAGGTCGTAGTTGCGCTCGGCGATCTCGATCTCGCGCCGCACCTGCTCGATCTGTTCGCGCACCTTGCGCTCGTCGTCGATCGCCGCCTTCTCGCTCTCCCACTGGCTGCGCATCGCGGCCGCGCGGGTCCGCAGGTCGGCGAGTTCGCGTCGCAGAGCCTGCAGGCGGGCCTTGCTCGACTTGTCGGTCTCCTTGTTGAGCGCCGCCCCCTCGATCTCGAGCCGCATGACGCGACGGGTCACTTCGTCGAGTTCGGCCGGCAGGGAGTCGATCTCGGTGCGGATCAGGGCGCAGGCCTCGTCGACCAGGTCGATCGCCTTGTCGGGCAGGAAGCGGTCCGACACGTAGCGGTCGGAGAGGGTGGCCGCGGCGACCACAGCGTTGTCTTGGATCCGCACGCCGTGGTGGACCTCGAAGCGCTCGCGCAGTCCGCGCAGGATCGACACCGTGTCCTCGACCGACGGCGGGTCGACCAGGATCGGCTGGAAGCGCCGCTCGAGCGCCGCGTCCTTCTCGACGTACCTGCGGTACTCGTCCAGGGTGGTCGCGCCGATGCAGTGGAGTTCGCCGCGCGCGAGCATCGGCTTGAGCAGATTGCCGGCGTCGGTGGAGCCCTCGGTGCGGCCGGCGCCGACGATGTTGTGGACCTCGTCGATGAACAGCAGGATGCGTCCCTCGCTCTGGGCGATCTCGGTCAGCACCGCCTTCAGCCGCTCCTCGAACTCGCCGCGGTACTTGGCGCCGGCGAGCAGCGACCCGAGGTCGAGCGAGAACACGCTGCGGTCCTTGAGCCACTCCGGCACGTCGCCGCGGACGATGCGCTGGGCCAGTCCCTCGACGATCGCCGTCTTGCCGACGCCCGGTTCGCCGATCAGCACCGGGTTGTTCTTCGTCTTGCGGGAGAGGATGCGGATTGCGCGGCGGATCTCCGAGTCGCGGCCGATGACCGGGTCCATCTTGCCGGCCCGAGCGAGGGCGACCAGGTCGACGCCGTACTTCTCGAGCGCCTCGTACGACGTCTCGGGGTTGTTGCTGGTCACGCGCTGCGCCCCGCGCAGCGTCTTGAGCGCTTCCAGGAGCCGCGGCCGGGAGAGGCCGGCTTCGGCGAGCGCCTGGGCGGCGCCGCTCTTGCCCTCGAGGGCGGCCAGCAGCAGGTGCTCGAC
Source organism: Candidatus Multivorans sp. (assembly GCA_965205295.1). Taxonomy (GTDB): domain Bacteria; phylum Acidobacteriota; class Thermoanaerobaculia; order Multivoradales; family Multivoraceae; genus Multivorans. The sequence goes on from OZ242167.1 coordinate 3,996,514, forward strand.
CGAGACGTAGTCATCGCCGAGCGCCCTGGCCTCGTCCTCGGCCCGGAGCAGGAGCTGCTCCAGGTCGGCCGTGACGTAGATCTTGCCGAGTTCGCCGGCGCCGCCCGAGACCTTCGGCTTGCGGTCGATGTCCTTCTGCAGGTCCGCACGCAGGGCGGTCGCGTCGACGTCGAGGCGCTGGAGGAGCCGAGGCGCCAAACCGTCGTGCTGGTCGAGCAGCGTGAGCAGCAGATGCCCGCTTCCGACCTGTTGGTGGCCGAGACGCCGCGCCCGGTCCTGGGCGCCGGTCAGGGCTTCCTGGGACTTGATCGTCAGCTTGTTCGGGTCCATATCGTTCCGGTTCTCCTGTCTCGTTCAGTGGGTCTGCTCAGCGCTCTCCGTCGCCGGTCCCGGAGGTGTCGCCGGAGGGCTCGAAGTCGGAGGTCTCACGGAGCTGCTCGAACAGCGCCTTCTCCTCCTCGGTGAGTTGCTTGGGAACGACGACCTGAACTTCGGCCAGCAGATCGCCGTTCGAGCCCTTGGGATCAGGCAGGCCGCGGCCGCGCAGGCGCATCTTCAGACCGGTCGACGAGCCGGGCGGAAGCTGTGCCTCCGCGTGCCCGCCGAGGGTCGGAATCCGCACCTTTCCGCCCAGCGCGGCGGTCCAGGGCGCAACCGGCACGTCGCAGTGGAGGTTGCGTCCGCGGCGGCGAAAGACCGGGTCAGGCAGGGCTTCGACCTTGAGCAGCAGATCGCCGTCGGCCGCTCCCATGCCCTTGCCGCCCTGGCCGCTGAGCCGGATCGACTGGCCGGGAAGCACGCCCTTCGGAATCTGCACCTGGAGGTTCCGGGTCCGGCCGGTTGAGCGGTCGAAGAACTCGATCGTTTGTGGGCCGCCCTCGGCCAGCTTCTCGAGGCTGAGCGGCAACAAGACCTCGTGGTTTCGGCCGCGGCGGGGTCGGGTCCGGTTCCCGGGCCGGCCGCCGCCGGGGAAGCCCTGCGGGCGGGCGCCTCCGAACAGCATGTCGAAGAAGGAACTGAAGCCGGAGGCGTCGCCGGGGCCCCGGGCGCCGCCGAAATCGAAACGTTCTTTGCCGCCGAAGTCGAAGTGGACGCCCTCCCAGCCGGGCGGAGGGGCGCCCTCGGTCTGCACCCGCTGCCAGGCGGCGCCGTACTGGTCGTACTTGCCGCGCTTCTCCTCGTCCTTGAGAACCTCGTAGGCCTCGCCGATGTCCTTGAAGCGGGACTCGGCGCCCGGGTCCTTGTTCACGTCCGGGTGGAACTGGCGGGCGAGCTTTCGGTAGGCCCGCTGGATCTCGGCCGCGGGGGCGTCCTTGGCGACCCCCAGCGTCTTGTAGTAGTCCTTGTATTCCACCCGTTCTCCGGTTTCGTGGGTCTGAGCACCAACGACCCAAGTTGGACACATAGTTTAGTCGATCACACTCAACTTTGAAATCCTGAGCAGGAGTACCGGGCTGGCGGACTCCAGATACGCGAAAGGGCGCGACTCGCGTCGCGCCCGTTGCCTCAGCCGAATCGTCGCCAGCGCCGCTACGGCGGGTCGAAACCGAACATCGTGTAGTTCAACGCGATGTACTTGTCCTGGCCCTCGGGGACCTCTTCGAGCGGCAGGATCGCCTGCACCGGACAGGCGTCGACGCACAGGCCGCAGTCGATGCACTCCTCCGGGTGGATGTAGAGCATGTCCCAGTCTTCCTCGTCCTTGCCGTAGATGCAGTCAACCGGACAGACATCGACGCACGACGTGTCCTTCACGCCGATGCAGGGTTCAAAGATGATGTGGGTCATCGGGCTCTTCCTCGCGCGGGCCGGTAGGCGCCGGAATCTCCAGTTTCCGGCGGTTTCGAAGTGCGGAAGACAGTAGCAGAGTCGCCGTCATGTGAAAATCGGTCCGGGCGCATCGCGGCGGGGACCGGCACGGTGGAGTCGACGGGCCGGCCGAGGACCAGGGGCGCGATCATTCTGGCGGTGAGGGGGGCCAGCAGGATGCCGTTGCGGAAGTGGCCGGCGGCGATGTGCAGGCGATCGCTCAACTGGCCGACCAGGGGCCACCCGTCGGGCGTCCCCGGGCGAAGTCCAGCCCAGTGTTCGACCGGTTCGCGGCCGAGCAGCGCCGGCAGCAGGTCGGCGGCCCCGCTGGCCAGGCCGCTGCCGACCTCGTCGCTCAGGCTGAGGTCGAAGCCGGTGTGCTCGACCGAGGCGCCGATCAGGAGGCGGTTGCCGGCACGGCGGACGGCATAGAAGGACGGGGTTCGGATGGCGCCGGTAAAGGGCCAGTCGATCCGGTCGAAGGCGATCATCTGACCCTTGACGGGACGGATGGGCAGAGTAGGCAGACCGCGGATCGCCGGTGTCCAGGCGCCGCCGCAGATCACGACGGCGCCGGCGGCGCACGCGAAACCGGCGCCCGCGGCAGAGACGCCGCCCGGTTCCTCGGTCACGCTCTCGATCCTGGCCCGGTGGAGGGTCACGCCCTGCCGGCGCAGGGCTGTCGCGGCCGCTTCAGCGGCAAGCCGGTTGTCGACGCGGTGTTCGCCCGGCAGCAACAGCGCCGCCTCGATTCCGGGACGAAGGTCCGGCACCAACTGGAGCAGTTCGGCGCGGTCGAGCGCCACGGTCGGCTCGCCGAGGTCGGTGGCCTGTTTCCGGATCCCGCCCAGCACCTTGCGGCCCGGTTCGTCGAGGACCGGCAGGATGGCGCCCGAGTCGTCGTAGTCGATCGAGGTCCCGCTCTCGTGTTCGAGCGCCGGCGCCAGCTCGGTCCAGAGGTCGCGCGATTCGAGGGCCATCTTGGCGAAGGCCAGATCGGCGCTGCTTTCGGCGATCGGCGCGATCATCCCGGCCGCGTTGGGCGAGGCGGCGCCGGCGCGGCCGTCGTCGGCGATCTCGACCCGTGCGCCGGCGCCGATCAACTCACGGGCGATCAGCAGGCCGATCAGGCCGCCGCCGACCACCAGGACGTCGGGCCGCGGCCCGCTGGCTGCCATCAGTTGTCTTCCAGGGCGTCGGCCTGCAGGCGCGCGCGGGGCGCGACTTTCGGCCCGGCGTCGGACACAAGCCGCCCGCGCTCCGCGGTGGCGAGGGTCTCGAAGACAGCCCGGGCGCGTGACCGGTACTCGTCCCGTCCCTCGTCGGCGAGCATCAGCAGTGCAAGGCCGACCGTGTACTCGACCGTCTCGCGGCCCAGTCCGCTGCGACCGGGAGCGTCGATCGTGCGCAGGCTGCGAATTGCCTCGGGCGCATCGCCGCCCGCGAGGAGCAGGGTGGCGAGATTGAACTCGAGCAGCCAGCGCGGAATGTCGCCGCTTCGCTCCAGTTCCTGGAGCAGCCGGGCGGCGGCGGCGGACGGCAGCAGGTCGGGGTCGAAGACGTCGAGTCCCGTCCAACCCCACTCCGGCTCGACGGTCAGGACGACGACGGTGTCCCGATCGCGGATCTCGAGTTCGACCACGCCGGCACCTTCCAGGTTCCCGAGAGCCGCGGTCAACTGAAGGGTCGAGGAAGCGGCCGTGCCGTCGATTGCGAGGACTTCCATCCCCGGCCGGAGCCCCGCCTCGTCCGCGGGTCCGCCGGGTTCGACCGTGGCCACGATGGGCACGTCCGCGCTCAGTGAGTCGATCAGGACGGCGCCGAAGCGCGGCGTCTGGCGACCGAGGTCCGGGTCGAGCGCTCCGGCGAGACTCTTGAGCGGCGCATCCTCGATGCGGCCGCCGTCGATCCGCACGGTCCGCACGTCGGGCCGCGCCGGCCCAGGGACGGCCGGCCACCACCACAGGTCGACCGCATCGGCGACCAGGTCGTCGTTCAGCACGGCGGCGAAGTAGAGCGCCGCCGGCAGCCTGGCCTGGACGTGCTCCTGGATCGCGTTCCAGTCCAGTTCCCGCCGAGCGGTTTCGCGGTCGCGCAGCGTCTCCGCATCGACTCCCATCTCTGCGAGCGCGGCGACACCTTCGGTGGCGCGTCCGAGAACGCTGTAGGCGCCGGCGCCGCGGAACGACTGCAGGGCCGATTCCATGGCCCGAGCGCCGGCCGGGTCGTCGCCCAGCACGCCGAGGTAGACGAGCGCGGGCCGGAGTTCGATGTCGATGTCGATCCGGCGCCGGTCCTCGGCGACCACGGACGTTTCGAAGTAGCCCAGGGCGCCGTGGGTCACTGAGAGGTCGTAGGCGCCGGGAGTCAGACGCACCTGGGGAGGCGACTTCGACCGGTCGGGGCGCAGGACCCGGCCGTTGCCGAGGACGGTCGCGCCTTCGGCCAGGCCGGTCAGACCGATGACCGCTTCCTCCCGCTCGAGAACGATCGGCGGCAGGTCGTAGTCGCGCAGGTCAGGCAGTTGCAGGCTGGTCACGACGCTCCGGAAGCCGTCCTTCTCGACCTCGATCCGGTAGCGCCCAGGTGGAAGATCCTCGATCCAGAGTTCCTCCGAGAAGTCCTCGGGCGGATGCTCCGATGCCGGGCCCTCCGGCCGGAACCAGGGTTCCGCCTGGCCGGCCGTTCGCCCGCGCTCGATGCCGTCCACCACCACCGTGGCGCCGGTCGGCGCGGTGCGCAACCGGACGACCGCGCTGTCGCGCTCCAGCTCGACCTCGACTTCGAGGTCTCGACCGCCCACGATCGCGAAGGCGGCGGTGGTGGGCAGGAAGCCCGGGCGGGACACGAAGGCGAGGTAGTCGCCCACCAATAACGGAGTGGGCTCGGAAGGCTCGAACGGTTCGGGTTCAGGCTCCGCTTCGCCATCGGGGCCGGAGGCCGCGGAGTCGTCGGCGGCATCGGCGGGAGCTTCCTTACGGCTCTCGTCCTCCGCTGCCTCGCCCTCCTCCTCGCCGGGCAGGGTCTCCGGCGGCGTGGCGTTCTCGAACTCGACGTCGCCGACCAGAATGCGGGCGTCCCGCGGCAGGACCAGGAAGGAAACGCGGCCCACCAGTTCTTGCTTCCGGCCCTCCAGGCGGTCCGTCAACTGCTTGCCGGCGGCCTCCTCGTCCAGCTCGAACAGGGGGTCGAGGCGGACGATCCGGTCGAGTGCCTCGTCTGTTGCATCCCGGTCGCTGAGGGTCCAGTGGGCGGCGGCCAGGTAGAGCCAGGCGGTGCGCAGGGTCTCGAGCAGGCGTGGGTCGTTGCCGGCGAGTTCCCGTGCATCGCCGGTTGCGGCGGCGAGTGGCGCCAGGGTCTCGATCACGCTCTGCAGGAGGGGAATCGCCCCCTCGGAGTCGCCATCCGCGTAGAGATTGCCGGCCTCGGCCAGCGCGGCCGCCGCCTGGGGCGGCAGCCGGCTCGAGTGCTCGGTCTCCAGATCGCTGCGGCCGATCTCCTGGACGCCGAAGCGCTGCGCGACGAGCGGGCCGGAGACGGCGAGGAGCGCCGACAGGATGACCACGGTGAGCTGGTGGCGCGCTCCCATTGCTACTCCACGACCAGGACTGTGCCGAGTCGGCTGTCGGCGATGAAGATGCGTGCCCGGGCGTCGACCGCGATGTCCTCCGGCGCCCGCAGCTCCTGGGCGCTCGGGAGGATGGGCCCGAGGGTGGCGATGGGTGCGGCAAACGGGTCGTAGACCAGGACCTGGAGCTTTCCTGTGTCGAGCACGTAGCGGTTGCCGAACGGGTCGACATCGATTGCTGTGGGCCGCTTCCAGTTGGCGCGGAAGGACTCCTCGAACCTGCCGTCGGCGCCGAAGCGGAGCACCGACGGGGCTTGCGAGCGGGAACCAGCGTCCAGGACGTGGATGGCGCCGTCTTCGCCCACGGCGAGGTCGATGGGCTCGGTCATCGCGGCCATCCGGAGGGTCTCGAGCGGGCGGCCGTCCGGGTCGTAGCGGAGCACTTCGGCGGCGCGGCGCGAGAGCACGGTCCAGTTGCCGAACCGGTCCTGGTGGGCGGCGACGATCCGGTCGAGGGCGCCGCCCTGAGGGCGGGTGAACGAGACCGTCGCAAGATCCTGGAGCTGGGTCACTCCGTCGGCCGTGATCACGGCCGCGCCGCCGCGGGAAGTCTGGCTGGGACGGACGATCCCGCGGATGTCGCGGGCCGAGGACGGCGTCCCGCCTGCATCCAGGATCGCCGCGCGGTTCGGCTCGGTGACCAGGAGCGTGCCGTCCGGTCCGGCCGCGACTCCGCGGGGCTTCTCGATTCCCGCCTGCTCGGGCAGGTAGGGCCGGGAACGGCGCCAGGGTTCGTGTCCGGCGAGCGGGCGCAGGATCAGGCGGTGGATCAGGGTCATCCGCTCGAGCGCGGCATCGGCGAGGTCGGTCCTGGACTCCGCACCGGCGGCGTCGCGGCGGAGCCAGCCTTCCCGCGCCAGCCGTAGATGGTCGACGGCGCCCTGCCAGTCGCCCCGGGTGAGCAGCAGTTCGCCGAGTTCGAAGTGGGCCCGCGGCGTCCACTCGCTGTCGGCCTCGCGCTCCAGCACCCGCAGCAGCTCGCCGGCGGCCTGCGCCGCGTTGCCGGTGCGCCGTCCCAGTGCGGCTGCCTCGACCAGGGCGCGGCCGCGAACGGCCGATTGGGGGTGTTCGCTCTGCGGGAAACGCCGGCTCAGCGCCAGCAGGCGCCCGCGCGCTTCCATGAGGTCGTCGGCGCTGCGGGCGGTCTGCACGGCGGCGAGAACCGCGTCCACGGCCGCGGTCGCCTCCCGCTCGGCCGCCTCGTGCTGGGCCGGCAGCGCCGCGGCGAGGAAGACGACGCCGACGCCGAGCCAGAGGCCGAGACTCCGGCCGCGGCGGGGGAGGCAGCCCGACCCACTCGGCCACTGGCCGGTCGGACTGCTACGCGTCGAGTTGCTCGTCGAGCCGCTCGTCACTGATCCGTTGGGCGCTTGGCGAGTGAGGGGCATGGGTCAGGATCAGGTTGGCGCGCGCAATCGCCTTTGCCGCGTCGCCGAGATCCTGGTACGTGAGCATCTCCTTGTAGAGCGCGTCCGCGAGTCTGTTCAACTGCTCCTCGACTTTGCCCGCGTAGGGGCCGTCCGGGAAGCGCTCGAGATACTCCGATCCGCTCGTGATGTCGTCGTAGTCGCCGACCAGTTTGCCCAGCCGATCCTCCGCCCGCTCGCCGAGTTCGGCGTCACGTTGCTGGAGGGCCAGGTGCTGGAGCGAGCCGAGACGGGTGAGTACCGGCGCCAAGTTGCGGAGCCCGCGCTGCGCGGCGGCCGCCGGGCTGTCGCCGTCTTCCGCTATGGCCCCCGCCGGCTCCGATTCCCAGGCCTTGAGGAAGTGCTCCACCGCGTCCGTCTCGCGGCCGAGCCGGCTGTAGGAGATCCCCAGCAGCAACGCCACCTTGGGCGCCCGCGGAGAGTCCGGGTAGTTGGAGAGGAAGGCCTCGAGGAAGGGGGTCTCGAACACGCCCCGGTCGAGGATCCTGATCGACGGGCCATAGAACTCTTCCGACTGGCGGCGAAGATCGGCCAGTTCGTTGCTGAGCACCGCCAGGAAGGGCGAGTCGGGGGACATGGAGCGCACGGTCTCCATCTGCCGGCGGTAGGCGGCGGTGATCCGGCCGTAGTCCCGGGAGGTGGTCAGCCGATCGAGTTCGATGTCGCGCAGCTTGTGCAGCTTCTCGAGCCGCAGCGACTCGGCGGCGGCGCCGGAGGGCCAGGCGTGAAGCGCCAGCTCCCTCAGCAGTTCGAGTTGGGGCGACATCGGCTGCGGTCCCTGCGGGTCGCCGCGGGGCTTCTCCTTCGTCTCCTTCGTCTCGCGTTCCCGGAAATCGAGGAGGACCGTCCGCGTCTCGGTGCGGTACGCGTCCACTTCTTCGGAGGGCGCCGGCGCCAGGGTCGCCAGGTAGCGGCCCCGGGCTTCGGCCGCGTGGACGCGCGAGTCGAAGAAGGGGTGGGTCTGCCAGTAGCCGTACGCCTTCGACTGCGAGATGCGTTCACCCATCCTGTCCATCAACTGCGTGAGTCCGTTCGGGTCGAAACCCGCGGCGGCCGCGTAGCGCTGGCCCTCTTCGTCGCTCTCGTCCTCGTGCTCGCGCGAATAGCTGCGCATGACGAGTTCGGTGATCGCCATGCCGCCGACCAGTGCGGCCTGAGCGGCCGCCTCAGTCGGACTCTGATCGCGGGTGTAGCCGTAGGGGCCGATGTAGCCGTCGTCCCGGTCGGCCGCGCTGGCAGCGATCAACCCGACGGACAGAAGAGAACTGAGCAGATTCAGTTTCGTCGCGCGCTTCTTCTGCTTCAGGAAGTGCTCGGACGTGACGTGGGCGATCTCGTGGCCGAGCAGCGCGGCCAGCATGTCATCCGAGAGCCTCAGGTCGAGCATGCCCTTGGTGACGAAGATCTGGCCGGCCGGCAGGGCGAAGGCGTTGGGGAGCGGCGTGTCGACGACCGCGAAGGTGAGCGGGTAGCGGTCGAAGTCCGCGTGGTAGGCGACCTGGTAGCCGATCCGGTTGACCCGTTCCTGCGCCTCCGGGTCGTCGAGCAGTCCGTATTGCCTCACTGCCTGAGCGGCCGCGGTCAGGCTCTTCTCGAACAGGGCAGGATTCGAGATCTCGACGCCGGGCGCGGCCGCTGCGCTCCCGAGACACCAGATCAGCGCGACGGCGGTGACGGACCGCGCGGACGCCTTGCCACGGGATGGTTGAGGGGCGGGGATCATGGGTGAGGTAACGGTGGCCTGCTCTCGGGAGATTCCGGCACCTTGGGCCGACTCCATAGGATAGCGCTGTGGCGGCCTCACAGGTGCTGGAGGCGTTGGCGATGGCGGCGCGGAGCAGCCGCGGCCATGAGCCCTGGGTGTTCTACCCGCGGGATGGCCGCTGGCGGTGGTGGTCGTTTCAGCGCGGCTGGACCGAGGTCGAGCGCTGGCGGGTCGCGCTCAGGAGCGGTGAACGGCCGTCGGTCGATCAGATCCCGGCGCCCCAGTCCTCTCCGCAGGCGCTCTGTTGCCACCTCGCGGCGGCGCCGCCGGAGACCGTCGCTGCCGCCGTCTTCGACGAGTTGGTGGCGCCGCGGCCGCCGGCGCGGGAGATCGTCGTCGTCACGCCGTCCGCCTCCGCGTCGACGGCGGGGGTGGACCGTCTGGCCGTGCCCTGGCTGCATTGGTGCTGCGCGAATCTGGCGGTGCTGGTGCTCGAGCCGAGCCGCGAGGCGCTGGTCGGTTCGGTGTTGTGGTGCCGGCCGACCGTGCTTCTTGCCGGCGTTGCCCAGGAGCTAGCGCTCGCCGCGGCGGTGCGGGAGCGCAGCCGGGACCGTGACCGCCGGGCGGCGGCGCTGCTCGACCGGCTCCGTGTCCTGCTGGTCACGGCAGGAGATTCGGAGGGCCTCGGCGAAGCCGCGGAACCGGCCGCCTCCTGGCGCGCCTGGGGCGTCGAGCGGCGGCTGGTGCGATGCCCGCGCCGGTGAAACTCGCCGGGGTCGGGCCGTTGATACAGTGCCGGCAGTTGAACTCAGCGGGTCGGAGCGGCGCGGATGCGTTCCCGGCCGGCGCCCGAAGGAGGCCCAGGATGAAGTTCCGGTTCTCGCCGCTGCTGGCGCTGCTCCTGGTTGCTGCGGCCGTTGCCGCGCCGGCCGGGGCGGCGGGCTTCACCATCAAGATGGCGACGTTGTCGCCCGACGGTTCGCCCTGGGACGGGTTCTTCGAGAGCATGGGCCAGGACTGGGAGAAGGGCACCGATGGCCGGGTCAGCCTGACGATCTATCCCGGCGGGGTGGCCGGCGACGAGCCGGACATCCTGCGCAAGATGAAGATCGGCCAGTACCACGCGGCCGCTTTGTCGGTCAGCGGTCTGGCCGACATCTCCAAGGACTTCAGCGTCTTCGAGATCCCGCTCTTCTTCCGCTCCGAGCGCGAGATGTTCCACGTTCTGCAGGAGCTGACCCCCGGTCTGCGCACGAAGCTAGACGAGAAGGGCTTCGTTCTCCTGGGTTGGGGCTACGTGGGGCAGGTGCATTTCTTCACGAATCGACGGGCACGCACCGTCGAGGAGATGCAGAAGCTCAAGATCTTCACCTGGGCCGGCGACGAGGCGATGACGAACTGGTGGCGGCATGGCGGCTTCAAGCCGGTGGCGCTGGCCGCCACCGACATCGTAACGGGTCTTCAGACCGGCATGATCGACGCCATCGCGGTGCCGCCGATCTACGCCATGTCGGTTCAGTTCTTCAAGCGGGCCAAGTACTTCGCCGACATCCCGTTGATCCCGATGATGGGCGCTGTCGTGGTCACGAAGCGGGCCTGGAACCGCGTCTCGGAAGCGGATCGCGAGGTGCTGATCGAGGGCGGTCAACGCGCCGAGAGCCGGATCTTCGAGACGATTCCCAACATCGAGCAAGCGACGATCAAGCTGATGGGCAGCCAGGGCCTCGAAGTCGTCCCGATCGTCGGCACCGAGGTCGAGGACGACTGGAAACGGATCGCCAACAGCTTCGCCGACGACATGCGGGGCAAGGTCGTACCGGAGGCGATCTTCGACCGGGCGACGGCGGTGCGTGACGCGTACCGCAAGCAGCAGGAGGCCGAAGCGGCCGCGGCTGCCGCCTCGGACAGCGGCCGGTAAAGCTGCTCTTGACTGAGAACGGCGCCGCGGCCCGACTCCCGGCCGTGGTACGCCTCGTGCATCGCGCCGAGGATGGCGTCTCGAGTGTCCTTCTCGCCGCGATGGTGCTGCTGCCCATAGCGGAGATCGTCGTCCGCCAGACCGGCGCCGGCATTCCCGGCGCGCTTCCCTTCGAACAGCACCTGACGCTGTGGATCGCCTTCCTGGGCGCGTCCTTGGCGGCGCGCGAACGGCGCCTGCTGGCCCTGGCCACCGGAACGCTTCTGCCCAAGGGCCGGTTTCGGAGCGCTGCGGCGGTTCTGACCGGCGGCGTCAGCGCGATGGTGGCGACGCTGCTGGGGCTGGCCAGTCTGGACCTGGTGCAGATCGAGCGCGAGGGGGGCATCGAGATGGCGGCCGGCGTACCCGTCTGGGTGGGGCTGGCGGTCATGCCGGTCGGTTTCGCGCTGCTGGCGCTGCGGCTGGCGTGGAAGTCGTCGGATTGGTGGCAGGGACGCGGTCTGGCCTTCCTCGGGATCGCGCTGGGGCTGTGGATCAACGCGAACGGGGAAGCATTCGCCGATCGCACGGCGGCGCCCTGGCTGGTGCTGATTCTGGCTTCGACCCTGCTCGGCGGCCCCATCTTCGCCGCCCTGGGCGGCGCGGCCGTGTTTCTCTTTCTCGCCGACTTCGTTCCGCTCGCTGCCATCCCGGCCGAGAGCTACCGGCTCGCGGTGTCTCCGACGCTGGCGGCGATCCCCCTCTTCACGCTGACCGGCTTTCTGCTCGCCGAGGGCGGGGCGTCCGGGCGGCTGCTGCGGGTCTTCCGCGCCCTGTTCGGCTGGGCGCCGGGCGGGACGGCGGTGGTCTGCGCCGTGGTGTGCGCGTTCTTCACCGTGTTCACCGGCGGTTCCGGCGTCACCATCCTGGCGCTCGGGGGTGTTCTCTTCGCCGCCCTCTCCGCCGACGGCTACCGCGAGCGGTTCTCGCTCGGGCTCCTGACCTCGTCCGGATCCCTGGGTCTCCTGCTACCGCCGGCTCTGCCCCTCATCCTCTTCGGCATCGTCGCGCAGGTGCCGATCGAGGATCTGTTCATCGGCGGTCTGTTGCCGGGCCTGCTGTTGATCCTGCTGATCGCCGCCTGGGGTGTGCGGGAGGGCCTGCGCGGCGGCGCCCGCCGAAGCCGCACGTCGGTGGCCGAGATTGGCCGCGCCGTGTGGGCCGGCAAGTGGGAGCTGATGCTGCCGGTGGTCATTCTGTTTGCGATCTTCAGCGGTGTGGCGACTCTCGTTGAGTCGGCCGCGCTCGCGGCGCTCTACGCCTTCATCGTCCAGTGCGTGATCCACCGCGACCTGAAGGTGGGGAAGCCGCTGATCGCGGTGTTCCGGCAGTGCACCGTGCTGGTCGGCGGGGTGCTGATCATCCTGGTGGTGGCGATGGGTCTCACGAGCTGGCTGGTCGACGCCCAGGCGGCCCAGCGCCTGGTGGAGTTGGCGCAGGACAACATCGAATCGAAGATCCTCTTCCTGCTGCTGCTCAACGTCTTCCTGCTCGTGGTCGGCTGCCTGATGGACATCTTCTCGGCCACCGTGGTCGTCGTACCCCTGATCATCCCGCTCGGTCTGGCCTTCGGCGTCGACCCGATTCACCTCGGAATCATCTTCATCGCCAACCTGGAACTCGGCTACCTGACGCCGCCGGTGGGTCTCAACCTGTTCCTGGCGTCCTACCGTTTCGAGCGCCCGCTGCTCCAGATCTACCGGGCCGCGGTGCCCGCGCTGGTCATCCTCGGCGTCGGCGTGCTGCTGATCACCTACGTGCCGGTGCTGACCCTGGGTCTGCTGGAGCTGATGGGGAGAACCTAGTGACCTGCCGAGCCCAAGTAGCGCGGGCGTCTCGCCCGCACGGAGCTTGTCGATGAACTGGAAACGCCTGCAGTCCGTCGCCGTCGTCTGGTCCACGGTCTTCGTGATTGCCGCGATCCTGGCCGTGGTGGGTGTCCAGGTCCTTCCGCGTGGCGTTCCGGGACTGGTCGTGGCGTTGCATGTGCTGGTGGCGGCCATCGGCTTCTTCTGCGGCGTCGCGGCGACCCGGCGCCGGGCCGAGGTCGAGGCTCAGCGCTGGCGCCGCGTGGAGGACTCGGACCTCACTTCGAGCGAGCGCGAACACGCCCACCGCGAGGCGGAGTCGGAACTGAAGCGGGCGAGTGCGCAGTTCCTGCTCGTCGGCGTGACCCTGGGCGGTTGGCTCGCCTACCAGTTGCGCGCCGAACGTCCGCAGGCTGGCGCTGCGGTCGCGGAACTTCTGGGCGGTGAAGCGCCGGAGGTGGCGGCGCCCGCGCAGACCGCGGCCGAAGCTCTGGCGTCGGAGTCGGTGTACAGCGTGAGTGCGTCCGACCTGCTGATCGCGACGCCGCTGATCGCGTTCGGACTCGGCATGCTGTGGGCTCGTCGCGGCGCCGTCCGGTCGGCGCCCTACGGCGACTGAGCGAGGTCCGCGGATCACCGCAGGCGGGCCACGGTCGCTCCCCAACCGCCGCCGCCAGGGCCGCCGCTCTTGAACGAAACCACCCGCGGGTCACGCTCCAGCACCTTGCGCACGATCTGGCGCTGCACACCGATGCCGCGGCCGTGGATGAAGCGGACCTCGCGGAAACCTTTCTCGTACGCCGCGTCGAGGTAGCTCAGGGCGACATCCTTCACGTCGCGGGGCGCGAAGGGGTGCAGGTCGATTTCGTCGCCGATCGGCACCTCGACGACGTCCTCCATGTCCGGCGTGAAGTCGTCCTCCGGGGGCATGGCGGCGGCTCTGGCTAGAACAGCTTGAGGACGGCGATGAAGGCGCTCCAGCCGTCGTCGGGGCCGACGAGCGCGGTGCCCACGTCCATGTTGACGAGCGTGCCCCAGGGGCCGATGAAGGTGCCGACGATGCCGGCGCCGGCGAGCAGCTCGTTGTCCAGCCCGGACGCCATGTCCGTCGCCCAGGCGGCGTCGCCGACCAGGTCGATGCGGAAGAGCTGACCGAGTTCGAAGCCGTAGCTCAGGTGCGCCGCCGCCGCCCGTTCGGCGCGTACCTTGTCGCTCTGGTAGCCGTGGACGGTGATGTCCGAGAAGAACCCGAACTCGTACTTGCTGAAGCGGTCCAGATCGGCGCCGTCCGCGTACTCGAAGGACAGGCCGATCTTCTGGAACTTCGGCAGGTGCCAGGTCTTGGCGGCGCCCACGTTCCAGAGCGTGTAGCTGTCCGGGGTCACGTTGGCGCCGTCGAGGCCCCAGGGCGCCCACTCGCCTCGCAGGTTCCAGGCGCCACCGAGCACCAACCTGTAGCCGGAACGGGTGTAGCGGAGGGTGGTCCCCAGGCTGTGACTCAGATGATCCGCCGGCAGGACGAAGTCCTCGCTGGTGGCATCGGCGCGCTGGAAGTTGTTCCAGGACAGCTCGTAGCGGAAGTCGAGCTTGGTGTAGCTGCCGAGCGGGCGGCCGAGGCTGAAGTCCATGTTCGGGCGGAGCCTCTTGACGTTCTCCCGCGGCGACTCCCGGCCGTCGCGGTAGAGGGTGTCCTCGCCGGCGAAGGCCAGCGCGAAGAGGTCGGCGCCGGCATCCCAACGCGAGCCGAACAGGCTCGGGTTCGCGACATTGGCGAGGATCAGCGGACCGGCGATGAACAGGTCGGCCTGGGCGCCGGTGCCGCGCCAGTCGAACGCCAGCCAGTTCACGCCGGCCAGGGGCAGTGGGCCGCTCTGGGCCTCGTCGTAGAAGGCGCCGCCGACGATGAACATCCGGGTCTTGTCGTCCTCCTTGACCACCCGTTCGCCGGTTTCGTTGTCCATCGCCAGGTAGCGAAGCCCCACGTCGGTGTCGCGCACCATCGTCGCCTCGGAGGCCAGGGCCGCCTGCCGGCGGGTCTCGAAGTCGGCCGGGTTGATCTCGATCCCGGTGAGTTCGGTCAACCCCTCAACGACCGTCGTCGCGTTCAGCAGGGAGAACAGCCGTTGACTGACGACCCGGGCCGGCAGCCAGTACGACGACCGCTCCCACGCCGCCGCCTCGCCGTTCGCGTCGACCGGGGTGTAGAAGGTGGTCTCGTCGTTCGAGAGGACATCGCCGGTCAGCCCGAGCTGGACCGCGCGGGTCTTCACCCGGGCGTAGATCTCGCGGTCCACCCACACCGTGCCGCGGAACAGGGTCCGCCCCTCGACCAGCGCCGCCGCCGGCTCGAATTCGACGACCCAGGTGTCGCGGCCCTCGACCGTTGCGGCGCCCCGCAGCCGGTAGCGGTACTCCTTGGTGAAGGTGATCGCTGCGGGCATCGCCGCGGCCTTCTCCGGCTGGATCAGGGGGATCTCGGGGATCTTCTTGCGCCGCCAGCGGATGCCGTTGACGAAGAAGTTGTCCCAGGCCCAGTCGAAACCGGCCTTGCATGAAACAGGCCTTTTCCCGTGCGTCAGCGCGGCGCAGACGCCGCGACTTGATTCCTGGCGGAAGAAGAAGGGGCCCTGGAAGGTCACGTCGATCGTCTGGATGCCGGTGCCGAGCTGGAAACGCAGCGAGGTCGTGTTCGTGGCGCTGTAGTTCGCGATCCGCCTCGACTGGTCGTCCTCGAAGGCTTGCAGCCGCCTCAGGATCTCGCCGACCGGCACCTGCCGCGTGTCGGCGACGGTCAGGGCCTCTTCGATGCTCTCCGCCCCGTCGAGGCCGACCGCCAGGTCGCGGTCGAGCCGGAACAAGAAGGGACCGTCGGTTTCGGTCAGCTCGAGCACGTAGCCGTTCCGGGTGCGCCGACCGCCGAACAGCAGGTCGGTCTCGCCGGTCGCGGGATCGAAGCGGGCGGGCGAGCCGATCTGGCGGTCGTTGAAGCTGAGGGTGACCGGCGCCCCTGCAGCCGGTGGCGCCACGACGATCCGCAGGCTCAGGTCCTGCCCGTGGACGAAGCTCCAGGCCGCAGCACCCGCAGGCGTCGAGTAGGGGTCGAAGGCGACGTCGCCCGAGAACTCCTGGGCGATCAGGCGGGCGACTCGAACCGCCGCGATGTCGGCGTCGCCGTCGCCGGAGAGTGGGAACAGGGACAGGGTGGCGCCGGCCTCCGCCTCGGCGGCCGCGCGGACCAACAGTCGGCCGCCGGCATCTGGGCCGGTGGCCGCGGCGCCGGCCGGACCAGGCTCGACCGCGACGAGGGCATCCGGATCCAGTTCCCGGATCAGTCCCCGCAAGTCGCTCAGATCGACCGCGTCCGAGGTGGCGGGGGCGGTGAGGGCGACTCCGTCGAGGTAAGCGTCCAGTTCCTGCGCGTAGAGGGCGCGGAGGAGCTCCGGATCGCCCGGTAGCGGCGCCGAGACCACGACGGCATCCGGCTGCGCGCCCGAAACGGCGACCGCAGCCCGCTTCAGCGCCAGCGCGTACTCCTGCGCCTGTAGCGGTTCGTTGCGGAGTTCCGTCGGCCAGATGAGCTGAAAGAAGGCGCCGGCCTGCGCCGTCCGGGCGAGGTTGGCCAGCCGCTCCAGCTCCGGCGTCAGCTCGCCGGCGCGGTCCGCGGCCGGCGGCGGCGCGGCGAAGCGCACCGCGTACCAGGGCATGGCGCCACTGTCCCGCAGCCGCGACGCCGCCCCGGCAGCCGCTTCGACCCCAGCCTCATCCACGAGATCGACCGGCCACTTGACCACCAGAAGCGCCTCCTCCGGCAGCTTGGGGAGCGCACCCAGAATCTCCGCAACCGACTCGGGATCGTCGGTAGCCAGGCCGACACAGGGGTTGCAAGGCAATTGCCCTGAGGCCGGCAGTGCTACAGCGAGCAGGATGGTTGTGGCAAGAAGGGGTCGTTTCGTCATGTCATGTGAGTTTCCTAAGCCCAGTGGCGGACCTTAGCCCGGATAACAGCTTGTAGCGGCTCAGATTCCCTGTCCGCGGAGAGTGCCAATCTTCGTTTGCCTCGTGCATCAGCCCTCTCGGCACCGACTTCCAGCCCAGTCGGGTCAGGAGGGGTCTGCTCCCAGGTGCCTCTGAACGAGCGACGCCCGGGCCCTCTCAAGAACCGACACCCAACCGGAGCGAGTGAAGCGGAGTGAGCGCCACACCTTCCCATCTCCTCCCAAGCGCTCACGTCACCTGGGAGCAGACCCCTCCTGACCCAAGACGGGCGGGTGTGTCCTCCGCCTCCGCCTCCGCCGCCGCGCCGGCCGGCAGCCGTCTTCTGCTCGCCGGACTCCGCGGCGGCGGCGATCGCCGGCAGGCCCATCTCGGAGCGCAGGTGCGCCTCGATCTCGTCGGCCAGGTCCGGGTTGTCGCGCAGAAACTGCTTCGCGTTCTCCCGGCCCTGGCCGAGCCTCACATCGCCGGCCGAGAACCAGGCGCCGCTCTTCATGACCTTGTTGTGCTGGATGCCGAGGTCGATCAACTCGCCGACCCGGGAGATGCCCTCGTCGAAGTCGATGTCGAACTCGGCCAGCCGGAACGGCGGCGCGACCTTGTTCTTGACCACCTTGATCCGCACCCGTGAGCCGACCACCACGTCGCCGTCCTTCAGCGCGCCGATGCGCCGGATGTCGATGCGGACCGAAGAGTAGAACTTGAGCGCCCGACCGCCGGTCGTGGTCTCGGGCGAGCCGAACATGACCCCGATCTTCTCGCGGATCTGGTTGATGAACACCACGGTCGTCCGCGACCTGGCGATGATGGCGGTCAACTTCCGGAGCGCCTGGGACATGAGCCGAGCCTGGAGGCCGACATGGGAGTCCCCCATCTCGCCTTCCAGTTCGGCGCGCGGCACCAGGGCGGCGACCGAGTCGATCACCACGATGTCGAGCGCGTTCGAGCGCACCAGCATTTCGGCGATCTCAAGTGCCTGCTCACCGCTGTCCGGCTGGGAGACCAGGAGGTCGTCGATGTTCACGCCGATCTTCTCCGCGTACTCGGCGTCGAGGGCATGCTCGGCGTCGATGAACGCTGCGGTGCCGCCGGTGCGCTGTGCCTGGCCGGCCACCGACAGGGCCAGGGTGGTCTTGCCGCTCGATTCCGGGCCGTAGACCTCGACGACGCGGCCGCGCGGGAAACCGCCGGTGCCGATGGCGGCGTCGACGGCCAGCGAGCCGGTCGAGATCGATTCGACACCGAGGTTCTCCTGTTCGCCGAGGCGCATGATCGCGCCCTTTCCGAACTGACGTTCGATCTGGGAGAGCGCGCCCGCGATGCCTTCCTCGCGGCCGACTTGCTGCTTGCGCGCATTCGCGCGGGTGGGGGTCATGGGTTTCTTTTTCCTCATTGTGTGGTTTTGGCGCGTTTGGAGGTGTTCGGGCAGCGATCGACGGCCTTCGAGGGGGCAGCGGCGCGGTTCCGGCGGCGTCGCCGCAGGCTGTGCGTGGCTATACTCCCGCGCGACCGGTGCGGCGGTCCCCTGGGTCGTCAGACGGTTCAACGGAAGGCGGGACTTGGCCGCTACGGACGCTCGGCGACGTGGCGTAGAACAACGTGACAGCCGACATCGACAAGGGCGCAGCCAGCGTATTGCAGCCCCCCTTGGGCGTCAACCACGAGGTCCGGGACCGGCTCGTCGCGATTCCCGGCGCCTGTGTCCGCGAGGCGGTTCCACTGGCCTCCGTGACGACGCTGCGGATCGGCGGTGCGGCGGATCTCTTCGTCCGGGTCGAGTCCGAGGCGGCGCTGACGGCGGTGATGACCGTGGCGCGTGAGTGTGGGATCCCGCTTCACCTGCACGGTCACGGCTCGAACGTCCTGTTCCCGGACAGGGGCATACGCGGCATCGTCTGCCGGCTGCGAGGCGAGTTCGAGCTCGTCGGGGTGGAGGGCGAAACGGTACGGGCCGGCGCCGGGGTCACGCTCGCCAGACTGGCCCGGGACACGGCGAAGCAGGGTCTGCTCGGGCTCGAAGCCATGTCCGGCTTCCCCTCGACCGTGGGCGGCGCCGTGGTGATGAACGCGGGGTGCTACGGCACGGAGATCCGCGATGTTCTCACCGAGGTCCGCGTGGCGCGGCCGGGGCGCCCGGTCGAGGCCGTGCCGGTTGCCCGCCTTATGCCCGGCTATCGGACCACGAACCTGCAAGGGACCGACGCGGTCATAACAAGAGCGGAGTTCCAGCTCCGGCGCGGCGACGGCGCCGCGGCGCTCGACCGGATCAACGAGTTGAACAGGCGGCGGTGGCAGAGCCTGCCGTCCGGCAAGCCGAACGCCGGTTCCGTGTTCCGCAATCCCCGGGACGATTTCGCCGGCCGGCTGATCGAAGCCTGTGGGCTGAAGGGCGAGCGCCGCGGCGGCGCCGAGATCAGTCAGCGCCACGCGAACGTGATCGTCAACCGGGAGAAGGCGCGCGCCGCCGACGTGCTCGATCTGATGGTGGCGGTGCACCGGGCGGTACGAGACCGGTTCGACGTCGAACTGCGGCCCGAGATCGTGCTGGCCGGTGGCTTGGCCGAGGAGTTCTGGGACCGCGCCCGTTCCTAGCGCGGCAAAACTGGGTGCGCCGGCCTCCTGGCCGGCATTCGGCGCGAAGCGCCGGCCTCCGGTAGTTCTGCCGCGCCCGTTCGGAGTGATACAGGCTATCCTCAGAGGTCGACGCGAGACGAGGGCTCAGACGAGGCTGATGGCAGGAAAGGGAGAGACGATGAAGGGCATTTTGAATCGGACATCGTGGCGGCGGTCGGAAGTGTTCCTGGCGTTCGTTGCGGCCATCGCGCTGCTCGCCGTTGCCTGCGGCGGCGGAGGCGGCGTGGCCGAGACCCGCGCCGGCTTCATCGCACAATTGCAGTCGTTCACGGTTCAGGCACCGGCTGCCGAGGAGGCGATGGCATCCGACGAGGCGATGGCATCCGACGAGGCCGACGCCGAAGCCGACGCAGAGGCCGAGGCCGACGCCGACGCCGATGCGGAAGGCGACATGCCGGCCGAGCCCGCCATGGTGAGTGTCATGCTCGACATCCTGGTTCACAACGAGGGCGCCGGCACGCTCGACGGCATCACGGTCGACCTGACGATTGCCGACGCGGACGGTGCGGAGAAGGAACGCCGGCTGCTCTGGGTTGAGACTGCCGGGCTCACCAAGGGCTCCCAGACCCAGGTGGTCTACGACCTGAACGATGTCGTCTATACCGAGGGCGATGGCTTCCACGTCGAGGTCCGCCATGCGATCCCCATGGAAGAGCGCGGCGACTACCGCGAGTTCGACGCCGAGAGCTGAGGGTCGGATGCATGACCTGAAACTCGTCGGTCCCGACTGAACCCCCCACGGCATCGCCGCAGCCGGCGATCCTCACGGCCGAAACAGAGGCCGAGTTCGCTGCGGCCCTTGACCAGGCGATCGCTACCGGCCTGCCCGTCGAGGCTCCGATCGAGGTCCTGCGCGCCTTCGGCATCCTGGAGTGCGATGACGAGTCGGCCGAGGCTGCCGACTGGCTCGGCCGCCCGGACCTGGACCTGGTCCAGGACCGCGTCGACGAGGTGTAGCGGCCCTGACATCCGGGAAGACGCGAACACCACGCACGCTGCTGGTGCGTCCCCTGTTGCGGCGCCGACACAGCGATCATTCGTCACCGCCAGAAGGGAGCCGCGTTCAGGCGCGCGTTCCAAGATCGGATTGCTGCGCTCGCCAAACAGTCACGGGAGCTCGGTGACCCCAGTGCGGAAGCCTCGGAGAGGGAGACAGTCTTCATGTAGTCCTAGTTGTTCATCGTTGACCCTTCGCCTAAACCGCCTACTAATCCCCCCATGAACCAGCTCGAACGCGCCGGCGACGACGGACTCACCGCCGGCGACATCGCCCGCATCGGCGCGGCGCTCGAAGCCTCGATCGCACCCAACACCGCGAAGGCCTACCGGGCGGCGCTCGGGCGCTTCGCGGCCTGACTGGCCGGCCGGCCGGTGACGGATGTGACCGTCGCTGCCTACGTCGCCGCGCCGATGGACCAGGGGAAGGCCCCGGCGACGATCAAGCAGGCCGCGGCCTGCGGCCGAGGGAACCGCCGCAGGACTGCGCGACGCGGCGCTCCTGCGCACGATGAGCGACGCCCTGCTCCGGGCTTCCGAAGTCGCCGCCATCGGAACCTCTGACATCGGCCGCGAAGGCGACGGAAGTGGCCGGCTGGCCATCCGCCGATCGAAGACCGACCAGGAGGCCGGCAGGGGAGCGGTGAAGGCGTCCTTCGGCGGGAAGTAGGCCCGGCGGCTGCCGCGAGATCTGCAACAATCGGGCAAGACCGAGCCCACGGAATCCCCGGGAGGACCCCCATGAGAGCCACCTGCCTGACCTCTGCCGTGCTGCTGCTGGCCACGGGAACGGCCGAAGCCGAGACCCTCTACAACCAGGACGGCGTGCGGCTGTCGGCGACGGTGCAGGAGATCGATCCCGGCGGCGCGACCTGCCGGGTCCGGGAGGAGCGGCACACGGCGGAGCAGTACGCCAGACTGCAACCCAACCACGGCCAGCCCCTCAACGTCTGGCGGGTGGAGCTCGTGGTGGCCAACTACTCCGGCAAGGTGCTGGACTACCTGAACGCCCACCTCAACGTGGAGTCGGCGTGGCCGCCCTGCGACAACTGGGATGGACTGGGCAACTACGGCAAGCAGGTCGTCTGGACCGGTCCCCTGATGACGATCCAGGACGTCGGCAGTGTGGCGCCCGGTGAGGAGCGGCGCGAGATCGAGTTCGTGCTGGCCTGGCACGAGGACGATCCGGTGCTGGGGCGCTGGGACATCGACTACGACTTCGAGGCGGGGGCCGCTGGGAGCGAGATTGCCCAGGAGACGGCAAGTGCCCCCTCGGGGACCGCTCGCACCGCCGGCGGGTTCGAGCCGGACAAACCTGCGCCGGCAAGGAGGTGCCCCATTGAAAGAGGTACTCGAGGGCGCGGAGTACCCCACGTGCTGGATGGAGATAGAGAACTATCCGCGGTGCTACTTCTGGAACGAGCGTTTGCGGACGGGAGATACGGCAACCTGGACTGGCGAATGTTCTGACGGGCTGGCAGACGGGTTCGGGACGCTCGAACATCGCTACGGGTCTGACTACTCCTATACCGAGGTCGGGCAACTACAGAGCGGCAAGAAGAACGGCGACTGGACTCTTCGGGAGGGCCACGGCTCCGTGTATGAAGGCCCCTACGTGGACGGGAAGCAGCACGGCCACTGGACAGAAACCACGAGCAAGGGGGTAAAGAGCGGTGAAGGCCCCTACGTGGACGGCGAGAAGCATGGCCACTGGACAGAGCGAATGTTCCCCGACGGCGTGAAGGAAGGCCCGTACGTGGACGGCAAGAGGCACGGCCACTGGACACAGCGGTACCCCACCAGAGAGGGGTTCAAAAGCGGCGTGTACGAAGGCCCGTACGTGGACGACGAGAGGCACGGCCGCTGGACTTGGCGATGGGCCAACGGGACGGCGGAGGAAGGCCCGTACGTGGACGGCAAGAGGAACGGCCGCTGGACCTGGCGACTCGCCAACGGCAGCGAGGTCGGCCCAATCTGCTACGACAACGGCGACCTCGTGGACTGCCCGTAGAAGCAGGTAAGCCGGTCCCCTTTGTTTCGGCGCGTAACGCGCTCCGGGCCGTTGGCGATCGCCGGACCGCTTGGGAAGGACCCCGGCATGGTGGTCCGCTACGCCAAGGCCCAGATGACGGCAGGGGGGCGGTCAGGGCGTACTTTGGGGGGAAACAAGGGGATCGACTGCCGAGCCTCCCGGCCAGTTCACCTACCTGCGGTCACTCGCCACCGCCGGTGGCGATCGCCTGGTCAAGTGCCGCAGCGAACTCGGCAGCGCCGGCAAGCCCCAACAGCAGCAGCAAAACGGCCAGGACAACGGCCGCCCCGACCGCGAGCGCCAGGAAAACGGCCGAGACCGCCGTCCAGAGTGACGCCTTCCGAATCGACCGCAGGAGCCTTATCTGTTCGTCCATCCCTCTAGATCACCTCGGTTCGGTCCCGGCCAGAGCAGGCGGTGTCGACGGCTACCGTGGTGGAGCTTCCAGGAACGAGGGCCTTGGGGTTCCCGTCGATGTCGGAGATTCTGATGGATCGGGCGATTGCACGTGCCTCCTCGATCTGCGATTTGCTGGGCCGGACCGACTCGTCGAACCCAGTAAGGCCCTCGGGAACGCCCAAGTACCAAGCGGCTCTCTGAGGTTGACACCACACAACGCGGAACGAGTAGCTTTGCCTTGACAGGCCCAACTCTCTCAGAGTCCTGGCGGATGCCGTAGACGTTCTCCGAGACAGGAACAGGCGTCTCTGTTCTCCGATGTCGAGAGGATCGCCCAAGTCCTCGTTGACTAGGATCTCGTACTCTGCTTTCGGGTCAGCGGGAACGGAGTACGGTACCTTCGCTGCTCTCCTCGACATGTCGGCTTCGGCCTGCGCCGGCGCATCTCGGCCTATAACAACACCGAGGACGATCAGCGCGAGGATCGCCCCGAACACCGCGAGAAGTAGCCGGCTCATTGTCCAACCTTAGCCTTGCGCGGCGTCCCAATGGGCGCGGACCCGTCGCCAGCGTGACCTGGGTCCGTCGGCGCCCAGGTCTTCCACATCAACGCACCGCCAGCCTTTGTGCGTTACTCCTGGTTGGCGAACTCGGCCTCGGTCTCGGCCGTGAGGTGATCTGGGCGGCCGTGCTCCACCGCGACGACGACGGCGGCGCGCACGTGCACGCCCTTGACAGTTGACCCAGTTGCCCTTCAACGGACCGTGGCGCGGTGGCGCGGTGTCTTGGAGGGAAGCAGGCCGCTCTGGAGCCGGAGCGCCCGCACCTGAGCGGACCGGGACGAGAGGGCGGCTTGCCCCCTAGTACGCGTTCTTGGTCAGACCCCGTCGCAGGGTGAGCCACAGGATCTGGAAGTCGAGACGGAGACTCCAGTTCTCGATGTAGTACAGGTCGTACTGGATGCGCTTGCGGATCGAGGTGTTGCCGCGCCAGCCGTGGACCTGGGCCCAGCCGGTCAGGCCCGACTTCACGCGGTGGCGGAGCATGTAGTTCGGGATCTCGTGGCGGAATTCGCGGACGAAGGCGGGGCGCTCGGGCCGGGGGCCGACGATCGACATGTCGCCGCGGAAGATGTTCCAGAGCTGGGGCAGCTCGTCGATCGACCAGCGACGCAGGAAGGCGCCGATGCGGGTGCGGCGTGGGTCGTCCTCGACCGTCCACACCGGGCCGGTGGCGGACTCGGCGTTCACTCGCATGGAGCGGAACTTGAGGATCGTGAAGGAGCGGCCGTCGAGTCCCATCCGCTCCTGCCGGTAGAACAGCGGCCCGCGGTCCTCCAGCTTGATCAGCACCAGCACGATCGGCAGCAGGGGCAGCAGCACGGCCATGGCCGCCAGGGAAGCGCCCATGTCCATCGTCCGCTTGGCCAGGCTCGACCAGCCCTCCATCGGCACGTGGGAGAGATTGATGACCGGTGTGCCGTCCACGTCCTCCATCTCGGCGCGCAGCGTCGCGTACTGCAGGACGTTCGGCACCAGGCGGATCTCGATCAGCTCGTTGCCGATGCGGTCGAGCAGGTTGAGGATCTTCCGGTGCGCCTCGAACGGCAGGGCGATCATGAGCTGATCGACGTGGTGTTGCTCGATTGCCGCTTCCAGGTCGTCGAGTGTGCCGATGACGCTGACGCCGCTGACGCGCTCGGTGGAGACCGTGTCCGGGTCGTCGTCCAGGAAGCCCACGACCTCGTAGCCGAGTTCCCGGTGCCGGACCAGTTTGGCCGCGATCTCCTCGCCGCTGTCGCCGGCGCCGACGATCAGGATGCGGCGCACGTTGTGCCCCCGACGCCGCACCACGCGCAGGAAGGCGCGGGTGACGAAGCGGACCAGCGCGACCAGGAAGATGTCGCTGGCCGCGAACAGAGCGAAGAAGGCGCGGCTGTAGGAGAAGGGGTCGTCGCTGCCGGCCTGAGTCACGCGGTCGAAGGTCAGGACCGCGGTCAGGATCACGAGCGCCAGGACGGTCGCGACGACGATGCTGATCGTCTCGTCCACCCGGCTGTGCCCGCGACGGATGCGGTAGAGGCCGTGGAAGTAGTAGACCGTGGGCCAGATCAGCAGGATGAAGGGCAGCATCCTGAGGTACGGCTCGAAGTCCGGCGCCGACTTCGTCATCTCGATCACCGGCTGCACGAAGCGCAGGTACCAGGCCAGGAAGAAGGCGCCGACCGTGGCGGCGACATCGCCGGCGATGTTCAGGGTGGCGGTGACGCGGAGTCGGTTTTGGAGCACGGTGCAGGGATCGTGGGGGTGTAGGGGCGCCCGACTCTGGCGGGCGCCGGATGTTAACCGGCGGTCAGTGTCCCGCCTCCCGGAGCACATCGCGGTAGATCGCGAGGGTGCTCTCGGCGGCGGTCTGCCACTGGAATCCGGCGGCGCGGGTGGCGGCGCGGTCGGCGAGCTGCCGGGCGTGGTCCCGATCCTTCATGCAGCGCTCGATGGCTCTCGCGATCTCCTCCACCTCGAGGGGATTGACGAGTTCCGCGTAGCCCCGGGCGATCTCGTTGAGCGACGACGTGTTCGACGTGATCACAGGCGCCCGTGAGGCCATTGCCTCCACCACGGGCAGCCCGAAACCCTCGTACAGAGTCGGGTAGAGGAACAGGCTCGCTCCCTGGTAGAGGGCCGGAAGGGCGCTCGCCGGCACGTGGCCGATGAGCTGGACGTGGTCGCCGACCCCGAGTTGGCGGGCGCGGCGCTCGATCTTGAAGTCGCTGCCGGGCCGTGCGCCGACGCAGACGAGGGGCGCTTCGAAGCCGGCCCGCGAACGGGCTCTGGCGTACGCCTTGATCACCCGGTCCAGGTTCTTGTGGGGCTTCGGGTTGCCGACGAACAGCAGGTACGGCTGCCGGACGCCCACGGCCTCCAGGCGGGCGCTGAGTTCCTCGGCGCTGAGCAGTTTCCGGAAACGATCCTCGACGCCGTTGTATACGACCTGAATCTTCTCCGCCGGGATGTCGAAGTAGTCGAGAACGTCGCTGCTCGTGTTCTGGGACACGGCGATGATCCGGTCGGCCCGGTTGACGCTGTGGCGAAACATGCGTTGGGCGTAGAGGGACGCCGCGCGGCTCGGCAGGAAGCCGGGGTAGAGCAGGTGGATGATGTCGTGGATCGTGACCACCGTCGGACACGGCACGATCGCCGGCAGGACGTAGTGGGTGGCGTGGTAGAGGTCGAGGCGCGACCGCGAGATGCGCCAGGTCATCATCCCGATCTCGCGCAGCGAGTAGACCGGCGACCGTTCGACGACGCAGCGGAAGTGCGCCGGCAGATCGGCAGCGAAGTCGCGATCCTCGGGGCGGACGAACAGGATGTACTCGTTCGGGGCAGCGTCCTGTTCGGCCTCGATCCGGGCCAGACCCCGGATCAGGTTGGAAACGTAGACGCCAATCCCGAAGTCGCGGACCTTTCGAGCATCGATACCGATCCGCGCCACAGTGCAAGCCTAGCGCCGCTGCGCGTTTCACGGCGCGTGTCCGAAATTGACAGTTGCCGCGACGATTCGTAGCCTCTTCGGCTTGCGCGGTTGCGTCTGGCCGAATTGCGCGGCGGCTTGAGTTTCGCGACCCGGTGGTGAATGAGATGCACCTGCAGCTCGAACAAGTCCGCAACGGCCCCCTTCGCTGGCACGAAGCCGTTCCGGCGCCGGCTGCCGACTGGGGCCGTGACGAACCGCTCGTGCTCGGCAGCGTGGACTGCAAGGGCAGTCTCACGTTCGTCGGTCCGGACTTCCTGCTGCAGGCAAGACTGCACTACCGGCAGAGGCTCCACTGCGGCCGCTGCCTGACCGCCTATGAGGAGGATGTCGACTTTCCGCTCGCGCTGGTTGTGACCGTTCGCCCTGAAGACGCGTCCGGCGCCTCGGACGGAACCGAGGATGGGGCCGGCGCGCGTGAACTGGAGCCGGAGGACCTGTCGACGCTCACCGCGGTCGAGGGCGCGGTCGACCTGGCGGTACTGGTCCGGGAGCAGGTCGAGTTGAACGTGCCGATGAAACCGGTCTGCGATCCGGCCTGTCTCGGACTGTGCCCACACTGCGGAGTCGACCGGAAACGGGAGGCCTGCAAGTGCTCCGATGAGCAGGTCGACCCCCGCTGGTCGGGGCTGGAAGCGATCCGCGAACGACTTGGCGGGAATCTGAACTAGTGTTGGCAGCCGCTGCGCCCGCCGAAGCGGCGGCGTAGTCTGCTGGACGATCAAGCTGGACGACCCAGAAAAGGAACCCTTGAAATGCCAAACCCCAAACGACGGCACTCGAAGGCGCGTCGCGACCGGAGACGGACCCATGACGCGCTGGAGCGGCCCGCGGCCTCGTTGTGCCCGAATTGCGGCGAAGCCAAACTGCCGCACCGCGCCTGCAGCCACTGCGGTCACTATCGCGGCCGCGACGTGGTCGAGATGGACGACGTCCTCTAGCTGCTAGCAGCCCGCTGGGCACCCCCCCTCAGGCGCTACACTGGTCGCTTACTGACTCGGAGTTGACTCTGAATTGACGGATCGAGGTTCAGCGCGAACCCCAACCGTGATCGCCGTCGATGCGATGGGCGGCGATCACGCCCCCCGGACCGTGGTTGAGGGCGCGCTGCTGGCGGCCCGTCAACGTAGGCTTCGTCTCCTCCTCGTGGGCCGCCGGCCGATCCTGGAGCAGGAGATCGAGAACTGCGAGCCCGGGCGCGGTGTTCGGGACCGGGTCGAGATCATCCATGCCGGCGAGGTCGTCGGCATGTGTGAGTCCGCGCTGGCGGTGCGCCGCAAGCGCGACTCTTCGGTGCGTGTCTGTGCCCGCCTGGTCAAGGATGGCCGGGCGCAGGCCATGGTGACCGCGGGCAACACCGGCGCCGCCCTGGTCGCCGGCAAGATGGTGATCGGTGTGGCGCCCGGGGTCCATCGACCGGCCCTTGCGGTGACCATGCCGCGGCGCGTCGGTCGAACCATCCTGCTGGACGCGGGCGCCAACGTCGACTCGAAGCCCCACCAACTCCTTCAGTTCGCGGTCATGGGCCACTACCTGGCCCAGCAACTGCTGCGGATGGACTCGCCGCGTATCGGCCTGCTGTCGATCGGCGAAGAGGCCGGGAAGGGCACCGACCTGGTCCGCGAGGTGTTCAAGTCGCTCGACGCCACGGGACTGAACTTCGTCGGCAACGTCGAGGGCCGCGACGTGTTCAGCGGCACCACCGATGTCGTCGTCTGCGACGGCTTCGTCGGCAACGCGATCCTGAAGAGCGCCGAAGCGCTCGCGGAGTTCGTGGGCGGCCAGTTGCGCGAGGAGATGGGACGCACCCTCCGGTCGCGGCTGGGCTATCTGCTGGCCCGGCCCGCCTTTGACCGCTTCAAGAGCCGGATCGACTACAGCGAGTACGGCGGCGCGCCGCTGCTCGGCCTGCGCGGCGGTTGCTTCGTCGCCCACGGTCGTTCGTCCGCCCACGCGATCTGCAGCGCGGTGCAGCGCGCCGTGGAGTTCTGCGAGGCGGGCATCCACGTCAAGGTCAGCGCGAAGCTCTCGGAGGTCGCCTCCGAGGCGGCGCCGAAGGCGGTAGCGGGATGAGGAACGGGCCCATGAGGAACGGGTTGCGCGGAGCCTCTAGCAACCACGTTCGGCGGGTTCGGATCGCCGGCACCGGGAAGGCCGTGCCGGACAAGATTCTCACCAACGCCTACTTCGAGCGCATCGTCGACACCTCGAACGAGTGGATCGTCGCCCGAACCGGCATTCACGAACGACGGGTCGCCACCGACGACGAGTACACGTCGATCTTTGCCGTTCGAGCCGCGCGCGAAGCGATGGAGATGGCGGGTGTGGCGCCCGCGGAAGTGGATCTCATCCTGATCTCGACGGTGACGCCGGACATGCCCTTTCCGTCCACTGCCTGCCTGGTGCAGGAAGAAATCGGTGCGAAGGACGCGACCTCCTTCGATCTGAACGCGGGCTGCACCGGCTTCATCTACGGTCTTTCGGTCGGGCAGCAGTATGTCGCCAGCGGCGCCGCGTCGACGGCTCTGGTGATCGGCGCCGAGTCGCTGACCAAGTACACGGACTACGAGGACCGCTCGACCTGCGTTCTGTTCGGCGACGGCGCCGGTGCGGTTGTGCTGCGCGGCGAAGACCCGCCGGCCCCGAGTCCGGAGAACGGGCTGCCGGGCGTCCTCTCCGTGGCGATCCACAGCGACGGTTCGCTGGCCCACCTGCTCGAGATGCCGGGCGGCGGCAGCCGAAATCCTCCGAACCGTCCAGAGACGTTGGAAGCGCGGCTGCCCTTCATCCGGATGCTCGGCAACGAGACCTTCAAAGTGGCGGTCCGTACCCTGGCCGAGGTCTCCGGCGAAGTGCTCGCCCACGCCGGCCAGGCGCCGGAAGACGTCAAGTGGCTCATTCCCCATCAGGCGAACCGCCGGATCATCGACGCCGTGGGTCGCCGGATCGACGTGCCCGTCGACCGCGTGTACGTCAACGTCGATCGTTTCGGCAACACCTCGGCCGCGTCCATCCCGATCGCGCTCGACGAACTGAACCGCGCCGGGCGGATCGACTCCGGGGATCTGGTCCTGATGGCCGCCTTCGGCGCCGGGCTGACCTGGGGCGCCGCCGCGGTTCGGTTCTGACTCGTAGTCGAGGGTTGTTCAGATGGGTGCGGTGGCGTATGTCTTTCCAGGCCAGGGGTCGCAGCGGGTCGGCATGGGCCGGGCGTTGGGGGAGACCTTTCCGGAGGCGCGGGCGGTCTTCGAGGAGGCGGACGACACCCTCGGTTTCGCGCTTTCCGAGCTCTGCTTCGAGGGGCCCGAGGACGAGCTTCAACTGACTGCGAACACCCAGCCCGCCATCGTCGCCGCATCGGTGGCCGCGCTTCGCTGCTACCGGGCCCTGGGTCTCGAGACGGAGACGCCGGACTTCGTCGCCGGTCACAGCTTGGGCGAATACTCGGCGCTCGTCGCCGCCGGAGCGCTTGAACTCGGCGACGCTCTGCGCCTGGTCCGGGCGCGGGGCGAGGCCATGCAGAGGGCGGTGCCGGTTGGCAAGGGCGCGATGGCCGCGGTGCTTGGCCTGAGCGTCGAGGACACGGCGGAAGTCGCCGCCGAGGCGGCGGCTGCAACCCGCGGCGTCTGCCAGCTCGCCAACCTCAACGCGCCGGGGCAGATCGTGATCGCCGGCTCGAGCGAAGCGGTGGAGCAGGCAATGGTGCTGGCGAGCGGCCGGGGCGCGCGCAGGGCGATTTCGCTGCCGGTTTCGGCGCCCTTCCACTGCGCCCTGATGGCGCCGGCCCGCCGGGCGATGGCGCCGCTGATTCAGGCGGCGCCGATGGCGGACCCACAGGCGCCGGTGATCTGCAACGTGGATGCGGCGCCGGTGACAACCGCGTCCGCGGCCAGGTACGCGCTGGTGCGGCAGATCGACGGCCCCGTGCGCTGGGCGGAATCGGTGACGGTCATGACGGCCGAAGGTGTCGACCGGCTGATTGAGTTTGGGCCGGGCAAGGTGCTGTGTGGCCTCGCGCGGCGGATCGACCGTCGCCTGAAGGTCCAGTCGGTGGCCGAGCCGGGCGACATGGAGTGACCAAGAACATGAGCCTCTTCGATTTGAGCGGACGAACGGCGCTGGTCACCGGCGCCTCGCGCGGCATCGGCCGCGCCTGTGCCGTGCTGCTGGCGCGGCAGGGCGCCCGCGTGGTGCTGGCGGCGCGGAACGAGGAACTGCTGGGCGAAGTCGCCGCCGAAATCGCCGCCTCCGGAGGCGAGGCCCATGCGTTGGCCATCGACCTGGCCGATCACGAACAGGTACCCGGCGCGGTGCGGCAGCTTCCGAAGGAGTTCGCGGCGGTCGACATCCTCGTCAACAACGCCGGCATCACGGCCGACAACCTGCTGGTCCGGATGACCCTGGACCAGTGGCGGCGGGTGCTGGACGTGAACCTGACCGGCGTTTTCGTCCTCACCAAGGCGCTCGTGCGGGGCATGATGCGCCGTCGCTTCGGGCGGGTCGTTTCGGTGTCGTCCGTCGCCGGTGTGCTCGGCAACGCCGGGCAGGCGAACTACGCCGCCTCCAAGGCCGGGCTGATCGGCTTCAGCAAGTCCCTCGCGCGTGAGCTGCTGAGCCGGGGGATCACGGTGAACGTTGTCGCGCCGGGCTTCATCGAGACGGACATGACCGCCGCGATGCCGGAAGGCGCCGGCGAGCGCTTCCTGGAGCAGCACGGGCTTGTGCGTCTCGGCACGGTGGACGACATTGCGCCCGCGGTGCTGTTTCTTTCGAGCGACGAGGCGTCCTATGTCACCGGCGAGGTCCTGAGCGTCAGCGGCGGGATGACTTGAGCGACATGCGCGGCAGAACACGAGTTGGACGGATCGGCTTCGTGGTGGCATAGTCTCCGTTCGTCAGCAGGCCGGAAACCGTCAACCCTGCGCCAACATCCCTAAAGAGGAACCAGAATGTCCGTAGTCGAAAAGGTCAATAGCATCATTGTCGAGCAGCTCGGAGTCGATGCCGACGAAGTCACTCCGCAGGCCAGTTTCACCGACGACCTCGGTGCGGACTCGCTCGACATCGTCGAGTTGGTCATGGCCTTCGAGGAGGAGTTCGGCATCGAGATCCCCGATGAGGATGCCGAGAAGATTGGCTCCGTCAAGGAAGCCGTCGACTACATCCAGGCGCACGGGGGCGACAGCTAGCGAGCCGGGTCCGGCCGCCCCGAGCGGGTCCGCTGACATACGGATTCGTGGTGCATGCACATGAGCGACCGTAGGCGCGTCGTCATTACCGGCGTCGGTCTGGTGTCCCCGCTCGCGGTGGGGACAGAGGCCACGTGGTCCGGCCTGATGGAGGGCCGGAGCGGCGTTGGTGCGCTGACGCGGGTTGACGCGTCCCCGTATACGACCAAGATCGCCGCCGAAGTGCGGGACTTCGACGCGGAGCAGTTCATGCCCCGCAAGGACATCCGCCGTGTCGATCTCTTCATCCAGTTCGCTGTGGCGGCGGCGGCCCTGGCCCGTGAAGACTCGGGGCTTGAGATCGATGACGCCAACGCCGACCGCGTCGCCACCGTCGTCGGCTCGGGCATGGGCGGGCTGCCGCTGATCGAGCACATGCACGACGTGTGGCGCGACCGCGGACCGCGCCGGGTGTCCCCGTTCTTCATCCCCGGCCTGATCGCCAACATGGCGTCCGGCCAGATCTCGATCCGGCACGGCGCCAAGGGGCCGAACACCTGTCCCACGACTGCCTGTACGACCGGCCTGCACGGGGTCGGCGATGCGTTTCGCCTGATTCAGCACGGTTACGCCGACGCGGCCTTCGCCGGCGGCACCGAGGCCACGACCTGCGACCTGGCGGTGGCCGGCTTCGGGGCGATGAAGGCGCTCTCGGTGCGCAACGACGAGCCGGACAGGGCGTCCCGGCCCTGGGATGTCGGCCGCGACGGCTTCGTTCTTGGCGAGGGCTCCGGGGTGCTGATCCTGGAGGAGCGCGAGGCGGCTCTGGCCCGCGGCGCCCATGCCTATGCCGAAATCCTGGGTTACGGCATGAGCGCAGACGCCTACCACGTGTCGGCGCCTCAGCCGGACGGCGACGGCGCGGCGCGGGTGATGAAGGCGACGCTCGACGACGCCGGCATCGCGGCGGAACGGATCGACTACATCAACGCCCACGGCACGTCGACGCCGCTGGGCGACATCGCAGAGGTCCGGGCGATCAAGCGTGTTTTCGGCGACCATGCCTACCGGTTGGCCGTGTCCTCGACGAAGTCGTCGATGGGGCACCTGCTGGGAGCGGCGGGCGGCGTCGAAGCCGGGCTCGTGGCGCTCGCCATCGACCGGCAGGTACTGCCGGCGACGCTCAACCTCGATGAGCCCGACGAGGAATGCGACCTGGACTTCGTGCCCCACGAGCCCCGCGACGCGAAGGTCGAGGTCGCACTGACCAACTCCTTCGGCTTCGGCGGCACGAACGGCGCCCTGATCATGGCCCGGGCGTAGGCGCCGAGCCCTCCTCGCCATTCCCTTGACACCCCAAGGCCTTCCGGTGTCTAATCCGGCGTCCCGGAACGTTCCGGCCCCCGCCACTCACCACGCCATGAACTCACAGCCCAGCGACAGCGCGCTCTCGATGCCCACGGTCGTCTCGACGACCGGCGTCGTTGCGCAGGCCTGGTGGGCTCACGGTCACGGCAAGGGCTGAATCCGGGCTCAGGTCCCGGTACGTTGTCCGGGACGAGGGTGAACGAGAAGACCTCCTTCCGGATCGAAGGAGGTCATCAGTTTGAGTTCGACACCCGAGAATCCGCCGCGAGCCACCCCTGCGGAGGTCGCGCAAAGCGCGACTTCTACGGAGGTTGCGCGGAGCGCAACTTTGGTGGCGTCGTTGACGGAGGCGCCCAGCGCCTCCGGCGACGAGTTGCGCGCGCTGTCGAAGCGCGCCGACTGCCTCGAGGTGCGGGCGGACCTGGTCGGTGAGATCGGTGTCGAGTGGTTGCGGGAGCGGTTTTCCGGCGAGCTGCTCTACACGCTGCGGAGCGAGGCGGAAGGCGGTCGCGGACCGGTCGATGCGGGTCGGCGGGCGGAGCGGCTGGCTGCGGCCCGCGGTTACGACCTCGTCGATCTCGAGGCCGACCGCGATCTTGGCGCGGGCGTCCTCACCTCGGTCGAGCCGGTCCGGCGGCTGGTGTCCTGGCACGGTCGCGGCGCCGGTCTCAAGGCGCTGCGAGGCCGGCTCAGGCAGATGTCGGGCGCGGAGGCCCGGCTCTACAAGCTCGTCACCGCTCCCGAGAGGTCGGGTGAGGAGCTGGCGCCGCTCGAATTGCTGCTCGAAACCGGCCGGACGGATGTCGCGGCGTTCGGGGTGGGCGCCGTCGGCGCCTGGACGCGGCTGGTGGCGCCGCGGCTGGGTGCGCCGTGGGTCTACGGCGCCGCGAGTTCGCTGGTTGCCGCCCCCGGTCAACCGTCCGTCGATCGGCTGCGGGCCGACTACGGCCTGCCAAGCCTGCCCGGCGTGTCGCGGCTGTTCGGCGTCGTCGGGCACCCGGCGGCGCACAGCCTGTCGCCACGGCTCCACAACGCGGGCTACCTCGACCGCGGTGAGGCCGCGCTCTACGTCGCCTTCGACGCACCCTCCTTCGAGACGTTCTGGAGCGAGATCGCGCGGAGCGACTTCTTTGAGCGCGCGGGCATGCCCCTCGGCGGCCTCAGCGTCACCGCGCCGCACAAGGCGGCGGCACTGGCCGCTACGGCTGCGGCCGGCGACCTGGCGGGTCGAACCGGGGGCGCGAACACACTGCTCCCTGGGCCCGGTGGCGCCGCCGAGAGGCAATGGCGGGCAGAGAGCACGGACCCGGAGGGCGTTGTCGGTCCGCTGCGGCGGCGCGGGGTCGAGCTCTCGGATCGCCCTGCCGTGGTCATCGGCGCCGGCGGCGCCGGCCGGGCGGCGGCGGCGGGCCTGGCGGCCGCGGGCGCTGTGGTTGCGCTCGCCAATCGCACCGTCTCGAGCGGCCGGGCAGCCGCCGAGTCGCTCGGCGTAGCCTTCGTTCCGCTCGACGAACTGGAGCCCGGCGCGTTCGATGTGGTCGTCAACGCCACCTCGCTCGGCCACGATCCCGCCGACCCGCTTCCCTGCGATCCGGGCGCGCTGGGCGCCTCGGCTGCCGCGGTGGAGCTGGTCTACGGCGGCGGACCCACGCCCTGGAGCCGGGCGCTCGCAGCGCGCGGCGTTCGGGTTGTGGACGGACGGGAAGTGTTGCTGCACCAAGGCCTGGCGCAGTTCGAGGCGATGACGGGCAAGCCGCTGCCGTTCGCGGTCGGCGCCGCGGCCCTGGGATTGGAGACGCCGCGATGAAGATCTCCGCCGGCCTGCCGACCGGAGTGTCGGCTGCTCTCTTCGACAGCGTCAAGCGCCGCCGCCGGCTGGAAGCGCGTCTGACCGCGCTGCTCGAGGAGCGCGGCTTCGGCGAGGTCCTGCTGCCCATCCTCGACTACTTCGAGCCGTACCGGCCCCTGCTGCAGGGGCGCCGGCTGGAGCAGCTCTACCGCTTCGTCGACCGGGACGGTCAACTGCTCGTGCTGCGTGGCGATTTCACGCCGATGCTCGCGCGGCTGCTCGCCCCCCACCTGGACGACCTGGAGCTGCCGCTTCGTCTCTACTACCGCGGCGACGTGGTGCGGCATCAGCCCTTGCGTCCCGGCCGGATGCGCGAGTACTCGCAGTTGGGCGCGGAGCTGCTCGGCGGCGACCGCACCGAGGCGGACTTTGCGGTGCTGACCCTGTTCCTCGACCTGCTGCTGCAGGCCCGCGGCGTCTCGCGCGCATCCGGCGACGACGCCGCGCTCCGGGTCGTCCTCGGCATCGCCGGCGCGCTCGACGAGCCCTTGCTCTCGGCGGCGGGAGATGGCGCCGGCGAACTGGCGTTGCGGATCGCAAGCCGCGACCGGCTGGCCGCGCGCCGGGCCGGTCTCGGCGATGTCGTAGAGCGTGGCTATCCGGAAGACCTCTCCGTGCTCGGGGACGCCGCCGATGCGGTGACTGAACTGCTCTTGCTCCGCGACCGGCTTTCCGCCGGGTACCGCGACCTTGGCATCGAGGTCGAGGTCGATCTCGCCGAGTTCGCCGCCGCCACTCTCGACCCGAGGGTCGGCGTTTCCGCGGGCACGCGCGGGTACTACGACGGCCTCATGTTCGCGGCCTACGCGCCGGGTACCGCCCTGGCCTTGGGGGTTGGCGGCCGCTACGACAGGGTGTTCCGGTCGCTCAGCGGCGACTGCTCGGCGGTCGGCTTCTCGTTCGGCCTCGACCTGCTGGTGGAACGGGAGGAGGTCGGAGCATGATCACGTTCGGCCTGCCGAAAGGACGCAACCTGGGACCGGCGCGCGACGCGCTTGCGGCCGCGGGCATGGGTCTCACCGATCTCGATGCCTCGCTTCTACGCCAGCGCTTCGGAGGCGTTGGGGTGTTGGGGGTCGAGGTCGAGGTGCTGCTGCTCAAGGACTGGGACCTGCCGCTCTATGTCGAGCACGGGATCGTCGACTGCGCGATCATAGGCTCAGACGTGCTGGAGGAGACCCAGCCCGATGTCTTCCAGCCACTGCGGCTCCGGGACGGCCGCAGCCGCCTGTCGCTGATTGCCCAGACGCCGGAACTGCCGCGGCGGAGCGGCCAGCTTCGGGCCGCGACGCGTTATCCGGCGTGGGCGGCGCGGCTTCTTGCCGCCCGCAACCTGCACGTCGAGGTGCTGAGCCTGACCAGCTCGATCGAACTCGGGCCGTTGCTCGATCTGACCGACATGGCGGTCGACATCGTGCAGACCGGCGCCACGCTCAAAACCCACGACCTGCACGAGGTCGAGGTGCTGGCTCAGGTGGCGCCGACCTTCGTGGTCAACCGGGCTTCGTTCCACGCCCACCGGCGCCGGTTGAGCCGGCTGCTGGGCGCGCTCGAAGAAGCGGGGGCCGCCGGTGACTGAGGTGCGGAGCGGGGGAGCGCTGCAGGTCCTGGCGGCGGACAGCCGTGCCGGGCGGGAGCGCCTGGAACTCCTCGACCGGCGGGGCCGGGGCGGTATCGCGGCCGAGATCGGCCATGCCGCCGCGGAGATCATAGGCGGTGTCCGCAGCGGCGGCGACGCGGCCCTGCTCGAAGCGGTCCGGCGCTTCGACGGCTTCGACGCGCCGTCCGCCGACGCGCTGCGACTGGGCGGCGCCGGGGCGTCTCGATCGCATCCGGCTTCCGAAGGCATCGCCCCCGACATCCTCACCGCCATTGAACGCGCCCGCGCCGCCATCGAGGTCTACCACCGGGCCCAGCCGCACGGTCCGGGCGTGCAGCGCCTGGAACGCGACGGCGTGTCGGTCGAGGAGCGCCGGCTGCCGATCCGCCGGGTCGGGATCTACGTGCCGGGGGGGCGGTTCCCTTATCCGTCGACGGTGCTGATGACCGCGGTGCCGGCGCGGCTCGCGGGCGTCGACGAGATCGTCGTCGCCACGCCGCCGCAGGCCTACCTCGATAGCCCGGTGCTGCGGTACGTGCTGGACCTCGTCGGAGCGGACGAGGTCTGGGGCATGGGCGGCGCGCACGGCGTCGCCGCGCTCGCGTACGGCACGGAGTCGATCCGCGCCGTCGACCTGATCGTCGGGCCCGGGAACGCCTGGGTGGCGGCCGCGAAGCAGCACGTGGCGGGCGACGTGGGTGTCGACCGCGACGCGGGTCCGTCGGAGGTCGTCATCGTGGCGACCGATGGCGCTCCCTCTGGCTGGGTTGCGGCCGACCTGCTGGCGCAGGCGGAGCACGATCCCCTGGCTGTCGCGGTCCTGGTCACGGACTCCGCGGCGCTTGCCGGCCGGGTGGCGTCGGAGGTGGACCGGCAGCTCTCGCTGCTGCCGACCCGGGACACCGCCGCCGCCGCGCTCGAAGCGCACGGCGCGGCCTTCGTCGCAGGCGACCTGGACGGTGCGCTCGCGCTTGCCGAACGGCTGGCGCCCGAGCATCTGCAACTGATCGGCGCGGCCGCGGAAGCGCGCGCGGACGAGGTGCGCAATGCCGGCGCCGTCTTCGTCGGCGCGTCTTCGCCTGTCGTGTTCGGTGACTACGTGGCCGGGCCCAGCCACGTGTTGCCCACGGGCGGCACCGCGCGCTTTGCCTCCGGTCTCGGGATAGAGGACTTCGTGCGGCGAAGTCACACGGTTCGCTTTTCCGGCGAGGCCTCGAAGGCTTGGGCCGGCGCCGCCGAGACCCTGGCGGCCACCGAGGGTCTGGCGGCCCATGCCGCGGCGGCGAGGTTGCGCCTGGGCCGAGGGAAAGAGAGCGGAGGAAGAGTCATGAGCGCCTCCGCCCAGGGCGCCGGCGCCTTCGTCAGGCCTGAGTTCCGCCGCCTGTCCGCCTACTCGCTCGACCGCGGGACGTACCGCTACCGGCTCGATCAGAACGAGGCGCCGTGGGATCTGCCGCGGGCGCTCAAGCGCGAGGCGCTGGCGCGTCTGGCCGAGCGCACCTGGGCCCACTATCCGGACTTCCACGCCGAACGGCTACGGCGTCTGCTCGGCGATCTCAACGACTGGCCGGCGGAGGGCGTTCTGGTCGGGAACGGTTCCGGCGAGCTGCTCACCACGGTGCTCGAAGGCGTCGTGCGCCCCGGCCAGGTGGTGCTCGCCTGCGAGCCGTGCTTCGGTCTCTACGAGACCTTCGTCCGGCGGGCCGCGGGCGTGCCGCGATTCCTCGAACCGGCGCCGGACCTGGCGCTCCAGACCGACGAACTCCAGGCCGAGATCGAGCGCGACCCGAGCCGGCCGGTGATCCTCTGCACGCCGAACAATCCGACCGGCACGGCCGCGGATCCCGGCACGGTGGAGCGCCTTCTGGGCGCGCTCGAGGCGCCGCTGCTGCTCGACAACGCGTACGGCGAGTTCTGCCGCCACGACTACCGGCCGCTGCTGCGCCGCCACCCGAACCTGGTCGTGTTCCGGACCCTGTCCAAGGCCTGGTCCCTGGGCGGCATCCGTCTCGGCTACCTGCTCGCTGACCCGGACCTGGTGGCGGAACTGATCAAGGTCAAACTGCCCTACAACGTCGGTCACGCGGCGGCGGTCATCGGCGAAGTGGCGCTCGAACACGCCGACCGGCTCCTGCCGCGCGTCGCCCTGGTACGGGCGCGCAGGGAGCAGTGGGCGGCGATGCTGCGGGAGTTCGGCTTCGAGGTGTTCGATTCGGAGGCCAATTTCCTGCTCGCGCGCCACCCCCGTTGCGCCGAGATCCGCCAGGGTCTCGCCGACGGCGGGGTCCTGGTTCGGGACGTGAGCCGGTACCCGGGTCTGGCCAACTGCATGAGGATCGGAATCGGCGGCGGTCCGGCGCTGCGCGCGACCCGGCGTGCGCTGGCGGGAATGCTGCCTGCGCGTCGGGAAGCAAGGGGATGTAACGCGGGAGAGAAGCCATGAGACGAGCGGCCATCGATCGCAAGACGTCCGAAACCCAGGTCCGCGCCGACCTGTCGCTCGACGGCGGCCCGTGCCGGCTCGATGTGCCGAACGGTTTCTTCTCGCACATGCTGGACGCCCTGACGCGCCACGGCGGTCTGGGGCTCGACCTCGAAGCCCGCGGCGATACGGACATCGACCTTCACCACACGGTGGAGGACGTGGGGCTGGTGCTGGGCGATGCGCTGCGAGAGGCCCTGGGCGACCGGGCCGGGGTGCGTCGCTTCGCCCACGCCTTCGCACCGCTCGACGAGGCGCTGGCGCGCGCCGTGATCGACCTCTCGGGCCGCGGTTCATTCCACTTCCGGTTGCCCCCGGACCTGGAGCAGGCGTGGGTCACGACCGAGTTCCCGCTTACCCTGATGGGAGACTTCTTCGGCGCCTTCGCCGACCGCGGACGGCTGACCCTGCACCTGGACGTCCTCTGCGGCCGCAACCCGCACCACGTCGCCGAGGCGTCGTTCAAGGCGGTGGCGATCGCGCTGCGGGCCGCGGTGTCCCTGCGCGCCGGCGCCGGGAGCGGCGCCGAGGCGCCGAGCACGAAGGGGAGCCTGACGGCATGACCGAGGCGGCAACAGGGACAACCTGCAACGCGACGGTGATCGACGCCGGCGTCGGCAACATCGGCAACCTGATGCGGGCGCTCCGCCACTTGGGCGCCGAAGTCGAGATCACCTGCGACCCGCAGGCGATTCGTAGGGCTCGCTGCCTGGTGCTGCCGGGCGTCGGCGCCTTCAAGCCGCCGCGCGAGGTTCTGCGCGGCGCTGCCGAAGAGGCGATAAGCACGGCGCTCGGGAACGGCGCGTACCTGCTCGGCATCTGCATCGGCTACCAGCTCCTGTTCGACAGCAGCGAGGAGTTCGGGATGACGGACGGTCTCGGCCTGCTCGCGGGCCGCGTCACCGAGCTGCCGGGCGGCGTGCCCCTGCCTCACATCGGCTGGAACCGCGTCTTCGGCACAGCAAACCATCCCCTGCTCGCCGGCGTTGCCGAGGACGATCACTACTACTTCGTCCATTCCTTCGCGCCGGACGACGTGCCGGAGGAGTGCGTCCTGAGACGCTGCCGCCACGGCCGCAGTTTTCCCGCGATCACGGGCCGCGGGCGGGTCGCGGGCACCCAGTTTCATCCCGAGAAGAGCGGCGCCGCCGGCCTGCGGCTGCTGCACAACTACCTGACCTGGGCGGGTGGCCTGGCCCAAGGGGTCGAAGGAGGCGACGGTGCAACTGCTGCCCGCGATTGATCTGCGCGGCGGTCAGGTCGTGCGCCTCGAACGTGGCGACGACGGGCGCCGCACGGTCTACGACGCCGATCCTGGCGCCGCGCTGCGCCGCTGCCGCGAGGCGGGGGTGTCCCGCATCCACGTCGTCGATCTGGACGCCGCGTTCGGCGGTGCTCCCCAGCGCGAACTGGTCGGGGAACTGGCGCGGCAGGCAGCGCCGGGCAGCATCCAGCTCGGCGGCGGCCTGCGTGACCGCGAATCCGTCGAGTGGGCCTTCGCGGCCGGCTGCGAGCGGGCGGTGGTGACGTCTCTCATCGTCCGCGACTTCGACGTGTTCGCCGGCCTCTGCCGCGACTTCCCGGGGCGCATGGTGGCGGCGCTCGACATCGACCGCGGCGAGGTGCGGCTGGCGGGGTGGACCGAATCGGCCGACCGGTCGCCGGCCGCGCTGTGCGCGCAACTGACCGGCCTGCCGATCGCGGCCGTCCTGGTCACCGACATCTCGCGCGACGGGATGATGCAGGGCCCGAACATCGACCTCGCCTGCGAGATCGGCGCCATGGCCGGTGCGCCGGCGATTCTCTCGGGCGGCGTGCGGTCGGCTGCCGACCTGGAAGTCGCGGCCCGGCGGCCCGAACTCGAAGCCGCGATCGTCGGCCGCGCGCTCTACGACGGTTCGCTGACGCTGGACGAGGCGCTCGCCGCCTGCCGCGGAGCGGGGGCACTCGCCGGGTCCGCCTCAGGGAGTGCAACATGAGAGCCACCATCGAGCCGACGGGCCTCACCCGCCGCATCATCCCCTGCCTGGACGTGGCCGCCGGGCGGGTGGTCAAGGGCGTCCAGTTCAAGAACCTGACTGATCACGGCGACCCAACCGAGGCCGCGGCCCGCTACGCCGCGGAGGGCGCCGACGAGATCGTCTTCCTCGACATCACCGCCGCGCCCGAGCGCCGCGGCACGGACCTCGACTGGGTGCGCCGGACCGCTGAGCAGGTGTTCATTCCGCTCAGCGTCGGCGGTGGCGTGCGCAGCACAGGCGACGGCCGCCGGTTGCTCCTCGCCGGCGCCGACAAGCTGGGAATCAACACCGCAGCGGTCGCCGAGCCTGAGCTGCTGACGCGCCTCGCCGAGCGCTTCGGGAGCCAGTGCGTCGTGCTCTCGGTCGACGCCAAACGGCGGCTAGAAGACGGGGCCGAGAACCAGAGTTGGGAGGTCGTCACCCACGGCGGCCGCACGCCGACCGGGCTCGACGCAATCGAGTGGATCGAGGAGGGAATCGAACGGGGCGCCGGCGAGATCCTGCTCACCAGCATCGACAGCGACGGCATGAAGAGCGGCTACGACCTGGAACTGCTGCGCCGGGCGTCCGCGCTGTCGCCGGTGCCGGTCATCGCCTCCGGCGGCGCCGGCACCCTGGAGCACATGGCCGATGCCCTGGAGACCGACGCCGCGGCGGTGCTCGCCGCCTCGATCTTCCACCAGTCCACGTACTCCGTGGGCGCGGTCAAGGAGTACCTTGGCCGCCGCTTTCCGATCCGCATGTGATGAGGAATCGAGGAGACCAAGAGATGACAGCGACGGCGATCGACCCCGCGGCGCTCACCTACGACGACCGGGGCCTCCTGCCCGTCGTGGTCCAGGACGTGCTCTCGGGCGCGGTGCTGATGCTCGCCTACGCCAACCGGGAGGCGGTGGAACTCACGCTCGCCAGCGGCGAGGCCCACTTCTACAGCCGCTCGCGGCAGGAGCTCTGGCGCAAGGGCGCCACCTCGGGCAACACGCTGGCGGTGGTTGAAGTGCTCCAGGACTGTGACCGGGACGCCCTCCTGGTTCGAGCGCTGGCGGCCGGTCCTGCCTGCCACAACAACACGAGGAGCTGCTTCGAACCGAACGCCGCCGAGTTCGAGCTCGGCTGGCTGGCGCGTGTGATCGCCGAGCGGGCGGAAGCAAAGCCGGAGGAGAGCTACACGGCCCGTCTCCTCGACCAGGGAGTCGACCGGATCGCACGCAAGGTCGCGGAGGAAGCGGGCGAGACCGTGATCGCCGGCGTCCGGGCCGACGCGGCGCCCGAGTCGGCGGATCGGCGCGCCGATCTCGCGGCCGAGGCAGCCGATCTCGCCTACCACCTGTTGGTGCTGCTGCAGGCGACCGGCGTCGGGATCGCCGACGTGGCCGCCGAGCTGGGTCGCCGCCACCACGCCGCGGGAAGGTCGTCGTCATGAGCGGGCCCGCATCCGCCATCGCCCACACCCGGGAGTTCCTGGCCGACACGTCGACGCCGCTCGGCGTCTACAGCAAGCTGGCCGCACATGCGGAGGGCGACTCCGGGGCGCGGCGCTTCCTGCTCGAGAGCATCACCGGCGGCGAGCACGTGTCGCGCTACAGCTTCCTCGGCGCGAGCCCGTCGCAGGTCTGCCGCGTGTACATCGACCGCCTCGAGATCGAGGATCTTCGTTCCGGCGGCGGCGTTCAGGTGGAAGCCGGCGATCCGCTGACGAAGCTGCGCCAACTGCTCGACGGTGTGATCGCGGATCCGGCGCCGCCGTTGCCGTTCGCCGGCGGCTGGATCGGCGCCTTCGGCTTCGACGCGATCCGGCTCGTCGAGCCGTGCCTGGTCGATCACCCGGCCGGCCGCCCGCCCGACCCGTTCGGCTTACCCGTCGCCATCCTCGCCCGTTTCGACGACGTGCTCGTGTTCGATCACGCCCGCCAGCGCATCGTCGCGGTAGCGAACGAGATCACGGGCGAGACGACGGCGGCGGAGGCCGAAGCGCGACTCGATGAACTGCAGGCGGTCCTTGAGAGCCGCGGCGAAGCCACGGCGGCCCGGGTCGAGGATCTGGGCGTTTTGGCGGAGACCGCCGCCCCGACGCTGAGCGACGAAGAGTACGGCCGGGCAGTCATGGCGGCAAAGGAGTACATCGCCGCCGGCGACATCTTCCAGGTGGTGCTGGCGCGCCGCTGGACTCTCGACCTCGACGTGCCGCCCGCGACCCTCTACCGAGCGCTGCGGCTGGTCAATCCGTCGCCCTACATGGTGCTGTTCGAGGCGCCCGAGGCGTCGTTGATCGGTGCTTCGCCGGAGATGCTGGTGCGGCGCACGGGGCGGCGCCTGGAGGTGCGGCCGATCGCCGGCACCCGCCCCCGCGGCAAGACCGCGGCGGAGGACCGGGCGCTGGCCGAGGAGCTCATGGCGGATCCGAAGGAGCGGGCGGAGCACGTGATGCTGGTCGACCTGGGGCGCAACGACCTCGGACGCGTGGCGTCGCCGGGCGGGGTCTCGGTGGCCGACTTCATGGTCATCGAGCACTACAGCGACGTGATGCACATCGTCAGCTCGGTCGAGGCGGAGCAGTCCGCCGCGGCGGGAGACGGCGCCGGCTCGGCTCTCGACGCCCTCCTGGCCTGCTTCCCGGCCGGCACGCTGTCCGGAGCGCCGAAGATCCGCGCGGTGGAGATCATCGACGAACTCGAGCCGGAGGCGCGCGGACTGTACGGCGGCTCGGTGGGCTACTTCTCGTTCGGCGGCGACATGGACACCTGCATCACCATCCGCACCCTGACCCTGGCGAACGGCGAGGCGTCGATCACCGCCGGGGCCGGCATCGTCGCGGATTCCGACCCGGTGCGCGAGGCGCAGGAGACCCGCGACAAGGCCGCGGCGCTGTTGCGGGCGGTGGCGCTGGCGCGCAACCTAAAGGACCGCTGAGCATGATTCTCGTCATCGACAACTACGACTCCTTCACCTACAACCTGGTCCAGATGTTCGGCGGTCTCGGCGCCGAACTCGAGGTGGTGCGCAACGATGTCGAGAGCGTGCCCGATCTGCTGGCGCGCAACCCGGAAGGCGTCGTCCTGTCGCCGGGGCCGGGCCGGCCGGAGGATGCGGGAGTTTGCATCGACCTCCTGCGGGCGAGCCCCGACGTGCCCCTGCTCGGGGTCTGCCTCGGGCATCAGGCGCTGGGGTCGGCGTTCGGCGGCACCGTCAGCCGGGCCAAGGTGCTGATGCACGGCAAGACCTCCGAAGTCGAGCACCGGGGGGTCGGCGTGCTGTCCGGCCTGCCGTCGCCCTTCGTCGCCACGCGCTACCACTCGCTGGCGGTCGAGGAGGCGAACCTGCCGGCACAGCTCGAGCCGCTGGCCTGGAGCGAAGACGGGACGCTCATGGCGATGCGGCACCGGGAACTGCCCTACTGGGGCGTCCAGTTCCATCCGGAGTCGGTGCTCACGGACACCGGACCACAGCTACTTCAGAACTTTCTGGCACTCTGCGGAGAGGCTAATGACTGACCTCGACCTTTCGACCCTGTTGCGAACGGCAATCGCCGGCGAGGACCTTCCCGCCGCGACGGTGGAGGAGTTGTTCGGCCGGCTGATGGACGGCGAACTGTCCGAGGTGTGGAAGAGCGCGTTCCTGGTCGCGCTGGCGGCCAAGGGCGAGTCGGTGGGTGAGATCGCCGGCGCCGCCCGGGCGATGCGGGCGCGGGCGGTGCCGGTGCCGCACCGGAGTTCCGGCGTGATCGACACCTGCGGCACCGGCGGCGACGGCCGGGGCACGTTCAACATCTCGACCGCGGCCGCGCTGGTGGCGGCGGCCGGCGGCGCGCGGGTGGCCAAGCACGGCAACCGCGCCGTGTCGAGCCGCTCCGGCTCGGCGGACGTGCTCGACGCTCTCGGCGTGCGGCTCTCGGGCGACACGGAGGCTCTCGGACGCTGCCTCGACGACGTCGGCATCGCCTTCCTGTTCGCGCCCATGCTCCACCCGGCTATGGCCCAGGTCATGCCGGTGCGGCGCGAACTCGGCGTGCGCACGCTGTTCAACGTCCTCGGGCCGATGACCAACCCAGCGGGCGCGAAGC
Source organism: Candidatus Multivorans sp. (assembly GCA_965205295.1). Lineage (GTDB taxonomy): Bacteria > Acidobacteriota > Thermoanaerobaculia > Multivoradales > Multivoraceae > Multivorans. Next base: position 4,040,981 of record OZ242167.1, read on the forward strand.
GGCAGTTGATCGGCGTCTTCGCGGCCGATCTGGTCGGAAAGGTCGCGCACGTGCTGCGGGACCTGGGAAGCGAACATGCCATGGTCGTCCACGGAGACGGTCTGGACGAGATCACGACCACCGGGACGACCACGGTCGCCGAGGTCCGGAACGGCGATGTGCGCACGTTCGAAGTTCATCCGCGCGACTTCGGGATCGCCGAGGCGGCGCCGGACGATCTCCTCGGCGGCGACCCCGAGCGCAACGTCGAGCTGATGCGCGGCGTGCTCGCCGGAGGCGGGGGGCCGCTGGCCGACATCACCTGTCTCAACGCCGGGGCCGCGCTCTTTGTCGCCGGCAGGGCGGACGGCCTCGCCGCCGGTGTCGCCGCCGCGTTCGAGGTGCAGCGTTCGGGAGCGGCAGCCAGGAAGCTCGAAGAGCTCGTCGGCTGGGCCGGCTGGGACGACGGAGGCGGCGGGAGCTAGGAGCGTGGCAGAAGTACCCGACATCCTGCGTCGCATCTGCGAACAGCGGCGCCGACGCGTCTCGCCCGCATCCGGCTCTGGCCCCGCCTCGTCCCGCCTCTCCCCCGACGCGCCCGGCCGCCGTTTCCTCGACGCGATCGAAGCCCGCCGCGGCCGCGCCGTGATCGCCGAGATCAAGATGGGATCGCCCAAGCTCGGCGACCTCCGCGGCCGCTTCGATCCGGTCGCCCGCGCCGAGACCTACGCCGCTGCCGGCGCCGCCTGCCTCTCCGTCGTGGTCGAGCCGGACCACTTCTACGGCAGCTACGAGCTGCTCGCCGAATGCGCCGCCGCCTCCGGCCTGCCCGCGGTGGCCAAGGACTTCGTTGTCTCCGACGTACAGCTCGAGTGGGCGCGCGACGCCGGCGCCTCCGCCGTGCTGCTGATCGCCGCGCTCTACGACGCCGCGGAGCTGCGGCGACTGGCGGCGCTCGCTCGCGGCTTGGGCCTCGTGCCCCTGATCGAGACCCACGACGACGACGACTTCGAGAAGCTGCGTTCGAACGGTGGCGAGGAAGACGGCGGCGGGACCGCGAGCTGGGAACTGGTTGGGATCAACAACCGCGACCTGCGCACCTTCGAGGTCGACCTGGAACGGAGCGCCGACCGCGTCGGCCGCCTGCCGGCGTCGGCACTCAAGGTCGCCGAGTCCGGGATTCACACCGCCGCCGATGTGGCGAAGCTGCGCCGGGCCGGCTTCGACGCGTTCCTCATCGGCGAACGCCTGGTGCTCTCCGGCGACCCGGCCGCCGCGCTTGCCGAACTGCTGGGCGACCCGGCAAGATCGGGAGCGACCCCATGAAGGTCAAGGTCTGCGGGGTCACCACGCCCGACGACGCCCGGCTCGCGGTCGATCTCGGCGCCGACTTCGTCGGCCTCAACTTCTACCGTCCCAGCCCACGCTGGATCGACGTCGACCAGGCCGCGCGTATCCGCGCCGGCATCGGCGACGCGGCCCGGGTGGTCGGCATCTTCGTCAACCACACCCGCGAGCAGGTCGAGGCGATCGACCGGCAGGTTGGCCTCGACTTCCTCCAGTTCAGCGGCGACGAGAGCCCGGAGCTTGTCGCCGAGTTCAGGGACCGCGCCATCCGTGTCCGACGCGTCGGCGGCGCGGCGGAGACGGCCCGGATTCCGGAGGAGGACTGCTGGGCGGTCCTGATCGACCGAGCCCACGATCGGCTCTACGGCGGTTCCGGCGAGAGCTGGGACTACGCGGCGGCGGCCGATCTCGCTCTGACGCAGCCCGGCGGCAGGTCGCGGCGCGTGTTCATCGCCGGCGGCATCGGCCCCGGCAACGTAGCCCAGGTCGCGGCGGCCGTGCCCGGCGCCTACGCCGTCGATACCTGTTCGGGCGTCGAGTCCTCGCCCGGACACAAGGACCGCGACAAGCTGGAGCAGTTGTTCGCCAACCTGGCAGTGGGAGCAGCACGATGAAGGTAAGAACACCCCTCTCCGCCGCGGCCATGGAACCGGACGAAGGCGGCCGCTATGGCGTCTACGGCGGGCGCTACGCCCCCGAGACCCTGATGGCGCCGCTCGAGGAGCTGAGCCGCGCCTATGACCGGCTGCGGCGCAAGCGCGCCTTCCAGCGCCGGCTGAAGGACCTGCTGGAGCACTACGTCGGCCGCCCGACGCCGCTCTACTTCGCCGAGCGCCTGACCGAGCATCTCGGCGGCGCGCGCATCTACCTGAAGCGGGAAGACCTGCTCCACACCGGCGCGCACAAGATCAACAACGCCCTCGGCCAAGTGCTGCTGGCGAAGGAAATGGGCAAGACGCGGATCATCGCCGAGACCGGCGCCGGCCAGCACGGCGTCGCCACCGCCACCGCGGCGGCGCTGCTCGGTCTCGACTGCGTCGTCTACATGGGCGAGGAGGACATGCGTCGCCAGCGCCTGAACGTGTACCGGATGCAGCTTCTGGGCGCGAGAGTGGCGCCGGTCGATGCCGGCAGCCGGACGCTCAAGGACGCGATCAACGAGGCGTTCCGGGACTGGGTCGCGAGCTTCGCCGACACCCACTACGTGCTCGGCACGGTCACCGGGCCGGAGCCTTATCCGCGCATGGTGCGGCAGTTCCACAGGGTGATCGGGTCCGAGGCGCGGCGCCAGTTGAAGCGGCAGGCCGGCACCGCGGATCCGGATGTCGCGATCGCCTGCGTCGGCGGCGGCAGCAACGCCATGGGCCTGTTCTCCGCCTTCCTCGACCGTCCCGACGTGCTGCTCGTCGGCGTCGAGGCCGGCGGACGGGGGCCGGACCTGGGCGACCACGCCGCGCGGTTCTCGGGGGGCACGCTCGGCGTGCTTCACGGCGCCCGCACGCTCGTCCTCCAGGACGAGGAGGGCCAGGTCGTCGGCACCCACTCCGTGTCCGCCGGGCTCGACTACCCGGCAGTCGGCCCCGAGCACGTGTTCCTGCACGCGCACGGGCAGATCGAATTCACGTCGGCCACCGACCAGGAGGCGATCGACGCCTTCCACCTGCTGTCGTCGATGGAGGGCATCCTGCCCGCGCTCGAATCGGCGCATGCCATCGCCGAGGTCATCCGCCGCGCGCCCGGGATGGGCGAGGACCAGATCATGCTCGTCAACCTCTCCGGCCGCGGCGACAAGGACGTCGAGTCGGTGCTTGAATATGACGCTGCCGTCTCGCCCGCATCCGGAAACGGAACCATCAAATGACCCCTCTCCGCAAGCGCCCCTCACCCGACGGCGCCATCGCCGCCGCCTTCACCGGCTGCTCCAGGCAGAAGCGCGCCGCCTTCATTCCCTTCATCGTGGCCGGCGACCCCAGCCTCGAGTCCACGCCCGACCTGCTCCGCGCTCTGGTCGCCGGCGGCGCCGACGTGATCGAGCTCGGCGTCTCTTTCTCCGATCCGATCGCCGACGGTCCCACGATCCAGCGCGCTTCCAACCGGGCTCTCGCCGCAGGCTCGTCGCTCAGCGCGGTGCTCGGGATCATCGAGCGCCACCGGGAGGATCTGGGCGTTCCGATCGTCCTGTTCACCTACTACAACCCCGTCCACGCCCGCGGTGTTGCGAACTTCGCCGCCCAGGCCGCCGACAGCGGCGTCGACGGCGTGCTCTGCGTCGACTTGCCGCCCGACGAGGGTCTGCGCGAACTGCAACCGGCCCTCGTGGAACGCGGCGTCGACTCGATCTACCTGATCGCCGCCACCAGCACGAAGGTGCGCATCGACCGCGCCGCGGCGGCGTCGAACGGCTTCGTCTACTACACCGCCCGCTCCGACGTCACCGGCGAGCGCGACGATCTCATCCCCACCCTGGCGCGGGAAGTGAAGCGGGTACGCCGTCGGGTCCGCCTGCCGGTCGCTGTCGGTTTCGGCATCTCGACCCCCGAGCAGGTCGAGGAAGTGGCCGCAGTCGCCCACGGCGTCGTCGTCGGCAGCTCTCTGGTGCGTCTGGTGGAGGAGAACGCCGCCGAACCGGATCTGGCGGCGAGGCTCGAACGCCGGGTCGGCGAGTTGACGGCGCCGCTACGGCGCTGACACCCGCCCCGCGGGGGGCGCGGCGCGGAGTAGCGCTGCCGTCCCGGTGTCCGCCGAGCGGAGAGCGGGCGACAATGTGGCAGATCTGGCCGGTCTTGGGAGAATCTGACCGAAATCCGCTAAATGGCGGCCGGTCCTCTTCCGTATCTGTCCCTAGAGTATTTGGCGGAGTCCACACCGCAACCACCACCTTGAGGGAGGGTACCGCTATTGAACCTGTCGATCACCGTCCTGGTCGGTGTACTTGCCACTCCGGCGGTCGGCCAAGTGGAAGAGGCGCGGCCGGGTTACGAACAGGTGGCAAGCCGTCCTGGTCACCCCGGCGGCGTATCGATCCCGGTCTTCATCCTGGCCGGCATCAACGACTATGGCCAAGTGCAGACCGAGGATGACGAGTGAACGGCAGCAGCTCAAAGAAAGCACTGGCTGTGATCGTGGCGGCCAGCGCCATGCTGGCCGCGTCGGTGCGCGAGGCGGCGTCCGGTCGTCAGCCCGAGTCGTTCCCGGCGCCGCCGCGTCTCGAGGATATTGCTCTGCTTGAAGAGATCCAGGCTTGGCTTGAACCAACCGGCTCGGACACAGCGTCGATCCGGGCCGGCGTCCCCCTGCATGAGTCGATTCGAGCGCGCCGGGAAAGCTTCGAGCTCTTCATAGGCGTCGCAGACCGCAGCGCGGTTCGGGACCGGATGCAGCGCGTTCCATTCGGCTCACAGATTCTCTCCGTGGCCGGGCGCCACGGGATCGACCCCCTGCTCGTAGCGGCAGTCGTCCAGACCGAGTCCGCCTTCGACGACCTGGCGGTCTCGCCTCGGGGCGCGTGTGGCCTGATGCAGTTGATGCCGGCAACGGCCCAGTATTTTGGCGTGAGCAACGTCTACGACCCGAGCGAGAACCTGGAGGCGGGCACACGCTATCTGGTCTCGCTCCTGCGCCGGTTCGATGGCGACCTGGGGCTCAGTTTGGCGGCCTACAATGCCGGGCCAGGCGCTGTCGGCCGCTTCGGCGGCCTACCGCCGTTTCGCGAGACGCGCAACTTCACCGAAGGCGTCCTGCGCATCTACGTCGAGCACCACCGGGCGGCGTGGGTTGCCGTCCATCCGAGGCGGCTCGATTCCGACGTTCTGGGCCGGATCCGGCGCCGAGCCTGCGCGTTGCACCCGTCGAGCGGGACCGCGGTTGTGACAGCGCCGCCCATGAAGAAGCGTCGGAAGTCAACGGCGTCTGTAGCCTCGGCCTCGCGTATCCGGGCGAGGGGTAGAATGCCCGTGCTTCATGGACGGGCGATCGTTTCCATGGCGGGCCAGACCGACTTGGCTCTGCTGGTCGGGCGGGAAGGAGTCCGCGTGGGCGCTCCGGGAGCTCCGGGCCGATCCGTCCTGCGATGTCCGCGGACTGATCGCACTGGTGAACGAGAAGAACGGCCGCGTCATCCTGCACGGCGTTCGGCACACGCTGCTTCAATGGCAGGCCGAGGCGGTCGAGCTGCCGCTACGGCTCATTCCGCTGGATTGGACGTCCTCGGCGACCGAGCGGAACGCTGCCCTGGCCAGAGGGTTCGGCGAGCTGCGGACGCCCGGTACTTCCGGGAGCACGTGCGGATGACCTTCACGTCCTGGTTGGTCCACCGGCGGGTCGAGCACGCATGCCCGCTGCTGCGGGAGCGCAACATCGCGGTGAGCCGGATCGGGGAAGCCGTCGGTTTCCACAGCGAGCGGACGTTTCGCCGGGCCTTTCACGAACAGATGGATTGCAGCCCCTCGGCGTACAGGAAGCGGTCGCTCGAGGAGTAGGCGGAGTTGGGGGCACCGGTCTCCGTAGCCCGCGGGGCTAAAGTGACGCTGGGCCCCCGTTTCGGCTGGTGGCGGATGACGTCGCTGGCCTTCCTGATCTTGGTGGCGGTCGTAGCCGCGCCGCTGCAACCCACCGCCCAGGCCCAGCCGCCGGACGAGGTCGAACTCACCGTCCACGTTGACTCGATCGCGTCGCGCGACGAAGCGCCGGCCGGCGACGTAACAATCGAGTTCACCGAAGCCTCGACGCGCGAACCGGTGACGTCCTACGTCGTCGAGGCGTCTTCGGACGAGCAGACCCTCCAGGTCACCGTGCCGGCGCTCGAGTCGCGTTCCGGCTGGTTCGCCTCCGCGCGGTCAGAGGGTTGGTGGAGTTCGACGGAGTACATCCCCTCGGACGCCCGGGAAGTGTCGCTAACGCTGGTGCCCGAAGGCGTGGTGCGCTTCGCCATCGACGGCACGGACAAGGGAGTCGACCTCCTACGGACCGGCCAGGTCTGGATCGGCGGCCGGGTCGGCAATCGCGGTGTGCGCCTCGACCGACGAACCTACGGCGGGCCCTGCGAGGTCGACCGTGAACCGGACCGGCGCGAGGTACTGATCGCCTGTCCCTTCGCCCGGGACGAAACGGTGGATCTGCGCGTCCGGTTGGGCCTGTTCCTGCCGTTGTTGCGCTCTGAGGTGACGGTCACGGCCGACACCGACCTGGGGCTGATCGAGCCGGTCCGGGGCGCGGTTGTGACGGGCAGCGTGGCTTCGGCCGACGGCTCGAGCCACCAGCTCGCCCTGATTCAGCGACCCGCGCCGCTGGCATTCGGTTGGTCCGGCTGGACGGATTCCGGCGGCGTCTTCGCCTTCGAGGGGCTTGCGCCGGGCGCTTATGAACTCCGGATTCGCGCTTCCGATGGCGACAGTTGGCCGGCGCGCATCGAGTCGTTGTCGGACCACATCGACCTGGGACCACTCGTGTCGGCGGCGGGGAATCTGCTGACCGTTTCCTTCCTGGCGCCAAACGTCCTGGAGATCGGCAATCTGAGACCGATCGTGTTCGCCGCGACGCTCGGGCCTGATGGTGAGGTCGAGAACCGGGGTCGTATGTTCGAGAACGAGGAGCGGGGCACGGACGGTTCCTTTGTCTGGCGGGGTCTTCCGCAAGGCGACTACGAGGTCGCGGTCGAGGACAACCGCGGTAACCGCTGGCACCATGAAGTGGTCCCTTCCTTCGGTCAGGACCACTACTACGTCGAACTCGATGCTGTGCCGCTGGTCGGCCGGATCGAGCGCGGTGGCGAGCCGCTGGAGAACGTCATGGTCTGGTTCGGCGGCATGTGGGGTCACGAACGAGTTTCGTTCCGGAGCCGGGAGGAGGGCCGCTTCAGTGGCCTGCTGCCGCGCGAGGGCTTTTGGCCGGTCGAGGTGACTCCGGCGCCCGGCTGCGATCCCTGCGAAGGCGGTTGGGACTCGGAAGGTTGGGACGGTTTCGACAGCAGCGAGGTGAATGGCGCCGGTGCGTTTGAGATCGAGGCGGATTCCGACGGCATTGCGCGTGTCGACATCGATCTCCCGGGGAGCGTGGTCGGCGGCCGGGTGGTGAGGCGGATGGTCGAGAGCGGCGCCCTCGAGCCCGTGGAAGGCGCTCGCGTGTGGATATACGCCGTTGCGGAAGTGGCCGGCGAGCGGCACAACTTTCGGCTGCCCAACGAATGGCGTCGAAGAACTGATGCCGACGGGGCCTTCGAGGTCACCGGGCTGCCAGAGTGGGAGTACAGCATCCATGCCGAGAGCTACCTCGACGAACGCGAACTCCAATCGCGGTCGCTGCGAGTCCAGGTGGTCGGTGACGACCGGATCGACGATCTGGAGCTATTGCTTGCGGAGCAACAGACCGTCACGGTCAGCGTTCGATCCGGAGGGGTCCCGGTAGCGGGGGCGCAGACGTTTGTCCTCCACCCTGCCGGATCCGGCAGCGCCGCAACGCACAGGTACACCGGCGGCTCGGGCACCGCGGACCACGACCTGCCGATGGAGGCTGAGTTCGTGGATGTCGTCGTCCGGGCCGAAGGCCTCGGGATGAACGGTTGGCGCTTCGACATCCGCGATGGTGGGCCGATCGAGATCGATCTATCGCCGGACCGTGGAACCCTTCGCGTGCCGTGCATCTTCGGCCTGCTCGTTACTCCCAGCGGCGTGGCGATCGAGATACGCACTCTGGCGGCGATAAACGATCGAGGTCAGATTCGAACCGACGGCGACGAGACTGTCGTCAAGGATCTGGCCCCCGGAACCTACTCGTACTGCCCCAGAGACAGCGCCTGCAGCAATGTGGATGTAGTGCCCTGGGCCGAGAGCAGGGTGCGGGAGTAGCGGTTCCGCGACAGAGGAGATTCAGTTCGCCGCAGCGGCCGCTCCCGGAGTCGGCACCGAAACCGGCTCGCGCAACAGCGACATCACTCCCGTCGTCTCGTCACGGACGCCGACGGCGACCTTGTATCCGCCCTCGGGCAGGTTCATCGCGACTTCGACGCGGTAGTTGCCGTCCACGGCCGGGACGCCGTGCTCGCCGCCGACGGCGATCGTCTTCTGGCGGACGGCGCTGCGGGCGCCCTTCTCGTCCTCGACGGCGACCATCCAGAGCCGGAGCTGAGCAGTCGCGTTTCGCGCCTCGCCGTCCTTGCCCGGCAGCGTCACGATGGATTCGGCCGGCACGTCAACGCCGACCGTCAGCTCATGGACCTTCTTCTCGAGCGGCGTGGTGCCGCCGAAGTCGACACGCGCTCCGAGCGGATTCTCCGGGTTGCCGAGGTAGGCGACGGAGAGCAACCGTTCGGCGAGGCGTTCGTCCAGTGGCTTGTCGCGGTAGGTGCGGCGGTATTCGATCCTCCGCCCCTTGTCGGCGCTGGGCGCCAGTTGGACGGAGATCTGCCTTACCCGGCCCGGCTTGCGTTCCTCGGAGACGAAACCGAGAGAATACGAGGCGGCGAGTTCTTCGGTCATGTCGTCGAGGAGGATCGACAGATCGTTCGCGTTGATCAGCGCCTTGCCGCCGGTTTCGTTGGCCAGCAGGTGAAGTCCGCTCTGGGCGTTCATCGCGCGGAGGCTGACGTTCTGGAAACTCGGCGCCAGGAGAGGATTGTCGAGCGAGATGTCGGGACCGGAACTGCGCAGGCCGGCGGCGTCCAGCCCGTAGAACGTGACCCGGTTGGCGTTGGCGTGAGCGGAGATGCGGTTGAACCGGCGGCTTTCGTCGTACTGCACCATCTCGGCCATCGTTTCCGAGGGGGCGCTGGGTCGAAGAGACGCGCAGAGTTGATTGCCGAGGTAGTCGAGGACGGAGATCCCCGGCCGTTGCGGCAGCCCGTCCGTGATGTGCACGACGGTCTTCTTGCCCGGCACGCCGGCAAGAGTCGTCACCAGATCGGCGAGGCCGTCGGCCGCGATCGCCGTGTTCGTCGCCTGGTTGTCCGCGTACTGCCTCGCCAGCGAGAGCAACTCGCCCCAGTTGTCCTCGCAAGGTCGGCAGTACGGAACCATCGCGCAGGCCTCGTAGCTGTCGATCAGGCTCCTGATCGCGAACCGTCGGGCGCCTCCGCCGTTCTGGATCGAACGCGGCGACCCTTTCGGCACGGCAGCGGCCCCTTCCAGGATCGCATCCAGGTCGCGTGTCGGCGGTACGAGCACTTCGAGGCGGTGGTCGAACCGCGCGAGCATGAAGCGCGCGTCCATGGATCGCCACGGTTCGACCGCGGCCTCCAGACGTCGCAGCAGTCGGGTGCGGTGAGACGGGAAGATGTTCGGGTCATCCAGGTAGAAGACGACGGTGAGCGGGCCTTCGTCCGTGGCGCCGGGCGTGGCTTCGCTGCGGACGGCAGGACGTTCTTCGTTGCGGCGGCCGGTCGGTGCCTCGACGTAGATCGCCGACTCGTAGAAGTTCGTGATCTCCACCGGCTGGCCGTCCACGTACAGCTCGAAGTCCTCGCGCGTCAGGCCCTTGACCGGACGGCCTTTCCCGTCCGTGACCACGACATCGACCTCGACGACCTGGACGTCGACGGTGTCGATGAAGGTCTGATTCGGCTGGGCCGCGAGTGTGGCCGAGCCGGCAAGGCTTAGCAACAGGGCCAACGCCGAAACGGATCCGCGATTGTGGTCAGTGAGTGTCACCGTCTTACGTCCTGCGCCCCTGTCGGAGCGGGTCGGTCGAGCTTGACACCGGAAATGGAGCGCAACTTCCGTGCCAGGTGGCGCGACCAGCTACTACGATACAGGCTTGTCCCAGAGCCCTTGCAGATGACGCCCCGTTCTACCGCCGCGCTCCAGGCCGTGGTCGCCGGCATCCTGTTCTCGACCGGCGGCGCCGCGGTCAAGGCGACGGAACTCGATGCCTGGCAGGTGGCCGGTACACGGTCCGTCGTCGCGGCCGCGGTGCTGCTGCTCGCGATTCCGGCGGCGCGGCGGTGGGCCGGCGGACCGGGACGGGCGGGTTTCGCCGGCGCCGCCGTGTCCGCCTGGTGGCGTAGCCCGGCCCGGCGGCGGGCCCTGCTCCTCACCCTGGGAATCGGCTGCTGCTACTGCCTGACCCTGGTGCTGTTCGTGCATGCGAACAAACGGACCACGGCTGCCGAGACGATCTTCCTGCAGTCGACCGCGCCGCTGTTCGTGCTTCTGCTGGCCCCCATCCTGTTGCGGGAGCGGCAGGGGGCGAGGCAGCTTCTTTTCGTGCCGCTGTTCGGCGCCGGTTTGGTGATGGCCTTCTTCGGCGGCGCCGATGCGGTTGCGACCGCGCCCGATCCCCGGACCGGGAACGTGCTCGCCACCTTCTGCGGTTTGGCCTACGGCCTCACGCTGATCGGCCTGCGGGCGGCTGGGCGCCCGTTGTCTGTGGGACGAGCAGCCGGTAGGCCGGGCGAAGTGTCCCCTGCAGGGGACGGCGGTGCGGTACGCGCGCCGGGCATCGCGGCCGCGGCCTGCGGCAACGTGATCGTGTGTCTCGCCTGCCTGCCGGTGATGGCGCCGCTCGATAGCGTCGATCCGGGTGATCTGGGGATCGTGGTGCTTCTCGGCCTGTTCCAGGTCGCTCTCGCGTACGTCTTCGTGACCCGGGCCGCGCGCATCCTGGAGGCGCCCGTTCTCGCGCTGCTGCTGCTCCTGGAGCCGGCGCTCAGCCCGTTCTGGGCGATGTGGTTCCACGGCGAGCAGCCGCACGTGCTGACCTGGGTGGGCGGTGGGGTCATAGCTACGGCGACGGTACTGCTGGCGACGGTGGTGCGGTCCGCGGACGAGTAGAGCGCACACGTTCCCAGGTGTCTGCTAAACAATCGGTCCCCGCGGCGTCTTCACCACTGAACCCACCCGCGCGCCGGTCAACGAACCGGCACGCCCGGAGCCAAGGAGGCGCCGTTTGACGACTGCCACCGTTTCGATGACCACAGAGCCGCCCGCAGCGCCTCCCCCGATGCCCGACTCGACCGGGGCGGAGCTGCACGAGCTGTTCGAGGAACATCACCTGCTCATCTTCCGCACCGCCTGGCGGGTCACCGGCAACGCGAACGACGCGGAGGATGTCCTGCAGACGATCTTTCTGCGGCTCCTGAAGCGTCCCCCCGCGGCGCTCGAGACGGGGAACGCCGGCGGCTACCTTCGGCGGGCGGCGATCAACGCCTCGCTCGACCTGATCCGGTCCCGCAAGCGTTCCCACCTCGTGGCGCTCGATCAGCAGTTGATCGAGGAGGTCGAACCGGCCGTCGACGGCGCGAGCGACCCCGAGCGACGCTTTTCGGGCCTGGAGCTGCGCGACCGGCTGCGCCGGGAGTTGGCGAAGGTGAACCCGCGGGCAGCGGAGATGTTCGTGCTGCGCTACTTCGAGGGCCACAGGAACTCGGAGATCGGCCCGATGATGGGCACCTCGCGCATGACCGTGGCGGTGACGCTGCACCGGCTGCGCAAGCGCTTGAGACTGGCGCTGACGGACGAGCTGAATGCCGCGGACAAAGGCGAAGGGCGCTCGAGACGGGAATCCGGACGGGAAGAGGCAGGACAGGAAGCAACGGCCAGGAAGGAAGAGGGGAGGCGCCAGACGTGAGCGACCGCAACCAGATGAATCGGACTTTGATCGAAACCGCTCGGGCCATCGCCGCCGAGCAGCCGCCGGCCGATGCCGCCGCGGCGGCAGCGGAGCGGGTGCGAAGCGCCCTCGCCGCCGCCACCGCCGATGCCGCGGCCGTCGCGGACCCGAGCGACGCCGGCGCCCCGACGCTGACTCTGACTTCCTGCGCCGACTACCAGGCGCGGATGCCGGCCCTGATCGCCGGCACCCTGCCCGAGGCCCAGCGTCTCCTGGTCGAGGATCACAGCCGCGAGTGCATTCCCTGCCGCAAGCACCTCCAGGCCGTGCGCGCGGGCCGCGCCGTCTCGGACTGGGCCGGGCCCGCGGCCCCGGCGCGGGTGGGCCGCTACTACGCGGCCGCTGCCGCGGTCGTGGCCCTTGCGGCGGCAGGCGTCTGGATCTCTCAGCAGGTGCTGCAGCCGCCCCAGGACGGGATCGTCCAGGTCCAGAGGGTCGACGGCCGGATGTTCGTCGCCGGCGCCGGCGGCGCCGACCTCGTGCCGCTTGAGCCCGGCGACGCGGTCGACGGCGGTGAACTGATTCGCACCGGCGCCGGCAGCCGCGCAGTGCTCGAACTCGCGGACGGATCGCGTATCGAGGCCGCCGGCCTCACCAGCTTCCGCGTCGACGCCCGGCGTCGTGGCGACCGCGTCCGGGTCGACCGGGGCAGCGTGATCGTCCAGGCGGCGAAGCAGGAGAACCGGTCGCTGGTCGTGTCGACCCAGGAGATGCTGGTGTCGGTCAAGGGCACGATCTTCGCCGTCACCCACGGCGTCAAGGGCTCGCGGGTGTCGGTGATCGAGGGCGAGGTCGAGGTCGAGCAGGGCCGCAAGCGCCAGAACCTGCTGGCCGGCGACCAACTGCGCAGCCGGACGACGCTGGTGGCGATGGCGCTCCAGGAAGAGATCGGGTGGAGTCAGGACGCCGAACGGTACGTGGCGCTGCTCGAGGAGTTCAAGTCGCTTCGCAGCGAACTGAACCAGTTGATGGAAGCGGCCCCGGTCCGCTACTCGACCGGGCTGCTCGACCTGATGCCGAGCGATACGACCGTCTATGCGGCGATGCCGAACGCATCGTCGACGCTGAGCGACATGTTCGAGTTGGTCCGGTCCCGGATGGAGTCGAGCGGGCTGCTTGCCGAGTGGTGGGCGGAGATCGAGGCGTCGGGTGTGGTCGACACGATCGACGACCTGGTGACGAACCTGCGCGAGCTCGGCGATTCGATGGGCGACGAGACGGTCGTGGCCATGGTCGGCGGCGCCGGCGACGAGGCGTTCGCGCCACTGCTGGTGACGGAAGTGACCGACGCCGCGGCCCTGCGGGAAGCGCTTGCGGATCACATCGCGGATCTCGTGGAGGAGGGCGACGAGGATCCGATCCGCGTCGTCGACGAGCTCGATTCGGCGACCGACTCGGACGGCGAACTCCTGGTGTGGATCGCCGACGACATCGCCGCCGCCTCGACCTCGCTGGCGCGACTGCGCACCGTGGCGGGGAACGCCGGCGGCGCCACGAACGCCTTTGTCGGCTCGCGCCTGCACGGCCGGCTGGCCGAGCGCTACGCGGCCGGCGCGGAACTGCTGGCCGCGGTCGACCTGACGACCTTCGTCGACAGCCTGGACGAGGGTGACGAAGACGGTGAGGGCGCGGAAGCGTTCGCGTTCACCGGCCTCGACAAGGTCCAGGATCTGGTCGTTTCCCGCACCCAGGACGGCGACCGCGCGGACATCACCGCGACCCTGAGCTTCGACGGCGAGCGTTCCGGAGCGATCTCCTGGCTGGCGGGACCCGGGGCGAATGGCGCCCTGGACTTCTTCTCGCCCGACGCCTCGTTCGTCAGTGCCGGCGTGATCGAGGATCCGCTGACCATCTACGACCAGATCGTGGATGCCCTGGAAGATGCGGGCGTGGACCCCGACGAGGCTCTGGCCGAGATCGAGGCCGAACTCGGCCTGTCCATCCGCAACGACTTCCTGGTCCATCTCGGCGGCGAGTACGCGGTCGGCATCGACGGTCCGGTGCTGCCGTCGCCGGCCTGGCTGGCGGTGGCGTCGGTCTACAACGCGGGCGCGCTGCAGAGTTCGATCGAAACGCTGGTGGAGAAGGCGGACGACGTTCTGGCTGAGGCGGACGAAGACGGCGACGCCAGCCTGACGCTGGAAGAGCAGGACTCGAACGGCCGCACGGTCTACCGTCTTTCGCTTGAGTTCGACGACAGCGACGAGGACGCCGCCGACTCGGGCGACAGCGACGAGGCCGGCGACGACTGGGACGATGTCTTGAAGGCCCTGCTCGAAACCCCGCAGATCTTCTACACGTACTTTGATGGGTACATGGTGAGCGCCTCCAGCGTGGCAGCGATCGACACCGCGATCCGGTATCGCGGCAGCGGCGCCTCGCTGACGGACAGCCAGCAGTTCATCGATCTGCTGCCCCCGAATGGGTACATCGACTTCTCCGCGATGGTCTACAACCGGCTTGCCGAGACGGCGAGCGAACTGTTCGAGCTGTTGCCGACCGGGGCCGTGAACGACGACCAGCAGGCCGTGGTCCAGGCGATCGAGGAGTCGATCACCAGCCAGGGACCGGCGCTCTACACGGTGTACGCCGGCCGCAGCGAGATCGTCGTCACCTCCAGTGGTCCGAGCCTGCTGGCCTTCTCCGGGTTGGGCCAGATGCTCGGCCTCGGTGCGCTCCTGCAAGGCCTGGAGTCGATCGAGGAGGCGGCCGAGCCGGAACCGGCGCCCGAGCCGGCGACCGGTTTTGACACCCAGGTGGCGGCCGACCGGTCCAGGTCCGCGGACCTCCTCTTGAGGCCGGCCGCTTGACGGCTGAGACCCTGGGAACGCGGGCATCTTGCCCGCATCCGCCGAAGGCGGCTACGGTGTGACGGACGCGGCGACCGTAGGCGAAGCGATGGAACGGGTCGCCAGCGCGGCCGCCGCGCCGCCGGTCATCGACCTCGAGGCCTTAAGCGTCCGCTTCGGCCGGCATCAGGTCCTGGACGACCTGCGGGGTGCCTTCTCGGGCCGCGCGATCGGTCTCCTGGGGCCGAACGGCGCCGGCAAGACGACGCTGCTCAACACCCTGCTCGGCTTCTACAAGCCGACCGCCGGCACCGCCCGTCTGTTCGGCATGGACATCTCGCGCCAGGGCCGCGATCTGCGTCGACGGGTAGGCTACATGCCCGAGCGGGACGCCTTCATCGCCGGCATCTCCGGCGTCCGCTTCGTGCGGCTGATGGCGGAGCTCTCCGGGCTGCCGCCCGAAGCCGCGCTGGAGCGCGCCCACGAGGTCTTCTTCTACGTCGGTCTGGGTGAGGCGCGCTACCGCAACGTGGAGACCTACTCGCTGGGCATGAAGCAACTGCTCAAGCTGGCGCAGGCGATCGTCCACGGGCCGAGCCTCCTGTTCCTCGACGAACCCACCAACGGGCTCGATCCGCCGGCTCGCCTCCGCATGCTGCGCCTGATCCGGGAGATCCGGGATTCGGGCAAGGCGAATGTCGTCGTCTCGTCCCACCTGCTGCGCGACGTGGAGGAGTGCTGCGAAGAGGTGCTGGTCCTCAACCGCGGGCGGATCGCCACCTACTGCAACCTGGCCGAAGAGCGTCGCTCCAACCGGCGTTTCCTTGAGCTCGACCTCGGCTCGGAGCGCGAGGGCGCCGGCAGCAGCTTCCGGGCCGCGATCGAAGGGCTCGGCTGCGAGGTCGCGGTGGTCAACCGCCGCCGGATCAAGGCCGTCCTGCCGCCGGGCATCGAAGTGCGCCACATCTACGCCTCGGCGATCGAGCAGGACGTGACCATTCGCCGCCTGGACTACAAGCGCACTTCGCTCGAGGACATCTTCCTCAAGGCGATGGAGGGCGACGATGGCCGTCTATGACCACGGCTACAGAGGCTACGGCGGACCGCTGATGCCGGCGCGGAGCCGGTTCCTGGTCATCAGCCGCTACGGCCTGCGCGACGTCTTCGCGTCGCGGATGTTCCTCGCCTTCTTCGCCTTCTGCTTCGCCTGGCCTCTGGTGCTGCTGGTCGCCATGTACCTTCGCTACAACGCGGAGGCGCTGGCCCTCATCAACATCACCGCGGCCGACCTGTTGGACTTCTTCAAGGTCAACACCTGGTTCTTCCAGAATCTGTTCCTGCGCACGCAGTTGTACCTGGCCTTCGTCGTCGTCCTGGTGGTCGGGCCGTCGCTGTTGTCCGCGGACCTGCGCAACCGGGCGATGCCGCTCTACCTCTCGCGCCCGCTGACGCGGACCGACTACGTGCTCGGCAAGCTCCTGGTTCTGGCGGTCCTGGTCTCGGCGATCACGTGGGCGCCGGGGCTGCTTCTGTTCACGATCCAGGCGTCGCTCGGCGGCACGGAGTGGTTGGGGGAGCACTGGAGAGTGGCGCCGTCCATGGTCTTCGTGTCGGCTGTCTGGACTCTCTGCATGTCGCTGCCGATGCTCGCCATCGCGGCCTGGGTGAAGTGGAAGCCCTGGGCGCGGATCGTGTTCATGGGCGCCATCCTGAGCGGCACCGCGTTCGGCGAGTTCTACAAGCAGTTCTACGACTCCTGGCTGGGCAGCATGGTGGTGGCGTTCGACGTGACGGCGGCGCTCTCCGCCTCGGTCTTCGGCACCGAGGGGAACGTCGAGATGCCGGGCGCGGCTGCCTGGCTGGCGGCGGGCCTGCTGGTCGCGGTGTCGGCGGCCCTGCTCTACCGGCGCGTGCGAGCCTTCGAGGTCGTCAAGTGAGCGGCTTGGAGGCCCGTGGCGACCGCAACATCGTCCTCCACGATGTCTCGAAGTTCTACGGCGACGTGCTGGGCGTCAACCGGGTCGACCTGACGATCGAGCCGGGAATCACCAGCCTGGTGGGGCCGAACGGGTCCGGCAAGAGCACGCTGATGAACCTGCTCGCGGGCCTGTTGCGGCCGACCCGGGGCGAGATCAGGATTCTCGGCATTCCGGTCAGCCGGCCGCAGGATCTCTTCCGCCGCTTCGGTTACTGCACCCAGTACGACTCCTTCCCGCGCGGGACCACCGGCTGGCAGTTCGTGTTTTCCTACCTGCTCCTGCACGGCCTGGACCGCACCACCGCGGAGCGCCTGACCGCGCGGGCGCTGGAGCGGGTCGGCCTGGTCGACTCGGCGCACCGCCGGGTCGGCGGCTACAGCAAGGGCATGCGACAGCGGATCAAGCTGGCGCAGGCGATCGCGCACCAGCCCCAGGTCATGGTGCTGGACGAGCCGCTCAACGGACTCGACCCGATGGTGCGCGCCGAGACGATCGAGCTCTTCCGTCACCTGGCGCGCGAAGGCCAGCATGTGCTCATCTCGAGCCACATCCTGCACGAGGTCGACCTGCTCTCGGACCGCGTGATCCTGATCTCGAACGGGTACATCGTGGCGGAAGGCGAGGTGCACGGGATGCGGGCCGAAGTCGCGGAGGCTCGCGAACAGCCGATGCAGGTCTTCGTGCGCTGCAACCGTCCGCAATGGCTTGCCGCCCGCGCTTTCGAACTCGACCACGTCACCGAGGTCCAGCTCCACGACGACGGGAACGGCCTTCACCTGCGTACCCGCGACGCCGACCGCTTTCTGCGCCTGGTCGGCGAACTGGTCGCCGAGGGCGGCGTCGAGGTCGAGGCGGTGGGTCCGGCCGACAGCGACCTGCAGGCCGTCTACCGCTACCTGATGACCGACGAGGAGGAGCCGTCGTGACCGTGGTTCCCGAGGCCGCAGCTTCCCGAGGCTTCGACTGGGCGCTGTTCGGCCGGCAGGTCGGCGGACTGGTGCGCCTGGAGCTGCGCCGGCTGCTGATGACCCGTCGGGCGGTGATCCTGGGGCTTGCGGCGGCGGTACCCGTCGTGATCGTCCTGTTCGTCGGCTCGATACCCATCGGCGGGCAGACGGTGCTGGAGCGGTTCGGCAATCGCACGGTGTACGAGACCATCTTCGAGACCGTGTTCCTCGGCGCCATCCTGTTCTTCGGTTGCCTGTACGTCTTCTTCAACCTGTTCCGCGGCGAGATCCTCGAGCGCAGCCTGCACTACCTGTTGCTGACGCCGCTTCGCCGCGAAGTGGTGGTGGTGGGGAAGTACGTCGCCGCCGTGACCGCCGTGGCGGTGTTGTTCATGACCAGCACGCTCCTCAGCTACATCCTGATCTACCTGCCGGTGGGTGTCGCGGGCGCCGTCGAGGATCTGACAGCCGGCCCGGGCGGCGGTCATCTCGTCGCCTACCTCGGCGTCACCCTGCTCGCCTGCATCGGCTACGGCGCCTTGTTCACGCTGATCGGCATGGTGTTCCGTAACCCGATCATTCCCGCCGGCGCGCTCTACCTGTGGGAGATGCTGCACTTTCTGCTGCCGCCGGCGCTCAAGAAGCTGAGCGTGATCCACTACCTGAAGGGTCTGCTGCCGGTGCCGCTCTCCGACGGTCCGTTCGCCGTCGTCGTCGAACCGCCGCCGGTTGCCGTCTCCATCCTCGGCCTGCTCGCCCTGGCCGCCGTCGTGCTCGCGGTGACCGCGCTGATCGTCCGGCGCATGGAGATCCGGTACACCGAAGACTGATGGCCGGGCCGGATCTGCCACCATACGCCCTATGGCCACGATCGACATCGGCGGCCTTGAGATCCCGGAAGCGGCGCTGACCTTCAAGTTCGTCCGCTCCTCCGGCCCGGGCGGTCAGAACGTGAACAAGGTGGCGACGGCGGCACAGTGCCGCCTCGACCTCGACGCGGCCGGCATCGAAGGCCCGGTGCGCCTTCGCCTGGAGGGCGTGGCCGGCAAGCGCCTCACCGTCGCCGGCGAGATCGTCGTGTCCGCCGACACCCACCGCACCCAGGCGCGCAACCGGGCCGAAGCGCTCTCGCGGCTCGCGGCGATGATCGAAGAGGCCCGCACCGAGCCGCGGCCGCGCCGGCCCACCCGGCCCTCAGCCCGCGCCAAGGCAAGGAGGCTGGAGGCGAAGAAGCATCGCGGCGAGACCAAGAAGCGCCGCGGCCCGGTCGATGCCCGCGACGAGTAGAAGGAGCCGTTTGGTACCCTGAGCCGCACCCCGTCATGGCCCTCCTCGACCGTCTTCTTCGCGCCACCGTGCGCAAACCGCGCCGGTCGCCGTCGAGCCCGGACGCGGACCGTCTGACGTCCCGCCTGGCCCTCTACCACTTCGACTCCTGCCCGTTCTGCCTGCGGGTTCGTCGCGAGTTGGCGCGACTCGGGGTCGAGGTCGAGCTCCGCAACATCCACCGCGACCGCAGCCGGTACGACGAACTGGTGCGCGGCGGCGGCAGGCAGCAGGTGCCGTGCCTGCGGATCGAGAACGACGACGGCACCGTCGAGTGGCTCTACGAGTCGTCCGACATCATGGCCTGGTTGGAAGACGAACTGCGGGCACCCGGGACCGCCGAGGCCGTCTGACGGAGGGTCATCTCGTCGCGTCGATCCTGCCCGCATCCGGCGCGAAGCGGCGGTCCGGTAGGGGGTGGCGCTACCGCAGCGCCTTCCGGCACGACACGGTCGTGAACCAACCCCGGTCCGCGGTCTCCAGATCGATCTCGATGTCCTGGCCGCGAGTCAACTCACCCCACACTGGATGGTCGAGCTGAGGGCAGGCGATCTCGGCGGTCATTCGCTCTCGCTGGCGGCCGGTCATGTTCATCAGGTCGCCGGCGAACTCGGGGATCACCTGCACCCTGTGGATCAGCCGGTCCACCCGTTCCAGTTGTCGGCCTACCCACACCCGGCTCCAGCCCGGACGCAACCGCGTGGGCGGGAAGTCCTGGCTGTGGCGGTAGACCAGGTCCGCGCTGACGTGTGGCGCCGTGTTGCAGGCCGCGGGCAGCAGCAAGGCGACGAGCAGTGGCAGCGGTAGAACCGAGCGGCGCATAGCGGCGGCCAAACTACCGCACTCTGCCGGAACGCGACAGTGCACCCCTGGGAACCCGGGTGGCGCGATCCGCGCCACCCGTGAACCAGTCCACGCGCCCGTCGTCGGGTGCGTGGATGGAACGCGGGCGTCCCGCCCGCCTCCGGCTCCGCTGGAGCCCAAGGCTATGCTTCGCCGATGAAATCGACAGCGCTCGCAGCAGCGTTGGCGCTTACCCTCGCGGCGCCCGTCGCACAAGCCGACGACTGGCCGCAGTGGCGCGGCGCCGAACGCCGCGGCGTCTGGCACGAGGACGGCATCCTCGACCGCTTCCCCGAGGACGGCCTGCGCTTCGTCTGGCGAGCGCCGATCGGCCCGGGCTACGGCGGCCCCGCGGTGGCGGACGGACGCGTGTTCGTGACCGACTTCGAGCGGTTGCCCGGGAACCGCGGCCGTGAGCGCCTGGTCGTGCTCGAGGAGACCACCGGGAAGCAACTCTGGGATCACTCCTGGGAAACCAACCTCGCCGGTCTCATGCCCGCCTACTCGAACGGCCCGCGGGCCACGCCCACCGTCGACGGCGACCGCGTCTACGTGCTCGGTTCGGCCGGCTACCTGGCGGCCCTGACGGTCGAGGACGGCCGGGTGCTCTGGCAGGTCGACCTGGTGGCGGGCTACGGCGCCCCGGTGCAGCCGTGGGGCTTCGTCGGCGCGCCGCTGGCCGATGGCCGCCAGATCATCACCCTCGTAGGGGCTGAGCCCGACGCCATGGTCGTGGCCTTCGACCGCGACTCGGGCGAGGAGATCTGGCGATCGATGGAGGCGCTCAACGAGCCCGGCTACAACCCGCCCGTGATCTACGAACTCGGCGGCCGCCGGCACCTCATCATCTGGCACCCCAAGGGCATCGCCGGTCTCGACCCGGACGGCGGCGAGGTGTTCTGGCAGTTCCCCTACGAGGTGGAGTACGGCCAGACGATCGCGACCCCGATCCAGCAGGGGAACCAGCTCCTCGTATCGTCCGCGTCGCACGGCTCGACCCTGATCGAAGTCACCGCCGTGTCAGCCGGCAAGCCCGAAGCCAGGATTGTCTGGAAGGGCAAGAGCACCAGCAAGCAGGACCTCGACGGCCTGCACGCCTTCAACTCCACGCCCGCCTTCGACGGCGACATGATCTACGGCATCGGGGGCCAAGGCGCGTTGCGCGCCATCGACCGCGCGTCCGGAAAGGAGGTATGGGCGACCTTCGAGCCCAGCGAGGACGCCCGCATTGCCACCGCGTTCCTGGTCAGGAACGGCGACCGCTACTTCATCAGCAATGACCGCGGCGAACTGATGATCGCCCGCCTCAGCCGCGACGGCTACCACGAGATCGACCGCACCAAGCTGATCGAGCCGACCACCCGCAGCGTCCGCGTCCGCCGCGAGCTGGGAAAGCTGCTCTGGGTCCACCCCGCCTATGCCAACGGCCACATCGTGCACCGGAACGACCGGGAGATCGTCCGGGCGTCCCTGTCGGCCGAGTAGTCCTGGGAACGCGGGCATCCTGCCCGCATCCGCGCCGAGCCGCGAAGCGGCGAGGCTACGGCGTCCGCCCGCCGCCACCCCGCCGCCGATCACCAGGCCGGCGATGTAGGGCGTGAACGACCCCAGGTGCTGGTATAGACTCTGAATTCAAATGCGCGGTACCCGCATTCTTGTGGTCGTACTGGCGGCCATACTCGCTGGCTTCGTCCTGTATCGATTGCTGCCGAATGATCCGGGAAGCGATCCGGCGGTAACCGAGACAACTCAGGCAGTCGGAAGCGCCGACTACGCGGCTCTGGTCTCCCTCTTCGGAGAGTTTCGTTCGTTCCAGCATGCCGGCTCCGGCAACATGCAGTCCTTTTCGCAGAGCGGCTGGATCCTGTCGAACCTGGACGCTGCGCCCGACTTTTCCGCCACGGCAATGGCAGAGAAATACGGCGAGCTGAGGACGTTTCAGGAGCGGTTGGAGTCGATAGATCCCACGGACTGGCCGATCTCACAACAGGTTGACTACCAGCTTGTCCGGGCGGAGACCAACGGCTATGAGTTCCAGCACCGGGTTCTCAGCCCATGGTCCAGGGATCCCGGGTTCTACAACGACGTGATCGCCACGCTTGCCTACGTAGCTGAACCACCTCTCCATGGGGACGAGGTCGCTGGTCTGCAATCGAGGCTCAGATCGGTACCCGATGTGGTGCAACAGGCGAAGGAGAATCTCAATGACTTTTCGGTGATCGCCGCCGACCTGGCCACTCTGGCGATTCTCTCTATTGGAGATTCCAGGTCGGACTATGAATCGCTTGCGCAGGGCCTGAGGACTCATCATCCGGAACTCGTGGCGGACGTTGAGTCGGCGCTGGCCGCTATCGACGACTATGAGGACTGGATTCTCTCCAACGAGCATCGGATGACGGGCGCCACGGGTGTGGGCAGGGAAAACTACAACTGGCTACTCAGAAACGTCTATCTGGTTCCCTATACCTGGGACGACATTCGAACGATCGTTGAGCTTGAGGACAATCGCGTGATCAGCTTTCAACGACTGGAGGAGAACCGAAATCGCGATGTTCCGCCGATCGTACCGGTCGGGTCACAGGTCGAATACAGGGAAGGCATCGAAGAAGCCGTCGAGCACATCATGAACTTCCTGCGCGACGAGGAGATCTTGACCATGCACGACTTCCTCGTGCCGGATGACTACCACGACTCGCGGTTCTTTGAAAATGGGTATTCCCTGGAGGATCCCTGGCCCGACACGCACGACTACTTCTTCAATTTCTCTCACCGGGAAGCGGTGATGGAGAACACTCATGAGCTGGTCGGCCATCATTTCGACATGCTCAGGGCGCAGCGCGACAATCGCCCGATCCGTGGCGGAGAGCGGCCGTACAAGATTTCGACGGCTCGCGACGAGGGGCTGGCGTTTGCCCTCGAGGAATTGCTGATGCATGCAGGATATCTGGACGGACGTAGTCCTCACGGCAGGGAAATCACCTATGAACAGGCGGCTTTCCGTACCGTGCGCGCACTCTCCGACATCTACATGCACAGCGGCGACTGGAGTCTGGAAGAAGCGACGCAGTTCTGTATCGACAATGCGCCGCATGGCGAATTGCTGGAGGGCAGCCACCATCTGTGGTTTGAACTGGATACGACGCTGCGCGGCGTGGGGCATCACATGCTCATGGTCCTGGGGAAGGTCCAGTTCATGAAACTGATGCGAGACCGGGCCAATCAACTCGGCGACGACTTCGTTTTGCGGGAGTTCCTGGACGAAGTCTACGCTGCGGGCCAGATACCCTGGTCGCTCATCCGGTGGGAAATGACCGGCTACGACGACGAGGTCTCACAACTCTGGTAACAGAAACGTGCGGCAGGGCAATGCTGCTACTGAACCGAGGCCACCTGCTGGGTACGCCGGCCTCCGGCCGGCATCCGGGCCGAGCCGCGAAGCGGCGAGGCTATGCCTCCGGTCCGCCGGAGTCCCCCATTACACCCACCGATCCAGCATCCACCACCACCACCACCGCCTCCCTCCGCCTCTGCCGCTCACGCGACACGGCGAAGCTCACCAGACCCACCACGAGCGCCGCCACAGGCATGAGGATGTACACGGTGGCCATCACGGACTCAGGCTCTTCCTTGATGAGTTCCAGGCCGCCCCTGGCGAAGTGCAGGAAGTAGATGGCCGCAGCCGGCACGCTGAACCAGGGATCGCGAAGAGTGGCTTCGACGGGCGGCAACGGTTGGCTGGCCGTCTCCGCCTCGACGGGCTTCTCCGAGTCATCCTCATCCTTGCCCTTCGAGCCCTTCTTGGAGGCACCGCCGCCGATCAGACCGAACGCCATGGCCAGGGTCGCGATCCCCAGCGACGCCAGGAACCACACCGCCCGCTCTGTTTGCGGCGGCTCGGCTACAAGATCCAGAACGAACCGGCTGGCCAGGATGAACACGCAGAAGATCGCCGGGATCTGGTACCACGGGTGGGTGAACAGCGTCGACTCGTGCCACACGGGGCCGGTCGTGGGGACCGTCTCTCCGTTGCTCCGCTCGATCCCGGACGGTTTCAGGACTGCCCTCAGCGTTGCCAGCGCCGCTATCGCCAGCGCCGCCGCGTACGCCATCGAGGCGGTCGATGTGCGGAGCGCCTCGATGCTCAACAGCCCGGCATCCTGACCTACCCAGAAGAGCCCCATCAGGACGGCGAACCTCGCCGACGGCTTGGACTCGTCGTGCTTGTCCTTTGCGGTCACGATGTCGGCACCGAGTTGCGGTGGCCGGTCAGGCTAACGCATTCCGGTTGGGCCTCGTGCGCGCTAGGGGTACCCTTGCCCGCGGGCGCGGCGCCGGCGCCGCAACGCGCCGCTCACGGCCGTGAGCGGCCCCGACTACGGGCGCGACCAGGAGGAACACCCAGGAGACGATCACGATGATGACCATTGGTCGGTTACCGCGAACGGGTTGAGCGGTTCGGAGCTTCCGTGTCGAAAGAATAGCTTCCGCCCGTATCTCGGGGCGACCCTCGAAACACCTCCCGGCGGTGCCAATCGATGAAATCGGTGTGGGGGCGCTGCTCGGCGCGTTGCGGGTGCCGGATCGGCCGACCGCTGCAATCCAGGAGCTGCCGAAACGCGCGGCTCTGGCCGTTCACGGCGTCGGACACGAGCAGCCGGAAGCCATCGGTCGCACCTTCGAGACCGATGGCGCCGCGGTCGAAGGTCCGGTGATGCAAGATGCAGAGCGCCAGTCCGTTGCGTACGTCGTCGGGTCCGCCTGCGGCATGCCAACGGATGTGGGCCGCATCGAGCCCCACCAAGTCGTCGTCGATTCTGATGTCGAAGTCACACACGGCACACCGCCGCTCGTAAGCGGTCAGGACAACGTGGCGGAAGTTGGCGTCGCGGGGTCTACGGGCTCCTGACGAAACTTCCCTTTCGGCAGGTCGGGTTAGGCCGACGGCGATGCGGATGGAGTCGTGAAGGGAAGGCGCAAAGTGGCCATCGAGGAGACTTTGCGCGGCTTGCGCGACGAGTCCCGGAGCGTCGAGCAGGAGCTGCTGGATCGGATCGGGGAAGCCGCCGCACGCTGCGTGGTCGATGAGCTTTCGATGGGTGACGCCCCCCCTTCCTCGGAGGGAAGCCAGCTCGGTGTCGGTGACGACCTCCCACAGCCGGTCTCGAGACAACCGATCGAACGGAGCTTCTGGATGGTGGACCGACCGAGGCGGGCCGAACTGCCGGAGCAGATCAGTCAGCGGTCTGCTGACTTCCTGGTCGTAGCGGGCGAGTCTTTTCTCGCCTCGTACCAGCCGACCCAACGCCAGGAGCAGCAGTAGCGGTTTGTGCGGCGCTCGTTTGCCGCGCTGCTTCCAGGTGTTGATTCGGCCCAAGAGGCTGAGAAACTCTCCTTGATCCATGTCGGCGTCGGTGGACGGTGTACTGCTGCCCACTCGAGAGACTGTAGCCCCTTGTGCCTACCGCCGCCGGCAGACGAACAGTTCGTACTCGCCGGGCTCGATCTCCGAGTGATCGCAAGGCACGGCCTCGGCCTCGAAGCCGACCTCGGCGAGCAGGCGGAGCCACTCGGCACGGGGGAACAGGCCGGTGATGTGCCGGTCGTGCAGAACCTCGACGCTGCCGCCTTTGGAGCGCAGCACGAAGGCGTAGTCGGTGGTGATCGTCGTGTCGTTGGGGTCCGGGTCAAACGAGCACTCGAGGTAGTGGGCGCTGCGGTCTTCTCCGTCGCAGCCGCCGCAGTCGGTGCTGGGCCGGTAGTTCTCGCGCAGGTGGTCGGGAGCGAAGAGGGCGGCGCCGCCGGGTCGGCAGTGGAGGTAGGCGGTTTCGATGGCGGCGCGCAGGTCCTCGAGCGTGGTCATGTAGTCCACGGCGTCGTGGACGAAGACGCAGTCGAAGGTCTGGTCGAGGCGCACGGTTCGCATGTCGCCCTGGATGTGCCGGCATTCGGGGTTGAGCTGCCGGCTCATTGCCAGCATCCCGGGTGAGAGGTCGACCAGGGTCATCTCGAAGTGGGCCTTGAGGTGGGAGGCGTTGTGGCCGCCGCCGCTACCGAGTTCGAGGGCGGTCCTGGGGGTGGTGTCGCAGGCTTCGACCAGGTGGCGGCGATAGATGCCGGCTTCCTCTTCGTACTCTCCGGGCGGTGAGATCAGGGGCCACCAGGGGGCGATCTCGTTGTAGAGCTTGGGCATGGTCGGGGAAGGATATGGGCTTTGCCGCTTCGCGGCGTCGCGCGGATGCGGGCGAGACGCCCGCGCTCCCAGGGCAGCCCTTGGTCAGTGCGATGACGTGGAGGCGGCGATGATGGCGGGCATTGCAGCGGCCGCGGCCACAGCCGCTTGCGTGGCGGCGACGGCTTCCGCGGTGGCCTTGCCGACGACATCCCCCTTGGCGAGGCTCTTGATGCGTTGCTTGCGAGATCGCAGCTCCTTGCGGCCGAAGATCGGGTTGAGCAGGCCCACTGCCTTGGCCAGCGAGGCGAGGACGACGGTGCGGGGCTCGACTTCCCGATCGTTGCCGAAGATCGCCACGCGCAGGCGTTCGATGATCTCCTGCTCGGGGCCGGGGTCGATCTCGGGATAGATGCGGCGCTTGAAGATGACGAGCAGTTGCTTCTCGTCGGCCTTGAGGATGCCGCGCTCGCAGAGTCGGCCGGCGACCCGGTTCCGGAGCTTGGAGAGGGAGGAGAAGCGGTTGATCCAGGTCTGGAGCGATGCACGCCGCTTCGCGTCCCGGATCTTCTTGAGGCACTCGTCGACAACCGGGTCGCCGACGCGGCGGATGTTGCGGACGTCGACGAGCTTGCGCCGGCGAGACTCGTCGAGGCGGATTCGCTCTTGCAGCAGGAGTTCGGCTGCTATGGCGCCGCCAAGTCCGAAACGGCTGTTGCCCGCGATGATCGTGCCCTTCTCGTCGTGCAGGGCGAGGAGCATCAGCTCTTCGTGGAGGAGGAGGGGGTTTGGGTGTGGCACCTGTGCCATTCTTGTCTCCAGACTGAGTGGGCGGCCTCTGTCAGTACGGCCTCTCCGATGGCGTTTGGAGGGTACCAGCAGCTCGGCGTTCTCTCTGCCCCTTGACCGCGAGCCGCGCTGGGTACAGGATCGTCTTGGCTCGGCGAATCGGGTCGACGTGCTTCCTGCGACCAAATGCCTCAATCGCAGTCGAGCCGAACTCGCCGAGTGGCGATCCGGATGGCACCTACGTCTCCCTCTCAGCCTCTTGCTCCACCGACAGGTGGGGCGGGTGGTCAATCTATAGAGAGTTGGGGTCGCTACGGCTTGGTGCCGGAAGAGAAGGAAGGGGGCGTCACCTATACGCCGAGTCCGCTGGCTACGTTTGTTGCCGGGCGGATCGCCCGGATGGTCAGGGAGTTTCCGGCGGATCGTCCACTGCGGCTGCTCGACCCGGCAGTAGGCCACGGCGAACTGCTGGTCTCCTTGCTTCGACAACTTCAGGATCATGGCCGACTTCACATTGAAGTGGATGGTTTCGAAGTTGACCGGGAAGCACTTTCTGTAGCAACCAGGCGGATTCGCAGCGAGTTTCCTGGTGCTCCGTTGCGCCTCCGGAGGGCCAGTTTTCTGGACCATCTGATGGAGCATGGAAATAGTGACCATCAGATGGGCTTGCTGCTTGCTGACTCCGTGCAGCCCTACGATCTGATCATCGCGAATCCGCCGTATGTCCGCACGCAAGTTATGGGTTCGAAGAGAGCAAAAGCGATCGCCCGACAGTTCGGCTTGTCTGGGCGAGTGGATCTGTACTACGCCTTCTTGCTCGGTATTGCTGAAGTTCTGGCTCCTGGCGGCGTTGCAGGCATTATCGTGTCGAACCGATTCATGACCACCAAGTCGGGCGCGCCGGTACGGCGTCGCCTCCTGAAACGGCTCGCAATGAGGCATGTCTGGGATCTTGGAGACACCAAGCTCTTTGACGCTGCCGTTCTACCCGCCGTTCTCCTCGCTCGCGGACGAGACCACCGGCGTGAGGATCCGGTCGCCTTCACGTCGGTGTATGAGACTCAGGAGCCGGCGGTCGAACTTGCCGATGACCCAATCAGTGCGCTTGAGCGCTCCGGCGTCACTGCAGTGCCTGACGGGCGACGCTTCAACGTGTGTCACGGCAGGTTGCACAGGAGTCGAGAATCGGGCGGTTTGTGGCGCTTATCCACGGACGCCACTGATCGCTGGCTGAGCGAAGTCGAGAGCCGCACCTGGGGCAAGTTCGGGGATCTGGGGAAGGTCCGTGTGGGAGTGAAGACCTGCGCCGATCACGTCTTCATTCGGAGGGATTGGGATCAGATGTCGGAGGCAGACCGACCGGAACTCCTGCGGCCGTTGACTACACACCGGGTCGCCGGTCGGTTCAGACCGCGTGTTGAGGACAGTGCGACCGGAATCCTGTATCCACATGAGGTCGCTGGAGGGCGGCGCCGGGCGGTCGACTTGGCGCGGTATCCCCGAAGCGCCGCGTATTTGGAGAAGCACCGCGAGGCGCTTGAAGCGCGCCAGTACTTGAGGAACGCGGGGCGGAGGTGGTACGAGATCTGGGTGCCGCAGGATCCGGCTTCTTGGGAGCTGCCCAAGTTGGTGTTCCGGGACATCACCGAGCGACCGACGTTTTGGATGGACTTGGAGGGTTCGGTCGTGAACGGGGATTGCTACTGGCTCGCGTGCGAGGAGTCGCGTGACGAGGAGTTACTGTGGCTGGCGGCAGCGGTGGGGAACTCGAACTTCATTGAGCAGTTCTACGACATCAGGTTCCCGAACAAGCTCTATTCTGGGCGGAGACGGTTCATTACTCAGTATGTACGGGAGTTTCCGCTCCCGGATCCGAGCACATCGCTCGGTCGGGCCATCATTGATGGTGCCCGACGGCTCTTCGGGAACAGGCAGCCCAAGGAAGCGGAGCGACTCGAGACAGAGTTGAACGGCATGGTGTGGCGGAGCTTGACTGACTCGGAGGGACCGTCGGAAGCGGAGGTCTCTCGGAATTCCAGAAGGCGCCGGGCAGTGGACCAGATTCGGTACCCTGATCGCGCTGCGCCGGTGGAGTTTAGGGACGTGTGAAAAAAGTCGGGGGTAGGTGGAACTGGAGCTTTGTGTTGACGACCTGCCCCTGGAATGGCTCGCGGACGGAGGCCAAGTCGAAGTCAGCTTGCAGCCAAGGCAAGAGGCGATCCGTGTCGACGGGACTCACGAGCTCAGGGAAGGGGTCCCGCAAGATCAGTCGTGCTTGATACTTGCGGGTCAGAGTGCCCGTAGTGTCGAAGCGAGAGAGGATCGCGCCTGCGACAACGCGCACGGTGACCACTTCGTCGTCGGCGCTGAGACGAACGATTGCGTAGCGGCGCTCTGGTTCGAGCTCGCTGTTCCACACCTGGAGATTGTCGGACTTCTGTGTATACACGTCCAAGCGTTGACCGGGGAAGCGTGGCTGCGTTTTCGTGAAGGAGGGTGGCACGGGATAGCCGAGAGCTCGGCAGACGTGCTCTTTGACCACCTTGGAGCGAGTGCGGAGCGGCAAGCCTCGGAGCGATATCCCGGTCAGGGCGCGGTCGAGGACGAGTTGCAGGCGGTCCGTGGGGATCCAGAGTTCGGCATGGTGGGGGACGAGCGGATCGTAGATCGAAAGGTTGCTTCGGCGGATCGCTTCGACGACTGGATCCGAATCTTCGCTACGTGTTCTCAATGGGCTTCCTCCATCGCTGCTAGAACGCTTCGCTCCAGGGGCGGCTCAGCCTCAGCGCGGAGTTGATCAAGCCGACCATCGAGTAGGTCTGGGGGAAGTTGCCCCAGAGTTCTCCGGTCTCGGGGTCGAGGTCTTCGGAGAGGAGGCCAACCGGGTTGCGGCGTTCGAGCATCTGTTCGAAGAGGTCGCGGGCTTCTTCGTGGCGGCCGAGGGCGTTGATGGCGTCGATGTACCAGAAGCTGCAGACGGCGAAGGAGGTGGCCGGGGCGCCGAACTCGTCCTCCTGGTAGCGGAAGAAACTGCTGCCCTGGCGGAGCGGTTCGAGCGACTCGACGGTGGCGGCGAAGCGGGGGTCGGCGGGGCCGAGGAAGCCGAGATCGTGGAGCAGCAGCAGGCTGGCGTCTATCCCAA
Organism: Candidatus Multivorans sp.; assembly: GCA_965205295.1. Classification (GTDB taxonomy): domain Bacteria; phylum Acidobacteriota; class Thermoanaerobaculia; order Multivoradales; family Multivoraceae; genus Multivorans. The sequence goes on from OZ242167.1 coordinate 4,070,890, forward strand.
CGCCGTCAAGGGTGGCGGCGAGACGGCCGCCGGTTTCGGCGTTCTGCAGGATGTGTCTGCGGATCGCTTTGGCCTGGTTCGTCCAGTGTCTTTGACGTTCGACAAGACCCAGTGTCTGAGCGATGCGCGCAAGACGGTCGCAGGCGGCCCAGCACATGACGCTCGAGAAGGTGTGGACGGCGCTCCGCTGCCGGAACTCCCAGAGCCCGGCGTCGGGCTGGTCGAACAGAGCCGCGGCCTGGCTGCCGAGTTTCTCCAGCCAGCCGAACACACGCGCGTTCCCCGGTTTGACGAGCCGCCGGTCGAAGAAGCTCTGGGTGACGGCGAGGATCGCGCTGCCGTAGTTGTCGTTCTGGAGTTGGCGCCAGGCATCGTTGCCCACCCGCACCGGCCCCATGCCACGGTAGCCAGGCAGGTTGTCGACGGTGCGCTCGGTAAGTTCCCCTTCGAACTTGATCCCGTAGACGGGTTGCAGCACGCCGCCCTCCGCGGCGGCCGCCAGGTTGGTGATGTAGCCGAGGTAGCCCTCCATGGTGCGGGTCGCACCCAGGCGGTTCAGCGCCTGCACGACGAAGTGGGAGTCTCGGAGCCAGCAGAAGCGGTAGTCCCAGTTGCGGCCGCTGTCCGGCGCCTCGGGCATCGAGGTCGTCATCGCGGCCAGCACGGCGCCGGTCTCCTCGAAGCTGCACAGTTGCAGCGTGATCGCGGCCCGGATCACGGCCTCCTGCCATTCGAACGGCACTGCCAGGTGGCGCACGAACTCGCGCCAGTAGCTCTCCGTTCGGCTCCGGAACTCGCGCGCCACGGAGTCGACGGGCTCGGTCAGGCTCTCGTCCGGTCCGAGCAGCAGGGTGAGGGGTTGTTCGAGGACGAAGGTGGTCTCGTCGGTGATGAAGGAAACCGGGGCGTCCGTGGTCAATCGCAGGGCGAGTCGCGGGCCGGCGTAGCCGATGTGGTTGCTCCCCCGGGTCAGCTCGGGGCGGCGGGCGCCGTAGTCGAAGCGCGGCCGCAGGCGGATGCGGATGCGCGGCTCGCCTGCGACCCTCTCGATGGTGCGCACCAGGGTCGTCGGCCGGAAGGAGCGGCCGAACTGCTCGAACCGGGGCGCGAAGTCTGTGATGCGGACGGCTGCGCCGTGTTCATCGTGAAGGGTCGTGACGAGAATGGCGGTGTTCTCCACATAGTGCTGGAAGCTCGAGAGGAACCCTTCGAGAACGACATCGAAGAAGCCGCCGGCTTCGGGGTCGGCCTCATGGGCGTCGCCCAGCAGCGAGTGGAACACCGGGTCGCCGTCGAAGTGGGGCAGGCAGGCCCAGCAGATGCGGCCGCGCGGATCGACCAGTGCGCCGAAGCTGCAGTTGCCGATCACGCCGCCGTCGAGCGGTCGGGGCGCCCCGGTCATAGCGTGTCGCACAGGGCCTCCAGCCAACGATGGAGTTCCCGCACGCCGCTCAGGCCGTAGTTCGCGACGCTGGTACGGCCGCCGCCTGGCTCCAGGCCGACGACGATCGCGGCGCCGCCAACGCTCTGCGCGGCGGCGAAGCCGTCCTCGTCCGTGATGTCGTCGCCCACGAACACGGGGACGCGGTCGCGAAACGGCGCTTCGGCCATGAAGTCCTCGACCACGGTGCGCTTGTTCGGGCGGTGGGGCTTCAACTCGAGCACCATCTTGCCCTCTTGGACCCGGTAGCCGGATCCGAGCGAGGCTTGCACCTGTTCCATCAACTGGCGCGCCGCACCCTCGGCGCCGGCTGCGCGCCGGTAGTGGAGCGCCAGGGTCGCCGACTTGTCTTCCAGCAGGGTGCCCGGGTGCGCCGCGGCGAACTTCGCCAGTTCGCGGCGCGCCGGGCCTAGCACTTCGGCGCCATCCGTCCGGTTGACGCCGCCGTCGGCGGACCTGCGCTCCAGGCCGTGCAGCCCGGCCGCCGGCAGCTCGAGGGGCGCGAAGAAGCGGTCGAGAACATCGAGCGAGCGTCCGCTGGCGAGCGCCAGCGCGCCGCCGAGCCGGCAGCGGAGTCGTTCGAGCAGGCCCCCGATCCGTTCATCGACGTGGACTGCGTCGGGCGCGTCCGCGATCTCGATCAGGGTGCCGTCGACATCCAGGAACAGGGCCCACGATGTCGGCGGAGGGATGTCGGAACCCGCTTCCAGCAGGATCCAGGCGGCGTGCGGAGGATGCGCTTTCTGGTTCACAGGGCTTCGCCTCCGAGATCCCTTACGATACAGAAACCATGGCCCCTCAGCATGTACCGGCTGCTCGGCAGTCGGAGCTTGTGATCGTCGCGAACACGCTGCCCGTGCGTCGCGAGGAGGTGGACGGCGAACTGCGCTGGGCGCAGAGCCCCGGCGGTCTGGTCAGCGCGCTGTCGCCGATCGTCCGTAAGGCGGGGGGATGCTGGGTGGGCTGGACAGGCGGCGCCGACGATGCGCCCAAGCCGTTCCGCCACGAGGACATCCTGAACGTCGCCGTGCCGGTGTCGGAGGCCGAGGTCGCGGGCTCCTACCAGGGCATGTGCAACTCGACCTTGTGGCCGCTCTACCACGACGCGGTGCGGCCGCCCGAGTATCACCGGCACTGGTGGAACCCCTATGTGGCGGTCAACCGGCGCTTCGCCGAGGAGGCAGCGCGCCGGGCCGTGCCCGGCGGCAGGGTGTGGATCCAGGATTACCACCTGCAACTCGTGCCGCAGATGCTGCGCGAGCTGCGGCCGGACGTCAGCTCCGGTTTCTTCCTGCACATTCCCTTCCCGCCGGTCGAGTTGTTTCTGCGTCTGCCATGGCGGCGGCGGGTGTTGGAGGGGCTGCTCGGCGCCGACGTGATCGGCTTCCAGACCCCGGCCGGCGCCTACAACTTCACGCGGCTCGCGGACCGTCTGATCGACGCCGAGCCGCACGGCGAGACGATCCACTACCAGGGCCGCAACATCCGCGTCGGCGCCTTCCCGATCTCCATCGACACGGACCGCTACGCGAACGCCGCACTGTTGCCCGAGATCCGCGACCGGGCCGAGGAGCTCCAGCAGCTCCGGCGGGGTCGCAAGATCATCCTGTCCGTGGACCGTCTCGACTACACGAAGGGCATCGACCTGCGGCTCAAGGCGTTCCTCGAATGGCTGGGACGCAAGGACCGCTCGATCCGGGACGCGGTGATGGTCCAGGTCGCGGTGCCGAGCCGCGAGCGCATCTCGGAGTACCAGATCCTGCGGCGCGACGTGGAGGAGCTCGTCGGCCAGATCAACGGCGAGTACGGCGAACTCGGCGTCGTGCCGGTGCAGTACTTTCGGCGCAACCTGCCGTTTGAGGAACTGATCGCGTTCTACCTGGTCGCCGACGTGATGCTGGTGACGCCGCTCTGTGACGGCATGAACCTGGTCGCCAAGGAGTACGTCGCGACGCGTCTCAAGGACGACGGCGTCCTGGTGCTGAGCGAGTTCGCGGGCGCGGCCGCCGAGCTGCCGGACGCCCTGCTGGTCAACCCGCACGACGTGAACGCCATGGCGGCAGTGATCGAGCAGGCGATCACTCTCGATCCGGCCGAGGGAACCCGCCGCATGAAGGCGATGCGGGAGGTCGTCCGCCGGCACTCCGTCCACGAGTGGGCGGCGCAGTTCATCGAAGCGTTGCCGGTTCGTACCGCGTAGGCCGCCCGTCAGAGCTTCTGGCGCCGTTGAGGTGGGCGGTTCCAGAGACCGTGGCCGGTATCCGGTCCAGATGGCGTGCCGTATTAGCAGCGTGCGCGGCAGGAAGAATCGGCGTACCCCATGTTCTGCGGCGCACGCTCCTAGGCGGGGAATGTTGACGATGTCTTTGGTGGTTCCGTCTCATAGCAGGGCGCCGGACAGGGATATCCGCGACGCCTGCGAAGAAAGTCCCCTAAGGCAGAGGGGCGCTCACCTAGCCACGAGAAGTCCCTAGTGGTTGCGAGGCCTCTCCGCCGAACAGACGGAGGCAAATCAGGCTATGGAGAGAGCAACCCGATTTCGGGTCGCTAGGGCGACCCCTGTTTCACTTCGATCCAGTTCAAGACCCGCGCCCGAAACCGCAGGTGAGCGTGCATCCTGCAGCGGGTTCGGTCCCTGGCGGCTTGCCGCTCGGGCCATTCCCGTTTTCGTCGCCATCGGCGGCCTGTTGGCCTTCGTCGGTGATGCACGCGCGCTGGACTCGGTCCCGTCCGCGAAGCCCGTGGTGACGATCGAGGCAGGGCCGACCCCGGTCACCGAAGGGACGGCCGCGGAGTTCGTCGTCAGTCGAAGCGGCTCGACGAAGGAAGCGTTGACGGTGTCGTTTGGGGTGGCGGAGACCGGCTCGATGATCAGCGGGACGGCGCCGACGTCGATTGTCCTGATGGGAGGAGAGGAGCAGAAGCGGCTGGCGGTGAGCACCCAGGCGGACGACCGGGACGAGGCGGCCAGTAGCGTTACCGTCACGCTGACCGCTGGCGAGGACGCTGAGTACGAAGTCGGCGCGGACTCTTCGGCCACTGTGCTCGTCGAGGACGACGACGACCTGCAAATTCTGCCAGTGATCACGGTCAAGGTGGAGTCGACGCCCGTCACCGAAGGCGAGGAGGCCCTCTTCGTTGTGAGGCGCGCTGGCCCGGCAGAGGAGGCGTTGGAGGTGTCGGCGGAGCTCTCGGTGACGGGTTCGTTCGCGTTTTCGGGGGGTCCAAGGACGATGACGCTGAGGATGGAGCCGGAATCGAGACTACTTAGCTTCGGCCTCCTCACGAACGGGAATGATCGGGACGAAGCGGACGGGAACGTCACCTTGACCGTGATGGCGCCCGAGGACGGTTCCTACGAGGTGGGCTCGCCGTCGTCGGCGATGGTGGTCGTCGAGGACGATGACGACCTGGAGGTCCAGGTGACGACTGCTGTGGTGGACGCCAACGGCGTTGCGGTAACCGAGGTCCCCGAGGATGCCGGCACCGCTACCATCCGCGTAACGGCGACAACCGTCGGCAGCGTGGCGCCGACCGAGGCCTTCGGGGTCGCGGTGAGTACTCGTAGCGACAGCGCCGTTTCTCCAGACGACTACGGGGCGCTGTCCGTGATGGTCCACTTCGCGGTCGCGGACTGGGTCTTCATGGATGCTGAGGATCGCTACTCGGCAGTCAAGGAGGTCCTGCTGTCCATCGTCGACGACTCGGTGGATGAGGAAGCGGAGACTCTCGGGCTGTTGATTGAGAGGGCGCCAGACACACCCGCCTATGTCTCGTTGCCCGGACGGATCGAGCTGGCAATCGTCGACAACGACGCGGTCCCGGGCGCTCCGACCGACCTGGTGGCGACCGCGGCGGGACGGAATGCGATCGACCTGAGCTGGAACATGCCGGCCGGCGCCACCAATCCGCCGATCACCGGCTACCGGATCGAGTGGTCCGGGGACGGCGCTTCCGATTGGACCGATCTGGTCGAGGACACTGAAACCTCGACGACGACCTACACGGCCGGCGGCTTGGAACCCGGAACGACGCGGCACTACCGGGTGTCGGCGATCAACCTGGTCGGGACCGGTCCGGCGTCGGATCCGGCCGGCGCGACCACGGGCCTGGAAGAACCGGCAGAGGTGCGGGTGACGATTGCGGTTGTGGACGCGAACGGCGTCGTGGTGACCGAAGTTCCCGAGGACATCGGAACGGCGACCATCCGGGTAACGGCCACTACGGGTGGGAGTCCGGCGCCGACCAGCGATTTCAACGTCTCCGTGAGTACCCGCGCGGACAGCGCGGCCTCGCCTGACGACTTCGCGCCACTCTCCGTAGAGATTGGCTACGCGGCGGCGGACTGGGTGTTCGTGGCGGCCGAGGGCAACTACGAGGCGGTCAAGGACGTTTCCCTGACCATCGTTGACGACTCGGTGCAAGAGCTGGAGCCGGAAACCCTCGGACTGATCACCGAGCGAGCCCCGGACACGCCCACCTACGTCAGCTTCCCTCCGCGCCTCGAACTGGCGATCGTCGACAACGACGCGCGGCCGGTTGAGCCGCCGGACCCGGATCTTCCTGAGGTGACTTTCTCGGGGTGGACGCCCGAGGTCACCGAGGGCGCGGAAGTGACCTTCACTCTGAGTAGGGCTGGCGATTCGTCGGGGTCGCTGACGGTGTCGGTGGAGGTGTCGGAGACGGGTTCGATGATCCGCGGAGCCGCGCCGACCTCGGCGGTCTTTGACGCGGGGGCGGCGCGGACGACGTTGGCCGTCCGGACCGTCGACGACTCGGTTGACGAGCCGGACAGCGTGATCACGGCGACGCTGACCGCTGAGCAGGACGCGGGCTACGTCGTTGGTTCCGGGTCCGCAGCCGCAGTGACCGTGAAGGACGACGACGAACCGCCGCCCGCCGTGACCGTTCCTGCCGCTCCGAAGAACCTTGCGGCTCGCGCCGACGGCGAGAGCCGGATCGACCTGGCCTGGACGGCGCCCACCGAGACGGGCGGCGTCGCGATCACTGGCTACCGGATCGAATGGTCGGCTGACGGCGATTCAGGATGGTCGGTGCTGGTGGACGACACCGGCTCGACGGGGACGACCTACCGCGACCGTGGTCTCACGGCAGGGACGACCCGCCACTACCGGGTCTGCGCCCTCAACGCTGCGGGCGTTGGTCCGCCTTCGAACATCGTCGGTGCGGTGACGAACCTGGCGCCGCCGGAAGTGACGGTTCAGGCGGAGGAGAGTCGCGTCGTCGAGGGCGCCGAGGCGGCGTTCATCTTGCGTCGTACGGGCGCCACCGCCGAGCAACTCACAGTGTTGCTGGAAGTGACGGCGGCGGGGCCGATGATCGGTGGCGAATCGCCGACCTCGGCACTCTTCCCTGGCGGCGCCGACGAGACCACCCTGACCGTGCGGACGATCGACGACAGGGTGGACGAGCCGGACAGGCAGATTGTGGCCACCTTGTTGAGCGGCAGCGGCTACACCCTGGGCAGTGCGGCTTCGGCGACTGTCCAGGTCAGGGACAACGACGCGGCGCCGGTCCTTGCGATCGCCAATGCCTCCGCGCCGGAGAGCAGGGGCGATCTGATGTTCCAGGTCACTCTTCAGGGGCAGAGTTCGATGCCGGTGGAGGTGGGATGGAGCACCTCGCCCGGCTCGGCGACCGCGGATCAGGACTACGCGGCCGTGAGCGGCGTCCTGACCCTCGATCCGGGCTCAGCGGGCGGCGCGATCGTGATTCCCTTGCGCGACGACGCTCTCTTCGAGGAGAACGAGACGTTCACGGTCAGCCTCAGCCGGCCAAGGAACGCGAAGCTCAGAGTCGGAGCGTCATTGGCCACGGGCGTGATCGAGAACGACGATGCGGCGCCGGTGTTCCGGATCGCCGACGCGTCGGCGCCCGAGTCCGCGGCCGAGATCGCGTTCACCGTCACTCTCAGCGGTGAGAGCGCCATGCCGGCGACTGTGCGTTGGACGAGTTCGGCCGCGACGGCGCAGCCGGGTCTGGATTACATCGAGGCGAGCGGCGAACTGACCTTCGCTCCCGGCACGACGAGTCGGCGGATCGCCGTGCGCCTGCTAGAGGATCTGCTGGTCGAGGAGGCCGAGACCTTCCGGGTGTCGCTGAGCGAGGCGACGAACGCGGCGTTCGAAGCCGGTTCGGTGGTGGCCGCCACGGGAACGATCGAGGACGACGACGACACGGCGCCGGCCGAGGAATGGCTGGCCCGGTTCGGACGCACGGCAGCCAGCAACGCCGTGGACGCGGTGGAGGATCGGCTGGCCGGTCGGCTCGGATCGGGCGCCCAGGTCGTGGTCGCGGGCCACCGGGTCGATGTTTCGGGTAGCGACCGGGAACACGGCGCTACCGGTAGCGGCCAGGGGAACGGCGCTGGCGGCTCGGCCCCGGCGCCCGTTGCCGGGCTTGGTGGCATCGGTCAGGCGGCGGGTGGCGCCGTCGGTCTGGCCGGGTCCGGTGGCGGCCTTCTGGACGCGCAGTCCGGCAGGTACGGGTCGGGGCGGATGGACGCGGGCGATGTGCTGGCACGGAGTTCGTTCCAGTTCTCTTCCGACTCCCACGCTTCCGGGTACAGCAATCGGACGACGGTGAACGGCGCCGCCCACGGCGACGACGCCGGTGTCCACCGCTGGTCCGTCTGGGGCCGCGGCGCCGCGACGCGCTTCGACGGCGGCGAGGACACCCTCAGCCTCGACGGCGAGGTGGTCACGGGCACCGTCGGAGCGGACGTCGAACGCGGCCGCGTGCTGTTCGGGGTCGCGGTGTCCCACAGCCGCGGCGACGGCGACTACCGCCGGGCCGGGGGCGGCGGTCTGCGTGCCCGGGAGGGCGACCTCTCGAGCGTTCTGACCACGGGCCTGCCCTACCTGCGGGTCGCGGTGAGCGACCGCCTGGCGGTGTGGGGCGCTCTGGGCCGCGGCGCCGGATCGATGACCCTGGGCGAGGGCGACCTGGGGTCCATCGAGGCGGACATCGGGATGAGCCTGGGGGCCTTCGGGGCGCGGCAGGAACTGCGGTCGTCCGCGGGGACGGACGGCTTCAGCCTGGCGCTTCGCACCGACCTGCTGCTGGTGCACACGACTTCGGACGAGACGGAAGCGCTGCCCGCGCTGTCGACCGACGTGAACCGGCTGCGGTTGATGATCGAGGGCGCACGCCGGTGGCAGTTCGAGTCCGGCGTCGTGCTGACTCCGAAGGTGGAGTTGGGTCTCCGCTACGACGACGGCGATGCGGAGACGGGCGGCGGCCTGGAACTGGGCGCGGGCCTTCGTGTCGAGAACGCGCCGCGGGGCCTGTCCGCCGAGTTGACGGGACGCTCCCTGCTGGCCCACGAAGCGAGTGAGCTCTCGGAGTGGGGCTTGGGCGGTTCGCTCCGGTTCGAGCCGGGCGGCGCCGACCGCGGCCTGTCCATCGGTCTGCGGTCGACCCTGGGCGCCGCGTCGAGCGGGATCATCAGGTTGTGGGAACAGCAGAACGCGGCGCCCCTGGGCTACCGCGCGACTGCGCCGGGCAGCACGACGGAGGCGGAAGTCGGATACGGGCTGGCCGTGTTGGGCAGCCGGGGGAGTCTGACGCCGTATCTGGGCGCGGGGCTGTCCGAGCGTTCGGGCGAGGCCTACAAGGCCGGTGCGCGGCTCAGGGTCGGCGAGTTCTTCGCCCTGGATGCTGAAGCTGCTCGCGTGGAGCGGAATGGCGCCACGCCATCCCTCTACCGTGCGGCACTGCTGGCGAACCTCCGATGGTAGCCCCGGAACGTCGCCGTCTCGCCCGCATCCGGCCGGCATTCGGCTGTTACGATCACCCAAGAGTTAGGCACGAGAACAGGAGGAACGCCGAACGGCAGTAGCGATCTCGCCCTGAGCCGGTTCGGCGAACACACGATGTGGATCAAGAAGTACGACTCTGCCCGCTATCTTCCCGGTGACGCCGGCGTCACGCTGCCAAGCCGCCAGGCGACGCCGCGGGAGGTCTACATGGACCGCCGCAAGTTCGTGGCCGCGGCCACGATCGGTATCGCCGGCGCTTCGCCCCTGGCCTCCCAGTTCCGTCTCCGCCAGCAGGTGCCGGCGCCGCCGCCGGCGCCGCCGCTCGAGGAGAAGCTGATGCCGGCCCTGTCGCGGCCGGACGTCTATCCGGCCGAGGCGACCGGCAAGCCCCGGCGCAACACGAAGTTCGCCGGACCGCCGGCCGGCGTCGGCGGCGAGCTGACGCCCCGCGACGTCGCCGGCGGCCACAACAACTTCTACGAGTTCCTGCCCGGTCGCGGCGGTCCGGTATGGAAGTTCGCCGGCAAGTTCACCGTCGAGCCGTGGAAGGTCGAGATCAAGGGCCTGTGCGACAACCCGATGACGCTCGATCTGGACGACATCTTCGCCTTCGAGCACGAGGAGCGCCTCTACCACTTCCGCTGCGTCGAGCGCTGGGCGATGAACGTGCCCTGGAGCGGTTTCCCGCTCAGCAAGCTGATCGAGAAGGCTAGCCCTAAGTCCTCAGCCAAGCATGTCCGCCTCGTGACCGGGAGAGAGGACAAGCAGATGCCGGGCGTTCGCGAGACGCCGTGGTACCCGTGGCCCTACGCCGAGGCGCTGCGCATCGACGAGGCGATGAACGAACTCGCCTTCGTCGCTACCGGTATCTACGGCGAACCTCTGCTCAAGCAGCACGGCTCGCCGCTACGGATCGTCGTGCCCTGGAAGTACGGCTACAAGAACCCCAAGTCGATCGTCGAGATCGAGTTCGTCGCCGACGAACCGGACACCTTCTGGCAGATCCAGCCCCACGAATACGGCTACCTGTCGAACATCAACCCGTACATCCCGCATCCGCGCTGGAGTCAGGCGACCTCGCACTGGCTGCACGACAACCAGCCGTTCGACACGCCGATCTTCAACGGTTACGGCGAGTACGTCGCCAAGCTCTACCCCGACGAGCCGACGACGATGCAGCGGCCGCTGCGTCAGGGTCAGATCGCCCGCTAGACGGATCGGGTTTGTGGTCCGTATCTGAAGTCATGAGCACCGCGACGGACACGCTCGCCACGGCCGAAGCACTGGAAGGCGCCGGCCTGGATGCGGACACCGCCAAGGCAACGGCTCGTGCGATCGACACCGGGTGCGCCGCCGCGGTTGAGGGACTGGTCACGCACGACGGTCTTCGGGCCGAGCTCAAGACGCTTGAGACACGGTTGGTCCTGTGGGGCGCTGGCATCGTGCTCGGCGGTTCCGCCCTGGTGCTGAGCGGCGTTGGTGTGCTGTTGAGGCTCGCCCTGTAGACGCTGGCGCTTTCCGGTACGAACGGCCGAGGTGGGACTCCTGGTTCGAGCGGTTCCGCTGCGCTGGCGCTACGGTCCGACTGCCGTCCCCCTACGACTCGTCAGCAGCCTTCGCTGCCAGCGACGCCCCCGCGCCTCGCCGCGCCGCCTGCACCGCCGCCGCGAACAGCCCCATCGCGATGCCGAAGGCCACCAGACCGCCAAGCTGCACCCAGCCCAGGGCGTTGGTGGGCGTGGCGATCGCCAGGAGTTCGGCGGCGAAACCGAACGATTCGGCCGCTTCGGTGCGCATCGCCTTCAGGCCCGCGAGCCCGGTCAGCAGCAGGCCGCCGCCGACTGCGCTGAGAATCCCGAGGGTTGCTCCGCTGGCGGCAAGCTGTCCGGTGGACTTCGGCGGCAGCGGTTTCTGGCGCCGCACGTCGAAGACCGGTTCCCGCTCGCGCGGCCTGACGAAACGCGAGAGCATGTACAGGCCGGGGAGGCCGAGCGGCATCGTCATGAGGAAGAAGGTCGACCATCCCACGGCGTCGACCGTGATTCCGGCCACTGGCCCTGAGAAGATGCGGCCGAAGCCGAAGAGAGTCGAGAACAGGGCGTACTGCGTTGCCGAGAAGCGCTTCTGGGTCATCCGCAGGAGCAGCACCGAGAACGCGCCCGTGCCCAGTCCCTGGCAAAGGCTCTCGAAACCCATCGCGCCATAGAGCAGCAGCGAGTTCTTCGGCACATTGGCAAGTACCACGTAGCCGAGGTTCGAAAAGATCTGTAGCGAGCCGAAGACCCACAAGGATCTGCCGAGGCCGAGCGAGTTGGTGGCCAGTCCGCCGAGGATCGCGCCGCCGATGGTCGCGGTCAGACCGATCGCGCCGAGCCACACGCCGCGATCGGTCGCGGAGTAGCCCATGTCGACCAGAAACGGACGCAGAAGTGCTCCCGCCATGTTGTCGGCGGCCTTGAAGAGGATGACGAAGGCGAGGATCTCGACCGCGCGGTGGCGGGAGAGGAAGCCGAGAAAGGGCAGCCAGACAGCGTCCCGCAGCGTACTGGGAGTAGGTGGCAGGTTGGTTGGCTCGGGCGCCCGGAAGGTCGTGATCCAGAGCATTGGCAGGTAGAGCGCGGCGAGAATCACGCAGACGACCGGCCAGGAAGCGAAGGCCGCCACCGTGATGCTGAGAGAGCCGGCAACGTACATCCCGGCACGGTAGAGGGCGATTCGCGACCCGACCGCGGCGCCTTGCTCTTCCCTTTTCAGCACGTCCACGGCGTAGGCGTCGACGGCAATGTCCTGGGAAGCCGCGGCCATCGCGATCGCGAAAGTGAAGGCCAGCACCAGCCACGGTGTGTCGGGATGGTGGCCGACTCCGGCCAGAGCCAGTGTGGCGAGCAGCAGCCCGACCTGGGCTATTGCCGCCCAACCGCGACGGCGCCCGAGGAACGGTGGCGGGTAGCGATCCATCAGCGGCGCCCAGATGACGTTGAACAACCACGGCGCCTGCGCGAGCGTGAAGAGGCCGACGATGCGGATGTCGACGCCGACGCTGCGCATCCAGTCCGGAATCGCGATCCAGACCAGCCCCAGGGGCATACCGGAGGAGAACGACATGAGGACGACGGACCTGGTCCGCCACGTCGAGAAGGCGCGGACCAGGCTCTTCCACATGCCTACCCGCTCGGGCGCCTGCTGCTCCTCGGCCATTGAGGTTCATCCTATGCGCGGCCGGCTATAGACTTGGAACATCCACCTGGTCGCAGCCGTATTCGAGTCAGACGCCTAGTTCGCGATTCCGAGGAGGAACCCGACAGTGACCACCGCCGCCAGCAAGTCCCGCCCCCTTCATCGTTCCGCGTCCGACTGCCTGATCGGCGGCGTCTGCGGCGGTCTCGCAGCCTGGCTCGGCTGGAACCCCACCGGCGTGCGCCTGCTCTTCGTCCTGGCTTCCATCCTCTCGGTGGCGTTCCCGGGGATCATCGTCTACCTCGTGCTCTGGATCGTGATGCCACTCGCCGACTAGCCGAGCCCGGCGCCCTGGCCCGCATCGCCAAGCGGACGCCGGTCCACGGGCCTTCTGGCCCGCATCGAGCGCGATGCCTTGAAGCGGCGAGCCCGAGCGCCGCCGTTGTAGGCTGATCGTCGATCGATGACGACGATGGACGCAGCCAGTTTCCTCGACGCCCTCACCCGGCGCCTCGGTCCGGACCGCGTGCTGACCGGCTCAGCCCCAATGGCGGCCTACGCGTCGGACGCGCTGACCGCGTTCCGCGCCCGGCCCCGTGCCGTGGTTCTGGTCGAGTCCGCGGATGAAGTCGTCGACGTGGTTCGTCTCTGCGCGGCCGCGGAGGTGCCCTTCCTGGCCCGCGGCAGCGGCACGAGCCTGTCCGGCGGTTCGCTGCCGATTCAGGACGGCGTCGTCATCGCGATGAACCGGCTCAACCGCATCCTCGAAGTGGACCCGGTACGGCGGACGGCGGTGGTCGAGCCGGGAGTGGTGAACCTCACCGTCTCCGACGCCGCGGCCCCCTACGGCCTCTACTACTCCCCCGATCCGTCGAGCCAGTCCGTGTGCACGATCGGCGGCAACCTGGCCTTCAACTCCGGCGGCGCCCACTGCCTGAAGTACGGCATGACGAGCAACCACGTGCTCGGTCTTGAGGTCGTACTGCCGGACGGCGAGGTGGTCGAACTGGGCGGCGACAGCCTGGAGAGCGTCGGCCCCGACCTGGTCGGTCTGTTCGTCGGCTCCGAGGGGTTGTTCGGCATCGCCACGAAGATCACCTTGCGGCTGCTGCCCAAGCCGGAGACGTTCTTCACCCTGCTGGCGGCGTACGACTCCCTGGCGGCGGCTGGCGAGGCGGTAGCCGCGGTGGTCGCGTCCGGTCTGCTGCCCGGGGCGATGGAGATCATGGACAACCTGGCGATTGAGGCGGCCGAGGCGGCGGTCGGCGCCGGCTACCCGCTCGACGCCGAGGGGCTTCTGATCGTCGAACTCGAAGGCGAGAAGCAGCAGGTCGCCGCCGAGAGCGAACTGCTGCTGGAAGTGGTCAGGAAGTCGAAGCCCTACTTCGAACACATCGCCAGCGACCCGGACGACCGGATGCGGATCTGGAAGGGTCGCAAGAGCGCCTTCTCGGCGGTCGGGAGACTGAGCCCGGACTACATCGTCTGTGACGGCGTCGTGCCGCGCTCACGCCTGGGTGAGGCCCTGACGGAGATCCAGCTGCTCGGCAAGCAGCACGGTCTGCGGGTGGCGAACGTGTTCCATGCCGGCGACGGCAACCTGCATCCGCTGATCCTCTTCGAAGGCCGGGTCGAGGGCGATCTGGAGCGGGCCGAGCAACTGGCCGGGGAGATCCTGCGGTTGTGCATCGGTCTCGGCGGCTCGATCACCGGCGAGCACGGCGTCGGGATGGAGAAGCGGCAGTACCTGGGCGAGATGTTCGAAAAGAGCGACCTGGACGCGATGCGCCGCATCCGATCCGCCATCGACCCCGGCGAACTCGCCAACCGGGGCAAGATGTTCCCGGACGGGGAGGCGCCGGCGCTGCTCAGCCACGGTCCGCACCCGCTGGAAGTGGCGGGAGTCATCTCGCGCGAATGACGGGCGTGCTCAGTCGGCCGGGTTCGCCGGCCGAGGTCGCCGAGGCCGTGCGCGGCGCGGAACGGATCGTGCCGCGGGGCGGGGGCACGAAGCCGTCTCTGTGGGCGGTGGACGGCGCCGAGGTTCTCGATCTGTCGTCGCTCAGCGGCATCACCGAGTACCTGCCCAGCGAGTACACGGTGACCGCTCTTGCCGGCACGCCCCTGGCAGAGGTCATCGAGCGGCTGGCCGCGGAGGGCCAGTACCTGCCGTTCGACCCGCTGCTCGTCGATGCGGGCAGCACCGTCGGCGGCGCCGTCGCCGCGGGCGCCAACGGCCCCGGCCGGCTGCGCTACGGCGGCCTGCGTGACTTCCTGCTCGCGGTGACCTTCGTCGACGGCCGCGGCGAGATCGTCCATGGGGGCGCCAAGGTGGTCAAGAACGCGGCCGGTTTCGATCTTCCGAAGCTCATGGTCGGCAGCCTGGGTCGTCTTGGCGTCCTCACCGAATGCACCTTCAAGGTCTTCCCGCATCCCGAGAGCTGCGCCACGCTGCGGGTTGTCGGTATCACCCTCGACGCGGCGCTTGCCGCCGCCGGCCGCGTCGGCGCCGGCGCGGTCGAGCTCGAGTGCCTCGACCTCGTCCACGGCCTGGCCGGCTGGGACCTGGAGATCCGCATCGGCGGGCGCAGCTTCGCGCTCGACACGCGCCTGAACCGGGTCGCCGGGCTTCTCGAGAGCGCCCTCTCGACCCCTGGGAACGCGGGCGTCTCGCCCGCATCCGGCCGGAAGGCCCTCTCAGGCAACGCCGACGCACATCACTGGCAAGCCCGCCGCGAACTCCACTGGGCCGCCCCCGCCGCCTCCGTCCTCAAGTGCCCGTTGACGCCTGCCGCCGTCGCCGCGCTCGAGAAGATCCTGGCCGACCTCGACGCCGGCTGCATCGCCAGGGTCTACAGCGCCGGCGCCCAGCAGGCGTTCCTGGCCTGGCCCGCCGAACGCAACGCCGACTTGCCAGCCCTCGACCGGGCCCTGACCGGGTCGAAACTCACCGCCCTGGCCCTGCGCGCCCCGGCGGGCGCCGTCGCCAAACCGATCCTCGGCTACCGCACCGGCGGCGAACTGCTACGCCGCGTCGAGCAGGCACTCGACCCAGCGGGCCGGTTCGGCCGGCTTGGGTGACCGGCGCCCGGCGTCAAAGGAAGTTGTCGGCGGACGGCCGAAGCGCCATGGGACTGCTATCGTCCCAGTTCAGGGGAGAATCTCTGACCTTTGGTAGTCGTTTGAGGACACGTAATGGCCGACACCGAGTTCCTGCGGCCGCGCCTTTGCGGCGTTCGGTTTGGGGGCGGGGCCATTCCGCTTGACGTTCTGGGCGACCTGAGGGCGCTTGGCTTGATGCTCATTGACGTTGCCAAGTGGGCTTTCCTGCAGGAGAACCCGGGGCGTCAGCGATCTCCGAGAGGCTTCGCCGACGGCGTCGAACTCAAGCTCATCCGAATCGAAGACGGCAGTGCGGTTCCCGTGATCGGGATCGAGTCGAATTCACCGCAACGGTCTTTGGACTCTCCGGGAATGCCGTTTCGCTTTCAGAAGTGCTTTGAGTCAGGTCGCGAAGCGATCATCTCTGCGATCGCCGCGGCGGAGTCTGGAGAGTCCGTATCAGAGCACTTGCCTAGAGAATGTCTGAGCTACTTCGATCGGGTCGGGCGCAGCCTACGCGATGAGGAAGCCATGGAGTTCACTCGTTCGTCGGCCCCAACGGTGGCGAGGCTGACGAAGGAGAGCCGTCGTGCGTTGGTTCGGGCTTCAGCCCGGAAGGAGCTGACGGAACCGGTGCAGCTGAGGGGATATGTGCCCGAGGCGGATCAGCAGAAGAGGACGTTTAACCTGCAGTTGGCGAGTGGAAGCCGTCTTCCGGGCCCGATGCCGGATGAGCATTTCGACTCGATCCTGGAGGCCTTCAACGGCTACCCGGGAAGAGCGTCGATAGTGCTCGACGGCATAGGAAGATTGAACCGCCAGGAGCGACTGGTCGGCATTGAGGACATTCAGCATGTGGCGCTTCTGGATCCATTGGATGTTGGGTTACGCGTAGCGGAGTTGCGAGAGTTGGAGAACGGCTGGCTTGACGGAGAAGGCTTGGCGCCAGACCATTCGGGCTTGGATTGGCTGGAGCATCAGTTCAAGAGGAGCTACCCCGACGAGTTGCCGCTTCCCCATCTCTGCCCTACAGCCTATGGAGGTCTTCATGCTGAGTGGTCATTCCCACCGCTGGAAGTCGGCATGGAGATCGACCTAGTGGAGCGAAAGGCGACTTGGTACCGCGTCGACATGGCTTCGGACGCAGATTGCACGCGCGAACTGAACCTCAGCGAGGAGCAAGGCTGGAAGTGGTTCATCGAGCAGATTCGCGCCGCATCGCGTCCTAAGCCATGAAGCCGGAAACGCTGCTTCACCGGCAAGTGCATCCGGCGTTCTTTCGGAATGGAAGAGTCATGTCGCCGGCGTTCACGCCGACGCCCAAGGATGGCGGCCGGTTATCCGCCGACGACGGAAGTCGGATTACTGCGGAGGCCGCCTGGAGGCGCCACACCATAGTGCGGAACCTAAGTTCCGTAGGTGTGCTCTCCGTCACAATTGGTGAGTGCCGAGCGGAAGAACTGCCGGTCGATACGGACCCGGGGCCTGACGCGCCGGAGCACGTCGTGATTGACTTCAGCGCGTTGACTAGGGGTCAGAGGGTAACCGTGGCACGGCGGCTGACGACGAAGGCGGCGGAGAGGGGTTGGCAGTACGGTCCGGTAACCGACTAGTCAGCAGCTCATATGCTCCTTGGCCGGAGGGCGTTGCGCAACTGCTGGGGTTTCTACAGCCTAGAAACCGTTGTCGAGAGGTGATTTCACCCGTGATCACCTGGCGTCCGACATAGCTTCATTGACTTCACAAACACCGGAAATGCACGAAAGGCCTCTAGCAGCCCGTGGTGGAAGTCCGTGTCGCACCGAGACCGGTGAGGCGCGCGTCCAACAAGGCGCGACGAGGGAGCATATCGGTGCATCTTCGACCGAGGAGCAACGATGTTGGGCGTGATGCATCGCCGGTCGAATGCAGCGCGACTTTCACCACGGGCTGCTAGGGCGGGTGGTTCGAATACGAGCCCTTCGTATCCTTGGTGACCTCGGCCTGCGTCGGCTACGCCCACGTCATATTCCTTCCAGGCCGTGTAGCCCGGGAGCGGAGAGAAGATCCTGTCCGACGGCACGACTTTGAACGTGCTCGCTCTCTCGCCTCCGCCGATGATGACTATTCGTTGGCCGTGGCGGTTGTTCTCCCGGATGAACCTATGCAGTTCGGCGACTTGGAGAGACTCAGATCGTTCCACAAGAACCACGATTGCAGTTCCCTGCTGGTACTTCTTCCCCAGCTTCTTGGCAATAACGTCAAAGAGGCTTGTCGAGTGTGGTCCATGTCGGGTAATTTCGGCCCTGACCATCGAGAGGTCACCGTTCTCCGTTTTGATCGCCAGCACCTCCGCATCCGGTGGGTCGTTGTTGACCAAACGCACGTAGTAGTCATGGCCCTGACCGAGGGATATCGAGAACACGGCGGCGGTCCACAGTTCCACAATCTGCTTGTCGATGAGCTCTGTCGAGGAAAGAATGGACCGGAAGCCGGCCTGAGCGACGAAGGCGAGAACAGCATGGGGGCTGACAAAGTACTCTCGCTTCTTGAGCGTCGCAGCGTCCGCGTCCAGCGAGTCAACGTGCGGAATAGACCGTCCATCCTTCGACAGGGCAATCTTCATGTACTGCCCGATTTCGTTCACGTAGGCGACGCGAACTGAGTCCAAGCCTAGTTGCTGGCCTATCGACACCAAGTCGGACAGGGTGGACCGATTCCTAGGGCCACTGGCGCTCTCGAGTTCCGCGTATCGAACGTCGTCAAGGCCGGCCTGCTTCGCGACCCAGCCGGGCGAGATTCCCGCGCCGATTCTGGCCATGCGAACGTCCTCCGCTGTCAGCGGAATCGCCTCCTCGAGGAGTTCGTCGAAGTCCATCGGTGGCACCAGTGACGCAGGGCTCCGTAGGGCTCGACGCCGTCCGGCTCTTGGGCCGGGCTGGTTTCAGCACCGCCGCGTCGCTACGCCGTAGCCTCAACTCGCCTTCGGCAGCGCCCCCATCACGGCCTTGACCTCGAGGAACTCCTCGAAGCCGAAGTTTCCCCATTCGCGGCCGTTGCCGGACTGCTTGTAGCCGCCGAAGGGGGCGCCGAAGTCGGCGGGGGCGCCGTTGATGTGGACGTTGCCGGCGCGGATCCGGGAGGCCACGTTGCGGGCGTGGTCGAGGTCGCCGGACTGGACGTAGCTCGACAGGCCGTAGGGGGTGTCGTTGGCGACCCGGATCGCTTCTTCCTCGGACTCGTAGGGGAGGATGGCCAGCACGGGGCCGAAGATCTCCTCGCGGGCGATCGTCATGTCGTTGCTGACGCCGCCGAAGACGGTGGGGCGGACGTAGTAGCCGCTGTCCATGCCCTCGGGGCGGTCCGTGCCGCCGGTGACGAGCTCGGCGCCCTCTTCGATCCCCTTGGCGATCAGGGCCTGGATCTTGTCGTACTGGACCTTGCTGACGACCGGGCCGATGGCGACGCCCTCCTGTCCCGGCGGGCCGACGACGGTCGCTTCGGCGGCGGCCTTGGCGACTTCCAGGGCGCGCCCGTGAGCGGCCGCGGGCACCAGCATCCGCGTCGGGGCGTTGCAGGACTGGCCGCTGTTGAGGAAGCACTGCCGGGTGCCGGCCTTGACCGCCCGGTCGATGTCGGCGTCTTCGAGCACGATGTTCGGCGACTTGCCGCCGAGCTCCTGGGCCACGCGCTTGATCGAGTCGGCGGCGGCCTTGGCGACCGCGCGGCCGGCGCGGGTGGAGCCGGTGAACGACATCATGTCGATCCCGGGGTGGGCCGACATCGCGGCGCCGACATCGGGGCCCTCGCCGTTGATCAGGTTGAAGACGCCCGGCGGGACGCCCGCGTCGTGCAGGATCTCGGCGAGCAGGATCGCGTTCAGCGGGGCGACCTCGCTCGGCTTGAGGACCATCGTGCAGCCCGCGGCGAGCGCCGGGGCGACCTTGCAGGCGATCTGGTTGATCGGCCAGTTCCAGGGCGTGATCAGGCCGCAGACGCCGACCGCTTCCTTGACGATGTTGGTCGTGCCGCGTGTCTCGACGAACTCGTAGTTCTTGAGCACGGCGAGAGCGCCCGCGAAGTGACCCATGCCCGACGGCGCCTGCGCGGCCTTCGCGAGCCAGGCCGGCGCGCCCATCTCGGCGGAGATCGTCTCGGCCATCTCGCCGATGCGCGCTTTGTAGCCGGCGACGATCCGGCCGAGAAGCTCGACCCGCTCCTCGCGGCTGGTCTGAGAGAACGACTCGAAGGCGGCCTGCGCCGCGGCCACGGCCCGGTCGACGTCGGCCGCGCTGCCGAGGCTGATCCGGCCGATCGCCTCTTCCGTCGACGGGTCGATCACGTCCATGGTCTTCGGCGTGACCGGGTCGACCCACTCACCGTTGATGTAGAACTGCAGCGCTTCCTTCATCGGGGGCGTCTCCTGGATGGTGGTGGTTGGCGGAACCCGCCGGGGCCGACTAACGGTGCGGTCCATCGGCGCTGGCGTGTCGTGGGGCGAGTTTCGCCCACGCGCGGAGCGCGGAGTTTACTGCGGCAGAGTCCTTGAACACGGCTGCCACGTCCGGATCCAGCAGGACCAGGTTCGTTCCCTGCCGGTAGGCCCGGTGATGCTTGCCTCGAACCCCTTCTGAGAAGTCGTACTCGGGGCGCATCGCGCTTTGGTCACGTGCCTGACTCATACTGCCTTTGTTCGCTTGGTGTCGCTGTGCGGGCACTGAAGATCCGAATGCGCCGCCCACGCTCCACGTACGCTACCACCAGCAACCGGTTCTGCCGTGAACTGCCCATGCTCAGGAATCGGTGCTCCTCCACGGAGTGGTCCGGATCAGGGACGGTGCACTCCATGGGGTCCCCGAACACGGTTGAAGCCTCGGCGAAGTCCACGCCGTGTTTCTTCACGTTCGACCGCTCTTTGCGTGCATCCCACTCGAAGTACAGCATCGCTATATGCCGCGGTTGGAGGTTGGCTCGATGGTTCCCAGCAACGATCTCGCCGCCTGCTCGCCGCATCCGGCGCCGACCGCGATCGCGCGGCTCAAGCCGATGCCGTAGAGAGCGTTGCCAGCGAGGTGGAAGCCGTCGATCGGGTTCAGAGCGGCCTCGATCCTGGCTACCCGTTGTGGATGGCCGGGGGCGTACTGCGGGATCGCGTGGGGCCAGCGGGCGATGCTGGTGAAGACGGGCTCGGCGTCGATGCCGACCGTGCGGCGTAGTTCTCGGCGGGTGAGGTCGATCAGTTCGTCGTCGTCCAGGTGCGCGGCCTCGGGGTCCACGCTGCCGCCGAACATGGAACGGGCGAGGAACTGACCTTCCGGACCGCGGCCGCGGAAGGTCGCGGTCTCGTACTGGCAGCCGAGCATGCGGATGCCCTCGCCGCGGGCGACGAGGAAGCCGTAGGCGGGCTCCAGGTGGGCCGTGGCTGCCGCGTCGAAGGCGGTGTGGACGACGGCCATCGGCGGCGATTCGATCTGCCGGAGTTCGTCCGCGGCCGCTGCCGAGACGCCGGCGACGAGATCGGCGGCCGCGGGTAGATCGGCGGCGAGGATGACGGCGTCGGCAGCGTGCTGGCCGCCGGAGGAGACGACGGTGAAGCCGGCGCCGTCGGCGCGGTGCTCGATCGACGTGACCGCGTGGCCGCAGCGGACCTCGATTCCCGGCATCGCGGCGATGGCGTTCGGCAGTGCCTGAATGCCGCGGCGGAAGGTCCTGTGTCCGGGCGGCGGCACACCGCGTCTTCGGCCGGCGCGCATGGCCTTGAACAGGGAGCCGTGGGCTTGTTCCATCGCCACGAACCGCGGGAAGGCGGCGGCTGCCGAGAGTCTCCGTGCGTCGCCGGCGAAGATGCCGAGGACCACCGGCGAGATCAGGCGCGCTGCCGCTTGCCGGCCCATGCGGCGGGCAGCGAAGTCGAACAGCGATTCGTCGTCCTCGGCGGCTGTGCCTGCGCCGGGCGGCGGACCGCTCGAACGAACCTTCCGGCGACCCGGCACCAGCGGTTCAAGAGCCAGCCGCGCCAGTCCGAGCGGTCCGAGCAGGCCGCTGCGGGCGAACGGCAGCGGGCTGCGCGACAGCTCGCGCAGCTTGCCGCCCCGGTAGATGGACCGGCGGTTCGCCGCCGGCTCGGGTGAGATGACCTCCTCGCCGAGGCCGCAGGCGTCGATCATCTCCCGCAGCACCGGCTGGTCGTCGAGGAAACCCTGCGGGCCGGTCTCGATCAGGCGCCCGTCGGCCTGCTCCGTCCGCGCCTTGCCGCCAACCTCGGTGTCCGCCTCCAGCACGACAATCTCGAGAGACGCCCCGGCGCGATCCGCCTCGGCGGACGCCTTCCAGGCGGCGGCCAGCCCGGAAGGCCCGCCGCCGACGATGATCAGGCGGCCGGCCCGCTCGGCGCTCAAGCTTCGCGCTCCGCCTCGGCGTGGACCGTCTCGATCAGGGTCTGCACCGCCTCCAGCGGGGTCTCCGGCAGCACGCCGTGACCCAGGTTCACGATGTGTCCGCGGCCCGGCAGGCTGTCCAGCAGCCGTCTCGTCTCGCGTCGAATCGCCTCCGCGCCGGCGAGCAGCACGGTCGGATCCAGGTTGCCCTGGAGGCATAGATCCGGCCGGCGACGCCGGAGCGCCCCGAGGTCGGTGCGCCAGTCGACGCCGAGCGCTTCGCAGGGCAGTTCGGCGTAGTCGTTGACCAACTGCGGCGCGGCGTGGAGGAAGAGGATGCGCGGCACCCCCGCGTCGCCAACGCGCTGGAGCAGGCGCTCCAGGTGCGGCCGCACGCGGCGGCGCCACTCGGCGCGGGCGAACAGGCCGGCCCAGGAATCGAACACCTGGACCGCATCGGCGCCCGCCCGGTGTTGCGCGATCAGGTAGCGGGCGCAGAGGCGGCCGAGCCGGTCCAGCAGGGCGTCGAAGGCCGCGGGCTCTTCGTAGGCGAACGCCCGCAGCCGGGGGAAATCGCGCACCCCGCGCCCTTCGACCAGGTAGGCGGCCAGGGTCAGGGGCGCGCCGGCGAACCCGAGCAACGCCCTGCCCGGGTCGAGTTCCTGGCGGACGATCCTCTGCGCCGCCGTGACCTCAGGCGCGATCTCGGCGTCGTCGAGCCGGTCCGGGTCGGGCAGGGCGGCTACCGCCGCGGCATCGCGGATCGGCTGGGCGATCACCGGGCCGGGGTCGAAGCGGAAGTCGACCCCGAGAGCGGGCAGCGGCGACATGATGTCGGCGAACGTGATCGCGGCGTCGAAGGGGAAGCGACGAAGCGGCATCAGGGTGACTTCCGCCGCCAGTTCGGGGTCGCGGGAGAGACCGGCGAAGCCGTGGCGCTCCTTGAGAGCCCGGTACTCGGGCAGGATGCGCCCGGCCTGCCGCATGATCCACAGGGGTCTCCGCGGCGTGTCCTCGAAGCGGAGCGCGCGCAGGAGCAGGCCGGCGTCCAGCCGGGCAGGCGTGGTTGGCGATGCGGCCGCCGGACGGGCCGTGCACTCGGCAAAGGCAGTCACTTGGCGACGTCCGCCGCGCGACGGCTCTCCAGCAGCTCCGGCGCCGCGGCGGCGAGGAAGGCGTCGACGCCCTCCTGGCCGATCTCGGTCGCGACGGCGCGCAGACCGACCACCGGCAGGTGGCTCAGACGCTTCGCCATGACCGAGGTCCACTGCTTGAGCGCCGCACGCTCGGTGTCCGAGAGATCCTTCAACTCGCCCTGCAGCAGACGGTCGAGGTTGGCGCCCAGGGAGTCCTGGTACTTCGCGCCGATCGCGCGAATCGCGCCGGCGACCGACCGGGTCGCCATCGCCTCACGGTAGGCGGCGAGCTCCTCGTCGATCAGGACGCGAGCTTCGGCGGTGCGCTCGCGCCGGTTGCGCAGGGTCTGTTGTGCCAGTTCGTTGATGCGATCCATGCCGATCCGGTCGAGGCCGGCCGCGTCGGTGTCGGAGGGTAGGGCGTCGGCCGGAATTGCCATGTCGATCAGGAGAGGCGGGGCGCCCAGCTCACTTCGGCCGGCCGCGGCCAGGGCGGTCAGGCAGCGCCGGTTGACGACGGGACCGGGCGCGCCGGTTGAGAACAAAACCGCTGACACCGCGGGTGGTTGGGCCCGGAACGCGTCCAAGCTCATCGTCCCCACGGTCCGCGCCGTGGCCGGAAGCCGTGGTGTGTCAGCGGTCCGCGCGGCGAGTTCCTCGGCCTTTCGGGGAGTGCGGTTGACGAGGATCAGCGGGATGCCGCGGCCGCGGAGCCGTTCCGTGCAGGTCTCGGTCATCGCCGCTACGCCGACCAAGGCGACCGGACCAGCGACCTCCGCCGCGCGGCCGGTCAGCAGGTCGGCCGCGATCTCGGACAGGGAGGTGCGGCCGGCGCCGACTCCGGTGTCCCGGTGGACCCTCTTGCCGGCACGGAGGGCCGACTCGACCACCCGCCGCAGGTCGGCGTCGACCGTGCCGGCGGTCGTTGCCTCGTCGAGAGCGTCGCGGAGCTGTCCCCTGATCTCCCGTTCGCCGGGCTGAGCCGAATCGAGGCCGGACGCCACCAGATAGAGGTGCTCGACGGCCCCTTCGCCCTCCCAGCTCCGGAAAACGCGCCGCGCCGCGCCGGCGCCCGCGACCAGGCGCAGCAACTCCCGCCGGCAGGAGGCGAGCGTGGCGCCGGGCTCCGCCGAGAAGATGAACGCGACCCGGTTGCAGGTGGCGAGGTAGATCAACCCCTGGGCGCCGATCCGCTGTTTCAGCCGCCGCGTCTCCGCGGCCCGCCGCTCGTCCGGAACCGTGTACCGCGCAATCTTCCCCGCGTTCGCGTAGCGCCACGTTGCCGCGACGACACAGCAGTTGTCCATCGGGCGATTCTGCATCAGGTGCGAGCGCGGAGTGTCACAGCCGCGTCACGCGAGTAGCCCCCGGAATCCGGCTGCCGGATCCCCGCGATTGTGTAGGCGACAGATTGGCCCGGATCAAGTCTAGTTGCATGGTCTCGTCGTCCAAGAAGCTGTTCTGCCTTTCCGCTTGAGAGAGTGCGATTGACTCGACGCTGCGTCGCCCAGCCGCTGATGCGCTTGGTGGCTTGCGCTCTGGCCACGGCAGTCGGGGCGCTGCTGCCGGTTGGATCGCACGCTCAACCCGACAGCGGTTCGGCGATCCGGGCGCAACCCGCGGCGTCGATCCTGGAAGGTCTGGCGCCACTGAGCGAGGTCGCCGTACTCGAGGGTCCGCCGACCGCGGTCGCCCTGCTCCAGTCCACCGTCGGCGCTCTTGAGCCGATGCGATTCGCCGAGCCGTACGAGGTGGAGGTGAACCCCACCAGCCACGGCCTTTGGGAGACGTCGGTGGACGGCGAGATGGCGGTTTGGCGTCTCCGCATCCGCTCGACAGGCGCGGTGTCGCTGAACATGGGGTTCACGCGCTACCGGATGCCGCCGGGCGGTCGGCTTCTGATCCACAGGCCGGACGGTCGGGAAGCGCTCGGGCCGTTCACGGACGCGGACAACGAGGCGCACGGGGAGCTGTGGACACCATTGATCTCGGGAGGCGAGGCGGTCGTGGAGGTGGTCCTGCCGGTGAGCCGGATCGCGGAACTCGAACTGGAGCTTGCAGCGGTCAACCGGGGATTCCGTGAATTGGCGCCGGACAGGGTGGTGTCGTCCGTCCACGCGAGTTGCCACATCGACGTGGCGTGTCGGGAGGGAGATCCCTACCGGGATCAGATCCGTAGCGTCGCGTCTCTTGTCATCAGGGGGACCCTTCTTTGTAGTGGCGTTCTGCTCGACAACACGGCGAGGGACGACACGCCCTACATGCTGACGGCGCAGCACTGCGGGTTTGACCTTGGCCCGGAGGCGGCCGCTCGAGGCACAGTGGTGTACTGGAACCACCAGACGCCGGTCTGCGGCGAACGGTACCGTGAGACATCGCCACCCTGGCAGAGCGGGGCACGCTACGTGGCCGGCAATGCGGCAACCGACTTCGTCCTGATCGAATTGGACGACCCTTTGGATTGGAGACTGAGACCGTTCTTTGCGGGCTGGGATCGCGGCGAGGCAGCGCCGAGTTCGGCGGTCGGCATTCATCAGCCCCAAGGCCATCTCAAGTCCATCACCATTGAGGACGGGCCACTTTCGGTGACGTCGTACCTGTTGCACGTCTCTCCGGGAGACGGGACCTTCCTCAGGATGTTGGGGGTTGATCGCGGTGGATTCGAAGGGGGCTCGTCCGGATCGGCTGCGTTCGACCAGAACAAGCGGGTCGTCGGACAACTCAAGGGCGGCACCGCGTACTGTGGGCATTCGAACCACAACGCCTGGTACGGGCGGCTGGCCAGGAGTTGGACTGGGGGCGGAACCGCGACGACGCGCCTGAGCGATTGGCTCGATCCGGCCGGCACGGGGGAGACAGCGATCGACGGGCGCAACTTCAACATCGGCCCGGTGGCGTCGGGGACTCTGGACGACAAGGGGTTGCGGCTCGCCGACGGAACTGTGGCGGGTGCACTGTCCGTCGATGTGGCGGGCCGGTTCCGGGATCGCGAAGGCGATCGCTTGACCTTCAGCGCGTCTTCGTCGGATGAGTCGGTCGTCGCCGTAGCGGTCGAACGCTCGACGGTGACGGTCGCTCCGGTGGCGGCGGGGACGGCGACGATCACCGTGACGGCGACGGACGTGGACGGCGCGAACGAGAACGCGAGTTCGAGCTTCGAGGTCACGGTCGGGGACAATCGTTCGCCGGAGGCAGAACAGTGGCTTGCTTTCGTTGAGCTCAAAGTGGCCGATGGCAACCGTTCACTCGACCTGTCGGCCGCGTTCGTGGAGGCCGACGGTGATGAACTCACTTACGTTGCGTCTTCGTCGAACGAGTCGGTGGCGACGGTCGAGGTAGCCGGAGGAGGAGCCGGGTCACAAACGGGTGCGGCGTTGATCCTGAGGCCGGTGGCGGCGGGTGTAGCGACGGTAGCCGTCGCAGCGACCGACGTCGCCGGCTCGAACACCTCGGCGAGATTGAGATTCAAGGTCGAGGTGTTGAGCCTTGCCCCGGTTGCCGTTGGGGCGTTGCCGCCCTTGATGGTGCTGCCCGAACTCAGCCCGATCCATGTCGACCTGGCGGACGCGTTCGAGGATCCGGAAGGGGATCCTCTCACTTTCAGCGTCTCGTCCTCGAACTGGAAAGTCGTCCAGCCTCGGGTTTCGGGTTCCAGCGTGAGGTTGAACGTCCAACGTGCCGGCACGGCGAAGGTGACGGTCATGGCCAGCGACGGTTCCCGCCTTCGGGCAAGGCAGTCGTTCGAGGTGACGTCGGCGAACGGGCCGCCACGAGGATCCTCTTTCCCGGCGTGGAAAACGGTGGTGTTGGAGGTGGGGGCCGGCTCTGGGACCTGGGATCTCGCGTCGCACTTCAGGGACCCCGAGGGGGACAGGTTGACGTATGCGGCGACGACTGCGGCCCCGGTAGCGAAGGTTGCCGTTTCCGGCCCGACATTGACGCTGACGCCGCGTTCGGAGGGGTCGACGAGCATCTTCGTGTCGGCGCGCGACGCGGAAGGCTCGAACTCACTGGCGGTGCAGGAGATCTTCGTATTCGTACAGGCGAAACCGGAACTCGTGGTGTCGCCTGGCGCGCTGACGCTGGTCGAGGGGGCGACGGGAAGTTACACGGTGCGCCTCGGCAGGTCACCGAGCGGACCGGTCATCGTGACGCCGAGTGAGGTGGGGAGCAACAAGCTGTTGGTCAGCCCTCCGTCCGTGGCGCTCACGCCGACCACCTGGAGGGGTCGGACCGTGACGGTGGAGGCTAGCCAGGACGGGGACCAAGTGGCGGACGCTCCGATCCTGATCCGTCATGCCGTGAGCGGAATCGGCAGCGGCGCCGTTTCCCCACCGTCCGTGTCGGTGACCGTGGTGGAGGACGACGCCCCGACCCTTTCGGTTGCGGCGGCCAGTGTGGCGGAGAGCGGCGGTTCGCTGACCTTTGACGTGATGTTGAGCGCTTCGAGCAGTTCGGATGTGGAGGTGGACTACGCGACCTCCGATGTCTCCGGCGCCGGCGGGGCGCAGGCCGGTTCGGACTACACGGCGACGAGCGGCACGCTCACGTTCCCGGCAGGCTCAACTTCGGCCCGGGAGGTTCGGGTGCCCGTCACGAACGACAGCGAAGACGAGGCGGAGGAGGAGAGACTCAGCTTCACGCTGGGGAACGCCAGGAACGCCCCGCTCGCGGGCGGCGGCTCGACGTTGGTGGTGGCGGGCGCGATCGAGGATGATGACCGACCCGAAGTCGACATCTCGTTCCAGTCCTCGGCCCACGACCTGCCGGAGGGTGGCACGGTCACGGTGGTCGTTCTCCTGAGCAGGGATCCCGAGGGGTACTTCGAGGTTCCGCTTGTGCGCGACCACCGGAGCGGCGCATCGTGGGTCGACTATTCGGGGGTGCCTTGGAGGCTGGCTTTCCGCAGCGGTGTGACAAGACAGGAGTTCCTGGTCGCCGCGCGAACCGACCCCTTTGACGACGAAGGCGAGGTCGTCACGCTGTCTTTCGGTTCTTTGCCGCCGTGGGCCAATGGGGGTGGACCCACTGCGATTTCGATCCTCAACACGGTCGGCAGTGGCGGCGGCAGTCCCGGCGGCGGTGGTGGCAGCGGTGGCGGCGGCAGTCCCGGTGGTGGTGGCGGAGGTGGCGGCGGCAGTCCCGGCGGACCTCCTTCCGGAGACGACGGGGACGATGACGGCGGCGGCAGCGGTGGCGGTGGAGGAGCGGTCTCGCCGCCTCGGGCCGCGGTGACGACGAACGCCGAGTGCGCGGAGGAACTGTGCCGCGCCCGCACCGGCGTCGCGGTCCTGTTCGAGGATGCCAGCACGGGTACCGTCAGTTCCCGGCGGTGGGAGTTCGGGGACGGCGACCAGTCGCGAAGCCGGGAGACGCGGCACGCGTGGTCCGAGCCCGGGTTCTACGTCGTCACCCTGTGGACGAGCAACGGCTCGGACGAGTCCACCGCGACGCTGACCTTCCTGGTGGAGGCGGCGGACCCGGCGGGAACCTGCGTGCCGAGCGCGGAAACGCTCTGCCTTCAGGATTCGCGCTACGCCGTCAGCGTGGACTGGTGGCTGCACGGTACGGGCTACGACGACCACGATCACGCCAAGGTCGTTCGCACCGGCACGAACGACTCGGGACTGTTCCGCTTCTTCGATCCGGACAACTGGGAGATCCTGATCAAGGTCCTCGACGGCTGCGCCGTGAACGGGCACGTGTGGGTGTTCGGCGCCTCGACCACGGACCTGGGCTACGTGATCCAGGTGACGGACACGGTGACCGGCGCCGTGAAGGAGTACCGGAACGAGCCGGGCCTGCCCGCGGCGGCGATCGCGGACGGCAAGGCGTTCCGGGCGTGCGCCCGCTGACGGGCGCACGCCCGGTTCACGTCTGGCGCCTGGAGCGCGCCAGCCGGGTTCCAAGCGTGCGCCCGCTGACGGGCGTACGCCCGGTTCACGGCTGCCGCTTCACGCTCGGAATCGGTTGCCAGGACCCCGCAATTCTGTAGGCGACCGACTTGAAATAGAGCGCCAAGATGAGGCGTTCCTTGGGCTTCCCTGTTCAAGGAGTCGTTTTCGTGTCGAACAAGGCCCCTACGACTCACGGGCCCGGGGCGCAACTCCCGTGGCCCTCGGTGACCCTCTGCCTGATCGCAACGGTCGGGGCGCTGCTGCCGGTTGCGTCGCACGCCCAACCTGACGGCGGCCTGACCGTCGGGGCGCAACCTGCGGCGTCGATCCTGCAAGGTCTGGCGCCGCTGAGCGAGGTCGTCGTGCTCGAGGGTCCGCCGACCTCGGTCGCCCTGCTCCAGTCCACCGTCGGCGCCCGCGATCCGAGGCAGTTCGCCGAGCCGTACGAGGTAAGGGTGACCCCCACCAGCCACGGCCGTTGGGAGACGACGAGCGACGGATCGACGGCGGTGTGGCGTCTCCGCGTTCGTTCGACCGGCGCGGTTTCGCTGAACATGGGGTTCAGTCGTTACCGGATGCCGCCGGGCGGCGGGCTTCTGATCCACAGGCCGGACGGCCGGGAAGTGCTCGGGCCGTACACGGACGCGGACAACAAGGCGCACGGGGAGCTGTGGACACCGGTGATCTCGGGCGACGAGGCGGTCATGGAGGTGGTCCTGCCGGTGAGCCGGATCGGGGAACTCGAACTCGAACTCGCGGTCGTCAACCGGGGATTCCGTGATCTGGCGCCGGACAGGGTGGTGTCGCCCGGCCACGCGAGTTGCCACATCGATGTGGCGTGTTCGCAGGGAGACCCGTATCGGGATCAGATCCGCAGCGTCGGGCTGCTCAGCTTCGACGGGCGCTCCTCGTGTAGTGGAGTCCTGTTGAACAACACGGCGAATGACGGCACGCCGTACCTGTTGACGGCGCGGCACTGCTTCGTCACGGGCATCGACGCGGCAAGGTTGGCCCGCTCCCTCGTTGTGTACTGGAACTACCAGAGGTCGGCGTGCGGCAGCGGAAACCCCCCCAGGACGAGAAGAAACTCCCAGAATGGAGCGCGCATACTGGCCGACGACTGGCCGACCGACTTCATCCTGCTCCGGCTGGACGACCCTCTTGACCCGAACCAGGACCTGTTCCTCGCGGGCTGGGACAGGAGCGAGGCGGTCCCGAGTTGGGCGGTGAGCATTCATCATCCTGATACCCATCACAAGTCCATCACTCTTGAAAGCGAGCCGCTTTCCGCGACGTCGTACCTGTCGCATTCGTCTCCCGGAGACGGCTTCTACCTTCGAATGGCGCAAGTCAATCAGGGTGGATTCGAAGGTGGTTCGTCCGGAGGGCCGTTGTTCGACGAGAACAAGCGGGTCGTTGGACAACTTCGCGGAGGACAAGGGGACTGTACGAATTCCGCGGGTCACAACGCCTGGTTCGGGCGGCTGGCGAAGAGCTGGACGGGATACGGAAACTTGAGGACGCGCCTCAGCGACTGGCTCGATCCGGCCGTTACGGGGGCGACCGCGATCGACGGGCGCAACTCCAACGTCGGCCCGGTGGCGTGGGAGGGCGCGAACGACAAGGCGTTGCGGCTCGCCGGCGGAACGGGCGCCCTTGCGATCGATGCGAGGGAGCTGCTCCGCGATCCCGACGGCGACGAGTTGACCTTCAGCGCGTCTTCGTCGGACACGTCGCGGGTCGGCGTAACGGTAGCGGGGGCGACGGTGACGCTGGCGCCGGTGGCGGCCGGGTCGGCGACGGTTACCGTGACGGCGAGGGATAGTGGCGGATCGAGCGAGAACCAGAGCCTGACCTTCGAGGTTACGGTCGGGAACAACCATTCGCCGGCGGCGCTACGGCGGCTTCCGCCGGTGGTCCGCCAACTGCAAGCAGTGTCAGGGTCGATCGGTTTGTCGGGGGTGTTCGCGGACGCGGACGGCGACGCACTGACCTACTCGGCAACGTCGTCCAACGAGTCGGCGGCGACGGTCGCCGTCACACCAGGTCAAGGCGGGGCGGGAGCGGGGCCGACGTTGACCCTGACGCCGCTTGCGAGAGGCGCCTCGACGGTGACGGTGACGGCGTCCGACGCCGCCGGCTCGAACACGTCGGCGACACTGAGGTTCCAGGTTGAGGTGGCGAGCCGTCCCCCCGTTGCGGTTGGGACGCTGGCGCCGATGAGGCTGGTGGGGCGGTACAGCAGCGTTTCGCTGGAACCGAAGAACGCGTTCGTGGATCCGGATGGGGACACTCTCTTCTACACGGCCCGGTCCTCGTCCGGGGCCGTCGTGGTCGACGTTGCGGGTCCCATCGTGGAGGTGAGGAGTCTGCGAGCCGGAACGGCGACGGTGACGATTGAGGCCAGCGATGGTTCCTCTTTGCACGCGAGCCACTCCTTCGAGGTGTCGGTGTTGAACGGGGGGCCGACGGTGTGGGCCGGCCCCGACACGGTGTCAATCACCGGGGTGGGAGGCAGCCCTGAAGCACTTGACATGCGGGATTGGTTCCAGGACCCTGAAGAGGACCCGTTGACCTATGAGGCAACGTCGGGCGACCCGGTAGCGACAGTCGCCATTTCGGGCACGACGTTGACGGTGACGCCGCGCAAGGCGGGGCGCAAGACGATTGTCGTGTCGGCGCGAGACGCGCAGGGTTCGAACTCGCTGGTGACCGGAGAGATGCTCTTGCAGGTCAACAAGGAACCGGAACTCGTGGTGTTGCCTGGCGCGCTGACGCTGGTCGAGGGGGCGACGGGAAGTTACACGGTGCGCCTCGGCAGGTCACCGAGCGGACCGGTCATCGTGACGCCGAGTGAGGTGGGGAGCAACAAGCTGTTGGTCAGCCCGCCGTCCGTGACGCTCACGCCGACCACCTGGAGGGGTCGGAGCGTGACGGTGGAGGCTAGCCAGGACGGGGACGAAGTGGCGGACGCTCCGATCCTGATCCGTCATGCCGTGAGCGGAATCGGTAGCGGCTCCGTTTCCCCACCGTCCGTGTCGGTGACCGTGGTGGAGGACGACACCCCGACCCTTTCGGTTGCGGCGGCCAGTGTGGCGGAGAGCGGCGGTTCGCTGACCTTTGACGTGATGTTGAGCGCTCCGAGCAGTTCGGATGTGGAGGTGGACTACGCGACCTCCGATGTCTCCGGCTCCGCCGGGGCGCAGGCCGGCTCGGACTACACGGCGACGAGCGGCACGCTCACATTCCCGGCAGGCTCAACTTCGGCCCGGGAGGTTCGGGTGCCCGTCACGAACGACAGCGAAGACGAAGCGGAGGAGGAGAGACTCAGCTTCACGCTGGGGAACGCCAGGAACGCCGCACTCGCGGGCGGCGGCTCGACGTTGGTGGTGGCGGGCACGATCGAGGATGATGACCGACCCGAAGTCGAGGTCTCGTTCCAGTCTTCGACGTACGCCGTGCCGGAGGGCGGCACGGTGACCGTGGTCGCTCTCCTGAGCAGGGATCCCGAATCGGATGTCGAGATTTCCCTTGTTCAGGACCGAAAGGGTGGCGCAGAGGAGATCGACTACTCGGGGGTGCCTTGGAGGCTGAAGTTCGGGAGCGGTGTAACAAGACAGGAGTTCCTGGTCGCAGCGCGGACCGACCCCTACGAAGACGAGGGCGAAGCCGTCGGTCTGTCCTTCGGTTCCTTGCCGCCCCAGGTCAGGAGCGGCGGAGCGACCACCATCTCGATCGTCAAGACGGTTGGTGGTGGCGGCAGTCCCGGCGACGGCGGCAGTCCCGGCGACGGCGGCAGTCCCGGCGGTGGCGGCAGTCCCGGCGGCGGCGGCGGCGGTGGTGGCGGCGGACCTCCTTCCGGTGACAACGAGGACGACGATGACGGCGGCGATGATGCCGGCGGTGGCGGTGCTGGTGGCGGCGGCGGTGCTGGCGGTGGCGGTGGCGGAGCGGTCTCGCCGCCTCGGGCCGCGGTCACGACGAACGCCGAGTGCGCGCAGGAACTGTGCCGCGCCCGCACCGGCGTCGCCGTCCTGTTCGAGGACGCGAGCACGGGTACAGTCAGCTCCCGTCGGTGGGAGTTCGGGGACGGGGGCCGGTCGCGAAGCGCGGCGACGCGCCACGCCTGGTCGGCGCCGGGGTTCTACGAGGTCACGTTGTGGACCGGCAACGGCTCGGACGAATCGACCGCGACGCTGACCTTCCTGGTGGAGGCGGCGGTCCCGGCGGGAACCTGCGCGTCCGACGCCGAGACGCTGTGCCTCCAGGATTCGCGCTACGCGGTCACCGTGGACTGGTGGCTCGAAGGTACGGGCTACGACGACCACGAGCACGGCAAGGTCGTTCGCATCGGCACGAACGACTCCGGACTGTTCCGTTTCTTCGATCCGGACAACTGGGAGGTTCTGATCAAGGTGCTCGACGGTTGCGCACGGAACGGCCGCGTGTGGGTGTACGGCGCGTCGACGACGGATCTCGGCTACGTGATCCGGGTGACGGACACGGCGACCGGCGCGGTGGAGGAGTACCGCAACGAAGCCGGCACGCCGGCCGCCGCGATCACGGACGCGACCGCTTTCCAATCGTGCGCTCGCTGAACGGGCTGGTCGCCGCGATGGAGTCGGGCCATTTGAGCCCGGTTCTTCCCTCAATTCTGTAGGGGACGCCGTCCGACGCAGCGGGCTAACGTTGAGTTCGCCGCTCCCGGTCTGGAAGCCCTGCCACGGCCGAGCGGACAGTCCAGGTGAAGTTCGTCAGCCCCCGATCCGCGTATCCCTGCTCGCCCGCGTTTCTGACGGCGGCCCTGGCGCTGCTGCCGCTGGTTTCGCAGGCGCAGCCCGCGCTGCCGTCGCCGGTTGTGAACCTGGACGAGTTGGCGCCGCTGAGCGAAGTCCAACTGCTCGAGACACCGTCGGTCCCCGCCGGCCTGAGCCAGGCCGTCGCCGACGGGGACGCCTGGGCCCCGGTCCGGTATGCGGAACCGTTCGCGGTTGACGCGAGCCCCGCCTCCCACGGTCTCCGGGAGACCACCCGCGACGGGGATTCGGTGGTCTGGCGACTCCGCGTCGCGTCGGCCGGTGCGGTGACCCTCGACTTCGGCTTTACCCGCTACCGGATGCCGGCCGGCGGCCGGCTGCGGATCTACACGCCGGACGGTACGGATTCGATCCCGCCGTTCACGGCGGCGGACAACGAGACGCACGGTCAGTTGTGGACGCCGGTGATCAGAGGCGACGAGGCGGTGATTGAAGTGACGGTGCCGGTAGAGCGGATCGGAGAACTGGAACTCGAACTCGGCGCCGTCCACCGCGGGTTTCGGGATCCGACGAAGGCCGTATCCGCGAGCCATGCGTCGTGCAACGTCGACGTGGCCTGCTCCCAGGCGGATTCGTACCGGGACCAGGTGCGCAGCGTCGGCATGATTGCCGTTAACGGCGGGATCTGCAGCGGCGTCCTGCTGAACAACACGGCGCAGGACGGCAAGCCTTACTTCCTGACCGCCCGACATTGCGGATTCAAGGGTGGCAATGTGGATAGCGTTGCCGCCTCCGTCGTCTTCTACTGGAACTACGAAAGCCCCACCTGCGGCGACCGGGGCGGAGGGTCGAAGGAGCACTTCCAGACCGGTTCCTGGTACCGGGCGGGAGACCGTCCCACCGACTTCGTGCTCCTGGAACTCGACGACCCGCTGGATCCGAGCCTCGACCTCTACCTCGCGGGCTGGGACAACCGGGATGCGGCGCCGACGTCGGCGGTCGGCATCGGTCATCCCGAGGGCCACGTCAAGTCCATTGCCACGGATGACGGTCCGGTGACGCTGATTTCGAACCCGACCCCTCATGCTTCCGCGGACATCACCCACCTGGCCATCGGCGGATGGGAATCGGGCGCGCAGCAGCAAGGGTCTTCGGGATCGCCGTTGTTCGATCAGAACGGGCGGGTCGTGGGCCAACTTCACACGGGCAACGGCCGCTGCGACGGGGGGTCGGCCGGGTACGGGCGGCTGGCGCGCTCGTTTACCGGAAATGGACGCTTTGGGACGCGTCTGAGCGACTGGCTCGACCCGGCAGGGACGGGGGAGGACCATGTGGACGGCGTGGAGCACAACCGGCCGCCGAAGGCCATAGCCGTGCTGCACGACAAGGCGCTGCGGACAGCGGACGGTGCGGCCGCCGGCTCGGTGGAGATCGACGTTGCCCACGCGTTCCACGATCCGAACGTCGAAGAGTTGACGTACACCGCATCCTCGTCCGACGCCTCGAAGGTCGGCGTGACGGTTTCGGGTTCGACGGTCACGATCTCACCGGCGGCGGCCGGAACGGCGACCATCACGGTGACGGCTGCGGACGGCTCGGCCTCGACCGAGGCGACGTTCGAGGTGGTGGTCGGCGGCAACCGCTCGCCGGAGACCGCCGGCACGCTGGCGGCGTTGTCGCTCAAGGTGGCTGACGGCGCTTCGACGGTGGACCTTTCTTCGGCGTTCGAGGACGCCGACATGGACACGCTGACCTACGGCGCGTCGTCGTCGGATGCGGCGGCAGTGGCGGTGGCTGTCTCCGGATCGACCCTGACCGTTACGCCGCTCATCGGGCGTACGGCGACAGTGACCGCAACGGCGACGGACGCGGAGGGTTCGAACACGACGGTCAGGCGCTTCTTCAAAGTCAGCGTGGAGAACCGCGCTCCGGCGGCTGTCGGTTCCTTGCCGAACCTCAACCTGCCCTACACCGACGGGCCCGTCACGATCGATCTGTCGGCGATCTTCCAGGAACCTGACGGGGACGAACTGGCCTACGCAGCTTCCTCGTCGCAAGGCTGGATCGTGGGTGCGGAGCTCTCCGGCAAGAACCTCGTGGTCTCGCCGCGCAGGGGCGGGACGTCGTCGGTAGACGTAGGTGCCACGGACGTCTTCGGGTCGAAAAGGACGGCGAGGCACAGGTTCGTGGCGAGCGTTCCGAATCGTCCGGTCCAGGTCTTCGGTTGGGTTGGACGGCAGAATCTTCAGGAGGGCGGCAGGCGCGTCTACGTCAATACCTGCTTGCTTTGGTCGGATCCGGAGAGCGACTACCCGCTGTACTATTCCGGTTCGTCTTCGGACCCGGGGGTGGCAACGGCCCTTGCTTTTTCCTGCACGGCCACGGTAACCCCGCGGGGACCCGGGTTGGCGACGATCACGGTGACGGCGAGGGCTTCCACCGGCAATACCGCGCCGGCGTCGCTGTCCTTCGAGGTGAAGGTACACGCGATGCCTCGGGTGAATGTCTCGCTCAGTGCCCTGACGCTCGACGAAGGGTCGTCCGGGAGCTATACGGTGGCCCTGAACACCCAGCCGACCGGGACGGTTGCGGTGATTCCGTCCGTCCCGAGCGACAGCGCTCTGTCGGTTGATCCGGCCCGACTCGAGTTCAGCAGATCGAACTGGCAGACGCCGCAGACCGTATCCGTGGTGGCGGCCACGGACGAGAACACGGACTCTGAAACGCCGTCGACGGTCAGCCACAGCGTGACGGGCGCCAACTACAACACGCTGGAGGCGCCATCGGTGGAGGTGACGATCCTGGAGGCGGACGCGGCGGTTCTGGCGGTCGAAGCGGCGGAAACACTCGAGAACGGAGGCTCGCTTGCCTTCGAAGTGAGGCTGAACAATGCGAGCGGTTCGGCGATCACGGTGGACTACGCCACCCTGGACGGCACCGGATCCGCCGGCGCCCGGGCCGGGTCCGACTACTCCGCGGCGAGCGGCATGCTGACGTTCCCGGCGAGTTCGACCGGGTCCCAGTGGGTCGTCGTGGACATCACGGACGACCCGGACGACGAGGAAGAAGCGGAGGAGTTCTGGCTGAGGCTTGGCAACGTCCGGCACGCGTCGCTGGCCGGGGGCGAATCGACGCTGCTGGCTCGGGGAACGATTCGTGACGACGACGACCCGGACGTGGTGGTTTCGTTCGGGTCGACAGCCTATGCGGTGGTCGAGGGCGGCGCGACGACGGTTGCGGTCCTGCTCGATCGGGATCCGGAGCGCCAGCTTGAGATCTTCCTGGAGCGGACTCACATCGGGGGCGCCCTGGACGGCGACTACTCGGGGGTGCCTTCGAGCGTGGTGTTCGGCCCGGGGTTGACGAGCCGGGAGTTTCAGGTCGTGGGGCTGGACGACACGGAGGACGACGACGGCGAGTCGGTGGTGCTGAGCTTCCCGTCGTTGCCGCCCCGTGTGACCGGCGGCGGTCCGACCACGATCGCGATCCAGGACGACGACGCGGGGAGCGGCGGTGGTGGCGGCGGTGGCGGCGGCGGTGGCGGCGGCGGGCCTCCTTCCGGTGACAACGAGGACGACGATGCCGGCGGCGACGATGCCGGCGGTGGCGGCGGCGGAGGAGCGGTTTCGCCGCCTCGCGCGGCGATCTCGACGGACGCCGAGTGCGCGGAGAAGCTGTGCCGCGCCCGCACCGGCGTCGCCGTCCTGTTCGAGGACGCGACCACGGGTACCGTCAGCTCCCGTCGGTGGGAGTTCGGAGACGGGAGCCGGTCGCGAAGCGCGGCGACGCGCCACGCCTGGTCGGCGCCCGGGTTCTACGAGGTCACGTTGTGGACCGGCAACGGCTCGGACGAGTCCACCGCGACGCTGACCTTCCTGGTGGAGGCGGCGGACCCGGCGGGAACCTGCGTGCCGAGCGCGGAAACGCTTTGCCTCCAGGATTCGCGCTACGCCGTCAACGTGGACTGGTGGCTGCACGGTACGGGCTACGACGACCACGAGCACGGCAAGGTCGTTCGCATCGGCACGAACGACTCCGGACTGTTCCGCTTCTTCGATCCGAACAACTGGGAGGTTCTGATCAAGGTGCTCGACGGCTGCGAACAGAACGGCCATGTGTGGGTGTACGGCGCGTCGACGACGGACCTCGGCTACGTGATCCGGGTCACGGACACGGCAACCGGCGCGGTGAAGGAGTACCGCAACGAAGCCGGCACGCCGGCCGCCGCGATCACGGACGGCAAGGCGTTTCAGACGTGCGCCCGCTGAAGGGCGCACGGATGTTCACGGGGCTGCCCTGCTGCTACGCCCCGCGCCACTCGCGGGTGTTCTTCAGGATCAGGTCGGTCAGGACGTCGAGGTGGTCGTGGCGGTCGTTGAGGCAGGGGATGTAGCGGAGTCGCTCGCCTCCGGATTCCTCGAAGTAGCCACGGTTCTCGACCTCGATCTCTTCGAGGGTCTCGATGCAGTCGGCCGAGAAGCCGGGGCAGGCGACGTCGATGTTCTTGAGGCCGGCTGCCGGCAGTTCGCGCATGCCGACGTCGGTCTTGGGGCCGATCCACAGTTCGCGGCCGAACTGGGACTGGAACGTGCTGATGACCCGCTCTTCGTCGACGCCGAGTTCCTGAACCAGCAGTCGCGTCGTCTCCAGGCATTGACACTGGTAGGGGTCGCCGTTGTCGATGTAGCGCTGGGGCACCCCGTGGTAGGAGAGGACGAGCCTGTCCGGCTCGCCGTCGGCCCAGGTCTCGCGGATGCTCGTGGCCAGAGCGCGGAGGAAGCCGGGGTCGTCGTAGTAGTGGTTGATCGTCCGCAGTTCGGGCACCCGGCGCCAGCGGCGAAGTTGCCGCGCCAGCATGTCGATCGTCGACGCCGTGGTGGCCGCCGAGTACTGCGGGAACAGGGGGAAGAACAGGAGGCGCGTGCAGCCGCGGCCGCGGAGTTCGCTCAGTGCGGTCCTGATCGACGGCTCGCCGTAGCGCATGCCGAGTGCGACGTGGAACGGGGGCTCGCCACCGGCGCGGGCCTCCCGGAGCCGGCGCTCGATGCCCTCGACCTGACGCTTGCCGATCGCAAGCAGGGGCGACCCTTCGTCGGTCCAGATCTTCTGGTAGAGCTTCGCGACCCGCTGCGGGCGCGTGGTCAGCACGAACAGGTAGAGGATCGGCAGCCACTTCCAGCGGGGCGCCTCGGCGATGCGCGTGTCGCTCAGGAACTGCCGGAGGTAGCGGCGCAGGGCCGGCGCCGTCGGCGCCGCCGGCGTACCGACATTGGCCAGCAGGACACCGATCGCGCGTCGGTCCTCGTCGACGGCGACGCGCGGTTCCGGTTCGTAGAGGGAAGTCCTGGCCATGGTTCGCCGGTCAGATCCAGTCGCGGCGGACCAGGAAGTCCGATGTCAGTCGCGCCTCCGGGGAGCCCGGCTCGGGTTCGTAGTCGTACCGCCAGGCCGCCAGAGGCGGCAGGGACGCTAGGATCGACTCGGTGCGCGCCCGCGCCTGCAGTCCGTAGCGGGTGCCTCGGTCGTACACGAGGTTGAACTCTACGTACCGACCCCTGCGGTAGAGCTGGAAACCGCGCTGGCGCTCGCCGTATTGCCGGTCCTTGCGGCGTTCCAGGATCGGCAGGTAGGCGGGCAGGAAGTGGTCGCCGATGCTGCGCGCGAAGGTGAAGCAGCGCGCGAACGGGTCGAGTCCGTCCGGCCGCTCGAGCTGGTTCAGATCGTCGAAGAAGAGACCGCCGACTCCGCGCATCTCCTGGCGGTGGGGGAGGAAGAAGTAGTTGTCGCAGGCGGCCTTGTAGCGGCTGTAGAGGTCGTCGCCGAACGGCGCACAGGCTTGGGCCGCGGTGCGGTGCCAGTGGACCGCGTCCTCCTCGAAGCCGTAGTAGGGGGTCAGGTCGAAGCCGCCGCCGAACCACCAGCCCTCTTCCTCCTCCCCGCCGGCGTCTGCCGGCGGATGGGCGATGAAGAAGCGGATGTTCGCGTGGCTGGTCGGGGCGTACGGGTTCCGCGGATGGACGATCAGGGAGACCGAGCTCGCCTCGAAACTGCGCCCCGCGAGTTCCGGCCGGCGCTCGGTCGCGGCCAGAGGCAGCGAGTCGCCGCGCGAATGGCTGAAGTTGACCGCCGCCTTCTCGATTACGTCGCCGTCGATGAGAACCCGCGGCCTGGCGACGCCACCCCGTTCGTTTCGGAGTTCCCGGGCGTCGAAAACGCCGCCGTCGATCTTGACCAGGGCGTCGCAGACTCGCTCTTGGAGTTCCCGGAAGTACGTGGCGACGGCTTGGGCGTCGGGACCGCTTCCTCCCCCTGGTTTGGGCGTTTCGTCGAGCCCCGGCGCCGTGACGTCCTTCCGGGCCCTGACGGTCACGGCGCCGGAATCTCCGCCAGCGCCTCGCCAACGGCCGTGGCGAAACCGGTGAGTGCTCCCTCGTCGTGCGCGAGGGACAGGAAGCCGACCTCGTAGGCGGAGGGGGCGAGCATGTATCCGCGGTCGAGCAGTCCGCGGTGGAGCAGCCCGAAGATCTCCGCCGTACTCGGGTGGAATCGGTCGGCGCGGCGCGGCAGTGCGCCGTCGCCGTAGGCGAGCCAGAAGATCGAACCGCAGCGGACCAGTCGGTACGGGTGCTTGCTCGCTTCGAGAACGGGGCCGAGCTCCTGGTCGAGGAAGGCTCCCAAGGCGTCCATCCGGGACCAGCCGTCGTTGGCCCGAAGCTCGCGCAGGGTGGCAAGCCCCGCGGCGACAGCGAGCGGATTCCCGGAGAGGGTGCCGGCCTGGTAGACCGGGCCGAGTGGCGAAAGTCGGTCCATCAACACCGCCGGTCCGCCATAGGCGCCGACCGGCAGGCCGCCGCCGATCACCTTGCCCAGGGTATAGAGGTCGGGTTCGATTGCGAGCCCCGCGCCGACGGTGACGCTGGGCACCCGGAAGCCGCTCAGGACCTCGTCGAGGATGAGCAGCGCTCCGTGTGCGGTGCACAGGCGGCGCAGTCGCTCGAGGTACTCCGGACGCTGCACCAGCAGGCCGTTGTTCGCGGGCAGGGGTTCGATGATGGCGGCCGCCAGGTTGCTGCCGTGGAGGCGGAAGGCCTCCTCCAGCGCGTCCTCGTCGTCGAGAGGCAGGACGATCGTGTCGCCCGCGGTCGCGGCGGGAATGCCCGCGCTCGATGCGATCCCGAAGGTGGCGAGGCCGCTTCCCGCCTCGACCAGGAGCGCGTCGACGTGGCCGTGGTAGCAGCCCTCGAACTTGAGCAACAGGTCGCGGCCGGTGCAGCCGCGGGCGAGCCGGATCGCCGATTGGGTCGCCTCGGTGCCCGAGTTGACGAAACGGATCTTCTCGATGCCGGGGACGAGTTCCTTGACCGTCCGCGCCAACTCGACTTCGCCTTCGTGCGGCGCGGCGAAGGAGGTGCCGCGGGCGGCGGCTTCGCGCACCGCCTCGACGACGGCGGGGTGGCTGTGGCCCAGCACCAACGGGCCGAAGGAGCCGATGAAATCGACGTAGCGACGGCCGTCGACGGAGCGCATCGTCGCGCCCTCGGCGTCGGCGATGAAGGGCGGCGTGCCGCCGACGGCGCGGTAGGCCCGCACCGGGCTGTTCACGCCGCCGACCAGGTGCCGCTGCGCCTCGGCCCAGAGCTCCTCGCTGTTTCGTCCGGCACTCATTCGGTAGCCCCCGCTGCGGCGTGGCCGCTCACTTCTTCATTCCAAAGGCGTTCGATGCCGGCCGCGGTCGGTTCCCGTGCGCACTTCACGTTGTCGACACCAGCGTTGCGCAGCGCCGCGGCCGTGGTCGCCCCGATCGCCCAGCAGCTTCCCGGCCAGTCCAGGCCCGAGGCCACGAAGGCGGCGACGGCCGATGGAGCCGTGAAGAGTACGCGTGCCCGCTCGGCTTGCCAACCCCCGGGCCAGGCGAGGTCCGGCGCCGGGTCGACGGTGTACGCCTTCCAGGCGACGACTTCGCGGCCGGCGGCTTCGAGCGCGTCGATCAGCGACCGGCCGCCTCGGGCCGAGTGCGGCACGAAGAGGGGGCATCGGGTATCGAGGACACGCGCCGCGTACTCCGCCAGGCCTCTGCCGTCCGAGGCTCGCGCCGCGAGATTCGGCGGCACGCCGGCGGCCAGCAGGGCGCGTGCCGTACCTTCGCCGAGAGCGCACCAGGGCAGGCGTCCCCAGATCGGCTCGTGCCCGGCGTGTTCGACGACCACGCGCGCCGCCGTGGGCGACGAGAGAAGCAGCCAGGGCCACTGACGGCGCGGGCGGTCCAGATCGATGCGGTCGGCGGGCCAGTCCGCCTCGAAGATCTCGACCCGGGTCGCGGGGAGCGCGACGGCGGTGACGGTTTGGGGCAGCCGGCTGGTGAGCCGCCGGACGGTGGGCGCGGCGGTGGTCACGATCAGGTCGGGTGTCTCGGCGGCCGGAGGCGGGTTCGTGCGCGGGGAAGGCCTTGTGATGTCCGCCAGGTCGTGTTCGATCCGCTCGGCCAGGGCGACGAGGTCGACGCTGTTGCCGGGAGAGTCGGCTGAGGCTTCGACACGGAGGGTATGAGGCGCGTCTCCGGCGCCGGCCGCTTCACGCCAATCGTCCGGTGCGATCGCGGCATGGACCGCTTTGAGCCCGGACCGCTGGGACGTACCGCCGCGGGCGTCCGCCCAGGCGCCGAACGGGCGCAGGCAACCGCCGCCGAGCTTGCCCAGCAGGGAGCGCTCGGCGATGACCGCGGTCCGGGTCGGGGGATGGTCGAGGCGGGCCATGGCCGGGTGGCCGTCGAGGCGACCGCCGCCCAGGATCTGCACCGCGAGAGCCCCCTGACCGGGAGCGCAGGGCCAGGACCGCAGGTCGAGCCGGAAGCCGCGCATCTGCGCCGTCCAGGACTCCAGCTCGCCGCTTCGGGCCAGCCGCACGATTCCCGCCTCGGCCGCGAGCAGAGCCTCGATCGCGCCGCTCTGGAGCCACTCCAGCCGGCGCCCGACCGAGCCGCGGACGGCGCAGCAGACGAGGTCCGGCCGCAGGGCGAGCGCTCCGGCCTGCCGCCGCGGGGACGAGGTGCCCAGCCGCGCCCCGGCCGGGAGGATGCCGAACGCCTCGCCGGCGGGCGCCGCTTGGCTAGCGGCGCCTTCGCCGTCGTGATCGAGCAGGTCAGCGAGCCTCGTGGTCCCGGCGGCGTCCAGGCCGGGTGCGAGCAGCAGAAGGTCGAACGGCCGCTCCCGCTCCGGCACCGCGGCGATCACGAGATTCGGCTCGTCATCGACCGGAAGGTCCTTCAGCGAGTGGACGACCAGGTCGACCGTACCGTTGCGGAGCGCCGCGCTCAGCTCACCGGTAAACACGCCCTTGGCCTGGGCGAAACTGCCGCCGAGGCTACGGTCGCCCTGCGACGACATGGCCTTGATGACCGTCTGGACGCCGAACTGCTGCAACCGTTCCGCAACCAGCTTCGCCTGGATGCGCGCCAGCGGCGTCGCCCGGGCGCCGATGACGATCGGGACCATGGGCAGAGGATACGCCGCCTCCGGCCAAGCCGCCTCGCCCGTCGTCTTCCCCGTAAGCCTGCCGCTCCGACTGAGCCGGTCGGGACTGAGTCCAGCTTCCGAGCTTCGCCATGGGCGTTTCGCTCCCAGGTCCGGGATCGCGGCCTGAACCGTGGCATAGAGTCGCATTCGGTCACTGCTGTTCGATGCCTTGAACCTGTTGGGAGGATTCGCCGTGTCGCCATCTTCGTTTCGTTACCGATTGCGCCCCCTCTACCTGCTTTGGGCCGCCGCTGCGGCTCTCCTGCTCCTGGCCGGTTGCGCCGGCGAGTCCCGGCCGACGGCGGCCGAGTTCGTCGCCGCCGCCGACCAGGCGGTGCTCGGCAACAGCTACAACCTGAGCCGGGCTTCGTGGGTGCAGGCCACCTACATCAACGACGACACGAACGCCTTGGCCGCCCGCGCCAACGCCGAGTTCCTGGGCCGGATGGTGGAGTTTGCGAAGGAGGCGGCAACCTACGATCCGGAAGACGAAGCCGAGGACACAGCCCGCAAGCTCGGGCTGCTGCGGAGCGGACTGACCCTGGCGGCGCCCGCCGACGAAGCGAAGCTGACCGAGCTGACCGAGATCACGACCGGGATGGAAGCCACGTACGGCTCGGGGCAGCACTGCCCGGACGGTCCCGGGACCGACACCTGCCGTTCCCTTGGCGACCTGGAGGACGTGATCGACAACAGTCGCGATGCCGGCGCGCTGCTCGACGCCTGGGAGGGTTGGCGCACCGTCTCACCGCCGATGCGTGCCGACTACCAGCGCTTCGTGGAGCTCTCCAACGAGGGAGCGCAGAGTCTCGGCTACCCCGACACCGGCGCGATGTGGCGGTCGAAGTACGACCTGCCGCCGGACGACTTCGCGGCCGAGGTCGACCGCCTCTGGGGCCAGGTCAGGCCGCTCTACGACGACCTCCAATGCCATGTGCGGGCTGAGCTTTCCGAGCACTACGGGCCGGAGGTCGTCGATCCGGCGGGGCCGATTCCGGCCCACGTCCTGGGCAACATGTGGGCGCAGACGTGGTCGAACGTCTACGGCCTCGTGGCGCCGCCCGCCGCGGACCCCGGCTACGACCTGACCGAGATCCTAAGGAGCCGGGGGACTTCGGAGGTCGAGATGGTCGAGATGGCCGAGGGCTTCTTCACCTCGCTGGGCATGGAGTCGCTGCCCGACACGTTTTGGGAGCGTTCGCAGCTCGTCAAGCCGCGGGACCGCGAGGTCGTGTGTCACGCCAGCGCCTGGCAGCTCGACCTGGACGAGGACGTGCGGATCAAGATGTGCATCGACATCAACGCCGAGGACTTCTCGACCATCCACCACGAACTGGGTCACAACTACTACCAGCTCGGCTACCGGAACCAGGCGCCGCTGTTCCGGGACAGCGCCAACGACGGTTTCCACGAGGCCCTGGGCGACACGATCGCCCTGTCGGTGACGCCGGGCTACCTGGTCGACATCGGCCTGCTGGACGAGGCGCCGTCGGCGGACGCGGACTTGGGCCTGCTGATGCAGATGGCGCTGGACAAAGTGGCCTTCCTCCCCTTCGGCCTGCTGATCGATCGCTGGCGCTGGGCCGTGTTCTCGGGTGAGATCCCGCCGGACGAGTACAACGCCGCCTGGTGGCGTCTGCGCGAGCAGTACCAGGGCG
This sequence comes from Candidatus Multivorans sp., assembly GCA_965205295.1. Taxonomy (GTDB): domain Bacteria; phylum Acidobacteriota; class Thermoanaerobaculia; order Multivoradales; family Multivoraceae; genus Multivorans. Next base: position 4,115,707 of record OZ242167.1, read on the forward strand.
TCGGCGCCCCGAGCGAACGGACCGAGGAGCACTTCGACCCGGGCGCCAAGTACCACGTTCCGGGCAACACGCCCTACACCCGCTACTTCCTGGCCCACATCCTCCAGTTCCAGTTGCACCGCGATCTGTGCGCGGCGATCGGCTACGAGGGCCCGCTGCATCGCTGCTCGATCTACGGCAACGAGGAGGCCGGAAGGCGCCTGAGCGAGATGATGGCGATGGGCCTGAGCCGCCCGTGGCCGGATGCGCTGGAGGCGGCCACCGGCAACCGCGAGATGGACGCGACCGCCATCCTCGACTACTTCGCGCCCCTGGCCGAGTGGCTGAAGGAGCAGAACGAAGGCCGAACCTGCGGTTGGAGCTAGCAGGGGCAGCAGGACGCTTCAATGCTGATCGCCACCTGGAACATCAACGGCCTGGGAGCGCGCTTCGACTTCCTCGTTCACTGGCTCAAGGCGCGGCAGCCGGATGTCGTCGGCCTCCAGGAACTGAAGTTGACCGCGGATCACTTCCCCCGGCAGGAGCTCGTGGAACTCGGCTACAACGCCGCGGTGTGCGGTCAGAAGGCGTGGAACGGCGTCGCCGTGCTCTCGCGCCATCCGATCGAGGAAGTCCAGTCGGGGCTCCCGGGCGAGGAGGAGGCCGGCGCCCGCCTGATGCGGGTGCAAACGGCCGGGCTCGACTTCACGACCGTGTACTGCCCGAACGGCAAGGACGTCGATCACTTGGACTATCCCCGCAAGCTGGCCTGGTTCGACTCGCTTCGCGACTACTTCGACGGTTCGCTTGGCGCGGATGAGCCGGCGGTTCTATGCGGCGACTTCAACATCGCGCCGACCCGTCTCGACACCCACGACGAGGACCGTCTGGCGGGCGGCATCCACCACACCGAGGCGGAGCGGGCGCGGTTCGGGGCCCTGTTGGGGCTCGGCTTCGTCGACCTGTTCAGGGAACTCCATCCGGACACGGTCAAGTTCTCGTGGTGGGACTACCGCTTCGGCGCCTTCCACCGGAACCTCGGGCTGCGGATCGACTTCCTGCTGGCGACCGAAGGTGTTCGGGCCCGAGCGGAGCATGTCGAAACCGACCGCGACTACCGCAAGAAGAAGGAAGGCCTGATCGCTTCGGACCACGCGCCGGTCATGGCGCGCTTGAGCGACTAGCGCCGGCTGCTAGCAGCCCGTGGTGGAAGTCCGTGTCGCACCGAGACCGGTGAGGCGCGCGTCCAACAAGGCGCGACGAGGGAGCATATCGGTGCATCTTCGACCGAGGAGCAACGATGTTGGGCGTGATGCATCGCCGGTCGAATGCAGCGCGACTTTCACCACGGGCTGCTAGAGTTGGTTCCATGTGCAACGCGTACCCACCGCTCCGACCTGCCGTTACTCGGTTTCGGACAACGTCAAGCATCCTCGCGGTCGCTCTGGGCCTCGCCGCGTTCCTCCACCCCGGGTCCGACGCCGCGGCTCAGTTTGTCGAACTCGAGAGAGACGCACCAACGAAGAAGAAAGAGTCCGCGACCAGCCGCTCCGGAACGCCGCAGGGCCAGGTCTACACCTGGGATGACGGCGGCCGGACACGCCGGGCGTATCTCCAGGAAGACCTGATCGTCGCCGCAGACGGCGCCGTCGCCTCCTCGGGCATCGAGGTCGCCGGGACCATCGAGGTCGCCAGGACGTCGGGCGGCCCGATCGTCCGGGTCGCCGAGGCAAGCCGTGCGGACGGCTTGCCCGTGTTCCGCTCCCAGTCCGGCGCCCTGATGACCCTCCCGGGCGGCGTCCTCCTGGTCTTCGACGCGCAGTGGACGGAATCCGGGACCGATGCCTTCTTCGCGGCCAACGGCATCGGGATGGACCGCGTCTCGCCGCTCGGTGAGATACCGAACGGGTTCGTGGTCGAGACCGAGCCGGGCTTCCCCTCGCTCGACTTGGCGAGGGCCCTCGCCGGCCTGGACGGCGTCAGGCTGTCGAGTCCGAATTGGTGGAGAGAGAGCTCGACCAAGTGATCGCCGTCTGAGCTTCGGGTTCCCGCTTCTGCCCTTGAGATCGTTGCGACTGGCGCCGGTCGCGGCCGCCGCGGTTGCCGTGTTCGTGCTGGCCGATCCGGCCTCGGGGCAGAACATGGAGCTGACCCCTTCGGCGGCCGACCCGGAGGTGGCCTTTCGGTCGAGCGCCACCTACGACATCACCTTCACCGCCGCCTGGACCACTACGGTGACGGCCGGCGGGGTCCCTTCCGGCGCGCACTTCTCGCGCCTGATCGGCGGGGTGCACAATGACCAGGTCGTTTTCCTCCAGGATGGCCAGATGGCGTCCGCGGGAGTGGAGTCGATGGCCGAGATCGGCGGCTATTCGACGCTTCGGAGCGAGGTGAACGCCGCCGGCGCCAACCGATTGAGGGTTCTTCAGGGCACGACGGACTTTTTGGTCCCGACGGCGACGGCGACGTTCTCCGGCGTCGTGCTGACCACCGAACATCCTCGCGTCACGCTGGTCTCGATGATCGCTCCCAGTCCGGACTGGTTCGTCGGCGTGTCGGGCCTGTCGATGCTCGACAGCTCGGGCGAATGGAAGCAGTCGGTCACGGTGAATCTCTACCCTTGGGACGCTGGGACTGAGGAAGGAACAGAGTTCTTGCTGAGCAACTCCGCGACGAATCCGCAAGAGAACATCACGAGCATTCGGAACACAGGCAAGTTCAGCAACGACAAGATCGCGACTTTGACGTTCACCCGTCAGTCGGTGATGACGGCGGCGCCGAGGATCGACGCCGTCCACGCCGGCGACACTGGGGTTACCGTGGAATGGACGGCGCCCGCCGGGGTGACCGGCATCACCGCCTACGATCTGCGTTCGATACCAACCAGCGCCGACGAAACGGTCAACCGCAACTGGACGGTCCGGGAGGACGTCTGGACCGAAGGGGATCTCAACGCCGTGATCCGCACACTGAACAACGGCACCGGCTACGACTTCCAGATGCGGCCGAAGACGGATGTGGAAGGGGCCTGGTCGGCGACCGTCGCCGGGACGCCGGTGGAGGCGGGGGACACGCTGGCGACTGCAATCGACCTGCCGCTCGACCTTCGATTGCCCGCCGACTTCCGTAGCACGTCGGATGTCGACTACTTCAAGTTCACGCTGACCGAAGAGACCGGCGTGTTGCTCTTCACGACGGGCGGCCTCGACACCACAGGGGTCCTGTACGACAGCGACGGCAACCTGCTTGCCGAGAACGGTGACGGCAACGTCGCGGGCGGGCCGGAGAACTTCCTGATCGGGAGGACCCTCGGCGCGGGGACGTACCACGTCGGGGTCGAACTCCACTTCTTCGCGGACGATCATACCGGCGGATACGAGATTCAGTCAGTCCTGTTGCCGGACACGACCGGCATTGGCGACGCGAGGGAGGTCGAAGTCGGAGGCGTTCGGAACGGTTTGATCGACCCGGGAGGGGACGAGGACTACTTCTCGTTCACGTTGGGCGCCGAGACGGATCTCGTCCTGCGCAGTGGCCCTGCCGTGCATGACACGGTGGGGGAACTCCTGAACAGCAGCGGGGTGTCGCTAGAGGAGAACGACGACGGTTACCTGCTCGGCGCCTCGACGGAGTTCCTGATCCGGAGGAAGCTCGCCGCCGGCGCCTACTTCGTCAAGGTCAAAGCCTTCCTTCGAAATGTGACCGGTCTCTACTCTTTCCACGTCGAGGCGGTGACGGAGCCGGGAAGCGACGTGGCAAGCGCCCAGTCCCTGGGCTTCGGCGAGGTTGGCGCGGGCAGGATCGATCCGGCTACCGACACGGATTACTTCGAGATCGACCTCGCCGGTCGGAAACACATCCTTCTGCGCGCCGCCAGCAACTCGGTGGACATCGACGGTGCGGTCGTCGACAGCGGCGGCGTCGCCGTCGCGGCGGACGTGTTCGAACAGGACTTCGGGTCCGCCGGGCAGAAGGGCTTCACCGTGTTCGCCCGCCTGAACTCCGGAGCTCACTACCTCAAAGTGACCCGTTCCGGCGGCGACAGCACCGGCGGCTACAGCCTGCGGATGTTCGAGGACGAAGACATGGACGACATCGTGGACCTTTGTGCGGCTTTGAGCCCCCCGTTCGGCGACGCCCTGTCCGGTTGCCAGTGGCACCTGCGCAACCGGGGCCAGCGCGGTGGCCGCTCGGGTGAGGACATCCGGGTCGAGGACGTTTGGTCGGGCGGCAACATGGGTGACGGCATTGCGGTGGCGGTCGTCGACGGCGGAGTCCACGGGGACCATCCCGAGCTGATCCAGAACTTCGATGCGATGCTCAGCCATGACTACACGGATGGCGAGATCGGGCAGATTGTTCCGTATACCGCTGTTTTTGGGTCGCACGGAACTTCGGTCGCGGGGGTCATCGCAGCACGGGACAACGCCCGCGGCGGAAGGGGCGTCGCTCCGCGCGCGACGATCTACTCGTACAACCTCCTGCTGGTCGAGACCGACGGGAACGAGGCCGACGCGATGAGTCGCAACATGGCGACGACGGGGGTGTCCAGCAACAGTTGGGGGGCAAAGGACCTTCCTGGGCTGGACGCGGCCAGTAGCGCGTGGGAGATGGCCATCGACACCGGCGTGACGAGCGGCTACGGCGGCAAGGGCGTCGTCTACGTCTGGGCGGCGGGTAACGGCGACATCTTTGCCGACCAAGCGAACTTCGACGGGCGAGCGAACTACTACGGGGTCGTCGCGGCCTGCGCCGTGACCGACAGAGGCGTTAGGGCGGCCTACTCGGAAAGAGGCGAGAACCTGTGGGTCTGCGCCCCCTCGAAGGGGGGGAATGCGGGCATCTTCACGACCTCCAACTACGGCCGCTACACCAACTCGTTCGGCGGCACGTCGGCGGCGACGCCTATTGTCTCCGGCGTCGTCGCCCTGGTGCGGGCGGCGAACCCGGCCCTGACCTGGCGGGACGTCAAGCTGATCCTGGCCGGTTCGGCTCGAAAGAACGACAGCTCGAACAGCGGCTGGCTCGCCGGCGCTCAAAGGTACGGCGCGTCGGGGAGCTACAACTTCAACCGTGAGTACGGCTTTGGCGTGGTCGACGCGAAGGCCGCGGTGGACCTCGCCGCTGGCTGGGACAACCTCCCGCCCTTCATGGAGACGTTTCCGGTGGAGGCGACACCGAACCTGAGTATTCCCGATTCTCCCGGAGCGACCGTGACGAGCACCGTTGTCGTGGGTCCGGAGGTCGAGTTCATCGAGTTCGTCGAGGTGGTCACAGACTTCGACGCGCCGGTGTTCAGCGACCTGCGCGTGGAGTTGGTGTCGCCGTCGAACACGGTCTCGACGCTGGCTGGTCAGTCGGGTCGTGGCTACGGCATTGATCCCGACTACCGCTTCGGTTCGGCGAGGCACCTGGGCGAGAACCCCGCCGGGACCTGGACGCTGCGGATCACCGATCGTTTCGCCGACGAAATCGCGACGCTGAAGTCGTGGAGCCTCAAGATCTACGGCCACCGTTCCAGGCCGACACCTCCGGCGATCTCCCTTGTGGACCGGGGCCAGCGGTCCCTGACCGTGTCCTGGAGCGCGCCTGCCTTGGCGGGCGCCTCGGCGATCACCTCCTACGACGTGCGCACGATCCGGAGCGACGCCCCGGACAAGGCGGACAAGAACCGTTGGGCGGAGGTTGACCCTGCCTGGACTGCCGGCGCACTCAGCTACACGGTGACGGGACTGCTCGACCTGACGGGGTACGACGTCCAGGTGCGGGCGGTCAACGAATCTTGGGGCGGCGGCTGGTCCGCGACGGTCATGCAGGAGACGCTTCCGAACCGGGCGCCGTCGGCGGTCGGTTCGCTGACCGGTCCGGACCTGCAGGTCGGGGACGGCAACGGGGTTGTCGATGCGGCGGCCGCGTTCGAGGATCCGGAAGACGACACGCTGACCTACGCTGCCTCGTCGTTGTCGCCGGGGGTGGCGGGAGCGTCGGTTTCCGGCTCCCGGGTCACGCTGACGCCGGTGGCTCGCGGGAACGCCACCATCACGGTGACGGCGACCGACATCGCCGGCTCGAACACGCCGGCGACGCAGACGTTCAACGTGCGGGTCGAGGCGCGGCGCGGGGTGACGTTGTCGGCCGACGCGTTGACGGTGAACGAGGGTTCGGCGGCGACGTACACGATGGTGCTGGACTCCGAGCCGACCGGGACGGTGACGGTGACGCCGTCGGCGCCGGCGGGGCGGAACCTGTCGGTGGATCCTCCGGAACTCGAGTTCACGACGGGGAACTGGCAGGTCTCGCAGTCCGTGTCCGTGGCGGCGGCGACCGACACGAATACGGCCTCCGAGCCTCCGGTCACGATCAGTCACCAGGTGAGCGGCGCGGACTACGGCTCGGTGGGGGCGCCTTCGGTGCGGGTGACGATCGTGGAGGCGGACACGTCGGTCCTGTCGGTGGACGCGGCGGATGCTTCCGAGAGTGCCGGCACGCTCACCTTCGAGGTGACATTGAGCAAGGCGAGCACCTCGGAGATCACGGTGGTCTACGCGACCACCGATGGTTCCGGGTCGGCTGGAGCGCGAATGGGCTCGGACTACACGTTGGCGAGCGGGACGCTGACGTTTCCCACGGGATCGACCGCTTCGCAACAGATCGTCGTTGACATCCTGGACGATGGGGAGGACGAGGAAGAGGAGGAGGTCTTCCGGTTGACGCTCCGCAACGCGCAACACGCGTCGCTGGCCGGCGGCGGTTCGATGTTGCAGGTTCTGGGAACGATTCGCGACGACGACGATCCGGAGGTCGCGGTGTCGTTCGGGTCGGCGAGCTACGGCGTGACGGAGGGCCGGACGGTCGATGTGGCGGTCCGGCTCGACCGGGATCCGGAGCGGGACCTGGAGATTTTCCTGGAGCAGACCCACCACGGTGGCGCCGCTGACGCGGACTACTCGGGCGTGCCGCAGAGCGTGTCGTTCGGTCCGGGGGTGAGGCGCCAGGAGTTCCAGGTGGCGGCGACGGACGACACGGTGGACGACGACGGCGAGTCGGTGGTGGTGAGCTTCGCGTCCCTGCCTTCGAGGGTAGCCGGCGACGGCGAGACCACGATTGCGATCAACGACAACGACGGCAGTCCCTCCAGTCCGGTCGGCGGCGGTGGTGGCGGCGGTGGCGGCGGCGGCGGTGGCCCGCCACCCGGCGACGACGAGGAGGACGACGAGGAAGACGATGCCGGCGGTGGCGGTGGCGGTGGCGGCGCAGGTGGCGGCGGTGGCCCGCCTCGGGCCGCGATTGGCATGGACGCCGAATGCACGGACAGTCTTTGCCGCGCCCGCACCGGCGTGCCGGTGTCGTTCGAGGACGCGAGCACCGGTTCCGTCAGTTCCCGGCGCTGGGACTTCGGCGACGGGACGGCCTCGCGCAACCAGCGGATCGCACACGCCTGGTCATTGCCGGGCTTCTACGAGGTCACCCTGACGGTCAGCGACGGCACGACCACGTCGATTGCGTCCCGGGTCTTTCTGGTCGCGGCGAGCAATCCCGCCGGGATCTGCGAAACGGACGCGGAGACGTTGTGCCTGCAGGATTCCCGCTATGCGGTCGGAGTCGACTGGTGGACGGCGGGCGGCGCCAGCGGCGCAGCGAGCGTGGTCCGCTCCGGCACGAACGACTCGGGGTTGTTCTGGTTCTTCGACCGGGAGAACTGGGAGATTCTGATCAAGGTGCTGGACGGCTGCGCCGTGAACCGCCACGTGTGGGTGTTCGGCGCCTCGACGACGGACCTGGGCTACGCGATCCGGGTAACGGACACGGTGACCGGCGCCGTGAAGGAGTACCCCAACGAACCCGGCCTGCCGGCCTCGGCGATCACGGACGGAACGGCGTTTCCGGAGAGTTGCCGGCGCTGAAGGCGGCGCCTCACGGGCGCCTTTTCAACTGAGGAGAATGGATCGAGGCCGACGCCTCGCGCCGGCCCCCCCCTCAATTCTGTAGGCGACAAGAAGCCGGCGCGATGACTAAATAAACACGATGCGGGGTGGAGAGAGAGCTCGACCAAGTGATCGCCGTCTGAGCTTCAGGTGTTCCCGCTTCTGCCCTTGAGATCGTTGCGACTGGCGCCGGTCGCGGCCGCCGCGGTTGCCGTGTTCGTGCTGGCCGATCCGGCCTCGGGGCAGAACATGGAGCTGACCCCTTCGGCGGCCGACCCGGAGGTGGCCTTTCGGTCGAGCGCCACCTACGACATCACCTTCACCGCCGCCTGGACCACTACGGTGACGGCCGGCGGGGTCCCTTCCGGCGCGCACTTCTCGCGCCTGATCGGCGGGGTGCACAATGACCAGGTCGTTTTCCTCCAGGATGGCCAGATGGCGTCCGCGGGAGTGGAGTCGATGGCCGAGATCGGCGGCTATTCGACGCTTCGGAGCGAGGTGAACGCCGCCGGCGCCAACCGATTGAGGGTTCTTCAGGGCACGACGGACTTTTTGGTCCCGACGGCGACGGCGACGTTCTCCGGCGTCGTGCTGACCACCGAACATCCTCGCGTCACGCTGGTCTCGATGATCGCTCCCAGTCCGGACTGGTTCGTCGGCGTGTCGGGCCTGTCGATGCTCGACAGCTCGGGCGAATGGAAGCAGTCGTTCACGGTGAATCTCTACCCTTGGGACGCTGGGACTGAGGAAGGAACAGAGTTCTCGCTGAGCAACTCCGCGACGAATCCGCAAGGGAACATCACGAGCATTCGGAACACAGGCAAGTTCAGTGACACTGCGATCGCGACTTTGACGTTCACCCGTCAGTCGGTGATGACGGCGGCGCCGAGGATCGACGCCGTCCACACCGGCGACACTGGGGTTACCGTGGTATGGACGGCGCCCGCCGGGGTGACCGGCATCACCGCCTACGATCTGCGTTCGATACCAACCAGCGCCGACGAAACGGTCAACGGCAACTGGACGGTCCGGGAGGACGTCTGGACCGAAGGGAAGCTCAACGCCGTGATCCGCACACTGAGCAACGGCACCCCCTACGACTTCCAGATGCGGGCGATCACGGATGTGGAAGGGGCCTGGTCGGCGACCGTCGCCGGGACGCCGGTGGAGACGGGGAACACGCTGGCGACTGCAATCGACCTGCCGCTCGACCTTCGATTGCCCGCCGACTTCCGTAGCAGGTCGGATGTCGACTCCTTCAAGTTCACGCTGACCGAAGAGACCGGCGTGTTGCTCTTCACGACGGGCGACCTCGACACCACAGGGACCCTGTTCGACAGCGACGGCAACCTGCTTGCCGAGAACGATGACGGCCACGTCGCGGGCGGGCCGGAGAACTTTCTGATCGGGACGACCCTCGGCGCGGGGACGTACCACCTTGGGGTCGACCTCTACCTCCTCGCGGACGATCATACCGGCGGATACGAGGTTCATTTGATCCTGTTGCCGGACACGACCGGCATCGGCGACGCGACGGAGGTCGAAGTCGGAGGCGTTCGGAACGGTTTGATCGACCCGGGAGGGGACGAGGACTACTTCTCGTTCACGTTGGGCGCCGAGACGGATCTCGTCCTGCGCGGCGGCCCTGCCGTGGATAACACGGTGGGGGAACTCCTGAACAGCAGCGGGGTGTCGCTAGAGGAGAACGACGACGGTTACCTGCTCGGCGCCCCGCAACAGTTCATGATCCGGAGGAAGCTCGCGGCCGGCGCCTACTTCGTCAAGGTCAAAGCCTTCCTTGAGTCTGTGACCGGTCTCTACTCTTTCCACGTCGAGGCGGTGACGGAGCCGGGGAGCGACGTGGCAAGCGCCCAGTCCCTGGGCTTCGGCGAGGTTGGCGCGGGCAGGATCGATCCGGCTACCGACACGGATTACTTCAAGATCGACCTCGCCGGTCGGAAACACATCCTTCTGCGCGCCGTCAGCAACTCGGTGGACATCGACGGTGCGGTCGTCGACAGCGGCGGCGTCGCCGTGGCGGCGGACGTGTTCGAACAGGACTTCGGGTCCGGCGGGCAGAAGGGCTTCACCGTGTTCGCCCGCCTGAACTCCGGATCTCACTACCTCAAAGTGACCCGTTCCGGCGGCGACAGCACCGGCGGCTACAGCCTGCGGATGTTGGAGGACGGAGTGCTCGAGGACGAAGACATGGACGACATCGTGGACCTTTGTGCGGCTTTGAGCCCCCCGTTCGGCGACGCCCTGTCCGGTTGCCAGTGGCACCTGCGCAACCGGGGCCAGCGCGGTGGCCGCTCGGGTGAGGACATCCGGGTCGAGGACGTTTGGTCGGGCGGCAACATGGGTGACGGCATTGCGGTGGCGGTCATCGACGGCGGAGTCCACGGGGACCATCCCGAGCTGATCCAGAACTTCAATGCGATGCTCAGCCATGACTACACGGATGGCGAGACCGGGCAGATTGCTCCGTACACCGGTGGTCTTTGGTCGCACGGAACTTCGTCCGCGGGGGTCATCGCAGCACGGGACAACGCCCGCGGCGGAAGGGGGGTCGCTCCGCGCGCGACGATCTACTCGTACAACCTCCTGCTGGTCGAGATCGACCAGCACGAGGTTGACGCGATGAGTCGCAACATGGCGACGACGGGGGTGTCCAGCAACAGTTGGGGGGCAGATGACGGTCCTGGGCTGGACGTGGCCAGTAGCGCGTGGGAGATGGCCATCGACACCGGCGTGACGAGCGGCTACGGCGGCAAGGGCGTCGTCTACGTCTGGGCGGCGGGTAACGGCGACATCTTTGACGACCAAGCGAACTTCGACGGGCGAGCGAACTACTACGGGGTCGTCGCGGCCTGCGCCGTGACCGACAAAGGCGATAGGGCGGAGTACTCGGAAAGAGGCGAGAACCTGTGGGTCTGCGCCCCCTCGAGCGGGCGCGGGGCGCATGCGGGCATCTTCACGACCTCCAACTACGGCCGCTACACCAACTCGTTCGGCGGCACGTCGGCGGCGACGCCTATTGTCTCCGGCGTCGTCGCCCTGGTGCGGGCGGCGAACCCGGCCCTGACCTGGCGGGACGTCAAGCTGATCCTGGCCGGTTCGGCTCGAAAGAACGACAGCTCGAACAGCGGCTGGCTCGCCGGCGCTCAAAGGTACGGCGCGTCGGGGAGCTACAACTTCAACCGTGAGTACGGCTTTGGCGTGGTCGACGCGAAGGCCGCGGTGGACCTCGCCGCTGGCTGGGACAACCTCCCGCCCTTCATGGAGACGTTTCCGGTGGAGGCGACACCGAACCTGAGTATTCCCGATTCTCCTGGAGCGACCGTGACGAGCACCGTTGTCGCGGGTCCGGAGGTCGAGTTCATCGAGTTCGTCGAGGTGGTCACAGACTTCGACGCGCCGGTGTTCAGCGACCTGCGCGTGGAGTTGGTGTCGCCGTCGAACACGGTCTCGACGCTGGCTGGTCAGTCGGGTCGTGGCTACGGCATTGATCCCGACTACCGCTTCGGTTCGGCGAGGCACCTGGGCGAGAACCCCGCCGGGACCTGGACGCTGCGGATCACCGATCGTTTCGCCGCCGATACCGCGACGCTGAAGTCGTGGAGCCTCAAGATCTACGGCCACCGTTCCAGGCCGACACCTCCGGCGATCTCCCTTGTGGACCGGGGCCAGCGGTCCCTGACCGTGTCCTGGAGCGCGCCTGCCTTGGCGGGCGCCTCGGCGATCACCTCCTACGACGTGCGCACGATCCGGAGCGACGCCCCGGACAAGGCGGACAAGAACCGTTGGGCGGAGGTTGACCCCGCCTGGACTGCCGGCGCACTCAGCTACACGGTGACGGGCCTGCTCGACCTGACGGGGTACGACGTCCAGGTGCGGGCGGTCAACGAAGCGGGTGGCGGCGGCTGGTCCGCGACGGTCATGCAGGAGACGCTTCCGAACCGGGCGCCGTCGGCGGTCGGTTCGCTGACCGGTCCGGACCTGCAGGTCGGGGACGGCAACGGGGTTGTCGATGCGGCGGCCGCGTTCGAGGATCCGGAAGACGACACGCTGACCTACGCTGCCTCGTCGTTGTCGCCGGGGGTGGCGGGAGCGTCGGTCTCGGGTTCCCGGGTCACGCTGACGCCGGTGGCTCGCGGGAACGCCACCATCACGGTGACGGCGACCGACATCGCCGGCTCGAACACGCCGGCGACGCAGACGTTCAACGTGCGGGTCAAGGCGCGGCGCGGGGTGACGTTGTCGGCCGACGCGTTGACGGTGAACGAGGGTTCGGCGGCGACGTACACGATGGTGCTGGACTCCGAGCCGACCGGGACGGTGACGGTGACGCCGTCGGCGCCGGCGGGGCGGAACCTGTCGGTGGATCCTCCGGCGCTGGAGTTCACGACGGGGAACTGGCAGGTCGCGCAGTCCGTGTCCGTGGCGGCGGCGACCGACACGAACACGGCCTCCGAGCCTCCGGTCACGATCAGTCACCAGGCGAGCGGCGCGGACTACGGCTCGGTGGGGGCGCCTTCGGTGCGGGTGACGATCGTGGAGAGGGACACGTCGGTCCTGTCGGTGGACGCGGCGGAGGCTTCCGAGAGTGCCGGCACGCTCACCTTCGAGGTGACATTGAGCAAGGCGAGCGCCTCGGAGATCACGGTGGTCTACGCGACCTCTGACGGTTCCGGGTCGGCCGGAGCGCGAATGGGCTCGGACTACACGTTGGCGAGCGGGACGCTGACGTTTCCCACGGGATTGACCGCTTCGCAACAGATCGTCGTTGACATCCTGGACGATGGGGAGGACGAGGAAGAGGAGGAGACCTTCCAACTGACGCTCCGCAACGCGCAACACGCGTCGCTGGCCGGCGGCGGTTCGATGTTGCAGGTTTTGGGGAAGATAGCGGACGACGACGATCCGGAGGTCCAGGTGTCGTTCGGGTCGGCGAGCTACGGCGTGACGGAGGGCCGGACGGTCGATGTGGCGGTCCGGCTCGACCGGGATCCGGAGCGGGACCTGGAGATTTTCCTGGAGCAGACCCACCACGGTGGCGCCGCTGACGCGGACTACTCGGGCGTGCCGCAGAGCGTGTCGTTCGGTCCGGGGGTGAGGCGCCAGGAGTTCCAGGTGGCGGCGACGGACGACACGGTGGACGACGACGGCGAGTCGGTGGTGGTGAGCTTCGCGTCCCTGCCTTCGAGGGTAGCCGGCGACGGCGAGACCACGATCGCGATCAACGACAACGACGGCAGTCCCTCCAGTCCGGTCGGCGGCGGCGGCGGTGGCGGCGGCGGCCCGCCACCCGGCGACGACGAGGAGGACGACGAGGAAGACGATGCCGGCGGTGGCGGTGGCAGCGGTCCGCCTCCGCCGAGCGGTCCGCCCAGGGCCGACTTCAGCCTGACCGCGGAGTGCGCCGATGGCCTCTGCCGTGCGCGTACGGGCTTGGCCGTGACGTTCGAGGACACGAGCACGGGCGGGGTCGTGTCCCGGCGCTGGGACTTCGGCGACGGGACGGCCTCGCGCAACCAGCGGATCGCACACGCCTGGTCATTGCCGGGCTTCTACGAGGTCACCCTGACGGTCAGCGACGGCACGACCACGTCGATTGCGTCCCGGGTCGTTCTGGTCGCGGCGAGCAATCCCGCCGGGATCTGCGAAACGGACGCGGAAACGCTGTGCCTGCAGGATTCCCGCTATGCGGTCGGAGTCGACTGGTGGACGGCGGGCGGCGCCAGCGGCGCAGCGAGCGTGGTCCGCTCCGGCACGAACGACTCGGGGTTGTTCTGGTTCTTCGACCGGGAGAACTGGGAGATTCTGATCAAGGTGCTGGACGGCTGCGCCGTGAACGGCCACGTGTGGGTGTTCGGCGCCTCGACGACGGACCTGGGCTACGCGATCCGGGTAACGGACACGGTGACCGGCGCCGTGAAGGAGTACCGCAACGAACCCGGCCTGCCGGCCTCGGCGATCACGGACGGAACGGCGTTTCCGGAGAGTTGCCGGCGCTGAAGGCGGCGCCTCACGGGTGCCTTTTCAACTGAGGAGAATGGATCGAGGCCGACGCCTCGCACCGGCCCCCCCCCTCAATTCTGTAGGCGACAAGAAGCCGGCGCGACGACTAAATAGACACGATGCGGGGTATGTACCCTCTTCTTCTTTCAGGTCTGTTGGCTCTGGCGGCAGCAGGCGCATGGGCGCAAGAGCCGGGGTCGGGAAGCGACGTGGCCGACTGTGACGCCCTGACCACTCCGTTCAGCGATCCCCAGTTCGGCTGCCAGTGGCACTTGCGCAACCAGGGCCAGCGCGGCGGCGTCTCCGGTGAGGACATCCGGGTCGAGACCGTTTGGTCGGGCGGCAACCTGGGCGCCGGCATCGCGGTGGCGATCGTCGACGGCGTGGTCAGTGCCTTTCATCCCGATCTGAGCGAAAACTACGACATCGAGCACAGCCCTAGAGAGTCCGGCCTGACCGCCCCTTGGAATCATGTCTTTCTTGTAGCCCACGCCACTGCTGTGGCGGGCCTCGTCGCAGCACGGGACAACGACGTCGGCGGAAGGGGAGTCGCGCCGCGCGCGACGCTGTACGGGTTTCATCTCCTGTGGCACCTCACTGCCGAGAATACGGTCGCCGCGATGACTCAGGAGCTGGCGACGGTCGCGGTGTCCAACAACAGTTGGGGGAATACCGACGGCCCGTATGTCGACCCCGCCTCTGCAGGCTGGGAGATGGCCATCGACACCGGTGTCACGACCGGCTACGGCGGCAAGGGCGCCGTCTACGTCTGGGCGGCCGGGAACGGCGGCGACGAGAACGACAACTCGAACTTCGACGGATTTGCGAACTACTACGGGGTCGTCGCGGTCTGCGCCGTGACCGACGGAGGCAGCCGGGCGGAGTACTCGGAAGAAGGGGCCAACCTGTGGATCTGCGCTCCCTCGGACGGGGGGACTGCGGGCATCTACACGACCGGGACGAGTGATGGCTACGTCGACGACTTCGGCGGCACGTCGGCGGCGGCGCCCATTGCCTCCGGCGTCGTCGCCCTGATGCGGGCTTCGAAGTCGGACCTGACCTGGCGGGACGTCAAGCTGATCCTGGCCGGTTCGGCTCGAAAGAACGACAGCTCGAACAGCGGCTGGCTTGTCGGCGCTCAAAGGTACGGCGGGCCGGGGAACTACAACTTCAACCACGAGTACGGATTCGGCGTGGTGGACGCGAAGGCGGCGGTGGACCTGGCCGCCGACTGGGAGCTTCTGCCGGCGTTCGTCGAGACGGCCGCGGTGGAGGCGACTCCCAATCTCAGCATTCCCGACGCCTCAGACACCGATTCCGGCGCGACCCAAACCAGCACGGTCACGGTCGGCACGACGGTCGAGTTCATCGAATTCGTCGAGGTGATCGCCGACTTCGACGCGACTTCGTTTCGGGACCTCAAGGTGGAGCTGGTGTCGCCGTCGAACGCCGTGTCGACGCTGGCCACTTCCTACGTCGACGGGAACGGGCAGGTGTACGGGATCGATGCGGACTACCGCTTCGGTTCGGCGAGGCACCTGGGCGAGAACCCCGCCGGGACCTGGACGCTGCGGGTCACCGACGAGGTCGAGGGGAACACCGCGACGCTCAAGTCGTGGAGCCTGAAGATCTACGGCCACGTTGCCAGGCTGGCGGCGCCGGCGATCTCCCTCGTGGACCGGGGCCAGCGCTCCCTGACCGTGTCCTGGAGCGCGCCCGCGTCGGTGGAGGCGTCGGCGATCACCTCCTACGACGTGCGCACGATCCGCAGCGCCGCCCCGGACAAGGCGAGCAACCGTTGGTCGGTGGTTGACCCCGCCTGGACTGCCGGCGCACTCAGCTACACGGTGACGGGCCTGCTCGACCTGACGGGGTACGACGTCCAGGTGCGGGCGGTCAACGTCGGTGGCGACGGGTCCTGGTCCTCGAGGGTCATGCAGGAGACGCTGCCGAACCAGGCGCCGTCGGCGGTCGGCTCGCTAACGGCGGCGGAGTTGCACGTGAACGACGGCAACGAGGTGATGGAGGTCGCGGACGCCTTCGAGGATCCGGAAGACGACACGCTGACCTACGCCGCCTCTTCGTCGGCGCCGGCGGTCGTCCAGGCCTCGGTCTCCGGCTCACGTGTCACGATTACGCCGTTGGCTCGCGGGAACGCGACGATCACGGTGACGGCGACCGACATCGCCGGCTCGAACATTCCGGCGATGCAGGAGTTCGAGGTGACCGTGGTGAACCGTCCTCCCGTGGCGGTGGGGACCTTGCCGGCATTGTCGCTCCGGGTGGAGGACGGCGATAGGGCGGTGGACGCGTCCGGGGCATTCAGCGATCCGGACGCCGACGACCTCAACTTCGCGGCAACGTCTTCGGACGAAACGGCGGCGACGGTGGCGGCGGCCGGCTCGGTGGTGACCGTGGCGCCTCTTTCGCGCGGCACGACGACTATAGGGGTGACCGCGACCGATGTGGAGGGTGAGTTGGCGACGCAGGAGTTCGAGGTGACCGTGGCGAACCGTCCTCCCGAGGCGGTGGGAACGGTGCCGGCGCTCACGCTTCGGGTGGAGGACGGGGACGAGCCGGTGGACGTGTCGGATGCGTTCAAGGATCCGGACGACGACGACCTCACCTACGCCGCAACGTCCTCGAACGAGGCGGCGGCGACGGTGGCGGCGGCGGGCTCGGTGGTAACCGTGACGCCGGTTTCCGGCGGCAGGACGAATGTGACGGTGACCGCGACCGACGAAGAGAACGGGTCGGCGACGCAGGAGTTCGAAGTGACGGTGGTGAACCGCGCACCCCAGGCGGTCGGTTCCCTGGTGGGACCGGGCCTCCAGGTAGGCGACGGCAACCAGAGCATGGACATCGTGGACGCTTTCGAGGATCTGGACGAGGACAGGTTGACGTACAGCGCGTCCTCGTCGGCGCCGGCGGTGGCGCAGGCCTCGGTCTCCGGTTCACGGGTCACGTTGAGGCCGGTAGGCCGCGGGACGGCCACGATCACGGTGGCTGCGACCGACATTGCCGGCTCGAACACGCCGGCGACGCAGACGTTCGACGTGCAGGTGAAGGCTCGGCGAGGGGTGAGCGTGTCGACCGACGCGCTGACCGTCAACGAGGGGACGACGGCGGCCTACACGGTGGTTCTTGATTCGGAGCCGACCGGCCAGGTGGTCGTGACGCCGTCCGTGGTGTCGAGCACGGAGGTCACCGTTGACCCGCTGTCGCTGACGTTCGACGAGGTGGACTGGGCAACACCGAAGACGGTGACGGTCGAGGGGGCGCAGGACCAGGACGCGGTGTCGGAGCCTCCGGTGACGATCCGGCACCAGGTAAGCGGCAGCGACTACGGTCCGGTCACGGCGGCATCGGTGCGGGTGACGGTGGTGGAGGACGACGCGCCGACCCTGTCGGTCGAGGCATCAGAGTCGGTGGAGGACGGCGGCTCGCTGACCTTCGAGGTGACGTTGAGCCTTGAGAGCAGCTCGGAGGTGACGGTGGACTACGCGACCTCGGACGGTTCGGGCGCTGCCGGCGCGCGGGCCGGTCTGGACTACACGGCGTCGAGCGGGACGCTGACGTTCCCGGCGAACTCGACCGCCTCTCGGCAGATCGTCGTTGACATCACGGACGACGGGGAGGACGAGGAAGAGGAGGAGCTCTTCCGGTTGACGCTGGAGAACCCGCAGAATGCGTCCCTGGCGGGCGGCGGTTCGACGCTGCAGGTTGTGGGAACGATTCACGACGACGACGACCCGGAGGTCGAGGTGTCGTTCGGATCGTCGGGCTACGGTGTGACGGAGGGCCGCACGGTGGACGTGGTGGTGCAGCTCGACCGGGATCCGGAGCGGGACCTGGAGATCTTCCTGGAGCGGACCCACCACGGCGGCGCCGCGGAAGCGGACTATTCGGGCGTGCCGCAGAGCGTGACGTTCGGCCCGGGAGTGAGGCGCCAGGAGTTCCAGGTCGCGGCGACGGACGACGCGGCGGACGACGACGGCGAGTCGGTGGTGCTGAGCTTCGTGTCGTTGCCGCCGCGAGTGACCGGCGACGACGAGACCACGGTCGCGATCAACGACAACGACGCCAGTCCCTCCAGTCCGGTCGGCGGCGGCGGCGGTGGTGGCGGCGGCGGTGGCCCGGCGCCTGGCGACGACGAGGAGGACGACGAGGAAGACGATGCCGGCGGTGGCGGTAGCGGCGGTGGCGGTAGCGGTGGTGGCGGCGGCGCAGGTGGCGGCGGTGGCCCGCCTCGGGCCGCGATTGGCATGGACGCCGAATGCGCGGACAGTCTTTGCCGCGCCCGCACCGGGGTGCCGGTGTCGTTCGAGGACGCGAGCACCGGTTCCGTCAGTTCCCGGCGGTGGGAGTTCGGTGACGGCAGGCAGACGCGGCGCCGGACGGTCAGCCACGCCTGGTCGTCGCCGGGCTTCTACGAGGTCACCCTGACGGTCAGCGACGGCACGACCACGTCGATTGAGTCCCGGGTCTTTCTGGTCGCGGCGAGCAATCCCGCCGGGAACTGCGAAACGGACGCGGAAACGCTGTGCCTGC
Organism: Candidatus Multivorans sp.; assembly: GCA_965205295.1. Lineage (GTDB taxonomy): Bacteria > Acidobacteriota > Thermoanaerobaculia > Multivoradales > Multivoraceae > Multivorans. The sequence goes on from OZ242167.1 coordinate 4,134,183, forward strand.
AGGATTCCCGCTATGCGGTCGGAGTCGACTGGTGGACGGCGGGCGGCGCCAGCGGCGCAGCGAGCGTGGTCCGCTCCGGCACGAACGACTCGGGGTTGTTCTGGTTCTTCGACCGGGAGAACTGGGAGATTCTGATCAAGGTGCTGGACGGCTGCGCCGTGAACGGCCACGTGTGGGTGTTCGGCGCCTCGACGACGGACCTGGGCTACGCGATCCGGGTAACGGACACGGTGACCGGCGCCGTGAAGGAGTACCGCAACGAACCCGGCCTGCCGGCCTCGGCGATCACGGACGGAACGGCGTTTCCGGAGAGTTGCCGGCGCTGAAGGCGCCTGTCGGGGCCGCTTCGGATGTGGCGGACCCCGCAAGTTGGTAGGCGACGAGCGGAGGCGTTACGCCCTAACCTTGCCTTTCGGATGACTCGCCAACCGATGTCGTGCCGTCGCGCACTGTCGCGGCTTCTCTTTCTGACGATCGTGCCGCTCTTGGCGGTTGCGGTGCGGTCCGAGGCCCAAGTCGCGGAGCAGGATCTCTTCGCTCCACTGGCGGAGACGGCGGTCCAACCGCTTCGCGCCGCGGCGGTGCGCCAGCGTCTCGTGTCCATCGACCGCGGGCAGCTTGATCGCGCCCGTCGCGCTTCGTCGGTCCCGGTTGGACGCGACGCGGCGCTTCCGCCGGGAGCAGTCCTTCGTCTGAACCTGTTCGACGACATGGTTGTGACGAGCGTCGTCGAGCGCTCGGCGCCCACGCTGTCAGGTGGCTACTCGCTCACGGGCCGGATCGTCGGCGAGCCGATGGGCGACGTTGTTCTGGTCGTGAACGGCGACGCCATGGCGGGTTCGGTGGTGACGCGCGCAGGGACGTACAGCATCGAGTCCACGCCCGGGGGCGTGGTTGTGAGCGAAGTCGAGGACGGGCCTTTCGACTGCCAGGTACTGGCGGCGCCGTCGACGGCGCTCGGCGTCGACGGCCGGAACGGCCGGGTTCCGAACGGGCCCATTCACTTCGGTCGAACTCCTTCCGTCGTGTCGGCCCGGAATCCGACCGAGGAAGTAGCGACCATCGATGTGGCTGTGTTCTGGACGCCGCTGGCTCGCGCCCGGCGGGGTTGGCACCTCGTCCAGATGGAGTTCTACATTGAACAGGTCGTTGCGCTTGCGGACGCCGCGTTCCGGGAGAGCGGCGCCCACGTGAGAGTCAAGCTGGTGGCCTCGGAGATGGTGGACTATCGAGCATTCGGGATGCTGTCAACCGACCTGAACCGTTTCGAGGGGGACGGGGACGGGCACCTGGACGAAGTCCATGCCGTCCGCCGCCGCGTGAGCGCGGACGTCATGATGCTGATCGTGGACGGCTACAGCGGCGGTGGGGTCGCCAGGGTCGGCACAGGTGCGGGAGACGCCTTTGCCGTGGTCAAGGGCGTGAACCGGCCGGGAGTGTTCGTTCACGAGATGGGTCACGTGGTGGGGCAACTGCTCCACGATCGTTTCAACCACGGATGCGCCGACTCTCCTTGCACGGGCTCGCAGTACGGTTTCGTGAACGAACGGGGGTTGGAGCCGGGGGCGCCGGACTCCGCTCACTGGCGCACGATCATGAGTCTGAACTACCGGTGCGAGCAGGCCCCTACGTGGTGTTCGCTCTTGCACCGCTTCTCGAATCCCGACCTGGTGTATCCCGATCCCGGCGGGGAGGCCATGGGCGTACCCGCCGACGATCCGTCGACGGGTCTGGACGGACCGGCGGACGCCGTGCGGGCGATCAATGCTCGTCGCTTGGCGGTGGCGGGCTTCTACCAGGCGCCGGCGTTGGGGGCGTCGTTCGGGGCAAGCGCGTACACGGCCACCGAAGGCGGCGCTGCCGCGACGGTGACCGTGAGCCTGACCGGCGAACCCACCCGCGCCATCTCGATTCCGATCGTCGTTTCGGGGGGCCCGGCCCGGGAGTACAGCGTGCCGTCCGAGGTCGTGTTCGGCCGAAGTGAGACGTCGAAGACCATCATGTTGACGGCCGTCGACGACGCCGTCGACGAGGAGGACGAGTCGGTCGAGCTGGCGTTCGGGGAGGTGATGCCGCGTGGGGTGACCGGGAGCGGCTCGACGACCGTCACGCTAAAGGACGACGACACGATCAGCGCTGCGCCTTCGGTACGCAGCCTGGAACTCTTTCCGGGGCCAAGGCGGTCCGGGTTCCATCGAGGCGACGACAGGATCGAGGCGGTAGTTCGTTTCGACAAGTATGTGACCGTGACCGGCGCGCCCCGGCTCGGGTTGGCGGTTGGGAATGCCACGCGTTGGGCGACGTACCTGGACGCGGCGGATGAGGCGGTGCGTTTCGGTTACGTGGTCACCGGAGACGACCTCGACCTGAACGGAGTGAGCATCGCCGCGAACCAACTCGAAATGAACGGCGGCACGATCCGGGACACGGCGGCACAGGACGCCGTCCTGACCCACACAGCCGTGGCCGATGACGCGGGAGTGCCTGTGGACGGGGTCCGGCCGGTTCTACAGAGTGCGTCCCTCAACGGTCGTGCGTTGACGCTGACCTACGACGAGGACCTCGACTCGCGGTCGTGGCCGTCTTCGTGGGCGTTCACCGTGAAGGCGGACGGTCGGGTGCTGGTCTCCGAGAGAATTCGCGTTGCCGGCCGAGAGGTGAGACTGAGTTTCTACTCGTCCGCGTTCGCCGGGGAGTTTATTGTGGTGGCCTATTCGCCCCTCGATAGGCCCATCCGTGACCTTGCTGAGAACCCGGCGGCCTCGTTCTCGCTGTCCGGCGCGGAGGTGCAGAACAACTCCCCGCCCGGCGAGCCCCCTTCGCCGCCCCCGGGAACCGGCGGCGGTAGCCCGCCGCCTGGCGACGACGGCGAGGAAGACGACGGCGAGGATGGCGGTAGCCCGCCGCCTGGCGACGACGGCGAGGAAGACGATGGCGATGACGGCGGCGGCGAGGAAGATGACGGCGGTGGTGGCGGCGGTGGCCCGCCTCGGGCCGCGATTGGCCTGGACGCCGAATGCGCGGACAGTCTTTGCCGCGCCCGCACCGGCGTGCCGGTGTCGTTCGAGGACGCGAGCACCGGTTCCGTCAGTTCCCGGCGGTGGGAGTTCGGGGACGGCAGGCAGACGCGGCGCCGGACGGTCAGCCACGCCTGGTCGTCGCCGGGCTTCTACGAGGTCGCCCTGTGGACGAGCGACGGGACCGTCGAGTCGACCGCGTCGTTGACCTTCCTGGTGGAGGCCGCCGACCCGGCCGGCGCCTGCGTGGCCGACGCGCAGACCCGCTGCTTGCAGGACTCGCGCTACGCCGTGACCGCGGACTGGTGGAATGCCGCCGGCGGAGGCCGGGGCAGCGTGGTCCGCTCGGGCACGAACGATTCCGGGTTGTTCCACTTCTTCGGCTTGAGCAACTGGGAGGTCCTGATCAAGGTGCTCGACGGCTGCGCCGTGAACGGGCACGTGTGGGTGTTCGGCGCCTCGACCACGGACCTCGGCTACGCGATCCAGGTGACGGACACGGTGACCGGCGCCGTGAAGGAGTACCGCAACGAACCGGGCCAGCCGGCGGCGGCGATCACGGACGGCAAGGCGTTTCGGGCGTGCGCCCGCTGACGGGAGTTGGCCCCAGGGACAATCGATCTGCCAGGTTCTGGGCGGCGACGCCTTCAGCAGCGTGGACTTCGGCCGCTGTTGCACGAGCGGTGGGGGACGCTGCCCGTCGCCGTCGCCGTCGCCGTCGCCGTCACCTTGGCTGTCGTTCCGCTCGCGGCGCGGGCTCAGCAAGCGCCGGAGGCGATCCTGGAAGGCTTGGCGCCGGTCAGCGACATTCTTCCGCTTGAGGCGCCGCCGACTGCCGCCGCGTTCCTCGCGGCCACCGTAGGCGCCGCCGATCCCGTTGTGTTCGCTGATCCGTTCGAAGTGGACGTGAGTCCGGCGAGCCACGGCCGTTGGGAGACGACGAGTGACGGGCGAACCGCGGTGTGGCGCCTCCCCGTCGTCTCGACCGGTGCGGTGTCGCTGAACTTCGGCTTCACCCGCTACCGGATGCCGGAGGGTGGGCGGTTGCGGGTGCTGACGCCGGACGGCGCCGAGGTTGTGGGGCCGTACACGGATGCGGACAACGAAGGGCACGGAGAGCTGTGGACGCCCCTTGTCGCCGGCGGCGAGGCGGTGATCGAAGTGGCCGTGCCGATGGACCGTTTCGGGGAGCTCGAGTTGGAACTCGGATCGGTCAACCGGGGATTCCGCGAATTGACGAACGTAGTGTCCCCGAATCATGAATACTGCCACGTCGATGTGGCCTGTTCGGCGGCGGATTCTTACCGCGACCAGGTTCGCAGCGTCGGGATGATCATAGTCGGTGGTACTAGCGGCTGCTCCGGCACGCTTCTCAACAACACGGCGCAAGATGGCAGGCCTTACTTCCTCACCGCCGCACACTGCGGGTTTTCGTCGGGCAACCCGGAAGCGACCGCTCGGTCCGTGGTGGTGTATTGGAACTACGAGAGCGGGTCCTGCGGAAGCAGGAGTGGAGGGTCCCTCAGTCGAAGCCAGACCGGGGCGTATCTCCGAGCGATAAGCGAGCACACGACGGATTTCGTGTTGCTGGAGTTGGACGACGATCTGGCAAGCGCGCACAACCTGTACCTGGCGGGGTGGAACCGCGGCCAGGCTGGTCCAACCTCCTCGGTACTCATCCACCATCCTCGTTTGCACGTCAAGTCGATCTCCACGGACAATCACCGCGCGTCGCCTACATCACATAACGGTTCTACGTCTCCGGGCGACGGCACCTACCTGCGGGTCGGGGCATTCGATCAAGGTACGATTGAAACCGGTTCGTCGGGCGGGGCGTTGTTCGACCAGAACCAGCGTGTCGTCGGGCAACTCAGAAACGGCAGTCGGGGCTGCTACAACTTTTTTCTCGTCGGCGTGTGGTTCGGGCGGCTGGCGACCTCCTGGCACGAAGGGCCGACGTGGGAAAGGCGTCTCAGCAACTGGCTGGACCCGCACGGCACCGGAGAGACCGCCATCGACGGCCGGAACTGGAATCTGCCGCCGGTAGCGGCTGCGACGCTGGACGACAAGGCGTTGCGGTCTTCGGACACCGGGCAGGCGGGAAGCGTGACGACCAACGTGTCGCACGGCTTTGTGGATCCGGACGGGGACGGTCTGAGCTACGCCGTTTCGTCGTCGGATACGTCGAAGGTGACGGCTACGGCGGTGTCCTCGTCGGTCACCGTAGCGCCGGTGGCGGCCGGGTCGGCGGTGATTACGGTGACGGCGACGGACAGCTCCGGGACGAACACGTCGGTAGCGCAGACGTTCACCGTGACGGTCGCGGCCAATCGTTCGCCCGAGGTCTCGCAAACGCTGGCCGGGCTGGTCCTCGATGCCGGCGCCAACGCCCACTCGGTGGACGTAACGGGTGTGTTCGAGGATGTCGACAGCGATGCCCTCACCTACGGCGTTTCGTCGTCCGACCAAGCGGTGGCGGAGGTTGCGGTGACGACCGCGGGCGCCCTGACGGTGAGTCCGCTGTCGTTCGGCACGGCGACGGTGCTCGTGACGGCAACCGACACGGCTGGTTCGAACACCACGGCCACTGAGAGCTTCGAGGTCGCCGTGAGGAATCGTGCGCCGCTTGCGGCGGGGACGCCCGCTGCCTTGATCATGAACGCGAATGACCCGAGCGCCACGGTGGACCTGTCCGGCCTCTTCTCGGACCCGGACGCCGACGTCCTGAGATACACCGCCAGGTCCTCCCTGGAGCGCGTGGCGACCGTGGAACTGGGGCACGACATCGCGACCGTGATGGCGAAGGCCCGCGGAGTGGCCACGGTCACGGCCACGGCGACCGACGTGTGGGGATCGAACACCGCGGTCACGCAGGAGTGGACCGTGACGGTCCAGAACCAGAGTCCCCAGGCAGGCGACCCGCTGCCGGACCTACGTCTGTCGGTTGGGGAAAGTGCTGGGGGGCGGTTCAGGTTCACCGACCCCGAGCGCGACTCTCTCGCCTACACGGTCTCGTCTTCCGACGAGGCCGTGGCGACCGTGACGGCCGGGAGCCAGAGCTTCTCGGTTGCGGCCATGTCCGTTGGAGTGGCGACGATTGCGGTAGTCGCGTCCGACGGCCACGGTGGTTCGGCGGAGGATTCGTTCATGGTGACCGTCGTGAGTCGACCTCCCACCGCGGTTGGGTCGCTGCCCGCACTGTCGCTTCGGTTGGTGGACGGCGCCGAGACAGTGGATGTGGCAGGTGCATTCACCGATCCGGACAGCCAGGATCTGACCTTCGCCGCGGACTCTTCGGACGAGGCCGTGGCGACGGTGTCGGTAGCGGGCTCGGCGGTGACGGTGACGCCAGCCTCCCGTGGGATGGCGACGGTAACCGTGACCGCTGCCGACGAAGACGATTCGTCGGTGACGCAGACGTTCCGGGTAGCCGTTGCGAACAGCGTTCCCCAGACGGTCGGGACGTTGACGCCGTTGTCGCTTCGGTTGGTGGACGGGGCCGAGACGGTGGACGTGTCGGGCGCGTTCAGCGATCCGGACAACGACGACCTCACGTTCACCGCAAGGTCGTCGAATACGGCTGTGGCGACGGTGACCGTGGGGGGCTCGGTGGTGACCGTGACTCCGGCCTCGGCCGGCACGACGGATGTGACAGTGACCGCGACCGACGAGGAGAACGGGTCGGCGACGCTGGAGTTCGAAGTGACGGTGACGAATCTTGCTCCGTCGGCGGTCGGTTCGCTGACCGTGCCGGATCTGCAGGTGGGCGACGGCAACGCGGTCGTCGATGTCGCGGACGCCTTCGAGGATCCGGAAGACGACACGCTGACCTACGCCGCTTCCTCGTCGGCGCCGGCGGTGGCGGGAGCGTCGGTCTCGGGTTTCCGCGTCACGCTGACGCCGGTCGCCCGCGGGAACGCGACGATCACGGTGACGGCGACCGACATCGCCGGCTCGAACACGCCGGCGACGCAGACGTTCGACGTGCGGGTCAAGGCGCGGCGCGGGGTGACGTTGTCGGCCGACGCGTTGACGGTGAACGAGGGTTCGGCGGCGACGTACACGATGGTGCTGGACTCCGAGCCGACCGGGACGGTGACGGTGACGCCGTCGGCGCCGGCGGGGCGGAACCTGTCGGTGGATCCTCCGGAACTCGAGTTCACGACGGGGAACTGGCAGGTCGCGCAGTCCGTGGTCGTGGCGGCGGCGACCGACACGAATACGGCCTCCGAGCTTCCGGTCACGATCAGTCACCAGGTGAGCGGCGCGGACTACGGCTCGGTGGGGGCGTCTTCGGTGCGGGTGACGATCGTGGAGGCGGACACGTCGACCCTGTCGGTCGACGCGGCGGAGGCGTTGGAGCATGACGGCACGCTCACCTTCGAGGTGACCCTGAGCAAGGCGGGCGCCTCGGAGATCGCGGTGGACTACGCGACCACTGATGGTTCCGGGTCTGCCGGCGCTCGAGCGGGCTCGGACTACGCGACGGCGAGCGACACACTGACGTTCCTCGTGGGTTCGACCGCTTCTCAGCAGATCGTCGTGGACATCACGGACGACGGGGAGGACGAGGAAGAGGAGGAGACCTTTCAACTGACGCTCCGCAACGCGCAACACGCGTCGCTGGCTGGCGGCGGTTCGATGTTGCAGGTTCTGGGAACGATTCACGACAACGACGACCCGGAGGTCGAGGTGTCGTTCGGATCGTCGGGCTACGGTGTGACGGAGGGCCGCACGGTGGACGTGGTGGTGCAGCTCGACCGGGATCCGGAGCGGGACCTGGAGATCTTCCTGGAGCGGACCCACCACGGCGGCGCCGCGGAAGCGGACTATTCGGGCGTGCCGCAGAGCGTGACGTTCGGCCCGGGAGTGAGGCGCCAGGAGTTCCAGGTCGCGGCGACGGACGACGCGGCGGACGACGACGGCGAGTCGGTGGTGCTGAGCTTCGTGTCGTTGCCGCCGCGAGTGACCGGCGACGACGAGACCACGGTCGCGATCAACGACAACGACGCCAGTCCCTCCAGTCCGGTCGGCGGCGGCGGCGGCGGTGGCGGTGGCGGTGGCGGCGGCGGTGGCCCGGCGCCTGGCGACGACGAGGAGGACGACGAGGAAGACGATGCCGGCGGTGGCGGTAGCGGCGGTGGCGGTAGCGGCGGCGCAGGTGGCGGCGGTGGCCCGCCTCGGGCCGCGATTGGCATGGACGCCGAATGCGCGGACAGTCTTTGCCGCGCCCGCACCGGCTTGCCGGTGTCGTTCGAGGACGCGAGCACCGGTTCCGTCACTTCCCGGCGGTGGGAGTTCGGGGACGGCAGGCAGACGCGGCGCCGGACGGTCAGCCACGCCTGGTCGTCGCCGGGCTTCTACGAGGTCGCCCTGTGGACGAGCGACGGGACCGTCGAGTCGACCGCGTCGTTGACCTTCCTGGTGGAGGCCGCCGACCCGGCCGGCGCCTGCGTGGCCGACGCGCAGACCCGCTGCTTGCAGGACTCGCGCTACGCCGTGACCGCGGACTGGTGGAATGCCGCCGGCGGAGGCAGGGGCAGCGTGGTCCGCTCGGGCACGAACGATTCCGGGTTGTTCCACTTCTTCGGCTTGAGCAACTGGGAGGTCCTGATCAAGGTGCTCGACGGCTGCGCCGTGAACGGGCACGTGTGGGTGTTCGGCGCCTCGACCACGGACCTCGGCTACGCGATCCAGGTGACGGACACGGTGACCGGCGCCGTGAAGGAGTACCGCAACGAACCGGGCCAGCCGGCGCCCGCGATCACGGACGGCAAGGCGTTCCGGGCGTGCGCCCGCTGACGGGCGCACGCCCGGTTCACGTCTGGCGCCTGGAGCGCGCCAGCCGGGTTTCAGGCGTGCGCCCGCTGACGGATCCGCTGAGCCCCGCAATCCTGTAGGCGACAGACTGCCTCGCGGGGCATAATTCTAACGACGCGTTGCGTTTACGGAGAGTTGCCTTGTCGGTGCCTGGTCAACGAGGCGCTTACCTGTATTGGCATCGACTGCGGTTGCACGGGCGGGCGCTCGCGTTGCTCATCGCCTGCGCTCCGGCGCTCGTGCCGGTGCCGGCGCAAGCTCAGCCCCAGGGCGGGCAGGATGCCCGCGTTCCCAGGGCGGGCCCGGTCCCGCAGGCGATCCCGGAAGGGCTGACGCCGGCCGACGAGATTCTGCCCCTTGAGGCGCCGCCGACGGCCTCCGCGTTCCTCGCGGCCACCGTGGGCGCCGCCGACCCCAACCTGTTCGCCGATCCGTTCGAAGTGGACGTGAGCCCCACGAGCCACGGCCGCTGGGAGACGACGAGCGACGGGCAGACGGCGGTGTGGCGCCTCCCTGTCGCCTCGGCCGGCGCGGTGTCGCTGAACTTCGGCTTCACCCGCTACCGGATGCCGGAAGGTGGGCGATTGCGGGTTCTGACGCCGGACGGCGCCGAAGTCGTCGGGCCCTACACGGAAGCGGACAACGAGACGCACGGACAGCTCTGGACGCCGCTCGTCTCCGGCGGCGAAGCGGTGATCGAAGTGGCCGTGCCGGTGAGCCGCCTCGGTGAGCTGGAACTCGTACTCGGTTTTGTCAACCGAGGGTTCCGCGACATCGATGCCTTTGACCGGGGATCCCGTGGCGCCGAGCCGGCCAGCGACGTGAGTTACAACCATGATTCCTGCAAGGTCGATGTGATTTGCCCGGAGGGCGATGACTACCGTGACGTGATTCGGAGTGTCGTCCGGGTCACCTTTCGGGGTGCGTTCGATTGCACGGGCACGCTACTCAACAATACGGCGCAGGACGGCGTCCCGTACCTTCTGAGCGCGTACCACTGCGGTTTCGATGGGAGATGGGGCACACCAACGGAAGTTGCCGCCAGCGCCGTCTTGATCTGGAACCACGAGAGAGCGAACTGCGACGTTGGAGACACTCCACCACCGACGCAAACCCAGACCGGGGCGTCCTTCAGGGCGGCTTGGTCGACGACCGACTTCGTACTGATCGAGTTGGACGATCCGCCGGCCGGAGGCGACGTCTTCTTCGCGGGCTGGGACCGGGATGCGGTGCGCGCGGCCAGTGCGGTCAGCATCAATCATCCAAGTGCGGGAGGCAAGTCGATCAGCATCTCGACCCGGGAGGTTTTTGCCACGACACGAGGACATCACACGGGGCCCGGAAACGGCACGCACCTGCGGGTCGCCCCTTGGGACAAGGGGGGCATGGCGAGCGGTTCCTCGGGGGGGGCACTCTTCGACCCGACCAAGCGGGTGATCGGACAGCTAGATGGCGCCAACTTCAACTGCTCTACCGACATAGGGCCTCTTCACGCAGCCTGGTTCGGGCGTCTGGGGAGATCCTGGACCGGAGGAGGCACGAGTTCCACTCGTCTCAGCGACTGGCTGGACACCGGCGGCACCGGGGAAACGCAAGTCGACGGGTTGGACAATCTCCCGCCTCGGTCCGCGGGGAGTCTGGAACCGCTAACGCTGGACGCGGGCGCCGCGGCTTCGGCGGTCGACGTATCGGGCGCTTTCGAGGACCCGGACGAGGATGAGTTGACGTACGCGGCGTCGTCGTCGAACGAGGCGGTGGCGACGGCGGAGGCGGCAGGCTCGACCGTTGCCGTGACCCCGCTTTCGTCGGGTACGGCGACGGTGACGGTTACGGCGACGGACGTGGACGGTTCGAACAGGTCGGCGACCCAGACGTTCGACGTGACGGTGCGGAACCAGCCGCCTCGACCGGTCGGTTCGCTGGTGGGGCCGGACTTGCAGGTGGGCGATGGCAGCGGGGATGTCGAAGTTTCCGGAGCGTTCCAGGATCCGGAGAGCGACGTGCTGACGTACGACGCCTCTTCGTCCGCTCCTGCGGTAGTGGAGGCGGATGTGTCTGGCTCCAGCGTGCGATTGACGCCGGCGGCGGCCGGGACGGCCACGATCACGGTTACGGCGACCGACATTGCCGGTTCGAACACGCCGGCGACGCAGACGTTCGACGTGCAGGTGAAGGCTCGGCGAGGGGTGAGCGTGTCGACCGACGCGCTGACCGTCAACGAGGGGGCGACGGCGACCTACACGGTGGTCCTGGATTCCGAGCCGACCGGCCAGGTGGTCGTGACGCGGTCCGTGGTGTCGAGCACGGAGGTCACCGTGGACCCGGCGTCGCTGACCTTCAACGACGGTGACTGGGCAACACCGAAGACGGTGACGGTCGAGGGGGCGCAGGACCAGGACGCGGTGGCGGAGCCTCCGGTGACGATCCGGCACCAGGTGAGCGGCAGCGACTACGGCTCGGTCACGGCGGCATCGGTGCGGGTGACGGTGGTGGAGGACGACGCGCCGACCCTGTCGGTCGAGGCATCAGAGTCGCCGGAGAGCGTCGGCTCGCTGACCTTCGAGGTGACGTTGAGCCTTGAGAGCAGCTCGCAGGTGACGGTGGACTACGCGACCTCGGACGGTGCGGGCGCGGCCGGCGCACGGGCCGGTTCGGACTACGCGGCGGCCGGCGGGACGCTGACGTTCCCCGCGAACTCGACCGCCTCTCGGCAGATCGTCGTGGACATCACGGACGACGGGGAGGACGAGGAAGAGGAGGAACTCTTCCGGTTGACGCTGGAGAATCCGCAGAATGCGTCCCTGGCCGGCGGCGGTTCGACGCTGCAGGTTGTGGGAACGATTCGCGACGACGACGATCCGGAGGTCGAGGTGTCGTTCGGGTCGTCGAGGTACGCGGTGATGGAAGGCCGGACGGTCGATGTGGTGGTGCGCCTCGACCGGGACCCGGAGCGGAACCTGGAGATCTTGCTGGAGCGGACCCACCACGGCGGCGCCGCGGAAGCGGACTACTCGGGCGTACCGCAGAGCGTGTCGTTCGGCCCGGGAGTGAGGCGCCAGGAGTTCCCGGTGGCGGCGACGGACGACACGGTGGACGACGACGGCGAGTCGGTGGTGGTGAGGTTCGCGTCCCTGCCGTCGGGGGTAGCCGGCGACGGCGAAACCACGATCGCGATCGACGACAACGACACCAGCCCCTCCAGTCCGGGCGGCGGCGGTGGCGGTGGCCCGGCGCCTGGCGACGACGGCGAGGAGGACGGCGATGATGACGGCGGCGGTAGCGGTGACGGCGGCGGTAGCGGTGACGGCGGCGGTGACGGCGGCGGCGGTAGTGGTGGCGGCGGCGCAGGTGGCGGCGGGGGCCCGCCTCGGGCCGCGATTGTCATGGACGCCGAATGCGCGGACAGTCTTTGCCGCGCCCGCACCGGGGTGCCGGTGTCGTTCGAGGACGCGAGCACCGGTTCCGTCACTTCCCGGCGGTGGGAGTTCGGGGACGGCAGGCAGACGCGGCGCCGGACGGTCAGCCACGCATGGTCGTCGCCGGGCTTCTACGAGGTCACCCTGTGGACGAGCAACGGGAGCGTCGAGTCGACCGCGTCGTTGACCTTCCTGGTGGAGGCTGCCGACCCGGCCGGTACTTGCGTGGCGGACGCGCAGACCCGCTGCTTGCAGGACTCGCGCTACGCCGTGACCGTGGACTGGTGGAATGCCGCCGGCAGAGGCCGGGGCAGCGTGGTCCGCTCGGGCACGAACGATTCCGGGTTGTTCCACTTCTTCGGCTTGAACAACTGGGAGGTGCTGATCAAGGTGCTCGACGGCTGCGCGCTGAACGGTCACGTGTGGGTCTTCGGCGCCTCGACGACGGACCTCGGCTACGTGATCCAGGTGACGGACACGGTGACCGGCGCCGTGAAGGAGTACCGCAACGAACCGGGCCTGCCCGCGCCGGCGATCACCGATGGGACGGCGTTTGAGTCGTGCGCTCGCTGACGGCTGATGCCCCTTGGTTTTGTAGGGGACAGGACCGGCGAAGCCGAGATACAGTTTTTTAAATAGGCCGACGGCCCGGGAGGATCTCGGGCCAGGCACCAGGCGCGGTAGAACGATGCGCCCTGGGAACGCGGGCATCTTGCCCGCATCCGGCGCGAAGCGCCGGCCTCCGGGAGTTTTGCCGCGCTAGCACCAGGCGCGACTCTTCTACCCCTAAGGAGATGCCACGAGGTCAACCTCATGGTGAGCGACGTCACGACCGTGTCGACGGCAAGGAAGAAGTCGGACGGGGGGCGCGATCGCTCGACAGAACGTTTGAGGTTGGGGCCTGTTGGTTTCCTTGCCTGCCTGCTGGTCCTTTCGGCGACCGGCGCTTGGGCTCAGGCGGCTGCTCCCACGATCGACGCCGTCCACGCGGGCGACAAGACGTTGACCGTCGTCTGGAGCGCGCCCGCGGGAGTGACCGGCATCACCGCCTACGATCTGCGGTGGATCGGGACCAGCGCCGACGAGACGGTCGACAGCAACTGGACGGTGGTGGACGACGCCTGGTCCGGCGGGTCGCTCTACTACGTGCTGTCCGGGCTCACCAACGGCACGGGCTATGACGTCCAGGTGCGGGCGGTCACGGCCGCGGAGGGCACCTGGTCCGGCACCACGGCGGCTACCCCCGCGGATCCAGGCGGCTCGCGCACGACTGCTGCCTCGCTGCCCTTGGACGTTCCGTTGCAAGCCGACATCGACTCCGGGAGCGACGCCGACTACTTCAAGTTCTCGTTGACGGAGGAGACCGATGTCGTTCTCTACACCTTCGGCGACCTCGACACCGTGGGCGAGCTGGAGCAGAGCGACGGCGCCCAGATCACCGAGAACGACGATGGTGGTTTGCTGGGCAGCCTGGGCAACTTCGGCATGGCCGCTCTCGACCTCGAAGCGGGAACCTACTATCTGAAGGTAACGGGCGCAGCGCAGGCGACTGGCACGTACGAGGTTCACGCGCGTATCGACGACGACAGCAATTTTCGAGAGTTTTTCGCGACGGTGATCGAGCCGGGCGGCGTCGTGGGTGGAATCGCTCACAGCCTCTTCGAATTCGACTGGTTCCAGTTCACGCTGACGGAAGCGGCCGACGTGGCGATCTACAGTTCGGGCGGTGTCGACGACATGTTCGGCAGGCTGAAAGACAGTCGCAAACGTGACATCGCCGCCAACGAGGACGGCCTCTTCCCGCTGAAGCCGGGGCACTTTCTGATTCGCAGGCAGCTCGCGGCGGGCCTCTACTACATCGTCGTCCGCAACGAGGCACGGATTCCGCCGGACGTCGGGCACTACTGGATTCACGTGGACATCGTGGCCGAGCCCGGCGGCACACTGGAGAGCGCCGTCCCCTTGAGTCTGGGCGGTGGCGTTGCCGGCAACATCAGCCCGTCGAGTGATGTGGACTATCTCCAGATCGTCCTCGCCGAAGCAACCGATGTGTTCCTCCGCGGAGTGAGCACTACGGTGGGCGTTGTTGGTGAGCTGGTGGACGACATGGACATGGCGGTGCAGGCTGATTTCGACGAATACTCGTACGGATCCGGTGGAATGGGCTTCGTTTTCTCGGATCGCCTGGCGGCGGGGACCTACTATCTGAAAGTCAGCCGCTCCAGCGGAGCGTCGACTGGAACGTACGCGGTTTGGGCGGTCGACGAGCGGCCGCTTCTGGAGGAGTTTTCGAGTTGTGCGACGACCTCGGGCTCGATCGGCGATCCGCTGTACGGATGTCAGTGGCATCTCGAGAACACGGGCCAGCGGGGAGGAACCTCGGGTGAGGACATCCGCGTCGAACAGGCGTGGGCCGCCGGCCGCACGGGGGCCGGCATCGGAGTCGCGATGGTCGACGACGGGATGGACTCGTTCCACCGGGACCTGCTTGCCAACGTGGACGCGACGCGGAACCACGACTACGAGCGATCCTCCAGCTGGCAGCGGGTCGGCAGACACGGCACCGCAGTCGCGGGCCTGATCGCTGCTCGGGACAACGCCTTGGGCGGGCGGGGCGTAGCGCCGCGAGCGACGATCTGGGGTTACGACCTCGGAGGCAATTTGACCGACGCCAACATAGCGGCTGCCATGACCCGGAACCTGCAGGCTACGGCGGTCTCGAACAACAGTTGGGGCGCTCAACAGGGCCCGGGACCGTGGACTGTGAACCCGTCCTGGGAGATGGCGGTGGACTCCGGCGTAACGGCGGGGTACGGCGGCAAGGGCATCTTCTACGTGCGAGCCGCCGGAGACGGGGCGGGTGTCGGCGACAACGCGAATCTCTACGAGGGAATCAACTACTACGCCGTCACCACGGTGTGCGCGGTAAATGACCAGGGCGTGAAGGCGTCCTACTCGGAAGAGGGCGCCAACGTGTGGGTCTGCGCTCCTTCGGGCGACTCGGACAGCTCCCGCCCGGGCCTCGTTACGACCGGAGTCTACGGCCTTCACGAGGCCGGGTTCACCGGCACGTCAGCGGCGGCGCCCCTGGTGTCCGGGGTGGCAGCGCTGGTACGGGAAACGAACCCGGCGCTGACTTGGCGGGACGTCAAGTTGATCCTCGCGGGTTCCGCCCGCAAGAACGACAGCACCGAAGCCGGATGGGAGACCGGCGCGCAGAAGTACGGCGGCTCAGGAAGCTACAACTACAACCACAAGTACGGTTTCGGGGTGGTCGACGCGAAGGCGGCGGTGGACCTCGCGGCGGCCTGGACGAACCTGCAAAGGTTCCGCGCTACCGATCCGGCGAGGGCGACGGCGAATCTGACCATCGAGGACGCGACGGGCGCCACTCCCGGCGAGACGGCCACCAGCAGCGTCACCGTCGGCGACCAGGTCGAGTTCATCGAGTTCGTCGAAGTCGAAGCGGACTTCGAGGCAAGCGCCTTCCGCGACCTCCAGGTGGAACTCGTCTCGCCGTCGAACGCAGTCTCGATGCTCTCGGTGCCGTACGAGCATCCGGACGGGAACAGGTCCGCTCTCAACGGGAGCTTCCGGTTCGGCTCGGCCCGGCACTTGGGTGAGAACCCGGCCGGGACCTGGACCCTGCGGGTCGCCGATCACGTCGCGGGAGGCGATGCCGCGACGCTCAAGTCCTGGAGTCTCAAGATCTACGGCTACCGGCCGAACCGGCCGCCGGTGGCCGTCGGTTCGCTGACCGGTCCGGACCTCCGGGTCGGCGACGGTGTACGGTACGTGGACATCTCAATGGCCTTCGAGGATGCCGACATGGAGATGCTGACCCATAACGCGTCCTCCTCGGCGCCTTCGGTCGTACAGGCGAGGATCTCGGGGGCTCGGGTCGCGTTGACGCCGCGAGCGCCGGGAATGGCGACGATCACGGTGACCGCTACCGACATCGCCGGTTCGAACATGCCGGCGATGCAGCAGTTCGACGTGCTGGTGAAGGCGCGTCGCGGGGTGACCCTGTCGGCCAATGCGCTGACGGTAACCGAGGGGTCGACGAACACCTATACGGTGGTGCTGGACACCGAGCCGACGGGGTCGGTGACGGTGACGCCGTCGGTGCCGGCGAACAGGAACCTGTCGGTGGATCCGACGGAGCTCGTGTTCACGACGGGGGACTGGCAGATCGCGAAGTTCGTGACGGTGGAGGCGGCAACGGATGCCAACGTGACGTCCGAGCCTCCGGTGACGATCGGCCACCGGGTGAGCGGCGCCGACTACGGTTCGGTCACGGCGGCATCCGTGCGGGTCACGATCGTGGAGACCGACACGTCGACCCTGTCGGTCGAAGCGGCGGCGGCGGAGGAGAGTGCCGGCACGGTCACGTTCGAGGTGACGCTGAGCAAGGCGAGCAGCTCGGACGTCCTGGTGGACTACGCCACGGTTGATGGCGCCGGATCCGCTGGAGCGCGAGCGGGCTCGGACTACACGGCGGCTTCCGGCACGCTGACGTTCTTCGCCGGTTCCACCTCTGCTCAGCAGATCGTCGTGGACATCACGGACGACACGGACGACGAGGAAGAGGAGGAGACCTTCCGGTTGACGCTCAGCAATGCCCGACACGCGTCGCTGGCTGGCGGCGGTTCGACGCTGCAGGTTGTGGGGACGATTCGCGACGACGACGAGCCGGAGGTCGAGGTGTCGTTCGGTTCTTCGAGCTACGGTGTGACCGAGGGGCGGACGGTCAACGTTGTGGTCCGCCTCGACCGGGATCCGGAGCGTGACCTGGAGATCTTCCTGGAGCGGATGCACCACGGCGGGGCCGAGGACGCGGACTACTCGGGCGTGCCGCAGAGCGTCCCCTTCGGGCCCGGCGTAAGGAGTCAGGAGTTTCGGGTCGCGGCTACCGACGACCTGATCGACGACGACGGCGAGTCGGTGGTGCTGAGCTTCGTATCCTTGCCGTTGGGGGTTGCCGGCGACGGCGAGACCACGGTCGCGATCTACGACAACGACGGCAATCCCTCCGATCCGGTCGGCGGCGGTGGCGGTGGCCCGGCGCCTGGCGACGACGGCGAGGAGGACGACGACGATGATGACGGCGGCGGTAGCGGTGGCGGCGGCGGCAGTGGTGGCGGCGGTGGCCCGCCCCGAGCCGCGATTGGCGTGGACGCCGAATGCGCGGACAGTCTTTGCCGCGCCCGCACCGGGGTGCCGGTGTCGTTCGAGGACGCGAGCACCGGTTCCGTCAGTTCCCGGCGGTGGGAGTTCGGGGACGGCAGGCAGACGCGGCGCCGGACGGTCAGCCACGCATGGTCGTCGCCGGGCTTCTACGAGGTCACCCTGTGGACGAGCAACGGGAGCGTCGAGTCGACCGCGTCGTTGACCTTCCTGGTGGAGGCTGCCGACCCGGCCGGTACTTGCGTGGCGGACGCGCAGACCCGCTGCTTGCAGGACTCGCGCTACGCCGTGACCGTGGACTGGTGGAATGCCGCCGGCAGAGGCCGGGGCAGCGTGGTCCGCTCGGGCACGAACGATTCCGGGTTGTTCCACTTCTTCGGCTTGAACAACTGGGAGGTGCTGATCAAGGTGCTCGACGGCTGCGCGCTGAACGGTCACGTGTGGGTCTTCGGCGCCTCGACGACGGACCTCGGCTACGTGATCCAGGTGACGGACACGGTGACCGGCGCCGTGAAGGAGTACCGCAACGAACCGGGCCTGCCCGCGCCGGCGATCACCGATGGGACGGCGTTTGAGTCGTGCGCCCGCTGACCGGGGCGCTTCGGCGGTGGCGAACCCCGCAAGTTTGTAGGCGAACTACAGAGAAGGCGCGGCCTAGCCTTCTTGGTTGTGATTTCTCTCAAACGAAAACGGCGCCGCCACGACCTGTCGCGGCTTCTTTTTCTGGCGGCCCTGCCGCTCTTGACGGTTGCGATTCGGGGCGAGGCCCAGGTCGCGGAGCAGGACCTCTTCGCTCCACTGGCGGAGACGGCGGTTCAACCGCTCCGCACCGAGGCGGTGCGGCGGCGTCTCGTGACCATCGACCGCGGGCAGCTTGATCGCGCGCGTCGGGCCTCGTCGGTCCCGGTCGGGCGCGACGCGGCGCCTCCGCGGGGAGCGATCCTTCGTTTGAATCTGTTCGACGACACGGTTGTGACAGCGGTCGTCGAAAGCACGGCGCCCACGCTGTCAGGCGGCTACTCGCTCTCGGCCCGGATCGCCGGCGAGCCGGTGGGCGACCTGGTCCTGGTCGTGAACGGCGACACCGTGGCGGGTTCGGTGGTGACGCGCGCAGGGACGTACAGCCTCGAGTCCGCGGACGGCGGCGTCGCCGTGAGCGAAGTCCAGGCGCAGCCTTTCCATTGCCAGGCGCCGGCGGCGGCGCCGCCGTCGAACGAACGCCGCGTCGGCGACCGGAACAGCTCCCGCTTGTCCGAGGCCCATGCTCAGTCCGACGAGGACGTGACGACCGTTGATACTGCGGTGTTCTACACGCCGGCTTCCGGCCGGAAGCTCGGTGGCAAGGAGGGCGCCCAGGCGGCGGCCGAACTCCGCATCGCCGAAGCGAACCGTTCGCTGAGCGAAAGCGGCGCTCTGGTGCGCCTCCGGTTGGTGGCGGCGGAGGAGGTCGCCTACGAGGAGGTTGGGAGCACCCTTGAGGAAATCAACCGCTTTCGGGGGACCACGGATGGGTACATGGATGAAGTTCATGCTGTCCGTCGTCAGGTGGCAGCAGACCTGATGGTGCTGTTCTCCCAAAGGGGCGGAGCTCGTGCGTTCGTCACGCCCGGCGCCGCGAACGCCTTCCTCCTGGGCGGTCCAGGGACGAGCCGCGGCATCTTCTTGCACGAAACCGGCCACACGCTCGGTTCGCTTGCACACGACCGGTACAGCTCTTGCGGCAACCAATGCACGGGTTCTGGCTTCGGCTATGTGAACGCGCGGGCGTTCGAGGCAGGGGCGCCGCCTTCCGCGCGCTGGCGTACGATCATGGCGTATTTTGATCGGTGCCGGGACGCCGGCTTTCAGTGCGACGAGCTCTACCGCTTCTCGAATCCGAACCAGGTCCATCCCGATCCAGGCGGGGACCCCATGGGCGTACCTGCCGACGACCCTTCGACCGGCTGGGACGGCCCGGCCGATGCGACTCGGGCCATCAATTCCAGGCGCGAGGCTGTGGCGAAATACTATGCGGCGCCGGACATCGAGTTGTCGTTCGGCTCGGCGACCTACACTGCGACGGAAGGCGGCCAGGCAGCGACCGTGACGGTGAGCTTGAGTGCGGCGCCGACGCGCCCGATCTCGGTCCCGTTGGCGGTTTCGGGCGCCTCGGTGCGCGAGTATGAGATCCCGTCCGCGGTCGAATTCGGAAGCAACGACACGGAGAAGACCTTCACCGTGACGGCGGTGGACGATGTAATCGACGAATCGAACGAGCAGTTGACGGTGGCGTTGGGCGAGTCGTTGTTGCGGGGCGTCACGGCGCAAGGCTCGACCACGATCACGCTTGTCGACAACGACTCGGCGACCAGCGCGCCGACCGTCGTCAGCGTGGAAATCACTTCGTCCCCGGGTACCTCCGGCTTCTATCGGGCGAACGACGTGATTGAGGCGATGGTTCGCTTCAGCCAGTACGTGTCGGTTGCCGGGTCGCCGACGCTCGCCTTGACGTTGGGGGGCGCGAGGCGCTGGGCGGCCTATCGGAGAACTGCGGGTGAAGCGGTGTGGTTCTCCTACGCCGTGGGCGAGGGCGACCTCGCCCGCGACGGCGTGAGCATCGGCTCCGACAGGTTGGAGTTGAACGGCGGTTCGATCCAGGACGAAGCGGCACGGAGCGCTGGACTGGGTCACGCGCCAGTAGCGGCCGACCGCGGCCACGCGGTGGACGCGGCCGGGCCCACCGTAAGTGAGGCGTCGGTTCACTACGAGCTGCTGGTTCTGGAATTCGACGAGGAGCTCGTGTTCCCCGAGAGGTCGTATTGGAATCCTTTCCACCTGGCGGTCGACGGGCGGACGGTGTCGACCGAGGTCGTACAGGCTGGCGGAAGTAGTGTCCAGATGAGTGTCTCATCTCCAATCGTTGCGGGACAAGGCGTGACGCTCGCCTACAGGCCGGGCAACCGGCCGATTCGCGATCAGGCCGGGAACTCGGCGGCCCTGTTCTCCCTCGCCGCCGAAGAGATCGAGAACCGCACTCCCGCGGCGGTCTACGACGCCGACCGCGATGGGTTGATCGAGGTGGCCGACGTTGCCCAGCTCGACGCGATCCGGTACGACTCCAACGGCGACGGTCAGCCCTTGCAGGAACCGGCGTACCACAGCGCGTTCCCGGACATCGGCTTGCGTCACTACTGCGCCGGGGGCTGCTCGGGTTACGAGTTGGTTGCGGACCTGGACCTTGATAGCAACGGCAACGGCGCCGCGGACGCTGGCGACGAGTACTGGAACAACGGTTCGGGCTGGGTACCCATCGGAGAGGTTCAGACACCGTTCTCCGGCACCTTCAATGGCGGCGGCCACACCGTAAGCAACCTGTTCATCAGTCGACCCACCGAATCCGCTGTCGGTCTGTTTGGCAGTGCGGCCGGCTCGATTGAAGCTGTGGGTCTGGTGGAGGTTGACGTACATGGAGACGCGGATGTCGGCGGACTCGTCGGCGCCACGTCTGGGCAGGTCCGCGATAGTTTCGCGACGGGGCAGGTGGCCGGTTCGCACGCGGTCGGTGGCCTCGTCGGCCGTGGCGGAGTGGTCGAGAGGAGCTACGCGGCGGTCAAGGTCGAAGGCGAGTCCGCCGTCGGGGGGCTGGTCGGCGAAGGCAGCTTCTTTGCCAGGATTCTCTCGTCGTACGCCTCGGGAACGGTGATCATCACCGGCGGCGGCTCGACCGCAGGGTCGCTGCACGGGACCAACAGTGGCGTTTCGCGGTTCAGCTACGCCACGGGGCAGGTGATCGGAACGGCCGGCGGAGGGCTGACGGGCGCCAGCTACTACGGCGTCCGCGACAGTTACTGGGACTTGACGACCGCGGGCCAGGAGGGCTCGGACGAACCGGGTGGACGGACGACGGCCGACCTCCAGGCGCCCACCGGCAATGTCGGCGTCTACGTGGCGTGGAGCGGTGACGTTTGGGATTTCGGCAGCGCCGCTCAGTATCCGGCGCTCAAGGCGGACTTCGACGGCGACGGCCGGGCGACCTGGGGGGAGTTCGGGTACCAGTTGCGCTCGGGGCCGAGGCTGAGGGCCGCAGCGGAAGCGGACGGGGTCACGCTGACCTGGTCGGCGGTGAACGCGAGCCCATGGCGCGTGGCGCCGACCGTGTCCTACACGGTCTACCGACGAGTTGGGGCTGCCGTCGAGATGCTGGCCCAGAACATCGCCGGGCGCCGGTACGTCGATTCTGGCGTGAACGGCGACGACGATGTTCGTTACCAGGTGGTCGCGGTGGTAGCGGGCGGCGATGCCGGACGCAGCGCCTGGATGGCGCCGGGAGAAGCCCCTCCGCCACCTCCGAGCTCGGGCGGCGGCGGTGGCGGTGGCCCGGCGCCTGGCGATGACGGCGAGGACGACGGCGAGGACGACGCCGATGATGGCGGTAGCGGTGGCGGTAGCGGCGGTGGCGGTAGCGGCGGCGCAGGTGGCGGCGGTGGCCCGCCTCGGGCCGCGATTGGCATGGACGCCGAATGCGCGGACAGTCTTTGCCGCGCCCGCACCGGCTTGCCGGTGTCGTTCGAGGACGCGAGCACCGGTTCCGTCACTTCCCGGCGGTGGGAGTTCGGGGACGGCAGGCAGACGCGGCGCCGGACGGTCAGCCACGCCTGGTCGTCGCCGGGCTTCTACGAGGTCACCCTGTGGACGAGCAACGGGAGCGTCGAGTCGACCGCGTCGTTGACCTTCCTGGTGGAGGCAGCCGACCCGGCCGGCGCTTGCGTGGCGGACGCGCAGACCCGCTGCTTGCAGGACTCGCGCTACGCCGTGACCGTGGAGTGGTGGAATGCCGCCGGCGGAGGCCGGGGCAGCGTGGTCCGCTCGGGCACGAACGATTCCGGGTTGTTCCACTTCTTCGACTTGAACAACTGGGAGGTGCTGATCAAGGTGCTCGACGGCTGCGCGCTGAACGGGCACGTGTGGGTGTTCGGCGCCTCGACCACGGACCTCGGCTACGTGATCCGGGTGACGGACACGGTGACGGGGGCGGTGAAGGAGTACCGCAACGAACCGGGCCTGCCGGCGGCCGCGATCACCGATGGGACGGCGTTTCAGGCGTGCGCCCGCTGACGGGCGCCCGCCTGGTTCACGGCTGACGCTCCATGCGCGGAATCGGTTGCCTGAGCCCCGCAATATTGTAGGCGACAGACTGACTCGCGAAGCTGAATGCTTGTGACACGTTGGGCCTGCGGAGAATTGTCGTGTCGGTGCTCGGGCGACCAGGCGTTTGTTTGCCTGGGCGTCGACCGCCGTTGCATGCGCGGTCGCGGGCGTTTCTCGTTGCGTGCGCTCTTGCTGTCTTGCCGGTCGCGGCGCAAGCTCAGCCAGCCCCGGCGGCGATCCTGGAAGGGCTGAGGCCAGTCGACGAGATTCTGCCCCTTGAGATGCCGCCGATGGCCTCCGCGTTTCTCGCGGCCACGGTCGGCGCCGCCGACCCCGATGTGTTCGCCGATCCGTACGAAGTGGACGTGAGCCCTGCGAGCCACGGCCGGTGGGAGACGACGAGCGACGGGCAGACGGCGGTGTGGCGCCTCCGCGTCGCTTCGGCCGGCGCGGTATCGCTGAACTTCGGCTTCACCCGCTACCGGATGCCGGAAGGCGGGCGATTGCGGGTTCTGACGCCGGACGGCAGCGAAGTCGTCGGGCCCTACACGGAGGCGGACAACGAGACGCACGGACAGCTCTGGACGCCGCTCGTCTCCGGCGACGAAGCGGTGATCGAAGTGGCGGTGCCGGTGAGCCGTCTCGGTGAGCTCGACCTCAAGCTCGGGTCGGTGAACCGGGGATTCCGCGACATCTTGAACGTGTCGTCTTCCGCCACGACCTGCGACATCGACGTGGTGTGCTCGGAAGCGGATTCCTACCGGGATCAGGTTCGGAGCGTCGGAGTGGCCCTCGTGGGTTCGAGGGTCTGCACGGGCAGCCTCCTCAACAACACGTCGGAGGACGGAAAGCTCTACTTCCTTCTCGCCGCGCATTGCTTCTCCCTGCGGACCAACCCGAGCATCGCCGCCAGCGTGGTCGTGTACTGGAACTACCAGAGTACGCGGTGCGGCGCGAGGCAGTTCGGTGGGAGTACGCAGAACCAGACCGGGGCGCGCGCTGTAGTCATCAATGAAGACACGGACTTGGCGTTGTTGGAACTGGACGACCCCTTGCCCCGCAACTCCAACGCGTACTTCGCGGGCTGGAGCCGGGCGGAAACACTGCCCACTTCCTCGTTCACCATTCACCAGCCGAACGGGTCGATCAAGTCGATCTCCCTCGACAGCCACCCGCCGCTGATCAGGTCGTATGGCGGAATAAACGCTCCGTGGGATTCGGACGACGAGTACTTGGTGGTCGAGAGATTCGAACAGGGTGCCGTAGAGTCCGGTTCGTCCGGGGCGCCGCTGTTCGATCAGAACAAGCGCGTCGTCGGGCAGCTCAGGGGCGGCATCAGGGGCTGCGCCGCCCAGGGGCCCATCTACTTCGGGCGGCTGTGGTCCTCGTCGGGTTACCCGCACGGGGAGGGGAGCCCCCGCTACTGGCTGGACCCGACCGACACCGGCGCCATCGCCATCGACGGCAGGAACTGGAATCTGCCGCCGACGACCGGGGCCGATCTGGATGCAAAGTCGCTACGGTTGTCGGACGTGGGGGGCACGGACCCGCTGTCCGCCGACCTGTCGTACGGTTTCCTGGATCCGGACGGGGACGCTCTGACCTACGTCGCCTCGTCCTCGGACACGTCGAAGGTGACGGCGACGATCTCCGGCTCGTCCATCACTCTGACGCCGGTGGCCGCCGGGTCGGCAACGATCACGGTGACGGCGACGGACGTCGGCGGGATCAGAATGTCGGCGACACAGACTTTCACCGCGACGGTCGCCGCCAACCGTTCGCCCGAGGCTTCGGCAGCGATCGCCGGGCGGACGCTCGATTGGAACGTCGGCGCCAACGCGGTGGACATATCGAGTGCGTTCGAGGACGCCGACAACGACACGCTGACCTACGCCGCCTCGTCCACCGACGAGGCGGTGGCCACGGTCGAGGTGTCGCAAACGGGCGCCGTGGTGACGTTGAACGTGACGCCGATGTCGGACGGCAGGGCCAGGGTGCTTGTGACGGCAACGGATGCGGCCGCTTCCAACACGAGAGCCACGCAGAGCTTCGAGGTCGTCGCGAACAACAGAGCCCCGGTCGGGATCCAGGAGGCGCTTTCGGTGCCAACCCGGGACATCTGGGAGAGGGATCTCGCCGATATCTTCACGGACCCGGACGGCGACGCACTCGTGTACGGCGTTGAGGAAATCGGCACGGGAGCAGACTTCCTCGGCCCGCTCGTGGTGCGACGCGAGGACGACACGGTGAAGGTCCAGACACGCGCTCTCGGAACATACACCTTCAAGATCAGCGCGATCGACCCGGCGGGCTCGAAAATCAAGACGGAACTCGAGGTGTCCGTGACGACCATGAACACCAGTCCCTTTGTTGAAGAAATAGTGTCGGACCGGAGTCTGTCGGTGGGAGACGTTTCGCAGATTGATCTCATTGACGCTTTCGATGACCTGGACCACGTTAGTTCCTCTTTTACCCATGCGGCTTCGTCGTCGAACGCGGCCGTGGCGACGATCAGGCTCGACTTGAGTGACCTGTATGGCTACGTCACCGCCGTGTTCCCGGGAAGCACCGCGATCACGCTTTCGGCGACCGACCCCCTGGGCGCGTCGGCCTCGCAGACGTTCGAGGTGATCGTGACCGAGCCGGCTTCCGATCCGGGCGTGGCCCTGTCGCCGCTGTTCCTGCAGGTAGCCGACGGCGCCGCGACGGTGGATGTCTCGAGTGCGTTCACCGCTCCGGCTACCGGCAACCTCGCCTTCACCGCGACCTCTTCGGATGAGGCCGTGGCGACGGTGGCGGTGGCGGGCGCCGTGGTGACCGTGACTCCGGTCTTGCACGGCACCGCGACGGTGACCGTGACCGCCACCGACAACAACGCGTCGTCGACGACGGGGACGTTCGACGTGACCGTGGCGAACCGCCTTCCCCAGGCCGTCGGGACGCTGTCGCTGCTGTCGTTGCGGGTGGAGGACGGCGCCGCAACGGTGGACGCGTCCGGGGCATTCAGCGACCCGGACGACGACGACCTCGCCTTCGCCGCAACGTCCTCGAGCAAGACGGTGGCGACGGTGGCGACAGCGGGCTCGGTGGTGACCGTGACGCCTCTTTCGCGCGGCACGACGACGGTAGCGGTGACCGCGACCGATGTGGAGGGTGGTTGGGCGGCGCAGGAGTTCGAGGTGACCGTGGCGAACCGTTCTCCCACGGCGGTGGGGACCTTGGCGGCATTGTCGCTCCGGGTGGAGGACGGCGATAGGGCGGTGGACGTGTCCGGGGCATTCAGCGACCCGGACGACGACGACCTCATCT
Source organism: Candidatus Multivorans sp. (assembly GCA_965205295.1). GTDB lineage: Bacteria > Acidobacteriota > Thermoanaerobaculia > Multivoradales > Multivoraceae > Multivorans. The sequence continues at coordinate 4,160,059 of OZ242167.1, forward strand.
TCGCGGCAACGTCTTCGGACGAAACGGCGGCGACGGTGGCGGTGGTCGGCGCGGTGGCGACCGTGGCGCCGGTGTCGCGCGGCACGACGACGATAGGGGTGACCGCGACCGATGTGGAGGGTGAGTTGGCGACGCAGGAGTTCGAGGTGACCGTGGCGAACCGTCCTCCCGAGGCGGTGGGAACGTTGCCGGCGCTCACGCTTCGGGTGGAGGACGGGGACGAGACGGTGAACGTGTCGGGTGCGTTCAACGATCCGGACGACGACGACCTCACCTACGCCGCAACGTCCTCGAACGAGGCGGCGGCGACGGTGGCGGCGGCGGGCTCGATGGTGACCGTGACGCCGGTCTCCGGCGGCAGGACGAATGTGACGGTGACCGCGACCGACGAAGAGAACGGGTCGGCGACGCAGGAGTTCGAGGTGACGGTGGTGAACCGCGCACCCCAGGCGGTCGGTTCCCTGGTGGGACCGGGCCTCCAGGTGGGCGACGGCAACCAGAGCATGGACATCGTGGACGCTTTCGAGGATCTGGACGAGGACAGGTTGACGTACAGCGCGTCCTCGTCGGCGCCGGCGGTGGCGCAGGCCTCGGTCTCCGGTTCACGGGTCACGTTGAGGCCGGTAGGCCGCGGGACGGCCACGATCACGGTGGCTGCGACCGACATCGCCGGCTCGAACACGCCGGCGACGCAGACGTTCGACGTGCAGGTGAAGGCTCGGCGAGGGGTGAGCGTGTCGACCGACGCGCTGACCGTCAACGAGGGGACGACGGCGGCCTACACGGTGGTTCTTGATTCGGAGCCGACCGGCCAGGTGGTCGTGACGCCGTCCGTGGTGTCGAGCACGGAGGTCACCGTTGACCCGCTGTCGCTGACGTTCGACGAGGTGGACTGGGCAACACCGAAGACGGTGACGGTCGAGGGGGCGCAGGACCAGGACGCGGTGTCGGAGCCTCCGGTGACGATCCGGCACCAGGTAAGCGGCAGCGACTACGGTCCGGTCACGGCGGCATCGGTGCGGGTGACGGTGGTGGAGGACGACGCGCCGACCCTGTCGGTCGAGGCATCGGAGTCGGCGGAGGACGGCGGCTCGCTGACCTTCGAGGTGACGTTGAGCCTTGAGAGCAGCTCGGAGGTGACGGTGGACTACGCGACCTCGGACGGTTCGGGCGCTGCCGGCGCGCGGGCCGGTCTGGACTACACGGCGTCGGACGGGACGCTGACGTTCCCGGCGAACTCGACCGCCTCTCGGCAGATCGTCGTGGACATCACGGACGACGGGGAGGACGAGGAAGAGGAGGAGCTCTTCCGGTTGACGCTGGAGAACCCGCAGAATGCGTCCCTGGCGGGCGGCGGTTCGACGCTGCAGGTTGTGGGAACGATTCACGACGACGACGACCCGGAGGTCGAGGTGTCGTTCGGATCGTCGGGCTACGGTGTGACGGAGGGCCGCACGGTGGACGTGGTGGTGCAGCTCGACCGGGATTCGGAGCGGGACCTGGAGATCTTCCTGGAGCGGACCCACCACGGCGGCGCCGCGGAAGCGGACTATTCGGGCGTGCCGCAGAGCGTGTCGTTCGGCCCGGGAGTGAGGCGCCAGGAGTTCCAGGTCGCGGCGACGGACGACGCGGCGGACGACGACGGCGAGTCGGTGGTGCTGAGCTTCGTGTCGTTGCCGCCGCGAGTGACCGGCGACGACGAGACCACGGTCGCGATCAACGACAACGACGCCAGTCCCTCCAGTCCGGTCGGCGGCGGCGGCGGTGGTGGCGGCGGCGGCGGCGGTGGCCCGGCGCCTGGCGACGACGAGGAGGACGACGAGGAAGACGATGCCGGCGGTGGCGGTAGCGGTGGTGGCGGCGGCGCAGGTGGCGGCGGTGGCCCGCCTCGGGCCGCGATTGTCATGGACGCCGAATGCGCGGACAGTCTTTGCCGCGCCCGCACCGGCGTGCCGGTGTCGTTCGAGGACGCGAGCACCGGTTCCGTCAGTTCCCGGCGGTGGGAGTTCGGTGACGGCAGGCAGACACAGAGCCGGACGGTCAGCCACGCCTGGTCGTCGCCGGGCTTCTACGAGGTCACCCTGTGGACGAGCGACGGGACCGTCGAGTCGACCGCATCGTTGACCTTCCTGGTGGAGGCCGCCGACCCGGCCGGCGCCTGCGTGGCCGATGCGCAGACCCGCTGCTTGCAGGACTCGCGCTACGCCGTGACCGTGGAGTGGTGGAATGCCGCTGGCGGAGGCCGGGGCAGCGTGGTCCGCTCGGGCACGAACGATTCCGGGTTGTTCCACTTCTTCGACTTGAACAACTGGGAGGTGCTGATCAAGGTGCTCGACGGCTGCGCCGTGAACGGGCACGTGTGGGTGTTCGGCGCCTCGACCACCGACCTCGGCTACGTGATCCGGGTGACGGACACGGTGACCGGCGCCGTGAAGGAGTACCGCAACGAGCCGGGCCTGCCCGCGCCGGCGATCACCGATGGGACGGCGTTTCAGGCGTGCGCCCGCTGACGGGCGCCCGCCTGGTTCCCGGAGAGTTGCCGGCCGTAGGCGATTAGAGGGCAGGCCGCTTCGGCGTCTCGAACCAGGCCAGCCGCCCGCGGTAGGGCTCGATCTCGCTCCACGAGTCGATGTCGAGATGGATGCAGGCCAAGGCTGCGGTAACGAAACGGGGCGGATCGTCACCGGTGAGTCGGCGGACGAGCTCGGCGCAGGTAGGTTGGTGGCTGACGAGCAGCAGGGAGTTCGCGTCGTCCGGCTGCTCGCGCAGAAGTTCGATCGCCGATCCCGGCGAAGCCAGGTACAGCGCGGGCGCCAGGATCGTCGTGCGGTTCCAGTTGCTGGCCGCCACGGCCAGCTCGATCGTCTGCCGGGTTCGCAGAGCGGACGAACAGAGGATCCGGTCGGGAAGTTCCCGTCGCTCGGCCAGAAGCCGGCCCATCGTCTTGGCGGCCGCGATGCCGCGCGGATTCAGCGGCCGATCGTGGTCTGCGCGGTAGGTTGCGCTCCAATCCGACTTGGCGTGTCGAAGAACGTACAGGATTCGCACGGTTGGTGGTGACGGTAGCAGGATCGTGAGGCGCCGCCGCGGCTGTGTCATGGACATACCGCCCGGGACCGTGCCGTCTCGTGTGTCATTCTCGGAGCATGCAGAGCACGGATTCATGGCGTCGGACGGCGGCAGTCGCGGTTTGCGGTCTGGTTCTTGCCGCTGCCGCCGGGGGGCAAGGTGCTTCGCCTGCGGCCGAGAGGGCGGCCCTCAACCTCGAGAGCTTCGACTTCGCCTGGCGGAGGGTCGCCGACACCTTCTGGGACGAGGAGATGGGCGGCGTCGACTGGCAGGCCGTGAGCGACGAACTGAGGCCGCGAGCCCGGGATGCAGCGGACGCAGGGGAGCTGCGGGAGGTGGTCCAGGAGATGCTCGCGCGGCTCGGGCAGTCTCACTTCGGCGTCCTGCCGGGAGCCCGGTCGGCGGGCGGCGGCAGAGAGCCGGCCGCGAGCGACGACGGGGACGGCGCCGCCTGCACCCCGGCGCTGATGCGGACCGTCAGCGGCGAGGGCGGTTCGTCCGCATCGGACGCGGGGCCGGGGTTCGAGATCCGCCTCCTGGACCAGGTACCGGTGGTCAGCCGGGTCGTGGCGGGTTCGGCGGCCGACCGTGACGGTCTGACGACCGGCGCCGAGGTCGTGCGGATCGGTGACCAGGGTCTCGGAGCTCTTTCCCGCTGCTTCGAGTTGGAGTCCCTCGATCAGCCGGTTGCCGAGATGGTGCGTGCGCGCGCCGTCGACGGCCTGCTCTTCGGAGCACCGGGCGACTCCGTGGAGGTGGAGTTCGCGGACGGGGCCGGCGAGCGGTTCGTGCTCGAGTTGGAGCGCGCCCACCACCCGGACGCGGTCGCGGTCGGCTTCGGCAACCTGCCGCCGATGCAGTACGTGTTCGAGACCGAGGATGTGGTAACGGCTGCCGGCCGAAGGGTCCTTGCGGTGCGCTTCAACGTGTGGATGATTCCCGTGATCCCGGCGTTCGAAACCGCGCTCTATGGAGACCCCGCGGCCGGTTCGTCTGCGTTCGATGGTCTGCTGATCGATCTGCGCGGCAATCCCGGCGGTGTGGCCGGCGCCGCCGTCGGGATTGCGGGCTATCTGATGGAGGAGCGGGTCTCACTGGGCAGCATGTTGCACCGCGGCTCGAACCTGCGGTTGCCGGTGTACCCGCGTCGGGTATCGCTTGGCAGTGAGAAACTCGAAGTGTTCGGGGGACCGGTTGCCGTACTCACTGACGGCGGCAGCGCCAGCACCAGCGAGATCTTCGCCGCCGGACTCCAGGACCACGACCGCATCAGGGTATTCGGCGAGCCGACCATGGCGGCGGCGCTGCCGGCGGTGGTCGAGAGAATGCCGAACGGCGATCTGCTGATGCACGCGATCGCGGACTTCGTTCGCCCGAACGGCGAACGGGTCGAAGGCCGGGCGGTCGTGCCCGAGTCGCTGGTTCCTCTCACGCGGGAGGGGTTGCTGTCCGGCCGGGACGAACCGCGGGAAGCGGCCCTGGCCTGGATCGCTTCGGAGTTGGGCCGGGAGAGCGGGGAGTGAACAGCGGCCTTTGGAGTGAGGGAGTTGGCTTCGGCCGGTTCGGCGCCGAGGGGGCCCTCGGACCGCCCTGGCTGTGGGTGGTGGCGGGATTGCTGCTGCTGCTGCTGGGCCGGCAGCTCTACACCGCGTTGTTGGGATTGCTGGGCTTCTTCGTCAGCTACGGCCTGCTCTCCGGCGTCGTGACCCTGCCCAGCGACATGCGCCTGGTGGTGGCGGTGGGCATCGGCGTCGTCAGCGCCTTGCTCGCGTTCATCGTGCGCAAGGTCGCCGTGGCGTTTGCGGGCGCGCTGCTGGGCGCCGGCGCCGCGTTGTGGGCGGCGGGCTTCTACGGCCTGCAATCGGAGGTCCTCTGGTGGGTGGTGGCCGCTGCCGCGGCGTTGCTGGGAGCGTGGCTCCTGCGCAAGGTCTTCGAGACGGCGCTGGTCGTGGTGTCGTCGTTCATCGGCGCACTGCTCATCATGGCGGCCGTGGGCCTGGAGGGGCTGCCGGCCCACGCCGGCGTCGCGGTGCTGATCGTGGTCGGGGTGGCGTTCCAGATGCGACGTCGTCGCGGCGCCGAAAGGGATCGGAAGCAGGCGCCGGCGTCATGACGCGGACAGCGTTCGGGTGCATCGTGCTGGCCGTCTTGCCGGGTGTCGCTGCCGAGGCTCAGGGTGAAACGTCGGGGCAAGCGTGCGTCGCCGATCTCACCACCCTGTGCCTGAACGATGACCGCTTCCGCGTCGCCGTCCACTGGGAGGCCGAGAAGCAGTCCGGCGACGGAAAGGCGGTGGAGCTCACTGGAGACACCGGCTACTTCTGGTTCTTCAGCGAGAACAACGTCGAGGTCGTGGTCAAGGTGCTGAACGGCTGCGCGATCGGCGATGGCGCCTACTGGGTCTTCATCGGCGGCCTGACCGATGTCCGGGTTGAACTCGAAGTCGAGGACATCGCGTCCGCCGACTCGAAGACGTACGTCAACGAAGCCGGGACGCTGTTCGTGCCGGTGACCGACACGACGGCGTTCCCCACCTGCGACTGAGATGCCTTACCTGACTCCGTCGTTCGATGTCGAGAGAGCGAGAGTTCCCGACCCCGTTGCGGTGACGGTCTTGGCGGCGGCGGGCACGAGCGCGGCCTGGCCGGGGCGCAGCAGCTCTGAGCCCGAGGCGTTGTGGACCTCGATCGCCCCTTCGAGTGCAAGGGCGATCCGTGCGCGACCGTCGGAGCGGAGCGGTGCTTCGCCGTGGCCCCCGATGTCGAGGACTTCGAGCGCGAAGTCGTCGACCGGCGGCTGGAAGCTGGATCGCGTGCCCCAGGGCTGCTGGTCGACGCGGGGCTTCATCGGGGCGCCGGCGCTGGCTTCGTAGACGAGGATGTCGAGCAGTTCTGCGGCATCGACGCGCTTGGAGGTCAGACCGAGGCGGAGCACGTTGTCGGAGCTCGCCATGACCTCGACCGCGGAGCCTTCCAGATAGCTGTGCGCTACGCCGGGTCCGGTGAAGAGAGCTTCGCCGGGATCGAGGCGAAGCAGGCGCAGGAAGAGCGGTGCGACGACCAGGGGGTCGGTCGGGAAGTGTCCGGCGATGCGGACGACCCATTGCATCGCCTCCCGGCAGTCGGCGTTGTCCACGGTGGAGGCGCGGCGGGCTGCGCCCTTGGCGGTCGACGCGAGTTCGGTCCCGGTGTTTCGGTAGAGCGCTTCGAGCAGCGGCCGGTAGGCGACGGCGCCCTCGGAACCGAGCCGGTGGACGTGCGGCCGGAGTTGTTCGAGGTCGAGGGCGGCCAGGAGCTGGGCCGCCTCGGCGGCTGGCCGGAAGCCGGACAGGGCGGAGAACGGCGTCAGGGCGTAGAGGAGCTCCGGCTTGTGGTTCGGGTCGCGGTAGTTGCGGTCCGTGGCGGTGCCTGGATGGGCGCCCGTTGCCTCGGCGGCGAAGCCGCGGACGGCCTGCTCGCGGTTGGGGTGGGCCTGAATCGACAGGGGCCGGGCGGCGGAGAGGATCTTGGTCAGAAAGGGCAGGCCGGCGCCGGTCGCACCGGGGCCGAGGACCTCGTCCCGGCGGTCGGCGATCAGCCGGTCGAGGGGAATTGAATCCGGATGCGGGCAGGATGCCCGCGTTGCCAGGGAATCGGACTGGATGACGACGCCGGCCGGCGCCTCGGCGTGGGCGCCGAACCACAGCTCAGCCTCCGGTCGGCCGGTGGGTTCGCGGCCGCAGAGACGCGGGATGAAATCGCGGGTGCCCCAGTCGTAGTGACGGACCTGGGGGATGAGCCGCAGTGGACGGTCGAGTGGCCTGCTCACCGGCGCCCCGCCTCACGGGTCCACGAACGGGCGTCGTCTTCGGTATCGACATCCTCGAGCGGCATCGCCGAATCGAGTTCCACCTCCTGGATGTGCTCGGCCAGCTCCTCGAGGAGCGGACGCGCCCCCTGGTCGCCGCACAGGCGTTCCAGATGTCCGAACCACTGCCGCCCGAAGGTGACGGGCGCGCCGCGGCGGCCGCGGAAGGTCGGCACGACGATCGAGGCGGGACCGCGGAACGCGCCGAGCAACCGGTCGATGACGGCGGCGTCGAGCCCCGGTTGGTCGACGGCGAGGAACATTGCGCCGTCGGCGTCGGCCGGGACCGCGGCCAGACCGCGACGCACCGATCCGCTCTGGCCGCCCCTGTAGTCCGGGTTGTGGACCGCCGGCAGGTCGAGGTCGGCGACTTCCGCCTCGACCCGCCGGTGCGCGTGGCCGGTGACCAGGATGACCCTTGCCAGGTTGGAGGCGAGCGCTTCGCGGCAGACGCGCCGCACCAGGGTCTCGCCATCGATGCGGTGGAGCTGCTTCGACTCTGCCTCATCGGTGGCCTTCGCCCTGGGGACGCGGGCATCCCGCCCGCCTCCGGCCGCGAACCGGGTGGAGAGTCCGGCGGCGAGCACGACGCCGGCTACCGGGCCGGTCATCGGTCCGTCGCCGGCCGGCCGTTCCTCACCGCGACGAGTTCGGCGGCGATGGCGACAGCGATCTCCTCGGGCTTGCGGCCGCCGAGGTCGAGGCCGATCGGTGCGTGGATGCGATCGATCAGCTCCGTCGCCAGGCCGGCCTCGGTGAGCGCACGGACCCGCTTGCCGTGGGTCCGCTTGGAACCCAGGGCGCCGACGTAGCGGACGCCGGCTTCGAGCGCCACCTGGAGCGCCGGGTTGTCGAGCTTCTCGTCGTGGGTGAGGAAGACGCAGAACGTGTTGGCGTGCAACCGCACTCGCGCCAGGTAGTCCGCCGGCCACTCGACGACCAGCTCGTCGGCGTGGGGAAAGCGCTCGGCGGTGGCGAAGGCGGAGCGGGCGTCGACGACCACGGTGCGGAACCCGAGCCGGCGCGCGAAGTGGACCAGGTGGACCGCGACGTGGACCGCGCCGACGATGAACAACTGCGGCAGCGGCTCGAAGGTCTCCACGAAGACCTCCGCGCCTTCGATCTCGCGCAGACCCGTGGGCGGAAGGGCGTCGCCGTTGGCCAGGGCGGCGGCCGCGCTGTCGAGGTCGGGGTTGCCAAGCGTTCCCTCGGTCTGTCCGTCGTCGGGCCACACGAGCAGCCGGGCCCCCAGGCCGGCCCCGCCGGCCGCCGTGAAGGACACCACCCGTTCGCCGGCCAGCAGGGAACGTCGCAGGGACTCGAACCGGGAGTTCATCGCTGGGTTGCCTGTGGCCGGCGCCTCAAGCGTCGATGCGTTCGACCAGCACCTCGACCTCACCGCCGCAGGTGAGGCCCACGGCCCACGCCTGCTCGTCCGAGATGCCGTAGCGGAGCCGCTTCGGCCGGCCGTCCTCAAGCACCGACTGCGCCTCCTCGATCACAGCGCCTTCGATGCAGCCGCCGCTGACCGAACCGGCGATCCCGCCCGCATCCGAGACGGCCATCTTCGAGCCCAGCGGTCTCGGCGAGGAGCCGACGGTGCGGATCACGGTGGCGACGGCCACTTTCTGGCCGGCGGTGCGCCAGTTGTCGACGTCAGGAAGGATGTCCAGCACGGGTGGGATTCTACCGGCGTGCAGCCGACCGCGGAGCTATAGTGACTCCAGGAGGTGGTTGACGATGACGATGCCGCGGCCTTGGAGTTGTGTAGCGGGAGCGGCCGGGGGGCTGCTGGCGGTGTGCCTGGTCGGTTGTGCGGCGCCCGAGGCGGCGCCGGTGGAGTCCGAGGCGGCCCCGGTCACCGCGCGGAGTCAGCCCGGCACCGCGATGGGGCTCTACGAGCCGGAGCAGCACGAGTTGTACGACGGCCGCTTCGTGATCACGGGCGGCAACGTCCACCAGGTCGGCAGCCTGGACGACGAATCGCCCTGGGATCACATGGGCGACGACGCCGGCAACGTGGCGCCGGTGGGCGGCGAGATCACGATCGATGTCGACGAGATCGCGAACACCGGCACGTTCCGCGCCGAGCTGCAACTTCCCGAGGGCGACTACGTGGTGGAACTCGACCGCTTCCAAGAGTTCTCGGAGTGCCAGGACGGGGGCATCGCGGCCTACCTGTTCGAGCACGGCGATGCCGGTTGCGGCGATTCGAACTGGCCCAAGAGCCTGCTCTACGTCGCCGGCTGGGGCTACGGCCGCGCAACGCTGAACGGCGAGGAGCTGTACAGCGACTACCAGATTCACTTCATGGTCACCCAGGGCATGCGCGACCGCGAGACGCTGCAGGTGCAGCTCCAGCCCACCGAGGGCTCGGCCGGGGCGGTCAACCCGGCAGCGCAGCAGTTGGACTTCTACATCCGCAGCCCCGAGAACAACGACGCGAACCACCCCAACCGCGAGGTCTTCGACCACTTCTTCGCGATGGCGGTGACCTGGCAGTAGCTCTGTGCCCACTGGGAACCCGTGTGGCGCGACCCGCGCCACGCGCGAACCACTCCGTGCGCCTGTCTCCGTCCGCCTGTCATCGGGCGCACGGATGGCACGCGGGCGTCCCGTCCGCATCCGGCGCGAAGCGCTCGCCCGACGGCGTTGGCCTGACAGTTCGATGATCGCTCGCGTCCAGCTCCTCCAGGCCCTCTTCGTTGTCGGGGTTCTGACCGCCGCCGCCGCGGCAGCGGAGGTCCGGCCCCTCGCGTCGCCTGCGGCCGGGAAGAGCAGCAGCTACTCCCTCACCGCGGCCGGAGACGGCGCCGTGTTCCTGAGCTGGGTGGATCGCCTGGACGAGGGCGGTCACGCTCTCCGGTTCGCCGAGCTACGGGGCGACAAGTGGGGGCCGGCGTCGACGATCGCCTCGGGCGAGGACTGGTTCGTGAACTGGATCGACCATCCGGCGGTGGCTGCGATCGGCGGCGATCGTCTCGCGGCGCACTGGCTGGTCCAGGACGAGGATCGAGAGGGCGACTACGGCTACGGCATCCGCCTCGTCTTCTCGGACGATCGGGGCGCGACGTGGCGACCCGCGTTCGAGGCCCGGGGAGAAGGCAGCGACGGCTACGCCGGATTCGTCACGTATGCGCCCGTTGCGAGCGGCCTCGAAGTTGCCTACCTGTCGTCGGGCGGGGGCGGCGATGAGGCGAACCAGAGCGTCGGCGGTTCAGGCTCGGGCGGCGCCGAACCGCCTGGGCACGGCGAGGTGGAACCGCGAATGACGCTCCGCTCGGCCCGCTTCGACATGGACGGCGCCCTGCTTGGCGACCGCGTAGTGGATGCCGACGTATGCAGTTGCTGCACGACGGCGATGGCGGCGACGCCGCGGGGTCTCTTCCTCGCCTTCCGCGACCGTCGCGAAGGTGAGTTCCGCGACATCTCCTTCGCGCGTCTCCGGGAAGGGAGCTGGACGAGCCCCGAGCTTGTGCACCGGGACGGCTGGCACATCCGCGGTTGCCCGACGAACGGCCCGGCGCTGGCCGCGGACGAAACGGGCCCTGCGGTTGCCTGGTTCACGGCCGCTGGGGGTGAGTCGAGAGTGCTTGCCGCCTTCTGGGACCCGAAGGAGCAACGCTTCCGCGATCCGATCCGCGTCGATGACGGTTCGCCCCGCGGGTGGGCCGGCGTCGCGATGCTCCATGGCGGCAGCGCGGCAGTCAGTTGGGTTGAGCGCTCCGATAGCGGCGGCAACGCACTGCGAGTGCGCCGGGTTACCCGGGCCGGCAGCACGGGTGAGGCGGTCACCGTGGCGCCGGCGCCGGCAGGCCGGAGCGCCGTCGGCGTCCCCAAGATCGCCCTTGGCGGCGACCGCCTGATCTTCGCCTGGCGGGACGGCGGGGTGAGCACCGCCGTGATGCCGGCGTCGGATCTGCGCTAGCCGGTCAGGTGCGAGAGGATCGGAAGTCCGGGGGAAACTGAAGTGCGAAGGTCGGTAGAGGGGAAGAGGTTCCGCGGTGCCGGGACCACGATCGCAGCAGCAGCCCTGGCACTGCTGGCCACGGCAGCGTCAGCGCAGCCGGTCGGGCCTGCCCCTGAGCAGCCCGCGATTTCGGTTCTCGAAGGTCTGGCGCCCTTGAGCGAGGTTCTGCGGCTCGAAACCCCGCCGATCAACGCCGCGTTCAGCCGCGCCGCCAGCACTTCCGAGGCGCCGTTTCGGTTCGCCGAACCGTTCGAGGTCCAGGTGACCCCCACCGGCTACGGCCGGTGGGAGGCCACCGCTGACGGGAAGACGGCCGTGTGGCGACTTCGCGTCGTTTCGCCCGGGGCGGTGTCGATCAACCTGGGCTTCACCCGCTACCGGATGCCGCCGGACGGATCGCTACGGGTCTACACGCCGGACGGCTCGGAGGCGATCAGGCCATTCACGGACGCCGACAACGAGGACCACGGCGAGCTGTGGACCCCCATCGTCAGCGGCGAAGAGGCAGTGATCGAAGTGGCCGTGCCGGCGGCCCGGATCGGAGAACTCGAGCTGGAGCTCGGGTCCGTGAACCGGGGTTTCCGCCAGTTCTCGACGCTCCCGGAGGTCGACCAGAGCTGCGTGCTCGATGTCGCGTGCAGCTCGGCCGACCCCTACCGCGACCAGGTGCGCAGCACCGTCGTGGTCGTTACCGGCGGCCACTCGCTTTGCTCGGGCGTCCTGCTCAACAACACGGCGCGGGACGGCAGGCCCTACATCATTTCCTCTGAACGCTGCACCTCCTACAGCCAGCCCTCGCACGCAGCCAGAAATGTCGTGTACTGGAACTACGAGAGCCCGGCCTGCGGAGACAGAAGCAGCGAAGCGCTGCAACAATTCCAGACCGGCGCCTACGTTCGAGCCCGGAACTACTCCACCAGCGTCGTCCTGATCGAACTCGACGACGAACTGGACCCCGACTTCAACGCCTACCACGCCGGCTGGGACCGCACCGACGAGGAAGTCACGTCCGCCTTCGCGCTCTTCCATCCCTACGCCGACGTCAAGTCGATCAACATCGCGAGCGGGGGGGCGACTGTCGGGCCGTGGAGGCTGCACACCCCCCCCGCCGACGGCTATCTGATCGTCGACGAGTGGGACCAGGGCTCTTCTGTTGGCGCCTTCGGGGGTGGTCTCTTCAACCAGGACAAACGGTTGGTAGCGGTGTTCCGCGAGGGCGCCCGCCGGTGCGGCAATTCGTACGGCGGCGCCTGGGGACGGCTCGCGAAGTCCTGGAACAGCCTGCGGAGCTGGCTCGACCCGGAGAACACCGGGGAAACCACCATCGACGGCATGGACTGGAACGCTCCGCCGAAGAAAGCAGCGACGCTCGGCGACCAGGCGCTGCGCCTGTCGGACCCGGAAGAGGAAAGGGCGCTGCCGGTGGATGTGTCGTACGGGTTCCACGATCGAGAGGGAGACACCCTGACCTACACCGCGTCGTCGTCGGACGAGGCGAAGGCGACGGTGACGGTGTCCGGCTCGACGGTGACGATCGCCCCGGTGGCAACGGGCGCGGCAACCGTCACGGTGACCGCGACCGACGCGGACGGCGCGAACACCGCGGCGACCCTGGAATTCGAGGCCACGGTCGGCGACAACCGCTCGCCTGAGCCCGCAGGCAAGCTGACGGCGCGCTCGCTGCCGATCGCGGCCGGTGCGATCGAGCTGGACGTGTCGGGATCGTTCACTGACAAGAACAGCGACACGCTGACCTACGCCGCTTCGTCGTCGGCCGACGCGGTAGCGAGGGTGTCCATGTCGGGTTCAACGTTGACGGTGACACCGCGGCGGCCCGGCCCGGCAACCGTGACCGTGACCGCGACCGACGCGGACGGCTCCAACACCTCGGCGAGACAGTGGTTCGAGGTCACGGTGCCCAACCGGGCGCCGGTCGCGGCCGGAACGATGCCGGCGCTGAACTTGCACCTAGGCAGGGGCAGCAGGGAGATATCCCTCATGGGCCGCTTCAGCGACCCCGACGGCGACTGGTTGTCCTACCGAGCCACGTCGTCGAACGAGTCGGTGGCGATGGCGACCGCCTCGGCCCCACGGCTGGGATTTCCGACCTTCATAACCGTTGCGCCCGTATCGGTCGGCACGGCGACCGTGACCGTGACGGCGACCGACACGGACCGTTCGAACATGTCGGCGACACACACGTTCGACGTGACGGTGCCCAACCGTTCGCCCCGGACGGCGGGGGTGCTGCCGGCGCTGTCCCTGCGGATCGAAACCGGCGCCGCGTCGCTCGATGCGGGGAGCGCGTTCAGCGATCCGGACGGCGACGACCTGACCTTTTCGGCCTCCTCGTCGAACGAGTCGGTGGCGACGGCGACCGCCTCGAACTCCGTGGTGACGGTGACGCCGATGTCGGCCGGCACGGTGACGGTGACCGTGACCGCCACGGACGTCGCAGGCTCGAACCGGTCCGCGACCCAGACCTTCACCGCGACGGTCGCGAACCGCGCTCCCCGGGCCGTCGGTTCGCTGGTGGGACCGGACCTCCAGGTGGGCGACGGCAACCGGGACGTGGCCGTCGCAGCGGCGTTCGACGATGCCGACGGGGACACTCTGACCTACAGCGCGTCCTCCTCGGCGCCTGCGGTGGCGGCGGAGAGCGTCTCCGGCTCGACGGTGACGTTGACTCCGCTAGCGCGGGGCACGGCCACGATCACGGTCTCGGCAACCGACTTGACCGGCTCGAACACGCCCGCGACCGTGAGCTTCGACGTGAAGGTCAAGGCGCGGCGCGGCGTCACGGTGGCGCCCGACGTGCTCACCGTGAACGAGGGGGCGACATCGGCCTACACGGTGGTCCTCAACTCGGAGCCGACCGGGCCGGTGACGGTCACCCCCTCCGTGGGAACGAACACCGAGGTTTCCGTCGACCCGCCGGCCGTGACCCTGGGCGTGGACGACTGGGACAGGCCGAAGACCGTGACCGTCGAAGCGAGCCACGACCAGGACGCGCTCGCCGACGCTCCGGTCACCGTGACCCACCAGGTGGCCGGCGCGGACTACGGCCCGGTCTCCGCGTCGTCGGTGCGGGTCACGGTGGTCGAGGACGACGCCCCGACGCTGTCGATCCAACCGCCGGGGCCCGTGTCCGAAGACGACGGCAGGCTCGTGTTCCAGGTCACGCTGAGCACGGCGAGCAGCAGCGAAGTGACGGTCGACTACGCGACTTCGAACGGTTCCGGCGCCGCCGGCGCCCGGGCCGTCTCGGACTACACGGCGGCAAGCGGCGCCTTGACCTTCACGGCGAATAGCACGACGCCCCAGGAGATCGTGATCGAAATCGTGGACGACGGGGACGACGAGGTGGAAACGGAGACCTTCCGCCTGACACTCCGCAACCCTCGGAATGCGTCCCTGGCCGGCGGCGGCCAGAGCCTGCAGGTGACGGGGACGATCGAAGACGACGACGATCCGGAGGTCGAGGTGTCGTTCGGTTCGGCGAACTACGGGGTCACGGAGGGCGGCACGGTGACCGTGGTCGTGCGTCTGAGCAGCGACCCCGAGCGGGATCTGGACATCGGTCTGCTGCGGACCCATCACGGCGGCACGACGGAAGCCGACTACTCGGGTGTGTCATCGAGCGTGACGTTCGGGCCGGGCGTGAGGACGCAGGAGTTCCTGTTCGCGGCGACGGACGACAGCGCCGACGATGACGGTGAGTCGGTCGTGCTGAGTTTCGTGTCGTTGCCGACCCGCGTCAGTGGCGGTGGCGAGACCACCCTGGCGATCCAGGACAACGACAGCAGCGGCAATCCCGACAATCCCGACAATCCCGACAATCCCGACAATCCCGGCGGTCCCGGCAGCCCCGGCGGCCCCGGCGGCCCCGGCGGCGCCGGCGGTGACGACGAAGACGACGAGGAGGACGACGATGGTGGAACCCAGCCACCCCCTCCGCCTCCGTCGAGCGGTCCGCCCAAGATCGGCTTCACGCTGACCGCGGAGTGCGCCGAGGAGCTATGCCGTGCGCGCACGGACGTGCCGGTGACGTTCGAGGACACGAGTACCGGCGGCGTCCAGTCCCGTCGCTGGGACTTCGGTGACGGGACGGCCTCGCGCAACCGGCGGATCGTCCACGCCTGGTCGTCGCCGGGCTTCTACGAGGTCACCTTGTCGGTCAGCCACGGCACGATCGAGTCGGTCAGGTCCCGGGTCTTCCTGGTCGAGGCGAGCGCTCCCGCCGGGACGTGCGAAGCGGACGCGCAGACGCTGTGCCTGCAGGACTCACGCTACGCGGTCGGCGTCGAGTGGTGGATGGCCGGCGGCGCCGGCGGCGCCGGCAGCGTGGTTCACGCGGGGACGAACGATTCGGGTCTGTTCACCTTCTTCGATCGGGAGAACTGGGAGATCCTGATCAAGGTGCTCGACGGCTGCGCCGTGAACGGCCACATGTGGGTGTACGGCGCGTCGACGACGGACCTGGGCTACACGATCCGGGTCACCGACACGGTGACGGGGATGGCGAAGGAGTACCGGAACGAGCCGGGGCAGCCGGCGCCGGCGATCACGGACGCGACTGCCTTCGCGCAGGGCTGCTAGTCGCCGGCCCCGGTAGCGGCAGTCGCCGCCGTGTGCTCCTCGTACTCCTCCTCCGAGAGGAAGACGAAGTTCGTCCAGCCGATCGCCATGTCGTCGACGGTCCGGTTGCCCCAGCCGACCCACGCGGTCGGGTCGGGGTTGTAGGGGTTGTTCTCCGAGTTGTCGTGGTACGAGGTCACGTGCAGCACCGTGCCGGCGGGAAGCACCGGCGGGTTCTTGTAGGGATAGGCGATCTGCCAGTTGAAGTCGTAGTTCTGGATCCGCGTGAGCAGTTCGCGCCGGCCGTCGGTGTGGATCGCTTCGATCTCCATCGCCTTGCCGCGGTAGTGCATGTGGGCCTGGAAGCTGATCAACTGGATCGGGCGGTCGAGTACGCGGTAGCCGTCGTGACGGACGTTGTCGGCGCCGGGCGGAATGGACAGCTCGTTGTTGCGCCAGCCGGTGGTGCCGGGCAGGCCGGCGAACAGCCGTGTCGAGACGATCCGGTGCTTCGGCGCCACGCCGCGCGGATAGAAGCCGAAGCCGATCCGCGTCCGGTCGCGGATCTCTTCGCCGATCGAGTGGTAGTGGCCGCTGAAGCGGATGATTGCGCCGGCCATCAGCAGCTTGCCCGTGTTCTCGGCGTAGACGTCGCCGGTGTTGCCGACCGCGTACTCGATCAGCAGCGAGCCCACCGGGTTGCCCTCCGCGTCACGGCGGTTCGGATCGTCGTCGCGCTCGAAGAAGTCCTGGCCCACGTAGTCCGCGTCGTCCTGCATCGCGTAGACCATCGTGTGATGGACGCTCCGCCGGCCGTCCTTGCTCGGCTTGACCTCGATCCAGCGGATGTAGCGGTCCTCGGTGAGGCCTGAGTCGGCGAGGAAGTTGACGAACAGGTCGGGGCCCTCCGGCGGAACGACCATGTCCTCCTGCATTTCGACCACCAGGTCGGGCTCGCCGTACTCCCAGGCGTCGCCGTCCGGGAAGTCGATCGGCGGCGGCAGGTCGCCGGGGTTGCCGCGCGGTGCGCCCGCATCGACCCAGGAGGCGACGAGGGCGATCTCCTCGTCGCTCAGGCTCGGGTCGGGGTCGTACTCGCCGATCGTGCGGTCGATGTGCCAGGGCGGCATCTCCCGGCTCGCCACCCGCCGCTTGATCGAGCGTGCCCAGGGCCGGGTCTGCTCCCAGGTGAGCAGCGACATCGGCGAGGCGGTCCCCGGCCGGTGGCAGCGCTGGCAGGAGCGCTGGAGGATGGGCGCGATGTCGCGACTGAAGGTGACCGTGCCGTCGTCGGCCGCCGCGGCCGGCGAGACCGCCGGCGCCGCAAGGAAGGCGAATAGCAGGATCGGCGCCGGAGTCATCGCGTGGAGAGTGCGGTTCATGGTTCGCTCCCGGTTGGGGACGGTGGGGTTTCGACGCAGACCCCGCGCGCGGCGGTGGCCGTGTCGATCTGCTTCGCGCGGTGGTAGGCCATGGAGATGTTCTCGATCAGGTAGAGGGGGTCGATTCCGCCGCGTTCAGTGGTCGTGTTCGTGCTCTCACCTCGGGTCAGCGTCCAGCCCAGGTTGCCCTCGTAGTCCTCCGGCAGGACGATGAGGCAGACGTTGCGCTGGCGTCCCGGTTCGAAGACGGTCGGCTGGCCCCGGTCGGCGGGTCCCGGGCCGAAGCCGTTCGCATCGCCCGCCGGTATCTCGACCGCGACCGAGTTGTGGTTGTAGTAGCCGAAGGCGAGCACGGCCGTGCCGTCGTCGTTCAGGACGTAGCCCTCGTAGACCGGGTAGATCGGCCGGTTCGGCTGGGCCGCGGCCGGCGTCGCCGCCACGAGCAGGGCCCCGGCGACCAGAGACCCAGCGAGCAGGGCGAAGGCCGGGACGGCGGGGATCGAGGGCGGTTTCGTCATGGCACGCGGGGGGCTCGGATCAGGGGTACGTGTAAGTCGACTGCAGGCCGAGAGGGAGGCCGATCAACCAGTAGCCGATCAGGAAGACCGTCCAGGTGATGAGCAGGGTGACGGTGTACGGGATCATCAACGACAGGACGGTGCCGATCCCCGCCTTCTTCACGTAGCGCTGGCAGAACACGACGACCAGCGGGAAGTAGGGCATCAGCGGCGTCGTGATGTTCGTCACGCTGTCGCCGACCCGGTAGGCGGCCTGAGTCAGTTCAGGCGAGATGCCCAGGCTCATCAGCATCGGCACGAAGATCACCGAGAGCACGGCCCACTTGGCGGAGGCCGAGCCCACGAACAGGTTGACCACCGCGGACAGCAGGATGATGCCGACCACCGTCGCCTGCGGCGGCAGGTTGAGGTCGCGCAGGAAGCTGGCGCCCTCGAGCGCGATCAGGAGGCCGACGTTCGAGTTGCTGAAGGCGGCGATGAACTGGGCTGCGAAGAAGGCCATGACCAGGTAGTAGGCCATCGTGCCCATCGCGTCGCTCATGCCGGCGACGATGTCCCGGTGGCTCTTCACCGTGCCGGCGACGTAGCCGTGGACGACGCCCGGAATCAGGAAGAAGACGAAGATCAGGGGCACCAGCATCTGCATCAGGGGCGCCGAGAACGCGGTCAGCTCGCCGCCCGCGCTGCGCAGGGGCGATGTTTCGGGCCACGCCCAGACCAGAAGGACGACCAGGCCGAGCACCAGGGCGCCCATGGCGGCGAGGAAGCCGAGGCGGTCCTTCCGGCTCAGCTCCTCCATCTTGGGCATCTGTTCCGGATCGCCGTCGACCTGCGTGCCGCGGAGCCGCGGTTCGATGACACGGTCCGTCAGGTACCAGCCGACCCCGATCACGAGGATCGAGGAGAGCCCCGTGAACGCCAGGTTACAGAGCGGGTTGACCAGCTTTTCGGGGTCGAAGATCTGGGCCGCGGACTGGGTGAAGCCCTGCAGCAGCGGATCGATCCCGGAGGGGATGAAGTTGGCGGAGAACCCGCCCGAGACGCCGGCGAACGCGGCCGAAATGCCGGCCAGGGGATGCCGGCCGGCGGCGTAGAAGATGACGCCGCCGAGCGGGATGACGAGCACATAGCCGGCGTCTGCCGCGGTGTGGCTGACGATCGCGGCCAGGATCAGCATTGGCGTCAGCAGGCTGCGCGGCGTGAAGCCCAGGATCAGCCGCAGACCGGTGCTGATGAAGCCGGTCTTCTCGGCCACGCCGACACCCAGGAGCGCCACCAGCACGACACCCAGGGGCGCGAAGCTGGTGAACGTCGTCACCAGTCGCGCCATGAAGGTCGCCAGCGCCTCGCCGGTGAGCTGGTTCTGAATGCGGATCGCCTCGCCGGTGTTCGGGTCGATCTCCGAGAACTGAATGGGCGCCATGATCGCCGAGGCGATCCAGGTCACGAACAGGAGCAGCAGGAACAGGATCGCCGGGTCCGGCAACTTGTTGCCGATCACCTCGACGCCGGTGAGGAACCGGTCGAGAAGGCTCTTGCGTTTACCGTTGCCGGCCTTCTTGCCCCCGTCGTCTGCCCTCGCCATACCTGGAGCCCCTTCCCTGTTCTACGCTGTGGACGGAAGGTTCATCTTAGCGCCCGCCTGCACGCTCCTGGGAACGCGGGCATCCTGCCCGCATCTGGATCAACCCACGATCCGCGCCACCCGCTCCACGAACCAGAACGCCGCGATCGTCCCCGTCGCATAGATCGGCGCCCGCAGGACGAGTTCCGGCACGACGATCCCTATGCGCTTGACGATGGCCACCACCGCCAGCACCACCGCGACGACCAGGAGTTGCCCCACCTCGACGCCCACGTTGAACAGGAACAGGGCGAGCGCGATCGCCTGCTGCGGCAGGCCGATCTCGGCCAGGGCGCCGGCAAACCCGAAGCCGTGCAGCAGGCCGAAGGCGAAGGCGATCAGCCACGGCCGCGTGCTGGTGATCGCTGAACGCCGTTCCTCGGGCCGCAGCAGTTCGACCGCCAGGAACAGGATCGACAGCGCGATGACCGCCTCGACCGGGGCCCCGGACAGCCGCACGACGCCCAGGGAGGACAGCGCCAGGGTGATGCTGTGGGCGAGCGTGAACGACGTGATCACGCCGACCAGCCGCCACGGGCTGCGCACGTAGAACAGCAGGCCGATGACGAACAGGATGTGGTCGAAGCCGAACAGCAGGTGCTCGACGCCGAGCCGGAAGTAGGGCGCGGCGTTGCCCGCCGCCTCGCGGTCGACGGTGTAGGAGGGCGCGTCCGGGCGGAGCAGTTGGGTCAGGCTGTCGCCACCTGTGAAGCTGATGCGTAGCAGGACGTCGGTGAGCGTCCGCTCGAGACCCTGGATGGCGAACGTGTCGCCGTGGAACGTCCGCTCCGGATCCGCGTCCGCGTCCGGGTTCGCGCACTCGACGGACCACCGCTCAACCAGAGCGCCGGCCAGGTTCTCGGGCGGCAGCCGTGCCGTTTCGGTGCAGTAGTCCGGGAGGATCGGGTCGAGCAGCAGCAGCAGCGCGCCGCGACGCGGCTGCTTCCAGACGACCTCGAAGCGGCCGCTCTCGACTTCGATCAGCTCCAGGTAGCCGGGACGGACCTCGTGGCCGCCGGCGGGTGCAGCGGCGAAGAGCCCGACCAGGATGGCGGCCGCCAGCAGCCCGTGCAGGCAGCGCAGGGTCAGGGCGCGTCCTCCTGGTCTTCGCCGCCGGCTGCGGCTTCGCTGCCGCCGTCGAGTTCGGAAGTGAAGCCGATCTCTTCGATCTCGACCTTGTAGCGCTTGCGCAGGTTCTCGTGGGCTTCGCGGTTCGCCGCGTCGCGGGCGTCGCGCTGGGCGTCATCGAGCACCCGCCGCCGCACGTCCTCGAAGACGGCGGGCTTCGCCTCGGTGCGCAGCGAAAGGCGGACGAGGTGGTAGCCGTAGGCCGACTCCACCGGCCCGGCCCACTCGCCGACCGGCAGGTCGCCGAGCGCATCGACGAAGGCGCCGCCGAAGAGCTCCGCGAGGTCGGCGGCGGTACGCCGGCCGTACTCGCGTCGCAGCATGAAGGGGTCGCCCATGCGCCGCCAGAGTGTGTTCTCTGGTTCGGCCCCCGGTGCGTCGGTCCGCAGCCGTTCGAGCAGCTCTTCGGCGACCCGTGCCGCCTCCTCGTCGCTGCCGCGGCGGTCGGGGCTGACGTAGACGTGGCGGAGGGTGAACCGCTGCTCGTCGCCGTAGCGCTCCGCGTTCTCCTCGAAGTAGCCGGCGAGCTCGCCCTCGGTTACGGCATCCGTGACGACCGTGTCCTCGATCAGGAAGGACATCTTCTGGGCGAGGCGCCGGCGCACGATCGTGTCGTCGCTGTCGAGGCCCATCCGCGTCGCCTCACGGACCAGGACCTCCTCCCGGATGTGGTCTTCGACCAGAGAGTCCAACTCTGCCCCGGTCGGCAGACGCCCGATCTGGGCGCTCCAGAGGGTCGCCAGCCGGACGACCTGGTCCCGGGTGACGAGGATGCCGCGGCTCTCCGGGTCGAAGACGCCGCCGGCCATGCGGTCGAGGGCGAATACTCCCGCTCCGATGACCAGAAACACCAGCAGGGGGTCGCGAAGGAAGCGTCGAACTGAGTCACGCATGACGAGGGATACTACGCTTACCGGCGCCGGCAGGTAGGCGAAGCGAAACGTCCGCGTGGAAGAAGGAGCATTGTGATGGCGAAAGGGACGGAACGGCTAGTGGTTTGGATCGCGATCCTGCTCGGTTCTTCGGCGGGGGCGTTCGGCCAGGTCGAGGCCAGCGGCGACGCGGAACGCACGAAGGTGCTGTTCGACTGCGACATCGGTTCAGACATCGACGACGCCTACGCCATGGCCTTGCTCCTGGCGAGCCCGGAGATCGAGCTCGTCGGCATCACCGTCGGCCACGCGCGCACGCCGGACCGGGCGCTCTTGGCGCTGCGCATGCTCTACGAGACGGGGCTTGACCACATCCCGGTCTACGTCGGCCGGGAGACGGCGCTTGTCACCCAGCGAGACGGCAAGCCCCACGACCAGTTCGAGCACGCGCCGTACAACCGGCAGTTCCACTGGGGGCGCGGCTTCGACGAACTCGAGCCCGAGTCGCAGCCCGCGGCCGAGTTCATCGTCGAGACGCTGAGCGCCGCACCGGGCGAGATCACGCTGCTCACCGTCGGCCCGGTGACGAACATCGGCGACGCCCTGCTGCTCGACCCCGATGTGCTCAAGCACGCGAAGCGCGTCGTCTCGATGTACGGCTCGATCCGGTCCGGCTACGACGGCGGCGAAGCGCAGCGGGAGTGGAACGTCCTCGCCGATGCGGCGTCCTCGATGCGGTTCGACGCCGCCGTGCAGGCCGGCGGCACCGATGTCGTCTACATACCGCTCGACGTCACCGACCACGTCCGCCTCGACGCGGACCGGCGCCTCCACCTCTCCATGCGCGGGACCCCGATCACCGACGCGGTCACGTCCCTCTACTCCTTGTGGCGAGACGAAGAAAAGGGCCAGACCGATCCCCGCCTGTTCGACGCCGTCGCCGTCGGCTACCTCCTCTGGCCCGACCTCTTCGGCGTCGAACACGGCCGCGTCACCGTCGACGACCGCAGCATGACCCTCTTCGAACCCGGCGCCGAACCCGCCTCCACCGTCGCCCTCACGATCGACGACGCCGCGTTCATCGAACGCATGGTCGTCCGCTACCTGGAGCAGAACCTCAGCCGGTGAGGCGCGCTACATCGACGCCAGCAGGTCGCCGAGCTGTTCCAGGCTCGCCAGGTTGTGGACGGGGAGGAAGTCGTCGATGTGGGGAAGGGCGGCCACAATACCGCGGGTCAGCGGCTCGTAGCGGGGTGAGCCCAGCAGCGGGTTGAGCCAGATGAGGCGGTGGCAGCTTCGGTGGAGGCGTTCCATTTCCTTGCCGAGGAGGGCGATGTCGCCGCGGTCCCAGCCGTCGCTGATGATGAGGACGGCGGCGCCTTGGCCGAGGAGCCGTCGGCCCCAGACGAAGTTGAACTCGCGCAGGGCGTCGCCGGTGCGGGTGCCGCCGCCCCAGTCCTCGATCCGGTGGGCGGAGGCCTGGAGGGCGCGGTCCACGTCCCGTTCGGCAAGCTCGTGGGTCAGGCGGGTGAGGCGGGTGCCGAAGGCGAAGGCCTCGACCCTGGAGATGCCCGGGTCGGTGGACCTGGGGTGCGAGACGGCGTAGATGAAGTGGAGCAGCAGCCGCGAGTAGGGCTCCATCGAGCCGGAGATGTCGCAGAGCAGGACCAGGGGGCGCCGGCGGTGCTTGCGGTCGCGGCCGACGAGGTCGATCAGCTCGCCGCCGTGGGCGAGGTTGCGCCGGAGCGTGCGGCGCAGGTCGAGGCGGTGGCCGCGGGAACTGGGCCGGCGCCGGCGGGTGCGGCGCGTCTCGAGCTCCCAGTGCATGGACGCCATCAACTGCTTGATCTCGTCGAGTTCGTCGCCTTCGAGCTCGGCGAAGTCCTTGCGCCGCAGCGCCTCCCGGTTGCTGTAGAGCGCCGTGCGTGCCGTGCGGTCGCTGTCCTGCGAGCGGTCGCCGTCGCGGTCGCCTTCATTGAGCGCCAGCTTCCGGATCGCCGCCCGCTTCGTCCGCTCGGTGTGGCGCTGGATCATCAGGCCCAGTTCGAGCCGCTCCAGTTCCCGCGGATCGCGGGCCTGCCAGAAGAGCTCGAAGGCCTTGTCGAACCACGGCAGATCGCGGCGCCGGCTGACCAGGACGGCCCGGGCCGCCGCCTTCACGTCGCGCTTGTGGGCGATGTTGACGAGTTCCAGAGCCGCCACCCAGTCGCGGAGCTGGGTCGGCGTCACGTCCAGGCTGCCCACCCGCAGCAGGCGGCCGAAGAGGACGATGTTGCGCAGCAGGTGGCCGCTGGCCGGCGCTGCCGCCGCCGCGGCCACTTCAGTTCCTCTTCCAGTGAGAGGAAGTCCGGTAGGTGGCGCGTCCTGTGTCAACTGTCTGGGTTCTGCGAGGCTCGTGCCCTGCTCCTCGATTGGCGGGCACTCTTGGGTCGGAACCGGCAGATGGGGAGGATAGCGCGGCTCGCAGGGTGACTTCCCGGGTATCTGGCGGGACGGTCACCCGGCAATCCTGGAGGGGCAAGCTGGTCCGATGTTCGGTAGGCTCCGGGCCCTCAAGTTGCTCCCGAAAACGGATCTGTACCACCATCATCGTTCTGCCGTTCGCTTGGCTGATCGACAGCCGGAGCGATGCCGCCGCGCGATAGGAGAAGCCCCATGAGATTGTTGGTGACGTTCGTTGCACTGGCGCTGGTTTCTGTTCCCGTCGCAGCCGAAACCCTCTACAACCGGGACGGCGTGCGGCTGTCCGCGACGGTGCAGGAGATCGACCCCGGCGGCGCGGTCTGCCGCATCCGGGAGGCGCGCCACTCGGCGGAGGAGTACGAGAGGCTGAAGCCGAACGACGGCCAGCCCCTCGACGTGTGGCGGGTGGAGCTCGTGGTGGCCAACTACTCCGGGAAGGCACTGGACTATCTGAGCGCTCACCTGAACGTGGAGTCGAGTTGGCCGCCCTGCGACCACTGGGACGGGCCGGAGAGCCACTACGGGAAGTCGATCGTCTGGACCGGTCCGCTGATGACAATCTCGGACGTCGGGAGCGTGCCGCCGGGCGAGGAGCGGCGTGAGATCGAGTTCGTGCTGGCATGGCACGAGGACGATCCGGTGCTGGGGCGATGGAACATCGACTACGACTTTGCCGCCGCTGCGACTTCGGCGGACCTGGGCGCGCGGCCGACCACCGCCGCGCCGCCGTCGCGTTCCGCTCCCGCCGCACGCCGGGAGCCCTCGGCCGCGGCTGAGCGCCCGTCCAGGCAGCCGGGCGAGGCATTCCGCGACACCCTGCGTTCGGGGGGTACGGGTCCGGAGATGGTGGTGATTCCGGCGGGGAGTTTCCGGATGGGCTGCGTGTCGGGGGTGGCGTGCTATGACGACGAGCATCCGGTTCACCAGGTGACGATTCCACAGGCGTTGGCGGTGGGGAAGTACGAGGTGACGTTCGCGGAATGGGACGCGTGCGTGTCGGCCGGCGGTTGCGGTCATCGTCCGGAGGACTCCTGGGGTCGCGGCGGGCATCCGGTGATGCGGGTGTCGTGGGACGATGCTCAGTCGTACGTTCGTTGGCTGTCATCGCAGACGGGCGCTTCGTATCGTCTGCTGAGCGAGTCGGAATGGGAGTATGCGGCTCGCGCAGGCTCGAGCACGGCGTACAGTTGGGGCAACCAGATTGGTTCGGGCCGTGCGAACTGCGATGGTTGCGGGAGTCAGTGGGACGCTTCCCAGACGGCGCCGGTGGGTTCCTTCTCGCCGAACGCGTTTGGCCTTCACGACATGCACGGGAACCTGTGGGAGTGGGTTCAGGATTGCTGGAATGAGAGCTACAACGGCGCGCCGTCGAACGGCGGCGCTTGGCAGCAGGGCGAGTGTTCCCGTCGCGTTTTGCGCGGTGGTTCCTGGGACTACGAACCGGGGATCCTCCGCTCCGCGTTCCGCGGCGGGCTCACCACCGATTTCCGCATCAGCAGCCTCGGTTTTCGTGTCGCCCGGACGCTCACTCCTTGAATCCTTATCTCCTTACCTCTTTGCGGGGGGTTCCAAGGGGGGCGGAGCCCCCCTTGGTCGCTGGCGTAGGCTCCGAGTAGCCTGGGAGCCGCCACCTTGACGCCGGACGCAGAGGGAAGCGAGAGTCGCGCCCGCACCACGGGCGCGGCCTTGGAGTCCCACTACCGGTTCATCCTCTGGCTGGTGCCGGCTGTGGACCGCTTCCCGCGCAGCCGCAAGTTCCTGCTCGGCGACCGGATCCAGAACACCGCCCTCGACGTGCTGGAGCGCCTCATCGAGGCGACCTACACCCGGCGCCGCTCAGGGCACCTGGCCGGCGCCAACCTGGGCCTGGAGAAGCTCCGCTTCCTGTTTCGTCTGGCCTGGGATCTGCGCGTCCTGGATCGTCGGCGCTACGAGTTCGCCGCCCGCTGTATCGACGAGACGGGGCGCAAGGTCGGCGCCTGGCGCAAGGTGCACGATGCCCATGAGATCGCGGGATCTGTTTGACCGGATCGCCTCGTTCGAGGCGCTGCACGCGGCTGCCCTGCGCGCCGCCAGAGCGAAGCGCGGGAAGCCCGGCGTGGCGGCGTTCCTGGCCAATCTCGAGCGGGAAGTGTTGCGGCTCGAACGGGAGCTCAAGAGCGGCAGCTACCGCCCCGGCCGGTACACGAAGATCGAGATCTTCGACCCGAAGCACCGGATCGTGTCGGCGGCCCCGTTCCGCGACCGGGTGGTCCACCACGCCTTCTGCGGGGTGTGCGAGCCGATCTTCGAGCGCGGCTTCATCCACGACAGCTACGCGAACCGGGTCGGCAAGGGCACCCATCGGGCAGTCGCGCGCTACGAGAAGTTCCGCGACCGGTCCCGGTACGTCCTGCGCTGCGACATCTTCCGCTACTTCCACACCATCGACCACGAGATTCTGAAGCGCGACCTGCGCCGCCGGCTGGCCTGCGAGCGCACGCTCGATCTTCTGCGCGCGAAGGGCTACCTGCGCTACGTGGACGACTTCGTGTTGTTCCACGACGACCGGGAGCAGCTCGAAGAGTGGCGCCGCCGGCTTGCACGTTTCCTGGAGCGGCGAAGGCTGCGGCTTCATCCGCGCAAGACGATGATTCAACCGACGACCGAGCCGGTGAGGTTCCTCGGTTTCGTTCTGCTTCCCGGCGGCCGTCGCCGCCTGCCTGAGGACAACGTGCGCCGCTTCCGCAACCGGCTCCGCGGCCTGCGCGATCGCTGGCGGCACGGCACGGTGGCCGAGGACGAAGTGCGCCGGCGAGTCCAGTCCTGGATTGCCCACGCCGAACACGCGGACACCAGGCCGCCGGACTCGGCTAGATGGTGCGGACGTCATCACCCTGGACCCGAAGCGGATGGCCTATGGCGAGAACTACCCGTTCATCCTTGACGGCAGGATGTACGTTGCGCAGAAGAGCGGCGAGAAAGACGTCGCGCTCTTCGCCGTGCGGAAGATCGAAGGGGTCGCGGGGACCGCTAGTGCCTTGGGCTGACCCGTCTACATGGCTGCCGCTGATAGTCGGAGCGCTGAAGATTCTCGTTGAGAAACTCCGTGATACCAGAGACTCGCCAGAGTCGGAGGAGACAACTGAGGAGTCTCTGGTCATCCGCCGTGGCCCCGAGGGGGAGACGATCGAAGTTCGGTCGAAAAGGACTCACCGGACCAGATCGAGGAAGTAGGGCCTGTTCGGCGCCCGTTGCCATGAGACCGCCTCGCGGGGCTGAGGCCGAAGAGCGCGCGCGGGCCAAGGCCAGCCCGGCCGCCCGAGATCCTCCTGCAACCAGAGTTCGCGTGGACGAGACTCCGGCCGTTTGGGGCCTCCCAGTGTCGTTGAGGGAGTGTGCCTCCCGTTGCCTGGAGTCCGGCAAGCAGCCAGGAGCGACCACCGGCGCACTGTGCTTCGAGCACCTTGCTGGGACCTGTGCCCTGGCTGCTTCGCCGCGTTGGACACCCAGTGGAGAGTCAGTGCCTTAGAGCACCAGTACAGGTACGGGCAGGCAACGCGGCATGCCGACCAGGCAACACTACCGCAAGGGAGAAGGAGGACGAGATGACCAGGAAGTGGTTCGCCGGCGTGGACCCTGAGTGCCTGAACCGCGTGCAACCATCCGATGCCGCCACCGTCATGCTGCGCGAGGTGTCCCGCGCCCGCAAGCAGTTAGAGTCCCAGTTCGTGGGCACGCGGGCTGCTAGGACTGGCTCTTCCGCAGCAGCCTCCGCACCGCCTCGTCGTCGATCTTGTCGAGGTCGTCCTGGTACTTGAGGAGCACGCCCAGGGTGTCGCGCAGGATGCCGTCGGAGAGGGTTTCCTGGTCGAGGGCGATCAGGGCGTTCGTCCAGTCGAGCGTTTCGGCGACGCCGGGCTGCTTGAACAGGTCCTCCTCGCGCAGGGCCTGCACCAGGCGGACGATCTCGGCGGCGAAGTGTTCGGGCGCTTCGGGCACGCGCCGCAGGACGATCTGCACTTCCTTCTCGTAGTCGGGGAAGTCGATCCAGTGGTAGAGGCAGCGGCGCTTGAGCGCGTCGTGGACTTCGCGGGTGCGGTTCGAGGTGACGACCGCGACCGGGGGCGTCTCCGCCACCACCGTTCCGATCTCGGGGATCGTGATCTGGAAGTCGGCCAGGATCTCGAGCAGGTAGGCCTCGAACTCCTCGTCGGCCCGGTCGAGTTCGTCGATCAGGAGCACCGGCGGCGGCTGACCGCGGCGGCTCGTCTGGACGGCGCGCAGCAGCGGCCGCTCGAGCAGGAACTCGGCCGAGAACACGTCGTCGACGGCGGCCCGGCCGTCGCCGCCGCCGGCGACCTCGAGGCCGCGCAGGTGGAGCAGTTGCCGGCGGTAGTTCCACTCGTAGACGGCGGTCGAAACGTCGAGACCCTCGTAGCACTGGAGCCGGATCAGCTCGGAGCCCAGGCAGCGCGCGAGGACCTTGGCGACCTCCGTCTTGCCGACGCCGGGTTCGCCCTCCAGGAAGATCGGCTTGCCCATCCGCAGCGACAGGTAGATCGCGGTAGCGAGGCTGCGGTCGGCGATGTAGTTCTCGGCGCGCAGGGCCGCGACCACCGCGTCGACGTCGGGGAAGCCGCGGTCCGTTGCGGGACCGGAGCGCTGGAAGTTCGGCGAGACGGTCATTCGCGGATTCTTGCTAGAGATCGAGGATCGCGTTGATCTCGGGTGGGAGCGGACGCGGTTTCGACAGCAGGGAGATGCCGAAGAACAGGGTCAGCGACAACAGCAGCGAGATGGCGCCGCCGTGGATGCCATGGGGCACCTGGATCTTGAAGATCTCGATGGAGAAGTTGACGGCGAGGCTGGAGATGATGGCGACGTTCGCTGCCAGCGCCGTCGCGCGTTTCCAGTTGAAGCCGATCGCCACGGTCGGCACCAGCGCTGCGGCGAACGTGCCCCAGCCGAAGGTGCCCAGCAGCGCGACCAGGTCCTCCTTGGAAAGGCTGACGAAGAGCGCCGCGCCGACGGCGAGGCCGAGAGTCGCCGTGCGGGCCCAGAACAGTTCCTTCTTGAGCGGCTTGCCGAAGAGCGCCTTGGGAATGTCGTGGATGATCGCCGCGGCGCCGATGTTCAGGAACCCGTCGGCGGTCGACATGATGGCCGCGAAGAGGGCGGCGAAGACGATGCCGGCGAGGACCGGATGCGCGTACGCCTGCAGGAAGGCGTAGGCCGCGTCGTCCGGCTGCCCGAGTTCGGCGTGGTCGCCGGCCACGACCAGGGCCCGCATCGCGAAGCCGATCGCGATCCACAGGAGCGCCGCGAATAGGCCGGCGATCGCGCTGACCAGGAAGATCTGCTTGAACTGGCGGATCCGCTTGTTCATCATCAGCTTGGTGATGACGTGCGGCTGACCGCAGGCGCCCGCCACGAACAGGAAGTAGTAGGAAAGGGCCCCCATGATGCCGAGGGTGCCCCACGGTCCGATCGCCTCGGGATCGTCGTTCATGAGCGTCATGGCGCCGCCGGCGATGCCGCCGTCGACCGCCCGGGTCGCCGCGATGACCACCAGCACGCCGGCAATCGCCATCACCGAGCCTTGGACGACATCCGTGTAAACGCCCGCGATGATGCCGCCGGTGACGCAGTAGAAGACGAGGACGGCGACCGAGATCGCCATCGAGGCGCCGAGGCTCACGTGGGGCATGCCGTCGACGTTGTTCAGGATCTCCTGCAGCACGACCGCCATCGCCATGATCTGCGCCGCCAGGTAACCCACGACGCCGAGGATGATCGCCACGGCGGTCAGGAATCGGGTGACCTCGCTCTGGTAGCGGAGCGCCACGGTGTCCGGCAGCGACACGGTCTGGTACACCTCGGAGAAGATGCGCAGCCGCTTCGCCACCAGGAAGAACGTGAAGCAGCTCGCCACCGTGCCGCAGACGATCATCCACACCGAAGTCATGCCCTGGCTGTAGACGAGGCCGGGGCCGCCGACGAAGCCGAACCCGGAGAGCGTGCTCGAGAAGAGCGCGAAGGCGGTGACGATGATGCCGAGCTCGCGGCCGGCCATGAAGAAGTCCTGGGATGACTTCGTGCGCCGCATCGCCCAGATGCCGACGCCGATGCACAGCGCGAAGTAGATGAGGAGGCAGGTCAGGACGACGGCGTTGCGGCTCTCCTCCATCAGTTGCCTCCCACCCGGCCCGCGTCGCCGTCGCCGGCTTCAAGTTCCTTCCGGCGTTGGGCGGCGGCGAGCTCCTCCACCTTGCGTTCGTCCTCTTCGGTGAAGAACCAGCGGTCGAAGATCCGCATGTAAACGAACAGGAGGTACACCGGGAACGGCCACACCGCGTAGAACACCCACGCCGTGGGCCTGGGGAAGCCCAGGAACAGCGTGTGGACGTCCTCGGTGGCGTAGCGTTGGTACGAGAACACGAGCGCGGTGAAGATCGCGGCCAGGACCAGCGTGAAGACGATCAGCGGTCGCTTGGCCGGCCCCAGAGACGCCCCCTCGGGGCGCCGCCGCTCCATGCCCATCGCCAGGCAGCCGCCGAAGAAGAGCACCTGGAAGATCACGAACGCCCAGCCGATCCACAGCGTTGCGGCGTGGCGCTCGGCGCCCGATCCGCCCTGGCGCATGGTCGGGAAGCGGTCGTGCTCGAAGCCGCGGCTCTTGATCACGCGCTCCGTCGTGCCGTCTTCCAGGACCACGTCCTCGTACGGCGTCTGCGGCGTGACGAGGGCCGCGCCCACGGTGAGGCACATGCCGATCAGAGCGACGAGGACGAACCAGTGCAGCTTCATGAAACTGTTTCCCGAGTGGGGAGAGCAGCGGCAGCCTACCGCAGCCGCGATCAGGCCAGTCGTTGCTATGGTCCCCCGCCATGGACGGGGAGTCGGGAGGAACCCAGAAACCGCTCGCCCGCCTGTTCGGGTACATGCGCCTGGCGCCCGGCGCCTACGTCCTCGGCGGGGGGCTTACGCTCCTGTACGTCGCCTTCTTCCAGCTCATTCCGCTGGCGGGCCGGAACATCGTCGCCGCGCTCGAGGGCCCCCCCGAGGGGCTTCAGCGCGAGCTGCTGTTCCTCGTTCTGGCCGCGGTCGGCCTGGCTCTGACGCGGCTGTTCTCGCGGATCGTGATGTTCAACATCGGCCGCCAGATCGAGTACCGCATCCGCAACGACTACTTCGCCCACCTGCAGAGCCTGCCGCAGTCGTTCTACCTCGCGCACCGCACCGGCGATCTGATGTCGCGTGCCGTGAACGACATCAACAGCATCCGGATGTTCCTGGGCATGGGATTCCTGAACCTGCTGCAGACGCCGGTGCTGTTCCTCGGCGCCCTGGTGGTCATGCTGCGCGTGGACGCCGTGCTGACCCTCTGGGCCATGGCGCCCTTCCCGCTCTTCGTCCTCGTCACGCGCCACTACAGCCGGTACATGTTCCAGGCCAACCTGGCCGGCCAGGAGCAGCTCGGCAAGGTCTCGACCGTGGTGCAGGACAACGCCTCGGGCGCTCTGGTGGTCAAGGCCTACGACCTGCCGGACCTGGAGCGCGACCGCTTCGACGACCAGAACCAGGAGCTGTTCCGGCGCATGATGAAGGTCGGCGTCATGCAGACGACGATGTTCGCCTCCGTCGGTGTGGTGCCGTCCATCTCGGCCGCCCTGGTGCTGTGGCTCGGGGGTCAGAGGGTGCAGGCGGGGCTGCTCGGAATCGAGGATCTGTGGCTGTTCTGGGGCTACATCGCGGCGCTGACGTTCCCGACCATGATGCTGGGGTTCGTCGTTTCGATCACGCAGCGTGGGCTCGCGGGGCTCGAGCGCCTGGGCTCGGTGCTGGACACTGTGCCCTCGATCCGCGACCGGGAGGATGTCGCCGAGGTCTCGGAGGTTGCCGGCCGGGTCGAGTTCCGCAACCTGACCTTCACCTACCCGGGCAGCTACCTGCCGGCGCTGAAGGGCATCGACCTCGTGGTCGAAGCCGGCAGCACGGTCGGCATCGTGGGACCGGTGGGTTCGGGCAAGACGACCCTGGTCAGCCTGGTGCCGAGGCTGCTGGAGGTCGACGACGGCGCGATCCTGATCGACGGGGTGGACCTGAACCGGATGCCGGTCCAGGTGCTGCGTTCGAGTATCGCCATGGTGCCGCAGGACAGCTTTCTGTTCTCAGTCTCGGTGGCGGAGAACATCCGCTTCGGCGTCCCCGACGTCGACCTTGAAGAGGTGCATCGGGCCGCGGCGCGGGCCCAGGTGGAGCGGGAGATCGACGAGTTCGAGGACGGCTTCGAAACCGTCGTCGGCGAACGCGGGGTCACGCTCTCGGGCGGCCAGCGCCAGCGGGTGGCCCTGGCGCGGGCGATGATCCTGCGCCCGTCGATTCTCATCCTCGACGATTCGCTGTCGAGCGTCGACCACGGCACCGAGGAGGCGATCCTGGGCGACATCGAGGGGAAGCGGCGCGGCCGCACCTGCTTCATCGTCGCGCATCGCATCTCTGCGGTGCGCGACGCCGATCAGATCGTCGTGCTCGAGAACGGCCGCATCACGGAGCGGGGGACGCACCGGGAACTGGTCGCAGCAGGCGGCTTCTACGCCCGGCTGAACCATCGCCAGGAACTGCTGTCGGAGCTTGAACCCGGTTGGCGCGATCCCGCGCCAACCGCGAACCAGTCCGAGCGCCCGTCATCGGGCGCGCGGATGGCGCTCGGGGATGGCGGCGGCGTCGCTGGAGAGTCGAAGTGAGCGAGGAACGCAGCGAAGCTACCGAGCCGGGTCGTGAGCGCGACCTGGGCAAGGTCTACGACAGGGCACTGCTCAAGCGGCTCTGGCCGTTCATGCGGCCCTACCGGGGCTGGATCGGCTTCAACTTCGCCCTCGTTCCGGTGCGTGCCGTTCTGGAGCTGATGCCGGGGCTAGTCGTGGGTGCGGCGCTCAACTACCTGACCGAGGGCGTCGCGACGTCGGAGGTGGGGTGGATGGCGCCCTTCGTCGTGCCGCGGTTCGGCCTGCCGCCGCTGGCCTGGATGTTCATCCTGGTGCTCGGCGTCTCGATGTTCACGTTGAGCATGGACTGGCTGCGCGCCTTCACCATGATCTCGCTCGGCCAGCGCACGATCCGCGACGTCCGGAGGACGCTGTTCGATCATGTCCAGCGTCTGCCGATGCGCTTCTTCGACCGCTACCCGGTGGGCCGCCTGGTGACGCGGCTCACGAACGACCTGGAGAACCTGGCGGAGATGTTCTCGGCCGGCGTGATCGCGATGGTCGCGGACGTGTTCGTGATGGTCGTGATCCTCACCATGCTGTTCTCGATGGAGCCGCGACTGGCCCTGGCGGCCCTCGCCCTGGTGCCCTTCCTGGGGATTGCGGCGGCGATCTTCCGCTACAAGGTGCGCGAGGCGTTCCGGGAGGTCCGGGTCAAGATCGCGCGCCTCAACGCCCACCTGCAGGAAACGATCACCGGCATGAAGGTGGTCCAGTTGTTCGCCCGCGAACGGCGCAACCAGAGGGACTTCGAGCGCGAGAACGCCTCCCACCGGGATTCCTGGCTGCGATCGATCCGCTACGACGCCCTGCTGTTCTCCTCCGTCGACCTGGCCACGAACCTGACCCGGGCGATGATCTTCTGGTACGGCGCCAAGCTGCTCGGCGTCGGCGAGATCACCCTGGGCACGATGTACGTCTTCTCCGACTACATGGGCCGCTTCTTCCGCCCGCTGATGGACCTGTCGGCGAAGTACTCGGTGATGCAGTCCTCGATGGCGAGCGCCGAACGCGTGTTCCAGCTTCTCGACGAGCCGCGGGAGCCGGCGGGGCGGATCGAAACGCCGGTCGAGGCCGCTGCCGGCCCGCAGCCCGGCGGCTGCGAGGTCGAGTTCGACGGCGTGACCTTCTCGTACGGCGCGGAGACGGTCCTGCGCGACGTCTCCTTCCGCGTTGCCGCCGGCGAGCGGGTGGCGATCGTCGGCCATACCGGCTCCGGCAAGACGACGACCCTCAAGCTGCTGGCGCGCCTCTACGAGCTGCAGGAGGGTTCGATCAAGGTCGACGGCCGGGACATCCGAGAGATCCCCAAGCCCGAACTGCGCCGCCGGATGGCCTTCGTGCTCCAGGACGTCTTTCTGTTCGACGGCGACCTGCGCTACAACGTCGTCCTCGGCCGGAACGTCGCCGACGACGTGGTCGAGGAGGCCGCGCGCGCCACCCACGTCGACGCCCTGATCGAGCAGTTGCCGAACGGTTGGCAGCACAAGGTCAGCGAGCGCGGCGTCAACTTCTCGACCGGCCAGCGGCAGTTGCTCTCCTTCGCCCGCGCCCTGGCCCGCGAACCGCAGCTCCTGCTCCTCGACGAGGCGACTTCCAGCGTCGACACCGAGACCGAGGCCCTGATCCAGGACGCTCTCCACCACCTGATGGAGGGCAAGACCTCGATCGTCGTCGCCCACCGCCTGTCGACGATCAAGGATGTCGACCGCATCTACGTCTTCCACCACGGCGCCATCTGCGAGCACGGCACCCACGACCAACTCCTCGATCTCCGCGGCGTCTACTGGCGCCTGTACCAGTTGCAGTACGCGCAGCAGGAGACGGCTGCTTAGGGGGAGGCCCCTGGGAACCCGGGTGGCGCGATCCGCGCCACCCGTGAACCACTCCGTGCGCCCGTCATCGGGCGCACGGATGGCACGCGGGCATCCTGCCCGCATAGGGCGTAGGCTCTACAGATGCCGCGCGTTGAACGAAGCCCGCTTGCGGAAGTCCTCTCTCGTCTGTTGCCTCTTGAGGAGGACTTCCCGTGCATCGACGACCCGCCGACCAAGCCGGAAGACCCTCTCGAATCAGGTACCCGACTACGGTCAACGAGTTGGACGGCTAGGAGCCCCAAGCGTAGGCTACGAGCCTCGCAATTTGAGGAGCCCGAGCATGACGAACACTGAACTCCTCGCCCGCATCACCGCCCGCCCGGGAGTCTTTGGGGGCAAGCCGATCATCCGCGATATGCGGAGCTCGGTGGAGTTCATCCTCAGTCTGCTCGCGCAGGGCGTTTCTCCCGAAGCCATCCTGGAGGACTACCCCGATCTGGAAGCGGACGACATCCGGGCGTGCACCGCCTACGCGCGCTGTCATCGCCGCCGGCGGTCTCCTGCGAGTTCGTAGAGGCCGGTGAAGAGCTAGCGCTCAAGGGACGTACGCCACCATGCCCATTCAACATGCACTCTGGGTCGCGGGAGAAGCTCCTCTGGAAGTGAAGACAACTGCCCTCGCTGACGAAGCCGAGCTTGAGGCCATGATTGTCGCGGAGCCGCGAATTCTCTCAGAGGAGTGGATGCTGGTCGGCCAGCAGGAGAACACGGGGACGAGCGGTGTTGTGGACTTACTCGCAATTGCGCCGGACGCGTCTCTTGTCCTCATCGAGCTGAAGCGGGATAGGACGCCTCGAGACGTGATCGCTCAGACATTGGACTACGCGAGCTGGCTTCAACAGCTCGACGCTGAGCAAATCCGCGGAATCTACGCACGCTTCAGGCCGGAGGGATCTCTCGGCAAGGACTTTCGGGATCGCTTTGGCCACGAACTCGTTGAGGACGAGATAAACAACACGCACCAGCTCGTCATAGTCGCAGCGGAACTCGACGCTCGCACCGAGCGTATCGTTCGCTATCTTGAAGGATGGGAAGTTCCGATCAACGTGCTCTTCTTCCAAGTGTTCTCACACAAGGAGGATCGGTTCCTGAGCCGAACTTGGCTTATCGATCCGGCCGATGTGCAGGTCAGCGCCTCCACCTTTGTAAGGCACGACAAGGAACCGTGGAACGGTGAGTTCTATGCGAGCTTCGGTCACGGTGTGCATCGAGACTGGGACGAAGCGGTCAAGCATGGTTTCATCTCGGCTGGCGGCGGAGCGTGGTACAGCAGGACGCTTGAGCTGCTGGAGAGGAATGACCGCGTTTGGGTGAAGGTTCCAGACTACGGCTTTGTCGGTGTAGGAAGGGTGGCAGGACCGCGACAGGCGGCCCATGACTTTGAGATCGGCGGGCGCCCCGCTCTTGAGGTGTTGACGGCGAAGTGCCACAGGGACGAGAAGGATGCGGAACGGGGCGAGTACTTTGTACCGGTGGAGTGGCTAGACACAGTCGGATTGAATGATGCTGTGAAGAGGCCGGGGATGTTCGGCAATCAGAATACGGTCTGCCGACCGAGAGCCCCGAAGTGGCGCGCGACAGTCGAGGAGCTGAAGGAGGCGTTCTCCAACGTCGATTGACAGGCCGGTCGTTGTGCTTCGGGACTGATCAGAGCTCGGTCTCGCGCAGCACCCGCTCATACTTCTTTCGCTGTTCGTGTAGCCAGTCGGCAGCGCGATCCCAGTTGGCGGGGTCGCGAGTGTCCACCGCGAGAACGCTTGTCCCCCACTTGTCCCCCTCCTTGGCGCCGAGTTCTTGCAGAAGGGACTTGCGATAGGGCTCGATTCTCGCCAGAACTTCCTTGTCTGGCTCGCCACGCTTGCCGACCAGAAAAACACCGACTTCGCGCTGGGCCAGGTACTGCGTGATAGCTAACTCGACCCCTTCAACGTGGTGCCGAACGTAGGCGGCTGCGTAGTTGGATCGAACCTCCTTCGGGTACTTTGACGCGACGTGGTTCCAGAAGTCGCGCCTGAACTGGCCGATTCTGGTGAGTTCCCCAACTCGCGTGCTTTCTTGCACTCGGCGGTCCCACTCGTTGGGGCGTTCCAGTACCTCGAAGATAGGCGCCAGCGGTGACTTTCCGATCTGGACCACACGGATCCGGACCGCGAAGAACGCGAACGGATCGTCAGTATGGTCGTTCAGCCAGCGAATCGCAGATCGGTGCTGCTCGTCGAACTCCTTGGCGATCCAGACCACGATCTTGGCCTCCAGGCCGGCCAGGTAGGCGAGGACCTGGCCCAGGTGCTGCAGGTTTGCATCTTCCAACTGGTTCTCGATGAGCACGCGAGTGCCATCTGCCGGCTCGTTGGCAACGATGTCGGCGCGGTAGGGGCCCACCTGGACTTCGCAGCCCTCAAGGTCCAACTCGATGCCGATCACGCCTGAGAGGCGGTCCAGGTTCTCGGCGAGCCAGGGAGTGAAGTCGTGGGCTTCGTGCGGCCACGCCTTTCGTAGGTCGGTGGAGACGAGCCTTCCCCAACTCTGATGAACTCATGTGTCTAGGCTCTCCTCGGCTCAGGTCATGTGAACATGTGCAGCACCTCGACAACTCGGCGACGATGTCGATGGCTCCGCAACCTGTTGCTCTGGCGCCGCCGAATGGCGGAGACGTGTCCGTTGGCGGGTTGTGTTGCGGATGACGGGGAGTGTATTCGTGCCGAGTGGCGATCGGAACTCTGAGATTTCAGCTCTCCGACTCCGAGATTTCAAGTTTCTGCGGTTCCCCAACGGAACATCGCCGCGCCGATGAGGACGAGGGCCAGGGTCGGCGAACCGACGGCGTGCGCCCGGCATGGAATCGGCGACGGCGGCATACGGTTGCCCCGGTTCTGCCGTGGTAGCGTCCGAGCCGTACTTCGGGGGCGAGGCGATGACCGTACCAAGCAGGAAATCCTACAACCGAGAACAGGTTGTTCGCTTGGTGGAGCAGTTACCGGACCAGGAGATTCCGGCCGCCGGCCGCTATCTGGAGCAACTGGTCGAACGTCTGGAACCGTTCTCCAAGCATCTGATGGAAGCGCCCGAGGACGACGAGGCCCTGAGTGAGAAAGGCAAGCGTCTTCTGGACGAGGGATATGAGGACCTCGACGCCGGGCGAACTCACACTCTGGAGGAGGTAAAGCGGGAGCTTGACCTCTGAGGGTCGCCGTTGCGTTCAGTGGCCGGGCGCTGCGAGACCTGAAACGCATCGACAAGTCGACCCGGAGACGGATCACGGAAGCAGTTGAGCGCTATGCCTCGACGCAGGCCGGGGAGGTCAAGCGCCTGAGGGGATCCAGCAGGCCGACGTGGCGGCTGCGAGTCGGGGATTGGCGGGTCCTGTTCGCTCACAAACCCGGTGAGAATCTCATTGAGGTCGTACGGGTTGCTCACCGCAGTCAGGTGTATCGGCGCCGCTCGTGAGGCGGTTTCTCATCGACCAGTGCGCCGGTCGTCGGTTGGCCGAGTGGCTGCGTGGAACGGATCGGGAGGTCAGAGCAACGTGAAGAGAGATTTGCAACTCATCAAGGAGATCCTCCTCTATGTGGAGGCCCATGCAGAGGAGGGCTCGGCTCCCATCGGGCGAATCGACCTGGAAGGGGAGTACCCGCAACCGGAGATTGCCGGGCATGTGCAACTGCTCATCGATGCAGGCTTTGTGGACGGAAAGGTGTACCGGACCCACAGTGATGGCTCAAGCTACCTGGTAAGCAGACTTTCGTGGAGTGGCTCGGAGTTTCTCGATGACGCCAGAGACGCGAGGGCTTGGAGACGTGTTCTCAGGGATGTCGGCTACAGCGCCAGCGTCTCGCTAGTCAAGGTGATGCTCCAGAAAGTGCGTGTCGAGCTGCTCGGCGGTGTGGGCGACTAGCTGTGTCTGGTGTCTTCTGATTGATTTTCCGGTGTGGATTGACCGAGCTTAGGGGTTGCTTTCGCTTCAGGTCGATGGCGTTGGCTGCAACACGTCGAGGAACTCGGCCAGGATGTCGACCGCACTCGAACCCCGGTCGTCTTCTGCGACCAGCTCGATGGGTGCGAACTCGGGGTTCAGCGGTTCCAGCGTGATCCGGACGTGGCGCCAGGGACCGTCTTCAGCGGATCGCTTCTCGCTCCGGTAGCGCTTCACCGTGAACCGCTCGCCGGTCTCCGGGTCGACTGCGTCCCGTAGACGTGCCAGAACGATCCGCCCGTTGCGGCTGCCAGCAGCGGGGCGACGGAAGAGGCAGACTGAGCCCTCCGGGATCCGCGGCTCCATCGAGCGACCGACGACGGCGGCTGCGAACATGCCGGGTGTCAACGAGCGTCCGGAGCCGACGGCGATCCACCGCGCTGCCGAATCCACTTCATCCAGGACACCGTGAGCATCGCCGAAGCTGCCTGCCGCTACCTCAAGGTCCTCCATCAGCGGCACGCAGTTCTTGTAGCGGTTCTCCGGCGTCGGTTCGACGAACCTAAGCACGTCGGCCCCGGTGCGCATGGTCTCGTCGCGGGCCTCAGGTTGAGCCGCTGCCTCGAACCACCCGGAGTCGTCGTCGACCCGCTTCCGAACCTCGTCGGCCCCCAGGTACATGGCCAAC
This sequence comes from Candidatus Multivorans sp., assembly GCA_965205295.1. Taxonomy (GTDB): domain Bacteria; phylum Acidobacteriota; class Thermoanaerobaculia; order Multivoradales; family Multivoraceae; genus Multivorans. Next base: position 4,198,737 of record OZ242167.1, read on the forward strand.
CTGCGGAAGTGACGCTTCATCGCTCCGCCGTCATCCAGGTCGGTGACAGAGATCTCGACGACCTCGTAGCCGCGTTGCCGGAGCCAGTATCGGATCTCCTGGTCCTTCTCAGCGGTGCGGGGATTGCCGTGGAGGTGCTCGCTCAGGCCGTCAAGATAGATGCAAACGTCGGGCGCATCGTCCTGTCCACGGTAGATGACGTCGGGAGTCGTCGTGCCGAGACCGGGCCCCAGCCCTATCTGCTCGCCGCGCACGCCCTCGCCGAACCCGGCCGCCAGGAGCAGGTGCCTTAGCCTTCTCTCGGCCTCGTTCACGGGCTGTTCGGTCGATTCCTGCCCGGCCGGCGTGGCTGCCAAGATCGCGTGCGAGAAGGACAAGCGCTGGCCCCACTCATCCAGGCACTCCAGCGCCGTGCGGCGGCTCAGGTGCCGGTGGTAGTAGCCGTTACGGAAGGTCTGGAGACAGTCGATGCATGAATGCCCGCAGGCGGAAGCGCAACCGCCGGCGACGGCTTCTGCGGTTTGGACAACCTCCTCGAAGCGCTCCACGAGCTGATCGAGGAGCCCTGAACCGCCGGGCATCGGGTCCCACAGCAGTGCGTCCACGTCTGGCCGGTCGACTTGGCCTACGACCAGGACTGCCAAGTCGTCCAGGTGCATGTCAAGCACCTGTGTGGCGCCGAACCGCAGTGCCTCCAGCACGCTGTACGCGGTTGTCGGGTCCGGCAGACTCGGCAGGGATAGCACGTCGGCGGTGAGGTCCGCATGAAAGCCGATGCGGTTCACCGGGCGTCCGCACCGCTCCATGTGGCTCTCGCTGAACTCCCGCTGTTGCCGGTCCGAGGACAGCGGCGACACGCTCTGGCCGCAGACCGTACATACCGGGTATCCGAGCCTGGAACCGGCATTGATCTCAGCCGACGAACCGACGTTGACAAGCCGCAGGTCGACTCCGTAGCGCAGCAGAGCGTCCTGTTCACCCCAGCGATACGCTTGGCCGCCGCGGTGCCCCCCGGATTCGATGCCGTGGACTGCGACCCCCATCTGGAAGCGGTACTCCTCATCGTCCGAGATCTGCGACTGGTGCGCCAGATGCACATCGCACACCGCGAGCGTGCGGAGAGCTTGGGCGCCGAGCAGGGATGCCGGCGACCCAGGGTCGCACTGCCTGACCGCCTGATGTTCGGTCGAGACTTCGAAGGCCGGCATCTCTTCCCGTTCCTCGCCTGCAGAGCGCAGGAAACGGCGGGCGACAAAGCGGTGCCCGTTGGCGTAGATCAGGTTGCCCGGGACGTACTCCCTGAGAGCGATTCCGGTCGGGCGCGGGAGGTTGAAGGCGAGCGCCCCGGAGTGCCAGAAAGGAACCTCCGCCATCGCCTGCACGGAGCCCGTCTCGAGGCCGTAGCCGGGCAGGAATCCCTGCGCCGCCAGCACGTTGAACGTGTTCGCGTCCCGATGGCCCTGTGCGTTCCGGCGATTTCGGCGCTCTCGCCCCTTCAACCGTTTGACGAGCTGATCGCAGCGCCAGAAGAGGGCGTCGTCCTCCCTGTCAAGCGAACCGTGTTCGCGGCGGATGTTGTTTAGTCGCTCGATCTGTTCTCGGGCCCAGTCCAGCCGGCGCCGCAGAGATCGTTCTACGGCCCTGAGACCGTCGGTGAAGTCGTCGACATAGCGGCCCAGTACCTCCGGGGCAACGGCTGCGGCATCCGCTTCAGGCCAACCCTGGACGAAGGCGGCCTTTGCCTCGGCCAAGAGGGATCGGCGATGACGGCGGATGATCTCGGTGAGGGGCCCGAAGTTGAACGGGGCGGCGCGCACCGAATCGCCATCGAACAACCAGGAGGAAACCAGGCGCGGCAGGCAGCTCTCGAGGGCTGCCTGGATCTGCTCCCCGTCAGCCACCGAGAGGCTGCTTTGTTCCTTGCCCCCTTCGCGACTCAGGCGCTGGAGCCCGGTCAGGACCGAGGCGTTGACGTGCTTTCTGACCATCACGTCGTTGCTCAGGTTGAAGGCCGGCGGGTCGACCCGGCCGGCAAGCAGTTTCTCGGGCTGCGCGAAGTATGCGCGGTCGTGGGAAACAGGTCTGCAGTAGGTCAGGTTGACCGCCATCCGATGGCGTCTGCCGGCGCGTCCGGCTCGCTGCCAGTAGTTGGCCGGCAGCGGCGGCACGTTGCGCATCAGGACGGCGTCCAGTGCGCCGATGTCGACTCCAAGTTCGAGTGTCGCGGTGCAGACGAAGCAGTTCACTGCCTCGCTCGGCCCCTTGAACAGATTCTCCAACCGTTCCCGCTCGTCATGGGGGACCATGGCGGTGTGCTCTTCCGGCCGCAGCATGGAGTAGCTGCCGTCCAGGAGCTGCAGGTCGTAGTCGTCCGTATCTTCGTGTAGCCGTTCCAGAGTGCCGTTGCACCGCCAGGCCATGCAGCGGTCGTGCGGCATTCGGCGAACGGTGCGTGCGCGGCAACTGCGGCAGCGGTAGACGCCGTGGTGAGGCGACAGTTTGATTCGGTCGGCGTCGACCTGGTAGACGCCGCTGGCGTTGGGCAAGTTGCCACCCTTGGCGCCCTTCAACCGCACCGACGCCAGGAACCCCTGGGCCACCAGCATCGCGAAAAGGCTCTGTAGCAGTTCTTCGGCCTGCTCCGGTTCAACGCCCCACTTGGCCGCCATCTGCTTCATCGTCGTCTGACCGCCAGCGCTCAGCCATTGCAGGACCCGGCCCGAGGCGTCGCCGGGGCCTCGCTTCAACTTGACTCCCTTCGGACCGCCGAACCGCCGCAGGTACCCCTGCTGCATCTCCAAGTCGCCGTCCTGCCAGTACTTCGTGAAGGTCCCGTGGTCCCGATCGAAGAGGACCTTCCGGCGACGCACGTAGTCGAGTGCGCCGGCGACCCCTTCTCGCATGGATTCAGGCGTTAGCCCGAGCCGATTCGCGTAGTCCTGTATCCACGGTAGTGAAGAGTCGAGCCCGACGTAGTCCACCTTCATCCGGCCCCACGGCTCCAGTCCGAGGGGCTGCCGGGCAGACTCGGTGACTTCCTGCAGCACCTGCATGCGCAGGAACTTCAGTCGCTCGTCGCGGTGGCGCCGCCCCGCAGCCTCCAGGCGGGCCACCTGCCATACCTCGGGGATCAGAGCCCGAGAGAGCGACTGGTCCTTCTCTAGCGCCGCGTCCAGGAACCAAGTCAGGTCGCCAATCGATCGGCAATCGCCACGACTGAACCCGTCCGCCATCAGAGACCGGAGCCGGAAACGGCGAGCGTGGTCCTTCATCCAACCGGCCTGAAAGGCCGCATCCTGGCGGTTGTCGCAGAACACGAGCAGCCGCGGCCGCTCCGAGTGATGGACCATGTCCTGAGCCAGGACGTGGACATCGGCGGCGTTGCTGGCTCGCACCGGCCGCGCCGGCTCACGGTAGCGACCGGTGCCGCCGCCGAGGGCGTTACATGACAGGCAACTGGTCAGGACCCCAGGCCGATCCTGTTTCTGGCGCACGGCGTGAAGGCGCACGCGGGGCCCCGGAGCACCGCAGTCGAGGCAGCCGTCACCCGGGTCGGCGTGCCCCGCGCCGCAGTGCCGACACAGGTGAATAGGCGCGGTACGTCGTTCGAGAACGGTCGTGCCCTCGCTCTTCCCGCTCCGGCTCGCTTCCCCGTCCTCCACGTCGTCCTCGTCGCCGCCGATGAGCCGGTCCACCAGAACGACCCTGCGTCCGCCCAGCGCCTCGGCCAACGGCGCCCAGAAAACGCCGTGCTCGTTTGGCTCGCCCCCGCCGGGACGCTTGCCGTCGAACGAGAAGTCCTGGAGATGAGCGGTGTAGTAGTGCTGGCCGCACGTGGTGCAGGTGAGTATCGGCAGCCGAGCCGACCGCGCTTCGTTCTCGCCGGACTGGTCGCTTGGGGACGCACTGGCCTGCTCGATCTCGTCCTCGGCCGCCAGCCACAGTCGCGGCTCGTCGCCTTCGTCTGGGAAAGACACGACGGCACCGGGAATCCCGCGGAGGAATCCGTGAACCACGGGTCGCAGCAAGGGCCGGCCCTTTCTGCGCGCCGCGGCGGCCAAGGTCAGCCACGCCAGGATCTCGGCCTCGGTTACTTCCCGCATAGTGGTCTCACGAAGCTCGACCGGCAACTCCTGCAAAGGCCGCGGCTTGTGAAGCGCTGTACTTACGCGGTAGACGATCTCGTTGGTCGCCAGGGCGTCGTAGAGCGCTTGGGGCCACGGTCCGGCGCCAAGCTCGCGGCCAGCGAGGGCCTGGTACACACGGCGAACCGCACCGCCGGGCCCCTCCGGGTCCTCCTCGACTGCCTCCACGGCGGCGGCAAGTAGGGCCGTAACGTCTCCTCGGACGGCGTCTGGCAGCCACCGGTCCTCGCTCCAGACCTCCTGCTCGTAGTCCTCCGCGACGGTTGCTACGGATTCCTCCCGCACACCGAAGAACCGCGAGGCGAACGCCCGGGCCGCGTTCGGTCGCTCCCGATCGACGATGGTCGCTGAAGTGGCGACGCACACCGTGTCCGCGGCTTGCCGGCCACAGAAAGCTCGCAGACGACGGATCAGACACGCGGTCTCGGCCCCCATCGCCCCGGTGAAGGTGTGGGCCTCGTCGAAGACGAGAAAGTCGAGGCGGGCGCCGCTGAACAGTTCGGCGTCCCGCTGGCGGGTGAGCAGCAACTCCAACTGCTTCACATTCGTGAGCAGGATGCGTGGTTGCCCGCCTGGTGACCGCATCGCCTCCCGAGAGCACGCCTCTTCGGCCGGGTGCACGGTCTCGCCGCCCTTGTTTTCCTGCACCTCCCTGAGCTTCGCCTCGTAGTCGGCACGCGAGGCCCCCGCCGGCAGGCGGACACCACCCACGCCGCTCTCGTACTCCGGCGTCTTGCCGACGTACATCCCGAACGACACACCCGTGCCTGCCAGGAGCGAGCGCAGCCGCATCAGTTGATCTTCGGCCAGCGCGTTCATCGGATAGACGATGACTGCGCAGATGCCTGCCGGGGCGCCTTCGTCCCGCAAGCCCAGGCAGCGGCTCACGATCGGGTAGAGGAAGCACTCCGTTTTGCCGGAGCCGGTCCCGGTCGAGATGAGCGTCGAACGCCCGCCGGCAATTGCCCGGATCGCTTCCTCCTGGTGTCCGTAGAGCTCCTCAATGTCGCTCGGGATGCGCTGCTCCAGGTGCGGGTGGAGCAGCCCCTCGGCCGCCAAGTCCGCCACCGGCGCGCCGGTGCGGAAAGGCCGCGAGAGGCTGACGAACGGGCCTTGGAGCAGCGGCGAGCGCCGCGCTTGGTCGAGGGACAGCAGTTCACGCATCTGCCCATGCAGGCGCGGATCCGCGAACGGATAGGCCCGCAACTGATAGCGGAGAAAGCTCTGGAGGACTTTCTCCGTGAAGACGACCGGGTTTAGCGCCATGGGGCCGGCAAGGCTACCGCTTCTGACGACAGCTTCTTGGTGCCGCGCTGTAGATTCCGGTCATGCCGCCCGAACGCAAGATCATCATGATCGCGGGGCCGAACGGCGCGGGGAAGACCACCTTCGCTCTGGAGTACCTTCCGTTCTAGCCCGCGTGCCCGATCTTCGTCAACGCCGACCTGATCGCTGCGGGCGTTTCACCCTTGGAGCCGGAAGCGGCCGGCTTCCGGGCCGGTCGCTTGATGCTGGAGGAGATCGACCGCCACGCCAGACAAGGCAGGAGCTTCGCCTTCGCGACGACGTTGGCCGGTTTGGGCTACGTGCGGAGAATCCGGCAGTGGCGGAGTGAGGGCTACGACGTCAAGTTGATCTACCTGCCCCTCGCCACGCCCGAGGAAGCGATCCGGCGGGTGGAGCAGCGCGTGGCGCAGGGTGGCCACGGCATTCCCGAAGCCGTCACTCGGCGGCGCTTCGACAGGAGTGTGGCGAACTTCCGGCACGTCTACCGGGATCTCGTAGACTCCTGGCTGGTTCTCGACCGGCGAGGTCGCCGCTTGGTTCTGGTGGATGAGGGAAGAAACGCATGACGGCGAACAAAGAACGGCTTCCCGTCTCGAAGCTTGACGACCCCGACATGCAGGCTGCGCCTGCCGCGATGGAGCGGGCCGTCCGCCGTGCACACAGGGACGCGCATCGACACGGCACCGGTGTTCTCGTCGTCGTGAACGGCAAGATGGTGGAGGTCGAGCCGGATCCGGCGCTGTACGAGGACGACCCGGCCGCGAAACCGAGGAACTGACTCGGTCTATCTGAGCGAGGCATACGGTGACCAGGAACGACCCACGAAGGCATGCAGCCGACTGGCTTCAAGTGAGGGTGCATCTATCCGGCATCAAGCCGGAGATCTTCAGCGTCGATAGGGCCAACGCGCTGATCTTGGGGAACCGCGCCCTGTACCGCGAACGAGGATGGGACTTCCTCGATTGGGCGGCGGTGCGCCACCGAGCTTCGGCAGTCGTGCGTCGCTGGCGTTCTACGGCCGCTCCAAGCTGACGGTCCGTGCCGGTCCGTCGTAGGTCAACACAAGGTCGTTGAGGATGTCACGTCCGATTACGGCGATGAGGTGGAATCTCGCCAAATCGAGGCTGGCAACTCGGAGCGGCCACGATCCCATGCCGTCGAGCACCATTTCGACCTCGAAACTCGGAGAGTTGATGTTCTTGTGACTGTCATAGCGGAGGAAGGGAATCGAGTCGACGGACACCAAGCCGTCGTTCAACGCGGTTGTGGCGTCAATAACGGTCGTGTCGGCCCCGGTATCGAGGAGGGCGATGCCCGACACGATGTCTCCCACGCGAACTCCTTCGCGCGCCTTTCGGCCCCGGTACGCGGGGTGGTAGCGAAGCGTGATGGGGAAGGTGGGGCGCCCGCGCTCGTCGTAGCGGGCCCTAGGCACGAATGAGGGTCGGCATGAATACCGGCTCGGGACGGGTGCCGCACTCACGGACCAGCATCTTTCGGACGCCTAGTCGATACCCTTCGTCGATCGCTTCGCGGCGAGTCGGAAAGACGCCGATCAACTTTTGACCGCAGATCAGGACGTACTGGTCTGGAAACCTCGTCGCGTAGTCGTCGAAGTGCTCCTCATAGAACTCCAGTTCGTCGGCGAGGAGCGACCCTGGCTGAGTCTCGGCGTCTCTCGCTGGCATTGGGTCCCTTCCAAGCAGTAGAGAGTGCGGCTCGCTGATGACCTTCTCGCTTCACCGTAGCATGAGGATGGAGCGTGAGGCGGGGGGCATGGCGTCGAGCAGGGTGCCGCCGGCACCGCCGAGCAGGTCGGCCGTGCGGACGGTGCGGGCGCGGCAACTGCGGCAGCGGTAGACGCCGCTGGCGTTCGGCATCGCGCGGCCGCGGGCGCCCAGAAGCTGCACCTGCTTCAGCAGGCCGCGCTCGGCCAGCATCTCGAACAAGCTCCGCAGCAGCTCCTCCGCCTGCTCCTGCTCGGCGCCCCACTTCGCGGTAGCGGCCGCCTCCGCACCGGCCGCCCAACGCGTTGCACGAGAGGCAACTCGTCAGGGCGCCTTGGAAGAGCTCGGCGTCCCGCTGGCGGGTGAGAAGCAGCTCCAGTTGCTTCACGTTCGTGAGCAGGATCCGCGGTTGCCCGCCAGCCGAACGCATCGCTTCCCGCGAGCAGGCCTCTTCGGCCGGGAACACGCTCTCGCCGCTCTTGGCCGCCAAGTCCGCCACCGCCGCGCCGCTGCTGAAGGGCCGCGAGAGGCTGACGAACGGCCCTTGCAGCAACGGCGACGCGCGCCTCGTCGAGCGACAGCAGCTCACGCATCTGCCCATGCAGGCGTGGATCCGCGAACGGATAGGCCCGTAACTGGTAACGGAGAAAGCTCTGGAGGACCTTCTCCGTGAAGACGACCGGGTTCAGCGCCATGGGGGCGGCAAGGCTACCGCCTTGGGCGTGATCGGCGCGTACCGAACCAAGCACTTGACCAAGTTGGGCGTGGGGCCTAGCATCCCTTCAACTCAGGTTGAACGAGGAGCACGGAGAACATGACCCGTTACGTGAAGATCGGCGAGGCCAAGACGCACCTCTCGGCGCTGCTGGCGGATGTGGAGGCCGGCGAGGACTTGGTCATTTGCCGCGGCGCGACTCCGATTGCCCGCGTGACCCCGCACGTCGACGACCGGGACCATGCCGCGCTGTGCGCGACGTTGCGCCGGGAACGGGCGAAGCAGCGTGCCGTGACGACCCCGGAACTCCTGGCTTGGCGCCACGAGGGGCACGCCCGCTGATGGCGTTCGTTCCCGACGCCTCGGTCGCGGCCGCCTGGGTGCTGCCGGACGAGCAAGCAGCGCTGGCCGACCTGGCCTTGGACCGGCTCGGCGCCGAAACGGCCAAGGTCCCGGACGTGTTCTGGCACGAGTTGCGGAATCTCCTGTTGTCGGCCCAGCGTCGGGGCCGCATTGACGACCGCCACGCCGACGTCTCCCTGTCACGGTTGCGCAGGCTTCCGATTCGCAGCGTCGTCGAAGCCGACGATCGTCACGTCATGGAACTGGCGCGCGACCATCGCCTGACGGCCTACGACGCCAGCTACCTGGCGCTCGCGATTCGCGAAGATTGTGCCCTCGCGAGCCTGGATCGGCGCTTGACCGAAGCGGCCGCGGCCGTAGGCGTCGAGTCGCTGGCGTAGATTGTTTCCACGTGCGGATTGGAATTGCGTCGAACGGCGCTTCCACGGGAGCAAGCCAGTGAACGAGACAGGAAAACAGCTTCCCGTGTCCAAGCTCGACGATCCCGACATGCAGGCGGTTCCCGCGGCGATGGAGAGGGCCGTTCAACGCGCGCACTGGGATGCGCATCGGCACGGCACCGGCGTTCTCGTCGTGGAGAACGGCGAGATGGTGGAAGTCGACCCGGATCCGGCGCTGTACGAGGCATACCGGACTCGGAGGTCGAAGAAGCCGCCGGCGCCGTGGTCGTCCATTCGGACGGTGAAGCCGCCTTCGTGGAGCAGGCGGTGGTGCCGGTGCCGCAGATACGCCATAGACACGAAGACCCACGCCGTAGCGTGGGCCTCGGAATGAGAGCATGAAGGGGTTGCGGAACCCTCCCGGCGTCTCGACCGAGAGACTACGGCCGAGTTGGACCGACCGTCAAACGGTGTGGCCGGGGATTCCCGCCGCTGGTCCCTTGGCGCGAGCGGACGCGAGCCACTCGGCCGACGATGTGAAGGAGCGGCCCGCGGGGGATTCGGTTTTGTCTTTGAGTCCCTCGGAGATCAAGACGGCCCAACGCACTTCCTGCATCGTGGCGACAATCCATGTGTACAGGTTGTCCAGCCGGTCGAGTGCGTCGAAGACGTCGTGCGAAGGGGAAGCACCGACTTCGATGAAGGCGTGGCGCGAGTGCCTTAGCTGATCCTGACGGTGCTTGAAGTAGGCCTCGGCCTGTTCGAGAGCAGCTGCGCCTTCTCCCCTGGGATCGGCACTCTGCTCGGGGTCGAGCTTCTTCATCGCCTCCGTCAACGTGTTGCCCGCCCGGTCGATCACGGGGAGGAGGTTGTCGTACTGTTGACTCAGACCGAGCGCGTGGGCGTCGAGCAACTCGGCCGAGGCGGCAGCCTTGATGTCCGGGCCGGCTACGAGCGCCGGAAGCGCACGGCTGACGTCACGTATGGTCTTGGAGTGTTCCAGCATGAGACGACTTGCCGGGCCGATCCAGGAAGCGCCTGAATGTACAGCACTGGCCGTTTCAACAGGAGCGTGTCCGACGCCACACGAAGCGCAGTGGTTGACGTTCTCGCTCTCGCTCGCCCGACCGAGCCGATTCGGCTCTCGACCTTGCCGGCGTCGCAGGCAATGTGCCGGGCCGTTTCCGCGAAAGCGCCGACGCTAGAGACTTCCCGCCGCGCGCTGTGGTCGGCGGTGATGGTGCCTGATCTCTGGCCGTACAGACAGGCAGGGGGTTCAACGAGGACGAGAATTACCCGACTCAGAGTCGCTGCCGAGGCGGTTGAGAGTGCTAGCCTCGGCTGCAGCGCGATGGCTGGAAGAACCGCATTCGATGTCTTCTGCGGCTGCGGCGGCCTGACTCTCGGACTGAGGCAGGCGGGCTTCCGCGTCGTCGGTGCCGTCGACATCGACCGACTCGCAGTCACGACGTACGAGTTGAATCACCCAAACGCCGCCACCTGGTGCATGGACGTCCGGGATCTCGATCTGCAGGCCATTCAGGGCCAGCTCGGCCTGGACAGGGGCCAACTCGACCTTCTGGCGGGATGCCCCCCGTGTCAGGGATTCTCGACGCTGCGTACGCTGAACGGGGGGCGCGAGGTCAGCGACGACAGGAACGACCTGGTGTTCGAGTTCCTTCGCCTGGTGCGCGAGCTTGAGCCGAGGACGGTGATGCTGGAGAACGTGCCCGGACTCGGAATGGACCGGAGGATGACTCGGTTCGAGGCGACCCTTTCGGAGTTGGGGTACAGTCATGCTCGGCGCGTTCTCAACACGGCCGACTATGGGGTGCCTCAGAAGCGACGGCGTTTGATACTGCTCGGCTCTCGTCGTGGGACCGTCGATTTCGCGACGCCATCGCCTCATCGAGCCTCGGTTCGGTCGGCGATCGCGGGCCTGCCCCCCGCCGGCGAGAGTGGAGACCCCCTTCACGACATGCCGGAGCGCCGGACGGCCCGAGTGCGCGACCTCATCCGGCGGATTCCGAAGGACGGCGGCGGGCGACTCGATCTCGATGCCGAGGATCAACTGCCCTGTCACCGGAAGTTCACCGGCTTCAAGGACGTTTACGGTCGAATGGCGTGGGACTTGCCCGCGCCAACCATAACGAGCGGTTGCCATAACCCCTCCAAGGGACGTTTTCTGCACCCAACGGAGGACAGGGCCATCACGCTACGTGAAGCCGCCCTGCTCCAGGGCTTCCCCGCCTTTTACCGCTTCCCGGCCACCGCCGGGAAACTGGCGCTGGCCGCGATGATCGGAAACGCCTTGCCGCCAGCATTCGTCCGAAGCCACGCGCTCCAGGTCGCCGAGCATCTGTCTTCCGCTTAGTGACGAGGGTTGCCAGAGCAGATGCCCAGAGACGGAAGCCCCCTCAAACTACATCTGAGGGTACTCGGCCGAACGCTTGAGCACCTCGGCGTGCAGACCTACAAGCGGCGCGACACCGCCATCGCCGAGTTGGTAGCGAACTGCTGGGATGCCGGCGCAGACCGGGTGACCATCACAGTCCCCGCCCCGAGCGACTACGACCCCCAGGCCAGCGAGATCGTCATCCGGGACGACGGCTGCGGGATGGACGATGGCGAGGTCCAGAACGCCTATTTGGTTGTGGGACGAGACAGGCGCGAGGCTGGCGCCGGCGGCCTCAAGTCCCGCAAGGTCATGGGCCGAAAGGGCATAGGTAAGCTGGCTGGGTTCGGCATCGCGTCCAGCATGCACGTCCGCACGTGGCGCGACGGCACGGAGACCAGGTTCGCTCTCAAGATAGACGACCTCACGAAGCCTGACGACGAGGTCCGGGACGTCGTCATCGGCGGTATGGCCGGTGCGGCGCCCGCCAGCCAGGGCGCCCATGGCACCGAGCTCGTGCTGAGAACGCTGAAGCACAAGGCGCCACTCGATGTCGATGCCCTATGCACGGCCCTGGCCAGGCGATTCAGCCGGACGGCGCGCGGGGAGATGGAGATTTTCGTGAATGGTCATCGCATCCAAGAACCGGATCTCGAGGTAACCGCTCGATTCCCCGAAGATGGCTCCTTCTACAAGGACGATCTTGAGATGCCTGGAGGAGAAACGGGCGAGATTCGCTACTACTACAGTTTCGCCAAGAGGCCGATCCGGTCCGCCGAGCTACGCGGCTTCACCGTCTATGTCCACGAGAAGACTGCACAGGCGCCCCCTTTCTTCTTCAACGTCGAGGCGACTGCGACCGGTCAGCACGGAACAAGGTACGTCACTGGAGCGATCGAAATCGACTTCTTCGACGATGGCCCGGTTGACCTGATCTCCACTGACCGCCAGGAGATCGACTGGGAAGCCGACGAGATTCAGGCCTTCAGGAAGTGGGGCGAGGAACTGAGCCGGAGGGTCCTCAGAGAGTGGAGAGCCCATCAGGAAGAGCGGACCGAGGCCTGGATTCTTGAGGACGAGGGGATTCGCGAGCGGATCGAGAAACTCGACAAGTCTTCCAGCCGTCAGGTCACCGGATTCCTTCGCAAACTGGGCCGGGTGGACGGGAAGGGGGAGAACGTTCGTTCTCTCGCTGACTCATTGCTTCAGGCGTACGAGTTCCGCCACTTCTATGACGTAGTAGGGCAGATCGAGGCTGCTGGGGACGATCCCGAATCTCTGCAGGTTCTCCTGGGGTACCTGCGGGACTGGCAAGTACTCGAGAGTCGGGCGATTCTCGAAGTCGTTCGCGGTCGTCTGGAGATCGTCGAGAAGTTCCGGCACATGATCGCGAGCGACGCTCCGGAAACGGCGCCGCGGGTGGGTGCCGACAACATTCACGATCTGCTGGCTGGCTATCCCTGGTTGCTCAATCCCGAGTGGCAGGTTCTCTCCGAAGAGAAGGCCATCTCTACTCAACTCCGAGAGTGGATGTCGGAGGACATCGAGGAGAAGGACGTCCGCCTGCGGTACGACTACCTGGCGCTCAGCGACGAGCGACGGTTGGTTGTCGTGGACATCAAGCGTTCCGGCTTGGCTGTGGAATTGGACGAGCTGCAGCGGCTTGAGAGCTACAAGGAGCGTCTGGCTCGCGCGGGCGGGAAGGAGATCAGCATGCTGATGGTGTGCGGGGCCAGTCTGAACGTGACACCAGAGATCGAGGAAGCGTGGGCGGGCAGAAACGACGGAGAGATCCTCCGTTGGAGCCGCCTGTGCGATAGGGCCAAGGCGCACTACGGGCACTACCGCGCGATTCTGGAGAGGCACATCGGCGATCCCTCCTTTTCCCGGAAGGAAGAGGAAGTTCGGCAGACTCGACGCGTACTGGAGAGCGGCACAGCCTATCGGGGTCCGGAAGCTCGGGCGGGTGGCCTCGGCCCGCAGGATGTTGCGTTGGAGGACGACGGGGAGAACTGAGGGCCTTCGATCGACTCGGCGGCGCGAGTCGCGCCAAGGGCCGGCACCGGGCCCATCGGAGGCGGCGAGGGACACTCGCGTAGTGGCCAACCGAGGGAATGGGCGAACTGCACGGTGCCCCGGCCGGCCCTGCGGAGGGTGAAACCGCCTTCATCAAGAAGACGGTGGAACCGCCGGCAGAGAAGCACACCGGTCGAGAGCTTCGTCGCCCCGCCATCGGTCCAGTGGACGAATGTGATGCGCGCCGCAGTAGCAGGTCGGCGACGCCACCGGGCCGGGGCGTGCCGGCGTTCCGGCGGGCCTTGGTAGCGGCCGAGGCGCGCGTCCCCTACGCCCAACTGACACCTGCCAAGGTATCCATGCCTTGAGACAAGAGTGTGCCGGCCACGAGACCCTCTAGCAGCCCGTGGAGAAAGTCCGGTTTGAAGCGTCGTCGCGGTACGCGATCAGGTCGGCGTTGGAGGTAGCTCGATCAAGTAGAGGAATGGCGATTGGGTTCAGATGGCCAAATTGGGGTGCTGTTTCGCCATCAGGCGGGTTCCGAGAGCGCTCAGACGCAGCCGGAAGCGGCGAAGCAGGGCGAGCAGGGTCTGGCGCCTGCTTTGGAGGCTTCGAGGAGTGCCGAAGCCGACGATGTGGCGCATCAAGAGCCCGAGGTTGCACGCGCTAGCGTGAAGGAGCACTCGCTTGAGGATGTTCGAGCGACCGCGCAGATGCACGCGGCGCATGCCGCCGGTCTCGTACTGGTGAGCGAAGGGCCGCTCGAGCCGTTCCCCTCGCTGACGCTGCATCCGCTTGCCGCGATTGCTTCGGATCCGGCGGCGGTTCGCGTACACGATGGCCTGCAGCTCCTTCTTGCCCTTCCAGCGACGGCGACCGCGGTCCGGTTCCGCGATGTAGCTGCGAAGGCCCAGTTCGTCGATGTCCGCGAGAACGTCGTTGCTGTGGTACCCCTTGTCGGCAACGACCTCCTCGATCGCGGCTTCGTCCGCGGTCACGGACGACACCTGCTCGAAGGCCTCCTCCAGCGTTTCGTGAAACGACTCCGTGTCGCCCTTCGCGCCGCCCTGAACCGACACCCCCACGATCGTCCCGTGCTCGAGGTCCACCGCCTGCTCCGCCTTGTAGGCAAGGTGCGTGCGGCCATCCTTCATTTTCGTGATCTGCGCATCCGGGTCGTGCGGATTCTCCCACTCCTCGTTCGACAGCTTCTTCTTGCGCTTGCGGTCGAAACGGGCCAGCTCGGCCCGCGTCGGCGTCTCTACCCCCGACGCCTCCGCCAGACCGCGCACGAACGTCTCGTAGTCGTCGCCGCTGTCGCGACGCACGATGCTCCGCAACGCCGCGTTCGCCTCCAGCGTCGTCGCGTCCACGCCCACCGTCTTGCCCGACAACAGACCCGACTCCGCCAGACGACGAAGCACCCATGAAAACACACGCCGGTGAGACTCCACGTCGATGCGCCGGCGCGTGCGCGAAATCGTCGAATGATCCGGCGCCGCCTCACTCAGGCCCAATCCCAGGAAGCGGCGAATGCTCAGAGAATCCTGAGCCCGCCAGGCGATCGCGCGCTCCGAATCCAAACCCTCGAAATACCCCAACAGCAGCAAGCGAAAGTACCGCCCCGGCGCCAGACTCGGACGCCCCATGCGCTCCGCATAGAACCGCGAACACTCCGACTCCGCGAACTCGTCGAACCCGCTGGATTCCAGAATCCCGTTCAACCGCTCGTAGAACGGGTGCCCCGCGCTTCGAGGCAGATCACCTGCCGACACCCACAGAGGCTCCTGACCGCTGCTTCTATGAGGTGGTCCCGGAAAACTGGACAGGTGGCTAAGCCGAAGTTCTGCGGTCCGATGCGTGAAATTCCCTGCAATGACGGGGCAAACTTGGGATTTGGGAGTGTTGTCTACTGGGTACGGTTGGTCAAGGTCGGAGGTTGAGGAGGCTGAACGCCTTGGCCTGGAGGGGTGTGGGTGTGGCCAGGACGTCCACGGCGGCGTTTCCCTGGCCCTGCATTCGGACGCGATTTCGGGTCAGTGTGGAGAGGTCGTCGAGCAATGTCTGGAAGCTGTGGACGGGTAGTCCTTCCGGTGTGCGCCTGCGGCTCGCCTTGGCGCGGGCTGCCTGGGACCGTCGAGCCGGCTGGACGGGCGAGGAGCGTTCGTCCCTTGGGTCGTCGTCGTCGAAGAGCAAGGGAGCGAGAAGGCGTCGCATGTGCCACTCGACGTAGTAGGCGAGCATGCACAGGAAGACGTGGGCTCGCACTCTGTTGGCGAGGCGTTGGTGGACGGGGCGGACCTTGAGGTCGACGCTCTTGTAGCTGCGGAAGGCGCGCTCGACGCGGCTGAGGCTCTTGTAGGCCCGGACCGCCTCCGGCGCCGGGAGGTCGGCCTCGGCCACGTTGGTGCGGATGACGTAGAAGCCGTCGAGGGCGGCCTCTTCGGCGATCTGCGCCAGCTTGCGGGAGTAGCGGAAGCCGTCTTCTTCGATCTCGGTGTCGAAGTGCTTGCCGACCTTGTGGGCGCGCAGGGCGCGGTCGGCGCGGGCGGCGATCTTGTCCTTGCCCCGCAGGGAGCGCTGTGAGCGCCTCGTCGCTTCGGCGACGGCCTCGAGCTTGCGCTCGGTGGCGTCGAGAAGCTCCTCGCGCTTGCGGCGCCGCCTGGCTGCCAGGAGCGGGTTCCGGCACACGATCAGCCGCTCTGCGGGGTACAGCTCGGGGGCGCTCACTTCGGCCATGTCCCGTTCGTCGAAGATCGACAGTTGCAGGTGGCCTTGCTGCACCAGCGTGCGGATCGCCGGCGCGCGCAGGGCGGTGATCCAGGACAGGCCGCCGGGTTCGAGGTCCTCGCGGATGCGGGCGCTGGTGAGCAGGCCCCGATCGCCGACCATGATCATGCGGTCGAGCGAGAAGCGCTCCTTGAGCTTCTGCACCTGGGCGCTCAACGTGCCGGGATCGGCGGTGTTGCCTTCGAAGACCTCCACCGCGACCGGGCATCCGTCCCGGTCGCAGAGCAGCGCGAAGACGATCTGGGGCTTGCCCGGCTTGCCGTCCTTGGAGTACCCGCGCCGGGCGAGGGCGCACTTCGCGCCCTCGAAGTAGACCGAAGTCACGTCGCACAAGACGAGGGAACCGTCTTCGAGGTGCTGTTTGGCCAACCGTCGCTCGATGCGTTCCTGCCGCTTGAGCAGCCAGTCCATGGCGCTGTAGAGCTCGTCGGCGCCCGCCGCCTCGATTCCGAGTTCCTCGCCGAGGGAGTGGGGCGAGGTCTCGCTTGAGAGTCCGCGGGCGGTGGCGAGCTTGGAGCCTGGTTCCAGGATGCGCGCGATGATCATGGCGACCGCGAGCGTCCGCTCCCGTGAGGGTCGGCGGTCGAGCAGTGTCTGGAGGCCGCATTGTCGCGCGGCGCCGAGCGTGGCGGCGACATGACCGTGCGGTTTGGAACGCAGGATCTCGAAGGCCGAGTCCAGGGAAGGCAGTGCGACGCCGCCCTTCAGGAGAGTGCGAAGCCCTTCGACGAGATGATCGGGCCACTTGGAGAGGTTGGCGAGCGTCCGTTTGCAGACTCTTCCGTCCTGTCGGTACGACTCGCGCAGGAGCACGGCGGGTGGCGAGTTGCGGTTGGGTACGCGTTCGATGTACATGGCTTCTATCTTAGCTCTATCATGTCTCCATGTCTACCACGATTGACTATGCGACATGGGTACACTGTGCGGCCCGGAAACCGTAAAACCCTAGGCGCGGCAACGATCCGCGACGCTCAGGCCCCAGAACTTCGGGCTAAGGTGTACTCCTCACCCAGAGGAGGACATGAGAATGAGGAAACGTCGGAAGTTCACGGCGGCGTTCAAGTCGTAAGGTGGCGCTGGAGGCGCTGCGTGAGGAGAGGCCGATCGCGGCGATCGCGTCGCGGCACGGGGTTCACCCGAACCAAGTGGGCGCCTGGAAGCGCCAGGCGATCGGGGGTCTGGCCGAGACGTTTTCGGGCAAGCCGGAGCGCGGTTCGCGCGACCACGAGGAGGCAATCAGGGACCTTCACGCGAAGATCGGGGAGTTGACGATCGAGCGGGATTTCTTGTCGAGAGGGCTCGGGCGGTGAGCCGGCCCGAGCGCAAGCGGATGGCGAGGCGGGGAGATCGGTCCTTGAGCCTTTCTCGTCAGTGCCGTCTGCTCGACCTCTCGCGCTCGTCCCTGTACTACAACCCCAAGGGCGAGAGCGCCGAGACCCTGGCCCTGATGCGCAAGATCGACGAGTTGTTCCTCGCGCACCCGTTCTACGGTTCTCGCCAGATGGTCCGCCACCTGCGTCGCGAGGGCATTCGGGTCGGTCGTCACCGGGTTCGTCGGCTGATGCGCCTGATGGGGATCGAGGCGATCTACCGGGCGCCGCGGACCAGCAAGCCGCATCCGGATCACAAGGTGTACCCGTACCTGCTCAAGGGCCTGACCATCGAGCGTCCGAACCACGTGTGGTGCGCGGACATCACCTACATCCCGGTACGCGGCGGCTTCCTGTACTTGGCGGCGGTCATGGACTTACGCGATCGGCGGGTGCTGTCCTGGCGCCTGTCGAACACGCTCGACGCCTCGTTCTGTGTCGAGGCTCTCCAGGAGGCCCTGGCTCGGTACGGCAAGCCGGACATCTTCAACACGGACCAGGGCAGCCAGTTCACGAGCTCGGACTTCACAGGCGTGCTCAAGGCGGTCAAGGTGAAGATCTCGATGGACGGCCGCGGCCGATGCATGGACAACGTCTTCATCGAGCGCCTGTGGCGCTCGCTGAAGTACGAGGCTGTGTACCTCCACGAACTCGACGGCGGCGCCGAGGCCCGCCGCACCATCGCAGACTGGATCGCCTTCTACAATCTCGAGCGTCCACATTCAACTCTTCAAGGCAGGACACCTGCCGAGTTCCACCGTGGCACGACCCTGGACGCGACCCCGAAGCCTCGCACCTGGGACAAGTCGAGTTTTCCGCAGATTCCGCAGTTTTCCACAGCCCCGGCGGCTGCGGCGGACTGCTTCATCCACCAATGGAGTACACCTTAGCCCGGGCGGGAAACTGTCCAACGAACCGGGACCACCTCATCTACTCTTCTTGCCCATAGACATGCTTCTATCCTACGCGAGCGCAGAGAACCAACTTTCACCACGGGCTGCTAGCCGAAGAAAGCAGAGGTTGCCGCTCTCAGCCGCATGCAGGTTCGGAGCCTGCGGCCGGGGCAAGCAAACTTGCAGACTGCTGAAACCACGAGTAGAGTGGCAATCTCAAGACACGTCCGCCAACCACGACCGAGATTCAGAGGGCCTGAACATGGCCAATCAGGAACCGACTTCTACACCCTACAACGACCCCACTGCTAAGCGCGATCTTCAACACCGAGCAGCCTTGGATCTAGGCAGAGCGCGGGAGCACCTTCCTCTTGAACTCGTCGTTGAACTTACGCATGCTCGTTACTCGGAAGAGAAGAGGAAGTCCCGCCGATGGCTCATCGGAACGGGTCTCGCAGTGTTCGGTGCAGCTGCTACCATTTCCGGAGTCCTCGTCAATGTCGCTTTTGACGGAAATCTCGGAAACAAATTTGACGACGCCTTCCTCGAAGAAAACAAAGCCTCTTTCTTGGACTTCCAGAAGGCGAACGACATCAAAGAGCTCGGAATTGGGGAGCGCCTACTTGTTGAAATAGTAGGGAGACAGGAGCGGCTCTTTTTGCTCGGTGTACCAACGGATGGCCTCTATCAGATCGATGTCGAAGCAGAAACAAGAGGCCTTGACCCTACGTTGTCGCTGTTCGATGACTCTTTGCGAGTGCAACTTGCTTCGAATGATGACTGGGGAGACGGTCTGGATTCTCGAGTTCTTGTAGGTCTCGTCGCTGACCACCGATACCGAATCATCGTGAGGGAACTCACTGGAGCTGACGGGAGTGTGTTTGTGTCTTTGCGACCGGCTGGCGAGGTCGTGCCCGTGCAATCCGCTGCGGAACAGGTACAGCCGATTCGATCGCAGTTAGGGAGCTTGGAGCTGGGGCGTAGAGAGGAGTTCTCGCTTGGGGCGAATGAAACTCGGGAGTTCACTGTAGGGGTCGACGCGACGGGCTTTTACCAGATCGATCTTCAGGCCGAGGGCGAGAGCCTCGACCCAATCATGTTCCTCGACCTGGTAGACGACGGATCAATCGCCAGGGAGTCATTGGCGTCGGATGACGACGGTGGCGGCCAGTTGAGTTCGCGGCTCATTCAGAGGCTTGAAGGGGAGGCAATCTATCTCGTGCGGGCAGGGGAATTCTTGGGCCAGCCGGGCCGTTTCCAGCTGTCCATGGCAAGGGCCGACTCGGTAGAGTTTGAGGTTGGCGGGGAACAAACGGAGGACTTCGGTCGCAGGGAGCAGCGGATTTTTGGCCTTCGCGGTGGCGAGGCGTCGTGTTACAGGATTGAGGTGGTTCTTGTGGAGGGATTGGGTGATCCCTACGTGGTACTTCTGGACGGTGAAGCACGTGAGCTTGCGGTTGACGACGATGGCGGGTCTGCTCTTGACGCGCGCATTCGAGTTCGTCTGGACCAAGGAGTTCTCTACTGGCTGAGGGTTCGCGAGAACGGGCTCGGGTCTGGAACGTTTGGCCTCAGTTTCGCGCAGGAGAATGAGAACGTTTGTGTTGGGGAGGGCGTTGACTGGGAGCCTGAGAAGGCATCGGATGCAGGGAGTGGTTTCGGAGCGCGATGAGGGGTCTTGGGTTGCCCGGGTTTCGTGGACAGTCTACGTCTAGGGAATCAAGCAGGTTCTCGGTAGCTCTTCTCGAAGTTGACGGGTGAGCGGTGTCCGATGCCGGATCGCCGACGCTGGGGGTTGTACTGGGCCATCGTGGCGACGAGAACTGCGCTTAGGTGGCTCATGGTCCACAAGACCACTGAGTTCAGGCGAGAGGAGGTGTGCATCGGTTGGCCGCCGACGAATCGTTCGGGGGAGCTTTCCCAGGCGGCGCTCAGCGTGCGTTGGCGCTGCTCGATCACGGTTTGCGCCCGGCCGTAGTGGACGGTCTCGGGGGTCAGCATGGCGATGCCGGCATGGCGGTGTTCCGTGTTGTACCAGGGGAAGAAGGACCTGCAGTAGTCGGTCGCGGCGTCCTGGCTGAGGAAGCGGCTGGGGAAGTCGGGGTGGTACTTGAGGGTCTTGAACTGTGCTTCGGAGTAGGGGTTGTCGTCGCTGACCCGCGGGCGGCCCAGGGACCGGTTCACGCCGAGGCGGGCGAGCAGTTGGGCGGTACCCTGGCTGGTCATGGGGGCGCCTCGATCGGAATGCAGGGTCAGGACATGGGGCTTGACGCCGTGCTTGAGGCAGGTCTCCTCGATGAGCCTTTGGGCGAGCGCGGAGTTCTCGCGGTCGGCGACCATCCAGCCGACCGCGTAGCGGCTGAAGAGGTCAAGCAGGACGTAGAGGTAGTAGTAGGTCCAGGTCTGCGGTCCGAGCAGCCTGGTGATGTCCCACGACCAGAGCTGGTTGGGGGCGGTGGCGACCAGCTCCGGCTTGGCGTACGACGGATGGACGCGCTGATTGCGGCGGTCCCTCACGGGGTGGTTCGCTTCGAGGAAGCGGTACATCGTGCGCTCCGAGCACAGGTAGCGGCCCTCGTCGAGCAGGGTGGCCACCACTTCTCCCGGCGAACGATCGACGAAACGCGGCGACGCAAGCGTGGCCTCGACCCGTTTCCGCTCGATCTGGCTCAGTGCCCGGGCAGGCGTGGGGCGGGGCTGCCGTCGCCCGGGAGCGGGCCTCGCACGACGATAGAAGGTCGATCGCGACACGCCCAGCGCCCGGCACGCCGGCGCGATGCCGACCTGCCGGGCCAGGGACCTTGCCGCCATCAGCAGTCCTTCCCGTCTTCGAGGCTGAATCCCAGCAGCCCTGCAACTTTTCCCTGGACGTCCAGGATCGTGTGCGCGGCGGCGACTTCCCTCTCGAGCCGCTTGACCTTCGCTTCCAGCCGCTTCACCTTCGGCATCAGAGGGTTGGTCTCGTTCGGCTTGCGGCCCCGCTTCTTCGGCCTCAGACCGGAAAGCGTGCCCTCGCGCCGCGCCTTGCGCCAGTTGGCCAGATGGGAGCTGTACAGACCCTCTCGCCGCAGCAGCCGACCCACCTCGCCGCGGGACGTGCATCGGTCCGCTTCCGCCAGAATCCGCAGCCGGTACTCCGCCGTGAACTGCCGCCTGGTCGGTTTCGCCACCACTTCCGGGTCGGGAACCGCCCCGGCGGGCGCCGCGCCGGCCGCGGGGGCCTCGTCGCTACGCTCCTCAACCCCCGCGGCCGGGAGCTCCGAGCCGCCGCCAAACCTCTGCTCTCGTCTTGACATTGATCCTCCTTGCCAACGTGTGCCCTCCACTATTCAACGGGATGGCCGCTGTGTCACGTACGTTGGCAGAGAGGGAAGCTGCTTTCGAGGCTCGTGAAGAGGATTCCGAGCCTCGCTAGAGGACCATATCCGTTCCGCTTCCTTATGTGGAGTGAGCGGCGTCGTGTCGGTTGCGTCGATGGCTCGCATCAAAGAGGAGGGCCGACCGGCTTCTGGTCAAGTGGATGGACGTTGACGAGTGGTCCGACGACTGAGGGCCGTCTGCGCACTGGTAACGGTCGGAACTAGTCGCGACTGTCGCTCGGAGGTGGAGCGATTTCGGCCGTGGCGGAGGTCTACGGGCGCTTCCCCGAGTATCCTGCCGGCGGCCACTTCCAGTCCTCGGACGGTGGTGATGCTGCTCGGGCTTTCAAGAAGGCAGGCACGTCGGGAATCTCGAAGAACCCCAAGGTAGCTTGATTACTGCCATGAAGATGAAGGACTCGTCGCTCATAGTTTCTGGTCATGGGCCAGTAGACGCTGCTCCCTCCGAACTCGCCGTTGTTCGCGACAATCACAGTCTGGTACATGAGATAGTGGAGAGCAAGCGATAGATCGTCATACGTCCTCACGTCTTTGTTCAGTGCCGGAATCGCGTAGATGTCGGACCTTTCGCGCAAGTGCGAGGTCATTGGAAGATTCATCGCGTCGTAGCACACGGAGGCCGTGAGGCGCAGTGGCGTCGGGTCATCTCCCGGCGGGCGAAGTTGCAGGACCCATTGGGCTGGTCGATACCCTCTTATCGGCAGACCCTTGTCGGCGGCCTCGGATTCGATCTTGGCCAGGTACTGCTTGCCCTGTGTCCGTCTAACGAACTGCACACCGTTCTGCTGAGTTTGTTTGGGAGCGAGCCAGAGTGCCGTGTTTACTAGGCCTTCGACTCCGGGGAGTTCCCTGTATGCGACACCAGCGAGCACGATGGTCTTGAAGAGTCGAACGAATGGCTCCAGACACGCGGTCACGTCCGCAGGATGGACCGCTAGTTCGGGTAAGATGAGCCAGTCCAATTGCGCTTGCGGGGCATGGCTCGTTCGGAGATACCAGGCCTGACGGACGGTGGCAAGAAGGCTCCTTAGGTGGTTCCGGCATCTTCGCCGCAACTCGACGTCGCTCAGGGTAGGGTCGTTGTGCAGATCCTCGGAGCTTGGCAGCACGCTTTGAGCTACGCAGACTGTGAAGGGTCGAGTCAGCAGAGATTCGTCCCTCGGAACGTCTACTTGAAGGACAAGTGTGCCTGTGGTCGGCTCGACGTCTCGTTCGAGCGTCGCTATGCGACGGCGGATTTGTCCTTGTGTTTCGCCAATGCCTTCGGCTATCACAGCGCTGTGCTTGTCTGGTAGGCGACCGGGCCAACGGAGCAGAGCCGAGAGGAACCGCTCGAACCAGTCGGTGATCGGTACCGCGTCGCCACCGAATGCGGCCTGGCCGCTATAGTGGCCGTGGGCTCGACGTAGCCAGGAGGCGGGAGCGGGCCGGTAGAAGGGAACGTAGTCTGAGCTCCGAGTCTCGACGTTCCGGCTGAAGTCGACATTCCGCGTTAGCGCGAACCGAAGAAGCGCTCCGAGCTGAAACCGCCAAGCGTCGTCGTCCTGGGTGCACCAGGATGGGGGCGTGTAGAACGCCGGCGCTCGTGGGCCGAGGTTTCGTCGCGGACGGACTTCGGAGAACTGCCAACTGCCTGCGCGCTGCTCGGCTCGCCGAGTGACGAGCACATGCCAAGGCGGCAGTCCGCCGCGCACGGGACTCCGCCGAAACTGGCTCAGCAGCTTGTCTGCGAGGCGCAGAAGTGTGAGCTCATCGCGAGGGAGCTCCTGGTCGGCGACGAGGCGAGCCAATGAGTCGCCGGCGCAGTGAGTTCGGTGGACCAAGAGGAGCTGTGACAGGCGCTCTAGGCCCGCCGGAACTCTCTTCCGGCTCCCAAGAAGCTCAGCCGCCATGCTGGCGTCGAGGAGGGCGATGGCACGAATTCGCGCCTCTGTCCAGGCCCGCTCGACGGCCCGAAGGGCGTGCCGCTGCGGGTAGCAACGGTAGAGGATGACGGCGTTCACGGCGAACGACTGCGGCGACAGTGCGCCGCCGTTGCCGTTGAGTACCTGGAGCAACTCGCGGTAGTGGGCGAAGTGCGGGTCGCTTGGCACAAGCGCCTCAAGGTCCAGGTCGGCCTGGGGATAGGAGAGTAGAAAGAGAAGTGCTTGCTGACTGAGGTACCAAGGTGTCGGAAAGGAACTCTGCAAGACCGCCAGAGCGGCCTGGCCCAGGTCCCGTCGGTATCGCGGAATGTCGACCTCTGCTGGAAGGGAATCAGGATCTGAGGCGAGACCGGTGCGGGTGGCGCCGACACGCAGAAGCTCCGCCAGACAATACTCCGCCACGCGTGCTTCCGGGCCGGATCTGGGCTCTCGGTCGATACGGTCTCGGAGGAGCGCCAGAATGTCTGCAAGCAGTTCAGCTGCGGGCCAAAGGTCTAGGGCCGTCAGAAACACCCTCACGTGAGACGGGTCGCGAACCCAAAGAGAGATGAGGGACAGCGCCAGCGCCTTGGTTCGTTGATCTAGATCAGTCCGTGTGTTCCTGCGAGCGTCCAGCACGCCGAGGAGGTCATCCTCAAAGCTCCGTTCGGGTAAGAGTACTCGTGACTCGCGTACGACTTGTCTGGCTTTGCCAGCGGCGAACCGTGCTTGAGTTGCGGCAGGGACATCCGGCCGCGGCGCGTGCTCCCATGGCTCCTCTTCGCTAGCAGGAGAAGACTCGAAGCGGAGTATCAGGCCTTCGAGAGAGTCGAGTAAGTCATCGCTCTCGAGGGTCGTGAAACCCCCCGACACGCGTGTCTGAATCCGGTTCATCTTGTCACTTTGGCGGATGACGCCCTTGTTCGGAAGTCCGTACTCCTCGATCTTCGTCTTGGCGCGATTGACTTCAAGGCCGGGCGCGGCGACTCGAAGCTTGGCGTCTAACCAGTTCTCAAGGTTCTCCGCTGTGTCCTCCGGCTCTAGTCTCGTCTTTAGAACGAAGCGGAAATCGTCTACGTATCTACAGACGTCCAGAACCCGCACGGCTTCGAGGTCTTGCTCCGTCACGAGCTGTTGGAAGACATGGTCCAGATCGAACAGGACGATATTGGCCCAAAAGCCGGCCGAAGCTAGGCCTTGCGGCAAGACAACAACCGAATGAGGGCCTTCCTGCCCAGTGAGGCGCTCAACTTCAGCGCAGTCGCCGGAGCACCACCTCCAATTCAGCACGGTCTTCACGAAATCGAAGAACGGTTGTTCTTCTTCGGAGCGTCGGAGCTGATGAAGCGCCCGTTCCATTAGAGATGGATTCACACGATCATAGAATCGCTTCAGGTCACAGGTGACGATAAAGACCTTCTCCTCCGCGGCGATACCACCCCTCATCGCCTCGTCCGCCACCGCCTTTGGACGATCGAGGAATGCTCGGTAGTCCTTGAAGAACCTCCGGTACGTTTCCTTGGAGCCCCAACGGTGCCTCAACTTCGGTCCGCTTACGCTGCCGCAGAACAGACGATGGCCGTAGGAGACTACGCGTGACGGTCTAGCGTGGCCGGTGTAGGGGGTTTCAGGGTCACCTTGGAGAGTTTCTACACGATTGGCTAGACACATCATCGCTGCGGTAGCAACCACTTGATCGCGCAGACTTACATGGGCGAGTGGCCGGAGGAAGGGAGTAGGAACGTTCGCCGGCTCCTGCTCGTCCGTAGATGCGGAGAAAGGGTCTCCCCACGCGTCATCGATGTCAGTCGAGTGTGGCGGCGCCGGCCCCCAGATCTTCTCTCCATCCTGTTCGGCGACGCGCCACGGAGATGCTTTGGGCGCGGGAATGAGGCGGAGCGGATCGCTCCTCCAGCGTTCAGAGCCTTGTAACTGTCGGCTTAGGTCCTTAAGAAAGCGTTGGAGGTCGACCTCTTGGCGGTCCAGATCAAGAGGATCACTGAACCAGTTGTGTGCACGGATGTAGGAGGAGGTCTTTTTCCAAGCTTGAATCAATACGTACTCTTTCCGAATACGAGAGAGTTCGGGCTTGAGTTCTTCAATCACTTGGGCAGGTTTGGCGCGTAAACGTTGGAGCGTCAGTCGAACAGGTCGGTCTGGTCGGTGGCCGCGGGCTTTCCAAGCTTGGAGCCGTTCTCTTCGGGCCGGTCGAGCCAGTTGTCGTAGTGGTGGCGTTCTTCGGCCACTTCGGAGAGGGGCTCGACGCCGGTAGCAGAGGGTTGCTTGGTCCGTCGTTGGTCGAGTTCGGCGAGGAGGCGGCGGTAGGCGTGTTCGCCGAGGAGGTTGCGGGCGTGGAGGTGGGTTTCGCGCCCGGCTTCTTCCGCGGGCTGGCTGAGTTGCCAGTCGTAGAAGCGGGGGCCGAGTTCGCTGGCTACGGGTTGGTGGTGTTGGGCGCGTTCGTCGTGGCCGAGGCCGTAGTCGGCGAGGCGGAGGGTCTCGGGGAGGTGCCAGCCTTCGTCGTGGTTCTGCTGCATGAAGGACTGGATGCCGGCGTCGGGGTTGCCGCCTGCGGCTTCGATGTGGCGCTGGAGGTCGGCGAAGGCGATTTGGGCCAGGACGGTGTGGCGGAGTTCCGGCGGTTTGTCCTTGTCGACTCGCCAGAAGCCCTTGCCTCTGAGTTCCGAGCTCTTTCGGCTGGCGACGGTGGACAGGGGGTGATCGCAATCGGCCATGAGGCTTCGGAAGTCCGCCTCGTCAAGGCTGTAGAGGGATGCGGCGAGGGCGTCGGCGATGGCTCTTCCGCGGACGCGTTCGCTTGGGCTCAGGGCGGAGGCCCCGCTCTGGTGGCTGCGCTGTTTGCCGAGGCCCCAGTTCGAGAGGGCCGGTGAGGTTCCGTGCGGTGAGGTGATGGCCGTCAGGAGCAGAAGACTCGGTGCATCTCTTGGTGACGTCAGCATCAGGCTGGTTCCGAGGGGGATCAGGCCGTCGAGTTGAGGCGAGGGCAACGGAACCGGGTTCTGCTCCAGGACGTGGTAGTTGAGGTGAAGTCCGACGAGGCGGCTACGGGTTACCCAGTCAAAGGCGAGCGAGTCGAAGAGACAGGTCAGGGTCAGGATCGCTTCAGTACTGGAGGCGTAGAGAACCGGCGCGGAGTTTCCGTGCGGAACGCTCTGGCCGTAGGCACCAATGGCCGTTCTTGCGTTGGTGCCTGAGGTGATGTCCATGTGAGCCAACTTCGGGGCGTCCGGCTCGGGCACTCCCCGCCGATAGTCCTGTTCCGCCATGAGGTACTGCGGCTCGATCTGCTTCCGCTCCCACGGAATGTCGCGCCAGACGGCGCCCCTGCCCTTGCCGCTGACCCAGCCCTTCTGGCTGAAATCGAACTGGCCGATCATGCGGCCTTCGTAGAGGGGTAGCGCTACGTCCGTAATCTCCTTGTCGTCGATCCAAGCGTCGGCCTCCCTCGAGAGGATGATGCCCTCGGGAATCGCGACCCTGGGCACGGGCAGGCGGTCGTACGGCGGTTGGGCGCATCGGATGCGCGGGTGTGTGTGTTGGACGTCGCCGGGGGCGAGCAGGTGGCCGTGGATGAAGGTGCGTTCGGCTTCGCGGCGCTCGGGGCTGGCGTCTGGGTTGTACAGCCAGTCTTCGAGTTCGACGGCCGGCGGTTCTGGACGTTCGAGATCGACGCCGAGTTCGGCCCACAGTTCCTCGATCGGGCGCCAGTTGCCTAGCAGCCAGCGGCTGTACTCGTCGGGGCGGTAGCCCTTCGCCTCCCACTGGGGGCGGGGCGGGAAGAGCTACGAGTCGTTTGTCATGTCGAACTCTCGGGCGTAGCGGATGCCCCAGCCGTTGGGGCCGTCGTCGCCGAGGAGCACGGAGTTCTTGTAGATCTTCTCGAGGACTTCCAGGTCGCGTTGTGACTCGATCTCCAGGATGGCGCGGCTCTTGGGGCTGAAGCGGCGGACCTGCTCACGGCTGTAGGGGACGGCGAACTCCTCGGCCTGTTCCCAGTCGGTGAGGTCGCGGCGCATGAAGACGGTGCGGAGCGACGCGGTAGCGCCGCCCTTCTGGACGATGACGGGGTTGAACTTGAAGCGGCTGTCGATGGGGAACAGCTTGGCCCGGTTCTCGAAGCCGAACAGCCACTCCCAGACGCAGCGCTCAAGGAACAGGTCGCGCAGGGCGCCGGTGCCCTTGTCGGAGTAGAGGCCGGAGGGCACGACGAAGCCGAGCCGGCCGCCGCTCTTGAGCAGGGCGTGGGTCTGCTCCAGGAACAGCTTGTACAGGTTCAGGTCGGCCGACCCCTGGTGTCTGAAGGGGTGCTCGGTGTCGGCATAGCCGCGGGAGCGCTGTCTAGCCTCGCGCCAGCGGTCGTGCAGCCGCAGGTTCGCCTTGCCGCGGGCGGCAGCGAAGCGGCGCTGGCTCTTGTCGTTCTCTTCCGGGTCGCCGAAGGGCGAGGTAGCGCAGGTGACGAAGTTCGATTGGGCACGGAAGCGGGCGTTGTAGGCGAGCCAGGAGCGTTCGATCCCCGGATCCTCGCCGAAGTAGCCGTTTTGCCGGCGCAGGGCTTCCTGTTTGCCGTAGGAGCGGTAGAGCGGATCGATGTTGGAGAAGAACTCCTGTGACTTCGGCTTGGCGATGTCCCACGGCGGGTTGCCCAGCATTGCGTGGAAGCCCGCTCCCTCTTCCCGGAAGACATCCGGGAACTCCAGTTCCCAGTGGAAGAAGCGCATCGCGGCGGCGATGCGTTCGACCACGGCGCGTGTCGCCGGCGCGGGGTTGGTGAAGGTGGTGGGCAGGGGAGCGCAGTCCAGTTCGTCGGCGGGCCAGAACCAGCAGGCGCACCACAGGTCCATCGCGTTCTTGAGCGAGCGCCACTCGTCGGAGGCGGTCAGCTCGTCGCGGTAGAGGCGGGCGCGGGCGGCTGAGTCCCGGATGGGAAGCCGGTGCATGCGCTCCAGACCTTCGAGGGCTGCGCCGTGGGCGGCTGCCGCCTGTTCGAGCAGGTCTTCGTGGAAGAGGGTGCGGCCCTCCAGCATGTGCCGCAGGTCGGGGGTCAGTTCGTTCTTGACCCACTCCTTGATCGTCTTGGTCTGGGCGCCCTTCTGGTAGTGGACGCCGTTCGAGTGGTTCTTGTCGCCGGCTTCGCGGTTCTTCCAGGCCATTGCGGGGTAGTGCTGGAACTGGTCGAACCAGGCGCCGATGAGCGAGTTGCCGTTGCGGATTTTGTGGTCGAGGAAGGAGAACGGGAGGTCCCGGTCCATCGTCTCGATCCACAGGGAGAGCTGGCAGAGGGAGACGGCGAGAGGGTCCACGTCGACGCCGTAGATGCAGCGTTCCACGACGTAGCGCCGCAGGACGGCGCGCAGCCGCGGCTCGAAGTCGTCGGCATCGGGCGGGCAGGGGATGAGTTCGTCGCCCGGTCGCTCGACGGCGGCGGAATCGGCTCCTGCCTTTCCGTCCTCCAGGCCGAGCAGGCGCACGAGGGAGATGTCGCCGCGGTCTTCGATCCGGCTGTGGTGTCGCACGGAGGCGTAGAGCGCGTCGGTCAGGAAGCGGAGCGCGGCCAGCGGAAAGCTGCCGGAGCCGCAAGCGGGGTCGCAGACCTTGAGGCTCAGGATGTCTTCGGGCCGCTTGGGGGTCCAGCTCGCAGGTGGGGCCTCGCGGTCCGGTTCGCCGTCGTCGTCGAGCGGCGGGTCGTAGGCCAGCGGGCGGAGGGTGCGTTGCGCGGTCGGCACAGTGAGGCCGGGCCGCGTGTAGAAGCTGCCGGAACCCTTTCGGGTGCCGCCCCAGCGGACGAGGTACCACTCGTCGGGCAGGACGACGCGGTTGACGAGTTGGGCGGCGCGCTTGCGGAGTTCGTGCTCTTGGGCGGAGAGGAGGGTGGTTTGCGACTTGGAACGGCGGGGTTTCTTGACGAGCCCGGCGGTGAGAGCGGCGCGGCGGGCCCAGGCCTCGGCGCGGGTGCGGGTGGCCTGGCGCTGATCTTGGGTGGCCGGGGCTCCTTCCGCGCCGAGTTCCTCGCTTTCGTCGATAGGCGCCGAGTCATCCTCGACGGCGTCGGCGGCCTCTTCCGCCGGTTCGGAGTCCTTGCTGCCGGCGTTCTTCATTGCCGCGAACAGGCTGCGCAGGGCCTTGTCGTCCATCGCCTCCAGGCGCGACAGGGGTAGCGCCGGCTGCTCGCCGACGGCCAGGAAGATGATCGAGTCGTCGCTCGGCGCCGTCTTGAGTTCGTAGTCCAGCAGGCCCTCGTAGAGGACGCCGATGTATTCGGTCGAGAGATCGGAGAAGTCGACGGGCGCCGCCACCAGGCGGCTGGCTTTGCCCTGGCGGATGCGGACCTGGGTCCGGGTGAGGCGCTCCAGCATTTCGTGGACTTCGGTGTCGGACAGGAGCTCGCCGCCGAGACACGCAGTTTCGAAGACGGCCAGGGCGCGCGAGAGGCCGTCGTCGGCAGTGGGCGATCCGGGTGCGAACAGGTCGCCGCCGTAGGCGGGAACCGCCAGGTCGGGGTGGTGTGAGCCTTTGCGCACGAGTTCGAACAGCGCCAGCAGCCGCGGCCAGGCGCCGTAGCTCTGGGTCTGCGAGCGTCCGGCCGCGGTCCGCCGCCGCAGCGATTCGTGCAGGCCGCCCAGGCCGTAGCTGTCGTGGTAGACGGCGTCGTTCCGTGGCAGGAGTCCCCGCGCCTCCGCGAAGAGGATGACCACGAGGCGCATGACGACACGGCAGGCGGCGCGGTAAATGTCGGCCTTGTCGACGGTCGCGCACTCTCGTGCGAGGGCTTCACCGTGGCTCTGGATCAGGCGTTCGACCGCCTCGCGCACGCGTTCGCCGAGTGCTTCGGAGAGTTCGGACTGGCCCTTGCGGCTGTCGCGGACGGCGCGCAACAGGGGCGGGTCGGCGCCTTCTCCCTCGGGTGTCCAGAGCGACGGTTGGATCAGCGTGAGCAGCGCGTTCAGGGCCGGCGTGGGAGCTCCCTCGGCGAACCAGAGGTCGGTGTCCCACTGGCACCAGGCGTCGAAGTCGAGGCCCGCGAAGAGGAGCCGCCACTGGCGGCCGTTCGTGAGCAGGGCGAGCCGTTCGTTTCCGGCACGCAGCCAGCCGAGGGCGCGGCTCGTTTCGCGCCGGCCGCGGCCGATCCCGACTTGCTTGTCACCGGTAACGAAGACGGGGAGGACGGCTCCCTTCGGGCCCAGCCAGAGGTGGCCCGGGCGGACGCTCTCGCCGGTCAGGGCGCGGCGGCTCCATGTGGTCGGAACGCGGCTGCCGCGCAGCCAACCGACGCCCGCGTCGCTCGCTTCGAAGCCGCACAGGCGCTCCAGCACGAACGTGACGAACTCCGTTCGCTCGCGGGTGCTGGCGGCGCCGGTGTCGCGGAGCCGGTCGGCCAGTCGGCGGGCCTCGCTCTCCAGCCAGGAGTTGAGGACGCGCGGCTCCGCGAAAGCGGCGATCTCGCTCTGGCGCTGCGCGTCGAGCAGCAGGCCGCCGTGGCGCAGGTCGTTCCAGCCCGAGAGGCTCAAGGCAGCCGTACCTCGATGGCGACGGGGAACGCTTGCGCCTTCCCGGCGAGTGCGTGGCGCTTCGGCAGGAGTCGGTCGACGATCCGCCGGCGCTCGCGCTCCAACTGCTCACGCGCGTCTTCGTAGTGGCGCCGGCGGTGCTCGATCTCGCGTTGCTTCTCCTGGATGGAGCCGGCGATGCGCTCCAGGTCGCGGCGTTGATCGAAGAGGAGACGTTGCTGCTGCTCGCGGCGGAGCTTGTCGATCTCTCGTTCCAACCGCTGGATGCGGGTCTGTTCGATCAGTTCGGAGACTTCGCCCTGGCGGCTGCGGTAGCGCTCGTCCTCGCGTCTCAGGGCTTCCTTGCCGTCGACTTGCAACTGTTCCCGCAGCGACTCGGTCAAGTCTTCTGCGTGGCGGGTCACGACGGTTTCCAGATCGGTTTCGACATTGAGGAAGGTCGTTCTTGCCAGATCGTGTTCGGCTGGTGTTGGCGCGGGGCCGGGAGGCGAGCCGTTGCCGGCGTCTGTGTGGTGCGCCCGCGCGGAAGCGGCCAGATTACGCGCGGGAGCGTGGGCCAGGGGAGCTCCCAGAACGCCACCTCGAACGGGAAGGGTGATTGTCCGCACCCAGTGGTGAAAGGTCTCGCGGAGTTCGTTGACGGCGAGTTCTTCCAGGCTCAGCAGGATCAGGGCGTCGACGCCGTGGGGTACGCCGCCGCGCCGCACGGTCCAACGGGCCGTTGCGGCGGGTCCCGGCAGGCGGCGTTGGGTGAGCACGCGCAGCGCTCGCTCGATCATCGGATGCGCCAGGTGGAGCAGGGCGACCTCGGGCCGTGGCGAGAACACACCGCGGCCGCCCACCTGGCGCAGCAGGGAGTCGGGATCGAAGGCAAGAGATCGGATCCCGCCCTGAACGCCGCCGATGCTCGGCTGCCGCACCGACTCGTCGATGGTGTGGCGCCAGCCCGGGAGATCGGGGCGGAGGAGGCGCCAGAAGTCGTCTCCGGCTGGAGCGGGGCCGAGTTGCGGTCGGCCGCCGGCCGCCGCCATGGCAGCTTCGAGCGTTTGCCGGAGCGCCGTGGGATCGAAGTCGATCTCGGTTGCCAGATTCTCCAGGAGCCGGGCGGTGTCCGGTTCGCCGGGTTCCGCGCCCTTGCGAGTGGGCGCGGAACCCGGATGCTCGGCCGGCCCGAGAAGCCCCGGAATGCCCTGGCTTCGCACCTGACGGATCTCCCGTGTCAACCCGTGGTCCAGGTCGAACTGGACCCTCGCCAGGTCCTCGCCCTCGATCAACCGGCGGTGAGCGGCGACATCGAAGAGCTCGTTCACCGATCCAAGGTCTTCGCGGATCTCGTTGGCCTTGCGGATGACGTGGTCGAGGAACTTCAGATCCGGGTCGTCGTCGCTCAGGAAGTGATGCACGGTCACGTCGCGAGCCTGGCCGTAGCGGTCGAGCCGGCCGTTTCGTTGCTCGAGGCGGGAGGGGTTCCACGGGCAGTCGTAGTGCAGCAGGTAGCGCGCGCTGCGGTGCAGGTTCAGGCCTTCGGAGGCAGCGTCGGTGGCGATCAGGATGCGCACCTCGGAGCCCGGGTCGTTGAAGGCCTCCCGGACCCGGTTGCGGTCGGCTTCGTCCATGCCGCCGGCGCCGCCGGATCCGAAGAGGGTCAACACGCGGGCGCCGTGGCGGCCTCGCAGGCGTCGTTCGAGATAGTCGAGGGTCGTCTTGTACTCGGTAAAGACGACGAGGCGTTCGTCGCCCCTGAACGCAGGCGTCGCGTCGCTGCCGGCCGGGACAAGCAGAAGCTCCTCGATCAGGTCCGACAGGGCGTCGAAGCGTGCGTCGACGTTGGGGGTCTGCTCGATTGTCGGCGGACCGTCCGAGGTGAAGCCGAGGGCTTCGAGGGCGTTGTCGATGGCCGTCATCTCGCCGGCAACCGAGTCCGCGACATTGAGCAGCCAGGCGCCGACGACGCCGGCAGCGGTCCCCGTGCGCTCCTCGGTTTCCCGGTCGTCCGCGGTTTCGCGCTCGACCGAGCGTTGCGCCGCCGTCACGTCGGCGTCGGTGGCGGCTCGCTTGGCCTGCTCGGCTCGGGCATAGCCGTCTCGGGCGCGGTACCAGGAGTCGGCGAAGGCGGTCGGGCAGGACAGGAGGCGCTTGCCCAGGATCTCGATCGCGAAGGCCCCGGCCCGCTCGCGGGCCTGGCTGGCCGCGATGGCTCGGTGCACAGCCTTTCGGAAGGCGTGGAAGGCCTCGGACAGGGCTTGCTCGCGCCGGCTGCGGTGGAGCAGGACGGGTTTGGGTGGTTTGCGTGTGCAGAACCGGGGCGCGGCTGACGCGCGGTTCAGGTCGCGTTTCAGGCGGCGGACCACCAACTGGCCGATGCGGTCCCGCGCGCGGTCGGTGAGTTCGTCGGTCTGGCTGACGCGCACCGGGTCGAGGATTTCCAGCAGACCGGTGAAGGAGCGTGTGTGGCCGTTGTGCGGCGTGGCGGAGAGGAACAGGCGGTGTTCGAAGCAGGGAGCGATCAGCCGCAGCATCTGACACAGCTCGCTGTCGTCGCCGAAGGGCGAGGGCATCAGGTTGTGGCATTCGTCGACGATCAGGAGGTCCCAGGCAAGCCGGGGCGACCCGTCGTGCGTCTGGCTGGCGGCCAGGAACTGCTCCTGGATGTCCGGCTGACGTAGGTAGTGGTAGGAGGCGACGATGCGGCTGAACGAGCGCCAGGGGTTTGCGTCGATGCCGAGTTCGCGACGCAGGCGTTCGGTGCGCTCCCGGTCGACCACCTCGAATGGCAAGGCGAACTTGGTTTCGAGTTCGTCGCGCCACTGCAGGCGCAGGGCCGCCGGCACCAGGACGAGCACCCGGCGGATGCGCCGGCGCAGCAGTAGCTCCTTGAGGATCAGTCCTGCTTCGACGGTCTTGCCCAGGCCGACATCGTCGGCGATGAGCAGGTTCACCCGCGGCATCTGCAGCGCGCGCCGCAGCGGGACGAGCTGGTAGTCCTCTACTCGGATTCCACTGTGCAGCGGACTCGACACCGGCTGACGGTCGAGCGGGCCGGCGCCGTCGGGGTCGAGGTACGGCATGAGCGCCGTCCAGCGTGCGGCGCGCAGCAGGGCGTCGAAGTCCTCGGCCGGCATCGGCGGGGCTTCGTTGACTTGGGGCAGTTGGCTCGGCTCGAGAAGCTTGCGCCCCGGTTCGAGTTCCCAGAGGAGGCGCTCACTGTGCGGTGAGTCGTGGTCTTTGTACTCGACCTGCACCAGGTGAAGGCGGCCGGCTTCGTTGTCGTCGTATGGAGCGACGCTGGCAACGATGCCCCGGCGGTTGCGGACGCGCGCCAGCATGCCGACGCGGGGCACGTCGGTGCTTGCTTGTGGTTGCTGCATACCCTCTCTTGCTGGCCCGAGCCTCGGGTGCCGCCGATTGGCGGAGACGTGTCCGGTGTCAAGTTGTGCTGACGGATTCCGGGGAGTGTATGCGCGCTGGAGGCGATCGGAACTCCAAAAACTACGGGTGGAGGACTCCGAGATTTCAAAGTGTGCGCCGATTCCTGACCGCTCTGGGGCCACTAGGCGGAGCCGCCTTCGGCGGATGCCGGCCGGAAGGCCGGCGCACCCAGTAGAGTGATTTCGCCTCAGTGTCAGCTTGAAGATTCGGAGTCAACTCCGAGATTTCAGCCTCCCGACTCCGAGATTTCAAGTTTCTGCGGTCCTCCGACGAAACATCGCCGCCCCGATGACGAGCACGGCAGCCGCCGCGTACGGCAGCGCCAGCAGGCGGATCACCACAGGCACGTGCGCCTGCGTGTGGGCGAAGAAGACGGCGTACCAGGCGGGGACGGACCAGCCGGCGGCGAGGATGCCGGTCCAGCGCCAGGGGTCTTCGAGGGTCCACCAGCGGCGGACGACGTAGAGGGTGCCGCCGGCCAGCGTGGCTGCGGCGACGCCGATCAGGACGAGGGCCAGGGCCGGCGAGCCGAGGCCGACGGTGCCGAGGTTGTTTCCGATCCGTTCGAGGGTTCGTTCGAGAGTCGGCGCGCTGGCGTAGAAGGGGTCGATGTCCGGGTGGATGGAGCTGCGCGGGGCGCCGTAGAGCCGGAAGGTGAGCTGGTCCCAGAACTTGAACAACACCGGCTCGCGGAACACGAGTTCGGCGATGACGACCCGGAGCAGGAAGACGGCGGAGAGGCAAGAGGCGTAGGCGCCGGCGCAACGGATCAACAGCCGGCGGCGCCAGGTCCGCGGATCGCCGGGGCGGTCGGACGGTTCGGCGCCGTCGCCATTGGCCGGCGGCGGCGCCACGGCCAGAGCCAGGAGCAGGCCGGCGAGCCCGATCAGGGCGCTGCCGAACAGGAGCTCGTGGTAGGCGATCAGGGCGCCGAAGGCGCCGAAGAGAACGATCTGGAGGCTCGGCCGCCAGTGCGCGGCGCGGCGTCTCGCCACGGCGAGCAGCAGGACGATGGTCAGCACGTTCGAGGCGCCGGTGGTGAAGCTGCCGGCGCGGTCGTCGAGGTCGAGGAAGAGCAGGAGGCTGCCGAAGAGCGCGGCGAGCGCAACGGCCTGGAACAGGGTTTGGCGCCGTACTCGTGGGTTCGGCGTCACACCTGGAGTGGGCGGGAGACCGAGCCTTCGCCGGAGGCTGGCTGGACCGGCGGGTTCCCAGGCCCGAGGTAGGGCGGCTATTGCTGTCGCGATTACCAGCGCGCCGAAAAACCCGAGCCCCAGCAGGCCGAACGTCAGCATGCGCAGCAGGTCCCGCAACCCGTCGACGCCGATCCGGGGCAGCAGCCACTGCAGCATGACCCGCTGGCCGGCCCAGTACTGGTGGTAGAAGACGCTCAAGTAGTCCGAATCGTCGACGGCGCCCTGGTCGAGGCGCTGCTTGAGGGCGTCGCAGGGCCGCTGCGGGCGCGTGTAGCCGTACACGCGGCGGGGGGAGATAGTGCGTTCCAGGGTCGAGCCGTAGCGGTCGAGCGTCATCAGGCTGATCAGGCAGTCGTTGAAGCTCTCGCGCGAGTCCTGGATCGTCTGCCCTGGATGGGCGTAGGAGGTCCGCAGAGCTTCGGCGACCGGCACTGGATCGGCGCGCACGGCCAGCCAGTTGAGCGTAAGGAAGAGAGCGGTGGCGGCGAGGGTGATGGCGGCGACCAGGGCTGTGGCGCGGAGGGGGCCGAGGCGCGCGGAATGAGGGCTGGAAGCCCGCGGAGAAGAAAACAGCGTGCGCAGGATGCGGAAACCGTCGCGGAACGCTCTCAGCTTGCTCGTCGACCCTTCCGGCCGGGCGAAGTAGGGGCAGTGGACTTCATCCCAGGCGAGCCCGGACGAGGCGGCGAACAGGGTCAGCTCGGTCTCGACCTCGAACCCGTTCGACCCGGCCGGGAAGCGGTCGACGAAGCGGCGCGAGAAGACCCGGTAGCCGGACAGAAGGTCGAGGACCTGCGGGCCGCAGCGCCAGCGGGCGAGGGCGGTGAACAGCCGGTTGCCCAGGCGGCGCAGCGGCGTGTGGGCGTGTGCTTCGGCGAGTTCGCGGGCCGCCACGAGCATGTCGAGGTCGCGCTCCTGGAGGGTCGAGACGAGACGCCCGGCGCTCTCGGCGTCGTAGGTGTCGTCGCCGTCGGCCATCAGGTAGATGTCGGCGTCCACGTCGCGGAACAGGCGCCGGATGGCCCGGCCCTTGCCGCGCCTGGGCTCGGCGATGACGGTGGCGCCGGCGGCCGCCGCTGCCTGGGCGGTGTCGTCGTCGGATCCGTTGTCGCAGACGTAGATGGCGGCGCCCGGCAGGGCGCTCTGGAACGCGGCCACGACGTCGCCGATCGTCGCCTGCTCGTTGAGGCAGGGGAGCAGGACGGCGATGCGGGCGCTGTTCAGGGCGCGCCGGCGTTGCCAGTCGACTGCGCCGTCCTGCCCTCAGCCGGACCGAGCGCGAACAGGTGTTCGCGGGTGCGCACGTAGAGCCGGTCGCCGACGATCGCGGGGGTGGCCCACACCGACTCGCCGAGCGAGAAGCTGCCGAGGACCTCGTGTTCCCTGCCGGCGCGCATGATCGCTGCGTCGCCGTCGGTGTTGACCATCAGGATCCGGCCGCCGCCGCCCACCATCGAGGCGGAGTACCGGCCGCGGATCGGCAGCCGGCCGCCCTCGTAGACGACCTCGCCGGTGCGCGCGTCGAGGCAGGTGATCACGCCGCCGTCGTTGGTCAGGTAGAGCAGGCCGCCGTAGAGCAGGTTCGAGGGCACGTAGCCGGTGCCCTTGCGGTAGGTCCACACCCGCGGGTCGCCGCCGGTCAGATCGCCGCGGCTGTCGAGGGGAATGGCGAAGACGACCTTGCCCGGGTAGCCCGAAGTGAACACGGCCAGATCGCCGACCGTCATCGGGGAGTGGATCGCGTTGTTCTGGAGTCCCGTGGCGCGCCAGAGTTCGCGGCCGTTGGCCGGATCGTAGGAGATGACGTACTCGTAGCCGGTGGTCAGCAACTGCTTCTGCCCGCCGTGCTCGACCACGATCGGCGTTCCCCAGCTCGCCTGCACCGGCCGCTCGCGTTTCCAGACTTCCTTGCCGGTTGCGGGGTCGAGCGCGACGATGAAGGAGTCGTCGCCGCTGTCCTCGTCGGCCTGGATGATCAGCAGACCGTCTGTGAGCACGGGCGACGTGCCGACGCCGAGGCCGACGGTCTTGATGTCGCCGATGTCGCGCTCCCAGACCGGCTCGCCGTCCAGGGTGTAGGCGTAGACGCCCTCGGAACCGAAGTAGGCGTAGACCCGCTCACCGTCGGTGACCGGAGTCGGCGAGGCGTAGGACGACTCGGAGTGGCGGTCGTCGAAGACGCGGCCCGCGTAGGCGGTGTGCGACCACAGGATCTTCCCCGAGTCCGCGTCGAACCCGATCACCTTCATCGTGTGGTGGCGGTTGCCGTCGGTGGCCTGCGGATGCGTGAACGGCTGTCCGCCGAAGGTGTGATCGGGAGGGCTAGCGCCCGGAATTACGCGGCCTGTGATTGCCGTGGTCAGGAACACCCGGCCGTCCGAGATGACCGGCGAGGAGTGGCCGCGGCCTTCGACCTTTGTCTTCCAGAGCAGGTTGCGGGAGACGTCGAGGTCGGCCGCCGGGCCGGGGCCGGAACGGGCGACGCCGCTGCCGTCGGCGCCGCGGAAGCCGGTCCAGTCGGTGGAGGCTGCTCCCGCGGCGAGGGCGGGCGCCGCCGCGAGGGCGGTGGCGATCAGAATGGCTGCTGTTGAACGGTGGCGCTTGGCATGCATTGGAATCTCGCGGGTTGTCGATGCTACGGCGTCTTGATCGGGTCGGCGGGGCGGCCGGGCAGGGTCCGGGGATCCTCGGCCAGCTTCTCGAGCAGGAGGTCGACCGCCTTCTCGAGCTGCGGGTCGCGGCCGTCGAGGATGTCGCGGGGCAGGTTGGTGACTTCGATGTCCGGCTCGACGCCGTAGCCCTCGATCACCCAGTTGCCTTCGGGATCGGCTGAACCGGCCTCGGGCACGTTGACCGAGCCGCCGTCGATCAGCGGCGCGCGGCCGTAGATGCCGACCACGCCGCCCCAGCTTCGCTTGCCGACGATCGGCCCCAGGCCGGCGCGGCGGAACTGGTAGGCGAACTGGTCGCCGTCCGACGCCGTGTCCTCGTCGATCACGCAGGCGAGGTAGCCGTGGAAGACGCCGCCGGGCGAGGTGTCGACCGAGTCGCGGTTGCGCTCGAAGTCGAGCATCAGGGTCTCGCGGCGGAGGCGCTCGATGATCATCGGCGACACGTTGCCGCCGCCGTTCGAGCGCACGTCGACGACCATCGCCTCGGCGCGGACCTGGCCGTAGTACCACTTGATCCACTCGCGGATGCCGTCGGCCGACATGTCGGGGATGTGGAGGTAGCCGATCCGGCCGCCGCCGCGTTCGGCCACGATCCGGCGGCTGCGCTCGGTCCAGGCCAGGTAGATCAGCGCGTCTTCGCTCGAGATCGGATCGACCAGGACGCCTCGCGCCTCGCCGCGGTCGGCGCTTGAACCGACGGTCAGCTCGAGCGGCCCGCGTCCGGCCTCGCGCAGGAGCTGGAAGGGGTTCGTCGCCGGGGTCAGTTCGCGGCCCTGGATCGCGAACAGGTAGTCGCCAACGCCTATGCCCACGCCGATCTCGGTCAGCGGCGAGCGGTAGCGGGGCTCCTCGTTCTGGCCTTCGAAGATGCGGGCGATCCGGTAGCGGCCGGCGTCCTCGTCGAGCTCGAAGCGGGCGCCGAGCAGGGCCGCGCGCGGCCGGTCGGGCGTCTCGTAGTCGCCGCCGCTGACGTAGGCGTGAGAGACGTTCAGTTCGGCGACCATCTCGCTCATCACGTAGTTCAGGTCGCTGCGGTGGCCGACGTGGGCGAGCAGGGGACGGTACTGCTCGCGCAGCGCTTCCCAGTCGTAGCCGTGCATGTTAGGGGCGTAGAAGAAGTCCCGGAACCGGCGCCAGACCTCGTCGAAGATCTGGGTCCACTCCTCGGTCGGCACCCGGTCGACGGTCAGGCCGGCGAGGGACAGGGTCTTGGCGTCGCCGCCGCCGAGATCGAGCAGGCGGAAGGACCGGCCCTCCCGGACCAGCAGCTTCTTGCCGTCGCGGGACAGGACGAGGCCGCCGATGCCCTTGGCCAGGCTCTTGCCCTCGCGCTTCTCCAGGTCGTACGCGAAGACCTCGGTCTGGACGTCGGACGAGCGTCCGAGGTACCGGGCGCCGCCGCGGACGTACAGGACCTTGCCTTCCGCGGCGCCGAGGCCGAAGTAGTTGTCGGCCTCTACGGGTACGCGGGCGACGCGCTGCGCGAGACCGTCCAGGTCGATCCGGTCGCGCTCGTCGTCCTTCACTTCGTCGGCGTCGTCGTCATCGCCCGCGTGCTCGCCGTCCTCGTCGCCGTCCTCGTGCTCGCCGCTGCCATCTTCGTCCGCCTCGTCTTCGTCCTTCTCGTCCTCGATCTCGACTTCGTCGCTTCGCGGCGGAAAGGGATGGGGCGTGTCCTGGCGCAGGGCGAGC
Organism: Candidatus Multivorans sp.; assembly: GCA_965205295.1. Lineage (GTDB taxonomy): Bacteria > Acidobacteriota > Thermoanaerobaculia > Multivoradales > Multivoraceae > Multivorans. The sequence continues at coordinate 4,238,614 of OZ242167.1, forward strand.
GCGTAGATGTACGTCTCGCGGTCGGCGGCGTAGTTGAACTCGAAGCTCCCGATCTGCGGCTGGAACTGCCGGTCGGAGAGGAAGTAGAGGTAGTCGCCGCCGGGGTCGAACACGGGCGAGAAGTCGTTCCAGAGTTCGGACGTCACCCGGGTCAGGGTCCGGCTCTCGACCTCGAACAGGTGGATCGAGCTGAAGTCGTTCGGGTCGCCGAGCTCCACCGCGAGGAAGTCGCCGTTGGGCGACCAGTCGTAGGCGGTGCCGAAGGGCCGCGGATCGTCGACGACTTCGACGATGTCGCGCGATCCGGTCGGCGCGGCGTCGACGATGCCGAGCCGCCCCTGCTGGTCGACGAAGGCGATGCGGTCGCTCGCCGGCGACCAGAGCAGGTTGTTGTAGTGGCGGCCGACGCTGCCCCGGGTGAGCTGGACCGGGTCGCTGCCGCCGTTCTGGCTGACCACCCAGATCTCCGTCTCTTTGCTGCGGTCGGAGACGAAGGCGATCCGCCGGCCGTCGGGCGACCAGGCCGGATCGCGGTCGTTGGCGCCGGAGCTGTGCGTCAGGTTGCGGGTCGGACCGTGCTCCACGGGCACGGTGAAGATGTCGCCGCGGGCGGAGAAGGCGGCGCGTTTCGCCTTCGGGCTCAGCGAAAAGCCGGAGACCAGATTCGCCGCCGAGACCCGGCTCGGCCGGCGGGCTAGCTGGTCCGTCGGCACGTGGATCGGGACCGGGCGCACGGCGCCGGAAGCCAGGTCGAAGATCTCGAGCGAGCCGGCCTTCTCGTACACGATCCGCCGGTTCGCCTTGTCGGCGGAAGGCCAGCGCACGTCCCACCGGTCCTCCCGGGTGAGCTGCGCCAGGTCGCCCGAATCGACTTCGTAGGCGTACAGGTTCAGGATGCCGTCGCGGTCGGAGGAGAAGTAGATGGTGTCGTCGATCCACATCGGGTCGCGGTCCGAGCGGCGGTGGTTCGTGACCTGGATCGACTCCAGGCTGTCCAGGTCGAGGATCCACAGGTCCTGCGCCCAGCCGCCCTCGTACCGCTTCCAGTGCCGGAAGTCGCGGGTCACCGGCGAGTAGACGGCCCGCCGGGCGTCGGGCGAGAGATCGCCGCCGCCGGACTCGGGCATCGGCAGCGCCCGCGGCAATCCGCCGTCGGTGTCGACCAGGAACAGCTTCGTGTCGCCCAGGTCCCAGCCGTCGCGGAGCGACCGGAACAGCACGGACTTGCCGTCGGGCGACCAGCCGTAGACCTGGTAGTCGTAGCCCCAGCGCGGGGCCAGCGGCCCGGCGGCCGGGTAGAAGGTCAACTGCCGGGGCGCGCCGCCCGCCGCCTCTACGACGTAGACCTGCTCGTCGCCGTCGTACTGGCCGGTGAAGGCGATCTGGGCGCCGTCGGGCGAGAACTTGGCGAACAGCTCCAGGCCGGGGTGCGAGGTGAGTCGTGTCGCCGTGCCCCCGTCCGTCGAGGCGAGCCAGATGTCGCCCGCGTAGGTGAAGGCGATTCGGTCACCGGAGAGATCCGGGAAGCGGAGCAGCCTGGTCGGCTCGCCGGTCTGGGCCAGTCCGGGCGCCGCCAGCGCGGCGAGGGCCAAGAGGATGGCGCACAGCGTGGCGCGCTGGGCTGGGCGGGAAACGATCATCGGAACCTCCGGTCGCGGGGCGGCGCTTCAAAGCGTCAGCGCCGCGGCATTGTCTCACGTTCGTTGGGGTGCGCCGGCGCCCCCGCCGGCATCCGGTAAGCTGCCGCCGCTTCGCTTGGCGGGCGCAGCCGTTTGCCGGGGAGGCGGCAACAGACGACGAAACGAGACGCCGGCCGCGGGCCGGCCCTGTGGGGGGACGGAAGCATGAGTGGGATCGAGATCACGGGAGCGCGCGACTTCGAAGCGGCGGAGCACATCCTGACCCCGGAGGCGCTCGAGTTCGCGGGCGACCTGTGCCGGCAGTTCGAGCAGCGGCGGCAGCAGTTGCTGCAGGACCGGGTCGATCGCCACGCCCGGATCGAGGCCGGTGACGACCCCACGTTCCCGGCCGAGACCCAGGAGATCCGCGACGCGGACTGGAAGGTGGCGCCGACGCCCGCGGACCTGAACTGCCGCTGGGCCGAGATCACCGGCCCCGTCGACCGCAAGATGATGATCAACGCGCTGAACTCGGGCGCCAAGGTGTTCATGGCGGACCTCGAGGACGCCCTCAGCCCGAGCTGGCGCAACGTGATCGAAGGTCAGCAGAACCTGTACGACGCGGTGCGCAGGCAGTTGGAGTTCACGAATCCGGGGAACGGCAAGGAGTACCGGTTGGGGGACGAGATCGCGACCCTGCTGGTGCGTCCGCGGGGTTGGCACCTGATCGAGAAGAACGCCCTGATCGACGGCAATCCGGTCTCGGCCGGCATCTTCGACTTCGGCCTCTACTTCTTCCACAACGCCAAGGCGGCTCTCAGCCGCGGCAGCGGGCCCTACTTCTACCTGCCGAAGCTGGAGAGCCGGCACGAGGCGCGGCTCTGGAACGACATCTTCGTCGCCGCCCAGGACGCGCTCGGCGTGCCCCAGGGCAGCGTCCGCGCCACGGTGCTGATCGAGACCATCCTCGCCGCCTTCGAGATGGAGGAGATCCTCTACGAGTTGCGCGACCACTCGGCGGGCCTGAACGCCGGCCGCTGGGACTACATCTTCAGCGCGATCAAGAAGTTCGCCTTCCGGGAGGACATGGTGCTGCCGGATCGCGGCCAGATCACGATGACCGTTCCCTTCATGCGCTCCTACACGGAGCTCCTGGTGCGCACCTGCCACAGGCGCGGCGCCCACGCGATCGGCGGCATGGCGGCCTTCATTCCCAGCCGGCGGGATGCTGAGGTCAACGCGACGGCGCTGGCGGCGGTCCGTTCCGACAAGGAGCGCGAGGCCGGCGACGGCTTCGACGGAAGCTGGGTGGCCCACCCGGACCTGGTGCCGATCGCGCTTGAGGTCTTCAGCACGAAGACGGAGGGCCGTCCGAACCAGAAGGAGCGGCTGCGCGAGGACGTGTCGGTGGCGCCCGGCAGCCTGATCGATCTGAACGTGCCCGGCGGCACGCTGACCGAGAAGGGCCTGCGCAACAACGTCTCGGTCGGGCTCCAGTACATGAACTCCTGGCTCAACGGCAACGGGGCGGCGGCGATCAACAACCTGATGGAGGACGCGGCGACCGCCGAGATCGCGCGCGCACAGCTCTGGCAGTGGGTCCACCGCAACGCGCAGATGGACAACGGCGTGAAGGTCACGGTGGAGCTCTACGAACAGGTGCGCGACGAAGAGCTGAAGCAGCTCGGCGGCCGCGAAGCGAGCCGTTACGGTCTGGCGGTCGAGTTGCTCGACGACCTGGTGCTGGGTTCCGAGTTCCAGGAGTTCCTGACGTTGCAGGCCTACCAGCACATCTGATTCGGGCGCGAAGGGCGCTGCGTTACGCTCGCGGCCGATGCAGCACGCGATCGAGCTGGACGCCCTGCGAAGCGAGGTCGGCGACGCGGCCCCGGCGATGGCGAACGCCGTGTCGGCCTGCGTCCACTGCGGCTTCTGCCTGCCGGCGTGCCCGACCTACGTCGAACTGGGCGAGGAGATGGACTCGCCGCGCGGCCGCATCGTGCTGATGAAGGAGGTGCTCGAGGGCGGCCTCGACCTGGAGGAGGCGCTGGTCCACATCGATCCCTGTCTGGGCTGCATGTCGTGCGTGACGGCTTGCCCGTCGGGCGTCGAGTACGGCGAACTGCTGATGCCGTTCCGGGAGTTGGCCGAGGCCGGCCGGCGGCGCTCACTGCCGGATCGCCTGTGGCGCGGCCTGATGCTGGACACGCTGGCTCGCCCCGCGCGCCTGAGGTGGATGCTGCGGCTTGGCCGCTTGGCGGCGCCGTTCCGCGTGCTGCTGCCGGCTCGGCTGGCCGCGCCGCTCGATCTGCTGCCCAGGACCCGGGACCGAGCGGAAGTCGGCTTGGGCGTGTTCCCGGCGGTCGGTGACCGGCGCGCCCGGGTGGCGCTGCTCGCCGGTTGCGCGCAGCAGGTGCTGGCGCCCCGGATTCACCGCGCGACGATCGAGGTGCTGACCCGCCGCGGCGTCGAGGTCGTCGTCCCGAAGGAAGAGGCGTGCTGCGGTTCGCTCGCCTTTCACGCCGGTGACGCGCCGCGGGCCCGGGCCGCCGCCGGGTCGCTGCTGCAGGTCTTCGGCCCCAAGGGCCTCCTGGCCGACGTCGACGCGGTGCTCACCAACGCCGCCGGCTGCGGTTCGGGCCTCAAGGAGTACGGTCTGCTGTTCGCGGGTCGGCCCGAAGAGGCAGCGGCCCGTGCTCTGGCCGCCAAGGTGCGGGACGTTTCGACGTTCCTCGCCGCGCTCGAGACGGAGGCGCCGCCGCCGCTGCCGCAGTCGTTGCGCGTCGCCTACCACGACGCTTGCCACCTGGCCCACGCGCAAGGGGAGCGTGCGGCACCCCGCCAGTTGTTGGCTCAGGTGCCGAACCTGACCCTGGTCGAACCGCGCGACTGGCAGATCTGCTGCGGTTCGGCGGGCATCTACAACCTGGAAGAGCCCGAGCTCGCGGCCCGCCTGGGGCGCAAGAAGGCGCAGGCTCTCCTGGAAGGCGAACCGGACGTGATCGCCACCGGCAACATCGGCTGCCTGACCCAGATCGAGAGCCACGTGCACCGGCTGGACGCGGCGGTGCCCGTGCGGCATACGATGGAGATCCTGGCCTCGGCCTACGGCGCCGACTGAGGATTTCCGCAGGCTGGATTCGGATACAGACAGGGTTGTCAGGGTCGGTTATCCTGCCCGCGCCCGTTGATTGCTTCGTCTCCCACACTCACTACTTTCGGACTTGGATGACGACACCCACTCGCATTGGAATCATGGGCTTCGGCCTTCTCGGTCGAAGCCTGTTCCGCCTCTCTCTTGACCGGCCCGAAATCGAGGTCGCCGCGGTGGCCGATACCGCGGATGCCGAGATGCTGCGCTACCTGCTGCGCTTCTCGACCCTGCCGTGGCCGCTCGACGCTGATGTCGCGTTCGAGGACGGCAGCCTGTGCGTCGACGGCTCCTGCGCCAGCGTGGTGCGCGCCGGCAGCGCCGGCGAGGCGCCCTGGGGCGACCTCGGGGTCACGACCGTGGTCGACTTCCGGGACACGCAGCCGACGCGGCCAGAACTCGAGGGGCACCTTACGGCCGGCGCCGAGCGCGTGGTGCTCTGCGCGCCCCCGGGCGGGGAGCTGGACCGGACGGTCGTGGTCGGGCTGAACGAGGACCGGATCGAGCCTTCCGATCGGATCGTGTCCGCCGGCTCGTTCACCGCGCACTGCGCCGGGCCGCTGCTGCGTATCCTCGACGGGGCCTTCGGCGTCGAGCAGGCGTTCATCAGTTCCGTGCGTGCCTACGGCGCCGGTTCGCGGCTCGCCGACGTGCCGGCGCCCGAGTTCCGGTCCGGCCGGGCGGCGGGCGAGAACATCATTCCCTCGGTAACGGAAGCCGCGTCGGAACTCGAGACCGTGTTGCCCGAGCTCGGCGGCAAGCTCTCGGCTTCGGCGATGAACGTGCCGGTGGCGAACGGCTCCGTGGTCGACCTGGTGTGCTGGCACCGCGACGCGGTGAGCGTTGCCGCGGTCAACGAGGCGGTGGCCGCCGCTGCCGGCGGCGAATGGAGCGGCCGGCTGCGCTTCGAGCGCGAGGCGATCGTCTCGGCCGACACCGCGGGCAGCCGGGCGACCTGCATCTTCGATTCACAGGGGACGATGACCTTGGGCGACCACGTCTCGAAGACGATCGCCTGGTTCGACAACGGCTGGGGCTACCTGCACCGGCTCCTGGAACTCGTCGCCGCGCTCGACGCTGCGCCGGCGGCGGGCGCTGAAGGAGGCGCCTCATGATCCGCGTCGGTATCAACGGGTTCGGTCGCATCGGCCGCAGCGTCTTCCGCATCCTGGCCAGCCGCCCCGACGTGCAGGTCGTCGGCATCAACGACCTGTTCGATGCGGAGCGCCTCGCCTACCTGCTGCGCTACGACACGGTGCAGGGAGTCTTCGGCCAGGAGGTCGAGGTGACCGGGAACGGCCTGCGGGTCGGAGGCCGGCAGATCCGGCTCAGTGCGGAGCGGGATCCGTCCCAGCTCCCCTGGAGCGAACTCGGGGTCGACGTCGCGGTCGAGTCGACGGGTGTGTTCCGGACCCGCGCCCAGGTGGCGTTGCACCTCGAAGCCGGCGCCTCGCGGGTGGTGCTCACGGTGCCTGCCAAGGACGAGATCGACGCCATGATCGTGCTCGGGGTCAACGACGGCGATCTGGTTCAGGAGCATCGCGTGGTCTCCAACGCTTCCTGCACCACGAACTGCCTCGCGCCGCTGGCCAAGACCCTCGATGACGCGTTCGGTTTCGAGGAGGGGTTCATCACCACCATTCACGCGTACACCAACGGCCAGCGCCTGGTCGACTCGCCGCACAGCGACCCGCGGCGCAGCCGCTCGGCGACCGCCAACATCATCCCGACCACGACGGGCGCCGCGCGCGCCGTCGGCAAGGTGCTGCCGCACCTGAACGGCCGCCTCGACGGCATGGCGATGCGGGTGCCCGTGGCGGACGGCTCGATCGTCGACCTGACCTGCAGGCTCCGCGGCGATGCCACGGTGGAGGACATCAACGGGGCAGCTTCGGCGGCGGCCGAGTCGAACCTGGCGGGCATCCTCCAGTACTCCGAGGACCCGCTGGTTTCGAGCGACATCCTCGGCAATCCCCACTCGTCGATCTTCGACGCGCCGCTGACCCGGGTCACTCCGGCTGAGGGCGGCGGCGTGTACGCCCGCGTCGTGTCGTGGTATGACAACGAGTGGGGTTACTCGAACCGGGTCGCGGATCTGATCGAGCGGCTGGCGCAGTTCGGGCCCTGACCCCGGTAAACCGTGCAGCGCCGAGCCAAGATCGTCGCCACGATTGGCCCCGCGAGTTCAAATCCCAAGACCCTCGCGCGGCTGATCCGCGCCGGCGTCAACGTCGTTCGGCTGAACCAGTCGCACGGCACCCGGGAGGAGCATCGCCGGCTCATCCGGCTCGTGCGGCAGGTCAGCGACGAGGCCGGCCGGTCGGTCGGCGTGATGGTCGACCTGATGGGGCCCCGGCACCGGCTCGATCACTTCGAGGGCGCGCGAGTGCTCAAGCGGGGCGACGTCGTCGCCCTGGGCGCGGGCGCCCGTGCGGACCTGGCGCTCGACCGCGACATGATCAAGCACGTCCAGCCGGGCGAACAGATCCTGATCGACGACGGCCGGGTGCAGTTGGAGGTCAGGTCGAAGGACGAGGACACGATCGAGGCGGAGGTGATCGTCGGCGGCGCCGTCTCGAGCCGCAAGGGCGTCAACCTGCCCGACAGCCATCTGCCGTTCCACATTTCGGACAAGGACCTGGGCGACATCCGGATGGCGGTCGAGGAGGACGTCGACTTCCTGGCGGCCAGCTACATCGGCAACGCCGCGGACGTGGCGCGGGTGCGGGAAGCCGCGCGGGAGGCGGGCCGCTGCCTGCAGGTGATCGCCAAGCTGGAGCGCCGCCGGGCGCTGGAGCACCTCGACGAGATCGTGCTCGAATCCGACGGCGTGATGGTGGCGCGGGGCGACCTCGGGGTCGAGATTCCGCTCCACCAGGTGCCGGTGGCGCAGAAGCGGATCATCGAGGCCGGGTGGCGGCTGGCGCGACCGGTGATCGTGGCGACCCAGATGCTGGAGTCGATGATCGCGCATCCGCGGCCGACCAGGGCCGAAGCGTCGGACGTGGCGAACGCGGTGTTCGACGGCGCCGACGCGGTGATGCTGTCCGGCGAGAGCGCAGCCGGCCGCTATCCCCTGGAATCGGTGCAGACGATGCACCGGATCATCGCCGAGTCGGAGCGCTACCAGATCTCGAAGCACACTTCGCAGCCGGTCGGATTCCACACGATGGAGGTCGGCCCCTACGACATCGAACCGCCGAACCGGCTGGGTGCGCTGGAGATCCCGGAGACGATCTCCGCCGCGGCCATCCTCTCGGCCCGCCACCTGAGCGCGCAGGGAATCGTGGTCCTGAGCCAGGGAGGCTTCACCGCTCGCCAGGTCGCCTGCCGCCGCCCGTCAACGCCGGTGCTGGCCTTCACCCGCGAGCCGCGGACCATGCGCGAACTCCAGCTCGTCTGGGGCGTTCAAGGCGTGCGCATGGACCAGGAGGTCTACCACCACGATGAGGTCGTCGCGATGGTGGACCGGCAGCTCCTCGCCGGCAGCCTGGCCCTGCCCGGCGACACGATCGTGCTGCTGATGGGTGACCCGATCCAGGATCGTCCGCCGACGAACCTGGTGCGGATTCACCGCGTCCGCCCACAGTAGCCCTGGGAACGCGGGCGTCTCGCCCGCTCTGGGAAGCGCTACGATCAGCCGCCATGACCGACAGCGATCTTCGAATCTCCATCGAGCAGGATTACCCCTACCTGCGCGACCCGGTTCGGCGCATCTGCGAGCAGTTCCCAGGCGAGTACTGGCGGCGGCTCGATGCCGCCGCCGAGTACCCGACGGAGTTCGTCCAGACGCTCACCGACCACGAGTACCTCGGCTGCCTGATTCCCGAGGAGTACGGCGGGTCCGGTCTGCCGCTGCGCGCCGCGTCCGTCGTCCTGGAGACGATCCACTCCTCCGGCTGCAACGCCGCGGCGTGCCACGCCCAGATGTACACGATGGGCACGATGCTCCGCCACGGCAGCGACGAGCAGAAGCAGGAGTACCTGCCGAAGATTGCCAGCGGGGAACTGCGGCTGCAGGCGTTCGGCGTCACCGAGCCGGTGACCGGTTCCGACACGACCCAGTTGCGGACCACGGCCGTCCGCGACGGCGACACCTACGTCGTCAACGGCCAGAAGATCTGGACCAGCCGGGCGCTCCACTCGGACCTGATGATCCTGCTCGCCCGCACCACCCCGGCGGACCAGGTCGAGAAGCGCTCGCGCGGCCTGTCCGTGTTCCTGGTCGATCTGCGCGAGGCGCGAGGCAACGGCCTGGAGATCCAGCCGATCGAGACGATGATCAACCACGGCACGACCCAGATTTTTTTCGACAACCTGCGCATCCCCGTCAGCAGCCGGATCGGCGACGAGGGGCACGGTTTCAAGTACATCCTGAGCGGCATGAACGCCGAGCGCATCCTGCTCGCCTCCGAGGCCATCGGCGACGCCCGCTACTTCATCCGCCGCGCCGTCGAGTACGCCAACGAGCGCGAGGTCTTCGGCCGGCCGATCGGCCAGAACCAGGGCATCCAATTTCCGATCGCCCGTGCCCACGCCGAGACCGACGCCGCCGAGATGATCGTCCGCAAGGCCGCCGCGCTCTACGACGCCGGCCGCGAATGCGGCGCCGACGCGAACAGCGCCAAGCTCCTCGCCTCCGAAGCCGCCTGGAACGCCGGCGACACCTGCTTCCAGACCTTCGGCGGCTTCGCCTTCGCCACCGAGTACGACATCGAACGCAAGTGGCGCGAGTGCCGCCTGTTCCAGACCGCCCCCATCTCGACCAACCTGGTGCTCACGTACCTCGCCCAACACGTGCTGGGCCTGCCGCGGAGTTACTGAGGCGCTGGTGGGCCAGTTGGACCGTTCGGCCGTCGACGACGCGTTTCAGCGGCTGATGGCAAAGGAGAACCGAATGGTGGCGATGGAGATCTGGAAGCAGATCCTTCGCGAGGCACTTCAGTTCTGGCGCCTGAACTGTCACGTCGAAATAGAGGAGAGAGCGATAGACGATATCGGGGAGTGTAGGGAGTTCTCCGAGTTGACCAGGGTTTGGGGGTGGCGCCTGGGAAGGGTCCAAGGCGGCGAGTTGAAGTCTTTGCGCGGGCTCATGGGCGATGTGTTTCGGCAGAAGGTGAGTCCGTCAACTAGGGCCAGGAACAAGTCCTATAGGGAGCGTTTGGACGTCGCCAGAGTCGTCCGCCGCAGCGTCCAAGCCGCGTTCATCAGCTCGCGCGCCTCATCCAGGGGGAACTTCCGGGTGGGAGCGTCATCGCTCATTGAGCGCCCAGAGTATCGGGAGCCGGCCGCGCCGCGGCCCACTTTGGAACGGGCTTCCAGCGCCCGGTAGCTTTGTGGGATCTGGAAGTTAGAGAGCATCTGGTGGAGGGCGGAATCTTCGTCGTCGAGGTCCGGCACGTTGGAGAGGACGAAGTGGAGATCGATGTGCTGTTGCCGGGGACCGGTGCCCTCCGCCCTGATGTCGCGGACGATCTTGGTCAAGCCGCGCAGGTTCTGCTGGTTCGGGAAGAAGAATATGGCGACCGCGTTCGGAAGGTGCCGGGTGCAGATCCCGCCGATGTCGGTGTAGGCGTTCGGCAGTCGATCAGCACATGGTCAGGTTCGATCGCTGCCTGCCATTGGAGCTTCAGATCCTCGAACAGGAGGTAGCCGTCGTGGTTCGCAGACGGCGTCGTGCTTGATTCTCTCCGCCTCGTGGTCCAGAAACTGGAAACCGCAGGCTGCGCAGCGACGAACGGGGAGTTCAACATGCAACTTGACCGCGGTCTCGCCGGAGCCGTAGTTGAAGGCGTGTTCGTGGCAGTAAGTCGCGACGGACGGTTCGTCGCATCGTGGGCACAACGGGTCGAAGTCGGGGGTTGCGGCTGATCCGGATTCCGGCGCCATGGTCGTCAGTCCTTCAGTGGTTCGACGCCGGCGGGCGAGCGTGGCCAGCCGCCGTCTCGTCGAGTCGCTAAGACACGGTGAGTCCCTCCGGGCCATGGCTGGGCACCATTCACACCGTCCACGATCATATGGTTCACGTGGCCGCCGCTCAACCGGAGAAGCCGATCATGTGATTGCCTGAGGCGTCGCGCAGGGTGCCCGAAGAGGGCGGAGCCCACAACCAAGAGTGAGGTCCTTGGCGAAGACCATCTCGTTCAGGAACGAGATGCTCCTCGTGGCGATGGATGATCAGGGCCTCGCCGTCGAAACCGAGAGCGATGCGGAAGAGGTTCTCTTCGTTGGGGAAGAAGTAGCAGGCGCGGCGACGGAGGAGGACTGCCCTCCCCCGTTTGTGATCCGCTGAAGCTCGGCCCAGCCCTGCGGCGTAGCCAGCAGCCGCAGATACCGATCATTGGCCGTGTTCTGGAACACACCGGCGGTTTCCCAGCGCTTGATCGTCGCTTCGCCCAAGCCGGTGATCTGGGCAAAGGCCGCCCTACTCAGCTTCCGGCGTTCCCGGATGGCGCGGATCTCCCACGGCGACAACACTCCGTGGTGCCGGCAAATGGTCTCGTGCCGGATGCGCTCTCCGACGTGATCCAGGAAGTCGAGGTCGCAGGCCTCGCAGTGTCTCACCGGGAGTCGGACGTGGAGTTCCACCGCGTCTTCACCTGAGCCGTAAGTGAACGTCTCGTCTACGAGTGCCGTGGTCGCTGGCTGTTCGCAGTACGGGCAGGTCGGTTTCTCAAGGGCGGAGAGGTCGATCTGGTCTTCGTCGTCGCTCGACTCGTTCATGGATCGGTTCCTTCACTTAGGTCTAAGCCTAGAGCGGCATGCCCTGGACGGGCAGGCCAGGTGCGCGAACGCCCGCCTTGTGGCCACGACGCCGCGGCCGGTGTGCTGAAGAAACCCCTTCCGGATCAGGTATGGCGCGTAGATGTTCTCAACCGTCCCCTGGTCCTCGTCGACTGACGCCGCCAGCGCCTTCAGACCCGCCGGGCCGCCCCCGTACTGCTCGATCAGGAGACGCATGAGCTTGCGGTCGAGTTTATCCAGGCCGTACTCGTCGACCTCCAGTTGAGCCAGGGCCCGCTTGGCCGTGGCCCGGTCGACCCGTCCATCTCCTTCGATCTGCGCGATGTCGCGCACCCGGCGCAGCAAGCGGTTGGCGATCCGTGGAATGCCACGGCTGCGCTGGGCAATCTCGTCGGCGCCCCCCTGGTCGAGCGGCAGCTCAAGCACTTCGGCCGCGCGCTGGATGATCACGTTCAACACTCCGGGATCGTAGAACGGGAGGCGGTGGACTATCCCGAAACACGCCTGGAGCGACGACGTGACCAGGCCGGCGCGGGTCGTGGCCCCGACCAACGTGAAGTGGGGCAGATCGATGCGCACCGTCCTGGCCATCGGCCCGGATCCGATCACAAGGTCGAGCTGGAAGTCCTCCAGCGCCGTGTAGAGGATCTCCGCGACAGTCGGGCCGAGTCGGTGGATCTCGTCGATGAAGAGGACGTCCCCGGGTTCGAGGTTGGTCAGGATCGCCGCCAAGTCGCCAGCCGCGTCCAGAACGTGGCCGGAACTAGACCGGAAGGTGGTGCCCATCTCTCGGGCAATGATGTGGGCGAGAGTTCTCTTGCCTAGGCCGGGGCTGCCCAGGAGGAGGACGTGTTCCAGGGGCTCGTCTCGGCTGCGCGCCGCCTGGATGGAGACATCGAGTAGCTCCACGATTCTCTTCTGGCCTAGGTAGTCGCTCAGGCGCTGGGGCCGGAAGGCCCGCTCCAAGTGCCGACCATCCTGGTCCCCTTCGACCGGAAAGACGCCGCCACCGCTGTCTTTGACGTCAGTGCCTGCTGCCGGCGAGGCATCCTCCTGGATGGGTTTCTCCTGCTCAGATCTGTCCCGGGGTGGCAGGCCCTCGCACGCCGTGGGTGAGGGGTCGTCTTGGGTGGGCTTCTCCTGCCGACTACCAGTTCGCAGATCGTCGCCGGCCAACCGCTCCGCCTTGGTCGTCCTCCGAAGTTCCCTTCGCAGCGCGTAGTTCCGGAAGATACTGCCGCCGTTCATCGCCACAATTTCGTCGACGATTGGTGCAAGCGGCAGCACTGAATCGGTGAAGCTCGCGTAGTAGAGATAGGGAACACCACGTTCGCAGACGAACTCGAGATGTGCTACATCCACCTTCGCCAGCCACTCGCGCCAGAGATCGGCCGAACGAAGATCCACTTCGCTAGGCGCGCTCGTGCGATAGTGCGACGGATCCGGATTCGGATGATTGTGGAGAACGGCAATCGCATCCGACCCAAGGGATCGTATGACGCCTTTCAGTAGGTCGTCCTTCAGCAATGACCGGACTTGTGTCCTATCGGGTCCCTTGTTCCACCAAAGGCGGCGCACGTGAAGGGTTCTGATGAAAGCGATGACGATCCACTCGTGCTTCTTGTACTTCAGTAGGGCCGCGACACGAGAAGGCATCTCGCGAAGGGGAAGTCGCATTCGACGAACTCGCCTCCGCTTCGCATCGCCTTCTTCTTGGCCGGGTCGGCGCGTTGAGGAACAGCCGAGTACGAGAACTTTGCAAGGGCGCGGACTCTCCGTCTTCTTCGGGCTAACCGATGGACCTCGGCCTGATCCAGGGGCTGACGGCACCGGTAGACGTCAAGTGCCAGAGGAACGACCACAAGGACCGAGACCACACCGAAGAACCAGAGCGCTTCCATTCTTGCAGGGCTATCCCGCGTTCTAGGCAGCCAGATTGGAGGCGGGTTGCGTCAAGAGCTCAATCTTCCACGACCTCGAGTGAGGAGAGGCCGACGTAGCGTCTTCGCCAGCTCCTGAAACCGACGTTGGGGCTTGGTCCAGATGCTCCGGAAGGAGCAGCCTGAACGCGCGCCGGATCTCGAGCTTCGAGACCTCGGGCGATTGGAGCGCTTCAAGTGCATCGGAGCTGGCTCCGTCCGGATCGTCCTGCCAGAAACGCCTCTGCTCCGCCCTGGCCAAGTAGGCCTCGGGCTTCTGGTAGCCCGCCCTGATCGCACGATCTAGGAGTTGGAGGGAAGTGTCCTCGCCTTCATAGGCGCGCAGGCGGCCGAGAAGAAACAGCACTTCGCCGTCCTCGGCATGAAGACTCTCGATCTGCTTGAGTCGACGCGTTGTCTGTTCTGCGCGTTCTTCTGGGAGGAGACGATTGCGGTTTGCCCGTCGGACAGGCAGTCCGAAGGGCGGGTGCCGGCTCCCAGCGCCGATTCGTTCGATGAAGTCCAGAGCCCCCTCGCGGTCCTCCGCGTTGTAGCGGACGATCTCCGACATCAGATCCCGATACTCGCCGGCGAGACGGCTCTTTGGCCTCTCTTTCGTGAAGATCACTTGGTTCAGGAGGGCAAGGCTCTGGTACCGGTGAATGAACAGCGGCTTGCGTTCGAAGTTCAGGCCGGCGCGGAACTCACTGATCTTTCGGTCGAGGATTTCATCTTCGTCGTCGAGATCTGGGACGTTGGAAAATGCGAAATGGAGTTCGATTGCTTCCTCCGGCCCGCGTGTCTTCTCGGCTCGGATGTCGCGAACTACCTTCCGTAGGCCGCGCAGATTCTGCTCATTGGGAAAGAACAGGACGACGCAGGCGTCGGGCAAGTGGCGCGTGCAGATGCCCCCGACGTCCGTGTAGCCCGTCCGGGAGTCGACAAACACGTAGTCGACGTTCAGGTCGTGGCGCCACTGCTCTTTCAGGTCCTCGAATAGGAGATAGCCGTCGTGGTTTTCGTACAGGTCGGTCCAGTCGAGCGCGGCGAGCCGACTTGCGTACGCGTCGTCCTGAGCGCCAGACGGCATGACCCAGAGTTCGCCGCCGTTCTGGCCTATGTCCGGGGCCTGGAAGACGAAGTCCTCGACGTGGGGCGCTTGCTTGCTGTCGAGGTACTCCCTTACGAAGTCGACGATGCCACGGGTCGCCGACGGTCGGCCTAGGTCGAAGGTGTCGATCCCTGGGGCCTCCAGATCGAAGTCCACGATGACGACCCGCTTACCCCTGTTCGCGAGTTCGACCGCCACGTTGACCAGTGCCATCGTGCGGCCGACGCCGCCCTTGAACGAGTAGAAGGTGGTTATGTACATTGGATTCGAGTTGGTTGAAAGCGTGAGTCAGAGTCGCTAGACGGCCTGCGCGAGCGAGAAGTCCTCTTTCCTCTGGTTCAACTCGGTAGTCGACTTCAACCGACGAAGCGGCAGGACGGAAGCCAACGGGGCCTCGGCTGCTGAGGAGGACTGGCCTTCCCCGCTTGTGATTCGCTGAAGCTCAGCCCAGCACTGCGGTGTCGCCAGAAGCCGCAGGTAGTGGTCATTGGCGCGGTTTTGGGCGACGGCGCCGGTTTCCCAGCGCTTGATGGTGGCTTCGCCGAGTCCCGTGATCTGCGCGAATGCTGTGCGGCTCAGCTTCCGACGTTCGCGGATCGTTCGGATCTGCCAAGGAGTCAATAGGCCGTGGTAGCGGTAGATAGCCTCGGTCTCGACGCGCGCTCCTACGCGGTCGACGAACTGGATGTCGCAGTCGGAGCACGCCCTGACGGGCATCGTGATGGCGATCTCGCGGTCGCCGAACTCGACCGTGTCGTCTTCGATCGACGTCGTCGCGGGCCCTTCGCACCTAGGGCAGATCGCCGTGGTGCGGCTTGGGTCGTCCGCCGCCACTTCGTCCTTGGGCCTTCTGTAGTCGATCATCGTGCTGTCCTCCGGTTTAGCGTTTCGTTCGCGTTGTCAGCGGGCAAACTAGTAGTGGAAGCTGCGGCCGTGGACCAATCGTCGATTCCTGCTCAGCTCCAGCTTCACATACAGTGTCTGTGGGTTTCCCTCCAGTTCCACCTTGAGCACGTAACCGACTCGGGCGGGCGGTTCATCGAGCGGAACGATCTCTACAGGGTGACCTTCCTCCAGCTTCTCGGCCACGAAGTCCCACGCCGAATGGCGCGTGAAGGTAGGGAAAAAGCCGCCTCTTGGATCGCGGACTGTCGTTGGTCGCCACTCCGTAGGTCGCTTTCGAGTCCATGTGTCATCTCGAGTCCTCTTCGGAACGGGCCAACTTGGCCAGCAGCCTCCGGGTTTCTCGGTCGATCTGGTCTCCAGGCACGGCCATCGGTTGCCTTACGGCCAGCGTATGGAGGATCGTATGATCCCTACATAGAGCTTGTCAAGCCTGCCGGGGTCGTGGCAGGGGATCATGTGATCCGATCCTCGCGTCGGCTTAGTGGAAGGCGGGATGACACACACACACCACGGGTTGCCGATGCAGCACGCCGGCGTCTCGTACCGGTGGTTACCCCAGGACTTGCGCGCCCTACGAGGCCCGGTCGCGAGCCGCCGCCAGCGCGCGCTTGCCGTAGACCTTGCCGACGTGGACGCGGTAGTCGCCGGAGGCGAAGATGTCGCCGATCGGGTCTTCGGTGTCGAGGCCGGAGGCTGCTGCTGCGATGGCGTCGTCGGAGAGGTCGCTGCCGACGAGGGAGGACACGTCGACTGCGGTGGGCACGGCGCCGACGCCGCCGACGACGAGGCCGGCTGCGGTGCAGCGGCCGCCTTCGACGGTGACGGAGGCCGCGGCGCCGACGACGGCGTAGCCGGAGGCCGGGTGCTCGAACTTGACGTAGGCGGCGCCGGCGCCGGCGCTTGTGGCCGGCACGTCGATGTGGGTGAGGATCTCGTCCTCACCGACGTCGGTCGTCAGGAGGTCCTGGAAGAAGTCGCCGGCGGCGACGGAACGGGTGCCGGACGGGGACTGCAGGTGGACGGAAGCGCCGAGCAGGACGAGCACGGGCGGCAGGTCGGAGCCCGGGTCGGCGTGGGCGATGTTGCCGCCGATGGTGCCGCGGTTGCGGACCTGGGCGTCGCCGATGTGGCCAGCCGCTTCGGCGAGGACCGGGCAACGGGCGGCGAGCAGGTCGGAGGCCGCGATCTCGGCGTGGGTGGTCAGGGCGCCGATCCGGACCGAGCCGTTCGCGGCGGAGATCCCCTTCAGTTCGTCGAGGCGGCCGATGTCGATGACCACGGGCGGCTGCGCGAGGCGCAGCTTCATCATCGGGATCAGGCTGTGGCCGCCGGCCATCAGCTTGGCGTCTTCGTGCTCCTGCAGCAGGCCGAGCGCTTCATCGACCGATCCGGCGCGACGGTAATCGAATTGGGCTGGGTACATATCGGTGCTCCTGATTCGGCAGCTCTCTGGTTCGGCTGCGGGATTCTAGACGGAAGAGGTTGTCTTGGTCGGTTGGGCTGGGAACTATTCGGCGTTCACGGCCCGCCACACCTTCTCGGGCGTGAGCGGCATGTCGATGTGAGTGACGCCGAACGGCGCCAGCGCGTCGACGACGGCATTGACCACGGCCGGGGGCGAAGCGATGGCGCCGGCTTCGCCGACGCCCTTGACCCCCAGCGGATTGTGCGGGCAGGGCGTCGTCGTGCGGTCGAGTTCGAATGGGATCAGGTTGTGGATCTTGGGCAGCGCGTAGTCCATCAACGAGCCCGTGAGGAGTTGTCCGCTGTCGTCGTAGACGGCGTTCTCCCACAGCGCCTGGCCGATGCCCTGGGCCAGGCCCCCGTGGAGCTGCCCGTCGACGATCATCGGGTTGATCACGTTGCCGACATCGTCGACCGCGACGTAGCGCAGCAGTTCGATGGCGCCGGTCTCCGTGTCGACCTCCACCACGCAGATGTGGGTGCCGAACGGATAGGTGAAGTTGGCGGGGTCGTAGAACGTGGTGGCGGAGAGGCCCGGCTCCAGGTCGTCGGGGTAGTTGTGCGCCAGGTACGCCTGGAGGGCCACGTCGCCGAGCCCGAGCGCGCGGTCCGGCGAGCCGGCGACGCGGAAGCTGCCGTCCTCGTACTCGAGGTCCTCGGCGGCGGCCTCGAGCAGGTGGGCGGCGATCTTCTTGCCCTTCTCGATGATCTTGTCGACGCTCCCCGCGATGGCCGAGCCGCCGACGGCGGCGCTGCGGCTGCCGTAGGTGCCCATGCCGAACTGGACCAGGTCGGTGTCGCCGTGGATCACCTCGACCGCCTCCGGCGCGACGCCGAGCCGGTCGGCGACGATCTGGGAGAAGGTCGTCTCGTGACCCTGTCCGTGGGACGAGGAGCCGGTGTAGACGGTGACGGAACCGGTGGGGTGGACGCGCACGTCGGCGCTCTCCCACAGCCCGGCCTGTGCGCCCAGCGAGCCGACGACCGCCGACGGGGCCAGCCCGCAGGCCTCGATGTAGGACGAGAAACCGATCCCGAGCTGCCGGCGGCCGCCGCCGTTGGCGCGGCGCGACGCCTGCTCGCCAAGCAGGTCGTCGTAGCCGATCATCTCGAGCGCCCGGTCCATCGCCGGCGCGTAGTTGCCCGAGTCGTACGCGAGCGCGACCTGGGTCTGGTACGGGAAGGCGTCCGGCGGCACGAAGTTTCGCTTGCGAACCTCGATCGGTCCGAGTCCGGTCGCGTCGCCGGCCAGGTGCATCAGCCGCTCGACGACGAAGGTGGCCTCGGGCCGTCCGGCGCCGCGGTAGGCGTCGACGGGCGCGGTGTGCGTGAAGACGCCGGTCACGTGGCAGTGGATTGCGGGGATGTCGTACTGGCCGGACAGCAGGGTGCCGTAGAGATAGGTCGGCACGGAGGGCGCGAAGGTCGAGAGGTAGGCGCCCATGGCGGCCTTGGTGTCGACCCGCAGGCCCGTGATCCGGCCGTCGCCGTCAAGCGCCAGCGCGCAGTGGGTCGAATGGTCACGGCCGTGCGCGTCGGTGAGGTTCGTCTCGGTGCGGGTCGCGGCCCACTTCACCGGGCGGTCGAGCTTCATCGAGCACAGGCCCACGATCGCCTCGTCGGCGTAGTGGTGGATCTTGCTGCCGAAACCGCCGCCGACCTCGGGCGCGACGATCCGCACCTTGTGCTCGGGCATGCCGAGCGACGCCAGCGTCATCAGCAGCCGGTGGACGTGCGGATTCTGGGTCGTCATGTGGATCGTCATGTGGCCGGTCGACGAGTCGTAGGAGGCGAGGACCGCGCGCGCCTCGATGGCGTGCGGGATGAGGCGGTTGTTGCGGAGATCGAGCTCCACCGTCTGGGCGGCCTGCGCGAAGGCGGCGTCGACCGCATCCTTGTCGCCGATCTCCCAGTCGAAGGCGACGTTGCCGGGCGCGTCCTCGTGGACCGTGGGCGCTCCGTCCTCGAGCGCGGCGACGACATCGGCCACCGCATCGAGCGGCTCATAGTCGACCGCGACCCGGTCGGCGGCGTCGCGGGCGACGTAGCGGTCCTCGGCCACGACCACGGCCACCGCGTCGCCGACATGGCGGACCGTGTCGACCGCGATCATGGGGTGGGCTGGGGTCTTGAGGTCGGGCAGCAGCCAGCCCACAGGCACCACGCCGGGAATGCCGGCGGCGGCGACGTCACGCGCCGTGAGCACCGCCAGAACGCCGGGATAGGCCTCCGCGGCGGAGGTGTCGATGCCGCGGATGCGGGCGTGGGCGTAGGGGCTGCGCACGATCGCGGCATGCGCCATGCCTTCGACCTTCAGGTCGTCGGTGTACTTGCCGCGGCCGGTGATGAGTGCCGGGTCCTCCCGGCGTTTGATCGAGGCGCCGAGTACGCGGGCCATGTCAGCTCATCCTCTCGGCGGCGTACTTCACGGCTTCCACGATGTTGTGGTAGCCGGTGCAGCGGCAGATGTTGCCCTTCAGCCCCTCGCGGATCTCCTGATCGCTGGGGTGGGGGTTCTGTGCCAGCAGGTAGTTCGCGGACAGGATCATGCCCGGCGTGCAGTAGCCGCACTGCAGGCCGTGCTTCTCCCAGAAGGCGTCCTGCAGGGGATGGAGCTCGCCGTTCTCGGCCAGCCCCTCGATTGTCTGAACCGCCGCGCCGTCGGCCTGTGCCGCGAGCATGGTGCAGGACTTGACGGCCTGGCCGTCGACCAGCACCGTGCAGGCGCCGCAGAGACTCGTCTCGCAGCCGATGTTGGCGCCCGTGAGGCGGAGATCTTCCCGCAGGAAGTGGACCAGCAGGCGCCGCGGCTCGACCTCGGCCTGTACCGGCTTCCCGTTGACTTCAAGCTGTATGGACACGGTCATTTCTGGAGTGTCTCCTTTCCTGTGCTGCTATGGCGGGGATAGATCACGAGCAAGCGCGAAGCGAAATGGCGATGGCGGCAAGAACGACGAGGGCGCCGCCGGCAAGGTAGGGCCAGAGTTCCTTGGCCAGACCGGCAGCGAACCGGCCGGCGAAGGCGGCCTGGGACGGGGCCGTAGCGGCCGGCGCTGCCGCCCGCGCTGCCCGCGCCGCCAGTTGCTCTTCCAGACCCTGGAGCCCCTGACGGGTCAGCACCTTGGCCGAACTGTCGAGCAGCCGCTGGCCGACCGCGGCGATGCGGCCGCCGACGCGGGCGTCGATGTCGTAGTGGAGCAGAGTGCCGCCGTCGTCCGCGTCCTCGAGGCGAATGGAGCCGGTACCGGTGACGAAGCCCGGCGCCCCCTTGCCGTCCATCTTCAGGTTGTAGCCGTTCGGTGGGTCGAGGTCGAGAAGCTCGACGCCGCCCTCGAACAGGCCCTGGACGGGGCCGACCTTCATCTTCAGCTTGCCGCGAAACTGGTTGTCTCCGACCGGCGCCATGTCCTCGCAGCCGGGCAGGGTGCGAGACAGGACCTCCGGGTCGAGGATCGCCTCCCAGACGACGCCGCGCGAAACGGCGAGCGGGTGCTTGCCGGTGACTTTCATGTTCCGAGGCGGCGGGGCCGGCTGCCTGAGAGCGGACCGCGATGGGAAGTGGGCGCGACGGAGAACATGAGCGCGAACAGAGGGAGATCTACCACAGGCGCGGGGTTGCTTGGGCGGCTACGCCCGCACGTAGCGAACCGCCGGATCTTCCTCGGACTCCAGTTCGCCCACGTTCTCGGCCACGAGTTCGCCGCGCTGGTAGAGGTACTCCACGTGCGCTCCGGCCTCTTCCAGGGCGAGAAGCACGGTGTAGCCGCGGACGGCGCCGAACAGGGTGCGGCTGATGTCGGCGGTGGTCTGAGGCGCCCGGCAGGCGTCGACGATCTGTTCGAGCCGTTCGTGGTGGGAGTGGCGGATCTCTCCGACTCGCGCGGTCACGTCCTCGATCGGCTCTTCGTGGCCGCCCAGTCCGATCTGGATGCCGTCGAGCGTCTCGACCTTGCCCAGAGCCTCCAGGTAGTGGCCGAGGCCCATGTTCAGCGTCAGCGACTCGGGCGACTGGTGGGGCGTGATGCGCGCCAGGACATGATCGGCGGTCAGCAGGATGTCGTCGACCCGCAGGCACACCTGGCCGGGGCAGTGGCCGGGCACGTGGATGACCTCGATGCCGAGATCCCCGCCGTCCGGGTCCGGCACGCCTTGGCCCTCTTCGAGCAGGAACTCGACCGGCACCGAGCGGTAGCGAGCCTTGGGCGCCGTGTACATCATCATCAACTGGTCGCACTTGCCGGCGGAGAGGCCGGCCCGCTTCAGAAACACCCGAAGCTGGTGCGAGGCGACCACGACCCGTTCCTCGTAGTGGGTCAGCACGCGGCGGTCGAGCACGTGGATGCCGACCGGCGCGTCGGTGTGGCGGCGGACGAACTGAAGGCCGCCGAAGTGGTCCATGTGGCCGTGGGTGATCAGGATGACGTCGATGTCGGCAAGGCCGATGCGAGCGCCGAAGCGCTCCTCGACCGAGGTCAGGCCGCGCACCAGGTTGTCGTTGGAGAAGTCCATGCCCGATCCGCAGTCGACCAGGGTGCGGCGGGCGCCGTCGTCGATCACGTAGACGTTGCCGAAGAAGTTCGGGAACACCTCCAGGTTCAGGGCGTACACCACCCGCCCGGCGGCGCTGACGAAACGCCGCGGCGACTCGAGCTGCTTCTTGGCGTTGGAGGTGCTGGAGCGCATGGGCCTGCTCAGCTAGCCCTCAGCCGGACCGGCGCTTCGCGCTGGATCAGTTGGTCAGCGCGAAGACGAGCGCGTCGACGGCCTGGTCGGCGATCTCGCCCATCTCGTCGTCCGTGCGGTCCTGGATCGGGTGCCGCACGTAGACGACTTCCGGCGAGGAGCCGAGTGACTTGGACTGTGACTTGGCCGCGTCCTGGAACTCGCACGAGGCGACGAACACGGACGGCAGCCCCATCTCTTCCAACTGGGTCGTGTCGTGCACACTGCACGACGTGCAGGACCCTCAGTCGGCCAGCGCTTCGATCACCGCGTCGCAACGCTGGGCGATCTCGGCGCGCAGGTCGGCCGGCGCCACCTTGGAGAAAGTGGGCTTGGCGAAGCGGAGCACGGACGCGCCGCGGCTCTCGATCCGTTCCTCGACGCGGTCGAGGAAGATGTCGCCGCGCGCCTTGGAGATGTCGAGCAGGGCGATCGTCTTGCCGTCGATGGAGTCGAGTCGCGGCGCCGCGGTGCGCGCTGCGGGGGCCGCCTCGTTCGTCGGGTCGATCAGAGTCTGGACCATGGGTTGCCTCCTCGGTGAGACCCGAACGATACACGACCCACGCTGCTATCGTCCCGCGCCATGACTCGATCATCCTCCGTCTCCGCTCCGGCGCCTCCGGGCCTCGATCAAGGCCTGGTGGCGGTGGTCAAGAAGGACTGTCCGACCTGCCAGTTGGTCGAACCCGTGCTGGACGAAGTCCGACGCCACCGGCCGGTGCTCGTGGTGACCCAGGACGATCCGGCCTTCCCGGCCGCGGGAGATCCCGTCCACGACGCGGACCTCTTGCTGTCGCACCGGCTGGGTATCGAGATCGTGCCGACGCTCCTGTCGCGGGATGGCGGAGCTACGGTCAGCACGGCGATCGGCTGGAACCGGGAACAGTGGCAGGACGTGAGCGGCCTGGACGGGCTGGGAACGGAACTGCCGCCAAGCCGTCCGGGTTGCGGGGCACTGAACGTGGAACCCCAGCACGCGGAGCGGCTCGCGGCGCTCTTCGCGGGCGGCGGCTCGCGGCGGGTCGAACTCGGCGACCAGGAAGACGAGGTCGAGGCCTGCTTCGCACGCGGCTGGACGGACGGCCTGCCGGTGGCGCCGCCGACGCCGGAGCGGGTCGAGCGGATGCTCGCCGGCACCAGGCGCGACCGTGCGGATGTCCTCGGGCTGGTGGCGCCGGACTACGGTGAGTGCACGGTCGAGAAGGTCGCCGTCAACGCGGTAATGGCCGGCTGCCGTCCCGAGTACATACCGGTCGTTCTGGCGGCGGTCGAGGCGGCGTTGACGGAGGACTTCAACTGGCACGGTCTGGCGGCAACGACCTACTTCGCCGGCCCGATCGTCGTGGTGAACGGGCCCGTGACCACCGCCATCGGCATGAACTCGAGGCTGAACGTCCTGGGGCAGGGCAACCGGGCCAATTCGACCATCGGCCGAGCGCTTCAGCTCGTGCTGCGCAACGTCGGCGGCGCCCGGCCGGGCGAAGTGGATCGGGCCACGTTCGGCAACCCCGGCAAGCTCAGCTTCTGCTTCGCCGAGCGGGAAGACGACTCGCCCTGGGAGTCGCTGGCGGTGGAGCGGGGCGTTCCCAAGGGCGCCTCCGCCGTGACCCTGTTTGCCGGCGAGGGACCGCGCGGCGTGGCCGATCAGTTGTCCCGCAGGCCGGAATCGTTGAGCCGCTCGCTGGCGGCGGCGCTTCTGAGCGTCGCCCATCACAAGCTGGTCGTCGGCTTCGACGCGATGCTGGTGGTCGGATACGAGCACGGAAACGTGTTCCGGCGGGCAGGCTGGGACAAGGCCAGACTGCGCCGCGAACTCGACGGTCTCCTGGTGCGATCCGGCGCCGATCTGGTGCGCGGCGCCGGCGACTGCGACGAGGGGATACCGGAGAAGATGGCCGGCGCCCAGGTGCCGAAGTTCCGGCCGGGCGGGCTGCAACTGGTTCACGCCGGTGGCAACGCGGGTCTGTTCTCCGCGGTCATCGGCGGTTGGGTGAGCGGTCCGGTCGGCAGCCAGCCGGTCACGCGCGCCGTGGGTGACTGAGCCGCCTCGGCGGCGCTGATTCGACCGATGTCCACGCTGCTGATGGTCCGGCACGGCGAGAGCATCGCCAACCTGGCGCTCCGCTACACTTGGCACGACCACGAGCCGCTGACGGAACTGGGGCATCGGCAGGCCCGCGACACCGGCCGCCGGCTGGCGGCGGAGTACCGTCCGGCGCACCTGTACTGCAGCCGCTTCCGCCGCGCCCGCCAGACCGCGGACGGCATCGCCGCCGAAGTCGGTCTGCCCGTGGTGGAGATCGACGGCATTCAGGAGCGCTGCTTCGGCGAACTCCGCGGCATGCCCTGGGCGGACTACCGGGAGGTGGTGGCCGCTCTCGAGATGGAGGAGCTGTGGCATCGAAGGGCGCCCGGCGGTGAGTCGCTCGTCGATGTCGCGGCGCGGGTCGCGCCGGTCGTATCCGGGTTGGCCGATCGCCACCCCGGCGAACAGGTGATCGTCGTCTCGCACGGCGGCGTGATGGCGGCGCTGCGGGCCTGGATCGTTGGCACCTGGAAGGACCGGCCGACGCCGACGAAGAACGCGGACGGCTTCCGGCTCGACCGCGACGGCGCCGGATGGGTTTTTCCGCAACCCCTCTTCGACGCACGCTGAGGATGCCCACAGGGTATGCTTGACCTTGACACGATTCCAATGGCTGCGCTAGAAAAAAACGGTCCGACTGTGCGATTCGAGTCCTTGTTCCGCTGAATCGCGTGAGGCAGCCCCGAAGAGGGGGCCGCATCGATTGGGTGACATCGCCGGCTGATGGAGAAACTGGAGTGATGAGCATGCGTAAACGAACCCTTGCACTGCTCGGAGCCTTGTGCCTGCTGTCGGCGGTCGGCTGCGGCCCCGAAGTTCCAACCGTCACCGTCACGGCCATTGTGCCGCTCACCGGCGAAGCGGCCGTCTACGGTGAGGAGATCGCGAACGGCGTCCAGTTGCGGCACGACCGGCTGATGGCGGGCGATGAAGATCTCGGTTACGACCTGGTTCTTGAGATCGTCGACTCCGAAGGCGACCCGGCGCAGGCCGCCGCGCTGCTGGAAACGGCGTTCTCCACGTCGTTGGCAGCGATCGGCGGGGTCACGAGCGACGAGGCCTTGGCCATGATTCCGGTCGTCAACGAGGCGGACCGGGTGCTGCTGTCGCCGTCCGCATCGAGCCCGAAGTTGAGCGGCGTCTCCGAGTTCTTCTACCGCCTCTATCCCAGCGCGGAGATCGAAGCCTCGACCATGGCGACGTTCCTGCGCGACACGCTGCAGGTCGACCGGCTCGTCGTGGTCGTCCAGGACACGGCCTTCGGCACCTCTCTCGCAGACGCCATCGAGGCGGTTTGGGGAACCCAGCTCGTAGGCCGCGTCCTCTTTACCGGTTCCAGCGATCAGAACGCCATGGTCAACGAGGCGCTGAGCTATGAGGCGAAAGCGATCTACGTTGCCGCCTCCGGGTTGGCGCTGGCCGAGGCGATGCAGGCGCTGCGGCTGGGAGGCTTCAACGGCCCGCACGACTATCTGGCTGCGAGTTCCTCCCTCGCCATCGAATCCGTGCTGACGGAGGCTGGCCCGGCCGCGAACAACAGCTTCATGACCGCGCCGCTCTATGAGCCCGAGAGCCCCGAGGAGCCGGTAGCGTCCTTCGTCGCCGCCTACCAGGAGAAGCACGGCCGCGTTCCGAGCTACTACGCGGGCCTCGGCTACGACGCGCTGTGGGTTTACATCGTGGCCCTGTCCGAGGTCGAGGTGATCGCCGTCCCGAGCGACTTCCTCAAGGGCATGAGAGCGGTGCGCGAACTCCAGGGCGTGACCGGAAACATCCAGTTCCGGGAGACCGGCGACGTGCAGAAGTTCACCCGCATCTACCAGATCGTGGACGGGAAGGCGGTCGACTTCGAGAAGTACCAGAAGGAAGTCCGGGACGAACTGATGAGGCAGATGCAGGACACGATGCGGGAGATCGAGCGGGCAAACCGGAACAACTAGCGCCGCCAAACCAGTCGCAGACGCCGTGTTTGGCCGCTGTCCTCCACCTCCCGATGACGCTGCGCCGCACAACTCACTTCGTCTCGTTCTGAGGCGCAGCCTCCCGGTACGGACCGCTGTCCCGATTCGATCGCTGCTACACTGCGCCCCTCTCACCTACCGACCGGTCGGCAGACTCGACCGACAGAAACACAGCCCGTAGACCAGGAGACCCGCTTCCATGTCCGGAATCGTTCGTTACGGCAGCTACGTACCGTTCTCTCGCATCCAGCGTTCGGCCATGGGCGGAGGCCGCGGAGAGCGCGCTGCCGCGAGCTACGACGAAGACTCGGCCTCGATGGCGGTCGAGGCCTCGCGCGAGGCGCTGCGCGAGTTGCCCGACGGCGCCGCGGTGGACACCGTGGTGTTTGCCTCGACCAGCCCCCCGTACAGCGAGAAGCTGAACGCTGCGACGCTGCAGGCCGCAACGAACCTGCCCAAGTCGGTCGCGGCGCTCGATTTCGGCGGTTCGAGCCGCGCCGGGCTTTCGGCCCTTCTGGCCGGCCTGGACATGGCGGCGGCCGGCCGTACCCTGCTGGTGGCTGCCAGCGACGTGATCGTCGGCGCTCCGAGCGGTCCCCGCGAGTCCGGCGGTGGCGATGCGGCGGCAGCCTTCGTCCTCGGCGGCGGCGAGCCGATCGCCCGCCTGATCGGACGCGCCTCCTGCACCGAAGAGGTGCTCGATGTGTGGCAGAGCCCCGGCATGCCCTTCGCCAAGCAGTGGGAGGAGCGCTTCGGCGCCAGCATCTTCACGCCGCTCCTGGTCGACACGTTCGCCAGCGCCCTGGCCGACGCCGGGGTGGCGGCCTCCGATCTCTCCCAGGTCGTGCTCGACGGCACGAACGCCCGCGTCTTCCGCGGCTTCATGCGCCCCTCCGGACTCGCTCCGGCGCAGCTCGCCGACGGCATGGCGGGCACCGTAGGCCGCGCCGGCGCCGCCCATGCCGGTCTGGTTCTCGCGAGCGCGCTCGACGGTGCGTCTGCCGGCGACAAGATCGCGGTGGCCTGCGTTGCCGACGGCGTCGACGTGGCCGTGTTCGAGGTCACCGACGCGATCGACGACGGCCGGCCGAAGCACACCGTGGCGTCCTGGGTCGAGTCCAAGCGCGACGACCTCGCCTACACGACCTACCTCAAGTGGCGCGACGTGCTGCCCTTCGAACCGCCGCGGCGGCCCGATCCCGATCGGCCGGCGGCGCCGCCGATGCAGCGCGCCGAGCGCTGGAAGTTCGGCTTCCTGGGCTCGCGCTGCAACCGTTGCGGCAGCACCAACCTGCCGCCTCAGCGCGTCTGCGTCGTCTGTCAGGCGTCCGACGATTCCACGATCGAGTCCTACGCCGACGGCGAATGCCGAATCAGCACCTTTACCCTCGACCGGCTCGCCTATTCGCTGCAGCCGCCCGTGGTTGGCGCGGTGGTGGACTTCGACAAGGGCGGCAGGATGCTCTGCCAGCTCACCGACGTCGACCCGGACAAGGTGGCGATCGGTGACGAGTTGGAAATGACATTCCGCCGCCTGTACACTGCCGGGGGCGTACACAACTACTTCTGGAAGGCGCGCCCGAAGCGCTGAACACTCGATAGGGACGAACACTCGATAGGGGACGGGGATCCGTCCGAAGAACGACCAAGGAGCATCAATGGCCAGCAAGGGAATCTGTGATCGCGTAGCCATCGTCGGCATGGGCTGCACCAAGTTCGGCGAACACTGGGACCGCAGCGCCAGCGACCTGCTGGTCGATGCCGTGCAGGATGCCTACGGCTCCGCCGGGGTCGAGCCCGACAACGTCGACGCCTACTGGCTCGGCACCACCGGCAGCGGCATCTCCGGCCTGACGCTCTCCGAGCCGCTCAAGATCCAGTACAAGCCGGTGACCCGGCTTGAGAACATGTGCGCCACCGGCAGCGAGGCGATGCGCAACGCCGCCTACGCCGTTGCTTCGGGCGCCTACGACCTGGTCATGGCGGTCGGCGTCGAGAAGCTGAAGGACTCCGGGTTCTCCGGTCTCACCGGCAGCGCCCCTCCGGGCGACGGCACCGAGTCCGGCATGACCGCGCCGGCGAACTTCTCACTCCTGGCGCCCGCGTACGCCGAGAAGTACGGCGTCGACCTGGAGACGATGCGCGACGTGCTCACCCGCATCGCCTACAAGAACCACTACAACGGCGCCCGCAACGAGAAGGCGCAGTACCAGCGGGAAGTGCCGGTCGAGAAGATCAACTCCTCGCCGAAGATCGCCGGCATGCTGGGCATCATGGACTGCTCGGGTGTCTCCGACGGCGCCGCGGCGGCGGTGATCTGCCGCGCCGAGGATGCCCACAAGTACAACGACAACCCGATCTTCATCAAGGCGCTGTCGTTCGTGGCCGGCCCGGCCGAGGGCGCCAAGCGGCAGGACTACGACTTCACCACCTTCCCCGAGGTCGTCGAGAGCGCCCGAGACGCCTACGAGCAGGCCGGCATCGAGGATGCGCGCGAGCAGATCAGCATGGCGGAGGTCCACGACTGCTTCACGCCGACCGAGCTGGTGCTCATGGAGGACCTCGGGTTCTCGCCGCGCGGCCAGGCGTGGAAGGACACGATGGACGGCCGCTTCGATCTCGACGGCGACCAGCCGGTCAACCCGGACGGGGGCCTCAAGAGCTTCGGCCATCCGATCGGCGCCTCCGGCCTGCGGATGATGTACGAGATGTGGCTGCAACTCCGCGGCGAGGCGGGTGAGCGTCAGATCGCCGATCCCAAGCTCGGCCTGACCCACAACCTCGGCGGCGCTCCGGGCCGCTGCGTCAGCTTCGTTTCGGTCGTCGGCCTGTAGGCCCAGAGCCCGAAGCGCTAACGCACTGCGACCCCGCTGGCTTGCCAGCGGGGTCGTTTGCGCTTAAGCGCGGGAGCCGCGCCGTGTACTGGTAGCCTCAGGGAGAATGAGGCCGTCGGCGGCTCCAGAACAAGACCGTTGACGACGAACCGGTGTCACATCCTCATCTGCTGTTCTGCCCCTACCTTTGCATGGGGGAGCCAGTCACGTTCGCCGGCTGGGAGCTCGGACCACTGGAGTCCTTCCAGGACCGCTGGGCTGATCCTCGGTTCAAAGACCGGGCTATCGCCTTCTTGGGCAGGTTCGTCGGGCCGAATGGCGAGCCGATCGAGAACCCGGCACTTCTGTGCAGGGAAGGGCGGCAACTGAACGGTGAAGAGCCGTCGCCAGAGACAGTGAAGGCGCTTCAGTTCGCGCTGGTCTTCGCGTTCGTCGACGGCAACCCACGCTGCCACCCCGGGAACCGCCAGCAGGGCTGGGCGATCATGACGGCCGAAAACATGGAGTTGCACGTATGGCCTATCGATCTGGAGCAAGGGCGCGTCATCAAGAGCACCGGTTACCTGGTCTCAACGCACACAGTCGCTTTTGGGGCCGGCGATAGCGGACTGACCCTGAGCCCACCACTCGACGTCCACATGCCCTTCTCGGCTCATGGACCGGACCCTCTAGTCTTGACTGGCATCTACGAGACGGTCCTGAGTTCACTGCGGTCTCCCGGCGCGAACCGTGATCGAGATGCACTTCGAGTCGCTGTCGACTGGTTCGCGAAAGCCTGGCAGAACACGGCAACCGTCGAATACTCGGAGCGGCTCGTATACCTGAAGATCGCCTTTGAATCGTTGACAGGCACGAGCAGGAACTGGGAGGGCGCCCGCCGGCTCCGAAAGATGTTCGAGGCATTGCCAGACACAACGGGAGAGGCTTCCGAGATCCTGGTGTGGTCTCCGGAGGAACAGCCCATTCACGAGCGATCCTGGGAAGACAAATCTGATGGCACTCGTTCCACACTCATCACGGATCTGGAGCACTGGTTCATCGAGTTCGGTAGAGCGCGGAACAGCATCGTTCATGAGGGCGCGACGCCAGAACTCACGTACGCCGGCCCGAACTCCGGAACCTGTCAACGACATTGACACAGCGGTGTTCTGGATTTACTGAGTCGTCTCTGCAGTCTCGTTGTCGGGCTTGTTGATCCAGACGGCCTGGGGCAGTGGCGTGTGCATCGGTTGGCCGCCGACGAATCGTTCGGGGGAGCTTTCCCAGGCGGCGCTCAGCGTGCGTTGGCGCTGCTCGATCACGGCTTGCGCCCGGCCGTAGTGGACGGTCTCGGGGGTCAGCATGGCGATGCCGGCATGGCGGTGTTCCGTGTTGTACCAGGGGAAGAAGGACCTGCAGTAGTCGGTCGCGGCGTCCTGGTTGGGGAAGCGGCTGGGGAAGTCGGGGTGGTACTTGAGGGTCTTGAACTGTGCTTCGGAGTAGGGGTTGTCGTCGCTGACCCGCGGGCGGCCGAGGGACCGGTTCACGCCGAGGCGGGCGAGCAGTTGGGCGGTACCCTGGCTGGTCATGGGGGCGCCTCGATCGGAATGCAGGGTCAGGACATGGGGCTTGACGCCGTGCTTGAGGCAGGTCTCCTCGATGAGCCTTTGGGCGAGCGCGGAGTTCTCGCGGTCGGCGACCATCCAGCCGACCGCGTAGCGGCTGAAGAGGTCAAGCAGGACGTAGAGGTAGTAGTAGGTCCAGGTCTGCGGTCCGAGCAGCCTGGTGATGTCCCACGACCAGACCTGGTTGGGCGCGACAGCGACCAGCTCCGGCTTGGCGTACGACGGATGGACGCGCTGATTGCGGCGGTCCCTCACGGGGTGGTTCGCTTCGAGGAAGCGGTACATCGTGCGCTCCGAGCACAGGTAGCGGCCCTCGTCGAGCAGGGTGGCCACCACTTCTCCCGGCGAACGATCGACGAAACGCGGCGACGCAAGCGTGGCCTCGACCCGTTTCCGCTCGATCTGGCTCAGTGCCCGGGCAGGCGTGGGGCGGGGCTGCCGTCGCCCGGGAGCAGGCCTCGCACGACGATAGAAGGTCGATCGCGACACGCCCAGCGCCCGGCACGCCGGCGCGATGCCGACCTGCCGGGCCAGGGACCTTGCCGCCATCAGCAGTCCTTCCCGTCTTCGAGGCTGAATCCCAGCAGCCCTGCAACTTTTCCCTGGACGTCCAGGATCGTGTGCGCGGCGGCGACTTCCCTCTCGAGCCGCTTGACCTTCGCTTCCAGCCGCTTCACCTTCGGCATCAGAGGGTTGGCCTCGTTCGGCTTGCGGCCCCGCTTCTTCGGCCTCAGACCGGAAAGCGCGCCCTCTCGCCGCGCCTTGCGCCAGTTGGCCAGATGGGAGCTGTACAGACCCTCTCGCCGCAGCAGCCGACCCACCTCGCCGCGGGACGTGCATCGGTCCGCTTCCGCCAGAATCCGCAGCCGGTACTCCGCCGTGAACTGCCGCCTGGTCGGTCTCGCCAGCACTTCCGGGTCGGGAACCGCCCCGGCGGGCGCCGCGCCGGCCGCGGGGGCCTCGTCGCTACGCTCCTCAACCCCCGCGGCCGGGAGCTCCGAGCCGCCGCCAAACCTCTGCTCTCGTCTTGACATTGATCCTCCTTGCCAACGTGTGCCCTCCACTATTCAACGGGATGGCCGCTGTGTCACGTACGTTGGCAGAGAGGGCTCCGCCTACGACGGCCCGTTCTTCTTCACCGCCGAGTTCTTGCTCCGCGGTGTCATCAAGGTGCAGCTGTCAAAACTGGGATATGACGACGCTTGGCGATCCCTGCTTTGGAGAACCATCAAGGACACCTGGAGGGAGAAGACGATCGCTGAAACCGTACGACCTCAGCCGCCATCGGAGGAAGGCGCTAAGTAGGCGCAGCGTCGGCCGATCCGCCAACCGTCCCCAACTGCTCCACGAAGGCCCTGAGCCGACCGAACGCCGGCGAATCACGGTTCCAGGTCCCTTGCGCCGCACCGACATTGAGGTGGTTCTCGGGGTCTGCGCTCGTGGCCATGTAGGCGTAGGCGAACGCCTTGTCGCGTTTCGCGGCGTTCCATTTCGCGTTCCGGACCTTCGCGACACACTGAAGGTATTCCTCGGCGCAGCGAGCTTCCGATGCCTCGTTCACCGACTTGACGCAGAGGGACTCCAGCGAGCCCGGTGAGCTTCCGTCGGGCGTGATGAAGACGCCCACCGCCGGCCTGTCGCTTTCCGCGTACTCGCCGTGCCGATCCGGCGGAGTGAGCCCTCTCGATTGGAGCGCGTCGCGGACACTCTGGAAGGCGTTCGGCGGCCGGTCGTCTGCGTCACGCACGATGCCAAGGGCCTGCAGCCCGCCGATCTTCCTGGCATCCTCGAGGACCAGGTCAAGGACATACCTCAGCCTGTCCCGGCCGCCCATTTCGAGGATTTGGACGTTTGCCGGCGGACGCACGAGTGCGCTCAAGAACCTGGCGTCCTCCGAACCTTCAACGAGCAGGACGCGGTTCTGCCGGACTCTGATACGGCCCTGGGATTCGTACACGAGCTACCGCAACTCGAAGTTCAAGTCGCGCGCTGCGGCCAGCGTGGCGCCGGAAAAGAACGTGGCCTCCGGAGGCCCGTCGCCGTTGGCACGGTAGAGACCATGCACCGCCAACTCCTCGGACTCCTCGCCAAACGCGGTGATTGCCGCGTCAATGCACTCGTGGCTGTGGGTTGCCGCGAAGACCTGTACGCCGGCAGCACTGGCCATCCGGTTCAGCCGCTTCCAGAACTCGCCGAGGACCGAGTGGTGGAAGCCGTTCTCGATCTCGTCCACGAGGAGTACGCCGCCACGGGCGCCGGCGAGGTTCACAGCAAGTCGGAAGAGTCTGACCATTCCGCCGCCGAGATCGTACAGGGGCCTGGAACTCCCGTCGGCGATAGTGGCCCAGACATGAATGCCCGCCTCGTCGGTAAGAATCTCCATGTCCGTGAGCCCAAGATCCAGCACCGAGAGAACATCCAGGAGTTGCGGCTTTCGGCCCGAACGGACCATGTCCGAGTAGCGGTCGACTTGGTCAGTGTGCAGCGCGAGAGGATTCTGTATGCCTCCCTCGATTACGGCCTGCCCCCTTCCGACCGGCGTCGGAACGACCGGATGAAGCACGGGGCCCTTCGCCGTCATATGCACGCCACTGCCCTGTCTCAGGTCAAGTTTCTGGCCGTCGATCCAGACGTGAATCTGTCCCTGCACCGGGATCGAGGCGGCTTCCGAGCCGTTCGCCGGGTGGGGCTGATCCTGCTGTGCAAGCTCTTGTCGGACTGTCGCGTTCGAGGACGGTTCAAACTGGAGCCGGAAGCTGCACCGTCTGTTCCCTTCCGTGCCCTCGAGCTCGATTCGATCTGCCGCTAGCCCCACCACCGGATCGACGGTGACGATGGGGCTTCGCCGGACGTTCAGATTCCAGACGAGAGGCGGATTGAACCTGCCGTGGAAGAGCCAGATCGCCTCCAGGAGGGAGGTCTTTCCCGCGGCGTTCTTACCCGTGATGAGATTCACCCGCGGCGCTACGCGCGGGATGTCCAGACCGTCAAGACCCCGATAGCGGATCACGCGGAAGCTCTGCAGGTGGCTCATGGCAGAGCGAAGCTAGCACGCGATGTCGCTTCCGAATGGGGGCTCCGTTACCCCGGCGACCTCTCTCGGCATCGCCACGAACTCCTTCTCCACCCGCTGAGTATCGGCCTCGACCGGGCGAACACCCGAACGGCGACGAGATCTGGCCCGAAAAGCAATGGCAGTGGTCGGAACAGAGAGTCAAGCCGCCCGCGTCATCGCCTCGTCCATCGCCGCGAGCGCGAAGTCGACATCGGCGTCCGTCAGGCAGAGCGGCGGCTTGATCCGCAGCACGTTGCCGGAGAGCCCGCCCTTGCCGACCAGGGCGCCGAGGTTCTTCAACTTGTCTAGCACCCTGGCCGTGAAGGCCGTAGCGGGTGTCTTCGAACGCCGGTCGGTGACGAGTTCGACGCCGATCATCAGGCCTTGGCCGCGGATGTCGCCCACCGCTTCGTGGCGCTCGGCCAGCGCTCGCAGACCCGCGATCAGCCGGCTGCCGAGGACCCGTGCGTTCTGCTGGAGTCCCTCCTCCTCGATCACCTCGAGGACGGCCAGACCGGCCGCGGAGACGAGCGGATTGCCGCCGAAGGTGTTGATGTGGAGATTCTGCGCCAGCGTGGCGGCGATCTCCGACGTCGTCACCACGGCCGCCAGGGGCAGGCCGTTGCCGATGCCCTTGGCCATGGTCACGATCTCGGGCACGACGCCGGAGCGCTCGAAGCCCCAGTAGTGGTCGCCGGTGCGGGTGAAGCCGGTCTGCACCTCGTCGGCGATGCAGACGCCGCCGTGGGCGCGGACGATGTCGTAGACCTCGGCCAGGTAGTTCGGCGCTCCCATCGTGACGCCGCCGGCGCCCTGGATGGGTTCGGAGATGAAGGCGGCGACCTGCCCCGGGGTGGAGTACCGGATCAGTTCCGCGACATCCTCGGCGCACTGGCTTGCGATCTGCTCCGGCGTGCCGGAGAACGGGTTGCGGTAGGGATCGGGGTTGATCGCGTGGTGAACGGGTCCGCCGCGCTGCGCCCAGGACTTCCAGGTGTGGATCGCGGTCAGGGCGCCGGTCGGGGCGCTGCCGCCGTGGTAGGCGTTGCGGATGCCGACGATGTCGGAGTGGCCCGTGTGCAGCCGCGCCATCTGCACCGCCAGGTCGTTCGCCTCGCTGCCGCTGTTGACGAAGTAGACGCGGTCGAGCTCGGGCGGCAGCTTGGCCAGCAGCGCCTCCGCGAAGCGGGGCATGTTGGGATGCAGGAATGCGGTCGAGCTATGGGCGAGGAGCGCCATCTGCTCCTGGACCGCGGCGACGATCTTGGGGTGCGAGTGGCCGCAGGCGACGGTGCAGATGCCGGCGAACAGGTCGAGGTAGCGCCGACCGCTGTCGTCCCAGACGTACTGGCGCTGGCCTTCGACCAGCATCACGGGTTCGCTGTACAGGGTGAAGAGGGCCGGATTCACGTGCTGCCGGCGCAGGGCGAGGATCTCCTCGCGGGTGGCGCCCGTGTACGGTCGGGGCCGGTGGCTGCACGGGGGCAGTTCCAGGGATTGGGACCCTGTCGGGGTCGCGACGTCAAGTGCCACGGTCATGGTTGCAGTTCCTCGACGGCCCGTTCCTGAGGCCGGGTGTGTGGTTCGCTGTTCGGCCGCTCGCTGTCGCGGCGGCGTGACGATCAACACTAGCCCAACAGATCGACGATCGTGAGGGCCATGACCTGTGTGGACTCTGTGATGTCGGACAGCGCGCAGCGTTCGTCGGGTTGATGGGCCTGTTCCAGTTCGCCCGGGCCATAGGCGACGCACTGCCCGATCCCGCCGATGCGCTGAAAGTGCTTGTGGTCGTAGGTGCCGGGGCTTGCCACGAGGTCGGCGGAACGCCCGGTCGCCGTTTCGATTCCCCGGCTTAGGGCCTCGACCAGGCGGCAGTCGTCGGGCGTATGCGTCGGCTTGACGCTGAGCACTTCCTCGATCTCGAAACGAACGCCGGGCCGGCGGGCCTCTACCGCCGCGAGCACCCCCTGGACCTCGGCGCGTACCGCGTCCGCCCCCTCCTCGAGCAGGTAGCGCCGGTCAACGACCAGTTCGCACTGGTCGGCGACGCAGGGTGACGGCAGGCCCTGGCCGTGGCCGTCCAGGAAGGCAGATTCCCCCAGCCCCTCGATGACCTGGCCGCCCGCGATCGAGTTCACGTTCAGGGTCGGCCGGCGGGCGCCCTCCGGAACCACGGGCAGCTCGGTGACGAGATCGCCGAGCGCCTCCCGGAGCCCGAGCGCCGCTTCGGCCGCCGCGTCGATTGCCGAGACGCCGAGAAAGGGCATGGAACCGTGGGCGATGCGGCCGTGGGCGAGGATCCGGAACCAGAGCACACCACGGTGACCGATGCAGATCCGCGTCGGGCTGAAGGGCTCGGGGATGATCACGTAGTCCGTCGTTCGGCTCGTAACGCGGCCGATCCGGGCCAGGTGCGCGACACCGGCCAGACCGCCGCTCTCTTCGTCGACCGTGCCGCTGATCTCGATCGTTCCGCGCAGGCTGACCCCGCTGCGCCGGACCGCTTCGGCGGCGAACACCGCGGCGGCAAGGCCGGCCTTCATGTCCGCCGAGCCGCGGCCGTAGAGCCAGCCGCCCTTGATCTCGCCTCCGAATGGATCGACCGTCCAGCCGCTGCCCGGCGGCACGACATCGATGTGACCGTTCAGGTGCAGTGCCGGGCGCGCGTCGCGTCCCCGGCGCCGGCCGAGTACGTTGACCTTCGGGCGCTTCGGATCGGTGCCGGGACCCTCGACGTACTCGGTCTCGAAACCGTCTGCCTCGAGCCGCACGCCGAGCAACTCGGCGCACTCACGGTAGGCGTCGCCGGGCGGGTTGACCGTCGGCACGCGGATCAGCTCGGCCGAGAAGTGCGCGGCTTCCTCGCCGCAGACGGTTGCCTCGGAGAGGACGCGGTCCACGACAGCCGAGCGCAGCCGGTCGAGTCCGCTAGCGTCTGACGTCATGGGCGGTGAGGCTCCCGGTGGTTGCGAGTTTGCGGTGGGGATGGACTCTTGTCACAATGATCGCGCCGCTTGTGCCGGTCGGCGGGACGGCGGCCGACTAGGGCCGTCACCGACGCTGTTGGCGGCCGGGCAGGCACCGCCGCGAATGGCAGGAGAGATGATCTATGGCGAGAATCTTAGCCTTGACCCAGCGGAGATGGCAGTCGGCGTGGCTGGGACTCGGGCTGCTCGCGCTCGTGGCCGGGGGTCCAGGCTTGGCTGAGGCCGCCGCGGACGATCCCGGCCTGACCGCGGTCGAGGGGCTGCGGGTAGGTCAGATCACCTACGAGGAGCGCCCGACCGGCTGCACGGTGGTGCTGGCGCTCGGCGGCGCGGTCGGCGGCGTCGATGTCCGGGGCGGTGCTCCGGCGACCCGCGAGACGGATCTCCTGCGCCCCCACAACATGATTCAGCAGCTCCACGCTGTGGTGCTCACCGGCGGCAGCGCGTACGGTCTCGATGCGGCGGGGGGCGTCATGCGCTACCTCGAGGAGCAGGACGTCGGCTACCGGGTGGGCGCCGGAGTGGTGCCGATCGTGGTCGGCGCTTCGTTGATGGACCTCGGCATGGGCGGCAGCAGCAAGCCCCGTCCCGACGCCGGGTGCGGCTACCGGGCCTCGGAGGCGGCGACGACCGGCCCGGTGGCCCAGGGCAACGTGGGCGCCGGCGCCGGCGCCACGGTGGGGAAAATGGGCGGCCGCGGATCGAGGATGAAGGGCGGCCTGGGCAGCGCGTCGCACACGCTCGAGCATGGCCCCTCGGCCGGTTTGGTGGTCGGGGCGCTGGTCGCGGTTAACGCCGTAGGCGACGTGATCGATCCGGCTACAGGTCAGGTCGTCGCGGGCGTGCGCGGCCCGAACAACGAACTGCTCGACGCCCGCAAGCTGCTTCGCAGCGGCCTCGGCCGCGACCGCCGCGCCAGTCGACGGGAGGCCGCCAACCGCGAGAACACGACGATCGCCGTGGTCGCGACCAACGCCACCCTGAGCCAGGCCGAGGCGACCCGGGTGGCGCAGATGGCCCACGACGGTCTTGCCCGCTCGATCGTCCCGTCCCACACGCCGGGCGACGGCGACACCGTGTTCGCGATCGCCACCGGCGTTCTCGAAGGGCCGGCCGACGTCAGTCGGATCGGCGCCCTCGCGGCCGAGGTGCTGGCCGACGCGGTACTCAACAGCGTGCGGCATGCCGAGTCGCTTCCCGGCATCCTCGCCGTCCGCGATCTGCCGTAAGGCGATGACGGTGTCACAGAATCCGTTTCGTCTCGACGGCAGCACCGTCGCCGTGATCGGCGCCGGCTCCGGCATCGGTGAGGGCGCGGCCGAGGCCTGCGGCCGCCAGGGGGCGCTGGTCGCGTGCTTCGATGTGAATCTGCCAGCCGCGCAGGCGACGGCCGACCGGATCGTCTCGGCCGGCGGCCAGGCCGAAGCGGCCGAACTCGACATCCTCGATCCCGAAGCGATGGCGTCGGCGTTCGAGGCGCTGAGCGATCTGCGGGGCGTGGTGGCGACGCCCGGAGTCAATGTCCGCAAGCGCCTGCTCGACTACCTGCCGGAAGAGTTCGACCGGGTCGTGACGCTCAACCTTGGCGGCGCGATGTGCGTGTTGCAGGTGGCGGGGCGCGTGCTCTCAGAAGTTGGCGGCGGCAGCATCGTGCTGCTGTCCTCGATCCGCTCCCAGGTCGTTGAGCCGGGGCAGGGCGTCTACGCGGCGACCAAGGCCGGCATCGTCCAGCTCGCGCGGGCGGCCGCCGCCGAACTCGGCGGCGCCGGCGTGCGCGTCAACGCCCTGGCGCCGGGGGTGGTGGACACGCCGTTGACCAAGCCGATCCAGAACAACGAGGACTGGAACCGCGCCTACGCCGAGAAGACGGCGCTGGGCCGCTGGGGCCGTCCGGACGAGATCGGCAACGCGGCTGCCTTTCTGGTCTCGGACGCCGCCAGCTACATGACGGGCGCCGTGCTCTTCGTCGACGGCGGCTGGACCGCGATCGACGGCCGCTTCGAGCCTCCGGCAGGCTGACCAAACGCGGGCAGGATGCCCGCTAGACTCGGCGCCGCGATGAACCAGGCTGGCGATCTTTTCCGACTCGACGGCAAGACGGCGGTGGTGACCGGCGCTTCGTCGGGCCTGGGTGTGGTCTTCGCGCACGCGTTGGCAGGCGCCGGCGCCTCGGTCGTCGTCTCGGCCCGACGGCTCGGACGGCTGGAGCAGCTCGCCTCGGAGATCGAGAATGGCGGTGGCCAAGCCCTCGCCGTACCCTGCGACGTGAGCCGCGAGGACGATGTGGAGGCCCTGGCCGCCGCCGCCGTCGATCGATTCGGCCGCGTCGACATCCTGGTCGCGAACGCCGGCATTTCCCAGCCGGTTCCGGCCGAACAGGAACCGCTCGAGGTCTGGGAGCGCGTCGTCGGAGTGAACCTGACCGGCGTCTTCCTCTGCAACCGCAGGTTCGGCGCTCTGATGCTGGAACAGGGCGCCGGGTCGATCGTGAACATCGCGTCGGTGCTCGGCCTCGTCGGCGCCGGGCAGATACCCCAGGCGTCCTACACCGCCTCCAAGGGCGGCGTCGTCAACCTGACGCGTGAGCTCGCGGCACAGTGGTCTCTCCGCGGCGTGCGCGTGAACGCGATCGCGCCGGGCTGGTTCGCATCGGAGATGACCGAGGAGATGTTCGCGTCCGATCAGGGAGTCCGCTGGATCCGGCGCAAGACGCCGATGGGCCAGCCCGGCGAGGGCGAGGAACTGGCGGGTCCGGTCCTGTTTCTTGCCTCGGACGCGTCGAGCTACGTGACCGGCCAGACACTCGCCGTCGACGGCGGCTGGACTGTGATCTGACGGTTTGACCCTCGAGATTGCATTTCTGCTCGCGGTTCTGGCGGGCATGGTCGTCCTGTTTCTGACCGAGAAACTGCCGATCGACCTGACCGCCTTCCTCGGTCTGACGCTGCTGATCTTCACCGGCTACGTCGCCGTCGATCAGGCGTTCACCGGCTTCGCGTCGTCGGCGGTGATCACGATGCTGTCGATCTTCATCGTCAGCGCCGGGCTGATGCAGACCGGTGTGGCGGATCTGGTCGGCGGGTACATCCACCGCTTCGTCGGCAGTCGTGAGACACCGTTGATGATCGCCGTGATGCTGGTCGCGGGGGTGCTCTCGATGTTCATGAACAACATCGCGGCGACCGCGGTGCTGATGCCGGCGGTGGCGAGTCTCGGTCGGCGCGCGCATCTGCCGCCGTCCCGGTTGTTCCTGCCGCTGGCGTTCGGGGCCATCCTTGGGGGCACCGCGACCCTGGTCGGGACGCCGCCGAACATCCTGGCGGCGGCGATGCTGCGGGACCGCGGACTCGAGCCCTTTGGACTCTTCGACTTCACGCCCTTCGGCCTGGTGCTGCTTGCCGGCGGCGTCCTCTTCATGCTCACTGTGGGCCGCCGTCTGCTGCCGGGTCGCAGAGCCGCGACTCCCGGCGGGCGTCAATCGGAACTCGCGGATCTCTACGGCCTCCATGAGGGGCTGTTCTCGATCCGCATACCGGCGGCTTCGCAGCTCGATGGGGCGACACTGCGTGAGACCCGGTTGGGGACCACCCTGGGTGTACAGCTTCTCGGCATCGCGCGCGGCGAGGACTGGCGGTTGGCGCCCAAGGACGACGTGCGCCTGCTGGCCGGGGACGAGCTGGTCGTGCAGGGCGACGCCGAGGAAGTGCAGCAGATGCTGCGGCTCCAGGGCGTCGATCTCGGCACGGCCACCACGGGGGAGATCGGCGCGCCGGACGTGGGCGTGACCGCGCTCAGGGCGCGGGTGGCGGCCGCGTCGCCCCTGGCGGGAAGCACGCTGGCCGCGACGCGCTTCCGCGAGCGTTGGCGCGTGTTTGTGATCGCGGTGGAACGCGACGGCGAAGTTCGCGTCGACCGGCTCGGCAACCTGCCGCTCGAGAAGGGAGACTTGCTCTACGGTCTGTTCGGAGACGACGCGCCGGAGATCGACTCCGACGTGCTCGAGATCGAGGAGAGGGGCCCCGCCGCGCTGGACCGCCTCGAGGATCAACCCCTGCTCGTCATCCGGGTGCCGGAGAACTCGGCTCTGGTCGCCAGCGGCACCGGCGTCGAGTGGATGGGCCGGCTGATGGAACTCACCGTGGTCGCGGTCGAGCGGGGTGGCGAGGTGCTCTGGGGACCAGGGCCCCAACTCGGGTTCGAGGCCGGCGACCGGCTGTTCGTCAAGGGCAAGGAGCGGCGCCTGCGGGCCCTGCTGCGCATGGGCGGCGTCGAGTTGACGTCGGGGGTTGCCGCGCCTGCATTCGAGTCGGAGGAGGTGGGCATGGCCGAGGCCACGCTGGCGCCCCGATCCGGCCTCGCGGGGCGGAGCCTCGAGGAGATCAAGTTCCGCGATCGGTACGGCGTGCAGGTGCTCGCGATCTGGCGCGAGGGACGGGCGCTTCGCAGCGGCCTGGCTCAGCTCGCGCTGCGGGTCGGCGACGCGCTGCTGCTGCAGGGTCGCCGGGGCCGGCTCGGTCTGCTCTCCCGGGAACGGGATCTGGTCGTGCTCTCGGATGTCGCGGAAGAGCCCCGTCGCCTGAACAAGGCGCCCTTCGCCGTTGGCTGCCTGGCTTTGATGATTGGTCTGGTCGTGACGGGAGCTGCACCAATTCAGGTCGCCGCGTTCACTTCCGCGAGCCTGATCGTGCTGTGCGGCGCGCTGACCATGGAGGAGGCCTACCGCGCGGTCGAGTGGCGGGCGATCTTCCTGGTCGCGGCGATCCTGCCCGTCGGTTCGGCGATGGAGAGCAGTGGTACCGCGGCCCTGCTGGCGAGCAGCGTGATGGATCTGGCCGGCCCGGCCGGGCCGTACGCGGTGCTGGCGTCGCTGGTGGTGCTCTCGAGCGTGCTCAGCCAGTGTCTCGACGGTGCGCCGGCGGTGGTGTTGCTGACGCCGGTCGTACTCGAAGCGGCGGCGGGCCTCGATCTCTCACCTTATCCGTTGATGATGGGCGTCGCGCTCGCGGCCTCCGCGGCCTTCATGACGCCGTTCAGCCACAAGGCGAACCTGCTGGTCATGGGCGCCGGCGGCTATCGCAGCATGGACTACCTGAAGGTCGGCACGCCGCTCACGGTGATTCTGCTCGCCGTGATCGTCTGGATGGTGCCGCTCCTGTTCCCGTTCTAGGAGTGCGGTATCATCGTCGGCTACTCGCCTTGTGAAGTTCCAGCGAATGTTGGGAGAATTGCCGATGTCACCTGCACTGCACCGCGCTAGCCGAGTTCTGACCCTTACCGCACCCCTTCTGGCGCTGGCGGCCGCCGCCGGCGCTCAGACCACGGGCGACATCCGCGGCGAGGTGCGCGACACGAACGGCGACGCCTTGCCAGGAGTCACGATCACGGCGACGATCGAGGATCGCGGCCTGTCGCGGGCCACGATCGCCGGCGCCGGCGGCCGCTTCGTGATGTCGTCGCTTCCGGTCGACGACTACGTCGTGACCGCGGCTCTCGACGGCTTCCGGGAGCACCGGGTGGAAGGCGTCCGCGTGGGTATCAGTGCGACGGTGCGGCTCGGCATCGAACTCTCGCTGGAGGCGGTGGAGGAGGAAGTCACGGTGACCGCGTCGCCGATCCTGGACGTGACGAGTTCGAGCGTCGGCACCAGCTTCACCGCGGACTTCATCGACGACTTGCCGACCGACCGCAACTTCTGGGATCTGATGGCCGTCTCGCCCGGGATCAGTCCGGCTTCCGAGGGAGACACGAGCATGTCCGCCTTCGGTTCGAGTACGGCCTCGAACTCCTGGCGAATCGACGGACTGGACACGACTTCGTCGGACACCGGCAACTCGTTCTGGTGGCTGAACCCGGCGATCATCGAAGAAGTGCAGGTGCTCGGCCTCGGTGCGCCGGCTGAGTACGGCAGCATGTCCGGCGCCGCGTTCAACGTGGTGACCAAGTCCGGCTCGAACGAGTTCGCCGGCACGATCGACTGGTACCACCAGAACGACGGCCTGACGGAGGAGAACGCCGACATCGACGGTGTTCCGTTCCATCGCGATGAGTTCGACGACACGACGGGCACCCTGGGCGGCCCGTTCGCGCGCGACAAGGTGTGGTTCTTCGGTTCCGTTCAGGTCACGGACGACGCATACAGCGATCCGGGCGTCGATTCGACCTTCCCGACCGCTTACCCGACCGAACGCTACGACATCAAGGTCAACGCGGCATTCAACGACAGCAACCTGATGGAGGCGAAGTACCACTACGAGGACTACAGCTTCGTCTTCGCTGAACCCAACACGACGCCCGACGCCATCGGGAACGAGTTCGGCACGAATCCGGCCTGGGGCCTCCAATTCCAGTCCGTCCTGACCCCGAACGACTACCTGGAGGTCATGTACGCCGGCTACAGCAGCGACGACAACCTGCTGTCGGCCACCGGCAGTACGGCAGCGCCCTACGTCGACTACTCGCCGCCGGACGGCGGTCCCTCTCAGTACAGCAACGGCTTCACGTACCCCTACCGGTGGGTGCTCGGCCGCGACCAGGTGGACGTCAAGCTGTCGCATCACGCCGACGACCTCTTGAACGGCGACCACGACTTCAAGTTCGGCATTTCCTACGGCACCGGCACCGGCGACACGCGGACCGGCATTGGGCCGGACGGTTTCTACGTCTACCGCTACGAGTACTACCCGGGTTATCCCTCCTACTACCGGTACTCGGCGCGGCCGTACCACTACGGTGCCGACACCAAGGCCGTCTCGGCGTTCATCGACGACTCGTGGCAGGTCGGCTCGAACCTGACGCTGAACGTCGGCGTGCGGTACGACAAGCACAACGGCGAGATTCCGGACTTCGCCAGGCTGAACCAGGACTGGAGCGCGACTTCAGACATCATTCCGGGGGTGAAGGACGTAGTCGCCTGGTCGCTGATCTCGCCGCGGATCGGCATGGCCTACCAGATCGGTGACCGGCAGGTCTTCCGCGCCTTCTACGGCAGGTTCTATGACGCGGACGTGACCGGCAACTGGTATGCGCCGCCGCCGGATCCGCCGGTTTACATCACAGAGACCGGGCCGTCGCTCGATGGCCCCTGGACCTTGTCCTCGACCTTCGAGTACCGAGAGAACCTCCACCATCCCGATCTGAAGGCGCCGGAAACCGACCAGTTCACGCTGGGCTGGGAGCGTCGCTTGGGCGACAACTTCACGCTCGGCATCCAGGGCGTCTACAAGGAAGGGAAGAACCTGATCGGCTGGGAGATTCTGAACGACGGCGTCTTCGAGGAGGTGCCGTGGACGAACCCGTTCACAGGCGAAACGGAGCAGTTGTTCAGCATCATCGAGCAGCCGACCACGCGCAAGGGCAACGGGCCAGGCCCCGGCTCCAAGGCGCCGTCAGGCGTCCGCTACCACCAGCAGTACGAGGGCGTGGTCGTCTCCTTCAACAAGCGCTACAGCGACGGCTGGAGCATGCACTCGTCCTATACCTGGTCCGACTCCACCGGCTTCCTTCCGCGGCCGCTGTCCCAGTCCCAAGGGAACCCGTTCTACACCTCGACCGACGGCCGCGACCCGAACAACTGGATCAACGCCGACCAGGCGTTGCAGAACGACCGCGAGCACGTGTTCCAGTTCCAGGGCAGCTTCGAGCTGCCGTGGAAGCTCGTCGGCACCGCGACCTACAGCTTCATGACGGGCAAGCCGTATAGCCGCCAACTGACTGTGGGTTTGCCCAACTCGGCGTCGCCGCTCGCCCAGGACGGTCAGAGGGTGATCGCCGTTCCCGCCAGCGACGACACGCGGTTGCCCGACCAGAACAACTTCGATCTTGTTTTCGGGCGGCGGTTCGACGTCGGCCAGGTCCAACTCAAGCTCGACGTTCAAGTGCTCAACGTCTTCAACGAAGCCACCCACGACTGGTGGGAGGACCTCCGCGTGCCCGCGGACGAAGAGTTCGTGCCCAGCGGCTACCTCTTCCCGCGGCGGATCATGCTGCGCTTCGGGCTCGAGTTCTAGGCGCCTCGAGGGTCAAGAGCCGCGGCTGCGGGGGGCGACGAATCGCCGCCACTACCGCCCGTGGTAGAGCGTCGCGTCCTCGGTGTGCAGGCCGCGGGGGTCGTCGCGGTTCGACTCGTAGAGGCCGCCCTCGGCGTCGACCAGGTCGTCCTTGAAGATGGTCTCGTCAACGGCGATTTCCCTGGGGCAGGAGATCTCGATCAGGTTGCC
The DNA here is from genome assembly GCA_965205295.1 of Candidatus Multivorans sp. Classification (GTDB taxonomy): domain Bacteria; phylum Acidobacteriota; class Thermoanaerobaculia; order Multivoradales; family Multivoraceae; genus Multivorans. The sequence goes on from OZ242167.1 coordinate 4,282,993, forward strand.
GGCGGGGTCGCGGATGAACATCTGCATGGCGCCGTCGGGCAGCCGGCGGACCTTGCCCCAGGGTGAGGTGTCGATGGCGCCAAGCTCGCGCATGCGGAAGAAGAGCGAGTCGAAGTCGTCGACCTGCAGGCAGAGGTGGCCGCGGAAGGAGGCCTGGTCTTCCCACTCCGTGACGTGAAGCTGCTGCTCCTCGTTGATCTTGAAGAACTGCGCCGGGAAGTCGAGGTTGAACGTCGGCAACGCCTCGAGCCCGAGTTCGTGCTCGTAGAAGGCGCAGGCCTTCTCCAAGTCGTCAACGACCACGGTCGCGTGTTGAATCTGCAGGATCTTCGCCATGAGCGCGGGTCCTCTTCTGGTTGAGTGCGGCGGCTGAGGCGCGAACAATGCACCGATGCGTAGCCGCCTGCCGAGGCTATCGGAGCGGTGCGAGCGAATGGGGACTTGACCGCGGCTTGGCGTCGTTCGAGCCGCGATGTGAGTGCGATGGCATACTGCTGAGGCGATGTCTGAACCGGTTATGCCTGTCACGGTCCGATTCGATGCACAGGGCCGTCTGGTGGTACCGGTGCCGATGCGCGAGGCTCTGGGTTTCAAGTCAGGCGACCCTCTTATCGTCCGGGTCGAGGACGGCCGGTTGGTCGTCGAGAGCAGGGAATCGGTGGTTCGACGCGTCCAGGAGCGGTTCGGCGTGCCGGGCCGGAACCTCGTGGAGGAACTGATCTCCGAGCGTCGTCAGGAAGCCTGTCGAGAGGAAGAGCTGATCCGCTGACGGGTCGCCCCCTGCCGACCGACCGGCTTCCTAACTGATCAGCGGCAGCAGTTCCTCGGCCGAGCGCCGGGTGAGCATGGTGTAGAACTCGTCGCTCAGCAGATTACTGCCGTGGTCTTCGATGAACTTCTTCTGCTCGGGCGTGATGTCGGTCGGTTCGGTCTCGACCGCCTCGGGGTAGCGGTTGGCGGGCGTGCGGTCGATCGACGCCACGAACTCGACGGTCAGCGCGCCGTCGTAGCCGACGCCCCGTAGCGTCTCGACGATCGCCGCCCAGTCGAGGGCGCCCATGCCCGGCGCCATCCGGTTGCTGTCGGCGACGTGGAAGTCGACGAGACGGCTGCCGGCCTTGCGGATCGATCCCAGGAGGTCGTCGTCCTCCATGTTCATGTGGAAGGCGTCGAGGCAGACGCCGCAGTCCGGTCCCGTCGCTTCGGCGAGTGCCAGCGCCTGGTCGCCGCGGTTGATGAAGTAGGTCTCGAAGCGGTTGATCGGTTCGATCGCGATCAGCACGCCCGCGGCCTGACTGTGTTCGTAGATCTCCCGCATGCTCTCGACAGCCCACCGCCACTCGTTCTCGGGCGTCGAGTCGGGGTCCACCTTGCCGACCGTGCCTGGAACGACCGACATCTCGTGGCCGTCGAGCTCCTTGACCATCGTGATGCAGTCCTTGACGTACCGGATGGAACTCGCGCGCTCGCCCTCGTCCCTGGCGATCAGGCTGCGGCCTTCCATCATCAGGGTCACGGAGCCCCAGCAGCGAATGCCGTAGCGCCGCAGCAGCTCCCCTACCTCTGCGGTGTCGTAGAGCTCCGGCTCACCGCTGATCTCAAGCGACTCAAAGCCGAACTGCCGCAGCCGCGCGAGCGTCTTCTCAAGCGCTTCCGCGCGCATCCAGTTGTGCATCGACAGGTGCATGTCAGGTCTCCCGTTGGTGCGGGGGAAGATAGCAGCGTCGCGGGAATCCTGGGCGGCGCCAAGGATTGGCTCTCCCCGTGCGTCATACCGGTGAATGAAGATGGGAGACGCGGTGCATGTGGCCGTTGAGCGCGGGTGGGGCTCCACCATGGCGTGCTCTAGTGTGAGTGGCGTGCCAAGGCGTAACGAGGAGCTGGTCGGGTTAGCCGCTGCGGGCGACCGCGGGGCTTTCGGTGAACTGCTGGAGCTCCACTACGACCGGATCTTCCGGTTCTGCTTCCGGCTGACGGGGCGCCGGGAGGAGGCAGAAGACCTGACGCAGGAAATCTGCCTCGCCCTGCCCGCGAAGCTTCAGAACTTCCGGGGCAAGGCCAAGCTGACGACCTGGCTCTATCGGATCGCCGCGAATGCGGCTCACGACCGTCGACGCCGTGCCGCCAGCAGCGCCAAGGCTGCCGAGGGTTGGGGGGACTGGGAGGTGAACCGCCGTGCGGCGGCAACGGACAGGGCCGCGGATCTCGACTGGCTGCGTCGCTCGATGGCGGCGCTGCCGGACGATCTGCGGGACACGGTGGCGCTGACGCTGGACGGCGAAATGACCCACAAGGAAGCCGCCGAGGTGCTCGGAGTCTCCGAAGGCACCGTCAGTTGGCGGCTCTCGGAGGTCCGCAGGCGCCTGCGGGCGATACGGCAGGAGGAAGGACGACAATGACCGATCCACTTGACGATCTGAAGGGCGCGCTCGACCACGCGACGCCCGAGCCCGATGGCGAGAGGCGGAAGGCGACACTGGCCCGTGCGATGGAGCTGTTCGACCAGGCCCAAGAATCGGCGGCCGAGCCGCGTCGTACCCATGACCGCCTGACTACCCGGGCGGGCATCGGACATGGAGTACGACACATGCTCAACGCACTGACCTCTCGCCCCGCTCTCGCCGCTGCCGCCGGTCTGGTTGCCGTCGGTCTCGCCCTTGTCTTCGTGATCCTGAGTCGTGACGCCGCGCCGCCGCCGGCGGCGGTTGTCGCCGAGGTCGGTGCTGTTGGCGAGGAGGAGGCAACGCCCTCCGGCCATCCCGCGGAAGAGAGTCGCGAGACAGAAGGCGCCACGGAAGTCAGGGCTGTTGCTGAAGGCCCAGGTGGGGCTCAGACCGACCGCGGGCTCCTCTCGGCTCCGACCGAAGAAGACGGGATGCCTCTCGACGCCCGGGAGACGCGAAGCGAACGGACTCCGCCGTCAGTTGCCGTAGCGGCCGCGGCGCCCCCAGCGCCCCCAGCGCCCGCAGCGGAGCCGGCGGCCGTGCTTCCGGCCGCCAGGTCCCGGAAAGCCGGGTTTTCCGAGACCATTGCGGCCTTGGACGCGCAGAGAGAACGCTTGCGTGTCGCGCTGGAGTCCCTGCCGGCCAGCGCTGACGCGACGATGGCTGAGATCGAGCGTGCGAACCGGGGGCAAGCCGGCGAGGCCGAAATCGCTGTTCGGGCGGAGGCAATGACGGTGGCTGCCGAGTTGTCTCTCGTTCCCGGCTTCGCACCGTCCGGCCGTTCCCCGGCCGACTTCACGCTCCCTCAGCAGCCCAACACCGAAGCCTTCGCCAACGAGCCGGCCAGCCCGGTCAAGGTTGCGAGCGAAGAACCCGTGTCGACCTTCTCGATCGATGTCGACACCGCCAGCTACTCCGTGGTCCGCTCGTCGCTGATGAACGGCTACCTGGCTGCCGCCGAATCGGTGCGCATCGAGGAGTTGGTGAATTACTTCCCCTACGCGTATCCGCCGCCAGAGGCGAACGGGACGCCGTTCAGGCCCACGGTCACCGTGGCGGAGACGCCGTGGAACGAGGACACGCTGCTGATGACCGTCGGCATCCAGGGCCGGCTACCGGCAACCGACGAGCGGCCGCCGCTGAACCTCGTGTTCCTGATCGACACCTCGGGCTCGATGAACGGGCCCAGCAAGTTGCCTCTACTTGTGCAGTCCTTCCGCCTCATGCTGGGTCAACTGCGCCCCGAAGACGAGGTCGCGATCGTCACCTATGCCGGCAGCGCGGGCCGGGTGCTGGACGCCACCCCCGCCACCGAGCGCGGCACGATCCTGGCAGCGCTCGACCGCTTGAGTGCCGGTGGTTCAACGGCCGGAACGGCGGGCATTCAGGTGGCCTACGGAACTGCCGGAGGAATGGTGGCGAACGGCGAGGTGACGCGGGTGATCCTGGCCACCGACGGCGACTTCAACGTCGGCATCTCCGATCCCGAGCAGCTCAAGGGCTTTATCGCCCGGCAGCGTGAGAACGGCATCTATCTTTCCGTGCTCGGCTTCGGCCGCGGCAATCTGGACGATGCGACGATGCAGGCGCTGGCCCAGAACGGCAACGGTCAGGCGGCCTATATCGACACGCTGTCGGAGGCGCAGAAGGTGCTAGTGGACCAACTCACGGGAACGCTGTTCCCGATCGCCGACGACGTCAAGATCCAGGTCGAGTTCAACCCCGCCGTGGTCGCCGAGTACCGCCTGATCGGCTACGAGACCCGCGCGCTGAGGCGAGAGGACTTCAACAACGACCGGGTGGATGCGGGTGAGATCGGCGCCGGGCACTCGGTCACGGCGATTTACGAGGTGACGCCGGTCGGGTCCCCGGCGGTGCTGCACGATGCCCTGCGCTACGCCGGTCGGGCCGCGGAGCCGCCCGCGGTGGGTGGAGAGGCAACGGGATCGGGGGAACTCGCCTTCCTCCGCCTGCGCTACAAGGAGCCGGGCGAGGATACGAGCCGTCTCATCGAACTGCCGATCGCCCGCGACGCGGACGGCGCCGGATCAGACCAGCGCTTCGCTGCCGCCATCGCCGGGTTCGGCCAACTTCTTCGAGGCGGCGTCTACACCGGCGGCTGGGCCTGGGCCGACGCAATTGCGCTGGCCGAGGCGAACACCGGCGACGACCGGTACGGCTACCGCCGCGAGGCTGTGACCCTGATGCGCCTGGCTGAGAGCCTCGCCGAGTAGCGCCAGGTCAGTTCGCGCCGAGAAAACGGCGCAGGCAGCGCGTGACGGCCCCGGGCGTTTCGGCCATCAGCATGTGGCCGGCGTCCGCCACCGTCTCGAAGGCCGCGCCGCCGTTGCCGCCGCGGATCCGGTCGGCGAGCGCGCGGCCGGTTCTTGGCGGCGTCATCCGGTCCTCGGTTCCCGAGACCACGAGCGTGGGGCAGTTGACGCCGGGGGCGCTCTCGCTGCCTTCCCACTCGTTGCAGGCGGCGAAGTCGCGGTGGAGCACTTCCGGAGCGCAGCGGTCGAGCAGGGCCATCGTGGCGCCGAGCATCCACAGTCCCGGCGACTCGGCGCCGCCGAAGTGGGCGCCGGCGCCGTGGCCGAACGCGGCGATGAAGCGGTGGGCGTTGAGCGGTCTCTTCAGTGTGTCGGCGAGCAGGCCGGGGTTCACGCGGAGTGTCTCGCCGGCGCCGAACAGGGCGACCCGGTTGGCGGGTCCGTTCAGCCTGGCCGCGGCGTCGACCGCGATGCAGGCGCCCATCGAGTGGCCGACGATCGCAAGCTCCTCGCTGCCTGCCCCTTGCGCGGCCGCGGCGGCGAAGTCGGCGGTCCAGGCCGCGTAGTCGGCGATCGTGGAGATGCCTCCTGGGTCGTCCGACATCCCGTGACCCGGCAGGTCGGGCGCCGCGACGTTCCATCCGTGCTGGGCGAGCGACCGCGCCTGCAGCGCCCACACCGTATGGTCGCAGCCAGCGCCGTGGAGAAGCAGGGCGAGCGGTTGCCCCGGCCGCCAGGGGGCGCCGCCGGCGCCGCAGTAGACCTTGCGGCCCTGGATCTCGAGCTCCGCCATGCCTGTCTCCGGCTCAGGAAGCGACGGCCCGCGGCCGCCGCACCTGCTTCTGGGAGCGCTTCAGGGCACGATCGAGATCGGCGGTCAGGTCGCCCGGGTCCTCGAGTCCGACGGACAGCCGGACCATCTCCTGGGTGACGCCCGATTCGGCCAGCTCTTCCGCCGTCATCTGCTGGTGGGTCGTGCTCGCGGGGTGGATGACCAGGCTCTTCGCGTCGCCGACGTTGGCCAGGTGGGACCAGAGCTCCAGGCTCTCGATGAAGGCGATGCCGGCCTCGAGGCCGCCGCGGATGCCGAAGGTCATCAGGGCGCCGCTGCCCTTCGGCAGGAGCTTCTTCGCGAGGTCGTGCTGGGGGTGGCTCGGCAGGCCCGGGTAGCTCACCCATTCGACCGCGTCGTGCTGCTCCAGGAAGGCGGCGACGGCGGTCGCGTTTTCGACATGGCGTTTGACCCGCAGCGGCAGGGTCTCGAGCCCCTGCAGCAGGTAGAAGGCCGCCTGCGGATTGAGGCACGCGCCGAAGTCGCGCAGCCCTTCGAGCCGCGCCTTGAGGACGAAGGCGGGCGGCCCGTAGTGCTCGGCGAAGGCGATGCCGTGGTAGCCCGGGCAGGGCTCGGTCATGATGGGGAAGCGCCCGGAGGCCGCCCAGTCGAACTTGCCGCTGTCGACCAGCACGCCGCCGAGGGTGACGCCGTGGCCGCCGATGAACTTGGTCGCCGAGTGCATCACGATGTCCGCGCCGAGGTCGATCGGCCGGGACAGGTACGGGGTGGCGAAGGTGCTGTCGATCAAGAGCGGCACGCCGATGTCGTGGGCGAACCCGGCGACGGCGGGAATGTCCAGCACGTCGATGCGCGGGTTGCCGATCGTCTCGCCGAAGAACAGCTTCGTGTTCGGCCGCGCCGCGCGCTGGAAGTTCCGCGGGTCGGTCGGCTCGACGAAGGTGGTCTCGATGCCGAAGCGCCGCAGGGTGTGGTTCAGCAGGTTGTGGGTGCCGCCGTAGATCGCGGCCGAGGACACGACGTGGTCGCCGGCGGACAGGATCGTCGCCGCGGCGAGGTGGAATGCGGCCTGCCCGGAGGCGGTGGCGACCGCGCCGACGCCGCCCTCGAGCGCCGCGATCCGTTCCTCGAACACGGCGACCGTCGGGTTCGAGATCCGGGAGTAGATGTGCCCCGCCTCCTCCAGGTTGAACAGGCCCGCGGCGTGGTCCGTGTCGCGGAACACGTAGGACGTCGAGTTGTAGATCGGCACCGCGCGCGCCCCGGTGGCCGCGTCGGGCCGCTGGCCGGCGTGAAGCGAAAGCGTGTCGAACTTGTAGAACCAGTCGCTGCTCATGGCGGGGCGCCTCCCGGTTGGATGCGGCGTTTGGCGGAACGCGAGTGTAGCCGGACCCGGCTTCGCGGTGTGTGGCAGAGTGACGCACCGGAGGGGGAGCAGATGGGAGTCGTCGAAGAGTGGCATGAGTGCCTGGACCGGGGCGAGGTGCTGCTGCTCGACGGAGGCACCGGAACGGAACTGGAGCGGCGCGGGGTGCCGATGGACTCGGCTGCGTGGTGCGGCACGGCGGCGCTCGATCACAAGGACGCGATCCGGGACCTCCACGAGGAGTACATCCGGTGCGGCGCCGACGCGATCATCACGAACACCTTCGCGACCCACCGGCCTCTGCTCGAAGCGGCGGGTCTCGGCGACCAGGTCGGGACGATCGTGCGGCGGGCGGTGGAGGCGGCTCTCGAGGCGCGGGAACGGGCGGGTTGTCCCGGCGTGCTCGTTGCCGGTTCGCTGTCGACGATGCCGGCGAGCAACGTTCGGGGCGGCTACGCACCGCTCGGCGAGCAGTTGGCGGCCTACCGGGAGCAGTGCCAGCTTCTGGCCGAAGCAGGTGTCGATGTCATCGCGCTGGAGATGATGCAGGGCGCCGAACGCGCGTCTCTGGCCTTCGAGGCGGCGAAGGGGACCGGCCTGCCGGTGTGGCTCGGGGTCAGCGCGCGCAAGGACTCAGGTACGGGCGCGATCACGCCGTTCGATTGGCCGAACGAGTCGTTCGAGGCGTTGCTCGATGCGCTGATTCCGCTGGGTCCAAAGGTAGTGCATGTGATGCACACGGAGATCGCGGCGGTTCCCGAGGCGGTGGCGATGGTGCGGAAGCGCTGGCAGGGGCCGGTCGGCGTCTATCCCGAGTCGGGCTACTTCACGATGCCGAACTGGAACTTCGTTGAAGTGATCGAACCGGCCGACCTGCTTGCGGAGGCCCGCGGCTGGGTGGCGCAAGGCGTTCAGATCGTGGGAGGCTGCTGCGGCCTGGGGCCGGAACACGTCCGCGCGCTCGGAGCGCTGCGCGGGGTGGACGGCGGAGCGGCCTGATGGCAGCGGCAAAGGGCCAGGCGGACCGGGCGCGGACGGCCTTCGAGCCGCCGCTGCTCATCCTCGCCAGCCTGGTTCTTGCCTTCGCGCTGTCGCGCTTCTTGCCGCTTCCTCTCTGGCCCGGCAGCCTGTCGCGGTTCGGCGAGGTCGCCGGCGTCGTCGTGATCCTCGGCAGCGTGGTGCTGATGACCTGGGCCGGTCTTTCGATGATGCGCGGCGGCGGCTCGCTGCCGGTGCACACGCCGACCGCGCGCCTGATCGTACGCGGTCCCTACCGGCTGACCCGGAACCCGATCTACACCGGTATGGTGATGCTGCTTGTGGGCATCGGATTCGCCAGGGACAGTTGGTGGTTCCTGGTCATTGCCGTTGCTACGGCGCTGCTGCTCCGCTGGGGCGTGATCCTGCGCGAGGAGGCCTACCTGGAAGGCAAGTTCGGTGACGAGTACCGGGACTATGCGAACCGCGTCCGGCGCTGGCTCTAGCGCCTGGTCGCTTCTGCTGCCGGCTGCTCTGGCGCTGGGCGCGGCCGCTTGCACACCGGAGGCGGAGGACGCGCCGCTCACACGGGTTCAGGCAGATGTCCCGGACTTGCTCTCGGGCGCCTCGACGGCCCGCCCCCCGGTCATCCTGATCACGATCGACACCCTGCGCGCCGACCGGCTGTCGAGCTACGGTTCCGACCGGGTCTCAACCCCCCACATCGACCGGCTGGCCGGCGAGGGCGTTCGCTTCGCCAACGCGTCGTCGACGGTGCCGTTCACGTTGCCGGCCCATAGCTCGATCATGACCGGGCTCTACCCGCCGACCCACGGGGTGCGGGAGAACGTCGGCTACGTGCTGGGCGCGGACCGGACCACTCTCGCGGAGCGTTTCCGGGACGCCGGCTACCGCACCGGCGGCTTCGTGAGCGCCTTCGTGCTCGATGCGCGCTGGGGGATCGGCCGCGGCTTCGACACCTACGTCGACGACTTCGACCTCGACTCGATGGCCGGCGCGAACCTGGGATCGGTGCAGCGCGCCGGGCCGGAGACGATCGCGCACGCCCTGGAGTGGCTGGACGAAGCGGTCTTTTCCGGCGACGGCGGCGCCGCCGGCGACACGAGCGGGCAGCCACCCTTCTTTCTGTGGCTGCACCTGTTCGATCCGCACGATCCGTACGAGCCGCCCGAACCGTTCCGGACCGAGTACGAGGGACGGCCCTACGACGGCGAGGTGGCGTACACGGACTCGCTGATCGGCGACTTCCGGGCCGCGCTCGAGCAACGCGGCCTGTTCGACGAGTCGGTCGTCGTCCTGACGGCGGACCACGGCGAGGGGCTGGGCGATCACGGCGAGAGCTACCACGGTTTCTTCGTCTACGACTCCACCGTGCACGTGCCGCTGATCGTGCGGCTGCCCGGTGAGGTGGAAGGCGGACGGGTGGTCAAGGACGCCGTCAGCCACGTCGACATCGCGCCGACGCTGACCGAACTCCTGGACCTCGATGCCGGCGCCGCGCAGGGGCGGAGTCTGCTCCCGTCGATAGAGGGACTGGAGGACGGGGATTCCCGGCGCGGCGTCTACGCCGAGTCGTTCTACGCCCTCGACCACTACGGCTGGGCGCCGCTTCGCTCGCTGCGCACTGCCGACTACAAGTACATCGAGACGCCCGACCCGGAACTCTACGCCCTGCTGGAGGATCCGGGCGAACTGACGAACGTCCTGCTCGACCGGCGCGACACCTCCCGCGAACTCCGGGCCGCGGCGCTGGAACTGGCAGCCGCCCTCGACCGCGCGGCGCCGGCGACTGTGCCCGAGCCCGACCTGGACGAACAGGCTCTGGCGCAGTTGCAGGCCCTGGGGTATCTCGCCGGCCGCGGCGCCGCCACGGGGCGGGAGGCGGAAGGGCCGCGCGCCGACGCCAAGACGAAGGTCCATCTCCATCGCGCGATCATGAGGGCCCAGAGCGCCTTCGGCAGCGGCGACGACGTGGCCGCTGCCGAAGAACTGCGAGCCGCGCTCGTCGAGGACGTTCGACTGCTCGACGCGCACCAGCTCCTGGGGACGATCACGCTCCTTGCCGGCGATCCGGCGCCGGCGGCCTCGCACTTCCAGCGCGCGCTGGAGTTCGATCCCGAGCACCGGCAGTCCCTGCTCGGGCTGGCCAACGCGTACCACGAGCTGGGCCGCATCGACGAGGCGATGGTCGGCTACCGGCGTCTGCTCGAGGTCGCGGGCCAGGACTCGAAGGCGACGATGGCCATGGCCCGCATCCACGTCGAACGTGGAGAGTTGGCCGAAGCCGAGGACGTGCTCGCCGCTGCCGCCGAAGGTCGCGAGCCGCCGCCGGTGGTCACGAACAAGCTGGGCGAGGTGATGGCGCTCATGGGCCGGAGCGGCGAGGCGGAGGCGAAGTTTCGCCAGGCCCTCGCCTTGAACCCGGAACTCGGCGAGGCGCACTACAACCTCGCGGTGCTGCTCGACGAGGCGGGGAAGCCGTTCGAAGCGGTGGAGACGTACCTTCGGGCGGCGGAGCTCCGGCCGCGGGACCATCGCCCGCGCTTCAATCTCGGCCGTCTCTACGGCCGCCTGGGCCGGTCTGGCGACCAGATCGAGGCCTATCGGGACGCGGTCGAGGCGGCGCCGGACTTCGTGCGCGGCTATTTCCAGCTTGCCAAGGCCCTGATGGACGCTGGGCTCGACCTGGAGGAAGCGGAGGCGATGGCCCGCCGGGGGCTCGAGCTGGCGCCGGTCGGCGAGCATGGCGCGCTCGGCTACTTCGTGCTCGCCGACATTCTGAACCGGCTCGGTCGACCCGGCGAGGAGCAGCAGGCGCTGGCGCGCGGGCGGGAGCTACTACAGCGCTAGTTACGGCGCCAGCGCCGCGGCCGTCAGCTTCGCGACCAACGCCGGGTTCTCCTGCGGTCCGAGATGACCGAGGTCCTCGACCTCCAGGAAGTCGACGTTCGGCAGTTCGCCCACGATCGCCTCGGCCCAGTACGCGGGCCCAGGGGTGAGCCCGGCGCCGCGCATCAGGGCGACCCGGCCGCGCCCATCCGAGTGGCCGAAACCGAACACACCGGCAACAACCCACCGGTGGCAGAGCGTTCGTAGCAGAATACGGACCCGATGCCGAAGCGAGTTTCATCCGCGCGCCCGCCGAGGGGCGCCAGCCGGGTTCCCTGGTTCGGGCTGAGCGCTTCTTCGTCGGCGGAGGGGCTGCGTGTCCGGCGACTCCAGGTCGGCTTCGTGCTGCTGCTTTCGATCAGCGCGGTGCAGGTGGTCTGGTGGCTGGTCGACCAGGCGCGGATCGCCGACCGGATTGCCGACGACCGGGTCGCGCGCCTGGAGGTCGACCGCGATGCGGCCGCTGCCGCGCTTCGTGCCGGCCAGGCGCTGGACGAACTGCGGGCCTTCTACCCGGACCTCCTGATCGATGCCGAAGGTTCGCGGCTGCGGCCGGATGCGCTGCACGCGATCGAGATCGAGCGCCTCAGCCATCTGAGCCAGTACCGGTGGGAAGGAGCGTTCTTCCTGCTCGTGCTGGGCGGAGGGATCCTGGTGTTGTGGCGGGTGCTGCGACGGGAGGCCGACCTCCTGAACCGTCAGCAGAACTTCCTGGCCGCTGTGTCGCACGAACTGCGGAGTCCGCTGGCGAGTCTGCGGCTGACCACCGAGACTCTGCTGTTGCGCGACCTCGCGGCGACGGATCGCCGGGGGCTCCTGGAGCGCAACCTTGAGGATCTGCGGCGGCTGGAACGTCTGGTGGGCAACCTGCTGGAGACCACGCGCCTGGAGGAGCGACGGGCGGTGCCGCGGCGGGAGCCGGTCGACCTGTCGGAGGCTGTCTCGCTGGCGTTCGCCGAGCTCGGACACCGTACGCACGGCGCGGAAGGGATCGACATCGATGTCCAGGTTGAGCCCGGCCTGGGCCTGCAGGCCGATCCGGTCGGCCTGGGCACGGTGCTGAGGAACCTGATCGGCAACGCAATCGAGTCGGCGGAGGCGGCCGGCACGAGGGTGGAGGTCTCCGCCAGACGGCTCGGTTCGGCCATCGAGCTTCAGGTTCTCGACGACGGAGTCGGCTTCGAGCCCGGCGAGGGCCGCCGGTTGTTCGAGAAGTTCTACCGGCCCGGCAGTGAGTTGCGACGCAACAAGAAGGGCAGCGGCCTGGGCCTCTACCTGGTGCGTGGCTTCGTCGCCCTGGAAGGCGGCGAGGTCGAGGCGAGCAGCGACGGTCCGGGCCGGGGCGCCACGTTCCGGGTCACCTGGCCGGTCGGTGAGCCTGCCGCGGAGCCGGCCTCGTGAGAACCGCGGCGGAGGAGGCGGCCCGGGTGCTGCTGATCGAGGACGAGGAGAACCTGGCCGCCGGCATCCGCTTCAACCTCGAGGCGGAAGGCCTCGACGTCGACTGGATCGGCGATGGCGAGGAGGCGCTGGAGCGGATTCGGGATCCGCGCTACCAGCTCGTGATCCTCGACGTCATGCTGCCCGGAGTGGACGGCTTCACGCTGTGCGAGGAGGCGAGGCGGAACGGTGTCGATACGCCGGTGCTGTTCCTGACCGCCAAGGCCGCCGTCGACGATCGCATTCGCGGCCTCGAAGCCGGCGGCGACGACTACCTCGCCAAGCCGTTCCATCTGACCGAGCTGCTGCTGCGGGTGCAGGCGATCCTGCGGCGGCGAGTCTGGCGCGCGGCGGAGACGGTTCCCGACGTGGTGCGGTTCGGTGACAACCACTTCGACTTCACAGCCTTCGTTGGCGCGTCCTGGGACGGCCAGGCCCAGCAGTTGACCCAGAAGGAGGCGATGATCCTCAAGACCCTGGCGGAGCGGGAAGGCGAAGTCGTCTCGCGCGAGGACATCCTCGACCGCGTCTGGGGCTACGAGGCGTTCCCTTCGTCCCGGACGGTCGACAACTTCGTCCTCCGGCTACGCAAGCGTTTTGAACCCGACCCCGAGCGTCCGCGTCATTTCCACACCGTCCGCGGCGTCGGCTATCGCTTTACTGCCTAGTTGTAGCTACTGGACTTCCAGCAGCTCGACTTCGAAGACCAGAGCGGCGCCCGGCGGAATGGCCGGCGGCGAACCGATCTTGCCGTAGCCGAGATCGGAGGGGATGAAGAGTTTCCACTTGGCGCCCGGCTTCATCAACTGCAACGCCTCCGTCCAGCCGGGAATGACGCCGCCGACCGGGAAGGTTGCGGGCTGGTCGCGTTCGTAGCTGCTGTCGAACTCCGTGCCGTCGAGCAGGGTGCCGCGGTAGTGAACCGTGACTGCCTGATCGGGGGTGGGGCCGTCACCGCTGCCGGCGCGCAGTTCGCGGTACAGGAGTCCGGAGTCCGTCTTCACCACGCCGTCCTCTTTCGCCTTCATGTCCAGAAAGGCCGAGCTGCGGGCCGTGTTCTCGAGCAAGGCGGCCCGCCGGTCGCGGTCCGCGTGCGCCTGCATCTTGGCGCCCAGTTCACTCAGCACGCTGTCGACTTCATCGGAATCCAGCGCCTCGATGTCTTCCAGACCGTCCTTGAAGCCGCGCAGAAGCAGCTCGATGTCGAGTTCCAGGTCTTCCGGTCCCAGGTTGCCGCCGATGTTCAGCCCGAGCGCGTAGGAGGCCTTCTCATCCCAGGTCTCCGCGATCGGAGGCTCATCGTCGGCCGGGGCGTTCGGTTCTTCCTGGGCGCAGGCGGGGATTGCAGCGAGGAGGAGAGCGCATGAGGTCGCGAGGAGGTATGGACGAAGGCGGTGGCGGAGCTTGTTCATGGTGGCGATCGTACCCCGCTCTTCCGGAGGCGGCCAGGGCGGTCGAAGGGGCGGTCAACGGGCGGAGCAGCCTGCCGGGAACGCGTTCGTGTCGATGATCGCCGGCGCGGGCGTGCCCGGCTCGTTTCGGTACTCCCTGATGGCCCCCGTCGCCGTATCCTCGACCTGGATCGAGTAGCCGAGGTCGGTGGTCGAGGCGCCGTACGTCCAGACGTTGCCGTTGGTCTTGCAGCCGTCGAGGACCTTGATCAGGATCTCCCAGTTGTCGTCGTCGAAGAACCGGAACAGGCCCGAATCGTTCGTGCCCCGGTGGACCACGCGGCCGCTGCCGCCCGTGCTGCCGGCGCCCCACCAGCGGACGGTGACGGCGAACCGCGAGTTCTGGAGGCAGAGGGTCAGCGTGTCCGGTTCGCAGTCGCCGGCAGGCGCGCTCGCCTCGACGAGGAAGATCCGCGACGCGGTCGATTCACTCCGGCCGTCGCTCGCCCACAGGGTTACCTCGTAGAAGCCCGGCGCCGACCAGGCGCGGACCACTGATCGGCGTCGCGACAATGCGCCGTCGCCGAAGTCCCAGAGGCGCTGGGCGACGCTTCCGGAGCTGGTGTCGGTGAACGAGATCTCCTCGCCCGCACGAACGCGGCAGGGATCTTCCGTGCAACTGATGCTGACGGCGAAGGCGGCTTCGGGGCGCTCGCCCGTTTGCGTTGGGGGATCCGGCGGGTCCTCTTCGTTCGGCGGTGGCGGCGGGCCCGGTGGCGGCGGGCTTGGTGGCGGCGGGCTTGGTGGCGGCGGGCTTGGTGGCGGCGGGCTTGGTGGCGGCGGGCCCGGTGGCGGCGGGCCCGGTGGCGGCGGACCTGGTGGCGGCGGACCTGGTGGCGGCGATGACTGCGGCCCGCGCCACACGGTCACCGTGTAGACGAGCGCCACCTGCGGGTTCTCGGCGACGACCTCGACCTCGATTTCGTTCGCGCCCGGCGACAGGCCGACATTCTTGCTCGAACTCGAGACGCTTCCGTTCCGATCCGTGATCTCCACGTGCGCACCGGCATCGCGTGCCACGACCGCAACGACCGTCTCGTCCACATCCGCGTCCGTGGACACGTCGTCGTACACCAGGACCTCGGGCCGAAAGTCAATGTCCATGCCGGACAGAGACAGCCGCGACAACGCAGCGTCCTCGGATGCCGACGGCTGGTGGCCGTGGTAGCGCAGATACCAGAGTTGCCAGGTTCTCGCGTTGTACGGTTTGAGCGACATCTCGGCCGGACCTGGGGCTTGGCTTCCCGGCGGATTCCTCAGGTCCACTACCTGGTCGGGGAACTTGACGGAACGAAAAGCTCCGCCGTCGATTCGCCACTTCTGTTCGTCGATGTCCGAGCAGGTCGCCAGAGTCAGTTTGGAACTCGCGGTCAGACAGAGCGTGTCGTTGAGCATCGGACGGATCTCACCCGACGGATCCAGCCGCCACATCTGCTTGGGTTGGCCGGCATTGCAGGTCGGGTGTCCGAGCGCAGCCGCGGCCACCGGCTCGGCTTCCCAACACTCGTCCCGCGTCTGTAGCCTGATCTGTGCGAAGTCGTTCGCTGGGCGTTCCAGAGAGCGTTGGTAGGCGACCAGGTCGCCGCGCTCGCCGGACGAGAGAGCCCCCGGCTCGCCGTGTCCGGACCGGAGGACATCGTCGAGAGTCGATGCCGAGCCATCGTGAAAGTAGGGCGCGGTTCGCCATACCCCGATCAGCGTCGGCGTTTCGATTCCCGAGCCGGCGAACGGCTGGCCGGACGACAGCCCGGAGTTGGTCCCGACGGTGCCCACGTCGTGCCGCTGGGCGTCTGTGAAGTCGGCCCCGCTGTGGCAGCCGTTGCAGCCGCGGCGAGCAAACAGCCGGCGTCCCCGAAGCGCCGCGGCGGTCAGTTCCCCTGCCGCCGTTCGGTAGGGGCTGCGCCCGAAGTCGTTGAGCGTTTCGAGATAGGCCGCCAGAGCGTCCAGGTCCGCGCTCAGTCCCGCCTTCGCGGCACCGACCGGCGCCGAGGTCCGGTCGAAGTCTGCGTCGGTGAGAAAGCCGGCCCCGCCGAAGGCGGTTCGGATGTCGTTCTCGAAGTCCTGGACTTCGTCGAAGTTCGCCGTCCAGTGCAGCCTGCCGTGTCCGGTTCCCATGCGTCCGAGCAACGAGATCGTGTTGCGGAAACCCTCTCCGCGATCGGAGAAGTCCCAGACGGCGCCGTCGTCTCCGCCCTCGAGGTGGCAGCCGGCGCAACTGAGGTAGCCGTCCCGGCTCATGCGCGGATCGCTGGCGTTGTAGAAGATCTGGAGGCCAAGGCGTTCCTGGTTGTCGAGCACGTCGTAGGCGACGGTCTGGATCGTGTGCACCAAGGCCGGATCGAACGAGATGTTGGCCACGACATCGGCGATGTTGTGGACGGAGACGTTGCGGGTCGTGAAGTTGTAGGTGAACGACTGGCGACCCACTTCGTCGATCCAGATGCCCTGCGGCGCCTGGCCGCCGGTCTTCATGGTCCCCTTGTGCGAGCCCGTGTAGGCGTCCACGATGTCCACCGTGTCCGATCCCTGCATGGCGACGAAAACGTAGTCGCCGAGTGGCGAGAACGCCACCGCGGACGGGGATGCGCGGTCGTTGAAGTCCAAACGACGGGCGCTCAACTCCTGTCCGGAAGCGAGGTCGATGACGGAGGCCATCGCGCGCACCATCGTCTCGTGCGTCAGGGCGGAACCGTCGCGTCGCTCGCCGCGCAGCACGTTGTCTTTCTTGGCCGGCGCCCAGGCCGTTCCGCCGTCGGGCGAGACAGCGACGTGTGTGAGGTAGTTGGGCCGTCCCCGTGCCCGATCCTCGCCGTCGACGATTGTCCGGTCCACGGGCAGTGCGATCTGCTTGACGGTCGCCAGCGTCGTTGCGTTGATCTTCGAGACGATCCCTGTGGATGCTGGTCGGAAGTGGGTTACGTAGGCGTGGCCGTCCGCGGCCACCGCGATGCCCCGGGGCGCCGCGCCGACGGTTCCGCGCCCAAGCACGGTCGCGGACGCGGCGTTGAACCGGAGCACCTCGCCCGAGTACTGGAGGGTGACCAGGCCCGTGTTCGTTCCCGGCACGAAGGCGATTCCGAACGGGCCGCTGCCGTACCCCACGGCCAGCTCCTTCTCGACGGCGCCCTCCGCACTGAGGCCCACGAGCTTGTCTTCCTCCCTGACCGCTACCCAGATCCGCCCGGTCGCGTCGAGCGCGAGGGTCCGGGGACCGCGACCGACCCGGGTCTCCCAGGCCTTGTTCAGGCCGACGCGGTGAATGGCCGTCACCGAGCCGGTTTGCGGGTTCACGTTGAAGACGTGATCGCCGCGTCCGGCGATCTTCGAAGATGCGGTCGCCGCGGCCGCCGTCCGGCTGCGCGCTGCGGTTCGCACGAAGCTGTAGGTCCGCTCCTCGCCGTCGATGGTTACCTTCAGCACCACCGTGTAGTGGCCGGCGCTGCTGTAGGTGTGGCTCGCGCTGGTGTTCGCTGACGAGCTGCTCGAACTCCCGTCGCCGAAGTCCCAGGCGTAGGTTGCGCCTTCCTGTGCGATGGCCTCGAAGCTGGAGGCGGCGCCGACCGTCGAAGCCGCGGACCGGGTTGTCTGGCTTATGCCCGCCGCTTCCGGCTGGGTTGCGGTTGAAGGCGCGGTCCCGGTCGTGAACGAGGACCGGAACTCGGATGCGATCGTGTTCCCCGCGTAGTCTGCGACGCCGTTCGCAGGCAGCAACACGGTGTAGGTCGTGGTCGGTTCGAGGGGCGCCGAGGGAGCGAAGTTGACGATGCCGAGTTGCGCGCTGTACGTCCCCGGGACGACCGTCTCGTCGTCGTCGAGCACGCGAAACGTGCCGGCCGTCACCGACTCGAAGAAAATGGAGTCCGAGAACCCGACGCCGATGCGGGAAGAGGGAGGCTGATTCGTGGCGCCATTCCGGGGATAGACGGCCACCACGCTGGGTGCGGTTTGATCGGCCGCCGCGCTGTGGGGGACCAGAGCGCTGCCGACGCCGTGATCGTCGCCGACGTACACCACGTTCCCCAACAGCGTCACGTGCCCGTGCTCGCGGTTCCGGTTGCTGTCGAGGGTGACGCTGCCGAGCAGGCGTGGCGAGCCGGCACTGCTGATGTCGTACTTCGCGTAGCTGTGTGGACCGCCTTGCAACAGCAGATTGTCCTGGGTGGCGCAGTAGAGGAAGTTGCCGGTCGCGGTCTGGCTGACGCGTTCGAAGGCGCCGGCGTCGGACAGCCGGTACCCGACCATGTTCCCCCTGCCCCGGGTCGCGGAATGAAGCCGGCCCCCGTTGAAGCAGATGGAGTAGTAGAGCGACAGATCCGGGGTCCGGTCCAGCAGCATCGGATCGAGCGGATTGGAGATGTCCAGGCTTGCCCACCCGTCGGTACTGTGCATGCTTGCCAGCACGAGCCGGTTCCCGATGGCGAACACCGGTCCCACCTTGAAGCCGCCGAAGTCCCCTGGCGGCACCGGGTTGGCGCGCTGCCGATCCATCCGGGCCACGAAGGGTCGAGCCGGGTCCGAGGCGTCCACCACGAAGAGCCCGAGGCTGCTTGCCGACACGTAGACGTACGGGGCTTGCCAGAACAACTGCCAGGCGGCGCCGAAGTAGTCGCCCTTGTTGACGCCGGGCAGGCGCAGCTTCGAGACCTGGCGGATGTTGCCGGTGTCCGTGAGGTCCCAGAACTCGATGCCGTAGATGCTCTGAAACGCGACGTAGGTAGAGCCGTCCATCCGGGCGACGCCGATCGAGTGCGCTTCACGGAACTCGGCGGTTCGACCGTCCGGCTCGTGGACGGTGTGGGCAACTGCGGTCGCCCGCGGGTCGGAAACGTCGTACAACAAGAATCCGCCGGGCCCCGGTCCTCCGTTCGGCGCGAACACGGTGAGGAGGTACCCGTTCACCATCGTGGCGACGTTGGCTCCGTATGTCACGCCGGATCGCTGAGGTACTCCGTTGGACGTGTCGACCCAGGAGACCGCGGTATCCACTTCCGTGGCCTGGTAGGTCAGGTTGCCGAGTCCAGGCCCCTCGAGCGTCCTGCCGGTTGCGGACTGCGACCAGTCGCCCACCGTGCCGGATTCGACCGAAGCGACCTGGACCTCGTACTCGACGCCCGCATCTGGCGCCGCGATGGTCGTGGACGTCGCGGTCACGGTCGACGAGGTCGTCCAGGCGGACATTCCGGTCCGGTATCGAACCTGGTAGCCGGTGGCGGAGCTTTGCGTCGCCCAGGTTGCTCGGAGTTCGGTGTCCGACAGGGGCCACACCCACGGCGCCTCCGGCGCCGGAAGTTGCGGTATGGCCGGAGACGTGCCGACTGCCGCGCCGGCCAGAAGAAGGAGCCCCAGCTTTGCTCGCTGGCAGGCGGAAACAGACCGCGGATGGCTGCCGTCGAGGAACGACGCACCGCGAACGCGGGGCATATCGGGAGAATGCTAGGGCCACGTGTCGGTGCTGTCGCCTACAGGTTTGCGGGGGGCGGTCGATCCGCTGTCGCCCGCGAAACCGACCGCGGGGGCCCTTCGCTATCCTCACCGCGTGGACCCCCTGCAGTTGATCCTCGTGGCCTTGGTGCAGGGGCTCACGGAGTACCTGCCGATCAGCTCGACGGCGCACCTGATCCTGTTGCCGCGGCTGTTCGGCTGGCCGGACCAGGGCTTGCCGGTCGATGTGGCGGCCAACACGGGCACGCTGCTGGCCGTCGTCGCCTACTTCCGCAAGGACCTCGCGGGTTTCGTGCGGGCGCTACGACCGGGCGGGAATGCCGATGGCGACCAGGCCGCGCGTCGAATGATCCCGCTGCTGGCGCTGGCGTCCCTGCCAGTGCTGGTGGTCGGCATTCCGGCCTCGGGCTGGATCGCCGGCGACGCGCGCAGTCCGGGCGTGATCGCCTGGGCGACGATCGGTTTCGGCCTCGTGCTCGGCGTGGCGGACCGTTGGGGGAAGCAGGGTCGCCGTCTCGACCACGTGACCTGGTGGCACGCGCTGCTGTTCGGCGTCGCCCAGGCCACCGCGCTCATTCCGGGCGCTTCCCGGGCCGGCGTCACGATCAGCGCCGGCCGGCTGCTGGGCTTCGATCGCGAGTCGTCGGCGCGCTTCGCCTTCCTGATGGCGATCCCGGCCGGCATGTTCGTCGTCGGCAAGAACACGCTCGATCTGCTGAGCGGGGCGCAGCCGATGTCGCAACTGCCGGCGATGCTCCTGGTGACCGCCCTGTCGGGTGTCGTGGGCTACCTGGTGATCGGCCTGCTGCTGCGCTGGGTGCGCCGGCACGGCCTGCAGGTCTTCGTCGCCTACAGGCTGGTGCTGGGCGCCGCGCTGCTCATGCTGTTCTGAACGGCGCACAGTGGATGCGCCGGCACGCCCGGCGGCCCCGCCGCTTCCATGCAAGTCAGCCCGCATTGTGTGCGGCGATGGCTTGGCCCATCTCCGTCATGGGTGCGGCCGCCCGTCCTCCCGGTGTCAGATCGGCTTGGGCCAGGCCCGTCTTCAACGCCGCAGGCACGCGCCTCAGCGCGCTACCGCCACAGGTGGCGCGTCGCCCGATGCTCGACCTGCTCCTGACGAGAGCGGGAAGTCCCTTGCCGGCTGCGATGGTCGAGGTCGTTGCGCGAAGCCAATCGGGGGCCGTCGGCGCTGGCTTCGGTGCGACGGACCGCTCGGGCCGAACCAGGGTCCTCGTTCCTCGCGGCGGCGTCGGACCGGCTTCGGTGGTCGTCAAGGCGCCGCCCCACCTGCTGTGGTCGGGTTGCGTGTTGCTGCCATCGCCGGGCGAGCCCGTTCTGCGACTCGACCTGATGGACGAACCGGTCGGCACGGTCGTGCTGCGCAACACGGTCGGCGACCGTGCCGGAGGTCTCTCCGAGCCGGTCCTCGTGACGCCGCACGGAGGCGTACTGTTGATGAGCGACCTGCTCGCCTGGAGCAGCCGTGCCTGGGGGGCGGGTGGAGTTCGAGGTCGACCTCGGGTTCGGTTCCGACGAGCCGGTGCTGTTTTTTCCAGCGGATCTCTGATCTCGGGAGCGAGCAGTCGATTTTCGGCGGGCGGACCGCCGGCGGCGCGAGCCTGCAGAGTCAGAGGAACGCCAGCGGCTTCAGGCGCCGCCGATCCTGGCGGCGATCGCCAGGCCCATCTCCGTTGTGGATACTGCCGGCTGCCCTTCGGGCGCCAGATCGGCAGTGCGGCGCCCGTCGTCCAGGACCGCGGCGACCGCCGCCTCGACCTGGACCGCCTCCGCCTCCAGCCCGAGGCTGTGGCGCAGCAGCATCGCCACGCTGAGGATGGCGCCGATCGGGTTTGCGATGCCGCGGCCGGCGATGTCGGGCGCCGAACCATGCACCGGTTCGTACAGGCCCTGGCGTCCGGAGCCCAGCGACGCCGAGGGCAGCATGCCGAGCGAGCCGGCGAGGATGGCCGCCTCGTCGCTCAGGATGTCGCCGAACATGTTGCCGGCGAGGATCACGTCGTACTCCGCGGGCGAGCGCATCAACTGCATCGCGAAGGCGTCGACGAGGTGGTGAGTGACCTCGACATCCGGATACGCGCTTGCGACTTCCGTCACGGAACGCCGCCAGAGCCGCATCGAGGCCAGCACGTTGGCCTTGTCGATCGAGGCCAGCTTTCCGCTCCGACCCTGGGCCGCGCGCAGCGCCACGCGGGCCACCCGCTCGACCTCGGCGGTCGAGTAGACGAGGGTGTCGTGCGCCACATCGCCGTCGCCCTGCTCCTGGCGAGGGCCGAAGTAGATGCCGCCGGTCAGTTCGCGCACGAAGAGAAGATCGACTCCGCGCAGCAGCTCGGGCTTGAGCGGCGCGAACTCCACCAGTGAGTCGAACACCGGCACCGGGCGCAGGTTGGCGAACAGCCCGAGATCGGCCCGCAGGTCGAGGAGTCCCTGCTCGGGGCGGAGTTCCGCGGTCGGGTCGGACCACTTCGGCCCGCCGACCGCGCCGAGCAGGATCGCGTCGGCCGCCTTGCAGGCGGCCAGGGTGCCTGAAGGCAGTGGATTCTGGAAGTCGTCGATCGCGTTCCCGCCCATCGGGTGGGAGTCGAGTTGGAAGCTGTGTCCGCCGAGTTCGGCGACCGTATTCAGTACGCGCGCCGCTTCGGCGGTGACTTCAGGCCCGATGCCGTCACCGGGAAGGAGGACGATGTTCGCTTGCATGTGCTGGTGCCGCCGAAGCCGGCCCGCTCAGCTTGCCCGCGTGTCGAGCCGCGAGGGATGGCCGGCCTCGAACGCCTGGATCGCCGGCGCCTGCTGCAGCAGGTAGCCGAGCTGGTCGGTGCCGTCGAGCAGGCAACGCCGGGCGAATGGGTCGACGTCGAACGGCGCTTGGCCGCCGCCGGGCAGGCTCAGGGTCTGCGATTCGAGGTCGATCGTGACCTGCGTCGCCGGATCGGCGGCGACGGCGTCGAACAGGGCCGCGGAGATGTCCTCCGTCACCGGCACGACGACGAGGCCGTTCTTCAGCGCGTTGCTGCGGAAGATGTCGGCGAAGGAGGTGCTGATCACGGCGCGGAAGCCATAGCCGACCAGCGCCCATGGCGCGTGCTCGCGGGAGCTGCCGCAGCCGAAGTTGTCGCCGGCGAGCAGGACGCGGGCGTCCTGATGCTGCGGCTGGTTCAGGACGAAGCCTTCGATCGGTTCGCCCTCCGGGGTGCCGTCGCGATAGCGCCAGCGGCAGAAGAGGCCGGAGGCCAGCCCCGAGCGGTCGGTGACCTTGAGGTAGGACGCCGGGATGATCTGGTCCGTGTCGATGTTCTGGTTGGGCAGCGGCGCCATCGTGCCGGTGAAGCGGTCGAAACTCGTGCTCATGAGAGGACCTCGCGGACATCGGTGACCCGACCCGTGATCGCGGACGCCGCGGCGGTGAGCGGGCTGGCCAGGAAGGTGCGGCCGCCGGCGCCCTGCCGGCCCTCGAAGTTGCGGTTGGACGTGCTGACCGCGTACTGGCCCGGCGCCAGTTGATCGCCGTTCATCGCCAGGCACATCGAGCACCCCGCCTCGCGCCATTCGGCCCCGGCGTCGACGAAGATCTGGGCGAGGCCGTCACGCTCGGCCTGCCGCTTGACGGCGTCGGAGCCGGGCACCACGAGCACGCGCAGGCCCTTGGCCACCTTGCGTCCGCGCAGGACGTTGGCGGCTGCAAGCAGATCGCTGTAGCGCGAGTTCGTGCAACTGCCGACGAAGACGACGTCGATCGGCTTGCCCTGAAGCTGCTGGCCCGGTTTGAGCGCCATGTAGGCGAGCGCCTTGCGGAAGGAAGCCCGCTTCTCCGGCGCGACCGTCTCGTCCTCGGGGACCCTTCCGGCGATCGGGATCGCCATGCCGGGATTCGTTCCGTAGGTGACCATGGGCTCGAGCGCGGAGCCGTCGAGGGTGGTGGTCCGGTCATAGACCGCCCCCTCGTCCGTGGGCAGGGACCGCCAGTCTTCGAGCGCCGCTTCCCAGGCTTCGCCGGCCGGCGCCATCGGCCGCCCTTCGAGGTAGTCGAAGGTTACGTCGTCGGGCGCGATCAGGCCGGCGCGGGCGCCGCCCTCGATCGACATGTTGCAGACCGTCATCCGGCCTTCCATGTCGAGCGCGCGGATCGCCGTTCCCGTGTACTCGAAGACGTGACCCGTGCCGCCGCCGATCCCGAGCTTGGCGATCACGGCCAGGATGATGTCCTTGGCGACCACGCCTTCCTGCAGGCGGCCGTCGACGCGCACCTCGTAGGTCTTCGGCCGGTGCTGGAGCAGGCACTGGGTGGCCAGGACGTGGCCGACTTCGCTGGTTCCGATGCCGAAGGCGAGCGCGCCGACCGCGCCGTGTGTGCTCGTGTGGCTGTCGCCGCAGACCACGGTCATGCCGGGCTGGGTGGCGCCGAGCTCTGGTCCGATCACGTGCACGATGCCGCGGCGCTCGTCGCCCATGGCGAACAGCGGGATGCCATAGCGTTCGCAGTTCGCCTGCAGTCGGTCGAGTTGAGCCGATCCCTCGGGGTCGAGCACCCGGAGCCTCGCGCCGTCGATCGTCGGGTCGGTCGGCGTCGAGTGGTCCATCGTCGCCAGGGTCAGATCGGGCCGGCGCACGCTCAAGCCCCGTTCGGCCAGGTCGGTGAACGCCTGGGGCGAGGTCACTTCGTGAACCAGGTGCAGGTCGACGAAGAGCGTCGCCGGCAGGCCTTCGGACTCGGCGGCGACCAGGTGGCGCCGCCAGATCTTCTCGAACAGGGTCTGGTTTGAGGTCATGCTTTCACCGGTTGGGGGCTCGACACCCTGAGTGTTGCGGGACCGCCCTCGCCGGCCGTGTACTTGGTCCCGATGGCGGCCAGCATCCGGTTCAGGGCGGCGACGTACGCCTTGGCCGACGCGACGATGACGTCGGTGTCGGCGCCATAGCCGCCGAAGACCCGGCCCTTGCCGCGGCCGCCCGACGGGCTTTTGATCCGCACCGTGACTTCGCCCATCGCGTCGATGCCCTCGGTGACGCTGTGGACGTTGTACTCGAGCAGCGTGTTCTCGGCCTCGACGACGGCGTCGATGGCGCGGAATGTGGCGTCGACCGGTCCGGTGCCGACGCCGGGCGAGACGTACTCCTGGCCGTTTGGCCCCACCAGGCGGGCCGTCGCGGTCGGCATGCCCGGCCGCCCGCAGGAGATCTGCAACTCGGTCAGCGTGAAGATCTCGGTGGGCGCCAGGATCTCCTGGTTCGCCAGCGCCTGGAGGTCGGCGTCGGTGATGTCCTTCTTCTGATCGGCGAGCTGCTTGAAGCGGCGGAATGCCTCGCCGAGTTCTTCCCGGTTGAGCTCGAAGCCGAGTTCCTCCATGCGCATCCGGAGCGCGTGCTTGCCGGAGTGCTTGCCCAGGACCAGCCGGCTCTGGGTCAGGCCGACAGTCTGCGGGGTCATGATCTCGTAGGTGCGCTGATCCCGGAGCATGCCGTGCTGGTGGATGCCGGCCTCGTGCGCGAACGCGTTCTCACCGACGATCGCCTTGTTCCGGGGCACCGCGATGCCGGTGTAGTGGGCCACCAGGCGGCTGGTCCGCACCAGTTCGGTCGTGTTCAGTCGGGTGCCGACGCCGTAGATCTGGGGTCGGGTGTGAAGCGCCATGACCACTTCCTCGAGGGAGGTGTTGCCCGCGCGCTCGCCGATGCCGTTGATCGTCACTTCGACCTGGCGCGCGCCGGCCTGGATCGCTGCCAGCGTGTTCGCGGTGGCGCAGCCGAGATCGTCGTGGCAGTGGGCCGACCAGACGACGCGGTCGGCGCCGTCCGTGTGCTCCATCAGGTAGCGGAAGAGATTCCCGTACTCGACCGGCATGTCGTAGCCGACCGTGTCAGGAATGTTCAGTGTGGTGGCGCCCTCCCTGATCGCGAGCGAAAGCACCTCGACCACGAAGTCCGGGTCGGAGCGGCTGCCGTCCTCGGGGCTGAACTCGATGTCGTCGCATTGCGAACGCGCGTGCGCGACCATGTGGCCGACCTGGCTCAGTACCTGCTCGCGCGTCATGCCGAGCTTGCGCTCCATGTGCAGGTCGGAGGTCGCGATGAAGGCGTGGATGCGCGGCTTCGCGGCATCGCGGACGCCCTGCCAGGCCTTGTCGATGTCCTCGCGCCAGCAGCGGGCGAGCCCCGTGATGACCGGTCCGTCGCCGCGGCCGACCTCCCGCGCGATCCGCCGTACGCCCTCCAGGTCGTCCGGGCTCGCGGCCGGGAAGCCGGCCTCCATGACGTCGACTCCGAGCACGGCGAGTTGCCGCGCCACTTCGAGCTTCTCGGCGCTCGTCATCGTTGCGCCCGGCGACTGCTCGCCGTCGCGCAGCGTGGTGTCGAAGATTCGGACGTAGTCGCCAGACTGGCTCGGTCCTGCCATCGCTACACCTCCTTGGCGTCCAGGAACGGCATCATCCGACGCAGTTCCCGGCCAACTTCCTCAATCGGATGCGACCTCTCCGCCTCCCGGCGGGGATCGAACCGCGGGCGGCCGTTCCGGTTCTCCGCGATCCAATCGCGGGCGTAGGTCCCGTCCTGGATGTCGCTCAGCACCTTGTCCATCACCGCCCGCACGTCCTTCGTGATCATCTGGTCGCCGGCGTGGTAGCCGCCGTGCTCGGCGGTGTCGGAGACGCTGTACCACATGTAGCCGAGCCCGCCCTCGTACATCAGGTCGACGATCAGCTTCAGCTCGTGCAGGCACTCGAAGTAGGCGACTTCGGGCTGGTAGCCGGCCGCGACGAGCTTCTCGAAGCCGGCGCGCACGAGGGCCGAGGCGCCGCCGCAGAGCACGATCTGCTCGCCGAAGAGGTCGGTTTCGGTCTCTTCGGCGAAGGTGGTCTCGATGACGCCGGCGCGCGTGCAGCCGATCCCCTTGGCGTAGGCCAGGGCGTCCGCCAGAGCGTTCCCCGTCGCGTCGTTCGCCACGGCGACGAGACCCGGCGTGCCGGCGCCCTCGGTGAACACCTCCCGCACCCGGTGCCCGGGCGCCTTCGGCGCCACCAGGGACACGTCGACGTTCTCAGGCGCCTCGATCTGGCCGTAGCGGACGTTGAAGCCGTGCGCGAACATCAGGGCGTCACCGGGCTCGAGGTTCGGTGCGATGTCCTGTTCGTACAACTCCGCCTGCGCGGTGTCGGGGGCCAGGATCATGATCATCTGGCTCCGGGCCGCGGCCTCGGCGTTGCCCAGCACCTCGAGGCCGTCGGCCTCGGCCTTGGCCTGGCTGCTGCTTCCCTCCCGCAGGCCGACGACGACACGGGCCCCGCTGTCGCGCAGGTTCAGGGCATGAGCGTGGCCCTGGCTTCCGTAGCCGATGACCGCGACGGTCCGGCCCTCGAGCCGGGAGAGATCCGCGTCGCCGTCGTAGTAGAGCTTTGCCATTCTGGATTGTTCCTCGTCTGTGTGATCTGAGCCGAAGCGGCCGTCGGTAGTGTGTTCCTGGCGGGGTTCTCGAATCTCGTTCTACGGGGCAAGCCGCTAGAGCACGCTTCGCCTGACCCCGGGTCCGCCGCGGTTCGGCCTGAAGCCCGCGTCCTTCAGCGTGTGGCTGCCGCGGCCCATGGCGATGACGCCGGTGCGAACCATCTCGACAATGCCGAACGGGCGGACGAGTTCGGTGAAGTGCTCGATCTTCTCCTCTTCACCAGTGATCTCGACGACCAATGACTCCGCGCCGACATCGATGATCCGGGCGCGGAAGATGTCGCAGAGCTGAATCACCTCGCGCCGGTTCGAGGAGTCGGCCTTGACTTTGACCAGGGCCATTTCACGGGCGACGGCGGGCAGGCCGTAGAGGTGGTCTACGTGAACGACGTCGATCAGCTTGTAGAGGTTCTTCACCAGGCGGTCCGCCTCCGCGGCGTCCGACTCCATGACAATCGTCATCCGCGACACGTGGTCGCGCTGGGTGCGTCCGACGGACAGGCTGTCTATGTTGAAGCTGCGCCGCCGGAAGAGATTCGCCACACGGGCCAGGACGCCCGGGCGGTTCTCGACCAGAGCGGCCAGGATGTGCTTTGCCATATCGCAGTGCCCTCAGGACCCGAGCGCTTCAGACACCGAACCGTGTTCCGATGGCCGCCGCGGCTACCGGCGCCTCGGGCTCGGGCGTCTCGGCTGCCGCCGCTTGTTCGCGGCGCCGGCCCTTGAACTCCTCGGGCGTCGGCCGGCGGATCATGTCGTCGAGGTCGGCGCCGGAAGCCACCATGGGGTAGACGATCTCCTCTTTCTCGACGACGAACTCGATCAGGGTCGGACCGCCGGTCTGTGCCCGCGACGCAGCGACCGCTTCCTCGATCTTGCCGCGTTCCGTGACCCGGATCGAGGGGATGCCATAGGCGGCCGCCAGCTTGCAGAAGTCGGGGTTGACCATGGGTGTCTGGCTGTAGCGCTCGTCGTAGAAGAATTCCTGCCACTGGCGGACCATGCCGAGAAAGCCGTTGTTGATGATGGCGATGTGAACGTTCGCCTGTTCCTGGACGGCGGTGGCGAGTTCCATCATCGTCATCTGGAAACCGCCGTCGCCGATGATCGCCCAGACCTCCTGGTCGGGCCGGGCCATCTTGGCGCCGATCGCCGCCGGCAGCCCGAAGCCCATCGTGCCCAGGCCGCCGCTGGTGATCAGGGTGTGCGGCCGCTCGTGCTGGTAGTACTGCGCCTCCAGCATCTGGTGCTGGCCGACGTCGGTGACGGTCACTGCGTTGCCATCAGTGAACTCGAACAGGTCCCGGATGACCTGGGCGCCGAGCAGCTTCCCCTCGGGGACCGCGGGGTGCTGGGGTTCGCTCGCCGGCCTCACGATTTCCCGCTGCTTGGAGTCCGCCCGCCACTCGGCGATCCGGTCGAGCCAGGTCTTGTCCCAGGGGCGCTCGGCCCCTTCCAGCAGTTGCCGCAACACCTCGCCGAGGTCGCCGACGATCCCCACGTCGACCCTGACGTTCTTGTTGATCTCCGAGGGATCGATGTCGACGTGGATCTTCCGCGCTTCGGGTGCGTAGGTGGCCAGGTTGCCGGTCACCCGGTCGTCGAACCGCATGCCGAGGGCGATCAGCAGGTCGGCGTTCTGGATGGCGTGGTTGACCTCCGCGCCGCCGTGCATACCCATCATTCCCAGGCACAACGGATGGTGTTCCGAGATGGCGCCCTTGCCGAGCAGGGTCAGGGCGACCGGGATCTGCGCGCGCTCGCAGAGTTCGGCGAGTTCGCGGTTCGCACCCGCCATGGAGATCCCGTGTCCGGCCAGGATCAGCGGCCGCTTCGACTCGCGGATCAGCTTCAGGGCCCGGTCGATCTGGTCGGCACGGCCCCTCATCGGCGGTCGGTAGCCGGGCAGGGTGATGGGTTCCTCGGAATAGACGAACTCGGTCGTCTGAACCTGCACGTCCTTCGGGATGTCGACCAGGACCGGGCCGGGACGGCCGGTGCGGGCGATGTGGAACGCCTCGCGCATTACGTCGGCCAGATCCTCGACGCTGGTGACCAGGTAGTTGTGCTTCGTGATCGGGAGCGTGATCCCGGTGACGTCCGTTTCCTGGAACGCGTCCGTTCCGATGGCAGCGGTCGGCACCTGGCCGGTGATGCAGACGATCGGAGAGGAGTCCATCATCGCGGTGGCAATGCCGGTGACCAGGTTCGTCGCGCCGGGGCCGCTGGTCGCCATCGCCACTCCGACCTTGCCGGTGGCGCGGGCGTAGCCGTCCGCCATGTGGGACGCGCCCTGCTCGTGACGGACCAGGACGTGGTGGAGCTGCGGGTACTTGGTCAGCGCGTCGTAGGTGGGCAGGATGGCCCCGCCCGGATAGCCGAAGACGATGTCGATCCCCTCGCGGAGCAGGCACTCGCAGACGATCTCGGCGCCGGTCAGGACGACTGCGTCCGTGCCCATGCGCGTCTCGGTCTCGCTGTCCGTTGCGGTCGTCTCTTCGGCCATCTTGACCTCCTCGCTCAGCCCGCCGCCGGCTGTGCCGCCGCAGCCAATCGGGATACCGGAGTGAGCCAGTTGTGGCGGTCGGGGAGCCGGCCCTCCACGAGGCCGAAGAACTCCTCCTGCAGGCGGTGGGTGATCGGGCCGCGGCTGCCGTTGCCGATTGGAATCTGGTCCACGGAGCGGACCGGGCTGACTTCGGCCGCGGTGCCGGTCATGAACAGTTCGTCGGCCAGGTACAGCTCCTCGCGGCTGATCGGCTCAAGGCGCACGTCGAACTTCAGATCCTGGGCGATCGTGATCACCGAATCGCGGGTGATGCCGTTCAGAATCGAGTTATGGCTCGGCGGTGTGTAGATCACGCCGTCCTTGATCAGGAACAGGTTCTCGCCGGGGCCCTCGCAGACCAGGCCGCGATCGTCGAGCATGATGCCCTCGGCGTAGCCGTGCTGGCGCGCCTCGACGGAGACGAACTGGTTCGTGACGTACTGCCCGCTGATCTTCCCCAGGGGGGCGCCGGTGTTCGAGTTGAAGCGCCGCCAGGAGGAGACCGCGGCGTCGACGCCCTGTTCGATCGCCTCCTCGCCGAGGTAGCGCCCCCAGCGGACCGCGAAGATCGCGAGCTTCACTTCGCAGTCCGTGGGGTTGAGTCCCATGCTCTCGGCGCCGCGGTAGATGAGCGGACGGATGTAGCAGGATTCGAGGCGGTTGCGTGCCACCGCCTCGATGCACAACTCCTCGACCTGATCCTGGGTGTAGCCCGGATCCATGCGCATGATCCGGCAACTGTCGAACAAGCGCCGGATGTGAGCGCCGAGCCGGAAGATGGCGGTCGTCTCGCCGGTGTCGTAGGCGCGGATGCCCTCGAAGACCGACGAGCCGTAGTGGAGGCCGTGGGTCGTGATGTGGACGTTTGCCTCGGCCCAGGGCGTCCACTGGCCCTCGAGCCAGATCCACTCGGATCGTTCAATAGTCATGTGTATTGTTCAGTCGCCGTTTGGTGTTTGATGGTGGATTCCGGGGCGCCGAACCAAAAGAGCCCCCAGGCGGTGCTGGGGGCTCTAGGTCGGTCAAGTTCCGGTTGGTGCGCCTAGTTAGCCCCCTGGACGGCAAGGACCAGAATCAGAACCAGTAGCAGGAGGCCGGCTGCACCGGCGAAGTCGACGATCGGCCGCGACAGGACGCGGGCGACGACGGCGGGCCGGGCGCCGCGAAGAGGCGTCCGCGCGCTTCTTCGAAGCCGTCCTGGTGCCAAGCGCGTCATGGTCGGTTCAAGTGTCCTGCTGGGCATGAGTTCACTGACGCTCTGCCGCGCGGCAAAGCGTGCCGAGGAGCGTAGGGGAGGAGAGGAGCGCCTGTCAAGTGGACGCCGAGAGTGGACGCCGAGGTTTCGCGCGCGCAGGAACCCCACAGGTCCCCGAATCGGAGATAGGATCGAGCGTTTACGCGTTCAGTGTAGGCGGATTGGCCCCTTGGAAAGCTCCAGCCCCGTTTCTGCGTGCGTTCGCGCCTTGCCCCGAAGCCAACTGGCGACTTTGTCGTGAAGCTGTTCCCCCGTCTCGAATTCCACCGCACCGGCATCGGACTGCTGCCGGATCCGCACGATCCGGAGCCGGGTTCGGCGGTGCATCTCGCCAACGTCGCGGGGTCGAAGCGTCCACTCACCTTCTGCAGTTGTTCGGCCGGGCGGCGCAGCGGCTGCCGCCATCTGAAGCAGCTCGAAGGCCAGATCCGGGAGTTCCATCGCGCCCTTGACGGCAGTTGGTTCGACCTGTTCTCCCGCAGCGGCTGGTTCCGGCTCGCCCAGACACTCTTCGCGGACAACCTTCCTTCCGGTTTGGATTGCGACGTTCTTCAGGAGCGTCCAGGGGGGCCGATTCGGCTGTTTACGCCGGGAGGGGTGGAGGTTCTCCGCTACCTGGAGCAGTCTCCGTCGGTGGTCCGCTTCCTCGAGCGGATCGGGAAGCTCTCGTCCGGCATCTCGGTTGCCGATCGTTCGGGTCTCCTGGACCGTCTCGCAACCTTCATGCGTACGCCCGAGGAGCAGCACCTGAACAAGGCTGGGATGCAGACGAACCGGCAGTTCTTCGAGCGGAGTCTCTGGTGCCGCGTGGCCTACCACGCGCTACGGGAGTACGGCGATATCCCCGGTGGCGTGCCTGGCATGACGGAGCTTGGGAAGGGCCGGATCCGGCTCGAGCCCGCGGTCGATCTCCGGAGCGGCAGCCTGTTCCTGAAGGTCAGGGTCGATCCCGACGCGTCGGTCAAGTTTCAGATTGCAGTGCCGCGGCGGCGGGTGGCCGATGCGCTCGCGTTGCTGGTGGAGACGGGGCAGGCCTCGGTCGCCCCGCTGTCGGCTGCCGATCTCTTCTACGTTGGGCCGGATACGAAGATCGAGGAGAAGCAGAAGCTCGATGCCCTGCGCCTCGCCGCGGAGGGCGAGGAGATACTCGACGAGGCCGGGCGTGAGCGTTTCCGGTACGGCGACCTCGTGTTCCTCGAGGAGTTCGGAATTCTCGTACGGCGGTCGGAACGAAGCGAGGGAAGCTGGCGCGAACCCAGGCGCCTGAACCTCGAGACCGCTGCTCTCGGTACGTTCCGCTCGCAGCCACCGACCCTGGAACCTGCGTCGACCCTGGCCGAGAATCCCCTGGCCAGCCTCGGCATTCTGACCGAGTTCGACTACATCGAGATCGCACCCGAGGGCGAGGACGAAGAGGACGGCCTGCTGTCGATCCGCTACGGCTTCGGCAGCGGCGACGTGGGGCTGAGCGAGCTGCTCGAAGCGAAACGGGCGGGCCATCCCTATCTCGAGACCCCTTCCGGCTGGATCGACCTGAACGCGCCGGCGCTGCGCAATCTGGGCTCGCTGCCCGGTCGTCCGGTGGGCGGCGGGCGGTCCGGCGCCGGGGACAACGGTGGCGACGGCAACGGCGCCTCGGGCCGCGTGCGCCTTTCGTCGGCGGAACTGTTGCGGCTTCAGGCCTCGAGCGCGGCGCCGATCCGGGTCGAGGGCGAGGGAAGCCGGACGGATTTCCTGCGCCGCTTCCTGGCCTTGAGGCCCGCCGATTCGCTGGTCGAGCCGGAGGGGTTGAGGAGCATTCTCCGGCCCTACCAGAAGCTGGGCGTCGAGTGGCTCAAGTTCTTGTACGAGAACGGTCTGGCGGGATTGCTCTGTGACGACATGGGGCTCGGCAAGACGCATCAGGCGATGGCCCTGATGGTCATTCTGCGCGAACAGTTGGCCATCGATCTGCCGATCCTGGTCGTCTGTCCGCGCACCGTGATCAGCCACTGGCGGAACAAGCTGCGCGAGTACGCCCCGACGCTGCGGCCGGTCTACTACCACGGACCTCACCGCAATCTGGAGGAATCGCTGGCCGAGGGCGACGTGGTGCTCACCTCGTACGGCGTGATGCGCAACGATGTCGAACAGTTCGGCGAGCGACTGTGGGGCCTGATCGTGTTCGACGAAATTCAGCAGATCAAGAACCGCAGCACGCAGGGCTACCGCGCCGCGGTGGCGCTTGAGGCGCGCATGAAGCTCGGGCTGACCGGCACGCCGATCGAGAACTCGCT
The DNA here is from genome assembly GCA_965205295.1 of Candidatus Multivorans sp. Lineage (GTDB taxonomy): Bacteria > Acidobacteriota > Thermoanaerobaculia > Multivoradales > Multivoraceae > Multivorans. Next base: position 4,315,630 of record OZ242167.1, read on the forward strand.
GACCGAACTGAAGGGACTCTTCGATCTCGTGCTGCCCGGCTATCTGGGCGGTGACGACAGCTACGTCGATTTCATCGGGCCGAACGAACTCGATGCCGACTCGTGGTACGCGGTCAACCTGCGGCGTCTGACGGCGCCCTTCGTCCTGCGCCGGGTCAAGACGGCGGTTCTGGACGAACTGCCGGAGAAGATCGAGGATGTCCGTACCTGCCGCCTGAGCGAGGAGCAGTTCGGCATGTACCGGCAGACGATCGAGACGAAGGGCGCGGCGCTGATGAAGACGCTGCGCAGCGAACGGGGCTCGTTGCCCTACATCCACATCTTCGCGCTGCTGAACATGCTGAAGCAGATCTGCGATCATCCCGCCCTGGCGGTCGGCGACCTCGACCGCTACGAGAACTACGAGTCGGGGAAGTGGGACCTGTGCAAGGAACTGCTGGAGGAGAGCTTCGACAGCGGCCAGAAGGTCGTCGTCTTCACCCAGTACCTGGGCATGATCGCGATCCTGGAGCGCCACCTGACGAAGCTCGGCATCGACTACGTCACCCTGACGGGTTCCACCCGCGAACGGGGCAAGGTCGTCGATCGGTTCAACAACGACGACGAGTGCCGGGCGTTTCTGGGCAGCCTGAAGGCCGGCGGGACGGGGATCGACCTGGTTGGCGGTTCGGTCGTGATCCACTACGACCGCTGGTGGAACGCGGCCCGGGAGGATCAGGCGACCGACCGCCTCTACCGCATCGGCCAGAAGCGGGTCGTGCACGTATTCAAGCTGATCACCGAGGAGACGCTGGAAGAACGCATCGCGGCGATCATCGACCGCAAGCGCAGGCTGATGGAGAGCGTGGTGCAGGAGGACGATCCGCGTCTGAACAAGATCTTCTCGCGCGAGGAGCTGATCGAGCTGCTGCAGGGACCGGGGCTGGAAGATGCTTCGCCATGATGTGAGGATGGCGCATGTGAGGATGGCGCCTTGACGACTTCCCGGATCGAGCTCTACGACACGACGCTGCGCGACGGTACGCAGCGGGAGAACATCTCCCTGTCCCTGGCCGACAAGGTGGCGATCGCCCGGCGGCTCGACGCCTTCGGCATCCCCTACATCGAGTGCGGCTGGCCCGGCTCGAACCCGAAGGACGCGGACTTCTTCGACGCCATCCGCGAGGTCGAACTGGAGCAGGCGAAGATCTGCGCCTTCGGCAGCACGCGGCGCAAGCACGGCGCGTGCACCCACGACGGCAACGTCCAGGCGCTGGTCGCCGCGCAGACGCCTGCCGTCACTCTGGTCGGCAAGAGTTGGGATCTGCATATCGAGAAGGTCCTCGAAACGGACGCCGAAGAGAACGAGGCGATGATCGGCGACACCGTCGGCTACCTGAAGGACCTCGGCCGCGAGGTGATCTACGACGCCGAGCACTTCTTCGACGGCCTGGCCGGAAACCCGGAGTGCGCCCTCGGCACGCTGCGCGCGGCCGCGGCGGCGGGCGCCGACTACGTCGTGCTCTGCGACACGAACGGCGGCGCCCTGCCGTGGCAGATCGAGGCGGGTGTCGATGCGGCGCGGGCGGAGTTGGGCCCGGAGGTGCGGATCGGCATCCACACCCACGACGACGGCGGCTGCGGCGTCGCCAACTCGCTGGCGGCGGTGCGGGCCGGCGCGGTCATGGTCCAGGGCACGATCAACGGCTACGGCGAGCGGGTGGCGAACGCGAACCTGGTGACCATCGTGCCGGACCTGCAGTGCAAGATGGGGTTCTCCTGCGTTCCCGACGAGAGCCTGCGCGAGTTGACCGCACTGTCGCGCTACGTCGCCGAGGTCGCCAACATCGCCCATGACGACCACCTGCCGTACGTCGGCCGGAGTGCCTTCGCCCACAAGGGCGGCATCCACGTCGCCGCGATGCTCAAGGAGCCGACCAGCTATCAGCACCTCGAGCCCGAAGTGGTCGGCAACGAGATGCGCACCGTGGTCTCCGAGCTCTCGGGGCGCGGCAACATCGTTCACCTGGCGGAGAGCACCGGCGTCGGCGCCGACACGCCGTACGCCCGTGAGGTGCTGCACAAGGTCAAGGAGTTCGAGCACCGCGGCTACAGCTTCGAGGCGGCCGAAGCCTCCGTCGAACTCATGCTGCGGCGAGCGGAACCGGGATACGAGGCGCCGTTCCGCTTGATCGACTTCCTGACCGTGGTGGAACACCGCGACGGCCGCGGCCTGGTCGCCGAGGCGACGGTCAAGGTCGAGGTGCGGGGCGGCACGATCGCCCATACCGCCTCCGAGGGCAACGGCCCGGTCAACGCCCTGGCCCACGCCCTGCGCAAGGCCCTGGAGCCGCACTACCCGCAACTGGCCGAGATGCGCTTGGCCGATTACAAGGTCCGCATCCTGGACAGCGCCCACGGTACGGCCGCCATCACCCGGGTGCTGGTGGACTTCGTGGCCGGCGGCGACCGTTGGACCACCGTCGGCGCGGGGACCAACATCATCGAGGCAAGCTGGGAAGCCCTCTCCGACGCGGTCGAGTTCGGACTGACGAAGTAACCGCGCCCGGCTCCGGCCGCGCGACGCGTCGTCCGGCTACTCGGGCTTGCGGGCGTGGAGGAAGTACATCGGCGTGAAGATGCCGAGCCGGCCCGCTTCCACCATGGCCGCCGCGCAGAGGTTCAGGACGTTCGATACGCGCACCGTCCCCTTCGGCACGACCCGGAGCGCCTCCAGAACGCGCAGCGAACTGTGGGTCACGAAGCGTCCGAATGGCGACTTGCGCAAGCTGGCGAAGGAGAAACCGGAACCGATCAGTGGTTGGTACCAGGGGATGCCCGGGCCTGTGTGAACGGAAAGATCTCGCGTCTCGAGGATCTCGAATCCGATCTCGCTTAGCGCACCATCGATCTGGTGGGGACGGACGATGTCCTGCAGCCCGCCACCGACTTCGATGTCCCTCTTGATCTGCAGGTGGCGTGGATTCGTTTCATCGAAGAGGTCCGTGAGGCAGTAGTCGTAGGCTGCCAAGGCGCCACCGGGTTTGAGCAGGCGGAAGGCCTCGCCGTAGACCCCGACTTTGTCTTGGGTGCAGCAGGTCGCCTCGATCGAATAGATGGCGTCGAATGAACTGTCCGGCGCGTTCACCTGCATGAAGTCGCACTCGAGATACTCAGCGAGGTGGCCCAGGCCCTCTTCCTCCGTCAGTTTCCGGGCTCGTTCGACCTGGTACCCGTTGTTGTTCACGCCGAGGATGCTGGCGCCCGAGAACCGGGCAATCTCGCGTTGGGGCCCGCCCAGGCCGCAACCGAAGTCGGCGGCCAGCATTCCAGGCCTCAGACCCAGCCTGTGGGCCAGGTAGTGCTCGTGACGCGCGAGCGACGCAGCAAAGCTCTCCCTCGGCGCTCGGGGAGCGAAATGGAAAGATTGTCCCCAGCCGTACTCATAGAAATCGGTGACGAGATCGTAGTAGGCCTTGGTGAAATTCGCGTTATCCTTTTTCTTGCGATACAAGTCCTCGTAGTACTGAAACTGGGAGACAACCTGATCGTTGTCAGTAGTATCCTGGAGGACGTTTGTCAGCTTGACGGCCATCCGAATATCTCACGCTAGCGGCGGGTCGTGACGGTGTCAAACCGCGAGGCCCCCCTTGAGCGCTGCCCGCCGGCCGTGGGTTTGCCGCTAGCGCGCGAAGGCGCCCCGGGCGCCGATCGCCTCGAACGGCTCCATGCCGATGCAGGTGCAGACCAGGTGACGGTCGCCGTGGGCGTTGTCGACCCGCCCGACCGGGGGCCAGTACTTGTGGTCCTCGTTCCAAGGGGCCGGGAAGGCGGCCTGACGGCGGGAGTAGGTGCGATCCCAGTCGTCGTCGGTGAGTGCCATGGCGGTGTGCGGCGCGCCCCGGAGAGTGCTGTCGCCTATTGCCACGTCGCCACGTTCGACGGCGGCGATCTCGGCGCGGATGGCGATCATCGCGTGGCAGAAGCGGTCGAGTTCCGCCTTGGACTCGCTCTCGGTCGGTTCGACCATCAATGTTCCAGCGACCGGGAAGGACATGGTGGGCGCGTGGAAGCCGTAGTCGATCAGCCGTTTCGCCACGTCGTCGACTTCGACGCCGGAGGCCTTGAAGCCGCGCAGGTCGAGGATGCACTCGTGGGCGACGAGGCCGCCCGAGCCGCGGTAGAGCACGGGGTAGTGGGCGTCGAGCCGGTGGGCGATGTAGTTCGCGTTGAGGATGGCGACCTCGGTGGCGCGGCGCAGGCCGGAGGCGCCCATCATGCGGATGTAGGCCCAGGAGATGGGAAGGATGGCGCCGCTGCCGACGGGTGCTGCGCTCACCGCGCCGACGGCGCCTTCGCCCAGGCTTCCGGTGCTGTGCGGATGGCCGGTGGCAGCGAGGGGATGGCGCGGCAGGAAGGGCGCGAGATGGGCGGCAACCGCGATCGGGCCCATTCCGGGACCGCCGCCGCCGTGCGGGATGCAGAAGGTCTTGTGCAGGTTCAGGTGGCAGACGTCGGCGCCGTAGTCGCCCGGCCGGCAGACGCCGACCTGGGCGTTCATGTTGGCGCCGTCAAGGTAGATCTGGCCGCCGTGGCTGTGGACCACCTCGCAGATCTCCCGGATCGCCTCTTCGAAGACGCCGTGAGTCGAGGGGTAGGTGACCATCAGAGCCGCCAGGTCGTCGCGGTGGAGCTCCGCCTGGGCGTGGAGGTCACCGAGGTCGATGTTGCCCTCGTCGTCGCACTGGACCGGCGCGACCTTGAGCCCGGCAAGCACCGCGCTTGCGGGGTTCGTGCCGTGGGCCGACATCGGGATCAGGCAGACGTTGCGCGCGCCCTCGCCGCGGCTCCGGTGATAGCTGCGAATTGCCAGGAGGCCCGCGTATTCGCCCTGGGAACCGGCGTTCGGCTGCAGGGAGACGGCGGAGAAGCCGGTGATCCTGGCCAGCCAGGCCTTAAGATCGGCGCAGAGTCTTCGGTAGCCGGCGGTCTGCTCGGCCGGCGCGTAGGGATGCATGTGGGCGAAGCCGCGCCAGGTGATCGGCATCATCTCCGCCGTCCCGTTCAGCTTCATCGTGCAGGAGCCGAGCGGGATCATCGACGTGGTCAGAGACAGATCCCGCGCCTCCAGTCGGTGGAGGTACCGGAGCAGTTCGGTCTCCGACCGGTAGCTGCTGAACACGGGGTGATCGAGACAGGGAGTCGTCCGGCGCAACGATTCGGGCAGCGGCTCGGGCGTGTCGACCGGAACCTGCTCGGCCGACGAGCGGACTTCGGCGAAGGCCGCGAGCACGGACTCGATGTCGTAGTCCGTGGTCGTCTCGTCACAGGCGACGGAAATCGCGCCTGTGCCCCAGGCCCGCAGGTTCAGCTTGCGGCGGACGGCGGCGGCGATCACGCGGCGCTCCACCTCGAGACCGTCCACCTCCGCCGTGACCGTGTCGAAGAAGGTATCGGACCGGAGCGCGAAGCCCAGGGCGCGAAGCCGTTCGGCCAGGCGGGCGGCTCGGCGATGAACCGCACCGGCGATCGACTCGAGCCCCTTCGGGCCGTGGTAGACGGCGTAGAAGCTGGCAATCACCGCCGGCAGCACCTGGGCGGTGCAGATGTTGCTGGTTGCCCGGTCGCGCCGGATGTGCTGTTCCCGGGTCTGGAGCGCGAGGCGCAGCGCCGGCCGGTGGCGGTCGTCGTGAGTGACGCCGACCAGGCGGCCGGGAAGCCGCCGCTTCAGCCGGTCGCGGACGGCGATGTAGGCGGCGTGCGGACCGCCGAACCCCATCGGCAGGCCGAATCGCTGGGTGCTGCCGACCGCGATGTCGGCGCCCCAGTCTCCGGGCGCTTCGAGCAGGCAGAGGGCGAGAGGATCGGCGGCGGCGATCGTCATTCCTCCCGCCTCCCGCACCCGTTCCGCCAGGCCGCGGTAGTCGTGGACGCCGCCGTCGGTGGCCGGTTGCTGCACCAGGGCCGCGAACACGCCCTCGGTGTCCAGCGTTTCGTGGTCGCCGACCTCGACCTCGATGCCGAGCGGCTCGGCGCGGGTGCGGACGACCTCGATCGTCTGCGGATGGCAGCCGCTCGATACGAAGAACCGGCCCTGGCGCCTCTTCTCGGCCCAACACAGGGTCATCGCTTCGGCGGCGGCCGTGGGCTCGTCGAGCAGGGAGGCGTTCGCGATCGGGAGCCCGGTGAGGCTGGAGATCATGGTCTGGAAGTTGAGCAGCGCCTCCAGCCGGCCCTGCGAGATCTCGGGCTGATACGGCGTGTAGGCGGTGTACCAGCCGGGGTCCTCGAGCACGTTGCGCTGGATCACCGGCGGTGTGACGCAGCCGTGGTAGCCCATGCCGATGAAGCTGCGCAGCACCTCGTTGCTGCTCGCGATCTCGTCCAGTTCGACGAGCGCCTCGGCTTCGGACGCGGCCGGCGGCAGTTCGAGGCCGCCGGTGGGGCCCGCGCTGCGGATCGCCGCCGGCACCGCCTGGTCCACCAGGGTCTCCAGGGTCGGCAGACCGAGCGCTTCGAGCATCTGCACGATTTCCGCGCCGCGCGGTCCGATGTGACGGTCGGCGAAGGGCATGGCGCCGCTTGCCGTTGGTTCGAGAGGGGTCATTGCTTGGTGAAGAGCCAGGCTACGTAGGGGCCGTAGGCCGCGAGCAGCAGGATGCCCCAGGTGCGTCCGATGCTGCGCCCGTGCTTCAGCATGTAGATGGCGAGGAACAGGAGCAGGCTGAAGACGAGCATCACGACGGCGTCCAGGCCTTCGGCAGCGAGAGTGGTGGTGAAGGGGCGGAGAATCGTGCCGGCGGGCAGCACGAGCAGGATGTTGAACACGTTCGAGCCGATGATGTTCCCCAGCACGATGCCGTGGTGCTTGCGGTATGCCGCCACCAGGCAGGCAGCGAGTTCCGGGACACTGGTTCCGAAGGCGACGACGGTCAGGCCGATGACCCGCTCGCTGACGCCGACCGCACTGGCCAGATCCTGTGCTGCCGGAACGAGGAGTCGGTCGGCGCCCAAGATCAGCAACGCCAGTCCCAACAGGGTACCCAGGACGGCCTTGAGTCGATTCACGCCGTGCGACTCTGGCGCGTCGACGTTGCCGGTGCGTACCAGAACGACGAGAAAGAACGCCATCAACGCCAGCAGCACCGCGCCTTCGAAGCGTCCAAGGCGTCCGATGGCGGCGAAGATCAGCACGAGGAGTGACGTGGCGAGCATGAAGGGCAACTCGCGGCGAACCAGGCGCGCGGCCTGTCGCTCGCTGGCGTCGTCGTGGTTGTGGAGCGGAACCGCCAGCGCCGAGAGACCGAGGATGAGGCCGACGTTGGCGATGTTCGATCCGACGACGTTGCCGTAGATCAACCCGGGCGAATCGCGTAGCGCGGCGAAGACCACCGTCACCAGCTCCGGCGCCGAGGTGCCGAAGGCGACAACGGTCAGACCGATAACGGTCGGACTCACCCGCAACACCGCGGCCAGATCGGTCACCGAGCGCACGAGGACCTCGCCGCCGGCCCAGAGCACGGCGATGCCGAGCACGATGAGGAGTACGGAGATCAAGAGCGGTCGGCGCCGTGGCGGATCAGGGGAAGATGCCCGCGGTCTTGTAGGAAGCCGCGACCTTGTCGATGGCCAGGGCCATCGCCGCGGTGCGCAGGTCGACGCCGGGGCCCGCCTTCTTCTGGAACCTGCGCATGTGGTGATAGGCGGTGGCCATGGTCTCTTCGAGGCCGGAGTTCACGAGGTCGATCTCGTCCGCGCCCCGGGCCAGGATCTTGATCTCGCCGTCGCTGAAGCTGACGCCGGTGGCTGAACTCAACGCGTGCAGCAGATCGCGGCGCACGTCTTCCTCGAAGCGCTTCTGCATTCGCCCGAAGCGGACGTGGGAGAGGTTCTTGAGCCACTCGAAGTAGGACACGGTGACGCCGCCGGCGTTCAGGTAGACATCCGGAATCACCAGGATGCCGCGCTTGGCGGCGGCCATGCTCGCAAAGGAGGTCGTCGGTCCGTTCGCCGCTTCGGCCAGGATGCGGCAGGAGATGCGCCCGATGTTCTCCCTGGTGATCTGGTTCTCGAGCGCCGCCGGGATGAGGATGTCGCAGTCGAGTTCCAGCGCCTTGCGGCTGGGCTCGATGTTGGATGCGCCGGGGAAGTCGAGGATCGACCCGGTCTCGCGGCGGTGTTCGACCACGTCGTCGACATCGAGTCCGTCCGTACACGCGATCGCCCCCTCGTACTCGGCGAGACCGACCAGGCGCGCTCCCGCGTCCTGCAGGTACTTCGCGGCGTGGTAGCCGACGTTGCCCAGCCCCTGGATCACCACGCGTTTGCCCGCGACGCCGGGTTCAAGCCCGAGCTTCGCCATGTCGTCCTCGAACGAACAGGCTTCGCGGATGCCGAAGAAGACGCCGAGCCCGGTGGCCTGGGTGCGGCCCTGGATGCCGCCGTGCTCGACCGGCTTGCCGGTGACGCAGGCGGCGACGTTGACCTCGCCGTGCTCGATCTGCGCGTAGGTGTCGGCGATCCAGGCCATTTCCTGCTCGCCGGTGCCGTAGTCCGGCGCCGGCACGTCCTTGCCGGGGCCGATGAAGGACTTGCGCTGCAGTTCGGCGGTGTAGCGGCGGGTCAGCCGTTCCAACTCGGCCTGGGAGTACTTGTAGCGGTTGATCCGGACGCCGCCCTTGGCGCCGCCGAAGGGGACGTCGACCAGGGCGCACTTGTAGGTCATCAGCGCCGACAGCGCCATGACCTCGTCTTCGTTGACGTTCATCGCGTAGCGGATGCCGCCCTTGGTCGGCAAGCGGTGGTGGCTGTGTTCCGCGCGCCAGGCGTCGATGACCTCGATCGACCCGTCGTCCCGCCGGAGTGGGAAGCTCATGCGGTAGACCGAGTTCACGCACTTCACCTGCTCCAGCAGCGTGGGGTCGTGATCCGTGTGCTTGGCCGCTTCGTCAAAGGCGGCGTTGACCTGCTCGAAGAAGGTCAGCCGCGGCGCCGCTTTCCGCTCCGTAGACCCGGTTGCCGTTGTCGTCACTCCAAACTCCTCGTCAACGTTGTGCTTTCCCTGTAGAGGTCAACAGGGGCTAAGGGGTCAACCTATGCCCGCTCGCCCGCGTCGTCAATCGGCCCGCCAGTCACCAGACGCGCCTCGACCGGGGCGGCGGGATAGAGGTTGCCGCGATCGCCTGCCACGAAGGCGTAGACGCGGATCCCGGCCAGATGGGCGATGTCCAGCGCCAGACTGGACGGCGCTCCAACGGCGGCAATCAGTGGCACGCCGGCGACCGCCGCCTTCTGGACGATCTCGAAGCCGAGGCGTCCGCTGACTGCCAGGATCGTCGAGTCCAAGGGCAGCCGGCCGGCCTGAAGCGCCCGGCCGACGACCTTGTCGGCCGCGTTGTGGCGGCCGATGTCCTCGTAGAGCCACAGCAGCTCGGCGCGCTGGTCGTCGACTTCGAACAGGGCGGCTGCGTGAACGCCGCCGGTGTCGTCGAACAGTTCCTGGCGACCCCTCATCGCGGCCGGCAGTTCCCGGACGAGCGAGCGTTCACGGTCCGGCGCCAGGTCGAGCGGCCGGATCGCCGGCAGCCGCACCCACAGGTCCTCGAGCGAGGGCTTGCCGCAGACGCCGCAGGCGCTGGTGACGCGGAACGCGCGTTCGCGCTTGCCGGCATCTTTCCGTTGGCCAGTCCGCCGGCGTCCTGCCGCCGAGAGCCGGATGTCGACGATCGAGCCGGGGACCAGGGTCGGCTCGTCGTCGGCCGGAACCGCCGGCTGCCCGTCGGAGCGGGTGGCGGCGCCGGCGGCGACCTCGTCTACGTCAGCGGCGTCTTCGATCCAACCCTCGGCGTACAGGTATCCCAGGGCCAGTTCCACCTCGGCGCCCGGGCTGCGCATGGTGATGACGAGGGGTTCTCCGTCGACCCGGATCTCCAGCGGCGCCTCGACCGCCACCAGGTCGCATCGCACATCGCCCTCGCCGCGCTCGACCAGGGCCTCACGGGCCGCGGCGCGTCCGGCCCCGCCAGCCGCCGGGCGGTCAGCCGCCATGTGCGGCGCCCGCCCGTTCGATCCGCACCCGCACGCCGTATTCGGGCTCGCCCGAATCGGGATCCAGCGACCACGGCAGCAACTCCATGCACTCCGGCCAGTGGGCTTCGACGTTGCCCGACTTGATCGGTTGGAAGCGCGCCACCAGTTCGATCTGCGACACGGGAGACGAGACGACCACGCGGTCGCCGTCCGCGATCCCCCTGATACGACCGTCCTCGGCGTTCATCAGCAGGTCGGAACGTTCGAGCCCTGTCAGGGCATCGCGCCCGTGATGGACCATCGAGTTGAACTGGCGGCCCCGGCGGGTCGAAAGAAAGAGCTCGCCATCCTCGAGGCCGCGCTCCGCGGGCGGTTCGACGGCGTGGAAGCCGGCTCGGCCCGAGGGGGTCGCGAAGCGTCCATCCTCGAACAGGCGCGGCCCGCCCCACTGGAACTGGTCGCCCTTCCGCTTCAGGTGCTCGATGCCGGCGTAGCGCGGTTCGGCGCGTGCGATCTCGTCGCGGATTGCTGCCGTGTCCGCGAAGTCGAGGGCGCCTCGCGGCTCGGGCCGGACCCTGGAGACGATCTCGCACAGCACCTCCCACTCCGGGCGGCATTCGCCCAGCCGCCGCGCCTCGGCGCCCCCGTAGTCGATCGGCGGCGAGTAGACGATCCGCCTCTCCGTCGTCGTCTCCGTCACGCCTCCGGGGATCTCGTAGCGGGTCGTCGCCGGCAGCAGAAGCACGGTGTCGCTCGGCCCGACCAGCATCGCGCCGTTGAGCACGATGTCCTGGTGGATCCGGAGCCTGGGCCGGTGCAGCGCACGCTCGATCCGTTCCCGGTCGGGCGTCGTTTCCAGGAAGTTGCCGCCGAGTAGCCAGAACGCGTCGATGTCTCCGGCCGCCGCCGCGGCGATCTGGCCGGTCGCGGCCAGTCCGGGACCGCGCGGGGGCTCGAAACCCCAGACCCCGGCCCAACGGTCGAGCGTCGCCGCTTCGGTCACCGGAGCGCAGCCGACCTCGGAACCGCCCTGGACGCCGGAATGGCCGCGGATCGGAACCAGGCCCGCGCCGGGACGGCCCGGGAGGCCGCGCATCAGGCCGAGGTTGCAGATCGAGAGGACGGTGTCGACGCCGTGGCGGTGCTGGGTCAGCCCCATCGACCAGACCAGGATCGTCTTCGGCTTGGAGCAGAGAAGTGCCGCGAAACGCTCCATCTCGGCGCGCGAGGCGCCGCTCGAGCTCTCGAGCTCGGACCAGGCGGTTCCTCTCAGCGCCGCCTCGACCGCGGCGAAGCCCTCGGTGGAGCGCTCGACGAAACCGCGCGCGACGCCTCCGGGCAGATCGAGCAGGGCCTTCATCGTGCCGTTCAGGAAGGCGAGGTCGCCGCCGGTGTCGACCGCGAACCAGTGCTGGGCGAGGTCGGTGCCGAACAGGGCGCTCGAAGGGACCGACGGCACCCAGTAGCGCTCGAGGCCGGGCTCGCGATACGGGTTGACGACCGCGATCTCGGCGCCCCGGCGGCGCGCGAAGTGGAGATACTTGATCGTCACCGGCTGGTTGTTCGGCACGTTCGAGCCGAAGAACACGATCAGGTCCGCGTCGAGCCAGTCGCGGTAGGAGTTGGTCGCGGCGCCGAATCCCAGCGCGCGATGCAACGCCACCGTCGAGGCGGCGTGGCAGAGGCGGGCAGCGGTGTCTACGTGGGGCGTACCGAAGAAGCGGGCGGCCTTCTGCGCCACGTAGTAGGTCTCGTTGGGAATGCCGCGCGAGGTCAGGAAGAAGGCCGCCCGCGTGGGGTCGCGCTGCCGGACTTCCGCGAGCCCGGAGACCGCGATGTCGGTCGCCTCGGGCCAGCCGATCCGCCGGAACCCTGGCTCTCCGGCCCGTCGCAGCATCGGGTGAGCGAGGCGTCCCAGACCGCGCAGCGCCGTCGAGCCGCGAGCGGCGAGAGCGTCGGCATCGGCGAGGACGGCCGGGTCGAGGGCCGGCATCGTGTTCAGCCGCAGCAGATCGAGACGCACCATGCACAGGTGGACGCCGTCCAGTGTCCAGTCGCGCAAACCCGAAGTGCCCAGCGCGCAGCCGTCGCAGACCCCGTCGCGCAGGATGCGCCACGCGTAGCCGGCCTCGTCCCGGTTCCGCCACGCCACCTTCCCCATCTCCAGGAAGTGGTGCGGCTTGGTTTGCCCCAGGCCGAAGGGGATCCTGGAACCGGGGCTCACGGGTCGATCATAGAAGAGGGGGTGGGTTGGTAGGCCGGCGCCAGGAGGCGTCGTTACGCGGGAGGGTGCGTGCGGAGCTTGGCGAGGCGGTCCCGACCCTTGGCCCAGTAGTGGCAGAGATTCGCAATCTGCCGAGCGTCGAACCCCCCGGCCGATTCACTCGCGCGGATGAGCAGGCGATCCCAGGATTCCGTTTCCGAGCTGCTCATGCCGAGCCAGCCGAGAGCCAGTAGGTCGACTCGCTCGTCGTCGCTCAACCCACCGATGAGACGGAGCAGTTCCTGGACGGGGATCGAATCCTCAAGTAGCGCGCGTTCTTCAGGCTCGGCGTCCCTGGATCCGCCTGTTTCACTGAGCCAGCTCTCGAAGATGTTCTTGCTGGTCGCGTCGAGCCGACGAACGGCGCCGAGTAGCTCATCGAGCCTTCCCGGGTCTATGACTAGCCGGATAGCTGCTGCTGCGATCGTCTGGGCCGCCTCCGGGTCCTGGAGGTTCAGTACCGGGAGTGACGGCAGTCTCTCCTTGACGACGCTCGTCAGCCGTCGATCGTCGGTGACCAGCGTGGAGCCGGTGTGCTGAGCGCAGGTGATGTAGAGACAGTCGTAGACGGGGTGATCTATCGCCTCCGCCGTCTTCGTCGCATCGAGTAGCAGGCTGGCCGAAGGGTGAAGCTTGACGACTTTCGACCGTTGGATCTCTTCGAGAAGAATAGCTGGGTCTGCGATCTCTTTCCGGCGACTCTTCTTCCAGAGAACGTTGGCGCATTCGATCAGGACGAAGTCGGGCGCGTGGCAGTCGATGCCGTCTTCAAGCAGAAGGCGCGCTTCAGCCCGCCGTGGCTCGGCCACGTACCACTTGATGACGACGCTCGCATCGACCGTGACCCTCAACGGTCTCGATCTTCGCGTATCAGGATCGTGCTGTCCGTTTGAGGTGTGCCGGCTGTCAACTCTGCAAGACGCTTCGTGCGCTCGCGGAACGTTGCCATGCGGAGCCGGTTCGAGACGCTCTCGGTGAGACGGTGGCGAACCTCGGCCTCCAGGGAGCGGTGGTTCTCCCGTGCTTTCTCCTTTAGTTGATCGACAACGCGATCGTCGAGGTTGCGGACAGTCAAGTTCCCCATTTCGTACTCTCCCTTCGGCCCAAGGGCGTGTTGCAGGCGAAATGATAGCAAGTTGCGGGCTTGCCGGCGGCTCTGGATTCGGCGCGCTGCCGATAGAGTCCAACGCGCTGTGTGCCCCGTCGCGGGATCGCCGCCTCCTGCCGAGGGCGTTTCGTTCGCCCGGCTTGAAGACGCCGCTTTCGCGGAACTCACCATCCGCGTGCCGAATGGCGCTCAAGAACTTGTTGAAGCCACCGTCTGTTCTGCCTGCCGCGGCCACGCTCTCGGCGGTCATCCTCCTGGGCGTCTCACCGACGGCGGTGGCACAGGATCGCCGCGCGGCGGCCGCGGCTGTTGAGACATCTCCCGCCTTCGGGCCGGAGAACTTCGCCGCTGCCGTTGATCCCCGTGCCGATGGCTGGGACAGCGAAGCGCTCAGCGAACAGGCCGAGGCGCAGCTCAAGCGCATCGCGGGCTGGCTCGTAGGCGGCGTGGCCGCGGTGTCGCTGGATGCGTTGGATGAGGCGGTTGACGAGACGTTCGAGACCCGGGGCTTCGTCCCCGATGAATTGAGCGAGCGCTACACCGGTGCGACTTTCGCTGTGGTTGTTGGCCAGCCCGGGCGCTTCGCCTATAGGGGCGGCCAGGGCTTCCTGGAGGCGCTTCGCGCGTTGGGCGAGCGGCTGGCTGGCAACGGACCGCCGCGGGCCGACTTCAAGCTCTTCACGATCGAGGGCGACGCGGCGAGCTTCACCACCCGCTCCTACTTCGAGGCGTCGGCAGCGGGAGCGGGCGGCAGTCGCCAGTTGAACGCGGTCTGGACGACGACCTGGACGGCGCCGCCGGACGGCGCGGGCCAGCCGCTCCTGCGCGCGGTCGAGGTGAGCGAATACGAGGAGACGTCCGCGGCCGGCGGCACGCTCTTCGTTGACGTCACCGAAGCCGCCGTCGGCCACAACCCGAGCTACCGGGAACAACTGCTGCAGCCGCCGGACGCCTGGCTCAACCGGATCACCAAGGCGGCGGGCTACAACAAGACGGGATGGCAGGGCGTGTCCGTCGCCGACGTCAACGGCGACGGTCTGGACGACATCTTCCTGCCCGAGCAGGGCGGACTGCCGAACCGGCTGTACGTACAGAATCCGAACGGCACGTTCGATGACCGTTCGGCCGCGGCGGCGGTCGACTACCTGGAGCGCGCCCTCGCCGGGCTGTTCGTCGATCTCGACAACGACGGCGACCCGGACCTGGTGCTCTCCAGCCGGCCGGCGGTTCTGGTGCTCGAGAACGACGGCGACGGCGGTTTCGCCCGGGTGCGCCACATCGCGGGCGACGTTCCCGACAGCAACTCGCTGTCTGCCGCCGACTACGACGGCGACGGCGACCTCGACCTCTACGTCTGCGCCTACCGCCGCGCCTACGACGAGCGCGGCGTGGCGAGCCCGGTGCCGTACCACGACGCGAACAACGGCGGCCGCAACGTGTTGCTGCGCAACGACGGCGGGTTCCGGTTCGTCGACGCGACGGCCGCGGCGGGGCTCGACCGCAACAACCGCCGCTTCAGTCTGGCGGCGTCCTGGGAGGACTACGACGGCGACGGCGACGCGGACCTCTACGTGGCGAACGACTACGGCCGCAACAACCTGTACCGCAACGACGACGGCTCGTTCGTCGACGTGGCGGGCGACGCCGGAGTCGAGGACATCTCGTCCGGGATGTCGGTGAGTTGGGCCGACTACAACCGCGACGGCCGCATGGACGTCTACGTCGGCAACATGTTCTCGGCCGCCGGCAACCGGATCACCTACCAGCGCAAGTTCGAGCGCGACCGGCAGCGCGCCGGTCCGCTGGCGGAGGTCCAGCGGATGGCGCGCGGCAATTCGCTCTTCGCGGGCACAGGCGGAGGAGGCTTCGTCGACCGCAGCGTCGACGGGAACGTGACGATGGGCCGGTGGTCCTGGTCGTCGGTGTTCGCCGACATCAACAACGATGGCTGGGAGGATCTGGTCGTAGCCAACGGCAACCTGACCCAGACCCTCCCGGACGACCTGTGAAGCTTCTTCTGGCGGCAGGTCGTGCCGCGTGCGCCCAGAGCCCTCGAAGACGGCGCTCCGGATGACCGCTCGCTGGCGCCGTATCTCGAATCCCTGCGCGCGCTTCACGAGCGGCTCGACGAGGGGCTGTCCTTCAGCGGCAACGAGCGGAACTGCGTCTTCCTGAACCCCGGCCGGGCGGGCGGCGCCTTCGCCAACGCCTCGGCGGTGAGCGGCCTGGACTTCCCGGACGACGGCCGGGGCGTGGCCTTCCTCGACCTGGAGGGCGACGGCGACCTGGATGTGGCGATCAGCAACCGCACGGCGCCCCGGTTGCGGCTGATGCGCAACGAACTACCCGCGGCCGACCGCTTCGTCGCGCTGTACCTCGAGGGCGACGGCGCCGGCACCAACCGAGACGCGGTGGGCGCCCGGGTCGAGCTCGAGACGACAGACGGCGCCTTGCGGCGCTCGGTGCGCGCCGGCGAGGGCTTCCTCTCCCAGTCCAGCCGCTGGCTGCACTTCGGCCTTGGCGCCGCCGAACCGACGGGTACGGCGATCGTCCACTGGCCGGGCGCAGGACGGGAGACGTTCGGCGGCATCGCGGCCGGCGGCCGCTACCGGATCGTCCAGGGCAGCGGCCGGGCGGCGCCGGCGCCGGCGCCGGTGCGCAGGCGGCAGTCAGCCCTCGAACCGGGCGAGCAGCAGCCGCCCGTGCCGACCACGGGCGGCCGCGTCGTGCTGGCGCCGCGTCCACCTTCGCCGCAGCTCTCTCTGCGGCCCTTCGGTGTCGCGGCGCCGGCGCCGATCGCGATCGGCCGGGGTCGCCCGGTGTTGCTCAACATCTGGGCGAGCTGGTGCGCCCCCTGCCGCTCGGAGCTGCGCGATCTGACGCGTGAGGAGGACGCGCTGCGCGCAGCCGGTCTCGAGATCGTGGCGCTGTCGACCGACGGCATGGGCGACGTACCGACCACGACCGAAGAGTCGGCCCGGAAGTTCATGGGCGAGATCGGCTTCCCGTTCCGCAACGGGATGGCAACCGAGGAGACGCTCGACAAGGTCGAGATCGTCAAGCGGTCTCTGTTCGACCGCCGCTTTCCGCTGGCGCTGCCGTTCTCCATGCTGATCGACGGCGAGGGCCGGGTGGGCGTGCTCTACCGCGGCGGGGTGACCGCCGGCGATCTTCTGGCCGACCTCGAACTGCTCGGCGCGCGGCGCTCCACGCTGCGGGCGGAGTCGGTGCCGATGCCGGGCCGCTGGTTTACCGACCCGCCGGACGAGGTGTCGCTTGCAAGCTACGCGCGCTGGTTCGAGGAACGTTTCCCCGCGGAGTCGGTCGCCCTCCTGCAACGGTCCGTCGAGGTGGAGCAGGCGCGGCTGGACGGCTCCCGGGCGGACGGCGGCGGCGCCGTCTCGTTCGAGCAGCGCGGCGCGCGGGACCGGCTGTTCCAGTCGCTCCAGCGCCTGGCGGTGATCGAGAGTCGGCGTGGCGACAACCGGGCAGCCGTGCGTCACGCGCGCGCCGCACTGGACCTTGAACCGGACGATCCAGGCGCGCGGATGGCCTACCAGAATGCCTTGGTCGATGCCGGCGACGTGGACCAGGTGCGCGGCGAAGTGGAGGCGGCGCTGGCCGCGGATCCCGGCGATGTCGCCGCCCGGGTACGGCTGGCGGAGCTCCTGGACAGCGAGGGGCAAACGGAGGCCGCGGCAGATGAGCTTCGCCGGGCCGTAGAGCAGAGCCCCGACGACGTAGAACTCCGCTATCTCTACGGCCAGTTGCTCGGCAAACTGGACCGCCTCTCGGAGGCGATGGAGCAGTTCGCGGCCGCCGTCGACCGGGATCCGCGTCACGTCGGGGCGCACCGGATTCTGGCCGTGGCGGCGGTCCGCAGCGGCTACCCGGAGGCGGCTTGGGCCCACTACCGCGCGATCCTCGCGGTGGAGCCCAGGGATGTCGACGCGCTTTACGGCGCCGCTCAGGTTGCGGCGGGGTCGGGCCGCCTGGACGAAGCCGTGGAGCGATACCGGTCGCTTCTGGAACACGACCCGGCGCACGCTGCCGGCCGCCACGAACTCGGGTTGACTCTTCTGCGTGGCGGACCGGAGGGCGCCATGGAGGGCACCGAGCACCTGCGCCGCGCCTACGTCGAGGACGAACGCCTGCTCGCGCGGGGCAACGACCTGGCGTGGACCCTGGCAACCGATCGGGATGCCGGCCGCAGGGACGGCCAACTCGCTCTGATCATCGCACTCGAACTGAATGCGGTCGCCGGCGGCGAAGAGCCGGCCCTGCTTGAGACGCTGGCCGCCGCCTACGCCGAGACCGGCGACTTCGACGCCGCGATCCGGACCATCGAGACCGCCTTGGAGGCCATCCGCGGCGGCACGGGACGGCAGCAGGCGGCTCCGGCGGACCGCCAGCGCCTGCTCGAGCTGCTGAACCGGAGACTGGAACAGTACCGGCAGGGCGTACCGGTGCGGTCCGGCCAGCCATGAACCGCGCGCGGTACAGTCACGAAACCGGGCCACCACAGGAGTACAGCCCATGAACTCAATCGACACGCTGGCGACGTTTTTTGGCTGGTGTACGGCGCTCAATCTCGGATTCTTACTCCTGGCCATGCTGGTCTTCAGTGTGTTTCGCGACATCTTCGCCACCATCACTTCGAAGATGTTCGGTGTCACCAAGGAAGAAGCGTCGGTGACCTTCTTCCGGGTGTTTCAGCAATATCGACTCGCAGTGGTGATCCTGAGTGTCGTTCCCTATATCGCCCTGAAGATCATGTCCTGATCCAGGCCCGACTCGGTGATCTGGCCAGTCACCGGAAGTCGTGACTCGGAATCCGCTCCAGCCGGTCGATCGGCCAGAACTTGTCGGCCTTGACGGATAGCGAGCCGTCCTTCTTCTGCAGCACGCCTTCGACGATCAGGCCGGAGGACGAGACGATCGTGCGGCGGTGCTTCTTGAGTTGGTCCGGCATGACGATGGCCTGGCTCATGCCGGTTTCGTCCTCCAGGGTCAGGAACAGCAGGCCGCGGGCGGTGCCGGGGCGCTGGCGGACGATGACGGAGCCGGCGGTGCGCACGCGGCGGCCGGCGGGCCGGTCGGGGAGAGCGGCGGCGGTCACGACGCGGCGGCGGTCGAGCGCGCGACGGTAGTACTCCATCGGGTGGGGGCCCGTGGTGATCGAGGCGATGGCGAAATCGGCGGCGGTCTCTTCCATCGGTGTCATTTCCTCGAGCGGCGAGGGAGTCGCGGTTGAGAGATCCGCGAACAGCGGGCCCTTCGGCTTCTCGACCTGGGCCGCCTGCCACAGCGCGGCGCGCCGGCCGCGCCCAGGCAACGCGCCGATGGACGCCAGGGCCACGAGTTCGTTCCGGCGCAGGTGGCAGCGCTCGGCCAGATCCTCGATCGAACGGAACCGCCTCGCCGCCTGCTCGGCCTCGATCCGTTCCGCCGCTTCGCGCCGCATCCCCTTGATGTAGCGGAGCCCGAGGCGGATCGCGCCCGGCGGGGGTGGTTCGCCTGACCGGGCCGCCCCGTCGCCGTCCGCCGGCCGGTCCTGCCAGCGGCACCTGACCCCCGACTCATTCACGTCGACCGGCAGTACGACGCTGCCCGCGCGCTGCGCTTCGCGGACCAGGGTCGCCGGGTGGTAGAAGCCCATCGGCCAGGCGTTCAGGAGCGACAGGAAGAAGGCGGTCGGGTGGTGACGCTTGAGGTAAGCGCTGGCGTAGGCGATCAGGGCGAAGCTGGCGGAGTGCGACTCGGGGAAGCCGTAGAGCGCGAACGACGTGATCGCCTTGACGATCTGCTCCTGGGCAACGCCCGTGATGCCGCGCTCGTTCATGCCGGAACGCAGCCGATGCTCGATCTGCTGCATCCGCTCGACGGAGCGTTTGAAGCCCATCGCGCGCCGCAGGTCCTCCGCCTCGCCGCCGGAGAAGCCAGCCGCGACCATGGCGATCTTGAGAATCTGCTCCTGGAAGATCGGGACGCCGAGGGTGCGGCGCAGGATCGGTTCGAGCAGCGGGTGAGGGTAGGTGACCTCCTCGCGGCCCACCCGGCGCTCGAAGAAGGGATGGGCCATGCGGCCGACGATCGGGCCGGGGCGGATGATCGCGATCTGGATCACGAGGTCGTAGAACTTGTATGGCCGGTGGCGCGGCAGGGACGCCATCTGCGCCCGGCTCTCGATCTGGAAGACCCCGACCGTGTCGGCGCGGCAGATCATCTCGTAGACCGCCGGGTCGTCCGGCGGCAGGTGGGCGAGGTCGATCTCGGTGCCCTCGTGCCGGCGAATCATGGGCACCGCTTCCTCGAGCGCGTTCAGCATGCCGAGGCCGAGCAGGTCGACCTTGATGATCCCCAGATCGGCGCAGTCGTCCTTGTCCCACTGGACGATGACCCGGTTCTCCATCGCCGCCGGCTCGAGCGGCACGATCTCGTCCAGCCGGCCGGCGCAGAGCACCATGCCGCCCGAGTGCTGGCCGAGGTGGCGGGGATGGTTCTGGAGCTGCCGCCACAGGCGGACGAAGAGCTGGATGCGCCGGTCGCGAGGATCGAACCCGAGCTCGGTGAGCTCCTCGTCCATCTCCTTGCTGTCGCCGCGGCTCAAGTCGTAGTGCCAATGACCGAGGCCCTTGGCCAGCCGGTCGACCTGGGACTTGGAGCACCCGAGCGCCTTGGCCGCCTCGCGCGCGGCCAGACGGTCGCGGTAGGTGATCACGTTCGCGGTCATCGCCGCGCCGTGCCGACCGTAGCGCCGGTAGACGTACTGGATCACCTTCTCGCGCTGGTCGCCCGACGGCAGGTCGATGTCGATGTCCGGCCACTCGCCGCGTTCCTCGGACAGGAAGCGCTCGAACAGGAGGTCCATCTTGACCGGATCGACCGCGGTGATCGACAGGGCGTAGCAGACCGCGGAGTTGGCGGCCGAGCCGCGGCCCTGGGCGAAGATCCGCTGCTCCTTGCAGAAGCGGACGATGTCCCAGACGATCAGGAAGTAGCCGGCGAGGTCGAGCTTCCCGATCAGCGCGAGTTCCTTCTCGAGCTGCGCCCCGGCGCGGGCGGTGAGCGGCCGGAAGCGCTCCCGCGCCCCCTGCCAGGTCAGTTCGCGGAGGCGGGAGATCGCCGTCTCGCCGTCAGGCAGCGGGTAGTCCGGGAAGCGGTAGCCGAGGTCGGCGAGCGTGAAGTCGAGCTCCGCGGCGAGTTCGTGCGCGGCGTGGACCGCCCGCGGCAGATCGGCGAACAGCCGGTGCATCTCCTCCGGGCTCTTCAGACGTCGCTGGCGCTCGCGGGCGAGGCGCGCGCCGGCGTCGTCGACCGTGACGTGGTGCCGGATCGCGGTCATCAGATCGTAGAGGGGCTTGTTGGCGGCGGTGGCGTAGCGCACGCCGCCGGTGGCGACGACGGGAACCCGCAGACCTTGCGCCAGCCGGACCAGGGCCTGGTTGCGGTGTTCTTCGGCGCGGATGCCGTGCCGCGCGAGCTCCACGTGCAGGCGGCCGGGGAAGACGGCGTGCAGCCGCTCGAGCTGCCGCCCGGCGGCCTCCAGCCCTTCCCGGGCCAGTGCCCGGCCGACCGGATCGGCTGCGGCGCCGGCCAGGCAGTGGAGCCCCGCCGCGTGTTCCTCGAGCAGCGTCCAGTCGATCCGGGCCTCGCCCTTGGGGTGGTTGAGCGCTCCGGCGGTCAGCAGGCGGCAGAGGTTGCGGTAGCCCTGGCGGCTTCGCACCAGGAGGTGGACGCGGGTCTCCTGGTCGTCCAGCATCGGCCGCTCCTCGCGCTGCCGCGAGACCGCCGACGCCTGCGGCCGGTCGATGACCGCCTCGGCGCCGACCAACGCCCGGATCCCCGCCTCGCGCGCCGCCTTGTAGAAGCGCGGCGCGCCGGAAACGCCGTTCCGGTCGAGCAGGGCGACCGCCGGCAGCCCCAGCGCCGCCGCCCGCGCCACCAGATCCTCCGGTTGCGACGAACCGCGCAGGAAGGAGAACGACGAGGCGGCGTGGAGTTCGGCGTAGGGCGGGGCGCCCCGCCGGTGCCTCGGCGGAGACGGGAACTGGCGCCGGCGCAGTTGCTCCTTGACCGCGCCCGGTGCGGCGTAGCCGGGGTTCGGCTCGCCCTTGGCGTCGAGCAGACCGTTGCCGCTACCGCCGCCGCGGGTGCTGCCCTTGCGCATGGAGCCGGACAGACCCATGTTGCGGGCCGGTACGTCGACCTTGGGGTTGGCGGGATCGTCTCCGGCCATCCGGTAAGCGTAAATCAGGCGGTAACGGATGGCAAGAGGTTACCTCCTGCTTCCCTTGAGAACGTCCGTTCAGTTCGGCCGCCGCGGCGCGCGTAGCGGCTGGCGCGCCTGGTACAGCGCCAGCCGATCCAGACGCTGGGACGAGTTGCCGCCGGCCTCGGCCCGTTCCCGTTCGAGCACCCGTTCTTGCCAGGCGACCGCGTCGTCGAAGCGCCCGGCCTCGGCCAGGGCCATCGCCAGCGTCTCGAGGTGGTCGAGCGCGGGTTGTTCGTCGACCACCGACTGCGCCAGCTCGACCGCCCGCGCACCGTCCCGCGCTGCGTCGTCGGGACTCGTAGCCAGCAATCGCGCCAGCAGGTGGCGGGTGGCGATGTCGCTGGGGAAGCGTCCCAATGTTTCGTCGAGAGCCCGGCGCGCCTCCGCGTAGCGGCTGGTCTCGAACAGCATGAGTCCGAGATTGAACCGCGCTTGCAGGTCGTCCGGCGTCAGAGCGACCAGAGCCTGCAACTGGGCGGCGGCGTCTTCCGTCCGGCCGGCGCCGATCAGCACGGCGGAGAACATCCTTCGCGCCTCGATCATCCCGGGGTCGAGGGTGACGATCTGCTCAAGTTCGTCGATGGCGCCGGCGGTGTTGCCCGAGGCGGCCCGCATCTGCGCCCGTTGCAGGCGCCAGGACAGGTTCTCGGGCGCGAGGTCGGCTGCGCGTTCCAGGTGCTGGGCGCCTTCGGCGCGGCGTCCGGCCTGGGCGAGGACCATGGCGAGGGCGAAGTGCGCCCCGGGGTGATCGGCGTTGAGTTCGATGGCCCGGCGCAAGTGCCTTTCGCCGCGTGCGGAGTCACCGAGGACGAGCAGCGAGCCCGCCAGCCGGAAGTGCGCCTCCGCGTCGGCTTCGTTCGCTTCGAGGACCTCTTCGTACAGCTCGATCGCTCGCTCGTGGTCGCTCTCCGCGGCGGCGGCCACGGCGCGATCGAGTGGCAGGGTGAGGTCCTCCTCGAGCGGCCGCAGCCGGTCGATCAGCGGGTCGTACATCGGGATCTGAATGTCCTGGTTCAGGCGCCAGGCCTCGGCGGCCCGGTCCGCGTCGCCGAGGGCGCGGTAGGCGAGGCCGACGTGATGATTCGCCTCGCTTCCCTCGGGCTGCGACGCGGCGACTTCCTGGAAGAACTCCAGTGCGCGGGCCGGGTCGCCGCGCTCGAGCGCGACGTAACCCAGGCCGACGCGGGCGGTCGCGCTCTCCGGATAGGCGGCAAGCGCGGCTTCGTACGCGGCTTCGGCGGCATCGACATCGCCGGTCGCGACGTGGAGCTCGGCCAGGCGGATCAGGGTCGGTGGGTCGTCGGGCCGGATGACGAGCGCCTGCTCGGCGCTCGAGAGAGCCCCTTCCAGGTCGCCGGTCGCAATGTCCAGCAAGAGCTGGAAATAGGCAAACTGGAAGTCCGCCGGCGCCAGCTCCCGGATCTGGTCCAGGCAGGCCGCGGCCGTGTCGTGAAGCTCGTAGTGCAGGTAACGCACGCAGAGATCGCCGTAGCTGTTCACCGCCAACTGCGCCTGCAGCGGTTCGGCGGCGTGTTCCAGAGCGCCGGCTGTGAGCGCCCGGTAGTCCCGAAGGCGCCGCGCGTCCACTGCGGGGACCCCGGTCAGATCCGGTTCCGGCACCTGGCTCAGGTCCAGCGTTTCCTTGACCCGCCGGATCTCCAGGAGTTCGGCGAAGTCCTGGGCGGTGGCGGGCGACGCCAAGAGCACGACGGTCGTGATGAGGACGGCGATTGGAACGTCGAGACGGACATGCCGATCGGACGAGGGAGACAAGGTCGTCGTGGTAGGGAGGATCAGCCCGTCGAGAACTCTGCAACGTCTTCGTCGCCGAGACCGTTTGCTAGCAGATACTGGCGAATACGGCCGAGAAACGCGATGGCGCGGGTTCGCTCCTCCCGCGCGTCTTCTTCCGAGAAGTGGGCGAAGACGTTGTAGTCGGCCTTCACGCGATCTTCGAGGCTTAGACCTAGATCGGCGGCCCACCGAGGCTCGATCCTGCCTCCCTTGACGAGGTGCAATCCGAACATGTTGCGCAGGCCCGAATGGGTCGAGGTTTCGATGTCGTGGACGGCCAAGGCAGCCTTGGCCGCGTGGAAGATCGCGTAGTAGGAGGTGACGATCGCGTCCTCGTGTTGGCCTGCTTGCACGAGCACTTCGGCTGACGTCAGCGAAGCCAGAGCTCGTCGCCACTCGGCGATGGCTGTGTCTCGGTTCAAAGTACCGTTACGCCCTCGCGCTCCACGGCGGCATGGTAGGCCGAATGGTAGCGCTCAAGCTGGTTCCACTCGCTTTGGGTGTAGGCCATGATGGATGGCAGAACGAGTGAAGGGACGGCCAGCTCGTGGCCAAGTCGACGGAGGGACCGCTTCATGTCGGCGGCGTCGTCGTCCACGACGAGCAGGAGATCGATGTCGCTCTCATCGTGTGCGTCGCCGCGGGCCTTGGAACCGTACACGACCAGGCGCAGCACCGCGTCGGCGTGTTGGCCTTTCAGTGCCTGCCGATACTCGTCGAGCCAAACCTGTTCTTGGGGATGGAGTGTGAGCATGTTCTGCGTCTCTGAGGGCCTGGTCCGGCAGCGACCCTCGGCAGGCCGATTCTACTTGGGGCCGCTGCGAGTCGGCGGCCTCCAGCCCCTCAGACCGGCTGATGGAAGTAGTAGCAGAGACCATCCGGCGCGACGACGAAGAAGACCCGGAACTTCTTCCCGTCCCGCTTGTCGATGCGCCAGTTCTTGACCTTGACGCTGTTGCCCTTGAGTTCGGCCCGCGCTCGCTTGATGTCGGTGACCAGGATCGCCGCGCCGTCCATGCTGGCGTCGCCGCCGTTGATCGCGAAGCCGATCCGGACGCCGTCGCGTTCGAGGATGACCGTCGGCACGGGTTCCTCGCGCCGTTCGACTTCCTCGAGACCGAAGGCGTCCGCGTACCACTTCGCGGTGGCGTCCAGGTCCTCGACCGGCAGGGCGAGCAAATCGTCCTGGAACGGGTAGGCGGCCTCGAACAGCTTCATGGCAGAGCAGACTATCGCCGGGCTCCGCGCCGGTCATGGAATCATCGGCGCCATGGACCGCGAAGCGCTAGACCGTGCCCGGCGCAAAGCCGAGTCGATCGGCATCTCGAACGTGCAGCGGCACATCTTCCTGTGCTGCGACCAGACGACGCCCAAGTGCTGCGAGCTGGAGGCGTCGCTCGAGTCGTGGAGTTACCTCAAGCGCCGTCTGGTCGAAGTGGGCCTGACGGAGTCCGGGACGGTCATGCGCACGAAGGCGAACTGCCTGCGGATCTGCGACGCCGGCCCGGTCGCGGTCGTCTACCCCGAGGGCGTCTGGTACTGGGGCTGCACGCCCGAGGTCCTGGAACGGGTGATCCAGGAGCACCTGATCGGCGGCCGGGTTGTGGCAGAGCAGGTCATCGGCGGGCGGGCGCCGGGAGCCACCCGGCCGGGCGATTGAGGCTGGAGTGCTCTTCGGAAGTCGTTTATAGCGAGAATCGCTATAAACCGGGCAGAACCCTATAAGTGGGCTGATGGCGGTGATCTGCAATCTGTAGCTCTCGGAAGTCATGAGGATTCCTCAGTCGTACACTCCGTCCGCGAACCACCGTTCCGAACCCCGGTCCCGATAGATCCGGCACACGGCGCCGTTTCGGAGTTCCACGTCCCAGTAGTCCCGCAGGGCCGGGGCCTCTCGCCACCAGCCCTCCTCGATCTCCCAGGGGCCGGCGGCGGTGCGGACGGGGCCCTCGATGCGGACGTGGCGTTCATCGCTCGGCAGGGGGTTGATCTGCACCGGTTCGGGGCAGGGCGTGGAGGCCTCGACCGTCAGCACCTCGACCTCGAGTGGCGGCCGCAGGGTGCGGACCGCCAGCATGCCGCGGCCCGGACGGGGTTCGAGCCGGATGCGTGGCGGCGGGGGCGGGTCGTAGTCGGCCAGCCGGAAGCGTTCCGGCAGGTGGCCGTTGCGCGTGCGCGGTGAGCCGACCCGGTTCGGGCCGAGCAGGGCGAGCAGTCGGGCGGTGACGGCGGCCAGGCGGTCGGGCGACAGGGCGGCCGGACCGAGCAGGCTGAGTTGGATCTCTCGCGGGGCATCGGGGTGAGCCGAAAGCTGCATGCCGAGAATCGGCGCGCGCGGTGGTTCCGCCTCCAGGTTGAGACGGATCAGGGACAGGAGCGTTCGGGCCTCACGCGTCGGCGCCGGCAGTTCGATCGCCAGCTCGTGAAGGCCCTCGGGTTCGAGTTTGAGTGACAGCTCGAGCCGCTTGCAGCCCATGCCCCGGGCTTCGAGCCGGGAGGTGAGCCGTTCGACCGCGCTGCGGGCGACGAACAGGAACGGTTCCAGATTGTCGATTGGCCACTCCAGGGTCTGCGACTCGCGGAAGGTGGGCGGCGGCGGACGGGGAGTGAGCGGCGCCGGATCGATGCCCCGGGCGGCGGCATGGAGCGCCGTTCCGCGCTCGCCGAGACGGCTGTGGACCTCGCCCGCCGGCAGGCTGGCCAGGTCGCCGACCGTGCGCAGGCCCCAGAGCTTCAGCGTGTGGAGGATCTCCTGGTCGTCGCCGCCCGGCGCCGCGTTGCCGGAACCGCTGCCGCCGCTCCCGAGCAGAGATCTGAGCGGCAACGGCGCCAGGAACCGGGCTTCGCCGCGGGGCGCCACGACGTTCGGCGACCGCGGCAGGGCGGCCGCGGCCCGCGCCGCGAGCTTGCAGCCGGCGATGCCGACCCGCCCGGGCAGGCCGGCGGCATCCATGTCCCGCATCATCGTCTGGCCGAGGCTGTGCTCGTCCTCGGCCGCGATGTCGAGGTAGACCATGCCCTCGCCGCTGTCCTCGACCCGGGGCGAGAAGACGCCGGCGATCTCGAGCAGCACCTCCTGCGCGGTGTGTTCGCGCTCCGGGTCGCGGACGCGGTCGACCAGGCCGGACTCGATGTTCCGGGCCTGGGTCACGGTCAGCCCCGGTCGCACTCCCGCGCGGCGCGCCAGCCGGGAGGCGGCGACGATCCGCGCCGAGGGGCCTTCGTGGACCACGACCGCCTCGCGGGCGAGTTCCGGCGCGCCCCGCAGGTAGGCGGCCAACGGAAACAACACCGCCCTCATGCAGGCGATGCGGGACCTCCGCTTAGCCGGCACGCCTCAGCACCTCGGTGGGCGAGCCGGAGCGTCTGCCCTCTGCCGGTCGAGGTGGCGCGACGGGCAGGGGGCGCCGCAGGCTGCCGGTGAGAACGCGCAGTACGACGTCGGTCGCGGCGCCCGGCCGTTCGCCGCGCGACTTGGCGAGTTCCAGGCGGGTCGCGAGCCCGTCGAGCAACCGCGGGCTCCTCGGCGCGGCCTGCCCCCAGAGAGCGCGGACCGGCGACGCGCGCGAACCCAGGTCGAGGATCTTCTGCGGCGCCGTGCCGCCGGCGCGGTACGGGCTGGCGATCAGCAGCGCCGCCTGGTGGTCCAGCGCCGCCCGCCGCAGCCGCAGCCATGCCGACTCCTTGCCGCGGCCGCCGGGCACCGGAGGCAGTCCGAGGTCGATCACGACCAGGGGGAAACCGCCGCCGATCAGCACTTCGGCGCTGCCCAGCGCCTGCTTAAGTCGCTGGGGCCGCGCCCAGAGCAGCCGTTCGAGGACGACTCCGGCGCGCGCCGCTGCCTGCGGATCGAAGTGATCTCCCAGGTCGACCAGCGCCGCCGATTCACCGCTCTGGGTGGCGCCGGCCAGGAGCTCCAGCACCAGGGAGAAGCGGCCGCTGCTCCGGGGGCCGACCAGTTCGACTGTCTGTCCACGACAGATCCCGCCGCCGAGCAACCGGTCGACGCCGCGGAGCCGCGTAGCGAACAGTTCGGCGTCCGTCTCCTGGATTCTGATCGCGGGACTACTGTCGCTCACCAACTCCCGCCCGCGCCGGATCTGGCGTACGAGCGACCGCGGCCACTGCGGGTCGGTGAGTGCTACGGGCAGGGAAGTCACGGCGTCGAGGACGCGGAACGCGAGAAACGGGAAAGTGGGAAGAGAGCATCATAGCGCAACTAGGGCGTAAGCTGGAAGCCCACTTGCTGTGTCGTCGCCGCTGCTGGGAGGCCGTACAATGGTCGCCAATGGCTCGTATGAAAACTTGGTGGCCAGAGTTTAATAGCTCGAACCCATATTCAAACTTCCTGCAGGAGAGGCCTGTCACGGGGGCAGGGAGCTGCTGTGATAAAACTTACCCTCTAACTCTTCATAGGCGGTTGGCCAATGCAGAGTTGTTCAACTGAGCTGAGGTCAGGAGATCGGACCCTCGATGGAACGTCCAATGCCGGGTCGCCATGAAGTTACCGCCGAAGGAGGCGAGCAGGTGCGCGCCTTCATTCCAGCGCCCCTTCCGCCGCAACCCCCGCTGAACCTCGAAGGCCCCCTGCTGCGATCCCTGGAAGCCGCCAGTCTCGCCATCGGGCGGTTGGAGGGAGCGAATCAACTCCTGGAGCCGACGCTCTTCGTCTACTCCTACGTCCGCAAGGAGGCGGTGCTGTCGTCCCAGATCGAGGGCACTCAGTCGTCGCTCTCCGATCTCCTGTTGTTCGAGCTCGACCAGGCGCCGGGGGTGCCGCGCGACGATGCGGCCGAGGTCTCGCGCTACGTTGCCGCCCTGGAACACGGCCTGAAACGGCTGCGTGAGAACTTCCCGCTCTCGAACCGTTTGATCCGCGAACTGCACGGCATCCTGCTGTCCTCCGGGCGCGGCGCCAGCAAGGATCCGGGCGAGTTTCGCCGCTCGCAAAACTGGATCGGTGGCACCCGCCCGGGCAACGCCTTCTTCGTGCCACCTCCGCACCTCGCTGTGCCCGACTGCATGGCGGACCTTGAGCGCTTTCTGCACGCCAGGGACGACGGTTTGCCGACCCTGGTTCGAGCTGGCTTGGCCCACGTGCAGTTCGAGACCATCCACCCTTTCCTCGACGGCAACGGCCGCGTAGGCCGGCTGCTCATCACCCTGCTGTTGTGTGAAGCCGGGGTGCTGAGCCAGCCGCTTCTCTACCTCAGCGTCTACTTCAAGCGCCATCGGGAGATGTACTACGAACTGCTCGGCCGCGTCCGGCGGACTGGCGATTGGGAGGCGTGGCTGGCGTTTTTTCTGGAGGGTGTACAAGAGACGGCGGAGAACGCTGCGGCGACAGCGCGGCGCCTCACCGAACGGTTCACGGCCGACCGGGAACGCATAGCGGCCAAAGGCCGTCGAGCCGGCTCAGCGCTCCGCGTCCACGAAGCCCTCCAAGAACGGCCTTTGCTCTCAATTTCCGCGGTGTGCCGTCGTACCGGACTCTCCTTCCCGACAGTTTCGGCCGCGATGAAACTGTTGGAGGAGGTTGGCCTGGTGCGAGAGGGCACTGGCTTTAGCCGGAACCGGGTGTACGTCTACAGCGAGTATCTGAGGATCTTGAACGAGGGCGTGGAGGCGGAGTGAGTGCCGCGGTTGGCTGGCTTCTGTCCCGTTAGCCGTCCAGGTGCAGCCGTCGCGCGTCGTCCTGTCCGTAGCCGAGGTCGTTCAGCAGCCTGAGGGCGCGGACACTGTCCCCGTACACGCCCTTGCCGCGCTGCTGCTCGACGTTCTCCTCGAGGTAGCCCGGCGCCCCGCGTTTCGGGTTACCATCGTCGTCGCCCGGTTCGGCGCGTAAGCGGCCGACGGGCGGCCCCCACCTTGCCAGCATGAGCGGACCCTTTCGCGGCGCCGATTGCGGTGGAGGAGACGATGACGACGAGGAATGCACCTGAAGAGGGCCGCGGCGCTCGCGGTACGCCGGAGGAGATCTGGGCGATTCTGCGGCACACTTCCGACCTGATGGCGGAGAGCGATGCCAGGATGGTCGAGGTCAGAGAGGGCATGAAGGAGACCGACCGGCTGCTGAAGGAACAGGCCGGGGAGGCTGACCGGCGGTTCAGCGAGACCGACCGGCAGATGCAGGAGACGGACCGGCGGCTCAAGAAGGCGGAAGGCCTGTTCACGTCCCAGTGGGGCAAGTTGATGGAGAGCTTGGTCGAGGGCGACCTCGTACCCCTGCTGAAGGAGCGGGGTATCGCGGTGGAAGGGACCTTGCAGAGATTCGAAGGAAGGCGGAACGGACAGCACTTCGAGATCGACATCCTCGCTTTGAACGGCACGGAAGTCGTCGTCGTCGAGGTGAAGACGACACTCAGGCCCCGAGACGCCACCCGCTTCGTGGAGAAGCTGTCGCGGTTCGCGGAGTGGTTTCCGGCGTACCGGGAACATCGGATCTACGGCGCGGTGGCGTATCTCCAGAGCGACAGCTCGGTAACGAGGTACGCGGAGCGGCAAGGGCTGTTCGTCATCCGTGCCACCGGCAGCAGCGCCAGCATCGTCAACGAGGCGGACTTCGAACCCCGCGTCTTCTCGGGTTCGCTTCCCGCTTGATCGGGGTGACATCCGGTCCCCGGGGGAACGACTCACGCGCCGCGGGTGGCTGAAGCGCCACCAGAACCAGCAGAAGCACCAACTGGAACGTCGCCAGACCGAGGATGACCCGAATGCCGGAAGAGAGGCCGGGACTCAAGAACGCTTTGCACCTGGATGCCGGAGAGATTCGGGCCGAATACGCCCGCCACCACGAAATTCCATCCGAAGTGGATGCCGATCGCGAGCCATAGTCGCCGGGTCAGGACGTAGGCGGCGCCGAGCAGCACGCCCGCTTCGATACCGATTGCCGCGGCGCCGTAGAGGGTCGCGTTCGGATTGCTCAGGTGTACGAGACCAAAGAGCGCTGCCGAGATGGTGAGGGCCAGCCATGTTCCGAGCCCCTCTTCGAGAATCCGGAACACCACTCCGCGAAAGATCACTTCCTCGGCATAGCCGGACACGGCGGCGATGGCGAAGGCGGTCAGCAGGGCGGTCCAGGCGCCGACTCCCTGCACCTGGTAGAAGCCAAGCGCCGCGATGAGCGCCACGATCAACGTCAAGCAGGCGGCGCCGACCAGAGCTCCCGCGCTGGTTTCACGCAGTGCCCCGCCTAGGGAGAGTTCAGCGGCAGACCGTCGCTCCAAGAGACGGGTCATTCCACGGTAGCCGAAGTGAACGGCGAGGAAGGGTACCCCGCTAGCGGAGCGAGCCGAGGGCTGTCCCGGCCATCTCGGCGCGGAAGAGAGTCCGAGTTCCGAGCCGTTGGCCCCTACGCGGCGTGCGATGTGTTTCGTTCCCGGGCGACCGCTGCTTCGAGGTGCGGTGGCGGCCGCCACAGGCATTCCATGACGTAGGGCAGGTCCATCGGTGTGCCGTCCCAAGCGGGCATGGATTCCTTGCCGGTGATCAGGATGCCGGCGTCCTCCAGGTGGCGGATCAGCTCGCGGGCGGGGTACGAGCCAACAGGTGGCGGCGCGGGGCTGCGCTCCAGCGGCCGACCGCGTTTGTCGAGGAACTGGACGGCGCGTTCCTCGTTCATCCTGACGCTGAAGCCGCCTTCGTGGAGCAGGCGGTGGTGCCGCCGGCAGAGCAGCACGAGGTTGGAGAGCTTCGTTTCGCCGCCGTCGGCCCAGTGGACGATGTGGTGAGCGTCGCAATGCTGCGACGTGCAGCCGGGGAAGCGGCAACCCTGGTCGCGGAACTCCAGGGCCCGCCGGATCGGCGGTGGGATCGTGCGGGTCTTGCGGCCAACGCTCAGGATCTGGCCCTTCCGGTGGATCATCGGGACTCTGCCAGCGTCGCAGGCGATCCTTCGGGCTGTTTCCGCGGAAACGGGAACATTGGAGGTCCCGAGCCAGGCGCCGTTGACAACTCCTGGGAAGGTTGGCGTTCCCGCGGGAACGCGTGCCCCGGACGTTCCCGCGGGAACGTGAGTCCGGTTGTCAGCCGTCGCGCTCTGCTGCGCCGTCAGCTCTTCCCCGTTCGCATGAACCACGACCTGGTAGCGGTCGCCGCTCGACCCTGGATCGAGTCCGCCCTTGAGCGCGCTCTCGGCAACCAGAGCAAGAGCGTCGGCGCGCACCTTGCCGACCGGTGGTCTGTCTTCCTGCTGCTCTGCGTAGAGCCTGTCGCTCGCCGCATCGAGTGCCTTCATCAGCACCTCGCCCGCCTCCGGCGCCAGACATCCCCGGATCACGAACATGCCGTTCTCGTCGATGTGCGTCGTCACGTGACTCGACGCGTCGCGCAGCTCGTCGTCGTGGGCCTCGACCGTGCGGTCGATCCGCCGCCAGCTTCTCACCACTCGCTCGACCTGCGCCGCGGTTCCGGTCCTGCCCAAGTCCACCAGCGACTGCTCGGTATCCGGCGTGGCAATACGGGTGAGCGCCCTCACCTTGGAGTAGGAGAGTTCGCCCTTGCTCATTGCCTCACTCATCAAGGGCAGGTCGCCCAGCGCTCGGGCGACTCGCACCCGCTCACGAGCCGCGCCGGGGGCCAGCCCGATCCGCCAGGTCAGCCAATGGGCGCAAGTGAGGAAGCCGCGGTTCCAGCCCT
The DNA here is from genome assembly GCA_965205295.1 of Candidatus Multivorans sp. Taxonomy (GTDB): domain Bacteria; phylum Acidobacteriota; class Thermoanaerobaculia; order Multivoradales; family Multivoraceae; genus Multivorans. The sequence continues at coordinate 4,347,715 of OZ242167.1, forward strand.
CCTCTTCATCGAAATTGCGGATCAGAACGAGCAGCTCATAGGTCGCCGCATCGATGCGCGCAGCGAGCGCGGCGATCTCCTCGCCCATGCGCTCCTTGGCGCTCATGCCGGTTTGCTTGTCAATCATTTGGTTGCCACCCTGCGCTGGGACCTGACGGTCCGGATTGGCACGTATCGGAGGCCGCGAACCGGCCGTTCGGGGCCTCCGTCGAAGGCAACAAATCTAGCATGAAGGCTTGAGAAACACAAGCATTGGAGGTCGATGCAGAACCCCGGTTGGGGTCCTCCAGGGCCCCACTCAATCGGGGTTTGGGGAGGCGCGGACCACGACGGGGAAGGCTCCGGGTTGAGCCGGTGGGCGTCCTGGTCGCCCCGGCGGCGAGCTTGCTTCTGGCGCGCAAGGCCCTAGACTCCAGGCTCTTGTTCTCGCCAGCGCGGCGACGTTTCGGTCGCCCCCCGCCTTCAATGCTCCGTTGATACGACCTTGCTCGGCCAACTCTTCACCCAGTACTTCCTCACCGACGGTATTGGGGACACGGCGGAGTGGCGGGAGTCGGTCCGTCACCCGGAGGCCTTCGCCGAGTTCCAGGCGAGGGTCCCCACTCTCCTCGCGGCGTTCAGCCGCTCCAGCGATCCGAATGAGGCGGTCACCGAGGCGGATCTGATCCGGCCCATCCTGGAGCTGCTCGGATGGTCGCACTACCTGCCGCAGCAGGCGACTGCGCGGGGCGAAGACGTTCCGGACCACCTGCTGTTCGAAGATTCCGAATCAAAGGCCCGCGCCAACCAACGTACCGTTCCCGGCGACCGCTATCTCGACGCTCTTCTGGTCCAGGAGAGCAAGCGGTTCGGTCTGCCTCTGGATGGCCGTGACCGTGCCGGCCGCTTGTATGTGGGCACGCCACACGGGCAGATCCTCCGGTACCTGGCCACCGCTGAGAGCGTCTCGGATGGCCGGATCCGTTGGGGCATCCTGACCAACGGCGACCGCTGGAGGCTGTACGACCACCGAGCGCGCCCTCGCGCCAGCGGGTACTTCGAGGCGAACCTCCCAGCCTTGTTGGAACAGGGCGACGAAGAAGGTCTGAGAAGGTTCTTTCTCCTGTTCGGCCGTCGGGCGTTCACTCTGCAGGACGGAGCGACGACGACCTTCATCGAAGCGGCGATCGCAGAGGGAAAGCGCTACGAGGAGAAGGTCGCCGAGGATCTCTCCCAGGCCGTCTTCGACGATGCCTTCCCCCGACTTCTCAACGCGCTGGCCGAGAAGGCCCCATCGGCCGATCTGCGGGAGATCCGCGACGCCGCGCTGATCTTCCTCTACCGGCTGCTGTTCGTTCTCTACGCCGAGGACCGGGGTCTCTTGCCGGTCAACGACCCCAGGTACGACGACTACGGACTGAGGCGGCGAGTGCGGGACGACATTGCCCGCCGCATGGCCGAAGGGGACACGTTCTCCAGCACGGCCGGCAACTACTACAACCGTCTGATCGAGCTCTTCCGGCAGATCAACGGCGGTGATCGGTCGATCGGCTTGCCGCCCTACAACGGCGGTCTGTTCGCCGAGGAAGCGGCGCCACTGCTGGCGAAGGTTCGTCTCGCAGACAGTGAGACGGCGCCGATCGTCTTCGGGCTAAGCCATTTCGGGCACAGGGGCGATGGTCGGGCCAAGTTCGTCAACTACCGCGATATGTCGGTTCAGCAGCTTGGTTCGATTTACGAGCGCCTCCTTGAGCGGGCGCCGGTCCGAGACCCGGCAGGCAATGTCTCGATCCAACTCAACCGGTTCGCGCGGAAGGACAGCGGCAGCTTCTACACGAGCCAGGAACTGGTCGACCTGATCGTGGAGCAGACGCTGAAACCGCTGGCGGAAGAGCGCCTGCGGGCGTTCGAGGCGAAGGCCGAGGAGCTCAAGAGCGACCGCCGGACCAAGGACGACCGCCTGGCGGATCTCGTGCAGATCGACCCCGCGGAGGCCGTGTTGGATCTCAAGGTGCTCGATCCCGCCATGGGAAGCGGCCACTTTCTGGTCACGGCCGTGGACTTCCTGTCGGACTACGTGGCCGAACTCATCGAGTACGTGCCGGCGGTGCCGGACTGGCTTGAAGAACCTTACGAATCGCCTCTTGTGGGTCGGATCGCTCGTATCCGGCGGGGCATCCTCCATCGCGCCGCCGAATCGGAATGGGTGATCGACGAGGCGCAACTCACGGATCAGGCGATCATCCGGCGAATGGTGCTCAAGCGCTGTATCTACGGCGTGGACAAGAACCGCCTGACGGTAGAACTGGCCAAGGTGTCGCTGTGGCTGCACAGCTTCACCGTCGGCGCGCCGCTGTCGTTCCTGGACCATCACCTGCGTTGCGGCGATTCTCTCGTCGGGCTCAGAGTCGGCGATGGAACGGATGAGCTTCGCCGCCTCGGTGGGCTGATCGCTTCCAGCGCCATCCAGGGCGCCGAGAACGCGGTTGCCGGGATGGAGCTGATCGAGGAGATGTCCGACGCGGACGTGGCGGAGGTCCGGGAGTCGGCGAGGCTCTTCGAGGGTGTTGACCAAGCGACCTCCGAGTTGCGCCGTGTGCTCGACTTCCTGTGCGCCTTGCGGTGGCTGACCGCGGGCATGAAGAAGAAACAGCGCAACGAGTTCGAGACGCGTGGGCTGCTCGAAGTGATTGGCGCCTATCCCGCGAAGGCGTATTCACTCCTCGCGGAGGGTCCGGGAGCCATCGATGCGGCATCGGCCAGTTCGGACGACGCCGGCCTCTCGAGATTCGCCGAGCTCTGGCGTGATGCCCGCGCCCTGGCCGAACGGGAGACCTTCCTGCACTGGGAGGTTGCCTTCCCGGGAGTCTGGCGGTACTGGCAGCGGCGCAGCCCGGATGGCGGGTTCGACGCGGTGATCGGCAATCCTCCCTGGGACCGGATCAAGCTGCAGGAAGTGGAGTGGTTCGCGACCCGCGATCCGGAGTTGGCCCGCGCTCCCACCGCGGCACAGCGCCGTATTGGCATCAAGAAACTCCGAGACCGGGGCGAACCGTTGGCCGCCGGGTTCGACGAGGCGAAGCAGCGCGCCGACAGCCTCCTGACTCTGTTCCGCACTTCAGGCGACTATCCGTTGCTCGGCAGGGGCGACATCAACCTGTACTCGCTGTTCGTCGAGCGGGCGTTGAACGTCCTCAAGCCGGGCGGCCTGGTGGGGCTGCTCGTGCCTTCAGGCATCTACGCCGACAAGACGGCCGCGCCGTTCTTCCAGTCGATGTCCACCAGTGGTCGGGTGGCGGGCCTGTTCGACTTCGAGAATCGGCGGCTCGGAACCGGTCTGCAGCCGTTCTTCCCGGATGTGGATACGCGGTTCAAGTTCTGTGCCTTGGTCCTCGGCGGTGCCAAGCGGACGTTCCCGGAGACTCGGTGCGGCTTCTTCCTGGACAGCGCAGCAGATCTGAACGACCCGGAACGCTGCTTCCCCCTGAGTCCGGTCGACTTCACACGGGTCAATCCGAACACCGGCACCGCGCCCGTGTTCCGCACCCGCCGGGACGCTGAGATCACGCGGGGCATCTACGAACGCCATCCGGTGCTGGTGGACCGGTCGAGCGGTGGGGAGCGACGGGTCTGGCCGGTTCGCTACAACCGAATGTTCGACATGACGAACGACTCGCACCTGTTCCGAACTGCTGCGGACCTTGAGGCGGCGGGCTGCTATCCGGTCGCCGGCAACCGGTGGAGGCGAGGCGAGGAAGACTGGCTGCCGCTGTACGAGGGGAAGATGGTCCAAGCCTTCGATCACCGGGCGGCGAGCGTCGTGATCAATCCGGAGAACCTGAACCGGCCGGCACAGCCGCGGGAAGCGACGTTGGCTGAGCACGCAGATCCCGGCTGGTCGCCTGATCCGCAGTTCTGGGTTGCGGAAGAGTCGGCGGTGTGGGGTTGGCCCTTGGAATGGGTCGTCGGTTTCAAGGAGATCACTGCCGCGACCAACCGCCGCACCGTGATCGCTTCGGCGTTCCCGCGAGCCGCGTTTGGGAACAAGACGCCTGTTCTGTTGCCGCTGGGTGAAGATCCGGTGCAAGCTACCGCCGACTACAAGAACTGCGCCGCCCTCATCGTGGCAAACCTGAACAGCTTGGCGCTCGACTTCGTGGCCCGGCAGAAGATCCACGGCCAGACGCTGAACCTGTACATCCTTGAACAGCTTCCACTGATCGGCGCGGACGACTACGACTGCCCGTTCGGGTCCAAGAACGCCCGCGACCTCGTCCGCGACCACGTTCTGCGCCTGACCTTCACGGCCCACGACATGGAACCGTTCGCCCGTGATCTAGGCCACGACGGCCTGCCGTTCCCCTGGGACGAAGAGGAGCGCCGGCATCTGAGGGCGCGGCTCGATGCGTTGTACTTCCTGCTCTACGGCCTGTCGCGAGAAGATGCGGAGCATGTGATGGGGACGTTCCCCATCGTGCGGCGGCACGACGAGGCCGAGTTCGGTCGATACCGGTCGAGCGACCTGGTCCTGGCATACATGAACGCGCTGACGGCAGGGGATCCGGATAGCCGAGTCAGCCTCTGAGGCCGTTGCTGGGGCCGCTGCCTGACACGGGTGCACAGAGCCTCTGGCTCATCGGAACGGCTGTTATCGTCCACGCCACGCCGGTACTGCATCGGCAAGGCCATTGGCCTTCAGGTCAACCTACCAAGGACTCGAACGGGTGAGGAGGCAATAGTGTCTCACTTGGACGATCTTCCCAAGCACGACAAGAACCGCGAACTCGAGGAGAAATCCAAGAGTTGCTTCAGGACAGCGATCTCGGATGGTGACCAGTTTATCGTTCAATCTGACGACGACTCGGACGGGGACCATATACGATAGTAACCATTCCTGGCTAGCGTCTCGCTCATTCCCCCTTGAGCTTCCGGCGGAAGTTCTTCTTCCAAGCCGCTCGCCAGTCCCAAACGGGACTCGGTTCGGTCTTCAATTTGGGTGCTATATCCCAAAGCTAATTGCGAAAACGGCTACGTCGCACTCCAACGTGAGCGTCTCTGACGGCCGCTCTGCGACAAGCACGCCTGGCCGACGCCGCTACCCTCGACCTCGGCCAGGCTTGCATCGAACGTAGCGTGATCGATCTTCCAGCATCTTCTCGACTTCGCCGTATCGCACATGTTCGAGTGTGACCCCGCCTAGGGGACAGATGATGTGGTCTTTCCGTAGTCTCCTCCATGAGGAAATAAAGAACCGGTACTCTCTTTCTGCCTTGAACCTATCGTCCTTCGTAAACAGAGCTTCGTATGCAGCAACCGCAGGATCTTCGCGATTAAGCTCTTCTAGATACTTGTCGCGGGCGACTGGGTTCATGTACTTCACTGCGCCATGCCAAACGCTTAGGCTGTTCCTCGTAGCGATGAGGTGATCTCGATCAAGGGACGAGTAGAACTCTTTCAGGTTCGCCAGCGTGTGTCTTCCGAAGTCGACACCGAGTCGCATCGCAAAGGTGCTGGGATTCTCAATGCTCTGGACCGCCGGCTTACCTCGGTTCTCGAAGTACTTCCGCAGCTTGATCCAGTCTCTCTTGTTGGTAGGCGGACAAGATGTGCATAATATCCAGCCGGCATCATGGAGAAAACCGACAGAGGTTAGTTCGCCTTGGAAGGTGTTTCCACTCTCGTCGGTCATCGTACCGATGGAAGGGGACACGAAGTGGAGCGCGCCTTCTCGTGGATCCTCCGCCTGATCATCGACCAGTGCTCCGCGGAAGTGTTGAAGAGAGGCCACGCTTACCGAGCGCCCCGTGGCGATCCGATGGTTCTGGGAGGTGAACTTAAGGACGTTGATGGGGTGGTAGTCGCCGTACCTGAAGACGTCGACAGTGAACCTGCCGTCGACGCTCATGGCGTGGCCGCCGGTGACCATCGAGTACAAGTAGCTGCGAAGAAGCGCATCTCCTGGCTTGAAGATGCGCGAGCCGGAGGGTGGGTGCGGGTGGTTAGTCGTAACTCTGTCCATGCTGTCTGGCGCTCTATCGTTCTATTCCGTGTGGAGATTACTACGTGGCACTCCGTCTTTCGGCGGTCGTCCGCTGAACTGCCTTCAACCGTTGAGGAACCTCGTAGAGATGGTGGAGTAGTTGCCGAAGGAAATCAAGAAGCTCCTGCGCCTCCTCGACAGACCACTTGTACTTGAATTCATGTGCTGCGTCGTTGCCTCCAAGCCGTAGCTCGTGTGCCATGTCGATTAGCTGTTGTGGCAGTTTCCCGGCCATGCTGGAAATACGCTGTTTTGTATCCGGTCCAGTCGTCCCGCAGTCCTGAATGGCGGCATCGATGGTTGTTCTGGCCATCGTCGCTGCACCTCGAGGGGCACCTGCCTGCATACACGATGCTGCCTCTCTGAAGAGAGTTTCGATCTGCGGCGGCAAGTGGGGCGGGACCACGATCTCACCATGCGGCCAGTGATTCGTGACCGTCCACCGACCGACGGATGCATCGAGGCTCTCCACTACGATAGATCCCTGCTTGCATCGCTGACAGCGTACGAACAGTAGACGCTCCACGACTCTACCCGGAAGATCGGTTCCGGGACTGTATATGGAACCGTGACTGCGACCTCTAACATGCTCTACACAGTAGAAGTGCCCCGCATTGCCTCGATAGTATTCCGCTTCGTCGAACTCGAATCCCTCGTCGACGCGGGTGTACCAGATTCGACTAAAGTCGAAATTAGCGAATGCACCGCATCGAGAACACTTCCCGCCCGTGTCGTCGCTGTCAGGTAGTTTCGTGCTTGTCGCCACTATCGTCTTCCCCTGATTTGACTCCATCGGTGTTTCTCCGGTACCCCTTTGGTAGAACAACCGGAGGACTCCTTCTATGGGACCACGATACCGAATCCGCAGCCGTGACCTAGCTTCAGCGGCCGCACGCGACGAAGAACGATACCTAGCAGCCCGTGGTGGAAGTCCGTGTAGCACCGAGAGCGGCGAGGCGCGCGTCCAACAAGGCGCGACGAGGGAGTATATCGGGCCATCTTCGACTGAGGAGCAACGATGTTGGGCGCGATGCATCGCCGGTCGAATGCAGCGCGACTTCCACCACGGGCTGCTAGAAGCGTCGACGAGGCAGGTTGGAGCGTCATCAACAGGAAGCGTTGTTCCTTGAGATCGGTCTCCAGGAGATCGGGCCGGCCCAGCCTTTGCAGGTCGGCTAGGTAGGTCTCGATCTCGGCGAGCTTCTTGGCGATCAGTTCGGCGTCGGTCATCGCCCCGATCCGCCGTGCCGGTACAGCCATCGTATCGGCTTCATGTCGAAGTACTCGTTGCGGGACTTCACCTCCCACGCGATGCGTCTTGTGGGGCGCGGTCGATCAGGAGTCGACCGTCGCGTCGCACGCGGTGGGCGAGATCGCACGGGGCTCGATTGAGGATGACGATCTGTACTGGCCACCTGGTCTGTTTTCGGATCCGGGCGGCGACATCGAGACGGAGGCTCTCCAGCGTAGCCGGAGGATCGGATCCAAGAAGTAGGGCGATATCGACATCGCTGTCGCGGCGGTGGTCGCCGCGGGCCACGGACCCGTACAGGTAGGCGGCGACGATGTCCGGTTCGACATCGAGTTCGGAGCGAACCGTCTCGGCGATCGCTTCATACTCGGCGGTTGCGGTTGGCATCGTGGTTGCCTCGGTTCGTATTCAGCGAACGCGCGCTGGCGACCGCCCAAGAATACCGTCTCACGTGGTGCCGGCAGCCGCAGCGGTCCGCGATGCCTAACGCCTCACGGCACCACCTCACCCCAGTTCGGCGCTGCCCCTGGCTCGCCCTTCCCGGCTGCCCAGTCGATCGTGTCGCCGACCCAGGTCTGGAACATCTCGTGGGACCAGACGTCTTCGCGGTGGCCCATCGCGTTGTGGAACACGCGGCCGGCGCCGAGCTCCCGGCACCAGACGATGGGGTAGGGGGCGATGTCGTACACCTCCTGCTTTGCACGCTCTTCGCCGGGGTCCATCAGGGCGAGGACGTGCAGGTCGTCCTTGGCGACGTTCTTGTACAGGTACCACTCGTCCATGATCTTCCAGCCGTCTTCGACGTTGCCCATCGTGGGGTGGTCCGCATCGGCGACCCGCACGATGCCTTCGAATTGGGCGCCGTGGTGGAGAAACTCGCCGCCGATCATGCCGACGTAGGGAGTGACTTCGTCGTTCTCGCCGTGGAAGGTGTCAGTGGCGGGGTGGAAACCGACGAAGCCGCCGCCGGCTTCGATCCACTCGATCAGGTCGGAGACGCCGTCGGCGCTCATGGGGGGATTGCCGTCGCCGCGGAAGATGCCCGAGCCCTGGCCGCCGCGCTGGGTCATGTCGCCGGTGGTGTAGAAGATGACGACGTCGAAGTTGGCGAGTTGGGTCGCGTTGATCATCCCGGCGTCCTTGGTCGACGTGACGTCGAAGCCGCGTTCGGCCGCGATCTGGGCGAGAACGGTGTCGACGTGGCTCGGCCGGGCGTCTGTGCGCCTGATCGCCGAGTGCTCGAAGCCGGAGGACTTGCTGACGAACAGGACGCGGACTGGATCGTCGGCTTCGTGCTCGGAGGCGACGGTGGGAGTGACCGCGGCGAGGGGCAGCGTGAGGGCGAGTGCGAGCGGGGCGAAGCGCCGAAGGTAGATCATGGGCAAAAGCTACCACCGCATGAGCGCTGTCTCCTCAACCGAACTTCGCGATGACCTCTTCGCCGAACTGTGCCAGCCGGTCGGGCGCCATCGGCGGCACGAAGACGCGCGACACGCCAAGCTCCGCCATCTGCGCGAGCTGATCCGGCGGTCCGCCGGTGGCGGTGATCTCGATCGCGTCGGGATCGCGGCCCGCGGCCTCGGCGCTCTCGCGCATGATGCGGAACAGGTGCTTCAGCTTGTCGACGTCGGTGATGGCGGGGAAGAAGCCGTCGCCCAGTTCGCCGGCGCGGCGTGCCGCGCGGTCGGAATGGCCGCCGATCACGATCGGTACGGCGCCATTGACCGGCTGCGGCCGGCAGTAGCAGTCGGAGAAGGAGACGAACTCGCCGTCGTGGCTGGCGCAGTCCTCGCTCCAGAGCGCCCGGAAGGCGCGCAGGTAGTCGTCGAGGCGGCGTCCGCGGCCGGCGAAGGGCACGCCGAGGGCCTTGAACTCCTCCTCGAGCCAGCCGACGCCGACTCCCAGGATGGCGCGTCCCCCCGAGAGCTTGTCGAGCGTGGCGACGGCCTTGGCCGTGACCAGGGGACTGCGCTGCGGGACGATCAGGATGCCGGTGGCGAGCTTGATGCTCTTGGTCGCCGCGGCCACGTAGGATAGCCAGATCAGCGGGTCGGGGATGTCGAAGTCCTCGCGTCCACCAGGCATCTTGCCGCTGTCGTCATAGGGATAGGCGGAGGCGTAGCCGCGCGGGACGACGACGTGCTCCACGGTCCATAGCGAGTCGAAGCCGGCGGCTTCGGCGGCCTGAGCCAGTGCCACGGCCCGTTGACCGTCGACGAATGGGCCAGTGTTGGCGAACATGATGCCGAACTTCATTCTGCTTGAATTCACAGCTTCTCCTCGTTCTCCGGGCGTTGGCGCGCGGGACTGTAGCAGCCCGTGGCGGCCCGATTCGCGGCGTTCCCGGGGGCTTCTTCCGTGAGCATGCGGCAGGCGCTCGACGCGGTCGCGCGCTGGACGATCCGCTCGCCCTGGAGCGCGATCGCGTGGGCGGTCGTGCCGGCGCTCGCGCTGGCGGCGCTGCTGCCGGCGACGCCGGTGGACCTCACCTTCGTGGGCGTGATGAACCGCGCCAACGAGCACGTCGGCCGCTACTTCGAGGTATCCGAGCGCTACGAACTCGGCGGACTGCTGCTGGTGCTGCTCGAAGGCGAGGATGAATCGCTCGACGACGCGGTCGAGCGCACGATTCGGGCGGCGTCGGCGCTGCCGACGGTGGTCGCGGCGCGCCGTCCGCTGCCGGTTGAATGGCTCGAGGAGCAGGCGCCGTGGCTGGTCGAGCGCTCCCTGTTCGACCGCTGGACGGGGGTCGCGGAACGCCCGGACGACCTCGCCAACGCGGCGGAGTTCGCGGCTTCCGCGATCGCGCTTCGCGGCGCCGTCGGCGGCGTGCCCGGCGCCCGGCTGGTCGAAATCAAGATGGCGCTCGATCCGCTGGAGGAAGAGGTCGGCCGGAGCGCCTTCTTCGAACTCGAAGCCGCGGTCGAGCGCGCGCTTGCCGGTTCAGGGGTCACGGTGGGCTTCTCGGGGCTGCCGGCAGTGTCGGCGGGCGACCAGGATCAGACCCTCGGCGCGATCAAGCGCTTGACGCCGATCAGCCTGGCGCTCGTGCTGCTGCTGTTCCGGATCGTCGAGAAGCGGCCGGGCGGCCTGCTGTCCGTGGCGGCGGTGCTCGTGCTCTCGATCGGCGCGGCGCTGGGCGCGGTCGGTCTCCTGACCGGCAAGCTGACGATCATGGAGACGTTCTTCGGGGTCACGGTGTTCGGGCTCGGCATCGACTTCGCCGTCCACCTGTTCGTGCGCCAGCGCGAGGAGCTGGCTCAGGGACTTCCGTTCGAGGAGGCGTTGCGCAGGACGGTGACGGGCGCTGGCCGCGGCGTGGTGGCCGGTTGCATCACGACCGCGGGCGCCTTTCTTGTCGCCGCCGCGGCGCCGGACCCGGTTGCCCTGCACCTCGGCCTGTCCGGCGGCCTGGGCCTGCTCTTCTGCCTGCCGCTGACGCTGTTGATCCTGCCGTCGGTGTGGGTCCTGAGGGAGCGCCGGAGGCGAGGCCGCACCGCCCCGACGGCTGCAGTGCCGGCGCGACGCGCCGCGCCGGTTCGCGTGCCGGGGCTCGCGTCCTTGGTGCGATGGGCGACGCAGCGGCCGGTCCGCTGCCTGGTCGTCAGCGCCGCGGTACTGACGGTGGCGCTCGCGGGGTTGCCCCGGCTCCAGGTCGAGACGCGGCTGGAGCGGATCATGAACCGCGGCGTTCCCGCACTCGCGGTGGTCGACCGGATTCAGGAGATCCTGGGAACCAACGGCGCGCCGTGGTTTCTTTCGGCTGACAGCCTCGAGCAGTCGCGGAGCTTCGCGCGCCGGCTGGACGGGCATCCGCTGTTCAGTGAGGCGGTCAGCCTCGGCGCCATCCTGCCGGACGATCTCGCGGAACGCGCCGTCGCCCTGGACCGCGTTCTCGGCGCCCAAGACGTGAGCAGGCCGGCGCTGGGCGGCCCGCTCGGGCTCGCGGTCGAAGCGCTCCGACGCGCCGCGGCCGCCGGTCCGCCGGACATCGACTCCCTGCCGGCCGGTCTGCGGGAGAAGTTCATCGCGCCGACCGGCGAGTTCCTGGTCTACGCGTACCCCGTGGACTCGAAGGCTGACGGCGATCTGGCCCGGCGGCAGCGCTTGGCGGTCCAGGCGATCGACCCCGGCGCCACGGGGCTCCTGGCGGTGGTCGAGGGGATGATGATCGGCAACCGGCCGTGGATCCCGTGGATCGCGGTCTCGATCCTGGGATTCGTTCTGCTCGTCCTGTGCCTCGACTTTCGCCGCCGGGCGTCGGTTCTGCTCGCTCTGCTGCCGGTGCTGGCCGCCGTGCCGTTCACATTGGGCGTGCTCTGCTGGGTCGGCATTCCCTTCAACGTGATGAGCTGGCTGGTGCTGCCCCTGATCTTCGGGCTCGGCATCGACGACGGCATCCACGTCGTTCACCGCATCCTCGATGACGAGGCCCAGTCGATCCGCTTCGGCACCCTGTCCGTGGGCCGCGCGATCGCGATGACGACGCTCACGACGACAGCCAGTTTCTCCGTTCTTCTGTTTACCGACCACTTGGGTTTGGAGACGATGGCCGCGGTCATGCTGATCGGTCTTCCGGCGTGCCTGCTGGCGTCGGTGACGGTGTTGCCGGCGGCGGCGGTGCTGCTGCTGGGAAGGCGGTAGCCTCGGCGGCACGATGACCGAACCGCGGATCGTCTCGCTGATCGCCAGTGCGACGGAGATTGTCTGCGCGCTCGGCTTCGAGGGCTGCATGGTCGGCCGGTCGCACGAGTGCGACTTCCCGCCGTCGGTCGAGAGCCTGCCGGTGTGCGAACTCGTGTCGTCGGCGCCGCGGATCGTCTCGCTCGCGCCGATGGACCTCGGCGACTTCGGCCACCGCGGGTCCGGCTGGACGGAGTGGATTGGCTTCTAAGAGATATGTAGACGGGGTCGGTCTGTGGTGCGTCCTGGGGTACGCGGCCCTTGCGTTTCTGGCGCGGCAGCCGGGCGAGCCCGACCTGCGGGCGTTCTTCCTTCTCGTTGCCTGGACCGGTCTGCCTGTCTTCGGGCTGTTTTTCCACTTCTGGAAGACAGGGGCGCCGTTTCCGGTGGGTCGACTACTGGTCTGGGCGGTCGCGTTCCGGCTCTGCGGGCTGGTCGGCGGGCCGTTCTACGAGGACGACTTCTACCGCTACCTGTGGGACGGCTACCGCTTCGCCGTCGCCGGCACTCCCTACGGCGCGGCGCCCGAAGAGTTCTTCGTCGACCCGGCGGTGCCCGCGCTCTTCCAGGGGGTTCTGGACGGTGTCAACTACCCGGAGCTTCCGACGATCTACGCGCCGGTCACGCAGGTCGTCTTCCTGGTCGCGTATTGGATCAAGCCGGCCAGCGTCGCCGTCCTGCAGGCGATCCTGATCGCGGTCGATCTCGCCACGGTGTTTCTCCTGCTGCGGTTGGCGCCGGCGCGCAATGTCCTCCTGTACGCCTGGTGTCCCCTCGTCGTCAAGGAGATCGCCTTCACCGCGCATCCGGACGGCGTCGGAGTCTGCCTGCTGCTGGGCGCGATCGTGCTGGCCCGGAGCCGCCGCTGGTGGATCGCGGCCGGCCTTCTCGGGCTGGCGGTGGCGACGAAGACGTTTGCCCTGGTGCTGGCGCCGCTGATTCTGGTGCGCGCGCGGCTCAGGCACTGGCTTCTCTTCGCGGCCACGGCGGCGGCGGTCTACCTGCCCTTCGTCGTCCTGGGGGGCACCGATCTGCTGTCGCTTCAGGTCTTCGCGCGGGACTGGGAGTTCAACTCCGCGCTGTTCGGACTGCTGAAGACGATCGTGCCGCCGTTCGAGGCGCGGCTCGTGCTGGGCGTGGGTTTCGCCGTGTTCTGGGGCTGGTACTGCCTTCGCTACGCCCGCGGCGCCGGCGCGCAGGGAATCCCGCGCGGCGACTGGCTATTTGGCGTTCTACTGGCACTCTCGCCGGTGATCAACCCCTGGTACCTGCTCTGGCTGCTGCCCTTCGCGGTAGTCTTTCCGAGCTTCTGGGCATGGACGGCGTCGATGGCAGTCCTGCTGAGCTACATCACCGGGCTCAACCTGCCGGACTACACGTTGCAACCGTACGAACAGCCGGGATGGGCTCGGGGGTTGGAGTTCGGACTGATCCTTCTGGCGCTCGCGGTGGACGTGACGGTGCGCCGCCGGAACGAGATACGAAAGGAAACGCAATGACGAATCGCAAATTGATCGGCATCGCCGGGGCGATGGTGATCGCCTTCGCCCTCGCCTGCGGCGCCCCGGAACCGAAAGAGATCGCGGGTTGGGACGTCAGCGACGAGACGAGCACCGAAACGATCGATCACGGCGCCTGGCAGGAGATCCTGGACGGCTACGTCCGCACCGACGACTCGGGCGTCAACCTCTTCGACTATGCGGCGATCTCGGCCAGCGGCGACGACAAGGCGAAGCTGACCGGCTATCTCGACTACCTGCAGGGGCTTGACCCGAGTGCCTACTCCCGCGCCGAGCAGATGGCGTTCTGGATCAACCTCTACAACGCCACGACGGTCCAGGTCGTGCTGTCGGAGTACCCCGTCGACACGATCAGGGACATCCACGAGGGCGTCATCCCCAACACGGGCCCCTGGGGAGACGTTCACGCCAAGGTGAACGGCCGGGATCTGACCCTCGACGACATCGAGCACGGCATCCTCCGACCGCTCTGGCGCGACAGGCGGATCCACTACGCGGTGAACTGCGCCGCCTACGGCTGCCCCCACCTGCTGGCGACAGCCTTCACCGCGGCCAACACGGAGGCGTTGCTGGAGCAGGGTGCGCGGGACTACGTGAACAATCCGCGCGGGGTCGACTTCGTGGATGACGACTTCATCGTCATCTCAAGCCTCTACGACTGGTACGCCGAGGACTTCGGCAACACCGAGGAGTCGGTGGTCGAACACCTCGCGGAGTACGCGGACGAGGAACTCGCCGCGCGCCTCGAGAGGTTCGAAGGCTCGGTCGACTACGGGTACGACTGGAGCCTCAACGAGCCGTAGAAGCTCGCGCGGCCGAACGATCAGTAGGTGTCGAAGTTGAAGCTGAGCGAGACGCCGATGAAATCGGACACCGCGGTGTTGCGGCCGCCGATGACCGACCCGTAGGTGAGCCCCAGGTTCGTGGCATCCGTGAGGCCGATGCTGATCGTGCCGAGGAAGAGTTCGATGTCCTCCTGGAGTTCCGGGAAACGCGCGGGAGAGAAGGGAGGCACGCCGATGTCGAGCCCGGAGGACTCGGCGTCGATCATCTGGTAGCCGATGTTCAGTCCGACCCGGTTCCCGACCAGCACGCCGGCGGACAGGTTCAGGAACGTGTCGGCCGGGATGTCGCTGTTGCGGTGGCGGTACCCGAGTTCCGCCGACAGGGCGCCCCGTTCGCCCACGTACTTGCCAATGAGCACCGACAGCTCGGCGCCGTCGCCCCCGTCGCCCAGGGAGCTGATGTAGCCGGTGTCGTAGCTGCCGCCGATGATCGCTGCGGCGCGCAGCGCGACGCTGGGTCCCGAACTGGTCACCTCGTCCTTGAACCGCCAGACGAGGCCGGCGTTCACGTCCTGCAGACCGCTCAGGTTTTCCTGCGGCGGAAGCGGCGCCGATGGCCCGGCCATGAAGGAACTCTCGGCGCCTCCGACGCGGAAGTCCAGGGCCAGCGAATCCGACAGGCCATAGGTTCCGGCGACCCAGAGGGTCTGTTGCCCGAGTTCGTGGCCCCCAGCGGGTGTCGGCCCCTTCCGGGCGGCGCGGTAGAACTCGGTCGCTTCCTGTGAGACGTAGGACACGGTGATGGTCCCGGCGCCGGGTGCGGGCAACCAGGGAGAGCCTTCGGCGAATGCGGGCATTGCGGCGGTGGCGACGACGGAGGCGGCCGCCAGCACTATCGGGGACTTGTGTTTCATTCCTGTCTCGTCCTTTCGGCCTTGGCTACAGCTTGTAGCGGCGGTTCAGATAGAAATGAACGAGTTCCTGCTCGTCCGGCTTGCCGTCGCACATGGCGTCGCCGGCGCCGGGGCAGAGAACGGCGATGTTCTCGTCATCCGCGGTACCCGGCTTCTCGGCCTCGTCACGAGCCTCGAGGCTGTTCTTCAGGCTCAGGGCGCGGTCACGGTCGAGATCGCGTTTCTGCAGGGGGCAGGATGGGCAGACGAGCTTCTGGAACGTGAGCGCCTTGCCCATCGTGTAGGCGTCCCGCGGGTTGATTCCCTTGCCGGCCGAGATGGAGCCGGAGGCGTACGCCGAAGCCTGCAGGAGGCCGCCGGCGAGGACGAGAGTAAGCACGCCGATGAAGCGTTTCATCAGTTGGGTCCTCTTTGTCTGCTGCGTGGATAAAAGGGGGCCCCACGCGCTTCGGGGGCGGCGGCAGAGTAGCACGCACATCTGGCACAATGACCGCCTCGATCGCACAACGACCACCCAGAAAGGGAGGGCAGCAGGCATGATCCAGATGGGCGAGTTCCAGGGCTTTGAGGTGGAGATGGAGGATCCGGGGATCCTGGTCATCACGTTCAACCGGCCGGACCGGCTCAACGGCATGAACGCGCCGATGAAGCGGGATCTGCTCGAGACGCTCACCCAGGCCGCGATGGAGGACTCGGTGCGCGTGGTGCTGTTCACGGGCAGCGGCAGGGCGTTCTCGGCCGGCGACGACATCAGCGGCCAGGACCGGGGCGAACGCGGCGAGCAGCTCGTGCCGGACATCCACCGGGGCCACGACAACGTGCTCGGCACGATCAACGGGTTGCGCAAGATTTCGCAGCCCGTGAACACGGCGATCCGGGGCATGGACAAGCTGACGATCGCGGCGATGAACGGCGTCGCGGTGCAGACCGGCTTCTCGCTGGCGCTCAGTTGCGACTTCCGCATCGCCTCGACCGCGGCGCGCATGGGCAGCGGCACGCTCCGCTTCGGTCTGCTGCCGGACGAGGGCGGCCACTACCTGCTGCTGCAGATGATGGGGCTGCCGAAGACGATCGACTTCCTGATGCGAAACCGGATCGTCGGCGCGGCGGACGCGCTCGAACTCGGGCTCGTCCACGAGGTGGTGGCGCCCGACGAGTTGATGCCGCGCGCCATGGACCTGGCGCGCGAACTCGCCAACGGGCCGCAGGTGGCGATGCGGCTGCTCAAGCGCAGCCTCTACAACGCGGCGGACCAGACCTGGGAGCAGTCGCTCGAGGACATCGCGGCCCGGACGCCGATCGGCGACCATCATCCGGACTCGCGCGAGGGAGTTGCCGCGTTCCGCGAGAAGAGGGACCCGGCCTTCAACGCCTGGTTGGAGGGCTGAGCACCGACCGAACGGACGGTAGGTGCTAGCGCCGCCAAACCCGTCGCAGGCTCCGTCTTTGGCCCCAGCCCCCACCTCCCCAGGACCTAGCGCCTCAGAACTCACTCCGTTGCGTTCTGCGGCGCAAGCTCCTAGGCTTTCATGCTCCGCCGAACCGAACACACAGCAACCAAACGAGCTTAGGGAGTTTCTCCATGACTGACGCCGTCATCGTTTCCACCGCCCGCACGCCGATCGGCAAGGCCTTCCGGGGCGCGTTCAACAATCTCGAATCGCCGACGATGGGTGCGGCCGCGATTTCCGCCGCCGTCGAGCGAGCCGGTATCGAAAAGGGCGAGGTCGACGACGTCGTCATGGGCTGCGCCATGCAGCAGGGCACCCAGGGCTTCAACGTAGGCCGCCAGTCCGCGATCCGGGCCGGCCTGCCGGTCGAGGTGTCGGGGATGACGATGGATCGGCAGTGCTCCTCGGGCCTGATGTCGATCGCCACCGCGGCCAAGCAGGTCATCGTCGACCGGGCGCCGGTCGTCGTCGCCGCCGGTATCGACTCGATCAGCCTGGTGCAGAACGACAAGATGAACGGCTTCCGCGCTCCCGATCCGTGGATCAGGGACAACAAGCCGGCGCTCCACATGCCGATGATCGACACCGCCGAGGTGGTGGCGAAGCGCTACGGCGTGACCCGCGAGCAGCAGGACGAGTACGGGCTCCAGAGCCAGCAGCGGACCGCGGCGGGCCAGGAATCGGGCGCCTTCGACGACGAGATCATCACCATGAAGGCCACGAAGATGATCCTCGACCGGGCCACCGGCGACATCAGCTTCGGCGAGGTCGAGTTGAGCCAGGACGAGGGCAACCGGCCTGGCACCACGATCGAGGGCCTTGCCTCGCTCAAGCCGGTGCGCGAGAACGGCACGATCACCGCCGGCAACGCCAGCCAGCTTTCCGACGGCGCCTCGGCGTGCGTGATCATGGACTCGAAGCTGGCCGAGCAGCGGGGCATCGAGCCGCTCGGCATCTACAGGGGCATGGCGGTCGCCGGCTGCGAGCCGGACGAGATGGGGATCGGCCCCGTCTTCGCGGTTCCCAAGCTGCTCGAGCGCCAGGGCCTGACGATGGACGACATCGACCTCTGGGAGCTCAACGAGGCGTTCGCGGTCCAGGTCATCTACTGCCGCGACCGGCTGGGCATCCCGAACGACAAGCTGAACGTGAACGGCGGCGCGATCTCGATCGGCCATCCCTACGGCATGAGCGGCGCGCGCATGGTCGGCCACGCGCTGATCGAGGGCAAGCGGCGCGGCGCCAAGAACGTCGTGGTAACGATGTGCGTCGGCGGCGGCATGGGCGCGGCGGGACTGTTCGAGGTGGCGTGAGGCCAGACGGCCGCAGCGGTGCAGTTGCTGCTGGCGTGGCAGTTGTAGCGGGCGCTTGCGGCGCTACGTCGGATCCCAGGTGAACACGTCGGTGGTCCGGTCGAGGTCGTGGAACGACCCTGCCAGGGCGGGCATGCCGTGCTCGGCGATCGCCTCCGGGGTCCAGCCGTCTCCGTTGTGGACGGAACGGATCGGCCGCGGCTGGCTCATCAGGAAGATCTCGTTCTTGCGCACCGCGAAGATCTGACCGCTGACGTCCTTCGCGGCATCGCTCAGCAGGTACACCGCGAGCGGCGCGACCAGGGCCGGAGTCATCGCCTGCATCTTCGCCACCCGGGCGGCCTGTGCCGGGTCCGCGGTCGGAATCGTCCCGATCAGCCGCGACCAGGCGAAGGGCGCGATGCAGTTCGAGCGCACTTCGAAGCGCTGCATGTCGAGCGCCAGAGACTTGGACAGCCCGACGATGCCGAGCTTCGCGGCGGCGTAGTTCGCCTGGCCGAAGTTGCCGATCAGCCCCGAGGTCGAGGTCATGTGGACGAAGGCGCCGCCGATCTGCTTGCGGTAGTGGGGGGCGGCGGCCCGCGCAATGTTGAAGCTGCCCTTCAGGTGGACCGCGATCACGGCGTCCCAGTCGCTCTCGGTCATCTTGTGGAAGATGCCGTCGCGCAGGATGCCGGCGTTGTTGACGATGCCGTCGATCTGGCCGTAGCAGTCGAGAGCCTGCTCGACGATGCGGCCGGCGGCGTCGAAGTCGGCGACGCTCTCGTAGTTCGCGGCGCCGCGTCCGCCCGCGGCCACGATCTCGTCGACGACTCCCTGGGCCGGCGTCTGGTCGGCGCCGTCGCCGCGCTCGGAGCCGCCGAGGTCGTTGACGATCACGGACGCGCCGTGGGCGGCGGCGAGCAGGGCGATGTCGCGGCCGATGCCGCGGCCGGCGCCGGTGACGGCGATCACCTTCTCGTGGAGCATGCGAGTGTTCATTTCGGGGGCCTCCAGGTGGCTGGCAGTCAGACCGCGGCGATGGCGGCGATCAACCGACAGCCGTCGAGGTACTCCTGCACGTCGACGTACTCGTCCACGGTGTGGGGGTTGTGCTGTCCCGCGCCCAGGGTCACCGTGGGCAGACCCTTGGCGTTCAGGTAGTTCGCGTCGAGTCCGCCGTTGACGACCGAGAACGCCGGGTCGGCGCCCAGGACGGCTCGGATCTGTGCCGCGGCGAGTTGCGCCGGCGGCGATTCGACAGGCATCTCGAACGCTTCGTAGTCCTGCTCGGCGCGGAAGTCGACGCGGCCGCAGGTTCCGTCGGCGCTTGTGACGCTCCTGGCGGCGCTCTCGAAGGCGTCGCGGTACGCGGCGGTGATCTGCGCCAGAAACGCCTTGTCGTGGCTGCGCGATTCGCCGGAGACGACGACGTGATCCGTGACCTGGTTGCTGGCCTCGCCGCCGGTCATGCGGCCGATGTTCGAGGTGCCGGCGCCGGCCGGAAGCTCGATCTTGCCGAAGAAGCCCTGGGCGGCGACGTCGGTGACCGCGCGCGAAGCGATCAGCGCCGCGGAGATCCCGTGCTCGGGATGAACGCCCGCATGCGACGAGCGACCATGGACGTCGACCTCCCACCGATCCGCGCCGGTGGCGCCGACGATCACGACGTGCGGAGCGCCCGAGTCGATGTTGAAGCCCATCTCGGGAGTGCCGAGGCGCTCCAACTCGACCGTGCGGGCCCCCCACAGGCCGATCTCCTCGCCGACCGTCATCAGGACGGTGATCGGCGGCCTTGGCGTGTCCCGCGCCAGCAGAGTCTCGATCATCGTCACCAGGCAGCCGATCGAGGTCCGGTTGTCGCCGCCGAGCGCGGTGTCGCCCTCGGCCTCGATCCGTCCGTCGCGGCGCACCGGCACCGCGCCGCGGCAGAGCGGCACTGTGTCGAGATGACCCATGAACAGCCGCCGCGGCCCCGGCCGGGTGCCGGGAAGCGTGACGATCAGGTTGCCGATCTCGAAGTCGCGCGGGATCCGCTCGTGCGCGTCGTCGTGCCCGATCCAGGACGGCTCGCAGCCGGCGGCCAGGAGCTTCTCCCGGACGGCCGCCGCAACCCTGGCCTCGCGGCCACTCAGGCCCTCGATGGCCAGGAGGTCCATCAGGTGGTCGAGGGCGCGGGCTTCGTCGATTCGGGTCGGGGGCATGTGATGGTGTGCTCCCTTGGCGACTTGGCTACGCCCGGGATTCAACTGGGCGACTGGCATCCTACTCTGAGCCGGGCGTCAAGTGTCTCGATCTCTAGGCTTGGAAGGCGCGAGTGCGTCTCTGCGCGACGCACCACCTCTGTGCCCGGGTCCTCCCGGTCGGTCTATGCTGGATCAGCGGGGCTCGCTGTCCGAGATCGCGGGCTACACTTCGCCCCAAGTAAGGGCTTCGAGCGCGGTAGGCGGTGCTTTTCGCCGGTGCTGCGGAGTGAGGCTGGACCGAAGATGTAGGCCTTGTGGAGGGTGAGCGGTCGCCCGTTGTCTTGTAGGAGGACGGACAGAGTGAGCGCTATGACTGATCCGATAGCCAAGGGGGCCGTGCTGCCGCGAGGCGCCGTCTTCCATCGGTGTGCTCTCCAAGTCAACCCCGTTGACTATGGCGGTACGTTCCGTGGTCAGGAGACGAGCGGCACGGCTGAGACTCACGCCCAAGCGATCGTGGAGAAGGCTGCCTCGATGGGCGTAACCGTGCTGGGCATCACCAATCACAATGATGCGGGTGGGGTCGCCGCCTTCCGGGATGCTGCGGAAGGCAGTCCGATCACGGTCTTCCCGGGTTTCGAACTCTGTTCATCAGAGGGTATTCACGTCCTGTGTCTCTACGCACCCGATACGAGCGAGGAACAACTCGGTCGGTTCCTCGGCAAGTTCGGCATCGACAATACCGAACCGTCGTCGGATCTCTCGTCTGAGACCTTCGAAGCAGTTGTGTCGATGGTGCGGCAGCAGGGCGGAGTCGCCGTAGCTGGGCATATCACCCACGACAAAGGCCTCTTCCAAGTTCTGTCTGGACAAGCGCGCATCAAGGCGTGGCAGTCTGAGGATCTGCTCGCTGTTCAGATCCCTCGACTCGTGGAGGACTTGGCACCGGAGTTTCGCAAGATTGTCGAGAACAGAAATCCGCACTATAGACGGTCGCATCCTGCGGGCCGTAGTTTGGCGTTGGCCGCAGTCAACGCAAGGGATGTGGTGTGCCCCGAGGACTTGGAGGAGCCAGCCGCCACGTGCTGGATAAAGATGTCCGAAGTCGGCGTAGAAGGCCTTCGGCAGGCATTCCTCGATCCCCTGTCGCGAGTTCGTCTCAATACTGCCGATGGCGAACTGGAAACCGATGAACATGCGGAGCTGGTCACACTTGGGTGGGAGGGTGGATTCTTGGACGGCGCTACGCTGAACCTGAACCCGAACCTCAATGTTCTAGTAGGTGGCCGTGGTGCCGGAAAGTCGACTGTGATCGAGAGCTTGCGCTATGTTCTCGGCGTAGAGCCCATCGGTGCCGAAGCCGCAAAGGCGCACGAGAGTATTGTGCGCAACGTGCTGCGAAACGGCACGAAAGTCTCCCTACTCGTTCGTTGCCGTCGGCCGGCGACTCGCGACTACAGGATTGAAAGGACGGTGCCGAACCCTCCGGTGGTGCGGGACCAGAGCGGCCAGGTTTCCAACTTGCAGCCGGAGGCAATCGTCCCCCGCCTTGAGGTGTACGGGCAGCATGAGGTGTCGGAGCTAACGGCCAGCAGCGAGAAGCTCACACGGTTGCTCGATCGCTTTGTCAGGAAGGACTCGGCTCTTCGGAAGGGTAGAGGCGAGATTCGGCGCGAACTGCAAAGGACGAGACGGTCGGCCTTGGAGGTTCTCGGGGAGCTTGAGCAGATAGAGGAGCGATTGGAGCGCCTTCCAAGCTTGGAGGAGACTCTAGAGCGCTTCCGGGAGGCGGGTTTGGAAGAGCGCCTGCGTGACCGCAGTCTCCTGGTACGAGAAGAGCGAGTGCTTGAGGCGATGACGGACCGGCTGGTGCCGTTGCGGGAAGGCACGGAGGCCCTGAGTCAGCAGGTTCCGATTGACCGAGTCTTCTTGACACCGAAGGCACTTGAGGGCCTTCCTGGAGCGGAGATTCTGTCGGAGGCAGATGGCGTGCTGGAGCGTCTGAGCAAAGGCGTTGCGCGCTTGGTTAGCCGACTGGAGGAGGCTCTCTCTCGCGCGGAAGAGGACCTTGGCGGGGTGCGAAGCCGATGGGCCGTTCGCAAACGCGAGATTGATCTGGCCTATCAGCAGATCCTTCGCGAACTGCAGGAGTCGGCAGTGGACGGCGAGGAGTTCATTCGGCTACGTGGCGAGATAGAGGGTCTGCGGCCGTTGAGGGAACGCCGAGCGCTACTCCTCCGCTCTCGGAAAGAGCAGGCGGACCGGCGGCGGACACTGCTGGCCGAATGGGAGGACTTGAAGGCCGAGGAGTTCCGGTTGGTGGATCGTGCCGCAAGGAAAGTGGGAAGGCGGCTTCGGGGTCGGGTCCGGGTGGAGGTTAGTGCGGCTGGCAATCGAGATCGGCTCATTAAGCTACTTCGCGAAGGCGTCGGAGGTCGGCTGTCGGAGGCGATCGAAGCGCTTTCTACAGCGACGGACTTGTCCTTGCCGAGGTTTGTCGCGGCCTGTCGCCAGGGAGCAGAGGCGGTTGAGAAGGCATACCCGATTCCGCCTGCTCAGGCCAAGAGACTGGCCGCGGTCTCTCCAGAAGTCCTAATGCGGATGGAGGAGTTGGAACTTCCGGCCACGACGAAGATCTGGTTGAACACCGCTCCCTTGGATGAGCCGGAGGTGTGGCAGGCTCTGGAGGACTTGTCTACCGGGCAAAAGGCGACTGCTGTGTTGCTCCTGTTGTTGCTGGAGTCGGACGCTCCTTTGATTGTTGATCAGCCTGAGGACGATCTGGACAACCGTTTCATTACGGAGAGCGTTGTGCCGAAAATGCGTGAAGAGAAGCAGAGAAGGCAGTTCGTTTTCTCGACGCACAATGCGAACATTCCCGTTCTGGGAGACGCTGAGATGATTCTGGGCCTTACCGCGGCGGGGGAGGCGGGGAATCTCAAGGCGCATGTTGCGCGGGAACATATGGGATCTATTGACTCCCAGTCCGTCAGAGAACTAGTGGAGGAACTCCTTGAAGGCGGCAAGGAAGCGTTCGAGATGCGCCGTCTGAAGTACGGTTTCTGAGGTCTATTCATGCATAAGTTGGAGTTGATCGATCTCATCCGGAATCGGGAGAACTCTGGTGTTGAGTTCAAGCGTGACGACATAGAGATGAACAAGCTCGCCTTTGAGATGGTGGGGCTCCTGAACCTGAATGGTGGGCACATCCTTCTCGGCGTCGAAGATGACGGATCTGTGACGGGTCTCAGCCGGAGCCGCGGCGAAGCTGAGGAGTGGGTGATGGAAGCGGCGCGGGTTCACATCCTCCCGGCCACCATTGCCTATTGGGAGACGATCGAGTGGGGGGACGGCAAGGTAGTCGGTATCGTTTCAGTGCCGGTGGACGCGGCGGACAAACCGTACAAAGTGAAGCGCGGTGCCGAGTGGGTAACGAAGGTGCGCGTGGGAAGTACCACACGGAGTGCGACACGAGAGGAAGAGGAGCGTCTCTACCAACGGTCTGGTCGTCTTCGGTACGGCCTCAAGCCGGTCGTCGGCGCTGCCTTGGAGGCCCTTGATTCACGTCGACTCCGTCAGTACCTAGTTGGCGTTCTAGAGGGCGCGGTTCCCCAGGATGAAGGCGAGGAAGAGTGGCCGACGTTGCTCCTGAACCTAGAGTTGGCGAGGCTGTCCGCCGGCCGGACGATTCCCACTGTCGACGCTGTGCTCCTGTTCGGTAGGGGACCCAAGCGGTTTCTTCCTCAGTCGGGGATCCGGGCAGTCTGCTATCCGGGGGAGGAGCCCGACTACGCCACCCGCGCGGATGAGGAGCTGAGGGCCCCTCTAGTTCCGCTTCGAAGTAGCGACGGTTCGCTTGTTGAGCCGGGCCTAGTCGACCAGGCGTGGGACTTTGTTCGCCGCAATACGACGCCACGTTCTTCTATTGATGACATGCGACGTGTGGATCGGTGGGAGTATCCCGAAGTGGTCGTGCGAGAAGCGGTTCTCAATGCCTTGGTGCATCGGGACTACAGCATCGCCGGGACAGACGTCATGTTGACGATCTACTCGGACCGTCTCGAAATCCAGAGTCCCGGAAGGCTGCCGAACACGGTGACGACCGATGGCATGAGGTCGGGTATGCGCTACGCGCGGAACCAGACCTTGGTCAACGTAATGCGCGACTATGGTTACGTCGACGCTCGCGGCATGGGTGTCAGGAACAAGATCATTCCGGGGATGCGGGCCCACAACGGAACCGAGGCCGACCTGATCGAGGAGGAGCATCGGTTCACCGTGCGGCTCTGGAAGGAGGCGAAGTCCTCATGACTCTCCAGGAAGACAAGGCCCTTGTTGCCGGTGTGCTCCTTGTCGCGTTCCTGGGGGCATGTGCTCCACAGGAAACGGAGGTGTCGGCTCCCGCCAGCCGCTCCCCGAACTTCGTCGTCGTGTTCGCCGACGACCTGGGTTGGGGCGATCTCGGCAGCTACGGCGCGCCGGTGATCCGCACGCCGCACCTCGATCGGATGGCGGCGGAGGGGCAGCGCTGGACGAACTTCTACGTCACGGCTTCGGTCTGCTCGCCGAGCCGGGCGGGGTTGCTGACCGGGCGGTTGCCGGTGCGCAGCGGGCTCTACGGCGATCGGGCGCGGGTGCTGTTCCCGGACTTCGTGGGCGGCATCCAGGACGAGGAGGTCACGATCGCCGAAGCGCTGAGCGACCTCGGCTATGCCACCGGCATGTTCGGCAAGTGGCACCTGGGCGATCGGCCAGAGTACCTGCCGACCCGCCACGGCTTCGACTACTGGTTCGGCATTCCGTACTCGAACGACATGATGTCGACCCGGGCGCCGGGGGAGCGCCGCGCCGCCTTCGTCGACCCGAAGATCGAGTACTGGGACGTGCCCCTGATTCGCTCAGAGCGCGACGAGGCCGGCGAGGTGGTCACGGAAACGCTCGAGCAGCCCGCGGACCAGACCACGATCACCAAGCGCTACGCCGAGGAGGCGGTCGACTTCATCCGCGCCCACCGGGACGAGCCGTTCTTCATCTACCTGCCGCACAGCATGCCCCACGTGCCGCTGTTCCGGGCGCCCGAGTTCGAGGGCCACAGCGGCGCCGGGCTCTACGGCGACGTGATCGAAGAGATCGACTGGAGCGTGGGCCGCATCCTCGACACCCTCGAGGAGGAGGGGATCGCCGACAACACGGTGGTGTTCTTCAGCAGCGACAACGGCCCGTGGACCGCGTTCCGCACGCAGGGCGGTCTGGCCGGGCCGCTCCGCGAAGGCAAGGGAATGACCTGGGACGGCGGCGTGAGGGTCCCGGGGCTGTTCTGGTGGCCCGGAACGATCGCCCCCGACGTGGTCACGGACGAGATCGGGTCGACCAGCGATGTGTTTGCGACCTTCCTTGCCCTTGCCGGCGGCGCCGTGCCGGACGACCGGCCGATGGACAGCCTCGATCTGGGGCCGGTGCTCCGAGGCGAGGGGGGAGGGCCGCGCCGGGAGATGCCGTTCTACCGCGGCAGCGAGCTCTACGCCTACCGGGTCGGGAACTACAAGGCGCACTTCATCACCCAGGGCGCGTACGGTCTTGCCGGCGAACGAACGGAGCATGATCCGCCCCTGCTCTACGACCTGGCGCTCGACCCCGGCGAGCAGTGGGATATCGCGGCCGAGCAGCCGGAGGTCCTGGCGGACGTCACGTCGCGCGCTTTGCAGCACCGGGTTGGAGTCGTGGTGGCGCCGTCGGAGTTCGATCTCCGTACCGGCGACGGTTGAACTCAGCCTTCCGGCTTCTGCCGTTCGCGGCTCGCGAGTCTCTTCTGGCGCTCCAACCGGCGCTGCCAGATCATCGCTGCGCGGGCGACCTGCCTGCCGGCCCGGATGCTGCGCATCCACCAGCCGAAGATCGCGCCGACGAGCGCGGCGGCGGCGACCCAGATCCAGATCTCGAGAAGGACGTAGAGCATCGGCGTGGTTCGGGACGGTGGTTCAGGGACGGTGAAGAACGCGGAACTCGAGGCGGCCAGTCGGGTCGCCGCCGGTGTCCGCTGTGTTGTCGCCGCCCGCCGGAAGCGGGCGGTCGCTGCCGTAACCGACCGCAAGCAACCGGTCCGGATGAATGCTGGCTGAGAGTACGTCGCGCACGGCCCTTGCCTGTTCGAGACTGAGCGTCCGGTTTGCCGCGGGGTCGCCGCCGGCGTCGGTGTGGGCGAGGATCTCGACCCGGATGTCGGAGATGCCGGCCAGCGCGGCGCCGATCTCGTCGATCGCGGTCGTGGCCTCCGGGGTGAGCGTCGACGTGCCGTCCTCGAACTCGATCGGCCCTCGTTCCAACACGCCGCGGATGCGGTCCTCCGCTCTGCGGTTCACGGCCACGGGCGAGATCCTCATCCGATCGGCGATGTTCCAGTTGGCATTGGCCCCGGCGCCGATCGAGGTGATCTCGAACACCAGGTGGTCGCGCAGGCCCTCGCTGGAGGTGTGACCGGTCAGCGTCAGCGTCCTGTCCTCGAGCCGCAGGCCCGGAGCGCCGTCCAGGCGGCGCAGGAGCTGGATCAGCCTCGGCAGCGTCGAGAGCCAGGGAGGTTCAGTCACGGAGCTGTCGACTTCGGTTTCGTCGATCACGTTGCCCGGGCCAACGATCGCGGCGGCAGCGTCGAACAGTTCCTGCCGGGTCTCGGGCGTCGGCATCTTGCCCCGGAGCAACCAGATGTCGCCGTCGGGAGCGAACTCGAAGGAGGGACCGATGGCCATCTCCAGCCGGTTGTCGACGTTGCGCACGCCGAGTGTCGCGGCCGCGCGCCCCGCCGCCTCGATTCCGATCTCGGCGAAGGCGACCGTGCCGGAGAGCGTCACGTTGCGCCCCTTCGCCTGCACAGTCAGGTTGCGGACGCCGACGTCGGCCAGCGCCGCTGCCGTTCGCGCTTCGATCTCGGCCTGGATGCGGGGTCCCTCGAAGGCGAACGTGGCCAGTCCCAGGGTCAGGACGGACGCCGTGCCGATCAGGATCACGCTCGGCTCTCTCATCGTCTTCGTTGGCAGTGCTGGCGAGCGGTTCGGCGCTACTGTGAGGTGTGGTCGGCGACGATCAGCCACCGTTCGCCGTGCTGCTCGAACAGCAGGGTGAACAGCCCGGTCGGTTCGTCGGTCTCGCGGGTCAACCGGAAGCGGCCGAAAACATTGGCGGCATGCTCGGAGAGCACGCGGACGTCCAGGTTCTCGAAGGCGAGCGTACCCATCGCGGCGCGGTCGGGGTACCTCTGGCGGTAGCGCTCAAGGGTCTGTCTCCAGCCGCGATGGACCTCGTTGCCCGACGTGAATCGCAGTTCGTCCGTCTTGAGATAGCCGGTCATGAAGCCGTCGATGTCGCCCTCGTTCCAGGCTTCCACCTGCAGGTCGAGCACGGCGAGCACGGCTGCCGCGGCGGTCTGGGGGTCGAACTCCGGGACCGGTTCCTCAAGCGCCGGCGGTTCGCAGGAGGCGAACAGCAGACACGCCGCGAGGCCGGCGAAGGCGGTGGCGAAGCGCAAGGTCAACTCCCGCCGGTCCGTTCGACCTGTATGTCGCGCAGTTCGATCCGGGAGACGAGGGGCAGCTCCTCCTCGACGTAGGCCGGATTGATGTCGTCGACGGTCAGGCCTCCGTCCCGTGTGTTCAGACCGTAGTTGTCCGCGTCGTAGAACAGCAGGCCGTCGACCCGCCGGTAGTTCGTGAGCACCCGGAAGCGGAGCCCGGCGCCTTCGCTGTAGTCGTACGCGAACTGTTCGAGGCGGGCGGTCTCGGGATCGAACCAGTAGACGTAGGCGCTGTCCGCGCCGTCGCTGGCGCCGGGTTCGAAGGTGACGCGGACGCGCCGCAGTCGGCGGCCGTTCCACTCCTCTAGCCCCTGGTCCTCCTTGTAGGTGCCGGGATCGTTCAGCTTGTAGGGCAGGAACAGGAAGTACATGCGCTGGTTGACGTAGCTCTCGGCGCGTACGTGTTCCGCTTCGTCCATCTCCATCGGCTCGCCGCCCTCGGTCACCTCGAGGGCCATGTTGTCGCGGCGGTACTCCGGTTCGTCGCTGCCGTTCGAGGCGCGGATCCGGTACTCGAAGCGGTCGCCGTCGACCATCGAGTCGACGTCGAAGCTCCCGGATCGCGAAGCCACCGTCAGCTTGACCTGGGACTGCTCGAACAGTTCACCGCCGTGGAGTTCGATCGCGCGGTCGACGATCTCGAGCCGCTCGGAGGTGCCGGGCGGGGGCGCGGGTCGGGGCGCCGGTTGGGGCTCGGGGCCGGCGCAGGCAACGAACAGCGCCGCGGCGACCAGAGCAAGCGGCGCCAGCACGGTTGCGCGACGGTCGTTGCCGGTTGTTGAAGTTCGAGGCATGACGTTCTCCTTCGGTGCCGCGTGGGTTTTGCTCCGCATGGCGTTGGGCCATGTTAGCCCGCATGTTTCAGGGATGTCGCGCCTCCACGCCCTCACTACGGACCTCGGTGAAACATGCGGGCTTGGCGGCCATCGGGTTGCGCTACTCTTGGCCGCTCACCTCGAACAGCGGCTGGAGGCCAAGGCATGACCGAGTACGACCTGATCAAGTACGACGTGGACGATCCCATTGCCACGATCACTCTCAACCGACCGGAGCAGTTGAACGCGATCACCGGCAGCATGATGGCCGAGTTGAAGCACGCGATGGCGGCCGCCGAGAAGGACGAACGGGTGGTCGGCATTCTGCTCACCGGGGCCGGTCGCGGCTTCTGTGCCGGCGCGGACATGAAGGGTCTCCAGGCCACGAGTCGCGGCGAACGCGGCAGCGGCGGCAACTCGTTCGAGGACGCCGAGGCCGGTGCGATCGAGGAGATGGGCGCCGAGAACTTCGGCGTCACGTTCAACTACCTGATGGCGGTGCGCAAGCCGATCGTCGCGGCGATCAACGGCCCCTGCGCGGGTCTCGGCTTCGCCATCGCGATGCTGTGCGACATTCGCATCGCGTCCGACCGCGCCGTCCTCACTTCCGCCTTCGTCAACCGAGGTCTGATCGCCGAGCACGGCCTGAGCTGGATCCTGCCGCGCGTCGCCGGGCCGTCCAACGCGCTCGACATCCTCTGGACCGGGCGCAAGTTCTACGGTCCGGAGGCAGCCCGGATGGGCGTCGTCAACCGCTCCGTGGCGCACGACCAGGTCGTCCCCGAGGCCCAGAAGTACATCAAGGCGCTGGCGGAGCGCTCGGCGCCGACTTCGCTCAAGGTCATCAAGCAGCAGGTCTATCGCCACCTGATGATGGACACCGGCGACGCCCTGCGAGAGTCGAACCAGTTGATGGCCGAAAGCCTGCAGCGCGACGACTTCAAGGAAGGCGTCGCCTCCTTCGTCGAGCGCCGCTCGCCGAGGTTCCAGCGCATCACCAGCTAGCGCCGCAGAACTACCGGAGGCCGTGGCCAGAGGTCCATCCTCGGTCGACCGAAGAGTCGCGGATGCGGTGGGCAAGTCCGCCGCTCCCAGCAACCGCCGCGCCCGAATCAACCAGACTTCGGCCAGCTCGTCGGCTGACGAGTAGCCACCGGGCCGGAGCAGCCGGCTGCTAGTCGACGCGGTCCCGCCTTTCCTTCAGTTCGCGGAAGGTGGTCAGGACCAGTCCCTCTTCCTCGATCACCTGCTTGAGGCGGGGGTCGAGCATCGCCAGCATGTCGCCCTTGCGGCTGGGGCCGGAGCTGGAGATGTACTTGAAGTTCTCGCTCGGATCGGTGGAGTGCATGATGACCATCGTCACGCCGGGTCGGAGGTCGCGCAGGCCCTGGGTGTAGCGCTCGACCTTGTACTCCAGCAGCTCCTCGTCGGTGGCGTCGGCGCCGGCCTCGGGGACCCAGCCGTAGCTCAGGTTGTGGAGGTCGTCGAGCACCGGCAGGCCGCCGTCCCATATTCGCCGGCCGAGTTCGGTCGCGCGGCCGAGACCCGGCGGCGTGTCCCGTCCCTGGGCCTCGTACTGGGCTTCGAGGATCGTGTTGTGGCCGCCCGGGAACATCAGGGGGATGCCCTCGTCGAGGCCGACCGCGATGTAGCGCTCGAGGAAGTCCATGGTGGCGAAGAGGGTGCCCATGTGGGAGTCGAGATGGGTCGGTTCGAAGCCCATCGTGCGGGCGCGGCTGATCTGCTCGCGGACCTCGGCCTCCACCTCGTCGGGGGTCGCGTTGGCGACGACGTCCGCGACGTTCGACCACAGCGCCCCCTCGGGGTCGACCAGGCCGGGCGCCGCTTCGCGGCCCACGAGGGGGCCCCAGCGGTAGTCGTCCCACTCGGCGGTCAGGGTCAGGTGAAGGCCGGCGTCGATTCCCGGGTTCTCCTTCAGGCCTCGCACCAGCTCCGGCACCCACGGGCAGGGCATCATCACGCTCATCGAGTTCGCGACCCCGTCGAGGATGGAGCGGAAGGCGCCGACGTTCGAGTCGTGCGACATGCCGGCGTCGTCGACGTGCAGGATGACGGCGCGGGCGCCGGCGGGGAAGCCGAGCTTCTCGGCGTAGGTCTGCGCCTCTGCCTGGCAGGCGGTGAGGAAGGCTACGGTCAGGCAGAGGGTGGCCGCGGCGGTGGCTCGGAATCTGCCCGTCGGTGCGGGTGTCTCGGTGCTGGGCATGAAGGTCGTCCTCATTCGTCTAGCCGGTCGACGCCGTCGAATCCGTCGACGTCGAGGCCCAGGATGGCGGCCAGGCTGGGTGCGAGATCGATCGTGTTGGCGCGCTCCGTGACCACGCGGCCCGCGCCGTCCTGGCGGCGGATGATCAGCGGCACGTGGGTGTCGTAGCGGTGCGGGGAGCCGTGGCTGGCGATGACGGCGGTGAACGGCGTCGGCAGCACGTTGGGCGCTGGCACGGCGATCAGATCCCCGCTGCGGCTGGCGTAGTAGCTGTTCAGGTAGAGCTCGTGGAGGGGATCGGCGGGGTCGAGTTCGGCGGGCCGGACGACCTCGGCGATCAGCGGGCAGTTGCCCATCGCGTCGATGATCTCGTCCTCGACTGCCGTCCGGTCGGCGCCGGCCGCGGCGATGGCCTCCTCGTCGAGGTAGAAGGTGTCGAGCAGGAAGTCGCCGTCGCCGAAGCGTTCTTCGAGGCGCGCCAGCAACCGCTGCAGGCAGAGTGTCTGCTCGGCGCCGAAGCGGCCGCCCTCGCCGCCGTCGCGGACCACCAGCTCCGGCACGATGCCGACGCCGTGGTCGGCGGAGAGCGCGACGACGACGTTGTCCAGGCCGATCCTCTCGTCGATGAAGTCGAGCAACTCGCCGATCGTCCGGTCGAGCCGCAGGATGGTGTCCAGGGTCTCCGGGGCGTTCGGGCCGAAGCCAGGGTCTCCGGGGCGTTCGGGCCGAAGCCGTGGCCGACCGTGTCCAGGGCGGAGAAGCTGAGCGCGAGCAGGTCCGGAACGTCGTCGGCGCCGAGGTCCTCGGCCTCGATCAGGGTCTCGGCGAAGTCCTCGAGATAGCCGTCGAGGAAGGGCGTCCGGTAGATGGAGGCATAGAAGGCCGAGCGTTCCACTGTGTAGCCGCCCAGGGCGTGGGGGAAGGTGTTCGAGAACAGCCCGCTGTCGAGCGGCTCGATGTCGTACGCCGCGGTGTGCTCGAGGGGCAGCAGCGGCGCCCAGGCGGCGCCGAAGAGCAGATCGAGACGGCTCTCGGCGTTGAAGTCGTCGAGCCACTCGGGCTGGGAGTCCCGGTCGCCGTAGTAGGTCGATGTCACCCAACGCCCGGTCGCACGGCCGTACCACCAGGCGCCGTCGGCGTGGTGCCCGCCCATCAGGATCGCCGCCCGGTCCTTGCCGCTGGCGGAGAAGACCTTGGACTCGGGATACGCGGCCTTGAGCAGATCGCCCACGGTCGGGACGAGCATGTTGCGCGGCGACACGCCGTGGTCGGGGTCACCGCAGCAGTAGGCGTCGTCACCGGTCTCCCGGTCGAACCAGCCGTTGCCGATGATCCCGTGCCGCTTGGGGAACACGCCGGTGGCCAGGGTGGCGTGGCCGGGGGCGGTCTCGGTGGCGGCGTGGAAGTGGTGGGCGTCGCTGAAGGTGACGCCCTCGCGGAGCAGCCGGGCCAGGCCGTCCGTGAGCAGGGGGCCGAAACGCTCGAGGTAGTCGGCCCGCATCTGATCGACGGCGAGCAGGAGCACGAGCCGGGGCGCGCCGTCGGGGACGGGGACGGCCGGTTCGGCCGCGGGTTCGGCCTCGGGGGCGGTCGCGGGACCGCCGCAGGCCGGCGCAAGGGCCAGGGTGGTCAGCAGGGCGAACAGGGACTGGAACTTCTTCATGTGTGGAGAGCCTTTAGCGGGTGGCGGCCATCTACGTGGCCCATGAATGGAGGATGAATGCCGTAGCCGATCAGCTCCTGGATCCTGGGAGACAGTTCGGGAACCTCGCCCGCGGGTACGCCGAGGATGAAGTTCTCCTGCTGGCGGGCCCACGGCGGGCAGTATTGGATGGTGAGGCCGAGGCGCGTGCCGGACGAGCGGTTCTCGCCGCCGCCGTGGTAGAGGGTGCCGAGGAAGATGAGCAGCGAGCCGGCCGGCATGATCACCGGCTGCGCCGCCGACTCGTCGGGGCGGTTGCCGTTCCAGCGGTGGCTGCCGGGCACGATGCGCGTGGCGCCGTTGTCCTCGGTGAAGTCATGGTCCATTGCGAATGAGACTATCCTCCGCATTCCCATGCGATTCTTCGACGCTGCCAAGACGGCCGAGCTGCTGCCCTGGGGCGCCGTGGTGGAGGCCCTGGAACGAGGCTTCCGCGACGGCTGCGAGATGCCGGTGCGCCATCATCATGGCGTTGCCGCGCCGGCCGGCGATCCCGAGGCGACGCTGCTGCTGATGCCGGCGTGGACCGTCGACGGCTACCTGGGGGTCAAGGTGGCGACGGTGTTTCCGGGCAACGTCACCCGCGGTCTCGGGGCGGTGCAGGCCAGCTACATCCTGTCTTCGGCGGTGACCGGGGAGGCGCTGGCGTTGATCGACGGCCTGGAGCTGACCCTGCGGCGCACGGCGGCCGCCTCGGCGCTGGCGTCGAAGTTCCTCGCGCGCCCCGATGCCCGGCGCCTGCTGGTGGTCGGCACGGGCAACCTGGCGCCGCATCTCGCGGCCGCGCACGCGGCGGCGCGGCCGGATCTCGAGGTCGAGTTCTGGGGACGGCGGCCCGAGCAGGCGCTGGAGGCGTCGCGTTCGCCGCTGCTTCAGGGGCTGCGGACCGGAACGGCTGTTGATCTGGAGGCGGCCGTGCGCGCGGCGGACATCGTCAGCACCGCGACGCTGGCGACGGAACCCCTGGTGCTCGGTTCGTGGTTGCAGCCCGGCGTCCATGTGGATCTGGTCGGGGGCTTCACGCCGGCCATGCGCGAGACGGACGACGAGGCGATGCGCCGCTCGACCGTCTTCGTCGACACCCGGGCAGGCGCTCTGGTGGAGGCGGGCGACCTCACCCAGCCGATCGAATCGGGCGCCCTCGCTCCGAAAGATGTCGCCGCGGACCTCTACGAACTGTGCCGGGGGCAACACGGCGGCCGCAGGGACGAAGACGAGATCACCCTGTTCAAGTCCGTCGGCGCCGCGCTCGAGGATCTCTTCGCGGCCATCCTGCTGTGGGAGCGAAGTTGATTCAACCCGCTAGACTCCCGTGCCCATGTTGTCCACACCGGCAAGGCCGCCTCGAACCGCCGCAATCGCTTCCTCAGCCCTTCTCGCGGCGGCTCTCGCCGTGACCTCCTGCGCCGCCCCCGCCGCCGATCCCGGCGACCCGCCGATGGCCGCGGCGCGGCCGCACGAACTCGAGACCCACGGTGACGTGCGGGTCGATGAGTACTACTGGCTTCGGGAGCGGGAAGATCCCGAAGTCATCGCCTACCTCGAGGCGGAGAACGCGTATCTCGACGGCGTCATGGCGCATACCGAGGAGCTGCAGGAGACCCTGTTCGAGGAGATCCGCGGCCGCATCGTGGAGGACGATTCGTCGGTTCCCTACCGCGACGGCGACTACTGGTACTACACCCGCTACGAGGAGGGGAAGCAGTACGAGGTCCACTGCCGCCGCCCCGCCGACGGCGATGTATTCGGCGGCGCCGCCGGCCCCGACGCGGAGGAAGTCCTCGTCGACGTGAACGAGATCGCCGAGGGCAGGGAGTACACGTCCGTTCGGCCATCGGTCAGCCCGGACCACCGCATCCTGGCCTATGCCGTCGACGATGTGGGTCGGCGCTTCTACACCGTCCGCTTCAAGGATCTGGCGACCGGGGAGACGCTGCCGGACGAGATCCCCGACGTCACCGCGAACCTGGCCTGGGCCGCCGACAGCGGGACCCTGTTCTACGTCCGCCAGGACCCCGACACGCTGCGCTCCTACCAGGTCTTCCGGCACCGGTTGGGCAAGGGCGCCGCCGACGACCTGGTCTACGAAGAGCCGGACGAGACGTTCAGCGTCTTCCTGCGGCGCAGCCAGTCCCGCAAGTACCTGATGGCGGTCTCGAGCCACACCCTGCGCACCGAGGTGCGCACGCTGCGCGCCGACGACCCCGGTGGCGACTTCGCGGTCTTCGAACCGCGCGGCGAGCGGCACGAGTACAGCGTCGACCACCTGGGCGACCGCTTCTGGGTGCGCACGAACGACGAAGCGCCGAACTTCCGTCTCATGTCGACCGCGGAAGACAACACCGGTCGCGCCGCCTGGCGTGAGGAGACCCCGCATCGCGACGACGTGCTGCTCGAGGGCTTCGAGCTCTTCGATCGCTTCCTGGTGCTGGCCGAACGTCGCGGCGGCCTGAACCAGTTGCGGATCAAGGAGATGACCGCCGGCGGAACGGAGGGGCACGACCTGGACTTCGGTGAGCCGGCCTACTCCGCGGGGCTCGGCGTCAACCCCGATCCCTCGTCCCGAACGCTTCGCTACGTCTACCAGTCGCTGACCACGCCGCGGTCCGTGTTCGACTACGACCCGGCGACGCGGGAGAAGACCCTGCGCAAGCAGGAGCAGGTGCTGGGAGGGTTCGAGTCCGCGGACTACCGCACCGAGCGGCTATGGGCGGTCGCCTCGGACGGCACGGAGGTGCCGGTGTCCCTCGTCTACCGGCCCGATTTGCGTCCGGCCGAGGGCGGCAGCCCCTTGCTCCTCTACGGCTACGGCGCCTACGGCGCCAGCATGGACGCGGGATTCAGTTCGCTGCGACTGAGCCTGCTCGACCGCGGCTTCGTCTACGCCATCGCCCACATCCGCGGCGGCGAGGAGATGGGGCGTTCCTGGTACGAGGACGGCAAGCTGCTGAACAAGAAGAACACGTTCACCGACTTCATCGCCGCCGCCGAGCATCTGGCCGCGGAGGGCTACGCCGATCCCGACCGGATCTACGCGATGGGCGGCAGCGCCGGCGGGCTCCTGATGGGCGCCGTGTTCACGATGCGGCCGGACCTGTGGGACGGCATCGTGGCGCAGGTGCCGTTCGTCGACGTCGTGACCACGATGCTCGACGCGAGCATCCCGCTGACGACCTTCGAGTGGGATGAGTGGGGGGATCCCAGGGAGCGCGAGTACTACGACTACATGCTCTCCTATTCGCCCTACGACAACGTCGAGGCGAAGGACTACCCGCACATGCTGGTGACCACGGGTCTGCACGACTCGCAGGTCCAGTACTGGGAACCGGCCAAGTGGGTGGCCCGGCTGCGCGAGAAGAAGACGGACGGCAATCTGCTGCTGCTGAAGACGAACATGAGCGCCGGCCACGGCGGCGCTTCCGGGCGCTTCGACCGCTACCGCGAGACAGCCCTGGTCTACGCCTTCCTGCTCGACCGCGCCGGCGCCGGGGCGCCGTAGAGCGGCGGGAATCGGGGAGCGGCGGGAACCAGGAGAGAACGTGGCGATCGACTTCAGCGGCCGGCGGGACAAGCTCAGGCGGCAGCAGGCCGGCAGCATGCGCTTCGTGCGCGTCGTGGTGCGGGTCGCGCTGCTGTTCGTGATCGCGGCGCTGGCGGTGCTCCAGGGCTTCTCGCCGACGTCATGGCTGTTGCTGGGCGTCCTCCTGACCTGGGGAGCGTCCCTGCCGTACCTGCTGCGGACCGTCTTGCGCTGGGCCCGGAAACAGGAGCATCTCGAGCGCTGGCAGCGCACGGCCCTGATGTGGACCGCGGCGTTCATCCTCATCGGCGGCTTCGCCGTTCTGGCCCGGTACGTGCTGCTCCCGGCGCCGGCCTAGTAGCTCTTCGGCAGGCCGAGGACCTTCTCCGCGATGTGGCAGAGGATGAGCTGCGGGCTGATCGGGGCTAGGCGCGGGATCATTACCTCGCGCATCAGCCGCTCGACATGGAACTCCTTCGCGTAGCCCATGCCGCCATGGGTCATGACGGCTTGGGTGCAGGCCTTGAAGCCCGCCTCGGCGCCGAGGTACTTCGCGGCGTTCGCGTAGTGGCCGCACGGCTCCTCGCGGTCGTATAGCGACGCCGCCTGCATCGCCATCAGGAACGCCGCCTCCAGTTCCATCCAACACTCCGCCAGAGGATGCTGGATCGACTGGTTCTGGCCGATCGGACGGCCGAAGACCCGCCGGTTGCGGGCGTAGTCGGTGGCCCGTTCCAGAGCGTTGCGGCCGACGCCGACCGCCTCGATGCCGATCAGGATCCGCTCCGGGTTCAGGCTGTGCAGGATGTACTCGAAACCGCGGCCCTCATCGCCGATGCGGTCCTCGGCCGGTATCTCGAGCCCGTCGATGAACAGTTCGTTCGAGTCCACCGCGGCCCGGCCCATCTTGGGAATGCGCCGGACGTCGACCGTCGACCGGTCGAGCGTCGTGTAGAACAGCGAAAGGCCCTTCGTCGCCTTCCCGGTCTCGGCCCGCGGCGTCGTGCGGGCCAGGAGCATGACCCGGTCCGCCTCCTGGGCGGTCGTGGTCCAGATCTTGCGGCCGTGGACGATGTAGCTGCCGTCCGGGCGGCACTCGGCGCGGGTGGTGATCGCGGTCGTCTCCAGTCCGGCGTCGGGCTCGGTGACCGCGAAGCAGGTCTTTGCACGGCCCTCGATCAGTTCGGGCAGGAAGCGGCGGCGCTGCTCCTCGGTCCCGAAGACCACAATGGGGTGCGGTCCGAAGATGTTGATGTGGATCGCCGAGGCCGCGCTCATGCCGCCGCCCGCGCGCGCCACCTCGTGCATCACCAGGGCGGCTTCCGTGACCCCCAGGCCCAAACCGCCGTATTCCTCCGGCATGGCGATGCCGAGCGCGCCGCACTCGGCCATGGCCCGGTGGAACTCCTCCGGGAAGCGGACCTCGTTGTCGACCGCGAGCCAGTAGTCGTCGTCGAAGGCCGCGCAGGTGCGGGCAATCCCCTCACACAATGCGCGCTGCGGTCCGGTCAGTGTGAAGTCCATCGGAGCTGCGGAGGTTACAACGAGGCGGCTGCGGGCAGGGCGGCCAGCAGTTCGGCCGCGGTCTTCCGCTGGACCGGGTGCCAGGCGTTGGGGGCGATCTCGGCCAAGGGTTCGAGGACGAATCGGCGGCGGTGCATGTGGGGGTGCGGTACCACCAGGCCGGGTTCGGCAATGACGGCGTCGCCGAACAGCAGCAGGTCGAGGTCGATCGTCCGTGGGCCGGCCGGGGTGTTTGTCCTGTCGCGGCCGAGGGCAGCCTCGATCTCGAGCAGGCCGTCGAGCAAAGTCCGGGCATCGAGGCGGGTTTCGATGGCCGCCGCGGCGTTGAGGAAGTCCGGGTCGGTGGCCGCCACGCCGCTCTCCGGTACGGCTTGGGTGGCGTGGAACCCCGAAACCGCAGTCACGTCCCCGAGTTGGCCCAGGCGAATGGTCGCGGCGCGCAGATTCGCCTGTCGACAGCCCAGGTTCGAGCCGAGGGCGACGAAGGCGCGCGTCCGGCTCACGGCCGCCAGTCGACTTCGGCGCCGACCTCCGCGGCGCCGATCTCGCGTGCCGCGCCGGGCTTCGTGACCCGTACCCGCAGCGATTCGATCCGGTTCCGCGGCGTCGAACCGCCTGCTGCTTGAGGGGTTTCCCGGCCGACGGTGGCGGCAATCCGCTCGGCCAGCGTTTCAACGAGTCGGTACTCGTCGCGCGCCGCGACCGCTTGCGCAATGGCGGCGAGCTCGACGTAGTCCACGGTCTCGCCCAGGTCGTCGCGCGTTCCGCGGGCCTCGGCCGTCAGGGTCACTTCGATGTCGACCAGGAGTTCCTGCGGCTCGGCACGCTCTTCCCGGGTGACGCCGATCCGGCTCCGGCAGACGATGCCATGTGCCAGAACGCGGCGTTGCGGCGCAGATCGATTGCGCCGTCTCGGCGCCGATCGATTGCGGCGCCGCCTCAGGGCGCCGATGCTCTCCGCCAGTTGTCGGTGCGGCTCGACGTCGTGCACCCGCAGCACGTCGGCGATGCCCAGTGCCGCCGCCCAGGCGTTGACCGCCAGCGTAGCGGTCAGTCGTTCCCCGACGGGTACGCCGCCGAGCAGCCGGTCGAGAAACGACTTGCGCGACACGCCGAGCACCAGGGGCGCGCCGATCTGCTGCAGCTCGTGCAGGTTCGCCAGCAGGTCGAGGTTGTGCTCGAGCGTCTTGCCGAACCCGATTCCCGGGTCGACGAGCACTTCGACGCCGAGGCGACGTCCCGCAGCGACCCGCTCGGCGAGGAACTCGCGGATCTCGGCCACCACGTCGTCGTATCGAGGCTTGCGCTGCATCGTGCGGGGCTCGCCCTGCATGTGCATGGCGATCACCGGAGCGCCGTGCCGTGCCGCGACCTCGAGCATGGCCTCGCCGGCGCCGGAGATGTCGTTGATCAGGTGGGCGCCGGCAGCGAGCGCGCGATCGGCGACCTCGGGCTTCGCGGTATCGACGCTCAGGGGCACCCCGAGGTCGAGCCGGCCGATGCCCTCGATCACCGGCATTAGCCGGGCAAGCTCCTCCGTCGATCCCACCGGCTCGGCGCCCGGCCGGGTGCTTTCCGCGCCGATGTCGACCAGGTCGGCCCCTTCCGCCGCCATGCGCCGCGCGTGGTCGATCGCGCCCTCGCAGGCGTGGTGGCGGCCGCCGTCCGAGAAGCTGTCCGGCGTCACGTTGAGCACCCCCATGATCAGGGGCCGATCGCCTGATGTCAGGGTGTGCGGGCCGCAGACCAGGTCCATGGGCGCCAGTCTAAGTCTCTTCAGGCGTGGCCGCGCCATTGGACCTCGTCGGAGCTGTGCGTGATGGCGCGGCGTGTTTCCGTCTCAGTCATTGGATAGAGTCGTGGCCGCGCCATCGTGGCGCCGCCGGCTCTGAGGTCGTTCCCGACTTGGACTTCGGGCCCGGAGGCGTTCCGGTGGAGAATGGAATGGAAACGGTTCTTCAGATCGCTGGCGTCATGGTGCCGAGTTTTGCGGCGCTTGGTGGGCTATTCGCGTGGGGCGTGCGTCGGATTGACCGACGCTTCGAGGAGGCCCGGCAGGAACGGGCGCGGATCGAGGCGAAGTTCGACGCGCGGTGCGACGGGATCGATGCGCGGTGCGACGGGATCGAGGCTAAGTTCGATGCGCGGTGCGATGCGATCGAGGCAAAATTCGATGCGCGGTGCGACGGGATCGAGGCTAAGTTCGATGCGCGGTTCGACGAGATGGAGGCGAAGTTCGAGGAGCGTTGGTCTCGGCTGGAGGAGAAGATTGACCGGTTGGGCGACCGGCTGGAGGAGCGGAGCGACCGGGTGGCCGAACAACTCTCCGGCCAGATCACTGAGTTGAACCGTGAAGTCGGCAAGCTCCAGGGGATCACTGGAGTGGCGCGGATCCTGGACATCGCTTCCCACTAGGCGAGGACGCTTCAAGATGACCTGCGAACCGTTTCCAGGCGGCCGTCGCGCGGTCGCCGGATGAGCCGGGACGCCGGCGGTGCCTCGTCGGTCGCCCACGTCGCGACGCTGGCGTGTGCCTTCGTCCTCCCTTTCGGCGCGGCCGCCAGCGAGGATTGCGGCTTCACGTTCACCGAAGTGGCGGCCCAGGCCGGGGTGCGCTTCGTCCACGAATCGGGCGCCAGCGGCGGCCTGCATCTGCCCGAGACGATGGGCGCCGGCGTGGCCTGGATCGACTTCGACGGGGACGGCTGGCTCGATCTCTACCTGGTGCAGTCGGGGACCTTCCCGCCCCGGGGCGACGAGGAGTCGGTGGACCGGCTGTTCCGCAACCTGGGGCCCGACGCCGCGGGGAAGATCCGGTTCGAACCGGCCGATGCCGGGGCGCTGCCCCGAGGGTACGGTCAGGGAGTCGTCGCGGCCGACGTCGACGGTGACCGGGACATCGACCTGCTGGTGTCGCACTACGGTCCCACCGTGCTCCTGCGCAACGGTGGAGACGGGTCGTTCGCCGCGGCGGAACCGCTGCGCGCGGCGGAGCCCGAGGGAGGGGCGGACGAGTTGCCCTGGGGTTCCTCGATGGCGCTGGCGGACGCGGACCGGGACGGCGACCTTGACCTCTACGTCTCGCGGTACCTCGACTACGACCCCGACCATGGCCTGGTCTGCCGCCGGGATGGGCCCGGTTCCGCGCCGGAGGTTTGCGACCCGTCGCTGTTCCTGGGCCAGCACGACCGCTACTACGTGAACGCAGGCGACGGCGCGTTCGAGGACCGGGCGGCGGCCGCGGGTCTCGACGGCGCCGACGGCAAGGGTCTCGGGGTGGTGTTCACCGACCTCGACGGAGACGGCCGGCCCGATCTCTACGTCGCCAACGACCTGACCCTGAACCTCCTGTTCCGCAACCGGGGCGACGGCGCCTTCGAGGACCAGTCGCTGCTGTCGGGCGCTGCCGTGAACCGAAACGGCCGTCCCGAAGCGGGCATGGGGTTGGCGGCGGCCGACTTCGATTCCGACGGCGACCCCGATCTCGTGGTGACCAACTTCGACGTCGAGACGAACACGCTCTATCGCAATGCCGGCGCTCGCAATGCCGGCGCTGAAGGGGCACTGCTGTTCGAGGACATCTCCGCCGTCTCCGGCTTCGGCCAGCCGTCCTTCAACCTGCTCGGCTTCGGGATCGTGGCCGAGGACTTCGACCGGGACGGCGCGCTCGACGTGTATGTCGCCAACGGCCACATCTTCACCACGCCGCGGCGCGACAACACGAGCTACCGGCAGCGAAACCTGCTGCTCCGGGGCAACGCGGCGGGCACGCGGCAGAGCTTCACCGAGGCGCGCTGCGACTGGACGGATCGGGATCCTCTGGTGAGCCGCGGGGCCGCCGTCGCGGACTACGACGGCGATGGCGACGGCGATCTCGCGGTGACCGCCAACGACGGTCCGGCGCGGCTCTGGCGGAATGACACGGGGCGGAATGACACGGCGGCGCCGGAAGGCGCAGGCTGGCTGGGGGTCGAGCTGCGCGGCGCCGGGTCGAATACGCAGGCGGTGGGCGCCGCCGTGACGCTCTCCGGCGAGCCCGGGAAGCCGCCGGCTCGCCGCTGGGTGCTGCGCGGCGACAGCTACCAGTCGTCGAGCGGGCATCGGTTGCGGTGGGCGGTGGCGTCGTCCGGCAACGAAACGGCGGCCGCCGCCGGCGCCTCCCGCCGGCTCGACGTGCGCTGGCCCTCCGGCGCCCGGACCCGCATCGTCGACCCGCCGTCGGGTGTGTACCTGGTGGTCGAGGAGCGGCGGTGAGGCGGGCGCCGGCGCTGGCCGCCCTGCTGCTCGCCGCGGCGGCGCCGGCCGCTCCCGCGACGTTGCCGGCCGAACTCCAGCCCGCGCACTTCGAACTGGACAACGGCATGACCTTCCTGGTCGTCGAGCGGCCTGGGAGGCCCCTGGTTTCGGCGGTTTGGGCGGTCCGGGGCGGCTCGGCGTCCGACCCGCCCGGGCAGCGGGGCCTGGCCCACGTCGTGGAGCACCTGCTGTTCGCCGGCAGCCGGACCGTCGGCACCGCGGACTGGGACGCCGAGGCGCGGCTACTGAGGGAGTGGGAGCGTCTCTACGAGGACTCCGTTCGCCGGCGCCGCGCGGCGCCGGGACTCGCCCGTCTCGAGGGTCGGCTGGCGACGCTGCAGCGGTCGGGCGAGTACTCGTCGGTCTACACCCGTGCCGGCGCCTTCGGCCTCGACGCGGAGACCCGCCACGACTCGACCGCCTTCCAGGTGCTGGCGCCGGCGGAGAAGATCGAGCTGTGGTTCTGGATGGAGTCCGACCGCCTGCTCGAGCCCGTGTTCCGGGGTTTCGAGCGCGAGTTGCGGGTGGTCGAGCAGGAACGTCGCCAACGCATCGACTCGAGCCCGGCGGGTTCCTGGTTCGAGCTCTTCGACGCCGCCTTCTGGGGCCCCGGCCACCCCTACGCGCACACGCCGGGCGGGGACCGGCTGGAGATCGCGGGCCTCCTTCCGGCTGACGCGCGGGCGCATTTCGAGACCGCCTACCGGCCGGAGCGGCTGGTTGCGGTGCTGGTCGGCGACCTGGCGCCGGAGCGCGCCAGGGACCTTGCCGAGCGCTACTTCGGCCGTCTGAAGGGGAGTGGCGGCGCGGGCCGTGGCGTGCGGGCCGACGATCGGTCGGATCCGCCTGCCGCGCCGGCTGTTGGATCGCTGGACGGGCTCTGCGTCTGCCGCAGCCAGATCGAGATCCGCTATCCGACCGTCGCCTTCGCCGCCGCCGGCGACGCTGTCGCGCTCGACGTGCTGGCGGGGGTGCTCAACGGCCGCTCGGGCCGGCTCCATCGCCGGCTCGTGCTCGCGGATGACGCGGTGGCAACCTCGGCTTCGGCGCAGCACGTGTCGCGCGTGGAGGGGGGCTACTTCGCGGTGCGCATCGAAGCTGCCGGCGATACGGAGTTGGCGGAACTGCTCCCGGCCTGGGACCGCCTGCTGGCGCAGGTTCGGGCGGACGGCGTCGAGAGCAGCGAACTGGAGCGGGTCCGGCGCCAACTGGCCACCGACTCCTTCCGGCAGATCGAAACCGACGCCGGGCTCGCGCACCGGCTGGCGGCGGCCGAGGTGCTGGGCGGCTGGCGGCAACTGGATGGGTGGTTCGAGGCGGCCGCGGCCGTTCGCGCCGATGACCTGGAGCGGGTGATCGACGCCTTCCTGGTGGCGGAGAAACGAGCGGTGTTGTCGCTCGAGCGGACCGGGGAGGGCTGAGCGGTGCCCTTGCTCGGTCTGTTCGTAGCGCTCGGGCTTGTCGCCGCCGCGGCGGCGCCGCAGATACCGCCACACCCTGAAGCCCTGCGCTTTCCGCCGTCGCCCTTTGCGCCGCCGGATCCTGCGGGCATGCGCTTCGAGCTGGCCAACGGACTGCCGGTCTACGTCGTGCCGGATCGCAGCCTGCCCCTGGTCGATGTCGTGCTGGCGCTGCCGGTCGGCGATCTGGACGAGGGGCCGGAGGAGGCAGGACTGGCCTCGATGACCGCGGCCATGCTGCTGCGCGGGGGCGCCGGCGACCTGGGCCCGGACCGCCTGGACGACGACATCGACGCCCTGGGCGCCCGGATTCGGACGGTGGCCGCTTCGGCGCGGAGCGTGATCGCTCTCGACTGCGGCTCGGAGGGCCTGGATCGCGGACTCGAACTGCTTGCTTCCATCGTGCTCGAGCCGCGTTTCGACGCGGAGCGTCTGGCCCAGGCGAAGGCCAACCTCGACGTCGGCCTCGCCGCCCAGGACGACGACTCGCTACGGTTGCTCGA
Source organism: Candidatus Multivorans sp. (assembly GCA_965205295.1). Lineage (GTDB taxonomy): Bacteria > Acidobacteriota > Thermoanaerobaculia > Multivoradales > Multivoraceae > Multivorans. Next base: position 4,391,425 of record OZ242167.1, read on the forward strand.
ACGGGAGTGGTTGCAGTTGGTGCATGGAGGCAGTGCCCCCCGCGGACGGCGGCTGACTCCCGAGGCGGTGGCCGCCTTCACGCCCGAAACGCTTGCCGGCTTCCATCGCCGCCACTACGGCCCCGATGGCGCCGTATTCGCCGTCTCGGGCGATGTGGATGCCGAAGCGGTGGTGGCACGCCTGGACGAGCTGTTCGGCGATTGGACGGGACCGGACAAGGGCGAGCGCGCGGCGACCGCTCCAAGCGCCGGCGGACCGGAGGCGGACGCAGTGGGCGATGGGCAGGCGGGCGAGGGGCAGGCGGGCGATCCGGCAGCCGCCGCCGCGGCCGCGATGCCCGGCTGGTGGCACGTGGACCGCCCGGGCCCCCAGGCGGCGATTGCCATCGGTCACCGGGGGGCGGTCTTCGCTTCGTGGGACAACCGCGACCGCTGGGCGCTGCTGCTGCTGACCGAGATCCTCGACGGTCCCGGCGCCGTGTCGCGCCTGCGGTCCCGTCTGCAGCTCGGTGACGGTCTGGCGTATCGCGTGCTCACCACCTTCGACATCGATCCGCTACGGAGCGGCTGGGGGCCGGAGCACGCGGGCGAGTTCCGCGTCTTCCTCGAGACCGCGCCCGAGTCGGCCGCCGAGGCTGCCGGCGCGGTGCTGCGGGAACTGCGGCGACTGCAACGGGACGCTGTTCCCGCCGCCGAACTCGAGACCGCGAAGCAGTCCGTGCTGGCCCGGTTTCCGCTGCTCTTCGACCGTGCCGAGGCGATCGCCGGCGTGTATGCCGAGGACGAGTTGCTGGGCCGTCCCCACGAGTACTGGGCTCGGTACCGGCAGCGGCTGCAAGGAGTGACCGCGGCGGATGTCCGGCGTGCGGCGGAGCGCTTTCTCGACCCGGGCGGCGTGGTGCTGCTGGTGGTTGGGGACCCGCAGGCCGTGCGCGAGGGGAGCGGGGTCAGCGAACTGCGCCGTCTGCTGGGGCCGCCGCGGCCGCTGCAGGATCGGTGAGAGCTGGCGTCACGTTCATCGTGGCGGCCCCTGCCGCGCCACTCAGTACACCGCGGTGTCCGGGTAGAAGGCGTACCAGCCGAACCAGAACGCGACGTGGCCCGCGACCCGGGGCAGCAGCTCGCGGCCGGCTTCCGGCACGAGCCCGGATTCGGCGATCGTCCACCTCGATCCGTCCTCTGCCTCGATCTCGCGCAAGGTCCCCTCGGCTGGCGGCCTGAACATCAGGCTGCCACGTTCGTAGGCCCGAACCGCGCCGCTTTCGTCGTCGAGGACGAGCACGATCGGCACGCCTCCCAGCGTGTCGTTGACGAGTCGCTCGGTGCGCAGCTTGTCGAGCGGGTAGGCCTTCGCTTCGCCGCCGATCCGCAGGGCGTAGACCTGAGCGTTCCGCTCCAGGGCGTCGCTCTGCTGCCAGACCGGGAACTCAACGCCGGTCCGCGCCTGGTCGGCGGCGCCCTCGAGGTAGCGGTAGCCGGTGCGCCTCGCGGCCTCGGGATCGGGTCTCATCACGGTCGTGTCCGGGTGGCGTTGCCGCCAGGCGTCCCATCGCGTCAGCGTCATCGGCAGCATGGAGAGCGCGGCGCCCTGAGCGGCCTTCTCCCCGACCACGGCCTCTCCGGTCAGATTGCTCCACAGGCTGAGTGTGGCGCGGTCGAACATCAGCTTGTTCGAGCGGTAGAGCAGGCCCGAGGTGCCGAACATCAGGCGGGCGCCGCTTGCGTCGACCGCCGAATAGAGGATGCCCGAGCCGCACAGGGTGCAGAACGAGAGGGTGATGGGCTCGCCGCCCACAATGTCGTTCAGGAGTTCGTGCCAACTCAGAACCTTGACCGGGTAGGCGCGCCGTTCACCGCCCACGTCGACGCCGAACACGGTGTCCGTGTCGCGCATGAAGCGGGCCGCGCCGGCGGGGACGGCTACGGGGTCGTCGATGGCGGGGATCCCGTCGAGCGGCACGCCGCCCCATTGAACCTCCCGCAGGCGTAGCCGGACCGTGGCGCCAGGGCCGAGAATGCGCTGGTAGACGGGGTCGATGCGCGAGAACATCTCGCCCTTCCAGGCGAGGTAGCCGGGCGGCGGCGCCAGATCCGCGCGACCGCCGACGTAGAGGAACCAGTCCCGGTAGTGGCTGCCCACCTGGTCGCCGGAGAGATCCTCCAGGAGTTGCCTGGCCTGGGGGCGGGCTACGGTGGGCATGAAGAAGAAGGCGTCGACCAGCGGAATGAGGACCGCCTCGTCGGCCCCGGCGAGCGCCTTGGCTGCCCGTTTCCGCTCCTTCGGCTTGGACGACATCAGGCGGCGCAGGCGGCTGTAGATGACCGGTTCGGTCCTTGCCTCCGCGGAGGGAAGATCGGCGAGGCGCCGGGTCCGGTCGTCCTCCTCGTCGAGTTGGGCATGAAGTTCGGCGGCGCCGGCCAGCACGAAGCCGGCCAGCGCCAGGCAAGCCAGTGCTGCCCTCTGGCGGAGAGATGGGTTCATGAGCATGATGGAGGACGGTCAGTATGATCCATGGGGTGTGGAACGCAGAGGCTACGGCTGGGGCTTCCGGCGCCAGAATCACGTCACGGGGCCGGTCAGCGCGGTCAGCGGCGGTCATTGCGGCGTCGGTCGCGGTCCTGTTCGCGGTCGCTTCGGCGGCGCAGGAGTCGGCGCAGGCGCCGGCGCCGGAGGTGGTCCTCGCGGGCTTCGAGGTGACCCCGGCGGCGCCCGGCCGCGAGACACTGTGCCGGCTGGTCGCGACGGTCGACAACAAGGGGCGCCGGGCCGTCTACGGCTTCGGCTTCGACGTTGAGCTGGACGGCCGCCCGCTGCCGGTCTACGAGAAGCAGCTCTTTCTGCAGGTGATCGAAGCCGGCGAGTCGGCCGAGGTCGCGCTCTACAACTTCTGGACCTCCGAGCGCGGGCGGCCGGCGCCGGCCGACGGCAAGCTCGCGGTGGTTGTGCGGCTGCGGGAGGCGCGTTGGGTGGAGGTGATCGAGGTCGAAGAGGACGGCGAGACGGTGGAGGTGTGGACGCCGGTCGGCGACGTCGCCGGCCTGCCTCAGACCGCCAGCCGGACGCTCGAACTCAAGTGAGCCGCACCGCGGCTATCGCGCTGGCGTTCGGCAGCGCGCTTCTGGCCTGCGCCGCGCCGCCGGCCTCCGAGAAGGCGCCGCGGGCCGCCGCGGTGCGCCCGAACGTGGTGCTCGTCTCGATCGACACCCTGCGCTCGGACCGGCTGCCGGCCTACGGCTACGACGGGGTCGAAACACCCGCCATCGACCGCCTGGCAGGTGAGGGTGTGCTGTTCGAGCACGCCTACACCCACGTCAACGTGACCCTGCCGTCGCACGCCAGCCTGTTCACCGGCCTGTTGCCGTTCGAGCACGGCCTGCGGGACAACGCCGGCTACCGTCTGGACGCGGCGGCGCCGACGCTGGCGGAAACGCTCCGGCGGAACGGGTACGCCACCGGCGGCTTCGTCTCGTCCTGGGTGCTGCGCGCCGCGACCGGAATCGGCCGCGGGTTCGACGTCTACGACGACGGCGTCCGGTTCGAGACCGGCCGACAGCTCGGCGAACTGCAGCGGCCGGGACGGGAGACTCTGGCCGCGGCCTCGGGCTGGCTTGGCGAGGTCGCGGGATCCCCGTTCTTCCTGTTCCTCCACCTCTACGAGCCGCACGCCCCCTACAATCCGCCGTCCCCGTTCGCCGAGCGGTATGGCGATCCTTACGACGGCGAGGTCGCCGCCGCCGACGCGGTGATCGGCGAGCTGGTTCGGCGGCTCGAGGAACTGGGCCTCTACCGGGACGCGGTGGTCATCCTGCTCTCCGACCACGGCGAGGGCCTGATGGATCACGGCGAGATGGATCATCTGATCCTCATCTACCGGGAGGTCCTCCAGGTACCACTGATCGTCAAGCTGCCGGGAAGCGAGCGGGCCGGCGAGAGGGTCGCGGTCAACGCGCAGCTCGGCGACGTCGCGCCGACGGTGTACTCGTTGCTGGGGCTTGGGCAGCCGGCAAGTCTGACCGGCGTCGATCTGCTCCGACTCGGCGAGCCGCCAGCCGGCGAAGCGCCGCGGCAGATCGTCTCCGAGAGCGTCTACCCCCGCATTCACTTCGGCTGGAGCGATCTCGCCTCGATCGTGGAGGACGATTTCCACTTCATCGACTCGCCCGACCCGGAGCTGTTCCGCCTGCACGAGGACCCGGGCGAGCGGAACAACGTGATCCAGGAGGAGCGGGCGGCGGCGCGGCGGTTGCGCGCGGCGCTCGAGGCGACCGATCGGTCGCTGAGCTCGCCGGCCAAGGACGACCCGGAGACCCGGCGTCGGCTCGAGTCGCTCGGTTACCTGTCCGGCGGCGCGCGCGCGGCAGACGGTCCGTTGCCGGACCCGAAGAGCCGGATCGGCGTCGTCGATGAGTTGGCAAGGGCAGCCCGGCTCGGCGCCGCCGGTGAACTCGCGGAGGTCGAGTCGGCGCTCCGGTCGCTGCTCGAGAGCGAGCCGCAACTCGTTCTGGCCTGGCACGAACTGGGAGAGATCCTGGAGCGCCGCGGCCGCCCGCTGCAGGCGCTTTCGGCCTACCGGCGAGCCTTCGAGGTGTCGGGAGGCGATGCCTCCGGCGCCGGCATCAAGGTCGCCGAGCTTCTGCTCCGGATGGGCCGCGTCGCGGAGGCGCGGGAGCATGCGCTGGCGGTTGCGGACCGGTCGCCTCTGGCGTCGCAGGTCCTCGCCGAAGCCGCCCTGGTCGATGGAGACCTGGAGGAGGCCGAGAGGCGCCTGGTGCGGGCTCTTGCCGAGCGGGGTCCGCGCGTGACGCCCCTGATCGTCAGGTCCGGCCTGTTGAATGCCCAGGGGCGCTTCGAAGAAGCCCTCGTACAGAGTGACGAGGCGCTCTCCGAGTTCGGCGACCGCGGCGACCGTGGCGTTCTCGCGCGCCTCTACCTTCACCGCGGCACCGCGCTCGGAGCGCTCGACCGGCCGGAGGAGGCAGAGCGGTCCTATCGGGAAGCGATCGCGCTCGAGCGCGAACTCCTCGGTGCGTACTCGTCGCTCGCCTTTCTGTTTGCGATCCAGGGGCGCGCGGCCGAGGCGGGCAGGACCCTCCAGGAGATGGTGACCGTCAACCCGGCGCCGGTGTCCTACGCGGAGGCGGTGCGTACCCTGCGGGCGATGCAGGACGAGCGATCCGCCGACGCCGTTCTCGCAGAAGCCCTCCGGCGATGGCCGGACAGTGACGAACTGCGGCGAGTCGCCACCTCCGGCTAGCCGGAATCCCGGGTGGCGCGATCCGCATCCGGCGCAAAGGGGTTAGTCTCTCTCCATGGCCGTGGCCGACTCCATCGCGACCCTTGGGCGGCGCAACCCGTCGTCGGCGTACGCGATATCGGGCCTTCTCATGGGGTTGCTGGCCGCGCTTCCCGCGGCAGCCCAGCCTGAACCGCGCTCGCCTTCGGGCGCCGGGTTCGTCGAGGTCGTCAATGTCGAGGTCGTAAACATCGATGTCTATGTGACGGGCGCCGACGGCAAGCCGGTGCTGGGATTGGGCCCCGAGGACTTCGAGCTGAAGGTCGACAAGCGGCGGGTGCCGATCAGCAACTTCTACGCTGTCGAGCAGCAGCGCGATGAACTTCTCGTGCGTCGCGGCGGGCAACTGGACCCGGAGCCGCTGCTCCCGCCGCCCCCCGAGGATCCGCTGGAGCGCGAGGCGGCCGCGCGGCAACCGGTTGCCGTACCGCCTGAGCAGGCGCTCCATGTCGTCATCTACATCGACAACCTGAACCTGACGCCACCCAACCGCAACCGCGTCATGCGCGAGCTGCGGGCCTTCATTCGCGAGCAGTTGAGGCCCGAGGACCGGATCATGCTCGCGAGCTTCGACCGCTACCTGAATCTACGGATGCCGTTCACGAACGACCGGGATCGGGTGCGGCGGGCCCTGCTCGAGCTCGAGGAGCTCACTGGGCAGCGGGTGCACCGGAACAGCGAGCGGCGGGATCTGTTCGAGACAATCAACGACGTGAACACGGAGCTCTCGAGCCGCACCGACAACCAACAGTTGATCGAGGCGGCCCGGCAGGGAGGTCTCGTCGGCGGCGGGTTGGCGCTGGCCCGTGAGCAGTTGACCAACTACGCGGGCTCGGTGCGGAACGAGACGAACATGGCGATCGACGGCCTGATGCGGCTGGTCGAGAACCTGTCCGCCGCTCCGGGTCGCAAGGCGATCGTCTATGTCGCCGACGGGATTCCGATGATCGCCGGCGAGGACATCTTCTACTTTCTCCACGGCGTCTACGAGAACGCCGTCTCCCTGCTCGAGATGGCGGAGTACGACCTGTCGCGCCGGTTCCAGCAGCTTGCGGCGTCGGCCAATGCGAACCGGGTCAGCTTCTACACGATCGACGCCCGTGGCCTGACCGTCTACTCCCAGGGCACGGTCGACAGCGCGGTCGCCGGCCTTCCGGGCCAGATGGCCCAGATCGACACGATCCTGCGGACGAACCTCCAGAGCCCTCTGCAGTTGATGGCAGAGGAGACGGGCGGCCGGGCGATCATCAACGCGAACCGGGTCATGCCCGACTTGTTGCGGGTCGCCGCCGACCTGCGCAACTACTACGCCCTCGGCTACATGCCGGTTCTGGCCGGCGGCGGCGCCTACCACCGGATCGAGGTGATCTGGAAGAACAAGCCCCGTGGCGCGGAGGTCCGTTACCGGAAGGGCTACCGGGACAAGACGCTCGAGTCCAGGATGATCGAGGGGACCCTTTCCGCGCTCAACCTGAACATGCTGGAGAACCCCCTGGGCGTTCGGATCCACAACCTGCCGCCGAAGCGGCGGGGGGACGGCAACTACGACGTGCCCCTGGTCATCGAAGTCGCTTGGGAGGACCTGACGCTCATCCCGCGCGACGGTGTACATCACGGCCGCATCCAGTTGTGGATGGCGGCCCGGGACGACAAGGATCGGGCCACCGCGCCGCAGTTGACGGAATTGAACATCGCGGTGCCCGCGGATCGCCTGGGTGAGATCGAGGGGAGCAGCTGGCGGTACGGTCTCGAACTCACGATGGAGAGCGGCTATCACGACCTGGGGATCGGCCTGCGGGACGACGTCGGCGGCCGCCAGTCGTTTCTGAGGGGCGGCGTGGACGTCCGTTGAGTCTCCTTTGTCGTCGCGCCTTGCTGGACGCGCGCCTCGCCGGTCTCGGTGCGACACGGACTTCTTCAGCAAGCCCCTTAGGGCAGGCGGCGGCCGGGCCGCTATAGTCCCTTCATGACCATTTCTCATTTGGGCCGGTCCGGGGGTTCCTCGGGCTTGGCCGTTGCCCGACAGTGGCGGCTGCTGCCGTTCTGTTTCTTCCTTCTGTTCCTGGCCGCTGGTGTCCAGGCGCAGCGCTTACTGGACCTCGGCCCCGTGATCGTGAATCCGGCGGTGGAGGAACCGGGGGTCGTGCCGTACGCGGTCGAACTGGACATCGACCTCGTTCGTTCCGCACCGCAGCGCCTGGAGTTGCCGGCGCCGGACGGCCGGCTACTGGTGGCCGAGCTCAGCGTGTTCGAGGACCGTGGCGGCGGCGACGCGATGTGGGCCGGCAGGGTCGAGGGTTCGGACTACGAGAGCGTCGTGTTCACGGTCGTCGACGGCTATCTCGCCGGCCGCTTCGGCGTCCCCGGCGGTGCGAAGTACCGGATCTCGGCGCGGCCCGGCGGTCGGGGCCGGATCGAGAACATGTCGACGATAGCGCCCAGGCCCAAGGCCGAGTACTGCGGCGTCCCGCCGGAGCGGCCGGCGCCTGTGGGCGTGGTCGAGGCGCAGCGCAGCGGCGACCCGGAGAGGGTTGTCAGGGAGTCGAACCACAACCTTCTCGACATCATGATCCTCTACAGCGAGGCGGCCGGCGAGCGCTACATCCTCCGCGACGGCTCGGTCGAGGCGCCGATCAACAACTCGATCGACTACCTGAACCTGGTGTTCAGCAACAGCGAGTTGGACATCGTCGCCCGGTTGGCGCATCTGCAACAGGCGCCGGCTTCGGTGAACACCGAGGGTGCGGGCGACACCGTCCTTCCAGGGCTCCAACAGAATCAGGAAGTTCGGGACCTCCGCGCCGAGCACGCCGCGGACCTGGTTCACCTGTTCGTGACCGCCGAGGTCACGGGAGTCTGCGGCATTGCCTACCTTCTGCAGAGGGGCGATACGTGGAGGTCGTTCTCGCCGATCGCGTACGGCATGACGCTGATGCAGGGCTGCGGTGACGAGACCTTTGCCCACGAGGTTGGACACAACCTGGGCGGCAACCACGACCCGGGGAACACAAGCAACTATGAGAACCGGCGAGACAACAGTGCCGTACAACCCTACGCCTTCGGGCACACCTGGTTCAGCGGTTCGTCTCCGAACCCGCCGGACAAGGACACGATCATGAGCTACGGCAGTGGGCAGGTGGAGCCGTGGTTCTCGACGGTGAGGGTGGCGCCCAACGGCTGGGTGATCGGAATCGCCAACGAGCGGGAGAACGAACGCGCTCTCCAGGGCACGGTCGGCATCGCGGTGCGTTACAGCGATGCGCTGGAGCAAGGAACGGATCCGGACCCCGACCCGGACCCGGAGCCTCCGCCTCCGCCGGGGGCCGGGCCGACGGCCCCGGGCAGCCTGACCGGCGCCTCGACTGGTCCCACCAGCGTGCGTTTGTCCTGGGTAGATCGCTCGGACGACGAGACCGGTTTCGAAGTGCAGGTTCGCCCGGCCGGCGGACGCTGGCGGACGGCTGCGACGCTGCCGGCGAACGCCGTATCCGCGGACGTGACCGGACTGGACGCCGGCGGCCGCTACGAGTTCCGGGTGCGGTCGTTCAACAGCGGCGGTCGGTCCGCAAGCAACGTCGTCACGATCGTGCTTTCGGCAGCGGAGTACACGGACTGCGTGCCGACGGCGCCGCAGATCACGTTCGGGCACGGGTACACAGTGAGCATGTGCATCGAGCACGAGAAGGACGGCGAGACCGTGCAGGCGGACGCCGTCGACTACGGACTCGGGTCGAGCGAGTCGGGCCTGCTCTACTTCTTCGACCGGGACAACTCCGAGGTCCTGATCAAGGTGCTCGACGCCTGTGCGGTGGACGGTCACCGGTGGGTGTTCGTGGCGCCGGTGACGACGCTGGCGTTCAACCTGCGCGTCGACGAGACGGCTACCGGGGAGGTTTGGGAGCACAAGAACCCCCGCGGTGGGGCGACCGCGACCACGAAGAGCGACCTTACGGCCTTCCCCTGCAGTGCGGCTGCCGCGACCACGGTTGTCGCGGATGGCAGCGGGGGCCACGATGGAGTGGATCTCGTCGATGCGGGCTTCCCGGCGTCGCCGGTTTCACCGAGGTCGTCGGCGCGGGTCGAACGGGTGTCGCGGCCGGAGGTCGCCGTCACTCAACCGATCCGCGGCGGTGAAGCGGCGGACTGCGAACCGCAGCCGGTGACGACCCTTCGCGGCGGCTACACCGTCAACATGTGCGTCGAGCACATCAGGGACGGCGAGACGGTGGTGGAGGAGGTGAAGGACTACGAACTGGACTCCGAGCAGTCCGCCATCCTGTACTTCTTCCAGCCGGACAACGCGGAGGTCCTGATCAAGGTGCTGGACGGCTGTGCAATCAACCAGCACCGCTGGGTGTTCGTGGCGCCGGTGACGACCCTCGCGTTCAACTTGTCGATCGAAGGCCCCGACGGCGGCACGCCCTGGACGCACGAGAACCGTCTCGACCAGACCGCCGCGGCGAAGAGCGACATCACAGCGTTCGCCTGCGCCGCCGACTAGAGAGGGCGCCGGAAGCGTGGCGGCGGGGGCTCGCCGGCCCCCGCCTCACCACTGCCCCTGAGGGCTCAGAGCACGCGAATGGGCGTCGAGGACGAGTGCTGGTCGTTGTTCTCGTCGGTCACCGTGACGACGAGCGTGTAGTCGCCGGCGGCGAGTTGCTTGCCGGCTACGAACGTCCCGGAGAGCTGCGAAAGGCCTGAGCCAGCCCGGGCGTCCTGCGCCAGGACCACGTCGCCGCCATCGTCTACCTGCTCGCCGCTCGGAGTGAACACCTGAGTCCGCACGGACACCGATCCGGCGCCGAGGTTCATGCCGACGATGCTGATCGGGGTCTCGCCGCCGGCGGTGACTTCGGGCTTCGCCGCGGGAATGAAGGGCTCGCCGCTGCGCAGGAACGGGAAGGCCACATCGGTTCGCTGGTCGGACTCGTCTTCCCGCAGCAGCAGCCACTTGGTGGGCGGTTCGGGGAACAGCGGCGGCTGCAGCACAGGGTCGTTGCCGGGGACCTCGAGGGCGGCGGTCGCCAGCGCCCGGCGACCAGTGAGGTCGTTCCGGATCAGGACCCGCACCGAGTAGACGCCCGGGTCGAGGTCGAAGTGCCCCCAGTACTTGATCCCGCTCTGGCGGATGGCGGCCCCAGCTTCCGCCAGACCGAGGCCCATGCGGGTCGAGAAGAAGTCGCGCACAATGCCGTCCTGGTCCAGGGCGTAGGCGTAGATCTCGAAGGGAAGCACCTCGCCGGCCACTCCGGCCAGCAGGTCCTCGCCGCGGGCGGTGATCAGGACCGGCGCGTACGGTTTGCCGCTGTCGGCGGGGAAGGCGGTTGCCAGGACCGAGGCGTCGATGTCGCCTGTTTCGACGCCGCCCATCACGGCCTGGGCCGAGCCCAGCGCGCGCTCGAACCGGCTCGTCCGGCCGTACTCCTTGGGCGGGTAGTAGCCGGGACGGTGGACGACCCGGGTGCCTCGGGGAGAGTCCTTGAGGCGTACCCGCAGGCGGCGGAACTTGCCGTCCGGCTTGAGGTCGTCCGGCTCGAAGGCCAGCAGGTAGGTGACGCTGGTGCTCTCGAGCATCTCCGACATCGCGTCGCCGAGATTCGTGAAGTTAGAGAACATCTCGCCGCCCGTGTCCTTGGAAATCTGGAGCAGGGAGCCGCGCTTGCTCCGGGCCTCGCCCCTGATCTCGCCGCTGACGTCGACGGCCTGGATCGTGCAGTTCGCCTCGCGGAACAGAGTGGTCATGCGCTCCATCGCGGCCTGGGCGGAGGAGTCGCCGAAGGTGTTCTGCTGGTCCACTTCCCAGGTCCGGCCTTCCTGAACCGCCTGGCTGTCCGCCTGGAGCTCCGCGCGGTCCTCCTCGGTCAGGCCCTGGTTGCCGTACAACACTGAGGTCGGCATGCCCTCGGACAGGAACACGACGTGCTTGCGGCCTTCGACCGACGCCATCCAGCTCGCGAGTTCACCCATGCCTTGAGTCATGGCGGCGATCTTGCTGGCCTCGTTGCCCCGCTCCGCCTGTTCCTGGAGATTCTGGAGCTCCCTCCGGGTCTCGCTGAGTATCGAGCTGGCGTCGATGCCCGCGGCGGTCTGCGTCTCTCCGGCCACGTCGTCCCCGGCCGCCAGGGCGGCGCCGATGTCCGAGATCACGAGACCGAGCGGGTCGCGCACGACCGACTCGCCGACCTCGACCTGCCCCAGCGACCTGATCGCCTGCCGGAGCTGGCTCCGGTCGGAGGTGAAACCGAGCACGAGCCGGGGACGGGTGTCGAACAGGGCGACGGCGACCAGGTCGGTCGGGTGAAGCGCCGTCAACACCAGGTCGGCCGCCGCCTGTTGGGCGCGGCCGACCGAGTTGGGCGGCGTGAAGAACAGGTCGAAGAACAGCAGGAAGTGCCGCCGGGCGGCGACCGGGATCTGCTGCTGGGTGGGCGTGCCCTCGACCACCGACAGGTCCACCAGGTCGAAGCCGGTGATCTCGACCTTCTTGCGGCCGTCGAGAAGTTCGAAGTCGTCGACCGTGAGGTCGCGCATCGGGGCGCCGCTTCTGGTCACCTGGACGGGGACCTCGATGACGGTGACCGTGGTCGTGTCGCTGAACTCAGCCTGCGCCTGGCGTCTGCGGCCGCGCTGCGCGTCGGCGTCGGCCGCGGCCAGGAGCAGGGCGGAGGCGCAGGTGGCTGCTGCGGCGGTCCTGATGAGTCGGGTTCGCGTGAACGGAAGAACGAGGCGCCTGGGGTCGTTCATGCTTGAGCTCCTTGATCGTGAACTGAGTGGTCGGCTTCGGGGCGGCGAGGGGGCCCCGGGCCGGCGACTCAGTTCAGAACTCTAAGCGGAATCGAGTTGAACGGTCGGGCCCGGGTCGTCGGGTCGGTCACCGTGACCCGCAGAGTGTAGTCGCCCGCCGGCAGATCGACCGGATCGAAAGCGGCGACGAGCTTGTCCAGGCCGGGGATGCCGGTCACGGTCCGTTCGCGCAGGCTGAGGGCGCCGCCCTCCATCCGTGCTCCGTCGGCGTCGGTCACCGTGGCCTCAAGGGACAGATCGCCTTCGGCGAGGTTGTAGCCGACGAGGCAGATCTCCGTTTCGCCGCCGGCGCCGCCCTCTGTGAGAAGGGGAACCGCCGACGGTACGTACGGCTGGCCGTTGACCGTGAACGGGTACACGGTGCTCTTCGCGTACTGGTCTGCTGCCTGTTCACGGACCAGGAACCAGGCGCCGGGCTCTTCATGGAAGAAGGGGGGCAGCAGGGTCGGTTCGCCGCTTTCGAAGGCGGGGACGTGGAGGGGGAGCGTCTCGACGCCGGTGGCGCCGGTCACCGCGTTACGGGCGAGGACCCTGAGCAGGTAGTCGCCCGGCTCGAGTTCCAGGCTGCCGTAGTACTTGAGGCCGGTGTTCGCGAAGGTGTCCTGGCGGCCGGTCAGGTCGAGGTTCACGACGCGGCTGAAGAAGTCCCGCATCTCCGACTTCTCGTCGGTGATGTAGGCGTAGATCTCGACCGGAAGCCGCGCCGTCTCGTGGCCTTCGAGCAGGCTGTCGCCACCGATCTCGACGATGACCGGGATGTAGGCCCGGTTCGGACCGGCTTGGAAGGGGGCCGCCAGGACGTTCATCGCCAGGTCGTCCCGTTCGGCCGCGGCGGCGATCAGGTCGGAGGCGAGCAGGCGCTTCTCCATCGGGTGCAGGTCGCCGTAGGCCCTCGGCGTGTAGTAACCCATTCGATGGGAGATCTGAGCGCCCTTGGGAGCCCGCGCCCGTACCTTGAGGCGGCGATGATCGCCCGCCTCCCCCGGGTCGGAGGGTTGGAACGAAAGCAGGTAGGTCAGCGTGGAGGACTCAAGCACCTTTTGCAGCTCGGCGCCGAAGTCGTTGGCGTCCTCGTGCAGCCGGCCGCCGGTCTGGTTGGCGAGGTAGAACAGGGCGTCGCGCCCGACCGTGCGGATCCGGTCTTCCTCGCGCGAATCCGCCCGCAGCCCGGAGATGTCGACCGTGTGGATCACCGTGTTGGCGCGGTTGAACTCGCTCAGCATCTGGTGGACCTGGTTCTGGAGCTGCGTGTTGCCGAACCGCTGGTCGGTGTCGACGTGGGCAATCTGCCCGCGCTCGATCAGGTCCGTCTCGCGCCGGAACTCTTCGTCGGCGTAGTCCGGTTGGCGGCCGAAGAGGAGCCTGCCGTCGAAGCCCTCCGAGAACAGGACCAGGTGCTTGCGGCCCTCGACCGTGGACAGGATGCGCGCCATCTGGTGCAGCGTGTCGGTCCAGCGCGAGATCTGGCCCCGCGCGAAGCTCCTTTCGGCCTTCGCCATCTCCCTGCCGATCACCCGCAGGTAGCTGCTCATACTGCGTTCCATCTCGGTGATCCCCGTGTTCACGCCGCCCACATCGAGCGCCGAGGTCAGGTCTGCTGCCGGCACATCGATCAGGAAGCCCAGCGGATCCTCGGTCACCAGTCGCAGGAGTCTCGGGTTACCCAAGGTCGTGATCGCTCGCGCCAGTTGCGCGCGGTCGGGGGTGAAGGTGATCAGGAGCTGAGGCCCGGACTCGACCGAGTGCACGCCGACAGCGGCCAGGTCGGTCGGGTGCAGGTGTTCGAGCGCGAAGGTTTGGGCCGCGTTCTGGGCCTTCGCGATCGATGTCGGCGCCGAGTAGGAGAGGTCGAACAGAAACAGGAAGTGCCGTCTCGCCGCCGGTGGAATGCCGTAGTCGGTCTCGATGACCCGCCGGTCGTCGGGCACGATCTGGTCCAGGTCGATGACCCGGAACCCGGTGATGGTCTGGGCCTCGCCTTCGTCGAGGATCTGGAAGTCCTCCTGGGTCAGACCCCGGACCGCCTCGCCCTCGCGAGCGACGACGTTGACCGGCACCTGCACTTCGAAGACGAACTCGCGGCCCTCGAACTGGCGCAGGTTCCCGGGCTCGGGCTCTTGAGCGGCGGCGGGGGGCGGCGGGAATGGAATGGCCGCCAGCGCCAGCGTCGCCGCCACGGCAAGCTGGCCGGAGAACCACGCCCGCCTCGTGACTTCTGGCTGCGCGGCGTCGGGCATCAACGGATTCAAGGCTAACACCTCGTTCTCTTCCCCTGCGCGGCCGCTACCGCGGCCCGCGCTCGATCATCGCGGCGTACTTCCGCGCTTCTTCGTGGGTCGCGTCCAGGCGGAGCGCCCGTTCGACGTGGTGCTTCGCTTCGCGCATCTTGCCGGTCGCCAGGTACACGCGGACCAGGCCGAGGTGCACCTCGGGAAGCTCCGAGTCGGCGGAGAGCGCCCGCCGCATGTAGTCGAGCGCGGTGGCCGCGTCGCCGGCGGCGAGCGCCGCGTCGCCCCGATAGACATAGAAGTAGGGACTCGCCCGGTTCATCGCCTCGAGCGTGTCCAGCAGTTCGCCGGCGCGGTCGTGGCGGCCCTGGATCTGGTACGCCCGGACCAGGTTGGTCAGCAGGGGCACGTTCTCCGGATGGAGTTCCAGGCCCCGTTCGTAGGTTTGGAGGGCATCGGCGACGCGCTCCGTGCGCAGCAGGACGACGCCGTGGTTGTTGATCGCCTTGTCGAAGTCGGGCGCCAGACGGACGGCGATATCGAGCCAGCGTTCGGCCGCCTCCAGATCATCCGCCATCAGCGCCTCGGCCCCGAGGTTGTTGTAGTAGTGGCCGGCTGCCGCCAGGTCGCTGATCGGCTGGAAGCTCCGGTAGGACTTCGGCTGGTAGGGCAGGAAGTCGTAGGTGGCCATGTCGCCGTCGACGTACATGCCGGCGACGATGTGACCGCGGCTGACGACGACGCCGTTGTGGTAGTTCCAGCGCTGGTAGTCCTCGACCTCGACGAAGAAGGGATTCAGACGCCGCTCCCGCCCGGCCGCCACGAAGAGGTTGACGAAGGAGAGGCAGTTGCCGCTGGCAGTGCTGAATGTCTCGGCGGCGGTGCGGGTGGGCGTGAGTTCGTACTCCAGGCCGAGCCAGCCGAAGATGAAGTCGAGCACCGCGTCGCGGCGGCGGGTCTCGCTGCCGGCAGGGCTGACGCGCTGGTCGATGGCGGCGCGGAGTTCGTCGGTGACGGCGAACGGCACGACGACCTGCTCCCGCCATCCCCTGCCGAGGCGCCGTTCGAACTCCGGCGCCAACGCCTGGGCGCCGTCGAACGGCACGTAGGCGGTGCAGGCAGAAGCCGTGGCGGACAGAACGAGAACCATGGCAGCGAGCAAGCGGGGCTGGGCGAAGAGCTGGTGGATGCGGGTGGGCTTCATGGTGTGTTTGGAGGTGTGTATGGACAGCGCCTCTGTCGTGCTATACGATTCCTTCACTCGACAGGTTGTTGCGGGTCAGGCGCTGGTTACGCCGTTGCATCGGTGGACGGTTGATTGCCGTCAACGAGACGTTGAATCTAGCGCGCTTTAGCCCGGAGCTTGGTAGACGGTACTGACGGGTGACTGTCAGGCGACGGTTGATCAGTGGACACGAACGTAGGCGCCGAGCCACGAGGTTCCGACTGGTCGTTCAAAGTTATGGATGCAAACCACGTTTTTGGATGCGCTCGCGACACTGATGGCGTCAATATGGCGCGGTCGTGTCGTCGACCGTCCACAGACCGCCTACGGATGCGGGTTTCACCTTACCCTCGGACGTGCTCGGCCTCCGGCCGTTCTGGCACGTGCCTTGCGGTAGGTTTTCATTGTTGGTGAGCCGATCAGGCTCGTTCCAAACTGCGGGGGGGCGATTGGGCGTCCACCAAGGGGCGCAGACTCCTCCGCACAACTCACCTCGGAGGGAGTATTGAACGTTATGAGTAGACGCACCGTTTTCACGTTCGGCGTCATCCTTTGTCTGCTCGTCGTAGGGATGGCTTGGGGCCAGAACACGACGGGCAACCTCTACGGCACGGTCGTCGACGAGTCCGGCTCGTCGTTGCCGGGTGTGCGGATCACGGTCAGCGGCATCGGCGCGGACCGCACGCAGTTCACGGATGCCTCGGGATCGTTCCGGATCCTGGCGCTTGACCCGGGGGCCTACGATGTCACCGCGGTACTCGACGGCTTCGGCGGTCTTGAGTACCCGGATGTCGCCATCCGGCTGGGTCAGAACGTTAACCTGCCGCTCACTCTCGGCGCGGCGCTCGAGGAGACGATCACCGTCACTTCCGAGAGCCCGCTGCTCGACGAGCGGCAGATCAGGCCCGGAACGAACGTCAGCCAGATCGAACTGGAGAAGATCCCGACGGCGCGCGATCCTTGGGCGATTCTGTCCCAGACCCCGGGCGTGATCGTCGACCGCGTCAACGTGGGCGGCAGCGAGTCCGGACAGCAGGCGAACTTCCGCGCCGCGGGCGTGTCCTCGTCGCAGAACGACTTCCAGATGGACGGCGCCGAAATCACGGACATGCGCGCCACCGGCGCTTCGCCGACCTACTACGACTTTGACCAATTCGCCGAGATGTCGTTCACGACTGGCGGCACCGACGTGACCAAGAACGGTTCGGGCGTTCAGGTCAACCTGGTGACCAAGCGGGGCACGAACGAGTTCCGTGGTTCCGCGCGGTTCTACAACACGGCCGCCACCGGCTACTTCGGCGGCGCTCTCAAGGGGGCGGAGCCGAATATCGAGGGCGAGTTCAACCGGTCGAACGGGCAGACGGCGCTGGCCGGCGCCCGGGTCCGCAAGATCGAGGACTTCGGCTTCGAGGCCGGCGGCGCGGCGATCCAGGACCGTCTGTGGTTCTGGGGTAGCTGGGGCCAGAACCGAATCGGCCAGAACGCCGCTTCCGGCACGGCTGACGACACGTTGCTCGAGAACACGGTGATCAAGGCGAACGGTCAGGTCACCGACAGCAACTCGATGGTCGGGTCCTTCAACAATGGCGACAAGCTGAAGTTCGGCCGCGGCGCCGGCACCACCCGGCCGTCGGCGACCACCTGGAACCAGCGTGGCCCGTCGGCGCAGTACCGCTTTGAGGATCAGCACGTCGCGTCGGCGAACCTGTTCTTCACCGGCACGTACATGCACGGCGACTACGGCTTCGGTCTCTTCGCCAAGAGTAACCGGGCGGACGGGAACGGTCTCCACCCGGACGCTCCCGATCCGCAGCGGGACGACGGGATCTGGGCCAATAACTACCTCACCGGTGGTACGTCGTCACCGAGCGACCTGCTCAAGGTGGACGGCACCTACTTCCTCACGAGCGGCGCCAGCGCCACGCACGAACTTCGCTTCGGCGGACGGTACCGGATCTACGAAAACACCTCGATCTTCCGTTGGGGGCCCCGCCAGACCTGGCATCGGCTCGATCGGGAGTGGACGTTCTACGCGCGCAGTGACGTTGGCGAGTTGGCGGCCGACTACACCGGGTTGTGGGTTCAGGACACGATCTCGCTTGGCCAGATGACGATCAACGCCGGTCTCCGCTACGACGGCCAGGGCGGTGAGAACAAGCCGTATGAGCTGCCGGGCCACCCGACCCATCCGGAGTTCATTCCCGGCCTGTCGTTCCCGGGCTCCGACGCCGGGTTCAGTTGGGAGTCGATCGCACCGCGACTCGGGTTCACCTACGCCCTCGGCGAGGACCGCGACACGCTCCTCCGGGCGAGCTACTCGCAGTTCGCCGATCAGTTGCCGACGAACAGCGTCACGCGGCTGTCGCCGCTCGGCTACTCGTATACGCTTGTCGACTCAGTCACGGGTGCCGTGATCGGCACCAACGTCGATACGGTCGATCCCCTGAGGGTCAACAGCACGGTCGATTCGGGTCTCAAGGCCCCCACGACAAGTGAGATTCTCGCCGGCGTGGAGCACTCGTTCCTCCCCGAGCTCGTGGTCGGTTTCCAGATCACTCGCCGGAGCGTGGACGACCTCACGGCGGCCTATCGCTACGTCACCGACGGCAGCGGCACCCGCCGCCTTGTACAGGGCACGGACTTCCAGCAGATCGACACGATCGCTGGCAGCCTGCCCCGTGGCGCGGGCAGCTATCGCGAGTCGGTTTGGGACTACCTTGACGATGTCGAGATTCACTTCGGCAGCCACCTGGAGAACGGGGTCCGTTCGCGCGATTATCTCGGCTACAGCGTGACGCTGACGAAGCGTCTCGCCGACCGCTGGATGGCCCGCGGCTTCTTGACGTTCGGCAAGGCCGAGTGGAACGTGCCGAACTCCTACTTCGACCGCGCCAGCCGGAACAAAGGCCGAGGCGGTGGAGATGTCGACGGGCAGCTCTACATGACGGGGTCGAGCGGTTCGGGCAAGGGTCAGCGCTACCTCCAGTCCACTTGGGCCTACAACCTGAACGGGATGTACCAGGTTGCTCCGGACCGCGGTTGGGGCTTCAACGTCGCCGCGAACCTGACGGGCCGCGAAGGATCGCCGATCGCGTACTACCGCAACGTAGCGCTGCGAGACGGAGGCGCCGACATCAATCTGATTGGGGACTTCGACGCTCTTCGGCTGGATGATGTCCAGGTGATTGACGTCAAAGCCGAGAAGGAGTTCGCGCTGTCGGGGCCGATCAACCTGACCTTCGGTATCGACATCTTCAACGTGACGAACGAGGGCACTGGCTTGTCCTACAACGACCGCGTTGGGATCTCGAATGCGGGCAATCTGGCGGACAACATCGCGCCGCGGATCTACCGCCTCGGCGTTCGCCTGAGCTGGCGGTAAGTCCCGCAGGCAGCTATGCCGAGGCCGTTACGCGGTCTTGCTAGCTGCCTTGCGAGTGCCTTCCAGGGGGTCGGAGGCTAGTGCCTCCGGCCCTTTTCTTATGCCTCTCCTGTCCATGCCGTAGTAGTAGCATCAAAGCTGGACGGAGATTCAGAACACGGGAGAACCCATGAGCTATCGAGTCAGAGTTGCCGGCGGATTGCTCGTCGCCGTTCTTCTGGCGTCGGCGGTGTCGGCCCAGGCCTGGGCTGGCCGCGGGCGCCTGAGCGGCGGCGTCGAGGATCTTGAAGGCAACCCAGTCGAGGGGGCTAGCGTCAAGTTGACCCTGAACGGCGTCGGCCCCGAAGAAGTGGTGACCAACCGGCGGGGAAGATGGGCTCGGGCCGGCCTGCGGAGTGGCGATTGGCTCGTGTTTGTGTCAAAGCCCGCCTACATTCCGACCGAACACACGGTGCTCGTGAACGAGTACGCGACTGGCGTAGACCGGGTGGTCTTGAAGACGAAACTGGAGCTGGCCGGCGCTGCGACCACAGACGGGTCCGGGGCCGCTTTGACGGATGACGCCGCGGCGCAGGCAGCGAAGGAACTGCTTGAGCGGGGCAACATTCTGATCGGCGAGGAGGACTTCGAAGGCGCGATCGAGGCCTTCACCGAAGCCCTGCCGGCGGTGTCCGATGCAGCGAAGGCCGCCGTGTTGGTTACCATCGCGCAGAACCAGGCGCGCCTTGAACGGGATGAGGAGGCGGTTGCGAGCCTGGAGCGCGCTCTGTCCTATGCACCGGCGAACCTGGACGCGCTGCGGTTGATCAGCCGGAGGCTGACCGTGCTCGGCCGCTCCGAAGAGGCACAGACGTACCTCGAGCGGCTACCCGAGGATCAGCGGGCCGATCCGGAGATCCTGGTCCGCGAGGGGGTCGATCTCTACAATCAGAACGACTTTGAGGGCGCAATTGCGAAGCTGAGCGTTGCGGTTGACGCGGCGCCGGAGTGGGCCGATGCCTACTATTTCAGGGGACTTGCCAACATGGCGGCGGGTCAGAACGCCGCCGCTGCAGCCGACTTCCGCCGACTGATCGAACTTGAGCCTGAGGGCGAGAAGGCCGAGGAGGCGAAGCAGTTCGCGGAGTACCTGGAATCGCTCTGAAGCCGGCGCCTGCCGTCCTACTGGCTGCGCTGACACTTGCGGCGTGCGGGCCTCCTGGCGACGATAGCCAGCCGGCGGCGGTTCGGGAAACCACGCCCGGGCCGCAGGTGCCCGCACCTGGGTTCGCGCAGGATGTCATCCTGATCACGATCGACACCTTGCGCGCGGATGCGGTCGGGTTTGCTGGCAACCGGGCTGCCGAAACGCCCAATCTCGACCGGCTGGCGGCGGAGGGCTGGGTGTTCGAGCGCGCCTATGCCCACAACGTGATGACCCTGCCGTCGCATGTCAACCTGCTGACGGGCCAACTGCCCTACCAGCACGGGGTGCGTGACAATGCCGGTTTCGTGCTGCCGGAGACGGTCCCGACCGCTGCCGAGGCCTTCCTCGGCGCCGGCTTCCGGACCGCCGCCGTTGTCGCCGCTTTTCCACTGGACGCACGTTACGGGCTCGACCAGGGCTTCGAGCTCTACGACGACTCCTACCCAGAGGGCTCCCCCGACGGCTTCGCGGTTGCCGAGCGCGGCGGCGGGGAGGTGGTGGCGGCGGCTTCGTCCTGGTGGCGCCAGAACGAAGGCGAACGCCGGTTTCTCTGGGCCCATTTCTATGAGCCGCACGTGCCCTACGAGCCGCCCGAGCCCTTCGCGTCCCGCTTCGTCGGGCGCCCCTACCAGGGTGAGGTCGCGGTCGCCGACGACCACGTGGGACGCCTGCTCGCTGAGGTTGCTCCGCCCGGCGAGGCCGACGGTGTTCTGGTCGTGGTGACGTCGGATCACGGCGAGGCGCTGGGCGAGCACGGCGAGAGTACGCACGGCCTGTTTGCCTACGATGCGACGCTGCGCGTGCCGTTGGTGCTTTGGGCCGACGAGCTCACGCCGGCCAGCCTCGATCATCCGGTCCGACACATCGACGTTCTGCCGACGATGCTGGAGGCGGCGGGTATCGAATCGGCAGCGCTACCGGACATGGCGGGAAGCAGTCTGTGGCGAGCGCCCGGAGCCCCGGGCGCCGCACCGGCAGCCGGGACCAACAGCGCCACGTACTTCGAGGCGCTGCGGGCGAACCTCCAACGCGGCTGGGCGCCGCTTCGGGGTGTGATCGCGCACGCTCCGGACGCGGCCGGCGAGCAGGGTGGCCGGCTCGTCAAGTACGTCTCACTGCCGGAAAGGGAACTCTACGACCTGGCAGCCGATCCTGCCGAGGAGCGCAACCTGTACGAATCCGCGGCCGAACTCGCGTTACTGCTCGCGGAACTGCTGCCGGAGGAGTCCCAGTGGCCGCCCGTGGCCGGCACGGTGAGCGACGAAGAGCGGCGGGCGCTTCAGAGCCTCGGCTATCTCAGTTCTTCCGGTGGCCGTGCCGCACTCCCCGCGATCTACGGCCCGGAGGACGATCCGAAGCGGCTGGTGGACCTCGACCGGATGATCCAGGCCTACTCGGAGGCGTACCAGGCCGGACGTCTGCAGGAAGCCGAATCGTTGGCCCGCCGGACGATCGAGCGGCGGCCCGGCATGGGGCTCGGCTACTCGAACCTGGCTCAGGCGCTGCTGGAACAGGGGAAGGTCGAGGAGGCACTCAGCGTCATGGTCGACGCCGAGCGGCGCCGGCTGGCGTCGGCTTCGCTACGCCGTCAACTGGCGCTGACGCTGGCGGAAGTCGGTAGGGCGGCGGACGCGGTGCGGCTGATGGAGCGCTACGCCGGGTCAGGCGATCCGGATGCGCTGAACGTGTTCGGCCTCGTGCTCGCCGAGGCCGGGATGACCGGCCGTGCCCGCGAGATCCTCCTGCAGTCGATCGAGGTCGACGAGCGCAATCCGGTGGCGCGGCAGAACCTGGCCTTGGCGGCGCTTCATGACCGGGACTGGGGGCGCTGCGAGCATGAGGCGCGCGAAGCGCTGGCGCTCAATCCGGAGCTGCCGCTGGCATGGAACTACCTCGGGGTGTCGCTGTCCAGTCAGGGCCGGGTCGACGAGGCGCTCGAGGCATGGCAGCGATCGGTGGAACTCGGGCCCGGCGACCTGGATGTGCTCTACAACCTGGCCACGGTGGCGGCCCTTTCCGGCCGGCGCGAGATTGCGCGGCCGGCGCTGGAGAGGTTCGTGCGCGAGGCGTCGGCGCCGGGGCGAAGCGCGCGGTACGCCGGAGACCTCGAAACGGTGCGGGCGCTGCTTCGGGGGCTGTAGTCAGCGGCGTCAATGGCCGGGCGGCGGCTCGCCCGAACCGGGCGCCTGTCCAGAGGCCCGACCGCGTTCGCGGGTGTCCTGCTGGTCGCGGTCGTAGAGCGTCTGGTACCTCGCCATCTGCGCCGCGGCCTCTTCGGTCCGCCCCAGTCGCTGCAGCACTTGGGCGAGGCCGTAGACCGCCTCGTGGTGCTCCGGCGCCAACGCCGTCGCCCGGCGGTACGCGGCTTCGGCCCGCGTCAACCGGTCCTGGGCCTGGGCCGGGTGCTGTCCCGCGGCGCCTTCCCAGGCTCGGGCAAGCTCAAGCTGCATCTCGGCGTCGGGCCCGGCGAGCGCCGCGGAACGTTCGAGCGACTCCGCGGCCTTCACGTACTCGCCGCGCCAGAGCAGGATGGCCCCGAGCAGGCGGTGAGGCGCGGGGCTGGTCGGCAGCAGGGTCGCTGCTTCGTGGGCATGCCGTTCCGCCTCGGCCGGCTGGTTGCTCTCCCACAGCGCGGAGGCGAGGGCGATGCGGGCGCTCACGTTCGACGGATCGAGCTCGACCGCGCGGCGAAGCGGCTCTTCCGCGGCGCGGAAGCTCCGTTCGAGGAGGAGAGCGTCGCCGAGCTGGGCCCACGCAGCCGCGTCGTCCGGGTCGAGTTCGACCGCCCGGCGGAGGCTCTGAACCTCCGAAGCGCCGCCGCCGGCCGGTGCGGGGTCCTCCTCCAACTGCTCGAGGTGTCGCCGCGCGAGCGGGTCGTCGGGGCGGAGCTCCAGCACCCTTCGGAGGTGCCGCGCGGCTTCGTTCTCCCGCCCCTGGCCCATCAGCAGCACGGCGTAGTCTGAGAGCGTGGCGGTGTGGGTCGGCGAAGCCTGGAGCACCTGCCGGAACATCTCCTCGGCCGGGCCGAGTTCCTGCAGCGACATCAGAACGACGCCCCGCTGATACAGCCCGTCCGGGTTGCCCGGCGCCAGGTCGAGGGCCTGTGCCACGGCTGCCAGCGCTTCGTCGCTGCGGCCGGCGTGAAGCAGAACGGAGGACGCGGCGATGGCCGGCCGGGGATCGTCCGGCGCCAGCCGTCCCTCCCGGGCGAGGGCTTCGAGAGCCCCGTTCGCGTCACCGCTGCCCGCGCGTTGAAGCGCCTGCCGCACTGCGTGGCCCGTCGGATCGTCGGGGTCTCGCTGCCCGGCGTCGACCGGGTCTTGCGGGCCGCTCGTCGCGGCGGTGAGATCCTGGAACCGCCGGATGGCGGTTTCCGCCTCCTCTTGCCGGCCGAGCGCCGACAGCACCTGTCCCAGGGCCCGCAGCGCCGGCGACCGCGGTTCGACCTCAATCGAGCGTTGATAGTAGGCAGCGGCGTCCTGGAAGCGGGACAGCGCCTCCGCCGCGCGCCCCGCGTTGAAGAGCGCCGCCGGATCGGGCGGGTCGCGGTCGGCGAGCGGCGCGAGAACTTCGAGCGCCCGCTCGGCGCTCCCGGCTTCCAGGAGGAGCGCCCCCAGCGCGGCGAAGGCAATGTCCGGGGCGTTGGGCTCAGCGACCTGCCTCTCCAGAGCCGCGACCGCGCCCGCGAGATCGCCCCGCTCGGCGAGAGCCAGTGCGTCGCCAATGGCGGCCGGGGGATCCTGTGCCGGCGCTGTGCCGGCGGCGATCAGCGCCAGCAGGGCGGTCGCCGCGAGTCGTGTGCCTGAGGGCGTCATCGTCAGTGGCGATGCTACCGCCAGTCTGCTCTTGAGGCCCGGCGAGCGCAACTTCAGCGGACGACTCGAATCCTGGTGTCGGAGGGCAGCCCGAGCAGGCGCAGCGCGGCGCCGTCGAGCCACAGGACGTCGAGACGGACGCCGGCGTCCTCCTGCTCCCGGGCCGTGGCGCCGTCGCCGAACGGTATGCCGAAGGTCTGGGTCAGGGAGTTCTGGGACAGGTAGGACGATCCAGCCCGGATCTCGCGGCGTTGCGACCCCGGCCCGGCCCGCAGTTCGAGCACGGCGCCGACGCCGCGCCGGTTCGCGTTCCGGCGATCGAGCAGGTCGACGCGGAAACTCGCGCCCCGGCGGGCACTTTCGTTGGCGTAGACCTCCGCCGGACCGTTGCAGTTCGCCACCACCAGGTCCAGATCGCCGTCCTGGTCCAGGTCGGCGGTCACCAGGCCGCGGCTGACTCCGAGGGCGGAGAGACCGCCTCCGGGCACGAGCTGGAAGCGGCTGTCCCGGTTTTCCAGGACCTGGTTCGGTTGGGCGTGAGCGTCGCCGGGGCGTTGTGCGTGGTCGGAGATGTCGTGGAGGACGTGGCCGTTCGCTACCGCCAGGTCGAGATCGCCGTCGAGGTCGAGGTCCGCCAGATCGACGCCGAAGCCCACGTAGGGCTGCGACGGCTCGGCGATCCCGGCGGCGAGGCGCCGGTCGAGGAACACACCGTCGCCCCGGTTCGAGTAGAGGGCGTTCGTCTGCCGGTCGAGGTGGGTCACGACGAGGTCGTCGAAGCCGTTCGCGTCGATGTCGCCGACGGCGATGCCCATGCCGGCTTCCGGCCGGCCGCGGTGGGAGAGCGCCGTGCCGGCGAGCAGGGCGTCGTCCACGAAGCGGAGGGCGCCGTCCTCGATCCGGTTCAGAAAGTGGAAGTTGGCGTCCATGTCGTTGGCGACGTAGATGTCGGGGCGGCGGTCGCCGTCGAGGTCCGTGATGACGACGCCCAGGCCGGCGCCGCGTATGCCCTCGATGCCGGTGTCGGCCGTCGCGTCGACGAAGGCCGCCTCGCCCTGTTCCTCGAGTACGTTGCGGAAGAAGCGATCCTGCAGGTCGTTGTAGACATCCGGATGGCAGTACGAGCGCCGGCCGGCCTCCTCCACGCCGCAGACCTTGTTGTTGTCGTACCCGAAGTCCACGTAGTTCGTAACGTAGAGGTCGAGGTCGCCGTCGAGGTCGAGATCGCCGAAGGCGGCGGCGCCGCTCCAGGACGGGTCCGGGGCGGCGCCTTCGACCGGCGCCGGGGTGAAGGCGCCGTCGCCGTCGTTGAACCAAAGCCGGTTGGGGCCGAAGGCGGTCAGATACAGGTCCGGGTCGCCGTCGCCGTCGATGTCTCCGGCCGCCGCTCCCATCCCGTAGCTGTCGAGGCTCAGACCCGAGGCCTCGGTGACGTCGGTGAACCGGCCGCCGTCGTTTCGCAGCAGGGTCGTCCTGCCCGGTTCGTCTCCGTAGGGCGTCGGTTGCCCGCTGTCGACGAAGAGGAGGTCGTCGTCGCCATCGCTGTCGTAGTCGAAGGCGACCACGCCGCCGCCCAGGGTCTCGATCATGTAGAAGTCGCCCTGGCCGCCGTTCCGATGACGGAAGTGGACCCCCCACGCTGCCGCGACATCGACAAACCGGAGACCCCCGGCCCCGGCCTGATCCTGGGCCGGCGCGGCGATCGCAGCCGCCAGGGAGATCAGGGCGAGAACCACGGTTCGCGAACCGGTTCGCCGGCCAGGTACGAGCGAAGTCGTTGCCGTTGCCCGTCGGTAGGGCTCGCGCCCCGGCGCTCGACTTCCGCGAGGAGCTGCCGCTGCAACTCGGCGGCGCGCCCGAACTCGTCGACTTCGGCCAGCGCCATGGCGACCGTCTCCGCGTGCTCGATGCTCGGTCGATCCGCCATCAGGCGCTCGGCGATGACAAGCGCCTCGCGGCCGTTCCGGACCTGGCTGTCGGGGCTGGTGGCGAGGAGACGCGCGAGCAGGGTGTCGAGGTGATCGGTCGCCGCCGTCGAATCGTCTCCCGAGCCGATGAGAGCGCGCCGGGCGCTGGTCAGGGCCCCGCGAGCCGCCGCGTAACGCCGGGCGAGAAGGAGAGCCATCGCGCGGTCGCGGTGCCAGTTGGTGTTCGACGGGTCGCGGACGAGGGCGCGGGCGAAGTGGCCGGCTGCCTCCGCGTAGCGCTCCTGCCGTCCGAGCAGGCGCCCGAGGAGGACATGGGCCTCGGCGAAACCGGGGTCGAGTTCCAGGGCCTCGCGCAGGTGCGATTCGGCGGCCAAGGCCGCGTCGGCGGCAACACGGCGCCCGGCTGCGCCTGAGGCCTCCGCTTCCAGAAGCGCGGCCAGACGGTAGTGGGCTTCGGACCGCTCCCCGGGCGCGCCGGGTGCGGCTTCCAGGACCCGGTTCAGGGTCGTCCGGGCCGCCTCCGCGTTGCCGGTGGCCTGGTGGGCCGCGCCGAGGATGAGCTGGGCCGCCGGCAGCGCGGCGTCGGCGGCCAGGACGCGGTCGAGGATCTCGATCGCTTCGCCGGTCCTGCCGAGGCGGGTCAGGGTGTCCGCCCATCGCACCCGTGCGTCCAGGTCGCCCGGGTCGATCTCCGCAGCACGCCGGAAGTGACGTTCCGCTTCCTCGAGGTCGTTCCGTTCGGCCAGGATCATCCCCAGGTTGTAGCGGGGTTCCCGGTAGTCGGGGTCGAGTGCGATCGTCTCCCGCAGTCGCTCTTCGGCGGCTGGCTTGTCGCCGAGGTCGATGAGCGCCATCGCGATGTTGAACGCGGTCTCCGGGTCGCCCGGTAAGGCTTCGAGCGCCGCCTCGAACGCCGCGAGGGCGAGCTGCGGGTTGCCGGTGCGCATCGCCTCGGCGCCGCGTGTGAAGTGGGCCTTGCGGCTGACGTTGAGAGCCTGCATCGCCGCGTAGAGTGGATCCTTGTAGCCGACCGGGATCTGCTTGTTGCGTGCCAGGTGGTCCGCCGCCTCCTCCCGCCGTCCCAGCCGGCGGAGGGCGCGCCCGATGCGGTGATGGATGACGGAGCCCTCGGGCTGGCCCTCGAGGGCGGCGTTGAAGTGCTGGATCGCGCGTTCGAAGCGAGCCCGCTCGAACTCGACGCGGCCGAGCCCGAACTGGGCTGCGGAGTGGTTCGGGTCGACTTCCAGGATGCGACGGCACTCGGCCGCGGCCTGCTCGAGACGGCGTAGGTCCAGCAGCGCGTAGGCGCGGCGCGTGCGCGCGGCGAGTTCGCGGGGCTCGAGCTCCAGGACGCGGTCGAGGGCTGCAACGGTTTCTTCGTCGTCGCCATCGTAAGTGTTCGCGATGGCGCGGTAGTACGGCCACCGGACGTCGGCCGGATCAAGCGTCTCGGCGTTGCCGAGCGCCGCCCTGGCGGCGGGCCGGAAGTCGTAGAGCAGGTAGAGCTGGCCGACGTGGCCGAAAACGGCTGCCAGGTGACGGCGATCCGTTTCCGGATCCTCGAGCAGGCGGTCGAGCAGGTCGCGGGCGGCGCTCAGTTGTTCCTGCACGGACTTCTCGTAGTTGTCGGTCCGCGGCCGCTCGACCGGCTCGACAGCGGGCTGCGCCTGGCCCGGTGCCGGCGCGAGGGTCAGGCCGGCTGCGAGGATCGCCGCGGCCGTCGACGCAACGATCGGTCCGGTGTGCCTGCGGCGGAGCTTCGCCCGCGTCATGGCCGTGGAGCTCCATCCGGCGGGGACGGCGAGCCTTGACCGCGCACCAGAGTGAGGTACTTCCCGGCTTCCTCGATCTCGAAGATCTCGGGCGCGCCGCCGGACCAGCGCGCGATCAGCGCCGGTGGGCCGGAGGGGTCTGTGACGACGACCACTCGCGGACCGTTGGCCGACGCGTAGGAGCCGTCGGTGTGGAAGCGCCGCCAGTTGCGAGCCTTGCCCTCTTCCAGGACACCCAGCCAGGCGCCCAGGGCGCGCCGGCCGAGCGCGGCCTCCCCGGCGGGCGCCAGCCGAAGGTCGATGCCCACCCAATCGCGAGCCCGTGGCGCGCCCTGGTTGATGAGCACCCGCGCCGGTCCGCCGTTGTTCGCGACCACCAGGTCGGGATCGCCGTCGTTGTCCAGGTCGCCCCGGGCGAGTCCGCGGCTCACCTCGGACACCACGGGCGACTCGAAGCCCGGAACCTCCTCGAAACGGCCGCCGCCGAAGCCGCGAAAGAGCTGGTTGGGCTGCCGCAGTGGCGTGGGATCGCCGGCCCGGAGTTGCTCCTCGATCCGCTTGACGGCACCGTTGGCGACGTAGATGTCGAGCTCGCCGTCGAGGTCGTAGTCCATCGCGGCGGCGCCGAAGCCGGTGTAGATGAAGCTCGGCCGGCCGAGGCCGCTGCCGCCGGTGCGGTCGTCCCAGAGCCCGTCGCCCTCGTTGATATAGAGCGTGTTCGTCTGGTGCTGGAGATGGGTCATGAACAGATCGACCAGACCGTCGCCGTTGAAGTCCTCGGCGAGCACCCCCATGCTCGCCTCCGGCTGTCCGGCGGCATCGACCGCCGCGCCGGCGAGGACCGCGTCGTCGATGAACGCGGAGCCCCCCTGATTCAGCAACAGGGCGTTCGGGCTCTGGTCGTTGGCGACGTAGATGTCGGTCGTGCCGTCGCCGTCGAAGTCGGCTGCGACGGTGCCGAGGGTCGGTCGCTTCAGGTCGGCGATCCCCAGGCGCGAAGTCCAGTCCTCGAAGACGCCGTCACCGCGATTTCGCAATACTCGGTTGGCCTCGTCCCGGTATGCCTTCGGGCCGCAATAGTCGAGAAGTCCCTGCGGCGAGCTGCAGGTCTTGTGAATGGCGACTCGGAACTCGACGTAGTTGCCGACGAACAGGTCGAGCAGGCCGTCGTCGTCAAAGTCGAAGAAGCTCGCGGCCGCACTCCAACGTGGATCCGCGGTGTTGCTGCCGGCGGTGACGTTGGTGAAGCGGATCGCACCGGCCTCGGAGTCGTTGCGCCAGAGTTCGTTGGGTCCCAGGTTCAGGATGTAGAGGTCCGGGTCGCCGTCGTTGTCGATGTCGCCGACGGTCGCGCCCATCGCGTAGCCGCGGGCGTCGAGGCCGCTCTCGTCGGTGATGTCCGTGAAGCGGAGCTCGCCGGCGTCCAGGTCGTTGCGGTACAGGCGGTCCCTGGGCACGTCCGCGCCAGAGTCCGCGGATGCGGGCGAGACGCCCGCGTTCCCGGGTGGCGTCAGCCGGTGGCCCTGGCCGAGGTAGAGGTCGAGGTCGCCGTCGCCGTCGACGTCGAAGAGCGCCGCGCCGCCGCCCATGTTTTCGGCGAAGTAGAGCTCGCCGGTCATGCCGTTGT
Source organism: Candidatus Multivorans sp. (assembly GCA_965205295.1). Lineage (GTDB taxonomy): Bacteria > Acidobacteriota > Thermoanaerobaculia > Multivoradales > Multivoraceae > Multivorans. The sequence goes on from OZ242167.1 coordinate 4,420,686, forward strand.
CGTGGACGAAGTCGACCCCGAGTTGAGCGGCACGGTCGACGAAGACCGGCTTCGGATCCTCGGCAGCGAGAGGCCCAGCTATCGCGGCCAGGGCCAGAGCCAGGGCGAGCGGGACCGCTGGTGACGGGCAGTTCCCAGACACGATGGACGCCATCAGGCCAGCGGTACCCGCGCCGCTGTCCGCGGCGCGCCGACGCGTGCCGTTCGCCCGTAGCCCAGGTTGTGGAGCACGTCCTCGGTCGTATGCCCCGGCACGATGTCGCACAGGAAGCCGGCGTTGCTGTCATCGTCGTCGATCAGGAGTTCGGTCGCCTCGGGAAGAACGCAGTGTTTGCTGCCGCGCACGCCGCCGAGCATCTCCTGGTAGGCGCCGACCGAGAAGAAGCCCACGTGCAGCGGCGTCTCGTGCAGGTCCGCGGGGTCCAGGTCGGGCAGGAAGAGTGGCGCCGTGCTGCCGCGGGGTGGGTACACGTCGTCGCGGTCGCAGGTGATTCCGCCCAGGCGCACACGGTGGAAGGGCCGGTCGAGGTGGTTGAGAGGCAGGCAGATGAAGTGCTCGCCCAGGGCCCATGTGTCCGGGAAGGAGGTCATGATCGAGCCGTCGACCAGGTACCAGGGAAGCCCGGGACTGTTCGGCTTGACCGAGATGACGCGGAACAGGTGGGCCGCGTGCTCGGCGACGGTGTAGCGACCGAACTCGCCGATCAGCGCCGGCGGCCTGGCGCCGTGGGCGGTGCAGCGTGCGGTCGCGGTCTCCAGCAGACGGCGGGCGAAGAGGTCGTAGTCGAAGCTGCGGTCGAGTGTGGTCCGACCGGGCACTCCGCCGCCGAAATCGAAGAAGCGGAGTTCCGGGTGGCGGCTGCCGAGGCGGGCGTAGAGGTCGAGCCCCGGTTCGAGCGCCGCGACGAACTCCTCCTCGCTGCTGCCAGCGGAACCGAACATCGCGTGCAGGAGAACGAAGCGCGTTGAGGGCGTCCGGTCGATCTCGGCTGCGAGGCGGGCGGCTTCGGCGGCATCGACGCCGAAACGCGAGTCGCGATCGGCCAGCCGCGTGCCGTCGAGCCAGGCGGCGGCGCCGCCGGCCTGCGGGCGCCGCAGCCTGAGGCGGATTCCGAGTTCGAAGGCCAGGCCGCTGCCGGCGAAGGACTCCAGCTCGGAGGCGTCCTCGAGGATGGGGATCGTGCGGGCGTGTTCCCGCCGGAGATCCACCAGGTTCAGCGCGTAGTCGCTGCCCGGCGCCTTGAAGCCGTTCGCGAGCACGATGCGGTCTTCCGGCAGCCGAGCCGATCGGATCATCCGGCGCGCGATCTCGACGTCGACGTTCGACGACATCTCGTGGTGGGCGCCCGCCGCCAGGGTCGAGCGGACGATCTCCTCGGCGGTGTTCGCCTTCGAGGCGAAGGCGAAGTGGAACGGGGCGGGGTAGCCGACCAGGTCGATCGCACGGTCGAAGCAGCGTTCCATCGCCGTCACCTGGGCGCGGATGTTGGGCAGGAAGGCGATCTCGAGCGGACTGGGCATCGCGGCCGTGGGCAGCCCGGCCGCCGGCGCCCGCCCCCGCTCGAAGAAGGCAGCGAGATCCAGCCCGTGCGCCAGCAGACGGCTGCCCTTCGCTTCGAGAAAGTGGTTGAAGCGATGGCCGGCGGGGACCGGCGCCGGGGACTCCCAGCCGATCCTGCAGGGCACAGAAGGCGGAGCTTGAGTGGAATCCATGGCCTCGGCTCGGTATTCTAGCTTCCGCGAGCCGTTCCCCAGATGCGCTGCGACCCGCGAACATAAGCTGGAGAGAGTCGAGATCGTCAACGTCAGCGTTCTCGCCGCTTGGTCCTGGGCCTTCAGTGCCAACAGCTACGGGCGGTGAACCTCCGTCCGCCCACACGCCCCGAGTGACAGTCATGCCACGTCGAGAAGCTTCGGGAAGTCGCAGTTGAGTGGGCCATGCCGTGAACTGGCAACAGGGCGACCTTCTGCGAAGGGGACGCGGCCATGAGGTCTCTTTTGGATAAAGCGGCAGGGTCGGCTGAACCCGGGTGGCTGGGGCGTTGCGAGAGGGCGGGCCGTCTTCGGGATCGTGGCTCAACCGAGGCGCTGCTCAGGTCGCGGCTAGTGAGCGTGTTTCATCCTCGCCGGGGGAAGATGTCGGTTGCCTGATGGACTTCCAAAACTCGGGTTCCTCGTCGCAGGCGCGACGGAACCACTGTTCGTCGGCCATCGCATCGGCAATCTCGGACCAGTGGTCGTTCAAGGTTGTAAGCGCGTCCTTCGGAGCACGAGACTTGCAGCTCGGCAGGGAAACTCCGAAGTACGGTCCGGTGGGCGCGTCGCGAAACTGTGACAGTGCCGGTTCGGCCGTAGCCTCAAGATGGGTTGCGATCCGCTCTGCTTCAGCTTCAGCTTCATCAGAAGCCGCGAGCGCTCCAAGCAGATTGGCGTAGACGTTTTCAGTCTCGTCACTCGGAAGGCCGGGCCGAAGGCTTGGAAGACCCGGAGGCCGACTGTAGTGGTGTGCGATCGCTACAAAGTCGGTCCAGCGTTGCCGGAAGGCTAGAAAGTCCAAGCTCAGAAAGCGGTTGCTTGCGCCGACGTCGACGGTCACAAGTCCTCGGTCGCGGATGAACCTGAGCAGGACTCCGTCAGCCTGAAACACGAGCAGGGCGTTGCCGAAGTTCTCTTCGTCGTAGTCGTCACGGATGATGGTGAGATGCCCTAGCTCGGGATGGGAGAGCTGCGCGCAAAGCTCCTCTGCGAGGGGGCTTGTCGAGGTCTGGGCTCTATCCGCCATAGGTTTGCGTCGGCCGTCAGGGCAGGAACGCGGTCAAATCGGGAGTGACACCTACTCCTCTGCTGAGGAGGTAGTTTATCTCGCTTTCGAAGAAGCTGTTGCGTCGTGCGGCTTGAGGCCGGCGAGAGAAGACGATCTGCGACCCAGCCTGGACCACGTGAGTTTCAAGAAAGCTCCTGTTCAGTTCCCACCGTTGTTGGTCTGAGAGCCGGTTCCAGATGCGCTCAGGCACGGAAAAGCAGTTGGCGTCGAGTCTCTCGGCCAAGTCGGTGTACTCCGGGTAGTGTCCGAGGACCACGTTCACGAAGAGTACCTCTCGAGCCGCCGGCATTCACCCCGGGTCCGGGACGAAGCGTCCAGGTTGAACGGCGGCATTGTATGGCGGTGCGGACGGTTCTGCCAAGGCGGCCCGGCCGCCGAGACGCGGTCTTCGACGTGGTCCGGTTCGACCGCCAGATCAGGCCGGCGCAATCTCTCGGCCGACTCTCTCAGGCCGATGGCTCCCACGCGGACTCCAGCCGGCAGCGGTCAGATCCACTGTGCATCATGAAAGGGCGGTGCGGCGTTGGATCGTCTAGGGCGAAAGGGAACCCGCGGTCGACGGCTCGGGCCCGACTGCGCGTAGTCTCGTCAGCTCAGCTGCTCGTCGAACCGGAACGTACGCATCGTGCCGCCCTGCACTTGATGGAAGTTCCGGTGCAGCGGGTTGATCACGATGTTCCTTTCCAGCGGGTTCACCACGCTGGGCACGGCGAATGCGAGATGCTCCTTCAGTGCTGCCGCGCCGGCTTTCTGGCCGTTTCGAGCGGCTTCGTCGTCGGGCAACTCAACCACGCCCTCGTCCGGGATCGTCACATCCAGGATCCGGAAGGTCGGGGAACCCGAGATGTCCTCGATACGCGCCAGCGTCTCGAGCATGGCCAGGGAGGAGGTCTCGCTGCAGTAGACGACGGGCATCCCAGGCGGATTCCAGCGGCCTCCGCTGAGGGCGGCGCCCATGCCGCTCAGCATCGTGGTTGCGTCGGTTGCGTGGACCGCCCTGGCGACTCTCCAGACCCTCATCGAGTGAGGTCAGAGCGGGATGCCGTGCTCGATGCGGTGGAGGAGCACGACGACGTCGTTCGCGCCGGTGACCGTATCGGCGTGTTCCAGGGGCGTCTCTCCACCAAGCCCGATGTTGGGGCGCTTCATCCACCTGAGAGCCGCTTCATGCTTGTGCTCAAAGAAGTCGAGCGCCTTGTTGTAGGCCTTGGCGACCGCGACGACCCGGTCGGCTTCGTGGCGCTTGAGAGTTCCGCTGTGGAGGCGGCGCAGCATGGTCTGGCGCGGGATGCCGACGATGCCCACCAGTTCGATGTCCGATACTTCCAGCGCGGTCTTCAGTTCGCGCAGCAGGCCTGCGGAGCACGATCCTCCGCGAATCTCGTCCATGGCCGGGAGACTCAGCTCCTCGCGAGTGTCTCGACTGTTCATCCGGTGTCTCCGCGCAAGTCAGATCTGGTGCAATGAAAAGTACCAAATGAGTAGTCGACGCGCAAGGACTTTGCCGGCTCGCCGTATCCTTGGCGCGTGATCGAGGAATTGCGACAGCGGGCGGAATTGCGACAGCGGGCGGAGGAGATCTTCCACGCGGGCGTGGCGGCGGCCGACCCGGTGGCATCGACCGCTTCGGCGCTCGGGGAACTCGACCTGCGCGCACAGGCGGGCGGCCGCACCGCGGTGCTGGCGGTGGGAAAGGCGGCCTTTGGGATGGCGGAAGCGGCGGCGCAGATCCTCGGCGGTCGCATCCCGCCGTCCGACGTGTTGCTCGTGACCCACGACGAGGCAGTGGGGCCGGCGCGGTTCGGGGCGCTCCGGTCTGGACACCCGCTGCCGGACGCGCGGGGCCTTGCCGCGGCACGCGAGATCGAGCGGCGGGCCTCGAAACTCGGTGCGGACGACCTTGCGCTGGTGCTGATCTCAGGCGGCGCGTCGGCGTTGCTGCCGGCGTCGGCGCCGGGCATCGAACTTGGGGAGAAGCTGGAGGTGACCCGTCAACTCCTCCGCGGCGGCGCCACGATCCACGAGCTGAACGCGGTGCGCAAGCACCTGTCGACGACCAAGGGCGGGGGCCTGCTGCGCCAGTTGCGGCCGGCGCGGGTGATCACTCTCGCCCTCTCGGACGTGATCGACGACGACGCGTCGGTGATCGGCAGCGGGCCGACGGCGCCCGATCCGAGCACCTTCGCGGACGCATACGCCGTCCTTGAGCGCTGCGGCGTGCTGCGGTCGTGCCCGGCGTCGGTTCGGCGCCGGTTCGAGGCGGGGATCAGCGGCGGCCTCGAGGAGACGCCCAAGCCCGGAGACCCCGTCTTCGACGCCGCGATCTACCGGATCGTCGGCGGCAACCGGACCAGCGTCCGGGCGATGGCCGCGACATGCGGTGCAGCCGTCGAGATCGAACCGGCGCCCCTGGAGGGCGAGGCGCGCGAGATCGGGGCGGCACTCGCGAGACGCTTCGCCGCGGCGGCCCCGCCCGCCTACGTCGCCGGCGGCGAGACGACGGTCACGGTTCGTGGCGGCGGCAGCGGTGGACGCAACCAGGAACTGGCGCTCGCCTTTGCCCTCGAGGCAGCCAAGGGTCCGCTGGCCGACCGCGACGACTGGGTGTTTCTGGCCGCCGGCACCGACGGCCGCGACGGGCCCACCGACGCGGCCGGCGGCATCGTCGACGCGTCGACCGTCGCCCGCATCCGGAGAGCCGGAATCGACCCGCGCGCCGCCCTCGACGACAACGACTCCTACCGCGCCCTGGACGCCGGCGGGGCGCTGCTGCGCACCGGCGCGACTGGCACCAACGTCGCCGATGTCGTCGTGTTCCTTGTGGAACATCCGGGCTAGAGTGCAGTGTCTGCAATATTGAGTGGGACCGGAGAGGGGCGCCGGTGGTGAACGCGAACACAGCCAGCGAAGTCGGTTTGCGCACGGGCAGATGTTTCGCTCGATTCCCTCGGTTGATTCTGTTCGGCTGTTCGTTGGCGGCGTGTCTGGTTGCGGCGCCGGCGGGCGGCATCATCTACGTCATACCCGGTGACGATGTGATGGTGGACCGGACACCGATCATCGTGTTCGGTGAAGTGCGATCGGTGATCGCGGCCCCAGGGGCGCGGTTCCCGTCCACCGACGTTCTCTTCGAGGTGGAGGAGGTGCTGAAGGGGACCGTCCTCGGCGGCACGATCGTCGTCCGGCAACCCGGGGGGGTGGAGGCGGACGGCGTCGTCTCGGGCATCTTCGGCCTGCCGACGATGGGGGCCGGCGACCGGGTGCTGCTCTTTCTCGACGAGGTTCCGGATACCGGAGCGGCTGTCCTGTACCGGACGGTGGAGTTGTCGCTGGGCATGTTCTTCGAGGTGCGGGCGGCCGCGGGCAGTTTGCTCATGCGTGAGGCGGCGCTTCATGAGGAGTCGCCGGCGTTGCCCGATGGGGCAGCCTCGGAGACGTTGAGCCACCGGCCCCGGAATGGCGACGACTTTCGCCGCTGGATCGGTGACCGCGTGCGCGGCGTGGAGCGAGAGGGGGATTACTTCACCGCGGCCCTCCCGGTCGACGGGCCGGTGTCCCGGATCTCTCCCTACCGGTTGGTCACCAGTCCGTCTCGGTGCGAGGCGCCCAGCCTGCCGGTTCGGTGGCGGCAGTTCGACCGTGAACGGGGCGTCGGGTTCACGATCCAGGCCGATGGGCAGGCCGGCATCCCGGGCGGGGGAATCGGCGAGGTGGTGCGCGCGATGCGTGCCTGGAACGACGATCCGGAAAGCCGCGTTCAATTCGTGAATATGGGCACGACGAACAAGCAGGCCGACGTTGACCGACGCGACGGCGTCAACTCGATCCTCTTCGAGGATCCGCACGACGTGATCCCAGGCTACTTCGAGAGCAGCACCGGAGGCGTTCTGGCCATCACACTCATCCGCTTTTTCTGTTCGGAGGAGAGCCGCCACAAGATTCCCGGCAACAGGTGGCAAGAGGCGCTTCCGATCGTCGAAACCGACATCCTGACCCAGGACGGGTACGGCCGGAGTTGGGCCGCCCGGACCCTCAGCGCCGGCAAGGCGCATGAGCACGTGATGGCTCACGAGTTGGGCCATGCCATCGGCCTCGCTCATTCCTGCGCCCAGGGGTTTGCCGACACATGCAGCGCCCTGACCGCCGATTCCCTGATGAAAGCGACCGCGAGAGGCAAGCGGATCTACCGCGGTGGTCAGCTCGGCGCCGACGATCTGGCGGCGGTGCGCTTTCTCTATCCGGCGCACGGCGGACCCGCAAGTCCGTCCGATCTGACGGCCACGACGATCGATCAGCACAGCGTGGAACTCGCCTGGCGGGACAACTCGACCGAGGAAACGGCCTTCGACGTCTTCGAGCGCCCGATCAACGAGACGGACTTCAAGCTGATCGCCAGTGTCGGGAGCAAAACGACCTCCTTTGTTGTCGAAGGACTGCCGCCGGCGACCTACCGCGCCTACCGGGTGGCCTCGAGCAACGCCGGTGGACGTTCCTCGGCGACCAACGAAGCCAGCGCGGTGACGCTCGGGGAGGTGCGGGCATGCGTCGAGGATGACCAGACGCTGTGCCTGAACGAAGGCCGATTTCAGGTGACCGTGGAGTGGGCGACCGAGGACGGCGCCACCGGTGGTGGCGGCTCGATACCGCTGACGGAGGACACCGGCGCGTTCTGGTTCTTCGATCGTGCCAACGTCGAAATGGTCGTCAAGCTGCTCGACGGCTGCGCTTTGAACAAGCACTTCTGGGTCTTCGCCGGTGGTCTGACGGACACCGAGGTTCAGTTGACGGTCGTCGATACCGAAACCGGCATCGCCGGGACCTGGTTCAATCCGGAAGGAACGCTCCTGGCGCCTGTGCAGGACGCCGAGGCGTTCGAGACCTGCAGGCCCAGCGCGAGCATCGCGGCGGCGGATCGTCCTGGGCTGGCGAAACCCTCGCCGTTGCCCAGGCGCCCTCCGGACCCCGACCTGGAGGTCCGGCTCGCCCTGGAGCGCTATCGCGCCGCTCGCGTCGAGATGCCCCAGGCCGCGCCCGGCGAATGCACGGCCGGCGCCAAGACGCTCTGCCTCGAGAACGGCCGCTTTCGCGTGCGCCTGGACTGGGAAACCGAGGACGAGCAAACGGGCGCCGGCAAGGCCATGCCGCTCACCGGCGACACCGGGCTGTTCTGGTTCTTCGAGCCCGCCAACATCGAGATCGTGATCAAGGTGCTCGACGGTTGCGCGGTAAACGGAAAACGTTGGGTGTTCGCCGGAGGTCTCACCGACGTGGCGGTCGAGATGACGGTGGTCGACACCCAGACCGGCGCCACGCGAGCGTACGCCAACCGCCTGGGCAGACCGTTCCGCCCCATCAAGGACACGAGCTTCTTCTCGTGCTCCGCCTCGGACGATCACGGTGGCGCCCCGGCGGAGGCGACGGACATTCCGTTGGAAGAGTCGCTGGAGGGTTTCCTGGGCGCCGGCGACACCGACTTCTTCGTCTTCCGGATTCCGCGCGCGGGCAGGGTGCAGCTTCGCACGACGGGCTTGACCGACACCGAGGGCGTGCTGATGAACGTTGTCGGAACGGTCCTGGCCAGCGACTCGGACTCCGGCGCCGAGAAGAACTTCCGCATTACCGCCCGGGTGGGGCCTGGTACGTACTACGTGCGCGTTACCGGGAAGGAGGGCGAGGCGACCGGCGCCTACGAGTTGCACACCGGGTTCTCGGCCACGACCGTCATTTCCAGGCAGGACCGCAACGCGCTGATCGCGCTCTATCGGGCGACCGGGGGCGACAACTGGAACAACAAGGAGAACTGGTTGAGCAATCGCCCGCTCGACGATTGGCACGGCGTGACCACCGGCTCGGGCGGCCGCGTGACCTGGCTCGAACTGAGCGACAACGGGCTGAGCGGCGAGATTCCGTCGGCGATCGGCGATCTGGATCGTCTCCTGGTGCTGCTGCTGAGCGGGAACCAGTTGACCGGCGAGATTCCGAAGGAGCTGGCGAGTCTCCGCAGCCTGACCTATCTGTACATGCACACGAACGAACTGACCGGCGAGCTTCCAGCAGAGCTGGGGCGCCTGACGAACCTGTCGTACCTGCGGCTGGGCTTCAATGGGCTGACCGGCGGGATTCCAGGTTCGTTCCGCAACTTGAGAAGGCTGAACCTGCTGGAGGTGCGAGGCAATCAGTTGACCGGCCCCATTCCCCCGTGGCTGGGCGAGCTGACGGACATGAGGTGGCTCTGGCTCGGGGACAACGACTTCTCGGGCGGCATACCGCCGGCGCTCGGCAATCTGACCGACCTGGTGTCCTTCCGTCTGTGGCTCAACGACTTGACGGGACCGGTGCCGCCCGAGATCGGTCGCCTTACGGCCCTGGTCGACCTGTACCTCCACGGCACGCAGCTCTCCGGCCCCCTCCCGGACACCCTTCTCGACATCGGCGAACTTGGGGTGCTCTGGTTCCACGGCAGCGACCTGTGCGCTCCGGCAACCGCCGCATTCGACGAGTGGCTCGGCGGCATCGAAGACTGGCAGGTCGACCGGTGCGACTAGCGGGGCGCGGAGCTATCCCGCCGGCTTCTTGACCGGGAAGGCGTCGAGCCCCGGATAGACGGCGCGGTCGCCGAGTTGCTCCTCGATGCGGAGGAGCTGGTTGTACTTCGCCACGCGGTCGCTGCGGGCGGGGGCGCCGGTCTTGATCTGGCCGGTGTTCCAGGCCACGGCCAGGTCCGCGATCGTGGTGTCTTCCGTTTCGCCGGAGCGGTGGCTCATCACGACGCCCCAGCCGGCGGTGCGGCTCCGTTCGACCGCGGCCGCGCTCTCGGTCAGCGAGCCGATCTGGTTGACCTTGCATAGCAGAGCGTTGCAGGAGCGTTCACGGGTCGCCCGGTCGATGCGCTCGATGTTCGTCACCAGCAGGTCGTCGCCGACCAGTTGCACCTCGCCGCCGAGGCGGGAGCAGAGCGCCTGCCAGCCGGCCCAGTCGTCCTCGGCCAGACCGTCCTCGATGCTGATGATCGGGTACTTCCGGCACCAGTCCGCCCAGAGGTCGACCAGTTCGCCGCTCTCGAGTTCGCGGCCTTCGATCGGCAGGCGGTAGCGGCCGGTGGCCTCGTCGTAGAGCTCGCTGGTCGCCGGGTCGAGCGCGATCCGGATGTCTTCGCCGGGGCGCCGTCCGGTGGCCTCGATGGCCTCCAGGATGACCTCGACGGCTCGCTCGTTGCCGCCCAGGGCGGGCGCGAAACCGCCCTCGTCGCCGACCGCGACGGAGAAGCCGCGGCCGTGCAGGATCGCGCGCAGCCGGTGGTAGACCTCGACGCCCCAGCGCAGCCCCTCGGCGAACGAGGCGGCGCCGGTTGGCATGACCATGAACTCCTGGAAGTCGGTCGAGCCGGCGGCGTGCTGGCCGCCGTTGAGGATGTTGAGCATCGGCACCGGCAGGGTGCGCGCGTCGCCGCCGCCGATGGAAGCGTAGAGCGGCAGCCCGCGGGCGGCGGCGGTGGCGTGAGCGGCGGCCAGGCTGACGCCCAGCACCGCGTTGGCGCCGAGCCGGCCCTTGTTGGGCGAGCCGTCGAGGGCCAGAAGTACTCGGTCGAGTTCCGGCTGATCGGCTGCGTCGAGCCCTCGGACCGCCTCGGCGATCTCACCGTTCACGTGGCCAACCGCTGTGGTCGTGCCCTTGCCGCCATAGCGGACAGAGTCGCCGTCGCGCAGTTCGACCGCCTCGTGCCGGCCGGTGCTGGCGCCGCTGGGCACGATGGCGCGGCCACTGGCGCCGCCTTCGAGGGCCATTTCGACTTCAACGGTCGGGTTGCCGCGGCTGTCGAGCACTTCGCGGCCGGTGAGGTTGTAGATGCTGGTGGAGTCGGCCGTCACGACGGCGGAGGTTACTACCGGACGCTGATCCGGGGCCTGGCGCGCCACGCTGTGCGACCTGGGCGTGGTCCGCGTGGTACAGTCCGCCATCCCATACGGGCGATCCCGGTCCGTCGCATCGAGTTTCGCTGGAAGGGAGAATCCGATGGCTACGCGAATCGAGCTTCTCGGCCTGCCGACACTGGAGGAGATCAGGGGTGGGGCATCCGCCGAGCTACTCGCTGATCTGAAGGGCACGCTCGGGCTGTCGGACAGTGCGTTGTCCAGAACGGTGGGTATTCCGCGTCAGACGATGTTGCGCCGGCTCTCCCAGGGAACCCTGAGTCGCCACGAGGGGGACCGGGCCGCGCTCGTCGCTCGGGTGGTCAACACGGCGATCGAGTACTTCGATGGGGATCGGCAGAGCGCGGTGGAGTGGTTGAAGTCCCCGGCGCCGGCCTTCGATGGAGAGACGCCGCTCGAACGGTCGCGAACGATTCTGGGCGCGAACGAGGTCATCGACCTGCTCGGTCGTCTCGCCCATGGCATTCCGACGTGAAGATCTGGCGGATCGTCAAGGCGGAACATGCAGTTGACGTACCTGGAATGCTGAACGGCCTCGGCGCCGCCCGCCACGGAGGGCGCTGGAATCGGCGAGGGCGCCGCGCCGTCTACTGCAGTGAGACGTCGTCGCTGGCGATGCTGGAGATTCTCGTCCACCATCGGCGTCTGAGCGCGTTGCCGGTGCACCGGATTCTCGATCTCGAGGTTCCGAACGACGAGATCATCGACCTCGGGAGGGGCGCCTGGAAGCTGGGCGAAGTGGCCGCCGCGCTCGGCGAGCATCTGGCGGTCGCCGTGCCGAGCACGGTGAATCCGCTCGAACGAAACGTGGTGATCGATCCGCTTCATCCGAGCTTCGACCGCATCCGGCCGGGGACGATCCAGCCCTTCTGGTTCGATCCTCGACTCCGTCCGAGGCCGATAGCGCCCTGACGGCCGGCGCGAGCTAGGATCGCGCGACATTCCTGCTGAGGATGAGGTGAACCGATGCGCGGCGCTTGCGGCGCGCGCTGAAGGTGGAAGGGAGAGTTGCAACATGTCGAGGCGCGCTTCGTGGATAGCAACCGCCGGGCCCTGGGGCCTGGCGCTCGTCTTGGCCCTGCCCGCGCTGGCCCAGCGTGGCACGGAAGGCGGGGAGTGGCCGCACTTCGCAGGCGACAGCGGCTCGACCCGGTACTCGCCCCTGGACCAGATCGACCGGGACAACTTCCATCGGTTGGAGGTCGCCTGGCGGTGGGAGTCAGCCGATGTCCTGCTGAACGACTTGACCGACAAGATGCCCGGGTCGTACCGGAGCATGCCGCTGATGATCGACGGCGTCGTCTACATCGCGAGCAACCTGGGTCAGGTCGCGGCGCTCGATCCGGCGACCGGCAAGACGCTCTGGCGGCACGATCCGAGAGACTGGGAGATCGATCAGCGCGGTTCGCTGGTCCAGATCCGCGGCATCGAGTTCTGGACCGACGGCGAGGCGGAGCGCGTCCTGGTTGCGACCCGCGGCGGGCGGCTGGTGTCGATCGACACGGAGACCGGCCGGCCGGACCCCGGGTTCGGCGAGGAGGGCGTGGTCGACCTGATGCAGGGCCTTCTGCCGGGTCGCGCGAACCGCAACATGAATTGGACTGCGCCCGTGACCGTCGTGGCCGACACGATCGTCATCGGCGGCACGGTCTTCGACTTCCCACTCCGCAACAACAATCCGCCCGGGGATGTGCGCGGTTTCGACGTTCGCACCGGCAAGCTGAAGTGGACGTTCCACGCCGTTCCCCGCGAGGGCGAACCGTACATCGAGACGTGGGAGAACGAGTCCTGGCGGAAGATGGGCAACACGAACGTGTGGTCGATGATGAGCGCCGACCAGGAGCTCGGCTACGTCTACCTGCCCTTCGGCACGCCGACCAACGACTACTACGGCGGCGACCGGCACGGCGACAACGTCTACGCCGAGTCGATCGTCTGCCTCGACGCCCGCAACGGCGAGGTCGTCTGGCACTTCCAGACCATCCACCACGGCGTCTGGGACTACGACCTGGCGTCGGCGCCGAACCTGATCGACATCACGGTCGACGGCAAGGACATCAAGGCGGTAGCGGTCGTGTCGAAGGTCGCCATGACTTATGTGTTCGACCGGGCCACGGGAGAACCGGTGTGGCCGATCGTCGAGACGCCGGTCGACTATCACTCCCGGGTTCCTGGCGAGAAGCTGTCGCGCACGCAGCCGTTCACGACCAGGCCGCCGCCGTTCGAGACCCTCGGCATCGACTACGACGACCTGATCGACTTCACGCCGGAGTTGCGGGCGGAGGCATTCAAGGTGATTCGCGACTATGTGATCGGCCCGGTCTTCACGCCGCCGATCATCCACGGCGAGGACGGCAAGCGCGCCTACGTCCAGAACCCGGGGCCCGGCGGCGGCGCGAACTGGACCGGCGCCTCCTTCGATCCGGAGACGAACATCCTCTACGTGCCCTCGCTGACGCGGCCCGGCGCCATCTCGCTCTCGGCGCCCGACCCGGCGCGTTCCGACTGGCGTTACTCGATCAACCGCCGGCCCACGCCGACGGTCCAGGGCCTTCCCCTGCTCAAGCCGCCCTACCGGCGGATCACCGCGTTCGACATGAACCGCGGCGAGATGCTGTGGCAGGTTCCGCTGGGAGAGGGGCCGCGCAACCACCCCGCGATCAAGCACCTGAACCTGGGCCGGCTCGGCACACCTCCCCAGGACGGCGTCGTCACCGAAGGCGGCGTCCTGGTGACCAAGACCCTCGTTGTCTCGATCGAACCGATCGTCGACGAACCCGGCTTGCGAGGGAACGAGCAAGACGCGAACCAGTCCGATCGCCCGTCCGCGGGCGGTCGGATGGAACTCGGAGATCGCTCGGCCAACGGCAGCTACCTCGTCGCCTTCGACAAGGCGACCGGCGAACTCCTCGCCCAGCTCGAAGTCGACCGCAGCCTCCACGGCGGCCCGATGACTTACACGCACGAAGGCCGCCAGTACATCCTCATCGCCGGCGGCGGCGAACGTCCGGGCCCCGGCCCGTCCATTGCAACCACTGCTATCGCCGACGCACCCCCGCGGCCCCGGCGTCAGCCGCCTCGCAAGTCCGAACTCCTCGCCTTCGCGCTGCCTGAATAGCGTCGTCGGAGTCGGAGTCGGCAGGCGGGTGCCGCGCCGCGCCGCGCCGCTGCTACGCCGTGAGGCCTGCCAGCGGGCCGACGAGTTCGATGTGATCGCCGCGCTGGCCGTAGGCGTGGCGGAGGCCGACGTGGTTGGTGTCGAGGCCCATTGCGCGGGCGACGCTGACGAGGAGGTGCTGGTGGGGGACGCCGGCGAACTTCGTGAGGCCGCCGGGGGCGAGTTGTGCCGGGACACGCATCTGGGCGGGTGTCTGGTGGGGCCAGTGCATGTAGCGGCCGGTGTCGAAGGCCCACGAGCCTCCGATGAGGACGGGGCAGTAGTTGCGGTAGCCATGCCAGCCGTCGCCGAGTTCGGAGCCCCAGACGATCAGGGTGTTGTCCATCAGGGAACCGCCGCCGGCGTCGGGGATCGCCTCGAGGGTGCTCACGAGACGGGCGACCTGCAGGCCGTGGTATTCCACATAGTGCGTCATCGCGTCGTGCTTCCGCGCGTCGTCGTGGATGTAGTGGGCGATGCCCTTGTGCACCTTGTCGCTGATGTGGGCGGCGCCGAACTCCGCGGTCGGCATCTCGCCCAGGGAGAATGAGACGACGCGGGTGATGTCGCAACTGAAGGCCGCGGCGATGGTGTCGACGAAGGCGTCGAACTGCAGGTCGTAGCGGTCGAACGAGGCGGCCGGCCGCGGCGGCGCCTCGCAGGCGAGGGTTGCCAGGCCCTCGAGCCGCCGTCCGAGCCGGTCGACGAGCCCGAAGTGGGACTCGAGCCGGGCGCGGTCGTTGGCGTCGAAGCGCGCGGCGACCGCCCGGTACTCCTGGTAGGCGAAGTCCAGGGTGCTGCGCCGGTAGGCGCCGACCTTGTCGCCGCCTGAGGCCGGTCCGAAGACCCGGTTCCAGGCGCGCAGCGGCGTGTTCTCGGCCGGTAGCCGCACGCCGCCGCTGTTGTAGCTGATGGGCCGACCCGCCTCGAGCGCCGAGTCGACCGAAACTTCCAGTGACGGCAACCGGTCCGGTCGCGCGATGTGTGCGGCGACGAGCTGGTCGATGGACGCCGAGGTCGACCGCGTGTCGCGGGAGGAGAAGTCAGCGGTGTTGCCGGTCCAGGCGTGAACCCAGCCGCGGTCGTGCCGGTTGCCGCCGGCGTCGAGTTCGGCGGTCGCCAGGGAGAGGCCGTCGAGTGCGAGTACGCGGCGCCGGTGCTCGTAGAGGGGCGCCAGCGGCTTGCTGAACTCGGACCTGGCGAGCGGTTCCAGGTCGACCGACCACGGCTCTGTCTCCGACACGCCTTCGGGGCGCATCTTCCAGGTGGCGTAGGGCCAGCCGTGGCAGTGGCTGATCAGGATCAGCCGCCGCGTCTGTTCGGGGCTCTGGGCCAGGGCGCGCAGCGCGCCGCCGGGCCATCCGGCGCCAAGCGCGGTGAGCCCTCCGAGCTGCAGCAGGTGACGTCGCGAGATCATCGGCCTTCTCTTCGTCAGTTCCCGTGGGCTGTCGGCGCGGCGGTCATCTCAGCGCGGCGTAATGCCAAGCTCGTCGCGGGTGATCGAGAAGTCGAAGGGCGCGGCCCCGCCGGCGCGTTGCTCCATGTTCTCCATGTGCTTGAGCAGCAGATCTAGTGGCGCGCCTTGTGCTCCGCGGCAAATCGCTCGTCCTCGGGTGAGGGCGCCGGCAGCGACGGCGCTTCTCCGGCGGCTGAGCCGAACGCGAACGGATTGGTCTGCTCTCGCGCGCGGTGTCGGATGCGGTCGCCGCATGCCGCCTCGAGGCGCTCCCGCAGCGCGTCGGCCCGCGCTTCGGAGTTCGTCTCGGTCCGCAGCGCCGTCGGTTCGAGCCGGGTGATACCGAGGACCGTCCTCTGGCCTTCTGGCAGCGTTCCGTCATAGGCGCCCAGGAAGACGTAGGTCGCCGCCCCGTCTTCGGCGCCTTCCTCGATGAAGCCCTCGAGTTGCGCGATGATCCGGCCAATTTCGGTCATCGTTCCGGGCAGGACCTCGAATCGGTCCACCGTCTGCGTCAGCAGGTCGCCGTCCCGGTTGCGCAGTTCCCGCGGCAGCGATCGCCGTATGCGGAGTTCTTCGAGGGCGTCGATCCAGTAGCGGATGAGGGCGCGGCCAAAGGCCGCGTCCCGGAGTCGCTCGACCGGCACGTCCCGCTTGCGGCGCAGCCGGCGCCGAGCACGATCGACCACGTCGTGCGCCTCGAACGGGCTCAGCACGCCGCTGTGGATGCCGGCGAGCAGCGAGAGACCGTCGTGGTCCACGACCCGGGCCAGCAGCGCGTCACGCACCACGACGATCTTGGAAGCACTCCTTTCCAACACCGTGCGCCGTTCGCCCGAGAGTAGATCGCGCAGGGTCAGCGACCTTCCCGCCTCGACGGCCTCCACTTCCCATACCGAGAGCCACGCGGCGCGTTGCGCCTCCAGCCAGTCTCGTTCCGCCGCCGTGCAACGGCGGCCATGCGCCGTGAGGTAGGCATCGACCACCGTGGTTCCGTTGGCCTCGAAAGAAAAGACCGACAAGGGGTAGGTGAGAAAGGTGGAGTCGCTTTCGGCGGCCAGGTCGTCCTGGAATCTCCACCACTCTTCGCCGAATTCCCGCGTCGCGAAATTCCGTAGATCGCCGAGGAGCCGTGCGTCCATCTCGTGCGTCGCGGTCGCGCGCCGACCCTCGGCATGCTCGGCCTCATCGGTCCGCAGGTGGCACTTCTTGTACTTGCGGCCGCTGCCGCAGGGACACGGTTCGTTGCGCTCCGCCCGCGGGCGGAACGGCTCGTTCGGCAGCGCCCATGCGATTCGGTCGACGAACTCATCTCCGACGAACTCCTCGTTCTCGGAACCGGCCGGCTCGAAGTCCGGCAAGCGGTCCCAGGCCGCGGAGAGCACCACCTCCCGTTCCTTGTCGTCGAAGTGCGACACGCGGACGGGGGCGAACGTCTCGGCGCTGAGAATCGCCGCGTGCTTTCCGAGGAACGCCGTGAGAACCTGCGCGCAGGCTGTGGCGATCTCTACGTCGCGCGCCGCGAGCGGCCGGGAAACGCTGTCCGGGTCGCGACGTTGCACCAGCGGATAGGCGTTCGCGCTGTGCGCGCGCCATCCGTGTTCCATTGCCTCGCGTCGCATCGACCGCGGCAGAGCGGCGACGGATTCGAAGGTGAGGGAGAGCACATCGGAACCCAGGAAGCCGTCTTCGTAGGCGCGCGCTTTGGAGGCGTCGAGGAACGCATAGAAGTCGTCGAGGGAGGGGAAGATCAGTATGCCGTGCACGTCGCCGAGCTGGCCGATGATCGACACGCAGGCGCCGTCGACGCCGAGGGCAGGGATGTCCAAGCGCAGGATGGGCGGTTCGTTGCCGAGCGCCCACGGCTCGAGCGCGTACAGTGCGTTGCCGGCCGAGAACAGCGCCTCAACCGCTACGGCCGGTACCCGACCTTCCGCCAGGTAGCTTCCTTCGATGTCCCTGTCATCCGCCTCCATTGCTTCGCACAGCTCCTCGAAGAGATCGTCGAGTTCCGGCGTGGGAGCGACCGTTACCGGAATGTCGCCGGCTGTTTCCGCCCGCACTTCGTCGACGATCGAGGCGTTGGCGACACGAATGGCGTCGGGCCGCCGGGGCGGTCCGACCGCCGGTTGGGCGACGGCGGCGCGCAGCGTGCGCGCAACGGCGCCGTCGCCTTCCCCGGGCGCGACGAGCCCTTGGCCGACGATCAGGCCCTCCGGCAGTTCGAGCCAGAGAACGAAATCGGGACGGTACGGCTCGGAGTGATCATCGACGAAAAAGGGCGCCGTGAAGACGCCGCCGACCCACTCGTTTCCGTTTGGGGCGCCCGCGCGGCGAGACCGCCGGGCTGTGGCGCGTCGAAGCGTCACGCGGCTGAACTGCCGAAGTTTGATCGAGAGATCATGGTTTGCGGTTCCTGAGATTATCCCGACCTGGTGCGGAAGATGTCGCTGGCGGCGATCGAGACCAGCAGCTCCTTGATGGAGTCGTCCTCGCGGAAGCTCTCCTGGATCGACTCGATGCCGGTCGCGGTTCGTTCGAGGTGGCTGCCGAGAGCGTAGCGCGTCCAATGGAGCGCGTAGCAGTCCCGCACGCGATTGCTGGCCGCGAGCTGGTGTGCGAAATCGACGCCGTCGGTGAAGACGAGATCCTCGGCGCCGGGCAGTCGAAGGGCGCCGCTGGCGTCGACCGGCTGCCCGTTGTCCTCGGCTCGCCACGCGCCCATCGCGTCGTAGTGTTCGAAGGCGAACCCGGCCGGATTGATCCGCCGGTGGCACGAGTTGCAGGTCCGCGGCTTGGTGGCGGCGGCGGTCCGCTCGCGATTCGTACTCTCGGCGCTTAAGGTGTCCGGCGGCAGTGCGGTTTCGGCGCCTTCCGTGGGCTCGCCCAGTTCCATGCAGGCGATGCGTTCCAGGATCCGCACCCCCCTCGGGATCGGCCCCGGCTGCACCGCGTAGGCGCCGATTGCCAGCACGGAAGGCAGCGTCAGGAGACCGGCGCGGCGGTCGGAGTCGAACTCGGCCGGATAGAGCGTGAGCGGCGCCTTGCGTCCGATCGATGCGGAGACGTATTCGATCTGCCGCGTGACGCTGGGGCGGCCTTCGACGCGCGTTGCGCTCGCGCCGTAGATCGGCGCCGTGGCATCCGACAGGTAGCCGTGGTTGCCGGTCATGAGTTCGGTGAAGGTCCCCTCGCCGTTGAAGATTGCTTCCTCGACGAAGAGTTCCGTCTCCAGCTTCATCGAGTGGCGGATCGGCCCCATGAGGGCAGGCCACTTCGTGTCGTCGTCGCGCGGGTTCTTGACTTCCCGGGTGAGGCCGAACCGGGGACCGAAGGCGCGGCGCGCGGGGGCGATCAACAGCACCTGGTCGGTGCCCAGCCACTGATGGTGAAAGTGGACGAGGGCGGGGCGGGCCTTCTTGTCTTCGAGCATCCGGCGCGCCTGCCGTTCGATGCCTTCCCTGGTCTCGAGCTCGCCGGAACGGGCGGCTTCGAACAACTCCTCGTCGGGCATCGAGTCCCAGAGAAAGTAGGACAGGCGCGTGGCCAGTTCCCAGGCGTCGAGCTCGCTGTCCGTGCCGGTTGTCGATGCGCCCTCGGGTTCCAGCTTGAAGTGGAAGGCGGGGCCCTGCAGGATGGCGGCGACGGTAAGGGCTACGGCCTCGTCCCCTGGCCCGGCTTCGAGGTTCGCCTGCCAGAACGCCTTGATCCGGTCGCGCTCTTCGGCGCGCAGTGGCCGGCGGTAGGCGCGCTCGGCGAAACCGAGGATGCTCGTCTGGGCGCAGGTCGCCTGCTCTTCGGGCGGCAGGTCGAGCCAGTCGGCGCAGGTGAAGAAGGTCGGGGAGAGGAGGGCGAAGGAACCGAAGTGCATCGCCGCAAGGTGCAGTTCTTCGACCTGGTAGGAGGATGGGCTCTGGCCCTGCGCGATGCCCTCGAAGCCGTCGGATCCGGGCTCGGCGGGAAAGCGCCACGGCCACACCGGCGGTGGCGGCGGCGGACTGAATACGCCCTTGCTCGCGGCGCGTCGCGGGCTCAACCGGTCGGCGATGGGCGGGCGCTCGGGCCACTGCTCGCCGTCGCGCGGAAAGCCGAGCAGGTCGGCGATCGTGTTGTTGTACTCGGCCGGCGTCAGCGCCAGAGGCGCCGTCTTGTGCGCTTCGCCCGGTTCGCGCGACTCGCCCGCTGCCGGAGCGGCGAAGCCGGTGGTGCAGAGCAGCAGTGAGATCGTGATGACGTCGATCTTCATGGCGGATGACGTGGGCAAGGAACTCCGGTGCATCTGAAGTTGTAACAGCGTACCAGACTGTCTCTTCGGTACCCGGCCGCTGCGTTTCGGGGCGCGACGAGCGTGCGCGGCAGAACGTGGGGTACTCCGGTTCTTTCTGCGGCGCACGCTGCCAGGTGAGTGCTACTCGGGGTCTCGCGCGGCGCTGCCCGAGGTGCGCAGGATGAAGCCGTCGAGCGTTTCCTTCCACTGCGGCAGCAGAGACTGCTCCACGTACATCATGTGCCCGGCGGCGAAGTCCTCACGCTGGATGTTGGCCCTGAGTTCCGGCGGCAGACCCATGTGGTCCAGCGTCCAGACAGCCGCGAAGTAGGGCGTCGCCAGGTCGTACAGGCCGTTGATCAGGAGCACTTCGAGCTCTGGATTCCGGCGCA
Source organism: Candidatus Multivorans sp. (assembly GCA_965205295.1). GTDB lineage: Bacteria > Acidobacteriota > Thermoanaerobaculia > Multivoradales > Multivoraceae > Multivorans. The sequence continues at coordinate 4,440,713 of OZ242167.1, forward strand.
TGGCGCCGGCAAGGTCGGGGGCGACGTTCGGTGTACCGTCGCCACGCGAGAAGCGGCCTGCGTTCACCCGCCCCCAGTTCCAGTCACGGACGGCGCCGCTCGGAACATACTCGCGGTCGCCGTCGTAGCCGAGTTCGCTCCGCAGGTAGCTGTTGAACGCCGACGTGTAGGCCGAGCTGATCGCCGTGGACTGCGGATCGTGGGAAGGCCGGGCCTCCAGCGCGTCCCCCGCCGGGCCGGTGAAGCGCGCGTCCAGGCGGCCGACGACCTTCCCTTCGTCGCGCAGCAACTCGGCCTCGAAGGCCGGAGCCGTCACCCGCAGGTCCGACTTGTCGAGGAAGTCGCGCGAGAGCCCGGTGTAGCGGTGCAGGCGGTCGACCACCCGGGCGCGAGCGTCCGGGCCGAGCGTGCTGCCCCGAAGCAACGCGGTGGCGTACTCGGTGAGCGCCCATTCCTCGACCTCGGCCATCAGGGTCTCGAGGTCCGCCGGGGTTCCCTCAGGCAGCGCGTCCAGGTAGCGGGCGGCGATGGCGTAGGACGGCAGGTTGACGATGTAGGAGAGGTCGTCGCCGGGCGCGAACTGGATCGTGTTGAACTGCAGGACCGACGAGACCAGGACGATGCCGTTCAGGTCGATGTTCGCGCGCTGCAGGTGGCCGGCGAGCACCGCCGATCGGGTCGTGCCGTAGCTCTCGCCGAGCACGTACCGGGGCGAGTTCCAGCGGTCGTGCGCGCTGAGGAACCGCTGGATGAACTGGGCAAGCGACTTCGCGTCCTCGTCGATGCCCCAGTAGTCGGCGCCCGGAGTCTCGCCAAGGGTATGGCTGAAGCCGGTGCCGATCGGGTCGACCATGACGATGTCGGCGATGTCCAGGAGGGTCCAGGCGTTGTCCTCGAGAGGGTAGGGCGGCGCTCCCTGCGGGCCGACATCGGGAGTCACGACGCGCCGCGGCCCCATGATCCCCATGTGCAGCCAGAAGGACGCGGAGCCGGGGCCTCCGTTGTAGGAGAACACCAGGGGGCGCTCCTGCGGCGCCGCGCCGTTCGTCCGGAAGTACGCCGTGTACCAGAGATGTGCGGCCGGGACGCCGTCGTCGTTGTCGAGCTGGATTCCGGTGACGACAGCGTCGTACTCAACCGTCTCGCCGCCGACGTCGATCGAGTGGCTGGTCTCCCAGTGGCCGGGCGGAGGAGCCGCCTTGGCGACCGCCGATGCGCCGTCGCCTTCCTCCGCGCGCGCCGGGGCCGCCGCGGCCGCAGCGGCGACGCAGATCAAGGCGAGGGCCGGTCTGGCTGCGACGAGCATCGGGAGGACGGAGAACGCCATCGGGTTGGCGTATTGTAGCGTCCCGCCGGAAGTCGGCGGACCACGAGAGGGAGGATCCATGAGACACACTCTTCGACTGACGATTCGTGCCGCGCTTGCCGCGGCCACAGTGTTTGCGGCGGGTTCGCTGTGGGCGCAGGAGTGGACCACGACCACGGACACCCACCGGTTCATGGAGGTCCGGAACGGCATCTACCTGACCCAGACCACGGCGCAGGTGTTCAACAGCAACTCGCTCGTGATCGTCAATGACGAGGATGTCGTCATCGTCGATTCGCACGTCACACCGGCGAAGGCGCGCGACCTGATCGCTTCGATCCCGGCCATTACCGACAAGCCCGTGACGGCGCTGATCAACTCCCACTACCACTGGGACCACGCCCACGGCAACCAGGAGTTCGCCGACATCCCGATCATCGGCCACGAGTACACGCGGATGAAGCTGGCGACCGTCGCTCACGAGGAGCCGACCTACCTGAGTGGGCTGGCCGGGAACGCGGCGACGCTGGAGCGGCTCGCTGAGCAGATCGAGGCGGCCGAGGACGACGAGGAGCGTGAGGGGCTCGAAACGTACCGCGCGATGTTCGCCGCCCATGCGGCGGACTTCGACGAGATCGCTCCGCTGGCGCCGGACGTGACGATGAACGAGCGGATGACCCTGTTCCGGGGCGGCCGGGAGATCCAGATCATCTTCCTGGGCCGGGCGCACACAGGCGGCGACGTCGTCGTCTACTTCCCGCAGGACAAGCTCGTCTTCACCGGCGACATCCTGTTCGGTGGACCGTCGTTTCTCGGTGACGGCTATGTCGACGACTGGCCCGGGACGTTGGAGAACCTGAAGGCGCTGGACTTCGACATCGTCGTTCCCGGACATGGCGAGCCGATGACCGACCTGAGTCCGATCGAGAAGTCGCAGGAGTACTACCGCGTTCTGTGGGAGCGAACAGCGGAGAAGCATGCGGCCGGGGTCTCGGTCGAGGAGGCGATCGAGACGATCGACATGTCGGACACCGGCTTCCGGAATCCCTCCGAGGTGGAGGTGCAGCGGATGTACCACCGCCTCGAGAACCCGGACTGAGCGCCCCTGGGAGCCCGGATGGCGCGATCCGCGCCATCCGCGAACCACTCCGTGCGCCCGTCATCGGACGCACGGATGGCACCCGGGCGTCTCGCCCGCATCCGGTTTCTGGCCTGGGCACGCGGGCGTCTCGCCCGCATCCGGCGCGGAGCGCCGGCTCGCGGTAGACGCCAACCGCGCGACTGTGCGAACCTCCACAGTTCGATGAAGCGCATCGGCATCAGCACCGGCGGCGGCGACGCACCCGGCCTCAACGCGGTGATCCGGGCCGTGACCCTGGCCTCGATCCGCCGCGGCTGGGAGGTCGTCGGCCTTCTGCGCGGTTACGGCGCCTTCTTCGACCCCAGCCAGATCCGCATCCTCGATCGCGACGCGGTGCGCGGCACGACCCATCTCGGCGGCACGATCCTGGGCACGCGTAGCGGCGGGAACCCGTTCGAGCGGCGGGTCGAACAGGACGACGGCGCCGTCGTCGTGGAGGACCTCACGGAGGAAGCGATCGCAGGTTTCCATCGCCTCGGCCTCGACGCCCTGGTCGCGGTCGGCGGCGACGGCTCCATGCGGCTCGCGCTCAAGTTGCACGGGCTCGGCGTGCCGGTGGTCGGCGTGCCGAAGACGATCGACAACGATCTCGCCGGCACCAACGTCACCTTCGGCTTCCACACCGCGGTCGACGTGGCGACGGCTGCGATCGAACGCCTGCACTCGACCGCCGAGGCGCACGACCGCATCTTCGTCGTCGAGTTGATGGGCCGATACGCCGGTTGGATCGCCCTCTTCGCGGGCGTCGCGGCGACGGCCCAGGTCATCCTGATCCCCGAGATCCCCTACGACATGGACGAAGTCTGCGATCACCTGATGGCGCGGGAGAGACGCGGCCGCCGCTCGGCGGTGGTCGTGGCGGCCGAGGGCGCCCGGCCGGTCGGCGGCGACTTCACCTGGTCGAAGGGCGTCGGAGGCGGCCCCGTCGAGCGCCTGGGCGGCGTCGCCGAGCGCGTAGCAGCCGAGATTCACGAACGCACCGGCAAGGAGACGCGGACCGTGACCCTGGGCCACCTCCAGCGTGGCGGCCAGCCGATTCCCTACGACCGCCTGATCGCGTTGCGCTTCGGCGCCGCCGCCGTCCGTCAGATCGAAGCGGGGAAGTTCGGCGTCATGGTCGCCCTCTACCCGCCCACGGTGCGCGCCGTGCCCCTCGAACGCGCCGTGGGCCGCATGAAGAGCGTCCCGCTCGAAGCCGACGTCGTCGCCACCGCCCGCGATCTCGGCATCTGCCTCGGCGAGTAACGCCCCTGGGAACCCGGGTGGCGCGATCCGCGCCACCAAGCGGGCATCCTCGCCCAGGTCCACACCTTCGCTGCGCTCGGCGCTACGCGACCTGGAACTCACTGAACTGACCGTCATCCACGCGGGCGACATCTCGTTTCCCATGGCGGAGAACCTTTGGCGGAGAACCTTCGCGCCGTGGCCGCAGGACGGTTGCTGGAGGATGTGTAGAGTGCGGCGGGGCGCCGGTTCCGGTCTGGCCCCATGCGGTCGCCATGAAGCAGGGTTCAGCCGCGCACCGGCGCCGCGTAGACTGCGTCTCTTCGGGCCAGCCGCGGATGCCGGTGAGGACGGGCGCAGGAGGATGTGGTGGCGAAGAAGAGCGGACTGAACACTGCGACCCTGGTTTTGCTGGGGGCTCGACGCCTCGCGGAGCTGCTCATCGACGCGACGTCCGACGACGCGGCTGCCCAGCGGGTCCTCAGGCTGGAGATCGCCGCGGCGGAGAGTCCGAAGGCGGCGGCCATCGAGATACGCAAGCGGTTGACTGCGCTAGCGCACTCCAGGACGTTCGTCCGCCGCTCGCGCGCTGGCCGGTTGGCCCGGGAGCTGGACACGCAACGGGAAGCGATCGAGACGTTTGTGGCCGGGTGCGACCCAAAGCTGGCTGTGGACGTGCTCTGGCGGTTCATGAGCGTGGCGGATCGGGTCCTTCAACGGTGCGACGACAGCGATGGCCTCGTCGGCGATGTGTTCCGGCGTGCCCGGGCGGACCTCGGACGTGTCACGGAGGCGGCCCGACCCGACCCGGTGAAGCTCTCCGGAAAGGTCTTCGAGGCACTGTTGAGCAACACCCTGGGTCAGTACGACGGCCTGATCGGCGAGCTGGCGCCCGCACTGGGCGAGACGGGCCTGGACCACTTGCGGCGGAAGATGCTCGCATTCCGGGACAGCAGGGGTGGCGCCGCGTCCGACGCTGCGCCGAGCAACGTCGTTGCCGGCCCTTGGGCCGCAGGCGACGCGGACAACGGCGGAAGGCGCGATGTCTCGTATCTGCTGAAGTACACCGTCCCTCAGGCTCTAACGGACATCGCCGGCGCGCAGGGAGACGTGGACGCCTTCGTGGCCCAGTTCGACCAGCAACGGCGGACGATCCCGGTCTTCGCGGCTGAGATCGCGCAGCGGCTCCTCGCTGCAAATCGGGCGGAGGAGGCGCTGGAGATTCTCCAGGACGCCGATCATGCAACGGACAGCGGCCCACACCTCAGGAGGGAATGGAGCGATGCCAGAATCGCCGTTCTGGATGCGCTCGGTCGGAGCGCCGAGGCTCAGGCCAATCGGTGGATGGACTTCGAGAGCAGACTCGACTCGGAGCGCCTGAGCGCATACCTGAAACGATTGCCGGCTTCCGAGAAGGAGGCGGCAACGGAAACCGCCCTGGCCTGCGCCGCCGACTACCACGACGTGCACAAGGCGCTCGCCTTTCTGCTCGCTTGGCCCGATCTGCCAGGCGCCGCCGCTCTCATCGTGCGAAGAGCGAGGGAACTGAATGGCGGTCTCTACGGCACCTTGAATGCTGCGGTCTCCTCACTGGCCTCTGACCATCCCCTCGCGGCGACCCTGGCGCTACGGGCGCTGATGGACTTCACACTGGGCAACGCGCGTTCCACCCGCTACGGGCACGCGGCGAGGCAACTTCTGGAATGCACCGGGCTGGCGCAGAGGATCAGCGACTACCGCGGCTTCCACTCCCACGACGAGTACTTGGCGAATCTGCTGGAGACGCATGACAGGAAGACGAAGTGCTGGGGACTGGTGGGGGACTTGGTCGGCGACGGCACGGATGTCTCCCGCTCCCGATAGGCGGGCATCGTTGCCCGCATCCGAAGCCAATCGTCGGCCTCGGGTAGTGGTCCTGTCGATGGCGAGTCACGAGGCCCGTGCCGCTGTGGGATTCTGCTAGCCTGGACCGTCATGGCCACGGCAACGTTCGACACCTTGGCAACGGTCCGCAAGTTGGCGGAGTCCGGTTTGGAAGCCGCTCAGGCGGAGGCTGTCACCGAAGCGATCCGGGCCGCGGTAACGGAGGGCGTGGCGACAAAATCGGACTTGGAGACGCTTCGCGCCGATTTGACTTGGCGCATGGTCCTCGTCGTAGGCGCCCTGCTCGCGTTGGCGACGGCGGTCGACCGTCTGCTTGGCTGACCAGGGTGAAGAACGGCGATGGCGGACCAGATCACGGGCGCCGTCGATTCAGACGTCGCCGAACTCTGCCGAGCCTCTTCCGCTGGTGAGCGTCGGAGATCGTTGGAGGACGTCGTGCGGAAGGTCAGCCGCAACGCCCAGCGCCGGGGTCTGACCGAGGAGATTCTGCAGTCGTTACTGGCTGAAGAGTGACGCGAGTCGTCTTCGACACGAGCGTCATCGAGCGTGACGCGCCTGTCGAGTCGCTCGTGAGCGAATAGCGGCTGGTGGAAATCACCGAGTTTGTTCGGGAATGCCGTGACCCCGACGATGATCAGGTCCTGGAGGTAGCCGTCAACGGCGATGCGGAGTACCTCGTGACCGGTGACGCGGACCTTGCTCGAGATGGACCCGTTTCGGGGCGTCAGGATCGTGACCCCGCCCGAGTTCCTGACGGTACGAGCCTGAGCCGCTCCAGCAACCCACTCAGGAACGTGAAGAGTCGTCGTCTCCCGAAAACTCGTGCGGAGCCTCGCACTTCGATTGGCGCCGAGGCTGGTGTCTAGGTGGAACCGGCGGCTTCCGGCAGTCAGCAGCTCGAGAGAGCGATCGTTGGCCCCGTGAGTTCATCAACACCTTCCTTCAGCGCAACCTGTTCGCCTCGGGGAACCGGATTCCCGGCCTCACACTGGGCCGTTCACGAAGGGACGCGAATGCCCTAGGCAGCTTGGGATGTGGCCCTCTCTCGGGCCACCATAGCTTCAAGGTGCGGAGGCGGCCGCCACAGGCACTCCATGACGTAGCGCAGGTCCATCGGTTCACCGTCCCAGGCAGGCATCGACTCCTTGCCGGTGACCAGGATGCCCGCATCCTCCAGGTGTTCGATCAACTCTCGGGCGGCGTCGGCGCCGACGGGCGGTGGCGCCGGGCTCCGTTCAAGCAGTCGACCGCGCGGATCGAAGAACCGCTCCGCGCCTTGGCCATCCATATGCATGCTGAAGCCGCCCTCGTGGAGCAGGCGGTGGTGTCGGCGGCAGAGCAGCACGAGGTTCGAGAGTTTCGTTTCGCCGCCGTCGGCCCAGTGCTCGATGTGGTGCGCGTCGCAGTGCTGTGAGGTACAGCCAGGGAAGCGGCAGCCTTGATCTCGGAACTCCAGGGCGCGCCGGATGGGCGGCGGGATGGTGCGCGTCTTGCGGCCGACGCTCAGGATCTGCCCGGAACGCTGCCGCATCACGACCTTCCCGGCGTCGCAGGCCAGGCGTCGGGCCGTTTCCGCGGAGACGCGGCTATGCGACTTGCCGATCCAGGCGCCGGCAGAGTTCGGACTATCCGCTGGTTCGGTTGCGGCGGGGCGTGCGTGCCGAACTGGCGCGGTTGGCGTTCCCGCGGGAACGCGGGACCGGTTCCCGGTCGCCGGGCGTTCCGGGGCCTCCAGCTCCCGATCGATGACATGAACCACGACCTGGTAGCGGTCGCCACTGGTTCCCGGATCGAGACTGCTCTTGAGAGCGCTCTCCGCGACCAGTGCCAGAGCGTCCGCGCGCACCTTACCGGCGGGCGGGCGTTCCTCCGGCTTCTGTTCCACATAGAGCTTGTCGCTCGCCGCTTCGAGCGCCTTCATCAGTACTTCGCCAGCCTCCGGAGCCAGCCGTCCGCGGATCACGAACATGCCGTTCTCATCGATGTGGGTCGTCACGCGGCTCGAAGCGTCTCGGAGAGCGTCGTCTCGCGCCTCAACGGTACGGTCGATCCTCCGCCACGCCCTGACCACCTGTTCGACCTGCGCGGCCGTCCCGGTCCTGCCGAGTTCGACCAGTTCCTCCTCCGTGTCGGGCCGGGCGACGCGGGTCAGCGCTCGCACCTTGGAGTAGGAAAGCTGGCCCCGCTTCATCGCCTCGCTCATCAGGGGCAGCTCGCCCAGGGCTCGAGCGACCCTCACCCGCTCCCGAGCCGCTCCGGGAGCAAGGCTGATGCGCCAGGTAAGCCAGTGGGCGCAACTGAGGAAGCCGCAGTTCCAACCTTCTTTGTCGTCGAACTCGCGGATCAACGCGAGCAGTTCGTAGGTGGCCGCATCGATACGGGCCGCGAGCGTGGCGATCTCCTCGCCCAGGCGCTCCTTGGAGTCCATGCCGGCCTGATTGTCAATCATTTCGTTGTCAGTCGTCCGTGGATTGGTGTGGGTAGACGCTGCTTCGGAGGCTGGGAGCCGACCCCTCCGGGCCTCCGACGAGGGTACAGAATGTATCATGAGAGCGTGATTGAACCCAAGAGAATCCAGAGCGTTGAAGCGGATCAGGCAGTTGGTCGCCACGTTCGGGCTGTGGTTGGCGGCCAGCCCCTCTTTCGAGCGGAAGACAGACCACGGCCGGCGGCTTCAACGACAGCGCGGTTCGGAACGATTTGTTCGACATCTCGCTGTTGCAACTACGCCAAGGAAGTAGTCGGCGAACCTGACTAGCTCGCTCAACAACTGCTCGAGCTGCTCAACATGTTCGGCTGGTTCGCCAGCCGGAGGTGTCCAATAGCGTTTGAAGCACTCGTAGATCTCGTGGTCGCGGAGCGCTTTGCGCGTCTCCGTGTTCAGAGCGACGTACTCGCGAAGGAAACGATCAGGCGTCTGTTCGCCGGAGGCGGAGCTTGTGGAGGCGCCGGTCCGACTCGTCACGGTTGATCAGACAGTTGCCGTGGATTCTGGCGGGTGTTGGGCTGTCGTCTCCTCCTGACCAGTCTGTTGATGCAATGTGATCGCGTAGCGCAGTAAGGAGGAGAACAAGGGTTGTGAGGCGTTGCTGGCCGTCAATGATCTGGAAGGTGTTGAAAACGGCCGGTTCGTCATCACCGACGTAGACGATCGACCCCAGAAAGTGCCCACCGATAGCTTCGGGGCGCCCCGCATGGAGGATGTCGTCCCAGAGCGTCTTCCACTGCTCCTCGGACCATGTGTAGTCTCTCTGGAAAACAGGGACTCGGAACTGGTTAGAACCGCTGAGAAGCTTGAGAAACTGGTTGTGGATGGCCTTCATGCTCGCTGTTTCTCTGAGGCTCGGCTAGTGCCGCTTCTTTGTGTCGTCACGACAACGCCTCCACCACCTTCGTCAGCGTGTCCTTCGCATCCCCGAACGTCAGCACCGTGTTCGGGGCGAAGAACAGCTCGTTCTCGATGCCGGCGAAGCCGGGGCGCATCGACCGTTTGAGGACGATGCAGGAACGGGCGAGATCCGCGTTCAGGACCGGCATGCCGTAGATGGAGCTCGACGGGTTGTGCTTCGCCGCCGGGTTGACGACGTCGTTGGCGCCGACGACGAGGGCGACGTCGGTGTTCTTGAAGTCGTCGTTGATCTCCTCGAGTTCGCAGAGCGACGTGTAGGGGATCTTCGCTTCGGCCAGCAACACGTTCATGTGGCCGGGCATGCGGCCCGCGACCGGGTGGATCGCGTAGCGGACCTGGGTGCCGTTCGCCTCCAGGATCTCGGCGAGTTCGCTGACGACGTGTTGGGCCTGGGCCACCGCCATGCCGTAGCCGGGGCAGACGATGACGGAATTGGCGCCCGACAGGAGCATCGCGGCATCGCCGACCGAGGCTTCCTGGACCCGTTCGCCTCCGGCCGCAACGCGGGCGGCGTCCTCCTCGGCGACCTTGCCGAAGGCGCCGAACAGGACGTTGCGGAAGGAGCGGTTCATCGCCTTGCTCATCACGAGCGAAAGGATGAAGCCGGAAGCGCCGTCGAGCGCCCCGGCGATGATCAGGACGTTGTTGTCGAGAGCGAAACCGGTCGCCGAGGCGGCCAGACCGGCGTAGGAGTTGAGCAGCGTGATGACGACCGGCATGTCGGCGCCGCCGATGGGCGCCACGAACAGGATGCCCAGCAGCAGGGGCATCGCGGCCATGGCGTAGAACAGGACCTGGTTCGACGGGTCGATCGTGATCAGCACCAGGAGCACGAAGGTGCCGCCGAACATCAGGATGTTGGTCTGGTTCTGGAGCGGCCAGGTGATGTTCCTGCCCGGGATGAGCCCAGACAGCTTGCCGAAGGCCATCAGCGAGCCGGTGAAGGTCAGGCCGCCGAACAGCACCTCGAAACCGATCGCGCCCATCGTCGCGTGGTCGATGTGCTCGGCGTGACGGTAGTACTCGGAGACGCCGACCAAGGCGGCCGCCAGGCCGCCGAAGGCGTGGGAGAGGGCAATCCGCTCGGGCATCCGGGTCATCGGGATGAGCGCGGAGATGGCGATGCCGATGGCGCTGCCGATGAAGACCGTGAGCAGGATCCACTTGTAAGTCTGGAAGAAACCGACAAGCTCGTAACGCGCGCCGATGTCCGGGTGCAGCAGGGTGCCCCAGACCGCGAACACCATGCCGAGTTCGGCGAGGATCAGGCCGCGGCGGGCGGTGTGCGCCGCGGTCAGGCCGCGTAGCCCGAGGATGAAGAGGAACGACGCGATCAGGTAGAGCGTCTCGACCTGGTTGATCACGACTTGGCGTCTCCTGCCGGTTCAGGCTTCGGGTCCTGCCTTTTGAACATGCGCAGCATGCGGTCCGTGATCCAGAAGCCGCCGACGACATTGATCGTGGCGCAGAGCACGGCGACCGCGCCGAGAATGGTGCTCACGTCGTTGTAGTGAGCGCCGGCGGCAACCAGGGAGCCGACCAGGGAGATGCCGGAGATGGCGTTGGTGAACGCCATCAGCGGCGTGTGGAGCAGGGCAGGTACACCCTTGATCACGCCGTAGCCGACAAAGGCGGCGAGCATGAAGATGTACAGCCCAAGGAAAATCTCGAGCATGGCGTTGCTCCTCCTTGCGCGGGTTCAGGCTGGCCGGTGGGCTCAGCCCAGGGCTTCTGCGACCTGTTGGTCGACGATCTCGCCGCCGTGGGTGACGACGCAGCCCTTGACGATCTCGTTGTCGAAGTCGAATCTCAACTCGCCGTCGGTCAGCAGGTAGAGCACGAGCTTCTCGGCGTTGCGCGAGAACATGCGGCTGGCGTCGGCGGCCAGATCGCTGGCCAGGTTGAGCGGTCCGAGCACGGTGACGCCGTTCACGACGACCTCCTCGCCAGGCTTCGTCAGCTCGCAGTTGCCGCCCTGCTCGGCGGCCAAGTCGACGACGAGCGAACCGTTCGGCATCCCCTCGACCATTTCGGCCGTGATCAGGCGCGGCGCGGGACGACCCGGAATCAGCGCCGTCGTGATGCAGGCGTCGGTCGAACGCAGATGCGCGGCGATCACCTCGTTCGCCCGGCGCTGGCTCTCCTCGGAGACCTCGCGGGCGTAGCCGCCCTCGGTCTCGGCGTCCTCGATCGCCGGCACCTCGACGAAGCTGGCGCCCAGGCTTTCGACCTGCTCCTTGACCACGGCGCGGACATCGTAGGCCTCGACCACGGCGCCCAGCCGGCGGGCGGTGGCGATCGCCTGCAGTCCGGCCACGCCCGCGCCGAGGACCAGAACGCGGGCCGGGTTGATGCGCCCCGCGGCCGTCATCAGCAGCGGGAAGAACTGGGGCAGGCGATAGGCCGCGAGCACGGCGGCGCGGTAGCCCGCGACGGTGCTCTGCGAACTCAGGACGTCCATCGACTGCGCGAGCGTGACGCGGGGAATCCGGTCGAGGGCGATCGCGGTGAGTTGCGCGTCGCGTAGCTGTCGCACCATCGGGCCGGCGGAGAGGGGAAAGAGCAGGCCAATGACCGCTGCGCCCGCCTTGGACGCCTCGATCTCGGCAGCTTCGGGCGCCTGGACCCGGACGACGAGATCGGCGCCGCCCAAGACTTCGCCGGCCGTTGCGGCGATCTCGGCGCCGGCTTCCCGGTAGGCCTCGTCGTCGAAGCCGGCTTCGGCGCCGGCGCCTGCCTCGACCAGGAAGTCGACACCCTTGGCGTGAATTCGGGCGACGCTCTCGGGGACCAGGGCGACCCGGCGCTCTCCCGGATGCGTTTCGCGTACGACTCCGGCTTTCATGTTCGCGCGCGAAGGTTATGTCCGGGAGGGCGGCGGGCGCAAACGGATGCGGAGTTCCGGCCTTCGGACCGGCGTCAGGAAACCTGGAAGCCGGCGCCTTGGACGGCTGCCTTGAGAGCGCTCAGAGGCGCTATGCCCCAGACGGTCGCGCTACCGCGGTTGAGGTCGACCCGGGCCATCTCCACGCCCGGTTCGGAAAGCAGGGCGGTCTCGACCGCTTCCGCGCAGTTGCCGCAGGTCATGCCGCCTACGGCCATCTCGATGGTTGCTGCAGCGGCGCCGGAACCCGCCGCGGCCCCCGCTCGCAGGGCTTCGGCGATTCTCTTGTTGGCGGCCGCCTGCCGGCGCCAGCGCCGGAACTCCTGGAGGCAGAACCAGCCGAACATCAACACCAGCAGGATCGCCGAGGTGGCGGCCCACCAGGCCACGCCGTGTTCGTGGGCGGGCCCGACCCGCAGCGCGGCGCCGCCGATCAGGGTCTCGAACAGCATGGCGAAGCCGACGCTGCCGACGATGACGGTCGTGAGGTACACCGCGGTCACCTGCCGGCCGAAAGCCCGGTAGACGGCGCCGACGGTGGCGACGTTGGTGGCCGGGCCGGCCATCAGAAAGACCAGGGCAGCGCCCAGGGGCAGGCCGTTGGCTACCAGGGCAGCGGCGATCGGCACCGAGGCCGTCGCGCACACGTAGAGCGGCAGAGAGATGACGAGCGCGGCGGCCGCCGCGCCGAAGGTGCCGAGCGCCGCCAGATCGAGCCAGGCCTGCTGCGGCAGGAGCACTTCGATGGCTGCGGAGACGAGAATCCCGACCGCGACCCAGCGCCAGATGCTGCGCAGGAGCTCGGCGCCGTGGTCGACCATTTCGGCGATCTTCGGAAACACCGTTCCGCCGACAAGGCGCCCGCTATTCGGCTCGCCGCCGGCCTCTTCGACCGTGGCTTCTTCCTCCGCTATGGTGACGTCGAACTTCATCCGCTCGATCCACCAGCCGCCGGCCACTCCAGTCACCGCAGCGGCCGCGACCTTGAAGAGGGCGAAGGGCCAGCCGAGGAAGGTCGCGCTGACCAGGATCGAGTCGACGCCGGTCTGCGGCGTGCTGATCAGAAAGCCCATCGCGGAGCCGTTGCTGGCCCCGGTGCGCTTGAGGCCGATGCCGGCCGGGATCACGCCGCACGAGCAGAGCGGCAGCGGCACGCCCAGGGCCACGGCCTTGATCACGCCGCCGTAGCCGCTGAGCTGGCGCCGGATCAGGTCGCGCGGCATCAGGACATGGAGCAGGGCGGCGAGCAGGGCGCCGAACAGCAGCCAGGGCGCGAGCTCAGCGAGCACGCTCCAGGTTGCCTGTACAAAGCCTGTCATGACAGAAGCACTCTATCGTCGCAGAACGCTCCAGCGTTCCGGTCGATTCCAACTCTTCCAAGAATAGCGCGCCGGCGGTTCCCGGGCTGTTGCGCTCGGGAGTTGACTCGGGCGCCGACGAGACTTAGTGTAGACTAAACTTCTGATTCGCTGACGCGAATCTGCTTCCTCATGAACCCTCTCCTCGCACTCGTCGTCCTCGCCGCGGTCATCGCCCTGGCAGCCCTGGTGGCATGGCCGGACCGCGGTTGGCTGTGGCGCTGGCGCTCCGGCTCGCGCGCCCTGCACCGCACGCGCACCGAGGATGCGCTCAAGCACCTGTTCGACTGCGAGTACCAGGGACGCCAGGCGACCCACCAGAGTCTGGTCGGCGTGCTGCGGCTCAGGGGCCGGCGGAGCACCGAACTCCTTGCCCGCATGGAGAGGCTGGGACTCCTCGTGTCGGCGGAGGGGGGCTTCCGGCTGACCGCCGAGGGACGCAGCGAGGCGCTGCGCGTGATCCGCATCCACCGGTTGTGGGAGCGCTACCTGGCGGACGAGACGGGGCTGGAACCGGAGCGCTGGCACCCGGAAGCCGAGCGCCGGGAGCACCGGACATCCCCCGAGCAGGCGGAGGAACTGTCGGTGCGACTCGGTCATCCGCCGTTCGATCCGCACGGCGATCCGATCCCGACCGAGGAAGGCGATCTACCGCCGCGAGCCGGTCGGGCGTTGACGGACTTCGCGGCCGGCGACGAAGTCGAGGTGGTCCACGTCGAGGATGAACCCGCCGCCGTCTATGCGCAGTTGGTCGCCGAGGGCGTTCATCCCGGCATGAAGTTGCGCATCTCGTCCGTGGCGCCCGAGCGCATTTGCTTTGAAGCCGAGCTGGACGAGGTCGTGCTGGCGCCGGTCATCGCGGCCAACGTTTTCGCCGTTCCGGCGGCGGCGGAGGATTCCGACGACAGACCGGCATCCGTGGACGCCACGGGCTCGCTGTCGGGTGTGGCCGTCGGCGAGCAGGCGCTGGTGGTGGGCTTCTCGCGCTTCTGCCGCGGCATGGAGCGTCGCCGGCTGCTCGACCTGGGGCTGCTTCCGGGCACCGTGGTGGAAGCAAGGATGGCCAGCCCGTCGGGCGATCCGGTGGCCTACCGGGTGCGCGGCGCCTTGATCGCCCTGCGCCGCTCGCAGGCGGACCAGATCCAGGTCAGACGACCCCAGGAGGCGGCTTCGGCATGACTCAACCGGCACTCGCACACGACTGCGGCAACTGCCCAGCGCATCACCTCGGAAACCTGGTCCGGCTCGGCGTCGACATGAGCAACTGGGACTACGTCGTTGCCCTGGCCGGCAATCCGAACACCGGCAAGAGCACGGTCTTCAACGCGCTGACCGGCCTGCGCCAGCACACCGGCAACTGGCCCGGAAAGACCGTGACGCGCGCCGAAGGCGGTTTCGAGTACGGCGGCGACCGCTACAAGCTGGTCGACCTGCCCGGGACCTACTCGCTGCTCTCGTCCAGTCCCGACGAGGAGACGGCACGCGACTTCATCCTCTTCGGACGCCCTGACGTGACGGTGATCGTCGTCGATGCGACGCGCCTGGAGCGGAACCTGAACCTGGCGCTCCAGGTGCTGGAGATCACGGACCGCGCCGTCATCTGCCTCAACTTGGTGGACGAGGCCCGTCGCAAGGGCCTGACCGTCGATACCCGGCGTCTGGCGCGGGATCTCGGCGTGCCGGTGGTGGCGACGGCGGCTCGCTCGGGCGAGGGGCTCGAGGAACTGAACCGGGTCGTGTCGGAAGTGGCGACGGGCGCCTATCGTTGCCGTCCGCGGCGGGTCGGCGGCCGAGCCCCGGTGCTGAGCGAGGCGACGCGCCGGTTGTCCGGAGCGATTCAGGACGCGTTCCCCCTGCTGCCGAATCCGCAGTGGGTCGCTCTGCGGCTGCTCGACGGCGACCGCACCCTTGCCGCCGCCGTGGAGAGCGGTTCCCTGGCCGAACTGGTCGATCTGGGAGTGCGGGAGGAGGGCGCCGAGGGGGCGGCGTCAGCCGGTGACGAGGCCGGCGCTCCGGCGGCCGCCGAAGCGGAGGCGACCCGGGCGGCCGTCGCCGAGTTGGCGGCGCCAAGGGTTGCCGCCGAACCCGGCGCCCGTGCGGCGGCACTCGAACTGGCCGGTCAACTGCGATGGGGGGTGGGCCGGAACTTCCACCAGGCGTTGACCGAGGCGGTCTACGCCGAGGCCGCCCGCGTCGCCGACCGCGCCGTCTCCCGCGACGGCGAGCGCCGCCGTTTCGACTTCGACGCCAAGCTCGACCGCCTGGTGACCAGCCGGGTGTTCGGCTTCCCGCTGATGGTGCTCATGCTGACCGTCGTCTTCTGGCTCACGATCGCGGGCGCCAACGTACCGTCGGCGATGCTCGCCTCGCTCCTGATCGACACCGTGCATCCGCTGCTGAAGCAGGTGGCTTCCGCCTTCGGCCTGGCCTGGTGGCTCGACGGACTCCTGATCGACGGCGTCTATCTGGCCACCGCCTGGGTGGTCGCCGTGATGCTGCCGCCGATGGCGATCTTCTTCCCGCTGTTCACCCTGCTCGAGGACTTCGGCTATCTGCCGCGGGTGGCATTCAACCTCGACCGCATGTTCCACCGCGTCGGCGCTCACGGCAAGCAGTCGCTGACGATGGCCATGGGCTGGGGCTGCAACGCGGCGGCGATCATCTCGACGCGGATCATCGACAGTCCGCGCGAGCGCCTGATCGCGATCATCACGAACAACTTCTCGCTCTGCAACGGCCGCTGGCCGACCCAGATCCTGGTCGCCTCGATCTTCATCGGCGGCCTCGTGCCGGCGCACATCGCGGGCGCCGTGTCGGCGCTGTCGGTGGTTGCGATCGCGGTGCTGGGCGTGCTCTTGACCTTCGCGGTGTCCTGGTTCCTGTCGCGCACAGTGCTGCGCGGCGAGGCCTCCGCGTTCTCGCTCGAACTGCCGCCGTACCGCCCGCCGCAGGTGCTGCAGACGATCTACACCTCGATCATCGACCGCACGCTGATCGTGCTCTGGCGCGCGGTGGTGTTCGCGGCGCCCGCCGGGGCCGTGATCTGGTTGCTCAGCAACATCCGCGCCGGCGAGGCATCGCTGGCCGAGGGCCTGATCGGCGCCCTGGACCCGTTCGGCTTCGCGCTCGGCCTGTCCGGGATCATCCTGGTCGCTTACATCATCGCGATCCCGGCGAACGAGATCGTGATCCCGACGATCCTGATGCTGGCGGTGCTGGTCGCGGGAGTGCCGGGCGTCGGCGCCGGCGCCGGCGTCATGTTCGAACTCGACTCCCAGGCCGCCACCGCCGGCGTCCTCGAGGCCGGCGGCTTCACGCTGCTGACCGCCGTCTGCCTGATGCTCTTCTCCCTCGTCCACAACCCCTGCTCGACCACCCTCTACACGATCTGGAGGGAAACCCGCAGCGTTCGCTGGACCGCGGTCTCAGCCCTGCTGCCGGTGGCCATGGGCTTCGTGCTCTGCTTCGCCGTCGCGCAGATCTGGCGGGCGTTGAGCTAGGAGACTGCGCGGCAGGACGCTACTTGCGCCCGTACCTGCGCTGGAACTTCTCGATCTGGCCGGCGCTGTCGACGAAGTGCTGGCGTCCCGTGTAGAAGGGGTGGGACGCGGACGAGATCTCAAGTCGGATCTCGTAGTGCTCGACGCCGTCGATATCCCGGGTCGTGTCGCTCGTCATCGTCGACTGGGAGATGAACTCGGCGTCGGCCGACGGGTCGATGAACACGACCGGGTGGAGCTTCGGGTGGATATCGCTCTTCATGGTGATCTCGCTCGGGTTGGGATCGGGCGGATGCGTCTTCGCGCCGAAACGCCTCCGACGGCGGGCGATCATAGCCGATTCGCGAGTTGAACTGTCGCGAGTCCTAAGCCGTCAGGCGCCGGAACCGTCAGACGACGATGTTGACCAGCCGGCCCGGCACCACGATGACCTTGCGGGGCTCCCTACCGTCCATGAAGCGCCGGGCCTTGGGTGATGCCAGCGCGAGTTCCTGCAGGGTCGCCCTGTCGGTGGCGGCGGCGACCTGGAGCACGTCCCGCTTCTTGCCCATGACCTGGACGACGACGTTGATCGTGTCGTCGACCACCAGGGCCGGGTCGAAGGCGGGCCAGTCCTGGTGGCAGATCAGTCCGTCGCCGCCCAGCCGCGACCACAGCTCCTCGGCGAGGTGCGGCGCGAAGGGCGAGAGCAGGCGCAGGAACGTCATCATCGCCTCGCGCGGCACCCGGTCCGCGGCGGTCGCTGCGTTGACCCAGATCATCATCTGCGAGATCGCGGTGTTCATGTCGAGCGTGTCGATGTCCTCGCCGACCTTGCGGATCGTCTTGTGGAGCAGACGGTTCAGGTCGGCGGCGCCTTCCGGAGCGTCGCTGCTGACCCGGGTCGCAACGACGCCCGTCCGCTCGTCCACGACCAGGCGCCAGGTCCGCCGCAGGAAGCGGTGTACGCCGTCGACGTCCTTGGTCTGCCAGGGCTTCTGCTGGTGGAGCGGCCCCATGAACAGCTCGTGGAGCCGCAGCGTGTCGGCGCCCCAGCGCTCGATCACGTCGTCCGGGTTGGCGACGTTCAGCTTCGACTTGGACATCTTCTCGACCCGGGCTTCGAGCGGGTCGTCGGTGCCGGCGAGAAACACCCGGTCGCCGCGCCAGTCCACCGTGTCGGGGTGGTGGTACTTGCCGCCCTGGTCGCGGTAGCTGTAGGCCAGGATCATCCCCTGGTTGAACAGTCGGGCGAACGGTTCGGAGGTCGAGACCAGCCCCGCGTCGTAGAGCACCTTCTGCCAGAAGCGGGCGTAGAGCAGGTGGAGGACTGCGTGCTCGACGCCGCCAATGTAGAGATCGACGGGCATCCAGTAGCGCTCCAGTTGGCGTGACCAGGGCGCCTCCGTGTTCTTCGGGTCGATGTAGCGCAGGAAGTACCAGCAGGAGCCGGCCCACTGCGGCATCGTGTTCGTTTCGCGCCTCGCCTTGCGGCCGTCCGGCAGGGTGACGATGAGCCAGTCGTCGCCGGCTCGGGCCAGCGGCGGTCGGCCGTCGGCGGTGGGCTTGAATTCGTCGACCTCCGGCAGTTCGACCGGGAGGTCGTCCTGTGGCACGGGCAGGATCTCGCCGGTGGGTTCGCCCTCGTCGTCGAGCACGTGGAGCACCGGGAAGGGCTCGCCCCAGTAGCGCTGGCGCGAGAACAGCCAGTCCCGCAGCCGGTACTCGACGCGGCGGGCGCCGTGGCCCTCAGAGACCAGCCATTCGATCATCCGTTCCTTCG
The DNA here is from genome assembly GCA_965205295.1 of Candidatus Multivorans sp. Classification (GTDB taxonomy): domain Bacteria; phylum Acidobacteriota; class Thermoanaerobaculia; order Multivoradales; family Multivoraceae; genus Multivorans. The sequence continues at coordinate 4,459,181 of OZ242167.1, forward strand.
CCGCGTCGACCAGGAGGCCCTCGAGGAAGCCGCTGTTGATCGCCGGACCGTCTTCGAGGTAGGCGTCGCCCTCCCAGCCGTCCGGCGGCGCCACCGTACGCACGATGGGCAGGTTGTACGCCACGGCGAAGTCCCAGTCGCGCTGATCCTGGGCCGGAACGCCCATGATGGCGCCCGAGCCGTAGCTCATCAGCACGTAGTCGGCGACCCAGATCGGGATCGGCTGGCCGGTGGCGGGGTTCGTGGCGTAGGCGCCGGTGAACACGCCGGTCTTGCTCTTGGCCAGGTCGGTGCGCTGCAACTCGCTCTTGTTCGTCGCCTCGTTCACGTATGCGTCGACCGCGGCCCGCTGATCGGCGACCGTGATCCTGGCGACCAGGGGATGTTCGGGCGCCAGCACGCAGTAGGTGGCGCCGAATAGCGTGTCGGGACGGGTCGTGAAGACGGGGAAGCTGTCGTCGCTATCCGCAATCGGCATCCGGATCTCGGCGCCGTGGGACTTGCCGATCCAGTTGCGCTGCATCTCCTTGACGTACTCGGGCCAGTCGACCTGGTCGAGGTCGTCCAGCAGACGCTCGGCGTAGGCGGTGATCCGGAGCATCCACTGCCGCATCGTGCGCCGCTCGACCGGGTCGCCGGTGTCGACGTAGGCGCCGTCCTTGACCTCCTCGTTGGCGAGCACCGTGCCCAGCGCCGGGCACCACCAGACCGGCACGTCCTCCAGGTAGGCCAGGCCGCGCTTGTGGAGTTCCAGGAAGATCCACTGCGTCCAGCGGTAGTAGTCCACGGACGAGGTGTCGACCTCGCGCTCCCAGTCGTACGAGAAGCCGAGGCGCTCGATCTGCCGCCTGAAGTTGGCGATGTTGCGCTGCGTGATCAGCCGCGGGTGCTCGTTCTCGCGCACCGCGGCGCGCTCCGCCGGCAGGCCGAAGGCGTCCCAGCCCATCGGATGGAGGACGTTGAAGCCCTCCATGCGCCGCTTGCGCGCCACCACGTCGGTCGCCGTGTAGCCCTCCGGGTGGCCGATGTGCAGCCCCGCCCCGGAGGGGTAGGGGAACATGTCGAGTACGTAGTACTTGGGCCGGCTCGCGAGAAGCTCAGGGTCGTCCGGGGTCCGGAACGCGCTCTGCTCGCGCCAGATCTGCTGCCACTTCGGCTCGATCTCGGCGGCGTCGTAGACGTGCCTGCGGGGCCTGGATGCGGGATCCTGCGTCGTCATCTCGGTGGCGCCACCCGGCGGCGGCGCGGGCGGGAAGGGCCGGAAAACGCCGGCCCGGCAGCGGAGTGTACCGTCAGGCGGACCATCTCCGGCCGCTCTCCGCTACCATCCAAGCTCATGGATCCACTGCACGAACAGATGAGGTCCTGGCGACGGGACTTCCACCGCCACCCCGAACTCGCGTTCGAGGAGGAAGTGACCAGCCGCAAGGTGGCCGAATTGCTCGAGTCCTTCGGAAGCATCGAGGTCCATCGCGGCCTCGCCGGCACCGGCGTGGTCGGCGTACTCAAGTCCGGTTCGTCCGAGCGCAGCATTGCGCTCCGGGCCGACATGGACGCGCTGCCGATCCGCGAGGAGAACGAGTTCGAGCACCGCTCGCAGAACCCCGGCACGATGCACGCCTGCGGCCACGACGGCCACACCGCGATGCTTCTCGGCGCGGCGAAGTACCTCTCCCGGAACCGGTCCTTCGACGGCACGATCTACTTCGTCTTCCAGCCCGCGGAGGAGAAGGACGGAGGTGCCCGCGTGATGATCGAGGAAGGGCTGTTCGAGCAGTTTCCGGCCGACGAGGTCTACGGCGTCCACAACTATCCGGGCATGTCCGTAGGCAACTTCGGCCTCTGCGCCGGACCGCTGATGGCAGCCATCGACGTGTTCGAGTTCGCTGTCACCAGCGCCGGCGGCCATGCCGCCTTCCCCCACGGCACGGTGGATCCGATCCCGGTCGCGGCCGAGATCGTGCTCGCCCTGCAGACGATCGTGGCCCGCAACGTCGACCCGCTCAAGAACGCGGTGGTGTCCGTAACCCGCGTCCACGGCGGCCACGCGGACAACGTGATCCCGAGCCGCGTCGTCCACGGCGGCTGCGTGCGCACCTTCCTGCCCGAAGTGCAGAAGCTGATCGAACGGCGCATGCGCCAGATCGGCCGCGGCATCAGCAGCGCCCACGGCGCCGGCTTCGAGATCGAGTACCGGCGTTACTACCCGGCCACCGTGAACCACGCCGAACAGACCGAGAAGGCCGCCAACGCCGCCCGCGAGGTCGGCCGCGACGTCAATGCCGACATGACGCCGGTCATGGGCTCCGAGGACTTCGCCTTCATGCTCCAGCAACGCCCCGGCGCCTTCATGTTCCTCGGCAACGGCGACAGCGCCGGCCTCCACACCCCCCGCTACGACTTCAACGACGACGTCCTCCCGGTCGGCCTCCGCTACTGGACTACGTTGGTGGAGACCCAACTGTCGGCGTAGCTGCGGCGCCGCCGTTAGGCGCAGTTGCAGAGTTCGATGAAGAAGGCGCGGACGGTGTCGATGAACTCGGGGGAGGTCAGGGTGTTGAGGTGGTTCGCGCCTTCGATGACGTGGAGGCGGTGCTCCTGCATGAGGCCGACCAGGGCGTCGGCGTTGGGCTTCAGGGGATCGTCGCTGCCGATGATGTTGAGGGTGGGGACCTGGTTGATGCGCAGGAGTTCGGCGCTCACGTCGAGGGCGGGCATGCCGCGGACCACTGCGGCCAATGCCAACTGGTCGTTCGAGGCGACCATCGCCTGGCCGATCGACTGGACCTGCTCTGATGTCGGCGGTTCGTCTCCGGGCCACAGAAACTCGATCAGCGGACCTCCGCCCTTGCCCGCCTCGAGGGACGAGGCCAGGGCTTCGAACAGATCGTCGTCTCGGAGTTCGGCACTGGGCCAGCCGGCGCCGCCGACTACCGCGGAGAGCAGCCGGTCGGGCGCCAGGGCGATGAGCTTCATCGTGATGAAGCCGCCCATCGAGTAACCGACGACGTTCGCCTGCTGCAGCCTCATGTGGTCGAGCAGATCGACGACATCCAGGGCCATGCGCTCGCCGTAGCTCGCCGGGTCGTGCGGCTTGTCGCTCTTCCCGTGGCCGCGCTGGTCGACGGCGATGACCTGGAACTCTTCGGCCAGCCGGTCGATGATGCCGGCGGCGCCCCAGTTCGAGGCGGCGGTGCCGGTGATGCCGTGCAGCAACACCACCGGGTCGCCGCGGCCCTCGACCTGGTAGTGGATGGCGACGCCGTCGCTCGCGGTGAAGGTCTGGGTTGTGGGCTCGCTTTGGGCGTAGGCGCCGGTGAACGCGGCGGCGACCAGCATCGCCGCCAGGACGGCGGCGAACATCGGCCTCAGTTTCGTCGTATAGCTCATTGTCGGGTCCTCCAGGAGTCGGCGCAGGTTACCAACCCGGCCTTGGGGCGATCGCTCGGCGTGCCTTCGCTGCTTTGTTACGCTCCCGCGCAACGTCAACCAGGCACTGTTCACGGGAATTCATGGACATCGAGAGATCAGCACGTCAGGTCCGCGAAGACGGCTACACGGTGGTGCCGGACTTCCTGGACGACGAGATGTTGGAGGGGCTGCGGCGAGGCCTCGCCCCCGTCTTCGAGGAGATCGGCAGCCGGATGACGGACGATTACGGCCAGCAGACCATCCACACGCACAACCTGCTCGCCAAGACGCGGGCCGTCGACGAACTGCTGATGGACGACCGTCTGCTGGGACTCGTGGAGGCGGTACTCGGCCCGGACTACCAGGTCTCAGGCGTCGCCGCCATGCGGCCTGGGCCGGGCGACCGTCGCCAGCGGATGCATCAGGACGATGGCCACTATCCGCTTTCGCGCCCGCACTTTCCGCTGATCGCCAACACGCTGATCGCGCTGGATCCGTTCACGGCCGAGAACGGGGCCACGGAGATCGTTCCGGGCAGCCATCGCTCGGCCGATCCGGTCGATCCCGACGTGCCTGTGATGACCGTGGAGATGCCGGCGGGGGCCCTGTTCCTCTGGGATGGCGCCGTCTGGCACCGGGGCGGCGGGAACTCGACGCACGGAGGCTATCGACGCACCATCAACTTCAACTTCAACCTCGCGTGGCTCAAGCAGCGGGAGAATCAGTTCGTCGGCGTGCCGTGGGAAGTCGTGGTGGAGATGCCGGAGAAGCTGCAGGCGCTGATCGGCTACAAGCTGACCAACCGCGGTCTTGGCACCGTGGACTACCGCAACCCCATTGAAACCGTGAAGCGGCGGCTCGCCGACGCCCAGGGTTGCTAGCAGCTAGCGCGGCAGGAAACCGCAACAGACAAGAGGAGAATTAGATGACAGCAGCAGGAGCGGTTAAGCCTGAGGACAGCGGCGGCAAAGAGCGGTCGTTGGTCGACTCTGCCTTCGAAACGGCCCACAAAGTGGCGCTTGCCGGCGTCGGTGTCGCGGGCGAGGCGGCCGATGCGGGGGCCAAGGTCTTCGACCGCCTGGTCGAGCGTGGCGAGAAGATCGAAGCGCGGGGGAAGGTGTCTCTCGGCGCACTACGGGTCAAGGCCGAGGAGCGCGTGGAGCAGGTGCGCACCGTGGCCGGAGAGCGGTTCGAGCAGACCAAGGCCCGGGCCAGGTCCGGGATCGACGATCAGTTGGAGCGCCGGCTGGAGAAGCTCGGCGTGCCCGGCAAGGCCGACTTCGAAGCGCTGGTTGAGCGGCTGAGCGCGATCGAGGCGCGCCTCGAGGCGCTGGAGAAGAAGCCGAAACCACGGCGGCGGACGGCGAAGAAGGCGCCGGCGAAGGCCGAGTAGGGAGCGGCTACCGGCGGCGCGCCCGCCGTTCGGCCCGGACGGCGCGGATGATGTCGCGCACACTCGCCGGTCGCGCGCCGGCGCGGATGCGTTCGGTGGCGAGTTCGAACGCCATCGCCCACTGACGGCGCAGGATGCCGTGGGCGGCGAAGAAGCCGTAGCGGCGGTCGTACATGTGGGTCGCCTCGGAGGTCACGCCGTTCACCTCGAGCACCCGGAGACCGTCGCCGCGTTGGAGGGCCTCGGCGCTTGGGACCCGCGCGTCGAAGCGGCCGAAATCGAAGCCGTCGTAGGCGGTGCTGATCTGGTTCATCGCCTGTTCGAGTTCCGGGGTGTGGAGATCGTTCGCGTCCAGGAAGATCGTGCCGCGGGAGTGCGCGCCGACTTCGGTCAGTTCGACGACTTCGCCAGCCGCGGGTACCCGCTTCGCCGCTCCGGGGTGTTCCCGCGCGTAGATGTGGGCGATGGCAACGGCGCGCCGGTCCATGAGGATCAGCCGCTCCAGGGTGCTCCGGCCGTCGCCGGTCACAGTCGGCCGTAACTTGTGAGTGATGGAGAAGACCTGTCCGTCCGATCGGCCGGGATGCCGGGCCCAGAAGACACCGTACTCCTCGCCCGCGACGTATTCCTGGACGAGTGCCGCTCCGGGCGTCGCGTCGAAGAACTCCGCTGCATCTTCGTCTGAGCGGGCCACGGCGATGCCGCGTCCCCGCTCGCCGGTGTCGGGCTTGAGGACGGCGGGGTAGTTCAGGTCTTCGTCGTTCAGGAACCGCCGCAAGGCGTCGAGTCGCCCGTCCGGACTGCCCGGCGGCAACCGGCGCCAGGCCGGCAGGGCATCCCCGATGCCGGCCAGACCGTCGAGGATGTCGCTCTTCGACTCTCCCAGCAGGCCGCCCAGCGGCATCGCCGGATTGACGGCCGTGAACGCCGTCAGGCGGCCGCGCCGCAGGCCGAGCCAGAGGATGTTCAGCACGAGAAGGGGGTAGAACGCCCACATCGGCCAGAACTCCCAGTGCCGGATTCGCAGCAGCCGGCCTTGCCACAGACGCCGCCCGCGCCAGGTGAAGAGCGGCAGAACGAACGTGCGCACGCCGAAGATCAGGAGCGCCAGCGCCAGCGCGGCGGCCAGCAGGCCGCCGGGCAGGCGGCCGCCGAACCGTTCGACCGCCTCGCGGCCCAGCAGGGCGTTCAAGCCGACGAACGCGGGCGTCCAGATCGCCACGGCGACGGCAAAGTAAAGGCAGAACTTGAGCAGACTGGTGCGCAGGATGCCGGCGGCCATGCAGGTCGGCAGCCGCGAACCGGGCAGGAAGCGGCTGATCAGGACGACCACCAGGGCCCGCCGGCGCAGCCATGCGGAGGCCTCCTCGATCGCGGCCTCGCTGACCCACCACTTGAACGGCGGCAGCTTGAGCGCGGGCCGCCCGAGGATCCGGGCCAGCCAGGCGAGTCCCAGGTCGCTGCTCAGGATGCCGATGTAGCAGGCGGCGACGGCAACGGAGAAGTCGAGTCGTCCCTGGGCGATGAGCAGACCCGCGGTGATGCAGGTCAGATCCTCGCTCACGTAGGCGGCGAACACGAGGAGGAGGAAGACGATGAGCAGGGCCGGACCGGTGAAGGGCGGCAGGTCCATGTCGTCGAAGGGCAGCGCCGCCTGCCGCAGGCGCTCCGGTTGGGCGTCGGCGCGCGCCGGCGCTTCGCCCGCGTCGACGTTGCTGAGAAACTCGTCGATGCGGACCGCGAGCTCCTCGCCGCCGCGAAATAGGAAGAAGTGGCTGTCGGAGCGCATCCACAGCTCGCTGTGGGGCACGATGCGGTGGTGCTCGAGGGCCGCGGCGGCCGGTACCAGGGGGTCCTGCTCGCCGTGGACGATGAGGACGGGGGCTTCCAGCGCACTGAGGATGCCGCGCAGCGGCCGCTGGTCCGTGTCGTAGAAGTTGCGCGCGTACGAACGGGCGGTTGGACTGTCGAAGGCGCCGAAGTGGGGGACCAGGTTGCGGATCGCCCAGAACAGGCCGAGTTGTAGTCCGTGCAGGCCGTGGTTCACGGTGTAGCCGCCGAGCAGTTCGAGTTCCTGGACGCCGATCGACGACACCAGGACGACGGAAGCGACCCGGTCTGGGGCAGTTGCCGCCATGTGTAGCGCGGGGCCGCCGCCCATGCTGAAGCCGAGGACATGGAAGCGCTCGACGCCCAACTCATCCAGCAGGACGAGGCTCGCCTCGGCATGGGCGCGGATCGAGTAGTCGTCCACACGGTGTTCGGAGGCGCCGAAGCCGGGAAGGTCGGGGGCGAGGACGCGGCGCCGTTCGGCGAGCCGGGGCGCCAGACGCCGGAAGTCGTTTGCGCTGCCAGGCGAGCCGTGGAGCAGCACCAACGGGAGGGAAGCGTCCGCTTCTTCGGCTGCGGCTGGTTCGCCCCATTCCCGCCATGCCAACCGCACCGGCTGCTCGCCTTCTCCGGGCAACGGAATCTCGATCGTCTCGCGGCCCGACGGCAGCGGCGGTGTGTCGTCCGTCAGCCGCACCGCGGTCGAGGCCAGCAGCGCGGCGGCGTAAACACCGACCAGGACCTTCAGCCAGGTCCTCCGTCGGGTCGGCCGCTGATCGTCCCTGGTCACCGACCGACCCTGCCGCCTACCGGCGGTCCGCTGCGCGATGGCCGCCGCATCCGCGTTGCGTCAGCCGCGGCTTTCGGGGATCCCGACGTAACCGTGCACGTCGCCGATGGCTGCCAGTTCCTCGCTTGAGACCATCGGCCGGAAGCTACCTGCCATGTGCTCACGCAGTCGACGGGCGAGGACTTTCCGGTCAGCGCTCCTGACCGTTCCTTCGCCGAACTCGATTCGAGCGTCGATGCGGCGGAGCTTCAGCAGATCGGGGGCGTGGGGTGTGAGCGCCATGTCACCCCACCAGGCGACACTGAGAAACGCCGGCGTCTCGTCGGGCGGCGTCTCGTAGCGAACAACGGCCCAGTGAACGGGAAGTTCCTGCGCGGCCGCGGGCGCGAGCAGGGAGGGCTTCAGCGGGGCGACTTCGTTGCCGGGGGTCGAGGTGCCCTCCGGGAACAGGATCACCGGATCGCCGGCCGCCAGCGCCTCGGCAATCTGCTCGCCAGCCTTCGTGACGTCGCGCCGCCGGCCGCGGTCGACGAAGATGATGTCGGCCGTGCGGCACATGGCGCCGATCACCGGCCAGTCTCCGATCTCCGCCTTGGCGACGAAGCGGCCCGGGGTGAAGGCTGAGAGCAGAAGAATGTCGACGTAGGAGATGTGGTTCGAGATCAGCAGAAAAGGCTGGCGCGGCGGCTCGCCGCACACCGTCACCCGGCAGCCGAGGATGGCAAGACTCGCGCGCCCCCAGCACTGCAGGACGGCGCGCAGGACGCCGCGCCAGGACCCGGGAGCACGCCGGGCCAGCAGGGGGCGCAGGACGAGCAGCGGGAACCAGGCGGCCAGTGCCGCCAGCAGCAGGGTCGGACCCCGCCAGATCAACCGCCAGCGCCGGAGAGGACTTCGGCTTCCAGGCGCCATGCTCAGGGCGGCGCCGGCGGCCCTTTGGGTGCCGGTAGCGCCGCGTCCAGCCCGAAGATCAACCGGGTCCTGCGGCTGAGAGAGGCCGTGTCCATCAGGACGAGGTAGTCGATGGTCTTGAACTCGCGGTCGATCGCGGGCCGGCTGCAGACCAGGGCGCCGTAGCGCAGGTAGGTGGCGAAGAGGGGCGGCACTTTGACGTCGGGAGTTGCGGCAACGCGGTCGGCCGGCGCCTCGCAGCGTGTGGGGGCGATGGGCGGCACGTCGATTTCGGTGTGGACCTTGCCCGCCGCCTGCAGTTGCTCGTAGAGCCGGATGCCGGCCGCCTGGTCCTGGCTGGTCAGGGAGCAGCAGCCGAACAGGTACCTGCAGCGGTTGTGAATCAGGTAGCGGGCCAGGCCTTTCCAGAGGAGGAACAGCACAGTCCGCTTGCGGTGCTTGCGGTGAATGCAGGCGCGGCCGATCTCGACCGACTGATCGAGAACGGTTCTCGGCACGGCGTCCAGTTCGTATTCACCGGCCGAGTAGAAGCCGTGGCCGCGGGCAGCCATGGCTGCCGTCTGCATCCGGTAGGTGCCAATGAGGTCGCCCCCCTCGTGCTCGACCAGCATGTGGTGGCAGCTCGCGTCGAAGCGGTCGGCGTCGCGGCCGGTGGCGAAGGACTCCTCGAAGCCCTCGCCCAGTTCCAGGTTGAAGACCTCGAAGCGCAGCTTGAGCAGCCGGTCGATGTCAGAGGCGCTGCGCGCGAAACGCAGCCGGTAGCTGCCGATCTCGATCTCGCCGGCGGGCAGGAGTTCGGGGCTGGGAAGAATGCCCGGCGGCTCGACAGGTCGGGACGGGAGACTCGCCGACCCGGTCATGAGTCGGTTCCGGTTGCCGCGCGAATCCACTCGGTGGTGAGAAGAGCCAGGAAGAGGCGGTCGTCCTTGCGACGCAGCCGACCACTCACCGCGACCGGCTGGCCGACCCATTCAAGAAGCTCGCGCCCCAGTGGCCGTCCGGCGAAGTCCACCAGGTCGACCAGTACCCGCTCGCCGTTCTCCGTTCGGACCAGTAGGGCCGCCGGAATGCCGCCGCGGATGCAGAGAGAGGCGCAGTCCCGATGGGGCTTGCCGCGGCCCGGCTTCATGGCGCCGAGGTAGCACTTCGTGTCGACGATTTCGCCGACGAGGGTGTCTACGCGCATGTGGACACGGCGGACTTGTGCGTCCGCTGGAGTCGCTGCAGCCGGCGACTCGTCGTTTTCGGCGTCGGGAGGCGTACCTGCGGCTCCCGGGTCGGCGGGAGAGTCCGGTTCAGTCGGAGGTTCTTCGTTGGTCCGTCCTTCGGGAAGTTCGAGGGAGTGCACTTCGAGCATCGCCGCTTCCGGGTTCCAGATCAGGGTGCCCGAAAGCTGGAGCCTCCTGGAAAGCGCTGGCTGCCAGGGCGGGCTCGGCTCCTCGTTGGCATCGAATCCGTGCTTGCCCACGCCAACCAGCAGGTAGCCCGCAGCCGGGCCGTCCGCCGTGAGCAGCCGGGGATGGGGATCGATGAGCAGCTCGCCGCCGTAGTCCCGCACCGTGCCGTACTCGAACACCCCTTCGTCGAAACGCTCCAGCAGCAGCGCCAGACCGGCGCCAAGCGCCGCAGCGAGCAGCAGGAGCCCGACCACGACGCGGCGCACGAACCGGGAGATCCCGGGTGGCGTCTCGTCGAGGTAGCCGACGTAGAACCCGGGTGGCGCGTCTCGCGCCACACGCGAACCATTCCGTGCGCCCGTCAATCGGGCGCACGGATGGCACTCGTCGCGGCGGTCGCCGGTCATGGCGCTTCTACCGGAGCGGTTGGGTTTGCCACGGGATCAATCCGAGCCGGCTCCGCGTGGGTGCCCGGCGGGTTCGGCCTCGGGTCGACCAGAATCCGGTCGCCCTCGACACGGACGTCGAAAGTCGGGATCGTCTCGGTGAACGGCGGCGGCGAGCAGCCGTCCTCGGGACGGTACTGGTAGCCGTGCCAGGGGCAGGTGATGCAGCCAGAGGTGACCCGGCCCTCGCCGAGCGGTCCGTTCTGGTGCTGGCAGACGTTCGATACGGCAGCGATCCGCTCGCCGTCATCGGTCCGGTAGCGGAAGACGGCGACCCGCTCGCCGCTGAGGACGAAGATGCGGGCCCGGTCGAGGGGGATGTCCGAAACCGCGCAGACATCGACCGCGGCGTCCTCCGCTCCGGCGGCCGGCGCCGGGGCGCGTTGCCGCCACCCGGCGACGAGGTGCAGCGAGGCGATGCCGACGAACCCCACGCCCAGCAGGCCCGCGAGCAGGGTCGGCCGTTCGGCGGCCTGGAGGCTGCCCAGCGCGACGTGGACAAGGACCAGTCCGTAGGCGACGTAGACCAGCATGTGGAGCGACTTCCAAACCGGCGCGGTCAGGTTCGCGAGCCAGAAGTCGTGCGAGGTCGCCGCCATCAGGAACAGGATGACGAGCGCCGCGAGGCCGAGCGCCTGGAAGGGGAACTGGGTCAGGCTGTCGTAGTTGCCGTTGCTCGCCAGCACGCTGACCAGGGGATTCAGGACCCCGAGACCGTGGAACTGGACGACAGCGAACCCGCCGTGGGCGGCCGCGAGCAGGAACATGCAGACGCCGAGGTGGCGGCGGTTGTAGAGCAGGGGGAGGAAGCGCCGGTCGAGCCGGCACAGCGGACCGATGGCGAGCACCACGTGAAGCAGCAACAGGGCGCCCGCGCCGAAACCGCGGATCAACAGGGTCTCGATCGTCGTTTGGGTTCTGGTCGCCGCACCGATGCCGACGAACAGGCCCAGGAAGACGACCACGCCGACCGCGATCGAGAGGTCGTAGAGCCTCTTGTTGCGATTCCAGAGAACCGCCTGGTATCCGGCGCTCATTGCTGTTCGTCCCGCGGCGGTGCGGTCTCGTCCGGTCCGGGAGCCTGATCGGTGCCGGCCTCGTACTCGGGCGCGTCGGGCATGCTCTCCTGCACGGGCGGCGCCGGTCGGGAAAGAAACGCCGCGGCCAGCAGACCCGCCAGGATCGGGCCCAGCACCGCCCAGACGAGACGGTGGCGTCGCCGCAGGCCGCGGATCACCCGGAAGCTCGCTTCGTTCTTCGCGCCGCTGCGGCGCGGTGAGCGTTGCGCTCCGCCGGAGGTTGCCGGCCGGTGAGCCACCTCCGCAGCAGCACCGGCCATAGCGCGACAACCCCGGGCACGATGATCAGCCGGAAGCCGAGGCCGGTTGCCTTCGCGGCGGGATCGATCAGGCCGGCGCCGCGCCAGACGAAGAACGGAGCGAAGGCCAGCCCGCAGGCGACGTACACCGTGAACAACAACACGACGACCTCGGCGGCGCGCACGATGGACATCGCGCGGAGTATACGCGCGCGGCGCGCCGAACCTGCCGTAGACTCCGCACCGGTCTTGCCTTGGACGAGTCAACCTGGACTTAGAGGAAGAGAAAATGCGGGTACCGTTTCGCTGCACGGCGACGATCCACGAGGGAGGCCTGAGACCGCTGCTGCTTGCGAGCCTGATGGCGGCGCTGGCGTTCCCGGTCCTTGGCCAGGGAGGCACGCAGGACGTGACCGTCGAGGCCTACGAGCCGCGCTCGACGCTGAAGGTCGCGGGCGGCCCGGTCACGCGGGCGAAGTTCCCCTTCGTCGACGCCCACGCGCACTTGCGCGGCAGCGATCCGGCGCGGATCGACCAGATGGTCCGCGAGATGGACGAGATGAACATGGCCGTGTTCGTCAACCTGAGCGGCGGCAGCGGCGAGGGACTGAAGGCGAACATCGCCGCCACCAAGGGCCGCTACCCGGGCCGGTTCGTCGTCTTCGCGAATGTCAACTTGTCCGGTCTCGATCAGCCCGGATGGGGGGAGGAGGCCGCGGCCCAACTCGAGGCTGACGTCAAGGCGGGCGCCCAGGGGCTCAAGATCTACAAGAACCTCGGCATGTTCCTGACCGACAGCACCGGCCAGCGGGTGCCGGCCGACGATCCGCGGATCGATCCGGTGTGGGCCAAGGCGGGCGAACTGGGCATCCCGGTCCTGATTCATGTCGGTGAGCCGTCGCCGTTCTGGGAGCCCTGGGACGAGCGCAACGAGCGCTGGCTGGAGCTGAAGCAGTTTCCGAACCGCCGCCGCGACGACGCGAGCCGCTTCGCCTCGTTCGAGCAGACGATGACCGAACAGCACAACCTGTTCCGCCGTCATCCCGGCACGATCTTCATCAACGCCCACCTGGGCTGGCTGGGAAACGACCTGGGCCGGCTCGGCGAGCTGCTGGACGAGATACCGAACATGTACAGCGAGATCGGCGCCGTGGTGGCGGAACTGGGCCGGCAGCCGCACACCGCGGCGGCATTCCTGACCAGGTACCAGGACCGGGTCCTGATGGGCAAGGACGCCTACGCGCCGAGCGAGTACCACGTTTACTTCCGGGTGCTCGAGACCGCGGACGAGTACTTCGACTACTACCGCAAGCGCCACGCGCACTGGAAGATGTACGGGCTCGACCTGTCGGACGAGGTGCTCGAGAAGATCTACTTCCGCAACGCGCTGAAGATCATCCCCGGCCTCGACCGGGGCCTGTTCCCGGAGTGAGTTCCCGGCTGGCCCGGGGAGAGGCGACCCGGCGCGAGGAGGGGCGGGAGACCCTGCCCGCCCAGGGCCTCTTCCGCGGCCGGACGGTGGCGCGGCGATTCGAGTCGCCGGACGGCTTCATCGTCCTGGTGGGGAAGACCGCCGCCGACAACGACGATCTGAGCCTGCGGCTTGCCCGTCCCGCCGACTTCTGGCTGCACGCGGCGTCCGGCGCCGGGTCGCATGTGGTGGTGCTCAACGACGACGGTCTCGACCGGCTGCCGCGGGCGACGCGGGACTTCGCGGCGGCGCTGGCCGCGCGCTACTCCAAGTCCCGGGCTGGCGGGCGGGTGGCCGTCCACCTCGCCCGCGGCCGCGACGTCAGCAAGCCCCGGGGCGCCCCGCCGGGACAGGTCGCGCTACGGCGGTCCGAGACCGTCTTCGCGCGGCCGGCCGCGGCGGATGCGCCCGGCTAAGGGCCGCCGGTCGCTTCGCCGCCCTCTGCCTCCGGCATTGGCGAACCGGTGCAGTCACCGCAGTGGACATCGCCGACCGGCTCGCCGGCTGCAAGCGACGCCACCCAGTCGCGCACGGTGACGCCGTCGGACTCGAAGCTGTAGAACTGGGGCCGCAGCATGATCGTGTGCAGCTCGCCCGGGGCGATGTAGCTCCGGTAGTTGTCCTGGTCTTCGAGGGCGGCGTCGATGTCCGCCTCGTTCGAGTCGAGCAGCGGCTGCAGGCCGTCCTCCGGATTCGCGCCGGCGAGCATCAGGAATTGCAGTTGGACTTCGTCCTCGGCCGTGTCGTAGCGCGCGAACATGACCTCCGGGTGGGCCTTGGCGGCCTGGACGTACAGCGCCTCGAAGGAGAAGTCCTCGTTGGTGATGTCGTTCATGTTCCCGAAGTGGGAGAGCGCCTCGAGCGTTCCCCAGGCCTCATGCGGCCGGCTGTCGCCGATCTGCCGGTAGCCCCCGGCGCCGTCGCCCAGCGCCGTGATCCGTGCGTCGGTGTAGCGCTCCGCGAAGTGGCGCGCGTACACGGGCGAGGGAATCGAACCGGCGCTCGAGCCGGTGATGAAGACCGTCTCGGGGCCCAGGAAGTGCTCGTAGGTCCAGTCGAGAGCGGCCCTGCCGTTGGTGTAGCCGCGGTGATGGACGGTGACCTCGCGCGCCGGCGCCTCTTCCATCGCCGCCACTTCGTAGACCGCGTCGCGGTCGCCGATGTGGACGTCGCCGGTGCAGTAGGGCACGAAGACGAAGCTGTGGTCGGCGAAGGGGTTCTCGGGGTGGTTGAACGCGGCGATGCCGTGGAACGCGCGCTCTTCGGGCTCGGTGCCGCTGGCGGACCGCATCTCCTCGAGCGCGGTCATCGTGTAGCTGGGCTGCCCCTCCGGGTCGCAGGTCTGCGCGTTCCAGCAACCGCCGCCGCCCTGCAGGTAGAAGACGAGCTGGGTCGGATCGCCGGCGCGGACGAAGAACCGGAAGGGCGAGCCGTCGGAGCAGGTCGTGTCTCCGCCGGGGGTGATCGTGTTCCAGCCTGCCTGCAGATCGGCGAGGGGCGCCTGGAGATCGACCGGTTCGGGGGCCTCTTCGCCCGCGGTGCAGGCAAGGGCGGCCACGGCGAGAAGGGAGGCGATCGCGATGTGGCGGGTGAGTTGTCGGTTCATGACTGTGGTTTCTCCTTGAATGGTGTGGCGGTCAACAGCCGGGCGCCAGGGCGGCCAGCGCCTCGAGGTCCGTCCCCGGCTTGCCGTCGGGCCGGAACGGCTGGATGCAGACGTGGTCGGCGCCGGCATCCCAGTGGGCTTGGATCCGCTCGCGGATCTGATCCTCGGCGCCCCAGGCGACGAGAGCGTCGACCAGGCGGTCGCTGGCCTGGAAGTCCTTCCAGTCGTCCTCGTTGAAGCCGAGTTCGAGCAGACTGTTCCGGTAGTTCGGCGCCCGCAGGTAGACGTACAGGTTGGTGCGGCCGATCTGGCGCGCGGCATCGGCGTCCGTGGTCAGGATCACCTTCTGCTCGGGGCAAAGGAGCGGTCCGTCGCCGAGGATCTCGCGCGCTCGGCGCGTGTGCTCCGGCGTGACCAGGTAGGGGTGTGCGCCAGAGGCAGCCGTTGCGGCCAGCTTCAGCATCAGGGGTCTCAAAGCGGCGATCACGATCGGCGCTTCCTGCTCGGGCTCGGGTCCGCGGTAGAACGCCTTGCCGACCGCTTCGAGGTACTCGCGCATCTTCGGCACCGGCGGCTTGTACTCGTGGCCGCGCAGGTGGGTGACGAGGTGCGGATGGGACACGCCGAGCCCGAGAACGAAACGCCCCGGCAGCATCTCGGACAGGGTCTTGTGCACAGCCCGCGTGGTCATCGCGTCGCGGGCGTAGATGTTCGCGATACCGGTCGCGAGCGTCAGCCGTTCGGTGCGGCCGGCGAGATAGCCGATCAGCGTGAACGGGTCGCGGCCGATTGCCTCCGGAATCCACAGCGCTCCATATCCCTGCGCTTCGACTGCGTTGGCGAACTCGGCCGCCTGCGGCGCCGAGAGGCCGTCGAGCCCGGCCCATACGCCGAGCCTGCCGAGGATGTCTGCTGAGTCCGCCATCGCGCGAGTTCCTCCGGTCGTGAGAAGGTCGCCGACGGTATCAAGAGGGTCAGGAGTCGGCGGTGCTAACGTCCCCGCCGATGACGACGGCAAACGCGAGACGCGGCTGGGCCTGGGAGCACTGGTTCGGCCTGGTGGGGCTCGCCGTGTTGATCGCGGGCGTCTACATCGGCCTGTTCGTGGCGCCCAGAGAGCGCAACATGGGCGATGTCTACCGCATCCTCTACGTCCACGTGCCGTTGCAGTGGAACGCGCTGGTCTGCTTCTTCGGCGCCGGCTTCGTGGGCGCCGCCTCGCTGTGGACGCGCAAGGCGTGGGTCGACGGCATGCTGGCCGGGGTGATCGAGGTCGGCGTCGTGCTCGAGACGGCGGGCCTGCTCTCGGGCATCGTCTGGGCCAAGCCGACCTGGGGCGTCTACTGGGTCTGGGATCCGCGGCTGACCTTCACCTTCGTGATGTGGCTCACCTTCCTCGGTGTGATGGCCCTGCGGCGCTTCGCCGAAGAGCACCGGCGGGCGCCGTGGACGGCGGCGGCGAGCATCGTCGCCTCGGTCAACGCGCCCCTGGTCTACTACTCGGTCAACTGGTGGCGCAGCATCCACCAGATGCAGTCATCGCCCGAGACCGTCCACACGACGATGATCCTGCCGTTGCGGATCAATGCGATCGCTCTGCTCCTGGTCTGCGTGTGGTTCGTCGCCCGCCGGGCCCGCATCTCGCTGGCCCGCCGCCAGGCCGAAGCGACGCCGATGCCAGCTCGGATCGGACTGACGCCTTCAGGGCTGCTCGACAGTTAGGCGACACAGCAGCGTATTGTGCGTTTCGAGGTCGGCTGACCAGATCAGGCGCGCTCCGTCCCGCCACTGAATGTCCTCGTAGCCATCCTTCGGTCTCACCGCGGCTGCGCTGTGCTCCACCGCTGACGGCCATTCGGCGTCGTCGAATCCTGGCATGCGCCAGCCGTCAGGCTCTGCCGTCGCTGCGAACTGGCATGGGCCGACGCCGGGCGCCGGTTCGGTGTCGTCTTCGCAAGCACGGTCGAGCGGCGCCTCATGGATCACCAGGCATCGCCAGGCAGCATTCGTGACTGCGATCGTCGCTCCCGTGGCGGTATCCGTGAACTGTGCGATGAGTCCGCCATCGCCCATCTGCTGGTTGCGGCGGCCGATGTACTCCAGACCCGTATCGTCGGCCTTGAAGTCCTTGGCGACAAAGTTCAGTTGCAACGGGTACTCGGCGTTGAAGACGAACGCTTCGGCATTGAACGACCGCTCCGTCGTGATCGGCGTCGAATCCTCGATAATGAGGCGTTCGCCCAGATAGAAGGCGAACCAGTTGTCGGCCCAGACCTCGCCCTTGACGGACACGGCGCCCGGACCGGCGACAACGGTGGTCTCGGGCGGATTGTCGCCGCAACCGGCCAGCAAGGCCGCCAAGATCCCCAAGCCGAGCGGCGCGATCTGGGCCGCTCGTGAACCAGTCCATGTGCCCGTCATCGGGCGCATGGATGACAGGTCAAGGTCTTGCGCATGATGGATCTCATCTAAGTGCATACGTGGAACGGTGGGTCCTGTTTCCGCGATCCAAGCGTAACCGCTGGCTTGGCTGCTAGATCGTCAAGGCAGCGCGAACGCCAGCAACTCCGGCACGTAGTCCGTTTCCGCGCGCCCGGCCACGGTCAGCGCGATGTACTGCCGGCCCTCGTACACATAGGTCATCGGCGTGCCCAGACCGCGCGCGGGCAGCGGCACCTCGGCGATCACGTCGCCGGTGCCCTTGTCCCGCGCCACCAGGCGGTTGCCGCCGTCGTCGTCGTCGGCGTGCTGGCCGTGGATCAGCAGGGTCCTGGTCAAGAGCGGCCCCGTGTAGGTGTCGCCGCCGAGGGGCGGCAGGTCGAGGTGCTGCAGGCGCGGGTGCCGGCGCAGCCGGTCGTTGTTGCCGAGCGGCTTCATCCACACATGTTCGCCGGTGTTCAGATCGATCGCGGTCAACCGCGTATACGGCGGCTTGAACAGCGGCAGACCCTCCGGCATCTCGGGCCGCCGGCCCCGGCCGCCGTGGGTGTAGCGGAGCGTGCCGCCCTCCAGCGGGTCCGGCGTGTAGAACGTGACCATGCTGAACGCGTTCCTCGACGGCACGTAGAGCCAGCCGGTCTCCGGGTCGACCGCGGCGCCGTACCAGTTCGCGCCGCCGCCGGCGGAGGGCCGGAAGATCGTCCCCTGCTTGCCTCCTCGTACCGCGAGGGACGGCGGCGTGTAGAGCGGCCCGATCTCGAAGTTGGCGATCGCGTCGAGGGCCATCTGCCTGATCTCGGGCGTGAAGTCGGCCAGGTCGTCCTCGGTCACCCCCTGGTACTCGAACGGCGCCGGCCTGGTCGGGAAGGGCTGGGTGGGTGAAGCGGTGTCGCCGGGCATCGTGGCCGGCGGCACCGGACGCTCGTCGATCGGCCACACTGGTTCGCCGGTGACGCGGTCGAAGACGTAGAGGAAGCCCTGCTTGCTGACCTGGGCGACGATCTGCCGGGGATCGCCGCCGTCTCTGCCCGGCAGGTCGATCAGGGTCGGCGCGGCCGGGAAGTCGTAGTCCCAGAGGCCGTGACGGACGGCCTGGAAGTGCCAGAGCTTGTCGCCGGTCTCGACATCGACCGCGACCAGGCTCTCCGAGTACAGGTTGTCGCCCGGCCGGTGGCCGCCGTAGAAGTCGTTCGTCGCGGTGCCGATGGGCAGGTAGACGATGCCGTGCTCGTTGTCGCCGGAGAGCATCGTCCACACGTTCGCGTTGCCGGAGTAGCGCCAGGACTCGTCGCCCCAGGTCTCGACCCCCTCGTCGCCCTCCTGCGGCACGGTACGAAAGACCCAGCGCAACTCGCCGGTACGCGCGTCCCAGCCGCGCACCCAGCCCGGGATCGACTCCTTGGTGACCCGTCGGTCGGCGATCGAAGCGCCGGTGACGACGACGTCGCGCACCACGACCGGAGGCGACTGCATGGAGTAGAGCAGGGCGTTCAGGTAGTCCCGCTCGCCGCGGTTGGCGCGCGGCAGACCTTCCATCAGGTCGACCCGGCCACTGTCCCCGAACTCCTCGATCGGCCGCCCGGTGCGGGCGTCGACCGAGATCAGGTAGCCGTCCCCCGTGCCCCAGTAGACGCGGCTGTCGGCCTCGCCGCCCGCCTCGCCGTTGGTCCAGTAGGCGACGCCGCGCTGGTTCCAGACCACGGTCATCGTGGTGGTGCCCTTCTCGTAGCTCTTCGGGTTGTACGCCCAGACCGTCTCGCCGGTCTCCGGGTGAACGGCGGCGCCGATCCCGATCGGCGTGTTCAGCAGCAGCAGCCCGTCCTGCATCAGAGGCGTCGCCTTCAGGTTGCGGATGAAGGGGGCGCGGCCGGCGCGCCAGAGCAGCGGATCCTCGTCGAGCAACTGGTCGAAGATCAGATCGCGGTTGGCGTACCACTCGCCGCCGGCCTCCGTCTTGCCGAGGAATCCGTCGACCGAGCGCCAGCGCCAGACGTTCTGCAACTGGCCGAAGTTGGCGGCGTCGATCTGGTCGAGCGGCGAGTACTTCGTCGATCCCACGTCGGCGCCGTAGCTCGGCCACTCGCCGGCCGGCGCACCCTGTTGGGCGCCCGACGGCGCGGCCAGGAGGCCGGCGCAGACGGCGGCGGCAGCGGCGATGATGATTCTCTGCATGTCGGCCGCCAATCGTAGCGGTAGGTAGAAACGCCGACGCTAAGCTTGCCCCGACTCGATGGTGGACTCCCCACAGTTGCGCATCGGTATCGTCGGCGCCGGATTCCTGGCCGAGACCAGGGCCCGTTGCTGGCGGCAGGTGCGTTCCGCCGGTATCGCCGGCGTCGTCGCCCGGCGCCGCGAACGGGCCGAGGCCTACGCGCAACGCTTCGACGTGCCGGCCGTGTTCGGCGATCTCGACGCGATGCTGGCGAGCTCCTCGATCGACGTCGTCGACCTGTGCGTGCCGAACAGCCTGCACCGGGAGATGACCGAAGCGGCCGCCGCGGCGGGAAAGCACGTCATCTGCACCAAACCCCTGACCGCCTACACCGGCCAGGACCTGCCGGAGTCGGCGACCAACGAGGAGGTCGCCGGCAGGGATCGAGGCGAGATGCTGCGAGTTGCGGAGCGGGACGCGGGCGCGATGGTCGAGGCGGCAAGGCAGGCGGGCGTCCAGCTCCTCTACGGCGAGAACTGGATCTACGCGCCGGCCTTCCGCCGAGCTCAGGCGTTGCTGGAACAGGCCGACGGCGTGCTCCTCGAGATGCGCGGCGGCGAGTGCCACAGCGGTTCGCACTCGCCCTACTCGCGGGTCTGGCGGCACACCGGCGGCGGCGCCCTGCTCCGGCTTGCCGCCCATCCGGTCGGCGCCATGCTGCACCTGAAGCGCGTCGAGGGCCTGCGCCGGCGCGGCAAGCCGGTGCGGCCGGCCTGGGTCACTGCCGAGACCGCCGATCTCAGCGCGGTGGCGGGTGTGTCCAAAGCCGAACTGCGGATCGCGGGGGAATGGGGCGAGGTCGAGAACTGGGGTTGCGCCACCATCGGCTTCGACGACGGCTCACGGGGCGTCGCCTGGGGCGGCGATCACGTCCTCGGCGGCATGGAGAGCAGCCTCGACCTGTTCGCCAGCAACTGCCGCCTACGTGTGAACCTGAGCCCCAACGACATGCTCCGCGCCTACGCGCCGGACGGCGGCGTCTTCGGCGACGCGTACATCATGGAGAAGATCGACTCGGGCGCCGGTTGGTCGACGCCGATGCCGGACGAGGACTGGACCTCCGGCCAGCTCGGTATGTGCCAGGCCTTCGCCGCCGCGCTGCTCAGCGGCGAGCCCACCGAGTCCGACGGCGAACTGGGCCTGGAGGTCGTGCGGTTGCTATACGGCGCGTACGTGGCGGCGGCGGAGGGGCGCAGGTTCGGCCCGTGATGTTCAAAGCCGGGGGATGCGACGCCGAATCCATGCAAAAGGACACGTCATGTGCGTGTTATCGTGGATTTTATGGCTTCCTGGCCATGCTCGCGCATTGCCACGGGCAGATGGACAAATCCCGGTTGAGGATATCTGCGGACAGGTTGCAACTGTCGCTAGAGGCCTTGAATGACGCCCGATGATGTCGAAAACTCCCCATCCGGGCGTTTGAGCCAGCCTGCGCGGGCGAGAACCGAAGCGGATTTGGCCGAGGCGGCCGGCGCGGCCCACGATCGACCGGAGAGTGTCGGCGCGGCGGCTTCGGCGGTGCCGCCTTCTGCGCGCGGCAGGATCCGGGTGACCCGCTTCGCGGCGCTTGTGGTACTGCCCCTGGTGGTCACGACACCATCCATGTGGGGTCATGAAAGCGTTGCACACGAGATTCTCCAATGGCTGGGCTATGCCGCGACCATCGTCTGCGTCCTGGGTCGGACCTGGTGTACGGCGTACATCGGCGGCCGCAAGAGGCTGGACCTTGTCAGATCGGGTCCGTTTTCGGTCGTCCGCAATCCGCTCTATTGCTTCAGCTTCCTGGGCGTCGTGGGTATTGGCCTGCTGACCGGTACACTGACTTGGCCATTCGTATTCGGTATTGCATTTGCCGTCTACTACAGCGTTATCGTGCGACGGGAAGAGACCTTTCTGCTCGCGCGTTTTTCCGAGGACTACCAGGGGTACATGGCGACGGTTCCGCGCTGGATTCCCAATTTTCGGAAGTGGTGCGATGTCGGCGACGCCACCGTGCAACCGGCATTCGTCTACCGCTCGCTGCGAGACGGCGCGTGGTTCTTCATCGCGTTTCCCGTGTTGGAAGGAACCGAACGGCTCCTCGCCGCCGGCCTGATTCCGAGCACACTGCCGCTACCTTAGGATGTGAAGCGACGCCGGACTTGAAACAAGGAGAGACCAAGTGACAAGGATGACCTGTTGGTTGACAGTGCTACTGGTGAGCGCCGGCGCCGCTGCGGTCGGCGCCGAGGAGACGGTCGGCAAGAACCCAGGGAAGTTCAAGGGGCGGTGGTTGAAGGTCTTCGACCAGGAGGCCCTCAATGGACACGACCGAGCCGTGATCGGTACGACCTCGACCGACATCGCGTGGAAGAGAGCCGGGAACGAGGCGCCGCTGCAGGAGCGCGAGCTGGATGCCCAGTTGCGTGAACAGCTCTTCGAGCGGCTGAACGAGTCCGGGCTCTACTCGGATGTGCTCTCTGAGCCCAACGCGGCGGACGGGGAGAACTACCTGCGGGTCGACTGTGTTCTGGAGGTAGAGCCGGGTAGCCGCCTGCTGCGTTATGCCGCGGGCGGAGGAGCCGGCAAGTCCACGTCGCTTCTTGAGTGCGAGTTCGTCGACCAGGCGAGCGGCCGGGTGCTGGCCCTGTACCACGGCTACGGTTCCGGAACGGGGCTCGGGTTCAAGCTGGCCGGTGGCGGCGCGGCGAAGATGACGAAGGACGACAACCAGGAGAACACGGCCAAGATCGTCGAACTCCTCAAACGGGTAGCTCGATAGGCGCTTGCGTAGCAGGGACCGGGGTAACCTCCGCGCTTCTCCAACTTGTACCGTCCCGGCCGCCTCGCGGTTGAGGGCGGCGTTCTACGCGACGGCACGGAGTCTCCGCGATGCGATTCAGCTACTGGCCCGCCCCCACGATGCCCTGGCCCGACTTGCTGGAGATGTCCCGGCACGTCGAAGCGACTGGCTGGGACGGCATCTGGTACGCCGATCACTTCATGCCGAACGGCGACGACACTTCGGCGCCGTGGGCGGAGAGCTGGACCACGATCGCGGCGCTCGCGGCGGCCGTGCCGCGCGTGCGTCTCGGTCCCCTGGTCACGGGCAACACCTATCGGCATCCGGCGGTGCTGGCGAAGATGGCGGCGACCATCGACCACATCTCCGGCGGCCGGGTTGTGTTGGGTCTGGGCGCCGGATGGCAGGAGAACGAGCACCTCGCCTACGGCATCCCGTTCTACACCCTCGGTGAGCGGCTGCGGCGACTGGACGAGGCTTGCCGTGTGATCAAGGCGCTCTACGCTCAGAAGAGCGCAGGGTTCGCGGGCGACGCCTACCAGTTGGTCGGAGCGCCGCTGGAGCCGAAGCCGGTGCAGGACCCGCTGCCGCTGATGATCGGCGGCGGCGGCGAGAAGGTGACCCTGCGGATCACCGCCCAGCACGCCGACGAGTGGAACGTCTGGGGCACGGTAGACATCCTCAAGCACAAGATGGCCGTCCTGGACGCCCACTGCGAGAACGTGGGGCGCGATCCGGCGCAGATCGAGCGCTCCGCGGTGGCGCTGCTGTTCCTGAGCGACGACGAGGCGTTCCTGGCGAAGGTGCGGGAGCGCGGTTCTGCGATGCCGGCGAACATCGGTGGCGTCTCCGAGATCGTCGACGCCGTGGGCGCCTACCGCGAGGCCGGGGTGCACGAGTTCATCGTGCCGGCCTTCAACCTGGGCGGCAAGGAGCGCCAGAAGGAAGTCCTCGACCGGTTCATCGAAGAAATTGCCCCTGTTTTCGGCTGATAGTGAATGAGCGCGAGACATGGGCAAGACCCGAGAAGACAGCCGTTCCGACTTGCAGACCCTGGCCGCTCCTACGGGTAGTAGCCCGACATCGTCCGCACCTCGGCGCCGCGCCTGTCCACCTCGACCCGGATCACCCGGAAGTCGCTGTCGGGCTTCGTGCTCGTCGACTGGTAGGTGAGCAGGTAGCGGTTCCGGAGTTCGCGTTCGATCTGGTCGTAGATTCCGTCGAGTTCGTCGACGTCTTCGATCAGGAACGCCTGGCCGCCGGTCTCTTCGGCGATGCGCTCCAGGACGCGCCGGGTGTTGCGGTCCCTGGCCGCGTGCTTGAGGCCGATGGCGTAGATCGTCACGCCCGATCGCTGCGCGGTTTCGAGTGCGCTCTCGAACGAGAAGGTGCTGTTCTCGTCCTTGCCGTCGGACAGGAGCAGGAGCGCCTTCTGTCCGCTGATGCCGTCGAAGTAGCTCAGCGAGTAGACGAGGCTGTCGTAGAGGGCCGTCGTGCCGACGGCTTTGAGGCCCGCCAGGGCCCGCTCGAGCGCTCCCAGGTCCTTGGTGAACCGGCTCTCGACCTGGGGCCGGTTGGCGAAGGTGAGGACCGCCACCCGATCCTGGGGCTGGAGGGCCTTGTCCACGAACCGCTGCGCCGCCGTCTGGACCTGCACGATCGAGTCCTCCATCGAAGCCGACGTGTCGATCAGGAGGCCGGCGTGGAACGGGGTGTCGTCGACCCACTCGAAGCGACGGACGGTTTGTGCGGCGCCGTCCTCGGTGATCCGGAAACGGTCCTGTTCCAGGCCGGGGATCGGCCGTCCCGCAACGTCGACCACACTGGCGAACAGTTCGATGTACTGGACGTCGATCCGTTCGATCGGATTCGGGCTGTTGATGAAGACGACGTCCTCCGTGCTGCTGCCGTCGGCAAGGAAGGCGGCAGCGCGCAGGTATGCCAGGTTGGGTCCATCGAGCACCACAGGTTGCACCCAGGGCGGCTGGTAGAGCGTGGCGATCCGTTCCTCACCGAGGAACAGCTCCAGGCGGTCGACCTCCTCGCCGTCGGGCGTGGCGATCTCGAGCACGGCCCGCGTGCTCTCGAGGAACTGCTCCCCGGAGCGTGGTTCGATGAATCGGGCGCGGAAGCGCTGGCCGCCGCGGTTGACGGACATCTCGTCCGAGGCGACGACCTGGCCCTCCTTCAGGCCTTCGACGCGGACGCGGTGCTCGGTCGGATGGGATCCCAGGTTCAGTTCGACATCGAACGGCGGCCGGCGCTTGCGCAGGATCTCGCGGCCGTCGAGCGAGAAAGCCACCGCGTCGAAGTCGCCGATCGCGTGAGTCGAGAAGCGGACCATGCCCACCCGCACCCGCTCGTCGCGCGGGGGCACCAGGCGGAGCAGGCGCTCGCCGCGGGCGGCGGCCGCGTTCGCCTCGGCCAGGGCCGGGAAGGTCTCGAGGATGCTCTTGCGCAGCGACTTCCCCTCCTCCAGGTTCGGCACCGGGACCGTCTCGTCGACGATGGCGAACCGTTGGCCGAAGACATCCTCGATCTTGAGCCGGACCTGGACGTCGCCGGGGCGCAGATAGCGAGTGAAGACGAGCGGGATGGCGTCCGCGTCGACATCGCCGGCCGGTAGTTCGAACCGGTAGCGGAAAGTCTCGAACAGGCGATCGTCCCGGATCACCTCGCCGGTCATGTGGAAGCTGTGGTACTCGCGGTCCTGGAAGCTCTTGCGGCCGGCGGACGCCACCGGTACCAGGACCAGGCCATGGGCCACGGTGCGGGTCTGGTTGCGGCCCGGGAAGTCCCACCGCGTCTCGACATCGAAGCGGGGTGCGCTGGCCGGGACGTCGGTCGTGAAGGAGGCGAAGGTGGCGAGCCACTCCTCGGGCGGCTCGGGCGGCGTGGAGACGTGTTCGAGGACGGAGGCGCCGGCGAGGTCGTTCTGGAGGGTGCGGGCCGCCCAATCCAGCCATTCGTCGGCGCAAAGCACGGCGATGTTCGTCGTCGGCAGGCCGCGACGCGATGCCGGCCGGCGCGCGGCGCTCTGATGCCAGAACTTGTAGGGGCGGTTCCGATTGACCGTCAGGAAGATGACCAGGAAGTGGCGCGGCGTCCGGTCGCTGCCGCCGTAGAACCAGATCTCCAGTTCGCTGCCGCGCGACAGGCAGTACGAGGCGGTGCGCCCGTCGGGCAGGGTGAACCGACCCGGCGGGCCGTTGAGCAGGTAGAAGAGGGCGCGGGCGTCGTCGAGCGTGTCCCACTGACTGAGCGCGGCGTCCACGCGGTCCTCCCAGAGCACCCGGAGTTCGTTCAGCGGCGTCCTGGGATCCGGATCGCGGGCCTTCCAGAAGGCCTGGATGAACGCCTCGCGCCGGTAGTTCTCGGGCAGGTTGACGAAGAACTCCCGTTCCTCTTCGCTGATCAACGGCCTGACGCGCTCCAGCCAGCGCACGAAGCGGGTATCGAGAGGTTGCGGTGGCGCGGCATCTGGACCGGTTTCGGCGGCCAGCGGATCGCTGCCGGCGAAAGCCAGCAGCGACGCGGCGAAAGCGACGGCGATCCTGAGGCGGGCGGTCATTTGCGTTCCAGCTATTGGTGTCAACGGCTCTCGACCGCCATGGTTTCCTCGGACTTGATCGGGTTGCCTGGATCTCAGTGCCCCGAGCGTCCCCGCTTGCGCACTTGCCGCATGACGGGGACCGCGACCGCGAACGCAATCACGGAGGCGGCGAGGGCGAGATCCTGCCTCAACCAGGCGCCGGCGCCCAGATCGCGGACGATTACCTGGTCGACCCAGCGCAGGAACAGGAAGATCGCGGCGATCAGCAGCGGCGAGTTGTACTCCCGCAACACAACGGTGCGCCAACTGAAGCGCGTCTGGGGAGGTCGCCACAGGCGGGGACGGGGCCAGAACGTCGGCGTGCGCTCGGCCCAGCGACGATGAGTGACACCGAATCGCTCGCCGAGGAAGCGTTCTTCGGCGGCGATCACCCGCTCGTAGAGCAACCAGTAGACCAGGGCGGCGGTGAGCACGAACCACCACGACCGGACCGCGAGCGCGAACCCGAGCAGTACGAACAGGTTGCCCAGGTAGATCGGGTGACGGCTGAGCGAGTACATGCCGGAGGTGTTCAGCAGGCTGGCGCTCGGGGCCCTGAGACTCCGAGTGGAGGCGCCGGGCGGCGCCGATCCGACGGCGGCCGCCCGCACGGCCAGACCGACCAGGGAGACCGCAAGGCAGACGATGAGCCAGCCGAGGCCAGGGTCCGCGGGTAGCCCTGCCGACCGGCGTTCCAGGACCGCCAGCACTGCGGCGGGCAGCAGGAAGACGACGAACGAACCCCGGTGCCGGAACAGGAACAGCCCCTGGTCCGCCAGCCGGCGGCTCAGGGGGCCGAAGCTGCGCCGCGATTCGGACCGCGGCGGGGCGGTCGCGGGCGCTTCGGCGGCGCTGTCGGTGACCAAGCGCGGCACCGCCGCGTCCGTGGCGAGGTCAGGCGCCAGACCCAGGCTGTCGCCGTCGTTCATGGTGGTGCCTTCGAGGAGGCCGCGACACGGGCGGCGCCTTCCGGAGTGGTCAGCAGCACGTATTCGTACACTGGATCGTCGTCGTGGCTCACTTCGACGAGCTCGAGCGGCGGCGCCAGGGCGTCCAGTTCGTCCCGCAGGATGAGCAGCCACACCGGGCGATCGGTGCGGGCCGCGAACTGGCGCAGTTGCTGCTCGGGGATGAGGGGGCCGCCGAGGTCGACGGCAAAGCGCTCGGAATAGAACAGGAACCCGGCATCTGAACGAGGGTAGATCGCGTAGGGCTCGTCGGCCTCCGCCCACTGGACGAGTTCGCGCGAGAGGCCGCGTGCCGACTTGAACGCGTCGCCCAGCGGCAACAGCCGGACGGCCGTGAGCGACATGGCGAGTCCGAGGCCGGCAGCAAGGCAGGCTACGAGCAGTTCGGGGCGGCGTCGCACCGCCAACCAGAGGCCTGCCAGCCCGGCCAGAGCGGGCAGTGCGGCGACCAATTGGAGTTCAGCGATCGTGCCTTGGGCGACCGTGCCTTCGGGGAGGTCGCGGGCCGCCAAAGGCACTGCCGCGACCAGGATGCCAAACAGGAGGGGCAGCGTCGCCGCCGAAACCAGGAACGCTGCCCGGTAGCGCGGCCAGCGGTCCCGGATCAGGAGCACGCCATGGGCGGTGAGCATCGCCAGTGGCGCCGCCAGCGCCAGCAGGTACACGGTGCGCTTGCCGCCCGAGACACTGAAGAACACGAAGGTGCTGGCGACCCAGATCAGGAGAAACCGGACCGCCTGTGCCTGACGACTCTCAGGCTCCTCGCGGGAGTGCCGGAAGGCGGCGTAGATTGTCACCGGCGCCAGCAGCATCCAGGGGGCGAAGGTCCCGGGCAGAGTCTTGAAGTAGTAGTGCCAGGGTTGTGGGTGGTAGGTGGCGCCGGCGTAGCGGGACAGGGTCTGGTCGAACAGCAGAGCGTCGAAATAGGGCTTGCCGGCCAGCCACACCGCGGGACCGAACCAGGCCAGGACGATGCCGGCCCACAGCAGCAGCCCCCGGCCGAGCCGCAGCTCGCCGATCCCGGCGCGGTCGCGCTCGAACGCCAGGAAGGCGATCACCGCGAGCAGCGGCACGATCAGTCCAACCGGGCCCTTGGTGAGCGTGGCCAGACCCGCGCAGGCGAAGAACAGGAGGCTGGCCCGGCTCATGCTCGGGCCGTCGTCCCCGGTTCGGAAACGGGCCCGGGCCCAGAACAGGATCGCCAGCAGTTCCAGGAACGTAAGCGTCATGTCGATCTGGCCGACCCGCGCATTCCACATGACCAGGGCCGACGTGCAGAAGATCGGCGCCGCGAGCCAGGCGGTTCTGCGGTCGAACAGGCGGCCAGCCAGCATGAACACCACCAGAACGGCGCCGACGCCGGCGAGCAGGGACGGCAGCCGCGCCGCCACCGCGTCGACGCCGCCGCGCAGGGCGCCGAAGAGGGCGATGTTCCAGAAGTGGAGAGGCGGTTTGTGGGTATAGGTCACGCCGTTCAGCCGCGGCACCAGGAGGTGCTCGAGCGAGAGCGGCGCCAGCAGCATCTCGCGCGCGACTTCCGCGTAGCGCGGCTCGTCGGGGTTCCATACGTCCCGGCTGGCGATGCCGGGCAGAAAGACGGCCAGTGCGACCACGGCGAGGACGGCGTAGGGGAGCAGCCGGCGTCGCACGGACGAAGGCTAACACGGTGGCAGGCCGCGCTGGCCACGGCGAATCCGCCTTCCGAACAGGGGTTGGCGACGATAGGGTAGGCCGTTTCCTGTTCCACAAGACGCCCGCTCCAAGGACGGGCGGAGGTATCTGCCGATGGGCCAACTGCCGAAGTCCGTGATCATCTCGGACGATACGATGAGGGAGGGGCTGCAGATCGAGAGCGCCGACATTCCGGTGTCGGAGAAGCTGCGGCTGCTCGATGCGCTGGGCGAGACCGGGGCCAAGGTGATCTCGATCGGGTCGTACGCTCATCCCAAGTGGACGCCCCAGATGGCCTGCATCGACGAGATCGCCGAGCGCTTCGAGCCCAAGCCGGGCGTCCGCTACACGGCCGCGATCTTCAACCAGATCGGCTTCGAGCGCGCGGATCGCTGGTATCCGAAGCTCGATGTCCGGCAGCGCCGGATCGGCACCCACGTCGAGTTGTGCGACACCTTTGCCCGCCGCAACTACAACGTGACCCAGGCCCAGCAGATCGAGCGCATCCCGGCGATGATCGAACGGGCGCGCGCGGGCGGGGCCAAGTCGGGCGCGGTGGCGATCGGGAACCCCTTCGGTTCGAACTTCGAAGGTCGGTTCACGCTTGAGCAGCGGCTCGACCTGCTGGCGCTGATGATCGACCGCTGGCATGAGAAGGGCCTTCCCGTCACCCGCTGCTCGATCATCGAGGCGATGGGCTGGAACATGCCGCACGAGGTACGGGAGACGATCCTCGCCATCCGGGAGCGCTGGCCGGAGATCACCGACTTCCACTGCCATCTGCACAACACGCGCGGCGCGTCGATCGCCAGCTACTACGAGGCTCTGAAGCTCGGCGTGCGCGAGTTCGACACCTCGATCGGCGGCATGGGAGGCTGCCCGTACTGCGGCAATGGCCGCGCGGCCGGCCACGTTCCGACCGAGGACTTCGTCGACTTCTGTCACGAACTCGGGATCGAGACGGGCTACCGGCTCGACAAGCTGATCGAGGCCGCCTGGATCGCGGAGGAGGTGGTCGGCCATCCGCTCTGGGGCCACGTCTCCAAGGCCGGGCCGCGACCCCGGGAAGGGGAGCTCTACCCACGCCGGATGCCCTTCGTGGAGACCCTCGGCGAGGCCTCGCACTTCCGCAACGGAGCGCCGGTGTATGCCGGCCAGCGCTCCCCCTGGCGGCCCGACGCCGCCCTGTACCAGGAGTGATGGCTACGGCCGCAACTGGGCCTTCCGCCAGCGTTCGCTACCAGGCGGACGAAAAGCCGCCGACGTTGCTCGCGGCGACGATGGGCCTCCAGTACGCGACCCTGTGCGTCGCCGGGATCGTGCTCACGCCGGCAATCATCGTCCGCGCCGCCGGCGGCAGCGACGAGTACCTGGCGTGGGCCGTGTTCGGGGCGATCTTCGTCAGCGGCATCACGACGATCCTGCAGGCGCGGCGGCTGGGGCGCATCGGCGCGGGCTACATCCTGCTCATGGGGACCTCCGGCGCCTTCATCGCGGTCAGCATCGCGGCCCTGAGCGCGGGCGGTCCGGTCCTTCTCGCCAAGCTGGTGATCGTCTCCTCGCTGTTCCAGTTCCTGCTCTCGGCCCGCCTGCTGCTGCTGCGGCGGCTGTTCACGACGACCGTCACCGGCACGGTGATCATGCTGATCTCGGTCAGCGTCATGCCGATCGTGTTCGACCAACTGACCCAGGTCCCCGAGGATGCACCACGGGCAGCCGGGCCGATCTCGTTTGCGGTGGCCATCGTGGTCATGGTCGGGTTCGGCTTGCGGGCCACCGGCATATGGCGTCTATGGGCGCCGGTTGCGGGTGTCGTCGCCGGCTCGATCGTCGCGGCGCCGCTTGGGCTCTACAGGTTCGAGCAGGTGGCGGAGGCCGCATGGATCGGCGCTCCCGGCGGCGGCTGGCCCGGGTTCGACCTGAGCTTCGGGCCGTCCTTCTGGGCGCTGTTGCCGGGCTTCGTGATCGTGACGCTGATCGGGGCCGTCGAGACGATCGGCGATGCGGTCGGCATCCAGCGGGTCTCCTGGCGTGTGCCGCGGGCGCCGGACTATCGGGCGGTCCAGGGCGCCGTGGCGGCCGACGGCCTCGGCAACCTGCTCTCCGGACTGGCGGGGACGGTGCCGAACACCACCTACTCGAGCAGCATCTCGGTGACGGAACTCACCGGGGTCGCATCGCGCCGGGTGGGAATGTGGATCGGGATCATCTTCATCGGCCTGGCGTTTCTTCCCAAGGCGCTCGCCGTGGTTCTCGCCATTCCCGGCCCCGTCGCCGGCGCGTACCTGCTGGTGCTGATCGCCGTCCTGTTCGTTCTCGGCGCGCGGATCGCCGGTCACGGCGGGTTGGACTACCGCAAGGCGCTGGTGATCGGCGTGTCCTTCTGGATCGGCGTCGGCTTCGAGAACGACCTGATCTTCAGCGATCAACTCGGCGGTTGGGCGGCGTCCATCCTGAGCAACGGCATGACGGCGGGTGGTCTCACCGCGATCTTCCTGACCGCGTTCTTCGAATCGACCAGGCCGCGCCGTCGTCGGCTGGAGACCGAGGTCAACTCGGCATCCGCCGCCAGGATCGGCGGCTTCCTGCGTACCCAGGCCACGCGGGCGCGTTGGAGTACCGAGGCCGCCGAGCGCCTGTGGTCGGCGGGCGAGGAGGCCCTGCTCAGTCTGATCGGCGGAGACGAGGAAGGTGACCGCGGCGCCGACCGCCGGTTGCTGCTCCTCGCGCGCGTCGACCGGCAGACGGCTGAACTCGAGTTCATCGCGGCGCCGGGCGGCAGGAACATCGAGGATCGGCTGGTGCTGATGACTCCCGAGGCGCCCGCCCCGATCGAGAACGAACTCTCGCTGCGTCTGCTGCGTCACTTTGCGTCCTCGGTGGAGCATCAGCAGTACCACGACACCGACGTGCTCACGGTCACGGTGGGCAGCGACAGCAAGGAACCGACCGGGCAGGTGGAACCGGCGGGAATCTGAGAGTGGGCGCGGGCATTCTTGTAGGATGCGCGGCAGCGATCGCCCGCCGACGAACCGACCGCAGGACAGCGCGACAAAGTGACTGAAAGCCCCCACCTGACGTTCGTCGAGGAGATCCTTCTCCTCCTCCTGGACGATGACACCGGCGCGATGAAGCGGGTCGCTCCGAACGTGATGGAGCTGCTCATCGCGGGCGCCATCCTGATGGACCTCGTGCTGCGCGGCCGCTTGGACTGCGACCTGCAGAAGATGGTCGTCGTCGATACGACAGCGGTGGGCGAGGAGATCCTCGACGGTCCGCTGGCCGAGATCGCCGACTCGGACGACGAGGCAGACCCCCGCACCTGGGTGGTCAGGCTCTCGGCCCGGAGCAAGGAGATCCAGGAAGCGGCGCTGTCACGCCTGGTCGAGCGCGGGATTCTCCGGGTCGAGGATCGGAACTTCCTGTGGGTGTTCGGCAGCCGCCGCTACCCCATGGTCGACGACCGCGAGGAGCGTGAGGTCAAGCTGCGGATCCTGGACGTGCTGTTGAGCGACCGGATTCCGGCGCCGAGAGATATCGGGCTGATCTGTCTGGCCGACGCCTCGAACGCCTTCCAGGTCATTCTCAGTCCGCAGGAGCTACGGCACGCGGCGGCGCGGATCGAGTTGGTCCGCGGCTTCGATCTGATCGGTCAGGCAATGAGCCGGGCAATCCAGAAGTCCGTACAGGACCTTGCCGCCGCGACGGCGACGGCCCATCACCCTTTCTATTGAGACTTGGAGAGTACTTGGTGTGATCGAGACTACGAGAATCGGGTATTCGAAGATCGAGGGTGCGGAGGCCGGCAGCGCTGCGGTCTGGGCGCCCGAGGGGCGCGTCGACGCCGCGAGCGCGCCGGACCTTGAGCAGGCCATGATGGCCTCCATCGCGGAGGGCGTCTCGGATGTCGTCCTGGACCTGAACCGCACCCGCTACATGAGCAGCGCCGGTCTTCGCGTGGTGTTGGTTGTCGCCAGGGCGCTGCAGGCAAAGAACGGACGCTTCGCCATCTGCGGTCTGAACGACGAGGTGAAGGAGTTGTTCGAGGTCAGCGGCTTCAGCCTGATCGTGAACATCGTGCCGGACCGCGACGCCGCGGTGGCCGCGGTTCAGCAGGCCGGCTGACGCACTGAGCCTGGGGGAGGGCAGGCGGTCCGCAGCAGGGCTCTAGCCGCCGCTGGAGATCTTCGCGCCTTCGACCTTGCCTGCCGGGACCGGGTGTCCTTGACGGTGGCAGCCGGGACGATCGAGGCGGCGAGCAGCCCCGCGAGGGCCAGACCCGCCGCCAGCCCCGGGCGGGGCGCTGGCTTTCTCGTCTTCGCCCCCGAACCTCGATTCACTCTCCGGTCCAGGGCGGCCGGCGCTGCTAGAGCGCCCAGCCGTCGCGGTAGCTGGGCTTGATGAACTCGGACGGCACGTCGACGCCGTTGGTCACCTTGAGCTTCTTCGGGCTCCAGACGATCTCCTGCTGCGTGCGCACCGCCAGGTTGCCGAGCAGAGCCGTCTCGGTCATCGGGCCCGCATGGTCGGCGAAGTTGGACCCGTCCGGGTTCGTCGTGCCCGCCTTGATCGCGTCGATCCACTGCTGGTAGTGACCCTCGGTGCGCTCGTAGGTCTGCGGCACCGGGTTCTTGGCGATCTTCTCGTGCAGCGTCGACGGGTAGATCGTCGGCTTGCCGGCGTAGATGTCGGCGGTGATCACGCCCTCGGCGCCGACGAACAGTTGACCGCTGTTGCCCGGCGGCCATTTGCCCTCGAACACCTTGGGCATGGCCGGGGTCAGGTTGCCGTCGCGCCAGACCACGGTCATCTTCGGGCGGTTGCCACGTGCCGGGTACTCGAACGTGATCCGGGTCGAGGCGGGCGCCGTCTCCTTGAACAGCGGCGTGGACTCGGCGTAGATGGACGACGGGTCGCGCAGGTCGAAGATCCAGAACGCTGCGTCCATCGCGTGGCAGGCGATGTCGCCGATCGCGCCGGTGCCGAAGTCCCACCAGCCGCGCCAGTTGAAGGGGTGGTAGTAGTCGGGGTGGTAGGGACGATCCTGGGCGGGGCCGAGCCACAGATCCCAGGCGACATGTTCCGGCGCCTCGTGAACGTCCTTGGGACGCTTGATCGCCTGCGGCCAGATCGGCCGGTTGGTCCAGTACTCGACGTGGTTCACTTCGCCGATCACGCCGGCCTCGATCCACTCGCGGATCAGGCGCGTGCCTTCGCCCGCGTGGCCCTGGTTGCCCATCTGGGTTGCCGTCCCCGCCTTGCGGGCGGCCTCGCCGATCATTCGCGCCTCCCAGATCGTCCGCGTCAGCGGCTTCTGGGTGAAGACGTGGAGGCCGCGTTCGAGCGCCGCCGCGGTGATCACGGCGTGAGTGTGATCGGCGGTCGAGACCATCACGGCATCGAGTTCGTCGGTGTGGGCGTCGAGCAGCTCGCGGTAGTCGTGGTACCTCGCCGCGTCGGGATGGGCGGTCATCGACTGCTCGGCGCGTTGCCAGTCGATGTCGCAGAGCGCGAGGATGTTCTCACCCGAAACGCCTTCGATGTCGCTCCGACCCTTCCCGCCGGCGCCGATCACGCCGATGTTCAGCTTGTCGCTGGGCGCGGGCTTTCCACGGCCGAGGACGTGGCGGGGGACGATCATCAGGCCCGCGCCGGTGGCGGCGGCGCCCAGCACGTTGCGGCGGGTCATCTCTTGCTTGGGCATAGCGGATTGCCTTTCTGTCAGGTTCGTTGTGCGCTAGGTTAGCGCATCCGATGAACCTGCTGCGCATCGTGGGACTGGGCATCGCCTGGTCGATCGGGTTCGCCGCCCCGCCGGTCGGGGCGGAGACACGGGAGCACGGCAAGTCCGCCTACGGGGAGTGGCAACACCACGGCGGCGACCACACGTCGAGCCGCTACTCGCCGCTGACTCAGATCGACGGCACGAACTTCGGACGGCTCGAAATCGCCTGGCGATGGCGCACGGCGGACCACGAGGTGCCGCTTGACGTTCTGCCCGGGTACGACACGGGTTTCTACCGTTCCGTGCCCCTGATGATCGGCGGCCGACTGTTCGCACCGACCAGCCTTGGCCAGGTGGCGCTGCTCGACCCGGCGACCGGCGAGCAGAAGTGGGTCTACAACCCGAGAACCTGGGAGCGCGGCGGCACCACGATGCGGCCGGTCGGCGCCCGCGGCATCGAGTACTGGACCGACGGCGAGAAGGAGCGGCTGTTCGTCGCCACGATCGGCCGCCAGCTCGTCTCGGTCGACGCCGCCACCGGCGAGGCCGACCGCGCCTTCGGCGAGGACGGCGTGGTCGACCTGGCCCGCGACCTCGGCCCCGGCGAGTACTCGATTCGACACATCACCCACGGCGCGCCGCCGATCGTGGTCGGCAACAGCGTGATCGTCGGTTCGAAGATCTTCGATTACTCGATCAAGAGCGACGCGCCGCCGGGGCACGTCCGCGCCTACGACGTCCACACCGGCGAGTTCAAGTGGCGCTTCAACACCATCCCGCGGGATGACGAGGCCGGGGTCGAGACCTGGGAGAACGAATCCTGGCGCACCGCCGGCAACGCGAACGTGTGGACGTCGATGAGCGCGGACCACGAGCTGGGTTACGTCTACCTGCCGACCAGCACGCCGTCGAACGACTACTACGGCGCCGACCGGCCGGGCGACAACCTGTTCGCGGAGAGCCTGGTCTGCGTCGACGCGGACACGGGCGAACGCGTCTGGCACTTCCAGACCGTTCGCCACGGCATCTGGGACTACGACATCGCCTCGGCCCCGAACCTGCTCGACATCGTCGTCGACGGCAAGCTGATCAAGGCCGTTGCCCAGGTCTCGAAGACCGGCTTCACCTACGTCTTCGACCGCGCGACGGGCGAGCCGGTCTGGCCGATCGAGGAACGGCCGGTGAACGGCAAGTCGACGGTGGCTGGCGAGAAGCTGTCAGAGACCCAGCCGTTCCCGACCAGGCCGCCCGCGTTCGAACGTCAGGGAGTTGGCAAGGACGACCTGATCGACTGGACGCCCGAGCTGCGCGAGGAGGCGCTGGAGATCGCCGAGAAGCTGGTGCTGGCGCCGATGTTCCCGCCCCTGATCGTCCAGGGCGAGGGTGGCAAGGAGGGTGTGCTCGTGGTGCCGGGCGCTGCCGGCGGAGCAAACCACCCCGGAGCGTCCGTCGACCCGATGACGGGCACGCTCTTCGTCGAGTCGCAGAACCGCCCCACCGGCATGTCGCTGATCGAGCCGGACGCGGCCCGCCGTCCGGACTGGCGCTACGTGATCGGCTACGTCGACACGAGTGGGCCGCGGGGCCTGCCCCTGACGAAGCCGCCCTACCGGACGATTACCGCGATCGACCTGAACCGCGGTGAGCACCGCTGGCGAATCCCCGTGGGCCCCGGCCCGAAGAACCATCCGGCGATCGCGCATCTGAACCTGGACGACATGGGCACCGTCTACTTCGGGATGCCGGCGGATGGCGGTCTGCTCGTCACCCGGACGCTGTTGATCGGCTTCTTTGCCTTGCCCGACGAAGACGATCCTCGCACCAGCAACCGCAGCTTCCTGCGCGCCTACGACAAGGCGACCGGGGAGCTGCTGGCCGAAGTGGAAACCGACGTCTGGCTGCACGGCCCGCCTATGACCTACATGCACGAAGGCCGGCAGTACATCGTCATCGCCGCCGGCGGCGCCCGCAACCGCCGGGTGCCGGATGAGTTGATCGCCTTTGCGTTGCCGGAGTCGGCGATTGGAGGTTGACATGGGACGTTGCACATTGCTCCTGGCTCTTGCAGTGCTTGCCGCCCTGCCCGGCACTGCCGCCGCCGAATGCGAGCCCCGAGAGGCCGAAGGCCCGGTCACCGTCGAGTCCTGCCCGATCGAGAACGCCGACTACCCCCTGGTGCGAGCAGAGATGACCGTCCGAGGTTCCATGTCGGCCGTGATCGCGCTACTCACCGACGCCGATGCCTGCCCCGAATGGCAGTCCATGTGCGAAGAGGAACGCGCGACGCCCTTGATCGGCCGCTTCCAGACCCTCCGCCAGCGCGTCTCCGGCAGGGGCATCAGCCGGCGGATCACCATGGACCGCGCGTCATGGTGGCGGACCCCCGACGGCGGCGTCATCGGCGACATGGCCGGCGCCGACGACCTGACGCCCGAGTTCAAGGGCAAGCGGGTCCTCTGCCTGCGGACACGCTGGCTCCTGGCCCCAGGCGACGCTGAAGGAACGATCACGGTCGTCCAGAAGAGCGTCAGCGACCCGCAGCCCCCCTTCGGCCTCGGCGCGGGCGTCGTCACGCCGCGCACCGCGAAGACGCTGCTGGAGACCTTCACGAACCTGAGCACCCGGCTCGCCGCCGGCCGGCACGGCGCCGGCCCGGACATCGACTCGTTGCCGCTGCTGGAAGCAGAGCTCCCGGACGTCGGCGCCGAGTTCGCGCGCTGCCAGGCGGCGCGGTAAGAGTTCGAAGGCGACTGGGAAGGGGACCCGAAGGTTCCCTGCTGAGGCGCAGGAGGAATTTCTGGTCCTGTCCGGCTCGGGTTGACCGGGTCACGCCAGCATGACAGCGTATGTCGCAAATGAGATACGGGAGGCACGGATGACGACGGAGAGTTCAATGCTGCACGTCCGGATGGACACCGAGATGAAGCAGAAGGCGACGGCGGCGCTCACGGCGATGGGACTGACGGCCTCGGAAGCCGTGCGGCTACTGTTTCACCGCATCGCCGTCGATCAGGCCTTCCCGCTCGAACTCAAGGTGCCGAACGCGCAGACCCGCCACGCCATGGCCGAGGTGGACGAGATGGTGAAGAAGCGCAGCGCGCGGTTCGCCAGCGCGGACGAGGCGTTTGCCGAGCTTGAAGAAGCCAGCGGCCAGTAAACGGGCCAAGCTGCCGCGCCGCCGCTGACCAAGCTCGGCGCTCTGCTCCGGATGCGGGCAGGATGCCCGCGTTCCCGGGCTTGGCCCAGCACGATGTCGGCGGCCTGCCGTAGCTCGTCCTTGCTGGCGGCGGCGGCCGGAGCGCTACCCGGCAGAACGCGACCGGGCGAGGACGCGCAACGCATTGTCGCGGGTGATCAGGTCGATGTCGTCCTGTGCTTCCAGGAACGGCCGCACGTCCCCCAGTGCCCGCTCCCAGTTCAGCGCCTCAAGTCGCTCCGCGACCGGCGCGGTCCACGAACGGGGCGTCAACTCGCCCCCTTTCCAATCGGTCTGGCGCAGTGCGGCGTTGAGCAGCGACAGGTTGGGCACAGGCCAGTCAGGATCGCTCAGGTACCAGATCAGGTCGTACAGATCCCGGCCCTTTGCGTAGCCGCGCTGAAGAACGGCATGGAGCTTGCCGGCCAACAGAGAGGCGCGGTCGTGATGGAAGAGCCTGAGCGTCACGTGTCGGCGCACCAGGCTGATCTGGTGGCTTGCCCCTTGCGGGGGATTCGTGTCGACTTCGATCCTGATCGCCAGCGCTTCCGAGCGGTGCGGAGACAGCCCCAACTCGTGGAGCAGACCGGGGAAGCGCGTGAACGCGCCGTGCACTGAGCGGTGTTCGCGGATCCGCAACTCCACCCGGTAGTTCTCGGCGGCGAGGTCGGCGCGGATGGCCTTCAGGTACTTCGGCAGGGCGTAGGCCGTGCGGTCGCCTTCGAGCGCGAAGTCCAGGTCTTCGGAATAGCGGGGCAGCGAGAACAGGAAGCGCAGGCAGGTGCCGCCTTGAAACGCCAACGCGGTCATGGCGCCGGCGCCCTGCATGGCCCGGAGAGCGCGCGCCTGCAGATACTCCCTGACCACGTTGCGCGCCCGCAACGGGTCGTGCCCACGGATCAGCGCCTTGAGGTGGTCCTTCACAGCAGGTCGTATGGGAGCGTCCCGGCGGCGAGCTCGCGGATGCGAGCGGCCGCTCGAGTCACTTTCGGCGCTGCGTACCGCGCCGCCGTCCGGTCGAGGGCGTCCAGATCCAGGGCGCTGAAGTCGAGTCGAAGTTCCCGCAGGTACTCATCGTCGTCACCGCCGGGCTGCAGGTAGACGGAGTCGAGCAGCGCCTTCTCCGGGGTCGCCACGAACGCCCGTTGATCGCCGCCCAGATCGAGCAGCCGGTAGCCGAACACCCGATCCGCCTTCAGGTGGCGGAACGAGAACCGGCCCGACGGCAACTGCCGCGTGTGCGGTCGTCCAGGCGTCACGCTGGTGACCTCCGGTACGTACTCGGGGATCGCATGGGCGAAGGCCAACGCCGCCAGCCCGCTGACGTAGGAGCCCGGCGCCAGACGGTTGGCGAGCAGGAACGGGTGCGGGACGCAGCGTTGCCAAGGCGGTGCGAGGGCATACAGTCCGCGCCGCATCTGATGCACTCTGCCGCCGCGGACCCAGCGCGACAGTTGCCGCCTGACGTTGCCGGGGTCGCCGGGGCCGGCCAGCAGAAGTCCGCTCTCGAAGACTGGCTCGTCGGCAACCGCGGCCACCAGTTCCTCGAATCTCATGGCAGGAACTTATCAACTCTGGCAATCTACTGCCTCTTGAGTCCCGCCGACGGACCGGTCGGTATGGCTGACGACCTAGCCCAGTACGATCTCCGCTGCCTGCCGCAGGTCGTCCTTGCTGGCGGCGCCGACCATTAGCGTGGTCACGTCGCTGTCTTCGAAGGCCTGCAGGCGGTCCTTGATCCGTTCGGGTGAGCCGACCAGGGAGATCTCGTCGGCGAAGTCGTCGGGGACGGCGGCGACGGCTTCCTCGCGCTTGCCGGTCATGAAGAGTTCCTGGATCTGGAGGGACTCGGCTTCCCAGCCCATGCGGGCCATGAGTTCGCGGTGGAAGTTGCGCTTCTTGGCGCCCATGCCGCCGACGTAGAGGGCGAGGGACTGCTTGATCGGCAGCAGGGCCTCGGCGACGTCGTCGTGGACCCGGAGGCGGGCGCCGTAGGGGACTTCGAAGCCGTCCTTGCGGCCGGCCAGGGACTCGGCGTAGACCTCGGGGCGGTAGGGGGAGTAGTAGAGGGGTAGCCAGCCGCTGCAGAGTTCGGCCGCCAGGGCGACGTTCTTCGGGCCCTCGGCGCCCAGGAAGATGGGCAGGTCGGAGCGGAGCGGATGGACGATCGAACGGAGCGGCTTGCCGAGGCCCCAGGAGCCTTCGCCGGTGTAGGGGAGGGGGTAGTGCTCACTGTGCTGGGTCACGGGCTCCTCGCGGGCGAGGATCTTCTGGATGATCTCGATGTAGGCGCGGGTGCGCGAGAGGGGTTTGGCGAACGGTTGCCCATACCAGCCTTCGACCACCTGGGGGCCGGAGACGCCGAGGCCGAGGATGACGCGGCCCCGGGAGAGGTGGTCCAGGGTCATCGCGTGCATCGCGGTGGCGGCCGGCGTGCGCGCCGAGATCTGGGCGATGCCGGTGCCGAGGCGGATCTTCGAGGTGTGGGCGCCGATCCAGGTCAGGGGCGTGAACACGTCCGATCCCCAGGCCTCGGCGGTGAAGACGCAGTCGTAGCCGAGCGCTTCGGCTTCGATTGCCATGTCGACGAAGTCGGGGCGGGGTCCCGCGCCCCAGTAGCCGAGCTGAAGTCCGAGTTTGAGAGCCATGGCGGCGCACCCTAGCAGTCGCCGGATGCGGGCGAGACGCCCGCGTTCCCAGGGGCGGAGGCCGCGTTTCGCCAGTCACGCTTGATAGCTTGCGCGCGTGTCGATCAAGGAGCAGTTTGACGCGCTACGCGTCGAGGATCTTGCGGCCCGCACCGGCTTCAAGTGGAGCCGCTACACCGCGGGCGGCGCCGACGTCTTGCCGGCCTGGGTGGCGGACATGGACTTTCCCATCGCCGGGCCGATTCAACGCGTGGTGCGGAGCCTGGTCGAGCGGTCCGACCTCGGCTACTGTGAGCCGCCGGACGTCGGCGATCTGCCGCAGATCTTCGGCCGGCGGATGGAGGAGCAGCTCGGCTGGACGGTGGAGCCGGAGCGGATCCGCTTTCTGGTCAACGCGCTCCAGGGCCTCGACCTCTCGCTCATGCTGGGCAGCGAGAAGGGCGATGGGATCGTGGTCCAGACGCCGATCTACCCGCCGTTCCTCGGGGCCGTGGCCGGCACCGGCCGGCGGCTGGTCGAATCGCCGCTGCGCCGCGGTGCTGATTCCGGCTCGGGAGGTGGGCGGTTCGAGATGGACCTCGACCAGTTGCGGTCCGTGATCGACAGGGACACGCGGGTGTTCATGCTCTGCAATCCGCACAACCCGAGCGGCCGCTCGTGGACCCGGAGCGAACTGGAGGCCGTGGCGGAACTGGCGATCGAGCACGAACTGATCGTGCTCGCCGACGAGATCCACAACGAACTCGTGTTCCCGGGCCACCAACACACCGTGTTCGAGACCCTGGGGCCGGAGGTCAAGGAGCGAACGGTCACGCTCATGTCGGCGACCAAGTCGTTCAATCTCGCCGGGCTGGAACTCGCGCTGCTGGTGTTCGGCAGCGAGAAGTTGAAGAAGCGGTTCGACGAACTGCCGCACTTCGTCCTGGCGCATCCCGGCATCCTGGGCGTCGAATCGGCGCGGGTGGCGTGGCGCGATGGCGGGCCGTGGCTTGCGGAGACGGTGTCCTACCTGGACGCCAACCGCGCCTTCATGACGGACTTCCTGAATCGTCGTTTGCCGGGGATCGTCCACGGTCCGCAGGAGGCGACCTACCTGTACTGGCTCGACTGCCGCGGGCTCGACCTGCCGATGCCGGCGTCGCGGTTCTTTCTCAAGCGGGCGAAGGTGGCGCTCAACGACGGGGCGGAGTTCGGGCCGCCGGACTCGACGCTTGGCTTCGAACAGTGCGCGCGGCTCAACTTCGCCACTTCCCGCGCGATTCTCGAGGAGATCCTCGAGCGGATGGCGACCGCGGTGGAGTCCGCCTGAGGAAGCGGCGACGGGAATGAAGCCTGAGCCTCCCCCGGCCGGCCTGGCGGTGACGGCGGGTGTCCTCGCCGGCTGCCTGCTGGGTACGCTCTGCCTCTTCGCCGGGCCGCAGGCGGCCTCCGCCCAACCGTCGGCGGAAGCCGACGGTGAACTCCCGGACATCGAGTGCCTG
Organism: Candidatus Multivorans sp.; assembly: GCA_965205295.1. Lineage (GTDB taxonomy): Bacteria > Acidobacteriota > Thermoanaerobaculia > Multivoradales > Multivoraceae > Multivorans. Next base: position 4,500,469 of record OZ242167.1, read on the forward strand.
CGTCTGATGCGCCGAGCGCGAATTGCCGAGCTGACCTCGCGGCCAACCGATGAGGTCGCGTGGCTCCACAGGGCTCGGGAAGAGTGCAACGAGCCGACGGCGGCGCTGATCGGCCTGCTGCGTATCCACCGGCGAAGTCCGCTCCCGCAGGACGAGACCCAGGAGTATCGACGGGAACTGATTTCCGCCTTCGACGATCCGTCCTCCGCGCCGCCGCCCGGAGTTCTGGAGTTCATCGCCCGGGGCGAGGAGGCCGACGAGTCGGTGCTCCGGGCGGCGTTCGGCCTGGTCGAGCGGCGGCTCGCGGTGGAGAGCGCTGGCCGCGCCCGGTTCCTGCGCCTGAAGGCGCTGCTCGACCAGCGCCTTGGGCGGCCGGCTGACGCGACGGAGGCGCTGGTCGAACTGCGGAGCCTGGAACCCGGAAACGACGAGATCGCCTGGGCGCTGCTGCGGCTTCTGAACCTCCAGCAGCGCTGGGACGCGGCCGCCGATCTCTTGGGCGAGATGGCCGAGGATGGCGGCGCGTCCATCCGCTCGCGCTACGCGCGGGCCCTGGCCCGGGCCGGTCGGGTGGACGAGGCGAACCGGCAGCTTGAGCTCCTCGGGGAAGAACTTGATCCGAACGATGTTCTGGCGCTCAACGACTACGCGGTCGACGTGTTGGCGGCGGCGTGGAACCTCCGGGATTCCGGGCGTTACGAGGAGGCGGAAGTGCTGTTCCGGCTCGCGGACGAGCACGCCCCGCCCCAGGGTTGGGCCAGCGTAGAGGCGAAGGGAGCGCTGGTCCACCTCTACGGTACGGCCGAGGAGCGGGCCGCGCACATGCGGGTCGCGGCGGACAGGTGGCAGCACGTGACGGATCCCCAGTTGTTGCTGAACGAGGGCGCGAACCAGTTGAGCGCCAGCAACTTCGGCCGGGCGATCGAGCTACTGAAGCGCGCGTCCCAGGAGCTGGGCCACCTCGAAGCGGTCTGGTACAACATGGGCTTCGCGGCCTATCGGGCCGAGCTCTGGGAGGAGGCCTTCCAGGCGCTCGACCGGGCGGGAGAGTTGAACGATCAGCGGGCGGACAACTTCTTCTTCAGCGCGCTCGCGCTCGTCGAACTCGGACGTTGGGAAGAGGCGATTCCGCGGTTGCTGCGGACCGTCGCACTCGATCCGGAGCGGCGCCTGGCTCACTACCAACTGTGGGTCAGCTACCGAATCCTGGGTCGGGAAGAGGACGCGGCGCGCCACCAGGCGGCGTACGACGCGCTCGGCGAGCGATAGCGCCCCTGGGAGACTGCGCGGCAGCAACCGGGTTCCACGGCCGTTGCGCGGACCTTGTGGCCCCCGTTCCGCCCTCTTCGACTAGAGGCCTCGAACGTAGCCTTCGAACTCGAGTTGGATCTCTTCGGGGGTGGTCTGGAACACGGCCTCCAGCGCGTCTCTGCCGGTGTAGCCCTCGGCCAGGTAGAGCAGCATCTTGGCGAACGCCTGATCGGTCTCCCACGCCTTCGTGCCGTGCTGCAGGAAGTGGGTCAACAGCCAGGAGAAGCCGTAGTAGTGGCGGGCGCGCTCGCCGTAGAACGTGTCTGCAGTCGCTTCCATGAGTTCAGCGATGCTTGGCGCTTCTCCGTTCCGTAGCGTGGATCGGGCTTCGTCGAGGTTCCACGTTGTCAGGCTCTGGAGCCGCACGGGACCGCTGCGGCCGTGGGCGATCGTGTATCGGCCGAGGTCCATCTCCCCGGGAACGAGCTGGCCCCGCTCGATCTTCGAGTTGCCGAAGTACTCCGCCATGCCCTCCTCGGCCCACCGGGGCAGGTCGGTTCCGGGCCCCGTCAGGTAGGTGTCGCTGAAGGCGTGGAACGCCTCGTGAAGCATCGTGTGCAGCAGTTGGTCGAAGTGCTGAACCTCCTGGTGAAAGGCCAGCAACCCCGGCGAGTGGTAGAAGCCGCCGCCGGGAAGCCGGCCCCCCAGCTCCTCCTGGAGTCGGCGCAGGTTGTCCTTCCCGCTGAACAGGTAGACGACGGTCTTGAAGCGGGCCGGCAGCGGCTCGATGTGCGGGTCGAACAGGTCGTGGAGGATCTGGAAGACGGCCTCCATGTTGCCTGACAGGACCTCGACCGTGGATGCCTCCTTGGCGTCGCTGATCAGTATGAAGCGGTTCGTCTGCAGGCGCCTGCGGTGCTCCCGGTCGATGTACATTTCGGCGATCTCTATGGTGCGGTTCAGGACAGCGGCCTGGTCCAGGAGATTTGGCTGTCGCATCGGTGTCGGGAGCGCGCCCGCCGACACCAGGACATCGAGTTGCGGATCGAAACGCCCTCGGGCCGGTGCGTTTCGACGCTCCTCGGGACTCTGGAACTTCATTCGCCACGAGAGAGTGGAGGCGATGGCGTTGCCTTGCTCATCCCGGGCGGGGCCGTAACGCCAGCGCCCTACGTTGCGCTCCACGTGGAATCGGAGGAGTTCGTCGAACTCGGAGGAGGGTTCGATGGCGAGAACCTCGACCCGTGCGACCGATCCCGCGGCGTCGATCTCGACCCGGACCTCGACCTCAGGGTCGATGCCGCTGCCCGCGATCTCGTGGGGCACCAGGAGTTGGTAGCTGCGAATCGCCACCGGACCGGTGGCCGTCAGCCCAGCGCCGTCCTGGGCGGCGGCCGTGGCGGCGACCGTGAGTCCGCAGAAGGCAATCGAAGCGAGGCCCCAGACTCGTGTGCGGCCGCGGCCGGCGCTCTTGGAGGGCGTCTCGCTCAGTCGCCGGAGACCGGCCAGTGCAGGACCCTGCGCCGGCTGGGCGCATCGGCGCCGCCTTCCACGACGGCCAGAGGCCCCCGCGTCGACCCATCGGGCAGGAAGGAGCGCAGCCAGGCGGTGGCGACCACTTCGGCGATGCCGAGGATTTCGCCGCGGCGGCTGCGGGGGTGCGTCGCCGCGGTTTCCACCAACTCGACGAGTCCCCGTTCGGCGGCGCCGGCCGGGAAGCCGAAGACGCCGCACAGGCGTCCCGTCGTCTCGTCTTCCAGGGTCACGACGCGCGTGCCGACAAGGTCGCCGGCTTCCAGGGGCTCCATGGCCGGGTGCGGTTCGACCCGGATCTGCTGGCGGCTGGTCACTTCTTCCAGCTCGATCCGGCCGTTCTCCGGGCCGACGCGGTAGAGCTGCAGGCGGCTTCCGACCAGTGCCTCCAGCCAGCGCCGCTCCGTCACTTCCAGCAGCAGCCCGCCTGCTCCAAGGAGCTTGTCGGCGAAGCTGAAGGAGCGGCAGTCGCCCTCGTCGGCGTCCGGCTCGAAGCGCCCCTGGGCGAGCAGGCAGCTCATCGCGTTGGCGAAGAAGATGGCCTGATCGCGGCCGCTTCGGGCCTGCAACTGCTCTTCGAGGTCGATCCGTTCCTGATCGTCCAGGCCGATCAGGAACTGGTCCTCGATCGCCCATTCGACCTCTTCGCCGTACCGCTCCAAGAGCCAGCCGCTTGAACGCTCGACCGCGCGCCCGAGCGCATCGGGACGAACCGAAGGGGGGGCAACGTGCTGCTGTTCCATACCAGGATGCTAACGCCGATTCTTTGTAAATACCACAAAAGGCGTAACTTAGCGACACAGGCGCCATCTCTCCGACGTGAGCGAACTCACGCGGAATCGGTGTTTTCGTCGCCCTCCGAGGCGTCCATGACGGCCCACGCGCGCTGCACGCACTGGAGCTTGATCGTGTCCGGGGCAATGGCCAGGAAGCCCTGCCACTCGATCGTCGAGATCGCTTCCTCGGCGCTCAAACCCTGGTCGCGGGCGTTGACGGCCTGGTCCCAGAAGTCGCTCAGGAAGGCCCGAAGGGCATCGACCTGGGCCATGTCGCTGAACGCTTCGCCATGGCCGGGAAGGATCAGGTCGAACTCGAGTTCCTCGAAACGGTCCAGCGTCTGGAGCCATTCGTCGACGTAGGCGTCGCCGATGTAGGCGCCGCCGGCCAGCACCAGGTCGCCGGTGAAGACGACCCGCTCGTTCGGCAGCAGGACGACGACATCGCCGCCGGTGTGACCGCGCCCGAGGTGGAGCAGTTCGATCGGCCGGTCCTGGCCTTCCCAGGTGCGGTGGATCGTCATCCGGTTCTTGAGCGTCATGTTCGGCGGCGTCGGCTCGGTTTCGCCGAGCGCGACGTGGTGGGCCTCCTGGGCCGCGATCTCGCGCATCGCCCGGTCCTTCTCCTCGCCATCCTCCATCGCCTCGGCGGTCTGCTTCAAACCCGCTATCTGATCTGGGATCCAGTTGGCGAAGTTTTTGGCGGTGCCCTGGTCCAGAACGTCGCTGAGCAGCATCTCACGGGTGAACTCGTGGCCGACGATCGCCACGTCCTCGGGAAAGACCTGGTTCCCGTGCGCGTGGTCGAAGTGGTAGTGGGTGTTCACGAGGTGCGTCACCGGCTTGTCGGTGACTTCCGCGATCGAGGCGAGCAGGGCGCGCGCCGCGGCCGGCGTGACGTGGGAATCGACGACCAGGGCGTCTTCGTCGGTCAGTACCAGCATCGAGTTGCTCTGGACGAAGATCGTGCCCGTGCCGACGATGAAGTAGACGCCGGGGGCCACTTCCTCGAAGCGGTGGGTGTCGGTCTCGACGACGGCGCCGGATGCGGCGTCGGCGTCGGCGCCACTGCCCCCGCAGCCGGCGAGGCCGGCGGCCAGGGCGACGGCAGCGAGACAGATCAGGGCGAGTCGGTAGTTCGGGCGCATGGGAATGGTTCCTCTCCGTTCAGTTCACCGGGAATCATAGACCTGCGGGGCCGGATTCGCTGTGTTTCGTCGGCAATGGTCAGATCAGAGTTCCTGCCGCTGCATTTGGCGTACGGCGTAGTCGCAGGCGCGTGCGGTGAGCGCCATGTAGGTCAGGCTCGGGTTCTGGCAGGCGGAAGACGCCATGGCGGCGCCGTCGGTGATGAACAGGTTCGGCACGTCCCAGGACTGGCACCAGCCGTTGAGCACCGAGGTTGCAGGATCCCGGCCCATCCGCGCCGTTCCCATCTCGTGGATCGCGAAGCCGGGCAGGGAGTTGCGGTTGAAGGTGCGGATGTTCGCAGCGCCGAGCGCTTCCAGCATCTCCGCGGCCCGGCTCTGGATGCTCTCCCGCATCGCCGCCTCGTTCTCACCGTAGTTCATCGTGATCCGGGCGGCGGGGATGCCCCAGCGGTCCTTGAGTTCGGGGTCGATGGTGACCCGGTTGTCGGGGTTCGGCAGGTTCTCGCCAAAGCCGGTGAAGCCCAGCCGCCACGGTCCGAGACCGCGCAAACTGGCCTTGTAGTCGGCGCCGAAGCCCGCCTGGCCGATGCCGCTTTGCCACGTCGTCGGTCGGCGGGCGCCGCACTGGTAGCCGAAGCCGCGCAGGAAGTCCTTTTCGCGGGTCGCTTCGGCCTGGTCGCCGTCGAGATTCACGAAGCGGGGCACGTAGCAGGCGTTGGGTCGCCGCCCGAAGGTCGTCTTGTCCTCGAGGCCGTCCAGGTTGCCATTGGCGCCGGCCTGGAAGATGTGGTCCATCAGGTTGCGGCCGACCTGTCCGCTGGAGTTGGCCAGGCCCTCGGAGAATCGCTGTGTGCGCGAGTTCAGCAGGATGCGCGCCGACTCGATCGTCGACGCGCACAGGAAGACGAGGCGGCCGTGGACTTCGATCGACTCCATCGACTCGCCGTCGATCAGATGGACGCCGCTCACGCGGTCCTTCTCTTCGTCGTAGATCAGGTTGTAGACGACGCTGTTGGGGCGCACGGTCAGGCGGCCGGTCGCTTCGGCGGCCGGCAAGGTCGCGTTCAGGCTCGAGAAGTAGGAGCGGCTCATGCAGCCGCGGCGGCAGATGCCGCAGTAGTGGCAGGCGCGGCGGCCGTTGTGGTGGCGGGTGAGCACCGCGACCCGGGCCGGGGTGAATCGGCGGGTGCCCCCGAAAGCGCGGTCGAGGCCATCTCGAACCCGCTCCTCCATGCAACTCTGGGCGATCGGTGGCAGAAACTGCCCGTCCGGGAGTTGCGGCATGTTCTCCGGTTGCCCGGCGATGCCGACGAAGGACTCCACGTGGTCGTACCACGGCGCCAGATCCCGGTAGCGGATCGGCCAGTCGGCGCCGTAGCCGTCGCGGGCGTTGGCGCCGAAGTCCAGGTCGCTCCAGCGGTAGCTCTGCCGGCCCCAGAGCAGGGAACGCCCGCCGACCACACGGGCGCGAATCCACAGGAACTGCTGGGAGCCTTCGCCGACCGAGTAGGGGTTGTCGATGTCGTCGACGAAGAACTTGCTCGACCACTCGTCGCAGGCGCCCGCGCGGCTCTGGATCGGCTGGCGGTCGGCTTGCTGCTTGCGGTCCTTCAGGCCCCGGTACGGCATCTGCCAGGGCGGGGTGTGCTCGTTGTAGTCGCGTTCCGGGACTACCGGGGGGCCCGCTTCGAGTACCAGCGTCTCCAGGCCCTTCTCGGTCAGTTCCTTCGCCGCCCAGCCGCCGGTGATGCCGGAGCCGATGACGATCGCGTCCCACGTCTTCCGCTCGATGATCTGGACCATTTCTTGGGGATCCCGGAGGTGCTCAGGCGTCCTCGACGTCGACGCAGGGGTCCCAGCGTCCCGGCACGATCCGGTAGCCGAGTTCCGACTTCATGCCCGCCTCGGAGGTGTAGTAGCCGAACAGGGTCAGCCACTTGACGAGGTCGAAGAAGGGTTGCTGGTGGAGACGGTTCGGGTTGCGCGAAAAGGCGCGGCCAGAGCGTATGGCGAGCGCTTCGTTCTGGGTTTCGGTCAGGAGCGCGTCCTGTTCCGGCTCGGAGAGGTCGGCGAAGCCGGCGGCATCCGGGAGGCGCTCGCGGGCCCGGGCGTCGAAGCGGTCGAGCTCGGCAAGCAGGTGATCCCGCGCCGCGTCCGGCAGCCAGCCCGCAAGCAGCCGGTCGACGAAGCCGGGGATCTCCGCGTCGCCGGCGCCCGGTGTGTCCGTGGTCGGCAGGATGCGCTCCGCGATCGCGTTCAGCGCGCTGGCCTGGTGGTCGGTGAGGACAGTGAGCGGTTGCGGCTCGCCGCCGGTTTCCTGCCGGTGCAGGTGGACATGGGCGAGGTGGGCATTCGCGAACAGCTCCGCCGGCAGCAGGGGCAGCGCGGCGGCGCCGCCGATCACCTGGAGGGCCCGGCGGCGGCCGATGGGGTTGGTGGGCTCTTCAGCCGGCGAGCGTGTCATCGCGCAGCAGTTTAGCCGCGGTGCGCCGGACTCGCACGTGATCCGGAACCACGAATTCGAGGTTCGGGAGGTCGGCGCACAGGCTGAGCCGTCCGACGTGCATGAAGTTGATGAGGACGTTCGCGTCGGTGACAACGACGCGGGTGGTCGGTGCGTTCATCTGTCGTGCGGGCCACCATCCGGGCCGTTCGCCAAGCCGCTGTTCTCGAGTAGCGCGGGGACGCAGTCGACGGAGATATCCAGCATCGCTGCGAGCTCTTCGAGCTTGCCGCGTGAGATTTCTTCTCGGCGGTACGCCTCTAGAGCGAGTCCGAGAACCCGAAGCTGGAAGCGCCAGCGGAGTTCTCCATGATCTGGCGTTGGCAGTCCTAGATGTCTGGCGAGTTGCTTGCCGCGCCCGAGACCGTCCAGTTCCTTCAGGTCATCGAATTCCGGTTCCGAGATCATCTTGAGGTTGCGGAGCCGATAGAGCGCGGCGATTCGGCTCACACTGAAGTGGTGAGCGAGCCGGACGACGTCGTACAACTGAACCGCCTGGCTTCTGGGTGCACTTCGGGCTTCTACCTTGACGCTCTCGTCCTCCTCCAGGACGTCGCTGAAGACCTCGCTGCGGATTCGGCTCGGCCTGCCTTTTCCTAAACGGGCAACGAACTGCTTGACGCCGTTCTCTGGAAGCAGGAAGCCGGCGGCGAAGGCGTTGGCGCGTACCTCGACGAGGTTGCGACGCTCCGAAGAGCGGCTTACCATGCCGAAGCGGTCTCGGTCGGCAAGGGCGTGGGCGAACTCGTGGGCGAAGGAGAATCGGCGGCGCAAGACGTGCTGGCCCCGGTTCGCCACTACGAAGATCCCCACTCTTGGGTGGTTCAGGGTCAGTCCCGATACGTCGGCCGGTAGGTCGACAACGCCGGTACGAATGCCTTGGGCTTCGAGCAGTTCGGCCAAGTCGGGGAGGGGCGAGTCGGCAAGGCCGAGGCGGCGGCGTTCTTCAGTTGCGAGACGCTCTCCCTGCTGGATTGCCTTCCAGGGGCTGGTGGGGGGTGGAAGAGGGTACGAGGTCGTGGCAGCAGTGGCGACATCGATGCTGAGTAGCTCTTCCAGAGAGGTAATCTCCCGGCCTAGGGCGACGCAATCCCGGAGGGCGCCGGCCACCGATGGCTCGGTCGCCACGTCCGGCTCAGCGCGAAAGAGAGCTGCGAGCGGGTCGCTGGCCGCAAACTCTTGGGCTACGAACTCGCGAATGTCCCGGCCGAGCAGGTGCGCCAGCGAGTCGAGTTCAATGCTCGAGATCGCACGATTGCCCGCCTCGATCTGCGCAACAGTTGGCCGGGACACGCCCAGGTCTTCTGCCACCTGCGCCTGCGTCAGAGCGCACGCTTCTCGCGCACTGCGGATCCGCCGGCCGAGTTCTGCGTGGGTGATGGGCATGATTTCTACCTCCGAGTCGCTTGGTGGCCCCGGTCATGATGGCCGAAGGTTAGAAAATCGGACGCAGTATGTCAATCCAGGGAAAATGTGTTCGGTGTGAGGGTCGGAAGCGTTAGCGGTTCCGGCAGGCACACTTAGGGCTCGTCCGCATGGCCGACACGGGCAGGCGGGGGTTCTCGGTGTTGAGGCGTCGCTTCAGCTCGCGACTTGCCGACGCTAGGGCCGATCTTCGTCTAGTCCGCGTCCAGCCGCTTCTCGAAGCAGAGGCTGTGCGGATCGTAGGCGTACTCGTTGTAGCAGGGGATCTGGACGTAGCCGAAGGAGCGGTAGAGGTTGATCGCTGCCGGCTGCATCTCGCCTGTCTCGAGGCGGAGCGAGCGGTAGCCGAACGCCGCGGCCCGGACCTCGAGTTCCTCCAGGATGCGCCGCCCCAGGGCCTGGCGGCGGTACTCCGGGGCCACGTACATCCGCTTGATCTCGGCCTGGTCGGGTCCGAGGCGGCGGAGCGCGCCGCATGCTATGGCCTCGCCGCCGGCGGTCAGGCCGAGGAGCAGGCAGCAGCCCGGCGCGTCCAGCTTGTCGGGCGCGACACTGTAGATGCTGTCCGCGGGGTAGAGGTCTCCGAGTTCGCGGTCGAGGGCTTCGTGCAGGCGCACGAAGGCGGTACCTTTGGGGTCGCCCGGTTCGATCCGGACTTCGTCGGTGGTCATCTGGTCCTCGGTGCGGTGGGTTGGCGAGCAGCCGTCACGGATGGAATTCCGGGGCTTCCCGCAGCACCTGATCGCGCAGGGTGCGCTTGTGGATCTTCTCGGTGGCGCCGCGCGGCAACTGCTCGTCCTGGAGCCAGACGTAGCGCGGCACCTTGAAGCGCGCCAGATGCTCGCCGACGTGAGCCCGCACATCGGCCGCGTCAAGATCGGCGCCGTCCTTGGGCACCACGACCACCGCCAGCTCCTCGCCCAGCCGGTCGTCGGGAACGCCGAAGGCCGCGGCCTCGTAGACGGCGGGGTGCTGGTAGACGACGCGCTCGATCTCGGCGCAGTAGATGTTCTCGCCGCCGCGCAGCACCATGTCCTTCTTGCGGTCGCGGATGTAGAGGAAGCCGTCCTCGTCGATCTCGGCGATGTCGCCGGTTCTGAGCCAGCCGTCCTGGATCGTCTCCGCGGTCGCCTCCGGACTGTTCCAGTAGCCGCGGATGTTCATCGACGACTTCATGATCAGTTCGCCCTGTTCGCCGGACGGCAGTTCGTTGCCGTCGTCGTCGATGATCTTCAGTTCGACGATCGGGCACGGCTTGCCGCAACTGTCCGGCTTCTCGACCAGGCCCTCGTCCGTGTTGCCGGCGCCGCCGGCGTTCGTCTCGGTCATTCCCCAGCCGAAGGACCAGTGCTTGTCGGGCATCAGAACCTGCAGGCGATCCACCATGCCGCCGGGGATCGGCGCGCCGCCGCCGGACACCGCGGCCAGGCTGCGCAGGTCGCGATCCTTGAGCGAAGGCGACTGCAGCATCTCCCAGGTCATCGTCGGCACGCCGTTGAAGGACGTGACCCGCTCCCGCTCGATCAGCTCCATGCCGAGTTCGGGATTCCACTTGTACATCATCACGATCTTGCGACCGGCGCCGAAGGAGGCGAGCAGGCCCGCGTGGCTGCCGCTGACGTGGAAGAGCGGCAGCGGCATCAGGATCGAGGGCTGGAACTCGGGGTTTTCCTCCGGTTCCTCGAGCAGGCCCATGGCGATCCGCTGCGCGCCGTAGAAGCCCCAACTGCCGATGCCGCTGAGCACGCCGCGATGGGTCGAGACGGCGCCCTTGGGGAAGCCGGTGGTGCCGGACGTGAAGAGGATCGTCACGTCGTCGTGAGCGCCGAGTTCGATGTCGGGCATAGGTTGGCCCTTGGCCTTCCGGCACAAGGCGTCGAAGTCGTCCACACCGTCTGGTAGCTCATCTTCCCAGCGCACACCGATGCTCACAACACCGAGGTCGGGCAACCGGCTCGCGACGCGTTCATAGCGCTGCTGGTCGAAGAAGGCGAGCTTGGCGCCGGAGTCCTTGAAGCCGTACTCCAGTTCCTCCCCGGACCACCAGCCATTGAGCGACACGGAGATCGCGCCGGACGACGTGATCGCCATGAACGCGATCACCCATTCCGGGTAGTTCCGCATGCCGATCGCCACCCGGTCGCCCTTCTTGACGCCGTAGCGGTGGACCAACTGATGCGCGATCGCCGCGGCGCGGTCGTACGCCTCGGCGTAGGTCAGGCGGGTGTCCTGGAAGACGAGGAAGTCCTTGTCGCCGTGGTCCTGCAACGCTTGGTCGTAGATGTCGCGCAGCGTCGCCGGAAGATTCTTGAAGACCTTGTACTCGACCCCGCGCACGGTTTCCGTGACCAGCTCGTAGTCGGCGCCCGGGCCGGTCAGGTGGGCGACCGACTCGTCGTAGGTCATCTGGCCGTGGATCGGCTCGGCGTTCATTTGCTTCATGCCATGGCCGCCAGTTCTTCTTCGTAGTTGGCGAAGGAGTGCTTCAGCGTCGCATGGTTCAAGATCATCTCGGCTATGGGTTCCTTCGACCCCGCGTCGAGGAAGGTGGTCCTGACCCAGTACGACTCGGTGCGCCGGCTCTCGCTCAGGGCGACGATCTGACGCTCAAGCAGGTAGTCGTGGTCCACGAACAGGGGCCCGCGGATCATCCGGATCTGCTGGCCCGCGAACAGGCCCAGGGCCGGTCCGCGGATGCGGAAGCCGGCCTTTCGGTTCGAGTAGCCGCCGAGCACGCTGATCATCTCCAGCGGGATGACCGCGCGGCCCCAGGGCGATGAGCCGCCCTCCCCCTCGGTGTACCAGGGCGAGGGCGCCGTGATCGCGTCGAGCTTCTGGTTCAGAGAGAAGGGGTAGAGGCTGCCCATGTGCTGGTCGAAGTCCATCCTCACTTCTTCGAGACCCTTGCCCTTCATGCCGACCTTGAGATCACGCAGGATGACCAGGGGCCCGGGCGGTCGCAGCCGGGCGATCCGGGTCGCGATCTCGGACGACTCGACATCGCCGCGGATCGATGCCGTACCGATCAGCACCTCCGTGCCGTCGGCCTTCTCGGCCCGGATGCGGACCTGGGTCTGGCCATTGGCGGGACGATCGACGAGGGCGCGCACCTGCTCGCCCTCGACCACCATGTTCCGGTAGTGGGCGCTCAGGCAGCCGGTCTCGAACCACTCCTGCCCCCACAGGTCGTGGAGCAGGGGCACGAATTGGCTGAAGTGGGTCGGACCCTCGATCGGGCCTCCGGCCTGGAACCCCATCTTTTCCGCCATCGAGTCGTCGTGGATGGACACATGCCCGCCGTACTCCTGGTCGGCAAGCATCTGTTTGGGGGACCGCAGCGGTCCGCGGATATAGGTCGGCGTGTCGAGAGCTTCGGCCATTCGGGTCTCCTGGTCGGGAAGGGGCCAAGTCTAGGAGTTTGCGCCGCAGGTGCAAACTCTTCCCCCGGCCTTCCGGCACGTCGTGAGATGATGAGGCGTGGTCAAGATACCCGGCGAGGATGTCGTCATCCGGAGCGTCGAGTCGGCGCTGGAGGGCAGGCCGGCGGCGGTCGAGAGCTGTCCGAACTGCGGCTCGGAGCGCGTGGACAACTACTGCGCCGACTGCGGCCAGCGCGCCGGGGATCTGCATGCGACGGTCGGTCAGTTCGTCCGGGACGCGTTGGACGGCCTGCTCTCGTTCGACTCCCGTGTCTGGCGCACACTGATCGCTCTGGTTCTACGTCCGGGCTTTCTGACCGTCGAACACTGGCGGGGTCGGCGCGCCCGCTACGTCGCGCCGCTGCGGTTGTACCTGTTCGTCAGTTTCTTCACCTTCCTTCTGCTCGCGCTCTTCGCCCGGGGCGACGTCATCGACACGACGGGGACGAACCCGGACGCCACCGTACAGATCGGGTCTTCGGAGTCGGACGACGGGGACGAAGAAGCCGGGTGGTTCATCGAGCGCGTGTTGCGGCCGATCGTCGAGGACTCGGAGGGCTTCGAGGCGCTCTTCGTACGGCGACTCCCCTGGATGTTCTTTGCCCTCGTGCCGCTGTTCGCCATGTTCCTCCGACTGCTGTACCGCCGCCGAGAGCGCTTCTACGTGCCGCACCTCGTCTTTGCACTTCACTTTCACGCCGCGGCGTTCCTGCTGACTAGCGCAGGAAGAGCAGGGACTCTCCTCTGGGAACCGCTGTCCGGCTTCGCCTTCCTCGCCGTCCTCGTCGCGCTCTTCCTTTCGCTCCGACGGGCGTACGAAGAAGGATGGTTCAGGACCATCGTCAAGGAGGTCTGCCTTCTCTTCGTTCACGGGTTCAGCATCGTGATCGCCATGGCGGTCCTGATGATCGTCACCAGCTTGATGCTGTAGAGGTTTGGCGCCCCGCCGGCCGCGGTCAGGGGCTGGTTGCCAGCGTCAAGCCTGACGCGATCGCGCTGCGAACGGCGGCGCCGGCTCTCTTGCCGGACACGGCGTCCAGGGCGCCGAAGTCGATGTCGCGCCGACGCTGGAGATACTCGACCCAGTAAGGGTAGCCGCAGGGTTCGGAACGAAGGAGCCGGCCGCGCTCGCGCGGCCGCTTTCCGCGGGCGGCCATGAGCAGGACGCGATCGACGAAGTCGGCGGCCTGTTCTTCGGCTTCGGCGGTTCCGAGGATTGGCGGCAGGGGCTCGGATCCCCCCGCGACCATGAGGCTTTCGAGTCGGATGTGCGCGGCCTGACCGCTGAGGCGGCAGACGAGCACGGCGAGTTGTTCGCCTGGTGGCATTCCGCTGCCGGCCGGGTATGGAGTCTCAGCCGTCTTCAGGGTCCGGTAGACGACGAGCCAGTGGGGAAGGTAGAGGAGTTCCAGGCCCAGGGACCGGCCGCGCCGGCTTCTTCGCAACCGGCCGCCGGCCAGGCGCCGGCGGGCTTCGTCTTCGGAGATCGTCGGCGAGATCGTGTGGACTGGCTCGGCGGTCGCGCGAGGTGCATCCGGCGCCGGCTGTGGCGACTCGGTCAGCGTTTCCGACCCCCCTTCGATCCGCTGCGGTTGCCGTAGATCATCAGCACCGCGGCGGCCAGGAGCAGCGCCGCTCCGGCGGCCGTACCGAGAGCCAGGTCGATCGATTCGGCCGCGGCGAAGCCCCCGGCCAGCACCGGAATCGCCAGCACGGCCAGGAACACGCCGAGGATGCGGGCCGTCGAGCGGTCGCGGTTGTCGTTGGCGGCCATGGCTGTGAGGCTGGTAGCTACCGGCGCCGGAGCAGTCGCAGGAACTCTGCCGCGTTCGCGCACGTCTGCGCGGCGCGAATCAACTCGGCCACGGAACCATCCGTGAGTTCCGCCAACCGCACTGCCAATGCCGGCGTGGTCGGGATGCCGCGCGCCTCGAGGATGCCGTGTACGGCGCGCAGCACGTCGGCGTGGCCCTCGGCGCGGCCCTCGGCGCGGCCCTCGGCGCGGCCCTCGGCGCGGCCCTCGGCGCGACCCTCGGCGCGGCCCTCGGCGCGGCCCTCGGCGCGGCCCTCGACGCGACTCTCGTCGCGCTCGGTGCGCAGCCACACATCGTCGTCCGGGCCGGTTCCTTCCGCGGCGCCCAAGGCACGCCCCACCCGGTGCAGCACCGCCATGGTCTCGGGAGATGTCACGGGTTCGTTCAGCGCCGTATGGATCTCCTCCGCCGTCCAGCCCGGGAAGGCTCGGCTGCTCGGCGCCGTCCGGAAGCGGCCAGCCTCGAGAACGTGGATCGTCAGTCCTGAGCGACGGGACTTCGGGCGGCTCCGCGAGGGCGCGTCCGGCACGTCGACCCAGACTTCGGGAAATCCCCAGGCCTCGTAGAGCGCCAGCTTGCGCACCCGGACGTCGGTCGAGTAGTCCACCTCCAGCACCACGTCCGGCATGACGTCTCCATCCACGTTGACCGACGGGTTCAGTTCGGCAGCGGGCGGGTGGAGGTACAGGATCTGGTCGGCCTGCATCAGCACCTTTCGCTCGCCGCGGGTGTCGAACCGCACGAGGTCGGTCGTCCCCTCCATCTCGATCAGTGTCCCCCTGGAGGCTGCTATCCGGCCAGCCAGCCAGCCGAGCCGGTGCGACGGTCGTTCGTGGTAGCGGGTAGTCGGCTCGCACACCACCATGGCGGTCTCCGTGTGTGCCTCCCAGTACTCGAGACGGCCGTCGTAGTCCTCGATCTCCTCGCGTGGGATGTGGACCGCCTGGCAGCCGGGGAAGTCGGCCGGATCGATTGCTGCCGCTTCCGGATCCCGCGGTTCTTGCGGGAGCTTCGGCACAGCGGCGCGGACGGGCTCGGCCATGGGACGGATCCTAACGCGCTCCCGGTCCGTGTGTCCCGCTACGCCAGCAGCAGGTAGATCATCAGGTACGGGACGATGAACAGCGCCGCCCAGACCCGCAGGTCGCGCCAGCGGGCGCGGTCGGGCGCGCCGCGGAGCACCCAGTCGCGGCTGAGCCGCCAGACGGCGGCCGCCGGCAGGATGAGCAGCAACGCCACGGCGACGCGGGCGCTCCAGAGCGGCAACGCGCCGAGGGCGGCGTCGATGGGCCCGAGGACGAACTCGAGGATCGCTCTCATGGCGTCTCGCCCTCCTCCTGCAGCCTGGCGACCCGGCGCCGCAGCGCGGCTTGCACCGCTTCGTCGTTGCGCACTTCGCCCCAGACCAGGCCCCGGAGACGCTCCGGCGGTTCGGGGGGCGTCAACCGGCTGACGATCCAGGTCACGGCGAGTGTGAACACGAAGGACCACCAGGCGACGAACAGGAACGGCTCTTCGGACGGGAACAGTCCGTCCATCGACGGAGAGTTGAGCAGCAGGCACAGGCCGACGCCCGCGGCGAGGCCCGCGGCGCCGCCGTAGCGGTTCGCCCCGCGCCACAGGATGCCGAGCAGAAGCACCGCCAGAGTCGGCCCCTGAATCAGGGAGAAGACGGTCTGGATCGCGTTGTAGATGTTGCTGAAGCGCTGCTCGATCTCAGGGGCGATGAAGGCAGCCGCGAGCAGCAGCACCGCGGACAGGATGCGGCCGAAGCGGAGTTCCATCCGAACGCTCGATGACGAGCGCTCGGACTGGTTCGCGGGTGGCGCGAGTTCGCGCCACCCGGGTTCCGCGGCGGTTCCGAGCTCGGCCCGGGCCCAACGCCGGCGCAGCCGGCCGAGCAGGTCGCGGCTCCAGAGCGTGGCCGCCGAGTTGAGGTTCGAGTCGACGCTCGACATGAGGGCGGCCAGGAAGGCCGCGAACATCAGGCCGCGCAGGCCGGGCGGCAGCAACTGGGCGATCAGGGTCGGCACCGCCTCGTCGGCGTTCGCGAGGTCCGGGACGATCAGGATCGCGGCCAGCCCCGGCAGCGCGACAAGCAGCGGAATGAACAGCTTCAGGAAGCCGGCCAGCAGCACACCGGCTTTCGCGTCCCACTCGCTGCGGGCGCCAAGCGCCCGCTGCACTATCGTCTGGTTGCCGGTGTAGTAGGCCACGGAGAGGACGATGCCGAGGCCCAGGACGATGCCCGTCCAGGGGAACGGAGTCGCCGTGTCGTGCGGCAGGTAGAGCGAGAAGTGGTCGGCGTACTGCGGTCCCTGGTTCAGGACGCCCTCACGCAGCGCCGCAAGCCCGCCGACTTCGTAGAGCGCCCGGGCGACCAGGGCGGCGCCGCCGACGAACATGACGATGAGCTGCAGCACGTCGGTCATCACGACCGCGGCCAGACCGCCGCTGATCGTGTAGATGCCGACGATGCCGGTGGTGATCCAGATCGAGAGTTGGGGATCCCACCCGAGCACGGTGCGCATGAGCAGCGCCGTGGCGTGGATCATGATCCCCAGGTTGAGCACCAGGATGATGCCCCAGGCCAGGGCGAGGAAGGTGCGCACGCCGTCGCCGTAGCGCCGGCCCAGGAACTCCGGCACCGTGTAGACGCCGCTTCGCCAGTAGAAGGGCACGATCAGGAACGCCGCGATCAGCAGCGCCGGCATCGACCCGAGCCAGTCGAAGTTCGCCTGCGCCAGACCGTAGCGGTAGGTGCCGCCGGCAACCGCGATGAAGTCGGTGGCGCCGATGTCGCTGACCACGATCGACATGCCGATCGCCCAGAAGGGCAGGGCGCGGCCGGCGAGCAGGAAGTCGCCGCTGGTCTTCACGTAGCGGCTGAAGGTGGTGCCGATGACCAGCACCCCCGCCAGGTAGACGAGGACGATCGCGGTATCGAGCCCGGAGAGGCCCCCGTTCATGGGGCGTCTCGCGCGGCCAGGGAGCGGCCGAGAGCCGTCTCGGTGCGGAGATGGCGCAGGCTGGCCGCGGCGTCCTCGGCCGGCGATCCGTCAGGCGCCGCGGTCTCGTCCTGCTCGACGACGAACAGGCGCACACCCGCTTCGAGCGCCGCCTCGACGCAGCCGGTCACGTCGACATCGCCGGCGCCGAGCGGCCGGAACCAGCGTTCGGCGGTGGCGCGCTCCGGGCCGCGTTCGGCCGGCGCGCCGGGCAGCAGCCCGTCCTTGAGGTGCAGGATGTGGATTCGGTCCCCAAGTTCGCGGATCAGGGCCGCCGGATCGTGGCCCGCGAAGGCCGCCCAGTAGATGTCGAGTTCCAGGCCCCAGCCGTCGTGCGAGCGGCAGGAGGCGAGCGCGCGCAGGCCGTCGACGCCGAGGCGCTCCGGTTCGCCGTCGTCGAACGGCAGCAGCTCGAACTCGTGGTTGTGGTAGGCGAAGCGGAAGCCGCCGGCACGGAACCGGTAGCTGAGCAGATCGAGCCGCCTCCCGAGTGCCAGGTAGTGCGCGCGACCGCCGTCGCCGCGCTGGGCTTCATCGAGCCAGGGGCAGACGAGGACCTCGCAGTCGAGCTCGCGGAAGGTTTGCATCACATCGGCCGGGTCCGCTTCCAGGTCGGCCAGGGGCACGTGGGCCGCGGCCAGGGAGAGGCCGCGTTCGGCGAGGAGCTGCCGCAGTTCGGTGGTCGTACGGTTCCAGAGGCCGCCGAACCACTCGATCTCGCGGTACCCGGCGTCGGCGGCCTGGTCCAGGGCGGTTTCGAGGTCCTCCTGCGCCTGCCGGCGCAGCGTGTAGAGCTGGATCGCCACGCGCGGCGCGTCGGCCTCGCCGGTCGTCACTCCGCGGCCTCTGTGCCGGCCTCGCTGCCGGTCTCCTCGATCAGCCCGTGGTACAGGCCGAGGTAGTAGGGCAGCAGGAAGCTCGCGCCGTCGGCCAGGTAGCGGCCCTGGCCGCCGTGATCCAGGCCCCACGGGTCGTGGTTCCAGTGGTTCACGAAGCGCTCGTCGATCGGCAGCACGCGACCGTCGAGCAGGTGGCCCCGCGGACCGCGGCGTTCCTCCTGGCCGCGCAGCAGGACGACGTCGTGGCGGTGGCTGTTCGACAGCGCCCAGTCGAAGCGGTCGAGGGGGTAGAGGACGAGGCTGTCCACGGCGTCGTCGAGTGGGAAGTCGCCGCGGCTGTAGGTCTCGTCGTCGAAGGCGTCGCGGTAGCTGGTTCCGTCGACCGCGGCGGCGTGGACGAAGTCGAACAGCGGGTTCCGCTCAGGCTCCAGGAGCTTCCAGTACTGGCGCAGCGAATGGGCGGCGGCGCTCCGCAGGGCCTCGTCCCGCTCGTACTTGAGCAGGTGGTAGTAGTTCATGAACGCCATCTCGTCATCCGACTGGTTGCCGGTGCCGGGGCCGCTCTGGACCTTCGGGTTGCGCAGGTTGGCGGCGTAGGCGTGGTCGTCCAGGAGGGTCCGGGCGGCGTCGGCGTAGCGTTGCCCGCGGCCGGCGTCCTCGGCGGAACCGGAGTCGCTCACGTGCTCGGCGATCCGCAGGTAGGTCAGGTAGGAGAGCGAGTTGAGGCCGCGCTCCTCCCACCACTCCCGGTCGTCGTTCAACTCCTCCGGGCCGAACACCGCCCAGCGGGTTCGTTTGCCGTCGTGGTCGACGAGCGCATCTCCGTGGTCGACCAGGTGGTCGACGATCGCCAGCACCGTTTCGCGCACCTCGGCGCGTTCGGCGTCGTCGGCCGCGACCAGGTCGTAGTAGAGGCCGTAGAAGAAGAAGTGGCCGTCCAGCTCGTCGGAGCTCGTGTCGCTCTTCCAGTACCACTTGCCGTCTGCGCTCGTGGGCCAGCGCGGATCGATGACCTTCCAGAGTCCGTCGCGTTCCTCCCGCATCTGGCGGTCGCGTTCCGCCTGGCCGGCGTTCGGGTCCGGGCCGTCGACCGGCAGGATGGAGCGGGCGACGAAGCCGGGCAGCGCCGGCGGCGTGCCGTCCCGGGTCACGAGCTGCAGGAAGCGGAGCGCTTCGAAGGCCTGACGCGCCCGCTCGCGGGCCTCGGGATCGCCGGTGACCGCCCAGCGGAAGCACTCGGCGGCGCCGTACATCGCGGTCCACAGGCCGTCGTTGTCGCTGTCGTGCCGGGTGAACGCGGAAGGGTCGCCGGCGCGCTCGAGCGCCACGCCGCCGACGTAACCGTAGGGTGTGCGGCGGTGGAAGCGGTCGATCTGCCGGTCGAAGTGGTCCGCCTTCTGCCGCAGGGTCATCGGCCGCATGTGGATCGTGCCGGGACCGCCGCGGGTGTCGACGCGGACTGCCCCGTCCGGCGCCACCTCGACCGCCAGCACATGGTCGTGCGGGAGCCAGCGCCGCCCCTGCCGGTACTGCCAGCGGGGCTTGGCGCGGCGCGCCGCCCTCGGGCCGCCGTTCGACTCTGCTCCTGGGAACGCGGGCGTCTCGCCCGCATCCGGGGACGCGGCGGTCTCTTCGTTCAACCCGGGCATCAAGTGAACCAGGCCGCGCGTCGTTCCGGCCCAGATCGAGCCGTCCGGCGCCGCGGCGAGGCTGGTGAAGTCGTTCCAGGGCAGACCGTCGGTGCGGTCGTAGAGCCGCCAGGTACCGGTGAAGAGGTCGAGCGCGCCCATGCCCTGGGGTGAGGCGAACCACAGCCTGCCGTCGTAGTCGAACGTCACCGCCCGGACATCGACGGGCGCCCAACTCCGGTCGCCTTCGTGGGGAAACAGACGTCGCCAGGCGGTCTCGGCGCCGGATCGCAGGTAGAGGCCGTCGGACGAGGCGGCGGCGATGCTGAGGGTGGCGGCATCCGTGGCGACTCCACGGAATTCGCCGGGGGCGTCGGCGGTGCTGGTGGGGGAGGGCGCGGATGGAAGTGAGGGGCCGGCGTCGTCGCTTGGCGGCGCGTACTCGGCGACCTGCTGCAGGAACGGTCCGACGCGGACCGGCAGTTCGGTCTGGGCCGGCGCGGCGAGCGGCAGGAGCAAGAGCCCCAGCAGTGTCAGGATGCGCTGGTTCACGCGCCGAAGCCTAGCGCCGTGGGTCCGGCAGACCGTCGGCCACACCTTCAGGCGCGCAGGGTCCGGACCCCGTAGAGCTGCATATGGGTATCGCGAGTCACGAGCGTCAGCCCCTCGGCCTGAGCCTGGGCAATCAGGAATCGATCGAACGGGTCCTTGTGATGCATCGGTAGGCGCGCCGCCTGCTCGGCATGGTGGAAGGTGAGCGGCAGGTGGGTGAAACCCTTCTCATCGACCATCGCGGCCAGGTTGTCGGGGGCGTCCATCTGGCCTTTGAGGCGCTTGATCGTGATTTCCCACGCGGTGATGGCGCTGACGAAGATGTCATTGCGCGGGTCCTCAATCTCGGCTCGCGACGTGTCGCGCAGTTTCCTGGTGTCGGACAGGCACCACAGGAACGCGTGCGTGTCGAGCAGCAGGCGCTCCACCGTCAGGTCTCGTCCGGGAAGATCTTCGAGTTCATCATCAGCTCGAAGAGCTCCTCGTCCGGCTCATCGAAGTCTGGCGACATCCAGATCTTCCCTTCCAGTCCTCCCAGCTTTCGTGGCGTCAGCTTCTCCCGATAGGGCTCGAGCCGCAGGTAAGGCTCGCCCGCCTTGGCAATGACGACCTCCTCGCCCTCCCAGGCCAGCTTGCCCAAGCGTGAGAGCTGCGACTTCGCTTCGTGCATGTTCACTTTCATTCCTTCTCCCCTCCGATAGCTAAGTCTAGCTAAGCTTGGCCGGAATGAGTGCCGGCGTCAAGGGGCGCCGGCGTGGCAGAGTCGCCGGTATGGTCGGCACCCAACTCCGCGTCCTTCGACCTGGAGAGATCGAGGCCCTTCTCGACCTGCTGGACGGCTGGCCGTTTCCTGACGGCCAGAGGGGCCGGGACTTCTTCCGGCGGTACATCGAACTCGATCCCGCGTTCGAACCGCGCAACGTGTGGGTCGCGGAGCAGGACGGCTACCTGGTGTCGTGCGTTCAGATCTTCCCGCGCCGGGTGCGGATAGGCGGCCGGATCCTGCCCATGGGCGGGGTCGGCAGTGTCTTCACCCGGCCGGACTGCCGGCGCGGCGGACTGGCCGGCGCCATCCTGGAGCGCATGATCGACGCGATGCGGGAGCGGGGGATGGTGTTGTCGTACCTGCTGGCCGAACGGCTGAAGTGGTACGGGGGGTACGGGTATCGGCCGTGGTCAAGAGGCTGGCGAACGCTGCGCTGGGCTGACCGCTCCATGTCGGCCTGTCGCGGGGCGCGCCGCTACGATCCGGCGGCCGACCGCGACGGACTGGAGCGCCTCTGGAGCGTCTACGCGGAAGGCGCCGGCGGCGCGCCGCTGGACGGCATCGTCCACCGCGACGCCGAGGGCTGGCGGGGCAGCCTCGCGCTCGCTGGCAACCCCGACGAGGACATCTGGGTCGCCGACGATGTACAGGGGATCAGCGCCTACCTCCGCGTCGCCGACATCGGTGGCCGGCGCCGCGTCCTGGAGTGGGGCCGCGATCGCGACGCGGCCCAGACCCTGTGCGAACTGGTGGCGTCCGCCATGGTTGGCCGCGGAGTTCAGTCGATCCGGCTGCCTCTGGTCCGCGACGAGGCGCTCGAAGCCGCGTTTGCCAATGCCGGCGGACGGATCGAAACCCAACCCGCCTGGGACGAACTGCCGCCGGACGCCCCACCGCCGGCGACCTGGATGGTGCGGTGTCTGGATGCCGATGCCTTGGCTGCTCGGCTCGGGTTGGCCAACGAAGGCGACGTTCTGGCCCGCTGCCTTCCGCCGGAGCGGTTCTCGTTCTGGGAGGCGGACCGGTTCTGAGAGGAATCAGATGAGGCCGTAGCCGATCTCATCGACGATTCCGGTGAGCACGCGATGCAGGAGCGGGTCGGCCAGCGCGCGGTGGAAACGGGTCTCGGAGGCGATCAGGGACGCCTCGACCGTCCTCTCGTAGAGCGCCACAGTGGGGCGATTCGTCAGCGACGAGAGGTAGTGGACGCCATGAACCTGCGGGTAGGCGCCATGGAACCCCCGCGACCAGTTCTGGGCATGGGTGAAGGGGCCGCTGACGAGCTTCGCCGAGGCGCCGGCTCGCAGGCAGAACGAACCTGTGAGGTCGAGAAGTCGAACATCTTCTGCCAGGGGGAACGAGACCAGCCAGGGTTGGCGTCGGGTGCGATTGACGCGGCGCCGATTGCGCTGGAAGAACTCCGCGACCGCCGTGGCGACATCGGTCGCCGCGTAAAGAATGCCGCGCTCCTGCAGGGATGGGCTGCCGTGATCCTCGACGAGGTGATGGTCGAAGCGTGACAGGGGTCCATAGTGGCGGAATGCACTCCATCGAGTGGGATGATCGCCGCCGCGCTCGTAGATGCGGTGGAGGAGCTGTCCGGACGCGACTGTCGTCAGGCTGGGCTTGGCGGCGCGGAGCCGATCGGGGTCGGGTCTCCGGGGCAGTTTGGCCACGGTCTCTGGTCAGAGCCGCCGGGCGAGCATCGTGAGTCTCATCACGGCGCCGCCGCTGCGAAGCCACGCCAGGGGGCTCACGCAGGTGTCCACATCGTCGCCTAGGAAGAGATCGGGATCGGGCTCCGTGTACCAGGCGTAGACCTCGACGGGATGGAGGTCGGGACTCAGCGCGGTATTCACCTTGGTGATGTTGGGTACCAGGGATCCGCTCTGCTCGAACTGAAAGATCGGGATGTACCGGCGGTTGTCGAGCAGGATGCTGTAGAGCGTTCGCCGGGCGATCATCTGGCGGACCCGGTTCTCCGGAATCTCCAGTCGTTCGGCGGCTGCCCTCGTCGACAGGCTGCTCTCGGTAAGCGCCGCGAACTGAACGGCGGTTGCGGCGAGGGGGTTGCCCGCGGGTTCGGAATCCAGGTTCACGCCACCCTCGATCAGGGCCTGTCGCTCGTCGGCTGTGAGTTCATCCGCCGTTTCGCCGTAGAGCACGGTGGGCATGGCGTCCAGCACCCGGCGGACGGCGGCGTTCAGGCTTTCCGGCGCTGTTTGACGCAGACCGCGCGCCGTGAAGTAGTCGTAATCGGTCCCCATGGCGTCCTCTCGTATAGGTGGAGCTTCTGTGAGCACACTACGCGACCGCTCCATTCTCGACAAGTCTTGCATGGAACAAGCGGATGCAGTCACTGGGTGCGCCGGCCTTCTGGCCGGCTTTCCTAGGTGGGACGCGCCGCGAAGCGGCGACCGCACTGTCGTGCGCACTGGACATGTTCCCTGCGCGGCAGCGCAGCGGACCACCGCTGTCCCTACTTGCATGGAACAAGCCCTGTTTCCCGTGCGTCAGCGCGGCGCGGACGCCGCGACTCGACTCCTGGGGTTGCTTGTGGTCTCCGCCGGCAGGACCGGTCCAGACTTGCAACCTTCTACGGAGGGTGGCCGGATTCCGTTTGCCTGGCCCCCGCTAGACTCCCCTTCATGCAGGTCCTCGACCCGTCCTGGGAGGGTTCTCCGCCGTCCCTGGCATTGGCGCCTCGGCTGAAGGCGGTGGCCGGGATCGACATCGCCCTGCTCTCGAACGGCAAGGCCGGAGTCGCACCGCTCTTCGACCATGTCGAAGCCCTGCTCAAGAACCGCTGGGGTGGCGCCTCGGTCGAGCGGGCGACGAAGGGGAACTACAGCGCTCCGGTGGAGCCGGAACTGGCGCGCCGACTGGCCAGACGGCGGCTAGTGATCACGGGCGTCGGCGACTGAGGGAGCTGCTCGTCGTGCAGTCTGCATGACGCGGTCACGTTCGAGCGGGCTGGAGTGCCTGCGGTCGGCGTGATGACCTCGGCCTTCGTCGACGGCGCCGAGTTGATGGCCGTGGCCTGCGGCGCGCCGGACTACCGGTTCGCTGTGATCGAGCATCCGATCAGCAGCGCGACCGACGCGGAACTCCTTGAACGGGCGCGCGAGATCGTCCGCCAGGCGGAGGAATTGGTGCTCGCCCGGGCAGAAGTGGAGACAGCGCCCTGACCGCCCGCCGTCAGGCCACCGCCGTCGTCCTCGCGGCAGCGGTGGCCGCTGCTGCGGTCGTCGGCGTGCCGGCGGAAGCGCAGGATGGCGTAGTGCTCGCCGAGTTCATCTTCGAGACGGCGCCGCACCCCGAGTGCCACGCCTCGACGATCGCCGAAACCGCCTCCGGCGCGCTGGTTGCCGCGTGGTTCGGCGGCACCGAGGAGCGCAACGCCGATGTCGGCATCTGGTTCAGCCGGCTCGAAGCTGAGCGGGCCGAATCGGCGTCAGACGCTGCGTCGCCGAGCGGCCGCTGGACGCCGCCGGTCGAGGTCGCCAACGGAGTCCAGGCCGGCGGCGCCCGCTATCCGACCTGGAACCCGGTGCTCTACCAATCGCCCCGCGCTGGCGCGCCGCTGCTCCTGTTCTACAAGGTCGGTCCGAGTCCGCCGCAGTGGTGGGGCATGGTGATGGAGTCCGGCGACGACGGCCGCACGTGGAGCGAATCGCGGCGGCTGCCGGCCGGCATGCTGGGGCCGATCAAGAACAAGCCGATCACGCTGCGCGACGGCTCGCTGCTGGCCGGTTCGAGCATCGAAGATGCGCCGGCGCCGCCCGCCTGGAGGGCGCACTTCGAGCGCTCGACGGACCTCGGGCGGACCTGGGCGCGCACCGACCGGCTGGCCGGCAGAACGGCGGACGGCGAAGACTTCTGGATCATCCAGCCGACGATCCTGACCCTGGGAGCTTGCGCGGCAGAAACTGGGTGCGCCGGCGTCCCCGCCGGCATCCGGCGCGAAGCGCCAGTTTTCGGTCGTTCTGCCGCGCTAGGTGACGGCGAACTCCTGGCGCTGTTTCGTTCCAAGCAGAGCCGCATCGCCGCTTCCCGCTCCGCCGACGCGGGCAGGACCTGGGGACCGATCTTCGCAACCGCTCTGCCGAACCCCGACGCCGGCGTCGACGCCGTGACTCTGGCCGACGGCCGGCACCTCCTGATCTACAACCACAAGGTGCGCATCGATGGAGCGTGGGCGGGCTCGCGCTCGCGCCTGAACGCGGCGCTCTCGGACGACGGCGACACCTGGGACGCAGCGCTCATGCTCGAAGACCAGGACGGTGAGTACTCGTACCCGGCGGTCATCCAGACCCGCGACGGACGGGTCCACCTGACCTACACCCACCGCCGCACCCGCATCCGGCACGTGGTGCTCGATCCGGCCGCTCTGCCGCGGCACCGGATGTCCGGCGCCGAGTGGCCGGAGGAAGCGCCGGTGCTGGCGCCGGCCTCCGAGTGACCGCGGGTCTCGACCTCTTCGTCTTTGCCGCCTACCTGCTGGCGGTCATCGCTCTCGGCCTGTCCCTGGCCAAACGAAGCCGGACGGCGCGCGGGTTCATGGTCGCCGGCGGGGCGCTGCCGGGCTGGGCGGTGGGCCTGTCGATGTTCGGCACGTTCCTCTCGAGCAACACCTTCGTCGGCGTGCCGGGGCAGGCGTTTGCCGGCAACTGGAACGCCTTCGTGTTCTCGCTGTCCTTGCCGGTGGCGGCCTTCCTGGCGGCGCGCTGGTGGATCCCGTTCTACCGGCGCGGCGGCGCGGTGTCGGCCTACCACCACCTGGAGGCTCGCTTCGGCCGCTGGGCGCGGACCTATGCCGTCGCCTGCTACCTCCTCACCCAGTTCGCACGGGTCGGGTCCATCCTGCTCGGCGTCGCGCTGGCGATGAACGCACTGACCGGCTGGCCGGTGGTCTGGATCATCCTCAGCACGGGCGTCATCGTCACCGCCTACACCCTGATCGGCGGCATCGAGGCGGTGATCTGGACCGATGTGATCCAGAGCGTGGTGCTGACCGTCGGCGCCCTGTTCGTGGTCGGGTTTCTGATCGTTGACGCCCCGGGCGGGCTGGGCGGGCTGGTCGAAGCGGCGAACGCCGCGGACAAGTTCTCGCTCGGCAGCTTCGGGTTCGAGTTCACGACCTCGACCTTCTGGGTCGTCCTGATCTACGGCCTGTTCATCAACTTCAACAACTTCGGGATCGACCAGAGCTACGTGCAGCGCTACCACGCCGCGAACAGCGACCGCGCGGCCTCGCGCTCCGTGTGGCTGGCGGCCGGCCTCTACCTGCCGGTATCGGCGGTGTTCTTCTTCATCGGCACCGGGTTGTTCGTGGTCTTCCAGGGTCAGCCGGAAGTCGCCGGAGTGGCCGCCGACCAGGCTTTCCCGCACTACATTTCGACCCGGCTGCCGGCCGGGGCCGCGGGCCTCCTGATCGCGGCGCTGTTCGCGGCCGCGATGAGCAGCATCGACACTTCGCTCAACAGCTCCGCGACCGTGTTCCTCTCCGACCTCTACCGCACCTACATCCGGCCGGCGCCGGGACCGGACGGGGCGGAAGCCGAGGACCTGCGGGTGCTGCGCCGGGCGACCGTCGGCGTGGGTGTGCTCGGTACCGGCGCCGCCCTGCTGATGATCGGCGCCGGCAGCCTGCTCGACCTCTGGTGGACGTGGTCGGGCGTCTTTGCCGGCGGCCTGCTCGGGCTGTTCGCGCTCGACCGTCTGGCGCCGCGGGCGGGCCGCGCCGCCGCCCAGTTGGGCGTCGCGGTGGGCGTGCTGGTCATCGTGTGGATGACGGCCTCACCGCGCCTTACGGGGGGACTGGCGATGCTGCGGAACCCGCTCCACAGCTACATGATCACCGTCATCGGTACCCTGACGATCTTCGGCGTCGGACTGCTTGTCTCGAGGTGGCGTCGGCTGCGCGGCGCTGCGATAGGGTGACTCCTCCGATGCTCGCACGAGACCTTCCGTCCGCCCGGCCTGCGGGCCGCCTGCGCCGCGCGGCTCTCGTTATCGCCACGTCGCTGCTCGTTCTGGCGCTCGGAGGTTGCGAGAACCGGGGCGACCTGCTGGGCGTCGAGCTCGTCGTCTTTTCGGTCGGCGAATGGGTGGGCGTCGGCCCCCAGGGAGAGGAGCTGCGCTTCGTCCTCGAGCGCGACGATGACGAGGCGGTTCTCACCGCGTTCGTCGTCAATCTGCCGAGCCTGGGCGACGTGGCTCAGGGCGAGCCGGAAGCCTGCGCCACGATGGTCGACGCGTTCAACCGGTTCGGGAACCTCGACGTGCGTATTCCGCTGCGCAACGCCGGCTTCAGGTTCCGGACGCCGAACGACTTCCGGGTCGACAATGACGGCTTTATCCAAGCGGAGATCGTCGGCCGCTTCGACGCGCCGGACAGCGCGATGGTCGACGCAGACATCGAGATCGACGTGACCCGGGTCCTGCCCTGCCGCGCCGAGTTGATGGTCAGTTGGCAGATGGCGCCGGTGGGCCCCTGAGTCGCCGGCGGAGCGCCCGGTAAGAGAGCGAGTCGATGTACCCCGGCAGGTACGCGCGCGAAAGCCCTGACAAGCCGGCGGTCGTCATGGCCGGAACCGGTGAAGCGGTCACCTACCTCGAGCTCGATCGACGGTCGAACCGGCTGGCCCAGTTCTGGTACGCGCAGGGGCTGCGGCCGGGCGGCCACGTGGCGATCTTCATGGAGAACCACCCGCGCTACTTCGAGGTCTACTGGGCGGCGATCCGGTCGGGTCTGTACCTGACGACGGTCAACCGCTACCTGACGGCCGAAGAAGCGGCTTACGTCGTCAAGGACTGCGGCGCGGAGGCCATCGTGGCGTCGGCGAAGCTGGCCGGGGTCTGCGCTGAGCTTTCAGACCTGATTCCAACCTGCCCCAGCCGCCTGATGGTCGACGACGACCGGCTCGGCATTGCCGCGGGTTGGGACGACTACGCGGAGGCTACCGCTCAGTTTCCGGCCGAACCGCTCGCCGAGCAGCCGCGCGGCAGCACGATGCTCTACAGCTCGGGGACTACCGGGCGGCCGAAGGGGATCCTGCGGCCGCTGCTGGGGCTGCCGGTGGATGAGATGCCGGCGCTGAGACTGGAAGTCCTCACTAGCATCTACGGCATTGGCGCCGATTCGATCTACCTGTCGCCGGCGCCGCTCTACCACGCGGCCCCGATCGGTTTCACCGGCGGAGTCCAGACCCTGGGCGGCACGGTCGTCGTCCTGGAACGGTTCGACCCGGAACTGGCGCTCAAGGCGATCGAGGACCATGGGGTCAACGTCAGCCAGTGGGTGCCGACCATGTTCAACCGGATGCTGAAGCTGCCAGAGGAGGCGCGGACGCGCTACGACCTGTCCAGTCACAAGCGGGCGATTCACGCCGCCGCGCCCTGCCCGGTCGATGTCAAGCGCCGGATGATCGAGTGGTGGGGACCGATCATCCTGGAGTACTACGCCGGCACCGAGGGCAACGGGATGTGCGCGGTGGAGACCGAAGAGTGGCTGGAGCGCCCCGGCACCGTCGGCCGCTGCCTCACGGCGACGATCCACATCCGCGGCGACGACGGCGAAGAGTTGCCTGTCGGCGAACCCGGGACGATCTACTTCGAGCCGCCCGAGGACGCGGACCTGTTCGAGTACCACGGCGACCAGGAAAGGACCCTGGGTTCGCGGCACCCGGTCCATTCGCGCTGGAGCACGCTCGGGGATGTCGGCTACCTGGATGGGGACGGCTACCTGTTCCTCACCGACCGCAAGGCCTTCATGATCATCTCGGGCGGCGTCAACATCTATCCCCAGGAGATCGAGGACGCGCTGGTCGTCCACCCGAAGGTCGCCGATGTGGCGGTCATTGGCGTTCCCAACGAGGACATGGGCGAAGAGGTCAGGGCGGTGGTCCAGTTGATGCCGGGGATCCCGGAGAGCCCGGAAGTGACCGAGGAACTGATGGCCTACGCACGCGAGCGAATCGCGCACTACAAGGCGCCGAAGTCGATCGACTTCGAGGCGCAGCTCCCGCGGCTGCCCACCGGGAAGCTGTACAAGCGCTTGCTGCGCGACCGCTACTGGACGGGCCGCACGTCGCGGATCGTGTAGGAGTCTGTGGCGTCGCGCTCACCGCTGACGGCGATCGCTGACGAACTGGCCTCGGCAGTCGGCGCGCTCGAGTTCGGTGCCCCGGTCGTCCACGTCTACAACCCCCTGGTCTACGCCCAAGCGGCCCACCATGCCTACCTGCGCGCCGCCGGTGCGGCAACCGGACGGGTGCTGCTGCTGGGAATGAACCCCGGGCCGTGGGGCATGACTCAGACCGGCGTGCCGTTCGGAGAGGTGGCCCATGTGCGGGACTGGTTGGGAATCGCGAGCGGGGTCGAACCGCCGGCCGATCAGCACCCCAAGCGGCCGATCCTGGGCTTTGGCTGCAAGCGGAGCGAGGTCAGCGGCCGCCGTGTGTGGGGTTGGGCGGAGCGGCGGTTCGCGACGCCGCCGGCTTTCTTCGATCTCTTCGTGATCTGGAACTACTGCCCGTTGGCTTTCCTGGCGGAGAGCGGCGCGAACCTGACGCCGGACCGGTTGCCGGCGCGGGAGAAGGCGCCCCTGTTCGCGGCGTGTGACCGGGCTCTCGAGCGAGCAGTTCAGGTTCTTGAGCCGCGGCTGGTGGTCGGGATCGGAGCGTTCGCGGAGGGCAGGGCGCGGCGAGCGCTCGGTGAGTTGAACGTGCCGATCGGCCGAATGCTGCACCCGAGCCCGGCGAGCCCGGCGGCGAACCGCGGCTGGGAAGAGCAGGCGGAACGGGATCTGCGCGCGTTGGGGGTGGAGTTCTAGTCGCGGTCGCGGGGCTCGACCTCGCGATCGTCGATTGCCAGGACGACCGCGTCGTGGATTGCCGGGCGGAGTGCTCTGATCGCGATGTTGTCGCGGGTCGGGTGGACACGGTTCGTCAGCAGGACGACGATCAGATCGAGTTCCGGGTCGATCCAGAGCGAGGCGCCGGTGAAGCCGGTGTGGCCGAAGGAGTGCGCGGAGAAGTAGCGGCCCGCGGAACTGGGCTGGGACGGTGTGTCCCAACCGAGCGCGCGGCTGCTGCCGGGGACGAGTTCGGCGCGACGGGTGAAGAGGGCGATCGTCTTGGCGCTGGCGAGCCGCTGCCCCCCATAGGCGCCGCCGTTCAGGATCGCCTGGCCGAACGCGGCGACCTCGCGGGCGGCGCCGAACAGGCCGGCGTGCGGCGCGATGCCCCCCAGCGCGAGCGTGTTCTCGTCGTGGACCTCGCCGTGGGGCAGACGCCCGCGCCAGGAATCGAATTCCGTGGGCGCGATCCGTTCGCGCAGCTCTTCCGGCGGGAGATAGCCGGTGTCGGCCAGACCGAGTGGATCAAGGACTTCGGCCTGCACCAGGTCGTCCAGGCCGCGGCCGGAACTGCGCTCCAGGATTTCGCCCAGGAGCAGTACGCCGAGGTCGGAGTAGATCGCCCGTTCGCGCCGGCCCACTGCCAGTTTCGTGCCGGCGATGTGCTCCAGATAGCGGGCGCGAGCCTCAACGCGGTCGAGGCCCTCTCCGACGTCCCGGAACAGCTCGGTACAGCAGGGCAGACCGCTCGAGTGGGCGAGCAGGTCCCGCAGCGTCGCGTCGCCGACCGGTGACCCCTCCAGTTCGGACAGGTAGGACGCGGCCGTGGCGTCGAGGTCGAGCGCGCCCGCTTCGACGCGGCGCATCATCAGCGTCGTCGTGGCGATGATCTTGGTCAGGGAAGCCAGGTCGTAGATCGTCGACGGGGTGATGGCGGGTGAGCCCTCGTCGTAGGTCAGGCGGCCCGCGGCCCGTTCGAGGACCACGGCGCCGCGGCGGGCCACCAGCAGGACGCCGCCCGGAGTGACGCCGTCGCCTGTGGCCGTCTCCAGCAGGTCGGCCGCGTGCTGCAGGCGCTCCGCGTCGAAGCCGGCCGCTTCGGGCGCGGCGTCGCGAAGCACGCGTACCGCAGTTGCCGGTTCTGCCGATCTCGGTGGGGACAAGTGCGCTGTGGTCCCTGGAGATTCTGGGGGTCCAGGCGATTGACAGGCGGTGATGGCGGCGAGGGCGAACAGACCTGCCCGGAGTGGAATCGTCGCGGCGGTGGAGAATCCACGCACGACGTCCATGGCGGGCGATTGAGGCAAGGGAACGACTATAGCCCGGTGCGTACCCGGTCGCGGAGTTGCGCTGGGCGGGAATCCCGGTTGCTATCCTGAATCGATCTGGTTGGGGATGGGGGCGGTTCGACACGAGGAGAGGGACGATGAAGAAGGCTCTGGTCGGAATGACGATCGTGACTGTCGCGGTGGCCGCGGGTTGCGGCTACGGCGGCGAGACAGAGGAGACGGAAGCGATGGTGGATGAGGCGACGGATGCAGCAGAGACGGACGGCTCGGTTCTGCGCAACGATCCGGCCATGGACGACCTGGTGCCGGTGGACGCGGTGGTCGAGAAGGTCGCGGACGGCTTCGAGTTCACCGAGGGTCCGGTGTGGGTGCCCGGCGACCCCGAGCGGCTGTACTTCAGCGACATTCCGGGCAACACGGTCTACCACTGGTCCGAGAGCGAGGGCCCGGTCGTCTTCCTGCAGCCGGTGCTGCCCGAGGACGCCGACACCGGCGGCACCGGCGGCTCGAACGGTCTGGCGCTCCACCCCGACGGCCGGCTTGTCCTGTGCGAGCACGGCGGTCGACGGGTGTCCGCGATGCCGCTCGACGGCGAGCGGGCGACCCTGGCCGACCGCTACGACGGCAAGCGGCTGAACAGCCCGAACGACATCGTGTTCCACTCGAGCGGCGCGGCCTTCTTCACCGACCCGCCCTACGGGTTGGACGGGCAGGACGCGTCGGAGAACAAGGAGCAGCCGCACAACGGCATCTACCGGCTGGACCCGGACGGCACGGTGACCCTGCTCGAGACCGGCCAGACCCGTCCCAACGGACTCGGCCTGTCGCCCGACGAAAAGATCCTGTACGTGGCGAACTCCGACGCGGCGCCGAACCGGTACTGGAAGAAGTACGCGGTGAACGACGACCTGACCCTCGGCGAGGGCGAGATGTTCTTCGACGCCAGCGACATGGAGGCCCCCGGCGCCCCCGACGGTCTGGCTGTCGATGTCCACGGCAACGTGTTCGCGACCGGCCCGGGCGGCGTCCTGGTCTTCAGTCCGGACGGCCGTCACCTGGGCACGATCGCACCGGCCGAGTTGCCGGCCAACACCGCTTTCGGCGGCGACGGCAGCACGCTGTACATGACCGCTCGCACCGGCCTCTACCGCGTGGCGACAAGTACGCGAGGCGACGTCTACGCCGGCGGCGAGTAGTCCGACACTGGGAGCTTGCACGGCAGAGACCGGGTGCGCCGGCGCCCCCGCCGGCATCCGGCGCGAAGCGCCGGTCTGAGTAAGGGCGCATGCAACTCCGCGGGTCTTTCGGAACGCTCGACTGGCTGATCCTCGCCGGCCTGCTGGTCGGCCTGACCCTGCTGTCGCGGTCGCTGTCGCGGCGGCAGAAGACGGAGCGCGATTACTTCGGCGGCTCGCGCAACCTGCCGTGGTACGCGGTGGCGGCCTCTCTGGTGGCGACCGAGATCAGCGCCGTCACCTACATCAGCCTGCCCGCGATCGTCCACCGGCCGGGCGGCAACCTGACCTACCTGCAGATCGGGCTGTTCGGCTACGTCGGCGCCCGGCTGCTGGTGGCGTGGCTGCTCGTACCGGCGTACTACCGGTACGACGTGATGAGCCCGTACGACCTGATCGAGCGCCGGCTGGGCGGCTCGGGCGCGGCGGTCCGGAAGGCGGCGACCGGCCTGTTCTGGCTGGGGGGCGTGCTGGCGCAGTCGGCGCGCGTCTACCTCTCGGCCGTTGTGCTCGGGGTGCTGCTGCACCGGGAGCTTGCCTGGCTCGAGAGCGCGACCGGCCTGCCGCCCCACGTGGCCGCGGTGGCGGCGATCATGGCCGTCGCCATCCTGTGGACCTGGCTCGGCGGCATCGCGGCCGTGGTCTGGACGGACGCCGCGCTGTTCCTGCTGTTTCTTGTCGGCGTCGCGGTCAGTCTGGGTGTCGTCGTGTGGGAGATCGAGGCTGGCATCTCGACGACCCTTGCGGCCGCCTGGACGGAGGGAAAGTTCACGCTGTTCGATCTGTCGACCTCTCTCTCGACGCCATACACCCTGTGGGCGGCGCTGATCGGCGCCACGATCGGTGGCTTTGCCGCCTTCGGCACCGACCAGTTGATGGCGCAGCGCATCTTTTGTTGCCGTAGCGCACGGGACGCCCAACGGGCGGTCGTAGCCAGCAGCGTGTCCGTGATCGTCTCGTTCGCGTTCGCCCTGGTCGGGATCGGCCTGTGGGCCTACTACGAGCAGGCGCCGCTTCAAGGCGTGGCGGCGGCGATCGTGGCGGAGCAGCCCGATCGGATCTTCGCGGTGTTCGCGGTCGAGGCGGTCACGGTCGGTTTGAAGGGCCTGGTCGTGGCCGGGGCCCTGGCCGCGGCGGTTTCCAGTCTCGACTCCGTTCTCGCCGCTCTGGCGCAGACCACGTCGTCGGTGCTGGGTCCGCGGTGGCGTCGCGGCGACAGTCTGCGGCTGCCGCGGCTGCTGGTCCTCGGTTGGGGGCTGGTGCTGGGCCTCGTGTCGCTGTCGATGGACCGGGTGGCGGCGCGGTACGACGCGCTGCTCGACCTGGCGTTGGCGATGGCCGGCTACACCGGCGGAGCGCTGATGGCCGCGGTCGTTCTTGCGCTGGCGCCCTGCGGCCGCGACGGCCGCGGCTTCCTGTGGTCCGGTCCGCTGTCCGTGCTTGCCGTCTTCGCGGTGGCCTGGCACCAGCCGGCGGCGGGTTGGATCTGCCTGGTTGGCGGCGCGGTGCTGCTCGGGACATGGCTGCGCGCGGACGGCCGCGGCCGTTTGGGCGCTACGTGTCTGCTGGTTCTGGGCGCCGTGTTCGTGCTGGCGATCTGGCGCTGGGCCGAAGGGCCGGGCGGCGAGTTGCTGGCTTGGCCGTGGTACGTGCCCCTGGGCGCCGCGGTCGCTTGGCTGTGGGGGCTGGGCTTGAGCGGCCGAGCTGAGGGAGGCTCTGTCCTGGGAACCCGTGTGGCGCGACCCGCGCCACACGCGAACCACTCCGTGCGCCCGTCACCGGGCGCACGGATGGCACGCGGGCATCTTGCCCGCATCCGGCTTCGCAGGAAGACGGATTGGCTGCTAGCGTCAGGCCGTGGATGAGGCAACGGGCGCCACCCGACGGCAGGTGATTGCTGTGGCCGGCGCGCTCGGTGCTGCTGCCGTTGCGGGCGGGGCCTGTGCTGGGTCCGAGCGGGATTACGACGCCCGGCCGGACGACGATTCGGGCGCGGGCGTGACCAGCTTCGAACTCGAAGAGGCGACGGTCGCCGACCTCGGCCGTCAGATGGCGGCCGGCGAGCGGACGAGTCGTGAGATCACCCGGCTCTACCTCGACCGGATCGAGGCGGTCGACCGCCGGGGGCCGACGCTGCGCTCGGTGATCGAGACGAACCCGGACGCCCTGCAGATCGCGGAGCAGCTCGACCGAGAGCGGGCCGCGGGCAACGTGCGGGGTCCGCTCCACGGCATCCCGATCCTGCTCAAGGACAACATCGCCACCGCCGACCGCACGACGACGACCGCCGGCTCGCTGGCGCTCGAAGGGTCGATCCCGCCGCGGGACGCCTTCGTCGCGTCCCAGCTCCGGCGCGCGGGAGCGGTTCTGCTCGGCAAGGCGAACCTGAGCGAGTGGGCGAACTTCCGCTCCAACAGGTCGAGTTCGGGCTGGAGCGCCCGCGGCGGGCAGTGCCGCAACCCGTACGTCCTGGGCCGCAACCCGTGCGGTTCGAGTTCCGGGTCCGGCGCGGCAACCTCCGCCAATCTGTGCGCGGCGGCGGTAGGCACGGAGACCGACGGCTCGATCATCTGCCCGTCGTCGGCGAACGGCCTGGTCGGCATCAAGCCGACGGTCGGCCTGGTCGGCCGCAGCGGCATCGTTCCCATCTCTGCCGTGCAGGACACCGCCGGCCCGATGGCGCGGACGGTGGCCGACGCCGCGGCGCTGCTCAGCGGCATGACGGGGCGGGATCCGCGGGACGAGGCGACGGCGGCGTCACCGGTGGCGACCGACCTGGGCCGCCACCTAAGCGAGCTTCGCTCGGCAGACCTCGCTGAGCCCGGCGCGGCCGACCTGAACGGTCTGCGAATCGGCGTCGGCAGGCAGTTCTTCGATCGTGATCGCCGTGTCGATCGGGTAATGGAGGAGGCGATCGATGTGCTCGCCAGCCTGGGTGCCGAGGTCATCGATCCAGTCGAGATCGCCCATCGCGGGGAGGTCGGGCGGCACGAGTACGAGGCCATGCTCTACGAGTTCAAGGCCGGCCTGAACGCGTACCTCGCCGACGCTTATCTCACGGAGGGGGGCGACGGCGCCCCGGTCGCTTCGCTGGCGGACGTGATCGCTTTCAACGAGGCGAACGCGGAGCGCGAGATGCCCTTCTTCGGCCAGGAGATCCTGATCGAGGCGGAGGGCAAGGGACCGCTCACCGAGGCCGCCTACAAGACGGCGCGCGGTACGGCCAACCGCCTGTCCCGCGAGGAAGGGCTCGACGCGGCGCTCGCGGAGCACCGCCTCGACGCCATTCTGGGGCCCAGCGGCGGTCCGGCCTGGGTGACCGACCTGGTGCACGGCGACCACTTCTCGGTCGGCAGTTCAGGCGCGGCGGCTGTCGCGGGCTACCCGAACGTCACCGTACCGGCCGGAACCGTCCACGGACTGCCGGTAGGCGTCTCCTTCTTCGGCGCCGCGTGGAGCGAACCGACGCTGATCCGCATCGCCTGGGCCTTCGAGCAGGCGGCGCCGCACCGGCACCCACCGCGGTTCCGCGCCCGCGTCGACGAGGCGTGACGATTCTCCTCGGCAGGCGTCCGGATTCCGGGCTCAGCCGAGCAGCCTCAGCAGCGTCTCGACTCGCAGACGTATCGAGCGGATCTCTGGCCGCCGAGCATGACGGCCCGGAACCCCTGCCCACCCAAACGGGCACCCTATTGAGTAGCGTGTTCGGGCGGCATGTATGTCTAATCTTGCCCAACAAGGGTGCCGGGCTGACGGATGATGTGGCCGGCGGCGCCCTTCCCCTGGGCGAGCAAGGCTCCTTGCGGGCCTGCACCCAGGCTCCTCCGGAAGAACTATGCCCCTCAAAGTTTCCCGTCCTCGGCTTGCCGATCGGTGTGATGGCGGTCCACCGGTCGCCTTCGCCGAAGCCGCCGCCGCGTTCGTTGAAGGGGATCAGGTCGGTGTCGTCTCCACAACGGCCTCTGACCGCCTACGCCAATCCCGTTGCCGTCGTGGAGGGGGCCCGGGGACCAGTGGGCCATTGCGAGGCCGCTGTCGTAGTGCTGATTGTGGACCCGTGGCTGATGCCCTACGTCAGGGCTGAGCGCTTGGAGTTGAGTTTGGGGTTGAGCCCGGCCGAAAGCCGGGTGGTCGCGAGACTGGCGGCAGGCGAATCGGTGGGCGAGATCGCACGAAGCACCGATCGAACGGAGAGCGCCGTTCGCTGGTTGGTCAAACAGGCACTGACAAGAACGGCGATCGGGCGCTGAGCACTCTAGGCGACGATTTCGTTGAAGCGAATCGTGGAGCGTTCCTGGGCGCGAAGGTCAGGGCAGGAGCTTGAGAGCCGCTACGACCAGGCCGGCCAGCGCCGCGATGCCGCCGAACAGCCGCCACAGCAGAGCCGCCAACCGCCGTTCGGTTTCGGCGATGCGGTTCACCAGCCCGCGTTCGGTTTCGGCGATGCGGTCCACCAGACCGCGTTCGGTCTCGGCGATGCGGTCGACTAGTTCGGCCTTCAGGGCGGCGAGGGCAGCCTCGAGCTCGGGGCGGGTGACGGCCCCGCCGGTGCTGACTGCGGTCTGGATCTGTGCGGCGCAGGCGCGGGCCGTGCGCCGGTCCATGCCGGCGGCTTCCAACGCGTCGCTGGCGGCGAGCGTGTCGAACAGCGCGGCCATGCGTTCGATGATATCCGTCTTTCCGAGAGCGCGCCCGGCCGCTGGCGCCTCAGGCCTTCATCTCCCGGAAGCACCTCCGCAGCTCGCCGACGAAGACCTCCGGCACCTCGAACGCGGCGAAGTGGCCGCCCTTCTCCAGGCGGTTCCAGTACACGAGGTTGCGGTACCGCTTCTCGGCCCAGCGCCTTGAGGCGCGGAAGATTTCCTTGGGGAAGATGCTGCAGCCGACCGGAATCTCGACGGGGTCGTTGCCGCCCTTGCCGAAGCTCTCCCAGTAGATGCGTCCCGAAGACGCGCCGCAGGCGGGCAGCCAGTACATCATCACGTTGTCGAGCAACTGGTCGCGCGTGAGCACGTCTTCCGGGTGGCCGTCGTTGTCGGTCCAGGACCAGAACTTTTCGACGATCCACGCCGCCTGGCCGGCCGGCGAATCGACCAGGCCGTAGCCCAGCGTCTGCGGCCGGGTGGACTGCTGCTTCGAGTAGCCGGAGTCCCAGTCGCGGTAGTGCTGGATGCCGGCGAGAGCGTCCTTCTCGTTGTCGGTCAGGTCACCCATCGTGCTCTGGTCGACGCCGACCGTCGGCATGTTCACGTGAATGCCGTGGCAGTGTTCATGGTCCTGAATCGCGATCGCCGTGCTGACCGCCGCTCCCCAGTCGCCGCCCTGGGCGAAGTACCACTCGTAGCCGAGGCGCGCCATCAGCTCGGCCCAGGCGTCGGCGACCTTCTCGACGCTCCAGCCGGGCGACGCCGGCTTGTCGGAGAATCCGAAGCCGGGCAGGGTCGGCACGACGAGGTGGAAGGCGTCTTCGGCCGAGCCGCCGTGCGCGGTCGGGTCGAGCAGCGGATCGAGAACTTCGAGAAACTCGACGATCGATCCCGGCCAGCCGTGGGTCAGCACCAACGGCGCGGCGCCGGTGTGCTTGGAACGGAGATGGAGAAAGTGGATGCCCAGCCCGTCGATCTCGGTCTTGAACTGATCGAGGTCGTTCAGGCGGTTCTCCAGCCGCCGCCAGTCGTAGGAGGACGCCCAGTACTCGCACAGTTCCTTCGTGTAGGCGAGTGGGATGCCCTGGGTCCAGTCGTC
Source organism: Candidatus Multivorans sp. (assembly GCA_965205295.1). GTDB lineage: Bacteria > Acidobacteriota > Thermoanaerobaculia > Multivoradales > Multivoraceae > Multivorans. The sequence goes on from OZ242167.1 coordinate 4,538,263, forward strand.
GACCGTCTCGGGTTCGGGCCAGCGCGTGGCGGCCAGCCGCCGGCGCAGATCGGTCAGTTGCTCGTCGTCGATTTCGATGCGGTAGGGCGTGATGTCGGTCATGGGACGCGACGCTAGCACCCTAAGGGGTTGCGCTAGAAGACCATCCGGATGCCGGCCGAGACGGTCTCGATATCGCCGGCGATCGACTCGATGCGGCCGACCGCTCTGAACCGACCGAGAATCTGGACTTCGACGCCGACGCCGTAGATCAGGTCCTGATCGTCTACGTCCACCAACGTGACGTCAAGGTCCTCGGCCGCGTCCTCCACGTTGGCGGCCCAGGACACGATGCCGAGCTTCGCGAACACGCGGATGCGCCTCGTCAGGTCGTAGTGGGGCACGATCGCGGCGGAATAGGCGGTGATCTTGCCCTGGATCGCGATATCGGAGCACGACACGCCTTCCGCGCACGGTCGGATCGCCCCGTCGACCTTGGACAGGTCGTAGTAGCCCACTTCGACCGCCAGGAAGTCGTTGAACTTGTAGCCGATATCGTAGCTCAGCGAGTTTTCGTCGCCGTCGAGGACCTGGTCGAAGGCGTCGTTCCTGTTGATGTCGACGCCCGCCAGGCCGAGGTGGAAGCCGACGTAGATCTCACGGTCGGCTGCCGCTGCCGGCGCCGCCGCGAGGGTGGCCAGCAGCAAGGCGATCGGCGTTGCCACGGGCAGGAAACGGGACATCGGAGTGTGTCGTTTGGTCATGGTGGCCTCTCTGGGAGACGGCGGTTGGGTCAGCTTCGCAATCATACATGAATGGCTATATGTTGGTAGCGGTGGCCTGGCGCGGCTGAACTACGGGATGCCGGCGGGGACGGCGGCGCACCCGGTTTCTGCCGCGCCAGATCCGGTAGTGTCCGCGCACCCATGAGCGATCCGGTCTGTCTCATCTCAGGCGTCGGCCCGGGAACGGGAGCTTCGCTGGCTCGTCGCTTTGCGGCGGGCGGCTACCGGGTGGCGATGCTCGCACGCAACGCAGAGCGTCTGGAGGCGCTGGAAACCGAGATCGAGGGTTCGCGGGGCTACGTCTGCGACGTGTCCGACCCGGAGGCGGTGCGGACGACGGTGGTGCGGGTCGGCGGCGATCTGGGCGCGCCGACGGTGCTCGTTCACAACGCGGTGGGCGGCGCCTTTGGCGACTTTCTGGAGGTCGATCCGGAGCGGCTGCGCGCCAACTTCGAAGTCAACGTGATGGGCCTGCTCTACCTGGCGCGGGCGCTGGCCCCGGCGATGATCGAGGCCGGGCGCGGGGCGATCATGGTCACCGGCAACACGGCGGCCCGCCGCGGCATGCCGCGCTTTGCCGGGTTCGCGCCCACCAAGGCGGGGCAGCGCATCCTCGCCGAGTCGATGGCGCGGACCCTGGGGCCGCAGGGCATCCACGTCGCGTACTTCGTGATCGACGCGGTGATCGACCTGGAGTGGACCCGGCGGCGAATGCCCGACCAGCCGGACGACTTCTTCATCCAGCCCGACGCGATCGCCGAGAACGTCTGGTACGTCGCGCACCAGGACCCGTCCGCGTGGAGCTTCAACGTCGAGATGAGGCCGTACCGCGAGACCTGGTAGCGGCTTCCTCGGGCCTCCGATCGGCTGCTCCCGCGTGGTAACTTCGCGGGATGACACGTTCCGTTCCAGCCTTTCTGGCAGTCCTCCTGATCGCGCTTGCCGTCCTGGCCTGCGGCGGCGAGGCGACGCCACCTGCGGCGGACGATGCGGCCGAAGCGGATGCCGCGCCCGCCGAGCCGGAAAGTCCGGACCCGAACGATCCGGTCGCGCAGCGGGTCGAGCCGTTCCAGATCTTCGACAACCTCTACTACGTCGGGATCGAGTGGGTCTCGTGCTACCTGCTGGTGACCACGGACGGTCTGATCCTGATCGACGCGCTCTACGGCGACCACATCGATACCGCGATCGATGGCATCCGGACCCTCGGGTTCGACCCGGCGGACCTCAAGTACGTGCTGGCGACCCACGGCCACTCCGACCACGTCGGCGGCGCCGCCCGGTTCCAGGAGACCTACGGGGCGCGGGTCGGCATGACGGAGGCGGACTGGGAACTGGCCGAAACGCCGCCGGGCAACCCCGACTACGAGATCGACGTGCCGGTTCGCGACATGGTCATCGCCGACGGCGACACGCTCGAGCTGGGCGACACGGCGCTCCGCTTCTACGTCACGCCCGGGCACACCGAGGGGGTTCTGTCGATGGAGTTCCCGGTCCGCGACGGCGGCGAGGAGCACCGCGCTTTCGTCCTCGGCGGCGTGGGGCTCAACTTCGAGGGCGTCCACCGCACGAACCTCTACCTGGACAGCGTGGCTCGGGTTCAGCGGCTCGCCGCCGAGGAGGGCAATCCGATCGAGGTGAGCATCACGAACCACGCCTCGATGGGGAGGATCTTCGAGCGAGCCGAACAGTTGGCGTCGCGGGCGGACGGCGATCCTCACCCCTTCGTCGATCCCGACGGCTACGTGGCCTGGCTTGCCGAGCTGCAGAAGAACGCCGAGGAGAAGCTCGTCGTCGAGCGGGAACTGGCAGGCGAGTAGGCGGGTAGGAAGGGCGGCGTTGTCGCATTGGTGCGGCACGGAATCCACGACGGGGCGCTAGATTGTGAAGAGCTTCGAGCTGATGCCGCGTTTCGAGAACGCGGTGGCTGGGTTCGACCTGTTTCACCGGGAAGATCCGGAGGCGGAAACGGTGGACGGCGAACAGGTGCCGCGGGAGTTGGCCTACGCCCGGCGGATGGCTGCCTGGGTGACGCGGCTCGATCCGGATGCCGGCGAGATCCTGTTGCTTGCGGCGCACTGCCAGCATCTGCGCCGCTTCAAGTTGCCGCGGACCGACTACCCGGCCGGGCGCCAGGGCTATCTCGCCTGGCGGCGGGCGGCGGCGCTGGAGCACGCGCGCCTGGCCGCTGCCGTACTGCGTGACGCCGGCTACCGGCGAGAGCTGATCGAGCGCGTACAAAACCTGGTGCTGAAGCGGGGGGGACGGAGTTCGCGCCAGGAGGCGCAGACCCTGGAGGACGCGGCCTGCCTCGTGTTCCTGGAGCGCGACCTGGAGGGGCTCGCGAGCCGCCTTGGCGACGAGAAGACGGCGGAAGTGCTGGTGAGGACCTGGCCCAAGATGTCGGATGCCGGCCGCGAAGCCGCCGCGGAGCTGGACTTGAAGCCCGAACTCCGGCAGCTCGTGGCCAGCGCGCAGGCCGTCAGCCGACCCTGAAGGTCAGCCGCTCGCGGGCGTCGCCGATGCGCGTTACCTTGAACCGCGTGTTGCCGTTCGCGACGCCCGCGGCTGCCAGGGCCCGTCCGAAGGCGGATTCGAGTTCTGCGGACGTGTCTTCGTCTTGGGGGACCAGGCGGTCGTTGACGCGCAGTTCGAGCCGCTGGCGGTCGAAGGCGACTCTTCCTTCGAGCTGGGGCTCGGCCTCGATCAGGTCGCAGGCCCGGAAGGCGCAGGCGAGCAGCGACTCGATTCGGCGGTCCAGTGCGCCGATGCTCTCGAGTGCCGGTGACGTCTCGCGCCGGCGGCTGTAGAGGAGGCCCGGCTCGCCGCGACTCTGGTCGTAGCCGTACTGGGCATCGTGGCCGATGAGCAGCACGCCCGGTCCTTCGGGCACGTGGCTGTAGTCGGCGACGTCGATCAGCAGCTCAGGCAGAACCCGCTCGGTGATCCACCGATGGAAGACGGGGATGAACTCCTCCGCCTCGGCCGTGGACCCGGCGCGGGCGAGCACCTTCAAGTCGAGCTTGACCAGACCATCGAGGACCGGTTCCTGGGAAGCGCTCATACCGCTCGTCGCAGACCGGCCGTCGCCTGCTGCTGCGCGATCCGGTGGTTGCAGGCGTGGGCCGCCTCGATGAACAACTGCGCTTCCTCGATCCGGCGGTGCGCTTCCTCGCCCGAGTCCGTCTCGGCGTCGCCGTGGATGCGGAACAGGTAGTTCGCGAACTTGGCGCCGGCGTACGGATCGAAGAACAGCTCCGTGTCGTAGAAGCGGGTGCGGAACTCGCCGACGATCTCCGCCGGTGCGTTGCCGATGTCGATGTTCTTGGTCGTGATCAGCGCCCGCGCCGCTTGCAGCATGGCGGCATAGGCCCTGGCGGCAGCGGCCCCCGCTGCTCCGCGGTCCAGTTCCAGCATGCCCTCGAAGACCTCGCGCTCAGCCGCGGTCAGGCCGAACTCGACCGCGGTAACGACCTCGCCGGCGCACTCGCCGACGCCGAGGTCGCCGATCGTGTACTCGCGCGGGTCGCCCCAGTCGGAGTAGAGAGTGCGGTCCTCGACGTAGGTCGGCAGCTTGGTCAGGTCGTCGAGCAGTTGCCGAACGCGGGCCTTGCCGACCCGGGCGATGAAGCTCTGGAAGCTCTCGCCCTTCTCCCGCTCGGTGACGAACAGGCCGGCTATGCGTTCGACCGCTTCAGGAATGCGCTTGGCCGGCACGGCGACCACGGCGAGCCCATAGGCGCCTGCGTTCTCGCTCCACTGGCCGCCCAGGATGACCTGGAAGTGGGGCACCGTGCGGCCGTCGCTCTTGCGGCTCACGCCGTAGAAGCCGATGTCCGCGACGTGATGCTGGCCGCAGGAGTTGAAGCAGCCGGAGACCTTGATCCGCAGGTCCTTCACCGCCTCGTCGGCGAGCACGCTGGTCGTCCTGAGCGCCGCCCCGATCCGCTTGCGCAGCTCACCGGCGAGTCCGCGGGAGGACGAGATGCCCAACTTGCAGGTGTCCGTTCCGGGACAGGACGTGACGTCGACCAGGGAGGAGGCGCCGGGTGCACCCAGCCCTTCGCTCCCGAGTTGCGAGTAGAGGGCTGGCAGGTCCGCTTCGCTGATGTTCCGGAGCACGATGTTCTGCTCCACCGTGTTCCGCACCAGACCGCCGTTGTAGCGCCGGGCCGTGTCGGCGAGTGCCCGCAGTTGGGGAGAGGTCAGGTCGCCGAGGGGCAGGTTGACGGCGACCGCAACGTAGCCTGGCTGCCGCTGCCGCTGGACGTTCGTGGCCAGCCACTCGGCGAAGCCCTCGGGGCGCGGTCCCGGTTCGAGCTTCACGGCCGGTCGGGTCGGCGCTTCCTCGGTGATCGCGAGGTCGTCGAGATAGGCGGTCCACTGGTCATCGGCGGGCAGAGCCGCGAGCTCGTCGTCGACGAGGCGGCTGAATTCCTCGATGCCCAGCTTGGCCACCAGGAACTTGACCCGCGCCCGCGCCCGGTTCCGCTTCTCGCCAAGGCGGCCGAAGACGCGGCAGACGGCCTGCGCCAGGGGCAGGAGTTCGTCCTCGCGCACGAACTCGCGCAGCACCTTCGCCTGGTGCGGAACCGCTCCCAGGCCGCCGCCGACGTAGACCTTGAAGCCACGCTCCGGCGCTGCGCCGGCGCCGTTCGAGGAGCCGCCGGCGCGCACCTGGGCGACCACGCCGAGGTCGTGCATGTTCGCGAGGCCGCAGGCGTGTTGCTCGCAGCCGGAGAAGGCGATCTTGAACTTGCGGCCGAAGTCCTGGGCGTCCTTGTGCCCGAGCAGGAAGTACGTCAACGCGTGGGCGTAGGGCGAAACATCGAACGGCTCGTCGCGGCAGACGCCGGCCAGCGGGCATGCCGTGACGTTGCGCACCGAGTTGCCGCAGGCCTCGCGGGTCGTGATGTCGACCGCGGCCAGGCGCCGCATGATGTCCGGCGTGTCGTCGATGTGGATGAAGTGGAGCTGGATGTCCTGGCGGGTCGTGACGTGGGCGATGCCGTCCGAGTACTCCTCGGCGAGGTCGGCGAGCACTTCCATCTGCTCCGCGTTCATGGCGCCGAAGGGGATCTTGATCCGCAGCATGCCCGGCGCGTCCCAGACCGTGTTCGGCCCCTTGGTCAGGTCGTCGCAGGGGAACTCCAGGGTCCGGCTCGCGAATCCGTCGTGGCGCTGGCCGTTGTCGTAGCGCTGGCCGTAGACGCCACGGCGCAGGCGGGTTTCGGCGAAGACCTTGTCGTCGATCTTGCCCAGTCGCTTCTGTGCGATCTGGGTCTCGAAGATCTTGATCTCCTCCTCGAGGTCGGGCGGGATGCGGCCTTCGAGTTCGGCCTCCCAGGTGGCGGTGGAGTCCACGAATAGCTGGCTCATCAGTCGGTTCTCGCTTGCTCTTTCGGGGATCGGCCTAAGCCCGCTCCGAGGCGCGGGGCGGGCGGGGCCGGTGTATTCGTGACCATAGTGGTCACATTGGTCATCATTCTACGCTGACCGGCGCCCAACGTTGCAACCGCACGGGGCATAGAGGTGCGCGTGGAGGTGACGGCGGCCCCGTTGGCGGGGTCGCCGGCCTCCCGGCCGGCTACATCAGATCCTGGAACCGGACCGGCTTGGGAAAGTCGGCGGAGGCGGCGCGGATCTTCTCGCCGATCGCGGCCACGCTCCAGGGATCCCGGTCGTTCGGCCGCCGCGCGATCTCGAGCGACTGCCAGGACAGAAGGAACACGGTGTTGCCGCCGACCGCGAAGATGCGGCCGGTGATGTCGGCGGCGTCGTCGGTGCAGAGCCAGACCACGGCGGGCGAGACCTTCTCCGGCGCCAGCGGCTCGGCGGTCGTCTCGGGCATGACGTCCTCCGTCAGCCGCGACCAGGCGGCAGGCGCCAGCAGGTTCACGGTGACGCCGTACTTCGCGCCCTCGATCGCCAGGCAGCGCATGAAGCCGGCCATGCCGGCCTTGGCGGCGCCGTAGTTGGTCTGGCCGAAGTTGCCGAGCAGGCCGGAGGTCGAACTGGTCATGATGATCCGTCCGCCCGACTCCTGCTCGATCATCTGGTCGTACGCGGCCTTGGTCACCAGGTAGGTGCCGCGCAGATGGACGTCGAGGACGATGTCCCACATCTCGTCCGTCATGTTCTTGAACGACTTGTCGCGCAGGATGCCCGCGTTGTTGATCGCGATGTCGAGCTTGCCGAACTCGGAGACGGCGCGTTGGACCATCGCCTTCGCCGCGTCGGCGTCGGAGACGGAACCGTAGTCGGCCACGGCCTGACCGCCGGCGTCGCGGATCTCCGCAACCACCTGGTCCGCCATCGCGGTTCCGGCGCCGGTGCCGTCGCGCGCGCCGCCGAGATCGTTGACCACGACCGCGGCGCCCTCGTGCGCGAGGAGCAGTGCATGCGTACGGCCGAGACCGCCGCCCGCGCCTGTAACGAGTGCAACCTTTCCGTCGAGCAGACCCATGGTGTCGATTCCCTCTCTCCGTTTCTTGTCGTGTTCGTCGTGTTCGAGCGCGCGAAGTCTAGTAGAGGAGCTTCGTCCGTGCAGGGGTGTGTTTGTCGCCAGGCGTCCCGGCTCAAGTCCGGCCCTGGGACTGCGGGTGGCGCGATCCGCGCCACTCGCGAACCACTCCGTGCGTTCGTCGTCGGGCGCACGGATGGCACGCGGGCATCTTGCCCGCATCGGCGCGAAGCGCCGCTCTGCCCGTTAGAGTCCAGTCGATGAGAGGCCCCGCGTTTGTCTGGCCCGGTACGGCGTCAATGGCAGGGTCTCTTGTGTTGGCTACCGCGATAGGCGTTGCCGCCCAGGAGCCCCCCGAGCCCCACGCCGAACCCAGCGCCGCAATGCTCCTCCGCCAGGCCAGCCTCCACGAGTCCCGGGGCGACTACGAGGCAGCCATCGCCGGCTACGACCGGGCGGTCGCGGCCGAGCCGCGCGACTGGCAGCTCTACCTGCTACGCGGCGCCGCCCACTTCAAGGCGGGTCAGATCAACGCGTCGATCGAAGACTTCGACCGGGCTGTGACGCTCGATCCGTCGCAGGACCCGTACCTCTGGCAGCGCGGCATCTCGTACTACTACGCGGGCCGCTTCGCCGACTGCCGGGCCCAGTTCGAACGCCACCGGCTGGTCAATCCGAACGACGTGGAGAACGCGGTCTGGCACCTGCTCTGCGGCGCCGCCGAGGATGGCCTCGAGTCGGCACGGAAAGCGATGCTGCCGGTCGGTCCGGACGCGCGCCGGCCGATGAAGGAGATCGACGCCCTCTTCCGCGGCAAGGGCAGCGCCGGGGACGTCGAGACCGCGGCGCAGGAGGAGGGCCCCGGCGCCCGTTTCTACGCCGATCTCTATGTCGGTCTCTACTACGAACTGACCGGCGAGATCGAGAAGGCCGGCGCCGCGATCAAGCGCGCCGCCTCGCTACCCAACCGCGGCTACATGGTCGAGGTCGCGCGGGTGCATCGTCGGCTGCGGTATCCGTGAGATCCTCACCGCGGCTCAGTCGGCGGCGCGGCGCAGGAAGTCGCCCTCGTCCTGGCACTCGTAAGCGAGCTGGACCAGCGTGACTGCGTCTGCCGTTGGTCCGATCTCGGTGAGAAGAGTGTAGAGAGCCGGCGTAGCGGCCAGCCCTCGGGCCGAGAAAACGCCGAGCACGGCAAGCCGGAGAGCCTCCCGCCGGCCTTCGGCACGACCCTCGGCACGACCCTCGGCTCGGCCTTCGGCGCGCTCGCGACGCAGGAACAGGTCGTCGTCCGGGCCCGTTCCCTCCGACGCGCCCAAGGTGTCACCCACCCGGCGCAGCACATCGACGGTCGAGAGAGACATATCGGCCTCGTTCAACGCCCGGTGGATTTCCTGCGCCGTCCAACCGGGCAAGGCGCGGCTGCTCGCTGCCTCCACATAGCGACCTTCCACCAGGACGTGAATCGCGAGTCCGGACAACCGCGACTTCGGGCGGTAACGCCAATTTGCCTCGGGGACCTCTACCCACACCTCGGGAAAGCCCCAGGACTCGTAGATCCCGAGCTTCCTCCGGCGAACGTCCGTGCTGTAGTCCACCTCCAGGACCACATCGGGCAGCTCGTTGACGCCGTACTCGATATCGGGGCCGCAGGGCCGCGTTGCTCCGGGGCGGAGATACACGATCTGGTCGGCCGCCATCGCCCGCCGGCGTTCGCCCTCCGGGTTGCGCACGACGAGAGCGGCGGCGCCGATCACGTCGATCGGCGAGCCCCGCCTCAGGGCGATCAGGTTCAGGAGGCGCGCGAGCCGCTGCGCCGAGTACTCGTGGTAAGTGGTCGGCGGCTCGGCCACGATCGCGATCTCGTTGCGCGCATCCCAGTACTCCAGGCGGCCCTCGAAGTCGTCGAGTTCGTCGGGCGGAACGTCAATGGCGTTGCAGCCCGGAAACTCCGCCGCGACCGGTGGAGGACCGTCGTCCGGCGGCGTCCAGGTTGCCTTGGAGATCGGTTCAGCCATGCACCGATTGTAGCCCTGTCGCGGTCGGGTAGGCCATCCGTCGATCGGCGGGCGCCGCTATCGCGCGACCTCCCCCCTTATCGCCCTATCGCCCACAGGTGCCCGCCGGTGCGGATGTACCAGACGCCGCCGACGAGGGCCGGCGACGCGATCGTCCGTTCGCCGATCCGGTTGACGTGGAGCAGTTCGAAGTCCGGCCCTTCCTTGATCACGAAGGTCTCGCCGTTGTCGTTGGTGAAGAAGATCTTGCCGTCGAATGCCACCGGCGCGGCGGAGAAGCCCTCGCGCATCCGTTCGCCGAGGCGCTCCTGCCACAGGACCTCGCCGGTCTTCGCCTCGTAGACGGTGATCACGCTGGCCATGTCGTTGACCATGTAGAGGTAGTCGCCGACCAGCATCGGCGCGACGACGAAGGGCGAGCCCTTGGCCGCGGTCCAGACGATGCGGCTGTCCGTCACGTCGCCGTTGCCGCCGGGTCGGATCGCGAGAGTGGGCCCGGCGCGGCCCGAGGTGCTGAACAGCAGGTCGTGGCCGACGACGGGGCTCGGGATGACCTCGAAGGTGGTGCCGCTCGCCCGCCACAGTTCGCGGCCGTCCTCCGGTGCGTAGGCGATCACGTGGTGCTGGCTGTTGACCACGATCTCGTCGCGCTCTTCGCCGTCGTCGGTGGTCACCGAGATCGCGGCCGGTGAACTCCAGCCGACCTGGGTGTTCCGCTCCGTGCGCCACAGTTCTTCGCCCGTGCGTCGGTCGAAGGCGGCGATGAAGGAGGGGGCGCGCTGCTGTTCCTGGACGATGATCAGCCGTTCGCCGAGCAGGAGCGGCGACGAGGCGGTGCCGTGGAAGGCGTTCAGTTCGCCGAGGGACTTGTGCCAGACGATCTTGCCGTCCATGTCGATCGCGAGCACGCCGTGGTTGCCGAAGTAGGCGTAGACCCGCTCGCCGTCCGTGGTCGGAGTCGAGGAGGCGTGACCGTTCTTCCGGTAGGCGCGCTCGGGGTTGGCGTTCGGCGCCGCCGTCGTCCACAGCCGCTTCCCCGTCTCCCGGTCGAAGGCGAGCACCGAGCGATTGGCGCCGGCCGCCTCGGCGGTGGTCAGGAAGATGCGGTTGCCCCAGACGATCGGCGACGAGTTGCCGTTGCCCGGCACGGCAACCTTCCAGCGGACGTTCTCCTCCGGACCCCAGCGGTCGACGTAGCCGGCGCCTGCGACGTCGCCCTGACCGCTCGGTCCGCGCCAGCGCGGCCAGGTGTCGGCGGGATCGCCCACGGCGGGTGTCATCCTTGCGCGTTCGTTCGCCGCGGCGGCGCCGGGGGCGAACGCCGGCAGGAGCAAGGCGGTGGCGACGAGCAGACGAGACGGCATCGTGAATCTCATACGCAGAATGATAGAACTTCGCGGCTACCTGAATCCAAAATGAGGGACATTTCGAGAATGAGCGACACCTTTCGAGCCGTCGTCGTCGACAAGGTCGACGACCGGCACACGGTCAACCTGCGCGACCTGACCCCAGGCGATCTGCCGGAGCACGACGTGCTGGTGGATGTCGAGTACTCCACCCTGAACTACAAGGACGGGCTGGCGATTACCGGCGCCGCGCCCATCTGCCGTTCCGTGCCCATGGTCTGCGGCGTCGATCTGGCGGGCACCGTGGCGGAGTCCGCCTCGGACGCGTTCTCGCCCGGCGACCGGGTGCTGGTCAACGGCTACGGCCTGAGCGAAAGCCACTGGGGCGGCTACTCGCAGAAGGCGCGGATGAAGTCGGACTGGCTGGTGCCGGTGCCGGACGCCTTCACGACCCAGCAGGCGATGGCGATCGGCACCGCCGGTTACACGGCGATGCTGTGCGTCATGGCGTTGCAGAACCACGGCGTGACGCCGGAGAGCGGCGATGTCGTCGTGACCGGCGCCGCCGGCGGGGTGGGCTCGGTGGCGGTGGCGCTGCTGGCGCGGGCCGGCTACCGCGTGATCGCCTCCACCGGACGCGAGGCGGAGCATGACTACCTGCGTAGTCTGGGCGCGGCCGACTTCCTCGCCCGCGACACGTTGTCCGCGAAGCCGCGGCCGATCGGCCGCGAGAACTGGGCCGGCGCCGTGGACGTCGTCGGATCGTCGACGCTGGCGAACCTGATCGCCCAGACCCGCTACGGCGGCTGCGTCGCCGCCTGCGGGCTGGCCGGCGGGATGGACCTGCCGTCGAGCGTCTACCCCTTCATTCTGCGCGGCGTGGTCCTGGCCGGCGTCGACTCGGTGATGGCGCCGATGGAACTGCGGCGGGAAGCGTGGAACCGTCTGGCCGCCGAGCTTCCGGCCGACCTGTTGTCCGAGATGACGACGGTCGAGCCGATGAGCCGGATCGAGGAGCTGGCGGCTTCGATCCTGGCCGGCGCCACCCGTGGGCGGGTGGTCATCGACGTGAACGCCTAGCAACCAACGGCGCACAGGAGCATCGAATGAGTCGCAGGTCGTACACCGGAGTCCGTGCTGTCCTGACGGTCTCGTTCGTGTTCTCTTCCCTGCTCGTCCCGGCCTGGTCGGAGGGCCAGGACAGCGAGTGGCCCGTGACCACCGGCGACAAGGGCGGGCGGCGCTACTCGTCGCTCGACCAGATCGTCCTCGAGAACGTCGGCGACCTGGCGATCGTCTGGCGCTGGTCCTCGCCGGACAACGATCGGGTCGCGAACGACCGCCGGCTCAGGAGCCGCCGCATGCAGCCGGGCGGGCACCAGGTCACGCCGATCAAGGTCGGCGACCGGCTCTACGCGACCACCGGGCTGAGCCAGATCGCCGCGATCGATGCGGCGAGCGGCGAAACGGAGTGGGTCTACGATCCCGAGTCCTACGACGCGGGCCGGCCCACGAACCTGGGGTTCGTCCATCGCGGGGCCAGCTACTGGCCGGGACGCGAGAGCGACGACGGCGTCGAAGCGGTCCCGCCGCGCCTCTTCTACGGCACCGGCGACGCACGGCTGCTGGCCGTCGATCCGTTCACCGGCGAACCGATCGGCTCCTTCGGCGACGGCGGCGCTGTGGATCTGACGAAGGGCCTGCGGCGCGAGATCAGGGCTCGCGCCTACGCCGTGAGCTCGCCGGTCATGGTCTGCCGCGACACGCTGATCGTGGGCGCCTCGATCTCGGACGCGCCGAACCACCCGGACGCGCCGCCCGGAGATATCCGCGGCTTCGATCCGATGACCGGCGAGTTGCGCTGGACCTTCCACTCGATCCCGGCGCCGGGAGAGTACGGGCACGAGACCTGGGAGAACGACTCCTGGCAATACACCGGCAACGCGAACGTCTGGACTCTGATGACGGCCGACGAGGAACTCGGGCTCGTCTACCTGCCCTTCGGCACGCCGACCAACGACTGGTACGGCGGCCACCGGCTGGGGGACAACCTGTTCGCCGAGAGCCTGGTGGCGCTCGACTGCGAGACCGGCGAGCGGTCCTGGCACTTCCAGGCGATCCGCCACGGCCTGTGGGACTACGACCTGGTGACCCCGCCGATCCTGGGTGACATCACCGTCAACGGCCGCGAAGTGAAGGTCGCCGCGCAGCTCAGCAAACAGGGTTTCGTCTACGTCTTCGATGCGCGCAGCGGCAAGCCAGTGTGGCCGATCGAGGACCGGCCGGTGCCGCGGAGCACGGTTCCCGGCGAGCGGTCGGCCCCCACTCAGAAGTTTCCGACCAAGCCGCCGGCGTACGAACGTCAGGGCATGCACGAGGGGCAGTTGATCGACTTCACGCCCGAGATCCTCGAGCGGGCCAAGGAGATCATGGAGCAGTACGACTACGGTCCGCTCTATACCCCGCCTTCGCTGGGAGGCACGTGGAACCTGCCGGGCTGGGGCGGCGGCGCGAGCTGGCCGGGCGGCGCCTTCGATCCGGAGACCGGCTGGCTCTACGTGCCTTCGTTCACGCGGCCGGTCGTGCTGACGATGAAGAAGCCCGATCCGAACCGCTCGTCGTTCGACTACATCGGGTCGATCCAGGTCAATCCCCCTGGACCCTTCGGCCTGCCGATCGTCAAGCCGCCGTACACCCGGTTGACCGCCTACGACCTGAACCGCGGCGAGATCGAGTGGGTGCGGCCGTTGGGCGAGGGGCCGAGCGGGCATCCGGCGATCCGGGACTTGGACGTCGGGCCCATGGGAGCCGGTTCGCGCGCCCACGTCCTGCTGACGCCAGAGTTGTTGTTCGTGGGCTTGGAGTCGACAGTCCACCCGGACGCCGAGATGGAGGCGTCCTCGATGGACCTGGAGTCTTCGGCGCTGGAGGAGCTTGCCGTTGCGAATGAGGAGCAAGCGACGGCGCTGGCCGAGATCGCGGCGAGCCGCGACTGGCGCTTCGAACCGTCGACCCTCTCGGCCTTCGACAAGACGACCGGCGAGACGGTGTGGTCGGTGGAGATCGAGACCGGTGTCGGCGGCTCACCGATGACGTACATGCACGAGGGTCGCCAGTACCTGGTGGTGGCCGCTGGCGGCAGCGGGGCGCCTTCCGAGCTGATCGCGTTCGCGTTGCCGTAGGCCCTTGGGAACCCGGGTGGCGCGACCCGCGCCACCCGCGAACCACTCCATGCGCACGTCATCGGGCGCATGGATGGAATCCGGGCGTCTCGCCCGCATCCGGTCCGCGTACAATGACCCGGCGCGAACCGCCGAACCCAGACCCCGACTGTCGAGGAGACGAAGAGCATGAGACAAGTACGCAAAGAGACGACACGACGGCGCCTCATGGCTGCGGCCGCCGGTGTTCTACTGCTGGCGATGACTGGGGGAGCGGCAATGGGCAGCGACTTGATGGACCGCGTGGAGCACGGCTTCGCCGACTCGGATGGCGTGAAGATCCACTTTGCTTCGATCGGCGAGGGCCCGCTGGTCGTGATGATCCACGGCTTCCCGGACTTCTGGTATTCGTGGCGGCACCAGATGGAGGCGCTCTCGAGTGACTTCCAGGTTGTGGCGATCGACCAGCGCGGCTACAACAAGAGCGACTCGCCGGACGGCGAAGAGAACTACAACATGCGCTACCTGGTCGGGGATGTCGCCGCGGTGATCCGGCATCTCGGCCGCGACAAGGCGACGATCGTCGGCCACGACTGGGGCGGCGCGGTCGCCTGGCAGGTCGCGTTCCACCTGCCGCAGATGACGGAGCGGCTGATCATCCTGAACCTGCCGCACCCGAACGGCATGGGCAGGGAACTGGCGAACAACGCGACGCAGCAGCAGAACAGCGGCTACGCGCGGAAGTTCCAGGAGGGGAGCGCCAGCGACCCGGACATCCTCTTCGGCATGCCGATGAATGCCCAGACCCTCTCCTTCTGGGTCCAGGATCCGGAGGCGAAGAAGCACTACGAGGCCGCTTTCGAACGCTCCGACTTCGACGCCATGCTCGCCTATTACAAGCAGAACTACCCGAGAGACGGAGGCGGCATCGGCCAGGCGCCCGGACAGGAGCTGCCCCGGCTGGGGATGCCGGTGCTCATGTTCCACGGTCTGGACGACACGGCTCTCCACTCGGACGGTCTGAACAACACCTGGGACTGGCTCGACAGCGACCTGACCCTGGTCACCGTGCCGGGCGCCAACCACTTCGTCCAGAGCGACGCCGCCGACCTTGTGTCGACCACGATGAAGTGGTGGCTGCTGTCACGGGTGGAGTAGCGACGCCGGGGCGCCGCCGGGTGCGATAGCGGCTTGGAGGCCCAGGGACCATGAACAAGTCAGTCGAGAGGGTTCTGGACCGGTTGTGTCTGGCTGCGGGGATCCGCCGACGGCTTGCCCCGCGCGAGACGACCGGGAGGAGGCTTGAGGTCGCCCGGCTAAGCAGGGCGCACGGCCGGGAGCTGATCGGGGAGCTGTCCTGCGAAGGCGGCGCGTTCGTCTTCCGCTACAAGACCGGCTACGACGGGCCGCCGATCGCCGAGTTCCCCAGGAAGGACCGGCCGTACAGGAGTGAGGCCCTGTGGACGTTCTTCGCGGTGCGGCTGCCGCCGACGAGCCGGGAGGACGTTCAGGAAGTCATGAAGGACATCAACGCCGACGACCCTCTCGAGATGCTCGCGACGCTCGGCCATGTGTCCGTGACGAACCCCTTCGAACTGCGGTTTGCCGACGAAGGTGCCGTCGTCTCGTGACCACTCGCCCGGAAGTGTGGTGCAGCCATCGACTGGTATCCGTAGCAGGTGGCCTCCGGCGCGTAGGCCGCCCGCGCCCACTCTTGTCCAGCGCGTGTACCATGGCCCTATGATCGACACGGTGAAAGATCCACAGCGCCCAGGGAAGCGCGCTCTACCGAGGCTCGGCGTCACCATGAAGGAGTTACGCCCGGAGACTCAGGTGCTGCTGATCGAGATTCGGTCCCTCCGTGCGGGCATCCGCCGCCGGCTCTGGGTGATGGCGACCGCTGTCGTGGGTGCGAACGTGACGCTGATCAAGCTGCTGCCCTGATCCCGGCGTTTGGTTGCCATCGCGCCGCCCCGAGGCTGTCACTCGGGCCACGTCGTCAGGCCTTCGGTCGCTGCCGCCCGGCGCAGGTCCTTGTCGAAACAGGCGAAGACGATCCCGCCTTCGGCGTCGCCGGCCGCTTCTCGCCAAGCGAGTGCGGCCGCCAACTGCACGGCATCGTAGCCTCGCAGATCGTGGGTCCATACGAGTTCGCCTGCCCGAGTCACCACTTGACTCGTCAATCCGATTCGCGTGAATACTGTCCAGTCTCCAGCGAATACACGTTCCACCTCCCGTGCCTCTGCAAGCCCCATGCGATCATCCCGCACAGCCTTCGCCAGCGCAGCCGCAACTTCCGCTCGGGTGATCAGCGCGGTTCCGACGGACCGGGCGTCGTCGATCCGGGCCAGCACCGCTTCGGACTCTTCCTCCTCGACGTAGCGCTTGAACAGGGCGCTGGTGTCCAGGTAGAGGGAGTTCACCGGCGGTTTTCTCTCACGATGTCGGCCATACTGCCCTCACCGCGCAACTGCGCCTTGGGCTTGGTCTTCGTCAACCTGCCCCTGCCGGGGAGGATCAGGAGGTCGTGCTCCGCCACGTACGGCTTGGGTTCCGGAACGATCCGCGCCACTCGGTGCTCGCCGTCGGTCAGCAGGAGGGTCGTGCCGTGCTGGACTTCGTCCAGGCAGCCGCTCAGGTTGGCGTGGAGTTCCTGAATCTCGATGTGGCGTTCTCTCATGTTGTGTCTCCATCGTCGCTGGTCCGGCGCGACTCGTTGCGATCATGGCCTGTTCGATCTTGGGCGGTGTGCCGCCCGGGCGTGAGGAGGACACTTGCACCCAGCAATGCCGTCAGGGCCAATCGTCCAGGGACCGATGCACATCCTCGCCGTCGATGACCTTCGTATCGGGAGCGACGGCGAACACTGTATCGTCTTCGTCCTTTCGGACGGGGCTGGCGCTCCTGAAGCCGCGCCGAGCAAACCAGACCTTGCCCCGCGAAGCGCCTGCCTCGGGATGGTCGGCTACGAGCCGGTCTTCCACGACGGGATCCATTCGCCGGTCCACCCGGCCGATGCGCTGCATCAGGCGGACCGGGTTCCAGTGGATGTCGTAGTTGATCATCCGCGAGGCGTCCTGGAGGTTGAGACCTTCGGAGACGACATCCGTGGAGATCAGGACGCGGGTTTCCTTGCGGTCCTGCTCGGTGAGTTCGGGGGAGGAGAGGCCGTTGTAGTAGGGCGCGAAGTTCTGGATGACTTCAGAGCGGCTTTTCTTCGTGGCGCTGTCTACTTGCTCGACGCCCTCGATGCCTGCCAGATTCAGGTGACGTTTGAGGTAGCGGGCCGTGTCGGCGAACTCGGTGAAGATCAGGACCTTCTGGTCGGCCAGCGCCTTCGACTTGAGCAGGCGGATGAGCTTCTTGAGCTTGTCGTCGTGCTTCGGCTCGAAGCGGCGCGCCTCATTCAGGAACCTCACGATCTCGCCGAGGTCCGTGAGGGTTTCGGTCAATATCTCTTCGACGTTGTACTCGGCCCGGTCAAGGGGTTCGACCGCATCGAGCAGCTCCTGGGGGACGACGTCTTCATCGTCCGCTTCGTTGGCGTTGCCCCAGAGCTCCCGCTGCCTCTGGCTGCGGCCGAGGACGTCGGCGTTTTGCGCTTTCCACTGCTCAAGACGCTTCTTCTCGCAGTCGTTCTCGCTGTGCACCTCGAGGAAGGCAAGCAGCTTCTGGAGCGATTGCCGGAGTCCCGCGCAGGAACGGGTTGGGCAGCTTGTTGTCCTCGATGCTCTCATCGAGCCGCCGGAGACCTCCCTCGCGGACGGCTTCAAGGAGCGCCCGTCGGGTCCGTTGGGTGGTTTCGGCACCCATCAGGATCCGGATCTTGTCGAGCCCCTGCCACTTGCCGTCGAGGGCCAGGAGGGCGCCGATCTCGAAGTAGCCGGTCGCGATGTCGAAGGCCTTCGCGATGCCGGCCCACTCCTGCAAGTAGCGGAGCCCGGTCCAGCCAGAGACGCTGTTGTCGACGATGAAGAGGTCGCGGCCCTTGGAGTCAGGTGTCACGACGCCCCGTTCCTGCGTTGTGTCGGGCGGCGCTTCGGGTGGTGTCTTGGCTCACGACACGGCTCTTGACCGCTACGTTATCGAAGGCGGCGGAGCGCGAAATGGCAACACGCTCCGAGTTGCTGGCGGCGGCCGGAACCCACTCCGTCGTCTACCAGCGCGGCCGCGTGCTGACGTAGGCCGGGTCGTCGGTTAGCTGCGCGACATCGCCGGTCTCGATCTCGATCTTCCAGATTTCCCAGTTCCCGGTGCGGTCCGACTCGAACACGATCGAGCGGCCGTCGCGGGAGAACCAGGGGTGGCCGTCGTTCGCGTTGGACATGGTCAGCCGGCGCTGGTCGGAGCCGTCGATGTCGGCGAGGAAGATGTCGTCGGTCGGGCCGCTTCGGTTCGTCTGCCAGGCGATCGTCCGACCATCCGGTGAGACGGCGGGCCGGCGGTGCCGGTGTTCACGATCGGTGAGGGCGGTGTAGGTGCCCTGGCCGTAGCCGTCGAAGCGGATGATCGCGATCTCCATCCGCCGCTCTCCGTCGACGGCGTCGCTCTCGCCCTGGAACAGGACGGCGCGGTTGAGGCCGACGCCGTTGCCGATCCGAAGCGCCGTGGTGATCGACGCGTCGAGCCGGCGGCGATCGCCAAACTCGGTGATCAGCCCCTGGTTGAAGCCGTCGCCTTCGGGACAGTTCCGCGTGTAGGTCAGCTCCTGGTTGATCGGCGAGATGCTGGCGTGGTGGACGGCGCAGCCCTCGACTTCGCGCAGCACTTCGCGCTCGGCGGTGGCGAGGTCCTCCCGGAAGATGCGGGCGCCGCCCTCGACCCCGGCGTCGGCGTCGTTGAACTCGGCGTAGACCACGGTCCGCAGGTCGAGGGACAGGGACGGGTGATCCAGGTGCGTCGTCCGTGCACCCGAGGACGGGCGCACGGAGCGGGTCGCGCGTTGCGCGGAGCGCAACGCGGGTTGTGGAACGCCCCGCCGGACCAGGCGCGGGCGGCCGCCGTCCCCGTCCATGATCCAGATGTCGGCGCCGCCGTAGAAGCCGGGGACGGTCGGCGTGGCGCCGGTGTTCGCGAAGCGCTGGAAGACGATCGGATCGGTGAACTCGGGCGTTCCTGGGACCGCGGGCGTCCCGCCCGCATCCGGCTCCATGCCGCCGCTGCCCGGAGCGTCACCGCCGCACGAAAGCAGGACCGCCGCCGCGAAGGCCCCGGCCGCTCCGAGAGCGGCCGAGGCGAACCTCCGTGGGGCGGCGGAGCGTTCCGTCATGCGGCGCGGACGTTCTACCCGGTCGGCAGGGTCGCCGGGGTCTCGTTCTCGGCCGGTGTGCCGATCATTTCGCCGAACCCCATGTTTATGAGCATGGAACCGTCTTTCTGGACCGTTCCTTCGAGCTCCATCGTCTGTCCCGGGACCTGTGCCGTGGCGGTGACGTGGTCACCGTCCCAGACGATGTCGACGATCACCGCGGGCAGGGCAAGCGTGCCGAACTGGACGAACCAGCCGCCCGGCCTGCCGTCGCGCGGCAGCAGCATGGCGGTCGGTTCGGGCCCCTGGCCTGGTTGGCGGGTGACGTCGAAGCGCCAGGCCTGCCCCGGATCGCTCTTCCCCAGCTCGGCCAGCTTGGCGATCACCGCGCTGGCGGGCTCGGGGCTCACGCCGTCCGCGGCCACGTAGTCGACGAAGCCGATCAGCATCTCGTCGGTCGACTCGGTGCCCCAGGTGACGTTGACTGTCGGGTCGGGATTGTTCGGATTGTCCGCGGAGTTGTCCCAATGCGCGACGACCTCGATGCGGGTGCCGGCCGGCAGCGCCAGGGGCTCGTCGAACTCGTAGCCGGTCTGCCAGTTGAAGTCGTAGCGGCTGACGCTGAGCAGTTCCCGCTCCTCGCCATCGGGGAGGTATGCGGTGTACTTCATGTCCTTGCCGCGGTAGTGCATGTGCGGGGCCAGGGAGCGCACGACCACATCTTCGGAGAAGACGTGGCTCGCGCGCGCCTCGTAGTTGGGGTCGCCGGCGGGGATCTTGAACGTGGCGTTCATCACCCAGAGGTTGATCAGTTCCTTCTCGACCTCTTCGGGTTCGGCGAACCAGACGCCGATGCGTGTCTTGTCGGTCGAGGCGGTGCCGTTCGGGTGGTAGTGGAAGTCGCCGAGCAGTCCGCGTCCCTTGGGCACGAAGCGCGCGGTGCCGGCCGGGAGTTCGCTCGCTCCGATGCCGGCTGCCCAGGCGTCGATCCAGGCGTCCTGGACCTGCGTGCTGGCCTCGGATGCCCGCCACAGGATGAAGTGGTGGACAACCTCCCGGTCACCGGGCTGGACCTCCACCGCGCGAATCCAGCGGTCCTCCTCGAAGCCGGTCTCGATCGGCAGGACGGCGAAGCTGTCAGGGCCGTCGGCCGCAACGTCGAAGGCGTCGAATTCATAGACCCAGTCCGGTTCGCCGAACTCCCATTCGGCCTGCTCGGCGGGCTGTTCGAAGACCGGTTCGTCGCCGTCGCCCCGCGGCGCTCCCGAAGCGGCCCAGCGTGTGATCGCGGCGATTTCGTCGTCGCTCAGGCTGATGTCGTTCTTCCACGGCCCGAATCCGGGGTCGGCGTCCCAGGGCGGCATGTCGCGGTTCTCGACGGCGCGCGCGATGGACTTCGCCCACGGTCGGGCTTCGCGGTAGGTCCGCAGCGCCATCGGCGCGATCTCATCCGGCTGATGGCAGGCGACGCAGTTCTCGTGGAGGATGGGCGCAATGTCGTCCACGAAGGTGGGCTGGTCCAGGTTCAGGGCGAAGCCCGTCGCCGGCAGGACGAGCAGCCCGACGGCGATGGCCGTCGCTAAAGAGGTGCGCGTAGGCATCCGGTTCATGTCTCTTCCTTTGGGGCGGAATGTCGGAGTTTCCGGGAAACCCGGCGGGTGCTCCATGCGTCTACAACAGGGAGCGTTCAAGCGTTCGATGTGGCTTGCACAATACCTGACTATACGGCGCTTGGGCCTTGGGAGTTTCGCCACAGGCTGCTGATCCTGGTGCTACGCTCAGCGACATGTTTCCGGCCATATCGACACCTGCTCGGAGTACCAGGGTCGCGCCTCGACGACGCCTTCCCGGCCCGCGTGTCCGGGGGTCTTCTGCCCCCCGGTTCCGGGCCTCCCTTCTGACTTTAGCGGCTCTCTCCGCCTCGATCATCTTCTGGGGTCAGCCGGCGGCCGCTCAGAATGTGCTTTCGAGAGCGATTCAGGATCGCGTTCAGGAGAATCCCCACGCCACCGAGGCCGACATCGAGGCCGGCGCCCGGGTGTTTCAGCGCAGTTGCTCGCTCTGCCACGGCGCGGACGGCACGGGCGGCGACGGCCCCGACCTCACCCGCGGCGTGTTCCGTCACGGCAGCAGCGATGCGGCCCTGTTCCGCAACATCCTGACCGGGATCCCGAACAGCGGCATGGGCGGCATCTACCAGCCCGACAAGAAGATCTGGCAGGTCGTGTCCTACGTGCGGTCGCTCAGCCGCGGTGGCGGCGACGCGGAGGCGCCGGGCGACCCCTCGCGGGGCCGGCGCCTGTACGTGAGCCGCGGCTCCTGCTCCGACTGCCACCGTCTGAACGGTTCTGGCGGCCGGCTCGGACCCGATCTCAGCGATCTCGGCTGGCGGCGGGCGCCCGACCACATCAGCACTTCGATCTCTGATCCCTCGGAGGTGATCGCCGATGACTACCGCACGGTCGAGGTCAGGACCACCGGCGGCAACCTCGTCCGCGGCGTGTTGCGGAACGAGGACCGCCACTCGATTCAGCTCTTCGACGAGTTCGAGAATCTCCGGTCCTTCGCCAAGGCCGATCTGGCCGCGGTCGACAAACCGGGAGAGTCGCTGATGCCGCCGCTCGGCAGCTTCTTCCGCGGCCGCGATCTGGACGATCTCGTGGCCTACCTCTACTCGCTGCGGCCGGAGTGATGCCGATGACCCGAATGAACGAGACGAAGACGCCGGCGTGCGTCCGCATCGCGCTGTCGCTTCTGCTCGCCGCGTCCGGCGCATTCGCCCAGAGCGAGGTCAGCTACGAACGGTTGAAGGCGGCGGCCGATGAGCCCGCCAACTGGCTCATGTACTCGGGCCAGTACGACAGTCAGCGCTTCAGTCGCCTGGACGAGATCGACTCGTCGAACGCCGCAAACCTGCAGCTTCGCTGGGCCCATCAACTGCCGACGCTCGGACAGGTCGAGACGACGCCGATCGTCGTCGACGAGGTGATGTACGCGACCACGCCGGACAACATCGTGCTGGCGCTCGACGCGAGCACCGGCCAGCGGTACTGGACCTACACCCATGACGTGCCGGATCAGCTCGCGCTGTGCTGCCGCAAGCAGAGCCGGGGAGTCTCCGTGCTCGGGGACCGCCTCTACATGGGCACGATCGACGCCAGCCTGGTCGCCCTCGACGCGAAGACCGGCGCGCTGATTTGGAACACCGAAGTCGGGAGTCCGCTCTCCGGCCACTCGATTACCGCGGCGCCGATGATCATCCGCGATCTCGTGATCACGGGGATCGGCGGCGGCGAGTACGGCATCCGGGGCTTCCTCGACGCGTACAACGCGGGCACCGGCGAACTCCGCTGGCGGACGTACACCATTCCTGGGCCGGGCGAACCCGGCAACGACACCTGGGAGGGCGATTCCTGGAAGACCGGCGGCGCCCCGACCTGGATGACGGGATCGTACGACCCGGAGCTCGACCTGCTGTACTGGGGTACCGGAAACCCGGGACCGGACTGGAATGGCGAGGTTCGCGAGGGCGACAACCTGCACTCGGACTCGGTGCTCGCCATCCGACCCGACACCGGCGAGATCGTCTGGTCCTTTCAGTTCACGCCGCACGACGTCCACGACTGGGATGCCTGCCAGGTACCGGTCCTGTTCGATGCCGAGTACCAGGGCCGGCAGCGCAAGCTGATGGCCTTCGCCAACCGGAACGCCTTCTTCTATCTGCTGGACCGCGAGACCGGTGAGTTCCTGTTCGCTCGCGAGTTCGCGAAGCAGACCTGGGCCGAGGGCATCGACGCCGATACCGGCCGCCCGATCCGGGTTCCCGACATGTTCCCCTCCGAGGAGGGAAGACTGGTGGCGCCGGTGATCGGCGGCGCCGCGAACTGGTTCTCGCCCACCTACAGCCCGGACACGGGACTGTTCTACATCCAGGCCTACGACGCTGAGATGCTCTATTTCATGGCCGAAGCGGAGTACGAGGAAGGCGAGCTCTTCGTCGGCGGCTACGGCAAGCCGGCGGCGCCGGCCGACGAGTACGTCAGCGCCGTGCGGGCGCTCGATCCGCTGACCGGCGACCGCAAGTGGGAGTACCGGGTCCAGCCGCGCTCCACTTCCGGCCTGCTGGCCACGAAGGGCGGCGTGGTGTTCGGCGGCAGCGTCGCCGGCATCTTCTATGCGCTCGACGCGGGGAGCGGCGAGGAACTCTGGCACCGGCGGCTCGGCGGCAACATCCACGCCGCGCCGATGAGCTACGAGGCCGGCGGCCAGCAGCACGTGACGATCGCGGCGGGTCAGGCCCTGTTCACCTTCGCGCTGCCGGTGGAGTAGGGAACTCCCCCAAGCCGGCCATGAAGGTCTTCCCGGAACTCTTGATCGAGGATCTGCGCGCGGAGATCGAGCCGGAGCGGTTGGGGCGCCGGGCCGGCGAACGGGGGATGCCGCCCCTCGAGGCGGCGGAGGATCCGGGCCAGACCGAGATCGAGGAGTTCATCGAGGCGAAGAAGAACGAGGCGGTTCAGGTGCGAGACGCTCAGCTCGAGCAGGTCGACCGCCACCTGGACGAGCTCGATCAGGCCGTGCTCGCCGGTGACCTGGAGTCGTCGGCGCGCAAGGCGGCGACCGAGTTCCGAGAGGTCGAGCAGAGCGAGCTGCAGGCGCTCAAGGCCAGCCTGCACGAGTTCGAACGCAGACGGCGTGACTTCTTCGACTTCAAGCACCGCAACGGGCTCGACCGTGAGCCGGACTATCTGAGTCCGAGGACGACGGCGATCTTCATCGCGGTCCTGGTTCTGATCTTCCTGATCGAGAGTGCTCTGAACGGCGCCTTCCTTGCCGTCGGCAGCGAGGGGGGTTTGATCGGTGGATGGGGTTTGGCGCTCGGCTTCAGCGTCGTCAACCTCGTGCTGCCGGTCCTGGCCTTCGGACCGGTCAGCCGCTACGTAAGCCACATCAGCTTCGTTCTGAAGGGGGTGGGGGTGCTCGCCGTCCTCGGCTGGGTGGCGGCCGCCCTGGTGCTCAACCTGGGGCTTGCGCACTTCCGGGACGCCTCGGCCGATCTGAGCGAGAACATCGGCGCCGAGGCGCTCAGCCGGTTCCAGGCCTCGCCGCTGGGCCTCCACGACGCCGAGTCGTGGCTCCTCTTTGTGCTCGGCTTCTTCTTCTCCGGGGTCGCGTTCTTCGAGGGCCGGAAGCTGTTCGGGGACTCCTACCCGGGCTACTCCCCCAAGCACAGGAAGATGGAGACGGCGCGCGCCGACTACGACGACCTCTGGCAGGACTTGGTCGAGCAGTTGCGCACCATCCGCGAAGACGGCCTGGACGCGATCCGCCGCACGGCCCACCAGGCGAAGAGCCAGCCCGTCGAACGCCGGCGGGCGTTCGAGAGCGAGTCGAAGCTGATGGCGGCGTTCGACTCCCATGTCGAGCAGTTGCGGCGCTTCGGCTCGATGCTGATCGAGGAGTACCGGGAGGCGAACCGCACGGTGCGTTTCGATCGCGGCAGTCCGGCGGCCCATGAGGCAGTCTGGACGTTGGCCCGCCCGGCGCCGCATCGCGTGCGCCGCGATACGGGTGCGGTCGGGGAGGTGGACCTGGAGCTGCTGAACGAGCAGTACGAGTCCGTCGTCCACCGCGTCCACGAGGAATGGGAACAGACCCAGTTGCGGCTGGACCTCGAGGGCTCGATGTCCCGCGCGCGCCCGGCGGGGCCCGTTCCAGCGGTCGATGGTGATTCGTAGGCGCCGGCGCCGCCGTTCCCGTCGGGGGGACCTGTCGCCGCGGGACATCGCGGTCGGCGCCGGCGCCGCGGTCCTTCTGGGTTTCGGGCTGGTCGTCATCGCGCGCCTCACGCTGTTCGCTCCGGGGCCGCCGAGCCGCGATCCCGAGACCGGGTGTCCGGAGACGGGGCCCGCGGCCCTGACCGCGATCCTCGTCGACACGACGGATCAGATCGGCGCCATCAGCCGCGCTGACGTCCTCGCGCAGCTTAACGAGTACGTCGAGACCAGCCGCGAGGACGAGTTGGTCCTGGCCTACGAAGCCAAGCCGGTCGGCGACGAAGTCGGCGATCCGCTGCTCTCCGTCTGCCATCCGGGCGATCCGGACACCGCCAGCGAGTGGACCGAGAACCCGCGGCTGATCAGGCGGCGCCTGGAAGAGCGGTTTGAGGCGCCGCTCGAGGACCTTTTCGCCGAACTGCTCGGGAGGGAGGAGGCGCCGACGTCGCCGTTGATGGAGAGCGTGCAGAGCGTGGCGGTTTCCGTTCTGGCCCGCTACGAGTACACGGACATCCCGAAGCGCCTCATCCTGGTCTCCGATCTGATGCAGAACACGGACCACCTCTCGTTCTTCCGCCAGGCGGTCGACTACGACGGCTTCACCGACACGGTCGGCGCCGATGCTTTGGGCACCGACCTGCGGGGGACGGCGGTCGAGATCCTGTACGTGCAGCGGGCCGCCCACCGCCGCCTGGAGGACGCGCGCGGCCTGATCGACTTCTGGCAGCGCTGGATCGAGGATCAGGGCGGCACGCTGAATCGCGTCTCCCGCATCGACGGCGTGAACTGATGGCCCCGGGGTCGCGGTCACGGCCGGCCGGAGCGGCGCTGCCGAGCGGCCGCGGCCTGTTCCTCGCGTTCTTCCTGGGCGGCGGGTTGGCGATTCTGCTGATGAAGTGGCTGAGCGACAGTCCGATCTTCGCCGTCGTGCTGCCGATCCTGCTGATGGGC
This sequence comes from Candidatus Multivorans sp., assembly GCA_965205295.1. GTDB lineage: Bacteria > Acidobacteriota > Thermoanaerobaculia > Multivoradales > Multivoraceae > Multivorans. The sequence goes on from OZ242167.1 coordinate 4,563,991, forward strand.
AGCTACGCCCTGCTGCTGGTTGAGTGGCCCGACCTGCGTCCGCGGTACGACTTCGCGGGCGACAACTTCTACTACCTCGGCTTCCTCTACACGCTGATGTCCCTGGCCATCTCGCTCTACCAGTTCAATACCGAGGGCGCGACGAGCGCGATCATCACCAACTTCGGTCTCGCTCTCACCAGTACGATCCTTGGGCTCGCAGGGCGCATCCTCCTGAATCAGCCGCAGGATGAGGGGGCAAGCGACGAGGAAACGCGTTCCCGCGAAGACCTGGCACGCGCGAACCGCCGTCTGCGAGCGGAGATGGAGTACTCGATCGACGAGTTCCAGCAGTTCCGGACCGAAGCGAAACGGGTGTTCGCGCAGCTCGACCAGGGCGTGAGCGCGGCGAGCGCGGCGCTCGGGCGGCAGATCGAACAGCTTGAAGGCGGCGCCGCGAGGTTCGGGGCGCTCAGGGAGCGGGTCGCGGAGGTCGATACGGCCGCCGCGGCGGCGGTCGGGGACATCCAGGCGCAGCGCGAGCTATTCGTTTCCGAGGCGCGGGGCGTGAGCGACTCGCTACGGCAGATGCTGGAGAACTTCCGCTCGGTCGACTTCCGTCGTGAGTTCATCGAGGAACTGATCGAGCCCACTTCGCAGCAATTCCAGGGGCTGGCGAGGGAGTTCCTTTCCGTTGCGGAGGGCTTGCGGCGCCTGGAGGCGGGTCAGCTACGGGTCATGGAGCAGAACCAGAGCGCGGTGGCGCGGCTGGCGGAGATCCTTGAAGAGAACCGCCGCTTCTCGCAGGCGAACGCGCGGGCGGCGAACGGCTTCCGGAACGCGACGGACGCGCTCGTCTCGTTGCGGACGCACATCGATCAATACAGCGAGGGGACCCGGGCGGTAGTGGAGGAACTGTCCGCGGCGCGCCGCCAGTTGCACGACGCACCGGAGCGGATGGAGGCGATGAACAGATCGCTGCTGCGGATGGCCGGGAGACTCGATGCCGTCGCCGAGGACGCCGAGCGCCGGCCCCCGGCGCAGGGCTGGAGCCCCTGGTGACGGGGGGCTTCGCGGGCGGGTCTGCCGGGGGAACGCGGGCGTCTCGCCCGCATCTGCCTCAGGCCCTTCTGAGCTTCGGGCGGCAGTTCGGCGATGCCGCGGCCTGAGTTGTCGGACCGCGGGCGGACGTTCCCGCGTGGCCTGGTCCTGGGTCTGACCATGGCCGAGATCGCGATCCTGATCATCTTCGTGCTGCTGCTCGCCCTGGCCGCGCTGCTGGCGCAAGAGACGGACCAGCGGCGCAGCGCCGAGCAGGAACTGGTGCGCTTCGAACAGTTGGAGACCCTGTTCGAGGAGGAGGCGCTGCCCGAGGACCCGGTGGCGCTCAAGTCCGTGCTGCGGGAGCGCGTCGACGAGCACGAGGACGCGGACAGTTGGCGCGAACTCGTGCGCGAGATCGAGACGGCGTTTCCGGAGCCGTCGGTGCAGCAGGTGGTGGAACGCATCCAGGAATCGGCGATCGGCCGCATGTCGCCGGCCGAGGCCGAGGAACTGCTGGCAGCTCACCAGGCGGTAGAGACGGCGGATGCCCACGCCGAACTCGCACGGGCGCTGCGGGAAGCGGAGGTCTCAGCGACCCCGGGCGAACTGCGCGAGATGTCCGAGGCGATGAACGCGGCCGCACGGAGGGGCATGTCGCCGTCCGAAGTCCGGCAGGCGATCGAGAGCCGGGACGCGATGGAGGCGGCCGGCACTGATCCTGCTGCGCTCGCCGAACAGCTCGGTCGAGCCCGGGAGCGGATCGAGAGGTTGGAGGCCCAGGCGAGGGCGCGGGGCGGCGGCGGTACGGACCATCCGAGCTGCTGGTACGACCGCGACGGCACGGTCGCCTACCTGTTCGATGTCGCGCTGGCGCCCGGCGGTTTCGTCGTGGCCATGGCCCGTGCTCCCGAGCACGAGGCCGAGCGCAAGCTGCTTCCGGTCGGGGCGGTCCAGACCAGCCGGCTGCTCACCGAAGCCCAGTTTCTGCGCCAGACCCGCCCTGTCTACGAGTGGAGCGTCGAGCGCCGGTGCCGGTTCTTCGTCAGGGCATTCGATCTTGTCGCCGCCGACCAGAAGGAACTCTACAAACGGCGGATGCTGGTGCTCGAATCGCGCTTCTACAAGAACGCGAACCCGACCGGCGGCCTGCCTGCGGGCTTGCGGCGCGGCGGGAGTCGCTAGGGCTAAGGGAGCGCGGCAGAACGATCCGCCCCTGGGAACGCGGGAGCGTCGACATCCGCGCCCGGGCCGTCGATCCGTAGTCTACTCAGCCGGCGTGCCGCCGGGCCCGGCGCACGAAGTCGTCGGCGTCGCGGCATTCCCAGGCCAGGCGGATGATCGCGGCCGCGTCCGGGGCCTGGTCGACTTCGTCGAGCCACGTCCGCAGAGCCGGCGTGATCGCCAGAGCGCGGGCGGCGAACGCATCGCGTACCGCGCTCCGTACGATGTCCAAGCGTTCCTCGGCGCGGCCCCGGCGCGGCCATCGGCTCGTTCGCGGCGCAGAAGAGGGTCGTCGTCGGGCCCCGTTCCCTCCACCGCTGCGAGTGCGTCGGCTACGCGCCGCAGCACGTCGACGGTCGTGGCCGACACCGCGGACTCGTTGAGCGCCCGGTGGATCTCCTCGGCCGTCCAGCCGGGGAATGCCCGGCTCGACGCCGCCTCGAGGTACCGGCCGCCCTCCAGTAGGTGAATCGTCACGCCGGACCGGCGGGACTTGGGGCGGTAGCTCCAACTGGCGTCCGGCACTTCGATCCAGACCTCCGGGAAGCCCCACGACTCGTAGATGCCGAGCTTGCGCCGCCTCGCGTCGGTGCTGTAGTCCACTTCCAGGACGACATCCGGCAGGTGGTCCGCGCCCCGCTCGATCTCCTTGCCGCGGGGCCGCGTCGCGGCCGGATGCAGGTAGACGACCTGGTCAGCGTTGAGGAGGCGCTGCCGTGTGCCGTCGGTGTCCCGCACCGCGAGATCCGATGCGCCGATCACGTCGATCGGCGAACCGCGCCTCATCGCGATCCTCTCGATCAGGCGTGCGAGGCGCTGCGCTCCGTACTCGTGGTAGGTGGTCGTCGGTTCCGCGATGAAGGCGGCTTCGTTGCGCGCGTCCCAGTACTCGATGCGGCCGTCGTAGTCCTCGATCGCGTCACGTGGAATCCGCACCTCTTGGCAGCCTGGGAAGTCGTCAGCCCGGGGCGGCGGTCCGTCGTCCGGAATCTGTCGGGCGGGTTTGGCGATCGGTTCAGCCATGTACCGAGTCTATGCAGGAACGAGGCGGAGGTTCTCAGGCTGGCGGAGGGTACTCCGCGAAGCAGGGAATGCTCTCGTCGAGAACGCTCCACGGGGCCTTCGAGCCGACGAAGATGTTCACGGCCGGGCGGATGCCCGGGTCGGCGTCGAGCGAGCCGGCTGGCGCCTGGACGTGCCCGGGCTCCCTGAGCCGGGGCAGCAGGCCGCCGCAGTGGCGGCAGAACGCGGTGCCCTTCACGCGCGCCTCCGGCATCTTGTAGTCGACGACCGATTCCCGGCCGCTCAGCCACCGGAAGGCGTCTTCCTTGACGAAGACGAACGTGCCGTAGGCGGCGCCCGTTTGCCGGCGGCAGCGGGAGCAGTGGCAGTTGACCATCCGTTCCGGAGGTCCGTCGAACTCGTAGGTCACCTCACCGCAGAGGCAACTGCCGGGGGTGGCGCCCGGCGTGGCGCTCTGGCGCACCGGCTTCTCGATGCCCGGCGGGGCATTCCATTCCGGCGGATACTTCTCGTGCTGGGCCAGGTCGTCGACGATCGTGTGCCAGGGCGCCGTCGAGCCGGCGAAGATGTGGAGCGCCGGCAGGATGCCCGGATCCTCGGCGACGCCTCCCATCGTCACCAGCGACACCGGGCCGCCTTCGGGATTCGCCGGGACCGCCGAACCGCAGCGCGGGCAGAAGTGGCGGAAGCCGTGCGGCGAGGACTGGTAGTGAACGATCCTGGTCTCGCCACGTGCCCAGCGGAAGAACTTCGGATCGACCGCGCCGAAGGTGGCGTAGTCGGCGCCGTGGAACTTCCTGCACACCGAACAGTGGCAGTGGGCGATCTCGATCAGATCGCCGTTGACCTCAAATGCGATGTCTCCGCAGAGACAGGCGCCGGTGAGCATGACTCAACAGGCCGTGCCGGACGGCCGGTTTCGGGTGGGCAAGTAGTAGTGCGTGTCTGCCTCGTCGCGAGAGCCGGGATGGGAGCCTGCGAGCGTACCCCGTTCACCATGTGGTGACCCGACTCCGCTACCAAGGTAGTGGCGCACCTTCCCCAGGCAGACACAAGGTCTGCCCGCAAGGGGCACATGGAAGCTGCGCCGTCTCGAAAATACCACGTTGGCGACTGTTTGTGAGTTGCCCCAAAATGGTTGGCCCGTTCTCGCTTACCGTTTCGAGCGCAGCCGCGCGGCGCAGACTCCGCACAGTTCGTAGAGCTGCACTTCGTGAAGGCGCTGGCCTCCTTGCCGAAGAACTCGACCGGCCCGCACGTCGAAGGAGCGCAGCGGCAGACCGCATGACGGACACCGCCGCCGAGACCGAAGTCGAATGAATCGAAGGGGTTGTAGGGTTCATTCTCTTCCGTGCTCGACGCCTTGTCCAGCGGTTGAGTGTGGCGACCGTTGTCCGAGTTGACATTTTGGCCAGCGACGCGCTAGCTTCCCGGAAACGTTACCGGAGATATCTGTGGCTGAGCCTGCAAAGAGCGACACGTCAAGGGAGCGAGTGAGGCGACATCGCAGGAAGGCGATCGCGGAAGGATCAAGGAGGGTCGAAGTGACCGTGCCGGCCGAGGACGCGGCGTTGGTCCGCGAAGTCGCCCGCACGCTCCGGGTTGGCGGCCGGCCTGCGGAGGCGTTGCGTGGACGGATTGCCGGCTCGGTTGCGGCGCCTCAGGCGCAAACCGGAAGAGAACTGCTGGCCTTCCTCCGTTCGTCGCCGCTGGGCGGCGTGGAGTTGGACATTGAACGGGACCGCTCCACGGGGCGGGTAGTCGACCTGGAGTGACCTACCTTCTCGACACCAACGTCGTCAGCGAGAGTATGAAGGCCCGCCCTGAACCGCGGGTGACGGTCTGGTTCCTGGAGCATCGGGCGGCGGATGTCTATCTTTCCGTCCTCACGTTGGGTGAACTTGTGCGCGGTGCGCGCAAGCACCCGGATGAGGGCAGGAGGCACGTGCTCGAGACCTGGATTCGCAACGACCTCGCCAGGCAGTTCAGGGGTCGCATCCTGCCCTTCGACACGGAGGCGGCGGTGATCTGGGGCGACTTGCTGGCAGCCGGGGACCGGGCGGGGCTGCCGCTTCCGGTCGTCGACGCCCAGATCGCTGCGGTCGCTCGACGGCACGGCATGACGGTGGTGACGAGGAACGTCCGGGACTTCAAGCTTCTGAACGTGCCTCTGTTGGATCCCTGGTCGCACTAGGGGCTTGCTGCGCTTGTTGGCTGAGGTGCGGTGGCGCTTGGCTTGTGCTCCGGGACCCTCCCTGTTTGCGGTAGGTTTCCTCCATGCGGATTGGAGTTGTGGCGGCGGGAATGTGCACTGCCTACCTGCTGCCGCTGCCGCTCGCAGCCCAGAATGGCGGCGGCGCCGACGACGCTCACGTCGTGGTCGCCTTCGCCGCCGAGCCGACGCAGATCGACCCCACGCGCACGTCGGCGGGCGTCGATCAGTACTTCATGGCGCTGTTCTATGAGCAGTTGCTGGCGATCGGCCCGGACCTCAAGCAGCAGAACTGGCTGGCCGAATCGTGGCGGTTGTTCGAGCGCGACGGGGTCTGGCGCATCGGCGTCGAGTTGCGGCGCGGCGTCCGGTTCCACAACGGAGAGGAACTGACGGCGCACGATCTCCGGTACTGCTATCTCCGGCAGCGCGATCCGAGCCTCTCGCGCCAGGCGGGCCGGTGGCGGCATGTGGATGACGTGCGGGTCCTGGGCGACTACGAGTTGGAGATCGTCTTCAAGGACCTTCCGGACTCGGCGCTGCTGCCCCTGAACCTCGACCTGTGGGCGATTCCACGGGGCTACTACGAGGAGGTCGGGAACGACGGAGTGCAGGCGCATCCGATCGGCACCGGGCCGTGGAAGTTCGTGTCGCGCAAGCTGCGCGAAGAGATCGTGGTGGAGCGGTTCGACGACTACTGGAAGCCCGATGCGCTGCCGGGCATCCGCCGCCTGACGATCAAGATCATCCCCGAGGACACGACCCGGGTCGCCGCCTTCAAGACCGGGGCCGTCGACTGGATCGACGCCGTGCCGCCTGCCCAGGTGGCCGACTTCGAGCGGATGCCCGGGGTCGAGGTGGCGTCGCTTCCGACCGCGAACAACCTGTTTCTGGCCCTGAATGCCCTCGACTCGAGGCGCCCGCTGGGCGATGTGCGAGTGCGCCGGGCGGTGGCCCACGCGATCGATTTCGACGCGATCATCAAGTACATCCTCCACGGACAGGGCATCCGGACCGCGCAATTGACGCCGGGAGCGCCGGGACATGACCCCGCGCTTGAGCCCTACGCCTTCGACCCCGACCGCACCCGCGAGCTGCTGCGCCAGGCGGGTTACGCGCGCGGGATCAACGTGAACTGCTACAACCTGACCACGCCGCGCGAGCCGTATCTCAAGGAGGTCGGGGAGGCGATGTTCGCCTACCTGACGGCGGCCGGCATTCGCTGCCGGATCGTCCAGCTCGAGTACGGCGCCTGGATCAACCTCGGCCGCCGCGACGCCCGCCCCGAGATGGACGGCATCGTGAGCTGGATGTGGGGCCATGGCACGCTGGGCGACCCGACCGACGCATGGTCCGGCCACCTGCACTCGTACGGCGATGGCTGGGGTTGGTACTCGTACCACGACGATCCGGAGTTGGACGAGATGGTCCAGACGCTGCGCGTCACCGTCGAACCCGAGGCAAAGGAGGCTCTGCTTCGGGAGATTGCGCGACTCAAGCACGAGCGGGTCGCGGGCGGCGTGCCGACCTACCGGCCGCTCGTGACCCTGGCTTGGCGCGACACGCTTCGCTTCAGGCCCTGGCCACAGGCGAACTGGCGCATGATGCGGGACGTCGGGCTGGCGAAGCCCGCCGGGCCAGCGGCGCCGGTCCGTTGATCGCAACAGAGCCATGCGCGCCTACCTGATCCGCCGTCTCTGGCAGGGCGGGGTGGCGGTGCTCGGCGCCCTCCTGATCGTCTTCGTGGCGCAGCGGCTGGCCGGCGATCCGGTGGCGTTGCTGCTGCCGATGGAGGCCTCCGAGGAGGACTTCGCGGCGATGCGCGAGGCGCTGGGGCTCGACCGTCCGCTGCCGGTCCAGTTCATCGTTTTCCTGAGGGATGCGTTCACCGGCGACTTCGGCGAGTCGTACCAGTGGCAGGCGCCGGCGATGCCGCTGCTGCTCGAGCGCCTGCCGGCGACTCTGGAGCTGGCCTTCGCGGGACTCGTCTTCGCGCTTCTCCTTGCCGTGCCGCTCGGCGTGCTGTCGGCGGTCTATCGCGGCCGCTGGGTGGACCGCCTGGCGAAGGTGCTGGCGCTTCTCGGCCAGGCGATGCCGGGCTTCTGGGTCGGCCTGCTGCTGATCCTGTACGTGGCGGTGCGGCTCCAGTGGCTGCCGGCGTTCGGGCGTGGCGGGCCGCTTCACCTCGTGCTGCCGGCGATCGCCCTTGGCTGGTACCCGGTCGCCGCGATGACCCGCACCCTGCGCTCGTCGATGCTCGACATCCTCGACAGCGACTACATCCGCGCGGGACGGGTGATGGGCCTGCCGGAGCGCACCGTGATCTGGCGGTACGCGCTCCGCAACGCGGCCGTGCCCCTGGCGACGATGATCGGCGTCTACTTCGCCAACATGCTCGGCGGCGCGTTCGTGATCGAGGTTGTTTTTGCCTGGCCCGGCGTCGGCCGCACCGTGGTCGACGCCGTGTTCGCACGTGACTTCCCGGTCGTGCAGGCCGGGGTCCTGCTCTCGGCGGTCATCTTCGTCGTCGTCAACCTCCTGGTCGACCTGAGCTACGGGCTGATCGACCCGAGGATCCGCCATGGCTGATCGGTTTGGCGAAACGATACGGGTGCCGCGGTGAAGACGTTCGTCGACAACCGGCGGATTCCCGTTGTCTCGTGCGGCGTGCTCGGACTTGTTCTGCTGTGTGCCGTCGCTGGTCCCTGGCTGGCGCCCCACGAGGCCTCCGAGATCGCGCTCGCCGAGTCGATGACGCCGCCGTTCTGGCGCTCAGGCGGCAGCCTCACCTACCCCCTGGGCACGGACATGCTGGGGCGCGACATCCTGAGCCGGATCATCGCCGGGGCCCGCGTTTCGGTGACGGTGGCCGCCTACGCGATCGCCCTCTCCGGCGGCCTGGGCGCGGCGTTGGGCATCTCCGCCGGCTACTTCGGCGGCGTCGCCGACGCCCTGATCTCCCGGCTGATCGACATCCAGATGTCGATTCCGGCCATTCCGCTGGCCATGCTGTTCGCCGCCGTGCTGCCGCCCGGCGAGGGGATGGTGATCACGATCATCGTCCTGACCTACTGGACCTGGTACGCGCGAATCGTGCGCGGCGAGGTGCTCAGCCTGCGCGAGCGCGACTTCGTCACCGTGGCCAGGGTGGCGGGAGTCTCCAGTCCCATGATCCTGATCCGGCACCTGACCCCGAACGTCCTGAACACCCTTCTCGTGCTCGCCACGCTGCAGTTCGGGAGCGTGATCGTCTTCGAGGCGGGGTTGAGCTTCCTGGGCCTCGGCATTCAGCCACCCCAGGTATCGTGGGGCGGCATGCTGGCCGACGGTCGCAACTTCATCGAGGTCGCCTGGTGGTTGATCACGATGCCGGGTCTGGCGATCATGGCTTCGTGCCTGGCGTCGAACCTCCTGGGCGACTGGCTCCGGGACACGCTCGACCCGAAGCGGCGGTTGACGTAGTGGCTTGCAATTCCGAAGCGGGCGGGCCATGAGCGTAGCCACGCTCGAGACCTGGGGCTGGGCGCCCGACTTCGCCGACTCCTACCGGCGGTTCCTGGAGTCGGCGGCCGTGCCCGAGCACCTGTTCGCGGCGCGCGTGGTCTCGTTGTCGCGGGGCGTGTTCCATGTCGTTGCCTCGGAGGGCGAGATCGACGCACGCCTGCTGAAGCGGGTCCGGCGTGGGCCGGCGGGCAGCCCGGCCGTCGGCGACTGGGTGGTCGTCGAGGCCGCGCCGGCAACGGGCGCCGATCCGCGCATCGTCCACGTGCTGGACCGGCGGAGCCGGCTCTCGCGCAAGGCGTCGGGCGCCCGCACCGAGGAACAGTTGGTGGCCGCGAACCTGGATTCAGTGTTCCTGGTCATGGGCCTGGACGGCGACTTCAACCCGCGCCGGCTGGAGCGTTTCGTCGCCATGGCCACGGAAAGCGGCGCTGTGCCCGTCGTCGTGTTGACGAAGACGGACCTCTGCGACGATCTCGAAGCGCTGTTGGCGAGCGCCCGGGACTCCGCGGCGGGTGCGTCGGTGATCGCGGTCAGCGCGCCGGAGAACGAGAACCTGGAGCCTCTGGCGATTCACCTCGCGCCGGGCCGCACCGTGGCGATGGTCGGCTCGTCGGGTGTCGGGAAGTCGACTTTGCTGAACGCACTCTGCGGCCACGAGGTGATGGCAACCGCCTCGGTGCGCGAGGGCGACGACCGCGGTCGTCACACCACGACCCACCGCCAACTGGTGCGGCTGCCCGGCGGCGGCCTCCTGATCGACAACCCGGGCATCCGCGAACTCCAGCTCTGGGCGGACGACGACAGCAGCCTCGAGGAGACCTTCGATGACGTCGAAGAACTGGGGCGCGAATGCCGTTTCCGCGACTGCGGCCACGGCGGCGAGCCCGGCTGCGCCGTCCGCGCCGCGATCGAGGCCGGCCGGTTGGACCCGGCCCGGCTGCGCAACTACGACGAACTCAGGGAAGAGCAGCGCCGCCTGGAGAAGCGCCGCGACGAAGTCTCTCGCCGGGCCGAGGATCGCCGGCTGGGCGCGTACTACAAGTCGGTGCAACAGGCGAAGAACCGGCGGCGCTGAGGCCCGTGCCTTTCTGGTTGCGCCGGGCGGGTACTGGTTGCGCTGGCCTCTTGGCCGGCATCTGGACGCTTGGACGTCGTTACCGGCCACTCCGTATACTCCAAAGCATGTCCGTGACGTTGCTCGAACAGCCGCCGCCGACCGTGCCTCGCAGACCCGGTCCCTATCGCCGGACCGACTACGCCGCACTCCCTGATGAACCCCGCTGCGAACTGATCTTTGGCAGGTTCTACTTGAGTCCAAGCCCGGTTCGGATTCACCAGTTTGTGGTCGGTCACATTGGTCGCGTCCTGTACGACATAGCCGAAGCCACCGGTGGTGAGACCCTCGTCGCGCCGATGGATGTCCATCTCGCCGACCACACGGTGGCGCAGCCTGATGTCCTCTACGTCTCCCCCGAGCGGCAGGAGATCCTGCAAACCTGGATCGAAGGCGCACCAGACCTGGTGGTAGAGGTGCTCTCGCCCAGCACGGCGCGGATGGATCGGTTGCTGAAGCTGAACCGCTACGCCGAGGCGGGCGTCCGGGAGTACTGGCTCGTGGATCCCGTGCTGCGAACGATCGAGTTTCTGATCAGCGACGGCGGGCATTTCGTCGTCCATGCGCTGGATGGCGGAACCTGGACGTCCCCTGCCGTGCCCGGGCCTGAGCTGGACATCGACGCGCTATGGGCGGCCGTCGAACGGAAGTTCGGGCCTCTGACAACTGCGGATTGATTCCCGTCGACGGGTTTGGTCACCAGGACGCGAAGCGTCGGTGCACGAGAGGTGCAGTGGGCGCGGAGAGGGACTCCCGCGGTGCGCCCCCGAATTCACCGGCAGAGACCGACGCCCTCCGATTCTGCGGCCCGTTGCAGTGCCCGGTCCAAAGTGGCGAGTTCTCGTCGCTGTCGAACCGCCAGTTCCAGGTAAAGCGCGTCGTACACCGATATCTGGTGCTCGCGTGCCAGGCGCAACGTGGTGGCGCCGTCGGGCGCATGATCCAGTTCGATGTCGAGGTCTTCGATCTCCGCGAGAGCTGCCTCGGTCTGTGCTGGAGCGAGTCGACCGCGGCGCTCCGCCATGACGAGAGCGTTGCGCAGTTCTGCCCACAGCAGGCCCGGCGCCGATGCGCCATGGGTCCCCACCCGTTTGAGGACCCTATCGGCGCCGGGAACGCTCTCGTCGTCAAGCAGCCAAGCGCAGGCGACCGAGCAGTCCAGCACGGGAGCGTTCATCGGCGTCCGGCGTCGCGGAGAGCCAGGATTTCTTCGACGGTCCCGGACCAGCCAATCTGGCGGCGCAGTGCGCGGAGGTTGGAGACGGCTCTTGCGGCCCGTTTGCGATCTGCCGGTAGGGGAGGCATGAGCCGCGCGACAGGCCTTCCCCGCTTGGTGATGGTGATGACCTCGCCCTTCTCGGCCTCATCGAGGAGGCGGGAGAGATGGGTCTTGGCTTCGAAGGCGCCTATGAATCGCATGTGGATCCCCTGGATCGAACTGGCTGGTTAGACTAGTTTACACCTGCCTTGAAGGAGTGCCATCTCCGTTCCGTCACCAGGAAGCGAAACGGCGTTGTACGAGCGGCGCGGTGAGCGCGGAAAGGGACTCGGGCCCTCAACTTCCCCTTGCCATCGCACTCCCTCCAGAAGACTAGCGAGTAGTTCGATGCCGGATCCGTTGGGGCTCCAGACTCTCCTTCCCACGACTTCACATCTGTGAGTCGGTCGAGTTCGCCGATGTCCTTCTCCTTCTTCCTTCGCTCCCGCCGTTGGAACACGTTCCGGTTCCACCATTTCATCCGGTCGATCGACTTCCTGAGGCTGTTCCGGTAGTCGTCCGTTGGGCCGGTCGTCGCCAGGGCGTTGAAGTCCGCCTCGTACTTCGTCACCTTCCTCTTGAGGCGTGAGCTACTTCTCGCCGCATCGGCCGGGTTGTCTTGAAGCGCGAGCAGCAGCCGGAGTTGATCGACCTTGGCGTCCGCGATACTCGACGCCACGAAGAGTCTTTTGTCGATCTCTGAGAGCTTCGCCGCAACAACTGAGGTCGACCCTGCTGGTTGCGAGAGCATGGTGTTTGTGCCGCAACACGTTGACGTCCCTCTCAACCAATGCAAGCCGCATCTTCATCTCGTCTGTGAAACCCGGACCGTCGCGGTACTCCTCATGGATGTCCGACAGGCGCTCGCTGGCACTCAGAAAACGCGCCAAGTCCTCGAAGACCTTGTCCTTCAACAGATACTGCAGTGCCTCATTCATCCCGAACAACGTCCGTTCGATGCGGTCGAAGCGGACCGACATCATCATCGAGGAGAAGGTGCTGAACAGAAGAAGCGGCGCGACAACCGGCGCCAGGGCACTGCTCGCGGCGATGAAGGGCGCCTGTCCCGTGATAACGCCCGCCGACGACACCACAGCGGACCCGACGCCGGAACCCAGGGTCATCAGGGTGGCCGGGTTTGCGGTCGCGAGGAACACGTTGCCGGCGGCGAGCGATGAAGCCACGGCGGCGCCGGCGCCGGCGATGGGCTGTTCTCTTTTGTCATGGGGCTCTGGTGAAGGCGGTTGAAACCGGGCCGGCTACCCGAACAACCCCTTCGCCGCCTTCGCCTCCGGCGCCGCCAAAGCGGCGATGCAGTAGGCCGCAAACGAAATCGCCATCGCCGGGAACACCGCGTGCATGCCCTGGATGTCGAGCAGCATCCAGAGCCCCAGCGTTCCGCCGCCGGCGGCGAAGGACCAGAGGGCGGCCTGACCGTTGCCGCGGCGCCAGGTCAGGCCGAGGGCCAGGGAGGGCAGGAAGCAGGCGGCGTAGAGAGCGCCGGAGAATGACGTCAGCTCGACGATGCCGCCGGGCGGGTCGATGGCTAGCACCGCGGTGATGGCGGCGAAGAGCACGACGCAGATGCGGGTGTTGCGGACGGCGTGCCGGTCGTCGGCGGGGACCAGCAGGCCGAGCAGGTCCCGTTGGGCGGTGGAGGCCATGACCAGGAGGACGCTGTCGAGGGAGGACATGGCGGCCGAGACCAGGGCGAGGAACAGGAAAGCCTGGGCCACCGGCGGGAAGATGGCTGGGTCGCTCAGCATCATGGGAATGACCTGGTCGGTGTCGACAACCCCCTGGCCGACGACGAAGTGGGCGTAGAGCCCGAGCGGCGCGAGCAGACTGAAGACGATCAGGAAGCTCAGCGTCGACACGACGAGGCCGCTCTTTGCGGCGGACTCCGTTTCCAGGGCGTAGAAGCGGGAGAGTTGGCGCGGCTCGACGATCAGCTTGACGGTGGAAGCGAACACGACCCCGATCAGCAGACCCAGCGGCTGCGCGGTGTCCCAGCGGGCGAGCGCGCCGTCGCCGATCTGGGCCAGGTCGGCGAGGCGGCCGATGCCGCCGGCGGCCCGGGTGATGGCGAAGAACATGAGCACGGCGGCGAGCGTCATCAGGATGCCCTGGACGAAGTCGGTCCGCGCCACGGAGTGGAAGCCGCCGATCATCGTGTAGAGGCAGACGACCAGGACGACGACGAAGAGCGACAGGCCGTAGCTCAGATCGAGCAGTTCGACCAGCAGCGAGCCGATGCCCTTGAACACCGCGGTCATGTACAGGAAGCTGGAGAAGATGACGATCAGGGCGGCGACGAAGCGGGCCGGGCGGCTGTTGAAACGGAAGCCGATGTAGTCCGGGATGGTGACCGAGCCGAGCGTTTCGGTCACTCCGCGCAGACGCGGCGCCAGCCACGCCCAGGCGACGAAGGACAGGATGACCGCCGACGGGACGATCAGGAGCCAGGCAATGCCGGAGGCGTAGGCCTTGCCGGCGAAGCCGATGAAGCTGTTCGTGCTGGCGTAGGTGGCGAAGAAGGAGACGCCGAGGATCACGCCGCCGAGCGAGCGGCCGCCGACCAGGAAGTCGGCGAGGTCGCGCGTCCGCCGCTGACCGATCAGGGCGTGGTGGACCAGGACGCCCGTGTAGAGGACGAACAGGACGAGGATCAGCGCGTGTTCACGAAACCACATGGCCGGTTCTTCAGTGCCGATGCTCGGGTGGCGGAGTGCGCGGCGGCCGGGAGAGCCCGATCACAGGCCCATCTGGTCCAGGTACCAGCCGTCGAAGACCTGAATGCAGGCTTCGGACTCTTCGAAGGCGGTGGGGCGGTAGCCGCGGGACGCGACGCCCAACTGGGTACGGGCGCAGACTTTCCAGTCCTGGCTGTTGACGAGGTGCCAGAAGTCCACGGCGTCGCTGGGGTCGAAACCGGGGGCCGCAGCCGTATCGGGGTCGAACAGCCATTCGCAGACGATCCTGGTGCGGTTCGCTTCGATCGGCCAGAGGGTGTGGGCGACGACGTAGTCGCGGTGCAGGCTCATCAGCAGGTTGGGATACACGTGGAAGTACTGCACCGAGGTACGGTCGGCGACATGGATCGCGGGTAGATCGGGGCGGTTGCTGCGGCCCGTCGCCGTCATCGTGTCGCAGCCGTCGTTGAGGGTCATCGGGCCGCCGACGTGGAAACGCCCGGTCTCCAGGTTGCCGCCGTTGCGGTAGTCCGACACCCGGTTCAGCTCGGGGTGAACGACGGCGCAGTGGTAGCACTCGTTGTAGTTCTCGCACAGGATCTTCCAGTTCGCCTGCGCCTCGTACTCGTGCCGGTCGCCGCGGACGAGCCGGTCGGGCGTGAAGCGCGACAGGTCGGGCAGGTCCGCGGCGACGTCGGCGAGCGGCGGCCCGTCGGCCGCCAGGGACAGGTAGAAGAAGCCGTTCAGCGTCTCGATCCGCACCGGCACCAGGCCGGCGCCCTTGGCTTCGAAGTCGCGGCCCATGTGCGGCGCGCCAACCAGCCGCCCGTCGAGACCGTAGGTCCAGGCGTGGTACGGGCACTGGAAGACCTTGGCCCGGCCCGCGCACGCGTCGACGACCCGCGACCCGCGGTGGCGGCAGACGTTGAAGAAGGCGGCCAGGCCGTTGGCCGCGGCGCCCGCTGCGCCGTTGCCGTTCACGGCGGCCGCGCCGTTCGAGATCGGGCCTGCGTCGCCGGCCGCGGTCCGCACGGCGATGATCGACTCGCCGCCGATCTCGCGGGTGACGAAGCGCCCCGGTTCGTCCAGTTCCTCAAGGCGCCCTCCGCACACCCACATCCGCGAGAAGATGCGCTCCATCTCCTCGTCAAAGACGGCCGGGTCGGTGTAGAGGTGACCGTCCAGCGGCCGGGGAGCCTTGCGCGGGATCATGGGCCGAATCCTAGCGCCGTTGGTGTGCCATCATCTGAGCCGTGCCGCGCCTGCTCATCGCGTTGCTGGTCGCACTTTCGGCGCCCGGGACCGTTCAGGCCCAGGAAGGCGATGTCGAGGCCGGGCCGCCGACGACCCTCGATGTGGAGCTGGTCGCGGAGTTCGACGAACAGTTGGTGGTGGTCGGCAGCCGGTCGCGGCCGCGGTCGGTGACCGAGTCCTCGGTACCGATCGACGCCATCTCGTTCGAGGACGTCGTCAGCCAGGGCGCCAGCTCGCTCGACTACCAGTTGCGGAACCTGGTGCCCTCGTTCAACGTCGCGACGCATCCGATCAGCGGCGCGGCCTCGCTTGTGCGGCCGGCCAGTCTGCGCAACCTGGCCCACGATCACACGCTGGTGCTGGTGAACGGCAAGCGCCGGCACCGCTCAGCGATCCTGGTCTGGTTCGGGGGCGTGACCGACGGCACGCAGGGGCCGGACATCTCGACCATCCCCGCGACCGCGCTGCGCCAGGTGGAGGTGCTGCGCGACGGCGCCTCGGCGCAGTACGGCTCCGACGCGATCGCCGGCGTGCTGAACTTCCTGCTCAAGGACGCCCCGTCGGGCGGCAGCCTGGAGGTGAAGAGCGGCGCCTACGGCGCGGGCGACGGCGCGGCGTACACGATCGCCGGCGATATCGGCCTGCCGCTGGGCGAGAACGGGTTCGCCCATCTGAGCATGGAGTACGGCAACGCCGACCCGACCAGCCGCAGCGTGCAGCGGGCCGACGCGGCGGCGCTGATCGCCGCCGGCAACACGCACGTCGCCGACCCGGCGCAGGTCTGGGGCGACTCGGAGTACGAGGACGACCTGAAGCTGTTCGGCAACTTCGGCAACCTGTTCGCCAACGGTACCCAGCTCTACGGGCACGCCAACTATGCCGAGAAGACGGCGACGCAGGGCTTCTACTACCGGAATCCCAATACCCGCGCCAACATCTTCAGCAACGACGGCGGCCGCACGCTGCTCGTCGGCGACGTCCTCGACGTAGAGGACGGCGTGCGGGACGGGTCGGCGGGGTGCCCGACCGTGACGATCACCGACAACCGGCCGGATCAGGACGCGCTGGCGCAGGTGATCGCCGATCCGAACTGCTTCACCTTCCAGGAGATCGCACCGGGCGGCTTTACGCCCTACTTCAGCGGCGTGATCTCCGATGTGTCGGCCGTGGCCGGCCTGCGCCGGAGCATGAAGAGCGGTCTCACCTGGGATGCCAGCGCCGGCTACGGCTCTCACGAGGCGGACTTCTTCCTGTTCGACACGGTCAATGCCTCGCTCGGCCCGTCGACCCCGCGCGACTTCAATCCAGGCCTGTACCGGCAGGCCGAGATCAACGTCAACTTCGATGTCTCCTACGCCGTTAGCGAGCTCCTTCACCTGGCCGGCGGCGCCGAGTGGCGTGACGAGCGCTTCACCATCAGCGCCGGCGAACTGCCGTCCTGGGAGGTCGGACCGTACGCCGCGCAGGGGTTCGTTTCCGGCTCCAACGGTTTTCCGGGGTTCCCCGACTACACGGCGGGGACCTGGAACCGCGCCAACGCGGCGGTCTACGGCGACCTGGAACTGCGGGACCCGGACGGCCGCTGGACGGTCGGCGGCGCCCTGCGGTTCGAGCACTTCGACGTCTTCGGCGACACGACGAACGGAAAGCTCTCGGCCCGCTATGCGCTGACCGACACGGTTTCCGTGCGCGGCGGCGTCAGCACCGGCTTCCGCGCTCCGACGCCCGGTCAGCAGAACGTGTTCAACGTGCAGTCGACGATCAACCCGGAGACGCTGGACCTGGTCGACAGCGCCACCGTGCCGTCGACCTTCCGCGCCGCGCAGTTCCGCGGCGGCCAGACGCTCCAGCCCGAAACCTCGACCAACGCGACGGCGGGTTTGGTCGTGGACACCGGTCCGTTCACGTTGACGGCGGACGCTTACCACATCGACGTCGACAAGAGGCTCGCCCTGTCGCAGTTCTTCACGCTCGCCGCGGACGAGCGCGCGCTGCTGCTGTCGGAAGGGATCACATCGGCGCGCACATTGTCCTCGTTCCGGTTTTTCATCAACGACTTCTCGTCCCGGACGCAGGGGATCGACGTCGTCTCGACCTGGGCGCCGCCGGCGCTGGGCGGCAACACGGTGTTCAGCCTGGCGCTGAACCACACGGAGACCGAGGTCACGAAGGACTCGGACCTGCTCGGTCCCGGCGACGTGCTCGCCCTGGAACGGGGCGTGCCGAAGACGCGGTGGAACGTGGCGGTCAACCAGGGCATCGGACGGGTTGACCTGCTCGGACGCCTGCACTACTTCGGGTCGTGGGTCGACCACCTGGACGCCCGCTCCGTGCGGCGCGCCGACGCGCCGGTCCTCAGTGGCCGCTACATCTTCGACCTGGAGGTCGGCATCCCGCTCGCGCGGGAGACGACGCTCTCGATCGGCGGCCAGAACCTCTTCGATACCTTCTCGGATCGCATGGACCTGTTCGCGGCGCAGTTCGGCTTGGCCCACAGCCAGTTCACGCCCTGGGGCCTGGGCGGCGGCTACTACTACGCGCGCCTCCACCGCCGGTGGGGCCGGTAGCGGACCGTGGCGCGCCGGGCTCCGCAGGGAACGCAGGCCATCCAGCGGGCGATGTCGCTCTACCGGTCGTTCACGGCGGAGCAGCCTGAGCATCGGCTGACGGACCTCGCCGCGGCGCACGGACTCCATCCCTCGACGGCGCACCGGCTGCTTGGTGTGCTGGAGGCGGAGGGACTGGTTGGCCGCAACCCGGACACGCAGGGCTACCGTTGGCTGCCCGAAAGCGGGCTCGGTGGCGGCGCGCGTGCCATGCGCCGCAACGGCATGTCCCTGCTGGAGCCGCTCCGGACGCCGTTCCACCGTCGCACGGAGGCTCTGTGCGAGAGCGGCGCCTGGCGCGACTGGTCGGGCTACACCTGCGTCGAGACATTCGAGCCGACGCCGGACCGCGACTACTGGGCGGTCCGCAACACGGCCGCCCTGATCGACGTGTCGCCGCTGTTCAAGTACGAGATCCGGGGCGCCGACGCGGAGCGGCTGCTCGACCGGGTCATGACGCGCGACTTCACCAAGTGCCGCGTGGGCCGGGTCATGTACACGTCGTGGTGCAACGAGGACGGCCACTTGCTGCAGGACGGCAACGTGCAGCGGCTGGAGCGCGAGCGGTTTCTGGTCAGTGCCGCGGAGCCGTGCCTGCGCTGGTTCGAGGACTGCGGCTTGGGCATGGACGTCGAGGTGCGGGACGTGTCCGCCGACTTCGGCGTGCTCGCGCTTCAGGGCCCCCGGGCGCGGGCGATCGCCGAGGCGGCGATCCAAGGTGTCGACTTCGCCCGCATGCGCTACTTCGACCTCGCGGCCGGTGAACTCGGCGGCTTGGCCGGTGACGCCCGCGGCATCCCGGTCACGGTGACCCGCACCGGCTACACCGGCGACCTCGGCTACGAGTTCTGGATCGGCGCGGAGCACGCGAAGGCGCTGTGGGACGCGCTCAGGGTCGCTGGCGCCGGCCACGGCCTGCAGCCGGCGGGGCTTCTCGCGCTCGACATGACGCGGGTCGAGGCGGGCCTGGTGCTGATCGACGTCGACTACGTGCCGGCGTTCCATGCCGAGATCGAAGTGCTCAAGGTCACGCCGGCCGAGGCGGGCCTGGGATTCACCGTGAAGCTCGACAAGCAGGCCGACTTCGTCGGCCGCCGGGCACTGGAACGGGAGCGCGAGCGGGGACCGGCCTGGGCGATGGTGGGGCTCGAAGTCGACTGGTTCGAGCTGGAGCGGCTGTGGTCCGAGATCGACCTGCGGCCGCAGGTGGTGGGGCGCCCGGCGTCGAGGGAACCGACGCCCGTGTTTGTGCCCGGCGGAGAACAGGTCGGGCAGTGCACGACGCGGTTCTTCTCGCCCTTGCTCAAGAAGTACATCGGTCTGGCGACGGTGCAGGCCGACGCGGCCGCGCTCGGGACCGCCCTGGAGCTCGAGGTCGCGGTCGGCTACGGACGGCGCCGGGCCCGCGCCCGGGTCGCAAACCGGCCGTTCTTCAATCCGGCCCGCAAGACGGCGGTGGGTGCGGCCGTGGGAGACGGTTCGTGAGCGGCGTCTCGCCCGTATCCGATCCGGCCCGCCGCGGCGGCCACTTCGACGCGATCGTCGTTGGCGCCGGCCACAACGGTCTGGTCTCCGCGGCCTACCTGGCCCGGGCGGGCCTCGACGTCGTGGTGCTGGAGCGCGCGCCCGTCATCGGCGGCGCCACGCTCAGTGAGGAGGCGTTTCCGGGCTTCCGGTACAGCGTGTTCTCGTACCTGGTGTCGCTGCTGCGTCCGGAGGTGATCCACGAACTCGACCTGGTGCGGCACGGCCTGTTCCTGGTGCCGACCGCGAGCACGCTCAACCCGCTGCCGGGCGGCGACTGCCTGCTGCGCGAGGCGGACCCCCAGCGCACGTACCACAACATCGCCAGGCACTCGCGGCGCGACGCCGAGGCGCTCTCGGAGTACAAGCTCGAGATGCGCCGCCTGGGCCACCTGATGTTCAAGCTGCAGCGGGCGGCGCCGGACGAACTCGCGGCGGCGGTCGCGGGCCGCGTCGACGAGGAGCCGGAGCAGATCGCCTCGGAGGTGTCGGCGGAAGTGGCCGACATCGCGCGCTACTTCCTCGACCTGCCGAAGGACCGGATGCGTTCCTTCCTGCAGATGCTGACGATGAGTTCGGCCGACTTTCTGGACCAGTGGTTCGAGTGGGACCCGCTCAAGGCGGCGCTCTCCTCCTCCAGCATCATCGGCTCCTTCCTGTCGCCGCGAACGCCCGGCTCGGCCTACGTGATGCTGCACCACTACATGGGCGAGATCGACGGGGTGTACCGGGAGTGGGGCTTCCAGAAGGGCGGCACCGGCGGCGTTGCGGCTGCCATCGCGTCGGCCGCGCGCGGCTACGGCGCCGAGATCCGAACGGACTGCCCGGTGACGCGCGTGCTTGCCCGGGACGGCCGCGCCTGTGGCGTCGTGCTCGCGAACGGCGACGAACTGACGGCCGATGTCGTCGTCTCGTCCGCGGCGCCCCAGGTCAGTCTGGCTAGGTTGCTCGACGCCGACGACGTGCCCGGCGGAGCGGGGGAGGCACTCCTCGCCCGCGCTGCCCGCTGGCAGAGCAGCGGTTGCGCCGGCAAGGTGAACCTGGCGCTCGACGGGCTGCCGCGTTTCGAGTGCATGCCGGAACCAGGCCCCCACCTCGCGGGCGGGATCACCATCGCTCCCGGTCTCGACTACATCGATCGCGCCTACGACGACGCGAAGTACGGCGGCTTTTCGGAGCGCCCGTTCATCGACATGATCATCCCCTCGGTGCTCGACCCGGACATGGCGCCGCCGGGGAAATGCGTGGTGTCGTGCTTCGTGCAGTACGCGCCCTACGAACTGGCGGGAACAACCTGGGACGAGCAGCGCGACGCGTTCGGCGATGCCGTGGTGCGGACCCTGGCCGAGTACGCACCCGGCATCGAGGACCAGGTGCTGCACCGGCAGGTGCGGGTGCCGCCGGACATCGAGGCGATCGCCGGCATTCCGGGCGGCAACATCTTCCACGGCGAACTGCGGCTCTCGCAGCTCTTCCTGCTGCGTCCCGATCCGGCCGCCGCGTCGTTCCGGACGCCGCTGCCGGGCTACTACCTGTGCGGTTCGTCGACGCAGTTCGGCGGCGGCATCTCGGGCGGGCCGGGGCGGCTGGCGGCGCTCCGCATCCTCGACGACCTGCGGCGGGGCGAGAACGGGGCGGAGGCGTCGTGAGCGATCGGGTCGCGATCGTCGGCGGGGGCCACAACGGCCTCGTTGCCGCGGCTCTGCTGGCCCGCTCCGGGAGGGAAGTCGTGCTGCTCGAGGCGCGGGGCGAACTCGGCGGGCTGGCCTCGACCCGGGAGCTGCTTCCCGGCCACCGCGTCGACTCAGGACACAACGACTTGGGGATGTTCCGCCGCTCCCTGATCGAGGAACTCGAGCTGCAACGCTTCGGCCTGGAACTGATCGAGGCGCCGGCGGTGGTCGCTGTCCCGGCCGCCGGGGACGCCGGCCCCGTCGTCCTCTGGCCCGAGGTCGACCGCACGGCCGAGGGACTCGCCGCGGCCAGCTCCCGCGACGCTGCCGCCTGGCCGCGGTTCGTCGCCGAACTCGCGGCGCACGCGGCGGCGCTCGAACCGCTGCTGTGCCGGCCGCCGGAACTCGCCGACATGGCCCGCCTGCTGCTGGCGCCGGAACTTCTGCGCTTCGTGTCCGCGCCGCTCGACGAACTGCTGCGCGAGTGGTTCGAGACCCGGGCCCTGGCGGCCGGGCTGTGCGGTCTGGCGCTTCCTGCGACCGGGATGGGACCGCGCGCCAACGGCACCGGCTGGCCGTTGCTCTATCACTGCGCTCTCGGTGGGTCCGACCGTCTGGCGCCCGTGGTGCGGGCCCGTGGCGGCGCGGCCGGGCTGGCAGCGGCGCTCTCGGCTTCGGCCAGCGCCTCCGGCGCGGTGTTCCGGACGGGCGCCGTGGTCTCCCGGATCCTGGTGGAGGAGGGCGCGTTGCGGGTGTGCAATTGGCCGACGGTGAGCGGGTCGAAGCCGGGCGGTGATCTCGACCGCGACGCCCACCTCCACCTTCCTCGACCTGGTCGGCGCGCCCAACCTCGAACCCCGCTTCGTCCGCCGGCTGCTCAAGGTGAAGTACCGCGGCGCCGCGGCGCGGTTGGCGCTGTCGCTCGACGATCTGCCTGCGTTCGAGGGTCTGGAGCGACCGGCTCTCACGGGGCGAATCGTGCTGGCCCGGGATCCGGACGACATCGAGCGCGCGGCTGACGCGGCGAAGTACGGCCGCTTGCCGGAGCGTCCGTGGCTCGAAGCGGCGCTCCCGACGACTCTCGATCCTTCGCTGGCGCCCGCCGGGCGGCATCTGCTGCTGGCGACCGCGCACCACCTTCCGTTCGATCTCAAGGATGGCTGGGGTGCGGCGGGCCCGGAGCTCGCGGACCGGATGGTGGCCCAGCTCGAGCGCTGGGCGCCTGATGTCAGCGGCCTGATCCGGGAACACGCGCTTCTGCTTCCCGCGCACTACGAGTCGGAGTACGGGGCCACCGACGGCGGGCTCCACCACGGCGAGATGAACCCCGGTCAGAGCCTGTGGCTGCGGCCTACCGCGGGCGCGTGGGCGGGCGACCCGTTGCCGGTCGAGGGCCTGTGGATGGGAGGCGCCGGTTGCCACCCGGGCGGCGGCGTGACCGGTTTGCCGGGCCGGACGGCAGCGGTTTCCCTGCTCAGGGGATAACCTGCGGTTCCCTCACACTTCGGACTTTCGCAGCGAAGCCGGCGCCGGCCAGGCCGGTCCCGGGCAGCGCTCAGGAGACCCTTGATGAAGAACCTCCTTCCCTTCGTTTTCGCTCTCGGCACCGCGCTGTGCTGGGGTCTCTACGGCCCGGTCCTGGGCAGGGCGCGCCTGGTGGACGAGACGATGTCGCCCTTCAAGCCCTACGTCGGCATCGGCATCGCCTACCTGGTGATCGCGATCGTCGGAGGCCTGATCGGCATGAGAATCATGGGCGACAGCTTCGAACCCACCGGACCGTCCGGCATCTGGGGCCTCTACGCGGGCATCCTGGGCGCCCTCGGTGCGCTCTCGCTGACCCTCGCCATGTTCAGCGGCGGCGCGCGGATTCCCTACGCCGTGATGCCGGTCGTGTTCGGCGGCGCGGTCACGGTCACCGCTCTGTACACGCTGGCGCGCGCCAAGGGCCAGATCGAAGTGAGCCCGCTGCTCTGGGTGGGCATCGTCGGCATGTTGATCTCGGTGGTGCTGATCACGATGAACACGCCGCACCCCGGGCCGCCGGGCGGCGGCCACGGCGAGCAGGGCGAGCACACGGCGGCCGTCGAGGACGGCGCCGCCGGAAAGTCGTAGTCAGCCCCGCCGGCCGATCGCGGCCCGGACAGGCTTCACCATGTGGGCGCCGTAGCCGAGAAGGAACAGGGCCGACGCGATCAGGTGAGTCGCGATCCAGGTTTGCCGCCAGAGATCGCCGACGGCGGTCTGGATCAGGTAGCCCGAGACGATCATTGGGGCACAGCCCAGCAGCAGCGACAGGCCGCTGCGGCGGCGGTCGCGGACGCGGCCGCGGTAGTGCCGCCAGACGTGGTCACGCCAGATCAGGCCGACGGCGAAGACGAGCAGGGGCGCCGTCCAGAGGTGCAGGTGCTGGACGTGCGGCTGCCAGGGGTGGCCGACGACCGCGAACTCGTCGGCCGGCGCCGTGAAGTAGCGCATCCAGGCGTACACGAGTCCGGTACCGCCGACCAGCAAGGTCGACGTGTGAACGCTCCAGGCGGTGAGGCGGTTCACGGCACCAGTCCCCCGGTCTGGGACGGCGGTTCCCTGAGCACCTGGTCGAGCGCCAGGATCCGGCGCACCGCATCCGTCGTGGCGCGCGCGGTCAGCGTCGCGCCGGTCACCGCGTGGACCTTTCGCTTGAGCCGCAGTCTGGCGTCGAGCCGTTGTTCGAGGAACTGGTCGTACCAGGTGCGGCGCGGGATGTACTCCTCGGGTTCGAGGAACGACATGACTTCGAGCTGCCTGACGCGGCCCTCGGCGTCGACGACGACCATGAGGGTCTCGGCGAGGGTGCGGACTCGGTGGACGTCGAAGTAGGCGGCGCCGCCGCAGCTTGCGAGGTAGCGGACGACCAGCCGCGAATCCACCTTGACGCCGGCGAGCTTGGCGGCCCGGTCCTGTTCGTCGCGAGTCAGGTAGCGCGCCTGGCGCTTCACTTCGCAATCCGGGAAGGCAAGCGCGAGCGCCTCGCCGCGGGTCAGGAAGACTTTTCCCGCGGCCGGCTGCGGCGCGCAGACGCAAAGCGCGAACACACCGGTCACGATCGCCATCAGCGAGGCGCTGCCCTTGCCGCGGGTCATCGTGCGTCTATGAGCTTGCGCCGTGGAAGGCAATTCGACACTTCGGGACACACTGGTTGCGCCTTCTATGCCCAAGTCAACACCAGACAAAGTATGGCGAGTCTTCTGTCGCGCAAGCTGCTAGAACAGGTAGCCCATCGCCAGGTTCCACTGGTCGACGCCGGTGTCGGCGGCGTTGCTCCAGTCCTGGTGATCGATCTTGAAGATCAGCCGGTCGATGGGTTGGAAGGCGAACCCGAAGGTGAGGATGTCCGCGTCCTTCGAGCCGCTGCGTGAGTAGCCGGCCGGAACACGGGCCTGGGTATCGAGCGTCTCCATGCGCACGAAGGGCGAGAGCGACGCCTGCCTGCCGCTCTTGGCCAGGAGGTCGTAGGCCATCTCGACGTAGTGGCCCTCGAGCCGCTCGCCGACGGAGGCGCTGCCGGTCTTGCCCAGGGCCTGGTTCAGGCGGGCCGCGTCGCCGATCTCGGCCTGTGCCGCCAGCGCGCGCAGATGAAAACCGCGGTACTTCCAGTCGAGGTGGAGGTCGAAGATCTCGGTGCGGGCGCCGACGATATGCCCTGCCGGGTCCAGCAGCCCCTGGCCCGAGTCGCCGATGTAAGCCGAGACGCCGGCGGTCAGTCCGGGGGTGGCCGTGTAGTCGAGCCGGCCGGTCCAGGCCAGGTCTTCGGCCAGCGCCTTGGCGCCCTTCTGCCGGCCGCCGCGCACGCCGGAGGAGGAGAAGCTCGCGCCATTCAGACCGCCTACGACGTAGGTCCGATACGAGAAGGGCCCGATGTTGCCGAAGACGCCGACGCCGTTCTCGCGCCAGGTAGTGGGGATGATCGCCTTCTCGACGTTGGGCCGCTCCGCGCTCAGGAACAGGGGTGGCTCGTGGAGCTCGTTGAGGAACCCCATCGGCACCAGCAGCAGGCCGGTGCGCAGGCCCATCTCGGGCTTCCACAGGTAGTCGAGGTACGCGAACTCGACGGACGCGCTGCCGGACTTGGATGTCGAGGCGTGCTCGAACTCGATCTCCGAGTTGAACACCCAGCAGTCATCGAACTTGTAGCCGATGTAGAAGACGCCGCGCAGGTAGTCGACGGTGTCCTTCTTGCCGGCCGACTCGCCGTCCTCCCGGTCGCTGGCGTAGCTCTCGAAGAGCATCTCGCCGTAGCCGCCAATCGACAGGCCCTGCTCGACCCGGTAGACCTTGGAGGCCGCGGGACCGAAGCCGTAGGCTGCGCCGTCCTCCAGGCTCGCTTCCGGCGCCTCGCCGAGACGCAGGTTCTCGAGTTCTTCGGTCAGGACTTCGACCTGCCGCTTCAACTCCGCCACGTCCGGGGCGCCGGGCGCCGCCAGTTCCCCGATCATCAGGCGCAGTTCCGCGATCTGCTGTTCCAAGGCGTCGAGGCGGTCTTCGGTCGACCCCTGGGCGGTAACGGCCCCGGTTGTCAGCAACAGGGCCAGGATTGCTGCGAGGAAGCGGACCGGCGGCCTGCCGGCCTTCCGCGCACGGGTTCCCATCCGTTGCTCTCCCTCCTGGGACCCAATGGGCCCCGGTTGCGAGGGCGGGCGGACCGCATGGGCAACCAACCGTCTGGTCCGCTCGCTCTCCATTCCTTGACCTGGCAGCGACGCTGCCCTGTCCGAGCCGGGAGATAGTGGAGCGGATTGGTCCTGTTTGTCAAGGGACCGTCACCCAGCCAGGAAGTGGGTGACTGTCCCTGCGGGCCCGGGATCGTCTCGATCCCGGGCTTGGATCTGCTGGGCCGGCCTTGAGTCAGCCGGCAGGGCAGGACAGGAGCGGAGTGGAGCTACTCGACGGCGCGCGTCGCGGTCGCGGTCATGTCGCCGAAGTCGGTGGCGAACGTGCCGTTCAGCGAGTCGCCGTCGACCATGCCGCTGAACACCAGCGTGAGCTGCTGGCCGCCGGCGTCGATTTCAACCGTGAAACCCAGGGAGCCGTCTTCGCCAAAGGTGACGTCGGTCGCTTCCACTTCACCTTCGGGCGAGACCATCGCAGCCATCAGGCCGCTGGCGTCGCCGGTGACGTTGATGGTCGGCGTCTGGGTGCCGAGCGGTGTCTCGATCGACATGTTCCAGGAACCGACGGCGGCGGGCAGAGCCGGCGCGCCGTAGGCGCTGCAGCCGGCGACAAGCAGGGCGGCGGCAAGGGCGAGCAGGAGGTAGTTGCGGAGTTTCCCAGTTGCGGGAGTCATTGTGGCCTTTCCGGTCCCATCGGGACCCGTGAGGTTCGGAGCGTCGGGGGCCCCGGGAGTCGAGATCGCGTAGACGGCGGATGATAGCCGAGCGGCAGGTGTTTTCGGCCTAGTCGTTTTCCAACTGCCGTCGCATGTCGTCGAACATGGCCAGGTCGGCGAGCGACGGCTCGGGGTTGTGCAGATCGAGGCGGGCCAGCGCGTCGCGCACGATGTCGGCCACCGCCCAGCGCATGTACGGCTTGTTGTCCGCGGGAATCGCGTACCACGGCGCGTGGGTCTTCGTGGTGGACCTGATCGTTTCGCCGTACGCGCTCATGTACTCATTCCAGAACCCGCGCTCGCGGACGTCGCTGATCGCGAACTTCCAGTGCTTGTCGGCGCGGTCGAGGCGGCGCAGGAAGCGGAGCTTCTGCTCGTCGCGGGAGACGTTGAGGAAGAACTTGAGGATCAACGTGCCGTTCCGCGCCAGGTGCTGCTCGTGGTCGACGATGGACTCCATGCGCTGCTGCCACAGACCGTTGGGGTCCCGGTCGGGCAGTTGTTGCTTCTCCAGCAGCTCGGGATGGACCCGCACCACGAGGACTTCCTCGTAGTAGCTGCGGTTGAACACGCCGATGCGGCCGCGCTCCGGCAGGTTGCGGGCGGTGCGCCACAGGAAGTCGTGGTCGAGTTCTTCGGTCGACGGTTGCTTGAAGCTGAACACTTGGCAGCCGGCCGGGTTGACGCCGGTGAGCAGCGCGTTGATCGTGCCGTCCTTGCCGGCCGCGTCCATCGCCTGGAAGACGAGCAGCACGGCGTGGCGGTTGTCTGCGTAGAGCAGTCGCTGCAGGCGGCTGATGTCGCGGACGGCGGCGCGGCGCAGTTTGTTCAGCTTCTGGTGGCTGGGCGCGTCCGGCGGCGGCCCCGTGTTCCACTGCCGCGGGTCGAAGCGCTTCGTGCCCTGGGGCACCAGGTAGCGCTGCGCCGGCTTCGCGCTCTCGTGGAGAACGCCTTCGGGACCGTTTGCAGACATGAACGCTTAGGATACTCACAACGGTAAGTTCCGGGTCCGGAGGTAGTACAAGCGCGAAGAACGCGGACATCTCCGAGTCGTCGATGTCGAGGGGCCCCCAAAGGCGCCCAGGCAGATGCTGCATCAGCGTCACCGTCGCGGGCAGTGGCCGCGTTCTCTGCCGAATCGGCTGCCGAGTTTCGTAGACTGTCCCCTCGACCAACCCGGAGGGGAGGCAGGATGAGCAAAGTCGACTGGTACTACCACCGCAACGGCTGAACGAGCTGCAAGAAAGCGTCCAAGTTGATGGACGCACGCGGCGCGGTGATTGCGGACAGGACTTCGGCGAGCCGGAAGCTGGGGCGAGCCGATGCGGAAGCTCTGCTCGCCGGGGCGGAGACGATCTACGTCGCCAGGGGGCGCAAGCAGACGGAGTTGCCGGCCTCGGAACAGGGCGCGGCCGACCTGATGCTGGGGCCGACCGGAAACCTGCGGGCACCGGTGGTCCGGGTCGGCAGCACACTGATCGTGGGCTATCACGAAGAGGCGCTGAACCAGGTTCTGGGCTGAACGAGCGCGGCAGAAGTACCGAAGGCGGGCGCTTCGCGCCGGAAGCCGGCGGGGACGCCGACGCACCCGGTTTCTGCCGCGCAGTCTCCTACCCTAGTTGCAGGACAGGCGCCGAACCTGTTCAGGGTCGTCGCCCTTGAACAGCAGGCGGCCGTCGACGAAACGGGCGTCGGGCAGCGCCACCGCCAGCACTTCGCCCAGCTCTTCGACGGCGTGGACGATCAGCGATTCGCGCACCTCGGTGGGCAGATCCTCGAGATCGGCCTCGTTCTGCTTCGGCAGCACGATCTCGCGGATGCCGGCGCGCACCGCACCGAGCACCTTCTCCTTGACCCCGCCGATCGGCAGGACGCGGCCGGACAGGGTGATCTCTCCGGTCATCGCGAGGCCCGCCTTCGCCGGCCGGCCGGAGAGCGCCGAGACCAGGGCCGCGGCCATCGTCACGCCGGCCGAGGGGCCGTCCTTGGGAATGGCGCCGGCCGGGACGTGGATGTGAACGTCCGTCTCGAAGGCGGCAGGCGGGATCTGAAGCGCCGCGGCGCGGGACTTCGCATAGGTCCAGGCCGCGCGCGCCGACTCCTTCATCACGTCGCCGAGCTGGCCGGTGAGTTCCAGCCGGCCCTTGCCCTTCGTGGTCTCGACCTCGACGAACATGATGTCGCCGCCCATCGGCGTGTAGTACATGCCGGTGGCGACACCGACGGCGTCGCGTTCCAGCGCCCGTTCGGGCCGGACCCGCGGGCGGCCCAGGAACTCCCGGACTTCCGGGGCGCCCACTCGGGTCGTCGCGCCGGCGTCTTCAGCCTCCGCGTTCTCGGGCGTCGCGGCAAGGCGACGGGCCACCTTGCGCACCATGCGGCCGAGCTCCCGCTCCAGTTGCCGGACGCCGGCTTCGTGGGTGTAGTGGGAGATCACTTCGCGGACCGCCTCGTCGCCGACCGCGATCTGCTCCGGTAGCAGGCCGCCGGAGCGAACGGCCCGCGGCAGCAGGAACCTGCGGGCGATGTTCTCCTTCTCGTGCTCCGTGTAGCCCGAGAACTCGACCGTCTCCATGCGGTCGCGGAGCGGCGCCGGGATGTTCTGGATGAAGTTCGCGGTGGCGATGAACAGCACCTGGCTCAGGTCGTAGGGGACGCCGAGGTAGTGGTCGATGAAGGCGCCGTTCTGCGCCGGGTCCAGAACCTCGAGCAGCGCGGCCGACGGATCGCCCTGGTGCGAGGCGCCCAGCTTGTCGACTTCGTCGAGGAGGAACACCGGGTTCTTGACGCCGGCCTGCTTCATGCCGTGGAGGATGCGCCCCGGCATGGCGCCGACGTAGGTGCGCCGGTGTCCGCGGATGTCCGCCTCGTCCCGGGCGCCGCCCAGGGAGACTCGGACGTACTCGCGGCCCATCGCGCGGGCGATCGACTTGGCGATCGAGGTCTTGCCGACGCCGGGAGGTCCCACAAACAGGAGGATCGGACTGCGCTCTGTCTCCTCTTCGCCGTCGCGGGCGTCGGTGTCCTCGGGTGGGTCGGCGGCGGCTTCGGCGGCGGCTTCGTCGGCGGGCTCTGCCTGGATCTGCTGTCTGCGCGTCTGGCGGTCGTGCATGACCCGCACCGCGAGGAACTCCAGGATCCGGTCCTTCGTGTCCTCGAGGCCGTAGTGGTCCTCGTCCAGGATGCGCGCCCCGTCCGCGAGGTCCAGCCGTTCGTCGCTGACCTCGCTCCAGGGCAGCTCGCACACCGTCTCGATGTAGGTGCGGATGACCTGGGACTCCATCGACTCGCGGCCCATCCGCTCGAGTCGCCGCAGTTCGCGGTCGACTTCCTTCCTCGCCGCGGTCGGCAACTCCAGTCCGGCGACCCGCTCCTTCAGTTCTTCCAGGTCGTCGCCGCCGTCGTCGTCGCCGAGTTCCTTGCGAATCGCCTTCAACTGCTCGCGCAGGTACATCTCACGTTGCCGGTCGCCGATCTCCTCCTCGACCTGGGTGTTGATGTCCTGCTGGGCGTCGAGGAGCTTGATGCGCCGCTGGACCAGCATGAGGACGCGGCGCATCCGCTCTTCGACCGCGATCGTTTCGAGCAGGGACTGGTGGTCGCCGGCCGGGAGTTCGAGGTGACCGGCCACCAGGTCCGCGAGGCGGCCGGGTTCGGTGACCGCTCGCAGGGTCTTGGTCAACACCTCGCTCGGGATGCCGGCGCGGGCGCCGAGCTCGGCGGCCCGGTTGCGCAGTTCCTCGTCGAGGGCGACGAAGGCGAGGTTGTCGGGGTCCACCGGCATGAGTTCCTCCGCCGGCGAGACGGTGGCGACCAGATGCTCTGCGGTGCTGTCGACGCGTAGCGCGATGCCGCGATGAAGACCGATGACCAGGGCCTGCGTGCCGCCGAGACCCTGGTGGAGTTGGACCACGCGCGCCGTGACGCCGATCGTGTGCAGCCCGAGCGGGTCGACCTCTTCGCTCTTCTCCCGTTGCAGGAGGGCGAAAAACCTGCCACCCGGACTCTCGGCCGCGGCCTGGATGGCGCTCAGGGTGTCCGCCCGTCCGACGGACATCGGCACCGTGACGCCCGGGTAGATCACCATGTCCCGGAGGACGACGACCGGTAGCTCGGGCTTGGGGCCGGTCGTTCGTGGCGCCAGGGCCGCCTCGAAGGCGGTCGACTCGGCGGCCAGGTCCTTCGGGTCGGGCTCTTGGAGATCGTGGCGGTCGTCGTGCTCGGTCATGTCGTTGTCGCCTCGCTGTCCGGGTCGGTTTGCGGGTCGTTTCGCCCTTGGAACGGGGCTGGCGAGAGATCTTATTCCATTTCGCTTAAGTTGACTAGATCTGAGTCGGAGTCCATAAGGATCGTGTTCCGGAGTTGCTCGTCCTTGCGCCGCCAGCGGTCATTGAGCCATTCCTGGGCGCGCTCGGGCGCCACGTCCGTGATCGGGACGGTCTCCCACGCGACGCTCACCGGCCCCGCCGCGCCGCCGAGAAACTCCCAGAACGAAACCGTCCGCGGGTAGGCGAGGGTTACGTCGACGATCGTGCCGCCGGCTGGGGCCAGCGCTTCGATCATGGCGGCGAGGCCGCCGGCCCTGGGCGGAAGCACATTGTCGTACGGTCCGCTTCTGGCTTCGCGCTTGGCCTCCGTGAACCGCGTCCCCTCGGCGAAAGAGAGGATCGCGGCAGGCGAGTCGATCAGAACAGCGGAGGCTTCGCTGACCCGGCGGCGGTCGTCGTCTCGGCGGTTCGCCGGGTTGCCTCCACGCCGCGCGCGGCGCCGGAGGACCGGGAAGTCGAAGGCGAGGATGATTGGGCCGAAGATCGGCACGTAGAGGAGCTCGCGTTTGCCGAGGAACTTGACGACCGGACCGTGGGTTGCGACGACGCTCTGGACGATCAGGATGTCCGCCCAGGATCGGTGGTTGGCCAGGACGATGTGGGGCCGTGCCGGGTCGAGCGTCAGCTCCTCGAAGTTCCACGAAGCGCCCGAGACGCGGCGGAGGAGCGCGTTGTCGATGCGTACCGCGCGGCGGTAGATGCGGTTGGAGAGGCGCCGGAACCAGGGTCGCGTGGGCGGCGCCGCCTTGGCCGGTAGCAGGAGCAGCAGCAGAAGGGACACGAAGGCCACGTTCAGTGTGAGAGCGGCGAGGCAGGTCGCGGCCCTCAGGTGGCGGGGGAGCGTCAAGTCCGGTGCGGCGGCCGGAGCAGCAGGGCGTTGGTGCGCCGGGCGTGGTCGTGGTAGCCGGGATCGTCGCGCCAACGGCGGTTCGCCCGGGCGAAGAGAGCGCCTGCGGTCAGTCCCGCTGCGATGCCAAGGAAGGGAACGGCTGTCGGCATGCCGCGAACCTAGCAGCCGCTCCTGGGAACCCGGGTGGCGCGATCCGCGCCACCCGCGAACCACTCCGTGTGTCCGTCATCGGACGCACGGATGGCACCCGGGCATCTTGCCCGCATCCGGCGCGAAGCGGCGGCCTTACGGCCGGCATCCGGACCCTCAGTACGGCATGTCGTCGTCGCCCAGCCCGAAGTGATGCCCCAACTCGTGGACCAGGGTGTCGCGCACCTCACGTACGACATCTTCCTCGGTGTCGCAGATCCACAGGATCGGCAGACGGTAGATCACGACCCGGTCGGGCAGGGAGCTGTAGCCGCTGCCTCGCTCGTCGAGCGGCACGCCGTGGTAGAGCCCCAGCAGGTCGTCCTCCTCCGGGTCCAGGCCGACCAGGCGCAGATCCTCCTCGGTCGGTTCCTCCTCGACCACGACCGCGATGTTGTCGAGCAGGTCGGCGAAGGCCCGCGGCAGCGTGTCCAGGGCTCTGGCCAGCAGCCGCTCGAAACGCGGCAGGTCGACTTTGATCATGGGCGGTGCGTAGTCTCCATGTGTCGTCGCGGCCGACCGGGGTGCTGTTAGGGTCCGCCGAACCGCGAACTGAGCGACTCCGTGAGCGACCCGCGACGATACTTGACCGACGACCCGTTCGAACCCGGGGCCGCCGCCAAGAACGCCCTGACCTTCCATGAACTGGTCGTGGCGGCGCGCCGGAAGCTGACCCAGGAGGTATGGGACTACCTGATCGGCGGCGCCGAGACGGAGACGTCGGTCAAGCGCAACCGGCAGGCGCTGGACTCGGTGGCGTTCCGGCCGCGCGTGCTGACCAACGTCGCGGAAGTCGAACCCGGCGGCTCGCTCCTGGGCCATGACCTTCGCATCCCCGTGATCCTGGCGCCCATCGGCTCCTTGCAGTTGTTCGAGGAAGGCGGCGGCGCCACGGCCGCGAAGGCGGCCGAGGACTTCGGGATCATGAACTTCGTCAGTTCGGTGTGTCTGCCCGGGCTCGAGGGCTCTGCCGAGGCCTCCGATTCGCCTAAGGTGTACCAGCTCTATCTCGCCGACGACGAAGACTGGATGCGGGGACTGATCCGCCGGGTGCAGAGCGCGGGCTACGACGGCATCTGCCTGACCGTCGACACCCAGGTCTACAGCCGGCGCGAACGGGACATTCTGAAGCGGTGGCGCCCGCCCTCGGTGGGCGAGTCGACGGTCCGGGTCGCGCCGCTGAACTACCAGGCCCGGATGACCTGGGATCTGGTCAAGCGGATCAAGGACGAGTTCGACATCCCCCTGATCCTCAAGGGCATCGCCACGGCTGAGGACGCGGGGTTGGCCTGCGAGCACGGCGTCGACGTGGTCTACGTCTCCAACCACGGCGGCCGGCAGCTCGACCACGTCCGCGGCACCCTCGACACCCTTCCCGAGGTCGTCGCCGAGGTGGATGGCCGCGCCCAGGTCGTCGTCGACGGCGGCTTCCTGCGCGGCACCGACGTGGTCAAGGCCAAGATCCTCGGCGCCGACGCCGTCGGCATCGGCCGCCTCGAGTGCATCGCCATGGCCGCCGGCGGCCGCGAAGGCGTCGTGCGGATGCTCCGCATCCTCGAACACGAGATCGTCACCTGCCTCGGCCTGCTTGGCGTCACCGGTTGGGACGAGCTCGACGCCTCCTACCTCCACCGCGCCTTGCCCGTCGACGCCCCAGGCGTCCTCAGCGCCCTGCCGTTCCTGGACCTGGATTCGCCGTATCGGTAGCCCGGCGTCAAGGGGTCAACAGTTTCAGGGACTACAATCCTTCGATCGCAACAACTGCTGAGGGATCTGATCCATGCCTGCCCCGAGAGCGAAGCTCGATGATCTCCTGAAGGACACGAAGAAGGCGAGGTTGATTCCCGCCTACGATCAGAAGCAACTGGAGCAACGGCTGACAACCGTGCTTCTCGCCACGATGACCGTTGTACGTCCTCTTGCCGAGAGCCTGATCAAGATCTGGGCCGGAAAAACCTATGGCAAGAGAGCCCGCTTGAAGGCCTACACCGAGGTCTCGTTCCCGGTTTCCGACAGTGAATCCAGTTGCCTGCGGCCCGACGGAGTGCTCGTCCTGACCACGGGCAGCCAGCGTTGGACGGCACTGGTTGAAGCGAAGGCTCGGGGCAATCCGATTGATGAAGAGCAGGTCGAGGCATACGTGGGTGTGGCTCGGGACTATGGAATCGATGCAGTCCTGACCGTCTCGAATCAACGCACCGTCTTGCCTGATCATCTGCCCTACGCGCATCCAAGGAACCGATCGCGAGGCAAGAGCAAGGTCGACCTGCGGCACGGGTCGTGGGCCAGTATCCGCACGGAGGCCGCCCTGATCCTCAACAGCGAGCAGGAGGTCGACGACGAGCAGCGGTACATCCTAGAGGAGATGGTGGCGTACTTTCGGCATTCCAAGTCGGGTGTCCTCCCGTTCGATCAAATGAACCAGGAGTGGCCGGGCGTCGCGGATGCGTGCCGGAACAAGAGGCCCCTCAGCAAGGCGGAACTGGAGGCCACGGTGGGTGCATGGCATCAGGAAGTCCGTGACATCTGCCTCATCTTGAGTAGGCGCACACATCAGCGAGTTGACACTTCCCTGCCCAGGAAGCACAAGGCCGGTGCGGAGGGTGCGAAGAGACGCCTTGAAGATGATTGCGCGTCGCTCAGCGGGTCATGGAAGCTCGACTGCGACATCCGGATTCCGAACGCGGCGAGCGACATCAGAGTCGGGGTCGACTTCAGCGCTCGAACGATCGAGTGTTCGATGGCACTCAAGGCTCCGCGCGACAGGAAGACTCCCAAAGCCAGAATCAACTGGCTCAAGATGCAGCTTCGAAGCAAGACGGAGCATCCCGGCGATGTGATCGTGCGGGCGCGGTGGCACGGCAGGGTCCCGGATACTCAGACCACACTGGCGCAGATCATCGATGAGGCGGGGTGTTTGGTGAGCGACAGCAGCACCAATCTCACGAGCTTCGTCATCATCATGCGGCAGGAACTGTCCGGGCAGTTCAGGAGTCGCAAGAAGTTCGTCTCTCGTCTGGAGGCGCTGGTGGAGGACTACTACGCCCGGGTCGGCCAGCACTTGCGCCCATGGCAGGAGCCGCCTCCGAAGGTTGCAAGCCGTGGGGAAGCGTCGGCGAACCCATTTGCCGTCGCCGAGGCCGCAGGCGACGCCGATGAGTGAGGAATCTCGGTCCACTGTTCACCCTGAAACCGGCCCGACCTGTCTCCGCAGCCTCCCGGGCCGCTTGCGTACAGCGGCCGTCCTTCGAGAGCTTCACCTTGGCCGCCTTGAGAACGCCAGTGAAATCCGAGCTGCGCTGACCCGGGATTGGCGTGAGTACCTTGCTCTGGGATAGCCGGGAACGGGCCTGCGGTCGCTCCAAGAGTCCCGCGCCGTAAGGCTGTAGCGCGCCGCTGCCAAGCGGCTGAACACGAGTTCGCCGAGCGCGACGCGCTAGGGCCGCTCGAACGAGGCAGCGTAGGTACGGTGGTCGTCCGCCCCCTCGCGCCCTCCCGGGCAGGCGGGTGCCGCCTTCACCCTCCGGCGCAGCTACTGCGTCGGGTCGTCGGTGATCTGGACGACCATTTTGCCCGTGTTGTCGCCGCGGAAGAGGCCCATGAAGGCTTCGGGGGCGTTCTCGAGGCCGGAGACGATGGTTTCGCGGTAGGTGACCTTGCCTTCGGCGATCCATGAGGCTACGTCGCGGACGAAGTCGGCGCGGCGGTCCAGGTGGTCCGAGACGATGAAGCCCTGCATCTTGAGACGCTTGGGGATGATCGAGATGAGCGTCCTGGGGCCGGGCCTGGGTTCCTTGTCGTTGTACTGCGAGATCATCCCGCAGACCGGAATGCGGCCGAACATGTTCATGTGCAGGAACACGGCTTCGAGCGTCGGGCCGCCGACGTTCTCGAAGTAGACGTCGATGCCGTCCGGGCAGGTCTCGCTCAAGGATCGGTTCAGGTCGCCGTGGTAGTCGAAGCCGGCGTCGTAGCCGAGGTCCGAGACGAGGTGGGCGACCTTGTCCGCCGAGCCGGCGCTGCCGACGGCCCGGCAGCCCTTGATCTTCGCGATCTGTCCGACCAGGCTGCCGACGGCGCCTGCCGCGGCGGAGACGAACACCGTCTCGCCCTCCTTCGGTTCGCCGATGTCGAGCAGGCCGACATAGGCGGTCATGCCCGGCATGCCGAGCACGCCGAGAAAGGCGGAGAGGGGCGCGCCGTGGGTGTCGATCTTCTGCAGTTCCGCGGCGGAAGCCGCGAAGTGGCTGCGCCAGCCGAAGCGGCTCGACACCAGGTCGCCTGAGGCCAGGGCGTCCGAGTTCGACTCCTCGACGACGCCGACCGCGCCGCCGTCGAGGGCGGCGCCGATCTGGAACGGCGGCGTGTAGGACTGGATGTCCCGCATGCGGCCCCGCATGTAGGGGTCTACCGACATGTAGACGTTGCGCACCAGCGCCTGCCCCTCGCCGACGCTAGGCATGTCGGTCTCTACGAGGTCGAAGTTCGCGGCTTCCGGCTCGCCGGCGGGGCGCGAGGCGAGACGGACTTCCAGGCTGCGGTTGCTCATCTTCTCTTTTTCTCCGAATAGGTCAGTCAACGATCGCCTGGTATGCCAGGTTGCGAAACTCTGTGCCGTACGGCAGGTTGGTGTGGGGGAGGATCTGGACCATGAACACGCCGACCATCTCCTCCTCCGGGTCGATCCAGAACCGGGTGCCGGCGGCGCCGCCCCAACTGTATTCGCCGACGGAACCGTTGGCGCCGTTCATTCCCGGGCTCTCGTTGACCCGGAAGGTGAGGCCGAAGCCGTCGCCGGGTCCCAGGAGCTGGCCGGCGCGCGGCATGTCGCCGATGTGGTCGGCGCCGAGCAGCTCGACCGACTTCGGGCTGAGCATCCGGCCGCCCTCGTACTCCCCGCCGTCGAGCAGCATCTGGATCATCCGGAAGTAGTCGGTCGTGGTCGAGACCAGGCCGGCGCCGCCGTAGAAGATCTTCGGCTTGGTCAGGTAGGAGTCCTGCGGCGGTGCGCTCGAACGGGTGATCGTGCCGTCGCCGGCCTCGCGGTCGAGCGTGTAGAGCACGGCCAGCCGGTCCTCGGCGCCGGGGCGCACGTAGAACGCGGTGTCCTTCATGCCCAGCGGCGCGAAGATCTCCTCCTCGAGGAAGACATCGAACGTCTTGCCCGAGATCACCTCGACCAGGCGGCCAAGCACGTCCATGCTGAGGCCGTAGCGCCACACCGTGCCGGGGTGGTTGTGGAGCGGCGCCTGGCCGATCTTGGTGGTGAACTCCTCCAGGGTCTGGTCGCGGCTGCCGACACCGAGTTCGGCGTAGTACATGCCGCCTTGGGCGTTGCGCGGTCCGCCGTAGCTGATTCCCGCGGTGTGGGTGAGGAGGTCCTGGACCGTCATGTCGCGGTTCGAGGGCACGAGCTTCAGGCGCGGGTCTCCGGTCCCCGGATCGACGCTCCATTGGGCGACCTTCTGATCGGCGAGGGCGGGGATCCACTTCGAGGCCGGGGTGCGGAGCGCGAAACCGTACTTCTCGTGCAGGATCATCACGGCGACGCCGGTGACCGCCTTGCTCATCGAGTAGATGCGGAAGAGCGCGTCCTTGGGCATCGGCGCCTTGGACTCGAGGTCGCGGTAGCCGTAGGTGTTGAAGTACGCGATCTCACCGCGGCGGGCGATCAGACCCGTCGCGCCGGCGATCTTCCCCGCCTCGATGTAGCCGTTCATCACCGCGTCGATGCGGGCGAGGCGTTCGGCCGAGAGACCGACCTGTTCCGGCTTCGTGACCGCGAGGGTCGCGTCGGCGGCGGCTAGCGCCGGAGCGGCGCCGAGGGTCAGCGTAAGCAGCAAGGCCGCGATCGAGCGGCAGTTCGGGATCAGGCGTCGAGTCATCGGCGTGTCTCCTCCGGGAACGATCGTGTCTGTTACGGGTGGCGGCGACATGGTACCTGCTGCGTCCCACGGTGTGTGCGGGCGATTCGCGCGCTGCTACAGTGTCTCGCGCTCCACATTCCCTTGAATCGCGAGAAGCTGGATGGGCGGCTTCGGCCCGTACCGGCATAGAGGAGGTCGTTCAGATGCCGGTACCGATCCCACCGCTGCGCGAGGAGAACCTCCCGCAACGCAAGCTGTCCTTCTGGCAGCTCGCCGGTCCGGGCGCGATCATGATCGGCCTCGCGGTCGGCGCCGGGGAACTCGCGGTGTGGCCGTGGGTGACGGCGAAGTTCGGCACGGTCATGTTGTGGGCGGCGGCCCTGGGCGTCTTCCTGCAGCTCTGGATCAACATCGAGATCGGTCGCTGGGCGGTGGTCACCGGCGAACACCCGTTCACCTCGTACGCCCGCGTGTCGATCACCTTCATCTACGCCTTCCTGACGATGGGCTTCGTCGGCCTGTTCCTGCCGGGGTGGGCGAGGATGTCCGGCGCGGCGCTCAAGGCCCTGATCTTCGGCCCCGACGGTCCAGGTCCCGAGTGGTTCTGGACCGCGGTCACATTCGGCTTCATCGCGCTCATCCTGTTCGGGCCGAAGCAGATGTACAAGGCGGTCGAGCGGTCCATCGGGATCATGGTGCTGGTGATCACGATCGGGCTGGTCTACGTCGCGTTCTCGGTCGGCACCTGGGATGCGGTCAAGGAGATGGGGCGGGGCCTCGTCAACTTCGGCCACATCGAGCTGGACGACGAGTTCACGTTCGCCCGCTTCTTCGGCGCGGTCGTCTTTGCCGGTATCGGCGGCACCGGCAACCTCTACTACGCCTTCTACCTGCGGGACAAGAACATCGGCATGGGGAAGCGCATCCCGGTGCTGGCGAATCCGCTGCGGCAGCACAAGACGGCCGAAGTGCAGACCGGCTACCGCTACACCGAGAGCCCCGAGAACGCGAGCCGGTTCAGGCGCTGGATGCGCTACGTCATCCAGGACCAGGTCTTCTTCTTCTGGCTCGGCAACACGTTCACGATGTTCCTCTTCATGTTCGGGGCGCTGGCCGTTCTCCGCCCGGCCGGGATCGTTCCCGCTGAGGGCCAGATCGTCTGGGACATGTCCGTGATCCTGGAGTCGAGCCTCGGCGCCCCCGGCCGCTACGTGTTCCTGCTCATCGGCATGGCGGCCCTGTTCAGTTCCCAACTCGCCGCCGTCGACGGCGGCGCCCGCGTCTGGTCCTACCTGCTCGGCTCCATGTTCAAGTTCGGCAAGAAGCGCACCCAGAGCCAGTGGTACCTGACCTTCGCGATCATGTTCATGGTCGCCGGCACCGTCTCGACCGCCTTCTTCGAACTCAGCGGCGTGTCGGCGCTCGGCTTCATCTTCAACGCCGCGCTCCTCGGCGGCTTCGCGATGGCGATCTACGTACCGCTGACGTTGTGGGTGAACCTCACCAAGCTGCCGAAGTCAGCCCGGCCGAAGGCGCTGAACATCGTGATGATGGTCATCGCCTCCGGCGTCTACGTGTCCTTCACCCTGTTCACGATCTGGACCCTGATCTTCGGGTGATTGATTGCCGCTGGACTGGTATCGTCCTGTCAGTGACGATCGAGCCAAATTGCGGGGAACCGAATGACGGACTGGCAGAAGTGCTCTGAGGTAGAACGGCACCCGGAGAAGCTAAGCGGCGCTTGGCTTTTTCGGGGCACGCGTGTTCCCGTAGCCACGCTGTTCGAGAACATCAGGGATGGAGCGTCCGTAGAGCAGTTCCTGGACTGGTTTCCAGGAGTGGGAGCGGCAAGCGTCGAGGCCGTCCTTGACTTCGAGGTCAGCTCGCTGGCGGAGGCTAGCCCGAACAAGCCCTCGGAGGATGTGGCCACCTCACCGCCCGCGTGAAGATCCTGTTCGACCAGGGGACCCCGGCGCCGCTTCGGCGGCACCTGTCCGGGCACGCTGTCGACACCGCGTTTGAACGCGGCTGGTCCAACCTTCACAACGGCGAACTCCTGGATCGTGCTGAGAATGCGGGCTACGACTTGCTGGTCACGACAGACCAGCAGCTTCGACACCAACAGAATCTCCACGAACGGAGACTGGGCGTACTCGTCCTCCTCACGACCTCCTGGCCACGAATTCGCTCCCGGGTTGGCGATGTTCATGCCGCCGTCAACATGATCCGGCCAGGCGAGTACCGAGAATTGGCAGTCCCGTAAGGAGGAGGATTCGATGAAGACGGTCGAGGAGTACCAGGAAGATGTGATCGCGGCCGCGCGGGCGGTCTACGCTGCTCTCGGTGAGGGCTATGCCGAGTCGGTCTACGAGAAGGCGATGGCGATCGAGTTCCGAGCAAACGGAACTCCCTACACGATCGAGAACAACGTCGAAGTCATGTACCGGAGCGAGTGCGTTGGAATGCAACGCCTCGATTTCGTGATCGCCGGCCAGATAGCCGTCGAGCTAAAGGCTGGCGGTTCGATCACCAAGGGCCACGTATCGCAGACGAGGGCGTATCTCCGGACCACTCAATTCGCGGAGGCGATCATCATCAACTTCCCTTCGCCGCAGAAGGACGACATCGTGCTGCAGGTGGTCGAGAAGAATGCCGAGGAACCTGACCCGTAGCTGATCGAGGCTTCGGCTCCTTCAACCTTCCTGGCGGCGCCGGTAGCTACTTCGGGCGGAATCTCGCCTTGACCTCGGCCAGCGTAAGTTCGGAACCGTCCTCGGCCTTCGCTAGTCCTTGGACAACGGCGCGAAGGAACGATCGCTCGTCCTGCGCTTCCTCGTACTGAGCCAGGGACTGAACGACGGCGACTCCGCGGCCGCGCGATGTCAGAAGCACCGGACGGCCCGAGTCAGTGGCGTGGCGCACCACGGCGCCCGGATTCACCTTGACGTTGCCAAGCGGCACCACGTCCTCGGAGAATCTGACCGGCGAACCAAGGACAGTGTGTCGTTCGCTCATGGTGCCGGAGAGTAGCCTCCAACCGGTGCCGTCAAGAGGTGCTGTAGGAACAACCTAGCGGTTGGGAACCATCTGGCTGCGGCTAGGCAGCCTGCGGCTCCGGCTGCTTTCGGGCCATCGCACCATACCGCTCCCGATCAACCACGGCCTGCAGATGGGGTGGCGGCTTCCACAGGCACTCCATCACGTAGCGCAGGTCCATCGGCGTGCCGTCCCAGGCCGGCATCGACTCGTTGCCGGTGACGAGGATGCCGGCATCTTCGAGGTCGCGAACGAGATCGTCGCAAGGGTACGGACCGACGGGCGGGAGCGCGGGGCTCTCATCGAGCGGCCGTCCCCGAGGATGAAGGAACTGCACGGCGTCATCAGCACCCATCCGCACGTCGAAGCCACCTTCGTGCAGCAGACGGTGGTGCCGGCGACACAGAAGCACCAGGTTCGAGAGCTTCGTTTCGCCGCCATCCGCCCAGTGGTCGACATGGTGAGCGTCGCAGTGCCGGGAAGTGCAGCCGGGGAAGCGGCATCCGCGATCCCTGAACTCCAGAGCGCGCCGGATGGGCGGTGGAATGGTGCGCGTCTTGCGGCCGACGCTCAGGATCTCGCCGTTGCGGTGAGTCATCTGCACCTTGCCCGCGTCGCAGGCGATCCGCCGGGCTGTTTCCGCGGAAACAGGGACGTGAGAGTCGCCGAGCCAGGCGCCGTTGGTGGGTGGCGTTTCCGCGGAAACGTCGCGGGCTGCTGCTTCCGCGGAAACACCGCGGTCGGCCGCTTCCGCGGAGACACAGGCGCGGGCCGCTTCCGCGGAAGCACGCGCCTGTACGCCGTTCGCCATCGAACCGTTCTCGCGATGCCTCAACTCCTCTTCGTTCACGTGGACGACAACCTGATAGCGACCACCGCTTGAACCCGGATCGAGCCCGCTCGCGAGCGCGCTCTCCGCCACCAGCGCGAGAGCGTCGGCCCGCAGCTTGCCGACCGGGGGACGGTCCGCCTTTCCCCTCTCGCCGCGGCTCTCGTGCCACGCTCGCCGCGCGCATCGACGCGGCGACCTACGAACGGGGTGTCTTGTCCCCAAGTCCGGGCCAGCAACTCTAGCGGAAATACTTGCGAATAGCAAGGCGCGGAGGAGGTTGCAGCAGGGGGAGATCACGCCGGCCACCGGCCCGGTGGTCGCTTCGCATGGCCTGCGCCTTGATGGCCGAAGAATCTGGAGAGTTGATCCTCATTGGCTCTGACAAGTGAGTGCGTTGCGCGTGCGTGTCGCACCGCGCCGCCTTGGCAAAGCCGAAGGACCTTGCTTGGCTACTAGCGTCCTACGCCCGTTGTGGCCTCGCCAGGGTCGAGGCGGCTGGAGATGCGCCGTTGCTCGGAGCTTTCAGGTCATCGCTGGAAGAGGCGCTTGGGTGCGTTTCGAAAGTGCCAAAGGCGCA
Source organism: Candidatus Multivorans sp. (assembly GCA_965205295.1). GTDB lineage: Bacteria > Acidobacteriota > Thermoanaerobaculia > Multivoradales > Multivoraceae > Multivorans. The sequence goes on from OZ242167.1 coordinate 4,606,140, forward strand.
TGTTTCTTTCACTCGACCCTCGTGGAGACGCTGTTCTACGAGGTCCTCTTCGGCGTGGGTGCTGTGGTCCCGACAGACGCCGACGCCGACGGTGGCCTTCGATCGGCGCGCCGCCGTCTGGCATCTGGGTGCCCCGGTTTTGCGTGCGTTGTTCGGACGCATACCGCACGACGAAGGGCGTTCGTCGACACGACAGCCGAGGTCCTCAATGACGTCTTCGGCCGCTCTTTTTGCATGACGGAGAGGCGCATCGCCGAGCGGACGGGCCGGGGCGTCGTCTGCTTCATTTCGAACTGCTCGTGGCCCCGGAACGTTCGCCCGACCCGAGCATCTTCTCGACCGAGACCAACCCGGAGGGCATTCAGGTCGGCACGGCGGTCACGACGCTCGTGCGGAGAGCGGTCCATGCGCCGGCGCGGGCGGTCCGCTGCCGGCATCTCTGGGGCCAGGCGAAGCGCGAGGAGCTGCTTGAGACGGCCGCGGGCGGAGGGGACACGATTTTACGACGGCGTTGTCGCCCAACTCGGCCCGGCGGGCTTGCGCCAGATTGTAGGCAGCCTGCATTCGCACCCAATGCCCGGCGTCGCTCGAGCCGAGTCGCTCCAGCGCCAACGCCAGAGGCGGGGAAACGCTGCTTCTCCCGTTGAGGACCCGCGACAAAGTACTGCGAGAGACTCCCAGTCGGACAGCGGCGCCCGACACTGTCCAGCCTTCAGCCTGTATTGCCTCCCGGATGATCTCGCCCGGGTGCGCGGGGTCGTACATTGCGGACATAGCGGTTCCCTTGGTCGGAGTCGATCAGGGTACCGCGATCGTAGCTGCTTCCGCCCTCACGCCAGATGCGGGCGGGACGCCCGCGTTCCCAGGTCAACCGTTGAACCGCAACAGCATCGCGCCCCAGTGGAAGCCGGCGCCGAAGGAGGTCAGCAGCACCAGGTCGCCCGGGGAGATGCGGCCTTTGCTGTGCGCTTCCCACAGGGCAAGGGGTACGGAGGCGGAGCCGGTGTTGCCGTACTCCTGGAGGTTCGTGTAGACCTTTTCCATCGGAGCGGAGAGGTTCTTGGCGACGGCCTGGATGATCCGCAGGTTCGCCTGGTGGGGGATGACCATCGCGATGTCATCGAGCGTGACGCCCACCTTGTCGAGCACTTCGCGGCTGACGTCGGACATGCGGTGGACGGCGTGGCGGAACAGGGCCGGGCCATCCATGTCGAGCTTCATGTGCTCTTCCTTCTGTGCTCGCTCGAGCGTGAACGGCTTGCGGGTGCCGCCGATCTGGAGGGTCAGGATGCGCCACTGGCTGCCGTCGGTGCCGGTACTGGAGCCGAGGATCTCGGCCATCTGCTGCCCTCTTTCGAGGATCACGCAGGCGGCGGCGTCGCCGAACAGCACGCACGTTTCGCGGATCTTCCAGCTCACCAGGCGGGAGATGAGCTCGACGCCAATCACCAGGACCCGTTGGGTGCCGGTGAGCACGCGCGAACGGGCGATGTCGACCGCTTGGACCCACCCGGCGCAGCCGCTTCCGCCGAGGTCGTAGGTGGGAATCTCGCGCGCGCCGAGCATGCGTTGGACGAAGGAGGCCGTGTCCGGCGTGTAGACCTCGGGAGTGTCGGTCGCGACGATGATCTCGTCGATCTCTTTGGCGCTCACACCGCGGCTCTCGAGCGCCGAGTTTGCGGCCGCGGTGGCCATGTGCGCGGTCGATTCCCCCTCGGCGGCGAAGCGGCGCCGGTGAATGCCGGTGCGGGCGACGATCCACTCGTCGGAGGTGTCTACGTGTTCCATCCAGTCCTGGTTCGTCATGACGCGCTCCGGCACGTAGCCGCCGAAGCCGCTGATTCCTACGGCCGTATTCGTCAAGTGGTCTCCTGGGGGTGGGATTGCCGCGTGGCTCTTCAACGCTACCACCGCTTGGGGAGCGGAGTTCGGGAACCAGGGAAGGTTGGACCGCTGTGGCCGGAATAGACTCAGCCGGAGCGGGCTCGTGGCCCGAACTCCCACCGGCAGTAAGCCGGGGCAAGACGCCCGACCACGGGCGGCGCTAGACCGTGACCTCCATTCTCCCCATCAACCTCGACGATCTGCTCCACTGTCGAAGTGTGGAGTCGGCGCGCGTGGAGTTCAAGGCGTCGTGGAATCCTGAGACGACCGGCCGGCAGATGCTCCAGACGATCTGTGCGTTCGCGAACGACCTTCACAACCTCAACGGCGGCTACCTAGTCATCGGTGTCCGTGAGCAGGGTGGGCGGGCTGACCTGCCACCTGTAGGTCTCCAAGCGGAGCATGTCGAGAAAGTGCAGAAGTGGATCCGCGGTCAGTGGAACCGGCTCGATCCGCCGTACTTTCCCATCCTGGCACCCGAGACGGTCGGGGATCGAACTGTTCTAGTTGTATGGGTTCCAGCTAGCGACATGCGCCCTCACCGGGCGCCATCCGCCAAGGACTCGTCCTTGAAGTACTGGGTCCGTCTGGGAGCCGAGACTGTCGACGCGGATCGTCGTGGACTTCTCCAAGCGCTCCTGGAGCAAACGAACCGAGTACCGTGGGACGACCGGGCGGCCCGGGATGCGGAGGTGGAAGACATCCGCGAAGCTAAGGTGAGGGAGTACCTTCGGGATGTGCGCAGCGGTCTTCTCGACGAGCCGGATCACAGGGAGATTTACCGGCGCATGCGGATTACGGCGCGGGCCAACGGCCACGAAGTGCCGAGGAACGCCGGTTTGCTCCTGTTCTCTGCCGACCCTACGCGGTGGTTTCAGGGCGCGACGATAGAGGTCGTCCAGTTTGCAGCGGATCGTGCTGGCGACGTGCAGGAGGAGCGCGTTTTCCGAGGAGGACTCGCCGATCAGCTTCGCGACTGCCTGAGCCATCTCGAGAATCTCTCGGTCTCCCACCTTCAGAAGCGGCCCGACCGCAGCCAGGTTCGGGGTTGGGTGAGCTATCCGTTGCCGGCATTGCGGGAAACCCTGGTCAACGCGGTGTACCACCGCGGGTACGACGTCGATCAACCGGAGCCGGTCAAGGTGTATCTCTACCCGGGTCGCGTCGAGGTCATCAGCTATCCCGGCCCGGTGGCCGGAATCGAGCCGAGTCACCTTGTAGCCGACGCTCAGATCAACCCGGTGCCCGCCCGCAACCGCCGCATCGGCGAGTTTCTCAAGGAACTGGGGCTCGCCGAAGGAAGGCTGACTGGTCTTCCGAAGGTGTTTCGGGCCATGGAAGCAAACGGCTCGCCGCCGCCTCGCTTCGACTTCAACGAACAACGGACGTACTTCCGGGCGACCTTGCCCGCGCACCCGGAGTACGTGGCGCTTTCGACTTTGCGGGACGCAGCCCACCTGCGAGCGGTGGGGGACACCGAGGAAGCGCTTCGCCGCATCGAGTCCGCGTGGCAGTCGAACCCGGCTTCGGCCGTGCTCGCGTCGGAGATGATCCGTTCCTACGTGGGCCGCGATGACGTCGAGCGGGCAGAAGATGTCCTCGCGACGTTCGTCAAGAGAGGATCGGCGGGGGCGATTCCCCACGTCACGAACACGTTGATCGACGTCTTGGTGAATGCCGGCGAAGAGGAACGGGCCCGTCGACTGCTTCAGCGGCGCGACGGAGCAGTGTTCGGCCAGGATGCCATCGACACCGCCATCCTCGCGCGGCGCCTGAGGGAACCGAAGGCGGCCCATCGCTACTTCGAACGCGCTGGCGACACGATTCTCGGCGATGCCCGGGCCCTTCACGAGTTCGCTCAGACGAAGATGCAGTTGGCGCAGGCCGCACATAGGCAGGGCCGCGGCGACCTGGATCGCAGATTCCTCACGGAGGCTCGGAGCCTTCTGGAAAGAGTGCTTCAACTCGACGCGCCGACTACACGTCACGCTTGGGCTTGGCGGGACTTGGCTCGAACGTTCAACTGGTTGCGCCTACCGCCTCGGGAAGTCGAAGACGCCTACGGCAAGGCGCTGCGTCTCCTCCCGGACGAACCGCGATTCGTCCGGGAGCTGGACAGAGTACGCAAGGAGCGGCGCCGGTAGCCAACCCGTCAGTCGTCGTCGCCAAGCAGTTCCGCGAGCACGTCGCTGGTGTCGGCGCCGCAGGTGGGCGGGGACCGGCGGTAGGTCACCGGCGTCTCCGACATCCTGATCGGGTTGGCGATGATCCGGACGCTGCCGCTGCCGGCCAGCGGGTGCGGCATGTCGATCGTCATGCCGCGGGCCTGCGCCTGGTCGGAGGCCAGCGCCTGCTCCAGGTTGTGGATCGGGCCGCCGGGCACGCCGCGGGCTTCCAGACCGTCCAGGACCTCGGTGCTGGTCAGCTTGCGCAGGCGGCGCGCCAGCTCGGCCACCAACTCGTCCCGATGGGCGAGCCGGCCGGCGTTCGTGCGGTAGCGCTCGTCGGACGCGAGTTCGGGGGCGCCGAGGAGATCGCAGAACCGCTCGTACTGCGCGTCGTTGCCGACCGCGACGATGACGTGGCCGTCGGCGGTCTCGAAGACGCCGTAGGGGACGATGTTCGGGTGCTCGTTGCCGCGCCGGCGGGGCAGTTCTCCGGAGGTCAGGTAGTTCGTGCCCTCGTTGACCAGCCAGGCCATCTGCGTGTCGACCAGGGCGAGGTCGATATACTGGCCGCTGCCGGTGCGGTCGCGGTGCCGCAGCGCCGCCAGGATCGCGGTCGCGGCGTACATGCCGCAGACGATGTCGGCGATGCCGACGCCGACCTTCATCGGCTCGCCGTCCGGTTCGCCGGTCAGGCTCATGATGCCGCCGTAGCCCTGCGCCAGGAGGTCGTAGCCGGCGCGGTGAGCGTTCGGGCCGGTCTGGCCGAAGCCGGTGATCGAGCAGTAGACGAGCCCGGGCAGATCGTCCTTCAGGTCGGCGTAGCCGAGGCCGTAGCGGTGGAGGGCGCCGACCTTGAAGTTCTCGATCAGCACGTCCGAGCGGGCGGCGAGCCGTCGCACCAGGTCCGCGCCCTTCGCCGTGGCGAGGTCGACCGCGACGGAGCGCTTGTTCCGGTTGGCGCACAGGTAGTAGGCGCTCTCGCTCGTGTCCTCGCCGTCCGCGCCGCGCACGAAGGGCGGCCCCCAGGTTCGCGTGTCGTCGCCGCGACCGGGCCGTTCGATCTTGATCACGTCCGCGCCGAGGTCGCCGAGCAACTGCGTGCACGTAGGACCCGCGAGGATGCGGGTCAGGTCGAGGATGCGGAGACCGTCAAGCGCTGGCATGGTTCGTAGCATACGATTCCGCGCGATGCGCAAGTTCGACGCGGTTGTGGTCGGCGCGGGGTTCGCCGGCCTCTACATGGTGCACCGTCTGCGCGGTCTGGGCTTCTCGGTGCGGGCGTTCGAGGCCGGTGACGGCGTCGGCGGCACCTGGTACTGGAACCGCTATCCGGGCGCCCGCTGCGATGTCGAGAGCCTGGAGTACTCGTACCAGTTCTCGGAAGAGCTGCAGCGGGAGTGGTCCTGGAGTGAACGCTATGCCGGTCAACCGGAGATCCTCCGCTACGCGAACCATGTCGCCGACCGCTTCGACCTCCGCCGCGACATCGAGTTCAATACGCGGGTGGCGTCGGCCCACTTCAACCCCGAGACCTCCGACTGGCAGGTCGAGGTGACGGCGGCCGAAACACCCGGGAAGAAGCTCTGGAGGAACGGCAATGGCAACGGCGCTCACCTTGGCGACGGCGCCGGAAGCGAGACGATCCGCGCCCGCTTCGTCATCATGGCCACGGGCTGCCTCTCGGCGGCGAACCTCCCGTCCTTTGTTGGGCTCGACGACTTCGAGGGCGCGAAGTACCACACGGGCGCCTGGCCGCACGAAGAAGTCGACTTCACGGGTCTCCCGGTCGGCATCATCGGCACCGGGTCCTCGGCGATCCAGGCGATTCCGCTGATCGCGGAGCAGGCAGGTCACCTGACTGTCTTCCAGCGCACGCCGAACTTCTCGATTCCGGCCCGCAACCGGGCCATGGACCGGGAGCGCGAGGCGGAGGTCAAGGCCGAGTACCCGGCGTTCCGGGCGCGGAACAAGCTGATGCCCGCCGGCCTCGGGGCGGACATGAACCCGATGCACGACGAGGCGGTGCTTGCGGCCGACGCGGAACGCCGGCGGCGCTTCGAAGAGCGCTGGCAGACCGGTGGCTTTTCCTTCATGGTTTCCTTTGCCGACCTGCTGCGGACGCAGGAGGCAAACGACGCCGCGGCCTCGTTCGTGCGCGAGCAGATCCGCGGCATCGTGCGCGACCCGGACACCGCGGACCTGCTCAGTCCGCACAACGTGATCGGTTGCAAGCGCATCTGCCTCGACAGCGGCTATTTCGAGACCTACAACCGGCCCAACGTGTCGCTGGTCGACATAAGCCAGGCGCCGATCGAGAAGATCACCCGGTCGGCTGTCCGCGTCGGCGGCCGCGACATCGAACTCGACGCGATCGTCTTCGCCACCGGCTTCGATGCGATGACCGGCGCGCTCACGCGGATCGACATCCGCGGCCGCGGCGGCCGGACGCTGCGGGCCAAGTGGGCGGAAGGGCCGCGCGCCTACCTGGGACTGGGCATCGCCGGTTTCCCCAACCTGTTCATCATCACCGGTCCGGGGAGTCCTTCCGTGCTCTCGAACATGCTGCCGTCAATCGAGCAGCACGTCGAGTGGATCGCGGACTGCATGGACTATTTGCGGGGTCGCGGCTATTCGGAGATCGAAGCATCGCCGCAGGCGGAGGAGGAGTGGGTGGCCCACGTCCGCGAAGTGGCCGACCACACGCTGTACCCAACCTGCAACTCGTGGTACCTGGGCGCCAACGTGCCCGGCAAGCCGCGCGTATTCATGCCCTACCTTGGCTTTCCTCCGTACGTGGAGAAATGCAACGCGGTAGCGGCCAACGACTATGAGGGGTTCGAACTGTCATGAGCAAGAGAACCGGCCTCGCCTTCCTTTCCGCACTCATTGCCCTCGGAGCGTCGCCTCTGAGCGCCCAGCAGCCCGAGTCCGCAGCCGGGGTCATCCAGGAGTCCGTCGACGTCGAAGTCGTGAGCATCGACGTGCAGGTCACCGATCGGCAGGGGGCGCCGATCACGGGCCTCACCGCGTCGGACTTCCAGGTCTTCGAGCACGGCCGCCGGGTCGACCCCGTGAACTTCTACGAAGTCGTGAGCGATGATCCGGACGCCAGCACGCCGATCTGGCTCATTCTGTACTTCGATCAGCACAACATGCTGTCCGCGAACCGCGACCGCGCACTGGCGGAGCTCGAGGTCGACCTGCCGGTGGTGCTGGAAGATCGCCGGGTGCGGGTGATGGTCGCCGCGCACGACCAGGAGCCGCGGGTGCTCCAGGGCTTCACCCGCAACTGGGGGTCGATCCGGATGGCGCTGGCCAGCCTCAAGGGACAGGGGACGGTCGGCGACTCGCGGGACGGCCTGCGCCAGAGCGCTCAGCTCTCGGTGACCGATGCATTCCAGAAGATGCGGGGCTCCGACCGCCTGGACCGCCAGAACGCCGCTCTGGGCATCGACGCCCTGCTGGGGCAGATGCGCAACTACGCGCGCGAGATCTACGCCGACTCGGAGAGCAGCTTCGAGGCCCTGGGCAACTTCGTGCGCACGCTGTCCTGGCTCGAGGGCCGCAAGGCGTTGATCTACGTGTCGGACGGCGTGGTGGAGCGGCCGCTGGGTTCCCTGATGGAGCATCTCCAGGATCTGCTGACGGGTGGCGCCACCAGCGCCGGCGACCTGGTCGAGACTCGGAGCGGCGGTCAGGCCGGCGGCACTCCGGGTACCGGCGGCCCCTTCGACCGCAACACGAGCATGGAGGCCGGCCGCCTCCAGCAGGAGGTCGAGCAGTACCGGGCCACGGCGACCATCCGCGCCATCGTCGCGGAGGCGAACACCTACGGCGTGACGCTGTTCGCGGCCAAGCCGCCGCCGGGCGACGCGGCGGCGAGCGCCCGGCGTTCCAAGGGTCGGGGCTCGTTGCTCGAGATCTCGGACTACCGGGAGGCGTTGCACGGCCTGGCCGAGGGCACGGGCGGGTTCGCCCGCACCGGCGGCGGGAGGCTTGGAGGCTTCCTGCCCCAGGCCGTCGGGGGGATGCAGTCGTACTACTCGTTTGGACTTTCCTCGGCGGACAAGGTCGAAGGCGAGTTCACCGCCATCGAGATCAAGGTCAAGGGAGGCCGGGGCGTCAATGCAAACTACCGGCAGAGCTACATCAAGAAGGGCATCCGGTCCCGCATCTCGGAGCGGGCGCTGGCTGCCGTGGTCATCGGTGAAAGCGACAACCCCCATCGGCTGGAGGTCCACCTCGACGCGATCGTTCCGGTGGAAGACGAGGAGCTGTTCGAGGTGTCGATGTGGGTCGAGTTTCCGATCGGCAACGTGGAACTCGTCGAACTGGACGGTATGCACAGCGCCTCCGCTCGCCTGGTCGTCGTGGCAATGGACGACGACGACCAGTTGACGGCGGCACAGCACCTCGACGTGCCGCTGCAGGTGACGTCGGACACGCTCGCGGACGCGCTGGAGAGCCACTACCGTGCCGGCTTGACCCTTCGACTGCCGGAGGGCCGGCAGCGGATCGCCCTGGGGCTCTGGGACCAGACGGCACGGGCGGGTTCCGTGCTGACCGACGCACTGACCGTGGAGTGATGAAGATGAAGAACCTGTTTGACGTTTCCGGCAAGGTGGCGGTGGTCACCGGCGGCTCCCGCGGCATCGGCGCGATGATCGCCCGCGGCTACGTGGAGAACGGCGTGCGCACCTACATCAGCTCGCGCAAGGCCGCGGTCTGCGACGCGATGGCCGACGAACTAGGCGAGTACGGCGAGTGCATCTCGCTGCCGAACGACCTGGCTTCAGTCGAGGGCGTCGAACGCTTCCGCGCCGAGTTCCGGGAACGCGAAGAGAAGCTCCACATCCTGGTCAACAACGCCGGCGCCGCCTGGGGCGCGCCGCTCGAGGAGTTCCCCGAGTCGGGCTGGGACAAGGTGATGGACATCAACCTGAAGGGCCCCTTCTTCCTCACCGTGCGGCTGCTGCCGGAGCTGCGCGCCGCGGCGACCGAAGACGACCCGGCACGGGTGATCAACATCGCCTCGATCGACGGCCTGCACCTGAACCCGGCCGAGCACTATCCGTACAGCGCCAGCAAGGCCGGGATGATCCACCTCACGCGCGCTCTGGCGAGCCGGCTCGCGCCCGAAGACATCACGGTGAACGCGGTGTGTCCCGGGCCCTTCGAGAGCAAGATGATGGAGTACAACCTGAAGAAGTTCGGCGACGAGATCCGCGCCCGCAACCCCCGCAAGCGCATCGGCACGCCGGAGGACATGGCCGGCGCCGCGATCTACCTCGCGTCCCGCGCCGCGGCCTACGTCACCGGCGCCGCCATCCCCGTCGACGGCGGCATCGTCGCGGTGAGCTGAGAGGTCGTCTGCTAAAGCTTATTTGTGCTACGGTTTGTGGGCACAAATGGCGGGTCAGGACATGGCGACACTTGGCATCTTCAGCGTACGAGAGCTCAGGCAGCGTTCGGGTGAGCTGCTCCGAGGCGCGAAGGAAGGGCGCCTGGCCGTCGTCACCAAGCACGGGCGTCCTTCGATCCTGGCCGTGCCGTTCGACGATCGACTCGTTGGCCTCGGCGTTGGCCGTGCGTTGGCCTTGCATCTGTTCGAGAACGGCCATCTTTCGCTGTCCCAGGCCGCCAAGGTCGCCGCGATGGTTCCGGAGGACTTCATCGTTCTCCTGGGCGAGGCAGGCATCCCCGCGGTTGACTATCCGCCCGATGAGTTGGAGGAGGAGATCGGCACGGCCGGATGAAGGGAGAGGTCGTGGCCGACACGAGCCCGCTCATCGCCTTGGCCCGCATCGGGGAGCTTGATTTGCTGCGACGGCTGTACGGCCGGGTTGTCCTGCCGCCAGCGGTGAAAGGCGAACTCGCAATCGGCTCCGACCGGCCCGGCGCCAGGGTCTTGGGAGCCGCACTTGCGGCGGGCTGGATCTCGGTTCGCAGTGTGTCGGATCGGGTCAGCGTCCGCGAGCTGTCCATGCTGCTCGACCCGGGCGAGGCGGAAGCGATCGCGGTCGCGGCGCAGCGGCGGGCTCAGGTTCTTCTTATCGACGATGCCCGCGGGCGAAGGATCGCCCGTCGGCGCGGCGTACCTGTGGCCGGGGTCGCCGGCGTGCTTCTGGCAGCGAAGTCCCGCGGCGAGATTGCCGCGGTCGGCCCGTTCCTGCGAAAGCTCTCGGGGGCCGGCTATCGGCTGTCTCCGCAGCTTGTTGCCGAGGTGTTGGCGGCAGCGGGCGAGGAGTAGCGTTAGTCCTCGTCGCCGCTGAGGCTGCAGATGCCGTTGCCCTTGGCGGCGATGTAGAGGAACACGAAGCAGAAGAGAACGGCAGTTTCGCCGCGGTTCGCGAGCGGCATCAGAGCGTGCCAGATCGGCTGGTCGTCGCCGAGCCGGGTAGCGTGGCCGAGGACGTAGGCGAAGGCCATCAGGCCGCTGGCGAGAAAGGCCGCGTAGCGGGTGTAGAGGCCGAGCATGATCATGGCGCCGCCGATCAGCTCGATCGGCCCGGCGATGTAGAGCAGGTACGCCGGTGCGTCGGGGGTCTCCAGTGGGAACCCCAGCAGCTTCTGCGCGCCGTGCCAGAGGAACAAGAAGCCGGCGAAGATCCGCATCGCGGCGTAGGTCTGGGGCTGGCAGTTCCTGAACGAGTCGAGCATCGCGTCCCTCCCTGGGCTGTTGTGGGTTCTAGCCTAGCGTCTGAGTGAGCGCTCCAGTGGAGCCAGGAGTTCTTCGTCGCGGCTGGCGATCAGCAGGCGGTGCGGGCGGTCCTTGATCAGGCTGCGCTCGAAGGGGACGATCCGGAATGCCCAGTTCCGCAGGTCGGGAAACTCCTCGAAGTTGCGGTGGATCGTGAACACGCCGACGGTGTCCTCGTGTGAGATCGAGTCGAACTCGCTCCAGAAGTCGGCAAGCGACCAGTGGAAGCCGGCTGCGTAGAAGGAGTAGACGAGGTCGTACGGGCCGGGCAGGGCGTCGAGTCGGTGATCCAGGTCGTGGGCGTCGAAGATCCGGAAGTTCGGGACTTCGTTGTACTCCAGCACCTCTCTGAGAGTGCTCAGGTCGCCGCAGAACGATCGATCGGTGCGCTCCGCGCTACGGGGATAGTCGATCCGCGGGCCGTCGCCGTCGTAGAGATGGAACTCCGCTTCCGCCCAGCCGAGGGCGTGCTGGAAGAAGGCGGTCGAGCGGCCCAGGCCGCAGCCGATGTCCAGTGCCTTGTTCGGCTGGGCCATGGCTCGGAGAACGGGCGCCGCGGCGTCGAACTCGCCCCAGCAGGACCCGTTCTGGGTCAGTTCCCAGAACGACCGCGAGGTCTCCCCGGGCTCGAGGTGGAACTGGGGCGACAGGCGGGCAATCGCCGCCACCATCTCCGCCGTCATCGGCGGCGAGCGGAAGTGCCGTTCCCGGGTCCTGAAGCGCGGGTGGATGTCAGCCTCGGAGAGTTCGCGCCCGGTCCGCTTGCGCCACTCGGCGCGCAGGCGGGGCAGCAGGTAGCTGACGTTCATGGGCGAAGACCCCTAGCCGGATGCGGGCGAGACGCCCGCGTTCCATCCGTGCGCCCGATGACGGGCCGCACGGAGTGGTTCGCGTGTGGCGCGTATCGCGCCACACGGGTTCCCAGGTACGTCAAAGCGTTGCCGCTAGCGCCGGACCCGGACCGGGAAGGGCGGCTTGGCCGGTTCTTCGGGCGGGTTCGCCTCCAACTGCTCGAGGACGATCTCGATCGCCTTCTCGAGCTGCGGGTCGCGGCCGGCGACGACGTCGGCCGGCCACTGCTCGACATCGACGTCGGGCGGCACGCCGACGTTCTCGACCACGAAGCCGTCCTCGGTCCAGATCGCCAGGTTCGGCGCGGTAACGAAGCCGCCGTCCATCAGGATCGGAAAGCCGAGGGTGCCGACCAGGCCGCCCCAGGTGCGCTTGCCGACCAGGGTGCCGAGACCCAGCTTGTTGAACATCCAGGGCAGCAGGTCGCCGCCGGAGCCGGCAGTCTCGTCGATGATCATGACCTTCGGCCCCAGGATCGCCGCGCTCGGGGTGCGGAAGTCGGCGCCGTGGCGGGTTGCCCAGTGGCTGATGTACGGCCGCCGCAGGTGGTCGATGTAGTAGTCCGCGACCTGGCCGCCGCCGTTGAAGCGCTCGTCGACGATCAGGGCCTGCTTGTGGACCTGGGGGAAGAAGTAGCGCTTGAAGTAGGTGTGGCCGAGCGTGGTCGTGTTCGGCACGTACACGTAGGCGACCCGGCCGCCGGTCGCTTCGTCGACCTTGGCCAGGTTGCGCTCGACCCACTCGCGGTTGCGCAGCGCCGATTCGTTCGCGACCGGGACCGCGGAAACGGTGCGCGAGTCCGAGCCGTCGGCGTTCGGACCGACGGTCAGTTCGACGATCTTGCCGGCGGTGTTCTCGAACCGCGCGAACACGTTGTCCGTGGCGTCGAGATCGACGCCGTCGACCGCCAGCAGGTACTCGCCGGCGGTCACCGAGACGCCCGGCTCGGTGAGCGGCGCCCGCAGTTCAGGGTTCCAGTTCAGGCCGCCGAGCACGTGGGCGAAGCGGTAGCGCCCGTCGGCGAGTTCGAAGTCGGCGCCGAGAAGCCCGCCGCCGACCCGCTCCGGATCGTTCCGCTGGTCGCCGCCGCCGACCCGGTGGTGGCCGACCGCGATCTCGCTGCACATCCAGCGCAGCACCTTGTTCAGGTCGGCCCGGTTGGTGACATCGGTGAGGAAACCGCTGTACTTCTCTCCCATCGCCGGCCAGTCGGCGCCGTGCATGCCGGGGTCGTAGAAGTAGTCGCGGTTGATCCGCCAGACCTCGTCGTAGATCTGCTGCCATTCGGCGCGGGGATCGATGCGCACCGTCAGTTTGTCGACCGGGATCGCGCTCTCCGCGCGGTCGATCTTCGCGCCTGCGTCGGCGATGCCGAAGTCGTCCTGGCCGGCGTAGAGCACTTTCTTGCCGTCGGCGCTGAGGGAGAAGCCGCCCACGCCTGAGAGCAGAACCGTTTCCTCGCGCGCTTCGAGGTCGAAGCGGATGAGATCGCCACCGCCACCGCCGCCGCCGCCGAACCTGCCCGCCGGTTGGGAACGCAGGTAGTAGAGCTTGCCTGCCGCGCCGGCTTCGAGGTTGCCGTAGCCGCCGGTCTCGATCGGAAGCGCCAGGATCCGCTGGTTGAGCCCCTCGAAGTCGATCTCGACACGATTCTCGTCCTCGTCCTCGTCCTCGTCCTCGCCGTCGTCGCCTTCGCCGTCGGCTTCCGCGTCCTCATCGCTGCCTTCGCCGGCGGCGCCATCTTCGTCGGCCTCCACGGTCTGCTCGTCGCTCTCCGGGGCCAGGGGCGATTCGCCGTCCGCGCGCAGCACGGCGACGTAGATGGAACTCGATGCCTCCATGTCGGCGTTCGACATCGCGAACCAGTGCTTCACCGGACCGGCGTCGGTGGAGGCGGTGAAGTAGAGGTAGTCGCCACTCCGGTCGAACACCGGTTCACCGACCTCGCTCAGGCCGTCAGTGACGTGGTGGGAGCTGCCTGCCTCCACGTCGTAGACGAAGACCTGCTGCATGTAGGAGCGGGTGTTCAGGGTGTAGGCGATGAACCGCGAGTCCGGCGACCAGGAGTGATCGGGGCGCGGGCTGGCGGGGCCGTAGTAGTACTCGCTCGCGATCTTCGCCACGTCGCCGCTGTCGGTGTCGATCACGAACAGGGTCATCGAGTTGTCGGCGTAGCTGATCCGTTTGCCGTCGGGCGACCACTCGGGGTTCTGGTAGAAGCCGTTGCCGCCGTGCTCGCCGCCGAGCTCGTAGCGTCTGACCTCGCCGCTGTCCTGGTTGCGGACGTGGAGCCCGTACTCGCCGCCTTCGTCCGAGAACCAGGCGATGCTCCCGCCATCGGGCGACCAGGCCGGGAAGCGCTCGTGGATGCCCGGAGTCCGCGTCAGGTTGCGAGCGTCACCCTTCTTTGCGGGCAGCGTGAGGACGTCGCCGCGGTAGCCGAAGGCGGCCCGCGCGCCGGAGGGCGAGATGGAGGCGCTGCGGATGTACTCCGGGCCCTCGATCCAGCGCGGCCGCGTCTCGGTGAGGTCCGCCGCGACGCCGATCCGGAGCCGATCGTGGCGGTCCGAGCCCGGGTCGTAGAGGTGCAGGTAGCCGGCCTGCTCGTAGATCAGCGTGTTCGTCGATCCTGCGAGGTCTTCGAGGTGGAAGTCCTCGAACTCGGAGTGCTGAACGATCTCGCCGCTGCCGGCGTCGAACGAGAAGAGGTTGAACTCGCCGGCGCGGTCGGAGCGGAAGAAGACCCGGTTGCCGATCCAGGTCGGGTCGGTGTCGTTCGAGCGGCCCTCGGGTTGGGGGACCGTCTGCACCGAGTGGTCCCCGGTGTCGTAGATCCAGATGCGCGACGTCGTGCCGCCACGGTAGTTCTTCCACTGCTCGAAGCGCTCGGGTGTGGGGATGTAGGCGATGCGCCGCCCGTCGGGCGAATAGCTGGCCCGCAGGCCGTGCGGGATCGGCAGCTTCGTGGGCATTCCGCCGGTCAGCGGCACGACGAAGAGCTGGAAGTGACGGTTCGTGAACATGCTGCGCTGGGACGCGAACAGGACCGCCGAGCCGTCCACGGTGAAGCCCTGCACGAGGTCGTTGCCCGGATGCCAGGTCAGCCGCTTCGGCTCGCCGCCCGCGGCCGGCATGACGAACACGTCGATGTTGCCGTCGTACTCGCCGCTGAACGCGACCAGGGCGCCGTCGGGCGAGAAACGGGGGCTGCTCTCGGTCCCCTCGTGGGACGTCAGCCGGCGCGCGCCGCTGCCGTCCCGGCCGGCGATCCAGAGGTCGCCGGCGTAGGCGAACGCGACGTGCTCGGCGCTGACCGCGGGCTGGGACAGGAGGCGTGTGTCCGAGACGTCCACCGCCGATGCGGCGGTCGCCGTGGCGGCGATCAGGACGTGGCCGAGCGTGCGCAGGGCGAGCGTGGTTCTGGTCATATCGGTTCCTTCGGGGTGCTCATGGGGGCTGCTACTCTGCCACGATGCATCATTCAAATGGCGACTCAAGTACGCGCCCGATCGGCCGGCGGGAGCTTCTTGTCGGAGGCGCGGCCGCCGGGGCGGCGCTTGCGGTCGCGGCCGCCGTGCCGGCAGCGGCCAGAGCCCGGCCGGCCCAACCTGCCGCCAAGGGTGCATTCGGGCTCAAGTACGCGCCCCACTTCGGGATGTTCCGGCACCATGCCGGCGACGACCACATCGACCAGCTCAAGTTCATGCATGACGAGGGCTTCCGCGCCCTGGAGGACAACGGCATGGGCGGGCGGGAGGTTTCGCTTCAGGAGAAGATCGCCGCCGAGCTGGACGTCTTGGGCATGGAGATGGGTGTCTTCGTCGCCCACACCTCCTGGGGCGGCGTGAGTTTCGCCTCCGCCGACTCCTCGGTGCGCGAGGCGATCGAGGCGGACATGCGAGGGGCGGTCGAGGTCGGGGCGAGGGTGAACGCGAAGTGGTGCACCGTCGTCCCCGGTCAGCTCGACCCGGGCCTGGAGTGGGAGTACCAGACCGCGAACGTGGTCGAGAACCTGAAGCGGGCCGCGGCGATCCTCGAGCCGGCGGGCCTGGTCGCGGTGCTTGAGCCGCTCAATCACTGGGCGAACCACCCCGGCGTGTTCCTGACCGGGATTCCGCAGGCGTACCAGATCTGCCAGGCGGTCGGTTCTCCCTCGGTCAAGATCCTCGACGACCTCTACCACCAGCAGATCACCGAGGGGAACCTGATCCCGAATCTCGACCGCGCCTGGGACGAGATCGCCTACATCCAGGTCGGCGACAACCCGGGCCGCAAGGAGCCGACCACGGGTGAGATCAACTATCTCAGCGTGTTCCGGCACCTGAAGCAGAAGGGCTTCGACGGCATCGTGGGCATGGAGCACGGCAACTCGAAGCCGGGCCGCGAGGGCGAGCGGGCCGTCATCGACGCCTACCGGGCGTGCGACGTCTGAGAGGGGAGGCTACTGGGCGACGCCGAAGGGCAGCACGCCCGTCTGGTTGTCCCACATCACGACGATCGCGCCGCCGCCGTCCGAGACGTCGCTGAACAGGATCGTCATCTGGTCGATCGAGTACTCCGTCGTTTCGACCGTCATCGGCGCCCGCGCCACATCGTGGTCGGCGTTGTAGCCGTAGGCGCCCCAGGTGAGGCCGTCGGCCATCTTGTCGCGGTCGAACGTCTCCATGTAGCCCTGCTTGGAGAGGATCGCAGTCCAGGCGCCTTCCTTCAGCTCGACGAACAGGCTGTACTCGCCCGCCGGCACCGTTGTTTCACCGATCATCAGGTCGGCTTCGGTCTTGATCCGGGTCGTCACGTTCGCGCCGGCGCGCCACAAGGGGCCGCCCGCGTACAGCGCCTGGCCGTAGGAGTCGCCGGCGCCGAAGACGCCGCTGCGCCCGCGCAGGATGGGTCGGCTGTAGGTGATGTCGATCCAGGCGTCGCCGATCTGCGTCGAAGCGGCGCCCTCGGGGCTGGCGGGACGGTCCTGCGCGGCGGCGGGGGCGAAGCCGATGACCGCGAGGCACAGGCTGAGCACGAGCAGGCGGCAAACAGTGTGTCGGTGCATTATCTGAGTTCTCCTGAAATGGGGGGTGCTTGGGTGTTGGGGGCGGACTCTAGCAGCTAGGGAGTCTGCCCCGCGCCGGCAGGAAACACGCCGGCTCACGGCCGGCGTCTCGGCCCCGCGGACGTTCGCGCTTGAACCGAGGCCGGGACTCGGACGTTGATGTCGGCGCGAACTCCTGATCGTACGTTTTTTTTGCGCTCCGGCGGCTTCGTGCAGGCTCTGAACCGCCTGTTTGCGTAGCCGTGACAAGGACTTGGGCGTCGCGGGCCGTGATGGCCGGCGGCCTGGCACGTGGGTTGCCTGCAAGACCAGGCAACGGTGAGTTCAGGCCGTGGGGCGGACGGCGGAATACGGACTTCCCTCCTTGTCCTTCCGCCGTCCGCCTCCACGTGCTTCCAGGCGGTCCAGAGGTCTCGATGCAGTAGCCTCTGGCGCGTGGTCGGCGTCAACGGGATCGCGCACATCCAGTTGACGGTCCGTGACCCGGATGCCGACGCACTGCCCGAGTTGGAGCATCGGGTTGAGGACTACAGCGCGAAGGTCGAGGGCCATCTGAGGCGGATGGGCCTGCCGGCGTGAGCCAGCCATTCGATTTCGAGCGCCTCGTCGAGCTGTGCCGGCGTACCCACGAGGAGACGCGGCACTCCGCCGCCCGCGCCGTCGACCGCTCGTTGGTCGTGCGGAACTGGTTGTTCGGCTGGTACGTCGTGGAGTACGAGCAGAGCGGCGCGGACCGGGCCGAGTACGGCGCGCAGACCCTCAAGAAGCTCTCGGCGGCGCTGAAGGAGAGGATCGGGCGGGGTTTCTCCGTGGATGCGCTCGAGAGGATGCGGCGATTCTACCTGACTCACGACCGCATCCTCTCGAATGGCCCGGCGTCAGACAATTCCGCGACGCCGTCGCGGATTTCCGGTAGCCAGCCAAGATCCGCAACGGCGTTGCGGATCTTGTCGGGTCCTTCGGCCGCCACGACCGACGCTCTCGCGCAACTTGCCGAGCGGCTTCCACTCGGCTGGTCCCACTACGTCACACTACTGTCGGTAACCGACGCCGAAGCCCTTCGGTTCTACGAGATCGAGGCTGCGGAGAACGGCTGGAGCGTTCGCGAGCTCAAGCGACAACTGGACAGCTCGCTCTACGAGCGGCTCGCCCTCAGCCGCGACAAAGACGAAGTCCGCCGCCTCGCCAGTGAGGGCCAGGTGGTCGAGAAGGCCTCGGACCTGATCAAGGACCCGGTGGTGCTGGAGTTCCTCGGTCTGGAAGAGAAGCCCGCCTACTCCGAGAGCGACCTGGAGACCGCAATCATCGACCGGCTCCAGCAGTTCCTGCTGGAACTCGGCAAGGGCTTCCTGTTCGAGGCGCGCCAGAAGCGCTTCAGCTTCGATGACAGCCACTTCTTCGTCGATCTCGTCTTCTACAACCGACTGTTGCGCTGCTACGTGCTGATCGACCTGAAACGCGGCAAGCTGACCCACCAGGATCTCGGCCAGATGCAGATGTACGTGAACTACTTCGACCGGCATGTGAGGACCGACGGCGAACTGCCGACCATCGGGATCCTCCTCTGCGACCGGAAGAACGAAGCGGTGGTCGAACTGACGCTGCCCGAAGACGCCAACATCTA
This sequence comes from Candidatus Multivorans sp., assembly GCA_965205295.1. Taxonomy (GTDB): domain Bacteria; phylum Acidobacteriota; class Thermoanaerobaculia; order Multivoradales; family Multivoraceae; genus Multivorans. The sequence goes on from OZ242167.1 coordinate 4,624,415, forward strand.
CGCGTCGAAGTACCAGTTGTACCTGCCGTCGCGGGAGGAGCTTGCGGATCAGGTCGCGAGGGTTCGGCGGGAGATCGAGGGGCGGGGAGGTGGGGATGATGGCTAGACGGTCAGGGGCCATACAGGCCCGTACTTTCGAGGTCGCCACGGCGGAGCCGGCCGCGGCGGACGCTGAATGAGCGGCGCCGGCGAAGTGGTAGGCGTCAACGGCATCGCGCACATTCAGTTGACGGTCCGTGACCCGGAGCGTTGCCTGCCGTTCTGGGAGCGGCTCTGCAACTTCCTCGACATGCGCACGTTGATCCGGGGCGAGGACGTGCTGTACTGCATCGGCAGCCGGACCGGCATTCTGGTGCGGGCGGCGCCGGCGGACAAGCGGGACCGCGGGTTCGACCAGGACCGGCCGGGGCTCCACCATTTCTGCTTCCGGGCCCGAAGCCGCGACGATGTCGACGCGATCTACCGCTTCATCGCGTCCGAACTCGACGCAACGATCATCCACGGCCCCAAGGAGGGAGATCGCTTTGCGCCGGGCTACTACTCGATCCTGGTCGAGGATCCGGACGGCATCCGGGTTGAAGTCAACCATGTGCCGGGCAAGGGGCACTTCGGAGACGGCGGGCGTCTTGGCCCGGGAGGCACGGGCCCGGCCAACACCTACGGCGACCACGGCCTGGGCGACGCCTAGGAGCTTGCGCCGCAGAACGTAGCGAAGCGAGTGTCGCGGCGCTAGTTCAGATCGACGACGTAGATGGTGTTCGCGGCGTCGCCGGCGACCCAGGCGGTTTCGCCATCGGTCGCGATGCCGTTGAACAGCATCGTGTTGGGGAAGGCGCCGCTCGGCGGTACCTGCAACTCGAGGTCCTCGACGACCACCCGCGCCGCGCCGCTTGCCGGGTCGATTGCCGTGACCCGGCCTGCCCCGGCTTCGACGACGTAGATCGAGCCGTTGGCGGCCGCCAGCCCTTCCGGTTGCTCGAGTCCGCTCGCCACTTCCTCGGCGCCGCCGTCGGTGATGCGGAGCAGGCTGCCGGCGAGGTTGTCGGTGACGTAGAGGCTGCCGTCCAACTCCGTCAGACCGGCCGGCCCCTCGAGACCTTCCGCGAGGATCCGCTGCTCTTCCGGGCTGCCCGGTGAGAACGCGATCACGTTGCCGGCGCCCCACTGGCTGGCGACGATGTCGTCCCCGAACATGAGCGCGTCGATGGGCGCGGCCAGACCGGCGAACGTCTGGACCAGCGCGTCCGTCTCGGGATCCCAGAGCCGCACGGCGTTGTCGAACCAACTGGAGAGGACGAGTTGACCGTCGTCCGTGGCGTGGACCGACATCGACGAGCCGATGTCGGAGAAGCCGATCACGTCGCGTACGACGCCAAGTTCGTCGCCGGTGTCCGGGTCGAGCTGCCGCAACGCGAAGAAGTCGGCGACGACCAGACGGGTCGTGTCGCCGGTCCCGATCAGGGCGACGCCGCCGGGCATGTTCAGCCCGCCCTCGAGCACGACCCGGTTCTCCTCAGGTGACAGCGCCTCGACGATGAAACCGTCGGCGAAGCTGGAGATGAACAGCCGGTCGGAGGCGTCGAAAGCGAAGTTGTCGAGCCCGGGCTGGACGCGCGCGACGACATCCTTGCTGCCGTCCTCACCGATGCGGACGACCTCGCCGCGGAGCGAGTCGAGGACGTGGAGTTCGCCGGCGCCGTTGAACTTGACCGCCGCCGGCACCTCGAAACCGCTGGCCACGGTTTCCATCTCACCGCTGTCGACGTCGACGCGCACGACCTCGCCGCGGAACCAGCGCGGGCCGTAGAGCTTGCCGTCGGCGGCGCCCCAGTCCATGCCGTTCAGGCCGCAGCCGGGGCCGAGGTCGTCGCGGATGAGTCGTGGCGCCGCAACGCCTTTCGGGTCGAGCTCGAACAGACGGGTGTCCATGAAGCACTGGGAGACGAACAGCCTGCCGTCGTCCGAGAAGGTGATCGGGTTGACGCCGGCCCCCGGGGCGGCGATCACCCGGGTTTCGCCGTCGGGGGTGCGCATGGCGACCTCGCCGTTGCTGATGTCCGTCCAATACAGCGAGCCGTCGGGGCCGAAGGCAAGGTCGTCGGGCGACTTGGGGCCGTCGCCGAGGCCCCACTGGTCGAGGATCTCGCCGGTCTCCGGATCGAGACGCGCCACGGCCGGGGTCACCACGGAGGCGAGGTACAGATCGCCGTCGGGGCCGAAGAGGATGCCGTTGATGCCGCGGAAACTGGCGCTCTCGCCGATCGTTCGGACGCCTCCCATGTCCGCTTCGGCGACGTCTGCGTCGGGAGAGCTGCAGGCCGCGGTCAGAACGGTAAGGCAGAGGGTGGCGCAACGCAGCGCGGCGCGTCGTGGCTTCGTAGCAACGGCCCGTCGCGGTGCTCCGCCTTCAGCCGACCGGTGATTCATTGGTTCCAACATTCGTCGCTCCTCAACAAGTAGGGGGCCCAAGTCAATCAAGCAGGGGCCCAAGGACCACGTAGCGGATCACGAACACGACCATCACCAGTTCGAACAGGAAGATGGCCCAGACGGCGATACGTACTCCCATGCCCGGGCGAATGCGCGGGTCCATCCGGTGTTTCTGGAACCAGAGCACGGCGCCGCTCTGGATCGGCAGCAGCATCCCGATGACCAGCGAACTGATCGTGACCAGCAGCACCGGGTTCGGTATCGCCACGTAGACGGCGAACGCGAAGACCGGGATCCCCGTGCAGTAGGCGCGGATCCAGGACCTGCGGGCGGTCAGGTTGCGCCGCCGCAGGTAGCCCAGCTCCATGATGTAGTCCGGGATGTAGCGGGCGCCGCCGGCGATGGCCGAGAGCATCGTCGAGAACAGGATGCAGAAGGCGCCGACACCGAACAGCCACAGCGACCAGGGTCCCAGTGTCTGGGTGAACATCTCGGACAGCATCGAGATCGTCTCCAGGCCCTCCGGCTCCTTGCCGCGGGCCCGCAGCACGCCGGCGCCGAGGATGTAGAAGGGCAGCGTGGCGCAGGTCAGGATGACCAGGGTGACCCAGACATCGGTCTGCATGACCTTGATCCACCCTTTCGCGCGCGCCTCCCATCCCGGTGCGTCGGGGCGTCCGACGAAGTTCGGATAGCCCTTCTCGACGCACCAGTACTGGTAGGCCGAAGTCTCCGAAGAGTTCACTCCGGTGTAGCCGTAGACGGCGAGCGCGGCGACGAGATACTCGAGCGGGAAATCGAAGGTGAAGCCCGAGGCGAGGTCCGCGCGCGTGACGGCAAACTCGGTGAACTGCATCAGGATGGCGCACACCAGAGTGGCGCCGGTGAAGGTCATGACCAGCACCAGCATCACGCCTTCCAGCAGCTTGTACGAGCCGGTCACCAGCAGTGCGATCGCGGCGAGGGCGAGCACACCGGCGGCCCAGGTGGACGGTATCTGCGGCGCCAGCAGAGTGAGCGCCTGGCCGGCGCCGCCGATGATTCCTCCGAGACCCAGCAGCCCGGGGACCAGGGCGACCAGGGCGATCGCCACCGGAAAGCTGACATGGCCGCGTCCGATCGGGATGCGGCCGGGAAGGCGGTTCATCGCCCGCACGTACGTGTCGCCGGAAACCAGGGTGTAGCGGGCGAGTTCCGCCTGGATCAGCGACTTGATCCAGCAGGAAAGGAGGACCCACCACAACAGGACGAAGCCGGCGGAGGCGCCCAGGCCTGAGGTGAGGATGATCTCGCCCGAACCGACGATCGAGCCGGAAATGACGATGCTGGGACCGAGGTAGCGCAGTCGGCTGCGCCAGGTGGTCGGCGGCGGAACGGCGCCGCCCTCGCGGACGGTGTAGGGGTCGCTGCGCGTGTTGGAGAAGCCAGCCCCCCGATCTGGCCCCTCGGCGCCGGCCGGTGGATCGCTCCGCGGAATGGGGGAGTCGCTCATCAGTTGTGGGATGGAAACCGAGACTCTACACCGGCGCGGTCGGCGGCTGGCGGCTTGGCTGACTGGTACTCTCAGCGTCCGAGGCGAGCCGGCATTGGCGTCGGCATTCTGCAGGAACGGAGCGCAGGCCCGGAGACGAGAATGATGAGGGATGGACATCGCTTTCGCAGGACCGTAGGGCTCGGCTCTGCCGTACTGGCCTTGACGCTCGCGGCCGCGGCCTTCGCGCACCTCAAGGCGCTCAAGACCAGTCCGGAGGACGGTGCAGCCCTGAGCGGTCCTGTACGCACTCTCCGGGTCTTCTTCAACCAGGAGCCGGACCTGCCGCTGAGCAAGCTCGAACTCGAAGGGCCGCGGGGCCCGCTGAGCGTCGAGGGCCTGCACACGATGGGCGAGAAGGACCTGATGGCCAGGGTTTCGGGCCGCATGCCCGACGGCGCCTACACCGCGCGCTGGCAGACGGCGGGCGACGACGGGCACGTCCTCAAGGGCGAGTGGGCGTTCACGATTGCCAGGGAGGTTCGAGCTGTCGAGCCCGCCCTTGCGCCGGGTGAGTTCGCACGCCTTGACCGCGGCGGTCGCTGAACCGCTGGCGGCAGCCGCCGCACTGACCACGCTCGGCACGTTCTTGCACCTTGCGGTTCTTCGCGTCCCGCGGACCGCTACGGCTCGCAGCTATCGGCGAATGCCGCGACATCGGTGATCGCGGGGGCCGGGGCGCCGGGCTCGTTCAGGTACTCCCGGATCTCGCCGGTCACGGTGTCCGTGACCTCGATCCGGTAGCCGAGGTCCGTTGTGGCAGCGCTGAACACCCAGACGCGACCGTTCACCTCACAGCCGTCCAGGATCTTGATCAGCGTTTCCCAGTTCTGACTCCTGAAGAACCAGAACATCCCGGAGTCGTTGGTGCCCCCCCGGACGACGTTGCCCATGCCCGTGCTGCCGTCCTGCGCCGACCAGTGAGTGCGCACCGCGAAGCGGGAGTGCCGCAGGCAGAGCGTCTCGCGGTCCGCCGTACAGGTCCCGGCCGGGTCGCTCGCCTCGACCAGGAACGTCCGTGAGGCGGTTGACTCCTCGTTGCCGTCGGCGACGGTGAGCGTCACTGTGTAGAAGCCGGGCTCGCCCCAGGCGCGGCTGCCGGTGGTGGAAGTCGCGCTGCGGTCGTCGCCGAAGCTCCACTCGCGGATGCGCACCGCCCCGGTGCTGGTGTCGACGAATCGGACGTTATCGCCGGTCAGCGCCCGGCAGAGGTCGTCGGGACAGTCGACGTCGACGGTGAAGGACGCCTTCAACGGGCCGGGTTCAGGTTCGGGTTCAGGTTCAGGCTCTGGTTCAGGCTCGGGCTGAGGCGGCGGTGGCGACGTGGTGGGCGGCGGCGGCGGCGGTGGCGGTTCTTGCGTCGGCGGGTCCTGCGGTGGCGGTTCCTGCGGCGGCGGCGGTGGCGGGTCCTGCGTCGGCGGGTCCTGGGTCAGCTCTTGCGTGGTTGCGGAGTCGACGTTCGACGGAGTTCCCGTGCCGACGGTGTTGATGGCCGAGACCCTGTAGTGGCGGGTCTGGTTGAGCGAAAAGCCGGTGTGGCTGTAGGAGGTGTTCGTGTTGCCCGTGTTGGCCGCGAGCACGGTCCAGGGGGCGTTGCCGTCGGCGGACCACTCGATCTTGTAACCCGTGATGCGCGCGCCGCCGTTGTTTGAAGGAGCGGTCCATGTCAGGTCGATCTGCGAGCTTCCGTTCGCCCTCGCCGTCAACGTTGGAGCGCTCGCCACGGCAAGGGGTGTGCTCCTCGGCGCGCCGTTCAGGGCGACCTGAACATTCCACTTCGACCAGACCTTCCAAGAGCTGCTCTTGGGTACCCATGTGTGGAATGCGTCCGGCAAGCTCCATCCCGTTTCGCCCGGTTCGCCCGTTTCGTAGTCGGAGTCGATGAGGTCGAAGTACAAATGGTCGGAGGGGGAGAGTGAGTAGAACCTCAGGTGGTAGGTCGTCTCTGGAAGGAGCGCGGTGTCGTCCGGCAGGGTGAAGGTGACGATGTGGTTGCCCGCCTTCAACCACCAAGGCCAAGGGTCGGGTGGTGAGAGCTCCGCTTCAACCGTTTCGGTGAGGCTCGTTCCGGCGACGCTGCCCTTGACGAGCGCCACCCTCGGGGTGGGTGAAAACCGTTCGTAGACGTAGACCTTGACCTCGACGGCGGCGAGGTCGTAGCCGTTCGCATGGCTGCCGGTCGTGAACTCCTGTGCGAAGTCATCTCCGGTCATTGCTTCTTGGCGTGGCTCGCCGATGCTGGAGAGGAACGTGGTCGTCTGGGCGACTGCCGGCAGCGCAAGCAGCGAGGCGACCGCCGGCGCCGCGAGGACGGCGAGCACACGGGCGTGAGCGATGTTCCACTTGTGGGCGCCCGGCTTGTACCGCGGCGCCCGAGCGTTGTGCATGCAGACAGTTTTGTCTCCATGCGGTTCCTTGTCGCCTACAGAACTGCGGGCTTCTCGGGAGCTCGGACCGCGCGGATGCGGCGTTCCGGTGTGAATACGCGCCCGTGTACTGGCTCGCACAGATGTGAGACTGCAGGGGCTGTTACACTGCTGCTTCCCTACGTGGTGTGCGCAGGGGTGGCCAGGTGGCAGCCCGAAACGGAACGGAGACGCTTTCGATCAGGAGCCCGACGTGCCGCTGAGCAAGCTGGAACTCGAGGGTCCGGCGACCTTCACGATCGACCGCGGCGGTCGCTGAACCGCTGGCAGCTTCTTCGGCAATGAGCTGGGAGATGGCTGGCCGCTGGTCGATCTACCTGCCCCTCCTGCTGGTCTATGGCGTCCTTGGTCTGCGGCTGCTGGTCGCGGTCCGGGGCGGCGCGCTGTTGGTTCGCGATCCGCGGGTCGGCCTTGAGCGTCTGGGCTGGCTGTCGTCCCTGCTGCTGCTTGCGGCGCTGCTGCTGCGGGCCGTCTTCCAGTCGGTCGAGGTCTGGGGGCCTGCCGAGGGATTGTCTCTCGAGAGCCTGCGGGCGGTGGCGATCGACAGCCGATGGGGGAGTCGGTGGCAGTGGCAAGCGGCTGCCGCCGCATTGACCACGCTCGGTATGTTCACCGCACTGAGGCTCCGGGCCTTCGGCTGTCTCGTCGCCTGGATCGGCGCCCTGGGTGTGGCGGTCGCGCTGCCGATGACGGGCCATGCGTACGGCGACTTGCTGGCCTGGACGGCTCAAAGCGTGCACATCGTGGGCGCCGGCATCTGGATCGGCACCCTGGTCGTCGTGCTCCTGGTGCCTTCCGGGTTCGCCGGCACTTCGCGGGCGGAGGCGGCGTCGATGCGTCGATACTGGTTGAGCGCGTTCGCGCCCCTGGCGATGATTGGCGCCTCGCTGCTCGTGGCCAGCGGTGCGCTGCTCGCCTTCCTCTACCTGCCGGCCTGGGAGACGCTGTGGACGGACCCGTACGGCCGGATCCTCCTGGTCAAGGTCGGGCTGAGCCTGTTCGTGCTCGGTTGCGGCGCCTTCAACTCGGTGGGGCTGCACTTCCGGCCTGACTTGCACACGGACCCGCTGCCCAGGACCGTCACCTTGGAAGTCGTGTTCGCCCTGCTTGTGCTCGCGGCCACGGGCGTGCTGACGAGCACGGCGCAGCCCGACATGCACTGAGCAGGCTAGCGCGTCCCGCGGCTCGCTACGGCTCGCAGCCACCGGCGAATGCCGTGACGTCGGTGATCGCGGGGGCCGGGGCGCCAGGCTCGTTCAGGTACTCCCGCATCTCGCCGGTCACGGTGTCCATCACCTCGATCCGGTAGCCGACGTCCGTGGTGGAAGCGACGAACACCCAGACGCGCCCGTTCTGCGCGCAGCCGTCCAGGACCTTGATCAGCGTTTCCCGGTTCGAACTCTCGAAGAACCAGAACATTCCGGATTCGTCGGTGGCCTCCCGGACGACGACCCCCTTGCCCGTTCTGCCGTCCGGCATCGACCAGTCGATCCGGACCGCGAAGCGGGAATGTTGCAGGCAGAGCGTCTCCTGGTCCGCGGTGCAGGTTCCCGCGGGGTCGCTCGCCTCGACCAGGAACGTCCGCGACACGGCGGATTCCCCTCCGGCGTCGGCGACGGTGAGCGTCACCGTGTAGAAGCCGGGCTCCTCCCAGCCGCGGAGGACGGTGCCCGAGCGCGCAGCGCCGTCGTCGCCGAAGGTCCACTCGCGGGTGCGCACCGCGCCGGTGCTGGTGTCGACGAACCGGACGGCATCGCCGGTCAGCGCCCGGCAGAGATCGTCGGGACAGTCGACGTCGACGGTGAAGGACGCCTTGAGCGGGCCGGGGTCAGGTTCGGGGTCAGGTTCGGGTTCGGGGTCAGGTTCGGGCTGGGGCGTCGGCGGGGGCGCTCCGCCTCCCGACGGCGACTCTTGCGTCGTGGCGGAAGCGACGTTGGACGGGGATCCCGTGCCGGCGGAGTTGATGGCCGAGACCCGATAGTGGCGGGTTTGGCCGGGCCCAACGCCGGTGTCGCTGTAGGAGGTGCTCGTACTGCCGGTGTTGGCTTCAAGCTCGTTCCAGGGTGCGTTGCCGTCGGCGGACCACTCGATCCTGTAGCCGGTGATCTGCGAGCCGCCGTCGCGCGGCGGGGCGATCCATGCAAGGTTGATATGCGAGCTGCCGCTCGCCGTCGCCGTCAGGGACGCGGGCACACCCGCGACGACAACCCGGGGCGTCTTCACGGCGATCTGGGCTAGTGGTGAGAGCGCATACCAGCGGTTGTGAGAGGACTCGAAGTAGTGACGCCCGTTGAGCACGCTCCATCCCGGTTGGCCGGCTTGGTCATGGGAGTGGGTAAGGACCAGTCCCAGGTCCACGTCACTTGGCGTCGCGCGGATCAGGACGAAGTAGGTCGTGTTTCGGGCGAGTATGGTTCCTCTCGGCGCCGCGAAGAAGTGCGTTTGAACGGTCTGGTTGACGGCCGGCCCGGCCAACCAATCATCGGGCGCTTCGAGCGTCGCGACGAGTGTGCCGTCGGGCCGGTCGCGGCGAACCTCCGCTGTCGCCCTGACGTCTTCGTCGGACTGGAAAAAGAACCTGAGTTCCATCCCGGCGAAGTCGTAGCCCAGTTCGTTGTTGCCGGACGCGAATCCTTGCGCCAGGACGCCGGACAAGTCGACATGGCCGGCAATCTGTTGGGAGAGATTCTCGACAAGCGTTGTCGTCTGGGCGGCTGTCGGCGGCGCCAACATCGACAGAACCGCCGACGCCGCCCATGTAGCGAGTCGAGGCGCACCAAGGCGGTGGAACCGGCCTGCCGTGCGCGGCCCGCCACGCCTATCCACGGCGGGACCGTCGACGGGCCAATGTCGGCCTTCGCCGGGGTGGTTCCCTTGTCGCCGGAAGCGAAGAACACCAGCAGTCCACACCAAAACAAGGCTAGTGGGGAAGAGGCGTACTGTCGCCTACAAAACTACGAGGCGATACAAAACTACGAGGCGATCAGCGCGTGGGGGCTGTAGACCGCTACGGCTCGCAGCTATCGGCGAATGCCGCGACGTCGGTGATGGCGGGGGCCGGAGCGCCCGGCTCGTTCCGGTACTCCCGGATTTCGCCGGTCCCGGTGTCCGTGACCTCGATCCGGTAACCGAGGTCCGTTGTGGTAGCGCCGAACACCCAGACGCGACCGTTCACCTCACAGCCGTCCAGGACCTTGATCAGCGTTTCCCAGTTCGCGGTGTCGAAGAACCAGAACATCCCGGAGTCGTTGGTGCCTTCCCGGACGACCGTGCCGTTGCCCGTCGTGCCGTCCGGCAGCCACCAGTCGATCCGGACCGCGAAGCGGGAGTGCCGCAGGCAGAGCGTCTCCCGATCCGCCGTACAGGTCCCGGCCGGGATGCTCGCCTCGACCAGGAACGTCCGTGAGGCGGTTGACTCCTCGTCGCCGCCGGCGACGGTGAGCGTCACTGTGTAGAAGCCGGGCTCGCCCCAGGCGCGGCTGGCGGTGGTGGAAGTCGCCCTGCGGTCGTCGCCGAAGCTCCAGCGGCGTGTGCGCACCGCCCCGGTGCTGGTGTCGAAGAATCGGACGGCCTCGCCGGTCAGCGCCCGGCAGAGGTCGTCGGGACAGTCGACGTCGACGGTGAAGGACGCCTTCAACAGGTTTGGCGTGGTGGCGGAGGCGGCGCTCGACGGGGGGCCCGTGCCGGCGGAGTTGATGGCCGAGACCCGGCAGTGGCGGGTCTGGCCGGGCTGCAGGCCGGTGGTGCTGTGGGAGGTGGTCGGGCTGCCCGTGTTCGCCACGAGATCGTTCCAGGGGGCGTTGCCGTCGGCGGACCACTCGATCTTGTAGCCGCTGATGTCCGCGCCGCCGTCGTTCGCGGGGGCGGTCCATAGCAGGTCGATCCGGGTGTTCCCGCTTGCCGTCGCCGAGAGCGACGTGGGAGCGTCCGGGGCGACCGCATCGGTGGTGGCGGAGGCGCCGCTCGACGGGGCGCCCGTGGCGGCGGAGTTGATGGCCGAGACCCGGTAGTGGCGGGTCTGGCCGGGCTGCAGGCCGGTGTTGCTGTAGGAGGTGGTCGTGCTGCCCGTGTCGGCCACGAGATCGTTCCAGGGGGCGTTGCCGTCGGCGGACCACTCGATCTTGTAGCCGGTGATATCAGCGCCGCCGTCGTCCGCGGGTGCGGTCCAGCTCAGGTCGATCCGGGTGGTCCCGCTTGCCGCCGCCGAGAGCGACGTGGGAGCGTCCGGGGCGTCCGCATCGGTGGTTGCGGAGGCGGCGCTCGACGGGGGGCCCGTGCCGACGGAGTTGATGGCCGAGACCCGGCAGTGGCGGGTCTGGCCGGGCTGCAGGCCGGTGTTGTTGTAGGTGGTGGTCGTGCTGCCCGTGTCGGCCACGAGCTCGTTCCAGGGGGCGTTGCCGTCTGCGGACCACTCGATGTTGTAGCCGGTGATGTCCCCGCCGCCGTCGTTCGCGGGGGCGGTCCATAGCAGGTCGATCCGGGTGTTCCCGCTTGCCGTCGCCGAGAGCGACGTGGGAGCGTCCGGGGCGACCGCATCGGTGGTGGCGGAGGCGGCACTCGACGGGACGCCCGTGCCGGCGGAGTTGATCGCCGAGACCCGGTAGTGGCGGGTCTGGCCGGGCTGCAGGCCGGTGTTGTTGTAGGTGGTGGTCGTGCTGCCCGTGTCGGCCACGAGCTCGTTCCAGGGGGCGTTGCCGTCGGCGGACCACTCGATGTTGTAGCCGGTGATGTCAGCGCCGCCGTCGTCCGCGGGTGCGGTCCAGCTCAGGTCGATCCGGGTGGTCCCGTTTGCCGTCGCCGAGAGCGACGTGGGAGCGTCCGGGGCGTTCGCATCGGTGGTTGTGGAGGCGGCGCTCGACGGAGAGCCCGTGCCGGCGGAGTTGATGGCCGAGACCCGGTAGTGGCGGGTGTCGCCGGGCTGCAGGCCGGTGTTGCTGTAGGAGGTGGTCGTGCTGCCGGTGTCGGCCACGAGATCGGCCCTGGGGGCGTTGCCGTCGGCGGACCACTCGATCTTGTAGCCGGTGATATCAGCGCCGCCGTCGTTCGCGGGGGCGGTCCATAGCAGGTCGATCCGGGTGTTCCCGCTTGCCGTCGCCGAGAGCGACGTGGGAGCGTCCGGGGCGACCGCATCGGTGGTGGCGGAGGCGGCACTCGACGGGACGCCCGTGCCGGCGGAGTTGATCGCCGAGACCCGGTAGTGGCGGGTCTGGCCGGGCTGCAGGCCGGTGTTGTTGTAGGTGGTGGTCGTGCTGCCCGTGTCGGCCACGAGCTCGTTCCAGGGGGCGTTGCCGTCGGCGGACCACTCGATCTTGTAGCCGGTGATGTCAGCGCCGCCGTCGTCCGCGGGTGCGGTCCAGCTCAGGTCGATCCGGGTGGTCCCGTTTGCCGTCGCCGAGAGCGACGTGGGAGCGTCCGGGGCGTTCGCATCGGTGGTTGCGGAGGCGGCGCTCGACGGGGCGCCCGTGCCGGCGGAGTTGATGGCCGAGACCTGGTAGTGGCGGGTCTGGCCGGGCTGCAGGCCGGTGTTGTTGTAGGTGGTGGTGGTGCTGCCGGTGTCGGCCACGAGCTCGTTCCAGGGGGCGTTGCCGTCGGCGGACCACTCGATGTTGTAGCCGGTGATGTCAGCGCCGCCGTCGTCCGCGGGTGCGGTCCAGCTCAGGTCGATCCGGGTGGTCCCGTTTGCCGTCGCCGAAAGCGACGTGGGAGCGTCCGGGGCGTTCGCATCGGTGGTTGCGGAGGCGGCGCTCGACGGGGTGCCCGTGCCGGCGGAGTTGATGGCCGAGACCTGGTAGTGGCGGGTCTGGCCGGGCTGCAGGCCGGTGTTGTTGTAGGTGGTGGTGGTGCTGCCCGTGTCGGCCACGAGCTCGTTCCAGGGGGCGTTGCCGTCGGCGGACCACTCGATCTTGTAGCCGGTGATGTCCCCGCCGCCGTCGTCCGCGGGGGCGGTCCAGCTCAGGTCGATCCGGGTGGTCCCGTTTGCCGTCGCCGAAAGCGACGTGGGAGCGTCCGGGGCGTTCGCATCGGTGGTTGCGGAGGCGGCGCTCGACGGGGTGCCCGTGCCGGCGGAGTTGATGGCCGAGACCTGGTAGTGGCGGGTCTGGCCGGGCTGCAGGCCGGTGTTGTTGTAGGTGGTGGTGGTGCTGCCCGTGTCGGCCACGAGCTCGTTCCAGGGGGCGTTGCCGTCGGCGGACCACTCGATCTTGTAGCCGGTGATGTCCCCGCCGCCGTCGTCCGCGGGTGCGGTCCAGCTCAGGTCGATCCGGGTGGTCCCGTTTGCCGTCGCCGAGAGCGACGTGGGAGCGTCCGGGGCGTCCGCATCGGTGGTTGCGGAGGCGGCGCTCGACGGGGTGCCCGTGCCGGCGGAGTTGATGGCCGAGACCCGGTAGTGGCGGGTCTGGCCGGGCTGCAGGCCGGTGTTGTTGTTGTAGGTGGTGGTGGTGCTGCCGGTGTCGGCCACGAGCTCGTTCCAGGGGGCGTTGCCGTGGGCGGACCACTCGATCTTGTAGCCGGTGATATCAGCGCCGCCGTCGTCCACGGGTGCGGTCCAGCTCAGGTCGATCCGGGTGGTCCCGTTTGCCGTCGCCGAGAGCGACGTGGGAGCGTCCGGGGCGTCCGCATCGGTGGTTGCGGAGGCGCCGCTCGACGGGGTGCCCGTGCCGGCGGAGTTGATGGCCGAGACCCGGTAGTGGCGGGTCTGGCCGGGCTGCAGGCCGGTGTTGTTGTAGGTGGTGGTGGTGCTGCCGGTGTCGGCCACGAGCTCGTTCCAGGGGGCGTTGCCGTCGGCGGACCACTCGATCTTGTAGCCGGTGATGTCCCCGCCGCCGTCGTCCGCGGGTGCGGTCCAGCTCAGGTCGATCCGGGTGGTCCCGTTTGCCGTCGCCGAGAGCGACGTGGGAGCGTCCGGGGCGTCCGCACCGGTGGTTGCGGAGGCGCCGCTCGACGGGGTGCCCGTGCCGGCGGAGTTGATGGCCGAGACCCGGTAGTGGCGGGTCTGGCCGGGCTGCAGGCCGGTGTTGTTGTAGGTGGTGGTGGTGCTGCCGGTGTCGGCCACGAGCTCGTTCCAGGGGGCGTTGCCGTCGGCGGACCACTCGATCTTGTAGCCGGTGATGTCCCCGCCGCCGTCGTTCGCGGGGGCGGTCCATAGCAGGTCGATCCGGGTGGTCCCGCTTGCCGTCGCCGAGAGCGACGTGGGAGCGGCCGGGGCGGTGGCGACGGTGTTGGATTTGAGGTGGCCGTTGATGGCGATCAGCAGGGAATGAGTGGTGGTGGCGTTCATCCACACTGTCCCGTCCCCGTCCTCCGGGGTTTGCATGTGGCGGTCCGCCACCCTCCACCCAGGCTCGCCCGTTTGGTCGTTGCTTGCATGGGTTGCGACGTTCCAACCGTGGTCACCTTTGTCGATTCTCACAAAGTAGCCCGTCTCCGAAAGGAGCGTGATCCCCGACGGCGCCGTGTAACTTATGTTCGTGTAGGTCCCCGTGGTTCCCTCCAGGCTTCCGGTAGGCGCTTCGAGCGTTGCCGTGACCGTTCCGTTGGGGCTGCTGCCGCTGATTATCTTCACGGTCGGATAGGTCCTTGAGCCGGCGTTGAGCCGGGCCCTGATCACGGCGCCGCTCAGTGTGTAGCCGAGGGCGTTGGTGCCGGCCTTGAAACCTTGCGCTAGACCGCGATTGGCAAAAGAAATAGAACGGACATCACCCACATTGGTATTGAGGACAAGCGGGCTAGACGTGGGAGTGGTGGCGGAGGCGACGTTCGACACGGCGCCCGTGCCGAGGGAGTTGATGGCCGAGACCCTGTAGTGGCGGGTCTGGCCGGGCTGCAGGCCGGTGTCGCTGTAGGTGGTGTCCCTGCTGCCCGTGCTGGCCACGAGCTCGTTCCAGGGGGCGTTGCCGCCGGCGGACCACTCGATCTTGTAGCCGGTGATGGTACGGCCGCCGTCGTTCGCGGGGGCGGTCCAGCTCAGGTCGATCCGGGTGGTCCCGCTTGCCGTCGCCGAGAGCGACGTGGAAGCGTCCGGGGCGCCCGGAGGGGTGGCGATCTTGCCCTTGACGGCGATTACGGCGGACGTTCCCGACGAAATGTCAAACCACGTTTGCGCGGTGTTGGCGGTGGTCTGCTTGGCGGCGTTCGCCAAGCTCCACCCCGACAAGCCCGTGTCACTGTCGGAGGCAGCGAGCCTGACGCCCGTGTTGTCGTTGTCGTTTTTATTCCACCTCACATAGTAGGTCGTCGTTGGAAGGAGTGTGATCACCGTCGGCAGCGTGTAAGTGGCGTTGACAATAGAGAAAATGTCGCCGGAAGCCCGCGGAAACGGGTTGGGCGGTGAGAGCGTCGCCACGACAGTCCCGTCTGGGGCGCCCTGGACGATGTCCACGGGCGGTGCGGTTGGGTTCGAGGGGACGGCGAGCTTCATCGTGACCTCGTGCAGTTCGTAGCCCAAGGTTTCGCTGCCGGTCGTGAAACCTTGCGCAACGCTCCGGTTGCTTATTGACAGATGTGTGGTGTCAGTCTCCGAGGTATTGGAAACAAGCGTGATTGTCTGTGCGACTGCCGGCAACGTGAAGAGCGCGGCGAGCGCCGGCGCCGCGAGCGCGGCGAGCCTGGCAGTGGCGAGGCGGCGGCAGGGCGCTGGACCAGCCATCGTCTTGGTGGGGGGGCTATTGGACAATGCGCACTGCCATATGGCAGTCATCTGATGAGGATGATTCCCTTGGTTTCGAGATTCGAGGACTCGAATCTCGAAATCCTAGGCCGGTAGCTACCGCGCTGTCGCCTACAGAATTGCGGGGGGCCGCACTCACTTCCGTACGTCGCTGCGGCCGGCGGACTGAGCGCTACACGGGCAACCTCCGGACAAGCGAGCGGCGGTCGTTGAGCCGCTGGCGGCAGCCGCCGCACTGACCACGCTCGGCACGTTCTTGCACCTTGCGGTTCTTCGCGTCCCGCGGCTCGCTACGGCTCGCAGCTATTGGCGAATGCCGTGACGTCGGTGAACGCGGGGGCCGGGGCGCCAGGCTCGTTCCGGTACTCGCGGATCTCGCCGGTCCCGGTGTCCGTCACCTCGATCCGGTAGCCGATGTCCGTTGTGGCAGCGCCGAACACCCAGACGCGACCGTTCACCTCACAGCCGTCCAGGACCTTGATCAGTGTTTCCCAGTTCGCGGTGTCGAAGAACCAGAACATCCCGGAGTCGTTGGTGCCTTCCCGGACGACCGTGCCGTTGCCCGTCGTGCCGTCCGGCAGCCACCAGTCGATCCGGACCGCGAAGCGGGAGTGCCGCAGGCAGAGCGTCTCCCGATTTGCCGTACAGGTCCCGGCCGGGATGCTCGCCTCGACCAGAAACGTCCGTGAGGCGGTTGACTCCTTGTTGCCGCCGGCGACGGTGAGCGTCACTGGGTAGAAGCCGGGCTCGCCCCAGGCGCGGCTGGCGGTGGGGGAAGTCGCGCTGCGGTCGTCGCCGAAGCTCCAGCGGCGTGTGCGCACCGCCCCGGTGCTGGTGTCGAAGAATCGGACGGCATCGCCGGTCAGCGCCCGGCAGAGGTCGTCGGGACATTCGACATCGACGGTGAAGGACGCCTTCAACGGGCCGGGTTCAGGTTCGGGTTCGGGTTCAGGTTCGGGTTCAGGTTCGGGTTCAGGTTCGGGTTCAGGCTCGGGTTCAGGCTCGGGTTCAGGTGGCGGAGGCGACGTGGTAGGCGGTGATGGCGATCCTGTGGATGGCGGAGCTGGCGTCGGCGGGTCCTGCGTGGCTGCGGAGGCACCGCTCGACGGGGCGCTCGTGGCGGCGGAGTTGATGGCCGAGACCCGGTAGTGGCGGGTCTGGCCGCGCTGCAGGCTGGTGTCGCTGTAGAAGGTGACCGCGCTGCCCGTGTTCGCCACGAGCTCGGTCCAGGGGGCGTTGCCGTCTGCGGACCACTCGATCTTGTAGCCGGTGATGTTCGCGCCGCCGTTGTTCGCGGGGGCGGTCCATTGCAGGTCGATCCGGGTGGTCCCGCTTGCCGTCGCCGAGAGCGACGTGGGAGCGTCCGGGGCGACGACCGCAGCGGTGGTGGCGGAGGCGACGCCCGACGGGGCGCCCGTGCCGACGGAGTTGATGGCCGAGACCTGGTAGTGGCGGGTCTGGCCGGGCTGCAGGCCGGTGTCGTTGTAGGAGGTGGTCGTGCTGCCGGTGTTCGCTGCGAGAACGGTCCAGGAGGCGTTGCCGCCGATGGACGACTCGATCTTGTAGCCGGTGATGGTCTGGCCGCCGTCGTGCGCGGGGGCGGTCCATTGCAGGTCGATCCGGGTGGTCCCGCTTGCCGTCGCCGAGAGCGACGATGGAGCGGCCGGGGCGGCCGTAGCGGTGGTGGCGGAGGCGCCGCTCGACGGGGAGCCTGCGCCGGCGATGTTGATGGCCGAGACCCGGTAGTGGCGGGTTTGGCCGGGCTGCACGCCGGTGTCGCTGTAGGAGGTGGTCGCGCTGCCCGTGTTCGCCACGAGATCGGTCCAGGGGGCGTTGCCGTTGACGGACCACTCGATCTTGTAACCGATGATGTTCTCGCCGCCGGTGTTCGCGGGGGCGGTCCATTGCAGGTCGATCCGGGTGGTCCCGCTTGCCGTCGCCGAGAGCGACGTGGGAGCGTCCGGGGTGCTCCCATTTGTGAGGACCTTGCCCTTGACGGCGATTACGGCGGAGGATCCCGACGAAGTGTCAAACCACGTGTGCGCGTCGTTGGCGGTGGTCTGCTTGACGGCGTTCGCCAAGCTCCACCCCCACATGCTCGTGTCACTGTCGGAGCCAGCGAGCCTGACGCTCGCGTCGTTGTTGTGGTCGTGTCTGTTCCACCTCACATAGTAGGTCGTCGTTGGAAGGAGTGTGATCGCCGTCGGCAGCGTGTAGGTGGTGGTGACAATAGAGAAAATGTCGCCGGAAGCCCGCGGGAACGGGTTGGGCGGTGAGAGCGTCGCCACGACAGTCCCGTTTGGGGCGCCCCGGACGATGCTCACGGGCGGTGCGGTTGGGTTCGAGGGGACGATGAGCTTCATCGTGACCTCGTGCAGTTCGTAGCCCAAGGATCGGCTGCCGGTCGTGAAACCTTGCGCAACGCTCCGGTTGCTCATTGACAGATGTGTGGTGTCAGTCTCCGAGGTATTGGAAACAAGCGTGATTGTCTGTGCGACTGCCGGCAACGTGAAGAGCGCGGCGAGCGCCGGCGCCGCGAGCGCGGCGAGCCTGGCAGTGGCGAGGCGGCGGCAGGGCGCCGGGCCAGCCACGGTCTTGGTGGGGGGGCTATTGGACAATGCGCACTGCCATATGGCAGTCATCTGATGAGGATGATTCCCTTGGTTTCGAGATTCGAGGACTCGAAATTCGAAATCCTAGGCCGGTAGCTACCGCGCTGTCGCCTACAGAATTGCGGGCGGCCGCACTCACTTCCGTACGTCGCTGCGGCCGGCGGACTGAGCGCTACACGGGCAACCTCCGGACAAGCGAGCGGCGGTCGTTGAGCCGCTGGCGGCAGCCGCCGCACTGACCACGCTCGGCACGTTCTTGCACCTTGCGGTTCTTCGCGTCCCGCGGCTCGCTACGGCTCGCAGCTATTGGCGAATGCCGTGACGTCGGTGATCGCGGGGGCCGGGGCGCCAGGCTCGTTCAGGTACTCCCGCATCTCGCCGGTCAGGGTGTCCATCACCTCGATCCGGTAGCCGAGGTCCGTTGTGGCAGCGCCGAACACCCAGATGCGACCGTTCACATCACAGCCGTCCAGGACCTTGATCAGCGTTTCCCAGTTCTGGCTGTCGAAGAACCAGAACATCCCGGAGTCGTTGGTGCCCCCCCGGACGACGTTGCCCATGCCCGTGCCGCCGTCCGGCGCCGACCAGTGAGTGCGCACCGCGAAGCGGGAGTGCCGCAGGCAGAGCGTCTCCCGATTTGCCGTACAGGTCCCGGCCGGGATGCTCGCCTCGACCAGAAACGTCCGTGAGGCGGTTGACTCCTTGTTGCCGCCGGCGACGGTGAGCGTCACTGTGTAGAAGCCGGGCTCGCCCCAGGCGCGGCTGGCGGTGGTGGAAGTCGCGCTGCGGTCGTCGCCGAAGCTCCAGCGGCGTGTGCGCACCGCCCCGGTGCTGGTGTCGAAGAATCGGACGGCCTCGCCGGTCAGCGCCCGGCAGAGGTCGTCGGGACAGTCGACGTCGACGGTGAAGGACGCCTTCAACGGGCCGGGTTCGGGTTCAGGCTCGGGATCAGGCTCCGGCGGAGGTGGCGGAGGCGGCGGTGACGGCGGTCCTGTGGATGGCGGGTTTGACGGCGGCGGGTCTGGTGTTGGCAGGTCTGGCGTGGTGGCGGAGGCGCCGCTCGACGGGGGCCCCGTGCCGGCGGAGTTGATGGCCGAGACCCGGCAGTGGCGGGTCTGGCCGGGCTGCAGGCCGGTGGCGCTGTGGGAGGTGGTCGCGCTGCCCGTGTTCGCCACGAGATCGGTCCAGGGGGCGTTGCCGTCTGCGGACCACTCGATCTTGTAGCCGGTGATGTCCGCGCCGCCGTCGTTCGCGGGGGCGGTCCATAGCAGGTCGATCCGGGTGGGCCCGCTTGCCGTCGCCGAGAGCGACGTGGGAGCGTCCGGGGCGACCGCATCGGTGGTGGCGGAGGCGCCGCTCGACGGGGCGCCCGTGGCGGCGGAGTTGATGGCCGAGACCCGGTAGTGGCGGGTCTGGCCGGGCTGCAGGCCGGTGTCGCTGTAGGAGGTGGTCGTGTTGCTCGTGTTCGCCACGACATCGGTCCAGGGGGCGTTGCCGTCGGCGGACCACTCGATCTTGTAGCCGGTGATGGTCTGGCCGCCGTTGTTCGCGGGGGCGGTCCATTGCAGGTCGATCCGGGTGGTCCCGCTTGCCGTCGCCGAGAGCGATGTGGGAGCGTCCGGGGCGTTCGCCGCGGTGGTGGCGGAGGCGCCGCTCGACGAGGCGCCCGTGCCGGTGGAGTTGATCGCCGAGACCCTGTAGTGGCGGGTCTGGCCAGGCTGCAGGCCGGTGTCGCTGTGGGAGGTGGTCGTGCTGCCCGTGTCGGCCACGAGGTCGGTCCAAGGGGCGTTGCCGTCGGCGGACCACTCGATCCTGTAGCCGGTGATGTCCGCGCCGCCGTCGTTCGCGGGGGCGGTCCATTGCAGGTCGATCCGGGTGTTCCCGCTTGCCGTCGCCGAAAGCGACGTGGGAGCGTCCGGGGCGTTCGCATCGGTGGTTGCGGAGGCGGCGCTCGACGGGGCGCCCGTGCCGGCGGAGTTGATGGCCGAGACCTGGTAGTGGCGGGTCTGGCCGGGCTGCAGGCCGGTGTTGTTGTAGGTGGTGGTGGTGCTGCCGGTGTCGGCCACGAGCTCGTTCCAGGGGGCGTTGCCGTCGGCGGACCACTCGATGGTGTAGCCGGTGATGTCCCCGCCGCCGTCGTCCGCGGGTGCGGTCCATTGCAGGTCGATCCGGGTGTTCCCGTTTGCCGTCGCCGAGAGCGACGTGGGAGCGTCCGGGGCGTTCGCATCGGTGGTTGCGGAGGCGCCGCTCGACGGGGCGCCCGTGGCGGCGGAGTTGATGGCCGAGACCTGGTAGTGGCGGGTCTGGCCGGGCTGCAGGCCGGTGTTGTTGTAGGTGGTGGTGGTGCTGCCGGTGTCGGCCACGAGCTCGGTCCAGGGGGCGTTGCCGTCGACGGACCACTCGATCCTGTAGCCGGTGATATCAGCGCCGCCGTCGTCCGCGGGGGCTGTCCAGCTCAGGTCGATCCGGGTGTTCCCGCTTGCCGTCGCCGAGAGCGACGTGGGAGCGTCCGGGGCGTCCGCATCGGTGGTTGTGGAGGCGGCGCTCGACGGGGCGCCCGTGCCGGTGGAGTTGATCGCCGAGACCCGGTAGTGGCGGGTGTCGCCGGGCTGCAGGCCGATGTCGCTGTAGGAGGTGATCGCGCTGCCCGTGTTCGCCGCGACATCGTTCCAGGGGGCGTTGCCGTCGGCGGACCACTCGATCTTGTAGCCGGTGATGCTCGCGCCGCCGTCGTTCGCGGGGGCTGTCCAGCTCAGGTCGACCTGGGTGGTCCCGCTTGCCGCCGCCGAGAGCGACGTGGGAGCGTCCGGGGCGTTCGCATCGGTGGTTGCGGAGGCGGCGCTCGACGGGGAGCTCGTGCCGCCTGAGTTGATGGCCGAGACCTGGTAGTGGCGGGTCTGGCCGGGCTCCAGGTTGGCGTTGTTGTAGGTGGTGGTGGTGCTGCCGGTGTCGGCCACGAGCTCGGTCCAGGGGGCGTTGCCGTCGGCGGACCACTCGATCTTGTAGCCGGTGATGTCCGCGCCGCCGTCGTTCGCGGGGGCGGTCCAGCTCAGGTCGATCCGGGTGGTCCCGTTTGCCGCCGCCGAGAGCGACGTGGGAGCGTCCGGGGCGTTCGCAGCGGTGGTTGCGGAGGCGGCGCTCGACGGGGAGCTCGTGCCGCCTGAGTTGATGGCCGAGACCTGGTAGTGGCGGGTCTGGCCGGGCTCCAGGTTGGCGTTGCTGTAGGAGGTGGCCGTGCTGCCCGTGTCGGCCACGAGCTCGTTCCAGGGGGCGTTGCCGTCGGCGGACCACTCGATCCTGTAGCCGCTGATGTCCCCGCCGCCGTTGTTCGCGGGGGCGGTCCATTGCAGGTCGATCTGGGTGTTCCCGTTTGCCGTCGCCGAGAGCGACGTGGGAGCGTCCGGGGCGTCCGCATCGGTGGTTGTGGAGGCGGCGCTCGACGGGGCGCCCGTGCCGGCGGAGTTGATGGCCGAGACCTGGTAGTGGCGGGTCTGGCCGGGCTCCAGGCCGGTGTTGTTGTAGGTGGTGGTGGTGCTGCCGGTGTCGGCCACGAGCTCGGTCCAGGGGGCGTTGCCGTCGGCGGACCACTCGATCTTGTAGCCGGTGATGCTCGCGCCGCCGTCGTCCGCGGGGGCGGTCCAGCTCAGGTCGATCCGGGTGGTCCCGTTTGCCGTCGCCGAAAGCGACGTGGGAGCGTCCGGGGCGTTCGCATCGGTGGTTGCGGAGGCGGCGCTCGACGGGGCGCCCGTGCCGGCGGAGTTGATGGCCGAGACCTGGTAGTGGCGGGTCTGGCCGGGCTGCAGGCCGGTGTTGTTGTAGGTGGTGGTGGTGCTGCCGGTGTCGGCCACGAGCTCGTTCCAGGGGGCGTTGCCGTCGGCGGACCACTCGATGGTGTAGCCGGTGATGACCCCGCCGCCGTCGTCCGCGGGTGCGGTCCAGCTCAGGTCGATCCGGGTGGTCCCGTTTGCCGTCGCCGAGAGCGACGTGGGAGCGTCCGGGGCGTTCGCATCGGTGGTTGTGGAGGCGGCGCTCGACGGGGCGCCCGTGCCGGCGGAGTTGATGGCCGAGACCTGGTAGTGGCGGGTCTGGCCGGGCTGCAGGCCGGTGTTGTTGTAGGTGGTGGTGGTGCTGCCGGTGTCGGCCACGAGCTCGGTCCAGGGGGCGTTGCCGTCGACGGACCACTCGATCTTGTAGCCGGCGATGTCCGCGCCGCCGTCGTCCGCGGGTGCGGTCCAGCTCAGGTCGATCCGGGTGGTCCCGCTTGCCGTCGCCGAGAGCGACGTGGGAGCGTCCGGGGCGTTCGCATCGGTGGTTGCGGCGGCGGCGCTCGACGGGGCGCTCGTGCCGCCTGAGTTGATGGCCGAGACCTGGTAGTGGCGGGTCTGGCCGGGCTCCAGGTTGGCGTTGCTGTAGGAGGTGGCCGTGCTGCCCGTGTCGGCCACGAGCTCGTTCCAGGGGGTGTTGCCGTCGGCGGACCACTCGATCTTGTAGCCGCTGATGTCCCCGCCGCCGTTGTTCGCGGGGGCGGTCCATTGCAGGTCGATCCGGGTGTTCCCGTTTGCGGTCGCCGAGAGCGACGTGGGAGCGTCCGGGGCGTCCGCATCGGTGGTTGCGGAGGCGACGCTCGACGAGGCGCCCGTGCCGGCGGAGTTGATGGCCGAGACCCTGTAGTGGCGGGTCTGGGCGGGCTGCAGGCCGGTGTCGCTGTGGGAGGTGGTCGTGCTGCCCGTGTCGGCCACGAGCTCGGCCCAGGGGGCGTTGCCGTCGGCGGACCACTCGATCTTGTAGCCGGTGATGCTCGCGCCGCCGTCGTTCGCGGGGGCGGTCCAGTTCAGGTCGATCCGGGTGGTCCCGCTTGCCGCCGCCGAGAGCGACGTGGGAGCGTCCGGGGCGTTCGCAGCGGTGGTTGCGGAGGCGCCGCTCGACGGGGAGCTCGTGCCGCCTGAGTTGATGGCCGAGACCTGGTAGTGGCGGGTCTGGCCGGGCTCCAGGTTGGCGTTGCTGTAGGAGGTGGCCGTGCTGCCCGTGTCGGCCACGAGCTCGTTCCAGGGGGTGTTGCCGTCGGCGGACCACTCGATCCTGTAGCCGGTGATATCAGCGCCGCCGTCGTCCGCGGGTGCGGTCCAGCTCAGGTCGATCCGGGTGGTCCCGTTTGCCGCCGCCGAGAGCGACGTGGGAGCGTCCGGGGCGGCCGCATCGGTGGTTGCGGAGGCGGCGCTCGACGGGGTGCCCGTGCCGGCGGAGTTGATGGCCGAGACCCTGTAGTGGCGGGTCTGGGCGGGCTGCAGGCCGGTGTCGCTGTGGGAGGTGGTCGTGCTGCCCGTGTCGGCCACGAGATCGTTCCAGGGGGCGTTGCCGTCGGCGGACCACTCGATCTTGTAGCCGGTGATGTTCTCGCCGCCGTCGTCCGCGGGGTGCGGTCCAGCTGCAGGTCGATCCGGGTGGTCCCGCTTGCCGTCGCCGAGAGCGACGTGGGAGCGTCCGGGGCGGTGGCTTGCGCATCGGTGGTTGCGGAGGCGACGCTCGACGGGACGCCCGTGCCGGCGGAGTTGGTGGCCGAGACCCGGTAGTGGCGGGTCTGGGCGGGCTGCAGGCCGGTGTCGCTGTGGGAGGTGGTCGTGCTGCCTGTGTCGGCCACGAGATCGGCCCAGGGGGCGTTGCCGTCGGCGGACCACTCGATCCCGTAGCCGGTGATGTTCGTGCCGCCGTTGTTCGCGGGGGCGGTCCATTGCAGGTCGATCTGGGTGGTCCCGCTTGCCGTCGCCGACAGCGACGTGGGAGCGTCCGGGGCGACCGCATCGGTGGTTGCGGAGGCGACGCTCGACGGGGCGCCCGTGGAGGTGGAATTGATGGCCGAGACCCTGTAGTGGCGGGTCTGGCCGGGCCGCAGGCCGCTGTTGCTGTAGGTGGTGGTGGTGCTGCCGGTGTCGGCCACGAGCTCGTTCCAGAGGGCGTTGCCGTCGGCGGACCACTCGATCTTGTAGCCGGTGATGGCCCCGCCGCCGTCGTCCGCGGGTGCGGTCCAGCTCAGGTCGATCCGGGTGGTCCCGTTTGCCGCCGCCGAGAGCGACGTGGGAGCGTCCGGGGCGGCCGCATCGGTGGTTGCGGAGGCGGCGCTCGACGGGGTGCCCGTGCCGGCGGAGTTGATGGCCGAGACCCTGTAGTGGCGGGTCTGGGCGGGCTGCAGGCCGGTGTCGCTGTGGGAGGTGGTCGTGCTGCCCGTGTCGGCCACGAGATCGTTCCAGGGGGCGTTGCCGTCGGCGGACCACTCGATCTTGTAGCCGGTGATGTTCTCGCCGCCGTCGTCCGCGGGTGCGGTCCATTGCAGGTCGATCCGGGTGGTCCCGCTTGCCGTCGCCGAGAGCGACGTGGGAGCGTCCGGGGCGGTGGCTTGCGCAGCGGTGGTGGCGGAGGCGACGCTCGACGGGACGCCCGTGCCGGCGGAGTTGGTGGCCGAGACCCGGTAGTGGCGGGTCTGGGCGGGCTGCAGGCCGGTGTCGCTGTGGGAGGTGGTCGTGCTGCCTGTGTCGGCCACGAGATCGGCCCAGGGGGCGTTGCCGTCGGCGGACCACTCGATCCCGTAGCCGGTGATGTTCGTGCCGCCGTTGTTCGCGGGGGCGGTCCATTGCAGGTCGATCTGGGTGGTCCCGCTTGCCGTCGCCGACAGCGACGTGGGAGCGTCCGGGGCGACCGCATCGGTGGTTGCGGAGGCGACGCTCGACGGGGCGCCCGTGGAGGTGGAATTGATGGCCGAGACCCTGTAGTGGCGGGTCTGGCCGGGCCGCAGGCCGCTGTTGCTGTAGGTGGTGGTGGTGCTGCCGGTGTCGGCCACGAGCTCGTTCCAGAGGGCGTTGCCGTCGGCGGACCACTCGATCTTGTAGCCGGTGATGGCCCCGCCGCCGTCGTCCGCGGGTGCGGTCCAGCTCAGGTCGATCCGGGTGGTCCCGTTTGCCGTCGCCGAGAGCGACGTGGGAGCGGCCGGGGGGGCGACGGTGTTGGATTTGAGGTGGCCGTTGATGGCGATCAGCAGGGAATGAGTGGTGGCGTTCATCCACACTGTCCCGTCCCCGTCCTCCGGCGTTTGCAGGTAGCGGTCCGCCACTCTCCACCCGGGCTCGCCCGTTTGGTCGTTGCTTGCATTTATTGCGGCGTTCCAACCGTAGTCACCTTTGTCGATTCTCAGAAAGTAGCCCGTCTCCGCAACGAGCGTGATCCCCGACGGCGCCGTGTAACTTATGTTCGTGTAGGTCCCCGTGGTTCCCTCCAGGCTTCCGGTAGGCGCTTCGAGCGTTGCCGTGACCGTTCCGTTGGGGCTGCTGCCGCTGATTATCTTCACGGTCGGATAGGTCCTTGAGCCGGCGTTGAGCCGGACCCTGATCTCGGCGCCGCTCAGTGTGTAGCCGAGGGCGTTGGTGCCGGCCTTGAAACCTTGCGCTATGCCGCGAGTGGCAAAAGAAATAGAACGGCCATCACCCTCATTGGTATTGAAGACAAGCGGGCTGAACGTGGGAGTGGTGGCGAAGGCGACGTTCGACGGGGGGCCCGTGCCGACGGAGTTGATAGCCGAAACCCTGTAGTGGCGGGTCTGGTTGCGCTGCAGGCCGGTGTCGCTGTAGGTGGTGTCCCTGCTGCCCGTGCTGGCCACGAGCTCGTTCCAGGGGGCGTTGCCGTCGGCGGACCACTCGATCTTGTAGCCGGTGATGGTACGGCCGCCGTCGTTCGCGGGGGCGGTCCAGCTCAGGTCGATCCCGGTGGTCCTGCTTGCCGTCGCCGAGAGCGACGTGGGAGCGTCCGGGGGGCCCGGAGGGGTGGCGATCTTGCCCTTGACGGCGATTACGGCGGAATTTCCGTTCGCATTGTCAAACCACGTTTGCGCGGTGTTTTCGGTGGTCTGCTTGGCGGCGTTCGCCAAGCTCCACCCCGACAAGCCCGTGTCACTGTCGGAGGCAGCGAGCCTGACGGCCGTGTTGTCGTTGTCGTGTTTTTTCCACCTCACATAGTAGGTCGTCGTTGGAAGGAGTGTGATCACCGTCGGCGGCGTGTAAGTGGCGTTGACAGTAGAGAAAGTGCTGCCGGGAGCCCGCGGAAACGGGTTGGGCGGCGAGAGCGTCACCACGACAGTCCCGTCTGGGGCGCCCTGGACGATGTCCACGGGCGGTACGGTTGGGTTCGAGTTGACGGTGAGCTTCATCGTGACCTCGCGCAGTTCGTAGCCCGAGGTTTCGCTGCCGGTCGTGAAACCTTGCGCAACGCTCCGGGTGCCCATTGACAGATGTGTGGTGTCAGTCTCCGAGGTATTGGAGACAAGCGTGATTGTCTGTGCGACTGCCGGCAGCGTGAAGAGGGCGACGACCGCCGGCGCCGCGAGCGCGGCGAGCCTGGGGGTGGAGAGGCGACGGCAGGGCACTCGGCCAGCCACCGTCTTGGTGGGGGGGCTAATAGACATCGCGGACTGCCACGCGGTAGTCATCTGGTCAGAATGGCGGTCTTGGTCTCCAGGACCGGCACTCTGGGGCGTGTTTTTCCAGGTCCGGCACCTAGATGCTTGAACCATAGGCCCGGAGCAGGCCGCTGTCACCTACAGAATTGCGGGGATCCGAGACTCGCTCCTATACGTCGCTGCGGCCGTGGGACTGAGCGCTACACGGGCAACCTCCGGACAAGCGAGCGACGGTCGTTCTTCGCGTCCCGCGGCTCGCTACGGCTCGCAGCTATTGGCGAATGCCGTGACGTCGGTGAACGCGGGGGCCGGGGCGCCAGGCTCGTTCCGGTACTCGCGGATCTCGCCGGTCCCGGTGTCCGTCACCTCGATCCGGTAGCCGATGTCCGTTGTGGCAGCGCCGAACACCCAGACGCGACCGTTCACCTCACAGCCGTCCAGGACCTTGATCAGTGTTTCCCAGTTCGCGGTGTCGAAGAACCAGAACATCCCGGAGTCGTTGGTGCCTTCCCGGACGACCGTGCCGTTGCCCGTCGTGCCGTCCGGCAGCCACCAGTCGATCCGGACCGCGAAGCGGGAGTGCCGCAGGCAGAGCGTCTCGCGGTCCGCCGTACAGGTCCCGGCCGGGTCGCTCGCCTCGACCAGGAACGTCCGTGAGGCGGTTGACTCCTCGTTGCCGCCGGCGACGGTGAGCGTCACTGGGTAGAAGCCGGGCTCGCCCCAGGCGCGGCTGGCGGTGGGGGAAGTCGCGCTGCGGTCGTCGCCGAAGCTCCAGCGGCGTGTGCGCACCGCCCCGGTGCTGGTGTCGAAGAATCGGACGGCATCGCCGGTCAGCGCCCGGCAGAGGTCGTCGGGACATTCGACATCGACGGTGAAGGACGCCTTCAACGGGCCGGGTTCGGGTTCGGGTTCGGGTTCGGGTTCGGGTTCGGGCTCGGGTTCGGGTTCGGGCTCGGGTTCAGGCTCGGGTTCAGGTGGCGGAGGCGACGTGGTAGGCGGTGATGGCGATCCTGTGGATGGCGGGTCTGGCGTCGGCGGGTCTGGCGGCGGCGGGTTCTCCGTGGTGGCGGAGGCGCCGCTCGACGGGGATCCCGTGCCGACCGAAGTGATGGCCGAGACCTGGTAGTGGCGCGTCGTTCCGGGCTGCAGGCCGCTGTTGCTGTAGGAGGTGTTCGCGTCGCCCGTGTCGGCTTCGAGCGCGGTCCAGGTGGCGTTGCCGTCGGCGGACCACTCGAGTTTGTAGCCGGTGATGTCGGCGCCGCCATTGTCCGAAGGGGCGCTCCACGTCAGGTCGATCTGCGTGCTTCCGTTCGCGCTCGCGGTCAGCGAGGTGGGCGCATCCGGGGCGCTCGCGGAGGTGGTGAGCCTCGCGGCGCCCTTCACGGCCATCTCGTAGATCTTTCTGGCGTTGCTTTGCCACCCGCCCCCGGCTTCCCAACCATCGTCGTCGATGCTCCAGCCCGGTTCGCCGGTTTGTCCGGTGTATTTGGTACCGTAGATGTACGAAACCGTTTCGGATACGACTACGAAGTACTTGGTGTTCGGGAGGAGTACGGTTCCCCCGGGGGCCGCGAAGAAGTATGTTTCGATGACCCCGTCGTCGGCTTGCCAATCCGCGGGGCTTTCGAGGGTCGCGACGAGTGTTCCGTCGTACGAACCGCGGCGAATCTTCAACCACGGGGGGCGTCCGTCCCAGTCCTCGGGCAGAATGTCCCCGGGCTTGTGCCTCCGTGTCTTGAGCATGATCTCGACGCCGGCCAGGTCGTAGCCCAACTCGTTTCGGCCGGTCGTGAAGCCTTGCGCTTGCGAACCCACGGAGAATTGCCAGAACGTGGTTGCTTCGGAAACGTTCTCGACAAGGGTGATCGTCTGGGTGGCGGCCGGCGACGCGAACAGCGAGGCGATCGCCGGCACCGCCATGGTGGCGAGGTGAAGGGCGCCGCGCCGGCTGAACCGGCCCGCCCACCTGCGGCGCGATCGCGCGTTGGCAGTGCTGCCCTTGGCCGAGGGGGTGCTCGCCTGGGGAGGGAAACGAAGGGCCGAAGCAGGTTTCAGAAGGACGGAAGGCTACGAACGGCTTGACTCGCTGTCGCCTACAGGATTGCGGGGCCGTCGCCGAAGACGCTTCCCGTCAGAAGTTGATCCGGCTGCTTGCGCCAAGCCCGAAGCGCGGCCCTTTGTGGCGCAGCCTCAGAAGCTGATGCGGCTGGACACCCCGATTGTCCGCGGAGGGTTCGTCAGGTAGCCGACCCGAGCACGGGTCCCGCGCTCCTGGTCGAGGGCCAGGAAGGCCCGCTCATCGGTCGCGTTGTTGATGAAGAGGGCGATGTCCCAGCGCTCGTTCAGGAAACCCAGCCGCAGGTTGAGGAGGTCGTAGGCGGGCAGTTCGGGATCGAACCGGAACACGGACTGGGTCAGCGGACCGCCGACCGGGTTGGTGGCGGAGAGCGCCAGCAGATCCACGGTGCCGAAGCCGGGGGCATGGTCGCCGATCTGGGTGAAGCGCGAACCGACGTGCTGGAAGGCAGAGGAAAAGTAGCCGGCCCAGTCGCCGGCCTCCCAGCGATAGGTCGCGGCGACCGTGGCCTGGAGCTTCGGCACCGTCGGCAGGCGGTTGCCCTTCTCGATGCCGGAAACCACGCTCGTCGTGCCGTCGTCGGCGGTCGAAGTGAGGGTCGACCCGAGTTCCGAGTCCGCGTAGCTGGCCGAGATCGCGAAGTCGAACGCGCCGGTGGGCTGCCCGGTGATCTCGAGTTCGAGTCCGGTGCTGCGGGCGCTCGGCACGTTGAAGATCAGGCGGGAGGAGCAGGAACCGGCGGTGACGGTCGTCTGCAGGTCCGAGATGTCCATGGTGAAGGCCGCAATGTTGAACGTGCCGCGGCCGCCCAGGATCGTCGACTTCGAGCCGACCTCGACGTTCCAGAGCTCCTCGTCCTCCCAACTGTCGCGGCCGCTGAAGGTCGCGAGATCCTCCGGCGTGCAGACCGGCACGTTCAGCGGATCGTTGATGCCGCCGAGCCGGAAGCCCTTGGCGACTTGCGCGTTGAGCCGCGTGTTCTCGCTGACCTCGAAGCTGGCGATGAAGCGAGGCGCCAGACCGTCCGCGCTGGTCTCGCCTTCGGTCGGCCGGGGATCGGCGAATATCCCGTCGAAGACCTGGCTGCGGCTCTCCTCGTAGTCGTACCAGCGAGCGCCCGCCGTCAGGTCGACCCGCTCGCTGGCGGTCCAGGTGATCTCGAAGAAGGCCGCCGTCTGGTCGAACTCGTAGTTCAGGTCGGAGTAGAACAGTTCGTCGGTGCCGGCGCCGTACTGGCCCATCGTCGGGATGGTGCTCATCGCCTCGAAGCCGGTGACCGGCAGGCTCTGGCCGTAGTCGCGCTCGCTGCTGCTGTAGAACAGGCCGAGAACCCAGTGGGTGTACTCGTCCCCGCTGGACAGTCGCAGCTCCTGGGTCAGGCCGGTGGCGGTCGTCGCGTCGATCAGGGGCGCGTCCAGGGTGTAGATCGGCTCGGGAAGGCCGATCGTGGCGCCGGCGACGCTGGCGAAGAGGGCGGTCGAGTCGCGTACGACGAGCACGTCGCGGTCCGTGGCCGTCGTGATGGAGGTGAACGCGTAGCCGTCGGGAAGATCGATTTCGATCTTCAGATCGGCAAGCAGGAACTCGTCGGTGGTTGGCTCATCGATCTGGGTGAAGAGCTGCCGCTCGCCAAGGTTCACCGCGGGGCGCGTCGTCGTGTACGGATTGGCGAGGATGTTGAAGTCGTCGATCCGGTTCCAGCCGTCCATGCTGAGTTCCTGGTAGAGCACGCGGGGGGTGACCGTCACCTTCTCGTTGGGCTCGAAGCGCAGCGCCCAGCGAGCGCCGGTCCGCTCGCCGGAGTTCACGTCCTCGGCGACGCTCAGGTCGGGTTGCACGGCGTCCAAAAAACCGCCGAAGGCCGTGTGGTACGCCGTGATCCGCATCGCCGACGTGCTGCCCATGGGCACGTTGACCGCGACCTTCGCGTTGCCGCCCATGCCGCCGTCGCCAACCGAGTTGAGCGAGAACTCGCCGAAGCCTTCGGAGACGCCGACCTCGGGCTGGTTCGTGATGTAGCGGACGGTTCCGGCCAGCGAACCCGAGCCGAACAGGGTGCCCTGCGGTCCGCGGAGAACCTCCACGCGCGACATGTCGAAGAGGTCGATATCGGGCGTGAACAGCGACAGGGAGATGACCGACTCGTCCAGGTAGATGCCCACCTGTTCCTTGACCCCGGGCTGGTCACGGACGATCTGCCCGGCCGCGACGCCGCGTATGGCGACCTGGCTCTGCCCGGGTCCGAGGCTCTGCACGGTGAACCCGGCGACGTTGGCCGCGATCTCCTCCAGGTTGGAGACGCCGCGGTTCCGCAGCTCGTCCTCGCTCGGGGCGACGATCGAGAAAGGAACGTCCTGGAGGTTCTCCTCCCGCTTGCGGGCGGTCACGGTGAGCTCCTCGGCGAAGGTCTGGGCGGGCGCCGCTTCGGCCTCGCCCGCTTCGGCTTCCTGGGCGGTGGCCGGGGCGCCGAATCCGCTCCAGAGGATTGCCAGCGTGCAGGCCAGGAAGAGTCGCGAAAAGCTCGTCCGAGTCATGGCAGCCTCCTTTTGTTCTGTCAGTTTCGTGTCGGGGCTTCACCTGAGGTTTGATCAGGGCCGCAGGTGCGGCTCGAGCAGCTTGCTCCATTGCTTGCCGTACGGGTGGACCCGGTCCACCTCGTCGTCGCCGCGATACACGGGGCGTCCCGAGTTGGCCCACTCGAAGATCGAGCCTTCGAGGTTCCAGACCCGGTCCCCGATCTCCGGGTCGTTCAACTGGATCAGGTCGGCCACCGCGGCGGATGACCGGTAGCCGACGGAGCAGTAGAGGACGACCGGGCGGTCCGGTTCGGCCTCGGCAACCAGTTCGGCGATGTCCTCACCCTGGGCATGGACGGCGCCGGGCAGATGGCTGACGTCGTATTCGAATGGCTCGCGGACGTCGATCACCAGGGGCGGGGGATCGTCCTTGAGCCGCCGGTCGAGCTCCTCGATGCTCATCTGGGGTACGCCGGGGAAGCTGGCGCGGACCAGCGCCTTGAGCTGCGACATGCTCGACTCGCCGCAGGCAACAGCCAGCGGCGCCGCAAGCAGCAGCGCGGCAAGGAGGGACCGGAAGCCGGCGGCCGATGCGCGCGCCGTCGTCACTCGCCGCCGGCGGCGCCGGTGGCTTCGCTGGACGGCGCCCGCCCGGCTGGCTGACCCACCATCTTCATCTGCAGCGGACGCTCGCTGCCGGCGCCGATCGTGATCGTGCCCTGGAGCGCCCCGTCCGCGTCGAGTTCGCCTTCGATCCGGGTCGTGATCGCCGATGCCTCCGGCGTCGGGAACTGGGTAGTCACCTGCAGGCGATTCCCGGACCAGGCGATGTCGTCGAGAGTGATCGTGAACATCTGCAGGCCGTTGACCAGGTAGAGCACGCCCTCGCCGTCGTGAGGCGCGTCGAAGGCGATCGGCATGAAGCCTTCAACCAGGAAGGAGGTCCCGCTGGGGTGCTGGGCGATCAGGTCCTTCAGCTTGTCGAGGTTTGGTCTGGGCCGGTGATAGCCGCCCTCCTTGCGGACGACTTCCATGAAGCCGACGAACATCTCGTTGAACACATTGCCGCGGTAGATGATCTCGCGCGCCGGGTCGGGGTTGGCCGGGTTGTCCTCCGAGTTGTCCCACACCGCGGTGACCTCGACCCGGCTGCCGGCCGGGATGTCGATCGGCTCGGTGGGGTAGTAGAGCCACTGCCAGTTGTAGTCGTACCGCGGCACGTCGAGCAGGGTCTCGCTGGCGCCGTCGGGATGGACGAGGCGATAGGTCATCGCCTTGCCGCGCAGGTGCATGTGGGGGCTGAAGGCGAGGATCTGCATGGCCTCGTCCGGCTTGTAGAAGCCCTCCTCCGCGTGGTGGTCGGCGCCCGGAGGAATGCGGATGCCGGTGTTGGCCACCGAGACGGTCGCCACCTCGCGCTGCAGCTCGCCCTCGCCGAAGAAGATGCCGATCCGGGTCTCGTCCGAGGTCGCCTCGCCGAAGGGATGGTAGTGCGAGTCGACCAGGATCGAGGTGCCCGGGCCGAGGACGCGGCCGGCGCCGTCGGGGAAGACGTAGGGCGGCATGCCGGCGGTCCAGATGCCGAACACGCCGCTGCCGGCGGCGCCCTCGCGCACCTTCGCGCCGGCGCCGATCGGGCCGCCGCTCTGCCGCCGCGGCGTCGTGTAGGTCGTCTGGAAGTGGTGGGTGGCGCGGCGGTCGCCGGGCATGAACTCGATCGCCCGCACCCAGCGCTCTTCCTCGAGGTCCAGCTTGATCTGCTGCTTGGGGAAGACGTCAGGGCCTTCGGCTGGGACTTCGACCCGCTTGAGGGTCAGCACGTAGTCCGGTTCGCCCAGGGTCCAGCCGTCGGAGAAGGTCGGCGTGGGCGGCAGGTCCGCGGGATCGCCTTCGGGCGCCCCGCCGGCGGCCCAGGAAGTGATCGTCTCGATCTGTTCGGGGGAGAGGGAGAGGTCGTTGCGAAAGACGACGTGCTCCGACTCGGCGCTCCACGGCGGCATGTCGCGGTTCTCGACGGCGCGCGCCATGCCGCGAGCCCAGGGGCGAGCCTCGCGATAGGAAAGCAGAGACATCGGCGCCGCCTGATTCGGCCGGTGACACTGCACGCACTTCTCGAACAGGATCGGCGCCACGTCGCGGCTGAACGTGGGCGTTTCGGCGGCGCCGGCGGCCGTCGCGGCGAGAATTGCGGCGCCCGCCAGGAGGGTCGCGAGTCGCTGCGGGCGAGTGTGAGTCGGGGACCTCATCCGTTCGTCCTCCCTTGGAGGGTTGGAGCCTCGATTGGTGCCGGGACTCTACCAGCGCTGATCGTCGGAACCGATCCGGTGCGGTAGGCTCGACGCCTGTCCAGGTGCCCGTCTTCTGAGCCTGCGTCCCAAGAGGACGCGGCCCTCTTTCTACCGAAAGAACGGAGGAATCTCCCATGCGTTTCGAACGAGCCGCTGTCACCCCTTCTACTCTTGGCGCCCTCTCGATCATTGGCGTCGCCGTGCTGGTGGCGGCGCCGGTCATAGCCGCCGGTGACGACATCCCGCGCACCGCGGACGGCAAGCCCGACCTGAGCGGCCGCTACAACATCGCGAGCTCGACTCCGTTCGTACGGGATGCGCGCTTCGGGGACAAGAAGTTCATGAGCGTCGAGGAGGCGGAGCGGATCATGGCGGCGACCGCGGCGGCGATGGCCAAGGCCAACGCCGCCAGCGATCCCAACCGGTCGGCGCCTCCGGCCGGCGGTGACGGTTCCGGCGGTCCCGCGGGTGCGGTCGGCGGCTACAACGCCTTCTGGACCGACAGCGGCAGTGCGCGCTACGCGATCGACGGTCAGTTCCAGACCTCCATCCTCACCGATCCGCCGGACGGCCGCATGCCGCCGGTGTCGGAAGCGGGCAAGGCGCGCCGCGCCAATCTGCATCCCTACGCGTACGAGAACACCGGGACTGCCTGGTGGATCGAGACCGGCGACGATCCCTACGACGGTCCGGAGACGCTGTCCCTGCTGGACCGCTGCCTGTATCTCAGCGCCGCCGCGACTCCGGCCCGGCCCATCCTCTACAACAACATGAAGACGATCACCCAGACCGAGGACCACGTCGTGATCCTGGTCGAGTGGATGCACTGGGCGAAGGTCGTGCGCCTCAACGCGGAACACGCGCCCGCCGACGTGCGGTCGCTCGGCGGCGACTCGATCGGCTGGTGGGAAGGCGACACCCTGGTCGTCGAGACGACGAACTTCCTCGATCGACCCGGCGTGTCGCGCGAAGGCTTGAAGGTGATCGAGCGCTTCACCCGCCAGAGCGCGGACGGGCTGCTCTACGAGTTCACCGTCCTCGACCCGGACTACACCGCGCCCTACAGCGGCGAGTTCATCTGGCCGCAGACGGACGAACAGAACTACGAGTACGCCTGCCACGAAGGCAACTACGCGATGGGCGGCATCCTGCGCGGCGCGCGGCTGCTGGAGCGTGAGTACCACGAGAAGAAAAGTCAGGCCGGCAGCACAGGCTCCGGGGACGAGTAGCCGCAAGGGCGCGATGGAGACGTTCTCCTACGACGCGTGGGATCGTCTGCTGTCTGCGGTCGTAGCCGAGGACGGCAAGGTCGACTACGAGCGTCTCGCCGCCCGGCGTCCCCTGCTCGAGGAGTTCGTCGCTGAACTCGGCGAAGTCTCGCCGGACAGTCGGCCGGACCTGTTCGCGAGCGAGGAAGACGGGCTCGCCTACTGGATCAACGCCTACAACGCGTTCACCCTGCACGCGATCGTGGACGAGTATCCGATCCGCTCCGTCTGGAAGACGCGGGACGGCCAGTTCTTCCAGCGACGGCGGCACCTGGCCGGCGGCACAGCAGTCAGCCTCGACGACATCGAGCACGAGATTCTGCGCTCGGAGTTCGCGGAACCCCGGATCCACTTCGCGATCAATTGCGGCGCGAACGGTTGCCCGGCAGTGCGGCCCTCGGCCTACCGCGGCGACGGGCTTCGCGACACGTTGCACGAGGCGACGAAGGCGTTCCTGGCCAACCGCTGGAACTGCCGGGTGGACCACGACGCGCGCAAGGTCTTCGTCTCTCGCATCTTCCGGATGTACGCGGAGGACTTCGCAGCCGGGGCGGGAACGACGGAGGAGTACCGGCGCGGCGTATTGGGCTTCGTCGCCGGGTACGCCGGTCTCGATGCGGAGCGGATCGCCGGCTACGAGCTCGTCTACAACACCTACGACTGGGGTCTGAACGACACCCACCGCGACCCGAACATCGGCCCGATCACGTTTCACGAGCCGGTGGAGCACTTCGCCGAGGCCGACGGTGAACTTCGCGAGCTGCACCTCTACGAGGGGAACTTCTGCAACCGGGACTGCTCCTGGTGCACGATCCACGGTTCGCCCGACGGCTGGTACCAGGCCTACACGCCGGAGGTCC
The DNA here is from genome assembly GCA_965205295.1 of Candidatus Multivorans sp. Lineage (GTDB taxonomy): Bacteria > Acidobacteriota > Thermoanaerobaculia > Multivoradales > Multivoraceae > Multivorans. Next base: position 4,659,528 of record OZ242167.1, read on the forward strand.
TCGACCAGGCGCTCGACACCCTCGCCGCGGACGGCAACCTGAAGTTCTACGGCGGCGAGCCGACCTTGCACACGCCCGAGATCGTCGCCGCGATGCGTTACGTACGCGAGCGTGGCTTCACCGGTTTGATCACCGTGTTCTCGAACGGCATCCAGGCGGAGAAGCTGATCGCGATCCTGGAGTCGGACCCGAAGAGCGAAGCGGTGCTCAACTACTCGATCTACCACGGCCGCGACGCCAAACCCATGCCGCGGTACGCCAGGGACCGCCTGGAGCAGTGGGCGCGCGAGAACCCGAACCGCATCTTCCAGGGCTACAAGGTGCTCTTCCACGCCGGGGGCGGCGCGGAGGAGGAGTTCGACCAGGACCGGGAGTCGGACTACCACGGCATGGGCAACCGTTGCGTGCGTTGCTTCCCGGTGCTGACCACGAAGGGCAAGTTCCACGCCTGTCCCTTCGCTGCCGAGATCGATTCGCCGCACTTCGACCTCGGTGGGGTTGGTTCGAGTTCCGAGGCGGTATTCGACAACTACCGCACCTTCCTGCAGTGGGTGGACGAGGAACTGGACCCGGCGGCCGAGGCCCGGGGCATCTCGAGTTGCGAGATGTGCCACCGGCGCCTGGCTGAACTGCCGGCGGCCGAGTTCGCAGGCTAGGAAGCGCCGCCTTGGAGGTTGGACGGGTCCTGACGGGCGGACGCCGACTCCACGCCGCGATCCTCGTCGCGGCGCTTCTGACGCTCGGAGCTCTGCTGCTCCACGCCCGCGAGTACCAGTTCCTCACAGACGACGCCTACATCTCCTTCCGCTACGCACGGAATCTCGCCGACGGTCACGGCCTCGTCTTCAACCCCGGCTTCGAGCGGGTCGAGGGTTACACGAACCTGCTCTGGGTCCTGATCCTGGCCGCCGGCGCGCTCGCAGGCATTGCTCCGGAAGCCGCCGCGATCCCGCTCGGCTACGGCCTGACGATCGTGCTCTGGCTACTCGTCTGCGGGTTCGCGTACAGCGAAGCACGGCCGCGCGCCCCGCCGTGGATCTAGCTGCTGGCGCCGGTGATGCTGGCCGCCACACGCAGCGTCGCCGTGTGGTCCACGGGCGGGCTCGAGACCCGTCTGTTCGAAGTCCTGATCCTGGGCGCTGTCCTCCGGCTGGTGGTCGAGATCCGGGGCTCGGCTTCGAGCGTCTCGGCCGAGGCGCTTGGGCGACGATCGAGCGAGAGTTCGACTACGCGCTGTCGGTGGCGCCGGACGGGCAAGTCTCAGCCCTGGTGCGGCGGCCGCGCGGTGTCTCCTCCGCCCTGCCAACACGGATTCCGGTCCGGTCCGGGACAGGACGGATGCGGGGTTTCGTTGACGCCGTCGCGCCCGCGCCCACGCCGGGCGGCGCTGGGCCGCTTGCGAGGATGAACGTCCAAGGCTGGGCGTTCGGCGAGCGGGCCGGCGGCATCCTGGATCTGGTCATCTTCGCCGGCGAGATGCAGACGCCCTACGAGCGGGTCGACCTGACCGAACGGCCTGATGTCGCGGCGACCCTGGGACCGGACTCCCGGAACAGCGGCTGGTTCGTCTCCACAAGGGTAGATGCCGAGACGGTTTCGTGACGTTCGTCGCTACGGTGCTTGCGCAGACGCTGCCCTCGGCGCCTCAGTTGACCGGCTCGGTCTCGGGACGGACTCAGGCGCTGACATGGACCGGGGCTTCCGGCGGCGGGATCACGCGCTATCAGTTGCAGACCAGGGAATCGTCAGCGCACTCATGGCGCTTCACGGGCGCCGGTTCGCCGTCGCCTTCCTCGAACATGGGTTCCAGCGCGAGGTCATGGAGCGTGGTTACCCCTTGGACGCTGTATCGGCAGTATCAGGTGCGGGCGACGAACGCGGTCGGGGACGGTCCATGGTCCAACGCCGTCGAACTGAGAACGCCGCCGGCGCCGCCTCCGCCGCTGTCTGTGCCGGGGATCCCGAACTTTCCCGGTTTGGCGTCGGGCCGCACTTTGAGTACGGTGTTTCCGGCCGCAACAGGAGGTACCCCGCCGTATTCCTACAGTTTGGCGGGTTTGCCGCCGGGACTCTCCTTCGTGGCGTCGACGCGCGTCGCGAGCGGAACGCTTCCGACGGTCACGATCGCCACGACCTACACGATCACCTACGCAGTGACGGACAGCGCAGGGGCGTCTGTCAGCGTGACGTTCGCGGCTACCGTGGTTCCGCCGCCACCACCATCACCGGTCTTGCCGGAGATTCCGGACTTCCCCGATTTGGCGTCGGGCCGCACGGTGAACGCAGTGCTGTTTCCTGCCGCAACGGGAGGCACCCCACCGTACTCCTACAGTTTGTCGGGTCTGCCGCCGGGACTCTCCTTCGTGGCGTCGACGCGCATCGCGAGCGGAACGCTTCCGACGGTCACGACTGCCACGACCTACACGATCACCTACTCCGTTACGGACAGCGCTGGGGCGTCTGCCAGCGAGACGTTCACAGCCACTGTCGTCCCCTGATGTCGGCGCTCCCTTGGGCGATACCGGGGGACGGCGGCCTACCGCTGAGGGAAGGGCGAGGCTAGTAGAGGGGCCCCGGGCCACCGGATTGGAAGATCGACACCTTGAACGGGAGTCGACGAAGTTGGGGACGATCTTGGGGGCCGACCGGCCCGCTACCGCCGGCGAATAGGATGCGCAACATGGCGCGGAGACTCGCTCTGCTCGGAGGCAGTCTGCCGTGGCTGGTTCTGCTGGCGTGGCTTTCGTCGGTGGCCTGGTTCCTGTGCGACGACGCCTTCATCAGCTTCCGGTATGTCCGCAATCTGGTGGAAGGACACGGTCTGGTCTTCAACCCCGGCGAGCGCGTGGAGGGGTACTCCAACTTCCTCTGGGTGCTCGAACTCGCGGGACTTTGGCGAGTCTTCGGGCTGCGCCCCGAGAACGCTGCTCCGTGGCTGTCGGTGGCATGCACGGTCGGCACGCTGGCGGCGACGGTGTGGTGGGCGATGCGACTTCCCGGGCTGCGGCGCCGGGCGCTCGCGACTTGGATGGCGCTGGGTCTGGTGTGCAGCAGCGCCACGTTCGCGGTGACTGGTGGCGGCGCACTTCCTGTTCCGCTACGCCTACTACGGAGAGTGGCTGCCGAACACCTACTACGCCAAGCACGGCTTTGCGGAAGGCATGGCGAGAGCGCAGAGACCTTCGGTACGCCCTGCCGCTTGTGTGCATCGGCCCGCACATGGCCTACCTGTTCCGGATCGGCGGCGACTACTTCGAGTACCGCCCGCTCGACTACTACTGGCCGCTGCTGGCGGTTCCCGCGGCTGCTGGTGTGGTTCACGCGGGGGCCATGGCTCCGGCCAACTGCAGCGACTGCGGTCGACGCCGCGGCCCTCAGGGCCGACAAGGCCGGCCGTATGCGCCGTCTTCCTGTTCGTGCCCGTCCTCTTCTTTACGAACTCATTGCAAGGCATGCTCCTGTTTCGAGGCGCCGCCACAGAGGGCGTCACGGACGCGTGGGACGGGTTGGGCGCCTCACGGATGCGACCGTTGCGCGCAACCCGGTGACTTGGCCCAACAGCGAGCGTTTCATGGCGCACGACCGAAGGCCGCCACCGGGGTACATTCTGGAGGAACGGGGAGTGAACGTCATGGTGCTCCCATCCGTGACCAGCGGGCAAGAGGGCCTCAAGCGCGCCGCGTACGCCCTTCGGGTCGGTCCCGATCTCTGGATGCCCTTCGATGCCGCCGACCATGATTGGGTCCTCGCGCACTTCGACCGGGGGAGGTTGCGCATGCGAGAAGATCGAGAGAGCCGCTGGGAAGTGCAAGTCAGGGCCATCAGGAGGTACGAGGCGGGGGGAGTGGAGGCGCAGTAGGCGCGGGCCGGAGTGTCTGCGCCTTCGTGGCTGCCGGGACTGAGGGCTTAGGCCCTTGCTCTCCTCGAGCGAATCTACGCCGGCGCCTCGGCGACGCCGGATGACTTCGCGCCGCCCCAGCGGTTGAAGCCGAGTTCGCCGCGGACGTCGGCGGTGCGCTCCAGGGTCATCGCGTCGCTGGCGATGCCGGTCGAGTCCGCGACTCGGACGAGGCCGTTGAAGATGCCGACGGTGGCGGCGGCCTCGACGAACTTGGCCGGGCCCAGCGCGTCGGCGACGCGGGCGCGGACCGCGTCCAGATCGTCCGTTGCCCGCACCACGGCCTCGGCGAATGCGGTCAGGAGCGCGCCGTGCTCGACGCCGCCGTCAGCCGCGTCCTCCACCGTCGCGCTCAGGTCGACCTCGGCGCCAACCGCGTTGCTGCTCACCCGGAGCAGCATGGTGTGGGCGGTCGTTCAGTAGAAGCACTGGTTGAGGGCCGAGACCCTCGCGGCGATCAACTCGACCTGGGGCCTGGCAAGCGGCCGGTGGTCCCCACACCATCTCGGTGAAGTCGGTTCCGGTGCCCGCGTACATGGCAACCACCATGCGGAAGAAGGTGCGCACGCCTTGCGGCACCAGGCTCAGTGCGCGGGCAACGTTGGCGCGGTTCCAGTCGACCACCTGGACGGGAACCCAGGCGCCGATGTCGCCCATGCCGTCCGGCCGTTCGCGGGTCGGTTCGCCGGTCTCGGGTTCGGGCAGGGGCTCGTGCTCGATGCCCATCGCTTCGCAGAAGGCGTCGGTGGCAACCGTGGTCACGACGACCGAGGCGAGTTCCACGTACGGCGCGTCGCCGAGCTCGGCGATGGCGCGTGCGGCCCATTCGCGGTCGAGGTGGGTCGGATCGGCGCCGATCTTGCGCGCCGCCTCGACCGCCTTCTCGGGCAGGGGCGCCGGCGGCGCCGAGCGGTTGCGGCTCCAGGGCGGCTCGTTGCGCTGGACGCGCTCGGCGCGTGCGAGAGCCGCGATGGCCACGCGTTCAGGGCCGGTCCACCAGGTGCCGGGCCGGCCGATGTCGGCCCACGACCGGCGCAGCGCGGTGGCCATGTCCTCGCGGACTGGAACGGGGAAGCGGTGGTCGTCGAAACTCATTGGCGGTTCCTCTGCGCGGATGGGGTTTCGCCCTCAGGGAACGCGGGCATCCTGCCCGCATCCGGTGCGAGCACCGGTCTCTGAACCGGTGCCGGAGACGGAACGACTACGGACTGCTGCCCGTCTTCTCCAGGTGACGGGCGCCGCTCAGCGTGTTGGTGACCGCCCAGTTCCCTTCGTGGCAGGCGTACTCGAACATCTCGTAGTTCGCATCGAAGTAGAGCGGGAGATTCACGCTCCAGGTATCCGTGTAGTTGACCGGATCTTCGATCGTGACGGTCCAGTCGATCGTGTGCTCGTCGAGCCGGGTGAAGCGCTCTTGTGTGACCAGTTCGTTGCTCACGGGGATGCCCTTGATCCGGCCCTGGGAGCCGCTGGAGGCGATCCAGCCCTGGTCCGAGAAGTTCTTCGTTTCGACGACCAGCGTGTCGCCGTCCCAGTGGCCGCGGGAGTCGCCGTTCCAGAGGTGGATGTCTTCCGGGATGCGCTCCCGGCCATCGACCGGAATGAAACGGACGTCGTTGATCATCTCGGAGTAGATGACCACGTACTCGGGCGTCTGCGCGATCCGGTAACCGTTGTTGTAGCCGGCCGGGAACAGGTGCCCGGGAACGCCGCGCGTGATGCAGCGGTCCCAGACGCTCATGTACTCGTACGAGTCGAACATCTTCACCAGGTTGTCCGCGCGCACCTGCTGCGCCTCCGGCCGCACCGGCACACGCCCGTTCGGGGGATCGACGACTTGGGATGTGCGCCGGCTGCCGACCACCTTGGTGCCGAGCTCCAGCCAGTGCAGGTTGTAGGCGCCGACGTTCTGGCCGGCCTCCGCCTTCTGTGCCGGTTGCTCGGCGCGATTCTCGATCATCGCCTGCCGGGCGGCTTCCTGCTGCGCGACCTCCTCTTCGGTCAGGAACGCCTTGTCGCCCAGCTCGACCGGCCGCTCGAAGGGCGTCAGGGTGGTGTTCGTCCAGAGGCCCTGGAGGTCCGGGTGGCCCCAGGGGGTGCGCGGCGTCTTCCAGTCGTCGGCCGCCAGAACGGGCGCCGCGAATAGTGCGGTCGCCACGGCAAGAGCGAGCGTGGTCCGTCCGATCATCGGTGACTTCCTCCGTGTTGGCTTTGATGGTTGGGAGGCTATCAACTCGCGGCTCGCCTCAGTCGTCGCTCATCAGCGCCTGGGCGCGCCGCCAGCGCTCGACGATCCGGTCCTCGCGCTCGTAGTCGAAGCGTCCCGTTCCCGCGGCGTAGAGGTCCTTCTCGGCGGGTGGGTTGGCGGCGAGATGGCGGGCGGTGGCGCGTGTAGCGCTCTCCGGGTCGACCACATCGCGGTAGCCGAGCAGCGTCCGGGCCTTCGACATGTCGAGGATCTGGTTCGACTTCTCGGCGAGCGGAAAGACGCCGCGGCAGTAGGGCGCGGGCACGCCGACGAACTCCATCTCGGCGTCGAGCTCGTCGACGATGACCTCCGCCACGGCGCGGCAACTGATCACCCGCTCGTCGCCGGCGTTGAACGCCTGTCCCGCCGCTTCGGGCCTCGTGGAGGCCAGGAACACGAGCCGGGCCAGGTTCTCGGCGTAGCCGCGCTGAAAGTAGGTGACGCCGTCGTGGGGCAGGATCATGAAGGGCCGCCGATCGAGGATGCGCTTGACCACCGCCCACTCGTGGTTCATCGGTGTGCGCGGTCCGTAGACGCCCGGATAGCGCAGGATCACGACCTCGAAGTCGCCGCGGCCGTGCTGCTCGAAGAGCTGGTCTTCTCCGGCCGCGACCTTGCCGGTGTAGTTCGCCGCGTCGTACTGGCGCGGCGCGAACTCCGGCACCGGCAGCGGTATGCGCCCCTCGGGCGTGGGGGGTTGCGAGCCCAGGTAGACGGGCTGGCCGGTGATGCCGACCAGGCGTCCCGTCTTGCCCGCGAGCTCCTCGGCCAGCGTCCGCAACCGGCCGTACATGCACACCGCGATGTCCCACTCGCGCGAGGCGATCTTGGTGCGGATGTCGTCCCGGTCGCGGGCGTTGCCGAGGATGCGTTCCACCGGACCGTCGAAGTCGACCGGATGGGCGCCGGAGTGGAAGATCGACACCTCGAAACCGGCGGCGAGGAAGTTGTTGACGATCGGCGGGCCGGTTGGGCCGGTGCCGCCGACGACTAGTATGCGCGACATGGCGCGAAGTGTATGCGGCCCCGTGGCAGCGATGGCGCTGCTTGCCACGGTCGCCGCTGATGTCCGGGCGCAGCCACCGGAGGCCCCGGCGCGGGTGTTTACCGCCGAACAGGCGGAGCGCGGGCGGGCGCTCTACGAGGCGCTCTGCGTTGAATGCCACCTGTCGAGCCTGGCCGGCGCGAGCGAGGCGCCGCCCCTGCGTGGCGCGAGCTTTCTCGACGCCTGGCGAGCCGGCGCCGTGGTCGATCTCGCGGACACGATCCGGGTCACCATGCCGCCGGAGGACCGGAACTCTCTTACGTCCCAGCAGACCTGCGATCTCGTCGCCTTCGTGCTGCGGGCGAACGGTGCTGTGGCCGGCGATGAACCCCTGGTGGCCGATGCGCCGGGCTTGAGTGCGGTGCTGGACAGCCTCGGCCTGGACGGCGAGGCAGCGTCGGCCCCCGCCGCGGACCCGGCCAGCGTCGCGGACCGGGATCGCCGCATCCCGCTGGAGGCGGCAGAGGAGGAGTACGTCAGGCCTCCGGGGGAGCGCGAGATCGAGGACTTCGAACCGGTGACGGTCGAGACGCTGCTCGACCCGGACCCCGGCGACTGGTTGATGTTCCGGCGCACCTACGACGGCCAGGGGCACAGCCCGCTCGATCAGGTCGACGCGAGCAACGTCGGCGAGCTGCGCCTGGCCTGGTCCTGGGCGATGGCGGACGGCGTGAACCAGCCGACGCCGCTGGTCTACCGCGGCGTGATGTACCTCGCCAACCCGCGCAACATCATCCAGGCGCTGGAGGCCGACACCGGCACGCTGATCTGGGAGTACCGGCGTCCGTTGGAGGGCGACGCGGCGCGCGGGTTCAACCAACTCCGCAACCTCGCCATCTACGGCGACAAGATCTTCGTCGCCACCAAGGACGCGGCGATGCTCGCGCTCGACGCCCGGACCGGGCGGCCGCGCTGGGAGACGCAGATCGCCGATCCGGCGAAGGGCTACAAGAACACGAGCGGACCGATCGTGGTCGAGGGTCTGGTGATCAACGGCATCAACGGTTGCATCCGCTACTTCGAGGACAGTTGCTTCATCACCGCCCACGACGCGGAAACCGGCGAGGAGCGATGGCGCACGTACACCATCGCCCGGCCGGGGGCGCCGGGCGGCGACACCTGGGGCGATCTGCCGCTCATGCTGCGAGGCGGCGGCGACTCGTGGATTCCAGGCAGCTACGACCCGGAGCTCGAGCTGCTCTACTGGCCGGTGGCTCAGGCCAAACCCTGGGTGCCGGCGAGCCGCGGGCTGACCATCGACCATCAGGTCCTCTACACGAACTCGACCCTGGTGCTGCAGCCCGGCGACGGAGCGATCGCCTTTTACCGCCAACACGTGCCTGGCGAGGCCCTCGACCTGGACGAGGCCTTCGAGCAGGTGCTGATCGACCGCGGCGGACGCCGGCTCCTGCTCACCTCCGGCAAGCACGGGATCCTGTGGAAGCTCGACCGTGTGGACGCCTCCTTCGTGGCTCTCAAGGAGATGGTGTTCCAGAACGTCTTCGACCACATCGACCGCGAGACCGGGGAAGTTCGCTACCGGGAGGACATCGCCTCGGCCGGGATCGGCGAGTGGGTGTCGGTGTGCCCCAGCACCGCGGGCGGCCACAACTGGCAGGCCTCCTCCTACAGCCCGGAGCACGGCCTGCTGGTGGTGCCGCTGAGCCAGAGCTGTCTCGACATCTCGGGGCGCGAGACACGGTTCGAGGAGGGGGCGGGCGGCGAGCAGGCGGACCGCAAGTGGTTCGAGATGCCCGGCACGGAGGGGCGACTCGGCAAGCTGGCGGCGTACGACGTGGACACGATGGAGGAGGTCTGGAGCGTCGAGCAGCGCGCCGCCTTCCTGACCGCGGCGCTGACCACCGGCGGCGGCGTCGTCTTCGCCGGCGACATCGACCGCCGTTTCCGGGCCTGGGACACCGCGACCGGCGGCGAGCTCTGGGGCGCCCGCCTGCCGACCTCGGTGCAGGGCTTCCCGATCAGCTACGAGGTCGACGGCGTCCAGTACGTGGCGGTGTCCACCGGCCTCGGCGGCGGCAGTCCCCGCTTCGTGCCGGCCCGGGTCAGTCCGGAGATCCGCTATCCCGGCAGCGGCAACGGCCTGTTCGTGTTCCGGCTGCCACAAGCCCGGCCTTCGTTATAGTTCCCGGCCATGCAACGGAACAGTTTGGCCGTGTCGCTGCTTGCGATGCTGCTCTTCGCTGTGACTGCCGGCGCGCAGTCGCAGGACGGCGCCTACCAGGCGCCGCGGACGCCGGACGGCGATCCGGATCTGAACGGCATCTGGCAAACGATGAACAGCGCCCACTGGGACCTCGAAGGTCACAGCGCGCGGCGCACCCCGGTGCCGGAGTACGGCGCTTTCGGTGCGGTACCGGCCGGCCTGAGCGTGGTCGAAGGCGGCAGCATCCCGTACCAGGACTGGGCGCTGGAGCAGCGCAACGCGAACCGGGCGGACTGGCTGAACCTGGACCCGGCGGCGAAGTGCTTCATGCCCGGCGTTCCGCGCGCCAACTACATGCCGCTGCCGTTCCAGATCGTCCAGACGCCAAGGGCCGTCTTCTTCGCCTACGAGTGGGGCGGCAACAGCCGCGCGGTCCGGCTCGACCGGCCCGGCACGAGAGCGGAACTGCCGTCCTGGATGGGGTACTCGCTGGGCCGCTTCGAGGGCGACACGCTGGTCGTCGAGGTCACCGACCAGGTGGCGGACACGTGGTTCGACGCCTCGGGCAACTTCCACAGCGAGGCGCTCGTCGTGGTGGAGCGGTTTACCCCCACAGGCCCGAACTCGATGAACTACGAGGCGACGATCACGGATCCGAGCGTGTTCACCGAGCCGTGGACGATCGGCATGCCGCTCTATCGACGGCTGGAAGAGAACGCGCGCCTGCTCGAGTTCAAGTGCATTCCCCTCGGGGGAGAGGACGCGGCCTACGGCCATCTGCGCCGGGGGGCGACGCCGGAGTAGAGGAGGCGAGGTCTGCCTGAAGAATCGGAAGGAGTCGAAGGAATGAAGCACATACCTCTTGCGACCATCGTTTGTTTCACGGCGGTTGCCGTCGGTTTCGCCGGCGCAGCGGCCGCGCAGGATGCGGACCTTGTGACCTCCTGGGGAGTGCCCGACCTGCAGGGCGCCTGGGACTTCCGCTCGATCACGCCGCTCGAGCGCCCGGCCGCCTTCGGCGACAAGGCGACCCTGACCGCCGAAGAGGCGGCGGCCTGGGAGCAGCGGCGCAAGGAAGAGCGCGCCGCAAGCGCCGCGCGGAGCGGCGGCGACGTCGACCCCAGCCAGGGCGACGTCGACGTGGGCTACAACTCGTTCTGGCTTGACCAGGGCGAGAAGCTCTCCGGCACCATGCGGACCTCCCTGGTCGTCGATCCGCCGAACGGCCGTGTGCCGGCGATGACCGCCGATGCGCGGCGTCGCTACGACGAACGCTACGCGCTCTGGGGCCAAGCCCCGGCCGGCCCGGAGGAGCGGAACACGTACGAGCGCTGCATCCTCGGCTTCAATGCCGGTCCGCCGATGACCCCGGGGGCCTACAACAACATGATGGAGATCTTCCAGTCGACGGGCTACGTCGCGATCATGACCGAGATGATCAACGACCACCGGGTGATCCCGACCGACGGCCGCGAGCACGCCGACGAACACATGCGCTTCTGGAAGGGCGACTCGTCAGGCGTCTGGGAAGGCGACACCTTCGTCGTGACGACGAAGAACTACAACGAGCACACCGCGTTCCGCGGCACCGGCCCGAACCTGGTTCTCACCGAGCGCTTCACCCGCACCGGCCCCGACACTTTGCTCTACGAATACACCGTCAACGACCCCGAGTCCTACGAGGCGCCCTGGACGAGCGCCCTCGAGATGCGGCGTACCGACGATCCGCTCCTCGAGTACGCCTGCCACGAGGGCAACCGCGCCATGACCCTCATGCTCCGCGGCGCCCGCCACCGCGAACGGGAAGGCAAGGCCGAGGACGGCAAGGACTGGTTGGCGAGCTGGTACGGCGGCCAGAACCGGGTCGACGCGGCGAAGAAGGCGCTGGAGGCGGCGAAGGAAGAGGCGGGGGAGGCCCCAGCCGATCCTGGGCCGCAGACGGAACCCGAGCTCGAGCCACAGCCTGAGCCGGAGGGCGAACCCCAAGCGAACGCTGACGGGGACGAAGCGAAGGTTCACTCTACGTCGGACGTCGTGCCGCCCAGAAGGGTCAAGTCGCCGAAGATCATCTACCCGAGTTCCGCCCAGGGAAGGGTGATCGTACAAGCCGTGATCAACGAGGAAGGAACCGTCGAAGATCTGAAGGTCCTTCGTGTCGAGGCCTCGGACTTCGTTGACGCAGCGTTGCATGCGATCGAGCGGTGGGAGTTCGAGCCTGCAATGCTCGATGGCAAGCCCGTACCTGTGTACTACAACGTGACGGTGAACTTCGCAGGGACGGAAAAGCCTGACGGGCCGGCAGAACGTCGCAGGAAGCGATCCAGGCAGATCCGCTAGACGGTAGCTTTGCTGCAAGCCGCCTGGCCAGCGCGTCCTCGCGGCGGAGCCCCGCGACCTGGCCGCGGCCTTCGCCTGCGCGCTTGACCAGGCGCTCGCCACCGGCCTGCCGGGTTACTGCTCGGTCAATTCTCGCCCCGGTTTATCTGAAAGCGATAAACCGGGGTAACTTCCCTATAGGTCGACGATCTGGCCTGTTGCCTGGTCGGATCGAAGCCATCCTGTAGCGCGCCGTTGGCGGAGGGCGTATGATCCGCCGAGACCTGAGATCCTGGCGCGGGCTGCGCCAACCACGCTGTAGAAGGTGGCACATGGGTGACTTCGAGTTCTTCATCCTGATGGCTGTGGTGTTCATTGCCCTGGAGATCGTCGCTTCGTTCGGTCTGATCGACGACCATGGGCAATCGAGCCAAGCGCCAGGCGATTCCTGACCAGCCGGCTTTGGCCGACGACGCGTTCACCGAGCGGAAGCCGGCCTTGGGCCGGCGTACCCGTTTGGCGCCCAGCGCCGCACGCTGAGCCGCTTCTACTGCTCGACCGGATCCGCGCCGTCCCGCGGCGCGCCGGTGCCGGATGAGCCCATGAACAGGCTGCGGCCGTCGGGGAGGGTCATGTCGCGGCCGCTGCCGCGGCAGTTCGGCGTGCACATCCTGTCCTTGCTCTGGTAGCCGCGGACGACGACCTCGGTTCCGGGCCGCAGCAGGGTGCGGCTGAGGCCTCGCCGCACCAGGGTGTTCGGAGTGCCCGCCTCGAGTTCCCAGGTCTCGGTTTCGCCGTCGTCCAGGGTGATCTGCACGTGGACCCAGGCGTGCGGGTTGATCCACTCGACCTTGGTAATCGTGCCCTCGATCTTGATCGGCAGGTTGGCGTCGAACTCGGCCGAGAAGGCATGGTGAGCGGGGGACGGGCCGGCCGCGCTCAGGGTCAGCGCGAGAGCGGCCACGGGCAGGACTCGGTGGACTCGTCCGGACATCTGAACCTCCTGTTGGGGAGTGATCTTAGTTCACGCCGCCGCCGCGAGTAGGATCGAAGCCTCGGCGGCGCCGGGGCGTCCGGTCCCAGCTCGGCGGAGCCGGGACCAACGCCCATTTGGGGGGGGCCATTCCGGGGGCAATCCAGAGGCAATCGGTGTATGGTTGTCGCACAGGCCCTCGTGTCTAACTCGCGATCCGGTTGGTAGGTCGACGCCTGCTTGGCGACGAGCCGCTCAGGCATTGTCAAAGCCGGAGTAAGGAGGCGAAATGCACAACAAGTCCATGTCGATCTTGCTGATGCTCCTCGTGGTGGCCCTTGGGGGAACTGCCCTCGCTGCCGAAGATGGGACCGAATCCGTCCCGCCCGAGGCCTCCGCGGCCTCGCCCGCGACGCCTCCGCCCCAGGAAGACGAGGATCACGACGACGAGGACCACGAGGGTGAGGAGGCCGGCGTCCTCGACTTCCACGCCCACGACGTAGTGGTCGTCACCGGTTCGGCGATCGAGGAACCGGCCGTCGACCTTCCCTACGCGGTCCAGGTGCTGAACCGGGAACTCCAGAAGGAGCAGGGGTCGCTGCAGGCGGTCGATCTGATCAAGAACCTGACCGCCTCGTCCGGCGTCATCGGCGAGGCGAACAGTTGGTACAACGACCAGGGGACGGCGGTGCCCGAGAGCGTCGCCAACGTGAACCTCCGGGGCCTCGGGGCATCGCGGACCCTGGTGCTGCTCAACGGCCGCCGCCAGACGCCGCTGCCGGCGCGGTTGTTCGGCGGCCGTTTCGTCGACATCAACGCCTTTCCCTCGATCGCGGTCGACCGCATCGAGGTCTTGAAGGAGGGCGCCGCCGCGATCTACGGTTCGGACGCCGTGGCCGGCGTTGCCAACTTCGTCACCCGCGACGAATTCACCGGGTTCGAGGTCGAGCTCTCGCACGAGAGTCTGGACGGCGCCGGCGATTCCACGGCCGGCGCGATCTGGGGCGGCAAGCTCGGTGGCTCGGATCATCACCTCGTCTTTTCGCTCGAGCGCGCGGAGCGCTCGCATCTCGGCGCCAGGGAGCGGCCGTTCACGCTCAAGGCGCGCGACACCGGCTGGTTCTGGGGCTGGTCCAACACCGGCAATCCGGGCATCTTCCTGCGCCCGAACCTCACCGGCGGCGAAACCTCTTCGGCGTTCGTCGAGGAGCTGGCCCGTTCGCGCAACGGCACGGCCGGCACGGACTACTTCGTCGATCCCGCGTGCAACGGTCTCGGCGGCTATGACCGCGGCTTCACCTGCGCCTTCCGCTATCAGCCGTGGGACAGCCTGGTCGAGGCGACGGAGACGAACCGGTTCTTCGCCGAGCTGAACGGTCCGCTGGCCGAGGGCACGAGCTACCACGTGGAGGCTCTGTACGCGGAGTCGATCATCCCGAACTACGTGACCACGCCTTCCTTCCCGCCGGTGTCGCTGCTGGACGGCCTGCAGGTCGTCCCCAGCATCCATCCCGGGCGGCAGGCGCTCTGCGGTTCGGGCTTCGCTTCCGCCGGCTTCGACTCGGAGCAGGCGTGCCTCGAGGACGACTGGTACTTCTATGGCCGCATGGTCGGGAACGCGGGCCCTGGACGCGGTCTGCGGCGGGGCACGGAAACGACCCGCCTCGCGGCGAATATCGAGCACGACCTGTCCATCGGCGGCAAGGCGGCCAACCTGGACGTGGGCGTGAGCTACTCGCGGGCCACCGGCAACATGAACCAGCCGGCCGAGTACGCCTATCGCAAGTTCCTCGCCTTCCGCGGCTACGGCGGCCCGAACTGCGGCGTCGGCGTGGTGGCCGACGCCACGAGCCCCTCTGGCATGCGGCTCGGAGACACCGGTTCGGCCCAGTCCGGCGTCGGTGACTGCATGTTCTACAACCCGTTCGGCAACGGCATCGAGTTTTCGGCCCAGCCCGGCGCGGCGTGGGAGAACAACCCGAATCCGATGTACGTCTCGGGCCTGGAGAACAGTCGGGCGATGCTCGACTGGATAAACGAGCAGGTGGACGTCGACAACGAGGCGGAACTCCTCGTCGCCGAGGCGACGCTGTCCGGCAACTGGCTGCCTGAGAAGGTCGACTACGCGCTCGGCTACCAGTACCGGCGTCTGGACGTGAGCGCGATCCCGAATGCGGTCGGCAACTACGAACTGAACCCCTGCGTGGTGCCGGGCGACCGGTCCTGCGTCGATCCGGCAACCGGCAGGCAGAGAGGGGCGCGCGCGGGCGCCTTCACCTTCTCCTCGGGCTACTACCCGTACGGCGACTCCCAGGCGGTTCACCGGATGTTCGGCGAGCTGTCGGTCAACGCGCTTGGCGGCGACATGCAGTTCGCGGCGAACTACGAGCTCCACGACGAGATCGACAGCTTCGATCCGAAGTTCTCGGGCCGCTGGCAGCTCTCGGCGGGCGAAGGTCACGTGCTGTCGTTCCGCACCTCGGTCCAGACCACGTTCCGGGCGCCCTCGGTCGACGATCTGAACGAGGAGATTCGGACCACCCTGGAGTACCTGAACACGGTCGGCGTCTACAAGGCGGTCGACGCCTTCGGCAGCGGGGCGCTGAAGCCGGAGCAGGCGTTCACCTACAACCTGGGTCTGGTGCTCTTCGCCTCGCCTGGAATCGATGTCACGCTGGACTACTGGAGCTACGACTTCGAGAACGTGATCGCCCTGCTGCCGCAGCAGGAGGTGCTGCGGCTCTACGCCGACGGCTACGGGGGCAACCAGGCGGCGCTCAACGCGGTGATGGGCCGTGTCGTCTGCCCGGGAGGTTTGGCGGACGGTTCCTGCGATCCCGCGGACATCGAGCGCGTGCGGATCGACCTGATCAACTGGCCGGGAATCAAGACCTCGGGCTTCGACTTTCATCTGCACGGCCACCTGGACGCGGGCAGGGGCGAGCTCTCCTTTGGCCTGGACAGCACGTACACGCAGAGCTACGAGCTGAAGGAACTCCAACGCGACGGCGTCGTCTACCGCGAGCGCAAGGACGTCGTCGGCCTGCTGAACCGCGACACGCCGATCGCGCCGCCGCTGCCGGAGATGAAGACGCGGGCGTCGCTCGGCTATCGGTGGGGCGACTACAGTCTGATCGGTTGGGCCAACCACATCTCGTCGTACGAGGACAGCAACGTGGCCTGGACGCCGCCCGAGTTGCTGCCGATCGACGAGTGGCTCACGTTCGATTTGACGTTCTTGTGGCGTTTCCCGCGGCTCGGTTTCGATCTCGCCCTGTCGGCGATCAACCTGACCGACGAGGAGCCGCCGCTGGTCTTCTTCGAGCAGGCGTTCGACGCCCTGACCGCCAATCCGAAGGGTCGCCGCTTGAAGGCCGTCATGAGCTATCGCTTCGGCGGCGGCTCGTAGCGGCCGTCCTTCGCCTCACGTCGCCCTCTCGGGCCGGATCCGGCGGTCCGCCGCCGGCCGGGAAGCCGGGTCGCCCATTGTAGGATCGGCGTTGAACGCATGAACGGAGGGTTCGACCGATGATCCGCAAGTCACTGTCCGCTGCCGGGGTTCTGGCCCTGCCGGCCGCCCCGGTCGTCCTCGCCGAGGCTGCCAGGAAGAGCGATCCAAGCCGCGGCGCTCCGCCCGCCGGCGGCGCTTCGCCCTTCGGGACGCCGGACAGCGAGCGGGAGAACCTGGCAGCCACGAAGTAAGTCCGTTCGCGGCCGGCCCCGCTGCGTTCGCCGCCGATGCGAGCCGCATTCCGATCCAGTAGAGGCAGTTCGTTCGCCCTCGTGGCGGGCGGGCTGGTCTGTTTCCTGCCGGCATTCCCCTTGGCGGGTCAGGAGGTCGGTCGCGAGGCGGTCGAGGAACCGGCCGAAGCCTCCATCGCCGATCAGGTGCGAGCAGACGTGGACGACAAGTCGCTGCGTTGGGTCGGCGTCGGTCGTGTCAGGTACTCGACGCCAATGCAGTTTTCGGTGGGCGCCGGAGCGGTCGTGACGCGGGTGCCGTCCAGCCATGACTGCGTCGCTTTCTGCGAGTACCGGGGCCTGGTTCTGCATCTCGAACCGGGTTCGGCGGGCGGCCAGATCGGTGTCGGATATGGCCGCCTCGTCGCTGGTCGCATGCCGGGTTCGCCCCTCGTGACCAGCCTCTACGTCGGCTGGAGCGGCCGCGCCGTGTTGCTCCGCACCTGGGGCGACTCGGACCTCGATCCCGCGCGTCAGACGTTGGCCGGTTTCGAGGCGCAGTTCTCGCTGCCTCGGGTCAGCTTCACCCTCGGCGCGCTGCGGCGGATCAGCTCAGCCGATCAGGACGCGGACAGCTACGTGTACACCGCCGGCATCGGCTGGGGCTTCTGATGCCGGGCGCCGCCGCCTGGGCCGGCGCCCGTTCTCCTCGGGTTGCGGCGGTCGCGGTGGCGCTGGTCGGACTCGGCGGCGCCGGCGCCGCGCCTGCTCTGGAGACCGACCAATTCTACGCTTGGGGCCGCCACCTCAAGGACGCGACCGAGGTGCTGAACGCTCGGATCAACCTGGAACTCGAGCGGCTGGTCGCCGAACTGAACCGGGACGGTGAACCCGTCGCCTGCCAGAACGTGCGGTCGCGGTTCTTCAGCCGGCATCGCATGCTGTTCTTCGATGGCTTCGAGACCTGGTCGATGAACTCGCCTCTGGTCAGCAGGTCGCCGTCGGGGCCGGACGAGATGCGAGAGTTCAAGCAGAAGTACATCTACCGCACGATGACGTTCCTCGACACCGGTTCCTGGATGCCGCCGAGTCCGACGGTTGAGGTGGACGGTGTACGGCTCGGCACGGACAAGCTGACCCACTTGCTCGGTACGGCGTGGTACTACCACCGGTGGTACCGAAGGGCCCGCGCCCGCGGCGCGAGCCCTGCCGAGGCGGAACTCGTGGCCTTGCGGCGCGGTGTGCGCGCGGAGAACACGGTTCTCGGCAAGCTCGTCTCCGGCGTGTTTTCGTTGGGCGACCTGGAGGCGAACCACCAGGGGATGTGGTTCTACGAGCACCTGTGCGCCGGCGACGATCCGACGATCGTCCACGAAGAGGGCGAATGGCGACTTCGCCGGCCGTTCGACCTGCGCGCGTACGTCACTCCGGAGTGGGACGAGTCCTACCAGCCGAACATCTATTCGCGGCGGAAGTGGGCCAAGGTGAAGCTGCTGTTGATGGGATACTGTTCGATGCTTGAGCATCCCCAGGTGCAGGCGCGGCGCGAGGCCTACGCGGAGAGAGACCGGGTTACGGTGACGGAAGAGTTGATCAAGGAGATGGTCGCGGCGGGCAAACTGCCCGACCCTTCCGGATACACGATCGAGACGGTGTGTAGTGCTTCGGCGAACTGAGGAGCGGGCGGGCCGCCCGCACCCGTTCCGGCGCCGAGTGTTCCAGGCGGCGGTCGCCTGCACGCTGCCGGCAATAGCGCTCCTGATCGCCGCCTGCGGCGCGCCCCCGCTACAGCCTCCGGCTTCCGACGCGGCGTCGGCGGCGCCGGCGCTGCAGCGCATCGGCGTCGGTTCCTGCCTCAAGCAGGACCAGCCGCAACCGATCTTCGACGCCGTCCTCGACGACGAGTTCGACCTGTTCCTGTTCCTGGGCGACAACGTGTACGGCGACGTGGAGTCGGAGGACCTGCGCGAGCTGCGGGAGGCCTACGCGATGCAGGCCACGGGTGAAGGCTTCCGCCGTCTGCGCGAGACGGTGCCGATCCAGGCGGTGTGGGACGACCACGACTACGGCCTGAACGACGGCGGCGCCGACTTTTTCGGCCGCGAAGAGGCGCAGCGGATCTTCGAGGACTTCTGGGATGTGCCGGCGGACTCGGAGCGCGCTGCCCGACCGGGCGTCTACGACGCGGTGACCTACGGCCCGCCGGGCCAGCGGGTCCAGCTCATTCTGCTCGACACGCGCTACTTCCGGTCGCCGCTCAAGCCCACCGACGAACCCGGTGCGCCGGGCCGTGAGCGCTACGTGCCGGATGCGGACCCCGCGAAGACGGTGCTCGGCGAGGAGCAGTGGAGCTGGCTTCGCCAGGTGCTGCAGCAGGAGGCGGATCTCCGCATCCTCGCGTCGTCGATCCAGGTCATCGCGGACGGCCACGGCTACGAGGGCTGGCGGAATCTCCCGGCCGATCGCGACCGCCTGTACGGCCTGGTGCGCGAGACCGGCGCCAACGGCCTGGTGATCGTGTCGGGCGACCGCCACCGCGGCGGCATCTACCGGCGTGACGAGGTGATCGGCTATCCGCTGGTCGAGCTCACCGCGAGCGCGCTGAACGCGCCTTCAAGCAGTGCGGAAGAGGCAGGGCCCTACCGGCTCGGCCCGACCTACACGCCGGAGAACTACGGCTCGCTCTCGATCGACTGGGCCTCCCGCGCCGTGACGCTGGAGGTTCGCGGCATCGACGGCGAGACGGTGCTCAGCGAGACGCTCAACCTGGATGACCTGCGCGTTGACGGTTAGAGAAGGAGACGCAACCATGACGACGATCGAACCCGAGCCCCAGGAAATCGCCGGCGTCTCGCGGCGCCAAATCATCAACGCCCTGTCCCTGGCCGGGGCCGCGGGCTTGCTCGCCGGCTGCAACGGCGACGCGACGGCGCCGTCCGATGCGGCCGCCGCCGCTGCCACGGGCCCGATGCCCGACGATCCATGGCGCGCCAGCGCCGGCGAGCTGGCGGCGGCGATTCGCCGCGGCGAGGTCTCGAGCCTTGAGGTCATCGAGTCCCACCTCGCGCGGGTCGACGCGGTGAACGGCCACCTGAACGCGGTCGTCCGGGTGCTCGCCGACGAAGCACGCGCGGCCGCGCAGGCCGCCGACGACGCGGTGGCCGCCGGCGCCGAGCTGGGGCCCCTTCACGGCGTGCCGATCTCGGTCAAGGACAACATCGCCGTCGCCGGCACGCCGACCACGAACGGCGTGCCCGCCTTCGCGGAGGAGAACGCCGGGGCGGACGCGCTGATCGTCACCCGTCTCAAGGCGGCCGGGGCGATTGTGTTGACCCGCACCAACCTGCCCGACCTGGGTCTGCGCGTCCACACCGACAGCTATCTCTACGGGCTGACCCGGAACCCGTGGGCCGCCGACCGCAACGTCGGCGGTTCGAGCGGCGGTGAGGGCTCGGCGCTGGCGAGCGGCATGAGCTGCCTGGGCCTGGGCAACGACATCGGCGGTTCACTCCGCATCCCGGCCCAGTGCAACGGCATCGCGTCGCTCAAGCCGACGCTGGGCCGGATCGCCAGTCCGACCGGCGGTGACTTGTCCGGGCAGTTGATGGCCGTCGACGGCCCGATGGCGCGTCGCGTCGCCGACTTGCGCACCGCCTACGAGCTGCTGGGTCGGTATCACCGCAGCGATCCGTGGTCGGTGCCCGTGCCGCTCGACCTCGAGCGGCCGGGCGAGCCGATCAAGGTTGCTCTGGTACCGGTGCCCAGCGGCGGCACGACGCATCCGGATGTCGCCGCCAGCGTACGCGCGGCGGGTGAAGCGCTCGCGGCCGCCGGCTACGCGGTCGAGGAAGTGGAGCCGCCGATGGTGGCCGAGGCGCGCCGGGCCTGGGAGGTCTTCCTGGGCTACGAGCTGAACCTGGCCCGCCCGGCTCTCAAGGAGATCATGTCGCCCGAGGCCTTCGACTTCCTGGTCCGGGCGCTCGACATGTTCGGCGTCGAATCGGGACCCGAGTACACGGCGATGTTCACGGATCGCCATGCCATCGCCAGCGCCTGGCAGGAGTTCCAGGAGGACTACCCGGTCATGGTCGCCCCGATCCTGACCCAGCCGCCCTTCGTGAACGGCTACGACCTGCAGGAACCCGGCGACGTGCTGGACCAGATGCGGTTCGAGGTGGTGATGAACCTGCTCGGTCTGCCGGCCGTTTGCGTCCCCACCGGCGTCGCGGGGGCCTTGCCCCAGGTCGTGGAGGTGGTCGGCGGCCGCTTCCGCGAGGACCTGTGCCTGAAGGCCGGCCAGGCGATCGAGGACGCGCTCGGCATCATCACGCCGATCGACCCCGTGATGGGGTGAGTAGGAGCACTTGAAGGTTCCGGAACGCTGCACTCGCCGCGTACGTAGGTTTCAATGACCGGCATGAGGGGTTGGACCGGTTTACAGTGCCGGGAGGGATGCGATTTCCTCCAGTGGCTCGAGAAGGACCAGGCGCTTAGAGCGGGATTCAGTGGCTTGGCAGGAGCCTTGCACTCGCTTCTTGAGGATTGGGTTCGTACCGAAGAGGACGTACACGAGGTTTGGGCCGCAGTTCCGGCTGTGATCGGACAGTGCAACAAAGCGGCGACCTACGGAATGCCGGGTGCCGCACGCGCTTATGCTTGGATTCATCTTCTCGATCGCTATGTCCGGACCTGGCTCGCTTTGCAGCGGCTCGTTGAATACTCCATCCTGCCGATGGGCAGCGAAGGCGTGGGAGTGCTTGACGTCGGCACGGGCCCCGGACCGTCCGCTTTCGCAGTCCATGACTTCTTCGCCGCAATGGTCAGGTACAGCGAGGGCCCAGGAAGTCAGAGCTGGCGACAGCCGGCTCGAATCAACTGCGTGGAGTCCGCCGCCAGGATGAACCGCTTCCGGCACCACCTTGCCGAGCGCCTGTATGCCAACGGTGCCCAGAAATCTGTCTTGGACATGTGCAGGCACACTTTGGACTTTAGGTCGATCGACCCGGCCCGCGAGCGCGCAGAGTTGAACGCGCGGTTACGCGAGGCCTATGACGACTTCTACGACGAAGACAGGGGCGAGTGGGAGTCGGAGCAGTGCCATACCGCCGACGAGGCGAACGCAATGGCCAACGTTCTCCACCGCTATCGACTCCTTACCTTCAGTAACGTCCTGACGGAGATGTCCACAGTAAAGCGCTTCTGGCAGAACTTGGTGGACATCCTTTCCGACGCCCATCCGAGCTCGGTGTTGTTGCTCGTCGGAGGCAGAGGCCGCCACTATCCGAAAATATACGGCGATGTAGCCGGGCTCGCCCAGGATGCGGGCTTCTCCCGCGAAGCCGAATGCCCTCAAGTCTCTTGTTCGGACGCAGGAATGGACCGCCTGGTTCATGCTGAACAGGTCTGGTTCTATCGACGGCTCAGGAACTTCGTCGGCGACCTATCCGTTGCGGATCCCATTGCGAAAGATCTGAAAATTGAGTTCGAAGGCGAGAAGCCCGCCACGTTCGGCAAGAGTGACGTCCGTGCGTACAGGAAGCTCACATGGAGAACGGATCCTGGCTGAGTGCAAGTTCCTTCGCGCCCGGGGGACTCGTTTGTGCCGACGTGGAGCCCTGACAGGCCAGCCGTGGCTTGACCCGTGGGCGCGCTCATAGCGCGGCGTCGCGAGCTATTTCTAGTCCGAAGTTCTGAGCAGCAAGATGGGAAATCCCTTGTAGGTACGGGGCTTGTCGTGGATTCGGGTGTGTCCGGTACGACGCGGTTTCTGGTCAGCGTGGCGAGGTCGTCGATGAGGGTGTGGAAGCTGTGCACGGGGAATCCGTCGGGGGTGCGGCCGGAGTTGGCCTTGGTCCTTGCGGCGGTCGATTTCCGCGCCGGCTGGACGGGCGACGCGCGGTCGTCGGTCTTGCGGTGGTCGTCGAAGAGGATGGGCGCGAGGCGTCTTCGCATGTGCCACTCGACGTAGTAGGCGAGGACGCAGAGGAGGACATGGGCGCGCACGCGGCCGGCGAGCCGGTGATGCACGGGGCGCACCTTGAGGTCGACGCTCTTGAGGCAGCGGAAGGCTCGTTCGACGCGGCTGAGGCTCTTGTAGGAGCGGACGGCCTCGTCGGCGGGCAGGTCGGCCTCCGGGACGTTGGTTCGGATGACGTAGAGGCCGTCGAGGGCGGCTTCCTTGTCGATGCGCTCTTCGTTGCGGCGCCAGTTGAAGCCGTCGTCCGCGACCTCGATGTCGTAGTGCTTGCCGACCTTGTACTTGCGCAGGGCGCGGTCGGCTCTGACAGCGATATTCTTGCTGCCGCGAAGCGGCCTGTTCTTTCGCTTCGTGGCCTTCTCGACGGCTTCGAGGAGTTCGTCGGTCCTGTCGAGCAGGTCCAGACGCTTGCGGCGCCGCTCGGCGGCCAGAAGCGGGTTCCGGCACACGATCAGGCGTTCCTTGGGGTACAGATCCGGGGCGCTGATCTCGGCCATGTCCCGCTGGTCGAAGAGCGACAGTTGCAGGCGGCCCTGCTCGGCCAGGGTGCGGATCGCAGGCGCGCGCAGGGCGCTGATCCAGGCCAGGCCGGCGGGTGCGAGGTCCTCCCCGATGCGGGCGTTGGTGATCAGTCCGCGGTCTCCGACGACGATGACTCGATCCAGCGAGAAGCGGTCGCGGAGCTTGTGCACTTGGCTGCTCAGCGCGCCGGGATCGGCGGTGTTTCCCTCGAAGACCTCGACGGCCACCGGGCATCCCTCCCGGTTGCAGAGCAGGGCGAGGACGATCTGTAGCTTGCCCCGCTTCTTGTCCCTGGAGTAGCCGTGTCTGGCCAGCGTGCACTCTCTGCCTTCGAGGTAGACCGAGGTCAGGTCGCAGAGGACGAGCGAGCCGTCTTCGAGATGCCGCTTGGCGAGAGCGCGTTCGATCTTCGGCTGGCGCAAGAGCAGCCAGTCCATGGCGTCGTAGAGGTCGTCGGCGGAGGAGTCTTCGACGCCGAGTTCCTCGGAGAGGGTGTGGTTGGCGGTTTCGCTGGCGAGTCCTCGGGCGGTGGCGAGCTTGGACCGCGGTTGGAGGATGCGCGCGGCGATCATGGCGACGACGAGCGCCCGCTGCGGCGAGGGTTTGCGGTCGAGCAGTCGTTCGAGGCCGAGTTTTCTGATTGTGCCGAGGACGGCGGCGACGTGTCCGTGGGGCTTGGCCCGCACGATCTGGAAGGCGTCGTCGAGGGAGGGTAGAGCTATGCCTCCCTTGAGCAGTGTTCTCAGTCCTTCGACGAGTTGATCGGGCCACTTGGAGTCTAGGGTGCCACCCTGACCTTGAGCCCGTTCAGGTGAGAGTGTGGGAGGTGCCCTTCGTGCTGAAGCCTGCCGACAACGATGCCGGGAGCGATCGCTTGGCTCTCAGCGAACTGGCACACTTCGGCCCGGCTGCCGCGAAAGCCCGCAACGAAGTGGTGCCACGTTCTCAGTGGGACCAGGAAGTCCGCTGCCCACTCGTTCGCCTCTCCTTCCTGGCCTTCGTGGGGACCGCGGGTGCCGGGCTGGCTGTCGTCTGAGCGGCCGGGGTCGACTTCGACGAAGATCTGCCTCTTTGGATGCAGGAGGATGTGGGCTGCTTCATGGAAGAAGCTGAACCAGAGATGGTCGTCGGTCCGGTGTCGAAGGCTCAACTCGATTACTGGCCTTTGTGGCGATGGCCACCACGTGGCGCCACTAAGTGCCGTGTCTGGCAGCGGCTCAACCAGCGCCAGAGCTACGCCTGCGCCGTTGCACAGTCTTCGAGCTGCGAGCAGCGCTGCTTGGGGGTCTTGAACGGTGGAGAGCCGGATCTTGAGGAGGGTCTGTCGGAACAGTTTGGGACTGTAATCGGCGCAGTCCTGCTTCCCCGCTTCGAGTTCCCCAAGCCGGAGCCAGGTTGCTAGCGCCTCAGGCTTGCTCTCGAAGCTCGGCGAGTGCCGGTAGGCGGCCTGCTCTGGCAAGTGCCTGGCGTTCCAGGCTTGGACCGAAGCGACGTTGAAGAACGCCAGAAGACCAGCGACCGTATCCGCGGGCGACTCCGCCTTCCGGAGGTATCCTCGCTTGACCAGCTCGCCCACTGGGAAGGCCTTCGCCCAAGCGGACTCCGCTGCCCAGACGGAGGCTTCCGCCTCGCGCGCCAGGTGCAGCCGGTAGTCGCTTTCCATGCCGAGCCAGATGCTCGCATCCAAACCCAAAACGCTCTCAAACTCAAGTGCCGTCTTCGGTTCGACGGGAGCCTTGGCGGCGAGGATCTCGCTGATCAGCTTTGGAGAACGCCCGCAGCGGCGCGCGAACTCGGCTTGGGAGAAGCCTCGTGCTTGAAGGTACTCCTCCAGCAGATGAGCGGGCGGAACCGCATAGTCGGGCTGGTAGGTGTTCGTCCCGGTGCCCATGTCCCTCCTCCGGTTCAGTGGTAGTCGATGATCTCGATGATCTTGATCGCGGTAACTTGATGGGTGGCGATTCCTCCGTCGTCGTTCCGCGGCGTCGTTTCGTGGTTGGCGGCGAAGACCAGGCGTTGCCGAGGTCCAAGGTCGACGGCGTAGGTTTCGTCGCGGTCGCCTTTTAGCTGGTGCCGCCGTATTGGGGGTTCGGTTGGCACGAGACTCAGATCTCGCGCCTGCCTCAGCACACCCAGGCGCACTTTGATCTTCTTCGCGAGCTGCTTGCCGTAGGTCTTTTGGAGCAGGGCGTCGGAGTTGCACGCTTTCTGGAGCCGTTTCGTCTCGAACGCGATCTCCACGGCCCCACCGTTACCTGATGGGTAACGGTAGACGCGTTGATGGCGGTTGTCAACCCCCGTGATCGACGACGTGTTCGGACCGGTCCGGGTCGCGGGGAAGCGCTGACCTGGCGGCGACTCAGTGAATCTCGGCCGCCTCGCCCCAGGCGGCTTTCAGCTTGTCGATGTCGAAGTCGTCCTGCCTGGCGGAGTCGATGATCACCCGTTCGCGCCGGGCGATCAGGTCGGCGGCCGCTTCGACCTGATCGGCCACCTCCGCCGGCACGACCACGGCGCCGTGCTGGTCGGCGTGGATCAGGTCGCCGTCGCGCACGGCCATGCCGGCGACGGTCACCGGAGCGCCGTAGTCCACGACATGGACGTAGGCGTGTGAGGGCCCGACCCGGCCGGCGAGCAACTGGAAGTTCTCGGCGATGTCGTCGAGGTCGCGGATGCTGCCGTCCGTGATCACCCCGAGGCAGCCCAGGCCGCGGTGGATGTTCGAGTTCACCTCGCCCCAGAAGGCGCCATAGCCGCGGGCGTTGTCGTCGAGGTCCTGGATCACCGTGATCGTGGGACCTTCGCCGGCGGCCAGGTACTCGTAGTAGCCGACCGAGGTGCGGCGGGCCAGCTTGGGATCGGCCGTGCCCGGGTGTTGGGCGCGGATGCGCGCCGTGCGGGCGAAGCCGACGATCGGCGGCAGGTCCGGCCGGGCGCACACAAGTGGGTCCACGGTGTAACCGTGACCGCGCCGCTTGGGCGCCACCGCCTCCAGGGCGTTGCAGACCGTGGGTGTGTCGAGGGAACGGAGGGCGTCGAGGATGGCTGGGGAAGTCATGGGCCCGGATACTAGCGTTGACATCGAGACGGGTGAGGGTGTATGTTGACGGCGTCAACAACGGAGGACTGATCGTGAATGACGAACTGACGCGGTTTGTGCGGGACGCGCTGTCACGGGGCGCCGGCCGGGACGAGATCAAGACGGCACTGGGCGATGCCGGGTGGCGGCAGGGCGATATCGACAAGGCGCTCAGCGCGTGGGTCGATCGCGAGTTCGTGGCGCCGATCCCGCGGCCGCGGCCATATCTGGGCGCGCGGGAGGCGTTCCTCTACCTGGTGCTGTTCGCCGCCCTGTACACGGCGGCGATCAGCTTCGGCAACGTGATGTTCGTGCTGATCAACCGGGCCTTCGCCGATGTGGCCTTCACACCGCCGGCAGCAGCTTCGGCTGAGATGCTGCGCTGGGGGCTGGCGTATCTCGTCATCTCCTTCCCGGCCTTCCTGCTCGTCCAGCGACTTGTGGGTAGGGTGCTGCGCGGTGATCCGGAGCTGCGCTCGTCGCGGATCAGGAAGTGGCTGACGTACCTGACTCTGTTCCTCGCTGCGGGCGTTCTGGCCGGCGACTTGATCGCCCTGGTCTTTTTCGGCCTTGGCGGCGAGCTGGCCGTGCGGTTCCTCCTGAAGGTGGGGGTCGTAGCGGCGATTGCGGGCAGTGTCTTCGGCTACTACTTCTGGGATCTGCGCCAGGACGACGTCGAGGCGGCCGAAGGCGGTCAGGCGCGCAGGTTGCCTGCGATCTTCGCCGGAGCGTCCTTGGTGGTGGTCGTCGTCGCCGTGGTTCTGGGATTGGTCGCCGTTGGTTCACCTGGCAAGGCGCGCGAGCGTGGACTCGATGTCGCGCGCGTGGGCAACCTGCGGGACATCGTCCGGGGCGTCGACATCTACTGGGAAAGGAGTGGTTCCCTGCCTGGGAGTCTGGAAGCGCTCAGCAGCGAACGCGACATCAACATCGTGTCGATCGTCGATCCAGAGACCCGGGAGCCCTATGCCTTTCGGACCACGGGAGAGAAGGCGTACGAACTCTGCGCGTCGTTCAGCCTCGACGCGCCCACCGATCAGGCGTCGCTGAGGACGTACCCCTACCGGGAGCGGTTCTGGCGGCACTCCGCGGCGTACTACTGCTTCGACCTCGAGGCGATCGAGCCCGACGCACGACGCTGGTAGACGAGCCTTCTCGCGGCCACCCTCAGCGGCAGGCGTCCGAGAACCCGGCTGGCGCGCTGCATGACCAGCCGTGAACCTTGCGCGCGCCCCTCAGCCGGCGCACGCACGGAACGCCGTCGCGTCGGTGATCGCGGGCGCCGGCAGGCCCGGCTCGTTCCGGTACTCCGTCACGACACCCGTCGCCGTGTCCGTCACCCGAATCGTGTAGCCCAGGTCCGTCGTCGACGCCCCGTACACCCACACGTGACCGTTCAGCGCGCAACCGTCCAGCACCTTGATCAGCACCTCCCAGTTCTCCTGGCTGAAGAACGTGAACACACCCGAGTCATTCGTCCCCTCGTGCACCACGCCGCCCGCGCCGACCTTCCCGTCGCACCAGCACTCCCATGGCAGCGGCGGTGTGGTCGATGCGGTGGAACTCGCGCTCGGAGAAGGCGCGGAAGTTCCACAAGCTGGCGAACACCTGCTTGAGCGATTGATCGATGCCGTCCTTCTCGGTCTCCTCCTGCTTCTGGGTGTAGGAGTCGTAGAGACCGGCGCCGTTGAAGCCCGGCAGGTCTTCGTTGTTGGTGCTCGACCGATACCGCAGCGACTGCCCGGCCGGATACGTCGCGTGCATGGCCGTCAGCGCGTCGATGATGAACTGGGGGCTGGTGGCGTCCTTCACGGCATCCCGCAAATCATCGAGCATCTCCTCCTGGACGGCGAAGTCCGTCTGGAAGACGGGGTGGGCCAGCATTGCCGCGACGGCCGCGGCCAGCTTCGTCTCAGCGGCCAGCGTGATCTTCTCCTCGTCGGGGGCGCTCTTCTTGCCGAGGACGGTCTCCTGCCCGAGTGCTGTCTCTTGCATGAATGTGTCATAAAAAGAAAACGGGATGGCGAACCCGTCAGGCACGATGCCCTCCGGGAAGCCCAGCGTTCTCAGCACGGCCACATTCGCGGCCTTGACCCCGAACGCGTCCCAATCCGAGAAGCCGATCTCGCGCAGCGGCGTGATCTCCGTCACCGACAGATCCCGCTGCGGGACCTGCACCGCAGCCGGCCGTAGCGGCGCGTGGTGTGCGTCCACCTCCGCCGGCGTTGCGGCCCGCAACGCGAAGCGGCTGCTGGTCACCTCGTAGCGCACGTAGCTGCCGAGCAGGCCAGAGATGTCGGCATCGTCGAGCGCGTCGCGGACGAACGCGTTGGGCACCCGGTCCTGCTTGGCCCGAAGATTCACATGCGACAACGGCGTCTGCGGTACTGTCGACACGATCCCCGCCACCTTCGATAACTCGTTCGGCAGCGCCTCATACACCACGATGTCGCGGGGATGAGGCCGCTCATCAGGCTCCAACGACCGCAAACGCCCAAAGCTCACTCCCGGGTTCAACGCCCGGAAGTCGTCTTCAGGGTAGATGTCGCTGTCGAACACGAGGTTGATGCGAGAGTCCCGGTACAGCGGCAACTTGGGCTGCATGTACTGGAGATCAAAGTTCCTGATATGCAAAGCCAAATCGTTCGCAAGCAGCGGCAGGCTGGCGGCCAGCACTGTGAAAATCCGCGACGCGGTGCTGAAGGGATAGTAGTTGCTCAACCAGTAGTAAAAGGCCCCTTGACTGCCGTCGGGGGCAACGAGGTCGGGGCTGTAGATGACCCGCCCGACGTGCCCCTGACGTGCCATGCCCAGGGCTCGGAAGAAGAGAGGATGGGCAAAATGGGTATCAGTGTTGATGAAATAGACACCCGGTCGGTCCGTATCCAGACCGAATAGCACAAACTTGACAATTGAGGAGCTGGAGAGCGTGTCGTACGTCTCCCGGTCAGGAACGGCCACGGCGCCGTTGTCAGAGGCGGCCAGGAGCAACGCGCCGGCTAGCGCCGTCGACGGGCGGTGAGCGCAAGGGGGCGCCGCCCGAGTTCCCGTGGTCCGGGCGCTACGGATACGATCGGCATCGACAGGCGCGCCCACGCCCCCGGCATTCGCCTCTTCTTTGTTGATCTCTGGGCCCAGATCGACCACGGTGGAGTTTCCCCGGTTTCGTGGACAGTCTACGCTTGGCAGCGCTTGCTGAAGGCCAGCGAGGTGTACTGACTGCCTCGATCGGAGTGATGAACGACTCCCCGCGGCGGGCTGCTAGACGGCGAGCCGGACCTGAACC
Source organism: Candidatus Multivorans sp. (assembly GCA_965205295.1). GTDB lineage: Bacteria > Acidobacteriota > Thermoanaerobaculia > Multivoradales > Multivoraceae > Multivorans. The sequence continues at coordinate 4,688,717 of OZ242167.1, forward strand.
CGTTCCGAGAGTCGCGCTCCCAGGAGGTGCGAGGCGTCCGCGACCATCTCGTGGAGGATCGCCCGCGCCGGACGCGCCTTGGTCAGCATGCCGGAGGTCTGGCCGGCCGCGTTCATCAGCAAGTCGTCCCGGCCGGCGGTGCGGATGGAGTGCAGCAGGTCGCGGGTGAGGACACCCTGCAGCCCCATCGGCAGGGCGCGGATTCCGCTCGCCTCCCAGGACTCGATCAGCGGGTTCGTGATGTTGCGCATCGTCTTGCCGCTGTAGAGCCTGGTCACCACCGTGTCTTCGGTGGCCGCGCCGAGGATGCGCTGCTTCTGCAGCGCGGGCTGGTTCGCCTCGTCGGAGACCAGGAAGACCGTGCCGCACCAGGCGCCGATGGCGCCGGCGGCGATGACTGCCGCCAGTCCGCGGCCGTCGGCGACGCCGCCCGCTGCGACGACGGGCAGCGGCGCCACCGCGTCCATGACCTGGGGCAGCAGCGCCAGGGTGCCGATCTTGCCGGTGTGACCGCCGGCCTCGGTGCCCTGGGCGACGACGATGTCGGCGCCGCCGTCGGCGACGCGGCTGGCGGCGCGGGCATTGCCGACCAGGGAGATGATCTTGATGCCAGCGTCCTTGAGCGCCCTGGAGAAGGGCGCGGGCGAACCGAGGCCGGAGGCGAACACAGGCACCTTCTCTTCCAGCAGAACTTCGATCTGCGCTCCGGCGTAGCTCTGGCCCTCGGGCACCCAACTCCTCGCCGGCGGTTCCGGTGGCGCGTCGATCCACTCGATGCCGAGGTTCTCGGCCATCCGCCTGAGAGCATCGCGGGTTTCGGCCGGCACGAGGTCGCGGGTGGGAACTGTCGCGGAGGTCGGGCCGCTTCCCGCCTTCTCGAGGAAGTTGGAGGCGAGCAGCAGGTCGACTCCGAACGGCTTGTCCGTCTTCGCGCGCACCTTGTTGATCTCGGCGCGCAGGTCGTCGGGACTGTAGGCGACGCCGCCGATCACTCCCAGACCGCCCGCCTCGGACACCGCCGCTACCAGGTCGGCCGTGGCGACCGGTTCGGCGCCGCCGGCGACCGGCCCCATGCCGGCGGAGATCACTGGGTACTCGATTCCCAGCATGTCGCAGAGTTCGGTGCGAAGGAAGGGATTGGACATGGCGACTCCTCTCAGGCTCGTCGACCCGCGGGCTGCTTAGGCGCCGAGGTCCCGTTCGCGGTGCGTATCGGTTTGCAGGCTGGACGGTATTCGGGCGGTGAGTATACGCGCGGCAGCAAGGCTCAGAGGAGATCGAGTTGGGGGCGGCGAAGCTGGTTCGACACCGCCTCCTCGACCGCGTCGAGCCAGCCGTCGCGCTGCTCCGGATCGAGCGCCAGAACCTCGATGCAGCGATCGTCCAGTTCGTTCCTGAGCCGGTCGTCGATCTGCTGGCGGAAGGCCGGGTCCGTAGCGCGGACCCCGTCGGGCTGTGCCTCGCTGCCACCCAGAATGGGTACGTGGACCTTCAGGTCGTAGGTCGCACACCAGGACTCGACCACCGGTTCGAGGGCCGGCTGGCGGCCGCGGGCGAACAGCAGGTAGACATAGTTGTCGAGGACGCTGCGGTCGCAGATGACGACCGGGGCACGTGCTTCCGCCACGAGTTCGTGCGCGATCTGGGAGTGGAGAATCCACGACTGGGCCTCCAGGGTCGTGCCCTCGTTCAGTGGCAACGGGCACCGCCGCGCCACCTCGACCACGACGTCGAGGTTGATGTCGCGGCGCTTGAGGCGGGCGGCGAGACCGTATGCGAGGGTCGTCTTGCCGACGCCGTGGGTGCCGATGAAGGCGATCTTGTAGGACATTGGGCGGCGCCAGATTACAGCCGTTTGATTCGTCGTGAGAGGATCCCTGGGAACCCGTGTGGCGCGATCCGCGCCACACGTGAACCAGTTCGTGCGTCCGTCTGCGGGCGCACGGATGGAACGCGGGCGTCTCGCCCGCACCCGGTGGAGGAACCGATGAACATGCCTCGATGTCTTCATGCCGGCGAGGGACGACTACCGTCAGCATTCGGGGTGACTTGACGGGCCGGGCGGTGGTCGGTGCGTGAGGCCGATCGCCTCGAGCGGTGCTTCCGCGTTGCGGTGGCGCTGGTCGTCGTCGTCGCGGCGTGCTCTCGGGCGCCGGAGGACGACGCGGCGAACACGGACTGGCCGGACCGTTCGCCGCGAACCGACATCACGGACGAGCTGCGCGCCGACCTCCTGAGGCCGCGCGCGCCGGCGGACGGCGGCGGCGGCGCCATCGTCGAGGCTCTCTCCGGACCCGCAATCGCGGGCCGGCCCGGTAGTTGGCGAATCGTCTACCGGGCGGGACCGCTTGGAGTGGCCGCGGGCGGCGCCGTCTATCTCCAGGTGTCTCCCTTCTGGGGTTGGAGTACGCCCCAGACCGGGCGCGAAGCGGCCTTGGGCTACACGGCGATCGCTACGGACGCCGAGGGTGTCGATCTTTCGGCCGAGACGCTCGATCAGCAGTTGCTGGCGGTTCACGTCGGCGGCCGGGCGTTGGACGAAGGGGAGCGCATCGAGATCACTTACGGCGCCGGACCGGCGGGGGCGCTGGCGGACAGGTACGCCGAGCGCGAATCGCGGTTCTGGGTGGCCGTCGACGGCGACGGCGACGGCGTGCGGGGACTCATCGCCGATTCACCCTCTGTTGACGTGCTGCCTGGACCTCCGGCCCGGCTGCTCCTGCACGTGCCTTCGACGGCGCGGCCGGGGGAGTCGGTTGACCTGGTCGCGGCCCTGGTCGATGCGGCCGGCAACGGCTGGCCCGAGTTTCGCGGCAGGCTCGAACTGAGGCTGCCTGCGGGCGTCGGCGTCGACGACGAACTCGGCGAAGCGGCCGGGGACGGCGCTTCCGAACGGGTCGTCTCCCTGGCGTTGACAGAGGAGGACCGCGGTCGCCTCGTCGTCCCGCTCCGGCTCTCCGCCGAGCTCGGCGCCGTCGTGCGGGTGGAGGGGAGAGCGGACGGTGGCTCGCCGGCTTCCGGCTTTGAAGCCGAGAGCAACCCGCTCCTCGTCTCACCGGCCGGCCGGCGCGTTCTTTGGGCCGATCTGCAGAACCACTCCGGCCTCTCCGATGGCTCGGCGACGCCCGACGATCTGCTCCGCTACGCCCGCGAGATCGCGGCCCTGGACGCGGCGGCGGTGACCGATCACGACCACTGGGGCATGCGCTTCATGGACCGCGAGCCGGCGATCTGGCGGCGCACGCTGGACGCGGTCGATCGGCGGCACGACCCCGGCCGGTTCGTCGCGTTCGCCGGCTACGAGTGGACGAACTGGGTCGAGGGCCACCGGCACGTCGTGTTCTTCGAGCCGACCACCGACGCGGTGGCCGGGCTGCTTCTGAGTTCGTTCGACGAGAACTTCGACGAGGCTGGCGAACTCTGGCGCGGCCTCGACGGTGCGCGCGTCCGCGCGCTCACCTTCGCCCACCATTCGGCCGGCGACCCCATTGCCACGGACTGGTCGCGGTCGCCGCCGACCGGGTTGGAGCCCGTCACCGAGATCGTCTCGGTCCACGGGTCGAGCGAGTCGGCGGATTCACCCGGTGTCGTGATCCGCGGCGCCCTCGAGGGCAACCATGTGCGCGACGTGCTCGACCATGGCTACCGGTTGGGATTTGTCGGCTCGAGCGACGGCCACGACGGCCATCCCGGTCTCGCGCATCTCGCGTCGCCCAGCGGCGGACTCGCGGCGATCCTGAGCGACGACGCGACGCGGGCGGGGATCTACGAGGCGCTGCGGGCTCGCCGCACCTACGCCACGAACGGACCCCGGATCGTGGTGCGGGCGAGCTACGCCGGCTGGCCGATCGGCGCCGACATCCCGGCCGCCGCGGCCGCCGCGGGCGAGGTGGGGCCGATCGCCGGCGTGCCGGAGCGGTCCCTGGTCGCGCGAGCGGTGGCGCCGGCGGAGATCGCCCGCATCGAAGTGATCAGCCGCCAAAGCGCGGCAGGCGCCGGCGCTGTGGCGGGCGAAGCGTTGTGCCCGGAAGGGGAGCGCGAGTGCAGCCTGACCGTCGGGCTGCCCGAGTTCCGTCCCGGAGGCTACCTCTATCTGCGCGTTGTCCAGGAAGATGGCGGCGCCGCCTGGACGAGCCCGTTCTTCTTCGAGTAGAGGGGCTACGCCTCTTCTTCCGCCTCGTCCTCGACGTGCACCATGATGTACTGCGACAGGCCCGCCTCGTCGAGCGTGCGGTGCTCGCCGTCGCCGATCTGCAGGCAGAGGTAGTGCTCGCCGGGATCGAGTTCGAGTTCGATCGAGTCCGAGCCGTCGCCGAAGTGAATCCACGGGGCAGCAGTCGGGATCACGATGCCGGGCTCCAGGCACTCGCCGTCGATCGCGATGTGGTAGTGGCCGGCGCCCTCGTTGATCGCGCCGTCGCCGACGGGCTCGATCATGAAGTTCTCGGCCGCGAACTTGAGGGGCACCAGGCTGGGGATCGTGTCGTGGTTCTCCAAGCCGTCGAAGTACACCCGCGGCGCGCCGTCGTCGCCGGCTTCGGTGGTCTCCGCCTCGTGATCGTGGTTGTCGTGCGTCTCGGAGTCTGCGGAGTCGTCCGCGGCGCACGCGGCGAACAGGACGAGCAGCACGGCGGTCGGCACAGTGAGAAGCGGGCGAGTCTTGGGGAGGTCGAGGAGCATGTCGGGTTCCTCCGTCAGGTGATCGGGCGGCGACCGTTTGGGTGACGCCGCAGAGGGCCTGAGAGTAGCACGGGCCGACAGCGGCCATCGGACGCGGGCGACGATGGGGCTCAGCCTCTCTCACCGGGCCTCTGATCGTCAACCCTCAGTAAACCCCTGAATTCTTCAGTAAACCCCTGAATTCTAGGGGCGACAGCCCCGCAAAATCCTGAGAACATCTTTGTTCTCGGCGGCCAAGTGCCGGGATCGCGGTTGAGTTCGGGGTGTTGGCCAGAACGATACTGATGAGCGAATCGGACGCATTTGAACGCATCCTTGAGGTGCTGAACGCCGCCATGCTCGACGAGGCGCAATGGTCGCTGGCGACCGCCCTAGTCGAGGAGGCCTGCGGAGCCGTCGGCAGCGGGGTAATGGTCGCCGAAGAAACTGAGGAGGGCTTGCGGCTGGTTTCCTTCAGCATGCAGGTCCGGGGCGACCGCCTGGAAGAACTGGAGCGCGACTACTTGGCGCACTACTACCGGACAGATGAGCGGATGGCCCGTTGCGAGGAAATGGACTACGGCCGGTTGATTCCCGTCGCCGATACGTACACCGAGGAGGAGCGGAAGACTTCGCCGGCCTACAACGAGTTCCTGCCGAGAATCGGCGCCCAGCAAGGCGTCAGTGTTCGCCTTCGCGGACCGGTGGGCTACTCGCACATCGCATGGGCGTTCGGCGACCCGATCGTGTCCGGCGGTTGGGGGTCGGACCAGTTGGCAATGATGGGGCGCCTTCTTCCGCAAGTTGGCCAGCTTGTCGCCGTTCGGCGCCTCCTGGCCGACGCCGGGGCGCTGGGCACCTCCCTGACCGGTCTGCTCGACAATGCCCGGGTCGGCGTCATCCACCTCAACCAGTACGGCCGGATCGTGGCCGCGAACGATCGGGCTAGTTCGGTCCTGCGACGCGGCGCCGGGTTGACGGATCACGGAGGTTTCCTACACGCTACCCTGCCAGCGAACAACACTCGGCTCGCTCGCTTGCTGGCGGGCGCCCTCGGGCAGCACGGCGGGGCGGCCGAGGCGGGAGCGATGGTTCTGCACGGCCCGCCAACGTCACCGCGCATCATAATGCACGTCAAGCCCGCGGTTTCCGGCGAGAGCGCCTTTGGCGCTTGGGGCGTCTCGGCCCTGGTCCTGTTTCGCGAGTCGGGCCGGAAGTTTCACATCGACTCGTCCGTAGTGGCTTCGGCCCTGGGCCTGACGCGGGCGGAGACCCAGGTGGCCGTATGGATCGCCGAGGGCACGACGGTGCGGGAAATCGCCGAGGCGACGGGGCGCAAGGAGAGTTCCGTCTACTGGCACCTGCGCCAGATCTACCAGAAGCTGGGCATCTCGCGGCAGGCGGAGTTGGTGCGTTTGGTGCTGTCCCTGTCGGACTTCGTCTGACGGTGACCGTACTCTGCGGGGTTGCCGATCCCTTGGCAGTCGGCTAGATTCCCGGTCGCCATGTTGAAGAACTTCCTGTTTGCGATCGCTTACCTTCTCGGCGCCGGTTGGTGGGCCAGTCAGGCCATGGTCGATGCCGCGTCGGGCTCCTGGTGGAACCTGCTTGCCTTCTTCGCTGTGCTGACCTTCTTCCTGGTCCGCATCGGCTGCATGGGCGGCAGCGAGGACGATGCCCAGAAGATGGGCAACATCTTCTCGATACTGACCGCGGTGGCGCTGCTGGTGCTCGCCGTGACGGGCCTGATGGGCGAATCCAGCGGCATCGCGAACCTGATCTTCGCGCTCCTGTTCGCGCTCGTCGCCGGGCTTGGCGTGCGGGCCACGAGCGCCGCGCACGCCTGACGCGGCGCTACAGCGCCGCCACCTCCTGCTCCAGCACGCCGGCGTACTTCTCGTACGCGGCCTGCCGCAGCTTCGGCAGGTGGGTGGTGGGGAAGAGGTCGTTCGTGCCGGCGTACTCGCGCAGCAGTTGGCGCGCCACGGTGACCTTGTGGACCTCGGTCGGGCCGTCGGCCAGGGCCATGTGGAACGAGTCGATGACGCCCGCCGAGAAGGGCATCTCGTTCGAGACGCCAAGCGAGCCGTGGATCATCAGCGCCCGTGAGAAGACATCGAGGTAGACCTTCGGCATCACCGTCTTGACCGCCGAGATGTCCTTGCGGACCATCCGGTAGTCCTTGTACTTGTCGATCTTCCAGGCGGTCTGGAGCACGAACAGCCGGAACTGCTCGATCTGGGTCCAGGAGTCGGCGATCTTTTCCTGGATCAGTTGCTTCTGCGCCAGCAGCTCGCCCTGGGTCTCGCGCGAGAGCGCGCGCTCGCACATCTGATCGAAGGCGGTGCGCACCTTGGCGATGGTGCGCATCGCGTGGTGGATACGGCCGCCGCCGAGCCGTGTCTGCGCGACCACGAAGCCCTGGCCGCGATGCCCGAGCAGGTGGTCCTTCGGGACGCGAACGTTCGTGTAGCGGACGTAGCCGTGCGATCCCTCCTCGGTTCCCGTGCCGACGCCGACGTTGCGGACGATCTTGACGCCGGGCGTGTCCTTCGGCACGAGGAACATGGACATCCGGTTGTAGGGCGGGGCCTGCGGGTCGGTCACCACCATGACGATCAGGAAGGAGGCGTAGCGGGCGTTCGAGGAGAACCACTTCTCGCCGTTGATCACCCACTCGTCGCCGTCGAGGACTGCCTGGGTCTTGAACACCTTCGGATCGGAGCCGCCGTGCGGTTCGGTCATCGAGTAGGCGGAAACGATCTGGTTGTCGAGCAGGGGCTGCAGGAAGCGCGCCTTCTGCTCGTGAGTGCCGTAGTGGGCGAGGATCTCGGCGTTGCCGGAGTCCGGCGCCTGACAGCCGAAGACGATCGGCGCGTGGGGTGACCGTCCCAGGATCTCGTTCATCAGCGCCAGCTTGACCTGACCGTAGCCCTGGCCGCCGAGATCCGGCCCCAGGTGGCAGGCCCACAGCTTGCGCTTCTTGACCTCCTCCTGGAGCGGCGGGATCAGCTTCTGACGCTTTGGGCAGGAGAGATCGTAGGGGCTGTCGAGGACGAAGCGGAGCGGCTCGATCTCATCCCGGACGAACTCGTCGATCCAGTCCAGTTTGTCCTGGAATTCAGGGTCTGTTTCGAAGTCCCATGCCATTGCTCTTCTCCTGTCGCGTCTGTCGTCGGTCGGTGGTCGCAGCCCAGGCAGGGGCCGGCGGATTGGGCCCTGTCTTGAGGGTCGCCAAGAGTACAGGACGGGCGGAGACCTCCCTGAAGCTGTGCGGCGTTGGGCGGGACCGTTGTCCTGACCACGGCCGTGCTAGGAGCTTGCGCGGTAGAACGATCTGACCTGGGAACGCGGGCATCCTGCCCACATCCGGCGCGAAGCGCCGGCCTCCGGTCGTTCTGCCGTGTTAGCTTTGAGTCGTCAGCGATTCGGCGGAGCCGATTGCTGGCGGAACCAGCCCCGCCAAGCAGGCACACTTCGTACCCGATGAGCGAACAAGACGCGTTCGAAGGCATCCTTGAGTCCTTGCATGCGGCCATGCTGGACGATGTCCATTGGCCGGCAACCTCTGCGCTGATTGACGAGGCCTGCGGACTGGTGGGCAATGGCCTGATGGTGGGCGAAGGCCCCGCAGACGACGTGCGGCCACGTTTTGTCGGGTTCTACTACCGCGGGCAACGCTGCGAGGGATTGGAGCGCGAGTATCTTGAGATGTACCACCCAACGGACGAGAAGGTGTCGCGTTTCCGGCAACTTCGTTTCGACTCGCTGGTGCGTTGCGCCGATCTCTACACCGAAGAGGAGTTGCAGACCTCGCCCGCTTTCAACGAGCACATGTATCGGGCCAAAGCACAGGAGGGCTTGGTTGTGCGACTGGAGGGGCCGGAGGGTTGCTCACACATCACGTGGTGCACTGGCGACCCAATAGCGACTGGCGGCTGGCGGTTCGCTCAACTCGCGATGGTTAGACGGCTCATGCCGCATGTCCGGCAGTTCGTCGTTGTCCGTCAGGCGCTGGCTGCGGCCGGGGCAAGGAACGCGACCTTGACCGACCTGCTTGACAGCGCCCGATATGGCGTCCTCCACCTGGACCAGCGGGGGCGGATCATGGCGGCGAACGACCGGGCTCGCGAAATCCTGCGGCGCGGCGAGGTATTGACGGACAGGGGCGGCCCTTTGCGGGCCCGCCAGCACGCGGACCGCGCGCGTTTTGACCGGCTGCTCGCCAACGCGCTGCCGGCGTCTGGCTCGGTACCGGTCAGTGGCTCGGTTACGCTCCGTGGATCATTTCGCGCTCCCCGGTTCGCGATTCACGTCGAACCTGCGGTAGTCCCTGAAATCGACTTCGGCGCCCGGCGCGTCGCCGCGCTTGTGCTGGTTGAGGAATGGGGGCGCCGGCTTTGTGTCGATCCGCAAGTGCTGGCCTCAGCCCTGCGTCTTACGCCGACCGAGGGCCGCGTGGCGGCGTGGTTGGCGGGAGGCAGAACGGTGCCTGAAATCGCCGAGGCGATGGGGTGTGAGCAAGCCCAGGTCAATTTGCACCTGCGCCAGATATGCGCGAAGCAGGGCATTTCGGGGCAGGCGGACCTGGTGCGGCTGGTGTTGTCGGTAGCCGAGTTCGCCTGACTTCGGAGCCGGCCTGGATGCGTAGACTCGTCGGATGATCGCGAACAACGCCCGTGCATTGCCTGGCTCTCGCGCGACCGCGGCGGCCGTTTTCCTCCTGCCATTGATTGCCGGCTGTAGCAGGGCGCCCGACGCCGGCGCGGGCGATCAGGCCGCGGTGGGCGAGTGGCGCCACTACGCCGCCGACCGCGCGTCGACGAAGTACTCGCCGCTCGACCAGATCAACCCGTCGAACGTCGACCGACTACGCGAGGTTTGGCGCTGGACATCGGTGGAGACGGAGGCCGACACGGAGCACCGCGGCGGCATGTACAAGAGCACGCCGCTCTACATCGACGGCACGCTCTACATCACGACCTCGCTCAGCCAGGTCGCGGCGATCGACCCGGCAACCGGCGAGACGCTCTGGATCTATGACCCGAGAAGCTACGACGCCGGGCGCCCGGCCAACGCGGGCTTTCAGCACCGGGGGCTCGAGTACTGGAGCGGGGAACGGGGCGGCGAGCCCGTGGAGCGGTTGATCTACGCCGCGCACCACCGCCGACTCATCTCGCTCGACCTGATAACCGGTGAACCGGACCCGGCGTTCGGCGACGACGGCATGGTCAACACGGCGCTCGGCCTGGGCCGCGAGATCAACGAGCGCCAGTACACCCACTCGGCGCCGCCGATCGTCTGCGCCGATGTGATCGTGCTCGGTTCGATCATCTCGGACGGTCCGCGCGGACCGAAGATGCCGCCCGGTCACGTGCGCGGTTACGACGTCCGCACCGGCGAGATGCGCTGGATCTTCCACACGATCCCGCAGCCGGGCGAGCTCGGCAACGAGACCTGGGAGGACGGCTCCTGGGAGCACTCCGGCAACACGAACGTGTGGACGATGATGAGCTGCGACGAAGAGCTCGGCATCGTCTACCTGCCGGTTTCGACGCCGACGAACGACTGGTATGGGGGCCACCGGCCCGGCGACAATCTGTTCGCCGAGAGCCTGGTGGCGCTGGATGCACGGAGCGGCGAACGGAAGTGGCACTTCCAGGCGGTCCACCACGGCCTCTGGGACTACGACTTCGCTTCGGCTCCGAACCTCGTCGACATCAACGTCGGTGGCCGCGAGATCAAGGCTGTCGCCCAGGTCAGCAAGCAGGGCATCACCTACGTGTTCGACCGGTTGACTGGCGAGCCGGTGTGGCCGATCGACGACCGCCCGGTGCCGCAGACCACGGTCCCGGGCGAGTGGAGTTCACCGACCCAGCCGTTTCCGACCAAGCCGCCTCCCTTCGAGCGGCTCGGCCTGACGGAGGACGACCTGATCGACTTCACGCCGGAGCTGCGCGCCAAGGCGCTCGAGATCGTGAAGGACTACGTGATGGGCCCGATCTACACGCCGCCGATCGAGGTTGAGGAGGGCGGCAAACTGGGCGTGCTGACGCTGCCGTCCGCAGCCGGCGGCGCGAACTGGCGGGGCGCCGCCGTCGATCCCGAGGCCGGCGTGCTCTACGTGCCGTCGATGACCCAGGTGCTCAGCTATGCGGTGCAGGCAGCGGACCCGGCCCGCTCCGAGTTCCGCTACGTCAGCGCCGTCTCGTTCATGGCCGGACCTCAGGGCCTGCCCCTGGTCAAGCCGCCCTACAGCCGGATCACCGCGATCGACCTGAACACCGGCGAGCACCTGTGGCAGGTCGCCCACGGCCCAGGTCCGAAGGACCACCCGGCGATCGCCCACCTCGACTTGCCCGACCTCGGCAGCCCCTCCCACGGCGTGCTCTCGAACGGCGGCCTGGTGCTGACCAAGGACCTGATCTTCATCATCCAGGCCGACTACGACACCAGCCGGATGACCTTCATGGGCGACGCCGGGTTCATCCGCGCCTACGACAAACGCGACGGCGCGAAGCTCTGGGAGCACCGCGTCGAGCCGACCCCGCACGGCACGCCGATGACCTACCTTCACGAAGGTCGGCAGTATGTGGCCTTCACCGTCGGCAACGGCCGGCAGGACCCCGCGCTGGTGGCGTTGGAGTAGGCCCGATGGCAACGCGCAGATACGGCGCCCTGGGAACGCGGGCATCCTGCCCGCATCCGGCGCGAAGCGGCCACTGGGTGCGCCGGCCTTCTGGCCGGCATCAAGCGCGATGCCGCGAAGCGGCGAGCCCGAACCGCAGGCTGGCTAGACTGCACCGACGGTGTCTTCCCGCCTACTGCTCCTTGCGGCCCTACTCAGCACGCTGCTCCTCAGTGGCTGCTCCCTGGTTGGCGGCAACCCCGAGCCGGTCTGCCGCCCCTTGGAGGTCACCGAGTTTCCAATGCTCGGCCGCATCCGGGGCGCCTGGATGGACGACGAGCGCTTCGTGTTGGCGGACTACCACCAGTCTCGCCTGCTGGTCTACAGCACGTCCGAGGGCCTTGTACGGATCGTCAATGGCTGGGAGAGCGTGGATCCGGAGCTGAACTTCCTGTCGCCCTCGGACATCGAGCGTTGGGGAGACGGCTTCGTACTTGTTGACTTGTCGGCACGGGAGGACTTCCTTCTCGAACTCGACTCGGAACTGCAGCCGGTCCGCGTGCTTTGGAAGAGCGACGTAGTGCAGGTGGACGGCGTCTGGCGTGGCGAGGAAATCGACGGGCTCGATGAGGTCGCCACATTGGGCGACCGCCTGTATCTGAGGGCAGGCCGGCTCAGCGACTCGCGCGTCACACTGCAGCCGCTGTACGCCGAGTTCGGCCCGGACCGCCGCTCGGACCAGGCGGCGGGTGCGGTGCGGGAGCAGGCCACGTGGTTGGCGCCAGCGAGCGCGGAGATGTACTGGCACACTCCCATACGCCGACTCGCAGCGACGCACGGCAGCGCTCCCTCCGTGTTTGCTCTGCGCTTTGGTGAGGCTCCCTTTGTTCAGCAGTTTGCTCCTGAGGAGCGGCGATTGGCGAGCTTTCCGGAGTTACCTGCGCCCCTTCCGACACTGCCGGTCGGTGGTGGCTACGAGGGAGTGCCCGCCTTCTATTCGGCGTTGGAGGCCAGCAGCTACCCCGCAGGCCTCTACGCCGACCACGACAGCCTCTACATACTCGTGCGGAATATGACCGGAGACGAGCCGGTTTGGGATCTCTACCGTTTGGATCCACAGAATGACGAGATAGTGAGCAAGGTTCGCTTGCCGACGACGGCCGCCCACGTGAGCCTGCTGCCGGGCAGCAGCTACTGGGTGCTCGAGGAGTCGACGAGCGGCTTGAAGGACATGTTCCGCCCGCCGATCCAGCTTCTTTTGCTGAGTTCGGCTGCCATTCGCGCTGGGGAGGTTTCATCATGCGATTGAGTTGTGTTCTTGCCGGCCTTGCCATCCTCCATCCGTTTGGCGTGCCCGCGACGGCGCAGCAGGCGCCAACGCCCACTCCGGGCCAGCTCGTCGTCCTCGGAGCGGACGGCCAGCCGGTCGCCGACGCCTCGGTCACGGTGCTCCAGCCGAGCCGGGCCGGCCTCTCGCCGGTCGACGCGTTGCTGGTGCGCAGCGGGACGACGCAAGACGGAGTCGTCGAGGACGCCGTGCCGCGGCTGCACGGGCTGACGGTGGTCGTCGACCATCCGACCCACCTGCCGTTCGTGGGCGCGTACCCGAGCCAGCCGCCGCCGGAGGTGATTCGGTTGCAGCCGGGGCGGACGGCCAAGGGCGTGGTACGGGAAGCCGCTGCCGGCGGCACGGTGACCGGAGCGAGCGTCTGCGCGTCATGGCGCGACGCGGTTCTTCCCGATTGGTTCGGAACCTTGCGGCGCTGCACGGAAAGCAGCGAACGGGGCGCGTTCGAGCTTGCGGGTTTGCCTCCCGAGATCCTCCAGGCGACGGCCGAGGCGCCCGGTTTCGAGACGGACGCCCGCACCATCGAGGCGGGGCGGAGGGCTTCCCGGATCGTCTTCGAACTCGTGGCCGGGGAGCAGTCGGCCGACGTCACGGAAGCGACGCCGGCCTCGGCAGGAGAAGTGCGGGTCGAACTCGTGGGCGCCGCCGGCGAACCGATCCGCAACTTCACGATGAGGACGAATGCGGTCGGCCGCATGGGCGGCTCCTCGCACGATGTCGAGGACGCCGAAGGGCCGGTGTCGGTGCCGATCAGCGCCTCCTTCGCGAACGAGACCGCCGTGGACCTTTCGTTCCGGGCCGAGAACTACCACGAGTCTCCGCTTATCCGCGTCGCTCCGGTACCGGGCGGCGAGATCGAGCTCGGTCTGATCGCTCTCGAACCCGGGGCGGTGGTGCAGGGGCGACTCTTCGACGCGGTGGGGGCGGAACCCGCCGCGGGCTGCGTGGTCGAACTCCTTCCGCCGGGCGCGGGCGCCGTTGCGGCTCTGATGTTGCGACAACGCCACCTGACGGTGTCCGATGCCGACGGCCGGTACCTGCTCGGCGGCCTCGGGGCGGGCCGCTACCACCTGCGGCTGCAATGCCTGGGGGCGCCGGTCACGGATCGGCTCGTCGTTCTGGGTGCGAACGACCTGGCCGACCAGGGCGAGTCCTGGCTGGATCCCGGCCGGCCCGTCGCGGTGCGGGTCACCGGCATCGGCACTGGCACTGGCACGGTTCGCCTGCTGGACCGGTTCCGGGAGATCGAGATCCCGATCGTCGAGACGGCGTTGCGGTCGCCGGCAGAGGCCGAGGCGGGGCAACGAGGCGATGAGGACTCAACAGGACACGCCGAGTTCCTGGCGGTTCCGGGCGTGTACAGGCTGGAAGTCGTCGACGGATCGGGCCGCCTCCGCGTGTCGCAGGAGATCGGGATCGAAGAGGGGCCGGCCGACGTACAGACGGTCGACGTGGCGCTTTCGACCCGGGCCATCCGTAGCGTTCTGGTCATGGACGGCCGCCCGGTGGCGGGCGGCACCGTTGCTGTTGGCAGCGTCTTCGACGCCTCGCGGAGCTCCGGCAAGATTCAGCTCGTTTCGCAGCGACGCGGCGGCGCGCAACAGAGCCGGATGTTGGGGATAGGAGGCGCTACGGTACGCGCGACTGTGGCCGCGGACGGCTTGTTCGAGGTCGATGGCGTCGCCGATGACCTACTGTGGATGACGTGGTACGCAGGCGACGGCAGCTACCTCGGGCGGCTGTGGCCGGCCGACCCGGTACCGCGAATGGACTTGAGCGGTGTTCGCGTGACCGGCTCGCTGCTCGATGTGAACGGCACGCCGGTCGGCGGCCAGGTCTCACTGACCGGCGATCTTGGCCGAACGGTTGCCTGGGCCGAAGTCGGGGAGGACGGCCGCTTCGAGCTGCCGCCGGCGCCGCCGGGCGCCTACCGGCTCAAGGGCACAGCCGGAACGTCGCCGGCCCTAAGCCCAGCAGGCAGGACCAGCCCGACCGGAACCGTGTCGAAGGAGCTTCTGCTGACGACCGAGCCGCCGCCGCACCAGGTGTTGCATGCCGCTGCTCCTGAGCCGGGCATCGTCGAAGTTCACCTCCAGCGCGCCGACGGGAGCCCTGCGGCCGGCGCCTGGCTTCACGTGGTGGACGCGGCGGGAGACATGGTCAGCACCGGTTTGGCATCGGCGGCAGGCAGCTCGAGCCGCAGAGCGCCCGCGGGCGAGGTCTCCCTGGTCTGGAACGACGGCGCCGCCGGCACCGGCGGCATCGGTTTGGACGTCGAAGAGGGCCGCACGACAACGCTGCGCGAGTCGCTGCCGATGGGCCGTCTGCTCGAGCTCCGCTGTCCGGCCGCCGACTGCGCGGGCGAACCGCTCTCCTTTCTCAGCATGACGACCGAATCCGGCGCCGAGATCGCGAGCCATCTGACCGGCGCCGGCGAGGGCGTCCGCTTCTCCGAGGCCGGCCGTCTCGGCCTCGGCTGCGTGACTCCCGGTTCCTACGAGGTCTCGTTCTGGTCCGCCGGCCGGCGCTGGGGCGCTGAAGTCAACGTCGGCACCAGCGGGCCGGCGGAGGAGCCGGTGGTCGTGAACGGTAGGGAGGCGGGGTTGTAGGAGTCGGCGTCAGGTAGCCAAGGTCCGGACACCCCACTCAGGTACCACCGTCACCCGCGTCACGGGGAGGGCCACTCTTCGAACCCATCGTTCACGAGGTCGGCGTGGTACCGCCGATTGTAAATGGCCGCGAACACAGACTGGGTGACGACCAGCGCGATCCCGGCGGCGACTAACGCCGCCGTCGCCCTGGGGAATGACCCGGTCGCCGATAGCGGCTCGGCTATCGCCATGGACACCAGCATTCCCAAAGACATGGCGACCTGGCCCACCATGAACATGACCATGGAAATGATCAGCGCCCACTTCCAGTCTCCACGAAACAGGGGAACCAGAGGGCCGAGAAACAAGGTCGTCCAACTGAACCCGAGGTGCGGTACGGATCGCCTGGCTCCCGTCCTCTCGTTCCTCATCTCGATCATGCGCTGTCTCCTTTTCTCGAAGGATAGTCGCACTTGGCGAGCGGATGCCGGCCGGAAGGCCGCGTACCCAGTGACCGGATGCCTGGGTCCCAAGACTACTGAGACCCGGCGAGCAGGGCTTGCAGAGCCTGCGCGGGCTGGGCGAACTCGGGGGCGCCGACGAAGCGGCCGAGTTCGCGGCCGTCGCGGAAGACGATCGCCATCGGCAGGCCAGTCACTTCGTTGCCCTTGACTTCGGGATCTTCCCAGCCGGCCGGGGGTGAGGCCAGTCCGTAGTACTCGAAGGCGACGTTTGAGCCTTCGAGGCCGGCGTTGACGTCGAGCAGGTTGGGCAGCACCCGCTTACAGACGCCGCACCAGGAGCCGAAGAAGATGCGGACCCGGGCCGGTCCGGCGTCGCGGAGCGCGGCCATCGCCGCGGCGTTTGGCTGGAAGGCGTCCATGCCGGCCCGGTAGCCGGGCGAATGCTCGAGCAGTTCGCCCAGGGTGCGGTCGCCGACAAGCGGCGGCCGGGGCACGATGCGAACGTTGCGACCCTCGATCGGCAGGGCGATGGCGGTCTGATCGGCCGACGCCTCGCCGACATAGGTCTTGCCCGGTTCGGCGACCACGTCGTAGCCGCCGCCGGCGGTCAGGAGATCGGTGGCCGGCAAGCGGTCCACGGCCATGGTGCGTGCCCAGAGCAGGACGGGTTCGCCCAGGGAGTCGCTGAGGACCAGCATCGCCGCGGCCCGCTGCGAGAGGTAGAGCCTGGCGTCGGAATCGACTTGACCGTCGATCTCGAGGATGTAGTCGTCGATGGGCAGGAATGCGCTCAGGACGGGGTGGGCCGTGGTCTGAGCCAGGGCCGGTGCGGCCGGGGCGATCAACAGCGCGAAGAGCGCACAGAGGGCTGGGAGTCGTCGATAGGGCGTCACGGTGCGGAATCCTACGAGGGCTTCACGCGACGCGCGAGTCGAGGTGCTGCGCGTCGAGCTGGTCCAGGAGCTGCCTCGCCCGCGTCTTGGCGGTGGCGATGGTGCGCTCCTTGACGCCTTCGTAGCCGCGGATCGAATCGGGCAGTCTCGCTGCCTCGACCGCCAGCGGGGCGGACTCGGAATCGAGCCGGTCGAGCGTGTTGTGCAGAAGCTCGCGGTACCAGTCGAAGAGCGAACGCTCGAGACGGCGATGGCGGGTCGCGCCGAAGATGTCGAGAACGGAGCCGCGGAGCCGGCGGGCCGCGTAGAGCAGCCGGAACATCGGCCGCGACCAGGCGCCGAACTTGATCTTCCGCTGCCAGCCCATCCGCCGCAGGGTCGGCGGGTGGAGCAGGATGTGGCGGTTGAGCGGGCCGTCGTAGTCGTTGGCGATTTGGTCCCAGATCGGGTCCTGCAGCCACAGGCGGGCGACCTCGTACTCGTCCTTGACCGCCAGCAGCTTGAAGCCGTAACGGGCCGCCTCCTCGCGCACCTCGGTGTGACCGGGCAGTCTCGATTCCTCGGCCTCCCCGACCTCGCCGACGAACGCCAGGTAGCGCTCGGCGATCCCCGTGCCCTGGTAGAGCAGCAGGTCGGCGACGCGGCCCGGTAGCAGCCGGTCGAGGGCGCCTCCCCGCGGGGCGCCCGCCAGGAGGCGCTCGAGTTCCGGCCCGAACTTCGGCGCCCAGCGCTCGATCCGGGCGCTGGCGGCTTCCAGGGCCGACGCCGCGGTCTGCGCTTTGGGACCCTCAAGACCGGAGGCGCTTCGGAACCGCTCCGGGTCCGCAACGGAGAGCCGGCCGTAGCGGAAGGCCTGGATGTTGTCCTCGACCGCCACGCCGTTCGCCCGCAGCGCCTCCTCGATGAATCGCGACTCGAGCGGCAGCAGGCCCTGTTGGTAGGCGGCGCCGACCAGGAAGATGTTGCCGGTGACGCTGTTGCCGAGCAGCCGCTCGGTGGCGGCCTCCGCGTCGACGAAGTAGCTGCGGTCGCGGTCGGTGAACAGGGCCAGACGCTTGCGCAGCTCGTCGAGCGGCGGCATCCGCGCGGCGCTGTCGGTGATCACGGCGGCCGGGCTGATTCCGGCGGTGTTGGCGACCACCGCCGTGGTCTCCTTCGAGAACCGCTTGATGTTGTCGGTGGCGACCGTGGCGAGCAGGTCGAAGGACAGGGCCAGATCGGCCTCGCCCTCGCCGAGCTTGTTCGCCCGGTCGATCGGCTTGCTGCTGAGGAGCAGGTTCGAGACCACCGCGCCGCCCTTCTGCGCGAGGCCGGTCTGGTCGAGATGGACCGCGTACCGGCCTTCGAGCAGGGCCGCGGTAACCAGGATCGCGTCGACGGTGACCACGCCGGTGCCGCCGATTCCCACCAGCAGGGCTCTGAAGACGTCGTTCTCCCGAACCTTGCCGGCCGGCTCCGGCACTTCGTCCGCGGCCAGGGGCGCGGCCGCTGCGCGCCGGACCGGCTTCGTGGCGGCGCCCAGGTCGACGGTCATGAAGGCGGGGCAGTCGCCCTCGATGCACGAGTAGTCCAGGTTGCAGGACGACTGGTGGATCTGGGTCTTGCGGCCGTACTCCGTCTCGAGCGGCGCGACTGAGAGGCAGTTCGACTTCGCCGCGCAGTCGCCGCAGCCCTCGCAGACCGCCGGGTTGATGTAGACGCGCTGGCTCGGCGTCTCCTGGATGCCGCGCTTGCGCTCGCGGCGCTTCTCCGCGGCGCACTGCTGGTCGTAGACGACGGCGGTCGGGCCCTTGATCGCGCGCAGTTCCTTGAGCACGTCGTCGTAGTCGCGGCGGTGGCGCATCTCGACTCCGTTGTCGTCGCGGTGCGGAAAGCGCGCGAGGTCTTCGGTGACCAGGACCACCCGCTTCATGCCCTGGAGCTGGAGCTGCTTCGCCACGCCGAGCGAACTGAGCAGGCCGACCGCTTCCTGCCCGCCGGTCATCGCGACCGCCGCGTTGTAGAGGATGCGGAAGGTCATGTGGAGGTTGGCGGCGATGCAGGCCTCGATCGCCTTGCTGGCGGAGTGGGCGTAGGTGCCGTCGCCGACGTTCTGGAAGACGTGCTCCTGCTCGGTGAAGGGCGCCAGTCCGATCCAGCAGGCGCCCTCGCCGCCCATCTGCGGCAGCCAACTGATGCCGCGGTCCATCCACATCGCCATGGCGTGGCACCCGATGCCGCCGCCGGCGGCATCCGACCCCTCGGGTAGCTGGGTGGAGGTGTTGTGCGGGCAGCCGCTGCAGAAGTAGGGCGTGCGCGGCATTGCGGCCGGCAGAGTCGCCGCCAGGTCGGCGGACTCGGCGCCCGTCCGCAGGCGCGACAGGTTCTCCGCCGGTACCGCACCGGGCAGCCGCCGCTCCAGGTAGGCGCCGAGGATGAGGGCGATCTGGTGACCCTCCAGTTCGCCGTGCATCGGGAACAGCGCCTCGCCGCTCGGCGTCTGCTTGCCGCCGACGAGCGGCCGGTCGGGCAGGTTGTAGAGCGTTTGCCGCACCTGGGTCTCGATGAAGCCCCGCTTGTCCTCGACGACGACGATCTCGTCCAGGCCGGCGGCGAACTCGCGCAGGCGCCGCGTTTCGATCGGCGCGATGCAACCGAGCTTCAGGAGGCGGATGCCGTGGCGGTCGAGCGCGGCCTCGTCCAGTCCCAGCAGGTTGAGCGCGAGGCGCAGGTCGCGGTAGGGCTTGCCGGCCGCGATCAGGCCTAGGCGGTCGCCGGGGCTGGCGCAACGGATGCTGTCGAGGCCGTTGGCATGGACGTACTCCAGGGCGGCCACGGTGCGCTCAGTGAAGATCTGGCGCTCCATCTCGACCGTATGCGGCGGCAGCAGCCGGATATCGAGGTGCTTCTGGAACGGTTGGCCGTCGATTTCAAGATCCGGCAGAATCGGCGACGGCATCCGAGGCAGATCGATGACCGCGCCGCCGTCGGCGACGTTGGTCACGATCTTGAGCGCGGTCCACAGACCGGAGAACCGGGACAGGGCGATGCCGTGCAGGCCGAACTCCAGGACCTCCGCCGGGTCGCCGGGATAGAGCACCGGCATCGAGAGGTCGAAGAAGCTGATCGTGCTGTCGCCGGGAATGGTCGAACTCTTGCAGGCGGTGTCGTCGCCGGCCAGCACCAGCACGCCGCCGTGCTTGCCGGTGCCGATGAAGTTGCCGTGGCGGAAGGCGTCGCCGGTGCGGTCGACCCCTGGGGTCTTGCCGTACCAGATGCCGACTACTCCGTCGTATCGCTGGTGGGGGAACCGCTCGAGGAGCTGGGCGCCGTAGATCGAGGTCGCCGCCGTCTCCTCGTTGATCCCCGGTTGGAAGACCACGTCGTGTTTGGCCAGCAGCCGGCCGTTCCGCATGAGTTGCTTGTCGTATTCGCCGAGTGGCGATCCCGGATATCCGCTGATGAACGTGCCGACTCGCAGACCGGCATCGCGGTCCCGGCAGTGCTGGTCCATCGGCAGCCGGACCAGGGCCTGGATACCGGTCATCGCCACGCGGCCTTCAGTAAGCGTGTACTTGTCGTCCAATGAGAAGGCCGTCATTGCTTCGTATCCTACCGCGTCGGTTCGGTCACTGTCCGGCCTGGGAGCGCGGGCGTCCCGCCCGCATCCGGCGTGAAGCGCCGGGCTCGTCCCGGGAGCTCTCAGCCGCCGCGAATCCGGGCGAACCACTCGTGGCCGGACGCTTCGGTCCGGCCGCGGATGACGGTGGACTTGATTGCCCGAACTCCGCTCGGGGGATAACCGGCGATGGTTGCAGAAAGTTCCCGCGCGCGGGTCAGGACTTCATTGTCCGCGACCACCTCGGAAGCCACGCCCATGCGCTCGAGCTCCACTCCGGTGTAGCGCCGGCCGACGATCGCGAGCCGGGCCGCCACGCTCTCCGGGTGGCGCAGGCGCAGCCAGGCCATGTTCATCGGCGCCGCCATGCCCATCTGGACTTCGCCGACGTGGAGGAAGGCCTGCTCGCCCGCCACCAGGAGGTCGGCGGCGAGCGCCAGCGCCGAGCCGGCGTTGATGGCGAAGCGTTCGAGGGCGGCGACGATCGGCTTCGGGCAGTCGTAGAGCGCGGCGTGGACGTCGAGCCAGAGACCGCTGAAGGCAGGCATCCAGTCAGGGGCCGGATCGGCGCGGAACTCGCCCAGGTCGAGACCGGAACAGAAAGCGCCGCCCGCTCCGCGCAGCAAGAGGACGCCTACGTCGTCGTCCTCGGTCGCGGCGACGATCTCGGCGTGCAGACGCTCCGCCAGCGGGCCGGTCACCGCGTTGCGGCGCGCGGGCCGGTTGAGCACGATCTCGGCGACGCCGCTTTCGCGCGTCGAGAAGACCGGATCGGCGGCGGAGGTCATCGTCGTCGCCCTTGGTTGCGTCCGGGGCGGCTCAGTCGCGCTGTTGGGCGTCGACTAACCAGTCGCCGGGTAGTTGCTTGCCTTCGTAGAGCCGGCCCTGGAACCGCCTCATGCCGTGGAGCCAGCGGTCGACGTCAGTCGCCTTGCGGCGGACGTACTCCGCGACCTCGGGATGGGGCAGGACCCAGAACCGCTCCTCGCGGATCGCTTCGATGCAGACGTCGGCCGCCTGTTCGGCGGTCAGAACGCCGTCGCCCGAGGCGACGCCGACGGCCTCGCCGAAGCGCCCGGCAGTGGGGCTGTTGGCGCCGATGTTCGTCTTCACCGCCTGCGGGCAATGCACCGAGACGCGGATGCCCTGGTGGCCGTGGGTGATCGCGATCCACTCCGCCAGCGCCACCGCGGCGTGCTTGGTCAGCGAGTAGGCGAGCGAGCCGAGCTGGGTCAGGAGCCCGGCCGCCGAGGCGGTGCTCATGATGTAGCCCTCGCCGCGCTCGATCATCGACGGCAGCACCGCCCGCGCGGCGTAGACGTGGGACATCACATGGACGTCCCACATGTCGTTGATCTCCTCGTTGGGGACCTCGAGCCCGCCCATGGTTACGTAGCCGGCATTCGACATGAACAGGTCGATCGGCCCGATGTTCGAGGTCACAGCCTCGACCAGGTCGCGCACCGCGCCTTCGTCGGCGACGTCGAGGCCTATGCCGGTGCCGCCGATCGCGTCAGCGACCTCCTTGGCGCCCGCCTCGTTCCGGTCCGCGACGACGACGTGCCGCGCGCCCTCGCGGTGAAACGCTTCCGCCAGCGCCTTACCGATCCCGGAGGCGCTGCCGGTGACGACCATGATCCTGTTCGCTATGTCCACGTTTGTTCTCCCTGCGTGTGGCTCGAGTGTGCCGCGTGCTGTTGTTGGTGTCGGCGCGCAATCCTACGACTTGCGGGATTGTGGCGCAGGAACCGGGTGCGCGGCCTTCTGGCCGGCATCGGCGCGCAGCGCCGGCTTCCGGGCCCAGGGGGCCCGAGGGGGTCGGGCCGGCAATCGGCGACGCCAGCCGCGGCGTTGATCGGGGCGCCTTACCGGAGTAGCTTCTTGAACTGGAAGACACCATGATCGTCAAGATCACATCGAAACGTCAGGTCACACTCCCCGCGCGGGTACTCAATGCGCTTGGAGTGGGGCCGGGTGACCGGCTCGAGCTGGTCGAACGCTCCGACAGCCTCCGGCTGCGGCCGCACCGAATTCGCCGCGATCGCCTCGCCCCGCTGCGGGGCAAACTGGATAGGGGACTCGGTACCTTCGACCTCGAGTCGTTCCGCTCGAAAGGGCATGACCCCGCGCTTCGGGATTGACACCTCGATCCTGGAGCACCCGTTCAGGCTGGCCCGACTACTCGGGCTGCAGCTCGATCATGAACCCTCCGCGGCGTTCGCCCGGAACCAGGTCGAGGGGTACGCCGAACCCCTCGTAACCCAATCGATGAACCATCAGGGAGGTCGACATTCCGGGCGCGAACTGAAGCCGGTATTCGCCGTCGGCGTTGCTCTGGGCGGAGCCGGCTGGAGTCCAATCCCCCTCGGCGCCCGGGGCGACCTCCGCTTCGGTGTCCACGGCGATGGCGATCAGGTTGGCGCCGGCGACGGGTTGCCGGGTCGCCCGGTCGATGACGGTCCCGGTCAGGACCGCCGGGGGGTTCAGGTCGACGAGGATGTTCTGGTCACCGTGGATCTCGATCTGTCGGGAGTGGGTGACGCCATTCGGTTCCGCGACCAGCACCTTGTAGGCGCCAGGTTCCAGCCCGTCGATTCGAAACCGGCTCTGCTGATCGATACGCGCGGTGCGAGCCGGACGGCCGCCCGGAGTACCTTCGACAAGGTACACCTCGCCGCCGGCGAGCGGTTGGCCCTGGGACCGGACCTCGCCGGTCAGGGTGAGGCCGGGTTCGAAGTTCAGTTCGACGAACGCCTCTCCAGGGCCGGTTTCGAGCGTGACCATGCGTTCGACGGTGCGGCCGTCGCGTTCCTCAGCGCTGACGGTCCAGCTCCCCGGCCCGAGTTCGTCGAGTTGGAAGCGGCCCTCGAGGTCGAGAGTCGTCATGCCGCCGAGGAGGCGTTCCTGCGCTGCCGTGATGCGGATGCCGGCGAACGCATCGGGCGGGCGGCCCGTGACGACGCCCCGCAGGGTGATTCCCCGGTGCAGCACGAAGTCGATGTCGGCGACGGACCGGCCCTCGACGCGCACGGGGAAACGGCCGGACGCGGCCCGCGCGTAGCCGTCCGCGTGGGCCCGCAGGCTGTACCTGCCGTCGTCCAGGCCGCCGATTCGGTAGCTTCCCTCCTGGTCGGTGACGGCCTCGAGCGGGACCCTGGGAGTGAATTGTCGCCGAGCATCGGCCAGTTCGTCCAGCGAACCCTGCTCGACCGGATGGGCCTCGACCCTGGCGAGCGCCACCGGCAGACCGTCGGCGCTGGTTACGGAACCGCTGATCTCCCAGCCGGGACGGAGTTCGAGATCGACCTCGTTCGTTCCAGGCTTGATCACGACCTCGCGCACGCCGTCCCGGTAGTCCGGATGGCGGGCCACGACCCGGGCGGGTCCCGAGGGAACGCGGTGGGCCTCGTAGGCGCCGCCGGCGTCGGCTCGGGCGCCGTGGTGTGTGCCTGTCAGCTGACCTGTCGGGTCGAGCGTCTGGACGAGGACCTCCGCTCCGGCGACCGGTGCACCGTAGGTGTCGGTCACGACGCCGGCGAGCCGGCCCTGGGCGCGCAGGCGCAGTTCGATCTCGCGTTCCTCGCCCGGCCGCAGCCGGATGGCGCCGACATCCTCCGTCAACTGCTCGCCGCCGACCTCGACCGACCAGGGCCCCGCTCCGACAGCGTCGAAGTGGAAGCGGCCGTCACCGTCGGTCCTCGCCTCATGTCTGCGAGGATCGGTACTCCACGCCGTTCGGCTAATGCTCGGGTTGCGTTCCAGTCTTAGCCAGATGTACGCGTTGGCGACGCCCTCCCCGTCCGCATCGAGAACCCGGCCCACGAGCCTGGCCCCTTCGCCCAACTGGACCTCGATCAGGCTCCCTGCCTGCGGGCGCACCGCGGCCATCTCGAACCGTTCGTAGCCTGCGGCCTCGACCACGAGGTTCGCCGGTTCGGCCCGCAGTCCGCCGATACGAAACATGCCGTCCGTATCCGTGACGGCCGCCCTGATCTCCGGGTCGTGAGGCCGGCGATGGTCGATGTTGTCCTGGTGGACTTTGACCTGGGCGCCGGCCACCGGGCGGCGCTGGAAGTCACGCACGATGCCCTCGATCGCCGCGCCGACTTCGAGTGTGAGCGTACCCACATCCTCCGCTCCCTCGCCGGAAGGCACGTCGAAGGCGGTAGCCAGGACGCTGACGTGGTCGGGGTGGTTGGCGGTCAGTTCATGGCGTCCGGCACGGGTGCCGGGGAACTCGAACGCGCCACGGGCGTCGGTGACGCTGGTCTTCCTGGCCGTGGCGTCCCACGAGTAGCCGCCGTCTCCGGTCGCTGCAACCGGCTGAAGCGCGACCTCGGCGCCTGGAATGGGAGCGTCTTGGGTATCGGCGATGATGCCGTGGACGCGCCGGCCACGGACGAGGATGACGCGAACGGCGTCCCGCGTCGCGCCTTCGGGCGCCGCCGGAATCGCCAGAGTCCTGCGGGCGTAGCCGTTTGCCTCGGCGTGGAGGCTGTAGGCGTGCCCCGAGGCGACGCCAGCAATGAAGAACGAGCCGTCGGAGGCCGAGGTAGCCTTCCATGCCCCGGGGCCGATGGTCCAACCACCGCCTGCGGCAGACGGTTGAACCCACAGCCACGCACCCGCCACTGGGCTCCCGGACGCATCCACGACATTCCCGCTGAGGAGCGCCGATGGCGTCAGCGCAATGTCGACGCCGTCGGCGGACCGGAGCCGCTCCGCGGTCACCATGGCGGTGGTCGCCTGGTAACCGTCGGCGACGATGCCGACCTGGGCCTGGCCTCGGTAGAGCCAGGCGCGCAGGAGGAAGGCGCCGGTCGGGCCTGATTGGGTCTGCTCGCCGGGCCGGTTCCAGACCATGGCGCCCGCGACCGGACTGCCGGTGGCGGCGTCGGTGACGCGGCCCACGATCTCGGCCGGCGGCTCGAGCCGAACCTCGACGGACCGGGGTGCGTTGTCGCCGGCCTCGGGCCCCAGGGGCGCGGTCCCCGCGAGGGAACGATCTTCGGCGACCGCCTGGTAGACGAGGCTCTGATCTGACGTGAGACCGACCGTCGCTTCGCCGCGGGCGTCGGTCAGCGCCAGGGGAACGTCCTGGTTTTCCCCGACGGTGACCGCCACGCGTGGCGCCGGCCGTCCCTGGGAATCGAGGACGCGGACGGTGACGCCGGGGCCCGGCGTCAACTCGAATGCGCCGCCGCGGTCTCCGATCGGCCCCGCGCGCAGCCGGAACCCGCGTGCCGAAACGAAGACGTTCGCCTCCGCGGTCGGCATCGAGAACCTGGCCTGTCCAGCGGCGTTCGTTCGGGCGGCGGCGCGCCCGAAGCGCGGGTAGATCCGTTGCCGGGGCTGATGCCATCGCGGCCGCGCGTCGTTCGCATCGGCGCGTTCGGAACGCCACAGCACGGAGTCGGCGACGATCAGCGCGCCCTCGATGGGTCGGCCTTCGAGGTCCTTCGCGCCGACCGTCAGCGTGTGCCACTTCGGTACTTCGATGGGCGGCAGGACGATCGGCGCCGCCAGGGGCGCCAAAGTGTGGGACACGGGCGCCGTGACGACGCGGCGGTCGTCCTGCGGCGCGTCGCCTGCCGCAACGGAGATGTCCAAGCGGTAGGTTCCGACCGCCGGCGCGGTCAGCGTGAAGGCGCCGTTCGCGCCGGACCGGGTCGAGTCCACCGCCTGCAGTCCGCCCGGTTCCCCCAGATCGTGCAGCCGGCGCTCGTAGCGGCTCGGGTAGGGGCGCAGATCAAGGTCCAGGCCCGCCGCCGGCGCGCCCTCCTCGTCGACCAGGGTGCCGGTGACTGTCAGTGGTGGACCGGGCGGCGGTTGCGCGTGCAATGCACCGGCAGCCGGGTCCAGCAGTGTCGGCGCACAAAGCAACGCCGCTGCGAGCGTCAAGAGCGCAGAGCGGCAACAGTCCGTGGGGCTGCGAAGACCTCTGACAAGTGGTTCCATGAATCCGACCCGAACTCCGAAAGTAGGGGAACCGCGTCGGCGGGGCGACCGATTCCCCAGCATACTCCCGGAGGGCGTGAACCAGATTGCGCGGCCCAGGGTCGCGGAACTCCGTCGTTCGCTTGACGAAAGGCCTTGGATCTGTTCGTCTTCACGAACGGTTCACAGGGATGGCGGATCCTTGGAGCTTAGACGAATGACGCAGAATCGAACCAGTCTCCTGGTCGCCTTGATCGTGGCCCTGATCGTGCCGCAGACGGCCCACGCTTACCTGGATCCGGCGTCGGGCAGCATGATCCTGCAGGCGGTGATCGGCGGCGTGGCGGCCGCGGCGCTCGCCTTCAAGTTCTACTGGCATCGCATTCTGGCTTTCTTCGGCTACGGCGGCAGCGACGAGCCAGAGTCCGAGTAGTGCGAACCGGGGCGGCGAAGACCCCCGCGTCCCAGGCTGAGCCATCGTCCTTCCGCGACCCGGCGGGTCAGGTGATCGAGGGCCGGGACGGTCGCATCTTTCGGAGCGTCGCGCCGGCGGCGGTTGAGGACTACCGCTACGTGCGGAGTTGCGGCGTCGTTGACGCCCTGGTCGTCGAGGGAGCGCTGGTGGCGGCGGAGGAAGTCGCTCCGGTCGAGGCCGGCGTCCTGCCGCCGCCGGGGGGATTGGTCCTGGAACATCCGCGGGTGCCGTTCATCTCGTACCCCTACGAGTGGCCCTTCTCGCTTCTGAAGGCGGCGGCTCTGCATCACCTGGAAATGCAGATCCGACTGCTCGACAGGGGCGTCTCGCTCTCCGATGCGAGCGCCTACAACGTGCAGTTCAAGGGCGCGAAGCCCGTGTTCATCGACTGGCTGTCGCTGCGGCGCTACCGCGAGGGCGAGTATTGGCAGGGGCACTCCCAGTTCTGCGAGCAGTTCCTCAACCCGCTGCTCCTGGCGGCGAAGCTCGGCGCCCCGCACAACGCGTGGTACCGCGGGATGCAGGAAGGGATCCCGGCCCGGGAGCTGGCGGCGCTGCTGCCGGCCCGGATGCGCTGGTCGCCGAGGATGCAGGCCCATGTGCTGCTGCCGCTCCGCTTCGAACGCCGTGCCGGCTCGCGCAGCGAAGCGGCGGAGCGGACGGAGCGGCGCCCTCTGCCGCGCAACGCCTACCGGGGTCTCCTGACCCAACTCCGGCGCTGGATCAAGAAGCTCGAACCCAAGGGCACGGACACGACCTGGAGCGACTACTCGTCGTTGACCAGCTACGACACGGGCGAAGCCTCCCGCAAGGCCGAATCGGTGCGTGCCTTCATCGCCGAGGCGCCGCCGGAGCAGCTCTGGGATCTCGGCTGCAACACGGGCGAGTTCGCAGCCATTGCGCTCGAAGGCGGCGCCCGCGACGTGATCGGTTTCGACGCGGACTTCGGTGCACTGGAGAGCGCGTGCGCGCGGGCCCGCGCCGATCGGTTGCGCTTTCTGCCGCTTTACCAGGACCTGGCGAATCCGTCGCCCGACCAGGGCTGGTCGCAAGTAGAACGCCGTTCGCTGGGGCGCCGCTCCCGCAGCGCGGACGCCCTGGTGGCGCTGGCCGTCATCCACCACCTGGCGATCGGCCGCAACGTACCGCTGCCCCGGATCGCTGCCTGGCTCGTCTCCCTGGCGCCGCGGGGATTGGTCGAGTTCGTTCCGCAGGGCGACCCGCGGGTGGACGATCTGCTGACGCTGCGCGGCGACCGCTTCGCCGACTACACGCCGGAAGCCTGGGAAGCGGCGCTCGCACCGTACGCGACGATCCGCCGCGTGGAGACGGTGTCGGCCAGCGGCCGGCGGTTGTATACGTACGAGCGGAGGTGAGGCGGGGCGCTAGCCTCCGGTCGCGGTCGGTCTGGAGCGCTTGCTAAGGGTCTTCCGGCTCGGGCGCTGCCGGCTGCAGTTCGACGACCAAGCCGGTCTGGCGTTGACCGGGAGCGATACTGAGCGGCAGCACAGCGCCCGCGTATCCGTCGTGGGTGATCCACAGTTGCTCGACGTTTGGTCCCAGTTTGAGTTCGAACCTGCCACCGTCGTAGCTGGACGTGTTCCCGGCCGTCCCGAGTGCCAGCATGTTCTCCTCCCTCACCAGCCCGGCGATCTGGGCTGCGCTGCCGGCCGACAACCGGGCGCCCGCGAGCGGTTGGCCGGTCGTCGCATCGAGGACGATTCCGACGAGAGTTGCCGGGGGCTGGAGATCGATGCGGAGACCTTCCCGGTCGGTTTGCAGGTCGATGGACCTGTGTTCCGTGCCGCCGTTTGGCTGCTGAATCCTCAACTGGTAGGCGCCGGGCTCCAGGCCCTCGATCTCGAACTCGCCCCGGTGATCGGTTTGCGTCCAACGATGGTCTTCGTCCCCGGTCTGAAGGGTGCCCACCCATCCTCCGATCAGTGGCTCCCCGGCCGTCAGGACCTGTCCACTCAGGCGGAGGCCGCGCTCGAACGGAAGCTCGACGAACATGTCCGCGGTGCTGGTCTGGACCGCCACGGAGCGCTCCACGGATCGCGGACCGAAGTCGTGACCCTGCTTTGCGACGATCTTCCACTCGCCCGGAGCCAGGTCTTCGAAGGCGAAGTTCCCCTCGAGATCCGGCGCGGTGAGGTGCTGCTCGGCGTTTCGCGTGGCGCTGATCTCGACACTGGCGAGATCGGTGGAGTCGAGTCCGGTGACGGCGCCGGTGATCGAGCCCCCAGGTTCCAGCACGATGTCCATGCCGTCCACGGACTGTCCGTCGATCTCGATCGGCTGCGCGGGACCGTTCTCCGCGAAGCCCGGCGCCTTGGCGGCAAGGAAGTAGCTCCCGGGATCCAGGCCGGTGAGCTCGAATTGCCCGTTGCGGTCGGAGATCGTCTCTGTTGGCGGGTAGAGGTAGCGACGGACGGCTGGTGGCAGGTTCAGCGAGTCTTCCGCTTGGGCTTTGACGGTCGCCAGAGCCAGTGGGGCGCCGGCTGCCGACCGGATGGAGCCTCGAATGGTCCCGCCGGGACGTACCTGAACAACGAGTTCGTTGGTGCCGGGTTCGAGGACCAACTGAGTCGATTCGTTCTGGTACAGCTCGTGCTCGACGGTGACCAGTGCGGCGCCGGTGTCGACCCCGATCTGCGCTCGGCCGCTGGCGTCGGTCGTGCCGTACCCGGTTGCGAAGGCGGTGCCCTCAGGCTTGACTCGAATCCTGGCGTCGGCGACCGGCTCGCTCAACTGCGTCGAGACGATGACCGTGAGTTGATCCTGCGTTTGCAGGTGCAGGTCGACCTCCCGCTGCGTTCCCGGCTGCAGTTCGATCCCATCGACCTTGGCTGTCGCCGGTCCCTGTGTGGCTTCGAGCGACCAGGTTCCCGGGCCGACGTGCTCGAAACGGAACCGGCCGTCGCCGTCGCTGCGCTTGAAGAGGTCCCGCGCGTCAACGCCTCGCATCAGAGTCTGTTCGTCGGGCTCCAGCAGTACGGAGGCGCCGGCAACGGGTCTTCCAGCGGCGTCCACGACACGGCCGGTCAGCAAGGCGCCGGTCTTCAGCTCGATCAAGATCGGTTCTTCGGTACCCGGTCGCGCTCCGCGCAGCACAAGGGTCGTGTAGCCGTCGGCGCGGACTCTGAGCTCGATGAGTTCATGTGGAAGCCCGGTGAGTCGGAAAGCGCCATCGGTGTCCGATGTGGCGGTGCGATCCTGGTTCCGGTCCATCGAGCGGTAGTTGCGGGCGCGTATCGTGGCGCCGGCCACCGGCTCGCCTTCCGGGTTGGTGACCAGACCGTGGATCTTCGCGCCGGCCAGCAGGGTGAAGACGCCCGAATCGATGTCGCCTTCGCCTCCAGGCACTTCGGCTCTCGGGTTCCCGTGCCTCACGTACTCGGGGTGCGACAGGAGCACTTCGTACTCGCCTTCGCTGACCGCTGGGAAGCTGAACTCCCCCCGTTCGTCCGTCGCGGTGGGTTCGGTCGCGTCAAGACGGTCGCGGCGGACGAACCTCTCGGTGTCCGCCGGCCAGCGCAGCTTGACCTCCGCGCCGGTTACCGGGCCGTCGTCAGTGTCGACCACTCTGCCAACGGCTTTGCGACCCCTGGTCAGCACGATCCGCACGGGGTCGGCTGCGACGCCGGGTTCCATTGGCGGCACGTCGACGACCGTGCTCGGGAACCTCTGAGCCTGGGCGGTGAGGCGGTAGGCGCTGCCGTAGACGAGGTCCGGCAGCCGGAAGGAACCGTCGTCGGCCGTGGTCGCCCGTTGCGGGCTAAACGACCGCACAGCGTAGCGCGACCCGAGATTGCGCGGTTCGGCCCAGACGTTTGCGCCGGCAACAGGTTGATTGTAAGCGTCCGTGACCAGGCCGGCGATGGGCGCTGCGGGTTTCAGTGCGACGGACACTTCGGCCGGGCCGGCGCGCTCCGAGACCTCGCGGTTGACCCACGCGGACACGTAGCCCGCGGCAGTCACCGCAACACGCGCTCCGTCTGGCACGCGACGGGTGGTCAGGTCGAAGACGCCGTTCGGGCCGCTGAGCGCGTTGTGCCCGGGGGAAGCACCAAGCCAGGCCGCCGCACCTTCAATGGGATGGCCCGACACAGCGTCGACCACGCGGCCTGGAATCCGGAGCGGGTCTTCGAGCCGCACATCGACGACCGGCTCGCCGGCGGCCGGGTCGGCCGTCCGTCGGCATCCAGGACCCGAACGGCGATGCGGTGAGGGTCCGGTACCTCGGTGGGTTCGGCGATCTGGGACCCCTTGAGCGGCGCCAGACGTCCCTGGACGAGGGGTAGGGCGGCATCCGTTGGATCCGTTGCCTCAGAAGGACCGAACTCCAGCCGGTACAGCCCAGCCGAGGGTGCCGACAGTGAGTACGACCCGTCCGGGCCGGAGCGGGTACGGTCTGCGGCTTCAGGCAGTGCGTCCCCTTGGCCCAGAAGGTGAAGATCGACCAGATAGGCGCTCGGGTAGGGCCGCAGCACGACTTCGACGTCGGCGGCGGGAGCGCCGCGTTCGTCGACGACGGTGCCGGTGATGGTTGGCGGCTGGTCGGCGGCGGGCTGGGCGAGTAGGCCCGGGGCGGCGAGCCCGGCTAAGCCGAGAGCCAGAAACAATCGGGGCATACCTGCTGGGAACGAGCGTCTGAGTCGGATCATTCCGACAGTGTAGTGGGCTGCTTCAGCGGCGCCCGCTTGCCGCCTCGAACGCCTCCGCGATGGCGAGCGCTCTGCGGTCGCTGCCGCGCGGGGTCACGATCTGCAGGCCGACCGGCAGACCGGAGGGGCCGATTCCGCAGGGCACGGAGATGGCCGGACAGCCGGTGACTGTGATCGAGTAGCAGGAGGCCATCCACTCGGTGTAGGTCGACATCGGCTGGCCTTCGATCTCGGTGGGGTAGGGCTGGTCGACGTCGAAGGGCAGGACCTGGACGGTGGGCAGCAGCAGGGCGTCGTAGTTCTCGAAGAAGTCGACCACCCGGCAGTGCAGGCGGGTGCGCTCGGCGTGGGCGCTGGCGATGTCCGGGCCGGTGAGTGCGAGGCCGCGTTCGATCTCTTCGATCACGGTGTCCTTCATCTGGCCGCGGTGTTCGGCGAGCAGGCGCCCGAGCTTGTCGGCGAAGAGGTTGGCCCGGAGGGCGCGGAAGATGCGGTCGGCGCCGGAGAGGTCGGGCGCGGCGTCCTCGATGTTTGCCCCGAGATCTTGGAAGGTCGGTAGGGCGGCTTCGCAGACATTGATGACTTCGAGTTCGACCGCGTAGCGGCCGAGGTTGGGGGTCCAGGCGAGGCGGAGGCCGCGGAGATCGGCTGGTGCGACCGGGTGGAAGGGTGTGCCTGGCGGAGCAAGCGAGATCGGATCCCTCGAGTCGGGCCCTGCGATGACCGAGAAAAAGAGCGCCGCGTCGGCGACGTTGCGGCCCATCGGTCCGAGTACGGCGAGGTCGTCCCAGCCCTGTTCGGGAGGCACGCGCGGCACCCGGCCGGGAGTCGGCCGGAAGCCCACCACGCCGCAGAAGCTGGCCGGGTTGCGTAGCGAACCGCCGAGGTCGCTGCCGTCGGCGATGGGAAGCATGCCGCTGGCGAGGGCCGCCGCGGCGCCGCCGCTCGAACCGCCGCACGTGCGGCTCGGATCCCAGGGGTTGCGGGTCTTGCCGAACACTCGGTTGAAGGTCTGCGAGCCGGCGCCGAACTCGGGGGTGTTCGTCTTGCCGATGACGACCGCGCCGGCGTCCCGGATGCGCTCGACGATCAGGGCGTCGACGTCGGGCACGTTGTCCGCGAAGATCGGCGAGCCGAAGGTGGTGCGGATGCCCTTGGTGGAGACGAGGTCCTTGATCGCGGTCGGCAGGCCGAGGAGCGGCTTCGCGGCGGCCGCGTCGGGGTCGCTGCGGCGCAGGTCGTCGGCGGCTCGTGCATCGGCACCGGCCCGGTCGCGGTCGAGGGTGCAGATCGCGTTCAGCTCGGGGTTGCGCCGGTCGATCCAGTCGAGGTGCGCGTCGAGCACTTCAACGGCCGAAACCTCGCCGCGCGCGATGAGGGCGGCGAGGTCGACGGCGGTGTGGGTGCAGAGGTCGGGGGCGCCGGATGCGGCAGGCGTCACTCGGCGCCGGTGCTTGCGGCTTCCCCGGTGGTCACGTGCTCGTCGAGGAAGGCCCGGATGACCTTGAAGATCTCCTGGGTCTCATCCGGCGTGAAGTTGCCGTGGCCCTTGCCGGGCACCGTGTGGATCTTGTTGGTCACACCGGCCTCATCAAGCCCGGCGTGCAGATCGAGGGCGTGCTGGTAGGGGACGATGTTGTCCGCGTCGCCGTGGATGGTCAGGATCGGCGGCAGGCCGGTACGGACGTAGGTCATCGGCGACACGCGCTCCGCGAGCTCCATGCGGTCCGTCTTCGAGCCCATCCACGCGACGGCGTAGGTCTTCGCGTTCTCGCCGTGGAGCAGATCGCCCACGTCGGTGATGCCGAACCAGTTGACGATCGCGGCGACCGGCATCTCGGGCTCCATCGCCTTGGCCCAGCCGGGCTTCGAGGTGTCGCTGTCGGGGCAGAGCCGGTCCAGGCCGGCCGACGCGGGCAGCATTCCGGTGGTCAGCGACAGGTGACCGCCGGCCGAGGCGCCCGTGGTCACGATCCGGCTGGTGTCGAAGCCGTACTCCTCGGCATTGCGGTGAACCCAGCGCAGCGCACAGCGGCAGTCCTCGACGGCGCCGGGTGCAGGTGCGTTACGGGCCATGCGGTACTCGACGTTGACGACCGCCCAGCCCATTTCGAGGTAGGGGAGGGCGCGCAGCACGCTGCCCTCCTTCGTGCCACCGACCCAGCCGCCGCCGTGGATGTAGATCAGGGTCGGAACCGGCCCCTGGCCGCGGGGAGTCATCACGTCGAGCTTCGACTCGTAGCCGTCGGCTGTCAGGTAGGTGATGTTCGGCGCCACCCGGTACTTGCTCATGATGTCGACGGCCACCGAGTCGCCGTCCTGCGCGGAGGCGGGGGTGGGCGAGGCGATAAGCAGGGCGAGGGCGATGCAGGCGGCGGCGGTCGCGGCCGTGCGCGAAGTACGGCTGAGTCGAGTCACAACAGATCTCCCTTGAGCGGATCGAGGATGTCGGTCGGTAAGGCGCGAGTCTAGCGCCGAGCTCAGCCGACGATGCCGCGGCGGCGGTAGTCGGCGAGGTCGTCGTTCGACAGGCCGAGCAGGCCGCCGAGGATCGCGTCGGTGTGCTCGCCGAGGAGGGGCGCGCGGCGCGGCGTGAGATCGCGGCCCTCGATTCGGAACGGCGGGCCGACGAGTTCCAGGTCGCCGAGGTCCGGGTGCTCGACGGTGACGAAGGCGCCGCGGGCGCGCAGGTGGGAGTCGGCGTAGAGGTCGCGCGCGTCGCGGGACGGGGCGGCGGCGACGCCCGCGCCCAGGAGTTCGCGAGCCATCCAGTCGCGGTCGCGTTCCCTGGTCCAGGCGCCGATGATCCGGTCGAGTTCGGCTTCGTGCTGCTTCCTGGCCGCGGCGGTGGCGAAGCGCGGATCCTCGGCCAGCTCGGGCCGGCCCATCGTGGCCGTCAGGCGGCCGAACTCCTCGTCGCTGTGAACCTCGATAGCGAGCCATCGGTCGACCCCCCAGCAGCGGTAGACGCTGTGCGGCGCCGATCTGCGGTGCGCGTTGCCGGCTCGCTCCGGGATCTCGCCGGTCATCTCGTACTCCAGGAGCACCTCGCCGAGGATGGAACTGACGCCTTCGCACTGGGAGTAGTCGATGAACTGGCCGTCGCCGGTCCGCTCGCGGTGGTGCAGGGCGGCGACGATCGAGAAGGCGAGGGTGATCGCGTTCATCAGGTCGACGTCGCCGCCACTGTGAGTCGGATGGTCGTCCGGGTAGCCGGAGATCCAGGCGCCGCCGGCGACGCCCTGGTGGACCATCGCGTAGCCCAGGTACTCGGTTTCCGGGCCGCCGTGGCCGCGGCCCGACGAGGACGCGACGATCAGCTCCGGGTTCGTCCGGCGGAGGTTTTCGTGATCGAGGCCGAGCTTGACCATCGCGCCGGGGCGCATGTTGTCGTAGATCACGTCGCACTCGCCGGCGAGGCGGAGAGCGAGTTCGCGGCCCTCGGGCTGCGACAGGTCGAGCGCCAGAGAGCGTTTGTTCAGGTTCATCGAGTTGTAGGCCATGCCGGCATCCGGACCGATCCTCTGCGGCGCTTCCTCCGGGCGCGGCCAGACCACCGAGCGGCGGGTCAGATCGAGCCGCTTCGGTCCCTCGACCTTGATCACCTCGGCGCCCAGGGCGGAGAGCAGGACGCCGGCGTAGGGCCCGGCCCAGACCCAGGCGAACTCGGCGACGCGGATGCCTTCGAGCGGCAGGGCGGGTCGGGCCGGAGCGGCAGCCGGTTCCGCGCCCGATGAGGCAATGGTAGGTCGCGCGCCGGCGGCGCCGCCGCCGTTCAGTTCGCTGCGAATCTCTGCCGAGTGCTCGTCCAGCAGCGGCGCCGGGCGGGAGACCCGCGGCTTCGACGCGCTCATCCGGTAGGGCCAGCCGGCGTAGCGCTTGGGCCCGGTGCTCGGGTGGTCGACAGGAACGAAGTAGTCGCGCGCCGCGTACTGCGCGTAGGCCATCACGTCGGCGGCGTCGTGGATCGGGCCGACGGGAATGCCGAGCCGGGCGGCGCGGTGGTAGAGGTCGTCGCGCTTCTGTTCGAGCGCCCAGGCGTCGACCTGGGGTGCGATCTCCATCAGGTGGTGGCTGCGGTAGGCCATGTCCTTCCACTCGTCGCCCTCGCACCACGAGGGCGAGCCCATCAGTTCTCGAAAGAGCTCGAAGTGGTGGTCGTCGAAGGCGTTGAGGATCACGTAGCCGTCGCTTGTCTTGAGACGGCCCATGGCGGGCGGACGGTCCGGCACCCGCGACCAGGTGGTCCCGTGGTAGCGGGCGCTGGCGAGGAGCGGCGCGATCAGGCTGACCATCACGTCCTGGATCGAGACGTCGACCCGGGCGCCCTCGCCGCCGTTGCGGCGCTCGTAGAGCTGTGCCGCCACCGCGAGCGCCGTCACCAGACCGCCGTGGTAGCCGGCCTGGTGACCGCCCAGAGTGACCGGCGCGCGGTCGATGTCGCGCGAACGGGCCGGCATCTGGTTGACGAGACCGCCGCCGTGGGTGAGCGTCAGTTCCCCGGCGGGCGCGGCGGCCCTGGGGCCGTCAAGACCGTAGGGCGTGACCGCGGCGACGATCAGATCGGCCGGCGCCTCGACCGGCGGCGCCCGGTCGGTGATCAGGACCGCGGCGTCGCCGAGCAGCGCGGCGAAGGTCTCGCGGTCGCGGTCGTCGTCCAGGTCGAGGACGATCCCGCGCTTGCTCGTGTTGCAGTACAGGAACAGCGGCGAGCCTTCCGGGTCGAGGGTTTTCGCCGGGTCGTCGCCGGATGCCCGTCGCGCGCGGTCACCGGCCGGCGGCTCGACCTTGATCACGTCGGCGCCGAGGTCGGCGAGCAGCTTGCCGCAGTACGGGCCGGCGACGCCTTCGGCCAGCTCGATGACACGGAAGCCGGCGAACGGCGCGGTGGTCATCGCTGTCGCTGCATCGGATGCGGGCGAGACGCTCGCCTTCCCAGGACTGTCTGGACCGGTCGCAGGCTTCGTCATTTCAGCTTGTAGGCCTCCCTCGCCGAGCGCAGCCACTCGTGGTCGTCACCGTCTCCGAAGTAGTAGAAGACCGCTCCGTTCGGGAGCATCAGGACGCCGATGCCGCCGTAGCCCAGCATCTGGCGCACCCAGATCTCCTTCGTGCCGGCGCCGCCGTCGGGAACCTGGATCGGCCGGGACCAGACGGAGTTGTTGTACTTGTTCGGTTTGGCCTGATGGACGGCGTCGAGACCGCGGTCCTCCTCGTTCTCCTGCATGGCCGCCGCCAGCAGGTCGGGATGGAGCACCTGCCGGTCGCCGATCTTGCCGCGCTGTACGTTCAGCAGGTTGGCGATCTTGAGAATGTCGTCCGGGGTCCAGAACATGCCGTAGCCGCCGAAGGGCCGGCCGTCGGCCCGGTTGTCGGTGCGCACCGCCTGGAGTGCGCCGGCCGACAGGCCGAGGGGCCGGTAGATCTCGTCGACGACGAAGCCCAGCAGGTCGGCGGGTTCCTTCTTCGTGGCGCCGGTCAGGCGGCCGACGTATTCCGCCATCGCGTACGTCAACAGGTACGTGTCCGTCGTGTGGTACACCCAGCGCTGCCCTGGCGGCTCCCTGGTGGTGAAAGCCATGGCGCCCCGGAGCTTGCGGTTCTGGTTCTCGATGACGAAGAAGTTCAGCTCGGTCGTCGTGTCCTTCTCGTCTTCCTGGTCGGCGGGATCCCAGTAGTGGCCGGTGGCCATGTCCAGCAGGTGCTCGAAGGTCACGCCCTGCCAGCGGTCCTTGGGGGGCTTCGGCAAGTAGTCCCGGAGTGGAAGCCGGGCCACCTCCTCGCCGTGCAGTTGGGCCAGCCGCATCAGCGCCACCCCGGCGAAGGCGGTCTTGGCGGTGGAGTAGGACGGCAGGCGGATCTGCTCCGGGTAGGGATAGTCGCCGTGACGGGTGCGGACCGGGCCGGCATAGTGGATGCCGCGAAAGGCTATGCCGTACGCGGTCAGGTGTTCGCGGTCCATGCCGGCGCCGAACGACTGCGGGTAGACCTGGGAGCGTGGGTAGTCGTTGCGGAGCTCGTCGATCGGGCGCACCGGTATCCGGGCTGCAACCTCCGCGGCGTAGGCGGCAGCCACCGCCTCGGCGTCCGGCGCCACGCCGGCCGCGAAGCGTGCGGGGCCGGCGTCCCAGAGGTCGAACTTGAAATACTTGCAGGTTTCCTGAGTCACCTGGAAGGCGGCGGGCGAGGTCGCGCTGCCGTCGAAGAGGAAGGACACGACGCCGTGGTAGGCGCAGTTCTGGTTGCGCTCGACCAGGGTGACCGGCAGCGAGGCACGGCTCCTGCCGTCGTCGCCGCGTTCGCTCCAGATGCGCCCCGCGCCGACGATCGCGTTCCAGTAGGCGTCGCCGGTGAAGCGGAGCCCGCGGTCGGCCGGGATCAGGTGCGAGCCGCTCTGCGTGAGGACGATGTCGA
Organism: Candidatus Multivorans sp.; assembly: GCA_965205295.1. Classification (GTDB taxonomy): domain Bacteria; phylum Acidobacteriota; class Thermoanaerobaculia; order Multivoradales; family Multivoraceae; genus Multivorans. The sequence goes on from OZ242167.1 coordinate 4,726,391, forward strand.
GCCGCGGGATGCGGCGCAGGGCGAAGACGAGCGGCGGCTCGAGCGCCCGCGAGTAGAAGTCATGGTGAACGGTCAACGAAGACGCACCGCCGCCGAAGAGTTGCAGCGTTCCCCGCATCTGGTGCCGCGGCGGCGCGGCGTTCTCAGGCAGCGCGAAGGCCGCGTTGTCGATCGGCGACGGCAGCTCGCCGGCCCGCAGTTGAGAGGCGGGCAGCAGGGTCCGCGCCACCTCGCCCGACCCGGTCAGGGGGTCGCCGGGCACGTTCGCGGCGGTCGCCGGCAGCGCCGCGGTGAGCGCGAAAGCGAGCAGGAACACGGAGGAGGAAGCGGGCATGGCGGCTGATGGTAGCTTGCCCGCGATGTCCCACGTCGTGAGTCCGGCATGTACGTCCATCTGATCGACGGCACCTACGAGCTGTTCCGGCACCACTTCGGCGCCCCGAGCTACCGGAACGACGTTGGCGTGGAGGTCGGCGCCGTGCGCGGGGTCGTCTTCTCGCTGCTCGGCATGTTCCGCGACGGCGCGACCCACATGGCGGTGGCAACGGACCACGTGATCGAGTCGTTCCGCAACGAGCTCTGGCCCGGCTACAAGACCGGCGAGGGGATCGACCCGGAACTGCTGGCCCAGTTCCCGCTGCTCGAGGAGGCCCTGGGTGCTGTGGGCATCACGGTTTGGCCGATGGTGGAGCACGAAGCCGACGATGGGCTGGCCAGCGGCGCCGCCATGGCGGCCGCGGACGAGCGCGTGGTCGAGGTTCGGATCTGCACGCCGGACAAGGATCTGGCGCAGTGTGTCGATGTGGGCCGGGGCGGCCGTGTCGTCCAGGTCGACCGGCGGCGCGGCGTGCGCTGGGACGCCGACGGCATCCGCGAGAAGTTCGGGGTCGAGCCGGAGTCGATCCCCGACTACCTGGCCCTGGTCGGCGACAGCGCCGACGGCTTTCCGGGTCTGCGAGGCTGGGGCGCCAAGTCGGCGGCGGCGGTGCTGGCGCACTACGGCCACCTGGAGGAGATACCCAACGAACCGTGGAAGTGGAAGGTCAAGGTGCGCAGCCGGGACCGGCTGGCGGCTACGCTGCGTGAGGAGCGGGAAGCGGCGGAGCTGTTCCGCGAACTCGCCACGCTGGTGCGTGACGCACCGGTCAGCGGCTCGGTGGACGAGTTGCGATGGCGGGGCCCCGGCCCGGAGTTGGCTGTTGTGGCGGAGCGGCTGAGAGCGCCGGGGCTGGTGCAGCAGGCGGAGCGGCTTGCTGCTGCGGCACCGGTCGCAGAGGACCAAGTCCCGTTCTAGGGGCTTGCGCGGCAGAACGATCTGGACCTGGGAACGCGGGCATCCTGCCCGCATCCGGCGCGGAGCGCCGGCCTCCGGTAGTTCTGCCGTTCCAGCGCCCCTTCCGGCAGTAGGATCCGATCCGCCGTGAAGCTGATCGACAAACTCCGCGCGGCGGCGTCCGAGGGACGGCCGTTCTACTCGTTCGAGTACTTCCCGCCGAAGACGGAGAAGGGGATCGAGAACCTCTACGGGCGCGTCGAGCGCATGGGGCGCCTCGAGCCGGCGTTCGTCGACGTCACCTGGGGGGCCGGGGGCAGCACGGCCGATCTGACCTTCGAGCTGGCAAGCACGATCGAGAACGTGCTCGGCATCGAGACGATGATGCACCTGACGTGCACGAACCTGCCGCGGCGCCGGATCGCGGCCGTGCTCGAGGACTGCCGCGAGCGCGGCATCGGCAACATCCTGGCGTTGCGCGGCGATCCGCCGCGGGGCCGCGGTTCCTGGTCGGCGGTGGCCGACGGTTTCGCCCATGCGTCCGACCTGGTGCGCTTCATCCGCGAGGAGCACGGAGACCACTTCGGGATCTGTGTCGGCGGCTATCCGGAAGGCCACCCGGAGGCTTCGAGCCGGGAGCGCGATCTCGACCACCTCGCCGAGAAGGTGGCGACGGGCGCGGACTTCGTGATTACGCAGATGTTCTACGAGCCGGAGCTCTACTTCGGCTTCGTTGAGGGTTGCCGGCAACGGGGCATTTCCTGCCCGCTGGTTCCCGGACTGGCGCCGATCAACGGCTACCAGTCCTTCCAGCGCATCACCGGCTTCGGCGCCAGTGCGCCGCCCGAGATCGCGCGGGAGATCGAGGCGCGCCGTTCCCACGACGCATCGGTACGCGAGTACGGGCAGGACGTGCTGACCGATATCTGCCGCCGCCTGCTCGACGGCGGCGCCCCCGGCCTGCATTTCTACACCTTGAATCTCGAGCGTTCGGTTCAGGTGATCCTGCGCCGGCTCGGCATCGTGCCCGAGCACACCGAGCGGGTGCTGCCCTGGCGCAGCGCCGCCGCCGTCCGGCGCCCGAAGGAGGAGGTGCGGCCCATCTTCTGGGCCAACCGGCCCAAGAGCTATCTCGCCCGGACCCAGGACTGGGACGAGTTCCCGAACGGTCGCTGGGGCGATTCGGGTTCGCCCGCGTTCGGCGATCTGGCGGACCACCACCTGGCGTTTCGCCCGGTCAAGCCCGACCTCGCGCGCGAGCGTTGGGGACGCGAACTTGCGTCGGTCGACCAGGTGCGGGGGGTCTTCGCCGGTTTCTGCCGCGGCGACGTCGACGGCATTCCCTGGTACGACTGGCCGCTCGACCTGGAGAGCGAGCCGTTGCGGAACGCGCTGGAGCGGTTGAACCTGGCGGGGCTCTTGACGATCAACTCGCAGCCGCGGGTCGACGGCGCGCCGTCCGACGATCCGGCGGTGGGCTGGGGCGGCGCCGGCGGCCACCTCTACCAGAAGGCATACCTCGAGTTCTTCCTGGCGCCGGAGCAGGTGTCGCCCCTGCTTGAAGCGCTGGCGGCGAACGAGAGCCTGTCGTACCACGCGATCGACCGTGCCGGCACCGCCTACAGCAACTGCGACACGGTCAACGCGGTGACCTGGGGTGTCTTCCCGGGAGGCGAGATCCGGCAACCGACGATTGTCGATCCGCGCTCCTTCGAGGTCTGGAAGGACGAGGCCTTCGACTTGTGGTTGTCGTCATGGGCGGCGGTCTACGAGGAGGACAGTGAGTCGCGCCGCCTGCTCCAGCGCATTCACGACACCTACTTCCTGGTCAACGTGGTCGACAACGACTACGTGGACGGTGACCTGCTGGGCTTTCTGCTCGAAGCGCTTGGCAGTCTGGACGAGCGCCGGCGCGCCGAACTCTGAGACCGCCGCCCTGGGAACCCGGGTGGCGCGATCCGCGCCGCCCGTGAACCACTCCGTGCGCCGCGTTGTTGACCAGGATGTCGAGCCGCCCCAACTCGCTGTCGATGCGCTCGAACAGCGCGGCGATCTGCTCGACGTTGCCGCGCGAGGCGCCGGTCACGAGTGCTACCTGGTCGGTGAGGCTGAAGTCGACGATGGCCATGTGCGGAGTCTCCTGAGGGCTGCTTCTTCGGTGGGCCGGCGAGCATACGACGACTCCCGGAATGCCACGGCCGCCGACGTGGTTGAGAACACTGTGCGCCCCGACGCAGCCCCGCCCCTGCCGCCTGTACACTGCGGCCCTGACACCGTAGACAGGTGAGGGGGAATTGCAGCCGGCGAGACTCTTGACCGCGCTTCTGGGCGAGTTCGCGTGGTCGCCGCCCGATTGGTTGCGGCGGCTCGGCGTCCGTCGAGCCGGCTGGAGCCTGGTCGCACTGCTGGCGGCCGGCGTCCTGTCGGCGCTCGGCTTCTCCTACTGGCGAAGTCTCCCGCAGCCGCTGCGCGTGGGGGTCGCGATCACCGCGCCCGGCGTCACCGCCATCGTCGACGGCGAACTGAAGCCGGCGCCGCTGCTGCTCGACTTCCACTACCTGGCCAATCCCGACGTACCCGAACTGCCCGTTCTGTCGGCGGCGCGCCTCGACCTGGTCAAGGAGCCGCTCGAGGCGGGTATCGATCTGGATCCGGCGGCCCCCGGCGAGTGGCGTTTCGAGACCGAGAACCAGTTGGTCTTCGAACCCGCGGAGGACTGGCCGGCGGGCCGCTCCTATCGTGTGCGGCTGGCGCCGGACCTGTTCGTGCCCGGTGTCCGACTCGCCGCGGCGCCGGTCGAGTTCACAACACCGCCCTTCATGGCCTGGCTGGAGGAGGGGTTGTTCGTTCAGCATCCCGTCGAGGTTTCGGATCGCCGCGTAGTGGCCGGCCTGCGGTTCTCGCATCCGGTCGCCCGGGGCGATCTGGAGAGGCGTCTGAGTATGTCGATCGGAGAGGGCGACGACGGCGCCCGGCGGGCGCTGCCGTACCGCGTCGAGTACGGCCCCCAAGATCGAACGGCGTACGTTCACTCGGATGTCCTCGCCATACCGGAGCGGGATCAGTTCGTCACGGTCTCCGTGGCGGCCGATCTCGCACCCGCTGTTGGGGAGGGCGCATTCGAAGAGACATTGGCCGTCCAGGTGCGCATCCCGAATCAGGAGAGCTACTTCCGCGTCGAGAGGATGGCGACCTCGATCGTCAGAGACACGGAAGGCAACCCGGTGCAGACCGCGGTCGTGACCCTCACGGACCAGGTGAGTACGGACGACTTCGCCGAGAGGATCATGGCGTGGGTGCTGCCCGAAGAGCTCACCATCGGCGGGAACAGATACGGCCCGTACCGCTGGCGGTCGGCCAGCGAGGTCACGGCCGCGGCGCTGTCCGCCGCCGAGCCGCTCGACGTGACCGTGAACCCGACCGAGCGGGACACGGCGGCGCTCCAGAGTCTCGCCTTCGACGCGCCGGAAGGTCGCTACGTGTACCTGCGCGTGGCCTCCGGACTCACATCCGCCGGCGGCTTCGTGCTCGCCTCCGCCTACAACAGCGTGGCTGCCGTGCCCGCCTACCCGAAGGAGGCCGCGATCGCGCAGGACGGCGCCCTCCTCCCGCTGACGGGGAAACGCCGGGTCACTCTCTCCGCCCGCGGCGTCGCGACCGTCAGGGTCGAGGTCCAGCAGATCCTGCCGGACGCGCTCAGCCACCTGGTGAGCCAGACCGGGGGCGACATCCGAAACCCGTGGTTCCGCGACTACAGGTTCGATGCAGACAACATCTCGTCGCTGACGACGCACTTGATCGACGTCAATCCCGGGCATCCGGGCGAGCAGGTCTTCGCGACGCTTGACCTCGATCCGTTCCTGGATCGGGGCGGCCTGTTCATCGTCCGCGTGCAGGGCTGGGATCGAGAGCGGGAGCAGGCGGTCGGCAGCTTCGACCGGCGCATGGCTCTGGTCACCGACCTGGGCGTACTGGCCAAGACGAACGCCGACGGCAGCCAGCACGCGTTCGTCCACTCGGTGGCGACCGGCAGGCCGATCGCCGGGGCGAGGGTCGAAGTGCTCGGCAAGAACGGCTTGCCCGTACTGTCCGCGGCAACGGATGGCCGCGGGCACGCCCGTCTTGACTCGGCCGCCGACTTCAAGCGGGATCGGGCGCCTGCGGTGATCGTGGTCAAGCACGGGGGCGACACGACCTTCGTGCCCTACCGCCGCCGCGACCGGCAGTTGACCTGGTCGGGATTCGACGTGGGCGGCGAACGGGTCGGCGCCGATGCCGCCGAGGAACTCAAGGCCGCTCTCTACACGGACCGGGGGCTCTACCGGCCGGGAGCGACGGTTCGCCTGTTCGGGATCGTGCGCCGGGGCGACATCGCCGCTGTGCCCGGGGTGCCCGTGGAGCTCCGGATCGAGGACGCGCGCCGGCGGCTGGCCCTGCGGACGAGGTCGACGCTGCCCGACGACGGTCTGCTCACCTGGAGTTTCGACACCCGCCTCGAGTCGCCGACTGGCCGGTACCGAGCGAACGTCTATCTGATCGACGAGGAAGGGCGGTACGTCCGGGCGCTGGGCGGTACCGCGTTCAACGTCGAGGACTACCGGCCGGACCGGTTGCGCATTCGCGCGGCGGTCGAAGGAAGTCCCGAGCACGGGTGGGTGCGTCCCGGCGACCACGTTGCGCGGGTGTCGCTGGAGAACCTGTTCGGCACGCCGGCGCAGGGACGGCGGGTGCGGGGAACGCTGACGCTCCACCCCGCCTCGCCGGAGTTCGACGCGTTTCCGGAGTTCACGTTCATCGATCCGTACCGGGATCCTGAGACCCTGCCTCGGCCGGTCACCATCGAACTCGCCGAGACCGTCACCGGGGACGACGGAGTCGCCCGGCTGCCGCTCGACCTGGGGAGGTACGAGAACGGCATCTACCGGCTCCGGTTGGAGGCGGAGGGGTTCGAGGCCGGCGGCGGACGCGGTGTGGTGGCCGTTGCCGGGACGCTTCTGTCGCCGGCGGAGACGCTGGTCGGCTACCGGGCGGACGGCGACCTCGCCTTCATCTCCCGCGCCGCCGAGCGCACGGTGCGGTTCGTGGCCGTCGGGCCGGACGCTTCGGCCAGGCCGGTCACCGGTCTCGAAACCGTGTTGCTCGAGCGGCGCTACGTGTCGGCCCTGGTGAAGCAGCAGAACGGCGCCTTCGCCTACCAGTCGGTGCTGAAGGAAAGCGAGGTCCGGCGCGAGCCGTTCGCGTTGCCGGAGGAAGGCGCCGAGATCGTGCTGCCGTCGTCGCAGCCCGGGCGCTACGCGCTGGAAGTCGTCGGCGGGGGCGTCAAGCTGAGCCGCGTGGAGTTCGCGGTGGCCGGCGCCGCCAATCTCGCCGGCAACCTGGAGCGGGACGCGGAACTCGACCTCAAACTCGACCGAGCCGAGTACCGGCCCGGCGAAGAAATCGTGATGGAGATCTCGGCGCCCTACGCCGGCGCCGGGCTCGTCACGATCGAACGGGAGCGGCTATACGCCTTCCAGTGGTTCCGGTCCGAAACGAACACGACTCTTGCCCGGATCCGCGTTCCCGAGGATCTGGAGGGCAACGCGTACGTCAACGTCGCACTGGTGCGAGACATCGATTCCGAAGAGATCTTCGCCAGTCCGCTGAGCTACGCGGTGGCGCCGTTCACGATCGATCGGTCCGACCGCCGGCTGGAGATCGACCTTGTGGCGCCCGATCTCGTGCGGCCCGGCGACGAGTTGACGCTCAGCGTCGCGACCCCGTCGTCGTCGCGCCTGGTCCTGTTCGCCGTCGATGAGGGCATTCTCCAGGTCGCGGGCTACCAGACACCCGATCCGCTGGAGACGTTCCTCGCCAAGAAGGCCCTGCAGGTCGAGACCCACCAGATGGTGGACCTGATCATGCCCGACTACGACGTGATCCGCCGCGCGGCAGCGCCCGGGGGCGGCGAGGCGGCGCGCCTCATTGGCGCCAACCTGAACCCGTTCCGGCGGCGGTCCGAACCGCCGGCGGCCTATTGGATGGACATCGTCGAGGCGGGGCCCAAGCCACGCGCGGTGCAGGTCCGGTTGCCGGACTACTGGAACGGCGAGTTGCGGGTGATGGCGGTTGGTGTCTCCGGTGGCAGACTGGGCTCGCTCGCCAAGCCCGTCACCGTGCGTGGCCCCATCGTGGTCACGCCGAATCTGCCGTTGGCGGTGGCGCCGGGCGACGCGTTCGAGGTTTCCGTCGGCGTTGCCAACCACCTGGAAGGTTCCGGGCCGGAAGCCGAGATCGTTCTCACCGCCGCGCCTTCCGAGCGGCTGGCGGTGGAGGACGGGTCGAGTCGAACCGTCGCCGTCGCCGAGGGTGACGAAGGGCGGGCGGCGTTCCGCCTGCGCGCGGGCGATTCGCCGGGAACGGCATCCCTGACGCTGACTGCTCGCCTCGACCAGGAGACCGTGCAGCGCGGCGCCGAGGTGTCCGTGCGTCCGGCGACGGCCTTCGTGACCACCGTGTCATCGGGCTTCGACGCTCGCGGCCGCGCGCGGGTCGAGGCGCCGCGGCGGCTTCACGAGGCGCAGGCCCGCCGCCAGGTGGCTGCCTCGGCCAGTCCGCTGGTGCTGGCCGACGGCCTGCTCGACTACCTGCGCACGTTCCCGCACGCGTGCGTCGAGCAGATGGTGAGCGGGATCTTCCCGCGGGTCGGGCTGCTGCAGTCCTCGGATTTCCCGCTCGACCGCGGGGCGCTGCTGGCGGAGTTGGGGGAAACGCTGACGCGGCTGCGGAGCCGGCAGGGCGCCGACGGCGGCTTCCGTTTCTGGGCTTCTTCGGCCGAGGCGGCGGCGTTCCCGTCGGTCTACGTGACGCACTTTCTGACCGATGCCCGCGCCTTCGGCATGGCAGTGCCCGACGACGTACTGGGTTCCGCCCTGGGCTACCTGGGGCGGCTCGCGGCGACTCCTCCTCCGGCTTCCGGCGGAGACTTGAAGGACGCACGTACGAGGGCCTACGCCACCTACTTGCTGACCCGGAACGGCGCGGTCACCACGAACTACCTCAGCTCGCTGCAGGAGACCCTGGACACCCACTTTGAAGACGCCTGGCGTGGTGACATCGCGAGCGCCTACATGGCCGCGAGCTACGCCCTGCTGCGAAGTGAAGTCCTGGCCGAACGCCTGATCGGCGGCTACCGGCTGGGCGCCTCGCCGTCGCCGGACACGGACTTCGACACGCGCCTCGGGCGGGACGCCCAATACGTCTACCTGCTGGCGCGGCACTTCCCGCGGCGCATGGCGGAGCTCGACGGCGACGCGGTGCGTTCTCTCGTCGAACCGGTGTTCGAGAACCGGTTCAATACGCTTTCCGCCGCCTACACCATCCTGGCTCTCGGCGAAGTCCATGGATCGCTGGCGCGCCGTGATCTCCTGATGCCGCCCGAGATCACCGCGCGCGGCGAGGACGGTCCGGTTGACGTCGCGGTCACCGGGAACGTCTACGCGCGGGCTTCGCTGCCGGTCGCGGTCGACGCCGTGGACATTGCCGGGGCCGACGGGAGCGGCGTCTACTACTCCCTGAGCGAGTCCGGGTTCGACGTGGAGATCCCCACCGGATCGGTGTCTCAGGGCATCGAGATCGACCGCGTGTACCTCGACGCCGAGGGCGATCGTGCCGGTCGCGTCCGGGTGGGCGAGGAGCTCGAGGTCCGTCTTCGGGTCCGCTCGCAAGGCGGTCGGGCCACGAACGTCGCCGTCACCGATCTGCTGCCGGGCGGCTTCGAGATCCTCACCGAGTCGGTGCGCAACCGGTACGGGCTGTGGGCGCCGGACTACAGCGATGTGCGCGAAGACCGATTGGTCTTCTACGGCAGTTTCGGTGAGCGCTTCACCGAGATCCGCTACCGGGTGAAGGCCACCAGCCCCGGCGAGTTCGTGGCCCCGGCCGCGTACGCCGCCTCGATGTACGACCGCAACCGGGTTGGCCGCACGGCCGCCGGCCGCTTGATTGTGGGAGGAGAATGATCGCGCGCCGCCGGCTCTGGTTCCTCGGCGCCGGCGCCGCCGCCCTGGCGCTCGTGGCTTGGGCCCTGATTCCGAAACCGGACCTCTATTATGGGGTGAGCTTTTCGAGTCTGGTCACGGAGCGGCAGGGGCAGACGTTGAAGCTCAGGCTGGCGGACGATGGCCGCTACCGCTTGTTTGTGGCCCTCGAAGACATCGCCGAGGAGGCGCTCGACGCGACGCTGCTCTACGAGGACCGCCGCTTCCACCGTCATCCCGGCGTCGACCCCGCGGCGCTCGTCCGCGCCGCCTGGACCACCTACTTCCGGCGCTCCCGGATGGTCGGCGGTTCCACGATCACCATGCAACTCGCACGGATGCGCTTCGACCTGGACACGCGCTCGCCGGCGGGCAAGCTGGTGCAGGCGGCCCGCGCTCTGCAACTGGAGCGCCACTACACCAAGGCCGAGATCCTCGAGGCGTATCTCAATCTGGCGCCCTACGGCGGCAGCGTCGAAGGCATCGGAACCGCCAGCCGGGTGTACTTCGGCAAGCCCGCCGGCGCCCTCGACCTGGGCGAGGCGCTGGCTCTGGCGGTCATCCCGCAGAACCCGGTCGCCCGCTTCCCGGCCACGGTCGGCGGCCGAGCCAGGCTCATGACGGCGAGGGCCCGGCTGACCGCGGCCTGGCGGGCGGCGAACCCCGGAGCGGACGAGGAGACGCTTGCCCGCGTGCGCCTCGAACCGGTCTTCCGCTCACCGGCCGACCTGCCCGATCGCGCGCCGCACTTCGTCCGCGACCATGTGCCGGATAGCGGCGTGGCCGAGATAGGCACGACGCTCGATCTGGACCTGCAGACCCTGCTGGAGACCCGCGTGCGGCACTACGTCGAGCGGCGTCGCCGGGACGGGATCGACAACGCTGCCGCGTTGCTGATCGACCACCGGCGGATGGAGGTGCTGGCCCTGGTGGGGTCGGCGGGATTCTCCGACGCAGCGATCGCCGGTCAGGTGAACGGCGTCCGCGCCCGGCGATCTCCCGGGTCGACGCTGAAGCCGCTGCTCTACGGGTTGGCCATCGACGGGGGCCTGATTCACCCGATGACATTGCTCGAGGATGCCCCTCGTCGGTACGCGGCGTATGCGCCGGAGAACTTCGACCGCGGCTTTCTGGGGCCCGTCTTCGCCCGCGACGCCCTCATCCACAGCCGCAACCTGCCCGCCGTCAGTCTGCTCGAAGCGCTGGATGTGGAGCGGTTCCGCGACTGGCTCGACGAGGCCGGGGTCGGCGAACTGAAGCCGGCGGAACACTACGGTCTGGCCTTGGCGCTCGGCGGCAGCGAGATCACGATGGAGGAACTGGTGCGCCTGTACGCGGTGCTGGCCGGCGGCGGCGTGTGGCGCGATCTCAGCACTACCGCGGGCGCTTCAGCGGCGCCGGCGAAGCGCCTGCTCAGCCCCGAAGCGAGCTTCCTGGTGCTCGACATGCTCCGAGACGTGCCGCGGCTCGACGCTTTGTCTCTGGTCGCCGGGACGCGGCAGCCGGTGGCCTGGAAGACCGGTACCTCGTTCGGCTTCCGTGACGCCTGGAGCGTGGGTGTCGCCGGCCGCTACGTGCTGGCGGTGTGGGTCGGCAACTTCGACGGCAGCGCCAATCCGGCGTTCGTCGGCCGGGAGGCGGCGGCGCCGCTGTTCTTCGCCATCGCCGACAGCCTGAACGTGCCCCCGGCCAGCGATCAGCCCGCCACCGCCCTGAACCTGCGGCGCGTCGACGTGTGTGCGACCACCGGCGATCTGCCTGGCCGGCACTGCCCGCGCACGACCCGATCCTGGTTCATTCCGGGCGTGTCGCCGATCAAGGAGTCGTCGGTTTACCGCGCGGTGCGCGTCGATCCGGCAACAGGGCTGAGGAGTTGCCGTGACGATGTCGCGGCGCGTGAGGAGATCTACGAGTTCTGGCCCTCGAACATCTACGCCGTGTTCCGGCGTGCCGGCGTCGCCATCCGGCAGCCTCCGCCGTGGTCCCCGGAGTGCGGGCTCGACCGCACGTCGGCCTCGGGTGCGCCTCCGCGCATCGCCTCGCCTCAGAGTTCGCTGATCTACCACGTCCCGCGCCGCGGTGCGGAGCGGTCGAACGTGCTGTTCTCCGCCGTTGCCGACGGCGGTGCGGGGGAGCTGTACTGGTTCGTCAACGACCGCTTCATCGCCCGGGTGTCGCCCGGCGAGGACTACCTGTGGTCGCCGCGGGCGGGTCGGTTCACCGTGCGGGTAGCGGACGATCTCGGGCGGGCGCACGCCGTAGCGGTCACGGTGGCTGCGAGTCCGTAGGCTGCTACCGTCCCGGACCCGTGACGGATCGTCCTTGCTCCAACCTGCGGGTGATCGAAATCGCCGGTTCGCCGGCGGGCGCCTACGCCGGTCTGCTGCTTGGAGCTTGCGGCGCCGAGGTGCTGCGCTTCGAACCGCACGGCGGGGACCCGTGGCGCGAGATCGGCGAGCGCTGGCGGGGCGTTGGCGCCGCGTACGCGTACCTGAACGCCGGCAAGCGCGCGGTGCGGCTACGGCCGAGTGCTGGCCGGGGCCGGGCGCAGATCCTGAAGCAGGTCGAGCGCGGTGGCGTCGACATCGTGATCGAGAGCTCCGCGCCGGGGCCGCTCGAACCGCTGATTGCCGAAGACGATGCGCCGCACGCCGTGCTGCTGCGGATCTCGCCCTTCGGGCTCGGCGCGGCGACCGGAAACAGCGTCTGGGGACAGGCGAGGCCGCCGCGGTCGAACGAGTTCACCGACGACGCCTGGTCGGGGCACCTGTACCTGAACGGAGCGCCGGACCGGGCGCCGATCGCCCGGCCGGGTCTTCACGCGCACTTTCAGGCCGGCGCCCACGCCGTGATCGGCGGTCTGGCCGCGGTTCTGGCGCGGCCTGCGATCGGCCGCGGTCAGACGGTCGACGTGTCCCATGTCGAGGCGCTGGCCGCGCTGCACCAGTACACGACCGTGATGTGGACCCAGGCGGGCTACGTTCTCGGTCGGGTCGGCAATTCCCAGGGCGGGCCCTGGCACCCGGTGGGCGTTCACCGCTGCAAGGACGGCTACGTGTCGCTGGCCATGCCGGCCAAGGAGATGCTGCATCCGTTCCTCGAGGCCGCGGGTCTGGCTCACCTCGCCCAGGATCCGCGCTTCGCGGAGGATGCCGACCGGGCGGAAAACCGGGAGGACTTCGACCGCGCGATCGAACCGTGGATGATGGCCCACACCGCGGCCGAGATCATCGAACTGGGGGAGCGGGTGATGGCGCCGATCGGTCCGGTGATCGATGCGCTGGAGGTGCTGGACGACCCTCACTTCCGGGCACGCGAGTTCTTCGTACCGATCGACGGCGGCAGCGGGCCGCTCGTGCCGCGCGGGCCGTTCCTGCTGAAGTGCGAGCCGCGCGGACGGGACGGGCCGGCGCCGGCGCCGGCAGCCCGAGCGGCACTGACGGACGGCCCGCTCCAGGGCCTGCGCGTTCTCGACCTCACCCGGGTCTGGGCCGGACCGCTGGCGACCCGGATCCTCGGCGACCTCGGCGCCGACGTGATCAGGGTCGAGGCGGCCTGGGCGCGCGGCCCGGCTACGCGGCCGGCGAGGATCGCCAGGCTCAGCCACCTCTACCCGGAGAACGACGCCGGCGAGCGTCCGTTCGACCGCAACGCCGCGTTCAACAAGATGAACCGGAACAAGCGCTCGGTGACGCTCGAGTTGAACGATCCGGAGGCGCGCCGAATCTTCGAGGAGCTCGTCGAGCGTGCCGACGTCGTCTGCGACAACTTCAGCCCCCGGGTCATGCCGAAGCTGGGGCTCGACGCGGAGAAGCTGCTGGACATCAACCCGCGTCTGATCGCGGTCTCGATGCCGGGGTTCGGGAATTCCGGCCCGTACCGGGATCGGCTCGCGTACGGTCCCCTGATCGAGTCGACGATGGGACTGACGTCCGAACTCGGTTACCGGGACGGCGGTCCCCACCGGTCGGGCATCGCCTGGCCGGACCCGGTGACGGCGCTGCACACGGTCGTGGGCACGCTGGCGATGCTCTACGGACGCTTGACGTCGCCGGAGGGCGAGGGCGGCACGGTCGAAACGCCGATGGTCGAGGCGACGGCGACCATGTTCGGCGATCACATCCTGGCCGCCCAGCTTCGCGGAGCAGCCGGGCCTCGGCGCGGCAACCGCCATCTCCGGCGCGCGCCCCAGGGCTGCTACCAGTGCCTGGGCGAGGACCGTTGGATCGCGGTCAGTATCTGTTGCGACCAGGAGTGGCAGGCGCTGTGCGATCTGGCCGGCCTGCCGGCGTCCTTCGCGTCGATGTCGCTGGACCAGCGGCGGGCGGACGAGGACCGGATCGACGGTCTGCTCTCGGACTGGACCCGCAGTCGAGATCGGGACGCTCTGGCGGTCGCGCTGCGCCGCGCCGGGATCACGGCGGCGCCGGTCGCCGACGCCCGCGACCTGGTCGAGGACCCGTTCCTGGAAGCGCGCGGCTTCTGGACCGATCTCGATCACCGGGAGGTCGGCAGGCGCCGGTACCCCGGCCTGCCGATCCACTTCAGTGTGACAGGCGCGACTTACCGCCGCGCCGCGCCCTGCCTCGGCGAGCACAACCGGGAAGTGCTGGTCGAGATTCTCGGGTTCCCGCCGTCGCGTGTCGACGAGTTGGAGCGCGCGGGCATCCTGCGCGACACACCGCCGGAAGGCGCGACGGGCCGGGGCGTCAAGAAGGCCTGAGAGCGACGGCCGCGCCCGCTTGACTTGGCCGCGGACTGCTAGGGTGACTCATCGCCTCTACAGCCGGACGCGCCGTACCGATCGAAGTTCCATTGCCCACGACGAGCGAGGCTTCCGCCGCACCGCAGCCGCTCTGGGCCAAGGTCATCGACCAGACGCGTTGCATCGGGTGCCATGCGTGTACAACCGCGTGCAAGTCCGAGAACGAGGTGCCGCTATCGGTCACGCGCACCTACGTGAAGTCCGTCGACGTGGGGCGCTATCCCCGCGCGCGCCGCGCCTTCCAGGTCACGCGCTGCAACCAGTGTGAGGACGCACCCTGCGTCGCGGCCTGCCCGACCTCTGCGATGTACCGCCGGGACGACGGCATCGTCGACTTCGACAAGTCGTCGTGCATCGGATGCAAGGCGTGCATCGCGGCGTGCCCGTACGATGCGATCTTCATCAATCCCGACGACCACTCGGCAGAAAAGTGCAACTTCTGTGCGCACCGGCTCGACATCGGCCTCGAGCCCGCGTGCGTCGTCGTCTGTCCGACCGAGGCGCTGATCGTCGGCGACATGAACGACCCGCTCTCTGAAGTCTCCAGGATCGTCCACCAGGAACCGGTTGCGGTGCGACGGCCGGAGAAGGAGACGCGGCCCAAGGTCTTCTACAAGGGCGCGGACCGGGCAACCTTGGATCCACTTGCCGCGCGCCAACCCGAGGGCGGCCTGTTCATGTGGAGCGAGCAGGACAACGGCAGCGGGAAGGTGTCGTCCGGCCATACCGGTCCCCGCAACAGCTCCGCGGCGGCATTGCTCAGCTACGACGTCCCGCACGAGATTCCGTGGGACTTCCGGGTGAGCCTCTACACGTTCACCAAGTCGATCGCCGCGGGGGCCTACCTGGTGCCGCTGCTGCTGGCGATCGCCGGCATGATCCCCTGGACGTCGCCGGTGTGGACGCTCATAGGCCCCTTGATGGCGCTCGCCTTTCTGGTGCTGACGGGCGCGCTCCTGGTGTGGGATCTGGAGCACCCGGAGCGTTTTTGGATGGTGCTCGCGAGACCGCAGTGGCGCAGTTGGCTGGTGCGCGGGGGCTTCGCCATCACCGCGTACGGCGCGCTGCTGGCCGCCCACATCGGCGCCGTCGTGGCCGGCCGGCCCGAGTGGACGCAGGTGTTGGCCTGGGCCGGGGGCCCGCTGGCGGCCGCGGCCGCGGTCTACACCGCGTACCTTCTTGCCCAGGCGCGCGCCCGCGACCTGTGGCAGAGCTCGCTCCTGCCGCCGCACTTCTTCGTTCAGGCGCTGCTGGCGGGCTCGGGCGCGCTGATTCTGGCCGACCTGGCCACGGGCGGAGCTCTGGAACTCGGCGTCGGCGCCGTGTGGATCTTCCAGGCCTCGCTGGCCGTCCACATCGCCCTCACCCTTGGCGAGGCGACGATGACGCACCCGACCGCCCACGCCGCCCTGGCTGCTCGCGGCATGCTCAAGGGCCGGCATGCGTTCACCTACTGGACCGGTTTCTTCCTCGCCGCCGCCGCGCTGGTGCTGGTGGGCATTGGCGCCCACCTCGGTGCGGCCGCTGGATTGGCGGGCCTGTTGCTCTACGAGCACGCCTATCTGCAAGCCGGCCAGTCGGTGCCCCTCTCCTGAATAGACCCGTGAACGAGCCGGGCAAGCTGGAAAGCCTCGAGCGCCTGGTCTCGGCGGCACGGGCCGACGCCGAAGCCCGCGGCGAGACCTTCTATCCCGGCGCCAGCCGCGTCCACCTCGCGTCCTATCCGCCGAAGGAACGTTGGAACGACTGGGTCGAACTCGACTCCAAGGCATGGCCGCGGCGCGTCGAGAAGCGCTACATGCTGGTCCCGACCACCTGCTTCAACTGCGAGTCCGCGTGCGGACTCCTTGCCTACGTCGACCGCGACACGCTGCAGGTACGCAAGTTCGAGGGCAACCCCGAACACCCGGGCTCACGAGGTCGCAACTGCGCCAAGGGCCCGGCCACGCTCAACCAGATCACCGATCCCGACCGCATTCTCCATCCGCTCAAGCGGGCCGGCGGGCGCGGAGAAGGGAAGTGGGAGCGGGTGTCGTGGGACGACGCCCTCGACGACATCGCGGCGCGCATTCGCAAGGCCCTGGAGGAAGAGCGGCACAACGAGATCATGTACCACGTCGGCCGCCCGGGGGAGGACGGATACACCGAGCGCATGCTCGCGGCCTGGGGCGTCGACGGACACAACTCGCACACCAATGTCTGTTCGAGCGGCGCCCGCGCCGGATACCACTGGTGGATGGGCATGGACCGCCCGAGCCCGGACCACGCCAACGCCAAGGTGATCGTCCTCGTCAGCAGCCACCTCGAGACCGGCCACTACTTCAACCCCCACGCGCAGCGCATCATGGAGGGCAAGAAGAACGGCGCCAAACTGATCGTCCTGGACACGCGCCTCTCGAACACCGCGACCCACGCCGACCACTGGCTGTCGCCCTATCCCGGCTCGGAAGCGGCGATCTTCCTGGCGGTCGCGAACTGGATGATCCGGGAGGGCCGCTACGACCGCGACTTCGTGCGCCGGTGGTGGAACTGGCCGGACTTCATGGCGGCCCGGGGCGAAGCCGGCGCCTCGTTCGAGCGCTTCGAGGAAGCGTTGCGCGAGATGTACGCGGAGTACACCTTCGAGTACGCGGCGAGCGAGTCGGGCATCGATGCCGGCGAGCTGCTCGCCGTCGCCGAAGTGATCTCGACCGCCGGCACTCGCCTCGCCACCCACAACTGGCGCAGCGCCGGCGCCGGGAATCTCGGCGGCTGGCAGGTGGCCCGCACGCTCACGCTCTTAGGCGCGCTCCTCGGCGCCTTGGCCACCGAGGGCGGGACCTTCCCCAATGCCTGGAACAAGTTCGTGCCCAGGCCGCCGCGTCTTCCGAGACGCCCCCCGCAGCGGTGGAACGATGTGCAGTGGCCGCGCGAGTATCCGCTGTCTTTGAACGAGATGTCGTTCCTGATGCCGCACCTGATGCGGGCGCAGGACGCCTACCTCGACGTGTACTTCACGCGCGTCCATAACCCCGTGTGGACCAACCCGGACGGCTTCAGTTGGATCGAGATGCTGAGCGACCAGCGCCGGATCGGCCTGCACGTGGCGATGACGCCGACCTGGAACGAGACCGCCTACTTCGCCGACTACGTCCTGCCGATGGGGCATTCGTCCGAGCGGCACGATCTCACCTCGTACGAGCAGTACGACGGCCAGTGGCTCGGCTTTCGTCAACCGGTTCTGAGGGCCGCCCGGGGTCGCCTGGGAGAGAAGATCGGCGACACCCGCGAGGTGAACCCCGGCGAAGTGTGGGAGGAGAACGAATTCTGGATCGAGCTCACCTGGCGCATCGATCCAGACGGCTCGCTGGGGATCCGCGAGTTCTTTGAGTCGGTCGAGAACCCCGGCGAGAAGATGACCGTCGATGAGTACTACGGCTGGATCTTCGCGAACACGGTGCCCGGTCTGCCTGAAGTCGCCGCGAAGGAAGGGCTGACGCCTTTGGAGTACATGCGCCGCTACGGCGCGTTCGAGGTCGCGAGCAAGGTCGGCAAGGTCTTCGAGCAGCGCGTTCCGGACGATGAGCTGGAGGATGCGCACGTCGACGAACGCGACCGCGTTTACACGCGTGCGCCGGTTCCGGCGAGCCCGCAGGCCCACGGAGGCACGGCACTTGATGCGGACGAAGACGGCCGCCGCCGGGTCGGCGTGCGCGTGGACGGCGAGATGCTCAAGGGCTGGCCGACGCCTTCCGGCAAGCTGGAGTTCTGGTCGAACACCCTGGCCGAGTGGGGATGGCCGGAGCTGGCGGCGCCCACCTACATCAAGAGCCACGTGCATCCGAGCCGGCTTGAGCCCGGGCAGATGCCGTTGATCTCGACCTTCCGGATACCCGTGCAGATCCACACCCGGAGCGCGAACTCGAAGTGGCTCGACGAGATCGCGCACACGAACCCGCTCTGGATCCACCCGACCGACGCCGCGCGTCTGGGCATTGGCGGGACGGGCAGCCTGGTCCGGGTCACGACCGACCTCGGCTACTTCGTGGTCAAGGCGTGGATCACCGAGGGGATCCGCCCCGGCGTCGTCGCGTGCAGCCATCACATGGGCCGCTGGAAGCCGGAGGGCCAGCCGGGCCAGCGGCTTGGCATGATGACCGTCGCGCTGGCGCAGAACGGTTCGGAGTGGTCGCTGGCGCCGAAGCAGAGCGGCGGTCCGTTCCGCTCGAACGACCCGGACACGATGCGGGTCTGGTGGACCGATGTCGGCGTGCATCAGAACCTGACCCACGCGGTGCACCCGGACCCGGTCTCCGGGCAGCACTGCTGGCACCAGGCCGTACGCGTGACGCCCGCCGCAGCAGGCGACCGGCGCGGCGACGTGTCGGTCGACACGGAAGGCTCGCGCGCGCAGTTCGAGCGCTGGCTGGAGCTGGCGCGGCCGGCCGACCGGCACTCGCCGGGTGGGATGCGGCGACCCTGGTGGATGCTGCGTCCGGTCAGGCCCGCGCGCGAGGCCTACCGGCTTCCCGAGACCGCGGGCGGGTGACGGCCCCGTGGCGCGCGCCGGTCGAGCTGCTACGCGCCCTGGCCGTCTTCGCCGAGCCGCCTGGGCCGGAACACGCCCGGGTCGCCGGTCTGCTCGACTTGGGTGACGGCATCGACGGCTCGGCGTACGCGGAGCTCTTCGTCTTCCAGTTGCCTCCATACGCCTCGATTTACGTGGGTCCCGAGGGCTGGATGGGCGGCGAGGCACGAGAGCGGATCGCCGGGTTCTGGCGCGCGGTGGGGCGGACGCCTCCCGCCGAACCGGACCACCTGAGCGTCCTTCTCGGCCTGTACGCCGCGTTGAGCGAGGAGCACGGTCAGGCGACCGGTCCGGCCGCCGCGCTGGCGGCGGAAGCAGGCCGCGCCCTCCTGCACGAGCACCTGGCGCCGTGGATCTTCGCGTATCTCGACCACGCCGAGGAACTGGCGGTGGGCGGCTACAAACGCTGGGCGGAGCTGCTCCGGGAGACCCTCGCGCAAGCGGCCGGGCGCGTCGGGCCGCCGCCGGTCCTGCCCGCTCACCTGCGCGCGGCATCCGAGCTTCCGGACCCGCGGGAAGAGGGTGGTCAGGCCTTTCTGAAGGCGTTGCTGGCGCCCGTCCGCTCCGGCATCATCCTGACTCGAGCGGCGCTCGGGACGATGGCGCGCGAACTCGACCTGGGGCTGCGCGCCGGTGAGCGACGGTTCGCCCTTGAAGGCCTGCTCGGTCAGGACGCGCCGGCGACTCTGGCCGCCCTGGCCGCCCTGGCCGCGCGCGAGGAACTGGCTCACAAGCGGCGCGAAGGTCTGCTGGGGGAGTCAGCCCGATTCCTGGCGCGGAGAGCCGGGCACACAGCCCGGCTTCTGAGCGAACTGGGGCGTTACTCTGGTAGCGAAATGAGTAGCGTGATTCCAGAACCTCCGCAAGGCCGCCCGCCGGAGAAACTCAGCCGCGTCCTCGAGTCGTCCGTGTACGTGAGCGATCTCGACGCGGCGGAGGCCTTCTACACGTCGGTCCTGGGGCTCACCCTCCATTCCAAGCTGGAAGGGAGACACGTCTTCTTCCGCTGCGGCAACCAGATGGTCCTCCTGTTCAATCCCGAGGCAACGGCCGACCCCGACTTGATCGCCCGGGGCCTCGGCGCCCATGGCGCCCACGGTCCCGGTCATCTCGCGTTCGGCGTAGGCGAGGATGAGATCGACAGTTGGCGGATGCACCTCCAGAACCATGGTGTCGAGATCGAGCACGAGATCGAGTGGGGTGGGGAGCGGGGACGGTCTCTCTACTTCCGGGATCCCGACGGAAACAGCCTGGAGGTCGCGACGCCCGGTCTGTGGGGCCTGGATTCCCAGGATGGAAGACGGCAGCAGCCCTCCGGAGGCGTTGTGGGTGAAGCTGTAGAGCGTCGAGGCGTCTGACACACCTACGATGTCCTTGAACGCCGCATCCGTTGCGGCGACCAACTCGGCTCTCGGGATCAGCTCCTCCCCGGTCATGCCCCGGTTGGAGGTGGAGCTTCGAACCGGACGTGTGTTGTCCAGGTCGTAGTCGCCCACCCTGAGGTCGATATCCAGCAGGCGTTGGCGGTTCTCATTGGCGCCGGTCAGAGCCTCGAACGAAGCCCCGACGGTCAGGCCTTCGGACATGCGTACGCCTCCCTCGACTGCCGGTCTGGCCGTTCTCTTGGCCTAGCCGCCGCTCTGTGCTTCGACTTCCCTCTCTTCAAAGCGCGCGCCCCGCAGGGTATTCCCGGTTGCGTAGTTCCCCTCGTGGCAGGCGAACTCGTACAGCTTGCCGTCCGTGGCCGGCCACGTGTACTCGCCGGTGTAGGGCGTTTCCCAGTCGCCGCTCTCGAGCGTGAACCGGTAGAGGAGGGTGTTCTCGTCCTGGAACGTGAAGCGTTCAACCACGTGCTGGTCGGCGGGCGGGGAGGGCTCGGCGAAGAGAGTCGTCGTGGCCCAGTTCTCTTCCAGGAAGTTCGTCGTGTCGATGACGAGGGTGTCTCCCTCCCACCAGGCGACGGAATCGCCGGCACGCGAGCGGATCTCCGGCGGCAGATGCCGGGCCTCTTCCCTGGACGGGCTGATGGGGATGACCCGCGCGTAGTGCATCCACTCGATGAGGATCGTCAGGTGGGTGTCCGTCTGCACGATCGTCTTGATGTTGTTGTAGTTCTTCGGGTAGATCGGGATGGTTGCTTCCAGCGAGAAGACGCAGCGGTCGGCGATCGACAGCGACTCGGGGCCGTCGTAGGGGCCGACCTTGCGGTCGCGCCACCAGGCCGGGCCGGTGTTCTGCTTCGAGAATCCGTAGGGCCCCTGCCGGCGCGCTCTTCCGCGCTCGGTGAGCGGCGGGTAGCGGCCGTTCGGCGGGTCCACGAGCAGGGAGGTGCGGTACTTGCCGTCGACCGTGACGGCGGTGGTGCCGCGGTCCATGAAGAAGTAGTTGTAGCCACCAACGTTGCCGCCTACGGGCGGTGCGCTGCGAGTGGGATCGCTGGCCTGGGACCTCTGGTCGATGTTCCGGGCCTCCCGATCCCGGATCGCCTGGGCTTCCTCCGCGGTCAGGGTGAGGCGATTCCCCAATACGGGGCGCCGCTGCACCGGTGTCAGAGTGGCGATGTCGTAGTTGCCGGAGAAGTCCGGTTGGCCGCCGGGGGTCCTGGGAATGTCGTCCGCTGCCGCGGCGCCGGCACAGGCGAGTGCTGTGGCGAGAACGAAGGCGATGCGAGTACGACCCTTGATGCTCATCGGGTTCCTCCCTGACGGTGACCTTCGAGTGTGCCGGTGATTGTAGACCGCACGACCGGGTGCCCTGGGCGCTAGTCCCCCGGCACGTACCAGATCGGCGACGACCAGGCGCGCTCCTGGATCGTCGCCGGCAGGTCGGGCCGGGGTTCGACCCCGGCCCGGATCGCGTCCCAGGTCGACCAGCGGCAGCTCGGGTTCTCCAGCACGCGGACGTAGTACAGCGCATGCTGCGCCGCGTCGAAGTCCGGGTCGCTCCACAGTGCCGTGAGTTCGGCGGCGCCTGAGTCTTCGGAGGTGCTGCAGTCGGAGAGGTCGACCGTGGCGGAGTTGTCGGGGCAGCGGAGAGGCGTCCCAGACGGCGCGCCGCCGTCGGCGCACGAGACATCGACGATCTGCTCCCGCGCCTCGCCGCCCTCGGCCCAGACCTTGATCACCTGCAGTCGCTGGAGCGGCGCGCTGTCCTTGTCGCGGGCGGCCCACATGAGGAAGCGCGGACTCCTTCCTGCCTCGGCGAGCAGGTCGCCGCCCATTGGCACGCCGCCGGCGTAGGCCCCGGCGATCATCTCCGGTTCGGCGACGAGGTCGAGGCTGTAGTCGTAGCCTGCAAAGAGGCGGATCCGGATGCGCGGGCCCGTGGTGGCGAAGGTCTCCTTGCGGCGCAGCGCGCCGTAGATCGACTCGCGGGTGTTCTCCTCCGCCCAGACTCCCGCCAGACCGGAGGCGCTGAAGTACCTGTTGTTGTTCTTCGTGTACTTCTCACCGTCCGGGAGCGGCCGGTCGAGCGGCACGGCGCCGCGTCGCTGGGGCGTGCCGTCGCCGGTGCCGATCTTGCCGTGGAAGTTGGACTCCTCCGGCGTGCCGCCCGCGTTGTGGGAGTCGGTGGAGCCGATCAGGCCGAACCGGAACGGATTGAAGGCCCGGGTGTTCTGCAGCATCTGGCCGTTGCGGTAGGCCTCGCGGACGTAGCTGCCCGGGGCCTGGCTGGGCAGTGTGGTGCCGATCCGGTAGGAGTAGATCTCGAAGTCGGACCATTCGTCGTTCGGGGACAGCAGCGGATGGGTGTCCGACGTGCCCTTGATCTGCGTGATCTCGACCAGGGGCTCGTTGCGTGTCCGCTGCTCGGCGTAGGCGGCGTCGAGCGGTTTGCCCGAGACCGTCTCGAGCTTGAACATGTGGCCGTTGCTGCCGTTCGAGTTGTGCGGAATGGCCAGTGCCTCGATCCCGCCGGCGCGCAGGTCGTCGAGCCACTGCCAGAGGTCCTCGGGATCCTGCGACGTGTCGACAGTGAAGGGCGCGGGCGGCGCTTCGCCGCGGAAGATCACGTTGCGGTGCAGGTTGCCCCGGCCTTCCGAGAACGCCGTGAACTCGTAGCCGACGAAAGTGGTGAAGGCGCCTGGCTCGTAGTGCGCTTCCGCTGCTTCGATGATCGCCTGCCAGGCGTTGGGGCCGCCCGGGCTCGCTTCCTCGTCCTCGGCCCCCGAGCGGCCGGCGCCGGTGAAGATCCTCCCAAAGAAGGGTCTCTCGGGGTTGTCCACCGCCGGCATCGCATCGAGGAACTGGCCGTGATCGGTGACGGCCAGAAAGTCGAGCGGCTGGCCCTGAAGCTGGAAGCGGAAGCCGCCCGGGTGGTCGATCGACTCTCCCCTCGCGTAGCGGTAAGCGTCGTCGGGTTCGGTGCGGACCGCGAACTGGTAGGCGTCGAAGGAATAGCGGGTGTGAACGTGGAGATCGCCGAAGTAGGCGTTGCGGAGCGGGTTGGGTGGGGGCGCGTCATCCTGAGCGACGCTGGTTGAAGCGGCGAGGAGAGCCGGGATCAGGACGGCGAGGCGCAGGCCCAACCCTTAGCCGCCCGGGACGTACCAGATCGATGACGACCAGGCCCGTTCCTGGATTGTGGCCGGCATCCCCGGATTGGGCTCGACGCCGGCGCGGATCGCGTCCCAGGTCGACCAGCGGCAGGTCGGGTTCTCCAGCACGCGCACGTAGTAGACGGCGTGCTTCGCGGCGTCGAAGTCCGGGTCGCTCCAGATGGCCGACAGTTCGGCGGCGCCCAGGCCCTGGGAGTAGCTGCAGTCGGAGAGATCGACGCTGGCGCCGTTGTCGGGGCAGCGGAGCGGGTCGCCGGACGGCATGCCGCCGTCCGCGCAGGCGATGTCGACGACTTGTTCGCGTGCCTCGTCGTCCTCGACCCAGCCCTTGACCATCTGCAGGCGCTGGAGGGGTGCGCTGTCCGCGTCGCGCGCGGCCCAGGCCAGGAAGCGGGGGCGCCTGCCTTCGTCGGCGAGCAGGTCGCCGCCCATCGGCACGCCGCCCTCGTAGGCGTTGGCGATCATCTCCGGGTCGGACGTCAGGTCGTCGGTGTACCCGTAGCCGGCGAAGAACCGGAGCCGCATGCGGGGGCCGCTGGTGGCAAAGGTCTCCTTGCGGCGGAAGGCGTCGTAGATCGAGTCGCGGGTGTTCTCTTCCGCCCAAACCCCGGCAAGTCCCGAGCCGCCCCAGAACTGGAAGGCATTCTGGATGTACTTCTCGCCGTCCTCCGTGGGCTCGTCGAGCGGCACCGAGCCGCGACGCTGGCCGCTGCCGTCGCCGGTGCCGACCTTGCCGTGGAAGTTGTCCTCCTCGGGCGTGCCGGCTGAGTTGTGGGTGTCGGTCGCGCCGACGATGCCGAAGCGGAACGGGTTGAAGCCCTGGGTCTCCTGCAGCATGAGACCGTTGATGTAAGCCTCGCGGACGTAGCTGCCCTTCGGTTCGCTGTAGAGATTGGTGGCGATGCGGTAGGGGAAGATCTCGAAGTCCGCCCACTCGTCGTTCGGCGACAGTAGCGGATGCGTTTCCGAGGTGCCCTTGACCTGGGTCATCTCGACCAGGGGTTCGTTGCGCATCCGCAGGTCGGCGTAGGCGGCATCCAGCGGTTCGCCGCCCACCGTCTCCAGCTTGAACATGTGGCCGTTGCTGCCGTTCGAGTTGTGGGGGATCGCGAGCCCTTCGATGCCCTCCGCCCGGCGTTCGTCGAGCCAGCGCCAGAGGTCCTCCGGATTGCGCGAATCGGTCGAGGCAAAGGGTTTCGGCGGCGCCTCGCTGCCGCGGAAGATGACGTTGCGGTGCAGGTTGCCGCGGTCATTCGACGAGGTCGTGTACTCGTAGCCGATGAAGGTGGTGAAGTTCCCGGGGTCGTTGTGGGCCTCGGCGGCCTCGATGATCGCCTGCCAGGCGGTGGTTTTGGCGTCGTCCTGCGCGTCCTGCGGCAACTCGGCGAACTCGCCGCTTTGGAGCCCCTGAATGGCCCGCGTGAAACCGCCTCCTTCGCGCAGGTCGGTCCCGAGTTCGGTCGCGTAGAGGGGATTCTCGGGGTTGTCCATCTCCGGGAGCACGCCGAGGTAGAGGCCGTGGTCGGTCACCGCCTGGAAGTCGAGGGCGCCGCTCTGAAGCTGGAGCTGGTGGCCGCTGGCGTGTTCGATCGCTTCGCCCTTGGCGAAGCGGTAGGCGTCGTCGGGGTTCGTGCGCGTGCCGAACAGGTAGGAATCGAAGGAGTACTTCGTGTGCACGTGGAGGTCGCCGAAGTAGGCGTCCTTCAGCGGGTTCGGCGCCGCGGCGTCGCTGCCGGCGGCTCCGCCCGCGCCGGCTTCCGAGTCGTCGGCGTAGCAGCCGAGCAGGACGAGCGAGAAAACGGTCAGGCAGGCGAGGACCGTGCGAATCGGGCGCATGACGATCTCCTTGTTGAGGGTTGCGCGTAGGTTAGCGCGGATGGCCCGCGCTAGCGCGGCAGAACGGCCGGAGGCCGGCGCTTTGCGCCGGATGCGGGCAGGGTGCCCGCGTTCCCAGGTCAGATCGTTCTGCCGCGCAAGCTCCTAGCGGTCGCCGAGCGCCGGCGCCGCGTACCCGCGAAAGGCGCCGCGTCCGATGAGTGCGGCCACGCCGACGATGTCTTCGGCGAGTGACCGGTCCTCCGTGTACGGCGGCGAGATCGCACGCACCGCCTCCATCGCTTCCTCGATTGCCGTGGAACTCCGGGCGGGTCGCCGGAACTCGATTCCCTGGGCTGCCGCGAGCAGTTCGATCGCCACGATGTTCTGCGCGTTGTCCAGCATGTCGTGCAGCCGCCGCGCCCCGTGGGTCGCCATGCTGACGTGGTCCTCCTGGTTGGCGGAGGTCGGGATCGTGTCCACGCTGGCGGGATGGGCAAGACACTTGTTCTCGGAAACCAGGGCTGCCGCGGTGGTTCCAGCCATCATGAAACCGTTGTTCAGGCCGCTGTTCCGGACCAGGAAGGCCGGTAGTCCGCTGAGATTGGCGTCGATGAGGAGCGCGGTGCGGCGTTCGGACAGCGACCCGATCTCGGCGACCGCCAGCGCCAGGTAGTCGGCGGCGACCGCGACCGGTTCGGCATGGAAGTTGCCGCCGGAGAGGATCTCCCCGGTGTTCGCGAACACCAGGGGGTTGTCGGTGACGGCGTTCGCCTCGGTCTCGAGAACGGCCGAGACGTGGCGGAGCGCGTCGAGGCAGGCGCCCATGACCGGCGGCTGGCAGCGGATCGAGTAGGGGTCCTGCACGCGGTTGCACTGGAGGTGCGAGGCTCGGATCTCGCTGTCCCGCATCAACTCGCGCAGCGCGGCGGCGACATCGGTCTGGCCGGAATGGCCGCGGAGTTGCTGGATTCGTGGATCGAACGGGCCGTCGCTGCCCCTGATCGCGTCGGTTGCCATCGCGCCGGCCACAAGCGCCGCCGCCAGGACGTTCTCGGTGCGGAAGGCGGCCGTGAGCGCCAGCGCGGTGGACACCTGGGTCCCGTTCAGGAGCGCAAGGCCCTCCTTGGGCGCCAGCCGGATCGGTTCGATACCCGCCTCGGCCAGAGCCTCGACCGCCGGGATCAGCCTGCCTCGGAGGTGGGCCCCGCCCTCGCCGAGCAGCACCAGCGAGAGATGGGCGAGCGGGGCGAGGTCGCCGGAGGCCCCGACCGAGCCCTGCGACGGAATGCAGGGGTAGATCTCGTGCTCGAGCAGCGCGGTCAACCTGTTGACGAGTTCCAGCCGGACGCCGGAATGACCGCGGGCGAGCCCCATGATCTTGAGCAGGATCACCAGGCGCACGATGTCGTCACCCAGGTCCTTGCCGACGCCGGCGGCGTGAGAGCGCACGAGGTTCTCCTGCAGGTGGGCGAGTTCGTCCTCCTCGATCCGTACCTGGGCGAGCTGCCCGAAACCCGTGTTGACTCCGTAGACCGCCGTGCCCTCGGCGATCACCCTGCCGACCGCTTCGGCGGCCGCGTCGATCCTGCGCCGGACGCCCTCGCTCAGCTCGACGCGGAGCGGCGTGCCCCATGCCTCGCGCAGCTGAGCGAGTGATACCCGCGAGCCGTCGAGCCTCAGTCTCATCGTGGGACGACGCCCGGGACCATGGGCAGGTTGAGGCCTTGCTCGCGCGCACACGCGATCGCGTCCTCGTAGCCGGCGTCGGCGTGGCGCATGACGCCGGTTGCCGGGTCGTTCCAGAGCACGCGTTCGATCCGCCGGTCCGCGGCCTCGCTGCCGTCGCAGACGATGACGAACCCGGCGTGCTGGGAGTACCCCATGCCGACGCCGCCGCCGTGATGCACGGACACCCAGGTCGCGCCGCTCGCGGTGTTCAGCATGGCGTTGAGGAAGGGCCAGTCCGAGACCGCGTCGGAACCGTCCCGCATCGCCTCCGTCTCGCGGTTCGGGCTCGCCACCGATCCGCTGTCCAGGTGGTCGCGGCCGATGACGACGGGCGCCCGCAGCTCACCGCTTCGGACCATCTCGTTGAAGGCGAGGCCGATTCGGTCGCGCTGGCCCAGACCCACCCAGCAGATGCGCGAAGGCAACCCCTGGAACTGGATCTTCTCGCGCGCCGCGTCCAGCCAGTGGTGGAGGTGCGGGTCGTCGGGAATCAGTTCCTTGACCTTGGCGTCGGTGCGGTAGATGTCTTCCGGGTCGCCGGACAGGGCCACCCAGCGGAACGGGCCGATGCCGCGGCAGAACAGGGGGCGGACGTAGGCGGGCACGAAGCCCGGAAAGTCGAACGCGTTCTCGACCCCGGCCCCGAGCGCCTCCTGGCGGATGTTGTTGCCGTAGTCGAAGGTAGGCACACCGGCTTCGCGAAAGCCGAGCATGGCGCGGACGTGAACCGCGATCGACTTGCGGGCCGCCGCCGCGACCGCATCGGGATCGCTGTCCCGGCGGGTCTGCCACTCTTCGACGCTCCAGCCGATCGGCAGGTAGCCGTTCGCCGGGTCGTGTGCCGACGTCTGGTCGGTCAGCGCGTCGGGCCGGACGCCGCGGGCCAGCAGTTCGGGCAGTACCTCCGCGGCGTTGCCGAGCAGGCCGACGGAAAGTGGGGATCGGGCTTCGACCGAGGCCTGGATCACGGCCAGCGCCTCGTCGACGGACTCCGCCCGCGCGTCGAGGTACCCGCTCTGAAGCCGCTTCTCGATCCGGTCCGCCTGACACTCGATCGCGAGCAGCGACGCCCCGGCCATCTTTGCCGCCAGCGGCTGCGCTCCGCCCATGCCGCCGAGTCCGGCGGTCAGGATGAAGCGCCCGGCGAGATCGCCGCCGTAGTGCTGCCGGCCCATCTCGACGAACGTCTCGTAGGTGCCCTGGATGATTCCCTGGCTGCCGATGTAGATCCACGACCCGGCGGTCATCTGCCCGTACATCATCAGGCCCAGGCGGTCGAGTTTCCGGAAGTGTTCCCAGGTCGCCCACGCGGGGACGAGGTTCGAGTTGGCGATGAGCACCCGGGGAGCGTCGGGGTGGGTTCGAAACACCCCGACCGGCTTTCCGGACTGGACGACCAGCGTTTCGTCAGCCTCCAGTTCCCGCAGCGTCTCGACGATCGCCTCGTAGGCCTCCCAGTTGCGCGCCGCCTTGCCGATCCCGCCGTAGACCACGAGATCCTCGGGCCGCTCCGCGACTTCGGGGTCGAGGTTGTTCATCAGCATGCGCAGCGGCGCCTCGGTCAGCCAGCTTTTCGCTGAGATGCGGCTGCCGGTGGGCGCCTTGATTGGTCCGGCGTGGGTGCTCTTCATCCAGACTCCCCAATTCGGGGCCGCTTACAGGCTCGCCAGTGCTTCGGCGAATCCTCTGGCCGTTTGGGCGCGGTCGACGTGTTTGCCGTCAACCACCTGCCACTCGCCTTCGACCATGACCCGTTGGATGGGAAGGCGGTAACCGGAGAATACCAGCGCGTCGAGCACGGTGGCGGCGCCGTGTCCGGCGAGCATCGGGTCGCCGTCGTCGAGGACGACCAGATCGGCCGGCGCTCCCTCCTGGAGGCCCACCTTGCCCTGGCCGCCGGCCCGGGCGCCGCCGGCGAGGGCGCGCAGGAACAGCTCCTGTCCCACGTGGGGGTGGCGCAAGGACGCCACGTTGCGCGCCCGCGAGCGAAGGCGCTGACCGTACTCGAGCCAGCGCAGCTCCTCGAAAGGGTTGATCGAGGCGTGACTGTCGGAACCGATCGCGATCTCTCCGCCGGCCTTGAGGAAGTCCACCAGCGGAAACAGCCCGTCGCCCAGGTTCGCCTCGGTCGTCGGGCACAGGCAGACGGTGGCCCCGGAGACGGCCAGGTCCCGGCATTCGGCGTCGTCCATGTGGGTTGCATGCACGAGGCACCAGTTCCTATCGACGTCAAAGCGGTCCAGCAGCCAACGGACCGGACGCTGGCCGTGGGCGGCGAGACACTCGTCGACCTCCCGCTGCTGTTCGGCGATGTGGAGGTGCATCGGCGCGCCGGTTTCGACCGCTCGCGCAAGAACCTGCCGCAGCGACGGTTCACTGACCGCGCGCAGGCTGTGGGCGCCGACCCCGACCCGGACCCGTCGGGACGTGCGCTCGGCCGCGCGTTCCTGGTGGGCGAGAAGCCCCGCCGCATCCATCGTGAAGTGCCGCTGGCCTGGCGCGGGATCGTCCCGGTCGAACCCGGCTCGCTCGTAGAGCACCGGCACATAGGTCAGCCGGATGCCGCTGGCCGAGGCGGCCCGGCGAACGGCCTCGAACATCGTGTCCGCGGTGCCGGGACCGGCCGGCGCCCGGTGCAGGTAGTGGAACTCGACGACCGAGGTGTACCCGCTTTCGAGCATCTCCACGTAGGCCTGCCGTGCGATCGCCGCGAACCGGCCGGCGTCGAGGCGCGCGACGAGTTGGTACATCTGCCGGCGCCAGGTCCAGAAGCTGTCCTGGCCGGCGCCGGAGCGGTGTTCCGTCCTGCCGGCCAGTGCGCGCTGGAAGGCGTGGCTGTGCGCGTTGGTCAGACCCGGGATGACGATGCCGGCGTCGTGGTCGACTGGCGAAGAACCGGTGTTCTCAGTCGAAACCTCGACGATCCTGCCGTCCTCGACGACCAGCAGGGCGTCTTCCGCCCATCCCGGGGGCAACAGCGCGAGGCGCGCGCGAATAGTGGCCACCGCCTTCCACCGTACTTCCTGGCAATCCTGAACACAACAGGGCAGGATCGAGTGCATGGGAAGTGCGGAGCGCTGGGATCTGCTGCTGACCGACGTGTGCATCGCGACGATGCGCCGCGGCGCCACCCCCTACGGGGCGATCGAGGACGGCGCCCTGGCGATCGCCGGCGGCCGGATTGCCTGGATCGGACCCGGTTCGGCGTTGCCGCTCGGCGAGGCCGGGGAGACCCGGTCGCTTCAGGGCCGCTGGATCACTCCGGCGCTCATCGACTGCCATACCCACCTGGTTTTCGGCGGCGACCGGGGGGCGGAGTTCGAAGCCCGGCTTCAGGGCACGAGCTACGAGTCGATCGCGGACGCCGGCGGCGGCATCATGTCGACGGTTCGCGCGACCCGGGCGGCGACGGAAGACGAGCTGTACCGGGCTGCGCTCGATCGCCTCGAGGCCCTCGCCTCCGACGGGGCGGCGACGGTGGAGATCAAGTCCGGCTACGGTCTCGATCTGGCCACCGAACTCCGAATGCTCGAAGTGGCCCGGCGTCTCGGCCGGCACTCGGGACTGACGGTTCCGACGACGCTTCTCGCCGCTCACGCGGTGCCCCCGGAGTTCCACGGGCGGGCGGACGACTACATCGAGTTCGTCGTCGCAGAGGTGCTGCCGGCGGTCGTTGAACGGAACCTCGCCGATGCGGTGGACGCTTTCTGCGAAGGGATCGCGTTCGACGCCGCGCAGGTCGCCAGGGTCTTCGAGCGGGCGGTGGAGCTAGGCATGCCGGTCAAGCTGCACGCGGACCAACTGAGCGACGGCGGCGGCGCCGCGCTGGCCGCCCGCTTCGGCGCGCTCTCGGCCGATCACCTGGAGTACGCATCGGCTTCGGGAGTGCGGGCACTTGCCGGGGCCGGGACGGTGGCGGTGATGCTGCCCGGCGCCTGCCTGACCCTCGACGAGACCCGGCGGCCGCCGATTGGTGAGTTCCGGCGACGGAGGGTGCCGATCGCGGTCGGGACCGACTGCAACCCCGGTACCTCGTCCCTGTGCTCGCTGCCGGAGGCGATGGCGCTGGCCAGCCGCCTCTTCCGCCTGACGCCGGAGGAGTGCCTGGCGGCAGTGACCCGGAACGCGGCTCAGGCGCTGGGTCTCCTGGAAGATCGGGGCACGCTCGCGGTGGGCAAGCGGGCCGACATCGCGATCTGGGACATCGCGCATCCCAGGGACCTGAGCTACTGGATCGGGCGTCGCCAACTCGCCGGGCTGATGGTCGGCGGCGCCAGCCCTGCGGTCGCGTGACGGGCCTGCTACCGGCAATTGCGAGTAGATTCCGCCGATGTCCATGAAACTGGTGTCGTTGATCCTCACTACGGTGGTGCTGGCGGTGTTGGCGGGCTGCTCGCCCTTGGCTGCGCAAACCGGCGCCGCGGGGAACATGCCGCCGGCGCGGGACATGGAACTGGCCCGCGCGCTGCTCGAGCAGCTCATCGAGATCGACACCACGGACACGGAACGGGGCGACAACACGCGCGCGGCGCAGGCCATGGCCGATGCCCTGCTCGACGCCGGCCTGCCGGCGCAAGACGTGCAGGTCCTGGTCCCCGACGGCTTTCCCACCAAGGGCAACCTGGTGGCCCGGCTCCGGGGCAGCGACCCGAATGCCGCCCCGATTCTGCTGCTCGCGCACCTCGATGTCGTCGAGGCGCTGCCCGAGGACTGGAGTCCCGACATCCATCCCTTCGAGTTCATGGAGCAGGGCGGCTACTTCTACGGCCGGGGCGCCTCGGACGACAAGGACGAATGCGCGATCCACACCGCGAACCTGATCCGCCTGCACCGGGAGGGGTTCGTTCCCGACCGGGACATCGTGATCGCCCTGACCGCCGACGAGGAGAGCGGAACGCGCAACGGCGTCCAGTTCCTGCTTGAGGAGCACCGGGGTCTGATCGACGCCGGCTTCGCGCTGAACGAGGGCGGCGGCGGCATGGAGCGGGAGGGCCGCAAGGTGTCGAACAACGTGCAGGGCGCCGAGAAGGTGTACCAGTCCTTCGACTTTGCGGCCAGGAATCCAGGCGGCCATTCGTCGCTGCCGGTGAAGAAGAACGCGATCTACGAGCTGTCTCAGGCGCTGCTCGCGGTCCAGGAGTACGAGTTCCCGGTCATGTTGAACGAAGTCACCGAAGAGTTCTTCGATCGTTCGGCCGAGCTGATCGGCGGCGAGACCGGTGAGGCGATGCGCCGCGTTGCGGCCGACCCGGATGACGCCGGTGCGCTGGCGGTTCTGTCGCGGCAGCCCGCTTACAACGCGCGCCTGCGGACCACCTGCGTCGCCACCCGGATCGAGGGCGGTCATGCCGAGAACGCGCTGCCGCAGTTGGCGCGGGCGAATGTCAACTGCCGCCTCCTCCCGGACCACGACCCGGCCGAGGTAGCGAAGGCGCTACAGGCGCTCGTCGACCCGTTCGGCGTCACGGTGGCGCCCAAGGCCGAGGCCAGGCCCAGCCCGCCATCGCCCCTGACCGACGAGGTGCTGGGCGCGATCACGCGGATCACCGAGGAGATGTGGCCGGGCGTACCCGTCCTCCCGACCATGTCGACCGGCGCAACGGACGGCCTCTATCTGCGCAATGCCGGCATCCCGGTCTACGGCGTCAGCGGCATCTTCGGCGACATGGGCGACATCCGCGCCCACGGCCAGGACGAGCGCATCCGGATCGACCACTTCCACGAAGGCCAGGAGTTCCTGTACCGGTTGGTGAAGGCGTTGGCCGGGGCGGAGTGACCGGGGCCCGCAGGTCATTGGCCCAGGTCATCGGCCGGTCGCGGTCGCGGGGGCTTGCGTCAAGAGCTCCACGGCGGCGCCGCGCAGCATGACGGCGAACACGCGGTAGCGCTCGTCGAAGGAAGCGGCGTCGGTCTCGCCGGGGACCGCTGCCCGGAAGCCGGAGCGCAAGAGAGCCGGACTCTCGAAGCGGGCGGCAATGTCCGGTCGTTCGTGGTTGAGCCCCATGTTGGTCAGGAAGTGACCGTCGCGGTACAGGACGATCTGGCGTGGCGGTTCCCCTCGCCTCGAGTCCACGGCCCAGCCTTCGATCTCGATTCGGTTTGCCGACGTGGCAAGCCGCAGCTCCCCTTCGAAACCGTCGCCGGGGCGCCGCACGGTCAGGCGGCGGCCGTCCGTCGTCGGCAGGATCTCGAGAGTCCCGGGCGCCCGTTCGAGAGGTAGATAGGAGAAACTGACGCGGCTGGCCACGCCGCGCCGCGACACGGCATAGGCGACGACGCCTTCGCGCTCCACCAGCTCCTGATCGGCCGACATCCAGAAGGCGAAGCCGCTGTCCTCGAAGGACGGTCCGTAGAGGGCGCCAAGGTCCGGCCGGCGGTGAGGTCCGGGCTGGTGGACGGTCATTTCCCCGCCGATGAACAGGATGACCGCTTCGAGCCCGCGCGGGTCGGGCGGCTCCTCGCGGATGAAGCCGCTGACCATGAACTCGGCCGTGCCCTCGACCGGTCCCGGTCCCGGTCTCGGAAGCACCGCGTCGAGCGCGCCCTCGACGCCGCTCGGAGGAGGGACGATGGGAATGCGACTCGGCTGCGATTCCGCGTCGACGACGTCGTGACGGAGCACGGCCTCGAGGTTGCCGGCGGCGCTTCGGGCGACGTCGTGCCGGTATCGATCGCCTTCGCGTTCGGCCGCAAGATCGCGCTTGATTCCGGCCGCGAAATCGCGCTTGACTCCTGCCGCGACATCGCGCTTGATCAGCGAGTGGAGGCTCCACTCCTGCCCGTGGTCGAACTCCTCCACCTGTTCGTAGCCGAGGTTCGACGGGAACCCGGCGCCTTCGCGCGGGTCCTGGACGCCGTAGTTGTCCGCTCGCAGAAGCAGCAGGTCCGGCAGGAACTTCATGGCGGCAACGCGGCGCGGGACGTCGTAGCGCAGGCCGGGCGTGACCAGGCCGCCGCGATCGACGATCCGCAGCCCGCTGACCCAGCCGACGTGGCCGATCTCGCGGACCAGAACGGATGTGCTCGGCTCGTAGCGTTCGGCGAGCCACCGTCCCATGTCTTCCATCCGTTGCTGCCGCGCCGTCGGCTCGACGCGGTGTCCGATCTGCTGAGAAGTGTTTCGCAGCACCGGCAGCGTGAGTGCGAGGATCGGGATCGTCGTCAGCAGGACGGCAGCGAGCGGGCGTTGGGGGCCGATGCGGAGGTTGGGAGGCAGAAGTTCGGCCGCCTGCCGGCAGAGCCGTCCCGTCCCGACCAGGCTGGCGTGGACGCCGAGCGCGAGCAGGAACGCGCCGAGGATGTTCAGCGTGTAGTAGTGCCACGTGTATCCCGGCAGCGATCCGATCGCGGCATAGCCGAAGAGAGCGCCGAGCGGGAACGCGATCAGGGGCCAGAGGGCGGCCCGGCGGCGCAACAGCGCGGTGGCGCCAACGACCAGAAGGGCCACGAGAAGCAGTGGGCCGGCGATCGTCTGCGCCAGGGAGGGGCTGTAGGCCGCCAGCAGACTCCTGCCTGCCTCGACGTAGACCTCTCGAACCAGATCCAGGTAGTGCCACGGCGAGACGATGCTCTCGCCCTGTTTTGCGCCCAGCGTCTTCGGCAGGACGTCGCCGTAGTAGGCGAACGCGAAGAGGAGCCACGCCAGCGCCACGACCAGCGCTGCCAGCGCCTCGCGTAGCGGCGCCTTCCGGCGGCGCAGCCAGCCGTGGGCGATCAGCATGGCCGCGAGAAGGGCGCCTTCGGGTCGGGTCAGGAACAGCAGCGCGGACACGACCGCGGCGGCGGTGGCGCGGTCGCTCAGGTGGAGGTCGAGCGCCAGCAGGAAGAGCAGGGCGAAGAGGTGGATCTCCATCCCCATATAGAGGTAGTTGTAGGCGACCGCGGGATTGAAGGTGACCAGGGCGACCGCCAGAGGCGCGGCGGCCCCGGCCCCGAGCCGAACCAGCAGTCTCGCGGCGAGCGCGGCCGTGCCCAGCATGCAGAGCAGGCCGAACCCGTTCTGCCAGGCCGCCGCCTGATCGCCGCCCAGGACCACGAAGGCGCTGCTCAGCACGGTGAAGAGCGGGGTCGTGAAGCCCATGACCCGCTCGCCGGCGTTGTAGACGAGGCCGTTGCCCTCCGCCAGGTTGCGGGCGTAGCGGAGCACGATCAACTGGTCCTCGAACTGCAGCCGCAGGGCGAGGTTGGGGATCAGGCGGGCGGCAAACCAGGTGCCGAAGACGCCGAAGACGGCCCACGAGAGCAAGGCAACGCGGCCCGGCCGCTCTGCAGGCAGAGCGGGTCGTGAGCCGCTGGCGCCACGGTCCAGATTCTGCATTCTCGGCTTGGCGCCAGCCCAGCTTGCTAGGGAGCTTCGGTGGATGCGGGGAGGATCGGCAGTTCGACGGCCACGCCACGGAGCAGCACGGCGAAGACCCTGTGATCCTCGGCGAAGGTCAGGGGGTCCGGAGCACCGGGAACGGCGCCCCGGAAACCCGTTCTCAGCAACAGTTCGTTGTCGAAGTGCGAAGCAATGTCCGGTCGCCCGCGGTCGATGCCAAGCGTCGCCAGGTGTTCCTCGCCGCGGTAGACAACGATTTGACGGGGTGCTTCGCCGCGGTCGAGGTCAGCCGCCCAACCCTCGATCAGAGTGCGAAGCCCGGGCTTGGACACGAGATCGATCGCGCCATCGAAGCCGTCACCAGGTGCTTGGATGACGAGTTCGCGACCGTCGCTTACGGGGAGGATCTCCACGTTGCCCCGTCTTCGTTCGATCGGCCGGTAGGAGAAGCGCAGCCGAGTCGCTACTCCTCTCCGTGAGGCCGCATAGGCAACCAGGCCTTCCTGGCCAATCCGTTCTTCTGCATCCGCCGTCAGTTCGGGGAGCTTGTCCGTTGCGGAGGAAGCCTGTGAGAGAAGCAGGAAGCCGCTGAAGCGATGTTCCTGGCCGTGGCGCTCCGCGACATCTCTCCTTTCCGAGCCGGTCTGGCCAACCCAGAACTCCTGGCCACCCAGGAAGGCGACGATCTCGAGGGTGCGCCCAGGATTCTGCAGGTCCGCGGCCCAGCCGGAGATCTCCGGCCCGTTGGGCAAACCGCCGTCCAGGAAGCCGACCACACCGTCGTCGCTTCGTCCGATCTCGATCCGTCGCGGTTCGACATCGGCGACACCGATAGGCCGGCGCAGCAGGGCGACCGCGCGGCCACTGGCGTTCCGGGACAGCTCGAAAGTCCCCGGCATCTGCGTGGACGGGGAGATGTCCTGCACGCGGTCGCCGCGTCTCGCTAGCACGCGGAGATCAGCCGTCACTGTAGACGACGCTGGCATGAAGATGCGGAACGCGATCTCCTTCCGCCCGTTGAGCCCTTTCCAGGTGCGTCTCAGCAGAGAGTCGTCCTCGCCTCGGTAGATGAGTTCCTCGCCATCGAAGACGAAGAACTCGTCGGGGCGCTCGCCGTCGGGTTCCGAGGTCAGGTGACCGCGGATGCCTCCACTCACTACTTCTACATCCGATTTGTAGAGTCCATTCGTACTGGCGACCGAAGTGCCTCCGGGCAGTTCGAGCGCGCTCACTTGCGTGTTCTCGATCAAGAGACGTGGCTGCCGGCCAATTCCCGGGAGGGGCCGCAGAACAGATGCTCCCAGGTCCCCCGAACGGGGCTCTTCGATCGTGTAGGCGCCGATGCGATGACTCCCGGCGGGCAGCCACCGCTCGTGAACCAGAGCCGAGAACAGGCTGGCGTCACGGTCGGTGAAGGTCGAAGTCGTGGCTCGAACGACGCCGTCCACCGACACCGCAATCGGGGTCCCATCGGCGATTCGAGGCTCGATGCGCCCGCTGATCAGGCTGGGGACGAAGCCGGTTTCCGGCTGTACGTTGCCGTAGGCCCCCGCGCCGTAGAGGGTGGCTTGGCCGACGCTTGGGGCGCCGACGCCCTCGGCGCCCGTCGTCAGCTCGGCGGCGGCGCGGCCGAGCAGGTCGGGTCTGGGTCCCGCGGCGAACACGCCCTCGAACGGGTAGGACGAGATGTCTGCCGGGCCAGGGACGGCGCCGTCGCCGAACAGTTCATACAGACGATCGCGCGTCTCCTGGCGGCGCGTGGCGTCGGTTTCGAAGGAGCGGCTCACCGGCCTCGACGCGTAACAGCAGGCGGTGACCGGACGCGGCGCCCGGTCGTTCACGTGCGCGCCATCGACTTTCCATGGCGGCTGAGCGCCCAGCGCGGCGGCGATCGTTGGCACGATGTCGATCGTCCGTACCGTGTGTTCGAGCACGGCGCCTTCGCCTTGGCCCGGATTCTTGACGAACAGGGGTACTTCGAGGATGTCCTCGACAGATGGGTCGAAGACCGCGCGACCGCGTTCGCCGGGACGGAAGCTGCGGCCGTGGTCCGCGGTGACGACGATCAGCGCTCGTTCATAGATGCCGGTGCTCTTCAAGCGATCGACGATCCGGCCCAGCACGCGATCCGCGTAGCCGACCTGCAGGAGATGACGCCGCCATCCCTGCGTGACGAGTTGCAGGTCGTCGGGTACGAACTGGCTGAAACCCGGGGGCATGACCGCAGAGCCGACAGGCGTGTATTCGAGGCCCGACGGCAGGTACTTCCAGGGCACGTGCGGGAGATTCAGGTGGAGATAGTGAAACGTAGGAGCGCCCTCGCTGTAGGTCTCGATGCGCTCCAGGTAGTCGTCCACAATGAGGGGAGCGTTGTGATGGAGCCCCCGTCCCGGGCCGCCGAGATCGTTCATGGGGTCGTCGCCGGGGCGGCCGCGGTCGCGGAATCCGCTCAAGGTCTGCGTGACGTCGGGTAGCGCCACCGCCAGAGACTCGGGTAGCAGCAAGTGCCCGTAGACGACGCTCAGGTCGTCGGCGGCGGACCTGAGGCGACCCCAGAAGCTGGGCGATTCCTGGTCGGTGCAGATGGAGGGCGGGCAGAGCAGGGAGGCCGTTTCGTAGGCGACGACGCGGTACCCGCCCCTGGTCGCCAACCAGATGAGCAGATTGGCAGGGTGGTCGCGGTAAAGAGCGACGGTGTCGCGAACCGGCAGTTTCCCGGTGAGCAGTGCGGGGATCGCCCTCGTGGTCTGCATGGCGGTGGTGACGGCGCGGGAGTACCAGTTCGCCTCCGCGGCGAGCGCGGCGAAGGCGGGGAACCGGTGTTCGTTGATCGAACCGTCCGGTCGCTGGAGTGAACTCGTCGGCAGTTCGTCGAAGACGACGAAGACGATCGGCAGATCCGTTTGCAGCGCGGGCGCTTCGGCAATCGAAGGGTCGAGCTCGAAGTCGGCGCCTGAAGAGGTCGTGAGCATGCCGCGAACGGCGGGCCGCGCCAGGAAGGTGATCGGCGCGATCAAAGCGGCCGCCGCGGTGAGTGCGATGAGCGTGGAGAACGGGCGATAGCGGTTCAGGCAGACGGCAAGTCCGATACCGCCGGCACACGCGACCAGGACGGCCGCCGCTCCGGGCAGCGAGTCGACGAGTTGCAGCAGGAATGCGGCGGCGAACAGGGCGGAGAAGCAACTGGTCCAGACGCGCCCGAAGCGACTCTCCCTGAAGGCCGCAAGCAGGAGCGGCGCCGCCAGCGCGGTGGGGACGAAGAGAGCCAGCCCGAGCGCGAGGATGGGAAGCTGCAGGCCGAACAAGCGGTGCGCGGCGATGAAGTCCGGTTCCCGGCCGATCAGATCGAGTATCGGTTGGGCTACGGCAAACGCCCACAGACCGTAGAGGTGCGCTGCTGGAAGGAGGCTGGCCGGCCTCCCCGCCAGGCGCGACTTGCGATCGTTCGGCTTGGCAGTCGGGCGCGGCATCGGGCCGCGTATGTTAGTCGTCTCCAGGACTGCTAGCCTGCCCATGTCATGGCCGCAGGCGAGCCGGAACCCCACCGTAGTCAGACCCACGCGGTCGATATCGGCGGCGTGGTCGTCGGCGGCGGCGCGCCGGTCGTCGTGCAGTCGATGACCAGCACCGACACCGCCGATGTGGAGGCGACGACCGCCCAGGCGCTGGCGCTGGCCGAAGCCGGGTCGGAGCTCGTCCGCATCACGGTCAACGTGGACGCGGCGGCGGTCGCGGTGCCTGAGATCCGGTCACGGCTCGATGCGGAGGGCTGCGCCGTGCCCCTGGTCGGGGACTTCCACTACAACGGCCACGTGCTGCTCGAGCGTCACCCCGACTGCGCGCGGGCGCTGGCGAAGCTCCGCATCAACCCCGGCAATGTCGGGCGCGGCGGGCGCCGGGACCCGCAGTTCGCGGCGATCTGCGAGGTGGCGAGGAGACTCGGCAAGCCGGTGCGGATCGGTGTCAACGGCGGGTCGCTCGACCAGGACCTGCTGGTGGCGAAGATGGAGGAGAACACCGAGCGGGACCTGGGCATGACGTCGGAGGAGATCGTCGGCGAGTGCATGGTGCTGTCGGCTCTCCGGTCGACCGAGCTGGCCCTCGAATGCGGCCTCACCGAGGAGCAGATCGTCATTTCGTGCAAGGTGTCCTCGCCGCGGGACCTGATCGGTGTCTACCGCGATCTGGCGAGCCGGACGAGGCAGCCGCTTCACCTCGGCCTCACCGAGGCCGGCATGGGGATCAAGGGCCTGGTGTGGTCGTCGTCGGCCATGTCCGTCCTGCTGGCCGAGGGCATCGGCGACACGATCCGCGTGTCGCTGACGCCTCGCCCCGGCGGCGACCGCCGCGAGGAGGTCCACGCCTGCCGGGAGCTTCTGCAGGCGCTGGGGCTACGGGCCTTCGCGCCCAGCGTCACCGCCTGCCCCGGCTGCGGCCGCACGACCAGCACGACATTCCAGGAACTCGCCCTGCATGTCGAGGACTTCATCGACGCCTCGATGCCCGAGTGGCGCGGCCGCTACGAAGGCGTCGAAGAACTGAAGCTCGCGGTCATGGGCTGCGTCGTCAACGGCCCCGGCGAGTCTAAGGCCGCCGACATCGGGATCTCCCTGCCCGGCACCGGCGAGGCGCCGACCTGCCCGGTTTACGTCGACGGCCGCCAGTTCACGACGCTCCGCGGCACCGCGGCGGAACTGTCGGAACAGTTCACGCGGATCGTGGCGGAGTACGTGGAGAGCCGGTATCCGCACAGGGTGTGACCGCAGGCAAGTAGCGGGAGCGTCGGGCCTATCCTGTTGGAGCATCCTCGATGCCGTAACGCACGCGCGGTTCGTGAACTTCGCTGGCCGGAGGCGGTCCGGCGAACCCGGTGGTCCGCAGGATCCTCCTGAGGGAACTGCACGACTCGGCCCGTTTGCGGCCGATCAGATCCAGTACCCATTCGGCATGATGGTGCTGGACCCGCATGCGGGCCTTGTAGGCGGCGTTGAAGACTGCGTCAGCGAGTTCCTTGCTGGGCAGAGACTCCTGGATCTGTGGATGGCGGAGCAGATCGACTGTTGTTCCGGTGGGGAGTTCCTCAAACTGCGACGCACATATCCGCAGGGCCTTGCGCTCATCGATCAATGCGAGGCCGCCACGATCCAGGGCAGTAGCAATCGTGGCGGCCTCCCCGTCATCGAGCGTTGCAACCGCGGCCCCGCTGACTAGTTCGGCCCAGATCTCGTGGGCGGTTTCCCCAAGGGCCATCACCCTGATGAGATCGAGGTCGACGAGGTTTGAGAGCATCTCTGCGTCCGCGTACTGGCGGCTCCGCTGGTCCTGCAACTCCCACATAGCCTGCTCTGCAATGAGAACCTGGTTCGGTAGTGCGGCCAGGAGGGCCTCCGAACACCCGGTTGCGTTCAAGTTGATGACGACGCTGGTGTCCGCAACGACCGGGCCGGCGAAGCTATAGAGAAAGTGGCGTAGCGGCACTTGGTTCGCCTTCCGCGGCTTCTGCGTCCAGCACCTGACGGAGCGCTACCCGGTTGAGACCCAGGAGGCGTGCCAGTTGTCCCTCGCTGAGAAGCTCCTGCCGATCCGCCTCGACAGCGAGAGCGGCGATGCGGGGGGGTATGTGGTGCCCCGATTGAGCCGTATTGGTTTCGGCAGGTTCAAGCCCGCCAAGAACCTCTACCGCCTGGTTGTCGGTAATGCCGCCATTCGCCCGGAACCAGTCCCATGCGCCAGATGGAACGAGCTTCAGTTCCTCGATGCGACGGACCATTGCCTCGCGCGACACGCCGAAGGTGTCGCTCAACAGGATGACGTGGCGGCGAGTCAGAGTGGAGAACCCTGACGTGTACTCACGGAACTTCTCAATGACGGTTCTCGGCGGCATCAAGAACGTGCGGGCAAATGCGTCGGCGTAAGATTCCGCTCGCGACTTCGGCCGGTCGTCGCGGTAGTGGATGCTCGTAGTGTGGCGAACGGAGACCAGATGGGCCAGCTCGTGGACCGCGGTAAGGGCGCGTCTGGTCAACGGATGGTTCGCGTTCAACAGTACGCACGCGCCGACTTCGGCGTCGTAGGCGAAGAGACCGGAGACTCGGGAGGGAAGCGGACGCACATAGACCCGCACTCCGAACTCGAGCTCCAGCAGGCTCTCGATGTCGCGAACGGGCGCCAGACCCAAGCCGATGCGCTGGCGGAGTTCGAGCGCATCGCTCTCGGCCTGGATCTGGATGTCTCCCGGGAGGAGAGGGCGTTCAGCGGGGTAGTTGCGAGGCCTCTGGACGCCGAGCAGATTCTCGAGTTCTACCTCTGCGCGGACGAGCCCTGCCAGGATTCGGGCCGCCTCGCCGGCTTCCGCATCTACGTAGTGACCGTCCTTGCGGAACCGGGGCGCAAGGTCCACATGCACTGACTCGCGCCGCAGGACTTCGTTCGCGGAGGTGCCATAGGCCACTGCTAGCCGCTGAAGCTCAGCCGGCTGCCAGCGACGCTGTCCCTTCTCGATGGCCAGGAGCGTTGTGCGGGCGACTCGAATAGCGGCCGCAGCTCGCGCTTGCGTCATGCCCGCTGCCTCGCGGGCGTTCCTCAGCCGTCGACCCACTTCCGCCGGGTCGAGAGCCGGAGCTTGCCTAGCGAAACCGGGTGGCCCAGCGCGTAACGAAGGAGCTTGGGCCGAGAAAGTCGAGGAAGGCGTTCCACTCTTGTTCATGTGCTTTCAACATCCTGAATAGTCGCGTTCTGATCTTCTCTTCCGACGTGATGTCCGAAGAACCCAATGCCTCGGCCAAGCCAAGAACGCCGAGATCAAGCTCGCTACTGGCCTCATCTGGTCGACCGAGACGAGCCAGGTGCTCAAGATGGAGCGTCCCGGCGATGGCGTACTCATACATGGCCCCTTGGGGTTGGCGCTTCCCGAATGTCGGGGCAGCGCCATCCTCGTAGCGCTCGACGGTTAGGTCCTCCCAGACATAGTTCGTGCTGGGCTCCTTGGCCTGCGCCGCATGCACGCTCATTCTTCGCAACATACAAGCGGCGCAATGGAGACTTGGGGCGAGTTCCACCGGTCCGGTTCATGGACAGGAATCCGGACACTGAAGACCCTCGCCCAGTTCACGTAAGAGCGCGCGGTCGTGTGGTCGCAAAATTGCACGGCTGCTGCGAGGACGAACGCGTCGAAGATTCGATTGTTCCAGTTCCGCAGGCAGTACGTACTGAGTCGCGATGTGTCGAATCGGAGGTTGCGGCCGATCTCACAGCGTTCGCGGTTGCGTCGTGGCTTGCCGCCACGCTCGACGACATCCACGTGGAGTTGAGGTGCCGGCCTCGTCATGGGCTGCCGCCGGGCAATGAGATTCCGTCATCGAGTCCGGTCTTTGCCGCGAGTGAGGTTGGTGCAGGGGCTCGGTCGGCTTCAAGCAGCCGGTGGACCAGGTCCGCGACGTCCGCAGTTCGAAGGGCCTCTGCCGCCCGAGTAGGCACGAGTTCGGCTTGGGGCGAGGAGTGGCGGAGGCAGTGCTCTTCGATCTGGCGTAGCCGGCTCGCCCCTAGGTCTAGCAGCGCTCTTCGCATCGCATGTGACAGCGCTCGTTGTTGGCCGCTTCTCGTTTCGAGAATCGCGTAGCCGATGAGGACGCGTGCAAAGTCGGATCCCGCCTGCGTTCCAAGTTGCTTGAGGCGCTCAGTCTCCGCGTTCCGGTCCAGGGAGATCTGACGGTTGGCCAAGAGGGCGTCAAGGCTTCTCAGAAAGCTCTTGGGAAGAGCCCTGCGAGCGTCGGCCTCAAGAGCGATCCTCAGGGCGTCGCGAACCTCGTCAACAG
This sequence comes from Candidatus Multivorans sp., assembly GCA_965205295.1. GTDB lineage: Bacteria > Acidobacteriota > Thermoanaerobaculia > Multivoradales > Multivoraceae > Multivorans. The sequence goes on from OZ242167.1 coordinate 4,769,252, forward strand.
CGAAAGCTGGGTTGCCCGAGTATTCGGTAAAGCGCTTCCAGCGCCGATCCAAGGGTAGGCTTCGGCGTGGTCCATCACTCATCTCGCGCCTCGTTGTCAGGAGACTATAGAGAAATGACTGACAAAGTCAACGAGGCGCGACTCCCAGTGGCTCTATATGGGGAACCGCGCATGGTGGAAGGCTTGGCGTGCCTCTACTTCGCCATCCGGCCGTCGAGCTCCAGCTCGGCGGCGATGGCCTGCATCGCCGCCAGTACGTTGCCGGCGTGCTGCCAGAGGTCGAGTTCGCCGCCGTAGCACTCGCGGCTGAAGTCCGCGGTGACCTCCTCGACGTGCTCACGGTCGACACCGGCGGCGAACGCTCGTTGCTTCCAGCGCTTGCGGACGGACTTGAGCGGTACGTCGCGGATGTCCTTGCTGGGGCGGATGAGGGCGGCGGCGCTGATGAGCCCCGTGATCTCGTCGCAGGCGAGGAGCGCGTAGTCGCGGGGGCTCTCGCGCTCGACGCCGGTGCCCTCCGTGTTGTGGGAGAGGATCGTCTGGATGATGCCCTCGTCCAGGCCACGCTCGCGGAGAATCGCCGCGCCGTCAGCCGGATGCTGTTCCAGGGTGGGGTGGATCTCCCAGTCGAAGTCGTGGAGGAGTCCGGCGAGGCCCCAGGAATCCGCGTTGCCGCCGAGCCGTTCGGCGTACCAGCGCATGGCGGCCTCGACCGCCAGCATGTGCTTGCGGAGCCCGGGAGCTCTGACGAACTCCTGGACGGTCTTCCATGCGGATTCGCGATCCATCGTGGGTCTCCCGTGGTGTGATGAACTGAGACGGTCGGCCGCTTTCCCGACGGATGATACAGACGGCGTCCGGGGTGTCGGCGCGCGGCCCGAACAGGTTGAGACTTGTCTGGTCTCGGGGGAAAGACTATATTGGTCACCGTGACAGCGGTTTCGATCTCCGACCTGAAGGCGAACCTCTCCCGCTACCTGCGCGAGGTCCGTCGGGGCGGCGAGGTTCAGGTTCTGGATCGTGGGAAGCCTGTGGCCAGACTGGTGGCTCCGGCCGTGAAGGACGACGACGACCTGCGGACGCGCCTCGTGAGCGCCGGTGTGATCCGCCCGGGAAGGGGGCGCGCGGCTCGGATTCTCGAGAAGCCGCCGCTTGCGCTGCACTCGAATCTCTCCGAGGCACTGGCCGAGGACCGGGCCGACCGCCTCTAGGTCTTAGGGTACCGTGAGGTACTGGGATGCATCCGCCCTCGTTCCGCTGTTCGTCACCGAACCGGACAGTCAACGGGTTCGTGAGTGGCTTTCCGAGGACGATGGCATTGTCACCTGGGTGTGGACACGTACGGAAATCGTCAGCGCCGTCGAGAGGCGCGCCCGCGAGGGAGTGCTTTCGCGCTCAGAGCGACGGCAGGTCTTCGGGCGGTTCAACGCACTCGCTGCCAGTTGGGATGAAGTAACGGACGTGCTCGCAGTTCGCTCCCTGGCGGATCTTCTGCTGGCGCGTCATTCACTCCGGGCCGCCGACGCCGGCCAACTCGGGGCAGCCCTGCTCATCCAGAACCAGTTCGGCGGCGCGCTTCCGTTCGTGTGTCTGGACGAACGCCTTTCGGCTGCCGCAGAGCTTGAAGGTCTTCGGGTCATTCCCTAGATAAGGTCACGCCCACGATGACGACCGGCGGACCCTACGCGCGCCGAATGAGCTTCGGTGGCCTTTCGGGGCCGCACGCGCGCGACCTGCTGTTGCTGGTGGCGGTGCTCTTCGTCACCTTCTCGATGCAGTTTCTGCCGGGGCTGGCCTTCGTGCCGGAGTTGATGCGGCTGTCGAGTTCGGTGTGGCAGCAGGGCATGATCTGGCAGCTCGTGACCTACCCGGCGGCGGGTTGGGGCGGGCCGTCGATCTGGTTCCTGCTGGAACTGCTGATCTTCTACATGTTCGCGGGCGACCTGCGCTGGGCCCTGGGCCGGCAGCGCTTCTGGAATCTGCTGTGGGTGTCGGCGGGCGCGGCCGCGCTGGTGGCGTGCCTGGTGCAGGTGCTGCTCCAGTCCGCGGGGAGCGCGGGGACGACGGCATTCATCCTCATGCAGGGCCAACGGATGCTGATGGCGATCGTCATCGCCGCCTTCGCGCTGATCCGGCGCGACGCCACGATCATGCTGTTCTTCGTCCTGCCGATCCGCGCCAAGTGGTTTATCTGGATCGAGATCGCGTTCGCCTGGGTTGGCCTCCTGAGGTACGGCGACCTCGCCGGCTTCCTCGGCATATGCACGGCGATCGGCGCCGTGTTCGTGTTGCTGCGGCCCGGGCGCGCCCGGGGCCTGATGCGCGAGATGCGGCTCCGCTACGAGCGCTGGTACGTGAAGCAGAAGCTGAACCGCGGCCGCCGCCGCTTCCGCGTCGTCCCGGGCGGCAAGAAGCCGAAAAACGACGACCGCGTACACCGCGGCCCCTGGGTCAACTGAACGCGGCGCCGGTGCGGATGCGGGCGAGACGCCCGCGTTCCCAGGGAGCGCGCTGCCGACGTTACGCCGGCGCTCCAGGCGATCTCGACCGGCCCATCAGCCGAAAGGCCAGGAGGATCGCCAGGGCGGCGAGGACGTAGTGCCACCAGGTCGGTTGGTCCGGCAGGCCGATCTGCTCGACGCGGGCGCTGCCGAGGGCCAGGGTGTTGTGGAGCGCGTGCCAGGCCATGGCGGGGTAGATCGAGCCGGACCGGATGACGGCGATCACCAGCAGGACGCCCAACAGGGAAGTGGGCGGAATGCGGAACAGGTCGACGTGGAAGAAGCCGAACACGATGCCGGCGACCAGCACGAGCTGGACGGGTTTGAGCTGGCTCCTCAGGCCGTGGAGCAGGACGCCGCGGAATGCGATCTCCTCGAAGATGCCGGGCAGGACGGCGAAGAAGATGAGCATCTGCCAGACCGGGATGTCGGTTCCCAGGGTCTCCGCCATCGCTTCGATCCACTCCTCCGGAATGGGCATCGCCAGACTGGCGAGGCGGACGACGCCGTCCGCCAGCACGAGACCCGCCGGCGCGCCGATCAGAACACCGAGCCAGGCAGCCGGAGGCGGCGCCCGCAGCGACAGGGTCTCCCGCACGGGGAGCCGGTAGCGGGCGATCATCAGCCACGCCGCGGCGCCGAAGATGGCCATGTTGATCACGATCAGGAGGCGGCCGTCGATGCTGCTGCCGATGTTCAGTTGCCAGACCAGCAGCAGGGCCCAGAGGACGGCGAACCAGCGCCCGACACGGCGCGGGAAGAGCGCGGGCCCGCCCGTCAGGTCGGCGGCGTCGATGTCGCTGGCGGTGATCAGCTTCTCGGCTGAGAGCGTTCGCACCGAAGCGCGGGCGAGAACAGCCGCCGCGGCGGCTGTCACCGCCCAGGCGGCCGCGATCAGCGGCCAGTCGTAGTGGCCCGTCAGAATCTCCCTCGCGGCGACGCCGAGGTTGGCGATCGGCACGAGGACGATCGCGCTGCGCAGCGCGACACCGGGCAGCACGGGAATCGCGGCAATGGCCAGGGACACGAGCATCACCGGCGCGAACAGCAACTGCGCTTCCTTGTACGTCTTCGACCGGCCCGAGACCAGCAGCAGGCTGCTGGACAGAAGCACCGCGGCCGGCGCGTACAGGAAGAGCAGCAGCAACGCCGCGCCGACCGGAATGACCAGCTTCAGGCCCGCCGGTGCGGCGATCACGTCGAGCTGCATCCACAGGACGATGTTCGCGATGTTGAGGACGCTGGTGGCGAAGGCGACGGCCAGGATCGAGAGGTTCTTCGCGGTCACGATCTCGATCCGGCTGGCCGCCGTGGTCAGCAGGGTCTCCAGCGTGCCGCGTTCCTTCTCGCCGGCCAGTGTGTCCGTGGCCACGATCGAGCCGCCGGTGAGCATCATCATCACGATGATCGCGGTCAGGATGCGTCCGAGGAGGAGTCCGGAGGTCTGGTCCTCGCTGGCGGTCTCGATCCGTTCGAGGGGCAGCAGGTCGCCGGGCGGCGTCTCGAAGCCGGCCGCTGCGAGCCGTCCTTCGCGGACCTCCACCCGGGTGCGCTCGAGCGCCCGGCGCAGATAGCCCTCGGCGGTGTCCGAGGCGTCGAGGTCCGCGCGGTAGGAGAGGACCACGCGAGGTGCGCCGTTCCCCGTGTCTTCGACCGTCTCCCGGTCCACGTCCCCGTTTGCTTCGTCGTCGACGGTTCCGGACTCCCAGGCGACGTGGACGTGGAGGCGTTCCTCGTCGAGGGCGGCCGCGAAGTCGGCAGGTGCTTCGACGCGCTCGAAACGCACCGCGGGACCGTCCGATGCGTCCGCATCCTCGGCCGGATCCTCGTCGCCGACGACGGCGAGGGCCTGTTCGAGCCACATCAGCGCGTCGGGGGCGTGTTCGGTGTCCGACGGGTCGTCCGCTACGGCATAGAAGTAGGTGCGGCTCTCGAGCCGTTCCTGGCGCCGCTCCGTGGTCAGCGAGGTCAGGAACCACATCAGTGGCCAGATGACCAGCGGCAGCGCAACCGCGAACACCAGCACCCGTGGATTGCGGGCGAGTTGGCGCAGGTCGTTTACAACCAGCGCGCTGACGGTTCGGCGGTTCATTCGGCGGCGCTAGGCGGCGTCGTTGCCGGTGACGTAGTGGACGAAGATGTCCTCGAGGTAATGCTGGGAGGTTGCGGCGCGCAGTCCCTCGAGATCGTCGCAGGCGCGGATCCGCCCCTTGTCGATAATCGCGATCCGGTCGCAAAGGCGTTCGGCCTCGCTCATGATGTGGGTCGAGAACAGGATCGCCTTTCCGTCCTCTCGCAGTTCCTGGATCGCCTTCTGCAGGTCGAGCGCGTTGAGCACGTCGAGGCCGACGGTCGGTTCGTCGAAAATCAGCACCGGCGGATCGTGGACGACCGTGCGTGCGATCGACACCTTCTGCTTCATGCCGGTCGAAAGCTTCTCGATCCGCGCTCCGGCGTAGTCGCCGAGGCCGAACCGTTCGATCATCTCCTCGACCCGGGTCTTCGTGCGCTCGGCCGGGTACTTGTTGACGCGCGCGAACAGGGTCAGGGTCTCGCGGGCCGTGAGCCGCGGGTAGAGCGCTGTGCTCGCCGAGTAGAAGCCGAGGTTGCGGCGCACCTCCACCGGGTCGCTCACGACATCGTGCCCGAGCACACGGGCGGTGCCGGACGTCGGCTGGAGCACGGTGGAGATCATCCGCAGCGTGGTCGTCTTGCCGGCCCCGTTGGCGCCGAGGAGCCCGAAGATCTCACCGCTGCGGCACTCGAAGTCCACCTGCTGGACGGCGTTGATCTCGCCCCGCGATTGATCGAAGAAGTTCTTGGAAAGGCCCTGGACCTCGACCTGGACGCCGTTCACGATCTTGCTCCCTTGGCTGCCGGTCTCAACTGCTGGCGAAGAAACTGGAAGAAGTTGCCCTCGAAGGCGCCGGTGGCGATCTCCTCGACCCGCAGGACGCGCGAGGCGAGCCACAGGCAGGCGACGATCGCGGCGGCGTTCGACACCACCGTGATCCCGAGCTGCAGCCAGAGCAGGTTGCCGGCGATCGCCTGGCGCAGGAGCAGCACGACGTTGACGACCGGGATGCTCGCGAGCGCCGGCGTGAACACCATGCCCGGGTCGTTCAGGACCACGACCGGGAAGATGACGAGCAGGTAGAGCGGTGTGACCATGGATTGGCCTTCCTTGAAGGTGCGGGCGAAGGCGGCGAGGATCATCATGCCGGCGCCGATCAGGGCGCCCAGCAGCACGGCGGTGAGGAGCAGGACCGGCAGGGAACCCAGGGGCAGTTCGAAGGCGAAGCCGCTTCCGTCACCGCCGCCGATGCGGGCCAGCAGCGGCCCAAGGAAGGAGCGGAAGGAGACGACCATGGCGGCCGCGTTCAGCGCGCCGGCGACGGTGCCCATGGTGGCGACGTAGAGGTACTTCGCGGTGACGATGTGGATGCGGCGGGTTGCCAGCGTGCTCGTGGTTTCCCAGGTGTTGCGCTCGCGTTCCCCTGCCGTCGAGTCGATGGCGGGGTAGAGGCAGCCGTTCGCGATCATGATGACGAAGAACAGCGGGATCATCATCCCCATCACGAACTGCCCCATCTGGCGTCCGGTGGCGAGGTTGTTCGAGCGCACGTCGAAGACCTTCCACTCGGCGCCGCCCAGATCGTGCTGTTCCGCGATCCGGTCGAGCCAGGCCGAGCGCTCGGCGGTCAGGGCGCGCTCCATCCGGCCGCGGGCGCTTTGGGACTGGTCGCTCGAGCCGTTGCTCAGAAGCGAGACCGCGGCGTTGCCTGGCAGAGCGTCCGCTGCGGCCACGAAGATCAGCGCGGCGTCGAGTTCGCCGGCGAGCAGGCGAGCCTCGACTTCTTCACGGTACGCGGCGGCAGCACCGGCCGGCGGTGCGTCGACCTCCGTGATCTCGGTTTGACCGTCCTCTTCCAGGCGTTCGAGCAAAGCCCGGTGCTCGGCCGGCAGACCCGCGATCTCGACCCGTGAGTCGAAGCTCTCGAACCGCGCCGTGACGAACAGGATGCCCGAGAACATGACCCACATCATCAGTGGGTACATGAGCAGCGGGATCAGGATCCCGTTGATCAGGACCGACCGCTCACGCAAGGCGGAGCGGAGTTCACTCAGGTAGAGGAGGCGGATGGTGGTCCAGTCCATGCGGATGGAAGCAGGGGCGGCTGGGAGTATAGGAGATAGGAGACTGGGGGCGGTCCCCGGGTTCAGGCCCGCTGCGCGACCTCCCAGGCCAGACCCGCGGTGCGCGGCACCGATTCGCCTACCTCTTTCGCATAGGAGCTCGCGGCGGTGCCGTCGCGTACCCGGCCGGCGATGCCCTGGGCGATACCCGCGCTCCGGAACAGGTTGTAGGCGAGGTAGAAGTTCCAGTGCGGGATGCCGTCACGGCCCGTGCGCCGGCAGTACGCGTCGCGGTACTGCTCGAGCGTCGGCAGGCCGAGGGCCGCCAGATCGCGGCCCTTCAGACCGCCCTTCTCCTTCGGGATCTCCCACTGCATCGTGTGGTAGCTGAAGTCGGCGAGCGGATGGCCCAGGGTGCCCAGCTCCCAGTCGAGAATCGCGATGACTTCGGCCCGTTCGGGGTGCAGGATCATGTTGTCGAGCCGGAAGTCGCCGTGGACGATCGTCGTCTCGTCGTCCCCGGGGATGTTCGCCGGCAGCCATTCGATCAGCGCGTTCATCGCAGGGATGCCCTGAGTTTCCGAGGCGAGGTACTGCTTCGTCCAGCGGTGTATCTGGCGGGCGAAGTAGTTCCCCGGCTTGCCGTAGGTCGAGAGTCCCACGGCTTCGTAGTCGACCGCGTGGAGCCGGGCGAGCGTCCGGTTCATCGCGTCGTAGATCGCGAACCGCTCCTTTGGTTCCATCCCGGGAAGCAGCGCTTCCCAGAGCACCCGGCCCTTGACGTGCTCCATGACGAAGAACATCGTCCCTGCGATCGACTCGTCGGTGCACAGGCAGTAGGTCCGCGGCACCGGCACGTCCGTGTCGCCGAGCGCCGTCATCACCCGGTACTCGCGGTCCACCGCGTGTGCCGAAGGCAGCAGCTTGCCCGGCGGCTTGCGGCGCAGCACGTAGCTCTTGCCGCCGGCTTCGAGCAGGTAGGTGGGGCAGGACTGGCCGCCCTTGAACTGCCGGACCTCGAGGTCGCCCGAGAACCCCTCGACGTGCTCCTCGAGGTAGCGCTGCAGCGGCCCGATGTCGAAGCGCAGCCGCTCTGCGACCTCCTTGGTGCCCGAGAACTTCTCCTGGCGGCTCTCCGTCATCGACGGCGCAGTCTAGCGCGGATGCACGGTGCCGTTTCGTTGTGCTCCGGCACAGCCCGTTGCCCGGTTCGTCGGGTTTGGAGAGGTTGCCGGCCTAACCATTCCGCACTGTGCGCGGCAACCGTCGCAGTTGCCTGCCGAAAGGCGCCGTCATCTGGATTCCGTAAGGCGTTGCCTTCCGGGCCACGCGTCGTTGGCGATGGCCTCTACGAAGTCCGCGATCGGGTTCAAGGCTGCGTGGTCGAGATTCCAGAGGCCTTGGCGAGCTGCAACGCCGACATCGGCGCCGGGCCGTTGCCGTGTCGAGAGAAAGGCATGTGCGCGCGCCTTGGCCGATTCGCGGTGCAGTTCCCCAGCGTCGGCGGCGCAGGCCATGAACTGGTCGATGCAGGTGGCGATCGGCTGGCCGAAGGTCTGGCAAAGCACGGTCTCGAGCATCCCGGAACCCTCGGTCGGGACGACCAGGACGCCCACGCTCAAGGGCCTGTCCTGTACCTCCCGGCGTTCAAGTGAACCCGGCCTCGGAGGCGGCTCGATGCCGTTCGCCCTCAGGGCATCCTGGACGCTCTGGAAGGCGGCGCCAGCATCCCTCGTCCGCGTCGCGCAGGACGCCCAAGGACGTCACGGTCTCGAAGCCCGGAGTCGCAACCAGACCAGCCAGGAAGCGCCTGAGTTTGTCGACGCCGTTGTAGGGCGGTACCTGAATGCGTCGAAGAGAACGCGCCTTGATCAGCTCTCGCATCAAGTGCATGTCGTCCTTTCCTTCGACGAGGAGCTGGACGGAGCACGAGATCAACGGGGCTCCGGGCGGCGAAGACGCCGAGTCTGCCTCCTGCGTATCGGAGTCGGTCACCGCACCTCCATGCCGAACTCGAACGCTCCTGCCAGTGCTTCCTCGGTGTAGTCGACCACGGGTCGCGATGCGACGTGGGGTTGGAGGCGGATCAGGCGCAAGTCATTTCCAACCGCTCGGCGAGCGGCGTGGATGCACTCCAGGCTGTGGGTGGTCGCGAAGATCTGAACGCCACTACGCGTCGTTGCCTCGTGGACTGCTTTCCAGACCTTTTCCATGGCGGAATGGTGGACGCCGTTCTCGATCTCGTCAGCTAGCACGACTCCCTTCGGCGAGGTGGCGATGGAAAGGACGAGCCGCGCGACACGGACCATCCCTTCCCCCATCACGTTCAACGGGACCAGTTCCGGCAGTCCGATGTCGCCGAAGATCATCGGTTCGCCTCGACCCGAGTTGATCTCCAGGTCGATCAGGCGGGGCTCGATCTTCTGGAGTGCTTCTCGTACGACGTTGTGCTCCTTTCTCCTTCGCAGGGCGCTGAATCGATCGGCATCTTCCCGGACGTTGCCGTTGCGCGTCGTCAGGATGGAGACGGGAAAGGGCGGCAGGCCTTTCTGTTCCGAGGCATCGAAACCGTCGGCCGTACACCGGAAGGTTGTCTCGATGGCTTGGCGGCCGGACTGCCGAAACACGTACCGTAGAGTGGCGTCGGGTCCCTCGATAGGCGTGGCGTCCTGGCCGTTGCCCAAGGGGATCTTGATGCGGCCGTCTGAGGCGAAAGCGATCTCCAGGGACAGCTTTCCTTGTGCCGAATGTTGCCCTTCGACGCTGATAGTGGTGCTGGTATCCAGCTTGTGGAAGATGTGGCCGAAGCGGGTCGTGGCCCAATCGGAGGGGGACGCGCCGGGCTGGATCAACTCGCGCATTTGGTTCGAAGCCAGGACCCCGCCCTGATGACCGCCTCCGCACAACTGCAGGATTGCTTCAAGCAGAGTGGTCTTACCGCTGTTGTTCCGGCCCGTCAGGACATTGATTCTCCCCAAAGACCCTATGCGGAGCTCTTCGAACAGCCGAAAGTGCCGGATCCTGAGTTCCTCGAACATGGTCTTGGTCTTCTCGCGTACTCACTTCGCGGGACTCCTGCTACTTCGCCGGCAGGTAGACCTCGCCGCCGGCCTCTCGGAACTGACCGGCCTTCTCCTTGAGCCCGGCCTCGACGGCATCGGCGTCCTCGAGCCCCTTCTCGGCCGCGTACTCGCGGATCTGCTGGGTGATTTCCATCGAGCAGAACTTGGGGCCGCACATGGAGCAGAAGTGGGCGACCTTGGCCCCCTCCTGGGGCAGGGTCTCGTCGTGGAAGGCGCGGGCGCGTTCCGGGTCGAGCGAGAGGTTGAACTGGTCCTCCCAGCGGAACTCGAAGCGGGCCTTGGAGACGGCATTGTCGCGGGCCTGGGCGCCGGGATGGCCCTTGGCCAGGTCGGCGGCGTGGGCGGCGATCTTGTAGGTGATCACGCCTTCGCGGACATCTTCCCGGTTGGGGAGCCCGAGGTGCTCCTTGGGGGTGACGTAGCAGAGCATCGCGGTGCCGAACCAGCCGATCATCGCGGCGCCGATGCCGGAGGTGATGTGGTCGTAGCCGGGGGCGATGTCGGTGGTGAGCGGGCCGAGGGTGTAGAAGGGCGCCTCGTCGCACCACATAAGCTGCTTGTCCATGTTCTCCTTGATCATGTGCATCGGCACGTGACCGGGGCCCTCGTTCATCACCTGGACGTCGAAGTCCCAGGCTCGGCGGGTCAACTCGCCCTGGGTCTTGAGCTCCGCGAACTGGGCCTCGTCGTTCGCGTCCTCGAGCGAGCCGGGGCGCAGCCCGTCGCCGATCGAGAAGGAGATGTCGTAGGCGGCCATGATCTCGCAGATGTCGTCCCAGTGGGTGTAGAGGAAGCTCTCCTGGTGGTGGGCGAGGCACCACTTGGCCATGATCGAGCCGCCGCGGCTGACGATGCCGGTGCGCCGCTTCGCGGTCAGGGGCACGTAGCGCAGCAGCACGCCGGCGTGGATCGTGAAGTAGTCCACGCCCTGCTCGGCCTGCTCGATCAGGGTGTCGCGGAACATCTCCCAGGTCAGGTCTTCCGGGCCGCCGTCGACCTTCTCGAGCGCCTGGTAGATCGGCACGGTGCCGATCGGCACCGGCGAGTTGCGGAGAATCCACTCCCGGGTCTCGTGGATGTTGCGGCCGGTGGAGAGGTCCATCACCGTGTCGGCGCCCCAGCGGATCGCCCACACCATCTTCTCGACCTCCTCCTCGATCGACGAGGTGACGGCCGAGTTGCCGATGTTCGCGTTGATCTTGACCAGGAAGTTGCGGCCGATGGCCATCGGCTCGAGTTCGGGATGGTTGATGTTGGCGGGGATGATCGCGCGTCCGCGGGCGACCTCGGAGCGGACGAACTCGGGCGTGATCGTCTGCGGGATCGCGGCGCCGAAGCTCTCGCCGGCGTGCTGGGCCGCGATCTCGGCGGCCACCTCATCGCGGCGCTGGTTCTCGCGGATCGCGACATACTCCATTTCGGGCGTGATCTCGCCGCGCTTTGCGTAATGCATCTGGGTCACGCGGCTGCCGGCCCGGCCTCGCAGCGGCCGGCGGCCGGCAACGAAGCGGACCCGGTCGAGGCGGGGGTTGGCGGCGCGCTCGCGTCCGTAGAGGGACGAGACGCCGTCCAGCTCCTGGACATCGCCGCGCCCTTCGATCCAGCGCAGGCGGAGCGGGTCGAGACCGCGGCGGACGTCGATCTCGACGGACGGGTCCGTGTACGGCCCCGATGTGTCGTAGACAACGAACGGCGGGTTGTGCTCCTTCGGTCCGAGCGCGGTCAGGCCGCTGGCGGCGGACGGGCCCGCGCCGGCGATCGTCGGCGACTGGGCGATCTCGCGCATCGGGACGCGGATCGACGGATCCGAGCCTTCGACGTAGACCTTGCGGGAGTTGGGGAGGGAGTCGCGGCTCAGCAGAGGCGCCGCGCTTTGCGGGATTCGGTCGGCAATCGTCATGGCTGCATTCCCTACGTCGGTATCAACCGTTTCAGGTTCGAAGGCTTCCGCGTCCAGGCCTGAAGCGAGTCAGTCCAACGTGGTCTCAGGCTGTCGTTCCAGCCACACCCAGCGTTCCGAAACCATAGCAGCCGTTGCGCTTCCTTCCCGGCCGGCTGCCGTCGCGGCGCAGCGGCCGAACTCGCCGGGCGCATAGAATCGGACCTCGGCGCGTTGCGCTAGAGGCAAGAAGCCGGCGCTTCGGGCTTGGATGCGGGCAGGATGCCCGCGTGCCCAGGATCGGAACTCCATCGAGAACGCCGAGATGTACACGGATCGCATCGACATAGCGCGCAAGGACATCGATTCGGTGGAGACCGCCGAGTGGTTGGAAGCGCTGGAAGCGGTAGTGGAGCGGGAAGGCCCGGAGCGCGCCCATTTCCTGCTCGATGCCCTGGTCGACAAGGCGCGCCGTTCCGGCGCCTACCTGCCCTACAAGGCGACAACGGCGTACCTGAACACGATCCCCGTGCAGGCGCAGGCGCCGTCGCCCGGCGACGCGGATCTCGAGTGGCGGATCCGCAGCATCATCCGTTGGAACGCGATGGCGATGGTGGTGCGCGCCAACCACGACTACGAGGGGCTCGGTGGGCACATCGCGTCGTTCGCTTCGGCCGCGACGCTCTACGACGTCGGCTTCAACCACTTCTTTCACGCTCCGTCCGCGGACCACGGCGGCGACCTGGTCATGATCCAGGGCCACTCCTCGCCCGGCATCTACGCCCGCGCCTTCCTGGAGGGCCGCCTGAGCGAGGAGGACCTGCTCAGCTTCCGGCGCGAGGCGGGGCCGGGGGGCCTGTCGTCCTATCCCCATCCCTGGCTGATGCCTGGCTTCTGGCAGTACCCGACCGTGTCCATGGGCCTCGGGCCGTTGATGGCGATCTACCAGGCCCGGTTCATGAAGTACCTCCACGACCGCGGTCTGCTCGACACCGAGCCGCGCAAGGTCTGGGCGTTCATGGGCGACGGCGAGATGGACGAGCCGGAGTCCCTGGGCGCGATCTCGCTGGCCTCGCGGGAGCAGCTCGACAACCTGATCTTCGTCGTCAACTGCAACCTGCAGCGGCTCGACGGGCCGGTCCGCGGCAACGGCAAGATCATCCAGGAGCTCGAGGCGGTGTTCCGCGGCGCCGGCTGGAACGTGATCAAGGTCGTGTGGGGGTCGTACTGGGATCCGCTGCTGGCCCGCGACCGCCACGGACTGCTGCGGCGGCGCATGGAGGAGGCGGTCGACGGCGAGTACCAGGCGTACAAGGCGAGCCAGGACGGCGGCTTCGTGCGCGAGCACTTCTTCGGCAAGTACCCGGAACTCAAGGCGATGGTGGCCCACCTCACCGACGAGGACATCTGGCGGCTGAACCGCGGCGGCCACGACCCGCACAAGATCTACGCCGCCTACGCGGCGGCGGTGAGGCACACGGGCCAGCCGACGGTCATTCTGGCCAAGACGGTCAAGGGCTACGGCATGGGCGAGGCCGGCGAGGGGATGAACATCACCCACCAGCAGAAGAAGATGGGGCTGCGGGCGCTGACCGGATACCGGGACCGGCTCGACATCCCGGTCTCCGATGAGAAGCTGGAAGAAACCCCGTTCTACCGGCCGCCGGACGACAGCCCGGAGATCCGCTACCTGAAGGAGCGGCGCGAAGCCCTGGGCGGCTACCTGCCGGTGCGGGAGCTCCGCGCGGCGCCGCTCGAGGTGCCGGAGCTCGCTGCCTTCGATGCCCTGCTGCGCTCGAGCCGGGGCCGCCAGTTCTCGACCACGATGGCGTTCGTGCGCTTGCTCACGCTGCTCACGCGCGACCCGAAGATACGCAAGCGCCTGGTGCCGATCGTCGCCGACGAAGCGCGCACCTTCGGCATGGAGGGCATGTTCCGGCAGCTCGGCATCTACGCCCCCACCGGCCAGCTCTACGAACCGGTCGACGCGCACAAGATCGCGCCCTACAAGGAGGCCCGGGACGGGCAGATCCTGCAGGAGGGGATCAACGAGGCCGGGTCGCTCTGCTCCTGGATGGCGGCGGGAACCTCGGCGGCCAATCACGGGTTCCACATGGTCCCGTTCTTCATCTTCTACTCGATGTTCGGGTTCCAGCGCGTCGGCGACCTGATCTGGGCTGCGGCCGACATGCAGGCCCGGGGGTTCCTGATCGGCGGCACTTCGGGGCGGACGACGCTCAACGGCGAGGGCCTGCAGCACCAGGACGGTCACAGCCACCTCGCCGCGTCGACGGTCCCGAACTGCGTCTCCTACGACCCGACCTACGCCTACGAACTCGCGGTGATCCTCCAGGACGGCCTGCGACGGATGTACGCCGACGAGGAGCCGGTCTTCTACTACCTGACGACGCTGAACGAGAACTACGAGCACCCCAGGATGCCGGCCGGCGCCGAAGACGGCATCCGGCGCGGCCTGCACCGGATCCGGCCCGGTTCGCGCCACCGCCGGCGCGCGACGCTGCTCGCCTCGGGCGCCATCCTGCGCGAGGCGGATGCCGCGGCCGAGATGCTGGAGGCGGACTGGAAGGTGTCCACCGAGGTGTGGTCGGCGACCAGCTTCAACGAGTTGCGTCGCGACGGTCTGGAGGTCGAGCGCTGGAACCGGCTCCATCCTGGCGAAGAGAAGAGAGTGTCCTACGTCCGCCAGTGCCTGACCGGGCGCGGCGGCGTGACCGTCGGCGCCAGCGACTACATGAAGGTCTTCACGGACCAGATCCGCGCCTTCGTTCCGGGGCCGTACCGGACACTCGGCACGGACGGCTTCGGCCGCAGCGACACGCGCGAGCAGTTGCGCTCCTTCTTCGAGGTCGACCGCAGGCACATCGTGGTCGCGGCGCTCGCCTCCCTGGCCGAGAACGGAGAAGTCGAATCCTCGACGCCGGCGAAGGCAATTGCGGCCTACGGCATCGACCCGAACGCACCGAACCCGGCCACTTCGTGAGCCTGCGAACAGTAGTAGAGCGCGCTCGCGCCCAGGGCCTGGGAACCCGGGTGGCGCGGCTCCGCGCCACCCGCGAACCGGTCCGTGCGTCCGCCAGCGGACGCACGGATGGCACGCGGGCGTCTCGCCCGCATCCGGTCACGCCCCAACGATGAGCGAACCCATCCGCATCGTCGTCCCCGACATCGGCGACTTCGACCAGGTCGATGTGGTCGAGGTTCTGGTCGGCGTCGGCGACGAGGTGTCGTTCGACCAGTCGCTGATCACGCTGGAGAGCGACAAGGCGTCGATGGAGGTGCCGTCGCCGGTCGCGGGCCGGGTGGTCGAGATCGCCGTCGCGATCGGAGGCGAGGTCGCGGAGGGCGACCTGATCCTCACGATCGAGGCGACGGATGCGCCGGCCGGCGCTCCGGTCGAGGAGCAGGTGGCGGCTCGCGAGGAGGCCGTGGCGGAGGCGCCGCCCCCTGCAACGCCGGCCGCCACGCAGAAGCCGGCGTCGTCGCCTGGACGCCGCCCGCCGCCGCCGGCCGCCCCGGCCCCGCCTGCCGGGTCGACCCCGCCTCACGCCAGCCCCGCGGTGCGGCGGTTCGCGCGCATGCTGGGCGTCGACCTGCGGAGGGTCTCCGGCACCGGCGCCAAGGGGCGGATTCTGCGCGAGGACGTCGAGGGCTTCGTGAAGCAGGTGATGACCGGCGGCGGGCCGCGGGCTGCGGGCGCCGGCATTCCGCCAGTCCCGGAGATCGACTTCTCGAAGTTCGGGCCGGTCGAGTCCAAGCCCCTGAGCCGCATCCGCAAGCTGTCGGCGGCAAGCCTCCATCGGAGCTGGCTCAACGTGCCGCACGTCACCCAGCACGACGAGGCCGACATCACGGAACTCGAGGCCTTCCGTCGGGCGCACCTCGAGGAGGCCCGCGAGCGCGGCGTTCGGCTCACCCTGCTCGCCTTCCTGATGAAGGCGGTCGCGGCGTCCCTGGCCGAGTTCCCGGAGATGAACTCGTCGCTGGCGCCGGACGGCGAGTCGCTGATCCTCAAGCGCTACTTCCACCTGGGGGTTGCCGTCGACACCCCGGACGGCCTGGTTGTTCCCGTCGCGCGCGATGTGGATCGCAAGAGCGTCTACGAACTGGCCGGGGAGCTGGCCGAGGTCAGCGGCCGCGCCCGCGAGCGCAAGCTCCGTCCCGCCGACATCCAGGGCGCCACGTTCACGATCTCGAGTCTCGGCGGCATCGGCGGCACCGCCTTCACGCCGATCGTCAACGCGCCGGAGGTCGGGATTCTCGGCGTCTCGCGCTCGGTCCGTCGGCCGGTCTACGTCGGCGCCGGTCTGACGCCCCGGTTGATGCTGCCGGTCTCGCTTTCCTACGACCACCGGGTAGTCGATGGCGCCTACGCGGTGCGCTTCACGACCTACCTGTGCTCGGTGCTGGCCGACATTCGCCGGGTCGTGCTCTGACGCTGGCGGAATGGCCGAACCGATCCGCATCGTCGTACCCGACATTGGCGACTTCGATTCCGTCGACGTCGTCGAGGTGCTCGTCTCGGCGGGCGAGCACGTCGACATCGATACCGGACTGATCACGCTCGAGAGCGACAAGGCGTCGATGGAGGTGCCGTCGACCCACAGCGGCGTGGTGCTTGAGGTCGGTGTGTCCCTCGGCGACAAGGTGGCGGAGGGAGACCTGATCGTCGTGCTCGATCCCGAGGACGAGTCGCATCCCGACCACCGCGCCGAGCGGCCGCGCCATCCGCACGCGCCCCCTCCGGTTCCGGGCGGCAAGGTGGCCCAGGAGGTCGGAGCGGAACGGATGGAGGAGAGAGCGCCTTCAGCGGCCGCGACGCCGTCGACGGTCACGGCATCGGCTGCCGCCGCACCGCAGGATGTCGACGCCGAAGTCCTCGTGCTGGGCGCTGGCCCGGGCGGCTACACCGCCGCCTTCCGCGCCGCCGACCTGGGCCGCCGGGTCGTCCTCGTCGAGCCCGACGCGAATCTGGGCGGCGTGTGCCTGAACGTCGGCTGCATTCCCTCGAAGGCGCTGCTGCACGCCGCCCGGGTGATCGCCGAGGCGGCGGAGTTCGCGGCCCACGGCATCGACTTCGGTACGCCCGACATCGACCGGGCCAAGCTCGGCGGCTGGAAGAACGAGGTGGTAGGCCGTCTGACCGGCGGCCTGGCGCAGCTCGCCCAGCGGCGCAAGGTCGAGGTCGTACGGGGCCATGGCCGCTTCGTCGGTCCTCACGAGGTTGAGATCGAGGACGCAGACGGCGGCAGCCGCGTCCTGACATTCGGGCAGGCGATCGTCGCCGTCGGCTCGCGCCCGGCGATGATCCCGGGGTTCCCGGAGGGCGACCCGCGGGTGTGGGACTCGACCGACGCCCTGGAACTCGACCCGGAGTTCGCGCCCGGCGGCCGGTTGCTGGTCATCGGGGGCGGCATCATCGGCTTGGAGATGGCGACGGTGTACGCCGCCCTGGGCTACCGGGTGACGGTCGTCGAGCTCTTGCCGCAACTGCTGACCGGGGTCGACCGCGATCTGGTCCGTCCGCTCGAGCGGCGACTCAGCGGGCGGCTGGAAGCGATCCACGTGGCGACCGGAGTGACCGGGGTCAAGGCGCAGAAGAACGGCCTCATGGTGTCGATGGAGGGTAACGACGGCGGGCCCCGCTCCGGCCTGTTCGATCGTGTCCTCGTCGCGGTCGGCCGCCGTCCCAACAGCGACCGCTTCGGCGCCGAGGCCGCGGGCGTTCTGGTCGACGAGCGCGGCTTCGTGCCGGTCGACGACCAGCAGCGGACCAACGTGCCGCACGTCTTCGCGATCGGCGACCTGGTTCCCGGGCCCATGTTGGCGCACAAGGCGACCCACGAGGGCAAGGTCGCCGCCGAGGTGGCGGCGGGGGAGAAGAGCGGCTTCGAGGCGCGCGTCATCCCATCCGTGGCCTACACCGATCCGGAGGTCGCCTGGGTGGGCCTCACCGAGACCGAGGCGCGGCAGAGCGGCACGCCCTACGAGAAGGGCGTCTTCCCGTGGGGCGCTTCCGGCCGCGCCCTGACCCTGGGCCGGGCGGAGGGCCTGACCAAGCTGCTGTTCGACCCCGGCAGCGGGCGGATCATCGGCGCCGGCATCGTCGGCGTCAACGCTGGCGACCTGATCGCCGAGGCGGCCCTTGCGATCGAGATGAATGCGGACGCGGCGGACCTGGCCTTGACGGTGCACCCGCATCCGACGCTGTCCGAGACGGTCGCCTTCGCCGCCGAGGCGTACGAGGGCACGATCACCGACCTGTACCTGCCGCGTCGCAGGCGCTAGAGCTGCCGAATGTTAGAGGCAACATACGGCCTCTAAACACGGGGTAGGGCAAGTAACCGGCCAGTTAGAGCCACTTGCAATGCGTTCGGAATAGCGGCAGTATGGGGGCCGGGCACGAGGGACTACGAGTAGAGGAGCGATTCATGGCCAATGGAATGCCCCGTCGAAGTCTGACCTCCCGCGCACTGCGGACCGAATTGGGGCGCCGTCTGGCGAAGCTGCGCCTTGCCAGGAACGTCACGCAGAGTGCTCTGGCCGAGGACGCGGGAATCGGACTGCGCACGCTTCGCCGTATCGAGGCCGGTCAGCCAAGCAGTCTGGACGGCCTCCTGCGCGTCGCGATCGTCCTCGGCGTGGCGGACGGTCTGCTGAACGCGGTGCCGTTGCAAGAGATCCGGCCGATCGAACGGGTGGACTCCGGCGGCCGCGAACGGCAGCGTGCCCGCCCCTGGAAGCGCGGGTCGCGGGAAGAGCCGTGGTCTTGGGCCTAGCACTTGAATGACTGACGCCAGCGTGAATCTCTGGGGTCGCCGCATCGGCGCGGTTTCATGGGATGCCTGGCGGGGAGTCGGGGTCTTCCAGTTCGATCCCGCGTTCCTGTCGGCTGGCATCGAGGTCTCTCCGCTGGCCATGCCCGCGCGTGAAGGGACCTACGACTTTCCTGGCCTCGGAGAGTCGTTCATGGGCTTGCCGGGCCTCGTGGCGGATTCGCTGCCGGACCGTTTCGGTAACAGGCTGATCGATGTCTGGCTGGCGGAGACGGAACGGAGTGTCGAGAGTTTCAGTCCGGTGGACCGGCTCTGCTACATCGGCAGCCGCGGCGTGGGGGCGTTGGAGTACCAACCCGCGGAATCCGGGGGAAACCGGCGGGGCGAGGTGGAGGTTGCTCGACTCGTCGACTTCGCGAATCGGGTTCTCGACGAACGAAGGGGAATGTCTGGACGGCTCGACGACAGCGAGGCGCTCGAGGACATCCTCAGCGTGGGTACGTCCGCGGGCGGCGCCCGGGCCAAGGCCGTGCTCGCCTGGAATCGGAACACGGGGGAGTTCCGGTCCGGCCAGGTGGACACCAAAGCCGGCTTCGAGCACTGGATCCTGAAGTTCGACGGCATCACCAACAACCGCGACCGCGAACTGGCGGATCCCCTGGGTTACGGGCGGATCGAGTACGCGTATCACCTGATGGCGCGCGAGGCCGGGGTCGAGATGTCGGAATGCCGGCTGCATCTTGAAGGCGGGCGGAGCCACTTCATGACCCGCCGGTTCGATCGCGAGCCGGCAGGAGGCAAGATCCACATGCAGTCGCTCGCGGCCTTGCGGCACTTCGACTACAACGACTCGGGGGCATACTCATACGAGCAGGCGATGGAGACGATTCGCGAGCTTGGACTCGGTATGGCGGTGGTCGAGGAGCAGTACCGCCGGGCAGTCTTCAACCTCGTCGCCCGGAACCAGGACGATCACGTGAAGAACATCAGCTTTCTGATGAACCGCCGCGGGGAATGGCGGCTGTCGCCGGCGTACGACGTGACGTACGCCTACAACCGGCAGGGCACGTGCACCGGTCAACATCAGATGAGCATGGCCGGCAAGCGCCGCGGTTTCGAACGCGACGACCTGCTCAGGTTTGCGGAGACCTCGGGGCTAAAGGTGCAGCGGGCCGGTCGCGTCATCGATCGGGTGGTCGGCGCGGTCGCCCAGTGGCCGTCGTGCGCGACCGAGGCGGGCGTGGAGAAGCGGGACGTCCAGCGGATACGGAGGCCCCATCGTCTTGAATTGCGGTGACGGGAATTGCCGGCGAGCGTCGCTTCCGCGGGCTCGGGAACAGTGAATCGCCTCGACAAGTGGTTGCAGGTGTCGCGGATGTTCCGTGCCCGCTCGAAGGCGGCCGAGGCCTGCACCTCCGGCCGGGTCACGGTGAACGGCCAGCGGGCCAAGCCTCACCGGCGGCTTGCGGTGGGCGACCGCATCGAGATCAAGGTTCGCGACGATTGGCAACGGATCCTCGTCGTCCGTGAACTGCGCGACAAGCCGCTTCCGAAGGCCGAGGCACCGGGGCTGTACGAAGACCTGAGCCCGCCGAAGCCGGCGCCGCCGCCTCGCGACGCGTTCGTGGCCCTGCCGACGGCCCACCGGAGCCGCGGAACCGGCCGCCCGACCAAGCGCGACCGGCGGCGGATCGACCGCCTTCGTTGACCAGAACGCGGGTGCTTGTGACCGCCTTGGAGTGAGGGCTGGTCATGAGCAACAGGCGCAGGATGAAGCGAGCAACCGGGCGGCGGCAGGGACAAGAACTACTCCGGTGCGCCGCCGTTCCGGGACCTCCTCTTCGGCACCTCCTGCTTGTCGGTGGACAAGAGGCCGGAGAACTACGGCATCTCGTGCGGGGTGGGCCACAGCTACATCGACCAACTCCCGCATCCGTTTCGAGGTCAGCCTGAGGACGAGGACCCGAACCACCCGGTCGCTAGCAGCCCGTGGTGGAAGTCCGTGTCGCACCGAGACCGGTGAGGCGCGCGTCCAACAAGGCGCGACGAGGGAGCATATCGGTGCATCTTCGACCGAGGAGCAACGATGTTGGGCGTGATGCATCGCCGGTCGAATGCAGCGCGACTTTCACCACGGGCTGCTAGGCCGCGTTGAGCCTCGACCTAGTCGGATGCTGCTGACGCAGTTGGCCGGCTCAAGTCGGCGTCGTAGCGCTCATCAAACCGCAGCGACGAGCAATGGCTTTGGCCAGATGCTCGAAGTCCCGAGCTTGTTGGCAATCCTCTCGGTGTGAGGATCGCGAATGTCGCCGAGACCTCTCAGTATGGGTGAGACGGCTCCGAGGACACTACGGTGCGACTCTTCGTCCGGCCATAGTCGTTCCAGCCTGTTTTCAGCTAAGAAGTAGGCGCTCAGGTTCGCCTGCGGGTCGGACCGGGGCGTTCGACTCTTAGGTGCGATGCATGATTGCGTTCAGCAGGAGTTCGCGAAGAGCGACGGCGGGATAGTCGACCAATGTTCGCTCTCGGAGGTTCTCTGGCTCGGCTAGAGTTCGGCCCATGCGTATCCCGATGCCTCTTCGCTGCCGCTCCGCCGCGATTGTGGTTCCGGCAATGCTGCTCGCGGCCGCCTGCATCGGTCCGCTGCCGGAGCGCACAGGCCCCTCGGGTCCGGCCTACGACCCGGCAAGCGACCCGCTGGTCAACCCGCCGACCCTCACCGAGCCGTACCCGTTCGACCGGCCGGAGGCCGTAGCCCGGGACGACACCCTGGTCCGCTACATGCTCGGCGATCCGCGCACGCTGAACCCGGTCTTCGCGATCTTCTGGGAGGACTACTACCTCTCGAGCGCGCTGTTCCAGGCGCTGACGACGCGCAACGCGGGCATGACGACGGTGTGGAACCGGACCATGGTCGAAGAGGGGGTCATGGCTGACGACTTCATGAGCGCCCGGGTGCGCATCCGGCCGGGTCTCACCTGGCACGACGGCAAGCCGTGGACGATGCACGACCTGAAGTTCACCTACGACGCGGTGGCCTCGGACGACGTGCCGGCCGCGATGTACAAGCACGACGTCGACCAGATCGAGCGCATCGAAGTCACTTCTGACCTGACTGCCGAGTTCTTCTTCAAGGACGCTCTGGTCACGAACATGCTCGCGATGCGGGTGCCGCCGATTCCGCGGCACATCTGGAACAACCCGGAGGAACTCGCGAAGGACCCGACGATGCGGAGCAGCGAGTACTTCAACCACCACGCCCGCGAGGAAGTCATCGGCTCCGGCCCCTACAGGTTCGTGTCCTGGACGCCGACCAACCGGATCGTCGTCGATCGCTGGGACGAGTTCCCGGACGCGGCCCGGGTGGCGCCGTTCAGGCGGGTGATCTACCGGCCCCAGAGCGACCGCAACCTCGGGCTGCTGCTGTTCAAGAAGGGCGAACTCGACGAGTACTGGTTCACGCCGCAGCAGTTCGCCACCCAGAGCAACGACGCCGAGTTCGAGCGGGTCGGCGTCAAGGGCTGGGCCCCGGCGCGGCGGATCGCCCGGATCGGCTGGAACCAGGACGGCAGCAATCCGTTCTTCGGCGACGTCCGGGTGCGGCGGGCGATGACCCACGCCTACGACCAGAAGCGGGTGATCCGCGACGTGACCTACGGCGTCTACCTGGAGACCGATCAGCTCTGGGACAAGAACCACATGGGCTACAACCCGGACGTGCCCAAGTATCCGTTCGACCTCGACCGCGCCGCCGAACTGCTCGACGAGGCGGGCTGGCTCTCCGATCCGGACGACGGCTGGCGCTACAAGGAGGTCGGCGGCCGGAAAATCAAGTTCTCGTTCGAGCTGGAGATCGCCCAGACCTTTGCCGACGCGGTCAAGATGGCCGACATCTACCGCGAGGATCTGCGCAGCATCGGCGTCGAGCTGACGCTCCGCGTGTTCGAGAACGCGACCCACGAGCAGCACCTGCTGGAACACGAGTTCCAGGCCCATGCCGACGCCGACGAGGTGACCACCGACCCGGACCAGTGGTCGATCCGCCTGCACTCGACCAGCTACGACAACGCCCGCAACTACGTCGGCTACAAGAGCGAGCGCATCGACGAACTCCTGGAACGCGGCCGGCGCGAGTTCGACCCCGAGGCCCGCGCCGCGATCTACCGAGAGCTGGCACGCGTGGTCGCCGAGGACCAGCCCTTCACGATGATGTGGAACTACTCCGAGATCCGGGCCTTCAGCAAGCGCCTCCGCGGAGTCGAGTTCGCGCCCTCCGGCGTCTTCCTGTTCCAGCCGACCCCGCCTCCCGGCAGCGACTGGTGGACCAGCCCCGGCTGGTGGACCCACCGGGACGACGTTGCTTCGGCCGAGGGCTAGGAACCCGGAAGAATCGCCTGACCAGGTTCATTTGCGTCGCAAACCGGCAATAGCATGGCCGCTATTCGCCCGTAACTGCGGGTCGGCTGTCAAGTGCCGACTTGCATGGCGGCGGCGCAGGCGGTGTGCTCGCCTGGAACTGCGGGACACGAACCGGCAGGCGGACTTCCCAGTCGGTGAGACAGGGATGAGGACGGGTCCTTGCAAACACGACGATCGCAATGCAGACTTGGTTCATGAAAGCCAAGAGTAAATCTTCCTTGCCCGAATCCACGATTACCTCCAAGGGTCAGACGACCCTGCCCAAGGAGGTGCGCGACGCGCTTGACCTGAAGCCAGGGGACCGGGTGCGCTACTTCATCGACGACGGGGAAGTGTGCATCAGACCGCTGGTGCCGATCGAACGCCTGTTCGGCATCCTGAAGTACGACGGGCCGCCGGTGAGTCTGGAGGAAATACAGCGAGGGATTGTCGAAGGGGCGTGCCGGAGTGCTCTGGGCGACGACTGGTCTCCAGAGACGTTGGAGGACAAGGACCGTGCGACCGCCGTGGTCTCGGGCCGGAGGTGATAGCGCTCGACACGAACGTCCTTCTCCGGTTCCTGCTCCGGGATGACGAAGAGCAGGCGGAGGCGGCAGAGCGGCTGATGCGGCAGTTGACCCTGGAAGAGCCGGGCTTCATCAGCCGCGAAGTCATGGTGGAGTTGGTTTGGGCGCTGGAGTACGCCTTTCGGTTCGGCCGCGATCAGATAGCGACCGTACTGAACGAACTCGTCAACGCTGCGGCCGTTGAGGTCGAATGGGCGAGTGATGTGGTGGAGGCTGCGGGCGGCTACCGTCGCGGCGGAGCCGACTTCGCCGATCGGATGATTGCCGCCGCGGCGAGGCGGGCCGGGGCTGTACCGCTCTACACGTTTGACCGGAAGGCGGCGCGGCTGCCGGACGTCACTCTGCTTCAGCCCGCTTCTGGCTAGCGCCGCCAAACGCCTCGCAGGCTCGGAGTTTGGCCCCAGCCCCCACCTCACCGAGAGTCTGCGCGTCCGTCCTCACTGCGTTCCGTCCTCGCCGCGCAGACTCTCGGTTCTGGCGTACTCGAGGATGTTGAGCAGGCCGTAGTTGCCTTCGTGGCAGGCGTACTCGAAGAGTGCCTGGTCCGACCGCTTCATCTCGAGACGTGCGCTCCAGGGGCGGTTGAAGGACTCCGGGTCGTCGATTGTGTACTCGTAGATCAGCGTGGTGTCGTCGAAGCGGGTGAAGCGCTCGGTCAGGCGCATGTTGCCGCCCGAGCCCTGGAAGCTGATTCGCGGATCGAAGTTGCGGGTTTCGACCACCAGAGCTTCGCGGTCCCAGGTTCCGCGGGCATCGCCCTTGAACTGGCGTAGATGCTCGGGCAGCCGAGGCTGGTCGTCGAGCGGGACGATCCGGGTCTCATGGACCATCTCGTTCAGGAGGGCGACGGTGCCGGGCGTCACCAGGATCAGCACGTTGTTGTTGTAGGCCCCCGGGTTCATCGGCGGTCCGGCGTTGAAGCCCATCAGGCAGCGTTCCCAGAGGGAGCGATCCTCGGGGCCGGCCGGCGCCTTCCGGCCCCGGTCGCGTCGTGCCTGGGCACGCTGTCGGCCGGCCTCGGTCATCGGCGGGATGCGTCCGTTCGGCGGGTCGAAGATCAACGACGTACGGCGTGACTCCTGCACTTTGCGGCCGTGGTCGAGCCAGTAGGGCGCATGGACGCTCGGGCTGCGCTTCTGCGCCTCGGCGCGACGCTCGATCGTGTCGCGTTCGAACTGGCCGGCCTGTTCGGCGCTGAAGTACTCCTGCTCCGCGTAGGCCGACGGCCGCTGCAGCGGCGTCGCTGTGGCGAAGTCCCACAGTCCGTCGATGTCGCCCGGCGGTGGTCCGTTCGAGGCTGCCTGAGCGGCGAGCGGCGCGCTGGACAGAGCGGCCAGGAACACGGCCACTGCCAGGGCGATTCGGACGCGCGGGCGATTGGAGTGGAGCACTTCAGTTTCAGAATAGCGGCTGCACCGGGTTCCGTCATCCTTGGGAGACTCAGGTTTCCAGCTTGGCCGGAGGCCGTCGCTTCGCGCCGGATGCGGGCGAGACGCCCGCGCCACCCGGGTTCCCAGGCTCCTCGCTATAGGCTCCGCCGCCCATGACGCGTTCACTGACCCTCGTTGTCGGCAACAAGAACTACTCCTCCTGGTCGCTCCGGCCCTGGTCGTTGATGACCGAACTCGGCATCCCGTTCACGGAACGGATGCTGAAGTTCGACTCGGAGGACTGGGACCAGAACATCGCCGGGCTGTCGCCTACGCGGCTCGTGCCGGTGCTGTGGGAGGGCGAGCCGGGGCAGGGCTTCGCCACCTTCGACACCTCCGCGATCGCCGAGCGGCTGGCCGACCTGCACCCGGACCGCGGCATCTGGCCGGCGGACGGCCGGGCCCGTGCCCGGGCGCGATCCCTGGTTGCGAGCTTCCACTCCGGCTACGCGGCGCTCCGCACGGCGATGCCGATGAACATCCGCTCGAGCTATCCCGGCAAGGGTCAGGAACCCGAGGTCATGGCCGACATCGGCCGGCTGACCGCCCTGTGGCGCACCGCGCAGGCCGAGTTCGGCGGTGGCGGCCCCTTCCTGTTCGGCGCGTTCTCGGCTGCCGACGCCTACTTCCTGCCGGTCGCCTCGCGGTTCGCGACGTACGAGCCGCCGCTGGACCGCGAAGCCGCGGACTACTGCCGTGCGCTGCTCGACACGAAGGCCATGCGGGAATGGAGCAGGGCGGCGCGGCTGGAGCCGGAGTTCGTGCCCGAGGACGAGCCGTACGCCGTCTAGGAACCGGTTACAAAGCCCCGTCCAATTTGAGCACGAGGGCGACGATCACATCGTGAAGCCGGTTCATCGCGGTTTCGCTGGCACGTTCGATGGTGTCCTCGGCCGAGTGAATGACCCGGAAGACGTCGGGCAGGAAGCCCTGACGGAGCCCGGATTCGGCGCCCGCATTGAGCGCGAGCCACATCTGATGCGACGCGGTGGCTCCGTTCATGCCGATGGAGACGTTGGGGATTCCGGCGGCCTGGAAGGAGCGATCGTCGCTGGAGGGGTACCGGGGAAAGGCCATGCACGGGACTTCGCTGTCGGCGCACACGACGAGGAGACTGCGGTAGACCGCCTCGTTTCCCTCGTGGGACATCGGCCCGTACATCAGGGCGCCGTCGCCGGCGACCACGTCGGCGTTGACCATGGCGGCGATGCGGTCCCCGTCTTCGTCCTGGACGTAGGCACGAGAGCCGAGGAGCCCGGCCTCCTCGAGGTCGAACAGGATGACTCGGACGCGATGGTTCAGTTCGTGTCGCCGCAGCGTCTCGGCCACCCTGGTGAGGACGACCGACGCCGCGCCGTTGTCCACGGCGCCGCCGACGACCGCGCCGTCTCGGAGGCGGACCACGTCGTAGTGCGCACCCACCACGATGTCGCGGCGACCGTCGCCGATTGTGACGACCAGGTTTCTCCCGACTTCTCGCGGCTGCCGATCTGTGACCTCAGTCGAAAACTCGTGTACCTGAGGGTCGAACCCGCGCTCCTTGAACATGCCGAGGAGCGCGTCCCCGCGGTCCACGCTCTCGCGGCCGACGATACGAGCCAGATCCGCAAGGAGATCGGACAACGCGCCTTCGTGCCGTGGCTCGTCGGGACGTTCGACGGATGCCGGCGAGGACGCCGGCGCCCCCAGTCCCATGGCGACATCCGGAGACGGTCCGGCGATTGCGGAGCAACCCAGTGTCGTGCCCGCGAAGAGCACCACGCGTGGCAGCAGGCCGTGACGGGCTCTGCGGCCACCTGGGCGGCTCGCAGTCGCAGGAACAGGGCGCGCCGGCCTGCCATCTGTGCGCCCGATGACGGGCGCACAGAGTGGTTCGCGGGTGGCGCGGATCGCCACCCGGGTTCTGGCCGGCATCTGGTTCTCCATGAGTTTCCGGGCCTACCCCGAACCCTCGCCCACGATCACGTCCACCTGATCCTGCGGGGCGTAGAAGTACGAACCGGGCCGGAACTCGTAGCCGAGGTCGCCGAGCAGGCGGCGCTGCCGGGGGGTGCAGCGTTCGAGGATCTCAGGCGTGGGCTCGGGGTCGTACGTGCGCAGGAACAACTGGCAGTAGTTGTAGAGGATCGTCTTGCGGGCGCGCGGGGAGGCGTTGACCGACGGGCCGTGCCACAGGGAGTGCGGAAAGAGGATGCAGTCGCCGGCCTTGCCGGCAAGTTGGACGGCGCCCGGCGTTTTCGGTCCCGGCGCCGGGTAGGGGCGGTCCGGGAACGGTCGCATGTGGCTGCCGGGGAAGACGGTGAAGTTGCCGCAGTCGTCGTCGGTTACATCGGAGAGCAGGTAGAGCGCCTTCATCGCCAGTGGCAGGCTGGTCTCGGTGACGCGGATGCGCCGCAGCGCCTCGCCGCCGTCGGTGTGGGTGTAGCCGGGCCACTTGGGATTGGACGGGCGGACGATCGCCTGGCTCATGCTGAGCACGACATGGGGGCCCATGATGTCGGTGACCAGGTCGAAGACGGGAGAGGTGTCCATCAGGTCGAGGAACGCCTGGTCGTAGTGGAGCAGGACCCGGCGGTCCATGAAGCCCTCGGGGTGCCGGTCGACGGCGTGGTCGAGCCAGGCGTAGTGGCCGAGCGGCCCGTCAGGGTTCGGCTCCCAGCCCGGGAGCTGGCGGACGCGGTCGAGCTCGGCGTCGAAGAACGCGACTGCGTCCGGTGACAGCGCCTGTTCGACGCGGATGTAGCCGTCGATGGCCCACTGTTCGCGCTGGGCCTGGGTCAGTTTCTGCATGCCAGGTGCCTCCTGCTGCGGGTCCGGTCGGCGGCTTCGGCCCGCGTCGCTTGCTTCGGTCGTGTTCTCTTCAGAATATGCCGCCTCGTCTCGACGGTCAGTCGCCGGCTTCGGCTTTGCCGCGGGCTTGTTCCGCGGCCTCCTCGGCGTTCCGCGCGCGTTCCTCGGTTCCCGGGTGGCTGGCCAGCCAGTTCGGAGTGCCGCTATCGGCGTGAGCTTCTTGAAGTCGCTGGAGCATGTCGCCGAGGCGAGTCGGCGGGATGCCGTTCCCGAGCAGGTAGTCGACGGCGAACTGGTCGGCGTCGCGTTCGAAGGTGCGCGAGTAGCGCTGGGTCAGTAGTTGGTCCGGTCCAAGGATGGACAGTGCCGCGACCGAAGCGTCCCCGGTGAAAGCCGTCCAGATCACGAGCATGGAGGAAGTCTGGGCCAGTCCGCGCATCACGTGGCGGCCAGCCACATGGCCTACTTCGTGGGCGAGCACCGCGATGAGTTCCTCGTCGTGCTCGGCCAGTTCGACGAGTTCGTCCGTAAGGACGACGGTGCCTCCCGGCAGGGCGAAGGCGTTCGGGCCCAAACCGGGTGCGGAGTAGAACTGGAGATCCAGGTCCTCGACACCCACGTCACGCCCCATCGCTTCAGCAACGGCCAGGAGTTCGTTTCGGCGGTTTGGCTCGAGCTCCGAGGGATCCAGGATGCCGAGTAGGGGAAGCATCGCCAGGAAGTTGTCGCCGATGGCCGCTTCGACCTCGGGAGGCGTGAGTGCGACGACGACCGTAGCCACGGCCGGTGCCCCCCATTCCGTGAACGAATAGAGGATTGCGGCAGTGACCGCGAGGGCGGCCGCGGCGCCGCGCCACGTGCTGTCGAGTCGATGCACCAGGCGTTCGAAGCGTCGGGCGCGAGATAGGGGATCGCGTTCGGCCCGATCCCGCATCGCGTCCAGAGCGTCGTTGTCACGGACTTCGCATACCCCACCGTCCGGCAGGCGGATGTAGCGGGGGGTATCGGCGATTCGGGTGGGTAAGCGGACACTCACGTAGGTGAGGCGTTGCACGATGTCTTCGCAGGCGACGATGAGTCCGCCCTCGGGGGTGATGGCGAGCGCAGCCTCATGGCGCCGCGAGGTCCGTCCGTCGTAGTAGTGGCAGGGAACGGAACTCATATCCCGATCTCCAGGCCGAACTCGCCGGCCGCCTCCGCGCCGGTGGCGCCGACTTGCTGCCTCTCACCCGCGTTGAAGGTCTCCTCGCTGTCCTTCTGGATCACGAGGCACTGATCCACGACGTAACGCAGTACCCGGATCCGCGCGAAGGGAACGAAGAGGCCGAAGGTGGCGATGATCAGGGCGGCGTTGCTCGCATACAGCCAGAGCATGGTCTGAAACGAGAGGTCGAGCCGGAACTCGCTCTCGCCGAGGCGGGTGTTGCTCCACCGGTAGCTGAGCAGGCGGGTGCGCAGGTAGGCAAGGACGAACAGGGCTGCCGCCGCGGCGGTAGTCAGAATGCCCGCGAAGAACAACGTCGGGTTGAACTCCGCGGTCCCTGGAACCGGGTCACCGGCAAGGTTCATCACAGCCATGAGCAGGACGGTGCCGAGGACACCACCGATGTAGACGAGACCTAGGACGACCACGGTGACGACGTACATCTTGTAGTAGGGACGGACCTGACCAACGAAGCTGAACGGCGTGCTGCCGAACCGAGACTCCGTAACCAGGAAACGGTCGCGTTGCTGCACGGTAAAGGGCCTTGCCAGGCCGAGGGTGGCGATTGAAGCGGCCCAGGACAGCGGATACCAGACGGCGGCATCCCAATACTTGGCCCGGAAATCGAAGGCGATGCCCCGGTGCATGGAGTTGCGGAGCTGGAAGGCGCGGGCGCGGACCACGACCCAGGGCACCAGCGGCATGAGAAGGAGGAGCGCAGCGTAGTAGTACACGATGGACAGGCGCTGTGCCAGTGACACTGGCACCAGCACGACGAGGAGGAGGATCCGACCCCTCAGAATCGCCACCGGGTTCGCCGTGTAGTCGAAGGCCGCGTCGCCGAGCCAGACGTTGCCGTACAGGTAGCGCCGTGCCCGGACCTTCGCCCACGCCGAGTAGATACCAAGCGTCAGGAGCGTCAGCGCGACGTTGACGATCCAGATGCGGAAGTACTCCCAGCCGTCGGCGGTGAAGCGCAACCGCTGGGTTTGGGACCCGGCGGCTTCCGGCGCCAGCAGACGGTGGTCGTCGGCGCCGGTCGCCAGCACCTCACCGATAGCGCTTCCGAAGGAAGCGGCAGAAGACAGCGACCATGTCTCGGCTGCGGCGCCGGGCTCTGCCCCGGAACCCGCGCCTGCGTCGATGCCGTCGCCCTGTCTTTCCTCGTTCATGGAGCGGTTCGTTGACGAATCGTAGAGGAGAAACCGCCCGCGGAGGGAGGGGGTTCCAGACCGGCATGCTCGAAGCAACTCAAGGGCGCTCGGTGGCCGCTTGGCGCCGCCGCGCCGGCCAAACCTCACAGTCGACCTTAACCTCTTTGTTTTCAGAGTTTGCGGAAGGCTCCGAAGGCGGTATCCTGCGTCATGGCGTCGCCGCCCGCGCCGTCTTGCGCCAGCCCCGGTCGGGTATCATGCCGGCACAGATTTTGGGCAGCGAGCCGGCTTGGCGGTCACCGGCGGGCCTCGCGGCGGACAGCCAGCGGAGGATGAGATGAAGGGTTCTGCACCGATCGGCTCAGCAGCTCGCGCGGGAACGGGGCGCGGCGCACCCAACAGGCGGCGAACGGACCGAGGCCGAGCGTGCTTCGCCGTCCTGGCGCTTGCCTTGGCGGCAGCGCCGGCATGGACCCAGGAAACGGCCGAACCCAGCGAACGGGACCGGGTGCTCGCGGCTCACTACGAGGCGCGCGGCGGCCTGGATCGACTGCGCTCCATCGAAACGGTGCGCGGCGCGGCTACGCTCTCCATGCAGGGCATGGAGGTCGAGTTCACCGTCCACGCCCGCCGTCCGAACCAGTCGCGGATCGACGGCGACTTCGGCGGCATGGCGTTGATTCAGGCCTACGACGGCGAGCAGGCCTGGGGGCAGGTGCCAGGCGAGCCGAAGCCGGCGCCCCTGGAGGGCGGCCAGGCCGCCTCCATGGCTGCCGACGCGGCGCTCAATGTGCCCTGGCTCGAGTACGCGGAGTTGAGCTACGAGGTCGAACTGGCCGGCCGCGAAGAGCTGGAGGGCGGCGAGGAGGTCTGGAAGCTGGTGGTCGCCGCGGCGAGCGGCCCGGTAGAGGTCTTCATCGGCGTGGAGGACGGTCTGGAGAAGCAGCGGGTCGCAACCCAGGATCTGGGCTTCGGCATGCAGGAAGTCACCACCGTGCTCGCGGACTACCGCGACGTGGACGGCGTGATGCTGGCCCACCGGCAGGTCTCCTCGAGCCCGATGGGCGAGCTGGCCTTGACCTTCAACTCCTGGGAGATCAACCCCGAGATCGATCCGGACATCTTCTTCATGCCTGGTCAGATGGCCAACGACGCTCTCGGCCAGGAGGATGTGCTGTCGCGCTATCGGAACTCACGCGGCGCCTCGGCCGCCGAGGTCGAGACGGTGAGCGCCACCGGCACCGTCGTCATGCTGGGCTTCGAAGTGCCGATGACGGTGGCCTTCGCGCGTCCCAGTTCGTTCCGCATCGACATCGACTTGCAGGGCCTGACGATGATCCTGGCCTACGACGGCGAAACGGCCTGGAACGTGTCGCCGATGCAGGGCATCATCGACCCCGCGCCGCTGCCGGAGGAGATGGTGGGGGCGGTGGGGATCCTCTCCGATTTCCTGTGGGGCATGCTCGCGAACACCGAGGAGCGCGGCTTCGAGGTGTCGCTGGCGGGTACGGAGAAGGTCGAACGCGACGAGACCTACCGGCTGGACATCGCGACCGCGGACGGCGAAGCGCGCACGCTCTATCTCGGCGGCGAGGACTTCCTGGAACGGCGGATCGTCTTCGACGGGTCGTTCCTGGGGTCGACCGGAGAACTCGAAGTGACGATCAGCGACTACATGGACGTGGGTGGATTGAAGGTGCCTGGGAAGATTCGGATCGCCGTCGAGGGCCAGGTCGCGGCCGAGTTGAGGATCCAGGAAGCTGAAGCCGGTGCGGAGGTTGATCCCGCATCGTTTACCATGCCCGCTCCCGCCGACCCGGAGACTCCGGGTCCGGCTCTCTAGGAGCTTGTGCATGCCGACCACGCATACCGCCTCCACGACGCGAACCCGGGACGGTCGCGTTCGCGGTCGCTTCCTCGTCCTTTCCTCGGCGCTCGTCCTGGCGCTGACCGCCTCCCTGGCGGTTGCAGCGACGGACACGGCGGACGACGAGGGCGCCGAGCCAGCCCAGGACCCCGCTCTTGCCGAGACGATCGTCGTCACGGCGTCTCGAGCGGAGCAGGAACTCGGGCAGGTGACCTCCAGCGTGTCCGTGCTGACCGGCGACGAACTCCGCTCCAGCCCGGCCGTGACCCTGGACGACACGCTGCGCCGGGTGCCCGGCTTCAGCCTCTTCCGCCGCAACAGCTCGATGGTCGCCCATCCGACCAGCCAGGGCGTTTCGCTGCGCGGCATCGGCCCCAGCGGCGTCAGCAGGACCCTGGTGCTGCTCGACGGGCTGCCCCTGAACGACCCCTTCGGCGGCTGGATTTACTGGGGCCGCGTGGGCCGCGAAAGCCTGGAACGGATCGAGGTCGTGCGCGGCGGCGGTTCGAGCCTGTGGGGCAATTCGGCCCTGGGCGGCGTGATCCACCTGGTCACCGCCGAGCCGTCTGACCCGGGCTCTTCGCTGAGGCTGTCCGCGTTGGGCGGCGATCACGGGATCCTGTCGGGCGACGCCTGGTTCGGGCAGGGGTTCGAGCGCGCGTCGCTCACCCTGTCGGCGAGGAGCTTCAACAGCGACGGCTACCCGGTGCTCCGCGACGACCAGCGCGGCCCGATCGACGTTGACGCGTTTTCCGACCAGACCAGCGTCGCGGGCCGCCTGACGGTTTCTCCCAGCGACTCGGTATCCGTCAGCGTCGGCGGCGACACCCTGTCGGAGGATCGCGGCAACGGCACGCCACTGACCGGCAACGACACGGAGTTGACCTCCTTCCGCCTGAGCGCGGACATCGTGAGCGGCCGGGGCGACACCTGGACGCTGCGGGGCTTCACCCACGAGCAGGAGTTCGCGAGCACGTTCAGCGCCCAGCAGGCCGATCGGTCGTCGGAGCGGCCGGCGCTCGATCAGTTCCTGGTCGGCTCAGAAGCCGTCGGCCTCGGCGCCCAATGGCAGGGTCAGTTGGGGCAGGGCGAGGTCGGATCGGGCCTGTGGGTCGCCGGCGCCGAGTGGCGGAGCGTCGACGGGGCGACCAACGAGGATTTCTTCTACACCACGCAGTTCAACCGGCGGCGCATGGCCGGCGGGGACCAGTCGATCGTGGGCGCCTACGTGCAGCGCCGGGCGCAGTTCGGCGAGCGGCTTCATCTCGAACTCGGGGCCCGCATCGACCGCTGGCAGACCGGTTCCGGCAGCCGGCTGGAGATCAACAAGGCGGACGGCTCGATCCGTCGCGAAGACGCCTTCGAGGACCAGGAGGAGACGGCGGCGTCGCCGCGGATCGGCTTCCTCTACGCCCTCGACTTCGGCTGGCGCCTGCGCGGCTCGGTGTACGGATCGTTCCGGGCGCCGACCGTCAACGAGCTCTACCGGCCGTTCCGGGTGGGCAACGACATCACCGAGGCGAACGAAACGCTCGAGCCCGAGCGGCTTTCGGGCATCGAGTTCGGGACGGTGCGCTACCAGGGCGGCTCCAGGCTTTCCCTGAACGCCTTCCACAACCGGGTCGAGAACCCGATCGCCAACGCCACCCTGGCCTCGATCGCCAGTGGGCGGTTCTTCCAGCCCTGCGGTTTCGTGCCCGGCGGCGGATCGTGCCGTCAGCGGCGCAATCTGGACCGCACCCGCATCCAGGGGCTGGAAGCCGAACTCCGCCAGCAGCTCGGCGACGAGTGGCGGCTCGACGTTTCGTACCTCTACAGCAACGCCGAGGTCGCGAGCGCGGCAGACTTCCCGGAACTCGAAGGGAAGAGGCTGGCGCAGACGCCCGAGCAGTCGGCGAGCCTCGGCCTCGAGTACTCGAACCCCGAGGTGCTGCAGGCGCGACTGGGGCTGCGCTTCGTGGGCGAGCAGTACGAGGACGACCTGAACACGAGGCCCCTCTCGAGCTTCGCGGTCGTGGACCTGAGCCTGGCGCGCTCTCTGAGCAGCCGTTGGCAGGTCTTCGCCGGGTTCGAGAACCTGCTCGACGAGGAAGTGCAGGTCCGTATTTCCGGTACCGGCCTGGTGGCCGTGGGCGCACCCCGGATGGTGCATCTGGGGGCGCGCCTCAATCTCAGTCCCTGAAGCAGGAACCGATTTGACGACCCGAGTCACCGCCGAGACGCTGTCCCGTCGCCAACGGGAGATCTCGGTTTCGGAGTTCTTCGCCAAGAACCGGCACCTCCTCGGCTTCGATTCGCTGCGCAAGGCGCTCCTGACCACGGTCAAGGAGGCGGTGGACAACTCGCTCGACGCCTGCGAAGAGGCCGGCATCCTGCCCGAAGTCTGGGTCGAGCTCGAAGTCGCCAAGGGCACGAACCGGTACCTCGTGCGGATCACGGACAACGGCCCTGGCATCGTCCCCGAGCAGGCCCCGAAGATCTTCGGCCAACTGCTCTACGGCTCGAAGTTCCACAGCCTGAAGCAGAGCCGGGGCCAGCAGGGGATCGGCATCTCGGCGGCGGCGATGTACGGCCAGTTGACGACCGGCAAGCCGGTCTCCGTGGAGTCGCGTACGGGGCCGGACAAACCGGCCTACGCGATGCGGGTCATGGTCGACACGAACACGAACAGGCCCAAGGCGATCGGTCGCCGGGCTCTTCCCGACTGGCACCTGGACCACGGCACGCTGGTGGAACTGGAACTGGAAGCGAAGTACTTGAAGGGCCGCCAGTCGGTCGAGGAGTTCCTCCACCAGGTCGCGGTCGCGAACCCGCACGTCACCCTGCACTACCGGAGCCCGACCGGCGAGACCGCCTCCTGGGCGCGCACCGTGCAGCAGAACCCGGTGGCGCCGCAGGAGATCAAGCCGCACCCGCACGGCGTCGAACTCGGCGTACTGATGAAGATGCTGCAGTCGACCGAGCACAAGACGGTCGCCCGGTTCCTGTCCCGGGACTTCAGTCGGATCTCGCCGCAGTTCGCCGGGGGACTGGCGAAGCGGGCCGGAATCGACCCGAAGGCGCTTCCGAAGACCGTCGCCCGGCAGGCCGTCGACGCGCTCTACAAGGCGATCAACGACTCGCAGACCCGCATCCGGCCGCCGTCGACGGACTGCCTGTCGCCGATCGGCGTCCGGGAGCTCCTGGCCGGTCTGACCCGAGGCGTGCGGGCCGAGTTCTACGGCGTGGAGACAAGGCGGCCGGCGGTCTACCGCGGCAATCCGTTCCAGGTCGAGGTCGGCCTGGCCTGGGGCGGCGATCTGGCCGGGGACGAGCTGGCCAAGGTGCTGCGCTTCGCCAACCGGGTGCCGCTCCAGTACTACGCCGGCTCCTGCTGCATCACCAGGGCCGTGATGGACGTCTCCTGGCGCAACTACGGCCTGAGCCAGTCGCGCGGAGCGCTGCCGTCGGGGCCGCTGATCGTGCTCGTTCATCTTGCCTCGGTGTGGGTGCCCTTCAGTTCCGAAAGCAAGGTCGCGGTCGCCGACTACGACGAGATCCGCAAGGAGATCAAGCTCGCGCTGCAGACCTGCGGTCGCCGGCTCGGGCAGTACGTCAAGCGCAAGGCGCGGGCCAAGAGCGAGGCGCGGCGGCGCGAGGTGTTCAATCTCTACATCGAGGAAGTGGTCAACTCGGTCGAGGCGATCACCGGCAAGGAACAGAAGCTGTTCCGCGATCGGCTGCTGGCGATCAGCCGCCGCAAGACGGAGTTGGCGGGTCTGCTCGAAGAGGCGAAGGGCGCTGATGACGGCGACGAGTTGGAAGCCTGCGAGAACGTGCTCGTGGTCGATCCGGACGCCGAACCGCCCGCGCCGGCGAGCGCCGAAGCGGCGGCGGCGCCGCTCGATGAGGACGCGTCGCCCGAGGACGCAATGCCTGTCGTCGAGGACGTGGAATCGCTCGAGCACCTGCCGCCGCCGATCCCGGTCGAATCCGAGCGCGATTCCGGGTCGCAGTTGGAGTTGGTGTGACGGCTGGAGAGCGTGGCCGTGGCTGATTCCGGGCCTGGGAACGCGGGCGTCTCGCCCGCATCCGGCTCTGGCTCTGACAGCAACGCAGGCGCGAAGGACGGGCCGGCTCAGGCCGCCGCCGAGGAAGGTCGACTCAAGATTCCGGGCAACCTCGACGCCAAGGCCAAGATCGAGTACTTGGCGAAGCAGACGGTGAAGATGGCCGGCCGCGAGGTCGACCCATTCGTCGACATCCCGTCGCGCACGCTCTCGAACGTCACCTTCTCGAAGCGCAAGAAGATCATCGAGATGGGCGACGCGACCCAGCGCCGCTCGCTCTTCAACCTGAACCAGGCGCGCAAGTACATGCAGACGCTCCTGGTCGCCCGCGGCTGCACCCAGCTTCTCGACGAGCAGAAGACGACGAGCATCCGCGACCTGTACTACATGACCAAGCACACGCTGGCCGACGGCAAGGAGAACACCTTCGACGGCCAGGAGGAGTCGGACCCGATCATCGAGGATCTGGAGGTCGCGCTCGGCACCCTGCGCGAGGAGCTGCACCTGTTCGCGGCCAAGCGCGGCTCGGTGGTCGGCCCGCTCACCCTGGTCGATGCAGGCGACGTGATCGACCTCTCCCGCATGGGTTCAGGCGGCTGGTCGGTGCCCGGCATCGTCGAACCGAACACGATCCGCTTCGTCGGCCACGGCGCCAAGTTCATCCTCCTGGTGGAGAAGGAGGCGGTCTGGGCCCGTCTCAACGAGGACAAGTTCTGGAAGCGCCACGACTGCATCCTCGTCACCGGCCAGGGCCAGCCCCCACGCGGCGTCCGCCGCCTCCTGTACCGCTTGGTGAACGAACTGAACCTGCCGCTCTACGTCTTCGTCGACAACGACCCCTGGGGCTACTACATCCACTCCGTGGTCAAGCAGGGCTCCATCGGCCTCGCCTTCGAGTCCAAGCGAATGGCGGTCCCCAGGGCCCGCTTCATCGGCCTCTCCAGCTTCGACCCCGGCGCCTACGACCTCTCCGAAGATGTCAGCATCCGCCTCAACGACCAGGACCGCTCCCGGGCCAAGGAGATCCTGAACTACGAGTGGTTCAAGGCCAAGGCTTGGCAGAAAGAGATCAAGAACATGCTCCGCACCGGCGTCAAGTGGGAACTCGAAGCTCTCTCCAGCAAGGGCCTCTCCTTCGTCACCGAAGAGTTCCTCCCCAAGAAGATCGCCGACCGCGACTGGATCTAGCGGCCGCGGCGAAGCTTCGTCGGTTGCACCCGCCCAGGGAGCGGCTCAGGGGGGTCGTCGGCCGTCGCTCGTTCAGAGCCCGCTGGGACCCCTCCCCTGAGCCCCTACGCGGGCTGAATGTCGTCGGACTGGCCTATCGCCGGGTTCGCCGGCCTACTGGCCGGCATCCGCCCGAAATAGGGCATCGGCGGTTGCAGTAGCAACTCCCGTCAGAACCCCAGCGGAAGTCCCTGCGTGCGCGAACTCTCTGGTCGCACGCGGCCCCTTGGCAGCCGGCTAAAGGCCGGACATGGAACCCGCGAAGGCCTTCCAGGGCCCCGTCCGTGAAATGGCCGGAGGGGGCATACGCGATCTCGACTTGGGGCTTCCCGGCCTCAGCAAGCTGCTGGAGGCCTTGAACGGCGGGCTGTTCGATGTTGGCCGCTAGCCACTTTTCCACGTGATCGGGATAGAAATCGGGGACGACGCCCGCTTGCTTCTTGAGCGATACCTCACGCCAGTTGCTGCGACGGTCGTCGTATCGCCAGATCTTCCCGGGACTCGATTCGAAGCGCTTCAAGTACGCCCTGGGAAGCACATGCGTTCAATGGGTGATGTTCACGATTCTCGTCGTTGTCGTGCGCCGGTCCAGCGGGCCTGGCTCGTGACACCGGATGCATGCTGCCGGAACATGACGCGTGAGGAAGGATGCTTGTTTCGGAGCGGCGTCGAGAGAGTTGGTGACGCTCTGATGAGGTCGGCTGTTCGCTGCCTGATTGAGCCCAATCCGGAAGGCGAAGTGCGGTACTAGGGTGCGTGAGTCGTAGCCTGACCGGAGTGTGTGAGGCCAAACTCAGTCCAGCCCCCTCCACGCCCTGGACAGACGGGTGCAACCGATTCGCTACTGCGCCACGCTCGTCGGCATCGTCCCGCTACCGTCGCGGCGCCAACCTCGCCACAGCCGCCGGTGCCAACTAGCTCGGCCGAGACGTCTGCTCCAGCAGCTTCTTGATCGCCGCGACCTCTCCCTTGATCGCCGCGACGTCTCCCTTGATCGCCGCGACGTCTCCCTTGGTCTCGGCGAGATCGTCGACAAGCACGTCGACCTTGTCCTCGATCCGGACCAGGCGCTCTCTCGTCTCGCCGTGCTGCCCAACGAGGAGGTTCAGCACCTCCCGCATGTTTACGATTCTGCGTTCGCTGGTCGTGGCGGTCATCCGGCGGCTCCTCGGCTCGGCGTCAAGTGGGGCCTTGCATGAGCCTATACGAATGGATCGAGGTTCGCGTCCATTCACAAGGGGCCGTAACAGCCCGACGACCGCCCCCCTTCGCGCCCCGGACAGGCGGGTGTAACCGACACCGTCGCCGTTCCGGCTCCGCCCCTCCGGCTCCGCCCTCCGCCGCCCCGCGTCAGTCCGCCGCGGCCGCAGCAGCCGGGAACGCCTTCAGCACTTCCCGCGTGATGTCCCAGCGGTCGAAGCCCTGGCGGCCGTGGTCGAGGCCGCGGCGGACGATGACGAGGCCGTGGGAGGGGACGATGACGACGAACTGGCCGCGGTTGCCGGCGGTGGAGTAGGCGTCGCGGGGGACGTCGGTGCGCTCGTCGGGGACGAGCCAGAACTGGCCGCCGTAGAAGTTGCCGCGGATGTGGGTGGCGGGAGCCGGGGTGCGGACGAAGTCGATCCAGTCTTCCGACAGGAGCCGTTCGCCGTTCCAGACGCCGTTCTGGAGGTAGAGGAGGCCGAAGCGGGCGAGGTCGCGGGCGTTGGTGTAGACCTGACTGCTGAGGATGAAGTCGCCGAAGCGGTCGGTGCTGAGGAGGGTGTTCCTCATGCCGATGGGGTCGAGCAGGCGCTTGCGCGGGAACTGGTGGTATTTCTTCTCGCCGCCGAGGGCGCGCTTCGTCGCGTAGACGGCGAGCAGGGTGTCGTAGTTCTCGTAGTCCCAGTTCGTGCCGGGCTCGCGGATCAGGGCGCGGTGGCGGGCGCCGTCGACGGAGCTGGCGCCGGCCCAGTAGGACATGCCGGAGCCGACGGCGTACTCGAGGCCGCCGTTGTCGACGGTCTGGAGGCCGCTCGACATGTTGAGGACGTGCCGGAGGGTGATCTTGGCGCGCGGGTCGGCCTCGGGCGCGGTGGCTTCTGCCGGGAAATCGGGCAGGAAGTCGAAGCCGAGCGGGGCGTCGAGGGACAGCTTGCCTTCGTCGACGAGCATGCCGATGAGCGTCGAGGCGATGCTCTTGGCCGTCGACCAGGTGCGCGTCCGCGTGGTCATATCGACGCCCTCGGCGTAGCGCTCGTGGACGATCTCGCCGCGATGGACGACGAGCAGGCTCAGGGTGACCTGCTCGGCAGACTCGCGGTCGAAGCTCCAGTCCGAGGCGGCTTGGAGTGCGGCTGTGTCGACGTCGGCTGGCAGCTTGATCGGGCCGATCAGGTCTCCGTCGGGCCACGGGATCTCCGCCGCTACGCCGGGCGCGGCCGCCATCTCGATGGCCGGCAGACCGTCGATGTCGTCCAACGTCTGGTCGGGCGCCAGGATGATGCAGCCGATCCCGTCGCGGAACGCGGCGCGCATCTTCGGTGTGCCGTGGCCGGCGCCGATCTCTACGGCGCGCCGATCCCAGTCGACCGTGTAGTCGCCACCGTCCGCGGTGCCCACCGGCTCCTGCAGGAACGCCAGCTCCTGCGCGAAGATCTGCTCGAGCGACCGGTTCGACGTGAACAGCCCGTTGCACATGAAGATGGCCTGCTGGCCCAGCCGGACCATCCGCCGCTGCGGTTGCCAGTAGTCGTAGGTCTCTTCCTGCTGCGCACCGGCGGAGAGAGCGGTCAGCAGCGCGGGGGCGACAAGTGCGAGGGACGAGGGCTTCATCGGTGGCGATTCCTCCTGCAGCGCAAACTACCAGCCGCTCCGCTGCCCCCTCGTTTACGGCTCCTGTCCGCGGTCCCGCCTGAGGCCTCGAGCTCCCAGCCAGTAGAGATTCTGCCGGCCGCCCGGTCCGTCGGCGCGGTAGCGCGCGGTTTCGACGAGCGGCAGGCCCTCGCCGAGACGGTCGAGTTCCCGCTCGTTCGTGTGGTGGCAATAGCGGCGGGCTTGCGAGTCGCTCGGTCCCCAGCGCAGCAGGTGATCTCCGGGTTCAAGTTGTTCCCGGTCGACGCCTGCTTCCAACCCCCAGTCGAGGCGGCGGCTTTCGAACCGGGCGTCGTCAGCGAACAGCCAGCAGGTGACG
The DNA here is from genome assembly GCA_965205295.1 of Candidatus Multivorans sp. GTDB lineage: Bacteria > Acidobacteriota > Thermoanaerobaculia > Multivoradales > Multivoraceae > Multivorans. Next base: position 4,809,524 of record OZ242167.1, read on the forward strand.
GCGAGCAGGCCACCGGGCGCCAGGGCCGCGGCGGCTCGTTCGAGGGCGCGGCGCCGGTTGTCGAAGCCAGGCAGGTGGTGGACGACGCCGAAGAGCACGACGAGGTCGTAGCTCGCCTCGTCGAGCTGGCGGGTCTCGATGTCGGCGACCTCGTAGCGGATGTGCTCGGGATCGGCGCCGGCGGAGCGGGCGCGCTCGATCAGTTCGGCGCTGGAGTCGATACCGAAGTAGTCGAATGGCCGTTCCGAGCGGAGGTCCGGGTTGCGGTCCAGGAACTGGGCGAAGCGGCCGTTGCCGCAGCCGAGGTCGAGGACGCGGAGGGGCCGTCCCGTGGGCCGTGCCGCGGCCTCGACGACGCGTCGCCAGCCAGGCCAGCCGCCGGGGTGGCGGGTGCGGTCGAAGTCGTCGGCGTAGCGGCTGTAGAACTCGCGGTTGATGCGCCGCAGAGCGGCTTGGGTTGAAGGGTTCATGGTGCAGGCGAGTATGGCTGGTGCCTTGCACCGGATGAGGGCGAGACGCCCGCGTGCCATCCGTGCGCTCACCGACGCGCGCACGGAGTGGTTCGCGTGTGGCGCGGATCGCACCACCCGGGTTCCCAGGTCTGGCTACACCGAGCCCAGGCTGAGCCCGCCGTCGACGGCGAGCAGCGCGCCGGTGATCCAGTCGTTTGCCGGATCGCACAGGAACACGACCGCGCGGGCGATGTCGTCCGGCTCGCCGACCCGGCCGAGCGGCACCTGGTCGCCGAAGCTGTCGAGGAAAGCCGCGGCTTCTTCGGGTTGCATGACGGTCTCGAAGATTGGCGTGCGCACGACGCCGGGCAGCACGGCGTTGACGCGAATCCGGTCGTCGGCGAGTTCGAGGGCGAGGCTGCGGGTCAACGCGTCGACGCCGGCTTTGGCGGCGGAGTAGACGGAGCAGTTGGCGAGCGGCGATCGGGTCACGGAGGACGACATGTTGACGATCGAGGCGCCGCCGGCGTTTGCCCGGGCGCGGAGGTGCGGAATGGCGGCGCGGATGGCGAACAGCACGCCCTTCAGATCGATGTCGATCACCAGGTCGATCGGGTCCGGCTCGCGGGTTGCTCCCGGCTCGGCGGCGCCGGTGCTGTCCGCTGCCAGCGGCCCGGTGCGGTAGACGCCCGCGCAGTTGACCAGGATGTCGAGCCCGCCGAGTTCTCGAGCCGCTTCGTCCACCATCTCCCGCGCGCTGTCCGCACCGGCGACGTCGCCGGCGACGGCCAGACAGGCGAATCCCTGTTCCCCCAACACCGCGGCAGCCCCTTCGACCGCTTCCCGCCGCCTGCCGCTGAGCGCAACGCGGCAACCGCCCGAAGCGAGGGTGCGGGCCACGGCCAGTCCGATGCCGCTGCCCCCACCGGTGACCAGGGCCGAGCGGCCCTCAAAGCGCTCCGCCGACGCCGTTTCCGCTGCCATCGTCGTCACCCGGCCTCAGCCGTGCAGGCGCTTCGCCCGGCCGTAGTAGGTTCCCGCCATGGTGGCGACAATAGCCCCGAAACGGTTCATGCGCGTTCTGGATCGTCGTGGATCGCAGGTTCGCGTGGCTGCCGGCCGCGGAGAACGCCGGCGATGAGCAACGGTGGCAGCGCCTATCCGTTCGACCCCGCGGAGCATGCCGCCGAACTCGAGGCGATCTTCGGCGCCGTCGAGCGGGCCTCGAGCTTCGAGAAGGAGGACCTGGAGCACCTGCTGCGGCGCTATCCGAAGGATGGCAAGGGCTTCTTCTCGAAGGCCGAGCTGATTCGCGGTTACCGGGCGCTTCGTTCCGGCTCGGCCTGCGAGCAGACGTTCGTCGAGCGGGTGCGGATGAAGCCGGTGCGTACGAGGAGCGGCGTGGCGCCGGTCACGGTGCTGACCAAGCCGTTCCCGTGTCCCGGGCGCTGCATCTTCTGTCCCAGCGATGTGCGGATGCCGAAGAGCTACATCTCGTCGGAACCGGGCGCGCAGCGGGCCGCGGAACATCAGTTCGACCCCTACCGCCAGACTCTGTCGCGGCTGCGTTCCTTCGATCACACCGGTCACCCGGTGGACAAGATCGAGCTGATCGTGCTCGGCGGCACCTGGTCGAGCTATCCGGAGAGCTACCAGATCTGGTTCGTTCTGCGCTGCTTCGAGGCAATGAACCGGTTCTCGGAGCTTGCCAGGCTTGGCGGCGGGGATCCGCTCGCCGGATTCGAGCCGGAGGTCGACTTCCGGGAGCTCGACGAGACGGTCGACGGCGAGACGCTCGGCACCCGTGGCGAGGAGGCGGGCCCAAACGCGAGCCGGAGTCGCAACTACAACCAGGTCGTGAGCGACTGGACTTCGGCGCATCCCCGGGCGGCCGCCCAGGCGCGGCGGCAGACCGCGAGCTGGGCTGAACTCGAGGCGGCGCAGCGCGAGAACGAGACGGCCGCCGTCCGCTGCGTCGGCCTGTCGCTCGAGACCCGTCCCGATCGGCTGGACCGGGGCGAGGCCCTCCGCATGCGTCGCCTGGGAGCGACGAAGGTACAGATCGGCATCCAGACCATGAACGACGACGTGCTCGCGAAGAACCGGCGCGGCCATGACGCGGCGATGACCAGACGGGCCATCCGGTTGCTGCGCCAAACGGGGTTCAAGATCCAGGCGCACTGGATGCCGAACCTCCACGGCTCGACGGCGGCGGCCGACTGCGAGGACTTCGACCGGCTGTTCGAGGACCCGGACGTACGCCCGGACGAGCTGAAGGTCTACCCGTGTTCCCTGATCGAAAGCGCGGAGTTGATGTCCTACTACCTTTGCGGCGCATGGCGCCCGTACACCCGAAGTGAGCTGCTCGACGTGCTCGTACACAGCCTGGGCGCTACACCTCGGTACTGCCGGTTGACGCGGGTGATTCGCGACATTCCCGGCACGGAGATCGTGACCGGCAACAGGACGACGAACCTGCGTCAGTTCGCGGAACAGGAGGCCGAACGCCGCGGCGTCGTCTGCCGGGACATCCGCGCCCGGGAGATCGGGGGCCGGCGGGTCGATCCGGGCCGCCTCCGCATGCGGCGCACGGACTACGAGGCGGCTTCGGGCCGGGAGACGTTCCTCGAGTTCGTGGATGCGGAGGACCGGATCGCCGGGTTCCTGCGGCTGCGCCTGCCGGCTGCGTCGGAGGCAGGGGAGGGGCCGATCGACGAACTCGCCGGCAGTGCAATCATTCGTGAAGTCCACGTCTACGGCGCGGTGGTCGGTCTCGGCGAGCGCGGCAAGGGCCGGTCGCAGCACATCGGTCTCGGCCGCCGCCTGATCGCCGAGGCGCTCGAGGTCGCGGCCGAAGCCGGGTTCGAGCACGTCGCGGTCATCTCTTCGGTCGGCACGCGCGAGTACTACCGGCGGCTCGGTTTCGCCGACGGCGAGTTGTACCAGCACCGGCCGACGGCGCCGCCGCTCGTGGAGGCCTCGCCGTGAGCGCCCTGACCACAGACCTCTACCAGTTGACGATGGCTCAGGGGTACTGGCAGCACGGTCGCCACCTGGACCGGGCCAGCTTCTACATGTCCATGCGACGGACGCCGTTCGGAGGCGGCTTCGCCATCGCGGCGGGCCTGGAGCAGATCGTGTCCTTCCTGCAGGGGCTTCGCTTCGAGCCCGAGGACATCGACTACCTGCGGAGCCTGAACGGCGGTGACGGCGGGCCGCTGTTCGCGCCCGAGTTCCTCGACGCCCTGCCGACGCTCGATCTGGCCGTCTCGCTTGCGGCGGTCCCGGAGGGCACTGCCGTGTTCGCCCGCGAGCCGCTGCTGCGGGTGGAAGCGCCGCTGCTCGTGGGCCAACTGATCGAGACGCCGATCCTGAACATCATCAACTTCCAGACCCTGGTGGCGACGAAGGCGGCCCGGCTTTGTCACATCGCCGCGCCGGGTCAGCCGGTGCTGGAGTTCGGTCTGCGCCGGGCGCAGGGTTTCGACGGCGCGCTCAGCGCCTGCCGCGCCGCCTACGTCGGCGGTTGCACCGCGACCTCGAACGTGCAGGCGGGCCAGCGTTTCGGCATTCCCGTGCGCGGCACCCATGCCCACAGTTGGGTCCAGGCGTTCGACTCGGAGCCCGAGGCCTTCGACGCCTTCGCCGAGACGATGCCGAACAACTGCGTTCTCCTGGTCGACACGTACGACGTCAACCGGGGAATCGAGAACGCGATCGCCACCGGACGGAAACTCGAGCGGCGCGGCCAGCGGCTGCTCGGCATCCGTCTCGATTCCGGCGACCTGCTGCAGCAGAGCCGGATGGCGCGTCGCCGG